>NZ_CP117879.1 GCF_028736155.1 Flavobacterium sp. KACC 22763
AAGGAAGACTACTCATTTTTGACCAATTTGTTCCAGAAATAGTTGTCCATCCATTAAAATCATAATTATTCAATATCTCTTGAATGGGCTCACTTGTTATTTTGCCTAGTTTTTTATCACTAATTACACTTAATACGTTTCCTAAATGATTAGACAATTCATAACGTTTGTCTCCCACTAAGTTAGCATAATTATTTAGTTGAATTGCTTCTGTGTCAGGATAAATTCGGTCTTGATAATCTAAATAATCAGGAATTCCGTTTTGATCTGTATCCAATGTAGCTCCTGTATTAGGATTTTTGTCACCATCAGGATTTGCACCTTCTTCCCAAGTTTGGTAGCCATCTCCGTCATCGTCAGCATCAAGATAATTAGGAATATCATTTACAATCATTTTTGGATGTTCAATTGATGGACTTCCATTTGTATTTAATGGTGCTATGCCTTTAAATGGATTGTGATCTCCATCATCATCAGCATTTTCGTATTGAGTTAATACACCATCGCCATCATCGTCATTATCAAGATAATTCCAAATTTTATCTTCTTTTAGGTCTCCTTTAATACCTGTATAATGATCTGTATTTAAAGTTAATCCAGTATTAGGATTTCTATCTCCATCAGGATTTGCACCTTCATACATTGTATATAAGCCATCTCCATCATCATCAACATCAAGATAATCGAAAATTCCATCATGATCCGTATCCAAAGTTGGTCCAGTTGAAGGATTTAAATCATGGTCAGGATTTGTACCTTCGTAAACACTGTCTACACCATCTCCGTCATCATCAGTATCCAAATAATTTGGCAAATTATCTCCGTCAGTATTTAATGAAGCAGTGGTTGAGTAATACGGAGCATCAACTTGTTCCACAACAACAGCCCCTTCAAATTTAGTTGCAACACCATCGCCATCGTCATCTGGATCCATGTAATTTGGTACACCATCTCCGTCAGTATCATCATTTGAAAGATTTCCGTCGCCATCAATATCCTCAAACATGTCAGGAATTCCGTCTTGATCTGTATCGTCTGCACAAATTCCTCCTAGAATTCTTTGCAATGCTGCAGGAACCACTGTCATCGGAGTGTTTGTTGAAGATTTTGTCGGATTAGTGGTTTCTGTACGGCTAGTAGCATCATCAAAATCAAAACTGTTTTGAGAAGCAGTTGCATTGTTTGGAGTTATTCCGTAATTGAAATAACACATATCAAATGCTATCATATTATGATAATTGATTGAACCTCCTAATTGATTTTGATTAAGAATTGGAATCAATGGTAAAGAAACACCTGTCGAAGCAGTAGACCATGAAGCACTGTTTAAATCTTGCGGTTCATTGTTTACAATATAAGTTGCCGACTGAGTTTTAAAATCGATATTAAATTTTAAATCAATTCCTTTTTGTGCCGTTGCTCTGGTCATTGTTTCTGATGTTGCAATATAGTTTCGCAGCGTTTCATTGGCTGTTCTCTGAGCAACAGTAACTTTAGTTCTAATACGACTACTGAAAAGAGGTTGTGACAATGATAGTACAACTTGAGTAGTTAGTTCTTCTTGAGTAGTTTTTGTTCTATAAACTTTTAAACGATGAATAGTATTGTTTGAAGCGGAATGTGTTGTTAAAGTTGCAGGATCATTTCCTTTACCGTTGGGAATTGTTACTGTGCCAACAAGATCATTATTCATATAATATTTTAGAACTCCATTATCACGTTGGAGTCTTAAATCATATGAAATGTCACCTTCACCTCTATTTCTATCAATTTCATAGCTGGCTCCATCTTCATTTCTATAAATAAATAATGTTGCTTGTTCATTTGGCCAGCTTCCTGAATCTCCCTCACGCGTATTAAATCCGTAAAATTTATTGTCTATTGTTAATCCTACCTTCACATCGGTGCTGTACCTTCTATTAGTTACATTAAATTCAAGATAACCGTCTTCGTCTTGGTTTAAAACTTGACCAAATGATAGGTCTCGGTCGCTACAACCACTTGACGGAGTATAAATATCAATTACATTATTTTGTCCAGAAACAGGTGATACTTCAACACAGCTGTACTCAGGAACTTTTACTAAAGATTTATTATAAGGTAGGATAGTGGCAATTTCTTTGTATTCTAATTGCGCAATACCATAACTTGCGTTAGTAGAGAAGTCTGCGTTTTCCTGTAGTTTAAACCTTGTGTCTAATTCTATTTTTGTTAAGTCTGCATTATTTTGAATTGCTGTGGTATTATCTCTAAACCAATTACCAATTGTATTAGCATTAAAACTTAAAGCATAGTCGCGTTTAGCAGCTACAAATGGTAAATTTAATGGTGCTGCTACATTTTGAGTTAAAGCGTTTGTACTGCCAGCAACTTCATTTTGTGCAACAGATTTACTAGTTAAATTTGATTTGCCAATTTTCTTAGCGCTTACGCTTTCTGATTGATAAACAATTTTGTCAGACTCTTCTAAACCTAATCGGCTGCTTCCGAAGATATGGTGCTCTTTTAAGACTAAGCTTTTAGCAGAAGATGACTCATTTAAATTGTAAACTGCCAATTCATTTCCTTGTGCATCTCTAGAATAAAGAGTAGTTGTTGCATTTGTTGGCGTGTTTTCATAAAAAACTTTTTTGGTAATTCTATTTCCAAGTCCGTCATATTCAAATGCAATAATTTGATTGTTGCTTCCAATTTTCTTTGTTATTTTCTTCACTTTTCCATCAACACGCCAATCAATTTTTAATCCTTCAGATTTATCTTCAACAAGTTGCCCTATTGCATCATAAATATAATTGTGTGTGTTTGTATTGTTTTTATTATAGCTTCCTAGCTGACTAATATTTTGTTTGATATCTATTCCAGTTTCTGAGAAAACATCTGCTGCTGCATCAAAAACTTTGTTTAACCTATTGTTGCCAGTTGCATATTCATAAGTTAGCTGATCCATTGGTTGGATATCTCCATTTTCAAGAGGAGTGCTTCTGTTCAGTGTTTTTAAATTTCCATTACGATCATAAGTATAATCTGAGCCGTAACTTGCTTTAGCTTGATCATGGCCAGATTTGGTTGCAGCCACCGACTGAGAATTCATAGATTTTATACGGTTAAGCTGATCATACGTATAGTTATTTTTCTGAACAGGTAGAAGCTCATTATCCTTTTTACGAATGGCAGTTGTCATTTGCTTAATGTTTCCATTATATAAATCTTTAATGTTTCCAACAATAGAATTATCGCGGCTAAACATTAGAGGTTTATAGCTCTGACTTTCGTCATCATTTGCAATTGCCTTATAATCTTTATCGTAGTAGCTTAATGAATAACCAAAAGCATCTTTTGTTTTGGTGCCAGTACCATCATTACCTATGTCATTTGAAGCATCGGAAATATTTTCACCATTCACAGCTTTTAACCAGCCATGAAGTGTATAGGCATAATCTATTCCCTGTACATTCTTATCTCCTAATTGTACTCTTGCAAGAGGACCATGAGGGTAGTATTGATAATCAGCATCTTTTTCCCAAATCACTCCATCATTGGAGGTGCTAACATCTACAATGCGGTTATCGGCATCATAGTTATATTTATGTATAAACTGATCTGCTTTTGTAGGCTGGAAAACAACTGTGTTTACATTTCCACTTATTAAATCATAATTGTAAACAACTCTTTTTAAATATGCTTCACAATCGTTAGTTAATCCTGAATCTGGATCTATAACTGTTGCTGAATTACATCCTAAACTTTTTAGATAAGCATTATAACTTAATAGTTCTTTTACGTTTCCGTGAACGTCATAGTTATAGAAAATAGCATTATCAAAAGATAATGGGGTGCTTTTATTATAAGTATTATAATAATAAATAGCAGTTACTCGGTTTCTATTATTATCAGCAGGATTAAAGCCTAATGCTGTATTGGTAGTGAAAAGAGTAGAAGCCTTAGTTGTCTGATCTATCTGAGGATCTTCAGTGTAAATTGTTTTGCTTACTTCAGTTTTATCAAAACTATCATCAAATTTCTCTGCTACGAGATCGCCTACTAAAAGCTTTCCTGTATCATTAATACGATATAGTTCGTTTGTCACATGAATTTCGCCGGCTTCTATAATTCGTCCTAGATAATCATAATTAGTGTAACTGAAACGTTGTAATCCAGGCTCAATAGTCGAATTAATTTGTTTCGCATTCTGTGATGCAATAATTCGTCCTAATTTATCATAAGCAAATCTTGTTATTCCGCCATCTGGAGTTTGCTGCCAGACTAATTGGTTTAATGAGTTGTATTTATATTCTGTTTTAAAAGTATGTTTAGGAAGGAATGCTTCACTTTCTTCAGCTACTCCGCTTCTAATGTTATTAATGTTTTGATTTAAAGTCAATGTCGCCGCTTCATCTGGAGCAGATAAACGTTTTACGCCTTCAGGAGCAATCGTTTTTATTAAATTACCCGCCTGATCATAATAATATAAAGTGTACTGATATTCTTTGTCAGAATAATTCATGTTGAAATTCTCAACTACAGTACTCATTGCTTTTTCTGTATATTGATCTATAAAATCCTGACGTAACGAAGCAATATATTTATTGTACGAATCTGTTTGATATGTTCCTGATACACTTGCTTTCAATTCTTCACAAGGAGAGTTTTCTGGTGCTGGAACAGATATAGAGTAAAAAGGCATTATTGCTGGAGGACAGTCTGTCATGCTAGGCACATACTTGGTATTAATAAAATCCTTCCAAAATAATTTATCCTCGTTGTTTGCATTTGCGTCATTGTATGTTTTATATGCTGCTATAGCCGCATCCATATTTTTGTAGCCGTAATGTAAGTCTGTATCACCAAAATCTCTAATAGAAAGATAATTGTAATGCCCCATAGTGCGAACTCCCATAGCCCCTAAATACTTTATATAATCATCAACTAAATATTGCAAATTGGCACTACAAAAATCATTTTTACTAATTTGTTCACGAAATGAAGATGTTTGATATAATTCATATTTTTCATCGCAATTTACAGGCTCAACAGGTTGTGGGATACATTTGCCAGTGCAGCTTAATTCTGGAGTTGCTAATAGTGAGGATTTTGAAGAAAAATTATTTTTATATTCTATTTCACCAGCAGTATTTATCGTAGCAGAAGTAAACATGGAGTCTGAAGTCGCCATCTTAGATGTTAACGTATTTGGATAATTCTCGGTCATAAAAAGACAAAAAGTTGGGCTTTTTGCAGATGCTGATCCAGTTTCAGAAATGTACACATTTACAAAATGAAGAAATCTAGTGGTAGCTACTGTTATTATATTATTATTATTATCTGTAAAATTAATTTCAATAGTATTTCCTTGTTTAATATCTATATTGTTGATATGTTTTGCATTAAATAAATTAATATCTTGTATTGAAATCCAATTACCATTATAATCGGTTCCTTTTTCATTGAAATTAAGACTAGTAGCGTTAGATGTTATAAGTATTGAACCTTGATCAATGGCTACAGGGTGGAAATTATTTACTGTATATTTATTTCTATATGCTTGCCAATGCTGAACTAATTTATTTTGATTAACAAACAAATTTAACGGTGAATTACTGGATTCATTTATAGGTATCCAATCTGAAGTTAAGTACGAAAATTCAGTATTAGTAATATGATTTCCTGGTAATAAAAAGTTGTTTAAAACATTTTTCAGAGTATTCTCATAATTAATTTCATCTATAGATGAAAGTGAACATGGAATAGCACTACAAGGTTCTTGATTAGGATTGTAAATGTTTGGACATGTATCACATCCATCAAAAAAACCATCGCCATCGGAATCTATTTCCCCACAAGGATCAGTAGGTGCACTACATGAATCGCCATAACCATCACCATTTTTATCCCATTCACCACAAGGCGCACAACAAGCAAGATAAAGAGGCATTTTTGCTTTTCCAGAACTTATTGTTGCTAGTTTAATAACTGGTTGTCCTAAAGAATTTCTTGAAGTTATCTTAAGAATATTTGCCTCATTTTTTATTTTAAGACTTCCAATCGATACATTTGTAATTGCTTCACCAGGGTTTGGCAGCCCTTGTAAATCAATACTTACCCTTTTGCTTCCATTAACAGTAATAGATGCTATTCCTGCTGTATTATTCCATTTTACTGAACTTGTTGAAGTTAGTCCAAAATAATTATATAAAAAGCTATTTGTACTTAAAGTGCTATCTGAAGTTATAGTTATATCACTGTTATACAAATTTCCAGCGACTTGTAAATTAATCAAGAGTGTCGTTAGAGCTTCACTAAACTGTTGCTTTTTAGTACAATCAGAACCTTCAGGAATTAGAGTTTCTCCAACACCAGTAACACCATTAACGTGACATTCACCAATTTTAGCCAATGTAGTTCCAGATAAAATGATCTCCTTTTGTGTAGATGCATCACTGCCAACTTGAATTCTAGCTATGACTTTGTATGCAAAAACAGGATTTTCACCAGATAATGAAGAACTTGCAGCATCATAATAAATGTTTGTAAGTGAAATGATATGCCAATTACTTGCGCTGTAATTGCCCCATGACACATTAGATCCAGCTGGTAATGTAAGTTTTAATGCTGTACCTGATAAAATAGTTGGACTAAAATTAAAAATTAAATCACTAGCTCCGCTGGTTTGAATATTCATTGTAGGAGACGATACATTAAGTGGTAATGTTGCCCCTGTAAAGTCCGCGAATAGTTTAGGAGATAATCCCTGACCCATATTATGCCAAGAAGTCAATGATGATCCAGCAAGATTAACATCGTTAAATAGGCTGCTTAAAAACATATTTAAATCTGTTAATCCTGGACAATTTCCTGTCTGCACATAACTTTGATAATTAGTTTGAGCTACTAATTGATTTTGCGCATCAGCAGCATCTACATCTGCATCATATGCAAAATCTGTTGCAATAAAACGTTTTTCTTTATTTTTATAATTTACAGCTGCCGCGTTTGAACAAAAAGTTGTTGCAGGAGGTGCAATGTAACTTTTGATTGTAGGAACTAAAGTGCTGTAGTTTTTAAGCACGTTCGTAAAATCAGATGAGCCATTTTGCCCAATACAGCTATTAGAGTTTCCTTTATTAGTTGCATAAAGATTCATGAAAACATGTTTAATGTTTCCTTTTAATGAGATATATAAACTTCTATACGTATTCCATAATTTCGTTTTTTCACTTTCAGTTAAACTAGAATAACTGATAGAGCTTACATCACAAGTCTGAATCGCATTACATTTAACCATTTGCAAAGCCACCTGAAGCATTTTGGTCGATGTAAAACTCTCGTATTGCGTGTTTAAGGCACGTAGCATTACATCTTTTCGTGTAGTGTAAATAGCACTTGTTTCATAATCAGTTCCTAATGTTGCTGAAAAATAAGGATCAGAAGTAAAAATTGTATTAAAAGTAGAAGTATCATTAGCTCTAAAATATCCAGCTGCTTCTGCTTTTGCGTATGTATCTAAAGAGTTTAAATAAGCATCATATTCATCAGAATTAAATGTTTTTGTGCCAGTACTTTGTACCTCACCTGTATTAGTAAAGAATGTAGTTGATACATTAGATGTTACACTGCATATCGCTTTAGTATATTGCAGATATTGAAATTCAGGATGATAACCGATTAATGACTTTGCCCAAGAAGAAGACCAGTTGTCCAAGAAGTCTCCTATTGAATCGAGATTTTGTGGCAATACAAAATATCTTCCATTTTTTTCAATAACACTGCCTCTTATTTTAGGAGAGTAAGTAATATTGTCTTCATTTTTAATAACTTCTACAAGAGCAGCATTTCCATCCTGATCACGATACTCTGGTAAAGGAAATCTCCAATTATGATCAGTTGTAGTACCATTGTAAATAATTTTATTGGTAGTTGAATCGTTAAATATACTGAGTGAATCCCATTGTTCTGCCTGATCTTCGAAATCAGATTTTATAAGACCATATTGGCCATTTGGGCTAACATCTGCCAACAATGATCCTTCATTAATTGTACAACCAGAAGTAAAAGTTGGCCCGCACAATTGTTCACAAAACTCAGAAAGAGTAGACCATTCAGTTCTAAAACGATTAACAAATTCTGCCGCTTCAGTTGCATTAATTTGCTGCCCAAAATTAATCTCTGGAAAAGTATTTGTGCCTATTGTTAAAACAAATGTCTGGCTTATATTTATGAGATTGCTGCCATTACCCTCGGTTGGAATATTATAAAGAGCTTTTAATTGTTTTAAAACATATTCATGTTCGGTTCCTAGGGTACTTGTGCATTCTGAGCAAGAAGAAGTTGAACAAATAGAAACTGAAGTGTTACTTTGAAAATCAGTTGGCTTGATATAACAACTTGTATTAGTCGAATCTGTAATTTTGGCTACATAATCGTCTGCATATTTGTTAAGTACTTCTTGGTCAATTTTTAATTCTTTCAATAACGAATAACTGCCTGCATTAAGCGACAGTTTCTTAGGAAGAATCGAAATGCTATCTTTTATTGTACTAGGACTTGTTCCAATATATTCATTGCCAAGTTTCTTATTAGTAATAGCAGGAGTAAATAACTCTTTTGCCGTTTTATCTTTAAGACTAATATTTAGATCATAGACAAAACCATACTTGTTGTTACAATTTATAGGTTTTTCAGGTTGGAAGAAAGTATTATTTTCTACAGAATAGCTAAAATAATGTTCAGTCGCATTGCTGGCAACGCCAAGTTGTTTTGCAACTACAAGCGCATCATTTTGACCTGATGAATTCGAAGAATTTGTCAATTCATTATTGTCTGCACTAGTATTAGCATCGCTTGCATTTTTTTTATTTAATAAATCAATATTAATCTTTTTGTGCAATGACTCATCATTAGTGTCTTCCAATGGGTCTAGATTAAGCTCAGATGCTCCTCCAGCAAGTGCTGTTGCGATTGTTTTTCCTTGTGGATCTATGTAGCTTACAGATGATTGTTTATTAGGATCAATTACTATATTTTTTTTATAGTGGGATGCAAGACCTACTTCATAACCAAAAAGACGATTGAGCTCTTCTTGATTTGGTACAGAATAAATGTATTGCATTTCATGATTTGTTCCTAATTGATGATTTGGCCCAACGCCTCCTTTACGAGAAATTCTTCCGGTATTATCTGGAGTATATTCAGTTTGGCTAAAAGGAAAGTTTGAAGCTGACGGAATGAAATTTCTAAACGGACTGTCAATATCATTATTTCCTGAATAATATCGGCTAGAACCACTAATACTATTCATTCCAGTAATTGATGTACTAGAATTATCATCTGTTGTTTCCCAATCAAAATCAAGATGAGAATACAATTCATTGTTTAAATTTTTATTTAAAGCACTGAAATAACGAATATATTTTCTGTTAATAGGAGTAGGTAATACCTCTACAGCAGCTCGACCTTGAGCATCATAAATAACTTCTCCAACAATAGCTTTATCATTTGTGTTGATTTTTGTAACCGTTTGCCTGTTACGCAAAGAGCCATCAAAATAGCTGACTACTTCTTTCTTTTTTCCTTGTTCAGCATAACTAGCCTGAAATTGCCAGTTTTTTTTATCTTCATGCTCAAAGTCAATAGTAGTATAACTTTTAATCCAATCAGAAACTTTTGTTTTATTAGCTATGCCAGAACTCCAAGGACCATAATATACTTTTTTGATATCGTCCAAAAATCGACCCACAGCCCTAACACGATAAATGATAAAACCTTTAGAATAAATTAGAGGAATTTCGTATGAAGCATTTGGTGTTCGTACTCTAGTGTTATTTAATTCGAAATCTCTAGATGAAAAATCAACTTGCTCAGCGCTTATTGTATTTTGTAAATTTTCTTTTCCATAATTATCAACCCAAGTCCATTCAAGCTCATATTCTAAAGCTCCTACTAAAGGTTGCCAGCTAAAATTTAATGCAACATGCGATTCATCAGCAGGATCATCTATAATAGCGGTTTTAATATTAGCCAATTGTTCTGTAACAAGATAATAGCGTTCAGATTCAAAGCCTAACTCCAATGATACATTGTCATTTAGTACATTTGGTGTTCCGTTTGTCTCGTAAGATTTAACTATGACTTTTACCCCATATCTATTAGTTAATTCATGAGACGATAAATCGATGAAGTTTGCAGAATTTCCCAAAGGGTTGTATTCTACCTCTAAAGTTGTATCATATTGGTTAGCAGCTATCTCTTCATCTCCATTAGGAAGAATTGGGATGACGGTTAAAACAACTTTTGTTTTAGCATGCACAAATGGCGCCAAGTTACTATTGACCTTCAATCTAATATAAGCTTTTGGGCTTATCGATATTTGATTAGGGATTTTTATCTCTGGATCAACAATACGCTTAGCAATATTTATATTCTTGATTTGCTCACTATTGTAGGTTTCTACTGGAGCTTTATAAATATTCTTTTGTGCAAACATTGATGCATTGCTCATGATAATGATTATCAAGCATGCTATAAAGTTTAATTTACGTGGTATTTTATATCTGTTCATAAAATGGGGAATATTATGATTTAAATAATTGATAAGTTGAGAATTTATTAGAGAGCATTATTTCATTTCCTTTTTCAGTAAAATAACTTTCTTTAGAAATGAGAAGATTGTCTCGTTTTTCATTTTTTTCTCTATTCGTAAAAGTGATTTCCAATCTAGGAGTCGAATAAATTCGTTTTCCTTTTTCGTCTTTACTTTCCATTTTTTCTGTAAAAAACAGATTTTGCTTTACAACCTGATAATCTTTCTTCCGAATATAGATTACAATTTTATTGAGCATAATCTGCGTTATTTTGTTTGGAGTCAGTTCACAGATGAAATTATTTTTATCCGTTGTAATTAGTTTGGCATTATACGCATCCAAATAATTTTTTAGCGATAAAGGTGATTCGTCTATTTTTTTTTGTTTCTCGATAACGACCGCTTTTTGATCATGATTTATTTTTATTCCGACATTTTTAAAAGAAACAAATTCAGTGTTTTTAATTTTGAAATAGTTTACATTATTCTTTTTCAAAACAATACCAGAATAATGGCGATAAACTTTTTTAGAATTATAATTTTCGTATAAATTATAATTTGAAGTGGCACACAGATAAGGAGCATCGTTAAATGCTTGTGAGGCATTATTAATGATTTGCTGAGCTGTTATTTTTTTTTCCTGACTATTTACGGCAATTGAAATGAACAGGAAACAGATGTTAAAAATTATAAGTTTTGCTTTCATTAGTTTTAATCATTTTTAGTATTACCACTTCTTGTTTCCTGAATTGTAAAGACTCCTTTTTCAGTTTCTTTTTTAACTCTTATTAGACCTCCTTCTAAATCATATTCATAAAAAGTAGCATAATTGTTTTCATCTAATTCAGCCATTAAACGTTGTGTTTTTTGATCGTAAACAAAACTTTTCATATTTCCTTTTGTAGGTAATATTCTGATGTCATCAAAATAAACAGTTTTTCCGTCTGAGGTATATTCATTGACAAGATCTAATTTCATGTCATCCACATTATTAGGAACTACAAATTCGCCAACAATTCGTTGCCATCCATCTATTATTTCTCCAGAGGTATGAAAACTATTTGGAGCCCCAATTTCAGATCCACTCGTGTCTGTAAATGAAATAGCGATACTTGTTTTACTGTAATTTTTCACTTGTAAAAAAGGAGTATTATCATCTACTTCTTTTACCCAACCGCTTACTAAATATTTTTCATTTTTCACTAAATTAAATGAAGCGCAATAGTTGCAAGGAGTACAATCGGTTACATTTAAATTTTTATAAAAATTAGTAATACAGCCATCTTGACTGGTTGCAACCATGTTTAATCTATAAGTACCAGCACTAACAAATTCAAAGGAGAATTCTCCTGTTGTGTTGGTTACTTCGTTTACTGTATTGTCTGCTGTGTCTTTAAGTGTCCATTTGTAAGTTAAATTTGTTTCATTAGTTTCAAATTTTACATTCATAATGTTTTGCATACAGATTTCTTCTGCAGGATCAGAACATGAAATAACAGTTAAAATTCTTGGTATCATAGTGCTACATTTTGTAGCACCATTTGCTGTGATAAGTGTAAGTGTATAATCTCCTGGAGTTGGAAAATTAAAAGAATATAAACCAGTTGTGTTTGAAGGAGAACGATCTAAAATAGTTCCATTAGAATCTGCAACCGACCAAATGTAAGATAGATTTGGTACTGAGGTTTCAAATGAGAAGTTGCTTTTTTGAAGTGCACATAGTTGCTCTGTTTCTTGATTAATTTGTCCAGCGTCATTGGTGCATTTCGAAACTTCTAGTTTGATATCATTTCTCTGTAAAGTAAGATCATTAATATTTTCGTTGTTTGATAAACAATAGTATGTACCTGTATTTGCTGTTGTTGCATACGGAATTGTATAGTTTTTTGAAGTAGCGCCAGGAATACTAATATCATCTTTAAACCATTGAAATTTATCTCCATTTTCGCCTATAACATATTTATCATCTTCGATCATTGTTAAAGTAACAGAATCACCAGTTGAGGCAAACATGTTTTTTTCAGTATCTGTTTTAGCCTGTGGCTGATACAAGAAAGTACTTATTCGAGATAAATTTTCAAATTGTGGAAGTAAATCGACAAAACGATACCTATTTTCAAGGATGTAAAAAGCTTGAAGATTTGTAATTGAATTTATTGTAGACGGAATTGCCCCCTCAAGTTCATTGTCATATAAATAAAGATTTTGAAGACTTGTTAATTGTCCTATTTCTGCAGGAATAGATCCCGTAAGGTTACAAGTGCTTAAACTTAATTCAGATAAACTAGCAAAATTAAATATCCATGATGGTATGTTTCCTGATGTAAAATTATTACTAGATAAGTTTAATGTTGATAGATTTGTTAATCCAGACAAATCTGTAATAGGACCATTGAAGTTGCAATTTGAAAGTTCAAGTTTGTTTAAAGCCGTCAAATTATTCATCCAAGCAGGGATAGGAGCGTTGCTAAAATCATTAAAGCTTAATAGTAAGGTGTTCAATTGCGTCAATGAAGATAAATCTGGAATGTTCCCTGTAAAGTGACTTAAAGACAAATCAAGTGTGTTAAGATTTGTTAAGCTATTAAATGTAGAAGGAATAGATACTCCTGTAAAATTAGAGTTTGACAGGCTCAAATTAGTTAAACTCTGTAAAGCTGATAAATCAGGTATTTGTCCCGTAAAATTAGAGTTTGATAAGTTTAAACTTTGTAGAGAAGTTAAATTATTAAGCCATGAAGGTACTGTTGGCGAATCAAAAACATTATTACTTAGGCTTAAATGATTTAAATTGGTTAAGTTTCCTAGATTTGGTATTGTGCCAGAAAAGTAACAGTCATTTAAATATAAAGTATTTAGAGATTGTAGATTATTCAACCAAGCAGGAATTTGATATCCAGCAAAATTATTTCCTAATAAGCTTAAACCAGTTAATTCAGATAATGGCGAGAGATCGGGAATTGGTCCTGTAAAAGCACAATAGCTTAAATCTAAGAACTTTAAATTAACAAGACTACTTAAACTTTGGTCTATAATAGTACTTGTAAAACCATTTGCAGAAAGATCTAATATTTGCAAATAAGGAAGTCCAGAAAGATTTGGAATTGATCCTGTTAATCCATTATAACCTAAACTTAAACCCGCTACATGCCCCTCACTAACAATTACACCTTGCCAAGTTGATACATCCGAATCTGGATTATTAATATCCCAGCCAGAGTTGTACCAGCTATCACCATTTGTACTATTATACAAAGCAATAAGAGCGGCTCTTTCAGATGCAGGAACAGGATCGCTATTTTCAGCAGTTGCCATACGGGTAGCCATCATTCGTGCACTTTTTTTAGGAGTAATTTCTTGTAGAACAGCCTCTTTGCCTTTTTGCATTGTAAGAAATTGTGTTTTATAGATTGCCCTCTGTTTTGCAATTTCTATCTGAATATTTTGATCAGATATTCCCTTTAATTTTAAAGAAGCTGTTATTCGACTAACATTGAAACCAATTTGATTATCACTTAGTTCTTGTTCTTGTCCAATAACAGAAGTTAATGAGCAAAATACCATACAAATAGTAAGGACCCAATATTTTTTTATTTTAAAAATGTTTGCCATATTTTTTCTAATTACATGCAATTTGTATCTTTTAACAAATCAATTAATTATCTGGATTTCGTTTGTTTTTATTCTAACAATTAATTGCCACTTGGAGAACAAGATTCGACATTAATGGGAGAACCTATTATCCCGTAATGAGTTAAACTTTCACAACGTGCAGGAGTGACTGTATTGAAGTGATGACGTGCTCCTTGAAACATTTCCGTGTTTTGGGCAGTATGCTCTGCATTAGTATAATAAGTTACATATCCTGGATCTTCAAACCCTTCAGGAGAAAGCTCACAAGGATTTTGAGGATCGCTCCATCCTGCACATGGATCTGGTGGGTTACCACCTAACGATCGGAAATAACTTGTTACTGGTGTAGTAGGAAGTGTTTGGCAAGAAGAAATTTCAGCGACTTTTCCATCGTTGTCAAATTTGTATGCTCTGCCACTATCTTCAAGTAATTGCCACATAGAACCACTTCCAACAGGTGTGTGTAAATCAGGATCTAAATACATTTGTGTACCAAGCCCAAGTGAAGAAGAAGAAGCATAGTATTTATTATTAAAAGTTGTTAGAGCGCAAACATTAGATGCGGAGTTTTTTGCATTAGTAAATAAGAACTCTGTGGAATTAGATACAGGACAACAGTTTGTATTATCATTCCAAGTAAAAATGGAATTTGCAACATTGCCGTCAAAACCAACTGATGATTCTACTACGCAGGTACCAACAGGAAATTGATGATATTGGGTCCCACCACCAGAAGCAGGAAAGGATTCGCTTACCGGTGTTCCATCTGCACGGATGTAACTAAAAATAATTGTTTCGTTTTGTTCGACATTAACAGTTACTTCTAATAAAAATCTAGTTTGGCATGTTGATGCACTACAGCTATTTATTTCGGTTATTTTTCCATTACTATCAATTTTATATGTATGCTCTTGATTTTTAAACCATAGTGCATTACCAACAAAAGGAGTTTTTAAATCAGAGTTTGTAAAGAATTGTGTATTAATTGTGAATGAGCTTGTTGCAGCATAAATCTTAAGAGGGAAAAGCGTCTCAGAGCATGCTGCTGAAGAGGATGACTGCCCCATAGCTGAAAATTGGAAAGGATAATTGACAACAGGTGTTGTGGTTTTAGGAGTCTGAGTAATTTTAATTGATCCTTTTACAGATTCACATACTATTGCTGGAGTTACGGTAATGGTTCCAGTTGCATTTGCAGCTGTTTCTCCACAACTACTATTGATAACGGGAATACTATAATTGAAAGTTCCTAAAACGGTTGGTGTTCCACTTATAGTAATGGTGTTGGCAGACCAAGTTGCATTTACTCCTGTAGGCAATCCAGTTGGAGTTCCAATAGCCGTTGCGTTTGATGTTGTATGTGTAATATTTACAGAACTAGTAATAGGCAAAACAGGAGAAGAAGAGGCGCCACCTACAATTGGACCAGGATTGATAGTTATTGTTCCTGTAACATTAGTTGCTGGTATGCAGCCAACCAAAGGAATTGAGTAATTATAAGTTCCAATTGCAGTAGGTGTTCCCGTAACAGCAAGGGTATTTCCTCCCCAGTTGGCCACTATTCCTGGCGGTAAACCTGTAGCCGTTCCAATTCCTGTAACTCCGACAGTACTGTAAACTATAGGAGTTATGGCAGGAACAGTAATACATACCGCTTGATTATCACTTCCTGATGTTGGAATTAATGTTGCAGATACTTCAGGAACTATAATCGTGCCTGATACTGTTAGAGCGGTACCACATCGATCTCTAACTATTACTTGATAGGGCCAATTACCTGCTGTTGTAGGCGTTCCTATTATTTTTAAAGTGTATATAGATGAGCCATTTGGACCAGAAATCGAGATATTTCCCCCTGGAAACATTTGTGCAACAGCTGGCATAAGCGAACCTTCACTACTTGTTATATCATAAATTATATTGGGTAATGGTGTACCAATACAGATATTTTGAGTTTCTGGAGAGCTATTGGAATTTTTGACTACATAATAAACTCCTGGGCAGGCAGCTGCAGCAGATTCAGTCTGTACTCGATTGCTATTGATTTTAGATAAAACACTACCTTTTATGATAGGCAAAATGGTATCATTACTTTTTAAGTCTGTAATAGTATCCAAATTATGTCCAAATGTTACAATTGAACAAAACATCAACAATAGTATCAGAAGCTTACTTTCTTTAATTATAAAAACGTTTATCATGTTTTATATTTTATCAAATAATAGATGTAACAGTTGTTTTTTAGTCTGGCGTACATTGGTTAGCATAGTTTGCAGAAATAATGCTTTGCGCATCAATAGCTACACATGCAGGTTCTTGACAGCCAACCATTGCTCTTTGAGTATTGCCATACGCATCTTTGTAATCTACCCAACAGTTTACTTCAGGGTCATGTATTGTGTCACCACATTCCCATTGAGCTTTATAGTAAAAGGTTGTGGTTTGGGGTATTTCTATTGCCTTATTCACTGTTACAACAACAGTTATTGGTGCGCCCGTACAAGTGCCAGATTTTGGTGTTATCGTATAAGTTACTGTGCCACTAGACCCACTGGTATTGGTTAATGTTTGGTTAATTGAATTTCCGCTTCCCGCTGTAGCTCCCGAAACTCCATTTTGCTGTACTGTCCAGCTATAAGTAAGAGTCGTTCCTTGAGTGGCAGGTGAAAGCGATATATTAGTAGTTTGCCCTGATTCTATTGTTCGGGATGGAGGAGTTGCTATTGCATTAGCTTGACATGGAGGTGTTGTAGCAACTTTGCAGCCGTTTATTTTCCTAACAAATGATGCTTTTTGTCCTGGACTAATAGCAATACTATTGTTTCCAGTATGAGATACTGTTTTAGATACTTTTACATTAGTATTTACAGCTTGCGAAAATCCAAAATGCGGATTTAATAAGGCGTCTAGTTGCGGATTTGGAATTCCATAATCTTCAAAACCATCAAAACCAATCTCTCCATATTTTGCATTTGACACCACAGCTACAGGCAGTGTGTAATTGTATCCATATTGTGCTGAAGAATATCTTTCCAGTGCATCTTTATTTTCTAATTCAGTTCCATATGGACTGTATTTAGTAACTTCGCTTGCAAATGTCCAATTGGTAACATCTTTATGCCAAGTTCCTGAGCTTAACTGATAAAAAGGATTGAATGAAGCAAAATAACCAGTGTTTCTTCTATTAGTAGTAACGTGATTATTTCTTCCAGTTAAATAAGCATAAGATTTTACAGCTCTCCAATTACCTTTCGTGTTATATAAATAAGGATTTATTTTTATACCCGTAGCAGTAATTAATCCAGCTTCGCTTGGTAAGCCATTTTCGCATTGCGATTTCCAATCGTCGCTGTATTCAATTGCACTTGCGTTAAGCACTTTTTTGCCAGGATTGCTTTCACTCTTATAACCAAAAGTAGCATTAGTAATATTTTGATTGTTTTCAATCGGATTAGTCATTGAGGTAACAGAAGCCATTGAGGCCATCTGAAGGTTTCTGTTTCCTGATCGCATTATTTTGAAATGTAAGTCTGATGGTTTATTTGCGGCGTCAACTATATTTCCATCACGATTCATCAGCTGAATTCTTGATTTATCAGTAGTTGATTTATATCCTAGAACCCATAGTTTGGTGTCATTAAAAACTAATTCATCGCCAATTTTAAAATATTTTGAAATATCAGGAGAAGTGTAATCTTTTAAATCAAAATAAGCCCCATCACTTGTTAGATCTCCTTCTAAACCTAAATTATCAGAAGCTAATCCCATATTTTCATAACCCCAATAGGCAGGATAATTGAAATTGTAATAATTGTCATCAAATTCATTGATAGTTTTAGTTAGTATGACTTGTCCAGTTTTTGCGTCCCAAGCAAGATTTTTTGTAGAAACTTTTGATCCTAAATCATATGCAATTTTTTCAATTAAAATACCAGTTTTATGAACGACTTTTGTTGTGGTTGAGGTTCTTAATACAGATTCATGGTATGCAAATCTTGGCAAAATGGTAGGAACAAAACATGGAAATATGGCAACAAGAAATGAAGCTAAATTACCATCTGCACCAAAAGTTTTTGAAGTTGAAAAACTTTCATTGAAATCGTTTATCAAATCATAATTTACCCCTAATTGCTGTATTGTGGTTTTTCCTTTAGAGTCAATTGTCGCTAGGTTGCTATCTAATTTCCCATCTTTGTCTACATTATATTTATATTCAACTTTAGAAATAGGTTTTGTCTGGCCTTCACCAAAAACATTTTCAGATTTTATTTTTCCATCCATATCATTTGTTTCGATAGAAAATCCTTGGGATGCGGCTAGATGATTTATAGATTTTATATCAAGTGTTTGTAAAATAGGATCGGCAGTTGGATCTGGTAGAATGTTCAAATCCGTATAATCAACTAGAGTAGGAAAGTCTTTTGTTGTATAAAACTCTGTAATTACTTTTCCTGTAGCATGTTTTTTTATTACTTTATTTCCATTATCATGTTTCTCTAAATTAGATACTGTAACTCTTGAATAAGTTACTTTGGCTGAAGGAAAGAAACTTTCTCCAAAAGGTTTTTCAACATAATTAAGTTCTTTTGGAGCGGCAATTCTATCAGCATAATTTCCAGTATTACCATAAAAAGGCTCTACAAATGGATTTTCTGAAGAAGCATTTGGTTCAAAAGTTGCCACACCGCTCGAAGAAGTGCCATCCTCTAGCATATATGAATATTGCTGTCCATACTTTTCGTTATAGATTGGATTTGTTTCAATAGCATTCATTACATCCCACTGATCACTTAATTCTATTTTAGAAACTCTTAATCCGCCTCCTAATTTTTTTCCATTAGGATTTTCTAGACGAATCCACGATGAATTAGGTTCAAACTCTTGAGCACAGTTTTTAGTTTCTAATATTCCATTAGGACTTTTAAAAACTTGTGCCATAGATTCAATGCTTTTTACAAGATCTCTGGCTATTGTTTCAAAATTTTTATTAGAATCTTCGTCAGATTGACCGTAAACGGCACGGTTTAAATATGTCCGTCCAAATCCCCATCCTGCTTTTGCAATAGGGTTTACTTCACGGTTTTTATCGCTAGAAATACCGTCAAGTTTTAGATATTTTAAAGGAATAGCAACAATATGGTCGTTTACTGTCATATCGGCTAAGTTGTTTTGGTCAATTTCAAAATAGCCGCTTACAAAATCTCTGTTAGGAGATTGTGTAACTTTATTATAACTCATGTTCAATAAAAACTTAAAATATATAGGTTTATCAATATTTTCAGATAAGTACTTTTGTTTAAATTCGTTAGCAGTTAAATTAACATCAGGAACATTTACATAAATATACTTGTGATGTTTCCTTGTGCCATTGTAGAAGTTGTATAGTAATCTATTGCTTATATTTGAAGGATTTGGTGTAAGAGTTATCCCTGAACCAACAACTTTAAACATTTGCATTGCCTTTTTGTTTTGCACATATTTATAGTCATCACTTTCGGTTTGTATTTTTAACTCTCCACCAGATGGCAATGTTATTTTTTGTAATTGCCAAGCGCTTGTATTCTTATTAGCTGAAGTGTTATCTTGTTCAACAAAAGGAAATTCAGCAGGAGTTAAAGGTGCATTTTCTATATTTTCTTTATAATTTCCCCATATATCAGATGCTTTAAAATTGTATTTAGGGTTTACTTCTGAATAATCAAATTTGTAGGGAGTATATTTTCCCATATTTGAAGATCTATAGGTAAAGTATAATTTTTTTAAAGTTAATTTCCCTTTATTTAAGTTTGCATCGGTATTGCTGCTTGAGGGTAAATTTGGACAAAGAGAATAATCATATTCAAAATGAGCTGTTTTGATTGGTTTTACGCTAATTGCATTTTCAACATTAGCTGCAGTTTCTAATGTTATATTTGCTGCAGATAATTCTGATTTAGAAAATAAACGTATCGATTTGATGCAACTCATTGCGTCAGTGCCGCGCCCTCCTTGTTCGTCTTGAACTCCCATTGCATCTTTTCTTTTCTCTAGATCTATAAACGCAACGTGAGTTTTTGTTTCTATTTTTTTTAGATAAGTAACCTCTTTTTCTCCATAAAGGTAATTTCCTCTTTGATCTTTTTTACTTGTTTTTAGCCCTTCATTGTAAGAAGCTGTATTTCTATCGTAAGGAACTCGCCATTTAAATTTTTCTGTGTAATGTGTATCACCAATTTTTGTATAATCAAATTTGGTGTAAGTTCCCAAATCATTATCAGATGGTCCATCATTGTTTATGTCTTGATAATCTGGTGAAAGCACACTTGTAATCAAGTAAGAGTGGGCATAAGCTGGAGTAGTGGTTTTACTTACATACTCATCACTATTATTATTGCCATTTTTGCTTAATGGAGTTTGGTAACTAATTAATCCTGTATAATTGTTTCCATCGGTCCTGCCAGAAACATCAAAAGTAGCTTCTACTTTTGTGCTATTGTAAACAGCTTTTCCATACATATAAGTAGTTCCATCAGCTTTTAGAACTTTCATTCCTACAGTATGGTGAGATTTAGCAGTATTATTTTTAAAAATAAATTTATCGTCAGCTTCTTTATTTGTTATTTTTAGGATTGACTGATTACGAAGTAATCTCCCGCTTCTTTTAATCGGAGATATCACTGGTAATGCTTCATACTTATTATCTAATTTAGAGATTGGTTTCGCCATATAAACAGACTCTAAGTTTCGATTAAAACTGCCACCGCCAATTTTCAATCTCAATGGCCTGCTGCCCAGCATTTTTTTATTGTAAAGAGTATCTAGTTCATTATCTACATCAAGTTCGCCAACTAGTTTGAAAGTTGTTGATTCGTATAGAGGATCATTCTTATCGGTAGCTCTCTCTGTAAAGGCATTTATAGCATTATTTTTTCGATTCCATTTTCCTATTTCTGTAGAAGAAGGTGTTTGGCTAAAATTTACTCCCACATGGACTAAATTTCCACCGCCTATTTCAGCTCCTAGTGTTGTTGCAGAACCATTATCACTCACTTTATCATTATATACATATGTAGTTTGAGATTTAAAAGGACGAAACATTCCAGAAACTCCTTGACCTTCAATATTGTAAACGTCGTAAGTGTAGTTGGTTACAGGTAATGAAGTAGTATTTTTGTTAATATTTCCCTGTTCTTTTTCTCGATTGAAATCTAATACTCCTTCAGTATCATTTTTGTATTGACTATTTTCATATCCATAAGCCCCAACAGATCTATTTTTATATTTAGAATTGATTTTTTGAATGGCTCCAAATGCAGTAATACGCCCTTGTAATTCACCTCCAAAAAGTTCAGATCCTAAGGAAGCATTAAACATACCATTTATGTTATCGTATGCCACCCTTTTTGTTGGAGTATAATTATTGGTGTTGTTTAAAGAGATACTGCCTTTTACGGAGCCTCCTCCAATTTGGTTAGTAACGTCAGCCCCTCCTGCAACAAGTGTTTTTTCGAATCTTTTAGATGAAATAGATGCACTTATATTTTCTAGTCCTTTTCTATTATTTAAGTCTACACCAAAACCAACACCTAAGGTTGAGGAAAATCTTCCTTTTTCAGAAACTTTGCTTGAAATTCCCACAGATGGTTTTAAAGTAGCTCCCTCGCCAGTTGAACCAGTTAGTTTGAAACCAACATCTGCGGTATCAAATAAAGAATATGTAACACCAACAGAAGGTTTAAAGGTAACCCCTTCATAATTATTATATTGTACGCCTAGACCAAGTTCTATAGGAATGTCTACACCAAAAAAGGCACCTGAAACATTAAAATTTGTTCCTACAGTAACAACATCTCTAAGGTTATTTTCATAAATCATTTTATCACCTCTAAAATCGTCTGGTAAACCACGAACTTGTCTAGAAATTTCTCCTACATTTAAATTCCATCCAAGCCCAACCCATGATGATTCCTGATCCATAGTTGCACCCGAATTATAGGCTAGGTTTAATGGGTAACCGCCAACATCCATAATTGGAATATTGTAATTAAAATCTCCTGTAGATAGATTAACCATATCAGAAGTTCCTATAGGAGTAAAAGCATTAAATTCTGGTTGCGTTGGACCACTTGTCAATGCATAAATTTGCATAGGTTGGAAAGTTTCCAAAAGAATCATCATAGCTAAGTAGATGGCTACAATTTTTTTAAATTTACTAACTTTTTTTTGCTTGATCATAAGGCTATTTGGGTATAGGTATCTTTAAATTTAAATTTGAGAGTGCCTTTTCTAAAAAGGAAATCGTTATATACGAGCTGTATTTTTTCGTTTGGGTCTATTCCTGAAAAAAACAGCATAACTTTTTGATAGGGAGCAATTTTGTAACTGCGTTCGTAGCTAACGCCCGAGCAAGGAATAGTATCTTTTTTTGAAGTTACAGCGTAAAAATCTTTATCAAGACCAAAAGACATATATTTTACGGCATCAGTGTATTCCATGCTTGTAAAATCTTTAGAAAGTAGATCTTTTTCTTCTTCTTGTTGGAAAGTAAATTCTAAAACACGTTCTCTTTTGTTCTTTTCATAAAGAGAATCTACCGTTCTAAGACTATCAGTTCCAATATTTTTGAGTAAATAGTACTGAATAGGCACTTCGATGGCTGTAAATCCGATGTCTTCGACTTTTTGGGTATAAATACGAGATTTCCAGCCTATTTTTTCAAGGTTGAAATAACGATCTCTAATTTCTGAATCGTCAGACTTTGTAATAGAATTATCCTTGTTACAAGATGTGAAAACAAAAAATACTATGACAAAAATAATTTTATTTAAGTCCTTCATACTTTTTGGTTATAAGTAATCAAATTGCTTTTTACATCAATATTTTTAGCAGTAAATAAATTTTTTGTCTTATTTACTGAGCCCATTAAAAGTTGGCATTCGTTTTCTTTTGAAAATTCTGAAGAACAACTTTTTATTCTAGTCCATATTTTAGAAGATTGTATAGAGCCAAAAGAAGTGTGGAATTGATTAAGCTCTTCTTTTTTAGCAATAAATAGAGTTTTAAGACCTTTTTTGTCAAGATTAGGTAAGCCAGAAGATCGTAGTTTTGAGTATAAAGAGCCAAGATTAAATTTTAGGGTATTAAAATTTTTTTCTTCTGTAATCTTTAGCTCATTAGCCATATTAAAATTGTTGAAAATTTTAATATTATCTATGCATGTAATTTTATTTTTAGTAAAATTTAACGATGTAAATACTGTTAATATAGTAATTAACAAGACAAAGATTGTTATAAATAATAACTCGTATTTTTTTTTCACTGAATTAATTGGTTAATTTTTTAATAAAAATCTATTTATTCTAAAATGTACTTAATTACTGTGCTTATAGTTGTTTTTTATGTTAAATCTTGATTTTATTTTGTTAAAAGGCGAGTATTTGTTTGTTTTATTTTTTATATTATGTTAATATAATGTATTTTGTTAAACGTGGTCAAAAATATATTTATTAATTTGAAATTCCTTACGGCTTTCCTCATTCAAGTGCAATTTTTACTAAAAAAAATAAAAATAGATTGTAAGTAGCTGAAAATGAATTGTTTTTTTTTTTTTTTTTTTTTTTTTTTTTGAGATTCAGATAATTTTTAGTTTGTGATGATATGTTGAGTAACAAATTAGAAGATTTACGACATATTACTAATAGCCAATGTAAAAATGATGACACTTATAGCAATATTTTTCCCATGTATCTCTTTTCTTTTAAGAGGCAAAATTTTGACGTCTTTACTTTGCTTGATTTTGCAGTTAACTTTAATCGGCTGGATGCCTGCTGCAATATGGGCGGTCATATCTCTTCAGGATTCAAGAGCTGACAGACGTAATGAAAAATTAATAAAAGCAATGCGAAATAGATAATTGTTTATATGCTCACAATATGCGCAAATGTGAAAAATCTAGAATTGAAAATAAATAAAGGAGTCTTTGATTTTATGGAATTCATAATTAAAAAATGTACCACTTTCTTGAAGACATTTTATTGAAAAGGATAAAATTTGTTCTTTAGATGTTTTTACATAATTTTACATATTATGTATGAAATATTCCAAAAATATATCGAAGAAAAAGCTGAATTTACCCCGGCTGAATCAGAACGTATACAATCTTTTGCCATTATCAAAAAACTTCGAAAAAGACAATATCTATTGCAGGAAGGAGATGTCTGGAAGTACGATGCTTTTATTACTCAAGGCTGTGTAAGAACATACACGGTTGACGATAAAGGCGGTGAGCATGTAAATAGCTTTAGTATTGAAAATTGGTGGACAGGTGATAGAGAGAGTTTAATGATGCAGCAACCGTCACGATTTAATATCGATGCTATTGAAGATACAGCGCTTGTTCTTTTTACTCATGAAAATTTTGAATTGCTGTGTAGAGAAATCCCTGCTTTTAATAACATGGTTAATACTATTCTGCAAAGAAGTTTTATTGCTGCCCAAAATAGAATACAAGCTTCGCTGACTTTAACTGCTGAAGAAAAATACTTAAATTTTATAAAGAAATATCCAGGCTTTGCTTCGCGAATTCCTCAGGTAATGATCGCTTCATATCTGGGAATGACACCAGAAACATTAAGTCGTATTCGTAAACAGACCGCAAAAAAATAAATTATATAAGGAGCTTAAGAAGCTCCTTTTTTTATGTCTTATTTGAACTCTTGATCTATATCAAGTTTTTACTTATTTCTAATCAATGTGCAGGTTTTGCATTCGTCGCAACTTTGTAATGTTCAAAAGAAACAAACATTATAAACATTTAAATATTAGAAATCATGTCAAAAACAATTTTTATTACAGGAACAAGTACAGGTTTTGGAAAACTTACAGCTTTAACATTAGCTAACGCAGGTCACTCAGTTATTGCCGGAATGCGTAATACAAAAGATAAAAATGCCGCAGCAGCTAAAGAACTAGGAGCGATCGAAAATATTGAAGTAGTAGATATTGATGTTACTGATGATGTATCAGTAAATAAAGCTATCGAAAAAGTAATCTCTAAATACGGTAAAATTGATGTTCTTGTCAATAATGCAGCTGTAAGCGGTTTTGGTTTACTAGAAGGCTATTCTATTGATCAAGTTCGTAAAATGTTTGATGTCAACGTATACAGTGTGCTTCGTATGTATCAGGCAGTGCTCCCTTCAATGAGAAAAGAAAAAAACGGACTTGTAATTAATATTACAACAGGAGCAAGCGGACACACGCTTCCTTTTATGGTTCCTTACATCGCTTCAAAACTTGTAGTAGAAAGTTTTACAGAAGGACTTCAAGATGAATTGGCGGATTATGGAATTGAAAACGTAAGTATTCAGCCAGGAGTTTATCCTACAGAAATGAATAATGGTTCTAAAGCTGGTATTCATGCAGACAAAACAGAAATTATTGAAGAATATGGGGATGCTGCCACCGAAAAATTTAATGCTTTAGGAACAGCATTATTTGGTAAAATGGCTCAATTTGATATGAATCCGCAAACTATTGCTAATGGTATTCTAGAATTGGTCAGCATGAAAAAAGGGGAAAGACCTCTTCGTTTTCCGCTAGATGCCATTGCTCAAGGAACAGATAAAGAATTTATTGAAGCTCGTGCCAATATTAAAGCAAAATGGGTAGCAGCTTATACTAATTAATTTATTCACAAAATACATTTACAATAATCATGAAAACAAATCATAAAAAATCAAACAAAAAAGTACAGACTTCAGCTGCAGCAATGCTTAATTTATTAATACTCTTTTCTGCTTCAGAAAAAACAGTGGCGCAAAATACTGCAGGAATTGTTGGGATTGATCATGTCGGAATCAATGTCCCAGACTTGAGTAAAGCAGTTGCATTTTTTAACGATGTACTTGGTTTTACACCTGTAACACAGTTAGGGCCAATTCCGCTAGATTTAGAATGGAAAAAAATGAATCATATTAATCCTGCAACAGGCGCTGTTACTATAAAAATGATAAATGCGGGAAATGGGGCCAGCATTGAAGTGTTTGAATACGCAGATAGCAAAGGAAGTTTGAATCATCCAAATACTGATGATATTGGAGCGTCACATATTGCTTTTTATGTAGAGGATATTAATGCAGCTGTGCAGTATTTGAAAAATAAAGGAGTTAAAGTTTTAGGAGAACCTTTTACAACGCCTTCTGGTGATACGGCTGGGGAATCATGGGTTTACTTTGAAACGCCATGGGGATCAAAAATGGAATTAGTTTCTTATCCAAACGGAAAAGGATACGAGAAGAATAAACCTGCCAAAATTCTCTGGTCTCCTAAAAAGCAGATTGATACCTCAATTTCTGAATCTGAAATTAAATCTTTAGTTGACTCGCATCTTTTAATATGGAATGAAAAAGAAATTAAAAAACGTGAAGACTTAATGAAAAAAGTCTACAATGAAAATATTGAAATGGTAGACAGTCATTTTGTAGCTGTTGGTTATAAAGAAATAAATGGATTTATAGAGGATCTTCATAATAAAAATAAAAATTCGAGATTTTCACGCATCAAAGCAATTGATGTAAATCATAATACGGCAAGGCTTTATTGGCAGCATGGCTCTGCAGAAAAACCAGATGCTGTTACTGGTATGGATCTTTTCGTTTTTGAAAATGGAAAAGTGGTTAAGTTGTATGTATTTGTAGATAATAAAAAATAAAAGGAAATGGGAAGTTCTAATCATCATGATAAAACAAAGACGACAGCAATAACTGTAAGTGCTTACTATAGAGTTCATCCGGAGGATAGACAGATTTTTATAGATGCTGTTATACCCGATATGATTGCTGCCAATAAATTAGAAGGCTGTATTTATTATGCTTTTTCTCAGGATTTGACAGATGAAAGCACTTTTCATCTTTTAGAAGGCTGGAGAGATGAAGAAGCATACGAAAGACATGAAACTTCTGAAATATTTTTAACTGCTTTGAGTACAGTGGTTAAAAATGTAAGGATACTAGATAGAGAAGGAGTACGTTATGAGGTTAAAAAAATGCATATTGACGATCCAAGAGGGAAAGTTTGATCATCATAGAATGTCATTAAATATTAAAATAGCCAGAGAGTTTTTTGGATATCTCTAAAAATGACGAAACCCTTAACAAAAGTTAAGGGTTTCAAATTTCAGCGGAGAAAGAGGGATTCGAACCCCCGGACCTGTTACAGTCAACAGTTTTCAAGACTGCCGCATTCGACCGCTCTGCCATTTCTCCAGTATGTCGCCATCAGAGCCTGATTGCGGGTGCAAATATAAGACGGTTTTTCGGTTATAAAAATTTTTTTCGAACTTTTTTTTGAAGTTTTTTAAGATAATTTTCAAGTGTCTAATTATCAGTATTTCCGAAAGTGGTTTTTTTGAAAAATTAATCTAAATGGTCTAAAATTGGTGTTGGTTTTTTATGTTCGTCGACTGCAACAAACGAAAAAGTTCCTGAAACTACAGTTTCGCGAAGTTCTGTATACATTTGTTCCATAAAAATATCGACATGAATTTTACAGCTGGTTCTTCCAACGCTATCCACTTTTGCTACTAATTCTATTAAAGTTCCCGCAGGAATTGCTTTTTTGAAATCAATTTGACCTGTCGAAATCGTAACTACTTTTTTACGGCTGAAACGTGTAGCGCAGATAAAAGCAACTTCGTCCATTAAATGAAGTGCTGTTCCTCCAAATAAAGTGTCATAATGATTTGTTGTGCTAGGAAAAACGGCTTTAAAAATACGAGTTTCTGATTTTTGGATTCTTTCTTCTACTGTTCCCATATTAGTAATTAACGTATTCTGTAATTTCAAGTCCGTATCCAATCATACCCACTCGTTTTGTTTGCTCTGTATTCGAAACCAATCTGATTTTAGAAATATCTATATCATGAAGAATTTGTGCTCCGATACCGTAATCTTTGCTGTCAATAATGACTTTCGGAGCTTTTAAAGTTCCGTTAGCTTGTAACGATTTTAGCTCAGAAATTCTGTTTAAAAGATTAACAGCCGTCATATCTTGATTGATAAAAATAACAGCACCTTTTCCGTTTTCATTAATTACTTTAAACATATCGTCTAGCTGCTGTTCTGCATTGTTAGTCAATGTGCCTAATAAATCATTATTTACCTGAGAAGAGTGAATTCTTGTCAAAATTGGTTCGCCAAGATTCCAAGTTCCTTTGGTTAAAGCAATATGAATTTGTTTGTTTGTAGTTTGTTCGTAAGCTCTTAAACGGAAAGTTCCAAAACGAGTTTCGATATCAAAATCTTCTTTTTTAACGATTAAGCTATCGTGCTGCATTCTGTAAGCGACTAAGTCTTCAATAGAAACTAATTTCAGATTGAATTTCTTAGCCACTTTAACTAATTCTGGCAAACGCGACATAGTTCCGTCGTCGTTTAAGATTTCGCAGATTACACCAGCAGGTTTAAATCCTGCAAGACGCGCAAAATCAATTGCTGCTTCAGTATGCCCTGTTCTTCTTAAGACACCGCCTTGTTTAGCAATTAAAGGGAAAATATGACCAGGACGAGCTAAATCGTGAGGTTTTGTATTTGGATCAACTAATGACTGAACTGTTTTTGATCTATCAGCGGCAGAAATTCCAGTTGTAACTCCTTGACCTTTTAAATCAACAGAAACAGTAAAAGCGGTTTCCATATGATCTGTATTGTTGGTAACCATCGCGCGAAGATCTAATTCCTTGCATCGGCTTTCTGTAAGTGGCGTACAAATTAAACCACGTCCATGAGTAGCCATAAAGTTGATCATTTCTGGAGTTACTTTTTCGGCAGCAGCCAAAAAATCACCTTCATTTTCACGATCTTCGTCATCGACTACAATGATTACTTTACCTTGACGAATATCTTCAATAGCTTCTTCAATGGTATTCAGTTGTATTTTTGTTGTTGACATAATTATTTTTGCTTTTGAGCAGATAAAAACCGCTCAGAGATTTTCTGAATTAGTTGTGAAATTGGGGTTGTAATTGCATCAAAATTAATTAATCCGTTATCGTTTGTAGCGCGATAGGTTAATAAAACTGCTAGCGGAGAGAGGACAAAAGATGACATCCATGATCCCATAAACGGAGTCATACCGCCTTCTTGAGATAACCTTTTTCCGAACGTATTGATGAAATGGAAAGTAATGAAAATTAAAACGGCAAATACAATAGGAAGTCCTAGTCCTCCTTTTCTAATAATAGCGCCAAGCGGAGCTCCGATAAAGAACATTAAGAAACAAGCAAAAGCAATAACGAATTTCTCGTATAATGCATTATAGTGTTTGTTAATTTCTCGTTCCTTGTCTTTTAAATCTTTCTGCGTCGTTTCTATGGAATAAATGTTGCTGGTAATATTGCTTCCCGCCATTTTTAAAATATCAACTTTGTCTTTGTTAGAGTAAATAGACAAAACATCATTTGGAAGCGGTTTCTTTTTGATGTTTTTTTGAGTATTTCCGGGAAATCTTTTAATCCCCACTCGCTGATTGATATTTTCAGAAAAAGAAACAATTTCGTTGTCTAAATTTTTGTTCAATGAATCTAAAGTATAACGAAGTTCATTAACATTCAACATTCCATTTGTTCCTGCAATGTTTTCTTTGCTGTCGTCAACTTTGTTAAGTTCAGATAAATCGATATTGATAATTTGCGTTTTAAATTTTCCTTTTATAAAAGGCATTTTCGCGCGATCTTCATATTTTTTAGGAGTAACGTCCTGGTAGTAATAACCGTCATTTAAAACTAACTTTAAAATGCTAGATTTTTCATTACTAACTAATTCACCTGTTTTAGCTTTAATAACGGTTTTATTTTCACCCATATTATTCGCTTTCTCGTGAATAGTTACACCGGTTAGGTGATTTCCGTTTTCGCCAGTTTTTTTGTTTACTTTAATGTTGTAAGTTCCGACATCGTTAAACTGACCTTCAGCAATAGCCATAGCTGGCTTAGCTTGAGCAATGTTTTTTCTAAAGTTGACAAATTTATATTCGGCATACGGAATAACATTATTGGCAAACCAAAAGGCAACAATACTTAAAACGAAAATAAAAATAATCAAGACTCGCATTGCTCTTTGCAAGGAGATTCCTGAAGATTTCATAGCTGCGAATTCATAATTTTCGGCCAAATTTCCGAAAGTCATAATAGATGCTAATAAAACTGAAAGTGGTAAAACCAACGGAATAATTCGTGGCATAGAAAAAAGCAGGAATTTCACGACTAATATTAAGTCGAGATCTTTACCTGCTAGTTCTGAAATAAATAGCCATACTGTTTGCAGTATGAATATGAAAAATAAGATTACAAATACCGTGGTAAATGTAAGTAAGAATGTTTTTAATAAGTATTTGTCTAGAATTTTCAACCTTCTGATTAATCTAATTTATTGATGTAGTATTTCGGGTATTTACTCGCTACAAAGGTAAATTGATTTTTTGATAATGGCTGATTGGTTTTAAAAGAATTAACGGTTAAAGTTGTTTTTGTTCCGTTTTTTCCAGTTTCAATCAAATTATAGATGTGTTTAGTCTGAACGTCAACACCTAACAAAATTTCTTTTCTTTGGTCTTTTCCGCTAGTTGGAACTAATTTGATATATTGAATTTTTCTTCCTTTTACATTCTGAACAATGTCCATGTTGTATTTGTAACCAGAATTGAAGAAAGTAAGCATTTTAGAAGGAGTGATTGCATTATCATCTTTCTCGTTTACTTTAGAAATAGTAACTTCTTCATCTTCAGGAACAATAGTGTATGTTTTTTGACCGTCAAAAATTTTGGTAACGCCCATAAAATTCAAAACGTACTGGTTTCCTTTCATTGTTACGTTTCCTTTACTGTCTTGATTGATGTTTTCTTTGGCATTATTCAAAGAATATTTAAAATCGATAACAATATTGTCGTAGCTTTTTATTTTAGAAGTTACTTCGTTCAATAAATCTTTCGCTTTTTTATCTTGAGCTTGAATAGAAGTGAAGCTCAAAAGCAAAATAATTGCCATTTGGAAGCACTTTTTAGTCATGTTTGTGATAGAATTGTTGTTGATTTCTTGAATTTTTGCTTTCATGATTGGATTAATTTTGTTCATTATTAAAAAATTGATCAAGAGCATTTAAATCTAAGATGTTTACGCTGCGTGCTTTACTGCCTTCAAACGGACCAACAATACCTGCTGCCTCAAGTTGATCGATCAAACGACCAGCTCTGTTGTATCCTAATTTTAATTTTCGTTGCAATAAAGAAGCAGAACCCTGCTGTGCATTGACAATTATCTCTGCCGCTTCTCTAAATAAAGTATCTCTTTCTGAAATATCTATATCAAGATTAATGCCACTTTCCTCTCCAACAAACTCTGGAAGCAAATAAGCTGTAGCATATGCCTTTTGTCCTCCAATAAAATCTGTAATTTTTTCTACTTCTGGAGTATCAATGAAAGCACATTGTACACGAATTACGTCGTTTCCGTTGGTGTATAATAAATCCCCTCGACCAATTAACTGATCGGCTCCTTGGGTATCTAAAATAGTTCTAGAGTCAATTTTTGAAGTTACTCTAAATGCAATTCTGGCAGGGAAATTGGCTTTAATTAAACCTGTAATAACGTTTACAGACGGTCTTTGTGTTGCAATAATTAAGTGAATACCAATAGCACGGGCCAATTGAGCCAAACGCGCAATAGGAACTTCAACTTCTTTTCCTGCGGTCATAATTAAATCTGCGAACTCATCGACAACCAAAACAATGTAAGGTAAAAATCGATGTCCTGCCTCTGGATTTAATTTTCTAGACTTGAATTTTTCGTTGTATTCCTTAATATTACGAACCATCGCATCTTTTAATAAAGAATAGCGATTATCCATTTCCACGCAAAGTGAATTCAGAGTATTTACAACTTTAGCATTGTCTGTAATAATAGCGTCTTCCGTATCTGGAAGTTTAGCCAAATAATGTCTTTCAATTTTGTTGAAAAGCGTAAGCTCTACTTTTTTCGGATCGACTAAAACAAATTTTACTTCAGCTGGATGTTTTTTGTATAAAAGTGAAGTTAAAACTGCGTTTAATCCAACAGATTTTCCTTGTCCAGTTGCTCCAGCCATCAATAAGTGAGGCATTTTAGCTAAATCGACAACAAAAGTTTCGTTTGAAATGGTTTTTCCTAATGCAATTGGCAATTCCATTTCGGCTTCTTGGAACTTTGCAGCTCCAATAACGCTCTTCATCGAAACCATAGTTGGGTTTTTGTTCGGAACCTCAATACCGATAGTACCTTTTCCTGGAATTGGCGCAATAATACGAATTCCTAGTGCTGATAATGATAAAGCGATATCGTCTTCTAAACTCTTAATTTTAGAAATTCTGATTCCTGCTTCAGGTACAATTTCATATAAAGTAACCGATGGACCAACGGTTGCTTTAATTTGTGCAATTTCAATTTTGTAGTTACGAAGTGTATCTACAATTCTGTTTTTATTTTCTTCTAATTCTTCCTGATTGATGGTAATTCCGCCTGTTGAATACTCTTTTAGTAGATCGATAGTTGGGAATTTGTAATTGGATAAATCCAAGGTCGGGTCAAATAATCCGAAATCGGCAACTAGACGAGAAGCTAAGTTTTCTTCGATAATATCTTCTTCCTCTGCTTTTTCAATTACAAATGCTTCATCAGGAGAAACTAATGGCAATTCTTGTTTTGGTGTAATTGGCTTTAGAACTGGATTTAACTCAATTTCAGATGAATGAGAAATAGTTGGCTTTAAAGCTTCTTTATTAATTTCGAACTGAGAATCGACAGTTTTTATGTGAATGTTATCCAATTCAGGATCGTCTTCTTCTTGTTTTTCTTCTACAATTGCAAATTCTTCCAGATTATAAGCACTTTCCGGCTGATTTACAGCTGGTTTTAAAGTGTCTAATTCTGATTTGAATTCTTTTTTAGTCGAATCGAAATATGACTGGATTTTTTCTGGCGATAATTTGATTTTGAAAATCAGATAAATGATTAAACCAAAAAGCAGTGTAAGCAGTGTGCCTGTTTTTCCGATATAATCTTGAAGGAATAAATTTAATTCATAACCAATAGTTCCCCCTAATTCTGGTGCCGAAGTAGCAAAGAAACCAAATAAGACAGAAACAACGATAATAGCAAAAATATCCCAAAACCAAGTGTTTTTAAGTTTTTGAGTCGAAAGCTCAAGTGCTAAAAACATTCCGGTAAGGAAAAATAAACGTACAAAAATGAAAGAGGCAAGTCCAAAACCTCTGTAAATAATTAAATCGGCAAGATAAGCCCCGAATTTACCGAGCCAGTTCTCAGCAACTTCAGTGCGATCTCCAAGTTGGTCTACAACACTTTGGTCGTTTTGCCATTGTCCATTAACATAAAAAGAAATAAATGCGACTAATAGTGCAATAGAAAAAAGTACCAAAAGACATCCTAAAACAAATTTTTGTTGTTTAGAAATTTTAAAAGATCTTTTATTCCCTTCTTGTTTGTCGTTTTTTTTATCTACAGTTTCTTTTTTATTTTTTGCCATTATTGCGTTTTCCTTTGCCTAAATAAATTTTGGAATATAAATAATCAAGCCTATTGCAATTGCAGTCATTGCGGCAAAAAATACCGCTCCGGCAGCAATATCTTTAATAAATCCGATTCGTCTGCTGTAATCAGGATGGATGAAATCGGCAATTTTTTCAACTGCTGTATTTAATCCTTCGATAGCTAAAACTAAACCAATGGCTAAGGTTTGACATAGCCATTCGGTTTGAGAAATATGAAAATAGAACCCAGCAATCGTCATGATAATTCCCAATGAGAATTGAACCATAATGCTGTGCTCTGTCTTAATCAATTTTACAGCTCCGTTAAAAGCATAAGTCATACTTTTTAATCGGCCTGTAACAAATGTATTATCTTTTTGAAACTCCATTTAAAGGAAAATATTATAGTGCTGCTAAAGCTGCTTCGTAATTTGGTTCGTTTGCAATTTCTGCTACTTGTTCTGTATGAACGATTTTTCCGTTTGCATCAACAACAATAATTGCTCTCGAGTGTAAACCCGCCAATGGTCCATCAACGATTTCTAAACCGTTTGCTTTACCAAAAGCACCTGTTTGAAAATCTGATAAGTTTACCACATTTTCTAAACCTTCAGCACCGCAGAAACGTTTTTGAGCGAAAGGTAAATCTCTAGAAATACATAATACAGTTGTGTTTTCCAATCCGCTTGCACTTGCGTTGAAAGTTCTAACAGACGTTGCGCAAGTTCCTGTATCAACACTTGGGAAAATATTTAAAACTAATTTTTTACCAGCGAAATTGCTTAAAGATGCAACTGATAAATCGTTTTGAACTAATTTGAAGTCAGCTAGTTGTGATCCAACTGCTGGTAATTCGCCTGATGTATGAACTGGATTTCCTCCTAATGTGATAGATGCCATGATTTTTGATTAAAATTAATGAGGCTCAAAAGTAAGGATTAATATTTTAATCTAAAAGTATTTGTTAAGGGTTTAAGGAGAGATTAAGGAGCTGAATTTTTATTTTGGTTTGTTTGTAGATTGGACGCGGATAAAACGGATTCACTTCATGAAGTCGCGGATTTAAACGGATTTTTTTTTCATTTGCGCATGAAACAAAAACATCCGTTTAAATCCGCGTTTTTGCGTAAGCAAATCTGTTTCATCCGCGTACCATTTGCCACAATACAAAAAAAAGCGTCCCTAAGTTAGAAACGCTTTCTCAGCTTTGTTTTTTTATTTATTCTTGGGAGGGGATCGATTTACTTATCGATTGAACCTAAAACACGTTTCATGAACGTATTTAAAGCTTCTTTTTTATCAGTTCCTTGAGCTACCAATTTTTGCACTTCAAGAGCACCATACATATTTGAAATCAATTCACCAATTACGTCCAATTCTTCGTCTTTTAGAGAAGGAATTTCAGTCATCGTTTCTAGAACTTCGATTGTTTCAATGATATAATCCTGATCGTTTTCTTCGATGAATTGTGTTAAATGCTTAATTACAGGTAATTTCATAATTTTTTGTTTAAGCGTTAAATCGTTTCTTTGTTTAATCGATTAAACGAATAAACAAATAACCAATTAAACAATAGCGTTTACTAAGTCAATTAAAACTTCTTGTTTGTTAGTTTGCGTTTCGCCAACCAATTGTCCGTTTACGAAAGTAGCAAATGTTGGCAAGTTACTCACATTAGCTAATTTTCTAGACTCAGGAGAATTTTCTGCATCAACCAAAACAAAAGTGATAGCTTCATTTTCTGTTGCTAATTTTTTGAATTTTGGTTTCATAATACGGCAATTTCCACACCATGAAGCTGAATATTGTACTACTACTTTTTCGTTTTTAGCAACTAAATCTGCTAACGTATCTTCGTTTAAGTCGATTAACATAATTTTATTTTTTAGACACTAAGTTGCTAAGGTTCTGAGATGCTAAGTTTGCTCTCGAACCGAATAACTGTGTGTGGATTTATTTGATTTTTTTAAGTCGTTGAGATTCTAAGATCTAAGTTTAATCTTAGAATCTCTTGACTTTTTATTGTAGAATTGTATGTAAGATTCAAAAGTTATACTAAAAAACTTAGCAACTTAGAACCTTAGTATCTTAGCAGCTTAGTTAGCGCTTAAGTATTCAGCAGTACTGATTCTGTCAGCAGACATTGCTTCTTTACCAGCTTCCCAGTTTGCTGGACAAACTTCACCTTTAGTTTGGATGTGAGTGTAAGCGTCAACCATTCTTAAGTATTCGTTTACGTTACGTCCTAATGGCATATCGTTTACGCTTTCGTGGAAGATTTTTCCAGTTTCGTCAATTAGGTAAGTAGCTCTGTAAGTTACGTTTGAACCTTCGATGATAACTGAATCAGTATCTTCGCTATAGCTTGTAGATTCGATATCAAGAATACCTAAAATGTTAGCTAAGTTACGGTTTGTATCTGCTAAAATTGGGTAAGTAACACCTTCGATTCCACCATTGTTTTTTGGAGTATTTAACCAAGCAAAGTGAACTTCGTTAGTATCGCAAGAAGCACCAATTACGATAGTATTTCTTTTTTCGAATTCTGGTAATGCAGCTTGAAAGGCGTGTAATTCAGTTGGGCAAACAAAAGTGAAATCTTTTGGGTACCAAAACAATAATACTTTTTTGTTGTTGTTTACTGCTTCTTCAAAAATGTTGATTTTTAAATTGTCACCCATTTCTGAGATAGCATCTACTGCAATACTTGGGAATTTTTTTCCTACTAAAGACATAATTTTCGTTTTACGTTTAATATTTATTTGCTGCAAAAATAGGGCATAAGTACAGGTTCTTACAATAAGATGTGATTATAAAAATTTATAAGTTAATAAATTTTGACTATTTGCAATTGTAATTTACTGAATATCAATATTTACGGGTAAAGCGCCGTTGAAATTATTTTTTTCTAAAAATTGAACTCCCGCTGTTTTTTGAAATTCTTCAAAATCTTGATACGCCTGAATTAATCCTGAAGCTTTTTTTAGATTCGGAATTAAAGGCAATGAGTACGGATTTCCGAAAACAAAAACAATACACTTTTTAGTTTGCAATAATTCAGAAAGCAAGTTTAAAACTTCGTCATCAATTTCGAAATTGTTTAGCGGTTTCGCTTTCGGGACAAATAATGAAATGATAATAGTATCGAAATTTTCTAATTCTTTTTGGATTAATGAAGTATCGGAAACTTCTAAATTTTCAAAAGCAAACTCTGGCGAATTAAGTTTTGCATTTAAAGTTTTGAAAAATGTATTTTCAGTATTTTTATATAAACTCAATTTAGCAAGTTTATTGTTTTTCTGCGCTTCAAAAGCTAGTGCAGCACTTGAATTATCTATAATTTTAGTAATGGCATTTTGCGCAATTTCTAAATTTATTTTTGATGTTTTTTCGAAATCCAATTCGCCCGAAACAGAAGTGTTTCCGGATAAAATTCCAGCTTTTTCTTTGGCTTTCATGATTCGGTTATAGCTTTCAAAAATGCGATCTGGAGAAGCGTTTTTATAAATAGCTTCAATTCCTTCAGGAACATTTTCGGCGAAGCATAAAACATCATTTCCTGCATTAAAAGCTTCCCATTCTAATTGGCCTTTTGTTTCGTACAATTTAGAAACGCTGTGCATGTTTAAAGCATCAGAAATTACCAAACCATCATAACCTAATTTATCACGCAAAAGATCCTGAATAACCGCTTTTGATAAAGTTGCAGAAGTATCTTTTCCGTCGTTTAAACTCGGAACAGCCAAATGTCCAATCATAATCGAATCGACATTGTTTTCGATTCCTTTAATGAATGGATATAATTCGTTTTCTAATAATTCTTCCAAAGTTTCCTTTAAAACTGGTAAACCTAAATGTGAATCGACATTGGTGTTTCCGTGTCCAGGAAAGTGTTTCAAGCAGCCTAAAACGCCAACTTCTGACATTCCTTTTAAATATTCAACCGAAAAATCGGCTACTTTCTCTTTGTTTTCACCAAAAGAACGATATCCAATTACAGGGTTGTTCGGATTATTATTAATATCTGCCAAAGGCGATAAATTGTACTGAATTCCAGCTGCTTTTAAATCTAAACCAATTTGTTTTCCAGCTTCGTAAACTAAGTTTGCTTTGTTTTCTGGTAAAGCGCCAAGCGTAATAGCATACGGATATTGCGGTGTTTTTTCGATACGCATTGCCAATCCCCATTCTGCATCAATACTGATTAAAAGCGGAGTAGAAGCTGCTTTTTGATAACGAACAATCAAAGCTTTGATTTTTTCGTAGCTGTCGTCATTAAAAACTACTTTTTTCTTGCTTTCATAATTGGTTGCAGCGCTCGCACGACTGTGGAAAAAGGTTAGTCCGCCAATATTGTGCTCTTTTATAAGGCGTTCAGTTTCTTGAATATTTTCTTCGGTATCGTTGATGAATACGGCTGGAAAGAAAAATTGTCCTATTTTTTGTCGTAATGCTTCGGCTGTGATTTTCATTATTATAAAGTCTTTTTCATGCAAACACTATTATCCATTTTTTCGTAAGGAGGATAATTTGGAATGATGCTATAATTTAATTTTTGATATAAGTTGATGGCTTCTGGCTGATTTTTTCCGGTTTCCAAAATAGTATAGGTATAACCGACTTCTTTTGCCCAGATTTCAAGTTCGGCTAAAACTTTTGACGCAATTCCTTTTTTTCTGTGATCTGGATGAACATACATTCGTTTAATTTCTGTTGTTCCAAGTTCTTTTTCTCGAAAAGCACCACAGCCAACAGGAATTCCGTTTTCGTAATAAACAATTGTGTGTTTTATTTTATCGGTTTTATTAAACTGATTATAAAACGCATGATCTTCGCCATCTCTAATTGCTAAATCCTGGTCTAATAAAACAACCAGATTTATAAAATCGATATCGTCTGAATTCGTACGTTTTATACTCATGATTTAAAATGCTTAGATTTGTTTCGTTTATTTTCTAACACATAGAAACATAGTATCTAGTTCTTGAAAAAGGCGTTTCATTTTGTTTAAATACACATAGCTATGTGTTGAGAAACTAGTTTTTCTTTTTTATTCTTTTAATAGAAAAAAATCTATGTCTCTATGTGTTTAAAAGAATATTTTATTTCAATTTAGCTTTCTTTTGTTTCGCCAATTGTTTTTTGGTTTCAAGAGCTTTTTCCAATCGGTTTTTAAAACGGAAAAGTTTCGGCAATCCTTCCAATCGGTCTTCAATTGTGATGATTTCATAAACCACAATTGCTTTTTCTAAAACCCGAATTTCATTTTCGAGGTCGTTTTCGTTTTTGTAGATCGTTGCTAATCGATCGTAAGGGTGATTTCCTTTAAAGCCTTCTGCAACATTTTCTTCATACAACTCAATCGCTTTGTCAAGATTTCCATTTTTTTCGAACTCCGATCCTTTCAGATTGCGTTCGTTCTGCAAATTCTCATTGATTTCCATAGGTAAAGTTTGATTTGGGGTTTAAACTTCTTCTGATTTCTTCCCAAAATCTTTTGGGAAAGTTAAAAAACGTGATAAAATAAGACCTGGAATTGTAGCTATTAGAACCCAAACAAAGAAGTTTCCATAGCCTAAATATTGTTGAATGTAGCCACTTAGCATTCCTGGCAGCATCATTCCCATTGCCATAAATCCTGTTGCCAATGCATAATGTGCCGTTTTTGATTCTCCTTCGGCAACATGGATTAAATACATCATAAATGCCGTAAAACCAAAACCATAGCCAAATTGTTCTAAAATAACGACGATATAAATGTAATAAATTGAGGTTGGGTGAAAAAATGCTAATAGAATAAAGCCAATAATTGGTAAATGCATTGCTAAAAACATTGGAAACATCCATTTAGTAAGGCCATGTCGTGAAATGGCAATTCCTCCCAGAATTCCACCCAGAGTCAATGCGGCAACTCCAAATGTTCCGTAAATGATTCCAACGGCTTCGGTGTCTAATCCCATTCCTCCAAGTTCTTTAGAATCTAGTAAAAAAGGACTTAACATTTTTAGCAATTGCGATTCTCCTAATCTGAAAACTAAAACAAAGGCAAGAATTAATCCGATTTGTTTTTTCTTGAAGAAACTGATAAATATCGTTCCAAAGTTTTGATGTGATGTTTCTTTACTGCTCTCTACAACATTGATTTCATTTTTTGGTGTGAAAATGAAATTGTAAGCAGTAATAAATGTCATTAATAAACCAACGCAAATCATGGTATACGACCAAGCTTTTGTATTGTCGCCAAATTTATGTTCTAAATATCCAGCAAATAGTACCACTAATCCGTTTCCTGCAAGCATAGAAAGTCTGTAAAAAGTACTTCTGATACCGATAAAAAAAGATTGTTTGTCTTCTGGTAAAACTAATAAATAAAAGCCGTCAGTAGCAATATCGTTAGAGGCCGAAGCAAAAGCGGCAACCCAAAATATGGCTAAAGACATGATGAAAAATCCATTTGTTGGAATTACAAATCCGACTAGCAAAAAGGAAATCGAAATTATTAATTGCATTAATAGAAACCATTTTCTTTTGGTTCCGATCAATTCAATAAGCGGACTCCAAAGTGGTTTAATAACCCAAGGCAGATAAAGCAAACTGGTGTAGACGCCAATGTCTTCGTTAGAAATTCCTAGATTTTTGTACATAATTACCGAAACCGAAATAATTATGGCATACGGTAATCCTGAAGCGAAGTTTAGAAGCGGAATCCAAAACCAAGGTTTGTTATCTGTTTTCATTAGGTTGATTTGGTGTATAGTTTTTATAAGGTTTTTTTAGGTCAATAGCAGTTGGAGTACTTTCATTAGCATAATAATCAATAAAAGTTACGGCGCAGGCTTTGTAAAGATTTAGTTTTCCGGCCGCTATTGCGAAAGTAATTTTTCCGTCAACTTCTTTTATCGTTACTTTTTCGATAATTTTTGTAGCATCGTTAATATCGATTTTCGAAATATGTTCGCCTCCATAAACCACCATATAACGGACCTTTGTATTTAACGGACTTTGGAATGTAAAGTTATATTTAATGCTATCCTTACTATATTCCAAAACTTTTGGAGTATCGATAATGACGTGTTTTAAATTTGGAACTGCCGCAGGAAGTGCAGGATATTTATATTGGTTTTCTTCTAAATGACGAACTACATCAAAGTTTTTGCCCATAAACCATTTTGAACTGAAATAAGCACTTCCAGAAACATTTTTAAAAGTTCTAAGAAGATCAATCTGATTTGGAATTTCGGTCATATAGTTCCAGTTTTTATCACCGTCAGCTCTAATTTTGTATGTAGCGTGACCGATATAAATCGCTGTATTATTGGAGTTTTCAGACCACCATTTTACCAATTTAGAATAAGAAGCTCTCGTATTGTTCATGCTCCAGTACAATTGTGGCAGAATATAATCGATCCATTTTTGATCCATCCAAAGCATTGGATCTGCGTATAAATCATCATAATTTGAAGTAGACTGTGTTTCAGAACCTCTTGGATCTTGATATTTGTTTCGCCAAACCCCAAACGGACTAATTCCGAATTGTACCCAAGGCTTGCTTTCTTTTATAGTGTTTGAAATAGCATGAACAAAATTGCTCACATTGGCACGGCGCCAATCTGAACGGCTTAAACCTGCGCCATATTTTTGATAAGAAGCGTTATCATTAAAGACTTTTCCTGGAACAGCGTAAGGATAAAAATAATCGTCAAAATGAATGGCGTCAACATCATATTTGTCAACCACTTCTTTAACGACTTTGGTTAAATGCGCCTGAACTTCTGGTAAAGCAGGATCATAATAGTATTTTCCGCCGTATTCGATCATCCATTCCGGATGTTTAAAAAGATCGTGGTTTGGACTTAAAAGATTTTTATTCAAATCGAAAGTAGCACGATACGGATTTAGCCAAGCGTGAAATTCAAATCCGCGGTTATGAGCCTGTTCAATCATCCAAGCCAAAGTATCGTAATATGGGTTTGGAGCCAAACCTTCTTTTCCTGTCAAAAATCGTGACCAAGGCGCAAATTCTGAAGGATAAATAGCATCGCCAACACTTCTAATCTGAACAATAACAGCATTATAATTCAGTTTTTTGTAAGCTTCTAAAATTTCAAGATAATCAGCTTTTTCTTTTTCTACGTTGTCTGTCGCTTTTTGTGGCCAGTCAATGTTTACAACTGTTGCAATCCAGACACCTCTAAATTCATTTTTAGGATGCAGTATTTTTTCCTGAGAAAAAGAATTCCATCCAAAGAAAAATAAAAATATGATAGAGTATAGTAAGTGCTGATTTTTATGCATTTCAAATGTTTATTTTAACAAGAACCAAAAATAGTCTGTTTTGCCACGAATTACACGAATTTTCACAAATTATTTTTGAAAAGAATAATAATGAACAAAAAATACTGCAATTAAGTGAGTTTTTTTTCTGCCACGAATTACGCGAATTGCACTAATTTTTATTCTCAAAGTAATAAAAAAAGAATTCGTGAAAATTCGTGTAATTCGTGGCTAAAAAATATTTAGTTTGGGAAAGAAATTTTTCCCATAGTTACTGATGGAATTCCTTTTTGTGAACCAAAATTGTAATTTCCGCCTGCAACCGTTTCATTTGCCAAAACGGCAAATAAAACCGCTTCTTTTGCATCTCCTGAAATTCCGAGAACGTCACTTTTTTCAAATTTACAAGACAATAATTCCTGTAGCCACTTCACCATTAACGGATTTCGAGCGCCACCGCCAGACATATAAACTGTAAACTCTTCGATTGGTGTTTTAGTATTTTCTACAACAAACAAAACCGCTTCGGCAATCGTTTCTGCGCTCAGACGTGTTAAAGTGGCCAACAAATCTGGTGCCGAAATATTTTGTAAACCTAATTTTACCAAAGCCGAGTTTACAAAATCATGATTGAAAAGTTCCTGACCAATAGTTTTAGGAAAACTTTTTTGGAAGAAAGCATTATTTTTTAATTCGCTTAAAAGTTCTTGATTTACCGTTCCTTGTTTAGCGATTTCGGCGTTTTTGTCGAAACTTTTTTCTGGGAAAAATTGTTTGGTGAAAATATCGATTAAAGTATTTGCGGTTCCCGTATCGGTTACAAAGACTTCTTCGGCGTTTTGAGAAGCGGGCAAATAAGTGAAATTGGCGATTCCGCCCATGTTAAGCATAATTCGGTTTTCTCCTTTTTTGCTGAATAATAAATAATCGCCATAAACCGCCAAAGGCGCGCCTTCGCCACCTGCAGCAACGTGTTTTTGTCTGAAATCTGAAAGTGTTATAATTCCCGTTTTTACCGCAATATGATCGCCGTCGCCAATCTGTAAAGTCGCATTTGGAAATTTTTCCTGCTGATGTAAAAATTTTGGCGCGTGCAAAACCGTTTGTCCGTGTGAAGCGATCAAATCGACTTCGCTTGCGGGAATATTCCATTTTGCTAGACAATCATTAATCATTCCTGCGTGTAGGTTTGCAATCCATTCGTTTAATAAAACCAAATGCTGAAAATCGATTGTTTTTTGTGCAAACACTTTTCTGATTTCGGTTTTAATATCTTCGTTATAATCGATGGTTTCAAAGTGCTGGATTTTTACAACAGTATTTCCGCCTTCGCCCGAAACTTCGCAAAGAGCCAGATCAAGTCCGTCAAGTGAAGTTCCTGACATTAAGCCTAATATTTTTCGGGTTTCTTTTTGAGCTATATTGTAGAGGGCTCTTATATTTTTATTCATTTTGAGTAATCTTAAAAAACGCAATTAATTTGGAAACGCTAAAATGGGATTATTTTGCATATAAATTTAGAAAAAAGAGATTTTATTGTTTCTAATTGGAAGAATTAACAGATAATCTGTTGGTATGAAATGTTTGATAGGTAATTTATGTATAGAAAAGACTTTGCGTGCACGAGCAAGATGCTCGCGGTAGTTAAATAAGTTAAAATCGGAAATGTTTTTTTGTAAATGGAGAATACGATTACAAAAATTACTCACTAGTAATTTAAAAACAATATTTTTGATGTTGCTAATACAAGTGATTGTACAAATTATCAATATAAAATTAGGATTATGGATGTTGAAATTATTCCAGGAAGTCTTTACGCTAAAATAAGCGATAAATTATTAAAAAAAATAGATACGTCAAAATTGCCTTTATTTGGAGAAAAAGAAATATATAAAAGAAGTGCAGATAGATATGGCAAAGTTAAAATTAAATTAGATGTCGAAAATGATTTAGATATAATAAAAGAAATAAATGAATATAATTATCATGACAATTTAAATAACTTAATGCGTAATCATTATACCTATAAATGGGAAGTTGATGAGGAAAAATTACCAAAAGAATATGAACAATATATTAAGCCCGAAATTTCGAATTTTATTAAGATTTTATCTGTTTTTAATAATGGTAATGCTAAAATTCTAAGATTTTCTATTGTGGATGGTGATTTTAAAGATTCGGAAAGACCTGCACATATGCTTGCTACAATATTTGCTTTAATTGACTTATTTGATCAAATGTAATTTTTTTAAATGAAGATTTAAAGATGTGAACTCGATAGCGCTGATTTGTAATCTCTGCCGGCAAAGATTGGACGCAATAATAAGCTGAAAAAGAGATATTTTGTAGGCATCTGCTAGCGCGAGCGTCTCGCTCGTGCCCACAAAGTTTATCGCTTACTAAAAGCAAACCCTCGATTTCAAAAACCGAGGGTTTACTCTTAAAATTCTACTCCAACTCCAAATAAGGATTTAAAGTTTCGGCTAATTCATTGAGCCAGTAAAAGCTGTCTCTTAATTTGATGATTTCGCTTTGAAATGTTTCATGTTCGCTCAAAACACATAAAGCGAGTGTAAAATTTACCTGCCTTAAAGTCTTTGCCATTTCAACAGGATCGATTCTGTCGCTGAAGAAATTCAAACGCTTGATTTCGGTTTCCTTGGAAAGAGTGTTGTTAATCATATTCCTAAATTTTAGAATAATAACCCTTGAAGTTTACTGTTCACTTCAGGGTAAGTTTATATTAGTTTATTCTTTGTGTTTAGGACTGTAAAGATATTAAAAAACACTTAAAGAAGAAAAATATTACATTTATTATTAAGGAGCAATACTAATTGTTGTGGTAAATCGTCTCTAATTGGTATATATAGAACGATAATTTGAAAAATGATAAACTCAGTGAGATTTCCACGCAGTTTGTCATTTCGAGGAACGAGAAATCTTCGTATGCTGAGCACGCACTGTTGCGGAGTTTCTTGCGAAGATTTGCTTCGCCTATTCGCTATCGCTCGGGTCTCCTCCGTCGAAATGACAAGATTGGGGGAATTTGTTGTGTAAATGTTTACCAAATTACTTCTCATGAAACCAAGTGCCCTAGCCCTGATGGGAGCGGCATCCTTTTGTGGTGGGGTTCACCACAAAAGATATAGCGGACAGCAGGAAATAGCTTCTAATTAAAATTCCAAAAAAGAAATCCCAAATTCCAATTCAAAAACGATCTCAAAGAAAACCTTTGTCACTTTGTAACTCTGAGCCTTTGAACCTAAAAAAATCCCTATTTTTGTACTTCATAAAGAAAGCAAGAATGTCAATACTTAAGGATTTAGAGCAATTAGCTAGCGAACTCGAAGGCACACTTTTATACGATGATCTTCATAAAACACTTTATTCGACAGATGCATCGGTGTATCGGATTCGGCCAAATGCGGTGGCTTTGCCTAAATCTACAGCAGATATTAGTAAGTTAATTCGCTTTGCTGCACAGCATAATATTTCGATTACACCAAGAACTGCAGGAACTTCACTTGCAGGACAAGCAGTTGGTGACGGACTTGTGGTTGATGTTTCGAAACATTTTACCAAAATATTAGGTTACAATGCCGAGAAAAAAACGGTTACGGTTCAGCCTGGTGTTATTCGCGATGAATTGAACTTATATCTAAAACCTTACGGCGTATTTTTTGCTCCAATTACATCAACTTCAAACCGCGCGATGATTGGCGGAATGGTGGGAAATAACTCATCTGGAACCACTTCGATTCGTTATGGCGTTACACGCGATAAAATTGCGGAAGTTAAAGCGATTTTAAGCGATGGAACAGAAGTAGCTTTTGGCGAATTGACTTCGGCAGAATTTATCGAGAAAACCAAAGGTGATTCTTTAGAGAATAAAATCTATAAAAGCGTTTACGACGAACTTTCGGTAAAAGAAAATCAGGAAGAAATTATAAAGGAATTTCCAAAACCAGAAATTCACAGACGAAATACGGGTTATGCTGTTGATATTTTGCTAAAATCAGAAATCTTTGGCGGAACCGAACCAACTATAAATCTTGGAAAACTGCTTTGCGGAAGCGAAGGAACTTTGGCTTTTACAACCGAAATTACTTTAAAAGTTGACGATCTGCCACCACCTCACAGTATTATGGTTGTGGCGCATTATCGCACGATTCAGGAATCGTTAGAATCTGTTGTCGTGGCAATGAAACATCATTTGTACACTTGCGAAATGATTGACGATACGATTTTGGATTGTACCAAAACGAATCGTGAACATATTAAAAACCGTTTCTTTTTGGTTGGAGAACCGAAAGCGATTATGCTGTTTGAAGTGGCTTCACATACTTTAGAAGATGCCGAAAATCAAGCGAATGCTTTAATTGCCGATTTGGAGAAACACAATTTTGGATATGCTAGCGTTAAATTATTTGGAGCTGATATTGACAAAGCCAATGAACTTAGAAAAGCAGGTCTCGGACTTTTAGGAAGTATTGTAGGCGACGATAAAGCTGCCGATTCTATTGAAGATACAGCGGTAGAATTAAGCGATTTACCAGCTTATATTGCTGAGTTTTCGGCGATGATGTTGCGTCACGGACAGGAAGCGATTTATTATGCGCATGCCGGTGCGGGAGAATTGCATTTGCGTCCCGTTTTGAATCTGAAGAAAACGGAAGATCTAAAATTATTTAGAACCATTGCGACCGAAGTAGCGCATTTGGTAAAAAAATATAGAGGTTCGCTAAGCGGTGAACACGGCGACGGAATTGTGCGCGGTGAGTTTATCCCGTTTATGATTGGCGATAAGAATTACGAATTGTTGAAAAGAATCAAATTGGCGTTTGACCCGAATTCGGTTTTAAATATTGGGAAGATTGTCAATGCCTTGAAAATGGACGAAAATCATCGTGTAGTTTCAGGAAGAGTAGAACCAGATATTAAAACGTTTCAGGATTTCTCAGACAGTTTAGGAATTTTGCGCGCAGCCGAAAAATGTAACGGTTCTGGCGATTGTAGAAAAATGCCATCGGCAGGCGGAGCGATGTGTCCGAGTTATCGTGCGACCAGAAATGAGAAAGAAACGACTCGTGCACGTGCAAATGCTTTACGCGAATATTTAACGTATTCTGAAAAAGAAAACAAATTTGACCAGAAAGAATTATATGAAGTTTTTGAGTTGTGTGTAAGCTGTAAAGCTTGCGCGAGCGAATGTCCGAGTAATGTTGACGTTGCCACTCTAAAAGCCGAATTTTTGTATCAATATCAAAAAGCAAACGGTTTCTCGACTAGAAATAAGATTTTTGCCAACAACGCAAAATTGAACAAAATGGGAAGCAAATTCCCGTCGATTACGAATTTTATTTCGAATCAGTCATTGGTAAAAAAAACAATGGGAATTGCGCCAGAAAGACAAGTTCCGCTTTTGGCGAAAAAGACTTTTAGAAAATGGTATCAAAACAATAAACCTACAGCAACTGATTTTCCTAATGGAAGATTGTATTTGTTTGTAGATGAATTCACGAATTATTATGATGTAAATATCGGAATCGATGCTTTCGAATTATTGACGAAATTAGGCTATCAGGTTTTGGTTGTGGATCATGAAGAAAGCGGAAGAACCTATCTTTCAAAAGGATTTTTGGAGGAGGCGAAGAAAATTGCCGATCATAATGTAAGTGTTTTTAAAGATTTGGTTTTAGGAAACTCACCTTTAATAGGAATTGAACCTTCGGCGATTTTAACTTTTAGAGATGAATATCTTCGTTTAGCCGATAATAAAGAAGCGGCTGAAAAGTTATCTCAAAATGTTTTTACGATTGAAGAATTCTTCAAAAAAGAAATCATAGACGGAAAAATAACTTCAGATTCATTCTCAGAAGAAACCAAAGAAATTAAAATTCACGGACATTGTCACCAGAAATCTTTGAGTTCGGTTGAAGCGACTTTTGCCATGCTGAATCTTCCTAAAAATAATACCGTTACGATTTATAATTCGGGTTGCTGTGGTATGGCAGGTTCTTTTGGTTATGAGAAAGAACATTATCAAGTAAGTATGCAAATGGGAGAGGACACGCTTTTTCCAAAAGTACGCAACACTGCTGAAAATGTAAAAATAGCTGCTGCAGGAACAAGCTGTCGTCATCAAATTTATGATGGAACAAAACGTGAGGCACAACATCCAGTTAGTATTTTGAGAAACTGTTTGCGTTGAGAAATGGTACGCTGATGAAACGGATTCACTTCGTGAAAACGCGGATTAATACGGATTTTTTATTTTACGTTTAGCCACAGATTATTAAGATTAGAATGATTTTGTTTCACGCAGATTTGGCAGATTGAGCAGATTTAATTTAGATTTTTGTTAAAAAATAATCTGCGAACATCAGCTTAAATCTTTTTAAATCTGCGTGAAATAAATATTTTAAAAAAATCTGTGTTAATCATTTTAATCTGTGGCAGAAAAAAATAATTCGAGAAATTAGCGTAATTCGTGGCAAAAAAAACTTCATCGAAAACAAAATCGTTTTATATATTTGAAATCAGGATAATTTTTGCATTATTTGCAAAATAAAACAAAAAGAATTGAATTAAATTAATTTATAACAGTAAAACATTATATGGCATTTTCAAGTTTATTCCGAAAGAAAACAGTACAGGATATTCTGAAGCAGGTTGCACAGAACGAAACAGACGGTCATAATGCCTTAGGGAAACATTTGACAACTAGGGATTTAACGGCTTTTGGAATAGCGGCGATTGTTGGAGCGGGAATTTTTAGCACCATCGGAAAAGCCAGTGCAGATGGTGGTCCAGCTGTAATTTTCTTATTCTTATTTACTGCTTTGGCGTGTAGTTTTGCTGCTTTTGCTTACGCAGAATTTGCTTCTATGGTTCCAGTTTCAGGAAGTGCATACACGTACTCTTATGTAGCTTTTGGAGAATTAATTGCCTGGATTATCGGTTGGGCTTTAATCATGGAATATGCCGTTGGAAATATAACCGTTGCCATATCGTGGAGTGACTATTTTACGGGACTTCTCCAGAGTGGCGGAATTCATTTGCCGCAATGGATCCAGATGGATTACTTAACTGCTTCAAACGGATTTAAAGATGCAGAAGCTTTAATGAGAGGCGGAAAATCATTTGAAAATTTAAGTGTTGCTTTACAACAAGCACATACCGCTTGGACAACAGCGCCAACAATAGGATCTTTCCATTTTGTGACCGATATACCAGCTTTATTCATTATTATTTTGATTACAGCATTGGTTTATAGAGGAATGAAAGAATCTCGTAATGCGAGCAACTTAATGGTTGTGGTAAAACTTTGTGTGGTTCTTTTAGTAATTGCAGTTGGGGTTTTTTATGTAGATACAGCAAACTGGGATCCGTTTGCACCAAACGGTGTTAGTGGTGTTTTAAAAGGAGTTTCGGCTGTATTCTTTGCTTATATTGGTTTTGATGCTATTTCAACAACTGCTGAAGAATGTAAAAATCCTCAGAGAGATTTACCGCGTGGCATGATGTGGGCCATTATTATTTGTACACTTTTATACATTGCTATTGCGTTAGTTTTAACAGGAATGGTACAGTATCATGAATTAAATGTGGGTGATCCTCTTGCATTTGTATTCGATAAATTAGACTTGAAATGGATGTCGGGAATCATTGCTGTTAGTGCAGTAGTGGCGATGGCAAGTGTTTTATTGGTTTTTCAAATGGGACAGCCTCGTATCTGGATGAGTATGAGCCGTGACGGATTACTTCCAAAGAAATTCTCTACTGTTCACCCAAAATTCAAAACACCTTCTTTCGCTACAATTGTAACAGGATTTGTTGTAGCAATTCCAGCACTATTCTTAAATCTTACAATGGTGACCGATTTATGCAGTATCGGAACTTTATTCGCTTTTGTTTTAGTTTGCGCAGGAGTTTTAGTATTGCAAAACAAACCAGAAATTCCGAGAGGGAAATTCAAAACACCTTATATCAATTCAAAATATATTCTGCCAGTTTTAATGATTGCGGGCTTGTATTATGCTTTTGCTTTCAACAATAAAGCGACAATGGCGTTTATTAATAATGATCCACAGATTTACGATGCAACTTCAATTGTTACTTCTTTAGATAAATCAGAATCAGAGCAGGTTTTTAAATACCTAGAAAGTATAGAAGTAAACAATAAAACTGCTGAAACATCAGATTTAGAACATTTATTAGGACAATATCAAGATGATGAAGCCAAATATGTTGAGGTGGTAAAAGGCCTTCCAATTGCTGATTCTGCAAAATATGAATCAGGATTTAGCTTATTCAAACACAAAATTCCGATGTGGATATTCTTGTTTGTTTTAGTTGGATTAGCTGTTTGGGCTTTTAGAAAAAATCTGTCTTTAATTCCGCTTTTAGGATTAATTTGCTGTCTGTATATGATGGCCGAATTAAGTGTTTGGAACTGGATTTATTTTACAGTTTGGTTACTAATCGGATTACTGATTTATTTTGGCTACAGCCGAAAAAATAGTAAACTTAATTTGGAGAAGTTATAAGTTAAGAGTTAGTGATAAAGCAAATAAACATTTATCTAAAAACATGAAAATGAAAAATATCTTTTATTTTATCCTTTTTTTTACAAATTTTCTTCATGCTCAAATAATGGCTGATGTAGAGGATGATTCTGCTGATGGAAGAACTTTAACACAAGTTGAATTTAAAAGGGCAATAATTCTTTATGATAAGTACGTTGCTAGTGAGGATTTTATTGAAATGAAAAATAAAATTGAAAAACTCTCTTCAATAGCCAACAAAAATAATCAATTGCGTGAGTTTGTATTTGGCGAAGAAAATGTAAATGACCAGAAAATACAAAATTGGGTAAATAAAAATATTCCAAAAGAAAATAACGGAGAAGCAACGAAACTTCTTTCTAGAATTGTCATGCTGAATAATAAAATCAATATTGATAATGCTGAAATAATAAACATATTAAAATATAAAGCAAGTTTTAACCAATGTCAAGAAATCGTGAATCCCAAATTGCGAGATAGATAAATGTGTTACCAACCACCTTTACATGAGATTTGGGTATTCGGCTGAATTTAAATATAGTTTTATACTTAGAAAACGCGCATATCTTTAATCCTAAACATCATGTAGCGCCAAAACGTTAATAAAATATAAGTTAAAAAGCCGTTCTGAGTACGTCAGAACGGCTTTTTGCATTTTTGATATTTTATAGAAATATTCCTATGTTTTAAAAGCGCTTTTCCTTAAGTTTGTTTCTAGTCAAATTTTAAATTTAATTAGTAATACATGAGTTTTCTAGATAAAATATTGGGCAAAAAAGAAGCGCCAATACAATCTTATAATGATTTCTGGAATTGGTTTTCAGGAAATGAAAAAGCGTTTTTTAAAACCGTTCAAAGCGGAGAAAATATACACCAAGGTTTTTTTGATAAACTAGCTCCAAAACTGGATGAGATTCATGAAGGAATTTATTTCCTTACAGGAATGTATGACGATCAGACAGCCGAATTAGTTTTAACGCCAGACGGGGCAATTAGAAACATTTACGCAATTGAAGAATTAGTTGCCAATGCTCCTAAAATTGACGGTTGGAAATTTACAGCTCTAAAGCCAGCTTCAGATATCAACAATATAGGTATTACGTATCAGGATTTTGAGTTCAGTAAAGAAAACCTGAAATTTTATCCTCGCATTCATGAGGGGTATCCAGACGAAATAGATCTGGTAATTGTTTATGATCACTTTGTTGAAGAGAAAAAGTCTAATATAGCTAACGGAGTGTATATTTTTCTAGATAATTATTTGGGAGAACTGCATTCTGTAACTTTAATTGATAATTTGGTTGTTACAGGTCCAGAAAATGTTTCTGAAGAATTAATTCCGATAGAAAAATTAAAAGATTATTTAATTTGGAGAGAGAAAGAATTTGTTGAGAAATACGAAGGGACACGACATCATACAGAGAATGACAGTTATGCCAATTTTGAAGGTAAAAAGCAAGATGGTTCAATAGTTTTGGCTTTGATCAATACCACAATTATTGAGTGGGATAAAAAAGCGTCTCATCCTTGGGTTTTTATACTAGGAATTCCTTTTGATGATTGCGATAATGGCGGATTGCCAGATGAAAAGACATACAAGCTTTTAGAGGAAATCGAAGAAGAAATCATCTATAGTTTACCAGATTCTGAAGGTTATTTAAATATCGGAAGAGAAACGGCAAACAATAAAAGAGAAATCTTTTTTGCTTGCAAGGACTTTAGAAAACCTGCCAAAATTGCTGACGAGTTAATTAAAAAATACAATGGTGTTTTTGAAATAAGCTACGAACTTTATAAAGATAAATACTGGCAGTCGTTTAGACATTTTGAGCCGAGATAAATTGCAAAAGCCGTTCTGGAATTATTCAGAACGGCTTTTTTATTGAAATAATAATTTAATAGATTTATTTTTTTACAATCTTTTGCATTGTTTCTGCGCCATTTTCTAAACGGATGGTAATAAAATACAATCCAGAGCTTAAACGGCTTACATCAATACTGCTTGTATTCGATTTTCCTTCCTGAACAATACTTCCTTGTGCAGAAATAATAGTGTAATTGCTTATTGCAACAGTTGAATTTACAAGAAGTGTCTGATCTACCGGATTAGGGTATAAACGAACAGCATAGGTTTCCTGCGCTTCTTCTTTAGTAGCTACATTAATTGCCGTTTTTGCCGTACTTGCTCCCCATGTGTACGAGTAACCATCAGTTTTACTTAATAAATCGGCAGTTTGATTTGCAGAACCGCTAGAACCATTGTTGAAAATAAGATTGATTGATGTTGGTCCAGTGATGGTGTATTTATAAAAACCGTTTGTATCAGCTGTCATTGTTACACCTGGCCAAGTAGCATTAGCCACACTTCCTGATGGGACAGCATTCCAATAATATACTTTTGGAGCAGTAGTCCAAGTTGTTGGAGGTTTAAAATATACTGTAAGTGTTGGAACTGCAGTAAAAGTGTAAGTTTCTGTTTTTACAGCTGATGAAACTCCAGATGTATTGACAACAAAAGCTTTTAAAGTTGTATTAGCAGTAAAAGCAAAAGATTTACTGCCAATTGCCGATGCAGAGCTTGTAGTAGGAGTTGTACCGTCTAAAGTATAATATAGAGTAGAAGACGTTTCGTTTGCGGTTAAAACAACATTGACAGTCGTTCCGGTTGCAAATGTTCCTCCTGGTTTAGAATTGGTAAAATCTGGAGCAATAACAGGACATCTGTTTGCAGGTTCTGCACTTAGCCAGCCAGAATCGTAATATTTAATTCCTGCTGTAGTGCTTAAATCTCCTGTTTTTAGGTTTCCATCATTAAACAATAAATTTGAAGCACTTACTGTTGACGGAAAAGTATATTTATACCAATCTCCACAATCTTGCGTCATTGCAACTCCTGGATAAGTTACTACAGGAGCAGTTCCTGTTGGCGACCAATAGTAAATTTTAACTGAAGAACCCCAATTGAATGGTTTCTTAAAATAAACCGTAAAAGCAGCAGGAGTACTAAAAGTATAGGTTTCTGTTTTTATGGCAGAACTAACTCCCGCAGCATTCTTAACAAAAGCTTTGAGTGTCGTTGTGCTAGTTATTGTAATTGCTTTTGAACCCACTGCAGAAGCAGAAGCTGTAGTAGGATTTGTTCCATCAAGAGTATAATAAATTACAGAAGTGCTTTCGTTTGCTGTTAGCGTTAGATTTAAAGTGGTCCCTGTAGTGAAATTTCCACCCGCTTGCGAGAATGTGAAATCTGGCGCAACAGAAGGACATCTGTTTGCTGGTTCAGCACTTAACCAACCGTTATCATAAAATTTGATTCCACTAGTCGAACTTAAATCGCCTGTTTTTAGAGAACCATCATTAAACAATAAATTTGAAGCGCTTACTGTCGACGGGAACGTATATTTATACCAATCTCCGCAATCTTGAGTCATTGCAACTCCAGGATAAGTTACCGCAGGAGCTGTTCCCGTTGGTGACCAATAATAAATTTTTACGGCAGAGTTCCAGTTAGATGGTTTTTTAAAATAAACAGTAAATTCTGGAAGTGCTCCAATCGTATACGTTTTGGTGACAATATCAGATTGATTGCCGTCTTTATCTACTGCAAAAGCTTTAATTGTTGTAGTTTGCGTAATGTTGATTGTTTTTGTCGACTCCACAACTGTCGAAGCTGTCGTTGGAGTAGAACCGTCAATAGTGTAATATAATTTTGGTTTTGGATCTGTGCTGTCTGTTGCTGTAATAGTTACATCTATGGCTGTGGTCGAATTTCCAGCATCTGGTGTAAAAGCAATTTTAGGAGCAACATCAAGGTTTTTCCCCACCCAAACGTGTTGAATTTTAGATTTAGTGGTATTTCCTTTTTTATCGGTCACTTCGACATAATAGTCTAATAATTTTTCTGATATTCCAGCAATTTCAGCGGAGTATTGATTTGCAATTACATCTGGAAGCATGTATAAATCGGCTTGCGGATTATTGGTAACATTTCCTTTCGGGAAAACTCTTTCAGCCATAGGCAACGTTATCCAGCTACCTACTTCGCTTCCGCCAGCATAAGTTTCATTTTGATTGGAATTCAGATTGTTTTTTCCGTCAACATCAATTCTATATTTTAATTCTGCCCTTTCAATTCCGCTCACATCATAAGCAAAAGTATATACGGTAAAATCGGCAGAGTTTAAGAAATCTTTATACGCATAAGGCGCTCCATATCCTTTTTCACCAGGATTATAAGGCCAGCGCTGCGGAATAAAAACAGATGGTTTTGTTGCATCAACTCCTGGATGCGCATCTAAAGTAGGTTTTGCAAATTGCACGCATCTATTAACAGCAAGAGTGGTTTTTATTTCTAAATCTTCAGCTAGCCCATAATAAGCATTTCCACTGTCATAGCCAGCCATTAAAAAGTGCCATGCTTTTTCAGCAGGGCTTACTGCAGAAGTTGGGTTTACAATTTCGCTCATTCTTAGGTTATTGCCTTCCAATTGCTCAGCCATAATTGCATGATTTTCTCCTGCAGTTGTTATCGCTTGATTCATCATATCTTCAGTCCAGCCATTTGGATTGAATTTTTTGGTAACCGGATCAAAGAAAGGCCAAAGCCAATTGGTGAACTGCGGATGTCCAAAATCTCCATCTGCGTTTACCCATGCGCCATCTTCAACGTGTACAACCGCCGATTCTGGAACAGGATTATCATATAAATATTGTGGAATTGTAGTTGCAATGTTTCCATTAGCAGATGATGCATGAGAAAATCCCGTCACCGATTCGTTGTAATAAGACGATCCGCCGCCCCAAGCATTATCGCCATCATGAGCAAATAATACCAATGGTGGTCTTGGCGAAGTCGATGCTTTTGCCACAATTGGAGCAATTAATGAAGTGCCTATTGCAGCATATCCATCTTCGTAACTTTCGTAATCAGCCATTGGAACTACAGTGATTTTATATTCTTGAGCAGTTTCAGGATCAACGTATTTGGCTTTATAAGGAAGATAAGAATAAGGTACGGCAAACTGTCCGCCACGGGCATCTTTTTGAGCAGAGAACCAAGTTCCTCCAAGAGTTTCTACTTGATCTGCTTTGTTTGGAAGATCACACATGCTTCCGCCAGAGCCATATTTTATAGGGTAGTCGGCCAAAGTTCTTGATAAATGGCTGTTGGCAATTACAGACCATTCAATACCACATTCAGCTAAAGTTTTTATAATTCTTTCAGAAAAAGCACATTCAGCAGGCCAATATCCTTTAGAATCATGAGTTCCAAATAATTGAGCGCTATAATATTGATGCGCTTTTATTTCTTTCTTCAAAGCCTCATCGCTTAACAAAGGAGAAAGCGCATGATGCATTGTAAAAGAAACTACCTCCATTCGAGAAAATCCGCCAGAAGTTTTCCAAGCTTTTGCGTCTTTGATATTCTGTGTCCAAGAATTCGAATAGCCCCATTGATTTGCTTGTGCCAATTCATTAACGTTTTCCATCAAAGAGCCACCATAGGTTATTTGTGCTCCAGCTTTGCTTAAATCACGAATAGAATTAATAGCATTTTTTGGAGCAAATTGATAAGCGGCAACCCGATCGCCTGCTCCAAAAATTTCTTCAAGATTGTTTGTTGGGTGAGCCAATCCGTTTTTGTCGTTATTGGCACCCGAGACTTTCAAATCTTGAGATTCTTTTACGATTTGATATCGATTTGGATTTTTCTTACTTAGATCACCCCAATAAGTCGGTTGATGCAGATGCCATAAGTAAGAAGTATGCACTTGTGCTTGCATAAAAGCAAAGGGAATGCACAAGGCATAAAACAAGAGTAGGTTTTTTTTCATAATTTCAGTTTAGTTGGTTAAATGGTTAAATTTCTGATAAAAGTATATTTTATTAACACTTAAAATATCTAATGATTTGAAATTCAATTACTACAACGTTTTAGTGTTTAAAACTTTATCTGAAATAATGAGTTAAAAAACATTAATCGTAAAAATTGTTATTTTTTAATATGAAATTGATATTTCTAAATTTTAAATGATTGTAAATGAGTGTTTTTAGTAAATAAAAAAATCCGCTTAGAGAAAATCTCCAGCGGATCCAAAACAATCTAAAAAAAATGTGCAAATTTATTAATAGAGTGATGTTTCTTTTTTTAAGATTCCAAGCTCTTTCATACAAGCCTTCATCATTTCATAAGTACGTTGGATATCATTGTCCAATCCAATAGAGAAACGAATCAATCCATCTGTTAATCCCATTTCTTTTTGCTCTTCTAACGGAATTTCACTAGAAGTCGAAGTTCCAGGCGCGCTGAATAATGTTTTATAAAAACCTAAGCTTACTGCTAGATATCCTAAGTTTCGTTCTTGCATTAATTCCATTAGCTCATTGGCTTTTTCCAAAGAGCCTACGTCAATTGTCAGCATTCCGCCAAAACCATACTCTGGATTAATCATCGTTTTATATAATTCATGGCTCGGATGGCTCTTCAATCCCGGATAAACCGTTTTTAAACCGTCTTTTTCAAACTGATCCGCCAAATAATGTGCATTATGGCTGTGCTGTTTAATTCTGATATGAAGTGTACGTAGGTTTTTCATCACACTTGCCGAACGCAAACTATCCATTGTTGGACCTAAAAGCATGCTTGCTCCAGAATTTACATTTTTCAGAGAATTGATAAATTCTTTAGAAGCACAAGTTACACCGCCAACCGTATCGCTACTTCCGTTAATGTATTTTGTCAAACTATGAATCACAATATCAGCGCCTAATTTTGCTGGAGAAACAGATAAAGGTGAAAATGTATTATCAACTACTAATTTCAAATTATGCTTTTTAGCAATTTCTGCCAAGCCAGCAATATTGGCAACTTCCAAAAGTGGATTGCTAACAGTTTCGCAATACAATACTTTAGTTTTAGGAGTAATCGCAGCTTCAACAGCATTCAATTTTGTGATATCAACAAAGCTTGTTTCAATTCCGAATCTCGGTGTAAAGTTTTTCAAGAAAGCGTAAGTTCCACCATAAATAGTTCGGCTCGAAACGATATGATCGCCCGCACCGCACAATTGCAAAAGAGTAGGCGTAATCGCTCCCATTCCCGAAGCCGAAACGTTTGCTGTTTCCGTTCCTTCCATCGCCGCCAAAGCTTGATCTAAATATAAATTGCTTGGAGATGAATGACGCGAATATAAATAACAGCCTTCCACGTTGCCTTCAAAAGTATCAAACATGGTTTTCGCCGAAAGAAAAGTATAAGTAGAAGAATCGGAAATCGACGGATTTACACCGCCAAATTCCCCAAAATATTGCAAATCCTGAATTTTATCTGCTGGGTTGAAGTTTTTCATTATAGTTAGTTTTTTTGTTTCAAGTTTCAGGTTTCAAGTTCCAACAGCCTGAAACTTGAAACCTGAAACAAAATTATTAGGAGCTGTTTCCTGCTATCCGTTTCAATCTTTTGTGCCGAACCCCGGCACAAAAGGATTTCCACTTCTATCAGGGCTAGGGCACTCATTTTCAAAAAGAAATTCTTGTCAAAATAATACCTAATAAGAAAATTAATCAACCACGAATTGAATATTTAGATTTTAAAACTATATAAATGTATTTATAATGATTTTTAATCTAAATTTGATTCTGAAAGTGCAATTCACTAGATTTTCTTTCTTTTTAATAACCATCAACCAAAAACCATCAACTAAAAATGACTTTAGACGCTATAGATAAAAAACTTCTGGTTTTACTTCAAACCGATAGTAAAAAAACAACCAAAGAATTATCCTTAAAACTTGATCTTTCGGTTACGGCAGTTTATGAACGAATTAAAAAACTAGAGCGCGAAGGCATAATAAAAAACTATGTAGCCTTAGTCGATAAATCCAAAATCGAAAAAGGATTTGTGGTTTTTTGCCATTTAAAACTCATTCAACATACTAAAGAATTCTTAACCAAATTTGAAAGTGAAGTCATCAAACTCAATGAAGTTCTAGAATGCCATCATGTAAGCGGTGATTACGATTATATTCTAAAAGTTCTGGTAAAAGATATGGAAGCGTATAGAGAGTTTTTAGTCACAAAACTGACTTCACTGCAACATATCGGAAGTACGCAAAGTATGTTTATGATTAGTGAAGTGAAGAACTCTACGGTGATTTCTTTTTAAGATGCTAAGGTTCTGAGATGCTGAGGTTCTAAGTTTTTTAATCTCGCAAAGACGCAGAGTCGCAAAGTTTTAATTGAATTGCCTCCAGCTTTAGCTGGAGGTATCAGGTTTTAGTCGCAAATGGGCTTTAGCCAAATCTTTGTCAGTTTGGCTAAAGCCTTGTTGTTGTGACATTCTTACACCATCCAGCTAAAGCTGGACGCTATTCATTCAATATTATTTGTAAAAAAAAACTTAAATTTGAGTTTAAATACAAACAAAATGGAAACGAAAGAATTAAGACGTAAGCTTATAAAAGATTTTGGCAAATTCATCAACGATGATTCTAAATTAGAAATTTTAGAAAGTGTTTTTGATGCCATTAAGCAGGACGAAAAAGAGTCAATCGTTCCAGATTCGCATTACAATAAAGTCGCTGAAGAAAGAGAAAAATATTTATCTGGAGAAATAGAGGTAAATAGTTGGGAAGAGGTCGAGAAACGTTTGAATGCTAAATATGGTTTTTAAAATCAAAATTTTACCATTAGCAGAAAAAGAAATTGATGAATCTATTGAATTCTACGAAAGTAGAAGTAAAGGTTTGGGGAAGCAATTTCTAACTTATTTAAAATCTTATCTCAAGGTTTTAAAAACAAATCCAGAGTTATTTGAAATTAAAAAACAGCCAGGTTATAGAGAAATGACTTTGGTTAAATTTCCTTTTGTTATCATTTATGAGATTATTGGCTCTGAAATAATTATTTATTCTATTCCGTATTTCATACTTCGAGAAATCCTGATAGAAAACCTTAAGTAAGCTACTGAGGTTCTAAGTTTTTTAATCTCGCAAAGACGAGAAGGCGCAAAGTTTTAATTGAATTGCCTCCAGCTTTAGCTGGAGGTATTAGGTCTTAGTTGCAAATGGGCTTTAGCCAAATCTTTGTCAGTTTGGCTAAAGCCTTGTTGTTGTGACATTCCAGCTAAAGCTGGACGCTATTCATTCAATATTATTTGTAAAAAAAAACTTTGCGACTCTGGGTCTTTGCGAGACTAAAAACAAAACTTAGCGATCCTTATACGATCTTAACTTCTTCAAGATTAAAACAGGCTAATATTTCACACAAAAAACATTGAAAATTAAACCTCAAACAGAACTTTATTGCTTAATTTTGTAACCGCTAAAATAAAAACAAAATACTATGAGTTCATTTGACGTAGTCATTATAGGTTCAGGTCCTGGAGGATATGTATCAGCAATTCGTTGCGCACAATTAGGTTTCAAAACTGCAATTGTAGAAAAATATAATTCATTAGGCGGAACTTGCCTTAACGTAGGTTGTATTCCTTCAAAAGCATTATTATCTTCTTCTCATCATTATTCAGAAATCGCTCATTTTGCAGATCACGGAATCGAAGTTTCTGGCGATGTAAAAATCAATTTAGAGAAAATGATCGCACGCAAACAAGCTGTTGTAGATCAAACTGTAGGTGGAATCAACTACCTAATGGATAAAAATAAAATTACTGTTTTCAATGGTTTAGGTTCATTCGTAGACGCAACTCACATTGCTGTTGCAAAAGCTGACGGAACTTCTGAAACTATCGAAGCAAAATATACTGTAATTGCTACAGGATCAAAACCATCTTCTTTGCCATTTATCAAAATTGATAAAGAAAGAATCATCACTTCTACTGAAGCTTTGGCTTTAAAAGAAGTTCCAAAACACCTAGTTATTATCGGAGGTGGAGTTATCGGAATCGAGCTTGGACAAGTTTATCTTCGTTTAGGAGCTCAGGTTTCTGTAGTTGAATTCATGGACAGAATCATTCCTGGAATGGACGGAGCGCTTTCTAAAGAATTGACTAAAGTATTGAAAAAACAAGGAATGAAATTTTACGTTTCTCACAAAGTGAAATCGGTTGAAAGAAACGGTGATGCTGTTGTAGTTCAGGCTGAAAACGCAAAAGGAGAAACGATTACTCTTGAAGGAGATTATTCATTAGTTTCTGTTGGTCGTCGTCCTTACACAGATGGATTAAACGCTGACAAAGCTGGAGTTAAAATTTCAGATAGAGGACAAGTTGAAGTAAACGATCATTTACAAACTAGTACTCCAAATATCTATGCAATTGGTGATGTTGTTCGTGGAGCAATGTTAGCGCACAAAGCAGAGGAAGAAGGAGTAATGGTTGCTGAAATCTTAGCAGGTCAAAAACCACATATCGATTACAACTTAATTCCTGGTGTAGTTTACACTTGGCCAGAAGTTGCTGCAGTTGGTCAAACTGAAGAGCAATTGAAAGCTGCTGGAGTAAAATACAAATCTGGAAGTTTCCCATTTAAAGCTTTAGGACGTGCAAGAGCAAGTGCTGACTTAGACGGATTCGTGAAAATCCTTGCTGATGAAAAAACAGATGAGGTTTTAGGAGTTCACATGATTGGTGCTCGTACAGCTGACTTAATTGCTGAAGCAGTTACAGCTATGGAATTTAAAGCTTCTGCTGAAGATATTTCAAGAATGAGCCATGCGCATCCAACTTTCGCGGAAGCAGTAAAAGAAGCAGCATTAGCAGCTACTGAAAATAGAGCTTTACACGTATAATTTTTGCGTTAAATCATATTTAAACCGTCAATTCTAAATCAGAATTGACGGTTTTTTTATTGCTTCATTTTTTTTAATAAGTGGTTTGTATAGTCCCTACGAGACATCTTTATTGGGTTGTTTTTGTTTTACCGATATTAAACTCCTAACGGAGTTGTGTTTATGTTTTTAAAGATTCTGGGTGTGTCTTGTAGAGATTAATTTAGGTTATGATTACTGATACTAACTCCTAAGTGAGTTGCGTTTATGTTTTTAAAGATTTGGTACGTGTGATGGCTGTCTTAAAAGGTGTTGATATATCTCGGAGAGATTAAATATCGGTAGAAAATTAATTAACCATCATTTATTTGTCCCGTAGGGACTAAAATATTTTATTGAAAATTAGGGCAAAATATTTCCCCCAAAAAAATGTAAACCTGAGAAATAATTTTGTAAATTAGATGTAGATTTCAGGTGCTATCTTTATGATAATTAAAAAGATAGGATTATGAAAACTAAATATGTAGTTCCGGTTTTGATCGGAGCAGGAATTGGAATCGCGCTGTACTCATGCGGAGGCGGAATTCCCAAAAATGCACAAGCTGTTGCAAACTTTGACAGCAAAAAATATCTCGGAAAATGGTATGAAATTGCCAGATTAGATTACAAATGGGAAAGAGACCTGAATAACGTAACTGCCGAGTATTCTTTAAATGAAGACAAAACAATAAAAGTCGATAATAAGGGCTATAATGTCAAAAAAGACAAATGGGAACAAAGTGTCGGGAAAGCTAGATTTGTCAAAAAAGACAACATTGGTATGCTGAAAGTCTCATTTTTTGGTCCTTTTTATTCTGGTTACAATGTCGTAGCAATCGATTCTGATTACAAATATGCACTTGTGGCTGGAGAAAGCTTAAAATATATGTGGATACTTTCTAGAGAAAAAACAATTCCGGAAAGTGTAAAAGCAGATTTTCTTATCAAAGCTCAGGAAATCGGATATAAAGTAACCGATTTGGTTTGGGTAAAACATGACAAGGTGAATTAAAAATAAAAGTCCGTCAGATGTAACATTGACGGACTTTTTTATTTCGAATTGAAAAATACTTATGCAGTAAAAACACTTTTGTAATTATCCCAGTATCTGTAAATCAAGAATAGGTTTCCTAGAAAAAGAAGAGCTGCAATTGGCAGACCATCTGGAGTAAGGAAATAATTGATAAACAAAATATTTACCGTAATCGGTAAGATCAAGATGTTTGCTAAAGTTACATAACGCCCAGATACAAATGCAATACCACACAATAACTCGATAGATTTTGCCAGTGGCATTAAATACGTCGAGGCCATTAAACCTACATTAAATGCTTTAAAATTCCCTGTAGTTTCAGGCTCAGGCATTAGATGAAAAAAATAACTGATAGAGGCGAACAGTAGCAAAAGGCCAATTAAAACGCGGACAATAATTGTGGCAATTTTCATAATACTTAGGATTTTTTTAAGGTTAAAAAATTAATTAAGTTATTGGAAGAAATGCAATCTAAAAGCCTAAAAGAGAATCATAAAATATTTTTTTTAAGGTTCTTTTTTAAGGATTCTATAATCAAATCAATACTGTTTTTGGATTAATCTAATTGTATATCAAATATAACGAATTTTTTCTTATAAAATGAATGTCTTTTTAACAGTTTTGCAATGTAATCCAAATCATTTTGAATATTTTTTTGTTTTCTTCTAATGAAATAATTTTGTCGTAATTTTGACCTTTAAAATTACCATTTTTGAGAGTTTCCATCCGTAAAAATATTGCCAATCCTAAACTGTTTAAGGAACAGCTTTTAAGTTGGGCGCAGCAATTTCGCGAAGTCGTTTTTCTAGACAGTAATTCTTATCCGCAGCAGTATTCAAGTTTTGACTGCATATTGGCAGTTGATGCTTTTACCTCTTTAAAAACAGACTATTACAATGCTTTTGAAGATCTAAAACAATATCAGCAAAACACAAAAGACTGGCTTTTTGGATATCTTTCTTATGATTTAAAGAATGATATTGAAAATCTTCAGTCTAATAATTTTGATGGTTTACATTTTCCCGATTTGTTTTTCTTTCAGCCTAAAAAGGTTTTTACACTAAAAGGAAATGAACTCGAAATTCAGTATTTAATGCTTTGCGATGATGAACTTCAAGAAGACTATGAAGAAATCGTAAAAGTTCAAACTGAAACATTTGTCACACTGAGCGGAGTCGAAGTGCAGCAACGCATTTCGAAAGAATTGTATGTTGAAAAAGTGAATCAAATGCTTCATCATATTCATATTGGAGATATGTACGAAGCCAATTTCTGTATGGAATTTTATGCTGAAAATGCAATTATAAATCCGTTAGAAAAGTTTTTGAAACTAAATGAAATTTCGCAAGCGCCTTTTTCGGTTTTCTTTAAAAATTACAAACAATATCTGCTTTCCGCTTCTCCTGAACGCTATTTGAAAAAAGTAGGAGATAAGATTATTTCGCAGCCAATTAAGGGAACTTCAAAACGTTTTGCTGATTTAGCTGAAGACGAAAAGTCAAAAAATATTTTAGCCTCTGACGCCAAAGAACGAGCTGAAAATATCATGATAACCGATTTGGTTCGTAATGATTTATCGCATACAGCGCAGAAAGGTTCGGTCGAGGTTGAAGAGCTTTGTGGAATTTATTCTTTTCTGCAAGTGCATCAGATGATTTCTACGATTACTTCAAAATTAGATCCGCAATATTCGGCAGTAGATGTTTTGAAAACGACTTTCCCGATGGGAAGTATGACTGGCGCGCCAAAGATTTCAGTAATGGAAATTGTTGAAAAAATAGAAGAAACCAAAAGAGGATTATATAGCGGTGCGGTTGGATATTTTACGCCTGAAGGCGATTTTGATTTTAATGTCGTAATCAGAAGCATTTTATATAATCAGGAAAATAAATATGTTTCTTTTTCGGTTGGAAGTGCTATAACATCACTTTCAATTCCAGAAAAAGAATATGAAGAATGTTTGTTGAAGGCAAAAGCAATGCACGAAGTTTTGCAGTAAAAAATGTTGCCACGAATTGCACGAATTTTCACGAATTATTTTTTAGTTGCCACAGATTAAAAAGATTTACACAGATTTTTTAATCATTTTAATTCTTTTAATCTGTGGCTATTTTTTATAAGATTTAGCAAAGAAGAATTCGTGTAAATTTGTGTAATTCGTGGCGAAAAAAAAGTCGCTTAACATTTCATTTAAAAATAGATCGAATTTAATTTTTTACTTTTATCAGATGTTTTTAAAATTTCAAAATCATATCGTTTCAAGATTTCCCTTTTTAGCCGAAAAAAAACTTTTTGTGGCTGTAAGCGGCGGATTAGACAGTATGGTTTTGTTGCATTTAATGAATCAATTGCCTTATGAAATTGCGATTCTGCATTGCAATTTCCAACTTCGCGGACTAGAAAGTTTTGGAGATCAGGAATTTATTCAGAATTACTGCAATCAAAATAATATTCCAATTTTTACGACTCATTTTGATACAGAAGCTTTCGCTAGAGATTATAAGCTTTCTACGCAAGTTGCGGCAAGGGAACTTCGCTACAGCTGGTTCTATGAATTATTAGAAGAAAAAAACTTCGATTATATTCTAACAGCGCATCACGCCGATGATAATCTGGAAACTTTCATTATCAATCTAACTCGAGGAACGGGACTAGAAGGTTTAACTGGAATTCCCGAACAGAATGATAAAATTATTCGCCCGTTGCTTCCTTTTTCAAGAGAAGAAATCTTGAAATATGCTGAGGAAAATAAGATAGAATGGAGAGAAGACAGCAGTAATGCTTCTACGAAATATCTCAGAAATAAAATCCGCCATAATTTGGTTCCGGTTTTAAAGGAAATCAACCCGAATTTCTTGGATGCTTTTCAGAAAACGCAATCCTTTCTTCAAGAATCAAAAGAGATGGTTGAAGATGCATCGATTATCGTTTATCAGCAAGTAGCAACAGAAGTTGGAGATGATATTCATTTTGATTTAAATCAACTAAAAAAACTGCCTAATTATAAATCGTATTTGTACCAATGGCTGAAAGAATTTGGTTTTTCTGCCTGGAATGATATTTATGATTTAATAGAAAGCCAATCTGGTAAACAAGTTCTTTCAGAGGAATTTAGATTATTAAAAAACAGAGAAACACTCATTTTAAGTCCGTTTTTTGAAACATCAGAAAAAGACGAATATGGAATTACTGAAAACGATACAGAAGTTAATTTTCCCTTAAAAATGAGTCTTTGTAACGTAGGTCACACAACATTCGGCTCAAATAAAGTTATATTTGTCGATTCTGATAAAATCCGCTATCCTTTGATTTTGCGTAAATGGAAAGAAGGAGATGTTTTTCAGCCGTTTGGAATGCACGGAAAGTCAAAAAAAGTAAGCAAGCTTTTTAAAGACGAAAAACTATCCTTGATCGAAAAGGAGAAAACATGGATTTTATGCTCAAACGATCAAATAGTCTGGGTAGTTGGAATGAGACAGGACGAACGTTTTAAAATAGAGAAAGCCACAAATAAAATACTTAAAATAGAATTACTATAATGAACTTTACACAAGCCCATCAGTCGATAACTTCGAAAAGTATCTGGAATAAAATAACCGCTTTTTTACTCTTTTTCTTTTTTGCATTAGCAAGTAACGCTCAAATATTAGAACCGGTAAAATGGACTTCTAAAATGGAGAAAAAAGGAGATAAGGTTATTCTAATTTTTGATGGAACAATCGAAAAAGACTGGCATATGTATTCTCAGTTTACGCCAGACGGCGGTCCGCTTGCTTTGGAAATTTCATTTAAAAACCAAAAAGGAAATTACGAATTAATAGGAAAAGCAAAAGAAGGAAAAACAAGAACAGCTTTTAATGACGTTTTTGGCGTAGATGAAACTTTCTTTGAAGGTAAAGCTCATATTGAACAAGAAATAAAAATCATTAACCCAAATTTAAAAACGGTAGATGTAGATTTTGATTTTCAGGTTTGTAAAGAAGTTTGCATCAATTCGAGCAAGAAATTCTCGATTGCAGTTCCTTCAACTTTTAAAATGGATGAGGTTCCAGTCGTAGCAGAGGCAAAATTAGACGAAACAAAAGTTGTTGGTTTAGCGGTTGATACCGTTAAAAAGGAAGAAGCTGCACAGCCAAAAGTAGAGAAAACAGTAGAAGCGGCTAAAGAAGAAATCCCGTCGCCAGCTCCTGCAAGAAGTTTGTGGTCAATCTTTTTTATTGCCTTTTTATCAGGATTTGCGGCATTGTTGACTCCTTGTGTTTTCCCAATGATCCCTATGACGGTAAGTTTCTTTACCAAACAAAGTAAAAGCCGTGCAAAAGGAATTAGAAACGCAATTATTTACGGATTTTCGATCATTGCAATTTATGTAATTTTAGGTCTTATTGTAACTAAAATATTTGGTGCAGATGCTCTAAATGCTTTATCAACCGATGTTTGGTTTAATCTGATTTTCTTTGTGATTTTGGTCATTTTTGCTACCTCATTTTTGGGAGCTTTCGAAATTATGCTTCCAAATTCATGGGCAAATAAGGCAGATCAGCAAGCAGATAAAGGCGGTTTAATCGGAATATTGTTCATGGCTTTAGCTTTAGCAATTGTGTCATTCTCTTGTACAGGACCAATTGTTGGAACCTTATTGGTTGAAGCGGCTTCAAATGGAGGAATTGCTCCAATTATTGGAATGTTAGGATTCTCTATGGCATTAGCGCTTCCGTTTATGTTATTTGCAATGTTCCCAGGATGGTTAAACTCTTTACCAAAATCTGGAGGATGGTTAAATACTGTAAAAGTAGTTTTAGGATTTTTAGAATTGGCTTTGGCTTTCAAATTCTTGTCAAATGCAGATTTAGTTTTGCAATTGCATTTCTTAGAAAGAGAAGTATTTATTGCTATTTGGATTGCCATTTTCGGAGCTTTGACTTTATATTTATTCGGAAAAATTACATTGCCTCACGATAGTCCGACCAATCATATTTCTGTAGGGAGATTGTATTTAGGATTATTGACATTTGTATTTACCATGTATTTAATTCCTGGACTTTGGGGAGCGCCTTTAAAATTAATCAGTGCATTTCCACCACCTCCGCAATATAGCGAAAGTCCGTTTGGAGTAGGAGGTTCAGGAAACGGAGCAGTTTCTGCAGAATCTATAAAAGGCATGCCAGAAGGAGCGGAATTAGGGCCACACGGAATTATGGTTTTCCATGATTATGAAGATGGTCTAGCCTATGCAAAAGAAATCAATAAGCCAATTATGCTTGATTTTACTGGTTATGCTTGCGTGAACTGTAGAAAAATGGAAAATAACGTTTGGTCTGATCCTTCAGTTTTACCAATTCTTAAAAATGATGTGGTTTTGATTTCGCTTTATGTTGATGATAAACGTGAATTGCCGAAAGAAGAACAGTTTACAACTGAAGCAGGAGATAAAATCATCACTGTTGGAGATAAATGGACCGATTTTATGATTTCTAAATATAAAACCAACACACAGCCTTTGTATGTAATTACAGATTTAGAAGGGAATAATTTAAACAGCACAAAGCCAACAATCAGTTACGTGAGTACAGAAGAATATTTGCAATGGCTGGACGAAGGAATTTCGAATTTTAAATAAGAGAATAGAAGAAAGATTGCAGAAGCAAGATAAGAAAATCTAAAATCTGCATTCTAAAATCTAAAATATAAAAGGGATTAATTCAAAAGCAAAAAGCACTCTAAGTCAAATTTAGAGTGCTTTTTTATTTATCAAGTAATGTGAGAAAGGGAATTTATTCTTATAAGAATTCTCCGTGTTGAGAGATGTCTAATCCTAGTTCTTCTTTTTCTTCTGTAACTCTTAGCGGAGTAATTTTGTTTACAATGAAAAACAATGCATAAGAAGCAACAAAAGCAAAGATCGAAACCACAACAAGAGCAGTTAATTGGTTGATGAATAAAGTTGGAGTTCCGAAGATTAAACCTTGATTATCTCCAACAGCAGGGTTGATAGCTTTTGAAGCGAAAACACCTGTTAAAAGCATACCTACCATACCGCCAACACCGTGACAAGCAAATACATCAAGAGCATCATCAATTTTTCCTTTAGGGAATTTGCTCACTACAATGTTACTTACAATTGCAGAGAATAAACCAATAAAGATGGCGTGAGGAATACTTACAAAACCAGCAGCAGGCGTAATAGCAACAAGACCTACAACAGCTCCGATACAAGCTCCAAGAGCAGATAATTTATGTCCTAAGATTTTATCAAGGAAAACCCAAGCCATTGCAGCAGCTGCCGCAGCAACAGTAGTTGTTCCTAAAGCTTGAGTAGCAAGACCATTTGCTCCTAATGCAGATCCAGCGTTGAAACCAAACCATCCGAACCAAAGTAAACCAGTTCCTAATAATACATAAGTAATTCTAGCAGGATTAACTTTTTGAACTTTTCTTTTTCCTAAGAAGATAGCTCCAGCCAATGCCGCCCATCCAGCGCTCATGTGAACTACAGTTCCTCCAGCAAAATCAAGAACTCCCATTTTAAAGAAATATCCATCAGGATGCCAAGTCATGTGGCATAATGGAGCATATATAAGGATTATGAATAAAACCATGAATAACAAATAAGCCCAGAAACGAATACGTTCTGCAAAAGCACCTGTAATTAAAGCAGGTGTAATGATGGCGAATTTTGCTTGAAATAATGCGAATAACATAAAAGGAATCGTTGGGGCAAGGCTCCAAGCAGTGCTAGTTCCAACACCTTCAAAGAATAAATTAGAAGATGGATTTCCGATGATTCCTCCAATTGTAGGACCAAAAGCCAATCCAAAAGCAACAACAACCCATAAAATTGTAACAATTACCATTGCCATAAAACTTTGAAGCATAGTACTAATTACGTTCTTCTTACCTACCATACCTCCGTAGAAGAATCCTAATCCAGGTGTCATTAACAATACAAAAGCAGTTGCAACGATCATCCAAGCAGTATCTCCTGTATCAAACTTTACAGCTTCTGCAGGAATTGGGTTGTCTGCAATGATAAAGTTCGAAATAAAGGTTAGGACCAAAATCGTGATAAGAATCACACTTAAAATAATTTTTCGCATAGTTATTTAGTTTTAAATTTTTTATAAAAGTATAAAATGATTCAATACCCCATAAAAAAATAGGGATTGGTGTTTAATTTTTGTTAAATTTAAAATTTAACCCCTATGATTTTGCGTGAAATTCTTAAAACAAACTTAAAATTTACAATTTGACAACATTTTTTTTTCACTTACTGTCATTCTTGATAATTTTTGGGGTAATTGATTGCTATTTTTTGTAGGATAATAGATATTTGTTGTTTAAAAAATGCTCTATACATGTTGTAAAGGATATTTTTTAATCTTTTTAACAATTTTGATGATTATAATATAAGAATGGGAAATAGAAGAATTAAATGGGGAATAGTAGGATTGGGAAACATTGCAAGCCAATTTGCGTCAGACTTATTATTGGTTGAAAACGCTGAGCTGACAGCAGTTGCTTCAAGAGATTTAGCTAAAGCCGAGGAATTTGGAGGAAAATTTAATGCTTCAAGAATATACAATTCTTATGATTTGCTTTTTGAAGATTCGGAAGTTGAGGTTGTTTACATCGCAACTCCTCATAATTCGCATGCCGAATTATCTATAAAAGCATTAGAAAGCGGTAAACATGTGCTTTGCGAAAAGCCAATGTCTTTATCTTATCAAGATGCACAAAGAATGATAGAAGCGTCTAAAAAAAATAATGTATTCTTTATGGAAGCTTTTTGGACAAGATTTATCCCTTCACTTCAAGATGTTCTTCAGAAAATTGGCAATGGAATAATAGGAGATATCAATTATATAAAAGCTGATTTTGCCTTTCACGGAAGTGAAATAGAAAACAAAAGACTTTTTGATAAAGAATTGGGTGGCGGAGCTTTGTTTGATATTGGGGTTTATCCTTTATTTCTGTCTTATATATTATTAGGAAAACCAAAAGAGATTACTGCAAAAGCAATCAAGCATAAAAATGATATCGATTTGCAGACTTCGATGATTTTGCAATACGAAACAGCTCAATCTGTTTTGCATGCTTCAATAGTTTCTGAATCTGATATGAAAGCGATCATTTCAGGAACAAAAGGTCGAATAGAATTAAATGCTCCGTGGTTTGTTGCCGATGGTTATTCTCTATTTATAAATGAAGAAAAAGAAGCCACTTTTACTTTACCAGCTTTAGGAAAAGGATATTCTCATGAAATAATCGAATGTCAAAATTGTATTCTGAATAATGAAATTGAAAGTACACTTTGGTCGCATCAGAATTGTTTGGATTTGAGTGGAATTGTTGAGGAGATTAAAAATCAAATCGGGTTGCCTTTTTAGAATTAAATTATTTTGTAATAAAATATTTACATTTAATTATTTTTTCATTAGTTTTAAAAACAATTAATGAAAGGATAATTTATGTTAGTAAAAGTTTACGGAAGTGCCGTATTTGGAGTTGAGGCCACAACCATTACAGTTGAGGTTCATATGGATAAAGGGATTGGTTATCATTTAGTTGGACTTCCAGATAATGCTATAAAAGAAAGCAGTTTTAGAATTGCCGCTGCTTTAAAAAATAACGGGTTTAATTTTCCAGGAAAGAAAATTACAGTAAATATGGCGCCTGCCGATCTTCGAAAAGAAGGATCTTCATACGATTTGACATTGGCAATGGGAATTCTGGTTGGTTCAGATCAGATCAAAGCTCCTGAAATTGAACGTTATATTATTATGGGAGAACTTTCTCTCGATGGAAGCTTACAGCCTATTCGCGGAGCATTGCCCATTGCAATCAAAGCCAAAGAAGAAGGTTATAAAGGATTTTTTCTCCCAGTCCAAAATGTAAAAGAAGCGGCTATTGTAGCAGGTTTAGATGTGTATGGAGTTTCTAATCTTCAAGAAATAGTTGATTTTTTTAAAGGAAAAGGAACGTTAGAACCCACAGTTATTGATACACGCGCAGAATTTTATAAAACATTAGATTTTCCAGAACATGATTTTTCAGATGTTCGCGGACAAGAAAGCATTAAACGCTGTATGGAAATCGCAGCTGCTGGCGGACATAATATTATTTTGATTGGTCCACCTGGAGCAGGAAAAACCATGCTGGCAAAACGTGTTCCGAGCATTTTACCGCCCATGACTTTGCGTGAAGCATTGGAAACCACTAAAATTCATAGCGTTGCAGGAAAATTAAAAGAAGTCGGATTGATGAATCAAAGGCCTTTTAGAAGTCCGCATCATACTATTTCTAATGTTGCTCTGGTTGGCGGCGGAAGTTATCCTCAGCCGGGAGAAATCTCGATGGCGCACAACGGTGTTTTATTTTTGGATGAATTGCCAGAATTTAAACGTGATGTTTTAGAAGTCATGCGTCAGCCGTTAGAAGATCGTGAAGTGACTATTTCGCGTGCAAAATTTACCATAACTTATCCTTCGTCTTTTATGTTGGTGGCAAGTATGAATCCAAGTCCGAGCGGATTTTTTAACGATCCTAGTATGCCAAATACTTCTTCGCCACACGAAATGCAGCGTTATATGAGTAAAATTTCGGGACCACTATTAGACCGAATAGATATTCATATAGAAGTTACGCCCGTTCCGTTTGAGAAATTATCAGATGAGCGAAAATCAGAAAGCAGTGTAGAAATTCGTAAACGAGTTACAGCAGCAAGAGAAATTCAAACCAAGCGATTTGAAGCTGTAGAAAATGTTCATTATAATGCTCAAATGAGCAGTAAACTGATTCGAGAATATTGTGTTTTGGATGAGCCTTCAAAAGAATTGCTAAAAACAGCCATGGAAAGACTGAATCTCTCCGCAAGAGCTTATGATAGAATTCTGAAAGTTTCGAGAACCATCGCCGATTTAGATCATTCTGAAAATATTGTTTCTTCTCATATTGCTGAAGCGATTCAATACAGAAGTTTGGATAGAGAAGGGTGGCTAGGTTAAAAAAAAAATAGATTTCATTTTTTAACCAAGCATTTTAGTTTTCTTAAAATTCAATGATTCATTCTGATGTTTAAAATGAATGTTTTATTTAGAAATTGATAAAAAAAGTAGCGTAAAATTTATAATCTGATAAATATCATATCAAAGCGCAAAATTTTCTTATAAGTTTGAAATAAAAATAAGGGAATGTTATGATAAAGATTTTAAATTATTTATTGCCACCTCGTAAATGGGTACCCTTTGTTATAATGGCAACTGGAATAGGAATGGGCTTGTTTGCTTACTTATTGTATGTTTCAAATGCGGTGTCCTATCTTTCAGATGATCCAAAAACGTGCGTTAACTGCCATGTAATGACTCCTTTTTATGCTACATGGCAGCATAGTTCGCATGCACGGGTTACAACTTGTAATGATTGTCATGTACCGCACAATAATGCACTAAACAAATACTTCTTTAAAGCAAAAGATGGAATCTATCATGCTACTGTTTTTACATGGCGAGCAGAGCCTCAGGTAATTCATATTAAAGAAGCAGGAACAGATGTGGTTCAAAAAAATTGTCAGCGTTGTCATGGTGATCTTAACTCAAATGTCAGCACGCTTGGAGTTACACTTGAAACTAAACAACATGGAGAAGGAAAATTATGCTGGGATTGTCATAGAGAAGTACCGCATGGAAAGGTTAATAGTTTATCATCTGTTCCCAATGCTCAGGTTCCTCTGTTAGAATCACCTGTTCCAGCATGGCTTCAAAAGCAGACTGATAGTATTGCCGCTGCAAAAAAAGAAAACACAAATCAAACCAAATAAAATAAAAAAAGGGATAATTAAAAAGATATAATTATGGCACCACTAAAAGAAATTATTAAAAGCAAACCATGGTTAGGATGGGTTATGTTTGGAGTTACAATGCTTGCTGTGTTTATGCTGGGTTTATTAGTTAACAGTGTAATGGAGAGGCGTACAGAAGCTTTATTTGTAAATAAGACATTAGCTCCTGTAGGAGAATTTGAATCAAAAAATGAAGTGTGGGGAGCCAATTATCCTCGTGAGTTTCAAACTTATTATGAAACGGCTGATACTACTTTTGCTAGTAAATACGGAGGAGGAAAAATGAGAGATATGCTTCATGATGATCCTAGAATGGTTGTTCTATGGGCTGGTTATGCTTTCTCTAAAGATTATAATCAAGGAAGAGGACACTTTTATGCTCTAGAAGATATCTACAATACCTTAAGAACAGGAGCTCCAAAAGGGCCTCAGGATGGTCCTCAGCCATCAAGCTGTTGGGTATGTAAATCTCCAGATGTACCTCGCATGATGGATAAATTAGGGATCGATGAATTTTATAAACAGACATGGGCGGCTTTAGGACCTGAAATTGTAAACCCTATTGGTTGTGCTGATTGTCACGATTCTAAAACAATGAATCTTAAAATTACACGCCCTGCTTTAATAGAGGCATATAAAGAACAGGGAAAAGATATTACAAAGGCAACTCATAATGAAATGCGTTCACTTGTTTGCGCACAATGCCACGCAGAATATTACTTTGATAAGAAATCAGTTGAAGGAGCGGCAAGAGTGAAATTTCCTTGGAAAAATGGTATGACGGTAGAGAATATGGAGAAATACTACGACGATATTGAGTTCTCTGATTTTACACATGCATTAAGTAAAGCACCAATTCTTAAGGCACAGCACCCAGATTATGAAATTCATCAAATGGGAATTCACGGACAAAGAGGTGTTTCTTGTGCAGATTGTCATATGCCATACAAAAGTGAAGGAGGGCAAAAGTTTACCGATCATAAAATACAATCTCCTCTTAATAATGTAGCTAATTCTTGTCAGGTTTGTCACCGTGAAGAAGAGAAAAAATTAGTTGCAAATGTTAACGAGCGTCAAGATAAAATCCATCAAATACGTATTGAGCTTGAAGATCAATTGGTAAAAGCGCATTTAGAAGCAAAATTAGCATGGGATAAAGGAGCAACTGACGCACAAATGAAAGATGTGCTTAAATTAATTCGTCAGGCACAATGGCGTTGGGATTTTACAGCCGCATCTCACGGAGGATCATTCCACGCACCACTTGAAACTGCAAGAGTTATTACAAATGGCTTAAACAAAGCAGCTGAAGCAAGAATTGGTTTAAGTAAAATATTAGCATCATTAGGGCAAACTGGGCCAATACAATACCCTGACATTTCAACTAAAGAAAAAGCGCAGAAATTTATAGGTCTGGATATGACAAAAGAAAAAGCTAATAAGGCTGAATTCAAAAAAACAGTTTTACCAAAATGGCTTGAAGAAGCAAAGAAAAAATAAGCACGGCTAAACGCTGTAAATAATATTGAAAAGGGTTCGAACAAATGATTCAGAATTTGTGAGAACCCCTTTTCAGATTATATTTTTCAAATTCGAAACAAGAATGGAAATATTTAATTTAGAAAAACACAAACCTGTTAAAAAGAAGCTTTGGAATTACCCTTGGAATTATAAAGAATCTTTCATCATTGCCATAGGATTATTGTTTACAGGCTACTTATTGCAGGTTTCAACAAGAACCAATATAAAAGCTATAGGTGCTCCTGTAAATTATATAATTGGAGGGGTTTTTATTGGAATGCTTCTTTTGCTTCATTTTACCAGCAGATCACATCCATGGGTAAAATGGTTAAGATCTGTTCCTGCATCGGTTAGTGCTATAGGTTTGGTTTTAATTCAGGCTGTAATCATGGGAACGCTTCCGCAGCAAAATTTTGTTGAAGGAGTAAAACCAGACGCATTTGGTTTTTCATTTGTATTGAACAGCTGGCCGTTTTTAATTGCTCAATTGTATTTTCTTACTACACTGGGACTTGCAACACTTAACAGAATGACGCCCTGGCAATGGAAAAACTGGGGGTTTGTATTGAATCATTTAGGTCTTTTTATTGCCATGACGGCAGGGATTTTAGGAAGCGGAGATTTAAAACGCTATACGATGAAGTTATACGAAAATCAATTGGTATGGGGAGCAGAAACTGAAAAAGGAGTTATGATACCAATGCCTTTAGCTTTTGAACTTACCAGTTTTGATATGGAAACTTTTGCGCCAAAACTGGCATTTGCAGACATAAAAAACAATAGTATCGAAACCAAAGGAGTTAACGCTCTTAGAATGATTGCAAAAGGTGATAGTTATGACTATAAAGGCTATAAAATTAAAGTTGTTGATTATATCGAAAACAGCAAATTTACAGGCAACGGCTATTTTCATGTAAACGAAGAAGGAGCAGCGCCATCTGCTTTGATCGAAGTGAAATCGGCCGTTATAGATACTACCGCTTGGATCAGCTGTGGTAGTTTTGCAACCCAATATTCTTACTTACAGCTGAATGACAAGGAAGCAATTGTGATGTTGCAGCCCGAAGCAAAAAAATATAGTTCTCACGTAAATGTGTTTGTAAAAGGCGGAAAGAACGACAAAACGGTAATTGAAGTTAATAAACCGTATAAAGTTGACGGATGGAAAGTATATCAGTTGAGTTATGATGAAAAATATGGAAAATGGTCTAAGCTAAGTGTGATCGAATTGGTTCGAGATCCTTGGCTTCCAGTTGTTTATTCCGGAATTTTAATGATGATAATTGGTGCTGTCTATTTGATATTTAAAGGAAGAGGAACTGTAGTTTAATCGCAAAGTTATTCCTTAAAATGAATGTTGATATCTAAATAAAGATTTTAAATGAATTACTGGATCTATTTTTCTAATTACGCCATAGTAGCAATTGTATTCTGGTTGTTTTGTATACTTTTTCAAGTGCTAAAAAGTACTTGTCATAAACCCATTCTAATCTTGTTTTTTGCAGTGTTAGGAACTTTATCTGTGGTCATATTTACATTTAATTTATGGCAGAATTTAGACCGCCCGCCCATGCGTACACTTGGAGAAACAAGACTATGGTATGCGCTTTTTCTGCCTGTAATTGGAATAATTACCTATTTAAGATGGAAATACAAATGGTTATTGAATTACAGTTTGGCAATGGCTGCTATGTTTTTAATTATTAATTACTGCAATCCAGATACTTATAATAAGGCTTTAATGCCTGCATTACAGAGTGTATGGTTTGTTCCTCACGTTTTAGTTTATATATTTTCGTACGCTTTGCTTGCAGCATCATCAATTGTGGCCTGTTATGGTTTGTTTGAGTATTATAAGGGAAATTACAAAGACTCGATATTGCAATTGGCTAATAATTTAGTGTATGTTGGGTTTGGCTTTCTTTCATTAGGTTTATTGTTTGGAGCATTATGGGCAAAAGAGGCATGGGGACATTATTGGACTTGGGATCCTAAAGAAACATGGGCAATGCTGACTTGGCTTGGTTATTTAATTTATATACACATGCGTTATCGTTATCCAAACAGCGTAAAACCAGTTTTAATATCTTTAGCGCTGGCATTTGTTGTATTGCTTCTTTGTTGGTTTGGGGTAAATTATATGCCGTCTGCAGCCCAAAGTGTGCATACATATTCTAATACATAAAAAGAAAAAGAGCAGAAATTTAAAATAGATTTCTGCTCTTTTTTTATTCTTTATTTTTTTGGTAAAAGAATTTAAACGAATTAGAAACAGCTGTGTGCAGAATCGATCCGTGATTTTCCTCTGGGAAGTAATCAAAATAGACTTTTACATTTTTGCTTTTTGATTCCTTTAGTTTTTCTACAAGTAAATTGGCGTCAACTTCCATAACACGCGGAATTTCTGTTGGAGTCAACCCTTCTTTGCCAACAGCAATATAAATTTCAGTTTGCTGATTAAAATTTTCTTTCAGCATTACAGAATCCAAATCAAGTATAGAACCATTGTTCCACCATATACTCGGACTTACAATAACATATTTGTTAAAAAGGTTTGGTTTTTTAAGTAAGATTTCAGTTCCTAATAATCCGCCAAGAGACTGCCCGATGATGGTTTTAGAATCATTTGTCTTGTATTTCTTTTCAATAAAAGGTTGTAATTCTTTTTCAATAAAAGCTATAAACTGATCAGAATGTCCTGTTGTTGGAAATCGAGTTTTATCTTTTTCTATAGAAGTTGAAAAAGTAAAATCTCTTTTTCTGTCAACAGTTGCAATACCCACAACAATTGATTTTGGAACCTGATTGATCCATTCAAAACTATTAAACTGAACCAATCCTGAAATATGAATAAAATCTTCATCAGCAGAACCGTCCAATAAGTAAATGACAGGATATTTTGTGTCTTCTGCTGGATTGTAGCCTTCGGGAAGATAAATGTTTAAAACTCTTTTTTCGCTTAATTCTTTTGATTGAATTTCATCGATAACGCCTAAAACGAATGGTTTAGAAATTTCGTTAGTTTTGGTTTGTTTTTTTTGGCTGAATAGTAATGTGGAAGAAAAAAGCAAAAATGCGAGAGCAAAAAAATTGTTCATTATAAAATGATGTAAAATGTTTTTATAAAATTAGTTTTAATTAAGAGATTTCAAAACTATTTAATTGTAAAAAATCTTTATGATTCTATTTTTAAACACCATTCCATTGTTTTTAAATTATCAATTTCAATATCAGATAAATTTTTGGTTTTATATTCTGTAAATCCTTTTTTTAAAATTTGATTCCCATAATTTTTCTGCATCCAAAAAGGAAGTTCAACAACACTTTTATTCCAATTTTTTAAAGTGAAATCTAGAATTGAACCGACATTTTTATCTGTTTTGGGATTAATTTCTTGGAGAATTAGTCCTGCATATTTTTGGTCGCTGTAAATGGTGTCGCTACGATTCTCATTTCCAAAAACTTTCAAAACTCCTTCAATAATTATTTCGTTATTTACGTTTTTCAATACTTGAATTAACTGTCTAATTCTCAGATCTCCATTTTTTTTAGTTTTATCTACAGATTCAAAAATTTCATTTCTGAGATCTTCTGGGCTGAAGGGGAATTTCATTATTTATTCAAATTTTGTGTCTTGAATGCCAGTTTTCACTTCTTGTTCAGGCTTGTAATAACTGCTTCTATTTGTAGTAACAATTAAAACGCCAGCTTCGCCATAATTGCCATAAATACTGATTCCAGCTTTTTTTTCAAGAGCAATAATTTTTTTGATTTCAATTTTAGAAAGAACAAGTTTTTCTTTTTCTAGATCTTCAAAGCGATGCGGAATTCCGTCAACCACTACAATCGGATGGTCTGTGATTTTTCCAGCTTTGGCAAGATTTGAAATAGAATCAGAAAGATAGAGTTTGTCTTGTCCTTCATCAGAAAGCTCGTATCTGTTTTGAGAAAAAACGGCCGCTGAAATGAACAAAAACAGGAAAGTGAAGAATTTCATCATTTGTGTTTTTTTTTTTAGTTTTTTAGATCATAAAATTAATTTTCCAATCGAAAATACAAAAAAATCCTGCAAAAAAGCAGGATTTAACAAATAGTAAGATTTTTTTTAATTCTTATTTTTTTTCTGCAAAAATAGCATCCAGACCTTCCATTGCAATGGTGAAGCCTTCTTTGAAGCCCATTTGAATAATCATTTCCAAATCGGATAGTTTTTCATGTTTAATAACAACATCCACAAAAGTAGAACCGTCTTTTTCAGTGAAAGTCACGTCCCAGTCAGAACGTGGGAATTCTTTGTTTAGGTTTCCTTCGCTGTCGCTAAAAGCATCTAAGTATTTAAAATTGCTTTTCGGACTAATTGAAGTAAAATCAGCAATAGCCCAATGCTCTTCGCCTTCTGGTCCAAGCATGGCATATAATCTTCGTCCGCCTTCTTTAAACTCCATGCTTTTTGTTTTGGCTTTCCACGGAGCTGGCGCCCACCATAAATCCAAAATTTGAGCTTCTGTCCAAGCAGACCAAACTTGAGATAAAGAGGCGTTAAATTCGCGTTTTACATTGACAGTCTTATTTTCTTTATCAACGGTAAAATTCATTAAAAGATTTGATTTCATTTTCTTTAGATTTTTAGTTAATAAGCAGTCGGACGAAATTTAAAACACATAGAAACATAGATTTTTATTGTAAGAAAGGAAGTAAAAGAAACTAGTTTCCACACATAGCTTAACTATGTATGTTTAGATTAGTGAAACGCCTTTTTTAAGTTTTCTATCCCGATAGCTATCGGGAATGTTTCTATGTGTTAAATCAGATCTAACGTTTTTATAATAATTAATTCAATTAAAAATACATTTATTTTTCTGCTAAGATTTTATCCAAAGCTTGCATTGCAGAAGTAAATCCTTCTTTAAAGCCCATCTCGATAATTTTTTGTAGCTCTTCAAAACTGTCACGTCTAATTGTGATATCAACAATTGTCGAATTGCCTTGTTCAGAAAAAGTAATATCCCAATATGAACTGCCAAATTCTGAATTTGGTTTTCCATCAGCATCAGAAAAAGTGGCAGAATGCTTAAAATTTGTTTTAGGAGAAATCGAAGAATATTCAAAATAACTCCAGCGCTCTGTACCGTCAGGGCCAACCATAGCATACAATCTTCGTCCGCCTTCTTTAAACTCCATGATTTTGGTTTTAGATTTAAACGGAGCCGGTGCCCACCACAAATCTAGAATTTCGGCTTCTGTCCAAGCAGACCAAACGTCTGGCAATGACGCGTCAAATTCGCGTTTTACATTCACTGTTTTATTTTCCTTGTCTACAGAAAAATTCATTAATAAATCAGTTTTCATTTTCTTTAGATTTTAAGTTAAGTAATACTTGATCCAATTGGCTAAAACGCTGTTCCCAAATTGCTTTAAATTGCTCCAGCCATTGATCAATTTCTTTCATTTTATCAATTTTGAGCTGATAGTAAATTTCTCTGCCCAATTTCTTTTCTTCCAATAAATCACATTCATTCAGTATTTTAATGTGTTTAGAAACCGCCTGTCTTGTAGTTTGAAACTGCTCTGCAATAGCATTTGGGGTTAATGCACTTGAAGAAATCAAAACTAATATTGCTCTTCTCGTCGGATCGGCAATAGCTTGAAAAATATCTCTTTTCATGTTTTTGGAATATTTATTTCGCAACTAATCAGTTGCAAATATACGCAACTTTTTGGTTGCGCAATATAAAAATGCGATTTTTTTTTAATGAGAATATTGTAAACAAAAAAAAAGACGCATCAAAAATGCGTCTTTTCTTCTATAATCGTGTTACATAATTACCGTCTAAATTTATTCTTTACAATGATATCTTTCAGTTTGGCCTTCAGGTCTTCGCCTGTATCGTAAACCATTTGTTCATTGTTCGGAAAAGCAACGGCACGTTTGTCAAAATACCCAAGATAGTTATCATCGCAAGCACCTCTGTTTCCTTTGTAAGTTGAGTAAATGTTTTCAAAAACATATTCGCTGCTTATCGGGAAAGTCTGCACTAGCTGATTGCTTTTTAAATCTATATAGTCAACTTTTGCTGTAACCAGACAAGATTTAAACTGTCTGAATTCGTAAACCGTTGCACGAAGTGTTTTATAATTATCTACTTTAATTTCTTTGCCTAAACTATCTTTTACAGGTCTTCCGCGGCTGTCTAAAAGTGTTTTTACGCCATCTTTAACTTGTTTTTCCTTAACAAATTCTTTCTCTTTAATCTGTTCTGGCGAAATAGCGATTTGTCTAAAACTCAAAATCAGACTATAATCATAAGTGACATTTTTTTGTCTTGCGCTATGATAAACCGTCCATTTATCATTCAATCCGTAAGTTTTAAAATCTAACAAATCGTCTTGAAGCATTTTCGGGATTACCATTTCGGTTTCATTTTTGGCGTAAACATCTACAAAATCAGTTCCTTTAAACTGAGCATCGTCCATCAGTTTTTTGGCGTTTTTATATCCAGGATTAATACTTTCCAAATAAGCAAAATCGTCGTATGCTTTTCTGAAATCCAATTTGTTATTCGATTTCAAAAGAGACGAAGCGTTTTCATATAAATATTTAGAAAGCGCATTTTTACTATTTACAATCTCATTCGAATAATTATCAAATGGGAAATTTGCATTTCGTCCCAATTTCAATAGAGGCAAAGGCAAAATCGGCCTGATTTTTTCCTGACGGTTATTAAGCTGAACATAAGTATTATAAATGCGTTCTGCATTTGCTGGGTTATTTTCTTTATTCAGCATTTCTAGATTACGCAAATCACGATCTTTGGCTTTTGCAAAAGCTTCTTCTAGTAAATAAACATAATCTTGTTTTCCTTTAGAATCTTTTTTGGTGCGAAGTGCCTCGACAGCGCGATCAATTGCACCATCGTAATTTCCGTCGCTAAGCATTGATTGTGTTGTTTTTACCCCGCAAGAAGAAAAGGTTAAAAACAATATAGAAACGAGAAGAGTAATTTTTTGCATAGTGTGTTTTTTGAAGTTGCAAATATATTTTATTTAACTTTCAACAACTATGCCTTTTTCTAATTTATTTAAGGAGCAGAAAAAGCTGTTTTCATAAGTACGTTTACTCCCGCTGTCCGCTAAATTCCCGATAAACAAAAACTACGGCTGAAATAGCCTTGTTTTTCTAAATCGGGAGATACCGCTTCCATCGGGGCTAGATTAGAACTTTTGTTTTTCAGAAGAAATAGAAAAACAAATCTAATTTATTCGGCCACTTTTTTATATTCAAAAGTACCCACTTCAGGATTGGTTATAACACGTTTTTGACTGTCAAAAGAATTTATAGTAAATACAACAGGAAGAATAACAGAAATAATGGTCAATTGAGAATTATCGTTTGATAATTTCCATTTTGCTTTGTGTAATTCATCTCCAATAACACTTTCAAAATCACCATTTTCTTTAAAAACCTGAAAAACCTGATCGGTTTTAAAACGCTTTTCAATGCTTTTTTCTTTTCCGTTTTTGGTCCATTTTACCAGTTGCCATTTTCCGATAAGCTCTTTAGAAGTTTGTGCAGATGTAGATAATGCAAGTAAAAATGCGATGCAAAAAAGTAATTTGTTCATTTTTAGTTTTTTAGAATTGATGAATAAATTTAAGTATTTTCTATTTCAAGAATAAAAAACTAACGTTAAGTTTACTCATTCTAATTTTCCCATGTTTCGATCAAGTTATCCTTCCATAATTTCTGAGCAAACTCCTTAAAGACTTTTTGACCTTTTTTAAAGTTTTCATCAAACTTGAATTCGCCACCTTCAAATTGCTTTTCGCCATTATCTGCGACTCCTATTTGAACCTTATTCTCGCCGCGCATTGCATATTTTGTGTTTCCTTCGTACATAATAATTTTCATCTCAGACGGACTTACATCTCCGTGGCAAACGGTTTTATACATAAGCCAGACTTCAGCAATTCCGTTGTTGTTCAAATCTGTAACTTGAAATGTGTCTTTAATAAACGAAGCAACAAGATCGACAGGACAATCTGAAATATAATCGTATACTTTCCAAGTTTGCTTAGCTTGATTTCCTGAAATGATATAATGGTAGGCAAATAATTCGGCATCAGAGCCATCTGTTTCGTGTACAAACTTTTTATTGATGTGGTAACCTGTTTCAGTAGTAATTATGATATTATCTCCTGATTTATCTTTCCAACGAACAGCATTTTTAATATGACCTTCATATTTTATTGATTTAGGAAATTGAGTTGAATCGATTTTTTCAACAGTTAAAACAAAGGGCTCTTCTGTTGATTTCTCAGTTGACGCAGAAGTTGTAATTTCTTCTTTATTATCTGATTTGCAACTTGAAAAAAGAACGATAGCTAATAATAGGATTGTAATTTTTTTCATGAAATGCATTTATACAATTTAATAGTTGAGTTATTTTTTTTATTTAAAGAAAAATTAATCTATCAGCATACCGCTTTCTTCGTCAAATACTTTTCGTTCTTCTTCACTCATTCGGTCTCTTAAAACACGAATGGTGTAACCTCCATATAGTTTGCCGTTTATAAGATACATCCAATCACTAATTTTAGAAGTTTCAATATCGATTTTGTCGCCTGCTTTATATTCTGTAATGTATTCGGGATCACTGTTTAAAATTCCAGAATAATTTCCGTCGATATACTTAATTTCCCCAATCCACATATGTTCTATGCCTTTTGAATTAGAAAACTTAACTTTTAAAGAATGGCTATCGGCATTAAAATTAGACAATCCTTTATTGAATTTATCTAGAGTTTCATTTGCTTCCAAAATTGCAGCATTCATTTCTGGATCTTCACTTTCTACATTGTAAATTGTTGGTTCACCTTCTCTTTCTATTTTATTAGAATCTTTGCAACTTGCTAAACAAAAAAGACTTGTTAGTATTAAAATATAGCTTTTCATTATTATGCTACTGTTTGATTTTTAGTTTGTTATTTGTTTTTTAATCAATACAATTTGTCCTAAATGGTAATAACTATGTTCAATCATAGCTTCTATGTTTCTTTTGTAGGTTCCGTATTTTGCCTCTACAAATACTTCGTTGAGGTTTTCGTCGGGCATTTGTTCTACAAAAGAGGCAAATGCTTCGGCATCATGCCAAAATTGATTTAGAAAAATATTCCATTGTTCCTGCGAATGAATAGGAGGAAAGTCAAAACTAAATGTGTCTTTTATATCCAATGTTCCACCTTTAAAAACCTGATTGATTCCGTTTATGTAGTAATGAATATGCTGAGCCAGAGCCGTAATCGTATTTAAACCCTGAATCGGACAAACAGCAATTTTCCAATCTAGATTTTCGAGCTGATCTTTAAAATTGGTGTTTGCAATCCAAGTTCCGTTTAAAATAACTTCTCTAAAACGATTGGCAATTTCTGCTGTACTTTTCATATTCCATAAATTTTTGGAGTTACTATTAAGAGTTTATTCCTGCTGAATCCATTCGTATTTTCCATTTTTCAGATAGATAACGCCACCTCCGCAGCTTTCTTCTGCATGAATAAAGATTCCGTCATTTGGCAATTTTATTTTGTCTTCTTCCGCAACTTGTTCTTCACCGATAATATCGCCGTCTTCATTTACATTATCAAAATAAACTTCATTTTTGGGTGCTTTTTCTAATATACCAGCCCAATCAATTTCATCAAAACCACGACCTAAAATATCATTTCCAAAACCTAAATAATCAGTTCTTTTTCCATTTCCGTAAGTGATTCTAAAACCGCTTTTTTGGTTGTTTGTGCTTCTAAAGATTTCTACCGTTTCGTCTAGATTATCTCCGTCAAGATCACATAACATTCTATTGGTTTTATGTTTTGTAGATAATACAATCGTATCTTTTTTTTGCGTTTCTGGTTCTTTCTTTTCAGTCACTTCTCGAGAATCTTTTGAAGCAATTTTAGGAATTTCTGATTCAGTTTTTGTTTCTTTTTTACAAGAAATAGTTAGCAATGATAAAAGGAGTAGAGTTCTAATTTTCATATTAGGCATAGATGATTTTAAAATGCTAATATAAAAAATTACGTACGAAAATATATAACTTTACCAATTATTGAGTATTATCCTTTTAAATCATTTTATGAATTGCCTCCAGCTTTAGCTGGAGGTAGAATATTGATATAAAAAAGGCTTTAGCCAAAAAAAACGATTTGGCTAAAGCCCTTTTGAGACTTTTATGAATCTCCAGCTAAAGCTGGAGGCAATTGAAAATACATCTATTTAGATTTCCTAATCTTAACTTGATATACAATTTCCCAAAAGATAATTGAGAAAACAGCATTAGCAAAAATAGCAGTTTTAACCTGATAAGGATCGTAATTGACAAACAGATGTAAATTGGTGAACTGTAAAGCCAGAAACATAGCTAAAGCCGCAATTCCGACAGCGCAAAGTACATTAAGCAATGGTTTCCATTTTAAAGCTGTAAAAGCATAAATAAGATTTAAAATACCAAAACCAGCTCCTAAAGTTACAAATGCATCTCCTTTAAACTTTTCGTTTAATTCAAGCAAGAGCTGCGTAGAAGTAAGGTATAAGAAGAAAAGAATTGAATAGATCAGGATTCGTACTTGCGGTTTCATTTTGATATTTTTAGGATGATTTTTTTATACGCGAAGATACTACTAAATGATGAATGCCAGATGAAGTCTGTGAACTTCATGGATTAAGATTAACAAACTTTTTTGATTATTTGGTTTCAAGCTCAATTTTGAATTTTTCGATTTGCCTTCTATGACGTAAGATATGCACAATTGCATGTTCCATCATTTGTTCAATATCATAAATTTGTCCCCAAGAAGTGGTTATTTTCTTCTCATTGTCGCATTCTTCCAATTGATTATCGCTAAAGTTTCTAAGCACATTTTCAGTGAAAATAAAAAATGCAGTTAAGTCATTTTGATATTCTGAAGCAGTCTTTCTAAATACAAGATCTGGAATGCTATTTTGCTCTCCCAACAATTTTTGAATATACAAAGCATAAGCATATCCAGAACGAACTACATGCGATAGTATCGATTGAACCGATACATCATTGATTGTTGCCGCAAGTGCTGTTTCATTAAAAGAAGAGATCGTTTTACTTAAATCTAAAATGGCTCTTTCGTATTCATCGAGTAAAGCTCCAATTGCTCCTTGTCTGTATGTTTTGCTCATATTTTGCAGGGTTATTCAAGTTTGTTTTATGGCAAAAGCGTTTCTATTTTGGTTTCCGATTTTTCTTTTAGCGGACTATCGGCCTTTAAACTCCAAATGATTAGAAATTTTCCTTTTACAACATATTCTTCTGGATGCTCATCTGTTGGTTCGCCTGCTTTTCCCCAAAGTAAACCTTGAAGAAAACGATCGCCTTTAAAAACATGATCAAATTCAAAATACATAATAGAACCACGATCTGCTTTACTTTTAAAACTCTGAATGGCTTTACTTTTTATAGTTCCAACAATGTTGCTGTAGGTTTCAATATCGTTGTAAAAACTACAGGCTTGTGGCGTTATGCAAATATTGCCATCGCTTACCATATAACCGCCTTTCGGAATTTCTTTTGGTTTTAGTTTTAAATCGGCTAAGGTTTGGCTGAATGAATTGGTTGCAAATAATAGTAATAGTGTTGATAGTAGGATTGTAGGTTTCATTGAATTTTTGGGATTGATTTGGTATGCTAAAATAGAATTTTTATTTGAGTTTTAAACGTGGGTTTTATATCCATTTAGTAAAATCTATCAGTCTAAAAAGGTATCAAAATATAAAAACATTTTGGCTAAAAATATTAGACTAAAGGCAAGAAAAACTAAGGAAAAAAATAAATAGATTTTGTTTTTAAAAACTCTAAGAAATGCAAAAAATGAATAGCCAAAAATAACACTGGTGACGATATATAACATTTTCAGGAATTCTAAAGCATCTGCGTCAATCACGATGTATTTTCCATCGTTAATAGTATATGGCGTAATAAAATAACTACCCAAAAAAAGAAAAACTCCAATAAAAAATAATATCCTTATTATGATTTTCATAATATTTTATTTGTTGAGATAGATTTTAAAATTTTGGCTAGCTTCTAAAAACATTAATCGTTCTTGATAAAATTAAATATAATTGAAAAGCAGTTATAGAGATTGTAATGAGTGTGAGATAAGCAGAAGAATTAATAAGTTTATTGTTTTCTATCTGTAATTGTTTTGCAATATTTACTCTTCTGTTATTTAAGGTTTTTAAAAAATGCATTATGACGATTGACCAGCTAAACATTAAAAGTGCAAAAAAGGCAAAACCGTTTGGCATTCCTTCGATGTTTAGTAAAGTATAAATTTTGGTAAAAACTATGGCAATTACAAAATAAGCTAATGCATACAAAAGTATTTTTTTTAACCCATTTTCAGATTTTAGAAAATAAAAAATGGAGCAATTTAGTAGGACGATAAAAAGGGCAAGGAGATGATATGACATTTTGTTTTTGGGTTAAAAAAAAGCACAAAATAAAATGTTATTTGTGCTCTTTTAAAATTTATATTTCTAAGAAATTATTTCCCTTTTAGTAATTTTTCTAAATATTCAACTTTGTCTTTTTCAGCCTGAACCAAACGTTCGTAAAGTTCGACAACTTTATCAAGTGGATTGAAAGTGCAAGAATTGTTAGTGTTTCCACTTCCTTGTGCTCCGTTATTTGCACTATTGTCATAAAAGTTATTAAAGAAATTAAAAACTGATTCTTCAGAAAAATTTTCAATCACTTCTTTAGTTACGCCTAAAGCTTTTGCAATTTCAACAAGTTTATCTTCATCAACAGTTTCACTTGCTTCAATGTTAGAAACAGTTTGCTGGCTTAAACCAATTGCAATAGCAAGTGCTTCCTGTTTCATACCTTTAAGCTCTCTGATTCGGCTTATGTTTCTGCCGATATGTTTTGGTTTTGATGTTGTGCTCATAATTTCAAAGGTATTTAATTTTTTTGATTTTTTTTTATCTTTTTCGATTTGGCTTTTCGTTAAAGGTAATTTCAATTGATGGTGTTAATTCCTTTAAACATTGTTGATAAATTTCTTCTCTCCATTTTTCAAAAAGCTCAATTAAATCGAAGAATAATTTTTCGGATGGATTTTCAGGATGCGGTTTTTTGAACAAATTTCCTATTCTAATATTGTGCGATTTGCCCAAGTGATTAATAACATAATCTTCCCAGCCTTGATCCTCCATAAATATATCAGAATAATAATGCTTTAATTCTAGATGCTCTAGATTTAATATTTCTGAAATTATGTTTTTAATTTCTAAAGGTATTTCGCATTCGAATTGCTTTTCAAATCGTTCAAAATTTTTTTTACGAAAAACGATATCAACCTTGCAATCAAAAATAATATCTATATAAATTCCTAAGTCTAACGATCTTTCTGTCCAACCGTCAAAATGATCATAGGAAAGAATGTAGTCTTCATGTAATTTGAAATTTCCTGTTGAAGAGTCTATTTTACGTATGTTAAGTACTTCAAAGTTCATTTGTTTAGGTATTAAATATTTTTTTTTAATTACGTAAAGTTTATACACAATCTTGTCATTTCGACGTAAGGAGAAATCTTCGCAAGTAGCTCTACAAAGATTGGAAATGTTATTCAAATATATAATTCAAAAAATCCAAATAAGGATTAATAGTTTTTATTAATTCGATTTTCTTTTCTCTGCGCCAGTCTTTTACTTCTTTTTCGCGAGCAATGGCTTCTTGAATCCATGTAAATTTTTCGTAGTACAGCAAATAAATAGCATTGTATTTTGATGTAAAGGTTTTGTTTCCAGTTGTATTGTTTTCTTTGTGCTGACTCAAACGGATTTTTAAATTATTTGTCACTCCTGTATAGAAAACGGTTTTGTATTTGTTTGTTAGTATGTATATGTAATAGGTATGATAGCCTTCTTGGTGTAGCATTTTTTTTTGATGCTAAAGATAAAAATAATTTAAGATTTTTCTTTCTTTTATGTTGGGTTTTTGATATGTTTTGTGGAGTTACTTGCGAAGATTTCTCCTTCGTCGAAATGACAAACTAGGAGATTACTTAGGGTGTATTTTTAATCTGAAATGACAAAAGAAGTACTTTGTAGGGCTACTTGCGAAGATTTCTCCTTACGTCGAAATGACAAATATTGTGGTTACTTTGTGTAGACTCCGACTTCGCTTAGCCTGACAGAGGTTTACGAATCTAAAATCTAAGCTCAAAAATCTGAAATAAAAAAATCCCGCCTCAATTAAGAAACGGGATTAAAATGATATTCTCTTTTTTTCTATTGTTAAACCGTAGCAGCAATTTCTTGTGGTAACGGAATTTGATTTTTAAGTAAATCTTCAAATGTTTCAGCTTGGCGAATCAAGATTCCCTGGCCGTTCATCCAAAGAACTTCGGCTGGTTTGTATCTTGAGTTGTAGTTCGAAGACATTGAGAAACAGTATGCTCCAGCATTTCTGAAAGATAAAATGTCACCTTCTGTAATTTCTGGAATTCTACGGTTGTTTGCAAAAGTATCTGTTTCGCAAATGTATCCTACAACAGAGTAAAAACGCTCTTTTCCTTTTGGATTTGAGATGTTGTCAATATGGTGTGAAGATCCGTAAAACATTGGACGAATTAAGTGGTTGAAACCACTGTCGATTCCAGCGAAAACTGTTGAAGTCGTTTGTTTTACTACGTTTACTTTTACTAAGAAATGACCTGCCTCACTCACCAAGAATTTTCCTGGTTCAAAAATCAAAGTTAAATCTCTGCCATATTCAGCACAGAAAGCGTTGAATCTTTTAGATAATTTTTTACCTAATTCTTCGATGTCTGTTTCGATATCGTCTTTTTTGTAAGGTACTTTGAATCCGCTTCCGAAATCTAAGAATTGTAAATCTTTGAAATGTTTAGCGGTATCAAACAGGATTTCAGCCGCATACAAGAATACTTCGATATCTAAAATATCCGATCCTGTGTGCATGTGAATACCTACGATGCTCATTTTTGTATTTTCGACAATTCGCAAGATATGCGGAATCTGGTGAACAGAAATTCCGAATTTACTATCGATATGTCCAACAGAAATGTTAGCGTTTCCGCCCGCCATTACGTGTGGATTGATACGGATACATACCGGAATATGTGGATGTTTTGTTCCGAATTGCTCCAGAATAGATAAATTGTCGATATTGATTTGTACACCCATTGCAGCAACTTCTTCAATTTCTTCTAGAGAAACGCCGTTTGGTGTAAAGAAAATTCTTTCGGGTTCATAGCCAGCATGAAGTCCTAATTGAACTTCCTGAATTGATACAGTGTCTAAGCCAGACCCCATGTTCTTTAATAACTGAAGAATCGCAATGTTAGACAATGCCTTCATGGCATAATTAACTCTTAAGTTTTCTACCTTAGAGAAAGCTTTAGTTAATCTGTTGTACTGAGATTGGATTTTTTCAGCATCGTAAACATACAATGGACTTCCAAATTGGTCTGCTAACTGCAGTAAATCTTTTGCTTGCATTTTTCAAATTATTTTGAGCAAAGTTATTACACTTTTGATTACCAGCAAATAATTTGCAGAAAAATAACAAAATATAACAAATTGTTTTATTTTAAACAAAAAGTTGCTGTTTTTCGAATTTTATAACCTTTTTCTAAGATGCTAAGGTTCTAAGTTGCTAAGGTACTAAGTTTTTTTGCTATGAATTTGGGAATTAACTTATTCTTAAATGCTGTTGAAGTTGTTTTTTGCCACAGATTATCATGATTAAAAGGATTTTTTTTTCGCCACGAATTGCACAAATTTCCACAAATTTTTAATTTTTCGTAAAATGCTCAAAACATAACCCGTGGTTTCAACCACGGAGAACGCAATATATGATTACGCTCAATCCGTAACGTTTCCCGTGGTTGAAACCACGGGCTATATTTTGAAATAGAAATCGGCTAGAAAATAAAAATTCGTGAAAATTTGTGCAATTGCTTCGCCAGTTCGCTATCGCTCGGGTCGTGGCTAAGAAAAAAATCCTTTTAATCATGATAATCTGTGGCTAAAAAAAAACAAAACCCCTGAATTATTAATTCAAGGGTTTGTCAATAGTATGTGTTGTGTTTTTTATAGTTTTATAGGCTAGGAAGATCTCCTTTTCCTTTAGTAGGCAAGTTAGTAGAGCCCATTAAGAACAAATCTACTTCTCTTGCTGCTTCGCGACCTTCTGAAATAGCCCACACGATTAATGATTGTCCTCTTCTCATATCACCAGCAGTGAAAATGTGAGGAACGTTTGTCTGATAGTTATGCGCTTTGTAGTTGCTTCTCATATCAGTTTCGATTCCTAATTGCTCGCTTAATGTTTTCTCAGGACCTGTAAATCCAAGAGCTAATAAAGCTAAATCGCAAGGCCAGATTTTTTCAGAACCTTCTTTCTCGATTAATTCTGGACGCTGACCTGGAGTCATTTTCCATTGCACTTCAACCGTTTTTAATCCAGTTAATTCGCCTTTATCGTTAGAAATGAATTCTTTAGTGTTGATTAACCAGTTTCTGTCGCAACCTTCTTCGTGAGAAGAAGATGTTTTCAACTGCAGCGGCCAGAAAGGCCAAGGAGTAGACTCGCTTCTTCCAACTGGAGGTTTTGGTAAAATCTCAAAGTTAGTTACCGATTTGGCTCCGTGTCTGTTTGAAGTTCCGATACAGTCAGAACCAGTATCTCCACCACCAATAACGATTACATCTTTACCAGTTGCTTTAACCTGATCTGGAATAGATTCTCCGTATAAAACTTTAGTTTGTTGTGTCAAGAAATCCATTGCCTGAACAACACCTTTGCTTTCGATTCCTTTAGTTGGCAAGCTTCTTCTTTCAGTTGCTCCTCCGCATAAAACGATAGAATCGAATGCGTTTAATTCTTCAACACTGAAGTTAACACCAACGTTTACATTAGTTTTGAAAGTGATTCCTTCTGCTTCTAGAATAGCTACACGACGATCGATAATTCCTTTTTCTAATTTAAAATTTGGAATTCCGTAACGTAATAAACCTCCAATTGCGTTGTCTCTTTCAAAAACAGTAACCGTGTGACCCGCTCTGTTTAATTGCTGAGCAGCTGCAAGACCTGCAGGCCCTGAGCCAATAACAGCAACAGTTTTTCCAGTTCTAGTTTTTGGCGCTTGTGGTTTAATCCATCCTTCAGCAAAACCTCTTTCTACGATGCTTTTCTCGATGTTTTCGATAGAAACCGGATCTTTGATGATTCCTAATACACATGATTTCTCACATGGAGCAGGGCATAAGCGTCCTGTAAATTCAGGGAAGTTATTAGTAGATTGTAAAATCTCTAATGCACTTTGCCATTCTTCCTGATGCACCATGTCGTTGAAGTCAGGAATTAAATTTCCTAACGGACAACCACTGTGGCAAAAAGGAATTCCACAGTCCATACATCTTGATCCTTGTTCTTTTAATTTATCTTTTGGTACCGGAATAGTAAATTCGTTGTAGTTCGAAACACGTTCTGCTACTGCTAAATTACTTTCATCGGCTCTGTTATATTCTTTAAATCCGCCTATTTTACCCATGACTTTTTAAATTAAATTTCAATTTCTTTAAGTTCCAAATTCCAATCCTTCGACTTCGCTCAGGAAGACATTTTCATTGATATTGCCATTGGAATTTGGAATTTTATTTTTTGAAATTGATTTTTATCCCGCTATTAATTCTTCTATTTTTTTCTCTTCTGCAATTCTTTGTAATGCTTTTTTGTAATCAGTTGGCATTACTTTTACGAAGTGCTGTTGTTGGTTTTCCCAGTCTGCTAAAATTCTTTTTGCTAATGGACTGCTTGTGTACAACGAATGGTTTTTGATTAGTTTTCTTAGTTTCGTAAGATCTTCTTCTTCCATTGGATCGAATGCAACCATTTCCATGTTACAAACTGTAGAATCGAATTTCTTTTTTGGATCGTAAACATAAGCTACACCACCGCTCATACCAGCTGCGAAGTTTCTTCCTGTTTTTCCTAAAACTACTACTGTACCACCAGTCATGTACTCGCAACCGTGATCTCCAATTCCTTCAACAACTGCTGTTGCTCCAGAATTTCTTACACAGAAACGCTCTCCGGCCATTCCATTAATATAAGCCTCTCCGGTAATAGCTCCGTAAAGGGCAACGTTTCCGATAATGATATTGTCTTCAGGGTTGAAAGTCGCAGTAGGAGGTACTTTTACAATTAATTTTCCTCCAGAAAGACCTTTTCCTAAATAATCATTACAGTTTCCGTGAATTTTAAATGACAATCCGTTTGTTGCAAAAGCACCAAAACTTTGTCCAGCAGAACCTTCAAAATCAACTAAAATAGTGTCATCAGGTAATCCTTGTGCGCCGTAGATTTTTGAGATTTCGTTACTCAAAATCGCACCTACAGAACGGTCTGTATTTTTAATTTTAAAGGTTACTCTTGTTTTCTCTTTTCTATAGATAGACGGAATCGCTTCTTTGATGATATCAAAATCCAATACGTTTTCAAGTTGGTGATCTTGAGTAGTTGTATTATGATTTGGCTCTGTTTTCGCTTTTTCCGGTTTGTATAGAATTGTTGACAAGTCTAAACCATTTGCTTTATAATGTTTGATAGCTTTGTTCACATTTAATTTTTGTGATTGACCTACCATTTCTTTTAAAGTTCTGAAACCTAACTGTGCCATGATTTCTCTTAACTCTTCAGCAATGAAATACATGAAGTTGATTACGTGCTCTGGAGTTCCTTTGAAATTCTTTCTCAATTCAGGATCTTGAGTTGCAATACCAACTGGGCAAGTATTTAAGTGACAAGCTCTCATCATGATACATCCAGAAGCTACAAGCGGAGCCGTTGCAAATCCGAATTCTTCTGCACCTAATAAAGCTGCGATAGCTACGTCACGACCTGTTTTCAACTGTCCGTCACACTCTAAAACTACACGGCTTCTTAAATCGTTTAAGATCAAAGTTTGCTGCGCTTCAGCTAAACCAAGTTCCCACGGAATACCTGTGTGCTGTAAAGAAGTTAATGGAGCAGCTCCAGTTCCTCCGTCATAACCTGAAATCAAGATAACGTCAGCTTTCGCTTTAGCAACACCGGCAGCGATGGTTCCAACTCCAACTTCAGAAACTAATTTTACGTTAATACGAGCTTCACGGTTTGCGTTTTTCAAATCGTAAATCAACTGAGATAAATCCTCAATTGAGTAAATATCGTGGTGAGGAGGAGGCGAAATCAAACCTACATAAGGCGTAGAGTTTCTCGTTTCAGCAATCCAAGGCACCACTTTTTCTCCAGGTAACTGTCCACCTTCACCAGGTTTTGCTCCCTGAGCCATTTTGATTTGGATTTCTTTAGCGTTTGTCAAATAGTTGATCGAAACACCAAAACGTCCTGATGCAACTTGTTTAATTGCAGAGTTTCTAGAATCTCCGTTAATTTCTTTTTGGAAACGTCTTGGATCTTCTCCACCTTCTCCAGAGTTACTTTTTCCTCCAATTCTGTTCATTGCAATTGCTAAGTTCTCATGCGCTTCCTGGCTGATAGAACCATAAGACATTGCTCCAGTTTTGAATTTCTTTACAATTTCTGTCCAAGGTTCTACTTCGTCAATAGAAATAGGATCTAAATTATTGAATTCAAATAAACCTCTAATCGTCATTAAGTTTGAGCTTTGCTCATTAACGGCATTTGAGTATTCTTTATAACTTTCTGGGCTGTTTAAACGAACCGCTTGTTGTAATTTAGAAATCGTAGTTGGGTTAAACATGTGTTTTTCACCACCACGTCTCCATCTGTAAATACCTCCAATTTCAAGAGAAAGCAAGTTTGCAATTTTTGAATTTGGGAAAGCTTTTTGGAAACGTTTTTTAACCTCTTTCTCCACTTCCATTAAACCAATTCCTTCAATTCTTGATGGAGTGTAAGGGAAGTATTTAGATGTAAATGTTTTGTTTAAACCTAAAATCTCGAAAATCTGAGCAGCTCTGTACGAATGTAAAGTAGAGATACCAATTTTGTTCATGATTTTCACGATTCCTTTTGCAATTGCTTTGTTGTAATTTACAACAGCATAATCAGCTTTTACTTTTGTAATGAAACCTTTTTCAACTTGATCGTGAATGATTTCGTTTACCATGTAAGGGTTGATGGCACTTGCACCGTATCCGAACAATAAAGCAAAATGATGCGGTTCTCTTGGTTCAGCAGATTCGATAATGATTCCGAATTTAGAACGAACTTGTAAAATGTTTAATGAGTGGTGAATGTAAGAACAAGCCAATAACATTGGGATTGGAGCTAATTCTTCGCTTACACCTCTATCTGATAAGATAATGATGTTGCATCCTTCGTTAACCGCTTTAAAAGTTGCCTGAACACATTTTTCAAGAGCACGCTCTAAACCGTTAACTCCTTTTTCTATTTTATATAAAGTAGAAATTGTAGCCGATTTGAAATCTGCGTGATCAATATTTCTGATTTTGTCCAAATCCTCATTAGAAATAACCGGATTTTGGATTTTTAATTTTTTACATTGTTTCGATTCAATTTCGAAAATATTGAAATCTCCACCAATCGCTAAACTGATATCAGTAATGATTTCTTCACGAATACCATCCAACGGCGGGTTTGTAACCTGAGCAAACAATTGTTTGAAGTAATTGTACAACAACTGAGGCTGATCTGAAAGAACTGCCAAAGGTGTATCGTTACCCATAGAACTGATTGCTTCAGCTCCGTCGCTTCCCATTGGGTTGATGATCGTTTTTAAATCTTCAATTGTATAACCAAACAAACGCTGTCTTGTTAAGAAATCTAATTTTTCAACAGGAGTAGGGTTGTTTGTGTAAGGAACGCTAGCCAATGGCAATAAGTTTTCGTCAACCCATTGTTTGTATGGACGTTTTGTAACGATTGCTTTTTTAACTTCTTCGTCTTCGATGATACGACCTTCATTCATATCAACCAAGAACATTTTTCCTGGCTCTAGACGACCGTGTTGGATTACATCTTCTGGGTCGATGTCTAATACACCAATTTCAGATGACATAATTACGAATCCGCTTTTCGTTAATGTATAACGAGATGGACGTAAACCATTTCTGTCTAGTAAAGCTCCAATTACGTTACCATCTGTAAACGGAATAGAAGCAGGACCATCCCAAGGCTCCATGATACAAGCATTGTACTCATAGAAAGCTCTTTTCTCTGGAGACATTGTCTGGTGTTTTTCCCAAGCTTCAGGAACTACCATCATCATTGCCTCTGGAAGAGAACGGCCAGTCATTAATAAAAGTTCAATTACCATATCCATAGAAGCAGAATCTGATTTTCCTTCTAAGATAATTGGGAATAATTTTTTAATGTCTTCGCCAAAAACTTTGCTCTGCATAAGCTCTTCACGAGCACGCATACGGCTTACGTTTCCACGAAGTGTGTTGATCTCACCATTATGACACATGTATCTAAACGGCTGAGCTAAGTCCCAAGATGGGAATGTATTTGTAGAGAAACGTTGGTGCACAAGCGCTAAACGAGTCACCAAGTCCGGATCTTTCAAATCTATATAATAACGGCTGATGTCTTCTGGCATCAATAGACCTTTATATATTATAGTAGTTGTCGATAGGCTAGTGAAATAAAACATGTGGCTTTCTGAGGTTTTAGATCCTCTTACGGCATGTTCAGCAATTTTTCTAGCTGCAAAAAGTTTTGCATTAAATTCTTGTTCAGTTAAATCTTGTCCGTTTTTAGAAACGAAAACTTGTTTAATTGTTGGTTCTTTTTCTGCGGCGATTTCACCTAAATTTTCAACGTCAACTGGCACATCTCTCCAACCTAAAACCTTTAAGTTTTGATCTTTGATAGTAGCTTCAAATGCATTAATACAAAAAGAAACCTGGTTTTTGCTTTTTGGTAAAAAAACCATTCCTACTGCATACTCACGCGCTTCTGGGATTTCAAAGTCACAAACTTTCTTAAAAAAATCATGAGGAATGTCGAATAAAATTCCGGCTCCGTCACCAGTTCTTCCATCAGAACTTACGGCACCACGATGTTCCAATTTAATTAAGATGTCTAATGCTTTGTGAATAATATCATTTGACTTAATACCATTCAAATTACAAATAAATCCTGCACCACAATTGTCGTGTTCAAATTCAGGCAGATAAAGCCCTTGTTCTTTAACTCTCATTCTTGATATTTTTTTTACAAAAATAAAGATTTCGTTAAATATAATGTATTGAAATAGTGCTTTTGCTTACATTTTTGCTGTAATATTAGAAAAAGGGTTCTTAATTATTAATATTGTTATATTAGGTATCTCGAATTGCTAAAAATATAATTACTCTTAAAATATATTAGGAAAAATCGTCGGCAGGCCAATAAAACCAATGAATTTTTTGTTAAATATCAAACTTTTTATGTGAATTGTGTTAACATTAACAAATTGTTCCGTTAACGATTTGTTTGCTTTGAAAAATTATCAACGCCTACTACCTATATATAACATTTATTTAATTGAAAAAGATTTTACTATTAAGTTGTATTTTGTTACTTTTGTCGCACTTTTATTCTGAAATAAATTCAGAACCAGACAAATTCTATATTATGAACATACACGAATATCAAGGAAAAGAAATTTTAGCGAGTTACGGAGTACGCGTACAACGCGGAATTGTGGCTAACAATGCGGTTGAAGCTGTAGCTGCTGCAAAACAATTAACTGCCGAAACTGGTACAGGATGGCATGTAATAAAAGCACAAATTCACGCAGGTGGTCGTGGAAAAGGTGGTGGAGTTAAGCTGGCAAAAAACTTACAACAAGTTGAAGAGTTAGCAGAACAAATCATCGGAATGCAGTTGATTACACCTCAGACTCCGCCTGAAGGTAAAAAAGTAAATAAGGTATTAGTTGCAGAAGATGTTTACTATCCAGGTGAAAGCGAAACTTCTGAATTTTATGTTTCTGTTTTATTGAATAGAGGTACAGGACGCAACATGATCATGTATTCTACTGAAGGTGGAATGGATATCGAAGAAGTTGCTGAGCACACTCCACACTTAATCTTTACTGAAGAAATTGATCCTTCTGTAGGATTACAAGGTTTCCAAGCTAGAAGAATTGCTTTCAATTTAGGTCTTTCTGGAAACGCTTTCAAAGAAATGGTGAAATTCATCGATGCACTTTACAATGCTTACATTGGTTCTGATGCTTCTATGTTTGAAATCAACCCAGTTCTTAAAACTTCTGATAACAAAATCTTAGCGGTTGACGCTAAAGTTAACATCGATGATAACGCTTTATACAGACAAGCTAAATATGCTGAAATGAGAGATATCCGTGAGGAGAATCCAATCGAAGTTGAAGCTAAAGAAGTTGGTCTTAACTATGTTGACCTTGACGGTACTGTAGGATGTATGGTAAACGGAGCAGGTCTTGCAATGGCAACTATGGATTTAATTAAATACGCTGGTTTTGAGCCTGCTAACTTCCTTGACGTAGGAGGAACTGCTGATGCAAAACGTGTTGAGACAGCTTTCAGAATTATCTTGAAAGATCCAAACGTAAAAGCTATTTTGATTAACATCTTCGGAGGTATCGTTCGTTGTGACCGTGTTGCTCAAGGTGTTGTTGACGCTTACAAAAACATGGGTGACGCTATCAATGTGCCAATTATCGTTCGTTTGCAAGGAACAAATGCTGAAATTGCAAAAGAATTAATTGACAACTCTGGTATGCCAATCTTATCTGCAGTTCAGTTCCAAGAAGCTGCTGACCAAGTTAAAGCTGCTCTTTCTTAATTAAAATAAGAAATCAATTTATATAGAAAATCCCTCCGTGCTTCGGAGGGATTTTTTTGTTTTTGTAAAGTTTGCGTGTTCTAAAGGCGCACTGCAGTGATTCTTCACAATAAAATAATATGCTTTAAAAATTTTCTCTCGCAGATTGAGCAGATTTTTAATGATAAAGAAAAAGATAAATCTGATGAATCTGCAAAATCTGCGGGAGACAAAAATTTTAGCAGCTTGCAAAATATATAGCCACAGATTATTAGGATTAAAATGATTTTTTAAAATCTGTGTTAATCTGTGTAATCTGTGGCTAAAAAGACTTTGCGAACTTTGCCTATCCCGATAGCTATCGGGATTGTGTGCTTTGCGGTTTAAAAAATTATTTCAAAACAGTCGCCAATTCTACAATTTCAAATTCTGGGTCATGTGCTAGAAATTCTCTTAGCATTGCAGCGTGTCCAGCTCCAAGCAAAACCATTATTTTTTTATCGGTGCTTTCGGTTAATTTTTGAACCAAAGAATACATGTACAAGTTTCTTTTATACCAATTTGAAACTAGAGAAGCTCCTGTAAAATCGTCTGGATTTCCAGCCCTGTTTGCTACTTCTAGATACCATTGAATGTTATCTTCATTAGCGGCCTTTTTATTATAGTAAAGCATAAGATCGGTAAGAGAGCTTTTTGCCATTCTTTCATTGTTTTCCTTCTGAAACCTTTCTGTAGACTCAGTAGTTTTTTTTATTAAATCCTTCTGATTCGCTTTTTCCATTGACATCATTAAACTATCATAAGGAAAACGAGTGCGATAGTCAATTCCATACATCTTTTTGTGATTCAGTTTTTTAGCAGTGCGTAATGCTAATTGAGCAATTTCATTTGAATCTTTTTTGAGTATGCTATCAGTGTTTTTGTTGTAATACTTATCTAATTCAGCTTGTTTGGCAAATTTCCATTCTACAAAAATTTTATCAGGACCAAATTTCTTGATTTTATCACTCATTATTTCGAGCTCTTTTTGGCTTTTCTCAGACATTACATTAAAAGTATTTATCTTGGCAATATCATGACCTGGGTTTGCATAATGAAAAGTTCCGATTAATAAAATTTGTTTTTTCTTAGCTTGCTGAGCAGAAGTGATGTTAAGTGTAATAAGAGCTAGTAATAAAATAATTTTTTGCATGATGATTTTGTTTTTAAATTCATTGCAAATGTATAGGCAGATTTAAAGCTTTATTTTCATTTTTGATGAATGCGGAATTTCAATTGACCAACTATCCAAATTTTGATTTCAAAATGTTCATGTAAAGTTTTTGACTGTTCATCATACAAAAAATGAGGTTTCATATAAAATACCGTTTTCGTTTAAAGTCATAATTGTATTTTTGATGTTATAACCAATTTCTATGAAACTCAAAATTCCTTTTTACTACTATATTGTTCTTTTTCTCGGATTGTTTTTGACCTATTTTCTTTGGGATTACGGAATAAACAATAAAGTGGCAATCGAGAAGCATACCAAACTTTATTTTTGGCTTACATCAACTTATATTCTTTCCATCTTTATTGTTTACGTATTAAATTTCTATACTTTTTGTGATTGGTTTCTAAATAAAAAGAAAATACTTTTTTACTTTTTAAGCATACCAATCTCATTAGTGATTTTTGCGGGTGTTCGTTATGTAACTCAGGAAGTTATTGTTTTTCATATTACAGGAGTACACAATTATGATGTTCGCGAATTAGAATGGGGATTTTACATTCTTGATAATTTATTTTTTGGCCTTCCGGCTGTTATTTTTAGCGCTTTAAGTTATTTGTTCTGGCAGTTTCAAAGTGCGCTGAAGTACAATCAGGAATTGCTTTTAGAGAATAAAAAAGCTGAGTTTCAAATGCTAAAAGCGCAGGTTAGCCCTCATTTTTTGTTTAATACGCTGAATTCTTTTTATAGCCAGTTAGTTATAAAAGAAGATGAAATGGCTGATGATATTTTGGTTCTTTCAGATTTGCTTCGATATGTTATTACCGAAACAGATAAAGATGAAGCCATACTTTCAAAAGAAATTCAGTTTATTCAAAACTATATTCATTTGCAAAAAAAACGTTTTGAAGATCAGTTATATCTGGATTTTTCTGTTGAAGGAGAATATTCAAATGAAAAAATCCTTTCGTCAGCTTTAATTCATTTTGTGGAGAATGTTTTTAAACACGGGAAACTGAATAATGAAAATGAAAAAGCTTTTATTGTAATCAAAATAGAAGATGGATTTCTTGAGATTTCGACTTTCAATTATAATGTGGATGGAGAGAATTATTCGTCAACCGGAATTGGTTATGAAAACCTGACGAAAAGACTCGAATACATGTATAAAGATCAATTTATACTTGAAAAAACAGAAGAAAATAATACCTTTAAAACCTACTTGAAAATACCACTAAAAAATTAATCTATGGCTTTTAAATGCATTATTGTAGACGATGAACCGCCTGCAACACGAATACTCGAGAATTATATCGGAAAAGTAAATTTTCTAGAAAAAACTGGAGTTTTTAATGATTCTTTAAAAGCATTAGAATTTTTAAATACGCAGTCTGTAGATGTAATTTTTCTAGATATTCAAATGCCTCAGTTGACGGGATTGCAGCTTTCTAGAATCATTTCGAAAAATATAAAAGTTATTTTTACAACAGCATATCCTGATTTTGCTTTAGAAGGTTTTGAACTTAATGCAGTTGATTATTTATTGAAACCCATTTCGTTTGAACGTTTTTATCAGGCGGTTTCAAAACTGAATTCAGAGCCTAAAATGGAAATCTCAAATCAGAACAATCTGCCTGATTTTCTTTTCGTTAAAACAGATGGGAAAAATAAATTTCAGAAAGTATTTTTGAGGGATATTTTATATATAGAAAGTCTTCAGAATTATGTTTGCATACATACTTCAAAACAGCAGATTATCACGCATTCATCTTTGAAAAATGTAATTGAATCTCTTCCAGAAAATGAATTTATTCAGATTCATAAATCGCATGTTGTTTCTTTAAAACATGTTGAATCTACCGATAATTTTTCTGTTTTTATTAATGGAAAAGAACTTCCGATTGGGGCGACTTTTAAAGATGCTTTTTTTGATAAAATAGAAGAGAATAAGATATAGATTTTTTAACCGCAAGGCACGCTAAGATTTTACTTTTAGAAAACGCTTATAAACGCAAAGTTCGCAAAGCTAAATCAACAGAATTCTACGGATTTTATTTCAATATAGCCCGCGGTTTCAACCGCGGGAACACAATGTATGTCACACAATGAATCTCTGAACGCTCCCGTGGTTGAAACCACGGGCTATGTTTTAAAGAAGAATTTGAAAATTACAATCTTTTTTTAAACACAAAGTTCGCAAAGCTTCATGAATAAAACTTTGCGAACTTTGCGAAAATCTCTGCGTTCTTTGCGGTTAAATCTTCAATTACGATTTTTTCTTATTCCCGTTTTTAAAAACTACTTTTTCTACAACAACTGGTTTTCCATTTCCTTTTGGGAATGATTTCTTTTTAGGTTTTCCAGCTGATGATCCTGAGCTAGATGGTTTTTTATCACCTCTGTATTTTTCAGAATCTTTTGGAGCGGCTTTAAATTCTGGTCTTTCCTTAGAAGTTTCTCTTTTTGGAATTTCAGCTTTATGCTTTGCCAAAACCTCATTTGGGTTTTTAGGATTTTCTTTAGTTCCTCTTAAATGAATTACTAATCCGTTTAGAAAGTTACGCAAAACCTGATCGCCACATTCCATGTAATTTGGATGGTCTTCAGCTCTAAAAAAAGCGCCCAATTCTGATTTTGAAATTCTAAAATCTACCAATTCTAAAATTTCAACTATTTGGTCATCACGGAGCATTAAAGCCACGCGAAGTTTTTTAAGTATATCGTTATTTGTCATAATTTTTGTTTCAGGTTTTTTCTGTTTCAAGTTCCATGATTCCAATCTGAAACTAAAACTCCTAATTTATTTTACAAAGGTAGTTTTTAAAATGATTAAAATCTAGAATTGAAATCATTTAAAGTTGCAACCAATTTATCCAAATCTTCTTTTAAATGATTTGCTGTAACTACAATTCGATTTAATGGTTCTGCTTCTTTAGTATATCTGAAACTAGCAATAATGATTTTTTCTTGTTTTAGTTTCTCTACTAATTCGTTTGATAATAAATAAATCAAAGGGTAGTTTTTGTCAAATTTGACATTGCCATTTTTAATTAAAATTGAATCAATATAATTTAAATTATCTAGCAGTTTTTGATGTTGCTTTTTATAAATTTCTTTAGCATCAGAAAGCGTTTGCACAAAAGCGGGGTTCATTCCTGCCGCGCTTGTAAAGGTTTCAAGTTCTTTTATTTCTTTGATAAAATCAAAATCACTCGCAATTACTCCGCCTGTTAATCCGAAAGCTTTTCCTAGGGACGAAACCAAAATTTTTCTTTTAATTGGAAATTCAATTGACGCATAAATTCCGGAACCATTTTCGCTGATAATTCCTAGCGAATGCGATTCATCAATTAGTAAAGTAATTTCTTTGTTTTTTGAAATTTTCTCTAAAAATGATAAGTCGGCAGGTTTTGTTTCAAATGACGGAACGCCATCAGTCAAAATTGTAATTTTTTCTGGTTTTGAATCCAATAAACGTTCATTCAATTTTTTATTTATAAAAACAGGCAGACTATTTTTAATCTGAATGGCTGAATGTATTTCATTTAAATGATAAAAAAAGTCCGTTTGCTCTTTTAATTTTTCCAAAACCAGTTTTCCGGCCAGCATTCCCGAAGAAACCGTAACAGTGCTTTCTGAACCAATATGAGACGCTAAAAATCTTTCGCCTGCATCATAAGCTGTTAGTTGAATATTCGCAGTTCTTGAGCTTCCGTAAGTCGTTCCCCATTTTAAAATATTCTGAACCACTAATTCCTGAAATGCTACATTTGTTGGAAGTCCCAAATACGCAGTTCCACCAAAATACAAATATTGTTCTTGGTCAATTTCGATAACTCGATCTGGAAACTTTTCGACTTTCATTTTATAGCAATGTAACTCCAGTTCCGTTCAAATTGGGATAACTTACAACACCATCTTTTATGGTTACTCCAGTTGCAATATCTTCTGCCAAAAGAAGTGCGCCGTCCATATCTACATAATCTAGTTGAGGCAATAAATGGGCAATTGCAGAAATTCCAACAGTAGATTCAGTCATACAGCCCACCATTGTTCTTAATCCTAGTTTTTTAGCTTCTTCGATCATGCGTTTTCCAGGAGTTAAACCACCGCATTTTACCAGTTTTACATTAACACCATGAAAATGATTGTGGCATTTTGCTACATCTTCTTCAATTATACAGCTTTCGTCGGCAATTACAGGAAGAACAGAATGTTTAAAAACTTCTTTGTGACCTTCCCAATTATCAGCTTTCATTGGCTGTTCTAAGAATTCTACACCTAGTTTTTTTAATTCAACAGCATTGTTGATGGTTTCTTCAACCGTCCATCCGCAGTTGGCATCAATTCTGAAAACAGCATTGGTGTGTTTGCGAAGCTCTTTCACAATTTCGATATCTTCTTTGGTTCCTAATTTAATTTTATAAATAGGCCATGGAAGTTCCTGCATTTTAGAAACCATTTTCTCGATAGAAGCAATTCCGATGGTATAATCGGTCATTGGATTTCTTTCTGTCGTGTAATTCCATAATTCGTAAAGCTTTTTGCCTTTTTTACGAGCATACAAATCATTATAAGCTAGATCTAAGGCACACAAAGCAAACATATCATCTTTTAAATATGGATGAATTTTTGCCCAAAACACTTCTGGAGTTTCATTTTCAGTATTCTCAATAATGTTTCTGATTTTTTCCAAATCCTGCATCATCATTGGCACAGTTGTGTTGTAATACGGATTTGAAGTGGCTTCTCCAAAACCAGAAAAACCATCGCTTTGCAACTCAACAATTAACGAAGGCTGAAAATCTATAGATTCTCTCGAAATGGTAAAAGTGTGTTTTAGTTTGAGATTGTATTCTCTTAAGATAAGTTTCATGGTGTAATAAGCTTGTTTTTTGTTTTTTTAAATAGAATTCTAACTCTTTTTAATAGACATTTTTATTCCGATGCCTGTTTGTAAATCTGGTGCATTATCTAAATTTAAATCTTCTCGAAGATACACAAAATAAGAAAATCGCTTCGTAGAATAAGTACAAATTGCGCTCCATCCTTCTACATCTTCATATAAATGAGAAATTGTTTTCTGCCAATGTGTATTGATTCTTTGGCCGGTTAGGACAATATAATCCATGTCACTTTTCTTATTATATGAATTTTGAAAATTGTAATTGACGCCATAAGACATGTGATTGCTGTTTCTAAGTTTTACTTTGTAATTAATCAAACCTTCAAAACTGCATAAAAAATCCTGATTGCTGAGGTTTACCCCGTCTCCATATTCAAAAATATGCTGACGTAAAACTCCGGCGCTTAAACCAAAACTTAGAATGTTTTTATCTTTGATGATCATTTTTTTTATGATCGAAGAGGAAATCCCAAAATCGGCAGCGGGATTATATTTTGAAGTATTAATGCCTAATTGTGCTCCAAAATTTAGATAAATATGATGTTTTTCATTCATTTCTAATTTAGGATAAAAGGTGTAATTTATATCAACTCCAGAAATTGTAAAATTATTGTTATCCATTTTTAGAATTTTTCCATTTTCATCTTTGTATGATATTCCTGCTTTGTTGATTCCGTAGTAATATCTTGAAAATGGATCTTTTCCGCCAGCGATATTACGATGAAACCATTCGATCGATTCATCTGAAGTGAAAACCGAAAAAGGATATTTGCCTCGATCAAGCGAGTTGGCTCGGAGGCTGAAATTAAGCTCGTGATTAATGGTAAGCGGTAATGTAAAGTTAAATCGATAAGATCTAATAACACCATCAGCCTCAAATTCTTTAATTTTAGACGGCACCTTGTTTAAATCGAATGAATATTCGCGAGTATGCCACGGCTGATTTTTGGAATTTTCACGATCAACCGGATCTGTTAATTCATATGATTTTACATAAGGCAATACTACATTTCCGCTCGAAACTTCAAATGAAAATGAGTATTTTTCGGTATTACGAACATTGAAATTATGATTTAATCTCGAAATGTAGATTCCAAAAGGATGCGTTGAAAGAGTATTAGGTTTTATAATATCAGATGAATTTTCTAATTCTTCATTCCAAAAATCATTTGTATTAGATTGTGCTGTTGAAAAGCAATTGACAAGTAAAAAGAGAAAAAAGAGTAAATGATATTTCATTTCAGATTTTAAAAATTTTGATAAATCTAATGAATTTTAAAACGATTAGATTGGTTAATTTTTAAAAAAATGAATGATTTTTAACTTTTTTAAAATAAGTTTTTTACGGTAATTGTTCCTGCAATTTTTTAATTTCATCACGAAGTTTAGCTGCTTGCAAGAAATCCAATTCTTTAGCAGCTTTTTCCATCGTTTTACGCTTTTCACGAATCATTTTCTCTAATTCTGTTTTAGATAAATAAGCCGTTTCTGGCTCAGCTGCAACAGGAATCGGATGTCCTAATTCGTACTCAACCAATGGATTTTTGGTGAATGCACTTTCGATTTTTTTGTTTAATGCTTGAGGAACGATATTATTTTCGACGTTGAAATTAATCTGTTTGGTTCTTCTATAATTGGTTTCGTCAATTGTTCGCTGCATACTTGCCGTAATTTTATCGGCATACATAATGGCTTTACCATTTAAGTTTCTAGCCGCACGACCAATGGTTTGTGTCAAAGATCTATGATTTCTCAAGAAACCTTCTTTATCGGCATCTAAAATAGCAACAAGTGAAACTTCTGGTAAATCCAAACCTTCACGAAGTAAGTTTACACCAATAAGAACATCAAAAATACCTTTTCGTAAATCCTGCATGATTTCGATACGTTCTAAAGTATCTACTTCAGAATGGATATAACGGCATCGAATGCTTACTTTGGTTAAATATTTAGCTAATTCTTCGGCCATTCTTTTGGTCAAAGTAGTCACTAAAACTCTTTCGTCTAATTCGCAGCGAACTTGAATTTCTTCAATCAAATCGTCAATCTGATTTAAACTCGGACGAACTTCAATTTCAGGATCTAATAATCCGGTTGGACGAATAATCTGCTCAACATAAATTCCGTCAGATTTTTGCAATTCGTAATCGGCAGGAGTTGCAGAAACGTAAATTACTTGATTTTGTAAAGCTTCAAATTCTTCAAATTTCAACGGACGGTTGTCCATTGCGGCTGGCAAACGGAAACCATATTCGACTAAATTTTCTTTACGGCTGCGGTCACCTCCATACATAGCATGAACCTGCGAAACCGTTACGTGGCTTTCGTCTACAACCATCAAATAATCACTCGGGAAATAATCTAATAGGCAGAAAGGCCTTGTTCCGGCTTCACGCCCGTCAAGGTAACGCGAGTAATTTTCAATTCCAGAACAATAACCCAATTCACGGATCATTTCTAAGTCGAAATTGGTTCTTTCTTCCAGACGTTTGGCTTCTAGATGTTTTCCTATTTCTTTAAAATAGTCAACTTGTTTAACCAAATCCTGTTGAATTTGCCAAATTGCGCCTTGTAAAACTTCTGGAGAAGTCACAAACATATTGGCTGGATAAATGGTTAATCTTTGAAATTTCTCTATTACATGAGACGTTTTGGCATCAAAGGATTCGATTTCTTCGATTTCGTCTCCAAAGAAATGAATTCGATACGCATCATCGGCATAACTTGGATACACTTCAACTGTATCTCCTTTAATTCTAAAAGTTCCTGGGTTAAAATCTGCCTCAGTTCTGGCATATAAACTCTGGACCAAACTGTGTAATAGTTTAGTTCTCGAAATAACTTGATCTCGTTTAATTTCAATTACGTTCTTCTGAAATTCAACAGGGTTTCCAATACCATACAAACAAGAAACTGATGCCACAACCAAAACGTCGCGACGACCAGAAAGTAGAGAAGAAGTAGTGCTTAAACGCATTTTTTCCAGTTCTTCATTGATAGATAAATCTTTTTCAATGAAAACTCCCGTAACAGGCATAAAAGCTTCTGGCTGATAATAGTCGTAGTAAGAAACGAAATATTCAACAGCATTGTTTGGAAAAAACTGTTTGAATTCAGAGTATAATTGAGCAGCCAAAGTTTTGTTGTGAGCTAAAACCAAAGTAGGTCTTTGCACTTCTTGAATTACATTGGCAACGGTAAAAGTTTTTCCTGAGCCTGTAACTCCCAATAAAGTTTGATATTTATCTCCGTCGACTACACCTTGTGCCAATTTTTGTATGGCTTGGGGCTGATCTCCTTTTGGACTATATTCTGAGGAAACTTGAAATTTCATTTGCGTATACTGAAAATTTGGTTTTGTAAAGATACAAAGTTTGAATAAGTAAGTAGTTTAAAGTCTGTTCCGAATTGTACTAATTTGCATTAAGTTTTTATTTTTGAATGAATGTAAATGCAAAGCACATTTGTAAAATGTGAGGAAAAAACTCTTATTCTAAAAAATTAATAACGGCATCATTTACAATTTTTGGCTGATCTATAGTTAAAAAATGACCAGCATCTTTAATGATTTTTGTTTCGCTTTTTGATAAATGTTTCTGGGCTCTTTCTAAACTTTCTTCGGAATTAATAATGTCTCTGTCGCCAATTAAAACTAAAACAGGATTTTGAATAGATTCTAATTCTTTATCTGAGAATGGGAGCATTTTTAACATGCTGGAATTGGATTTTGCATATTTATTGGCCAAATAGAATTGCCTTTTGTAAATACGGCTTATGTTTTCTGGATGAGTTGAAAAAGTGTTTAATGTTTTGCTGAATTTCTTTTCGCTTGGAAAAAGTTTCAGCATTAATGCCGAAGTTGTTTTTCTTGGTTTATCAAGAAATTTGAAAGTCTGTGCTGGACTTAATAGAACAATTTTATCAATTGAATTTGGTTTTTGAACAGCTAATAGGGTCGCAATCCATCCACCGCGTGAAGCCCCAATTATATCAAATTTCTTTAATTTATAGTAAGTAAAAACTTCATTATAAAAAGCAACAATATCATCTGATGAAAGGGGTTTTGCGGTTAAGTTGGACTTATTGGGTTCCATTATAAAATCGATGGCATAAATACGATGACTTTTAGCGAAAGCTTGAATGTTGGGATACCACATGGTCGAGCTGGCATCCATTCCGTGAAGTAAAACCAGATCTTTTCCGCCTTTTGGCCCAGCCATTACAATATGTGCGGTTCCAAAACTAGTTTTTACATCTTCTTCGGTGTACGGAATGTTCCAAAGTTTGAGAGCTTTATCATAAGCAGTTTGATAATTTACTTCTTCACTTTTGGTTTTAAAAACGTAATCTTCAAATTTTGCTTTTTTTGAAGCGCAACTTGTCACTAAAAAAAGTACAATAGCTAAGCGGGAATATATTTTTAACATCGTAATAAAATTCAATTTTCAGCTTAAAGTTACGAGTAGAGTGGGCGAAAAGTGTATCAGAATTTTATTTTAAAATATCATAATTTTAAGATTTGTCGTTTTTGGAAGTCAGATAATAAATCTGAACAAATGCTAATATAGCATTCGGAATTATTACCGGCCAAAGCCATTGATTGAAATCTCTGTAATCGTTTAAAAAGATACCGTAAATGACAAAACAGATGCAGCCAAACATATTAATGAAACGTATTGCTCGAAGGTTTTTCAGCAAAAATCCTCCGACAATAAAAACAGATGCGAGATAACCAATGTATTCAGCCATGATCTTGATTTTAAATAATTTACAATAAATGTAGCAAAAGTAAACTGTAAAATCAAGATTTTGGTATTGGAAATCAGTAGAATATGTTTTTTAGAGGATGAATGAGATTAGAGATTTTAGCAATGTCTGCTAAATTATTTCTTCTTCAATTGTTCAATTTTATCTTTGATTTCAGAATGTGAATAAGACTTTCCTTCTTTTATATCTTTTTCGGGAGAATTTAAATCTTTATTATAATTATTTGAGTTTTTTAAAGTCCAAGATTTTTGTTCATTATAATTCAAAAAGCTCCAAGCCACAATACGACTCGTTTTTTGTCCTTGAGACATTTCAATTGTTTTAACCGAAAGGGCATTTACTTTTTTCAAAGTTTTATAAATCGAAGAAAGATTCTCTTTTTTAGAAACTAAAGTTGTAAACCATAAAACCTGTGAAGGATATTTAGCACTTTCGTAAATCATTTGTGTGATGAATCCGATTTCGCCGCCGTTGCACCATAATTCTGCATTTTGTCCTCCAAAGTTTAAAACTGGATTTGCATTTCTTTTTTCTTTCGGATTTAAATTTGAAACTTTTCTAGAAGTGCTTTTATTCGCTTCTTCAGCAGATGCATGAAAGGGCGGATTACACATCGTGAATGCAAAACGATCTTCTGACGTAATAATATTTTTAAAGATAAATCGAGGTTCGGTTTGCTGTTGCAAGCTAATTGAATCAATTAATTCTGGATTGGCTTCAATAATTTTAGCGCAATTTTCAATAGATTTTTGGTCGATATCTGTTCCTACGAAACTCCAATTGTATATTGAATTTCCTAATATCGGATAGATTAAATTTGAACCTGTTCCGATATCTAATCCTAAAACAGTACTGGTTTCTGGAATTTGATTGTTATTGCTTTCAGCCAATAAATCGGCTATGTAATGAATATAATCGGCGCGTCCTGGAATTGGTGGGCAAAGATAATCTTTAGGAATATCCCAGTTTTGAATGTTGTAATAAGTTTGAAGTAAAGCCTTGTTTAATGTTTTTACCGCAAGCGGATTACTGAAATCAATCGTTTCGATTCCGTGTTTATTGATGGAAACAAAAGCTTTTAATTCTGGACAATTTGATATCAGTTTTTCAAAATCATATCGGTTTCGATGAAGATTACTTGGGTGTAAATTGTCTTTTTGTGAATTGTCGTTTGTTTTCATTTTCATTGATTTCGAGTGCAAAGATAGGCATTCCTTTTTTGAAGAAAGAGTAGTTTTGAAAATGAGTGCCTAGCCCTGATGGGAGCGACATCCTTTTGTGGTGGGGTTCACCACAAAAGATATAGCGGACAGCAGGAAATAGCTTCTAATCAAAACATTCCATTAAAAGCAAATCGCCTTCAAGATGTGTAATGGTTACGATTCCGTCTTTTTCGACAGAATTACTGCTTCCGGTTCTGTAACCGATCGTGAGTGTATCGTTGTTTAATTCGTATTTTAAATTTGTTGAAGAAATTCCGTTTACAACACCAATCGGAATTAACGAAATAGGTGTTTTTGCTGTATACCATTTTTCGAATTTTGTTGGCAGCAGGAATATTTTTGAATGGTCGTCAAGAATTACAATTTTGAGTAAATCTCTATAGCGAACAATTTGTGTAAGGTTTGTAATGGTATGATCGGCACGTTTTCCAGTTGCCCAAACGACGTTTACGGCAGGAATTTTTCTTTCGATAAGATAATCAAAAGCTTTTTCAAGATCGGTTTTATCTTGATCTGGGGTATGAACGATTTCAATTGGAAATTGTGAAGTCTTATAAATTTCAGGATCAAATCCGCGGTCAAAATCACCCAATAAAACGTCAACTTTTATACCTAATTCAATCACTCTTTCAATAGCCGAATCTAAAACGATAACCAATGGAGACCATTCTAGCAATTGCCCTAATAATTCAGGATCGCAGGCAGCGCCATTTGCAATGATTAAAGCAGGTTCCTGATCGTCTCGGACTATATGATGTGATGACATGTATGTTTTTTTGAATGTTTTGCAAAGGTAATGTTTACAATCTAGAATCAGAAATCTAGTAGTCTTCGGTGGTAATTTATCTGTCCTAAATGGTAAGCTAAATGAGTTGAAAGATGAATTAAGAAAAACCCGGTTGTCATTTCTTTTTCGAAAACAATCTGCGGATAAATCGCTTCTAAATCGGCTTCTGTTAGATTATCTAGAGCATTGTTTACAACTGAAATTGTGTCTTCAACTTTATGAATCAATTCTGCTTTTGGGATATCTTTTAAAGAAAATTCTAAAGGACGATTTCTAACATATCCAGTTTTGCCAATTTCTGCGCCAATGAAGGCATTTATATTTCCAATTAAATGAAGGCAAAGGTTTCCAGCAGAATTGGAAATACTTTTATCAATTGTCCAAATTGAACTTTCATTTTGATAAGACTCAATTTCGCTTTTTAGTTTGTTTAAATCTCGATTAAAAAGTGTTTTTAGCGTTTCTAGTATCATAATTATTATCTGTTTTTTATCGGAATCCAGATTTCTTCTTCAGAACTTGGATCATCTTTTTTGTATTTTTCATTCATTACAGCAAAATGAGGCCTGTCATCAACCGTGTAATCAGAATTTGGAAGCCAGTCTGCAAAAATATAATGATAGGTTTTATGTCCTTCTGAAGCAGGGCCTAAATGAAGAAAAACGGCATACAAACCATGAGGTATAATAAGAGTTTCCATTCCCTCTGGAATAGTTGAATAATCTGAGACTTCTACTGCGGCCCATTTTTGAAAACTGTCATTAGGGTCAAAATCATCAAAATGATTTTCTTTGTAAACCTCTAAAGAATATAAATTGGCATTAACTGTATTTCTAATTTCTTTTCGATTTGGCATAAAACCATTCCATAATTGAAAAGTTTTATTTTCAATAAAAGACATTTCTAAAAAATGCCCAATGAGTTTTTTTTCGTTTAAGGTTTTGATTATTGGTTTCATAATTATTCAATTTTGTACTTTTTTGTGCTGGTTTCACTTAAGGAAAAATAGCCAAGAGGATAATTGTCTTTATTAGTTACATTGACAATATTTCCTTTTACAGTTGCTGGAGGGGACTGAAATGGTCCGCCAACATTTGTTCCGGCAATACTTACTAGAATATTCATATAATTGTAATATTGTTTAGAAATTCCGTAATGTGTTACAAGAATTTCATCTCCAGCTTTCAAATCTTCATCGTCGGTTACGCTATAAATTTCATTTCCTTGGTAAAATTTATCCTCAGAAACATAATAATTAGAAGTCACTTTACTCGAATAAACATACTTAAATAAGTAATAATTTTCTTCGTCGCCAGGATCTGTAAAATAACTTTTGATTTCAATGTCTTTTCCTGTAAAACCACCATCATTTTTTTGCTCAATTCTTGTAATTGGCGCAACTGATTTTAAAGTTTCATTTGCGATGTATCTGCTTCCTCTGCTTATGACCGTTAGCGTATATTGCTCGCCTACAACAGGTTTGAAATTAACGCATGAGTATTGCCCAGTTTTTTTGATTTCAATAAAATTAAACTGTTCATTGTGACTATCTTTTATATAAACAATTGCACCAGAAACGGTTGGAATTGAATTTTCAAAATAACCAGTTGTTGTAGTCAGCTTTATGATCTGTTCATTTCCTGTCGTCCCTTTTTCCCAGTTTATTGATGCTTCAATAACCAGTCTTGGAGGAGCGGTGTCCAAATCAACATCTACTACTTCTTCACAGCTTGTGAAAAAAAGTGATGTAAAAAATACGATAAAAAAAACTAATTTTCTCATAATTATATCTTTAGTTTTTGAACTAATTTTTTAGAATTTGAAATTATAACTTACTGCAGGAACAATTCCGAAAATAGATAATTGCACGGCTTCATTTACCCCAGTATCAACATTTTGCCTGAAGTTGATTGATGCGGCGTTCATACGATTATAAAGATTGTAGATACTGAAAACCCATTCGCCTTTCCAGTTTCTCTCTTTGTTTTTTCTTGGCGTTAAAGTTGCAGAAATATCCAAATGATTGTAAGAAGGAAGACGATTTTCATTTCGCAAACCATAATTTGGAACTACAATTCCTAAATATTCATATTGTCCATTCGGATATGTTACAGGCTGTCCTGACTGCAATATAAAGTTAGCACCAAAAGACCATTTATCATTTAAATTATAAGCAGATGTAACGGCTAAATTGTGTGTTTTGTCATAAGCCGATGCGTACCATTTGCCATTGTTAATTCCGGTTTCGTCTGGCGTTCTTCCAGGAGTCTGCTGTTCAGATCTTGATAATGTATAGGAAATCCAGCCATTAAATCGACCTTTGTTTTTCTTAACCATGAGTTCTAAACCATACGAACGCATGTGGCCATTTAAAATAACCTGTTCGATAGCATTGTTGGCAATTAAATCGGCTCCGTCTATGTAATCTAATCTGTTTTGTATTTTTTTATAGTACGTTTCTACTTCTAAGGAATAGGCGTCATTAGAAAAATTTCTAAAATACCCGAGCGCTACCTGATCTGCAAGCTGAGGTTTGATATAATTGTCACTCGGCATCCAGACATCAAGCGGAGTAGGAGAAGAGGTGTTTGAAATTAATTGAAGATATTGCGCCATTCTATTGTAACTCGCTTTTATAGATTGATCTTCATTTAATTGATAAGAAAGAGAAAAACGCGGTTCAAAATTATCATAACTCTGAATGACTTTATTTTTACTGAAATACTGAGTTGAGGTTGGTGTTCCTTTTTCGTAAATCTGCATATCAGAATTAAATATCACGGCTTCATTATTGTCATAATAATTAATGGTCGAAGCGCCTAATCTATAAAATAAGCTGTATCGCAATCCGTAAGCAACAGTAATTTTTTTAGAAAGCTGACTTTCTGCATCCAAATAAACAGAAGGCTCAAAAGCATATTTTTTGTCTAATTGATCAGGGTTTATTCCTGAATCTTCGCCAGTTGGTTTTATGGTTCCAGGATTAAAATCATAGTAGATTCCGTTTACGCCATAATTCAGTTTTAGTTTATCTGAAAGATAATGTTTAAAATCGTATTTAATGTTGTAGTTTTTGATTCCAGAATCCCAGTTGAATCCCGCAAAATCAAGATCTAATCCGTAATAATAATCGCTGTAAATTAAAGAGAGATTGGAGAATAATTTATTAGAGTACAAATGATTCCATCTCAGGTTTAAAGTTGAATTCCCGTACGTATTGGTAAAGCTTTTGTTGAGTCTAAAAACGTCTCGACCAAAATAACCAGATAAATACAAACTGTTGTTGTCGTTGAGTTTATAGCTTAATTTGGTATTTAAATCATAAAAATAGGCAGCATTATCTTTATCATCTTCAGAAAATTTTAGAAAAAGATGTGCATAAGAAGCTCGTCCTCCAATGAGAAAAGACCCTTTGTCTTTTACAATTGGGCCTTCAGCCAATAAACGGCTTGAAATTAATCCGATACCGCCATTCATGTGAAAGTCTTTACTGCTTCCGTCTTTTTGATAAATTTCTAAAACAGAAGAGGCTCTTCCGCCATAGCGTGCTGGAATTCCACCTTTATACAGTTTTAAATCTTTAATAGCATCAGGATTAAAAACAGAAAAGAATCCGAAAACGTGAGAAGAATTAAAGATAGTCGCTTCGTCTAGAAGAATCAGATTTTGATCTGCACCGCCTCCGCGGACATTAAATCCTGAAGCACCTTCGCCTGCATTAGTAACGCCAGGGAGCAATAAAATAGATTTTAAAACATCAACTTCTCCTAAAACAACTGGCATTTTTTTTATGGTTGAAATAGAGAGTTTATTCACGCTCATTTCTGGCGATTTGACATTTGTTTTGCCTTTGTTTTCTGTAATGACAACTTCTTGAAGTTCTTCGCCATTTCCTTCGCTAATTGAGAAATTAGTTTTTGTATTCTGATTTAAGGAAATATGTTTTTGAATGGTTTGATAACCAATATAGCTGATTTCGATTTCGTATTCTCCTTCTGGTGCAGAAAGTGAATAAAAACCGTATTCGTTGGTTGTAGTTCCTATTTTTAGGGAAGGAATATAGATATTAACTCCAATTAAAGTTTCGTTGTTTTTGCTGTCGCTAATAGTTCCGCTAAGAGTGAATTTTTCCTGCGCAAATGAGGTTAGAATCGTTAAAATAAAAAGAAAAAATGTGCAGGTATTTTTTGTAATCATTATATTGATTTTGATTTACATAGTTAACAAATTCTTACTAAATATTCTTACGGAACTTTTGTTAAACATAAGTTAAGATAAAAAAAGGACAACCTTTTGAGTTGTCCTTTTTGTTTATTTAGAAATACAGATGTATTCTGAATTATTTGATTTTAGAAACAATAGCGTTGAAAGTTTCACTTGGACGCATTGCTTTGCTTACCAATTCTGGTGTTGGTTGGTAGTAACCGCCAATGTTTTGAGGTTTACCTTGAGCACCAATTAATTCTGCATCGATTTTAGCTTCGTTAGCTTCAAATTCAGCAGCGATTGGAGTGAAGATTGCTTTCAATTCAGCATCTTTAGTTTGAGCAGCCAAAGCTTGAGCCCAGTAGAATGCTAAATAGAAGTGAGATCCACGGTTATCAATCTGACCCACTTTACGAGCTGGAGATTTATCGTTTGCTAAGAATTTATCGTTTGCTTGATCTAATGTTTCAGATAAAACAATTGCTTTAGAATTGTCTAAGGTTTGTCCTAAATGCTCTAATGAAGCACCAAGAGCTAAAAATTCTCCTAATGAATCCCAACGTAAATATCCTTCTTCTGTAAATTGCTCAACGTGTTTAGGAGCAGAACCTCCAGCACCAGTTTCGAACAATCCACCACCATTCATTAAAGGAACGATAGAAAGCATTTTAGCAGAAGTTCCTAATTCTAAAATTGGGAATAAATCTGTTAAGTAGTCACGTAATACGTTTCCAGTTACAGAAATAGTATCTAAACCTTTGATGATTCTGTCTAAAGTAAATTCAGTAGCAGCTACTGGGTTTAAAATACGGATATCTAAGTTTGTAGTATCGTAGTCTTTAAGGTATTTTTGAACTTTTACGATCAATTCTCTGTCGTGTGCTCTGTTTTCGTCTAACCAGAAAACAGCAGGAGTGCTAGATAAACGAGCTCTGTTTACAGCCAATTTAACCCAGTCCTGAATAGGAGCGTCTTTCGCTTGACACATTCTGAAAATGTCATTAGCTTCAACGTTTTGTTCCATTAAAACAGTTCCGTTTGCATCTACAACACGTACAACACCATCACCTTTAATTTGGAAAGTTTTGTCGTGAGATCCGTATTCTTCAGCTTTTTGAGCCATTAATCCAACGTTAGGAACACTTCCCATTGTTTTTGGATCAAAAGCACCGTGTTTTTTACAGAAATCGATAGTTGCAGTATAAACTCCAGCGTAAGAACGGTCTGGAATAACAGCAAATGTATCTTGCGCTTTTCCTTCTTTGTTCCACATTTGTCCAGAAGTACGGATCATTGCTGGCATAGAAGCATCAACGATTACGTCTGAAGGTACGTGTAAGTTTGTAATTCCTTTGTCAGAATTAACCATTGCCAAAGCTGGTCCGTTAGCGATTGCTGCATCAATAGCAGCTTCAACTTCTGCCTGCTCAGGTCTTCCAGCGATTTTAGCGTAGATATCGCCTAAACCGTTTCTTGTGTCAACGTTTAATTCAGCGAATAAAGAAGCGTATTTTTTGAAAACATCTGCAAAATATACTTCAACGATAGCGCCAAAGATAATTGGATCAGAAACTTTCATCATTGTAGCTTTTAAGTGTACAGAAAGTAAAACTCCTGCAGCTTTAGCTTCAGCGATAACATCAGCTGCAAAAGCTTTCAATTTGCTTACGCTTAAAACAGAACTGTCAATAATTTCGCCAGCTTTTAATGGAGTGCTTGCTTTTAGAACAGTTGTAGTTCCGTCTTTAGCAACAAATTCGATTTTTACATCGTTTGCTTCGTTTACAGTTAATGATTTTTCACTTCCGTAAAAATCACCGCCTGACATAGAAGCTACTTTAGTTTTTGAGTCAGCAGACCAAGCACCCATTGAGTGCGGATTTGCTTTTGCGAAGTTTTTAACTGCTCTTGGAGCTCTACGGTCAGAGTTTCCTTCACGTAAAACTGGGTTTACAGCAGAACCTAAAACTTTTGCATATTTTGCTTTAATTTCCTTTTCAGCATCATTTTGTGGATCTTCTGGGAAATTTGGTACGTTGTATCCGTGAGATTGTAATTCAGCAATAGCCGCTTTTAATTGCGGTACAGATGCTGAAATGTTTGGTAGTTTAATAATGTTTGCTTCTGGCTGAGTTGCTAATTGGCCTAATTCAGCCAACGCATCTCCAGTTTTTTGAGCATCTGTCAAAGAATCTGGGAAGTTTGATAAAATTCTTCCTGCCAGCGAAATATCTCTGGTTTCGATTTCAATTCCAGCTGTTGCTGTAAAAGCTTGAACAATTGGTAACAAAGAGTACGTTGCCAATAGAGGCGCCTCATCAGTTAAGGTGTAAAAAATTTTTGATTTATTCATTTTCTTTTTTTTTTATAATCGTATCGTCAGGAGTTAACGATGTAAAAGATATATTCGGCTCAAAATGAGCGGAGCAAATATAATAAAATCACAACGAAAACGGTTGAGTTTTGAAGAGAAATGATGAAATTAACAGATTGTTATTTCGAGCTCGTTAAATTGCTAAATCGATGATTTTGGTATTAAAAAATTACAGTTTTGATAGTGATGAAAATAGAACATAAAAAAAACTCGTTTCAAGCAGTATGAAACGAGTTTTTTATAACATTTTGATAAATGATTATCTTCTTTTATCTTTAATCTTAGCTTTTTTACCAGTAAGTTGTCTGAAGTAGAAAATTCTAGCTCTACGTACAGCACCTTTCTTGTTAACTTCGATTTTTTGTAAAGCTGGTAAGTTTACTGGGAAGATACGCTCAACACCAACAGATCCAGACATTTTACGGATAGTAAAAGTTTCTGTAACTCCAGAACCTCTTCTTTGAATCACAACTCCTTTAAAGAACTGAGTTCTTGTTTTTTCACCCTCTTTAATTTCGTAGAAAACAGTGATTGTGTCTCCAGCTCCGAAATCTGGGAAATCTTTTTTAGCAACGAATTCGTCTTGAACGAATTTTAATAAATCTGCCATGATAATTTAAATTATGGTTTTATATTAGAGCAACATGCACGGATCTCGCCAGAGGTTGGTCAAATTCGGGTGCAAATGTAAAAAATAATTATAAATTATGAATTATAAATTGTAAATTATTTTAACTTGTTGATAAAAAGGTTTTTATGTTGTGGTTTAGATTAAGTAATAGTCTCAGTTTTCAGTCTCAGTTACTGAACACTGAGACTGAAAACTAAAATCTTACTTCGGCTGTTGCTGTGTAACACAATGAATCATTCCTCCGTTTGCATATAAATTTCGAACATCAATACCAATTACTTTTCGAGTAGGATACAAACTTTGAATTAGCTGATTAGCCACAACGTCATTGGGATCATTATAATTTGGAACTAGAACAACAGTGTTTCCAATATAAAAGTTTACATAAGAACCTTTGTATCCTAAGTTTTTACCGTAAGTTGTAACAACATTATTTTTAGACAATGGCAATTTTAAGAAAGTATAATTTTTACCATTTTTATCTTTTGAGTTGTATAAAGTACTAATGTCATTTTGAGGAACTTCCCAATACAATAAATCATTTTCATTCATGGTTACAATAGTGTTTTTATTGCCAAAACGAGCAAATCCATCAATATGCATGTCCGTAATTTCTCTTCCTGCTTTGCCGTCTAACCAAATAAAATGAGTTGTTCCAAGATATTTTTTAAAATTCGCTTCGGCTTGCTGCTGCGTCATTGAAGGGTTTCGATTTGAATTTAATATTGAACTTTTGGTAGCCATTAAAGTACCATTTCCATCTATTTCTACAGCTCCACCTTCATTAATCATTGTTTTGTTTAAATCTACAATTGTAATTTTTTGATCTGAAGCGATTTGGGAAGGAATCATGTCGCAATTTTGAAAAGCAGCTTTTTTGCCCCAACCATTAAATCCCCAATCTTGAATAACTAATTGATTGTTTTTGTCTTTTACATAAATTGGCCCATTATCTCTTACCCAAACGTCATCGGTTTTATAAATTTTAAATTCAATAGAAGATAATGAAACTCCAGATTCTTGTAATAAAGCTTCAATACGGCTTTTCTCGACAAGGTCGTAGGCAATAATAAAAACTTTTTCACTTGTTATTAGTGATTTAGTCATGGCGATCCATGTTGCGTCTAAATCATTTCTGTAATCAATTCCATATTGATATTGATGTGGCCATTGAAGCCAAGTTCCTTCATGTGGAGCCGATTCTTCTGGCATTGTGTACATAACTTCGGTATTTTCTATTTTATCTGTAATTATATTCATTTCATCCCCTTGACAAGAAGAGATTAGAGGAATTAATAATAATGTAAAAAAAAGTTTTTTCATCTTAGTTGATTTGTTTTTAAATATTTAGTGCCTTTTTGTACCGATAACTTGACGGGACAAATGTATTTCTAAATAGTAATTGAGAAGTTGTCCAAAATGGACAATTTAAATAAGAGGAATATAAATAGCTGTAAGATAATCAGCTGGCGTTTTGCAATTTGAATCGTTTTTGATGTATTGTTCAATAACTGGTAAATGAGATATTTCAAAATCATTACTTAGGAACCATCCGCCAAAAATTTGCTGATAAGTGTCCTCCAGGGTTTCATAAGATCCTTGATGAAAAAAACGGGCATATCTGCCGCCAAAAAGTTTTTTTGTTGGAAGATTTCTAATAAGAGCTTCAGTAACGATACAGGCTTCATACGTACATTTCGATTTTTCGGTAATTAGAATATCGTCTGTAATAATACCAAAGTAATCTGAAATGGGTTCTGCAATTTCATTTTCTAATAGAGAATCCCAAAGAGTTTCTATCTCAGGATTAATGTATGAAGTTTTGCAGCTGGAATAATAAGCGGTTATTTCTGGAACAAAAACAATTTCAGGTTCTAAAATGCAAACAACAAGTTCTTTTGGGTGAAAATCATTTAAAAGAAATTCTTTTTGATTTCGTGCAGCAGAAGGAGAACGTTTAAAATGTTTTTTGAAAGTCTTGGAAAAAGACTGTACATCAGCAAAACCAACTTCAAGAGCAATATCTGAAACTTGTTTATTAGAGTATAAAAGTTTTTTATATCCGTTTTCTACTTTCAGTCGAGTCTGATAAGCACCAATAGTTTCTTGAAACAAAGAATAAAAAACACGCTGTAAATTTCGGTAAGAATAGCTGGAAATATCTTCAAGAGCACTTATTGAGATAATTTGATTGTAATTTGTCTCAATATAATTGCGAGTATTATAAATTCGTTTTAGATTCATTTTTTTTTAGTTTTCAGTCTCAGTTTTATCGGGTTGAATACTGCGACTGAAAACTGACCACTTTTTTAGTGTCCTTCCAATAAATCTGGACGTCTATTTTTAGTATGTTCGTATGCCATGTCTTCACGCCACTTATCGATTTTAGCCGCATGACCGCTGGTTAAAACCTCTGGAACTTTCCATCCTTTATAGTCTGCAGGCCTTGTGTAAATTGGACCTGACAACAAATTGTCCTGAAAACTATCGGTCAATGCTGAGGTTTCGTCGCTTAAAACACCAGGAATTAATCTGATTAAGGCATCAGATAAAACTATGGCTCCCAATTCTCCTCCAGATAACACATAATCTCCAATTGAGATTTCTTTTGTGATGAAATGATCTCTAACTCTTTGATCAACACCTTTATAATGTCCGCATAAAATGATAATGTTTTCATACATAGACATTTTATTTGCCATTTTCTGGTTTAAAGTTTCGCCGTCAGGAGACATATAAATTACTTCGTCATATTCGCGTTGGCTTTTCAAATGTGTGATGCAGTCGTCTATAGGCTGAATTGTCATTACCATTCCAGCGCCTCCGCCAAAAGGATAATCATCTACGCTTTTCTGTCTGTTTGTACTGTAATCACGAAGATTGTGAAAATGCACTTCGACCAAACCTTTATCTATGGCGCGTTTCATAATGGAAGCCTCAAACGGACTTCTTAATAATTCAGGTAAAAGAGTAATAATGTCAATTCGCATCTTTATTCGATAATTTTCTTGCTGGCAAAGATACAAATAATGCTATTGAGTCTTTTGGTAATAATTATATAACATACTTGTTAAATTGTGTAAAAGTTAATGTTGTAATTTTATTTATCATTACGATCTTAATTATCAGTGGATAACAACCAAATCCAAACGTAAATTCAAATACTTAATAATGAAAAAAACAATATTAATGTCCGCATTGCTTGCACTTTTTGTATTCTCCTGTGCAAGTACTAGCTCAGCTACGGTCGCTGTGGGAGAAGCTAAATCGAAAGTGCTAAAAACTTTAGGAAATCCTGTAAGAACTTTAGATAATAATCAAAATGGAGAAATTCTTGTTTATGCCGATCAAGTCTTTACTGAAGATGGAACAACGTCATTGGCAGGAGCAAATTATTGGCGTTACAATTATGTGTACATAAATAAAGAAGGTAAAGTTACATCAACGCGACAAGAGAAACAGAATTATCCGCCACAGGCAATTGATTCGGCAAAAATGCAGGGAATGAATTTGTTGACTGCAAAATAAAATGTAGTCCCTACGGGACAAAATCGACGTGATTGATTTTTTTGTGCTACCGATATTTTGTTCCTGACGGAACTTGTGCTCTTTTTCATGAATATTTTCTAGCGATATTTCGTTCCTAACGGAACATGTTCCATTCATGCTTTCAAAATTTGTTGATATTTTGTTCCCAATGGAACTAGATATGTCGGATTTTTTAGGATGATATTATTTTATTATGTTATCGATATTTTGTTCTTGACAGGATATTTTAATTTAGAACATAATCAAAAAAAAGAAAGATAATTCTTTCTTTTTTTAGTTATATTTGTGCGGCATAAAAATATTCCGCTAGGAATAAAATATCGGTAGAAAAAAAAATAGTAAAAGGATTAATGTCCCGTAGGGACTACATCATGGCAAATACATATACACAAATTCATATTCATTTTGTTTTCGCTGTAAAATATAGAAGGGCGATGATTCACAAAAATTGGAAAGATGAATTGTTTAAGTATATTTCAGGCATCATAAAAAATAACAATCATAAACTTTTGGCTATAAAAGGAGTTTCAGATCATATTCATATTTTGATCGGAATAAGACCTGTGCAGTCTATCTCGGAATTGATGAAAAGTGTAAAACAAAATTCATCAAAATGGATAAATGAAAATAAATTTGCGAATAATCATTTTGAGTGGCAAGAAGGATATGGAGCATTTTCATATAGCAAATCTCAATTAAACGCTGTTATCGCTTATATCGAAAATCAAGAACAACATCATAAAAAGAAAACATTTAGGGAGGAATACATTAACTTTCTTGAAAAATTTGAAGTCGATTATGATGAAAAGTTTATTTTTAAGGAATTAATTTAATATTCTTTAATCTGAATATGACTTCACCAAAAATAAAAATCCTTGCTATATCTGGAAGTACAAGAAGTAATTCTAGTAACTTTAAAATTCTGAAATACATTTCAAATTGCTTAAAACCTGAATTTGAAGTAGAGTTTTTTGAAGATTTAGAACGTCTTCCGCATTTTAATCCAGATTTAGATACAGATAATCCTCCCCAAGAAATCACTTTATTTAGAAATAAAATTATAAATGCTAATGGCGTTATCATTTGCACGCCCGAATATGTGTTTAGTCTTCCTGGAAGTTTGAAAAATGCTTTAGAGTGGTGCGTTTCAACCACTATTTTTTCAAATAAAAAGACAGGTCTAATTACAGCTTCAGCTTCTGGCGAAATGGGACACGAACAGCTTTTGTTGGTAATGAAAACAATCGAGGCTAAATTTGATGATGCAACACAACTTTTAATTCAAGGAGTACGAGGAAAAGTTAACGCTGAAGGAGAAATCGTTTCGGAAGAAACTGCAAATGCACTTCAAAACTTTGCAGAAAACTTTAAGAATCAATTTTTATAATATATTTACTTTCTGAAATTTAAATCATTCAAATGATTAGCAGAAGAAACTTTATCGTAACCACAGGTCTTGCTGCAACTGCAGTTTTGGCTTCACCATCATTTGCACTTTCTATGAATAAAAAAGAAATAGGTTTACAGCTGTATACGCTTCGCGATGAATTTCCTAAAGATGTAAAAGGAACTTTAGAAAAAGTAGCAAAAGCAGGCTATACCACTGTCGAGACATACGGTTTTTCAATCAAAGATCAGTTTTGGGGATTAACGCCTCAAGAATTAAAAAAGATTCTGGATGAAAACGGACTAAAAGCAGTTAGCGGGCATTACAATCTTGGAAGTTTCTTATATGACGGAAATACTACAGAATTAGTCGCTTCTATTGAAGCCGCAAAGATTCTAAATAATGAATTTTTGGTTATTCCGTGGGTCGATGAACCTTTTAGAAGAAATATCGAAGATTATAAAAAGATTGCAGCGCGTGTAAACGAAGCTGCAAAAATGTGCAAAAAAGCAGGCTTGAAACTGGCTTATCATAATCATGATTTTGAGTTTCAAAAACATGATGGCGTTACAGGCTACGAAATTTTATTAAAGGAAACTGATAAAGATTTGGTTTATTTTGAATTGGATTTATATTGGGTAATTCATTCTGGAAATGATCCATTAAAACTTTTCAAAGAAAATCCAGGCCGTTTCAAAATGTGGCATGTAAAAGATAAAGACAAGAAAAATAATGATTTAAATACTGAAGTTGGTTCGGGAACAATCGATTTTAAACCTTTCTTCGCGGCAGCAAAACAATCAGGAATGATTCATTTTTTTGTAGAACAGGAAAATAATTTTGCTTCAAATTCTTTTGAATCGATAAAAATGAGCTGTGGTTTTATTTCGAAAAATTTAGTCTAATTCCTGTTCATGAAGAAACTTCTTTTATTGGTATTTGTAATTCTTTTGTCTTGTCAATCTAATAAAAAAGAAAAGACAAATTTAAAGCCACCGCCAGTTCCGCAGCAAATTTTACCGCCTCAACCTTATTTCATAGATATTAAAATTAATGATGTTAAACTTGGGAAACCCGCCTATGGTGATTGGTTGTTTTCTCATAAAGAAAACGGACAAAGTTTCGAACAATTTGTTAGAACTAAACATGTTGTTCCAACAAAAGAAGAAAACATTATTTATTTGCAGCCTATAGGAAAGTTCAATTCAATGCAAATAAAACAAATTGAATTAGTTCGTCAGTATCTGCAAATATTTTTTCAGTTGGAAACTAAGGTTTTAGAAAATGTTTCAAATGAGATTATTCCAAATCATGCCAGACGGATGGGAGACGTTGGGCAAGAACAGTTTTTAGCTGGATATATTTTGACCGATGTTTTAAAAGAAGAAAAACCTAATAAAAGAATTGCTTTAATGGCAATAACTGAAAAAGATTTGTATCCAAAACCCGAATGGAATTATGTTTTTGGATTGGCATCTTATAGAGATAAAATCGCAGTAAGTTCTATGTATAGAATGCAAAAAGAAGCCGATTTTAATTTAGGTTTAGAACGATTGCTGAAAATTTGTTCGCATGAAATAGGGCATATGTTTGGTCTACATCATTGTATTGAAGCCAGTTGTGTTATGAATGGTACAAATAGTATGATAGAAACAGATTCACATTCTATTAGATTGTGTTCTCTCTGTCAAAGAAAATTAAATTCAGGGTTTAATTATGATAATGTAAAACGATTGAAAGAGCTTAAAGAATACTTTAAAGAAAATAATCTTGATGAAGGATTAATGCTAATGGAAAAAGATCTTAAATCAATTAAAAAATAAATAGAAAATGGCAACAAGTAAAGAATTTATAAAAGGAGACGAAATCGAGTGGGAAGTAGTCGGTGAAGGAATTAAGCGTAAGATTTTGGCTTTTGATGAAAGAGTAATGTTGGTAAACGTTCATTTTGAAAAAGGCGGAATTGGTACTTTGCACGATCATTATCATTCTCAAGTTACATACATTGCAAGCGGAAAATTTGATGTTACAATCAGCGGAGTAACCCAGACTCTAAAAGAAGGCGATAGTTTTTATATTCCGCCTCACGCTGTTCATGGAGTTGTATGTTTGGAAACGGGCATGCTGACAGATGTTTTCAGTCCTGCACGAGAAGATTTTTTACAATATTAAAAATAAAAAATCAGTAAAAATCTGCGTTTTCGAGATAGCGAATCTGCATTATCCGCGTTCTAAGAACAGACACGGATTAGACGGATTCGCTATCGCGAAAACGCGGATCTAAGTAGATTTAATTTTAAAAAAAACTTAAATTATAGTTTAGCTTAAATATAGGTGGTATTTTTGCAGCATGAATTTATCTAAAACTAATGTACTGTTTATGGCAGTTTGCACTGGTCTTATAGTTGCAAATCTTTATTACTGCCAGCCTTTGATTGTTTTAATTGCCAACGAATTTAAAATTCCAGAAGAGAGTGCCGGAACGATAACCTATCTTACTCAGGCGGGTTATGCTATCGGATTGTTTTTTATGGTGCCGCTTGGCGATAAAATAGAACGAAAAAGGCAAATTTTGATGACTACTTTTGCTACTGTAATTGCCTTATTAATTGCGGCAACAGCCAAAAGTTTTCTTGTTTTACAAATTGCTTCCCTACTTATCGGAATCACTTCAATAGTACCGCAGCTTATATTGCCTTTGGCCGCTTCTTTGAGCGCGCCCGAACAAAGAGGAAAAGTTGTTGGAACTATTATGAGCGGACTTTTGGTCGGGATTTTGCTTTCGCGAACATTAAGCGGATTTATCGGTCAGGTTCTGGGCTGGAGATCCATGTTTTATATCGCAGCAGGAATTTGTCTTTTGATCTTTTTTGTAATTCAGAGCAAATTTCCACAGAACAAACCACAATTTCAAGGAACTTACGGACAACTGATCCAGTCACTGTTTACGCTTATAAAAACACAGCCCGTTTTGCGCGAAGCAACCGCAATCAATGTTTTCAGTTTTGCTCAATTCGGAGCATTTTGGACCACAATGGTGCTTTTGCTTTCTGGAAAACCTTTCGATTTTAATAGTGCAACAATTGGTTTATTCGGAATCGTTGGTGCGTCTGGAGCTTTAGCAGCACCTCTTGTTGGGAAATTGGGAGATAAAGGAAACTCTAGAATTGCAGTTGGTTATGGTATTTTATTGGTTTTAATCAGCTTTTTGATTTTTTATTTTTCAATAGAAAGTGTAATCGGAATCGCAATCGGAATTGTGTTTATTGATATCGGAATTCAAGGTGTTCACATTTCTAATCAAACTAGAGTTTATTCGTTATTGCCAGAAGCAAGAAACAGATTGAATACCGTATTTATGTCACTGACATTTTTAGGAACAGCAGCGGGATCGGCATACGGTTTGTTGTTATGGAAAATGGGTGGATGGCAGTATGTAACAATTGGCTGTATGGTCTTATCATTATTGTCATTAACAGTGTACGGATTCACATATAAATCAAAATCTAAAAAAGCAAAAGCGCAAATTGATTAAAAAATTAATTTGTAAATTTGCGTTCAAATTAAAAATAACAACATGGAAAACGGAATATACGCTAAATTCAATACTAGCAAAGGTTCAATTTTAGTAAAATTGACACACGATTTGACACCGGGAACTGTAGGGAACTTTGTTGCTCTTGCAGAAGGAAATATGGAAAATAAAGTGAAACCTCAAGGACAAAAGTTCTATGACGGATTAACTTTCCATAGAGTAATAGCAGATTTCATGATTCAAGGTGGTTGTCCAAAAGGAACTGGAACTGGAGATCCAGGTTACAAATTTGATGATGAATTTCACCCAAGCTTAAAACACGATCGTCCAGGAGTTTTATCAATGGCAAATTCTGGTCCAGGAAGTAATGGTTCTCAATTCTTCATTACTCACGTTCCAACTCCTTGGTTAGATAACAAACACAGTGTTTTTGGACACGTTGTTGAAGGACAAGATATTGTTGATGCTGTTGCTCAAGGTGACAATTTAGAGTCTGTTGAAATTATCAGAGTTGGAGAAGAAGCTCAAAAATGGAATGCAATTGAAGCTTTCATTGGTTTAAAAGGTGCTCGTATGAAACGTGAGGCAGCTTTAAAAGCAGAGTCTGAAGCAAAAATGGAACAATTAGCTGCTGGTTTTGATAGAACAGAAAGCGGTTTACGTTATAAAATGATTCAAAAAGGAGAAGGTAAGAAAGCTGAAGCTGGAAAAACAGTTTCTGTTCACTACGAAGGATCTCTAGATAACGGAAAAGTATTTGATTCTTCTTACCCACGTAAAAAACCAATCGAATTCAAATTAGGAATTGGACAAGTTATCGAAGGATGGGACGAAGGTATTGCTTTATTGCAAGTTGGAGACAAAGCTCGTTTTGTAATTCCATCTGATTTAGCTTACGGTCCGTCTGGTGCTGGAGGAGTTATTCCACCAAACGCTGTTTTAATTTTCGACGTTGAATTAATGGACGTAAAATAAGAGTTTAAAAGCAATTTAGTATTGTTTTAAATAATAATCCCATGCGCCGTGGCGTATGGGATTTTTTTATATTTACTTGAATTAAAAAAATACAAAACCAAGAAATGAAAAAAACGATTTTAAGTTTAATGGCTATCATGTTGTTTGCAGCGGCATGTGGCACTAAAAAAACGGCTGTTGCAGAAACTGCTCCTGCTGAGAAGGAAATTAAAGCAAAAGAATTAACACCTGAATTGGCAGCAGGTAAAAGCCTCTATGAGAACAGCTGTGCTAGATGTCATAAGCTTTATGAACCGAAAGCATATACAAAAACAGAATGGACACCGATTTTAGTAAAAATGGGTAAAAAAGCAAAATTAGACGAAACTCAAATGGCTTCAATTACCAGCTATATTGATTCGCAATTGTAATTTTGAGTTTGAGAAAAAAGCATAAAAAAACTGTTCTATTGAACAGTTTTTTTATTTTCAAATAGATATAAAAAAAACACCGTCACAGAATGAGGTGTTTTAAAATTTAAGAATGATGTACCGCCGAATTATCTACAGCGATTACTTTTAAAGTTTTGATTCCAGCAGGTAATTCCCAATCCACTTCGTCATTTTCTTTAAAACCAATAATAGCAACACTTAAAGGTGCTAAAATTGAAATTTTAGATTGTTTTACATCTGCTGCAGAAGGTAAAACGATTTGAATTTTCATTTGTTTCTTAGCTTTTACATCTTCTATCGTTACAAATGAATTGATTCGTATTACCGAACTGTCTAATTCGCTTTCTTTACTAATTACAGCGCGATCTAATTCTTGCGAAAGCTGATTGGCTTCTTTAGTATTTGTTGAGTTTTTACTTTTTAAAATCAATTCTCTTAAAAATTGATAATCTGATTTACAGAAAGTGGGTGTTGGTTTCATATCTATATTGAATTTATTGTTATAAAATTTTAAATGATTTTTTCTCCTTCGAATAATTTACAAGTAAAAATTTCTCTGACTTTTTTAAAAGGCAGAATCGAAACGTTTAATCTGAAAAACAAAAAAATATCTGATCAAAAATTGATTTTTGTCAAATAATAGAAATGTTTAAGCTGATGTAAATCCTCCGTCAAAAAGAAGAAAAGTGAAGTAGACGGAGGCCTAAAAAATAAAGGCCTTATTATGTGAAATAATTACAGCAGGTAGCGGTTTTGCTACGCAAAACGACTTTATAGAAGCTGTAAATGGTGTTTTATTTCCCATAAGGAGGATTAAATTGATCTGCAAAGATACGTAATCTTTTTGAATTTAGTGAGGTTTTACTTCCATTTAATGCCACAACCTAAACTTGGTTTCTGTGGTTCTTTTAAACTTCTGTTGTAAATTAAGGCATCTATAGCGCCTCTCAGATCGCTTCCGCTAAGGGGAATTCCGTTGCCAGGTCTTGAATCATCTAGCTGACCGCGATAGAATAATTTGTCTTGATTATCAAATAAATAAAAGTCTGGCGTGCATGCTGCCTGATATGCTTTTGCCGTTTCTTGGCTTTCATCATACAAGTACGGAAAGTCAATTTTGTTTTCCATAGCAAAGTCAGTCATTAATTCTGGACTGTCTTCAGGGTATTTGACAACGTCATTGCTCGAAATCGCGATTACTCCTAATCCCTGAACGCGATAATCATTGGCAATCATTACAATTTCTTTAATAACATGATGCACAAACGGACAATGGTTGCATATGAACATAACCAAAGTGCCTTTCGAACCTTTTAAATCTTCAAAAGAAAAAGTATTATTCGAGTTGGTGTCTTTTAAATAAAAATCAGGTGCAATTGTTCCTAAAGGAAGCATTGTTGATTCTGTTCGTGCCATTTTATCTGAAATTTGATTCTCAAAAATAGCTTTAAAAATCTGTAAATAAAAGCGCACAAGAATAAAAAATACCCAAAGAAAGCAGTTAGCCTTTTCAGCTTGCTTCTTTGGGTACTGTTTTAAATTTTTATGAATTCAAAAACTCCAATAAGTCTTCATTTAGTTTTTCTCTATCGGTATAAAATAAACCATGAGGCGCTCCTTCATATTCGATATAAGTATTATTAGCAATTGATTTTGCCGCTTTTCTAGAAGTAAGATCAATAGGTACAATTTTGTCGTCGTCGCCATGAATAATCAAGGTTGGAACTTTTATGAAATCCAATTCGTCCCTGAAATCAGTATAAGAAAAAGATTCTGCACATTTTAAAGTAGCTCTTGGAGAAGCCACAGAACATAAGTTTCTGTAATATTCTAATAATGGAGTGCTGATTGGTTTATTGATAATGTTTATGCCAAAAAACGTTTTTCCGAAATTGTCTACAAAACCAATTCGGTCTTCTTTGATTGCTGCTGCAGTATTCTCGCTTTTCTCTTTTGGATGGCCGTCAGGATTGTCGTGAGTCTTTAAAAGAAACGGAATAATTGATGAAATTAAAGCTGCTTTAATAACATTTTTTCCGCCATGACGACTGAAATAACGAACTACTTCGCCACCGCCCATTGAAAAACCGACAAGAGTTACGTCTTCTAATTCTAATTGTTCGATAATTTCTTTAAGGTCATCTGTCAAAGTATCATAATCGTAACCATCCCAAGGCTGAGAAGATTTTCCGAAGCCACGTCGGTCATAGGCAATTACACGACAATTGTTTTGCACTAGATGATCAATCTGATATTCCCACATTTCATTCGAAAGTGGCCAGCCGTGAATTAGAATTACTGGTTTTCCTTGACCGTAATCCTTCACATAAAGCCTTACATTTTGAGCAGTTTCTATGTATTTATCTGTGTGAACCTGTTTTAAATTAGATTCAAAATCTTTAATTGACATGCATGCATTTGGTTCAATATGTTCCATGTTATATCTTTTTTCGTGAGTGTTTTTCGTTTTCTTCTCGTAAAATTAGATTTAAGAAAAAGAAAAAGGTTATAGAATTAGGCGCATTAATTACAAAATTTATAGGTTTGTAAATAATACAATTTAAAAATGGATTTAACCTGGAACGAATTTGAACGCACTGATATGCGCGTTGGAACAATTATAGAAGTGAATGATTTTCCTGAAGCAAGAAAACCAGCTTATCAACTAACAATTGATTTTGGTTCAGAAATCGGAATTAGAAAATCATCTGCACAAATTACTAAAAGATATCAGAAGGAAGATTTAGTTAATCGTCAGATTGTGGCAGTTGTAAATTTCCCAAGAAAGCAAATCGGAAAATTTATGAGTGAATGCCTTGTTTTAGGAGCGGTAGGAGAGGAAGGAGATGTGATTTTGTTGGCTCCTGATTTTAAGATTCCTAATGGATTACGTATAGGTTAGTGTTCAGTGTTCAGGTTTTTAGTGTTCAGTAATGATGATTAAACTTTAGTAAACTGAACACTCAAAACCTGAACACTGACTACTCTTTAATATTATCGATTAACTTCTGTAATATCAATTGTCCCTCTTCCCAATACTTTAAATCAGAATCAGAGTTAATGTGTCCTTGCTGACCAATATTTACAAAATCACTTCCCCATTTTTCAGCGAAGAGTTTTTTTCTTTCAAAAGAAGCATAAGGATCATTTTCGCTCGCTACTACTACCGAAGGAAAAGGTAATTTATAAAGCGGAATTGGAGAAAAATTTCTTATGCATTCAGGTGTATGCTGAGGTGAATCAACATCAGCAGGAGCGACTAATAAAGCCCCAATAATATTCGGATTATTGTATTTTTCTGCCCAATGCAAAACCAATGAAACAGCCAAACTGTGTGCCACTAAAATAGTGGGTTTGTCAAGTTTTAAGATGTTTTCATTTAATCTCTCAAGCCATTCTTCACGAATTGGTTCGTCCCAATTGTCTTGGACAACGCGAATTGAGTTTTCGAATTTTTTATGCCAAAAGGTTTGCCAGTGTTTCTCTCCAGAATCTCCAAGTCCTGGTATAATTAATAGTTGTGTCTCCATTGCCGTGGAATTTTTATTTAGTGATTTATTTTATTTACTCAGCGCAATTAATTTAACACATAGAGATATAGATTTTATAGACTAAAAAAGGCGCTATGCTTTGTTTAGTAAACATTAGCTATGCGTGAGAAATGTGTTTCTCTATTTACTCTTTGCTTCTTTTTTTTAAAACTATCTTTCTATGTGTTTGATTTTTTAATTTATATTAAACTTATAGTTTTTTATTGCGTTCTTTTAAAATTCGGTTTATTTCATTAACTAAAAGCGGAAAACCAGGTTCTGTCATTCCGTGACCGTAACCGTCCAATTCATATAATTTAGTCTGTGTATGTCCAACCAGTTTCATCATTCTGGCCATATATGCGTTTTCTTCATAACGCCCAAGCATTTCTAGTTCACGATCTCCAGTAATTAATAACATTGGCGGAGCATCGACACGAACGTGATATAAAGGAGCAAATTGGTCAATTGTTGGCTGTTTTTCGGGAATTCCGTTTTCTCGTCTAATTTCGAAATGCGTAATGCATTGCCCGCTAAACGGAATAAGCCCCGCAATTTGGTTGGCATCAATGTTTTCTTTTTGAAGATATTTTTTATCCAAACCAATCATCATTCCTAAATATCCTCCAGCTGAATGTCCAGAAACAAAAATTAAGGATTTATCGCCTCCATAATTTGCAATGTTGTTGAAAGTCCAAGCAACAGCTGCTGCAGCGTCTTCAATAGCCTTTTCTGCTTTTGCTTTTGGCGACAATCTATAATTTACTCCAATAATTGCAAAACCTTTATTTTTTAAAGCTTCTGGGATTTCTTTGTTTCCGCCAGTTAATCCGCCGCCGTGAAACCAAACGATTGTTGCGAATCCGGTTTTGTTTTTGGGATAGTAAATATCCAAAACACATCTTTCGTTGATGTATTTATCAGATTTATTTACAGCCGTACTATAATATTGGATATTGTTTTTCGTTTCATACTCTATATTCTGTGCAGAAAGAGAAAATCCAAAGAAGAAGAAACTTAGAAGAATAATTAATTTTTTCATTAGAAGTAAAATGTAATTTGTAAAATTATTTGAAGTAAAAAGTGCATGAATCGTACGTCTCACATTTTACAATTCACATCTCGAAACATAAATATATAAAAAAAGTCCAAAATGCATAACAAATTGGACTTCTACTTTATGTAGATGATTTTAGATTAAATATCGTCAAAATCAATATCTGTAAAACTAGATCTTTGGCTTTCAGTCTTTTCAGAGCTGTATTCTTTTTTAAAATCTTTTTGGTGTCTTTCAGAAATTACTTCTTCGCCTTTGTGGTTTAAAACATAAGAAGTCATTTCTTCTAATATTTCGGAGAAAGCACTAAAATCTTCTTTGTATAAATAGATTTTGTGTTTTTTGAAGTGAAAAGAACCATCTTCTTCAGTAAATTTTTTGCTTTCTGTAATCGTGATATAATAATCATCAGCTTTGGTAGCTCTCACATCAAAGAAATAAGTTCTTCTTCCTGCGCGTAATACTTTAGAAAAAATCTCTTCTTTTTCTAACATGTCATTTTCTCTCATAATACGTTCTATCATTTTTGGAATTAATAGTACTCAAAAATCATAAAAAATTATCTATTACGCAACAATTAAAGTAATTCTTTTTCCGAAAGTTGTTTTAAATATAACGATGCATAATAACCTTCTTGATTTATTAATTGATTATGAGAACCTTGTTGAATTATCTTACCATCTTCGAGTATAATAATTTTATCTGCATTCTTGGCAGATGATACTCGATGGCTCACAATTATAGTTGTTTTGTCTTTAGAAATTTCGAATAAATTATTCAAAATCATTTCTTCAGTTTCAGTATCAACGGCAGACAAACAATCGTCAAAAAGTAAAATTGCAGGGTTTTTAATAATGGCTCTTGCTATAGAAACACGCTGTTTCTGTCCTCCTGAAAGTGTAATTCCTCTTTCTCCTAAAACGGTGTCATACTGTTTGTTAAAGGCAATAATATTATCATGAACAACAGCATTTTTAGCAGCTTCGATTACTTCTTCATCAGTTGCATTCTGATTTCCGAATTTGATATTGTTTTTAATCGTGTCAGAAAATAAGAAAGCATCCTGAGGCACAATTCCGATATTATTACGAAGATCATTTAAATTTAAAGTGCTGATTTCATGTTGATCAATTTTAACTTCTCCTTCGGTTACATCATACAATCTCGAAATCAAAGAAAGAATAGTCGATTTCCCCGAGCCAGTTTTTCCGAGAATTGCCAATGTTTCTCCTTTTTTTACTGTAAAAGAAACATTTTTTAACGCTTCTATATTAGTATCATCATAAGTAAAAGAAACATTTTCGAAAGAGATATTTCCTTGAATTTCTGAAGTGTTTTCGTTGTTGTTTTTGATTTCTGGTTCGATTTTCAAGAATTCATTCAGACGTTTTTGAGAAGCTTCCGCTTCCTGAACCATAGAAGAAACCCATCCTAAAGAAGCAACCGGCCACGTCAGCATATTTACATATAATATAAACTCAGCAATGGTTCCAATATTAGGAATGCTTCCGTTAATATACATTACACCTCCAAAATATATTACAACCAAGTTACTGATTCCGATAAGAGCAATCATTAAAGGTCCAAATAAAGATTGTACTCTTGCAAGACTTAAACTTTTACGTTTGCTCTCTTCTGCCAAATCAACCATATTATTTTGATGCTGATTTTCTAAAGAATACGCTTTTATAACTCGAATTCCTGAAAAGATTTCCTGAGTAAAACTCGACACTTTAGAAAGATATTGCTGGAACGTGGTGCTTCGTTTATTAATTTCTGAACTTAATTTAAAAATACAATACGAAAGAATAGGTAAAGGTAGTATGGTATATAAGGTAAGCCGTGGCGATACATTATACATATATAATATAACGATGGCAAAACGGATAGCTGTATTTATAGTATACATTACAGCTGGCCCAACATACATTCGTACTTTTGAAACGTCTTCACTAATACGGTTCATTAAGTCTCCTGTTCGGTTTTGTTTGTAGAAATTCTGTGAAAGATTCTCATATTGTCTGAAAACTTCATTTTTTAAATCAAATTCAATATGGCGCGACATTACAATTAAAGTCTGACGCATTAAAAATGTTAAAAAACCAGCAACGATAGTAGTTCCGATGATAAGTAGCACATTATGAATGAGATCCTGACGAAAAGTTGCAATTACTATTTCTGATTTTTGCTCTGCAGCAGATAATTTATCAAAATTCTCAATAGCATTTAAAGACTTGCTAATCAGTTTTGGAGTAAATAAAGAAAATATTTGTGCGATTATAGTGATTAAAATTCCAAGTGAAAAACTGTATTTATATTTGATGAAATATTTGTTTAAATAGCTTAATTCTTTCATTTTTTTAAGAAATATGATATTGAATTGATTTGAATTTAAGAATTATTATTAAATAAAATTATAATAATTTGCGATTTAATCAAAACAATTATATTGTAAAATTGTTATTTTAAAGACAAAAAATTAGCGCATGTGTATTTTTTAATTATGTTTGAGATGTCTTTTTGACAAATTCATAATTTTAACCTAATTAATACTAGCGCTATGGATGCAACTTTCGCAACTGGAAAGGAACTTCAAAAAATGGATCCTGTTTTTGGTCAATTATCTTTTGACGATCACGAACAAATTGTATTTTGCAATGACAAAGATACAGGTTTAAAAGCAATTATTGGTATTCATAATTCGGTTATGGGGCCAGCTTTGGGAGGAACCAGAATGTGGAATTATAACACAGAATGGGAAGCTTTAAACGATGTTTTACGCCTTTCTAGAGGTATGACGTTTAAATCTGCTATTACTGGACTAAATATTGGTGGAGGTAAAGCTGTAATTATTGGTGATGCTAAAACTCAAAAAACACCTGAATTAATGCGTAAGTTTGGTGAATTCGTTCACTCACTTAGCGGAAGATATATTACTGCAGAAGATGTCGGAATGGAAACTAAAGACATGGATACAGTAAGAGACGTAACGCCTTATGTTACGGGTATTTCTGAAGAAAGAGGTGGTTCTGGAAACCCTTCTCCAATTACTGCTTACGGAGTTTATTTAGGTATGAAAGCGGCAGCTAAAAGTCAGTTTGGTACTGATGTTTTAGACGGTAAAAAAGTTTTGGTACAAGGAATTGGGCACGTAGGTGAAACTTTGGTTGAATATTTAACTAAAGAAGGAGCGCAGGTAACTATTTCTGATATCAACGAAGAAAAATTATTTCAAGTTGCTTCAAAATACAATGCAACAATTTATACTGGTGAAGATTTATATACTGCAGATGTTGATATCTATGCGCCGTGTGCGATGGGAGCAACAATAAATGATAATACAGTAGATAAAATTAAAGCTAAAGTTATTGCAGGTGCAGCAAACAATCAATTGGCTGATGAGAATGTTCACGGAGCAAGATTGCAAGAAAGAGGAATTTTATATGCTCCAGATTTCTTGATCAATGCTGGTGGAATCATCAATGTTTATGCTGAATTAGCTAACTACGGTAAAGCTGAAATCATGAGCAAAACAGAAAATATCTATAACACAACGTTAGAAATTATAGATTTTGCTGCTAAAAACAATATTACAACTCATAAAGCGGCACTTACAATTGCTCAAAATCGTATCGATCAAAGAAGAATCGAGAACGCTAAGAAGTAATTAAGTGTTCAGTGTTCACTTTCTTAAGTGTTCAGTCTTAAAGTCTCAGTTTGCAGTTTATTCTGTAACTGAGATTTTTTTTGCGCATGTTTGGTACTGCTCACTAAACACTGATCACTGACGACTATAAATAGAGACTGACCACTAAATTCTGAAAACTGACCACTAAAATGACGACTTTTTTACGAATTAATTTTAAAATACGCCTTTAAAGTTATACTTTTGCAGACTAATTTTTAAATGTTCTTACAAGGTGGTAAATAGAAGACACATACGCGTTAAAGTAATGCAATCCATTTATGCAATGCACCAAAGCGGTTCTGATAACATGGAAAAAGAAGAGAAATTTCTTTTCTACAGCATTGACAATATTCAGGACTTATATCTTATAATGCTTTCTTCATTGATAGAAATTTGCAAAAAAGAAGCTGTCTATTTGCATCTGTCAAGTAAAAAACACCTTGCTACTGCGGCAGAACGTAATCCGAACGAAAAGTTCATCAAAAACAAAATCTTTCAGCTTTTAGCAGAAAGTAATTCTCTTAGCATTGCTTTAGAAAATCGTAAAATCAATAACTGGTCTTTAAACGATGATTATATCATTTTGCTTTTAAATGATGTTAAAGCAAGCGATATCTACAAAAAATACATGAGCAATAACGTCAATACGTTTGAAGAAGACAGACAATTTATTATTGATTTGTTTGAAAATGTTATTGTACCAAATGAAAAATTATATGAATATTTGGAGGATGATAAATTAACTTGGGTTGATGATATTCCGGTTGTAAATACTCATATCGTTAAACAATTGAAAGCAATTAAAACAGAAGATCCAGACGATTTTAGAGTGCCAAAATTGTATAAAGATGTTGAAGATAAAGATTTTGCTAAAGATTTGTTTAGAAGAACAATTCTAAACGAAACGGCTTTTGCAAAAGAATACGAAGATAAAACGCCAAATTGGGATAGTGATCGTATTGCTGAAATTGATACAATTATCTTAAAAATGGCTATTTGCGAGTTTGTTAAATTTCCATCAATTCCAGTAAAAGTAACTCTTAACGAATATTTAGAAATTGCAAAAGAGTATTCTACACCAAAAAGTAGTATTTTTATCAACGGAATTTTAGACAATCTGGTTAAGGAACTGACTGCCAACAAAAAGATGGTAAAAGTAGGAAGAGGGTTAATGTAAGATTTAAAATAATCAATTTTTAAATTCCAAATTCCAAAAAAAAAAGAATATTAAATATAAATCAAAAACAAATTTAAATTATGGGACAATTATCTCAATTTGCGCCATTTCTTTTAATGTTTGTGGTAATCTATTTCTTTATGATCAGACCACAACAAAAAAGAGCTAAAAACGAAAAAGAATTTGAAAGCAGCCTAAAAGTAGGTGACAAAATAGTAACAAAAAGTGGTTTCCACGGTAAAATCGCTGAATTAGCAGAAACTACAGTTGTAATCGAAACGATGTCTGGAAAATTAAAATTAGAGCGTTCTGCTATCTCTTTAGAATTGAGCGCTGCTTTGAATAAGAAAGCTTAATTTTAAATTGCAATATTTTAAAAATCCCAAATTCCAAAAGGAGTTTGGGATTTTTTTTCGTTTTTAACTGAATACTGCAGTTTTGTCATTTCGAACGAAGAGAGAAATCTTCGCAAGTAGCTCCGCAAAGACTTTAATTCATTGTATGAAAATATAGCCCGTGGTTTCAACTATGGGAATAAGGATTGTGATTATGATAATGATTGTGTCCCCGTGGTTGAAACCACGGACTAGTTTACCAGATGATATTTTTCTATTATAAAAAAACCTTTGTCAAGGTTTTAAACTTTGACAAAGGTTTTCGTATGGTTTTGGAATTTGGATTTTAAATATTGGAATTTAAACTATCTGTATTTATCGTTGAGTCCAACATTAGCCAAAATCATCGGAATCACTTTTTCGATTCTCGAAAGTTTGGTTTTTTCCTGTTTAGCCGTTTCAATATATTCTAAAAACTCATATTGTTTGTAAGGAGAAAACTTCGCGAAAGCTTCTTTTAAATCTGGATTTTTAGCCATTTCTGCATTTAGAAGTTCTGAAACTATTGCTTCTTTTTTTGCAGGTTTTATGACTTTACCTTGTTTTTCGTTTTCAATCGCTTCGTAAATATATTCTAAAACTTCTTTTTCGTTTACTTGATCTTTAGAAGTAAAACGCCATTGACGCAAAGATTTTGTGACTTCTTCTTGAGCGTTAATGAGTTTCTTTTTCTTGTCTTTTAAGAAAACACCATTAAAAAACCATATTGCAAAATAATCTTTAAATCCGCCAAGGCCAATTACGTTTTTCTTCTCGTAAACATAAACTGGACCGCCCCATTTTGTGGTTTCAGTCAGTTCAGTTTTGTCAATAATCGATTTTAGGAAAAGCAATTCTTCTTCCCATTGATCGCCGTATTTCCAAATGCCTTTATTTTCGGATTTTGATTCCATTATTTTCTTTTCTTAGATTTTTCTGGTGCGTCAAAAATTCCTGGAATTGCAGTTAATTCAGCAATTTTTACAATAACATCAGTTGCTTTCTGAATGCTTTCAGCTGGAACATATTCGTATTTTCCGTGGAAATTATGTCCGCCCGCAAAAATGTTCGGACAAGGTAATCCCATAAACGATAATTGAGAACCGTCCGTTCCGCCACGAATAGGTTTTATGATTGGTTTGATGTTTAATTCTCTCATTGCTTTTTCGGCAATGTCTACAATATATTTTACAGGTAGAACCTTTTCTTTCATATTGTAATATTGATCTTTAACTTGAGCAATTACAATATCTTCTCCAAATTTCTTTGCAAATTTCTTGTTGAATTGTTTTGTCAGTTTATGAATCAATTCTTTTCTTTTTTCGAATTTCTTTCTGTTGTGATCACGAATAATCAGTTCTAAAACTGTTTCTTCTATATTTCCTTTGATATGATGTACGTGAAAGAAGCCCTCGTAACCTCTAGTTTCTTGAGGAGTTTCGCCTTTTGGAAGTTCGTTGATAAAATCATTTGCCAAAAGCATAGAATTGATCATTTTTCCTTTGGCATAACCTGGATGAACGCTTTTTCCTTTAAAAGTAATTTTTGCTCCAGCAGCGTTAAAATTTTCGTATTCTAATTCGCCAATCTGACTTCCATCCATAGTGTAAGCCCATTGTGCTCCAAATTTTTCTACATCAAAATGATGTGCCCCACGACCAATTTCTTCATCTGGAGTAAAACCGATTCTGATTTTTCCGTGTTTAATTTCCGGATGTTGGATTAGGTATTCCATTGCCGAAACAATTTCAGTAATTCCAGCTTTATCATCAGCGCCTAATAGTGTTGTTCCGTCAGTTGTAATGATGGTTTGTCCTTTATATTGTAATAAATCTTTGAAGTAATCTGGAGATAAAACAATGTTTTTTTCAGCGTTCAGTACGATATCTTTTCCGTCGTAATTTTCAACGATTTGAGGTTTAACATTAGCTCCGCTAAAATCTGGAGAAGTGTCAAAGTGAGAAACAAAACCAATTGTTGGTACTTCATGATCAACATTGCTCGGAAGTGTTGCCATGATATACGCTTTGTCATCTATGGTTACATCTTCAAGACCAATTGCTTTTAGTTCGTCAACTAGTTTATTGGCAAGATTCCATTGTTTTTGTGTGCTCGGGGTTGTTTGTGAATTTGGATCCGATTCCGTATCAATCGTTACATAACTGATAAAGCGATCTATGATATGTTGCATTTTTTTGAATTTTTAGCAAATATAGAAAAATTTTTCTGCTAGGAAATTTAGCTTTCAATATCTGAATTAATAAAAAAGGGATTCAATTTTGAATCCCTTTTTGGTATTTTGAGTTTGTTATTTACTTTTTACGCATCTAAAACCAACGTGGTTTGCGGCAGATCTGATTTCACCTTTTCCTCTTGTTCCAACCATATAACGAGTACAGTATTGATCGGTGCATAAGAAAGAACCTCCACGGTGAACTCTTTTTATTTCAGACGGATCGCTAGGATCATAATATGCACTCGGTCCCTGTGGATTTTTTGTCACTTTACCGCTTTCTGCTAATGATTTGTAATAATCTACGCTGTACCAATCGTTTACCCATTCCCATACATTTCCAGCGATATCATATAATCCGTATGCATTTGGAGCGTATTGTTTGGTTGGGGCAATTCCTTTAAATCCGTCTTCTCCAGTATCACCGTCTTTAATTGGAAAATGGCCTTGGTAGATGTTAGCCTGAAATTTTCCTTTTGGTTTTAAATCATTTCCCCAAGCGTATAAATTTCCAGTTTTTCCACCTCTTGCGGCAAATTCCCATTCAGCTTCAGTCGGAAGTCTTTTTCCAGCCCATTTTGCATAAGCCGCAGCATCTTCGTAAACAACATGTACAACAGGATATTTTTCTTTTCCTATAATGGTGCTTTGTGGGCCTTCTGGATGTCTCCAATCTGCACCTGGTTCGTAACGCCACCATTGCAAGAAATTGTTCAAATTAACTGCTGATGGTGTAGGAGTGAAGACTACAGAACCTGTTACTAAATCTTCCTCGTTTGCCGTTGGAAATTCTTCTTTAGTTGGTTTTTGTTCAGCAACAGTAACATAACCAGTTGCTTTTACAAATTTTTCAAATTCTTCATTAGTTACTTCAGTTTCGTCCATATAATAGCCATCTACATAAACTCTGTGAATTGGAGCTGCATCTTTTGTCACGCCTTTAATGCTACATAGACTTTCATCTTCAACATTAGTTCCCATAGAAAATTCGCCACCAGGAATCCAAACCATGCCTTTCGGGGCTTTTTCTGTTGGTTTAAATTTATTTTCAACAGTTGGCTTGAATTCAGATTCTGCATTGCTTGGAATTTCATGACATTCTGCAACTGTTTTTTCTGCTTTTTCTTCCTTATTTGTAAATCTAGTATAGCTGTAAGCGATTGAAATAATGGATAATGTGAGTAATGCAAAAATCCAAAAGGTTTTGTTTTTCATGGTTTATTTATTTGAGCTTATAATGGTTATCAATAGCAGGTATAAAATTAGGGAAAATTACTTTTATAAGTATAGTAATTTTATAGAATTAATAAAATTAAATTATTCTTTCTCAACCGAAACTACTTCGTACTTGTTTTTTCCATCAATCTGTACGGGTTGATAATAGGTTTCTCCAAATTTTACATATTTAGCATCACCAATTGTCACTTCTTCTCCGCCTTCAGGTAAATTATCTACTATTGTTCCTGCTGTAGGAGCAACTACAGTATATTTCCCGCCATCTTTTTCATAATAGGTTCCGCCGTAATAGTAATTGTTTACCGTTCCGGTATTTACCGTTTCTGCTCCACTAGGAATATTGTTTACAGTACCTCCAACTGGTGCAGGAACTGCTGTATAACCGCCATTGGTCGAGGTATACCAAACTCCTTGATCGTAGTGATACTTTTCGTTTTGCACGCTTACAATAATTGCTGTAGTTGCTAGAGTTGCTACGAAAAATCCCCAAGGATGCCAAACTGGTCCCCAGTAAAATGGTACATAAGGACGCGGATAATAGGGATGATAGCAATTATATCTGTAACCACCATACACATAAGGTGGACGTGTATATGGTCTATATCCTGGACGAACTACTGTATTTCGATTATTTCGAACATGAACACTATTGTTAACATTAATATTGACATTATTTCTGTTTCTGTTAACGGTATTGCCACTTATGTTGGTGTTTCTATTGCCTACATTGTTTCGATTGACAGTATTATTTCGATTTACTGTATTGTTTCTATTTACAGCGTTGTTTCTGTTAGAATTGTTTGCAGGTCTAGTTATTTGAGTGCCAGAATTGTTGGCTCCTGGTCTAGTCGTTGCAGTAGGTCTAGTTGTACTTGGTCTTGACACATTTGGTCTGGACTGTGTAGCAGGTCTAGCCTGACGAGTGTGTGTAGCTGCTCCGCCACCGCCTCTGTTAAATCCGCCGCCACCTCCGCCACCTCGATGACGCTGCGCTAAGCTGTCAACAGAAATAAATAAAAAAGCTCCAGTTAAACACATTAGAAGTGCCAGTTTTTTTACTGTTTTCGATATACTTTTCATATTCAGTAATTTATGTGATTTAAAGTTATGAAAAAAAATGTTCGTTTTGAATTAATGAATTAAAAGTTTGAATTATAATGAGATATCCCATTGTATTCTAAAACGCCAGCCTTGTTGTAGCGGAAGTGTTTTGTCTTGAAAACTAAAGTAACTTACCTCTGAAGTCAATTTATTTTTGTGTCCGTTGAAAAACCAGTTAAAAGCCAATGTAGATTCTTCTTGTCTATTTTCTCTTATAGAATTATCAGGTCTGTAGCCTGCATGACGGCCGGCCATTTCTAAATGTTTTGGCCACCAGTCAAAAACATTATGAAAGAAATATCCAGCTTGAACATAATAGCCTTTCATTACTGTCATATCATTGTTATTGTATTTGTCAATAATTTCTTTGGTATGCCATTCGCTTTGCCAAGAAAAGCCGCGATACATAAAAGCACTTTCTAAGTTCCATTGATTAACTCTATATTGACCTGGTAATCCATCTTCAAATCCGTCTAAAGAACCTCCTCCAGCTTGCGAAAATCGTGTATACGGACTTCGATTGGTTACAGCAGAAAAGGCAATAATTGGAGTTGGTTTTTCGTGAAATTCTAAATCACAGCCTTCAAAATCAAGAAATCTGCCTAGGAAATTCCATTGTGCTCTTCCAAAATACATTAAGTGATTATCATCGTTTGAAGTGCTTCCGCGTCCTGTTCCTGTTAATGCTGCGGCCCAATAATTAAAATCGGCAATTCCGGCTCCTTTTAAATGACCATAAACTTCGGCTCCTAATTGTCGGTCAACGGTAAAAGGGCGGTTGATTAAGGATCGATCTACCATTTGTTGTTCACCACTGCTAATAAAGCGCTCGCGGGTAAATTCTGTTTTCCATTGTCCCACTTTAAAACTCAGCCAATCCCATTTTTCGATCATTATTCTGAAGTCAAGCAAATTAGATTGACTCAATTCATATTCCCAATAATATTTAAGCCAAGGTTCAAAAGCATGACCGCCGACTTTTAATCTGGCACGGTTTATTTTGAAAGTGGTTTTAGCATCTTGGCTATAATCATCGTAAGTCAATGGATCTGTATCATTTGGTGTTGAAAAGCGAAACTGAAGACGGCTTGCTAGTTGAAACAGAAATTTTTTGTCTCGGGTTTCCAGTTCAATTCCTTTACTGCCATAACGAACATTCATTAGTTTGGTAGTGTCTTTTTCTTGTTGCGAAAATCCTTTAAAACCAATCAACAAAAGGAAAATAAAGAGTAGGTGTTTAGAAATACGATTTGATTTATTTGAGCTGCGCATAAGATCAATAGGTTTATAAATTATTTTCCTCCAAAGTTTTTTGCAATTCCTAAACCGATTCCCCAGCTGTCATAGGCATTCCATTTAAAGTCGTAACTCATAGTGCCAAAAACTTCCCATCCTTTAGGGAGTTCGTAGCCATATTCTACACCAGCTCGGGTTAAGAAAAAATCTTCTTCTTTGGCAAATTCACCTCCAAAACCTAAAAGAAAACTCCAATTTTCGTTTGGTTTGTAAATTCCCATAAGGGCAGGGGCAATAGGATAACTTCTTTCTACGGTTTCTTTGTCTTTTTCACTAACGTATACTTTTTCGACTTTATATTTTTCCATAATAAAATCAGTATGAAGACCAATTGCCCATTTTTCATGAAACTGAAATGTATAATCTATCCCCCAAGCAGGAAGGGTTAAAGTTTCCCGATTTCCTTCGTCATCACGACCTTCAAAAACATGAACATGATTAATCGATAATCCAATTTGATGATGCGATTTGAATTCTTTTTCTTCGTTTTCCTGAGCTGAAATTTTGTTTTGAATGATTAAGTACAAAAGAGCTGTTAGAAAAAGTGTTTTTTTAAGATGGCTTGTACTAGTCATTGTGATTTAGTTTTTAATCTTTAATAAAAAAGAGGTATTTTATTTACTTTTTTCAGTATATAAATACCTCTTTAATTTTATTTTTCTATAAGACTACTCGCTTTTCATAATTCTTAAAGCTTCTTTATTAAGATCTTCATAGCTTTGTTCGCTAATATCAACACCAACACCTAAGATTTCTCCACCTTTAAAAGTACCTGGTGATTTGTATTGATGACTTACAGCGTCGCCACTATCGAATCCTACACAAAGACCATCACCAGAAAGTGTGAATTTACCTGGTTGTGTTTTCATAGGACCTTTGGCTACTTCTTTGCCATCAATGTATAAATGACCTGTACCAATTTGTTCTCCGTTTTTACCAGTACTTTCTCTTACAAACTCAAATCCTAAGGCATGTTTACCAGGAGTTAAGGTAGCCGATGAAACAAAAGTTTGTTCTGGCTGAATTCCTAAGAAATTATAAACATAGTATAATTTATTGTCTTTGATGAATAAAGAGTGTCCTCCAAAGCGAGATCCGTGAGCAAAAACTACTCCTGAAGCTCCCGATTTAATATCTACATCACCTACAATTTTGTATGAACGACCACGTACGTTTACTGCTACACCTTCTGGTACAGCAGCAGTTCCAGGGTAGTAAATGTAACGAGTTTTTGGTTTTTCTTGAGAAGGACGTTCCGTGCTTAATAATTCCATAGGAGAACGGTCGTCTAGAGGTAAAACTAAATTTTTAGCCGCTTCGTCAAACCAAGCATCTTTAAGTTCTTTTAATTTTTCAGGGTACTTTTTAGCCAAATTGTTTGACTCAGCTCTGTCCACATCTACATTGTACAATTCCCATTCGTCTTTGTCAAAGTTACTTTTACCCGTAAGTGGTACGTGTACAGCAACTGCTTTCCAACCGTCTTTCCAAATGGCACGAGTCCCCAACATTGTATAGTACTGTATGTGTTTTTGAGTAGGAGCATCTGGTTTAGCATCAAACGAGTATTTCATTGAAACTCCAGATAATGGATATTGATCTACGCCATTATATTTAGTAGGCATTTCTAAACCACAGATGTCTAAAATTGTTGGTACAATGTCAGTAGAATGGTGGTATTGATTACGGATTTCGCCTCTGGCTTTAATTCCTTTTGGCCATGAAATTACTAATGCATCACAAGTTCCTCCTGCATAATTACTGTAGCGTTTAAACATTTTGTAAGGAGCAGAGAAAGCCGCCGCCCAACCAGTAGGATAATGCTCGTAAGTATCTGGACCTCCTAGTTTATCCAAATATTTTAAATTTTCAGATAATTCATCAGGATAGCCGTTAAAGAATTTGTTTTCGTTTACAGATCCAGATGGAGAACCTTCACCTGAAGCACCATTATCGGCAGCATAAAGAACTACAGTATTTTCTAACTGACCTGTTTTTTCTAAATACTCAATAACACGTCCTACTTGAGCATCAGTGTATTCGGAGAAACCGGCATATACTTCGGCTAGTTTTGAGAATAATTTTTTCTCATCAGCGCTTAGTGTATTCCAAGGTTTTACATAATCACCAGGATTAGCAATATTAGGAGGTAAGAAATTGAAATCGGTGTTTTTAGTTCCTTTAGGTACAATTCCTTTAGCAATCATACGAGGTAATACCCATTCGCGATAAGCATCGTAACCAGTATCAAATTTTCCTTTGTATTTAGCAATGTACTCTTCTGGTGCATGGTGTGGTGCATGGTTTGCTCCAGGGCAATACCACATATACCATGGTTTAGAAGGATTGGTGGCTTTTTGGTCTTTGATGTATTCAATGGCTTTATCGGCTAAATCTTTAGATAAGTGATAGCCCTCTTCAGGAGTATAAGGTGCCTCAATAAAGTGGTTGTCTTCTATTAAATCAGGATACCATTGGTTGGTTTCGCCTCCTATGAATCCGTAATAGCGGTCAAAGCCCATTTGGGTTGGCCATTGTGCTTTGGAACCTCCAGAAGAAACGTCTTGTTCCGGTACGTTGTGGTTTTTTCCAATCCAGAAAGTACTCCATCCTGCTTGTTGTAATACTTGACCAATTGTAGCACACTGAGCTGGGATTTGTCCGTTTGCTCCAGGATAACCATCTGTAGTTTCGGTGATGGATGCCATACCGTTTAAGTGGTGGTTACGACCAGTTAATAAAGTAGAACGGGTTGGCGAACATAATGCTGTAGTATGCCATTGGGTGTAGGTAATACCATTGTCTGCTAATTTTTGTAGTGTTGGCATGTTTATGGCTCCTCCATAAGGAGACCAGGCAGCCTGTCCTGTGTCATCGTATAAGATAAACAATACGTTTGGTGCACCTTCTGGAGCTGCTTTTTTTGTGTAGGGCTTCCAGTCTGGTTTTGAATTTCTAATATCAAGTTCGATGACACCATGGAAATTTTCTTTAGTTACTTTCTGAGGATCTGCCTGAGCGGCTAATTTCGAGGTTAAGCCTAATGAAAGGCAAAATAGCAGGGTGAAAATACTTTTCAGGATGAATTGTTTACTGACTTTCATGATTTAAGTTATTTATTATTATTGATCTTGTGCGGGACACTTTGTTGAACTTTGTGTATAAAAAATAATCTGAAAAAAATCGAATTTTAGTCTTCTCTGAATTGAAATATTTTTACTGGCTTATAGTTTTTAAAATTTTGAAATGTAATCACTCAAATTTAAATATTATAAGCTTGGAAGCTGTTTCTGAACCAACTTAACTGGTTTCATTTTATAACTTGAAACACAAAAAAGAGGTTTTTGTAGTATTAGTCTTTATCAGTTTTTGGAATTGTTTGGATTATGAATGAAATAATTAAACAAAAGATCAGTTATTTGTTTTTGTAAAAAAGACACCTTTTTAAACTATAATATTTAAATTTGCAGCCAAAATAACAACAACACAACTCTTATGTATAAATTGATAATTCGTCCGATACTTTTTTGTTTTGATCCTGAAAAAGTACATTACTTTACTTTCTCATTTGTAAAATTCATTTCAAAAATCCCTGGAGTTTCGGCAATTATAAGATCAATTTATGAAGTAAAAGACACTCGACTAGAAAGAGAAGTTTTTGGAATTAAATTCAAAAATCCAGTTGGACTTGCGGCTGGTTTTGATAAAGATGCTAAGTTGTATAAAGAACTAGGTGATTTTGGTTTTGGTTTTATCGAAATTGGAACTGTAACGCCAGTGGGACAAGAAGGAAATCCGAAAAAGCGTTTATTCCGTCTAAAAGAAGACCAAGCGATTATTAACCGAATGGGTTTTAATAATGGTGGAGTTCTAGAAGCTGTAGAACGTCTGAAAAAGAACTCAGGTGTTTTGATTGGAGGAAATATCGGAAAAAATAAAGTGACTGATAACGATGATGCCGTAAAAGATTATATCATTTGTTTTGATGCACTTTTTAATCATGTAGATTATTTTGTAGTGAATGTGAGTTCGCCAAATACACCAAATTTGAGAGCACTGCAAGATAAAGAACCATTAACGGCTTTATTGCAGACTTTACAGAACAGAAATGTTGAAAAGCAAAAAACAAGCACTCAAAAAGTAAAACCAATTCTTTTAAAAATTGCTCCAGATTTAACAGATGAGCAATTATTGGATATTATTGACATTGTAAAAACAACTCAAATTGCAGGTGTAATCGCGACAAACACAACTATTTCAAGAGAAGGTTTACAGTCTGCTAACCAAACAGAAACAGGAGGTTTGTCTGGAAAACCATTAACAAAACGCTCTACAGAAGTAATTCGTTTTCTTTCAGAAAAAAGCAATAAAGCGTTCCCTATTATTGGAGTAGGAGGAATTCATTCTGCCGATGATGCAATTGAAAAACTAAATGCAGGTGCCAGTTTGGTGCAATTATACACTGGTTTTATCTATGAAGGGCCAGCTTTGATAAAAGCAATCAACAAAAAAGTTTTAGAGCAATTATAAAAGCAGCGCTTGAACAGTTAATCCGACAAGTATTGCAATTCCAAAACTGATTAAGGTTCCAATCATTACATATTCGGTCAATTTTCTGTCTTTGGCTTCTTTTAAATCTCCGAATCTAAAAATAGATTTAGCGGCCAGCAAAAAACCGATTGCCTCAAAATGTCCGGTTAAAATAAAACCGAAAACAAATAAGCGTTCTAAAATACCAATATAATTTCCAGCAGCTATCAGAGAATTATCCTGATGGCTGTTTTTGCTTTCAGGAGCCCATATTGAAATTATGGTTTTTATAAAAATTGAGGTAGGTTTAGTTAGCAGTAAAATTGCGGTAATGAGAATCCAGAAGGTATTGTTTTGCCAAAAGTTGATTATGGTTTTGTTTTCATAAAGCAACACTATGCCAATTAAAACAAGAATATGTGCAATCTGATCTAGAACAAACCAAATACGTTTGGTTTTGTCTTTCTGGAAATGCAGTTTGATTAAATCGATAGTGCCGTGCGTAACAGCGATTAAAGCTGCATAAGGGATAAAATTGATTTCGCCCACTAAAACTGCTGCTAAAACTCCGTGCAGTAAAATATGAATATACAAATAAACACTTTTGTGTTTTTTGAGTTCTTTATTGGCGACCCAAGAATTGGGCTGCCAGATAAAATCACCAAATAAATGAGCGAGAAACAGTTTTGTAAATAAAATCATGGGGCTGTAAGTTGTTTTATTTGTTTTCTAAAATATCGATCTAAATTCATTACCAAATCAAACTGAGCGCGTTTTTGTCTTCGGCTGACGGCAGCTTGATTAATGCCTAGTTTTTGCCCTAATTCTTCTTGTGACAAAGTTGGATTTTCAATTGCAACAGCTACAAATTCTGCCGATTGCACCAGCCAGCTGTCCATAAAAGTCAATGCTAATTGGAGCATTAAATTCAGTTTTTCATCCAAATCAGTATCTCCTGTTCGCATAGCCAGAGTAACTTTTTGCTTTTTTAAAGTTTCAAAAAGTTCGCCCGAGTGTATAAAAGCAGAACCATTGCTTTCAGATATTCTTTCAGCATTGTGCGTTTTATCTCCAAAACCAATGCTCATTCGAGCATCAGACTTTATGGCTCTTAAATGTGCTTTTATCAAAATAGTCGCTAACAACGCATCTTCGGGATTGCGAACTTCTATTTGAAATTCATCTCCACGATATACCTCCCATTGACTTGGAGTATGGCCGAAGGGAGCTAAGATTTTCTTTAAATCTTCAACCCAATGTTCAGATTGCTGTCTTGAACCAATTATGTCACCTGTAATTACACTAGTCATAACTCAAATATAATTAAAAAATTATAAATTTTATATTACAAATATAAGGAATAAAAATAATTATTACGTTTTTTGGTAATATTTTAATTTATTACGTTTTTTGGTAATAAAAGTGATTATTACAATATTCATTAATAAATTTGTTTGTGCTAAAATTATCTTTTATTTCATTAAAAAAGGAACTAACTTAGCCTTACAAAAGAATAAGCTTTGAGTAAAGAAATCAAAATCATCGAATGTCCTCGAGATGCCATGCAAGGCATTAAGGATTTTATTCCAACCAAAAATAAAGTTACCTACATACAAGCTTTGCTGCGAGTAGGCTTTGATACAATTGATTTTGGAAGTTTTGTTTCTCCAAAAGCTATTCCGCAAATGCAGGATACTGCTGAGGTTTTGGCACAATTAGACCTTTCGCAAACGACAAGCAAACTGCTTTCTATTATTGCCAACACGCAAGGCGCGATAACTGCTGCAGATTATGCACAGATTCAGTATCTAGGTTTTCCATTTTCTATTTCTGAGAACTTTCAGATGCGTAATACACATAAAACTATTGCAGAATCTCTAGTTACGCTCGAAGAAATCCTTGAAGTGGCCGATAAGAAAAACAAAGAAGTTGTAACATACCTTTCAATGGGTTTCGGAAATCCATACGGAGACCCGTGGAATGTAGAAATTGTAGGCGAGTGGACCGAAAAACTGGCTGGAATGGGCGTGAAAATTCTTTCGCTTTCTGATACTGTTGGAACTTCTACGCCAGAGGTAATCACGTATTTGTTTTCAGATTTAATTCCGAAATATCCTGAAATTGAATTTGGTGCTCATTTGCATACAACGCCAGAAAGCTGGTTCGAAAAAATCGATGCGGCTGCAAAAGCAGGCTGTACTCGCTTTGATGGTGCTATTCAGGGCTTTGGAGGCTGCCCAATGGCAACCGATAAACTCACAGGAAATATGCCGACAGAAAAACTGGTTTCCTATTTTACAGCCAATAAAAAAATAACAGGACTTAATTCTCTTAGTTTTGAAAGTGCTTATAATGAAGCTTCGAAATTGTTCGGAAAGTTTCATTAAAAAATATTTAAATACATAAGTAATATCTTACGTAAAAAAGCGTTTTTATTTATGCTAATAAAATTAAAATGAAACGAAATCTCATACAAAAAATCTCAATATTGTTTGCTGCAGTTTTTTTTCTGTCTTGTTCAAGCGATTTAGATTTTGATCAGATAAACGATTTTAAGCTAGAGCCAGTATTTGTGGCAAACCTAGCTTATTTTGATATTCCGGCAAACAAACTTGTAGATGATGGAGGTACAAATGTCTATCCAGACGTAAGAGACTTTGATATTTTTAAAAATAAATTTTTTAATGAACGTCTTAAAAAAGCTGAGTTTGATTTTGAAATTGAGAATACTATAAATCGTTCTTTTGTTATAAACATGCTTTTGCTTAATGCAGAGAATAAGGTCTTGCAGACATTATCTTTCGCAGTTCCATCTTATAAAGGAACACCAAATGTTATAAAATACCCTACAGAAGTTTTTGAAAATGCGCGATTAGATCTTTTAAAACAGACCCAAAAGATTGGCTTTGTGGTAATAATTGCAGCTGGGTCTCCATTGAATAGTGAGAGTCTAGGAGATTTAAAATTAAGATCAAGTGCAACTGCTTATTTAGAAATTGAATGAGAAAAACGCTAATCCTTTGCTTGTTTTTTCATCTTTCTTGTTTTGCCCAAAACAGAGAGTTGTTATATAATTTTACTTCAATTCCGCAATCTTCACTTGTAAATCCGGGAGCTGATGTTTCGTATAAATATTATTTCGGATTTCCAGTTTTATCTGGAATTTCAGCAAATGTAGGTTCCAGCAGTTTCTCAGCTTATGATTTGTTTTCAAATAATGGAGTCGATTTTAATCAAAAAGTGAGAGATGTAGTCAATAAATCTTCTAGCAATGATAAAGTTGTGACCAATCAGCAACTTGAATTATTTTCGGGCGGATTCAGAATTGGAGGAAGAGAAAGCCGTTCGTATGTTTCTTTCGGCTTATATCAGGAATTTGATTTCTTTATGTTTGTTCCAAAAGATTTAGCTTTACTGGCCTTAAACGGAAATAGAGATTATATTGGAAAATCATTTAATTTGGGTGATTTAAACATGAAAGCCGAAGTGCTTTCTGTATTTCATGTTGGTTTCCATAAAAAAGTCAATGATAAATTTGTTTATGGAGGACGTGCCAAAATTTATTCAAGCGGTGCAAATGCTACTTCAACAAAAAATTCAGGATACATTTATACAGGACAAGAGCCCGGAACTCCAAACCTTTACAATCAGGTTATTTCTTCCAATTTAGAACTAAAAACCTCTGGAATTGCAAGTTTCACTAAAGATGAGTACGAAGGAAATATAGCGCGTGATATTGCCAATAATACCTTCTTTAAAGGAAGTCTAGGTTTTGGCGTCGATGCAGGAATTACCTATTATATAAAAGACAATTTGCAGCTAACGGCGAGTATTATAGATTTGGGTTTTGTAAGACAGACTAAAGACATAGAAACCCTTACTTACAAAGGTACTTACCAATACAATGGTGCTAATCCTGATTTCTTAGGTTCAGATGATCCAGAAAATGTATTTGACGAATTTGACAAAGCTATACCAAGAGATACACTTTATAATAAGTATACAACTTGGCGTCCGACGAAGTTTTATTCTTCCATTCAATATTCGTTTGGTGAAGCGCGTCCAGATGACGAATGTAATTGTCATGGAAAACTTAATACATATTATAAAAATGCGGTAGGAGCACAGCTTTTTGCAATGACTGCACCTCGAACACCTTTATTTGCCTTAACAGCTTTTTACAGAAGAAATATTTTTAGGAAATTAGATTTTAAAGCCACTTATACCTTAGATACTTTTTCAAGTACAAATATTGGTTTAGGTCTTGCAGGAACAATTGGTCCAGTAAATATTTATGCTCTGGTCAATAATGTTTTAGAATATAAAGATATCTCCAAAGCTAGTAGTGCGGCATTTCAACTCGGAATCAATTTTGTTTTTCAAGACAAGGAATAGAAATATTCAATTTTTCAAATTCCAAATTCCAAAAAAAGCGAAGCTTTTTTTTCGTTCTAACTTGGAATTTGGAATTTAAAAAATTGGAATTTAATTTGAAAGACTTTTCCTGTAAATACAAATTTATGAATAAGTTAGTATTCAAGTTAGCAATTTATTCACTATATTTGCACGCAATTCAACTAGAAATTGCAACATGATAGCACACAACTCCAAGATTATCGGCGAAGGTTTGACTTACGACGATGTATTATTAGTACCTAACTACTCGAATGTGCTTCCCCGCGAAGTGAGTATCAAATCGAAATTCTCAAGAAACATTACATTAAACGTTCCGATTGTATCTGCTGCTATGGATACAGTTACAGAAAGTGCAATGGCAATCGCTATGGCACAAGAAGGCGGAATTGGTGTTTTACATAAAAATATGACTATCGAACAACAAGCAGGAAAAGTTCGAAAAGTAAAGCGTGCTGAAGCGGGAATGATTATCGATCCGGTAACATTACCAATGAACTCTACTATTGCAGACGCAAAAAATGCAATGAAAGAATTTGGAATCGGTGGTATTCCAATCGTTGACGAAAACAAAATCTTAAAAGGAATTGTAACCAATCGTGACTTACGTTTCGAGAAAAATGGTGCAAGACCAATCGTAGAGGTTATGACAAGCCAAAACTTAGTAACAGTTTCTGAAGGAACATCTTTAGAACAGGCAGAAGTAGTTTTACAAGGTCATAAAATCGAAAAATTACCAGTTGTAAACGATAAAAATGAATTAGTTGGTTTAATCACTTTCAGAGATATTACAAAACTGACTCAAAAACCAATCGCAAACAAAGATTCTTTTGGTCGTTTAAGAGTTGCTGCTGCAATTGGAGTTACTGGAGATGCAGTTCAAAGAGCTGAAGCTTTGGTTGCTGCAGGGGTAGACGCCATTATTATTGATACAGCTCACGGACATACAGAAGGTGTGGTGAATGTATTAAAAGAAGTAAAATCAAAATTCCCTCAAATAGACGTAGTGGTTGGAAACATTGCTACTCCAGAAGCGGCTAAATATTTAGTAGAAAACGGAGCAGACGGAGTAAAAGTTGGAATCGGACCTGGTTCTATCTGTACTACTCGTATCGTTGCGGGTGTTGGTTTCCCTCAATTCTCAGCGGTTTTAGAAGTGGCTGCGGCTATTAAAGGAACTGGAGTTCCAGTAATTGCAGATGGTGGAATTCGTTATACAGGAGATATTCCTAAAGCTATCGCTGCAGGTGCCGACTGCGTAATGTTAGGTTCATTATTAGCAGGAACAAAAGAATCTCCAGGAGAAACTATTATTTTTGAAGGAAGAAAATTCAAATCTTACCGCGGAATGGGATCTGTTGAAGCAATGCAGACAGGATCAAAAGACCGTTATTTCCAAGATGTTGAAGACGACGTTAAAAAATTAGTTCCAGAAGGAATCGTTGGACGTGTTCCTTACAAGGGAGAATTAAACGAAAGTATGCTTCAGTTTATTGGAGGACTTCGTGCAGGTATGGGATACTGTGGTTCAAAAGATATTCCTACTTTACAAGAAACAGGACGTTTCGTGAGAATCACTTCAAGCGGAATCACTGAAAGTCATCCGCATAACGTAACAATTACAAAAGAAGCTCCAAATTATTCTAGATAATTTTTAGTCTTTATATAAAACAAAAGGCATAAGATTTAAATCTTACGCCTTTTTTTATTTGATTTTACTAATTCTGGCAGTTTGCTTTATGCTTGTGGCAGAGTTTAATTTAATGCCAAATTCATCTTGTTTCAAGTCAAACATAAGCTTCATATCTATGGCGCTTTCGCTCGCAAAATAATTAGGAATGTCGTATGTCATTTTTCCGGTTCCGGTTCCTGAGACAATAATGTTGTTTAAGTTTTCTGATGAAACATTTGCCGTATAAACCTGATTGATGTCAAAATAAGCATTTTTGTCAACGATATTTGTTAGTTTGTAAATAGTTGTGATTGACATATCAATGTTAAGTGCTCCAATTGGAATTGTAAGAGGGCTTTCCTGAGAAAATGCTTCGCCAACTTTTAATTTTTTTTCTGGTAATGCAAGTTGGGAAAAAGAGCTTTTTACGATTTCAAAAATAGTGTTTTTAGATGCTTCATCAAGATCTTTTGCAACAATAGAATCCAATTTTGGCAATGCAGAAATTGATCCTTTCCCGTAGATTAAAGTGCCATTCGGGATTATAGTATTTCCTTTGTTGTCTAAAGATTTTATATATTCAATTACAACAGGAAAATTTCCTTCTGCATTTGTTTTGCCAGTTTTAAAAACTGACTCCATGTCGATAGTAGAATTAGTTATTGTCGGGTTTTTTACGCCAGTAGATTTTAATGTATTGAGAAAATCTTCAGATCCTTCATAAGTAAGTTCGTATGAAGCTGAATTTGTCATTGTTTGATTGTAAACAGTTTGAGGTGAGAACCGTATTTTAAAATCTAAAGTTTGATTGGACTGACCGTAATTTAAAAATGTAACGGAAGCAAAAAGAAATAAATATAGTTTTTTCATAGGTAATTCAAAGCGCTTTTTTCGCTTAGAGAACGAAAGTAAGAAATAAAAACTATTTTATACAGTTAGAATGGTTTTCTTTAAAAGTAAGTTTATTCTTTCTTAATTCTTCCAAGAGTTTTGGCAGACTGCTTGGGCCTATTCCATGCAAAGACATAATTTCTTTTTGAGTAAATTGAGATAAATCTTCCGCAGTTTTAATGTCCTTACTTTCCAAAGCTCTTCTTGCCGGCGCAGATAAAACGGATAAAAGTCCGGAATTTGGTTTTCGTTCCGCTTCACAAATAGGGCAAGTAGGACAATCACTGGTTTTAAAATAGTGATGCCCTTTTTTACAAGTTCTCTTATTTTTTGAAATATCGCTCATAACTATAAAGCTATGAAATTTATTTATTCTTATTCGTATCGGCTGTTCAGAATATCTTCCGTAACAATATCAGAATGCAGTAAATCTTCCATTTTCTTTGTCATGCGTTGTGCTTCTAAGGCGTAACCAAACATTTTCTTTTCATAATCAGCAATTGCTTCGTCAATTGTTTCAAATTTTCCGTTGGTTAAATTCTCGGTCAAATGGAAAGCATAAAATAAACCCATATTTACACCTTCGCCAGCAAATGGAGGCATTAAGTGAGCTGCATCACCAACAAGTGTAATGTTTGAATGTTCTTTCCAAGATTCTTCTAAAGAAAATAAACGCAATGGCAAACCAGAAAATTCAGTTGATGCAGCAAAGAATTTTTTATAATCATCTGTCCAATTTTTAAAAGTTTCGTTCAAAAAGGAAATAACAGATTGATCATCTTCAAAATCAATTCCGTGGTTTGAAATCCAGTTTTCATCCGCTTTAAAAGAAACACCAAAATGTACAGAACCGTCGCGCATGGTATGTGTGTAAAACATTTTATGTTCGCCCATTGCCATGACATTTCCGTTTCCGTATTTAGGCTTAAATTCGGGATAATCTTGATCTGGATTTGTAATTTCTCCTTGAATGATATATGTTCCAGAAAGCTGGGGTTCTTGATCGCTTACAAATTTTCTAGCGTTTGATCTTCCTCCATTTGCTACAATAACAAAATCTGCGATTGTTTTTGTGCCGTTTTTGAATTCTAAAATATATTGGTTCTCTGTTTTTTCAAGATTGACCAATTGACTGTCCCAAACAACAGTGCCTTCTTCAAGATTATCCAGCATAATTTTTCTAAGATCGTTTCTGTCAATTTCTGGACGTGAAAAAGCATTGGTTTCGTCTGGCATTTCATCAGAAGTTATGTTTCCATCTATATCGGCCATTTTTTCTCCAGTTGGTCTTGCATATTTGTAGAATTCATTCATTAAACCTGCTTTCTGAATTGCATATTGACCAGAATCGGAGTGAATATCCAAAGTTCCGCCCGATGTTCTGGCTTGAGCATCAATGTCTCTTTCGTAAACCGTAACATCGGCACCATTAATTTGTAAAATTCTTGCCGTTGTTAATCCGACTGGACCACCACCAATAATGGCTATTTTTTTATTTTCTATAATTGAAGTTTTCATTTTTATTGAAATTAATATTGTAATTGTTCTGTGACTTAACACAGAGTGATAAAGTATTTAGAATTTAGAATTTAGAATTTAGAATTTAGAATTTAGAATTTAGAATTTGGAATTTGGAATTTCGGATTTATTTATGGAGTAAGCGCCTTTAAAACCAGATTAAAAGCGTTAGTTTTAATCTCCTCATTGAGAACAAAAGATTTTCCAGACATGGATTTTCCATCTCTATGAAATTCTAAAAGAGAATAAAGCGAGCCGTAAGCAATACTCCAAAATACTTCATAAGGAACAGAAATAAGTTCTTTTCTTTCAATTGCCGAAACCATAAATTCGGTCATCATTTGTTTGTACTTTCCTGTTACTTCTTGTATGATTGCATCACCATGAGTAGAATGTCTTAAAAGTTCAAAACAGGTTGCCTGTAGTGTAAAATTTTGATTAAAATAAATACGGTTTTCCCATTGATTTCGTAATCCGTCTCTAAAAGACATATCTGTAGAGAAACCGTCAAACATCTTTTCAAAGAAGTTCTGGCCAATTTCAATTCCGATTTTACGAATCAAATCTTCCTTGTCTGAATAATAGATGTAAAGTGTCGCAACAGAAATGCCGCATTCTTTAGCCAAACGATTCATTCCAAAACCTTCTACGCCTTGCGTGACAATCATTTCTATTGCTTTCTGCTTTACAATTTCTTCTTTATTGATATCTCTTGTTCTCATAATTTTAATTAATTACGGTACAAAGATATGAATAATAAATGAACGATCGCTTATTTTTTTTTTTTTGAGATTCTAAGATGCTGAGATTCTAAGATGCTGAGGTTTTGAGGTGTTGGGTTTTTTAGGTTCAAAGGTTCAAAGAGACAAAGGTTTTTAAGGTTTGGAAATGGATTACCTCCAGCTTTAGCTGGAGGTTGAAAAAAGGACAAAGAGAAGGGCTTTAGCCAAATTTTAAGCTTAAAAGCAAACAAAAAAAAAGCTGAAACGATATTGTATCATTTCAGCTGATTATGTATTTAGAATATATTTTTACAGAGTTTTTGTTGGCTCGGCTTCTCTTAGGTTCTGATTTTCTAAGATTTCTTTTAAGTACGGCGTTACTGTGTTTTCAATATCGCCTTCAGAGATGTTTAAAGCTTCTGGATCTGATGCCAATTGTAGCCACGGTTTTGGGCCATCAAAATTATAACTTCCAAAAACTACCACAGGCGTACCTTTTACTTTTACATTTTCTCTGTCTTTTAAAATCCATTCGTCGGCAAATTTATAGAGATATTTAGCGTCTTTTTCTAATAGGCGTAAGCAAGAATGTGAGGCTGGATAACCAGGTAAAGCATATTCGTGAAAACCAACTCCCAGTTTATTTTCAATGTTAAAGTTCCATTTTAAATCCCATTCGTCATTAAAAGTGCTTGTGGTTTGTTCGGCTTTCCAATTGGTGAAAAACAATCCAGTAGGAGTAGGATCTTTTTTTCTTCCCATATTGGTAGGACCGGTACGAACCAATTCACCATTTTCGTAAGCAGCAAAAGTTTGGGTTGGATAAGAAAAGAGAATAATTTTTGAAACTTCTTCTAGAGCCGAAACATGAAGCGGAAACGGAAGATAATAGACCAAATCTCCGCTAAAATCTGCTGGAATTACAATAGAATCTAATTTCTTAAAATTAGCTTTATCTGTTCGGTTTAAAGCATAAACAACATCCATTTTAGAGCTGTCAGCTTCATTAAGCTTTAGCCATTCTTTTGTATTTGTTATTTTGTAAGAAACTGTTTCAGGTTTTTTGTATTCAATAACCTTTTTTTTCTCTTTTTTATTTTCAGTCAATGTTATAGTATCGGTTTTTTTGCAAGAACCTAATAAGACTAACATCAAGATTAGTGTGGCGTTTGCTGTGTAATATAACTTTTTCATGGGTGCATTTTTATGAATACAAAGTTATAAATCTGATAGCCAAAAAGAGTTACATAATTTTTTGAATTGGTTTCGGGATTTACATTAATTATAAATTTATCTGGTACTGGATTCTTTTCGTTTTAATTATTTTATTTAATTCTTCAAGTGTTAGTAAAACATAATTTGATGATTCATTATGTAAAGAAATAAAACAAAATTTATATTGGTTGCCAAGTTGTGTTGCTAAAGCAAATTCGCTTTCAGTTGCTCCAAAGAAAAAACCGTAAGGTAAATTGACTAATTTTTTCTTTGTAGTTTTTAATTCGATCAAAATAATGTTACTTATATCTTCTATCTCAATAATTTTTTCGAGATTAGTATGACCAGGAATTAAAACTAAGTCAAATGCTCTTGAGTATTTTTTATCTATGTCAAGTAAATCAAGTATTTTCTTTCTGCTATCCTTATCTGGTTTAATAAAGTTAACATCAGATTTAACTAATAATTCCAGAGCTTCATTTTCGGATTTATTGTTACTAATCGTTATAGTGTAAGAAAATTTGTTTGCCAATTTTTTTATTAAATTTAAAGAGTATGTAGTTTACGATTTTAAATTAGTCCTTTAATTTTTGCATGCTGCAAAAGCATAATAGTTTTAGCATCAGTAATTTCTCCAGATTCAATCATAGAGTAAGCTTCATCAAAAGTATATTCTAAAACTTCGATGTTTTCTTGTTCTGCGTCAAGTCCGCCACCAGAGCTTACTTTCATACTTTCATCATATTCGCCAACAAATAAATACAAAATCTCTGTAACAGATCCTGGAGACATATAGGTTTCGATTACTTTTTGAACTTTTGTTAAACGATATCCTGTTTCTTCTTCAGTTTCGCGAATAATAGCTTGTTCTGCATTGTCTTTATCTAAAAGCCCCGCGCAAACCTCAATCATCATTCCGGTTTTATTTCCGTTAAGATAGGTTGGTAAACGAAATTGTCGTGTCAGGATAACTGTTTTTTTTGCCGTATTATATAGCAATATTCCTGCACCATTTCCGCGGTCGTAAACTTCACGAATATGTGATTCTACTTTTTCGTTTTCTTTTGTGTAGTTAAAAGTAACTTTGTTTAAGATATACCAATTGTCTGATAATAACTTGGTCTCTGTAATCTCAATTTCAGGATTTTTTCTCATGTCAGTAGTAAATAGTCAAAAAAAACGCTCTGAAAATCAGAGCGTTTAAAATGTATTATTTTGTTATTGTTTGCTTTCTATCTGGTCCAACCGATACAATTTTGATTGGCACTTCGATTTCTTTTTCAATAAACTCAATATATTCTTTTAGCTCAATTGGCAATTGATCGTAAGTTGTCAATCCAGTTAAATCTTGTTTCCATCCTTTGAACTCTTTGTAAACTGGAGTAACATTTTCTGGTTCAATGTTATAAGGGAAGTGAGAAATGTTTTGTCCTTTATAGTTGTACTCTGTACAAACTTTTAAAGTTTCAAAACCAGAAAGTACATCACCTTTCATCATCATTAACTGAGTAACTCCGTTAACTTGAACTGCATATTTTAAAGCAACAAGGTCTAACCATCCGCAACGTCTTTGTCTTCCTGTTACAGAACCAAATTCGTTCCCTACTTTTGCCATTGTAGCACCAACTTCGTCAAAAAGTTCAGTTGGGAAAGGTCCGCTACCAACACGTGTAACGTAAGCTTTGAAAATTCCGTAAACCTCTTTGATTTTGTTAGGAGCAATTCCTAAACCTGTACAAGCTCCAGCAGCAGTAGTATTTGATGAAGTAACGAAAGGATAAGTTCCGAAATCAACATCTAATAAAGATCCTTGAGCACCTTCGCAAAGAATAGATTTTCCAGCTTTTTGAGCTTGGTGCATGTATTCTTCACTGTCAATGAAATCTAATTTCTTTAATTCTTCAATAGCTTCAAAGAATTCTTTTTCTAATTCAGCTAAGTTGTATTGAATATTAACATCGTAGAAAGCAATCATAGCTTCGTGTTTGTCCGCCAAAGCTCTGTAACGCTCTTTAAAATCTTCTAATTCGATGTCTCCAACACGTAAACCATTTCTACCTGTTTTATCCATGTAAGTTGGCCCAATTCCTTTAAGAGTAGAACCAATTTTAGCTTTACCTTTAGAAGCTTCAGAAGCCGCATCTAATAAACGGTGAGTTGGTAAAATTAAATGTGCTTTTCTAGAAATGATTAATTTACTTTTGATATCAAGGTTGAATTTTTCTAAACCTTCAATTTCTTTTTGAAAAACTACAGGATCAATTACAACACCATTTCCGATAACATTTACTGAGTTTTTATGAAAAATTCCAGAAGGGATAGTTCTAAGTACGTGTTTAATTCCGTCAAATTCTAATGTATGTCCTGCATTTGGTCCTCCTTGGAAACGTGCAATAATATCATAATTTGAGGTAAGTACGTCAACAATTTTTCCTTTACCTTCATCTCCCCATTGTAATCCTAGTAATAAATCTACGGTCATTCTGTTTTAATTTGCGTTGGGACAATCTAAGTCGTCCTACTGATTATGTAGTTAATTTTCTTTTTTTATTTTTTTTGAAAAAGTCTAATTGAATAGACTATGAATTTGAATTTTGCTTTTTGTTTCCGTAGAAATAAAGCGAATGATTAGTGATTTCAATATCAAAAATTTCTTCGATAGTCTTTTTGATAGTTTGAATTCTTGGATCACAAAATTCAATTACTTCTCCCGAATCCGTCATAATGATGTGATCATGCTGTTTATCAAAATATGATTTTTCGTAGTAAGCCTGATTTTGTCCAAATTGATGTTTTCTAACCAAAGCGCAGTCTAACAATAACTCGATCGTGTTGTATAAAGTAGCTCTACTCACACGATAGTTCTTGTTTTTCATCTTGATATAAAGGTTTTCTATATCAAAATGCTCCTCGCTATCGTAAATTTCCTGAAGTATAGCATAACGCTCAGGAGTTTTGCGATGCCCTTTTTGTTCAAGATATAGTGTAAAAACATTTTTTACAATTTCTTGATTCTTAGTGTTGTCAGTTGAAATAAGTGTCATATCCGGCAAAGATAATTTTTTATTTTTAATGAATAAAAGTTTCGGGTTTAAAGTTTCGTTACAAAATTCTTATAGTTTCCCTAAAAAGTTAGGTTCTGTACTCTCGAGTAACCTTATCGACTCCGTCAATTTTCTTAATTGCGCTAATCATTTTTTTCAAAATCGTATTGTTTTTCACAATTACAGCAACTTGTCCATGGAAAATTCCAGCATCCGTACTTAGCGAAATACTCTGAATGTTTACACTCATATTGTTTGAAATTACCTTTGTCAGCTGGTTGGTAAGTCCTAAAACATCCATTCCTGTAATATTGATAATGGCTTTGAATTCTTCTTGAGAAGAGTCAATCCATTTGGCACTCATAATTCTGTAAGCATAATTAGACTGCATTCCAATAGCGTTTGGACAATCTTTTTTATGCACTTTTATTCCTTCATTAATGGTAACAAAACCAAAAACATCATCACCAGGAATTGGGTTACAGCATTGTGAAAGTTTATAATCTAACTTGTCATGTTCGGTTCCAAAAACCAGCATGTCATAATTGCTGCTGATGACTGGTTTGTGAATATCCTCGTCTGCAGTGTCTTTTGTTCGTTTGATTTTATTTTTGAAGAAATTGATAAACGAATTGCTTTTCTGTGCCGCATAATCTTTTAATTGCTGATTTTCGATCGCACCAATTCCGACTCTATAAAATAAATCTAAACTTGTTTTTAATTTGAAGAAATTAACTAACTCGTTTGTTACTTGTTCGTTGAATGTAACTTTTAGGTGTTTTAATTTTCTAACAAGTAATTCTTTTCCTTCTTCTGCAATTTTTTTAGTGTTCTCGTTAAGAACGTTTTTAATTTTATTTTTAGCTCTCGAAGTCGTTACGTATTCTAACCAGTTTACAGTTGGTTTCTGGTTTGGAGAAGTAATTACTTCAACTTGATCACCGCTTTTTAGTTCGTAATTCAAGGGCACTAGACGTCCGTTTACACGAGTTCCGCGAGTTTTAATTCCGATTTCAGAGTGGATGCTGAAAGCAAAATCAAGAGAAGTAGCGCCTTTTGGTAACGATTTGATTTCTCCTTTTGGAGTAAAGACGAAGATTTCTTTAGAATATAAATTCATTTTAAAATCTTCCACAAAATCAACCGCATTCGTTTCTGGATTTTCAAGGGCTTCACGAAGAAGATTCAGCCAAGTATCCAGACCGCTTTCTTCTGTCGCGCCGTTTTTATATTTGTAATGCGCTGCGTAACCTTTTTCGGCAATTTCATCCATACGTTCGCTTCGAACCTGAACTTCGACCCAGCGTCCTTTTGGTCCCATTACGGTAATGTGAAGGGCTTCATAACCAGTTGATTTTGGAGATGAAATCCAATCACGCAAACGGCTCGGGCTCGGTCTGTAATGATCTGTTACGATGGAATATATTTTCCAGGCAATAAATTTTTCTTCGTGCGCATCAGCTTTATATACAATTCTAAGCGCGAACTTGTCATAAACTTCATCAAAGGTTACGTTTTGAGCGCGCATTTTTCGACGAATAGAATAGATAGATTTTGGACGCCCCTTAATAATATAATCTACACCTTCATTGTCTAAAGATTTTTTTAGAACATCCGAAATATCTTTGATATAGGCGTCTTGCTGTTCTTTAGTTTCACGAATCTTACTTACGATATCCTCATAAACTGCCGGTTCGGTATATTTTAGTCCTAAATCCTCAAGTTTGGTTTTAATGTTATAAAGTCCTAAGCGATGAGCTAGGGGAGCATAAATGTATAAAGTTTCAGATGCGATTTTGGTTTGTTTGTATTCCGCCATCGAATCCATTGTTTGCATATTATGAAGACGATCGGCAAGCTTAATTAAAATCACACGAACATCATCATTCAGTGTCAGAATCATTTTTCTGAAATTCTCAGCCTGCATTGAGGCATTTAAATCTTTTTGAACTAAAGATATTTTAGTAAGACCCTCAACTAGCTGCGCCACTTTCGGATTGAATAAACGCTCAATATCTTCTACAGTCATTGGTGTATCCTCTACAACATCGTGCATTAAAGCCGCAGCGATAGAGGTCGCGCCCAGACCAATTTCTGAGGCAACAATTTTTGCAACTGCAATAGGATGAAAGATATAAGCTTCGCCCGATTTACGTCTCTGATCTTTATGAGCATCAACGGCAACATCAAAAGCTTTTCTAATTAATTTCTTGTCAGTAGGGCTTAAAGTTTGATAACTTATTCGAAGTAATTCCTTGTATTCCTGCGCAATAGCTTTGTTTTCTTTTTCTATATCTATTTCTGTCATAACGGCATAGTTCAAGTACTAAAAATAAGAATTAGTTTGAACATACGCAAGGCCATATGATTGTAGATTTTAGAGTGTAGATTTTGGATTTTTGAAGGAATAAATTCCAATTTTTTTAAATTCCAAATCCCAAATTCCAAAGGAGCAAAGCGACTTTAGAAAATCTAAAATCTAAAATCTAAAATCTAAAATCTAAAATCTAAAATCTAAAATCTAAAATCTAAAATCTAAAATCTAAAATCTAAAATCTAAAATCTAAAATCAGAACCCCCTCTGTCTTTTTGCTTCAAAAATTAGAATTGCAGCAGCAACAGAAACGTTCATGCTGTCGATTTCTCCTTGCATTGGGATAATGATGTTTTGAGTTGCTTCATCTCGCCATTGCTGAGTTAAGCCCGTTGCTTCTGTGCCGACAACCAAAGCAGTTGGAGTAGTAAAGTTTTGTGTATGATATGAAGTCGAATTTTGTAAAGTGGCGCTGTAGAAATTGATCTTTTTTTCTTTCAAAAAAGCAATAATTTCTTCTGATGTTCCAGTTGCGATTTGGTTGGTAAAAAGACATCCAACGCTTGAACGGACAATATTCGGATTGTATAAATCGCTTTTTGGATTGGCGATTAAAACTGCGTCTAGATTTGCTGCATCTGCAGTGCGTAAAACAGCACCGATATTTCCTGGTTTTTCTAAAGATTCTACCACTAAAATCAGAGGATTGTCAGATAATTTTAAATCAGATAATTTTAAGGATTTGGTTTTCGCTATGGCTAGAATTCCTTCCGTTGTATCTCGATAAGCCAGTTTTTGATAAACTTCTTTGTTGATTTCGATAATCTGAAACGGATTCTGAATCAGCTTATTGATTTCTGATTCTGAAACTAATTCTGGTAAGAATAAAACCGTTTCGATTTCGTAACCACCTTTTATGGCTAATGAAATTTCGCGTTGTCCTTCAATCAAAAACGTTCCGGTTTGTTTTCTGGCTTTGGCTTTTTCTTGAAGTAAAACCAAAGATTTTATAAACGGATTTTGAACTGAAGTAATTTGTTTCATTTTTTTAAGCGACTAAGATTCTAAGGCGCTAAGGTACTGAGTTTTTTTCTTCCTGCAAGGTTTTTAAAACCTTGTAGGTATAATAGTAAAGTTTGTTTGCCACGACCCGAGCGACAGAGAACGGGTGAATCATTTTTACAAATTTTACGAATTGTAATAATTTTTCGCCACAGATTAAAGAGATTCTCACAGATTAAATCATTTTTAATCCCTTAATCTGTGGCAAAATAAAAATAGAAATTCGCGAAAATTCGTGGAATTCGTGGCTAAAAAAACTATTTCTCAAAAACTTCTTTAATCTCAGTTTCAACAGGATGATCGGTTTTGAAATCATATCCCATTAATTTTGCTAATGTTTGAGCAAATTGTTTTTGGTAGAATTGTGATTCTGTTTTGATTTCGCCTTTTGGAGTAATTTCTGGTCCCATTGCAGCAAACCAAATTTCTGAAGCACCCGGAATATCAGAGCCGTGATCTGTCCATTGTGCTTTTACTTTGTCTCCACGTCCGTGATCGACGGTTATGAAAAGCGTTGTTTTGTTTTTGTATTGCGGATCGTTTTGAACAAAATTCCAGATTTCCTGAATCCATTTATCGACTTGATTGGCTGCATCCAGATACGAACGATATTGTGCATGATGTGCCCATTCGTCAGTTTCACCATAAGCGATATAAAGTGCTTTTGGTTTTTTATTTTTTAGCTCGTCTAAAGCTTGATAATGCGTAAAAACATCTAAACATTCATCCATGTGAAATGGTTTATATGAATTGTCACGCATTTCATTTAATAAGTTCTGAGCTGCTGTTGGTTTATTTCCGCCTACTTTGTCAAAAGCTGAAATTACAGGAAACCCGCTTCTTTCTTCATTTAAGATTCTGTCGAAAGCATCCCATGCGCCAAAAGCGGCAACTTTTCCTTTCAGCTTAGACTGTTTATTTAAAAATTCCAGAACATTTACGTTTGGATTGGCTTTGTAACCGTTTGAGTTGACTTTTACATCTACATTTCCAGTCATGATTTCACTATAGCCAGGATAACTAAACCAATACGGATTGGCAACATCAACTTTATTTCCTAAATCTCGGTTCCCGTAAATCTGACCTTTAGAAGCAATTTCAGACCAGAAAAAAGGCATTAGTTTTTTACGAGCTTCTTTGACATTAGCATCGCTATATTTTTTATAAATGTAAGCGCTGTCTCCTTGATTGAACTTTTTATCATTGGCAATTGCTGGATCGATTCCTTTAAAAACTTCCTGCCATCTAAAGCCATCAGTAGTAATGATAATGATGTTTTCTGTTTTTTGCGCTTGAGATTGAATGCCAAATAAAACGAATAGAATTAGAATTGTTTTTTTCATTTTTATCTGTTTTTGAGTTGTTATATTCAGATTGTTATTTTCTTTCAAAACTAATTTAATAATAAAGATAACAGTAAATCCAATCTGTAAAATAACCATAAGTTAACAGATTATAAAAAATACATTTATTCTAATTCATTAAAAGAGTTAACCTTAAATAAGAGTTGTAATTTAATCGGATCTTTTTTTGAGTTTGGATAACTTTCGGCATTAACTCTTTGTTCAAATACTTTCATGATATCTAAATCCAAATCGTCTTTAATGGCATATTCTATTTCGTTTTTCTTTTCCTTTAGTACAAATTGAACTCTTATTTTTCCTGCCTTTTGGGAGTTTTTAAATAGTTCTTCAAATATTACATTTGTTTTTTCAATGATTAACTTGAGATCTTCAAATGAACTATTTTCGACTAATTCTGCATCAGAATTTAGAAAAATGACTTGTTCAAGTTTCGTTTCTTTTTCTCCTTTCGAAACAGAATCAACGATTTCCCCATTTTGATAGACTACAGTTGCATTAGGTTTGTTTGATTTCGGGGCTTCGTCTAACCACATTAATTTTAAATTTTTCTTTAAAAGATTCAAAATGTAGTTGTGCTCTTTTGTTTCCACAATTAATAAAGGTTCATCAATATCAAAGGAAATTACCGACCAATAATATATTAGCTCTTGAGGAGTAGCTTTTCTTATTGTAAAATCGTTTGCAACTTCGGTTTTAAACTCATCCCATATAATTTTTGATTCATTAAGATCCTGACTCAATTTTCCGTCTAAGATTTCATTATCAACATGAAATTGTACTTTCCTTCCTTCGATATTTTGTATTTTCTTATTGTCTTTAAATCTTTTCCATAATACAGGACCAATAACTAGATTGTCTTGTAATAATTTATAATCAGAATTGTTAGATAGATTGTCAGCGATTAGTTTTTTTGCTTTTTCTACCGTTTTTGTATCAGCATAATTGTAAACGATGCCTTTCGGTATTGTGATAGTCTCTTTTTTTTGAGCTTGAGTTTTATAAATTAATAAAAGAAATAGAATAAGGCATATTTTTCTCATTTTTAATCAATTTAAAATTACTAATCGTTCTGATTTCTTCAAAACTAATTAATTTAATTTATCTAATTTTACCCAATAACGTGATGCAACTATAAATTGGTAAAAATAAATTTATAGAATCCCTCTCGACTTAATCTCCAAATATTTATTAATCGCGTCAAGCGTAAGATTTTCTGGTTGTGTCAAAACAGAATGGATTCCGTATTTCTTCAATTCGTTTACAATTAATCGTTTTTCAAACATGAATTTTTCGGCAATTACTTTGTCATAAACTTCCTGAATTGTAGTTGTTTTTTTATTGATGATGCTATTTAATTCGGTATTACTAAAGAAAACCACAACCAATAAATGGCTTTTGGCAATTCCTTTTAAATAAGGCAATTGACGGTTTAAACCGTCCATGGTTTCAAAATTGGTGTACAGAATTATTAGACTTCTCTGATTAATGTTTTTCTTAATGTCAACATACAATCGGCTGTAATCGCTTTCGAAGAAATCGGTTTTTACATTGTATAAAGTTTCGAGGATTTTCTGCATTTGCGATCCTCTTCTTTCGGCAAAAACTCTGTTTTCTACTTTTTTAGAAAAAGAAAAAAGTCCTGCTTTATCTTGTTTTTTCAGAATGACATTGGATAAAACCAAAGCCGAATTAATTGCATAATCTAATAGACTTAATCCGTCAAAAGGCATTTGCATTACTCGCCCTTTATCGATTGCCATATAAACAGATTGCGATTTTTCGTCCTGAAACTGATTGACCATCAGCGAATTTCTTTTGGCTGTTGCTTTCCAGTTTAAAGTTCGTAAATCGTCGCCCTGAACGTATTCTTTAATCTGTTCAAACTCCATGGTATGACCAATGCGACGTATTTTTTTAATTCCGTATTGAAATAAATTATTCGAAAAAGCAATCAAATCGTATTTTCTTAATTGAATATAAGAAGGATATGTTGGAACCATTTGATCCTTATCAAAAGTAAATCTTCTCGAAATCAATCTTAATGGCGAAGAAACATAAATATTCAAAGAGCCGAAATGATATTCTCCACGTTCTGTCGGACGAAGATCATAGCCAATTTCTTTTTGTGTTGCCGCTTTTATTGTTTTTACGATTTTGAAATCGCGAACTTGAAATTGAAACGGAATTTCATCAATAATTTTAACCGAAACAGGGAAAGTATAATGGTTTTTTATATTAATCTTTATCGGATTTAAATCTCCATTTGATAATTTTTCGGGAGTAATTCTTTCGGCTTCTAGTCCAGTTCTTGCCAAGTACAAAAGCAAAATATCAAGCCCTAAAAAAGTAACTAAACCTAAAACCAACAGCCAGACTGCGTGGTACATATTCGGAAAAATGAAAGCGCAGATAAACAATCCTATAATGCCAATGAGCACATAGAAAAAGAAATTGTTCAGATATAGACTTTTTATGAATTTCAAGTTTTCTCGGTTTTATGTTTTTTCTAATAAATTTTGGTGAACTCATTAAAATCAAAGCCTTCTAAAGAAGCTATTTTCCAAGCTCCGTTTTCTTTGATGGTTTTCACTTTGTATTTAAAATCGCCTTTCCACGACCAGGTCCAATCAAAAGAAGCTTTATCGTTTTCAATCTTCAAGTGATTAATCGTCATTGTTTTCCAAAAATTTTCTGGATTGTCTTGACAATTGCACCATGGATTAGAATCACTTCCAAAAGGAGGCAAATCTCCTTCAAGCCATTCTATTTTTTTAGTTTTAAGATTAGAATCTATTCGTAAAGCGATTTTATTGTAATTGTCTAAAAACTGCTGCGAAAAGAAATTGGTTTTCTTCAGTTCTTCCAGTCTTTTTTTATGTGAGTTTAAATCTAGGCCAATGTATTTGTCTCCTTTTTTGTTTGCAAGAGGATTGAAATCATTGTTGCTATTTTTAGTTTCTACCCATTCGTAAAGTTTCTTTACTAAAGTTTCAATTTCCTGTTTGTCATTTTTGAAATAAAAAGAATCTTTTTTATTTTTAAAAAACGCAGCATTTGATGACTGAAAAGCAATCAACAATAATAGAGAGAATGATATAAGAAGTTTAGACGGTTTCAATTTTTTATAGTTTTTATTGTTTCAAGTTTCAGGTTTCAAGTTTCAAGTTTGCTCTTCTTTGTTAGGCTGAGCGGAGTCGAAGCCCGTTGTGCCCTTCGACTTCGCTCAGGGTGACAATTGAGATGTACAAAGTTTTCGCTTTCAAGTTTGTCCACCATTCACCATTAACAATTTATCATTAACAATTCACAATTAATAACTACCTCGGGATTTCGACTGTTTCAATAATTTGTTTAATAATTTCTGAACTAGTAAGTCCTTCCATTTCACGTTCTGGCGCTACGATGACGCGGTGCTGTAACACTGGAATCGCAGCTTCTTTTATATCTTCTGGCGTTACGAAATCGCGTCCGCGGATTGCAGCAAAACCTTTCGAAGCATTCAAAATAGCGATTGAAGCACGAGGCGAAGCACCTAGATATAAAAAGGCATTTTCGCGTGTGTTTACCACAATTCTAGCAATGTACTCCAATAAGTTTTGTTCTACTCTGATTTGCTTTACCAAACCTTGATATTCTTTGATTTCTTCAGCAGAAAGAATAGTTTTAATAGCGTCGAGTTTTCCGTGGTCTTGCAACGAATGTTCTCTCTGAATAATTAAAATCTCTTCATTCAATTTCGGATAATCAATCGTGATTTTAAAAAGGAAACGGTCCAATTGCGCTTCTGGCAAACGATAAGTTCCTTCTTGTTCAACAGGGTTTTGGGTAGCAATTACTAAAAATGGCGCTTCCAATTGATAAGCAGAACCGTCAATTGTAATTTGGCGTTCTTCCATTACTTCAAAAAGTGCAGCTTGTGTTTTTGCAGGAGCACGGTTGATTTCATCAATTAAAATCAGATTAGAAAAGATTGGCCCTTTTTTGAATTCAAATTCTGAGTTTTTCAGATTAAAAATAGAAGTTCCCAAAATATCAGAAGGCATTAAATCGGGCGTAAACTGAATTCTGCTGAAACCGATATTTAAAGTTTTAGCTAATAATTTTGCTGTAATTGTTTTGGCAACTCCAGGAACACCTTCTAAAAGCACGTGACCGTTTGACAAAATAGCAACCAAAAGCTGATCTACCATTTTGTGCTGTCCTACGATTACCGTTTCAATCTCTTTTTTGATCGTGTTTACGTGATCTAAAAGAGGTCCTAAATTAATTCTCGTTTCAAAATTCACATTTTCATTTGTGATTTCGCTAGATGTTGTATTGATATCGTCCATAATTTGGTATGTTTTTTTATTTTTTTGCCACAGATTAAAGGATTAAAATGATTTTATTGAAAACTAATCTGTGCTAATCTTTTTATCCCGATAGCTATCGGGAGTGGCTAAATAAATTAATGTAAAATCTTTTCTATTGCTGTGTTTATTTTAATCAAATCTTCTTCAAGACTTCCGTGATAACTGTTTCGGTGGTCATTAATTAACTGAACTACATCGCGAATATCTTTTTCATCTTTTCCTGTTTTATAATGTAATTTGGTTATAAAATCGTCATCGAGTTTGGTGGTGTCAAGCAAATAATCGGTTCTAATTTTTTCTAAAAAGTAAATAATCTTTTTATCAATTATATTGGTATGATCACCTTCTTGATAATATAGATTTCCAATTGTTTTGGTAAAATCAACAGTTAGATTCTGCAATGGTTTTATGATTGGCACGACTCGCTGTTTGCGTTTTGCATTAAAAATCATAAAAATAAGAATTCCAAGTAAGCCTAAATACCAAGCCGATTTTAAAGCGGGCTGACTCCAAATATAACGCATCGGAGAGCTTGAAATTCGTTTATCGTTAAAAGTTTTGTTGTACCAGAAAATATTTCCTTTCGGGATATAAGAAAGAACGTTTTCAGCATACTGATAATAATCTTTTTTGAGCAGATTGTAATTGGTAAAAGCCACTGGCTGCGTGTGCAGATAGAGATGGCCATTTTTGTATGGAACTTCAATAAAATTGACTTGTCTTTTGTTTTTACTGCTGATTTGATATCCCAGAACTTTTGTGTTTAAAGTATCTATTTTAGAAAAATAATCGCTTAATCCGGTATTAAAAGTATATTTTTTTGCGCTTACTTTTTTGTTTGCCATCCAAACCGAAATGCTATCATTGGGCATAAAATCGGTTTTCAGTTCGATTTTTAAAGAATCTAACAGCGCTTTTGGAAATACTTTCATACTTAGAAAAGCATTGTTTCCATGAGAAACAAAGTATAGAATTTCTCTCATTGATCCTTCGTCAATATTATCGACTTCAGAAATGTTCATGAAAGAGCCTTTAATTTTATACTTTTCTACATTTTCTCTAGAATCATATTGAGAGTCCAGATATTCATAAGGAGTCTGCGTAGAAATTCTTTCTATTTTCTGCTTAAAAATACCATCAGCTTCTTGGTCAAAAACGTATAATCCGAAAGGGATTTTATCTTCAACAGAATACGTTGGAGTCCAATCAATAGGTTTTGGCTGTCCTTTATCTACGAGTAATGTTATTCCGAAAATTAAAACCAGAATAGCAATGTATATTTTAACTTTATTATCCATTACCAAAGGTTTTTAATGCTTTTTTAAAACTATTTTCAGTCTTTCTGAATGTTGAATCATCAATTTCAAATTCGCCATACCAAATATAATTGTATAGATAAGAAAGATAAGTAAACTCTTCTTTGTGAGCAGGATTATGCAATTCATACAAATAATCGGAATTGGTCTTTTCGATATCCCATTTAATATAATGATGCTGTGCCATTACTTTCAAGAGCCATAAATAATAGTATCGCACAGCAATTCTTTTTTCGCCAGCCTCGACACTTTCTTTAATAAGTTTTTCAAAATCTAAAAGATGAATGTTTTTCTCGGCATCGGAATAAAACAGCGCTCTTTTGTCGGCATTCTTTCCAAAAATCCATCTTCCTTCTCGTTTGATTAATGCTTTGACGATAAAATAAATCAAGGTAATAACCACTAGAATAGCTATTATTCTAAATAGAATAGAAACAAAATCTAGAGACGTTTTTACGCTGCTAAAATTAAATAAGTTGGCAATTTGTCTAGCGAGCCAATGCTTAAAATGATCCCACCAGTTTTTTTCGGGTTCTTTGTATTCGTAAACAAAGTCCTTATCGGTATATTTTTTCTTGAAGTTCTTTTCAAAATGTCTAGCTTCTACAGCTCCAGAATCTACCTTGATATCTTTTTCAGTAAACTTAATACTAACAATTTTTGGAGGATCTTCTTCAACCAGAGTATCTTGGGCACATACTGGGCTCAGACAGAAAAGAAAATATAAAATAATAACAAACCTATTCATTTGTAGTATCTCCGATTAAATCAATTGATTTAGATTCTTGTTTGTCTCCTGACTCTAAACTATAGTAAATCATTCCCTGATTCACTATAATGATGTTGTTGAAAATGTTGCCAAGAATAATTAGCACAATTACAACAATCGTGATAAAACCGATCAACAAAGGCGAAGGTTCTATAGAGTTTGTATGGTCTGAAGCAGAATTTCCAATTAAATAGGCCAAAGCGATAAACATACCCACAAAGTATAAACACATTGTTATGGCAAACTGAACAAACTGCATTATCATCATAATAATAAAGGTTGTTCCAATTGTGTTCCAAAAATCTAGTTTTATTAAATAGTAGGCATGTCTTAGAGATTCAAAAAAACGTTTTTCTTCTGTCAGATAACTGTAAAAATGTAGGTTTAAAAAGGTAAACAATGCCGGCAGCGCAATCATAAGCAACGGAATCCCAATAATAATGAAGCACAGAAAGAACAAGATGATCAGTGCAATTATTAAAATCGGAAAAACTAAAAATAAATAGCCTATGCTAAACTTTATTAATTTAAAAAGAACTTTAAAAAAGCTTGCCGAGACATCATTCACTTCAAAATCTTCTTTGCCAGCGCCGATCATTTTTAAATATAAAACCGGATAGGCATAATTAAACAATGATGTAATAAAGAATAAAAGAATGCAGATAAACATCAGTACCACTACTAATCCTTCATTATGATTGAAATATTCAAGGAGATCATTTTTTAATTGATTGTTTTCAAGACCAGAATTTTGAATATGTTCAAAATTAACTTTAAGGAGTGTATAAATTACTATTGCAAAAAGAAGTAAAAATGCTCCATTTGTAATAAAAAAAATCTTGAAAAAGTTCTTTCCGTAATTTTTGAAAAAAGTAAAAGTATCGCCTAGATTATCACCTAATTGTCTTTTTCTGTAAAGCTCGAACATTATAAATGAATTGGTTTTGAAGTTATTTTTTTGTGTACAATAAAAGGGTAAATCAAGTAGTAAAACGAAATTATTGCCAATGTCAATAGGATAATGAAACTACTTAGCCAATTGGGCATATCGATAGAATATCGTGTGATAAAACCTTCTAAAAATCCTGCGCTTATGGTAAACGGAAAAGTGCTTAAGAATATTTTAAAGCTGTTTTTGAAACCGATTTTAAATGAATTTAACCTAGAAAAAGTTTTAGGAAATAGGATAGAAGCACCTAAAATAAATCCAGCTGTAGTTTCAATAACAATGGCAAAAATCTCCATAGAACCGTGAATCCAGATGCCTCGCACACTTTTCCAGAAAACGCCCTGTTCGTAGAAAAAATATTGAAAAGAACCCAGCATAATACAGTTTTGAAGAAAAACATTAAAAGTTCCGATTCCTGCAAAAATGCCGTAGAAATAACATCTGGCGCCTACAAAAAGATTATTGACCGTGATGCCAATAAAACTTCCCCAATTGCTGCCCGAACCATACACGGCCATTGGATTGCCTTTTTTGATGTTTTCTAAAGTCATATTTACATAATCGTCGCCTAAAATAAGGCGTACAAAATCACGGTCATAACGAGCAGAAAGAACTCCGATAGAAACGGTAACAAAAAATAAGGCAAATGCATAAACCAAATACCTTCTGTATTCGTAAACCAATAAAGGGACTTCGATTTTAAAGAAATCTACAAGTCGATTCTGATCGGTACGTTTGGTTTTGTAAATTTTTTGATAAATCTGAGAGGCAAGATGATTGAGATACACAACCGTTTTACTTTTAGGGTAATACGTTTGAGCATACGACAAATCATTCATCATTTGAATGTACAAATTAGCTAATTCATCAGGATTTTTTTTAGCTTTACCAAAAATTGCCAGCTCAAACTCGAGCCATTTTTCTCTGTTTTGTTTTATAAAGGCGATTTCTCTCATTGTAGGCTAAAATATGAAATATGTCAGAATTATCTATTAATACGACACAAAATGTCAAAATAAATTTTATCGCTGCTTCTGTAGGCGAAAGGTTAGGTGCTTTTTTTATAGATCTGTTTATTATAATCTGTTATATAACAGCGCTTTCAATAATACTTTTTGACTGGCTGCAGCTCGATAGATTGATGGTCAATTTGGATGGCTGGTCACGCGGTGCGATTTTTTTATTATTGTATTCGCCAGTTATAGTGTATTCGCTGGTTTTAGAAAGTGTTTTTGAAGGGCAGTCACTTGGCAAAAAAATACTGAAAATTAAAGTGGTAAAAATTGACGGCTATCAAGCGGGTTTTGGAGACTATTTAATTCGCTGGTTTTTTAGAGTAATTGATTTTTTTAGTTTTGTCGGACTTCCGGGACTTATTGCTGTTATTACAAGCCAGAAATCACAGCGATTAGGCGACATGGCAGCAGGCACTGCAGTGATTACTTTAAAGAATAAAATCAATATCAGCCACACTATTTTGGAGGACATTGGGGAATCATATGTTCCTACATATCCTCTCGTAATTAAGCTTTCAGACAATGATATGCGTATTATTAAAGAAACCTATCAAAAAGCCGCCGCTAAAAACGACCATGAGGTTATTTACAAACTGGTTGCAAAAATTGAAAGCGTAACAGGAATTAAAAATCAATCTGGAAATAATGGCGATTTTATCCGCGTAATTTTAAAAGATTATAATTTCTATACACAGAATATGTAATTTTTTTCTTTGAAGAATTGTTTGATTTTTCTAATTTTTGCTGATTATTTTTTTAAATTTCTTTGTAAATTTATATATACATAATTAATTCATAAATTTCCAATCCAATGAAAATTACTAAGCCTTTTCTCGTATTATTAGTACTATTATCTGCTTGCGTTAGTTTTGCTCAAAGCGGAAAAAAATTAGATAAAATTATAAAAAGAGATTACCAGATAATTGAATGTACGGTTCTAAAAATGTCTGATAAAACAGTAGAATATTCACTTCCTGGTGAAACCGTTCAGATTTCACTAGATGTTTCTCAGATTGCCAAAATTGATTTTGCAAGCGGAAGATCTCAAACCTTTGATGTTTCTTCGAGCATAAGCGCTCCAGTTCAGAATGATTCTCAAAATGTAGCAAGTGCAGATATGAAACACAATACAATAGCGGTATTGCCAGTTCCTTACGTAAATGCAGATAATCAGCAAGGTTCTGAAGATATGGCAAAATTTGCTCAAAATGATTTGTACAACAAATTGTTAGATAAATCTTCTAACATTTTTCCGCTGACAGTTCAGGATTTAAGAACTACAAATAGTTTATTGCATAAAGCAGGAATTGACCACAATAATATTGACGAAACGCCAATAGAAGATCTTGAAAAAATACTGGGAGTTGATAATATTGTGGCCGCAAAAGTTTCATACACAATTGGAACGGGTTCTACAGCTACTGCTTACAACAGCGGAAATGCGAAAGTGAGCAATAACAATAAAAAAGTAACTACAAACGACATTTCTACAACAACAGCAAACAATCAGACGTATTACTACTATACGGTTTATTTTGATATGTATAAAAATACCGATAAGATTTACTCACAAACTCGTAAACCTTTGTTGGCTGTAAAAGATGGTTGGATGGATTCTATTTCTTATTTATTAAAAAGAAGTCCAATTTACGTGAAAAAATAAGGAATGTTTTTATGAGCGAGAGTTGTTAAGATTATTCGTCACAACTTTGTAACTTTGACCCTTTACATCTTTGTAACTCAAAAAAAATGTTTCACTTACTTGATATTATTGGGACAATGGCGTTTGCAATGTCAGGCGCCTTGACCGCAATGCACAAAAAACTAGATCCGTTTGGGGTTTTTATCATTGCATTTGTAACTGCCGTTGGAGGCGGAACACTTCGCGATGTCTTAATCGGAAGAACTCCTGTTGGCTGGATGCGCGACATGCAATATGTGTATGTGATCATTTTAGGATTTTTTCTAGCGATACTTTTCCGAAAAAGATTCGACAAACTTCGAACCTCGTTGTTTCTATTTGATACAATTGGGCTTGGAGTTTTTACTTTAATAGGTCTTGAACGTGGACTTATAACGGGTCTGCATCCTGCAATTTGTATAGCATTGGGAACAATGACAGCTTGTTTTGGAGGTGTAATTCGCGATATTTTATGCAACGAAATTCCAAATGTATTTCGAGAAGAAATCTATGCAACGATTTGTATTTTGGGCGGAATTGTTTTTTTTGGATTAAGAAAGCTAAATTTAAACGACGATATTTTATATTTAGTTACTTCTCTTGTGATTATTGTGGTTAGATTAATGGCGGTTAAATATAAATGGCATTTAAAAGCTTTTGATCATAAATAGATATGGAATACACTATAAGAAAGTACTCTCAAGATGATTATTCAATCTGGAATGATTTTGTGGCCCAGTCTAAAAATGCTACATTTTTATTTCATCGCGATTTTATGGAATACCACAAAGATCGTTTTAAAGATTTTTCGCTTTTAGTTTTTGAAGATGAAAAATTGCGCGCCATTCTTCCTGCCAATAAAAAAGAAAATACGGTTTATTCGCATCAGGGGCTCACATATGGCGGATTGGTTTATTTACCCAAATTGAAAGCAGAAAAGGTTGAATCTATTTTAAATGAAATTTTACTTTTTTTGAAAGAAAACCAAGTTAGTACTTTTTGTTATAAGCCAATTCCAGATTTTTATTTTTCTGAGGGAAACGCAGCAATTGACTTCTTCTTATTGAAAAGAGGAGCGGTTTTAGAACGAAAAGAAATGAATCTGGCTATTAATCTGACGGTTCCCCTAAAGATTTCTAAAAGCAAAATGAAGCATTTTAGAAGGATAGAAAACCTAGATTTGGATATTTTTGAAGAAGAAAATTTTGATCCTTTTTGGGGAAAAATTTTGGAGCCAAGATTAGCAGAGAAGTTTAATGTAAAACCAGTCCACTCCAAAGAAGAAATTACGTTTTTGAGATCTAAATTTCCGAAAAATATTAGACAATATGCTGCTTATAGAAATGATGAAATTATAGCTGGAATAACGATTTTTGAAACCAAAAATGTTGTAAAATCACAATACGGTGCCACTTCAAAAACAGGAGAAGAATTTAGAGCACTAGATTTTTTATTCATTAATCTGATTCATAAATACAAACGAAAAGGGAAGCATTTTTTTGATATGGGAATTGTGGATGATGAAAATGAATCAGGCTATAATTTAGGGCTATTGAATCAAAAAGAAGAATTAGGCTGTTCTATTTATAATCAGGATTTTTATAAAATAGAAATAAAATGATACCATTTTTAGACCTAAAAAAAATAAACAAACCGTATGAAACCGCTTTTCAGGAAAAATTGAAATTGGTTTTAGAAAACGGCTGGTATATTTTAGGAAAAGAATTGGAAACATTTGAAAAAGCTTTTGCGGAATATTGTCAATCAAAATATTGTATCGGAGTCGGAAATGGCTTTGATGCATTGGTTCTTATTTTTAAAGGCTATATAGAACTCGGAAAACTCAAAAAAGGCGATGAGGTTATTGTTCCAACAAACACATATATTGCTAGTATTCTAGCCATTTTGCAAGCCGATTTGGTTCCTGTTTTGATCGAACCAAGATTAGAAAGCTACAATATAAATCCAGAATTAATTCCCGAGAAAATCACTTCAAAAACAAAAGCTATTTTAGCAGTCCATTTGTATGGACAATTGGCTGAAATGCAGAAAATAAATGAGGTTGCAGAAAAGCATGCTTTGATTGTTGTAGAAGCTGCAGCACAAGCTCATGGTGTTAGAAAATATCAATTCTTAAATTCCAAATCCCAATCAGACGAAAATCTACAATTTTCGGATGTCACTCTGAGTGAAGGGCCACAAAGTGCTTCCGCATTTAGTTTTTATCTAGGCAAAAAATTGGGTTGTTTGGGAGACGGTGGAGCCATTACCACAAATGATGAAAAATTAGCAAAAGTTCTTTTTTCGCTTCGAAATTATGGTTCAGAAAAAAAATATCATAACGAATATGTCGGCGTAAACTCCAGATTAGATGAACTTCAGGCTGGGTTTTTAAATTTAAAATTACCAAATTTAGATTCAGATAACGAGAAAAGAAGAGCTATTGCAAAACGATATTTATCAGAAATTGAAAATGATAAAATAGTGCTTCCATTTTGGGATCTTTCACGGAATCATGTTTTCCATTTGTTTGTTATTCGAACAGAAAACAGGGCACATTTACAAGAATATTTAGCTCAGAACAATATTCAAACCGTAATTCATTATCCCATTCCTCCACATCAGCAAAAGGCTTTTTCACAATGGAATAATTTGTCGGTTCCGATGACTGAAAAGATTCATAAAGAAGTTTTAAGCTTGCCGATAAGTCCCATTATGACAGAATCTGATATGAATTTTGTGATCAAAACTTTAAACCAATACTAATTGAATTTTTATAGAAAAATAGTTCAAACAAATTTGTTTAAAATTGCTTCTTTAAACAGTTTTAGTGTTGCTTTAAAAATCGGAATCGGTTTAATTACATCCAAGATTCTGGCAGTTTTTGTTGGTCCAAGCGGAATGGCTCTGGTTGGAAATCTTCGTAACTTTTTAACTTCATTAGAAAATATTTCCACTTTGGGGTTTCAAAATGGAATCGTAAAATATACCGCTGAAAATGAAAAAAATGAAAGCGAACTTGAAAAAATAATTTCTACGGTTTTTATATGTCTAGTTTTCTTAGCGTTTCTATTAAGTGGCATTTTATTTTTTACAGCTTCTTATTGGAACCAAGAAATTTTTGGAAATAAGGCTGAATATTTGATTGTCTTTAAAGTTTTAGCTTTAGTTTTGCCAACTTACGGACTTTCAATTTTTCTAATTGCGGTAATTAATGGTTTGGGCAGATTTAGAAAAGTAATTTGGATTAATATCATTGGAAACATTATTGGTTTATTGACTTCCATTTTTCTGATTTTGCAGTTCAAAACCACAGGAGCTTTGCTGGCAATTGTAATCGCACCGGCTTTGCTGTTTTTTATTACTTTTTATTTGGTTCAAAAAGAGATTCAATTTCTTCAATTCTTAAAATTAAAAGCATTCAATTTTAATGTATTGAAAAATCTTTCTTCTTATTCTTTGATGGTGTTGGTTTCGTCTGTTTTAGGGCCTTTTGTTTTTCTTGCAATTCGAAATCATATTATTCAGAATTTAGGAATCGAACAAGCAGGATATTGGGAAACTATGACAAGAATTTCGACTTATTATTTAATGTTTGTCAGTACGATTTTGAGTGTTTATTTTCTTCCAAAATTATCTAAAGCTCAAAATGATTCAGAAACCAAAAATGTCTTTTTACAGTATTATAAATTTATACTTCCAATTTTTGTTTTGGGTTTAACGTTGCTATATTTTACTAGGTTTTTTATAGTTCAATTACTTTTTACTAAAGAATTTTTACCTGTAGCCAATTTGTTTTTTTGGCAGCTTTTAGGCGATGTTTTCAAAGTTTGCGCCCTGATTTTGGGTTTTCAGTTTTTTGCTAAAAAAATGACTTCAGCCTTTATCGTTGCCGAATTATTTTCGTTTTCGGTCTTATATTTTGCTTGTTTGTATTTTATCAAAATCTTTCAAATCGAAGGCGTTGTAATCGCTTATGCTTTCGATAATTTGGTTTATCTACTGGTTTTGGCGTTTTATTTTAGAAAAATTCTATTCTAATTTTCATTCCACTTCGAAATATACTTTTCTGCAATTTTCTTATAGTGATGATGCTCTTCTATAAAAGCCCTTGCACGTTTTCCAATTGCCATAATTTCATCTGGATTTTCAATTAAAAAAGACAATTCATCTACCAAGTAATCAAGGTCTGGAATAGCATTTATACAGACTTTTTTAGAAAGGTTGTAATGCGAAATAAATTCGTTTTCTGCGCCTGTAAAAACCACTTTTCCTTTTGCCATTGCTTCAAGTGCGTTATAGCCTTGATCGTATGCATAAATTTGATCTAGCAAAATATGACAGCGGTTGTACAAATTAATATACTCACCATAAGGGACACTGCGAACTGTTATAATTTCTACTTTTTTAGCATATTTTTCTTGAATAATTTCTAAAGCTTTTTCAAAATAATCATTTCCTTTTTTTATGTAATTATCATTATTAATTCCGTGAAAAATAATGATTTTATCATCAATATTCAGCGATTCAAATTGTAATTTATCAATGTTTATTGGGTTTGGAATTAATCCTAAATATTTGCTGTTTCCTTGTAACGGAAGATGATAATCAAAATCGGAAGCAATTATTCCGTGACAGTTTTTATAAATAAACTGATGCAGTCTGAAGAATGCTTTTTCTCGAAATTTCAAAACGTTTCCAAAAGACTTTTTATCGATTTTATGATTTAGATATAACGGAATTACAGATTTAAAATCGGGATTTTCGAAGCAATATTTCACATTCAAATAATCGTAGCCACAGCTCAATAAATAAAGCTTTTGATTGTTTTTTGAAAGATGTGAAATAATTTTTTTTTCAAAGTAAGGCTGGCATTCAAAACTGTTTTCGTTGATTAATTGCACAACATCAAAACCAGAACATTGCTTTTTGAATTTTAAAAATTGGCAATATGTAAAAAACGAACTTATATCAAAGCCTGACAATTTATAAAGAGCAACTTTTGCTTTTTTCAACAATCCCGAGTCCCATTTTTTTTGGATAGGAAAATCGACAGGAAAGTTTTTAAAGCCATCTTTTCGACCGACAATAAAAACTTCATGTCCTAAAGCCTGTAAACCATCTTTTAGAGAATTGTGCAAATGGCTGTATTCGCCTACCAATAATACTTTCATTAATGTGTATATTTGACAAATATATTTACTTTTTTGGTTAAAACATGAGTAAAAAGAAAGTTGCTATTGTTTCGCATTCATTAGGAGAAGGAGGGGCAGAACGTTTTGCGGGTTTACTGACTTTTATGTTAGAAGATTCTGGTTTTGAGGTTCATTCTATTATTGTTAATGATTGTGTAGATTATTCGTATACAGGAATTTTATTCAATTTGGAAAGAGAAAATTCGGGTTCGTTTTCTTTTTTTAAAAAACTAAAAAAAGGAAAGCTATTGCGAAATTATCTGATTCAGAATAATATCGAAATTGTTATTGACGGGCGTTCGAGAAATGTTTTATTACGGGAGTTAATTACGAGATTTATTTATCGAAATTTAAAAATCTTTTATATCGTTCACAGCTATAATTTTGAGATTTATTTTCCTTCCTCAAAGTTTTGGTCGAGAATACTTTATAAGAATGTAGAAGCCTTAATCTGTGTTTCAAAAGCGATTGAAGAAAAAGTTAATCGTCTATTTCAATTAAAGAATACAACAACAATTTACAATCCTTTTTTTATTGCGGAAGAAGAACTAAGAAAAGAAATCTTGGAGCCCAAAAAAGTGATTTTATTTTTTGGAAGATTTGAAGAAAAAGTGAAAAATTTCACACTAATGCTAGAAGCTTTTTCTCAATCAAAAATATATGAAAAAGGATATCATTTGCATGTAATGGGATTTGGGAAGGACTTGGATTTTATTCAGCAGAAAATTGAAGAATTGAATTTGAGAAATTATGTTAAGATTCTTCCTTTCAGAGAAAACCCTTTTGATGAGGTTCGAGAAGCTAAATTTACCGTTTTGACCAGTAATTTTGAAGGTTTTCCGTTATCTATTGTAGAATCATTGGCTTTGGGAACGCCTGTAATTGCTGTTGATTGTAATTCTGGACCTAGAGAAATTATTCAAAATGGATTTAATGGATTATTAGTCGAAAATCATAATCCGAAAGCTTTTGCAGAAGCGATGAATAAATTTGCAGATGATAGCAAATTATATAATTTTTGTAAAAAGAATGCTGCTGAAAGTGTAAAACATTTGTCTTTAAAAAATATTGCAGAACAATGGAAGAATCTTCTAAATCATCAATAATAACGAATATTTCAGATATTCAACTCATTGAAATTCCTAAAATTCAGGATCGTAGAGGAAATCTTTCTGTTGTAGAAGGAGATACAATTCCGTTTGTTTCCAAAAGAGTATACTATCTGTATGATGTGCCAAGCGGAAGCAAAAGAGGCGGGCACGCACATATTGAACAGCAAGAGTTTTTAATTGCTTTAAGCGGTAGTTTTGATGTGGTTTTGAAAGACGGAAAAAACATTAAAACAATTACGCTAAATAAACCAAATGTTGGCTTGCTTATTGTTTCTGGGATTTGGCGTGAACTTAAAAATTTCTCTTCAGGAAGTGTTTGTCTGGTTTTGTCTTCTGGCGAGTTTAGTGAAGGAGACTATATTCGAGAATACAAAAAGTTCCGACTATTTAAAGACAGATGAGCCAAATCCTAAATTGGCTAAAAAGGTTTTAAAGAAAATTAGAATGCGTAAAATAAATGCAGGAAGACGCAGTAAAACTTTTTTCTTCCAACTTAAATTTTCTAAATCTATTGCGTTGTAATACTTATAGAAAAGCGTTTTTTCTCCAGCTAATTTGCTTTTTATCGCAAGAGAAAAACGATTTAAATCTAAAAACCTTTTTAAATTTGAGTTTGTTTGTTCTGCTATTTCAAACTTTGAAAAATCCATCTTTTCTTTAATCAAACGTTTGTCTTTCGAAAGACTTTTGGGATCGTAAATATAACGAGCCAATACTTTCCAAGAAAACACAACAGGGTAAACAAGCCCAATTCTGATCCACAAATCGGTGTCTTCTCCACTTTTAATTTTAGTATCAAAATGCCCAATTTCTTCGAAAATGGATTTATGAAAAACGGAGCAGGAAGTACACAAAACGGTTTCTTTTAAACTGGCTTTAAAATAATTTACAATTTCAAAATCATCATTTGTTTTGGAAATTGAATATTGTGCCGAAATTACTTTTTTTGAAGTTTCAAATTCTATCGCAGCAGAAAACACTTTTTGATTTGGAAGCTTTGAAATGTTAGTATATATAGTTTCTAAAAATGTTGGATGCCAATAGTCATCTGCATCAAGAAAAGCAATAAAATCGGCATTTGCTTTTTCGATTCCGTAATTTCTAGTTGCTGAAACACCTTTATTTTTTTTAATGAAATACTGTATTCTAGGATCTTTAAATTGAAGTAATTTCTCTTCGCTTTTATCTGTCGATCCGTCATTTACCACAATAATTTCAAAATCCTGAAAAGTTTGATTCAAAACACTTTGAATCGTATTTTCAATGAAGTTCTCTTTATTGTAAAGCGGAATTATGATAGAAAAAAAAGCCATTTATTTTGTTTTAAGAAAACAGTAATAACCTAATTTATAAATGTCAAACAGAAAAAGTGACGGTTTGTCTGAAAGCAAATTTCGCTCAATTTTTTGTTCCGATTTTTTAAAAACAAAATTAAAAATAGAAATCAGTTTCATTTTTTTTAAGAAGTCAAAAGAACCGAAGATTTTACTTTCGTTTTTAGATATTTTATTCAAATTATCTAAAAAAACTAGATTTTCTAATGCAGTTTTTGTTTTGCTTAGAAATAAAGAGGAAGATTCTAAATTTAAGTGAAAAACGGGATTTTCAATATGCTTAATCTCAATTTCATTAGATTTTAAAACGGCAAAAAAAAGCAAATCTTCATAGCCATATTTTGTTAAATTTTCATCGAAAGGAAAGCGACCAAGAATTTCTTTCTTTATCAATAAATTAGAAACCAATGCGGTATTTGATGGGTTTTTATTTCTTTCGGATAAACTTAAGGCTTCTCTTTTTTTGCCATAAATCCAGCGTAAAACTTGTTCTTGTCGAGGCTTTTTATTTTTGTACAAAAGTCCGCCAAAAACCGTTTTGTTTTCTATTTCTGAAATATAATTAGAAATAAAAGTATTGTGAACCGGCATTGTATCGGCATCCAAGAAAAGTAAATTTTCGTAAACCGCTTTTTTTGCCAGTAAATTTCTAATGGCGCTTCGTCCTATATTTTTTTCTAAAATAGAATAGGAAGCATTTTCGAATAGATTAATTCTTTCGTTTTCAATTGTAAACTCTTGAGAAGCATCGTCTAAAAAAAGAATTTCAAAAGTAATTCCGCAAGAATTGCATTGCTTTACGAGTTCGCTTGCAAGCGGTAAAACATTGTAATTATAAACCGGAATTAAAATGGAAAGCATTACACGCTTCTTTGCACCACTTCGAAGATTCTTTCATCTTCGCATTTTAAGGTTTTAGAAGGGAATTTCATCAATAAAGCATAATCGTGTGTTGCCATAATGATAGTTTTACCAGCGGCGTTGATTGCTTTTAATACTTCTAGTACTTCAGAACTTGTTTGAGGATCAAGGTTTCCTGTTGGTTCGTCTGCCAAAATAAATTCTGGATCGTTAAGCAATGCTCTTGCAATCGCAACACGCTGCTGTTCTCCGCCAGAAAGCTGATGAGGCATTTTGTTTACAAAATCTTTCATGCCTACTTTGTCCAAAACTTCATCAATTTTGTGCTCCATGGCTTCTTTTTCTACCCAGCCAGTTGCTTTAAGAACAAAAAGCATATTGTCTTTTATAGAACGGTCTGGAAGCAGTTTGAAGTCCTGAAATACAATTCCGATTTTACGTCTCAAGTACGGAATATCTTTTTCTTTTAAAGTAGCCAAATCAAATTCGACAATATGTCCTTCACCTTCAATTAAAGGTAAATCAGCATATAAAGTTTTTAGAAAACTACTTTTTCCAGAACCAGTTTTCCCGATAATGTAGATAAACTCTCCATGATTAACATCTAGATTAATATGAGATATAATTTTTCTTCCTTCTTGATATATAGTGACTTCTTTAAGAGACAGTACGGTTTGTGACATAATAAAATTGGTTTGAATGGTAAAAGTAATAAGATAACGTTTGTATTCAAAATAAATTTGAATCATTTCTTAGGAAAAAGTTTAAAAAATGAAATGTTTTAGAAAGTTTGAGAACCAATAAATTGAAGTTTATTAAACCTTAAAATCATAAACGATTATTAATTTGTTTATAATAAAACCTAAAAACGTTTCGTTATAAAGCGTATAAAATGATACTTTTGAATACCTAAATATTAATCAAAATGCGTAAACTATCCAGGTTCTTTATATTCCAAATTCTCCTTACTTCGACAATAGTTTCGGCACAGAAATCGGCTATTTATACTTACGAATTAAAGGATTTTGACAAAGCACTGGCTTTATATAATGATAAACAATATGCTTCGGCTCAATTGATTTTTGAAAAAGTAAAATACAATGCGACCAACGAAGAAGTTCAGTCGGATTGTGCTTTCTACATTGCCAATTGCGCTATAAGAACCAACAAAGCAAATGCCGATGCTTTAGTAGAGCAATTTGTAAATGATTATCCAACGAGCACGAAACAAAATCAGGCTTATATCGAGGCTGCTCAATTTTTCTTCGAGCAGGGAAATTACCCAAAAGCATTGCAGTGGTTTGATAAAGTGGATGAAAGCTACATGAGTAAAACCGAATCGGATAAGTTTAACTTCATGAAAGGCTACAGCTATTTTAATGCTAAAAAGAAAAAAGAAGCCACCAATTATTTTAATAAAGTTGTCAATTCTAAAGAATATGGTTCTCAGGCCAAATATTACTTAGGTTTTATGGCTTATGAAGGAGACGATTATAAAGAGGCGACTAAATATTTTGATGAGGTTTCGGGTGAAGAAAAATACAAAGAAAAACTGTCGTACTATCAAGCTGACATGAATTTCAAATTAGGAAATTTTCAAAAAGCGATTGATTTAGGATTGGTAGCCATGAACAAATCGAACGATATTGAAAAATCGGAATTGAATAAAATTATTGGAGAAAGTTATTTCAATTTGAAGCAATATGGAAAAGCAATTCCGTATTTGGAACAATATGCTGGTAAAAAAGGAAAATGGAACAATACCGATTTTTATCAGTTAGGTTATGCGTATTATGAGCAGAAAGAGTATGAAAAAGCCATTTCTCAGTTTAATAAAATTATTGAAGGAAAAGATTTTGTTGCGCAGAATGCCTATTACCATTTAGGTTTAAGCTATTTAAATACGGGTAAAAAGCAAGAAGCTTTAAACGCTTTCAAGAATGCTTCCGAAATGGATTTTAATGCACAAATTCAAGAAGACGCCGCTTTAAATTATGCTAAATTGAGTTATGATATTGGAAATGCGTATCAGGCTGTTCCAGGTATTTTATTAGATTTCCTTAAAAAATATCCAAACAATTCTAGCCGTGCAGAAGTAGAGAAATTATTGGTCGATTCTTATATTTCTTCTAAAAATTACAAAGAAGCTTTAGCATTATTAGAAAAAAACAGAACTGCGGAAAATAAAGCAGCGTACCAAAAAGTACTTTTTTATCGCGGATTAGAATTGTATAACGAAAATAATTACCAAGAGGCAGGTAAATTATTTAAAAGTGCTATCAGCGAACAAAAGACGCCTGAGTTTACTGCACGTGCCACTTTCTGGAAAGCAGAAACAGAATATCTTAATGATGATATGCAAAATGCTCTTCTGACTTACAAACAGTTTGCCGGAATGGCCGCAGCAAAATCTACGGATGAATATAAAAACATCAATTACAATATTGGCTACACGTATTTTAAAATGAAAGATTACGATCAGGCTGCAAATTCTTTTCAAGCGCAGATCGATAATTCACCTTCAGATAAAGTTCGTTTAAATGATTCTTATTTGCGTTTAGGAGACTGTCGTTTTGTGACTTCAAAATACAGCGCGGCAAACGAGGCTTATGCAAAAGCAATTGCCGCAAAAGGCGTAGATGCCGATTATGCACAATTTCAAAAAGCACTTTCTTACGGATTTATGTCAAATAATGCGAAGAAAGTGGATGAATTGAATAACTTCCTTCAGATGTACAAAAAATCGTCTTACAGAGATGATGCTTTGTTCGAATTAGGAAACACTTATGTTGCAGAAAAGAAAAATGATCAGGCCTTGAAAACGTATGATCAATTGATTTCAGAATTCCAAAACGGATCTTTTACTTCAAAAGCAATTTTAAAACAAGGTTTGATTTATTACAATTCAGATCGCGATCAGCAGGCTTTAACGAAATTTAAAAAAGTTGCGGCAGAATTCCCAAAAACACCAGAAGCTTTAGAAGCAGTTGCCACAGCAAGATTGATTTATGTTGATTCTGGAAAAGTAGACGAATATGCAACTTGGGTTCGTACTTTAGATTTTGTTGAGGTTTCAGACGCTGAATTAGACAACGATACTTACGACGCTGCTTTCAAACAATATAGCCAAAACAATAGCAAAGCTGCGATTACAGGCTTTGGTGGTTATGTGAGCAAATTCCCAGCGGGATTACACGCTTTAGAAGCTAATTTCTATCTGGCGCAGCTTTATTATGCTGAAGGTTCTGAAACAAAATCGACATCAAATTATCAATATGTAATCGATCAGCCTAGAAATGAATTTACAGAGCAGGCTTTAAATAGATTGGCTCAGATATATCTGAAAGCAAAAGATTGTGATAAAGCAATTCCGGTTTTAAAACGTTTAGAAACAGAAGCAGATTATCCGCAGAACAAAACTTTCGCGCAAGCAAACCTAATGAAATGTTATTATGATAAAAAAGATTATGACAATTCGGTTACTGCTGCTGAAAAAGTTTTGGAAAACCCAAAATCTGATGCAGGAGTAAAATCTGATGCTCAAATTATTGTAGCAAGAGCGGCGATTCAAACAGGAAATGAAGATAAAGCGAAAACAGCTTATGCTAAATTAATGACAAGTTCGAAAGGAGAACTGGCGGCAGAAGCTTTGTATTATGATGCATACTTTAAAACGAAGGAAGGAAAATTTGATGCTTCTAATACTGCAGTTCAAAAATTGGCAAAAAGCTATTCGGCTTATAAATATTACGGAGCAAAAGGTTTAGTGTTGATGGCAAAAAACTTCTACGGATTAAAAGACAGTTATCAGGCGACATATATTTTAGATAACGTAATCAACAATTTTACTGATTATCCAGATGTTGTTGAAGAAGCGAAAAAAGAATTAGGAGCTATTAAAGCGGAAGAGTCAAAAACAAATTCGTCGATTAATAGATAGAGAGAAAAATAGAAGAAAGAGACAAGAAGCAAGATTTCAATGAAAAGTCTTTTCTCTTGCTTCTTGCTTCTAAAAAAAAAAGAAAGAAATGAATTTACCTTTTTACATAGTTGATGTTTTTGCTGATAAGAAATATGCTGGAAATCAGCTGGCAGTTTTTATGGACGCAGAAAATTTAAGTACAGCACAAATGCAGCAAATTGCGCGCGAGATTAATTTTGCGGAAAGCACATTTGTTACCAAACTAGACAAAGAAAATAATAAAGCTGAAATTAGAATTTTTACCCCAGCACACGAAATGCAGTTTGCAGGTCACCCGATTATTGGGACTTCTTGGGTTTTAATGAATAAGATTTTTGAAAACGAGCCGACCGAAATTAAACTTGAAGTTCCGATTGGGCCAATTGCGATTAGTAAATCAGGTGATTTGATTTGGTTAAAAGCGGCTCAGCCTAAATTTTGGGATACGTTTTCGAAAGAGGATTTTACACATTTCAGTAATCTGCAAGTGAGTGATTTTGAAAATCAATTTCCAGTTCAAGAAGTAACAACGGGAAGTGCTTTTGTAATGGTTCCGTTGAGTAGCAGAAGAGCTTTAGAAAATTTGGTTTTAGATAAAGACAAAGCCGATCTATGGATGAGACAGCATTGTAAAACAGATCACAGAGGTTTGTATTTTTATTATTTTGAAGGTTCAAAAGTAACAAGCAGGTTATTATACATCGAACACAATCAATTAATGGAAGATGCTGCTACGGGAAGCGCAAGTACGTGCCTACAAGCTTCTTTGTTAAAATACAATACCAAAGAAATTGAGCTTATCAATTATCAAGGAGAATTTATCAATAGACCTTCTGAAATCTATTTTAAAGGAAAATTAGCTGACGAACAATATGATATCAATATAGGTGGGAAAGCCCAATTTGTTGCCAAAGGGGAGTGGGAAGCTTAAATTTAGAAAATAGAAGTAAGAATCAAGAAGAAAGAATTTAGATAAAAAAGAAGAAAGAGAAAATAGAAGATAGGGAAGAAAGTCTATTCTCTTGGTTCTTGTCTCTTATACTCTTAAAAATAAAGAAATATGAAATTAAACTGCCGACATAAAATAATCATTTTGTTAGTGTTATTTACAGCTCAGTTTTCGATTGCACAGAAGAAAAATGAAAGTATTGGAACCGAAACTGTAAACGTTGTAAAACCTTATTCGCCTACTATTTCAGATGCTTTTAAAGTGAAAGAAACACCTTCACTTGACGATAGCGGTAATCAGCCGAAAGAAGTTATTAAATACAGTATTTTGTCTGTTCCTGTGGCATCGACTTTTACGCCTTCAAAAGGAAAAGCAGAAGGCGTTGAGAAAGCTAAAAGAGAAAAATTGTTTAATAATTACGCCACTTTAGGGCTTGGAAACTACAGCACTTTAAATGGTGAATTATTCGTAAATCAGGATTTAGGGAATAATGATTATGTGGCAGGAATGTTTCGTCATCACTCTTCTCAAGGCGGAATTAAAGATGTAGAATTGAACGATGAATTTTACGACACATCAATTAATGTGGGTTACGGTCAAAACAATAGAGATAATACTTGGGGAGTCGATTTAGGATATCAAAATCAGATTTACAATTGGTATGGACTTCCGTCGGATTTTGGATCGACAATTCCAGATCAGCGTTATGATTTGGTAAACAGCATTAATCCAGATCATTCTTATAATACCATTTGGGTTGGCGGAAATGCAGAATTTTCAGAAAGTATTTTTAGTAAACTTTCTGCGAAATTCACCCATTTTTCAGATAGTTATTCTTCGTCAGAAAACAGATTTTATGTAAAGCCAACTTTTACAGTTGATGTAATGGATCAGGCTATTAAAACCAATGTTATTGTAGACCATGTAAGCGGTTCTTTCAAAAATAATTATTTACAGGATAATACAGAAGCTTTAAAATACAGTTTTACAAATGTTGGTATCGAACCAAGTTTTGTAATCAATGAAAACGAATGGACATTAGAATTAGGAGCTGGAATCTATTATAGCGCAGATTCTGAAAATAGCGGAAACAAATTTTATTTCTATCCAAAAGTAAATGCTTCTTATAAATTGGTTGGCGATTTAATGATTTTTTATACTGGGGTAAATGGAGGTTTAAATCAAAATTCTTATGCTGATTTTGTAAGCGAAAATCCGTTTTTATCTCCGACTTTAAACATGCGTCCGTCAAGCACGCAGTACAATGTTTTTGCTGGATTAAAAGGAAAACTGGCGAACAATGTAAATTATAACGTGACTGCTTCTTATTTAAATGAAAAAGACAAAGCGCTGTTTAAAGCAAATGATTATACAGAAGTAATTACAAATGAAGATTACGCTTTCGGGAACTCGTTTGGAGTAGTGTATGAAGATATTAGAACGTTCCGTTTCTACGGAGAATTAAAGGCAGATTTCTCTGAAAACGTAACTTTTGGAATCAACGGAACTTTTAATAGTTACAATACAGACAACGTAGTTGAAGCATGGAATTTGCCAACAATGAAATTAAGTTCGACTTTAGACGTTAATATTACAAAGCAGTGGTATGCAGGATTGAATGTGTTTTATGTTGGAGAAAGAAAAGATATGCAGACCAATACTTCTTTAGGAGTCGATGCTACGCCAATTACTCTAAAAAGCTATTTTGATGCCAATGCGCATGTTGGGTACAAATTCAACGAAAGATTAACGTTTTTCTTGAAATTGAACAATATTGGAAATCAAGCTTATGAAAAGTGGTTGAATTATCCTGTACAAGGATTCCAAGTTTTAGGAGGCGCAAATTATAAATTTGATTTTTAAGAGATCTTTGCCATAAAGATACTTAGGCACAAAAACATTTAAAATGAATGTGCCTTTTTTTTTCAGCCATGAGCTCATGAATTTTTTGGAGTAGATTCGTGAATTCGTGGCTGTTTTTTTTAATTTTATAAAATGGAAATTATATTACGTCAAGAAAATAAAAATGATTTTGAAAGTGTTTTTCAACTAATAGAAAAAGCTTTTGAGAAGGAAGAATATAGCGATCATAAAGAACAGTTTTTGGTCGAAAGATTAAGAAAATCCGAAGCTTTTATTCCAGAGTTGTCAATTGTTGCTGAAATTGATAATAAAATTGTTGGACATATTTTATTTACTAAACTGAAAATTAAAAATAATTTAAATTCGTTTGAATCTCTGGCACTTGCTCCAGTTTCAGTTTTGCCAGAATTTCAAGGAAAGGGGATTGGCTCTAAACTTATTCTCCACGGACATGAAATTGCAAAAAGCTTAGGTCATAAATCAGTTATTTTATTAGGCCATCAAGATTATTATCCAAGATTCGGATATGAACTCTGCGAAAAGTACAATATCAAAATGCCGTTTGATGTTCCCGCTGAAAACTGTATGGTAATTGCATTAGCAGAAGACGGTTTAAAAGATGTAAATGGAGAAGTGGTGTATCCAAAAGCTTTTTTCGAATAAAAATTTAGACAAAGAAAAAAAACCTTAGCATCTTTGCACCTTAGAACCTCAGTACCTTTAAAAAAAAAATGACTTTCAAAGAAAAAATATATTCTCACTATACTCAAATGGTTCAAGACCGAATTGATGTTTTTAAAGACATGATTTCGGGTTTGACAGAAGATTCAAAAAACGATGCAAAAGGGTCGGCTGGTGATAAACACGAAACAGCTTTGTCTATGATGCATATCGAACAAGAGAAACTGACTAATAAACTAAAGGAAGCTTTAGAGCAAAAAGCAATTTTAGATAAAATTGATCCGCTTAAAACCACAGAAAACATTGTTTTAGGGAGTTTAGTAAAAGCAAACGGAATCTATCTGTATGTTAGTGTCGCGCTTCCAAAAATTGCAATTGACGGAATTAATGTCATTGCGCTTTCTCCGCAATCTCCGTTGGGAAACCATTTAATGGGCAATAAAGCAGGTTTTCAGTTTGAAATAAATAAGACGCATTATACTATTGAAGAAATTAGCTAGTATATGAATTTTATGCACTTAATATGTAGTTTTTCATTCTTTGGAGCTTCTTATGCCTTTTATAAGATTCATAAATTATGGAAAAGAGATGTTACAGAAAATGATAAACTTTATAATTTTCAAATAAAAGCCACAAGTTTTAAGCATTGGCTGTTACTAGGAATGTTAGTGATTATGGGAATCGTTTATTTTTTTAAAGCACTGCCTTAATTACAAAGAATGTCATTCCGATGAACGAGACCCGAGCGATAGCGAATAGGCGAAGCAAATCTTCGTAAGCAATTCCATAATATATACCATTAATATTTATCTTTTATTAAACATAGCCCGTGGTTAAAACCACGGGCTATGTTTTGAAATTAGTTAATGAAAAAACTTTGTCGAACTACTTTTAAGGATTTTCTTTGTTGAAATTGATAAACGATTGTATAAATAATAATTCCAGAACAGTTTCTTATCTCTTCTTTACGAATCTTCCATTTATAATAGAAATAGATTATAAATTAATTTTAAAAACTGCTTTAAACTTTAAATTTGAAAGTAGTTTTGTGCTTAAAATTAAGGATTTAAAGTTTAGGCCTTTTTTTAATGCTAAAATTTTACATTTTATATGTAAATTGATTTTTTTGGTTGATAATTGTAATTGATACTTGTATTTATGTTTGTCAATTGTAACTAATACTTCATCTTTGCCCTATCAAAATAAAATTTACAAAATAAAAATATAAAATTATGTGTGGAATTGTATGTGCCTTTGATCTTAAACAAAAAGCCGAAGCGTTAAGACCTCAAGTATTAGAAATGTCAAAAATCATTCGTCACCGTGGACCAGACTGGAGCGGTATCTTTAGTAATGATAAAGCAATTCTTTCTCACGAGCGTTTGGCAATTGTAGATCCAGCGTCAGGAAAACAGCCTTTATTTACTGAGGATAAGAAATTGGTTTTAGCTGCAAATGGTGAGATTTACAACCACAGAGATTTGCGTAAACAATTTGCTGGAAAATACAACTTTCAGACTGAAAGTGACTGTGAAGTTATTTTAGCACTTTATAAAGAAAAAGGAGTAAACTTTGTTGATGAGTTAAACGGAATCTTCGGTTTTGCAATCTACGATGTAGATAAAGACGAGTATTTCGTAGCTCGTGACCATATGGGAATTATTCCATTATATATTGGTTGGGATCAGCACGGTACTTTCTACGTAGCTTCTGAGTTAAAAGCTTTAGAAGGATATTGCACAAAAATCGAATTATTCCCTCCAGGACATTATTTATCAAGCAAAGACGGCGAATTTGTACAGTGGTACAAAAGAGACTGGACAGAATATGATGCAGTAAAAGACAACGAAACTAGCATTCCAGAAATCAGAAAAGCTTTGGAAGCTGCGGTTCACAGACAATTAATGAGTGACGTTCCTTACGGAGTTTTACTTTCTGGAGGTTTAGATTCTTCTATTACTTCGGCTGTGGCTAAGAAATTTGCTCAAAAAAGAATTGAGTCAGATGATACTACAGATGCTTGGTATCCGCAATTGCACTCTTTCTCTGTTGGATTAGAAGGTTCACCAGATTTAGCGGCAGCAAGAAAAGTGGCAGATCATATTGGAACTATTCACCACGAAATCAAATTTACTATCCAAGAAGGGTTAGATGCAGTTCGTGATGTAATTTACAACTTAGAAACGTATGATGTAACTACAGTGAGAGCTTCAACTCCAATGTGGTTAATGGCAAGAGTGATCAAATCTATGGGAATCAAGATGGTTCTTTCTGGAGAAGGAGCAGATGAGTTATTTGGAGGATATTTATACTTCCACAAAGCGCCAAATGCTAGAGAATTCCACGAAGAAAACGTTCGTAAATTAGGTAAACTTCATATGTACGATTGTTTACGTGCAAACAAAAGTTTAGCTGCTTGGGGAATCGAAGGGCGTGTGCCATTCTTAGATAAAGAGTTTATGGATGTTGCCATGCGCATCAACCCACAAGATAAAATGATCAACAAAGAGCACCCAATGGAAAAATGGGTAGTTCGTAAAGCTTTTGAAGACATGCTTCCAGAAAGTGTGGCTTGGAGACAAAAAGAGCAATTTTCTGATGGAGTAGGATACAGCTGGATTGATACTTTGAAAGAAGTGGTAGCTAGAGAGGTTTCAGATGAGCAATTGGCAAACGCAAGATTTAAATTCCCATTGCAAACTCCAACTTCAAAAGAAGAGTATTACTATCGTTCAATTTTTACAGAACATTTCCCAAGTGATGCTGCAGCATTATGCGTTCCTCAGGAAGCAAGTGTGGCTTGTAGTACTAAAATTGCTTTGGAGTGGGATGAAGCTTTCAAAAACTTAAACGATCCATCAGGAAGAGCGGTAGCTAATGTTCATGATGATGCTTATGTTAAATAATTACGAGTTTAATTTTTAGAATTAGTATATATATTGCCGGAAGACGTTCTTTTATAAGAGCGTCTTTCTTGTCTAAAAAAGTTTCTGTATTTCAATATGTTAAAATAAGAAGTTTTGGTAATCGATTAAATTTATTTTGTGTTTGAGTTTTGTCGAAATAAAAGTTAAACCCTGAAATTTTAGGATGCAAAATGTAAGAAAGCAGAAAATAATATTTAGTTTTGCTTTTAAGCAGAAATTTTAATGATTTTTTAATGTACAGCTTGCTTAGGCTTGGTACATCAGAATAAAAATAAAAAATAGAATAGTATGTCTGGATTGTTAGCCGTTATCGGCAAAGGAAAAGACCCCAAGCTTGTAAAAGAACTTTCTGAGAGAATGTCACATCGCGGACCAGATGAAAGCGATATTCATATTATGGAAAATGGCAGTATACTTTGTCATGAAAGCCTGTCGATTATTGATCTTAATTCGGGGAAACAACCAATTCAAGGAACAAGTAAAGCTTGGATGGTGCATGATGGAGAAATCTACAATTATAAAGAGCTTAAAAATACAGTTTTAAAAGATCATACCTTCAGAACAGAATCGGATTCAGAGGTAATTGTACACTTGTATGAAGAATTTGGATACGATTTCTGTAATAAATTGGATGGAGATTTTGCCTTTGTGGTTGTTGATGGCGATAAATATATTGCTGGTCGCGATCCGATTGGGGTGAAACCTTTATATTATGGTTTAGATGAAAGAGGAAGAATTTATTTTTCTTCAGAAATGAAATCTATTGCAGATCAGTGCAAGTCGTTTTCTACTTTTCCGCCAGGACATTATTATACAGCAAAAACAGGTTTTGTAAAATACTATCGTCCAGAATACGAAGATCATAAAAATGCAACTCAGCCATTAGATTTAGAGTTAATTCGCGAAAGCTTAATTCAGGCAACACGCAAACGTCTATTGGCAGAAGTGCCTCTGGGAGTTGTGTTATCAGGAGGTTTAGATACTTCATTGATTTCTGCAATTACTTCGAGATTGCTAAAAGAAAAAGGTGAAAAACTGCATTCTTTTTCTATCGGACTGGACGCTGATGCTCCAGATAATGTTATGGCAAGAAAAGCCGCTGAATTTTTAGGAACTGAACATCACGAAATTCATTTTTCGGTTGAAGAAGGAGTTAAGGTTTTGGAAAAAGTAATTTACCATATCGAGACGTATGATATCATTTCGGTTAGATCTGGTGTTCCTATGTATTTGCTTTCTAAAGCTATTGCAGATCAGGGAATAAAAGTGATCTTGTCTGGCGAAGGTGCAGATGAGGTTTTTGGAGGACATTTGTATTTTAGAAATGCACCTTCAGAAGAAGAATTTCAGGATGAAACTATAGAACGAGTTCAGAAGCTATTTACAGCCGATTTGTTGCGTGCAGATAAAACAACGATGGCAAATGGTCTAGAAGTGAGAATTCCGTTTTTGGATACAGAATTTTTAGATGTAGCTATTCGAATTAAAACCGAAGAGAAACAGCCAAAAACGTATGATGGCGTTGAAAAATACATTTTAAGAAAAGCTTTTGATACTGAAGATCCGTATTTGCCTTCGGAAGTTTTATGGCGTCAGAAAGAGCAGTTTTCTGATGGAGTAGGATATAATTGGGTTGATGAGTTGATTGAATATTGTGCTTCGCAGGTTACAGATGAGCAATTAGCTGGAGCAAGTGCAGAATTTCCATACAATTCGCCAACGACTAAAGAAGCGTACTTATACAGATCGATTTTCCATAAATACTATCCACAGGTCAGTGCGGCACAAACTGTTCGAAAATGGATACCAAAATGGCAAGAAAACCTTGATCCGAGCGGAAGAGCAAATGCAGCCCATTTAAATGGTAATTTTGAAACTGTGAAAACTAGTGTTATTGCTTAAAAATTGAAATTCCAATTTTTTTGAAATTCCAAATTCCAAGAAAAAGGAAAGACTTCAAAAATAAAATTCTAAATTCCAAGTTGGATTCCGTTATAGAAAACCGAAATGCATAAAATGTGTTTCGGTTTTTTTTTTAATGTATGTTCGAGTTTGGAATTTGGAATTTGATTTTTGGAATTTTAAAAAAACATTGTTTTTTTACGTTATTTCCATTTTTAGAATTTGGAATTTAAGAAAATTAGAAATTAATTTCATTTTTGGGCTTATTTTTTGGTTTTTCAGACAATTGTGTTGATAACTTAAGTGCTTTAAGTCGTATTTTACTGGGTATATAGCTTGCGTTTTTATATATTTGCGTGTTAGACAGTAAATACATTTTTAGAATAAATTATATGAGCGAAGAAATCAAGAAGAACAATTATTCAGCAGATAGTATTCAGGCATTAGAGGGAATGGAGCACGTAAGAATGCGTCCATCAATGTATATTGGAGATGTAGGGGTTCGAGGACTGCATCATTTAGTTTATGAGGTTGTAGATAACTCTATTGATGAGGCCATGGGAGGGCATTGCGACACAATTGGTGTTTCGATAAACGAAGATGGCTCTGTTACAGTTGAAGATAACGGACGTGGTATTCCAGTTGATTTACATAAAAAAGAAGGTGTTTCTGCACTTGAAGTTGTAATGACTAAAATTGGTGCCGGAGGTAAATTCGACAAAGATTCATATAAAGTTTCTGGAGGTTTGCACGGGGTAGGGGTTTCTGTAGTAAACGCCCTTTCTGTTCACATGAAATCTACTGTATTTAGAGAAGGTAAGATATATGAGCAGGAATACGAAAGAGGTAAATCTTTATATCCAGTTAAACAAATCGGAGAAACAGATAAAAGAGGTACGCGTCAGACTTTTTATCCTGATGACACGATCTTTACTCAAACTACTGAGTTTTCATACGACACGCTTTCAGCGCGTATGCGTGAGCTTTCTTTCTTGAATAAAGGAATTACAATCACGTTTACAGATAAGAGAGAAGTTGATGATAAGGGTGAATTTAGAAGTGAAGTTTTTCATTCTGATGAAGGGCTTAAAGAATATATCCGTTATTTAGATGGTAATCGTGAACCTATTGTTTCTCACGTTATCAGCATGGATAATGATAAAGGTGAAATTCCAGTTGAGGTTGCCTTAATTTATAATACAAGTTATACGGAGAATATTTTTTCTTACGTAAATAATATCAATACTCACGAAGGAGGAACGCACTTACAAGGTTTTAGAAGTGGTTTGACAAGAACGCTTAAAAAATATGCTGATGCTTCTGGTTTATTAGATAAATTAAAATTCGAAATTTCTGGAGATGACTTCCGTGAAGGATTAACAGCAATTATTTCGGTAAAAGTATCTGAACCTCAGTTCGAAGGGCAGACTAAAACGAAACTAGGAAATAGAGAAGTAGTTTCTCCAGTTTCTCAGGCAGTAGGAGAAATGCTTGAAAATTATTTGGAAGAAAATCCAAATGATGCTAAAGTAATCATTCAAAAAGTAATCTTGGCAGCTCAGGCACGTCACGCAGCGAAAAAAGCGCGTGAAATGGTGCAGCGTAAAACCGTTATGGGTGGTGGAGGATTGCCAGGGAAATTATCTGACTGTTCTGAGCAAGATCCAGCAAGATGTGAGGTTTACCTTGTCGAGGGAGATTCGGCTGGTGGAACAGCAAAACAAGGACGTGATCGTAACTTTCAAGCAATTCTTCCGCTACGTGGTAAGATCTTGAACGTTGAAAAAGCGATGCATCATAAAGTATTCGAAAATGAAGAGATTAGGAATATCTTTACTGCTTTAGGGGTAACAGTAGGAACTGCAGAAGATAGTAAAGCATTAAATCTTGAAAAACTAAGATATCACAAGGTAATCATCATGTGTGATGCCGATGTCGATGGTAGCCACATTTCTACCTTAATATTAACGTTCTTCTTCCGTTTCATGAAAGAACTTATCGAAGAAGGCCACGTTTACATTGCAGCGCCACCTTTATACTTAGTTAAAAAAGGAAATAAAAAAGAATATGCTTGGAATGATGTTCAGCGTGATCAAGCTAATGAAAGAATGGGAGGAAGTGCTAACATTCAGCGTTATAAAGGTCTTGGAGAGATGAACGCGGAGCAATTATGGGAAACTACGATGGATCCGAATTTCAGAACTTTGCGTCAAGTAAATATTGATAGTCTTGCAGAAGCTGATCAGGTTTTCTCTATGTTAATGGGGGATGAAGTGCCTCCTCGTAGAGAGTTTATCGAGAAAAATGCAGTTTATGCAAATATTGACGCATAAAATAAAAAATTAATAATTTCAATTCGTTTAATTGTTTAAATTTACTAGACAATTAAACGAATTGTCTTTTTAAAGAATAGACAAAATTAATAACCGATAAAGTATAAAATATGAAAGTTACCATTGTAGGAGCAGGAAATGTTGGAGCTACATGTGCAGATGTTATTTCTTATAGAGGAATTGCTAGCGAAGTAGTATTGTTGGATATTAAAGAGGGTTTTGCAGAAGGGAAAGCGCTTGATATAACACAGTGCGCCACAAACACAGGTTTTAATACCAAAGTTTCTGGAGTTACCAACGATTATTCTAAAACTGCAGGAAGCGATGTAGTAGTAATTACATCAGGAATTCCGAGAAAACCAGGAATGACAAGAGAAGAATTAATAGGTATCAATGCAGGAATTGTCAAGACAGTTGCTGAAAACGTGCTGAAATATTCTCCTAATACTATTATTGTTGTAGTTTCCAATCCGATGGACACTATGACGTATTTGGCTTTAAAAGCTACAGGTCTTCCAAAAAACAGAATTATAGGTATGGGGGGAGCTTTGGATAGTTCTCGTTTTAGAACGTATCTATCATTAGCTTTAGACAAACCAGCAAATGATATTTCGGCAATGGTAATTGGAGGTCATGGAGATACCACTATGATTCCGTTAACACGTTTGGCATCTTATAATGGTATTCCGGTTTCGCAATTCCTTTCAGAAGAAGTATTGCAAAAAGTTGCGGCAGATACAATGGTAGGAGGGGCGACTCTTACAGGACTTCTAGGGACTTCGGCTTGGTATGCTCCAGGAGCTTCTGTGGCGTATTTGGTAGATAGTATTTTGAATGATCAGAAAAAAATGATTGCATGTTCTGTTTTTGTAGAAGGAGAGTATGGACAAAATGATATTTGTATAGGAGTGCCATGTATAATTGGTAAAAACGGTGTAGAAGAAATTGTGGATATTAAACTAAATGATCAGGAAAAGGCTTTATTTGCTAAAAGTGCAGATGCAGTTCGTAGTATGAATGATGCCCTAAAAGCGATTTTAGTATAATAAAAACGGCAAAAAAGAAAAAAAGCTGCACTTTTGCAGCTTTTTTTTTGAGATTAATTAATAAATAAATTGGTTAATATTTTCGTTAATTATATATTTGCTCGGTTTAAAAAAAAATTGGTAATTCGTGATCTCGTTTTTTTGTTTTAAAAAATCATGTCAGGGCTTATTTTATGGGACTTTAAAACAAAATCAAAAATAAAACATAATTAATTTTTAGTAATAATGCAGAATAAAGGACTTATTAAATTTTTCGCAATTCTATTTGCATTGGTAAGTATTTACCAACTATCATTCACTTTTGTGGCAAATGGTGTCAAAAGTGAAGCTAAAGCTTTTGCAGGAGATAATCCTGACAAAGAGCTGAAATATTTAGATTCTATTGGTAAAGAAAAAGTATTAAATCTTGGTTTTACTGATTTCACTTACAATGAAGTGAAAAACAAGCAGCTTAATAAAGGTCTTGACTTAGAAGGGGGAATTAACGTAATTCTTCAAATTTCTATTAAAGATGTATTAAAAGGTTTGGCTAATAATTCTAAAAATCCAGTTTTTAATAAATCATTAGCTGATGCATCTGCAAATTTAGAAGGAAACAAAACATATTTAAATAAGTTTTTTGAAGCTTTTGAAGCAAATTCAAAAGGAACTGTAAAATTAGCATCGCCAGATATTTTTGCTAACAGAAGTCTTCAAGGAGAAGGTGGAGTAGACTTTCAAATGTCTGACGCGCAAGTTCAAAAAGTTATCAAAAGAAAAGTTGATGAGTCTGTAGAAAGTGCTTTTAAAGTATTAAGAGAGCGTATCGACAAATTTGGTGTTACACAGCCAAACATCCAAAAATTAGGAGAAACAGGAAGAATCTTAGTAGAGCTTCCAGGTGCTAAGGATGTAGATAGAATTAAAAAATTATTAGGTGGAAAAGCTCAGTTAGAGTTCTGGGAAACTTATAAAATTGAAGAAATTGGTAATTTCTTAGTATCTGCAAACGAAGCTTTAAAGAAAACTGAAGTTAAAAAGACTGAAACTAAAACAGTTGCTAAAGATTCATTGAATGCATTATTAACAGATGCTAAAGATTCTTCAGATGTTAAAAAAGGAAACAATCCTTTATTTGATAAAATGATCGTTCAAGGTGGTGGACCAGTTTTAGGATATTTTGCTCCTAAAGATACTGCTGCTATCAATGATTATTTCAAAAGACCAGAAATTAGAGTATTATTGGCTGCTGACCAACACTATGCAAAATTTGTATGGAGCAAGCCAACAACTATAAAAGATCCTAAAGCAAAAGACATTAAAAGTGCTGCAGATATTGAAGCAGTTGAATTATACGCTTTAAAAGGAAACAGAGACAATAACCCAGCAATGAGCGGTGGTGTTGTAACTGATGCAAAAGATACTTTTGACCAAATGGGTAAACCAGCTGTTTCTATGCAAATGAACAGCCAAGGTGCTAAAGTTTGGGAAGAGTTAACAGGAAGAGCATTTGCTCAAAAAAGCTACATTGCTATTGTATTAGATGATATTGTATATTCTGCTCCAGGTGTAACAAGCGGTCCTATTGCTGGAGGAAGATCTGAGATTACAGGTTCATTTGATGTAGCTGAAACTAAAGATTTAGCTAACGTATTAAATGCAGGTAAATTACCAGCTTCTGCAGATATTATCCAATCAACTGTTGTAGGTCCATCTTTAGGGCAAGCTGCTATTGATGCAGGTACAATTTCTTCTGTATTAGGTTTCTTATTAGTTTGTGTTTGGATGGTATTCTATTATGGTAAAGCTGGTTGGTATGCAAACCTTGCTTTATTATTAAACTTACTATTCTTATTCGGAATTATGGCAAGTTTTGGTTTTGTATTGACATTACCAGGTATTGCAGGTATCGTATTAACATTAGGTACTGCGGTAGATGCGAACATTATTATCTACGAAAGAGCGAAAGAGGAATTACGTGAAGGAAAATCTCTTTCTGAAGCAGTTCAAGCTTCTTACGGATGGCATGGTGCAATGCGTTCTATTATTGATGCTAACGTTACTCACGTTTTAACTGGAGCTATCTTGTTTATTTTCGGAACAGGTCCTATTAAAGGTTTCGCATTAACATTATTAATTGGTATCGTAACTTCATTGTTTACTTCTATCTTTATTGCTAGAATTTTCATTGACAGAAATATTGCAGGAAAAGGTGATTTAACTTTCTCTACAAATATTACTAAAAACTGGTTTACAAACTTCCACTTTGACTTTATCAAGATTAAAAAATTCACTTACATCTTCTCTTCAATTGTAGTTGTTGTAAGTTTAGTTTCTATCTTCTTTGTTAACGGATTAGATGAAGGTGTTGATTTTGTTGGAGGAAGAACTTTCCAAGTTAAATTCGAAAAGCCAGTTGATGCAACTGCAGTTTCAGATGAATTATCTGCTGCTTTCGGTACTCCGGTTGAGGCTAAAATTTTAGGTGATGATGATCAATTGAAAATCACTACTAAATATAAAATTAAAGAAGATGGTGTTGCTATCGATGAAGAAGTAAACCAAAAATTATACGCTGCTTTACAGAAATATTTCCCAAATACAACTTACGATAAATTCATCAACTCATTTGATGGTAAAAGAGTAGGTGTTTTACAAGCTTCTAAAGTTGGAGCTTCTATTTCTGAGGATATCAAAACTAACTCTTACTGGGCGGTTCTTGGTGCAATGGCAGTTATTTTCTTATACTTAATGGTATCTTTCCGTAAATGGCAATATTCATTAGGTGCGATTGCAGCTGTTGCGCACGACGTAATCTTCGTATTAGGAGTTTACTCATTATGCTACAAATTCATGCCATTCCACATGGAAATGGATCAGCACTTTATCGCTGCGATCTTGACTGTAATTGGTTACTCTATGAACGATACGGTAATTGTATTTGACAGGGTGAGAGAGTTTATCATCGGAAACCGTAAAGGAAGTTTCGAAGATATCGTAAACGCTTCTATTAATACTACATTATCTAGAACATTGAATACTTCATTAATGATGATCATCGTATTATTAACGATGTTTATCTTCGGTGGAGAATCTATCAGAGGATTTATCTTCGCAATGTTAATTGGTATTATCGTTGGTACTTACTCTTCATTATTTATCGCTACACCAGTATTGGTAGACACGATTTCAAGTGATGAGAAACACACAATCGAAGACAAACACAATAAGGCATAATTAAAAACCTTATTCTAAATAAAAAAAAGATCCAGTGAAAGCTGGATCTTTTTTTTATGTTTGTATGTGCCAACCAAAAACATATTATGCTTCTAAAACGAATATTCTTTATTATAGTGTTATTTGGTGTAATGCATCTTAAAGCGCAGGAAAAAAGCAGTAAATACAGAATAGGTTTGAGTTATGGTTTTGGAAGTGAATTTAGTAATACCGATTACACTTTTGAGAATCATTTTTATAAGGCGCAGTTCTATTACGAGATAAAAGAGACTAGAAATTTTAAGTATGAAATTCTAGTCCAGCCCGAAATCAATTTTGGAAAACATCAATTATTGAATTTCTATTTTGTTAAGCCTGAAACCCCAAATTATCAGCAAAAAAGAGATGAATATACGCGTCTAAAAGATGTTCGCGAATATGTGCTTAATTGTGGATTTCTAGTTCGTAGACCTATCGGTAAAGTGTGTTCTTTCTATGTTTTAGGAAGCATTGGACCAATGATTACAGATACAGAAACAGAAAGGATGTCTAAAGGATTTGCTTTTGCTGATGTTTTGGCGCTCGGTTTTACAGCAGGTTATGATAATTTCCGTTTTGATATTCGTCCTAGTGTAAGACATGTTTCTAATGCTGGTTTAGGAAGCAGTAATGCAGGATATAATACGAAGAATATCGAATTTGGTATTTCGTATCAGTTATAAAAAGAAAAAGCCCAATATTTGAATATTGGGCTTTTTTGTATAGAATTGTAAATTGTTTTTTATGATTCTGCTAAAGGATTTCTTTGTGCTCTAATGACAAAGAAAAGTCCGATAATGATAAAAGGTATACTTAACCATTGTCCTGTTGAAAATAAGCCTAATTCGCTCTCAAAACCGCCTTGGCTTTCCTTTACAAACTCTACGATGAAACGTACAACAAATAAAAGAACTAAAAACAATCCGAATAAAAGTCCAGATTTAAGTCTAGCGTTTGTTTTCCAGTATAAAAAGTATAAGATTGCAAAAACAAAAACGTAACAGATCGCTTCGTAAAGTTGAGTAGGATGTCTTGAAGGTACTTCAGCTAATATGTTTGCGAATCTTGGATCTGAAGCGATTGCATTATACGCTTCTTTCGGATCTGCAATACCTGTTTTTTGTACAGCTTCAGCTTTACTGAATTTATCATGAAGGAAACGGATTCCGAATGCAGAGTCAGTTTCATTTCCGATAATTTCTGAGTTAAAGAAATTCCCTAAACGAACAAAGATCGCACCACTTGCAACTGGTATTACAACACGGTCCAGAATCCATAATAACGGACGCTTTAATATTTTTTTACTGTAATAATACATGGCAACAATAATCGCAATTGCTGCACCATGACTTGCTAATCCTTGAAAACCTGTAAACTGGAATTCTGGTTCAAATTTAAATGGTAAGAAAATTTCAAGTAAATGATTTCTGAAGTATTCCCAATCGTAAAAGAAAACATGACCTAAACGTGCACCTATTAAAGTGGCTAAAACCGTCCAAACAAATAGAGAATCTAGTTTTTCAATCGATTCGTTTTCTCTTTCGAACATTTTTTTCATTAGGAACCATCCTAAACCAAAAGCAATTACAAACATTAAGCTGTAATAGCGAATCATAAAAAATCCTAAGTTGATTCCTTCAGAAGGATTCCAAACTAAATTTAAGGCGTGTGTCATGTATAAATGTTTTTATATAGCTGTAAAAATAAATATTTAATGTAAAGTACCGCTTTCTAAAAAGTTAATGTTTGTGGTTGCATTTCTTTTCTGGTACAGGATCGTAACCGCTTCTTCCCCAAGGATGACAGCTTAAAATGCGTTTGATGCCTAAAAATCCGCCATAAAACAATCCGTGAATTTGCAATGCCTGAATCATATAAGTAGAACAAGTAGGTTCAAATCTACAAGCAGCTGGAGTAAATGGTGAAATAGCAGTCTGATAAAAACGGACTAACAATACAAATGGATATATTAGAATTTTTGAAAACATATTTTTTGTATAAGTTAGTTTATAGTGGTCAGTGGTCAGTTTTTTAGTGTTCAGTCAGTTCAAAGTTTGAATCTGACCACTAAAAAACTGACCACTGACCACTTTTTTATTGAATGCTAAAAGTAGTTCCTTCTTTTCCGTCTTTAAGCTGAATTCCTAAAGCGATTAATTGATCACGAATTTGGTCAGAAAGGGCAAAGTTTTTATCCGCTCTAGCTTGATTTCTCATTCCTATAAGCATATTTACGACACCATCTAGTTTGTCGCTATCGCCATCAGCTGCTTTATCGTCGCTAAGGCCTAAAACATCAAAAACAAAAGCATTTACTGCTGTTTTGAAATCGTTTAAATCATCAACAGAAATCGTTTCTTTGCCATCTTTTAATAGATTGATGTAACGAACAGCTTCAAACAATTGCGCAATCAAAATTGGCGTATTGAAATCATCATTCATTGCATCATAGCAAAGCTGTTTCCAAGCAGCAAAATCTATAGAGCTGGAATTTCCTGCCGTAATATTTGGTAGAGCATCTAGTGCTTCCATTAATCTTTTATATCCTTTCTCAGCTGCAACAATGGCATCATCAGAAAAATCCAAGATACTTCTGTAGTGTGCTTGAAGCATGAAAAAACGAGTCACAGAAGCAGAAAAAGGTTTACTTAAGATATTGTTATCTCCGCTTAAAATTTCGCCTGGAAGAATATTGTTTCCAGTCGATTTTGCCATTTTCTTTCCGTTTAAAGTAAGCATGTTGGCGTGCATCCAGTAATTTACTGGAGCCTGACCTGTGCAAGCTTCGTTTTGAGCGATTTCACATTCGTGATGAGGGAATTTTAAATCCATTCCACCTCCATGAATGTCAAAATGATTGCCAAGATATTTGGTGCTCATTGCAGTACATTCTAAGTGCCATCCTGGAAATCCATCGCTCCAAGGAGAAGGCCATCTCATAATATGTTCTGGCTCTGCTTTTTTCCATAGTGCAAAATCTTGCGGATTTCTCTTATCCGACTGTCCGTCAAGATCGCGCGTGTTAGCCAACATATCATCGATATTTCTACCACTTAAAATACCGTAATTGTTAGTCTCGTTATATTTTACAACATCAAAATATACCGATCCATTAGCTACATAAGCGATGCCTTTGTCGATGATTTTTTTGATGATTTCAATTTGCTCAATAATATGTCCTGTTGCTGTAGGCTCTATGCTTGGAGGCAAAAAGTTGAAAGCTTTTAGGATGTTATGGAAATCTACAGTGTAACGCTGTACCACTTCCATTGGTTCCAATTGCTCCAAACGTGCTTTTTTAGCAATTTTATCTTCACCTTCATCAACATCATCTACAATATGTCCAACATCGGTAATGTTTCGAACATAACGAACTTTATAATCTAAATGCAGAAAATATCTGAAGATTACATCAAAAGACATAAAAGTTCTCACGTTTCCTAAATGGACATTACTATATACGGTAGGTCCACAAACATACATTCCAACGTTTCCTTCATGGATTGGTTTGAAATCTTCTTTTTCACCCGAAAGTGAATTGTATATTTTTAAAGGCTGACTTGTATATAAAGGCATATTTTTTAATGTTTGTTGTTTATTGTTTTTGGTTTATTGTTTTGGAGTGAAATTGTTTATTTGAATTTTAGCCCTTTGATTTCACATTTGTTTAAGTAGTTCATCATTGCCCCAATTTTGTTTTTAACAAGTTCAACCTTTTCATTCAGTTTTAAATGTTGTTCCTGATTAATCAGTTTTTTATCAAAAGCTCTATAGGATTGAGATTTTACTTCGCCAGCAGAACCTTTTGCAATACTTAAAAAATTAATAAATTCTCGATTGCCATTTCTTTCAAAGCCCTCTGCGATATTATCTATTATTGAACCAGAACTTCTATCAATTTGATCTCTTAGCGAATAGTTTGTTTTTAAGTTTGTATTTTGAATTAGAAATTCAATTTGAAGACAGATTTCTCGAGCTAACCTCCAAATTTCTAAATCTTCAAACTTTTCTATTTTCGCCATAAAAACAACAAACTATAAACAAAAAACAATAAACATTTTAGAACTGAGTATCTAGCTTAATATAATCTAAAAATTCTCTTTTCGTTTGAGCGTCTTTGAATTTTCCGCCGAACTCAGAAGTTACCGTGCTGCTTTCGATATCTTTAATACCGCGAGAATTCACGCAAAGGTGTTTTGCATCAATCACGCAGGCAACATCTTCTGTTCCTAAAGCTTTTTGAAGTTCTTGAACAATCTGCATAGTTAGACGCTCTTGTACTTGAGGTCTTTTTGCATAATACTCAACGATACGGTTCATTTTAGATAAACCAATCACGCGTCCGCTTGAGATATAAGCAACGTGAGCACGTCCGATAATTGGCAGTAAATGGTGTTCGCAAGTAGAATAAACTGTGATGTTTTTTTCTACAAGCATTTCGCCATATTTGTAATTATTGTCAAAAGTAGAAGCTTTTGGCTGTTTTGCAGGGTTAAGACCTCCAAAAATTTCTTTGACAAACATTTTTGCAACTCGATTTGGAGTTCCTTTAATGCTGTCATCTGTCAAATCCATTCCTAGAGTTTGTAGAATGTTTTCAACATCTTTTTTAATTTTTTCTATTTTTTCTTCATCAGTGATGTCAAAAGCATCCGCTCTTAGAGGGTTTTTTGCATTACTGCTGAAATGATTATCTCCTATTTCGTCTAAAAATTCTTCGTTGTTTATCATTAAAAACTACTATTAGTATGTGTATTCCTCATTTAAGGCGGTAAAGATAATTAATAAATAGGAAACCTTTTCTATGGTTTTTAGGATTTAATTACTCCTTTTTGGATATAATTTAAATTTTGAAGAGAAATACTGTTATTAAAAACAAAAAAGACAACAACGAAAAACGCTATTGTCTTTTTAAAGTGTATTATAATGAATTGATTATCTGTTGTTGTAAACTAATAAAGCCTCTTTTAAAATGTTTACAGCTGTAATCAAATCTTTTTTGTTTAAAACATAAGCAATACGAACCTGATTTAATCCCATTCCAGGTGTCGAATAGAAACCTTTAGCTGGAGCAATCATTACCGTTTCGCCATTTAAATCATAACTTTCAAGAAGCCATTGTGCAAAATCATCCGAATCTTCTATAGGAAGCTCGGCAATGCAATAAAAAGCACCTTTTGGTTTTGTTACAATAACACCATCAATCTTGTTTAATTCAGCGATTAAAGTATTGCGACGTTCTTTATATTCGCCAATTACTTCGTCAAAATAACTTTGAGGTGTATCAATTGCAGCTTCGCAAGCAATCTGTTCAATAGTTGGCGGACTCAAACGTGCTTGAGCAAACTTCATTACAGTTGCCAAGACATCTTTGTTTTTAGTTACCAAACACCCAATTCTTGCACCACACATACTGTAACGTTTAGAAACAGAATCGACCATGATTACATTTTGCTGCACATCTTCTAAATTCATTACAGAAAAATGCACATCGTCTCCATCGTATAAAAACTCACGATACACTTCATCAGCGATTAAGTATAAATCGTGTTTTTTTATTAAATGCGCCAACTGTTTAATTTCGGCTTCAGAGTATAAGTATCCAGTCGGATTTCCAGGGTTGCAAATCAGAATAGCTTTTGTTCTTGGTGTTATTAGTTTTTCAACTTCGTCAATACTTGGCAAAGCAAACCCAGTCTCAATTGTAGAAACAAGAGGTACTACAGTTGCACTTGTCGAAGAAGCAAACGCGTGATAATTAGCATAAAAAGGTTCCGGGATAATGATTTCATCTCCAGGATCTGTAATTGTGGCCAGTGCAAAAAGTAAGGCTTCAGAACCACCAGTAGTTACAATGATGTCTTCTGTGTTAACGTTTACATTTTGGCGCTGGTAAAAATGAGCTAATTTTTTTCTATAGCTTTCATATCCGGCAGACGGACTGTATTCTATAATACTCAAATCAATATTTTTTACCGCCTCGATGGCCACTTCCGGTGTCTTGATATCCGGTTGACCAATGTTTAAGTGATACACCTTGTGTCCTTTTTTCTTTGCTAAATCAGCAAAAGGAGCCAGCTTGCGTATCGGAGATTCGGGCATGTTTTTTCCCTTGAGTGAAATTGTCGGCATGAGTATAAATTATTGAAGTGCAAATTTGCATTTTTTTTTCCAATTTAACGTAAACAATACAAGGACTTACGAAAATGTAACAATAATAAATATATTTACTAATTTTATAATAAAATATTGTCAATGAAAAAATATATAGTATTGTTTTTTGGGTTATTCTTACCTTTTTTGCTTTTCGGGCAAGGCGATTTTTTATTAGAAAACAATGCAACAAAGGCTACAATACCTTTTAAATTGATAAATAACCTTGTTTTTATTCCTATAAAAGTAAATGGAGTTGAGCTAAATTTTCTCTTAGATTCTGGAGTTGAGGAAACGATTCTGTTTAGTATGGAAGAAAAGCAGGAAGTGAGTTTTAACAATGTGGAAAAAATCAAACTTCGTGGTTTAGGAAGTGAAGAAGAAATAGAAGGACTAAAATCAACGAAAAATATTCTAGAAACGCATGGTCTCAAATCAAATGACCACATGGTCTTTATTATTTTAGATCAAAGCTTTAATCTGTCTTCTCATATCGGAATTCCTGTTAACGGAATTATCGGTCATAAATTCTTTAGAAATAACTATGTTGAAGTCAATTATCAGAAGAAGAAAATAATAGTTCATGCTAAAAGTGATAAATATGAGGAAAAACTAAACAAGCAGTTTAGAATGGTTCCGATAACGGTAGAAAAAGCAAAACCTTATATCATGACAACAGCAACTGTGAATAATGAAGAAATTCCGGCAAAGCTTTTAATTGATATTGGAAATAGTGATGCTTTCTGGATTTTTGAAAATGATAAAATTAAACTCCCAAACAAAAACTTTCCAGACTTTTTAGGAAAAGGATTTAGTGGAGACATTGAAGGGCATCGTGCTAAAATTGATAAATTCTCGATTGATGAATTTGATTTCAAAAAACCGATTGTGTCTTTTCCTGATTCTGCCTCAATTCGTAACGTTAAGATGGTTCCAGGACGTATCGGGTCTGTAGGAGGTGAAGTCTTAAAACGATTTACCTTGGTTTTGGATTATAAAGGGAAAAAGCTGTACCTGAAAAAAAACAGTAAATACGGAGAACCATTTACTTACAATAAGAGCGGAATCACGATTCAGCATAATGGGCTTCAATGGGTACAGGAAACCGTGCATTTAGAAACCGTGCGAGTTGCTACTTCAATGGATGAATTGCAGGAAAAAGACAAAGACAAAAACAATAATAATTTTAAGTATAAATTTGCTCTTAAGCCTGTTTATGAAATCGTAAACGTACGCAAGAATTCTGCAGCCGAAAAATGCGGATTGCGCAAAGGAGATATTGTTGTCAGTATTAATAATACACAACCATACAAATATACTCTTCAACAGATTAACAATCTTTTAAAATCGGAAGATGATGTTTGGATAAATCTTGAAGTAGAACGAAATAGTGTAGTCTTAAAGTTTAGATTTAAACTAGAAGATGAATTGTAAAAGGACATTGAATTTTAGTTTTTCTAATTTATTGTAAAACTACGTTCTATGATGTTGTATTGTAGAAATGTGTTCTTTTTGTGAAAATAAGTTTACTAAAAATTATATTTTTTGTTAAATATTTTCTTATGTTTAGCAAAAATTTAATCTATGGCAAAAAACTACATTAGCTACCACCATTTTGTATTGTTTTTTATTTTTTTTACTCTCTTTTCTTCAAAACTAACGGCGCAATGTGCTGGTATTGATAATACAAATGAGTTGATTTGTGACGTTTCTAATCCAATTTATCAATCCGTAAACTTATTTTCTTTGTTGGGAGGTTCTCCAGTTCCAGGCGGAACATGGACAGATGATAATAATCTGCAAGGCCTAGATCCTTCTACGGGTATGTTAAATGCTCAATTTATCCTTAGCGGAGGAGAATATCATTATACCTACACAGCTCCAGCAACTTCGGGTTGTACAAATAACAAAGCTGTAGTCACGATTACAATAGGTGCATATGTTGGAGTGGGATCTCAAGCAACAGTTTGTAACGAAAGTGATTTTTTTAACCTTTTTACGGCTTTTGATAGTAAAGTAATGGGGCCACATATAAATGGGAAATTTACAACTACTGCAGGAGAACCTGTACAGTCTACAATACCAATTGGACAATATACAACCAAAACTACGCTTAACTTCATTTACACTGTGCCGCCAGTGGTTGCGTGTTCTCCAAATCCAAAGTCGACCAATGTACAAGTAACCATTTATATAGCTCCGAAAATTGGTGAGCCACAAAATTTGGAGTTATGCGGCGATACAGATTTGGCAGCATACACCGATTTAAATTTATTTGACCAACTAAGTGAAGGGGACAAAGGAGGTACTTGGACAGGTATAGGGTTGACTTCTCCTACAGATCATAATATTAATCTTCAAGAATTGTTTGATGCAAATGGGCCTGGTGTTTATTCTTATACCTATAGTGTTTTAGCAGTTCCAAGTAATAATATATGTCCAAATAAAAATGCAACAGTACATATAACTCTTGAAAAAAGACTTGATTTTACAGGATCAAAAATTGAAGCTAGTAAAGATATTTGCGAATCTGAAATTTCAACAGCGACTTATTCAGCAAAAATTACTCAAGGAGCAAATATTATTCCTGATGGTACATATAATGTCAGTTTTAGTGTTGTTGGACCGGGAGTATCAGCGTCTCAAAATGTGAGGGGAAATTTTGTGAATGGAGTATTTAATTTTCCAATACAATCGTCTTATTTTAAGCAAGTAGGTGAGTATACCATAACAGTTACGGGGATAGTTTCTACAACAAGTAAAGGAACGTGTGTCAATATTTTTAATCCATTTTCAACTATTTTAACGATTTATCCGTTACCGCGTTTAACTAATGCGACATTATCTACACTTCCTATTTGTCAAAATGATGATGCAATAATTCAAGTTACTGCACCCAATTTACTCGATGGTAATTATCGAATTTCTTATAATGTAAACGGAGACAATCTCGCTCTAGGCGAAACAGCAAACATGCAGTCTGTTGGCGGAAAGGCATCTTTTGTAGTTCCAGGAAACCTGAGCGCAAGAAGCGGATTATCAGTAATTACCATTTATAGCATAACGAATATTACCAATCCTTCACCACAATGTACCAATACAGCAAATGTTGCAGGAAATCTATATATAAATCCGTTGCCTAATGCATTAACTGTAAAAGCTGCTGTTAAAGACTATTGTTTGAATGCGCCTGTTACCGTTACAGTTTCAGGATTAGAAACTTTAACTAATGTTAGTATTTCTTATGCCTTATCAAAGAGTAATATTTCTGCGGTGCAAACCATCAGCAAGGCGGTTACAAATGGTAAATTAGATTTTATAATTCCTGCAGAACTACTTTTGAACGCTGGAACAACAAAAATTACATTGCTAAATTTAACCAATACGGTTACCAATTGTGATGTAGATTTAATCAATGTTACAGATGATTTCGTAATAAATCCAATTCCGCCAGCACCAGTTGTTGCAGATCAGCAGTTTTGTAAAGTTGATGAAGCGGTAATAGCCAATTTGGAACCAAAAGGAGCGCAATATAAATGGTATAATTCTGAAACAGCAACAACGCCGCTTGCTTCAGATTATGTTTTAAAAACAGAAGATTATTTCGTTAGAGAAACTTCTGCTGTAGGCTGTACTTCAGGATCCGCAAAAGTTTCGGTAATCATATACGATACGCCAGCTCCAGAAATGACAGAAACACCAGATTTTTGCGGATTGGCAAATCCGAAAATAAGTGATCTTTCTAATAAAACAAATGTTCCAACAACAGTTGCCTGGTATGATGCTGTAGACGGGAATTTATTGCCCTCGACCATATTATTAGTCCATAATGCGACTTATTATGGATATGATTTAAATGAAGTAACAAGATGTTTGTCTGAAAGTTATAGAGAAGTAAAAGTCTCACTACAAGACTGTGAAGTTGCTCAGTACGAGTTTTTTATTCCGGATGGATTCTCGCCAAATGGAGACGGGGTAAACGATTCGTTTGTGATAAAAGATATTGAATTTTTATATCCAAATTATACACTTGAAATTTATAATAGATACGGAAACGGAATGTACAAAGGAGATAATAGTAAACCAGCTTGGGATGGTAAAAATTATGAAAAAAGTGGTATCGCTGGAGGCGTTGCACCCAACGGAGTTTACTTTTATGTATTGCATTTCAATAAAGACAATAAACCGCCCAAACAAGGCCGTCTTTATTTAAATCGATAATCTGTTTTTACATTTTAATATAATTTTTAGATGAAAAAAATAATACTCCTTATAAATTTTCTTTTCTGTTTATCCGTTTCTGCCCAGCAAGATCCAGAATACACGCATTATATGTACAATATGAGTGTTGTCAATCCTGCTTACGCAACAGGTGTTCCTGCCATGATGAATTTTGGAGGATTATACAGAACACAATGGGTAGGCGCTTATGGTGCTCCAAAAACATTTACGTTTTTTGGACATACAGCAATCAACGATAAAATAGAAGCTGGAATCTCTTTTATTTCAGATGATATTGGAGATGGAGCTAAAAAAGAAAATAATGTTTATGCCGATTTTGCCTATGTTCTAAAGTTAGGCGGAAAAAATAAACTATCGTTGGGTTTAAAAGCAGGATTTTCATCCATGCAAACCAATTTTAACGGATTTCGTTTTACAGATCCTCAGACAGATTATGCTTTTTCAGAAAACATCAATGCAACAAAGCCAAATATTGGAGTAGGAGCCTATTATTTTAGAGATAATCTTTATGTTGGATTATCTGCACCCAATTTGCTGAAATCAAAATATATTGAAGAGAAATCTGGGGTGAATGCTTTTGGTTCTGAAGAAATACACACTTTTTTAACGGCTGGTTATGTTTTTCAAGTTAGCGATAAGGTGAAATTGAAACCAGCATTTATGTCAAAATTTGTAAAAGGTGCCCCGATTACTTTAGATGTTACGGCCAATGTTTTGTATAATGAAAAATTTGAATTTGGTGCCGCCTACAGAATTGATGATTCGGTAAGTGCTTTATTCAATATTAATGTCACGCCGACATTGAGAGTAGGATATGCTTACGATTATACACTCACGAACTTTGGTCAGTTTAATTCTGGAACACACGAAATCATGCTACTGTTCGATCTCGACTTGTTAGGAAAAGGATTTGATAAATCACCAAGATTCTTTTAAGATGAAAAATATGAAAAAATTACTCGTTATTATATTCGTATTTTCAATACAGTTTATAAAGGCACAGGATCAGGAATTGATTAGAGCAAAACGTTTTTTTGATAAAACGTATTACAGCGAAGCCATTATTTTATATCAAAAATTAGCTGACGAAAGACCTTCACAAGAAGTAATTAAAAACTTGGCTGATTCTTATTTCTATACCAATGATTTAGTCAAAGCACAGCGTTATTATCGTCTGTTGGTTTCAAATTACAGCAATAATTTAGATCGAGAATATTATTTTAGATATGCTCAGACTTTAAAAGCGACTAATAGTACTGATGATGCAAATGCCAATTTAAAAGAGTATTATGCAAAATCATCCAATTCTGAAGATCTTGCCAATTTTGAAAAAGAACTAAAAACCTTAGAAAACGTTACTGCAATCGGTAAACGTTTTGAGATTAAAAACCTTGTGATAAATACGCCAAATTCAGAGTTTGGAGCGGTTAAATACAAAGAAAATCTAGTTTTTGCAGGTGTTAAATTGAAGCCTGGTTTATTCGATAAAAAGTTTAAATGGGATAACGAAACTTATTTGAATTTGGTTTCAATTCCTTTAAAAAACATCAATTCAGCAGATTCCATTGTTCATTATTTTGCGAAAGAATTAAAAACCGGAATGCACGAATCGAATGCTGTTTTTACAAAAGATGGTAAAACGATGTATTTTACACGAAACAATTCTAAAAATGGCAAGAAGAAAAAAGATGAAAAGAAAATCTCGAATCTTCAGATTTTTAAAGCAGAATGGGTAGAAGGAAAATGGACCAATATTACATCGCTTCCATTCAACAGTCCAAATTATTCTGTTGAGCATCCCGCTTTGAGTGCCGATGAAAAAATCTTGTATTTTGCTTCGGATATGCCAGGGTCTTTAGGCTCGTTTGATATTTATTCGGTAAATATAAATAAAGGAGCATTTGATACACCGAAGAATTTAGGGGCACAAATTAATACCGATAAGAGAGAACAGTTTCCTTTTGCTTCGGCAGATAATAAATTATATTTTTCTTCAGACGGACATTTAGGATACGGATCTTTAGATGTTTTCGTTTCTGAAATAAGCGGAAATGACTATTCGAAACCAGTAAATGTTGGACTTCCGTTAAATTCTAATTTAGACGATTTTGCGTTTAATATCGATTCTAATACCAAAGAAGGATTTTTCTCGTCGAATAGAGAAGGAGGAAAGGGAAGCGACGATATTTATCAATTCAAAGAAATAAAAGATTTGATTGTTGAAGATTGTAAGCAGTTTATTGCTGGAACGATTACAGATATTGATACACAATTGGCTCTAGAAAATGCGACAGTATTATTGCAAGATTCAGATAACAAAACTTTAAACACCATTACAACTTCTGCTGACGGAAAATTCAGTTTTACGGTTGCTTGTGAGGCTTCTTATAAAATAAGCGCATTCAAAGAAAATTATACTAATGCTTCTAAAATACTGACTTTAGACAAAACAAGAGATAAAGTAAATGACGGTTCTTTGGCTTTGAGATCTCTAGACGCTATTAAAAAAGAAGAAAAGCAGATTGCTGAAAATAAAAGAAAGCAGGAAATTATTATTGAAGAAGAAAACAAGAAAAAAGAAGCTTTGGCAGCAATTGAATTAAAAGAAAAAGAGAAAAAAGCCAAAGAAGCGGCTATCGTTGCAGCTGAAGTTAGAAAGAATGAAAAAGTAAAAGAGATTTTAGCAAAAGAAAAAGATGTTGTAAAAGATAAAGACCGTTTGATCATTAAAACAGACCCGATTTACTTCGATTATGATTTGTGGTACATTCGAAAAGAATCAAAAGTGATTTTAGGCAGAGTGGTTGAATTAATGAAAAAATATCCTAGTATGGTAATCGAAATTGGATCGCATACCGATTCAAGAGGAAATGAAAAATACAATGCCGATTTATCTCAGAAAAGAGCAAACTCAACTAGAGAGTTTATTATTCAATCTGGAATTGAAGCCAAAAGAGTTTCTGCAAAAGGTTATGGAGAATCGGTTCCAATTATAAAATGTAAAACTGATGAATCGTGCTCTGAAGAAGAACATGAATTGAACAGAAGATCTGAATTTGTAATCAAAAATTTATAAAATTATCCTTTTGAGTTAAATGAAATAAAATTTACTCTAACACATAGAAACATAGATTTTTATTGTTTCTGTTAAAGGATGTAGAAAAAGCTAGCTTTAACACATGGCTATGTGTATTGAAATTAGTGAAACGCCTTTTAAAGTTTACTAAGACTATGTTTCTATGTGTTAAAATTAATTTTACCAACTGATTAAAATTATTAATGAAATAAAATCTTTTTTCTTTAATTTTATAGTTATATCAATAAAATGAAAATAGTATGAGAAATCTAACCTTATCTTGTTTGCTTTTATCCTTCATCGGATTGCAAAGCTGTAAAAATGAAGAAAAACAAAAAGCCGTTGAAGCTGCAAAAGCAGAAGGAGAAACAGTAGTAAGCACTGCATGCTACAAAGCAATTTATGAAAAGGATACAATAGATTTAAAATTGAATACTTTAAAAAACGGAAAATTATCTGGAGATATGATTATGAGAGTGGCGCCTTCAACTGTTAGAACAGGAGAAGTTGCAGGAGAGTTTCATGGTGATACGCTGTTTGTAGATTATACTTTTAAAGACAATGTAAACGGAGAAAAAACATTCAAGAATCCGATGGCGCTTTTAAAACGTAACAATCAGCTTATTTTAGGAAACGGAACCATGCAGACTACAATGGGAGTTACTTATTTAGTAAAAGACAAGCCAATTGATTTTGAAAGCGTAAAGTACAAATTTGATACTGCTGAATGCGCTTCTAAGTAAATAAAGAAGCAAGATTTGAGAAGCAAGACGTTTCTTTTTTCTTTTTAAAAATAAGAAGCCGTTTCTAGATTTAGAAACGGCTTTTGTTATTTTAAGATTTTTAAATTCTTATTGAACTTCACCCTTAATTTTAAGAGCTACTCTTCCGTCAGGATAATTTACTGCATTTGTTTCAACAGTAATTGTTTTACGAATAGGTCCTGCGACCATATTATATTTTACATCGATTTTTCCTTTTTTGCCCGGCAAAATTGCTGCCGCAGGTTTTGTTACAATGATTGAACTTACTGTAGATTCTGCACCTGTAATTAATAATGGAGCATCTCCAGTGTTGGTAAATTCAAAGGAACGAAGTCCATTGTCACTTTTAGAAATTTTTCCATAATCAATTGTATTATCAGGGGCTGCAAATTCAATTTTTGGGCCATTTTGCGCATAACTTATTGCACTAAACAATAAGACTGCAATAAAAGAGGCTGCATTTTTCATATGAAATCTTTTTTTAATTGTAAGTAAATATACATTCTTTTAATTAACACACAAATTATTATTTCTCTTTTTATAGTCTACTTAATTATTTACTTTTGCTGTCAGTTATAAATACAAAAATTGAACCATTTTTTTGTTTAACTGTTTAATCGTTTATTTGTTTAATCGTTGAGATTGAATTATAAATGATCTTTTTGAAAACAGAAAATAAGAAAATGAATTAATTAAAGTCCAATGATCAAAACCGATTAAACGGTTAAACAAATAAACGATTAAACATATATAAATGACAATTCCAGCACAATTTGACGCTAAGACGATTGAGAGTAAATGGTATGATTACTGGATGAAAAACAACTATTTTCATTCAGAACCAGATCATAGAACACCGTACACCATTGTAATCCCGCCGCCAAACGTCACTGGAGTCCTTCACATGGGACATATGTTGAATAATACGATTCAGGATGTTTTAATTCGTAGAGCGCGTCTTAAAGGTTTCAACGCTTGTTGGGTACCAGGAACAGACCACGCATCTATTGCTACTGAAGCAAAAGTGGTAGCTAAATTAAAAGCAGAAGGAATCAATAAAAACGATTTGACCCGCGAAGAATTCCTAAAACATGCTTGGGAATGGACAGATAAATATGGCGGAACAATCTTAGAACAACTTAAGAAATTAGGTGCTTCTTGCGATTGGGAGCGTACCAAATTTACAATGGATCCAGATATGTCTGCATCTGTAATTAAATCGTTTGTAGATTTATACAACAAAGGATTAATCTACAGAGGATACCGTATGGTAAACTGGGATCCAGAAGCAAAAACTACTCTTTCTGATGAAGAAGTAATTTACGAAGAACAGCAAGGAAAATTATTTTTCTTAAAATATAAAATCGAAGGTTCGGAAGATTTCTTGACGATTGCTACAACACGTCCGGAAACTATTTTTGGAGACACTGCAATCTGTATCAATCCGAACGACGAACGTTTTACACATTTAAAAGGTAAAAAAGCGATCGTTCCAATCTGCGGAAGAGTAATCCCAATTATTGAAGACGAATATGTAGATGTAGAATTCGGAACAGGATGTTTGAAAGTAACGCCTGCGCACGATATGAACGATAAAACATTAGGTGAAAAACACAATCTTGAAATCGTTGATATTTTTAACGAAGATGCGACATTAAACAGTTTCGGATTACATTATCAAGGAAAAGACCGTTTTGTGGTTCGTACCGAAATTGCAAAAGAACTAGAAGAAATTGGAGCTTTAGCAAAAACAGAAATCCACTTAAACAAAGTAGGAACTTCTGAAAGAACCAAAGCGGTAATCGAACCAAGATTATCTGACCAATGGTTCTTGAAAATGGAAGAATTGGTAAAACCAGCAATTAAGTCAGTTTTAGAAACAGGAGATATTAAATTACATCCAAAACGTTTCGAAAACACTTACGCGCACTGGTTAAACAATATTCGCGATTGGAATATTTCTCGCCAGTTATGGTGGGGACAACAAATTCCAGCGTATTATTATGGAGACGGAAAAGAAGATTTCGTAGTTGCTGAAAACATTGAAGACGCTTTAGCTTTAGCAAAAGAAAAAACCAACAACCAACAACTAACAACCGACAACTTAAAACAAGATGTTGACGCATTAGACACTTGGTTCTCATCTTGGTTATGGCCAATGTCTGTTTTCGGCGGAATCATGGATCCAGAAAGTCCAGATTTTAAATATTATTATCCAACAAACGACTTGGTAACAGGCCCGGATATTTTATTTTTCTGGGTTGCGAGAATGATTATTGCTGGTTACGAATATGCAGGAGAAAAACCATTTACAAATGTATATTTAACTGGTTTAGTTCGTGATAAACAACGCCGTAAAATGTCTAAATCATTAGGAAATTCTCCTGATCCTTTAGACTTGATCGATAAATTTAGTGCAGATGGTGTTCGTGTAGGATTGCTTTTAAGTGCTTCTGCAGGAAACGACATTATGTTTGATGAAGAATTGTGCAGTCAAGGAAAAGCGTTTTCTAACAAAATCTGGAATGCTTTCAAATTGATTAAAGGTTGGGAAGTTTCAGAAACTATCGCACAGCCAGAATCATCAAAAGTGGCAATCGAATGGTACGAAGCTAAATTACAGCAAACTTTGGTTGATATTGAAGATAATTTCGAGAAATACAGAATTTCAGATTCATTGATGGCGATCTACAAATTGGTTTGGGATGACTTCTGTTCTTGGTTCTTAGAAATGATTAAACCAGCTTACCAACAGCCAATTGACAGCGTAACTTTCGCGAAAGCGATCGAAATGTTAGAAAACAACTTGAAGTTATTGCATCCGTTTATGCCTTTCTTGACAGAGGAAATTTGGCAGTTAATTGCTGAAAGATCTCCAGAAGAAGCTTTAATTGTTTCGACTTGGCCAGAAGTAAAACCGTTTGATGCAAAATTAATTGCTGATTTTGAAAATTCAATTGAAGTAATTTCTGGAATCAGAACCATCAGAAAAGACAAAAATATTCCGTTTAAAGACGCAATCGAATTAAAAGGAATCAACAGCGAAAATGTTTCTACTTATTTTGATTCAATTATAACGAAATTAGGAAATGTTTCTGCTTTCGAATATGTTTCAGAAAAAGTTGATGGCGCATTGTCTTTCCGTGTAAAATCAAATGAATATTTCATTCCAATTACAGGAAATATTGACGTTGAAGCTGAAATCGCAAAACTGACAGAAGAATTGAATTATACAAAAGGATTCTTGAAATCTGTTGAAGCGAAACTTTCTAACGAGAAATTCGTAAACGGAGCTCCAGAGAAAGTTCTTAATTTAGAAAAACAAAAACAAGCCGATGCTTTAGCAAAAATTGCTACAATCGAGCAGAGTTTGGCTGGTTTGAAATAAGAATCAGTTTCTGTTTAATTTATAAAATTAAACCCGACAGGTTTTTGAAACCTGTCGGGTTTTTTATTTTACAGGCTCTCTCAGTATAGTTTTTAATTTATCGGGTGCTGTTTTGCGAAAGTCTGATAAATAAATTTCATGATGAAGTCCATTTTGAAGTAGATTGTTTTGGGTACTAAATTCTTGAATTTTTTTCAGTGTTTGAGGTTCAGTTTCAAAAGGGCCAATATGAAGAACCTGAATAACTTTGCCTTCTTCCATTTCAAAGAATTCAATTGTTTTGGCTAATGCATTTTGTTTTTTGTTGACTGCAATGGCAATAGCTTCTTCGGTTTGTTCTTTCGTTACAAAATCGGGCATTCTAATCATAATTCTGTAATTCCATTCAGAACGAGGAATTTTCAGCGGAGCTTCATCCATTGAGATTGATGCGTATTTTTCATTATCAAAACTCCACAATGCTTCTAGTTTTGGGACAACAAAATCGTTGTTCATGGCTTTGTGCATAAATTTAATAACATACGCCGTAGTGTATAACGCTTGAATTTTTTCTGAAAAATCTTTTCCAGAAGGATCTCCTTGGCCTGTAAGCGATATATAATTTGCTTTTGCTATATAAACAATTTCAGGAGTAGTTTTGGCCTTATAATACGTTTTGTCCGTTTTGGTTAAATCTAATTTGCTCATCTTTTTTGTGTTTTATAATGCAAATTAAATAGGTTAAAGTGACAAGGGTATGTCAGTAGAAATTCTGTTTTTTTACGAAATTAGTTTTTTAATTTTCGTAGAAATTATCTTTAATATAGAAAACGGTGTCTATAAATTGAAGTATACCATTTTCTGTTAATACATTTTCATCGTGAAGATCTTCAAGAATAATTCCTAAATCAGGATTATAATAATCGTTGTTTTTGGTATTTAAAAAACCGTTTACAAGCATAAACTTCTTTACAAGCTCTAAGTCTGTTGGTTCAGTTGCTTTTACGAAAGGCTGTTCCACAACTGCATATAAGATATCTGCATTTTTGAAAAAGCCTAGTAAATTGTATGCTGTATCTGGAAAAAAGAAGTTGTTTAATAATAGATTATTGAAATAATCTATCCAAGAGTTATAATAAATAGAATCATTAAGTTTGATTACATGCTTCCCGTCTTTTAAATAGACTTTTTGTTCAGCTCCTTCAGAAACATAATTATCAAGATTGATATCTAAAATCCAAAGATTATATAATTCAATAAACCCTTCTAAGGTCTCTTTTTCTTGTTTTTTGAAATGCTAGAATTCTTTAGCCACTGTACTTGAGCTTTGGCTTCTTCTAAGGTAACTGGCTGCTGCTTGGATATTTGTTCCATGCTTAACTTCGCTCTTTCCTGAAATGATAAGTTGTAATTCATGTTTCATAATGTTAAATGCAAAAATAGTGCATTTTATCAAAAAACAAAAAAAAAGTAAGTTTTGTATTACTTTTTTAATTCAAAACAAAAATCCCGAGATTTTCTATTTCTAGAGAAACAGAAAATCTCGGGATAAAAAAAAACATCTAATTCAATATTTTAGAACTTGTATCTCAAACTTGTCATAACCTGACGAGGAGCGATTGGGTTTACACTATAGTTCTCATGAACTGTATAGTTTAATGTATTTGTAATGTTTGATAATTTGCAAAGAATAGAGAATTTATTCCAAGTATATCCAACAGATGCATCAATTGTAACATAACCTTCTAACGGAATATCACGATCTCTGATGGTTACCGTGTACGTTTTTGGATTAGTAGAAGGTTTGTTTTCTGTCCAAACATAATCATCATTCCATCCACCTAAACGATCACCAACATAGTTTCCGATTGCTCCAAAAGAAACATTTTTAAAGAATCCAGACTGTAAAGTATAGAAGAAACTTAAGTTAGCAGTATTTAATGGAGTTCTTGCTACACGATCTCCTTCAACAAAACTTCCGTTTAAGCCTGAAGTTTTAGTATAACGCATGTCGTTATAGCTGTATCCAGCGATAATATTTAAACCATCTACTGGTCTTGCTGTAACATCAACTTCAACACCTTTACTTTTAGTTTCACCGCTTAACATCTTAATGCTTGCATCAAAATTGTCGCTTCCATCAGCTTTTGTTGGTGCCATCTGTGCCAAATTGCTGTTTGTAATTTGATAAACAGTAACATTTGTGCTTAATAAACCTTTAAAGAAATCTGTTTTCACACCAACTTCATATTGATCAATGATAGAAGCTTCGATAGGCTGTAAATCTACAGTTGTTCCTGTATTTGGCGTAAAAGAAGTAGAGTAGCTTCCGAATATCGAAACGTCTTTTGTTGGCTGATACACTAATCCTGCTTTAGGAGAAAATGCGTTGTCTAAACGTTTCGGTGTAACTGTTGGAACTGCATCTTGAGGATTTCCAGCTCCAGTTTTAGTTTCTTTGTATGTGCTAACTTCAGCTTCTTGCCAAGACCATCTGATACCAGCCAAAACTTTAAATTTATCTGTGATAGAAATAAAATCTTGGAAGTACACTCCAAAACGATTTGTATCTGTTTTTGTAATTTGTGTAGCTCTTGCGTTCGGAATATCATTTCTTTGTGTTGACGGATCAAAATCAAAAAGATAAATAGTGTCATAAAGACTTGGATCATACTTACCGTTTACTTTTACTTTTTCTTCACTAAAAGCATAAGTATAAGCAGTTGCAAACGAATTTTCCCAATCTACACCGGTGAAAATTTGATGTTTTACAGATCCAGTATTAAAGTTCCCCTGAATGCTTAATTGATCTCCTAAAATTTGCTCTAAGTTTTGTCCCTGAGTTAAACCTCTGTTCCAGTAACCTGGAATTGGATATATTTTAGTGTCATCTAAATTTGATAGTTGAGCTGTAGATTTTTGTGTTCTATCGTATGTTTGATAAGAACTATTGAAGTTTAACTTCCAGTTTTTATTAAAATCGTGATTTAATAATACCGATGCACTAGAAGATTTAGTTGTTCCATTTGACCAAAGAGAGCCGTAGAAAGCGCTTCTTGGAAGATCTAAAATTTCTTTTCCGATAATTCCAGTTCCAAAATCTGGTGTCCAATCTGCACTTAAATAATCTCCTTGAACTGTAATTTGAGTTTTTGGATTAATGATAAAAAGTAAAGATGGGTTAATGTAAAAACGTTTGTTTTTTACGACATCTCTAAAGCTTTCAGAATTCTCGTAAGAACCATTAATTCTAAAGGCAATTGATTTATTAAGACCTCCATAAAAATCAAATGCTGGTTTGTAATAAGCGTAACTTCCCATTTGCATTGAGATTTCTCCTCCGCTTTTAAATTGAGGCGTTTTGGTTACTAAGTTTAAAATTCCTCCCGGTGCTACGTTTCCAAATAATAATGCAGAACTACCTTTTAGAAATTCTACTTTCTCTAAACCTGAAACATCAGGAATAGAGCCTGAATTGTAACGGAATCCGTTTTTGAACATGTTATTAGCAGACATGTCATAACCTCTTGAGAAGAAAGACTCCTGAGCGCCACCACGTGCAGAACTTACATAAACACCATTGGCATTTTTAAGTACTTCACTTAATCTGATAGCTTGTTGCTGTTCGATAACTTCAGAACCGATAACTTGTATCGATTGCGGATTATCCATTGGTTTTAATCCAGAACGAACTGCTGTTACAGGTTTTGGTTCTTTTGTTTTAGTAACTACAACCTCGTTTAGAATTTCTCCTTTTTTATTTTTTACAGTATCAGTAACTGAAGATGTAGTTTCATTGCTTGAGTAATCCTGAGCGTAAGAAGCAAAACTTAATAATCCAAGTGCAAATAGTAAATTATATTTCATGGTATTTATTTAGATTCAATAAAAATTATCGAGTGCAAATATAAATATACAGACTCTTTAACAAGAAATTATGAAGTGATTTTCTTTATTAAAACTTGCTTATTGTTTTCTTAAGATTTGCTTAAGAATTTTCTAATGTTATTTTAATTTAGTATAAATAGTAACAAAAAATCCTTGCTGGTTAGCAAGGATTTTAAATTGAAATTAAACTCTAAGAATAAAACTTTAGGGTATTATTTTACTGAAATTTGGTAAGTAGCCATTTTCCAGATTTCGTCGTATTTTTTACCGTTATGTTCACCAGATGATTTATCTGTGTGAGCATATTCTACCATATAGTTTCCAGACCAGATTGGAGTAAAAGAGAATTCTCCTTTATCATTTGTCCATAATTCTTTTTCCCATCCGTTTGGTGCAATTACTTTAATTTTAGTTTCTTTTGCGATAGCTCCATCGTAAGACGCAACACCAGTAATTTTAGTGTCTTTTTTGGCTGCATCTGCGTTTTCTGAGAAAACAGCGATTTTATTAGTATTAGAAGCAATATTGTTTCCAGTAGCTTTATTTCCTACGACAACATTTGCGCTAGAGTTATAATCTAGTTTCATAGTACCGTAAACGTCTTTTACTGTATGGTGCATTACAATCGTATAAACTCCATCTTCATCTGGTGTAAAGAAGGCTTGGTATTTATTGTCTAAAGCTTTAGAAGTCAATTTAATCTCTTTTTTTGAAGGAGAAATTACAACTAGAGAGAAATCCTTTAAATCAGAAAACCATTTATCAGCTTTTGTAATATCGTTATCAGAGAACTCTCCAAAATAAACAGAAATTTCCTGAGCTTTTCCTTTAGTTCCGGTTGCTTTAGTTTCTATCCAAAGAGCATGAGCAAAAAGTTGAGGTGCAGCAAAAAGCATTAAAAATAAAAAGCTTATTGTTTTTAAAGTATTTGATTTCATAAGATCAAGTTTAAATTATTAGAATGATATTTTTTACAAACATAAGTTTTATTTAGAATAATTAAAAATAAAAACTTTAGAAAAACCCCGAAGACTATTTCATATGCATAGATTTCGAGGTTTTAGAAAATATTTGAATAGGAAAACTAAAGTCTTACCGTTAGGTTTACTAAGAAGTTTGCTGGAGTCTGAGCCATTCCATAAGAATCCCAATATTTAGTGTTTGTCAGGTTGTTGAATTTAACCCCAAGTCTCCATACGGGTCTGTCGTAAAATACAGTCGCACTATAAGTAGAATAAGAAGGAGCATAAAAGCTTTCGTCTTCAAATTTATATTGTTTGTCTACATAATTTCCTCCAAAACCAAAACCTAAATTTTTTAGTGTGTTTTGAAATTTATACGAAAGCCAAAAATTCACTACATTTTCTGGTGCGCCGCTGGCCTTGTTTCCTTCAATTGAAGCGTCAGACGATTTAACGATACGATTGTCATTGTAAGCATAACCAGCAGTCAAGTTTAAACCGTTTATTGGGTTGGCGATAAATTCAAAATCAATTCCTTTGCTTACTTGTTTCCCGTCCTGAATGCTATAACCATCCGGATTTGTTCTGGTAGCATTGTCAATTGTAATGTTGTAATAGCTCAGTGTTGTGCTTAATTTTTTATTGAATGCTTCTACTTTTACACCACCTTCATATTGATTGGCATAAATTGGCTTTAAGATTAATATTGATCCGTCTGGCTGATTTACTGGCCCAGCATTTTGAAAACCATTCATATAATTTCCAAATAAGGAAACCTGTTCTTTAACTACTTCATAAACCAAACCTAATTTTGGAGACAAAGCAGTTTGGTTGTAACCCTCTGTATCTTCAATTTTTTTCTGAACAAAGTTATCCAATCGAAGGCTTAACATTGCCGATAAGCGATCTGTAAAACTAATTACATCTGAAGCATAAACACTAAAAGTCTGCTCATTTGGAACACCAAATTGCATTTCTTTCAATTTTGGATCTACGTCGCTTTTTCGAATGGGTTCGAAAGCTGTCGTTACATCAATTACATCTAAAACCTGTGTTGTAGCATATTTAAATGTGCCTTTTGTAAATCTGTAATTAATACCGGCTAAGAGCTTATGTTTGATGCTTCCGGTCGAAAATTCACCATTAATATTTTCCTGAAAATTGGTGAAGTTATTGTGAATTGGCCCAAAACGCGATACCATTCTTTGAACTTCTGTTGGCGATTTCCATGCCGTGTAGTATTGATAACTATGATTGACACGTTCGTCTACTAATGAGAACAGCGTTGTAGATTTCCAATTGTCAGAAAATTTATATTCTGCCTGAGCAAATATTTTAGGAGAACTTGTTTTCGCATCAAGATCATCGGCAAATAAGCTTGTTCTGTAATCTACTTTTAGATCTGTTGGGTTGGTAAGTCCTGCCGCATAAGAACGTCCGTAAGTAGGACGGGTATTGTTGGTGTTGAAAATCTCTGTGTCTAAACTCAGTGTTAATCTGTCAGTTGCTTTATAAATAAGGCTTGGTGCAAATAAGACAGTTTTATTAAAACCATAATTTAAGAAACTGTTTTCTGTATTGGCCGAAGCGTTCATTCTAAACAAAACTTTTTTATTCTGAGTCAAAGGCATATTAAAATCTACTGCAACGCGTTGTAGTCCGAAGCTTCCTCCTGTATAAGATATCTCTGTTTTGCTAGTTTCAAAAGGCTTTTTGGTAACTAGGTTTACAACTCCTCCAAATGAAGAAACAGAAGAACCAAACAAAGTTCCAGAAGGACCTTTTAGCACCTCAATTCGCTCGGCATTATCAATCGAGATTGAGCTTCGTCCAGAAAGAGTCTCCATACCGTTTCGTGCGTTGACGCCTGTACTGAATCCTCTAAAACTAATTTCAAGTCCGCCAGAAGGATATATTTTTGAAATTGCGCCAGTAGCATTTTGAACCGCGCTTCTTATGTCTACCGCAATTTGCTCCTGTAATAGTTCTTTATGGATAACATTGTAAACCTGCGGATTTTCCAGGTTTTTTAATGGCATTCTGGCAACATAATCGGTCTTTTTTGATAAGTTGCTTTTCTTGCCATTTACAACCACTTCATTCAATTCCTTGTTAGAAACCTTTAATTGTAAATTAGTGGTAATGGTTTCAAATTCAGTGACAATTATTTCTCTTTCAAGTGTTTCATAGCCCGATAAAGATACCTGTATAATGTAAGTGCTGGGTTTTACTCTGTTAAATTCAAAACTACCGTCATCATTAGAAACGGTGCCGTATTTGGTGTTTTTTAGGATAATATTGACACCTGCAGCAGCATCGCCATCAGATGTTGTGATTGTTCCTTTAATTTTTCCGTGGTTTTGTGCAAAGGCAGATAAAAACGAAAATAGTAGACTGACTGAAAATAGAAAACGTGAAGTTTTCAAACTGAGGTAATTCATTATTATTTTGAATTTGGTTTATAATTAATTTTATTTAGAATAAATAAAAACAATGCAAATGTAGAAATTAAAATAACTTTAACAATTTTATTTTTTTCTCATTTAGTATCGAAATTGTTAAATGTTGATTTTATAGCGATTAATCAAAATTCTTATTAGAACTTGTAGTGAGATAAACTATAAAAAGGCTTAATTTTGCAGTCTGAAAAACGATTTCATGATTTTACCATTCTTTAAAAAGATTCAAAATACGCCTCGAGGATATCGCATTGCCAATACCGTTTTTTTCTTCCTTTCTGGTTTTGGTTATTCTTCGTGGGTTTCGAGAATTCCACATATACAAGCCCAATTAAAACTTTCTGAAGCCGAATTTGGAGCTGTTTTATTTGCTTTTCCAATCGGTTTAATGTTGACAATGCCTTTTACAGGAAAACTGTTAAACAAGTACAGTAGCCGTTATATTATGCTACTTGGCGCGGTTATGTTTAATATTGCATTGTCGTTGCCAGGTTTGGCAGCATTTGTTTGGCAGTTAGTTATTATACTTTTGTTCTTTGGAGCTTCTCGTAATATTTTTAATTTATCTATAAATGCACAATCTCTAGAAGTGCAGAAATTATATCCAAAATCGATTATTACGCGTTTTCATGCCGTTTGGAGTATTGCCGTTTTTTCGGGAGCGGGATTAGGGTATGTAATGGTAACGCAGAAAATTGCGCCATCACATCATTTATTGGGAGTGAGTATTTTTATGCTGGCATTAACGGCTTGTTTTTACCCGATGAGCATTCACAACGAACCTGTTCCGGTTAAAAAGAAGTTCTTCTCTATGCCAGAAAAGAATCTGGTAAAATTTTCTCTGATTTGTTTCGTTTCGATGGCTTGCGAAAACACGATGTACGACTGGAGCGGAATTTATTTCGAAAATATATTAAAAGCTTCACCAAAACTAACCAGCGCTGCGTTTGTATTTTTTGCTTCGGCTGTAACTTTAGGACGTATTTTTGGTGATTATGGCGTAACTAAATTTGGAACTAAAAAAATCCTGCTTTATAGCGGAATCTTAATAACGGTTGGCTTTGGTATTTGTTTTATACTGCCATACGCATATCCAACAATTTTTGGCTACGTTTTAATCGGATTTGGGGTTTCTTGCGTAGTTCCGTTAGTGTTTAGTATTGCCGGAAGATCTTCAAAATTGAGCAGCGGTTCTGCTTTAACTTCAATATCTACAATTGGCTATCTTGGGTTTTTACTAGTTCCGCCAATGGTTGGTTTTATCTCTGAATATTCAAGCATGAAATGGGCTTTTTTCGTAATGGCGCTTTTAGGTATTCTGATGATTTTTATGGTGAATAAGATCGGGGAGAATGAGTGATTTTTTTTGCAGCGAATAAAAATACTTTATAAATTCATTTATTTAATTATTCTAATAATTGAGAAATCATCTGTTGGTTTTAATCCGAACTCATTTCCTAATATTTTTAGTTTAAAAGCAAACATATCATCCTTTTCAGAGTTTACTTTGTCAATTGTCAAAAATTGAATTACATCAATTTCTTCTTTAGATTTCTTTGGTAGCAATTTTTCGAAAGTAAAAATGCCATCAGTAGAAATACTAATATCATCTAGTGTATTGAATGTGATTTTTTGGTTTTGTAAATTGTAAAAAGTTTGAAAATCCTCAGTAAGATGAAAACCTAAATAATCGGGTTTGTTGTCTTGTTCAAACTCCGTTATTTTTCCGTTTATATTTACTAGACCATCACCAATTACCAATACAATACCACTTTCTTGTTCTTTGTCAAATACAAGAATTATTAGCGTTGTCAGTAATTCTTTTTCATCAATTAGCAGCTGATTTTTAACAATACGGAGTTCACTTAATAAATCTTGTAAAATAAGCTTTAGATTTTCTTCTGGAAGAATAGGTTCTGACTTTTTTTCAATAAATTCTTTATAACCTTTTTCTATGCAGATTTTTTTTAGAATTTTCCCAACTAGTAAAGAAGCAAATTGACTTTCTAAAGCAGTGGTACAACCATCCATCACAGCGCAAAGAATTTTATTTTTGCCATATTCGCCAACAAATAAATGATCTTCACAATTATTTTGATGGTAATCGCCAATTTGAAGCGATGAATATATTCTCATCTAATATAAATAGGATTACTAAATTTCTATTTGCTTACTTCTTCGTCATAACAAACTTCTCAGAACTCGGTTTCCCGTTCAAATTCCCAGAGATTTCTGCAGTCAAAGTATTGTTTGCACCTTTTGTGTAAGTGATTTTTTGAGGATAATCGTGTTTCGGATTCTCGAAAATCAATTGTTTATCTGATTCAGAAGTAGAAGGGAAGAAGACCGGTTTGTCATCGTTTTGACCTTTTACAGTTGCTTTGTATGTCAACGTTTCTCCTAATTGTGCCAGAATAATACTTTCAGAATGAATGGTGTCTTTTCCTTTTATAAAATAAGAAACAGCACTAAAAGTACTATCGTTTAATTTTTGCCAGTTTTCAGATAAAACCCCATCTTGAGTTGTGTTCTCCCAATTCCCGATTAGCCAGTCGGCTTTTTTGATTTTATCTTTTTCAACGGTTTCTTTTTTCTGGCAAGAAACTGCGACTAATACAAGGGCTAAAAGAGTAATTTTCTGAAACATATTTATGAGGTTTTTGATAGCACTAATGTATGAAAAAAATGTTTGCCACAAATTACACGAATTTTCGCGAATTTCTTTTTTTATATCTGCCACAGATTTAAAGGATTAAAATGATTTTGTCTCACGCAGATTTAGCAGATTCAGCAGATTTATTTTATACTCTACATTATAAAAATCTGTCAAATCTGCGAGAAAAAATTTGTGCAATTATTGGTAAAATACACAGAGTAAAGAATCATTTTAATCCTTTTAATCCGTGGCAAATAATATAGACACAGTAATTTTCAAAAAATAATTCGTGGAAATTCGTGAAATTCGTGGCAAAAAAAAATTAAACGCTCGCACTTAAAATCGAGTAAACCAATTCTTTTGTTGGTTTTTGATCTTGAAGTTTTGCTCGAACTTCATCAAAAGTAACTTTAAAATCACAGCCCGATTTGTACTCGGCGCAGCCATAAGCCGTTTTGCCTTTTAGAATCGTTCCTTTTTTGCATTTCGGACAAGTCAAAGCATCCGAACTTTCTTTTGCTTCGGCTTTTTTATCTGTTTTCTTTGGCTCTAGTTTCAGTTTGTATTTTTCTTCAAAACGAATTAAACCTTCAACAGTTCCAGAATCGGTTTTAAAGCCTTTTATATTTACTGTAGAACCTTTTTGAACCAGTCGTAAATATTGGCTTTCTGTAATTTTTTTATCGTGAAAGACAAAAGGCAGTACAAAATCGCAGCCCGATTTGTATTCGCTGCATCCAAAAGCCGATTTCCCTTTTAGTATATTTCCTTTTTGGCATTTCGGACAAGTTTCAGCCGAAATTCCAGAAGCTTTCTTTTTCTCTTTTTCTGCTTTTGCAACAGGTTTTTGGATTGTTGCGGCATGCGAAATATTGGCATGTTTGGTTTCGCTTCGAACTTCATAAACCAAAGCTTCCACCATACGTTTCATGTTTCTAATGAATGCTGCGGCGGTGAAAGTTCCTTTTTCAATATCTTTCAATTGCTTTTCCCAAGTTCCCGTAAGTTCGGCAGATTTCACCAATTCGTTCTGAATCGTATCAATCAATTGAATTCCCGTTAAAGTTGGTAAAACCTGTTTTTTATTTCGAACAATATACTGACGTTTGAAAAGCGTCTCAATAATATTCGCACGTGTTGACGGACGCCCGATTCCGTTTTCTTTCATCAATTCGCGTAAATCTTCGTCGTCAACCTGTTTGCCTGCGGTTTCCATCGCACGCAGTAAAGTTGCTTCCGTAAACTGATTGGGCGGTTTGGTTTCTTTTTGAAGAAAAGATGGTTCATGTGGCCCTTTTTCGCCTACAGTAAAACTCGGCAATAAATCAGGTTCTTTTTCTTTCGCATTCGGATCTTCAAAAACAACACGGAAACCTTTTTTCAAGATTTCTTTTCCTGTTGCTTTAAAAGTCACATCGGCAGCTTTTCCGATTACAGTCGTGTTGGCAACCAAACAATCATCGTAAAAAACGGCAATAAAACGTCTTGTAATAATATCGTATACCTGCTGCTGATTATGAGGAAGATTGTTCTGAACTCCTGTTGGAATAATCGCGTGGTGATCGGTTACTTTTTTATCGTTGAAAACCTTTGGTGATTTCTTGATTTTTTTCTCTAAAATAGGTTGGGTCAATTCTGCATAATTGGTCAATTTCTGCAAAATCCCTGGCACTTTCGGATAAATATCTCCAGGTAAAAAAGTAGTATCTACTCTGGGATAAGTAATTACTTTCTGCTCGTATAAAGTCTGTGCAATTTTCAACGTTTCTTCTGCCGAAAACCCAAACTTCTGATTGCAATAAACCTGCAAACCTGTTAAATCAAAAAGTTTAGGAGCATATTCGTTTCCGTTTTTTTTATCTACAGAAACAATTTCGAAATCACTTTCTTTAACTTTTGCGGCTATAATTTCTCCGTCTTCTTTCTTTAGAAAACGACCTTCTTCATAACTAAAAAGCGTTTCTCTGTACAAAGTCTGCAATTCCCAATAGGGTTGAGGTTTAAAGTTTTCGATTTCTCTAAAACGATCTACAACCATTGCCAGTGTAGGGGTCTGCACACGGCCGATAGATAAAACCTGTTTGTAGCCACCATGTTTTACGGTATACAAACGCGTTGCATTCATTCCTAAAAGCCAATCTCCAATGGCTCTAGAAAACCCGGCGTAAAATAAATTATCGTAATTAGAAGAGGGTTTTAGGTTTTCAAAACCTTCTTTAATAGCTTCTGTAGTAAGAGATGAAATCCATAAACGCTGAATTTCGCCTTTATAATGCGCTTCGTTCATCACCCAGCGCTGAATGAGTTCTCCTTCTTGTCCAGCATCCCCGCAGTTGATAACTACATCGGCTTTTTCAAAAAGGCTTTTAATAATTTTAAACTGTTTCTGAATTCCGGAATTTTGAACGACTTTGGTTTCAAACTTTTCAGGAAGCATAGGAAGATTGTTCAAATCCCAGCTTTTCCAGTGCGGTTTATAATCGTTGGGTTCTTTTAAGGTGCATAAATGCCCAAAAGTGTAGGTCACAGCATAGCCATTGCCTTCGTAATAACCATCGTGCTTGGTATTGGCACCCAAAACAGATGCGATTTCACGTGCTACACTTGGTTTCTCAGCAATACAGACCTTCATTTTTCCTTTTCTTATTTGTAGCGAAATTAAGGAATTTTAAAGAAAGGGACAAAGGCTCTAAGATTCTAAGTTGTTCTTGCAAATTCGAAAAATAATTTTAGAAGATTAAATCATATCCTAAAAGTTTTACAATCGAACATATTATGAGCCCCAAACCAATAATAGCCACAAGGTTCAGAAAAAAGGTGTACGTTTTTCCTTTTATAATAAAATTTTCAGGACAGTCTGCACTGTAAAGTATTTTGATTTTTTTATTTATATTTTCCTGATACGACCGAAATTTATCTACGTCTGATGAGGCATGAATAAGAGGAATTCCTTTAAAAAACTTTCCGTCAGAAGTTTGAAACTCAATTATAGGAGTTTTATGCCCCTCCTCATCTGAGTCGTAAGCAACGATTTTTCCAAAAATTTCGATTCCTGTTTTGTCAATGTCATTTAAAAAATTAAGAGCTAAGATTGATATTGATAAAAGCAAAACACCTAGTAGCAATAAAAAATAGAATATTTCATAAAACGTCAGAACTATACTCACAAAAAAGAAGACGATAGAAAAGATTGGAGTATATTTTTTTAAAACAATTATAAGAGAATGATTCATTTCAAATTTTTAATATTCTAACATTTTGTAATATACCTCCAATTCGACTGCTCTTGCTTTTACAATTTCTTTCTTTTTATTTTCGGCAACAGCATACCACATGGTTCCTTGTTGTACTTCGTAAAAGTATTTTGAAATAAAAGCATATTCTTTATCGCGATAAGCAAGCCATTGTTTTTGAGATTCCTTCAAAGTTTCAAAAGCTTCTTTTGGGAGTTTCGTTTTCAATAAATTGTAATATTTGTTCAATTCTTTGTCCCAAGATTCACGAGCTTGTATGGTACAATTGCACATGTCAGCATTAGAAATATTGTCTTTATTAAGACATTTTGATTCTAAAACATCAATTGGATTCTCTTTTTTTGTTTGTGAAAACGCCACAATAGATAGAAGAAGAAAAATCAAAACAAATATTTTTTTCATTTCATTTATACTTTAAAAATATCAATTCTTCTCATCCATAAGATTTCCGATTCTAAAAATTGAAGTTTTGTCTTCACTATTTTATCGCTTTTGTCCCTTGCATTTTTAGTAACAAACCTTGCTGTAGAATGGCTAAAATCTAAAGTATATTTTTCATCTAAGTCTGTTGTTTTATCAGAAGAGAAAGTAATCAGATTGTCTTTTTCGCTCCATCTTCCTTTTCCGTACTTATTGACTTCTTGTGGAGTTCCGCCTTGTATATAGGAATAGTAATGAAACTCAAATGTTCCGTCTTGATTTAAAGTAAGTGCATATTCAAGTTTATGATTTTCGCCAGAAAGAGAACGAGTGTAATCGCCAGCAAACTGATTAGACTGTGCAAATAAACTTAATTTTAAAATAAAAAGTAACGCAGCTAGTATTAGTTTCATAGGTTTTGTTTTTCGGATAGTTTAAGATTTTTTCCAAAAGTAAATGGTTTAAAATCAAAATCCTTACGTAAAACCATATTGGCAATTTATAATTTTTTTATTGTCAGAAAATAAGCGTATATTGCTAACATATTACGATTAATACCATAATGGTCACTGCAAATTTTTATTTAGTAAATAGCTGTCTAATGTGCTTAATGTGCACATTGCTGTATTTGCATGACGATACTTTCTTGAAAAGCTCAAAAGAGTTTATTTCTTTCGCCCTGTCACAACTCTAGGCAGGGGATATTTTACCATTTAATTTTTATTATTTAATCTCATTTATTCAGGATATGATATCGTTGAATATGGCGTTTTGCGTGCTGTTCACTGTAGAGTTGTGTCATATCTTAGAAATAATGAAGCAAACAAGAAAGTCATGTCACAACATATAATTTTAACTACAGGAACCTACGATTTAATTAAAGATCACGTAAGAAGAAAAAAAGTAACCGCTCAAGAAGAAGAACTTTTATTAGGGCAGCTAAAACATGCCACGCAGGTATTGCGAAAAAATCTGCCTGAAGATGTAGTTTCTATAGATCGAAAAGTTACTTATAAAGATCACATCAATAACGAAGAAAAAACAATTCTTCTTGTTGGTCCGGAAAAAGCAAAAGTCAGTAAAAACAAAATTTCGGTTCTTTCAGATGAAGGAATTGCAATGATAGGCTACAAGGAAGGTGATATTGTTGAATGGCCTGCTAAAAAAGGAAATCTGAAACTAGAAATTCTAAAAGTAGAAGAGTAATATAAATATCGTTCGTTTTAAAGTCAGTAATAATCCCAGAAGAGTTTTCTTTTGGGATTTTTTTTGAAATAATAGAAACGAAGAAATAGGAGAGTCGCATCAAAATGACGTTAATCGAAAGCTTAAAATAATTAAATTCGTTCTTCTCAATTTAATCATAACCAATTATAAATGAGTATGAAACGAGCTGAAACTATAGACGAAGTAATTCTGTTTTTGGATCAAATAATAGAAAAATCTAAAATAGACCAGAGCAATTTGGGTTTATTTGCCATTCTATATCGCGAAGTTGCAGTAAGAGTAAAAGAAGGTATTTTGGCTGGCGCTTTCCAGAATGGTGAACGAATGGAAAAACTGGATGTTATTTTTGCTAATAGATATCTGAAAGCGTATTATCAATACCAAGCCAAAGAAAAACCATCTGAATGTTGGGCATTTGCCTTTCAACAAGCCGAAAAGTTCTGGCCAATTGTTTTACAGCATTTGCTTCTAGGAATCAACGCGCATATTAATCTCGATTTAGGAATTGCCTCAGCAGAAGTCAGTACAGTTGAAGATATCGAAGATTTAAAAGCCGATTTTGATAAGATAAACTCTATTCTTAGCAATTTGGTTGGCGGTGTCGAAAAATGCTTGATTAAAATTTGGCCAACGCTTACATGGATATTGAAGTTTACGGGCAAAGTAGACAATTTCTTTATCGATTTTAGTATGGAAACGGCAAGAAACGGCGCATGGAAATTTGCCAACGAATTTGTAGCAGTTCCAGAAGACGGAAGAGAAGCCTGCACCCAATTAAGAGACAAAAGAATAACAGAAATCGCCCGTTTGGTTTCAAATCCAGGTTATTTTGTAAGCGCTGTTTTCAAATTCATTCGCTTATTTGAAAGAGGAACTGTCGCTCAAAAAATAATCGACATGCAGATTATGGAAGAGAAAAATATGGAATGTGTTGTGGCTTGATTTTGGAAAAGAGTAGAAGAGGTTTAATATTTTTCATTTTCGCTTCTATCTGCTATTTCAAAGAATTTTATAAAATTTCTCTCGAAATTTCTTCTTTGATATTTCATTCTTATATTAAAAATAATACCAATTATTATTATAAGGGAATTGAATAATAGCCAGACTATTAATGGTGGATTCTCGATAATAAAAATAATATTAAACAAAGCAAAAGCAATAAAAGGAAAAAAACGAATCCAATAATATCCAAATTGGATCGGGATTATTTCGTATGATATTTCGGTTTGATTTCGATTTTTAGATTTAATTTTTCCTTTCAAAACAAAAGGAATGGGATGCAATATTGCATTTTTGGTTATTTTAAAATCATTATGATTTATTATGCCGTAAAACATTTTATCTTTTTCGCCAATCATATTGAATGCGTGCAACGGACTTCCGCTAATTTTTGGATTGCCTAATTTAGTATTTGTTTTCAGTTTTGTTCTGAATTCTTCAATACCGATTTCTGATATCATTCCTTTTAATTATTAATCATAGGATTCAAATTTTCATCTTTATTGCGCAAATCCAAACCGCCTTCGTAAACCGATTTCAGATTGGTCAAATAAAAATGCCAGCCGTTGGAGCAGCCCAGTCTGATGTATTTTTTCGAATTATCATCTGTCGGAATGTTATGATGGCGAAGCTCAACAATTGTGTATCCATTTTCTTCAGTCAATTTTATATCTACAAGACACGTTCCTTCAAACGTAAACTGCAATTGGTTTTTTCCGTTGGCAGAAGTGATTTTTCCTTTCATGGCGTCATCATACAAATACCAAAGCCATTCATAAGCATTACCTCCCGAAACATTTTGATCTTTGCTGATTGGTTCTTCGTTAGCATCAAAAAAAGATACTTTTTCTAGAAACCATTTTTCCAATTCGTTCGCAATTGTCCAAGCGTTGTAAATGTCGCTGAGCGGAGCTTTAACGGCTATTTTTTTTGTGAAAGAAGTCCAATCGAAGTTTTCCATGGGGTTAATTTTTAGTTTAGTTTTTCTAAATTATTTCAGCTCGCTAAAACCTGTTTTTTAGAATCATTTGTTAATGCGATTACTAATGCAATTCCGCAGAAAAGTAAAGCGATAATGGCACGTACAATTTCATTTCCGCCACCTACAGTTGGGTTTGCAACAGCATCTTGAATGTGGAAGAAAAGTACAAAAAGTAAAAGCATTAAAGCCAAAAGTAGCGAAATAGGTTTTATCCAAAGTTTAAAAATAATCGAAATGCCCGAACAAATAAGCGCAACGCCTACAAAATAAGTCCAAAACATAGTTCCTGGCAACCATTTTGGAACCATTGTAGACACAAACTCGGCAAAAAGAAAATGGCTTAAACCAAACAAAAGCATTAAAAGCGAATAGAAAATTCGCCCAACTGGAATAAGTTTTTCTAGAAATTTGTCGAATTTGCTTTCGCTTTTGTTCGCACTATAGGAACCCGCCAGTACAAACGCTCCGCCACTATACGTTAATTCCTCAATGGCGTTGATCCAAATTTGTGTAGCGTTGGTTTTGTCGGTATTAAAAATGAAAATAAACGGAAGATGAGAAACCATAAAAGCGGCAAGAAAAGCAAATCCTAAATAAAGACAGACTTTTCTGGTGTCAATAAATTTAATGTTAACGATTCCCGAAATAATAATTCCTGCCAATATTAAAATAATTCCGACAAGGATAGAAAAAACAGGATATTGATGCGCCCAAGCGGGAAAAGGTGATAAAATTTCAGATCGAAAATTTTTAATAATAAGCTGATGCACTCCTAAAGCAATAATGCCAATACCGTAAAATAAACGGCCGAGTTTAATAAGTCCTTTCATTAATAGTGGTTTTAGATAGTAAATTTGTTTTTGGTATAACCAAATATATAAATTTATTGCTAAAATACTGATTTAATGAGGGTTGGTTTTTTATAGTTTGCTTCTCGTCAGTTTATCTGCATAGTAACTACACAGTATTGTCATTTCGAGGAACGAGAAATCTCCACAAGTAGCTCCGCAACAATTTTTCATATTGTAACCACAAAGTACTGTCATTTTGAGGAACAAAAAATCACACGAGAAATTCCGCAAAGCATACTTGCCAATCTTTGTAGAGTTACTCGCGAAGATTTCTCGTTCCTCGAAATGACAAACTAGGAGGAAACGGAATGAGAAAATAGACTTTTTATGTAGATTGCGTGTATGAGCGAGACGCTCGCGCTAGTGGGGAATTTACAAATCCTTAATCAATTCGCTTGGATGAATTTTTAAAGCTTGTGCAATCTTAAACAAAGTGCTTACTTTCATTTCTTGCGAACCTTTTATATATTTTCTTAGACTTTCAACATCCATTTCTGCATCATGAGCAACCTCTCGTCGCTTGAATTTATTTTCTTCAATTATATCTTTAATCTTGATTCCTAGGTCTTTTACAACTTCTGGAATTTCACTTTTTCTTTCTCTTTTCATAGAAATGAAATTACAAGTAATCGATTGTTTTTAAGTGAATGTAAGAAAGGGGTTGTATGTTACTGATTTTTTATATGTTTGTTTAAAATTGTAAATTAAATCTTATATAAAATGCAAACGCAAAATAAAGAAAGAGCCGAAGAATTGTTAGAATTAATAAATAAAGGAAAATATTTTACCAAACTAAAACCAGAGCCCAAAGAAACCAACTCGTATACAATACCGCTAAAAGTATCTTCTTATAACGAATTAAATCTAATGGTTTCAGATTTGCTAAAAGCAAGTATTATTTTGCTTAATCCTGATGCAAACGGTTTGTCGAGTTTTACAAAAGACAATAATGTCAATGTAATGACTTTGCTTGAAATTGCCTTGCAGTTATTGCCAGAAGATGAAATGGAGTTGTTGGATGATTTGTGTAAATTTCATCTAGAATATTGATAAAAAAACTGCGCAAAGTCTTAGACATTTGCGCAGTTTTTTAGTTGAACTCTTGGAAAGTATATTTCGATATTTTACTCGCAAGTAATTTTCCTTACAAGATGGTCAACGGCATAAGATTTTCTTTTGTCTTTTACATAGACAACGAAGTAATAATTTTTATTTGCATTGTCATTTTGTACAATACTAATACTATTTAGCTGGTCTCTACTAGTATTTATTGTTAATTTATTACTACTTGAAATAGGATTCGAACTAAAAAATATTTTTTTATTATTTATCATAAATTTGAAACCTGATATTTCTTGATTGTTAGTGTTTTTTCTATACACGATTTCATCAACTTTCTTGTCAAATTCAAAAATGATTTTTTTCTGATTTTGTGAGAAAACTTGAAAGCTCAAAGCCATTAATATTGTTATTAATATCTTTTTCATATTCTAAATAAATGTGATGAAAAAAACATGAGTGAGGTGCCTTCTAGTATGTAACACAAAAATAAAATGTGATCTTTTAGAATCTTAATCAAAAATCACAATGGCAGTTATAACTCTAATATATTCGATTTTTTCCTCATTTTCCCTTATTAGAATAATTGTATATTTTTTCATATAATCCATCAATCCTTTAATATCTAATGCTATTCTACCTTCGTTAATATAGAATTTTGAGTTTCTAATAAAGTACTTTAGAAATAACACCTGTTTAGGTTTTAGATTATGCAAAATTTCAGCTTCTTGAAAAAAAAATTCAGTATGCCCATTTCTGTCTTTAATAAAAAATGATTTAGGAATATAATCTCTTTCAAAAAGATAAGAATTATCTATTTTAAAAAATAATGTATCTTTTACTTTTTTAGCTTGAAGATTTATTGAAATCATAGCCACCAATAAAAGACTAATATTGGTTTTTAAAAAGATATTTTTAAACTTACTTTTCATGCTTTGACTTTTTACTCAATTTCAAAACTTGCTTCAACTTGTATATATTTTTTTTTGCCATCTTCAGTTTTGACTAAAAAAATAACGTAATCTTCGAGGTAATCAGAAAGTTCATAATCTCTTAATTTTAATCTTCTATTTTCGTCATAGAATTTAGATGACCTAATAAATTCTTTAAGACCAATTTCTCTTTTTTTAGTCTTGTAATTCTTTATCTTTTGAACTTCAGTAAAGTAAAAGCCTCCAACACGAGCACCACTCCCATCTTTTATATAATAATAGTTTGGGTTTTCAGGATATATAGTAATATAATTACTATCATAAGTAAAAAAAAGCGTGTCTTTTACTTTTTTTTGAGCTTGAAGATTTATTGAAATCATGACCACAAATAAAAGACTAATATTAGTTTTTAAAATAATATTTTTAAACTTACTTTTCATATTTAGATTTTTTAATAGCGGTTTCTTTGGAGCATTGATATAAAAAGCAAAAACGCAAAGTCAGAGACATTTGCGTAGCGTTTCAGTTGAAGACTTCGTGGAGCGGGATCTATGCTAGCTTATTCTTTTATAGGAGGCTCGTAATTCCAATATTTCTCATGATTTAGTGCCCCTAAAAGCTTCCCAATCTTTCCAATTCCTAGTTTTTCCTCTGGTTGACTTTCTTCAATTCCGTTAGCTTCCGGTCTTGCAATTAAAATAAAGCCACCATCTTTTAAGATATTATCTTTGTTGTGAATTGAGGCTGAACTAAAATAATAGTCATCACTTAAAACAATTATTACATCTGACATTCCTCTTTTTCGATGAATCTTATAGGCATAGAAATCATCTAGTTGAATTTCTTCAATTCTTTCTACTGCAAAATGATTATTAAGAGCTTTTTCTATAAATGGTCTTATCGAATAGTGTAAATTTTTCCCCATTTTAATTATTTTATATGAAAAGGATTTTTATTTAAGAATATTTGGTAATCATTTTTGTTTACTTCTTCAAATAAGGTAATATGTAAATCTTTTTTAAATTTGATCTTAAAATCGAATTTTAACTGATTTATATAATTATTGATATATAAATTATTTGCATTTGAAATGACTGCAATATCAATATCATTTGCTTTGTCAGATATAAAGACAGCAGAACCAAATATAAACCAGTCTATGACTAAAGATGATATAAGTTTTTTTTCTAGCCATTTCCTCATTTTGATTAATTTTTTATCAAGTAAGGTTGCTTTAAAGCTTTCGGCAAAAATTATATCACTAAACTCAATTGGAAATTGATACTGTGAATAATCAAAATTTGGGTTTATTACATGTTCATTAAAAGCATCAATATGAAGTAACATTTTATTAATTATGGCTTCATATTTATTAGGAAACAGAGACTTATTTTCTTGTAATAGTTTTTTTATAGATTCATTATTAGGAAGTATAGCTTCTCTTTTTAATTTTTCCCATAATGTAAAATCTGTTCTTAATGGTTCTACAATAGAGCTTCCTGAATTTGGGGCTGTATTTTTAAACATATATTCATTGTCTTTTAATAGAGGGAAAATTGCTTGGGCTAATTTTCCAAATTCTGTAAATTTTTTGTATATAACTTTATTAAATGCGGGCTCATTTTTTGTTTCATGTTTTAAATCTAAATAGCGATGATATAAGTTGTACGAAAGAGCAAGAATAATTACAATTAATCCTAATGCCCAATCAAATTCACCAATTAATGATAATTTGAATTCACCTAAAACTAGATTTAAAAAATCTACCCAAATAGGTTTTGATAATAATGCTAGTCCACCGACTACTAATAATTTAGTAATTCTATTATAATATTTTGGTCTTAGTAATTTTATTAATAACCCAATTTCTTCTATTTTCATTGTTTTTAATTTGTTTACATCATTGCATATTGAAAAACAAGTGCTATCTCAATTATATATGTCGAAGTTATCAATATTTATTAGTCAACGTTTGATGCTTTTGCATTTTTCCAAAAATATTAACTTTTAGGAGCTTTACGGTTTTCTGTAAGTTGTGACAAAGAATAAAAAACTTGCCGATGAAAAGAAAGATATTTATATGTTAAAGAACAAACATCGTATAAAATTTAAATGTTAGACCAAGTAAAAAACCTTTTTTTTTATCATTTAAAAATTGAAATAGAGCCAATGGTATTACTTAATTTCCTTCAGCATTGTAAGCAACTCAGGAATTTTCCCTACTTGTGTTTCTGTCCAGAAATAATGTTCATTATCTGTAACACCATTATCTTTAAGATAAATTGAGACTCTTCTGGAAGTTTTTTCGATATTAAAACTAAATGTTATTTCTCTCGAATTAAAAATATATGTAGTTGATTGTTTTTTTTCTGTTTTGTCTTTAAGATTTGGAATAACATATTGCTCTATAAATAATACAAATTCATCAATTTCATCTAAGTCAATCCATGAAGACTTGAAATAGTTATAATTTCTTCCTGCAATCTGATATATAACTGTCATATCCATTTGCAATGATTTCATTTTATTATTTGATTTCAAATCAATTGCTTCAACAGGAAAGAAAGATAGTATTTCTCCAAGTCCAGATCTAAATTCAGCTTTTACATTCCAATCTTTATTTATCTGAGTGATTTCTGCATTCTCAATAAATTGGCGGGTTTCGGAGTTCTTTTTTTGAGCGTAATTTTGCATTATTACAAAGAGTAATAGGAATGTAGTAAACAGTCTTTTCATTTTAATAATTATAGTTGTTAGTTTAGTATGGTTTTCAAAACTAAGAACATAAAATCTAAATACATTACGGAAAACCGTAAACCTAATTATGAAAACCAAAGCCCTAGCCCTGATAGAAGCGGCATCCTTTTTAGGCAAACAAAAAAGATCTTATTAAACCGTAAACTTTCTGCCTAAAAAGATATAGCGGATAGCAGGAAACAGCTCCTAAAAATCATCATAATTCCACTAAATATTCACCTTAAATTCCCCAAAAAATGAACACTAGAATTTTCGATAAAAATTTTGTAATTTTGCCGTCCAATAAAAGGAATTAGAAAATGTTAGATAGACTTCAATATGTAAAGCAGCGTTTCGATGAGATTTCGGATTTGATTATTCAGCCGGATGTTATTTCTGATCAAAAACGTTATAAGCAGCTTAACCAAGAATATAAAGGGATAAAAGCGCTTGTTGAAAAGAGAGAAGAGTACATCATAATTTTGGCAAATATTGACGAAGCAAACGAAATTATTGCTGACGGAAGTGATGCTGAAATGGTGGAAATGGCCAAAATGCAATTGGATGAAGCAAAAGAACGTCTGCCAGAATTGGAGGAGGAAATCAAATTTATGCTTATTCCTAAAGATCCTGAAGATGCGAAAAATGTTATGGTGGAGATCCGCGCCGGAACGGGTGGGGACGAAGCGAGTATTTTTGCAGGTGACTTGTTTAGAATGTACACGAAATATTGCGAATCTATGGGATGGAGATCATCTGTTGTAGATATGAACGAGGGTACTTCTGGAGGTTTCAAAGAGGTTATTTTTGAGGTTACTGGAGAAGACGTTTACGGAACTTTGAAGTTTGAAGCAGGTGTTCACCGTGTACAGCGTGTTCCTCAGACAGAAACTCAAGGTCGTGTGCATACATCGGCTGCTACGGTTATGGTTTTGCCAGAAGCTGAGGAGTTTGATGTTCAGGTAGATATGAACGATGTTCGTGTAGATTTCTTCTGTTCGTCTGGACCTGGAGGTCAGTCGGTAAATACTACAAAATCGGCTGTACGTTTAACGCACATTCCAACAGGTTTGGTGGCGCAATGTCAGGATGAGAAATCACAACATAAGAATAAAGATAAAGCTTTGATGGTATTACGTTCTCGTTTGTACGAAATGGAATTGGCTAAAAAGCAGGAAGAGGATGCTAAAAAACGTAGTTCTCAGGTAAGTTCTGGAGACCGTTCGGCAAAAATCCGTACGTACAACTATGCGCAAGGACGTGTAACCGATCACCGTATTGGTTTAACGCTTTACGATTTAGGAAACATCATGAATGGTGATATTCAGAAAATTGTTTCTGAGCTTCAGTTGGTTAATAATATGGAAAAATTGAAGGAAGCTTCTGAGGTGTACTAAAGTACACAGGTTCAAAGGGACATAGTTGCAAAGGTTCAGAGGTTTTTTTCTCTTTGAACTCAATATATTTAAGCCGAACATTTGTTCGGCTTTTTTTATGCCCAAAAAACATAGCCAGCGGTTTCAACCGCTTGAACACAAAGTATTGGGATAAAAGTGAGAAAGGCTAAAAAAAAAAAGATTCAGAGACACAAAGCTTTTAAACTTTGAACCTCTGAACCTCTGTAACTTTGTACCTTTTAAAAAAAAGGCTATACCCCTAAAAATACTCTCGTATATTCAAAACATTTATATAGATTCGAGTAAACGTATACACCATTTTTTATTACTATTTCGCTAAGCTTTTCCATAATAATCAAATTAAGTTAGACAAATTACTCTCTAGACGGTTCGTATTGAGAATCTTCTTCATGTTCAGAAGATTCATGATGAGGTTTTGAAACGAGATTGGTTACAATAAGCTGGACGATGGAACCAAGAATCCCTTTGAACATCGAATCGCCTTTTCCGACAATAAATCTTTTGGCGAGATAACCAATTCCAATACTGATTGCCGATTGTGCGATATGGCTTTTAAAACCAACCGTTTCGTTGATTTCTTCGACTGTGTTTCTAATGAGATTAATAGGTTTTAAATTGTTCTTAATCTCTTCGATTTCATCTTTTATATCGCACCATTCTTTATCTTGGCGAATTTCTAATTCCTCAATTTTTCGATTTAACTGATCAATATTGTAAATGGCTTCCATAGTCTTTTATATTATTAATGAATTAAATCAGTTTTTTGTTTCCTTAAGAATACTGGAGATAATGGTATTTCCAATTGGCGTTTTTATCAGTTTATGATGTGATTTTACCACAACTATCACTAGAATAAGATAGAATAGCGCCATGATAAAAAAACCGTAGTAATACTCTCCAAGTTCTTTACCAATCCATAAACTAATCCCGATATTCAGAAACAAAGTAAAAAATGCAACAACAATACCAATCGCTATCTTTGAAGCTAATGATGAAGCACCATCGGCAACAGAACATACTGTTTTTAGTTTAAGTAATTCTAAACTTGTTTTAGCATAGTTCTCTGCCTTTTCATAAAGATTTAAATTCTCGTTTGTTGTTGCATTTGGTTCCATGATATAAGGTTTTATGGTTTGAAAAGTTCACTAATTAATATTTTGATATTAATAGTTTGATTTTACTGTTTTAACATCGTCTTTCAGCGTATTGTAATCTTCTTTAACTTGGTTAAGTTTAGATTTTCCTTCTTCGATAATTTCTTTACCGTTTGAAGTGATTTTGTTTACAACACCATCAAATTTTGTTTTCAAGTTATCGCTATAATCTCTTGATTTATCTTTGATTTTTTTTCTTGTGTTTGATCCTTTGTCTGGTGCAAATAAAACACCTATGAATGCTCCCGCCGCTGCGGCTCCTAAAATTCCTAAAATTGTGCTACTAGTTTTCATAATAAATAATTTTAATGGATTAATATTTAATAATTTGTTGATTTAATACATGTGATTTTTAAACTTCGCGACCTTTAATAAGGCGAAGCAGTACGGCAATAATGGCAATTACCAATAGAATATGGATAATGCTTCCGAAACTGTAAACAAAGAACCCTAAAGCCCAAAGTATTACCAGAATCACTGCGAGGGTATATAATAAGTTTGACATGGTTTTTATTTTAGTAGTTAATAATCAATTTCTCGTTTAGTTTAACTTATACGAAAGATATAATGAAAGATTACTGTTTTTGGCATCTGGAAACGTGTAGGTAGTTCCTGCAACGGTTCTTTCTTTCCCCACCGTTGTTAAACCATAATTGTAACGTAATCCGATGCTGATTGGATTAAAATCGACTCCAACACCAGCAGATAAACCTGCATCAAATTTGTTTAGATCGTCTGTGTCAATATCTTGGTCAAAATCAAAACTACCGTTTCCGCTTATTTTAGAACTTACTAGATAAGAAGCGTAACCACCAGCGTGGATGTTAAAGTTTTTTGTAACATTAACTCGCACTAAAAGTGGAAGTTCAATATAATTAAGTCTAAATTTTGCATCCCCACTTGCAAAAGCGTTGTTATATTCTAATTCTGAACCTTTTGTGGTAAACAAAAGCTCTGGCTGTATGGCAATGAAGTCTGAGATAGGAAGTGTGGCATAAACCCCAGCATTAAATCCGTATAAAACATTTTCATCGTCAGCTTCACTTTGATATAGATTCGACATATTGAATCCTCCTTTTACGCCGTATTCGGTATTTACATTATTGTCCTGAGCGTGCAGCATTCCGAATGATGCTGTTAAAAAAAGTGTTAAGGCGCATAAAAATTTGGCGTGTAATTTCATAGTAAAAAAATTAGTTAATAGATAGATAATAGGCGTTTATTCGTTTTGTTTTTTTATTCGTTCAGTCTCTCGTAAGAGTCTGTATTGCTGTGGCAAAAAGCGAAGAACTAGTTCTAGAATTTCTTTATCATTTGTTTCTCTAGAAATGGTTTCGAGTAGCTCAATCTGGTCACAGATCGCTTCTGTCATAGTGTCTAAATAGATATTGTTAAAATTGTTATTGCTTGCATCAATGAGGTTGTACAGGTCTCTTTTGTGCGTGGCATTTATTTCAGTAATGACAATGAGCTTTGATGTAGCCATTTTGGTTATTGCTTCCAACAATTGACTCTCTTGAACCTCTATTCTTTTGCTTAATTCCTGAACAATTACATCTGAACTTTTTTGTTGTGCAATCTGACTTTTAGAAATAATGGACTTACTTACATTTGCCGTAGATATAAAAAAGAAAACCTCTGTTTCTTCTCTGTCATTTTTTGCAAAAGCTTGGTTCTTCAAAGTGTTTTCAATCGGATTAATTTTTCTGCAAGATGTGATGCATAAAATTAAAAGGAACGAAAAAAAAACTTTGAAAATTGAAGCTTTTAAGGGGGGAATTGCTTTCATTATTACTTCCTAAAGTATTACATTACAAAGATGGCAACGAATGAAAGATTTTGCTTTACAGCATAAAAAAGAAACGTTATATAATTCCCATAATGGATTTATATAACGCTTTTTAAGTGTTTTTTTAATGAGGTTTAATCAGGCAAAAATACCGTAAATACAGAGCCTTTTCCTAAAGTGCTATCGGCTGTAATATGACCTTTGTGATTCTCTACAATCTTCTTGCAGATGGCTAATCCGATTCCTGTTCCTGGATAATCTGTTTTGGAATGAAGACGCTGAAAAAGAATAAAAATGGTTTCTTTAAACTGAGGGTCAAATCCCATTCCGTTATCTGTAAAAGTGATTTTATGGAACTTCTTTATAGACTGTTCTAGTATTTCTGGATAATCGGCAGAAAATACTTTTTCGCTCGAAATAGAAATCTCAGGATTTACATCTAGCTGACTATATTTTAATGAATTTCCAATTAAATTGATAAACAGCTGTTCGATCTGATATGGAATAACAGAAAGCTTCGGAAGTTTGCCAATACGCTGAATTACGGCTTTCTTTTCTTCTATTACTTCACCCAATTCAGATTCGGCATTGTCCAAAAGTTCGTTAAGGTTCATTTTAATGAATTCCTTTTTGGTTGTATTTGTTCTTGAAAACAAAAGAAGATCGTCTATTAAAACACGCATTCTTTTTGCCGAGCTTTCTATTTTTGTGATGTAATTTTTACCGCTTTCAGACATAACTTCTTTGTCGGCACTTGAAACTCTAGAAATAAAAGTCTGTATTTTTCTAAGTGGTTCCTGCAAATCGTGACTAGCAACATGGTTAAAAGAAGCCAGTTCTTTATTGCTTTTTTCTAGCTCTTTATTACGTTCCTGAAGCTCAATATTCAAAAGATGTTCGTCTGTAATGTCAAAATTAATTCCAAGCAAAATTTTACTGCCTTGCTGGTCAGTTACCAATTTCCCTGTTGTTTTAAAATAGCGTACTTCAAAATCTGGACGCACAATTTTATAATACACAAACGGGAGGTGTTTCTTATCTACAATTCCGTCTATTGCCTTGGCGACAGATTCTTTGTCGTCAGGGTGAACATATTTGATAAGTGTGGCTTTATTAGGCGCAAAAGATTTTGGCTCGAGACCTAATAATCGGAATTGATTGTCTGAAAAATCAATTTTATCAGAATCCAAATCCCATTGCCAAGTGCTGAATTTACCAATATTTTCAGACTCAGAAATTAAACCGCTAGAAATAAGAAGTTTTTTATTGAATACTTTCAAGCGTTCAAAATCGCGGCTAATTTGACGATATGCCAATAAAATAAAACTCAAAGCCACCAGAAATAATGAAATCGAAAACAGCGGACTCAAAGAGATTTCTGAATCATAAATTTTAAGTCTTTTCTTTAGGAAATCTTTCTCGATATCGTTCATTTCATCTACCTTAAAACGAATATTTTCCATTAAAATACGACCGCCAAACATATGATTGTCTAGTTTTCTTTTATCGTATGTTTTAGGATCGCTGTATTTTAGGCAATTTTCAAAAGAAACAAAACGCTGAGTAATGAGTTTAAAGAGCTTCTGAAGATTTTTTTGCTGTATCGGATTATCGGTAGTCAGTTTTTTTAAGGTAATGAAAGAAGTATTTACCTTATCTCGAGAATAAATATACGGAGTTAAAAAACGGGCATTGCGAGTGATAATATATCCTCGCTGGCCCGTTTCTGCATCTTTTATAGCCGACATTAACCGCTCGAGCTGGATGTTGATTTCGTATGTGTGCATAACCAGTTTGCTCGATTCATTCAAGTCCTGGTTATGTTTGTAAGCAATTGAAGAAAGAAATAACAGAATGAAAACTGCGATTACAAAAATAACTCTCAAAGAGTTTGAAGAATTAAAATTTGGTATCCACTTCATTATTGGTATGCTTTTATTTTAGTCGCAGCAAGAAATTATCACGGTTTAAACCTGAAGTATGATAATGCCAGTTTACAGTCACGACTTCATTAATTATTTTTTTGAGTGTATTGAAATCGCTTGGCTTTTTGATGTAAATATTGGCACCTTGAATAAAGGTATCTTCGATATCTTCTTCGGACGAAGAAGTAGAATAAATGGCAATAATTATATCTTTTAAATGATCTGTTTTTTTGATTTCAATTAAACATTCTTTACCTGTTTTCTTAGGCATGTTTAAATCTAGAAACAAAATATCTGGAAGTTTATTGTCTGTGTTCATTAAATGATCCATAAGTTGCATACCGTCATGAACAAAACTTACATTAGTTTGAATTTTTATTTCTTCAAAAGCATCTTTAAAGAAAAGACGGTCATCTTCATCATCATCGGCCAATAAAATGTGTAATGCGTTTTTTTGCATTGTAATGTGGTATTTGGGTTTTTATTTTAAATTTTCTCTACGTTTCTTAATAATCCTCTGAAAAGCAGATGGAGTAATTCCGGTTGTGTTTTTAAACTGCGTACTCAAATGCGCAACACTCGAATAATTGAGTAAAAAAGCAATTTCGGTCAAACTCATTTCATTGATAATAATCAATTGTTTTGCTCTTTCAATTTTCTGTAAAATAATAAAATTTTCAATAGAAGAATAGGTTACTTCTGAGAAAACATTAGATAAATATCCGTAGCTGTGGTTTAGCTTTTCTGCCAAAAACACAGAACTTTTGTAATTATTGTTGTCGTCCATAAATACAAGTTCGATAATCGCGTCTTTTATTTTTTGTACGAGTACACTTTTTTGATTTTCAACTACTTCAAAACCGCATGGAGCCAATTTGCTTTTTAAATTCTCCAAAGCTTCGGCATCAAGATTGTCTTCAATTTCAATTTCACCAAATCCTAGAGTTGTAAAATTTACATTGTTTTGTTCCAGATTTTGTTTTAAATAAAGAGAGCAAATTGTATTAATGTCGAACTTTATAAATAGTTTCATTTTATAGAAATTTGGTTAAAGATACTTAATTTATTTGGTGTTTTTGCTTTTAAATGGCACAGAATTACGTCAAAATACGATTTTAAAATAAAATTTTCAAAAAAATACCGTCTAATATTTTTTACTAGACGGTATTTCCCTGATTGAGTTGCAAAGGGTTACAATTCTGACAGGATTTGATGAAATTCCTCTTTTGTTTTTCCCAGTTTCTGCTGAAGTCTTCCGTACATTTCGTCTTCTTTTCCTTCAGCAAACATCAAATCGTCATCTGTTAGCGTTGCAAACTTTTGTTTCAGTTTACCCTTCAACTCGTTCCAGTTTCCTTTTATCTCGGTGATATTCATGAATATCTCTTTTAAGTTTTTTATTGTATTGTAAAATTGCAAATTATAAATCGGCTCCATGTTACATTTATTTTTCCAACTGTTGCATAATTTTCATCCCAATTGGCATTTTCAATTCACAATTCACAATTCACAATTAAACCTGGTACCTTCTCAGAATCCAAGCCATTTTTTCATGCTCCTGAAGCAATCCTGTAACAAAATCGGCAGAACCGGCATCGTTGGTTTCGTTTTCAAAAACCGGAATATAATTTCTAAATTCTGTTACCAGCTGTTCATGGTTTTCTAGAAGCTCAGATAACATATCTTTTTGTGAAGCATATTCTTTTGGAGATTCTTTTAAGGTCGAATTATCAATAAACTCCTTCATGGTTCCAATTGTTTTTTCTCCCAATTGATTAATACGTTCGGCCACTTCATCAATTTGGGCTTCAAGAACGCGATATTGCTCTTCAAACAATTTATGCAGTTCCATAAAACTGTTTCCAGAAATGTTCCAGTGAAATTTTCTTGTTTTTACATACAAAGTCATTTCGTTTGATAAAATTGTAGCCAGTATAGAAGCGCTCTTTTTTAAGTTCTTTGGTGTAATTCCGATATTTGGGCTCATAATTGTCTTTTTAATGGTTTATTTCAAAGTTACTTTTGATTCTAATTTTTCTATTACACAATTTTTGATTGATGTTATAGGAATTCAATGTTAGTGATATAATTTTGAATATATTATGATTAATGTCACCCTGAGGAGTTGAAGGGCTTCGACTCCGCTCAGCCTGACAACAGCAAACATTTACAGTAGCCATTAACCACAAACCACAAACCATCAACCATAAACCATCAACCACAAACCACAAACCACAAACCACAAACCACAAACCACAAACCATAAACCATAAACCATAAACCATAAACCATAAACAATAAACCATCAACCATTAACTCATTAACCATTATAATTTGTAATTTTGCCGCACAAGTAAAAAAGAATATGACAACACAACAACTACACGAACAAATTCTTCAAAAAAAATCATTTTTATGCGTTGGTTTAGATCCAGATCTGACTAAAATTCCGCAGCATTTGTTAGAAACCGAAGATCCTATTTTCGAATTTAATAAAGCAATTATTGATGCAACTCACGATTTGACTGTTGGATACAAACCAAACACAGCTTTTTTTGAGGCATACGGAATAAAAGGATGGATGTCTTTGCAGAAAACAATCAACTATATAAACGAAAATTATCCTGATATTTTTACGATTGCAGATGCAAAACGCGGTGATATTGGCAACACTTCAAGCATGTACGCGAAAGCTTTTTTTGAAGACCTGAATTTTGACAGTGTAACCGTTGCTCCTTATATGGGAAAAGATTCTGTAGAACCTTTCTTGGCTTTCGAAAACAAGCATACCATTATGCTGGCTTTAACTTCAAATGAAGGAGCTTTCGATTTTCAGACTTTAAATACAAACGGGAAAGAATTGTATAAACAAGTTCTAGAAACTTCTAAAACTTGGAAAAACAGCGAAAACTTAATGTACGTTGTGGGTGCAACAAAAGCAGAATATTTTACCGAAATCAGAAAAATTGTTCCAGACAGTTTCTTGTTAGTTCCAGGAATTGGTGCTCAAGGCGGAAGTTTATCTGAAGTTTGCAAATACGGAATGAATGATAAAGTTGGTCTTTTGGTAAATTCTGCAAGAGCGATTATCTATGCGTCAAAGGGAACCGATTTTGCTGAAAAGGCTAGAGAAGAAGCTTTGAAAGTACAGCAGGAAATGGCTGAGATTATTGGTTTAAAGTTTAAAGTTTAAAGTTTCAGGTTGCTTTACTTTGAACATAATTTTTTAACGCAGAGTGCACTAAGTTTTTTCGCAAAGTGCACAAAGAAGTTACTTACAGTCTTGTAAATGTTTTTTAAGTTCGCAAAGAATACTTTGTCTAAGCTTTGAGAACTTAAAAAACTTTTATTTTAAAATTATAAGCCTTCGCGAACTTTGCGAAAAAACTTAGTGCACTCTGCGTTAAATTCCACATTCCAATAAACCAAACACATGAAACAAATCAAAGATCAGTTGGGCACTGTTCATACTTTTGAAATAGCTCCAAAACGTATTATTTCGCTAGTTCCTTCGCAAACCGAATTATTGTATGATTTAGGTTTAGAAGAAAAAATTATCGGAATAACGAAGTTCTGCGTTCATCCGTTTCATTTTAAATCTACCAAAAAGATGGTTGGTGGAACAAAGAAAATCCACTTTGAAAAAATAAAGCTTTTAGAGCCAGATATTATTATCTGCAATAAAGAAGAAAACACCCTGGAGATTGTAGAGCAATTAAGTGCTATCTGTCCAGTTTGGGTTACTAATATTGTTTCTATTGAAGATAATTTTCAGATGATTTCAGATTTCGGACAATTATTCAATTGCAGAACCGAAGCCCAGAAATGGAATGATAAGTTGGCATTCGCTCTAAGCGATTTTAAAAATTATATAAAAGATATAAAGGAAAAGAAAGCAGCCTATTTTATTTGGAAAAATCCATATATGGTGGCTGGAAATGATACTTATATTAATGAGCTTTTAAAACTCAATCATTTTAAAAATATCTACGAAGACAAAGGGCGTTATCCTGAAATCGAATTAAAGAAAATGCGTTTAGAAGGCGATCCTGATATTGTTTTTCTTTCATCAGAACCTTATCCTTTCAAAGAAGAAGATGCTTTTGAAATTGGAAGGTTTACGCATCACGCCAAAACTATTTTCGTAGACGGCGAAATGTTCTCTTGGCACGGCAGCAGATTGCTAAAAGCTTTCTCGTATTTTAAACTGCTTCATGAAAGATTGAAGAATTAAAAAAGGGAAATTCCAATATTTTAAATTCCAAATTCCAATTTTTGCTATATGTGGCTAAGGTTGGAATTTGGAATTTTTTTATTGAGTAATTTAAATTTATTTGGAATTTAATCAAAAAAATAATGCCGACATCTCGAAGACGTCGGCATCTATTTAACTAACCAAAACCAAAATAATAAATAACCAGTTTATTACATTACAAATGTCCGACATATATCAAACTTATGCTGTTAAGATCTTGTTATTACTTTGTTGGATATAAGTTAATGTCTTAATTTAAAATTCCAATATTTAAAATTCCAAATTCCAATTTTTGCTATATGTGGTAAGATTGGAATTTGGAATTTTTTTATTTAAGTTATTTAAATTTATTTGGAATTTAATGCAAAAAAGAATGCCGGCATCTCGAAGAAGCCGGCATCATTTAACTAACCAAAACCAAAATAATAAATAACCAGTTTATTACATTACAAATGTCCGATATATATCAATTTTATGCTGTTAAGGTTTTGTTATTACTTTGTTGGTCATACGTTAAGATTTGTAAAATGGCTGTTTTGAGCTTTCTGCAGTGTTAAATAGCGTTTGGTTATTAAAATATAATAACAATCAATTTTGTTTATGAATGTGCTAAGGATAAGTTTGTATATTTGATAAAACATTAAAAATCAGCAAAATGGAATCAAACAAAAAATTAACAACTGCAACCGGAACTCCCGTTCCAGACAATCAAAACATTCAAACAGCTGGCCCTCGCGGACCTGTTTTATTACAAGATTTTTGGTTTTTAGAAAAGATGGCGCATTTTGACCGAGAAGTAATTCCGGAAAGAAGAATGCATGCCAAAGGTTCTGGAGCCTACGGAACTTTTACGGTTACACACGACATTACCAAATATTCTAAAGCGGACTTGTTTTCTGAAATTGGCAAAAAAACAGAAATGTTTGTACGTTTCTCCACTGTTGCAGGAGAAAGAGGCGCTGCTGACGCCGAAAGAGACATTCGTGGTTTTGCCATGAAATTTTATACAAATGAAGGAAATTGGGACTTGGTCGGAAATAATACTCCAGTTTTCTTTTTCCGTGATCCGATGAAATTTCCCGATTTGAACCACGCTGTAAAACGCGATCCAAAAACCAATTTAAGAAGTGCTGATAATAATTGGGATTTTTGGACTTTATTGCCAGAAGCTCTTCACCAAGTTACAATTGTAATGAGCGACCGCGGAATTCCGAGATCATATAGAGAAATGCACGGTTTCGGAAGTCATACTTTTAGTTTCATCAATGCGAAAAATGAAAGACATTGGGTAAAATTTCATTTGGTTTCACAACAGGGAATCGAAAATTTATCTGATGAAGAAGCTGCTAAGTTAGTAGGAGGAGACAGAGAAAGCCATCAGAGAGATTTATTTAATGCCATTGAAGAAGGAAATTTCCCGAAATGGAAAATGTTTGTTCAGATTATGTCAGAAGAGCAGGCGAGAACCTATCGTTTTCATCCATTTGATTTAACTAAAGTTTGGTTGAAAGGAGATTTTCCATTAATTCCTGTTGGAGAATTTGAATTAAATAAAAATCCAGAAAATTATTTTGCAGAAGTAGAGCAGGCGGCATTTAACCCAGCTCACGTAGTTCCGGGAATTGGTTTTTCTCCAGATAAAATGCTTCAAGGACGCTTATTTTCTTACGGAGATGCGCATCGTTACCGTTTAGGAGTAAATAATTACCAGATTCCAGTAAATGCTTCTAGATGTCCGTACAATAGTTTCCACAGAGACGGTGCAATGCGTGTAGATGGAAATTATGGAGGCAGAAAACACTACGAACCAAACAGCTTTGGCGAATGGCAGGAACAGCCAGAAGTAAAAGAACCGCCATTGGCAATTTATGGTGATGCTTATGCACATAATTTTAGAGAAGACGATAATGATTATTTTACTCAGCCAGGACTTTTATTCAATTTGCTGACTGAGGAAAAGAAACAGCTTTTGTTTAAAAACACAGCCGCACAAGTAGGAGGAGCACAGAAATTTATTCAAGTCCGTCACATCAGAAACTGCTATCAAGCCGATCCAGCGTATGGTGCCGGCGTAGCAAATGCGTTAGGAATGACAATGGATGAAGTAAATGCCTTTGATGACCCGAGATTGGCGATTAAAGCTAGGTAAGGTTCTAAGTTTCTGAGATGCTAAGATTCTAAGTTGCCAACTTTTGAGCTTATTATAATAAAAAACAAACCCGACAGGTTTAAACCTGTCGGGTTTGTTTTTTAACACAAAGATTATAAACTTAGAACCTTAGTAGCTTAGCATCTTAGCATCTAAGAAAAAACCACCGTCTTATTGCTGTAAACCATCGTTTTTCTTTCAGCGTGCAGTTTAATGGCTCTTGCTAAAACGATACGCTCCAAGTCGCGGCCTTTCATGATAAAATCTTCTACAGAATGAATATGGGAAACTCTTGCAATATCTTGTTCGATGATTGGACCTTCGTCTAATTCTTCTGTTACGTAATGGCTTGTAGCTCCAATAATTTTTACACCGCGTTTAAAAGCCGAATGATAAGGCTTTGCACCTGGGAAAGCAGGTAAAAACGAATGGTGAATATTGATGATTTTATTTTCGTAAAGCGAAATCACTTTTGGAGTCACAATCTGCATGTAGCGCGCCAAAACAATAAAATTGATCTGGTATCTTTTTAAAAGCTCAATTTGTCTTGCTTCGCCTTCTTCTTTGTTGTCTTTTGTAAAAGGAACATAGTGAAACGGAATGTCAAAACGCTCAGCAATAGATCGCAAATCGTTATGATTGCTTATAATCATCGGAATCTCCACACCCAATTCATCGGCACTGTAACGTCCTAAAATGTCAAATAAACAGTGATCGTATTTAGACACAAACAAAGCCATTTTGGGCTTTTGCTCCTGATTGTACAAATCCCAAGACATATCGAAGTCGGCAGCAATGGTTTTGCTGAATTCTTCTTTTATGTTTTCAATATTACTGCCTTGATTGGTAAATTCACATTCTAAACGCATAAAAAATACATTCTGCTCTACATCAACATGCTGGTCGATGTAGGTAATGTTTCCTTCTACCTTAGCTATAAAAGTAGTCACTGCGGCGATAATTCCTTTTTGGTCTTTACAATGAATGAGTATGGTAATTTTTTGCATTTCGGTCTTTTGTTTTTGGGTTAGTTGCAAAGATGCTAAGACACTAAGACATTTAGTTTTTTAGCTTAGACACTTAGCGTCTTAGAAGCTTAGCAACTTTAGAATTATTTTCCATCCTGCATTGCAAAAACCTTTTGTAATAAAGGCGTTGTTCGTGCAGAGAGGTTGTTTCTGATATCTTTTTCTTCAACAGCAATCATTTTAAAAACACCAGACAATGCTTGATTAGTTGTATAATCAGTCAAATCTGGGTTTACTTTTTTTACTAATGGAATGGTGTTGTATTTTGTTATAATTTTTGTCCAAACAGCATCTGCGCCTACTTTTTCGAAAGAACTTTTAATTACTGGATTAAATTTGGCGTATAATGCAGTTGTTGTGCTGTTTTGTAAATAACTTGTTGCAGCATTGTCAGTTCCTAAAAGAATGTTTTTAGCATCTGTAAAAGTCATGTTTTTTACTGCTGTAACAAAAATCGGAGTTGCTTCTTTTACAGCATCTTCAGCAGCACGGTTCAGCATTTTGATTCCTTCATCTGCAAGAGAGCTTAAACCTACTTTACGAAGTGTTGCATCTACTTTTTGCAATTCTTCGGGCATTAAAATTTTTACAGCTTCGTTTTTATAAAAACCATCTACAGCGGTTAATTTACTCACTTGTTGTGTAATTCCTTTATTTAAAGCTTCTTTTAATCCAGAAGCAATGTCTACAGTTCCTGTAGTCGGAATCTGAGATGCGATTTGAGGCAATTGATTTAAAGTCTGTTGTACCTGTGCGCAAGAAGTAAGCGAAAATGTAACGGCTAATAGTAAAATCTTTTTCATTATGGGGTTTTATTTAAGTTTCAAAAATACTACTTATTCAAAAACAACGCCACAATTTTATTTTAAGCAAACTAACATTTTGTTGTAAACTTAACATAAGAAAACTTAGCAACTTAGAATCTCATTTTCTTAGCAACTTAATTTATGGCCAAGCCATTCGAATATTATCCTGCCAATAGGTTTTGCTGGAAATATAAACAGGTTTTAGCAGCATTATAGGTTTATTATTCGCATCAAAATATTGAACGCGAATGATTTTTTCTTCAGAATCATCTTTCATATCAATATTTCCTTCAGCATCATCAATCAATTTCTTTTTTTTAAGATACAAAGAAGGTTTTTCAATACTATATTCTGTAACAGCTTCTCCGTTTAGTCTTAAGTTGCATCCAATTAAATTTCCGCTGCTGTCAAGTGATTCAATTCTTCTCAAGTAATTATTTTCATAATAATATATTTCGAAAGCAATCCTGCAAGATCCTAATTGAAGTTTATTATGCTGCATTCGAAAACGCAGTATCTGGTTTTTAGCATTTGTAAATTCAATAGAACCATTTCCCTGCGCATTAATATCATTGCGTAATATTTTAGCAGGCTTTGAAAACTGCTTAATTTGATTGGCGTAAACTTGGTAACTTTCGGAAGATTGTGCAAAAGAAGAGACACATGGGAAAAGGACAAAGAATAGACTGATAAACGATTTCATTTTATAATTTTTGTTTGGACAATAGATTTTTATTACTGTAATAAATCTATTTTTTCATTTGTATTCTCACTATAAACAGATATTTCACTGTATTTCCATTTTCCTCTTTTTTCGCCGACAACAAACAAAGTTGCTTTGCCTTTTGAGTCTTTTAGTTGCAACTCATTTCAAGTTTCTTCTACATCAATTTTGTTTAGATTGATCGTGATTGTCATGCATAATAAAAGAAGGTTATTTTTTGATTTGAAGAATGTTCACAAAGATATTACTCTTGTAATCAAACAGAAACTTTTTGTGGTTTTATATAAGATATTCATCAAACAAAAAATCATTTCATAAAAAAGATATGAGATGATTTAGATTAAGCTATGACAAGAGCAAAGAGCAATTTTTTTTGTTCGAATTGTAGGTGTTTAATTGCTCTTTTGCCTTGAAGTATTATAATTTTTTGTTTGGGACAAAAAAGGCTTTAAACGTATTGTAGGCAATATAAATTTGGATTGTATATTGGGTTAATTTGATTTAGGTCGCCCAAAATGTTAGGTGGGCAATCTTTACCTCCAATTGCCAGATAAAATAAAGATTTTGAAATATAAAATGGTCTTAAAGGAAAGTTTCGCCATCCATATGATAAATTTTTCAAGAAATGTTTTAAGGCATATTTGAATGTTTTCTCTTCAGGACGAACAAAGTAAATGCTTTTAAGTTTAGACATTATATTTGGAAACATTACAAATTTTCCGCCTTGTTGTATCAATAGATTAATTTCAAAAAGGGTTAATCCTTCAATATTCTCTGTTTTCATGATATTAAAATTAGTGGTATTAATATGAAGCAAAGTTCGGAAGGATTTGAAAGTTTTTTTAGACTTAAAAGTCTAAAAAGTAATAGATTAAGGTTTTTGTTGAGAATAAAAAAAATCGAAAACCCAGCTGAACGAGTTTTCGATTTTAGTTCTATTTTTAATATAGTAACAGATTTTTCAGTATTAGTTAAATTGACATCTTTTACCTAGACATGCTGAAAGAAGAAACTATTTTCTCCGTTTTCATTTACTAATGAAGTAAAATATGTAATGTAAATAGATGCTTTTTTATTTCTGCAATAAATCTATTTTTTCTTTTGTATTCTCAATATAAACAGACATTTCACTGTATTTCCATTTTCCTCTTTTTTCACCAACAACAAATAAAGTTGCTTTGCCTTTCGGACCTTTTAGCGGGACCTGTACATCGCAAGTGCGTACATCATTATGTGAAGTGACCGTTCCAGAAACCATTCCGTCTGTTTCGACAGGAGAACCGAGTTTTTCCACTACGAGTTTATTATTCTCTACAGCTATCATAGATTCTTTATAGGCTTCAGAATCTTTAAGAACCGAAGTTACTTCATAGAAAATTCCTCCAATAAATAAAGCTGCTAATAGCAAAAGCGTTAAACAACCGCTGGGAATAAGCCATTTCCAGTTTCGGTTAAGCCAGCTTTGTTTTTGTATTAACTGATTAGAATCTTCCATAAATTAATTAATTTTTAGGTTAAAAAGATAAAGCTAAAATAAGAATAAATTTTATTGATTTTCAGTGTTTTATATTAAATAAAAAATCACCTTATAAAATTCAATAAGGTGATTTTTAAACAGAGCTTTCCATGTTTTAATTCTTTTTTAAAATTTGATCGATGTCAGTATCACATCCCCTAATCAAATCATAAAAACCAATATGTACATTGTTTTCATATTTCCAGAATAAGTCAGTTCCATATTCAGCATTAAATATTTCTATTAGAACTGGTGTGATTTTATAAATTGATTCAGCACTAATAATAGAAAAGTTATTTGGATTACTTATGTAATTTTCGTCATCAATTTCAGATAAAATATTCCATCCATTTAATTCTTTAATACTGCTTTTTTCTCTATAAGTATATAATATTGGAATACCTTTCAATACGTTTTTTGAGACCAAAAAACCGCCGTATAAATTGTTATTAATTATCATGATTTTGTTTTAAAATTTAACGATTACTGAAGGCAATTTCTTCTAGTGCTATAGGATCACTTATTGCTTTTGAAACTTCTTGTTTTCTCATGCTGTCATTGTCACCAGTACCAGTACTTAAAATTAATTTTTTAGGAATAATTGGTTTTGTTTCAAAGATTGTTGCATATAATAAAACAGCTTGTAAAAATCCTCCATCATTTAAAAAATGAGGTGTACTTTGTCCATAGCAAAGATTATCAGTACTGTTTTTTAAATAGTTGTAGCCATTTTTACCGCTATAAGCATCTTTAACAGCATCACCAATTTTCAATACCCCTGCGTTCTTTATAAAAGCAGTTGCTAAAACTGTATTTTTACGCAATTCTTTATAAGAATTATTATAATCCGAATCTGTATATGGCAGTGGAGTCATGTTTTGATACACATAAATTGCAGCATCGGGACTGTTTTTATGTATTTTTTCAGCAAACAGTTTTAGGTTTGATCTGTATTTCTCAATATTTCTTAATGCAATTTGTGGAGATTCCTGAAGGATTACATAATCATAATAATTTCCATCTTTATCTATATTGGAAAAGTTTTGATTAGCTTCTGTCTTATTAGTATAATAAACTTTATCGAGTGGAACTCCCATTGTAATTAGCTGCTGAACATTTACATTCTTTTTATTTGCATTACACAGTTCCTGAAATAAGGTGGGAGCGCTCACAAAATATTCTATTTGATTATTTCCTACAAATAGTATGCGTGGAGGTCCTACTGCTTTTGGAGCTTTTGGTTTGCTAATACCATCGTAAGTTATTAGGTTTTTTGATGTAGAATTATTGCATGAAATAATGAGAGTTAAGACAATAAGACTAGGAATTAAAGTATATTTTTTCATTGTTGATTTTCTATTAAAAAAAGATTTGCAAATCTCCCTTTAACGCAAAATCATATCAGCCTCATTAAGCTTTTAAAATATCAGTATAAGACAAAAAAAATCACCTTATAAAAATATAAGATGATTTTTAGGAAAAGATTTTGAAACTATATCAATATGATAGTTTTAGTTGCGGCGTGTAAATAGGTTTATTGGTGTCTAAATCTTTTAATATAGTTTCAGTATAATCTTTTCCACCTTTTATTAGATAAAATAATGATATAGCGATATAAATTGGGGTAAAAGGGAAAAAGCGCAAGCTTAGCGATAAATTCAAAAGAAAATGTTTTAAGGCATATTTAAATGTGCCTTCATTTGGGCGTATAAAATAAATATTTGATTCCTTAATCTTTTTCACCATTTTAGAAATAATGAAAGGAAATATTATAAACTTTCCTCCTTGTTGAATTAAAACGTTTATTTCAAACATTGTAAGACCTTCTGTATTATTCGTTTTCATAATAGTTTAGTTTTAAACATTTACAAAAATGGGGCTGAATTGTACTGCAAAATAAAGCAAGATCTAAAAATGTTATTACCCTTAAAAGATTTGAAAATAACACTTTACGACTTTTTTTGTTGATTAATAAAAGAGAGGATTTATCAAAACAAATTTGATAAATCCTCTCTTAAAATTATTGGCGTAAATTATTGATTTACAATTGCAGTGCCGGGAAGCGTTTCTCCGCTTGGATTGGCATCTTTTTCGTAAACATCTTGAAAGAAACCAACTTCTCCTTTTTCATTTACCAATGAAGTAAAATATGTAATGAAAATGGGTACTTTTTTTGTCAGTTTAAAACTGTTCTCTACTTTACCGTCCATAGCTTTATCGATTTTTGCCTGAGTCCATTCTGGATAATCTTTCAGCATGGCAACAGCAAGTTCTTTAGCCATTTTTACATTAATGCATCCGTGGCTGAAAGTTCTTCTTTCAAAATCGAACAAAGTTTTAGATGGCGTATCGTGCATATATATATCATCAGGATTTGGGAACATAAATTTTACCAATCCTAAAGAATTGTCTGGGCCTGGTTTTTGTCTTACTTGACCGTTAACCATTTCCATATTTTTCTCATCAAGGTAATTTGGATCTGCAGCCATTTTAGATCTTAATTCGTTTTGCACTATGCTTTGAGGAACTGTCCAATAGGGGCTAAAAACAATTCGGTCAATTTCTCCATTAAAAATAGTAGTTTTAGTCAAAGGTGCCCCGACAAATACAGGTGAAGTCAAAACTACTTTTCCGTTTTTTACATAAATCAATTCATAAGAAGGAACGTTAACCAAAACATACTCATCGCTGGCAGCAATTTTGGCCGAAATCTCACGACATCTTTCCATGTTAAGTTTTAAAGTGGCAACCTTATCTTCAAGCGGAATATTCATTTCGTTAATGTGCTCTTCAGCTAGAATATAATTCGGTTTAAATCCGTTGCGGACTTTGTATTTCATTACAGCATCCATCAATTCACGATCATAAACATTGCTTTTAGAATCGGTTTTTAAATCTCCCAATAAATACAAACGAGTTCTAACTTGTGTAATAGTGCTCGAAACCGCATCTGGACGTAACTCTTTATATGGAGATTCTTCTGGAACGATAGGTTTGTATTTGCTTGATTTTTCTAATCTTTTGTATTTTTTAAGTGCATCTTGCAGTTTGTAATATTGGTCAAATTCAACTTTTTCATTTGTTGCAATTGCTGTCGTTTCTTGCTCTTCCAGTGTGCTGTAGTTTAAGAAATCTTTTAGCATATCATTATAAGCCAATTTTTTCTTGTCGGCATTGCTTTTTTTAGTGTACACTATATATAATGAACTCAAAAGCATATCTGCATCGGTTTGAGAAAGTGTGCTTTTATCTGATGAAGCACTAAACAATTGATCTATTTCTTTTTGATAAGGAATAATTAAATCGTTTGTTTTTTTTGCTTTTTCATACAAAACAGAACCAAACTCATTGATTTCATCTTCGTCAAACCAAATAGTTCCTAGTGTTCTGGTTTTGTACAACGACATGATATCCGATTTATATTTTTTTAAATCAGAATACCTTTTAAAGAAGCCGTTCGAAATTTCGTTTACATCATTTTGACTGCGGTAAACGGTTGAATGATTTGAAGCTTTTTTATATTTAAAATTGTTGTTTTCAATTCTGTTAAAAGAAAATAGAAAAAAACTCAAACTTAAAATTACGGTGAATGAATATAATGTTTTCATTTTTTTAATTTTTACGTTATTACTTTTCTGTGTAAGTTTTTAGGTAAAAATTTGGGGTTTTTCTACAATGCTAAATTACTACTGAAGAGCTCGAAACATGTTTTCTGATTTTATTTAAATGTTGCGAAATTGCCATGTCTTTAAGCTTTCTTTAACTTATATCAACATGAGTTAAGAATTGTTACCTTTATATTGAAGAAAAAATATTTTCTTATTTATTAACATAATGTTATTTGACTGATCAAATATTAAAATAATTTGTACATTGGTCGCTTAAAATTATCATATTCATAAAATGGAACAACAAATACCATATATTCCTAAAAATAAAGTAAGAATTGTTACTGCTGCTTCACTTTTTGACGGACATGACGCAGCCATAAATATTATGCGACGCATTATTCAGTCTACAGGTGTTGAGGTAATTCACCTTGGACATGACCGAAGCGTAGAAGAAGTGGTAAATACCGCTATTCAAGAAGATGCCAATGCAATTGCGATGACTTCTTATCAAGGCGGACACAACGAATACTTTAAATATATGTATGATTTGCTTCGCGAAAAAGGAGCAGGGCATATTAAGATTTTTGGCGGCGGAGGCGGAGTAATCCTTCCTAGTGAAATTTCAGAATTACATGAATATGGTATCACAAGAATTTATTCTCCAGACGATGGACGTTCTTTAGGACTTCAGGGAATGATTAATGATTTGGTTCAACGAGCTGATTTTCCTATTGGAGATAAATTAAACGGAGAAGTAGATCATATCGAAAATAAAGTTCCAACGGCAATTGCGCGTTTGATTTCGGCAGCAGAAAACTTCCCAGAAATTGCAAAACCAGTTTTTGATAAAATTCACGAAAGCAATGCAAGTTCTAAAATTCCAGTTTTAGGAATCACAGGAACGGGAGGAGCCGGAAAATCTTCTTTGGTTGACGAATTAGTTCGTCGTTTTTTAATTGATTTCCCAGAAAAAACAATCGGATTAATTTCTGTCGATCCTTCTAAGAGAAAAACGGGAGGAGCGCTTTTAGGAGACAGAATCCGAATGAATGCTATTAATAATCCTCGTGTTTATATGCGTTCGCTGGCGACACGTCAGTCAAATTTGGCTTTGTCTAAATATGTAGCTGAAGCGATTCAGGTTCTAAAAGCGGCGAAATACGATTTGATTATTCTGGAAACTTCAGGAATTGGTCAGTCTGATACCGAGATTATGGATCATTCAGACGTTTCTTTATATGTAATGACACCAGAGTTTGGAGCAGCAACACAATTGGAGAAAATCGATATGCTTGATTTTGCCGATTTAGTGGCTTTAAATAAATTTGATAAACGTGGTGCGCTTGACGCTTTGCGCGATGTAAAAAAACAATATCAAAGAAACCATAATCTTTGGGACAAAAGCCCAGACGAAATGCCAGTTTTCGGAACGATCGCTTCTCAATTTAACGATCCTGGAATGAACACGCTTTACAAAGCGATTATGGATAAAGTGGTAGAAAAAACGGCTTCTGATTTGAAATCGACTTTTACCATCACAAAAGAAATGAGCGAAAAAATCTTCGTGATTCCGCCAGGAAGAACGCGTTATTTATCTGAAATTGCAGAGAATAACAGAAGTTATGATGAAACAGCCATTTCGCAGCAAAAAGTTGCTCAAAAATTATACGGAATTTTCAAAACTATAGAATCGGTTTCTGGAAAAGTTCCTCAGATTACAAAAGCAGGAATTGACGATTCGACTGTTTTACCAAGCGGAATTGCAGAACACGACGAAAACAGAATCTTTTTAAATCTTTTACTAAATCAGTTTGATAAAGTAAAAATGGACTTAGATCCGTACAATTGGGAAATTATTCTGAATTGGGATGAAAAAGTAGCGAAATACAAAAATCCGGTTTACTCGTTTAAAGTTCGTGATAAAGAAATCAAGATTGCAACGCATTCTGAAAGTTTATCGCATTTACAGATTCCGAAAATTGCTTTACCTAAATATGAAGGTTGGGGCGATATTTTGCGTTGGAATTTACAAGAAAATGTTCCGGGAGAATTTCCTTTTGCTTCGGGATTATATCCGTTTAAGCGTGAGGGCGAAGATCCGTCAAGAATGTTTGCGGGCGAGGGCGGACCAGAAAGAACTAACAAACGTTTTCATTATGTAAGTGCGGGAATGCCTGCAAAACGTCTTTCGACAGCTTTTGACAGTGTAACTTTATACGGAAATGATCCAGATTTGCGTCCGGATATTTACGGGAAAATTGGAAATGCAGGAGTTTCAATCTGCTGTTTAGACGATGCTAAAAAACTATATTCTGGTTTCGATTTGGTTCATGCTTTGACTTCGGTAAGTATGACCATTAACGGGCCTGCGCCAATGCTGTTAGGTTTCTTTATGAATGCCGCAATCGATCAGCAATGTGAGATTTACATTAAAGCAAATGATTTAGAAAAAGAAGTTGAGGCAAAAATCAACAAATTATATAAAGACAAAGGAATCGAAAGACCGAAATACCAAGGCGAACTTCCTGCCGGAAACAACGGTTTGGGATTAATGCTTTTGGGTGTTACGGGAGATCAGGTTTTACCTTTGGAAATTTATAACGAAATAAAAGTAAAAACGTTAGCTCAAGTTCGCGGAACGGTTCAGGCCGATATTTTAAAAGAAGATCAGGCGCAGAATACTTGTATTTTCTCAACCGAATTTGCACTGCGCTTAATGGGCGACGTTCAGGAATATTTTATCACTAAAAACGTTCGTAATTTCTATTCGGTTTCGATTTCTGGATATCATATTGCCGAGGCGGGAGCGAACCCAATTACGCAATTGGCCTTTACGCTTTCAAATGGTTTCACTTACGTGGAATATTATTTGAGCCGCGGCATGAACATCAACGATTTTGGACCAAATTTATCGTTCTTCTTCTCTAACGGAGTAGATCCAGAATATTCAGTAATTGGACGTGTGGCGCGTAAAATTTGGGCAAAAGCCATGAAAAACAAATACGGAGCCAACGAAAGAGCACAAATGCTGAAATATCATATTCAGACTTCTGGGCGTTCGTTACACGCGCAGGAAATTGATTTCAACGATATTAGAACGACTTTACAAGCTTTATATGCGATTTATGATAACTGTAATTCGCTTCACACAAATGCTTACGATGAAGCGATTACAACACCAACAGAAGAATCTGTACGTCGTGCCATGGCGATTCAGCTGATTATTAATAAAGAATTAGGTTTAGCGAAGAACGAGAACCCAATTCAAGGTTCGTTCATCATCGAAGAATTAACCGATTTAGTTGAAGCTGCAGTTCTTCAGGAATTCGACAGAATTACTGAAAGAGGCGGAGTTCTAGGCGCAATGGAAACGATGTACCAAAGATCTAAAATTCAAGAAGAAAGTTTGTATTACGAAACCTTGAAACACAACGGAGATTTCCCAATTGTGGGTGTAAACACGTTCTTGAGTTCAAAAGGTTCGCCAACGGTAATTCCGGCAGAAGTTATTCGTGCAACCGAAGAAGAAAAACAATATCAAATTACGATGTTGGATAATTTGCATAATTTCCACGAAGCAAAAGTAAACGAACATTTAAATACTTTACAACAAGCGGCTATTAAAAATGAAAACTTATTCGACCATTTAATGGAAGCGACAAAGGTTTGTTCTTTAGGTCAGATTACTTCGGCGTTGTTTGAGGTTGGTGGGCAGTATAGAAGGAATATGTAAGGATAGCTAATTAACCTAAATTTTGGTAAAACTTAATTTTTCTTATGCTTTTTAGTATTCTAGTAGTGGCTTAGAATACATAAGAGTTATTGAAGTACACTTTTGGTTAACTAATTGTTGACTAAAAGTGTATTTTTATTTAATATCATCTAAGTAATGAATTGATTTGTAAGGTTAATATTTTGTAGGTCAGGTAATTAATGATAGTGATAAAATTTAGAGATGAATTAGAGATGAGTTTGCTATTTCAATGTGTAAGTATCCAAAAAAGTAAGATTGGTAGTGCTCATTTTTCATACTTTTAAAAATGAATAAGTAAACAAAAACTTTATCTGAAAAATAGTATATATTAGCCTATGGATAGAACCTATATTTTGAAAAGAGAGTCTTATGATTTCAGAATGTAAAAGTTAGAATTAATATAGAAATATTTTATGGAAAGTGATAATAAGAAAAGTTTTTTGTACAGATTTTTTAAAACTAGTAAGATATCTAGGGTTTCGACTTTTTTATTGTTAATTAGTTATTTATTAGCGATAATTATTTTTGCAGATGTTTTTGATTTTAAAGAGCTTACACTTACTGCTGATCTTTTAATAAAAATTATAGCTGGTTTATCTTTCATAGTGGCTATTGCTGTTTTTACTTTTTCTTATTTGGAAGGGAATAATAAAAAAAATGAAATTAATGATAATATTCAAGTGCATAATGAGCATGGATATAATGAAAGCGATTTATCTAGGATAATTGAACAATTTAATGTGGTGCTCAAATCGGAAAGACGTGAGCAAAGAGAAAATTTTGAGACACTTCTTAATAGAATTAATGAAAAGCCTACAATAGAGTTCGATTTAGAAGATAGAGATGAGATTTTTAAAGAATTAAAAGAATCTATAAGCAAAAACATCAATAAAGATTTTTATGATGAATTAAACTTAAATATAAGCAAAGAAGTATCATTCGAAAAAAAAGCTCAATTTAAAGATATAATTTATTCTACTCGTTCTATAAAAGATAGATTGATACGTGAGATTGAAAAACTTGACAGAAAATCAAATATAAATTTAATTGTTGGCTCAGGTATGACTATTGTTGCTTTATTTTGTTTAGGTTTTATAGTTTTCGAAAAACACGATAATATTAAGACTACTGAGGAAATTTTATTGCATTATATTCCACGAATTTCATTTATAATTTTTATTGAAGTTTTTGCTTTTTTCTTCTTAAGATTGTATAAGCTAAATCTTAATGATATAAAGTATTATCAAAATGAGTTAACAAACATCGATTTAAAAAGTACGAGTTTGATTTCGTCCATTAATTTTGGGGTAAAAGAAGATGTAACTTCAGTTATAGCAGAATTTTCAAAAACAGAACGAAACTTTGTAATTGAAAAAGGACAATCTACTATCGAACTAGAAAAATTCAAGTTTGAGCAAAATTCAATTGAAAAAGCTTCTAAAATCATTAAAAATATTATTCGTAAATAAAAATATTATGTCATTCTCACAAAGAATAGGAAAGAAACCATTAATAAAAAATTTGCAGTTAGAAAGTATTGACACTGAATTAAGAAATGGACTTTGGAATATTTTAAAGTTATTCATCTTAGATAAGATGGAAAAAAGAGTAAGCGGAGGTCATACACAATTTCATGAGTTTGGAGAAGTAATGTGGCTAAGCTATTTTAAACTTCCAGTGGATAATTTATCTACTAACAATTATGATACTGAACAAAAAATTAGAGATTATTTTTTTAGAGCGGAATGGTATGAAGTATATGACTTTCTTGAGTTTGTAGCTCAATTAAATTTTTTTATCTACAATAACTACACTGAAGTATTTGTTGAAAATATAAATCATATTCTTGAAACTGAATTTTCGGCATATCGTTTTATAGATAAAATGATATGCCCAATATCTAATAGTATAGAGATAGATGAAATTGAAGAAGCGCTTGTTCAAAATAATTCATTTACCTCGCTAAATGGCGTAAATATTCATTTGGAGAATGCTCTTGATAAATTGTCAGACAGAGCTAATCCTGATTACCGAAATTCAATAAAAGAATCTATTTCCGCTCTAGAAACGGCTCTTAGAATTATAACAAACGAAAGTACGCTTGGAAAAGCATTAAATACATTAGGTTCAAAAGGAATTAAAATTGATGAACAACTAAAAATAGGTTATGAAAAAATTTATGCATTTACCAATAATAAGCAAAGTGGCATCCGTCATGCAATTGTTGATGAACATAATAAACCTGATTTTGAAGATGCTAAATTTATATTGCTATTGTCGAGTTCAATGATAAATTACTTAGTAGGAAAATGTAAAAATGAAAATATAAATATTAAATAGCCCCCTGCTAGCGCGAGCGTCCCGCTCGTGAACACAAAATAAAGCACGAGCGAGACGCTCGCGCCAGCGAATGTAAATCTTCGCAAGAAACTCTATAAAGATTGGATTCTCGTTGCAGAGTTACTTGCGAAGATTTCTCCTTACGTCGAAATGACAAGATTGTGTGCTAATTGGGTTGAAATATAACTATTCAACAACCTCCCCAACAAACCCCAAAAACTCCATTTCATCCATAGGAAACAAATGCAGAATCGTTTCCAAAATCAGACTCACATTAATAGCAGAACTATTATCTTTTTTAGAAAAATTATGCATGTCATTGTCTAGTGCCAGAATGCATAATTTAAGCAAATCGGTAATGAGGCAGCCGAGTTCTAAATAATTGACCACTTTAAATTGTGCGGTAAAAGAATTGGCTTCATCGGCTGGTTTTAGCGTTGTAAAATACTGAGCGGTTAATTTTTGAAGTTTTTGTAACTTTTCTGTTTCGTTTGTTTCCATAAGGCGTATATTTTTAAATGATTTACAATTTGACTTTTATAAAATTATTATAAGAAAAATTGTACTTTTGTTTGATTCGGCGAAGGAAGAAATAGATTTTTATGTGTCCTATCAATTTTTTGTGTTTGGTACACGATTAAATATGTTTTTTACATCTCGCAGATTCTTACACTAAATTATTATCTTTGAATTATGAGCACACTAACAAAACCAAATCATATAGGGCGAAAAATAAGCCGTATTCGTGAACTTCGTGATATGAAGCAGGAAGCTTTGGCGCAGGCTTTAGGAACAAATCAGCAAGCGATTTCTATTTTAGAAAATAGTGAGACGATTGATGAAGATAAACTTATCGCAATTGCAAAAGCATTGGGTGTAACAGCAGAAGCAATTAAAAACTTTTCAGAAGAAGGTGTGATTAATTATTTCAATACTTTTAATGAATCAGTATCAGATAGTAGTTTTGGAAGTATTCATAATAATAAATGCACTTTCAATCCATTAGATAAATTAATGGAAACGGTAGAAGAAAATAAAAAGCTTTACGAGCGTTTGCTTCAGGCAGAAAAAGATAAAATTGAGTATTTAGAAAAATTGCTAAATCAGAAATAGTAAATTTTATATAAAAGAAAACCTCTCAGAAATGGGAGGTTTTTTATTTTGCAAAAAAACATCGTTTTACGGCTTTCCTCAATTTAGAAGAAATTTGTTTGTATATATTAGCAATCAGAAAAATAGAGATGAAAAGATCTCGGAAAGGCAAATCGATTATAAAAAAACAAAAACTATATAACCTCAAAAATTAATTTTAAATGAAAAAAAGCATTTTTATTTTAGGATTGCTATTTATTACAAGCTTGAGTTTTTGCCAGACCAAGGTTAAGCAAGACATAAAAGCAACTAATAAAACAGAAAACAAAACATACGACTCAAAACTTTTTGGTTGCTGGAGAGGATCTGAAACAGGACAGCAGCAAGATGGAGTAAGTAAATATTGGGTTTCATGCCGTTTTGAAAATGGAACAAGTACTTTATTGTTTGTTATAATTTATCCAAGCGGTAAAGTTGATCAAACAACTGAAAATGGCAAATGGTGGGTTGAAAACGGAAAGTATTATGAATTACATAACTACGATGGCGTAATTGATGTTTACGATTATCAGGTTACAGAAGAAGGAGTTAATTTTCAATCTGTTGAATTAATGGGAAAAAAGGACAATACTTATAAGTTTACCGATTATAAAATTGCTGATTAAGTGAAATTGGAATAAGTAAAAAACCTCTCATTTCTGAGAGGTTTTTATTTTACAGACCTATTTAAAAAGTAATATATTTGAACGAATTTATTTATATAAAAAAAGATGAATATTCCGCAGTTACTTATTATTTTAAGACTTTTAATGGCGCCGGTAATTTTATTTCTTGGCTGGAAATTTGGCGAGAATGGTGCTTTAGCAATTTTGATTCTTATGTATATCGGTTTGTTTAGTGATATTTTTGATGGAATAATTGCCCGAAAACAAAATATTTCAACAGAAAAATTACGACGATTGGATAGCCAGGTTGATATGCTGTTTTGGGTTTCAATAGGAGTTAGTTCGTGGTTTATATTTCCTCAACTTATCAATGCAAATATCTATTATATAGGTTTGCTTTTCGGAATGGAAATTTTATGCTACATAACCAGTTTCGTTAAATTTGGAAAAGAAACCTGTACGCATGCTTTTCTTTCCAAGCTTTGGGGTTTAACGCTACTTGCTGCTTTTACTTCTATTTTAGGGTTTGGACATACGGGATTTCCGTTTGCTTTAGCAATAATTATGGGATTAATATCTCATTTGGATGTGATACTGATCATTCTAATATTGCCAAAGTGGCAGCACGATATTCCGAGTTCTTATCATGCTTATTTAATTAGAAAAGGTATTGCATTTAAAAAGAGTAAATTATTGAATAGTTAAGAAATTGAATTAACTAATTTAAATGAAAGTAGTACTAGAAAATAAAGGCATTAAAACAGATACTTATTTTATACCGCCTTCTGGAAAAGAATGAATTTACTTTTAATTTAGAAAAGCTTGCGCTAAAATCAGCAAAAAGAATAATATGATAAATAAAACATCTAAAGTTATCGTTATTTCGTTCTTTATTTGTCTTTCAGTGATGATTGCGAAATCTTATTATGTTGGATATAAAATAGATAATTATGGGCAGACAATTATAGGTAAATATGTTTTGCATAAAAGTTATCCGAAATCACAAGAAAATTATTTCATTTATTATGTTAACTCTAAAAGAATGACAAATTATTCAACTGAAAATGTTTCACTTGAATTTAAGCAAAACATAGGCAAATTTTATAAAATGAAATATCTAGATGAATATCCGGAAGCAATTCATCCAATATTTGATGAAGAAGTTGTAGATACTACAGAAATATTAAATGCTGGATTTTCTAAGCAGGATTTATAAAAAATAGATATTGGATTGCATTGTGAACACATAGTTTGTCCGCTGGAGTTTGTCATTTCGACCGAAAGGAGAAATGACAAGTATTGTGTTCAATGTTGCGGTTAAATAGTGTCGTTCATCTCACTGATATCGCAACGCATGGTTGTCAATATTGGTTCAAATCCTGCCTTTTTATAAGCATTGATAGCAGCTTCGTTGTCATGATACACGTCTAATCTTACCTCGGTTATTCCTTGAGATAAAACCCATTTTTTAAGATGGTCAATTAATATATTATTAAGACCACGTCCTCTAAATTCTGGATCTACAAACATAAAACCAAGATACCCGAAAAATTCATGTTTTTGATAAGGTTTAGCTTGTCGAATTTGAGCATATCCACAGCCAATAATTTGGTTGTTAAAGTCTATAACCAAAAGTTCTGATTTGGGGTCAGAAATAAAATCCTCTATACTATAATAAAAAATCTCTCCTTCTTTTAATGTTACGTCGAAAGGTCTTTCTGCATGCACTAAATGTTGCAGAAATTCGGCAAGTTTAGGTAAATCTGTATTTACAGCTCGCCTGATCGATATATCTTTTGTGTTGTCATTCATATCTCAAATATATTGAAAATAAATTTGCTTTGCTCTGGGTTTCTCCTTTCAGTTGAAATGACAAGATCGCGTTTTAAATAGAAAAACCTCCCATTCCTGAGAGGTTTTTTTATCAATTCAAGTTCTTATTAAACTTTCTTTTTTATCGTTGTTTTCGGTTTACGCTTTAGTTTTTCTAATAAAGCATCGGCTTTTGCATTTTCACAAATAAAACGCAACGATTCTGCGTAGCGGTAATAATATACAGGTTCTAAATCTGTGGTAAGAGAAAAAAGTTTGCTGTACCATTCGGCCGCCTTTTCGAGTTCGCAGTTTGTATACGATGAATTTCCTAGTTTTTGAAATAAGTCTACAGATTTGTAGCCTTTTGCTGCAACCCTTTCGTAGGTTTTTATAACATCGACATAGGCGTATTTTTCGCCGACTTTATCGGTTCTGTAATAGGTTTCATTTTGCGCAGCTGCACGAAATGAAAATACGATTAACAGTACTAAAATAGCTAGTTTTCTCTGCATAGGTTTTTAGTTTTGGTTGTGGTATTTAATCGTATTCATTAATTGTTTTTGAAAATCTTTTCACTGCAAGAAACAGTTATAAAAACAATTATAAACTTCACTTATTTATTTTTATTGTATGCTTAATGCAATTTTAGTGTACAAATATATGTAAATCAATAATATGAAGTAAGTTTAGACGATGTTTTGTAAATAAAACCTGTTATATTGCATTTTTAAAAGCAATTGATTTTAAATGCTTTGCAGATATTGGCAGGAAATGATTTGCAGCTTCATTTTATATAATAACTTTTATATAAGTAAAGAGTACCAAAATGACAATACAGGAATATCTGAATAGAATAGAGGCTTTGCACAATGAGAGAAACAAAATTACGCTTGCAAATGATGCAGATTTGGAATTTTGTATTCAACAAATAAAAGAAATCGATACTGAGTCATCTTTTTCTTTCGATGTTTTATTTCAAAAATCAGCTTCGGAAATAATAATTGTAAATAATGGTGCTATAAAAATCTTTGCAGATCATGTAGGGTTACTCTTTTTAGAAGAGGAAGAATCTGGAAATGTCTGTTTTGCCAACAGTGAAGAGGTGCGTCCGGAGTATCGACAGAGTTTCAAGCTGATAGATTTCTTAGATTATATTTATGCTTTTATGCATTCTTCTGTATATAGAGAATCGGAGAAAATAATTTTTTCATCAGTGGCTGCGTGTTTTTGGAAATTGGTAAAAATAGGCTCAAACGTTAGAAAAGAAAAAATTTGAAAACAAAAAAAGCAGCTCCTGGTACGAGCTGCTTTTCTAATTTTCAGGGCAAAAAATTAACGACGGAAAGATGGACTCTGGTTTACAGATTGGTCTAACTTTACAGTCTTAACTTTTTTCGCAGCGACTTTAATTTCGTGTTTTGCAACTTTGTCGTTTGCTTTCACTTCAAGAACATAAGTTCCAGCAGGAAAACTTTCTAAACTAATTGTTTTTGAAACTTCTAATTTGTCTGCTGCAGATTCTCCCGCATAAAGTAAGTTGTGATTCTCGTCGTAGATAGAGAAAGATGCATTTTGTACAGTGTCTAAAGTAAAGCTAACTACTTTTCCGTTTCCTGTTTTGATATTTAAAATGTAATCACCTTTTCCATCAATGGCGTAGGTAAACACAGTCGCTAAAAAAAAGGCAGCAACTAAACCAGCTTTGGTAAATTTTGTCATGTTTTTTTTAAATTGTTAATTACTAAATGTGGAACGCGTAAAACTACAAATACAAATTTAATTTTTAGCAATAAACAAGCATTTTTAAACGCTTAAGTTGTTGAATTGTAATTATTTCAGCATTTTGTTTGAACTATGTACGTAATTACTGGTCTTTTGGATTTATTTTTAGAAAACATTTTTTAACACTTAAAAATCAAATAGATGTAATTAATAAGAATAATTTTCAGAAAATGATTTTTGCCTATAATTTTACTCTTAGCATAAAACAAAAAAACAGCTCTATAACCACAAAGAGCTGTTTCTTAAAACGTAATTTTTAAATTTTCTAACCTCGATTTATACCTTTTTTGGGTGTATAAATTCTTAGCGCGCAGCAACACTTGAATTTTTAGCAAAACCAGCTTTATAAACCAATGAAACTGCATTTCTTGATAAAGATGCATTATCATCTATTGTAATTTCATATTTTGCTTTTTTCATGTTGTCTTCTACTTCTAAGAAATAAGTCCCTTCAGGAAATTCTTCTAGACTGAAAGTTCTTAAAATTCCATCTTTTCCAGATGCGCTTTCAGAATAAATTAAAGTTCCGTCCTTGTCATAAATAGCTAAATTGGCTTTCTGTACTTTGTTAAGTGCGAAAGTGATCAGTTTTCCATTAGCTTTTAATACATGAAGATTAAATTCTCCATTTCCATCAATTGCGTAAGTGCTTATTCCTGTGAAAAGCAACGCTGCTACTAAACTCAATTTTGCAATCTTTTTCATGGTACTTAGGTTTTAAATTATTAGTTCTAATTCTCTGATGCTAAATTACTTATGTATTACGTGAAAAAGCGCAACTGTATTTTCCTATTTCTATGCTATATTCTCATTTACGAAACCGTTATAGGTTAAAACGTGAATTATTTTTAATGTTTTTGTTAATTCGCTTATTATTTTTCAATGTTTTGCTTGGTTTTTAATTTACGTTGTGTTAAGGATTTATTTACAAAAAAGGTGCTATGATACTAAGGTTCTGAGTTTATCCTTAATGTTTAAATATTGGTCATAAATCTACTGCAGACAAAAAAAGCTTAGAATCTCAAAATCTTTCAAAAACTTACAACCTTAGCATCTTAGCGTCTCAGAACCTTAAGTAAAAAGCAAAAAAAAACAGCTCAATAACCACAAAGAGCTGTTTCTAAAACTTTTGAAAGTTTTTAAACTTACTAACTATCTAACCTCACTTTTATACTTTATGAAAGCATAAACTTTTTTAGCGTGTTGCCACACTTGTATTTTTAGCAAAATCTGCTTTGTAAACTGAAGAAACAGCGTTTTTAGATAAAACGGTTGAATCGTCAGTTATTGTGATTTCGTATTTTGCTTTTTTTGTATCGTTTTCTACTTCTAAGAAATAAGTTCCTTCTGGAAACTCTTCTAGACTAAAAGTTCTTAAAATTCCATCTTTACCTGAAGCGGTTTCAGAATAAATTAGAGATCCGTCTTTGTCATAAATAGCTAAGTTGGCTTTTTGTGTTTGGTTAAGACCAAATGTGATCATTTTACCATTAGCTTTAATAACATGCAGATTAAAATCTGCTGTTCCATCAATTGCATATGTGCTAATTCCTGTAAAAAGCAACGCTGCTACTAAACTCAATCTAATAATCTTTTTCATGGTATTTAGTTTTTAAATTAATAGTTCTAATTCTCTGATGCTAAATTACTTTAGTTGTAAGTAAAAAATCAATACTATATTTGCTGATTTCGATGCTATATTCTCATTTACGAAACCGTTATATGTTAAAATTTGAATTATTTTTATCGTTTTTGCCAAAACGCCTATTATTTTTCAACGTTTTTAATGATTTTTAATTTACAATGGCATAACGATTTCTTTAAAAAATGTAGGAAGTTTTGAAAGATGCTAAGGTTCTGAGATACTAAGATTCTAAGTTTTTATTTGGATTGTGTATTGTAACGCAAAGGGCGCAGAGGTCACGCAAAGTTCACAAAAATTGTTTTGAGTAAATTTTATAGAATAAAAAAGGTTCGCAAAGCTTTGCTAAAAAAAACTTTGCTAACTTTGCGAGAATCTTTGCGTGCTTTGCGGTAAAATCTTCGCAACCGAAAGTATAAAGCAAAAAAAACAGCTCAGTAACCACAAAGAGCTGTTTTTAAAACTTTTGAAAGTTTTTAACTTACTAACTATCTAACCTCACTTTTTATACTGTATTAGAGTATAAAGTTTTAAGTGCCGTGAAGAATTGCACTTAACCTTAATATTTTCTTAGTTAAGAGAAACAGTTCCTTTTGAAGACAAAACAGAACTATTAGCATTAACAGTGATATCGTATTTTACTTTTTTGAAGCTATCAGCAACTTCTAAAATATATTTTCCTTGTGGAAATTCTTCTAAACTGAAAGTTCTTAAGATTCCGTCTTTACCAGAAGCGTTTTCAGTATAGATTAAATTATTATTTGTATCATATATACTAATAACTGCTTTTTGCAATTGATTAATTCCAAAAGCAATTACCTTGCCATTTCCTTTTAACACGTGAAGATTTAACGTTTCATTGCCATCAATTGCATAAGTACTCATTCCTGTTAGAAGTACTGCACATACTAAACTTAATTTCATAATCTTTTTCATATTCTATAGTATTAAATTTTTTTTGTTCTTTTCTCTGATGCAAAGTTATAGCAGCATGTGTGGTATTTTAACATCTATATTTTCCAATTTATATGCTATATTCTCATTTACGAAACCGTTATATGTTAAAATTTGACTTTAATGTTGTGTTTTTGTTAATTTGATTGTTTTTATTCAAAGTTTTAAAAAAATGCATCACTTCTTAAAAAATCTATTTTTCTTACAATTTTTAGCATATTTATATAAAATCAGGTTTTAAATAAGATAAATAGAAAAAAAGTGAGGAAAAAAAATAAGACCCTAAAAAAAAGCGGATTTTGATATAAATTTTTCAGCGTTAAGAACGTTATTTTAATGTAAAATTCGCATTTACGAAACCGTTATAGGTTAAAATTTAAATTATTTTAGGTGATTTTGTTAAATTTGCTATTATTTTTTAAAGAAATTATCATGAAGACTATTGCCCCAGCTCTAGAAGTGATAACTAACTCATACGGAAGTTCTTTTACCTACACTAAACACGCCGAAAAGACCAATAGCAAAGCTCATTTATGGCATTATCATCCAGAAATTGAGTTGGTTTATATAAATGGCGGGGCTGGAAAAAGACAAATAGGAAGCCATGTTTCTTATTATACCAATGGTAGTTTACTTTTAATAGGAGCTAATTTGCCGCATTGCGGTTTCACAAATGAACAAACAGGAAATACAAATGAAACTGTTATTCATATAAAACCTGAATTTTTAGGAAGCGATTTTTTTGTAGCTCCCGAAATGAAAAAGGTGCAAAATATTTTGAAACAAGCTAAAGGAGGAATTGCTTTTGGAGGTGAAACGAAAAAGCGTATCGGAAAGAAAATTGAAATGATGGAAAACGAACCGCCATTTCAGAGGCTAATGACGCTGCTGAGTGTTTTAGACGAACTGGAATCTGCTGAGGAATATACCATTTTAAATGCAGACGGATTTTCGATGGAATTGCAGACTCAAGACAATGATCGTATGAATGTGGTTTTCAATTTTGTGAAAGATCATTTTCAGGAATCTATTTCTATAGATGAGGTTTCTAGTTTGGTAAGCATGACTACGCCATCTTTTTGCCGTTATTTTAAGAAGATTTCAAACAAAACATTTACGGAGTTTGTAAATGAATATCGTTTAGTGCATGCTTCAAAACTTTTGGCAGAACAGCCAATCAGTATTAATGAGGTTTGCTACGAGAGCGGTTTTAATAACTTCAGCCACTTTAGTAAATCATTTAAGCAATATACGGGTAAAAGCGCTTCGCAATACCGTCACGAGCATAAGATTATAATTAGCTAGTTTTAGCTTGAATTTTTTTAGCCACGAATTCACGAATTTTATTTATTATTAATTCGTGAATTCGTGGCTTTTTTTATTCCATGATTTACGCAAATTGTTATAAAGTAATTAGTGAAATTCATTTTGTATTAAGGTTATTTAATAAAATTCGTGAATTCGTGGCTATCTTTTTTTTTACTACAAAGCAGGTGGGATTTTTCATATATTTTATTCTGAAAAAAGTTATATTTACAAACCCTAATCAGAAAAAAAATATCAAAATGAAGAAATTTAAAATGCTATTGTCTGCATTTTTGCTTTGTCTTACCACCATGACATACGCTGCAAAAGTAGACACACTTCAAGTTGCCAGTACCGCAATGGGAAAAACTTATAAAGCTGCGGTAGTTTTACCAAATTCTTATGCGAAAAGCAAATCAACTTTTCCTGTAATGTATCTGCTGCATGGTGCATACGGACATTTTAGCGATTGGCTTAAAAATACTCCAAACAAAAAACTGGTTCACAATCTAGCAGACCAATATAATATGATTATTGTAATGCCAGAAGGAGAGACGTTTAGTTTTTATATTGATAGCCCTGTAAATAAAGAAAGTCAGTTTGAGACTTTTATTACGCAGGAAGTAATTCAAAAAGTCGACAAGACATACCGAACAATTGCCAATAAAAATGGAAGAGTAATCACGGGACTTTCTATGGGTGGCCACGGCGCTTTGTATTTGTCGGCTAGACATCCCGATTTATTTTGTGCTGCCGGAAGTATGAGTGGTGCTGTAGATATGAGTACGATGCTCAATAGAGATTCTTCGGCTCAAATCGTAAAATTAATGCAACCTGTTTTTGGTGATAAAAGTGGTAGTACTGAATTGTATGAGCAAAATTCTGTTTTAAGAATGGCTGATAAAATAAAAGCGAACAAATTGCCACTAATAATAGATTGTGGTGTAGACGATTTTTTGATTGAACCAAATAGAGAATTGCACAGAAGATTGGTTTACAATAAAGTTGATCATGATTATACAGAACGTCCTGGAGCTCATACATGGGATTATTGGGAAAACTCACTTCCGTATCACGCATTATTTTTTAATAAAATATTGCTTAAAACCAAAACGAAGTAATTGCGGAATTAATATTTTTTAAACAGTAAATATTATATTGTTTTATTTTGGAGTTATGTTTTTTAAGAAATTGATAAGAAAGACCTTTTGTTTTAAAAAATAAAAGGTCTTTTTTTATTTGTAAAAATCATTGCGTACTACTTTTCTTTCTTCTTACATTCCGTTCATCGATTATTTTTGAATGATATCGATTTTACGTCTTTTTAATGGATAGCAGTTGTGTTATTAACTAATTTTAACAAATGTTTTTCCCCCCTGATCGATAATGTCAGATTCATTTCTGAGGGTCAAGTCTTTTTTATAAGAGTTTTTTAGATTTTGTGCTTCATAACTTTTGAAGATGGTTTATTATTTACATGTAATTGCCAAATCTGCAAACTATCTGGTTTTTTGCTAATGTAATGGTATTCTAAATACTATTATTATGAAAAAAACTATTCTTTATCACATGAAGATTATACATGAATTATGTAAAATCTTTCGTTGTTCCTTTATTAATTTGGTTTTCCCAAATTTTAGTTTGGTGAAAATTATTGTGCACAAAAAGCATCAGTTTTTTTTGATGGTGCTTTTTATGCTATTTGCTTTCCAACCTTATTTGCATTCACAAGCCATATCTGGAGCAGCTGTACAAGCTAATTTTGGTATTGATGCAGATGTTTATGCAAACAAAGAACAATTTTTAGTTCCCCCAACGGTTTCTGGTATTTATGATGACTGGTTTTTTAGCTCTGCTTTTGCTAATGGAACCGGTCAAAATGTTATTGATCAGACTAATGCGGCGGGACTAAAAACATCAATCCAAGCTAATAATAATTTTACATTCGAAAAAAGAATGTCGAAACCCAAAAATACCATGGTTGGTAATTTTTTGTGGATTGATGCTGTTTATGGGCGTGATGGAAATTCAACGCAAAGTAACAACGATTCTAATACTTTTTCTGGAAATTCTAACAAGAATGGTGATAACCCGACAACTTGGGCTTTAGGTGCTGGTAGTATCCCTCAAAAAGATGATATTGTAGATGTTTACGGCTATTTAAGAAGAGACTTATCTCCAGCCGCATTAGCAATTAATCCTAATGGAGTTTTATGGGGATATGGAGGAGCGTCTAAAATTTCTTCAGATGGGAATTCACATTTTGATTTTGAATTTTTTAGAACAGAAGTAAGTTTTAACGGTAGCGCACTAGTGGGTACTGGTAGTCAAGCAGGACACACAGCCTGGACTTTTGATGCCACCGGAAAAATACTTGTCCCTGGTGACGTGCTTGTTGCCATCGATTTTGAAAATGGTGGAACAAAACCACTTGGTAGCGTAAGGGTTTGGATGTCTAGTGCTGATATCGCTAATTTTAACTCAAGACCTAACAGACCATTTGATCTTACTGGTGTTTTTGACCAAGGTAATGGTGCACCTCCTTACGGATATGCTGAAATAAAAGCAAAAGGAGGAGGTATACTTACAAATGTTTTTGCAGTTGTTAATGTATCGGCTGCTACATTAGGACCACCTTGGGGAACTTTAGAAGGTTCGCAAGCCTCTTTTCAGGATAATTATAAAGCTTTGCAGTTTACAGAGTTTGGACTTAATTTGACAGCGTTAGGACTGGATAGCCGAAATGTTAACCAAAGTCCTTGTTCAAATTTATTAGGTTCTCTGATCGTAAAAACAAGATCTTCATCTTCATTTACTGCAGAGTTAAAAGATTTTTCAGGGCCTTATTTATTCGGAAATATTACGGATGTAGCCGTAGTAGGTAATGTTAGTAACCCATTAACCTGTAATAATACAACGGCTACTTTAACAGCAACACCAACTCCTGCAAATGCAACTATAAAATGGTACGGGCCTTCACCTGATGGTATAGCCGATGGACCTTTTATACCAGGAAATGCGCCAGTTGTGTCTGTTAAGGGAGTTTATACGGTATATGCTTATACAAATTTAGAAGGCTGCTTTGCTAAAAAAACAGTCACAGTTCTTGAAAATAAAGAACCGCCAAATGTTAATGCAGGAGGTGATAAAGCTTTAACTTGTTTGATAACGTCAATAAAACTGTCGGGCTCATCAAGTACGCCTAATGCTACTTATTTATGGAGTACATTGGACGGAAATATTGTTTCAGATGGTACAACTCTGACACCAACTGTAGATAAGGCTGGAACTTATACATTAACAGTCACTGATCCTGTAAACGGATGTAAAAAATCAGATGATGTACTTGTAACAAATACTCCGCCAACACCTATTAATATAACTTGTCCTGAAGATAATATAAAAAGTTCTTGCTTTTATGCCGATCAGGCGGCAGTTAATGCAGCTTTTGAAATCTTTAAACAAGGTTTTACAGCTTCAGGAGGTAACGGAACTTTAGTGACTTCAGGATTAGAAAATTTAACTCCTCCACTTTTATGTGGTGGTACTGTAACGGTAAACTTCAAAGTTAAAGATGATTGCGGTTTAGAAAAATCATGTTCTGCAACCTTCACCATCACAGCCCCTGCGGCAGTGGCTCCTGAAGCTCCGACAGCAGTGAATGCTTCAGCCTGCGCGTATGCAGACCAGGCCGCATTGGATGCCGCATTTGAGACCTTCAAACAGGGCTTTAAGGTAAGCGGAGGATGCGATGCGAAAGGATCAATCCAAGGCAGTCCAGCTGCGCCAAAATTGTGCGATGGCGGAACAGTGACAGTCACCTATAAAGTGACCGACAAATGCTACGAGACCACCATCAGCCGTGACTTCACCATCACAGCCCCTGCAGCCGTAACCCCTGAAGCTCCGACAGCAGTGAATGCTTCAGCCTGCGCGTATGCCGATCAGGCCGCATTGGATGCCGCTTTCGAAACCTTCAAACAGGGCTTTAAAGTGAGCGGAGGATGCGATGCGAAAGGCGAGATCCAGGGCAGTCCAGCTGCGCCAAAATTGTGCGATGGCGGAACAGTGACAGTGACCTATAAAGTGACCGACAAATGCTACGAGACCACCATCAGCCGCGACTTCACCATCACAGCCCCTGCGGCAGTGACTCCTGAAGCTCCGACAGCGGTTAACGCTTCAGCCTGCGCGTATGCCGATCAGGCCGCATTGGATGCCGCATTCGAAACCTTCAAACAGGGCTTTAAAGTGAGCGGAGGATGCGATGCGAAAGGATCAATCCAAGGCAGTCCAGCTGCGCCAAAATTGTGTGACGGCGGAACAGTGACAGTTACCTATAAAGTGACTGACAAATGCTACGAGACCACCATCAGCCGTGACTTCACCATCACAGCTCCTGCAGCAGTGACTCCTGAAGCTCCGACAGCGGTTAACGCTTCAGCCTGCGCGTATGCCGATCAGGCCGCATTGGATGCCGCATTCGAAACCTTCAAACAGGGCTTTAAAGTGAGCGGAGGATGCGATGCGAAAGGATCAATCCAAGGCAGTCCGATGGCTCCGAAACTATGCGATGGAGGCACAGTGACAGTTACCTATAAAGTGACCGACAAATGCTACGAGACCACCATCAGCCGAGACTTCACCATCACAGCTCCTGCTGCAGTGACTCCGGAAGCTCCGACAGCAGTGAATGCTTCAGCCTGCGCGTATGCCGATCAGGCCGCATTGGATGCCGCTTTCGAAACCTTCAAACAGGGCTTTAAAGTGAGCGGAGGATGCGATGCGAAAGGAGTTATCCAAGGCAGTCCGATGGCTCCGAAACTATGCGATGGAGGCACAGTGACAGTGACCTATAAAGTGACCGACAAATGCTACGAGACCACCATCAGCCGTGACTTCACCATCACAGCCCCTGCGGCAGTGACTCCTGAAGCTCCGACAGCGGTTAACGCTTCAGCCTGCGCGTATGCCGATCAGGCCGCATTGGATGCCGCATTCGAAACCTTCAAACAGGGCTTTAAAGTGAGCGGAGGATGCGATGCGAAAGGCGAGATCCAAGGCAGTCCGATGGCTCCGAAACTATGCGATGGAGGCACAGTGACAGTCACCTATAAAGTGACCGACAAATGCTACGAGACCACCATCAGCCGAGACTTCACCATCACAGCTCCTGCGGCAGTGACTCCTGAAGCTCCGACAGCGGTTAACGCTTCAGCCTGCGCTTATGCAGACCAGGCCGCATTGGATGCCGCATTCGAAACCTTCAAACAGGGCTTTAAAGTGAGCGGAGGATGCGATGCGAAAGGAGAGATCCAAGGCAGTCCGATGGCTCCGAAACTATGCGATGGAGGCACAGTGACAGTCACCTATAAAGTGACCGACAAATGCTACGAGACCACCATCAGCCGAGACTTCACCATCACAGCCCCTGCGGCAGTGACTCCTGAAGCTCCGACAGCGGTTAACGCTTCAGCGTGCGCTTATGCAGACCAGGCCGCATTGGATGCCGCATTCGAAACCTTCAAACAGGGCTTTAAAGTGAGCGGAGGATGCGATGCGAAAGGATCAATCCAAGGCAGTCCGATGGCTCCGAAACTATGCGATGGAGGAACAGTGACGGTTACCTATAAAGTGACCGACAAATGCTACGAGACCACCATCAGCCGAGACTTCACCATCACAGCCCCTGCGGCAGTGACTCATGAAGCTCCGACAGCGGTTAACGCTTCAGCCTGCGCGTATGCAGACCAGGCCGCATTGGATGCCGCATTTGAGACCTTCAAACAGGGCTTTAAGGTAAGCGGAGGATGCGATGCGAAAGGATCAATCCAAGACAGTCCAGCTGCGCCAAAATTGTGCGATGGCGGAACAGTGACAGTCACCTATAAAGTGACCGACAAATGCTACGAGACCACCATCAGCCGTGACTTCACCATCACAGCCCCTGCAGCCGTAACCCCTGAAGCTCCGACAGCAGTGAATGCTTCAGCCTGCGCGTATGCAGACCAGGCCGCATTGGATGCCGCATTTGAGACCTTCAAACAGGGCTTTAAAGTGAGCGGAGGATGCGATGCGAAAGGAGAGATCCAAGGCAGTCCGATGGCTCCGAAACTATGCGATGGAGGCACAGTGACAGTCACCTATAAAGTGACCGACAAATGCTACGAGACCACCATCAGCCGAGACTTCACCATCACAGCCCCTGCGGCAGTGACTCCTGAAGCTCCGACAGCGGTTAACGCTTCAGCGTGCGCTTATGCAGACCAGGCCGCATTGGATGCCGCATTCGAAACCTTCAAACAGGGCTTTAAAGTGAGCGGAGGATGCGATGCGAAAGGATCAATCCAAGGCAGTCCGATGGCTCCGAAACTATGCGATGGAGGAACAGTGACGGTTACCTATAAAGTGACCGACAAATGCTACGAGACCACCATCAGCCGAGACTTCACCATCACAGCCCCTGCGGCAGTGACTCATGAAGCTCCGACAGCGGTTAACGCTTCAGCCTGCGCGTATGCAGACCAGGCCGCATTGGATGCCGCATTTGAGACCTTCAAACAGGGCTTTAAGGTAAGCGGAGGATGCGATGCGAAAGGATCAATCCAAGACAGTCCAGCTGCGCCAAAATTGTGCGATGGCGGAACAGTGACAGTCACCTATAAAGTGACCGACAAATGCTACGAGACCACCATCAGCCGTGACTTCACCATCACAGCCCCTGCAGCCGTAACCCCTGAAGCTCCGACAGCAGTGAATGCTTCAGCCTGCGCGTATGCAGACCAGGCCGCATTGGATGCCGCATTTGAGACCTTCAAACAGGGCTTTAAGGTAAGCGGAGGATGCGATGCGAAAGGATCAATCCAAGGCAGTCCAGCTGCGCCAAAATTGTGCGATGGCGGAACAGTGACAGTCACCTATAAAGTGACCGACAAATGCTACGAGACCACCATCAGCCGTGACTTCACCATCACAGCTCCTGCGGCAGTAGTTCCTGTAGCGCCAGATCCGTTTAGCGCTTCCGCCTGTGCTTATGCCGACCAGGCTGCAGTAAATGCTGCCTTTGAAATCTTCAAACAAGGCTTTAGCGTAAGTGGCGGTTGTAATGCAAAAGGTGCATTTGTAGGTAATCCGGTAGCACCAAACTTATGTCAGGGTGGAACTACCAGTGTAAGTTACATGATCACTGATAAATGTTACACTACTACAATCAGTAGAAGTTTCACTATTACCGCTCCTGCAGCCGTAACTCCTGAAGCTCCGACAGCGGTTAACGCTTCAGCCTGCGCTTATGCCGACCAGGCCGCATTGGATGCCGCTTTCGAAACATTCAAACAGGGCTTTAAAGTAAGCGGAGGATGCGATGCGAAAGGAGTTATCCAAGGCAGTCCAGTTGCACCAAAATTATGCGAAGGAGGAACAACAACAGTTACCTATAAAGTGACTGATAAATGTTATGAAACTACAATTAGCAGAGACTTCACTATTACTAAAGTTAACTTGCTTAATGTTTCAAGTCCTCCAAATAAAACAGTTGTTTGTGGTGAAGATGCAGATGCAGCATTTGTAGCATGGATTGCTGGATTTAAATTCACGGGAGGATGTGCTGGAAATGTTCAGGCAACAGATTTATCTCAATTTGTGAAACCTCAGATTGGAACGGCATTAGTTATAGAATATGTTGTTTCAAACAATTGTGAAACGATTAAAAAAGTTTCAACATTTTTGATCACTCCATGTACAACTCCAATTTGTACATACACTCAAGGAGCTTACGGAAATGTTGGAGGTATGGCCTGTGTAGGAGGACAATCTTATACAACTAAAGCTCTTATTGCGAAAGCATTAAGTGCTTATCCAGGAGGAACAATGACAATTGGTTTAGTTGGAAAATCTGTATTAGTATCTAATAATCAAGCTGATATTAATGGTGTGATAGCAGTTTTACCAGGAGGAGGAGCGAGTAAAGTGTTAGCAAATGGAAATCCTCATATTGGTGCATTGCCTGCATCATACCTTAAAAAAGGGAAACTTGATAATACCTTATTGGCCCAAACTATTACTTTAGGACTTAATTTAGGTATTGATAGTGAGTTGAGTAAATTCAAATTGCAAGCAGGTATATTGGCAGTTGCTCAACCTGAAGGCGGTTGCGGATCTAAAACTCCAAAAGCGCGTTCTTGTAATCCTGACGGAACAGTAAGTAATGAATACAAATATTACACTATTCCGAACAATGTGGTTAGTAAACTGGCTGGAGATAAAACAGTCGGTGATTTGTTTAACTTGGCTAATCAAGCATTAGGAGGCGGAAACACTTACGGACTTTCTCTTTCTGATATTGCAAGCTTAGTAGATTTGATAAACAATGCATTTGATGAATGTAGAATCGCAATAGGATACAATATTCAACCGCTTGCTTGTGGAGCTACTCAACAATCAATAGTTACTCAGACACCTACTACTCAGGAAACAACTGTAGTAGAAAGCAGTGCAAAAGAAAGTAAAAAACCTGGTTTTGATGCTTATCCTGTTCCATTCAAAAATTACATTACCATTCGCTATAACTTTGATTATGCGACCGATGTCAAAATTGAATTGTTTGATCTATCAGGAAAACTGTTATCTTCTAAAACAGATACAGATGCCCATTTAGGAAAAGAATATAACTTTAATATCGATTTCTATGTAGGTAAATTCCAAGTTTACATTTTACAAATTACGACTAACAGAGGCAGTAGTACTAAAAAAGTCATTTCTGCTGGTAATTAAATTTATTTATAAATCTTATTTAAAGCATCCGTTAAAAGCGGGTGCTTTTTTTTTTGAAAATTATTTTTTCTTTTTATCCTTTAATTATTAGTGTTTTACGAGTAAGACGATTTGTTAAATATCAGTGAGATTGAAAAAAAATAGAGGAAAAATCATGTTTTTCTTTTTTTTGGTTTAATTTTTGGAATACCTTTATAGTATAATCCTTAAAAAAAAAATAATTATGAAAAAGATACTTACCTTATTTGCAGTTATCGGTTTAATTGCATTCTCTAGCTGTGAAGGGCCAGAAGGGCCTCCAGGACCGGAAGGACTTCCAGGACCTGTTGCTGAAGTTTTTGAACTTCAAAATGTAAATTTTGATTATAATGTTGATGATGGCTATAATATTTATAGAAAATTAACTCCAAATATTGTGGACTCAGATGTTATTTTGATTTACAGATTGTCAGGATTAATTAATTCTACAACTCCAATTTGGCAACAAATTCCAAGAACACTTTATCTGTCTCAAGGAGAGCTTGATTATGATTTTGATTTTAGTAGAACAGATTTTACAATCTATGCGGGAGGAACTTATGACTTGGCTTTAACTCCTGATCTTATTAGAAATCAAACTTTTAGAATTGTAATTGTTCCAGGTGATTTTTCAACAACAGGTAAATCTGTTAGCAAGCCTGATTATTCAGATTATAATGCAGTTATCAAGAAATATAACATTGACGATAGTAATGTTAAACAATTAAATTAATTTTTGAAGTTAATTAAAATATAAAAAAAAGGAAATCTTACGATTTCCTTTTTTTTATAAATATATGTTTTGTAACTAATTATTCTTCGCTTGACGAATCATTTAAAACTTTTTCTGGTCCGAATTTAAGAGAAACCAAAATTCCTACTAGAAGAGATAAAGCAATAAATCCTAATGAAGCCCATTCTGGAACGTGGAAGAAATCGTGTAAAAGCATTTTCAATCCAACGAAAGCTAAAATGGCAACTAAGCTGTACTCTAAATAACTGAATTTTGCCAGCATATTTGCTAAGAAGAAATACATAGAGCGTAATCCAAGAATAGCAAAAATGTTCGAACTGAATACTAAAAACGGATCTTTGGTTATAGCAAGAATTGCAGGTACGCTATCTACAGCAAATAAAACATCCATAACTTCAATAACAATTAAAGCGACAAATAATGGAGTAGCGGCTTTTTTTGCAGTCTTGGTTGAAATGAAAAATTTCTCCCCATCTGTTTCCGATGTAATCGGCATAACTTTACCTAAAGCTTTATAGATAAAAGAATCTTTTGGGTGAAAATCTTCTTCTTCTCCAGAAAAAAGCATTTTTATTGCGGTAAATATTAAGAAAACTCCAAATACATACGTTGTCCAAGCAAATTTATTAATCAGCATTACTCCGAAGAAAATCATCAATCCACGGAAAACAATAGCACCTAAGATTCCCCAAAACAGAACACGATGCTGATACTTTTGCGGAATTTTGAATGAAGCAAAAATAATAGCAATAACAAAGATGTTGTCGACACTCAGCGAAAGCTCAATCAGGTAACCCGTAATAAACTTCATTGAAGCGACGGCTGGTTTCAAATTATCAGGATTGTCAATGTAGTCTGTGGTGTATAGCCAATAAATAACTCCCGAAAAAAGGAATGATAAAGTAACCCAAACCAAGGTCCATTTGCTGGCTTCTTTAGTGCTAATGATATGGGGTGTTTTGTTGAAGACACCTAAGTCTAAAGCAAGAATAAAAACTACAGCAAGTAAAAAGAGTGACCAGACTATCATAATGATTTTTTTTAATGATTTACAAAGATAAGTTTTGATGTTTAACTTAAAAATTAAATTTATCAGAAACTTACTTTTAAAATTATAAGTTATGAATTATGAATGAACTTTGTCAAAGTTTGAAACTTTGACAAAGTTGAATTTGCGAAGATTGTTTCAAAAAAAAGTGCCATCAAATAAATGATGGCACTTTTTATAGTATATTGTAAGCTTTAAATTATAGCGCTGAGTTAACAGTTTTGATAATTCTAGCAGCAATTTTGTAAGGGTCTCCGTTTGAAGCTGGTCTTCTGTCTTCTAACCAACCTTTCCAACCTTTTTGAACAGTCATTAAAGGAATTCTGATAGAACATCCTCTGTCTGATACTCCATAAGAGAAATCGTTGATAGAAGCAGTTTCGTGTTTACCAGTTAAACGTTGCTCGTTGTAAGCTCCGTAAACCGCGATGTGCTCAGCAGTAACAGGACGGAAAGCCTCGCAGATTTTCTCATAAACTTCTTGAGAACCACATGTTCTAAGAACTGTGTTAGAGAAGTTAGCGTGCATACCAGAACCGTTCCAGTCTGTATCTCCTAGAGGTTTTGGGTGATATTCGATATAGTAACCATATTTCTCAGTTAAACGGTCTAATAGGTAACGAGCAACCCAGATTTCGTCTCCAGCTTTTTTAGCTCCTTTAGCGAATAATTGGAACTCCCATTGTCCGCAAGCAACCTCTTGGTTGATTCCTTCAAAGTTGATTCCAGCAGCGATACATAAGTCAGCGTGCTCTTCAACTAATTTTCTACCGTGTGTGTTTTTTCCACCTACTGAACAGTAGTACATCCCTTGTGGAGCAGGGTATCCTCCAACTGGGAAACCAAGTGGAAGTTGAGTTTTAGTATCCATGATGAAATACTCTTGTTCGAAACCAAACCAAAAATCATCATTATCATCATCAATTGTAGCTCTACCGTTAGAAGGGTGTGGTGTTCCGTCAGCGTACATAACTTCGCACATTACTAACCATCCGTTGATACGAGTTGGGTCTGGATAAATTGCAACAGGAACTAATAAACAGTCAGAAGATCCACCTTCAGCTTGTCTTGTTGATGAACCATCAAATGACCAATTTCCAAGTTCTTCTAATGTTCCTTTGAAGTTTTCGTGCTCTTCAACTTTAGTTTTACTTCTAAGATTTTGAGTTGGTTCATATCCGTCTAACCAAATGTACTCTAACTTAATTTTAGCCATAATAATATAAATTAATTTTTTTGTTTTTTTTCGTTGGGTCAAATATAGATTTATTTTTCCAGTCCCAAAAATTAGGGGGCTATTTTGTTTTATGAAGTATAATTTTTTGGATAAGCATAATTTTGATAGGGGTATATTTAAAAAAAAGCAATTTTGATAACCTTTAAAAAACAAATTCGTAATAATTACGGCACATTTTTGAATTTATGAGTTAAGGAATTATGAAAAAATGTTTATTTAATCAATATTACCGTACAGTTTTGTTATATTTCTGTGATTTGAATTCATTATTCTTTGAAAAAAGCATTTTATGTTGAGAAATTCTATTTCAAAAATCTAAAATTTATATTCCAAATAGGTTTTTTAATTGTTTATATTTGCTGATCATTTTTTAATGAAAATTATTACGAATTTAAAATATATATAACCATGTCAACATTACGTTTCCAAGCTTTACAAGAAGCTTCTAACAGAAAGCCGGTGCACTTTGAAGAAATTGGCCGAAAATCTAATCTTTTTGGTTCAAATGTGTTTAATGAGAAAGCAATGAAGCAATATTTAACTTCGGATGCTTTTAGAGGAGTAAGAGATGCTATTCAGCACGGTACAAAAATAGATAGAAAGCTAGCCGATTATATTGCCATGGGAATGAAAGAATGGGCTTTGGCAAAAGGTGTGACACATTATACACACTGGTTTCAGCCTCTTACAGGGACTACTGCAGAAAAGCATGATGCTTTTTTTGAGATTTCTTATGACGGAAGCGATCCTGTTGAAAAATTTGGCGGTGCGCAATTAGTGCAGCAAGAGCCAGATGCATCTAGTTTCCCGAACGGAGGAATCAGAAATACTTTTGAGGCAAGAGGTTACACGGCTTGGGATCCAACTTCTCCAGCTTTTATATATGGTACAACTTTATGTATCCCAACAGTATTTATTGCTTATACAGGTGAGGCTTTAGATAATAAGATACCTTTATTAAGAGCATTATCTGCCATTGATGAAGCGGCGACAGAAGTTTGTAAATATTTTGACAAAAACGTAAAAAAGGTAACGGCAACTTTAGGCTGGGAACAAGAATATTTCTTGATTGACAAAGCTTTGGCAAATTCTCGTCCAGACTTAATGATGACGGGAAGAACGTTATTAGGACACACTTCTGCAAAAGGACAGCAGTTAGACGATCACTATTTCGGATCTATTCCAACTCGTGCTCTTACTTATATGAGAGATTTAGAGCAAGAATGTATGCTATTGGGTATTCCTGTAAAAACGCGTCACAATGAGGTAGCGCCAAATCAATTTGAGTTGGCACCAATCTTTGAAGAGACAAATCTAGCGGTTGATCACAACTCTTTATTAATGGATGTAATGCAAAGAGTGGCGGAGCGTCATGATTTTAAAGTATTATTTCATGAAAAACCATTTAAAGGAGTAAACGGTTCAGGAAAACACAACAACTGGTCATTGGCTACAGATACAGGAGTTAATTTATTGAGTCCGAGCAAAACGCCAATGAGCAATTTACAGTTTTTGACTTTCTTTATTAATACAATAAAAGCAGTAAACGATAACGAAACTTTACTTAGAGCTTCTATCGCAACAGCAAGTAACGATCACAGGTTAGGAGCAAACGAAGCGCCGCCAGCGATTATGTCAGTATTTATTGGAGCACAATTGACAAAAGTTTTATCTGAGTTGGAAAGCGTAACAACAGGAAAACTTTCGCCAGAAGAAAAAACAGATTTGAAATTAAATGTTGTTGGTAAAATTCCAGATGTATTACTTGATAATACAGATCGTAACAGAACTTCGCCTTTTGCCTTTACAGGAAATAAATTTGAGTTTAGAGCAGTGGGTTCAAATTCAAACTGTTCTAATGCAATGACGACTTTGAACGCAATCGTAGCAAAACAATTAATCGACTTCAAAAATGAAGTAGAGAACTTGATTGAAAATAAAGACATGAAAAAAGATGATGCGATCTTCAATGTCTTAAGAGAATACATCAAACAATCTAAAAAAATCCTTTTTGAAGGAGACGGTTATAGCGAAGCTTGGGAAAAAGAAGCGGCAAAAAGAGGTTTGAGCAACTTCAAAACAACTCCAGAAGCTATAAAAGCAAAAGTTTCTAAACAAGCATTGGATTTATTTGAGCAATTAGGAATCTTTAATCATGTTGAAGCTGAGGCGCGTTACGAAATTGAATTGGAAGAATACACTAAAAAAATCCAAATTGAAGGACGTGTTTTAGGTGATATTGCAAGAAATCATGTTATTCCAACTGCAATTCGTTATCAAAATACTTTAATTGATAATGTAAAAGGATTAAAAGAAATTTTTGCAAAAGAGTTTGAAGTTTTAGCTAAAGAACAAATTGTTTTAATTAAAGAAATTTCAGGCCATATTGAAGGAATCAATTCTAAAGTATTGGCAATGACTAATGAAAGAAAGAAAGCCAATCAATTGACTGACGCTCAAAAAATGGCAGAAGCGTATTGCAATAATGTTAAGCCATATTTCGATGAAATTCGTAATCACTGTGATAAATTAGAATTATTAGTTGATGACGAAAGCTGGACATTGACAAAATACAGAGAATTATTGTTTACTAAATAATAGTTTTTATTAAATAGTTTTTTTGCCACGAATTGCGCGAATTCTCACGAATTTATTTTTTTTCAAAAATTATCTGATTTAGCTGATTTTACATAAAGAATAAAAATTTGTGAAAATTAGTGCAATTCGTGGCAAACTTTTTTTGAATCAAGCATGCGAATCATTCAAAGAATTAAAAAAAGGGATTATCTTTGCACCACATCAACACAAACTAATTTTCATGAGTTCAGATTCTAGCAAAAGATATGCACAAAGAGGTGTTTCGGCATCAAAAGAAGACGTACATAACGCTATAAAAAATATTGACAAAGGTTTATTTCCTCAGGCTTTCTGTAAAATTGTTCCTGATTATCTAACACAGGATGATGGGCACTGCCTTATTATGCATGCTGATGGAGCAGGTACAAAGTCATCTTTGGCGTATATGTATTGGAAAGAAACTGGAGATCTTTCTGTTTGGAAAGGAATCGCTCAAGATGCCTTAATTATGAATATTGATGATTTATTATGCGTTGGTGCAACAGATAATATTTTACTTTCGTCAACTATCGGAAGAAATAAAAACCTAATTCCTGCTGAAGTTATTTCTGCAATCATCAACGGAACAGAAGAATTAATCAACGAATTAAAATCATTTGGCGTTACCATTCATTCAACAGGAGGAGAAACTGCCGATGTTGGAGATGTTGTTCGTACAATTATCGTAGATTCTACAGTTACAGCTCGCATGAAACGTGCAGATGTTGTAGATAATGCAAATATTAAAGCTGGAGACGTAATTGTTGGATTGGCTTCTTTTGGTCAAGCAACTTACGAAAAAAGCTATAACGGAGGAATGGGAAGTAACGGACTTACTTCTGCACGTCACGATGTTTTCGGGAAATATTTAGCTAAAAAATACCCAGAAAGTTACGATGCTGCAGTTCCAGAAGAATTAATTTATTCAGGGCAAGTAAATCTGACTGATGAAGTTGAAAACAGCCCAATAAATGCTGGACAATTAGTACTTTCTCCAACAAGAACTTACGCGCCAATTATCAAGAAAATTTTAGATAAATATACTCCAGAAGATATCCACGGAATGGTACACTGCAGTGGTGGTGCACAAACTAAAATTTTGCATTTCGTAAAAGATTTACACGTTATAAAAGATAATTTATTTCCAGTTCCACCATTGTTCAAACTAATTCAAGAACAATCAAAAACAGATTGGAAAGAAATGTATCAAGTTTTCAATTGTGGACACAGAATGGAGCTTTACGTTCCAGAAAGTATCGCACAAGATATTATTGAAATTTCTAAATCATTCAATGTAGACGCACAAATCGTAGGTAGAGTAGAAGCATCTGATGATAAAAAGCTGACTATTACTAGCGAATACGGAACATTCAACTATTAAAAAAAAATAAACATATAAGTGATATAAGTTCATTTTAAGTTAGATTGTTTGGCTGAGCGAAGTCGAAGCCCTGTTTTGATTTGACAGCTTTCTATTCTAATCAGAAAGAATTTATATTTTCTTATATCACTTATATGGTTTAAAAATATTTAACTATGTACGAACTACTTTTTTGGAAATATCTAGACGAAATCTACCTGAACAATCAGGAAGTTTATGAAGCTCTTGTTGAAAAACAAGAAGTTGAAGGTTTAGCTGAACTTCAAACTGAAGTAATCGTAAATAGAATTAATTCCGTTTTCTCAGATTGGGAAAGAGTGGATGAAAACAGCTGGAAGAATCCAAAAGGGAAAGGTGCATTTCAAGTTATTACAACACCGCAAAGCATAAAAATTGACTGCTACGGAACAGAAGGAAAAACCATGAACAAATTAGTTGATGTCATGGAAGAATTCAAATGTCCGCTTTACGATCCGCAAGTTCCGGAACGTTATGATGAAATGAGTGAGTAAAAAATAATTGTAAATTGTGAATTGTAAATGGTGAATTATGAACAACCATCAATCATTTACAATTCACCATTAACAATTTACAATTAAATCTATCCATTTTTCAAAAGCACATTCTGTTCTTTTCTCATTTTAGCTAGCAATTGATCGACATACGTTTTTATTTTCTGCGGAAGCGTATTCCAACTTTGATCCTTTTCAAAACTTCTGCAATTATCGAAATCGCATTCAACTGCGCGAATGACATATTTTTTCTTTTTATAAACCGTAATAATTTTTACGCGTCTTATATAGCCATCTTCGTTGCGAGTTCCGTAAACAATAACAGGTTCAATATAACCGTCGCCATCAATATCTTTTGTGCTGCAATATTTTGTCCAGAACCAAATGTTTTTTTCTTTTGGGAGAGTATCTTCAAGCAAATCATTAATTTTCCATTGATCTAAAAGTCCGCCGTGATCGTTAATGACACAAACTGCTTGTATTTTTGTATTTAAAGTATCTTTTTTAGAAATTACCTTTTGGTTTTCGCCTAAAACCAATTCGTAAACTCCGCTTTTATCGCTAAATTCAAATGCTCTATAAATAGGATAATCAGTCAGATTTTCGAGTTCTCGCTGTGTAATTTCCTGTTTGGTTAATCTATGACTTTCAATTTTTTGAGAAAAAATAAATGAAGAAGAGAAAGAAAGTAAAATTAAAATATATTTTTTCATGTTTTGAATTGACTTTTAGTATATCAAAGATATTTAAACCTTTTGAGTCCTGCTAAATTTATGTTTTTTAAAAATAGATTTTGTTGTACTTTTCTAAATTAAAATCACAGTAAATATTTCAACAAAAAACTATAATATGACTAAGATAAACTGCGTCAAATTTCTTTCCACTATATCGGTTTTAGTACTTTTTTTCAATACTATAAATGGACAAAAAAAAGCAGAACAAAATCGAAATCTAATTCAATATGTTGATCCAATGATTGGAACAGCAAAAATGGGACATACTTATCCCGGCGCAACAGTTCCTTTTGGGAGCGTACAATTGAGTCCAGAAACCGATACGATTGCTTATAGTTTAAACGGAAAATATAATGGTGAAGTCTATAAATATTGTGCTGGTTATCAGTATGAAGATAAAACCATTGTAGGTTTCAGCCATACCCATTTCAGCGGAACAGGTCATTCAGATTTAGGCGATTTCTTGATTATGCCAACAACTGGTAAACTGCAATTAAATCCAGGTGTGGCTTCAAAACCTTTGTCAGGTTATAGATCGGCATTTTCGCATTCGACAGAAAAAGCAGAACCAGCCTATTACAGCGTTTTTCTAGAAGATCATAAAATTAAAGCGGAACTGACGGCAACAACTCGCGTCGGAATGCATCAGTACACTTTTCCAAAATCAGATGAAGCTCATATCATTTTAGATTTGACTTCAGGGATTTACAATTACGATAAAAAGAATGTTTGGACATTTGTACGTGTAGAAAACGATACTTTGATAACAGGATATCGTCAGACAAATGGCTGGGCAAGAACCCGAACGGTTTATTTTGCTATGTCATTCAGCAAACCAATTAAGAGTTACGGGCAAGCAGCTCAAGAAAAAAGTGTTTACAGAGGTTTCTGGGGAAGATTTGATCAAACGAAGAATTTTCCAGAAATGGCAGGACAAAATCTAAAATTATTTTTTGATTTTGATGCGAATGAAGGTGAAAAAATCAAAATTAAAATGGCTTTGTCGCCTGTGAGTTCTGCTGGAGCATTAGAAAATATGAAAAAAGAAACACCTGATTGGGATTTTGAAAAAGTAAAAAAACAAAGCCAGGAAGTTTGGAATAAAGAATTGAATAAAATTCAAGTTGAAACTATTCAAAAAGAAGATTTGGTTAATTTTTATACCGCAATGTATCATGCATTTTTGGGACCAACCGAATACATGGATTTAGACAGAAATTATAAAGGTTTGGATATGAATGTCCATAAAGCCGAAAAATTCACCAATTACACCAGTTATTCGCTTTGGGATACGTATCGTGCTTTGCATCCATTATTTAATATTGTACAGCCAAAAAGAAACGCCGATATGGTAAGCTCAATGTTGGCACATTCAGACCAAAGCGTTCATAAAATGCTTCCAATTTGGTCGCATTACGCCAATGAAAATTGGTGTATGATTGGATATCATTCGGTTTCGGTTGTTGCCGATGCCATTGTAAAAGGCAATATTAGTTTTGATGCCGAAAAAGCGCTTCAAGCTTGTGTAAATACTGCAAAAGTGCCGTATTATGATGGTTTAGAATTTTACATGAATAAAGGATATGTTCCAGAAGACAAAAGTGGCGCTTCGGTTTCTAAAACTTTAGAATATGCCTATGATGATTGGGCAATTGCACAAGCGGCAAAGAAATTAGGAAAGACAGATATTTACAATGAATTCATCAATAGATCGAAAAACTATAAAAATGTCTATGATGAAAAAACAGGTTTTATGCGTCCGAAATTGAATGACGGAACATTTAAGAAAGAATTCGATCCACTAGACACGCACGGCCAAGGTTTTATAGAAGGAAATTCATGGAATTACAGTTTATACGTTCCGCAAGATCCTGCCGATATGATTCACTTAATGGGCGGAAATGAAAAGTTTAAAGTTCGTTTAGATTCGTTATTCAACATGCATCTTCCAGATAAATATTTTGAAAATACGGAAGATATTACAAGAGATGGAATCATAGGAAATTATGTTCACGGAAACGAGCCTTCGCACCATGTTGTGTACTTATACAATTGGACAGATTCTCCTTGGAAGGCGCAAGATAAAATTAGGATGATCTTGAAAAAAATGTACAGAAATGGTGCTGATGGGTTGGGCGGAAATGACGATTTCGGGCAAATGAGCGCTTGGTATATTTTTAGCAGTTTAGGATTTTATCCAGTTGCTCCCGGTTCTGACGAATATGCTTTAGGAAGTCCGTTGCTGAAAAATGCCATTTTAAATTTAGAAAACGGAAAAACTTTTGAAGTAGAAACAGTAAATCAATCTGATAAAAATGTATTCGTTTCAAGAGTACTTTTGAATGGAAAAGAACTTTCTAAGCCTTTCTTAAAACATGCTGATGTTATGAATGGTGGGAAAATTACGTTTTATATGAGCAGTAAACCTAATAAAAAGGAATATCAAAATTAGTTTTACGTCTGTCACCCTGAGCGGAGTCGAAGGGCTTTCTAACTTAAAAAGGCTTCGACTCCGCTCAGCCTGACAAAACGATGATATTTTAATTCGTGAAAATTTGTGCAATTCGTGGCAAAACAATAAAAAACTTCACGAAATTTGCACTTCAAATAAAGAAAGATAAATATGAAAATAAATCTAAAATCAGGAATTGATAAATTGCTTTTCGGAATGAAACAAAACGACGTTACAGCTGTTTTGGGAAAACCTGATAAAAATTATAAAGACGAAGATGATAACGTAATTTTTGTTTACAATGCTCATAAAATAAGATTAACTTTCTATCAGGAAGAAGATCTTAAATTAGGATATATTGTAGCGTCAAGTAATGATTTAGAAGTTTTCGGATTCAAATTAATCGGAAGAAAAATTGCTGATGTAAAGAAAGATTTTGCGGCAAAAGGAATTACTAAATACAATCAAGAAACTTTTGATACTTTCGAAAATTATTTCAACGAAGACAACTGGTTTATCCTTCAAACAGAATTTGATGAGGTGGTGAAGTTCGAAATTGGAGCGATCATCAATAGTAAAGATGAGTTTGACTGGAAATTTCCTGTGAAGAAATAGTTTCGCGAAGATAGTATTTGAAACGCGAGGCAAAATTTGGATTGCCTACAGCTTTAGCTGGAGGTTATAAATAAAGAGAAGAAAAAGGCTTTAGCCAAATAATTATTGTTTGGCTAAAGCCCTCTCTGATACTATAATTTATTCATCCAGCTAAAGCTGGACGCAATTTAAAAAAAACGTCATTTCGAACGAAGGATCACACAAGAAGCTCCGCAAAAGTATGTCAGACAATCTTTGTCGATTTACGTGTATGATTCTTGGTTTCTCAGAAAGGCATAAAAAAACCGACAATCTCTTGTCGGTTTTTTTATGTTGTAAAAGGAAATTAACCTTTTAACCATGCGTTTTTAAGTTTCTCTTTTGAAGCATCGGTAGCTTTAAAAGTTTCAGCTTCTTCAAATGGCAATTTTACAGTTCCTTTAATAGTCTCTTCTTTTCCGCCACGTTTTACTTTCAAAGTGATTGGGTCATTATCTTTCCAATTTTCACTTTCAGTAATCAAATCATAAATGTTGTCTAAGTTGTATGATTTATTATTTACAGCTAAGATTTTATCACCACCTTTTAAATTTAGGCTTTTGAAAAACTCGATTGACTCAGATTCAGGACGAACAGCGATTTCTTTAGTTGCTTTGTCAATAGTGATATTTGGAGTCTGTCCTTTTATAAACGGATTTCCAGTTTTTTTCTCCATTGCTTTTGTAACACCAACTTTAGCTAAGTAGAAGTCGTAAGGAATTGGAGTAGTTCCAGCAACATATTTGTTTAAAAATTCTCCGACTTCAGGATAAGTTAATGAAGTGATTTTAGCGAATAATTCATCATCATTGAATGGTTTTTCAACACCATACTCATCAGATAATTTATGCATTAAATCAAGGATTCCTCTTTCTCCATTGCTTTTCTCTCTAATGATAATATCGATACACATTCCAATTAAAGCTCCTTTTTGGTATACATTTAAGTATTGGTCTTTATAAGGCTGTTCTAGTACATTTTTACTCATTACAGTAAATGACATTGTATCATCTAGCTGTTTAGATTGCTGAATTTTATCGGCAATACGAGTATAGAATTCAGCTTCATTAATCAAACCTTGGTTGATTTGGAAAAGGTTAGCAAAATATTCTGTCACACCTTCATACATCCATAAATGCTCAGACATTTTTGGTGCATTGTAATCAAAATACTGAATTTCTTTTGAGTGGATTGTTAAAGGAGTTACAATATGAAAGAACTCGTGAGAAACTACATCTTTCATAGATTCTACTAATTTTTCTTTTGGCATCGATTCTGGTAAAACTACTGTTGTAGCAGTTGGGTGCTCCAAAGCTCCAAAACCGTGCGCATCGTCTTTAGCCATACTTGATAAGTACAATAACACAGTATATTTTTTAGTAGAATTTACTTTGCCTAAAAAGTTTTTCTGTGCTGTCATCATCGTTTTCATCTCTGGAGTGATGCTTTCAGCAGTATATTTTCCAGTAGGGGAGTACACAGCAATTAAGATGTCCATTCCGTTTACATTAAAAGTAGTGTAATCAGGTTTAGAATACATAATTGGATTTTCTACCAAAATAGCATAACGAGAAGTAGTAAATACATCAGAAGTAGCGCTTGCATCCTGATCTGTCATAGAAGTTGCTCCCCAAAGTGTTTCAGGATGTGTAATAGTCACTTTGTACGGCACATCTAATTTATCTTTAAAATACCCTACAAATCCATGAGTATTAACCATGAAATTTTTTCCTGCATCAATGTTTGTTCCTGCTGGAGAAAAAACGTCATCATTTCCGAACCCAGTTCCTTTTTCTGTATCGAAACTATCATTTACCAAATAAGTGATTTTTTTCAGCGCTTTTGCGTTTGAAATAGACCAAGAATTATCGTCTAATCTCTTTACTGTAAGTGGATTTCCTTTAGCATCAAATGCTTTAAAATCTTCCGAGAATTTTCCGTAATTATCTGTTGAATAAGTACCTGGAACGGTTTTCGGAATACTGTAAACAATTTCGTCAGTTTTTATGGCTGGCGGAGTAACCGTTACTAAAACTTTATCGTCTTTAACATCGGTTAAATTGATATTAACTTCAACTATATTGCTTTTTGCGGCTCCGGTGCTCCCTGTTTTACAGCTCCAAAAAGTGACCGCTAGAGCTAAGGTGTAAAGTATTTTTTTCATTTCTATATGTTTAGTTAATTGTATTTGACACAAAAAGTATCGAAAAGTTACTAAAAAATCACATTAAATTTAAATATAAAAAAAAAACTCCTGAAAAACAGGAGCTTTATGTTAGTCTAATTTATTCTTGATATAATATTTTCCGTCCAAATCTTCATCAAAATCATCTATTTTTACTGGTTTTGGTTTTGGCTTGTTTGCAATTGCCTTCTTCTTCCACATCTCAAATTTTTCAAGAGGCATTTTCTTTTTCATAATGTCCAGGACTTCTTTTTCTGCCAATCCAAACTCTTTTTTTATAATTTCAAATGGATTTCTTTCTTCTAAAGCTAGCGAAACAAGTTTTTCAGTTTGTTCCGGAGTCAATTCTTTGCGGCTACTCTTTTTCATCTCGTGAAAATTAATTCAAAATAGGGTGTTAATTATTAATAGATTGATTTTCAATTCTTGTATCAATATTAAAAAAAAAAATAATAAGTTGGTTCAGTAAAGTGCACTTTTTTTAGAGAATTTAGCTGTTTTTAAAGGATCTTGATTTTTGAAATGGAATTTTTAACAGATTTTTCAATTCATTGTTTTCTTCTGGAAGCATATGAGTATCTACACCGTATACAAGCTGATCTTTAGGCAAATAAGTGAATGTTCTAAAAAGTCTATCCCATACAGAAAAAATATTTCCATAATTGCTGTCTGTATAAGGTAGTACGTAATGATGGTGAACTTTGTGCATATTGGGAGAGACAATAAAATAGCTTAAAAAAACATCCAGTTTTTCTGGAAGCGAAATATTGGCGTGATTAAATTGCGAAGCAATAACAGATAATGACTGATAGAGAAAAACCATCCACATCGGGGTTCCAACAATTAAGACGCCTAAAGTGGTAAAGACAAAGCGAACAACACTTTCGCCGGGATGATGTCTATTTGCCGTGGTAGTATCGATCCAAGTGTCGGTATGATGCACCAAATGAAATTGCCATAGAATTTTTACTTTGTGTTCTACCAAATGTGCTAAATAAGCCCCAATTAAATCCAAAAGCAATAATCCAATTATGGTATAAAGCCAGATTGGCATTTGCGGAAGCCATTGCAGAATGCCAAAATTATTTTCGATTGTCCAAGCGGCGGTTTTTATTAGAATAAAGGCAAGGATAAAGTTGACCACAATGGTTGTGAAGGTAAAAAAGAAGTTTATCCCAGCATGTGGCCATTTTTTATATTGCATTTTAAACAAAGGAAAACTATTTTCAATAAGCCAAAAAATGGTAATGCCCCCAACCAGAATAAGGCTTCTATGTGACGATGGAATCGTACTGAAGTAAGAAATGATTTCGTTCATAATACATACCTATATTTGAGTTGAAATAAAATTTTCTTGTCGATTTTATCCAAATAAAAAGAGAAAATCCAATATAAATATATCAGATTTTCTCTTTCAAATTAAATTATGTACTAATAATTGTGTACTTAATTGCGTATTATTTTTTGATGAGGCTAATTATAAATAATAAAACCCATGCACCACCTACGGCAATCAGAATTTGCCACAGTAGGCCTCCGCCACCAATACCAAGTTTCCCAGCAATCCATCCTCCGATAAATCCGCCTATGATTCCGACAACAATATTACCAATTAAGCCAAAACCAGCACCTTTCCAGATCTGACCGGCTAGCCATCCAGAAATGGCTCCTATAAGTAAGAAATATAAAAATTCCATATTTTATTTTTTTGATGATATAAATTGATTTCTTTTCAGCTATTATGCTTCGTCATGATTTTGAAGCAGTGTTTTATAAAGAAAACCTGCCGCTAATGCACCGAGAATAGGAGCGACCCAAAACAGCCAAACCTGAGATAATGGCTCTCCACCAACAAAAATAGCTTGAGACAATGATCTTGCTGGATTTACAGAAGTATTTGTAATTGGAATGCTGATTAAGTGTATTAAAGTCAGAGCCAAACCGATTGCAATTCCAGCAAATCTGCCATTTGCAAATTTATCAGTTGCTCCTAAAATCACTAATAAGAAGAATAAAGTAAGCACAAATTCTGCAATAAAAGCAGACTGCAACGAATAACCATCGGGAGAAAAAGCTCCAAAACCATTAGATGCAAAGGCACCAGCTTTTGTATTGTCTATTACAAAGCCAGCTTTTCCAGAAGCTATCGTGTATAAAGTTCCAGCAGCAGCAGCAGCCCCAACACATTGTGCAATGATGTATGGAATAAGATCTTTGGCAGAAAATCTTCCGCCAGCCCATAAACCGAAAGAAACCGCTGGATTAAAATGACCGCCAGAAATATGTCCAACAGCGTATGCCATTGTAAGCACTGTTAAACCAAAAGCCAAGGCGACACCTGCAAATCCAATTCCTAAATCTGGAATTCCAGCAGCAAAAATAGCGCTTCCGCATCCCCCAAAAACAAGCCAATAAGTCCCAAAAAACTCTGCAAATAATTTTTTCATAATAAAATAATTTAATGGTTAATGTTTAGAATGTATATTGGTAAGCCCAATAAATTAAAACAAATTGTAAGGGCAAACGTACAAATAAAATCCATATTGGTAAACCAAAACCTGCTTTTTTATTTTGAAACATGTACAAATTGGCAGGGAAAATAGCAATTAATAATAGCATAATTCCCCAAGCAGCAAAATGTGATGAAAAAGGCAGGAGTAAAAAGATGCCCAGAATAATCTCAGCGGCACCACTTAAAATATTTATTAATTTGGGGTTTTTAAATGCGGGCGGAATGATTTTTACGTACATTCCGGGATTTCTAAAATGATTTAGCCCAGCAAGAATATAAAGGAAAGCCATTAAATATAAATGCCAAGGTAGAATCATGATATCTAATTGTTTATCACGAATTTATAAAAAAATTAACAATTATTGCATTACAGATCTTCTTTTTTTGAAATTACGTATTTTGAGTTATTTTTTTGACTTGAAATTTACATTCATAATAATTATCGCTAGAATAATCAAAACAATGCCAACCCATTGAGAAAAGATTACTTTTTCATTTAATAAAACATACGCCATCATTACAGAAACTGGCAGTTCAAGAGCAGAAACAATACTCCCCAAACCAATTCCTGTTAAAGGAAAACCAGCAGTCATTAAAAGAGGCGGAATGATAGTGCCAAATAGTGATAAGACAATTCCCCATTTTAGGAAGATTTCTAGATTGAAAGCAGTTACTTGTGTTGCAAAAGCAAAAGAAAATACAATAATTGCACCGCCTAAAAGCATATAAAGACTTCTTTGTGCAGATGAAATTTCAGTTGCAACACTGTTTGCAGTAAACATAGTGGTAGTAAATGAAGCTGCGGCAAGCATTCCCCATGCCAAACCTCTCCAGTCTAGTTCGATATCATTATTGATGATATTGGTAGCCAAAACGGTCCCAAAAAGAACGATAAATACAGCAATTACTTTTTGTTTTGAAGGCAGTTTTTTTTCTAAAATCATTTCAAGTAAAACCCCCATCCAAACGGTTTGCATCAATAAAACGATTCCGATAGAAACAGGAATGTATTTTACAGCCAAATAGTAGAATAAGCTGGTCATCCCTAATGAAGTTCCCGCAAGCATCAAACTGAAAATATTTTTACGAGATGCTTTTACAGCAGGTTTATTTTTGTTTTTAATACGCTGAAAAAGATTGATCAGAAGAATTCCTAGAATTCCGTAAATAAATTGTGAGGTTGTGACTTCTGCAGTTGTGTATCCTTCAGAGTAAGCCATTTTTACAAAAGTAGCCAACATTCCGTAAGTGGTTGCTCCCAAAGCAACAAGAAAAACACCTTTTAATACATTATTTTGCGACGTCATAAATTATCTGTTTTTAAAAAATTAAGCCGGCAAAGGTAAGTTATTTTGTTTAGGATTCTATTGTACTATGTTGAAAATAGTGATTTAATTGTAATGAAATTGGTTTTTAAAGGCTCAAATTAAGAATTCTTTAAAAAATGGAAGTATTGAAAAATAGAAAAGCCATCAAAAAAAATCTGATGGCTTTTTATGTTTATAAAGAATAAATATTCTCTTCTCTAATTACTTAGGCTGATTTTGATAAGTTTCAATTTCGAAAATCAGAGTTGCATTTGGAGGTATTACGCCACCAGCACCTTTTTCACCATAGGCTAAATTTGAAGGAAGAAAGAAAATTGCTTTTTCTCCGTCTGTCATCATATCGAGAGCTTCAAGAAAACCAGGAATCATTCCTTCTTTTTTACCAACTGTAAAAGGGAAAGCTTTGTAACCACCTTGAGCATCTCTGTTTGCATCATATTTTCCGTATGCTTTTGCTACCTTAGCCATGCTGCTGTCAAATAAGCTTCCGTCTTCAAAATAACCTGCATAGTGAAAATAGATTGTAGAGCCTTCAGCACTTTTAACACCAGTACCTTTTTGAGTAACTACATACTTTAAACCTGTAGAAGTTGCAGTAGCTTTTGCTTTCATGTCTTTGAAATAAGCCGCTTTTGTAGCCACTATCTTTTTAGCTTCTTCTTTTTGCAATTCCCCTTTTTTCATTTCATCGCTAAAAATTTTTACTGCATCAAATTTCTTGGCAGCTGCTCCTTTGCGTGTAATGGTAATTTTATTCATGATATCATCCTGAACAATTTTATTTACATTGTCCATTCCAGAAACGACATGACCGAAGATTGTATGTTTTCCGTTTAACCAAGGTGTTTCTTTGTGCGTAATGAAGAATTGGCTTCCGTTTGTTGCAGGACCAGAATTTGCCATAGCTAAAACTCCTCCTTTTTCAAATTTTAATTCTCCAACAAATTCATCTTTAAAAGAATATCCAGGATCTCCAGCTCCAGTTCCTTGAGGATCTCCTCCTTGAATCATAAAGTCATTAATCACTCTGTGGAACTTTAAACCATCATAAAATGGTTTGCCTTTTAAACGCTCTACTTTTACATAAGGATTTTTACCTTCTGCCAAAGTGATAAAATTAGCAACTGTTACAGGTGCTTTTACATATTCTAAAGAAACCACGATATCTCCTTTTGTAGTAGAGATTGTAGCAAAAATTCCGTCACCTGGATTTGCTGCTGTTGCTGCTACTTTGCTTGTAGGTTTGGTAGCTGGTTTAGCAGCAGGTTTTTTCGTCTGAGCCTGAATATTTACGATTGCTAAGCAAAATAAAAATAGAAATTTAAATTTCATTGCTTTTTAATTTTTAAGTCTATAATTCGATTACTGTTTATCTGAAATTTGGATTTCGAAAATAATATTAGCGTTTGGCGGAATTACACCTCCAGCACCAGTTGCTCCATAAGCTAAATGAGATGGAATAAAAAGAACCGCTTTGTCTCCGTAAGATAATTGCTCAACTCCTTCAATAAAACCAGGAATTAAACCGTCTTTTTTACCAGCTTGAAATTGAATTGGTTGGTAGCCTCCTTGTGTTGCTCTTGCAGGATCATATTTCCCAAATTGTTTTGCAACTTCTTCAATACTAGCATCAAATAAAGTTCCGTCTTCAAGAAAACCAGCGTAGTGAATGTAAATCGGATTTCCTGCAACAGGTTTTTTACCGCTTCCTTTTTCTGTAATTACATATTCTAAACCACTAGTAGTTTTAGTTGCTTTTGCTTTTAAAGCGGTATAATAATCCACTTTTTCTTTTTGAACGCCAGCGTATTTGCTTTGTTCTTTTGCGATGTCAGCAAAATAATCATGGAATACTTTTACAGCATCAAATTTCTTAGCAGCTTCACCGTTTCTGATAATTGTTACCGAAACAATATTGTCGCCTTGTATCACTTTGTTTACTACTTCCTGATCTTTTGCGCCTACAACATGACCAAAAATAGTATGTTTCCCGTCTAACCAAGGAGTTTCAACATGTGTGATGAAAAATTGGCTGCTATTTGTACCAGGTCCATTATTTGCCATTGCCAGAACACCAGCTTTATCAAATTTTAAATCTGAAAATTCATCTTTAAATTTATAACCGGTATCTCCAGAACCAGTTCCTAATGGGTCACCGCTCTGAATCATGAAACTTTCAATAACTCTATGGAATTTTAAACCATCAAAGAAAGGCTTGTTTTTAAGATTTTCGTGCGTTATAAACTCATTTTTACCTTCAGCTAAAGTCACAAAGTTAGCCACAGTTATAGGTGCTTTTTTGTAATCAAGTTCTACAATAATGTGACCTTTGTTTGTCTCGATATCGGCATACAAACCATCTGGCAGATTACTGTGATCGTCCTTACAAGAATAAAATGAGCTTACAGCTATTAGTAATAATAAAATACTCTTTTTCATTTTAAGATATTGTTTTTATTGAGTTAATGTGTCTTTTTTAGCTTGTACTGCAGGTTTTGCAACTGCAGGTTTCGGTGCTACGGTTTGTGGCGATTGTGTAGCAGGTTTTGCTGTTTGAGCCGTTGGATCTGGAACAAAATTTCTAAGTGTAACCGTAACGATTAAAGATTCATTTGGACCAATTTTTTTGTTGTCTCCATGATATCCGTATGCCATATGCGATGGAAACAAAAACGTTACCGTTTCATTTTTATGCATTCTTTTGATTCCGTCGCGTAACCCCATCATAATGTCTTGCTTGTCTACATAATAGGTTTGAGGGCCAAGATCAGAATCAGAGTAAATGCTATTGCCTTTAATATCTTTTATTTCCATATTAAAGTAAGCAATATCTCCTTTTCTCGGTGCTGTAGTTTCTGCCGCATTTTTTTCTTCATAGCAAAACCAATACCCTTTTGGAGTGGCATAATATTTTACTTTCGGATTGCTCTTAATTATTTTTTTAATAACGCTTTCTTCATTTGCCACTAACTTTTTATTTCGGTCAGCTGATTTCTTCATGAATGTTCCTGAAGCTCTAGAAATAGGTCTTCTGGCTTCTTCATGATGTTTGCAACTGCTTAACAAAACAGTAAAAAGCAAAGTATAAATGCTAAGTTTTAGGTAATTCATGATTTGGGTTATAATTTTAGTTTTTTGACTAAATCTTCAAATTTATTTACTGTTTCTTCCATAGAAACTTCAGATCTTCCGCCTGCTGCATTGACATGTCCACCTCCGTTAAAATGATCTCTTGCAAATTGGTTGACATCAAATCCTCCTTGAGAACGAAAAGAAATCTTAATTATTTTTTCATCTTTGTTTTCAATGAATATAGCTGTAAAAACAATTCCGCGAATGCTTAATCCGTAATTTACAATTCCCTCAGTATCACCTTTTACATAGTTAAATGAATCAAGTTCTTCTTGTGTAAGAGTCATGTAAGACGTTTTGTGCTCTTCGAAAATTTTCATGTTTTGAAGTGCACGGCCTAGTAACTGCAAACGGCTAAAAGAACTATTATCGTATAGTAAAACTGGAATTTGAGTGTTTTCAACTCCTAAATCGATCAATTCTGCAATAATTCTATGGGTATTTCCAGTGGTTCCAGGAAAACGGAAAGAACCAGAATCAGTCAAAATTCCAGTATAAATGCAAGTTGCAATGGTTTTATCAATATCCTCTTTTTTGTTTAAAAAGGCAATGAAATTGTAAACCATTTCACAAGTAGACCCGAACGAAGTGTCTGAGTACGTATAGGCAGCATAATCATGAGGTTTTTCATGATGATCAATCATAATGAATGGAGCTGTAAGTTTTGCTAGAGTATGCTCCATTTCGCCAGTGCGATGAAAAGCATTAAAATCTAACGTAAAAATAAGCTCGGCTTCTTCTAATATTTTAATGCAGTTTTGAGTATCTTTTTCATAGATTTTTACTGTTTCTGAACCTGGGAGCCAAGCTAAAAAATCAGGAAAATCATTAGGAGAAATAACGGTTGGCTGATGATTATTTTTGAGTAAAAAATGGTACAAAGCTAGAGTAGAACCCATGGCATCACCGTCTGGTCCTCTGTGCGGAATTATCGCGATTTTCTTTGGCGCAGCAAGCAATAATTGAATCGCTTGAATATCTTGTATTTTCATAGTGTGCGAATTTACATTTTTTTAATGTAATGCTGAAAATAATTTTAGTATTCAAGTCTCAGTGGCTAGCGGACTGGATTGGCTTTCTTTTGAAATTAGAACACAGATGACGCGGATTCGCTATCGCGAAAACACTGATTGGCGCGGATTTTTTTATTTAAGTTCTGCAGGAACGACTTATGTAGATTGGAATTTGGAATTTTAAAAATTGGTATTTAACCTTTGGTATAATTTATATTTCGCACCTTTTACAATCTGAGATTTATAAATTCCAACAGAACCTGAAGAGAAATAAGCAATTGTGCAGGCAATTGCAATGAAGATTCCAGGAGCAATTCCGAATAATTCCATTCCCATAATGGTACAGGCAATAGGAGTGTGGGTTGCGCCAGAGAAAACCGCAACAAATCCGATTCCTGCCAAAAGAGCAATGGGCATTGGGATTACGGTTGATAATGCGCTTCCTAAAGTAGCTCCAACAAAAAATAAAGGAGTTACTTCACCGCCCTTAAAACCTGCTCCAAGTGTAAAACCTGTAAATAAGATTTTAAGCAGAAAGTCATACCACTGATTTGGATTTGAAAAGGAATCAACTATAACAGGAACACCTAATCCTGAGAATTTTGTAAATCCTAAACCGGCAATAGCAATAGCTAAAACTACACCGCCAATTACAGGACGAAGCGGTGGATATTTAATGTTTTTTGAAAAAAGAGAACCCCAAAAATGTGTACTTCTAGAAAATAATAAAGCAGCAAACCCAGATAAAATTCCAACAATAAGAGTAAAAATAATATTATTTAAACTTAGTTCTGGAACAACCGGAATGCCGTAATGCGTATGCTTTATTTCCCAGAATTCTACAGTAAAATAAGCAGCGTAAGCCACTAGAAAAGAAAGTAAAACGCTTTTAAAATTGATTTTACTGAAATATAAAACCTCCAAGGCGAAAATAGCTCCTGTTAGAGGCGTTCCGAAAACAGAAGCGAAACCTGCACTGATTCCGAGAATGATTAAAATTCGACGTTCTGAATTATCAAGATTAAAAAGCTTGGTAAATTGATCGGCAATTGCGCCTCCCATTTGTACCGCAGTTCCTTCTCGCCCTGCAGATCCTCCAAATAAATGTGTCAAAAGTGTTCCTAAAAGGACTAAAGGAGCCATTTTAAAAGGAATAACTTTTTTAGGATTTTCGTATTCTTCAAGTAAAAGATTATTTCCTTTTGCAACCGATTCTCCCCAATGGTAATAACTCAATCCTACCAAAAATCCGCCGAAAGGCAAAAGCCAGATAATCCAGTTGTGCTGCATTCTAAATTGCGTAACCCATTCTAAAGAAACTAAAAAGAAAGCAGATGCAGAACCTGAAAGTATACCAATTAAAGCACAGATAAGAATCCACTTGGGAAGTGAAAATAAGAATTGTTTTGGGTTTTGGGAAATCATTAATGAATTCTAAAAGTTTGCCACGAATTTCGCCAATTTTCACGAATTAAAAGGAAAAAAAATATTTTAAATCCATTATCCCGATAGCTATCGGGAGTGGCATAAAAAAATAATTAGTGTAAATCCGTGAAATTCGTGGCAAAAAAAATATTATACTACAGCAGTAAATTCTATTTCCACCAAATATTCTGGAGCAACCAATTTACTGATTCCGTAAAATCCTGTTGTTGGTTTTACATCTTTAAAGAAAGAAGAGTGCGCTCTTGCCACTTCTTCGAAAGTAGAAACGTCTGTTGTAAAAATTCTTGTTCTAATAACATCTTTCATTCCCACATTTAAATCTTCTAAAACTTTTTCAACTCGTTCCAAAATATTATACGTTTGAGCATAAGCGTCATCAGCTTTTACTTTATCGCCGTCAACAATGGCTACAGTTCCAGAAACTTCAACAATATTGCCAATTCTTACGGCACGGCAATATCCCATTTTGTCTTCCCACGGAGATCCAGTCAAGATGTTTTCTCTTTTCATTTTTTTATAATTTTTGCGAATTTGTCTGTATGGTTTTAAAAGCAAATTCAGGTTAATTAAAGATGCTGCAATTTAAGAATTATGGTTTTGACAGCGATTAAAAAAAGCTTGAAATCAATTCAGAAATTCAAGCTTTTTGTGATATTAATCTTTATTCGGTTTCTTTTTCTTCGTACAGTCGAAGCTTGTTTTGTACCGTATTTAAGTTTTGCTGCAAGGTTTCAATCTTATTCAAAAGGTTTGCAATAGCGTCAATTCCTTCCAGATTTATTTTGAGATCATAATGCATTCTGATCATTTTTTCAACCGTTGGAAGCTGTTCTGGTTCTAAATATTCGTCGTTTTCTTCCGTTATAATATGTATGAGTCCATAATTATTAAGTTCGGTTATGAAAGTATTTTCAATTTCGTGGTAAATACAAAACTGTTTGATCTGGATTAAATTTTTATTTTTCATGACTTTCTTAGTTTTGCTAATTCTTCAAATAACTCTTTTTCTTTATCCGACAGTTTTGTTGGAAGTTTTATGGTGTACGTAATGTATAAATCGCCAAACTGATTTTCTTTTTTATAAACTGGGAAGCCTTTTCCTTTCAGCTTCACTTTGGTTCCCGGCTGAGTTTCTGCGGGTACTTTAATTTTTACTTTTCCGTCAAAAGTATTGATGTAAGTTTCTCCGCCTAAAATTGCAGTGTACAAATCAATGGGAGCGTCGGCATATAAATTATTGCCTTCACGTTTAAAATCTGAATTATTAGAAATTATAAATGTGATGTATAAATCGCCGTTTGGTCCACCATTTACACCAGGTCCCCCATGATTCGGAATTTTAATAATCTGTCCGTTTTCTACACCAGCAGGAATTGTAATTCGGATATTCTTTCCGTTTACCGTTAAGTTTTGTTTGTGTGTTGTATACGCGGCTTTAAGATCTAATTCCAGTTCGGCATTAAAATCCTGTCCTCTATATTTAGCCTGCGATCTGCTTCTGCCTGCATTTTGGCCATACATAGAATTGAAGAATTCAGAAAAATCGCTTCCAGAAAAATCTCCGCCTCCAAAACCAGAGAAATCGCCTTCAGAATATTGATACCCGCCTTGCTGTCTGTTTTGCTGCTGATTAGGATCGTAACCCGCTTTTTCAAATTCGTCAGCATGTTTCCAGTCTTTTCCGTATTTATCGTATTTTTTTCGATTTTCTGGATTGCTTAAAACTTCGTTGGCTTCATTTATTTCCTTGAATTTTTTCTCGGCTTCTTTATCATTCGGATTCAAATCGGGATGATATTTCCTCGCCAGTTTTCGATATGCTTTTTTGATGTCTGCCTCAGTTGCAGATTTGGTAACATCCAATACTTTGTAATAATCGATATAATCCATTTTCTTTAGATTTTAAATGGTAAAATAAAGTCTTGAAGTTAAGAATAAGTTGTTAATAATCAAAATGCTGAATGTTTTTGTAATATTGGATTTTGGAATTTTTAAAATTTTAGATTTGAATTTTATTTTTTACAAAGTAAAAAATCTTGGCAGGTTTTTTGATTCCAAAAATTAGCTTAATTTAATGTTATAAAACTCCTAAAGTTGTAGCAAGTAAGTAAATTATACTATTTTTGTGAAGCTGGACTTTTGGTTTGTATTAATTATAAAAGGCGATTCGATAATACTTTTTTCAATGAAGCACATTTTATTTTTCATATTATTTTTTACTGCAATATCAGTATCAGCCCAAATTGAGTCTAGTACTAAATTCAAAACTATTCCTGGGGGAAAATTTACTGCCAAGCCTAAAAAGACTCCAGTTCCTGAAGTCAAAGATCCATTGGCAGAATTTAATGATATGCCAGCGATTAAAACTCCAAATGTTTTTGAAAATACTACTATAACTCCGAAATCAAAATTTCAGATTGGAGAAGAGAAAAGTAAATTTACCATGTCTACAGAAACCGATTTTGCCAATCCAGGCGATAGATATGTAGCTAAGATGGAAAAGGATTTGGATAAATCTTTAAAAGATGCTGGTTTAAGGGAAGGTCGAGGTGTTTTGGTAAAGAGAAATATTTCACTAGGAGATTTTAAAACTAAATCAGAATACTTTATTGTCAAGTTCCGTGATTTCGGAGCAATTGACGGTGATTTGGTAAAAGTTTCTTCAAATGATTACGTAATTCGCGATAGAATTTTACTGGATTCTAATTTTCAACAAGTAAAAATAAACCTTACTCCAGGTTTTAATAAATTAGATTTTGAAGCTCTAAATATTGGTTCGCTAGGAGGAAATACAGCAGAAATACAAGTTTACGACGATAAAGGCAATTTAGTGACAAATGATTATTGGGATAACCTTGCTGCAGGATTTAAGGCTTCTATTGTTGTGACTAAGGAGTGATTTTTTAAAGATGCTAAGATGCTGAGATTCTAAGTTGCTAAGTTTTTTTAGAAGTTTAAAGTATAAACAGAAAAGGAGATTCTAATTTTAGAATCTCCTTTTTTATAATCTGAGTAGAATCTCAGTAACTTAGAATCTCAGTAACTTAGAATCTCAGTAACTTAGAATCTCAGTATCTTAGTGTCTTAGAATGGATCCGCAGTTACCTTAAACTTCATTTCTGCTTTTACCGTTACATCTTGCGTTAAGGTTTCTTTTAAAGTTACTTTAGTTCTTATCTTGTAACTATCTGCTTTAATATAATCGTCTAATCTTTTATCTGTACAAATCAAATCAACAGAATTGCTCGATACATTAATATTGTCAGCATACGCCAATTCGATTTCTTCTGAATTTGCTGTTGAGATATACAAATGAACCGATTTTAAAAATGTAAATGTTTTATCAGACGGATCTGTAATGGATAATTTCAGTGATCTGATTTTAACATCTTTTACCAAACTAGCTTTTGTTTTATTATTTTCAAACTCAGCCGAAGAATTGGTTGTAACTTCTGGAGTGATTATTTCCGAAGGCAGATTGATTGGTGAAGTGCTTTGAATTTTAATCGAAGCGTTATTCGAAATAGTAAATGTCAATAAATCATCGACCGTATTACAAGAAGATAAAAAAGCCGACATAAAAACAGTCAGGGCAATAATTTTTGATTTCATAGTTAAATTTAAAATTGGGTTTTTGTTAGATACGATTTTTTAAGTTGTTTGGATTTTTTTTGCGAAGATACTAAGTCTCTAAGTTACTAAGATGCTAAGATTTTAAGTTTTTAGTTTTGCGAAGAAAAAAGCTTAGAATCTTAGCATCTTAGTTTCTTAGTATCTTTCGGTGAAAAAAAAATATTTTTTTTCACCGTTCCGATTTTTGAATTTCGAATATAAAAAGTACTTTTGCGCATGCAACACAACGTACTTATTTTAGATTTCGGATCGCAATATACTCAGCTTATTGCGCGTAGAGTTCGCGAATTAAATATATTCTGCGAAATTTTTCCTTACAATCACATTCCAAGTGATTTATCAAGTTATAAAGCCGTAATTTTAGGAGGAAGCCCTTTCTCTGTTAGAGGAGAAGATGCACCGCATCCTGATTTATCGCAAATTAGAGGTAAAATGCCTTTACTTGCTGTTTGTTACGGAGCACAATATTTAGCACACTTTAGTGGTGGAGAAGTTGCTGCTTCAAACACGAGAGAATACGGAAGAGCAAACTTGTCTTATATTAAAGAAGGTGAAACTTTCTTTGAAGGAGTTTCAGAAAATAGCCAAGTTTGGATGAGCCATAGCGATAGTATCAAAGCGCTTCCAACAAATGCTGTAAAGCTTGCAAGCACGCATGATGTAGAATATGCAGCTTACAAAATTGAAGGCGAAACTACTTATGCAATTCAATACCACCCAGAAGTTTACCATTCAACAGATGGAAAACAGATGTTGGAAAACTTCTTAGTAAAAATTGCTGAAGTTCCTCAAAACTTTACTCCAAATGCTTTCGTTGACGAAATGGTAGCAGAATTAAAAGAAAAATTAGGAAACGATAAAGTGGTTCTTGGTTTATCTGGAGGAGTAGATTCTACAGTAGCAGCAGTTTTATTAAACAAAGCAATAGGACAAAACTTATACTGTATCTTCGTTAACAATGGACTTTTACGTAAAAACGAATTCCAGAATGTATTAGATCAATACAAAGGAATGGGATTAAATGTAAAAGGAGTAGATGCTGGAGATCGTTTCCTTGGTGAATTAGCAGGAATTAGTGATCCAGAAACAAAACGTAAAACAATCGGTCGTGTATTTATCGAAGTTTTTGATGATGAATCGCACTTATTAGAAGACGTAAAATGGTTAGCTCAAGGAACAATTTACCCAGACGTTATCGAGTCTGTTTCGGTAAAAGGACCATCTGCAACTATTAAATCACACCACAACGTTGGTGGATTGCCAGATTATATGAAATTAAAAATTGTAGAACCGCTTAGAATGCTTTTCAAAGATGAAGTGAGAAGAGTAGGAGCTACATTAGGAATAGATCCTGAATTATTAGGAAGACACCCTTTCCCAGGACCAGGATTATCAATTAGAATTTTAGGAGATATTACTCCAGAGAAAGTTAGAATTTTACAAGATGTAGATTCTGTATTTATTGAAGGATTAAAATCTTGGGGATTATACGATAAAGTTTGGCAGGCTGGAGCAATTTTGCTTCCTGTAAACAGTGTTGGTGTTATGGGTGACGAGCGTACTTACGAAAAAGTAGTAGCGCTTAGAGCTGTAGAATCGACAGACGGTATGACTGCTGACTGGGTTCATTTACCTTACGATTTCTTGATGAAAGTGTCTAATGATATCATCAATAAAGTAAAAGGCGTGAATCGTGTAGTTTACGATATTAGTTCAAAACCACCTGCAACAATTGAGTGGGAATAGTAGTATAATTTAAAATTAAGGTCTTACATTTGTAAGGCCTTAATTTTTTATAACCTACTATTTATGAGAGAACTTTTAACAATTTCTCTTGTCTTTATTTTGTCTTTTAACAAAATAACTGCGCAAGATTCAATTATCGAGCACAAGATTCAAAAAGGTGAAACCGCTTATTTTATTGCCCAAAAGTATAAGGTTTCTATCGACGAGATTTACAAACTCAACCCCGAATCGCAAAACGGAATCAAAGACAATCAGGTTTTAAAGATTCCAATTCACCACTCAGAAAACACAACTTCAAAGCAGCAACCCCATATTGTTGCGCCAAAAGAAACATTGTTTGGTTTATCAAAACAATATCACGTTTCTGTAGAAGCTATTCAGAATGCCAATCAGGAAATTTTGGCCAACGGACTTCAGATAGGTCAAGAACTGATTATTCCTCAAAATTCGGATCATTCTTCAAAACAAGAAAATGTAGTTTCTTCCAAAACTACGCATCAAGTCATGGCTAAAGAATCTTTGTTCAGCATTGCCAGACAATACAATGTTTCGGTTCAGGACTTAGAAAACCTCAATAAAGACATTTTAATTAATGGATTACAGATTGGCCAGACCATTTCAATTCCGAACAAGAGAAAAACTTTAGACGGAAGGGTTCGTGTCATCAATCAGGAAACGGTTTTTCATGTGGTTGAACCAAAAGAAACCAAATTTTCAATTGCTAAAAAATACGGAATCTCAATTGATCAATTAGAATCTCAGAATCCTGAAATTGTAAACGGATTAATCGTTGGAAATAAATTAGCCATCAATACCGCAGCAATAAAACCAACAAATGAAAGCGAAGAATTAATGCTGGCTTTGGCGGAAAAACAGGTTGTAGTTGAAAAAACAAAAGCCAAAACAGTCGAAATTGAAGATTTAAAAGATCGTTTGGTTGTTCAGAAAGAAATGAATCAGAAAATTATAAAGATTAATGATTTGAAAGTGAATTTGAACGATATGAATGGTTCTAAAGAAAACTCGGTTGAAAAACTGCGTCTGGTTTTAGAAGCCAATAAAAATGTACAGGATGTTTTAATGGCAAAATTAGATTCACTTGTCAATTCAATGAATGATGATTTGAAAGAATTGAAGCGAATGGATATTTTGAATGTTGAAGAATCTAAAAGATTAGAAAAACAATCTTCTGAGGGAATTAATAAAACCAATGAATTATCATCTCAACTGAAAAAAGAGTTGGCAGAAAACAGAAAAGTTTATGCCGGATTGATGAATAAAGTAGAGAAAATTGCGGTTGAAGAAAATCAGGAGTATAAGAAGAAAATCCGCGAAAACGAGAAAAAGGCCAATACAGAACCTTTACAGCAACGCTTGTCTTTAGAGGAAATTAATCGCTATAAAGAAGACCAGAAAAAAGGAGATGAAAAGAATCAACTTTTGATTGCAAAAATTGATTCGCTTGATAATCAGAAAAAAATTGAAGTAAAAAGACACATCAGCAAAGCTTCCTATTACAGCATGGAAGCTCGAAAGTTTGATGATAAATTGGCTTTGGTGAAACTGAAAAAATATCAGGACGAAGCGGTCAAAAAACAGAAAAAGAATAATACTGTCGAAAATTCAAAAACAATTTCGCTGGAAGAAATGAAACAAGAATTGAAAGACAATCCGTTACGACCTGACAAAACAGTAAAAGTAGAAGTTTATGATAATCTTAGAGAAGTTTCGAATGGGTATTACTTAGTTTTGGGTATATTTACAGGCGCAGTTGACCGAGATAAGCTTATTATGAAACTCATTGATTCTGGTGATTTTAACGCTAGTTTCTTTTTCAATATTAACAGTCTTTCGTACTATGTTTACAGCGATAAATTCGAAAACATGGAAGAAGTGCTTTATAAATGCAAGAAAAAAGAAGAAGATGAGTTATATAAAGAAATTATAATTGCCAAAGTAGAAATCGATTTGAGATGATTTTTGAATGAAATAACAAACGGCTCGAATTTTGCTTTTGGATAAATCTGTGAGATATTTTTAAATTAGAAATTAAATTGTTTTAAGCCATATTATGAAATACTATTTAACATTATTGTCTCTTGTATTCTTTATCAGTTCAAGTGCTTTTTCTCAGGAAAAAGTGGTGAAATATAAAGTGTCAAGCGGTGAAACTATTAATCAGATTGCTCAAAAATTTAAGGTTACGCCTTATGATATTTATAAGCTGAATCCAGATGCCAGAACAGGATTAAGTCCAAATACAGTATTGTTGATTCCGACAACTGGAGAGGCAAAAAAAGAAGTTTCTGAAACTAAAACAGCTGTAGCTTCTGGAAAAGAAATTATTCATGAAGTACAGCCAAAAGAAACCTTTTACAGCATTGAGAAAAAATACGGAATCTCTGATGAAGCTTTAAAAGCCGCAAATCCGTTTTTAGAAAAAACAGGTGTTCAGATTGGACAGAAATTGGTTATTCCTGCAAAAGGATCTGCTCCAAAAACAGCTGCTAAACCTGCTAAAGAAAAAGGTGCTGAGAAATATGTGTATCATGATGTTCAGCCAAAAGAAACAAAATTTGGAATTGCAAAACAGTATGATATGACTGTTGACGAATTGGAAAAACGCAATCCGGATATTGTTAACAGTTTGCCAGTTGGCTATAGATTGACCATAAAAGGAACAGCTCCAAAGACTGAACATGTTGCAACAGAAACAGCAAAGCCTGCTGAAAATAAGAAACCAGCTGAATCTTCAAAAAAAGCGGTGACTTATATGGAGTATCAGGTAAAACCAAAAGAAACGTTTTATAGTTTAGGAAGAGTTTTTCATTTATCACAAGACGAATTAGTAGCATTAAATCCGTCACTTTCTGAAGGGGTAAAAGAAGGAATGGTTCTGAAAGTTCCTGCTGGATACATAGCTCCTGCACCAATTATAGCGGCTCAAGTTCCTACTGAAAAGCCAGCAGATTCTTCAGTAAACAAACCAGTAGAAAGTACTGGTGGCGGAATTAAGATTGTTGATAAAGTAAAATCAACGGAAAACGAAAATGTAGAAATTGTAGAATTAACCAAAAAAAGAGGTGTTAACGAGCGTAAAAAAGTAGTTTTATTGCTTCCTTTTAATATGGCAAAAGTGCAAAGTGACACATCTGGAAAAACTAATAGAATTAAAAACGACAAGTTCTTAAATATGACTTTAGATTTTTATTCTGGAGCTTTGATGGCGATTGATTCGGCAAAAACATTGAAGCTGCCAATTGATGTTGCGATTTATGATTCGCAAGAAACAAAAACAACTTCGAGCATTGTAAGTTTAGTTCCAAAACTTCAGGATGCAGATGCTGTAATTGGGCCGTTTTATCAGAATAATGCAGAAGTAGCAGCCAATATGCTTCGCTCTAGCAATGTGCCAGTTATTTCTCCTTTATCAAAAGATGGCGCAAATCCGATTGACAATTTGTACCAGACTGTACCTGCAAATGATATCATCAGAAATTCAGTTTTTGATTATATGCGTTCTAAAAATGGAAATATCATAGCGGTTGTTGATAAGAAAAAAGAGTCGGTTATTAATTATATCAAACAAAACCAAAAAGGAGTTGCGTTTGCATCTTTGACTGAAACTGGAGGTTTAGATGTGGCTAACTTAAAAAGCTTATTATTGCCAAACCGAATGAATTATGTTGTAATGGAAACAGGAAATACAGCAATGGTTAAAGCTACAATCAAAGCTTTGTTAGATTCTCAGAAAACATGTCAGGTTCAGTTGGTAATTTTGGAACCAAATAGCACATTAGATACTGATGAAATTAGTTTTGATAATTTGGTGAAACTGAAATTGATGTATCCTTCTGTTACTCGTGAAAACGACGAGCAGCCAGTTTTAATTTATGAAAAACAGTATCGTTTGAAAAATAAAGCTAATCCGACCACTTATGCAACTAGAGGTTTTGATGTAACGTTTGACACGATGATGCGTTTGATGCAAGGAAAAACATTTCAGGAAACAGCTGATTTGATGACGACTCAGCAAGTAGATAATAAATTTCAATATTATAGAAAAGAAGATGGCGGACACGCTAACAAAGGTGTTTACATCTTGTATTATGATACTGACTTAACTTTAAAAGTAGCAAATTAATGACATCAAAAGTAACCTATTTAGGAGATCTAAGAACAAGTTCAATCCATGTGCAGTCAGGAAGCGAAATCATTTCTGACGCACCAGTAGATAATAACGGAAAAGGAGAAGCATTTTCTCCAACAGATACTGTAGCAAACGCATTAGCAAGCTGTATGATGACGATTATGGGAATTAAAGCCCGTGATTTAGAAGTAGATTTTGTGGGTTCTACAGCAGAAGTAACTAAAATTATGAATGCAGAGCCAAGAAGAATTGGAGCAATCGAAATTGTGTTTCAAATGAAAAGCAATGCTGATGAAAAAAGCAAAACTATTTTGGAACGTGCAGCAATGACTTGCCCAGTATTTCTAAGTTTAAGCAGTGAAATAGAAAAGAAAATTACTTTCAACTGGAATTAGTTTTTTATCAAAAATAAAAGAAGCCATCTGAGAAAATCAGGTGGCTTTTTTGTTTTACGAATTGTCTAAAACAGACAAGAGAGCAACATCTACTTTGCCCTCTTGTCCCTTACTAACTAACCAATAATATTTTATTCTGAAAACTCTAATTTTTTAAGTTTGTTCCAGCCTCCACGAGTAAAATCTGGGATCTCAACGGGAGCAGAATTATTGTCAAGAGAAATCTCTGTTAATGGCCCTAAACAAGACCATTCCGCTAAATCGTAAACGTCCATATCAAGAGGAAGTCCTTTTTGCAGACAGTGAATTAAACGATAATCCATAATGAAATCCATTCCGCCGTGACCGCCTACTTTTTTGGCTTGTTCTTCAATTCCTTTTGCAATTGGATGTTTGTATTTTTCCATTAAAGCTTTTTTTACTTCTTCAGGAACAAAAGAGTGTGCACTCAATTTTTCGTGGTTTGGTTTTACATCATCACCTAACTCTTTTCCGTCAAGCGCATAACCTTCCAATGGATATTTGTTAGCAAATCCTTTTGTACCGCTCAACTGATACATTCTGCTATAGGGACGAGGAGAAGTAACATCGTGCTGAATGTGGATTGTTTTTCCGTTTTCAGTGCGAATCATTGTCATCGTGTGATCTCCGTTTCTAAAATCTTTAATTTCCTGTCCTGATTTTTCTTTAATGTAAGCAGGATTTCCAACGGCTTTTGTATCCATAGAAACCAAGAAATTCATTTTGTCACCACGGTGAATGTTTAATGCCTGGCACGCAGGCCCCATCCCGTGTGTCGCATAAACATCCCCGCGGTGTTTGATGTTGTAGTCCATTCTCCAGTTATTCCAGTATTCTCCCCAGAATGGCTGTAAACCGTGAATGTATGAACCTTCTGCATGTAGAATTTCTCCAAAAACGCCTTGCTGTGCCATGTTTAGAGTAGTCAATTCGAAGAAATCATAAACACAATTTTCCAATTGCATGCAGTGTTTTCTCGTTTTTTCCGAAGTATCAATCAGTTCCCAGATTTCTTTCATGGTTAAAGCGCCTGGAACTTCAATCGCAACGTGTTTTCCGTCTTTCATGGCTTGAACTCCAATAATAGCATGATGTTTCCAATCTGTAGCAATATATACCAAATCTACGTTTGGCAAGGCTGTAACTTTTCTCCAAGCATTTTCATCGCCATAGAATTCTTGCGCTTTTGGAAAACCAGCTTTCGTTAAAATTTCATTCGATTTTGAAGTATTTTCCTGAGTCATGTCGCACAACGCCACAATTTCTACACCGGGAATATGTGTCATACGTTCAACCGCGCCCGGACCGCGCATTCCCAGTCCGATAAAGGCAACACGAACCGTCGGAATTGGATCTGCAGCCATTCTTAATACGTCTTGCTGTCCTTTTGGGCGAGAAGGAGTTTTGGTCTTAATCATTTGTGCAGAAGCAATCGTCCATCCAAACAAAAGAAAAAGAACTATTGCCGATTTAAAAAATGTAGTTTTCATGAGTAAATTAATTTGTTTTTTGTTGATCAATACTTCGTCAATTATGGCAGAGTATTGAAATTTATTTCTGGTTTTTTATTGTTTAATGGTCTTGTAAATATTGTTTTTGGTGTTGTGAATGCGTCAAAGAAACCGCCATCTTTTAAGTAAAATGAATCATTTTCCAGTCCGCCCGCAAAGTCCATTCGATATCCTTTTGCTCCTGTATTGTCTGTTGTAAAACGAGCTGAATTAACTTCAGTCCAATTCCCCTTTTCATCGCAAACCCATTGACTGTTGAATAGAACTTTTCGTGATAAATTACCTTGTTCCGGAATGAAATTTTCTAAAAAGGAATGAAATCTTTTTAAATAAGTATGTGTTTGCGGACGATTAAAACTCGCAATCAACAACCATTTTTTTAATTCTGGCGCATAAAAATAAGCGGTATAAATTGTTGAATTATTGCTTTGAGGAGTTCCTCTTAATAAGAATTTATATGTTGTTTCAGCTTTCCAGTTGTATTTCAAATAACTTTGACCTCCTGAACCTTCACTTCCAAATTCGCCAGTGTGAACATCTTCTCCTTTTTTGAGCATTTTAATTCTTTGATTTTCAGGAATACTTTTGGGATCATCTGTTGTAAATGGACTCCAAACTGAAAATAGAATTCTTCTTTCTGACGCAGAGTTGACTTGAATTCCAAAGTAGCCTTCGCCAAAACCATTTGCCATAAAGTAAGAACCTATTTTATCTTCATTTTTAGGAACAGTAATTTCGTTGTAATACCATTCTGCATTGACATTTTCTGGAACCTGATAGTTCAAATGAACAGAAGGCCCGCGACGTCCCCAATGATAAAAGTTACCTTCATTGTTTGGCACATAAGATATTTTTCCATTAAAATCTTTGCTTGAAATTTCTAAACGATTTATAGAAGGAAAGCGATCACCAGTTTTACTGATTCCTTTTATCTTTAAAGCAACATAGCCTTCTTTTTTTATTGTCCAAGTTCCAATGGAAATAGCTTTTTTTGAAGAGCTGAACGCTACTTTTTTAGATTCGTTATTTATAGAAAATTCAACTTCTGATTTTCCAAAAACTTCAACAGATTCTTCAACCGTAAATTGAAAAATTCCAGGTTTTGAAATCTTAAAATATAAAGTGAAAAACTCATTAGGGTTTGTCCAATTTTCAATGCCATTATCTGTAATGGTATTGCTTCCGTCAATATGTTCAGAACTGAAGGCATTTCCTGCAAGCGGCAGTGAAATTTTTGTTTTTGGGTCTTCTATTGTGTTCCTTTCAACGAAAGAAGCATCTTTTATAGGAGAAAAAGAAATTAATGCCAAAGCAAGTAATAAGTATACAATTTTTTTCATTTGATTGATGAATTCGTTTCTTTTTTTGAATTGCCTCTGTAACAAATCGAATTAAAGAGGTTTTAAAAATCAAAAACGTATGTTTTAAATCTAATTATGTTTTTTAAATACTTTGTTTTTTTATGTTGTAATCTGTTAATGAGATAGTTGAGGTGTTGTGAGATGGCAAATAAAACAATGCTTGCTTTTAATTATTTAACGAAACTATTGAATATATTTTGATTAAACAAGAAAAAACATAAATATGTGCTCGAACACACTTATTATGTGTTCTCGAGCACATAAAAAAAAGGATCTTTACCAAGAGACTATAAAAAATGCATATTCTTTTTAAATTCGAAGTAGAATTTAATTTGGTTTTGCTATCTCAACACTTAATTCTGTATTCTTTAAGTTTAGCTCCGTTGGCTGCATTCCTGTCAGAAGAATATTTTTTCCTAATACATCTTTTTCAATTTTGTTTCCGCTAATTTCTACATTTTTGCAGGCCTCAATTCTAAAGTTGTATTTCTCTGGATACCAAGGAGTAAAAGCATAACTACGCTTGATCAAATTGTTTTTAAAACTTAATCCGTCTACAGAAACGGCGTAAAGAATAGGGTAGTCTGAAGGGTTAAAACTGTTATTTTCTATTTTTATATTTTTATGAAATGGCTGCAAAGCATTTGGTGCTGGAATTTCAGGATAAATGCTTATAATTGCTTCGCAAAATTGATAATAAGAGGAATTGCAAGGAAATCTAAATTCATTGTTTTTGATGGTAATATCTTTTACAGCACCGCTTTCGAACCAATAATTTGCATCTCCCGCTATAAGAATGGCCGAGCCACTGGTTTCGAAAATATTATTAGATATTACCACTTTTCCTGGAGTAGATATTAAATAACCACGCGCACGATTGCTGCCCACAAAGCAATTTGTAATTGTAGCATTTGGCGTCCAACTTAGATTTTCCAGAACAAAATTGGCATCTATATCGGTCGGAATTTTTTCTTTGAATCTGATAATAAAATGATCTACATCTAACGGTTCAAAACTTGAAACAATTCCGTAAGACATCGTGTTCATTTCTTTTTTCTGAATAAAGCCAACTTTATCTCCAGTCACAGCCCATAATAATCCGTGAGACATATTTTGTCCAAAGTTACATTTTACCGAATAGTCGTCTATTTTTTGCATTACCGGCACATAGGTTCCATGAATGTTAATAGGATCATCCATTAGGCCTTGTGCGTCACAATTGTCTATTATGATTTCGCCCTTGCATCCCATAAAATGCAAACCATCATCATGTCCGCTGAGATATCGATTTTTTTTAGGATTTGGAATCATATTTACTTTTCTCATCTCAATATTTTCGCAGTATTGAGATAGAATTCCTAATCCAGAAGTATGGTAAACATTAATATTCTCTAGTTTAGTGTTTTTGCTATGAAATAAAAACATTCCAGCGTGATCACGTTTTCCGTGTCTTAATATTACAAAGTTTCCAACGGCGGGTGTTTTGGTAAAATTTCCTTTCATTACTACCAATCCTGGTTTTACTTCGCTGTAAATTACATTCTTTAAATCTCCTTTTACACAACCATTATCACCGGTATTTGCTGGAATAATATGGTTTTTGTCAAATTCAATTAACCACGAACCTTCAGAGAGCGCCCAGTTTTCATTAGTATTTTCTCCTATAAAAGTCAAACCTTTTTCATGGATTTTGTAGGGAGATTGAGCTATATCAATTTTCATTAGAATGTGATTTTCATCTGCTTCAATAATTTCGGCTTCAGATGTTAGAGGAACATCCCAATCGATGTTTACATTTTTGATTGTGATGTTTTCTGCATTATCTAATGTAAAAGGCTGAATATGCTCATGGTACACAAAATCAGATTGCTGAGCATCAATCGTAATATTTTTTTTGTTTTTTATGAGAATGGCCAGTTTTCTGGTATCGGCATCATAAGTATTGCTCTCATAATAAGTTCTGTAATAATTGGCATCAGGATAGAAATCATAACGTCCTTTCTGAAAAATTATTTCTACAGATTCGCTTCCCAATCCTTCAATAAGCTGATTAACTTTTGCAGTTAAATTTTCTTTGGTATTAGCCATAATACCATAATCTTTTACGTTTATTTTTTTTACCTTATTTTGAGCAGTGCAAATGGTTAACAAAAAAAATGAGATGGATGTTAAAAAGAATTTTTGCATTTTTAGTTGAGATTTTTAGTTAAAAAAACAACCTCTCTAATGAACCAAATTAGAGAGGTTTTCAAAAACAAAAACAGACCTAAAGGATTCTTACTAATTATTTTTGACTACTAAATCTTTTCATTAATGGCGTTACATGTTTTTGGGTATCGTCATCTAATGAAGCTAATGCTTTATCTGCTTCGGCTGGCGCGTATTTTGTTAATCCTGATAATCCAGCTGCAATTACGTTGTATGATTGTTCTTTTATGCTTTCTTCCATTAAGCTTTTATAAGAAGCATCGCCTGTAGAAGCTAATTTTACAATAGCATTTGCTCTTGCAATAGTTTTTTTGTCGTTTTTAGCAATATCAAGAAGTGTTTTTAAAACCTGATCTTTGGTTTGTTTTTCATTTAAATCAATTGCTTTGATGCTCAATACTCTTAAATCTTCTTGTGGATCTTTTAAACCTTCCAGTAAAATAAGCTGTGATTCCTGACTTCTGTCTTTTGACGCAAATTTTATAGCTTCAATTCGGTTGTAATACGATGGCGCATTTTTATATTGATAAAGATAATCAGCAGCCGTTTTTTTATCTACATTAACTTCTCCAACTAAGATCTTATCTGGATCTAAATCTATAAATTCAGGTTTTGAAGAAATGTCAAAACTGAAGCTTTGCTGTCTTTTATTAATTAAAATATCCTTTCTGATTTTAGTTCCGTTTACGTAAAAATCAACTTTTAAAGGCAGTGTAAAGGTTTGCACCGAACTATCCTGAGATTGATTTATTGTAATGATAACTTTTCCATTGGCATATTTGTAAGTCACATCCAGAATCGGACTTCCAGCATTATAATACCATTGTTCAAAATAAGGCAACCAGTCTTTTCCAGTCACTTCTTCCATCGATAAACGCAATTGATGCGGTTCGCCAGATTTATAAGCATTTGTGGTTAAATAATGATTTAGTCCTTTAAAGAATGCTTCATCACCCATTTGATTTTTCATGGCATATAAAATAATCGAACCTTTAGAATAGCTGATATTATCAAACATATCGTCTGCATTTTTGTAATGAAAACGTGCTAAAATAGGACTGTCACCATTTTTTTGAGAACGCAAATAATTCTGCAATTTTTCATAACGCGATCTGTCTTCCGCATCTTGTCCGGCATCGTGCCCGTGCCAAAGCACTTCTCCAAAAGTGGCAAACGATTCATTCATGGTTAAGTTTGACCAAGATTCAGCCGTTACATAATCTCCAAACCATTGATGAAAAAGCTCGTGAGCAATGGTGCTTTCTTGATTATCATCTAATAATTCTCGTTCTGTTTTCTGAACATATTCACCATGAACGGTTGCTGATGTATTTTCCATTGCACCACCAAAATAATCTTTCACCACAATCTGCGCATATTTCGCCCAAGGATATTCTACGCCAAGCATTTTGCCGTAAAAATTCATCATATCTGGCGTTTTATAAAAAATCTGTTTGGCATACGGCGCATATTTTGGCTCTAAATAATAGCTGACTTCTTTACCTTTATAAGAATCTTTATAGATTTTAAAATCACCAACGGCCATCATAAACAAATAAGGCGCATTTGGCTGTTCCATTTTCCAGATATCCGTTCTTGTTCCGTCTTTATTTACTTTTTGCGAAGCCAATTTACCGTTTGAAAGTGTAGTATATTTAGCCTCAACAGTCATAGCAAGTTCAGAAGTTGTTTTCTGATTTGGTTTGTCAATTGTTGGGAACCAGCAAGACGAAGCTTCTGTTTCGCCTTGCGTCCATATTTGTATTGGTTTGTCTCCCTTTCCATCAGGATTAATAAAATACAATCCGTTTGAGTTGGTAATCGATTCGCCGGCTTTGCTTTTTAGTTCTGCTGGTTTGGCAGTGTAATTAATGAAAATCGTGTACTTTTCAGTTTTTTTGTATTTTCTGTTTAAAGCGATAGAAAGTTCCTCGTTATCGTATTTGTATTGTAACGGAATACTTTTTTTGCCGTCGATAATAGCAATTTCTTTAAAATCCATTCCTTTTGCATCTAGCTTAAGCGAATCAGTTTCGTAGAAATGCGGTTTTAAAGTAATCCATTCCTTTCCATACAAATAGCGTTTTCCATAATCGAAAGAAACTTCCAGTTTGGTATGAATTAAATCGTGTGTTTTTAAAGGAGTAGCGCGATAAATGGATAATTCATCAACCTTTTCTGCTTTGTTTTGTGCCTCAATTTTTGGACTCATCAAAACGACAAGACCCAAAAAAATATATTTTAAAAAATGGTTTTTCATTTTATTGTTTTTGAAAGTTCTTTACAATTTTTCAATAATTCTGACTTCGCCGTCTTTTTCATCTTCACTCAAAATATTCGATGATTTTTTGGTGTAAGACAATAAAGTCCACTGAATTATTTTATTAGTTGGATATAAATTGGCCTGAGTTTTAATCCATTTTTCAGCCTCTTGTGAGGAAGAAGTTTTCTCAATTGCCCAAGCCGAAACAAGATTGTTTGCCGGAAGGAAGTTCATAACCGTATTATCAACTACCGGTTTGAAAGCCACTATTTTATCTAAAGATTTAGAAGCCATTTCTTTATTTCCAAGACTGCTATAACATTGATGATCCAGCCAGTTTTCTAGTCTTTCATCTATGTTTTCGTCATACGGTTTTCCAACGCCTAAATTCTCTGGAAACAGTTTGGCATCGGCAATAAATTGTAACGCTTTTTTGTACTGCTTGTTTTTGATTTCTGCTAAAGCCTGCATCAATTTAGCTTCATGATACAATTGTCTTCCTGCTGTTGCACCTTCAAACGGAAGAATTTGCAATTTGGTTAAGAACGAATCGGCTTCACGGTATTTTTTATTTAGCAATAAAGTTTTAGCGTAAAGCATTCCAATCAAATAATTGTCTTGATGTTTTTTATAGAAAGATTCAGCCGTTGTAAGCGCTTTATCAAATTGTTTTTGAGCGATGTAATGTTCTGCCAGCATTTTATGGTATCTCCAGCCTTGCGGATCCAATTTTATTGCCTGCTGAAGACTTACCAATACTATTGAAGCATCGTCTTTGAATAAAGAAGCTTTAGCTCCATAAAACGCAGGATCATTTGGTTTTGAACCGCATTCTGAAAACAATCTTTTAGCTTCTGAAATGCTGTTACGATTCCATTCAATTAAACCTAAATGATATTTTAATTGGTATTGATCATTCGTTTTAATTAATGATTTCAAAATTTCAGCAGTTTCATTTCTGAAAGGAAAACTTGTTCCAGGTTTGATTTTGCTTACATCAACCGATTTATTTTCTAAAAAGGCTTTCCAATAGATAATTTCAGCACTAGGTTCTGCAATAGAAAACACTTTAAGAGCATCTTCTTTTCGACTGATATTATTATACCAGATTCCTAATTCAAGAAAAGTCTGTTCTGGCATTTCGTTTTGAATAGCAGAAGTAAAGGCATTTTTAGAATCGTTTGAATTGTTCCAAAGATATTTTTCAAAATCAGCGAAATGATTCAGCGGATCTAATTTTGTAATGGTTTTTAAAACCGAATTTGCTTTATCGGAATTATTCTGTAGACGATATAAAACCGCTAAAACCTGTAAACCTTCTACATTGTATTGATTATAGATTAAGCTTTTTTCAGCATATTCAACCGCTTTTGAAAGATCGTTTTCTGCTAAATAAATTTTGCTTAAAGCGGTGTAAGCAGGACTGCGAAATTCAACGCTTGCAGCCGCAATATCAAAACCATCTTTTGCATCGGTATTATTTCCTAAATGGAAATTAGCCAAAGCATAAAAATAATTGGCAGAAGGATCGTACGTATCAATTGACAAAGCTTTGCTTGCTGTATTTACAGCAGCTTTGTAATCTAATTTTCTGATTTGCAAAGAAGCTAATGCGGAAAGAGCAGGAGCGTAGTTAGCATCTAATTTTAAACAGGCATTTAGTTTTTCTTCGGCAAGTACATAATCTTTAAAACTGATGTAATTTTTCCCCTGCAAATACAATCCGTAAATCGAATTATGGTCAAAATCTTTTGGAATTTCGACAGGACGATTAATATTTCCGTCTTCAGGAGCAGAATTCCAAACGAGTTTATTTCCGCCTAAAACAAATTTCAATTTATTAGAATCGACTTTTACCTGAATTGAATCTTTGAAAGTTTGCATGGTATTCAAAGCAATATCTTTAGAATACACTTTTTTATCGTTTTCAAAAACTTCAATTTTTTCATTTAATTTTTGAAGCGGAGAAAAATAGATTTTTAGCCAGCCGTTTTCGTTTTTAATATTAACAGAACCATAATTATTCGCTTTTACAAAACCTTTCGTCTGCTTTACAGGAAACCAATATTCGGTCCAAGTATCCGTTTGATAAGGCGCAAATGAGCGCTGTTTGAAAGGTGTAAGATTACTTCCTTCGCTCGCTTGATTAAACAGTCTTCCGCTTTGCACTTCTACATATTGTCCGTCGGTATCGGTTAATAATTTTTCCCAAATCATTCCTTGCTGAGACAATCCCCAAATCCATATTTTTTTGCCCGGTTTATCATCGTGATTGCCGTATCTTCCCATTCCGAAATCTTCGTCATGATAATATCCTCCAAAGAAATCATCATATTTCCCGAATACGTGATACGATTTGTAACCGCCAAAATTGTTGTTTTTGTAGAATGATAAATCTTTACCGTTTTCTTTGTCAATTGGCCACGAATTGTATTCTCCGTTATGACCAATGTAAGTCTGTCCTGGGTAAATAAACTGCAGATTTTCGGCTGCTTTTATTCCCGTATTCATCCAAGTATAATAAGGCTGTTCAAATTCGGTTGTGTTTGACCAAAACGAATTTGTGGTAAAATAGGCTTTGTCTTTTGGCAGATTGATGTCTAATTTCCAAGAAGTTCTTGTCAATAAATCTAAAACTCCAATGACACAGCTAATGCTTCCGTCTTCTCGATTTATGATTTTATAATCGACAGGAGTAGCGCAGTTTGGCGTGTGGCCGATAATTCCGTAATTGCCTTCAACACCGCCGCTTGTCCACGGTCCGCGCATGGCAATGTCTCTAAATTTTACCACATGATTATTGTAAACAATATCTTTTCCTGTAGATTTTTCTATAGCCGACCAGACTTTTCCGCCAATTTCTGGTAGAATCATCAGTTTGATATAATCGTTTTCAATTTCGATTACTTTCCATTCTTTCTGAATCGGTTTATCGGTAAAACCATCAAAACGGAAATACGGATAAAACTTGGTATCTGGTTTCGGAATCGGATCAGGATCTGAGAACGGATATGTGGTAAATACTTTTTTGTATTCTTTTATAGTGGGGTTGTTTTGTGCAGTGACAAAAAGGCTTCCAAGGAGTAAAAAGGATAGTAATGGTCTAAATTTCATGATGGAGAGCTTGGTTATTTGTGGTTATTTTTTTGCCACAGATTAAATATATTTCAATGATTTAATAGGCATTAATTGGTGTTAAAGTGCCGTTAGGCACTATATATTGGTAGAAAAACATGAGTCGGAATAGATTTAGCGTGCCGTAGGTACGCAACAAAACGATAATTATTGCGTACCTACGGCACGCTTGATATACTCTAAACATATATTTTCTACCAATATATAGTGCCTAATGGCACAAAAATCTTGAATCAGATTATTACTTCACAATCAACAACCATCCTTTTCCTTTAGGAACAGTTATTTCGTCTTTTGTTGTGAATGTTTTTGCAGACTGGAAATTGGTAACTTCTGGAGCCGTAATAGTTGCTTTTGCAGCATTGATTCCTAGTTTTTTCCAGTCGATGTTTAGTTTCACATTTACATCAGCATCTGCCCAGCTTGCGATTGAAATTAAAGCTGTTCCATTCTTTTTGTAAACTGTTGCCAGAACTTTGTCGTTGTTTGTTTTTATAGGACAGTTTTCGCTCCAGTATCCAATCATTTCAGAACCTTTAATTCCGAAAGAATCCCAAACTTTCCAGATGTTTCTTGGGTCAGCACCGTCGCTCCAAGGCAATCTGTTTGTCATTCCATAAACCATTCCTCTCCACGGATTTCCACCATCTTGAAGCATTTCTCCCATTAATCCAAACGGAATTCCGCTTACTTCAGTCAAGAAAAAGTCAGGCTGATTTTTTTCGTAATCAAAGTATTCTCCAAACCATAATTTGTTGATGTACGGAAAGTGCTCCATATATAAGTTGGCACTGTTGTTAAAACCGTCACTTTTGTTGTATTGGTTCGCACTATGCAAATCGATAATTCCAGGATGTCCGTCTTTCGTCAAAACTCTTTTGATACGTTTCATTGTGATTCTGTCAAAAGCAACGTCGTCTAGATAAATTCCGTCGATACCAACGTTTTGAGTTAGCCAGTTCATACCTTCAACATAGTAATTGTGCCAACGATTCATACCGCTGTTTACAATTGCAGCATCTTTAATTTCAGGAACAAACCAAGCTGCGATATAATCGTCGCCAACATGTTCTTGCAACCAAGAGAATCCGCCGCCTTTTCCTGGAGAATAGATTTCGTGACCTAAACTTCTAAGAGCGAAAGTCTCATAAGCCTTGTTAGAAACCTCTCTAACTGTATTGTAGATTTTTACTTTTAATCCTTTTTCATGCGCTTCATCGATATAGGTTTTCATCTTTTTAAATTCGATAAAAGGATAATTGATATACGGATTGATCGCATTTGCGTGATGAATATTGATTACCGTTGCGCCAGTTTTAGCAATAGAATCGATTGGGCTGTATCTGTGGTAAAACTTTGTATCCCATTGAAAATCTGTGTTAATTGTATGGAAAGGGGTAATTAACAAATTGAAATTATAGTATAACACTTCTCCTTTTTTCATTGTTCTAGCACCGCTGTAGGCGTTTACTAAAACTGACTTTTGGTTAGGTGTAATTGTAATTCCCCCTTTATTTTCGTTACCCCAAGAAGTTGGCAATAACAAAGGTTTTTGTAAATAGAAATTCGTGTTTAATGGACGGCTGTATTTTTCGTCTCTCAAAGAAAATTGCAATCCAGAGTTTACAGCACCAATCCAAGCGCCGTCTTGGTTTTTATGTGCTACATCCCATTTCCAGTCGAAAGTTGCAGGGCGATCTCCACCTTTTTGACCTAATCCCATCATGTATTTTGCAGATGTTGGCTGCATTGGCATTTGGAAATTAATGTCATTAAAGGCAACATCTTCAAGAGCTGTAACTTTCACGATATAATGTACGAAACCATCAAATTCAACAGAAGCATTTACATCCATTTGAACTGATTTTGAAGTTGAAGTGCTTTCCCAAGAAACCGTTCCAGCTTCTTTTTTGGTGAATTTTACACCGCTGTTTTTCCATTGCACTTCTTTTCCTGATGCATCAACAAAATGAAAATCGATTGGTGAGCTTAAAACATCATTTGCTTTTGTTGTTACAGAAGTCATTTCTGGAGTAAAGAAAGTCTGAATTTGCGCAGGGAATCCGTTTGGAGCTACAATCAGTTTTCTTCCTAATAATGAAATTTCAGAATTGTTTACTGTTAATGGAGTGTAAGGAGCAATAACTGTATTTTCCTGAGCTAAAGTTGAGTTTAACCATTTTAGACGAGTCATTTTTTCTGGACTGTCGATGCCTCCGTTTTTCGTTACTTGGTTAGAAACCGTAATTTGTAGATTGATTTCTTTTGATTTTCCGTCAGCAATTACAGTTGCTTTTCCGTTGTAAGTTCCAGCAGCAGCGGTTTGCGGAACATCGATACCGCACCACATTGCCTGAATTTTTCCTTTTGAAACAGAAACAGTATTGGTGAAAGGATTACCGTCATATTTCGTTCCGTCAGTGTTGATACAGCTGATATCTTTCGCTTCGATTGTTGCGCCAGTTGTACTTACTAAATTGGTAAAAGTTACTTTTATGTTTTTTAAATCTTCAAGAGCATAAACGCCTAATTGAAAAGCTAAATATTCACCTTTCATTGCTGTATCAGAAAAACTGTTTTGAACACCTTTCTGAATCCATCTTTGTGGCAAATCTGATTTTAATTTGATCGAATGTTCTCTGTCTTCTGGGAAAACTAAAAATGAATTCCCGCTATTTTTTGCTACAAGAGCCGAAGTTTCAGCAGCTGTTGCAATTACTTCCATTGGGTAAAAGCTGTTGAAAGCATTTACACTCTGAATTTCTGTTACAGCCGCATTGTCTTTTAAGTTTGTCTTTACATTAGTAAGCCATTTAGCATCGGCTTTGTTTTCTGGTTTCTGATAAATTCCTTTAGGGTAATTAGCCGTTCCTTCGTCTACATAAGGCATATAATAAACGTAGTATGTTCCTTTTCCTGAAATAGGTTCAAAGAAAATAGTTCCGTTTTCTCTATTGATATTTTCGGTTTTTATGTTCTGAATTTCTTTTCCAGACGCATCTTGAACGATAATTTTTTTAAGTTCTGGATTCGTGTCTCTTCTTCGCCATTCGATTGTTGTTTTAGCAACATTTCCTGAACCAGAAAAAGCAACTACAGCACGGTGATTTCCTAATTGATTCGGATTCCAGCTGTCATTTCCGTCTGAATATTTTATTTGTGCAGTTAGCGGAATACTGATTGCGAAAAGACACATTATCATTATTCTGCTTAAAAGCGTTGTGTTGTTTAGGTTTAGTTTCATTGTATTGTATAATCAGGTTAAATAGTATATTTTGAGTTTAGTAAACGGCTTTCCATCCTTGTTTTTTCCAGTAAGCAATAATGGGTTTGTAAGGTCCATACTTATGCTGTTCTTCAGAGAAATTATCATTAAACGGACTGTGTGCATAATCGATAGGTTTACCCATTTTATCCGGATAATCAAATGTTTTAGGATTTGGTCTTGTATGCTGTGAATCGTCATTTACATAAGCTGCAATATCAAGCGCTTGTTTGTCTGTAAGATACGGTTTTCCTAGTTGAACTTTATCATAAGGCATATTGCTTTTTAGCCATTGTGCCTGTTTGATCACGCGGTGCATGCTTGAACCAGGCTGATAACCGTATTGTCCCCAAAGTGGAGGATAAGTATAGCCTGATTTATCTGCATTATAAACTCCTTCACCATTATTTCCGTGGCATCTTGCGCAGTTTTCAGCAAATAAAACTTTTCCTCTTTCTGGGCTTGCGGCAACATCTGGAAATTCGATTTCTAAATTTTTAGCTCCTTTAAACTTACCGTCTTTTGGAACAAATTTACTGATCCATTTAAAGTAGGATAAAAACGCCACCATTTCTTTACTATCCAACGGAAGCGGTTTTCCAGAATGCGGACGCATAATGCAGTTATTAACTCTTTCTGCTAAAGTAAGTACTTTGTTTTCGCGCCCGCGATATTGTGGATAATTGTCATGCGAAGACATTAAATTGAATGCATGAGGTTTTGTTCCCGCATCTTGGTGACAATTGGTGCAGTTCATTTTATTGCCTAAGTATTGTCCGTTTTTTCCGTTTGGACCAATATAATAAGCCGTTTTCATCATTAATTCTCTACCATAGCGAACCGATTCTCCAAATTGATCATCTGGAATTTGAGAAGTATCAATTGTGATGTAACCTTCATCTTCTTCTCCTTCTTCGATTGCTTTTGAAGCTAAAGTTTGAGAATTGGTTTTAGTACAGGAATTGAAAACAGCTATTGAAAATGCTGAAAAAAGTCCGATAAGAATTGTTTTTTTCATGGGTACTATTTTTTTAATTTAGAAGAAAAGGTTTTAGTTTTTCTTCAGGAATAAAGATGGTTCTGTATGGCGGAATTTCAGATTCTAAAGCCCATAACAAAACACCTTTTTTATTGGTTAAAACGGTAATATGTCTTTTAGAACAACAAACCAAAAAGAGGTCTTTATTGATCATATACGCACTTCCCATTCGGTCGTTGTAAATATCTTTTGGCAATTTTATATGAAAATCCAGATTTACTGAATTAGTTTTTTCATCTACTTTTAAGGCAAAAACAGAAGATTGTTTTATATCGACACCATTGTCAAAAAACAATAAACTTCCTTCTTGATCAATATGTGCGGCATGCGCCTGAGAGAAATTGGTGTCCGGAGCCATTTTCATTGTGCCCCCTTTTCCTAATTTCCAGATTACTTTCCCTGTTTTAGAATTGATTTTCCAAATCTGACCATTGTTGTAGAAAGAAATTAAAAAGTTTCCATCTGTATCGTAGCTCAAGCTGTTGGCGTGTGTCCAATCCTTTTTAGTTTTTATTAAATCTTTATCTTTAAACGGATCTAAGTCATCAAAAACACTCCATTTCCAGAGTTGTTTTCCTTTTTTATTTAAGATTACAATTCCGTCTCCGTTGATCGTATCTTGTTTTTTTCCTCCAATAGAAGTTAAATCAATTATTTTTTGTTCAACAGTTAAAGCGACAATTTCGTCAGCCGATTTTTTTATGATTTCGTGATGAAGAACTTGCTTCAAATCGCCTTCACCTTTTTTGATGTGAGTTAAAGTATCGCCTTGAAGGTTAATTTCTAGAATTTCGCTTCCATAACTTGTTGGTTCGTCATTTGTTCCTAAAATGGAAAGAATGGTTTGGTCTTTTGTAAAATGAGTAACTTTAAATCCAGTTCCTTCAAGCGTATGGTACCATCTTAAATTTCCTTTGTAATCTACAATATAAGCCGTTCCGGGAGTTTCTCTTTTCGCTAAAAGCATAAAGCCTTTTTTGAAATTTTCAGGAAGCAATTCTGGTTTCGGACAATTGGCTTTGAATTGTTTTTGAAGCCATTCTGGAAGTTTTCTAGATTTGAAATTATAAACTTTACTAGTTTGTTTGTTTCCGTCTTGAACTGTAACTAGTTGATAACTATACTTAGTTTCTGGAGTGATGTTGCAAAGTACCAGCGAGTGTTTAAGACCAGATTTTGAAATAGGAGAGGTTATTTTATTTTGATTTCCTTCTTTGTCCGACCAATATTCTGCATATACCTGCGCTTGGTCATTCGTAGTAACATCGATCTGAATTTTCAATTCGTTGTTGCTATGAGTGCCAATATTGATATTAGAGATAATTTGGCTTTTAGAACAGCTAGCGAATGCCAGCAAGACTAAAATAAAACTTCCTTTTACTATTATTTTTTTAATCATCTGAAAAGCTTCTTTTTGTGAAACAGAAAAATACTTTTATTGTTATTAAAAATCAAGAATAGACAGACATTTAACTGTCTATTCTTGATAGGTATTCTTTATTGTCTGTCGGCGTTGCTTAAATTTGGATTAAGGTCAACCTGACTTTGTGGATAAGTATAATATTTGTTTTGTGGCATTTTGATTAAAGCTGCCTCTCCAACTCTAAGGTGGTACGCATTTACTAAAACATCATATTTGTTCATTCTGATCAAATCTGCACGGCGTTTTCCTTCATAGAAAAGTTCCCAGCCTCTTTCTTGCAAAATAGCATCTCTTAAACTAGTTTGCGTTTGGCCAGATAAAACTAAAAGCTTAGCATGCGATCTTCCTTTGACCTTATTGATAAGATCAATTGCTTCCTGAGTTGGTCCACTGATTTCGTTTAAGGCTTCAGCTCTGCTCAATAAAACATCGGCATAACGAAGGATATTTACACTATGGCCATCATAATAAGTTGTAGTTTCATCATCAGCATATTTTTTTGTAGAAACGTCTTGCATATATAATTCTCCAGCTGGTGGCTGAGCTCCCAATGAAGGTGCTTGTTTATGAAGAAGACCATCTGTACCCATAAATTCTGGGAAAAAGCATTGTTTTCTCTCATCTTCATCACCAAAAGTGTTGTAGAAATCCCAGTTTACAGTATAATACTGCCATCTGTTTTGAACTACAGGGTGATCAACAGGGCCAAAGTGGTTTAATAACTCTGTTCCGTTTGTGTTGGCGTCACTTAAAGAAGAAAAGATGTTTTCGCTGCACCATTTGTTACTTTCTTTAAACAAACCTAAGTAAGAAGGATAAAGTTGGTATTCGTTTAAATCCATTACTTTTTGAGTATAGGTAACTACTTTTTGCCAATCGTGGCTTCTCAAGTATAATTTTGCTAATAATGTAAGTGCTGCACCTTTTGTAGCACGTCCTACATCATTTGTACCGTAAATATCATTGTTTTTGTAATTAACAGGAAGTACATCAGCAGCTTCAGTTAATTCTTTAATCATAAAAGCATCGATTTCTTCAACAGATGAAGGCGGAGTTTGATCTAAATACCCAGGGTTTCCTAAGTTTGCTTCTGTAATTAGAATTACAGGACCCCAAGAGTCTGTCAAATCCATATAAGCAGAACATCTTAAGAATTTAGCTTCTGCAATAAATTGTGCTTTTTCTGCAGCTGTAATACCGCCCATTGGTGTAATGTTGAAAATAGCGTTGTTTGCATTGGCAATCAATTTGTACATCGCGTTCCAGTCTTCTCTTAAAAGACCGTTTGCAGAATTCCAAGTTCCCAATGATAATTGTCCTGGATCTCCTCCAAATTGACAGTGTCCTAAATCTGTAGCAATATCAGTCAAAGCAAAGTGCCTTGTAGCCCAATACGAGAAGTTATCGCCTACAGATGGCCCTTTTAATCTTCCATAAATGGAATTGATAGCCGCAATAGCATCCGACTTTGTCTGATACCCATTGGTATTAGTCAAGCTGCTATATACCGTGGGATCAAGATCCTGATTGCAAGAGACTTGTGTTCCAGCGGCAAGTAAAAGTAATAAGATTGTATATTTTTTCATTTTAATCAATTTAATGTTACTATAAAGCATTTTAGACTAGTGAATTGCTACTTTAATTCCAAGTATAAAAGTTCTCGAAGCTGGGAATGAGTTAAAATCGATTCCACCGCCTAAATTGTTCGTAGAGTGTCCATTTACTTCAGGATCATTTCCAGAATAATTTGTAATCGTCAATAAATTTTGTCCGATTGCATATAATCTGATGTTGTCAATAAACTTCACAGTTTTTAATGCACTTTCTGGAATTGTATATCCGATAGAAACATTTTTTAGACGTAAGTAAGAAGCTTCTTCTACAAATTTAGAATTCACATAACTTCCGTATTTGCTTTTGTAATATCCGTCTCTCGGAATATCTGTATTCTCATTTTTTCCAGCAACCCAACGATTTAATGCATCAGTGCTTGTAGAAGACTCTCCCACCATTGCAGTCATATTGTAAACTGAATAATCAAAAGCGCCTTGGAAAAAGATATTCATATCAAAATTTCTATATCTGAAATCGTTATTAAAACCAGCTACATAATGAGGAATAGTATTTCCTAAATAGGTTCTGTCTTTTGCTGTAATAGTACCATCGCCATCAATGTCTACATATTTAGGATCTCCAGGTGCAGATAAAGGCTGAGGCGCGTAAGTTTCTCCTGTTTTGATAACTCCTGCATATTTATAACCATATAAAACTCCCATTTCTTTTCCAGGCTCCAATCTTGTAAATTCTTGACCAGAAACTACTCCACTTGGGTTAGAAGTATTTGTACTAATAATTTTAACGTTATCAGCAAGAGATACAATTTCTTGTTTATTGTAAGCTACATTTAATGAAGTAGTCCAAGTAAATTTATCCGTTCTAAAGTTCGTAGTGCTTATTCCTAACTCAATACCATGATTGTCAATAACTCCAGAGTTAATTCTTTGAGTGCCAAATCCCCACCATCCTCCAACAGGAACATTTAAAAGAGCATCTGTAGTTCTTTTTTTGTAGTAATCGAATGTAATAGAAAGCTTGTCATTAAATAAACCTAAATCTAAACCGATATCAGTTTGAGCTGTTTCTTCCCATTTTAGATTTGGGTTAGCTAGGTTTGCTGGTTCTGTTCCTGCAACAAATTCATCTGGAGCAATAGTAACACCCCAAGAAGACAAACGGCTCATGTAAGCATAATCCCCAATACCATCGCTACCTGTAATACCATAACTCGCTCTCAATTTAAGTTCAGAAACTGCTTTTACGTTTTGCATAAAAGATTCGTTAGAAATTTTCCAAGCAACAGCTCCAGAAGGGAAAATACCAAATCTATTGTTTGGACCAAAACGAGAAGAACCGTCTTTTCTAATAGTGAAAGTGGCTAAGTATTTATCGTTGAATGCATAATTTAACCTTCCAAAATAAGAAGTCAATTTCGTTTCTGTTTTTTCCGTTTCAGGTTTTAAATAAACTGAAGCACCTTGCAGATTGTAATAAGTCAATAAGTCGCTAGAGAAACCTGTTCCAGCCGCTCTTACTCGCTCGTATGTATCTTTTTGGTTAGAAGTACCAATCATTGCTGTAATGGCATGTACTTCTTTAATGTCAAATTTATACGTTAAATACTGTTCTGTACTCCATCTGAAATAGGTTTTGTTTTCCTCAGAACCTGAACCTTTTAACGCAGCTCCAGCTACTAAAGTACTAGGAGTATATTTTCCTTCAATATTTTCCTGCCATTCAGCACCAGCGCCAAAGTGGTATGTTAAACCTTTAATAATCTGATAATCTAAAAACATGTTTCCGTTTACCAATCTATTAATAATGTGGTCAGTAGGTTCCAGTAAAAGTGCTAAGGCATTGTCTTTTCCTTGGAATTTATAGTATGAACCATCAGCATTGTAAATTGGAATAGTTGGAGGAGCAGTCTGAATAGAGAACATTGGAGATAAAATATTATCGCCAAAATCGCTATTATTTCCTTCAGCAACAGCACCATAAGCATTCATACCCATGTTCAGCTTATCGTTGAATTTTTTCTCAGCTCCCATTCTCACACTGTATCTTTCAAAATCAGTGTTTACGATAGCTCCAGTTTGTTTTAAATAGTTTCCAGAAAGAAAGAATTTTGAAGTTTGGTCACTTCCGCTAAATGTAAGCGTTCTATTAAGCACTTCTCCTGTACGAGTTGCAGCGTCAAACCAGTTAGTGTTGGCAACAGGAAAACTAGAAGGGAAAAGTGGTGGTCGTCCGTTTTCAGTATTAAGAGCATTCTGATAATCGGCATATTGCTGTCCAGTCATTAAAGAAGGCTCTTTTATGATATTTTGAAAACCATCAGAAATCTCAGCCTCAACATTCATTTTTCCAGCCTTTCCTTTTTTTGTTGTAATCAAAATTACCCCATTTCCTCCACGAGCACCGTAAATTGCTGTAGAAGCGGCATCTTTAAGAATCTGAATGTTTTCAATGTCATTTGGGCTTATCGAAGCTCCAGTACTGGTAATGAATCCGTCAACAACATACAACGGAGCATTAGAAGTATTGATAGAGTTTCCTCCTCTAATTATTACTGACGGATTTGTTCCTGGCGCATAACTATTTTGCTGAACCTGTACTCCAGAAGCACGTCCTTGAAGAGCTTGTCCGACGTTTGCAACCGTTCCGCCTAAGTTTAAATTGTCTTTGCTAAGAGAACTTACAGAGCCCGTAAGGTCTTTTTTCTTAGACTTTCCGTATCCAATAACAACTTCGTCTAATTTTTGTCCAGCTTCTTTCATGACAATTTTTAGAGGAGAACTTCCAATGCTTACTTCTTGATCTTCCATACCAATGTAAGTAATCACCAATTTTGTTGCATTGTCAGGAACTGTAATAACAAAACTTCCGTCTACATCAGTCTGAACGCCCTTCGTGCTACCTTTAACCACAACATTGGCGCCTGGAAGAGGCATACCGTTCTGATCTTTTACTGTACCTTTTACAGTTTTTTCAAAAAACAGCGCTGTATTGGTTTTTTCAGAAATATTTATAGAAGAAGCTGCAGAAGCTTGAAATGTAAAAACTAATAACGAGAGAACTGTTATTCCGATTTCTTTGCGGGATAAATTGTTAAGCCGAAAATCTCTTGGCTTTTTTTGGGTTAATAATTTCATACTTTGAATTGGTTTTGGTTAATGTTTAATTGTTTTTTCTTTGTTTGTAGGTTTTAGATTTCTTTTTTGATCTGGAAATTCATTTTGTCTTTTTAGTTGTGTTTTCGATTGAACTGTTTTTTATACAAACCCGATGCTTCTTTTTTGCTTCTAAACACTGCTTGTTTAGTTCGTTTTTCTTCTTTTTTTAAGCTTAAAAATCACCTGAAATTTTGCATAATTAACTTAGTTTTAAGATTAATCTCTGACGAAACTAGAGATTATATTTTTATAAAACAAGAAAAAACACAAAAAATGTGCTCGAACACACAAAATTCATGTTCTCGAGCACATAAAATTATGCGAATCGTTTTTTTTGACTTAAATTGCTGTGATATTTTTAAAATAATTTTGAAAAAGCAGTGTATGCGAAATTGATGGTTTTTTGAATTATAAATAAGGATTTATTAAAAACTTATGAATTTCGCAATCACTAAACTAAAAACGTAAAAATTAAACAGTCTTTTCTTATCTTAGAAAGGGGTAGAATTTTAGATTTAATTATGAATTTGATTTGTTTTTCTATTCAATTTTTGAACTATATTGGTCATGGTGAAAAAAGTCAAAATTGAGAAATGAATTAATGGTCATTTTGACCTTTTTTGAAAATGAAAAATTAACAGATTTTAAGAAGCGGAATTTTGAAAGAATATCACGTACAAATAATAGATAAAAATCAAAAGAGTGAAACTCAGATTTTAGATTCCTTTTTTTGGGAAAAAGCAGATTGTCTAACCGATTTTACTTCTCCATGGAATAATAATTCGGTTTTAAGAATTGAATTTCGTGCGCTTTGGGATCAAGAAAACTTATATTTCAATTTTCGAGTTTTTGATACTGAAGTATATATTGATCGGAAAGATGATAGTGTAGATAGTATTTGTAATTCAGATCGGGTAGAGCTGTTTTTTAGAAGTAATGACAAACTGAATCCTTATTATTGCTTGGAAATTGATCCTTCGACAAGATTGCTAGATTTTTATGCTCTTCCAAATAAAATTTTTGATTACGAATGGAAATGGCCTGAAAATCATATTAAATTGGAATCTTCTTCAGATGAAGTTTCTTTTACAGTTGCAGGAGTAATTAGTATTGCATCTTTAGAAAAACTAGATTTAATACATGATAATGTTATTGAAACAGGAGTTTACAGAGCAAAATTTTCCAAAGATAAAAATGGCAACTACGAGCCAACCTGGATTACATGGGTAGATCCAAATACTGTAGAGCCAAATTTTCATATTGCCTCTTCTTTTGGAAAGTTTGTTTTGGTGAAATAATTAGCCACAAAGGCGCGAAGACGCAAAGTTTTTTTACATTATAATTTTAATTGCCTCCAGCTTTAGCTGGAGGTTTTAGAATATCAACCAAAATGGCTTTAGCCAAACTTGAGTAGTTTGGCTAAAGCCATTTCCTATCTTATTTTAGCACCTCCAGCTAAAGCTGGAGGCAATTCAAATTTCTTTTTTTCCAAAAAAAACCTTGGGCCTCTGCGACTTTGCGAGATTCAAAAAAACCTTCGTATCTTATTGCATTAGCGGCAAAACCCCTTTAACTAACATAAAAAGAAGCATTCTCTACATTGATAATGTCAATAGGAAGCAAAATAGTTTCTGGAATATCTTTTCTGAATAAAAAGTGCTCTACTAAAGTGCTGACGCCTAAATAAGCCTGTCTCTTTTGATTTTGATGGATTAAAAAATGAACCAACCCCTGATTTAAGAAGCTGACGTTTTTGTCAATTAAATCATAACCAATTAAGGCGATTTTTTTGTCTGTTAAATTAAACAGAGTAGAAGCAATTTGATAAGCTTTTGAAGTGGTGATGAAAATACCGCACAAATCTGGATTTTCATTTATAAAAGCGGGTAGCTTAGTTTCTATATTGGAATATTTCAGTTTTAATGTGGTTAAAGAAAAATCGGGAAGATCTTTTTCTTCAAAATAACTCCTAAAGCCTCGTTCTTTTTCCTGCATGTGAACCGCGTTTTTAAGACTCTCGTCAATATGGATAATTGCGATTTGGCCTTTCGGCAGAATTAAATTCATTAAACTCGCGGCAACACGACCGCTTTTGTATAAATCCTGTCCAACAAAACTTTTTATTGATGAAGATTCCACCTGGTTATTAAAAGTGTTTACTATAATTCCCAGTTCGTCATATTGTTTTATGATTTCTACAGTCTCTTTATGGAAAAGAGGTGCTAATAAAACAGCGTCTGGTGATCGAGTTATAATAGTTTCATGAACTTTAAGGAAAGATTTTGTGCTTTCTGGATTAAAATAATGTGTTTCGATGACAACATTATAAGCTTTATATTCTGTTATTGCATCTTGAATTCCGTTTACACATGGAAGCCAGTAAGGGTCAAATACAGGATCTGGAAGTAAAACGCAAATGCGGTACACTTTTGTGCTTTTTAAATTTCGCGCAATTAAGTTGGGTTCGTAATCAATTACATTTAGAACTTCATTGATTTTTTCGAGCGCAGCAGGAGAGACTTTTCCTCTGTTGTGCAGCACGCGGTCTACAGTTCCTTTAGAAACTCCAGCCATTTGTGCTATATCCTTAATTGTGTACTTTTTATCCATATGAGCAAATATAAAAACTTTGAGTTAATAAACGTGAATTTTTTGTAAGAATTACATAATGTGCTCGAGAACATAAAAAAAGTGTGTTCGAGCACATTTTTTGTTTTTTTCTTGTTTTATAAAAATATAATCTCTAGTTTCGTGAAATCAAAACCGAAAAACTAGAATAAAAATATAACCTAATAATGTTGTAATTTGTTGAATTACAATATTTTAACACAATGTGTTTACGTGAAAAAAATTACATCATTAGCTCCCGGCCGAACTTGTCTGTTTGGTGATCATCAGGATTATTTAGGGTTGCCTGTCATTGCTTGTGCGATAGATCGAAGCATTAAATTAATAGCAAAAGAAAATCAGACTGACACATTTGTTCTGAATATGATTGATATTAATGAAATTAGGATCATCGATATACATGAGACTTTCGAAAAATTAGAATCTAGAGATTATTTTGCATCCTCATTGCGTGTCTTGCGCAGATATGGATGCAAACCAACTTCAGGTTACACAATTACAATTACTGGAGATATTCCGATTAATTCAGGTACATCGAGTTCATCGGCTTTATTGATGGCTTGGATTCGTTTTCTAATAGAAGCTTTTGGAATCGATCATGAAGTTACGCCTGCATTTCTCTCAAAATTAGGCTACGAGTCTGAAGTATTGGAGCATGGAGAACCTGGCGGGATGATGGATCATTTTAGTATTGGAGTTGGAAATATTGTTTACATTAATACTAAAAAGCCTTTTTCTTTTGATGTTATAGGAACAGAGCTGAAAGGATTGATTACTGGAGTTTCGGGTGTTCCAAAGGAAACTATCGGACTTCTTGGTGAGTTGAAAGGAAATGCTTTAATGGCGATTGATTTGGTTAAACGCAATTATCCGCAATTTGATTTGAATGCTTCGGAAATTGAAGATTTAGATAAATATAGAAATTGTCTCCCTGACCGTCTGATTCCATTTTTTGAAGCGGCTGTAAAAAATTACCATTATACAAAAGAAGCTTTAAAGGAATTTCAAAAGCCAGTTTTAGATCTAAAGAAGATTGGCGCTTTAATGAATGGTCATCATGAAGTTTTGCGTGATTTGCTGAAAATAACGGTTCCTAGAATTGATGCAATGGTCAATGCTGCATTGAAAGCAGGAGCATACGGAGCAAAAATCGTGGGCTCTGGCGGTGGCGGAAGTATCGTGGTAATTGCCGATCCTAGGAATGAAGATGCGGTTATTAAGGCAATTTTAGATGCAGGAGCACAAGAAGCGTATGGGGTAAATGTTGATCCAGGAGTACGAATTATTGATAATATTGAAAATTAAAATAAAATGCACGACAGTTTAGTGATTTTAGCCGGCGGAGCTTCTTCTCGTATGAAAAAAGAAGCGGTTACAGATAATTTATCTCCAGAAGAAATTGCGCAGGCCAACGAAAGAAGTAAAGGTTTAATTGGTGTTGGCGCAAGCGGAAGACCTCTTTTAGATTACCTTTTGTGGAATGCGAAAAAAGCAGGCTATAAAAACATCTATATTATAATAGGAGAACAAGGAGAGTTGTTTAAAGAGTTTTATGGCAGTAAAATGAAGGATAATGATTTTCACGGGCTTAATATTTCATTTGCGATTCAATATATTCCTGAAGGAAGAGTAAAGCCTTTTGGGACTGCAGATGCTTTGTTTCAGGCTGTAGAGCAATATCCAGAGTTGAATTCGCAATTTTATTCGGTTTGCAACAGTGATAATTTGTATTCTGCTGAAGCATTGCGCGCTTTGAGAGAAACTGAAAGTCCAAATGCTTTTATTAGTTATGATCGTGATGCAATGGATTTCCCGTTAGAGCGTATTTCTCGTTTTGCCATTGCCAAATTAGATCAAAACAATCAGCTGTTGAATATTTTGGAAAAGCCTACAGAAGAAGATTTGGAGCAATATAAAGATTCAGAAGGTAAGATTCGTGTCAGTATGAATGCTTTTAAGTTTAACGGCAAGACCTTATATATACATCTTAAAAATTGCCCTGTTCATCCAGAACGTGATGAAAAGGAGCTTCCAACGGTTCTTTTGAACTCAGTTAAAGAAAATCCGCAAACTACTATCGGAATTCCGTTTTCTGAGCACGTACCAGACTTAACAGCTAAAGAAGATATTGCCGAAGTAAAAACATATTTAGCAAAATATTATCCTGATTTAAATTGGAATAATAAAAATTAACAAAACTTTCATATCTAAATTAGAGAATAAGGAAATTTAATGTAGTACTTTTGTTTTGCAAAAAAAATGCAGATATTTGCATAAATTACGCAATCAATAATGTGAGAGTTGATTCTAATTTAGATTTTGAATTAAATAAATCTATAACTAAATCAACCAAAAATTATGACAAACATTCAAAGTACATTACAGGTAGAGAAAAAAAGTGCCATTGTTCCGATGGTAATTTTAACCTTATTGTTTTTTATTCTAGGATTTGTAACCTGGCTTAACGGACCATTAATTCCGTTTTTTGAATTAGCTTGCGAACTAACTTCTTCGCAAGCCTATTTTGTGACTTTCGCATTTTATATTGCCTATTTTGTTATGGCAGTTCCTTCTTCGTATATCATTGAAAAAGTGGGTTATAAAAACGGAATTTCTCTAGGATTATTGGTTATTGCTGCAGGAGCTTTTATGTTTTATCCAGCAGCTTCAAGCCGTACATTTCTGCTGTTTTTATTAGCCTTATTTATCATGGGAACTGGTTTGGCGGTTTTGCAGACAGCTTCAAATCCCTATGTTGTTGTAATTGGTCCAAGAGAAAGTGCTGCGGCAAGAATCAGTGTTTTAGGAATTGCAAATAAACTGGCAGGATTTGTAGCGCCGATTGTGCTTACGGTTCTTGTTTTGTCTAATATGCAGGACTTTACAGCAGACAAAATTGCCTTGATGGATGAAGCTGCAAAAACGAGTGCGTTAAATTCTCTTGCATTACAATTACAAACACCGTATCTTTATATGGGGTTGATTATTACTGTTTTAGCTCTTATGGTGAAATTTTCTCCTCTGCCAGAAATTGATTTGGATGAAGAAGGGAATGTATCGAATTTAAGTGTTTTTAAGCAGATTAAAAATGCTTTTCAGCACCCACAGTTGGTTTTAGGAGTAATTACTCTAATGCTGTATTTATCTGCCGAAGTTTTAGCGGGAGATTCTATCGGAGCTTTCGGAAAACAGCTTGGAGTATACGGTGAAGGAGGGAATTTCTATCTAAAACTAACATCATTTACCATGTCAGCAATGGTTATTGGATACGTTCTTGGAATAGTCCTGATTCCTAAATATGTTTCGCAAGTCACTGCTTTAAAAGTGTCTGGATTGCTAGGTTTGGTGCTGGTTTTAGCGATTGTTTTGATTTCTCCGAAAATAATGATTGCATTGCCTGGAACTCCAAATATACCATTGGTAATATTTTTAGTAGCACTTTTAGGATTGGCAAATGCATTATGCTGGCCGGCAATCTGGCCAATGGCATTAGAGGATTTAGGAGGGTATACAAAAATAGGAAGCGCTATTTTGATTATGGGAATTATTGGCGGTGCAGTTTTTCCACTTTTTTACGGAATGATCACTGAAAGCATTAATTCTGCAAATCTTGCAAAAAATATGCAAGGTGTTTCAAAAAGCGGTAATCAATTGGCATATCTAATGCTGCTGCCTTCTTATGCAATGATTTTGTTTTATGCTGTTAAAGGGCATAAATACAGGAAATGGTAGCTGAAGAATACATTGGGTGATTAAAAAAAAGTAAATATTAACACATAGAAACATAGATCTTTATCTTTAAAAAGAAGAGAGTAAAAGAAACTGGTTTCCACACATAGATAAGCTATGTGCATTTAAATTAGTGAAACGCCTTTTTTAATTAAGCAAAAAAACTATGCTTCTATGTGTTAAAAATATTCACCAATGGGTTTGTTTAGAAAGAAAAAAATAAAAATTAATATATCATGTTAAAAAGTAAAATCGACAAAGCAACAGGTTTCGAAAAACGATTCGAAAACATTAACACAGTTGTTTTTGAAAATTCAACAGATGCTTCAAAAGAGGTAGCGCAAGAAATTGCAGCTTTAATTAAAGAAAAACAAAAAGAAGGAAAACCATGTATTTTAGGATTAGCTACTGGTTCTTCTCCAAAAGGTTTGTATGCAGAATTAGTGCGTCTTCATAAAGAAGAAGGTTTGAGTTTCAAAAACGTAATCAGTTTTAACTTGGATGAGTATTATCCAATGGAACCAAATTCAATCAACAGTTATGTTCGTTTCATGAAAGAACTTTTGTTTGATCATGTCGATATTTTACCTGAAAACGCTCACGTTCCAGACGGACTTTTAACAAAAGAACAAATTGCAGATTATTGCCACGAATATGAAGCTAAAATCGAAGCTTTAGGCGGAATCGATCTTCAGATTCTTGGAATTGGAGGAAACGGACACATCGGATTTAATGAGTCTGGATCGCTTCAAAACTCTAAAACGCGTTTAGTGGCTTTAGATCATATTACAAGAGTGGCTGCAAGTAAAGATTTCTTTGGTTTAAATAATACACCAAGAACAGCAATTACGCTTGGGGTTAAAAAAATCATGGAAGCAAAAAGAGTGATCTTGTTGGCTTGGGGTGAAGGAAAAGCAAACATTGTAAAAAAATCTGTTGAGGATGAAGTTACAAACCGAGTTCCTGCTTCATTCTTGCAAGAGCATAACAACGCAGTTTTTGTTTTAGATAAAGAAGCTTCTTCAAAATTAACGAGAATCAACAAGCCTTGGTTGGTTGAAAAAATCGTTTGGACAGACAAATTAACTCGTAAAGCAGTTTTAGGATTGGCATTAGATCTTAAAAAACCAATTTTAATGCTTACTGATGCTGATTATATCGAAAATGGTATGAGTGATTTGTTGGCAGATTCAGGTCCAGCTTACGATACTAACATTAAGATATTTAATAAATTACAAAACACAATCACGGGTTGGCCAGGTGGAAAACCAAATGCAGACGATACAAATCGTCCTGAAAGAGCAGAACCTGCTAAAAAACGTGTGTTGATTTTCAGCCCGCACCCTGATGATGATATTATCAGTATGGGAGGAACTTTTATGCGTCTGCAAGAACAAGGGCATGAAGTGCACGTAGCATACCAGACATCTGGAAACATTGCAGTTGCTGATGATGAAGCTTTACGTTTTGCAAGATTCGTAATTGATTACAATGAGAAATTCGGAATCAAAAGCGAAGAAGCAGATAACATCTACAAAAAAGCAGAAGCATTTTTACAGAACAAAAAGAATAGTGAAATTGATATTCCAGAAGTTCGTTACATTAAAGGTTTAATCAGAAAAGGAGAGGCGAGAGCTACAAGTTATTTTGTAGGTCTTCCAGATTCTCAAATTCACTTTATGGAATTGCCTTTCTACGAAACAGGAACAATCGAGAAAAAACCAATTGGACCAGAAGATATTCAATTGACAGTTGATTTGATTGAGAAAATTAAACCACATCAAATTTATGCAGCTGGAGATTTAGCAGATCCACACGGAACGCACAAAGTTTGTTTGGATGCGATTTTTGAAGCGGTTAAAGTTTTAAAACCAAAAGAATTCATGAACGACTGCTGGTTGTGGTTGTACCGTGGAGCTTGGCAAGAGTGGGGAATTGACGAAGTTGAAATGGCAGTTCCGATGAGTCCAGATCAGGTTTTGGCAAAACGTCACGGAATCTTCAAACACCAATCTCAGAAAGATGGAGTTGTTTTTCAAGGAACAGACGCAAGAGAGTTCTGGCAGAGAGCAGAAGACAGAAACCGCGAAACAGCAGAATTATACTACCAATTAGGTCTTGCGACTTATGCGGCAATGGAGGCTTTCGTGAGATGGCATTACTAAGATGCTAAGGTTCTGAGATTCTAAGTTTTTTTAGTCTTTTAGAAAATTAGTAATAAAGTTTAAATAATATTTTTGAAGCAGGAAGAGGGAACGGAAATAGGTTCTTTTTTCTTGCTTCTTTTTTTGTTTAGATTCTAAGTTGCTGAGTTGCTGAGAGACTAAGTTTTAATCTGTGAGAATCCTTTTAATCTGTGGCAAAAGAAAAAATAAATGGTAGTTTTGCATGAAATGAAATAAGCAGAAAATCTATTAAATCTTTCCTCTTGCTTCTTTCTTCTTAAAAACCATGGATCAAGACAAAAAACAACTCATAAAATTAGCACACACCAAAATGCCTTTCGGGAAATATGAAGGGCGATATTTAATTGATCTTCCAGAATATTATGTGGTTTGGTATCATAATAAAGGATTTCCAAAAGGAGAATTAGGGCAGCAATTGCAATTGATTTATGAGTTGAAATTAAATGGATTGGAGGAATTGATTCGAAATATCAAAAAACAATATCCAAAACCTTAATTCAGAAAAAGAAGGTTAATTTAATTGTTGATAACTTAGATTGGATCGCCCTAGTTTGTGTTAGTCGTTTTCTATTTTTGTCAGAACTAACAAAACAATTTTTTATGGAAAACAATTTACCTTCTTCAAATGCTGGCCAGTCACTAGGTATTATCGCTTTAATTTTTGGTATTATCGGTGTATTAGCGGCATTTATCCCTTGCTTTGGTTTTATTGCAGTTTTATTCGGAATTCTTGCAATTGTATTTGGAGCAATTGCTTTAAATCAAGCAAAAAAAGAAAATGCATCGACTTCTTTGCCAAAAGCTGGTCTTTATTTAGGAATTGCGGCAACAATCTTTGTTATTATCTGGGTTGCAATTTTTGTAGGTTCAGTAGGTTCTATGGCTTTAGAACATAAAGATGAGATTCAGAGAGCGTTAGATTCTGTCAAAGTGGAACAAATACAAACAGATGATTCTTTAAATGTAAAAGTGCAGGTAGATTCTACTACAATTGAAACTACTGTAAAATAACTTCTTGAATAAAATGTCTGTTTATCAAGAAATTGATTCTTATAAAAAGATAAATGTAATTTTGATTTTCATAATTATGTTTATCTTTTTTTATTGCTTTTTTCTTCCCTATTTAAATTTCGGTTTGCAATCATCTTGTGAAGGATTGCCGTTGGTATACTGTAAAAGCCGCGGACTTACTAGGGCTTTTTCTCAGATACTTAGACTTCATTTTCAGGAAGCAATCGTTTTAAACCCGTTTTCTATTAAAATTTTTTGTTTCTTTTTCTTTCAGCTTATTGCTAGGTTTTTGATCAATTGGATCATTTCTTTTCCTCTATTCAAAAGGGTATTAATTTTTGATGTATCAATAAGTGTAATTTTTTTCCTTTTTTGTTTTTATAATTTAATACTTCCTTACTAGAAATTAATTAGATTGTATTTTTGAGTTTTAGTTGTGGATTTTTAGCTAATAATGATAAAAAGCATTCATTTTGATAATATAATTGATAGGGAAGTATATAAAATAAAATGTGCTTAAAATTTTAAAAATTATCTCATTCTGGAATTGATAAATTGTCTAATTAAATTTGTACTTTTGCCAAGTTTTTTACACAACTACTTACAAACAAACAACAGAATGAATCAAACAAAATATATTTTTGTTACAGGAGGTGTGACCTCTTCATTAGGAAAAGGAATTATCGCGGCATCTTTGGCAAAATTGTTACAAGGAAGAGGATACCGCACTACAATTCAGAAATTTGATCCATATATTAACGTAGATCCGGGGACACTAAACCCGTACGAGCACGGAGAATGTTATGTGACAGATGATGGAGCTGAAACTGACTTAGACTTAGGACACTACGAGCGTTTCTTAAACGTTCCTACTTCTCAGGCTAATAACGTTACTACAGGAAGAGTTTATCTTTCGGTTATTGAAAAAGAAAGAAGAGGAGAATTTTTAGGAAAAACAGTTCAAGTTGTTCCTCATATCACAAACGAAATCAAAGACAGAATGCAATTGCTAGGAAAATCTGGCGATTATGATATTGTAATTACTGAAATTGGTGGAACGGTTGGTGATATCGAATCTCTACCTTATATAGAATCTGTTCGTCAATTAGTTTGGGAGTTAGGTGAAAATAACGGAATCGTTATTCATTTAACATTAGTTCCTTATTTGGCTGCAGCAGGAGAGTTGAAAACAAAACCAACTCAACACTCTGTTAAAACTTTAATGGAGAGCGGAATTAAAGCCGATATTTTGGTTTGTAGAACGGAGCACGAATTGTCTCAGGAATTACGCCAAAAATTAGCTTTATTCTGTAATGTGAAAAAAGAAGCTGTAATTCAGTCAATTGATGCTTCTACTATATATGAAGTTCCGAATTTAATGCTTGAAGAAGGATTAGACGTTGTAGCTTTAAAGAAATTGGATTTACCTAAAAAAGCATCTCCAGATCTTAAAAACTGGAATACTTTCTTAAAAAGATTAAAAAGCCCAAAACAAACTGTAAATATTGGTTTGGTTGGAAAGTATGTAGAAATGCAGGATTGTTACAAATCTATTTTAGAAGCGTTCATCCATGCAGGAGCTGCAAACGAAACAAAAGTAAACGTAATTTCTATTCACTCAGAGCATATCAATGCAGATAATGTGGAAGAGAAATTAGGCTCTTTAGACGGAGTTTTAGTTGCTCCAGGTTTTGGTGAAAGAGGTATTGAAGGAAAAATCGAAGCAGTTCGTTTTGTACGTGAAAACAACATTCCTTTCTTCGGAATTTGTTTAGGAATGCAGATGTCTGTTATCGAATATTCTAGAAATATTTTAGGTTACGCGGAAGCAAATTCAACAGAGATGAACGATAAAACGCCTCATCCAGTTGTAAGTTTAATGGAAGAGCAGAAAAACGTAACAGACAAAGGAGGAACAATGCGTTTAGGTGCTTGGAAATGTGATATTAAACCAGATACTTTAGCGTATAGAATTTACGGAGAAAAAACTATTTCGGAGCGTCACCGCCACCGTTATGAGTACAACAATAAATATGCTGATGAATTGCAAAAAGCTGGTTTAAAAGCTTCTGGAGTTAACCCTGATACAGGATTAGTTGAAATCGTAGAGCTTGAAAATCACCCATTCTTCATTGGTGTACAATACCACCCAGAATACAAGAGTACTGTTGCAAATCCGCACCCTATTTTTGTGAACTTTGTGGCAGCTGCTGTAAATGCGCATAAAAAATAATAATTATATTCTGTGAAGATGTAACATTTGAGTTAAACTCATTACTAATAACCTTCAACGAGTAACTTTTTTAAATTAATAATGGAAGAAAAAAAATTAGACCTCAATTCAATCATTGGTTTTGTATTGATCTTTGGAATTTTGATTTGGATTATGTACCAAAATCAGCCTTCTGAAAAAGAAATCGCTGCTGAAAAAGCCAAGAAAGAATTGGTTGCTAAACAAGAAGCACAAGCAAAAGCAGATAAAGCTAAAACTGCGTCATTACCAGCTGCAGCTGTAACTCCTGGAGATACAGTTCAATTGGCTCAATTGCAAAAAACTTTAGGAGGATTTGCTTATTCTGCAACACTTCCTTCTGCAAAAGAAGCTTTTACTACAATCGAAAACGAAAAATTAAGATTGAAGATTGCTAATAAAGGTGGATATATTGTTGAAGCTACTTTAAAAGAATTTGAAAAATTTAAAAAAGGTTCTGGGCAGTTGGTTGAGTTAATCAAAAACAACAACTCAAACTTAAATTTACAGCTTCTTACTACAGATAATAGAACATTAAACTCTAAAGATTTGTACTTTGAACCAACATTAGAAAAAATTGGTGCAGACCAAGTTCTTTCCATGCGTTTGAAAGCTGGAGCAAATGAATTTTTAGAGTACAAATACATTCTTAAACCAAACGATTATTTGGTTGGTTTTGATATCCGTTCTCAAGGTTTGAACAGAGTTTTAAATTCTGCTAAACCATTAAATTTGGCATGGGATTTAAAAACATACAGAAACGAAAAAAGTGTTTCTTATGAAAATCGTTTTGCTGAAATTAATTACAAGTATGGAGATGCAAAATACAGTTATGTAAATAGTCATGGACAAGGAAAAGAAGAAACGCCTGAGAAACTAAGTTATGTAGCTTTCAAACAGCACTTCTTTGCTACTATTTTATCTACAGAAAAGCCTTTTGAAACTTCTAAATTACAATCTGACGATTTAGTTAAAGACGAAAAAATCGATACTGTTTTTACTAAACAGTTTAGAGCAAATTTACCTTTAGCGTTTACAAACGGAGAGATCGATTACAAAATGAATTTGTACATGGGTCCTGTAGACTATAAAACATTAAAAGCTTACGATAAAAATTTCGATAAAATCATTCCTTTAGGATGGGGAATTTTTGGATGGATTAACAAACTAATCTTCATCCCATTATTCGGATTCTTAAGTTCAACAGTTGGATTGTCATTAGGAATTGCAATCATTATTTTTACCATTATCATCAAATTGGCTATGTCGCCAATTACCTATAAGTCATTCTTGTCTCAGGCTAAAATGAAAGTTTTAAGACCTGATATCGCTGAGTTGGGAGAGAAATTCAAAAAAGACCCAATGAAGAAACAACAGGAGACAATGAAATTGTACAACAAAGCAGGTGTAAACCCAATGGCAGGATGTATCCCGGCATTGATTCAGTTGCCATTTATGTATGCATCGTTCCAGTTTTTCCCTGCAGCGTTTGAATTAAGACAAAAAAGCTTCCTTTGGGCAGACGATTTATCTTCTTTTGACTCAATTGTAAAATTACCATTCAATATTCCAATGTATGGAGATCATATCAGTTTGTTCCCAATCTTGGCAGCAATTGCGATTTTCTTCTACATGAAAATGACTTCAGGAGATCAGCAAATGGCAGCGCCTCAGCAAGAAGGTATGCCAGATATGGCAAAAATGATGAAAATCATGATTTATGTTTCGCCATTAATGATGTTAATTTTCTTCAATAGTTACGGAGCTGGATTGAGTTTGTACAACTTTATTTCAAACTTAATTACAATCGGAATTATGTTTGTGATCAAGAATTATATTGTAGACAGTGATAAAATTCACGCTCAGATTCAAGAAAACAAACAAAGAGAGCCTAAGAAACCAAGTAAGTTTCAACAGCGTCTTCAAGAAGTAATGGAACAACAAGAAGCAGCAAAAGCTCAGAATAAGAAAAAATAATTCTCAATAAAAAAATCTCGATTTATCGGGATTTTTTTATACCATTATAATTTATAATTAAGATTTTCGTTAAGCTTAAAAATAGAATTTACCATGATCTCAAAAAAAATCATATTTGGATTATTATTCCTAACCACATTAGTTTCGAATGCGCAAACTGATATTAATAAAGTCGACGCAGCAGGAAAAAAAGACGGACTTTGGAAAGGAACTTATACTGAATCTAAACGCCCTCGCTACGAAGGAACTTTTGATCACGGAAAAGAAACTGGTGTTTTTAAATTTTTTGATGATACAAAAAAAGGTGACATTGTAGCGACAAGAGATTTTAGTGCAAATGATGGGAGTTCATACACTATTTTTTATGATCAGAACAAAAACAAAGTAAGCGAAGGAAAAGAGATAGGAAAAGCTCGCGAAGGTGAATGGAAATATTACCATAAAGCTTCTAAAGTTTTGATGACGGTTGAGAATTATAAAAATGGGAAGCTAGAAGGTTTGAAATCTATTTATTATCCAAATGCTCAATTAGCAGAAGAGATGACATATAAAAATGGTTTGAAAGAAGGTCCTTATAAAAAAATAGGACAGGACGGAACACTTTTGGAAGAATCCTATTTTATAAATAACGAATACAACGGACAGACTGTTTTCTATGATTCAGACAAATCTGTTGCTTCCAAAGGGAAATTTGTAAATGGTAAAAAGGCGGGAATCTGGCAGTTTTATCAAAAAGGGAAATTGGTAAAAGAAGTAAATATGAGTGATCCTAAAAACACGAATAAAGCTTCAGAGAAAGGTGCTGCACCGAAAAAGTAGTAGTCTAATAAGTTCAGAATTCATTCATTAAAAAATAAAATAGGTAAAGAATAAATTGTTTACATTTGAGTAACCAATTTATTCTAACCAATGGATTTAAATGAACTTTTAGGACGATTTTCACTGCTGTTTTGCTCAATTTTAGTTCTGTATTTTTTTTCCAACAGAAAAGATAATGCAACCATAAATCCGTTGATGGTTATTGTTGGACTTTGTACTTTTTCTCTTTGTTACCTTTTTACTAAAATCGAAATTGGAGTCGGAATCGGGTTTGGATTATTTGCGATTTTTTCGATACTTCGTTTTAGAACACAATCCTTTACTGTAAACGCAATCATCTTTCTATTTGCAACAATCACGTTGTCTATTTTAGACATTATGTATCCGTTTGAAAAGATTGAATTGTTATTATTCTTTCAGATTATAATCATCGGATTTTACATAGCAGCTTCGATTATTGTCAATAAAAAAGCTTCGAAATATCTGAATTCTGTAGATCTGAAAATTCCGCTTGACGATAATTTTTCTTTAAATTCAGAAGCAATTCGAAAATCAATTCAAGAGAAAATTAAGATTGAAGATTTTGATTTTAGAATTGTCTTAATCAATACAGCGGCCAACGAAATAGATTTGTTAGTATTCTATTAATCGTTAAAAGGACGAACTTGTTTGATGTATAAATCTCTTTTTTCGCCTACAATTTTAAACTCGATATCTACAGGATGAAATTGGTTTTTGCGCCAATAGCGATACATTTTGGTTTCAATTTTTTTACTGACATCATACAGATTGCTCATTTCTTTTCTGGTCAATAAAGGCTCGTTATTGTTTAAATTTGAATTGGAAGTATAATCGATATCAAAATCGGTTTCGTCTTTTCCGTCATTAAAATGATAGGCAACAAATTGCTCGCAGATTTCTCCTTTTTCGGGTTTTACAACAGAGTTTTCTCCTTTTTGAACATTCACTGTAATTCCTGGAAAGTTCTCTCTAAATATATTTTTAGTGATAATAACGCCATTTGCTAATTCGTCAGGAAATGAGCGATGCACTAAAACGCCCATTGCAATATTCTGCTGGTCAATTCCAAAAAGTTCTCTTTCGTTATACGAAGCCTCGTTCCAGACACTTGCCCAGACTTGTTTAATAGCTTTTTCGAAAGTTTTGATAGAATCGCCTATAATTCCTGTTTTCGAGTCATATAATCCGGCGCCATTAAAATCATCTAGATCTTCTGCGTTTGTAGAAGAACGGAATCTGAAGTTTTTGAATTTTGCATCTTTAAAAGCGATGTTTAATTTCGAAATTAATTCAGGATCAATAGGTTCTTTTTTTATAGCATCTCTAATCTTTTTAAGCTGATTATTAATCCAAACTGTAGAATCTTTTTGAGGAAAAGCCAAAAGCTCTGCGATTAAAGGAGAAATAGAAGGTTTCTGAATATGTTTCGTATAAAAATAAAACGGAATAGCATGCGCATTTTCGGGTACTTTAAATGGAATTTCTTTTGAAATAGCAATTAAATACGCCATGTTTTGAGCTTTCGAGCCAATATAATTCACTCCTTTTTTTGGGATTTCAGATAAGTTGACTAATTCGGTAACGCTATTATCAATAATTAGGTTTTTCTTTTTTCCAGATGTTTTTACTGGAATCTTTTTGGTTGTTTCTTTAATGAAAAAAGTATCGACTTCGATTTTTAGTTCTACTTTTTTAGATAGCAGTTTCTTGATGTTATTATCCTTTTCAATATCGGTGTAAGCCATAATAGGAATCTTTCTGTTTTTTCCCAGAAGTACCAAATGGCTTAACGGAGTTTGAAGTTCATTTACAATAATTCCTCGAACATTTGGAAGAATATCTGGCGTTCCGTCTAAAATAATGATTTCATCAGCATTAGGTTTTACGCTCTCTAATTCTTTGATTTTGTATTTTTTGAGAATTCCAACATTAGTTCCTCGAACAACTTCTTGATATTTGATTTCGCCAAAAATATAATCTGATTTTATACACGGAATTTTGAATTTCTGCTGTTGAAACCATTCCATCATTTCTGGATTATTCAGATAAAATTTTAGTTTTTCGCCTATACATGTGGAATTTTTGACCATATTGAAAAAACGTTCAATCAATGGCAGAGGCATGTGATCGGAAGCGGCGAGTTCAAAAATCCATTTATCGGTTCCTTTTATGTGGTTTAAATTTCCGAGAAGAAAATCTCTATTTTTTTCTGTATCGCTATAATTTTCATTATTGAAAACTTCGAGATCTTGGCTGTAGCCTAAATAATTAACTACAAAATCGTAATGAAGCGGAATAACGCTGCTGTTGAAATAATACATTTTCTGTTTTCGAAGGTCATAAATCACTTTTACAGATTCGATATTCGAAAATTTATCAGACAAAGGTTTTCCTCTAAATGCCTTGTAAGCTTCATAATTTGGTAGTGACGCGCTAAATCGCTGCGCACTTAAAGAAGTCAGGGCAAGAAAGAAAAACAAGCTGTAAATGTATTTTTTCATGTTTTAAAAATGTATGGCTAAATGTAATTAAAAAAGTAATAAGTTTTATCTACTTCGAGATTGCTTAAACTAATGAAAACCATGGTGAAATTTTCTATTATTTGGTGTACCTTTGCAACCTTAAAAAATTAAACATTTTAAAATGAAACGAGTAGTTGTTGGACTTTCAGGTGGAGTAGATTCTAGTGTTGCAGCATATTTATTGCAGCAGCAGGGATACGAAGTTATTGGTCTTTTCATGAAGAACTGGCACGATGATTCTGTTACTATTTCGAACGAATGTCCGTGGCTGGAAGACAGTAACGATGCTTTGCTTGTTGCTGAGAAACTTGGAATCCCGTTTCAGACTGTTGATTTAAGCGAAGAATACAAAGAAAAAATCGTTGACTACATGTTTAACGAATACGAAAAAGGGAGAACTCCAAATCCTGACGTCCTTTGTAACCGCGAAATCAAATTTGATGTTTTTATGAAAATCGCTCTAAGTCTTGGAGCAGATTACGTAGCAACAGGGCATTACTGCCAAAAAAGTGAAATTGAAGTAGACGGAAAAACGGTTTATCAATTGATTGCCGGAAATGATGTGAACAAAGACCAATCTTATTTCTTATGCCAGTTGTCTCAAGAACAATTGTCAAAAGCTTTGTTTCCTATTGGAGCTTTAACCAAACCAGAAGTACGCGAAATTGCTGCTGAAATGGAATTGGTTACAGCAGAAAAGAAAGATTCTCAAGGTTTATGTTTCATCGGGAAAGTTCGCCTTCCAGAATTTTTGCAACAAAAATTACAGCCAAAAGAAGGTAAAATTGTTCAAGTAGATAAAAATGATCCTATCTATACTATTGAGAAATCGGCTGAACTTTCTTTGGAAGAAAGACTAAAATTAGAATCTCAAAAATTAGACTATATTCCAACAATGGGTAAAGTGGTTGGAAAACATCAGGGTGCTCATTATTTTACAGTTGGACAAAGAAAAGGTCTTAATGTAGGAGGTACAACAGATCCTTTATTTGTAATTGCTACCGATGTTGAAACCAATACTATTTATACAGGTATGTCGAGTCAGCATCCGGGTTTGTTTAAAAAAGCACTTTTTGTTGGAGAATCTGAAGTGCACTGGATTAGAGAAGACATGACTCTGAAAGCTGGTGAGAAAATGGATGTAATGGCAAGAATACGTTACCGTCAACCTTTGCAAAAAGCAGTTTTATATCAATTTGAAGACGGAATGTATGTGGAGTTTGAAGAACCGCAGTCTGCTATTACAGAAGGACAATTTGTTGCTTGGTATTTAGAAAATGAATTAGTTGGTTCGGGAGTAATTTCTTAGCTTTATACTTTATTTGGGACTAAATCCCTAAAAGGTATAAATAGATGAGATATAAATTTACTATTCTTTTATTACTTCTTTCGTTTACGGTATTTTCACAAGAAGATGCATGGGTTTATTTTAATGGAAAACCTAATGCACAAGCTTTCTATGATAATCCGCTAACCGAACTTTCGCAAAGGGCTTTGGATCGAAGAACGAACCAAAATATCCCGTTAGTTATTACAGATGCTCCTCTTGAAACTTCATATGTAAATCAAATTACTTCAAGTACAGGAATTGCCGTAAAAGCACAGTCTAAGTGGCTAAATGCTCTCCATATTCAAGGAACTCAGGCTAATATTAATGCTTTAAAATCGTTGGCTTTTGTTTCTAGAATAGAGTTTGCGGACAAAACTTTAAATACTACAGGAAAAAAAGTTTCTCAAACTTCGATAAGCCAAGCCCATGAACAATTAAAAGAAGCAATTGATTATTCGTATGGAAATTCTGCAAATCAAATTCAGATGCTGAACGGACAGGTTTTGCATCAGCAGAATTTTACAGGAGAAGGGAAAATTATTGCAGTTATGGATGGAGGTTTTCCAGGGGTAAATACGGCTGCGCCATTTGAAAATCTTAGGATCAACAACAAAATTCTAGGCGGTTACGATTATACTACAAGAAACAGTAATTTCTATACAGGTGATTCGCATGGAACTTCTGTGCTTTCCACAATGGGAGGTTATAAAGCAAATTCTTTAGTAGGAACAGCTCCAAATGCGTCGTATTATCTTTTTATCACAGAAATTCAAGCTCAAGAGATTCCGTTAGAAGAGTCACTGTGGGTAGAAGCTGCGGAAAAGGCAGATGCTTTGGGTGTTGATATAATTACTACTTCATTGGGATATTTTTTGGATAGAGATGAAATTAGGTACAATCATACGTATAGTGAGATGAACGGAATCACGACTTTTATTTCTCGTGGTGCTGAAATTGCTTTTAGTAAAGGTATTTTGGTTTTGGCATCTGCTGGAAATGAAGGAACTCAACCAGAAAAGCACGTTGGCGCTCCTGCAGATGCTGTTTCAGTGTTGGCAATAGGTTCTGTTAATGCTTCTAAAGTAAGAGCTAGTTCAAGTTCAATCGGGCCAAGTTACGATGGCAGAATAAAGCCAGATGTTATGGCACAAGGAGTATCGGCTGTGGTCTCTGACGCAAATGGGAATATTGGTACAGCAAACGGAACTTCATTTTCTTGCCCGATAATGGCAGGAATGGCAGCTTCTTTATGGCAGGCATTTCCAACTAAAACCAATAAAGAAATTAGACAAATGATTTTGGCTTCTGCTGATAGATATGCCAACCCTGATAATAATTACGGATACGGAATTCCAAATTTTGGTGCAACATTAAGCGTTGACAGCTTTATTGCAGAAGCTTCGTTTGCGGTGTATCCAAATCCAGCTAAAAATGAGGTTTCGTTTTCTTTTTTAAATGAAAATAATACGGCATCAATAACCATTTATTCTATCTTAGGACAAAAATTGATAGAAGAAAAAATTAATAGTTCAAATCCAGTTCTTTCCTTACAATCACTTCAAAGCGGATTGTATCTTTATAGTTTTGATGCCGATAATCTGCATAAAACAGGAAAAATAATTAAGCAATAATTTTAATGAATAAAATCACCCAGCTTTTTAATATAAAATATCCAATCATTCAAGGCGGAATGATCTGGAACAGTGGTTACAAATTGGCTTCGGCCGTAAGTAATGCAGGAGGTTTAGGACTTATTGGAGCAGGTTCTATGTATCCAGAAGTTTTAAGAGAACACATTCAAAAATGCAAAAAAGCAACAGATAAACCTTTTGGAGTAAACATTCCGATGTTATATCCAAACATTGAAGAGATTATGAATATAGTAGTCGAGGAAGGCGTAAAGATTGTCTTTACTTCGGCTGGGAATCCTAAGACTTGGACTTCTTTTTTGAAAGAAAGAGGAATTACAGTTGTTCATGTAGTTAGTAGCAGTGCTTTTGCTTTGAAAGCGCAAGATGCCGGAGTAGATGCAGTAGTAGCCGAAGGTTTTGAAGCGGGCGGGCATAACGGTCGTGAAGAAACTACAACACTGACTTTGATTCCGATGGTAAAAGAAAAAATTAAGATTCCGTTGATTGCTGCAGGAGGAATCGCTACAGGAAGAGGAATGCTAGCTGCAATGATTTTGGGAGCAGATGGAGTTCAGGTTGGAAGTCGTTTTGCTGCTTCTATAGAATCTTCTTCACACAATAATTTTAAAGAAACCATAGTTAATACTATAGAAGGAGGTACGCAGCTGACTTTGAAAGAATTAGCGCCTGTTCGATTGATAAAGAACAAATTTTATCAGGACGTTCAGGATCTGTATCAAAAATGCCCTTCTAAAGAAGAATTAGCTCAGCTTTTAGGAAGAGCAAGAGCTAAAAGAGGAATGTTTGAAGGAGATTTGGAAGAGGGAGAATTAGAAATTGGACAAGTGGCAGGTCTGATTCATAAAATTTTGCCAGTTGAAGAAATTGTTCAACAAATGATAGCCGAATTTGAAACCGCATCCAAAGAAAAGATTACATTTGAGTTTTAATTACCTGCAAGAAATATTTTATGAATTCCCTACGCCCCTACATATTGTTATTGTTTTTAGCTTTTGGATTGCAACAGGTTCAGAGTCAGTCTTATCATTTTAAAACTTCAGGATTTAGTGTTCTGGAAAAAAATGAAAGAGGAAAGTGGGGTGAATGGTCTAATCTAGATTTGGTAAATCTTTCGGTGGTTTTAGATACCAATAAGCATAGAATTGTAGTTTATTCTCAAGAAATCCAACTTTATAATATTTTAGATTATATCGAAAGAGAAGAAAATGATACCGATATTGTATATTCTTTTATGTGTAAGGATAATGATGGCAGAGAGTGCAAATTGTCAATCATAACTCGAAAAAAACAAGATTACAGAAAACAGCTTTATATCAATTACGATGATCATATAATTGTGTATAATATTATTACTGTGTAGTTAAGGTTCTAAGATGCTTAGTTTTTTTAGGATTTAGATAAAATAATAAACCCGACAGGTTTTTAAAACCTGTCGGGTTTGCTATATAAAGTCAGAGCTTAGTAACTCAGTACCTTAGCATCTTAGAACCTCAATTCTCTACGTCTTTAATAAACTCATCATATTCTAAATAGAACATTTCTAGAGCGTGCATATTTTCATTGAAGAAATCAAAAATAGTATCCCAAGTGTTTTTATTGCTGAAACCAACGCCAAGTTTTTCAACCCAGATTCTGCTGATGTTTTTGCCGCTTTCAAGAGTATAGTTTTTTTCAAAAACTAGATCTTTAATAAATTCTTCTTCCAGAATATTTTTTAAAGCTTCTAGTTTTTCAAAATAAGCAATGCGTTTTTCATCGCTTCTTTGTTCGATGTCAATTAAAACCTGAGCTTTTTTATTGTCAACATAAAACTTAAAAGAAAAGTCTTTAATCTTTGTATCATAAAGCACCCATTTACGAGGATATTTTTCGGCAAAAGCTACCCAAAATTCTCTTTTTATTCTTTGCGATTCTTCTTTGCTGTACATTTTTTTAGGCTTTAATAATAGAAAACTTGTAGCACTGCGTTTTCTGGAGTATATTTATGTTTTATTTGAAAGTACAAAAATAAGCTTTGATTATGAATTTTCAAGACTTTTTGAAATATGTTCCCAATATAATTCCAGTAGAGCTGCCAGCTGTAACATCGCACTTAAAAATGGCTCCAAAAGAGCGTATAGAGGGATTAAAAAATCTTGATATTAATACGTTAAACGCCAGAATGGCGGGAGTAATGATGTTGTTTTATCCCAAACAGGAAAAAACACATCTGGTTTTAATTGTTAGAAATGCTTATGAAGGTGTTCATTCGGCACAGATTGCATTTCCTGGCGGGAAGTATGAAAAAGAAGATTTAAATTTTGAAACCACAGCACTTAGAGAAACCCATGAAGAGGTCGGAATTACTAGCGATAAAATAGACATTATTAAGCATTTCTCACCGATGTATATTCCGCCAAGCAACTTTTTGGTGCATCCGTTTTTGGGAATTGCCAAAGAAGAACTTTCTTTTTACCCCGATATAAGAGAAGTTGCCGGAATTATCGAACTGCCTTTATCTGTTTTTTTAAATGATGATATTATTATCGAAGCCAGATTATCAACTTCTTATGGGGCAAATATTTTAGTTCCTGCTTTTAATATTCAGAATCATGTTGTTTGGGGAGCCACGGCAATGATTTTGAGCGAATTGCGAGATGTCTTAAAAGAAGCGATGGCAAAATAAATTTAATAAAGTTTATTTAATGATTTGATATTCATTTGGATATCTATTAGTTGGAGAAAATGTTTTATAGTGTTGCTAAAAGAATAATTTTTGTATGTTTGCGACCTAACAAAAAAATAAGATAAATTAGTTATGGGATTGTTTAAACGAAATCCTTTTGGGCATATATTATTCATCAAGAAATGGTTGATCCGAGTTCTAGGTGCCATGACTCATAAGAGATATAGAGGTTTTAATGAATTGCAGATTGAAGGATCTGAAATTATTAAGACACTTCCAGATACTAATGTTTTATTTATTTCCAATCACCAGACTTATTTTGCAGACGTTGTAGCGATGTTTCATGTTTTTAATGCCAGTTTATCAGGGCGTCAAGACACGATTAAAAATATCGGTTATTTGTGGCAACCCAAAATGAATATTTATTACGTTGCAGCAAAAGAAACCATGCAAGCTGGATTGTTACCAAGAATTTTAGCTTATGTTGGAGCAATTACAGTCGAGAGAACTTGGCGAGCAAAAGGCGTTGATGTTACTGAAAAAAGAGAAGTAAACCCGAACGACACAGAAAATATCAGGATTGCGCTTGAAGACGGCTGGGTTATTACTTTTCCGCAAGGAACTACAAAATCATTTAAGCCCGTTCGTAAAGGAACGGCTCATATCATTAAACAGCACAAACCGCTTGTTATTCCAATTGTAATTGATGGTTTCCGCAGATCATTCGATAAAAAAGGACTTCGAATGAAGAAAAAAGGAATCCTGCAGTCTTTCATCATCAAAGAACCTCTTGATATTGATTATGAAAATGATACAATCGAACAAATTGTAGAGAAAGTAGAATACGCAATTGAACAGCATCCTTCATTTTTAAAAGTTATTCCTGCTGAAGAAATTAAAGCACAAGAAGAACTTAACAAAATGAGACAATGGGATTATTAAAAGTTGGTTTTGTTTTGTTTTGTTTTGTTTTGTTTCAAGTTTAAGGTTTCAAGTTGAAAAAGCTTAGAATCTTAGCATCTCAGAACCTTAGAAACTTTTTCAGAAATCTATCTTCTTCAATTCCTTATAATTAGCGTACAATCGTCTTAAAAGAGTTCCGTAGATGATTCTGTAAAAGCACCAGAACAATCCGAAGAATCCTAAAATTACTAGGAACAATATTCCGATTGTAACAAACATAGCTTTTCCGTTCATGGCTAATTTTTCTCTCAGAAATTCCATATCTGGATTGTAGACAAAAGCAATAAAGAAACTTAGAATGGCTGTAATTACAATCATTCCTAAATTGTACCAAACATAATATTGCACCGTTTTACGGGTTTTTAGGATAGCGCTCATCAAAGACTTTGTGGCTATTGTGGTCGAAATTGTTTTATAATTTTTGTAGAAGATGTAAACAAAAATTAAAACAACCACATAATTGAAATAGGTAAGGAACTCTAAGGCAGTTACGATTTCAGGGTGATTCATTTTGTGCAAGACATCATCTGTATTGATAAAAATGTTTGAAAAAGTCCAAAACGAAATTTCCAAAATACTGATAATCAAAATCCATTTTACAATGGAAGATGATTTTCTATGAATCATCTTATAGATTTCGTTTTCAGAAATTTGTTGAAAAGAATCAGAGTTCTTTTGCCAGTCTTTTTTTAATAAATCCAGTTCTTTCATAATAATTTTTAAGGATTTAGTATTTTTTTAAGTTTCCCCTTAATTCTGTTCATTTTCACGCGCGCATTCACTTCGCTGATCCCTAAGGTTTCAGCTATTTCTTGATAATCTTTGTCTTCTAAATACATAAAAACTAATGCCTTTTCGATGTCATTTAATTGATAAACCGCTTTATACATCAGTTTAATCTGTTCTTCTTCTTCATAATTGTAGTCAACATCTTTTACAAAATGCTGATGATTTTCATAATCTACGGTCGATATAGTTCTTTTGGTTTTGCGATATAAGGTAATCGCTGTGTTTAAGGCAACACGATACGTCCAAGTCGAAAATTTACTGTCGCCTCTAAATTTTGGATAAGCTTTCCAAAGCTGAATGGTAATCTCTTGAAACAGATCTTTATGAGCATCTTCGCCAGCAGTATATAATCTACAAATCTTGTGGATTATATTCTGATTTGCTTGCAGCTGCGCAACAAAAGATTGTTCTAGATTTTCGCTCATATTTTAATTAGTAGTATTGCAACCGATTTTGTTACAGTTTTAAAAGTAAAAAAAAACATTAAATAAAAATATTAGTATTAATCTTGTTTTTTTTTGATCTTTCCCAACCTTTTGCAAAAAGTAGCCCTCTATATATAAAAATAACCAGCCAATATGAATAAATTATTACTCTTACTTTTTGTAACCACAGCCAGTTTTTCGCAAAAAATCTATAAGGGAAATGTAAGTGATAAAGGAACACCTATTCCAGGCGTATCTGTATGTGTTGTAAACACTTCAAGATGCACATTTACAGATTTTAATGGAAATTATTCTATAGAAGTTAATTATGGAGATAAACTCCGTATCTCATATCTTGGAATGAAAACTCAAACTATTACAATTGGGGCTAATATGGTATTAGAAGGTAAAAATGACAATTATGCTAACCCAATAATAAGTAATGATTATGTAGAAAATTTAAAAAAGCCAAAAGATTCTATAAAAGCGACTCAATCATCAGGCGATTATTATTTTGATCTTGTCGAATACCTTTACAATTACAATCAATCTTTAATGAAAATTAATAGGGATAATTCGGGTGTTTATAATGCTAAAACGTATCATCAATATTCGAAAGTAGCATTTCAGGTAAATCATGATTTTGTTTATTCCACACCAATGCGTCTTCCAAAATATCAAAATCAATTCGCACAAGGTAGAAGTTTAAATGGAAACTTGGCTTATCAATCACCTCAAACTAATGAAATTTTCAGCTGGGGACCAAATGTGAGTACATTGCAATATTCTGCAAATCCTTCAGAATATTATCCGCAGGGAGATATTATCAATAGAAATTCTAGCAACGGAAATCCATTACAGCTTTTTAATTCTAACAACTTTTTCCAGGACACGCAGGATAATAAAGTGTCTTTCAGCGCACAAATTCAAAGTCCAGAGATGAATATTCTTAAGTTTGATTTTGGATATAAAACAGGAAATATTGTAATTCCGACTAGTCGAAATAATGAGATTTCAGCTTCCTTAAAATATTTCAGAACACTTTCTTTCAATAGCAAAATAGATGCGATTTTGTCTTATAATGATTTCGAAAACAATTTTTCAAATTCAAACTTTGGAATAAATAAAGTCATTTTTGCCAATGCTGTAACTCCAATTCATTTTGACAATCATTTTGCTTCAACTTTATCAAACGGATTGCAGAGAAGTTATTCTGCAAATGAGAACAATCCGTATTATTTGATTGAGAATAATTTAGATAAAAATAAAAGTAAAACGATCTCTTTCAACTTTAATCATATCTATTCTTATAATAATTATTTGAACACGTTTAACGCTAATTTTCAATCGTCAGAAATTAAAAATAAAAACGGTCAGGGATTTTATTTTGCCGAAATTAATACGCCAAATTTTGACAGGAGATTTGAGGGATTTATAAGCTATTCTCTCTCAGATGTTTTTAGACGCAATTTTGGATATGCGAAATTTGTAGAATCTAAAATCGATTTTAGATTTCAGCAAAGAGATTTAGATCGTAGTTTTTATTCTGGTTTTTCAGCGCCATCAGACATTCCTGATAATGGAACAATTCAAAATAAAATGGATGTTTTGCAGAAAAGATTTGAAATTTTCTACAATATAAATGGAGCATATAATATTAGTAATGCTTTAGGATCGAATGAAGAACTTACCCTAAAAGCAAGTTCAAACTTAAATTATTCTTCTACTGTAAATAGCAATTTTTTGTTTAACTATTCTGGCTCTGCTGAAATAAAAAGATTATTTGATACATCTTTCAATTTCACAGCAAGTCACACTTTTACGCAAACAGAACCATCATTGCAGAATAATAATTTGAATTTTAATTCTTTGCAATATCAAGTAAGTCAATTTAAAGAGCTTAGAAATAATTTAGAACTTATAACTCCAAAGAATGCAATTCCGACAAAAGAAAATATTACAAACTTAACATTAACATACAGACCTAGTTATTATTGGAATTTCTATGTAGAATATTACCATAAAAATGTTCAGGATTTGTATACGCCAGTTGTTAATCTTAATTCTTTTAATTGGTCTCCAGATGTGAATTATAAGCAAAATGGAGTTGAATTTGAAATTGAAAAACAGACAGAACGAAATAGAGATTTTAATTGTGGTTTCAATTTGAACTTTACTTATTATAAAAATAAAGTAACGAGTTTGAATAACAATCAAACCAGAATTCCATTTGCAGGATTTGCAGATGTCAATAAAAACTATATCGTTGGGCAACCGCTTGGAGTTCTTGTTGGAAGCGGTTATTTAAGAGATCAAAATCAAAATATAGTTATTGATAATGAAGGTTTTCCGATGGTAGACCCTCAGCAAAAGATTTTAGGAGATCCGAATCCAGATTTTGTTGTCGGATTCTTTAATTCATTTTGTTACAAAGAATTTAGTCTAAGCCTTTCTTTTGATTGGAGTAAAGGAGGAGAAATCTGGAACGGAACTGAGCAGACTTTAAACTACTACGGTAAATCTCAATTAACAGGAAACCAGAGAGATATTACGAATTATGTTTTTAATGGAGTCACACAATCTGGCGATGTAAATACCAAAGTAGTTTCGTTTTATGACAGCAATCTTCCGGTTGAACAAAATCGTTGGGTGAGGTATGGAGTTTCTGGTGTAGCCGAAGACGCTATTCAAGATGCTAGTTATTTTAGGCTTAATTCAATCAATTTATCATATAAAAGTGATTATGGCATTTTTAGAGGGAAACTAATGTTTACTATTTCGGTCTTTATGAACAATGTTTTTGTTGTTTCCAAAAGTAAAACGGCATTTAGCAATAATGCGATGTTCGGGTCTATAGATACAAGCGGTTTAGAATATTTCAACTCGCCAATGATGAAAAGTTTCGGTTCTTCTTTAACTGTAAAATTTTAAAATGATGAAAAATATACTCTCAATATTGTTTTTGCTGTTATTTACGGCTCTGACAGCTCAAAATATAGAAGCCGACTGGAATACTGTTTACAAAAATTCTAAAACAGAAAAAGTATATGTGCAGTTAAATAATGTTTTGTATAATCCTGGCGAAACTGTTTTTTTTAAAGCATTTATTACCGAAAGCGACAATAGGCCAACTACATTAAGTGCATACTTATATGTTGAATTTTTTCAAGGTAATAAAAAAGTATTTAGCCAGAATTATGAAATAGAAAACGGCAGCGCTGTATGCTCGTATAAAATTCCGAGTGATGCAGTTGCCGGTTTGTACAAAATAAAAGCTTACACTAAAATTCAAAATCAGTTATCTGAAAATATTTTTGAGAAGACCTTTTTTGTGCAAAAAGTAGTTTCTCCAAGAATTTTGATGACGCTGGATTTTAAGAAAAAAGCATATGGAAAAGGGGAAACCTGTGAAGCCGATTTTGTACTTAAAAATCTGGATAATGAGCCAATTCGAAATTACGATTTTAAATATGATGTATTTGTTTCGGGAAAAAAAATCGATTCGCTGAAAGGAAAAACAGATGATTTAGGAAAAGCTGTAGTTCAATTTAAATTGCCAGCAAATTTAGATTCTAATGACGGAATTCTAAATGTAATGCTCGATTATGATAATTTTAAAGAATCTGTAACGCGTTCGATTCCAATTAGTTTAGATTTTGTTGACTTGCAATTTTTAGCAGAAAGTGGCAATATGATTTTAAACGAATTATCATCCTTATATTTTATTGCTAAAAATGAATTTGGTCTTCCAATGGATGTTGCAGGATTTATTGAAGATGAAAATGGAAATAAAATAACAGATTTTAAATGCATTCATGACGGAATGGGAAATGTAATGCTGAAAACCGAAGGAACTAAAAAATATTTTGCAGTTGTAACTTCTCCTTTTAAATCAAATGAAAAAATCGCTCTGCCAATAGCAGAAGAAAATGTCTTTACCATAAATGCTAAAAGGAAAACAGAAACAGTTTTGCTTAATATTTATGCTCCATTAGAAATTGAAGGAAAAGTTTTGGTTAGAAACCTGGCTCAAATTTGCAAAACAATTAACTTGAATTTGAAAAAAGGATGGAATGTTATTGAAGTAAACACAAAAGATTTTCCTGTCGGAATTCATTCTTTTTCGTTACTAATAAAAGATAATGTTGTTGCAGAAAGATTGGTTTTTCTAAACTATCAAAACGGACTAAAAATCGAAATTAAAACCGATAAAGAAACGTATTTGCCTAGAGAAAAGGTAAATGTTTCAATTGTAACAAAGGACAAAAATAATATGCCGATTCCGTCAAGTTTGTCAGTTTCTGTAGTCGATTCAAAATTACTCACTTATATTGATGATAAACAGGATAATATTTTGTCATGGCTTTTTCTTGGATTTGAGTTAAAAGGAAAAATACATGAACCAAGATTTTATTTTGATGATAATAAAACTCAGGAAATAAAAGAAGAAGCAATTGATTTACTGTTGAATACACACGGATGGAGAAAGTACAATCAAAAAAATCTTCAAAATTTAGTGTCAGAAGTAAAAAACGGAATCTTACCAGAACAAAATAATGGGATAGCAGGTTTTGTTACAAATCAAAGAAAAAAAGGAGTTTCAAAAAAAGTGCTTCTTTTTTCAGATGGTGGAAAAGTTTATGAAACAAAAAGCAATTCCAGTGGCTATTTTATCTTTAATAAAGTTTCCTTCTCAAACTTTGCTTATTTGCTAGTTGAAGGGAAAAACAATGGTGAAGAATATTTGATAACAAATTCATATACAAATAGTAGTAGGTTCTTGTTAATGAAAGATACACTTAGAAATAAAACACCGTTAGAAGTAAGTTTTAGACCAACTGAGACAAAAGAAACGATAACAGAAAGTGGTCAGATTAGGGGAACTCCAATTGTTATGTCATCAGATTCGGCTGAGTTATCAGACGTAGTAGTTGTAGGTTATGGAATGAGTAACAAAAAATTGATTTCTGGAGCCATTACAAAAATAAGTGCAACAGATATTATTAGTAGTTCTTTAAGCGGAAGAGTAGCTGGAGTTCAAATAACAGAATCTTCTGGACAGCCAGGATCTGCAGACAAAGTCAGAATTAGAGGTTTAAGTTCAGTCTATGGAAATAGAGCGGGAGGACAGCCTTTAATTGTTGTAGACGGAATTGCTTATGTAAACAATGAAAACTCCTCGGTATTTGGCAATTTATCGGTAAATTCTATAGAATCGGTTACAATTCTGAAAGATGCTTCGGCAACCGCTATTTACGGATCTGCAGGCAGTTCTGGCGTAATTTTGATCACTACAAAAGGCAGACTCTTTCAAGGAAATATTCTTTTAGGAAAAAAATATAAATACTCTTATCAGGAAATAAATAAAACTTCGGCTAAAGCGATAAGTATAGCAGAAAGGTTTTATGTGCCAAAATATCAATCGACAATCGTAGAAGAAAAAACAGATTTTAGAACTTGTATTTACTGGAATTCAATTATTCAGACCGATAAAAATGGTAAGGCTAATTTCGAATTTTATAATTCTGATGATAATACTTCTTTTAAAATTCTAGCCGAAGGAACATCTTATAAAGGTGATCTTGGAAAATCGGAAGCTGTTTTTTCTGTAAAAGAGCTAATTCAGACAGATGTAAAAGTGCCGCTTTATGCTTCTCAGGAAGATGTAATTGCAGTGCCGCTTTGGCTGAAAAATAATTCAGACAAAGACTTAAACTTAACCTATAAAGTGAAGTTTTATGAAAAAAAGGATTTGATCGAACAAACTGCTTCTGTCGGGCTGAAACCAAATGAAACGAAAAGCATTAATATCAAATTAATTGCGTCTAAAATTGGAAAAGATATACCGTTGGAAATTGCCTTAACTGGAGACAATTATAAGACAACTATTAAAAAAACAATTGATGTATATTCAAAAGGATTTCCTGTAAATATTGATATTTCTGGGGTAAAATCTCAAACAACAGATTTTGTAATTCAAGATGTATTTCCGGGATCAATTACTTCTGATTTTAAATTGTTTTACAATCCATTTTCTTCAATTTTCAGTACTCTCGAAGGAATGGTGCGTGAACCTTACGGATGTTTTGAGCAAGTTTCTTCTTCAAATTATCCTAATATCATGGCAATGCAATTGCTTAAGTTTAAAAATACGTCGCCAGAATTTAAAGAACGTGCCTTGAAGTTTTTAGAATCGGGATATAAAAAACTTAAAAACTATGAGTCTAAAGATGGCGGTTTTGAATGGTATGGCGGAAATCCTGGCAATGAAGCATTGACAGCTTACGGATTATTGCAGTTCTATGAAATGAAAGAATTTATCAATATAGATCAGAAATTGATTGAAAGAACAATTGCATGGATGGATTCTAGAAAAGATGGTAAAGGTGGATTTAAGCAAAACCCTGCAAAATATGGCTTTTCGGGAATAAAAAATATCGTGAATAATGCTTATATCGTTTATGTTTTATCTGAAATTGGAAAAATTGATATTGAAAAGGAGTATCAAACAGCGTTGCAAGAAGCTCTAAAAAGCAAAGATTTATATAGAATGGAACTGGTTGCTTTGTCAGCATTTAATTTAGGTAAAATTCCAGAATACAAATCTCTTATGAGTTTGATAAAAACTGAAATTGATAAAAAAGGTTTTAATAAATTAGAAGCTGAACAAACTGTTATTAACAGTTACGGCGAATCGATGAATATGGAAATTGCTTCATTATATGCGATTGCTTTATTGAAAGAAAAAGAAATTACACCTGAAGTTGTAAAAGCTTTAAACTTTATTCAATCGTCCAGAACTTCCTATGGATTTGGATCAACACAATCGACCGCTTTGGCTTTAAAAGCAATCACAGAATTTAATAAACTTTACATCAATACGGTAGCGGTTAAAAATGCGGTAATGAGTTTTAATGATGAGTCAATTGATTTATCTGTAAGAGATAAAAACAGTAATGTAGCTTTAAATGAGTTAAAAGTAAAAGAAGGAAAAAATAAGTTTGATATTCAAATTCAAGAAGATAATATGGTGCCTTATAGTTTGCAGATTCAGTACAATACTTATACACCAATTAATTCTAAAGAATGTAAATTGTCTTTAAAAACTAATGCTTTGCAGAACAAGGCAAAAGTAAGTGAAACGCTTAGAGTGCAAATTGAAGTTGAAAATAAAAGCACAAAAGAAATTTCAAATCCAATTGCTAGAATAGGTATTCCGGGTGGACTAACTCCTGAACCTTGGCAGCTAAAAGAACTTGTAGAAAAAAATAATGTCGATTTTTATGAAATCTTTGGTAATGAATTGGTGTTCTATTTCAGAAAATTGAATGCAAGAGAAAATCGAAAAATTAATATTGACTTTAAAGCCATTGTTCCCGGAAATTATAAAGGAGCTGCTTCGTCGGCCTATTTATATTACGAAAAGGAGCATAAAAACTGGAACAAAGGTTTAGAAATTGAGGTTTTGCCTTGATATGATATAAGTTGATTATCCTAACAGGTTTTGAGAACCTGTTAGGTATTTTTGACTTAAGACTAAAAAGTTAAAGTGGTTTATCTCGATAATAATTAATCGTCAGATCGATGAACTTACTGTAGCTTTCCATTCCGTCTTTTTGATTATTTGTTTTTAAAAAACTATCCCATAGAAAATGGAACCCTTCGTCTATAAATGTGTCATATTTTTTCCAGAAATCTTGGTCTTCTTGATAGTTTTTTAAAATTCCAGTATTTACTTGTTTCTTTAGTATTTCAAAAATTTTCTCGTTTTTAAACTGCCAGATTCCGAGACAATAGCGTAATGCAAAACTATATCCTGCATATTGATAATATAAATTGTCATTTTTGACAGAAGCTAAAAGGCCAATAAAATTGCATTCACTTTCACTTGCAAAACCAATCTGATGCGCCATTTCATGAGATGTAGTTAGTGGAAAAGTGTACATTGGCAATAAGTCATTAATTTGCGCTTCGTTTGTAAATGGATTTAAATAACCGCCAAATCCCATATAAGTTAAAGGAACGCTGAATAATGATTTTTTTACGCTTAATGTTTTGTATTCAAAATAAGAATGTTCTTTTGCTAAATTATCATAACCGTTTAAAATCATGTTGAATGACTCTTTCTGTGAATATGGAAAGACAATTTTAGAGCTTTTATTTTTTGTGATTTGAAACTGAACTTCATTCGTCTTTACAATTAATCTCTTAGTGAAAGCCAGAAGATCAGCATCGGTATATTCTCTTTTGATTTCCATTTTTTCAAAAAGAGGTTTGCGATAATAATTGAAAGCCCAAAGCAGATGGAAGAAAAAGTAAAAAATAGAAATTTTGCCTATTATTTTTAAAAGATGATCTTTCCAATTAGTCTTCCATGTTCCTCTGATTCTCCAAAACCAGCTAATTATGGAAATCATCAAAATAGCATAAATTATGTCGCCAACAGAAAACGGAATTTTACCTAAAACCATTCTAGAGAAATGTGAAATCCTGACGAATAAATTTTTACTGTAAAAACCTTCAACAAAATCTGGGAAGTATGGAAGGGTTTTATAAAAGATAATTTGAACTATAAGAAATAGAGGAAGTATATATTTTGATTTCACAGTGTAATTTTTGAATACGTAAATATAATTACAATTATTTATAACTAAAAAGAATAGTATTTGAGGGATTTTATTTTAAAACGAATAATTAGTGCTAATTCGTGAAATTTGTGGCGAAAAAAAATATAAACTTTGTAACTTTGAAGCTCTTTATTGTTAAACATCAAACAAAACATAATGAGTCAAGAAATAAGAAATCTGGAACCAAAAGCACTTTGGAACAAATTTGCAGATTTAAATGCTGTTCCGCGTCCATCGAAGAAAGAAGAGCGTGTAATTGAGTTTATGAAAAACTTTGGAAACAGCTTAGGTTTAGAAACTTTCGAAGATGAAATCAGAAACGTAATCATTAGAAAACCGGCAACTCCAGGAATGGAAAACCGTAAACCAATCGTTATGCAAGGGCATTTAGATATGGTGCACCAAAAAAATGCAGATACAGTTTTTGATTTTGATACACAAGGAATCGATATGTATGTGGATGGTGACTGGGTTCGCGCGCGTGGTACAACACTTGGGGCAGACAATGGGCTAGGCGTGGCGACTATTATGGCTATTCTAGAAAGCAAAGATATTCCGCATCCTGCAATTGAAGCTTTGTTTACCATTGATGAAGAAACTGGAATGACAGGAGCTTTAAACTTAAAAGGCGGAATTCTTCAAGGTCAGATTTTATTGAATTTGGATACTGAAGAAGATGATGAAATTGATATCGGTTGCGCTGGTGGAATTGATGTAACAGCAACAAGAACGTATCATGAAGAAGAAGTTCCAGAAGGTTCTGTTGGTTATACCATTACAGTAAAAGGACTAAATGGAGGGCATTCAGGAATGGATATTAATAAAGGTCTAGGAAATGCCAACAAGATCATGAATCGTTTGTTATTTGATGCATTTGAAAACTTCGGTTTGCAGATTGTTGAAATTAATGGAGGAAGTCTTAGAAATGCAATTCCAAGAGAAAGTGTTGCTAAAGTAATTATTTCTCAGATGTTTGATGAAGCTTATGTTTATGATATGCAGGAGATTATTTCTGATATTAAAGCAGAATATAAAACGACTGAACCAAACTTGTCTATTGAAATCGTAAAAGGCGATTTGCCTGAGAAAGTAATGGAACTTGGTGTTCAAGAAGGAATTATCAGAGCGATTTATGCAGCTCAGAATGGAGTTTATAAAATGAGTGCTGATATGGCAGATCTGGTTGAAACTTCAAACAATATTGCTCGTGTTGTTATCAAAGACGGAGAGATTTTGGTTGGGTGTTTAACACGTTCTTCTGTTGAATCTTCAAAATTTGATTTGGCTAATTCGTTACGTTCTGCTTTTGAATTAGTAGGATGCGAAGTAGAACTTTCGGGTTCTTATCCAGGTTGGACACCAAACGTAAACTCTGAAATCTTAGAAGTTTTAAAAGAGATATACGAAAAACAAAATGGCGAACAGCCAAAAGTTGTGGCTTGTCACGCTGGTTTAGAGTGCGGAATTTTAGGAACAAATTATCCAGATATGGATATGATTTCTTTTGGTCCAACAATTCACGGAGCACATTCTCCAGATGAAAGAGCAAGTATTTCTTCTGCTCAAAAATATTGGAAATTCGTATTGGAAATTCTTTCTAATATACCAGTTAAATAAAAAGTTTTCAGTCGCAGTCTCAGTGTTCAGTTTTGTAAAACTGTACACTGAGACTGTATACTAAGACTGTATACTAAGACTGTATACTAAGACTGTGTACTAAGACTGTGTACTAAGACTGTAAACTGAGACTGTAAACTGAGACTAAACTAAAAAGTCCCCGTCTATTATTAGCAATTCGACACCTTTAGTTGTAATAGAGCGATGAGAACTCATATCGTCAGAAACAATATAAGTCATTCCTTTTGTTAATGTCATTTTTTCACCGTTATCTAATTCGCTGATGAAATCCCCTTTCAAGCAATGTACAATGTGTCCTTTTTGGCACCAGTGATCAGCAAGATAATTTTTACTATAAACAACTTTTCGAACACGTAGACCTCCTAATTGTATGGTCTGCCAATAAGCAGTTCCGGTTTCTCCTATGTGTTCTGTTTTTTCGATTTGACTCCAATCAATCGTCTGAAAAGGTATTGTAGACATTTTTTTTTATGGTTTAGGTAGTTAATAGTTATATTTAAAACAAAAAAAATCCTCAGTTTTAAAAATGAGGATTGATTTTTTATGTTGTGAGTTTAATTTCGTTTCAAAACTTTATATTGTTCATAACAAGCGCTTATTGCATCCATAATCTGGAGGTCGTTTGCAGTTTGGATGAAAGAATCTGAATAATTGCAACGATGCATAATTTCAGGAATTTCGTCTTTGCTGATGCCTAATAATACTGCAACGGTTTCACGATCATATTTAGATTCTAAAAGTGTTCGTACGGTATCATCCTTTTTCATTTCCTTTAGCTTCTTGAGTTCTTTTCCATTCTTTCCAAAGAAATTATAAAGCATATCGGCGGGGTTGAAAATCGAACCGAGGACTTTTCCAAAAGCATTTGGCGCATATTCTCCAGCTTCGTAACCTTGCGTTAAACCTGAAATGCTATAACGGTAGTTTTCTTTTGTTGGAATTAATTTAGAGTCAATTTCAAGATAACCTGTTAGCGAGAAAGGAGCAATAACAACCTCTTCCAAAGCAATTGCTTTTTCAGTAAGCTGAATTCTAGTTACTTTATTTTTAATCCAGTCATTTGTAACTCTGATTCTTAGAGATTGAAATCCTAGGATAGAAAAATGTAGCGTATCGTTGACTTGTACGTCAATTTCAAAATATCCTTTTTCGTCAGATTTTGCACCACGCACTTTGTTGGTGTTAATGATATTTACTCCAGCAAGCGGTTGTTTGCTGTCGTCATTAATAACGTAACCTGAAACTCTTTGTGGAACTGTTGGTTGTGTATCTTGCGTATCTTGTGCAAAACCAATGTTGGCGAGAAGTGTAAAAAAGAAAATTGCGAAATATTTCATATCCTGATTTAAAGCTCTAAAAGTAGTAAATAGGGATTAAATATCTCGCAGTCTTGGAATTTAATTATAAGAAAATTAACAAAGACATTGATAAGATTATTGGATATAAGAAAAAATCCCAAATTCCGTATAAAATTGGAATTTGGGATTTTGTATTTTAAGAAATTGAAGTATTAATCTCTTCTTGATCTTCTTGGTCTTGAACTATCTCCGAAGTTTTCTGAACGTCTTGGAGCTCTATCTGAACCACCTTCGTTTCTTGGAGCAGAGCTTCTAAAACCACCTTCTCTTCTTGAAGATGAATTTCTGTCGCTTCTAAAACCACCTTCACGAGATCCGCCTTCGCGTGAACCTCCGTCTCTTGAAGAACCTCTATCGCTTCTGAATCCGCCTTCACGTCTTGGAGCGAAGTTTCCTTCTCTTCTTCCAGAATCACGTCTTCCACCACGGTTGTTGTGATCACGTCTTCCACCACCATCATTTTTAGAAATCTCAACATTGATACGACGACCTTCTAATTGTACGTTGTTTAAAACATCCATTACTTTGTCTGTATGTTGTGGATCTGTGTTAAAGAAAGAGAATCCTTCTTTTACATCTACTTTAAAGATATCATCACGACCTAAATCTAATGTTTCTTTCAAGTAATCTTTTAATGACATCCAGTCGAAGTTGTCTCTAGAACCAATGTTCACAAAATAACGAACTGCTCCGTTGTTGCTGAATTCTCTTGGTTCAGAATCGCCTCTTTCGCGTCTTTCGCCACCACCTACAGAGATATCTCTGTTTTTCTTGTAATAAGTGATGAAACGGTTAAATTCTACTGAAACCATTTTCTTAATCAACTCTTCTTTAGATAAATCTTCAAGAACATTGTTGATTGCTGGTAAATAGTTGTCAATTTCGTGATCAACCTCAGTATCTTTAATCTTGTTTGCTAAGTGTAATAACTGAATTTCGCAGATTTCGATTCCAGATGGAATAGATTTTTCTTCGAATTTTTGTTTGATGATTCTCTCGATAGAAGAAATTTTACGTAACTCGCTTTTTGTAACAATTACAATAGAAGTTCCTAATTTTCCAGCTCTACCTGTACGACCAGAACGGTGGTTATAAGTTTCGATTTCGTCAGGCAATTGGTAGTTTACAACGTGTGTTACGTTATCAACGTCAATACCACGTGCAGCAACGTCAGTAGCAACAAGCATCTGAATTTGTCTTCCACGGAACGATTTCATTACACCATCACGTTGTGCTTGAGATAAATCTCCGTGTAACGCAGCGGCGCTATATCCATCTTCAATTAATTTCTCAGCAATAGCTTGTGTGTCTCTTTTTGTACGACAGAAAACTACTGAGAAAATGTCTGGATTAGCATCAGCTAAACGTTTCAAAGCTTCATAACGGTCACGAGCATTAACTAAATAAAATTCGTGAGAAACTGTAGATGAACCTGAGTTTTTAGTTCCTACAGTAATTTCTAATGGTTCGCTCATGAATTGTTTTGCAATTCTAGCAACCTCTTGCGGCATAGTTGCAGAGAACAACCATGTGCTTTTTTCGTCTGGAGTATCTGATAAAATAGATACGATATCATCATAGAATCCCATGTTTAACATCTCATCAGCCTCATCAAGAACACAGTAATCTATGTTTTTAATGTTTACTAAACCTCTGTTAATCATGTCTTGCATTCTTCCTGGAGTTGCCACAATAATTTGTGCACCTCTCTTTATTTCTCTTGCTTGCTCTGTTATACTAGCTCCTCCGTAAACTGCTACCACATTAATACCTTTTTCGTATTTTGAGTAGTTTTTAAGTTCGTTAGTAATCTGTAAACATAACTCGCGTGTTGGCGATAAAACTAATGCTTGTGTATTTCTGTTGTCGGCATCAATTTTTTGAATTAGCGGAAAACCGAAAGCTGCCGTTTTCCCTGTCCCTGTTTGAGCCAACGCAACCATATCCGTGTCTTTTTCCAATAATAGGGGAATCGCCTTTTCCTGTACCTCTGACGGATTTTCAAATCCTAGATCTAAAATCGCCTTCAGTAACGATTCATTCAATCCTAATTGTTCAAATTTATTCATATGTGTTTTAAAATAGGGTGCAAAATTACTGTTAATTATTCAGATAAACTAATGCAATTTTAAGAATTATGTATTTGTTAAGAATTGATTATCAAAAAGTTACAGTTTTATTAAAATAATTTTTTACAAGAAATGAGGAAACACGCCAAAAAATACGTCGTGAAATGTAAAATTTAGCCTCTAAAATGTTGTGTTTTAAACAATTATTTTGTGGTGCTCAGAAAATCAATTAGTTGCTTAACTGCTTTTCCGCGATGACCTATAGTGTTTTTGGTTGTTAAAGGCAATTCTGCAAAGGTCTCATTGAAATTTTCAGGTTTAAAAATAGGATCGTAACCAAAACCGTTTGTTCCTGTTTTGGTTAGGGTAATGTCTCCTTTCACAATTCCAGTAAACAAATATTGCTTTCCATTTAGGTTTAATGTTATAACGGTCTTGAACTGGGCACTGCGGTTTTCTTCATTTGTTAAAGCTTCCAGAAGCTTGTTCATATTATCATCGGCATTTTTTTGTTCGCCTGCATATCTCGCAGAATAAACTCCAGGTTCACCATTTAAAGCGTTTACTTCCAGACCTGTATCATCGGCAAAACAATCATAACCATATTTTTCGGTTACATAATCAGCTTTTAAAATGGCATTTCCTTCTATAGTATCTGCTGTTTCTGGAATATCTTCCAAACAATTAATATCTTCTAAGCTTAAAATTTTGATGCTTTCTGGAAGCATACTTTGAATTTCTGCGATTTTATTTTTGTTGTTTGATGCGAAAACTAGATTCATGATTGTAGTATTTTAAAAATGATTTTTCAGTAATAAAAGCAATTGCAATTCCAAACGTATAAGCAAGAATATCAGACCATAAAAATCCTTGACCTAATACATATTTGCCAAAAAGTGTTTTCCTAAGATCAACAATCCATTCGCTTTGATAAAGCTGTAAAAACTCAATGCAATAACAAATAAAAAGAGAAAGTAGTATAATAAAGAAGAACTTTTTTGACGGAAAAAACACTCTAACTAAAAAGTAAATCATCACGGCATAAAGAAAATCGCCAATCCATAAAGGTATAAAAGATATTTTTCTTGAAAGTATTCCAAAGAGAATAATGCTTAGGAAGATTAGAGAGTAGTTGATTCTTGTTTTGTTCAAGTTTAGTATTGTTTTGTTGAAGCAAATTTATGCAAACATTGGTAATTCCTCTTTGTCAAAGTTTAAAACTTTGACAAAGAGGAAAAAGTAGAAACATTAATAAACATGAAAAAATGGTGTATCAATAATCCATTTTTGGGTAACAAAAAATACAAACCCCGAATAGCGTCACTTTATTTTATAAATTTATCAGTTAATTAATTATCTATCAAAATAACCAGATGAAGGCAAAATTTTTTACCCTGATTGCAGCTTTGTTCCTTTTAGGAAACCAAGGCTATTCTCAAAAAAATAATTCGTTTAATATTAAAAAGCAATTGGATTATTGCGCAGAACAAGCTTCAAAAACTTTAAAAGTAATTCCAAATGATGGGACTTCTCCTAGAACAGTTCCAAACGGAAGCAATGAATGGAAATTTGTGGGCTACAAAGATTGGACTAGCGGATTCTGGCCTGGAGAATTGTGGTTTTTGTATGAAGCAACCAAAGATAAAAAATGGGAAAACGAAGCTGATAAATTTAGTCGTTTTTTAACGCCATTATCTACAAGTAAAGCAGGAGATCACGATTTAGGTTTTCAGGTTTTTAATAGTTTCGGGAATGGATACAGACTGACTAAAAATCCAGAATACAAACAGATTATTTTAAGAACTGCAGATACATTGGCAACACTTTTTAATCCGAAAGTGGGAACAATACAATCGTGGCCTCATAACAAAATGGGCGGTCACAATACTATTATTGATAATATGATGAATTTGGAGCTTTTGTTTTGGGCTTCAAAAAATGGCGGAAGTAAAAAATTATACGACATAGCTGTAAAACATGCCGAAACTACAATGGCAAATCATTTTAGACCAGATAACACTTCTTATCATGTCATAATTTACGATTACGAAACTGGGAAAAAGATAAAAGGAAGAACAGCACAAGGATATAGTGATGACAGTATGTGGGCGCGTGGTCAGGCTTGGGCGATTTATGGTTTTACAATGACTTATAGAGAAACAAAAGATGCTAAGTTTTTAGATTTTGCTCATAAAGTAGCAAGAGTTTATTTGGACAAATTAACAACTGAAGATTTAATTCCGTATTGGGATTTTAATGCGCCAAATATTCCTAATGAGCCTCGAGATGCTTCGGCCGCAGCCATTGTTTCATCTGCACTTTTAGAATTAAGTTCGTATACAAAAGACAAGAATTTAAAAGCAGAATATCTAACAAAAGCTAAAAAGATGATTGTTTCGCTTTCAGATAATTATCAAAGTCATGATGTAAATTCGGCATTTTTACTGCATTCAACAGGGCATAAACCAGCAAATAGTGAGGTAGATTGTTCTATAAATTACGCAGATTATTACTATCTTGAAGCACTTTTAAGACTTCAAAAACTAAAATAGAAAAATTATGCTAAAGAGAATAAGCCAGATTGCCTTTGTGATAATGATGGTATTGACAGTTGTAAGCTGTAAAAATACCAAACAAAAGCTTCAAGAGTATGTTGTTACATACAACAAAAATATTGCTCCAAGTTTTAGAGCCGAAAATGTAACGCTTACTACGGCAAGAGGTTATATTAACGATGATAAAATTGAATTACGTTTTGAAACCGATTTAGAACAAAATGAAGTTAATAAATCTGCATCTGTAATTTCTTTTCCAAAATTGATAAAACTGATGATCGATAAGGACGAGATTCCAAGGCAATTGATTGAAGAAGGAGTTCAATTTGATGTTTATTTTCTTGCAGATGATAATACCGTTTTAGACAAAGAAACCTTAACGGGAGAATCGCTTAAAGATTTTTTGAAATAAAAGATTGAGGTTTGTAGAAAAACAAATCGTTTTAATTCTTACATATTAAAAGTCTCTTTAAGATTTATTTAAAGAGACTTTTTTATGTTTACGACTAAAATTAAGTGTAAATGAGACGTTTTTATTCTTACAAATTTTACTCTTTTGGGTAGATAATTGGGTTGTATTCAAAGAATTATCTATATGCTTTTTGTAATTGAATGTTGTTTTTATGTTATGAATTAATTATGTTTGAGTTAAAAAATAACTATTAAACCAAAAAATTATGAAAAAAATTACCCAAATCGCATTCGTGCTTGCTTTTGCATTATTTTTAATTAGCTGTAAAAACACTAAACAGAAAATACAGGAATATGTAAGTAATTACAATAATTCTGTTTCTATAAAAGGAAGTGGTATTACCAGTACTGCAGCAAAAGCTTTTCTGAATGATAATAAAATCGAAATTAGAATCGAAACCAATTTAGAAGAAAACGATGCAAATAAATTAGCCTACAAAGAATCTTTTCCAGACTTATTAAAAGAGATGATCAAGAACGACCAGATTTCTTCTTCTCTTATTGCTGAAGGAGTAAAGTTTGATGTGTATTTCTTGGCTTATAATAATGCTATTTTGGCACAGGAATTAGTAGATCAGGAAGAATTAGCGGTTTTAGAAGGAACTGCAAAAAAAGGTAAAGAAACGGCAAAATTATAGATATAAACATTTTAATATTCCGTTAGGAATATCTCATTGGTAGAAGTAAAGAAACGGTAAAATTATAGACATAAACAATTTTTAATATTCCGCTAGGAATATCTCATCGGTAGAAAAAAATGGTATTGTTTTGGATAGTGTCCTGTAGGGACACCTGTTTTTTATGTTAAATATATGTATTGTTAATCAAACGTTCCTACGGAACGTACGCGTAACAACAATTCAAATTTAATTCTACCGATGAGACATTCCTACGGAATGAATTTCAGTTGTTTGATTGCCTTATTTCATAAACAAAAAGTCTCTTCAATTTTGAAGAGGCTTTTTGTTTATGAGAATTGAGTAACGTTTTTAAGATTATCTGGGAAATAGAGTTCTGATAAGTTAGTAAACTCATCTCCGCGCATAAAAATATTAATATCAACATCTGCAAATGATGTTTTTCCAGCTGCAGCCAAAAGTTCATTAGCGGCATGTAGCGTATTTTTATGAAAATGATACACTCTTTCAGACTTATCTGTAACAACCAAACCTTTCATCAGCATTTTGTTTTGTGTGGCAACTCCAGTTGGGCATTCGTTATTATGACAACGTAAAGCCTGAATACAACCTAAAGAGAACATAAAGCCTCTTGCACTGTTACACATGTCTGCACCCAACGCAATGGCATGTAAAATAGAATAGCCAGAAATAATTTTGCCGCTTCCGATAATGCGCATTTTATCGCGAATTCCTAAACGCACCAAAGTTTTATTCACAAAAATTAAAGCAGGTTCAAAAGGCATTCCTACACCATCTGCAAATTCAAGCGGAGCAGCTCCTGTTCCTCCTTCAGCGCCGTCAACTGTAATAAAATCTGGATAAGTATCTTCATTAATCATTTCTTGACAGATAGCTTCAAACTCAGCTGTATTTCCAATACACAATTTAAATCCGATTGGTTTCCCATTAGATAAATCACGTAATTGTTTGATAAACTGAATTAATCCATTAGGATCAGAAAAAGCATGATGGCCTGGAGGAGAAAGAATCATCGTATGTGGCACAACGCCTCTAATTTTAGCAATCTGCTCTGTATTTTTTCTTGCAGGAAGAACACCCCCGTGACCTGGTTTTGCACCTTGCGAAATTTTGATTTCGATCATCTTTACATTGGGAAGATTTGCTTTTTCAGAGAAATTTTCAGGACTGAAATTTCCTTCTGCATCACGGCAACCAAAATATCCAGTTCCAATCTGCCAAGTAATGTCTCCGCCTCCAGCAAGGTGAAATTCTGTTAATCCGCCTTCTCCAGTATTTTGATAGAAATTTCCTTTTTGCGCACCAATATTAATGGCACGAACTGCATGTTCGCTCAACGAACCAAAACTCATTGCCGAAACATTAAATAAAGAAGCAGAGTAAGGCTGTTTACAATCTTTTCCACCCACCAATACGCGAGGTAATTCTTCGTTTACTTTTGCAGGGAAAATAGAATGTTTTATTCCTTCGTAATTTTCTGTATTTAAATTTAATTGTGTTCCAAAAGGAGTGCTCGAATCAATATTTTTGGCTCTTTGGTAAACTAACGAACGTTGGTTTCTTGAAAAAGGTTTTCCGTCTGTAGATCTTTCGATAAAATATTGCTGAATCTCAGGCGCAATCATTTCAAATAAATATCTGAAATATCCCAAAACTGGAAAGTTCCTTAAAATAGCATGTTTTTCCTGAGATGCGTTGTAGGCTCCCACAATTAGCAAAAGCGGAATAATAAATACGAGTAAATAGCCTCGTCCAGTATAATAATAAATTGCAGCAACAATTATAAACAATAAGAATCCGTAAATGAAGAATTTTTTTCTCATGTTTTTAAAAAATTAAATAGTATTAAATGCGATAATTAGTTGAATCTTAAACGTACATAGACGTGTTTGATTCCTTTTTTGTCTGACTCTCTTTCGTCAATTTCCAGAATATCAGTAAGTGATTTAAGCATTGGAGTCAGTTTTGAATAACCATAATTTCGAGGATCAAATTCAGGTTTTTTCTTTACGATTAGATTTCCGACATCCCCAAGAAACGCCCACCCATCATCATCTTCAATGTCTTCTATAGTAGCTTCAATTAGTTCTATAGTTTGTTTGTCAATTTTGTGAAGCGCTTTTTCTGCTGGTTTTTCAACTGTTTTTTTGGTATCAGCTGCAACTGCTTTTGGTTTTTTCTTTTGAGTTGCACCATCCAAAACTTCAATATAAATAAATCGATCGCAGGCAACAATAAACGAGTTTGGCGTTTTCTTTTCTCCAATTCCAATCACTTTCATACCCGATTCGCGAAGTCTTACAGCAAGTCTTGTAAAATCACTGTCGCTGGAAACAATGCAGAAACCATCTAGTTTTCCAGAATAAAGTAAATCCATTGCATCGATAATAAGAGCAGAATCTGATGAATTTTTTCCAACCGTGTAACTATATTGTTGAATAGGAGTAATAGCATGTTCTAATAAAACACCTTTCCAGCCATTTGCATTTGGTTTTGTCCAATCGGCATAAATCCTTTTCGTAGTTGGTGTTCCTAGTTTTGCAATTTCTTCCATCATACCTTTTACATTGCTGTAGGGCACATTGTCTGCATCAATAAGGACTGCCAGTTTTAAATCTTTTGAATTGCTTAAAGGCATTTGTTAAATATTTAAAATTTAATACTCTCAAAGTTAAAATTAAAATTGGTTTTTATCAGAATTGAATGATGAATATATGTTTTTATGACTATTAATTAGTTTCATTATAAATAATGTTTGGTCTTTATAAAAATAATTAAAGATAAATTTGTCTTTTATTTAAAACCTCTCTATCTTTGTCTAGAATTAATTAAGGATGTATGTTTTCAAAAGCGTGTGAGTACGGAATAAGGGCCTCAATATTTATTGCGACCAAATCTTCTAAAGGAATTAGGGTTGGAATAAAAGACGTGGCAAAAGAAATTGATTCGCCAGAACCATTTACAGCCAAGATTATGCAGATTTTGACCAAAAGTGGCATAATTCATTCGACAAAAGGAGTAGGAGGTGGATTTGAAGTTTCGCCAGAAGCATCAAAGTCTATCAAATTAATTCAGATTGTGGATGCCATTGACGGAAATAAAATATACAGTGGTTGCGGAATCGGATTAAAAGAATGTTCAGAAGAACACCCTTGTCCAGTTCATCACGAGTTCAAGAAAATAAGAGGACTTCTGTTAGAAATGCTTATCAATACCACTTTAGAACAGCTTGCTTCTGATGTTAAATCGGGAGATTTCTTTCTTAAAGCGACAAATGCGAACAATTAACATTATTAAATATCTTAAAAATGAATACAAAAACCAAAATTTCAGTACTAATCCTAATGGGATTTCTAGCCGTTACTTCTTGCGGTAAAAAAGAAACAGCTCCAGCTGATCAAACAGAAACAACTGAACCGTCTACAGAAGGAGAACAAGCTCCTGTAGCAGCGGCATCAGAGGAAAATGTTTTAGTTATTGAAGGAAATGACCAAATGCAGTTTAGTGTAAATGAATTAAAAGCTGTTGCAGGAAAACCAATCAAATTGACTTTGAAACACGTTGGTAAAATTCCGAAAGAGGCGATGGGTCACAATTTAGTGATTTTGCAAGAAGGAACAGACCAAGCAGCTTTTGCTTTAAAAGCTAATGACGCCAAAGCAACTGATTATATTCCGGAATCTGAAAAAGCTTCAATCATTGCACACACTAAATTAATTGGTGGTGGAGAAGAAGATACAATCGAGTTTACAATTGATAAAAAAGGGTCATACCCATTTATTTGCTCTTTCCCTGGACACGTAGCCATGATGAAAGGTGTATTAATTGTTGAGTAAATAAACAAAAGCTGCTCCAAATGCTGTAACTGGCTTTGGAGTTTTTTTAAAAACTAATAAAAGATAAAAATGTCTTTTATTAAATTGAAAAAGAATGAAAAGAGAAAAAAAATTATGGTTGGTTTTTGCATTGGTAATGAGTATATCATTTGCAGTGTTGGGTTATTTTGGTTACGAAATCTATCAGCAGGCACCGCCAGTTCCAAAGGAAATTGTAACCGATTCGGGTAAAGCTGTTTTTAGCGAAAGCGAAATTAAAGACGGACAAAATATCTGGCAAAGTATAGGAGGCCAGGAAGTGGGATCTATCTGGGGACACGGCGCCTATGTGGCCCCAGACTGGACCGCAGATTGGTTGCATAGAGAAGCCGTTTTTATATTGGATATTTATGCTCAAAAAGACTTCAATAAAAAGTATGAAGAACTAGATGCCGAAAAACAATCAGCTCTAAAGGTTCGTCTTCAGAAAGATTTAAGAACCAATCGTTACAATGCTGACACTGGTACACTTACTATTTCTGAAAACCGTTTGGCTGCAATTGAACATTTAAGCGAATATTATAAAGGTCTTTTTACAAATGATCCAAAATTTGATAAACTGAGAGAAGAATATGCGATTCCGAAAAACTCTATTACAGATGTGGAGAGAATGCATAAAATGAACGCATTTTTCTTTTGGGCAACTTGGGCGACAGTTACCAATCGTCCTAATGGAGATATTTCGTATACACATAACTGGCCGTCAGATGAATTGGTTGGAAATAAGGCTACAACAGAGCTTTTAGCTTGGTCTGGAGTAAGTATTATTTTATTGATTTTGAGTGTTGGAATCTTAGTTTTCTATCATGCAAAATCGGGTGAAGAAGAAGAATTTCCGCTTCCAAAAGAAGATCCGTTGATTAAGCAAGGCAAAACCAAATCTATGGGATTGGTGACCAAATATTTCTGGATTGTAAGTTTACTAATGGTTCTGCAAATGGTTTTCGGAATTATCACTGCGCATTACGGAGTGGAAGGAAATGGTTTGTACGGAATTCCGATTGATAAAATACTGCCTTATGCCGTAACACGTACATGGCACACGCAATTGGCTATTTTCTGGATTGCAACAGCTTGGCTGGCAACAGGTTTATATATTGCACCAGCAGTTTCTGGTAAAGATCCTAAATTTCAATGTTTTGGAATTAACTTCTTGTTCATCGCTTTATTGATTATTGTTTTAGGATCAATGGCTGGACAATGGTTTGGAGTGATGCAAAAACTGAATTTGGTTCAGAATTTCTGGTTCGGACATCAAGGTTATGAATATGTTGATTTAGGCCGTTTTTGGCAGATTTTCCTATTGGTCGGATTGTTTTTATGGTTGGCTTTAATGATTCGTCCGTTACTTCCAGTTTTAAAGAAAAAAACAGAAGAGAAAAACCTAATCATTTTGTTCTTAGTTTCTTGTACTGCAATTGCCATGTTTTATGGAGCAGGATTAATGTGGGGAAGACAAACCAATCTAGCCATTGCCGAATATTGGAGATGGTGGGTAGTTCACCTTTGGGTTGAAGGATTCTTTGAAGTATTTGCAACCGTTGTAATTGCGTTCTTGTTTGTTCGTTTGGGATTATTGAAAACGAAAACAGCGACTTTAAATGTGCTTTTTGCTACGATTATTTTCATGTCTGGAGGTATTTTAGGAACATTTCACCACTTATATTTCTCAGGAACGCCAACAGCAATTATGGCTTTAGGAGCAACATTTAGCGCTTTAGAAGTTGTGCCATTAACTTTAATAGGTTTTGAAGCGTATCAAAACTATAAAATTTCAAAATCAACACAATGGATTGCCGATTACAAATGGCCAATTTACTTTATGATTTCTGTAGCTTTTTGGAATTTCCTTGGAGCTGGAATCTTCGGATTCATCATTAATCCGCCAATTGCCTTGTATTATGTTCAAGGATTAAACACAACGCCTTTACACGGACACACGGCTCTGTTTGGAGTTTACGGAATGCTTGGAATTGGTCTGGTATTATTTGTACTGAGAAGTTTATACCGAAATGTAAGCTGGAATAACAAACTGCTTAAAATCACTTTCTGGTCTTTAAATATTGGATTGTTCCTGATGGCAATCTTAAGTCTTCTTCCAATTGGAGTTTGGCAGGCAATTGAAAGTATTAGTCACGGAATGTGGTATGCTCGTTCATCAGAATTAATGCAACAGCCAGCAATGATTACTTTAAAATGGCTTCGTGCAATTGGAGATTCTATTTTCGGAATCGGGTTTATCACAATGGCTTGGTTTGTATTTGAACTGACATTAAAAAACAAAAAATAAAAACACAAAAAATATAAATTGATTATCATGGAAAATTTAAAAAACAAAACAATAGGATCATTTGTAGCTGAAGATTTTAGAACAGCTGCAGTATTCTCTAAATATAGAATTGATTTTTGCTGCAAAGGAAACAGAACAGTTACCGAAGTATGCGAAAAACAAAATATTGATGCAGATGCTTTACTAGAAAATGTATTGCAAGTTGTACAATCAGAAAATAACGGAAGTATTGATTTCAACTCATGGCCTTTAGATTTATTGGCAGATTATATTGAGAAAACGCATCACCGTTATGTGGAAGAAAAAACGAATGTTTTGCTTCCGTTTTTAGATAAATTATGCAAAGTTCATGGAGCAAATCATCCTGAATTGTTTAAAATAAACGAATTGTTCATTGGCTGTGCAGGAGAATTATCTCAGCACATGAAAAAAGAAGAGTTAGTTTTATTTCCATTTGTAAAAAGAATGGTGAAAACGAAAGATACAGATGGAGTTTTACATCAGCCATCTTTCGGAACCGTTGCAAATCCGATTGCGATGATGATGCACGAACATGACAATGAAGGCGAGCGTTTTAGAGAAATCGCTGCGTTGACAGATAATTATACTCCGCCAGCAGATGCTTGTACGACTTACAGAGTAACTTTTGCAATGTTGAAAGAGTTTGAAGCAGATTTGCATAAACACATTCATTTGGAAAACAATATTTTATTTCCAAAAGCTGTGATTTTAGAAAAAGACTTTGTTGAAGTAGAATAAAGGTTGATTTTAATAGTGGAAAAAGCACCGATAAAATATCTAAATATGATAATTATCGGTGTTTTTTATTTCAAGAAATGTTATTTTTAATTGGAATTAAACACATAGAAACATAGATTAAAAAACTCAAAAGATGATTTTAGAAAATCTAGATTTTCACACATAGCTATGTGTATTAATGCAAGTGAAACGCCTTTTATGCGTCTAGAAAATCTATGTTTCTATGTGTTTAAATAAAAATATAATCTATGAATTCTCAAAAAAGCTGGATACTGTGCTGTTTTTTTAATTTTCTGATGGCCTGCGTTTTCGGATTATTAATGCGGTTTATGTATCTGTTTCCTTTAGATCTTTTGAACTATAGTTTTCTGCTTCATGCGCATTCGCATGTTGCCATGTTAGGCTGGGTTTATATGATCGTATATGTTTTGGTGGTTCATTTTTTTATTCCGAAAGGAAAAAGCCAGAAACCCATTTATAACCGTTTGTTTTGGCTGACAGAATTTTCAGTAATCGGAATGATGATTGCTTTTCCAATTCAAGGATATGCTTTGTTTTCGATTGTATTTTCAACCATGCATATTTTGCTGAGTTATGTTTTTTGCCGTTTGGTTTGGAAAGATTGTGTTAAAGATAAATCGCCATCTCAAAGACTTTTATTGGTCTCAGTTCTATTTATGATTTTATCAACTTTTGGAGTTTGGTGTCTTGGTCCAGCCGTGAGCACGCTAGGAAAACAAAGTGCTTTTTATCAAATTGCGATTCAATTTTTTCTTCATTTTCAATTTAACGGCTGGTTTATAGTGGCGATTTTGGCTTTATTTTTAAAGCAATTTCAAAATAAAATTGATGAGGTAAAGTTTAAGAAGTTTTACTTTCTAATGGTTGTTTCTACTCTATTGACGGTTTGTTTTCCAGTTCGATGGTTCATCGAAAATGATATTTTGAGTTATATCAATGGCTTGGGAGTTTTACTGCAATTAGGGGCATTTATTTATTTTTATAAAATGCTAAAACCTCAAATCCATCATTTCAAAAGCACTTTAGATAAAACGACTAAAATAGTTTATGGTTTGGCATTGTGTTCTTTGTTTTTGAAAGTTGGAATTCAGTTGCTGACTCTTTTTCCCAATCTGGCAGAAGTTTCACATCAAATTCGAAACTTTGTAATTGGTTTTATTCATTTAACAACTTTAGGAATCATAACTGGATTTTTGTTCGGGATTCTGCTTCAGAATAAAATGCTTTCTGCTAATTCTTCATCATTGAAAATAGGAGTGAAGTGTTTTATTTCAGGATATATTTTGACAGAAGTTTTGTTATTTCTTCAAGGTTGGTCTTTCTTTTTTGGAAAAGGAAGTATTCCAGGATATTTTCAGAGTATTTTGATTTTTAGTATTCTTTTGGTTTTGGGGTTGGTTTTGATTGTGATATCTAAAATAAATTTTCTTTCCTGCAAGGTTTCAAAAACCTTGTAGGTCTTATCTTTTAAATATTTAGATACCTACAAGGTTTTTGAAACCTTGCAGGAAGTCAAACTTTTCTAAATCATAAATTTAATGATAGAAGTCCGATTTAAATAAAAAACAAGAGTCAATTTATTTCTAAATCTGCTCTTGCTTCTTACTAATTAACCTATTTATCTAATGATTTTTTTATTTTAAACACATAGAAACATTCCCGATAGCTATCGGGATTGCAAACGCATAAAAGGCGTTTCACTTACATCAATGCACATAGCTATGTGTTAAAATCTAGATTTTTTAAAATTATTTTTTTTACTTTCTTAAAAATCTATGCTTCTATGTGTTTAAAAATTATGTCTATATTTTTCCTGCTTCTAAATTTATTGTTTCGATTGTTTTTTCATTATTTACACCTAAACCTTCCTGCTGAAAAACCAATTCTCCTTCAGGATTAAAAACGCTGATAATATTTGAATGCGAAAAATCTATTGGAGAGATTTTTTTATAATTGACAGCCAAGACTGCTGCAAACTCTCTCGTGTTTTCTTCAGATGAACGAAGAAAAATCCAAGGATCTTGGTTCATTTTATTTTCAATAGCAAACGATTTTAATCTTTCAGGTGTGTCTGTATTTGGATCAATACTGACCAAAATCAATTTGACATGCTCTTTTGTTTGTTTCTCCAATTTTGATTCAATATCACGCATGTCGGCAACTAATCTAGGACATGCAGCTTTGCAGCTTGTGTAAATCATTACCATTACGAGAACATTTCCTCGAAGTGATTTTAATTCAATATCTTTTCCATCTTGTGTTGTCCATTTTGATGGCAGATTATAAATTGATAAATCGCTGATTTCCTTTTTTGTTTCTGCTTTGCTTTCTTTTTTATCGGCTTCTTTACAGCTGTAAAATGAGAATAGGAGAAGAAAAGCAATTGCTATTTTTTTCATTGTAAACTAATTTTAAATTAGATTTTCGGTTTTGTTGTGCTGGCACATCTAAAGCCAAGATTTCGTGTTGAATATTGCGCTTTCAAGCTCCCACGAAAGGCGTATCGCATAAAAGCGGCATAATCCATTAAATCGGATGCATTTACAGATCCGCTGCCGCAAAAGAGGTTTTTGTCAGTGCTTTTGTCTTTTCTAGATTCTCCTGATAAAAAAATGCTGTTAAAGTCAGAAGTCCATTCCCAAACTAAACCGTGCATGTCGTAAACTCCCCAATAATTTTTGAAAGTTTTTCCAATTTCATTTTCATACGTTCTTGATTTCTCATACCAAGACAAAATGTATTCGTTGAATTCTTTTTTGGTTCTAGCATCTATTTTTTTAGTATCTGCCATTGCCACATATTCCCATTCATCCATTGTTGCCAAACGTTTTCCTTGACATTCGCAGTATTTTTTTGCAGCAAACCAAGAAACACTGGTTACAGGCGATTTGGGTTTTGCATTTCCAAAATCAAAATCATTTTTCCAATAAGAGAGATAACTTTTATCAGCGAAAATCCCTTTAATCTTCGATTTTTGATAAGAAGGATTCTTTTTGACAAATTCTAAAAACTCACTATTGGTTACAGGATAAATGTCTATGTAAAAAGGCCTTACTACTACAGGTTTTTGAGAAACAGCTCCATAAAGAGGGACATAAGATCCCTCTTTTATGAAAGCCATTTCTTTTTCCTGCGCCTTCATGACACTAAACACAGAGAAAAAGATAGTTAGTATGAAAATGTATTTTTTCATGCTGAATGTTTGCTGTTTATCTTAATGCTTTTACCATTTCTGGCGTAACTTCAGTTTTATTGTTGCCCCAGCTGTTATAAATGTAGGTCAGTACATTTGCAATTTCATCGTCAGATAAATTCTGAGCCGGCATTACGTTGTTGTATTTTTTACCGTTAACGGTTACTTCTCCAGTTAAACCATGCAGAATGGTTTTAATCGCGCGTTTAGAATCGGCATTTAAATAATCTGATTTCGCTAAAGGAGGGAAAGTACTCGGAATTCCTTGTCCTTCAGATTGATGGCAAGCGAAACAAGTTGTTCCGAAAATTTCTTTACCAATATTAATTTTCTCAGCAACTGTTCGTTTCGGAATTGCAGTTTTTGCAGCCGATCCGCCTGGCATTTTTTGGATTGTTCCACCTTCAGGCAGATAAATACCTTCTTGAATGGTTCCAGAATAAATGTTCTTATTCTCTTTTCCTTCCACTTTTAGCATTCCTAGCGCCCCTTTATTAAATGCTCTAAAAATAGAGTGGTCAACCAAAATGAAAGTTCCTGGAGTTTCAACTTTAAAATCTACAATTGCCGCACCACCAGCAGGAATCAAGGTTGTCTGAACATTTTTATTGATTGTACTTCCGCCTTCAATATGTACACTATCGAAAATTTCTCCAATAACGTGGAAAGAAGAAACCAAATTTGGTCCACCGTTTCCAACAAAAAGACGAACAGTTTCGCCCACTTTTGCTGTTAATTCACCGCCATTTGTCAAAGCACCTACTTTTCCATTAAATACAACATAATCAGGTGTTTCTTTTACCGCTTTATTCATGTCAAACGGCTGAAGACCTTTTGCTCCATATTCGCCTTGCGTATAAAAATCACCCTGCATTACGTAGTACTCTTTATCAACAGGAGGAAGTCCACCTTCTGGTTCAACCAAAATCAGTCCGTACATACCATTTGCAATATGCATTCCAACAGGAGCAGTAGCACAGTGGTAAACGTACAATCCAGGATTTATAACTTTAAAACTAAATACTTTTTCGTGTCCCGGCGCTACGAGAGATGAGGTTGCTCCACCACCTGGGCCAGTTACGGCATGTAAATCTATATTATGAGGTAATTTATTATCGGGATGGTTTTTTAAGTGAAATTCTACTTCATCGCCAACGCGTGTTCTAATGAAGCTTCCAGGAACAGAACCGCCAAATGTCCAATAGGTATATTTTACGCCATCAGTCATTGTGCCTTCTTGTTCCTTAATTTCCATGTTTAGTTTTAGCTTCATCGCGGTTCTGTCTCCTACAGGTTTGGGCACATGAGGAGGTGCGGTAAGTTCGGCATCCATTTCGCCTTCAGTCATAATGTCTGCATAGGCTTTTTCTTCGTTTTTCTTGCAGCTTCCTAAGATTAGAAGCAAGCAAAATAAACCTGCAAGAGCATACAGTTTACTTAGAATTTTGCTTTTGTTTTTCATAACTTATTGATTTTGTATTAGTTGTATTTTAATTTAAAGATAATTAAAATTTTATTCAAAAATAAAAGACATATTTGTCTTTTATTATGATAAAAATCATACTTAGTATAGAAATAGTATGTTAAATTACATCTGGCAATTATTATTTAGAAACTAACACTGTTAGAAAAAATGTTTGGAATATTTTTTAATAAAAATAATTGAGGTTCTTCATTTTAAATTAATAATGATTATTTTTGCTCGCTGATTAAGTAAAAAAAATTACTACAATATATTATGGTAAAAGATTTATTCGAAAGAATTCAGGACAATAAAGGACCTTTAGGAAAATGGGCTTCTCAAGCAGAAGGTTATTATGTTTTCCCAAAGTTAGAAGGAGAGTTGGGTCCTAGAATGCAATTTCACGGAAAAAATATTTTAAACTGGAGTTTAAATGATTATTTAGGTTTAGCAAATCATCCAGAAGTTCGTCAGGCAGATACAGATGCAGCAATTCAGTTTGGTGCAGCATATCCAATGGGAGCTCGTATGATGTCTGGACACACTACGTACCACGAACAATTAGAAAATGAATTGGCTGAGTTCGTAATGAAAGAATCTGCTTATTTGTTAAATTTTGGTTACCAAGGAATGGTTTCTATCATTGATGCTTTGGTTACAAAAAATGACATTATCGTTTATGACGTAGATTCACATGCTTGTATCATTGATGGTGTTCGTTTGCACATGGGTAAACGTTTCACATACAAACACAATGATTTGGAAAGTATGGAGAAAAACCTGCAGCGTGCTACAAAAATGGCCGAAGAAACTGGTGGAGGTATTTTATTTATTACTGAAGGAGTTTTTGGAATGCGCGGACAGCAAGGAAAATTAAAAGAGATTGCTGAACTAAAGAAAAAATACAATTTCAGATTATTAGTAGATGATGCTCACGGTTTTGGTACTTTAGGTAAAACGGGTGCTGGAGCAGGTGAGGAGCAAGGAGTTCAAGATCAGATTGATGTTTACTTCTCTACTTTTGCAAAATCTATGGCTAATATTGGGGCTTTCGTAGCTGCTGATAAAACGGTTATCGATTATTTGAAATACAACTTACGTTCTCAAATGTTTGCTAAAGCATTACCAATGATTCAAACAATTGGTTCTTTGAAACGTTTAGAGTTATTACGTCAATCTTCTGCAATTAAAGACAAGCTTTGGGAAAACGTAAATGCATTGCAAAACGGTCTTAAAGAGAAAGGATTTAATATTGGAGATACAAATACTTGTATTACACCAGTTTACTTAGAAGGAAGTATTCCTGAGGCAATGGTAATGGTAAACGATTTAAGAGAAAATTATGGTATTTTCCTTTCTATCGTGGTTTATCCAGTTATTCCAAAAGGAATTATCTTGTTGAGAATGATTCCTACGGCTTCTCATACATTAGAAGATATCAATGAAACGTTAACAGCTTTCGAAGCAATCCGCGAGAAACTGACTAACGGAACTTATAAAGAAATTGCAGAGCGTACAACTGTTGACGTTTCGTAATGACTTAAAAAAAATAAATTCTCAGAACATGGGAATTATGTAAAAGAATCCATTCGTTATGCGAATGGATTTTTTTTTATTTAAAGTAACTTTATTTTATAATCAGAAAAATAAAAGACAAATATGAAAAAAGTACTTATAATAGCTGTGATAGCGCTGTCTGTTTTTGTTTCTTGTAAAAAAGAAACAACGACAATAGAGCCAGTACAGATTACACCGAATCCGCCGAAAGAAGCTGAAATTGTTGAGCCTGCTGGAGATCAATGTTATGCTTGGAAATCTAATGGAAGCGTTATTGAAATGAGCTTTAATGTTAATTCTCATCAAGAGGTAAACGGAAAACTAAGCTATAATCTGGTTGGAAAAGATAAAAATGAAGGAACTTTAATAGGTAATATGAAAGGTGATACTTTGGTTGCTGATTATACCTTTAATTCTGAAGGCGCTTCATCTGTTCGAGAAGTTGTCTTTCTACAAAAAGACGGGGCTTTTATTGAAGGATATGGCGATGTTGCAGAAGCAAATAATAAAGTTTCTTTTAAAGATAAATCAAAACTAAAATTTGATGCCAAAAATACTTTGGTAAAAGTAGATTGCAAAGTAGAGTAAGATGTGTTTTATAAAGTAAAAAATCCATTCGTTTGGGGGCGAATGGATTTTTTTATTTTTAAAGATATTTTCGTATTTAAGTTGATTTGTAAAGCGCTAGAATTTTAGATTCACTTTAAAACTGTACACTAAAAACTGTAAACTGATGACTAAAAAAATTAAAGGTTCTTCAAATAAGTCTTTCTCTGACAGTGAATAATTGGATCAAAGTTTTTCCAAAGTAAATGAATAGCATTATTTTCTAATAACTCTGGAGTTCTAATGCAAGTCTGAATTCCTTTGGCAGAAAAAGTCTTGTAATATTCATCAAAAATAATAGCGGTTACACCTTTATTCTGGTATTCTGGATGAACTCCGATGAGGTAAAAAACAACATCTTTACTGTGTTTTCTAGCCTTTAATAATTGCAGAAAACCAAACGGAAATAATTTACCTCTTATTTTTTGTAGCGCTTCCACAAAACTTGGCATTACAATACTAAAAGCAACCAATTTATCATCTTTATCAACTACAAATTTGATGTATTCAGGATTGATAAAGCTGATGTATTTCTTTTTAAAGTATTCTTTCTGTACATCAGAAATGGCTACAAACGAAGCTAATTTCTCATAAGATTCGTTAAACAAATCAAACATTTTGTCTACGTGAGGCATAATGTCTTTTGTTTTTGTAAAATTAAGCGCTTTAAGTCCGTAGCGTTTCTTGATTAACTCCTGCGCTTTTTGGAAGAATTCTGGTTTAACATTAGAAAAAGGGAATATACTTTCGATATATTGTTTTTCAACCTGAAAGCCTAATTCTTCAAAATGTCTCACATAATATTCATGATTGTACCACGTAATCATAGTTCCAACTTGATCAAATCCTTCGGTAAGAACTCCAACTTTGTCTAAGTTTGAGAATCCCATTGGCCCTTCAGCGTGTTCTAAGTTGTGTTTTCTTCCTAAGTCATACACTTTTTCAAGAAGTGCTTTAGTGACTTCAATATCATCAATTACATCAAACCAGCCAAAACGAACTTTTCTTTTATGTTGATTGTTTACCTCAGACCAATTGATAATAGCTGTAATACGGCCAACAATTTTATTGTCTCTGTATGCTAAGTAAAAATAAGCTTCGGCATTATCAAAAGCCGGATTTTTAGTTTTATCAAAAGATGCCAATTCATCTGAAATAATAGGCGGTACCCAATACGGATTGTCCTTGTATAATGAAAAAGGAAATTTGATGTATTCGGTTAATTCTTTCTTGCTTTTGGCTTCTTTAATTGTAATCATTATATGGTATTGAGAGTCCTTAAAAAAGGATCTAGTTATTTATGTTTATTCGTATTTCGCTTTACGTTTTCTTTCTCTTTCTTGATAATCTATTGGTTTCTCATTGTCAGGATTCTTTTTTGCTTTTGCGGCTGCTTTGTTTTCTATCTGTTTTTCTTTGTACCATCCATCATAACGCCATGATACTCCAACTCCGCCATATAAAATAGAAGGCGTATTCTTAAAGTTAGTGCTTATAGAAGCATCAACCTGTAAGTTTGAAGAAAGCAAATAAGCAGCACCTGTACGCAGAATTGAATCGCTGTAAAAGTCGCTTTTATATCCTTGATTTTCTAGAAAACCTGACCAATGGTCATTAAATCCGTGCGTCAAAGTTAATACATATCCGTAACTTGGATAGTCTGTACCGATATAATCTGCAATAATATTGGTAACAAAAACCCAAGATCCACCTCCAAGAAGGTTTTGGGTAATAATCGAAACCTTAGGAGAAATGGCTCCATCAGGAGAAAAATAATAAGGATTGTCGGCGCCAACAAAATTTGCTCCTGCAAATACCGAAACCGCAGGAATCAGCTCTCTCCATTGAAAATTACGATTGGCTTTATAGCTGTAAATATTCACTTCTCTTTTGTAATTTTTATACGGATCGTAAATAAGGTATTTAGCTCCTAAAACAGTCTGTCTAAAATTGTTCTTTTTGTAGCTTGTATACGGTGTATCGTAGTTAGCTGCTTGGTATTGTAAATCTGCAATAAATTCTAATTGCTCTAGAAAAGCACCAAATCTTATGGTTAAATCAGTGCCAAATCCGCTGGCATCGTAGTCTAATAAATCGTGTTTTTCTTTAATGCCATAAACACCAAGTTCGGCTTGAATTACAGATTTCCCAACAGCGTAAGCAGACATGGTTTCGCCAGGACGGTTGGAATTAATAACGTCGGTGTATTGTGCAAAAAATAGTTGTGGAATAAAAAAAAGTACCGGGGCAAGTAAGTTTTTAATTTTGGACATATAATTTTTTTTGGATTAAAAAATAATAACGCATTTCAAATGTACATATTTTATTATTTATTTAAGATTCATATTTTATTTTTAAGGAATGGATTTATTAATTTTGGAAAAAAATATATAGTTATGCAAGAAGCATCATTTTCAGGGTTGTTTAAAACCATCATGTGGGTTATAGCTTTTTATTACATTTTTAAATTTTTAGCTAGAATCTTTTTGCCAGTATTGGTTAAAAAGGCGGTAGAGAATGCTAGTGAAAATTTTCAAAGACAACAGCAGCAGTATAATCAAGGCAATACATATCAGAACAATCACAATACAAATAATAATGATGAAATAATCATTAATACTGCTAATGCTAAAAATCCGCGCGAAACCAAAAAAGTGGGAGAGTATGTCGATTACGAAGAAATAGATTAGATTTGTGTCCTGAAAATTTAGGATTCATTTTAACCCAAACTAGCCAAAATTGAAAATAGTAAATAAGTTCTATCCGCATGCCCTTGTTATCTTGGGCTTTATTTTTGTTTCGTTAATTTATTTTTATCCAGTTCTACAAGGAAAACAAATCTTCCAGTCTGATATTGCTCAATACACCGGAATGGCAAAAGAGCAAAATGACTTTAGAGCAGTAGAAAATGCTGAGCCTTATTGGACCAACTCTGCTTTTGGAGGTATGCCAACGTATCAGCTTGGAGCAAATTATCCGAACGATTTTATCGGTAAAGTTGATGACGTTTTGCGTTTTCTTCCACGTCCTGCAGATTACTTGTTTTTATATTTCCTTGGTTTTTATGGCTTATTATTAGTTTTAAAAACAGATCCTTTGAAAGCCTTTATTGGTTCAATTGCATTTGGTTTTTCAACTTATATGATTATCATTTTAGGAGTTGGACATAATGCAAAAGCGCACGCAATAGCTTATATGCCTCTGGTAATTGCTGGTTTTATACTCGTCTTTCAGAAGAAGTATATTAAGGGCGGTCTGCTCACCATGTTTGCGGTGGCATTAGAAATTAGCGCCAATCACTTCCAGATGACCTATTATTTATTGATTTTCTTATTGATGCTTTCAGGTTATTTTGCTTTTAATTATATCAAAGAGAAAGATTTTAAAGGACTTCTAATTTCTTGTGGCGTTTTATTAGTTGCTGGAATTTTTGCATTGGGTGCCAACGCAGGTAATTTAATGGCAACAAACGAATATGCTAAATACAGTATCAGAGATAAAAGCGAGTTGACTTTTAATCCAGATGGATCTAAAAATGAAACCACTGCTTCTATGACTACAGATTATATCACTGAATATAGTTATGGTATTGCAGAGAGTTTAAATTTAATTGCTCCAAGAATTTTTGGAGGTTCAAGTCACGAAAATGTAGGTACAGACAGCCGTATGTACGCATTTATGCTTGAACAGGGAGTTCCTGCTTCTCAAGCTCAGGATTTTGTTTCAGGAATGCCTACTTATTGGGGAGATCAGCCAATTGTTTCAGCACCGGCTTATATTGGAGCAGTAGTTTTCTTTTTGGCAGTTTTAGCTTTATTTATTGACGAAAGAAAAATCAAATATGTTTTCCTTACTGGAGCACTTTTCACTTTAGTGCTTTCTTGGGGTAAAAACTTCTCTTTATTGACAGACTTTTTTATTGAATATGTTCCGCTTTACGATAAATTTAGAGCAGTATCTTCAATTCAGGTTATATTAGAATTATGTTTCCCTGTTTTAGCTGTTATGGGATTACAATCATTTTTTAAAGCTAAGGACGAGCCAAAATTACAGCAGAAAGCATTAGTGCAGACAGGAGTTTTTGGTTTGGGGGTTCTCGTTATTCTTCTAATAGCAAAAAGCTTCTTCCATTTTACAGGAATGAACGATAATGTTTATTTGGAAAGCTACGGGCCAGGATTTGTTGATGCTTTAAGAGAAGACAGAATGACCATGTACTATGCAGATTTGTTAAGATCTGGATTCTTAATTATAGTGACATTTGTGGTTCTTTGGATGTTTGTAAAGAACAAATTCTCTCAAACTACAACCTTAATTGTGGTTGGAATAGTAATGATTTTTGATTTGTTCTTTGTCGATAAAAAATATGTTTCTGCTAAAGATTTTGTGAGCCCAGTTCAAATTGCTGCTCCTTTTCAAGAAACGCAGGCAGATGCTCAGATTTTAAAAGATACTTCAGTTTACCGTGTATTTGATCTTCAAGGACAATTGCAAGGAAGATCATCTTATTTCCATAAAACAATTGGAGGTTATAGTGCTGTAAGACCAAGAAGAATGCAGCAATTATATGATTACCAAATTGCTAAAAATAATTTAGAAGTGCTTAATATGTTGAATGTTAAGTATGTTATTCAAGTTGATAAAGACGGAAACCAAATTCCTGCGGTTAATCCAGATGCTAACGGAAATGCTTGGTTTGTGGAGTCGGTAAAACTGGTAAACAAACCAGATGACGTAATGAAAGCGCTGAATACTTTAGATACTAAAAAAGTTGCAGTTTTCAATGTTCACGAACATGAAAGCAAATTCCAAAATGCAAGATTGAAGAAAGCTTTTGATACAACAGGAACTATTAAAGTTGTTGCTTACAAGCCAAATTATATCAAATACAAATCAGAAAATAAAGGAGATGGTTTAGCTGTTTTTTCTGAAATGTATTATAAAAATGGTTGGAACGCTTATATTGACGGAAAATTGACAGATCATTTCCCAGTTGATTATGTTTTAAGAGCAATGGAAATTCCTGCCGGAAAACATACTATTGAATTTAAATTTGAGCCTCAGATTATTAAAACTGGAGGAACAATTACTTTAATAAGTTCAATTGGAATGCTGTTGCTTTTAGTTGGAGGGATTTATTTTGAGAAATTCTACCGCAAAGATTCGCAAAAAAGTCACAGAGATACTCAAAATAATTAAAAAAAATCTTTGTGATACTCAGTGCTGACTTTGTGAATCTCTGTGTAATTTAAATATGGAACAAAAAAAACTTTTAATAATTACCTATTACTTTCCGCCTGCGGGTGGGCCAGGTGTACAGCGCTGGCTAAAATTTGTAAAATATCTTCCTGAATTTGACGTTCAGCCAATAGTTTATGTTCCAGAAAACCCGACTTATCCAATTGTTGACGAAGGATTGGTGAGCGAAATATCAGATAAAGTAATTGTTTTAAAAAATAAAATTTGGGAGCCTTACCAATTGGCTTCCATTTTTTCGAAGAATAAAACCAAGAAAATCAGTTCTGGAATTTTTCCGCAAAAGAAAAAACAAACTTTTCTGGACAAAACGTTTCTTTGGGTTCGAGGAAATCTTTTTATTCCAGATGCCCGCGTTTTTTGGGTAAAACCATCAGTTTCTTATTTAGAAAAATACATTCAAGAAAATAATATCGATACAATTGTAACTTCTGGACCACCGCACAGTTTGCATTTAATTGGTTTAGAATTGCAGCAGAAATTAAAAGTAAAATGGTTTGCCGATTTCCGTGATCCTTGGACAACAATCGGATATCATAAAGCACTTCGTCTATCTTCTTATGCAGAAAAAAAGCATAAGAGCTTAGAGCACAAAGTACTTAATTCTGCAGACGAAATCATTGTAACTAGTAAAACAACAAAAGCCGAATTTGAAGCGATTACCAATAAACCAATTACGGTAATTACGAACGGTTACGATGTTGAAACTGTAGAGAAACAAACTTTAGATACAAAATTCACTTTAGCTCATATTGGTTCTTTCTTGTCTGATAGAAACCCGCCATTTTTATGGGAAGTTTTGGTTGAATTACTTAAAGAAGTACCAGAATTTAAATCTCATTTAGAAATTAAATTAATTGGCGCTGTAAGTCAGGAAGTTTTAGATGCTATTCAAGAACATCAATTAAAGGATTATTTAAATTTGGTTGGTTACGTTTCTCATAAAGAAGCTGTTGCACACCAAAGAAAATCTCAAGTATTGCTTTTAATAGAAATTAATTCTGAGGATACTAAAAGCATTATTCCAGGAAAGTTATTCGAATATATGGTGTCAAACCGTCCAATAATTGCTATTGGGCCTCAAGGTTCTGACTTTGCCGATATCGTTACACAGACCAATACTGGAGTATTTTTTGATTATTCTGAAAAAGCGAAATTAAAAAGTGTAATTTTGGACTTTTTTAATCAGTTTTTGGAAGGGAAATTACAATCGCATGGGATTGGTTTACAGCAATATTCGAGAAAAAACCTAACCAAACAATTAGCCCAGCTGATTAAAGGATAATCAATTAAACATCAAATACAATCTAAACTCAAGAAATGGGTATTGTCTTAAATCAGTCTTTTAAAAATACTATAATTACATACATTGGTTTTGGTATCGGAGCCATTAATACATTATATCTTTATCCCGTTTTTCTTGGGGCAACTTATTACGCATTAACAAATTACATTACTTCTGCGGCAAACGTAATCATGCCTTTGTTTGCTATCGGAATGCAAAATACGCTTGTAAAATTTTATTCGCAATATAAAACAGAAGAAGAAAGAGAGCAGTTTTTGTCCTTTACGGCGCTGTTTCCTATTTTAATGTGTATTCCGTTAGGACTTATCGGAATCTTTTTCTACGACGACATAACCGATTTTGTTTCAAAAGAAAACCCAGTTGTTCGTGAGTTCATGCTTCTTATTCCGTTTATCGGAATCTGTATGGCTTATTTTGAAATTTTTTATGCCTGGGCGAGAGTGCATATGCATTCGGTCTTTGGGAACTTTATTAAAGAAGTCGGTTTAAGGCTACTTTCTACATTTGCTTTGATCGGATTGTATTTCAATTGGATTTCATTGGTAGGATTTGTGTACATAACAGCAGGAATCTATTTTTTTGCTTTTTTGATCACTATGTTTTATGCCTTTTATATCAAAAAGCCTAATTTCCAGATTACAATACCTGAAAATGTAAAGGCAGTAATGGAGTATACTTTTTATATTATCTTATCAGGAAGCGTAGCCAATTTGCTTCTAGATGGTGATAAGCTGATGCTAAATCAATATATGAAGATCGAGAATATTGCGTACTATTCTGTGGCAACTTATATCGCTTTGGTTATTTCGGTGCCGAGCCGCGCCATGCACCAAATCGTATATCCAATTACAGCTAAGTTAATGCATGAAAATAAACACGACGAATTGAATCAGCTGTATAAAAAAACGTCAATTAATTTACAGATTGTCGGCGGATTTGTAATGCTGTGCATTTTTGTGAATATTAGGCAATTATATGAATTGGTTCCAAAAGAATACAGCGGCGGTATCTCAGTTGTATTTATGATTGGTCTTTCTAAATATTTTGATCTGATTTTAGGAAATAATAACGCCATTATTTTCAATACCAAATATTACCGAATGGTATTGTATTTAGGATTAATGCTAGTTGTTTTAACCGTGATTTTAAACATGTTGTTCATTCCTGATTTTGGAATTATGGGTTCAGCATTTGCGACACTTTTGTCTATTACTTTGTATAGTTTGGCAAAATTACTTTTTGTAGTTAAGAAGCTTGATTTGTATCCTTTTACAAAGCAGACAATTCATTCAATACTGCTTACATTTGCGTTGTTTTTACTGTTTTATTTCTGGGAATTTCCATTTTTCCAATTAATCAGTATTGCTTTAAAATCGATATTGGTGACTATTTTATATCTGTATTTAAACTATAAGTTCAAGATTTCTTCAGATATCAATAATGTTATTGATTCTATTTTCAAAAAGTTAGGTTTTAAAATTTGATCTGATTTTTCTTTAAAAAAGAAAGAGATTTAAAAAAATTGTAGCTTTTTTGTTTTTATATTTGTTAGAAAGGATAACTAATTTATTTCTAATTGAATATGAAAATAAAAGTACTTAGGTTATTAGCTCTCTTTTTTGTCTTGTTTTCTTTTTCTGTAATTGCCCAGAAAAATAATCTGAAAAGCGCTGGAAAAGATTCTATAACAGTAAAACTAAAAGGTTATCCTGTAAAGCCTTTTAACGATACACTTTTTTTTATTTATCATAATGTTGGATCCTTTTCTGCAAAAGAAAGGGCACAATACATTACAGATAAGATTAAAAGGTTGTACAATGAGTCTTTTTTTGAAAAAGACTCTATAAAAGTTATTCCTTCTGATGTTTCTATGGATATTGTGTATCAAAGCGATTTGGTAATAATGTCTGTTTTAGAAGCTGATGCAAAAGCAGAAAATACTACGATAAAGGTTATTGCCAATCGCAATCTGGATAAAATTAAAAGCGCAATACTTTATCAGAATGAAAATTATTCACAATTGCCAAAACGAATTGGCTATACAGCGCTATTGGTTCTTATAATTGGTATAGTTTTATTTTTGACCTCTAGGATATTTAATTTTATTAAAAAATATATTGTAAAAAATAGAGCAAAGTATTTTAAAGGAGTAAGCTATAATTCCATTAAAATATTATCTCCAGAGAAACAACTGGTTTTATTACTTCGAATCTTTGGTGTTATAAAAATAATAACGCTTATTTTAATAGTCTATCTTTCGCTTCCTGTTTTATTTAGCATTTTTCCAGCAACAAAAGACTATACTACAACATTACTCAGATGGATCTTAACACCTGCAAAATCTGCCTTTATGGGATTTGTTGGTTTTCTTCCTAGCTTATTTACTATAATTGTAATCATCGTTATTTTTAAATATTCGATCAAAATAATTAAGTTTTTCTTTTATGAAATAAAATCAGAGAATATTAAGATTAGTGGTTTTTATAGCGATTGGGCATTGCCGACATTCAACATTATTCGTCTTTTGATGTATGCTTTTATGCTGGTGATTATTTTTCCGTACTTGCCAGGTTCAGATTCTCCAATTTTTAAAGGAGTTTCAGTATTTGTAGGGGTTTTATTTTCGCTTGGTTCTTCTAATGCGATTGCCAATATGGTAGCAGGTTTGGTTATTACCTATATGCGTCCGTTTAAGATTGGAGATTTTATAAAAATTGGTGATGTAAGTGGGGAAGTGATAGAAAAAACGGCTTTGGTTACCCGAATCAGGACACCAAAATTTGAAGACATTACAATTCCAAATGCGACCGTTTTGTCGAGTACTTCTACAAATTATTCTGCAAATACAAATCAGTCGACCAACGGATTATTAATTCATACCACAGTAACAATCGGATATGATGTGCCTTGGAAAGACATTCATGCTGCTTTGATTGATGCTGCTGGAAAAACAGAAATGACAGAAAAAGAACCTAAACCGTTTGTGCTTCAAACCAGTTTGGACGATTTTTATGTATCGTATCAAATCAATGTGTATACCAAAGAGCCAACGAAACAGCCTAGGATTTATTCTTCGCTTCATCAGAATATTCAAGATTCTTTTAATGCTGCAGGTATCGAGATCATGTCGCCACATTACAGCGCTTTACGAGACGGAAACACCACGACGATTCCGCCAAATTATCTGAAAGAAGATTACGAAGCACCTTTCTTTAATATTAAAAACAAAGGTTAAATAATTGATAACGAGTGATTAAATTTAAAACTTTAACACTTGAATTCTTTGTAATTAATTTAATAAAAATTAACTTTATCATGAATGTTTAGCAGTACTTTGCTCAAAATGCAGTTTTTTTTCTAACTAAACGATTAAATGCAGGCATTTTTTTAATTTTTTAGAATTAAATATTTTTGCAGTAAAGTACGAATAAAAGTGTAACCAGAATTAATTGTAGATTAGTAATTATGAAGTACAATCATCTCAGCCATGAACAAAGCATGCAAGTATTTTCTAATATGATATCAAACAAAGTTCATAACGGATTTACTTTAGAAGAAAGAAATGATGAACTTCTTTTTGCAGTCTTATCTAAAGGCGGAAAAGTGGTGAATCACAGTTTAAATTTTATGATTTTCTGTTTAACTCTAGGTTTGTGGTCATTTGCATGGCTTTATCTTACTTTTGAGGCTTCAAAACAGAAAAAGATCTTAGTAGCTATTGATGAAGATGGTCTTCCTTTTGAGGAAAGATGTTTAGTAGCTTAAAAACATTAAAAAAAGAGAAATAAAATATAAAGCCATAAATACAAACTAATCAATTGTATTTATGGCTTTGTTAATTGAAAACGGTTAGATGTCTTATAATTTATCTTTTAAATAAACTCCCGTTACAGATTCTTTTACTTTTAGAATGTCTTCTGGAGTTCCAGACGCCAATAAACGTCCTCCGTTTTCTCCGCCTTCAGGGCCTAAATCAAGGATCCAGTCGGCACATTTTATTAGATCTAGATTATGTTCGATGACAATTATCGAATGTCCTTTTTCTATTAAAGCATCAAACGAAGCCAAAAGTTTTTTAATATCATGAAAGTGAAGACCAGTTGTAGGTTCGTCAAAAACAAATAAGGCTTTTTCTTTTGTTGCCCCTTTTACAAGGAAAGAAGCCAACTTAATACGCTGTGCCTCTCCGCCAGATAAAGTAGAAGAAGACTGCCCTAATTGAACATACCCTAAACCAACATCTTGCAAAGGCTGTAATTTTTGAGTGATTTTTGCTTGCTTGTTTTTCTCGAAAAAAGCAATAGCATCGTCAATGGTCATTGTAAGAATATCATTGATGTTTTGATTGTCAAAAGTTACTTCTAAAATCTCTTTTTTAAATCGTTTTCCTCCGCAGGTTTCACAAGGAAGCGAAACATCGGCCATGAAAACCATTTCGACATTGATAGAACCTTCTCCTTTACAAGTTTCGCATCGGCCTCCATCAACATTAAAAGAAAAGTGTTTGGCCTGATAACCTCTTATTTTTGACAGTTTTTCTTTGGCATACAAATCACGAATATCATCATAAGCTTTGATATAGGTAACCGGATTTGATCTAGAGCTTCTTCCAATAGGATTTTGATCTACATATTCAATATGTTTAATGTGAGAAAAAGATCCTGAAATCTCGGTAAATTGCCCTGCTTTTTCAGCAGCGCTTTCTAGTTTTTTCTGAACGGCAGGAAACAAAATTTTCTTAATTAAAGTACTTTTTCCACTTCCAGATACTCCCGTTACAACAGTTAGAACATCTAAAGGAAAAGTAACATCAATATTTTTTAAGTTGTTTTCGCGCGCGCCTATAATATCTATATGGTTTTTGAATTTTCTTCTTCTCTTTGGAATAGAAATTTCTAAGTCTCCATTAAGATATTTCGCTGTCAAAGAATCAGACTTTAGAATTTCATCATAAGTTCCTTGAGCAACCAATTTTCCTCCAAAAGTTCCAGCTTCAGGACCAATGTCAATAATCATATCGGCAGCTTTCATGATATCTTCATCATGTTCAACCACAATTACAGTGTTGCCAAGATCACGAAGAGAAAGCAGTACTTTGATTAATCTTTCAGAATCTTTAGGATGCAGACCAATACTTGGTTCATCTAGAATATACATCGATCCTACTAAACTACTACCAAGAGAAGTAGCCAAGTTAATTCGCTGCGATTCACCTCCAGAAAGAGTGGCAGAATTTCTATTTAAGGTAAGATAGTCTAAACCAACTTCAGATAAAAAAGACAAACGATTATTGATTTCGATCATTAGTCGTTTAGCGATCTGCTGTTCGTATTGATTTAATTCGATGTTTTTGAAGAATGTAACCAAATGTTTAATTGGTAAATCAACCAAATCAGAAACTGTTTTTCCGTTGATTTTTACATAAGACGCTTCTTCGCGTAAGCGTTTGCCTTTGCAAGCATGACATTTGGTTTTACCGCGGTAACGTGATAACATTACTCGGTTTTGAATCTTATAATTTTTTTCTTCTAATTCTCTAAAGAAATCATTCAATCCTTGAAAATATTGATTTCCAGTCCAGATTAAATCTTTTTGCTCTTCAGTTAATTGGAAATAAGGTTTGTGAATTGGGAAATCAAATTTATAGGCATGTTTTACCAATTCATCTTTATACCAGCTCATGCTTTCGCCACGCCAAGGATAAATGGCACTTTCATAAATAGACAATGCAGTGTTTGGAACCACAAGGTCGGCATCAATACCAATTATATTTCCGTAGCCCTCGCAAACGGGACATGCTCCGTATGGATTGTTGAAACTGAATAAATGAACATTTGGCTCTAGAAAAGTTATTCCGTCAAGCTCAAAATTATTAGAGTAAGAAAATCTTTTTTCACCATTTAATTCTTGAAGGAAACAAATTCCTTTTCCTTCAAAAAATGCAGTTTGAACGGCGTCGGCTAGACGATTGTAGAATTCTTCTTCCTCTTTAACTACAATACGGTCAATTATAAGAAGTATGTCTTTATTGTCGAATTGATGTAAATCTGAAGCAGAAAATTCATCCAGACGAATCATTTCGTTATCAACCAAAATACGAGCAAAACCTTGCTGTAAAAGTACTTTCAGTTTGTCTTCCAGCTGTCTGCCTTCTTCAAGATGAATAGGAGCAAGCAACAGCCATCTGCTGTCAAGAGGAAGGCCCTTAACATCAGAGATAACATCTGTAACTGTATTTTTTTTGACTTCCTGTCCAGAAATAGGAGAGTACGTGCGTCCAATTCTGGCAAACAAAAGTTTGATGTAATCGTATATTTCTGTAGAAGTTCCAACAGTAGAACGGGCATTGGTCGTATTTACTTTTTGCTCTATAGCAATTGCGGGAGCAATACCTTTAATATATTCTACTTTCGGTTTGTCTAAACGGCCTAAAAACTGACGCGCATAAGACGACAGACTTTCTACATAACGTCTTTGTCCTTCAGCATATAAAGTATCAAAAGCTAAACTCGATTTTCCTGATCCTGAAAGACCTGTAATAACAACCAGTTTATTTCTCGGAATAACAACGTCTACATTTTTTAAATTATGTACTTGCGCTCCTTTAATTATAATATTTGATTTTGGATCTATTTTAGAAAGGTCAATTTGCATAAAAAAGTCAATTTTTACAAAAGTAATCAATTTTGAATTGGATTTAGTTAAGGATTTAGTTCCAAATCTTAACTATTTTATCGTAAAAAAAACTTCCTGATGGATCCCTTTTGTCAGAAAAAAATCAGTTTTTGAAAGGTGAAAAGATGCAGTTTAAAGGTTTTTTTAGAAAATTATCGAGTATTTGTTTATTTATTAGAGGAAAAATTGTAATTTAAATTCAGATTTAATGTAATGATTAAAATTTATCTTGCTAATTGTAAGTTATTTACGTTTGTTTTTTAACATTTTTTGAGAGCTTTTGTTTTACGGATTTTTAGCTCTTTTTAGGTAAATTTTATGTTTATTGTACATTAATAAAAGTTTTACTAATAATAATTAATGATTTTATTTGCTTTTTAAAAGTAAAATTTGTTAAATTTGGTCGCAATATTAACATAACCAAAAAAGATACGCCTATATAAAAAAACTACTTTTTAGAAAATACTCCAAATTTTAAAATAAAACTAAAAAAAGTAGTTATTATGGCTGATCTGCATACTCCAGACGCTCTATTAGTAAAAAATTATGTTGACGGTAGCGAAGCTGCTCTGGCAACATTAATAAAAAGGCACGAATCTAAGATATATGGATTTATATATTCTAAGATAGCTGATAGAGATATTTCAAATGATATTTTTCAAGACACATTTATTAAAGTTATTAAAACTTTAAAAAGCAATTCGTACAACGAAGAAGGTAAATTTTTGCCTTGGGTAATGCGTATTTCTCATAACTTAATTGTTGATCATTTTCGTAAGACCAAAAAAATGCCAATGTATAGAGAAACAGAAGAATTTTCTATCTTCTCTATTATGTCAGACGATGCGCTTACAATTGAAGGCAAAATGATTGTAGATCAGGTAGAGCTTGATTTAAAAAAGCTAATCGAAGAACTTCCTGAAGATCAAAAAGAGGTACTTGTAATGCGTATGTACCAAGATATGAGCTTTAAAGAAATCTCAGAAGTAACAGGCGTAAGCATCAATACAGCACTTGGAAGAATGCGTTATGCTCTAATGAATTTGAGAAAAATAATAGATAAACATCAAATTATTTTAACCAACTAATACTATTTTGATAATAACCTCGTTATATTAGTATAAAACATTCTGATAGTATGGGGAAAATTTACTCAAAAAAAGCACAAGCTTCTAAAAATCTTAAACCTAAAAAAGAAGTCGTTTCTTTTTTACTGAATTACTCGAAAGCCTTGACTGTTGTTAAGATTGACGATAAAAATTTTGAGATTATAGCTAACTAAACAGCCCACTGCTCCTGTCGGATGTTTATAAAAAAACAAACCAAATGGTCGTTTTGGTTTAAGAACTCACAGTTTGTATATTTTATACAAGTTGTGAGTTTTTTTGTTTCTGCTTTTTTGTGTAAAAAATATAAGGTTTTTACAGCATTTTTCTCTCTATTTGTTAAAATTTAATATTTTGATTAGATTTTATGGGTTTATTTGGTTTTTAATTCTATTTTAGTTAAAAAACTAATTTTTTAGTCGTTATAAATGCGTTTATTAAGTGTTATTCGTATTGAAAGGTTGGTTTTAGCTAAGAATTGTAAAAATAATACATTAAGAATTAAATATTTAACCCCAAAAACAGATTGTTTATGAAGAAAAACTACCCTGCTTTATTTTGTTAAGTTTGATGTTTGTTTGATTTTTTGAGAGACTATTTGGACCAGCAAATGTTACTCATGAAATGGTAATAAAAGATAATTTTTGAACCAGTTTAATTATCTCTTTTACTGTACCTCAAAACAAGCTAAGAAAATCATTTAATCACCAAAACTTAACCGCAAAATGAAAGAGAACATTAAAATGTTGTCATGCTTATTAATGATAAGTATTGGCGCATTTGCTCAAAAAGACAAAATTAAAGAAGCACAGTCTTTATTTGATAAAGGAAATAGCCAAGAAGCTTTGGCAATTTTAACCAAAACCGAATACCTTATACTTAACGCATCCGACGAAGACAAATCTGATTATTACTATTTAAAAGGTAATGTCTTAAAAGATTTGGCTGTAAAAAATGTAGATGCAGCTAATAATTTTACATTGGCATCGCAATCATATCAAGACGTATTCTTGTACGAGAATGAATCAGGCAAATTTAAATGGACAATTAAAGCTAATATGGCTTTAAAAGATATGAAAGCCAGTCTTGTAAATGGCGCAATGGCTGATTTTAACGCCGGAAAATTTAAAGAAAGTGCCGAGAAAAGCTATAAAGTGTATTTATTCGATAAGAAAGATACCATCAACTTGTATAACGCGGCATCTTCGTCTATAAATGCAAAAGATTTCAACGCAGCAGTTACCTATTACGAACTTTTGAAAAAGATTAATTTCTCTGGAAAAGGAGTTTTGTATTATGCTACAAACAAGAAAACAAAAGAAGAAGACGCTTTCGTTTCGCCAAAAGCTAGAGAATCAGCAATTCAACAAGGGTTCTATGAAAAACCAAGAACAGAATCTGTACCTTCTAAAAAAATAGAAGTAAACAATAATCTTGCTTATGCCTACCTTGAAAGAAAAGAGTATTCTAAAGCTGAAACGGTGTATAATTATGTTTTAGAATTGAATCCAAATTATGTGGATGCCTATATTAATTTGGCTTACTTAAAGCTGCAAATGAAGAAAGACTTGGCCGATGAAATATCTTCATTGGGAACTACGCCAGCTGAGATGCAGAAGTACGATAAGCTTAATGCTAGAAAAGATGATATTACAAGAAGTGCAATTCCGTATCTGAAAAAAGTACTTACACTAGAACCAAAAAATCCAGATGCAACAAAAACATTGCTAGGTGTTTATAGATCGCTTGACATGACAGCTGAATATAATGCTCTAAAAGCGGGAATGTAAATAAATTGGGTAATGAGAAAATTTGATAATTAGAAAATTTGATAATTAGAAAATTTCTACAGATTCCGAACACATTGTCTAATTTTATAATTGGCACATTAAAGCACAAAGATTTTTAATCTTTGTGCTTTATTTTTTTGAAACTGTTTTTTCTAGTTCTTCAATTAGAGATTTCTTTCCGACAGTCTTAGTAATAATGTCTTTTTCAAGATTCCACCCACGAGCTGGAGAATATTCTCGGCCGTACCAAATAATCTGCAAATGCAAGTCATTCCATAATTCTCTAGGGAATAATCTTTTAGCATCTTTCTCGGTTTGCGCTACATTTTTTCCGTTAGATAAATTCCATCTGTACATCAATCTATGAATATGTGTGTCAACAGGAAAAGCAGGAACTCCAAAAGCTTGCGACATTACCACGCTGGCCGTTTTATGTCCAACGGCTGGTAAAGCTTCAAGCGCTTCAAAACTTTGAGGAACTTCTCCGTTGTGTTTTTCAATCAAAATTTCGGATAACCCATGAATCCCTTTCGATTTCATAGGAGATAAACCACACGGACGAATAATTTCCTTGATTTCCTCGACCGACATTTTAACCATATCATACGGATTGTCAGCTTTTGCAAAAAGTAGCGGTGTAATCTGGTTCACACGAACGTCTGTGCATTGAGCAGAAAGTAAAACTGCAATCAAAAGCGTGTAAGGATCTTTATGGTCAAGCGGAACAGGTATAGTAGGGTAGAGTTCTTTTAAGGTGTCGATAACAAATTGTACGCGAGCTTCTTTATTCATTTCCGTGTTTTTAATACTGTAAAAATAGTATAATTTTAATGATGTGCCTAATCCAGCTTTCCGTTTCAACTCCTCATTATGCTAGCAACATTTTTAAGTATTTAAAAGAGCTTCCGTTGGTCGCTTTTTAAATACAAAAAATGTAAGCTATCATAATTCCGGGGTTTTCACTTCAATCTGGGGCATGAAAAAAGTTATGAATTATAAGTTATGAGTTATCTTTGTGAATAATCTAAAATCTAAAATCAACAATCTAAAATAAAAAGATATGACAACATTAAAAGCCGGAGATAAAGCACCAAATTTTTCAGGAACAGATCAAGAAGGAAAAGCACATAAACTGGCAGATTACGTAGGAAAGAAACTGGTTGTTTTCTTTTATCCAAAAGCAAGCACACCTGGATGCACAGCTGAGGCCTGTGATTTGAGAGATAATTTTCACCGTTTTCAAGCTAATAATTACGAGCTTTTAGGAGTAAGTGCCGATAGTGCAAAAGCACAAATCAAGTTTAAGGATAAATATGAATTGCCTTTTCCATTAATCGCAGACGAAGACAAATCGGTTATCAATGCATTTGGAGTTTGGGGACCAAAGAAATTCATGGGAAGAGAATATGATGGAATTCATAGAACTACTTTCGTAATCAACGAAAAAGGAATTATAGAAGAAGTAATTGAAAAAGTGAAAACAAAAGAGCACGCTTCTCAGATTTTGAAATAGCTTTTTTTTGTTTCAGGTTTCAGGTTTCAAGTTTCAAGTTTCAAGTTATCTGTTGTGGCTTATATTTAAACGCAAAGAACGCTAAGATATACGCAAAGTTCGCAAAGCTTTATATAGATTAAGCTTTGCGAACTTTGCATTTTTAGCATAAACGGAGACAAGAAAACTTAGCGTGCTTTGCGGTAAAAAAAAACTCCAAGAATAACTTGAAACTTGAAACGAAAAAAACTTGAAACAAAAAAAAGTCCCAACAAAGGGACTTTTTTTATTATTTATTTTGTTCTAATTCTTTCTGCGGATGATATCCAAAAAGATGATGTTCTTTTATGATTTCTGGAATACCAGGAGGAAGCATTGGTTCCCAACCCGTTTTGCCTTGATTAATCATTTTTAAAATTTCTCTAGAGAAAACATCTAGAATATTTGGATCATAATCTTCAATATCAACCACTTTTCCGTTGAATTTAAAGAACTTGTATAATTCTTTCATTCTAGGATGAACTTTTAAGTTGTTCGAATTCATCAATGAGCCATCTTCATCTAACATTGGATATAAGAATACTTTCATATCGCGATAGAATAATTTTCCGAAAGCTTCCAGAATTCCACCGCTTAAATGGCGGTAGTACTTCTCGTCAAAAATATCAACAAGGTTATTTACACCCATTGCCAATCCCATACGAGCTTTGGTGTAGTTTGCGAAGTATTCTACAACTTTATAATATTCTTGGAAATTCGAAATCATAACCGTTTGACCAAGAGAACAAAGCAATTCGGCTCTATCCATAAAGTCTCTTTCGTCAATTTCACCATCTGAACGTAAATTCGAAAGTGTAATTTCAAAAATTACAAGAGTATTATTTTTTTCAACCTTATTTTCTTTAAGAAACATTTCCAAAGATTTCTCATACATATCCATGTTTACTTTAGTAACAGGACGGAAACTTCCTCTTAAAGCTAAAAGGTTCTTTTTGTATAATATAGCAGCCGGAAGAATATTTTTCCCTTCAGGGTTAAACATTACAGCATCTGTCATTCCGTTTTTAACCAATTGCAAACTCATCAAACGATTGTCTACATCAGCAAAACGAGGCCCAGAAAAGTTAATGGTATCGATCTCTAATTGATCTTTGTCTAAGTGATCATATAAGTAGCGAAGTAATCGTTTTGGATCGTTATATTTGTAAAAAGCACCGTAAATTAAGTTAACTCCCAAAATACCAAGTGTTTCTTGTTGTAATCTTGCGTCAGTCTCTTTAAAACGAATATGAAGGATAATTTCGTTGTAAGCTTCATCTGGCTCAATTTGGTAACGAATTCCAACCCATCCGTGACCTTTAAACTGTTTGGCAAAATCTATTGTCGCAACAGTGTTAGCGTAACTAAAGAAAAGTTTTGTTGGGTGTTTTTCTCTGCTTAAACGCTCTTCAATAATCTGGCTTTCATGGGTAAGCATTTTTTTTAAACGCTCTTCGGTAACATATCTTCCATCAGTTTCAGCACCATAAACGGCGTCGCTAAAATCTTTATCATAGGCAGACATCGCTTTTGCAATAGTTCCTGAAGAACCTCCGGATCTGAAAAAATGCCTAACTGTCTCTTGTCCAGCACCAATCTCAGCAAATGTTCCGTAAATATTCTCGTTTAAATTAATGCGTAATGCTTTGTCTTTTATAGAAGGAATCTGTTCGATGACCTTGTCACCTTTGAGTTTTATTTCTGTACCCATTTTGTTTTAAATAGATTTGTTACAAAGTTAGTAAATTAGGAGTCTAATGAAAGAGAAATAATCCTATTTTTGTAAAAAAATTAAGTTCAATTGAAGGTTTATTTTTTAGGTACAGGTACTTCTCAAGGTATTCCAATTATCGGAATCGATCATCCAGTTTGTAAAAGCACTGATGCTAAGGATAAAAGGCTTCGTGTGTCCATTTGGATAACATGGGACGAGCATTCGTATGTGATTGATTGCGGTCCCGATTTCAGACAGCAAATGCTTTCATGCGGATGCCGTAAACTCGATGCAATTCTTTTTACACACGAACACTCCGATCATACTGCTGGGTTAGATGATATTCGTCCATTTAATTTCAGACAGGGAGAAATTCCGATTTACGGACATAAACGCGTTTTAGATAATCTGCGACGCCGTTTTGATTATGTTTTTGAAACTGTAAATAAATATCCAGGAGCTCCAAGTGTAAAAACAATCGAAGTGCAAAATAATGCACCTTTTGCCGTTGGAGATAAAATGGCAATTCCGATAAACGCAATGCACGGTGATTTACAGGTTTTTGGATACAGAATAGAGGATTTTGCCTATTTAACCGATGTAAAAACTATTGAACAAGCTGAAGTTGAGAAACTCAAGGGAATAAAAGTTCTGGTAGTAAATGCTTTACGTGTTGAACCTCACGATACTCATTTTAATCTGCAAGAAGCGCTTGATTTTATTGATTTGGTTAAACCTGAAAGAGCGTATTTAACCCATATTAGCCATGTTTTAGGTTTTCATGAAGAAGTGCAGCAAAAACTTCCAGAAAATGTTTTCTTAGCTTACGATAATTTAGAAATTACAATTTAATTATACCACACAATGAAAAAATCCTTAATGCTTTATCTTTTTATTCTTGCCATTTTAATGAATGTTTTTACCTATTCGTTTTATAGCGGAGAAGTGAAATTTGCAGAAAATAGATATGATAAAACAACTAAGAAATTAAGAGACAGCATTAGTCTTATGAAAAATAAGTTGGCAGAAGCAGATTATTTTTCTTTAGAGCATAACGAAAATGCACAAAATTACTTTGATAACAGTGCTTCTGGCGGGAAAGTGATTTTGTATGAAAAACTGATTCCAGTTGTAACTGAAAAACTATTAGATTTCAATTCAAATCCAAAAGGAAACCCTTATACAGGGCAAGATCAGATTGGGCCGAATAAATTTATTATCAATAAAGTAAAAATTTTAAACCACCGTTGGATCATTGCAGATTATAGTAATGGTGAATTATGGGGAGAAGTCTTGTTAAAATACTTTGTTGATAACGATGATAATATTACCTTTGAAGTAAATCAAACTTGGTTATATCAAAAATAGGATTATAAAATCCTATTTTTTTTGACCTTTAAATAAATTTAGGATTATGAAAAAGATGTTTTTGTTTTTGATTATGGCAAGTGCAATTTCTTGCGGAAAAAAAGTTTCTCAAGAAAGTACAACTCCGAAAGAGCCACAAAGAGAAGTTGCTGTAGGAGGAGACTCAGATTCTCATGGCTGTAAAGGTTCAGCAGGATATACTTGGTCAGTTTTGAAAAAAGAATGTATCCGAGTTTTTGAAAATAGCACAAGGCTAAATCATGCTGAAGATGGAAAAACGTATTCTACTGTTTCCTATGTAATTTTTGATGGAAATAAAGCAGAACTTTTTTTAGATACTCAAAAGGAATCCATTATTCTTGAAAGAAAATCAGAAGGTGATTCGTGGGTTAACGGCGATTGGCAGTTAATTGCTTGGAAAGGATATGTTTTGAAAAAAGGAGGAAAGATTCTTTATACGGGAGAATAAATTTAAATTCCAATTTTTTGAAATTCCAAATTCCAAAGATGAAATCTGAAAAACTTTGTCAAAATTTGAAACTTTGACAAAGTTTTTCACAATTCAAGACTGAAAATTGCGATCGTGGCTTGAATACTAAACAATCTCTTTAATAAACTCAGAATCTACCACCTGAGCAAATTCTTCATTTAAGCTTGCTAAAGCTGTCTGATGTATTAATTCAGCAGAGAAATCTTCTCCGTTTAAACCTTTTTTATTGAAAGTTGCTGTTGCATCAGAAACTAGATAAACGTTGTAGCCAAAATTTCCAGCCATTCTCGTTGTAGTAGAAACGCAGTGATCTGTAGTTAAACCAACAATTACCAGATTAGTGATTTTGGCATTATCAAGAAGCTCTTTTAAATTAGTTCCGATAAAAGCACTATTGACATTCTTTTTGATGATGGTTTCTCCTTCAAGAGGTTTTACGACATCTTGAAATTCATTTCCAGGATTTGTTTCGTTTAAAATTGAATTTGGATTTGATGAACAATGCTGTACATGAAAAATAGGGAGTTTTTTGCTTCGCCAGATTTCCAGAAGCTCACCAGCTTTTTCTTCTGCCGTAACATTATTACGGTCTCCTCCCCAATAGGCAACATCGTGAAAACCTTTCTGAATGTCAATTAAAATTAATGCGGGATTATTAAGTTTTGTTGGGTTCATTTATAAAGTATTGTAGTTATAAAAGAGTGAAATTTATTTATCTAAACTGATCGTTAAGTCTTTTAGTTCTATTTGAAATTTGACTGTAGCTTTTAGTGCTGTAAACACTTTTATTACTGTTTCCAATGTTACATTTCCGGCATTTTTTTCAAGTTTGGATATTTGTGCTTTTTGAACACCAATAAGTTTTCCTAATTCTTCTTGGGTTAAATTACGTTCTTTACGAGTTTGTTTAATGGCATTTCCAATTAAATCCATTTGCAAATCATATTCAAATTGATCTCTGGCAGGAGTTCCAATTTTGCCAACGATCTCATCCGTCACTTGATTTAAAGTATATGTTTTCATATTTTTAAATTGAATCTTTATCTTTAAAATATTGCAATCTTAGTTTTTGCGCTTTTAATATTTCTTTCTCAGGTACTTTTCCTTGTTTCTTTACAAAGCCATGTGTAGAAATTACAAGAGTGTTTTGTGTATTGCTTTTGTCCCAAAACGCTAATAGCCGATATTGATTTCCTTGAAATAAAGTTCGAAACTCCCAAATTTCATTATTTAGCTTTTTGAAGAGTTCAGGATCATTTTTTGCTTGTGATTTTCGGATATTATAGATTATTTTTTCTGAATGTTTTGGTTTTAATTCTTTTAAAAAGGCAAATACTTCTTCTAGAAAGATTACATCAAAATTTTTTTCCATTCTCTCTATATTACAAAAATACCCAAAAGTTTCTTTTTAAGGAAACTTTTGGGTATTTAATTATTGTTAATCTTTTATAAGACTAAAATAAGTAATATAATTTAGAAATATTTAAAAAAAAATAAGTTTTTTCTTTCTTTTTAAAGCTTTTAAGAAGCCAACCAATTCTTAAAATCAAAGAAATTCTGAGGAGCAACTCCATGTCCAACAGGATATTCTTTATAAGTAAGCGGAATATTTAATTTTTCTAAAGCAGCGGGTGTTTTTCTTGCCCATTCAATTGGAATAACTTGATCTACAGTTCCGTGTGAAGCGAAAAATTTTAAGTTTTTGAAATCATTGTTTTTAAAACCTTCTTTGATGATTTCTTCATTAAAATAACCGCTCATTGCCACAACTCTCTGAATTTTTTCAGGATAAGAAAGTGCTGTTGCATAACTTAAAATAGATCCTTGGCTGAATCCAATTAATGTAACGTTGTTAGCATCAATTGGATAATTTGCTACTAGTTCATCAATAAAAGTTGCAATTACATCTCTTGAAGTTCTAGCTTGTTCGTTGTCTGAAAATTTATTCTGATCAGCATCAAAGTTGATGGCATACCAAGCGTAAGCGCCATATTGCAAATCGTAAGGAGCTCTCGCAGAAATGATGTAATAATTATCTGGAAGTTCAGAAGCAAAAGAGAATAAATCGGCTTCATTGCTGCCATATCCATGCAATAAAAGCAATAACGGATTTTTGTCTAAAATTACCTTTGGTTCTCTTATTTTATATTCTAAAGATAGATTCATTTTTAATTGTAAATTGTAAATTGTCAATTGTGAATTGTGAATTGTAAATTTTATCCGATTTTCTTAAACCATTTTTGAAACAATTCCCCAACCAAAGGAATTGGTCTCATTTGTCCTTGAATGGCATTAAAAATTCCAAAAGTCCATAGAATTGAAATACAAATCCACATTGGGAAAGTGATAAAAAAGCTGTCAAAATTGCTGATGATAGCTCCGAAAGAAATGAAGGTTAGAGACAACCCTAAAGATTGACGGATATGAAAAGAAGCAAAACTGTTTTTGTTCTCAGAGTTCATGCTCATGGCAATTAAAACACCAATGATTAAAATGTAACTGGTAATAGCAATTGGTTTTCCTTCTTCGACTGAATTATTATTCATTTTATTATTTTGTAACTAATTGATTTTGATTTAAAATTCCGTACACAGAACCTTTAAGCTCGGTTCCTAAAAAAGCAGAATTTTTTGATTTTGAAAGAATGTTTTCTTTTGTAAAAGTTGATTTTCCTTCTGTTGTAAACAAAGTTAGGTTTGCTTTTGCGCCTTCTTCAATAATATTGTTTTCTAAACCAAAAACAGTTCTGGCAGCCGTTAATTTAGAAACAACCGTTTCAGCTGGTAAAACCGTTAATAAAGCTCCGAAAGCACTTTCTAGGCCAATTGTTCCGTTTTTAGCAGTATCAAATTCCATTTTTTTGAATTCAATATCAATAGGATTATGGTCTGAAGTAATCATGTCGATTGTGCCGTCAGCAATTCCGTTTAATAGAGCCTGTCTGTCAACTTCTGTTCTTAATGGTGGTGTAACTTTAAAGCGAGTGTCAAATCCGTCTAGTTTTTCATCAGTTAAAACCAAATGATGAACTGAAACACTTGCAGTAACATTTAAGCCTTTCGCTTTAGCTTCTCTAATCAATTCAACCGATTTTGCTGTAGAAATTGTTGGAATATGAAGTTTTCCGCCTGTATATTCCAGCAAAAATAAGTTTCTCGAAATTTGCAGTTCTTCGGCTAGATTCGGAATTCCTTTCAATCCTAATCTTGTAGAAACAATTCCTTCATTAGCAACTCCATTTCCTTTTATGTTTGGATCTTGAGAGTAGGCAATTACCAATCCGTCAAAATCTTGTACATACTGTAAAGCAATTTTCAGAATATTAGCATTATCGATGCTTTTGTTATAATCTCCAAAAGCGATTGCTCCCGAGTTTTTCATGTCAAAAAGCTCTGCCATATCTTTTCCTTCACTAGCTTTAGTTAAAGCACCGATTGGGAAAATTTCTGTAGCAGAACCATTTGCTTTGTTTTTTACAAAATTTACCTGAGATTGATTGTCAATAATTGGCAACGAATTCGGCTGTAATGCGATTGCTGTGAATCCGCTTTTTGCTGCCACATTCAATCCGTTTGCGATAGTTTCTCTGTCTTCGTAGCCTGGCTCTCCAAGGGAAACACTGCTGTCAAACCAGCCTTGAGAAACATGAAGATTTTCAAAACGTACTACTTCTGCATCATCGTTTGGAAGAGAAACTCCTATTTTTTCTATTACACCATCTGCAATTAAAAGATCAACGGTCTGATTGTGAAACGGACTTTTTGAGTCGATAATTTTGGCGCTTTTGATGATTAGTTTCATATTTTGAATATTTATTTTATTAAAACATTAAATGTTTTTTATTTACTACCATAAAGAAATTAAGTTCATAAAGTGAAAAACTTAATTTTTTGGACATTTAGAATAAGATCATAAAGGAAAAACTTAATAATCTTAATGCCTTAATGGTGAAAAAAAATCATTTTACAAATTTTATAATTGCCATTTCTAATGCTAAAAATAACAGTGCAAAGATAACAAACCATTTCCAAATTTGGCTGTCTGTTCTTTCTGTTTGTAACGTATTGAAAATGGTCGAAATTGTATCGGCAGTTTTGAAATCTGAAACTACATTGGTATTTACCTGACTCAAATCGCTTTCGGTTCTTTTGTAATTAAAACTGATATTTTCAACCCATTCTTTTTTGTCAAAAATGCTGTAATTTCCAGCTGTTTCAGGGAAATCATTAAAGGTTAGTTTAACTTTGTTATTCAAAATCTGCTGAATTGGAATAAACGAATCGTCTGCTCCTTTTACTTCCAAAATGGCATCTTTAGTCAATAAAACGTCAACAAAATAAGGCTGATTGTTTCCAATTGTTAAAGCATTTACACCGGTTTTCTGATTGTTCTGAGCAATTTTGTAAAATAACGGAACGATTAAAGGCGATTGCTGAAAATTAGAGTTCGCACTATTAATTGGAGCTGTAAAGACCGTTATTCCAGAAACTTGATTTTGAACGGCAGTTACAAATGCAGTCTGATCTTCAAACGAAAGAACGGCTGGATAAGAACTTGAAACGGCAAACGAACTGTTTACTTTTGGATATTGGAAATTGGTTATCTTATTTTCGAAAACGCCTGAAAATAAAGGATGATCAAAATTAATTTTAGTGATTAATTTACTGTTGGTTTCTAAATTCCCAAATTGAATTTTTCCGAAATTCCCTAATAATGCATTTAAGCTTGAAAGAGAAGTTTTCTCAGACGGAATCACAACTAAATTTCCGCCTTTAGAGACAAAAGCTTTTAAAGTCGTTTGCAATGCTTGCGGAATATCAGCCAATTCGTTTAGAATAATAGTATTTTGCTTTTCTAAACTATTATAATCTAAAGAACCGATTGGATAATTGTTATAGTTGAATTCTGCTGAAGTATAAATTCTCGATAAAAAATTGCTTTTTTCAGGTTCGCCAATGCTGATAACGTTTGTTTTTTTGTTTTTTGAAATGCTGAAAAACAATTTGTTATCGTAAGTCAACCCATTATCTTCAATTGTTACATATCCGTGAAAAGCTTCTTTTGGAATAGTAAAATTGATTGTCTTTTTCTTCGTGTCAAAATTGACAATGGTCTTTGCAATTAGTTTGTTTTGATTGTAAAGAGCTGTAGAAACTGGTTTGAAATCTTCGCCATAAGCTGATAAATTGATGCCAATTTCGTAGAAGTTTTCTAAAGTCTGATTGATATAAACGCTGTCAATTGAAACATTGTTTTTCTGTTCTGCTTCTGGAACAATAAAGTACGGTTTTTCTTCGAAATCTATAGTTGCAATATCTTTTTCTTTTAAACCAACAGCATCGGTAATAATGACAATATCTTTTTTATGAGCTGATTTGTGTGCTTTAATTTTGGCTGTAATTGCCGAAAGATCAAAAGGAGAAGCGCTGTATTTTAAGTTTTGTAAAGCACTTTTAGATGATTTAATATCGGTATTCCAGAAATTTTCGGTGTTGGTTAAAAGCGAAAATTGTGTGTTTTCTGGAGTGTTTTCAAGCAATTCCTGAACAGCTCTTTTCAGTAATTCTCCTTTTTTGCCTTTTGCCTGCATACTGAAAGAATTATCCAATACAATATACATCTCATTTGATGCGTTCTTACTGTCGGCGGCTTCAAAAAAAGGTTGTGCAAAAGCGATAATGGCACAGGCAAGCAATAATAAACGTGTCGCTAATAAAAGACGTTTTTTGATTTTAGAACTCTTACGAGTCTGAATTGCAAGTTCTTTTAAGAATCGAACGTTGGTGAAATAGGAAGTTTTAAATCGTCTTAATTGAAATAAGTGAACCAAAATTGGAACGATCAATAAAAACAGAAAGTATAGAATTTCGGGATGTTTAAAATGCATTCTGGCTTCGATTTACTTCACTACGTTTTGTTTTTCGCGAAGATGCAGGTCAAAAATACAAATTAAAATTATTAAACCATATAAGTAGGAGAATTATGAATTGTAAATTATAAATTGAAAATGTATTAATGGACAATCGGGTAGTGGAAAAATATCAAAAAATGTAACTTTTGTAATTTCTTTGTAACTTAGAAGCTCCTTCAAACAGATATTATTACTTATTTTAGCTAATTCAAAAAACAAAAATAAACTATGAAAAAAATATACCTAGTATTATTTTCTGCTTTATCATTAACCGCGGTTAAAGCTCAAAACAAATTCAATTTACTGGTAGGAACTTATACCAATACTTGCCAAAGCAACGGTATTTATGTATATGAATTTGATGCTTCTACAGGCGATTATAAGTTAAAAAAATCATCAGAGAGTGTTGTCAGTCCAAGTTATTTATCGGTTTCAGCAGATAATAAATTTATTTATGCTGTAAACGAAAACGGGACACAAAGTACGGTAAGTTCTTTTTCTTATGATTCGCAAACGGGCAAGATCAGCCTTATAAATAAAAATGATGCATTAGGAGCAGATCCTTGCCATTTAATAAATGATGATAAAAATGTAATTGCTGCCAATTACTCTGGTGGAAGTATTGCTGTTTTTAAGAAAAATCCAGATGGAAGCATTACAGAGGCGCAGCAGCTGGTTCAGCATGAAGGAAAAGGACCAAATGTGGCACGTCAGGAAAAAGCGCATGTGCACATGGTTATGTTTTCTCCAGACAAAAAGTTTGTATTGTCAAATGATTTAGGTTTGGATAAAGTGTTTATTTACAAATACAATCCAACTGCAAAAAATGAAATCTTGACTTTAAAAGGAAGTGTTGACGTGAAGCCTGGAAGCGGACCAAGACACTTAACTTTCAGCAAAGATGGAAAATTTGTCTATTTAGTTCAGGAATTGGATGGAACTTTAACAACTTTAAGCTGGGATAAAACTGGAAGTTTAAAAATAGTTGCCGAAACAAGCATTCTTCCAAAAGACTTCAAAGGAGGAACTGGAGCAGCGGCAATCAAACTTTCTCCAGACGGAAACTTTTTATATGTTACTGATCGTGTAGATGCTAATGCTATTTCTGTATACAAAATTTCTAAAACAGGAAGTTTGGAATTGGTAGAACAGCAAAGCACTTTAGGGAAAGGTCCGCGTGATTTTGCCATTGATCCAACAGGAAATTACCTTTTAGTAGGGCATCAGTATACTAATGATATAGTTATTTTTAAAAGAGATATTGCAACAGGAAAAATTGTAGATACGGGTAGAAGAATACAAATGTGTTCGCCAGTGGGGCTTTTGTTTACGAAAATTTAGTAAAAAAGGTTCTAAGGTGCTGAGATACTAAGTTTCTAAGGTTAAAAAAAGGGTAAAGATTCAAAGAATCTTTACCCTTTTTTAGTGTTATATAAAAACTTAGAATCTTAGCAACTTAGTAGCTTAGTATCTAAAAAAAGAATTATTTTTTCTTTTTCTTCTCGTTTCTTGTCTTCAACATATTTCTGTTGACAGAACCATGTGTTTTCTTTTTGGTTTTTGAAGGGCCTCCAAGATTGACTTTTTGGTTCTTTTTAGATTTTTCGTGAAAAGCGCCGTCACCTTCCAATTTCGGTTTTTTCATTAAAAACTTTCTTGGCAATCTATCTTTTTCAGCTTCAATAAGTTTTTCTGAGATTTCAACTTCTTCAGGGAAATCAGCTACTTCAAGCTCTTGATCCATTAAAAGTTCTGTTGCAATTTTGAATTCTTCTTCTCTAGGAGTAACAAAACTGATTGCAGTTCCTGTTGCATCTGCACGACCTGTACGTCCAATTCTGTGCATGTACAATTCAGGCTCTTCTGGAAGTTCGAAGTTAATTACGTGTGTAATATTCGAAATGTCCAAACCTCTTGCCATAACGTCCGTAGTAATTAAACCGCGAAGATTTCCTTCTTGGAATTCAGCCATTGTACTCAAACGGTAATTTTGAGATTTGTTGGAGTGAATAACACCAAATTGTCCATCAAAAAGCTCATCAATACGATTGAAAAGCATATCTGAAATCTTTTTGTTGTTTACGAAAACCAAAATACGACTCATGCTTTCGTCGGTTTCCAATAAATGTTTCAACAGATTTACTTTGGTGTTGAAATTCGGAACATTATAAGTGATCTGCGTAATTTTTTCAAGAGGAGTTCCTGATGGTGCTAATGTTACTTCTTCAGGAAAATCAAAATAATCGTTTAAAAGATCATCAACTTCATCTGTCATCGTTGCCGAGAACAGAATATTTTGACGTTTGGTTTTCATCATCGCAAAAAGCGAAGTCAGCTGTGGTCTGAAACCTAAATTCAACATTTCGTCAAACTCGTCGATAACCAGTTTTTGTGTTTCGTCAAAACGAACAACAGCATCTAGCGCCAAGTCCATTGTACGTCCAGGCGTCCCAACTAAAATATCAACACCTTCGTAAACGGCTTTTTTCTGCGTATTAATGTTTACACCACCATAAATTCCTAAAGTTTTAACCGACATGTATGTAGTCAGTTTTTCCACTTCTTCAACTACTTGAACAACTAATTCGCGGGTTGGAACTAGAATTACGATTTTTGGCGTATTGGTGTGCGTGAATTTATAAAGCTTTAAAAGAGGCAGTAAATAAGCAAATGTTTTACCGGTTCCGGTCTGTGCAATTCCCATCATATCACGTCCAGACATGATTACAGAAAAAGATTTTTCTTGAATAGGAGTAGGCGTAACAAATCCTAATTCGTCAACTGCTTTTTGTAATGATTTTGGAAGATTAAATTTTTCGAAAGTGCTCATTTGCTTTAAATTTTGTGCAAATGTACGTTAAAATGATGGTTAGAACACAAGATTTTTCGAATCATCTAAAATTTTGTTTGTTTAATTATTTGATTTTCAGTTTTTAAAATGTTTTTATTCGTGATTAAAAGTATCAGATAAACTAAAATGGTAGCGGGATTTTTTAATATTTTTGAAAAGAAAGTAAAAGACGAATACCAAATAAATAAGATGGGGACATTTTCACAAACAAGTATTAAGTGTGATAATATTGAAGTTATAGTAAGGGAATTAAAGAAATACTTACCAATTGGGAGAGAAATATGGCTTGAAACTAATAAATGGTGGTTTTATAATGTGCCGCATGAAGAAAATTCTTTTGAAGGTCAAAAACTAACATTAATAGTTTCCCAAAATCTAACCAAAGATTGGGTTGAAGTGGAGCTAGACTTTCAGGACGGATTATATTTTTTTGATGAGATTTTAAAGCGAATTTCAAAAAATCTGAAGACAGAGGTTTTGTTAGTTTATTATCAATCTACTGTTGGTGAAGGAAGATTGGCGAAATTTAAAAATGGGCAACTAGAATTGTCTTACTACGAAAAATATTTTTATGAAGAAGTTATTGAAAATAATGTACTTATAAGGAAGTCTAATTATGTAGCCGACAATTTTGGAGTCTCTACTTCGACCATTGAAGAACTTAAAAATTCGAAATTAGGAGACGAAACTCTATGGATTGAATATGATTTTATATATAAATATCTAAACTCTGAAGGCTGGAAAGCTGATTCAGGGAAAGAAGTTTTTTTAGACTGGAACTATTTGCATTTAGAGTACTTGAAATAGATTAGTTATTTCAAAATTTAAAACCCTTCAAAAACCCCTAATCCAAACAAAGCAAAATCATATTTTACAGGATCTTTTGCATCCATTTCTCTTAATTTGGTGTCTAATTCTAATAAAGCTTTTGCATCATTTTGCTTTCGCGAAAGAATTCCAAGTTTGCGGGCAACATTTCCAGAATGGACGTCTAACGGGCAAGATAAAACAGAAGGTGAAATGCTTTTCCAGATTCCTAAATCGACTCCTTTTGCATCTTGACGCACCATCCAGCGCAGGTACATGTTGATTCTCTTGGCTGCTGAATTGTTTAGCGGATCTGAAATGTGTTTTTGAGTTCGAGCTAAATGATCTGTTTCGAAGAATATTTTTTTGAATTCACTGATGCTTTTCTGCAAGCTGTCTTTTTCTTGATTTTTAGCAAAAACAGCTTCCAGTCCGTTGTGGTTTTGGTAGATGTTTTTTAAGCCTTTTATAAAGCCTGCAAAATCATGTCCGTTAAAAGTTCTGTGTACAAAAGTTTCCAGTTTAGCCAAATCTTCATCAGAATGTGACATAACGAAATCGTAAGGTGTGTTGCCCATTAATTCCATCATTTTATGAGAATTCTTGATAATCATTTTGCGGTTTCCCCAAGCAATAGAAGCGCTCAGAAAACCTGCGATTTCGATATCTTCTTTTTGGGTAAAGAGATGCGGAATCTGTACAGGATCACTTTCTATAAAGTCCTGATTGTTATATTGAATGACTTTTTCGTCTAGAAATTCTTTGAGTTCTTTTTGGTTCATTTTGAATGAAATCTTCTTGTTTAACGGAATGCCCTAGCCCTGATGGGAGCGGCATCCTTTTGTGGCGGGGTTCGCCACAAAAGATATAGCGGACAGCAGGAATTAGCTCCTGATTATTTTAATTGCTAATCTGTCCGTCGACCATTACTAATTTTCTATCAGCCATGTTGGCCAATTCTTCGTTGTGTGTTACAATGACAAAAGTTTGTCCGAATTCGTCTCGAAGCTGAAAAAATAATTGATGCAGATTTTCGGCAGAATGTGTATCTAAGTTTCCAGAAGGTTCATCGGCAAAAATGACATCTGGTTTATTGATTAAAGCTCTCGCAACGGCAACGCGCTGCTGTTCACCACCCGAAAGTTCGCTAGGTTTATGATTGATTCTATGCGAAAGTCCTAGATAAGAAAGGAGTTTTTTTGCTTCTTCTTCTGTTTCGGCTGTTTTTTTGCCTGCAATATGAGCTGGAATACAAACGTTTTCTAAGGCAGTAAACTCAGGTAAAAGCTGATGAAATTGAAAAATAAAACCTAAATTTAAGTTTCTAAAGTCGGATAAAACCTTGTCTTGCTTGCTTTTCTTTTTGAAGTAACGGTTATAGTAAACCAGCAATAAAAGAGTAGGCGCAAGTACTATTGCCCACGTTCCGTAGCCAAAAATATCGTTTTCTATTTTACTTCTAAAAAACAATACAAATACTGCCAATAAAATAAAATAAAGGGCTCCTAACCAAGTAATGATTTTAAACGCTTTTTCTTGATTTGAGCTTTCGTTTTTAATGTTTTGTAACTCCAAGACATTTCTGCCATTTATAGTCAAAGATGATTCTGGATTATGGTCTGGTTTGTCTAAAGTTCCTAAAATCTGCAATAATGTCGTTTTACCAGCACCCGAAGCACCAACAATAGAAACAATTTCACCTTTTTTGATATGTAGATCGACTCCTTTAAGAACTTCAAGTTTGTCGTAGAATTTATGTATGTTTTTTGCGTGTATCATGTACTGAAACTGTTTTTACAAAGAAACGAAGATTATCATTATAATCAAATTCCAATATTTTTAAATTCCAAATCTCAAATTTCAAAAAGAAAGTGACTATTTTAGAAATAAACAATTGGTATATAAATTGATATGGGAAAGTTGGAAATTAAATTTAATAAATAAGTAAAACTACTTTGAAGAATTATTTTTAATTTCGATTAACTTAAAAGTGAATGTGTTATGCAAGATTTAGAAGTTGCAGAAGATGATAGAATGTCAAAACTGCTTATTGGGTTGGTTTTGGACGGAATAGGTATGATTTCTTTTTCGATTCCGTTTCTTGGTGAATTTTCAGATGTGGTTTGGGCACCTATTGCTGCGATAATTATGGCAAGAATGTATAAAGGAAGAGTAGGGAAAGTTGCTGGTGTTTTGACTTTTCTTGAAGAGATATTGCCTTTTACAGATGTAATTCCGTCTTTCACTTTGACATGGATTTACACTTATTTTTTTCAGAAAAAATAGAAAAGACGGCTTTAAGCCGTCTTTTTCTGGATGTTGCTATTGTATAATTATTTTCTTTACGTATTGTGTTTTCTTTGTCTGAGGATTTACGACTTTGATCAAGAAAACTCCTTTTGAGTGCAATTGAATATTTTCTTGTGTGTTTCCTCTAATTTTTTGCTTTAACAATTCTTTTCCAAAAACATCATAAATTTTTAAATCTGAAACTTCCGTTTCTTCGCTCTCAATGAGTACCGAGAAAGTTCCTTTACTTGGAATTGGCCAAATGTTAAACGCATTATTTTTATTTTCTTTAATAATATCGTCTGTTCCTAAAGTTAAACTTTGTCCGCTTATAACGTTTACCTTTCTTTTCATGGTTCCTCCTTCAGAATCGGTTACAGTAAATTCAAAAGAGCATAATCCGTTTGAAGCGGGAGTAAAGGCAACAACATCAGTATTTAGCGTTGCGTTTCCGTTTATTACATTTGAAATTGCGTAAGAAACTCCACTTGTAAAACCTCTAGATAATTTTTGAATATTGATGTCTATTTTGTTTCCGTTTGGAGATTCATAATGAGGCAAAGACATCCATTGTAAATATTTGTCCAGATTGGTATAACCATCTAAATCAGGATCTGCATTAGCGTCTGAGAAGTCTCCAATCGCAGAGTTTACATTTGTTCCAATGATGTTTTCCCACCAATTTGGCAGTCCGTCCTGATCTGTGTCCCAATTTGAATCTCTAACTTCTGCTGGATAACTTTCGAAACCCCCTACATCAGCTTCGTTATCAGGGAATCCAGGTTTTCCTGTTACACTTCCAACTGCAGAATATGTTCCGTTTAATGTTTCTGAGATGATTCGCTGATCATGATCGTCAAATTCAGGCTGTGTGCATCCAACATCAGAAAGAACAATCTTATAAGCATTTTTTGCAGATTGAGTCGTTACATAAGAAGGAAAAAACGGCGTGTCTACAAAGTTATCATAAGGAACCGTATTACCCGAAGCTTTTCTGCCCAGTGTCTGATTGCTTTCATCGAAATAGCCCGGCATTACATTTCCGTTAAAATAGCATCGCTGCATTCCTGTTCCAACGCCTTCATTTTGCTGATTGAAAGCGACAAATATTTTTGATCCAGCTCCCGGTTTATAATAGTTGTTTACGAAGTTAACTTCTTTTGTTCCTCCGTCGGTTGTTCTTCCTCCCCAGTTGTAAACCACGTTATTGGTAATATCCATTCGTCCTGTATAAGCACCACTGCCGTCTAATCCGCCACCAAGACTCCAGTTTCTGCCATAACAATGCGCTAATAGGTTATGATGAAAACTTCCAATATCACCGCCAATTGTGGCAGCATAGCCGTGTTCTGTTCCTGCTGGGTAATTTTGATGGTTTGCGGCGTTTAGAGCTTCAGAAATAAGTGTTCTCTGAAGAGTTATATTTTTTCCAGATCTTGAACTGAAAGATTCGTCAATTGTCCAACTAATAGAGCAATGATCAATGATGCTATTATCAGCACCAGTAAGTCCCATTCCGTCATAAGTAGGTCCAGCGCCAATTCTAACTCTTAAGTTTTGTACAACTGCATCATTTCCTGTCACGCCAAAAGGAGCAGAACGAATACAGATTCCTTTTCCTGGTGCAGTTTGTCCAGCTACAGTTACATAAGGCTGGCTTAAAACAAGTCGAGATTGCAATTGAATCACTCCAGAAGTATTAAAAACAATTGTTCTTGGGCCGATATCATTTGTAACGGCTTCGCGAAAACTTCCTGGACCACTGTCGTTTAGATTGGTAACGGCAATTACTTTTCCTCCGCGCCCTCCGCGCGCAAAACGGCCATATCCTTCGGCTTCAGGAAAAGCAAGCTGTGCGGGACGAAAGCGCCAAACATTTCCCTTTTCAACTCCGTTTGCTAAAACTTCGTCAATACGCCAATAGTATGTCGCGCCTGTATATAATCCGCTTACTTGATAAGAATTGCTAGCTAAAGCTTGGTTTCCTTTAAATTCTGGAGAAGATGTTGTAGCATTGTCAACAGCTGTTTGGTCTGTTCCAAAATAAATATTATGAGAAACAGCATTTGCAGCGGCTGTCCATTGCAATAATTTTCCGCTAGAGGTTAATTCGACATGTTCGTCATTTTGTTTTGGGTTTGGATTTGTAGCTTGATAAAAAATATTAGGCGTATTTAACTCAAAACCATTAAGAATGAAGTTTTTGACATTTTCTGTTCCAGAAGTTTCAGCTGCCATTAGAATCACAACATCAGTTCCTGCTGTCGCTTGAAATTTTAAATAAGTAGATTTAGCATCAGCAGTTTTAGTTGCTCGAACTGATGGAATTAAATTATCTACTACTAAATTTCCATTGACAGAAATATCTATTGGACTAAAGGTATTGGTTGTTGGACTGTCTACATTATTAAAAAAGGCTAATAATGTATGTTCGCCAGTTGCTAAACCGCTTATTTTAAGTTCGATCTGCGCGCCTAGATTTGCAGTTGTGCCCTTTACGGTAAGTCCGTCAGAGACCAATCGGGCATAATAAGGAGCTTGAATTCCTGCTTTGTACCAATTGGTTCCTAAGTTATCTCCATTGTTTCCAACGCGAGTAATGGTAAACGTAACTCCATTTTCAGAATAAGTGCTAGTGTTGCCAGAAGCGATTACCCAAGCAGTATAATCAGGGTCGTTTACTTCTGCTTTAGGTCTTCCTGACTGATCAAAATCAATTTTTACAATCGGATTTTGGGCAAAAATCTTGTTTACCGACGTAATTAGGCAGATTACTGCCGCTACTACGGAGAGTTTTAAGTAATTTTTCAGCATGTCAAATTGTGGTTTGGTTAGTAAGCAATAATGTATGTCGAAGAAATTAACGGACTGATTGTCAGTTTTGAATAATTAATTTCGACTTTTGTAAAGTTTATTATTACTTAAAATAAAACTATCCTGCACAATGCTGTTCTGCTTGATGTATTATTATGAAATCTAGACAAAAAACAAGATCGTTCCCTTCTTTTAGGCTAATTTTTTTAATACTCGATATCTGATAAATACAGGGATTGATCCAAATAAAGCTTATAAAATATAATTAATTGAAGAAAATAAAAAAGAAACTAAAAAATGAGAATGAAGGAAAATTTTAACCAGAACGGTTTTTGAAATTTAAAAGAGAGGGAGAAGAAAACTAATCTTTAAACAAAAATCCAAGTCCCATGTTTTTAAGCATTTTCTTTTCAAAGTTCCAAAAGAATTTAAATTGCCCAAAAATAGTTCCGATAGCAACCAATAGCACTTGATAAATCGGGAAGATGACAATAAGGCGAATAAGTGTAAACCAGCCACCAAAATCTTCTTTAGTAATTCCTAGCCAAACGCAGAAGGGTTTAGACAGCCAAGCAGATGCCGATCCTGTGATGGCAAAAACGATAAATATAATTACGGCTTGTAAATTGGAGGTGATTCCCCAGCGTTTTTTTAATCTGTTCATTGCTATTTGTAATGATTACAAATATAGTACATTATCTTGACGGAACATAACCCCAAAGCTTTTGTTTGTAAGTATTTTGAAAATAAATCATGTAATTGTAAATTAGGTAATTTACTTCATAGCCGTAATGAATGTCAGGACGATAGTCAATTGACATTTCATATAGATTTGGGTTATATCGCTGTGGCTGCAAAACACGATTATTCCATTCTGTTACATACAGTTTGTTTTTGTTTTCAAGATATTCTAATGAATGATAATTTCGAGGGTAAGCTCTAGAAACAAGCCAATTGCTAAAGCCATTATCAATAATAATAACTTCGTATTCAAGTGAATCATTTGCAATTCTAACGGTATCGCTTATTTTTTTATTTGATGAAGATGCAGTATCTGTGCTTGCAATATTCTGAGAAGCAGAAGAGCAAGCCATAATAGTGAGTAAAACAATTAATATGGAAACGCATTTTTTCATAGCATAAATTTACGAATATTTTTTTTGGTTCAGAGAGGCAAAGGTTTAAAGTAACAAAGGTTTAACATTCTTTTGAAGGTTCTAAGTTGCTAAGCTTCTAAGCTTTCTTTTTGGTTGTGTGCATAAAAGTAAAAAGCTGTTTGCGAGCAAACAGCTTTAAAAGCTTAGTATCTTAGAAACTTAGTGTCTTAGTGTCTTAACTATTTACTCCCAAATAGTTTCCCGATAAAACCTGCAATTCCTCCTTTACTTTTGGTAACTACAAGTACATCTGCAACGTCAACTTTTCCGTCACTGTTTTGGTCAAGTCCGAATTGCATTCCGTATTTAGAAATAGTATCCATTATTCCAGAAGCTTGTCCGCTGTTTCCTGAAATGGAATTTATAATATCTGAGATTTGAAAACTGCTATCGTTTGGGTCTTTTGCTTTATTGACTAAAGAACCTAAAATCTGCGGAATCAAATTGGAAGCTACTCCATTTGAATCAGCACTGCTCAAACCAAATTTTTCGCCAAGATTGCCACTCAATTGCTGTTGAATTTGCTGAACAACAGGATTAGAACTATCTATTGGAGAATTTCCGTTAAATAATCCGGCAATCTGATCTGTGTTTCCTTCAGAAACAATCTTTTTTAATCCTTCAAAAATAGAACTGCTTGTTTCGCTTATTACGGCGTCATTATGCTCATTTGGGACAGCTTTATTGTTTACAACAGCATCGCCTCCGTATTGCTGTACTAATTGGGTTAATTGTTCAAACATGATATTTAGGGTTTAGATTACAAATCAAATTTAAACAAAAAAAGAAAGGGATTTATTAAACTGTGTTAATAAATCCCTTTTAAGTGATTTAATTATAGTTAATTAGCTTAATGAGATGGTTGAGCGTTATTTGTTTGATTTTAAATAAGAGTTAGTATTAAATTTTTACTCCGCACCAAGTAGTTACATTTTTAGAATTAAATCCTGGGCAAGATTTGGTTTTGTTTTTCGGAAAAAATAAAACATCATTATGAAATGTACTCAGATTATAATAGTAATTATTACAGTCTTCCCCATATCTCCAGACATCACTTGAACCATCATTTTGAATAGTTTCTTTAAAAGTAAAAATTGAAGATTGTTTCGGAATGAAATACTCTTTTTCAATGATAAGTGAAAATATGTTAGCAAAGATATTTGTATAGAATAAAGCAATTAAAGCAATAGATGCTATTAAAAGAGTAGTCCATTTTTGAACAGAATTTTTTTTATAAATTTTCGTCATATTAGATAAAGCTGATGCCAAAAATAGTAAAAAAGAAAGGGATTTACTACATATAGAAGTAAATCCCTTTTGAATAAGAATATTATAATTTTGTTAGCTCAACAAGGTAATAATTTGTGAAGCTAATTCTGTACCAATTCTATCTTGTGCTTCTCCTGTAGCAGCCCCAATGTGAGGAGTCAAAGAGATTTTAGAGTGCATTAAGATTGCCATTTCTGGTTTTGGCTCGCTTTCGAAAACATCTAAACCAGCAAAAGCAACTTTTCCTGAATCTAAAGCTTTTACTAAAGCTACTTCATCAATAACGCCTCCACGAGCACAGTTTACGATTCCAACTCCGTCTTTCATGATTTCAAGTTCTTTCTCTCCAATGATATATCCATCTTGAGCAGGAACGTGTAATGTGATGAAATCTGCTTCTTTAAATAAAGACTCTAAAGATTGAGAAACGATTTTAGTTGTAATTGACTGTCCGTCAAAAAACTCAACTTTTACATCTACTTCAGGAATAAAGCTATCTGCAGCGATAACTTTCATACCTAAACCAAGAGCCATTTTTGCAGTAGCTTGTCCGATACGACCAATACCAACAATACCTAAAGTTTTTCCTCTTAATTCAGTTCCGTTTGCGTAAGCTTTTTTCAAACCGTCAAAGTTTGAATCTCCTTCAAGAGGCATATTTCTGTTAGAATCATGTAAAAAACGTACACCAGAAAATAAGTGTCCGAATACTAATTCTGCAACAGACTCTGAAGATGAAGCAGGAGTATTAATTACATGGATTCCTTTGCTTTTTGCATAATCCACATCGATATTATCCATACCAACACCACCACGACCGATGATTTTGATTCCAGGACAAGAATCGATAATATCTTTACGAACTTTAGTTGCACTACGAACTAAAATTACGTCAATATTGTTATCATTTATATAGTTAGCTACTTGTTCTTGAGCTACTTTTGTAGTGATAACTTCAAAACCGCCTTTTTCTAAGGCTAGAATTCCGCTTTTAGAAATTCCATCATTTGCTAATACTTTCATTGCAGGGTTTATTTTTTTGTTTGGTTTAATCGCTTAACCGTTTATTTGTTTAACCGATAATCCAACTATTTGATTTTTCTTTTTTGATATTTTAAAGCATTTTTTTGTCGATTAAACAGTTAAACAAATTAACGATTAACCGAAAAAAAAATTAAACTTTGCTTTCCAATGCTTTCATTACGTCAACCAAAACCTGAACGCTTTCAATTGGCATAGCGTTGTAGATAGAAGCTCTGTAACCGCCAACAGAACGGTGTCCTGGCAATCCAGAAATGTTTGCCGCTTTCCATAAAGCATCAAAAGTTTCTGTATGATCAGGGTTTGTCAGTAAGAAAGTTACGTTCATGTTTGAACGATCTTCTACAGCAGCTGCACCTTTAAATAATGGATTTCTGTCGATTTCAGCGTAAAGTAATTCAGCTTTAGCGTTGTTTAATTTTTCAACAGCAGCGATTCCGCCTTTTTCTTTAATCCATTGTAAAGTTAAAAGAGAAACGTAAACAGCAAATACAGGTGGAGTATTGTACATACTTTCGCCTTTAATGTGTTTAGCATAATCTAGCATACTCGGAATAGTTTTTCCGTTTTTGCCTAAGATTTCTTCTTTAACCACTACTAGAGTAGTTCCTGCAGGGCCCATATTTTTTTGAGCACCAGCGTAGATTAAATCAAATTTAGAGAAATCTAATTCACGTGAAAAAATATCAGAACTCATATCGCATACAACAGGAACATTTGTTGCTGGGAATTCTTTCATTTGAGTTCCAAAGATGGTATTGTTACTTGTGCAGTGGAAATAGTCAGCATCAGCTGGAATTTCGTAACCTTTAGGAACATAAGTATAATTGTCTTCTTTTGAAGAAGCTACGACAACAGTTTCACCGAAAAGTTTAGCTTCTTTGATCGCCGCAGTTGCCCACGTTCCAGAATCTAAATAAGCCGCTTTTCCGTTTTCTTTCATTAAGTTGTATGGAGCCATTAAGAATGCTGTGCTGGCACCACCTTGTAAAAATAAAGCTTGATAACCTTTTCCTTGAAGACCTAATAATTCTAAAGCAAGGGAACGAGCTTCCTCCATAACTGCAACGAAGTCTTTGCTTCGGTGCGAGATTTCAAGGATAGATAATCCTGAATCATTAAAATTTAAAATTGCTTTAGATGCCTTCTCAAAAACTTCCTGAGGTAAAATACTTGGTCCTGCGCTGTAGTTGTGTTTTTTCATGGTTGTTGTTAATAGTCGAAAATTTTAAAGACGCAAATTTCGGCAATAAGAGCCGAAAAAGCGTTAAAATATTCGAAATAATTAAACAATTTATTACTTTGTTGTTAACAAAAACGTTATAGTATCCACATTGTCTGCGTAATCCCACAATTGAGGTTTTTGGGTTTCTCCAAATGCGATACTATTTGCAGTTAAATTATTGCTGACGATGCATTGAATTTGATCTGCGTCTTCCTGAAGACGTTTTTGGAGTTCTTGTAGGTTTTCGTAGTATTCATAAAATACACTCGAAATAGGCGAAGCATAACTCGAATCTTCTTTTAAAGTTAAAAATCCGTTATCTAATAATTTGAAATTACTCATTAAGAAAACAGCCTTATTGTAATCATAATTATTAGCGAATTTTTCATAATGAATGACATCTTGATATTTGAACATTGCCTGAAAAAAAGCTTCAAAAGAATAGCCTTTCGGAATATACAATTTTGAAACATTTCGACATCCTAAACCAAAGTATCTGAAAATATCTTCACCAAGTGCTTCTAACTCTTCATTAGTTTCTTTTCCAGTTAAAATCGCAGCCGAATTTCTGTTTTTACGAATAATTGAAGGTTTGTCTTTAAAATAATATTCAAAATAACGAGCAGTATTGTTGCTTCCAGTTGCAATTACAGCATCAAAGTTTTCTAGTTTTCCTTCTACGAAAGTGATTCTGTCTTTCAGAGTTTCATCAACAGCAATTAAATATTTAGCTAAAAACGGCAGTAAATGCTGATCATTTGACGAAGTCTTGATTAAAGCTTTATTTCCAGTTATTAAAACAGATAAGAAATCGTGAAAACCTACTAACGGAATATTTCCAGCTAAGATTAGAGCGATAGTTTTTGGATTTTCATCATTTTCCTCAATTTTATATGAAGAAAGCCATTTGTCTATATTTTCTTTTGTTAAAGCTTCCGCCCAAGATTGTATAGAGAAATATACTTGTTCGGGAGTATACCATCCATTATGAGATTGCGATAAATGAATTAGATTTTCGAAATCTTCAAAAAAGATATCGTTATATAAAACGTCAGATTTTTGCGCGGAAGCACTTTCAGAAAACTGACTTAAAAATTTTCCTAATTCAACAAAAACACTTTTTTTTGTTTCTAATGTCATAATGTTTGTTTATGAATTGTTTTGATTGTAATTTTGCACAAAAATAAGCATAATTAAGTCGAAAGACAAAAGTCCAAAGTCCAAAGTCGAAAGTTGAAAAGGCTTTTATACTTTTAACTTTAATACTTTCAAACTTTATGACATATTTTATGACTTTAGACTTTATGACTTTTAAACTTTAAGACTAAAAAGATGGCAATTATTATAACTGACGAATGCATCAATTGTGGGGCTTGCGAACCAGAGTGCCCAAATACAGCAATATATGAAGGAGCAGATGATTGGAGATATAAAGACGGAACAAGTCTTTCTGGAAAAATAGTTTTACCTGACGGAACTGAAGTTGACGCTGATGATGCGCAGACTCCAATTTCTGACGAAATCTATTATATCGTACCAGGAAAATGTACAGAATGTAAAGGTTTTCACGATGAGCCTCAATGTGCTGCTGTTTGTCCTGTTGACTGTTGTGTACCTGATGATAATCACGTTGAAGACGAAGAAACTTTGTTAGAGAGACAAGCTTTTTTACATAACGAGTAAAAAAACGCTGTTTAATTAATATAGAATCCTGAGTTGAAAAACTCAGGATTTTTTTTGCCCTGATTTCAGGTATTTGTAAAAGTTAGTCTCTTGATAGCGAATGTTTTATTTTTTGGACTGTTGCTTTATTGTTAGAAAAATAATACTTTAGTTGAAAAAATAACAATGCCTATGAAGAAATTGCTACTTTTATTTATCGTTTTACTTAACTATTTAAGCGTTTTTGCACAAAAGGAAGAGTATTCTATTATTGTTAAGGATATAGAAACCATGGAGCCAATACAAAATGCTACGGTTAAAATAATGAAAACACAGCAAATTTTATTGAGCAATGAAGAAGGAAAAGTTACTTTTATGCTAACTGGTGGATCTAATGTTCAGGTTTCTGAAACTAATTATGAAGATTTGACCGTACGCTGGACTTCTTTGAACGGAGAGCAAAAATTTGTTGTTTATTTAAAGAGCAAAAACAATAAATTAGATGAAGTAGTTTTGTCTAAGGAATCTCCAGAAAAAACACTTCAGAAATTGGTTAACAATTCTACAAAGAAAATTAGCATTTCCCATAGACAGAAAGTATATGTGAGAGAGTTTTTTATGCTCGACAATCAGTACACGTATTATAATGATGGTTTGGTGAATTTTCAATTTGATAAAAATAATAATGAAACCACTTTACTGGTGGAGCAAAATCGTTCTTACGGATTATTAGAAGCAGATGTAAGTGCTGATTTGAAAGGGTATAATTTGAATGATATAATGGAGAATTATTCGAATTTTAAATACTTAAAACCTTTATTGGATTCAAAAGCCAAAAAGGAATATGATTTTACAACTAAAGGACATTCTAAAAATAAAGATTACTACGTAATGTCAGTTGTTCCGCTGGATAAAGCTAAAGAAGCAATTGATAATTTTGAAATCATTTATGATCCTTTAAAAAAGATTATTGTGGAATTTACTATTTCTGTTACGCCTGCAACTCTTGATAAAGTGGAAGAGAAGACAAAAGAAGGTGATAAAAACATGACAAAATCATTTGTTAAAGTAAATTATAGATGGGATGGAACTGATTACTACTTATTGAGCTCCAATGAAGAAATTGGCTATAATCTTGTTTTGAAGGATAAAACTAAAAATATTCAAGTAAGAAATAGTTTTGTTACAACAGGTTTTAATAAACAGAATTTTACTTATAATGAAAGTGACGTCTTTAAAGAAAAATCGCTTTTTAATAAGAAAAACAAAATCCTGACCAATTATTGGGACATTTCAGGATTTACAGCTACCGATGAAGAAAAAGCAATCATCGCATCTTTAGAGTTTAAATTGTAATTATAAATAGAAATGAAAAATCCTGAACATTATGTTCAGGATTTTTTTTGTTTTATGTCAGGCTAAGCAAATTCGAAGCCTTTTTTTAAAAATTAAATCCAAGTCTTGCATAGTAATAAGCTCCGCTGAAACCCATTTGTACAGCATCCCAATAACCTCCAGCTTCTGTATTTCCTTGTTCGTCCTGTTTAGTTGGGTATACATTAAATAAGTTGTTGCTTCCTAAAGTCAGTTTTAAGCTTTTTGTAAATTGATATCCAACAGTTAAATCAGTAATCAATCTTGGGTTGTAAACATCGTCTTCATCAGCATAATCAACCAAAACTACTTTGCTGAAACGAGTAAAAGCTAATCCTGCATCAAATTTGTTTTTTGCATAAGTAAGGTTTAAACCAAATTTATTGTCTGGAGCAGAAGCCAGTAAAAATGCTTTTTCGCGTTTTCCGAAGAAAATAGCTTCGTCAAGAGTGCCATTTTTAACCTTGTCAATTTTCATGTCGTTGATGTTTCCTACTAAAGTGGCACCAAATTGGCCGAAATCAAAGTTTTTCTTCCAAGAGAAAACCAAATCCAAACCATGTGTGCTTGTGTCAACTCCATTTACGAAAAATTGAGCTTCGGAAACACCAAGATTTAAAGAACTGGCATCAAAATATCCAGTCAAAACAATACGGTCTTTTACCTGAATATAATAGCCGTCAACTGTAGCTGTAAAATCGCCAAAAGATGCCGTAAAACCTAAAGAAGCATTTACTGCTTTTTCTTCATTCAATTTCTGAATTCCGAACGCTCTTGTTACTGGGCTATCGTTTGGTGCCAATAATACTTCTGTTGCCCCGCTGGCATTAAAGTTGGTAAAACGTAAATTATAATAAATTTGAGCTAAAGATGGCGCACGGAAACCTGTGCTTATCGATCCTCTAGCGTTGATATGATCTGTAAGTTTAAGCCTTGAGGCTAATTTTCCGTTTAGTGTACTTCCAAAATCACTGTAATTTTCAAAACGTAAAGCTCCGCTTAACATCCAAGCTTCAGTAACATCCAATTCGGCATCAGTATAAAGAGAGAAGTTAGTTCTGTCTTTATTTACTTCGTTGGCAGGGCTGTATCCAGGGAAACCTTGCGAACCTCCAGGTCTTGGTTCTCCAGTTACAGGGTCAATTGGTGCGCTTTGCGTTGTCGGATCGGTAATAGGTTTTCCGTTTGTATCATAAGTTGCGTATGAACCTTCTTCGCCAGCAAAAATTTCAAATTGCTCCACTCTAAATTCAGCTCCAAAAGCAATATTTAAACCTTTTAAAACATCTCCATAATTTTTAGAAATATCAAAATTTGTGGTGTTTTGAAGTAAACTGTGTCCTCCAGCATCAAATTCATGAGGAGATTTTTCTTCAAGAGAAGCATTTATAGTTCCTTTAATATCGTATTGGAATTTGTTTTTACCAAAAGTATTGCTCAAATCAAATTTCCATCCGCCAGAAGATTCAGTTCTAATTCCTGCTGCGATAGAATTATCATTAATTTTAGAAGTAATTCTTGGCGTGTATCCACCTGGATAAACAGATTCTACAACTCTTTCGCCATCATTTCTGGTAAAAGCATAAGCATCTGTATCTCTAAAATTGCTTCCGCCAAAAGCGTAAAATTCAGTTTTTTCAGAAATAGGAATTGCTAAATTGGCGAACAAGTTAACGCCTGTCATTTCAGCATCTCCAAAACCTTTTCTAAAATCGTAAGCAGGTCTTAGCGTTTTGTTTTTGCTTAAAAATTCTCCCGTAACATTTACATAACCGCCTTTAGAGCCAATTCCTGTTCCGTAGTTTGCTGCTACTCTTACTGAACCTCCATCGAAATCCTGATCTTTTCCATAAGAGTTTCCGTTTCCATTCTGATCCAATCTAAATCCTTTTGTATTTGGAGTCCCTGGCAAGAATTCGCCTTTGGCATGTGTGTTAAAAACACCATACGTAACAGAGCCTGTTAATTCGTCAACGTTGTCATTTGTCACAATATTAATAACTCCGGCAATGGCATCAGAACCATATTGAGCAGAGGCACCGTCGCGCAGAATTTCAATTCTTTTAATAGATGCGGCAGGAATCGCATTCAAATCTGTTCCTGTATTACCGCGCCCGCGCGTTCCAAATAAATTGATTAGAGAAGATTGATGCCTTCTTTTTCCGTTAATCAAAACCAAGGTCTGATCTGGTCCCATACCTCTCAAAGAAGCAGGGTCAACGTGGTCGGCACCATCAGATCCCGATTGTTTATTGGCATTAAATGAGGGAGCGACGTATTGCAATAGCTGATTAATTTCGATTTTTCCGCTTTGCGTCGTAACATCTTTTACATTGATTACATCAATAGGAACTGCCGAATTTACAACGGTTCTCTTAGCATTTCTGGAACCAACCACAACAACGTCATTTAAAACCTGACCATCATTTTCACTTAATGTAACATTTATTTTATCTCCAGAAGCTGTTTTTTCAACTGTTGTAAATCCTACATAACTGAAAACCAAAGTTGCGCCTTCTTTAACTTTTATTCTGAAGCTTCCCTCAAAATCGGTAGAAACACCATTAGAAGTTCCTTTTTCGACAATATTAACACCTGGAAGTGGGTTTCCAGTTTTATCTTTTACAAGACCCGAGACCTCTTTTTGTGCAAAAAGAAATGCTGAATTCAGCAGAAATAGTAATAATGCAATCTTTTTCATAGTTGTTGGTTTATTGGTTTGTTTTTTGTTAATCAGTTTTATAAAAGTAATGTTTTTTAACAAAAATTTAATAAAATGTTTAAAAATTTCATTACGTATATCTAAAATTATATTATTGGCCATTTTTACTTCGTGCAAGAGCTATTAAATCTTATATTTGCAAAATTTTAAAGCCAAAAAATAGCATTTTGGCAGAAAATAATAAAAACAGGTAAATCATAAGGCATTAAATCACAGGGTTTAATGTTAAGGGCTGAATTTGAAGGCTCGCATAAAATAAATAGAAACAAACAGATGAAAGCAGGAATTGTAGGATTACCAAATGTTGGAAAATCAACATTATTTAATTGTTTATCTAATGCAAAAGCGCAGAGTGCGAACTTTCCGTTTTGTACAATCGAGCCAAATATTGGTGTTGTAAACGTTCCAGATCCAAGAATCAATAAATTGGAAGAATTGGTAAAACCAGAGCGCGTTCAAATGGCAACTGTAGATATCGTTGATATTGCAGGTTTGGTAAAAGGAGCAAGTAAAGGTGAAGGTCTTGGAAACCAGTTTTTAGGAAACATTAGAGAGTGTAATGCTATCATTCACGTTTTACGTTGTTTTGATAATGATAATATTGTGCACGTTGACGGAAACGTAAACCCAATTCGTGATAAAGAAACTATCGATATCGAATTGCAGTTAAAAGATTTAGAAACAATCGAAAAACGTTTAGAGAAAGTAAAACGTGCTGCAAAAACAGGAAATAAAGAGGCTCAAACAGAAGAAGCTTTATTGAACAGAATTAGAGAAGCATTATTGCAAGCAAAATCTGCAAGAACAATTGTTCCTCAAAATAATGACGAAGAAGTTCTTATGGAAAGTTTCCAATTAATCACTGCAAAACCAGTTTTATACGTTTGTAACGTTGACGAAAGTTCTGCAGTAAACGGAAACAAATATGTGGATCAAGTTCGTGAATTAGTAAAAGATGAAGAAGCTGAAGTTATTGTGCTTTCAGTAGGAGCAGAAGCTGATATCACAGAATTAGAAAGCTACGAAGAGCGTCAGGTTTTTCTTGAAGATATGGGATTAGAAGAGCCAGGAGCATCAGTTTTAATTCGTGCAGCTTACAAATTATTAAAACAGCAAACGTATTTTACAGCTGGTGTAAAAGAAGTTCGTGCTTGGACAATCAATATCGGAGCTACAGCGCCACAAGCAGCTGGAGTTATCCACACAGATTTTGAAAAAGGATTTATCCGTGCTGAGGTGATTTCATACGATGATTACGTTCAATACGGTTCTGAAGCAAAAGCAAAAGAAGCTGGAAAATTCAGAGTTGAAGGAAAAGAATATATCGTGAAAGATGGTGATGTAATGCATTTCCGTTTTAACGTTTAGTCTTTTTTTCTTGAGATAAAAGAGTAAAGAAGAAAGATAATAGAGTAAAACTGCTGGAGGGATTCAGCAGTTTTTTTATACTTAAAATTAAAGTTCTCTTTTGTCAGGCTGAGCGAAGTCCAAGCCCGCACAAAGATTGGAAATACTTTAGGGAATTTCTAATGTGTCCTTCGACTTCGCTCAGGAAGAAAAAGAACGAGGATAGAAATAAAAAAAAATCTGTTTAAATCTGCGCTTTCGCGAAAGCGAATCAGTAAAATCCGCGTCCCATTTTAGCAACTGAAAATTTTTGGCTCAAAAATTGGTTACAGAAAAATTAACCAATTACTAATCTAAAATCAATCAATCAAAATGCTAAAAAAATCATTCAAAATTCTAGGCTGGATGCTTTTCGGAATTTTCAGTTTTCTTGCTTTGTACATTTCTTCTGTTTTAATCATTTCTAAAATTACGGTAAATTCAGATGTCGCTCAGGTCGAAGAACAAAATGCAATTCCTATTTATATTCTATCAAATGGAGTTCATACTGATATTGTGGTTCCGATAAAAAATGAAATTAAAGATTGGCGAAGCGAAATTCAATTTAGCCAGACACAATCAAAAGATTCTTTAATGAATTATATCGCTTTTGGCTGGGGAGATAAAGGCTTTTATTTGGAAACGCCAGAATGGTCAGATTTAAAAGCAAGTACAGCTTTCAAAGCTGCATTCGGAATCAGTTCTTCCGCTGTACATGCGACGTTTTTTAAGCAATTAAGAGAAGGTGAAGACTGCAAACGAATTTTAGTTTCAAAAGAAAATTATCAAAACTTAGTCAATTATATTTCAAATAGTTTTAGTGATCCAATTCATCCACAATGGATTGAAGGTCACAGTTATGGAAAAAAAGATGCTTTCTATGAAGCAAGAGGGAGCTATAGTCTTTTCTATACTTGCAATACTTGGGCAAACAATGCTTTAAAGGCGGCTAACCAAAAAGCAAGTTTATGGACGGTTTATGATAAAGGGATTTTTTGTCATTATAAATGATTTTTTGATGTTAAGTCCCTACGGGACAGTTAAAGTGTCGTTTTTTTGAGTTACCAATATTAAATCTCTACGAGATTTTTTGTTAAGGATTTAATATTGTTCATTCAAATCATGGATCTAAAAAGTAGTATTCCGTTAGGAATTACATATCGGTAAATCAAGAATTGAACTCTGGGAAGATATTCCGTTAGGAATAGCATATCGGTAAATCGAGAATTCAGCCCTGAGAAAAATATTCCGTTAGGAATTAAATATTGGTAAAATTATAATGCGTTCCCAGCACAATTATTCCGCTAGGAATTAAATATCATATATGGAAAAAATATAAAATTCTAACAAAATCCAAGAAGTTAAAAATTTTCATTAATGCTTAAATTTGAGTGAATATCAAAAAATAAGCAAATGAAAAATCATAACATCTTTTCAAAAACTTGGTATTTATTAAAAACAACATTTTTAGAATTCAATGATGACAATGCTATCAAGCTCAGTGCAGCGTTATCTTATTATACTATTTTTGCTTTGCCTCCTTTGTTGATTATTATAATTACCATTTGTGGCTTCTTTTTTGGGGAAGAGGCAGTCACGGGGCAGTTATACGGTCAGATAAATCGATTGGTCGGGAATAATGCTGCGGTACAGATTCAGGAGGCAATCAAAAATGTTCAATTATCAGACAGTAATGTTTTTGTAACCGTTTTTGGGGTTGTCATGTTGCTGATTGGGGCATCAGGAGTTTTTGCCGAAATTCAGAGTTCAATCAATTATATTTGGGGACTTCGTGCAAAACCAAATAAAGGATTGAAAAAATTTATTCAAAACAGATTGATGTCATTTTCTATGATAGTTTCAGTTGGATTTTTGATGCTGGTTAGTCTAATAGTCAATGCTACACTCGACGTTTTAAATGCACGTTTAAAACTCTATTTTCCGGACACAACAGTTTACTTTTTTTATGTGGTTAATTTGGTGATTGTTTTTGCTAGTATTACATTGCTTTTTGCTATTATATTCCGAACTTTACCAGACGGAGTTATCAAATGGAAAGATGCTTTTATTGGAGCTTCCTGCACAGCAATTTTATTTATGATAGGTAAATTTGCAATTGGATTGTACTTGGGAAATTCAACTGTTGCAAGCGTTTATGGCGCAGCAGGTTCTGTAATTATAATTTTGGTTTGGGTGTATTATTCGGCCATTATTTTATATTTTGGAGCAGAATTTACTAAAGTCTATGCAAAAGCTTTTGGCGGAAGTATTTCACCAAATGATTATTCTGTAGAAATACAAAAGGAGATTTTTGAAATAGAAAATTAATATTAAACCATATAAGTGATATAAGTTCATTTAAAAAGCTATGTCTTTAAATTAAAGATGTCAAACTTAAATTTTCTTATATTACTTATATGGTTTTAAAAAAATACCACAAATATGAAAATAGTAGCCTTTGGAGGAAGCAACAGTAAGCAATCAATCAACAAACGTTTTGCAACTTATGCATCAAGCTTGTTTGAAAATGTAGATGTCGAAGTTTTAGATTTGAACGATTTTGCAATGCCGGTTTTTAGCGTAGATCTAGAAAAAGAAATTGGTCAGCATGAAGTGGCGCAAGCATTCTTGAATAAACTTAAAGAAGCTGATATTCTAGTGGTTTCAATGGCAGAAAATAACGGAAATTATTCTGTTGCTTTCAAAAATGTTTTCGATTGGAGTTCTAGAATCGAAAAAGACGTTTTCCAACATAAACCAATGTTATTATTGGCAACTTCTCCAGGCGGTAGAGGAGGCGCATCTGTTTTAGGAATTGCGCAGAATCTTTTCCCGCGTTATGGTGCAGAAATTAAAGGAAGTTTCTCATTACCAGCATTTGGCTCGAATTTTGATTTACAAGAAAATAAAATCTCTAATCCTGAATTAGATCAAGAACTGAAAGATATTATTAAATCAAATTTTTAAATGCCACAAAAAAAGATTGCTCTTATTTTCCTTTTATTAAATAGTATTTTCATCAATTTCACTTTTGCTCAAAAGATCAGTGAAGTCGATAAAATAGTTGCAAAATATCCAAAAAGCTTCGATAGCACCGAAAAATTAGCCGACAGAATCGAAAAGGATTTTGATTCGGATTATGATCGTGCGCGTGCTATTTACAGCTGGATTGCCTTCAATATAAGATACGATTATAATGCGTATTTGAATCCGCCGAGAACGCAAGGTTTCAGCTATTCTTCTGAAGCTGAAAAACAGCGAAAAATAAAACAGCTGAATGATAATTTGATTCAGAAAGCTTTTAAATCTAAAAAAGCGGTCTGCGAAGGTTTTACGGCTTTGTATCAGCATTTGGCATCTTTGATGGGAATTAAATGCGAAATCATTCGTGGTGATTCTAAGATTTCAGTAAGAGATATCGGCAGGAAAACTACTTCATCCAATCATGCTTGGAATATGGTTTTGATTGATAAAAAATGGCGTCTTTTGGATGTGACATGGGGGCAAGGCTATTATGACAGCAGTAAAGGAAGAATGGTCAACGATTTTAATCCTGCTTATTTTGATACAGATCCCGATTATTTCTTTGCGAAGCATTTTCCAGATTCAGGTTCTTATTTGGGAAACAGATTAAGTAAAGAAGATTTTCTGAATGGCCCTTTAATTTACAATACTACAATCGAAAAAGATTATAAAATTAAATCGCCTGATTCTGGAATAATTGAAGCTCGAAATGGTGATAAAATTACAGTTGAAATCAAAAATCTCTCAAAATCGAATCAGGTTTTTTATTTGAATAAATACAATAAAGCTGTTAAAGTTCAGAATCCAAAAGAAAAACGAGGGGGATTAGAATTCCAAATGGGCATCGATAACAATATTGGAGATTATATTACTGTTTTTGTGGATGGTAATAGTGTGGTCTCTTTTAAAGTAGTTTCGAAATAATTTATTTAAGGATTATTCAATTTTCATCTTTTCTGAAATTGCCGTATCTTAGCAAGGAATGATCCGAATTTGAACACTATGGAAGCGACTTTTCTGAAATCAATCTTAGATAATGATTTCTACAAATTTACAATGCAGCATGCTGTAATTAAACTTTTTCCAAAAGCAAAGGTTCGTTATGGATTTATAAACCGCGGGAAACATATTTTTCCAGAAGGTTTTGCAGATTTACTTCGAAATTCTGTTGATGCAATGGCAGATTTACGTTTAACAAAGGAAGAAAAGAATTATCTCGCTCATTATTGCCCATATCTCGATCCCACTTATTTAGATTTTCTGCAAGGATATAGTTTTGATCCGTCTGAAGTTCAGATTAGTCAAGAAGGTTCGGAAATAACAGTAACTGTTGAAGGATTTTGGTATAGAACCATTTTATGGGAAGTGCCTTTAATGGCTTTGATTTCGGAACTTTTTTACAAAGCAAATCATTTAATTCGTTTAAATGATGAAGCTGTAAAAAGTCTTACGAAAGAAAAAATAGAGAATTACAATAAACTTGGTGTTTCTATTTTGGAGTTTGGAACAAGGCGACGTCACTCTTATGATGTCCAAAATCTTGTAAATGAAACTTTGCGTACTTATGGCGGACAAAGCTTCATTGGTACAAGCAATGTGCATTTTGCAATGGTAAATAATCGAAGACCTTTAGGCACGCATGCTCATGAATGGTTTATGTTTCATGCGGCGCAATATGGCTTTAAAATGGCAAATTCCATCAGTCTAGAACATTGGACACAAGTTTATAGCGGAGATCTCGGAATCGCTTTAACAGATACTTATACTACAGAAATATTTTTCAATCAGTTTGATAAAAAATATTCCAAACTTTTTGATGGCGTTCGACATGACAGTGGTGATCCAATTGAGTTTGCCCAAAAAGTGATTTCCCATTACATTAAAATGGGAATAGATCCAAAATCAAAAGCCATTGTTTTTTCAGATTCGCTCAATTACGATAAAGTAAAAAAGATTGTCGATTTCTGTCAGGACAAAATAAAAATGTCATTTGGAATTGGAACCAATTTTACCAACGATGTGGGGCTTCCTCCAATGAATATGGTGATTAAATTAACAGATACAAAGCCCGATAATTTGCATTGGCAAGGTGTTGTGAAACTGTCTGATGAAAAGAACAAAAATACGGGAACGCCCGAAATGATTGCTTTGGCAAAAGAAGTTCTTGGAATAAAGTAGTGTTTTTTTGCTGAAAATGCATTTTTTTATAACTTCGATACTCGTTTTATTTTAAAATCAGCTTAAATAGATTTTAAACTGTTATTATTCATAACAAAAAGAAAATACGCTTTCATTTTTTGTTAAGAAATGGTACATTAGCAAAAAATCCTAAAATCATATATGCTAGAGCAAAATCAATATACCGAAGATAATATTCGTTCGCTTGATTGGAAAGAACATATCCGTATGCGTCCTGGAATGTATATCGGAAAGCTTGGAGACGGTTCTTCTCCAGATGATGGTATTTACATTCTTCTAAAAGAGGTTTTAGATAACTGTATCGATGAGTTCGTAATGGGCTCAGGAAAAACTATTGAGGTAAGTATCAAAGAAAAAACGGTTACTGTTCGTGATTACGGACGTGGTATTCCGTTAGGGAAAGTGGTCGATGTAGTGTCGAAGATGAACACGGGAGGTAAATACGATTCTAAAGCTTTCCAGAAATCAGTTGGTTTAAATGGTGTCGGAACAAAAGCGGTTAATGCGCTTTCTACTTTTTTTCGTGTAGAATCGGTACGTGATGATAAACAAAAAGGAGCAGAGTTTTCTGCTGGAAATTTAGTTTTAGAAGAAGATATAATCGATACTACAAAACGTAAAGGAACAAAAGTAACTTTTACGCCAGACGAAACGATTTTCAAAAACTATAAATTCCGTTTAGAATATGTTATCAAAATGGTCAAAAATTATTGTTATCTAAACAATGGTTTGACGATTATTTTTAATGGAGAAAAATACTATTCAGAAAACGGACTTCGTGATTTGTTAGAAGAAACTATCAGCGAAGAAGATTTAGAATACCCAATTATTCATTTGAAAGACCATGATATTGAGGTGGCATTGACACATAGTAAAACTCAATACAGTGAAGAATATCACTCTTTCGTAAACGGTCAGAATACAACACAAGGAGGAACGCACTTAGCGGCTTACCGTGAAGCTGTTGTAAAAACAATACGTGAATTTTATAATAAGAATTTTGATGCGTCTGACGTTCGAAAATCGATTGTAAGTGCGATTAGTATTAAGGTGATGGAACCAGTTTTTGAGTCTCAGACCAAAACAAAATTAGGTTCTACCGATATGGGTTCTGACGACGGAACACCAGCAGTTTCTGTTCGTACTTTCGTTAATGATTTTATCAAAACGAAACTAGATAATTATCTACATAAAAATCCGCCGACAGCTGAAGCTTTATTGCGTAAAATTCTTCAGGCAGAACGCGAAAGAAAAGAATTGTCAGGAATTAGAAAACTGGCGACAGATCGTGCTAAAAAAGCCAATCTTCATAATAAAAAATTAAGAGATTGCCGTGCGCATCTTCCTGACACTAAAAATCCTAGAAACTTAGAAAGCACGCTTTTTATTACCGAGGGAGATTCGGCTTCTGGATCGATTACAAAGTCGCGTGACGTAAACACACAAGCGGTTTTCAGTTTACGTGGTAAACCTCTGAATTCATACGGAATGTCTAAAAAGATTGTGTATGAAAATGAAGAATTCAATTTATTGCAAGCTGCACTTGATATCGAAGACGGACTAGAAAAACTACGTTATAACAATATCGTAATCGCAACCGATGCCGATGTCGACGGAATGCACATTCGTTTGCTTTTGATTACTTTCTTTTTACAGTTTTTCCCTGAGTTAATAAAAGAAGGGCATTTGTATATTTTACAGACACCTCTTTTCAGGGTTCGAAACAAAAAAGAAACGATTTATTGTTATTCTGAAGAAGAAAGAAAAGACGCGATTGAGAAACTAAAACCAAAACCAGAAATCACTCGATTCAAAGGTTTGGGAGAGATTTCGCCAGATGAGTTCAAGAACTTTATTGGAGACACAATTCGCCTTGATCCGGTTATGATGGATAAACATACTTCGATTGAGCAATTGTTATCTTTCTACATGGGGAAAAACACGCCAGACAGACAAGAGTTTATTATCAAGAATTTGAAGGTGGAGATTGATGAGCTTGAGGAGGCTTAAAATTAAAGAAGAAGAATTTTTTAGTAGTTATACTGAACAAAATATATGAAAGACGAAGAAGACGATAACATAATTCCAAACGACGACGAGAATAATCAAGATGAAAACCTGATGGATGACAGTCAGGATGGAGATGACGATGAGATTATCGACGTAGATGCGAAGCATTTTGAAGGACAGCATTTTTACGAAAATCAGGAAGAAGAGGGTGAAGATGTTATTACGAAAGTAACAGGAATGTACAAAGATTGGTTCTTAGATTATGCTTCGTATGTAATTTTAGAACGTGCAGTTCCTGCTATCGAGGACGGATTCAAACCTGTTCAGCGTCGTATTATGCACTCTTTAAAAGAGCTGGATGATGGTCGTTATAACAAAGTTGCCAATGTTGTTGGTCACACCATGCAGTATCACCCACACGGAGATGCGAGTATTGGTGATGCAATGGTGCAAATTGGTCAAAAAGATTTATTGATTGACTGCCAAGGAAACTGGGGAAATATTTTAACAGGTGACGGTGCGGCAGCGCCCCGTTATATTGAGGCACGTTTATCTAAATTTGCTTTGGAGGTTTTGTATTCTCCAAAAATCACAGAATGGGGACTGTCGTATGACGGTAGAAAAGCTGAACCAATTAATCTTCCAGTAAAATTTCCATTGCTTTTAGCGCAAGGGGCGGAAGGTATTGCGGTTGGTTTATCAACGAAAGTTTTGCCTCATAACTTCAATGAATTAATTGATGCTTCGATTAAAATCTTAAAAGGGAAGCCGTTTACGCTTTATCCTGATTTTATGACGCAGGGTATTGCTGATGTTTCGAATTATAACGACGGAATGCGTGGCGGACGTGTGCGTGTGCGTGCTAAAATTTCGCAGTTAGACAAAAATACCTTGGTGATTACGCAGATTCCGTTTTCTACCAATACATCGAGTTTAATTGACAGTATTTTGAAAGCCAATGAAAAAGGCAAAATCAAAATCAAGAAAATTGAAGACAATACTGCGGCCGATGTTGAGATTTTAATTCACCTTTTCCCAGGTGTTTCGCCAGATAAGACAATTGACGCATTGTTTGCCTTTACAGCCTGCGAAACTTCTGTAGCACCTTTAGGATGCGTTATTGAAGACAATAAGCCGTTGTTTATCGGAGTTTCACAAATGTTGAAAATTTCAACAGAAAGAACAGTTGATTTGCTTAAGCAAGAGCTTGAAATTCAGCTTGAAGAATTAAAAAATAAGTGGCATTTCTCTACTTTAGAAAAAATCTTCATCCGTGAAGAAATGTATATTGACTTCAAATTATACGGAGACAGAGAATCACTTTACAAATATTTATATGATCGTTTTGAGCCTTTCAAGAAATCATTTGTTAGAGAAATCAATGACGATGATTTACAGCGTTTGACTCAGATCCCGATGATTCGTATTACGCGTTTCGACTCTGATAAAGCCGATGAATTGATTTCAAGGTTAGAAGAAGAAATGAAAGAGGTAGAATACAATTTAGAACATCTTACAGATTTTGCTATTGCTTACTTTACCAAATTAAAAGAGAAATACGGAAAAGGACGCGAGCGTCAGACTGAACTTCGTGTGTTTGATAACGTTGAGGCAACCAAAGTTGTTTTAAGAAATACAAAACTATATGTAAACCGTGAAGAAGGTTTCGTAGGAACAAGTTTAAAGAAAGACGAATATGTAGGCGATTGTTCCGATATTGATGATGTTATCGTGTTTTTGCGAGATGGAACATTGATGATCACAAAAGTCGATGCCAAAACTTTTATAGGGAAAGATATTATACACGCTGCCGTTTTTGATAAAAACGATAAACGTACCATTTACAATATGATGTACCGCGATGGTAAATCAGGACCGTCTTATATCAAACGTTTTAATGTTACTGGAGTAACCCGTGATAAAGCGTACGATTTAACAAATGGAACAAACGGTTCTCAGGTTGTTTATTTCTCGCATAATCCAAATGGAGAAGCTGAGGTTGTAACTATTTTATTGCGTCAAGTTGGAACGATCAAGAAATTGAAATTTGATATTGATTTTGCTAAACTGGCAATTAAAGGACGAGGTTCTAAAGGAAACTTAGTGACCAAATATCCGATTAAGAAAATCGAATTAAAAGAAAAAGGAATTTCGACTTTGCTGCCAAGAAAAGTTTGGTTTGATGATACCGTAAAACGTTTAAATGTTGACGCAAGAGGAGAATTGTTAGGAGAATTTAAACCGACAGATAAAATCTTAGTAATTAATCAGTCTGGTAAATTAAAAGTGCTTATTCCGGAATTATCTACTCATTTTGATGAAGATATGATTGTTCTGGAGAAATGGAAACCTAAAAAACCGATTTCTGCGATTTACTATGATGGAGAAAAAGAGCGTTATTTCTTAAAACGTTTCTTGGTTGAAAATGAAGGAAAAGAAGAAAGCTTTATTACCGACCATCCGAATTCGCAATTGGAAATCGTTTCGACAGATTATCGTCCTGTAGCGCAATTGGTTTTTGCAAAAGTAAAAGGAGTTCAAAAAGATGATCTTCATATTGATGTTGAAGACTTTATAGCTGTAAAAGGTTTTAAAGCTTTAGGAAACCAATTGACGACTGATAAATTAAGACAAGTAAATTTATTAGAACCACTACCTTATGAAGAACCTGTCGAAGAAATTCCAGAAAGACCTGAAATTCTGGAAGATGATGCAGTGGAAACAGAATTAGATGATGATGGCCAAATAGGTTTGGTTTTAGAATAATAAATAAAAAACGCTAAGATTTAGTTCTTAGCGTTTTTTTATAGGTTAAATTAATTCTCAACCGAAACAGATTCTGCTATAATCCATTTCACTTCGTTGTTTTCAATAATTACTGAGATGCTGTCGTTGTCTTTAACTTCCCCAGAAATTATCTTTTTAGCCAGCGGTCTTCTTAAATGTGTTCTAATGATGTTTTTGATAGGTCTTGCGCCATATTTTGCATTGTAACCATTTTCGGCTAGATATAGTTTAGTTTCTAAAGGAATTTCTACTGTCATTTTACTATTCTTTAATAAATCAATGAATTCCTTTTTTAGATGGATCTCAAATATTTTTAGAGCATTTTCTTTATTGATTGGAGCAAAAGGTACAATCTCAGTCAAACGTCCTAAAAATTCAGGCCTGAAATAATTTGCCATAATTTCCATTAACGAACTAGATGCTGGAATTTCACCATTATTAAATGTATTAACGATATGATCTGCACCAATATTCGACGTAAATAGAATGATGGCATTGGAGAAATCACCTTCTTTTCCTAAACGATCGTGCAGTTTTCCTTCATCCATAATCTGAAGAAATACGTCAAAAACGGAAGGATGTGCCTTTTCAATTTCATCAAACAAAACAATAGAATACGGTTTTTGTCTAATCTTGTTTACTAGTAATCCGCCTTCTTCATAACCAACATATCCTGGAGGCGCACCGTATAACAATGCAGCCGAATGTTCTTCTTTAAATTCAGACATATCAAAACGAATAATAGCATTTTCATCCTGAAAAAGAAATTCAGCCAAACTTTTAGCCAATTCGGTTTTTCCTGTTCCTGTTGGGCCTAGGAAAAAGAAAGAAGCAATTGGCTGTCCTGCTTTGCTTAAACCCGATCGTGATTCTAAAATAGAACCGGCAACAGTCTCAATACAATGATCCTGTCCAATTACTCTTCGGCCTAAAACTTCCTCAATGTTATTAAGTTTCTGTTTCTCTTCTTCTTTAAGTTTTCCCGCAGGAATACCCGTTTTTTTAGCGATTATCAAAGACAAATCAAAAGCCTCAATATGGGAGCGTTTGTCAAGCGCTTTTTCTTCAAGTGTGCTAATAAGGTTTTCAATATAACTTAGAATCGATTCTGATGTTTCAAAATTTAGTTTTTCATTTTGCTCATCAACATCTATCAAAAACGCTGTTTTGTTTGTTAAATCATTTAGAAACCAATTATACTCTTTTAGTAATTGATTTTCTGATAAATTGTCTTTGTTCTCTTTTAATAGATTTAACTTATTGGTAATAGACTGCTTCTCATTAAGAAAAGATTCTCCCGAAGTTTTTAGAACAGACATCGTATGGTCAATCAAATTAATGGCTGATTCAGGAAGACTTTTTTCCTTTAAATACCGTTTAGATAATCGAATAGATTCTGAAATCGTTTCATCATCTATTTGTATTTTATGATGTTCTTGATAGGTTTTGATAGATTCGCGAATCATACGAAACAGAGTTTCATCATCAGCTTCTTCCAGTTTTACAATTTCAAACATTCCAGCAAGTCCTTGCTCTTTTTCAATTCTTTTAGAATATTCGTCAATTGTAGAGGTGGCAATAATATTTAGCCCTTTTGCTAGCTCGCCTTTAAGAACATTTGAAACGCCTGAATCTCCTCCATTTTTATCAAGTAAAATATGAATTTCTTCAATAATTAGTATAGCTCTCGGATATTGTTTAAGTTCCTGAATACAGTTTTTTAATCGATCTTCTATTTCGCCTTTGTATGAAGCTCCAGCAATAAGTGAGGAAAGATCAAGTTCAAACAGCTGTACCTTGTTTAAAATATCTGGAACTTGATTGGCAGTTACATCTTGAATAAGAGTATCAATTAAAATTGATTTTCCAATGCCGCGATCGCCAATAAGCAAAACATTGGGTTTAGAAAATCGGCAGAGTATTTCTTTTATGGCATTCAATTCGGCTTCACGCCCAATTGCGGATACTCTTTTTTTATTTTTTTCTAGGTTTTTATGAACGCAATATTTGCTCAAAAAGCCTTTTTTTACTTCTTGTTTTATACCGTTTTCCGTTTGTGGAATAACAATTTGATCTTCTAGCAATTCATTTCTAGAGATGGGGTAGGATTTCATCTGATCGAAGTTGAAACCTACACCGGGAGAACTTAAAGCGGTTATAATGGCATAGAGGCTAATTTCATCTTCATTCAAAGCAATTCGTACCGATTCTGCTTCTTTTATAATATCGTCGATCAAATCGCTTGGTTCAGCATCGAGAACATGAGTGGTTTTAGGTTCTTCTTCGATTCGAACTTCTGCCCATTCATCAAGATAATAGACATCTTTGCCCATAGCTTCGAGCCGTTTCAAAAGTGATAAATCTCTGTTTAAAATGGCTTTTAATAAATGGGATGCTGAATAGTATTTATTTGAATTGGTTTTAGCAATTTTCTTGGCAATTTCTAGTGCACTTAATAATTCTGCACTGAAAACGTTTTTTTCTTCTTCCATATCAAAATTTAATCTTTAGACCATATCAGGTATTTTTTTACTTTATAGCTGATATTTAATCCTTTAATGCAGTTAGTTTGTTTGTCTTTGTTTAAACGTATTGATTCAATCTTTATCTTTTTCCCTTTTACAGAAGCGCATAATTGAGAAAAAGTCAAAAGATCGTTATCATTTTTTACCACAGGAACATCTAAATCATCACACAGGAATTCTGCAAAATCATCTTTTGTTTTACTGCCTTCTGCTACTTTTTTGAATAAAATTTCAAACTGATCTTCAGACATTTTAGGCGCTTTTTTTGGTACAGCAGTAGTGTCTTTTACTGTTTTGGTTTTTGGCGCAACTGGAACATATTGCAGCATTTCTTCCAACGGATCTTTTTTTACAGATCCTCGAGGCAATGCAAAAGCCTCTGCTTTTTTTTCAAATTCATATGAGCTTACATCCAGTGGATTAGTCTTTTTAATTACTCTTGGATGCACATAAATAATCTTTTTTGCCACACGGCTAAAATCTCCGTTTATAACTAAAGTAATTGTTTTTTCACCTGGTGTTATAAAGCTGTAAACAGGATTAGAGGAGGTTTCATCAATGCCTTTATTTTCACCAAACGCCCATTCCCAAGTTCGCGCATCATCAGAAATTGATTTAAAATACGCGGGCTGTCCAACTGTAATGGTTTTGGGTGCAATAATTTTTGGCGTGCCTATTTTATCAGCAGCAAATTTGTCTTTTATAGTGATTTCTTTTGTATGGGTACAATTGCCATTTATTGTTAAAGTCACATAGTATTTTCCCGGATTTTTATAAATGTGAAAAGTGTGTTTTCTGACATCTTTTTCTGACCCGTCCCCGAAGTCCCAAATCCATGATTTTGCATTAGGAGTTTTGTCATAAAATTCTATCGATTCCTCTGATTGTGAATGATCTGCAAAAATGTAAAACTTGGCATCTTCACAATCGACATGGTTAAAAAATTGGATGATAAATGCAATGATTCCAGCTAATAAGAGAAGTGCAAAAAAAAATACAACTCTAACATCAATATTTTTTTGATTCATTTTGATATTTTACTATGTAAGATAATTTTAACAAAAATTGGAAGCAAATGTAATTTTATTTATTTTAAAAAAGCTATATTTTATAATATAAATTTTACAAATTTTATTTGTATTCTTACAAAATATTTTGTTAGGTTTGTAGCTATCACATCCAAAAATGTAAATAAATTCATTATAAAGGAGTTACGTTCAAAAAGAAGAATTTTCTCAGGTTTGAAAAGTGAAAATAAGCTGAAAAGTTTGTTTTTTATGTTGCTTAAAAATTTAAAAAAGATCCATTTTGGGTTTGAAATAAAGTTTAATTATCTAAAAAAAGAGTACTAAATAATATTTTTTATGAGGCAGTTTGTTATAATGATTTTTATGATGCATTTATTTACGGAATGCCATGCTCAAAAATATATTTCGCAGATCCCCTTCAAATATGATTATTCTTTGGAGCTGTTAAAAAAACAGGCTCAAATGAATGAAACAGGTTTAAAAAATAAAACCATCGTCAATGATAATTCAGAGAATTTAAGTGACGAAATGCTTGCTCTAAAAGAAAAATACTCCATTATTCTGGCTGTAATGCCAAATAAAATTACCAACTACAAATTATACTCCTACATAGATCCGTGGCTTAATACGCCATATAAAGAGAAAAGCTTTTCTAAAAAAGGAATTGACTGTTCTTATTTTCTGCAGTCTTTATACAGTGACGTTTACAAGGTTACGCTTCCAAAAGATCCAGCAGGTATGTGGAAGTCTAAATCGATACAAATTTTTACTGGACGAAGTTTTCTTGCCGAAGGCGATCTTGTTTTCTTTCGATACGATAAAGATCATCCGATATCTGATGTTGGTCTGTACCTGCATAATGACCGAATCCTGGCTTGTACAGACAAAGGTCTTGCAATATATAATTTCAATGATGAATATTTTCAGTTACGATACATAGGCGCAGGACGAATTAACGAGGATGGAAAGAAGAAGTAAAAAAAGTCTTGAAGATCTTGCATTCGAAATTGAGAATATTTCGTATGACATTAGGGCTGAAGTTATTGCTAATGAACTTCTTGAGTCCAAAGCAATTGTGCAGGATGAAATTACGGTTTCTAATCAGGGACAATTCTCGCGTGCGTACAGAAGTGACATTTTGGAGGCAGTAATTCAGGATGATAATTATGATAAACAAGAATATCTAAATATACGATTATCGCGCGATAGTATGTATGATGCGCTTCCAGAAGGTTTTGTACATAGTTTGACAGAGAATAATTCTGATAAGTCTGTAAAACAGATGATAAAGGAGCATAAACACCAGAAAAAGCAAGAAGCCGAAGCTCGTGTTTTTTTTACTCCTTTTGAAAACGAAATTTTTCATTATCGTACTAAAATAGAAAGTGTTGAAAGGAATTTTTTATATAAACTGAACGGAAGCAAACCGTTGGATTTTTTCTATGATTTTTGGGGATTATCACACATTTACCCTGAAATTTTAGTTTCAAAATTTATACAGCTGCTGCCTTATGCATACAAAATAGTGGGAGACATTGAGCTCGCTTGCCAATGTTTATCAAGCATTATAGAAGAAAAAGTAACCTATACAACAACAAGTTCTAAAGAATATAGCGAAGAAGGAGAACAGGTCAGGTTAGGAGAAAATAGATTGGGAGTCGATTTTATTACTGGAAAAGATTACATGGATTATTCTATGAACTTAAGGATAGAAATTGGTCCTGTTACCAATAAACCTTATCAGCAATATCTTAAAAACGGCGATATAAAAATATTTATAGATTGTTTTTGCGAGCATTTTTTTCCAATGGAAGTCGACGTAAAAACAGTGTTATTGATTAATAAAGAAACAGAAGAGTTTAATTTTAGTAAAGAACCTGTGTTAGGGTATACAACACGAATTTAGTAATGGTAAAAAAGCATTTATTAGCCCTTATTGATATTAGGCTTATTGTATTTTTAGTAGTAATCATAGCAGTAAGCGCTATACTTACTATGGTATTCAGCGATAAAATAAAAGAATTTGCAGCACAATATAAAAGAAAATTTTACATCTATATTTTTTCATTTGTATTGATTTATGCTCTGGTTGGTTTTTTAGGCTACAACAAACTATTTACAGAGCTTTCAGACGAATTTCGATTTTATCAAATTGCGTCACTGCTATTTGGAATCCTTAATGTTTACTTGTATCGATGGTACTTTAACGAGTTTAACCTAAAAGGCGTTGTGGGTATCGAATTATTGTTTTCATTTTTAATAACACTTTATTCAAGCGTATTATTTGTCATTATTTATACCGCCTTAAACGGAATTGCGCTAACATTTTTAATGTGCTCTCATTTCTTAGTATTTATTGTTCCAACAGGCGTTTACGCAGTTTTTAACTATATGATGCAGATTCCTCCTAAAGAATATGTTACATGGAAAATTCCGGAAAGAAAAAATCCTTTTCCCGAGATTGAAAACTTTGAAATGAAAGATTTATTGCTGATTACTTTATTGATTCAGAAAAAAGAAAGTGATACAAAATATACCTCATTACGATCTAAAGGTCCCGTGAGAATTGATTTTGGAGCGTTATTCTATCATACCGTTTCGGGATATAATGAGCATAATGCTGAAAGTAAAATTGATTTAAAAGAAAACGGTGAAAATTGCAGCTGGGTATTCTTTTTACAGCCAAAATGGTATCAAACAGCCAAATATGTAGATGCAAAATATACTTTGGGTATGAATGGTATTACGGAGAATTCAGTGATTATTTGTAAAAGACAGAAAAAAGAAGAAACCAAAGTAAATAAAAAAGGTAAGGAGAAAGAAGGGTTTATGTATGAACCTAAGCTTGAAAAGAAAGAGAAAGCGAAGGAAGAAGAGTTAGCAGTTTAATGTTTATTGAGATATTATGTATTACATAGATAAACCTGAAAAGCCATCATACGACAAGTTTCGTACTTATAAAATTAAGAAAGGAGATACACTCGAAAGTGTTGCTCGTGATCTTGGCATCGATGCTCAGGAACTTAGAAGATATCATAATATATACTGTGAAATTCCTGATTTAATAGAAGCCGATTTTAAAAGTTACTTAGAGTATTTGATTTTAGCACCTGAAAAAACTATTGAAGAGCAAAAGGAACAAACAGAAAAAAAGCCTCAAAAAGTTAGTTTAGCAAGTAATTATACATTGCCATTTGTTGCAGACAAAATTGATAATGATTACCAGGTTAGCTATACCACTGTTTTTGGAGATGCTGTTGATACAATAGAAATGAAAGCAAGTGTAAAATGGCTTGCTACTGATAGAAATAATTATCATTTGTTTGAGATAAATAAAGGATCTATTTATGTCAATAATAGTATACCAGATACCATTATGGATGAACTGGCCGCTAAAACTGCTGCTGTTTTATATCCCTTAAAAATTGTGGTGAATGAATCTGGAAAGTGGGTTGATATTTACAATTATGATGAAATAGAAAACCGATGGAAAGATACAAAAGAAGAAGTTCTGGATTATTTTGAAGGTGAGGTTGCAGAAAATTATATTGAACATACAGAATATGCTTTAGAAAATTCTGAAACATTACTTAATTCTCTGGCTTCAGATTATTTTTTAAGGGCTTTTTTTAGTGGTATTTACGTTGGTTATACCTCAAATTATTCGTTTCAAAATGAAATCTTTTTTCCATTAGAGAAAGACGAAGAATCGAAGTTTGCGGTTCAGCAAAAGATAGATTCGATTTTGGATGAATCAAATTTGGTTAAAGTAGAACTAAAAGGAGATTATATAGATTCTGGAAGTGAAGCCAGTTTTGGATTTGACCCGTGGAAAGGAAAATTCAACGCTTCGTATTTTCTGGATGAACATAGTTATTGTATCGAAAAGATAAATTTAGAATGCAATATCGAGTATGATGAGCCAATAAAAGTGATCGTACAAATTGAATCTTTAAAGAAAGAAGAAACTCAAAATTAAAGAGATAAAACAGAGTAGTTAAGCGAATGTAATATTTATAAATGGTAAGGCAATGAGTGAGAAACATATAGTAGTTCAGGGAGCTTCACTAAAATGTAAATTTAGCGTAGAACCCAAAAAAGATATATTAAAAGTAAAATCGCAGGATAAGCATTATGCTAATGATAAAGAAGCTGAGAAAAAACTCATTGCGACCGACAAAGAAATTGGGCAGACATTAGAGAAAAATACGTTTGGTAAATGCAAAATGCAGCCAAACGGAAGCGGAGATTATTTGCCGTGTCAGGCCACAATAACAAAGTGGAGTGCTTTTTACGAAAAAGTAACCTTAAGCAATCAAGGAAAAATTCTATTGGAAGACAGTAAAGGAACTTGCCCGATTGGAGGACCAGATTGTATAGAAGTAGACAAACACGGTCAAAAAGCAGAAGCGAGCAAACAAAATGCTAAAAAAGCGAAGCCACAGGTAAATAATCAAATAAATCCTTTGGTTAATACCTCAAAATTTCAAGAGAGTTTAGAAGAGAGTGATTCTATTTGTAAATAAAATAAAATAGTATGTCAGATTTTAAAATAATTGGAAATCCGGATCCTGTTGTAGGTAAGGAAGAATTCTACTCAGTAAATACTTTTTTACCGAGTATTCTGCCTTTTCAAAATTCAGCTTCTAATAATAGTTTTGAACAGCCTGTAAAATGGGAAATATACATTCTTGAAAACGGAAGATGGCGTAAGACTAAAGAAAATGATAAAACTGGAAAAAGAATTTCTTATACCTTTCTTCAAAAAAGTTTAGAAAGAAAAGGCATCCGTATTCTGGCAAGAAGAGGAGAAGATGTGGCACGCCTTAATATAACTTCACATCCTGCGGAAAAACCAAAAATTGAAAGCATAGAACTGCTTGATAAAAATGGACAAAAACCTGCGAAACCGCTTTCTTATGGACAGACTCTAAAAGCTAGGGTTAACTGTCTTCATATGGAAAAACACAAAGTATATGTTACCCTTTGGGAAGATGATGCAGCTGGTGCAGGACACAATAAAGCCAATGAAAAAAATATAATACAAACACTTTCAGGAGTTGTTAAAAATGGTAAAGCAGATGTTGACTTTTTACTGAGACCAAGTTTTGCGAAAATTGCAAAACAAAACGGTCCAGAAGAAGGAAAAATTCATGAGTACTATGTTACCGTTGATTTTAACAAAAATAAAATTGCAAGTAACAATGTAAACGTAAATGATATTGAAGCTCCTGTAGCTCCTTATAAGGGAAAGACAACACCAAAAGAAGCTGAAAAGCCAAGCACTCCTCCCAAGAAAGATTCTCCAAAGCAAGATGCATCGGGTGCTAAAAAAGAAAAGGGTCGAATCAATTCAGTGAATCTTACTGATACAGTTGGAAATAAGATTAAAGGAGTATTTAAAGAAAAACAGATTAAAGTTTGGATCAACTCAACGGGGCTAAAAGGAAAGGATATCAGCCTAAAATTATATGACGAAGATGTAGCTAGCAACGATTTACTGTTTCAACAGGAATTTACGCTAAAATCTGATTTGCATGCGATTGTTGTACCTCTAGATACAATTCCTCGAAGCCTTGGAGGTAACTTTTGGACTGAAGGTGCAGAACAGGAGTTGTTTGCAGAAGTTAAAGTGTTGCAGACAAATGATTTAAAAAAGAGTGAAGTTGTAGATGTAGATGCTAAAGTTTTTAAACCAGATCCTGTAGAGCATACTAATAAGGTTGCGAAAGTTGGTGATACTAAAGATGATAATAAAGACAAAGATAAAGTAGTCTGTCAAAAATGTATTGATCCCGTAACCGTAAAACAATTAGAAGATTTATTTCCAAAAGCTGACAAAGAAACTTTAAAAACTATTGCAGAAACATATACAAAACATATGAAAGCATTAAAAATGGATACCTGTTGGAATAAAGCTCATTTTTTTGCACAGGCTATAGTTGAAAGTGGAAAAAGCTTTAAATTAAAAGAAGGAGAAGGAATGAATTATTTGGCTGATGATCTATATTTAGGTAGATGGAATCCAAAAAAGAAAAAGTATGTTACTATATTTTCATATTTTAAAACAAGGAAAGATGAGGCTTATAAATACGGTAGAATAGAAGAAATAAAGAATGGAAAAAAAGTAGTTACTCAAATAGCTGATCAACAAGCGATAGCGAATCGCGTCTATGCTAATAGAGTGGGAAATAAAGGAATTGAATCAGGTGATGGATGGAATTTTAGAGGGAAAGGATGTATACAATTAACAGGGAGAACTAACTATGAAAATGCAAATAAATATACTTTAAAATATGAAAATGCTGATATAGTTAAGAATTCGGATTTGGTTGCAAAAAATATTAAAATCGCAGTTTTATCATCTATGGCATATTTTGATATGTATGGAGTTAATAAAAAGGCAAACAAGTGTAAAGATGTTAAAAACAAAATTGCTCCAATGATTGGAAATGATGTACCACTTGAAAATGGAAAAACTAATCATGATGAGAAACAAGAAGCTTTTGATGATTTTACTTCAAAGACTTTTTCTATAGATGCTTGCAAATATGGAAGTGCAGTAGTAAATAAGGATGAAAAGAAAGATACGGGAAAAGGAGTTACGATTAGATTAATTAGGAAATGGGAAACAAAAAAATCTACTATTGGAGAATTTACAATTGATGATTCTGATATAAAAGGGTATATACTAGAGGAGAAAGGACCAGATACAACAGTTTCGGGTATCGAACAAAGAGTTCCTGTGGGGACTTACAATTTAAAATGGCATAATGGAACTAAGAAAAAAGGAGTTTTGAAATTGTATAATAGTAATGTGTCTGAGGACAGGGCTATTTTAATACATTCAGGAAATACAGCAGCAGATACTGAGGGGTGTTTGTTGCCAGGAAGTACAAAATCTACGGATTTTGTAGGTGATAGTAAAGCAAAAGTCAAAGAAATAAATGATTATGTTAAAGAGAAAGGTGTTGAGGGAGCAAAAATTATAATAGCAGCAAAATATGAATAAATATCTTGTAGCTTTTTTATTATTAGTTGTATACAATATAAGTGCACAAAATAATTTAAACATTCAACAACTTAAGGAAGGATATAATACTAAAAACAAAAAAGTATTTATAGATAATTTCCCCAATAATTTTAAAGATTTTAAATCAACTTTTGGTTGGAATGATAAATTGGATAAACCAAATGTATTATATAGTGAAGCGAATGACTTTATAAAATATTTTTTTGAATTGTCATCTAGCAATGAGAATTGCAAAAAGAAGATTATAAAAATTGCATGTAAAGCTAAATGGGAAGCTGATGCGGTTAATTATTTTCATATGAATTTAGTTTTATTGGTTGAAAAGGATGAAAATTTTGATAAAATGCTGCAAACATTGGATGATAAAGATTTGAATGATTTCTGGCGCTTTTATTTTGATATTGAAAATTTAATTTATTCGCAAAAACTATATACTATTCTTAATGTTTCCATGAAAGAGAAAGCAATGTTTGTTTTTAATATATTGAAAAAAGAAAGGAGTAATGATAGTGATGAACATAGAAAATTAAATAAATATCAAATTTTTGATAAAGATGGCTATTGTAATTTGAGAAAATACAGTAATTCCAAATCTGATGTTATAGGAAAAATAGAAAATAATGAAATTATAAATGTTTTAGATAATTCCGAAGATTGGTGGTTTATCCAAACGAATAAAGGATTAGTTGGGTTTGTACATAAAAGTAGAATAAAAATAAAAAATTGAAATGGGAAAAAAGTTTTTTTTTAAGATTATCATCTTAACGTTATGTTTAATTTCTTGTAATCAAAAGAAGGAAAAAGATTTAGATGTTAAAGAAAGAGATACTAAAGAGATAGTAAGTGATACTTTAAGTGTTAATAAAACAAAAGATTACATTGAGGATTATAAAGCAAAATATAAAGAAAAAAAATATAATCTAAGAGTTGAAAAAGATTGCGATTTAAATATGGATGGTCAAATGGATAAAATTATCATTTTTGAGCCTTCTCAAATAGCTAATAATGAACTAACAAAAGAATCACCTGTTTGTGTTTTTATCAAAAAAGAAAAGGGCTATAATATTTATGAAAATAAAAATATTATTTACACTTCTTTTTTTAACTCAATGGCAGAAGGTCTTCAAGATTTAGTAGTTAAAGACAATTATTTCACATTTGAAGAAAATAATCAAGCAGGAGAAGTTAGAGGTAATGACTATATAACATTTAAGTATGACTTAAAATCCAATGAAATTGTATTGCACAAATACAGTGTTGAATTAATTAGTGTTGATGGTGAAAATGATAAAACTTTCACATATGGTAAAGAAGTATTTGGAAAGATACTTTTTAATGATTTTGATATTGATAAAATAAAAGAAAAAATCAACAATTAAAAAACTAAATATTTTGAACTTCAATGTTGAAATACTAAAAATAAATTAATTTAAAAATAAGCTCCTTGACATATTGAAAAGAAAAGCCCCAGCTAGCAGGAGTCCTATGCTTTTGTTAGCTGCGGGAATTAATAAATGCAAAATTTAATGAAAAAAATAATAAATCCTATTCTGCTTTTTTTGGTGTTATTTTTTAATTCTTGTAATTCAGAAAAGAAAGAAAACATAATAAAAGATCAAATGAAAAAGGGAACACTAATAGACGGGATAACTTTAGATAATTCTATATTTAGTAATAAAGACATTGATCTTAAGAAATATAAATTCAATGGAGTATTAATTGAAAACATTAATATAAATGATTTATTAGATAAAAATTATAGAGATGATTTTATTAAGTTTTTATTAATCACAAAAAATGAAGATGATAGTTTTAAATCGACTTTGGTTTCCCAGTTGTTGATTATTAGGATGATACAATTGTCTGATACTGATGCTTTTTATATATTATCTGAGATTTCAAAAAATGATAGAGTATCTTATAATGGAATAGAATTATATCAAGAGACTTTATTGAAATTCTTCATTGAAAATCCTATGTTCTATGTTCAACAAGGAAGTAAATATAATGATTCAACTATTATTAAAAGTATTTCAAATTCATTAGATGAATTTATAGCAGACGAAAATTTTTTTAAAGATAATATTGCTAGTATTAATTTAGAAAGTCAACAGATGTTGTTGTATCCAGAAAAAGAAAAAGAATTTAATGCCAATTTCAAAAATACATTAAAAAAATTACCTAAAGTTGAAGCTATGTTTTCACCTTCTTCTTATACAGCCTGGGAAAGTAAAACAATTTATTTTACAAATATCTATTCTTTATTTACTAAAGCAGTTACTCAAAAATTGACAACTCGAGAAAATTTGTATTATAAGTCATACATATTACCGATTTTAAAAAAGTACACCAGTTTAGGCTATGTTATTAATGATTCAGATGGGTATACAAATTTAAGAAAAGACAAAAGTGCATCTTCTGAAATTTTGCAAAAAATAACTACGGGAGAAGAAATTATTGTGTTAGATAATTCTGGTGATTGGTGGCTTGTTGAGTCAAGAGATGGTAAAAAAGGGTATGTATATAAAACTAAAATTAAAGAAGAATAATTAGTAATAAAAAGAGAAAAAGCTCCTTGACATATTGAAAAGAAAAGCCCCAGCTAGCAGGAGTTTTACGCTTTTGTTAGCTGAGGGAATTAAAAAGAAAAGATTATGAAAATGCTGCAGATATTAGTTTTATTAGTTTCTATTGTAAGCTTTAGTTCTTGTAATTCTCAGACAAAAGAGAAAAGAAATGAAAAAAAAGAAATACAGATGTTTACCAATGTTTTAAATAAATCGAATTACAAAAATACCATCGAAAATTTTGAAAATGTTAATAAAGACATTATTGGTATTGATACTCGTAATTTGAAAGAAGGTTATAATGAGATTAAGATTCTTGGTGAATCTATAGATTACCAAATATGTAAGGAAGGGAAATATATTAAAATAGGAGAAGACATTTTACCAGATATAGATAACATCAAAGAAGATAAGCTTATAAGTTATCCATATATGAAATCTCTAATAAATTTAAATAAAATTCTATATTTAAATGATATGGCTTCTACTTTAGGGACTAGTCTAAAGGATATTGATTTGGCAAGAGATGTGGTTGTATTATTTAATTACGAAAAAAATGAATCTTTAATAAAGAAAGTTGTTGATAATATTGGTGATTGGGATGATTTTTCAAATAATTTCAAATTATCAATGGTCTTTTATAATAGAGATCGTACTATTAGAAAGAAAATCCTTAAATATCTTTCAAAAAAACAAGAGCTTATATATCACTTGACTTTTTATTTAGCTGATAATAGAAAGAGTATAATAAATGCCAATAAGTTATCAACAGAAAAAATTGATGAAGCTATTGCTTACTTATTAAATCTTGGACTTGAAGGTAAATCAAATGAAGATATAGATACAGATAATGATATGTCATATAGACTTTTAAACAATCTTCTTACGTCTCATCCTAATATTATTAATTCTTTTGAAAGAATAAATTATTACGGACATGCAGATTTAGCTTTTTTTATAAAAGTATTCCATACTATACAAAATAATAGTGATCAAAATTCAGAAATAAAAAAATATTATATTCAAGATTCGGATGGTTACTCTAATATAAGAAAAGATAAAAATAGTAACTCAGAGATAGTTGGAAAAATTAAATCTGGCGAAGAAATAGACGTATTGGATGATTCTGGAAATTGGTGGTTTATCCAAGCTAAATCGGGTAATAAAGGATATGTCTACAAGACGAAAATAAAATCTGAATAAAAGAAAATATAGAAAAGGTTCCTTGACATATTGAAAAGAAAAGCCCCAGCTAGCAGGAGTTTTACGCTTTTGTTAGCTTGGGGAATTAATGAAAAAAGATGAAAAATATAATTTCTTTACTAGTTCTATTGCTAATTTCCTGTACAGGAAAAACAGACAGCAAAAAAAATAATTTAGGTAATTCTAATGGTTCAAAAGAGGCTCCTTATAATTTAACAGATTTAGGAGATGGTAAAAAGTTTAATTATGATACTTTGTCTATAGATTATATTAACAAGGTGAAAACAAGCCTCATAAAGAGTAATTTTAAATTTCCAGATGAACAGACATTTAAAAAAAGAACTTTAGAGGTCTTTAAAATAAATTTGTACGATTATAAAAACAATATTATTGTTTTGAGACCAGCAATGTTTACTGAAATTGCGATTAAAGAAAGTAGATTTATCTTAATTGAAGATCAAGAAACCGATGGCAGTGAAAATGCTATTAATGAAAACCTTGAATTTTATTATAATTCTTATGTATTCTATGAGGATAAAATTGCATTTAATTGGTTGAAGTCTCGTTATAAACAGCAGTTAATAGATTTAGTTGTACAATACGGCTATAATTCTGATAAAGAGTTGGTGAAATTTGTATTTAAAAATTACGATTTTGATGATAGTGTTTCATTCCATGATTTGATTTTTACATACGATGTAAAATCTAAAAAATATATTTTAAGAGAAAGTATTCTAAATGATATTGAAAGTATTGTCTATAAAGGAACAGTTGAAGGCTATACAGAAGCAAAAGAAGGTAATGGCTATAATAGTTTCTCTGATATAATTGAAAAAATAAGAAGTAATCCAAACAACTACTTGGATGCAGAAAAATACATTGCTTTCTTATATGAAAAAGATTTAAGAGTCTGTGTAGTAGGTCATATAGAATCTAATTTGAGTGAGAATAAAAAGTATAAAACTTTTTTAAAGGAAAATAATTACTTTAATCTTATGAGACTGAAAGAGTATGTAGAAATTGTTTATGGAGGAGATTCAGATTCTGATGAAGTAAGTAAGATTTTTAAAATCTCGGACCCAGATGGATTTACGAATCTTAGAAAAGAGAAAAATTCTTCATCAGAAATTTTACAAAAAATAAATAATAATACTGAAGTTGAAGTATTAGACGATTCAGGTAATTGGTGGCTGATCAAAACAAGTTCTGGAAACAAAGGATATGTTTATAAAACCAAGATAAAAGCTGAATGATTTAAGTAGTTAGTATACATGCTCCTTGACATATTGAAAAGAAAAGCCCCAGCTGACAAAAGGTTTATGCTTTTGTTAGCTGAGGGAATTAAAAATTATAAAAAATAATTATGAGAAGTTTAATGATTTCCATTTTAGTTGTTTCTATTGTGAGCTTTAGCTCTTGCAATTCTCAGACAAAAGAGAAAAGAACAGAATCAATAAAGAAAAATGAAGATAAGTTATATGCTGAATATACACCATTAATGAGAGATTTGCTAAAAAATAATAATTACAAATTCTTAGAACATAGTGTATTTAAAAATAAAGTTATTGAATATTTTGGAGTTGATATTGATAATGCAAAATTTAATGATGTTTATTTAGAAAGTGGCCTTGGGTACACGGCTTTAAGTAATGAAGGGTTTATCGATACTTATCAAGTTGATAGAGGTGTAATTGATGGAGCTGGAGATGCTTTTGCAGATATTCTCAAAGACGGATCAAATAATGACTATAATATTGATTTTATAAACTACAATAAGGTTTTATTTAATGATGATTTATCTGCAATATCAAAAGTCAACATAGATAAAGATAAAGTTGAAGATATTGTAGTGTATTTAAATTATGAAAAAAACAATCTTTTAAGTAATTCATTTGTGAAGAATATAAAGAAGGTTGACAATTATAATGAAAGTTTTAAATGGCATCTTTTATGGTATAATAATAAAACAAAACCAGATGTAATTAGAAAAAAAATATTGCAAGATATAGCTAATAAAAAGCCTGATTTTATTTTTGATTTAGCTTATTTTCTAAATAATAATTCTAATAAAATTAAAGAGAAAACAGATGGCGCATTGATTGATGCCACACTAGCTTTTTTAATAGAAGTTGAATTACAGCATTATGAAGATAAGGATTTGGATGATAATAAAGGTTACAGTTTACTTAATAATTTTTATATTCAAAATCCTAAGATGTTAGACAGATTTAAATCTCAAAAATTTTATGGATATCCATTAATTGACAGTTATACTAAAAAGTATTTATTAATGTCAGAAGAAAATGAAATTTCTTATGGTAAAGTTATAGATCCTGATGGTTATACTAATTTGAGAAAAGATAAAAACAGTACATCAGTTATAATTGAAAAAATTAAATCTGGTGAAAAGGTTGAAATTTTAGATGATTCAGAAAATTGGTGGCTCATAAAAACAAATTCTGGAAACAAAGGATATGTTTATAAAACTAAACTACAATCCATAAATTAAAAACATTTTTAAATAAAAAGCTTTAATAAGTCTTTATAAACTAAAATATAAATCCAAGAGAGAAGGTGAAAATCAGGCTCAGTGCGCATAATTGTATCTATTTAACCCGTAAAATCTTGTTATAATAATAAACAACACTAATAATTAAAGTCTAAACCAACAAAAAGAGAAACGAAAGATTCTCATTTCAAAATAAAAACTATAGAATTATGATAGAAAAATTAAGTCATTTTCCCGTAAACTGGATTGATGGGATGAAGATAAATAAGAGCCATTTTTTATCTATTCAGGACAACGTTTCTGAGTTGGTAAATGATGCAATTGGTATTCATACCACACCTATAAGTTATGGTCTGTTGGATTCTGGAAACCAAAACAAGGAGGCTACAAAAATCACTTTAGGAATCGATAATCACAAACTGCTTCGCGTTCGTGTAGAAGAATGCCACGCCATAACACCAAATGGATCCAGAATCGAAATCAGTAAAAGCAATACAGATACATTAGATCTTCAGGTTCCGTACCCGGAAGATACTTATGAAATAAAAGAAGGGGAACAACTGGTTTTATTGGCTTGTATTTCGGTTAATTCTAAAAAGAGAATTCCTTTTGGCGAACCAGATCCAGATGAAGTACCGCCAAGATATCCGTACACACAGCCAGAATACAAACTGCATTTAATTAAAGCTGAGGAGTTTCGCTCAGGAATTGGATACGGCGGTTTCTATCTCGCAATTGGTAAAATCCTTATTGGAGATACGACAGTTTTAGACGAAGACTATATTCCGTCTTCTGTAACCGTATCCTGTCATCCAAAACTGGTTGATATGCAGGCACAGATTGCCCGTTCGTTTGGCCAGATTGAGATTTACTCAGTTCAGATTTCTCAAAAAATAAACAGAGGACAGCAGACAGGACTTTTACCGCAAACCGTAATGCAATTGGCAGATAATACGGGATATTATTTAGGCAGCTGTTTAACGCAGTTCCGTTGGTTTTCATTGCACCAGCATCCAGCTTCAATGTTAAGCACAGTGGTAGCATTTGCCAGAGTGATGAAGAATTTTATCGATTCAAAATCGGGAGCGGGAAAAGAAGAGCTGTTAAACTATTTTGCCGAATGGTGTGATATTTCGCAAGGAGATTTCGAAATATTGTTTACGACCCTTATAAATGCTGGCTACGATCACGTGCATATCGATAAAACGGCTTCATTGGCTATAAATGCTTTAAACAGAATAGAGAGATTATTCGAAACACTAAGCAAACTGGATTACATCGGTAAGAAAAAAGAAAACATCGAATTGTTTGTTGCCGAAACAGAGAAAAAAGACATCGTTCACAATCCGAAACGTCACGGTTTCTTTATAAAAGACTAAAAAAATAAATAGTAATATAATTATGGAAGTATTAAATAAACAAGAACGCCAAAAAGCATTTATTGCTTTTTTAATTGCCTTTATCCTGACTTTTTCGGTTATGCTGATTGCAGTTTCGTTCAACTTTTACATGCCCGTAGCAGAAAACAAAATGCTGAAAGCAGAAAATGAAATGATGAAAAGAGAATACGATTATCAAACTAATTTTTCGGTTAAAATTGACAGTATCAGAATGACAATCGATTCAATCAATTCGCCAAAAGTAGATAACGATTTTCAGCAGCGTTTGGCAAATGTTATGATTGCCAATATTTATCAAAAAGTTCCCAAAGACACTACCGAAAACAAAAAATTATATAACAATGTTATCCTAGCCTACAAGAATATCATTGATTACAAAAAACAAATTAGGAGTCTTACGCACAATTCGCACTTAATAGACAGTTTGAACCAGTCGGCTAAAACGTACAAAGAAGAATTAGAAAAAGTAAGCAGGGACTTAGATGTATGTCGCCAGGTTTACCAAAATCAATAATTAGAAATTTAGAATAAAGAAATTAATAAACTAATCATTTAAAAATTTGAAATTATGTTGTCAAACTATGGAATTGGAGGTAATGAAGTAAAAATTGATGCAGATGAAGCGATCACTGCAATCCCTCAGAACAGAACACTTGTTGCTCAAAAATTAACAGTAGATGCTCCTGTAAAACCAGAATTGGTAGAAGGAATTACAAGCATCGAAAAAGCATTCGAACACTTTAAACCAGAAGTAAAAGTAAATTTTGAAACTGCTGATGGTGCTACTAAAGTTGAGCCTTTAAACTTTAAAAACTTAGGAGATTTTGGTATAAAAGGAATCACAACACAAAGCAGCTTTTTATCTGATCTTGAAACAGAAAAAGATCAATATCAAAAAATTATCCGTCAGTTAAAATCAAATAAAATTTTAAAAGCGGCTTTAGAAGACGGAGAAGCAAAACAAGCTTTGCTAGAAAGCCTTGGAGCATTGATCAATGAGTTAAAAGAGAACAAATAAGAAATTAAAAAAATATAGATATGTCAAGTAAAGAAGCATATAAAGGAGATCTAGATACGGCGGTATTAGAACCTAAAGTAGTTAAAGCAATTTCAATTGAAAAGAATGTTGAAAAACTGGCTAAATACGGTGGTTTTGATTTATTGGAAATGGCAATTGAAGGAGTTCAAAACCTTAATCCAGACAGAAAAGCAAGAAGAAAAATCTTTTTAGGCGAAGTAAACAAAGCAAAAGAAAGAGAAACACTTTTAAAGACTTTAGAACTTTGGTCTTCAGTTTTAAGCAACAATGAAGCTTTGACTGATATGGTGGCGCAAAGTGAAGACAAATGCAAAGAGTCTGAAGCTTTATTGCAAAAAAACCTTGCTAAAGCTGTTGAAGATACAAGAGAAATTGAAGCTGCTTACAGAACGTTAGCTTTATTCTTTAAAAACACAGAATCGGATAAAGTAAAAAATGTTACGATTGTAAACGCAGAATTAGATCAGTTAAAAGATCTTGACAATACTCGTTTTATTGATGCGATTCATGCAGAATTGGTTGATAATTACGATCGTTTAGACCTTAAAAATAACTACGGTATTTTGGTAATTCCAGGATATTTAGGATCTAATAAAGTAATCGAAAAATGGGCAAAAATTGCACATGAAAACAAAGTGATGCTGGTTACAGATTTCGAACACCTTGATGAACCGGATGATGTAATGGAAATGTTCGATGCTGCTTCTTTAACAGGGGGAGATGTTTACCGTTCTAACGTAATAATGACTTGCAACTGGCTTGTTGGACGTGGCAGATTTGATCAAATTGGAGAAAACGAAGATTTACACGTTGCACCTTCGGCTGCATTAGCAGGAAAAATTTACAAGACATTAATGTCTCAGGTTACTGCTGGTAAGAAATTCGGAGGAATTAATGAAGTTGACGGAGTGAAGTTTGATCTTAAGAAAAGCGAAATTGCTAATCTTGAAAACTTAGGATTGGTCCCGATGGTAAATGAATACGGTAAAGTAATGGCTTTCTCTGCTAAAACATTATTCAGCGGAGATAACTTAGGATTACAAACGTATTCTGTAGTTCGTGTATTTGATTATGTGACTAAAGTATTGATGGATTTCCTTAACCGTCGTGCTTTCGAAAACTTTACTGCAAAAACACGTAAAGAAATTATGAATCAGATCGTTGCTTTCCTTGACGGAATCACTGGTCCAGATAAATTAATTGAGAATTTTGAAATCCGCAGATTTGAACAAGATCCAATTCAAAAAGACAGAATCTATATGGATATCCATATGAAACCGTATTTCCCTGCTAAAAACTTCCTTATTAAAATGGATGGTCACAAAGGTGATGACGGAACAGAATGGGATACAGATTACGAACAAAAATAATTGTACAGTAAATAAAAAAAGGAAGCACATAAAATTGTGCTTCCTTTTTCAACAAAACATTGATCTTTTGAATGATCAAACCAAATAATTCAAATTCATGAACGTACTTAAAATTTTACTTTTAGTCGGTTTGTTTTCACTATCAAATTCGATTAAAGCACAAAAAGTAAATCAGATTGATACTTTAAGCTGTCCTATTACGCAAAATGATTTATTGCTTTCAGGAAAGTTATTTGCAAGTGCGACACCAATTTTGCTTCGTGTATACAACGAAGATTACGAATATGCTGTTTTTCAGTTAGGTAAAAGAAAAAGCAGCATCTACTTATATTTTAAAATTTTCACAGATAATGTTTGTGTAAAAAAAGAACAGCCTCTTGAATTATATTTTAAAAACGGAGATCGCTATTTATTAAAAAATAGTTTTCAGGTTAATTGCGATGGTACTGCGGCTTTAGAGCTTAGAAGAAAAGATATTAAAAAATTAATGTCTAACTCCATAAACACTATAAAGTTTTTTACGCTCAAAAAAGACTATGAATTTAGCCCTACAGAAGTTGATAATCAAAATATAAGGTTTTATCTGCACTGTCTAAAACTCTACAAAGTGAGAAAGAAAAAATAGAATTTAATTGAGTTAATTTTTGACAGTACTATAATCTATAAAAAATAAGATATGCCATTTCCAGAATTGAACCTTTCATTAGGACTTACAGATAACGACGGTTCTGTTTTTTATGCAGGAAGCGGAGAAGGAAAAGTAATTGTAAAAACAGATTCTGCTTTAAAAAAGCATAGTATCAATATCACGATTTCAGAACAGGAGGTTGGATCGGTTTATTTGAATACGCATTTAGAAGGTACCGAAATTCCAGCTGAAATTGAAGTTCCTGTTTATCAAATGATAGTTACAGACGATAAAACAAACGAGAAAGAAGTGTATAAAGTTACTCGTGATACTTTTTTCTATAAAGAACAAACAAAGAAAAAAGGATTATGGAGTTTTCTGGGTTTAAAATTCTTAGCTCCAAATAACTTTCTTTTTGAAAATATCCCTTTTGAACCTTTAAAAGAAGAAATGGAAACGTATGATATTTCACGATACAGAAAGTTAAATGAAGATAAGCTTACCTATACTTTTCAGAAAGGTGAACAAAACATCCAACTTTTTGCAGGTGATATTAATGCACTAAAAGTAGAGAAAGGAATAAGCTATTTTGTAATTGTTGATGAGAAAAAAGGACAGCGGTTTATTGGAGATATACTGTACAGGGAAAAATTTTTAAAATTGACACCATCAGTTAAACTGCACATCATAAAACGTAAACAGGTTTCTAAGAAGATGGAGACAGATAAAAAAGGTCGAGCTAATAAGTTGATTTATATTTAAAAAGTAAAATATGAAAGGAGCATTTTACAAACTTCCAATAGATTTTAATAGCGTAATGCAAAAAAAAGAGTTAGAAAAAACCTCTATTGAGCATTCTATTGCGCAACAGGTCATTTTACTGGCCACTACGACATTTGGTGAGTGCAAGTTTGATGAAACGTTTGGGTCAAAAATCTGGGAAATCGATTTTGATTTACTGATGAATGAAAATACGCTAAAAGAAATTATCTCAAAGACAATGAAACAGTCTTTGGCTTTTCATGAAAAGCGAATAAAAGTGAAAGAGCTTATCGTCGAATTATCAGAAACAATGTATTTTGTTGATGATGTCAGCAGATCAAAAAAGAAAGTTGATATAATAATTGAGGCTACAATAAAAAGTACAAATCGTGATTTTGACTTTAGAGGATACTTTTTTGTTGGGCCACTATCCTATAAATAGATATTTTTTTAGTAATAATTTTATTTCAATCGCTTTTAAAAAGAGTTTGTTGTTTTTTAAAGGTTTGATTACTTGTTATTTAGATAATGTAAATAAAGTTTTATTAAAAAATATATTAATATAAGATTTTATTTATATATTTACAGCATAAATAAATAAATTAATAATTAAAAATTTTTCATTATGTCGTTTTTAACATCATTAACAGTAGCAGGAAAAGATTACAAAGTATTAAACGTAAGTTATGATTTAGCTCAAGAAACAGATGCTTCTGGGCGTCCATCTACAGTAACTCGTGGAGGAAGAATTATGATTGAAGTTGAATCAACTGGAAGTACTGAATTGTTTGAGTGGATGACTAACAATTTCGAAAGAAAAGACGGGTCAGTAAAATTCATCAAACGTGATTCAAACGCTACTTTAAAAGAGCTAAAGTTTACAGAAGCTTACATGGTTAAGTACAAAGAAAACTTTGATCATAACAGTGAAAATCCATTAACTGAAACTTTTATGATTTCTGCTCGCAAAATTTCGATGGGTGGAGGAGAATTTGATAATGCTTGGGTATAATCCTTTGGACTTTATCAATCTTTATTAAGTTATTAAAGGGAGTCTATTAACTTAGACTTCCTTTTTTGTTTTTTACTTCTAAAAAAAAACATACAAACATTGCCTAAATTTTAATCATCAAATAAATCTACAAAATGAGTTTTTTATCTAAATTACATATAGACGGAGAAGAATTTAATGTTCTCGAATTTAATATTGGTTTTAAACAAGAAATTGACACAACAAGTAAGCCTACAGGAAACGCTAAGGGCGGAGTTATAAAAATGATAATTGAAGCAAGTCAGAACAGTCATTTTTTGGCTTGGATGTTGAATGGAGATTTGACCAAAGACGGCAAAATTGTTTTTTATAGAAGAGATGCATTAAGTAAAATGAAAGAACTTAAGTTTACGAAAGCATTTTGTGTTGGTTATAATGAGCAATTTACAAGCACTACCGAAATCCCAATGAGAATTACCATGGAATTAGTTGCAAAAGAATTGACTTTTGGAGATGCTAAATTCTCAAATAATTGGATTGCTTTAGATTAATTGTTTAAAAGCTAATTAAAAACAGGAAACATTATTATGGCACATTTTTCGGAACAAGTACATATAACCATAGGTGGTTTTACTCAAAACGTTGTTTATTATGATCTAAAGCTATCTCAAAAAATGGCCGACCATCATCATTTTTCTTTCATTTGGCAATATACAGGTAAAGCAGTAATTAATCCTGCAGATCAAGCTAAAGCACTGAGAACCTATCTAGGAGATGAGGTAATTTTTACTTTTAAAAGTCTTACAGGAATTAGACTAATGAGCAAAGGTATAATTACAGAACTTTCTTCTATTGATGTTGATGGAAGCCCAGCAGGATTACACGTCTCAGGCGTAAGTCACAGTATTGTTATTGATGACATGAAAAAAGCAAGAACATTTAAAGACCGCAGTATGGATGATATCGTACTGAGTATTTTTGCTGAAGGACCAGGAGAATTTTATCAGAGAGAGTCTATTAAATCAACCTATCTTAAGGAATTCAATAATCTTTTGCAGTATAACGAAACAAGCTTTGAGTTCTTAAAAAGAATAGCGGCACGTTATGGACAATGGTTTTATTTTGATGGAATGCGTATGCAGTTTGGGCAAACAAAAAACAGTCAGACCAAATTGATCAATGGCGCTTCATTGCATAGTTTCAAGATACAGGCTAATATGAGCTCGCATAAAATTTCGCTGAATGGTTACGATTATAAAAACGTATCGACTTTTCGTGAAGCAGCGACTAAAACTTCATCTGGCAGTAAAGACAGTTTTGCTGCTATTGTAGGGTATAATCAAGGGACTGTAGCAAATTCTGATTTAAGTAATGGCTCTTATACTGCGAATGCAACAAATAAAGACGAACTTGATGAAATGGTAAAACTGCAAACTGCAGGCAGTGATGCCAACAGCGTATATTATAGCGGTATTTCTTATTTTCCAATTGGTTTAGGACAGGTTTTTACCATTCAAAATCAGACGGTACAGCACGAATTAATAGCTATTGAAGTGGTACATCATTCTCAAGTACATGGAAATTATTCTTGCGAATTTAAAGCAATTCCTGCAGATGTATCTGCACCGCATTACACCGATGTATTTGTTTACGGTAAAGCCGAGACGCAGCCAGCACACGTAAAAGAAAATAATGACCCAGAAGGGTTAGGACGCGTAAGAGTCGAATTTTACGGGGCAAGCGGTACGGCAGTGACAGATTGGATAAGAATGGTACAGCCTTATTCTGGTTCAGGAAAAGGATTTTATTTTGTGCCAGAAATTGGAGAAGAGGTCTTAATTGGTTTTGAAGGTAACAATGTGCAGAATCCTTATGTGATTGGAGCCCAATATAACGGACAAGATTCAAGCGGTTATGCTGATGCACAGAATAACATAAAAGCAATTCATACTCGTAGCGGACACATTATTAAATTCACTGAGGATGAAAGTATTACCATAACTGATAAAATTGGCAACGAAATTCATTTAGATACAGTGGGTGGAAACATAAATATTACTGCACCAAAAGTAATAACTATAACAGCGACTGATATTATTATGAATGCTTCTCAAAATATCAGTTTATCTGCGGGAATGAATATAAGTGAGAGCGCCGGAGTTGATAAGTCGACCACAATTGGAATGATGCATAATGTAACTGTTGGAGGTGACAGTATGTTGTCGGTTACTGGGAATTTCATGGAAAATATTGAGGGAAACAAAGAATTACATACAGAAAAGGAAATAACTTTCAATAGTCAAATGGGAATGGAGTATTCATCTAGTGGAGAAATACAAAAGCATTCACAAAAAGAAGTAAAATTGAATAGTGCTGAAAAATCTAATTTCTTTTAATTATGTCGTACAAATCTATAGTAGGAGGGAAATTAATTGTTAATGCTAAAGGTGATATCAAGTCTTATGCAAAAGAAAATATTGAGATAAACTCTGAAAAAACTATTAAAGTAACTGGAGATGAAAAAGGAGTTAGTTCTGGAAAGCCCAAAATGGTTGCTATATATATCAATGAAAAATGCTTGGTTCATTTTAGGCCAAAGGATAATTGGAATGGAGAGAATTATGGATTTGATTGGGTAAGAACTGGTGATACTAAAATAAAAGGGGATACTAATTACAAGCCAATAATTGGCAAGTATGGGGCTGTGTATGCTTCACAAGGAGGGGTACTTACACAAAGTAATGATGAATATAGAAAATTAATGTCTAAATTTAATCCTCATACATTTTTTATAAAAGACAAAAGCGGTAAAAAGAAAGGAGTAAATTATTGTGTTCCATGGCTATGTTTGTACCCTGAAAGTATTGTAAAACAAGTAAAACAAAAGGACGGAACACTAAAACCAACAGAGATTAAATCTGGGTTTAAAAATACTACTGCAACATTAAAAACTATTCTTGTAATAGATAAGCAACCAGAGAAGTTAGAATTAGACTACGACACTAAGTTATTTAAAATAGTTAATCCTGCTTTTCCATTATCTGTTGGAAAGCATGAAATAGAGATGACTATAACATGTTTAAAAGAGTTTAGTACAGATCAGCCTATAAAGGTTGTTGCGACCTATAAAGATGCAGCGGGTAAACTAGAAAAATCTTTAGCTGGAAAAATAAAAGTACTTAGGAATAAAGATAGATATAAGGTAGACGTTCTTTTTGTTAATGTCTGGACTAATATTAACAATGCTGCAAAACCTAATAAAGGAGCAACTATTAATAGAGACAAAGAGTTAAGAAAGTACTTAAATCAAGGTTTGGTAAATCCAACATTTGAAAAAGTAAATTTAGACTTAAGTGTTGACATAGATCCAATAACTAAAAAAGTTACAAATAGGAAAACTAATTTTAATAATATATCTCATGCTATAGGTGGAATTAAACCTAAAATTCCAGATGGAGCTATTGATGATATTTACAAATTCTTAAATACTGAATTATATAAAACTTACAGTTATAAAAAGTATCAAAATCATTTTAAAGTTTATTTTATAAATGAAAGTGCCGGAGGATTGTATGGTATTGGTAGATCAATAAATAAAGCTGATGATTTTAGAACTATTTTAGTTTATGCAATAGGATTCGCAGATAGTACTGTTGCTCATGAAACACTACATTCTATGGGATTATATCATACATTTGATAATAATAGTGATTTTACTTTTGAAATTTTCAAAACAGATAATATTATGGATTATTCAGATACAGCTACACCTGCTATACCTGTAATAAGTTTATATCATTGGCAATGGACTAAATTATGGCAAAGAGCAACAAAAGATGTAGAAAAATGAAAAAAATATGGATAATAGGTTTAGCTTTTATTGTTTTTAGTTGTAAACCACAAACTAAAAGCCAAATAGAAGGTGAAAAAATAAAGCATTACGAAATGGAAAGCAAACATGAATATAACACATTAGTTACAAAAGATTTTGAAGTATTTGATATCAAACGATTTGATAAAAATAAAGATGAAGCTGAAGATTATATTTACACTTTGATGGATGGTTCAAGAATTAGAGAATTTGGATATAAAGAAAGAGGTTATTTTTCTGAATGCAGTAATGGAAAATCTTTATATTCAGTAGGGAAAGCTTTCTATGCTAATGGGAATATTCAAGCAAAAGGACCAAAATTTAAAGATGATTGTGAGATTGGCATTTGGTATGAGTTTGATGAAAGTGGAAAGCTAGTTAAAGAAATTGATTATGATAAACCATTCAAAATTATAATTGAAGATATATTAGAGTTTTTAAAAAAAAATGAAGCTGATCTATTTTCGGATTTTACTTTTGTAAATAGATCTTTCGATGAGAAAACAAAAAAAGGAACTTGGAATTTGCGTTATAGAGGAAAATATAAAGAAAACGTTGGGATGTTTATTGTTGAGATAGATGATGCATCAGCAGAAGTTACAAAAGTTATAAAAATATTAGGCAAGGAGGGTGAAAAGGAAATTATTTTTGAGAAAAAATAGCATAAGAACAAGTATGTCAATGTTGTTGTTGATTTCCTTAAAAAGTCTAGGACAGAATAAGGTTATAGAATTAAAAAAATATGCCTTTAGTAAATGTTTAGATTATAATTATCAGAAAATTGATTCAACTTTTTATCATGTTTATAAAGATGCTTCAGCAGTTCAAATATCAATTGATGGTAATTTTTTGCAAGATGATGATTTAAAGAATAGAATAATAGATTATACTATTTCTGTAACTGATAAATATTACTCTCAAAAGAATAATTTACACTTTGAAACAGGTGATAAAAACATTGTTTTTTGCAGCTGTTTTAATTTTTTTGAATCAAAAGAATTAGATAAGTTTATAAAAAAAGCATTAAAAAAATAACAATGCCATCCACTAACTAATACATATATGTATTAGTTAGTGGATTGTAAAATATAAAGTGAATAATTAATCATTTTAATGTGAAGTAAAATGTATTCACTTCTTGCGTTCACGAGCGTCTCGCTCGTGAACGCAAAGAATAACTTAATTGAACTTTCGAGCGGGATGCTAGCGCCAGCAGGGTACATTAAATGTAAATAGATGAAAAAGATAGTTATTCTAATTGGGATATTTTCCTTTCTAGGATGTACTAATAAAAAGTATTATCCTAATGATTCAAATTTTAAAGATATTGAAACAAATTTTTCAATAAAAGTAGATGTGGCCAATAAGCTTTATGACAAAAAATTTGAAAAATTAATGAAATTAAAAATTAGTGAAGATTTTTTTAAGCATTATAATAAAGTAATCTATATTGAAGGAAGATCATATTATATTGGCTATGCCACTATTTTAGATAAAAGAGGGGTTGAAAATCCTCATTTGGTATATTTAGCAAAGATCGATTCAAAAACTGGAAGAATTGATGTTGTAAAAAACTAAATGGCTGAATTAGTTGAAATATGATTTTTATAAGGGATACAGTTTACTGAAAAGTATTTTGTGAAAATATTATGTTTATTACAAAAGTAGAAGTAAAATAACACAATGAGACAAGATCGAATAAAAGACAGAGTGCTAAAAAGAGCAGCTAGGTCATGGGGCTTTTCAGATGTTGAGATGGAAACATCATTTGATCCTGTAGTATCAATGATGCTTAATGCATTGTCTTACGAATTAGAAAAAGTAGCCCATGAACTTGAAGACTCTAAAACAAGAGTTGTAGAAAGGGTATTGGAAATTATGTTTCCCGAAGTTACGACAGGAGTAAAACCTGCAAGAGCAATTTTGCATGCGTTGCCAATAGAGAATAATATGAAAGTTTCGTTGCAGAATCAGATGTCGGCAAATCGAAGAATTCATAATATTTACAATCCTTTGGCGCCAATTACTAAAGAGATTGCGCTGTCGCCAACATTAGAAGTAAAGCTCTCGTCTGCAGAGATAAAATATGTGGCTTATGAGCGTAATTTGTTTGAGATTTCGAATCTTTTTTACAAAGATTCCATAAGAGATTATAAGAATTCACTACCTTCTGGTGTAGTGTTTTTAGGGATTGAATTAACAAATCCGAAAGTTGAAGACATCGAAGATTTAATGTTATACATTGACATTAAAAATATACATCAGAAAGAGATGTTTCATTACTATTTAAAACAGATGAAATGCTTTCAGGATGAGGTGCAAATCGCAGTAGAAGAAGGTTACAATGTTCCTGTAAACAATATTGATATCGAGAATATCATCAATCGTAATTACACGCATTTGAGTGAAATTATGCAGGAAGTAAATGAGTTTTATTTTGATAATTTTTATACGCTGAAAGGGGCTTTAAAGTATAAACATCTTAATGAATACAGTGCAGAATATAAATGCTTTGAAGCTGTAACAGAAAGAAATGATAATCCGATTATTTGGGTAAAAATGATTTTTCCAGAATCGTTAATTCCGCAAATATTAGATAATGTTTCTTTTACGGCAAACTGCTTTCCTGTAATTAATAAAAAGAAGCATATTATAAATAAAACATTGGGTAATTTCTTGTCTTATATCGCATTAGAAACAGACAATAATTTCTATCTGGATGTTGATACCGTTATCGACGGATTCAATAATCATTATGAAATAAAAGAATTTAAAGATGGTGTGCTTGAGGAAGGAAACGCCGTATTAAGAACTGGCGGTGTTTCTAGATTCGATTCTAGAAGTGCATCAGAATTGCTTCAAAATGTATTAGACTTGCTAAAGGACGAAAGTTCCTCTTTTGCCGGTTTGGGTAAAGACTTTATGAACAGTTCTTTGGTTGAAATTAATCAGCTTTTAGCCTCTGTGGAACAGCAGGCAAGAGAAAGCAGTTTTTCTAAAAATAATGATCCTTACCTGATGATTAAGCCAAAGATTGATGAATCTATAGGAAAGTCATTTGGAATACATTATTGGTCTACTTGTGCAGAAGAAGGAAATGATATCAAAGCCGGAACTATTTTAGAATCGAAAGAGGATTTGCTGTTTGTAAGTAAAGAAGCAGTTTTGGTTACCAATACTGTTGGCGGTATGAACAAGCAGAACAATAAAGATCGTATTTTGGCTTATCGAAATGCTTTGCTTACTCGTGGTAGAATCGTAACATTTGCAGATATAAAAGCGTTTGGATTTAATCATTTTAAAAGCTGTGTAGCAGATATCAGAATAGAAAAAGGAACGCGAAAAGAAATTTCTGTAAAAGCAGGTTTTAGTAGAACAGTAGATATTTATTTAAAAATAAATGCAACAGAGAGAAATTATTTATTGGCTACAGAATGGGATTATCTGTGCGAAAGTTTTATAAAGAACTTAAAAAACAGATCATCAAATGTATTTCCTTATCGACTTTTCATAGAGGAATAAAAAATTAGAAAACGCCGAAAAATTATTTTTCGGCGTTTTTGTTTAATAGAGATTTATTTTGGTTTTACTGGTATTTTTTATCTGTAAGCGTTTTTATAAAATCAACAAGAGCTTTTTCTTCTTTTACCGTTAAATTTAATTTGTCAAAAGGAAGTGTTTGGTTTTCTACTTTGTAGCCTAAACCAACTCCACCACCTTTATTGTAGAAAGAAACCACTTCTTCTAACGTTTTAAAAACTCCGTTGTGCATGTATGGAGCTGTAACTGCAGCATTTCTGACAGTAGGCGTTTTAAAAGCACCAATTAACTGTGGCATTTGGTTATAAATGTAACGGCCTTTATCTGGACTTAAAGATTTTCCTGAAGCTTCATTTGGAGTTCCAATAACTTCGTGTTCGGTTTTGGAATAACTTGGCGGAACTGTTCCGTTAAATAATGGTGTAAAATGGCAAGTGGCGCATTTTGCTTTTCCCATAAATAAGTTCATTCCTTCAATTTCTTCATTGTTCAGAACGTTTTTATTTCCTCTCATGTATTCATCAAATCTGGAATAGAAAGCGTTTAAGGAGCGTACATAACTCGCAATAGCATTTTGAATCTGCCATGCTTCTGGTTTTGATATTTTTGGATAAGCTTTTTTGAATAGTGTTACATACTCCTTATCCAGCTGAATTTTAGCATGAATATTTTCCATTGAGCCATGCATTTCGTCTTTATTCTGAATCACGTCGACACTTTGTTTTTCTAGATCCAACTGACGCATATCCCAAAATTGAGCATTCTGCAAAGAAGCATAGGTTAGAGTAGGAGTGTTCCTTGGCAAATTCATTCCAGTAAGCGAAACATTTGTTTTTAATCCATCAGTAAAAGCTTTTTCAGGATTATGACAAGTCGCGCAGCTTCGGTCATTGTTTTTGGAAAGACTTGTATCATAAAACAATTTTTCTCCTAAAACCGCTTTTTCTTTAGTAAAATTATATTCTTTAGAAAGCACAAAAGCATTTACATCAAAAGCGTCTTTATCAAATAAAGTTTCAATTGTTGGTTTTAGCGGACTGCTTTTCTTTACATTTTTAATGTTTTCTTCTTTCTGGAAAGTTTTCAGTTTTTTCGAAATTGGATTGAGATATTCAGTTATAAAAACAGCACGATTGAAAGCGTTGAAATTATTATTTTCGGCACAGTACTTTTGTGCATTTTTTGTTAACTCTCTCAATTCAGATACCGATTTATTACCAGCATCAATCTTTTCAAGCGTTTCCGGAATTGAGATTAAGCTCTGTCCAGCTTCTGGAATTGAAGATTGCAAAATCGGACTATCAAAACCGGTAATTCCTAGAGCAATAACTCTAAAAACATTCTGCTGTATGGCATCCAGAACGTAATCATCGCTAATGGTAATAACTTCAAAAGTGCTTTTGAGCTGTTTGATATTCGATTGAAAAATATTTAATTCTCTCGTTAAATCTTCTTTGCTTTCAAGATTGTATTCAGGATAAATCATTTCTTCCATAACCTGAAAACCATGAGGCTCAAAAGATCGGTTTTCTTCCAATTCCATTTCGTCAAGAGCAGGACCATTCATAAATCGAGCAGTTTCAGGAATAAAATATTCAACTGCCCATTCGACTTTTTTGTATGCTAGGCGTGACTTTTTAAATTGTTCTACAATTTCTTTTTGTGAAGAATTGCTTTTTACAAGCGTTTGAAATTGAGTAATTTCATTATTAAGTTTACTTAAGTCTACAAGCAATTCTTGTTTGACCGTTGGTTTTGAGGCTTCGCTTTCTTTGCATGAATAGAAAAAAGAAAACAGTAGGAATAGAAAGGTAAAATATTTTAATTTCATAGTGGAGTTGTAATAGAAACAACCCTTATCGGAAAATAAGGGTTGTCAATAGATTTTGGTAGAATTATTAGCGTTGTACGTTTCTAATAATTACAGTTTGTCCTCCCTCTTTGTTAGTTTGAGTTCCTGAACCATCAGCATTTTTAAATGCATCACTTTGCCAAGTATGAGGGTGAATATTTACCGTGAAAGTATCTGGAACACCAATGATATCTGAAATGTCTTGCATAGCTCCAAATTCCCAGCTTCCAAATCTCATTTCGCCAGTTTGGTTATAAAGTGTGTTCCAAGCTGTATCTGTTCTTTTGTGGTTCATGTTTAACCACGCTTTATTTTGTTTTGTAGCAATATTGTATTGCCAGATGTATGAATCGTGTTTTGCATCTGCATAATAACTATCACCATCTTCTTGAATGTAAACGTAGTTTTCAGTCACACATAAGTTATCAGGATTGATGATTCCGGTTCCAGGAGTACTGTCACCTTCAACAGCCAATTCTAAAGTTCCTTTTAATGGGTTTGTTGCGTCTAATTTTACTTTATACACTCTTCCCCACATCGTGTAACCTTCAACAGGAGCATTATTTGTTGCTTGACCTGTAGCTGTAAAATAGATTTCTCTATTGTTGCTTGCGCTTCCTTTTCTGTAATCTACGTCTTCAACTCTTGAAAAACGAATTGCTTTTAAATCATTAACTGTTGTATTGATTACAGCACCAGTTAAGTTTTTAGCATTCGGAATTTCAACAAATTCAACTGGGTATGAATTGTTTAACTTCATAGTCGTTTCAACCTGATTCCCATCAGTTCTTTTTAAAGCGTATAATTTTCCGTTAGATAAATCACCAACTGTACTAACATACATAATTAACTGACCAGCACTTACGTGAGAAGTAGCATAAGATTGATCTTCACCAATTAAAATAACTGTTTTTCCAGGATAAGCCTCTTTTGGAAGCGGAACCGCGTTTTCCATACTTGCTTTTCCTAAAGCTGGTAAAACTCTATCAGTTCTTGCTTTGTCAGTTGATAATCCAAGAGGATTAATTCCGTGAACCATACTTTCTTGACCGCTTTCCCCGGCAGTTAAAAAGATTGGTCCAAATCCGTGGATTTCTGGAGTTGCCAAAGTAGCAGAACATAAACGAGTAAGACCTCCAACACCATCAACGATATAATCTCCTTTTACAGGTTTGAAGGTTTTATCTAAATATACTCTTGATACAGATTGGATAATTTCGTGGTTGGTAATCATAATGTATCCGTCACCATTTGGATCTTTCATTAATCCAGCTCCGTCAGGCTGTGCTCCGTAAACAAAAGAAGGTGAATTTGGAAGAACATCTGCACTTGTAATTAAAGTACTGATTTTTAAGTTTTCAAAACCTGTTTGAGCATAAACAAAAGGAGGTACTTTTGAATGTGAAGTAAAATCGATACTTGCGTTTACATCGTTTTTTGAATCTTTGTCATCATTTTGACAGCCTATTGCAGAAAGACCAGCAAGTCCAAGCAAGGTAATTGATTTTAAAAAGTTAGCTTTCATAAAGTGTTTTTTATTTTTTTTGATTAAGGCAAAGCTATCTCTCTAAAACAAAGTACACGTTATGTTAATTTTTTCTTAATGCTAATAAATGTAAGTCTTGTATTATGAAAAAGTAAATTAAAGGTTTCGAATGTAAATTTAATATTCTTAAAAAAATCTTAATATTATTTAAATAGCTGATTTAAATTGGTTGCTTTCTTCTCTTTCAGTTTTTTAACAATCTTAAGAAATGCAATCGCAGTAATATAAGCATCTCCCAAAGCAGTATGACGGTCTTTCTTTGAAATATCAAATTTGTCAGCCAAATCATCTAAAGTGTAATGATCTTTCCTTTCAAATAAATGGGACTGAATCAAAGTCTTTTTATATAAATAAGCGGTATCTAAAGTTTTGTTGGTTAAATGTGGAAGCCCGTTTCTTTCCAAAGCCTTATTAATCATAGTAACGTCAAAAATGGTATGATGAGCAATGATTATGGAATCTCCTAAAAACTCCAAAAACTGTTGCAAAGCTTCTAGTTCGGTCGGACGTTTTACAAGCAGATCTTTCAAAATGCCATGAATCTGAGCGGTCAATTTATCATAATGATCTTGTTCCAGATAAACTTCAAAGCTTTCCTGAACATTAATAATTCCGTTTTGAAGAACCAATGCGCCAATGCACAAAATACGATCGTTATCATAATCAAAACCTGTAGTTTCAGTATCTAAAACCACAAAACGAGTTTCTTCGATCGTAATATTTTCATCGAATAGATTATTTTCTTCTTTCTTCCAAAAATTGAATAAACTCATTATTATACCAGATTTGAGATATTAAAACGTACTGAAATAAGTTCCTGAAGTTCTTTTATGGTTTTAAAAGTACGTTTCAGTTTAATTTTTTCCATTTTGGTTAAAGATTCCAGTTCGATAAACTGACCCGAATCATGGTGTAACAATCCTTGTTTGGTTCTAAATTTCAGTAAAGCTTTAAACGAATATGAACAAGACAAATACAATTCTCTGTTATTTGGTTCCAGTTCTGCCAATTTCTCAAAACGCTCTGCTGTATTGCTGATTCCTTTTACCGAATGCGATAAAATTAAAACACGTGCGGCGTCGGTCAATGGCATTAAAGCTCTTCGTTTAATATCGAAATTATCTTTGTTTGCACCATCTTGTTCAACCAGAAATTGTCTAAAAAATCCAGTAGGAGAAGGACTTTGCAAAGCACCACTCACCAAATGCATATAAAAAATCGGATTTGCTTTTACGTTTTCAAAAATAGAATCAGACAATTCATTAACGATTTCAGAATCGCCATAAGTTTTGCTGTAATCAAAGAAAATAAACGAAAGTAAAACTTCATTTTTACCAGGATTTGTAATCCAATGATGTACTTGGGCTTTCCATTCATCTAGACTCATGCACCATTTCGGACTTGAAGCCATCATGTCGGCAGGACAATAATCGTAACCAATTTCAAAAAGGCCTTTATTGACAAGTCCGGCAAATTTTAAGAAATAGATTTTAGTTTCATCCCTAAAAACTTCATTGACATTTTCATACACAATTGCATTGTCCTGATCTGTGTGAAGCATTTGCTCGCCACGTCCTTGACTTCCAAGCGCTAGCCAGGCAAATTTTACAGGCGGTGGACTACTCATTTTTTCTAAACAGATTTCGATAACTCGAGTTGTGCAGGCCTCGTTCAATTCTGTAATGATTTTGGTAATCAAAGTCATCGGAATATTTTGATCCAAATAACCTTGAAGCAGTTGCATGATTCGGTTTCGGATTGGTTTTATTTCCTTGATTTTTTTGGTGCGTTTCAGCGCTTTTATCAAAACAGCTGGATTATTTCCAAGCGCTACCATTACATCGTGTTTTGATAAAATTCCAACCGCTTTTGTATTTACTGTCCCATCTTTCGTTAAACATAAATGGCTGATGTTGCTTTTCATCATGGCCATTTGCGCCTCGGTGACCGTCATTTTTTTGGGATACGTAATAACCGGTTTGGTCATGATCGTTTCTGCAGTTGTGGTTATCGGAAAATCGCCTGTAACAATTTTATTTCGAAGGTCTTTATCAGTCAAAATACCAATCGGAAGCATTTCATCAACAATCAATATCGCGCCAACTTTCTTTTTATTCATAATCTTTGCCACTTCCTTAACTGTCGTTGACTGACTGCAGGTAACTATTTTTTTAGAATATTTTATTGGCGATAAATCGAAAGAATGATTGCTCGAATGCAGATTTTCATTCAGCTGATCATCACCATATAATTTGTCTTTATGAATATCCGAATACGGATTTCGGGTGTTTGAAGCATAACTCTCAATCAGGAAATTACCAATGTTTCTGTTTTCTAATGCATAAGGCTTGAAAACGGAAATAGGAATAGCGTAAAGAATAGTTTCTTCATGCGCCACAGCTTCCATAATATAGTTTTCTTGCGCCAAAAGCGGACGAAGTCCAAAAATATCGCCTTCATCACACATGTCTAAAACCGTATTTTTAGTGCTTTTTTTCAAAGCGACAGCGCCTTTATGTACGACATAAAAAGAATCGTGCGTTTTGTCATTTTCGGAAAAAATTACAGCATCCTTTTCTTTATAAATAATAGAAATCTGTTCAGACAGTTTTTCTAAATCTCTCTGATGCAGAAAATTAAACGGCGGATAATTCTTTAAAAAGTCTGCAACTCTTTGCGAAATGGTATTTTTCATTTGGTTGGATTAAAGTTCTAATGTACTATTTAAAATAGAAATGTAAAAGAAACATTTTTGTTTTTTGAGTTGCAAAGGGACAGAGTTACAAAGCAACAAAGATTTTCCTCACAGTTTTGTCATCCCGAGGAACGAGGGATCTCCGCAAGTAGCTCAACAAAGTTTTGCAATAAAAAAAGCTCCAAAATTGGAGCCTTCAATATTTTAAATTATGTCTTAATCAACTTTATAAACTGTTCCGCGCTGTTTCTCTTCAGAACCAACCAAGCCAAATTCAAAAGTATAAGAATCTTTAGAAGTCGTTAAAATCTTCATGCTGATGGCCTTTTCTTCAGCCATATTTTTCGGATGTTTTTTCTGCAACACATATTCGCAATCGCTTACCCAACGAATGGTTGCCGTATCTGTTTTGCCTTCAAAAGTTTCGATTTCAATATCATCTTTGCGTTCAAAATAAGTTGTTTTTTTCTCGCCGTTGACTTCTGTCTCAAATTTGAATTTTCCAGTTTTAAAATCCTTGCAATTGTGTTCAGCATTATAACAAGATACTAAAGCCAGTACCGGAAATAAGAATACTATTTTTTTCATTTTAATTAAGTTGTTTTTTAGGAGCTAATCCCGCTTTCCATTTCAATCTTTTTATTTTTAAAGAAAAAATAAAAAGGATTTCCATTGCAATCGGGGCTAGGGCATTAGGATAACAAGAAACACTTGAATATAATTTAAACTTTTTGAATATAAAACTCTTTCAGTTTTTTAGATTCTTTGACTTCTTCTCTCATTTCTTCTCTAGACTCACTTTTGTTTGCTTTTGGCCAGATATGAAAACCTCCTTTTGTCATCGCTTTAATTTGTTGAAGAACGTTTGGCGAAAAATCAGCAAAAAAACTCAAGTCTTCAGGATTATCCCAAACACCCCAAATGCCATTTTCGTCTATATCTCCAGCATAATTAATGATATGAGTTGGATAAGTTTTGACCATTTTAAGTTTAAAATGTTCCAAATTATAAGAACCGTTCCATCGAAATGAGTCCACATCATCAATTCCAGAACCCGTAATAATTGAATTTGCAAAACTTAATTCAATAGACATTTTATGTTGTGAGGACGAATTAGAATAGCAATAAAATCCTTCCCATTCTCCGCTTGGTAAAAAGTGATGTGTTTCGTTATCTTTTGATTTCATATTTAGAAAGATAGATTATTTCAACCTCTTTAATTCATCATCGGTAAAGTTCTTGATTTCTTTTTCTTTGGCAAACTTTTCGGCATTATAATTTCCCGATTTATTCTTAGGAATCGATAAACTATTCCATTCGCTGTTTTTCAGTTGTTTAGCATAAAAAACAATCTGCCCAACATGATAAGGATAATGTGCCAACTGGCGATTAATGGCTTCAATAACTGTATGGCCTTCATTTCTAATGTAAATGATATCTGAAAGCTGATCTGCTTTTAAGTTTTCTAAAGCATTTTCGAGACAATTCCACCCTTTATTCCAGATATCTAAAACCTCTTCTTTAGATTGTATATCGTTTTCAAATTCGGCATCACGGTTTCGCCATTCTTTTTCTCCGTCGGAAGTTAGAAAATCAGTCCAGCGCGAAAGCATATTGCCAGAAATATGTTTTATGATTGTTGCTATACTGTTGGTGTCGTCATTAAAAGAAACAAAAAGCTGTTCAGGTTCGATCTGATCGATTGCCTTTTCGCCAAGCATTTTATAATACAAAAATTGCTTTTTAACACTTTCTAGGTAAGATTCATCAGCTTTCATGATTTGCTATTTTAAGATTGAAGTTCGATTTTGTTTTCCTGCATCAATATTTTTCCCCAGTCATTTAGTTTCCAAAGAATCTCTACTAATTGTTTTCCAGTTTCGGTTAAAGTGTATTCAACCCGCGGAGGAAGTTCGTTAAAAGAATGTTTTATCAATATGCCATCTTCAACCATTTCATTTAACTGCTGATTTAAAACACGTCGGTCCACTTTTGCAATGCCACGTAAAAATTCACTAGGTCTTTTTTTGCCATCATTTATCTGCCAGACAATCGGAATTTTCCATTTTCCGCTAATGGAATTTACAGCAATTTCTAATGGACAAATTTTATTTTCGGCGTTTCGTTCCTTTGTTTGCATAAAATTGACTTTTATATCCCTATGGGATAAAAATATGCGGTATTGCCAGTGTTATCAGGCTTTCCGATCTTTACAAAAATAATCAAAATTTTAAGCATAATAAAAGATCAATTGTATCAAAGTAAAAACTATGGAAGATATAAAACGTAAAGGAGCTAGATCGGCAAAAGATATTCCTGCTTTTGTTTTAGAACAGCTCAATAAAGGAGAAATTGAAACTGCTAATCTGGTAGAATGGCTTGCTGTGAATCAAACGACGCTTTTAGGGAATCTATTGAAAGAAAGTAATCGAATTCAATATTTGGAACCTATTTTGACAGATATCAGAAATTTGAAAAAACAAACAGTCAACACCATAAATGAAACAATTGGAACAGGAATATTGACAGAATCAATTCTTAATAATGATTCTGATATACTTTCAATAATGGCGAGACACAAATCGGATGTAGTGAGATGCTGGTTTGCTTATACAATTGGAAAAAATCAAGAGCTTAAAATTAAAGCAATTTTAAAGGAAATACAGTTTCTATCAGCCGATAAGCATTTTGGTGTCAGAGAAATTTCATGGTTAGCAATTCGATCTAATATTATAAACAATTTAGAAGAAAGCCTTGAAATTTTATTGGAATGGACTTTTAATGAAGATGAGAATATAAGACGTTTTGCGACCGAAGCGACCAGACCAAGAGGAGTTTGGTGCGAGCATATACAAAAACTAAAACAAGAACCAGAATTGGCTTTAAAAATTCTAGATTCTTTAAAAAGTGATCCTTCAAAATATGTGCAAGACAGTGTTGGAAATTGGCTAAATGATGCCAGTAAAACAAGACCAGATTTTGTAAAAGATTTATGTGAAAAATGGGAGAAACAAAGTCCAACAAAAGAAACACTTTATATCATTAAAAAAGCGCTCAGAACAATAAAAAAATAATTTATTATATAATTTTGATATCGTATTTATCCAATAATCCAACAATTCCATCGGTAGAAAATTGCGCTTTTTTCATCGGATTAAATTCAGGATCAATTTTATAATTATAAGCTGTTTTAAAGTTAACTCCCGCCAATTGCGTTTCGTTAAAAATAGCGCCGTCAAGATTGCAATTGTCAAAAACAGAACTCGTTAAATTGGTTCCTATAAAAGTCACTTCGCGCACAGAAGAATTGATAAACTTGGTTTTAGGCATTTTTTTATTTGAAAAAAGAGCATAATCCAAAACGCAATCTTCAAAATAAACCTGAAATAAGAAATCGTCACATTCGTTAAAAGCAATTCCGAGAAGTTTGCAGTTTTTAAAAGTGACATTTTTTAAACTTGTTCCTGCTAAACTCGTCATAGAGAGATTGCAGTCAATAAATTCGCAATCAAGAAAAGTATTGGAATTGAAATTACTATTGGAAAAATCACAGTTCTTAAACACACAATCTTCAAACTCGCGATTGTTTATTTTCTTATCAATATAAACAACTTTCTCAAATGTTTTCTGAATGTGAATTAGACTTTCCATTTTATATTATATTATTTTTTTGAAAAAATGATCTTTCTTGCTTGATCTTCAGAATAAAGTTTTCCTTCACTAATATTTTTGATGGAATTTTCTATATCTAAATTGTAAGACTCTATAGAATTATTGTTAGGATAATTAATGCATTCAAGAAGTCTTTTTAACTTTTTGAGCGTTTGTGGCTCTTTTATTTTTTCAATTTCTTGATGGATCCATTTAAGATCTTTTTCTATATCCATCGAATTTAGTCATTAAATATACCTTTCATAATGATTTTCAATCCCAAAAAGATCAAAAGCATAGAAGAAAGACAAGCCACAATTCCGATTCCTAAAACAAGATAGTGCCAGTTGTTGCCTTGATTTTGAAAAGCATTATAAATCAATGTTGGCCCGAGAAACATTAAGGGTAAAGCGCCTGATAAATATTTCACTCCTTTTTTTAGTAATTCTTTGTTTGTTGCCATTTTGTTTTTTGTTTAAAGTTTTCTTTGTTTCAAGTTGTAGTTTGACACAACATCTTACAAAAAACTTTTTACTTATTATAATTATCAACAGCATTTCTCACGCTGCCGTATTTTTTTAATAATTCAGAAGCTTCTTCGTAAGAAACTGAAATCTCATCCATAATCATTTTTACACCACGATCAACGAGCTTGACATTGCTTAACTGCATATCGACCATTTTGTTGCCTCTTACTTTTCCAAGCTGAATCATTGCGGCGGTCGAAATCATATTTAAAACCAATTTCTGTGCAGTTCCGGCTTTCATCCTTGAACTTCCTGTAACAAATTCAGGTCCCACTACAACTTCGATCGGGAATTGCGCTGTCAGTGCTAACGGACTTCCCGCATTACACGTAATGCATCCGGTAACAATGTTATTTGCATTGCAAGCTTCTAAACCACTAATAACATAAGGAGTTGTACCAGAAGCTGCAATTCCGATTACGACATCATTTGAATGGATATTATGATTTTGAAGATCGATCCAAGCATTTGTTGTGCTGTCTTCGGCATTTTCAACTGCACGTCTTATCGCTGTATCGCCCCCAGCAATAATACCATTTACCAAATCAAAAGGAACACCAAATGTAGGCGGGCATTCTGAAGCATCGACAACACCAAGTCGGCCAGAAGTTCCTGCTCCAATATAAAACAATCTACCACCCAGCTTTAATTTGTCAACTATCTGAGGAATCAAAGCTTCGATTTGTGGTAAAGCTTTTTCTACTGCATAAGGAACAGTTTTGTCTTCTTGGTTAATATTAGATAACAATTCATGAACAGACATTTTCTCTAAATGTTCATATTTTGATGCTTGTTCAGTAGTTTTCGTAAATGTCATTTTATCATTATTTAGACTCGTCAAAATTAATATATTTTATATCAATCTTGCAAAGTCTCAGAGATTTAAAATCATTTTTTTTCTTCTATTTTTTCTGCATAAAGACGGTTAAAATGTGACTTTGTTACATAAACTAAAATATTATATTTGTTTAATATAAAAAGATAAATGGATAAATTAGGATTTTTAGATAGTGTTGCCCGTATTGCTGTTTTTGTTTCGTTATTACTTGCACTTTTTTTGCTTACCGTAAAGACAGAGAATAAATTAGCAAATCGATTATTTGCCTCTTTTATAACTTTTTCAGCAATTGATTTCAGTGGCCTTCTTGATTTTTCATTTCCGACAGAATATATTTATTTAACGATTTTGAGAAGTACATTTTGTTTGCTGGAAATGCCTCTGATTTATTTGTACGTTTTAGCAGTCTGTTATTCTGATTTTCGATTAAAATGGAAACACTTAATATATACAACTCCATTTGTAGTAATGAATTTAGTTTTAATGCCTCGATTTTATTTAGAATCAGGTATTGTAAGAGAACATTTTTTGGCCAATTTCAGTAACATGCCTGAAGTGTATTTTTTTCAGATTTTAATCGAATGCCAATATTGGTTTTATATTATCAGCATATTTTTGATTTTAAGAAAATACAAGAAAATCTACCTCGAAAATTATACAAATCCGAGTACCTCTACCTACAAATGGCTTTTTCAGATGAACTGTGTTTTTGCGGTAATGCATAGTATTACAGCTTCAAAAAATTTGTTGCGTTATACTGCTTCCAGAGATACTTTTCTTTGGGGAAATGTTCTTATGGTGATTATGGCCTTAAGCGTAATATGCTGGTTTGTGATGAAAGCATTAAATCATCCGGAACTTTTTAGAGGAATTAATTCAAGATTGACATTAACTAAAGACTTTCTTCCTAAAGAAAACAATGAAACCATCGAAATTGCAAATAATCAGGATGAAGCTGTTTCTGCTCAGATTTCAGAATTAAAAAATTATATGATTGAGAAGGAGCCATATCTTGATCCGTCGCTTACGATTCAGGAACTGGCCAATCAAATTGAAATTTCAGTTCGGGATTTGTCTGTTTTAATTAATCATCATATGGATCAGCATTTTTTTGATTTTGTGAATGAATATCGTATTCAAAAAGCAATGGAAATTTTAAAAAATCCTTCCAAAAAAGATTTAACTGTTTTAGAAATCTTGTATGAGGTGGGATTTAATTCTAAATCATCGTTCAATACTTCTTTCAAAAAATATACAAATTTAACGCCTACGGCTTATCGAAACGCTTCATAACTAGTAGTTTGTAAAAAGTCGTACTTTATGCTAAAAAAAGTCGAACCAATTTCTTTAAGAGAAAATGGTTCGACTTTTTTTGTCGGTCGCATAGGCAGATTTTCTAAGGCAACTTTGCTTCAAATTAATCGAAACAAGTTTTAAAATTAGAAATCATGAAAAAAGCAAACCTCCTTATCTTTTTATTATTGCCTTTATTTTGTTTGGCACAATCAACATTAAAATTAAAAGGAAAAATAACAAGCCAAACAAAACCTTTAGAATGGGCAGAAATAACAATCTCAAATTTAGAAGGAAAAATTATTGAAGGAACAACTTCAAGTCAAGATGGCTCTTTTGAAATCAATCTTAAAAATGGTTCTTATAAAATAGGGATAAGTCTTTTGGGGTTTACTGATTATGAAAATAAAATTTCCTTAGAAAAAGATACAGATTTAGGGGTTATGACGCTTAAAGAAAACGAAACAAAATTAGTTGAAGTTTTGATTCAGTCTAAAAAGAAAACCATCGAGCAAAAAACGGATCGTTTGGTCTATAATTTTGAAAATAATGTAACCAATGTTGGAGGAGATGCCTTAAGCGCCATCAATAGCGCGCCTGGTGTTGTAGTGCAAAACAATACGATAAATATATTAGGAAAAGGAACTTCGAGGGTTATGATTGATGGAAGAATTATTGAATTAACGGGCGAAGAATTGAATAATTTTTTAAAATCAATTTCGGCAAGTGATATTAAAAATATAGAAATTATAAGTAACCCGCCTGCAAAGTATGAAGCTGAAGGAACTGGCGGATTGATTAATATTATTATGAAAAAAGGAGTTCGTGATTCGTGGAAAAATACCACAACAGCTTCTTACGATCAAAATAAATACGGAATTTTTACTTTGAGAGATAATTTCTTTTATAACAAAAATAAGTTTCGCCTTTCGGCAAGCGTCAACGGAAAAACGGGATATATGAATATAGAGGAAATTTCAAAAGTATATTTTGAAGACGGAATTTCAAATTTGAACGCTACGACAAAAATGAAAAATGAAAATCTATCAGGGAAATTTGCTTTAGATTACGATTTTTCAGAAAAAACAACAGTGGGTTTTCAATTTATAAACGACAGAAATAATCCGGATTTTCAATCGGATATTGTGATAGACAGATATGATACTCAGAATCAATTAAAAAATTATACCATCAATAAAAGTTACGCAGACAGAGCATCTGGAAGTTTAACGTACAATGCGCATTTGATAACAAAACTGGATTCGCTGAACCGAAAATTATCTTTTGATGTGGATTATTTTAATTACAATTCAAAATTTGATCGTGAGTTTATCGCAAACGACTATTTGGCAGACGGAACTTTTGTTAATGTGAATCAGTCGGGGCGAAATATCTCAAATCAAGATATTCATAATTGGAGTTTTAAGGCAGATATGGAACATCCGCTTCAAGTCTTGAATTTATCTTATGGCGCGAAAATGAGTTTTACAAACAGTGTAAGCGATTTACTTTATTACAACACGATTACAGGAACTCCAGAATTAGATCCTTTACAATCAAACCGATTTAATTACACAGAAAATAATCAAGCGTTTTATGTTAACGGAGATAAAAAAATCAATGAAAAATGGAATTTTCAAGTTGGTTTGAGACTGGAAAACACGCAGACGAAAGGTTTCTCTGAAACTTTAAATCAGGAAACGGTTAATAATTATTTGAAATTGTTTCCAACAGTTTTTGCGTCTTATAAGAAAAACGACAACAATACTTTTACCTTAAATTATGGAAAAAGAATCAACAGACCACGTTTTGATTTATTGAATCCGTTTCGAATTTATATAAGCAGTAATAGTTATTCAGAAGGAAATCCGTTTTTACAGCCTTCGTTTAGTGACAACTTTGAGCTTGGATATTCTTATAAAGAAATTTTGAGAACTACGGTTTTTGTCAATGCAATTACAAACGGCTATGGCGTTTTGTTTACCTCAAATCCAGAAACAAATACACAAATTGTAACCAGAGATAATTATTTTAAAAGTTTGAATTATGGAGTTGGAGAAACATATTCGGCAACTTTTGCAGATTGGTGGACAAGCGAAAATTCTTTGTATTTTTTAGGCGCAAAAACAGAATTTATTAAAGATATCAATGCAACTCCGTCAAATAGTTTAGAAATAGATTTTTCTACAAATAATACTTTTGTATTAGGGAAAAATTCTAAGCTTCAAATTGATTTTAGTTACACGCCACCTTATGAAAGCGGTTTATACAAAATAGGTTACACATCAAGTTTTGATATTGGTTTTAAACAAGATTTGCTTAATAAAACGATGCAAATCGCATTTTTAGCAAATGATATTTTTAATACTTCTTACTTAAAAGATTTTACTTCAGTTGTAAATGGTGTGAAACAGGTTTACGATCAAAACAATAGTAACCGATTTGTGCGTTTGTCTGTGGTTTATAATTTTGGAAATAAAAAGATAAACATAAAAGAGCGTGCTTTTGGAAATCAGGATGAGAAAAAGAGAGCTAACTAAATTAGATAATTAGAAAATGTGCCAATTAGATAATGATAATTTTCAAATTGGCACATTTTCTAATTGACACATTATAAAAAGAATGCCAATAAAATTCCGAGAACGATCATCGAAACTTTGGCGATATTGAATTTATGGCCTTCGCTGCTTTCAAAGATAATAGTAGATGAAATATGGAATAAAATACCGATTACGATTGCTGTTATTTCGGTGTAATATTTACTTAAAAAAGGCAAATATTCAGATGCTATTGTTCCTAGTGGCGTCATGATAGCAAAGGTCAGCATGAAGGCAAAAATGGCTTTCTTGTTTAAATCGGCATTGATAAAAAATGTTGTTAGAATAACGGCAATTGGCAAATGATGAATGGCAATTCCGACAGCTAAACCGTGATGGTGACTTACAGGAAAACCTTCTAAAAAGGCATGAATGCAAAGACTGATGAACAAGAGCCACGGAATCTGAGACATTTTTGCGTGTCCGTGTACGTGTCCGTGCTCGGCACCTTTTGAGAAAAATTCGAGAACGATCTGGAATAAAATTCCGACCATTATAAAGATTCCGATGTTATGATTGTGCGATTCGTAAACATCAGGAAGAAGATGCATTACGGTTAATGACAATAAAAAAGAACCGCTGAAGGCCAGTAGTAATTTTAAATTGGTTTTGTTTTCGGGTTTTATAAACAAAGCCGCGCCATATCCTAAAAGTACAGAAAATAAGGGTAGTAGATAATTCATCTTTTTGTTTAATCGTTTTTTTGTTTAATCGTTTAATCGAATTTCTTGTTAGTTTGTTTAGCGATTAAACAAATTAACGGTTAAACGATTAAACCTATTTAAAAATCATGATTAATCTTTCGCTTTCGGTTTTATGGAATTTTTTGAGTTTGTAGTCTCCAAAAATGTCCAGAAGGAAAATTCCAGCTTCGTCCATTAAATCCTGAAAGTCTTTCAAAGTTAGTGCTTTTACTTTTTCTGTAAAATGATATTTTCTGCCTTTGTCTTCAAAATCAATTTCTTTGAAAATATGTCCATCTTCAACATATCTTTTGATGTGAAAATCTATTTCGTCAACGGTTTTTACTTCTTCAGGTACAAGGTTTTCAATAACGTTTGCCACGTTCATGAAATCGATAACCGCAAAACCATATTCAGATAGGCTTTCTTTAATTGCCTTTAAAGTAGTCAGATTGTCGTCGTCGCTTTCAAAATAGCCAAAACTGGTGAAAAGGTTGAAAATGGCATCAAACTTTTCTTCAAAAGGTTCGCGCATATCATGCACTTTAAAATGCAGTGTTTCGTTGCTATTTTTGCTGGCTTCTACAATACTGTTTTCAGACAAATCTGCTCCTAAAACATCATAGCCCAACTGATTTAAATAAATAGAATGACGGCCTTTTCCGCATGCTAAGTCCAATACTTTTGCTTTTTCGGGCAAGTTAAGGTAATGCGTTAAATTGTCCATGAAAACCTGAGCTTCACGATAATTACGATCCTTATAAAGAATGTGATAATATGGCGTGTCAAACCATGAAGAATACCAGTTTTGATTATCGTCTTCGTGATTTGGGATTGATGCGTTAGGTTCTTGAGACATTTATTCTATTTCAATTAATTCAAAGTCCGGCAAATTTAGTGTATTTTTGCCGAAAAATAACTATTTCGCTTCGATACGTGTTTATACCAGTATAATAAAATGTTATGGCGATTGGCTTTTTTTAATTGAAAAAAAATGGAAGAAAATTTTAAAATGATTGCCAAATGTTTTTTTGGCTTTGAAGAAATATTAGAAAAAGAATTACGCACACTTGGCGCTCAGGACGTTGAAAAAGGTGTGAGAATGGTAAGCTTTAAAGGTGATAAAGGTTTTATGTATAAAGCCAATCTGTCTTTGCGCACGGCTCTTAAAGTCTTAAAACCAATTTATTCTTTTAGAGCAAACAATGAGCAAGCTTTGTACAAAGGTATTTCGGGTTTAAACTGGTCAAAATATTTAAATGCGAACCAGACTTTTGTGATCGATGCAACTGTGCATTCTACTTATTTTAATCATTCTGAATTTGTTTCTCAGAAATGTAAAGATGCGATTGTAGATCAGTTTAGAGAAAGAACTGGGCAAAGGCCAAGTATTGATAAACAATATCCTGATTTGCGTATTAATATTCATATTGATAAAGATCAGGTTTCTGTTGCTTTGGATACTTCTGGAGCTTCGCTTCATCAGCGTGGCTATAGAACGGCTACGAATATTGCGCCTATTAACGAGGTGTTAGCAGCTGGAATTCTTTTATTATCAGGCTGGGATGGACAAAGCCATTTTCTAGATCCAATGTGTGGTTCGGGAACTTTCTTGGCAGAAGCCGCTATGATTGCCTGCAATATTCCAGCAAACATTAACAGAAAAGAGTTTGCTTTTGAAAAATGGAAAGATTGGGATAATGATTTGTTTGATACAATTGTGGATAGTTTAATGAAAAAAACAAGAGAGTTTCATTATACTATTAAAGGTTTTGATAAAGCGCCAAGTGCGGTTAGTAAAGCTAAAGATAATATCAGAAATGCCAATTTAGAGGATTATATTAAAGTTTACGAAGAGAATTTCTTTGATACGGAAAAAGAAACAGAAGGAAAGCTTCATGTTGTTTTTAATCCGCCGTATGATGAGCGTTTAGATATTCATATGGAAAGGTTTTACGCCAGCATTGGAGATACATTAAAGAAGAATTATCCAGGAACAAACGCTTGGTTTATTACAGCAAACCTTGAAGCTTTAAAATTTGTTGGATTGAAACCTTCAAGAAAAATCAAACTTTTCAACGGAAGCCTTGAAGCGCGTTTGGTGAAATACGAAATGTATGAAGGAAGCAAGAGAACGAAGTTTCAAGTCTAAGCTTCTAAGTTGCTAAGATTCTGAGATGCTAAGAATTTTAGCTAACTAAAAAAAGATTGAATAAAATTTTAAATAATTAAGTTTCTGTTATTTAAGAATCAAAGGAAAACTTAGAATCTTAGCATCTCAGAACCTTAGCAACTCTAAAAAAAATGTCAAAACTACAACTACGAGCTTTTTTATACCAATTGGCAGCTTTTGCGGTCTTATTTCTTCTATTTAGATATTTGATTGCTGCTTATACAGGATTAACTGGAATTTGGATTCCGATGACGGCATTTGTAATTGGAACTATTATCGGACCTAAATTTCAAGCTGTGAGAACCAAAGATGGTGAAAAGCTTTTTATGAAATGGCTTTTTATAAAAGGAATCAAAGAAATTGGATAATCTAAAACGTATATGAGGAAAATTGGACTTATTGGCGGAATCAGCTGGGTTTCTACATCTGATTATTATACTTTGATTAATAAAGGGATTAATGAAAAACTCGGCGGATTAAATTTCTCCGAATGTCTAATTTACTCTTTTAATTATGCCGATATTAAAAAGAATAACGACAGCAACGATTGGGATTCGACTTTTAATATGCTTTTGAAAGCAGCAGAAGTTTTGAAATCGGGCGGGGCAGAAGCAATTCTTTTATGCGCCAATACCATGCATCTCGTTGCTGATAGATTGCAGCAGGCAATTGATATTCCTCTTATTCATATTGCAGAACAAACAGCAATTCAAATTCAGAACAAACAGCTCAAGAAAGTAGGCTTATTAGGGACGAAATTTACAATGGAACTAGATTTCTTCAAAGATAAACTGGCTGAAAAAGGAATTGAAACAATAATTCCTGAGAGTGAAGAAGTGAAGGATTTTATTCATTACACAATTTTTGAAGAGTTAGGAAGAGGAATTGCAACAGAAGAAACGAAAAAACGTTATCTAGAAATAGCAAATGAATTAATTCAAAACGGAGCAGAGGGAATCATTTTAGGATGTACTGAAATTCCGCTGGTAATAAAAGAAGGAGATTTAAATGTGCCAATTTTTGATACCACTTTAATACACACGCAAGCAGCAATTAATTTTCAGTTAGCTCTCTGAGCTTCTAAGACACTAAGTTTCTAAGTTTCAGTATCTAAACATCATAAAAAAACGCTAAATTCAATTTGAATTTAGCGTTTTTTTAATCTTAGTACCTTAGAAGCTTAGCAACTTAGTAGCTTAAAACTATTTTTTCTTCTTTGGCTCTTCTTTCTTTGCCATTTCAGATGCCATGGTTTTTTTCTTGTAAATAGGAATAAAGTAAGAAACCGTGTAGTTGAAACCAATTCCGAAGCTTCCGTCATAAGTTCTATTGAATCCTGGAATATAAAGGTTTTCAAAATTATTTGGCTCTTTATTGGTTGTAAGAAGTTTAAGCTGTACGCCGAAACCAACAAAGACGTTTCTAAAAACTTGTGCTTTTAATCCCATTGCAACCTCGATCCACGTTGCTGTAAGCCCGTTGTATTTTTGACCTTCTGTTATAGGAGGCAGTTCTCCCCAATACGGATTCGGATTGTAGATTTTGTAATTAATCAGTTCTTGGCTAAAAGAACTAAAACCACCACGCAGTCCTATCGTAATTAGGTTTTCCATATCTAGCCAGTTTTGATAAAAGTTGTAATCAAAACCTGCTTTTAGATAAGTTCCATTTGCCGCAGATGTTAATCGGTCATCTTCTGTAGTTTTGTCTTCATACCCTAATTCTGCCGCTATATAGTATTTTTTCGTCAAACGCCAGTCTCCGACAAATTCTACTCCTTTATAATTCTTATCATAAAGTCCGCGGGTTAGTTTGTACAAGTCAACACCAACACGAAGTCCGTAGCGGTCAGTTTTTACAACGCTATCTTTTGGAGTTTGAGCTTCCTGAATTTCTGGTTTTGCCGTTTTTACAGTTTCTGTTTTTGGCTTTTTAGTCACTACTGTGTCCTTCAAATTTTTAGAAATCTCTGGAACATCCTGAGCGTAACCTAAAAACATTGAAAACAATAATGAAAGACTAGAAATAAACTTTAATGTGTGTTTCATTTTCAGATTCAATGTTAGGGTTTTCTAAAATAACGTCGGTCATCCAGATGCTATCTCCGTCTGGATCAGTTTGAACAAAAGGAAGGACGTTTCTTAATTGAAAAATAGTTTTAAATCCACATGCCCTAGAAACATATACATTTTGTGTACTATAGTTAAATTTAATCACGTCTGTATTAATCGCCGCGGGATTTAATGAATTGTAAATAAACTTGAAGGTTACTGTACTGTCATTTACTTTTAACGGAATCATAACAGTGCTTGCATTGGTTACATATCGTAATGAATCATCAACGGCAAGACTTTCATTAAAAACAATTCCCTGTTCCATTCCATCACCAATGACTTTTAAGTTGCTTACATTTTTAGTTTTTGTCGGATTTGCAATATCATAAAATGTAATCACCAATCTAGGTGTAGTTGGCGTATTGGCATCGCAGATATCATCTTTCTCGCAGCTAGATAAGCCAAAAGTAAAGAGCAGTAAAAGAGAAATTAGTTTTTTCATCTATTTTTTATCGAAGTTCTAAAAGTACAACATTTTCAACATGATGTGTCTGCGGAAACATATCTACAGGTCTCACACGTGTCACTTTGTATTTTTCATCCATTAAAGCCAAATCACGAGCCTGAGTTGCAGAATTACAGCTTACATAAACTACTCTTTTTGGAGCAATTTTTAAAATTTGCTCTACTACATCTTTATGCATTCCGTCACGAGGCGGGTCTGTAATAATAACGTCTGGTTTTCCATGCTGTGCAATAAAAGCTTCATTAAAGACTACTTTCATGTCACCAACAAAAAACTCGCAATTTGTAATATTATTGCGTTCTGCATTGGCTTTTGCATCAATAATGGCTTCTGGAACACTTTCTACTCCAATAACTTTTTTTGCTTTTTTAGAAACGAATTGAGCAATTGTTCCTGTTCCTGTATACAAGTCATAAACAGTCTCGTTTCCTGTAAGATCAGCAAAATCTCGTGTTATTTTGTATAATTCGTAAGCTTGATCAGAATTAGTCTGATAGAAAGATTTAGCATTAATGCTGAATTTTAAACCTTCCATTTCTTCCAAGATGTAATCTCTTCCTTTATAAAGAACAACGTCTTGATCGTAAATAGTGTCATTTTGCTTGCCGTTTACTACATATTGCAATGAAGTAATCTGAGGGAACTTCTCGTATAAATGGTCAAGGATTAATTCTCTGTTTTCTTTGTCATCTTCAAAGAACTGAATTAAAACCATAATTTCTCCTGTAGAAACAGTACGAATCATAACGGTTCTTAATAATCCAGAATGTTCTCTTGGATTAAAAAACGCTAAATTATGTTCGTTAGCAAAAGCTCTGATTTCGTTACGAATAGCATTTGAAGGATCTTCTTGTAAATGACATTTGTTGATGTCCAGAATTTTATCCCACATTTTCGGAATATGAAAGCCTAAAGCGTTTCTGTTTCCTAAATCTTCGGTACTTCCAATTTCTTTTTCGGTAAGCCAACGGCTGTTAGAAAAAGAAAATTCCATTTTATTTCTATAGAAAAACTGTTTCTCAGAACCTAAAATATCTTCAAATTCTGGAAGTTCGATTTTCCCTATTCTTTGTAAGTGATTTTTAACTTCATTTTGTTTAAATGCAAGCTGTTGGCTATATTTCATATTTTGCCATTTGCAGCCTCCGCACACTCCAAAATGCTCGCAGATCGGATCTACTCTATATTCAGATAATTCATGAAATTTTACAGCTTTACCTTCGTAATATGCTTTTCTCTTTTTTAATGTCTGTACGTCCACAACATCTCCAGGTACCACATTCGGAATAAAGATTACTTTTCCGTCAGGTGCTTTGGCTACTGAAACGCCTTTTGCACCAGCATCAAGAACTTGAATTTGATGAAAGACAACTTTGTCTGTATTTTTTCTTCCCATAGCGCAAAAATAAGCCTTTGAAAACTTTTACAAATTTAATTTTTGAAAAAATTTAGAAATTCTTTAAAATATTAGTTTAATTGGCTATAAAAGTTAATTTTGTTTAAGCAATTACCCCAGTAAAAACAGCTATTAACCTATGCTTATTCTCATCTTTTTATGAAGTTGTACCATAAACTCTCGCAAATCAGCTTTCTTAAAAAAAGTTATGCATTCAAATTTTTGTTTGTTGCTTTTATTGGTATTCATATTCCTTTGATTGGGATTTTGTTTTTTGTTTTATTTTTTGAGCATGAGGTGTCATCGACTTCAATTCTTATTTTTTCTTTAATCATGACATTGCTGGCAACGGCAATAACGCTTTTGGTTTTAAATAAACTGATAAAACCCATTGCTACGGCTTCAAAAGCTTTGGACGATTATAGAACTTCAAGGAAAGTGTCTTCTTTGCCAACAGAATATGCAGATGAAGCGGGATTGCTTTTATGCAACATACAAGAATCTATTAATGAGGCTGAGAATTTTATTAATGAGAAACAGGATTTAATCTATATGCTTTCGCACGATTTAAAAAATTTTGCCGGAAATCCGCAAGGTTTGGCGCAATTGATTATTAGCGAAAATCCATCAGAATCGGTTAAGAATCTGGCCGAATTGATTTGCGAGTCGACTGATCTTCAGTTTAGATATATAGAGAATTTTATCAAGCTGCTCAAAGAACAAGACGATGTCGCAAAAGTAAGTCAAGAAGTTAAGATAATTTCGTTTTATAATATCCTTCCTTTTATTAATGAACAAGTAGAACAACGATTATTAGATAAAAATATAAGACTAGATTTGGTAATAGAATGTTCAGAAGCTAAGCTGAAAATTGATGAAGGACTTTTAATTCAGGTTTTGGTAAATCTAATCAGCAACGCAGTTAAGTTTTCTTATTTTGAAAGCGAAATAAAAGTCAGAATCTTTTCGGAAAATTCAAAATTGATTATAACTGTAAAAGATCACGGAATAGGCTTTGATAAAAATCAGATTGAAGAATTATTCAAAAAGTTTACAAAAATGAGCCGACTTGGAACTGCAAGTGAAGGTTCTACGGGAATTGGACTTTATTTGTGCAAAAAAATCATTGAAAGAAATAAAGGGCAATTGACTGCATCTAGTAAAGGAAAAAATAAAGGCGCCGAATTTAGAATTGAATTTGATATTTAAAAGAAAAAAAGCTGTTAAGATTTTAGTCTAACAGCTTTTTTTAATTTTTTAATACAATACAGGATCGTACGATAATTGCGGTTTTCCATCAACACATTTTACGCCTGTTGGCTGTATAACCATATTATCGCAAAGTATAAGAATATTCCATTTTTTATTAAAGTCAGCATAAGATTGGTTATATGCTTTTACTTTGTCTAAGAAAACTGTTGTATTTGTTTTCTTAGAGTAAACAATGTAGCTATTTCCGCCACAAGCTAATGGAGCAATAGTTGTAAAACCCCAATCATTAGGATCTGTACACTGTTGAGTATTATTGCCAGAAAGCTGCGCGATTTCCTCATACATTCGGTCTAACTTTGCTTTCTCTTGTTCTTGGGTAGCTGAAGAATCGTCGTTGTTGCAAGAAATGAATGTTAGTGATAGAACGAATAATATAAAACTTAATTTTTTCATGGTTAGTGATTTTTATGATTAGTTTTATTATTAGATGTACTAATAGAGAAAAGGTTGCGTGAAAGTTGTAAGAAATTATTTCTCCCGTATTTTAATCTTTTAAGAATGCTGAGATTAAAAGGAATCCCAGCATTTTTTTTTAAATTATATAGTTTACCAAATCTGATGAACAGAAGATTTGATCAAATCGTTGTAGATTTTATTCATAGCAGCAATCTGTTCTAAAGTCAATTTTGGAGTATCATAAACTGATAAATTTGATAAAACATGTTCCGTTTTTGAAGCGCCTGGAATAATGCAACTTACTTCGTCAAAACTCAAAATCCACTGAAGGGCAATGGCTGCCAGATTTTTTGATTCAGGAAATAAAGCTTTTAGTTCTTCAACAGCTTTTAAACCTAATTCATAATCAATTCCAGAAAAAGTTTCGCCTTTATCAAACGCTTCTCCGTTACGATTAAAGTTTCGGTGATCCTGAGGTTCAAAAGTAGTTTTTGAATCAAATTTACCCGTTAAAAGCCCGCTTGCCAATGGAACTCTTGCGATGATTCCAATGTCTTTCTTTTTAGCTTCTGAGAAAAATAGCTCAGAAGGACGCTGACGAAACAGATTGAAGATAATTTGAACCGTTGTTACGTTCGAATATTCGATAGCTTTTAAAGCTTCTTCAACTTTTTCAACACTTACTCCAAGATTAAGAATTTTTCCTTGATCTTTTAATCGGTCAAAAAGTTCAAATATTTCTGGTCGATAGTAAACTTCTGTAGGAGGGCAATGCAACTGAATTAAATCAAGTGTTTCTAAGCCAGTTCTTTTTAAGCTATCTTCAACAAATTTCTGAAGCACTTTAGGAGTATATCCTTCATTAACATGCGGATTTATTTGGCGTCCGCATTTTGTGGCAACAAAAATTCGTTCAGAACGAGAACGAACAACTCTTCCAACAGCAGTTTCACTTAATCCGTTTTCGTAAACATCGGCAGTGTCAATAAAGTTTACGCCATTGTCAATAGCCGTATTCAAAAGTTCATCGGCCGTTTTATCATCAAAACCAGATCCCCATTTTCCTCCAACCTGCCAAGTGCCAAGTGAAATTTCAGAGATGTTGAAGTTTGTTTTTCCTAGTTTTCTGTAGTTCATTTTTTTAAGATTCTAAGGTTCTAAGTTGCTGAGATTCTAAGTTTTTTCTCTTAAGTTTCTAAGCTGCTAAGACTCTAAGTGACTAAGTTTTTGTTGTTTTTTCAACTTAGAAGACTTAGAGTCTTAGCAACTTAGCATCTTTGCTAATCAAACAAATCCGAAGACAAATAACGATCACCACGATCGCAGATCACGGCAACTACAACTCCAGACTCTAATTGTTCAGCGATTTTTAAGGCAACTGCAACAGAACCTCCGCTGCTCATTCCTGCAAAAACGCCTTCTTCAAGAGCCAATCTCTTAGTCATCGCGCGCGCTTCTTCCTCGCTTACATCGATAACGGTATCTACTTTAGAAGCATCAAATATTTTTGGTAAGTACTCTTGTGGCCATTTACGAATTCCTGGAATCTGAGAGCCATCGCTTGGTTGTGCGCCAATAATCTGTACGTTTGGATTCTTTTCTTTCAAATAAGTCGAAGTTCCAATAATGGTTCCAGTTGTTCCCATGGCAGAAACGAAATGTGTTACTGTTCCATCAGTATCATTCCATATTTCAGGACCTGTTGTTTTATAGTGTGCTTTCCAGTTATCATCATTGGCAAACTGATTTAGCATCAAATATCCGCCTTGAGCGACTTTTTTATCTGCATAATCTCTAGAGCCAATAATTCCTTCGCTTGCAGGTGTAAGAATCACTGTGGCTCCATAAGCACGCATAGTTTGAGTGCGCTCTTTGGTTGAATCTTCCGGTAAAACCAATTCGATTTCGATGCCAAATAACTGTGCAATCATAGCCAAAGCAATGCCAGTATTTCCGCTAGTTGCCTCAATTAATTTATCTCCTTTTTTGATGTCACCACGTTCCAGTGCAGCAGCAATCATGTTGTATGCAGCCCTGTCTTTTACACTTCCTCCTGGATTGTTTCCTTCCAGTTTCAGTAAAAGTTTTACATTTTTATTTTTAACTAGATTGACAGTTTCCATCAAAGGAGTGTTGCCAATTAAGTTTAACAATTTATGTGAATTCATTTTATTTTTTTTCTTTTATTTTGACTTCAGTGGTAGTAGTGTTGGTTACAATAGAATTTTCGGGAATCGATTTTGTGATCCAGGCGTTTCCTCCAATAATACTGTTTTTTCCAATTACAGTTTCTCCGCCCAGAATAGTTGCATTGGCATAAATGCAGACATTGGCTTCTACAGTCGGATGTCTTTTTGCATTTTTCATTTCCTTGCTTACGCTTAATGCACCAAGTGTAACTCCTTGATAAATTTTTACATGCTTTTTAATAACAGAGGTTTCTCCAATTACAATACCTGTCGCGTGATCAATAAAAAATGGCGATGCAATATCGGCACCTGCGTGAATATCTGTACCTGTAATTCTATGCGCGTATTCGCTCATTAGTCGAGAAAAGAGCAATAAATCGAGATGATATAATTCGTGGCTTAATCTATAAATCGCAATGGCGTAAAATCCAGGATAACCCAAGTAAACTTCATCAATGCTGTTTGAAGCAGGGTCATTTTCAAGGATATATTCGGCATCCTGATTTAGCTTTTCTAAAACTCCTGGAAGTTTTTCTAAGAAACGATCCCAAATAGATTCACATAAATTTTGAGGTTTTTTGCAGGCTAAAACCGCAATTTCTTTAAAACGAAACTCCAATTCGTCAATGCTCTCGTCTAACGCTGCATTAGAATCAAATAGCGTGTAAAAAAGCTTTTCTGTAAAGTCTTCCGTTTTGGTTTTTATGCCGTAATTTATGTGTGAATGGCTCTTTAAAGCTCTTATATTTTGTATGATAGTGTCTTTTGTCACAATGGTAAAAATGAGTGAATAATTTTGGAACGTTAAAAGTAAGGCGTTTTTTGGAAATAAAACCATGATTTAACTAAAGAAATTTTCTTTACAAGGTTTGATTTGTGATAAAAAACGAATTGTAAACTGTTCTTTTTTATGCAATTCTTAAGAAGTTTATTGCGTAAATTAGCTTTTAAAATATACTAAAATGAAAAATAACCAAACATTTAAAAGTGACATTTCGGGCATTTCTTTTCCTGAAAATGAAAAAATATACGGAAGAGCAATTCACGATCCTATTTTAGGATTAATTAAAAAAGAATATCCTGATTTTGATGCTGAAGACTGCATTTCTATAAATGAATTAAATGTTTACCGTCAAAAATACATTTCAAATTATCTTTCTTCTGAAATTGGAGCGCTTTCTGCAATGGAGAAAAATGTAATTTCTTCATTAAAAGAAGATAAATCAATTGTAAGCATTGTAGAAGAAGAGGAAGAAACGAGGAACCTAGGACAGATAGTGGCCGATAAAGTGGCCGATTTTGGAGGAAGTTGGACTTTTATTATTTCATTTGTTGTTTTTATTACGGTTTGGATTGCCTCAAATGTTTTTATTTTTTTGAACAAAGGATTTGATCCCTATCCGTTTATTCTCTTAAATCTAATTTTGTCTTGTGTGGCAGCTTTGCAGGCACCCGTAATTATGATGAGTCAAAACCGTCAAGAAGAGAAAGATCGTAATCGTGCTAAAAAAGATTTTATGATTAATCTAAAATCAGAATTGGAGATTAGATTGATTCATGATAAAATTGATCATTTGATTATGCATCAGCAGCAAGAATTAATCGAAATTCAAAAAGTGCAAATCGAGATGATGAACGATATTTTGGATCAGATTAAGAAGTGAAAGATATTTAAAATTCCAATTTTTTGAAATCCCAAATTCCAAAAAAGAGCGAAGCGACTTTTAGAAAATCTAAAATCTAAAATCTAAAAATAAAAGTGTTTAAAATAGTAACCGCCAAGCATAAAAAATAGGTTTATAATGGCCATTCTCCAAATCAGTTTTTTATAATTTCTGGACTTGTCTAAAAAATGAAATGCTGAAAAAACGAAGAGTAAAAGGCAAGTATAAATGGCTGGATACATTTTAAAAGCCGCTGAAAATTCGCCCTGAAAAAGTAAGAATAAAGACCGCTGAAATCCGCATCCTAAACAGTCAAAACCAAATACGGTTTTGAACAGGCAAGGAATCATATATTTCTCTAAACTCATGGTGACTCTTTTTTGCAATTTTACTAAAAAAATATGACAAACGTTTGAAGTAGTATAGAAGTACTATTTGAAAGTTTTATACTTTTGAAATCTTAAAATATGGAAGGGATGAAAACTTTTAAAATTATAATAATGATTCTTGCGATTTCGGTTGCGTTATACGAACAGGTTTCGGAAGAAAAAAACATCTATATCATGATTGCTGCAATTGTAGTTTTTATGTTCGGAATGATGCAGCTTAGTGCAAAAACACCAAGTAAAAATAACGATAAAGAAGAGTTAGATGCTGGTAAAAGGAGATAAGGTTTCGGTACTCGACGAAGCCATAAACGGAACTGTTGTTTCGGTGAAAAATAACGAAGTTTTAATTGAAACTGAGGACGGATTTACGATGACATTTTTTGTCAATGAATTACTTAAAATTCAAGAAACCAGTAATTTAATGAATTCTATTAAAAGGATTAATTTAGATGAAGTTTCAAAAGAGAAAACGGAGCCAAAACCGAGAAGTTTTGTTAAAGAAAAGAAGGATAAACGTGAAGTTGGCGTTCCAGAATTTGATTTGCATATCGAAAAATTGGTTCCAAATAAACGCGGAATGTCAAACTATGATATTTTGACATTACAGACCGAAACGGCAAAAAGACACATCGAATTTGCGATACGAAACCGCATTCCGAAAATCGTTTTTATTCATGGTGTTGGTGAAGGAATTTTAAAAGCCGAACTTGATTTTTTATTGGGCCGTTATGACGGAATTGATTTTCAAGATGCCAATTATCAAAAATATGGTCTTGGTGCTACCGAAGTTTATATAAGACAAAACAATAAATAAAAACAGCTTTTAAAAGCATAAAAAGTTTACTGTAAAGCATAAAAAAAACGTTTGTTTTTTGATTTGATTTGTTTGCAAAATCATCTCAAAAAACAGACGTTTTTTTGTAAGAATTGTTTTTGTAGATTTCTTTTCAGAAAATCTATTTTTTTAGATTGTGGCTGGTCTAGTAACTTTTCCAAGAACGAAACTGCTTCCTAATTTAAAGCTGCTGTTTCCTTTTTGTAAAACTACGTTTCTAAGCACTATTGTATGCTCGTAAACTTGCTGCTGCCCAATTTGAGTAGTGGTTACTTCTATAATTCCGCTTACATTAGCAACGCCAAGTTGGCCTGTCCATGTCTCTTCAATTGCAGGTGCCGATGGCTGTATTTTGGAGCAAACAAAAGATGGCGTTATAGATCCAGTTCCTTCTTTTGCAGTTTTATAAAATACTTTATTCTGTGTTGCTGTTATTAAACTTGTGCGAGGTTGGTTACTTGGAGTAACAACATTGACAAGTAAAGCAGGATCAATATCATCAATAGATAAATAAAACGTATTGTTATAATTGTAAACTCTAGCAACTTCGTCACACTCATAAGCCGAACCATTTGGGTTTGTTCTAAAAGTAAGATTGGCTGGTGTTACTGTAGTTTTATACAATCCAAACTCAAATTCTGGCTGTGTTTGTAATCCTGACGGTTTATCAAATGTTATATTTTTGAAAATTATACTATGAGTATATCCTGTTATTCTTGTACCATCGTCAGTCTTGTTTGGTTCTTCATTTTGAGTTGTTGAAATTTCAATTATACCGTTTGTTGCAAGCCATTCTTCAGTTACTTTTGGAGTGCTTGGTGGAATTAAACCGCAAATGTTTTCTTTTGCAACAGCTCCGTCGTAAGCTCTATAAACAACATTATATGTTTTTGCATCTATAGTATAAATATAGTCTCCTGGATCATTTTTAATAGCTCCTTCTGGCATTTGAAGTAGTAGAGCTTCCTGAGGCTTAAGTTTGTAAAGCAAGGTATTTGTTGTAGGATCACAAGCTTGAGATTCTGCAATATCGTCAAAATCTATTTTATCTACAGTCAAATCTCCATCATCGCATCCATTTAAGAAAAGAGCAAATAATAGGAGGGCAGCATATTTTTTCATCGTAAAATTTATTTGGGTCAAAAATAGTGAAAAAATTGCCAAATGATATTTAAGATTTGACAATTGATATTTCTTAACTTTGCAACAATGAAAAAAGTATATCTAGATAATGCCTCAACAACAGCAATGCGTCCTGAAGTAATTCAGGAAATGACAAAAATAATGCTTGAGGATTACGGAAATCCATCGTCTACACATAGCTTTGGGCGAAACGGTAAAACAATATTAGAACTTTCAAGAAAGAGCATCGCCAAGCATTTAAATTGCACTGCTCAGGAAATCATTTTTACTTCTGGTGGAACTGAAGCCGACAACTGGATTTTGCGTTCTGCGGTGGAGGATTTAAAAGTTGAAAGGATCATTACTTCAAAGATTGAACATCATGCGGTTTTACACACCGTTTGGGCGCTTCAGGAAGAATACAATATTCAGGTTGATTATGTTAATGTAAACGCAGACGGAAGTTTAGATTTAACGCATTTGTCAAATTTATTGTCTGATGAAAAAAAGACGATAGTGAGTTTAATGCATGTAAACAACGAAACTGGAACTATTTTAGATTTAGATCGCGTTAGTTTGATTTGCAAGCAGTATAACGCTTTGTTTCATTCGGATACGGTTCAGTCTATTGGGAAAACTGAAATCGACCTGCAAAAGACTCCAGTTGACTTTATTTTGGCTAGTGCACATAAGTTTCACGGACCAAAAGGAATTGGATTTGCTTTTATTCGAAAAAATTCTGGTTTACAGCCATTACTTTTTGGAGGTGAACAAGAGAAAGGTTTACGCGCAGGAACAGAAGCTGTACATCAGATTGCTGGAATGGCAAAAGCTTTATCTATTTCATACGAAAAACTAGATGAAGAAAGAACTTATATTTTAGGAATAAAAAATTATCTGATTGAACAGTTAGAAATTCATTTTCCAGATTTTAGAATCAACGGAAAAAAAGATGATTTCTATAATATCATTAATATTATTCTGCCTTTTTCACCAGACAAAACTTCGATGCTGCTTTTTAGTTTAGATATGAAAGGAATCGCAGTTTCTAGAGGAAGTGCTTGCCAATCTGGAAGTATAAAACCTTCGCATGTCTTAAATGAAATGCTTTCGGAGACCGATTTAAAATTACCAAATCTCCGAATTTCATTTAGCCATTATAATACCAAAGAAGATATCGATTGGCTAATTGAGAGTTTGAAAACTCTTTAAGGTTCAAAGGCTCAAAGAGACAAAGGTTCAAAGTGAATTAACAATTTATAATTTACAATTCACAATTACTTGCGAATTACTTTTACTTGCGAATCTTTGGTCAATTTGATAATGGTTGAAGATTTTCCGTTTACTTTATCTTGGTTTAATTTTACCACATAATCCACACCATTGATAATTTCAGGGCTGATATCTTTGAAACTTTGCGGTGTTGGCTGTCCAGAAATATTAGCTGAAGTAGAGACCAAAGGTTTTTTCATTCTTTCCATCAATTTATAGCAGAAAGGTTCTTTGACTAATCTAACTCCAAGAGATTTGTCGGCAGCAATGATGTTTGGCGCAACATTTCTTGCATCATCCAAAATTAGAGTAGTTGGTTTTTCAGATAAATCCATAATTTGCCATGCAACTTCAGGAATGTCTTTAAAAACATTATACATCATTTTTTCGCTGTTCATTAAAACAATCATGCTTTGAGTTTCTGCTCGCTGTTTCAATTTATAGATTTTAGCAACAGCTTCTGCATTTGTAGCATCGCAGCCAATTCCCCAAACGGTATCAGTTGGGTACAAGATTATGCCTCCGTTTTTAATTACTTCGTATGCGTTGATGATTTCCTCGTTCATTTTACAAATTATAATTTACTTCATTAAGACCGCAAAGTTATAAATTTTACTTGTAATTGTTTTTCTAAAGGCTTTGTAAAATGGAAATTATAAAGCTTTAAAAAGTGTTTTGAAGAAAGGGAATACTTATGATTTTACAGAAGTCGATTTTGATTTTGTTTTTGCAAATTCCATAAGCGGGTGCTCAATGTACTTGAATGTTAATTGGCTGATAAGAATTAGTGGGAGAATAGACATGGCAATGATAGACCAAAATTCAAAATCAGTTAACATTTTAGCTCTTTCATAACCAATGATAAAATGAAAAAGGATAAATAACAACGTACCATGAAGTAAATAAATGCTGTATGTTATTTGTCCAAATTTTCGTGAAAAAGTACTGGAAAGAATGCCAAAAAAGTTATTTCCAGAAGCAATTATTATAAATACAATTGAAGTGATAATGACTGGGATTGGTTTTCTTCCGCTATTGAAAAAATAAACAGAGCATATAATTAGTAAAATAGCTAAAACTGTATATTTTTTTTGTTTTAAAATAGCTCCAAATATATTTTTACTAATTACTAAAGCTGCAATAATACCTCCAATAAAAGGTAAAAAGTGTCTCAAGGATGCGCCATTGATGATCATTATAAGAGCCGCCGTAATTGTAAATGACACAATGATTTTATAATTTACTTTAATCTTAAAAAATAGTGCAATAAGAGGCAGTAAAAAATAGAAAGCCCATTCATAGGGCAATGTCCAAGTTACACCAGCATTTAGTAAGAAGCTATCTTCTAATCCGTTGATGTTTAATCCTTTTTTAACATTAAAAAATATCCAGGAAAGTATGGTTAGTACGTTTTCTGAGAAAGGAATTTTGGATTTGAAATTGGTTAAATAACCTGCAATTAAAAAAATAATCCCAACTGAAAAAAGATACATCGGGAAAAGTCTATATAGACGGGCATTGATATATGCAGACCAGTTGATTTGCTTGTTTTTGCTGTTGATTAATTTTAGAGTAAATAAGAAAGCCGTAATCACAAAGAAAAAAGCAACCGTAGTTTGTCCAAAGTGATTGAATAGATTAGATTTTGGTTCTTCCCATTCGCCCTTTTGAAGAAAATAACGCCAGATATAACTATGATGCAAGAAAACAAAAAATGCTAAATAACCTCTTAAACCATCAATTTCTGGATAGCGAACTTCTTGTACATCAATTTTTACCACTCTATTAGTAAACACTACAGAAATAATTAGAGCAAATAAGATGAGGAAAGAACAAAGCAAGAAAGTAGCTGTCATTTTTTGAAAGGATAGTTTTTTATTCGGATGATTTTTAACAAATTTTTAATGTTTCGGCAAAAATAGTAAACATTTTCAAAAGCAAAAATATTATGGTTAAAATTATCCTAAACAAAATATAAATCCTTACAAGTGCAAAATAGTGTTTTTAGTAATAATTATGAAGTAGGGCTATCTTTAAAAATAACACGATTTGTCCAGCCTTTTAAAGTGTATTGACTCAAAATGGAATCTGGAATCTTCTCATATTCATTTTCAAAAAAAGCTACAGGTATAACAGGATTTTTTTCATCAATAATCAAAATGTTATTCGGATTGTAAAAATCGTAGTTTTTGATATCTGCATTCGTAGTTATCAGCTTTTTATCTAGACCCAAACTCTCAAAAACTCTGAAAGTAAGTCCGATTTGACCAAGTCGATTAATGTCTAAAAGCACTTTCGAACGATTGATATAATCATTTACTTCGCTCAAAGGCATGTGGCTTTTTATATAAGTGATATTTTGATCATTGTCTTTCTGTTTTTTATCATAAACAATGAATTTGAATTTTGAATGCTGCGAAGCCAAATTAGCCGCAATTCTTTTTAGTATTGGAAGTCGCTTGTCAATTGAACTGATATTAAAAACATCGAATTCAAATTGATTATTGTGGATTGCGTTTCCTGAATTATAAATCCAGTTTGGAGCAAATTTTAAATTGTATTTTTCGCAGTCTTCTTTTTCAAATGAGAAAACCTCATCAAAGCAATGAAGAACACGTTTGATTTTTGGGCAACGATAAATGTTGTCATTAAAAAATCCGATTGATTTTTTGGTATAATTTTTAAATTCTAAAATGCTTTCGGGAGTTATAAAATCTCCTTTTATGGTTAAAATCACATCTTGAATCTGATCGTTTTTCTTTAATTCATTGATGATTTCTTTTCCGTAATGCTGATGTTTCAAATTTGTTTTGAAAAACGCTTTTAAGATTACATTGTATGCCTTATGAAATACAGAAGGGTATTTAAATTTGAAATTATTAAAATCGATATGACGAACCGTATGGCCTTGTTTTTCTAAGTCTGCCGCTATATGTTTGTTAAGTCCCCAGTTGTCTAAACTTATAAGAGTAATATGCATTATCTACGAAATAGTTTTTATTAGTTGGTAAAACTAGCTAAATTTGCTGAAACAATTTTTATGATTTTAAGATTAAATCGCGGATATGAAAAATTTGAAAGTATTCTTCTTGAATATATTCGTTTTTTCGATACAAAAGGAGAGGACTTTGTAATTGGCCAGCGCAATCAGATAAAACTTTTTGATTTAGACGATGAAAAAATAAACATAAAATCGTTTAAAGTTCCGCACTTTATCAATAAAATTGCATATAAATACTTCAGAAAATCAAAAGCAAAACGCTCTTTTGAGTTTGCAAACAAATTGTTGGAATTGGGTGTTGGAACTCCAAAACCTATTGCATTTGCCGAATTTTCATCAATCTTAGGTTTAGAAAAGAGCTTTTACGTGAGCGAGCAATTGCAATGCGATCTTACGTATAGAGAATTGGTAGAAATACCTGATTTTTCAGATCGTGAAAATATCTTAAGACAATTTACTAAATTTAGTTTTGATCTTCACGAAAAAGGAATTGAATTTCTAGATCATTCTCCAGGAAATACTTTAATAAAAAAGAATGCCGGCGGAAATTATGATTTCTTTCTGGTAGACTTAAACAGAATGGAATTTCACAATTCGATGTCTTTTGAAATGCGTATGAAAAACTTGTGCCGTTTGACACCGCTGAAAGAGATGGTGGCGACAATGAGTAATGAATATGCTAAATATTATAAAGCAGAATCTGAAGAGAAGATTTTTGAGACTTTATGGAAATATACTTCAGATTTTCAAGAGAAGTTTTATAGAAAAAAACGCCTAAAAAAGAAGCTTAAATTCTGGAAGAAGTAATTCTTCTTAATTCTTTATAGCGAATGTAGACGCTGTAAGCATTCAAATAACATATAATTATACCTTTTCTGCCATCCAAAAAACCAAAACGGATTATAAACTGGTACAAGAAAGTGTATAAAGGATGAAAAAGCTGCATTAAAAAATAAGGCTTTATTCCTTTTGCAAATTTTTCATTGGCTTTAAGAATGCCATAATTATACATTTTTGATTTATAATCTTCATAAGAAGAATAAGAGAAATGTATGATTTTGTGTTTTAAAGAAGCAATTTTTCCGCTGACGATTAATTTTTCATGAACGGTTCTTTCCTCATTATATCGGCACTTTGATTTATCAAAAAGCCTGAAAATCTTATCGGTTTGCCAGCCGCTGAAATTCAGTCGACAATTTTTAAACATAAAAATGCGATAGATAAAATAAGCGCTTGCCACATTTTTAGAATTAATTGCTGTAACGATTTCAGATTTTAATTCAGATGTTAGCTTTTCATCAGCATCAATAAATAAAATCCATTGGTTTTTTGCTTGATCTAAGGCAAAATTTCGCTGAGAAGTATAATTAGTAAAATGATGTTGAATTAGTTTTACATTGGCAAAAGACTCAACGATATTTACTGTTTTATCGGTGCTATAGGAATCAACAACAATGATTTCATCAGCAAAATCTACATCTTCAAGAAGCGATTTTATATGATGTTCTTCGTTAAGCGTAATAATCAGAACTGATAATTTCTGCTTTTCACTATTCATTGGAGATTCCTTTTACTTTTTTCAATTTTTATATTCTTGAAAATAAGTTTCTAGCTTTTGAAGCATCAATTCCAGCGGATATTCAGCATAATATTCAAAAGTATGTTCTTTTATGTATTGCTCTGTATGCTTCTCGTAGATTTCAGGTTTTAAGTCTTTTAAATGGATAGAAGCATTTTTTGCTTCATTTTCAAACAGCTGCCAAGTTTCTTTTCTAACAGAAGGAGTGAAGATAGAAAAGGTTGGAATTTCAAGTGCTTTTGCCATATTTACAGCGCCACCTTCGTTTCCTATCAGCATTTCGCATTGAGAAAGCAATGCTAAAAACTGACGTAAATCGGTAGCGTATAAATCAAAAATAATATGCTTTTTGGTTTCTTCAGAGCAATGATTGTATACTTCCAGAGCCTGCTCTTTTTGGTTCGGAATGTAATTAAAGAGAATAGTAGCGTTTGTTTTGGCTACAGTAAAATCAATAATTTTTGCCATTCCATCAAGCGGATAAGTTTTATAGTGCTCGCTTCCTAAAATTCCAAACATGATCAATGGTTTCTCAGAATCTACATTATAGCTTTTTAAAATATTTTTTGCTTCGGTAATCTCAGATTCTTTTAAAAAGATTTTCGGTTTTACGTTTGTTATCTTTTCAGAGAAAAAAGGTTTAAGAAGCAATAATCTGTTTTCAATCGCCAGACCAAATTCTGATTTTATAGCATCAAAACGTTCATAGCTATAATTGTAGAAAATATTAGAATACCATTTATGGTATGAAACTTTATATTTTGCACCAGAAAAAAATGTGATTAGGCTAGTTCCTAATTTACTGTAGACATCTATTACAGCATCGTATTTTTTTCTTCGCATCTCAAAAATGAACTTAATAAACCCAAAAGTCGATTTTCTGATTTTATTAGTCACTGGTATAATGTTATCAATATTCGGATTCTCTAAAAGAACATCAATCGAATTAGGATAACACATATAGTCAATTGTTGAGTCAGGAAACTTGGCTTTAAGATTGTTACAGATAATTGTACTTGTTAAGACGTCTCCGATTCTTTTTTGCTGAATGACTAATATTCTCATTTGGGTATTTGTTCAATTAGAAGGCTAAAATACAAACTATTTTATGAAGTGTACAAGTGATGGTATTAATAAGATTAAACTAAATTAAAAAGTTATATTTTTGTGCTCAACAAATTAAAATGAACAATGGGAATTAGCGGTTTGGTTATTACATTCAATGAAGAAAAAAACATTGGAAAATGTATAGATGCCTTATTTAAAGTTTGTGATGAAGTTATTATTGTAGACTCTTTCAGTAAAGATCGTACGGTAGAAATAGCTCAAGAAAAAGGAGCACAAGTTATTCAGCAAGCATTTCTAGGAGACGGTCCGCAGCGTACACACGGATTGCCTTTTTGTAAAAATGACTGGATTTTAAATCTTGATGCTGATGAGTTTCTAGATAAAGATGCTGAAGAATTTATTTTGAATAAAAAATATCTGGAAGGAAACTACGATGCCATGAGTTTTAGAGTAAAAAACTTTTTGGCAGATAAATTAATTGATTTTTCAGGATGGTATCCAGATCATAAAGTTCGTTTTTTTAACAAACAAACAGCTCATCCTTCAGATTCTAAAGTACATCAGAAAATTGTAGCTCAAAATGAGAAAAAAGTTGCGGTTCATATTTTGCACTATGGATGGGATTCTTTTGATCAGATTATAGCAAAAAAGAACCAATATTCCGGATGGCATGCGCAACAATTATATGATCAAGGGAAAAGAATTAACGCGTTTAAGCCTGTTCTTAACGGAACTGTAGCTTTTGTTCGCTGTTATTTCTTCAAAAAAGGAATCTTCAACGGTCTTGACGGATTGACAATTGCAATGATTCAGGCTTTTTTCTCTTATATGAAGTATGCTAAACTTATAAAACTTCAAAAAAATAAGAAGTAAAAAAAAACCAAATTCCAATAATAAAATGGAATTTGGATTTTTAATATTAAGATCTTTTAAAACCTATACAGCAACATCGTATTCACGAAGTGCATTGTTTAAAGAAGTTTTTAAATCTGTAGATGGTTTACGAGTTCCAATAATTAAAGCGCAAGGAACTTGATATTCTCCAGCAGCAAATTTCTTTGTGTAGCTTCCCGGAATAACCACAGAACGTGCTGGTACATAACCTTTCATTTCAACTGGTTCGTCACCTGTAACATCGATAATTTTAGTTGATGCTGTCAAGCATACATTAGCACCAAGAACTGCTTCTTTACCAACGTGAACACCTTCAACAACAATACAACGAGATCCAATAAAAGCACCATCTTCAATGATTACTGGAGCAGCTTGCAATGGCTCAAGAACACCACCAATACCAACACCACCACTTAAGTGAACGTTTTTACCAATTTGAGCACAGCTTCCTACAGTTGCCCAAGTATCAACCATTGTTCCTTCGTCAACATAAGCACCAATGTTTACGTAACTTGGCATTAAGATTACACCGCTTGAGATGTAAGCTCCATAACGCGCAACAGCATTTGGTACTACACGGATTCCTTTTTCAGCATAATTTCTTTTTAGCAACATTTTATCGTGGTATTCAAAAATACCAGATTCCCATGTTTCCATTTTCTGAATCGGGAAATACATCACAACTGCTTTCTTAACCCATTCGTTTACTTGCCATTTGTCACCAACTGGTTCAGCAACACGTAATTTTCCTGCGTCTACCAATTCGATAACTTCTCTAATGGCATTAGTAGTTGTAGTTTCTTGCAATAAAGCTCTGTTTTCCCAAGCTTGTTCAATTATAGTCTGTAAAGAATTCATACGTTTAATTTTTTGGCAAAGATAACGTATTTGTAGAAATGCAAAAAAGCAAAACCACTTGAAAATGTTACAGATTTAACTTTTTGTTTCTTATTTGTAAAGTTGGTAGGACTCGTATATGTTTTGTTTAATGTTATTACCGCTAGAAGTTTTTTTTATATCAAAATATGACAAAAATCAGGATTTGTGCTTTTTCTTCGCTTTACTTTCGCAGTGTTGATCAACATTCCATTCCATAAATAATCATATAAGCAGTAAAATATGAATCAAGAAAATCACCTTCAAAACAGAGTAATTATAGACAAAGAAGTAAGCTGGGATAAAACTCAGGTTATTATGAGTAAAACAAATGCCTACGGTATTATAGAATATGCCAACGAAGTATTTGTAGATGTCTGTGGTTACGAAGACTATGAGTTAATGGGACAGCCTCATAATATCATACGTCACCCAGATATGCCGAAAGTAATCTTTAAAGTACTTTGGGAAAATCTTAAAAACGGAAAAAACTTTCACGCTATTGTAAAAAACCTTGCAAAGTCTGGAAGATACTATTGGGTAATTACAGATTTTGAAATTGCCCGAGATGAAAACGACGTTATTGTAAATTTTTTTGGTAGAAGACAAGCTGTGCCACAAGAGGTAATTGCATTGCATATTGAACCTTTGTATAAAAAGTTATTGCAGATCGAAGCGGCAAGCGGAGTAGAATTTAGCGAAAAGTACTTGATCGGATTCTTAGAAGAGAAAAAGAGAACTTATGTCGAATATATTAAGGAGCTGATTTACGAACATGAAAAGTCACAATCTAAGTTTGCTAATTATACTGAAGAAGAGGATGCAGGAGAGGAAGAAGAACACAGAGGTTTTTTCAGCCGTTTGTTCGGAAGATAAATTGAGTTATTTTTTAGGTTTGAATATTTGGATAAAAGTCCGCCTTGAGTTTTCAGGGCGGATTTTTTTTAAGTTTAATTTAAAAAACATGAATTTAAAAAGGTTTATATTTGTGTTGTAAAATTGAAGTGTTATGGAAGCGATTAGATTAGAATTTCAGCCAGAAATTAGAGAAAAAATCTTAAAATTATTAAGTTCATTTTCTTCTGATGAATTGAAAATTGTGCAAGAAGATAGTTTTTCTGATCCAGAATTTGAAAAGAATAAGAAAATTTTGCAGGAAAGAGCTGAAAAAATAGAAAATCAGACAGCTCAATATATTACTTTTGAAGAGTTGGATATTTTGTTAGAGGAGACAATTAAGAAATATGAAGATTAAGTTAACTGTTGAATTTAATGATGATCTTAAAAATATTGTGTACTTTATTGCGAAAGATAAACCTATTGCGGCAAGAAAATTCAAAAATGAATTATTGAAACATTTAAAAAAAGATTTACAAAATCCATTTCACTCTAAAAAATCCATTTATTTTGATAATGAAACTTATAGGGATTATGTTTTTAAAGGTTATACCACTATTTTTAAAATTGACTCCGAACAAAAGACTATTCATGTGATTGGTATTTTAAAACATCGACTTTTTTAAATTAAATTTGCTGAAAACTAATCAAAATGCCAAGAATCCTTTCAATAGATTACGGACAAAAACGTACGGGAATTGCAGTTACAGACGAAATGCAGATTATTGCTTCAGGCTTAACAACAATTCCTACCCATACTTTGGTTGACTTTTTAAAAGATTATTTTGCTAAAGAAAAAGTCGAAGCGGTTTTGATTGGAGAACCCAAGCAAATGAATGGAGAGCCATCTCAAAGCGCTTCTGTAATTAATGGTTTTGTGACTCACTTTTCGAATATCTTTCCAGACATGAAAGTGATTCGTGTTGATGAGCGTTTTACTTCAAAAATGGCATTTCAAACCATGATCGACAGTGGTTTAAGTAAAAAACAGCGTCAGAACAAAGGTTTAATAGACGAAATTTCTGCCACAATTCTGCTTCAAGATTATCTTTCCGCAAAAAAATAGCGCTCTTCGTCGTATTTTTTATTTATAATTTAATGGTTTTTAGAAAATTCTAACTTTTATCATCTAAAAATTAGTTTTTTTTTGCAATTAAAAAAGTACCTTTGCACTTTAAATAAAAATACTGTTATGCCTGACGAAACCATACGTTCAAATAGTGATGTAGTACTCATTGGCGCTGGAATAATGAGTGCCACTCTTGGAGTAATTTTGAAAGAATTACAACCAGATATAAAAATTGAAATTTACGAAAGATTAGATGTTGCTGCAGCAGAAAGCTCTGATGCTTGGAATAATGCAGGAACGGGACACTCTGCTTTTTGTGAACTAAATTATACTCCAGAAAAGGCAGACGGAAGCATAGATCCTAAAAAAGCAATAAGCATTGCAGAATCATTTGAGATTTCTCGCCAGTTTTGGTCTTACTTAGTACAGCAGAATAAAGTGCCGTCTCCGGATAATTTTATTAAAAGCGTGCCTCATATGAGTTTTGTGTGGGGGGATAAAAACGTAAATTATTTAAAAAAGAGATTTGAAGCGCTACAAAGCAATCCAATCTTTGCCGACATGACTTTTAGCACCGATTTTGAACAGCTTCAAAAATGGATGCCATTGGTAATGGAAGGCAGAAATGCTGATGAGAAATTAGCAGCAACACATATGGAAATTGGTACCGATGTCAATTTTGGTGCTTTAACAAGAAGTATGTTCAATTACTTAGAAAAGCTAGACGGTGTTTCTTTGTTCTTCAATCATGAAGTTAAAAAACTAAGACAGCGTGAAGACAAATCTTGGAGAATTAAGATTAAAGATTTATCAACAGGAACTACTCGTAAAGCCTACACTAAATTTGTATTTATTGGTGCAGGAGGAGGTTCTCTTCCGTTATTAGAAAAAGCAAATGTTCCTGAAGGAAATGGATATGGAGGTTTCCCAGTAAGTGGGCAATGGCTGAAATGTACAAATCCAGAAGTAATTGCAAAACACCAAGCAAAAGTATACGGAAAAGCAAGCGTTGGAGCTCCTCCAATGTCTGTTCCACATATTGACACTCGTGTAATTGATGGTGAAAAAGCACTTCTTTTTGGTCCATTTGCGGGATTTTCAACACGTTTCCTTAAAAATGGTTCTTATTTAGATTTGCCGATGTCTATTAAACCAAACAATTTAATTCCGATGCTGGCTGCAGGATATCATAATATTCCATTAACGAAATATTTGATCGAGCAGGTGCGTCAGTCTCCAAAAGACAGAATGAAAGCTTTACGCGAATATCTTCCAACAGCGCGCTCAAAAGACTGGAAATTAGAAAAAGCAGGACAGCGTGTTCAGGTTATTAAAAAAGATGAAAAAGAAGGTGGAGTTTTAGAATTTGGTACAGAAGTCATTAATACGCATGACGGAACTTTAGCAGTTCTATTAGGTGCTTCTCCAGGTGCATCTACGGCTGTAGCAATTATGGTTGATTTGGTAAGCAGATGTTTTACAAATCAAATTAAAACACCAGAATGGCAAGCAAAATTAAAAACAATGATTCCGTCTTACGGACAAACTTTAAATGATAAGCCAGAGCTTTTAGAACAGCTTAGAAAACAAACAGCGGAAGTTTTAAAATTAAATTAAGCTTCTCATATTTCAATATTAAAAACAAATCCAGATGAATTAATCTGGATTTGTTGCTTTTAAGTCGGTTGTGTTTTTTAGAATCTTTTCTGCTAGATTGCTCATCCAGATTAATTGTTCAATTACCATTTGCGCTTCTTGCATTTTGGCTTGACGTGTTTCTTTGTCTAAATCATCATCTTCGGCTAAACGAGTAAAATGTCTGCGTTTTAATTCTTCAAACTGTAAAGTCACATCTTCTTTTTCGAAAAAAGTATCTTGTATCACAACTTCGTTTCTTAAAACGGAAATTGAATGATCTAGATTAGCTAGAATGGTTTTGATAATATAATTGAAAGAATCTGATGCAGATGTTGTTTGGTGCGACTGGATATAAGTTGACAGCGATGCTAAAGCAGACAATAAGGAGTGATTTAAAACCACCAACTTATTTACCAATGGCATTGTTTTTTGTTTTGACTTAGGTTCCTGCATCATACGCTGAAAAGAAGTCATTAAATTCCCTATTTCAACAAACGCATTTTTTCTTGCTAGACGATACGAAGTCGGCACTTCACCTTTTTTATTATAAAAATCGGCAATTTCTTTTAAGTAATTTCTATTGGCGCGAATTGTATTTTCAATATGAATAGGCGTATTGATGAATTCCCAAGCAGGCCATAAAAACTGATTGGCAATAAAAGCTAAAGTTGCTCCTGCAAGTGTATCTAATATTCTGTATTGAATAACTTCATTGATGTCTGGAGTTAAAATTCCGTAGATAAAAACGACATACATCGTAACAAATGTCGCACTGATCTTGTAATTGATTTGCGTAAATGAAATTCCAAGAAGCATACATATAATAGAGAAAATACTCAATGCAACATGGTTCTGAATGACAGATACGATTCCGAAAGCTATAATTCCTCCCAAAACAGTACCGAACATTCTATTGTATGATCTTTCTTTGGTTAAACCATAACCAGGACGCATGATTACTACAATAGTAAGAAGAATCCAATATACGTTTTGAAATGGCAGAACCTGTCCGAGAAAGAAACCAATCAAAATAGTAATCGTTAATCGTATCGAATGTCTGAAAATAGAAGAAGAATAGCTTAAGTTTTCAATTAAAGTTCGTAACGGATAATATTGTGGTGTTAAGAATTTTTCAAGCTCTTTGTCTTGATCTTTCAGTTTGTAGGATTGCATTGCCAAAGAAAGCGCACGCTGAATCGTTTTAATTTTTCCAACCTGATTTTTAGCATATTTCAGCATATTGGTCAGCATTAAAACACCTTCTGCGGCTTCTTCTTTTCCTAATGATTTTTCGTAATCAAAAATGGCAAATTCCAGTGCGTCCAATTCATTTTTTAAATCATGTTTGTCAACATAAACGCTAATATGGCTGACATTTTTCGAAAGTTTTTTTAGAGTTGAAGCCAATTTGTATGCAACATTCTGATATGTTCTTAAAACATCAGGATGCTTGGCAAATTTTTCATGAAGTTTGCTGTGGTCGAAAGAAGTATATAGCGCTAATTCTTGAATTTCTACTAAAGTGATAAAAACCAAAAGCATTTTTCGGTTTTGGCTTGTAGTTCCAGATGCATTCTGGTTTCCGATAAGCATTTTTCTTAAATCTTCGTGAATAAGATTCAATTCTACCTGTACAGCCAGCTGTTTTTCGATAATAGCGGTTCTATTAGCCTCGGGACTCCATAAATCACCTCTTAACTTGAGGTATTTGGCAGTAAGTTTTATTCCTTCGGCAATTTGTAATTCTACATATTTATAAGGCTGTACAAAATGGAAAACCAGAGACACTATTAAATATAGAATTCCTCCAATAAAAATGAAGCCTGAATATTCAAAAGCTTCCCAACCTTCGTGCAAATGTCCGAAGGATAAGGAAATCGATAATAAGGCAGAGAAAGAAATTAAAGTGGCTCGCTGTCCGTAAACCGAAATCATAGAACATAAAAACAGTAGGAAACCTAAAAATATATAAAAAAGTATGGGAAATGGATAAACGAGATTTACCAAAAGATTAACTCCAGAAACAATAAAAGAAGCTGCAATTAACCCTTTTATCTTATGGCTAAGAGAACTCGGAATATCGCTGGGATACGTATAAAATGCACCAAGCGCAATTGTAAAACCAATTTCGAAATGACCTAGAAAATTTAAAACTAAAACAGGAACAACAGAAGCAATAGTTACTTTAGAAGCATTGAGAAAGGAAGTACTGTTAGTAAATTTCGAAATTCTATCAATCATAAAAAGAGGTTTACTAACAAAGGTAAGAATTGTAGGAGTGATTTTGGCATAATTATGGATGAGATTTTTAGTAACAGGTAAAAAATATGATATAATGCCGTATAAGAATTATTCATTGACTATTTTTTACTATTTTTGCCAGCTGAAATATCAGAACTTTAATTCTGGTTTTTCAGCACATTAAAACATAAATAAAAACAAATGATTTTACCAATTGTAGGATACGGTGATCCTGTTTTAAGAAAAGTTGGACAAGATATTACACCAGAATATCCAAACCTAAAAGAAACGATCGCAAATATGTACGAGACGATGTACAATGCGTATGGAGTTGGACTTGCAGCACCGCAAGTTGGACTGCCAATTCGTTTGTTTGTGATAGATACAACGCCTTTTAGTGATGATGAGGATCTTCCTTCAGAGGAACAAAAAGATTTGAAAGGCTTCAAGAAGACTTTTATCAATGCTAAAATCGTTAAAGAAGAAGGAGAAGAGTGGGGGTTTAATGAAGGCTGTTTGAGTATTCCAGATGTGCGTGAAGACGTTTACAGAAAACCAACTGTTACAATCGAGTATTGTGAAGAAGATTTCGTAATGAAAACGGAAGTTTTTGACGGATTAATCGCAAGAGTTATCCAGCACGAATATGATCATATTGAAGGAATCTTGTTTACAGATAAAATTTCTTCTCTTAAAAAGCGTTTGATCCAAAAGAAATTGAAAAACATTACTGAAGGAAAAACGTCTCAAGAATATAGAATGAAATTTTTCGCAGCTAAAAAAGCAAGATAAGTTTTCTAAATACTTAGAAACAAAAAATAAATAAAATTCTTAATACTAATTTTAATAAAAATGAATTTAACGAAAATTTTAGCCATTTCAGGAAAACCAGGTTTATACGAATTAAAAGTACAAACTCGTACAGGTTTTGTGGCGGAATCATTAATTGATGGGAAGAAGATTACTGTAAATCTAAAAAGCAATGTAAGTTTATTGTCTGAAATTTCGATTTATACTTATGAAGGCGAAAAACCGTTAACTGAAGTAATGCAGCAGATTGCCGTTAAAGAAAACAAAGGACAAGCTATCTCTCATAAAGAAGATAATGCTACTTTGTCTGCATATTTTAAACAAATTCTTCCAGATTACGACGAAGAAAGAGTTTATCCATCGGATATCAAAAAAGTATTAAGCTGGTACAACACGCTTCAAGCAAAAGGTTTAGTTACAGATTTAGCTCCTGCAGCTGAAGAACCAAAAGAAGAAGCTCCAGTTGCTGCTGAAAAACCTAAAAAAGCTCCAGCGGCTAAGAAAGCTAAAGCTAAAAAAGAAGAATAGTAGTTTTTCTTTAAACATATATAATCCTGTTAAGATGTTTTCTTGACAGGATTTTTTAATTTTACAGAATCGAGTTTAAATCAAAAGAAACTTCAAAATGAGCAGAGAAAACCAGTTAAAAGCATTTGAGAGATTATTGAATATCATGGATGAACTTCGTGAGCAATGTCCGTGGGATAAAAAACAAACTCTCCAGACATTAAGACATTTGACAATTGAAGAAACTTACGAACTGGGAGATGCTATTCTGGATAATGATTTAAATGAAGTTAAAAAAGAATTGGGAGATTTACTGCTTCACATTGTTTTCTATGCCAAAATAGGCAGTGAAACTAACGATTTTGATATTGCTGATGTCTGTAATGAAATCTGCGATAAATTGATTCATCGTCATCCTCATATCTATGGAGACGTGAAAGTAGAAAATGAAGAAGAGGTAAAACAAAACTGGGAAAAATTAAAACTTAAAGAAGGCAAGAAGTCTGTTTTAGAAGGCGTTCCGAGAAGTCTTCCTGCTTTAGTGAAAGCAAGTCGAATTCAAGATAAGGTAAAAGGAGTGGGGTTTGATTGGGAAGAACCTCATCAGGTTTGGGATAAAGTGCAAGAAGAATTACAGGAATTACAAGACGAAGTAAAATCGGGAAACCAAGACAAAATCGAAGATGAATTCGGAGATGTTTTGTTTTCGATGATTAATTACGCTCGATTTTTGAATGTAAATCCGGAAGATGCTTTAGAAAGAACCAATAAAAAATTCATTAAACGTTTTCAGTACCTGGAAAGTAAAGCCAACGAATTAGGGAAACCATTAATGGATATGACACTAACAGAAATGGATGTTTTTTGGAATGAAGCTAAAAAACTTTAGTTGTCGGCCAATTTCTTTAAAGCGCGAACATCTTTAAGCATAATTTTTTTGCCAACTAACTCTATTAATCCTAATTTATTAAAATCAGATAATAAACGAATACAGCTTTCTGTTGCAGTACCAATGATACCCGCAAGTTCTTCTCTTGTTAGCTGAACTTTAAGTGTTTTGTCAGCATCTTCACCAAATTCATCATGTAGATGGAGTAAAGTTTCGGCAAGTCTCTGCTTAACAGTTTTTTGAACTAAAGCAATTTTTTCGTTCTCAGATTCCTTTAAATCTTCACAAACAGACTGCATCATATTTAAAGAAAACTGATTGTTATTATTAAAGAAATTGATGATTTCAGTTTTAGGAATAAAACAAACCTCCATGTCGGCAATTGCTTTTGCAGTCAAATTTGCAGGCTCATTGCTAATCATAGAACGCTGTCCAAGAAGTTCTCCAGATTTGACCAATTTTACAATTTGATCTTTTCCGTTTGCACTCAATTTTGAAAGCTTTCCAACGCCATCTTTTACACAGAAAACGCCATTGGTTACTTCGCCTTCTTCAAAAAGAGCTTCACCTTTTTTTATTTTATAGGTCGTTTTACTGCTGGCTAATTTAATTACTTCTTCTTTGTTAAGGGCTTTTAATGAGCTTAGCTGGCGTACAATGCATTGATCACATTTATTCATGACAATATTTGTTTGCTGCAAAAATAAGGATATTTGAGGGTTTTTAACCACCTTTATAAGGTAAATTTATTATAAATTAGGGTTAACTGCAATTTGAGCTTTTTATTTTATAAATTTAGGAATCCGATTTCAAAATAACATGACAATTATCATCTTAATAATTGTGCTTTAAGTGGAAATTTGCATGAAATAAAAACAAGTTTATGAGGGAGCAAAGTTGTTTTCATTGTGGTTTAACTATTGAACAAAATGAAGAAATTGATTTTGATGATAAGAAGTTTTGTTGCACAGGCTGTAAAACAGTTTACGAAATTTTCAGCATCAATGACCTGACATCGTATTATGATTTTGAAAAGTCTCCAGGCGCCACTCCGCAAGACATTAAAGGGAAATATGATTTTTTAGAAAATGAAACTATACTCGCAAAGGTTTTAGAGTTTCAAGAAGGAAACACATCGATTGTTTCATTAAATATTCCGCATATTCACTGCAGTTCTTGTATTTGGATATTAGAAAACCTAAATCGCCTTCAGTCAGGAATTAGTACCTCTCAAGTTAACTTTCATGAAAAGAAAGTTAGAATTACGTTTAATTCTGATGTAGTTTCTTTAAAAGAAATAGTTTATCTTCTAAGTTCTATAGGTTATGAGCCTTATATTAGTTTAGAAAATTACGGAACTGCAAAAGCAAAAGTCGACAGAAGTTTAACCTATAAATTGGGTGTTGCATTTTTCTGTTTCGGAAATATTATGCTGCTTTCATTTCCAGAATATTTCGAAATGAAAGAATTCTGGTTAGATAGTTATAAACCGTTTTTTCGATTACTTATTTTTCTCCTAGCATTACCCACTTTTTTATACTCAGCGAGCGGATATTATGTTTCTGCATACCATAGTATTAGAACGAGAATGCTTAATATTGATATTCCGATCGCATTGGGAATTATCGTGATGTTTATTCGTAGCACATATGATATGCTGATGGATCACGGTCCAGGATTTTTTGACAGTTTGGCCAGCTTGATATTTTTTATGCTTCTTGGCAAAATGTTTCAGATTAAAACCTATAGTTTTTTAAGTTTCGAAAGGGATTTTAAATCCTATTTTCCAATCGCCGTTACCAAAATCAATAAAGATACTTCAGAAGAAAACGTTGCCATTTATGATGTTCTTAAAGGAGACCGATTGCTAATAAGAAATCAGGAACTTATTCCAGTTGATGGAATTTTAATAAGCGAAAGCGCTGAAATTGATTATAGCTTTGTTACAGGAGAAGCAGTCCCAATTACTAAAAAATCTGGTGATAAAGTCTTTGCTGGAGGAAAGCAAATTGGTAAAGTGATCGAAATGGAAGTTTTACATTCGGTTTCTCAAAGTTATTTAACCCAATTGTGGAGTAACGAAATCTTTCAGAAAAAAGTAGACCAAAAGCACAAAACCATAACAGATGCGATAAGCCGATATTTTACCCCCATATTATTGCTCATTGCATTTGCTGGTTTTGGTTATTGGATTTTTATAGATGCAAATATTGCTTTTAATGTTTTTACAGCAGTATTGATTGTAGCTTGCCCTTGTGCATTGGCTCTAACTGCTCCGTTTACTTTTGGAAACATATTAAGAATTTTAGGTAAAAAGAAATTCTATTTAAAAAATGCTGTGGTAATCGAACAGCTTGCCAAAGTTGATACTATTGTTTTTGATAAAACAGGAACAATTACGACCAACAAGAAATCAAATATAATGTATGAAGGTGATCTTATTTCAGATTCAGATACTGTATTGATAAAAAATGTATTACGAGGTTCAAATCATCCGTTAAGCCGAATGCTTTATGATTTTCTTCCAGAAGCTAAACGTATTAATATTGAAGATTTCCAAGAAATTACAGGAAAAGGAATTTTAGCAGTTGCTGAGGGTAAAGAAATTAGAGTTGGTTCAGGACAATTTGTAGATGATATAGTTGTGGACGGTTCAGAAATAGAAAAAACGGCACTACATATTAAGATAGAAGGGATGTATTTTGGAAAGTTTACGTTCCAGAACCAATATAGAGAAGGTTTAGAAAAACTTTTCACGAATCTGAGCAAAGATTACCAAATAAAAGTACTTTCTGGTGACAATGATGGCGAAAGGTCAAATCTGGAAGCTATACTGCCAAAAGGTACCGAATTGATATTCAATCAAAAACCAGAGCAAAAACTCGAATATATCAAACAGCTTCAAGAAAAAGGGCAAAATGTAATGATGGTAGGAGATGGATTAAATGATGCTGGAGCATTGGCACAGGGCAATGTTGGGATTTCGATATCAGAAAATGTAAATGTTTTTTCGCCTGCATGTGATGCTATTTTGGATGCAACAGAATTTTCGCGTCTCAATTACTTTTTAAAGCTTTCTCACAAAGCAATTTTGATTATAAAGATGAGTTTTGGTCTTTCATTGCTCTATAACGTTGTTGGACTTGCATTTGCGGTTACAGGAAATCTGCTTCCACTGGTTGCTGCGATCATTATGCCATTGAGTACAATTACGATTGTAAGTTTTGTGACTTTTATGTCTAACTATTTCAGCAACAGAAATTTAGAATGATTTTAAATTATTGGAGGACATATTTTATTAAATTTAACATAACTAATCGTCTATGATAATTATCATATTTTATGCGCCTTTAACAAACTAATTTTGTTAACATAAATCCTAAGGTATGAGTGTTATTTATCTATTAATTTCAGTAAGTATTTTTGTGGCAATCTGTTTCTTTATTGCCTTTATCGCAGCTGTCAAGTCTGGACAGTATGACGATGATTATACGCCTTCAGTCAGAATTCTTTTTGATGACGAAACCAAAATTAATTCCCAAAATAATAATTTACCAATCGAAGAAAAACAAGTATAATTATGGAAATGGAACAGTTTTATTACGACAACAAAATTGTAAAAAAATTCATTTACGCCACAATACTCTTTGGTGTTGTGGGTATGTTAGTGGGGCTTACCTTAGCGGTAATGTACCTTTTTCCCAACATGACAGATGGGATTTCGTGGCTTAGTTACGGCCGTTTAAGACCATTACACACCAATGCGGTTATTTTTGCCTTTGTGGGTAATGCCTTCTTTGCGGGTATGTACTACTCGCTGCAAAGATTGCTAAAAGCCAGAATGTTTAGTGATTTTTTAAGTAACCTTCATTTCTGGGGCTGGCAGCTGATTATTGTAGCTGCGGCAATTACACTTCCGTTAGGTTATACTTCTTCTAAAGAATATGCAGAGCTAGAGTGGCCAATTGATATTGCAATCGCTTTAATTTGGGTTGTAATGGGGATCAATATGATTGGTACGATGCTGCGTCGTAGAGAGCGTCACCTTTATGTTGCAATTTGGTTTTATTTGGCAACATTTGTAACAGTAGCAGTATTGCATATCTTTAATAATATAGAAATTCCTGTTTCAGGTTTAAAAAGTTACTCAGTGTATGCAGGTGTTCAGGATGCGCTTGTACAATGGTGGTACGGGCACAATGCGGTTGCATTCTTCTTGACAACTCCGTTTTTGGGATTAATGTATTATTTCGTTCCAAAGATTGCAAACAGACCTGTTTATTCATATAGATTATCTATTATTCACTTTTGGTCTTTAATCTTTATATATATCTGGGCAGGGCCACACCACTTATTGTATTCTGCATTGCCAAACTGGGCTCAGAATTTAGGGGTTGCATTCTCAGTAATGTTAATTGCTCCATCTTGGGGAGGTATGATCAATGGTCTTCTTACATTAAGAGGAGCTTGGGATAAAGTTCGTGAAGAACCAGTTTTAAAATTCTTCGTTGTGGCAATTACTGGTTACGGTATGGCAACGTTTGAAGGTCCAATGTTATCTTTAAAAAATGTAAATGCTATTGCGCACTATACTGACTGGATCGTAGCGCACGTGCACGTAGGAGCTTTAGCTTGGAATGGTTTCATGTCGTTTGGTATTATCTATTGGTTGATTCCAAGAATGACAAAATCGGAGTTGTTCTCTAAGAAACTAGCAAACTTCCATTTCTGGATTGGGACTTTAGGTATTATTGTATATACAATTCCATTATATGTGGCAGGTTTCCAGCAAGCATCAATGTGGAAACAATTTAATCCAGATGGTACTTTAACTTATGGAAACTTCCTTGAAACGGTAACTGCTATTATGCCAATGTATTGGATGAGAGCTATCGGTGGTAGTTTGTATCTAATTGGTATGCTGACTTTAGTCTATAATATTATTATGACTGTAAAAGCTGGTAATACAATTGAAGATGAATTGGCTCAGGCTCCAGCATTGCAAACCATAAAAAGCGGTAGATTAAGCGGAGAGAAATTCCACTCTTGGTTAGAAAGAAAACCAATTCAGTTAACTATCCTAGCTACAATCGCAATTTTAATTGGAGGTATTATTCAGATTGTGCCAACAATTATGGTGAAATCAAATATTCCAACTATTTCGAGTGTAAAACCATATACACCGTTAGAACTTGAAGGACGTGACTTATATATCAGAGAAGGTTGTGTTGGATGTCACTCACAGTCAGTTCGTCCATTTAGAAGTGAGGTAGAACGTTACGGAGTTCAGTCAAAAGCGGGAGAGTTTGTTTACGACCATCCATTCTTATGGGGATCAAAACGTACTGGGCCAGACTTGTTAAGAGTAGGTGGTAAGTACAATGATAACTGGCACTTTAACCACATGTGGAATCCGCAAAGTACATCTGCAGGATCTATCATGCCAGGTTACAAATGGCTGTTCGATAACAAACCGATGGACATTTCATTGACACAAAAGAAAATGCAGGCAATGATTTCTTTAGGAGTGCCATATTCTCCAGAAGATGTTGAAAATGCACAGAGAACTTTAAGAGAGCAGGCTGTTAAGATAGAAAAAAGCTTAGAAAGCGATCCTGATTTCGTTAAGAGTTATGAAGACAGCCGTAAAAAAGCTGCTGCAAAAGGCGAGAAATTCATTCCGATGAACGAAAGAGAAATCGTTGCTTTGATCGCTTATATTCAAAGGCTTGGTACTGATATTAAAGTAAAAGAAACTAAATAACAGCATTATGTTTGAACAGATAAAACACAATATGGAAACAATATCGGGTGTAGAATTATACCCGATTATTTCCCTCTTGATTTTCTTCTTCTTCTTTGTAGGATTAGGCATTTGGGTGTTCTCTTATAGAAAAGAAAAAATTCAAGAAATGAGTAATATACCTTTAGATGAAGGACTTAGTGTAATCACAAAAGATAGATAAAAATGAAAAAGTTTTTCCCAGTATATGTTAGAGTACCGTTGATTTTCTTCATCGTATTTGCTTTGATGGAATATTTTATAGACTCAGGCGACAAGCCAGCTTTTGTAAAATATCCTATGGTATCACTCTTTTTATTTGTCTTTTTGTTTATTCTAATTGCCATTGAGATTACGCTTAGCGCTGTAAATCGAGTGATGTTCCAATTATTATCGCCAGAAGAAAAAGCTCAAAAAGAACTTGAAGAAAGTTTAAGCTTCAAAGAAAGCACTTGGTTTAAAAACCTAATGCATAAATTGACTAAAACAGAACCAATTGAAAAAGAAGGTGACTTATTGATGGATCATGATTATGACGGAATCAAAGAGCTAGATAATAATTTACCGCCTTGGTGGGTGTATTTATTTTACATATGTATCATTTTTGGAGTAATTTATGTTGTTCGTTACGATGTTTTAGGTGCGGATGATCAGGAAATGGAATTGAAAAAAGAAATGGCACAGGCAAAAATTGATGTTGAAGAGTACATGAAAACAGCTCCAGATTTAATGGACGAAAAAACAGTTGTTTTGCTAACAGATGCACCAAGTTTAGATGAAGGTAAAACAATCTTTACAACCAATTGTGCTGCTTGTCACCGTGCCGATGCAGGAGGGCAGATTGGACCAAACCTTACAGATGATAAATGGATTTTAGGAGGAGGAATTAAAAATCTATTCCACACCATTACAAATGGAGGTCGAGACGGTAAAGGGATGATTGCCTGGAAAGGAACCCTTAAGCCAAAAGAAATACAAAAAGTGGCAAGCTATATTCTGTCTTTACAAGGAAGTAATCCTAAAGATCCTAAAGAGGCAGAAGGAGAAGTTTGGGTAGATGATAGTGCTCCTAAAACCGATGCCGCCGCCGCAACCACAAAAGATACCACAGAAGTTAAAAAATAATTAGAATATCATGTCAAATTTACCAGACGAAGCTTTTAGAGATACCATTGGAACAATAGATGAAGGTGGTAAACGAAAATTTATATTTCCTAAAAAACCGTCTGGTAAATTTTATGATTATAGGAAAATTGTCAGCTATGTTTTATTGGCAATTTTATTCATAAATCCTTTTATTAAGGTTAATGGGAATCAGTTTATGATGTTCAATATCTTGGAACGTCGTTTTAATATTTTTGGATTTCCATTCTGGCCACAGGATTTTTATCTCTTTGTAATTTCAATGCTTGTCGGCGTTGTATTCATAATTTTATTTACTGTTGTTTTCGGAAGAATATTTTGTGGCTGGATCTGTCCACAGACTATTTTCCTTGAAATGGTTTTTCGTCGTATAGAATATTGGATTGATGGAGATCGTGGTTCTCAGTCTCGTTTAGCAAGAATGGAATGGAATAGTGAGAAAATTAGAAAACGAGTTCTAAAATGGACTATATTTTTCTTGATCTCTTTCCTGATTGCCAATATCTTTCTCGCTTATTTAGTGGGAAGCGATACTTTGTTCTTGATGATAGAACAAGGCCCTATTGTTCAAGCTAGTAATTTTATTGCACTGCTTATATTTACTGGAATCTTCTACTTTGTTTTTGTATGGTTTCGTGAACAGGTTTGTATTATAGCCTGTCCATACGGAAGATTGCAAGGTGTTCTTTTGGACAATAAATCAATAAATGTTGCTTACGATTTTGTTCGTGGTGAAAAAGAGGAAGGCCGTGCAAAATTCAAAAAAAATGAAGATAGAGCATTAACTGGAAAAGGAGATTGTATTGATTGTCTTCAATGTGTTCATGTTTGTCCAATGGGAATCGATATTAGAAACGGAACACAGTTAGAATGTACAAACTGTACGGCTTGTATAGATGAATGTGATCATATTATGGAATCTGTAGGATTGCCAAAAGGTCTTATTCGCTATGCTTCTGAAGATGAAATTGCAAAAAAAGAACCTTTCAAGTTCACATCAAGAATGAAAGGATATTCAGCTGTTCTTTTTATTTTATTGAGTATTTTTGTTGGTATGCTGTTTTTAAGAACAGATGTTCAGGCAGTTGTTCTACGTTTGCCTGGTCAGTTGTTTCAGCATGATGGTGAAAAAATCAGTAATGTTTACACGTATAAAATTGTAAACAAAACAATGAAAGACTACAACGATATTCATTTTGAACTAATCGATCAAAAAGGAGAAATTAAAAATGTAGGGAAAAGACATTTTAAAGTTGCTAAAGAAGGAATTTCTCAAGGAACATTGTTTATCGAAATTGATGAAGTTTTATTAGAAAGTGATAAAACAAAAGTAAAAATAGGAGTATACAACGGTTCTGAACTTCTAGAAACTACAACAACAAATTTCTTAGGACCGCGAAGTTTTAATTAAAATATACTATTATGAAATCGCCATAAAATAAACTTTGTGAAACAAAAACAAAAGAATAAAGGCGACAACATATTTGAAAAATAACAAATAAAATCTACAAATATGAAATTTAATTGGGGAACTGGAATTGTCATTGCATTCGGATTGTTTATGACATTTATCTTGTATTTTGTGTTTGAAGTACAGTCAAATTCTAAATACGATAATGATTTGGTTGTAGAAGAATATTATAAACATGATACGCATTTTCAAGAAGAAATGGCAAGAATTCAGAATGCGCACGATTTACAGCATAAACCATCTATCAAATACACAGGAGAAGGTGTTGCTGTAATTTTTCCCGCAGGATTTGAAAGTGATAAAGTAAAAGGAAATATTCAATTGTACAGACCTTCGAATAAAAAATTCGATTTTAATACTCAAATTGCCTTAACCAATTCAGAAATAATTATTCCGCAGAAAAAATTAATAAAAGGACGCTGGGATGTTAATATGGAATGGCAGTACGAGGGTAAAAAATATCTAACTAAAGAAGTTATTTACGTAAACTAAAAATAAAATGTTATTCTCTGCTTTCTTTTTAGGTTTAATTAGTAGTCTGCATTGTGTCGGAATGTGCGGGCCAATTGCCATGATGCTTCCCGTAGACAGGCAAAATGAAGCTAAAAAAGCAACGCAGATTATGACGTATCACTTCGGTCGACTAACAGCTTATTCAACAATTGGATTGATTTTCGGATTGCTCGGAAGAGGTTTTTTTCTGGCAGGATTACAACAGAAAATGTCAATAATTATTGGGGTAATCATGATTATTGTGGTGTTGATTCCTGAGAAAAAATTTGCTCAATACAATTTTTCTAAGCCTGTTTACAAAATCATTTCAAAAGTTAAAGCTAATCTTGGAAGCCAGTTTAAAAATAAGAGTTATAAATCTCTTTTTACAATTGGTCTTTTAAACGGTTTTTTACCATGCGGAATGGTTTATGTCGCTTTATTTGGTGCAATTGCAATGCAAAGTGCAGGTTATGGAGTTCTTTATATGCTTTTATTTGGAATAGGAACGATACCGTTAATGACAGTTGTGGTTTATGTCAACTCATTATTAAAACTGCCTTTCAGAAACAAAATCCAAAAGGCAATTCCTTATGTAGCCGTTATAATTGGTGTTTTATTTATCCTTCGTGGATTGGGATTGGGAATTCCTTATATTTCTCCTTCAAACATGAGTTTGTTTGTACAGCAGACTCCAAACTGCCACTAGAATATAATTTTAAGATATTATACAGTCATCGAAAACAGATTTGTTTCCGGTGACTTTCTTTTTAGATGTAAATCAAATGCCATGCAGATATTGCGGACAAAAGGTCTTCCTTCTTCTGTAATCTTAATTTTATTGTTTTCAATAACAATTAAATTATCATTTTCTATTTCTTTCAAAGCAGTTAACACTTCAGGAAGTTCGGTAAAATTTAAAGATTCTGCAGTCCAGGAAGTTTCTAGTTCGCAAGTTAAATTCAGAATATGTTTTCTAATGATAAGATCTTCATCGTTTAAAATATGACCTTTTACAACAGGAAGTTTATCAGATTCTAAAATCTCGTAATACTCTTCTAAATTTTTAGTGTTTTGCGCAAAACTGTACCAACTGTCGCTAATTGAAGAAACACCTAGACCGATCATAACTTGAGTTTTAGAAGCGCTATAGCCCATAAAGTTTCTATGAAGATTTCCATTGTGCGCAGCTTTGTATAAGCTGTCATCTTTTAGGGCAAAATGATCCATGCCAATTTCGTGATAGCCATTTTGGGTAAGAAGTTTTTTACCAATTTCGTATAGTTTTCTCTTTTCGGCATCTTTTGGCAGGTTTTCATCATTAAAACCACGTTGTCCGTTTCCTTTTATCCAAGGCACGTGCGCATAGCTATAAAATGCCAATCTATCGGGTTTTAGTGAATTGGTTTTTTCGACAGTATCAACTACATCTTCTATGGTTTGAAATGGAAGGCCAAAAATAATATCGTGCCCAATTGAAGTGTAGCCAATTTCTTTAGCCCAAAATGTTACTTTGGCAACATTATGAAATGGCTGAATTCTATTGATTGCTTTTTGAACTGTAGGTGAATAATCTTGTACGCCAAAACTTACTCGGCGAAAGCCTAAATCATATAATTTTTTAAGCTGTTCGTGAGTGGTGTTATTTGGATGTCCTTCAAAACTAAATTCATGTTTTTCTGCTTTTACAGCATGATTAAAAATTCCGTTAATAAGACACTCTAAATTTTCTTTTGAAAAGAAGGTCGGAGTTCCTCCTCCTAAATGAATTTCTTTAATTATGGGTTTTTCAGGAAGCAAATCACAATACATTTTCCATTCTTTCAGAACTGCCTGAATGTATTTTTCTTCTACCGAGTGATTTTTTGTAATACGTTTGTTGCACCCGCAAAAAGTGCACATACTCTCACAGAAAGGAAGGTGAATGTATAAACTTATTCCGTTTTTTGAATTGCTTTCAGAAAATGATTGCCTTAAAGTAGTAATCCATTTTTCGGATGTAAAGTCAGCTTCATTCCAATATGGAACTGTTGGGTAACTAGTATATCTTGGACCTGGAACATTATACTTTTGAGTCAAAGAAATTTTCATAATGACGGATTTAGTTTACATCAAAATTAAAACTTTAGGCTAAGACATAAAATGACAAATATCATATAACCCATAAAAAAAGAGACTCAAATTGAGCCTCTTTTCTGAATTAAATAACTAACGTGATATAGAATCTTGGATGATTTTAAGCCATTTTTTCGCAAACTGATGATCTTGATAGACGCTAATCTGCTTGATGCGATCGTCATCAAAATCATAGAATGGAATAATTAATTTTTTCGATGTTTCTTTTTCTTGAAATTCAAAATCTATCTTAATAATAGTATCTGAACCAGAGTCTGTTGTTGGAATCAATTTGCATGAAGCAATTGTATTTAAATCAACATATATTGACTCTTGTTGATTCGGATTGAAATTCATCAAAATGAACTTGTTGTTTTTCTGATCAATAGTTAAAGTCTTATTATTGATTGATTCTGTCAAATCAAAATCTTCTGGATGAGTTGGATTGAATCTTTTTTTGATATTTAAAATTCTTGATTTGCTTGCAGCTGATGAACGCGCAGAAAAGTAAATAGGGATAGCAACAATAATTAAAATCACAATACCCATTATTGTGGTAGTAGTTTCCATAATGTTTTTAATGTAATAAATAAATGATAAGCATAACAGTTTTCGGTTTGAAAACGGCTAAGTGCGTGCTGAAGAATAAGTCTTCTAATGAAAAATCAAGAATTTATTTACCAGAAAAAATGGAAAGCATAAAGTATGACTAAAACCTTTTTACTTTGAGTTGTAAAGAGTTTAGTATATGCTGTACTAACTGAAACAGTTTGATGTTGTGGAATAAGCGGTAAAAGGGTATCAAAACATTTAATTATCCCAGTTGGATTTGTTTTGATATTTGCCGCAAGCTGATAACTTCCCTGTGGCTGTATAAATGCAGATGAATCGGGAATGTCTTTGCAGAAGTTGGTGTCGGATTTTTCCGTTTCAATTACCTGTACAGAAGCTTGGTCTGCCTGATAAGCAAACAGTCCTGCAAGTATAAGTGTAATAAGAATAACGGTTTTACGAATCCAATTCATGTCGGCGAATTTAAGTCATAAAACGCAATTAAAGAAATTTTATAGAATTAATTAACACTCAAAAAAAAGTCCTCAGCGTAACTGAGGACCTATGAAGTTATTGTTGCATTTTAAAGTAATAATCTGCAGAATGTTTGCCACTTCCATAAAAGAGGAAGAATATGCAGACTAATAAAACGACTATAGCTAGAACTAAACTTTCAGAATGCATTCTTCCCATAGAGTTGACAAGAACGGCACCAAATAAAATGGGTAATTGAGCCGCAATCGCCCATCGGGTTAAAAGCCCAAAAATAATCATTATACCACCAATCATGTGGGCAGGAGCAATGTAATGCAGCATAAACATGCCTCCGCCATACTTATCGATAGGGGAAATCAAATCATGCAGGTATTGAATATTGGTGACGAAAGAGACACCTTTCATAAATAAAAATCCACCCAAAACAATACGTACTAAATCAACTGGTAAATAAGTGTGCGAATTTGCCCATTTATTCAAACTTTTTACATTTTCCATGATGTTGTGTGATTAAAAATTATATACTAAGTTACTAATTTTTAATTAAATATTTATTTTTAACACCTTGAAAATAAGTTTTTTACTTTTTATTTAACGCCTTGTTGAGAATTCTTAAATTGTTACACTTGAATGACTCCCAGATTAAAAGGTTTTTGAATAGGAGCATGGTTTGCTGCTTCGATTCCCATGGAAATCCAATTACGGGTTTCGAGTGGGTCAATGATGGCATCTGTCCAAAGTCTAGAAGCAGCGTAATATGGCGATGTTTGTGCATCGTAACGGGCTTTTATTTTATCTAATAATTCGGTTTCTTTTGCTTCATCGACTTTTTCTCCTTTTGCTTTGAGAGAAGAAGCTTCAATTTGCGCCAGTACTTTTGCGGCTTGCGTTCCGCCCATAACGGCAAGTTCTGCGCTTGGCCAGGCAAATATTAATCGAGGATCATAAGCTTTTCCGCACATAGCATAATTTCCTGCTCCGTATGAATTTCCAACAATAACAGTGAATTTTGGAACAACAGAATTACTCACAGCATTTACCATTTTGGCACCGTCTTTAATAATTCCGCCGTGTTCAGATTTTGAACCCACCATAAAGCCTGTAACGTCTTGTAAAAATACTAAAGGAATTTTTTTCTGATTGCAATTGGCTATAAAACGAGTTGCCTTATCAGCGCTATCCGAATAAATAACGCCACCAAACTGCATTTCGCCTTTTTTAGTTTTTACCACTTTTCTCTGATTGGCAACGATTCCGACAGCCCAGCCATCAATTCTGGCATAACCTGTAATGAGAGATTGTCCGTAGCCTTCTTTATAAGCTTCAAATTCTGAATTATCAATCAAACGTTTAATGATTTCCATCATATCGTATTGTTCGGTTCTCGCTCTAGGGAGAATTCCGTAAATTTCGTTTGGATCTAAAGTAGGTTTTTCGGCTTTGATTCTGCTGTAGCCAGCTTTGTCAAAATCGCCAATTTTATCTACAATGTTTTTGATTTTATCTAAAGCATCTTTATCGTCTTTAGCTTTATAATCAGTAACACCTGAAATTTCGCAATGAGTTGTTGCTCCGCCAAGAGTTTCATTGTCGATTGTTTCGCCAATAGCAGCTTTTACTAAATAGCTTCCAGCAAGGAAAATACTTCCAGTTTTGTCAACGATTAAAGCTTCGTCGCTCATAATCGGTAGATATGCACCACCAGCAACACAACTTCCCATAACGGCAGCGATTTGAGTAATTCCCATACTGCTCATTTGTGCATTATTTCTAAAGATACGTCCGAAATGTTCTTTATCTGGAAAAATTTCATCTTGCATAGGTAGATAAACTCCTGCGCTATCTACAAGGTAAATAATTGGAAGTCGGTTTTCCATTGCGATTTCCTGCGCTCGTAGGTTCTTCTTTCCTGTTATCGGGAACCAAGCTCCAGCTTTTACAGTAGCATCATTGGCAACCACGATACATTGTTTTCCTCTGATATAGCCAATTTTTACCACAACACCTCCTGAAGGACATCCGCCATGTTCAGTGTACATTCCTTCTCCGGCAAAACCTCCAATTTCAATACTTTTAGAATTTTCGTCCAATAAATAAGCAATTCTTTCGCGAGCTGTCATTTTTCCTTCAGAATGCAATTTCTCGATTCTTTTTTCGCCTCCGCCTAATTTAACTTTTGCTAATTTTTGTTTTAGTTCAGAAAGAAGTAATTTATTGTGATCTTCGTTTTTATTGAAGTTTAAATCCATGATGTAGTATTGATTTGATAAAATAGTGTTGGCTAATTTACAAAATCAATTGAAATAAACGAGTTGCTTTGTGAATTAAGAAAAAGTATTAAATAAAAAAAAAACATCCATTTTAGCGGACGTTTCTTTATTAGTGTTTTTAATTGAGATTATTTTTTTGGACCACAAACCATTTGCTTTAACAAAGCCCATTGCTTTAAAGCATCACGCGCTTCGACAGCAGGATATCCTAACATAGTTTTTCCGGCAGGAACATCACCAGTAACGCCAGAGCCAGCACCAATTATAGCGCCATCTCCAATTGTGGTGTGGTCTTTTATAGAAGCGCTTCCGCCAATAATAACTCCATTTCCTAAGGTTACTGAACCTGCCAAACCACTGTTTCCAGCCATAATACAGAACTTGCCTAGTTTACTGTTATGTCCAATCTGAACTAAATTGTCTATTTTACAGCCATCATCAAGAATTGTAGAACTGAATTTACCGCGGTCTACACAAGAATTTGCTCCAATTTCTACACCGTTGCCAATAATAACATTTCCAATCTGTGGAATTTTTACCAAGCCTTTTTCTGTACAAGGACGAAATCCGAAGCCATCTGCTCCAATTGTTGCGTTAGGGTGAATGATGCATTCGCTTCCAATATGGCAACGTTCGCGAATAACCGTCCCAGACCAGATAGTTGTGTTTCTTCCGATTGTGCACTCATCTAAAATGGTCACATTCGGATAAATTACTGTATTAGCGCCAATTTCAACTTTTGGGCCAATGTAACAGCCAGCGCCAATTTTAGCACCTTCGCCAATTATAGCAGTTTCGTCTATAGTGGCTGTTTTATGAATATTGTTATGAAAGATTGGGGCGGGGGGAGCAAAAAGGGCAAGGATTTGTGACATGGCCAAATCGGCATTTTTTACCTTTATGAAAGCACGGTTTTCTCCAGGTTCAATTGAAATGTCTTCATTTACAACTGCTATTGAAGCGTTAGATGTCGACCAGTATTTTTCGTATTTTTTGTTTCCGATAAATGAGATTTCCGAAGTTGTTGCTTTTTCTAATTGTTCTGTTGCAGTTATGCTTTGTGAAGTGCTGCCGTAAATTACGCCATTAATAACTTCGTTAATTTCTTGGATAGAATAGGATCTCATTGACAAATTTTAATCGACTAAAAGGTTATTTTTTGCCAAATAAAATGAATTAGATTTTAATTACCTAATTATTTTTTCTCGTTTCTTAATAAATGTTTAAAATAATACGGGGATTTTTACAAAATTAACATTTTGGATATTAATTTAGTGAGTTTTTTTTAATGAATTGAATAGCAGTGGCTTGGTGATTTTGCCTAAAGTAAATGAGAATTCAGATTAAGAAAACAAATAATTTAATTGCTAAGTTATAGCTTACATTTGTTTTGTTAAATCATTTATTAAGTAGAGATTATAAAAAAAGCGATTCATTTTTTAATGAACCGCTTTTTATAAATTATTCTTTAATTTTTGATAATGAAACTGCGTTAATGCAATAACGTAAGCCGCTTGGCGGCGGACCGTCAGGAAAAACGTGGCCTAAATGTGCATCGCAAACATTGCAGACAACCTCAACACGAATCATTCCGTACGATTTGTCGGCATGGTAGCCAATCGCATTTTCTTTAATTGGCTGTGTAAAAGAAGGCCAGCCAGTTCCTGATTCAAATTTTTCGCTTGCATCAAAAAGAACCGTTCCACAGCATTTGCATTCGTAAATTCCAGGATCAAATAAACTGCATAGTTCAGAGCTAAAAGATCTTTCAGTTCCTTTTAAACGCGTAACTTGAAATTCTTCTGGAGTAAGAATCTGTTTCCATTCGTCCTCTGTTTTCTCCACTCTTTTGTCTGGAGTTGGATTTCCTTTATTTGTAAAATGAATTACGTCTGCCCATTTTATCATAACTTTTTTGGTTTTAAAGTTTCAAGTTTCAAGTTTCAGGTTTACTGTGACTGTCAGCTGAGACTGATCACTAAAAAACTGAACACTATTCCTCTTCTTTCTGTCCCATCATCATAAGATAGGCTTTCAGGAAAGGATCAATATTTCCGTTCATTACACCATCGACATCGCTTGTTTCGTAGCCGGTACGAACGTCTTTTACTAATTTATAAGGCTGCATTACGTAATTACGAATTTGCGAACCCCATTCAATTTTCATTTTTCCAGCTTCAATATCAGCACGCTGTGCTTGTTGTTTCTTCAACTCAATTTCATACAATTGAGAACGAAGCATTTGCATAGCACGCTGTCTGTTATCTTGTTGTGATCTCGTTTCAGAACATTGAATCTGGATTCCAGTTGGTTTGTGAACTAACTGAACTTTAGTTTCAACCTTGTTTACGTTCTGTCCACCAGCACCACTCGAACGAGAAGTTGTGATTTCGATATCGGCAGGATTAATGTCGATTTCGATACTATCATCAACTAATGGATAAACGTAAACCGATACGAATGAAGTATGACGTTTTGCGTTACTGTCAAATGGTGAGATTCGAACTAAACGGTGAACTCCGTTTTCTCCTTTTAGATATCCAAAAGAATAATCACCTTCAAATTCTAAAGTTACGGTTTTAATTCCGGCAACGTCGCCTTCTTGAAAGTTAAGCTCCTTAATTTTATAGCCATAACTTTCTCCCCACATCATGTACATACGCATCAGCATTCCTGCCCAGTCACAGCTTTCCGTTCCACCAGCACCTGCCGTAATTTGAACTACAGCACTTAAACTGTCACCTTCATCAGAAAGCATGTTTTTGAATTCGATATTTTCGATATGTGCTTGTGCGGCTTCATATTGTTCATCCAATTCTTCTACAGAAAGTTCTCCTTCTTTGTAAAAATCATAAGCCAGCTGTAATTCTTCTGTAAGAGCGACTGCTTTATCATAATCTTCAATCCATTTTTTCTTGTTTCGAAGATTTTTTACAATGTTTTCTGCTTCTTTTGGATTGTTCCAAAAATCAGGAGCGAACGTTTTTTCTTCTTCGTTTGCGATTTCTATTAGCTTGGCATCAACGTCAAAGATACCTCCTCAACGCACCAAGGCGCTCCACAATACCTTTTACTTGTTCGGCTGTTGTCATAAATTAATTAATAGGTTTTATATGTTTTTTAGAATTATTACGTTAATTTGGTCTAGAGAAACCAGCGAGTTAAATTTTACCAAAACTTGCTGAGAATAACTATAAGTAATACGTAATTTTGCATACAAAAATAAGATATAGTTTTTAGAATATGGAAATAAATTTAATCAGCGATACCATAACAAAGCCTACTTATGAAATGCTGCAGTATATGTTTAACGCCCATGTTGGCGATGATGTATACAAACAGGACCCAACGGTGATTGAATTGGAAAACAGGACAGCAGAGTTTTTTGGTATGGAAGCTGGTCTTTTCTTTCCGTCTGGAACTATGGCAAACCAGACTGCAATAAAACTGCATACGCAGCCTGGAGAACAGCTAATTGCTGATAAATATGCTCACGTGTATCATTATGAAGGAGGAGGGGTTTCTTTTAACAGCGGTGTTTCGTGCTGTTTAGTAGACGGAAACCGCGGAATGATAACTGCTGCACAAGTAAAAGCTGCAATAAATGATCCCGAGTTTTATCATAGTCCGCTAACAAGTTTGGTTTGTGTGGAAAACACAACCAATAAAGGAGGTGGAGCGTGTTACGAATTGGAAGATTTAAGAGAAATAAAAAAAGTATGCGATGCTCATAATTTGAAGTTTCATTTGGACGGAGCTAGGATATGGAATGCGTTAGTAGCTAAAAGACAGAATCCCAGAGAATTCGGAGCTATTTTCGATACTATTTCAGTTTGTTTGTCTAAAGGGTTAGGCGCTCCAATAGGTTCTGTACTGCTTGGAAGTAAAGCTGATATCCACAGAGCGTTGAGAATCAGAAAGATATTGGGTGGGGGAATGCGTCAAGTAGGGTATTTGGCTGCGGCAGGATTATATGCGTTGGCTCATAATATCGAACGATTGGCAGAAGATCACCGCAGAGCAAAAGAAATTGCAAAAATCCTAAGCACAAAACCTTGGATTTCATCTATCGAGCCTGTAGAAACTAATATTTTGATTTTTTCGCTTGCAGAAGGTTATAGCGATCAATTATTAATTGAGAAATTAAAACAGAAAAATATACTAATAAGCTCTTTAGGGCATAATAAGCTCAGAATTGTAACACATCTAGATTATAAAGAAGTGATGCATACGTATGTTTTAGAAACACTTTCGAAATTTTAAAAAAAAGCAGGATTTTAAAATCCTGCTTTTTTTTAGTTATTTATTTTGTCGACAATAAATATACTGTTGTTTACCGATTTGTCTGACGTAAGTTTAATGTGTTGATATGTTTTGGTTGATATGTTGAATTTTACAAGCTCAAAAAAGCCATCTTTTAACATGTGGCATACATACTCATTATTCGTTTTGTCAATAAAACCTACTCCATTTGGAAGCATAATTCCTAGAGATTCATTAGCTAAAAAGTCTTCAAAAGTATTATCTGCTAAATTAAATTTGCTGATAGTAACACCAAAATTTCCTGCTTTGTTTTTTAAACAATACACCGTATTAGAATAAACTGCGGCGTGTGAAAATGTGAAATTAGCGTTGTTAACCAAGATCTTCTTTGCAGAATAATTTTCTAAATCAATTTCAAAAGTTTCCGTGCGGCTGGAACTGTACAATTTTTTATTGCTTATAAAAGTTGAAAGAGATACTGTTTGGTCAAAATTTAAGCCTAAATAAGTAACTTCAAAAGTAGTAGGATCGATTTTTACTAGAAATGAATTATTAGCAAAAGTGCCAAGATATGGAAAGCCAATAACTATTCCGTAAAGTGTTTTTTGATTATCGTCCCATGCTAATGAACTTATTGTAGGTTCGTCTCCTTTGATTTCTTTTGGAAAAACTAATGTTTTTGAGGCAGTAGTTTTAGAATTTTTATCAAAAACAAAAAGTTTGTCATTTGGCGGATAATGTTCTGTTAAAAAAATCTTTTCAGAATTTGATGCAATTGTACCAGGATTAATAGTAGTGGTTTGTGTACCCTCAAATTGAGCGTAAGCTGATATTTTTCCGCTATTGTTTCCTATTTTGTTAATTTCGCCTGAAGAGGTTACTGCTAAATAACTAAAGTCGTCTTTCTCTTGAGGTGTAGATGAATCATTGGAACATGAAAATAGAAACAAGCCAATAAAGCTAATAGCTAGGGTTTTGTAGGTTAAGCTCATGTTTTACTAGATTATTTAAACAAATTATCCATTCCAGGAATAGAAGGCATATCCATTCTTGCAACAGCGTCTAATTCTCTTTCGTTTACACTTGTAGCTTTTTCTATTGCTTTATTTAACGTTACGATTAAGTAATCTTCTAATTGTTCTTTGTCTTCCAATAAAGAATCATCAATAGAAATTGATTTTATTTTTCTGCTTCCAGTAATCGTAATTTTTAATAATCCGTCAGCGCTTTGTTCATCAATCAAAACAGTATCTAAACGCTTTTTTGTATCTTCAATTTTTTGCTGGGTTTCTTTAAGTTTACCCATCATTCCCATTAAATCCATTTTTGTTGATTTTTTAAATTATTTCAGACAAAATTACTATATTGCTGTGTTAATTCAATAGAATATTTTATGAAAAAATTAATTTTGTTCTGTTGTGTTTGTGCTATTTTTGCGTCTTCATATTTAAAAATTAATGCTCAATCAATGCAAAATGATATATCGGCTCCAAAGGCTAAAATAATTCCAAAGACATTAAAAAAACATAAAGAAACTAGGATTGACAACTATTTCTGGCTTAATGACAGAGAGAATTCAGAAGTAATCGATTATCTAAATCAGGAAAATGCTTATTATGCAAGCATGACTTCTCATACAAAGACTTTACAAGATAATCTGTTTGAAGAAATGAAAGGGAGAATTAAAGAAGATGATTCTTCGGTTCCTTATTTCTACAATGGATATTTTTATATAACACGTTTTGAAACAGGTCAGGATTACCCAATTTTTGCCAGAAAAAAAGGGAGTCTTTCTGCAGAAGAAGAAATTCTTTTTGACTGTAACGAAATGGCAAAAGGACACGCTTATTTCAAATTAGGAGGTTTAAGCATTAGTCCGGATAATAAATTTGCTAGTTTCGGGATAGATATTGTAGGGAGAAGAATCTATACTATTCAGGTTAAAAACTTAGAAACTGGTGAAATATTAGCTGATAAAATAGAAAATGTTACGGGAGCTTCTGTTTGGGCAAATGATAATAATACTATTTTTTACGTTAGACAAGATGAAACAACACTAAGAGCTGATAAAGTTTTTAGACACAAATTAAATACTGCATCTGAAAAGGATATTTTGGTTTTTGATGAAATTGATGATACTTTTAATGTGTCAATCAGTAAAGAAAAATCAAGAAAATATATTGTTATTGGTTCTGGAAGTACTTTGACAACAGAATATAGAATTTTGAATTCAGACAATCCAGATGGAGAATTTGTTGTTTTTCAGCCACGTGTTCGCGGATTAGAATACAGTATTTCTCATTACGAAGATTCGTTTTATATTTTAACCAATAAAGACAAGGCGACGAATTTCAAGTTAATGAAAACGCCTGAAGGCAAAACAGGAAAGAAAAACTGGGTTGATCTTATTCCGCACAGAGAAGATGTTTTGTTGGAAGATATTGAGATATTTAAAAACTATTTGGTTGTTGAAGAACGCTCTAATGGATTGAATCACATCAGAATCATGCCTTGGAATGATGAACCAGATTATTATCTTCCTTTCGGCAGTGAAACCTATAATGCGTACACCACAACAAATGTTGATTTTGATACCGATATTTTACGTTATAGCTATCAATCATTGGCAACTCCGTCTTCTGTGATTGATTTTAACATGAAGACTAAAACCAAAGAAATCTTGAAAGAACAAGAGGTTCTAGGTGGGAAATTTGATAAAAACAACTACGTAGAAGAACGAGTTTGGGCAACGGCTAGAGATGGCGTAAAAGTGCCAATTTCTATGGTTTATAGAAAAGGATTAGAGAAAAATGGTAAAAATCCGTTGTTGTTATATGCGTATGGTTCGTACGGAATTACAATGGATACTTATTTTTCTTCAACACGACTATCGCTCTTAGATCGCGGATTTGTTTATGCTATTGCACATATTAGAGGAGGGGAAGACTTAGGAAGACAATGGTATGAGGACGGAAAACTGTTAAAAAAGAAAAATACCTTTACAGATTTCATCGATTGCTCTAAATTTGTAATTGACCAAAAGTACACTTCTCCGGAACATCTTTATGCAGAAGGAGGATCTGCTGGCGGACTTTTAATGGGAGTAATCGTAAATGAAGCTCCTGAATTATATAATGGCGTTATCGCTCAGGTGCCTTTTGTAGACGTAATTACAACTATGTTGGATGACAGTATTCCGCTTACAACTGGAGAGTATGACGAATGGGGAAACCCAAACAATAAAAAATATTACGATTATATGTTGTCGTATTCGCCTTACGATAATGTAAAAGCGCAGGAATATCCTAACATGTATGTTTCTACCGGATTGCATGATTCGCAGGTACAGTATTGGGAACCAGCTAAATGGGTTGCGAAATTGAGGGATTTAAAAACAGATAATAAGCTTTTGTTTTTAGATACCAACATGGATGCAGGTCATGGTGGGGCTTCGGGACGTTTTGAGGCTTTAAAAGACTTAGCAAAGGAATTTAGTTTTTTATTAGATTTAGAAAAAATTAAAAGCTAATTAGAAATTTTTTGTTAAATTTGCAACCTATCAAGGTTAATTTAAAAAGGCCTTTGATTAACTATTTTTTTATGAAAGAAGAAATAACTGCTTATAATAATGTTTTAGAGTTAATAGGAAATACCCCCCTTATTAAGCTAAATAAAATTACCGAAGAGTTAGAAGGAAATTTCTACGCAAAGGTAGAAGCTTTCAACCCAGGTCATTCCTCAAAAGATAGAATAGCATTATATATTATTGAAGAAGCCGAAAGAAAAGGAATTCTATCTCCGGGAGATACCATTATCGAAACCACATCTGGTAATACAGGATTTAGTTTAGCAATGGTAAGCATTATTAAAGGTTACAATTGTATTTTGGCTGTAAGCTCAAAATCATCTAAAGACAAAATTGACATGTTGAGAAGTTTAGGCGCCAAAGTGTATGTCTGTCCGGCTCACGTTTCTGCAGATGATGAAAGATCTTATTATAATGTAGCAAAACGTTTGCACGAAGAGACAAAAGGTTCTGTCTATATTAATCAATATTTCAACCAATTAAATATTGATGCTCACTACAACACTACAGGTCCAGAGATTTGGGAACAAACAAAAGGACAAATTACGCACTTAGTTGCTTGCAGCGGAACAGGAGGAACGATCTCTGGAACTGCAAAATTCTTAAAAGAAAAAAATCCAAATATTAGAATCTTAGGAGTTGATGCTTTTGGATCGGTATTGAAAAAATACCACGAAACAAGAGAATTCGACAGCAAAGAAATTTACCCTTACCGTATAGAAGGTCTTGGTAAAAACTTAATTCCATCGGCTACCGATTTTGATATTATTGATAAATTCATGAAAGTAACCGACGAAGAAAGCGCTCACTCTGCTAGAGAGGTTACTAGAAAAGAAGGTTTATTTGTTGGATATACTTCAGGAGCGGTAATGCAAGCTATTAAGCAGTATGCTGAAGAAGGAGAATTTACAAAAGACAGTAATATTATTGCTATTTTCCCAGATCATGGTTCTCGTTATATGAGTAAAGTATTCAGTGATGACTGGATGAACGAGCAAGGTTTCTTTGATAGTGTTAATGAAGAAGAAGCGCAAAAAATTGAATTCGTAAAGTAATAAAAATGCTTTTCAAAATATATAAACTCCATTCGTTTTAGAATGGAGTTTTTTTTTGTATAAACTTTTTTGAGTTTTGAATGTTTTTTTTATTAAAGTTAAAATTTACTATTTTTTTAAATATACCGTATTTATACGTAAGAAATTGATGGTTTTTAATGGTTTAAACTTAGTGTTTTAACTAAATCTTTGAATTTTATTTAGAATTTTTTACCCTCAAAATGCATGAAAACGTTATTTTAACGAGTTTTTAGGTATTTTGTCGGAAATTTTTCTTTTAAAAAATGTAATGGTCTAGTTTTGAGGTATTAAGATAACGAAAGTTGTTTAATCCCTAAAATCTACTATTATGATAAGATTACTACTAACAGTATTGTTTGTGAGTTCTTTGAATGTGAATGCACAAACACCAATTCAGGAATTTAATTTTAATGGTACCTTAAATAATACAGCAAATACGATTTCATTCATTGGAACCAATAATTTTGTAGCTGATAGAGCAGGAGTTTTAAAAGGAGCTCAGCGATTAAATAATAAAGCTTTAGAAGCTGTGATAGATAATCTGCCTCAAGGAAAAAGTTCAAGAACAATTAGTATTTGGGTTAAATTCAACGATATTTCAAATGCAAACTATATCTGGGGCTACGGAAACCCACTAAATGCTCAATATTGTGGTTTATTGCAGCAAGCAACAACTTCTTCTAACTCTGACTTAAGTTTAGCTGCTTGGGGCGCTTCTAATGATGTCATAGTATCTACACCCTTAGAAAAGAATATTTGGTATAATTATACTATAACATATGAAGGTACAACTTCTAAGATATATCGTGATGGTAAATTATTAAAGTATCTGGAAGGTATGGCACGATCTACTAACGGAAATATTTTTAGATTGGGCGAAATCAATACAATGGTGGGAATTAATGCTGATATAGATGATTTAAAGATCTATAATATAGCTTTGACCCCAGATCAGGTAAATGAGTTATATGAGAGCGAAAAAGCATCTGGCTTACTTACAGTGGCTGCAGAGGCGAAGACGACAAAAATTGCAGTAAAAGCAAAACCAAATCAAACAATAATTACTTCGGATGATGTTAACGGAACAGTAAAAAGCATCGAAGTTTATTCGCAAGGACAAAAAATAGTGGGAAGCAATGCGGCAAATATAGCCGATCTTCCGGAAGGGACTTATTTATTAAAAATTACCAGTACTCCATCAAAAAAAATTACCTCAAAATAAATGGTTTTTTAGTTTGTTTTTAAATGTTAGTTAGTTTTTTTATTGCGTAAGCAATTGAGTTTTTGGAATAGTAAGGAAAGCTTTCTGTGTTCAGGAAGCTTTTTTTAGTCTAATTTCCATCCAAAAGTAGTCTGAAATACATAATCATCTTTTGATGCTCCTTCTTTAGGTTTATTGTCATAGTTGTAGATAAATGATAATTTGATGAAAAAATCTAATGGTAAATCATATTTTGTATCTACAGAAAAATCGGTACGAATTCTTTTGCTTTCTGTTAAACTCGGAAAAAAATTCACTTTAGACTGAATGCTAAAATCTCCTATATCATATAAGTTTAGATCACTGCCCAAGAATAACTCCAAACTTTTATTCGCTTCTGTTACTCCTGTAAAACGTTCGTGGTTGAAAGATAATCCAGAAGCAACTCCCCAGTATTTTTTGTTGTTATGTATTAGATATTTTCCATAACCGGCCTTTGAAACAATACGAAGGTCAATATCCTGCTCTGTATTTTTTAAAGTAACAACTGATAATGGAATAAAATAGTCTTTTGGCAGTAAATGAATATAGCTGACATCGGTATCTATCCTTCGTATAGGATCGCTATCATCTTGTATAGATTGAATTTGTTTGTACGTTGCAGTTCCGTACCATTTTTTCGCTGTATAGCCTAAATTCACATTTATAGTTAGTTGCTGTAAGCTTTGTGCTTTAGTCAATTTGATTCCAGCGTCGAAACTAGCATCAAGTCTTCCCCAAAAGCTCTCGTCAACAGGTTTAATTCGTACAATATCAGCGAGATCAATAATGCTTTTGGTTTGTGTTTCAATATTGGTGATTTCGCATTTTCCAGGAGTTTCAATTTTGATGATTTTTCCGTTTAGCAAATCTCCATTCGAAAGATTTATAATATAAATTCGATCTGAACTAATATTTTTAACATGTTTCCATTCTAACTTGAAATCTTCTTTGCTGTAGTCGGTTTCTATTTGTAGAATACCTTTGTTCATTGTCTTTATTTCGCCAATAATAATATCATTGTTTTTTAGTACAAGAGTATCAGAAATCTGTGCATTGATCTTTAAGAAAAATAAAAGAAAAAATAAGAGTAAGGTTTTCTTCATGCTAAGGCTTATTTCTTTGATTTACAGCTTATAATGTTAAAGTTAAAAATAAAAACATAATTTTAGAGAGAATCAAAAAAAAATCCTGTTGTAATGCAGTTAAATTCTGCAAGTAAGAAGGGGGTTAATTGAAAAATTTTTAGAAATAATGTAGTTTGAACTGTAAAGTGTTTTTTGTGAGAATTATGTATTTGTGTGTAGGAATTGTTTGGAGGTGTTGAATTTTAATTATAGTTTTAACAAATTTTCTAAAAATAATAAACGAAATTTTAAAATTGTAAAATCTATAATGTTTAAATTTTGCAATAAATTGCTAATTGCCTTAAACCAAAACGATTCTGATAAAAGCTATAACTATGAAAAAAATATTACTCACTTTATTGTTTGTAAATTTTTTAACTGCGAATGCGCAAAATCCGGTACAGGAATTTAACTTCAATGGAAATTTAAACAGTGCCGATAATACTATTTCTTTTTTAGGTGCTCCAGTTTTTGTAAACGATAGAATGGGAAGCCCTAAAAGTGCTTTGCGGGTTACAAAAGCTTATCAGGCAGTAATAGGAGAGCTTCCTCAGGATAATAAACCAAAAACAATATCGGTTTGGGTAAAATTTAATGCCATAAATATTCCTAATTATATTTTGGGTTATGGAGCGGCTGTAAACGGACAGTATTTCGGATTAGTGCAGCAGCCTGTGTCTGGAAGCAATTCAGATTTAAGTTTGGTTGGCTGGGGAGATACCAACAATGTCATAGTTTCTGTCCCGTTAGTAAAAGAAACGTGGTACATGTATAGTATCACTTATGATGGAAATATGTCAAAAATATATCGCAATGGCGAATTGCTAAAATCTGTGGGAGGAATTCAGCGTTCTGCAAAAGGATATATTTTGAACCTTGGAAAGCTAAATACCTCAACAAGTATTAACGTAGATATTGACGATTTAAGATTGTATAGTGTTGCCATGACAGACGAACAAGTGAGGGAAGCTTATAATAGTTCGAAACTAAATGATGTGACTGTAGCCGAAACAACATCTGTTTCAAATTCTTTGGCTTCAAATACATCAAAAAAAGCTGTTGCAGCGCCTATAGCTGGAAAAACTTCTTTACCTGCAGCCCCAGCTGAAACTAAGAAAAGTGCTAAAATTATTGAAGTTTTCTCTCAAGGAAGACAAATAATGAGTGCTAATGCTTCTAATATTACCGATTTGCCAGAAGGGACATATTTGATTAAGGTAATTAATTCAAACAAAAAGTAATTTCACTTTTCCTTCAAAAAAAAGCCCTCCAGATTTTGGAAGGCTTGTAAATTATCTTTTTTTCTGTTGACCTGGCGCATAAGCTTTGGCACTTTGGTCTCCATTCATTTTTTTGGCTTGTCCTGGTGGTATTTTTTTTCCTGATGAAGGGTGAGGGTGGCCGTGAGTGTGTACATGTGTGCTACAGCTGATCACGCTTAGTACTAAGAACAAAAGTACTAGGGCTACTACAGCAATTCGAGTGATTTTTGATGTTTGCATTTTTAGTTTAAATTATATTTGAGGTGTTGCAAATATAATCGAAATGTTATCTTTAAAAGTATTTAAATTTAGTTTAAAATGAATTCAAATAATCATCTGAGTATTTTTTATTTTATTTTTAAAACCTTTAATATTTAAAAATAAGCATGACAATAAAAGAAGAATTTCTAATGATTGGATTTACAGGTTTTGTTCATTTGGATAAGAAAAAGAGAGACGGTAAGGAGAGAATAACTTTCTGTTCTAAATATCTTGACGAATGGATTTTTCTATTACTGGTTAATGAAGATGACATTTGGGAAATAGAAAAAAAATGAAGATAACGATATGATCAGCAATATATTAAATAAAAATAAAGCATCACTTGATGCAAAAGACTTGCTTCTGTTTTTTAAAAACTATTATTACGCTAATAATGATTTTTCGAATGATTTGTAAGCAGAATCAATTATAAAGAATTACATGCCCGTTTCTTCATTTTTTTAGCCAACAATACCAAATTCAATATCTTCTATTAATGAAGTCCATAATCCGTTGTCGCTTTTTAATAGATTTTCGTCTATTTTCAGCAATTCTGTTTCTAAAAATTTTGCATATTTTTTATGGTTTGAATCCTTTCGATAGTTGCCAAACTTTTGTTGGGGAATATCGTTTTCCCATAAGTTATCATAAGTATAAAGCTGTATGATCAAATTTTTAAGTGATTTCGAAATAAAAAACTGACCATCTCTCTTTATCTCTCTAGATTCTAAATCTAAAATCAGATTGTTATTAGAAAGTGTTTTTCCAATTACAATTTCTGATTCTGATAATTCGCAAAGATCGTCAGTAAACTGAAAATCTAAAACACCATTTGATAATCCAATTTGCGAAAGAATTAAAATTTCTTCATCAGTAAGTTTTTGACTTATTTGAGGGGCAATTTCTCTCTTAATCAGATTTGAACCAAAATGAAATTTTATTTTGTCTAATTGATCAATCATTTTTAAAATAGGTGCTAATAGATTTATTCTCCTTTTTCTGAATCAGTTCCAGTTGCAATTGATTGGATTGATATTTTTGTCCTCTATAAATCCATCTAAAGATATTGGAATAAAGCGATTCATTAACAATATTTCTTTTTTCAATAATTTTTTGCTCTTCTAAATCATATACAAAACAGCTATTTGAAAAAGCTTGAATAACTTGCAGTTGAGTTGAATTAATCAAAAAAGCCCATTCGATATTAACATCTTCATCAAACTTTATTTTTTTGTTTTCTAAAGTTCGAAGATCGGTCAACACCAAACTTCTTTTATTGATTAATAAATGATTTTCTGGATAAAAGAAACTCCCAACCAAACTGTCTTGAAATGTATATCCGTCTTCTCTAAAATATACTTTTAAGCTAGTTTTGGTAAAGTCTAAAGTGTTAAGCAAAAGAAAATCTCTATTCGGAATAAATGCGAAATTTTTAGATGGATGTTCGGTTTCTATTTTTTCATTTATAACACATTGAATTGCGTTTTCCGAGAACAATTCTTTGGTTTTATCTATTCCATCAATCAGCAAAGCATAATAGACAAGTTCTTGACCTCTATTAGGTTCTTCCCAGCCTTTGTATATAAATTCAATTTTTTTGTTTTCTCTTTTGAAGTCGTTTAAATTAGTAATCTTTGTGAGTTGCATCATGATTTAGTTCTAAAAAAGTTCAGTTGAAATTCTAATGGAAAAAATTATTGATCATTTTCTGCTTCCCATCTGCCCAATCGTTTTCTTTTTTCAATTTGATGCAATGCTAATGCTTTTATTTCTTCGTCTTCAGATTGCGAAATAGTTTCTAATGCTTCAATATTGTATGGCTCAGGTTGTGCACCAATAGCGTATATGATTTTACGGATATAAGGATATTTAAGAGCCTCGTCATATTTATAAAACTCAGGAAGCGAAGAAAAGGCTTGCATTAAAATTTTGATGTTCTCTTTATCGTCATAAAAAGTATCCTGAAAAGAACTAATTATGAATTCATGATCATGATGCCAATTCTCTAATAAAAAGAATTGCAATAATTTCATAAATTCATTATCAGACATAGAAATTGGAAATCTCCATAGTATTGCATTAAATCGATTGTTGAATACAGAATCTGTTTTTGATTCCAGAAGTAACTGTTTCATCTCTTCAAAATTTGCTCTGTAAGGAAAAATGAGAAACAATTCTTCTCTCCTTATTCTGAAGTTTTTATGTAAAATTTCCCAATCTTTTTCTAATACTTTTATCATTTTTAGTTACTTGCTTTAATTTTAGAAACTATTTCATCTGTCAGTAATGGCGATTCCCAAATGCCAAGAATGTAGGTGATATCTTCTCCCAGCATATCTTCTCCCGCTCCTCTAGGTTGATAATTATATTGCCAACGACGAAATTCTATCAATAAAAATTTTTGATTAGATTCGGTATCTTCAAAGTATACAACATTAGCTGCAGTATCATAGAGTTTGTTTAGAAATGAATTATCTGAGACTAGTTTATCAGGAGATATTTGGTTTTGAGCCAATTTTACATCATAATGTTTCTCAAAGAATAACATTTCTTCTTTACTAAATTGGTTTTCTTTTAATCTTTGATAAAAATTATATTTTACCTTAACTTTATTTTCCTTTAACAAAAGAAAAATTTCAGGTCTAATCAATTCGGTTTTGATTTTACAAATACCTTCAGAAAGTAGTTTTTCAGTACCATTTCCATATATTTCGGTTTGAATACAGTAGAAGTTTTCTATTAATTTCATTTGGAAGATTGGGTTAAATAAAAAAGTCTTTTGAAAACCAAAAGACTTATATTTTTTTAGCTAATAACACTAATGACAATAAATAAGATTACAAGCGCTATTACAGCAAATTTCATAAATTTTGATGATTGCATAGTGAAGATTTAAATGGTTTTACATCTGATATTAGCAAATATAATTTTTTATTTGAAACTAAAACCAAAATAAATTGAAACAAAAAAGTTTTAAAAACTCCAATTTTTATATTTTCCAGTACCTGCAATTTTCAGGAATCATTTCTAAAAATTGATTCTGATTTTCTATAAAAATACCTTTCCAGCCTTCAATAATTCTATTTTCTAAAGCTTGGTCAAAAAAGTTATTATAAAGTTCCTTATGGTCAAAGTCTATATACAAACTAGGAAGATAAGTGCTTTTATCTATATCTGAATATTCAGTTTTAAATGCATTGTGTATACTTTCAAATTCAATTTTTAAAGATTCTATTTCTTGAAAATAATTATCATTAAGAATGTCATTTTCCCAATCGTCTAAAAGCCACCATGAGTTTTCTCCAAAATAAAGAGATAGTTTGCCATCTAATTTTAGGACAGCGAATATTCCATTCTGAAATTTGCTAAAATAAGAATTCATTATTTCTAAGAATTTGTGTTTATGGTAAAAAAAAAGCTCCGAAGAATCCAGAGCTTTTGAAATATATTTTATAGAAAGACTATTCTTCTTTCATGGTATGATAAACGTTCATTACGTCATCATCTTCTTCTATTTTTTCGATCAATTTCTCAACGTCGGCGATTTGAGCTTCAGTCAATTCTTTAGTGATTTGCGGAATACGCTCAAAACCAGAAGAAAGGATTTCAAGACCTCTGTTTTCTAATTCTTTCTGTAAAGCACCAAAACTTCCAAAAGGAGCATAGATTAAGATTCCGTCCTCGTCTTCAAAAACCTCTTCAGCACCAAAATCAATTAATTCTAATTCTAATTCCTCAGCATCGATACCATCTTTTGCAATTCTGAAGTTGCAAGTATGGTCAAACATAAACTCAACAGAACCTTGAGTTCCCATTGTTCCGTTACATTTGTTGAAATAACTACGGATGTTAGCTACAGTTCTATTATTGTTATCAGAAGCAGTTTCAATTAAGATTGCAATTCCGTGAGGAGCGTATCCTTCAAACAAAATTTCTTTATAGTTAGCAGTATCTTTATTACTTGCATTTTTAATAGCGCGCTCCACATTGTCTTTAGGCATGTTTGCGGCTTTCGCGTTTTGTATAACAGCTCTTAATCTAGAATTGGCGTCTGGGTTTGGTCCGCCTTCTTTAACAGCCATTACGATATCTTTACCAATTCTGGTAAATGTTTTGGCCATTGCTGACCAACGTTTCATTTTTCTTCCTTTTCTAAATTCGAACGCTCTTCCCATTTCTAATTTTTAGTTTTGTGATGCAAAAATACGGTTTTCCTAATTTTTACAAAAACAAAATTGTTCTTTTTTGTTTCAAGTTTCAGGTTTCAAGTTACTTGATTTGTGTTGAATTTAACCGCAAAGTGCACGATCCCGATAGCTATCGGGAACGCAAAGCACGCGAAGAAATTTTTAAACTAGGCTATAGAATAAAAAAGTTCGCAAAGTTAAATGAATAAAACTTTGCAAACCTTATATATATCCAAGTAGACATTGCAGAAAAAAAAACTTAGAACCTTAGAATCTCAGTATCTTAGCATCTTAAAAAAAAACTATTTAGCCCCTCCATTAAATTCATTAATGATATTAACGGCTTCGTTGAGGTACGGATTGGTTTTAAGATTATCCATCTGATATTGGTTTATCGTTTTATCATTTGGATAAGCTCCTAGAAGAAACTGATTCACACTCGAATTGTATACATCAAGCGGATTGTTTTCGTCATTAAAAGTATTGATCTCTTTCCAAAGCGCATTTAATGTTTTTTTCTGATTGAAAACTGCAGTTAATGTCAGAGGGACTTCTGCTTTTGGAGCATTCACAATCTGATCTATTTTAAGATTGATCTTTTTTATGTTATCAAAAAAGTAGTTGTCGGATAACCTCGCCGAACTGTTTTTAGCAATTTTGTCTATCAGATTTCGCTTCACATATGTTTTGTATTTTAAGAAAGGTTCGATGCTGTCATTTTTTATAGCTGTCGGAAAATCACTTTCTTTTTGGTAAATATCTTCATAAAATTCAGGAAGCAAAACATCTGGCCTTACCCCAATATATTGGTGGCTTTTACCCGTTATTCTGTAGAATTTATTGATGGTTATCTTTAAGAAATCAGTGTTTTTTTCTTCTTCAAGCGGAAGAATAGTCTGCATGGTAGCTTTTCCTAATGTAGTGCTTCCTAACAAAAGTGCACGATTGTAATCTTGCATGATAGAAGCAAAAAATTCACTTGCCGAAGCTGTATTGCTATTAACCAAAACCACAATTGGACCTCTGTAAATTACTCCTTTGAAAGGATCATTAATTACAGATTTCTCCTTTTTACTGTCAATTACAATAGAAAGCGGACCATAATCTACAAACATTCCAGCCAATTTTATGGCTTCTTCCATAGAACCGCCGCCGTTGTCAATAAGGTCAATAACAAGACCTTTTATACTATCTCTCTGCAGTTTTATAACCTCACGAGCAACATCGTCAGCACAGCCTTTTCTGCTGCTGCCATCAAGATCTGCGTAGAAACTCGGAATTTTTACATAACCAATTTTACTGTCTTTGCCAATGATAAAACTGAAAACCGAATTTTCTTCATCTTTCATCATCTGTTTCTCAATATAAACATCAAAACTCTTACCCGAATTGCGTTTTAAAGTAAGCGTAATATGTTTGTTGCTTTCAGATAAAATCATGGTCGAAATAGATTCTAAAGAAGCGCACGAAACCTGAAGCGTTTCTTTCTGATTGGAAATAGATATAATCTGATCGCCTTTTTTTACTTGTCCAGTCTGATATGCAGGGCCGTTTGGATCTACCTCATCAATAATAATTTCGTTTTTCTCATTGAGATTTACTGTCATTCCGAGCGATAAATGTTCTTTTGATAAAGAAGCCACAAAACTGGTTTTAGAATCATCACTAAAATAGGCGGTATGAGGATCAAAATACGTGCAGAAAAAATTATACAGTTTTTCTTCCTGTTTAGCATTAGTTTCTAGTAAGGTGCTAAATCGGCAGATTTCATTTGAAACGATTTGATTTTTAGAAGCCTGTTCAATTGATTTAAAATTCGTTTTCAAAGAATCTAAATTTTCGCTCATTTCAGCAATATCATCTAAGATCTGATAGCGTAGTTTTTTTATCCAAACCTTTTCGATATCTTCTTTCTTTAAATAAAAGGCAAAAGACTTTTTATAAAAACGAATTGTATCTTTCTTAGTATAATCTATCGGGATTGTCTGAATTTTTTCTAAAACTTTTTTGGTGCGTAAAAGACCATTTACATATTTAGCTTTTATATCGGTAAGAAAACTGCAATCGTTCTTCAGGATTAGATCATCTAAGTTATAACGGTATTTCTGAGCCAATTCATCATATTCGCTCTTAAAAAATATATTGCGAGAAGGGTCAAGTTCGTTAATTAAGTTGTCAAAAACGAACACAGATAAACTATCATCAACTGGTTTTGGCCTTAAATGTTCTGCTTGAATAAGCGCATTTATTTTGTTTAATATTTCACAAGTTTCTGCGCTGTTCTGACCAATAGATATAGTTGATGTCAGCAAAAAAAGGAGTAGTGAAATCTTTTTCATAAATGGAAATTCATGGTTCATGATTAAAGTTACACTAATTTTTTTACAAATTGTAGTATTTTTAGCAAAATATCGACAACCAAAAGCATTTAACCGTTAAACGAATAGGCATCAAATAAATTAACCTGAATTGGTTTATTTTAAAGCAAAAAAAATGCGTTACAACCGTAACGCATTTTTTACATTATAAAGTCAAAACTTATTTCTTGTAAAAAGGTAATTTAACCACTTTTGCAGGAACATCATTTTTTCTGATTCTAATAAAAATATCGCTGTCAACCGCACTGTTTGCAACTGTTACATATCCTAAACCAATTCCTTTATTCATAGAAGGAGACATAGTTCCAGAAGTTACAATTCCGATTACCGCTCCAGAACCATCAACAATTTCGTAATCATGTCTTGGCACAGCACGCTCTTGCATTTCAAAAGCAATTAATTTTCTTGTAACACCAGCTTCTTTTTGTTTTTTAAGAGCCTCAGAATTAGTAAAATCTTTAGTAAATTTAGTAATCCATCCTAAACCAGCTTCAAGTGGAGAAGTAGTATCGTTAATATCATTTCCGTAAAGGCAGAATCCCATTTCTAAACGTAAAGTATCACGAGCAGCAAGACCAATCGGTTTAATTCCGAAAGCAGCTCCCGCTTCAAAAACTTTGTTCCAGATAGCTTCAGCATCAGCATTTTTGCAGTAAATTTCAAATCCGCCAGAACCTGTATATCCTGTAGCAGAAATAATTACATCGCTGAATCCTGCAAAATCAGCTACTTCAAAATGATAATAAACAATAGCAGACAAATCAACAGAAGTCAAAGACTGCATAGCTTCAACCGCTTTTGGCCCTTGAATTGCCAATAATGAATATTCGTCAGAAAGATTCTTCATCTCAACTCCCAAATCATTGTGAGAAGAAATCCAGTTCCAGTCTTTTTCAATATTAGAAGCATTTACAACCAGTAAATACTCTTCCTCTTTCATTTTATAAATAATCAAATCGTCAACAATTCCGCCTTCGTTATTTGGAAGACAAGAATATTGTGCTCTTCCAATCGTCAAAGTAGATGCATCGTTTGAAGTCACTTTCTGAATCAAAGCCAGTGCATTTGGACCAGTCAATAAAAATTCACCCATGTGTGAAACGTCAAAAACGCCGACACCATTACGAACCGTTTCGTGTTCAGCATTAACCCCTTCATAAGTGATAGGCATATTATAACCAGCAAAAGGAAGCATTTTCGCTCCTAAACCTTCATGTATGTGCGTAAGCGCAGTATTTTTCATTGTGTTGTTTTATAAAATTGTTTTGCAAATCTATTCAAAAAATATCAAATTAAAAGACCTTAAATTATAAATTTCGCAATAATTTGGAGCTATTTCCTGCTATCCGCTATATCTTTTGCTTTTTAAAGAAAAAAGCAAAAGGATGCCGCTTCTATCAGGGCTAGGGGTAACAGTTTCATTAGAAGAATCATGATTTCAATTTTTTATGTAATTTTATATAAAATCATGCTTTTCAAGTTTCGCTATGTTTATTAAAACAAGTGAAATGCCTTTATTCGTAAAGTAAAACTATGATTCTATGTGTTTAAACTAATTAAGGCTAACCAAAAGCGTTTAGATGAAATCACCGTATTTAATTAATAAAGAAGAATTTCAGAAATTATACAAACCTGTAAATCCTCAAACTCACAAAGGAACACAAGGTCATGCGGTGATTATTGCAGGAAGTTATGGCAAAATAGGAGCAGCCGTTCTAGCTTCAAAATCTTGCCTAAAAACAGGTTGCGGACTCGTAACGACTTTTATACCCAAATGCGGTTATCAAATCCTTCAAATCTCCATTCCAGAAGTAATGACGGTAACCGACGAAAACACCAATTTTATTACTAATATCCATCTGCCATTAATTCCGCAAGCTATCGGAATTGGCCCAGGAATAGGGAAGGAGCTTGGAACGCAAAAAGCGTTATTTGAGTTTTTAAGAGTCAATAAAGCGCCTTTGGTTCTGGATGCTGATGCTTTAAATATTATTTCAGAAAACATTTCATGGTTAGAATTGGTTCCAGAAGACACTATTCTAACACCACACCCAAAAGAATTAGAACGTTTGATAGGAAAATGGAATTCAGAAGCTGAGAAATTCCAAAAAACAATTGCTTTTTCAGAAAAATACAAAGTCATTGTGGTCATGAAAGGCGCACCGACATACATTATCAACAGAACCTCAGTTTACGAAAATACAAGCGGAAATGCTGCACTCGCAACCGCAGGAAGTGGCGATGTCTTAACCGGAATCCTCACAAGTCTTCTAGCGCAAGGTTACGAACCAAAGTATGCTTCCAAAATGGGCGTCTACCTCCACGGTTTGACAGCTGATTTAGCCTTACCTAAAACAGGTTATGAATCTTTTACAGCCTCTACGATTATTAAGTATTTAGGAAAAGCTTTTTTAAGTATAGAAGTTTAAGGCAAAAGTTATTGTAACGCAAAGTTCGCAGAGGTTTACGCAAAGTTTATAAAGTTTTTTTTTGAGTTTGCTTTCTTAAGATCACAAAGAATTATTCTCATTTTTGTCATCCTGAGCGAAGTCGAAGGAACGCAAAGATATTCCTCAAAGTTTAGTTTCTTTGTCCAGCTACTTGTGTCCTTTCGACTTCGCTCATGGTGACAAGCCGAATGCATTACTATGTAATTAAATTCTTGTGAACTTAAAAAAAGCAAAGCAATCTTAAAAAAAACTTAGCGTTCTTTGCGTAAACCTCCGCGAACTTTGCGTTACAAAAAACGTCACAAGAAGAAAAAATCTAAAATCTACAATCTAAAATCAAAAATTGTAAGTTTGTAATATGAAAAATTTCGACTTAAGAACAGTAAATGTCATGCGTTATATAACGCCACTGCGCGAAGGCGGTTCTTTACCCGCTTTAGCCGAAGCCGATGACGACTTTAAATATGTATTAAAATTCAGAGGTGCCGGTCACGGCGTAAAAGCCTTAATCGCCGAATTAGTTGGCGGACAAATCGCAAAAGCCTTAAAACTGCAATTACCAGAATTAGTATTCGCAAACCTAGACGAAGCTTTCGGAAGAACAGAAGGAGATGAAGAAATTCAGGATTTACTGCAAGGAAGTCAGGGGTTAAACTTAGCACTTCACTTTTTATCTGGCGCTATAACTTTCGATCCTGCGGTGACAACTGTAGATGCAAAATTAGCTTCACAAATTGTTTGGCTGGACGCTTATATCACCAATGTTGACAGAACTTTCAGAAACACCAATATGCTGATCTGGCATAAAGAATTATGGTTGATCGATCACGGTGCATGTTTGTATTTTCATCATTCTTGGCACAACTGGGAACAGCATGCTAAAAGTCCGTTTGCATTGATAAAAGATCACGTTTTATTGCCGCAAGCTTCAATGTTAAAAGAAGTTGATGCTGAATTTAAAGCGATTTTAACTTCAGAAATTTTAGAAGAAATTGTCAATACAATTCCGCTAGACTGGCTGCAATGGGAAGATGCAGACGAAACGCCAGAAGGATTGCGAAACGTTTATTTGCAGTTTTTAAAGACAAGATTAGAGAATTCAGAAATATTTGTAAATCAGGCTCAAAATGCAAGATAATCACTTATACGAATATGCTGTGATTCGTGTTGTACCAAGGGTAGAGCGCGAAGAATTCCTGAATATCGGAATCATTTTGTTTTGCAAAAAAGCCAAATTTATAAAGGTTTTATTTCACTTAAATAAAGAAAAAATCCAAGCCCTTTCTGCCGATTTCGACATCGAACAATTAGAATGCAATCTGACTTCATTGGTAAAAATTGCCAACGGAGCAAAAGACGGAGGACCAATTGCTGAATTTGAAATTCCGGAGCGTTTTAGATGGTTAACCGCTATTAGAAGTTCGGCAATTCAAACCTCAAGACCTCATCCTGGGTTGAGTCAGGATTTGGAGAAAACGATTCAGCGTTTGTTTGAGGAGTTAGTTCTTTAAGAAGGTTCAAAGGGGCAGAGGTTCAGAGTGACAAAGGTTTTTTAACCGCAAAGTTCGCAAAGCTATGTGTAAAAGCTTTGCGAACTTTGCGTAATTCTTTGCGCTCTTTGCGGTTAAATAAAAACCACGAACTACATCGAAATGCAATCCGTGGTTTAAAAACTGAAAATAACTTATTTTTAAGGGTGATTCTTTTTAGAAAGAACCACAAACATTACCGCCCAAAGTAGGTCCTGCATTCGCAGAAATATCAGCTTTAACCGCAGTATTAGCCAATTTTAGAATAGAATATGGCGGAGTAAAAGCAGTTCCGCTTCCTGCTTGAGTTCCTGTTACGCTCGTAAAAATATTATCAGTTGATGTAACCGCTGTAAAACCAGTCATTAATTCGATTGGATTTTTTACGCCTTCAAAAACATTGCTTTCTACGCGAATATTTGCTTCAAATCCTGCTGCAATACATTTATTGCTCACGGTGCTGTTAAAGAAACTGTTTACAATATGCACTTGTCCAAAACGAACTCTAGGCATTCTTTCTCTACAGCCTGGAGCCCACCAGCATCTTGCAAAAGTGATTCTTAGTTTACCGCGATCAGCAGTTGCGCCATCGCTTGAACCAATTAAATTTGAATATCTATGATCATCTGATCCTCCAGAACCGCCCGCTTTTGGAGGTTTTAGGTAATGGAATTTAGTGTACGTAACCGAAATATAATCTGATTTGTTTTTGATGTCGAAGTTTCCGTCAACGCCATCTCTAAATTCGCAGTGATCTATCCAAACATTTGTACATTCGTCTAGAACAGCATTATCCCATCCGTCAGTGTCGTAAGCACCAGGGCCTTCAAAAATTAAGTTTCTGATGATGATGTTTTTGCATCTCTTGATGTTGAAAATTCCAGAACCATCTTTAGTTTGGTCAGTAGAAACTAATTTTGCACCGCTTGCGCCATAAATAGTTTTTCCGGTTTGATCCTGAAATGACAATCTTGCGGTAATAGTAATAGTTCCTGAAACCTTAATCACTTTTACAGCGGTGTTTTCTACAGCCGATTTCAGTTGAGCGTAAGTGGTAACTGTGGTTTCAGCAGAAGAACCTCCTCCGGTTGTGCCCCCGTTTTGCGAAGCCCATCCCGGAACCTCAGCACAGTTTCCGATTTTAGCAGTCGGATTGGTTGCAGAAGCATCAATCGCTGTTTCGTTTGTTGGTTGAATACTTGCTTCTGTGTTTGAAGCAATTTCTTCGGAGTTACATGCAGTAAATCCGAAAATCAATGCTGCGGCGAACATTGAAAGTGTTGATTTTAAATTCATAATTAAAGTTTGGTTATTTAATAAGTTAACAACGCAAAACTCAATATTATTTGTAGGAAAAAAGTTGAACAAGTTCAAACTTTTATAAAAAAATCTACTGAATATGTTTTTTTAACACTTCTAAATTTACAAAAATGCATTTTATGTTTATTTTTACGTAATCGATTACATTAATTTAAGCCCTTAATTAATAATGAGTTGAAAAAACAAATTTAGACCTCACCAAAAACCACAAAAACCACAAGATGTACAACCTACTACGAGCAAACATTGAGCGAAAGATTTCGCTCACAGATGAAGAATGGGATATTATTGTCTCAAAAGCAGAACGCATTAAACTTAAAAAGAATCAATTCTTACAAGTCCAGAACTCAAACAGCAGTTACGAAGGATTTATTTTGAAAGGATCATTCAAAACCTACATTTTAAACGAAAACGGAACTGAAACTGTCATTTTCTTCTCATTCGAAAATGAATGGATTTGCGATTTGGAAAGTTTCTACCATCAGAAACCGACGACATACAATATTAAAGCCATAGAAGACAGCGAAATAGTAGTTATCAGTAAAATGCAAAAAGCGTATCTGTTTGCTATGATTCCCAAACTCATAAAGTTTCATGTCTTAATGATCGAACGGGCGAATGTTGCTATTCAGCAGCGGCTTTTAGATGTGCTACATAAAACCTCAAAACAGCGTTATCTCGATTTTAAAGAGCGTTATCCGCAAAAGGTAAGTTCTATAAATAATAAGAATCTGTCTTCATATTTGGGTGTTTCGCACGAGTTTCTTTCAAAGATAAAGAGAACAGTTTCTTAGTTTTTGAGGTTCAAAGGTGCAAAGATTCAAAGTGACAAAGGTTTTTCTGTTGAGACGCACTGCAGTGCGTCTAATATTACGTAAAAAATCTCGCAATCCCGATAGCTATCGGGAGCAGAGGCGCAAAGTTTTTATCTCAAAGTTATACGTAATCTTGTCATTTCGAGGAACGAGAAATCTTCACAAGTAACTCCGCAGCGATAATCCAATCTTTGTAGAGTTTCTAACGAAGATTTCTCGTTCCTCGAAATGACAAACTGCATGGGAACTTTATCAAAAAACTTTGCGTCTTTGCGACTCTGCGAGATTAAAAATAAAAACTTCGAGTCTTCGCGCCTTCGCGGCAAAAAAACTTGATTAAAAATCCAATATTCCAAAAAGGCATTCAGTAGAAAAATGAAGCCTTACATTTTCCTTTTCTTGATTTTCAATAACCAATACATCATAAGGTTCTAAATGGTATGGTTTTTCATTAATGGTAATAATTGCTCTATATAAAGAAAATACAATCACCACTTCAGCATTACAATTCTGATTGCCATTTGCAATTTCCAGTTTATGATGGGATATTTTTTCAGAAACCATCCAATTAAAATCAGTGCCTTTGGTGAAAGAGGTTACTTCATCATCCGAATTAAATTCCATGATTTCATACTTCTTGTATGCTTTTTTTTCTTTGTTTACCTCAACATCTAAGTCGTTATCAAGCATAACCAAGTATCGGTGATAGCCTTTAAATTTGGTGAATTCTGAAGGTGTTTGTTCTATTGTAGCACTGCTTATTCTAAATGCGAAATCTCTATTGGCGTAAATTGCGGTTTTTGGATAAATCATATATTCATATGTCAATCCGCCACTCCAAATAGAGGGTTTAGTGTTTTTTTTAGAGAGAAGCTGTATGTTCATTTATTGAATATTTTATTTAGAGAAAACAATTTGGCGTTTGTTTGAAGAGCTCGTATTGTAACTATTTTGAACCATATAAGTTATATAAGATAAGGTTTGTCTAAAAAAGGAATCTAGCAAAGTTTTTTAGGCAAAGTTTGCATACAGTTTGTCATTTCGAGGAACGAGAAATCTTCGCGAGAAGCTCTACAAAGATTGGATTCTAGTTGCGGAATTACTTACGAAGATTTGCTTTGCCTGTTCGTTATTGCTCGAGTCTCGTTCCTCGAAATGACAAGATTGGGTATATAATGCATGAAACAAAACTTAGCGAATCTCTGCGTAATTCTTTGCGAATCTTTGTGGTATAACCCTACAACACTTTCTCCAAATAAATAAACTCCAAAGGAACTTCAGAAACTGTCGTATGAATTTCACTCTCAGGGAAAGCTTCACGTTTTCCGGTATCTACATAACCGTGACGTTTGTACCAAGCCACAAGCTCTTCACGTACCGAAATAACCGTCATAATAATACTTGACAATCCTAGAGATTTTGCATGATTTTCGGCTTCAGCCAAAAGTTTTTTACCGATTCCGCTGTTTTGAAGTTCTGGCGAAACGGTTAGCATTCCAAGATACAATTGATGCCCTTTTTCCACCAATAAAACCGAACCAATAATCTTGTCATTCGCTGTAAATTTCAGCATTGTATTTTTTGGATCAAGAAAGATTTCTGTCATTTCCTGTTCGTCGGTTCTTTTTCCTTCTAGTAAATGCGCTTCGGTTGTCCAGCCTTTTTTAGAAGTTTCGCCTCTATATGCTGAGTTTATTAAGGTTGTTAATGCTGGAATGTCTTGTAATGCTGCTTTTGTAATCATGTTAAGCTGATCGTATTATGAGTATAAATGGTTTCCAGTTTTAAATGGAAAAATATTTGAATTGCCTCCAGCTTTAGCTGGAGAAGCAAAATTACATTAGAAAATGGCTTTAGCCTAATCTTTTGAGTTTTTTGGCTAAAGCCGAAGCTTGTTCAAAAAGTAAACCTCCAGCTAAAGCAGGAGGCAATTGAAAATTTAGATTTTTTTATAATATTTTAAAGTTTATTAGTCATAAACATGTTCAATTATTCATTGGGCTTTTAAAATAGATAATCTAAAAAGGAAATACAGCCTTTTATTATTGTTTTATTTAAGCGAATATGCTGCGATGGTTTTTTTGAAAAGAGAAGGGACATAGACTATTTTTTTCTCCTTATCGAGACCAATATCTGCTGAATAATATTCTTCTTTTCTGGTATCTGAAAGAATTTCTTTTGAGCCATCTTTATGTACATAATAAATAACTCCAGTCCAGCAGCTCACAATAAACGCATTGTCTGCTATTGGCTCAATTCCATCTGTGTTTTCATCCATGCCTTCTGCCAAAAGCTGTTTATTCTTTTTAGAATCCGTTTTGTATAATGATCCACTGTCTAAAAAATACAAATCGGTATCTATAAATTTTAGACCATTAGGTTTGTTTAGGTTTTCTAAGTAAACAGTTGCAATATCATTTTCTAATTTGAAAATCTTACCCACTTTTGGGTCAGAAACATAAACAACACCTTTTTTATCTACAGTCACGTCGTTTAATATTTTGGCAGCATCAACGGTTATTTTTTTGAGTATTTTTTGTTGCTTTATATCTATAATTACAATTTCTGTAAGGTCGGCTACAAATAACTTATTCTTGAATTTTGCCATTCCTTTTGGGGCATTTAAACCTGATATCCAATTTAGATTAATGATTTTTCCATCGACAGTTAATTTTCCTATGCTTCCTTTTCCGTCACGTTCAGCCGGCGAACCATCCATTAAAGAGGTATATAAAATCTGATCTGCTTTGTCGAATAATACCGATTCAGGAATTGGCAAAATACTATCGGTTATCCAAATTCTATTTAAAGAATGTTGAGCAATACTCGAAAAACTTATTGTAAATAGCACTAAAACATAATAAACATTTTTTTTCATTTTGATTGGCTTTTGAATTTCTTTGTGTTCACGAATTGGATGCTCGCGCTAGCTTGTGAAATTTACTCTTTCTTACTTTTGAGCAATTACTTCATAAGTTATTTTTTTACATTTTACGATAAAATATGGATGAGAACTTTCATGAGCGAAATCAAGAATAAATTCTCCGTTTTCTTCTTTTAGAAGAGCTTCATAAATCATTCCATCCCATTTTTCATAAATGAAACGGCTAACTTCATCACAGTAAATAGTTATCAATTCTTGATCGTAATTTCTGTTTTTGTTAAAGCAACTGATTGATATTTTTAAGGTTTGATGCCCAAATGTATTATTGAAAAAGTCATATCCATTGTGATAATGAATATCAGTAACTAAGGCATCACCAAAGATTCCGTAGTTGTCTAATAAGTCCTGAAGCATAAAAGTTTTGTTTTGTTTAAATTTTGATAAACTTGAGAATAGTTCTGTTTTCAAATATATTTAATTTTTACTGTCAGATCATGAATTTTTGCTTTATAATGAAAAAAGTATCTTACAAAAATGCTTTTGTTTTTTACAAGAATTTATTTTTGTTTAAGAATTTTAAATATCTTTGAATTATGAGTACAGCAACAAAACCAAAACATATCGGCAGAAATATAAGCCGTATCAGAGAGCTTAAAGATATGAAGCAGGATGCACTGGCATTGGCTTTAGGCATAAGTCAGCAGATGGTTTCGAATATTGAAAACAGCGAAACGGTTGACGAGCAAAGATTAATTGAGATTGCAAAAGCCCTTGGAGTTTCTGTTGAAGCAATTAAAAACTTTTCAGAAGAAGCGGTTTTTAATATTATTGGAAATACTTTCCAAGATCACGGTACTATTCCTATTATTACAACAGGTGATTACAATTGTACTTTTAATCCTTTAGATAAAGTAGTTGAACTTTACGAACGTTTGGTGCAAGCTGAAAAAGATAAAGTGGAGTATTTGGAGAAGTTGTTGAATGGGAAATAAACGTTTTTAAGATATATTAAATTGAAAAGAGACCTTTGATGGAGGTCTCTTTTTTTTGTTTTCCAACGAACCCATAATAGTAATGAAAGCAATATGTATGAATAATTTTTAAGTTTATGCTGTAGATAATTGTTCGTTTGATTCAATACCATTATTGTTCATTTCCTGAATAATTTTTATAGATTCATTAGATAAATTTTCAACGAAATTTATTATTATATTTTGATAACTTATTACATCCTGATGAGTTAAAGAAGGGGTCGAATCTTGATGTAAAATATTATTACGGATATTATTTAAGGAATTAAATTTTTCATAAAAGATTTTGTTTTCTTCAGAATCAGCAAACTCATTAAATCCAAATTTTTTTAAAAGCTTTGTAACTTCACTTTGCCCATGTTTGCCATAACTAAATTTGGTATCTAGGTTAAATTCGTTACATAAAACTTCTTCTACTCCAAGGATTTTGACGAATTTCATCAAAACCTCTTCTCTTTTTTCGTTATTGTTTTTTTTTATTTCTAATTCTTTAATTAATACATCAATAAGATGATTTTTGATGTAAGACTCTAGTTTCTTGTTTGAGAAGTTGTTCAATATGTAATAGCCAAATTCGTCAAGAAAACATTCTAAAAAGGATTCGAATTTTCCACACAGTAATACTATTGAAGATTTGTTAAATGTTCTATACTGTAGATTATCATCGATAGAAGAAATAGCATTCTCTATTAGTATATGAATTTCTTTTAATGCTTCCCTAAAATCGTTAACGGATTCAAAATTATTCATTTATGATTTTCTTTATTTCTGAAATCCATCTATTAAGTCTGTAATTTAAAACTTTTGTGTCTGATGTTCCTATTGTCACACTGTTGCGGAATTCAGTATCATTAATTACGAGTTCTTTATAACGAGCAAATATTTTATCTTTATTTTTCAATAATCTGTCACTTGGTAGGACAGTTGTACTAATAAATAATATATCCATTAAAGATCTATTTAATGTAGATTCATATTGTCCTTCAGAATTAAATCTTTTAAATGCATTTACAGTATAGATTTCTATTATTGTTTTCGATGTATCTTCAATCATATCATCTAATCTTTTTAGTGCATCTGCATTAAGATTTTTATATTTTAAAAGATATTCGTTAATAAAATTTTTCATTCTTCCCTTATAATTATTTATATGATCATTGGTTTTATCATAATTATCTAATAAAGATAAAAATCTAAGTATAAGTTCACAATCAGCCATTCTATTATGTGGAGACTCCAGATTGAATAACTTTAATATATTAGGTTTAGCAACGATATTTTTTAATTTGTCATTTAATGACCCTCTATAAAGGCAATTTCTCAATTCTTGGTCATTTAATTTTACTGCCCCTGTATTTAATCTCATGAACACATCATATTTTATTTCTGGATGTGAGTCATGAGAAATAACTATTATTCGAAGTAATCCATTTTTTAATACTCTCACCGCTTTCGGGTTTAGAGTTTTAATATCGCTTTTGTTTAATTCTGTCAGTATTTCTAAACCAGATAATTTATAATCGCGTTGAAAATAACGATAGAGCGAGTTTAGTCGTTGTAAACCATCAATAACAGTCCAAGAATCATCTTCTTCTTGTGATACATATATTACAGGAATAGGAACATTTAGAATTATTGATTCAATTAAAAGAGATGATTTTTTATTATCCCAAATATAATTTCGTTGATATTCAGGATTTAGATTTATATCACCGTCTTCAATCATACGAACTATATCAGAAACACTTTTGTCATAAGCTTGAGTATTAATTTTCCTAACTTCATGAGGAATTTCTATTACTTCATCATCTGAAATTATATCATCAAATTCTAAATTTTCCATGTGTACTTTGGTTTTGTAATTTGTTGTTTTTTATTTTACAATAATAAGATAAATGTTATATTTTTTTGCTTTTAAAGTAAAAACAATCATGTGTTTGAATTAAGTTTTTTTATCCATAGTTTTTTGAAATTCAAAGTTTTCCTGATATAAAATTTGTATAATTGATTAAATCAATAAAACTTTCAACTCATCATAAATCTCAATATTCGTACTTACTTTTCCCTCACTGAATAACACTTTCAATTTGTTTTTGAATCGAAAGCGTAATTCCCAAGATATGAGTATACTAACTTCTATAAGTTTGTATTATATGAATTATAAGCACTTATTAACTCGTCTTGATCCCAAATTATTTCGTCTTGATAAAAAAGGCATGTAAATAAATTGTTTGGTAGAGGTTTGTTTTTTTGGAACAAATGTTTTCCTAAATAATGTTTAGCTTTATCAAACAAATCTTTATTCTTGCATCCAACGACACTTATAAAAGCAGTATTATCCATATTACTTAGTTTATAATTTTCTAATCTTATATTCTTGATTTTTGCAGGTATTAGTTTATCTCTAAGCTTTAGAAAATCTTCTTGTCCGTATTGGTGAGCTTTTTGCATATCTCTAATGAACTTGATTTCAATCGCAATACATGGGCCATCATAAGCAAAACCTTTACTAGTGTATTCTTCAAATAATTCAATGTTAATTACTTCCAATAATTCTGGCTTACAAATTGTTAAGTCAACTTCAAAGCCTGATTTTTTGTCTGGTTTAAACCAAGTTACCTGAGAATGTACATAACTGGTTTTATAATCAGAACCGTTACTGGTTTTCCAGTAACTATCATTTTTGCTACTATGGTATCCTTTCAAAGTGTCTTCTTGCATAAGTTTTGAAAACAAGTGACACTCTAAATCTCCTTCAGTTAAAATCATGCCTCTATTTACACTATATTCTTGTTGTAATTTCAGGATTGCATTTTTGGTGGCACTAAACCAAGTTATAGTTGGCTCATTCATAAAAAAAATAGATAGTTAGTATTTAGGTTTGTTTAGTTTTTTTATACTTTTCAAATATATTTATTTTTTATTGCTAATTTTTACGGGTTTCCGTAGTCGATATATTTTCAAGAGTAATTACAATGTTATGTACAAAAAAGCGAGTAAAAAACTTTTTACTCGCTTTAATCATTTATAATATGTTTTTTATCCTAAGAAATCCTTCAACTCCTCATAAGTCCCAATTTTCACACTAATCTTCTCTTCATTAATAACACTCTCAATTTGAGCAGGAATCGGAAGCGTAATTCCCAAAGCAGGTTCAACAACATCCAAAAATTTAATAGGATGTGCCGTTTCTAAGAAAATACCAATTGCATTAGGATGTTTTTCTAGTTCCTTTTTCAAGCCTAAATAACCAACAGCGCCGTGCGGTTCTGCAATATAACCGTCTGTGTTATAAATTTTCTTTAGGGCTTCAAGAGTTTCTTCATCGGTATAGCTATAAGAAGAAAAGTCTTTTTCGAAAGCTTTTAAATCATTATTGTACAATTCCTGAATTCTAATAAAGTTACTTGGGTTTCCAACGTCCATGGCGTTAGAGATTGTGGCTTTAGAAGGTTTTGGGTCGTATTTTCCGTTTTCTAGGAATCTTGGTACGGTGTCGTTTACGTTTGTAGACGCAACAAAATGCTCAATTGGCAAACCTAATTTCTTTGCCATAATTCCGGCGCAGATATTCCCGAAGTTTCCGCTTGGGCAAGAGAAAACTAAAGGTTTGTTTTGGCTTTTCAACGCTTTGTAAGCAAAGAAGAAATAGAACATTTGCGGTAACCAGCGCGCAATATTAATCGAGTTCGCCGAAGTCAGGTTTTTATGCGCTAAAGTATCATCTAAAAATGCTTTTTTCACCATATCCTGACAATCGTCAAAAACACCGTCAACTTCAAGTGCTTTAATATTTTGCCCTAAAGTGGTCAATTGTTTTTCCTGAATATCGCTCACTTTTCCAGACGGATATAAAATGACAACATCAACACCGTCAACGCCTAAAAATCCGCTGGCAACCGCTCCACCTGTATCTCCAGAAGTAGCTACTAAAACTGTGTTTTTAGCGTCTTTTTTGTCTTTGTTGAAATAGCCCAAACAACGCGACATAAAACGCGCTCCAACGTCTTTAAACGCCATTGTTGGCCCGTGGAATAATTCTAACGAATAGATTCCGTCTTCGACTTTCACCACCGGAAAATCAAAAACTAAAGTTTCGGCAATGATTTCTTTTAGCTTTTCTGCTGGGATTTCGTCACCAACAAATTGTTTAATCGCTTCAAAAGCAATTTCTTCGTGGCTTAAACTTTCGATTTTATCAAAAAAAGAAGGATCAAGCGGCGTGATGCTTTCTGGGAAATATAATCCTTTGTCAGTTGCTAATCCTTGTATAACAGCTTCTTGAAAAGAAACTTTTGGGGCATTATGGTTTAAACTGTAGTATTTCATTTCTAAATTTTAGATTTTAGACTTTAGATTTTAGATTTTTTGGAGAGTAAATTCCAATACTAAAATTCCAAATTCCAATAATTTATTATTTTCAATTATGTTTTGCTTTTGTCAGGCTGAGCGGAGTCGAAGCCCCGCAACGGATTGACATAACGTAAATCCTCAAAGTTTGTCATTTCGACGTAAGGAGAAATCTTCGCAAGTAACTCCGCAACGTTATTCCAATCTTTGTCGAGCTTCTCGTGGAGATTTCTCGTTCCTCGAAATGACAAACTGGGTGTGACTTACTTTGCGTGGACTTCGACGGAGTTTATCCTGAGGAACGAAGGGCTCAGTCTGACAAGCTTTGTCTTAATACTTAATTCTTCGTACTTAATACTTTTCTACAAAATTCTTACGCCGTCTGGATTAATTTTCGAAACGTGAATTTCATACGGTAAATTCATTTTTTCGTAAACGTCGCTCATGGCTTTTGCGATTTGGTCGGCGGTGTTTTTTCCTTTGCTTAAAGCGAAAATCGATGGGCCAGAACCTGAAATTCCAGAACCTAAAGCGCCGTTTTCGTAAGCGGTTTGTTTGATTTGGTCGAAACCTGGAATCAAAACACTTCTTAAAGGTTCAACGATTTCGTCATGAAGCGAACGTCCGATTAATTCGTAATCTTTGGTGTAAAGACCTGCAACCAATCCGCCCACATTTCCCCATTGCATGATGGCGCTTTTTAGGGAGACGTTTTGTTTTAAAACCGAACGAGCATCAGAAGTTTTCAACTCAATTTGCGGATGAACCACTGTTGTGTATAATTCCTCTGGACTGTCAATTCTGATAATATCAAGCGGCGCATAACTTCTTACCAAAGTAAATCCGCCTAAAAGGGCAGGAGCAACGTTGTCGGCATGCGCGTTTCCGCTGGCTAATTTTTCGCCCTGCATCGCAAACTGAACTAAATCTTTACGAGAATACGGTCTTCCCAATAATTCATTAATTCCGAAAACCGCTCCAGCAGAACTTGCAGCACTGCTTCCGATTCCGCTTCCAGCTTTTATGTTTTTATAAATTTCGATTTCGAATCCGAAGTCTAATTCGTCTAAAGTTTCCAGCATTGCCAAAGCCGCAACTCCAGAAACGTTTTTTTCGGTTTCTAAAGGCAAATCAGCACCGACAATTTTAGTGATTCGAACTCCTTTTTGATCGACTTTTCGAACAATCATTTCATCGCCCGCATTGTCTAAGCAAAGACCGAGTACGTCAAATCCGCATGAGAGGTTGGCGATTGTAGCGGGACAGAATAATTTTATTTCCATTTCTTTTTAAAGTTTCTAAGATGCTAAGATTCTGAGTTTCTAAGATTTCTTTGCAACTTTTTATTTTTTTGAGTTTCTGAGATTCTAAGTTTCTGAGATTCTAAGTTTGGTTAAGAAAAAAACTTAGAATCTCAGCGACTCAGCATCTTAGTATCTTTTACACGTTTCCTATTCTAATAACGTCTGCAAAAATCCCTGATGCTGTTACAGCAGCTCCTGCTCCGGCTCCTTTGATCAATAAAGGCTGATCTACGTAACGATCTGTGTAGAAAAGCACGATATTATCTTTTCCTTCTAAATTGTAGAAAGGATGATCTTTTGGAATGAATTGCAGACCAACGCTTGCTTTTCCGTTTTCGAATTGCGCTACGTATTTCAATCTTGAATCTTTGGCTAAAGCTTCTTTGTAAATGCCATCAAAATGAGATGCATGTTTGATTAACGAAGCAAAGAAATCTTCGTTGTTTGTTGTTGCTAAACATTCTGCAGGCAGGAACGATTCGTTTGCAATGGCGTCGATGTCCATTTCGTAACCGCTTTCACGAATTAAAATCAGGATTTTACGCGCAACGTCGATTCCGCTTAAGTCGATTTTTGGATCTGGTTCTGTGAAACCTTGAACCCCAGCTTCTTTGACCACATCGTGGAAAGAGTTATTTTCGTCAAAATTGTTGAAAATAAAGTTCAAACTTCCAGATAAAACCGCCTGAATTTTATGCACTTTATCTCCAGATGCAATCAGATTTTTTACAGTATCAATAATTGGCAATCCCGCACCAACATTTGTTTCAAATAAGAAAGGAGCGTTGTATTGGCGAGATAAGCTTTTTAATTTTTTATAATTGTCGTAGGCAGAAGAACAAGCAATTTTATTACAAGTTACAACCGCAATACTTTCTTTTAAGAATTTCTCGTAAGCTTCAGAAACCGTTGCATTTGCAGTGATGTCTACGAAAATACTGTTACGTAAATTCAGTTCTTCGGCACGTTTGATGAATCCGTCTATACTTGCCGGTTCACCTTCTGCTAAAACGGCATCCCAATTTTTTAAAGAAATTCCGTCTTCATCAAAAATCATTTTTCTTGAGTTTGACAAAGCAATTACGCGAACGTTGATCTTTAAATTATCTTTTAAGAACTTTCTTTGGTTATGAATCTGCTCGATGAATTTTTCACCCACATTTCCAACTCCCATTACAAATAGGTTCAGCTGTTTTGTGTTTTCTTCGAAGAAATTCTCGTGCAAAGTATTCAATGCTTTTTTAACGTCTCTTTCGTTAATTACAGTTGAAATATTTCTTTCAGAAGCACCTTGCGCAATGGCACGAATGTTTACGTTGTTTTTTCCTAAAGTGCTGAACATTCTTCCGCTTAAACCTTGGTGATTTTTCATGTTTTCACCCACTAGAGCAATAATGCAAAGGTCTTTTTCTACATAACAAGGATCGATTTTGTTCTGTGAAATTTCGATTTCAAAAGCGCTGTTAATCGCAGCTTCGGCATTATCAGCATCAGAATTCAGAATTCCGATACAAATTGAATGCTCAGAAGAAGCTTGCGTAATAAAAATCACGTTGATTTTTTCCTGAGATAATACTTCGAATAATCTTCTTGATGAACCTGCAACTCCAATCATTCCTGGACCTTCAAGAGTTACAAGCGAAATATGATCAATATGGCTAATTCCTTTTACAACAGTATCTTTTGATGAAACCTGATTCGAAATTAAAGTCCCTTCAGCTTCTGGCTCAAAAGTATTTTTGATTAAAATTGGAATGTTTTTTCTTAAAACTGGCTGAATTGTTGGTGGATACAATACTTTTGCTCCAAAATGCGACAATTCCATCGCTTCTTGATAAGAGATATTCGCAATTGGCTGTGCTTGTTTAACGATTTTTGGGTTTGCAGTAAACATTCCGTTTACGTCAGTCCAGATTTCCAATTGTTCAGCATTGATTGCTCCAGCGATAATAGCTGCAGTATAATCTGAACCTCCGCGTCCTAAAGTCGAAGTGATTCCGTCAAGAGTCTGCGCTATAAAACCAGGCATGATATTGATTTTTGCTTCATTTGAACCAAAATATTCCTGAATTAATTTATTTGAAACTTCGAAGTTAACCACTGCTTTTCCGAAGTTATTATCTGTTTTAATTAATTCGCGACTGTCTTTGTAAACTGCATCTTTACTGATTTGCTCATAGGCTTTAGCAATAATGAATGAAGAAAGCAATTCACCAAAACTTAAAATAGTATCGGCAGTTCTTGGAGATAATTCGCCAAGCAAGAAACAGCCGTCTAATAAAGTTTCTAAATGGTTGATGATTCTTTTTACATGACTCAGCAAACTGCTTTGCTCGCTTACCGGAATAAGTTCTTTAAGTGTGTCAAGGTGTTTTTTCTCGATTTCAGCCACAACTTCTCTAAAGCTTTCGTCGTTTGCTGCGGCTTTTGCGGCTGCTAATTGCAGTAAATCTGTCACTTTGCTTAGTGCTGAAACTACAACAACGAGTTGATCCTGTTTTGCTTTTTGGTTTACAATGTCGAGAACGAGTTTTATATTTTGAGCATTGGCAACCGAAGTTCCGCCAAATTTTAATACTTTCATTTTATGTGATATTTTTTAATAAGGTGCAAAGGTTTTGAGTGACAAAGGTTCAAAGGTTATCAACTGTGAACTGAAACTGAAAACTGCGACTTTTTTTTCTTTGTAAATGTTTTTTATGTATCCAATAACTTTCTTCTTTCAAGAAAAAAGTATAGGTAACCTAGGATTATATGTAAAAATGTATACCCCTAAGGGGTAGTAGTTGTTGTAGTAGTAATAATGGTAGCAGCAATCGCAACTCCTGTTTGAGTTGTAATAATTGTAGATTGATATTTTATGCTGTTACTTTTCATTTTTGATTTTTCAAAAGTACAGCTTTTTGCAAGAGTTAAAAACCCGAAAAGCTTTTTTACGAATATTTTAATAATTCAAATCTCTATAAATCAATATTGAGTATTTGTTAAAATTGAATATGTTAAATTGATGTTTTGGCATATTTTGAACAGCAATTTTTATAGATTGAACCTTTGCAATGGATTGATGTCGAGCTTAAAAAGACATGAAAAACGGGTAAAAATGAGATATTTTGATTTGAATGGCGATTTAAAGTATGTTAAGAGCTTTTATAGAAATCTTAATTATTGTGATAAAATGTTGCTTTTTAATATTGATTTGTTGAATTTTGGCGTTTAAAATTTACAATCATCATGAGAGAGATCCATTATATAAGTTCGGAAACGATTACTTTAGAAACATTACAAGAAATTTTAAGCCAAAATAAAATACTTGAATTATCTGAAGAAGCTAAAGTAAATGTTCAGAAATGCCGCGATTATTTAGATAAGAAAATGGCATCGCATACGGCACCAATTTACGGTATCAATACAGGTTTCGGGTCTTTATATAGTGTGAAAATCTCTAATGAGAATTTATCTAAGCTTCAAGAAAACTTAGTAAAATCGCACTCTTGCGGAACTGGCGAGGAAGTTCCTGCTGAAATTGTAAAAATGATGCTGTTGCTTAAAATCCAATCTTTAAGTTATGGACATTCAGGAGTTCAATTGATCACTTTACAGCGTTTGGTTGACTTTTACAATAATGATATTCTTCCAATAATATATACTCAAGGTTCGCTTGGAGCTTCTGGAGATTTAGCGCCGCTGGCACATTTATCTTTGCCTTTAATTGGAGAAGGAGTTGTATTGTTTGAAGGTAAAAAAGTGGCTTCTGCTGAAATTTTGAAGCAGTTTAATTGGGAACCAATCGTTTTACAGTCAAAAGAAGGTTTGGCTTTATTGAATGGAACTCAGTTTATGAGTGCTTACGGAGCTCATATTTTAATTAAAGCTTATAAATATTCGTATTTGGCAGATTTAATCGGAACCATTTCTCTAGAAGGTTTTGATGGAAGAATTGAGCCATTCAACGAATTGATACATTATATACGTCCGCATAAAGGACAAATCGTAACGGCGCAGAGAATTACCGAATTCTTGGACGGAAGCGAAATTATTGCTCAAGAAAAGAAACACGTTCAAGATCCTTATTCTTTCCGTTGTATGCCGCAGGTTCACGGCGCTTCAAAAGATGCGATTGATTATGTTCGAAAAGTATTCAAAACAGAAATCAATTCTGTAACCGATAATCCTAATATATTTATAGAAGCCGATCAGATTATTTCTGGTGGAAATTTCCATGGACAGCCTTTAGCATTAGCTTTAGACTTTATGGCAATTGCTTTGGCAGAATTAGGAAGCATTTCTGAAAGAAGAACGTATCAGTTGATTTCTGGTTTGCGTAATCTTCCTGCATTTTTGGTAGATAATCCAGGATTGAATTCAGGTTTCATGATTCCGCAATATACTGCAGCAAGTATTGCAAGTCAGAACAAACAATTGGCAACTCCAGCGAGTATCGATAGCATTGTTTCAAGCAACGGACAAGAAGATCACGTGAGTATGGGAGCAAACGGAGCAACAAAAGCCTTACGTATTTTAGATAATTTAGAGCGCATTTTGGCTATCGAATTATTGAATGCTTCTCAGGCGATTGCTTACAGAGAGCCTCTAAAATCAAGTGATTTTATCGAAATGTTCTTAAGCAGCTATAGAGAAGTTGTGCCTTTGGTAAAAGAAGATAGAATCTTACATAATGACATAGAAAACACGGTTTTATTCCTTTCGAGTTTTCAAATTGAAAACGATTTGTTAACAATGGCTTAACACAGGAACGTGTTATTGAAGGTAATTTTGCACTATCAAAAATAAAACAATGTCAATAAACAGTATTTTCCAATTTTTAGTGCCGAAAGACAAGAAATTCTTTCCACTTTTTGAAGAGGCTTCTAGCAATTTAATTGAATTAGCTTCTAACTTACACGAAGCTGTAAATTTACCATTAAAAGAAAGAGAGATTCTTTTTCAAAAGATTGACGAATTAGAACAAAAAGGAGAAGACATTACTCGTCAGACTAACTTAGAGTTAAGCAGAAATTTTATTACTCCGTTTGACAGAGAAGATATTCATACGTTAATTACTTCAATTGATAACGTTGCAGATTACCTTCACGGTGCATCTAGCCGTATGAGATTGTATCAAGTTGATAAGATTACAAAATCTATCAGAAAGATGACAGAAATCAACCTTGAAGCTTGTCAAAACATCGACAGTGCAGTAAAAGAGTTGAGAAACTTACAAAACTTTAAAGTTATTAAAGATGCGTGTGCTAGAATTAACAAACTAGAAAACAAATCTGATAACGTTTATAACAAAGCAGTTTTTGAAATTTTTGAAAACGAAACAGACGCTAAAAATATTATTAAATATAAAGAAGTGTTATCTGTTTTAGAATCAGCAACAGACAAATGTAAGAGTGTTGCGAACATACTAGAATCTATTTCTGTAAAACATTCTTAATTCAATCTTTCAATCTGAAGTTATAATCTTATGACTATACTTATATTAATTATAGTACTTGCCTTAATTTTTGATTACATCAATGGTTTTCATGATGCGGCAAATGCTATAGCGACTGTTGTTGCAACAAAGGTTTTGACACCTTTTCAGGCGGTAGTCTGGGCAGCATTTTTTAACTTTCTAGCGTATTGGGTTTTCGGATTTGGTGTTGCAGATACTGTTGCTAAAACAGCGCATACCATGGAAATTAACCTAGTCGTAATTTTGGCTGGAGTTATCGCTGCAATCTGTTGGAATCTATTGACTTGGTGGTTAGGAATTCCTTCAAGTTCTTCGCATACACTTATTGGAGGTTTTGCTGGAGCTGCAGTAGCGCATGCTATCGCTGTACACGGCTTCTCTGGTTATGTTGGAGAAGATGGAGCAACTCACTACTGGTATGAAATTGTAAGCTGGTATAAGGCTGGTAAAGATGGTGGAATGCCTTCGGGGGTTCTTATTATCATTGCATTTATCGTTTTAGCACCATTAATTGGAGCGCTTGCTTCTTATTTAATTTCGATTTGGCTTCTAAATGCTTCTCGTAAAACAATTGGGCCTAAAATCTTTACTGTAGCTTTAATGATTGCTACTATTGTTTTTGTGTATTATCAAATGGTTTCTTATGAAGAAATTCTAGAACACGGAAAACCTCGTTTTGAGTCTCATTTCTGGAGTGTAGTATTCGATTCTCACAATATTAAATGGTTCTTAGTTGCATTCATTATCTTAACTGTAAGTGGATTTTGTTTAATATTCAGTAGTTTAAATCTTCATCAGGCAGATGCTGCTTTAAAGAAAATGCAGTTATTATCTTCTGCGGCATTTAGTTTAGGTCACGGAGGAAACGATTCTCAAAAAGTAATGGGTATCATTGCTGCTGCTGTAGCGGTTTATATCAATACAAACCCAGGAGTTCACATGGATGCTTGGTTAGATGTTGTCCTTCCAAACGATGATGCAGGTATTAAAGGTGTAATGCCAAGCTGGATTCCGTTAGCGTGTTATTCTGCTATTGCTGCAGGAACTTTAAGTGGTGGATGGAAAATTGTGAAAACAATGGGTTCTAAAATCACTAAAGTAAGCTCGTTTGAAGGTGTTGCTGCTGAAACTGCAGGAGCTTTGACACTTTACTTTACAGAGCACTTAAAAATTCCAGTAAGTACAACGCATACGATTACAGGATCTATTATTGGAGTTGGATTAACAAAACGTGTTTCTGCCGTTAGATGGGGAGTTACAGTAAGTTTAATCTGGGCTTGGATCTTAACTATTCCAATTTCAGCTTTATTAGCAGGTTTGGTTTATTTTATTCTAAGCGTCTTTATTTAATAAAATGATTATTGTGAAATGTGAAAAGTAAATCACATTTTGTTAATATAGAAAACCGATTTCAAATCTGAAATCGGTTTTTTTTGTTTTAATTTGTTTTAAAGTAAAAGTATAAAAGCTTTTAGAGGCTATAGGAATAGCCGATTTTGCAGACTTTTGTAAATAGTTTAATATTTAAAATAATGAAGAGAATAATTGTATTGGTTTTAATGCTGATTGTAAAAACTGGTTTTGCTCAATCAAAAGAAAAAGCTTTTAAATATGGCTTTGTCGATCAGACAGGAAAAGAAATAGTTCCTTGTAAATATGACGGTATTAGTGCATTTGAAAGTGGTTTTGCAGTCGTACAATTAAAAGGCAAAAGCGGTGTAGTGGATAAAACCGGAAAAGAAGTTATTCGTTGTGCTTATGATGAAATAGTAAACAAACAGAATTGGATAGTAGTAAGCAATAAAAATGCTAAAGCCCAATATTTAATTAAATCTTCCGATGTGTTGTTGACTAAAAAATACGATGATGCAAAAACTTTATCGCCTGAAATAACGGCTGTAAAATTGAATAATAAATGGGGTTTTATAGATGTAGTAGGAGAAGAGATAACTCCGAAATATGACGAAATAATTGACTTTGCAGATCGATTTGCTGTTGTGAAACTAAATGGCAAATTTGGTATTGTAGATCAGATTGGGAAAGAGGTTGTTCCTCCAATTTATGATCATGTTCAGAATTTTAAGGAAGGTTTTGCAACTGTAGAACAGAATAATAAGTTTGGGGTGATTAGTGAGGAAGGGAAAATTGTAGTTCCTATAAAGTACGATATGAATTTTTATTTTAAAGATAATGCGTCAATTGTAAAACAGGAAAACAAGTATGGCGTTTTGGATAATGATGGGAAAGAAATCGTGCCAGTAAAATATGATTTTATGGTTTTGAATGATGAATTAATTCAAGTGAAATCAGGTTATAAATACGGATTGATTGATAAAACAGGAAAAGAAATCACTTCTATAAAATATGATTTGATTGAATCTTTTAAAGATGGAATTGCTGTAGTGAAATTGGACGGAAAATACGGTTTTGTAGACAAAGAAGGAAAAGAAATTGTAGCTCCGAAATATGAAAAAGCAGATGATTTTAAAGATGGTTTAGGCGCGGTTAGAATTCAAGTCGGGAAGTAAAATCAAAGTTTTTGAAGATTTTTATGATTGTGTTTTCGTTTGTAGTGTGTTTGTTTAAGATGTTTTTGATCTTTCGAAATTATACTTATAGTTCCGTCAATTTCAAGCATGGCAAGTTTAATATCTGTGAGATGTTCTAAACCGTGCTCGCGCGCTGCTTCTTTTAATTCTTCGTGCGAAACATCCAATCTGCTTAATGTTTTAAAATCTAATATGCCATCGTAAATTAAGATTTCAGGTTTGTCAAGTAGCAAATCGCCAAGAGTTTTGAATCTTTTTGTTAGTTTTTTGACGGCAAAATTAATTGAAAACAAAACCAAAGCGGCGATTAATCCTCCAATTAAACTGGTGTCGGGACCAACCATTGCATTTTGGACAGAGTTGCTGATTAATAAAATGAGAATAATATCGGCAGTATTTAATTGAGAAAGTTCTTTTTTGCCGAATATTCGTAAAGCAATTGTCATGAAGAAATAGACGGCAACACTTCGTATGATTATATCTAAATACGGAAAAGTCATTTTTTTTATTTTAAAGTTAAATAAAAAAGCTTTGCCAAAGTTTTAAACCAGAGACTAAGGAACTTTAATGTTACACAAATTAACCATAATCATTGTCATTTCGACGAAGGAGAAATCTCCGCAAGTAACTCCGTATCGAAAGGCCAATCTTTGTCGAGCTTCTAACGGAGATTTCTCCTTCGTCGAAATGACAAAAATGCGGAAATTTATGATTTATTTTTTATGAAAGTTTCTTAGATCCTTGGCTCTAACCTTCGACAAAGCTGCTAAATTATTTATGTGATATTAAGTTTAAATGAACTTAATTATAGTTTAAAATTCTTCTCAATTGCTCTAATCATTTCTCCTGCCACATCTTTATTTGTTGCACCTTCAATTCCTTCAAGACCTGGAGAAGAGTTTACTTCTAGTAATAATGGGCCTTTAGAAGAACGAATAATATCAACTCCAGCTACTTTTAAGTCCATAGCTTTTGCCGCTTTTATAGCGATCTTTTTCTCTTCGGCTGTAACTTTGATTACAGATGCCGTTCCGCCAAGGTGAATGTTTGCTCTAAATTCGCCTGGCATAGCTTCACGCTGAATAGCTGCAACCACTTTTCCGTCGATTACAAAACAGCGAATGTCTTTTCCGTTTGCTTCTTTGATGAATTCTTGAACTAAAATGTTGGCATTTAAACTTTTGAAAGCATTAATAACACTTTCTGCCGCTTTTTTGGTTTCAGCCAAAACAACCCCTTTTCCTTGTGTTCCTTCCAATAATTTTACAATTAAAGGCGAACCGCCAACCATTTTGATAAGGTTGTCTGTATCAAGTGGAGAATTGGCAAACCCTGTAGTTGGTATATCAATTCCGCTGTTCAATAATAATTGTAAAGAATATAGTTTGTCTCGAGATTGAGTTATGGCTGTAGCTGAATTTAGTACAAAAACTTTTAAAGCTTCAAACTGACGTGTCAAAGCGCAGCCATAAAAAGTTATGCTTGGACGAATTCTCGGAATAATAGCATCAAACTCGTTTAAGATTTTTCCGCCTCTATAATGAATTTCAGGTTTTTTAGCGTCCAGTTTCATGTAGCATTCCTTAATATTTAAGAAATGCATTTCGTGCCCGCGCATTTCGCCAGCTTCCATGATTCTTTTGTTGCTATATAATTCTGGATTGCTGGCTAAAAGGCCAATTCGCAAACCTGTTTTTGCTTTTTCAGAATTTTGGTATAATTCTTTTAGAGATTCCGCTGTAGGCTGTCCTAAAAGATATTTTTGTTCAGGATCAACTAAAACCCTTCCACTCATGGCTTCGCGCCCTAAAAGCATTCTAAATCCCATAGAATCACGATTAGTCAGAGTCATTTCGATTGGCCATTTGGCATCGCCAATTTTTAAGCTGGTTTGGATTACATAACGATGTTCTCTAAATCCGCTTGAACTTTTTACAATTCGCTTGTCAACCAAAGGTGCTTCACAATGAATAATGGTTTTGATATTATTCTGAATCGGATTAATGTCGAATTTAACCCAATTAGCATCATTTTTTATAAAAGGCGCTATGTTTAAAGCGTGCATTGCCGAAGTTTTGGCACCAGAATCTACACGAGCTTTAATTGTCGGGATTCCTAGTTCTGGAAATGAGCACCATTCTTCGCTGCCTAAAATGACTTTGTTTTGAAGCATATTTTGTTTTTTATTATAGAATTTAAATTCAAAAATAGCTATTTGCTTTTACTAAAGATAGTGATTTTTAATAAAAAAAATACCCGTTATGTTATGAAAACGTAACGGGCATATTATGAATGTTATAAATTTTGACTAATTTATTGATTCGTCGGCTCTTCGGCTTTATGAATTTCTACTGATAATTCTTGTGAATCATCTTTTAAGTCCATCATGATTTCATCGCCAGAATGAATTTTTGAAGTGATGATTTCTTCGGCTAACAAATCTTCAACATATTTCTGAATTGCTCTTTTTAGCGGTCTAGCTCCAAACTGTTTGTCAAAACCTTTTTCGGCAATAAACGCTTTTGCTTTGTCTGTTAAGCTTAATTTGTAGCCTAACTCTGCAATACGAGAATATAGTTTTTTCAATTCGATTTCGATAATCAAATCAATATCAGCTTTTTCTAATGCGTTAAATACAATTACGTCATCAATTCTGTTTAAGAACTCAGGAGCAAAAGTTTTCTTCAATGCATTTTCGATGATGCTTTTCGAATTTTCATCGGCTTGCGCTGTTCTTGCGGCAGTTCCGAATCCAACACCTTGTCCGAAATCTTTCAACTGACGTGCACCAACGTTAGAGGTCATGATAATGATAGTATTTTTGAAGTCAATTTTACGACCTAAACTATCTGTCAAATATCCGTCATCTAAAACTTGAAGCATCATGTTGAATACATCTGGATGCGCTTTTTCGATCTCATCTAAAAGAACCACACAGTAAGGTTTTCTGCGAACTTTCTCAGTCAATTGACCACCTTCTTCGTAACCAACATATCCTGGAGGCGCTCCAACTAAACGAGAAATAGCAAATTTCTCCATGTACTCGCTCATATCAATACGAACTAAAGCATCTTCAGAATCAAATAATTCTTTTGCTAAAACTTTAGCCAATTGCGTTTTACCAACCCCAGTCTGACCTAAGAAAATGAATGAACCAATTGGTTTGTTCGGATCTTTAAGTCCAGCTCTGTTACGTTGAATAGAACGAGCAATTTTAAGAACTGCTTCATTTTGACCGATTACTTTATTCTGAATCAATTCAGGTAATTGAGCCAATTTGTTGCTTTCTGTTTGTGCAATTCTGTTTACAGGGATTCCTGTCATCATAGAAACAACATCGGCTACATTATCTTCTGTAACTTCAATTCGGTTGTTTTTAGAATCCTCTTCCCATTGTTCTTGCGCTAAAGCAAGATCTTTTTCGATACGTTTTTCATCATCGCGAAGTTTGGCTGCTTCTTCATATTTTTGTTTTTTAACAACCATATTTTTCATTTCGCGAACTTCTTCCAACTGACGTTCTAGATCCAAAATTTGTTTCGGAACATCAATGTTAGTAATGTGTACGCGAGAACCAGCTTCGTCCATTGCATCGATTGCTTTGTCTGGTAAGAAACGCTCAGACATATATCTGTTTGTTAGCTTAACGCAGGCCTCAATAGCTTCTGGAGTATATGTTACGTTGTGGTGATCTTCGTATTTGTCTTTTACGTTGTTCAAAATCGCAATCGTTTCTTCAACAGAAGTTGGTTCAACGATTACTTTCTGGAAACGTCTTTCTAAAGCGCCATCTTTTTCAATATATTGTCTGTACTCGTCAAGAGTAGTAGCGCCAATACATTGGATTTCACCTCTAGCTAATGCAGGTTTGAACATGTTTGAAGCATCAAGCGAACCTGTTGCTCCACCAGCTCCCACAATAGTATGGATCTCATCAATGAAAAGAATAATATCATCGTTTTTCTCAAGCTCGTTCATTACGGCTTTCATTCTTTCTTCAAATTGTCCTCTGTATTTAGTTCCCGCAACTAAGCTTGCAAGATCAAGAGTAACAACACGTTTATGGAAAAGAATACGGGACACTTTCTTTTGGATGATGCGTAGAGCAAGTCCTTCTGCAATAGCAGATTTACCAACTCCAGGTTCTCCAATAAGAAGTGGATTGTTCTTTTTTCTACGGCTTAAAATTTGCGATACACGCTCAATTTCTTTTTCTCGTCCTACAACAGGGTCTAATTTTCCCTCTTCAGCCATTTCTGTTAAATCTCTCCCAAAATTATCTAAAACAGGAGTTTTTGATTTTTTGTTTGACTTATTGGCGGGATTATTAAAGCTGCTTTCTTTTAGACTGTCATCTTGTCCTGAATCGTCATTGTACGATTCGTTTCTTGGCAAGTTTTCTAAGAATTCTTCTTCGTTTGGAGTCATATTTAAGTACTGTTCTTTAGCTACGTCATAATCTATTTTTAGTTTATTCAGCAGCTTGGTTGTTGGATCGTTTTCGTTTCTCAAGATACATAACAGCAAATGTGCCGTGCTAATCGATGAACTTTGAAATACTTTTGCTTCAAGAAAAGTGGTCTTCAGGGCTCTTTCGGCCTGTCGGGTAAGATGAAGGTTTTTCTTTTCTGCATTTACTTCAACGCTCAGGTTGGCAGGGCTCAGTATTTCTACTTTTCTGCGTAAATGATCTAAATCGACAGCTAGGTTATTAAGTATATGAATAGCTTTTCCGTTACCATCTCTTAAAATACCTAGCATAAGATGTTCTGTACCAATAAAGTCGTGCCCTAGACGTAGAGCTTCCTCCTTACTGTACGTAATAACATCTTTTACTCTTGGTGAAAAATTATCATCCATAATATATAATTGGTATTGTAAATTTAGTGAATTACAGTTTTAAAAACAAAAACCGTACCCTTCGAAATCTCCTGTCAGCTAATAGACGAAAAAATAGACAATAAAAGCGTTAAAAAACGTTTAATTTATTAACTAAAACCAAAAATAAAGTTGTTAATAAATCATTTAAATAAGTGTAAGGAAATAGCTGAAAAAATTTTAAAAAAACGTATCTTGGCACGCTTTGAAAACTAATATAATTATTTAATATAACAACTTATGTCTGAAGGAGAAAAGTTAATTCCTATTAACATAGAGGATGAAATGAAGTCAGCTTACATCGATTATTCGATGTCAGTAATTGTATCGAGAGCACTTCCTGATGTTAGAGATGGCTTGAAACCAGTGCATCGAAGAGTTCTTTACGGAATGTATGATTTAGGTGTAACATCAAGATCTGCCCACAAAAAGTCTGCGAGAATTGTAGGGGAGGTTCTGGGTAAGTATCACCCGCACGGTGATACCTCTGTTTATGACGCAATGGTGCGTATGGCGCAGGAATGGAGTATGCGTTATTTATTAGTTGACGGACAAGGTAATTTTGGTTCTGTCGATGGAGACAGTCCTGCAGCAATGCGTTATACTGAGGCCAGAATGCGCAAAATTTCTGAAGAGATTATGGCAGATATCGAAAAAGAAACAGTTGATTTTCAATTGAACTTTGACGATACCATATATGAGCCAAAAGTAATGCCAACAAGAGTTCCTACTTTATTAGTAAATGGAGCAACTGGTATTGCAGTTGGTATGGCAACTAATATGCCGCCACACAATTTAACTGAAGTTATCAATGGTACTTTGGCGTATCTTGATAATAACGATATTGAAGTAGATGAGTTAATGACTCATATTAAAGCTCCAGATTTCCCTACTGGAGGTATTATTTATGGTTATGAAGGTGTTCGCGAAGCTTTTAAAACGGGTAGAGGGCGTATTGTAATGCGTGCTAAAGTTGGTTTTGAAGAAGTTGACGGAAGAGAATGTATCATCGTTACTGAGATTCCATATCAAGTTAACAAAGCCGAAATGATTAAACGTACGGCTGATTTAGTTAACGAGAAAAAAATCGAAGGTATTGCCAATATCCGTGACGAGTCGGATAGAAGCGGTATGCGTATCGTTTATATCTTAAAACGTGATGCTACGCCAAACGTAGTTTTAAATACTTTATACAAATACACTCAATTACAATCTTCTTTTAGTGTAAATAACATTGCATTAGTAAAAGGACGTCCTCAATTATTGAATCTAAAAGATATGATTCATTACTTTATTGAGCACCGTCATGATGTAGTAGTTAGAAGAACACAGTTTGAATTACGTAAGGCTGAAGAAAGAGCACATATTTTAGAAGGATTAATCATTGCTTCTGATAATATCGATGAAGTAATTGCGTTAATTAGAGGGTCTAAAAATACGGACGAAGCGAGAGAAAAATTAATCGAAAGATTTAAATTGTCAGATATTCAGGCTCGTGCAATTGTTGAGATGCGTTTACGTCAGTTAACAGGTCTGGAGCAAGATAAATTAAGAGCTGAGTTTGATGAGTTGATGAAGTTAATTGAGCATTTGAAAGCTTTACTTGCAGATGTAAATTTAAGAATCGATTTAATCAAAGAAGAGCTTACAGAAATCCGTGATAAATATGGTGATGACCGTCGTTCTCAAATTGAGTATTCTGGAGGAGATGTAAGTATTGAAGATTTAATTGCTGACGAGAATGTAGTAATTACTATTTCGCACGCAGGTTATATCAAACGTACAAACTTATCTGAGTACAAAACTCAAAACAGAGGTGGAGTTGGACAGAAGAGCGCTGGTACAAGAGATCAAGATTTCTTAGAGCACATGTTCGTGGCGACAAACCACCAATATATGATGTTCTTTACCCAAAAAGGAAAATGTTTCTGGATGCGTGTTTATGAAATCCCAGAAGGAAGCAAAACCGCAAAAGGTAGAGCAATTCAGAACTTAGTAAACATTGAAAGCGATGATAAAGTAAAAGCTTTCATTTGTACACAAGATTTAAAAGACAAAGATTATATCAATACGCATAATCTTGTAATGGTGACAAAACAAGGTCAGGTGAAGAAAACTTCTTTAGAGAAATATTCTAAACCAAGAGCAAATGGAGTTGCGGCTATTACAATTAAAGAAGGAGATGAGTTACTTGGTGCTCAGTTAACAAACGGAGAGAGCCAAATTATCTTAGCGGTTAAATCTGGTAAATTAGTTCGTTTTGAAGAAACTAAAACACGTCCGATGGGAAGAACAGCTTCTGGAGTTCGTGGAATTACGCTGAAAGATGAAACTGATGAAGTAATCGGAATGGTTACAGTGGATAAAAATGATATTACTGAATCTCAAATCTTAGTTGTAACTGAAAATGGATACGGAAAACGTACTAAATTGGTTGACGAAGATGGAGAAGATGTTTATAGAATTACAAACCGTGGAGGTAAAGGGGTTAAAACGCTTAACATCACGGAGAAAACAGGTAAACTGATTTCTATTAATGCGGTAACAGATGCAGATGATTTAATGATTATCAACAAATCTGGATTAACCATCAGAATGGCGATCGAGGATTTACGTGTTATGGGACGTGCTACTCAAGGTGTTAGATTGATTAACCTTAAAGGTAAAGATTCTATCGCTGCTGTAACTACGGTAATGAAAGACGATGCTGAAGAAGTTATTGTTGATGAAGACGGTAATGTTATCGAAACTGCAATTGAAAGAGTTAAGCCAGATCTAGAAGTTCTTGAAGATGACGGATCTGTAGAAGAGGACGAAGACTCTGATGATGAAGTAGAAGAGGAAGACGATGCTGAAGGAGAAGATGAAGAGTCTGAAGAATAAGTAAAAACAAAAAATTAAATACAAACAAATATCATTATGAAAAGTAAATATGTAATACTTGCATCAGCATTACTGATCTCTGTAGCTACGTTTGCTCAAAAAGATCAAATTAAAAATGCTGAAAAAGCATTAAAGGGTGGAGATGCGCAAGGTGCTCTTGCTCAATTAAAAGATGCAGAGAATTTAATTGTAAATGCTAAAGATACTGAGCAGGCTCAATATTATTTCGTTCAAGGAAATGCTTTTCTTGAACTTGCAAACAAAAAAGTTGAGGAAGGTAAAAACTTGTTAGCAGCAGCAGATAGCTACAAAAAATTAATTGATGTTGAAAAAACTTCTGGAAAGCAAAAATATTCAACACAAGCAGCTGCATCAATTACTAATATTAAAGGATTATTGATCAATTCTGCAATTGCTGATACACAGGCAAACAAACATGTTGATGGTGCAAAGAAATTGTACCAAGCATATGAATTGGACAAAAAGGATACTATCAACTTGTATTATGCGGCTTCTACAGCTGTAAATTCACAAGATTATGACCTTGCTTTGCCAATGTATGAAGAGTTGAAAAAATTAAACTATTCAGGAAAAGGAACTTTGTACTTAGCTGCAAACAAAGCTAACGGAAACGAAGATAACTTTGCTAATGCTAAAGAAAGAGATTTAGCTGTTAAATTAGGAACTCACGAAAAACCTAAAACTGAAGCTATTCCTTCTAAAAGAGGTGAAATCTACAAAAACTTAGCATTAATCTTAGTGCAAAAAGGACGTACAGAAGATGCTAAAAAAGCAATTGCTGACGCTAGAAAAGCAAATCCAGATGATACTTCTTTAATTTTGACAGAAGCTAATTTGTATCTAGAGACTAAAGACTTCGATATGTACAAAAAATTAGTTAATGAGGCTTTAGAGAAAGATCCTAAAAATGCTGATTTAGTATTTAATTTAGGAGTAATTAGTGCTGGAGCTAAAAATACTGCTGACGCAGAAAAATATTACTTAAGAGCAATCGAAATCAACCCTGATTACACAAATGCTTACTTAAATCTTGCTGCTTTAAAATTAGAAGCTGAAAAGCCAATTATTGATGAAATGAATAAATTGGGAACTTCTGCTAAAGATATGAAACGTTACGATGTTTTAAAAGCGCAAAGAGAATCAGTTTTCAAAGGGGTAATTCCTTACCTTAAAAAAGCAAATGAATTAGATCCTAAAAACGAGGATGTTTCTAAAACATTATTAGGAGTTTACAATGCTCTTGAAATGACTGCAGAAGCAAAAGCTTTAAAAGCAAAAATGTAATTAGAGATTCTTATAAATAAAAAAACCATTCACACCGCGGTGAATGGTTTTTTTTATGTCTAATTTTTCTAGCTTAATAACTCAGCAGATAAAGTAATTGTTGTGTTTAGCAGTTTTGAAATCGGACAGATTTCTTTTGCTTTGGCAGCTGTTGCAGCAAATTGTTCAGCAGAAATTGAAGGAACTTTACCTTTTAAGTCTAAATGGATTAAAGTGATTGAACCGTCTTCAAAAGTTACTGTAGCTTCTGTAGTTAAATCATCGGCGGTAAAACCAGCTTCGTTAAGCAAAAAGCTTAATTGCATCGTAAAACAGCCAGAATGAGCCGCAGCAACCAATTCTTCTGGATTTGTGCCCACACCGTCAGCAAATCTTGTTTTAAAAGACAATTGTGCATTATCTAAAGTTGTGCTTTGTGTGCTGATTGTTCCTTTTCCTTCCATACCGGTTCCTTTCCAGTTGGCGTGTGCTTTTCTTGTAAATTTCATATTTTCCTTATTTAAAAATTAGTATTAAATGTTATTTGTTTGAGTGCTATTTAATAGTGGTAACTCAAATATAATCAATATTTTGCAGAATAATTTTATGAAATTTAATGAGATTGTTAAGTTTTAGTATTTTCGTTATGCTGATGTTTAACCGCAAAGCACACAATACTGATGGATATCGGGATACGCAAAGTTCGCAAAGTTTTTAAGTAAAGCTTCGTGAAACTTGCGTTTGTTAATACAATCTAATCAAAAAAAGCTTTGCGGGCTTTGTGGGTAAAAAAAGATGCCATGATTATTCGTCGCATCTTTTAAAGTGTAAAAAAAAAAATCCAAATTCCAATTAAGCATTGTTAATTGGAATTTGGAATTTAAAAAATTGGAATTTCTAGTATCTATTCTTGTCCCAAGTTTCGAAGTTGCTTCAATTTATCTTTCCATACATCAAGGCTTTCTTTGTGAATAGCAATGTTTTTGCGTACTTCTGTAACAATTGAATTCTCTTTTTTAGCATTTTTTGTATTCGTGAAGAACTGAATGTTGTTTTCTAACTGGAAAATTTCATTTTGAACTTCTTCAATTTTACGCATAATAAAGATCTTTTCATTGTCTAATTTACGTGTGTCATTACTGTCAGACAAAGAATCAAGACGATTGGCAAAACGCATCATTTCAGATTCTTTTTTGCTTAAGCTTAGTTTTTCGAAAAGAGCATCTAAGATTTTATTGAATTTCCCTTCAATATGTCTTCTAGAAAAAGGAACTTTTCCGAATCCTTTCCAAGTTTCAATATGAGCTTTAATTGCATCTAAATCTGTTTTATGATCTCCAGTTAATTGGAAAGCTCTTAAAACATCTAAGTAAGCTTTTTTATTGTCAAAAGCAGCTACCTCTTCACTGTTTTCTTCAGACTTGTGTTCTTTTAATTTGTCAAAATAATGGTTGCAGGCATCCTTAAATTCTTTCCAGATTTTGTCTGAATATTTTTTGGGAACGTGGCCAATTTGTTTCCATTCTTCCTGGATTTGTTTCATCACAGGAGTTGTAGCTTGAAAATCTGTGCTTTCCTGTAATTCTTTAGCTTTTGCAACAAGAGCCAGTTTCTTATTTAAATTATCGTTTTGATCTTTTTTAATGTCTTTATAAAACGAATTTTTGAAAGCATTGAAATTTCTAACCGCAGTTTTGAAAGTAGCCCAAGTTTCTTCATTAACTTCAGAAGGAACTTTTCCAGCAGCAAAAAACTCATTTCTTAGGTCTTCTACTTTTTGAATCTGAACAAGCCATTGTGAATGAGAGTTTACTTTTTCGCTTCCAAGAGCTTCAATTTTGGCAATAATTTCTTTTTTGGCTTCAAGATTTTTTTGCTCATTTGCTCTTTGGCTCTCAAATAAAAGTTCTCTCTTATCGTGTATTTTCTTAGTCAATTCACTAAATTGATTCCAGATCGCGTCACGGTGCTCTTTAGAAACAGGTCCGATTTCTTCTTTCCAGATTCTATGTAAATCCTGTAATTCACGGAAAGATTTACTTACATCAGCATCGTTTACCAATTCTTCGACGCGAGCTATAATTTTTTGTTTTAATTCTAAGTTATGTTTAAAATCTAAATCTCTAGCCTCACGGTCTAAATGAAGATAATCGTAGAAATTTTCTACATGGAAATGGTAATTATTCCAAACGTGGTTGTATTTGTCTTTCGGAATAGCTCCTGCATTTTTCCATCTTTCTCTTAATTCATTAAAATGCTTAAGAGTGTCCTTTATATTTTCCTGTGGATTAATTAGTTCCTTTAATTCTTCAACAATAGCCAGACGATTATCTAAATTGGTTTTTAAATTAGTCTGTAAATGTTTAAAATGAGCATTTCTTTTCTCTCTAAAAACATTATAATATTCGTCGAATTTTGATTTTAGAGGCAGATGATATTCAAACTCTTCGCTAGGATCCGGATTAGAAGCTAAAAATTCTTCTTTTTTCTCCTCTATAAGATGGTGATATTGTAACAGAAAAGCTTTTTTGATTTCTTCGATATGATCTTTTACAGACATTACCTTGTCTATATTCACCAGTTTTTTAAGTTCATCAACAAGAGCATCTAGAGAGAATGTATTATAATCCTGCATAGGAATGTCGTGACGCTCCTTTAGCGTTTCGTCTTCGCTTTCAGCAGCGTTCGAATTGGTAATAACATCTAATGCTTCTTGATGAGCATCACCTTGATTAGCTAATTTATTTTCAGTTTCTGGAACCAAATTTTCGGTCAGAGTTTCAGAATCTGAGGTTTCAATTGCATCATTTGCTATAGAATCATTTACTTCGATTCCAGTTTTTCCGTCTGCTTCATGCAGGTTATCATTCTTTTCTTCTAACATCTTAAAATGTATAAGGTTTTTATTCTAAACAGTGCGAAAGATAGTAAAGGTGTTTCTAAATACAAAATAAATCCTTTGTTTATACGCTAATTTACGGTGAAATTCTTATTGATTAATTCAATTTAGCAGTATGATATATTAATTTTTGTCATTTTAATTGATAAGATAGAAATAATATTTTTTGCGATTTTTCAATGAAAAAAGAAAATAATCGTAAAAAGTGAAGCCGAATCAATAGTTAGTTTTAAATCAAAACAAAACCAACAGTCCTACTTCCATTCCAAAATTATATGATTTTTCTCCGCCAAAAGCCACGCTAGGGTGTACATAAAATAAATTTGTTGGAGTGATTTTTCGTCCAAATTCCATAAAAGCATTATTCTGAAAACCATCCAAAACATAATTATATCTAAAACCTACATCGGTAGCAATCCAATTTTTACCAAAAAACCATAATAAGTTGTTTTCTAGCAATGTCACGCTTACATCGCTTCGATTGCTTGATCCTGCAAAACTCTGGGAATGTTCAACGGTCGCAAGCCATAAAAATTTCTTTTTATTGAAGTATTTTGCAAAGATACCAGCTGGAATTACTACCCATTTTCCTGTACCAAAACTTGGGTCTGCAGCAGAATTTGAGATAACACGGGTTCTAAGACCAATACCGCTGTTTTTTTTAAAATAAGGGATAAAACTAAGTCCAGCACCAACATCACCAAGTCCGGTTTGATTGATAGAATTGGAATTGGTTGAAATTAAAGGCAAATCAAATCTCAGATTCCAGGCTTTATTGCCAATTGGTTGTAAAACACGCAAATTTGTAGTATTATACGAGCCATTTTTAGTATCTAAGTATTCATTGTACAGTAGAATAGTCTGTAGAAAATAATGATATCGAGGTTCAGCAAAGGGACTATTGCTTCTGTCTATATCTTCATCTTGTGCTGTTGCAAGAAATGTAATAAGAAAAAAAATGCTAAAGTAAAGTAGTTGTTTTTTCATAAATGTCTGCAAATGAGTAGACTAATTTACGAAAATTACTTTAACATTTTAATTTTTTATTTGTTCCAGATTTTCCAAGCTTTTTCGGCTTGAAAAATAAGCATATCATGTCCGTTTTTAATAACAGCACCTTTTTCTTTCGCTTTTCGCAAGAAAGTGGTTTCTGCAGGATTATAGATTAAATCGTATGCGATATGTTTTTCTGTAAAGAATTCATAAGGTAAATTTGGACAAGCTTCAATATTCGGACTCGTTCCAACTGGTGTGCAATTAATTATAATTTGAAAATTATCAAAAGTTGTTGCATTAATCAAATCATAATCAATAATGTTTTCCTTTGCTTCTCTAGAAACAAAAGTGTACGGAATATCCAATTCGTCCAAAGCAAAAGCAACACCTTTAGAAGCGCCTCCTGTTCCTAAAATAAGGGCTTTTTTATGATGAGGCTCTAATAATGGTTTTAAAGACTTCTTAAATCCGTAATAATCTGTGTTGTAGCCTTTTAGTTTACCGCTTTTAGTAAATTTAATTGTATTGACAGCGCCAATTAGAGCGGCTTTTTTTGATAATTTATCTAAGAAAGGAATAACTTGTTCTTTGTACGGAATGGTAACATTTAATCCCTTTAAATCAGGATTATTTTTAATTAATTCTGTGAAGTAATTAATCTCAGAAATGTCAAAATTCTCATAGCTGTTGCCAGCAAAAACTTCATTATTAAATTTTTCTGTAAAATAACCTTTTGAAAAAGAGTAGCTTATGTTGCGTCCTAATAATCCAAAACGTCTTCTTAATAAAATATCAACCATTCTTATTTACGATGTTTTTCTATATAATTTTTTACTGTTTTTTTTGCCCAAACCACAGGAAACAAATCTTCGATTAGAATATAGTTGTCAAAGTTAAGGCGTAAACCATTGCTTAAGTGAAATTTAGCTTTTGTGTTGTCTTGAATCATAAAATATAATCCAGCCAAACGATATTCGATTTCATTTTCTTCAGGGAAATATTCTGTAGCCTGTAATAAAGTTTGGATAGCTGTTTCAAATTCTCCTAAAAATTGAAGAATGTCAACCCAGAATAACCAAGTGTCTAATGCATAATCTCCAAACTCAACCGCTTTTCTAAAACCAAATTCGGCTTCTTCAAAGAAATTCATCTGTTTGTTGATTGTAGCATATCTTTTCCAGTACAAACGATTCTGATTATCGATTGCCAGTGCTTTATTGACAAAGAATAATGCTTTCTGATAGTTTTTCTGGCGAAGGTGAAAATCTGTTATGGCAATCCAGCCTTTGTCTAAAAGCGGATCTTCATGAACAGTTTGGTTATAATATTGGATTGCCTTGGCTAAATTTCCAAGTTTTTCATAACATTTTCCAATTCGAAGAAGGGCGTACGAAGTCGCATCGTCCAATTCGATGGTTCTGTTATAACTTTCAATTGCTTCATTGTACTTTTTAAGGCGCTCATACGCTTTTGCTTTTTCCATGAAAGCTCCTAAAAATTCATCATCAATTAGCGTTGCATAATCAAATGCGCGAATGGCATTTTCATACTCTTTTACGCCATAATGTAGACGTCCAAGCTGATGCCACGCAATTTCACTGTACGGATTTCTGTCGATATATTCGTTAAGATATACAATAGCTTCTTGGTTTTGATCTAAAAATTCAAAACAATATACTACGTTATAGAGAGCAGATTGATCTTCTAAGTCTTCTTCAAGACATTTGATAAAACTCTCCTTTGCCAGCTCGAGATTATCCATAAAAAGATATTCCATACCAATTAAATTGTACACATCTGCATAATCATCAGTGTATTGAAGCGCGATTTTTAACAGTTCAACTGCTTTTTCGTGCTGATCTCTTTTGGAACAGATATTGGCTTTCTGGATGTAGATTTCCTCGTTGTTAGGTTCAATTGCGTATAACTCATTCAAAAGCTTTTCAGCGATCTCGAGTTTGTCATCATAAACTAGCATTTCTACTTGTACTAATTTTAAGCCTGTAGATTTTGGATGCTGGTCTAATGCAAGTTTTAAGGCCTTTTTTGCTAAATTAGCCTTACCTATGTCTAAATAATGAAGAATTATTTCTTCGAATTCTTCAGAATCAAAAAAGAGTACTTTGTTAGTTTTTAACATCGACTCAAATTTGGATAGGGATAGGTTATAATCTTCTTCTTCGTTGCTTAATTGCATACTTCGTATTTTTGAAATTAGCCTGTTATAAATTTAGGCAACCATATAATCGCTGTAAGGATAGGAAATTAATTGTTTTGAACAATTTAATTAACAATATATGGCGTTTTTTATTCTATTTTGGGAAGAAATCTCCTTTATTATTAAGGGATTAGCTTCGGTTTTGTCATTTTTTTATTTATATAAGAAGACTTTTTTGAAATAGGAATTGAGCATTAATTTCTGTCAGTTTTACTAAAAATAGTGCTCAAATAATTTTATAATTTAGTTATTGTTCTTCTTCATTATTTCGTCCATCACGTCTAAAATAATCGCACAACCTTCTCTAATTTCATCTTCAGAAATAATCAAAGGAGGTGTAATTCTGATTGCGCATCCTTCAAATAAAAGCCAGAATAAAATAAGTCCTCTGTCTTGACAAGTTAAAATGACTTCGTTGGTAATATCTGCCGATTCTGTCATGGCGGCAAGCATTAATCCTTTTCCTCTAACTTCTGTAATCAAAGGATGTACCAAAAGTGATCTGAAGAGTTTTTCCTTCTCTAGCGTTTCTGCCATTAAATTTGTTTCAGTTAATTCTTGCAAAGTAGCTAAACAAGCTGACGCAATGACAGGGTGACCTCCAAAAGTGGTGATATGTCCTAATTTTGGGTTTTCTGTTAAAAGATCCATTTTTTCAGCAGAGGCAGTAAATGCTCCAACTGGCATTCCGCCGCCCATTCCTTTGCCCATAACCACAATATCGGGAACAACATCATAATTTTGGAAACCAAAAAGTTTTCCCGTTCTTCCAAAACCTGGTTGGATTTCATCAACTATCATTAAAGCTCCAACCTCATCGCAACGTTCACGAACTTTTTGCAAAAAGTTATTTTCAGGCTGAATAAATCCTGCACCACCTTGAATGGTTTCTAAAAGAATAGCGGCTGTTCGAGTGGTTATCTTCTGTAAATCTTCTTCGTTGTTGAAAGTGATAAAATCAACATCTGGAAGTAGGGGTCTAAAAGCTTGTTTGCGTTCTTCAAATCCCATAACGCTCATAGAACCCATAGTGTTTCCGTGATAAGCATTGTGACATGAAATAAGCTGGCTGCGTCCCGTAACACGCTTGGCTAATTTTAATGAACCTTCAATCGCTTCTGTACCAGAATTAACCAAATAGGTTTTGTTTAAAGATTCTGGAAGCAGAGAAGCCATCATTTTGCAGTATTGAACAGCTGGACTTTGAGAATATTCGCCGTAAACCATTACGTGCGAATATTTATCCAGTTGATCTTTTATAGCTTGATTGACTCTCGGATGCTGATGTCCTAAAGTACAAGCCGAAACTCCGGCAACAAAATCTAAATATTTTTTATCGTTTGTATCGTATATGTAAGAACCAATGGCATGCGAAACTTCCATTCCGAGTGGGTAAGGAGAGGTTTGCGCTTGGTATTTTATAAAATCTGGATTCATTTCTTTTAGCTTCTAAATTGCTGAGATATTAAGACTCTGAGCTTTTATGTTTTTAACTGTAAACTGTGACCGCGACTGAAAACTTTTTGAGGTTCAAAGTAGCAAAGGTACTGAGGTTCTAAGGTTTTTGACTTTACGCTTAAGTTAACTTTGTGGTTTAAACAATCGCAAAGCATTGTAAACTGTGACCGCGACTGAAAACTATTTGCTTTTAGCTTTTGTGTCTGTCTTAGCAGTAGGATTCTTTTTATCGTAATTTAAGGTTTCTTTCCTGACTTTTAAGGGAACGTTTTTACCTTTTTCCTCTTCGTCTTTTCCTTGTTTAATCAGTTTGTTATTCTCTTCGTTTTCTTCTGCGGTAAAAATATCATCTTTCGATTTTATTCTTTCATCGCCACGCCAATTCATACCTCTTAGTTTACGAGCATTTTCGGGAAGTTCATCTTCAGGAAAAATATCTCCGTCGACTTTATTGAAGAACGTAATCGTTTCAATAGCATTATTTTCCAATATCATATTGATTTTACTGCTAACATTTTTATTGATTCCGATTAGTTCATGGGCATCGTTCCGCATATAATAAATTACTTCGGTGTTTTTGATAACATCAACATCATGAAGTTTTCCATCTCGGAATTTCCCAAACAAATTGAGCCCCTTGACTTGATTAAATCCTGTTCCGAGCGTGTCCTTGGATATGACGAAAGTATTGTTGAGCACTTTTAAAGAGTCAATTTTCCTTGTTTTATTATCGCCAATCAAATGCATTACATCTCCTGTGATCTGGTTGTCGCCATTCCAAAGAATCGGATTTCCAATCAATTTTGTTAAGGCAATTTTAGAATCAGAATGTATTGAGTCACATTTACCGCTCATGTCTGTTTTGTAGAAACGAACATTTTTATATGCTCTCAAAATTCTTTCTCCTTCTTTTCCTGTAACCATTAATTTTTGTCCGTGAATGTAGACTGAATCATTTTCAACAAGATTAATGGCAACCGCTCTTTTAGTTACAAACATTGAGTCTTTCAGCTTATAAAGCTCTGCATAATGGCCTTTTACAATTCCTTTATTGATAGAATCGGTGATTTTTACATTTCGGGTTGCCGAAGCAAATTCGGTATTTCGATTATAAAATAAACTATCGCCTTCTATGCGCCTATCGTCATATTTAATGTATGATTTTCGTAGAAAATGGGCTAAGTTTTTCTTAGTGTCATAAAAACCTTTTTCGGTATAAATGTAATTGGCTTTACTCGTAATAGTGGATGGGCCAAGAAGATAGGTGTGACCAGAATTGCTGTAATAATCTAAATGGTTCGATTTAATCACATATTTCGGATTCGTAATCGTAACTTCAGTCAAAAACTGGAATTTCTTTTCTTTTACAAAATATCTTCCAGATTTACTCACCAATGTATTGTCTTTGTTTATGATAGTACCTTTGGTGTTGTAAAATGCTTCTTGAACATTTCTGTCAAAATTAATAGTATCAGTCTGCAAAGTAGCATCTGGCGAAGTTAAAACGGCATTTCCTGTAGCAAAAGCTTTTTTTGCATTACCGCTATATTCAGCATATTTACTATTCAGAAATAAAGTGTCTCCTTGTACTAATTGTACATTTCCGAATGCTTTTAGATAATTTTCTTTTTGAAAAAAATAGGCCTTATTGCAAGTTAATACAACTCCATCGTGGTTTACTTTTACATTTCCAGTAAGTAAAAGTGCATCAGGTACATTAACCTGATCTACATCAGAAAAGTCAGCATTCTCGATGACAATAGTTTTCGGAGATTGTGCAGGTTTTTTTGCTTGTGCGAAAGTGAATTGAACGCTTAAAAAAGACAGACAAATAAATATGAAAAAGAGTGATTTCTTCAACTGATTAAATTTTTGTCAAATTTATAAAAAAGGTTAGAACCTGTGGCTGATATTAGGATTAATTTATAATAAGTCATCAACAGTCTAAAGTCAGATTTAAGCGTCATTTAATTTTTCAACAAAATGTCAAACTCTCACGTTGTAGTGCTTGTATTTTAGACTGAAAACATTGTAAATTAGATAAAACGTTTTCGGAGTTTTAAAAAATGAGCTATTTTTAGAAAATTGTTTTGATGCTTTTTAGTATTGAAACCAAATAGGGAAGATAAGAATAGCCTAAAAATATGATAAGTAAAAAAATAATCGTAGCCGGAATAACATTAACGGTACTATTTTCAGCCTGTAAAACAAAAGACATAAAAATGAGCACAGCAAAAGAACAAACCGCAGCAGAAAAGAAAGTTGTAGTTTATCAAGTTTTTACGCGCCTATTTGGAAACAAAAATACAAACAACAAACCTTGGGGAACTATTGAAGAAAATGGTGTAGGGAAATTTAATGATTTTACGGATAAAGCGCTTCATGAAATAAAAGATTTAGGGGTTAGCTATATTTGGTATACAGGAGTTCCGCATCATGCTCTGGTGCATGATTATACGGCGTATGGAATTTCAAATGATGATCCAGAAGTAGTAAAAGGACGCGCAGGTTCTCCTTACGCAGTAAAAGATTACTATAATGTAAATCCAGATTTGGCTGTAAATCCTGCAAAACGATTAGAAGAATTTGAAGCTTTAATCAAACGAACTCATAATGCAGGTTTGAAAGTGATCATTGATATTGTTCCAAATCACATTGCGAGAAAGTACGAAGGAAAAACAAATCCGGAAGGAGTAAAAGATTTTGGAGCAGGTGATGATGTTACGGTTGAATATAAACGAAACAATAATTTCTATTACATTCCACAGCAGCATTTTGAAATTCCTGACGGTGACATTCCTTTAAATGGAGAGAAAAATCCGCTTATTGATGGAAAATTTGATGAAAATCCTGCGAAATGGACTGGAAATGGCTCCCGTAAAATTAAACCAGACCAAAATGATTGGTATGAAACTGTAAAAGTAAATTACGGAGTGCGTCCCGACGGAACTAAAGATTTTCCTGAACTTCCTGCTGGTTTTGATCAGAAAACGTATCAAGAACATTTTGCTTTCTGGCAAGATAAAGACGTTCCTGATTCTTGGAAAAAATTTAGAGATATTGCGCTGTACTGGACAGCAAAAGGTGTTGATGGATTCCGTTATGATATGGCAGAAATGGTTCCGTATGAGTTTTGGAGTTATATGAATTCTTCCATTAAAACGAAAAATCCAAATGCGTTTTTATTGGCAGAAGTTTATAATCCGAATGAATATCGCAATTATATCCGTTTAGGAAAAATGGATTACCTCTATGATAAAGTGGAGACTTATGATAAACTGAAAGATATTATTCGCGGAAAATCTTCTCCAGACGAATTGACAAGTATTCAAAATGGAATGTCAGATATAGAACATCACATGCTTCATTTTCTTGACAATCATGACGAACAGCGTTTGGCAAGTCCAGAATTTGCAGGAACGCCAGAGAGAGGAAAACCTTTAATGGTAGTTTCTGCAACAATCAGCACTTCGCCAACTATGATTTATTTCGGACAGGAAGTAGGAGAGGCGGGGAACGAAGATGCAGGTTTTGGAAAACGCTCCAGAACATCGATTTTTGATTATATCGGCGTTCCAAACCATCAGCGTTGGATGAATGGAGGGAAGTTTGACGGAGGACAGCTTTCGGAATCTGAAAAAAGACTTCGTGATTTTTACAAACGATTATTGAACTTTACTATTAATAGTAGTGCTTTAATGGGAAGTTTTGAAGAAATTCAGACTGTAAATCGTCAAAACACTAGTAATTATGGTGAATTGATTTATTCATTTGTTCGTTGGTCTGAAAATCAAAAATTGATTATTGTAACAAATTTCTCTTCGGAGAAAACGAGTGTGTTTAATTTGAAAATTCCATCTGATATTATTCTTAAATGGAATTTAAAAGACGGTGAATACATGCTTACAGAGCAATTGTATTTAAAGAATAAAAATGTTTTGACTGTAAAGAATGGAGAAGGAACTGTTATAGTTGAAATAGCACCTTCAGAATCATTTATTTACGAACTTAAGTGATTTTTATAGGGTTTTAAAAATTTGTTGACATTTATATATTGCGAAATTACCTAACAGGTTTTTAAAACCTGTTAGGATTGTAAATTAAGCCTTAATGTTTATATACAATAAAGCTGTTTGATTTTAGAAGTTTGTTTCCCATTAATATTTTAGCATTATCAGGAACTGTAGCTACTTTTTTTATGCCAAAATTAATTGTAACCGTAATTTTTTCTCCTTCAAAAGACCTTGTGAATGAGATTTGATCTTTTGATGATTCAAGATTTTCATAATTTCCGTATTGCAAAACTTTTTCTTTATTTCTTAAAGTGATTAGTTTTTTGTAACTGCTAAGAATAGATTTTTTTTGGTTTTCTAGAACCTCAACATTTGTTTTTTTATAGTCGGCGTTGATTTTAATCCAGATTTTTTCTGTAGAAAATCCAGCAAAAGCATCTGAATTCCATTGCATCGGACTTCGTGATTTATCTCTATTATGCTCGTTTGCTTCAAGAAGGGACTCTTTTTCATTTTTGCCTTTTTCAATAGCCAATTTATAGTGTGTTCTTCCTTGTATATCTACCATTTCATTTATGTTTTCTGCGACGATATTGTGCATTCCAATTTATTCTCCATAATAAATAAACGGAACTCCTTTTGCGGTTAGTATCAAAGCAGTTAAAGCCACAGCACGATCCGTATCTCCATTAGCTAAACGGTCGATCATTCTGGGCATATCATGGCTTCCGAAAAAGAGAGTTGGGTAATTGCTCATGTTTTTTTCCATGCTCTGTAACTCATCAAAAATTTGCTGAGTCGAAAATTCTTTAATGCTTCCAAAGTTGAAATTAAAAACAACATCTAATAAATCTTGCGATTGGTATTGTTTTAATATTTCAATATTATCGCTTCCAATTTCTCCGACAATAAAACGATTTTCGTATTCATTAACGGTAGATTTTATAATACGCATTGCATTTTTTACACCTTCTTGATCTATATCATTGATGTGATCTTGTTTTCCGTCTTTCATCGGATTATCTTTTGTGATTCCGTTTGTGGTCAGAAAATTAATTACATCCAATCGAAAACCATCTACACCAGCATCGAGCCAAAAGCGTAATACATTTTGGATCTCAGCAACTACTTTGGGGTTTGACCAATTCAAATCGGCCATTCTTTTATCAAATTTATGATAGTAATATTGATTCGTTTCAACATCTTTTTCCCAAGCTGTTCCTCCAAAAAATGATTCCCAATTGTTTGGAACATCTTTCCAGATATAATAATCACGATACGGATTGTCTTTTGATTTTCTAGATTCCTGAAACCATTTAGAATCAGTAGAAGTATGATTAAAAACCATATCTATAATTACTTTTATTCCTCTTTTATGTGCTTCATCTAAAAAAGTATCAAAATCAGCTTTGGTGCCGTAAGTTGGGTCTACTTCGTAATAATTGGCAACATCATATCCGTTATCTACTTTTGGAGAAGTTAAAAAGGGAGTGAGCCAGATACCTTTTATGCCAAGATTTTCTAGATAATCTAGTTTTTGAGTCATTCCTTTAAAGTCTCCATATCCATCGCCATTGCTGTCAGCATAACTTGGCATGTAGATTTGATAAAACACAGCTTCTTTCCACCATTTTTTTTCAATTGTTTTTTTTTGAGCAAAAGAAGAATTTATGTTTAGCATTAATAGAAAAAAGAATATGTATTTCAATAAGTTATATTTCATGAAATTGCAATCTGATTAATAATTGTGTAATTCGAAAAAGAATGAGATAGTTTTTTTACGTTTGTCATTGCTATATTTTGGATATAAAAAATACCTAACAGGTTTTTAAAACCTGTTAGGATACTCATATAAATCTTGTAGAATTATTGATTTTACTTTTTTGGTTGAACCTGATAATCTACTACAATATCATCAATCAGCATTTTTTCTCCTTGATAAGTTACTTTTCCATTTGTGGGAACACATACAATAACAGCGGCTTGTATAGGATCAAGTTTTATTTTGGCAGATGATGTAACATTTCTTGCAACAAAACTTCCTGAAACGGTATTGTATAAATCTACTTTTTTACCTTTTTCGGTATTTAAAATAACCGTTTTACTTTTTGAATATGGATTATAATATAAATAAGATGGATATGCTTTTTCGTGATAAAAATCTGTTGCTAATAAATTTAACTGTAGTATTCCAGTAACATTTGTAGCACGGATGATACTGCCAAAAATACCAACATGACCGCTTCCGTAAACACTAAATTGAGATTCTTTAGGATTTTTTCCAAGTACCCAAAGAGGACCGTCGCCTTGTGCTACGGGACCTTTTAAGTGTTCGTATTCTTTATAGCTCGATTGTTTAATAATTCCTTCATAAGCAATTACACCTTTGGTTACATCGGCAAGTTCAGGAATAGTCTGATGTTCTTTTGGCATATATTGCGGATAGAAAAAACGAGAAGCATTGGCGGCATTCAGCATCCATTTCCCGATCGCAGCTGCATACGATTGATCGTATCTAACCATTGGCACCAATGGCCATGCGGCATCATAAGTGTTCATGAGAAAACCGTAGCCACCATGATCAACTGTGCTTCCAAATGTTCCCGAAATATCGATTCCGTTCCAGTTTCCCACTAGTGCTCCCCAACCTTCACGACAAATTGGTGTTCCGTCAAAAGTCCAATCCAGCATTTTGCTGGTATCGTATTTTGAATTTTCTTCTGCATTAATTCTTGCGGCCAGATAAGCTCCAAACGGCATTAAGACTTCATAAGTCGGATTTTTTGATTGCGATTCTAATGCTGCTAATGCACTTTTTGCACCTTTTAAATATTTAGCATCACCGAACTTTTTATATGCCATATATAAAACCCAAGCATGTCCAGCTGCGGCGTCGGGCTGAGTGCAGATATGGTTGGTCATTGGTGTCATCTTGTTATAATCAAAATACGAATAATTATAATTTCCGTTTAAAATAACATCGGCCTCATAAAATTTGTCTGCAATAGTTCTGGCTATTTCTGTAAAACCAGGCTCGTTAGGATATTGGTCATAAACCGCAAAGAACAAAAGGTTAGGGTAGACATCGTACCACCAGTCACGACCATAACCACCGCCTAATAAAGCAACTTCTGGGCAAGTATTATTCATCATAATATTCCAGTTGGTTTCTTTGTTGAAGTAGTTTTTCAACATGGCAACATAATTGAGGTTCTGCTGATTGGTTTTGTCAATTCCTACTAGTGTTGCACCCATTGTAGCGCCCATTGTAGCGAGAGCTTCATGAAACATTCCCTTATTGTTAGTCCCTTGTCTTACATCTGCTACAGCAGTATACAAACCAACTACATTTTGAGGAAAGTTTTTTTGGCTTTCATCAATCCAAACCATTGGCCAAAATTTACCTTTGGCATTAAAATCATAAACGGTTTTGTCAAAATCTAAAGCCAGTTTTTTATAATCTATAATTTGCAAAGGTTGCGGAAGATTTGGCATTTGATCGACCCTTGGTATTGGTTGCTGTTTTACTTGAGCATTGGCAGTAAGACTTAAAACAAATAGGCAAGAAGTAGTAATTTTTATAAATGTATTCATTTTGTGATCTTTAAAGTTGGTTTACCATTACTTCATCCAGAATTTTAGTTTCTGTATTTTCATCTGGAGAAAGTTCGATTCCTTGTTTAATAATTTTTTTGCTGATAAAAATGGAGCATAACTGCAGCAGAGCAATAATTCCGATGGCGTATCTTAAAGCAAAATCTTCAGAAACGGCATAATAGAGCGTTAAAAAAGTTCCTGCACCCAAAAGTCTGCCAATATATAAGCCAGCTTCGTGATTTAAGATATACGCAAATTCACCTCTTTTTTCTATTTTAGAAACAACATCAATTACTTTTAATTGAATAGGGAAGTAGGCTAAATCCATTAATGGTTTTGCTATAAGTAACAACAACAAAAAGATTATTACACCCATTTTGTCGAATAAAATTCCGTTAAGACAAGCTCCCAAAGCAAATAAAATCAAACCAACAGAAAAGGTTTTGATTCTGTCTGAAGGCTTAGAAAAACGACCAATAAAATAAATTATAATAGCTGCCAAAATAGCTCCTATAGACTGTGCCTGACCTAGCGCTCCTTCTTCTCCTAAAATTTTAAAAATAAGCATTGCGGGTGCTGTTACCAGGAAACCTTGTGCTAAACCCTTAAAAGTAGCCAGAGATAATAGTTTGTACCATAAAGGATGAAACTTGAAAAAGATGTATTTTTTTTGTGTAGGATTTTCAAATTTACCTCGGTAACAAACTATTGAAGCTATAATTGTAATTAAAAAGACTACTGCGGTAATGATTACATATGCCTGATGTTTTTGATCTTCACCAGTTTTAGATTGTATAAACCAGCCAATTGTAGCAGGTATTGCAATGGCGATTATAGTATATATAAAAGTCTCTAAACCGTAATAATAATTTCGATTATTATCATTTGTTATAGACAAAGCGAGATAATCTCTGTTTGACCAATATAAACCAAATGATAGTCCCATTGTGATTCCAGCAATTCCAATTCCTAATAAATCTAATGTTTTTAAAGACATCATGATAATCATTGAAACACCGCTAAGCATCATTCCTATAGAATACAATTTTTTGATATTGAAATGCTTTAGCAAGAAACCATTTAGTAAAAAAGTAAGCGGAATTCCAGTATAAATGGCTAATTGATAAATAACAACTTTAGAAGTGTCATTTGAGTTTCGCATGATATATGCTGCAACAAAAATATCAATTACTGGTAATACCAGTGCGTAAACTAAGTTGGTAAAAATAAGTATTCTAAAATTATGGGTTTGGCTTTTAAAATGGTCAATTTCTGATATAAGTTTTTTAAACATTAGTTATTTTTTAAAAGTAAAAGAATTTCTTGAATCGAAAATTGAGCACCGCAGACAAATTCATCTGAAGCTCCGTAATAAATGGTAAGTGTATCTCCATCTGGTTCTACAACATGGCCGTTGGTAAATACTACGTTGCCAAAAAATCCACTTAATTCATATTGAGTTGTTGGAACCATAATTGGCGCTTCGGTTCTTGCAATTACTTTTGAGGGATCATTTAAATCCATTAAAAAAGCACCTAAACAATACTGATGATTTTCGTTGGCGCCATGATAAATTTCTAGCCATCCTTTTTCTGTTTTTATAGGAGAAGCTCCAGCGCCCACTCTTTTACTGTCCCAATGTTCTTTTCTAGTTTTTATAATGCAATGGTGATTTCCCCAGTGAATGCCATCTGGAGACGAAGCCAGCCAGATATAATTGCCGCCAATATCTACACTGCTCGGACGGTGTAAAGCATAAAACAATCCGTTGATTTTTTCTTCAAAAATGGCACAGTCTTTATTATGTGCAGGCAAGATCATACCATGTTTTTTGAAGCTTTTCCAATCTGTGGTAGTACGCAAACCAACTCCAACACCATTGTCTGATACCGAAGTAAAAGTTAAATAATAAGTTCCTTCAATTAAGACAACTCGGCAATCTTCTATACCAAATGTTTCCAGCATTCCTTCTCCAACCAAAGAGGGATAATTTTCAGGTTCATAAAAATTATGTCCATCTTCACTGCACAATAAGCGTAAATGCGAGAGTGTTGTTAAATAATCAACGCCTTTGTAATTGATTACTCTTGCATCTGTTGCTATTAATTCAGGATCATCTTTTGCTATTTCAATAATTTGAATAGAACCGGTTTCGGTTAATATGGGGAAAGAAATTATATTTTCCTTTTGTTTTGGTCTTTCGGCAACACGTACTACCAGCCAAGTTTTATTTTCATATTGAAATACTCCTGGATTTAATAAACAGGTAATTTCTAATCCTTCTCTACTTGCAGGAATATCGGCAGGTGATAATAATGGGTTATCTGTAAAACGTTTAGCTATGTCTTTCATGTTGTTTGATTTCTTTATTATTATAAAATCCTAACAGGCTTTATAACCTGTTAGGTCTCAATTTTAAATTAATATCCAGGATTTTGAGTTAAAAGTCCTGCTGAAGCATCTATTTCTGATTGCGGAATTGGATATAACATATGTTTGTCCTGAAAATTTTTCCCATGTGCATTCATTACTTCCTTAGCAATTCCCCATCTTTTTAAATCGGGCATTCTTTGGTTTTCAAAACCAAGTTCAGCTCTTCGTTCAGAAATTAGCCAGCCTTTTATAGTTGCTTTGTCACCAGAATTAGGTCGGTCTAATAATGTTCCTGCTGGTGGCGGTGGTCCAACTGTTGTAACCGAAATCGTTTTGGCTGGATTATCTGGAAAATTAGGATCTTGAGTTATGGAAGTAACAGTTGTAACTGTATTTCTTGCTCTTGCTCTAATTTGATTTATAATTGCAATTGCATCTGAATAACCTCCTGTTTCGTTAAGTGCTTCTGCTTTCCAAAGTAAAACATCGGCATAACGGAAAAAAACTTTATTATTTGGAGCGTCATCATCTCCTTTGTTTCCTCCATTTGTAGTTCCTAAAAGTTTATTAATCCATTGTTCAGGCACATTTACGGTGTATAATTTTCGAGGATCATTTGGTTCAAATGAAGCTAAAAAATCGTTGCTTGGCACAAAAAATCCCCATCCCAAAGGAGCACAAATTCCATTTCCTCTTCTCGGATCTGCTTGTTTAACATGATTGTATGAGAATATAACTTCGTTGTCAGTATATTCAGTATTCATATTAAAGTTATCAAAATAATTGGCATTTAAACTATAAAAACCAGTGGCTTGTAGTTCTGAAACCAAAGATATTACACCAGACCAATCTTTATTATATAAAGCAGTTTTGGCAAGTAACGTAATAACTGCCCCTTTTGATACTCTCCATGGTTCTTTTTCAGATGAATATTTTGAATTAGGCAAAAGTGTTTTTGCTTTTTCCAAATCAGTTTTTATTTGACTCCATACTGCTTCTTTTGGCGCTCTTACGGCTTTGTCAAAAGCTTCCTGATATGTTTTTATTGGAGACAGAATTAAAGGAACATCTCCAAAATTAGTGACCAAAGAGAAATAATAATAAGAACGTAAAAAATAAGCTTCTCCTAATAATTGATTTTTTCTTTCAGGAGTAATTCCTGTAATGGATTCAATATCTGGATTTAAAAGAAAATTTAATGCAATATTTGTTCTTTTTATTCCCTCATAATCGTATTTCCATAATCCGTTTGGACCTCCGTTGGTAGAAGTAAAAGTAAAATTATTGATTTCATCCATCCATGGTTGATCTCCATCTGGAGCCCATTTTTTCTCCATATCATCAGACGCTAAATCGTCTATTATGATATCATTCTGAAATACCAAACCGCCATTCCAATCCCAATTTGCTAATTGATTTAGTTTATTGGATAGCATATCATAAGATGAAGTAACGGAAGTTTCTACAGATTTTAATGTTGGTTTTGAATTAGCCTGTTCCTGAGTCTGTCCGCCAATTGGTTCTGTCGTAAGTTCATCCTGACAGCTTGTTAATGCTAATAGCGAAATCAAGATCGCTGATATATATATGTTTTTCATGGTTTGTTTATTAAATTTTAAATTTTAATCCCATTAATATTGAAGTAGATTGAGGGTAAGTTCCTTGATCTATCAAAGAAGTAGATTCAGGATCTAATCCTGTATATTTTGTAAAAGTCAATAAATTTTGACCTGACACATACAATCTTAAATAAGTATCACCAATTATTTTAGGATCAAACGTATATCCAATTTCTAAATTTTTTAATCTTAAGTAAGATGCATCTTCAACAAAAACGCTTGAAATCTGACTACCGCCGTTGTCATTCATTGTATTGCGAGGAGTTGTATTACTTGTTCCTTCGCCATGCCATGCATTTAAAACTGCAGTTGTTGAGTTAAAAGGACGGCTGTCATAATCTAAAATTTGTTTTAAATCATTGTAGCGATCCACACCAGAAACACCTTGGAATAAAAATGACATATCAAATCTTTTGTATTCTGCATTAAATGAAAAACCGTATGTTATTTTTGGAATTGGACTTCCTATAAATGCTCTATCATCTGCATTAATCTGTCCATCCCCATTTAAATCTTTAAACTTAATATCACCAGGTTTAGCTCCGTTTGAATTGGAGTATAGTGTTGAATTTATTTCTGCTTGATTTTGATAAATTCCGTCAAATTTTAATCCGTAATAAGAACTTATAGGCTGTCCAACAACTGTTTTTGTATGTGTTTTGTCATCAGGAATCTCTGTAACGTATTGTTGAAGCTGTTCTACATTGTTTTTAAGAGTTGCAATATTTCCGCTAATTCCGTATTTGAATTCATGATCATTATTTTGAAAATTAGCTCCAAACTCAAATCCTTTATTGCTTACAATTCCTGCATTAACATAAGTTTTGTCAATTTGGCCAACGGTTGCCGATGGTAAGCCCACGGCAAGTAAAATATCGTTTGTTGTTTTATCAAAATAATCAACAGAGAAAGTCAGTTTGTTGTCTAAGATACCTAAATCAACACCAAAGTTGGTTTGTGTAGTTGTTTCCCATTTTAAATCTGGATTGCCATAACGAACTACCTTGATAATTCCTCCGGTTTCTGTAACAAGAGTTTCGTATGCGTTATTAGGTATTTCTTGATTTCCTGATTGTCCCCAGCTGGCTCTCCATTTTAAATTAGAAATCCATTTTGTATTTTCCATGAATTTTTCTCTTGACATTACCCAGCCTCCTGAAACTGAAGGGAAAAATCCCCATTTGTTATTTGGACCAAAACGAGACGAACCATCAGCTCTTATCGTTCCCGAAGCAAAATATTTATTATCATACCCATAATTGGCAGAACCAAAGAAGGAAATAAGATTCCACATTTGAGCAGATCCTGAACTGTTTTTATCAATATCACTACCGTAATCAAGATAACGGAAAGGATCAGTAGTATTATTATAATTTGTTCTGCTTCCGCCAACAGCAGATTGATTGAAACTAACTGTTTCTTCTCCTAAAAGTGCATTGATACTGTGTTTTTCGGCAAGAGTTTTAGTATAGTTTAATGTATTTGTAAAAGTAAAAGTTGTAGCTTCTCCACGATTTTCATTTAAATTCGAAGGTCTGTTTTGTCTACCTTGACCTGGGTACAACTCATTTGGATCATTGTCATTATCATCGCCAAAATTCTCTCCAAAAGCTTTGTTGTGATCAAAAGTAACTTCTGCTCCAAAATTACTTCTGAATTTCAGTGATTTATCAGCAAGGAAAGCATATTCGCCATATACATTTCCAAACAGTTTAAATGCAGATCTAACATCATCTGTAAAGTGAACTATCGCAAGCGGATTAGAAGTAAGTTCATAGTTTTTACTCCATCCGCCATTTGGATTGTTGTTTAAGTAAAAAGGAAGGTCAGTATAAGGATCATTTGCTTTGTATGTAGGATCGCTTATATCTTTGTAAGCTCCCAATACAGAAGGACGTAATAATGCATGTCTAATTACTCCTGGAGCGTCTCCACTTGAAGACAGTTTATCTTGTTTGCTGCTTGTAATTTGAAAATTTGTTCCAACTTTGAAACGATCCGTAACTTCGGTATTGATATTTGCTCTAAAATTAATACGCTTGTAAGTATCTTTATCACCTACAATAATACCATCTTGTCCGAAATAACCACCAGATATTAAATACTGTGTCTTTTCTGAACCGCCACTAAACGAAAGCTGGACATTGTCTGTTTTTCCTGCACCAAATAGTTGTTTTAACCAATTTGTATCCGAAAAAGGTATTCCATTAACATTTCCGTTGGCTCTATCAATACTATATGGACTTGCTGCGCTAGCAGGGTTATTATTAGAATTATGCCAAGCCTGATCCATTACTGTTAGATACTGACTTGCATTTAGCATTTTAGGTAGGTTTGTGGCAAAGTTTACTCCAGAATAATATTCGACATCGATATTCGATTTTCCTTTTGCACCATTTTTTGTAGTAAGTATAACAACACCTCCTGCAGATCTTGACCCGTATATTGCAGTTGCAGCAGCATCTTTTAATACCGTCATCGATTTTACATCAGACATATTCAGGAAAGAGATATCGCGTGTAGCAACACCATCTACAACATACAAAACCTCATTGTTGCCTAGTGTTCCTTCTCCTCTAATACGTATTTTAAGTCCATCTCCAGGGGCGCCTGTATTTGCTGAAACAGAAACACCAGCAACCTGACCTTGTAATGCCTGACCAACGTCGGCTACTTTTGTTTTGGATAATTCAGCCATATCTACTGTAGCAACAGCACCTGTTATCGCAGATTTTTTTTCGCTTGTATATCCTACAACAACCACTTCATTTAAGGTGTTTGTATCTGTTATAAGAGTAACATTTAGTTCTTTTTTGCCAGCAACAGCTACTTCCTGAGTTTGGTATCCTATATAACTAAAAACTAAAATAGCATTTTCGCTTGTAGTTTTTATACTATAGTTACCATCAAAATCAGTTGTCGCATAATTTGAAGTTCCTTTTTCATTCACGTTTACCTGTGGCATCAGTCCGTCGACATCCGAGACCGTACCTTTTACAGTTTGGGCCTGCATAATACTGCCCAGCATAATTGTTCCGAATAGGAATAATTGGAGTATAAATTTTTTCATCATCATAAAAAAGTGTTAATTGGATTACTAGTTAGGTTGTTTTTTTGTGGTTTTTTTAAGGTTAATTTTGTTTTGTGGTTTTAACGATAACGTTTGAATTAATTATCAGGCATAAAATTAGTTTGAGGGCATAAAAAATCATGTACACTATTTCTTCAAAAGTGTATACTGTGATTTATGTTTTTGGAAATTAGGGTTTTAGTGGTTTTTTAACCCTTTGATTTGTATTTGAGCTGATAATTTTTAGGCGTTAAATCGTATAATTTTTTGAATTCACGATAAAAATAAGAGCGATTATTGAAGCCAGATTGATAGCAGACTTCAGAAACGGTTAATTTGTTTTTTCTTAACAATTCTGCTGCATATTTTAATCGAATGGTTCGAATTAAATCACCTGGAGTAAAACCAAAAAGTTGTTTGGTTTTTCTGTATAATTGCGAATTGCTTATGCCGAGTTCTTTCTCGATAAATAAACTTTGAAGATTTTCATTATCAATATTATCACGAATAAGTTCAATAACTTTTTTTATAAAATCTTTCTCCTCGTGATTTAAATTAAGATTTGGCAGATTTTCGGTTAGCGTATCTTGTTTAAAATGCTTTGAGATTAATTCTTTTTCTTCTAATAACTTTTGAATCCTTATAAGTAAATGATCTGGATAAAATGGTTTTGGAATGTAAGAATTCGCACCGCTTTCAATTCCTTCAATTCTATGTATAACAGAATCTTTTGCGGTTAGCATGATAAAGGGAATATTACAGGTTTTAAGATTGGTTTTTATTCTTTTGCAAAGTTCAACACCATCCATGTATGGCATCATTACATCGCTAATAATAATGTCTGGTAATACATTTTCAATTGTTTTTAAAGCCTCAATACCATTGAAAGCTATAATAAGCTTGTATTTTTCGCCCAGTAATTCGTTAAGAAGCACATGAATATCTTTTTCATCTTCAACTATTAGTATTACTTTTCGATTATCAGAAAGTTCTTCTAGCGATAGAACTTTATTTGGAGTATCTTCCAATTTAATGGGGCTTTCTTCCAAAATATTTTTTAAATGATGTGATATTAAAATTGGACTTATTGCGGTATCCAATTCCTTTTCACTAAAAGCTTCTTTATTGCAAGGCAGTAATATTGTAAAGGTAGTTTCTTTATTTAGAGTGCTTGTAACTTGTATTTCGCCTTTTAATACGCTTACTAATTTTTTTACATAGGCAAGACCAATACCAGTTCTAAACATATTGTTATCGGTTTCTTTGGTATTGGTATCGGCTAAGAAAAATTGGGTAAACACTGAGTCTAATTCTTCTTTTGGAATTCCTTTTCCTGTGTTTGTTATTGTTATGTGTAGTTTTTTAGAATCGGTGTCCTGAATACAAAATTTAAGATTTATTTTTCCATTTACTGGCGTATACTTAAAAGCATTTGACATTAGATTGAATACTATTTTTTCAATTTTATCTTTGTCAAACCATCCTAGCAGTGTAGGAGGAATGCTAAGGCTGTATTCAATATTATTATCTAAAGCCCATTCGTCAAACAATTCGGCAATTTGTTCAGTTAGATTTACCAAATCAAATTTTTTCACGGTTACTTCTAGATAATCGTATTCTGCTTTTCTAAATTCAAGTAATTGCTGTGTTAAGAACAATAAACGTGAAGAATTTCGTTGAATCATTTGTATGTATTTCTGATTCCTTTCGTTAAGATTTGCCACTTCAGAAAGTTTCTGAATAGGCCCAACGATTAGCGTGAGAGGTGTTTGAAATTCATGCGCAATATCTGTAAAAAAGGTAAGTCTGTTTTCATGTAGTTCTTTTTCTCTTTGTCTAAAAAGAATATTTTGAGTCAAGGATTGACGTTTTCTATAGTAACTAAGTACAAACAATACAAACGCCAAAAACAGCAAGGAATAGATTATTATAGCAAGATTAGACTGCCAAAAAATAGGCTTTACACGAATATCAATTGCATGAATCGGTTTACTCCAAACGCCATCGCTATTAGACCATTTTACCCATAAAGAATAGTTTCCTTTGGGCACATTTGTAAAAGAAATAATTTTGCGGTTATTAATTGTATTCCATCCTTTATCAAAATTCATTAACTGATAGGCATATTGACATTTTTCAGTATTGATATAGGTTAAAGCTGTCAATTTGATATCAAAAAAGTTCTGATTATGATTTAAAACAATTGACGGATATGTATGAGAATCTGGTGTTATTATTAAACCCTGATAATATGGGATTGATTGATTTTGACCGCTAATTTTATCTATAAAAAGATCCGGAATTGCATTAGATTCTTTTATTTTTTGTGGCCGAAAATAATTAAAACCTTTAATGCCTCCCATAAAAATAAATTCAGATGCCACGTCCTGATAAAATGCACCATCAGCAAATTCATTGTTTTGAAGACCTTCATTTCGAGTATAATTAGTAAATTTTAATTGTTTAGGATTAAAATTAGACAAACCAAAATTCGTACTTAACCAAAGATTATTTTTTTTATCACACACAATACCATGAATAGTATTATTAGGAAGACCATCTTTTACAGTAAAGCTTTTAAAAGATGCTTTTGAGCCATTTTTTGAAGAATTTAATAAATTAAGACCAAAACTAGTGCCTATCCAAAGCCTGTTTTCGGCATCGGTTTGCAAGCACAAAATATCATTATTAGACAAACTAGCAGCGTCATTCGGATTGTTTTTGTAAACTGTAAAATGCTCTGAGTTTTTATCAAATAAATTTAAACCTCCTAATCGAGTTCCAATCCAGAGTTGATTTTTGTTTTTAGGAATGATGGAAAAAATAATATTACTGCTTAAAGTATTTTTTTGATTATTAACAGCAAGATATTGTTTAAAGTCAGTAATTTTTAAATTTTCTCCCAACCTTTCGATCTTGCATCGAAGCATTCCGTATCCATTGGTTCCTAGCCAAATAAAACCATTTTCATCCTGATAGATTGAGTAGACAGATTTAAAGTAGCTGCAGTTTTTGCTGCCTATGATATCTGCCCAATTAATTAGCTTATATTTTTTAAGATCAAAAACAGAAATTCCTTCGCCATCACTTCCAATAAAAATTAAGTTGTTTTGGCCTTTAAATAATGAAAACACAGCATTATTAATGGGGCTATTATTTTCATTGTAATTTTGATATTCAATAGGTTTTTCGGGATCTAAATAAAATTTTGATGAGAAACGGAAAAGGCCTTTTCCCTTTGTGCCCACTAAAAAGGAATTTTTATCAACCGGCAAAAAAGTTCTAACAATTGCGCCATCTAATTCTGGAACCTCCGATTTAGAAATTAAGTTGAATGATTTCTCGAGAGGAAACATTTTAATAATTCCGTCACCATCAGTTCCTGTCCAAAGAATGTTTTCATTTCCTTTAATTATTGTAGTAGTTTTTTGCTTATTCAGGTGCTTTAGCCAATTATTACTGATTGTATTACCAGTAGCATCAATAATATAATGCCCAGTTTTACTTGAAACAACAAGCCCTTCAGGGATATTTCCAATAGTACTTTCAATGTCTCTTTTAGGAAGAAGCGTATTCTCATGAGTTGTAAAAGAATATAAATTACTATCTCCAGTAAGCGATACGGTACATATTTTCTCTTTAGAAACAACTCCAAATGTTTGGATGTTTTTGGAAATTAATACTATTTTAGAAATTGCAGGTTTTTCGTTTGGTTTGTTTTTAAAGGATATCGCATAGAGTTTATTATCATCAAATAATACTACTAATTCTCCACTCAACGTGAATTCCATTTTTTTTACCGCTTTTTTTAAAAACTTTTGATTGTTTAAGAGTTGAAAAGAAGTGCCATCAAAGTAACCAATTCCCCAATCTTTTACAGCACAAAATACTTTTTTAGAAGCATCAAGAGACATATTAAATTCAGATTCAGACAAAGGAGGAATATTTTCTCTTGAAAAATAATAATGTTCAAAAACACTATTTTTTTTATCATAACGGTTAATTCCGTGTAGGGTTAATATCCAGATCTTTCCAGTGTTATCTTCATCTATTTTTAGAATTACCTGATTACTCAGACTATTTTTGTTATTTATTTCTGGTCTGAAAATTTCAAAACTGTTGCCATCGTAACGGTTTAAGCCATCCCAGGTTCCTATCCAAAGCAAGTTTTCTGAATCCTGAAATATTGCATTAATAGAGCTGTTAGATAAACCTGTGGTATTGTCTAGTTGCTCTAATGAATATTCTGTATTTAGTGTTTTTACATGGTCAAAAACTGATTTTGAGTTTTGATTATCAATTTTTAATCGAGAAGCTTCAAATAACTGATTAGTAGCAGATTTGTTATTTGGAATGACGCTCTCTTTATTTTGACATGAAAAAAAGGATATTATACAGGTAAAATAAATAAAGATGGATTTGATTTTCAATTTTGTTATTTATGTATCATGTAGAATATTTATAGTTTTTTACTATGTAGTAAATATTCTTTTTTGGGTTATTATGCTGGTACTAAGGTAAATATATGCAATTTGTAAATGTATGACTTTTGTCATGATTGTTGCAGTTTTACTAGTCGAAATAAATGTGAGATACAATTTAAGCAAAAAAAAACTGATACAATTTGTATCAGCTTTTTTGTTTTATACTTTTTTAACCTTTTTGAGTGCTTCAACGTAATATTCGTTTACTTTTTCCCAATTTATATGATTATAAAAGGCATCAATATAACTGCCTTTTCGGTTTTGGTAATCTAAATAATAAGCATGTTCCCAAAGATCAATTCCCATAATTGGAGTTCCTGGAATCAAAGCGTTTTTCATCAATGGATTGTCCTGATTGTCTGTTGTTGTGATTTGCAATTTGCCATAACGGTCCACAACTAGCCAAACCCATCCAGAACCAAACTGCTTTTCTGACTGTGCTTTAAATTGATTCGTCAGATTATTAAAAGAACCAAATTCTTTATTTATCGAACCAGCGAGAGTATCTTTTGGAGTTTGTTCTTTCGGGCTAAGAATATTAAAATACAAAGTATGATTGTAATACCCGCCTGCATTCTGACGAAGTTTTAAATTGGTAAGAGGCATTTTTTTTAAAATGTCCTCAATAGGCATGTTTTCAAACTCAGTCGAAAGAATCTCTTTATTGAAATTGTTTGTATACGACAAATAATGCTTAGAATAATGTGTTTCTAAAGTTAAGCTTCTAATGTCTGGCGCAAGTGCATCATAATTAAATGGCAATTTTGTCATTTCAAAAGAACCAGGATCGGCCTTAACATCATTTGGTGAGCCGATAGTTATTTTTTCTTCTTTTGTTGGAAGAGGAACTTCAACTACTTCAACCAGCTTATCTTCTTTACAAGAAAATAATAGTAAAAATGAAGCTAAAGTGCTGAAAAGAACAACGTTTTTCTTCATAATGTTTTTATTTTGATGTTAATGAATTGATGATCTCGATATAGTTTTCTTTGGCTTCGTCTACAGACATATGGCTTATCTGCATCCAGGCATTCGTTTTAAATGCATCTCGTAAATCAAAATTTTGAGATTGATTGTAAACTGCTGTTCCAAAGGTAGCCTGTTTGTAAAAAGCATAAAGCCTTAACTGCACGTCTTGTGGCAGCGTAGCCTGAGTCATTGTCATTGCGACTTCTACGGCTTTAGCAAAGCGAATATCTAAATCTTTATCAGCCATTTATGCTTTTGTAGCAATAATTGTTTTTCCACCAATTGCTTTCTGATTTAACTCAACATTTATTGGTGTGCCTAAGGGTAAAAATAAATCTACTCTTGATCCAAATTTAATAAAACCAGCGTCAGTTCCTTGAACTACCTGCATTCCTTCTTTGGCATAGTTTACAATTCTACGAGCCAAAGCACCAGCAATTTGTCTGTATAAAATAGCACCGAAAGTTTCGTTTTCGATTACTACAGTAGTTCTTTCGTTTTCCTCACTTGCTTTTGGGTGCCAAGCAACTAAGAATTTACCAGGATGATATTTGCTAAATTTAATAATACCGTCCATAGCGTAACGTGTTACGTGCACATTGATTGGTGACATAAAAATAGAAACTTGTAAACGCTTATCTTTAAAATATTCTCCTTCATAAACTTCTTCGATAACCACCACTTTTCCATCAACAGGAGCTAGGATGTGATCGCTGTTTCTAACTGCAATTCTCTTAGGATTTCTAAAGAATTGTAAAATAATAATCAAAATTACAAGCGCTGCAATTTGAATAAGCATTCTAAGCCAATTGATATCTATAAATCTTTCAGCAATTAAAAGTACAGCTACAGTAAATACAGTACCTAATAAAATGGACGGGCCTCCCTCTTTATGAAACATAATATAAAATTTGATAAAATAAAAATATAATTGGTGCTACAAATATAACACTATCTAATCGATCTAAAATACCTCCATGACCAGGCATTATCGAACCGCTATCTTTAATGCCAGCAATTCGTTTAAATTTGGATTCTATTAAGTCTCCGATAGTTCCAAAAATGCTGACAATTAATGCGATAATCGTCCAGATTAAGATCGATGTGTTGCTAAATTCTGGTTTAGGCTGAATATAGAGTTTAGAAATCAAAAATCCAGCAAAAGCAGCAAATACCACACCTCCAAGAAAGCCTTCAATTGTTTTTTTAGGAGATACACGTTCAAATAATTTGTGTTTTCCTATAGATTTTCCGACCAAATAAGCAAAAGTGTCGTTGGTCCAAATCAAAACAAAAAGGCCTAAAATAATTTTCGGATTATAATCATTTGTTCCAAAAGAGATTTTTACAATAAATACAAAAGGAAGCGTAATATATCCTAGAAGATATAAGTATTTTGAAGAAGTGCTTACTTTTTGTACAGAATCATAAAATAAAAATATGATACATTTTATAGAAACGACAATTGTAACGGCTAAAAGAACTAAATCTAGTTGCTTGATATTGGTTTCTAAACTGATATTAGAATTAAATGTATCGTTTATAAATTTTGTCGTCTGTTTGTTGTAATGGCTTACAAGAATAATTGCGGTATAGACTAAAGTTCCGAAGAGAATAGAAAATACTTTATTCAGGTTTACGATATTAGAAAATTCATATATCGTGATAATCAGGAAAACACCAAAAAGGGTAATGAAGCTTTCTGTAGAAAACAATATGGAAGTTAATAATAAAGCGATATAAACAGCACCAGAAATGGTTCTCTTCAGCGTTTCGTTCATCTTAAAGGTCTTCTAAAAGCAGTAAATAAAGGTTTTTCGCAACACTTCCGTATTGAGTAAAATCTTCGTCTTTCGCTTTTTCGAAATATTTTATGGTAGTGATATTAGTAGGTATGTCTCTTTCGTATTTACGTTTTATAGCACTCAATCCGTCGCTTTTCATTGGAAGGATTTGGCTGGTAGTGGCTATAATGACAATATTTGCAGGTAATTCGTTTGGTTTGTTTTGTCTAATTTGTTTTGATGAAAATAAAATAGAACCTTCATCAGCGATAAGGTTCTCACAGCTTGCCAGTAAGAATTTTGGTTTAACAGGGGCAATGTAAAATAATTTATTTTCGTCCAATAAGCTAAATAAAGCAGGCTCATAGCACAAAACTTCTTGTTCGAACCAGTCGTTTTCTTCTAGAATGTTTTCAAACTGCTCAGAAACTTCTCCCATGTTTTCGCAGTACAAGAATTTACCTCCATTTTTTTTGAAATTGAAAATAAATTGCTCATCTAAGGATAAATGACTGTTCTGCGCAGAAGTTCCTGCATATTCGCTTTCGTTCGCTTCATCAGAAGCGGCCTCACTAGAGCCAAATATTTTTTTGAAAAAATTCATTTTTTTATATGAAATACTTTACATGTTAATTGAAAACGTTCAAAGATAAAAAAATCTTAATTCAAAAGGGACTTTTGAATTAAGATTTTGAAAAATATTATTATGTATTTGGTGATTTCTTATGAAACTACCTCTTCTAAATTTTTATCAAAAGTACGTTTTCCGAAGATGTTTTCTAAGTCATCTTTAAAAATTACTTCTTTTTCAATCAGAATATCAGCAAGTTGGTTTAACTTGTCTTTATTTTCTTCTAATATCTGAATTGCTCTTTGGTATTGACCTTCGATTAAATCTGAAATTTCTTTGTCAATAATTTTTGCAGTTTCGTCAGAATATGGTTTAGAGAAATTATATTCACTCTGTCCAGTTGAATCGTAATACGTCACGTTTCCGATTTTATCGTTCAATCCGTATATAGTTACCATTGCGCGAGCTTGACGAGTTACTTTTTCTAAATCGCTTAATGCACCAGTAGAAATTCTGTCAAAAGTTACTTTTTCAGCAGCTCTACCACCCATAGTAGCACACATTTCGTCTAACATTTGATCAGTTCTAACGATTTGTCTCTCTTCTGGCAAATACCATGCAGCTCCTAAACTTTGCCCACGTGGTACTATAGTTACTTTAATAAGTGGTGCAGCATGCTCTAACATCCAGCTTACAGTAGCGTGACCCGCTTCGTGAATTGCAATTGCTCTTTTTTCGTCTGGAGTGATAATTTTGTTTTTCTTTTCAAGACCACCAATAATTCTATCTACAGCATCAAGGAAATCTTGTCTGTCAACTGCTGCTTTGTTGTTTCTTGCAGCAATTAATGCGGCTTCGTTACAAACATTAGCAATATCAGCACCGGAGAAACCTGGAGTTTGTTTTGCTAAGAAATCTAAATCTAGACCTTCAACTTTTTTGATAGGAGCTAAGTGCACTTTGAAGATTTCAGCTCTTTCGCGAATGTCTGGTAAGTCAACAAAAATTTGTCTGTCAAAACGTCCAGCACGCATTAAAGCTTTGTCTAGAACGTCAGCTCTGTTGGTTGCTGCCAAAACAATTACGTTAGAGTTTGTACCAAAACCGTCCATTTCTGTTAGTAATTGGTTCAAAGTATTTTCTCTTTCGTCGTTTCCGCCTGACATATTGCTTTTTCCTCTTGCTCTACCAACAGCATCGATCTCATCAATGAAGATAATAGCAGGAGATTTTTCTTTAGCTTGTTTGAATAAGTCACGTACACGTGAAGCACCAACCCCTACAAACATCTCTACGAAATCTGAACCAGAAAGAGAGAAGAACGGTACTTGCGCTTCACCAGCAACGGCTTTTGCCAATAAAGTTTTACCAGTTCCCGGAGGTCCTACCAATAAAGCTCCTTTTGGAATTTTACCTCCTAGGTTTGTATATTTTTCTGGGTTTTTAAGGAATTCAACAATTTCTTGAATTTCTTCTTTAGCACCTTCTAAACCTGCAACATCTTTAAACGTAGTTTTAATGTCTGTTTTTTCGTCAAAAAGTTTAGCTTTAGATTTTCCAATATTGAAAATCTGTCCGCCACCTCCAGCGCCTCCGCCAGACATTTTACGCATAATGAAAATCCATACACCAACAATGATGATGATAGGAAGTAAGCTGATTAAAATATCGCTCCAGTTATTTTTTTGAAGGAAATTATAATCTTTTAGTTTGTGTTCGTTAACTGCTTTTTCAAGTTTAGTCTGAAAGATTTGATCATTACCAATTTCCAAAGTATAGTGTGGACCTTTGTTTGGCTGTTTGAAAATATCTTCAGCTACCTTTTTATTTGCTGGGTCTTTAAGAGCCGCAGCATTCAAATATACCTCAGCTTCTGCTTTATTGTAAACAATTACTTTTTCAATCTGGCCTTTTTCTAAAAGGGTGTTGAATTTAGAAGAAGTTAATTGAGCAGGTTCGCTTAAGCTTGATCCTCCTGTGGCAAAACTTATGAATAAAAAAACTAAAAGTATTGCGGTGTATATTAACCAAGGACTTATTTTAAATTTATTCGGATTTGGATTATTATCTTTAGCCATTTAATGAAAGTTTCTTTAGTATTTGTTCTCGATTGAAGTTATTTTGGCATCGCCCCAAAGGCTTTCGATGTTGTAATATTCGCGAATATGTTTTTGGAAAACGTGTACCACAATATGTACATAGTCCATTAAAACCCATTCTGCGTTATCGGTTCCTTCTACGTGCCAAGGTTTATCTTTTAAGTCTTTTGATACAATTTTTTGAATTGAGTTTACGATGGCGTTAACTTGGGTGTTTGAGCTACCGTTGCAAATAACAAAATAGTCGCATACAGCAGTATCTATATCTCTTAAGTCAAGAATGTCGATATCATTTCCTTTTACTTCCTCAATCCCTTTGATTATGTTCGCCAGTAGAACATCATTATTAATAGTCTTTTTCGCCATGAATTATTTTATATGAATTTGTAAAGTTACCAAATTTTGTGATTATTTTTGAACCTTAACAAAATATTAAATTAAGATATTTAAATTATTTAATGAAACTAATCAAACTCGATGCCATAGATTCTACAAATGACTTCCTGAAGGCTTTGGCAAGTCAAGATGAACTGGAGAATTTTACAACGGTAACAGCTGAAAATCAGACAAAAGGAAAGGGGCAAGTTGGTGGTGTATGGAAGACTGAAGAAGGTAAAAACTTAACTATGAGCGTTTTGGTTAAAGATTTTCTGTTTACCAATGATGAAGTTTTCAATTTAAGCCTTGTTGTTTCGTTATCGGTTGCAGAGGTGTTAAAAACATTAAATATTCCTGATATTTGTATTAAATGGCCAAACGACATTCTGTCATACAATAAGAAGTTAGTTGGCATATTAATCGAAAATACCTTAAAAAGTGATGGCAGGATCGTGTCAGTTGCCGGAATCGGGATCAATGTTAACCAAACTGATTTTAGCGAATTGCCAACAGCTTCTTCTATGTCAGTGATTGCAGGGAAGACTTTCGATAAAGAAGAATTAGCAATTCTAATAGTTGAAAAGCTAAAAGAGAAGATCCAATTGTGGAATACCTCAGCAAAGATTTTTTGGGACGATTACTTTAATTTTTTGTTTAAAAAAGGAGTTCCAACAGCATTCAGAGATAATAATGACCAAGATTTCATGGGAATCATTCAAGGCGTTTCTCCGATTGGTAAACTGCAGGTTTTATTAGAAGATGATTCTGTGGTAGAATTTGAAATCAAAGAAGTTAAGATGCTTTATTGAGAGGTTCAAAGGTACAGAGGTTCAGAGTGACAAAGGTTTTTCTGTAGAGACGCACTGCAGTGCGTCTAACAATTGATGAAATAAAAACTTTGCGTCTCTGCGACTTTGCGAGAGCATAAAAAAAATACCCGACAAAAATCGGGCATTTTAATTTATAATTCACAATTAATAATTTACCATTATTAAAGTTTATTCATATTGTTTGCTAAAGTTTCAATAAACTTACTAATTGGACCTTTAACCATCATTGCCATCATAGCGTTGAATTCACCTTCAAAGAACAATTGAACAGCACTTTCTGAATCAGAAACAGTGTCAATGTTTGAAGTTAGTGTAAACGGAAGTTTATCACTTGCAGCACCCAAAACGATTTTGTTTGGAGCTACTTTATCTTTCATTTTTAATTTGATTTCTGGCATTCCTTTCAATCCAAAAATAAAAGCGTCTTCGCCAGTCACTTCAAATTTAGCGATATTGTCTGGCATTAATTTTTCGAAATTCTTTACGTCAGTCAGTTGATCAAATAAATCTTGTGCTGATTTCTGAACTGTAACTTTTGGACTTTCTAAGTTCATATAATATTTTGTTTATTATTTATTTGTTTAAAAATAAATTCCAATTTTTAAATTCCAAATTCCAAAAATCTTGATCGTATGGAACAGAAATCTAAAATCTAAAATCTAAAATCTTACTCCTGTCCCCAAGTAGATGGGCTTACGCTCCATTCTTGAAGAGTAGATTGCTGATCTTCGGTGATGTATTGTTTCTGAACTGCTAAATCTAATAGATTCTCGTAGTTGCTCAATGTAAATAAATCAACATTGGCTTCTTTGAAGTTTTCTTCGGCAACACCAAAACCATAAGTAAAGACAGCTGCCATACCTTTAACATTAGCACCTTCGTTTCTTAAAGCTTCAACAGCCAGCAAACTGCTTTTTCCAGTACTGATTAAGTCTTCAACAACGACAACATTTTGTCCTTTTTGTAAAAAACCTTCCACTTGGTTTTGTCTACCGTGTTTTTTAGGTTCTGGACGCACGTATACGAACGGAAGTCCTAAACTTTCGGCAACCAAAATTCCAACTCCAATGGCTCCAGTAGCAACACCAGCAATCACATCAGGTTTTCCAAATTGTTTTTCAATGTTTTTGGCAAATTCATCACGAACATAGTTTCTGATGCTCGGAAATGAAAGAATTAACCTATTATCACAGTAAATAGGAGATTTCCAACCAGAAGCCCATGTAAAAGGATTTTCGGGATTCAATTTAATTGCATTTATTTGCAAAAGCAATTCGGCTGTTTTTTCGGCAGTATCTTTATTAAAAATCATAATACAAATGTATAAAGTTTTTGTAAACGACAAACCACTTTTTTTGACAAATGAAATCTCGAAAGAAACAGATTTCCAATTGTTCTTGTTGGAGAGTATTGATATCGAACAGCTTATTATAAAAATTTTTCAAAATAAAATTCAAAAAGCCATTCTATATCATCCCGACGAAAGTGAGATGATGAAAACCCTAAAAGCCAAGATTCCGGTAAATAAAGCGGGCGGAGGCTTTGTCTACAATAAGAAAGGCGAAGTCTTGTTTATCTTTAGAAACGGAAAATGGGATTTGCCAAAAGGCGGAATCGAGAAAGGGGAAGACATCGAAGCGACGGCTATGCGTGAGGTAGAGGAGGAGACAGGAGTAAACCAGCTTCGTATTACGAATAAACTTCAAAAAACCTATCATATCTTTAAACGCAACGGAAAATACAAACTTAAAATCACGCATTGGTTCGAAATGTTTTCCGATTTTGAAGGAACACCACAGGGACAATTAGAAGAAGGAATCGAAAAAGTAGCGTGGTTAAACCCTGAACAAATCAAAGAAGCACTTAAAAATTCTTACGAAAACATCAAATTGTTGTTTGAAGAAGAAAAGAAACCAATAGAAAAAATAGCTGCGCCCATTGCTTATCGCTCGGGTCCAGATTCCAAAATAAAAGATATTTAAAGTTTCTAAATTAGAATTTGGAATTTGGAATTTAAAAATTTAAAATTTAATATTTGGGACGTGCCACCAATAAAAGAAAAGACCCAATCAGCTTTGCGTTCATTGGGTCTTTTTTTTATTGCTGTCGGGCTATCCGCGCTACTTCGGTAGCCTGCTTCTATCCCTCACGCAGGAGAGCACTTTATCATTTATTTCAATTGATTGTATTTTAGAATAAAACTAGAAAGTCTTTCTTCATCAATTGTGAAATCCTCGTTAATGACATTATATTCAGCTAAAGCAAAGATTAGATTATTTCTTCCAATAATTTTTTCATTCGAAAATTGTTTACCAGAAGCAGTAAATGTAATTACACTCGAAAATTTTCCATCTCCTAACGAAGTAATTTGTCCTGAAATTATTTCTTTATTTTGGAGATCTAGAATAGAAAAATTATTTTCATCTTTTTTATAATTGTAAGCGAGCTTATTATTTAAAATAATTTTATCTGTTTCAAATTGAACTGCTTTTATTGCCTGTTCTTTATTTTCCTTTTGTGCAAATAATTTATTGTTTGAAAAACTCAATAGTAAAACGAGAAGGATAAGATTTAAAATTTTCATAATCGATTATTAAGAATTACCATTTAAATCTACCAAAAGATTATTCTCATTAAAAGTAGCATTAATTATTTTTCCATCTTTTTCTGCTTTGACTTCATTTCCGTTTGAACTCAATTCAAAACCTTTTTGAGAAAGATAATTCGTAAAAGCATTTTTGTGGTTTTGAATTTCAAAAGTCGAAATCAATTCTGGGAAAACTGTCAAAATTCTAGAGAATTCCTCGCTTTCAGTATTGTCAATTGAATCATCTTTAAGGGTGACAACCATTGTTCCCTGACCGTAATTTCCAAGATAATAACCGCTCAAATTAAACATTGTAGTAGCAACCATTCCAATAAGGTGTAAATCATTTGGAACAGCGTCAAATTTTCCAACGCTCAATAAATCAATATTATTTTCTTCTCCATATTTCTTTAATGAAAGCGCTTGTTGCATAACAGATTCGGCGTAACCGCCCGCTTTGTTGTCCCAAAGCCAAAGCCAAGTTTCTGAAGAATGCGAAAATGAACCCAAAACCTGCATTGGAAAAGTAAGATCATCACCAAAAGTAATTTCTTCAGCATCCATATTAACATTCCAAGAAAGTCCGCCTGTTACGGCATAGAGATTTCTTTGTTTTTCTAAAGCTGAAGCTCCATATTTCTCTAAAAAATCATTTTCAGAGGTAAAATGTTTAGCAACATTTTGCTGATTAGTAGTTGATTCTGTTTTTTCTTCTTTCTTTTTAAAAAGATTATCGAATAGTCCCATTTCTTTGTGGCTTGTATAATTATAAAATTAAAATTCTTGATTTTTTACTTAAGTTTTATTCGCTGTCCTCGTTTTTAATGCCTTTAAGCAGTGCGTAAATTGCCATTGCATGTCCTTGCCCTAAACTAAAATCATTTTTAAGCCAGTTGACAATATCTCCAGCTTTTACTTCTGGTTTTAAATCTCCGTTTGCGGTAAATTCTTTTTGTTCAGCTAAAGTTCTAAACTCAGCTGGACCATTTCCTGTTTTTTCTTTAATCGTTTTTAGGTATCCTTGAAATGACATAAAATAAAAGTTAGAAGTTAAGTAAAACGAAAATACAAATTAAAAGTAGGATTAGTATTCGGTTTTTTAGTTTATTTAGTTCAACTTAAATAAAACACCCCTATAAATCATAGGGTTATTTGATATAATTTATTTAACTTTTTTATAAATTTTGTACATCAAGTAAAATATTCCTATCGCAAAAAGGAAACAAAAAAATTGCCAAGCCATCAACGTATAATCGTAATCTTTTATGCTTACATCCATAATTTCTAAAGTTTTGTGTTTCTACGTTTTAAAATTAAGTTTAGATACCAAAATAAGACTTTTTTTGAAATCTAATTCAACTTTGCAAAAATTTTAAACCTTGACAAAGTTCCACTTAACAGCTTAGAATCTCAGAAACTTAAAACTTATTTAATTTCATGTCTCAAAAATCGTACTTTTGTTCAATAAGCAATACATTACAATTATGAGCACATTTGCAAAACCAAGCCACATAGGAAGAAAAATAAGCCGTATTCGTGAACTTCGTGACATGAAACAAGAAGCTTTGGCTCAAGCTTTAGGAACAAACCAACAAGCTATATCTGCTTTAGAAAATAGTGAAACGATAGATGATGAAAAGCTAAAACAGATTGCTAAAGCTTTGGGAGTAAATGTTGAAGCGCTAAAAAACTTTTCAGAAGAAGCAGCAATTAATTATTTCAATAATTTCTATGATAATAGTAACGGGACTAATTTCGGAACTAATAATAATTGCACTTTTAATCCTTTAGATAAATTGATTGAAGCTTACGAAGAAAATAAAAAGCTTTACGAACGTTTGGTTCAAGCTGAAAAAGATAAAGTGGAGTATTTAGAAAAAATATTGAAGGATAAATAAGTTTTTTTGTTCTTTCTAGAATATAGGAAAGCCTAATAAAAATTGTTTTTTATTAGGCTTTTTAATTTGGTTTATTGTAGCTGGTGCGAGCGTCTTGCTTGTGCCTTTTTAGTTTTGACTTAGATTGCGTTCACGAGCGGGACGCTCGCGCTAGCGTGGGGAACAAAATCTATAATTTATGCATTTTAATAAAATTATCGTAATTTTGTTTATAGTAACCAATTATAATACTTTGTAAAAGAATGGCTGATAATGATGGAAATAAAAACGGCAGGAATATTTACGACCTAATTGCTGAACATCCAAAATATACATTGCTAATTTTTATTTTACTTCTTTGCGCAATAATTTTTCTTGCTATTTCTAAAGTTCCATTAAAAATTGGTAATGTTGAAGTTGGAAAGGAAGAAAAAAAAGTAAGTGATACAATTGTCAAAATCAAAATTGATACACAGTTCATAAAAGTTCCTGAAATTGAAAAGATTTCAGTACCAGTAAATACTAAACAAAATGAAAAAACAGTAACGACTATCGCTGCTAAAAATGTAAATAATGCACCAAATTACGGTACACAAAACATTGGAGATGTAACATTTAATAATGCTGTGCAAAGAAAATTTGATAATGAATCGCAGTTGAAATTAATGAATAAAATAGATAAATATTTAATATCTAACAATCTACCTAAGAATTATAAAATAATTGTTGGTGTAACTCAAGGAAATGAAGAGGCAAGAAAATACGCACTTGAAATTGCGAATTCTCTGTTCAGTAAAGGTTATAATATTTCACACGTCAATCCAACAATGGGGAATGAGGAAAAGGGTTTTGAAATATCGCACGAGAAAGATAAAGATTATGTTTTTTTTGATGTAGGTGTTGAACCAAAATTACCATAAATCCAATAGAGCGGATTTGTAATCCGTTCCTTAACAGTAAAACATCCTCGCTTTTTATGTTTGCTTTCGTTACATGAAAAGATTGTAAATCTGAATTATTGTGATTTCAAATGTTTAATGTAATTATCTAATAGTCCTTGAATTTGCTGGCTAGCAACAGGGTTCGCAGAATGCACATTAAACTTTAAATTTTGCAAATCAATTCCAGATTCATAAACCAGCCATTTGGCGCAAGCGTAACCATCTTCAGCAACTTGATCATTTTCATCAAGACCTAAATCATTGTCAAAACTAATTAATTCCGGAAGTCCTCTTTCTAAAATTACTGCTTTAAAATCCTCAAAATTTCTAACTATAACAAAATCATCATTAGTTAGATTTTTGTAAACGATGTTTACATCTCTAATATCGTCGAGAAAAAGTTTGTATGGCATTTTCAATTTTTTTAAAATTACAGAATATTTTGTCATTTCGAGGAACGAGAAATCACACTAGTAATTCCATACAGAATATTGACAATCTTTGTCGAGCTACGAGTGTGATTTCTCGTTCCTCGAAATGACACACGTTGTGCAACAAAACTTTGAGCAAGAATTTTGACAAAGTTCTACACTTCTAGCTTTGCGTTCTTATCGTAAACAAAACCCACTCAAAATAAAAAAATCTTAGCGTACTTTGCGTTAAAAAAACATAACTAAAAAAAAACTACAAAACACGATAAACAGGATACTGCATATGCGCCTTTTCGTAATAAACCGAATGCTTGTAAATCCAATCCAATTGTGCTTCGGCGCTTCTAGCAAATTCTCGATCGTTTTGTTTTTTAGCTTCTAATTCTGCTTTTAGTGACGGGTTTTCTTTTAAAAGCTGTGCCGCAGTATCTTCAAAAATATATTCTGAGTAATGTTCTTTTTGCTGTAAAATTGGGTCGAAGAAATTCCAGTTAAAAAACGAATCAACACCTTCCGGTTCAAAAGCTTCTAGAATATATTTTACGCCTTTTTGGTTGGTTGGTACGATGTAATCTCCTTTGGCGAAAGCCATTTTAACCATTTTAGAAGTTACCGTTGTATTTCGGTGTAAATAATGTCCCTCGTAAGCAGACGGAGCGGTTTTAAAATCGGCAATTCTGTAGCTTTCGACTTCAATAATCGTATCGTTTTTAATTTGTTTAAACGAGATATTGTTGTTTTTCAAAAGATCAATAATATTCCAATATCCTCTAGGAATAATATAAGCCGTCGGTATCACCACTTCTTTAACCGATTTAAATTCTTTGATGTACGGAACATCTTTTTTATACGGTTTGCTTCGGTCGTAATACAAACGATTTCCTGTTGTAGCGTCACTTTTTTTGTAACCCGCTTCATAACCTAAAAACGAAAAAGTAGTCGCTTTTGTGCTATCCAATTCCCATTTTAAAGTGTATGGTTTTTTAGGCTGATATTGCTCTAAGTTTTTTACTCTTAAATCTTTTATTTTCTGATAGTTTGCATCGGTAAAATCCAAAGTTGATTTCATGTATTCGTACGTCATTTTTACGCGTTCTGCATATTTTTTCAGCATGTGCGTTTCGACCACAAAACCAATTGTATTAAACAAAGAAGTATAACCCGTTGTATATCGCGGACTATCTACAAATTGTCCGAAACCTTTATCTGGCGTATCTTTAAAAGAATCAACATAAGGTGTAGTTTCAATTTTCTTTTTTTGAAGATCTTTTACCAAAGCCGGCATCATTTCGTTATTCATAAAATCGCCCAAAACTGTTCCCAGTTTGTTGTGCTGTGTCATGATGTACGTCAATTTATATTGATAATCAGAGCCGTTGCTTACGTGATTATCGATAAAAACATCGGCGTTTATTTTCTGGAAAATTTCTACAAAACTCTTCGTATTTCTGGTATCCGATTTCATTAAATCACGATTCAAATCGTAATTTCTGGCATTTCCTCTAAAACCATAAATTTCTGGTCCGTCTTGGTTGGCGCGCGTTGTTGAATTTCTATTCAAAGCTCCGCCAATGTTATAAACTGGAATGGTAACCAAAACGGTGTTTTTAGGCGCTTTCATTTTTCCTGTTGCCAAATCTCTGTAGAATTGCATTGTGGCATCGATTCCGTCAGGTTCTCCCGCATGGATTCCGTTATTTACAAACAGAACAGCTTTGGTTTTCTGGATTTTATCAAAATCAAATTCCTTATCGGGATTAAAAGTAATCATGTGCAGAGGTTCACCAGAATCAGTCAATCCCATTTCTTTCATTTGGATGGTTGGAAAATCGGCCGCAAGCATCTTCCAATAAGCGATAGTTTCCTGATAAGAAGCCGATTGGTTGCCGTTTCCTTTCTCAAAAAACGTATCGTATTTTTTATTGTTTTGTGCAAAAAGGGTTATGGCGAAAAGTGAAAAGAGAAATGTAAAAAGTTTCATGGTTTTGGTTTTAATAGGAATCAAATATAGAGAAATTTAGATTTAAAAGTTAGCCACGAATTTCACGAATTAGCACGAATTAATTAGTGGAAATTTGTGCAATTTGTGGCAAAAAACATTTTCTCGCGACTGAAAACTGTGACTGCGACTGTAAACTGAACACTAAAAACTGTAAACTGCCCACTATTTTTGTCTACTTTTGCAGCATGAAAAAACACCATTCCAACGATATACTTTCGAATTTAGGGATTCAGAACCTCAACGAGATGCAGGAAACTGCTCATGATGTTATTCTGAACGATAACAACGTTTTATTGCTTTCTCCAACAGGGTCTGGAAAAACATTAGCGTTTTTGCTTCCAATTTTAGAATTATTGCAGCCAGAAATTTTATCGGTTCAATGTTTGATTTTGGTTCCGTCACGCGAATTGGGACTTCAGATCGAACAGGTTTGGAAGAAAATGGGAACGCAGTACAAAGTAAACATTTGTTACGGCGGACACTCGATTGAAACCGAAATGAAAAACTTAAGCAATCCGCCAGCAGTCTTAATTGGAACGCCTGGAAGAATTGCCGATCATATTGACAGAGAATCTTTTAGAACCGATAAAATCCAGACTTTGATTTTGGATGAATTTGATAAATCGCTTCAATTAGGGTTTCACGAACAAATGTCTTTTATCATTGGTAGATTGCCAAAAGTCAATAAAAGGGTTTTGGTTTCAGCAACTTCAGATATTGAGATTCCGAAATACACGAGAGTTGTAAATCCGACTGTTTTAGATTTTATTCCTGAGGAAGAAGAAAAGACGAATCTTTCTATGAAAATGGTGATTTCGCCAGCAAAAGATAAACTGCAGAGTTTATTCAACTTGATTTGTTCTTTGAAATCAGAATCGGCTATTATTTTCTGTAATCACAGAGATGCTGCAGAACGTATCAGCGATACTTTAAACGAAAAAGGAATCTATTCGGTGTATTATCATGGTGGAATGGATCAGGATGAGCGTGAGAGGGCTTTAATTCAGTTTAGAAACGGAAGTGTGACGTATTTGGTTACAACCGATTTGGCTGCTAGAGGTTTGGATATTCCAGAAATGAAACATGTTATTCATTATCATCTTCCGTTAAAAGAAGACGAGTTTACGCATCGTAATGGTCGTACAGCACGTATGCAGGCAACGGGAACGGCGTATGTTATCATTCACGAAAGTGAAAAGCAATTGGATTACATTGATTACGAAATGGAGGTTTTTGATGTGGAAGGGAAAGTTTCACTTCCAAGTCCGCCTAAATTTCAGACTATTTACATTAGTGGCGGAAAGAAAACAAAACTGAACAAATTTGATATTGTTGGATTCTTTTCTCAAAAAGGAAAACTGGAAAAAGACGATTTGGGTCTGATTGAAGTGAAAGATTTCGTTTCGTTTGCAGCTGTAAAATACAATAAAGTAAAAGATCTTTTGAAAAATATTAAAGATGAAAAAATGAAAGGCAAGAAGTTTAAAATCGAAGTTGCTCGTAATGTCATCAAGAAAGAAGAAGACGAGAAGAAAGGGAAGTACTGATTTCTGATTATTAGAGGAAAGATGTAAGAAGCAAGATGTAGATATGTAGGTTAAGATTTGGATTTTGGAATTTAGAATTTGAGTTTTTTAATATTTATTTTATTGTATTTCAATAGTTTATAATTGTGTGGCTAAGTTTTACAATTTTATGTTAAAAAAATAATGATTTGATAGGTGTTTTTTCAATAATTCTATGTTTTTTTGCTACAGTAAAATTGTAAACCCCAAATTCAGTATGAAAAACATTATTACCCTTGCCATTCTGTTCGTTAGCTTTGTATCATTTGGACAAGTTAAAGTTCTAGAGACAGTTCCTGTTGAGAAATTAGGAAAAGTGAATAACAATTACATCCAAAAAATTGGAGATGAGTACACGGTATATTATACTATTATCCAAAGCGATGAGGATTCTTCTAACTTAAGAAAATTTTCATTCAAAAACATCGATAATGCCTATAACAACCTTTATAACATTATTGTTGGAGGATTTACAGCAACGCCTTTGTACGATATCAAATTAGAATTGCCAAATAACTACATTTGGTTGCACTACACAGGAAACGTAGTTCCAGACAAAGCAACTGTACAATTTATGGTTTCTAGCAAAGAAAGAGACGCAGATACAAACAATGTTTCTGAGCCATTCGTAAAAGACCAAATCAGTAAATTATTCCAGAAATAGTTTATTGTTAGAATAATAAAAAAAAGCCCGTTCAGTTTTATGAGCGGGCTTTTTTTTAGTTTTTTAGTTTTTTAGTTTCAAGTTTCAGGTTTGTTTACTTTGTCTTTAATTTTACTGTAATCCCGATAGTTATCGGGAGCTAATTTTCTATACTTAAAGGGTTTTTAAAAGCGCAAAGTTCGCAAAGCTTTGTGAATAAAACTTTGCGAACTTTGCGTAAATCATTGTGTGCTTTGCGGTTAAATTGTTGGTATTCTAAAAAAAACTTAGAATCTTAGCATCTCAGAACCTTAGCAACTTAAAAAATTAAATCTTCTTCACGTACTGTGTAATAATCACAATCTGCTGTCCGTCTACTTTTCCTTCAATGTATTCAGCGTTTTCATGATCTAAACGAATGTTTCTCACAGCAGTTCCTTGTTTGGCAACCATACTAGAACCTTTTACTTTAAGATCTTTGATTAAAACTACAGAATCTCCGTGTTGTAGTACTACGCCGTTACTGTCGCGGTGAACTAATTTATTTTCATCATCTTCGCCTTCTCCTGTTGCTTTTGCCCATTCTAGAGTATCTTCATCTAGATACATCATATCTAATAATTCTTGTGGCCATCCTGCAGCGCGCATACGGCTTAACATTCTCCAAGCCACAACTTGTACAGGAATATTTTCGTTCCACATGCTGTCGTTAAGACATCTCCAGTGATTTAAATCTACATTATCTGGATTTTCAATTTGGTCAATACACGTGTTACAGGCTAATACAGCTTCGTCAATTCCGCCTTTTCTAGTTGGAAGAACCTGATAAACTTTTAAATTCTCTTCATTACCGCAAAGTTCACATTTTGACCCGCTTCGTTTGCTTAATTCTCTCTCGATACTCATTGTTTGTTGTTTGTTTTAAAAATGCGAAATTACTTATAATTTGCTTCGCTGGCAAATTTGTTGTTTTATTGTTTTATTTTGAAAAACAATTAGCTTCGTAATCTTTAATGAATTCTATTAATACCTCTTCGTTTTTTATTTTAATTTCGTCATTATTAATTTTATCATAGGAAGTTTTACAATCTTCAACTGCAGGGAGCATGTCATTTTTGGTAATTAATCGACCTAAACCCATTGCGGGCATTTTTGCATAATTTTTATCTGCTTTTTTAATGATATATATTCTTATTATATGGCTATGCGATATTTTATTTAAAACTTTATAAAGCTTTACTTTGTTAGAATATAAAATTTGAGCAAAAGTTGTTTCGTCAACACTTTCAAAAGGAACTATTTCTTTTTCTAATCTAATTTTAAAGCTTTTTAGATCTTTTGGCAAATAAGTTTTAGTAACCCCATTTTCGATAACGGTAATTTTATCTTGTAAATAAATTAATCGATTAACATTGAAAGATGAAGCATCGAGTTTTATTTCAACACTTAAAGTGTCATTTTTTGCCGTTACTATTTGACCAAAATATTTTTGACCAAAAGTAATGTTACAAAATATTAATAGTAAAAAGGAGGTAATTATTTTGGTTAGTGTCATAAATTAATGGGATTATTTTTGATTTTTTACTCTAACCGCATCTGGAACTAGCATCTCATATTCACCACCATGACGCAATACATCACGCACAATGCTTGAACTGATAAATGAGGTACTTGCTGCTGTTAGCAAGAAAACGGTTTCTATTTTAGACAGTTTTCTGTTGGTATGTGCAATGGCTTTTTCGAATTCGAAATCGGCTGGGTTGCGAAGACCTCTTAGAATGAAATTGGCTTTTAGTTTTTTAGCCAAATCAATTGTTAGACCTTCATAAGTGATGACTGAAACTTTTGGCTCATCTTTGAAGGTTTCTTCAATGAAACGTTTTCTTTCTTCTAATGAAAACATGTATTTTTTTTCGGCATTGACACCAATGGCGATTACAATTTCGTCAAATAAAGGAATGGCTCTTTTAATGATGTCTTCGTGTCCTAATGTAATTGGGTCAAACGATCCTGGGAATATGGCTTTTCGCATTTTTTTTAAGGTTCTAAGTTGCTAAGATTCTAAGATACTAAGTTTTTATTTTGTTACTGGAATTTTGTATTCAAATTCTTCAGCTTCCAATGGGGATTTAGCTCGTCTGATTTTTATTATTTCATTATTTTCATAAAGTTCAATGATTGCTTTTTTTGAATAAGATACTTTTCGAACTGAATAGTTTTCTTTTTTATCTAAATCATCTACTTCATAAGGTAGATAAGCATCAAAATCATTATGTGTTGTAAAAATGCTGTCGGTTGTTATTTTATCTATTTTCATGGTTGAATAATAACCATTAGAAAATTTTAAATTATATACATCTCCAACTTCTGGTTTTTTTATTAAATCTGCAGTTTTCTTATTGTTGTTAATATAAACGTTTATGCCATAAATAATAACTAAAAGCATTATAATGCTTCCCGAAAACATCCAAATTGAATTTTCTAATTTTTCATTCTGTAATTTTTCTTGTGCGCTGGAAGATAAATCATCGTAATCAAATAAAGTTTGACAGTTACCACATTGTATGTTTGCATATTTCCCGACCGGAAAAAGAGGAATCATAGTAATATGAGTATACTTTTTGTATATACTAAAATGCAATGTGTTTTCAATCTCGCATTTGGGACATTTTTCATTTAAAATTACCCCGTTTTTTACATTTGAATCCCGAGTTCCTACTAGAAAAAGCATATTTTGTTAAGGTTCAGAGAGGTAAAAATTAAATTATTTAAAAAAAAATAAGGTGCTAAAACTTAGAATCTTAGCACCTCAGTATCTTAGTATCTATTTTAAAGCTAATTCAATTGCATTTGTGAATAAATCTTCCAATGAAATTCCAGCTGCTTTTGCTTGTTGCGGAATTAAACTTTCTGTTGTTAAACCTGGAATGGTATTCATCTCAAGCATGTGTGGTTCTCCGTTTACAATGATGAATTCGCTTCTTGAGAAACCTCTCATTTTTAAAACTTCGTAAGCACGTTTTGCAGTTTCTGAGACTTTTTTAGTCAGTTCATCAGAAATTCTGGCAGGTGTAATTTCTTGTGATTTCCCTTCGTATTTGGCTTCGTAATCAAAGAAATCATTGTCTGATACAATTTCTGTGATTGGTAAAACGATAATTTCGCCTTTGTAGTTGATAACTCCCACAGAAACTTCAGTTCCGTCAAGGAAGCTTTCAATGATGATTTCGTTATCTTCTTTATACGCCACTTCAATTGCAATTGGCAATTCAGCTTCAGTTTTTACTTTTGAGATTCCGAAACTAGAACCCGCTTTGTTTGGTTTTACGAAACATGGCAATCCTACTTTCTTAACTATTTCAGCCGTGTTGATTTCGTCTCCTTTGTTCAAATAATAAGAAATGGCTGTTTTGATTCCGTATGGTTTTAAAACAGATAATAAATCCCTTTTATTGAATGTTAATGCCGATTGGTAATAATCGCAAGAAGATTGTGGCATTCCGATCAATTCGAAATACGCTTGCATTAATCCGTCCTCGCCCGGAGTTCCGTGGATGGCGTTGAAAACACAGTCAAACGTAATTTTCTCACCGTTTACTGTTACAGAAAAATCATTTCTATCAATTGGAAATTCGGCTTCATTTTCGTCTACATACACCCATTTTTCTTTGAAAATGTGAATACGGAATCCGTTGTATTTTGTTTTGTCAAGATATTGATACACGACATTCCCGCTGATTAATGATATTTTGTATTCGCTGGAATAGCCGCCCATGATGATGGCAATGTTTTTCATGTTTTTGTTTCAGTTTTTAATTTGTTTCAAGTTTCAGGTTTTGCCGTAAATCGTTTAAATCTGTTTTGAAACTTTATTTAATATATGTTTTTTTAATAAATAACGTTCTTATGAAACCGAGTGCCCTAGCCCTGATAGAAGCGGCATCCTTTTGTGCCGGGGTTCGGCACAAAAGATACAGCGGATAGCAGGAAATAGCTCATGAAAATTATCCTTCGCCTTTGCTCAGGATGACAATCACGGCACTTTCTTGTTTTAAACAAAATTATCATTTTTTTTGAAACGAAATACTTTATCTTTGTCGCTATTAAAAATAAATTTATGAGTTTACGTCAGTATTTAACAAGCCGAGTTTTTTTCTTGCAATTGCTTGCGGCCGCAGCTATTATTGCGGTTATTGGTTATTTATTTATGCATTGGTTAACTTTTACGACAGATCACGGACACGAAATTGCAGTGCCGAATTTGTCTAAATTGACTGAGGAACAAGTGGAAAACAAATTAGACGAATTGGATTTGGATTACGTTCTATTGGATAGTGTTGATTACAGAAGTGAATATCCTAAATATAGTGTTGTAGAGCAAGATCCGTTGCCTGGGACAATGGTAAAAGTGGGTAGAAAAATTTATATTAAGATTAATGCTTCTGGTTTTTCTTCTGTGAAAATTCCAGATTTAATCGAAAAAACATATCGTGAAGCTGTGCCAACGTTGAAAGCGTTAGGTCTTGAGCCAGGTACGATTACGTATATTCCGAATCTTGGAAAAGATATGGTTTTGGAAATGCGTTTAAAAGGAAGAAACTTAAAGGTGGGAGACCGCGTTTTGAAAGCGTCTAAAATCGATTTGGTTTTAGGAGACGGAAAAGCAAGTTATGTAGATGAAAGTCAGGCAACAGATAGTACTGCGGTGCCTACAGAAACCCCAAATGATGAACAATAATATTGAAGAAAATTTAGATCTGGAAGACGAATTATTTGAGCACTACAGATTTGAAGTCCCAAAAGGTCAAGCGTTTTTACGTATTGACAAATATTTAATGTATTTGATTCCGAATGCCACACGAAATAAAATTCAGAACGCGGCAACAAACGGAAACATTTTTGTAAATGATATTCCTGTAAAATCAAATTACAAAGTAAAACCTTTTGATGTGATAACGGTTATGTTGTCGCATCCTCCATTTGAAAATAGGGTAGATCCAGAAGATATTCCGTTGGATATTGTTTATGAAGATGATGCGTTATTGCTTATCAATAAACCACCGGGATTGGTTGTACACCCAGGTCACGGAAATTATACTGGAACTTTGGTCAACGCTTTGGCATTTCATTTTGAAAATCTGCCAATGAATAGCAGCGAGCGCCCAGGTTTGGTTCATAGAATTGATAAAGATACTTCTGGTCTTTTGGTTGTAGCCAAAACGGAAGCTGCTATGACGCATTTAGCGAAGCAGTTTGAAGCTAAAACTACCGAACGCGAGTATATTGCTCTAGTTTGGGGAAATGTTGTGGCTGACAGCGGTACAATTGAAGGAAACTTAGCGAGACATTTGAAAGACAGAATGCAAATGGCAGTTTTTGATGATCCAGAAATTGGAAAACCTGCTATTACGCATTATAAAGTTTTGGAGCGTTTTGGTTATGTAACTCTTATTTCTTGTAAATTGGAAACAGGAAGAACACACCAGATTCGTGCGCATATGAAGCATATTGGTCATCCATTATTTAACGATGAGCGTTATGGTGGTCATTTGATTTTGAAAGGAACAACTTTTACCAAATACAAGCAGTTTATCGAGAATTGCTTTAAAGCTTTACCACGTCAGGCGTTACATGCTAAAACGCTTGGATTTGTTCACCCAAATACGGGAGAATTAATGCGTTTTGATACAGAATTACCTCAGGATTTTCAGGATTGTATTGAGAAATGGCGTAATTATGTGAAGTCGCATAATGTTGAGGATGAAAGTTAATTAGATAATTTGTCAATTAGATAATTAGATAATTTTTATAATAATAAAAAAGCTCCCTAAAGGAGCTTTTTTTGTTTTATCGCATTTTTTTATCGTTCCAATATTCTGTAGAGACGCACTGCAGTGCGTCTAACGTATTGTGGATATTCGTTGCGGAGACGCACTGCAGTGCGCCTCTACGCTAATTAAATTATTGTAGAGATTTAATTGTTAAATCCGTTATTTTGACTTCTCCGTTGGTTATGAAACCTAATTTCCCTTTTTGGTTTAGATTGCTTTTTTCAAGAGAACATTCTAAAGTTGTTTTATCGTCAACAGAAAAGAATAGTTGATTATTGAAAACTTTAATTTTTACAGCATACCATTTGTTGTTTTCTAATTGCATTGGTTTTCTAAACAACGTTTTTCCGCCTCGTTTGCCATACGAATCATCATTTTTATCATAAACTCCGTCACCAATTACAATGTTTTGGTCAATTTGATATAAGTATGTTCTAATGTATTTTCCTTTATCCAAATTGAGCATGATTTCGAATAAAGATGCATTGGTCATGTTTACTTTAAAATCAATTTCATAGTTTTCTGGAAGCTGTTTTTTTGAAACCAAAACTCCCCATGGCGAAAGAGAGCCGTTTCCTGTAAGTGTGTCATTTTTTAGAATCCATTCTTTAGAATCGATTGTCCAATCTGATTTTAGCTCTTTTGATTTTTTTAAAGTATATTCTTTTTTTACTGTTGAAATGGTGTTGGAACACGAAATCAAGATGAATTGTAAAAGGAGAAATAGGGCAAATTTTATTTTCATTTAATTTAATTCTGAATGGTATTTTATTTTTCCGATTGAACCTGTTTCAGTTGGTAAAAGTTCAAAGACAGAAGTAGGGGCAAGGCCTTGTTCGATTCGATGCGAAACATACAATATAGAAACGTTAGTTTCTTGTTTTATGGTATTGATAAGCTGAATTACCAAATCTACATTTTCGTCGTCTAAACCTTCTACAGGTTCATCTAAAATCAATAATGGCGGATGTTTTAAGACGGCACGAACAATTAATGCGACGCGCTGCTGACCAATAGAAAGATCTATAAAACGTTTTTTGCGTAAATGAGACATTTCGATCACTTCAAGCCATTGCGTCACGATATTCTTTTGATGTGTTGTAGGTTCTGTATACAATCCTATTTGGTCAAAGAAACCAGAAAGAATCATTTGTTCCAGTGTATGTCCTTTTTGAAACAAATCCATCATCGAAGTAGCGTAAATCCCGATTTGTTTTTTTATGTCCCAAACGCTTTCTCCTGTTCCTTTTTTTCTTCCAAATAAGAATAAATTCTGTCCAAAGCCTTTTGGATTGTCTCCTGTAATCAAAGATAAAATAGTACTTTTTCCAGAACCATTTGGACCTACTAACTGCCAGAATTCGCCTTGTTTGATTGCCCAAGAAATGTTGTTGAGAATCTTTCTTTCATCATAACTCACCGAAACATTTTCAAGTCTGATTAATTCGTTTTCGGGAAAAGTATGAGTTTCTGTTGCTTTTGGAATTGCAGTTGTATTTAATGTTTTGAAATGATTTTCGGTTTTTTTAAATGGATGCAGTTCGAATGTATTATCTTTAATTTGAGCTTTATTTGGCACAAATTCAAGCACATCGACGGTACGATTTAAAAGTTGAATAATGGCAATATCATTCGTCAGATCTTTTAAGGAATCGGCTAAAACTACTCGTGAGGCCTGATCCAAATGATCAAAAGGATTGTCGAAAATTATGTAATCTGGTCTTTGATTGATGCAGTATTTTAAAAATTCTTTTTTACGTTCGCCAGAAGAAAAAGTTCGAAGCTGTCTATGCGAATCTGGCGAAGCTTCTACGCTGTCATATTGAAATTCTTTTTCGATGAATTTTTCGATAGCAATATCAGAAAACAGTATTCCTTTTTGATTGTTAAAAATGGCTAATTCTCCAGTAGCTTCGCCATTTAATATATTGTCTATTAATTTCTTTTTATTTACCTGATTTGATAAAAGTATATCCCAGTGTTGCATTGTAATTTTTATTTGTATTATTTTTTTTTGCCACTCCCGATGGCTATCGGGATTCACAGATTAAAGTGATCTTTTTTAGCCACGAATTACACGAATTCGCACGAATTTTTTATCTTTTATAATTAGTGAAAATTCGTGTAATTCGTGGCAACACATTTTTTTAATCCTCTTAGTCTATTAAACCGATGGCTAAAAATTATTCAGTTTGGCGAGTTGCCATTTCGCGGTCGTTTCTTGACCATTCGCTCCAAGAGCCAGCATATAATTTTGGAATTGGAAGTCCAGCGTAATCCATCGCTAATAACGTGTGGCAGGCTGTAACTCCAGAACCGCAATGAACGATTGTATTTTCTGGTTTTTTATCTTTTAAAATGGCTTTGTATTTTTCAGCCAATTCATTGGCAGGTTTAAAGAATCCATTTTCATCCAGATTTTCCGTTAGCGGAACATTGATAGCTCCCGGAATATGTCCTGCGATTAAATCCAGCGGTTCTACCAAGCCATCATATCTGTTTTTATCACGAACATCGATCACAATATTTTGATCATTTTTACGGGCTTTTTCGACTTCTTCAATATCCGCTAAAAGCAATTTCCATTCTTGAGAAGGATAGGTTGTTTTTTCAAAAGTTTCAATTCCAGAATTGGTTGGAAAACCTACTTGAATTGCTGCTTGATAACCGCCATTTAAAACCTGAATTTTTTCATGACTAACCGCGCGCATCATCCACCAGAAACGAGCTGCGAAATTAGAGCCATTTTTATCATCGTAAACGACAACATGATCAGAAGGTGAAACTCCTAATGAAGATAGTACTTTAGAAAAATCTTCTGGAGATGGCAAAGGATGTCTTCCGCCATTGGCTGGGTTTTCTGGAATTGCAGCCAGATCACGATTTAAATCGACAAAACGAGCGCCTTTTAAATGTTCTTTTTGATAATTTTCAAAAGTATTTGCGCCAGCTCTTGCATCAATCAAAATGATTTTAGAATTGGCAATTAATTCTTGAGCCGTAATTATGGGAGAAAGAGTAATAGACATTTTTTATTTTTTCTTTGAATTGCCAAGCCAAAGCAAGGCGTTTAAAATTAATTGGCTTTGTGTTTTGTTTTCAAAAGTGTACGATAAGGTTTTGTTTGTTCCGCCTTCATAATCAATGTCGTTGTGCCCCATATTTACGTACAGCATTTTATATTTTTTATTGGTCCAAACTACAGGGTAATAACCACTGTGCCAAATTTCATGAGCTTTTGGACCAGTTCCTAACGGAAAACTGGATTCATCAATAGCCAATAAAATTTCAATGTCTGGATTTTTGGTTAAATCGTTGGACCATCTGTACCACTCATTTGGAGCAGAAGAGAAAGTTTTAGGCAGATTTTTGGTTACAGGATGCTGATTTTCTACTCTTAAAACTGCCGAAGTTGGTTTCCACGTATTGCTTCCATATTCGCCAGAACCTAAAAAAGTATTGTGATACCAGTTCCAATCTTGATTGTAGCTCGAATTGTTTAAAGCAAATGCTGAAAAATGAAATCCAATGAAGCCACCGCCATTTTCCATGTATTTTTGAAAAGCATCACGCTGTTCTTTCTTTTCAGGACGTGTGTCTAGAAATAAAACAACTTGATATTTTGCCAAAAACTTAGCGTTTAAATTGTCCCAATTGCTCGTAGAATCATACTGAAAATGATTTTCTGCTGCTAATTTCGGAAAGTATTTATTGGCTTCATGCACAAAACTGATATGCGCCTGATCATTTTTTGCGGTATAAAAAGCAATTACATTAAATTTCGGATTTTCTTTTTTCTTTTGCGAAAAGCCAAATAGCGAAAAGGTTAAAAGGAAAACTAAAATGCTTCTTTTGAAAAAGGTTTGGTGGTTTTGGTTACAAATAGTCATTTATGTCTAATGAATTATAAAGGGATTTTTTCGATTAAAATTTCATGTTCAGATTTATCAAAATAAGTGCAAGTCATTTCGACAATATCAACACGCCATTTTGCAATTCCAGCTTGTGCACAGTGATTACAGAAAGTCATATAATCGGTTTCTCCATGTTGGTGTTTTACCAAATTTTCGATAAAAAGTTCTTTGTTCGGAAAATCAGCAACTTTAATTTCTGGATATTTTTCTTCAGCTGCAGCTGTGTAATTATTTAATCCGTAGTAAACAGTGCTTCCATCGTGAACGTAAGTGTCATATCCTTTTACTCCTAAAATGATTAAATCCTGAATGTAATTTGGAAAATCTGCACCTGTTTTTACTTTTGAATGGGCTTCTTTTATTTGTTCTATTGTAAACATATTTATATGGTTTTTAAGTTAGTGTTTGCCACGAATTGCACGAATTTACACGAATTTTTTATTTAAAAATTTCGGAAAATTAATTAGTGTCAATTCTCGAAATTCGTGGCAAAAAAAAAATTATTTCAAAAATACGATTAATGATTTTATAAACGAATCAAAAGATTCGATATGTGGCAAATGTCCTGTATTTGGAATTTCTACCAATTTTGCATTTGGAATTGCTTTCTGAGTTTTTTTTCCCAATTCTGCATAATTTCCCATTGTTTTTCTCACTTCTTCAGAAACCAATGGTTTTCCTAAAGCTGTTTTATCTCTCGTTCCGATAATCAATAACGTCGGGCATCTAATATTTTTAAATTCATACAAAACGGGCTGCGTAAAAATCATATCGTACAAAAGAGCCGAATTCCAGGCAACAATATCATAATCTGCGGCAGTGGTCCAGCCAGCGCCAAGTTCAGCCCATTTTTGATAATCGGCATTCCATTTTCCGTCATAATAATTTGCCATTTGGTATTGCTTGATGCCTTCATAATTCTGCTTTAATTCCGATTTGTACCACCAATCAACAGGTTTGTATGGCACGACTAATTTCCAGTCTTCTAAACCAATCGGGTTTTCTAAAACCAGTTTTTCTGTCGTTTCTGGATACATTAATGCAAAGCGCGTTGCCAGCATTCCGCCCATAGAATGTCCTAAAACTATGGTTTTGCTAATTCCTAAGTGATCTAAAAGCTTCTTGGTATTTTCTGCCAGCTGTTGAAAAGTGTATTGAAAATGATCTGGCTTTGTTGATTTTCCAAAACCAATTTGATCAGGAACAATTACACGATAACCTTCTTTCGTCAGTGCTTTAATTGTAGTTTCCCAATAAGCGCCATTGAAATTTTTTCCGTGCAGTAAAACAATATTTTTCTGATTGTAATTTTCTGGAATAACATCCATATAACTCATTTTCAAGTATTGGCGCTGATTGCTCAATTCGATAAAATGAACAGGGAAAGGATATTCGTAATTACTTAAATTAATATCTAATGCTTTTATATTTCCTTGCTGTCCAAAACTTAAGAAAGGAATTAGTATGAATAATAATTTTAAGATTTTCATTTGAGAGGCAATTGTTTTTATGATTTATAAAATTAAACCGAACCGTTTTTAAAACAAAGCTTAAAATCTTAAAGTTATCAGAAAAATAACTTTTGAAATGATTTTGTTGTTTTTAATGTCAATAATCGATGATTCATTAAAATTTTATCGACTAAATGATACTGATTATGAAAATAATGTATTTTAACGAGTAATGTAGCACTTTAAGGAACTTCTTTTTATTAATAGGAAAAATGTATGTAACTTAGTGTCAGAATGTTGTAAGCCTTAAATATTAGTATTATGAAAAAAACAATACTTTTGCTCCTGCTAACAGTCCCCACATTTGCCCAAGAACTCAATACGTTTGATTTCGCCGTTATAAATTCGACCTTAATTTCTGCAAATATAGACCTTGATAAAGGCCGGAGCGTTGTCGCGGCAAATCAAGACCAATATTCGGCTTATTTTCAGTACGCCCTTACGATGTGTGAAGACGATATTATTTTTGGTGCCGGAATTGACAAGTCTGAAATCGATCGTACCTATGTGGGGTATATTGGTAAGATTTGCGATAAATTTAGAGCTACAATTGGGATAGGATATGTCGATTCTAGAAGTGGTTATGAGGGAACTTTTACTGGTTTTAGCATCTCATGGCATTTTTCTGAAAACACCTATATCGGTGGAAACTTAGAAAATTTACACTCATCTATAATTGATTATGATACTGATGAAAGTTTTGATTATTATAAAAAACTGGTTCCCAAAGTTTTTGGAAGTTATGAAATTATCCCTCATGTGATTGCTTTTGGGCAATTGAGTTCGAGAGTAAATGATATTGCTTTAAAATATCAGGTTCGTCGATTTTCTGCTGGAGGATTTTATTCTGGACATTCGTTTGGAGGGATTTTTGGAACGTTGAACGTTGGACGTTTTGCCTTTTCCTGCAGTACCACTTTCGAAAGAGTAAACTTTGGATTAAAGTTTGAATAACGAAATTAAAAATAAAGTTTGTTGAGAAAAAAAATCCCAAAAACAATATCAGTAGTTGTTTTTGGGATTTTTTATAAGGTTATGACATCGCTGGTTTATAGCCCAACAAAATCATCGCTTTTTGGAAAAATACTCAAAGCTTGAATTGCAATTTCTGGAGTAGGAGAAGCCAATTTTCTAAGTTTGGTATCCATCCATGCTCCGTCTACTGTAATGGTAGCGCAAAGTGTATCATCTTCTCTTCTAAATTCGTGAATGATAGACCAGCGTGACGCATCGGCTTTCATTTTTGAGGTTTTAGTATGAATAAAAATTTTGTCTGAAAGTTTTAATTCTTTTCTGAAAACACATTCTTCTCTAAACAAAACTGGCCCAAAACCTTGTGTCTGCATTACTTTTAAGGTTAAACCTAGTTCCTCTAGGATTTCGATACGATGTTGCGCACCAAAATCGTAATAAGCGCTATGTCGAACGTGAAAATTTGGGTCAAGATCTGACCAGCGGAAAGATATTTCTTTTACAAATGAAGCCATTTTTAATATTGATTTTATTGGAAAACCGAAATTACGAATAAAAAATAAACGAATATCATAAAATTACTATGCATGCATATTTTTTTTTCTTCATTTAGGGGTGAAAAGAAACATTTTTCAATTACGCTCTTTCTACTAAACAGTTATAACAGCCAGGTCTTGCATTGTGAATATGGATATAATCTATTTTTTCGTTTTCAAAAGTTTTGATAATGCTTTCTTTCAGGGTATTTCCTTCTGCGACAGACGCTTCTTTCATCATGCCATTTTTATCATAACCACGTAGCGAAAGCAATCTATGATTAAACATAAGCGGAATCTGGTTCGTTTCGAATGTAGGCGTAGTGACTTTCTTTCGTATAAAAATTGGCCCGCTTGCTTGATAAGGTGAGGCTGTTTGATGATGTTGGTATGGCAATAAAATGACTTCTTCGCCAATTTGAGCATCTTCCAGACTTATTCTGCAAGGAAAACCGGGGAATTTGTCGACAGTCATTCTGATTGCGCCAATTTTTTCTAGTTCTAGATCTGTTAATTTGAAGTAGCCTGAAAATTCTGTATGATTTAAAGGCTTGATTTTAAAATTTGCTTCCATAATTTTTTTTAAGTAAAAATCATATTTGTTAGGAAGCAAAAAAATCCAAATCTTGCTATGTTTTATAATGCCATTTTTGATAACTCAACTTCAAGCTTGTCAAAATTCTCTTCGTTTTTATCAACGACATAAGGTTTTAGTTTCTGGCATTCTTCAACAGTTTCAAAAAGCATTTTGAAAACTACTTTGGTTTCATTTTCAGCAACAGTTTCAAAAGTCGTTAAGATTTGAAAAAGCGGTTTAGAATGACGTTTCCATGCAATAAGATTCGGTTTGTCAATTTTTATGAATTCGCATTCGTTTTCAAAATTTCCTCTTTCTGGGCCATGCATGGTAAATTTCCATATTCCGCCTTCGCAAAAATCAAATTCATGAAAAGTATTGGTGAAACCTTTTGGTCCCCACCAATTTTTCAGATGATCCGGATTGCTCCATGCTTTAAAAACAAGTTCTTGGGGGAAATTCAGAATTCTTGTAGTCACAATTTCTGAATCTGGTGTTGTGGAAAGAATTTCTGAAGTCATTTTGTACGATTTTATTATTTGTAACGTATTAATATGCTTAATTCGTTGGGTAAAATTATTTTCAACACATAGAAACATAGTTTAACTAAACTTAAAAAAGGCGTTTCACTAGTTTAAATGCACATAGTTTAGCTATGTGTGGAAACTTGTTTCTTCCATTTTCTTTTTTCGACACAAAAAACTATGTCTCTATGTGTTAAAATGCTTTTATTTTTTAATTCACCCAATGGGTTATACATAGATACAATTTAAATGTTTACAGATTCAGTAACTGGTGAGATTGTAATATCATCTGAATTCAAAGATTCTAAAAAATCCGAAGCATCAAATACTTCACCCATTGTGGTTACACCAGTTTTATTTATTCGTCCTGATAGTATTCTGTTGATTGCTTCGACAACCAGCGGGGCTGTAACGGCATAAATATCCTGACCTTTAGCAGTAATGCTTCTTGTTGTATTTTGATTGGAAGCAGTTACTTCTATAGCAAATTGCTGAGACGATCTGTTTTTATCATCGACAGGTTTTGGTTCGGGCGTGTTTTCATTTCTTAGCTCTTCGAGAGAATTTTGACTAAGATAAGTGGTAATATTTTTTACATTCAAATGACGAGAAATAGTGATGATTTCTGAAAGAGGCAGGGCTATAATTTCCTTAACTCCTATAGGATTTTTGAAATCCCATTTTATTGCTGGCTTTGCTTCAAATTCCTGTAAAAGCTTATCTTTAAAAATAAGTCTTTTGTAATGGTTTCGTTCGCCTGTCAATCGGGTTCCTTTTGTAGGATGCCAAGAGTCAAGCCCAATATAAATGTTTATTTCTTCAGTTTCGTTCCAGTCACTGGTTATGGCTGTGCTTAACAAATCGCCAAGTCCGCCGTAAAATGCGGCAGCAGGAATGATAAGGATTTGATCTTTTCTTGCCTGTTCAGAAAATTGTTCAAATATATCTAGTACTGGTTTTTGTTCGGCAGTTAAATCAATATAATGGCTTCCTAAGCGCAAAGCCGATTTTATAATAGGTTCGGCTGTGTCGAGATAAGGTCCAGCGCAGTTTACAATAATTATTGCATTAGAAAAGGCATTGTCAAGTGATGCAGCATCATGTATATCAGCTGCTTTTACTGCCGCATCTGGATATTGTTTTTGCAGTGTTTTTAGTTTTTCTTCATCTCTTCCAGAAAGTACAATATTTTTATAACCTTGCCTGTAAAGTTCAGAAACGATAAATTTCCCTGTATGACCATACGCGCCATAAATCGCAATATTTTCTTTCATGTTGTTTTTTAGTTTCTTGGAAATAGTTTTTTAAAGTATTTGTTTATAGTGGTTTAAAAAACTATGAAGATAATGAAAATAAAGAAAGGATAAAGTTGAATTTGTTTTTTTAAGCTTTATGAGGTTGAGTCAATTTTGTTTTGCGCTGCTTTTTCGTTTATTTTTTTAACAATCCATGGCAGTGTTAATCCTTGCCCAATTAAAGTAAGGAGTACAACTGCAATGGAAATAAAAATAATTGCATTTCTAAGTGGAAATGGCGTTCCGTCTTCTAAGAATTTTGGTAACCCGATTGCAATGGCCAGCGATACAATACCTCGCATTCCTGACCAGCTAATAATTAAGCTGTTTCCAAAGTCGAGAAGAGCATTTTCGCTTACTTTTCGCTTTTTCTTGTCGTTATTTTTAAAGGCTTTCTGGAGGTTTATTTTTTGAAGAAATATTCGGACCATTCTCGTGAGTAATGCTACAATTGTTATTATTACTGCATAACCAATATAAGGCAAAATCATATCGCTCTCTATATCTTCTAAAACGTATCTGAAATTGAGTCCGATTAAGATAAAAATTAATCCGTTGAGTAAAAAGATAATAACGTCCCAAAGACTTTTAGAACTGTTTTTTAGGTGCTCAGGAAAAACTTTACTACTTAAACGTGCCATTGCCAAACCTAAGAAAACAACTGCTATAACTCCAGAAACGTGCAAATGCTCGGCAACAAGATAGGTGACAAAAGGCATTAAAAGCATAAAACTCACAACGACATTAATGTTGTTTCTAACCGTTCTTAGTATGATTCCTAATATTTTCCCCATTACCGCACCTACCAAAAAACCTCCTGCCAATAAGAAAACAAATTGAAAAGCGGCTTTCCAGATTACAAAAGTAGCCCCCATAACGGCAGCAACTGCAAAATGATAGGCAACCAAAGCTGAGGCGTCGTTTATTAAGCTTTCGCCTTCGAGTATAGTTAAAGTTTTTTGGGGTATTCCGAGTCCTTTTGTGATGTTTATCGCAGCTACAGCATCGGTTGCTGAAAGTACAGCTCCCAGTACAAACGATAAAGGCCATGTCATGCCGGGAATCATATAATGGGAAACTACTGCAATCCAAAAAGTAGTGAAAAAAACTAATGGTATTGCTAGTGAACTAATTGTGCTTATATTGGTTTTGAAATGTTTTGGCGAAATATTAAACGAAGCATCATATAAGAGCGGGGGAAGAAAAATAAGGAAAATGATTTCGGGATTGATTTCGATTTCATTTATCGTTGGAATGAATCCGATGGCAACTCCAACAATAACTAGCAGAATAGGGTAGGGAAGTTTGGCTTTGTCTGCAAAGGCAGACAGCCCAATTACGATAGCAAGAATAAAGATGATAAGGCTGTAGTTTTCCATTCTTCTAATTTTGAGAAATGCTAATGTAATTAATTTCAATTTAATGAAAGTATTCTGATTTTATAGAAATAACATCTTATGAAAACAGATGCCCTAGCCCCGATAGGAGCGGTATCCTTTTATGGTGGGGTTCACCATAAAAGATATAGCGGATAGCGGGAATAAGCTTCTTAAAGCCTTCATAATGACATGAAAAAATATGTCGTGCCACGATTGTCAGGCTTAAAAAATGTCATGTTGTCAGATTGTTTTTAGGGCACTGACGCAAAACTGACAATTTTATTTGGTTTTTTATCTTGGCACAAAGATTGACTTATGCCACCTGAGTTATTAAAATAAAATCAAAAATTAAATATATAAAAAATGGGTAAAATAATCGGAATTGACTTAGGTACGACGAACTCTTGTGTTTCTGTAATGGAAGGTAACGAAGCAGTTGTTATCCCTAACGCAGAAGGAAAAAGAACTACACCATCTATCATCGCTTTTGTTGAAGGTGGAGAAATTAAAGTAGGTGATCCTGCAAAAAGACAAGCAGTAACTAACCCTACAAAAACGATTGCTTCTATTAAACGTTTTATGGGACACACTTTTGCTGAAACTCAAGAAGAAGCAAAAAGAGTTCCTTACAGTGTTGTAAAAGGTGACAACAATACTCCACGTGTGGATATTGACGGTCGTTTATACACTGCTCAAGAATTGTCTGCAATGACACTTCAAAAAATGAAAAAAACTGCTGAAGACTATTTAGGTCAAACAGTAACTGAGGCAGTTATTACTGTTCCTGCATACTTTAACGATGCGCAACGTCAAGCTACAAAAGAAGCTGGTGAAATCGCTGGTCTTAAAGTTATGCGTATCATCAACGAGCCAACTGCTGCTGCACTTGCTTACGGATTAGATAAAAAAGGAAATGATCAAAAAATTGCTGTTTACGATTTAGGTGGAGGTACTTTTGATATCTCTGTTCTTGAATTAGGAGACGGTGTATTTGAAGTATTATCTACAAATGGTGATACTCACTTAGGTGGTGATGATTTTGACCAAGTTATTATTGACTGGTTAGCTGACGAATTCAAATCTGAAGAAGGAATTGATTTACGTTTAGACCCAATGTCATTACAGCGTTTGAAAGAAGCTGCTGAGAAAGCTAAGATTGAATTATCATCTTCTGCTGAAACAGAAATCAACTTACCATACGTAACTGCTACTGCTTCTGGACCAAAACACTTAGTGAAAAAATTATCTAGAGCTAAATTTGAGCAATTATCTGATTCTTTAGTAAAACGTTCTATGGAGCCAGTTGCTAAAGCATTAAAAGATGCAGGTTTATCTACATCTGATATCGACGAAGTAATCCTTGTAGGAGGTTCTACTCGTATGCCAAGAATCGCTGACGAAGTTGAAAAATTCTTCGGTAAAAAAGCTTCTAAAGGTGTTAACCCTGATGAGGTTGTTGCTATTGGAGCTGCTATTCAAGGTGGAGTTTTATCTGGAGATGTAAAAGATGTATTGTTACTTGATGTAACTCCTCTTTCTTTAGGTATCGAAACTATGGGTGGTGTATTGACTAAATTAATCGAGTCTAACACAACTATCCCAACTAAAAAATCTCAAGTATTCTCTACTGCTGCTGATTCTCAACCATCTGTTGAAATTCACGTTTTACAAGGAGAAAGAGCTATGGCTGCTGATAACAAAACTATCGGTCGTTTCCACTTAGATGGTATTCCACCAGCACCAAGAGGAGTTCCTCAAATCGAAGTAACTTTCGATATCGATGCTAATGGTATCATCAAAGTTTCTGCAACTGATAAAGGAACAGGAAAATCTCATGATATCCGTATCGAAGCTTCTTCTGGATTAACAGCTGAAGAAATCGAAAAAATGAAAAAAGATGCTGAAGCTAACGCTGATGCTGACAGAATTGCAAAAGAAAGAGCTGAGAAATTGAACGAAGCTGATAGTACTATCTTCCAAACTGAATCTCAATTGAAAGAGTTAGGAGATAAATTGACAGACGATCAAAAAACAGCTATCGAATACGCTTTAACTGAATTGAGAATGGCTCACCAATCTCAAGATCTTGATGCAATCCAAAAAGGATTAGACAATGTTAATGCAGCTTGGAAAACAGCTACAGAAGCAATGTACGCTCAAGGAGGTGAAGGACAACAAGCTGCTCCACAACAAGAGCAGTCTTCTGGAGATAACGTTGAAGACGTTGAATTCGAAGAGGTGAAATAATTCTTTAGTATTAAGTAATTAGTACAAAGTATTAAGATAGAAAACCGAGTCAGAAATGGCTCGGTTTTTTTTGTTATATTTACATTGTAATTACAAAATAGAAAATGGAAAAGTTGATTGTTAAAAATTTCGGACCAATAAAAGAAGCTGAAATAGATTTGACTAAATATGTGGTGTTTATTGGGGATACTTCTACTGGGAAAAGTGTTTTGGCGAAGTTAATTTCTATTTTTAGGGATTTTTCCAATGTTGTGGGAAATAAATATGATGATTTAGATTATGAAAAAGAATTAGATTTAACTAATCAATTAAAAAATTATAATATTGATTTTGATTTTGAGGATTCTTACTTTGAATTTTCTAATTCTGATTTATTAATAACAATTGAAAAGAAAAAAATTTCAAATATAAGGGATGGATCAGAGAAGATTAAGTTATCAAATCTAGAGGCACTCGGAGATTTTCATAATCTGGAAATGAAAAAAACTCTGTTGTCGCTTCTTAATAATACTAGAAAATCAATTTATTTTCCTCCTGAAAGAATTTTGACTTCTTTGATAGGGTCATCTATTTCTGGATTATGGGCTAATAATGTAGCGCTTCCAGTTTGTTTTAAAAATTTTGCAGCAAATTATGAAGTTGCAAGAAAAGAAAAACAAAATGTGTCATTTGAAGATTTTGGTTTTAGTTATGCTTTTGTTAATAATGAAGAATTGATATATAATCCTAGTGGTGAGTTTCAATTAAATAAAGCTTCAAGCGGAATACAATCATTATTACCGCTTCTTTTAGTCTTAAATCATGAATTAAGGTCAGAAGTTTTAAAACCAGAATTAAATTTTTTAGTAGAAGAGCCTGAATTGAATTTATTTCCTATAAAGCAAAAAAAATTAATTGATTATTTGATACAAAATATAAGTAAAACAAATCATAAACTTATAATTACTACACACAGCCCGTATATACTTTCGGCATTAGATACATTAATACTTGCGAAAAATACCTTTGATGAGCATACAAGTTTAAAAGATGTCATTAGTAAAATAGTTTTTGAACAAAGGTGGATTGATTATAATGAAATTTCTGTTTATGAAGTACGAAATGATGGGATAGTTTATTCAATCAAGAATGAAGAATTTAGAAGTATTGATACAAATGCAATTGATAAAGTTTCAGATATTATTTCTGAGGAATTTGATAAATTAACAGAGTTACGATATGCACAATAATTTTGATGAATTGATTGAAGCTCATCAAGGTTGTTGTACAAAAAGTAAAGTGGCTTCTGAAAATAATATGAAATTTGAAATCAATACAAATGAAGATTTTACTAGGATTAAAATTGATAATTGTCTGATTTCTTCTCAAGAACTTCAAAAATGTGATTTTGGTTTTATTAGACATTCTAACAACGAATTTTATTTTGTAGAATTAAAAGGAAAAGATGTAAAGAAAGCTTTAAGTCAAATTGAAAATACAATATCAGTTTTTGAATCGTCTATTATTAAAATTCCTAAAGAGAAAAGATTAGCATTTATTGTTAGTTCCCGAAACCCACTTTCAAGTCCGGAGACTAACAATTTGAAACAAGCATTTGCAAAGAAATATGGTAAGCTTTTAGAAATTAAAAATAAATATTGTTCGCATATACCAAAATAAACCGAGTCAGAAGTGGCTCGGTTTTTTTATGGTATAGTTTTGTGTAGAGACGCACTGTAGTGCGTCTAACTCTAGGTTTTCCACAAACTGATAATTGTCATTTCCTGTTCGGATTCTTTTTCGTAATATTACTATTGTAAATTTTCATGAATGAGAAAGATTAAATACAAGAAAGGGCGCAAGCTGCAACATATTACTTTAGAGTACACTGGCACGCATAGAGAGCACGAAACAGAGATGCAGCTTTTTGTATATAATGACGCAGATGTTGTCGAATACGATAAATTTACTGTCTTGGCTCTAAATTCTTGTTTTGATTACACAAAAAATAATTGGCTCAATATTCATGGACTTCATGATATTAATCTTATAAAAACGATTGGTGCTCATTTTAAATTAGATGATTTTCTTCTTGCTGATATTTTAAACACTACCAAAAGAACCAAATTAGAAGATCAGCAAGAGATTCTGTTCTTCAATATAAAATCGCTTCTTCCTTCTGAATATTCGGATAACATAAGTGTTGAACAACTAAGCTTTATTTTGAAGGACGGAATCTTAATTTCCTTTCAAGAAAAACGTAGCGACTTCTTTACCCATATTCGAGAGCGTTTACGTACGCATGCTGGAATTGTTAGAACCAAAAAGGTAGATTATCTCTTGTATTTACTTTTAGACGCTGTAATGGAAAATTTCTACATTACGCTGGAAGATGAAGAAGATAAAATCGAAGATTTAATCAATTTAACTAAAAAAGACGCTAAACCAGTTATTTTAGAAAAAATTGAAAACCATCGCGATAACTTAAACTTCTTAAAACGCTCTATAGTGCCGCTTCGAGATTCGCTTTATTATTTAAAAACGAAAAAAGATGACGACGATGATAATGGATTAATCCAGAAAGAAACATTCAATTTTTTTATCAGATTGCATCAGAAAAGTTTAGAACTTTTAGATCAAATAGAATCAGATATGAGCGCTTTAGAGAGTGCTTCTAATTTTTATTTTTCGGAACAAAGCCGAAAAATGAACGAAATCATGAAAACGCTGACCATCATATCAGCCATATTTATTCCGCTTACTTTTATTGTTGGAGTATACGGAATGAACTTTGAAAACATGCCAGAACTTAAAATGCAAAATGGCTATTTTGTAGTCATGGGTTTAATGTTTTTGCTGGTAATAGCCCTAATCATTTATTTCAAAAAACGGCGCTGGTTTTAAGCCCGTTTTACAGTTGAAAAACGTGATTTTATAAATTTGGTATTTAGAATAAAAAATAAATAATTATGAGTAAAGCAATATATATAGCCACTAGCGATCATAATAGCGGTAAATCAATTATTACGCTCGGATTAATGAGTATCTTAATTGGTAAAACAGCTAAAGTAGGGTATTTTAGACCTATAATCGAAGATTTTGTCGATGGTGAGGTAGATAATCATATTGAAACCGTTTTGTCGTATTTCAACCTCGATATTGCGTTTGAAGATGCTTACGCTATTACCAAAAGCAGATTAATCAAGAAAAAGAATAAAGGAAAGATAGGAGAGGTTCTGGATCTGATTATTGAGAAGTATAAAAAACTAGAAGAAAGATTTGATTTTGTTTTGGTTGAAGGAACCAGCTTTACGGGAGAAGGAACTTCAATCGAATTGGATTTGAATGTTTTGATTGCCAAAAACCTCGGAATTCCAACCATAATTGTAGGTTCTGGAGTTGGAAAAACCTTAGAAGAGCTTTTAGATAGCTTGTATTTAGTCTATGATTCTTTCAAAGTAAAAGAGGTTGAAGTTTTATCTGTTTTTGCCAATAAAGTACAGCCGGAAAATATCGAATTGGTGACAAATAGTTTGCAAAAAAGTTTGCCTTCAAACGTATTGATCAACACAATTCCGCTTATTTCGAGTTTGAATAATCCGACTATGCAGGAAATTGTAAACGAATTGAATGCTAAAGTCTTGTTTGGAGAAAATTATCTGAATAACGAAATCGGACATTACAGTGTAGGTGCCATGCAACTTCATAACTATTTGGTGCATCTGCATAACAACGCTCTTGTAATTACGCCAGGAGACCGTTCGGATATTATTTTAGGAGCTTTACAGGCAAATGAATCGGCAAATTACCCGACGATTTCAGGAATTATCCTGACAGGAAATATTGTTCCAGAAGAAAGTATTTTAAAGCTTATTGAAGGACTTTCTGCGATCGTACCAATTATCGCTGTTGATGGTGGAACGTATCATATTACCAATAAAATAGGTTCTATAAAATCGGAGATTTACGCCAACAATACACATAAGATTGAAACCTCAATTAATACTTTTGAAAAGTACGTCGAAATCGAAGCTTTATCGCAAAGAGTAATTACTTTTCAGCCTGAAGGTATGACACCAAAAATGTTTCAATACAACATGGTTAAAAGAGCTAAACAGCACCGTAAACATATCGTACTGCCGGAAGGAAATGATGACCGAATTATTACAGCAGCATCGAGATTGCTGGATATGGATGTAGTAGATATTTCAATCATTGGAGATAAAAAACAAATAGAAAGTAAAGTTGCAGAACTTGGACTTACATTTGATTTTTCTAAAGTGAATATCATCAATCCGATCGAATCTGAAATGTATGAAGATTATGCTAATACTTATTATGAGCTTAGAAAAGCTAAAAATGTAAGTATTACAATGGCAAGAGATTTAATGGAAGATGTATCGTATTTCGGAACTATGATGGTCTACAAAGGTCATGCAGACGGAATGGTTTCTGGTGCAGCGCACACGACACAGCATACCATTTTACCGGCATTGCAATTCATTAAAACTAAACCCAATTCTTCTGTAGTTTCTTCTGTATTCTTTATGTGTCTAGAAGACAGAGTATCTGTTTTTGGTGATTGTGCCATTAATCCAAACCCAACAGCAGAACAATTGGCAGAAATCGCTATTTCTTCAGCTGAGTCAAGCTTAGCTTTCGGAATTGAACCAAAAATCGCCATGCTTTCTTATTCTTCGGGATCATCAGGAAAAGGAGATGAGGTTGACAAAGTAAGAACGGCTACAGCAATCGTAAAAGAAAAAAGACCAGATTTAAAAATCGAAGGGCCAATTCAGTACGATGCAGCAGTTGATTTAAGTGTTGGAAAAAGCAAAATGCCAGATTCAGAAGTGGCAGGACAGGCCAGTGTATTGATTTTCCCAGATTTAAATACTGGAAATAATACTTACAAAGCCGTTCAAAGAGAAACAGGAGCTTTGGCAATTGGTCCAATGTTACAAGGTTTAAATAAGCCTGTAAACGACTTAAGCCGTGGCTGTACTGTAGATGATATTATCAATACAGTAGTAATTACAGCGATTCAAGCACAAGGAATGTAGGTAATTGTGAATTGTTAATGGTAAATTGTGAATTATAACATTGCCTTAAAAATTGCTTTTATTTCAATTAAAAATAGAAAATTAAAAATTAAAAAAAATAGAACGCAGATGAGACTGATTCGCTATCGCGAGAACGCAGATTTGTACGGATTTTATTTTTGATTGAATAAAAAACCGTTTTAATTCGCGTCTTTACGAAGTAAATTTGCATCATCCGCGTACTAATTTGAACAGAGAAAAATAAAGATTTATGTCTTTTTAAGAAAACTTAGCATCTTAGAGACTTAGTACCTTAGCAACTTAAAAAATGAAAATACTAATTATAAACTCAGGAAGTTCTTCAATCAAATACCAGTTAATGGTAATGCCAGAAAACGAAGTAATCTGTTCTGGAATGATTGACCGAATTGGTTTAGAAACTTCAAATATTACTTTTAAAACAGCCACTTCCTCACGTGAAGAAACACTTCCGATTCCGAATCATAAAGTAGGTTTACAGAAAGTAGCTAATATGCTTTTGGATCCTGAAAAAGGAGTAATTAAATCGACTTCAGAGATTGCAGCTGTTGGTCATCGCGTGGTGCACGGCGGAAGCGATTTTAGCGCAACAGTAAAAATTGATGAAAAAGTTAAGGAAAAAATCAAACAGCTTTTTGAATTGGCGCCTTTGCACAATCCTGCCAATTTAGAAGGAATTAATGTGGCAGAAGAAATCTTTAGTTCTGCAGAACAAATTGCTGTTTTTGATACCGCTTTTCATCAAACTATGCCAGAGGTAGCGTATAAATATGCGATTCCGAATTATCTTTTGACAGAAAACAAAGTACGTGTTTACGGTTTTCATGGAACGAGCCACAAATATGTTTCTGAAAAGGCTATTAATTATTTAAAAGATAATTCTAAAATAATTACCATTCACTTAGGAAATGGTTGTAGTATGGCCGCTGTGAAAAACGGAAAATGTATTGATACTTCAATGGGATTTTCTCCTTCAAACGGTTTGATTATGGGGACCAGAGCAGGAGATATTGACCAGTCAGTGGTATTTTATATGATTAAAAATTTAGGATATACTCCAGACGAAGTAAATGCTGTTTTGTTGAAACAAAGCGGTATGCTTGGGCTTACAGGTTACAGCGATTTGCGTGATATTGAAGCCGAAGCAGAAAAAGGCAACAAAGATTGTCAATTAGCTTTACAAATGAATGCGTACAGAATTCGAAAAACAATTGGAGCTTATGCCGCCGCTCTAAACGGATTAGATGCAATTGTTTTTACTGCAGGAATTGGAGAAAACTCATCTTATATGCGTAATTTGATTTGTACCGATATGAATTATTTCGGAATTGAAATTGACACAGGGAAAAATGAACTGCGTTCTAAAGAATTAAGAGAAATCAATTCAGAGAAGTCTAAAGTAAAAGTTTTAGTAGTTCCGACTGATGAAGAATACGAAATTGCAAATCAGGTTTTTCAATTGCTTGAAAATTAGAAAGTTTTATTTTCTACTTACTTATAGGCTCCTTTATGGAGCCTTTTTTATACTTTCAGTTTAAGTTTTTTGTCAGTATCTTTGAATTTAAAAAATAATATCTTGAAATCGATACTTTTTAAATCCGTTTTCTTCTTTTTCATCGCTTTACAGCTTCAAGCACAAGAATTACTTCCTTTTGTCGAAAATTACAGCAAATCAGATTATCAGGGAGATAATCAAATCTGGAATGTTGTGCAAGGAAACGATAATGCAATGTACTTTGCAAATAACCATTATTTGCTTCGTTACGACGGAGTAAAATGGGAAAAATATACACTTCCGAATAAAACTATTATTCGATCAATTCTGATTGAAGGAGATAAAATATATTCTGGTTCATATAAAGAATTTGGTTATTGGTACAGAAAAGATGGTACCATGCATTATGTCTCAATTACCAAAAATCTCAGATTATTTGATGAAAAAGATAATGAAGAGATTTGGAAAATTTTCAGATTTAACGGCGCTCTTTATTTTCAATCTTTTAACGATGTTTTTATTTACAATGGAAAAACAGTTAAGAAAATTAAGTTTCCTTTTCTTATTTCATATTGTTTTGGAGTAGATAAAAATTTATATGTTGCTTCTGTTAAAGATGGAATTTATAAAATGAACGGTAAATACATTTCCAATCCAAAGGGATGGGACGTTTTAAAAAATACTGTTGTTCACGCTATAGAAAAGTTTCAAAATACGACTTATATTTTTACACAAAAAAAAGGTGTTTTCATTGTAGAAAAAAATGGATTGAAAGCTTGGGATCATCCTATAAATGAAACTTTAAAAGCTGCAACCATCAATGTGGCAAAATTTGTCAAAAATGATAAGTTGATTATTGGAACTGGAAATCGCGGAATTTACATTTTAGATTTGAAAAATAATTCCTATAAAAATATTGAGCGTAATAATGTTTTAATGAATAATTCGGTCCTAAGTATAGGATTGGATAAAGAGAACGATTTGTGGGTTGGTTTAGATAATGGTATAGCTCATATTGAGGTTAATTCCCCTATTTCTTTCTTTTATGATAACTCTGGCCTTTTAGGATCTGTTTACGCTGTGGCAGCAATTAATAAAGGTTATTTAATTGCATCAAATCACGGTATTTTTGAGTACAGTGCAGGAAAATTTAATATGATGCCTAATACACAAGGGCAAGGCTGGAATATTTCTTTAATTGATGGAAAATATATTATTGGCCACAATGACGGCACTTTTTCATATGAAAATAATGCTTTGACCAAAATAAATGGTGTCAGCGGTGGCTGGAATATGTCTAAAAGCAGTATCAACAACACTTATTTTCAATCGACTTATAGCGGTATTTTAGTTTATGATGATCCATCAAACATGTCTCATTATAAAATTATAAAGGATCTGGCAAAGCCAATAAAATATGTTGCTCAAAATAAAAAGAATGAAATCTGGGCGGCAGACAATTATCGAGGTTTGTACCGAGTTTTGCTAGATGATAATTATAATACATTAAAAGTTGAAAACGTCACACAGCAAGGCAAAATACAGAATGATTTTGGAATAAAGATTTTTGAATTTAGAAAAGAAATACTTTTTTTGATTAACAATTCTTGGTATACCTACAATTCGATATCCAATAAATTGGAAGAAAATGAATTGTTTAATACAAACTTCAGAAATGTTACAGATGTAGTTTCCATAGACGAAGATCATTTTATGGTTCTGCAAAATGGAATCTTGTACCATATTTATGCTCAAGGAAACAAATTTGTATGGAATATTATTCAGGAGAAATATTATAAAGGAAAATTGATTAATGAGAATCTCAGAATTTTTAAAAAAGACAATTATTATTTGTTTAATCTCGATGATGGATTTATTTCTCTTAAACTAGAATATGAAAACAAACAAAATTCAGAAGTAAAGATTGAAGCATTTAGTGATGATGCTTTAATTCCGAGCGATGAAAAAATTAAATTCAATACAGAATTAAAGATTAATGTTATTTCTGGAATTTATGGAGCGAGCAGGCCAAATTTGTTTTATAAGCTTGACAAAGAAAAAGAGTTTATTCCAATCTCAGATGGATTGATTGTTTTGAATAATTTGAGCAGTGGTTATCATGCTGTAGAAATATTCAAACATGATGGAGCAACCTATGATGCAGTTTCATCATATAAATTTAAAGTTGCAGAACCTTGGTATTTTTCATTTTGGATGATTCTGCTGTATTTTCTTGTAATCGGAGCAGTTTTGTTTTTCTATTATAAATGGAATAAGCTTCGTTATATGCAAAAATTAAAATTGCAGGCTGAAGAATTAAAGCATCAAAGAGAAATTCTTGAAATGGAATTGAAAAAGGAAAACGAACTTAATATTCAAGAATACGAAAAGCACATTTTAGAATTAGAATTGCAGGCTAAATCTTCTGAAGTTGCTGGTAAGTCATTATCGATTGCCAAACAAACTGAAATGATCGATAAAATTCAAGGTATTTTAGAAACCGAAAAAGACTTTAGTAAACTTAAAAATGAAATTAGAAAAGCTATTAAGATTAATGAAGTAAATAAACACGAATGGGAAACATTTGAGACCAATTTGAATCAAATCCATAATGAGTTTATCATTAATCTGTCTAAAAAATATCCGCAACTAACTCCAAAGGATATAAAACTATGTGTTTACCTTAAAATGAACCTTTCTTCTAAAGAAATTGCCCCTATGATGAATATATCATTTAGAGGCGTAGAACTGCATAGATATCGCCTTAGAAAGAAACTAAACCTTACTCAGGACGAAAACCTGTCAAAGTTTTTATTAACTCTGTAAGATTTGGTTTTGTTTTTTACAGAATTTATATTTTTCCATATCATTTTTTATATAATTACAATACATCATTACTACATCATAATGTTATGTTAAACGAATTTTGTTAACATTTATAGTATTGATAATCATAATTATAAGATAAAATTTTAACACATTGATGTAGCTATGTTGTAGTGGTGTTTGATGTACTACAACGTTGTAATTGCTTAATTTGGCTCTACTAACTTAAACGATTACGTACTGTATGAAAAATTTTATTTTTAGCTTTTTAGCGCTCTTGCTGCTGCCTACATATATGATGGGGCAGGCTCAAGCAATTAAAGGAAAAGTAGTAGACAGTAATGGAATGGGAATTCCAGGAGCAATTATCGCTTCAGCTGATGCTAGAGCTACTGCAGATGCAGATTTCGACGGAAACTTTACAATTAATGCAAAACCTGGAGATGTTCTAAAAATCTCTATGTTAGGCTTTGATTCGGTTTCTGTACCGGCTACAGCCGCACCAATGACAATTACCTTAAAAGAAGCAGGTGATACTGCCTTAAAAGAAGTAGTTGTAATTGGGTACGGTACAAGAAAGAAAATTGATAACACTTCGGCTGTTGCTTCATTAAAAGCTGAGGATGTTACTAAAACAAAAGTTTTAAATGCTTCTCAAGCTATTCAAGGTAAAGCTGCGGGTGTTCAGGTAACTTCTTCAGATGCTCCAGGAAGCACGCCTTCTGTTGTAATTAGAGGTTTAGGGACTGCATTAGGAGGAAGAAATCCTTTATACATTGTTGATGGAATGCCAACAGAAAACATCAATAATATTAATACAAATGATATTACTTCTTATGAAATCTTGAAAGATGCGTCTGCATTGGCTATTTATGGAACAAGAGCAGCAAATGGAGTTATCATTATTACCACTAAAAAAGGTAAAGGAGATAAAGTATCTGTGGAGGTTGAAAGTTTTGCAGGTGTTAGAACACCACTTAAAAAAGTAAAAATGGCAAATGGAGACCAATATGCTGCATACTCAAATGCTGCATTAGGTACAAACACTTTTGCTACAAATCAGCCTGTTAACACAAATTGGTTGGATGAAATTACGAGAACAGGATCTTACACTCAAAATAACATTTCGGTTTCAGGGGCTTCAGAAAACATTAAATATTTCTTTAGTGCTGGAAACTATGAAGAAAAAGCAATCTTAAATGGCCTTGATTACTCACGTACTACCTTCAGAAACAATAATGAGTTTAAATTATCTAAGAAAGTAACGTTAAATCAAAATTTAAGTTTTACATCATCTAAATCTGCTCCAAAACCTTTAGGAGCTTTTACAAATGCTTACAAACAGTCGCCTATAGTACCAGTACGTTTTGCTGATGGTCAATATGGTGTATCTCGTGTAGATGCTAATGGTGTAGCAGGTCCAGTAGGTTCATCATTTAATAATGTTGGAAATCCAGTTGCTCAGCTAGATTTCTATGATGAACAACAAAGAAGTGTTACTCTACAAGGAGGATTAAAATTAGATTGGGAGATTATTGATGGTTTAAAATTCACTTCTCAGTTTAATGGTGAATACTATAATTGGAAACAATATAATTTCGAAGATAAGCAAGGTATCTGGATGGCAGCTAACCCTAATAAAACTGAAGCAGATTATGTTGCTACTCATGAAAAAGATCCAGTAAATTTATTAACAAGGGGTAGAGAAGAATACTTTAACTGGAATTTATCTAATTATTTTACTTACAATAAAGTTTTCGCAAACATTCATGATGTTGAGGTAACTGCTGGTATTGAAGCTTCTGTAAAAGGACCAAGAGAAACTTTGACAATTGCTAGAAAAAATGTAAGCGAAAATTCTAACTATTGGTCTCTATATAATGCTAAAGACGCCAAAGGTGTTGATTATGTGGCTGATATTACTAGTTTATATGATATCAGATACAACGAAAGCAGATTAGCTTCTTATTTCGGAAGGGTTCAGTATAAATTAATGGACAAATATTTATTTACGGGTACAATTAGACGTGATGGATCTTCAAACTTTGCTAAAGATTATCGTTGGGGCACTTTCCCTTCTTTTGGTATTGGTTGGGTTATGACGAAAGAAAGTTTCTTATCAGATATTAAAGGTGTTGATTTAATTAAATTGAGAGGTAGCTGGGGTAGATTAGGAAATCAAAATGTTCCTTTAAATACTCAAGCTTATGCCTCAGGACTTAATGCTTACTTAGGTGGTTCACTTTTATATCAAGGAACAACAATTAACTCTCAAATTGATCCAAGCTTATCTTGGGAGATTACAGAAGAGGCTTCTGCGGGTGTTGATTTTGAATTCTTAAGCAACAGATTAAAAGGATCTTTTGATGTGTATGACAAAAACACAAACAATGTTATTTTAAATACGAAGCCATACATGACATCTGGTATGACAATTTCAACTCCAGCGCACGTGGGTGAGGTGTCTAATAAAGGTTTTGAGGTGGCTTTACGTTGGGATGATAAAATTAATGATAACTTAAGTTATTGGGTTGGAGGAAACTTCTCTCACAATACAAACAAACTAGCAGGTTTAAAAGATTTTGATATTTCACCTGTTGTTGGAGGTAATTTAGGTAATGGTCAAGATACTAAAATGTTAAATAAAACTTCAGTAGGGCAGCCTTTAGGAAGTTTCTATTTATACGAGTATGCAGGTATCGATCCAGCAAATGGTAAAATGCTTTATTATAATGCAGCTGGTGATAAAGTGACTCAAAACTTGCTTGATGCAAATAAAGATAAAAAATATGTTGGTTCTATTTTACCTAAAAACAACTATGGTGTTACTTTAGGATTAAACTATAAAAACATCGATTTTTCTGTTGATGGTTATGGTACTGGTGGTGCTAAAGTTTATAATGGTAAAAAAGCTCAGCGTTTTACAGGTGAAAACATTGAAGCTTCTTTAACTAGCAACTATTGGACACCGACTAATACTACAGCAGCAAATCCTAAGCCATTTAATGAAGTACCAGTTGCTTCAACATACTACATGGAATCAGGAGATTTCTTTAGAATTAACAACATCACTTTAGGATATAAACTTCCTTTAACTGAAACAAGTTTTATCAACTATTGTAGACTTTATGTTAATGCAATCAACCCATTCATTACTCAAAAATTCTCTGGTTTCTCTCCAGAATTGAATGGTAATGGTGATCCATACGGAACTCAAGGAATTGAGCTCGATGCTTATCCTACTTTAAGATCTTTCGTTATTGGTGCTAATTTAAAATTTTAATATTATGAAAAAGATATATATATCAATGTTTGCATTGTCAGCATTGTTCTTTACAGGATGTGCAGATGATTTTTTAGACGTTGCTCCAACACAATCTATACCAACATCAGATGTTGAGCTTTACAATACAGATAGTGGTGCAAAAACATTTGTAACTTCAATTTATGCTAAATTCCTAGATTGGGATATGAGTTCATTTGGATGGATTGGTTTAGCAAGTATTACTTCTGATGATGCTGATAAAGGATCTTCTCCTGGTGATACTGGAACAGATAAAGACGTTTTGGATGCATTAACCTATAATTCTTCAAATCCATCAGCAGAAAGTACTTTCATTGCTCAGTATGATGGTATTAACAGATGTAATCAAGCTTTAAATATGATTCCTAAATTGGATAAAGCTGATCCTGCATTAAGAGAAAGATTAATGGGAGAAGCAAAATTTTTGAGAGCTTTCATGTACTTTACTCTTGTAAAATGTTATGGTGGTGTTCCAATTGTTGATCGTTTACAAAACCCAACATCAGAGGAAGATAAAAAAATGTTACTTACTCGTAAACCTCTAGCCGAAGTTTACGCTTTTATTGAAAAAGATTTGCAAGAGGCAATTGCAGTTTTGCCAAATAGAAGTGCTTATGCTGCAGATGAAAAAGCAAGAGCTTCAAAAGGTGCAGCTTATGCTTTATTAGCAAAAGTAAGCTTGTATCAAAAGAAATGGCAGCAGGTAATTGATAACTGTAATCAAATTACAGGTTATGCACTTAACCCAAGCTATGCTAAGATGTTCAGATTAGAAGGTGAAAATGACATTGAGTCAATTTTTGAAATAAACGGAAACGGTGCTGTACCAACTAAAGGAATTGCAGGATACTCTAATACACAAGGTGCGCGTGGCAACGGTGGATGGGGATGGGGATTCAACGTTCCATCACAAAGCTTATTAAATGCATATGAGCCTGGAGATGTTAGAAAAAATGCTACAATTATCTTTAGAAATTCAACTTTATATGATGGAAGAGTTGTACCAGAAACGGTAGAAAATCCTATGTATAATTTTAAAGCATATTCTTCTTCATATACTGATGCGTGGGAAACTGATGCAAATATCAAATATTTAAGATATGGTGAAGTGCTTTTAATGAAAGCTGAAGCATTAAATGAGTTAGGACAAACTTCTGAAGCAATTGGTTTGCTAAACCAAATCAGACATAGAGCAGAATTAGGAGATACTCCGGCAACTTCTCAAGCAGCTGTTAGAACTGCAATTTGGAAAGAAAGAAGAGTTGAACTTGCTTTTGAATTTGACAGATTCTTTGATTTAGTTAGAACTGGTCAAGCAGAAAGTGCTTTTGCTGCAGATGGAAAAGTATTTACAGTAGGTAAAAATGAATTATTTCCTATTCCGGCGTCCTTCATTTTGCAAGCAGATGGTTTATCAACACAAAACCCTGGTTATTAATCAAAATCTTAAAAATCACTTCCTTCAGATTTCCTGAAGGAAGTGATTATTTATCAAAATCTTAAATTTTTATAATGGTTAGAATTTCAGTTTTATTTTTAGCTTTTACTTTTTTTAGTTGTGGATCTAATGCCGATAAGTCAAAAGAAAATGTACAGGAAAATACTTCTGGCGTTACTGCATTAACAGATGAGCAGCTTTTAGACGCTGTTCAAAAACAAACTTTTAAATACTTCTGGGATTATGCAGAACCAAATTCTGGATTAGCTAGAGAACGTTATCATCCGGACGGAGTTTATCCTGAAAACGATTCAAATATTGTAACAACAGGTGGTTCAGGTTTCGGATTAATGGCGCTCGTTTCAGGAATGTCTCAAGGTTATATTACAAAAGAGCAAGGGGTAGAGAGACTTAACAAAATTGCAGATTTTTTAGGCAAAGCAGATCGTTTTCACGGAGCATGGTCACATTGGATTGACGGAAATACAGGAAAAGTAAAGCCTTTTGGAACCAAGGATAATGGTGGTGATTTAGTTGAAACCTCATTTTTGGTTGCAGGAATGATTACGGTTCGTGAATATCTTAAAGATGGTTCTGAAAAAGAAAAAGCCGTAGCACAAAAATACGATGCACTTTGGAAAGGTGTTGATTGGCAATGGTATACAAATAACAAAAACGTATTATATTGGCATTGGTCTCCTTCTTATGCATGGCAGATGAATTTCCCACTACAAGGATATAACGAATGCCTTATTACTTACGTAATGGCAGCGTCTTCGCCAACGCATACAATCGATGCGAAAGCATATCACGAAGGATGGGCGAGAAGCGGTGGCATAGTTTCTTCAAAAACAAAATATAATATCCCTCTTATTTTAAAGCATAATGGTGCAGAAGAATTTGGCGGTCCGTTATTCTGGGCTCATTATTCTTATGTTGGTTTAGATCCAAACCAATTAAGCGATAAATATGCTAATTACTGGGATTTAAATGTGAATCAGACTAAAATCAATTATGAGTATTGTGTTCAAAATCCAAATAAAAATGCAGGTTATGGTCCTGAATATTGGGGTTTAACTGCTTCTTATTCAAGAAATCCTGACGGCTCTATTGGTTATAATGCACACATGCCAAGCAACGATCAAGGTGTGATTTCTCCAACAGCAGCAATCAGCTCAATTGTTTATACACCAAAAGAATCTATGGCTGTGATTAGAAATTTATACGAAAACCATAAAGAAGAAACTTGGGGAGATGCTGGTTTTTATGATGCTTTAAGTTTAGGAAATAAATGGGTGGCAAAACGCTATTTAGCAATAGATCAAGGTCCAGAACTGGTAATGATCGAAAATTACAGAACAGGATTGATATGGAAATTGTTTATGAACGCGCCAGAAGTAAAACAAGGTTTAACAAAACTTGGATTTAAATCTGGAAAATACGGGATTCAATAATTGACATGAAATACAAATTAGCTTTTTTATCTTTTTTGTTTTCGCTTTTAGGCTTTAGCCAGAGTGAAACAACTGGAAAAATAAATACAGTTATAATGGAAAAGTATGAGTTGGGTTATGTACTGCATAAACCAGCAAATACAAAAGAAAAAAAGCCATTAATAGTTTTTATTTCTGGAGATGGAGAAAAAGGAACTGATCTTGAGAAAGTGAAGATTCACGGTCCTTTAAAATATTTGAAAACGCATCAATTAGATGCTTACGTTCTTGCTCCACAATGTAAAGAAGATGAGAACTGGGATATAGAATCAATTTATCAGCTGATTTTAAAAATTCAGAAAGAAAATAAAATTGATTCAGAAAGAATATATGTTACTGGTTTGAGCTCAGGAGGTTGGGCTTCTTGGAATTTGGCTTTTGCACATCCAGATCTATTTGCCGCAAATGTACCTGTAGCTGGCTTTGTAGATTTGATTCAGTTAGAAAAAGCATGTGAAATAGCCAATATTCCAACCAGAATTTTTCATGGATTATTGGATGATGTGGTAAATGTGAATTATGCAATCACAATTTACAAAGAATTGAAAAAATGTAATGCAAAAGATGTAAAGCTGACCATTTTTGATGATGCAGGTCATGACAGCTGGACAAAAGTATACGATAATCAAGAAATCTATGACTGGATGTTACAGCAAAGAAAAACGAATACAAACAAATAAATAGAATAGAATGAAATCACTTTGATTCAAACAAAAAAACTAAACGAAGAAAAGTGATTCCATGTTCCGATTAAAAACAAATATTAAATACACATGAAAAACAAATTAGTCTTACTTTTTTTAGGATGTGCTGTTTTGGGTTATGCTCAAAAAAAGCCAGCTAAAAATACAGTGAAAATTAAACCAAAGTCTGAATTTGTGGCGGAATTAATGTCAAAAATGACTTTAGACGAGAAATTGGGCCAGTTAAATTTGCCAACATCTGGGGATATTACAACAGGTCAGGCAAACAGCTCAAATGTGGCAAAAAATATTGCTGAAGGAAAAGTGGGCGGTTTGTTCAACATTAAATCAGTTCAAAAAATCAAAGAAGTACAGAAAATTGCGGTTGAAAAAAGCCGTTTAAAAATTCCGTTGCTTTTTGGTATGGACGTTATTCACGGTTACGAAACAACATTCCCAATTCCATTAGGATTATCTTGTACTTGGGATATGGGCTTAATTGAAAGAAGTGCTCAAATCGCTGCAAAAGAAGCAAGTGCAGACGGTATCAACTGGACATTTTCTCCAATGGTTGACATTTCTCGTGACCCAAGATGGGGAAGAGTTTCTGAAGGTTCAGGAGAAGATCCATATTTAGGAAGCCAAATTGCAAAAGCAATGGTTAACGGTTACCAACAGCACGATCTTACTAAAAATAACTCAATCTTAGCTTGTGTGAAACACTTCGCATTATATGGTGCTCCAGAAGGCGGACGTGATTATAATACAGTTGATATGAGCCACATCAGAATGTTTAATGACTATTTTCCTCCTTACAAAGCTGCAGTTGATGCAGGTGTAGGTTCGGTTATGGCTTCTTTCAACGAAGTTGACGGAATTCCAGCAACTGGAAACAAATGGTTAATGACTGATGTTTTAAGAAAACAATGGGGTTTCAAAGGATTTGTAGTAACAGACTTTACTGGTATTCCTGAAATGATTCCTCACGGAATGGGAGATTTACAAGATGTTTCTGCTTTAGCATTAAACGCTGGAGTTGAAATGGATATGGTTGGAGAAGGTTTCTTAGGAACTTTAAAAAAATCTTTAGATGAAGGAAAAGTAAAAATCGAAACTATCGATAATGCTGTAAAACTTATTTTAGAAGCAAAATACGATTTAGGATTATTCCAAGATCCATACAAATACTGTGATGAAAAAAGAGCTAAAACTGAAATCTTTACAACAGATAGCAGAAAAGAAGCACGTGATATTGCAGCTCAATCATTGGTTTTGCTAAAAAACCAAAATCAGTTGTTGCCACTTAAAAAATCTGGAACAATTGGTTTAATAGGACCATTGGCAGATGCTAAGGAAAACATGCCAGGAACTTGGAGTGTTGCTACAAAAATGGAAAATGCTGTTTCATTATTGAGAGGTATTAAAGAAGTTGCCGGAGCTGGAACGAAAGTTTTATACGCTAAAGGAAGTAATTTAGATTATGATGAAACTTTTGAAACGAATGCGACAATGTTTGGTAAAACATTACACCGCGATGCTCGTACAAAAGAAGAATTATTAGCAGAAGCTTTAAAAGTTGCTGAGCAGTCAGACGTAATTGTTGCCGCTTTAGGTGAATCTGCAGAGATGAGTGGGGAATCTAGCAGCCGTACAAACTTAGAAATTCCTCAAGCGCAAAAAGATTTATTAAACGCTTTATTAAAAACTGGAAAACCAGTTGTTTTAGTTTTATTTGACGGGCGTCCGTTAGTAATTACTGACGAAGAAAAAACAGTTCCTGCCATTTTAAATGCTTGGTTTGCTGGTACAGAAGCAGGTTATGCTATTGCTGATGTGTTATTTGGAGACGTAAACCCTTCAGGAAAATTGACTTCAACTTTCCCAAGAAGCGTTGGACAGTTGCCAATTTATTATGCACACAAAAATACAGGAAGACCACTTTCTAACACAGAAGGGAAATTCGAAAAATTCAGATCAAATTATATTGACGAAAGAAATGAGCCTTTATTTCCATTCGGATTTGGTTTAAGCTATACCACTTTTGATTATTCAAACTTGAAAATTTCTTCTGATAAAATGAATGCTTCAGGGAAATTAAAAGTTACGGTTGATGTAACAAACACAGGAAATTTCGATGGAAAAGAAACTGTTCAGTTATACATCAGAGATTTAGTTGGTTCAGTAACAAGACCAGTTAGAGAATTGAAAGGTTTCCAAAAAATAGCACTTAAAAAAGGTGAAAAACAAACAGTAAGCTTTGATATTACTGTTGAAGATTTAAAATTTTATAACTCTGATTTACAATTCGTAGCAGAGCCTGGGCAGTTTGATATTTTCGTTGGAGGAAATTCAAATGCCGATAAGAAAGTTAGTTTTGAGTTAACTAAATAGTTGGTTTATTTGATTAGTGAAAAGCCCTTCGTTTGGAGGGCTTTTTTTCTAAATCTACAGACCTTTTTGTAATTTTTTAACTACGATTATATGAATACTTTTAAAATATTTAGTGCAGTGTGTCTTATTGCTTTTTCGTCTAGCTATGCACAAAAAAATGCAATTGTCGCACATCGAGGAGCTTGGAAAAAGAATAATCTACCAGAAAATTCAATCGCATCTTTAAGGCATGCAATCGATTTAAAACTACCAGGTTCAGAGTTTGATGTTTGGAGAACGGCAGATGATTCGCTTGTAATCAATCATGATGCACATTATAATAAACTGCTTATTGAAGAAACCAATTATGCAGATTTGATAAAATTTAAACTTTCAAACGGAGAAAAGCTTCCAACACTTCATGAATATATTTCAGAAGGAATGCGAAATAATAAACATACGCTTTTGGTTTGCGAAATCAAGCCTTCAGAAATTAGTAAAGAAAGAGGACAAAAAACGGGTGTAGCAGCAGTCGAAACCATTAAAAAATTAAAAGCCGATAAAAATACCTGCTACATCAGTTTTGATTATGATATTCTGAAAAAAATTAGAGAAATAGATTCTAAAACTTCTCTGCAATATCTAGAAGGAAACAAATCTCCGAAAGAAGTCAAAGCAGATAAAATTAATGGGGTTGACTATCATTATTCAGTCTTTCAAAAACACCCAGAATGGATTCAGGAAGCTAAAAACCATAAGGTTATCTTAAATGCTTGGACTGTTAATGATGCAAAAGATATGGATTGGATTATTACTCATAAATTCAATTACATTACAACAAATGAACCCGAACTTTTAAAGGAAAGAAAAGAGATTAAAAAATAGTCTTTAAAAGTTAACTTAAGAAAATCTAACCATGAAAAAATTATATAAAAAACTAACGCCTATTGTATTGCTTTCGATGCTTTTCGGAAACAATCTTTTGGCGCAAAATTCTGGTAAAACAGAATGGTTTGACCCGAGCAGACCTGCAACAACCTACTGTAATCCGATAAATATTGGGTACAATTTTACAACCCACAATCATAACGGAATTCCAGAATCTCGCCGTTCAAGCGCCGATCCTGTAATTATTACTTATAAAGGCGAATATTACTTATTTGCCACCAATCAGGCAGGTTTCTTTTGGAGTAAAGATATGTCGGACTGGAATTTTGTTTACGGAAGTTTTCAAAGACAACCAGGCGATGATGACCAATGTGCTCCAGCTGCTTGGGTTGTAAATGACACTTTATTTTATGTTGGTTCAACTTGGAAGAGAGATCATCCTATTTGGAAAACAGCTGACCCAAAATCAGGAAGATGGACACGTCACGTAGACAAAGCAATGCTGCCAACTTGGGATCCAGCTATTTTTCAAGATGACGATAAAAAAGTATATATGTACTACGGTTCAAGTGGAAAATTACCGCTTGTAGGCGTTGAAGTTGATTATAAAACTTGGCTTCCAAAAGGAAATCAAGCAGATTATGCAACATTATATAAAGCTACAGAAGTTGAAGATATTCAAAAACCTTACGGACAAATTAAGGAAGTTGCTATTTTAGATCCTTCGGCTCACGGATGGGAGCGTTTTGGCCCAAATAATGATATGGAACCAGCACCTTGGGGAAATTTTATTGAAGGAGCTTGGATGACAAAACATAACGGAAAATATTATATGCAATACGGGGCGCCTGCGACCGAGTTTAAAGGTTACGCAAACGGTGTTCATGTTGGCGATAATCCGTTAGGGCCATTTACGTATCAGAAACACAATCCGATGTCTTATAAACCAGGCGGATTTGTGATTGGAGCAGGACACGGAAATACTTTTGCAGATAATTATGGAAATTATTGGAATACAGGAACGTGTAAAATTTCTATAAAAGACCGTTTTGAGCGCCGTATAGATATGTTTCCTGCCGGATTTGACAAAGATGATGTAATGTATTCTATTACAGCTTATGGAGATTTTCCAATTGTATTGCCAACAAGTGAGCGTGACCAAACAAAAGGCGCTTCTTCTGGATGGATGCTGCTTTCGTATAAAAAGCCTGTAACCGTTTCTTCTTCTGAGGAATGCATGGAAGTGGAAACTCACAGAATGGATCATGGCGGTAAAAAAGTCTATGAGAAATTCTGTTACGGACCTGAAAATTTGACAGATGAAAACATTCAAACCTATTGGTCTGCAAAGACAAGTAATCTAGGTGAATGGCTTCAAATGGATTTAGGAAGACAGATGGAAATTAATGCTCTTCAAATCAACTACGCAGATCATAAGGCAAATCAGTTTAATAAAGCAATGGATATTTATTATCAATATAAAATATTCATGTCTGATGATGCTCAGAATTGGACTTTGGTTGTAGATAAATCTAAAAATGATAAAGATGCTCCGCATGATTACGTAGAGCTTTCAAAATCTATTAAAGCGCGTTACATTAAAATGGAGAACATTCACAATGCATCTGGTTTATTTGCAATCTCTGATTTTAGAGTTTTTGGAAACGGTTTAGGAGCAAAACCAAAATCGGTAGCTTCTTTTAAAGTAGACAGAAACAAAGCAGATTCTAGAAACGCTATGATTTCATGGAAAAAACAGTCTGATGCAATTGGGTATAACATTTATTACGGAATTGCTCCTGACAAATTGTACAACAGCATTATGGTTTATGGTGATAGTACGTACGATTTTAGAGGTTTGGACAAAGGCACAAAATACTATTTTACAATAGAGCCTTTTAATGAAAATGGCATTGGAACAAAAAATAAGATTATTGAAGTAAAATAATCTTTATTTATAGAATATGTAAAAGCTCCGATTGGAAATTGAAAAATTTGCAATTGGAGTTTTTTTTGAGAAAAGGTTTAGAAAAAAACTTCAGAAATGTCGATAATTTTGTTCCTTTGCGAATGTACCATTGGTATACTAAACTCCAAATTACTACAGAAACTATGAAAAAAACGATTCTTTTAACTGCTTTAGTTTTAAACGGATTGACATCTTTTGCTCAGACAAATGATGAAAAAAACATTAAATTATTTTACAAAAAAGCTTTAACCGAAGCAAAATGCTACACTTGGCTAGAATATTTGTCAAATGATATTGGCGCTCGTTTGTCTGGATCTAAAGGGGCAGAACAAGCAGTTGACTATACTAAAAGACAATTAGAAAGTCTAGGGCTTGATAAAGTCTATTTGCAAGAAGTTATGGTGCCTCACTGGGTCCGTGGCGAAAAAGAAACAGCTTATATTCTTGACGGAAAAGTAAAAACCACTGTACCAATTTGCGCATTAGGAGGTTCTGTTGCAACTCCAAAAACAGGCCTTACTGCAGAAATAATCGAAGTTCAAGGAATAAAAGAATTAGCTGAACTTGGAGCTGACAAAGTAAAAGGAAAAATTGTTTTCTATAACAGACCAATGAATCCTGAAAATATTGAAACTTTTACTTCTTACGGAGCTTGTGTAGACCAAAGATTTGCAGGAGCAAAAGAAGCTGCAAAATTAGGAGCAGTTGGAGCAATTGTTCGTTCTATGAATTTGCGTCTAGATGATTTCCCTCATACAGGAGCGCAAAGTTATGGAGATTTGCCAAAAGCACAATATATTCCAACCGCCGCGATCAGTACAAACGGAGCAGAATTGTTGAGCAAGTCATTAAAAGCAAATCCAGCTTTGAAATTTTACTTCAAACAATCTTGCGAGACTTTGCCAGATGCATTGTCTTATAACGTAATTGGTGAATTGACTGGAACTGTAACTCCAGAAAACATTATGGTTGTTGGTGGGCATTTAGATTCTTGGGATTTAGCAGATGGTTCTCACGATGATGGAGCGGGAGTAGTGCAGAGTATGGAAGTAATTCGTATTTTGAAAAACTTAAACTACAAGCCTAAAAATACGATTCGTGTTGTGTTGTTTATGAATGAAGAAAATGGCGGAAAAGGTGGTGCTAAATACGAAGAAGTTTCAAAACAAAATAAAGAGAATCATATTTTTGCATTGGAAAGTGATTCAGGGGGATTTTCTCCAAGAGGATTTTCAATTGAAGCTGACGACGTTAATTTGAAAAAGATACAAGGTTATAAAGATCTTTTTGAGCCTTATTTAGTGCACAGTTTTACAATTGGCCACGCAGGTTCAGATATTAATCATTTAACCTCACAAGCTATTGTTAAAGCAGGTTTGAAACCAGATTCTCAGCGTTATTTTGATTATCACCACGCTGCAAATGATAAATTTGATGCTATCAATAAAAGAGAATTAGAGCTTGGTGCAGCAACAATGACTACATTAATGTATTTATTAGATCAAAACGGAATCGAAACTAAAAAAGCAAATTAAGATTCAAAATAAAAAAACGAAAGCCATAAGTTTTACTTATGGCTTTTTTTATGAATATGATTTTAAAGATCAAGATCTCATTACAACCAGATAATACAAAAAGGTAACTGGAATGTTAGAAAGCAACAATATGATTTTAAAACCAATGTCTTTTCGTTGTTGAGGTAAATGAATAAACTTTTCGGCTAAATGAAAAAACATAATCAAATTGACTACAATAGCCGCTAAAGCAAATGGCCACGCAATTACCAAAACATTTGGGCTTTCATTTGAAATAATATAAAGCATAAATAATATTGTGCTGATTATAAATGTGCCAACTGCCAATTCGATAGATTGTTTTTCTTCGGAAGGGTTGTGTATTGTTTTCATGATTTTAAATATTAAAAGTTTGCTGAATAGTTTGAATTGGCATAAAAAGCATTTTTGAAAAATCCAGATAATAGAAAGCATTTGCCTTTTTGCCTCTTTTAAATTGCTGAATGAAATAGTTCATTCGTTTTGGATAAAAAATAGTTCCAGTTATAATTACCATGAACAAATACAAGCTTTTCTTTCCATTTCCAAGCAAATAATATTGCATACCGATTTCTTCATAAACTGAAACTCCAGTATTGGTCAAAACATGAATAATGTCGTGATCTTCTAGTTTTTCCTGAATATCAAAGTGGTTCTTGTAAAGAAAATTTCCCAAACCAAATCCTAAGCTTTCTTCTGGATAGCTCATTAAGTGAGTCTTGTCGATGTCCCAAGGTTCATTTCTTTTAAAATATTTTTGATATGGTTTTTTAGAACATTCATACAGTTTTTCAATCAAATAATCTCTCATAAAGTATTGGTTTAAAAGTTCTTTGAATTTCAAAGTTAATTAGCAAATAAAAAAGCTAGAATGAATATGGACTAGCTTTTAGAATATTAATAATTGTCTACTACTGTTTTCAATATATTAGAATTGGCAATATCAGAAGGAGCAACGACTTTTTCCTCTAATGGAATATTGTTACCGTAACGCTCTTTTAGTATTTTCTGAACTCTCGGATCTTGCAAATTAAAATCTTTCAACTCTCTGAGTTTGGACAATTCGATTCCTGCGGCATTTTTGTAAATCTTCCAAATCAATTCAGAGCAATATATTCTATTGTCAGTCCATTCAAAATAAGCATCATATTCTTTGCCGTCAAATTGCTGACTGTAATCTTTCATTTTTTGTAAAATCTGTGGATTTAAAATGCTATCGTCTTTTAATCTTTTTACCACATATTTGCTATCTTTTCCATGTTTAATCCAATCTTCAAGTGGAGTAAGTTTTACTGGTTGAACGGCTTCAAAAACAAACCAATTTCCGTTAATGTCATAAATAATACCACAATGAGAAAATTTTGAATTGGTTGCAATTCGAACCGCTTCGCATTGTTTGGATTCCGAAGTCTGAAAAATAAGATCACCATCTTTAAATTTAGAAGCAATTGTTTTTTCTTTTTCTTCTTTGCTTCCTGTAAATGGATTATTTGGAAAAACTTTTATAGCAACAAATAGCGCACAGCCAAAGCTTATGATAAAAGTAATGATAGGGAATAGATATTTTTTGATTTTCATAAAGTATAGTTTAAAGTACTTTGAGTTGCAAAGTAAATGATAAAAAAAATAGCTGCCAAATAAAATGACAGCTATTTTCTAAATATATTTTGCGTAATATTAGATTCTAAAAATACCTCCAACTGCAATAATTCGTTGGAAATAAGTAAAGTGCTGAGAAGCTTTATCCTCAGGACTTGTAGTAGTTTTAATATCCTGCATGTTGATATAACCACCTTTTAACTCTCCTTGAACATAGAAATGTTTAAAAAAGGTAATATTTAAACCAGCTTTTGCAGAAACACCATAACCAGAAACGTGAAAATCATCATGACGTTCTTTACCTAAAATTGTAGTATTAGTTTTTGGATATAAAACACCAGCTCCAATACCTTCAGTTAAGTTAATCTGAACTTTGTCAATATTTGGCAATCCAAACCATTTAGAAACATCATCAAATCTGGCAACTTCAGTATTAATGTAGTTTAATCCATCTGTATGCTCGTACATTAAAAAAGCTGGGCCGTTTACATTTATTTCACCATTACCATAACCACCTTCTTTGGCTCCTCCTTGAGACATATCGACAGGAGTATTGTTGTAATTACCATTGTAAATTGATGCAGGATCATCTGAAGGCAAATTGATGTTTCCTGTAACATTTGCAATTTGGTTCTGTGACATTACATATTTCATGTGGTCAACACCAATTGTAACGCTATAATGATCGCTAAAAAAGTAACCAAGTCTCAAATTAGTTTGAGGAATAGTCATATTTACAGGATTAACATAGTCTACGTGCCATCCTTTTGGTTTGTCATGAGCAGACATATTCTCAACAGTAAAGTTGTAATCTTTACCTCTAAAGTTTACATCAGATTTTGAGTAGCTTTCTCTATTACCGCCCCACATTACAAAGAATTTACCTTTGTTGTGTGCAGCATATTTTTGTACTGGTATTTCTTCCTGAGCAAATGTGTTTAAAGAAACACAAGTCAGTAAGAAAAATAAAATTTTTGTTTTCAAAGAACTTAAGTATTATAAAATTATTAAAAGGCGTTTACAGTTTTTTTGATGGCTACCAACTTGTTCATTAAACCTTCAAAATAGTCTAAATGAAGCATATTAGCACCATCACTTTTTGCATTTGCAGGATCAAAATGTGTTTCAATAAAAATACCATCAACACCAACTGCAATACCAGCTTTTGCTACTGTTTCGATCATGTCAGGTCTTCCACCTGTAACTCCAGCTGTTTGATTTGGCTGTTGAAGAGAGTGCGTTACGTCTAGAACTGTAGAAGCATATTGTTGCATAGTAGGAATTCCTCTAAAATCAACAATCATATCTTGGTAACCAAACATAGTACCGCGATCTGTAACCATAACATTCTCGTTATTACAGTCTAAAACTTTCTGTACGGCATGTTTCATGCTTTCTGGACTCATGAATTGTCCTTTTTTCAAGTTTACTGTTTTTCCTGTGTTGGCAGCAGCCACAACAAGATCAGTCTGACGAACTAAGAAAGCAGGAATCTGCAATACATCTACATATTGTGCAGCCATATCAGCGTCTTCATTGGTGTGAATATCTGTTACAGTTGGAACGTGAAAAGTTTCAGAAACTTTTCTTAAGATTTTTAATGCTTTTTCGTCACCGATACCAGAAAAACTGTCAATTCTAGAACGGTTTGCTTTTTTAAAAGATCCTTTAAATACATAAGGAATCTGAAGATTGTCGGTAATACCAACTAATTTTTCAGCAATTCTAAGAGCCATTTCTTCTCCTTCAATAGCGCAAGGTCCTGCTAATAAAAAGAAATTTCCGCTGTCAGTATGCTTAATTTGTGGAATATGTTGTAAGTTCATAAAATTATTTTTTTGCAATGCAAAGGTAGTTATGATTTATGAATAGCAGATGAAGATTTAAGATTATTTTAAGAACTCTAATAACTGGCTAGGAGCTTAGTAGAATTAATGAATTTTTAAAATTTCTTTTAAATGATTCAATGCTTTTTCCGACGCAATATTAAAGCATGAAATTAAACTAATAGATGACATTTATCATGTTCTAAAGTTTTGTGCTCAATGCTGTTTTAATCTATTTTTTTCGATTTTCTCTCCATCTTTTAATCAAAAATTGGATTAGAATTATCAAAATCAGAATAAAAAAGAAAAAGAAGCAAACAACGGCAGTTCCAACAAGTGGCATTCCGCATCTCACTGGATTTGGTTCATAGAGTTTTGTAAGATTATAATCTGCAATATTAAAAGCCACAAAGGAGAGTGAAATTTGCAGAATAAAATTGATCCAGGAAATTCGGCTAAATTTTAATGAGGTAGGTTTATAGATAGAAATTGTTCCCAATATTAATTGTGATAATACAGGTAGAATAATAAGCAGCAACGGTAGTATATTAAGCATAATCTTAGATTGAGACTATTTATTTCAGCCTCAATCCCATCGGAACCATTAAAATTCCTTTTTCATAAATGTTTAAATAAAGCTTAACTGGCTTTTTCTGTCCTTCCCATTTCAATTCGTAGACATTTAAAAATCCAGCTCCCATATTGCTTCTTTTGGTTGGGAACGGACAGCAGGTTTCTAATCTGGTATACGTTATTTTTTCGCCATTTGGACCAGCCAAAGCGTTTAAGAAACGAGTTTCGTTTAAAGCCTCATTGTTGGTGTTCTGGAAAAATATATTAATCGGATAGTCAGGATCGTAACCGTATTTTTTGTCTTTAGCGAATTGCGTTATAGAAAAAGTATTATCCTTCTTTAAAATTAAATCAGGTGCGTTGTCATCGACATTTTTTAAAGTTGATTTGGTACTTACGCAAGAAGAAGCACTGATTAATAAAACAATTAAAAAAGCTATTTTTTTCATGATTCAAATATGTGTTAAACTGCCTGTTCTACTTTTTTTGGATTTAGTTTTAGTGTACCAACTACAATCAGATATTGTGCCAGAAGATACGTCAGCATAATAAAAAAGGAACTTTTTGGAATTGGAGCATAAAATTTATTTAAAGCCAGAATGCTATCTGAAATAACAAAGAAAACTGCACCCAAAAATACGAGCTGATTACCCGGTTTTTCCCAGACTAAAAATCCGTTGAAAGCAAATAAAAGCATAATTGAAATTACTGAGGCATAAATAGAAACGGGAATCTCAAGATCTCCTAAATAAGGCATTAAAACAGAAACCATTCCTATTAGGTAAAATGCAATTAAAATGCTGCCAAATATAAAAAGAGGTTTGTTCTGTTTTTTTCTAATTCTTTTCTGTTTATTAAAAAGTATGCAATAGATTATGTGCGCTGTTAGGAAACAGACTAGTCCTAAAATAAAGTAAATCTCGCCAAGGTCTGTAAAAAGCAAAATAACATCTCCAAGCCATGAAAATACAAGTGCAGCCAATAAAATATTCTTACTTTGAAATTTTCTGTAAAAGTAAGCTCCAAACCCTATAATAGGTATTAGAATAGGTTTGAGAAAAAGATCAAAGCGTTCGTAACCAGAAAGCAGTATAATGAGGTACACTATACTAAAAGCAGCATAAATTTTAAAAAAAGAAGAGTTTCTCATAATAGGGGTTATGAATTGATATATTGGTTTTGGTAGGTTTTAAAATCAAAATTAACAAAATAAAATGTCGTTAAAAAAGATAAAATCAGGTAAGCGAAAATAATATAATTACTACTTGGAATTACGCGATTTAAACCAAACCAATCTCCATAATAGCCAACAATACAAATTACAATTCCCAGTCGGAAGCCTTCCCATAAAACGGCATATTTACTTTTATCCATTAACTCTGTGTAGCTATATATCGTTAGAAAAATAAAAAAGCCATAAATAAAAATATTTGGAAGACCTATTTTGGCAATGTTATGAAATAGATAGCTTACAAAAAGTAATGTTATTAAAACCTGTGCAACAGACCAGTATATAAGTTTTTGAGAGTTTTGCGTGCCATATTTTTCAAAATTAAAAACATTCTCAATTTTGTTAACAGGATATTTTTCTTCAAAGTTTTCGGGACGCCAGCCTGTTGGTTTGAACCAAATGCTCAGTTTGTCTTTCCATTTTGGTGCTCGCCAAGCATCTTTTATTAATAAACTTAAATGCTGGAAATTTATTTTAATCGGATTCCAAGTATTAGCTGGTCTTGTGATGCCAAAAACAGGAGGAACATCATCTAATTCTTCTTGAAAAGTGCCAAAAAGTTTATCCCAAAAGATAAAAATCTGAGAATGGTTTTTGTCTAGATATTCTGGATTAATTGCATGATGCACACGATGATGTGATGGAGTAACCAAAATATGCTCAATAAATCCCATTTTTTTGATATGCTTGGTATGATACCAAAATTGTAAAAATAAATGAATAGGTAATGTAATAGCAATTACAGAGGCAGGAACGCCAAGTAAAGCTGCGGGAATCAATAAAAAAGTAAACAAATTGACTAAACTAGCAATAGGCTGACGGAGCGCGCAGGCAAGATTAAATTCTTCACTGCTGTGATGTATGGCATGTTTGTTCCAGAGAAAATTAATCTGATGTGCCAGGCGATGGCTCCAATAACCGTAAAAATCGATAACAAAAAAAGCAATGCAATAGGAGAGAACATTGGCTTCTAAATGTTGTAATGCAATTTTGGAAACCAGCCATTCATAAGAGAGAAAAGTAACGCTAAGACCCAAAACATCTTTTACCGAATTGGTAATGCCAGAACTGATGCTTGATACGCTATCTATCAATGGAGCAGTATCGTTCTTTTTATAAATGCCGTAGATTTTTTCAATAACAATTAAAGCTAAAAAAACAGGCATTGCGATAATCAATATCTTTCCGTATTCTTCCATAAAAAATGCATTCTATTTCATTCAAATATATAATAAAAACGAATGCATTTTGAATTATTTGCAATTAAAGAGCTATGAATGTATTATTTATTCAAAATCTAAATACAAATTATTGAGGTTCAAAAGGATATTTCACCGGATAAGACTTCACGGTTTTTGGAGTTTTTATATTAAATCGAACCACTTCTTTAATAATTTGAAATGAGTCGTATTTTAATTCTAATTGTATTTTATTATCAGCGTTTATAACACCATATTTATTGTTTTTCTTTACAACAAATTCTCCTGTTCCGTAAATCTCTGTAATTGCATCATATTCTGCTGGAATTGCCATTTTGTTCTTATTGCTATAAACTCCAAATTTGTTTTTGTCTTTAAAAATCTGATAATTACTCTTAAAAAATCCTTTAAAATTTGAATTGTTTTTTATGAACTCATCAACAAAGATTTCAGTTTCATTGTAATTATTGTTTTCAACTGTAAGAAGGTATTTTTTTGAGTTTTTATTGGCGAAAATTTTGTTTTGAGCAATACTATAAAAATTATACGCTTCAGGAATTATAATTTCTCCTTTGGCAGAAAGCATTCCATCTTTATTTTCTTGATTCGTTATAATATAGTAATGAGAAAAAGGATCAATATATTTATATGATATCGGAATGATTTCCTTTTCTTCATAAGGATTAATAATACCTTGCAAATTGTTTTTATAAGCAGAATAGTGATTTTTGAAAGAGATGCTGTCTTTAGAAAAAACTGCATAAACATTATCATAAATTAAAGGTTTCAAAACAGAATCTTTACCGTCTACTATTCCGTCTTTCCCATTGTTTTTTACGATATAAACTGAATTTGAAGGATAAATTTCATCAAACTTGCATCCAATTTCATATTGTCCATTTGAATTAATAATTCCTTTTTTCTTCGTGATAGTATTAAGAATAAGGAAAGCATCTTGAGCTAGTATTCTCTCAAACTGATGATTTTTGACTGGATTCAAAACAATATTTCCGAGAGTGTCAATTATTAAAGTGTTTTTATTTTGAAGCGTAACGATAGATCTTCTATGCTGGAAATACTCAATATCAAAAGCTTGAAAATTCGTAATTTGTTTTCCTTTTGCATCAAATAGATCAATACTGTTGTTATTCTGGACAAACAAAATTCCGTCGCTGCCCATTATGCTAGTATATTTAATAGGCAAAATGATTTTATTTTTAGTGTCAACAACTCCTGCTTTATTGTTTTTTGAAACTCGCACTAGATTATTTCCTAAATAATAAACATCTTCATAATCAAAAGGAATTTTAATGTTGCCTTGTAAATCAATATATCCTCTTTTGAAATTTTTATTTGCAATAATTCCTGCTTCAAATATGTTTTTTAGATCTTTTCTGTTCTCTATATATTCATAATTAGGCTTAAGAATCACATTGCCTAGAGAATCAATTAATCCCATTTTTCCTTTAAAGGTTCTAAAAACGGCATAATCATTTTCAAAACCATAAACATATTCGTAAGTCTTATTTTCCATCAATTGTTTGCGAATCGCCTCAAATTTTGATTGGCCTTTCGTCATAAAAGAGAATAACAGAATTATAAAAAAAAGGATATTTCTCATGATTTGTAATTAATGCAAATAAAAACGCATTCTCTTCAATTCTAGTATAGAATAAAACAGAATGCGTTTTAAAATTATGAGTCAATTAGACAATTTCGGCGCTAAGACCAGCTTCCAAAAGTTGCGTGCATTGAGGTTTAAGTTTTTCTATCGGGCCTGTCTTTACAGTGCATTTTCCGTTGTAATGTACAATCAAAGAGCATTGCTCGGCTTGTTCTGCAGTATGGCTGCAAACACGCATAAGAGTATCAATTACGTGATCAAAAGTATTTACATCATCATTGTAAACAATGATCTCGTTATTAAAAGCAATGGCTTCTTTTTCGCCAACTCTTTCTCTTACTTTTTCTTTAGTACTCATATTGTTATAGTTTTTGTACTGAATTGATTATCAATATCTAATTTACGTATTTTAAAGATACCCAGTTATTTCTTTGAAACTTTTTAACATAAGTTAAACCTTTTTCTACGCAAGAAGCGTCAATAAATGGAATATCTTCTTCGTAGAAACCGCTAAAAAGAATAATGCCTTTTGGATTCAAAGCATCAACATAGGTCTGCATATCGTTCAACAAAATATTTCTGTTGATATTGGCAATAATTAAATCATATTTTTTTCCTGCCAACAATGCTGCATCGCCTTCATAAACGCTGATGTGTTTGCAATTATTGCGTTCAGCATTTTCGATAGAGTTGAGGTAGCACCAGTTGTCGATATCAATGGCATCAATAGGTTCAGCGCCTTTCATTTCAGCCAAAATGGCTAAAATGGCAGTTCCGCATCCCATGTCCAAAGTTTTCAGACCTTTTACATCCATTTCTAGCAAATGCTGAATCATCATGTGTGTAGTTTCATGATGACCGGTTCCAAAACTCATTTTTGGTTCAATTACAATATCAAACTCAGCATCTGTTTTTTCATGAAAAGGAGCGCGAACATGGCATTTTCCGTCAACATCAATTGGTTCAAAATTCTTTTCCCATTCTTCGTTCCAGTTTACCTGATCGATTTCTTCAATAGTATATTCAATTTTAAACTCCTCAGATTGTAAGATGTAAATATCATCTAGGATATTTTCGTCCCATAAATCCTTCTTCACAAAAGCCGAAATACCGTTCTCAGTTTCTGTAAAACTTTCAAACGCTTTTTCGCCCAATTCAGCCACTAAAATTTCAGAACCCAATTCTTTCGGCTCAATCGTAAAATGATATCCTAAATAGATGTTTGACATAAATAAAAATTTTTGCAAAGGTAATTCTTAAATTATAAATTTTCAATTTAAAAATTCCAAATTCCAATACGAAAAAACCATTCGCTGTGCGAATGGTTTTTTGTAAAATCTAAAATCTAAAATCTAAAATCTAAAATCTAAAATCTAAAATCTAAAATCTAAAATCTAAAATCTAAAATCTAAAATCTAAAATTAGATAGCTGTAACGATAGCTAAGAAATCGTCAGCTTTTAAAGCAGCGCCTCCAATTAAACCACCGTCTACGTCTGGTTTAGAGAAGATTTCTTTAGCGTTTTCTGGTTTTACAGAACCACCGTATAAAATAGAAACTTCATCAGCGATTTCAGCTCCAAAAGCTTTGCGGATAGTTTCTCTGATAAATTCGTGCATTTCTTGTGCTTGTTCTGGCGAAGCAGTTTCTCCAGTTCCGATAGCCCAAACAGGCTCATAAGCTAAAACGATTTTAGACCAAGATTCTTTAGCGATATGAAAAACACCATCACGTAATTGGTTTTCAACAATGTTGAAGTGATTTCCAGATTGACGGTCTTTTAATTCTTCTCCGAAGCAGAAGATTACGGTCATGTCATGTTTTAAAGCTGTATCAACTTTGTCTGCGATTAAAGCATCTGTTTCGTGAAAAATAGCTCTACGCTCAGAATGACCTAAGATTACTGTATTAACACCAATGCTTGTTAACATATCTGCAGAAATTTCTCCTGTAAAAGCACCACCTTCAGCTTGGTGAACGTTTTGAGCAGAAACTCCAATAGTTGTGTTTTTTAATTTTGTAGCGGCCGCTTGTAAGTTTACAAAAGTTGGCGCTACAATTACTTGTGCATTTGTTTTTGCTGGAATTTTAGCAATTAATTCGTTTAATAATTCTTCAGTCTGTGCAGCGTTTTTATGCATTTTCCAGTTTCCTGCAACAATCGATTTTCTCATTTTGGTAGTTTTATATTATTTTTTTGTTTTTTGTTTGAAATTTATCATTGAAAAATTATTTCAATGATTGTAAAGTAGAATTGATTTTCTCAAAATCAGTTTCGATCGCTCTGTATAAAACGATTTTTCCTGTTTTGTCAACTACGATATATCTTGGAATCCAATCTAAATCAATGGCTTTTCCGAAAAGCCCCTTCATACCGTCGTTCATCATGTAATGATCGCCTTTATTTAATTCGTGTTTTTCGATTCCAGCTTTCCATTTATCAGCTGTTTTGTCAGCAGAAATGAATAAGTAAGAAACATCAGGATTATTAGCTTGCAATTCTTTTAGTTTTGGCATTGCTTTTACACAGTCGCCACACCAAGAAGCCCAAACTTCGATAACCAAAGTTTTTCCTTTGTATTTTTTTAAGATGTTTTTGAAAGTAACCTGACTTCCGTCAGAGGCTAGTAATTTCTCAGATAAAGCCTCTTTCGAAAAAGCTGTTTTCTGAGCTTGTGTGCAAGAAAAAGAGATAAATGCAATTACGGCTAGGACTAATTGTTTCATATTTTACTAAAATTATTTTTTATTAGGGTACTGAATTCACAAAGTTAAACAAACAAATGGAATGCCAATTGTACATTAACAAAATTTGAAGAGTCCTTTATTTTGTAACAAAATGAAGGATTTGGGTGAAAAAAAGTGAGATGAAAACGTAATAGTTGGCTGGAAAATCATGTATTTTTTAGAAACACTTTTTCTAGAAATAGTTAAAAAGCAATTTTTTTGTTTTGGACCGAAAAAAATGAAGCAAAAAAACGTCAGATTTCAACAAAAAATCCTTCAATAATTTAAATTTTATTGAAGGCTTTTTATCTTTTTTTGAAACTTAATTCAGTTCGTAATTTCCATTTGCCCATTTTTTGCTTGGAGTAAGCCAATTGTCCGCAGCTTTATACAAAAAGCCATGTTTTAGACCTGTGTTAAGTTCAATTTCTTTAAAATGCTCTATTTTACATTTAGACGTTTCTTTTCTTTTAATGGCAGAAACTCCGTAAATATCTGATTTTTCATAAATAGTTAAAATATTGCCACAGAAATTAATATCAGGAATTTCTTGAATATCAACATCTCTAAAGCATCCAATAAAAACAAAATTCAGATCTGGATTGGAGAGATAAGTTGAAACAAATTGAGCAATATAACCACCTTGTGAAGTCCCTATTACTGTGATATGATTTGGAGGGACGCCTTTCTTTATAAGCTTTTTGATCTGTTTTGCCATCTTCTCGGCATATTCAGCAGAGTTAGTGTTTTTCTTTCTTTTTTCACTAAAAACAATAAAGTTGTCTTTTCTATAAGATTCTAAAATTTCATTGTATTCTGCTCTGCCATATTCTGGATGAACTGCATTTAAATCATTTTCTTCAACAAATTTATTGTGAAAAAAGAAAATGTAACGTTGGTCTTTATTGATAGTTTTTTCTTGACTAAATGTGATGTTTGAAAGAAAAATAAAGGAGAATACAAAGAGGATTTTTTGAAGTGAACTCATAAAAAGGTTTTGTTTTTTTAATTGGTTTTAACAAATATATAAACTTAATAATCACTTTAATATTTTTCTTACTTCTTTGTGGAGGAGTTTTCTCAAAAAGAAGAACGCCAATTCATTTGAATTGGCGTTCTTAAAATTTATATTTTTTTGAAATATTATAATTTCAAATCATCTACATCATTGTAATGTACTTTTTGAGCGATAGTTCCGTCATGTACAACCACAATACTTGGATTTGCTCTTTCAACTGTTTTTAAAGCAGTTCCATCGCAGAAATAGAAATCGATGTCTAGAGCATAGTCATTTTTCGCTTTAGCGATTTCGTCAGCTCCAGAAGCAGTCATTCCAATTACTTTGTAACCTTTTGCTTTTGCGTCTGCAGTAACTTTTGCTAATTTTTTCATTCCTTCTGGATTTGATAGATTCAAATCGTAAGTTACATAAATCAGTAATTTAGGCTCTTTTAATAATTCTTCTTTGTAATCAGAATCATCTTTTGTCATGGTAAAATCATGAATAGGAGGCACGTAACCTTCAGAGATTATCTTGTCTTTTCTGTCAACAAATACTGCTCCTTCAGGAATATTCATTAAATCTTTTTCAGTAAATTCTTTATCAACTCCGTTTACTTTATAGATAAAAATCATTTCTACAACTGATTTTGGAGCACCTTCTGGAATTTCCATTCCTTTTTCGATGTTTGTTCCCACTTTATATGGACGGAAATCTTTGATCGGATTATGATTGATAACCCAAACCGCCATAAATACACATAAAATAATACTGATTAAAGTGATAATGTTAGTAACCAATTTAGAAAATAAAGGTTTTACTAATTTTTTGTTGATGAATAAAATCAAGATAAAGAATAGTAAAACAACATCTTTTGTGAATGATTGCCAAGGTGTTAAGTGTAAAGCATCTCCGAAACATCCGCAATCTTTTACCACATCAAAATAAGCAGAGTAGAAGGTAAGGAAAGTAAAGAAAACGATCAATAGTAATAAAGCCCAAATCGTTAGTTTTGATTTATAGCCAACCAACAGCATTACACCTAAAACTACTTCTAAGATCACTAAAAAGATCGCCAATCCTAAAGCCAATGGCTCTAAAAACGGCATATTGAAAACTGGTTCACTGAAATATTCAGCCAGTTTATAAGAGAATCCAACAGGATCATTCAGCTTTATTAATCCGGAAATAATAAATAGGACACCGACAAATAATCGGGAAAATTGAGTAATGATGTTTTTCATGGCAAATATTTAGGATTTAAATTCCAATTTTTTAAATCCCAAACTCCAATTTTGAAGTTGGAATTTGGGATTTTATTTTTTTGAAATTTTTATTTAGTAATTGGGTTTAGGATTAAAGCAAAAACAGAATAATTAATCATATCCTGATAATTAGCATCGATTCCTTCAGATACTATTGTTTTTCCTTTATTATCTTCAATTTGCTTAACGCGAAGGAGTTTCTGCAAAATCAAATCGGTTAACGAACTTACGCGCATATCACGCCAAGCTTCGCCGTAATCGTGATTTTTGGCTTCCATTAAGTCTTTGGTCAATTTTACTTTAGCATCGTATAATTCAGTTGCTTTTTCTACGTCAAGATCTGGCTGATCTACAACGCCCAATTCTAATTGAATTAAAGCCATAATCGAATAATTAATGATTCCGATAAATTCTCCTTTTTCGTCTTCATCTACTTTACGGACTTCGTTTTCCTGTAAACTTCTAATTCTTTGCGCTTTTATAAAAATCTGATCTGTCAATGATGGCAATCTTAAGATTCTCCACGCACTGCCATAATCTTTCATTTTATTGATAAACAATGTTCGGCAAACCGCGATAACATTATCAAACTCTTGGGAAGTATTCTTCATTTATATGCTGTATATTTGCTAAAATTTCTTCAAAAATAAGGATAATTTTTTAAGAGTTTCAAGTTTAAGGTTCGCTTTGTTTCAAGTTTTTTCTAAACAAAGTGTTAACGGACAACTTGAAACAGAAAAATGTTTCAAGTTTCAGGTTTCAAGTTTTACGTTCTAGAACTTGCGAAATCTGCATCAACTTGAAACGTGAAACCTGAAACAAAATAAAACAAGCAATGACAATTAACTGTAAAGGCGAACTTATAGATTTATCAATTCCTAAAGTAATGGGAATTCTCAATGTTACGCCAAATTCTTTCTTTGACGGAGGAAAATATAAAAACGAAGACGAAATTATTTCGCAAGTAGATAAAATGCTTTCTGAAGGTGCAACATTCATCGATATTGGAGCGTATTCTAGTAAACCAAGCGCTGAATTTGTAACCGAACAAGAAGAAATTGATAGAATTGTTCCAGCAATTGAATTGATTTTAAAGCATTTTCCGAAAACATTATTATCAATTGATACCTTTAGAGCTGAGGTTGCAAAAGCAAGTATAGAAAGCGGCGCGGCAATTATAAACGATATTGCGGCTGGCGAATTAGACGAAAAAATGTTTGATGTAATTGCGCATTATAACGTTCCGTATATCATGATGCACATGCGAGGCAATCCGCAGACAATGCAGAGTTTGACGCAATACGAAGATATTATAAAAGAAATGCTGTTCTATTTTTCAGAAAAAGTAAAAAAAGCAAGAGCTTTAGGAATCAATGATTTGATTCTCGATCCTGGTTTCGGTTTTGCTAAAACAACCGATCAGAATTATGAAGTAATGCAAAAAATGGAACTTTTTAATATTTTTGAATTACCTGTTTTAGCCGGAATTTCTAGAAAATCAATGATTTATAAAACACTTGATATTACACCACAAGAAGCCTTAAACGGAACAACGTTTCTAAATACAATTGCATTGACAAAAGGAGCGAAAATTCTTCGTGTTCATGATGTGAAAGAAGCTGTAGAATGTGTTACTTTGTTTAATAAAATGAGTTTATAATAGCCAGCTTTGTCATTTCGACGAAGGAGACTCGAGCAACAGCGAACAGGCGAAGCAAATCTTCGTTGCTAAATCGACAAAGATTGGATTCCTGTTGGAGAGCTACTTGAGAAGCCTTCTCCTTTATCGAAATGACATACTTTATCTAATATGAATTATAAATTATGAAATACTTCACTTTAATTATCGCTTTATTTCTATTTTCCTGCGGAAAAAAAGAAGACGTTTTGTTGCCGAAATCAAATGTTTCAATTGTAAAAGATGTACAAGATCATTCGCCAATTTACCTTTTTTTCAAAGTTGATGGAAAAGATACAATCGCCGATTTGAATCGAAAAAGTGCCATTATATCAACCAATTGGATTTTCAATATAGACAAACGCCTGCCCTTAAAAGTGGTAATTCCGCAGGTAATAAAAATGCAGGAAAAAAAGCGTAACGAGAAAATGCATCAAAACGAAGAATCTGAAAACTATTATTCTTACGCAGATTCTATTGGAAAAAATCTAGCTTTTTTGCCTTTCACGAAAGTATTCTATAAAATGGAGAAACCTACCGCAGGAAGTTTTGTGGTTTACTTTAAAAAAGGAAAAAAACAGGTTTTCATGGGAAATAAGGAAATAAAAATAACAGAAATACTGCAGCAGTTTTACAGTATAAAATTTGATAGAGTGCCTAATCTGGTATTTTTATTTGATAAGGATATGAGTTATGAAGAATATATTCAATATGAAATTTTATTGCACAAACATGTGACTCATAATCTTGATAAGCTTCCTGTAGAATTTATTTTCTAAATAGCTCGCGGTAAAATAAACGGTAAAATTTAAAAGCCTTTCTCTACTAAAAGAAAGGCTTTTTTTGTGATTTAGTGATTAGTATCCACCACCACCGCCTCCGCCTCCGCCTCCAGAAGTGTCAGTTTTTGTCAGAGTACCGCTGATTTCTCCATTAGGATAAGCAGTAGTGTGTAAATTAACGTAATAATGATTAGCCATCAGCTCCGTAATTTGCGCATCAGTTATAGAACCAGATACAGATATTGGAGAGGTAGAGACATTGGCATCAGGAAACGGAATAACAATTGTACCGTCTGCTGCATGTATATGTCCATGTATTGGTACTAATCCTGAAAAATTTACTTTAAGATCAAATGTTTTTGCAGTTTGATTTAATTTTAAAGTAGCACTACCTGAAGCTGAAGAAGTCGCACCTGCAACTGGGGTCAAATTAGCAGTAAATGTCACAATTACAGGTGGTGTGTAATTGTCGTCATACCCATTAGAACAAGAAGTTCCAATTAAAAGCAATAGTAGGATTGCCAAAAGACGGAATAAAGATTTCATAATTATATGCTTTTAGGTTAGAAATAAGGTCAAAAAACTATAATTATTAAATTTTATTAAGATTTAATAAATCACTATAAATTTACGATTTTATTTTTGTTTTAAGGTTTAAAATGTTGATTATTAAATTTTTATGGTTTTAGAGGCTGTAGATTTTTAAATTTGAAATCTAAAGCTAAAAACAGACTTATTGATGATGATAAGGTTCATTTCGTAAAATAGTAAATCCGCGATACAATTGTTCAATAAAAAACAAACGAACCATTTGATGCGAAAATGTCATTAGCGAAAGCGAAACTTTTCCTTGCGCCTTTTTATAAACCGTTTCAGAAAAGCCATAAGGACCGCCAATAACAAAAACGAGTGTTTTTACACCAGAATTCATTTTCTTTTGCAATTCTTCAGAAAAACCAACGCTCGAGAAAGTTTTTCCGTTTTCATCCAATAAAATCAATTGATCGGTGGCAGAAAGTTTTGACAGGATCAATTCGCCTTCTTTTTCTTTTTGCTGACTTTCAGATAAGTTTTTTACGTTTTTGATGTCTGGAATAATTTCCAATTCAAATTTGATGTAAAAAGACAAACGTTTGGTATAATCGTCAATCAGAGTTTGAAGCGATTTATTATCTGTTTTGCCTATTGCGATAAGTTTGATGTTCATTTGCTAAGTTTTTGCCACGAATTGCGGTAATTTAAACACATAGAGACATAGTCTTTCTTTGTCTATAAAAGGCGTTTCACTAACCGCAATATACATAGCTATGTGTTAAAGCTTGCTTTTTCTGTAATCTTAAACGGAAACAATTATGCCTATGTTTCTATGTGTTTAATTGTTTACGCAAAGCTATTTATTGTTTTTTATTCTCAAAAACCGTTTCGAAATGTTCTACAATCGGAAAGGGTTCGTAATAATGATGTAAAATCTTTTTCCATTCCAAATATGCGTTAGAAGTTCTGAAGCCTACTGTATGATCTTCAAGCGTATTCCAGTCAACTAATAAAAGATATTTATTTTCTACTTCAAGACATTTTTCTAATCGATACCCTAAATAGCCATCGATTGATGAAATGTATTGACTTGCTTTTGCAAAATCAGCCTCAAATGAATTAGCTAATTCTGGTTTTACATATAGAAATGCGGCTTCTAGAATCATATTTAAATGAATTTTATCTGCTTGATCTGCGGGAAAAAATTATATTCTCGCAGATTTAGCAGATTTGGCTGATTTTATTTTTATTGTTTTGTTTAAAATGAATATGTGATTATCGGCTTAAATCTGTTTGAAATCTGCGTGAAACTTTCGTGCAAATTGACGTTTTAGTTTTTAGAAAATTTCGCTTCAAAAGTTTTAAAACGATTATCTAAATCTTTGATTAATTGTTTTTTTACCGATGCGTCTTGAATAAAACTGTAATTGATACTATTGTAAACGTATTTTTTGATTGTTTCATAATTTACATCAGGATATCTTTTTGCCAATAAAACATATTGTTCTGTCATGCTGCTTCTTAAAATCCCTGCATCATCTGTACTTATTACAATTGGCACATTAAATTCTTTGTAAAGCGTAAAAGGATGTCTATTTTCTTTTACTTTTAAAATGAATTCGTTACTCACTAAATTGATTTCAATCGGAATATTGTTTTTTGACATATATTTCAATAAATCGTACGAATTAGCCTCATAAGCAATATCCACTCCGTGACCAATTCTGTTGGCACCTGCAACATAAATGGCATCATTAATATGCCAAGTCAATTCTTCTGGCTGAACCAAACCTAAAGTTAATTCGCCTGCGTGAAGCGTATATTTTACATCTGGAAATTTAGAGTGGCAGTATTTAAACATTACCATGTGTAGCCAGTAATCCTTCATAGAATTTTCACCATGTTCTGGAGAAACGATATTTACACCTGCAGTCAATTTATTTTCGCTTGACGAAATAAAAGCAATAACCAGATTTTTGAATAAATCTACCGGTTCCATAAAACGAAGCACAAAGTTTTGATAACGCATAGTAAATTTTTCGTCATCCATTTTTAAATCTTTGTGCAGTTTTGCTATGAAATTATTATTGAAATCGATAGCATATTTTTTAGCCTCTTTTTGTTGAAGTGATTTATTCAATTCGTCCAAAAGTTTTAGAACTGTTTTTTCGTCTCTCTGTTCTGCAGCCTGACGAAGTTTTGTGTTGAAATCAGCTAAATCAGAAACATTCATATCGCACGGAATTGTTGATAATTGTGTTTCGATATACGTTACATTTTCGGCAATAGCACGCTTTTTCAACTCAAGCATTCCTTCTGCAAAATGACCTTGAATGGTAGGCTCAAATTTCATAAAAGAATCAAAGAACTGATCGTCAGACGGAACAGAACCATTATAATCTTTTACCGACCAAGTCTGCATAATTTGCTGTTCGTAATACTCTAATTTTCCTTTGTTTTTAAGAGATGAAAAGTTTTCCCAGTTTCCGCTTGCAGGTTTGGTTTTTGAAACCGCCATTGTTTCCAGATTCAAATAAAAGTCTTCTGCAATAGCTCTTTCTAAAAGAGGTTCTGCATAAACTGATCCTGAAAAATGGTGGTGTAAATCGCCTCCTTTAGGCATTTGTTGAAAGAAAGCTGTTAAGAGAGCTTCATTATTTCTGATTTTTTCTAAATAACTCTCAGCCGATTGAGAAAAGCCGATTTGTGCTATAAAAATACAGGAAAGCGTAATTATCCTTGTCATACTCTAAGTTTAAATTACGCGCAAATATAGGAATTTCCGCGGAAATTTGAAAACCGAATTTCGTTGTGTTGAATTTTTACCACAAAGAGCGCTAAGATTTATCGCAAAGTTCGCAAGGTTTTATTCCAAGCTTAACTTTATAAAAACCCAAAGTTCGCAAAGCTTTGTTTTAAAACTTTACGAACTTTGCAAAATCCTTTGCACGCTTTGCAGTTAAAAAAAACTTAGAAGCTTAGTATCTCAGAACCTTAGAAACTTTAAGAAAAAAGTACATCACGAATTTCTTCAACTTTATCAAAAACGCTTTTAGCAAAAGGACAAAGCGGAATAATTTTTAAGTTGTTTGCTCTTGCATAATCTACAGCGGCCATAACTAATTTTTTACCCACACCTTTTCCGTTAAAATCAGGACTTACTTCAGTGTGATCAATAATGAATTTTGAGTCTCCTGCCCAAGTATATGTCATTTTTCCTGCCTCTTTTCTGTCTTCTATTGCTTCAAAATAGCCTCTTCTTGTATCGTTTATTTGTTGAATTTCCATTGTAATTATATTAGTGTGGTTTTAATTTCGATTGAATGTGTCAATGTTTTATGAATTGGACAACTATTTGCAATCGTTTCTAATCTTTGTCTTTGCGTTTCGTCTACTTCTCCTATTACTTCAATTCTTCTAGTAAATGAGGTGCAATTTCTCTCTGAATCTCTTTCAAAATCAATCTTGATATTGATTTCCTCGACATTCCATTGCTTACGATTAATGTACATTCGTAAAGTAATCAAAGTGCAAGAAGCCAATGATGAAGCCAAAAGTTCTGTTGGATTCAGTCCTAAATTTTTGCCTCCCAATTGCTGGGGTTCATCAGAAATTAAGACATTTCCGCTGGCTGAGGTAATTTCCGTTCGATACAAACGTGTATCTATTTTTGCTGAAATTGTATCCATAATTATTTAATTCTTGGTTCTGGCAATGGAACAAATTCGGTTTCACCCGGAACTTTTGGGAAAGTTTGAGCAGTCCAGTCTTGTTTTGCTTTTTCGATGAGGTTTTTATCCGAAGAAACGAAATTCCAAAAGATAAAATGTTCTTCAGGAAAAGGCTCTCCACCAAAGATATAAACAGTTGAATTTGCAGCAATTTCAAATTCGCAAAGAGAAGCTTCAGTTGTAATTAAAATCTGTCTTGGATCATAAACATGTTCACCGTTTTTAATGCTTCCTTCTAAAATATATAATCCGCTTTCGCCAAATAAATGATGCCCAATATTGATTTTCTTAGCTTCTTTGCTCTTAATTTCAATAAAATACAATGGACTATAAACAGGAACTGGAGAGTTTTTCCCAAAAGCTTCACCAGCAATTAATTTATATGAAACTCCATCTTCTTCCCAAGCTGGAATATCGTCTGCTTCAACATGTGTAAAATTTGGATCCATTTGTTCCAATTCTTTCGGGAGTGCCACCCAAATCTGCAATCCGTGAAGCATTTTATCTGTATGTCTTAAATATTCTGGAGTTCTTTCAGAATGTACAATTCCTTTTCCAGCGGTCATCCAGTTTACAGCGCCTGGTTTTATTTCTAGTTCTGTTCCTAGACTATCGCGATGCATAATGCTTCCTTCAAACAAAAAGGTAAGCGTTGAAAGTCCGATATGCGGGTGCGGAGGAACATCCATATTTTCATGATCACTTAAATGTGCAGGTCCCATATGATCGATAAATACAAATGGTCCGACAGCTCTTTTTTCGCGGAAAGGCAGTAATCTGCCAACCATAAAATTGCCAATATTGGCAGCGCGTTCTTCGATAATTAAACTGATATTTGACATGTGGTATTATTTGATTTGAAAACAAAATTACAGTTGTGATAGAAATCTGTAACTTAATTTAGATTAAGAAATGTTGTTTTTTGTATTAGTTATAAAAGTAAGGAAAATGTATGTTTTTTTCAAATTAGTTTATTTGTCACGTTTTGTTGTCATTTCGACGAAGGAGAAATCTTCGCAAGAAACTCTACAAAGATTGGGTTTTCGTTGCGGAGCTACTCGTGGAGATTTCTCCTTCGTCGAAATGACAAACTAAACGGTTAAAACGTTCGATGAGCTAAAAATGTGTTTTTATTCAACCAACTCAAATTCCAAAACATCACTTTCAGTTCCATTAATAATAATCGACAATTGATGTTTTCCTGTATGAAAAACACGCGTCGTAATCAATTTAAAAGATTGGTTTCTTTCAATCTTAGTTAGCTGATTTGGATGATAAATCTTCTCGCTGATTTTGAAGACTTTTTTCGCCAAATGTCCTTTTGATTTTTTATAGTGAACGGCGTATTCTAAACGAACTGTTTTAGATTCTTCATTTTTATTATTTAAATGAAATTGAAACTGGAGGTAATCGCCAATTTTTACAGTTGGCGTTTTGATTTCGAAAGAAGAAAGCTCAATATTAGTACTTTCTAAGCCATAATGGCTTAAAATTTCTGGATGACCTTGTTTTAATAAAGTTCTGCACCCGTGTTTTATAATTCCATCAGTTTCTTTGCTCTGACCTTTCCATCTTGCAGCGATTTCTAATACAATTTGCGGATTGTCTTTAGCGATGTCATTTAAATTATTGGCAACGCTTCTTCGAACATATTCTGAAGGATCATTTTTTAAATTCTCCAAAATGGGGAGGATAGAAGAAGGATCTTTTTTCAAAAACGGAATCGCCATTGCCCAAGGCAATCTCGGACGTGAACCTTCGCTCGCTAATCGACGCACGTGATGATTTTCGTGCAATGACCACTTAATCATTTCATCAATCATTTGTTCTTTATATTTTAAAATGAAAGGGCGAACGGCAAATTCACAGCTTATAAATTGAGTTATAGAAACAAAAGCTTTCTTCGAAGTTTGTAAATCGTTTAAACCATACATTTCGATATAGTCGGCAAAGAAAATGAAGGCCAAATTGCTGTCTGTGAAGTTGTTTTTCTTTAGGTTTTCTATGGTTTTATCAATTAAAATAACGGCTTCAGGGAAATTTTGAGGCATAAATTGGTGAAACACAACTGTTGTATGCTTCATTCTTTCTTTCCATTCTTTTTGAGCAAAATCGCCTTCGTAAATTGCTTCAATAAATTTATGTTTGTTGAACGCTGGATACACTTCAACAACAGCCTGACTAAATTTTTCGTAAAAAGAAACCGAGTAAATGTCTTTAATTAATCCCATAATTTTGCTTGATTGAATTTCAAAGATATTTAATTGAATACTTATTATTAGACTAAGTTTTGTTAAGAATTGTAACTTTATTTTTATGAATATCTTAATGGTTAAAAAAGAGATATTTAATGTTTTGTGTAATTTTTCATGTTGTAGGAACTTTCAAATCCATAAAATATATCCTAATTTAGCATTATTATTAAAAACAGAAAAATGATAAGTGAAGCTCAATTTCAAGCAGAATTACAACTTTTAATCAGTAATGCCATTAGAGAAGATGTGGGACAAGGCGATTACAGTTCGCTGGCTTGTATTCCAGATACTGCTCATGGTAAGGCAAAACTATTGGTAAAAGATCAAGGAATCATTGCCGGAGTTGAACTTGCCAAAATGATATTTGAACATGTAGACCCAAAACTAAAAGTGAAAACTTTTATAGAGGACGGAACACGTGTGGAATATGGTGAAATCGTTTTTGAAGTTTCTGGAAGTTCGCAATCTATTTTGAAAGCAGAAAGAGTAGTTTTGAATACGATGCAGAGAATGTCAGCGATTGCTACAAAAACAAACCATTTAATGGGACTTTTGGAAGGAACAAATGCTAAAATATTAGATACTCGTAAAACGACTCCAAACTTTAGAGTTGCAGAAAAATGGGCTGTAAAAATTGGCGGAGGCGAGAATCATCGTTATGCTTTGTATGATATGATTATGCTGAAAGACAATCATATTGATTTTGCTGGCGGTATTACTCGTGCAATTTCTAAAACAAAAGAGTATTTGAAAGAGAATAATCTTGATCTTAAAATTATTGTTGAAGCTCGTAATCTGGATGAAATCAGAGAAATTTTATTGAGTGATGGAGTTCATAGAATTCTGATAGACAATTTTAATTATGAAGATACGAAAACGGCAGTAAATTTGATTGGTTCAAAATGTCAGACAGAATCTTCAGGAAATATCAGTGAAAAAACAGTTCGCGAGTATGCTTTGTGTGGCGTAAATTATATTTCATCTGGCGCTTTAACGCATTCTGTATATAATATGGATTTGAGCTTGAAAGCTTTTTAATGGAGTTATGAATTTTGAGTTGTAAGTTATGAGTTTTGTAAATCTATCCCGATAGCTTCAGGACAGAACTCTAAAATCTAAAATCAGAAAATATGTCGCAAGAGATAGAAGATCGGATTGAGAAACTGCCTGTGGTGCGGTCATTAGCCCGACTTTTGAAGAAAATAAAACTGCCTTGGCTGGAAGGATTTTCATTATACGATTTGTTGGAAATGTACACCATCGGAATTATTGATGGTGCTTTTTCGTATCATGCAAGTGCTGTTTCTTTTAGTTTTTTTATGGCATTATTTCCTTTTGCTCTATTTATTCTAAACTTAATCCCATTTATTCCGATAGATAATTTTCAGGAAGATTTCTTGCAGTTTGTACAGCAAAGCGTTCCTCCAAACACGTTTGATGCAATTAGTAAAATTATCAGCGATATCTTAAATAATAGTCACTCAGGATTATTATCATCTGGATTTTTGCTTTCGATTTTTTTGATGGCAAATGGAATTAATGGAATTTTAAGCGGTTTTGAATCCTCAAAACACGTTTTTGACAAACGCGGATTTTTACATCAATATTTGGTTGCTTTGGCGATTTCGCTTGTAATGACTATAATTTTATTTGTTACGGTGGCAACAATTGTTGTTTTTGAGGTTTTTATTCAAAAAACAATTATTCAAGATGTGTTGAGCGATCGAATTCCTCTGATTATTTTAGGACGATATTTATTCGTTATCCTAATGATTCTGATAACATCTTCAATATTATTGCGTTATGGTACAAAACAGTATAATAAAGTGCCTTTTATTAGCATTGGTTCTGTTTTTACAACGATCTTAATTGTTATATCTTCGTTCTTTTTTGGAATTTGGGTTATAAAATTTTCAAAATACAACGAACTTTATGGTTCAATTGGAACATTATTAATTCTAATGTTTTATATTTGGATAAACTGTATGATTCTGCTTTTAGGGTTCGAATTGAATGCTTCTATCAGAAAATTAAAACAAAAAAAAGAAAAATAATATGAAAAATTTGATGCTAACTATCGGAGTGTTCTTCTTTGCCCTAACCATGCAAAGTCAAAGTGTAATTGGAAAATGGAAGACAATTGACGACGAAACAGGAGAAGCCAAATCGGTAGTTGAGATTTATGAGAAATCTGGAAAAATATATGGCAAGATTGTAGATATACTTCGCGAAGGCCACAAAAAAGATGTTTGTGTAAAATGTGAAGGCGCAGAAAAAAACAAACCAATTTTAGGAATGGTTATTATAAACGGACTTAAAAAAGATGATTCTGAATATAATGGAGGAACAATCTTGGATCCGACAAGCGGTAAAAAATACAAATGTTATGTTACTTTAGAATCTGCAGATAAATTGAAACTTCGCGGTTATGTTGGAATTTCTTTAATGGGAAGAACGCAATACTGGACGAGAGTCAAAAATTAATTAAAATCTAATGCGAAAATTAGCTTCGATAGTTTTATTCTTGATTATAGTTTCAAATAGCTTTGGACAATCTAAGAATTCACCATTACAAATAAGTCATCTTACGGGTGACTTTTATGTTTATAAAACGTTTCATGATTATAATGGAACACTAATTTCTGCCAATGCCATGTATGTTGTTACAGACAAAGGCGTTGTGCTTTTTGATGCACCGTGGGATAAAATGCAGTTTCAGCCTTTGCTGGATAGTATAAAAGCAAGACACAATAAAGAAGTTGTTATGCTTTTCGGCACGCATTCTCATGAAGATCGTGCGGGCGGATTTGATTTTTATAGAAAAAAAGGAATTAAAACCTATTCAATTAAATTAACTGATGAGATTCTAAAAAGTAAGAATGAGCCAAGAGCTGAATTTATAATTCCAAATGATACTACTTTTACGGTTGGACAATACAGGTTTGAAGTGTATTATCCTGGCAAAGGACATGCGCCAGATAATATCGTAGTGTGGTTTGAGAACGATAAAGTTCTTTACGGAGGATGCTTTGTGAAAAGTGTTGAGGCAAAAGATTTAGGCTATTTACGAGATGCCGATGTTAAAGAATGGGAGAAATCAATAAAAAGAGTTCAGTCAAAATTTAAAAATCCGAAGTATGTTATTCCAGGACACGATGGAGGAACAACCAATAAATCTATAAATCATACTTTGAAGCTGATTCAGGATTATAATCTTTCAAAAAACGCTTCGCTTAAAACTGGCCAAAAATAATTACTGGCTTATAAAAAAATCATGCATTTCATCGAAGTCATTTTACCGCTTTCTTTAGCTAAAACATTTACCTATAGAATTTCTGAAGCTGAATTTCATTTCATTAAAAAAGGAATGCGCGTTGCTGTGCCATTTGGTAAAAGCAAAATATATACTGGACTTGTTTTAGATGTTCATGAAAATGCTCCAACTCTATATGAAGCGAAAGAAATTCATCAGATTTTAGATGAAAAACCAATTGCGACCGAAATTCAGATTAAGCACTGGCTTTGGGTGGCAAGTTATTATATGTGCGGCATTGGAGATGTGTATCGGGGAGCGTTTCCAAGCGGACTATTGCTGGAAAGTGAAACTATTATTTCGCATAAACCAGATGTTGTGGTAAACGATAGCGAACTTTCTGATGATGAATTTCTAATTTATGAAGCTTTGCACCATCAGAGTTCGTTAAAGGTTCAGGAAATTACTTCGATTTTAAATAAAAAAAATATACTTCCGATTCTGCAAAAACTGATTGCGAAGGATATCATTTTTTTAGATGAAGAAATAAAAGAAACATACAAACCAAAATTGGTTCGATATGTAAAATTACATTCCAAATACGAATCTGATAATGGTTTAGAAGAATTGCTAATGGTGTTGAAAAACGCTAATAAACAAAAAGAAATTGTTTTGGCATATTTTCAAATAAGCGCATCAGAAAAGAAGCCAATCACGGTAAAGAAGCTTACAGAAGTCTCAAACGCAGGGGCGGCGGCGATAAAATCATTAGTTGAAAAAGAAATATTTGAAGAATATTATTTACAGCATGACCGTGTTACGTTTGATGGAGAAAAATCAGATAAAGAACTGCATTTAAGTGAAGCTCAAGGAAATGCTTTTTCAGGAATTAAGAATAGTTTTTTGGAGAAAGAAGTGTGTCTACTTCATGGCGTAACTTCGAGCGGAAAAACTGAAATTTATATTAAGTTAATCGAAGAATATCTGCAGACGGGAAAACAGGTTTTGTATCTGCTTCCAGAAATAGCTCTTACTACTCAGTTGGTTTCGAGACTGCGTCTTCATTTTGGAGATAAAGTGGCTGTTTTTCATTCTAAATATAGCAATAATGAAAGAGTTGAGGTTTGGAGGCAAACGCTAGAAAATTCTCCAAAAGCTCAAATTGTAATTGGAGCCAGATCGGCTCTGTTTTTACCTTTTAATGATTTAGGATTGCTTATTGTTGATGAAGAGCACGAGCAGACTTTTAAACAAACAGATCCTGCACCAAGATACCACGCTAGAGATGCGGCAATTGTTTTGGCTAATTTTCATAAGGCAAAAGTATTGTTGGGTTCGGCAACGCCTAGCATTGAAACCTATTTTAATACGCAAAATAATAAGTACGGATTGGTAACGCTTTCTGAACGTTATAAAAATGTCCGCTTGCCTGAAGTGATTTTGGTTGATATAAAAGACAAGCATTTCAGAAAAAGAATGACAGGGCATTTTAGCGATCTTTTAATTGAAGAAATAGCTGAATCGTTGTCTTTGGGTGAGCAGGTTATTTTATTTCAAAATAGGAGAGGATATTCGCCTATAATTGAATGTTTAACTTGCGGACATGTTCCGCATTGCCAGCAGTGCGATGTGAGTTTGACTTATCATAAACATAAGAACCAGCTTCGCTGTCATTATTGCGGTTATTCAATTGCAAAACCTACTAATTGCCATAACTGTTCGAGTATAGATTTGACCACAAAAGGATTCGGGACAGAACAAATAGAGCAGGAGTTATCTTCACTTTTTCCTAAAGCAAAAACGGCTAGAATGGATCAAGATACTACGAGAGGTAAATTTGGTTTTGAAAAAATAATTGATACGTTTAAAAATCGCGAGATTGATATTTTAGTCGGCACACAAATGCTGGCCAAAGGACTTGATTTTGATAATGTAGGTTTGGTTGGAATTATGAATGCCGACAATATGCTACATCATCCCGATTTTAGGGCTTTTGAACGTAGTTTTCAAATGATGACACAAGTGGCAGGAAGAGCAGGAAGATCAGAAAAGCAGGGAAAAGTTGTTATTCAGACTTACAATCCAAATCACAATACAATTCAGCAGGTTACAGACCATAACTATATAGGAATGTATAAGGAACAGCTGTATGATAGACAGATTTATAGATATCCGCCTTATTTTAGGATTATAAAGCTTACGCTAAAGCACAAAGATTTTGATAAGCTAAAAGAAGGAGCGATGTGGCTGTATCAGGTTTTGAGCCAGAATTTGGGAATGCCGGTTTTAGGGCCAGAAGAGCCTGCTATAAGCAGAATACGAAATGAATATATCAGGACTATCTTGATTAAGATTCCGAATAATCTTCATTTAGGAAACACAAAAAAAACTATTCAGAAAATGCTGAATAGTTTTGAAGTTGTGGCTCAATACAGAGCTATAAAAGTTGTGATTAATGTAGATTTCTATTAAACAGCAATTAAGAAGAAGTTGAAAGTGCTTTTACTAAGTCTTCTTTTTTATTTCTGCTTAAAGGTATTTTAGTAATTCCTATTTCGGCAAATTTACTGTTAAAGCGCTCGACCTTATCTATATTAATGATGTACGATTTGTGAACACGGATAAATTTGTCTTTCGATAGATCATTTTCAAAAGATTTCATAGTAGAAAGAACCAGATTACTGTCATCTTCAGTTACTACTCTTACGTAATCTCCAAAAGCTTCAATCCATTTTATTTTTGAAGTAAAGATTTTAAGTTTTTTTAGATTACTTTTGATGAAAATATGCTCGCCTTCTTCTTCTTTGATGTCTTTTTTTAGCAGATGCATATCGATTGCCCTTTTTACAGAGGCGTTAAAGCGATCTACTGCAATTGGTTTTTGAAGATAGTCGGTAGCATCATAGTCGAAAGCTTTTAGGGCATATTCGGCTTTAGAAGTGATAAATATAATCTGCGGTTTTGATTTTAATCCGTCAAGGAAATCAAAGCCGTTAATTACTGGCATTTCTATGTCAAGAAATATTAAATCGATATTATTTAATGAGATACAACTTTTTGCTTCAATGGCATTAGAAAAATCCCCGATTAAATGCAAGCCTGGGTGATTATTAACCAATTTGGCAATAATTGTCCTTTGTATAGAACTATCATCTACAACAACACAGTTTAGTTTCATAACATTTATATTTAGAATAAATTCAGGATAGCAGTAGTAAATGTATTATTTTTTTGTAAAAAAAACTAAAGTTGAGGCATCTTTTTTGCATTATGACGAATAAAAGGAAAAAAGTGTTGCATATATAAATTAAATGCTTACTTTTGCACCCAATTTTAACAAATAAATTTTTTATTTATGAATCATTATGAAACTGTTTTCATTTTAAATCCCGTTTTATCTGAGGTTCAGGTGAAGGAAACAGTAACGAAATTTGAAGAATTTCTTACTAGTAGAGGAGCTGAAATGGTATCGAAAGAGGATTGGGGTCTTAAAAAAATGGCTTACGAAATCCAAAACAAAAAAAGTGGTTTTTATCACTTATTCGAATTCAAAGTAGCTGGAGAAGTTCTTTTAGCTTTTGAAACTGAATTCAGACGTGATGAAAGAGTTATGCGTTTCTTAACTGTAAGTTTAGATAAACATGCTATTTCATGGGCTGAGAGAAGAAGAGCAAAATTAAAATCTACTAAAGCGTAATTATTATGTCTACAATTGAGCAATCTGCAAAAGGAAAAAAAGACGGAGATATCAGATATTTAACGCCTTTAAACATTGAAACTAACAAAACTAAAAAGTATTGCCGTTTCAAAAAATCAGGAATCAAATACATCGATTATAAAGATGCTGATTTCTTATTGAAATTCGTTAACGAGCAAGGAAAAATTCTTCCTCGTCGTTTAACTGGAACTTCATTAAAATACCAAAGAAAAGTTTCTGTAGCTGTAAAAAGAGCTCGTCACTTAGCTTTAATGCCATACGTGGCCGATTTATTAAAATAGTATAAAAATCTAGTCGCTGGTTTCTGTTGAAGCAGAACCTAACTTCTAAAATATAAGGACAACAACATGGAAATTATTTTAAAACAAGACGTACAGAACTTAGGATTTAAAGATGATGTAGTATCTGTAAAACCTGGTTACGGTCGTAACTTTTTAATTCCTCAAGGTTTTGCTACTTTAGCAACTCCTTCTGCTAAAAAAGTTTTAGCTGAAAACCTAAAACAAAGAGCACACAAAGAAGCTAAAATTGTTGCTGATGCTAAATCATTGGCTGAAGCAATTAAAGCTCTTGAAATTAAAATTTCTGCAAAAGCTGGTGGAGAGAAACTTTTTGGTTCTATCACAAACATCGACATTGCTGAAGCTTTAGAAAAATCTGGAAACGCTATCGACAGAAAATTCATCACTAGTGGTATCGTAAAACGTACTGGAAAATACAGTGCAAGTATTCGTTTACACAGAGATGTAATTGTTGAGTTACCATACGAAATTGTTGCTGAAAAGTAGTAGTTTTAAAATCTATACTAAAATCCCGATGCAAATCGGGATTTTTTTGTTTAATATAGAACGATAGTAATAATTAGACTTATAGCTAACAGCTAAAGGATAAAGCCTAAAATGAAATGAAATACGCAAGATTAACAAAAGAGCAATTTGAAGAATTGCATGCTGAATTTGCCAGTTTTTTGGCTACACAAGCAATAGACAGAAAAGAGTGGGAAGAACTTAAAGTTAATAAACCAGAAGTTGCAGAACAGGAACTTGATGTTTTTTCAGATTTGATTTGGGAAGGTGTATTAGGTAGAGCAGAATATTTAGAGCATTTTTCTAAAAATCATATCTTTTTATTTCACTGTTTTGATACTCACATCCAATCGATTGTTTTAAAATCGGTTTCACCTGAAGTTGATTTTTTAACTAAAGATGGATTGCAATGGTTGAGCGATAATATGTTTACCGATAATATTGAAATGAAGGTAGGAAAGAAGGTGTTTACAGAAGAACGAAACTCTTCAATTTTTGAATTGATTAAACAAGGTGCTTTTTTAAGCGATGGACAGTTGTTTAATCAAATCAATACTATTATTGAATCGTAATTTAGTTTAATAACTTTTTTAAGATGGCAAGCAATTAATAATAATTGTTTGCCATTTTTTGTTTTTTTAACTTTTGTTTAATTTTTTTGTGAATTTTTACCCCGTATTTCTACGTGTTTATTTTTAATTTTTCAATATATTTTAAAAATTGAACTTTTTTGTAAAATATTGTTGTATTTAGTCTTTATAACGCATAGTTTTAGCGATAAATCTGTATAAATTGTAAGAATATACTTTGATTACATCGATTTAACATATTTTACTTAATATTTTGCTTACCTATTAATTGAAAAGAAAATTATGTTAAATGTAGCGATTTTTCTATTGTTTTCAGTTGGTCCTAATTTTGAAATTAAAGATTTAAGAATAAATTATAAGATTTTTAAGCTTGTTTTATGTTTTTGTTTTTCCTAATTTTAGGTAACAAAAGTTAAACAAAGTTTTTCTTTTGGTTTTCTAAATGTAGTGTAGAATTATTTTTCTAATTGTTGAGATAGAAATTAGAAGAATTAAATAATAACTTAATAGGTCTGCGTATGGAATTGACAATTACTTTCTTTATCAAATTTACTTTAGTTGTTTCTTTTATTTTAGCTTTATTCTTTACGTTACTAAGCTTACTTCGTCTCAACGATAATTTTAATCGTTACCCAATATTTAATTTTTTTTCAAAAGGTTTGCATTTTAGTTTACTGTCTTGTAATTACCCCATTAGGTGTGTTGATTATAAGGAGTAAAAACTTTATTGGATATAATGTAGATTCTAATCTAGTTTTTGCAACTGGATATTTTAGGAATGACTAATCAACTTTCTCTAAAAAAAAAAAGAATTGACTATATAAGAATTCCCCAGTTCTACTTTCAACTAAAAATTTTCATTATGAAAATTAGACCTGCAACAAATCACTCCTCTAGGAAAACTGACTACAATCATTTTTCCTTAAAAAAAGTGGAACTTATTTTATCTCAGAGAGATCGAATTTGTTCTCCGGTATGTTTCGATATACTGAATTCAGCATAATTTTTTTCAAAACAGAGTTTACGGCTTTTTAATAAGTTGTGATATTTTGTTTTAACTGGTTTATTTTCAATTGATTGTTTAATTGCACAGGTGCATGCACCTACTGCAAGAGGTGTTTTATTGTCCATTTTCTAATCTTCCAAATTATGAAAAAAAAATTTACTTTTTGTAATCTCAATCCTCAAATGAGATTATTAGGACTTTTAACTTTATTCTTTATATGCACGGATGCATTTTCTCAGACTATTTGTAGACCTGTGTCTCAGACAAATAGTGCGGGAGGAGGGCTTTTGTGTTTAGGAGTAGATGTTAACAGTCCTGCCAATGCTTTTGATAGCGCTGGCTTATCCACCTATGCGACCTTATCAAATGGTGTTGCAGTAGCTGGGTGTTTTGCAGAAGAAACATTGACCTTAAATCAAACGGCCCGAGCCGGTGACCAAGTTGCAATATACATTGGTACTGGCAATGGATTGCTTGATTTAAGTTTGTTATCAAATGCCACGGTTCAGGCTAAAAATTCTGGAACCAATGTAGGTTCAAGTGTGGCTTTAAATAGTCCGCTTTTGAATTTAAGTTTGCTAAGCGGCAATACGGTTGCCGTTGCAAAATTTCCTATTACGGGTGATACCAACCAAATTCAAATTCAAGTTGGAGGAGGTGTGTTAGCTCTTCTAACAAGCTTAAGAGTTTACGATGTTAGACTTGAATTTGCACAACCAACTGTCTCTGGTGGTTTAACACAGACTGTTTGTGCTGGAGCTCCTATAACTCTCACAGCTACTCCAGCTGCTGGTACTACGTTAGCTTGGTATAGTTCTGAATTTTCTACGACAGCTTTAGCAGTGGGAAATACTTATACAACTCCTGCTTTAACAGGAAATACGACATATTATATAGGAATAACTAGAGCCGCAGGTTGCGAAGGGAATGTTCGTGTACCAGTCGTTTTAAATGTTTCTAATCCAGTTGCACCTGCTTATAGCAATGTGGGAACCACAGTTTGTTCTACTGGTGCAACACAACAAACTACATTATCGTTAGTTAATGCTGTGCCTGGAACAACCTATAATTGGTTTTCTTCGCCAACGGGTGGTTTATCTCTAGCGAGTGGAACTACTTATTCTCCAACAGTGCCTTTAGGAACGACTTCATTTTATGTAGAAGCTTCTATTGGAAGCTGTATTAGTCCGACTCGTACTAAGATTGATGTTGTTTCTACAGCTGTACCAGTTACACCGACAGTTCTCACTCAAAGTGTAACTATACAATCTGGGCAGAATGCAACTTTAAGTGCTACAACTACTGATGTTGGAGCACAATTGAATTGGTACGAAACTGCAACCGGCGGTACAGCAGTTGCAACAAATACAGCCACTTTTACAACTCCAATTTTAACAGCTACTAAAACCTATTATGTTGAAGCGCAAAGTCCAAACGGAAATTGCGTTAGTGCTACAAGGGTACCAGTTACTGTTACGGTTCAACCATCAGCTTTAGGAGGATGTCTTGAAGCCAGCAGTCAGGTAACTAGCCAAGTAGGAATATGTTTATTGTGTAATGCTACAAATCCGAATTTCTCTGTAGACGGAAATCCTGCAACTGCAGCAAGACTTACTATTCCTGCTAATGTAGTAGGGTCTATGCAGCAAACATTACAATTTACTAATCCTGGAAAAGCAGGAGATCGTGTTGATGTTGACTTAGAATTGCCAGGAGGTTTAGCAGATGTTCAGTTATTAAGCGTGATTAGTTTGGCAACCTACAATGGGGCGACTTATAATAATGATAGAGTTGCGATTAATAATCCACTTATTACTTTGCAATTATTAAGTGGTACTAAATATAGAGCTAGCATTACGGCTGGTGCTAATTTTGACCGTGTAGAGGTTCGTTTAGGAGGTGTGGCAGGTCTTTTAACTAATTTAGACATTTATCAGGCAGCTTATACTTATAAAGCGCCGGCTGTTTCTGGAAATACCACTATTTGTAGCGGGACAACTACTACTTTAACTGCGGCACTTGCAATAGGGGAAACAATTAATTGGTATAATGTTCCTACAGGAGGTACTTCATTAGCCTCGACAGCATCTTATACAACGCCAGCTTTAACTGCGCCAGCGACTTATTATCTTGAAGTTACAAGAAACGGCTGTGTGAATAGCGAAAGATCTTCGGTTCAGGTATTGATCGATAATCCTGTTGCGCCAGCTGTTACGCCAACTCCAGTAAATCTTTGTGCGGGACAGACATCTACTATTACAGTGCAGGCACCTGTGGCCGGGACTACATATAATTGGTATGATGTAGGCGGGAATTTAGTATTTACAGGCAATGTCTTTACAACTCCTGCATTGAATGCGACGACAGATTATTTTGTCGAAGGAGTAATAGGAAATTGTTCTAGTCCAACTCGTACTAAGGTTACGCTTAATGTTAATCCACTACCAGCCGCGCCTACTGTAGCATCGTCAACAGTAGTTATTCAGTCAGGACAGGTAGTGACTTTACAAGTTTCTAATCCTGTTCCTCAAATTGCTTATGACTGGTATGATGTACCAACAGGAGGAATAGCTCTCGTAACTGGTAGCCCTAGTTACACACCATCACCAGCTTTAACAGCTGACAAGACATTTTATGTTGTTGCTAGAAATAATTCTGATTGTGTAAGCGCTACTAGAACAGCAATTAATGTTGTAGTTACTCCTCCAGCGGTAATTACTTCTTGTTTACGACCTTTTCAGCAAACAATTTCTACAAATGGATTATGTATTGGTTGTACAGCTGTTTTAGGTACTGAAGGAAATTCAGTAGACAATGATTTTGATACTGCAACAACTCTTAGAAACGTAGTTGGAGTGGGAGCTTATATACAGCAAAAACTTGATTTTTCAAATTTTGGATTTGCAGGAGATATTATTGAAGTAGAACTTGGCTTGCCTACGGGAGTTTTAGATATTGGTGCCCTTTCATACATTACTCTAGAAAGTTATAATGGAGGAACAAATAATGGTGACGGAGCCTCTATCAATAATCTTTTAAATGTGCAGCTTTTAGGAGGAAATCGTTTTAGAGCTAGTTTTGTTGCTGGGAATACTTTCTCTGGAGTGCAAGTGCGTTTAGGAGGGGTTGCTTCAGTTTTAAGCGAATTGGATATTTATGGTGCTTCATTTAAATATAAAGAAGCTGCTATTACGGGTATATCGCCTGCAATTTGTTCTGGACAATCGGCAAATTTAACTGCCACTACTACTGCAGGAGATACGATTAATTGGTATGCTGACGCGAGCGGTGGAACTGCTTTAGCAACAAATACAAGCACTTATAATACTGGTGCATTAACAGCAACAACTACTTTTTATATAGAGGCGGTAAGAGGAATATGTATAAATAGTGTTCGTCAGCCAGTTACTGTTCCTGTTTTACAAATCCCAACAGAGGCAAATATTGTAATAGCAAGTCCGATTGAAGCTACTTGTACTGGAACAGCGGCTATAGCACCTACTTCAACAATTGCAGGAGCTACATTTAGATATTATAAAGATCAAAATAAAGGAACGGAAATTGTAGATGGAAGCGTAGATGGAACTATAACATTTGCAAAAGATCCTATTACAGGTGTACTTTCATTAACTGGTTTAAGTGCTTCTTACAATTTATATATATCTGCAGTTAACGGAGGTACTTGTGAGAATGTGAATGGAGATTTAAAACAAGTAACAATTACTTTACCTTCCATTACGCCTTCTCCAAATATCACTGCGACATTACAAGCATGTGGAAGTGCGAATTTAAGAAACGCAATCACAAATTACGATTCAAATGTAACTTATACATTCTATAATTCTTCAAATACTTTAATAACTGCCGAAGAAGCATCTAATATTACAGTAAATGGCGTTTACTATATAGAAGCGCAAAGTGCAACAAGTACTTGTCCATCTGCTAGACAATCTGTAACAGTTACGATTGATGTATTACCTACTTTAACGGTAACTGATCCACAAGAATCTGTAAATGTAGGAACAGATGTTTCATTAGTAGCTACTTCGACAGGAACTGTTACATGGTTTAATCAGCAAGGAGTCGCGATTGCAGGACCTCCATTTACAACCGGTCCATTAAATACACCTGGGGTTTATACTTACACAGTTGTCGCAACTAATGGGTCTTGTATTGTAACTGCAACTAAGATTATCAATGTGATAGATCTTACAAGCTGTCAAAACTTAACAGAACGAGTTTATGCAACAGGACAAACTGAAGGCACTATAATTAGCGGGGATGTTACAAACAATACAAATGCAGTTGATGGTAATCCTCAGACATTCTCAACAATTACTACAGGTTTAGGACTTTTGGGAGTTGGTACTACATGGCAAAATTTAACATGGCCAGCGAATATCGCGAAAGGTACTCCGGTGACAGTTAAATTAGGTTCTGAATATAGTTTATTGGCTGTTGGTCAGAATTTATCAGTGGTAGGTACAAAAAATGGAGTGCTTATCGGTACAGGTCAGTCAGTAAAAGGATCATTATTAAATTTACTTTCAGGTGATAACACTTATGAATTTACTTTTGTTCCATCAGATGCATCAGGTCCGCAAGATTATGATGGTATTCGTATTATATCATCTTCAATCGCAAGTGTTGCTCAAAACACAAAAGTATTTGATGCTTATTATAAAAAGCCTGTTACTTCAGTAACTTGTACATCAGGGGATATTCAAGATATTTTTTATGGCGCAACTGATTTAGGAATTGGAGCTGCAACTGCTTTGGTTGGAGTAAGTGATGTTTGGAATATTGCAGATAAAGATGTATCTACTTTTGCAACAATGTATAATGGAGTGGGCGCTTTGGCTGCAGCAGATCTAACGGTGCAATTTAAAACACCTTCTGTTCTTAGTGATACCTTAAGAATTGTGGTTTCTAAACCAGGGACACTTTTAACTGTTGGTGTGCTTACAGGATTTTCAGTTCAACGCTATTTAGGAAATGTGGCAGTTGGTAATGAAATCTACAGTAATAGTAGTTTGTTAAGCATAAAATTATTGCCAGGAAATTCTTTGGCAATGGTATTGGTATCTTCACCAACAGAAATTTACGATAGAGTTAGAATCCGTTTAGGCGGTGCCGTAGGAGTGTTAGATTTCTTAAGAGTTCATACTGTAGAGAGAACGGCCAATACAACGGTCATTGGAGCTGATCCGCAGAATAAAATTACGGTCTGTCCGGGAACCGATATAACGCTCCAAATTCCTGAAGTAGCTTGTTCAACCTATCTTTGGTATGATGCTGAGACTGGAGGAAATCAAGTAGGAAGCGGACCAACTTTTACCGTTCCAGCAGACCTGACAGCAGGTATTTATAGATATTATGTACAGCCAGTACGTTATGGCTGTCAAGATTATGCAAGAGGAGAAGTTACTGTCGAAGTAAAAGCTTCTGCTCCAGTAAATGCTTTAACAGATATTACTTTAAACGGAGGAACAACAACATCAATTTGTGCTGCTTCTGGAACTGTTACTTTGGCAACAAGTTTAAGCGGAACGCCAGTTTTAACAAATCCTGTTTATCACTGGTATCGTTTTGATGGAACAACAAGTCAGTTAATAACAGGTGAAACAACTGCACAGTTAATAGTAAACGGATTGGCTCCTGGAACTTATACTTATTTTGTAGGAGTGAGTTCAGATGAATTTTGTGAAACTGCGGTAGCAGACAGAAAACAAATTACATTCACTATTTTGCCTTCTTCAACAGTAAACGATATTACAGTTGACGATGTAACAGTTTGTAATGGTGTTCCGGCATCTTTAACTCCGTCGGCTCCAACATTAAATAGTCCAGTATTCACTTGGTACTTAGATGCTAATAAAACACAGCCAATTACAGATGGGGCTGTAATAGCAGGAGTTACTTATGCTGTAGATGCAGCTGGTGTTTTAACCGCTACAGGTTTAACAAAAGCAGTAAGCCCAATAACATATTATGTAGCTGTTGCAAGCGCTAATACCTGCGAAAATTTAGCAGGAACATTGCAAGATGCTGTTATAATTGTTAGCGATCCAAATACGCCAACAACTTCAAATAGCACTCAGAATTTCTGTTTGATAAATGCACCGACTGTTGCAAATATTCAAGTTAATGAAAGCAATGTGATTTGGTATGATGCAGCGATAGGAGGAAATGTAATTGCTTCGGCTACTCCATTAGTAAGCAGAATTTATTATGGAGCAGCAACTGATGCGATTACAGGATGTGAAAGCTCTTTAAGATTGCAAGTAACTGTTAACGTCAATGATCCAGGAACACCTACATTAGTAACAGCAGGAGTGCAAAACTTCTGTAAGGAAGATCTTCCGACATTTGCAAGCGTTCAGTTCAATCAAGCAAATATTGTTTGGTATACAGCCATAACAGGCGGAACGTTGATTCCATCTAATACGGCTCTTACAACAGGTCAGTATTTTGCAGCGATTTCAGATCCATCAACAGGATGCGAGAGCGTTTCAAGATTGACAGTTGATGTAATTGTAAGCGATCCGGGAACACCGACTTTGGTAACGGCAGGGCCACAAAGTTTCTGTAAAGAAGATCTTCCAACATTTGCAAGTATTCAGACAAATGAAACCAACATAGTTTGGTATACAGCGATAACAGGCGGAACATTGATTCCATCTACTACAGCTTTAACAACAGGCCAGTATTTTGCTGCAATCTCAGATCCATTGACGGGCTGCGAAAGCGCTTTAAGATTGACAGTTGATGTGATTGTGAATGACCCAGGAACTCCGACATTGGTGACTGCTGGAACGCAAAACTTCTGTAAGGAAGACCTTCCGACATTTGCAAGTGTTCAGTTCAATCAAGCAAATATTGTGTGGTATACAGCTATAACAGGCGGAACGTTGATTCCATCTACAACAGCTCTAACAACAGGGCAGTATTTTGCAGCAATTTCAGATCCTATAACAGGCTGTGAAAGTGCTTTAAGATTAACAGTTGATGTGATTGTAAATGATCCAGGAACACCAACATTGGTGACTGCGGGAGTACAGAACTTCTGTCTGGCAAACGCACCGACATTTGCAAGCATTCAGACAAATGAAACCAATATAGTTTGGTATACAGCTATAACAGGCGGAACGTTGATTCCATCTACTACAGCTCTAACAACAGGGCAATATTTTGCGGCAATCTCAGATCCAGTAACAGGATGCGAGAGCGCTTCAAGATTGACGGTTGATGTGATCGTAAGCAATCCGGGAAGTCCGACATTGGTGACTGCAGGAACACAAAATTTCTGTAAAGAAGATCTTCCAACATTTGCGAGCATTCAGACAAACGAAACCAACATAGTTTGGTATACAGCTATAACAGGCGGAACATTGATTTCATCTTCTACAGTTTTAACAACAGGCCAATATTTTGCAGCAATCTTTGATCCAGCAACAGGCTGCGAGAGCGCTTCAAGATTGACAGTTGATGTGATTGTAAATGATCCGGGAACTCCGACATTGGTGACTGCGGGAACACAAAACTTCTGTTTGGCAAATGCTCCAACATTTGCAAGCGTACAGTTCAATCAAACCAATATAGTTTGGTATACAGCTTCGACTGGCGGAACAGTGATTGCTCCAACAACAGCTTTGACAACAGGCCAATATTTTGCAGCAATTTCAGATCCAGTAACTGGTTGTGAGAGTGCTACAAGATTAACAGTTGATGTAATTGTAAGCGATCCAGGAACACCAATATTGGTCACTGCGGGAGTACAGAACTTCTGTCTGGTAAATGCGCCAACATTTGCAAGCGTTCAGTTCAATCAAACCAATATAGTTTGGTATACAGCTTCGACTGGCGGAACAGTGATTGCTCCAACAACAGCTTTGACAACAGGCCAATATTTTGCAGCAATTTCAGATCCAGTAACTGGTTGTGAGAGTGCTACAAGATTAACAGTTGATGTGATTGTAAATGATCCGGGAACGCCAACATTGGTGACTGCAGGAACACAAAATTTCTGTAAAGAAGATCTTCCAACATTTGCGAGCATTCAGACAAACGAAACCAACATAGTTTGGTATACAGCTATAACAGGCGGAACATTGATTCCATCTTCTACAGTTTTAACAACAGGTCAGTACTTTGCGGCAATTTTAGATCCAGCAACAGGCTGCGAAAGCGCTTTAAGATTGACGGTTGATGTGATTGTAAACGATCCAGGAACTCCGACATTGGTGACTGCAGGAACTCAAAACTTCTGTTTGGCAAATGCTCCAACATTTGCAAGCGTACAGTTCAATCAAACAAATATAGTTTGGTATACAGCTTCGACTGGTGGAACAGTGATTGCTCCAACAACAGCTTTGACAACAGGCCAATATTTTGCAGCAATTTCAGATCCAGTAACAGGCTGCGAGAGCGCTTCAAGATTGACAGTTGATGTAATTGTAAGCGATCCGGGAACTCCTACATTGGTGACTGCGGGAACACAAAACTTCTGTCTGGTAAATGCGCCAACATTTGCAAGTGTTCAGTTTAATCAAACCAATATTGTTTGGTATACAGCTTTAACAGGCGGAACAGTAATTGCGCCAACAACAGCTTTAACAACAGGCCAATATTTTGCGGCAATTTCAGATCCAGCAACAGGCTGTGAAAGTGCTTCAAGATTAACAGTTGATGTGAATGTAACAGATCCAGCAACACCAACAACAAATGCTGCAGCACAGACTTTCTGTACAGGCACAAATCCGACAGTGGCAAATATTCAAGTGAATGAAAGCAATGTAGTTTGGTACACAACTCAAACAGGAGGAACAGCTTTAGCTTCAACAACCGCACTTACTACGGCAACTTATTTCGGAGCAATTAAAGATCCAGCAACAGGATGCGAAAGCAGTGTAAGATTGCAAGTGGCTGTAACAGTCGGTAATACAATAAATCCAACAACAAACAATACAGCACAGACTTTCTGTTCTGTAAACGCACCGACAATTGCAAATATTCAAGTAAACGAAAGCAATGTAACATGGTTTACAGCTGCAACAGGAGGAACAGCAATTCCAGCAGGAACAGCACTTACTTCTGGAGTATATTTTGGAAACATTATTGATCCAGCAGGCTGCGAAAGCTCGACTCGTCTTCAAGTGACAGTAACGGTAGTTAACCCAGTTCCTACACCGACGACAGCTAATACAACTCAAAACTTCTGTACTTTAAATTCGCCAACAGTGGCAAATATTCAAGTAAATGAAGCAAATGTAGTTTGGTATAACACAGCGACAGGAGGAACAGCGATTCCGTCAACAACAGCTCTTACAACAGGCGTTTATTATGGTGCTGTTTCAAGTGCTATAGGTTGCGAAAATCCAGCAAGATTGGCTGTGACGGTAAATGTAAATTCACCAAGTGTAATTACAACACCAAGAACAACTCAGACATTCTGTTTATCTGCATTGCCAACATTAGCTAATATTTTGGTAAACGAAACAAATGTAGTTTGGTATGCGTCTGCAACTGGAGGGACTCCATTAGCAAATACAACTCCGCTTACGGCAACTACTTATTATGCAGGATCGTTGGCTAACACATTTAATGGCTGTGATAACGGACCAAGATTAGGAATTACAATTGCATTTGAAAATGATGCTGCAGTTCAACTTGCTACTACAGATGATACTCCATGTGTATTCAAAGGAGTGACCTATTCAATTGCAAATGGAAAATCTAATTATGTATGGACTATAAACGGAGGTACTATTATTTCTGGAGGTGGTACAAACGATGGATCTGTAACCGTTTCTTGGTCAGATATTGGGCCAGGAACTGTAACAGTGGCTTATGTTAACAATTGTGACGAAAGAACAATCAAGACTCTAAATGTTACGGTAGCAAGCTGTTCAGATTTAACGATTACTCATACAGTTGATAATCCAACTCCGAATTTTGGTGATCAGGTAACATTTACTATAACTGTAAATAATGTAGGTGAAGGAGATTTTATCAATACTCTTGTTAGCGATTTACTTCCTAGCGGTTTACAATTAGTGAGCTCATCTGCAACATCAGGAACGTATGACCCAGCAACGCAGCTTTGGACAATCCCAACGTTAAGTGCAGGTCAGAGTGTAGTATTGACAATTGTTGCAGAAGTATTGCCAAACGGTACTTATACAAGTGTAGCAACTGTAGAGACTTCAACTCCTTTAGATGTTGATGCTTCAAATAATTCAGCTTCAGTTACATTAGAGCCAATTTGTTTAACTGTTTACAATGAGTTTACTCCAAATAATGATGGTAAAAACGATTTGTTCAGAATAGACTGTATTGAGTCTTATCCAAACAACGAGTTGAAAGTATTTAACAGATACGGAGCGTTAGTGTATAGTAAAGCACATTATGAAAATGATTGGAACGGAACAGCAAATGTATCCGGTGTAATTAATAGAGGAGATATGCTGCCAACAGGTACTTATTTTTATGTGATAACCATTGGAGATGGAACGGTTAAAAAAGGCTGGTTGTCTATCATGAGATAACCCACTTCTATTAATCATCTAATTAATTAAACTAAATAAGTATCGTTATGAAACTATATATAAAATCATTAGAAACATATTTCATTTTAATATGTTCTTTTATTACGGTTTGCGCTTCGGCACAGCAAGATCCGGAGTATACGCAGTATATGTATAACACTATGGCGGTAAATCCAGCGTATGCTGGATCTACCGGAACCATAGAGGCAGCACTTTTATATCGTTCTCAATGGGTGGGAATGCCTGGAGCTCCAGAAACGCAATCTTTCTCTGTTCATTCTCCTCTTAGAAATGAAAAGCTAGGAGTAGGTTTGAGTGTTGTAAATGATAAAATCGGACCTTCAAATGAACTATATCTTGATGGAAACTTCTCTTATTCTTTGCCTCTTGGTTACGAAAAAAGATTGGCTTTTGGTATTAAAGCTGGTACAAGAATGTTAAACATCGATTGGTCTAAAGGAAGATATTATGATGATGACGATGTTTTGTTAAATCAAAACATTAACAATCAGATGAAACTAGCAGTAGGAGCAGGGATTTACTATTATACAGAAAAATGGTATGTAGGATTTTCTATTCCGAGTTTTATTCAGAATGATTATTATGACGATGTTCGCGAATCTATTGATTATGATCGTTTGCATTACTATTTAATGGGAGGTTATGTTTTTGATTTGAATCCAAATTTGAAATTTAAACCAGCATTTTTAGTAAAAGCAGTAAGTGGAGCGCCTCTTACAGCAGATATATCGGCAAATTTCATGATTCAGGAAAAGTTTGTTATAGGAGGAGCATATCGAACAGATGATTCGGTAAGCATATTGGCAGGTTTTCAAATTTCACCAAGTTTCTTTCTTGGATATTCTTTTGATTATACTGTAAGCCAATTGAATAAATACAACGATGGTTCACACGAATTCATCTTACGTTATCAATTTGTGCAAAAACAAAGTAAAATTAAATCTCCTCGATTCTTCTAAAAACAAAACTTATGAGAAAACTATATATCCTATGTTTAATTTTGAGCGTTACGTTTAGTTTCGCTCAAAAAACTAACTTAAAGAAAGCTGATGCTTTGTTTAGAAGCTTTTCTTATTTGGATGCTTCTAAAGCGTATGAAGAATGTTTGCAAAACATAAAAGATCCATCAGCGCAGACTTTGAAGAATGCGGCAGATTCCTACTATTTTATTTCTGATTCTAGAAATGCACTCAAATGGTACAGAAAGCTTTATGAAGTGCAAGGAAATAATCTAACTGATATTTACTATTTGCGTTATATCCAATCTATGAAAGCAGTTATGGATTATGATGAAGCAGATAAAATGACAAAAGAATATTTAGATAAAAAAGGGGATAAGGCAGAAATTAACAGATATGTTGCCCAAAAGAAATACATGGACAGCGTAGCAAAGGCAAAATCTCTTTATACCATTAAAAATTTAGATATCAATACTAGTAAATCAGATTTTGGAGCTACATTTTTTAAAGACAATGTTGTCTTTACATCGGCTCGTGATACTACAAAGTTCAGTGAGAAATTGTATACTTGGAACAATCAGCCTTTTCTTAATCTGTATATCGCAGAAAGAAATCCAGCAGATGGAAGTTTATTCAATGAAACAGTTTTTCTTCCGAACATAATGACGAAGTATCATGAAGCTACAGCAAGTTTCGATGCTCAGGGGAAAACAATTTACTATTCGACCAATATTGTAAAGAAAAACAAATTGGTAGTTGATGAAGGTAGAGTAAATAATTTCCAGATTGTCAAAGGATCTATTGTAAACAATAAATTAGAAAATCCAGAGAAAGTTTTTTTTGATAGTGATGATTATTCCGTTGGACATCCAGCACTTAGCGAAGATGGAAAATTGCTTTTCTTTGCTTCAGACATGCCCGGCGGACAAGGAGAAACAGATTTATACATGGTAAAAATTGCGGCAGACGGAACTATGAGCTCACCTCAAAATCTGGGGCCAAACATTAATACCATTGGTAATGAAGTGTTTCCATTCTTCCAAAACGGAGTTTTATACTTCTCTTCTGACGGACATTATGGCTGGGGAGATTTGGATGTTTACGAAAGTAAATTACAAGCAGACGGAACTTTTTCAGTGCCAAAAAATCTTGGAGCACCTATTAACAGCAACAAAGATGACTTTTCTTTTATAATTGACAAGACAGATGCTTATGGTTATTTTTCATCAAATAGAGCAGGAGGAAAAGGAGATGACGATATCTATTCTTTTGCAAAAGGAAAACCGGTTTGTAACCAAAGCATTTCTGGAATGGCAATAGATCGTAAAACGAAAAAGCCTTTAACAGATGTTACCATAATGGCATATAACTCTTTTAGTGAAGTTTTAGGAGAAACTAAAACAAATTTTGACGGAAAGTATGCGATTGAAGTTCCTTGTAACAAAGTAATCAAAATGATTGCCGCAAAACCAAATTACAGCAGTGATGACAAAACTGTAGAAACTACTGGTCAAAACGGTGGCGAAATAAAAGATGTAAACTTTGAGTTGAGCAATTATGATGATTTGGTTGTAAAGAAACAAGGAGTCGAAAAAGTGGATGTAAACCCTATTTATTTTGACTACGACAAGTATGATATTACGCCAAAAGCAGTAGAAGAATTGTCTAAAGTGGTTTTCATCATGCAGAAGTTTCCAAACATCAGAATCAAAATAGAATCTCATACCGATTCGCGCGGAAAAGATTCGTACAATTTGAAACTTTCAGACAATAGAGCAAAATCAACACGAGATTATATCCTTTCGCAAGGCATAGATTCGTCTCGAATTGAAAGTGCTATTGGTTACGGAGAAAGCCGATTAATTAATAAATGTAAAAATGGTGTAAAATGTTCTGAAGAAGAGCATCTCTTAAATAGACGTTCAGACTTTATCATTATTCAAAAATAATTTTATATTTTCGCTGTAAGATATTGATTATCAGTTAAAAATATAAAACGCTGAAACCATTTGGAAGTTGGTTTTTTTAATTCTTTTTTAAGAATAATGGACAAGGAGGAAATCAGATTGCATGAATTTGCAATCTGATTTTTGATTTTCTAAAACTTTTATTTTTTCTGCATTGAAACAAAAATAAATTCTAATTTTGATATTCAGTTTTTCATTACAATAATCTGCAATATTTTACTATTTATGAGCATTCAAGAGACCATTCAAGCATTACGAAATGAACTTAATCAGCACAACTATAATTACTATGTGTTAGACAATGCCACTATTTCAGATTATGATTTTGATATTAAGCTGAAAGAGCTTCAGGATTTGGAGAATAAACATCCAGAATTTTTTGACGAAAACTCGCCAACGCAAAGAGTAGGTGGAGCTGTGACCAAAAATTTTAAAACAGTTGCACATCAATACAGAATGTATTCTTTAGACAATTCTTATTCTAAAGAAGATCTTTTAGATTGGGAAAACCGTATTCAGAAAGTTTTAGGAAACGTTAGTTTGCAGTACACTTGCGAATTAAAATACGATGGAGCTTCAATAAGCATTACATACGAAAATGGAAAATTGGTTCAGGCGCTAACACGTGGAGATGGTTTTCAAGGTGATGAGGTAACAACCAATATTAAAACTATAAAATCGGTTCCTTTACATTTAAAAGGAAATTATCCAGATAAATTTGATATCCGAGGAGAAATAATTTTGCCATTTGCTGGTTTTGAAAAAATGAATCAGGAATTAATCGAAATTGGTGAAACACCTTATTCAAATCCAAGAAACACAGCTTCTGGAAGTTTAAAATTGCAAGATAGTGCTGAGGTTGCCAAACGTCCGCTTGAGTGCTTGCTGTATTTTGTAACTGGAAACAATCTGCCATTTAAAACGCAATATGAAGGACTAGAATTGGCTAGAAGCTGGGGCTTTAAAGTGCCAAAAGAAGCAAAACTAGTCAATAACATGCACGAAGTTTTTGACTTTATTGATTATTGGGATGTTCATCGTCATAATCTTCCATACGAAACAGATGGAGTAGTTATTAAAGTGAACAGCATTCAGCATCAGGAAGAATTAGGCTATACAGCAAAATCGCCACGTTGGGCAATTGCATATAAATTCAAATCAGAACAGGTTTCAACCAAATTAAAATCTATTTCATATCAAGTCGGAAGAACTGGAGCTATAACACCAGTTGCCAATTTAGAGCCTGTACAGCTTGCGGGAACTATTGTAAAAAGAGCTTCTCTTCATAATGCTGATCAGATTGAAAAATTAGACATCAGAATAAACGATACCGTTTTTGTTGAAAAAGGAGGAGAAATCATTCCAAAAATCATTGCAGTAGATTTGGATAAACGTCCAGAAGATTCAGAAAAAACACATTATATTACACATTGTCCTGAATGTGAGACGGAACTGGTTAGAAACGAAGGAGAAGCCAATCACTATTGTCCTAATTTCTACGGATGTCCTCCACAAATTATTGGAAGAATCCAGCACTACATTTCAAGAAAAGCAATGGATATTGAAGGGCTTGGAGGAGAAACAGTGGCGCTGCTTTTCAAAAATAATCTAGTGCATAATTATGCAGATTTGTATGAGTTGAAAGTTGAGGATATTCTGCATTTAGAAAGAATGGCTCAGAAATCAGCAGAAAATTTGGTAAATGGAGTTCAGAAATCAAAAGAAATTCCGTTTGAGAGTGTTTTGTTTGCACTAGGAATTCGTTTTGTAGGAGAAACTGTGGCGAAAAAACTAGCCAAACATTATAAAAATATAGATGCTTTAGCTCAAGCTTCTTTAATGGATTTAGTTTTGGTTGATGAAATTGGAGAAAGAATTGCTAAAAGCGTTATCGAGTTCTTCGAAAATGAAGAAAACAGAAAAATTATTGATCGATTAAAGAGTTATGGAATTCAATTTGAAATTGAAGAAAAAATAAACCCAAATGCTACTGATAAATTTGTTGGGAAAACATTTGTGGTTTCTGGCGTTTTTAGTCAGTTTTCTAGAGACGAACTAAAGAAAGCCATTGAAGATAACGGAGGAAAAGTAGGAAGCTCAATTTCTGCTAAAACAGATTTTGTAGTTGCGGGAGATAATATGGGACCAGCAAAACTGGAAAAAGCAACAAAGCTAAACATCACCATATTGTCTGAAGAAGATTTTATAAACAAATTAAATGAAGCCTAATAAACCATCATTAATTTTGTTTTTTCTGGGACTGTTTTGTACCATCATTTTTGATTGGACAAAGCAGGACTTTTTTGCGACCTATGCAAAAGCAATTGTGCTTCCTGCGATTTTTATTTATTATTTAATCAGCAGTGAGTTTCAAATCAGAAAAACAGAAGGTTTGATTTTCTTCTTTTGCTTTGTTGGACAGGTTTATGATTTGATGGATGTAGAGAGCTCTGAAATTGGAGGAGTACTCAGTTTTCTGATTGTCTATTCTTTAATCGTGACCATATTTATTCGGGAACACGAAAGAATAAAACTAACCAAACGGGATATTTTGCCTATTTCTATCGTAGTAGTTTTTATTGTCTATTTATTGATCTCTGTTTTAAGCTTACAGCTTGACAGTATGAGAAAATTTATTACACTTTATACTGTATACGGAATTGTTTTGAGTGTACTTAGTTATTTCTGCTTTGTCACCTACATTACAAAAGGGACACACATGGCTTTGCTAATGTCGCTTATGGCAATAAGTTATATCTTCTCTGATATCTTTTATATTTTTAATGAGTATTTCTCGTATTCGGTTGTTCTAGTCCTAATACGAGATACAACTCAAATTCTAGCTTATTTCTTTATGGTGGAATACTTTTTAGAAAAAGCTAGAATTCAAAAAAAGACTATACCACAATAGTGGCGCTTTGGTTTGTATGAGCTTTGTCTTTGTCAAAGTAAAAATCAATACGGCCTAAATTAATTCCGTAACATCCCACTTGATTTACCAGAACATCTTTTCCAGCTTTGTTTTTCACAACAGTTGGTTTGTCTAAGAAGGTGTGTGTATGTCCTCCGATAATTAAATCAATATCTTGAGTTTGTGCTGCAAATGTCAAATCACTAATTTTTGTTGGCTCATCTTTATACTTATAGCCTAAATGCGAAAGACAAATAACAAGATCACATTTTTGTTCTTGTTTTAAAAGTTTTGTCATATCCTGAGCAACTTCAACAGGATTATTGTAAACTGTTTCCAGGTATAGTTTTTTATCTACCAAACCTTGAAGTTCAATTCCCACTCCAAAAACACCAACTTTAATTCCGTTTTTATTAAAGATTTTGTACGGTTTAACATGCCCGTCCATAACCGTGTTTTTAAAATCATAATTAGAGTTAATAAAGTCAAAAGTCGCATGCGGAAGCTGAGCATATAATCCGTCAAGACCATTGTCAAAATCGTGGTTTCCAATTGTCGAAGCATCATATTTCATCATGCTCATCAATTTAAATTCCAATTCACCTCCATAATAATTAAAATACGGAGTTCCTTGAAAAATATCTCCAGCATCTAATAAAAGCACGTTCGGATTTTCTTTACGGATAGCTTCAATTAATGTTGCACGGCGAGATACACCGCCTTTATTAGGATTACGTGGATCATCGGCAGGAAAAGGATCAATGTGGCTATGCACATCGTTTGTATGTAGAATTGTTAGATGCTTAATATCGTTGCTTTCAAAACTGCTTAAAGACAATCCTAAACTTAATAGGGCAGTACTTGCAGCTGTTTTTTCGATAAACTCTCTTCTTTTCATTTTATATATTTTTTTGCCAGAGGCACTATGTCGTTTTAATTTTTTTTAGCCACCAATTTCACGAATTGGTTTTTCAATCATTTAAAAATTTGTGCAAATTGGTGTAATTCGCGGCAAACTCTTTTATTCTTCTGTAATTCTGATATTTTTTGGAGCAACTACCGTGTCTACTTCTTTAAAATAGTCAATTAGAACATCTCTAAGTTTGTAATTTAAGTCAAACTTCTGAGTGCTTTTTGCAAAGAAAGCCATGCTGTCTCCGCCATTTGCTAAATAGTCATTTGTGGCAACATAATACGTTTTGTTTAAATCAAGCGGTTTGCCTTGCACCATGATATCCTTTGCCTTATTATCTTTTGTAATAGTAAAAGTCATTCCAGATAATGGCTGAGGTTTTTTCTCCTTAATAATATATGCTGCAATATCTAAAATCTGATCACCTTTTAGAGCCATTACAACTAAACTGTTTTCAAAAGGCATAATTTCAAAAGCTGTTCTGGTTGTAACATTTCCTTTAGGAAGGATTGCACGAATACCACCATGGTTTAAAAGACATACATCAATATTTTTCTTTTCTCTAGCATTAAAAACGATGTTTCCTCTTTGCACACAAACATCAGCCATCAAGCTTCCAATGCCAGTTTGCCATTTTCCTGTGCTTTTATCAAGAGTTTCAGGGCAATATGCCAATACATTATCCAAATCCTTATTAATGTGATCGCGATAAGGTTTAATAAAGTTTTCAATTTCAGAAGTTTCTCCAGCCTTTTCGGTAACTGGAACTTGTTTTCCTTCAATTTTAGTTAAATTGTAGTTCTTCGTACTACAAGAAGAGATTGAAAAAAGTGTTAAGAATATAACAAAAAGTTTTAAAAATCCGTTATACTTTTTTAGTTTTACCATTTTAAATGCAACTTAAATAATTAATTTTGTAATCTAGTAAAAGTACTATGTTTTTAAATTATATAAAGGAATTTTTTGTAAAAAAATCATTAAATGTTAATTTAAATAATGAAAAAAGCGATGTATTTACTAAAAACGTTCAAACAATTGGTTTATTGATAGATGAGAGCACTTTTGAATCTTCAGAAGCATTAATTAAGGAGATAACACTCCACGGAATCGCTTTAGAAAATATAAAAGTTCTTGCCTACAGAGAAAAATTTAAAGAAAAAGAGACCTATTTGCGCCCGACTTTTGGTAAGAAACACATCAATTGGAACGGCGAAATTACAGAAGGTTTCTTGAGTGAATTTATAAATTCAGAATTTGATCTTTTGCTGAGCTATTATGATGTTGAAAATATATTTTTAATGTTCATCACAAGCAAGTCAAAAGCTAAGTTTAAAGTCGGATTTTCTGCTGTAGACCAAAATTTAAATCGTTTGATGATCAATACAGGATTAGGGAACTATAAACTATTCGTAGCAGAATTGTTTAGGTATTTAAAAAATATAAAATAAATTATAATTAATAATATGCAATCATTAATAGGAACTGGTGTTGCGCTTGTAACGCCATTTAAAAAAGATTTTTCAGTTGACATTGAAGCTTTACAACGAATTGTAAACTTTTCTATAGATGGCGGAGTGGAGTATCTTGTTGTAATGGGAACAACAGCAGAAAATGCAACCCTTACGGCAGAGGAGAAAGAATTGGTTATAAAGACTGTAATCGATGTGAACAAAGGAAGACTGCCTTTGGTTCTTGGAGTTGGAGGAAACAATACTATGCAGATTGTAGAAGAGTTGAAAACAAGAGATTTTTCGGCTTTTGAAGCGATATTGTCTGTTTCACCTTATTATAATAAGCCAACACAGGAAGGAATCTATCAGCACTTTAAAGCAATTGCTGAAGCTTCTCCAGTACCAATAATCCTATATAATGTTCCAGGAAGAACGGCAAGTAATATGCTTCCTTCAACAGTGGTTCGTTTGGCTAACGACTTTAAAAACGTGGTAGCAATTAAAGAAGCTGCTGGAGATATGGCTCAAGCTATGCAGATTATTAAAAACGCGCCAAAAGATTTCTTGGTGATTTCTGGAGACGATATGCTGGCGCTTCCAATCGTTTTGGCAGGAGGAGCTGGCGTTATTTCTGTAATTGGACAAGGTTTTCCTAAAGAATTTTCAGAAATGATTCGTTTAGGATTGAATAAAAAAGCAGCAGACGCTTTCAAAACACATTACTTTTTATCAGATAGTATTGATATGATTTTTGAGCAGGGAAATCCAGCTGGAATCAAACAAATTTTCCAAGCACTTGGAATTGCTGAGAATACTGTTCGTCTACCTTTAGTTTCTGTTGATGAATCTTTAGCGACAAGACTAAATGACTTTGTAAAAAACAGCATTAAATAATTGTTAAAGTGTTAGTATTTTAAGATACTAAAAAATTATTTTGCAGTAGCTAAATTAATAACTAAATTTGCCACCGAAACTTCGGTGCGATTTCACTTTGGCATAATTGTCTGAGAGATTGTAATAACAGTAAGAAAATGAAAAAAACACTATTGCTTTTAATTGTTGTAACTCTTTTTTATTCTTGTGGAGAATATCAAAAAGCGTTGAAAAATGAAGATGTTGCAGCAAAATTTGAAATGGCAACCAAAATGTATGATGCCGGTAAATACACAAAAGCGATTCGTCTTTTTGAGCAATTAGCCACTTCTTACAGAGGAAAACCTCAGGCAGAAAAGCTGTTTTACATGTTTTCGCAATCGTATTATAAAACGAAACAATACTATCTAGCTGGTTATCAGTTTGAAGCTTTTGTTTCAGGTTATCCACGAAGTGAAAAAGTGCAGGAGGCTGCTTTTTTGGGAGCTTATAGCTACTCTAAGTTGTCGCCGGTTTACAGTTTAGATCAGGCAGATACAGTAAAGGCTTTAGAGAAATTACAAGCTTTCATTGATAATTATCCAAACTCAGAATACATTCCTCAAGCAAATGAGGCTGTACAAAAGCTAAATGGTAAATTAGAGAAAAAAGCATACGAGAATGCTAAAGGATACAATACAATTTCAGATTATAAATCGGCACTAATTGCTTTTGATAATTTTATCGCTGATTTTCCTGGAACACCTTTCAAAGAAGATGCATTGTTTTACAAATATGATTCAGCATATAAATTGGCAATTAACAGTATTCCTTCAAAAATGGAAGAACGTTTGCATGTTGCGCAAACAGCTTATGCTAATTTGATGAAATTTAAAAGCGATACAAAATACAAAGAAAAGGCAGACGAGATGAATGCCAGAGTTGAAACAGATTTACAAAAATTTACTAAATAAAATAAAGTCATGGATTTAAAAAAGACGAATGCTCCTGTAAACACAATAACTTACAACAAAACAGTTATTGAAGAGCCAACAGGAAATGTGTATGAGGCAATTACCATTATGGCTAAAAGAGCAAATCAAATTAATTCAGAGATTAAAAAAGAATTGACTGAAAAATTAGAAGAGTTTGCTACTTACAATGATAGTCTAGAGGAAGTTTTTGAAAATAAAGAACAAATTGAAGTTTCTAAATTTTACGAAAAATTACCAAAACCACACGCTTTAGCTGTTCAAGAATGGTTAGACGGTAAAACTTACCACAGAAGTTCAAACAAATAATAGTACAATGTCAGTTTTAAACGGGAAAAAGATTTTACTGGGTGTTTCCGGTGGAATTGCAGCCTATAAAACAGCCACTTTAGTACGACTTTTTATAAAAGCAGGTGCACATGTCCAAGTGATCATGACACCTGCTTCTAAGGATTTTGTAACCCCACTTACATTATCTACCTTATCAAAAAATCCAGTACATTCAAGTTTCTTTAATCAGGATGATGAAGACGAGGTTTGGAACAATCATGTAGAATTGGCTCTTTGGGCAGATTTTATGCTGATTGCGCCTGCTACTGCAAATACGTTGTCTAAAATGGCGACAGGAAACTGCGATAATCTTTTAATAGCTACATATTTATCGGCAAAATGTCCAGTTTATTTTGCGCCTGCAATGGACTTGGATATGTACAAACATCCTTCAACTTTATCAAGTTTTGCTGCGTTAAAACAGTACGGAAATATTATGATTCCTGCTGAAAGCGGTGAATTGGCAAGTGGTTTGTCGGGAGAAGGTCGTATGGCTGAGCCTGAAAATATCGTTGCTTTCTTAGAAGCTGATTTAGAAAGCAAGCTGCCTTTAAAAGGGAAAAAAATACTGGTTACAGCTGGTCCAACATACGAAGCGATAGACCCTGTACGTTTTATTGGAAATCATTCTTCTGGAAAAATGGGATTTGATATTGCCAATGAAGCGGCAAGTTTAGGAGCAGAAGTATTTTTAATTGCAGGTCCTACTCATTATAAAGCCCAAAATAGTCTGATAAAAGTGGTTGATGTTGTTTCGGCTCAGGAAATGTATGATGCGTGCCATCAGTATTTTAACGAAGTTGATGCGGCGATTGCAGCAGCAGCTGTTGCAGATTATAGGCCAAAGTTTGTTGCAGATCAAAAGATTAAAAAGAATACAGAAGAGTTTTCGATAGAACTGGAAAAGACAAAAGATATATTGTCTTCTTTGGGTGCTATCAAAAAAAATCAGTTTTTAATAGGCTTTGCATTAGAGACTGAAAATGAAATTGAAAATGCTAAGTTGAAAATTCAGAAAAAAAACTTAGATTTGATTGTTTTAAATTCCTTACAAGATAAAGGTGCTGGTTTTAAAAAAGAAACCAATAAAGTTACTTTTATTGATAAAAATTTTGAAAGAGAACCAATGGAATTAAAATCAAAAGAATCTGTAGCGGTTGATATTCTGAATAAAGTTATTCTGCATTTTTCAAAATCATAAATTTAGAATATACGCCGAAAACATAAATTGGGAACAACTTATGTTTATAAAATTAATATCTAGACGATTATGAATAAGATAGTTACACTATTGGTGTTTTTAAGCTTTGGTTTTGTGCAAGCTCAACAGCTAAATTGCACAGTGACTATTAATACAGAACGATTAACAAATCCTAATAATCAGGTTTTTAAAACACTTCAGACTTCTTTGGCTGAATTTGTCAATAAAACAGACTGGACAGGATCTGTTTTGAAACAAAATGAAAGAATAAACTGTTCGATGTACATCACTTTGTCGTCAAATAGTTCAGATCAGTTTACAGGAACCATTCAGGTGCAATCATCAAGACTGATTTTTAATTCTACATATTCTTCTCCGGTTTTAAATTATAATGATAAAGATTTTAATTTCAGATATACAGAATACGAGCCATTATTATTTAATCCTAATACTTACGATTCGAATTTAGTTTCTGTAATTTCTTTTTATTGTTATATGATTTTGGGTATGGATGCTGATACTTTTCAAATGGGTGCAGGAAATCCTTATCTTCAAACAGCACAGAACATTGCCAATGTGGCGCAGCAAGGTGGTTTTAAAGGTTGGAATCAATCTGATGGACTTCAAAATCGTTACTATTTAATCAATGATATGATCGCACCAACTTATAGCGATTTACGTCAGACCACTTATGCTTATCATACCGGGTTGGATGCAATGACTATGGATCAGAAAGCTGCAAAAGAAAAAATAAAAAATGCTTTACTTTTAATCGGAAAACTAAATTCAGTGAAACCAAATGCTTTTATCACACGAGTTTTCTTTGATGCGAAATCAGATGAAATTGTTTCTATTTTTTCTGGGGGACCGAGCATTCCAATTACAGATTTAACAGATGTCTTAAATAAGGTTTCGCCGTTAAACTCTACTAAATGGTCACAGATTAAATATTAATCTCGTTTCTTTTTTTATCCACTCAAACTTTTTGTTTCTCATTTTTACAAAATTGCCCTATGATTACATCACTGTCAATTAAAAATTATGCTCTTATTGAAAAGCTCTCTATAGATTTTTCTAAAGGTTTTTCTATAATTACAGGTGAGACAGGTGCAGGAAAATCAATTATTTTAGGAGCTATTGGTCTTGTTTTGGGGAAAAGAGCTGATCTTACTTCGTTAAAAAATAAGGAAGAAAAATGTGTTATTGAAGCACAGTTTGAAATTGGAAAATACAATCTTAAAGAATTTTTTGAAGCCAATGATTTAGATTATGAAGATGAGACCATTATAAGAAGAGAAATTCTTCCTTCTGGTAAATCTCGTGCTTTTATAAATGACAGTCCGGTTAATCTTCAGGAATTGCAGGATTTAAGTTTGTATTTAATTGATATTCATTCGCAGCAGCAAACTCAAGAGCTGTCAGATGAAAGTGTGCAATTTAAAATTATTGATGCTATTGCTAATAATTCAGATGTAATTGCTGAATATCAAAAACTTCTGAAATCTTATAAATCAGATAAGTCCAAATTAAATGCGTTGCTTAAAAAACAAAGCGATGCAGGAAAAGAGCAAGAATATCATACATTTTTGTTGAATGAATTGGTTGCGGCACAATTAAAATCTGGTGAGCAGGAAGAATTAGAAGCAGATTACGAAAAACTGAACAATGTGGAGATTATTAAAGAATCTTTAGATAAATCTTTAGCAATTGCTAATGAAGAACAATTTGGCGTTTTTCATAATTTGAATGAAATCAAAAATGCATTGCAAAAAGTAGCTCCTTTTTCATCAGAATATCATAATTTATTTGAAAGAATTACAAGTCTCACTATTGAGTTTGATGATATTTCTAAAGAATTGGAAAATTGTTCAGAGAAATTATTAAATGATCCTACACAGTTAGAACTTATAAATCAAAAACTGCAATTGATTTATAACCTGCAGAAAAAGCATCAAGCAAATTCTGTTGATGAACTTCTTCAAATTCAATCAGATTTAGGTAATTCTTTATTAGAATTAGATAATATGGATGAAGAAATTGCTTCTTTATCTAAAATCATAGAAGAAAAGGCTATTGAGCTAGATGATTACGCATCGAAAATACATGAAAATAGGGTAAAAGCAATTCCGAGACTATCAGAGCAGCTTGTTTCTATTCTGGAAACTTTGGGTATGCCAAATGCTCGTTTTAATATGGAATTATTACCTTCAGAAAACTATTTCCAAAACGGAAAAGACGAACTTCAATTTTTGTTTTCTGCAAACAAGGGAACCGATTTTGGATTGCTGAAAAAAGTAGCTTCAGGAGGAGAAATGTCTCGTATTATGCTGGCTGTAAAAGCAATTTTGGCTAAATATTCTAAATTGCCAACCTTAATTTTTGATGAAATTGATACAGGAGTTTCGGGGGAAATTGCGATTAGAATGGGAGAGATTATGAAAGAAATGAGTGCAACAATGCAGATTTTTGCCATTACACATTTGCCTCAAATTGCTGCAAAAGGAGATTCTCATTTTAAAGTTTCTAAAGCAACAATTGACGATGACACTCAGTCAGAATTAAAGTTGCTGTCTCAGGATGAAAGAGTTACAGAAATAGCTCAAATGTTATCTGGCGCCGTCGTTTCTGATTCGGCTTTAAATCACGCGAAAGCCTTGTTGAACTAAAGAAATACTTTATATTTGTCATCGAAAAAATAAGTAAACAAACGGTAATAAGCGCTCATTTACTTAATAAATAGCTTATTAACGAATAAATAAAACAAGTATGATTATAGAACCTAGAATGAGAGGATTTATTTGTTTGACTGCCCATCCAACGGGAGCTGAGCAAAATGTAAAAAATCAAATCGAATACGTAAAATCTAAAGGAGAAATCGCTGGTGCTAAAAAAGTTTTAGTTATTGGTGCTTCTACAGGTTTCGGATTGGCTTCAAGAATTACTAGTGCTTTTGGTTCTGGTGCATCAACAATTGGAGTGTTTTTTGAAAAACCGCCAGTTGAAGGAAAAACAGCTTCTCCAGGATGGTACAATTCTGCAGCGTTTGAAAAAGAAGCTCATAAAGCAGGTTTATATGCAAAAAGTATTAATGGTGATGCATTCTCAAACGAAATTAAGAGAGAAACTCTAGATTTAATCAAAGCAGATTTAGGTCAGGTAGATCTTGTAATTTATAGTTTAGCTTCTCCAGTACGTACAAATCCAAATACTGGTGTTACACACCGTTCAGTTCTAAAACCAATTGGACAAACATTCACAAATAAAACGGTTGATTTCCATACAGGAAAAGTTTCAGATGTTTCAATTGCTCCTGCAAACGAAGAAGATATTGAAAATACTGTTGCTGTTATGGGTGGAGAAGACTGGGCAATGTGGATTGATGCTTTGAAAGCTGAAAATTTATTAGCTGAAGGAGCTACAACAGTTGCTTATTCTTATATTGGGCCAGCGTTAACTGAGGCAGTTTACCGTAAAGGAACAATCGGTCGTGCAAAAGATCACTTAGAAGCTACAGCGTTTACTATTTCAGATTCTTTGCAATCTATCGGAGGAAAAGCATATGTTTCTGTAAATAAAGCTTTAGTTACGCAAGCAAGTTCTGCAATTCCTGTAATTCCATTATATATTTCTCTTTTATACAAAATCATGAAAGAAGAAGGAATTCATGAAGGTTGTATTGAGCAAATCCAGCGTTTATTCCAAGACAGATTATACAATGGTTCTGAAGTTCCTGTTGATGAAAAAGGAAGAATCAGAATCGACGACTGGGAAATGCGTGAAGATGTTCAGGGAAAAGTGGCTAAACTTTGGTTGGAAGCTACAACTGAAACATTGCCAGAAATCGGTGATTTAGCAGGATACAGAAATGATTTCTTAAATTTATTCGGATTTGAAGTTCCTGGTGTTGATTACAACGCAGACACAAATGAAGTTGTTGAGATCGAAAGTATCAAATAATAATATTTTACTAGCAGTAAACGAAAAACCATCAGCCAAAAGTTGATGGTTTTTTTGTGAATATACCCTATCTTTGTTAAAATTTTTCAACACTAAAAATATACCCTTTAATAACGCGCATTCTGCTATGATTTTTTCTTTAATTATACCCGTGTATAATCGTCCAGATGAAGTTGATGAGCTTTTAGAAAGTCTCTCAAAATCTGATTATAATGAAGCTTTTGAAATTGTTCTTGTCGAAGATGGATCTTCAGTTCCATGTAGAGATGTGGTGATGAATTATCAAGGAAAATTAAATATTTCATATTACTTTAAAGAAAACTCAGGTCCTGGAGATTCTAGGAATTTTGGTATGCAGAGGGCTAGAGGTGATTATTTTATCATTTTTGACTCAGATTGTATTATTCCATCGCAATATTTGACAGAAGTTCGTAAAGAATTAGATGCCAGTTATGTGGATTGTTTTGGAGGGCCAGATAAAGCGCTTGATAGTTTTTCAGACATTCAGAAAGCTATCAATTTTGCTATGACTTCATTTCTTACAACTGGAGGAATTAGAGGAGGCTCTGAGAAAATTAATAAGTTCCAGCCCCGTAGCTTTAACATGGGAATTTCTAAGAAAGCTTTTGAGGCTTCAAAAGGTTTTGGAAACATACACCCAGGAGAAGATCCGGATCTATCTATCCGTTTATGGAATCTTGGATTTGAAACAAGGCTTTTTAAAGAAGCTTACGTGTATCATAAAAGAAGAATTGACTGGGAGAAATTTTCAATTCAGGTTAATAAATTTGGAATTGCTAGACCAATTTTAAATAGCTGGTATCCAGAACATAATAAATTGACTTTTTTCTTTCCGACATTTTTTATACTCGGATTATTATTAGCTTTTTTATTGTTAATTTTCAATATCGATATTTTATTACAATTATATTTCGTATATTTCGTTATAATTTTTCTTACAGCCAGTGTTCAAAACAAAAGCATCAAAATTGGATACTTGTCTGTGATAGCTGTGTGGAAACAGTTTTATGGTTACGGAACAGGTTTTTTAAAATCATATGTAAAAGTGATTTTGTTAAAGAAAAAACCGCAAGAAGCTTTTCCGCGTATGTTTTTTACATTATAAGAATGACAAAAGTTATTGGTCTTACAGGAGGAATTGGCAGCGGTAAAACTACTGTTGCAAACTATTTTGAAGAAATGGGCGTTCCTGTTTATATTGCTGATGACGGTGCTAAAAGAGTAATGCAGTCAAAAAATATCCTTGCAGAAGTGAAATCTGCTTTTGGTGGCAACATTTTTGATGATGATATTTTAAATCGTGCCAAATTAGCACAGGTTGTTTTTAATGATAAAGAGCAATTAGCAAAATTGAATGCAATTGTACATCCCGCAGTAAAATTAGATTTTGAAGAGTGGGTGAAAGAACATAAAAATCATGATTATGTAATTTATGAAGCTGCTATCTTATTTGAAAGTGGCCGATATAAAGATTGTGATGTAATTATCACTGTGACAGCTCCAATAGAAGTTAGAGTTGAGCGAGTGATAAAACGAGATAAAACAACCCGCGAGCAAGTTTTAAGCAGAATGAAAATGCAGTGGGATGATGAAAAACGAATTTCTAAGAGCAATTTCGTGATTAATAACAATAATCTTAAAAATGCTAAAGAAGAAGTTGTTAAAATTCTTAAAATTTTAAATATAAAACAAAAACAGTCTTAAATGTTAATATTTGGTTAATGTATTATTTAGTATATTGTTAAAATATTAATTTTGTTTCGATGAATAAATTATTTTTTAGAATACTTGTTTTATTGATGAGTCTGTCCTTGATAGGGATAATTCTGGTTCAAGTATTTTGGTTCAATTCTTCGTTCAAAAATAATGAAGAGCAGTTTAAATACCACGTTACTCAAGTAATTGGAAATGTTGCAGATAAGCTGGAACAACAAGAAGAGTACAGTTTCTACGACAAATATAACCGTATAAAAGACAGTACGGGTAAAATTCCAAAAAAAGAAGATTTATTGCAAGTATTTTACGTTCAGAGAAATACTAAAACCAATAAAACAATTGTTTATTCTAATACCTTGACATCTGAAGATTATGATATCAATGGTTCGGTTTTTAACAAAAAATTCAGCAGTGAGCGTTTTAAAAATTTTAGTTCTAAAAGAGTAACTGAAGTTTATAATAACAACAATGGAATTGATAATAATAACAGTTTAGGACAAAGTATTATTCCTGATCTTAAAATTGAAAAATCAGGAAGCTTAGATATATTAAATAAAGTTCAGCAGCAAATTCAATATAAAGACATTGCTTCTTTAACTCCAATTGAAGGGAGAATAACAAAAGATAAGCTTTTTAAATTATTAAAGAAAGAGCTCGAAGAATATGGCGTAAAAACCAAATTTGAATTTGGGATATACAGCAGTGGCAATCCGACAAAGATAAAATCAGACGGATTTCATTATGATAAAGAAGCTACTTACAGTATTCCGATATATACAGATAATGAAGGAAACAGCAGATATGAACTCTCTGTGACATTTCCTCATAAAAAGAAGTTCTTATTGTCCGAATTATTAAGTATTACTATCTTATCGATAGTCTTTACATTAATTATAATTGTAGCATATACGAGTGCCTTAAATCAGTTATTGCGTCAGAAACATATTTCTGAAATTAAAACAGATTTCATTAATAACATGACGCATGAGTTTAAAACGCCAATTGCCACTATTAACTTAGCATTAGATGCGATTAGAAGCCCTAAGGTTATTGAAGATAAAGAGAAAGTTTATCGTTATCTTCAAATGATTAGGGATGAAAATAAGAGAATGCACGCTCAGGTCGAAAATGTTCTGCGTATTTCTAAACTAGAAAAAAGGGAGCTTGATATTACAAAAGAACCTACTGTAGTAACAGACATTATTGACGATGCAATTGAGCATGTTAATCTAATTTTGGAAGACAGACAAGGAACTGTCGAAAAGCATTATAATGCAGCCAGAACAACAGTTTTGATAAATGAAGTTCATTTTACAAACGTATTGGTTAATATTTTAGAAAATGCAATCAAATATTCTCCAGATGCGCCTAAGATTGAAATTTTTACTGAGAATGTGAAGGACATGATTCTGATAAAAGTAAAAGATCATGGTTTAGGAATGAGTAAGATAGCTCAGAAACGAGTTTTTGAGAAGTTTTACCGAGAACATACCGGAGATCTTCATAATGTAAAAGGACACGGTTTAGGATTGGCATATGTGAAAAGAATAGTGGAAGATCACAACGGTCAAGTATATGTAGAAAGCGAAAAAGGAAAAGGTAGCACCTTTATAATAAAAATACCATTAATAAATTAAAATATGGAAAATACTAACAAAAGAATACTTTTAGTAGAAGATGACCTAAATTTTGGGGCGGTTCTTAAAGATTATCTAATGTTAAATGACTTTGAAGTTACTTTAGCTAAAAACGGTATGGAAGGTTTCGAGAAATTCAAGAAGGATGTATACGATTTGTGCATTCTTGATGTAATGATGCCTTATAAAGATGGTTACACTTTGGCCAAAGAAATTAGAGAGAAGAACAGTGAAGTACCAATTATATTCTTGACAGCAAAATCTATGAAAGAAGATGTGTTAAAAGGATATAAAGCGGGTGCTGACGACTATTTAAATAAACCTTTTGATTCTGAAGTTCTTTTAATGAAAATTAAAGCAATCATTCAAAGAAAATCAGCTGATACAAAAGCAGAGCAAGTACAGTTTGAATTTAATATTGGTAAGTTCCACTTAAATTCAAAATTGAGATTCCTTACTTTCCAAGATGAGGAACCGATTAAATTATCTCCAAAAGAAAATGAATTGCTTAAAATGTTAATTCTTCATGAAAATGACTTAATGCCAAGAGAATTAGCGTTAACAAAAATTTGGAGAGATGACAACTACTTTACTTCAAGAAGTATGGACGTTTACATCGCTAAATTGAGAAAATACTTAAAAGCTGATGAAGACGTTGAAATCTTGAACATTCACGGAGAAGGTTTCAGATTGGTAGTAAAAAGCAAAGTTTCTGAATAATTAATTCACCGAAATATAATATAAGCTCTGAGAAATCAGAGCTTTTTTTATGCATTTTAATTAAATTCTTTTTGGTGGTAATACTGAGTTTAATGTTTTGATTTCGAATTATTTACGTTTTTTGTTCTATGTTCTCTTTTAGAATAGGAATTTTATTTTGATGAATTTTCTTTAAAATAAATTTGGAAAATCAAAAAACAATTCTGAATATTTGCACACGAAAAAAATAATAACCCTTTAAAAACGAAGAAAAAATGTTTGTACTTACATCGACATCACAAAGCTTCACACCAAACGAATTTGGTGTAGCAATTCTTCGTGGCTTATTTCAATCTTAGAAATATATTTTTAGATATATAAAAAAGCCCGAAGACAATAAGTTTCGGGCTTTTTTTATTCTAGACACTTCAAAATTTTCCCGAAAATCGATTTTAGTATTTATCTGTAAGGATAAAATTTTTAAGCCTTTTTGGCTCTAATTTAATGCGCGATAATTTTTTTATGGAAAATTATACGGTAGATGAGTATGCATTATGTGCTCGTTTTAAAAGTAAACGAAAAAAGAAAAGATTAGTAAAAGAAGATTTTGAAAAACAATTAATTCAGTTAAGAGAGCTTGAAGTTGAGCTTTGGAAAAAGCGTAGAGACTTACCATTGGTTCCTTTAGAAATTCCTTATCAAAAAGGCTGGCAACGCAATTTTAAATTAAGAGACGATATTGCCAGATCAAGCGAAGCGACATTTTACAGAGAGTTATTGGAAAAAATAAATACATGGCAGTTTTCTCCTGAAAAATCTTTTAAAAGAAAGAAAAAGAGAAAAAGAAAACATGTGTATGTTGAAAAACTCCAGACTGTAAAAGAATTTTCAGAATGGGAATGGAGAAGTTCTAAACTGGAATTGACCGAAAAAGAAAAAACACATTTTTATAAAAGGGAACGTTGGTGCAGCAATTGCAAACGATACAAAATTCATTACGTATTTAATGAACCTTGGCGATATGTGCTTCGTGTTAGCCCTTATATGATAACACACACCAAAATGGTCGATTCAGATTTAGAAAGTCAAATTCAACTAGTTGACAATTATATTGTTAATCATAATCTGAGAAATAAAATAAATAGATTAATACACGGCAGTTCTCATAAATGGAGTTACTATGAAAATGAAAATCCAAAAGAGATAAGTCCAATTAAAAATAAAAGTCTGCACACTTTGTATCAGCAATACGCAGATGAAATGATAGAAAATCATGGGAAATAAATTATCTGGAAAAGACCTGATTAAATTAGGTTTTCCAAAGAACAATTCAATAAACATTGCCTTAGGGCAGATAAACAGATATAGGAAAAGAGAAAAAAAAGAATCTATTCTAACAGAAGCAAAAGATGTTTTGCTAAATCCTGAAAAGTATGAAGGAAATGGAACTTGGGGAAAAGTTGCCGAAGGTTTGATTAAGCCTGTTCAAGTTCGAATGCATCAGCTTAAAAATACCAGAGCACCTTTTAAAATTTTTGGCGAAAATGAAATCGATGAGCAGGCAAAATTTCAACTATATGATTCGTTGAAACTGCCAATTTCTGTTGCTGGGGCTTTGATGCCAGACGCGCACTCAGGTTACGGATTGCCAATTGGAGGAGTTTTAGCGACTGACAATGCTGTAATTCCTTATGGAGTTGGTGTCGATATTGGATGCAGAATGAGTCTTTCCATTTTTGATTTGCCAGCTTCTCATTTTAAAGGAAAAGAACATCAATTGGAAGCTATTTTGAAAGACAATACCAAATTCGGAATGTATGAAACGCATGCTTCAAGAGTAGATCATGAAGTGTTTTATAATAGTGGATTTCAAGATATTCCATTATTGAAAAATCTTTTACCAAAAGCCTATAAGCAATTAGGAACTTCTGGAGGAGGAAATCATTTTGTAGAATTTGGAATTGCTAAAATTGAAAATCCTGAGAACGAATGGAAGCTTGAAAAAGGTGAGTATTTCGCGGTTCTTTCGCATAGCGGTTCTCGTGGATTAGGTGCGAATATTGCGAAACATTATACGTATTTGGCAACAAAACAATGTCCGTTACCCAAAAATGTGCAGCATTTGGCGTGGTTAGATTTGAATACGCACGACGGTCAGGAATACTGGCTGGCGATGAATTTGGCTGGAGAATATGCAAAAGCTTGCCATGATGATATTCACAGAAGAATTGCTAAAGCGATAGGGAAAAGAGTAGTGGTAACAATTGAGAATCACCACAATTTTGCTTGGAAAGAAATGGTTAATGGTCAGGAATGTATTGTTCATAGAAAAGGAGCAACTCCAGCTAGTGAGGGACAATTAGGAATTATTCCAGGTTCAATGACTGCGCCAGGTTTTATTGTGAAAGGAAAAGGGAATTCTGAAAGTTTGAATTCTGCTTCGCATGGTGCGGGACGCTTGTTTTCGAGAGCAAAATGCAAAAGCAGTTTTACACAAAGTCAAATCAATAAAGAATTGAAGAAACATGAAGTGACTTTGATTGGAGGAAATATTGATGAAGCGCCAATGGCATATAAAGACATTGAAAAAGTAATGGCAAACCAAACCGATCTAGTTGAAGTTCTAGGAACTTTTACGCCAAAGATTGTTAGAATGGATCGCTAAAGAAAGGAAAAGCAATGGAAAAAATAATTCAGATAACAGCGGGTCGCGGACCTGCAGAATGCACTTGGGTTGTTGCCCAAGTGCTTAAAAAAGTCTTGGAAGAAGCCGAAGATCAGAATTTGGATGTGGTTTTACTCCAAAGAGAAAAAGGAGAAGAAAATGGAACGATTGAAACTGCATCTATTTCTGTAAAAGGGAAAAATGCCGATATGTTTGTGAAATCTTGGATAGGAACTATTCAATGGATTGGGCAAAGTCAGTTTAGGAAAATGAACAAACGCAAAAACTGGTTTGTTGGAATTTTTGAAATTGAACAGCAGGAAAGCAGTTTAGTTTCAGAAAATGATATTCAGTATCAAGCCATGAGAAGTTCAGGAGCTGGCGGCCAGCATGTGAACAAGGTGAGTTCGGCAATTCGGGCAACACATATTCCGACTGGAATTGCAGTTGTGGCAATGGACAGCCGTTCTCAGCATCAAAACAAAAAACTGGCAACAGAAAGATTATTAAAAAAAATAGAAGACGAGAAATTAGTTCAGCTTAAAAATCATGTTGGAAAACAATGGGAAAATCAGCTTAATGTAGAGCGTGGAAATCCAGTGAGAGTTTTTGCAGGAAGCGATTTTAAGAAGAACAAAGTAGAGAAAAGCTACAAAGGAACTCGTCAGAAATTGAAAAACGATTTACGAAATGAAAACAACTGATAAATACCTTTTTCAAGCCTTGGATAATTATCCGTTTTGGCTTGAAGGAACAATTGAATCTTTAGATTATGCTTTTTCTTATGATGATAAAAATACAATGGTTTTGTGTTTATACGGAAGAATTCAGGCAGAGCAATTAATGAATTATGAAGAAGCTAAATCTTATTTTCAGCAAGCATTATCGATTAATATTCATGCTCTTGAAGTTTATCCTTATTATTTAAAAACGTTGATTTTAAACGAAGATTACGAAGAAGCGCGAAAACTTATTGATTTTGCCTTAACGGTAAAAGGAATTAATAAATCAGAGATTTATCTTAAGAAAGCAATTCTGCTAGAAGTGCAACATGAATTTAAAGATGCTTTAAAAGAAATTAAGCAGGCAAAATTATATTCTATTCAGCATGATTATGATTCGGGAATTAGTGAGGTTGAGAAAAGAATTAAAGATAAAATTGATTTGCTGAAAAAGAAGAAAGAGAAAAAATCTAAGAAAGGTTCTAAAAAGAAATCGAAATGATTTTGATAAAAAAAAAGATGCAATTTGCATCTTTTTTTTTATTTATTACAATTTCCTGCAAGGTTTTCAAAACCTTGTAGGTTTGTTATTTAGAATCTAGCATTTTTAACTAAAGTGAAATACCTACAAGGTTTTGAAAACCTTGCAGGACAGTTGCCCGCCAAGATTTACTTCCAATGCAATTCTAAAGCAAAACAAGTTTTTTCGCCTTTTGTAATGCTGAAAGTTGCTGTAGTATGATCGTCGTCTTCGCTTTCGTGGATTACCACATTATCTTGTAATGAAAGTTCTTTCATGAAATTCATTTCGAAGCTTTTAACTTCCTGTTTCATGATTCTTTTGGGATCAACATGATCCAAACACCATTCTAGATATTTTACGTTATTTACGTGATTTACAATATCTAAATCTGACAGATAAACTGTTTTTTCGAAAACAGCTTCTTTTTCATGATTGATGTTGATTTTTGAAAAGCCTTCTTTTGTAGCTCTGTTTTCTGGGAATAATTCGAAGTGTTCGTAAGGAAGTGCTAAAGCTTCAGGACGACGCGCTTGTGTGTTAAAAACAGCCCAATATGTTTCACAGCCTACTATTTTTTTACCGTTAACATACATTTCCAACGCACGGACAGAACGTGAATTTTCTAAGCTATTAATCCATGTTTTTACGGTTACAACATCTTGCCATTTTGGTAAAGCGTGAACTTCAACACGCATTCGGCTTAAAACCCAAGCTTGGTGAAATTCCTGCATGTCATAAAAGCTAATTCCTCCAATTTCTGAATGTGCAGCGGCAGTTAATTGTAGAATATTACACAAATCGGTATATTTTAAAAATCCGGTTGGCGTGCATTGCGTGAAATTGATTTCCCAGTCTTTGCTTAAAACTGATGTGAAATTGGGTGATATTGGCATTTTTTAATTTTAGATTTTAGAGTTCTGATTTTAGATTTTTCCTGCGGAAAATAGAGTAACGATGAAAGAGGAAAGACTTTCTTTTACTTTAGAAGATTTTCTATGTAATTTATGATTTCTTTTCTATCAGTTGCGTAATCAAACCATTTTGTATTTTCGTTTCGTTTGAACCACGTTAATTGCCTTTTGGAGAATCTTCTTGTGTTCTTTTTTATTTCTTCAATTGCGAAAGGTAACGTAAATTCTCCGTCAAAATAACTAAATAATTCTCGATAACCGACCGTTTGGAGCGCATTTAACGCTTTGTTAGGATAAAGTGCTTCGGCTTCTTTCAATAATCCTTCATTCATCATGATATCAACACGCTGGTTGATTCTGCTGTAAATGATTTCTCTGTCGGCATCTAAACCAACTAGAATAGGAGTAAAGTTTCTGTTGTTTTTTTTCAGATTTAAAAAAGAAGAATATGGTTTTTGAGAACCAATACAAACTTCTACAAAACGCATCATTCGTTGTGGGTTTTGTAAAGTCTGAGGATTTTCTAAAGTGATTTTTTGATAATAATCAGGATCTAAATTTTTTAGCTGATCTTGAAGATATTCAATTCCGAGTTTTTCGTAGTTCGAATTTACTTCTGTACGAACTTTTGGGTCGATTTCTGGAAACTCGTCAAATCCTTTTAAAATAGCATCGACATATAATCCTGAGCCGCCAATAAGAATTGCAAGATCATTGTTTTGAAATAATTCTTCGATTTTGGTTAAAGCTTCTTTTTCGTAATCGCCAACAGTGTAGTTTTCAAAAATAGATTTGTTTTGAATGAAATGATGTTGGGCAGAGTTTAATTCTTCTTGATTTGGAACTGCTGTTCCGATGGTCATTTCTTTGAAAAACTGACGGCTGTCGCAAGAAACGATTTCGCATTTAAAATGTTGCGCCAAAGCAATACTCAAGGCTGTTTTGCCTATAGCTGTTGGTCCGACAATGGTGATTAGGTATTTCATAGTTTTTAGCCCAGATGGAAATGGAAACCCCGGACTTATATTTGTTACATTTTTTTGGTGTAAAAGAGCGACCAACGGAAGCTCCTTTTATGCCTTAAAAAATTACAAATATAAGGAGGAGTTGGAATGTACAGCTGGATTAGCTTCTTAAATTAATTATTTGGCAGTTCAGTTCCACATTCGTAACAATATTTGGCATTGTCAAAATGGACTTGAGACTGACATTTTCTGCATGTTTTTTTCCCGCTTACTGAATTGTTTTTTAAGCTGCTTTTAGCAAATTCGGCTGTTACAATTCCGGTTGGAACAGCGATGATTCCATAACCTAAAATCATTACAAAAGCTGCTATAAATTGTCCAAGAGGTGTTTGGGGTGAAATATCTCCGTAGCCTACTGTTGTTAAGGTTACAATTGTCCAATAAATTCCCATTGGAATACTGGTAAAACCTGATTCTCGGCCTTCAACTAGATACATTACTGTGCCAATGATTACGGTGCTGATTAAGACGAAATAAATGAAAACCAGAATTTTTTCTTTACTAGCTTCTATAGCTTCTTTTAATTGCAGGGATTGATGGTTGATTTGCGGAATATGCAAAATTTTGAATAATCGGAGAAAACGTAATGCTCTTACGATTGATAAAATGCTCGCACCAGGGAAAAAGATGGACAAATACATAGGCAAAACGGCCAGCAAATCGATGATTCCGTAAAAGCTAAAAATGTATTTGACGGGTTTTTGAATTGAAATAATTCTCAGGACATATTCTATGGTGAAAAATACGGTAATTACCCATTCGCATATCAATAATTGATCGTGATATTTTGAGCTTATACCTTCAACGGTATCGAGCATTATTAAAAGTACGCTCAGTAAAATTAAACCCAGCAATACTAAATCGAACATTCTGCCTAATATGGTATTGGTGCCATACAGAACGATTTTGACTTTTTCTCTAAAGATTTCGTATTGTGATTTATTGTTTTTCATATCCTTAAAGATAATGAAAGTTTCGATTTGTTAAAATTGAAGTATTTTTAATGATTTGCTTTTTCGGATATAATTCTGAATAATATTCTTTACATCGCGATTATGCTGCATTGGTACCAGAATATTTTTTAAAATATCGATATTCGTGATTTGATAATTGAGATCGTAATAGGCATAACCTTTGTAAATTCCATCTTCGATCAGAATTGCGCTTCGTTCGTTTACATTTCTTCCTCTGTCTATCAGAACCATACTTTTGTTCTCAAAACTGTTTTCAGAAATAAACTGCTGTACTCTTAGATTGTAAATTTCGGGAGTGATTTCGCCAATACAGGCTCCATCACATTCTTTGATTTTGTACTGAAAGCACTCTTTTTTGGTTTGATATAAACCTGTGAGTTTTTGGCACAAATGGTATTTTGAAGTGAATCTGAAAAGTGCATTTTTGCCTTCTTGTAATGAAGCAAAAGAAGTGATTTCTTTTTTTCGTCCGTCTGCTTTCTCTAGTTTTAAATTGATATAGCCGTTTGAATCTTTTTCTGCATATAAAGCGAAAGGAAAAACGGTTTTCTTTTGCGAACGATTGTATCTTGGACGATTGATTTTTATTTCCTGACTTTCCTTTAAAAGTGCGATTAGTTCACTTCCAGTTTCGTCATAGGTAATGGTAAAAACTTCTGCTTGGATTCTTTTGCTTTTGGTTGTAATTCCTGTAAAGTGCTGATTTACTCTTTTTTTAATATTTTGGCTTTTGCCAATGTAAATTAAAGTCCCATCTTCTTTGTAGATATAATAAACACCTGTTTTAGCTGGCATTTGATTTAAAATGTCCAAGAATTTTGGAGAAATGCCTTTTTCGACTTCTAGTTTTATAAAATCTTTTACGATTGTTTTCTCAGTGTCTTTTTCTAGAAGCATTTTGAAAAGCTTCGTTGTTGCCATAGCATCTCCGCTGGCACGATGCCTGTCGGCCATTGGGATTCCGAGTGAACGAACTAGTTTCCCTAAACTGTAAGAAGGCTGTTCTGGAATTAGTTTTTTTGCTAATTCTACCGTACAAAGTGTCTTGGCTTCAAAATCGTAGCCTAAACGTCTGAATTCTGTGCGTAGGATTCTATAGTCAAATGAAGCGTTGTGAGCGACAATAACGCAGTCTTGGGTGATTTCTATAATTCGTTTGGCAACTTCGTAGAATTTTGGAGCAGAGCGCAACATTGCATTGTTTATTCCTGTCAGTTTTACAACAAAAGGCTGAATGGGAATTTCAGGATTAACAAGGCTGATGAATTGATCAACTACTTCATGCCCATCAAATTTGTAGATAGCGATTTCAGTAATTCCCTCTTCATTAAATTGCCCTCCGGTTGTTTCTATGTCTAATATCGCGTACAAATTCAGTATTCAGTGTTCAGATTCGATTGAAATCGAAATTAGTGTTCAGTTTTTCTGTAAAGACACAAGTGCGTCTTTACGATTGTGGTTTGGAAAATTATCTTCCTCCAAAAATGCTGCTTCCAATGCGAACCATTGTACTTCCGCATTCTATTGCTAATTGATAATCTCCAGACATTCCCATTGAAATTGTAGAGACGCACTGCAGTGCGTCTTTACCATATCCCTCAATGCTTTTTAATGAATCAAAGATGGATTTCAACTGGGTAAATTCTTTTTTAATCTGGTTTTGGTCTTCGGTGAAAGTTGCCATTCCCATTAAACCTAAGATACGAATATTTTTTAATTCTTTAAATTCTGAAGAAGTTAAAAGTTCGTTTAATTCGTTTTCATCCAAACCAAATTTAGATTCTTCTTCAGCAATATAAATTTGAAGAAGACAATCTATGGTTCTGTTATTTTTTAAAGCTTGTTTATTGATTTCTTGCAATAATTTCAAACTGTCAACGCCGTGAATCAAAGTGACATACGGCGCCATAAATTTGACTTTATTTGACTGAACATGACCAATCATATGCCATTGGATATCTTTTGGCATTTGTTCCCATTTTTCAGTCATTTCCTGAATTTTGTTTTCTCCAAAAATGCGCTGTCCAGCTTCATAAGCCTGCATCAAATCTGAAACAGGTTTTGTTTTTGAAACGGCAACAAGAGTTACATGTTCAGGTAAACTTGCTTTAATTGTATTTAAATTCGATTGAATCGACATGATATTTCTTTTTATAAAAACTGCTTAGAGATTTTCTCTGCTTTTTTGCTTTCGCTATAATCATAAAACCCTTCACCAGATTTTACTCCCAGTTTACCAGCTCTAACCATATTAACTAAAAGTGGGCAAGGAGCATATTTAGGGTTTTTGAATCCGTCGTACATTACATTTAGAATGGCAAGACAAACATCAAGACCAATAAAATCAGCTAATTGAAGAGGTCCCATTGGGTGACCCATTCCTAATTTCATAACCGTGTCAATTTCGTAAACTCCTGCAACACCATTGTATAACGTTTCAATTGCTTCGTTTAGCATTGGCATTAAAATTCTGTTTGCCACAAAACCAGGATAATCGTTTACTTCTACAGGAACTTTACCTAATTTTTCAGATAAATCCATGATGATTTTAGTCACTTCATCGCTTGTGTTATAACCGCGGATGATTTCGACCAATTTCATAATCGGCACTGGATTCATAAAGTGCATTCCGATAACACGCTCAGGGTGTGCTACAACAGCTCCAATTTGTGTAATAGAAATAGAAGATGTATTGGTTGCTAAAATCGTATTGTGTGAACAATATTCGTTTAATTGTTTGAAGATGTTCAGTTTTAATTCAACGTTTTCAGTTGCTGCTTCAACTACTAAATCAACGCCGACAACTCCGTCTTTTAAGTCTGTATACGTAATAATGTTAGTAATAGTTTTAGCAACATCTTCTTGAGTGATGCTTCCTTTAGACAACATACGGTCTAAGTTGGCAGCAATTGTTGCCATTCCTTTATCTAATGATTTTTCAGAAACATCAATTAATTTTACGGTAAATCCGCTTTGCGCAAAGGTATGAGCAATTCCGTTACCCATTGTTCCCGCTCCAATTACAGCTATTGTTTTCATTTTATGCTAGATATTTTTTTATGATTTAGCCACGAATTCACCAAATAATTCGTGAATTCGTGGCTATTTATTTTGATTTACTTTTTTAAAACTATTTATTGAAACAATCAATAATTTGATAAGCCACGCGCAATGCATCAGTTGCCTGCTCAAGTGTTACAACTGGAGTTGTATCATTATTAATGGCATCTGCAAATGAATTTAACTCATCTAAAATGGCATTGTTGTGCTCTACATCAGGATTCGTGAAATAGATTTGTTTTTTCACGCCTTCAGCATTTTGAAGGATCATATCAAAATCCCCAGGAACTTCTGGCGCATCTTTCATACGAACCACTTCACATTTTTTCTCTAAAAAGTCAACAGAAATATAAGCGTCTTTTTGAAAGAAACGTGATTTACGCATATTTTTCAACGAAATTCTGCTTGCCGTTAAATTGGCAACACAGCCATTTTCGAATTCGATTCTAGCATTGGCAATATCTGGAGTATCACTAATTACCGATACACCGCTTGCATGAATGTCTTTTACTTTTGAATTAACAACACTTAAAATAGCATCAATATCATGAATCATTAAATCTAAAACCACGGGAACGTCTGTACCACGCGGATTAAATTCTGCCAAACGATGTGTTTCTATAAACATCGGATTTTCGATCATGTTTTTTGTAGCAATAAAAGCGGGATTAAAACGCTCTACGTGACCAACTTGTCCTTTTACATTGTATTCTTTGGCTAAAGCTATAATTTCTTCAGCTTCTTCTACCGTATTGGCAATTGGTTTTTCAATAAAGATATGTTTTCCAGATTTTATCGCAACTTTTGCACATTTATAGTGCGAAAGGGTTGGAGTTACAATATCAATCACGTCGACAGCGTGAATGAGTTTTGCAATTGTGCTGAAGTTTTTATAGCCAAACTCTTTTGAGATTTTTTCGGCATTTTCTTGATTTTCGTCGTAAAATCCAACTAATTCGTATTTGTCAGATTGTTGTAATAAGCGTAAATGTATTTTACCAAGATGACCAGCACCTAAAACTCCTACTTTTAACATGAGAATGTATTTTAAACAAAAATATAATTTATTTGTTTAACGTGAAAATGAATTTAGCGAATTATTGGTTGTTGGTCGTTTGAAGTTTGCAGTTGATTGCTCCTTTTAATTTTATAGTTTGTCACTCTGAGAGAAGTCGAAGGGCTATACTGGTTGAAGGACTTCAACTCCGCTTAGCCTGATAGATAGTGAGCTTTGGGCTTTCGACTTTTGACTTTACACTTTATTATTTAAAAATCAATATTTGAAATCCTGTTTTGTTTCTTATTTTTGCGAAAATAAAACCTACCTATTTTGAAAGATACTGCCAAACATCAAGGACTTCGCAATCAATTAGTAACGACTTTAGAACAAAAAGGAATTACTGATAGAGCGGTTTTGGATGCGATAAAAAAAATCCCGAGACACCTTTTTTTGAATTCAAGTTTTGAAGATTATGCTTATCAAGATAAGGCTTTTCCTATTGGAGCCGGGCAGACTATTTCGCAACCTTACACGGTTGCTTTTCAGTCACAGTTGTTAGAAGTAAAAAGAGATCACAAAATTCTTGAAATCGGTACTGGTTCTGGTTACCAGACTGCTGTTTTGTTTATGCTCGGAGCTAAAGTATATACGGTTGAAAGACAAAGTGAGTTGTTTAAAACGACATCTAATTTATTTCCGAAGTTAAATATTCGTCCAAAACACGTTACTTTTGGAGATGGATATAAAGGATTGCCAAATTTTGCGCCATTTGACAGTATTATAGTTACTGCAGGTGCGCCGTTTATTCCACAGCCTTTAATGGCTCAGCTTAAAATAGGAGGAAGACTGGTTATTCCGTTGGGAGAAGATGTTCAGATTATGACTTTATTAATTAGGAAAAACGAAACTCAATTTGAAAAACATGAGTTTGGAGAATTTAGATTTGTTCCTCTATTAGAAGATAAAAATTAAAAGAAAGCCCGTTTGAACGGGCTTTTTTATTGCGTAAGAATTGAAATATATCTTTCTAAGCTTTCTTTCTCTTTTTGGGCTATAAAGAGAAAAAAGTCTTCTTTGTCTTTTTTGGTTTGAGCAATTTCTAAAGACTGGTAATATTGCATTCGAGTTTCGTAATCACCTTTGATATTGGCTATTGGATAGCCTTTTTGCATTAGTATTAAGTTCATTATCAATCGTGAAGTTCTTCCGTTTCCGTCAATAAATGGATGAATGGTAACTAATTTTTCATGCATTTCAGCAGCAAGAATAATGGGATGCAATTTATTTTTATTGATTTCATACCAAGTAAAATATTCTTCCATTTCTTGTGGAACCATTAAAGGTTGAGGGGGCATGTGACTGCTTCCTTGAATCATAACTTGAACTTTTCTGTAACGTCCAGCATCTTCTGGGATTATGCCACGTAAGATTAAATTATGAATGGATAAAAGATCACGTTCATTTAATGAATTGTTTTTAGTCATTAACTCTTTTATAAAGCCAATAGCTTCTTGATGATTAATGGCTTCAAGATGTTCGCGCATACTTTTTCCAGAAATTGTCAGACCTTCGTTGATAACCATATCCGTTTCACGAAGCGTCATGGTATTTCCTTCAATTCTATTGCTTTCAAAGGTATATTCTAATTCCAGAGCCTGTTTTATTTTAAAACTGTCGTACTGTCGATAAGAATCTAATTTTTCTTTTAAAATATCAATTTCTCTTAGAATTTTCTCTAGTGAAGTAGATAATTTGAAATTTGAGACTGTTTTATTGTACCTAATTTCGTCTTCTGCAACTTTTAGCGCCTTTAAAGCAAGATCATCATCGCCAATTTCATAAAGAATTTTTTCTTTAAGCCAAGCAATCATTAAAGTTTCATAATCAATTTCTAAAAGCTGAGAAAGTTTAATTATTTGATCCTTTGTAGGTTTTCTTGTTCCCGATTCAAATTTACTTATCAAGGCTTGATCAATTTCAGCAAGCTGTGCCAATTCTCGCGTTTTTAAACCTTTCTGTTCTCTGGCATTTTTTAATAAAGATTTCATTTTAATGAAAGTTTTAGTCTTGACAAATTTAGTCAATTTTTAAATCAAAAGAAAAGCGATATTTAAATATCGCTTTTTCTGTATTGTTATTTTGGAGGCAAAGAGCCGTCTTTTCTCATTTCTTTAACTACAGCTTGCATGATGGCATCAACTGTTTGCCCTAAATCTGTAACATATTGTGATTCTGTGGTTCCTGTCCAGATTAATTTGTTTTGTTTTAATGAAAAAACATTGGTTTCTACCATGTAAGAAGTAGTTTCTTGATAATACCCTGGGTCATAAAAATTTGGAGAATACATTCCGTACCAATTTCCAAAACCATATCCATACATTCCCGTGTACATTCCGTCAAAACCTCCGTAATACATTCCGGTGTACGTGCCCGGAACATAATTAACTTCTTTTTCTTTGCTGACCAAACGCATGCTGATTACCCCGTCAAAATTTTCGTCTTGTAAAACTTTTAGTTTTTGTTCTTGTGTTAATTGAGAAGTTGCGTTTAAATATTGATATGAAGTTTTGAAAATCGGATTGCCTGCTGCAATTCTATTTTCAGTAATTCGTCTCGAAGCTTCGTCTTTGACTAAAGCAACAACCAAAACCTTTTTAAATTGTTCTTGTGTAATCGTTACATCTGGATCTCTCCAGCTGTTTACAATTGAAGTATTACTGCCGCAACTTGAAAACGTTGCTATAGCGAAAAACAAAACTAAGTACTTTTTCATATTTTACAGTTAAATTATTTTGTAATAAAAATAACAAATAAAATATTATAAATACATCATTCAGAGCAAATTAAATTTTCTTTTAATTGTAAGCTTTTTTAATACGGTCCAAATCACGTTTAGTATCTTGTTCTTTTAAAGATTCACGCTTATCATAGTTCTTTTTCCCTTTACAAAGTCCAATCTGTAGTTTGGCTAAGCCTTTTTCGTTTGTAAACAGTTTTAAAGGTATAATGGTTAAACCTTTTGCTTGAACATTTTTATGAAGTGTTTTTAATTCCTTTTTGTTCAAAAGCAATTTTCTTTCGCTTCTCGATTTATGATTGAATTGGTTTCCAAAAGAATACTCTTCAATATAAGTATTAATAGCAAAAAGCTCCATTCCGCTAAATTCGCAAAAGCTTTCTGTAATATTCGCTTTCCCTAAACGTATAGATTTAATTTCTGTTCCTGCCAAAACAATTCCAGCAGTATAAGTATCGATTATTTCATAATCGAATCGGGCTCTCTTGTTAAGTATATTGACTGATTTTATCATGGTTGCAAATGTAACGAAAATTGAAAAAATGTAGCAGTTAAAATTAATTAAAGATTTTTTTTTAATCCATGATTTAAATCATCCTTAAGCCGAAACCTTACTCATAAGTTTGTCCTGTAATTAAAAAAAAACGAAATAAAATGAAAAAGATTGTAACATTAGTGAGTATGGTGTTAATCGGTTTAACTGCTAAAGCTCAAGATTCATCTCAAGGGTTAAAAGGAGCTTGGTTTGCAACTTCGCAGTTTGGTTATCAGCAGACTAAAACTGGAGATGTAAAAGGAACTAATCTATCAGTGCTTCCAATTGTTGGAACATTTATTACGCCATCTGTAGCAGTAGGTGCGGGAATAGGTTATATTAACATTAAATCAGAAGGTTATGATAAAGTTAGTCCCGATCTTAAAACATTAGGGAATACAGACCTAATTGTAATTCAGCCATTAGCTAGAAAATACTGGAATGTAGCAGGTTCTTTATATTTCTTTGGACAAGCAGCAATTCCTGTTATTACTGGAAAAGAAAAAGAAAGCAACTTAAAAGTAAATCAGGTTGGTGTATCTGTATCGGGAGGTTTCGATTATTTTGTAACTAAGAATTTCTCAGTAGAGTTTTCTTATGATTTAGTAAACTTTACTTCTACAACTCTAAAACCAGAGAATGGAGAAAAAACAACTGTTACTAATTTTGGATTAGCTCATGTAGCTAATGTTGATTCTTATTACAACACAGCATTAGGCGGAAGTGCCCCAAACTTAACAACCCCGATTTCTGTTGGATTTAAATTCATATTCTAATTTATTCTTTATTTGATTAATGTAAAATTCTATTTAGTAATTTTGCGAAAAAAGAAGACCGTACTTTTTTGAAGTACGGTCTTTTTGATATTATTAAAAAAATACAAGATGCAAAATCAATCCAAAGATCCATTACACGGAATTACACTTCAAAAAATAGTCGAAACGCTAGTTGGCTATTACGGTTTTGATACTTTAGGTGAATTAATTCCGATAAAATGCTTTAATTCAAATCCAAGTGTAAAATCAAGTCTTACTTTTTTAAGAAAAACAGATTGGGCACGTAAAAAAGTAGAAGAACTTTATATTAAAACACTTCCTAAGTTAGGGTGATTTTATAATTTATACGAAATCATAACTCCTCCGCGGTACGGAAGCCATTCGCCACTTTTATTATAGTGAACTGCTTTGTCATATCTTCCTGGGGTTCCGTCATTATAATATCCGTGATAAAATCCTTGATGCCATCCACCGCCTACAAAAAAGTCAAGTAAAAATTTATCGCTTAGTTTTAGATTGTAGCCTACTGTTGCTCCAATTCTGTAGCCGAAACCATCTTCGTAATGGTTGCTATCCCAATAATTCCACTTTTGTATTTCATATTTATCAGCTCCTATATGTGCTCCAGCATAGAAACCATTATATTTCTCTTTAAAATGATAACGAATTTCAGGAGTAATAGTAACAAACTTCATAGGATGGTGTCCATTAAAAGATTCCCAAAATGAAGCCATTACGTCGGCACTAAAAGTGGTTTTTTCTCCTATACTGGTTTCAATGCCAATGTTAGGAATGGCTAATAAAGCTGTAGCTCCGTTAAATTTTACAAATGTCTGACTTTGCATTTGCACACAAAATAGAAGAACAATTAGGGCAGGTATTTTTTTCATAAGGACTTTTTGGAATTCAAAATCAGCAACTTTTTTTGCTGATTTTGCTCGCAAATATAACAGATAATGCTTGAGAACTATTAATTATAAGATTATTTTAACAAGTAGAAAGTTTTACTTTTCTAGTAATGAATAGATTACTTTGTCTATAAATTTTCCATCCCAGAATTCTACTTCTCTTAAATGGGCTTCTTTAACAAAACCGCACTTTTGCAATACCTTTTCAGAAGCATAATTTTCGGGATCAATTACAGCTTCAATTGAATGAAGTTTTAAATCTTCAAAACCATATTTAATCAGGTGGTTAACAGCTTCTGTAATAATTCCTTTTCCATGATGGTTAGGTGAAAGGATATAGCCTATTTCAGCTCGATAATTCTCTGGCTGCATTCTGTAGAATCCAATAATTCCAATTAATTTAGAATCATTTTTAAATCGGACGCTCCAGTTTATTCCTTCATTAGTATCGATCTTTTCATCAATCATTTTAATGAGTTCCAAAGCATCCTCGTGGTTTTTTGCCAGAGGTCTCGGAATATATTTCATATTTTCAGGATTAGAACGCAAGTCAAAGACTTCCTGTACATCTTTATCTGTTAGCCTGTCTAAAATTAAGCGTTCTGTTTCTATTATTGGAAAAGGAGTAAAATTGAAATCTAACATTTTGTTATTTTTATAATATAGTAATACTAAATTTTGCGCTGAAATCTTTGTTTTCATCCAGAATCAAAATTCCTTCTTTTTTGTATAAATCGCCTGTGTTTTCATCAGTATCAGAATAACCTAGCCAAGGTTCGATGCAGATAAAAGGTGCATTTTCTTTTGTCCAGATTCCTAAACTTGGAAAGTCATTATAGCTGACTTTTACATATGGTTTTGAATTGTTAAGAATAGTCAATGATTTGGATTCTAATGTTTTGAAAATTAAAGCGTCATTCTTAAAAAGCTCATAATTTAAAGGGGCTAAATTATTTTTTGTTTCCAGAACTTTAGTTTTAGAAGAAATCAAATCATTTTCAAGAAGATAATACTTTAAATTTTCTTCTTTTTCGAATTGAAAAGCATAATCTTCAAAATTGTCCGGAAGTGCGATTGCTGGATGTGCTCCAATTGAAAAAGGCATTTTTTCTTTTCCTTTATTTATTACTTTATATTCAAGTTCTAATGCGTTTTCAATAAGAGTGTAAATAAGCTGTAATTCAAAATCAAAAGGATATTTCTGTAATGTTTCTTCAGAAGATTTAAGAGAGAAGATGGCTTTGTTTTCCGTTTTTTCAATCAATTCAAAATCCATGTCACGAGCAAAACCATGACGTGGCAGATGATATTCTTTTTCATTGATTGTATAGGTGTTATTTTTTAAAGTTCCTACAATTGGAAAAAGAACAGGAGAGTGCTTGCCCCAAAAATCTGGATTGCCTTCCCATATATATTCGTCGTTTTGATTGTCTTTTATCGAAAATAATTCAGCTCCAGCATGTTTAATAGAAGCTTTTAATATAGAATTTGAAATGGTTGTAGTCACAATGTTGAGTCTAAAATGAATGTTCTTTTGATAGATGTAAATATATTTTATAAAATTTAGTTTTTTAAGAAAAAGGCTTAAATTATTTTATTGATAAAATTATGCTAAAATTAAATTTATGTTTTGAAATTTCTCTGTAAATAGCTTTTTTTTTCATTAATTTGCTACATAAACAGCTAAAAAATATGAAAAAGCAATCTGCAAAAGCCATTTTAACCGCGGCTTTATTTTTTGGGATTTCTTCAGTTTGGGCGCAGCAAACTCCTTCAGCACCAACAGCAAATCCAGTAAACAATTACAATTATCATGATGCCTTTGGACCTCATTTTTACACTAAAAATGCGACATCGACTCGTACTGCGAGCGGTGAGCCAGGAATAGAGTATTGGCAGAATAGAGCCGATTATCAGATTACGGCAAAATTAAACGGAACTACAAACGAGATTGTAGGGACAGATGAAATTACTTACACTAATAATAGTCCTAATAAATTAGGATTTCTTTGGCTGAATTTAGATCAGAACTTATTTAAAGAAGATTCTAGAGGAAATGCTGTTGTGCCTTTAACAGGAAGCCGTAACGGAGCTCAAGGGCAAGTTTTTGATGGTGGAAATAAAATAAAATCTGTAAAAGTAATTTCTGGCGGAAAAAACAAAACTGAAGTCGATGCTAAATATATCGTTACAGATACCAGAATGCAGATTTTCCTTCCTCAGGAATTGGCGGCAAAAGGAGGTTCTGTAAAGGTTAAAATTGAATTCTCTTTCATCGCGCCTTTTGAAGGATCTGATAGAATGGGGGTTTTAGAAACTAAAAACGGAAAAATCTTTACAATTGCACAATGGTACCCACGCATGTGCGTGTATGATGATGTGAGAGGATGGAATACAGCTCCTTATTTAGGTGCATCTGAGTTTTACTTAGAGTACGGTGATTTTGATGTGAAATTAACTGTTCCAGGAAATCACTTTGTAGTAGCTTCTGGTGAATTATTAAATGGTCAAGAAGTGCTTTCTGCAGATCATTTCAAAAAATATAAGGATGCTGCAAACAGTGATAAAACGGTAACAATTCGTTCTGAGCAAGAAGTAAATTCAGCTTCAAATGCAAATGCAGGAACAGAAAAAACATGGCATTATAAAATCAAAAATGCACGTGATTTCTCTTGGGCATCGTCTCCAGCTTTCATTTTAGATGGAGCAAAAATTAATCTTCCAAGCGGTAAAAAATCATTAGCATTATCAGCTTATCCTGTTGAAAGTGCAGGGCAAGGTGCTTACGGACGTTCTACAGAATATGTAAAAGCGTCTATTGAACATTATTCAAAACAATGGTTTGAATATCCTTATCCAGCAGCTACAAACGTTGCAGGAAATGAAGGTGGTATGGAATATCCTGGAATTGTTTTCTGCGGATGGAAATCTAAAGGACAAGATCTTTGGGGCGTAACAGATCACGAATTTGGACATATTTGGTTCCCAATGATTGTGGGTTCAAACGAAAGACTATTTGCTTGGATGGATGAAGGATTTAACACCTTTATTAATTCATTAAGTACTGCTGCATTTAACAACGGTGAGTATAAAGAAGAGCCGACAAATTTGCATGAAATGGCAGAACCGTTTACTAGACCAGATTTAGAAACCATTATGAGCTCTCCTGATAATATGAAAGAGGCTAATATCGGTATGTTATGCTACTTTAAGCCAAGTGCAGGTTTAGTGATTTTAAGAGAGCAGATTTTAGGAAAAGAGCGTTTTGATACTGCTTTTAGAACTTATATTGAGCGTTGGGCATACAAACACCCGCAACCGGATGATTTCTTCAGATCTATGGAAAATGTTGCTGGTGAAGATTTAAGCTGGTTTTGGAGAAGCTGGTACGTAAATAACTGGCGTTTTGACCAAGGTGTTAATTCAGTAAAATATGTAAAGAATGATCCAGCAAAAGGTGCAGTAATCACAGTTGAAAACTTTGACAAAATGCCAATGCCAATTGTTTTAGATGTGAAAACAAAAAGCGGAAAAGTGACTAGAGTTAATCTTCCGGTAGAAATCTGGCAAAGAAATAATTCTTGGTCTTTCAAACACAATTCTACCGAAGAAATTGAAAGTATTACTTTAGATCCAGATAATGCTTTTCCAGATAATAATACGTCTAATAATGTTTGGACAGCAGGAAAAGGAAAAATTGAAAAAGATATTATTTTAGATCCTTTTGTTGGTAGCTATGTTACGTCAAAATCGCCTTTGACAATTGAATTGACTGAGAAAAACAGTGTTTTAAATGCTGAACTTCCAAACTATCCTAAATTTGCATTGAAGCCTGTTGAAAACGAAAAAGATACATTCGAATCATCGAGAGCTGGTTTAAAAATTAAATTTAATGATGCTAAAAACGGTTTCGATTTAATACTTTTAGGAAATGGTCAAGTAATACCTTTTACTAGAAAATAATAGAAATAAAGCTAAAAACTTAAAACCCGATAGTTATTTTAACTATCGGGTTTTCTTTTGTTTTTAAGTTTCAAGTTTATTTTGTTTAATTTTTAAGAATTAAAAACTCAGAACCTCAGTAGCTTAGAGTCTTAGAATCTTTAAAGAATAACAAAACGTAAAAAAAATGTTAGAATTTTAATTTTTTGTTTTGTGAATTAAAAAATAATGTAATTTTGCACCGATGAATAAAATAAGTTTACATATAACTTCTTTGTCACGGACAAACTCACCGATTACTTCTCCCGAAGTACGGACGCTATCTCTATAGTGTTCACTGAGTTTTATAGCCGTATATTTATTCATACCCATTTTTCATTTTGAAATCATATAATTTGTCCATTGGACAAACATATCCTAAAAGTATTTATTATTTTGTAAATTTTCTTGATCAAGTTTTTGATTTTGAGAATGTTACTTCTATTTTGCTTAATTTTATTGGATTCAATTCTGGATTTCAAACGAATCAATATGCTTTAATTTTTAACTCTAACTTCAATAATTGAAATGAAGATCTCTATTGTTGTTACCCAGGAAGAACACTTTAAATACGCACAAGAAATCTGCGATACGATAGAATCATCTGCCTTGTTAAGAGGCACGGGGATTGCTAAAAGAACTCCTGAGTACATTCAGAAAAAAATGGCAAACGGTGATGCAATGATTGCTTTGGCTGACGGAAAGTTTGCAGGTTTTTGTTATATAGAAAGCTGGCAGCACGGAAAGTTTGTTGCGCATTCTGGGTTAATTGTACATCCAGATTATAGAAGTCATGGTTTGGCCAAAAAGATAAAATCAAAGGTTTTTGAGTATTCTTTGAAAAGATTTCCAGACGCTAAAATATTTGGAATTACGACTGGTTTGGCGGTAATGAAAATTAACTCTGAATTAGGCTATAAACCAGTTCCGTTCTCAGAATTGACAACCGATCCAAGTTTCTGGGCGGGTTGTAAAACGTGTACAAATTATCATATTCTACAAAGCAAAGAGAACAAAATGTGCCTTTGTACAGGAATGTTATATGATCCAAAAGAAAAACAAAAAACACCGCCAAGACATCCTTTTAACGAGGCTGTTTTAAACAGACTTAGAAAAATAAAACAAGCTTTATTCTTAAACAAAATCTTGTCATTGTTCGTTTAAGTCAAATGAATTAGAAAAAATCTCAAACTGCTACATACGAAAGTATTAGCCTAAATTATAAAAAATGAAAAAAGTAGTATTAGCTTATAGCGGAGGATTAGATACCTCGTATTGTTTGAAATATTTAAAAAATGAAAAAGGATACGAAGTTCACACTGTTCTTGTTGACACAGGAGGATTTTCTGCTGAAGAATTAACAGCTATTGAAAAAAGAGCTTATGAGTTAGGAAGTGCACAACACGCCAACTTAACAATTTTAGATAAATATTACGATAAAGCTATCAAATACTTGATTTTCGGAAATGTATTAAAAAACAACACATATCCATTATCAGTAAGTGCGGAGCGTGTTTTTCAAGCAATTGAAGCTATAAAATATGCGAAAAAAGTAGGAGCTACTGCAATCGCTCACGGAAGTACTGGTGCAGGAAATGATCAAATTCGTTTTGATTTGATTTTCCAAACGATTGCTCCAGAAATCGAAATTATTACTCCAATTAGAGATTTAAAACTTTCAAGACAAGAAGAGGTTGATTATTTGGCTCAAAATGGAGTTCACTATTCTTGGGAAAAAGCACAATATTCTATTAATAAAGGACTTTGGGGAACAAGCGTTGGAGGAAAAGAAACGCTAACTTCTAGTCAGCCATTGCCAAGCGAAGCTTATCCTTCGCAATTGCAAAAAGAAGGTGAAGAAAAAGTAACACTTCATTTTGAACAAGGAGAATTAGTTGGTTTAAACGGAAAAACAGATAAGCCTTCAAATAATATTGTGGCTCTTGAAAAACTCGCAAGTGCTTATGCAATTGGTAGAGATATTCACGTAGGTGATACGATTATCGGAATTAAAGGAAGAGTTGGTTTTGAAGCTGCTGCCCCATTAATTATCATCAAAGCGCACCATTTATTAGAGAAACACACTCTTGGAAAATGGCAGCAATACTGGAAAGAGCAATTAGGAAACTGGTACGGAATGTTATTTCATGAAGGTCAGTTCTTGGATCCAGTTATGAGAAATATTGAAACTTTCTTGCAAGACACACAAAAAACAGTAAACGGAACGGTAACAGTTTCTTTAAAACCATATCATTTCTCACTTGACGGAATCGAATCTGAAAACGATTTGATGAACACAGGTTTCGGTCAGTACGGAGAAATGAACAATGCTTGGACATCTGACGATGCAAAAGGATTTATCAAGATTTTAGGAAATGCGCAAAACATATTCTCATCTGTAAACAAATTAGATCATGATTAATGTCGGAATTATTGGTGGTTCGGGCTACACAGCCGGAGAACTCATCAGAATTTTAATGTATCACCCAAAAGTAAACATCGATTTTGTTTACAGTACAACAAACGCTGGAAAACCGCTTTCTGTAGCGCATCATGATTTGATGGGTGATATTGAAATGAATTTCACAGCTGAAATCAATCCGAATGTGAATGTTGTTTTCTTGTGTTTAGGTCACGGAAAATCGATTTCATTTTTGAAGGAAAATCAGTTTGCAAGTCATACCAAAATCATCGATTTAGGAAATGATTTTAGATTGAATAAAGATGCTCATTTCGAAGGAAAAGATTTTGTTTACGGTTTGCCTGAAATCAATAAAGCTGAAATCAAAAAGACAAATTATATCGCAAATCCAGGTTGTTTTGCAACTGCTATTCAGTTGGCTTTATTGCCTTTGGCAAAACATAATTTGTTGAATAATGATGTTCACATTAACGCTACAACTGGAAGCACAGGAGCAGGAGTAAGTCTTTCTGAAACGTCTCATTTCAGTTGGAGAAACAATAATATGTCACATTACAAAGCTTTTGAACATCAGCATTTAGGTGAAATTTCAGAAAGTCTGGTGCAATTGCAGGATGATTTTGACAGTGAATTGCTTTTTATTCCGAACAGAGGAGATTTTCCAAGAGGAATTTTTGCTACGCTTTATACATTGTGCGATGATAGTTTGGAACAATTGGTTGCAAAATACGAAGAGTTCTATAAAAACGAACCTTTCGTAACTGTTACCACGACAAACATCAACATGAAACAAGTGGTGCAAACGAATAAATGTATTATTAGTTTATTGAAAAAAGGAAACCGGGTTCTCATAACATCAATTATCGATAACTTAACCAAAGGTGCTTCAGGACAAGCAATTCAAAACATGAATTTAATGTTCGGATTAGAAGAAACCACAGGTTTACATTTGAAACCAAGCGGATTTTAATTTAAAAAAGTTATGAGTTATGAGTTATTGGTTAAGCGTTAATAACTGCTTGCTTTTAAAACTTCTAACTCCTATTATAAATAACTTTTTTCAGAGTTAAAAAGTTATAAGCAGTTTAAAGTCTGCTAAATAACTCTTAACTCTTAACAAATAACCTTTTAACTTTAAAAAGAAATGAACTTATTCAACGTTTACCCATTATACGACATAACTCCAGTAAAAGCAGTAGATTGTACAATCATTGACGACAAAGGAGTAGAGTATTTAGATTTATACAGCGGACATGGTGTGATTTCTATCGGGCACACACAACCAGATTATGTAGAAAAACTTAAAAATCAGATAGATAACTTAGGTTTTTATTCGAATGCGATTCAAAACCCTTTGCAGGTGGAACTGGCTCAGAAATTAGGAAAACTTTCTGGTCTTGAGGATTATGAATTGTTTTTGTGCAGTTCTGGAGCTGAAGCAAACGAAAATGCTTTAAAATTAGCGTCTTTCCATAACGGAAAATCAAGAGTTGTGGCTTTTGATAATTCTTTCCACGGAAGAACTTCTGCGGCAGTTGCAGTTACAGATAATAAAAAGATTGTTGCGCCAATTAATGCACAGCAAGAAGTAACGTTTTTACCTCTAAACCAAATCGAATTGGTTGAAGCTGAATTAGCTAAAGGAGATGTTACAGCAGTAATTATCGAAGGAATTCAAGGAGTTGGAGGTTTAGATCAAGGAACAACTGAATTTTTCCAGGCTTTAGAAAAAGTATGTAAAAAACATGATGTTGTTTTGATTTTAGACGAAGTGCAATCTGGATACGGAAGAAGCGGGAAATTCTTCGCTTTCCAACACCACGGAATCAACGCTGATATTATCTCAGTTGCAAAAGGAATGGGGAACGGTTTTCCAGTTGGAGCGATTTTGATTTCTCCAAAATTCGAAGCAAGCTTCGGATTATTAGGAACTACTTTCGGCGGAAGTCATTTATCTTGTGCAGCAGGGATTGCTGTTTTAGACGTAATTGAAAAACTTGATTTACAGAAAAATGTAAATGAAGTTTACGAATATTTCTTAGAAAAAATCAAAGAAGTTGACGGAATCAAACAAGTAAAAGGAAAAGGATTAATGCTTGGAGTAGAATTTGATTTTGATGTTGCAGCTTTAAGAAAGAAACTAATCATCGAAAAACACATTTTTACAGGAAGTGCCAACAATAAAAATCTGTTAAGAATTTTACCGCCACTTACAGTTAAAAAAGCAGATATCGATACTTTCGTAAAAGCTTTAAAAGAAAGTTTAGAGGAACTTAAAAACTAAGTTTGCCTATAACTGTTAATTCGTTTAATCGTTTAACTGGTTAATCGATTAAACGAATTAGCGATTAACCAATTAAACCAAAAAAAATGAAACCATTATCAATTGAAACACGCAATGCGGTTTTGCGGACTATGGCAAAGCTTGTCGAGCAGGAGCGGAATCAGATAATCCTAACCAATCAGGAAGATTTATCAGATTACGATGGCTCAGATTTAGCGATGGAAGAACGTTTAAAAGTAGATGATAAAAAAGTCGACGAAATGATTTTATCGTTAAATCAGTTAGCTTCTCAGGAAGATCCCGTTGGCGTTGAGCGTTTTCATTTTACACATGATAATGGAATAAAAGTGGTGAATAAAACCGCTGCTTTTGGAACGATTTTAATCATATACGAATCTCGCCCAGATGTTACCATTGAAGCGGGAGGAATTGCCTTTAAATCCGGAAATAAAATTTTATTAAAGGGAGGAAAAGAGTCTTTAAAATCAAACTTGAAAATCGTAAGTCTTTGGCATAAAGCTTTAGAAGAAAACGGAGTTTCAAAAGATTGGGTAGAATATCTCAATTACAACCGAACAGAAACTCAGGCATTTTTAGAAAAACCAACTCAAAAAGTTGATTTAATAGTTCCAAGAGGAGGAGAAAAACTTATTGAATTTGTAAAAGCACATGCGACTTGCCCAGTAATCGTAAGCGGACGAGGAAATAATTTTGTTTACGTTCACGAAAAAGCAGATACTGATTTGGCTCTAAAAGTAATTTTGAATGCTAAAACATCTAAAATTTCGGCTTGTAATGCTTTAGATAAAGTTTTAATCGATTCCAAATTGCCAAACTTTGAAGGTTTCGTTGCAATGTTAATCGAAGCTTTAATTGAATCAAAAGTAGAAGTTATTGTAGATAAATCGTTAGAGAATTTCGAAAATACTAAAACACTTCAAAACGAAGATATTTGGTACGAAGAGTTCTTAGATTATAAAATTGTAATTGGAACCATAGATTCTCAAGAGCATGCCATTAATATGATCAATAAATACTGCGGAGGACATTCTGCAGCAATTATTACAAGAGATAATGAAGCGGCACAGCAGTTTATGGAATCGATCGATGCCGCTGCAGTTTATCAAAATGCCTCAACCCGTTTCACAGATGGCGGACAGTTTGGTTTAGGCGGAGAATTAGCCATAAGTACTGATAAACTCCATCAACGCGGTCCAATCGGCCTTCAACATCTTGTAACCAATAAATGGTACGTTTACGGAGAAGGACAGATTAGATAATTTTAGATTTTAGAGTTCAGATTTTAGATTAAAAAAACTTAGAATCTCAGCATCTTAGAACCTTAGCACCTTTAAAAAAAATGGGTAAGAAACGGATTTTATTAAAAATAGGAAGTAATACTTTAACCAAAGAAACCAATCATATTTCGCGGGGAAAGATTGAAGACCTAGGAATACAGATTGCAGCTTTAAACGACGAATATGAGTTTATCATAGTGAGTTCAGGAGCAATTGCAGCAGCAAAGCAGTTTGTGAAGCTGGATAATCAAGACAAAGATGTTTTTGTAAAACAAGCTCTAGCTTCAATCGGTCAGCCACATTTAATGCGGATTTACAATGAAAATTTTAAAGATTTAGGATTAAACACTTCTCAGTGTTTGCTTTCTTATTCTGATTTCGAAAAAGAGCAGACCAAAAAGAATATTGTAAATACGATTAATGTATTGGTTAAAAACAATTACATTCCGATTATCAATGAAAATGATACCGTTGCAACAGACGAGATTCGTTTTGGAGATAATGATAAATTAGCGGCTTTAACGGCAGTTCTTTTAAATGTTGATATTCTGATTATTGCGACCAACACAAACGGAATTTATACGAAAGAATCGATTCATAATGAGGTTCCGGAAACAATAAAATTGGTAAATGACTTAAAAACGCTTGAGAAAGAAATCGGCGATTCAAAATCATCACACGGAACAGGAGGGATGCAGTCTAAAATAGAAGCAGCCGCAATTTCAAAAGCAGCCAACATCGAAACTTGGATTGTCAATGGATTAAATGATAATTTTATTCTGCGAGCTTTGAAGGATGAAATTCCCTTTACCAAAATTGTGTAGATAGAACGCGGATGAAACGGATTCGCTATCGCGAAGACGCGGATTTAAACTGATTTTTTATATTTGTTTTAATTTTATGTAGTATATTTCATTCAAATTTGTTTTTTATGGAATTATTGCATCGAGAGTTAACAGAAGTCATTATCAAAACTTTTTATGAAGTTTATAATGAATTAGGACATGGGTTTTTAGAAAGAGTTTATCAAAATTCCTTGTATTTGGAATTGAAAAATAAAGGTCTGTATGTTGAAGCTCAGAAGAAAATTAAAGTTTATTATAAAGGAATCGAAGTTGGCGAATATTATGCAGATTTAGTAGTTGAAGATTTAATTATTTTAGAATTAAAAGCTGCGAATTGCATAGTAATAGAATTTGAAAACCAAATTTTAAATTATTTAAAAGGCACTAATTGTGAAGTAGGTTTACTTCTAAATTTTGGAACAAAACCAGAATTTAGACGAAAAGTATTTGAAAACAGTAGAAAAATAAGAATATAAAAAATCCGCGTTAATCTGCGTCTTCGCGATAGCGAATCAGTAAAATCCGCGTCTAATTTTTTACAAACCAATAAGAAAAAAAGAAAATGAACTATATTTCAATAAAAGACATAAACTCATTATCAAAATGGGTAAAACAAGCGATCAAAATCAAAAAGAATCCGCTTAAAAATCAGAGTTTAGGAAAGAATAAGACTTTAGGGATGTTATTCTTCAATCCAAGTTTAAGAACGCGTTTGAGTACTCAAAAAGCGGCAATGAACTTAGGAATGAACGTGATGGTAATGAACTTTACCAACGAAGGATGGACTTTAGAATTTGAAGACGGAGCTGTGATGAATTCTGGTGCTTCAGAACATATTAAAGAAGCAGCAGAAGTAGTTTCTCAATACTGTGATATTATTGCAATCCGTGCTTTTGCTGGTTTGGTTGATAAAGAAAAAGATTATCAAGAAACAGTAATTTCAGGATTTTTGAAATATGCTACAGTACCAATCGTGAATATGGAAAGCGCTATCCGTCACCCATTACAGTCACTGGCAGATGCGATTACAATGGAAGAATTCAAACCTAGACACAAAGACAAACCAAAGGTAGTTCTTTCATGGGCGCCGCATCCAAAAGCTTTACCGCAGGCTGTAGCAAATTCATTCGTAGAAATGATGCAGATGCAAAAGGATATGGATTTTGTAATCACTCATCCAGAAGGTTATGAACTAAGTCCAGAAATTACAAAAGACTGTACAATTGAATACGATCAAAACAAAGCTTTCGAAAATGCTGATTTCGTTTACGTAAAAAACTGGAGCAACTTCAACGATTACGGAAAAGTAACCAATAGCGATCCAAATTGGACAGTTACTGCCGAAAAAATGGCTTTGACCAATAACGGAAAATTCATGCACTGTCTTCCAGTTCGTCGTAACGTAATTGTAAGCGATGAAGTTTTGGATGGCGAAAATTCAATTGTAATTGAGCAGGCAAATAACAGAACGTATTCAGCACAATTAGTTTTACAAAAGATTCTTAAAAAAATATAAATTTTTAAAGTTGCTAAGATTCTAAGCTACTAAGATGCTGAGAAACTTTGCGCAGAAAAAACTTAGTATCTTAGAATCTCAGAACCTTAGAATCTTATGAAAGTTACCGTAATCAAAATAGGTGGAAACATCATTGACAATCCAGCAGAATTAGAGCAATTTTTAACCGATTTTTCTAAAATTGAAGGCTATAAAGTTTTAGTTCACGGTGGTGGAAAATCGGCTACGAAAATGGCACAGAGTATTGGTTTGGTTCCGCAGATGATTGACGGACGCCGAATTACAAATGCTCCGATGCTTGATGTTGTCGTGATGATTTACGCAGGACAAATCAACAAGCATATTATAGCGCAGTTACAGGCGAAAGACAATAACGCAATTGGTTTTTCTGGAGCTGACGGAAATTTAATTCAGTCCACAAAAAGAAACCATCCAACAATCGATTACGGATTTGTAGGCGATGTAAAACAAGTCAACACCAAATTACTGGCAACTTTATTGGAAGCTGGAGTTGTTCCTGTATTTTGTGCCATTACACACGATAAAAACGGACAATTGTTAAATACAAATGCTGACACCATTGCAAGCGAATTATCGATTGCTTTATCTGAAGTTTTTGACGTTACATTGACATATTGTTTTGAAAAACAAGGTGTTTTGATGGATTCAGAAGACGATTCATCTGTAATTACAGAAATCAACGAAGCTTTATATAATAAATTAAAAGAAGAAAAAATAATCCATTCTGGAATGATTCCAAAATTGGATAACTGTTTCAACAGTTTGTCAAGAGGCGTGCAGAAAATCAAAATTGGACATCACAGAATGCTTCAAAATTCAGATATTCCGCATACAACGATTACGTTGTAAAGATATAGCCACGAATTATATGAATTGGCACTAATTTTTTTCGGCTTAAAAAAGAGAAAATAATTTTAAACAGACAGTAAAAAGTTTATTTTGATTTTAAATCTGTTACAAAAAGATAATTTGTGAAAATTCGTGCAATTAGTGGCAAAAAAAGAGAACTGCGCAGTACTTTTAAATATTAATTTAAGAAATTTGCGCAAATTAATTTTCTGGCTAAGATTGGTAAGGTCATGCTTAAAAAACTTAGAATCTCAGTCCCGATAGCTATCGGGATAGCCTCAGAACCTAACAAAAATGAAAAATATAGATACGCTTACCCAGGAAGCAATTAGTTTATTAAAAAGCTTAATCGAAACGCCTTCATTTTCAAGTGAAGAAGATCAAACGGCTCTTTTAATTGAAAATTGGTTCAATCAGAATGAAATACCTTTCAAGAGAGAAAACAATAATGTGTGGGCTTTCAATAAATATTTCGACGAAAACAAACCAACACTTTTACTAAATTCACATCACGATACTGTACGTCCAAATCAAGCGTACACCAACGATCCGTTTAAAGCAATTGAAAAAGACGGAAAATTATTTGGTTTAGGAAGTAATGACGCTGGAGGATGCTTAGTTTCGTTACTGGCGACTTTTGTACATTTTTACGAAAATCAAAACCTTTCTCACAATATTGTAATTGTAGCTTCCGCGGAAGAAGAAAGCAGCGGAAAAAATGGTTTAAACAGCGTTTTAAAGCATTTACCAGAATTAGATTGCGCGATTGTAGGAGAACCAACTTTAATGCAATTGGCAGTTGCCGAAAAAGGACTTTTAGTTCTTGATGTAAAAGTAAAAGGAACGGCAAGCCACGCCGCACATCAAAACGATGATAATGCTTTATACAAATCAATTCCAGTAATGGAGTGGTTTAAAAACTATAAATTCGACAAAATCTCAGACGTTTTAGGTCCCGTAAAAATGACCGTAACGCAGATTAATGCTGGAAAACAGCATAACGTTGTGCCTTCAGAATGTGATTTGGTAGTAGATATTCGCGTAACTGACCGTTATACCAATGCTGAAATTCTGGAAGTTGTAAAAGCAAATGTAAACGCCGAAGTAACACCAAGATCAATGCACTTAAATGCTTCGTCTATTCCAGTTAATCATGGATTAGTTTTGGCAGGAATTGCTTTAGGAAGAACAACTTATGGCTCGCCAACACTTTCAGATCAGTCGGTTTTAAGCTGTCAGTCTTTAAAATTAGGGCCAGGAGAAACATTACGTTCGCATTCAGCAGACGAATTTATTTTTGTAAATGAAATTGAAGAAGGAGTCGACTTGTATATCAAAATACTAACTGATTTCTTTAAATTATAAGAAAAGAAAAACCGCCACGAATTCACGAATTATTTTTTACTATCTAAATGAGATATTAATTCGAATTAATTCGAAAAAAAATAATCGCAAAGATTTGAAAAAATAATTCGTGAATTCGTGGCGAAAAAAAAACAGTACCTATGAAACTTTGGGAAAAAGGAATACCAACAGATAAACAAATTGAGCAATTCACAGTAGGAAACGACCGTGAACTGGATTTGGTTTTAGCAAAATATGATGCTTTAGGTTCAATTGCACACGCCAAAATGCTTGGGCAAATTGGCTTATTAACTCAGGAAGAAACAACTTCTTTAGTGGATGCATTAAACGAAATTATTGCTGATATAGTAGTAGGAAATTTCGAAATCGAAGACAGTTTTGAAGACGTGCATTCTAAAATTGAATATCTGTTAACCGTAAAGCTAGGCGATGCAGGAAAGAAAATCCACACCGCGCGTTCTCGTAACGATCAGGTTTTGGTTGATGTTCATTTGTATTTAAGAGACGAATTAAAAGCAATAAAAGAGCAGGTAAAAACATTGTTCGATTTGTTGATGGAATCGGCGGAAAAACACCAAAACGTTTTATTGCCAGGTTACACGCATTTACAAATCGCCATGCCATCTTCTTTCGGAATGTGGTTTTCTGCTTATGCCGAAAGTTTGATTGATGATGTAACGATGCTGAATGCAGCTTCAAAAATTGTAGACCAGAATCCATTAGGATCTGCTGCAGGTTACGGAAGTTCATTTCCAATCAACAGAACATTTACAACAAAAGAATTAGGTTTCGAAACCTTAAAATACAATGCTGTTGCAGCACAAATGAGCCGTGGAAAAGCGGAGAAAACAGTTGCTTTTGCGATGACAAGCGTTGCAGGAACTTTGTCAAAATTTGCAATGGACGTTTGTTTGTATATGAGCCAGAATTTTGACTTTATTGGTCTTCCGGCGCTTCTTACAACAGGTTCGAGCATCATGCCTCATAAAAAGAATCCGGACGTTTTCGAATTAATCAGAGGAAAATGCAACAAGATTCAGGCGCTTCCTTATGAAATCACTTTAATTACAAATAATCTTCCTAGCGGTTATCATAGAGATTTGCAACTTTTAAAAGAAGGTTTATTTCCAGCGATTCAAAACTTAAAAGCTTGTTTAGATATTGCTATATTTTCAATAAAAGATATCACGGTTAAAGATCATATTTTAGAAGATAAAAAATACGATTATTTGTTTACTGTAGATACTTTAAATGAAATGGTTGTCGCGGGAATGCCATTTAGAGATGCGTACAAAGCTGTTGCTGAACAGTTAGAAGCAGGAACGTATCAGTCGCCAAAAGCTACAAGGCACACGCATGAAGGAAGTATCAATAACTTATGTCTTGATGCAATTAAAGATAAAATGAAAGCTGCTTTTTAATTTTGTTAAATGTAAAAAGTAAGCTGTAAAAAGTAAAAAGGTCATTGATTTTATTTTCAATGACCTTTTTGTTTTATAAAAGAATTAGTTTTTTACTAATTTGAATGTTTTGCTTCTATTGTCAATTTGTACTTTACAGACATAAATACCTTTTGCAAGATTTCCGACGTTTAATTCTAATTTTTCATCTGGAGAAACATTTTGAGAATGTGAATATATTTTTGATCCATTAGAAGAAAATAAATTCACTTCAGCTAAACCATTATCCGAACTTGAAAAGTCAATATTTAACAGACGATTTATAACTGATGGGTAATACTTCAAATCGAGATTATTTACATTATCATTAAGCCCCAAATTGTTGCAGCTTGTAGAAAGTGCACCTTGAGGAGTAACCTGAAGTGTTGCTCCAGCGCCGCATGAAGCGTTCGAAATATATCCTGCAACGTTAGCAATAGGCAAAACACTATAAGTATATGAAGGTTTTGTTACTGTAGTTCCTGAATTTGCAGGAGCATTCAAACAATCTGTAAAAGCAACTCCAATTGTTCCGCCGTCAGTGCTTACGTAGCTTTTAAAAGCAGTTCCGATTTTGGCAAAATCTGTGCCTTCAACATAACAAGTTGTGTTGTTGCTTCCGCCACCTAAACCAATTGCCAATGAACCTGATACAGAAGTATTGTAATAGCAATTTAAAATATGAAGTTCAGCATTTCTAGCCCTTGGCATTCTTTCTTTGCAACCTTCTGCCCAATAGCAGTTTTTAAAAGTAATGCTGTAATGACCATCAGAAGGGGCATCGGTTTTAGAAGAACCAACTAAATCTGAAAATCTATGATCATCAGCACCGCCAGAGCCTCCAGCTTTTGGTGCTTTCAAATAGATAAATTTACACCAAGAAACCGTTACGTTATCCGCTGCACCTTTATTGTCAAAATTGCCATCCATTCCGTCCTGAAATTCACAATGGTCCACCCAAATATTAGTTGCTTCTGAGGTTAGATTGTCACGTCCGTCAACATCGTATGCGCCAGGTCCTTCAAAAATTAAGTTTCTTATAATAATATTATTAGATCCAGGTTTTAAACTTAGAATTCCCGAGCCAGCAGCCGTTTGATCCAAGTTAATTAATCGTGCACCCGGAAGACCAATTATAGTTTTATCATTGACTAGTAGGCTGGTATAGGTACAATTTATGGTTCCTGAAACTAAAATAACTTGCGGAGTAGTTAATTTCAATTTTGCTGTTAAATCGGCTAAAGTAGTAACTGTCACTGGAGCTGCATTTCCTCCGCCGGTTGCAGAAGCACCAAATCCTTCTGGAGAACTCATAAAATAATTTTGAGCAAATAGAAAGGAGCAAGGTAGCAGTAATGCTAGTAAAATAAGTTTTGTTTTCATTTTTAAGTGTGGTTTTTTGTGGTTTTTATCGGTTAATGTAATCGATTGCACAAATGTAAAAGATTCAGATTAATTTCAAATTAATTTATTAAATATTTATGTTTTAAAGTTTTGATTCATAGAAATATAAATGTAATTTCTACACTTTTGTTTATGGTGATTTGCAGAAGTATTGTTTAAAAAATGGAAAGGTTTTATAGTAAAAGCAGAAAATTCATGCTAAATACATATATTTGATGTGCCAGTTTAAAACATATCAATGGAAAAATTCAAAGATCAGTCTGCTCTCCATCTTTTTGAGAAAGGCTTAATTACTGAAAATCAGTTTGAAGAAGTAAAAACGTATCGAAATCTAAACATCTTTTCATTAAACGCAGAATTAAAACTATTTCTTTATTTATCAGTATTATTGTTTACTTCAGGAATCGGAATTCTGATTTATGAAAATATTGATACCATAGGACATATTGCTATTTTGTCATTGCTTTTAATTGTGATTGCAGTTTGCTTTTTTTATTGTTTCAAGCATTCTAAAGGTTTTCAGAAAACAGAAACAACTTTTGAGCATCCTGTTTTAGAATATTTGGTTTTGGCAGGAAATATTTTAACCTGTATTTTTATTGGATATCTTCAATTTCAATACAAAACTTTTGGTGAACATTACGGATTAGCTACTTTGGTTCCTACAATAGTAAGTTTCTTTTGTGCTTATTATTTTGATAATAGAAGTGTTTTAACCATTGCTATTACTGGTTTAGCAGCTTATATTGGACTTTCGGTTACGCCACAAGATATATTTAATGACAGTAATAATTTGTACGCAAGCCAAAATTTGAGCTATTCTGCAGTTATGCTTGGAGTTTTATTGGTTTTATGGACAATCTACAGTCAGCGAATTTCGCTCAAAACCCATTTTAGCTTAGTTTTTCTCACTTTTGCGTTGCATATTGTAAGTATTGCTGCCATCAGTAATCTAACAGGTTATGATGCCTTAATTTGGGTAATTTTTGCTCTAATTTTAGCTGGTTCAACATACTATTTTTATAAGGTAAGTTATCAATACAAAGCCATGTCGTTATATGTATTTATGATTGTTTATGCTTACATCGGCGGAAACATTGTTTTGTTTAGAGTTTTTGAAAACGTTGACTTCTCAGATATTTGGGAATTATTAATCTTCCTATTGCCTGCATATTTTGTCGGCTCGATTATAATGTTCATTAAACTGATTAAAAACTTCCACAAAGAAATAGCAGAATGATAGTATACAACAAACAATTATTAGATAACGAAGTTTTAGTTGATGAAGCTGATGCTTTGTATAAAGGAGGTTTCATTAGTAAAGAGCAGAAGAAATTTATAGAAAAAGAACTGCCAGTTTTAAAAAGTCAGAATAATATTCTCGTTAGATTAGGTTTCTTTTTGCTAGGCTGTTTATTGTACGGCTCAATTTGCGGAGCAATTTCTTTGTTTGGACTAAGTGCTGAGAATACATTTTTTAAAATCTGCTGTTATATTTTTGCTGCAGTTGGATTTGCGGGAGTAGAATTGCTTGCGAATCAGGAGTATCATAATCACGGTTTAGACGATGCTTTTATATTGAATGCGCTTTTATGCTTAGGAGTGGCAGTAGGAATAACAACAGAAGGTTATGAAATGGTAATTGCTTTTTTTGTAGCAGTTGGAGCGCTTTTTATGTTTTTAAGATATTTGCATGTACTATCAATGCTCGTGTTCTGTCTTTCTGCAACTGCGTTTTTGTTTTACGGAATGTTTGAATTTGGAGATATCGGAAAAGCTATTTTGCCATTTTTGGCAATGATTTTCGCAGCTGGATTTTATTTTTTGACTAAAAAAATGATGAATCGTTTAAACGAAAGCTATTATTACAATGGACTTTTGCTGGCGAATAGTTTTTGTCTTGTTTTATTTTATCTTTCTTGTAATTATTTGGTTGTAAGAGAGCTTTCTGCAGAACTATTAGGAACAGAAGTAAAACCTGGAACAGATATTCCGTTTGCGTACTTCTTTTATGTATTTACTTTTATAGTTCCAGTGCTTTATTTGGTTCAGGCTTTAAAAGCAAAAGATAGAATAATGCTTTGGTTGAGCTTTTTGGCGATTGCATTTTCAATTTATACGGTTCGATTTTATCATTCTGTTTTGCCAATCGAAGTTGCATTAACACTTGGAGGTGTAGTTTTATTTGTAATTGCTTATTTCTCAATTAAAAAATTAAAAGAAAAAGAAAGCGGTCTGACCTTTAAACCAGATAGAATTAACCATTCAGATAACTTATTAAATGCAGAAGCTTTAGTTGTGGCTTCAACTTTCGGAATGAAACCAGAAGTTAAGACAGGCTCTCCAATGGAATTTGGAGGAGGAGGCTTCAGCGGTGGAGGCTCTGAGGGAAGTTTTTAAGTTTAATTATGAATTATGAGTTGAGCGCTAATTTGAATTAAAATTAGACTTGACGTAGAAATATAAAAGCCTGGAATTATACAAATAATTTCAGGCTTTTAATTTTTAAAATTTGTAGTATTCTAAGTTAAGTAATTAACTCATAACTCATAATTTATAACTTAGATCTTGCTTTTCAATGCTTCAGCATCAATGTCACTGTGTGAAACATCGTAAACTGCTTTTCCGTTTTTGATTAAAATCAATTGAGGTGATTCGTGATATACTCCAAATTTGCTTGCAATTTCGTTTGAAATATCTCTATTTGCGATTAAATCTAAAAAGTACGGATCAACTGCTTCTTCGAGATCAAATTCTCTTTCAAATTGTTTTAAAGCCATTCGGCTGATACTGCATCTTGTGCTGTGTTTAAAAATGACAACTGGTTTTTCATTAGAAATGGCTTCGATTTCCATTAATTGAAGCATATCTGTTAATTCTGTCCAGTTTACTTTGCTTTTTGCTGCTTCTGAGTTCTCTGAACTTCCGAAGATTGAATTGAAAAAACTCATATTTGACTTGATTTATGACTTTTTGACGTGTTAAAATAAAGAAATTTTAATTTTTAACGACATTTTGTCTGTTTTTTTACTGTGGAATATAATTTGAATATTTGAATGCAAAGTTAAATTATTTGAGTTAAAAAAGTACCTCAATAAATCGTAACTTTAATCTTATAAATTGTCAAACAAATAAAATCAATCAAAATCGTAAAAATATGAATATAAATAAGTTTACTATTAAATCACAAGAAGCCATTCAGTTGTCGCAACAATTAGCGCAGCGAAATGGCCAACAGCAAATTGAAAATGAACACATTTTCAAAGCAATTTTTGAAGTTGATGAAAACGTAGCGCCGTTTATTTTGAAAAAATTGAATGTAAACGTGCCTTTGTTTCTTCAAATTTTGGACAGTACAATTCAGAGTTTTCCAAAAGTTTCAGGTGGAGATTTAATGCTTTCTAGAGACGCGAATAAAGCTTTGAATGAAGCTGAAATCATTGCGCAAAAAATGAACGACGAATACGTTTCGATCGAGCATTTAATTTTAGCCATTTTTGACTCAAAAAGTAAAGTTTCTCAGATTTTAAAAGATCAGGGCGTTACAGGAAAAGGTTTGAAAGCGGCTATTGAAGAATTAAGAAAAGGTGAAAGAGTAACTTCGGCTTCAGCAGAAGAAACGTATAATTCACTAAATAAATTCGCTAAAAACTTAAATGAATTAGCACGTACAGGAAAACTAGATCCAGTTATCGGACGTGATGAAGAAATTCGTCGTGTATTGCAGATTCTGACTCGTAGAACAAAAAATAACCCAATGCTTATTGGTGAACCAGGAGTTGGTAAAACTGCAATTGCAGAAGGTTTAGCGCACAGAATTGTTGATGGAGACGTTCCGGAAAACTTAAAGGAAAAAATCGTTTTCTCATTAGATATGGGAGCTTTGATTGCCGGAGCGAAATACAAAGGAGAATTTGAAGAGCGTTTAAAATCGGTTGTAAAAGAAGTTACAGCTGCAGAAGGTGATATTGTTCTTTTTATTGATGAGATTCATACGCTTGTTGGTGCAGGTGGAGGAGAAGGCGCAATGGACGCGGCTAATATCTTGAAACCAGCTTTGGCTCGTGGAGAATTGAGAGCAATTGGTGCAACGACTTTAGATGAATATCAAAAATATTTCGAAAAAGATAAAGCGCTAGAAAGACGTTTCCAAAAAGTATTAATCGACGAACCAGATACAGAAAGCGCGATTTCGATTCTTCGTGGAATTAAAGAGAAATACGAAACGCACCATAAAGTTCAGATTAAAGACGAAGCGATTATTGCGGCTGTTGAGCTTTCGCAACGTTATATTACAAATCGTTTCTTACCAGATAAAGCGATCGACTTAATGGACGAAGCAGCTTCTAAACTGCGTATGGAAATCAATTCAAAACCTGAAGAATTAGATGTTTTGGATCGTAAAATCATGCAGTTGGAAATCGAGATCGAAGCTATCAAACGTGAAAAAGAAGAAAGCAAGCTGAAAATTTTAGGAATGGAATTGGCCAACCTGAAAGAAGAGCGAAACGAAATCTACGCAAAATGGAAACAGGAAAAAGATATCGTTGACGGAATTCAAGCTGTAAAACACGAAATTGAAGACTTTAAATACGAAGCAGAACGTGCAGAACGTGATGGTGATTACGGAAAAGTAGCAGAAATTCGTTACGGAAAAATAAAAGAAGCGCAGGAACGTCAGGAAACTTTGCAAAAACAATTGCTAGAATTCCAATCTGGAAATTCTTTAATTAAAGAAGAAGTTACCAGAGAAGATATCGCAGAAGTTGTAGCAAAATGGACAGGAATTCCAGTTACTAAAATGCTTCAAACAGAAAGAGAAAAACTATTGCATCTGGAAGACGAATTGCACAAACGTGTAGTAGGTCAGGAAGAAGCGATAGAAGCCGTGAGTGATGCCGTTCGCAGAAGCCGTGCCGGTTTGCAGGATATGAAAAAACCTGTTGGATCATTCTTATTCTTAGGAACAACCGGAGTGGGAAAAACAGAGTTAGCAAAAGCTTTGGCCGAATATCTTTTTGACGATGAAAATGCCATGACTCGTATCGATATGAGTGAATACCAAGAACGTCACAGTGTGAGCCGTTTGGTGGGTGCGCCTCCAGGATATGTGGGTTATGATGAAGGAGGTCAGTTGACGGAAGCGGTTCGTAGAAAACCTTATTCTGTTGTGCTTTTAGACGAGATCGAAAAAGCGCATCCGGATACATTCAATATTTTGTTGCAGGTTCTGGACGAAGGACGTTTGACAGACAATAAAGGTCGTCTAGCCGATTTTAGAAATACGATCATTATTATGACCTCAAATATGGGAAGTAATATTATTCAGGAGAAATTTGAAAACCTGAAAGGAAGCGTCGAAGCAGCAACAGAAGCGGCTAAAAACGAAGTTTTAGGATTGTTAAAGCAAACTGTTCGTCCTGAGTTTATCAACCGTATCGACGAGATTGTTATGTTTACGCCGCTTACAGTAGAGAATATTTCGAGAATTGTAAGTCTGCAGTTAAAAAGCGTTACCAAAATGCTGGCGTTGCAAGGCATTACAATGGATGCAACTCCAGAAGCTATTGCTTACTTGGCCGATAAAGGTTACGATCCGCATTTTGGAGCTCGACCTGTGAAACGTGTAGTTCAAAGAGAAGTGTTGAATCAATTGTCAAAAGAAATTTTGGCAGGAAACATAACAACAGACAGCATCATTTTATTAGATGCTTTCGATGGCAATTTGGTCTTTAGAAACCAGACCGCTAAATAATTATTTTTTTAGTTAATCTTGAAAAAGCATCAGTTTAAAAAGCTGGTGCTTTTTTTTGCTCAAAATTCTGAAACTTTTTATCTAATTCATATAACGATATATTTTTAAAAAAGAATCAATTTTAAATTGATAAAAACCAGCAAATTATTAATTTAAAATTAAAATCATGAACAATATTTTCAGAGGATTATTAGCAGGATATGGAGCTAAGAAGTTAGGTGGAGGCTGTTTCGGAACTATTATAGTTTTTATTATTCTTTGGGTTCTTTTAGGACAATGCAGTTAGATTTTATCTACAGAAAAATATGAATAAAAAGAAAAATTTTCATGTAATATTATTGGGCAGATTAAGTCAAAATGTCTAGATTCGCATCACTAAAAATAAATTTAAAAAATGGGTTCAGGTTTTTTCGCACTATTAGATGATATCGCAGCAATTATGGATGATGTTGCAGTAATGAGTAAAGTTGCTGCAAAGAAAACTGCCGGAATTTTGGGCGACGATTTAGCTGTAAATGCAGAAAAAGCTTCTGGATTTGCATCTTCACGAGAATTGCCGGTTTTGTGGGCAATCAGTAAAGGTTCTTTACTGAATAAAATTATCATTCTTCCAATTGCATTTTTGTTAAGTGCATTTTTTCCAGTTGCCATCATGGTAATTTTAGTTTTAGGCGGATTATTTTTAGCTTATGAAGGAGCAGAAAAAATCTATGAGTTCATTGTTCCTCACAAACATGAAGAATCGGAAGGAATTACTGATGAAGTGCTTACCGAAGAAGAAATTTTAGTAATCGAAAAAGAGAAAGTAAAATCGGCAATCGTTACCGATTTTATCCTTTCTGTAGAAATTGTAATTATCGCTTTGGGAACTGTAATCGGAAAACCATTAACGTCTCAGATTATTACGGTATCAATTATTGCAGTGATTGCTACAGTTGGAGTTTACGGAATCGTAGCGCTTATTGTTCGTATGGATGAAGTAGGTTTTAAAATGATTCAGCACAGCAAAAAAGAAAATAGTATTTTAAAGTTTATCGGAAACATTTTAGTTCAGGCGCTTCCAAAAGTTATTAAAGCGTTGACCGTTATTGGAACCATTGCCTTAATTTTGGTTGCGGGAGGTTTATTCGTTCATAATATTGAATTTTTCCACCATCTTTTACCAAATTTTCCTTCTATTATAAAAGAGTTTGCAATCGGACTTATTATTGGTTTTATTGTTTTAGGAATCGTAAATCTCTTCAAAAAGATATTTCAAAAGAAAACGGCTTAATTCCGCTTTAAAAATATAGTAAAAAAACATCAGTTAACGCTGGTGTTTTTTTGTTTTTAGGAGCAGATCAATTCGTTTTTAAAAGAAAGTTCAGTCCCGCTATCCATTATATTTTTTGTTGTGAACCCCACAACAAAAAGATGCCATTTCTATCGGGGCTATTCCAGAAAGTTTTTATTTTTATAAGAAATAACCGTATTTTTTAAATATTTTTTCATTGATTAAGTTGTTGGTTTTTAGTTGATTAATTGTTAGTCTAATTTTTTTAACATTTCTTCTAAGCAACCTTTGCAATTATGCCATGTCTTCATAGTAATTAACAATTAATTATTATTTTATATGAAAAGTTTTAGATTAAAAACAGCTTTAGTAGTATTATTTTTATCAATTGGATTTGTTTCTTGTAGTAACGACGATGATAAAGTAGAATCGACTGTTAAAACAAAAACAGCATTTGTAACCGAAATTAAAGGTGCAGCAACTGGAAAAGTAAATGAAGAATTAAGTTATGATGTGACTTTTGTTGTTGATAACGCTTGTGGAGAATTTGATAAAATTACCGAGGCAACAATTGGTACAGACAAAGGATTGCAAGTTATAGCAAAATATGCTTCAGATGTTTGTACACAGCAAATACCAGATCCTAAAAAAACAGTTTATAAATTTAAATCTGCTACAAAAGGAACTTTCGAAATTAAATTCAAGAAATCAGAAACAGAATTCTTAACTCAGAAAGTTGTGATCGAATAACAACTTTTTTTGGTTGATATTTTTTAGGTTGAAAAGCCATTTTGCAAAGGCTTAATTTTAAGCTAATGTAAAGTGGTTTTTTTAATTTTGATTAAATTGTAAGAATTTTTAATTCTGAAAAACAATGCTAATTAAATTGATTTGAAATAGATGTGGCTTTTTTTTCTTACATTTGTATTTGAAATCAAAAACAATCATGGAAAAAACAATAATCATAAAGCCAGATGCTAAGACAATTTCTGTTCTTAAAAAAATGGTTGATTTAAAAGAAGAACATCGAAAAGAAGTTATAGCAAGATTAAAGAAAAAATAGTATTTCTTTTATGTATCAATATATTCAAGAAGAGGGTTTATACCCTCTTTTTTATTTTACAACAAAACATGGATTAGAATATTTTGTCAGTTTTCAAAAAATGGATTTTGATAATATTTTTTTTGAAAATTTATATTCAGTGGATTTTTATGAAGCTAATAATCAAAAGTTCTTTAATGATCCTTTAATAGAAATTACGATAACTAATATCATCAATAATTATTTTAAAGATAACCCAGATATAATATTGAATTATGTTTGTGACAGTGTTGACTTTAAGCAAGATTTCAGGCAAAAATTATTTGATAAATGGTATAAAAACACTTCGAATAATGAATTTTCTAAAGTTAATTTTCAGTATCAGCTTGAACATGAAAAGATGATTTATCATTTGAGTTTTATTTTTAAATCAGAATTTTATAATGTGCATGAGATTGTTGAAGAAGTTAACTTGCTATTAAAAGAGTTTTCGAATTTGAAATAAATGCTGTTGATTTGAAGAAGGTTTTTCTTCGCTTTGCCATTCCTTTAAAAAGTATTATTTTTGCACTCTTAAATTTTATGTCATGGCGAAAAGAAAGTATAAAATATCGGTTATTCAGTTAAATCTGAATGATGTTGCCGAAAATAATCTTAAAAAATGTATCAGCTGGGTAAGAGATGCTGCAAGTCAAGGAGCAGAAGTTATCTTATTGCCTGAATTATATAGCAGTCATTATTTTTGTCAAAGTGAAGATGTAGACAATTTTGCATTAGCAGAACCGCTTTACAGTACTTCGTTTATTGCATTCAGTGAATTGGCAAAAGAATTAGGAGTAGTGATTATTGTTCCTTTCTTCGAGAAGAGAATGGCTGGAATTTATCATAACAGTGCTTATATCATTGACACTGATGGAACTGAAGCAGGTTTATACCGTAAAATGCACATTCCAGACGATCCTCATTTCTATGAAAAATTCTATTTCACTCCAGGAGATTTAGGTTTCCAAGCAATCGAAACTAAAAAAGGAACTGTTGGAACATTAATCTGCTGGGATCAATGGTATCCAGAAGCGGCTCGTATTACAGCGCTTAAAGGAGCTGAAGTTTTATTCTACCCAACAGCAATTGGATGGCATCCAAAAGAAAAAGAGCAATACGGAGAAAATCAGTATGGTGCTTGGATGAATGTAATGAAAGGTCACGCTGTTGCAAATGGTGTTTTCGTTGCAGCTGCAAACCGAATTGGTCTTGAAAAATACCTTGAAGGAACAGAAGGAATTCAGTTCTGGGGAGCTTCTTTTATTGCTGGACCGCAAGGAGAAATTTTAGCTCAGGCTTCTCATGATAAAGAAGAAATCTTAATTGCTGAGGTTGATTTAGATCTTCAGGAAAATGTTCGTCAAAACTGGCCGTTTTTCAGAGACAGAAGAATTGATGCTTTTGGAGATATTACAAAAAGAGCAATTGATAAATAATTTTGATTTATCTCAAATATAAAAAGGGCAAAATTTAATATTTTGCCCTTTTCTGTTTTTAGCTTTTATATATAGATTACTTCACTTGGAAAGTAACTCGTCTCACGATCTGACGTGCCTCTTTAGAACTTTTATTAACAGAAGTATCTTCTCCGTTAGCAATTACATTCAATCTTGAAGCGTCTATTCCTGCATTTACTGCTACTTTTTTCACAGCTTCCGCTCTTTTTCTAGACAATTCAACATTGTAGTTTGTGTTTCCAATTTCATCAGCATAACCAATAATATCGGCCGATTTTCCTGGATTGTTTTTTAAGTATTTCACTAAGAAATCAACACCAGATAAAGATGCGTTTGTTGGTTTAGACGAATTGAAATCGAAGTAAACATTTACATAACCTCCGTTGATTAATTCTTCAACAGTGTTGTTTGTAGCTGTTCCAGCTCCTTTTTTCTCATACGTTTTATCTAAATAGCTTTCTAACTCATCTGGCACACCATTTTGATTTGTATCAATAGATTGTCCTTTTGTATTAACAGCAACTCCTGCAATACTGTTTGGTTCTAAATCGTATAAATCAGCAACTCCATCTTTGTCTGAATCTATAAGACCAGTTTCGATTAAGTCCACTCTTTTTTCCAATTCACCAATTCTATCTTCTTCACCAACCCAGTCAGCATGTTTTTGGTTTTTTCCTAGGTAGAAAGTTAAACCTACAGAAGCATTTAGTAAAACGCCATCAAAAGAACCTGTGGAAGTATTTCCCATTCCGTCAAAATTCCAATTTTGTCTTCCGTTTACAATTCCGGTAAGATCACCAGTTAAAGCTACTCTGTTGCTTAATCTAATTTGTCCAGTTAAACCTGCGATTCCGTGGGCCATGTAATCCTGTCCACCAAATCCTGTTTCGGTACTGATTTGAGAAACCCCAAAACCACCATGAGCTAAAAGTCCAATTGTATTTGTCCAAGTTTCAAAGTTTAAAGCACGTCCCACATTGATAACCCCTTGTAAACTTGCTCTAACGTAGCGGCTGTCAAAATCTGGAGTGTTTTTTTTCTCTTTAAATTGGTCGTAACCAACATCTAATTTTACCCCAAACTTTGGACTAAACATATATCTAACACCTAGATCTCCGTGGAAAAAGTTTAATGATTCTGTAGTATAACCTGGAGTCATTGTTCTGGTTGGTTTGTTAACCCCGCCATTCAGTTCGATCGACCATTTGTTGTATTCTTGATCTACGCTAGGTGTGGTAGAAGTGGTAGCCATATTTTGAGCGCCTGCAGCAAATGATAGTAATAATAAGGATACTGATACTAATTTCTTTTTCATGATATCAAAAATTAAATTGTTTTTATTTTAAACTCTGAAACAAAATTAGAAGTCGTATTCTAGAAAGTGTTGTATATACTCTTACATAATTCCCATATTTTAGCTTTTAATTGTGTAAATACGTTAAAATAAGTACAATAGAATGCATAAAAAAAGGACAAAATTCACATTTTGTCCTTTCTGCTATCCTAAAAAAGAGTTATTATTTTAAATCAGGCTGATAAATTTTAACAGATCCATCTCCTTCGCTGCTTACTACCAATAAGCTTCTTTTTGTCGGGCTTTTTGAAGCCGGAATGAAAAGAATGCCTTCTGGAGCATCTCCAGTTTTTACAGTTTGTAAATACTGTGGAGAAGTCGGATTTGTAGCATCATAAACCATAAAAGCATCAGATCTTTCTAAGCCAACAAATAAAATGTTTTGGTTTCCCATTTTAGCAGCAACCACAGCTTCTGGCTCAGAACCTTTATCGTCACTTCTCTTGTCATCATACGTGCCTAACTCGTTTGTTTTTTTGTCAACATCATTTTTGCTGTCAAAAACAATTTTTCCTGTATTTCCGTTCCAGATAGAAAAAGATCTTCCTCCAAAACTTACCATTTGATCTAAATCTCCGTCTCCGTCAGTATCTCCCATATCGGCAACAAGATTTAATCTTCCCATATTAGCATCTAATTTTAAAGTAGCTGCATCAGGGAAAGCTGTTGCATCAAGCGTCATGCTCTTCATACGTTTTACATCAGTATAAGCTGTATATTCTCTTGCGTCACCTTCATTAGCGGTTACAAAATATGGTGTATTATTTACTGTAAAATGACTGATAGCATCTGGCATATAAAGACCTTTTACTTTCCATGGATTAAAAGCGATTTTGCTGTCGCTATCGCTTACATCAATTGCGTTTTCGGCTGTATTGTAATCTTTTAAACCTAATGGATAAATAGCAGTGATGGTTTTTGAAGCTAAGTCAACTTTTGCGACACCATTATTTTCTTGTAAAGTTACCCAAGCCGTTTTAGAATCATCTGAAATTGTAATGTATTCAGGTTCGATATCCTGAGCAAAACTAGTTTTAGCAAATTTTGAAATTCTGAAACCATCTTTTACTAATGCCGCAGCCTGACCAGCAAATGAAGCAAAATCTAAAGTAGTAACATTATAAGTGCTCGTTTCAATAATAGAAACAGTTCCGTTTGGATCTTGTGTATAATCTGTATTTGGCTCGCCTTCATTGGCAGTCATGATAAATTTTCCGTCGGGAGAAAAAGTAATCATATCTGGCAATGCACCAACTGTTACTTGTTTGATTAAGCTGTAATCTGAAGTATTAAAAACAACTACTTTTCCATTTCCTTGTTTGTTTACAGTAGATTCTAAAGCTACAGCCAATTTTCCGTCAAAAACAGAAACACTGTTTGCAGCGCCTTCGTAAGCAACTAAATCAATTTTTCCGATTTTAAGCGGTTTTGCAGGATCACTAATATCAATAACATCAATCTGGTTTACGCCGCTATTGTTTACTGTAAAAAGTCTTTTTGTTTTTTCGCAGTAAGCAGAGATTTCTGCAGCAGCTTCTCCGCCGATTGTAATAGAACCAATTTCTTTAAAAGTTCCAGGATTTTCGTTTACAACAACTTCTGGTTCGGTGTTTGAATTTTCATCATTGTTACAGCTCGCCAATACAAATAGAGCTGCTAATAATGAGAGAGATAAATTTTTCATGTGTTAGTTTTTAGTTTTGGCAAAAGTAATTCTGAGCTCTCTGTTAAATATTAAGTGTGTATTATTTAATCTTTAACTTAAATTTTGCAGGATAAGTTTTGTGAAATTAGGAGGAATTTCAACCAAATGTTTTATAATCCTAGCGAATGCTTATCTTTGCACTTTCTAAATTAGAACCTATTTATGTCAACAAATAATAGAAGATTTCCAGCAGAATGGGAAAAACAGCAAGGAATTGTATTGTGTTTTCCGCACAATGGCAACGATTGGCCAGGAAAATACGAAGCAGTTCAATGGGCTTTTGTAGAGTTTATAAAAAAAGTAGCCACTTTTGAAACTGTTTTTTTGGTTGTAGCCGATGAAAAACTGAAAGAAAAAGTTGCTGATATGCTTGAAAGAGCTCGTGTGAATCTTAAAAATGTTTCATATATCATTCATAAAACCAACAGAAGCTGGATGCGTGACTCTGGACCAATTATTGTGAAAAATGGTTCAAAAAGAGAAGCGTTGAATTTCAATTTTAATGGTTGGGCAAAATATAAAAATTATCAATTAGATAAGTATGTTCCAGGTAAAGTAGCTGATTTTATTGACGTTCCGCTAACTCAGGTAATGTACAAAGGAAAACCGGTAATTGTTGAAGGTGGAGCAATTGATGTAAACGGAAAGGGAACGTTACTGACTTCTGAGGAATGTTTAATGCATCCAACAATTCAAGTAAGAAATCCTGGTTTTACAAAAGAAGATTACGAAGCTGTTTTTAAAGAATATCTTGGAGTAACGAATGTAATTTGGTTAGGAGACGGAATAGAAGGAGATGATACGCATGGTCATATCGACGATTTATGCCGATTTGTAAATGAAGATACGATTGTAACGATTGTAGAGACGGATAAAAATGATTCAAACTACAAACCTTTACAGGATAATTTGAAACGTCTGCAAAATGCAAAATTAGAAAACGGAAAATCTCCAGTTATTGTGGCATTGCCAATGCCAAAGCGTGTAGATTTTGAAGATTTAAGATTGCCAGCAAGTTATGCTAATTTCTTAATTTTGAACAATTGCGTTTTAGTGCCAACATTTAATGATAGCAACGACCGCGTAGCTTTAAATATATTAGCAGAATGTTTCCCTGATAGAGAAGTTATCGGAATCAGTTGTATTGATTTCATATGGGGATTCGGAACTTTACATTGTTTAAGTCAGCAGATTCCTGCATAAAAATAGTAGTCACAGATTATAAAATAATCGTTTTGATTTTTTTAATCTGTGATAAAATTATCAGATATACAGAGACTTTCTTCTGTAATTTAAGCTGTCACCAAAAGTGGCAGCTTTTTTTTGTTGTATATTTAACAAACAGATTTGCCGTGTGTCCCAACATCCTTCTTATATTCGTATGTTCAATAATGCAGAAATGCAGATTTAATTTTATATGAAGAAAATATTTTTTATCCTTTCCGTGCTTTCTTCCGGAGCTCTTTTTTCACAGTCTGATTCACAAGACAAAAATGAACTTACATTTGCTACCTACAATGTTAGTATGGAATCTGATAATTATTCTCCTAAAGGCGCAATGGGAAAATCGGAGCAGATATTGATTTATCAGCTTAATTCAGGGCATAATACTCAAATTAGAAATATTGCCCAGATTATTCAAACCGTTAGACCAGACGTTATTCTTTTAAACGAATTTGATTATATTAAAGACCCTGAACTTGGTGTAAAGGCGTTTATAAAAAACTATTTGAATGTGAGCCAAGGCGGAGCTATGGCGATCGATTATCCTTACTTCTATTATTCAACAGTGAATACGGGTCAGCCAAGCCCTTATGATTTGAATAATGATGGAAAGCTGGATAATTTTGGAAATGATGCTTGGGCGTTTGGTATGTATCCTGGACAATATGGTATGATGCTTTTATCTAAATATCCTATTGATGTTAATGTGGTTCGCACTTTTCAGCATTTTAAATGGAAAGATATGCCAGGAGCATTGATTACCAAAAAAGCAGATGGGTCAGATTGGTATAGCAAGAAAGCATGGAAAGAATTTCCGTTATCTTCAAAATCTCACTGGGATGTTCCTGTAGAAATTGGTAATAAAACAGTTCATGTTTTAGTCAGCCATCCAACTCCTCCTACTTTTGATAGTACTGAAGATCGCAATGGAAAAAGAAATCATGATGAAATCCGATTCTGGAAAGACTATATTTCAGACAATTCGGCTTCATATATTTATGATGATAAAGGTGTAAAAGGTGGTTTACCTCCAAATTCTCGATTTGTCATAATGGGTGATCAAAATGCTTCGCCAGTTGAAGGAGATGCTATTAGAGAAGGAATAAAGTCTTTAGTAGACGATTCGAAAATTAATAATGACTTTACGCCTGCGAGTAAAGGTGGTGTTGAATTTAGTCCTGAAAATCCTTTTGGAATTAATCATACTGCCTTTTGGAGAATGCGTGCTGATTATGTACTACCGTCAAGACTTGGTTTTAAGTTTGTCGACAGCGGCGTGTTCTGGCCTGCCAAAGGTGAATCAATGTCAGAATTAGTTGAAAAACGCGAATCAAGTTCTGATCATCGTTTGGTTTGGGTAAAGTTGATTTTAGAATAAATAGCTTTTTCTTTCAACTTTTTCAAGATTAAATATAAAGCATAAAAAAACCTTGGCGACAAACCAAGGTTTTTTGTTTTTCTATATCTCTTCAGATTGTTCTGCTCTTCATTGTTTAATGAAAGGAGGTAGCAATTGGCTAGAAACTTCTCCAAAGCCAATTCTTACTTCCGTATTTTCACAGAATCCACGAATAATTACAGTGTCATTATCTTCAATAAATTTACGTTCACTTCCATCTTTTAACTTCAACGGATTTTTTCCTCCCCAAGTTAATTCTAGCATAGAACCAAAACTATCAGGAGTTGGACCAGAAATTGTTCCAGAACCCATCATGTCACCAGAGTTTACACGGCATCCATTAGAAGTATGATGCGCTAACTGCTGACTCATAGACCAATACAGATATTTGAAGTTAGATTTTGAAATCACAGTTTCTTCTTCTTGATTTTCAGGTTTTAATGAAACTTCCAAATGAATATCAAATGCTTTTTTTCCTTTAGTCTGTAAATATGGAAGCGGTGTTGGGTCTTGTTTAGGTCCTTTTGTTCTAAAAGGTTCCAAAGCATCCATAGTCACAATCCAAGGTGAAATTGAAGTAGCGAAGTTTTTAGCTAAAAATGGTCCAAGCGGCACATATTCCCATTTCTGAATATCACGAGCGCTCCAGTCATTTAGTAAAACCATTCCGAAAATATAATCTTCTGCTTCATAAGTAGAAATATTTTCGCCCATTACATTCACATCTGTAGTGATAAAAGCAGTTTCTAATTCGAAATCTACTAAACGAGAAGCACCAAAAACAGGCGTGTCATGACCAGCAGGCAAAGTCTGTCCCATTGGTCGGTGAACTGGAATTCCAGATGGCACAATTGTAGAGCTTCTTCCGTGGTATCCAACTGGAATATGCAACCAGTTTGGCAATAATGCATTTTCTGGATCACGGAACATTTTACCTACGTTTGTAGCGTGCTCTCTGCTTGAATAAAAGTCAGTATAATCACCAATTAAAACTGGCAATTGCATTTCTACGTCTTCGATCTTAAATATAACAATATCGCGATGTTTTGTTGAATCTCTTAACTGCGGATTAGTCTCGTCGAAAATCTCAGCGATGCGATTTCGAACCAAACGCCATGTTTTTTTTCCATCAGAAATAAAATCATTTAGCGTGTCCTGCATAAACATATCATCGGTTAATTCTATTCCCTCAAAATAATTTAATTGCTGCAAAGCCCCTAAATCTATGGCATAATCGCCAATTCTTGTTCCTACAGTAACGACATTTTCTTTGGTAAGAAATACACCGAAAGGAATATTCTGAATAGGGAAGTCGCTATTTTGTGGCACTTCTAACCATGATTTTCTATTGGTATCGTTGGCGGTTATTGGCATGTTTAATGTTAATTGTTTGTTGAAAAATTACATGTCAAATATATCATAATCTAGCTGTTTGGCAAACGTTTTTTTGTATTTTTGCGTGAAATTAACGAAAAACAAAAAAATGCAACGCGACGAACAAATTTTTGATCTTATCCAAGAGGAGAAAGAAAGACAAATTCACGGACTAGAGCTTATTGCTTCTGAGAATTTTGTAAGTGATGAAGTAATGGCAGCAGCAGGGTCTGTTTTAACTAATAAATATGCTGAGGGTTATCCTGGCAAAAGATACTACGGCGGTTGCGAAGTAGTTGACGTTATTGAGCAAATTGCAATCGACAGAGCTAAAGAATTATTTGGAGCTGAATATGCAAACGTACAGCCTCACTCAGGTTCTCAGGCAAATACATCTGTTTACCATGCTTGTTTAAATCCAGGTGATACTATTTTAGGTTTCGATTTATCTCACGGAGGTCACTTAACTCACGGTTCTCCAGTAAACTTCTCAGGACGTCTATATCGTCCAGTATTCTACGGTGTAGATGCTGAAACTGGTCGTTTAGATTATGATAAAATTCAAGAAATTGCAACTAAAGAACAGCCAAAATTAATCATCGCTGGAGCTTCTGCTTATTCTCGTGATATGGATTTTGCTCGTTTCAGACAAATTGCTGACAGTGTAGGAGCGATCTTATTTGCTGATATTTCTCACCCAGCTGGTCTTATTGCAAAAGGATTAATGAACGATCCAATTCCACATTGTCATATTGTTTCTACAACAACTCATAAAACATTAAGAGGACCACGTGGAGGTCTTATTTTAATGGGGAAAGATTTCCCAAATCCACAAGGATTAACAACTCCAAAAGGAGAAATCAGAATGATGTCTTCATTATTAGACTTAGCTGTTTTTCCAGGAAACCAAGGTGGACCTTTAATGCATATTATTGCTGCTAAAGCGGTTGCTTTTGGTGAAGCTCTTAAAGATGAGTTCTTTACTTATGCAATGCAATTACAAAAAAATGCAAATGCAATGGCTGATGCTTTCGTAAAGAGAGGTTACAACATTATCTCTGGCGGAACAGACAACCACATGATGCTTATTGATTTAAGAAATAAAGGTATTTCTGGAAAAGAAGCTGAAAATGCATTAGTAAAAGCTGAAATTACAGTAAATAAAAACATGGTTCCTTTTGATGATAAATCTCCATTTATCACTTCTGGAATCCGTGTTGGAACAGCTGCAATCACAACTCGTGGTTTAGTTGAAAAAGATATGGAAACTATTGTAGCGCTTATCGATAAAGTTTTATCTAACCATACAGATGAAGCTGTTATCGAAGAAGTTGCTGAACAAGTAAACGATATGATGAGCGAAAGACCGATTTTTGCTTATTAATTAGTTTAAAGTTTAAGGTTTCAAGTTTAAAGTTTTGTAATGCGTAATTGAACGTATTATGAAACTTTAAACTTTTTTCATTTAGGATGAAAACTTTAAACTTGAAACAAAATAAACCTGAAACAAATTTTAAAAAAAATGGGCGTATTAAGATTACAATTGCCAACCGACCCAAGATGGGTAAATATTGTTGAGAAAAACATCGAAGAAATCTTAACAGATCACGCTTGGTGCGAGCAAAAAGCAGCAACAAATGCGATTACAATTATTACAAACAATCCAGAACATCAGGATTTAGTTCAAGATTTATTGGCTTTAGTAAAAGAAGAAGTAGATCATTTTGAGCAAGTGCATAATATCATCATCAAAAGAGGACTAAAATTAGGTCGTGAGCGCAAAGATGAATATGTAAACGAACTATATCAATACATGAAAAGAAGCGGAGACGGAAGCCGTGTTTCTGGTCTTGTAGAAAGACTTCTTTTCTCAGCTATGATCGAAGCCAGAAGTTGTGAACGTTTTAAAGTGCTTTCTGAAAATATTCAAGACGAAGAATTATCTGTTTTTTATAGAGAATTAATGGAAAGCGAAGCAGGACATTACACAACTTTCATTACATATGCTCGTAAATACGGAGTTGGAATCGATGTTGAAAAACGTTGGAGAGAATGGTTAGAATTTGAAGAATCTATCATTACCAATTACGGAAAAAACGAAACTATTCACGGGTAGTTTTTTTTAGTGTTCAGGTTTTTTTAGTGGTCAGTCACAGTCGCAGTGACAGTTTTCAGTTTTACGTTTGTCACATTGAGCGATGTCGAAATGCATTTTTGTTTGAAAACTTTGTGTATCTCTGTGGAATTGGGAAGGGTTTCTTTTGTCAGGCTGAGCGGAGTCGAAGCCCACGCAAAGCAAAAAAAAATCGGTATAAATCCGCGTTTTCGCGAAAGCGAATCCGTTTAATCCGCGTCACAATTTATGCGATTAGATTTAATCTAAAATCTACAATCTAAATTCTAAAATTCCTTACATTTGAGAGTAACCAAAATCTCGAACTATGAGAATAGAAATGGACCTTAAATTAGGATTTAAAGACGTAATGTTTAGACCTAAAAGATCAACGCTCAAAAGCAGATCTGAAGTTTCCTTAGAACAAAATTTCAAATTTTTGCACAGTACTGCAAATTGGACAGGAGTCCCGATTATGGCTGCCAATATGGATACCGTAGGAACTTTTGAAATAGCAAAGGTTTTGGCTAAAGAAAAGCTTTTTACAGCTATTCATAAACATTATACTTTAGAAGAGTGGAATAATTTCTTAAAAAATGCAACTCCAGATTTCTACGATTATATTGCTGTAAGTACAGGAACAGGAAAGGAAGATTTTGACAAAATTGAAAAAATAATTACTGCAAATCCGTCATTGAAATTTATCTGCATTGATGTTGCAAATGGTTATTCAGAACATTTTGTTCAGTTTTTAAAGAAAACCCGTAAACAATATCCAGACAAAATAATTATCGCAGGAAATGTTGTTACAGGAGAAATGACCGAAGAGCTATTATTGGCTGGTGCTGATATTGTAAAAGTCGGAATTGGACCGGGTTCTGTCTGTACAACTCGCGTTAAAACAGGTGTTGGTTATCCGCAGTTATCGGCCATTATCGAATGTGCTGATGCCGCTCACGGTTTAGGCGGACACATCATAAGCGATGGTGGATGTACAACTCCGGGGGATGTTGCAAAAGCTTTTGGTGCAGGAGCCGATTTTGTAATGTTAGGCGGAATGCTTGCAGGACACACAGAAAGCGGCGGTGAATTAATTGAAGTAAAAGGCGAAAAATTCAAACAGTTTTACGGAATGAGTTCAAAAACTGCAATGGACAAGCATTCTGGAGGCGTTGCAGAATACAGAGCAAGTGAAGGAAAAACAGTTCAAGTTCCGTTTAAAGGAGATGTGATTCACACCGTTTTGGATATTTTAGGAGGAATAAGAAGCACTTGTACGTATGTTGGAGCCTCAAGATTAAAAGAATTGACTAAACGAACGACTTTTATCCGCGTAAGCGAGCAGGAAAATCAAGTTTTTACAAAATAAAATATACTTCAAAATACATTATGATTAGCATTTCAGAAGCAGGGTTAGGTGATATCACTACAATTCAGAAAATTACAAACATCACTTGGCCTATTACATACGGTGAAATTTTATCTCAATCGCAATTAGATTACATGTTAGGTTTGTTTTATTCTGATGAGGCTTTGGCAAAACAAATTGAGAATAAAGAACAATTATTCTATCTTATTCTAGATTCTGAATCTACAATTGGCTTTATAGGAATTGAGCATCATTATAAAAATGAAGCCATTACGAAAATCCATAAAATCTACTTGTTACCAGAAACACAAGGAAAAGGTTATGGAAAAAAAGTATTTGATTTTATAGAAAAACTGGCTTTAGAAAACAATTCAAAACAATTATCATTAAACGTAAACCGATTTAATACAGCATTAGATTTTTATAAAAAAATAGGTTTCCAAATTAAAGAAATCGTTGATATAGAAATTGGAAATGGGTATTTGATGGAAGATTATGTGATGGGGAAGAAGCTTTAAGACTACCTTATTTTATAAAATTAAGTAGCTCCTAATTGAAAAAAAAAGCATAGTAACAATATGAAATATAGTATAATATTTTTTTTAATATTTTCAATAATCAGTTGTGATTTAAAAGGACAATCAATAGATATTCCTGACCAAATTGAAGTTTCAAATATTCAGAATAAAATAAATGTTAAGGGTACTAAAATACTAATTGACAGTTCAGGTTCGTATAAATACTTTGATGAGTTAAAGAGGTTTCAAAAGGATTCTGAGAACTATTTCCAAATTATTGAAATTCCTAATCAAGATTATTTTAAAGTAATGCCAAATGTAATTAATAAGATTAATGATCTTGAAAAACAAGGTGGTAAATTAAGGATTAAAAAAGAATTTAAATTAGGAATTTATAATGCATACTTTGCCCTTGCTCCTCAAGGTATGGATTCCGAACAAATAATTTTAGGATTTGGAGATTCTTCTTTTTCGGTATTAGTTATGGGGGTTTTTGAAAATAACGAAAAATCAAGAAACGAAATTGTTAAACTAGTACTTAGTACATACTATGATAAAAATGTGAAAATTACGTTAGGAGATAACTTACTATTTAATCTTCAGTTAGAAGATTCAAAATTTAAATTATCAAATGTAGTTGGTAATGTGGCTTTTTATACTATAAATAATGAGCAATTGCTATCTAATAATCCTTATGCTAATAATTTTATAGTAAGTACTTTGCCAAATGACTTGAACGATTTCAATTTAAAAAAGTATAGTGATAATTTGATATCCAAATATCAAAACAATGCCTTTAAAGAAAAAAATATTGGCATAGAAATAATTTCTGAGCAGAATTATAAAAAAGGTCAAGACGAAATTGTTGCAGTTGAAATGTTAGGAGTGTACCAGGGCAAAAAACTAAAGATGTTTCAATATTTAAAACAAACGACAAAGGGTGTAATTTTATTTGTTGGGACAGATATTTCAAAAAACTATGTTTATTTTAAAGAGTTTAAGCAAATTGCTGATAAGATAAAATTGAAGTAAAAGTTTGGATAAAAAATAGAGCAGAGTATTTATTATAAAAAAAACATAGTTAATTATCACTCACAATCACATCATGCGTAAACAATAGCCCTTTAACTTCCTTTAAAGAAAAAATAGCTTTCTTCAATTTAGTTTTAGAAGGATCAATAGTATAATTATAACTCGTTTTAAAATCGGCTTTATTAGCGATGGCTTTGTTAAATTCTGAACGGTATAAGTCGCAATTATCGAAAATTGCGTTGGTTAAATCTGCAGCCATAAAATCTACAGCTATTAGACTGCAATTGGTAAATGGAGTTCCTTTTAATTTTAAAGTGTAGAATTTCGAAAAATCAAGAATGCAATCATTAAAATGAACTTCAAAAATTAGTTTGTCGCACATAGCGAAATTTACTTCTTTAATTTCGCATCGATTAAAAGTAACGGTTCTCAATGCCACATAATTAATTTTTGCTTCGCTGAAAATGCAGTCATTAAAAATGCAATCAATAAAAGTAACAGCAAGAAAAGTACAAGCGGAGAAATTACAATTGTTGAAAACGCAAGATTCAAAGTCCTTAAAATTCAAATCGTCTTTGGCGTAAACAATCGTATTGTATTCTTTATCAAGAAAATATTCGCTTTCTTTTTTCAACTCTTTTCTGTAATTATTTGAAGGTGAAAAGGTAATAATTTACGATAAAATAATGGGAACAAATTATAAATGATTTTGATTTCATTCACATTTTTAATGCATAATTTGATGTAGCTTTACACTTATTTTTTAAGTCAAAACATATCAATTTTATTATATGGAACCAACAAGAAAAGAACATGATTTTCTGGGAGAATTAGAAATTCCTAATCATTTATACTACGGAATTCAGACTTTTAGAGCGGTAGAGAACTTTAATATCACAGGAATTCCGATTTCAAAAGAACCTTTATTTATCAAAGCTTTAGGGTATGTAAAAAAGGCGGCGGCTTTAGCCAATAAAGACTGCGGCGCAATTGATTCTAAAATTGCCGAAGCAATCTGTTACGGAAGTGATCAGGTTATTGCTGGTAAATTTGATCAGGAGTTTGTGAGCGATTTAATCCAGGGTGGAGCAGGAACTTCTGTTAATATGAATGCCAATGAAGTAATTGCCAATATCGGATTAGAATATTTAGGCCATAAAAAGGGCGAATACCAGTTTCTTCACCCAAACAATCATGTAAACTGTTCTCAGTCAACAAACGATGCTTATCCATCGGCTTTTAGAATTGCTTTGTATTTGAAGATGGAAAGCTTTATTAAAACTTTTGCTGGTTTAGAAGTAGCTTTTGCTAAAAAAGGAGAGGAGTTTAAAGAAGTTTTAAAAATGGGAAGAACGCAATTGCAAGATGCGGTTCCGATGACTTTGGGACAGGAGTTTAAAGCTTATGCCACAACAATTGGAGAAGATATTCAGCGTTTAAAAAATGCTCAGGAATTGTTGTTAGAAATCAATATGGGAGCAACTGCTATTGGAACAAAAGTAAATGCACCAGAAGGTTATCCAGAAATTTGCGTAAAATATTTAGCAGATGAGGTTGGAATTCCATTAACACTTTCGCCAGATTTAATTGAAGCAACGGTTGATACAGGCGCTTACGTTCAGATTATGGGAACTTTAAAACGTTCTGCGGTTAAGATTTCTAAAATCTGTAATGATTTGCGATTATTGAGTTCAGGGCCAAGAACTGGTTTTAACGAAATCAATCTTCCAGCACGTCAGCCAGGTTCATCTATTATGCCAGGGAAAGTAAATCCGGTAATTCCGGAAGTGGTAAATCAGACCTGTTTTTATGTGATTGGTCAGGATTTAACGGTTACAATGGCTGCAGAAGCGGGACAATTACAATTGAATGTAATGGAACCTGTTATTGCTTTTGCCATGTTTACTTCTTTGGATTATCTTTCAAATGCAATTCAGACTTTAATCGATAAATGTATTAACGGAATCACTGCAAATGTGGATCACTGTTATAATATGGTCATGAACAGCATCGGAATTGTAACGCAATTGAATCCAATTTTAGGTTATGAAGAAAGTGCCAGTATTGCAGGAGAAGCTTTAAAAACAGGTAAAAGCGTACATCAGATTGCAGTTCTCGAAAGAAAATTAATTACTCAGGAAAAGTGGGATGAAATTTATTCTTTAGAAAACTTAATTCACCCAAAGTTTATAACGAAGTAACATTTGGATAATATATCAAAGCCGTCAAATATTTTTTGACGGCTTTTTTTGTTAAAATATTTTAAACTTATTCGGTTTTAATGTTTAACATGTTGAAAATAAGACTTATATTTACAATGAGATTGTAATCTTATTTCTAAAACCAAACGTTGTAAATGGTGATTTTTTTTGAAAATAAAGCCGTTCAGTACAAGTATAAAATCTTAGGATTATTACTCTTTATTTCCTTCAATTTATTTGCTCAAGAAGAAAATCAAAATCCCGAAAATCAAAATCCAAATATCTGTCCTCCTAAAACAATATTAGAAATCTTCAAAAAAAAGGATTCTGTTTATGTTGTTAAACCCATAAAAAATAGCTTTTTCTTGATTATTCCCGCGATAGGTTCCCAGCCAGCAACAGGTTTCTTTTATGGTGCTGTGGCGCAATATACTTTCAAGGGAAAAGAAGCAGCCGATAAATATTCAATAGCAAATGTTGGAATAACTTATACCACAAAAAAACAATGGCTGGTAAATGTCAAGAATAATATTTTGCTCAAAAACAACAAGATATTCTTGAGTGGAGATTACCGTTTGTATATTTTTTCGCAACCCAATTATGGTTTAGGAACAAATATTATTCCGCCTCGACGTGAACAAGATTCAGGTTTCAGTATTGATTCTATTGCTGAACCAATGGATTACAATTACTTTAAATTTCATCAGTCGGTTTCCTTTCAAGTTCGCCCAAATTTTTATGTTGGAGGAGGTCTAAATATCGATTGGTATTCAAGTATTGTCGATAAAGAACTTGATGTTGCAAATGGAAAACTTACTTATCATTATAATTATAATCAAAAATATGGATTTGATGAATCAGAATATTTTTTAAACGGTGTGAGTCTTAATTTGGTTTATGATTCTAGAGATAATCAAGTAAATGCAACACATGGATGGTTTGCTAATATAAATTACCGTTTTAATCCAGAAATATTTGACAATCAGGAAGTAAGTAATGTTTTGTATGCCGAATACCGAAATTTTATTCCAGTTTCACAAAAAGATAAACGATACATTCTAGCGCTCTGGACTTACGGACAGTTTGTAACCAAAGGAAAAGTTCCGTATTTGAATTTACCTGCAATTGGTTGGGATCAGCGTAGTCGAAGCGGTGAGGGATATACACAGGGATTATTTAGAGGAACAAATTTAGTTTATCTAGCAACAGAATTCAGGTTTCCGCTTAGTTGCGATCAAATGTTCAGCGGAACGGTTTTTACAAACTTCGTAACAACCAGTAATCCAGATACCAATACAAAACTTTTTCAATATGTTCAGCCAGCTTTTGGTTTCGGACTTCGCATTTTAATTGATAAAGCAACAAGAACCAATCTTATTGCAGATTTGGCGTGGGGTAATAACTCGAAAGGCTTTTATTTAAATGCTGGAGAGACTTTTTAATTTTAAAAATTACAAGCTTTAAACGTAAAATAATATCAATAAGCAGGCTATCGGGTCTGCTTTTTTTATTCTTCACAATAAAATCATAATTTGTAAAGTTGTTTAAAATTATTTTAAATAGTATTCTTATTTTTGTTGTATATACAAACTTCTTAATATGAAATTACTGATAGTCGAAGACGAGCCAAATCTATTATCAATTTTACGAAAAGGTTTTGCAGAAAATAATAATGAAGTAAGCGTAGCTATGGATGGTAAAACGGCCATGGAAATGATTCATAATTATACTTTCGATGTGGTAATTTTAGACGTAATGCTTCCTGATGTTAACGGAATTGAAATCTGCAGAAGACTTCGCGCGGCAAAAAACTTTGTGCCAATTTTGCTTTTAACTGCTTTAGGAACTTCAGAAAACATTGTAACTGGACTTAATTCTGGTGCGGATGATTATTTGGTTAAACCTTTTAAATTTGGAGAATTAGACGCCAGAGTAAATGCTTTATATAGAAGATCGCAGCAAGAAACAGAAAAAATTGATACGATCACAATAGCTGATTTAGAAATAAACGGACGCGCCAAAACCGTTAAAAGAGATGGGGAAAATATAGTATTAACGGCGAAAGAATTTAAACTTTTATATTATTTGGCTAAAAATACGGGACGCATTGTTTCGCGCGATCAGATTTTGGACAATGTTTGGGATATCAATTTTGATATGAATACCAATGTTGTCGATGTATACATTACGTACTTAAGAAGAAAGATAGACAAGCCTTTTTCAACCAAACTGATTCATACCATGAAAGGTTTGGGTTATGTAATAAAACCATAATATGGACATTAGGAAAAAAATCACCTTCAATTATGTTGCTCTTTCTACCTTTAGCACTTCGCTATTGTGTATCATCGTGTTTTTCTTGTTCAGAGAAAACAATCGTTACCACTTTTTAAAGCGTTTAGATGATAGGGCAAAAATTGTAGCTTCAATTCATTTTCAAAAAGACCCTGAGAAAATTAAATACTATAAAAATCTTCAGAAAAACGGTCTTGAAGAATTGATCGAAGAAGAAGAGTATGTGCTCAAAATAAATAGTCACAACAGTTTTGATTACAATACAAACCTAAATCTGCCAAATACTTTTTATACTAATATTTTAAGTACAGGAAAAGACTCGTACGAAAGAGATAATAAATATTATTTAGGACAGATTTTTCAAGAAAACAATCAAAAATATATTGTAATTGTTGGTGCAAGAGACCGTAAAGGAAAAGACACAACAATTTATATTGTCAAAATCATGCTTTTTGGCGGTATCGGATTTGTGATTCTAGCTTTTCTTTTAGGTCGATATTTAGCAAAACGTGTTATTAATCCCGTAGCAAGAATTACAAAGGAAGTAAAGAGAATTAGTGCTTCTAATCTACACAATCGTCTTCCGGAAGTTAAAAACTCTGATGAAATTTCAGATTTGACCAATACTTTTAATAATATGCTGGATCGACTAGAAACTTCTTTTGAGATTCAGGCAAACTTTATTAACAATGCTTCTCACGAGTTAAAAACGCCAATTACCACTATTATTGCCGAATCTGAGATTATGCTGCTGAAAGAGAGAGAAAAGCATGAATATGTAGAATCTTTGCAAAATATTTATAGCCAAGCTTCAAGATTAGGAAACTTGACAGAAAGCCTTCTTAAGCTGACGCAGACAGGATATGATGGACAAAAACAAGTTTCAGATATTGCCCGCATGGACGAATTGTTATTGGATGTAAAATCAGATTTAGATAAAATTTATCCAGATAATCGCGTAAGCATTAAACTGAATTTTGCGCCAGAAGATTCTAATTTATTATTGTTGCCATGTAATAAACCGCTTTTAGAATTGGCAATCAATAATATTATAACGAACGGAGTAAAGTATTCGGATAACAACGAAGTCTTTGTAAATCTTACGGCCAATAAAGAAATGATCAAAATTGCGATTAATGATATTGGAATCGGAATTCCGCCAGAAGATATTCCGCATTTGTATGAGCCTTTCTTTAGAGGAAAAATTGCTGCTAAATACATTGGTTATGGTTTAGGTCTTCCTTTAGCTTCTAAAATTATCAGAATGCACGATGGGGAACTTCAAGTGCAATCGGAACAAAACAAAGGAACAATCGTTACAATCATCTTCAAAAAAGGCAACATTAAAAAATCTAATGTTTAATTTTAGAAAATTCTAATTTTAGATTAATAACGGTCTAATTTGCCGAGAGTTATTTTGTAAGTATAAACTAAAAGATATACTTATGAAAAATTTTCTTATACCTACAACTTTAAAAGATGATACTATTTCGGCTGTTAAATCTGCGGTAAATCAGTCTAAGAATACTGAATCGGAAATTATTTTAGTATTAGTTTCAGAAGCTCCTGATACGTTTTCTTCTTCGGGTTTTTTAAGAGAAATGAAATCTGGACTTACCAAAAGCCAGGAAGAAGTTCTGGAAACTTGCCGTTATATTATAGAACATACTTCAAATATTAAACTAAAAGTCCATAACCAATACGGACTTTCAGCACCGATTTTTAAACGTCTTATAGAGGCGTTTTCTGTAAAGCTCATTATTCTCACACATTCTTATAAGCAGGAAACCAAAAGAATTCATCAATATTTGGTGCAATTGGCAGGAAATCAGAAATGCCCTATTCTGCATCTCAGTACAGAAATCAATAAAGAGGTTTTCCATAAAGCATTGTATGTAGAAAATTCTAGTATGAACATTCATGTAAAAGATGTTCAAGATTTCTTGAGCGCTAATTTCTCTTTTGAGATTGTAAGTCAGACTGCCAGTTTTGATGATGACTACGAAAAAGTTGCTCCATTCTTATCAGAAGCCATTTCAAAACATAATATTGATATGTTGGTGGAAACTAGAAAAGGCGAAAAAATCAAATTTAAAAAATCTAAAAAAGAAAATGTCAACGAAAAACTAGGGCTTCCGGTTCTTTCATTGTACGAAGAGATGGTTTGATTTCTAAGCCACTAAGCTTCTGAGGTTCTAAGTTTCTAAGTTTTTTAATTCGTAGACCTTAATGCCTTAGCATCTTAGCTCCTTAGTTTCTTAGAACCTTAAAAATATTAATTTAAAACCGAAAATATGTTATTAAAGAAAAGAATACCAATGAAGTACGTTCTCGGGAAAATTAAAGTAGAAATTGTTTTGGTATTAGCTTATACCGTACTATTTGAAATTTTTCATCATTATTTCATCAATCTTCCCGTAGATATTCCAATTGCGATTCCAACCATGATTGGTACCATTATTTCCTTATTATTAGCTTTTAAGTCCAATCAAGCTTACGATAGATGGTGGGAAGCGAGAATAGTTTGGGGAGCAGTTGTAAATGATTCGAGAACACTGATTCGTCAAGTTTTAACCTTTTACAATGATCCTGATTATTCTGTTGAAGCAAGTGAGTTCAAAGAAAATTTTGCTAAAAGGCAAATTGCTTGGTGCTACAGTTTAGGAGAATCACTAAGAAACAGAAACCCCATAAAACCGCTTGAAGGTTTAATTAGCGAAGAAGAAATCAAATACATCAAAAATCATCAAAACGTTCCGAATGCCATTTTGATGCTTCACGCAAGAGATTTAAGAACCGCTAAAAATGAAAAGAAAATCAACATGTATCAGCAGGTTGAAATCGACAATACTTTGTCAAGATTATGTGATGAAATGGGGAAGTGTGAGCGAATTAAAAACACGATTTTCCCAACCACATACAGCATGTACATTAGATTGACTTTGTGTTTATTCATTTTTGTATTGCCTTTCGGATTAACAAGCGTTTTGAGCTGGTTCGCAATTCCATTGATTACTGCAATTGGTGCCGCTTTCTTTTTAATCGAAAGAATGGCGATTCATTTGCAAGATCCGTTTGAAAACCGACCAACAGATACGCCAGTTACGGCAATTGCAAATACAATTGAAAAAAATATCAAACAAATGCTGAACGAATATCAAAGTGAATTTGATATCCTAAAAGAATTTGAATTAAACGACGAACCTAAGAAAGTCGAGAAAGACGCTTATTTTGTCTTATAACTATTTAATTTTGGTCTTCTTTTAATTGTTGGCTGGACAGTGTGTAGTTGCGCTGTCCAGTTTTTTTTTTATTTAAACACATAGAAGCATAGTTCTTTGAATGCAAAAAGGCGTTTCACTTATTTGAATACACATAGCTATGTGTGAGAAACTAGTTTCTTTCTTTATTCTTTTTTTACAAAAATAAAATCTATGCTTCTATGTGTTTAAAAGATTTTATAGTTGCTTCGCCAATCTTCCCAACGTCTGAATAGCAGTTCTCAATTCGTTAGACCAAGGCAATCCAAAACTCAATCGCATGCAATTTGAAAATTGGTTTTGAAAAGAGAAAATTCTTCCCGGAGCAATACTAATATTATGTTTCAGTGCTAAATGATAAAAAGCTACGGTATCGATTTTTTTATCCAATTCGACCCAAAGAAAGAAACCGCCTTGAGGCTGACTCACTTTGGTTCCCGCAGGAAAAGATTCTAAAACAGTATTGATATAATTGGTGCAGTTTCGATTCAAAATCTGGCGAATTTTTCTAAGATGGTTTTCATAACGGCCGTTTTTTAGAAAATCTCCAACCACTTCGTGTGTAATAGTTGAATTGGAGATTGTATGGTACAATTTGGTTCTCAGAACTTCTTTTTTAAACTTCCCTGGAGAAACCCAACCCACCCGATAGCCCGGTGCTAGACTTTTAGAAACCGAACTGCAGCACAAAACAATACCGCTTTCATCATACGTTTTACAGTTTGTTGGACGACTTGTTCCAAAATACAAATCGCCGTGAATATCATCTTCAATTAAAGGAACATTATAAAAATCCATTAAACGGACGATTTCCTTTTTATGTTCGTTTGGCAGCATGCTTCCCGACGGATTACTGAAATTGCTCATCAAAACGCAGGCTTTTACCTTCTTTGTAGAAAGTGTTTTTTTTACTGCTTCAATTTCAATTCCTGTTGTCATGTTGGTAGGAAGCTCCATTACATACAAACCCAAAGATCTCGCCAATTGCAGAATTCCAAAGTAAACAGGGCTTTCTGTAATAATGGTGTCTCCTGGTTTAGTCAGCGTTAATAAACAATCTGAAATGGCCGAAATACAACCTGGTGTAGTTATAATATCATCTTCAGTCAAAGAACCGCCCCAAGTAAAAGACCAGCGCGCAATTTCTTTTCTTAAATGACTATTTCCTTCAATTTCCTCATAACTCGTTCCGCTGTTGGGCAATTGGCGCATGGCTTGAACCATTCCTTTATTCAGTTTCGCAATCGGAAGCAATTCATTGGACGGAAAACCAAGCGAAAGCATCGTAATGTCTTTTTTGCGCATATCGCCATAAACCAAATCCACTAAATCCTCGCGTTCAATATTTTCAAGAGTTAAAAGCGGTTTACTTGCAGATGGTTCTGGAATTGTTCTTGCCGAAATATTACTTACATAATAGCCCGATTGTGGTCTTGATTCGATCAAAGAACGGCTTTCGACTTCATAATAAGCTTTGCTGACAGTGCTCATACTATAACCCGTTTCAGCGCAGACTTCTCGAATAGAAGGCAGTTTGTCGCCTACATTCAAAAGTCCAGACTTGATCTGTTTTTCGATGAGGTCAGCAAATTGAAGATATAAGTAATTGGAATTTTTCATTGCAAAAATAAAAACTGTTATGTTGCAATTTACAAAAACTGTATCTGTATTGCTGTTTAATTTTTTAGAAATTTGCTTCATCAAAAGAAAATAAATTCAAAAGCGAATTTTGTGAAAACAACAAAGTACTACGTAGCAGCCATTTCAGCCTTTATTACATGGGGGCTTTTTAGCTTAGTTTTAAAACCGATACATGATTATCCGTCATTGGATATTCTGTTTTTTCGTGTTTTTAGCTGTGGTATTTTAATGCTTTTGATTGCTTTTTTATTCAAAAGAAGACAAATAAGAGAAACCAGTGATATTTTTAAAGCTTTGCCAAAATCAGAAAAAAGAAAATCAATTCTTTTAAATATTGGAGGAAGCGCATTTTTGATGGCCAATTGGTTTACGTTCATTTACGTAGTGAATCATATCAGCGTAAAAGCCGCTTCTCTGGCTTATCTTGTTTGCCCAATTTTGACTACATTATTAGCTTATTTTATACTAAACGAAAAACTGCTAAAAACGCAATGGCTTTCTGTAGGATTAAGCATTTCGGGATGTTTATTGCTTTCATATAGCGATATCATGGATATGTTTTTCAGTATTATTATAGGCCTTACTTATGCTGCATATTTAGTGAGCCAACGTGCTAATAGAGGTTTTGACAAGTTTATTGTTTTGACTTTTCATATCACATTGGCAGCATTGTTTTTATTACCGTTTTATCCGGTTTTTGGGGGACCGGTACCAACGGAATTTAAGTTTTATTTCTGCATTGAAACCATTGCAATTGTATTTACTATAATTCCGTTATTTCTCAATTTATATGCACTTTCAGGAATCAACTCTTCGACAGTTGGAATGTTATTAAACATTAATCCGATGATTGCATTTGGTTTGGCAGCCTTTTTTTTCAAAGAAAACATCACGCCTTTGCAGATTACAGCATACGGTATCATTTTTACCGCAGTGTTAGTTTTTAATTCGCATCATATTTTTGCCCTAAAGCAAAAAATGACCTCAATATCCAAAGGTTCTTAATTCTTAGTTTTCATATTTTTTATTGGTTTAAAATCGAAAATTGTCAGAATCTTAACAGGATGTTTAAACAGGAATGAGTATATTTCATTCCTGTTTTTTTATGTTCTAAACAGAAAAATTATTTAGCCACAGATTATACAGATTAAAAGGATTATATTCTTTGGGCAAAAAAATGTTGCCACGAATTACACGAATTTCCACAAATTTTGTTCACTATTTTAGAATAATTAATTCGTGGAAATTCGTGTAATTCGTGGCAAACAAAAAAATCTGTTTAATCAGTGGTAGAAAAAACTATTACGAACCGAATACTTATTATATGAAACCAGCCAAACTTCAAGCCTTTACTCCGTTATTTTATTTAGTGTGGTCAGATGATTTACTGACACAGAAAGAATTTACAACTTTACAAGGATTTATAAATTCTCTAAATGTGTTATCTCCAGACGAAAAAGAATATTTGCTTTCTAAAGTAGATATTTCAAATCCGCCTTCGCGAAATGAACTCACAAAATGGAAATTAGATATTGAAAAAAGCATTCAGGATAAATCTTCTATAAAATCGATTTTTGATATTGCTAAAGCACTTTCAGGCAGTGATTTGGATTTGACGCCAATCGAATCTGATTTCAAAAAACTAGAAAATGATTTGGGAATTTTGGGTGAAGAAGCGCTTCAAAACTTTAAAACCAAAGCAGGTTCTTTTACAGCCAACTCTCAAACCAATGCGAGTTTTGATATTCAGAAAATCACTCGAATTTTAGACGGAAAAGAAGCTGCAATAATTGAAAGAGTTAAATCTGTGATTTCGAGACCTGAATTTGCATATGAAACGTCTACCGATATTAACGTTTTTAGACAAACAGTTTACAAATGGTGCAAAATTCTAGCCGATGAAAATTTAGGAAGCATGGCTTATCCGAAAGAATACGGTGGAGGAGGAAATATCGAAGATTATTTTGCCATTATGGAAACGCTGAGTTATCACGATTTGAGTTTGGTAATTAAATTTGGTGTTCAATTCGGACTTTGGGGAATGAGCGTTCAATCTTTAGGAACTGAAAAGCATTATGCAAAATATTTAAAAGATATTGGTTCGCTGAAACTTCCAGGCTGTTTTGCCATGACCGAAACACATCACGGATCGAACGTAAAAGGTTTAGAAACTACAGCAACTTACAATCATAGCGATCAGACTTTTACCATTCACACACCAAATAAAAATGCGCAAAAAGAATATATTGGCAATGCAGCCGTTCACGGACAAAAAGCAACTGTTTTCGCGAAATTAATTATTGACGATCACGATTACGGCGTGAATGCCTTTGTGGTTCCGTTACGCGATCCAAATGGAAATGTCGTAAATGGCGTAACAATTGGCGATTGTGGTCATAAAATGGGATTGAATGGTGTAGATAACGGAACCATTAGTTTCGATAATGTAGTAATTCCGAAAGAAGATATGTTGGATCGTTTTGCCTCGGTAAATGAAAAAGGAGAATTTGAGAGTCCGATTCCGAGTGACAATAGACGTTTTTTTACTATGTTAGGCACTTTGGTTGGAGGAAGAATTGGGATTCCGCGTTCGGCTTTAGCGGCAGCGAAATCTGGACTGACAATTGCCATTCGCTACAGCGATCAAAGAAGACAATTCGGACCAGAAGGCGGATCTGAAGTTCCGATCCTAAATTATAGAATGCATCAGCGCAGATTATTGCCGCATTTAGCAAAAACTTATGCTGTCCATTTTGCACTTCAATATCTAACCAATAGATTTTTGAACAGAACCGAAGCTGAAATGCAAGAAATTGAGGCGTTAGCGGCAGGAATGAAATCATATTCTACTTGGAGCACAAGAGATATTCTGCAGGAATGTCGTGAAGCCTGCGGAGGAAAAGGATATTTGTCTGAAAACCGAATCGATGCGCTTAAAAATGATACTGAAATCTATACCACTTTTGAAGGTGATAATACGGTTTTAATGCAATTGGTAGCCAAAAATCGTTTGGCAGAATTCAGAAAATCGTTTGGAGAAATGGGCTCGCTGGGAATCATTAATTATGTGTACGAGAATGCTAAAACGGCCATTGCAGAAAAAAATCCAATCGCAACTAGAAGAACTGATGATGAGCATTTATTGGATGGAGAATTTCATCTTCAAGCATTTGTTCACAGAGAAAAGACAATTTTGGCTTCTGCAGCGCGACGCATCAAGAAATTAATTGACAGTGGATTAGAACCTTATGACGCTTTTAATGTGGTTCAGCATCAAATGATTGATGTCGCACAGGCCTATTTGGAAAGAATAGTTTTAGAACAATTTCAGATTGCAATAAAAACCGTTGAAGACGAACCTTCAAAAGCAATTTTGACAAAACTGAATCAGCTGTACGCACTTTCTACAATCGAAAAAAATAAAGCTTGGTATTTGGAAGATGGTTATATGGAAGCCGTAAAAACTAAAGCAGTCCGTAAAATTGTAAATCAGCTTTGCTGGGATATTCGTCCCGATGCTGTGGCTTTAGTAAATGCTTTTGATATTCCAGAAAGCTGTTTAGCAGCGCCAATTGCGGTTTGATTTTAAACCATTAAAGTAATATAAGTTTTAAAAAAAGCTTTGTCAGAATTTAGAATTTTGACAAAGCTTTTTTTATATCATCAATGCTTAAGGTATAAAATTGATGATAACATAAAAATCTTTATATCATCGTTTTATTGAAATAGTTAGACTTTTCAAATTCCTGAATATTAATAGAAATTACAGAAACTTCTGGAAGTAGCGCATTTAGTTTTGTGACGATTACTTTTGACAGATTGCTCTTTTGCTCGTCATTTCTACCTTCCATAATGTAACCGAAAACATGAATAAAATCATTTAGGGTATTTCCGTTGTTATAATACGTAAAAGGATTAATGCGTACTTTGATTTCAGAATCTGGGAAAAGATCAGTTGACAAAGCGGCATCAAAAACTCCCTGCATTATTTCGTCTGCAGCTAATCGGCGGAGTACATTTTCTGAGCAATCAATTATAAAGTGTGGCATAATTTTAAGTTTTATAGGGTTTGTTGTAACAAAATTATAAAAAAGGTTACTTGTAATATTTTAGAATACACACTTTATTATATTTGTATATCTTATTTATTTTTTTGTCAGTTTGAAAAATCTATTTCTTTCCGTTTTTATAGTTCTTATCAGCTTTCCTCTTTTTGCATCGGAGAGCACAGATGTTATATTAAAAGAATTAAATGAGGCAATCAAAAACAAACAGCAATACGTAAAGATTAAAGAAGAACGAATTGCGAACTTCAAGAAAATTAAATCGGAGAATCTTACCAAAGAGCAGGAGTATAATTACAATAAAACACTGTATTTAGAATATCAGAAACTAAATTCCGATTCGGCAATTCAATACGTAAAAAAGAATATCAAAATTGCAGAAGAACTTCAGAATAAAGAACTTTTTAATTTAGCCCAACTGCAACTCGTAACGCTTTATTCTTCTTCTGGAAAATACCGTGAATCTGAAGCCATTTTAAAGAGTATTAATAAAAAAAGCCTTCCGGCTTCCTTACTCCCAAATTATTATATTTCGTATCGTGAGTTTTTCGAGCATTATGCAGCTAATAGTTACAGTGCAGAATACAGAAAACAGATTGGAAAATATCGTGATTCTTTGTTAGGGATTTTAAATCCGAATACTTTAGATTATCAGATCAACAGAATCCAACAGGAAATTTTTATTCATAGAAAATATAAAGAATCTGAAAAGCAATTACTCTCTTTATTGAGTAAAACAAAAGACGAAAGTCCAAACTATGCCATGATTACTTACTTGTTGGGGAAAATAGGCGAAGCGACACATGATTTGGAAGCCAGAAAAAGATACTACGCACTTTCTGCTACTTCAGATATTAAAAACGCCAATAAAGACAATGCTTCTTTACAGGAACTGGCTTTGGTTTTTTACGAAATAGGGGATGTCGATATGGCTTATAAACTTACACAATCGGCTATTGAAGACGCGCTTTATTGCAATGTCCAGTTTCGTACACTTTTAATGTCAGAAGTTTATTCTATCATCAATACCGTATATTTAGAACGTGAGGCACAAAGAAAAAGCGAATTACAGATTTACTTGCTTTGCATCAGTCTACTTTCGTTGTTTTTGATCGTTGCAGTTATTTATGTTTATATACAGATGAAAAAGGTTTCGAGAATTCGATCAGAACTTTTCGAAACCAGTCAGAAATTAGCGGAATTAAACAAAGATATTACCGAAACAAACAGTCAGCTTCAGGAAAGTAATCTGCAATTGTCTGAAGCTAATTTAGTTAAAGAAGAATATATTGCGCATTTCTTCAATCTTTGTTCAACTTATATCAATAAGCTAGAGAATTATCGTATTATTTTAAACAAGAAAGCAACGGCGAAACAATTCGATGAGATTTATAAAATACTAAAATCAACTACTTTGGTTGATAATGAATTGGAAGAATTATACAAGAATTTTGATATTATCTTTTTGAACTTATATCCAACATTCGTAAAAGATTTTAATGCTTTATTAATCCCAGAAGAGCAGATTGTTCTCAAGCAAAATGAGTTGCTAAATACCGAGCTTCGAATTTTTGCTTTAATCAGATTAGGAATTACTGATAGTGTTAAAATAGCGGCATTTTTGCGTTATTCTTTAAGCACAATTTACAACTATCGCACAAGAGCTCGAAATAAGGCCGCAGTTTCGCGAAATGATTTCGAAGAAATGGTCATGAAAATCGGCTCAAAGTCTTTGAAAGTATAAATATTCGTTTTAAATCTACTACTTTTTTTACTGTTTTTGAAAATTTAAAAATCTGTAAATCAGTAATTTAATTTTTTAATTCACTACTTTTTTCTATCCAAAAATGTAACTTGTACGATAACGTTTTAGTTTTACAATATGATAAAAAAGTTTTTTTCTCAAGAAGACTTTCCCTATTATAAACTAATGCTTTAATAATTACTGTTATGTTAAAAAACGTTAAAACAATTGTTGTTTTACTTTTACTAAGTTCTGTTGGAATGAATGCTCAGAACAAAGTTCCAGTTTATCTAGACGATAAAAAACCGATTGAAGAGCGTGTGGAAGATGCGCTTAAACGAATGACTACCGAAGAGAAAATTGCCATGATTCATGCGCAGTCTAAATTTAGTTCTCCAGGTGTAAAACGTCTTGGAATTCCAGAAAACTGGATGACCGATGGACCACACGGAATTCGTGCTGAGGTAAAATGGGACGAATGGGATCAGGCAGGTTGGACAAACGACTCTTGTATTGCTTTTCCTGCGCTTACTGCACTTTCATCGACATGGAACAAAGAATTGGCTTCTTTATATGGTAAATCTATTGGAGAAGAGGCGCGCTACCGTAACAAAAATGTATTATTAGGGCCTGGTGTAAACATTTACAGAAGTCCGTTAAACGGGCGTAACTTCGAATATATGGGAGAAGATCCGTTTTTAGCTTCAAAAATGGTTGTTCCTTATATTAAAGGAGTTCAGTCAAATGGAGTTGCGGCTTGCGTAAAACATTTTGCATTAAACAATCAGGAAACTAAACGTAATTCTGTTGACGTAATTGTTGACGATCGCGCATTGTACGAAATTTATCTTCCTGCTTTTAAAGCTGCAGTTCAAGAAGGTGATGTTTGGTCAATTATGGGAGCTTACAATAAATACAAAGGACAGCAATGCTGTCATAACGAATATTTGTTAAACGATATTCTTCGCGGAGAATGGGGCTTCAAAGGAGTTGTAGTTTCTGACTGGGGTGGTGTAAACGATACTAAACAAGCTATAAATAATGGATTGGATATGGAATTTGGTTCTTGGACAAATGGTTTGTCTTGGGGAACAAGTAATGCTTATGACAACTATTATTTAGCAAAACCATATTCTGAAATGATCAGAAAAGGAGAAGTTGGAACTAAGGAATTAGACGAAAAAGTACGTCGTATTCTACGTTTGTCTTTCTTGACAACAATGGATAGAAATCGTCCTTTTGGATCTTTTGGAACAGAAGAACATGCTATTGCAGGACGCAAAATTGCTGAAGAAGGAATTGTTTTATTGCAAAACAACAACAACATTTTGCCAATCAATCTTTCTAAAACTAAAAAGATTGCTGTAATTGGAGAAAATGCGATTAAAATGATGACTGTTGGTGGAGGAAGTTCTTCACTTAAAGCTAGATATGAAATCACTCCATTAGAAGGTTTGAAGAAAAGAATCGGAAATCAAGCTGAAATTGTATACGCAAGAGGTTATGTAGGAGATCCTACAAGTAACTATAACGGAGTTGTGGCTAAAGTAAGTTTAGAAGACAAACGTTCTCCAGCTGAGTTAACTGCAGAAGCTTTAAAAGTGGCAAAAGATGCTGACATTGTTCTTTTCATCGGTGGATTGAACAAAAGTCCAAATCAAGACGACGAAGGACATGATCGTAATGAATTGAATTTATCTTATGGTCAGGATAAATTAATCAGCGATTTAGCGAAAGTAAACAAAAACATTGTTTTCGTAAACATTTCTGGAAATGCAATCGCAATGCCTTGGATTAAAGAAGTTCCTGGAATTGTTCAAGGATGGTTTCTAGGAACTGAAGCTGGAAATGCTTTAGCAAATGTTTTGGTTGGAGATGTGAATCCGTCAGGAAAATTATCTTTCACTTTCCCAGTAAAATTATCTGATAACGGAGCTCATGCTTTAGGAGAATTCCCAGGTGGTGATTCAGTAAAATACAATGAAGGAATTTTTGTAGGTTACCGTTGGGCAGATAAAAACAAAATCAAACCATTGTTCTCTTTTGGGCACGGTTTAAGCTACACGACTTTTGCTTACGGAAAAGTAACAGCAGATAAAAAACAAATAAACGCTGGAGATAAAATCACATTCTCAGTAAACGTAAAAAACACAGGAAGCAGAGAAGGTTCTGAAGTAGTGCAATTGTACATTGCAGATTTAAAATCTTCATTGCCACGTCCGGTAAAAGAATTAAAAGGTTTTGAGAAAGTAGCCCTTAAAGCTGGAGAAGAAAAAACAGTAACTTTTACAGTTGATAAAGCGGCTTTAAGTTTCTTCGATGATAAAAAACACGACTGGGTTGCTGAACCTGGCGATTTTGAAGCAATAATTGGTGCTTCTTCAACAGATATTAAATCTAAAGTGAATTTTTCACTTAAATAAGTTTTTTTATTTCTAAAAATTGGTTGGTTTGTAAAGCTGCAAGTGTAAAAATTTGCAGCTTTGCTTTTAGTTTAAATTCACCATTAAGACATTAAGAAACATAAAGAATAGCTTTATTGTCTTATATTTTGAGCTAAGTTCATGAAGTAAGAGCTTAATTTTCTTAATATCTTAATGGTTTTAAAAAAATGGATATGAAAAAAATTACGCTCGCAATATTGACTTTATTTTTTGCGAAGAATATTTCAGCACAAAGTCTAAATAAAATGCAATGGTTTAATGAACCTGAAAAATGGGAAATTAAAAACAATGCTTTAATAATGAATGTTACTGCGAATAGTGATTATTGGAGAATTTCGCATTATGGTTTTACAGTCGATGACGCGCCTTTTTACTACACAACTTATGGTGGCGAATTTGAAGCAAAAGTAAAATTGACAGGGAATTACATTGCCCGTTTTGACCAAATGGGATTGATGATTCGTATCGACGAAAAGAATTACATTAAAACAGGAGTAGAGTTTGTTGACGGAAAATTTAATGTCAGCACCGTTGTAACACACGATAAAAGTGACTGGAGCGTTACGACTCTAGATAAGGTTCCGCCTTTTATCTGGATTAAAGCTGTACGACGATTAGATGCTGTTGAGATATTTTATTCTTTTGATGATAAAAATTATATCATGACCAGAAATGCGCCTTTGCAAGATAACACGCCTGTGATGGTTGGTTTAATGGCCGCTTCTCCAGACGGAAAAGGTTTTGAAGCAAAATTCGAAAACTTCACCGTAAAACACTTGCCAGACCAAAGAAGATTAGAATGGCTTAAAAATCACCAATAGATTAAATTTCAATTTTTAAATTCCAAATTCCAAAAACTTAAACTTTAAATCATAACTTAACCTTAAACCAAAAACAAATGAGTTCAATTTCATCTGATATTAAACCAAAAAAACATTACGAAATACTTGATGGTCTGCGTGGTGTAGCGGCTATTTTGGTAGTTGCGTTTCATATTTTTGAAGCTTTTGCTGGCGGAAATCGTTTTAAACAAATTATAAATCACGGATATCTTGCCGTAGATTTCTTTTTCCTTTTGTCCGGATTTGTTGTCGCTTATGCGTACGACGATCGTTGGGTAAAAATGGGACAATGGGAGTTTTACAAACGCCGTTTGATTCGTTTACAGCCAATGGTAATCATGGGAATGATCATTGGTGCTATCTTTTATTACTTTCAAGCCTCAGATATACTTTTCCCTCAAATTGCAGGAATGGAAGTATGGAAAGTTATTCTAACAATGGTCATCGGATTTACATTGCTGCCAATTCCTCCTTCATTAGAAATTAGAGGTTGGGGAGAAATGCATCCTTTAAACGGTCCGGCATGGTCGCTTTTTTTCGAATATATTGCAAACATCTTGTACGCCGTTATCTTCCGTAAATTTTCGAATAAAGTAATGTCAGTTTTTGTGCTGCTATTTGCCGGACTGTTATTTCATTATACTGTTTTTGGGCCAAAAGGTGACGTTATCGGCGGATGGTCATTCAATGTAGAGCAATTATATGTTGGTTTTACCCGATTATTGTATCCGTTTTTTGCTGGAGTTTTACTGTGCCGTTTAGGGAAATTAATCCATGTAAAAAATGCTTTTTGGATTTGCAGTATTTTGATCACTATTGTTTTGGCATTACCAAGATTTGGAGACGAAAACAGTCTTTGGATCAATGGTTTGTATGAATCAATCTGTATTATTTTTATTTTCCCAATAATTGTGGCAATTGGAGCAGGAGGAGAAATTAAAAACGAATTTTCATTAAAAATCTGTAAGCTTCTAGGAGATATCTCTTATCCAATTTATATCACACATTATCCATTAATTTATTGGTTTACAGCATGGGTTGTAGACAACAAAGTAACAATGGAAGACGGTTATTTAGAAGGAATTGGAGTTTTAATCGTAAGTATAATTCTAGCTTTTGTATGTTTAAAATTATATGATGAACCAGTTAGAAAATGGCTGATGAAGAAATTTCAGAAAAAAAAAGTTTCTGAGGTTCTAAGTAACTAAGGTTCTAAGATAATAAAGATTGGTCAAAAAGGATTCTAAGATAAAACTTAGTCACTTAGAATTTTAGTTTCTTAGCGTCTTTTAAAAAATTGAATTTCTAAATTTTGTTAGTTATAGATATTCAAAAAGGGATGAAGTTTTAAACTTCATCCCTTTCGTATTTAAGTACAGTTCGGTTTTCAGTAAGAAGCAGTAAAAAAACTTAGCATCTTAGCATCTCAGAACCTTAGCATCTTTAAAAAATTATTCTAAAACCAATTGCCCTAAAGCTTCTTTACTGAAACCTTTTAGCTCATCAGTTTTTCCAGCTTTAATTTTAGCCACCCAGTTTGGATCTGATAAAAGAGGTCTTCCAACAGCAACCAAATCAAAATCGCCTCTGTCGAAACGTCTGTTTAGTTCTTCTAAAGAAGTTGGTTGAGAGCTTTCTCCAGCAAATGCGCCAAAGAAATCGCCAGAAAGACCAACAGAACCTACAGTAATAGTTGGAGCTCCCGTTACTTTTTTAGCCCATCCTGCAAAGTTTAAATCAGAACCTTCAAATTCTGGTTCCCAGAAACGACGTTGAGAAGCGTGAATAATATCAACTCCAGCATCAACAAGAGGAGTTAGCCAAGCTTCTAATTCCTGTGGATTTTTAGCCAATTTATAATTGTAATCAGAAGGTTTAAATTGAGAGAATCGCATGATAACAGCAAAATCATCACCAACTTGTCTTCTAACTTCTTTAACTACTTCAATAGCAAATCGGTTACGTTCTGGCAAAGTTTTTCCGCCATAAATATCATCACGCAAGTTAGTTTCAGCTCTAAAGAACTGATCGATTAAATAACCGTGTGCACCGTGAATTTCGACAGTGTCAAATCCTAATCTTTTAGCATCGGCAGCAGCTTTACCAAAAGCAAGAATGGTATCTTCGATATCTTTTTCAGACATAGCAACGCCATTTCTAAAATCAGGACGGTTTAATCCAGATGGACCTTCAAACGGAACAGGAGGAACCCATCCAGAATGATGATTGTCCATAATTCCCATATGCCAGATTTGCGGCCCCATTTTTCCGCCCCCAGCATGAACTTCATCAATCACTTTTTTCCATCCGTTTAAAGCTAGATCGCCATAAAAGTGAGGAACATTAGCATCATTAGAAGAAGATTTTCTGTCAATAACAGTTCCTTCAGATAAAATTAAACCAACTTCGCCCTCAGCTCTTTTTTGGTAGTAAGCTGCGACTTCATCAGTCGGGACTCCGTTAGGAGAAAAAGAGCGCGTCATTGGCGCCATTACGATTCGGTTTTTCAGATTTAACGACTTTAAGTTAAATTCAGAAAAGAGGTTGTTTGTACTCATAGTAATTTTACAAATTAGATTGAATTAATTTACTAAGTGCTTCAAAGGCACCTTCGTTACGTTTATAATAAGTCCATTGTCCAACGCGTTTCGCTTCAATAAAACCAGCGCGCTGTAAAATAGACAGATATTCAGATACTGTAGATTGTGTCAAACCTGCTTTGGCTTGAATCTGCCCAACGCAGACTCCATGCTCAAATCCGGCATGTTCTAGCTGTCCCGGAAAGTTGATTTCTGGTTCTTTCAGCCATTCCAGCATTTGCAGTCTGGATTTATTGGATAATGCTTTAAAAATTTCTATCGTTTCCATGGTGCAAATATATCGACTTTTCCCGATATATGGATTTAAAGAAAAATATTTAGGATAATTTTGTGATATAGGAGGGAATGATGAAGTAAAAATGATAGAAGATTTAAGAAAGAAATTTATATTTGCTGATGTATTAATCTCGCAAAGTCACGGAGTCGCAAAGTTATTTTTGAAAGGCCTTCAGTTTTAACTGGAGGTATTCAGAAGGTTATAAAAAAGGCTTTAGCAAAATCTACAGATTTTTGGCTAAAGCCTTCGTGAACTTATATTTTGTATATCTACAGCTAAAGCTGGAGGCAATTCAATTGCAAAATTAAAAACTTTGCGACTCTGGGGCTTTGCGAGATTAAAACAGCCCTGTATTTATCAAATAAACTTAACTATGAAAAAAACTGTACTCATTCTAGCATTCTTATGCTGTGTAATCACCAATTCTAAAGCTCAAGTTGTAGGCGTAGATGTTGGAGATATTGCTCCAGAAATCGATCTTCCGGATACAAAAGGAGAAAAAGTAGCGCTTTCTTCTTTAAGAGGAACTTTAGTTTTGGTAGACTTTTGGGCTTCTTGGTGCGGACCTTGCATTAAAGAACAGCCTTTATTAATAAAATTGCACAATGCTTATCCAGACAAATTATCGATCTATGGAGTTTCTATGGATACCAAAAAGCCTTTATGGACAGGAGCAATTGCGAAAGCAAAATTGCCTTGGACAAATGTTAGTGACTTAAAATACTGGCAATCTCCGGTTATTGGAGATTATATGCTGCAATCTATTCCGTTGAACTTTTTAATTGACAAAAACGGAATTATCTTAGCAAAAAACATTCATGGACAGGCTTTAGAAGCTAAAATTAAAGAGCTTTTAGAGGTTCAATAATTTTCGTTATTTTTCTAATTTAAAGGTATAGTTTGTCATTTCGACGAAGGAGAAATCTCCACGAGAAACTCCACAAAGATTAGACATTTGTTGCGGAGCTACTTGCGAAGATTTCTCCTTCGTCGAAATGACAAACGCTATGTAAAATTAAAAGCCTAATCTTAATGATTAGGCTTTTAATTTTTTAGTTCTTTTCTTAAGACTCTTTAATCACTTTCTTTACACCCCCAAAACTCGTTTTCAGCATTTCTCTGATCTGAAATTGCGTTTTGTTCTGCGATGCGCTTTTCCAATCTTTGAGATCAAAAATATGAATTTGATCTGCATAAGGATTAGTTAAGAATGAAATTCGTGAAATCGTATATTTATAATATTTCAGTTCGTGAGAAACATGTCGATTTGGAACAACAATTAGTATATTTTCCCAATTCAAAAAGTCTTTCGGAACATCTTTTCTTTCTAACAATCCTAAAGATTCAAAAAAAGCGACAATCTTTTGATCATTAAGTTTACTAATCTTATGATCGAGGTTCTTAAAAGTTGTCTGGAGTCTATTTTCGTTAATAATAGTACTCATGATGGTAATTGCTTTTTTGTGATTTTAATATAAAATTACATCAAAAGAAAATCATTTTCGAATCTGAAGCCATTAGATTCATTCTAAATTTTGAAAGCCCATTTTTGAAGCATTTGTTATGAATGAGTTATCAGATTTTGATAAAATACTATTAATGTTTCTTCTCTAAATGCTTTATTTTTATCGCTATTTGATTTTACTAACTACCAAACCTATGAAAACCAATTTCCTCCTACGAACAATTTTTTGTCTTTTATTTCTATGTTCAATTCCTGCTTTCGCACAAAACAAATCAGGAAGAGAACTTATTTTAATTGATAAAGACTGGCGATTTTCATTTGGACATTTGTACGATACCAAAAAAGATTTTGGGCATGCAGAAGGTTATTTTTCCTATTTGACCAAAACAGGATTTGCTGATGGGCCAGCGGCTTCTGGATTTGATGATCGTGCTTGGAGAAAATTAGATTTACCGCATGATTGGGCTGTAGAACAGCCTTTTAGCGAAAGCGCAAGTTTCAGCCACGGCTTTAAAGCAGAAGGAAAAAACTATCCTGAAAAGAGCATTGGTTGGTATAGAAAGAAAATAGCGATTCCGAATGAAGATTTAGGGAAAATAATTTCTTTAAAATTTGATGGCGTTTTTAGAAATTCAAAAGTCTTTTTTAACGGATTTTACCTAGGAACAGAAGAAAGCGGCTATAATGGTTTTGAGTATGATGTAACGGCATACGTAAACTATGATGGCAAAAATACAATTGTAGTTCGCGTTGATGCTTCGATGGAAGAAGGTTGGTTTTATGAAGGCGCTGGAATTTATAGACATGTTTATTTGCAGAAAACCAATCCGCTTCATGTGGCACAGAACGGAACTTATGTAACTTCTATAATCGAAAGTAATAATGCTGTAGTTACCGCAGAAGTAAAATTGGAAAATAAAGGACATTTTAAAGGAAATGTTGAAATAAGCCAGACTATTTTGGATGCTTCAGGAAAACAGATTACAACTGTTTCTGAAAATGTTTCTGCTCCAGAATTCTATAAAACAAATAGTTATGCTTCAAAATTAAATGTCACTAATCCGCTTTTGTGGGATATTGATTCTCCTAATTTATATCAATTAATCACAGAAATAAAAAGTGAAGGAAAAGTAATTGACAGTTATAAAACTTCATTTGGAATTAGAACTATAAAATTTGATTCAGAAAATGGTTTTTTCCTTAACGGAAAACATGTAAAACTAAAAGGAACCAACAATCATCAAGATCATGCAGGAATTGGAACGGCGCTTCCAGATGAAATTCAATATTACAGAATTAAAAAACTGAAAGAAATGGGGTCGAATGCGTATCGCTGTTCGCACCATCCGCCGACTCCTGAATTATTGAAAGCTTGTGACGAATTGGGAATGTTGGTTATTGACGAAACTCGTTTAATGGGAATTAATGACTATCATTTAAATGATTTAAAACGAATGATGGAGCGTGATCGTAATCATCCAAGTATTTTCTGTTGGTCGGTTGGAAATGAAGAATGGCAGATTGAAGGTGGAATTACGGGTGAAAGAATTACCAATATCATGCAGGATTTTAGCAAGAGCATTGATCCGACAAGACCTGTAACAGTAGGAATCAGCAGCGGATTTAAAAGTGGGATTTCTTCTGTAGTTGAGATTATGGGGTATAATTATCTTGGAAATGGAGATATAGACGCGCATAGAAATCAGTTTAAACAACAGCCAGGAATGGGAACTGAGGAAGGTTCAACTTTTGCGACGCGAGGCATTTATTTTGCAGATGATGCTAAGCATTATCAAAGCGCTTACGATAAAAAGCCTCGTCCAACTTTTTATAGCATAGAAGAAGGTTGGAAATTTTATGCTGAACGTCCTTATTTAGCAGGAATGTTTATCTGGACAGGTTTTGATTATCGCGGCGAGCCTACGCCGTATGGCTGGCCGTCTGTAACTTCTTATTTCGGAATGATGGATGTTTGCGGTTTCCCGAAAGACAATGTTTTTTATTTAAAATCTTGGTGGGGGAAAGAACCTGTTCTGCATCTATTACCACATTGGAATTGGAACGGAATGGAAGGAAAAGAAATAGCTGTTTGGGCGTATTCGAATTGTGATGAAGTGGAGCTTTTTCTCAACAGAAAGAGTTTAGGAAAAAAGAAAATGGAGCAAAACGGTCATTTAGAATGGAAAGTAAATTATGCTGCTGGAACTCTAGAAGCTGTTGGATATAAAAACGGTAAAAAAGTACTTTCTGATATTCAAAAAACAACTGGAAAGCCTGAAAACATCAAATTGTCATTAGATAAAGAAAATGTTTTAAAAGGGAATGTTTCTGTTGTAACGGTTGAAACTACTGATAAAAATGGTTTACACGTTCCAACGGCAAATGAAGAAATTACCTTTTCAATACAAGGAGGAAAAATTTTAGGAGTTGGCAATGGAGATCCAACTTCGTTAGAAAGCGATCAATTTATTGATGACATAGCACTTGTTGCTATAAGTAATTTTAAAGAGCAAAGAGGAACAAATGTATCTCTGCCTCAACAATTGCTCAATTATGCAGAAAATGAATGGACAGATGCATTTAAAGACCGTGATTATAAAAATCAAGCGCCTTCATATATTTATAAAGGAGAATTTGATTTAAAAAGGAATTCGGCTTCTAACACGGTGAGCTTCTTTTATAAAAAAATAGGAGTTGAAACCGTGGTTTTTATAAATGGAAAGAAAGTAGAATCAAGTAAAGAAGATTCTCAAAAATATGTTTTGAATGCATCTATTTTGAAAGAAGGAAAAAATACAATTCACATTGTGGCTACACCTTTGCAAAAAATAAAAGATTGGGATGTTATGAATGCCGATCCTGGAATCATTCAAGTTATCACGCCTGCAGAGCCTTGGAAAAGAAAGCTTTTTAATGGTTATGCACAAATAATCATTCAGAAAGATGAAAATGCAAAAGAGGTAGTTTTGTCTGCTTCTGCGAAAGGGTTGCGCACAGGAACTTTAGTTGTAAAATAGTTTTAAGTTTCAGGTTTCAAGTTAGGCAACTGTGAGAAATATGCACGCAAAGTCGCTAAGACACAAAGTCTCTTTTTAAAATAGTTATAAATGAATTGCGTCCAGCTTTAGCTGGATGTGAAATGATTGGAATGTTATCAGGGCTTTAGCCAAACAGTTCTTGGTTTGGCTAAAGCCTTTTCTATGCTTGTTTCTTTTAAACCTCCAGCTAAAGCTGGAGGCAATTCAAAAAGAGTTTTGCGTCTTAGCGACTTTGCGAGCATTTGTTTCTCTCAAAATAAAAACCTTTGCTCCTGATAGCTATCGGGATTGCGTAATTCTTCGCGAACTCTGCGGTTAAATTAACAAACCTGAAACTTTAAACCTGAAACAAAAAAATAACAAAAGAATAATGTTTGATTTTCATAACTTTGCAAAATGAATAATCAGACAGAAACTCAGAATTGCGATTTTACTTCAGATTTAAAAATGAAGGGATTTAAAGTGTATCCTATAAATGGAGACTATAGTAAAGTTCCCGTTTATAGCCGAAGAGATTTTTATAAAATCTGCATCAACACCAGTAAAAGCATTATACAATATGCTGACCGCGGAATAGAAACCGACGGAACGATTCTGTTTTTTGGGAATCCGATTATTCCGTATTCTTGGGAAACGGTCTCTGAGAAATTTGAAGGCTATGCTTGTGTTTTTACCGAAGAATTTTTTAAAACTAAAGACCGATCAGAAACCCTTCAGGAATCGCCTTTGTTTAAAATAGGAGGAACTCCAATCTTTACTTTAACGCCTGAACAAAAGGTGTTTATTGATTCGTTATTCCAAAAAATGATTGAAGAATACGAAACTGATTATGCATTCAAAGACGATTTGATGCGCAGCTACGTCAACTTGATTATTCATGAATCAATGAAAATGCAGCCTTCAGAGAGTTTCTTTAAACATAAAAATGCTTCTTCGAGAATTACGTCTTTATTTTTAGAATTACTGGAAAGACAATTTCCAATAGAGACCAAAGATCAGCCGTTGGTTTTAAAAACACCTCAAGATTACGCGCAAAGTCTTTCTGTGCATGTGAATCACTTAAATCGCTCTGTAAAAGAAGTTACCGGAAAACCAACTACGGCACACATTACAGAGAGAGTGGTTAACGAAGCAAAAGCTTTACTGCAGCATACAGACTGGAGTATTTCTGATATTGGTTATTCGCTTGGATTTGAATATCCGAGTTACTTCAATAATTATTTTAAAAGACTTACTGGAACGGTTCCGAAATCACTTCGAATGTAAATTGTTTCAATTTCTTAATTTTTTGTTTGAATATTGTTATTTCCGCATTGTAGTATTGCACTACATTTGCCCTGAAATAAACAACGAATCTTTGTATCAGTTTTTTTAATGACTAAATAACACTTCACAAAAGCATGCTCCGCTTTGCATTTAGTTTTAAATTTTGATAATAGAAAAAATATAAAATTTTTAAAGTATTAATTAAAATCAACAATCTCCTTCTATAAGAGATTCGATGTGCTGATTATTTCATTCAAATAAGCTTATAAGAATTTTTAAAATTAATTATTAACCTAAAAAATCGAAATTATGTCGACACAATTCACTGCCGTAACCGAAGAAGGTAAAATTCCAAATACTTATATGACAGGCGAAGTGTCATATAAGAAGCAGACAAGCGAAATTCACCCAGAAAACACCGTTATAAAAGATGTTTCTTTTGAGCCTGGAGCAAGAAGCAATTGGCGTATTAATGCAAGTCTGCAATTGATTATTGTAACGAATGGAGTTGGGTATTACCAAGAAAGAGGCGGACAAATTAATCTTATCGAAAAAGGAAAAGTAATCACAGTTTTACCTGGAATAGAGCACTGGTACGGAGCAACGCCAAAAACGAAATACTCTCATATTACCATTTTTACTGAGGTAGATAAAGGTCATGGAACTTGGCTGAATAGCGTTACCGATGAAGAATATTATTCTTTTGAAAGATGCTAAGGTTCTATCCCGATAGCTATCGGGACTGAGATTCTAAGTTTTTTTTTACGCAGATTTTACTGATTTATAACAGATTATATTTTTTGATTAGATGAAAATAATCGAAATTTATATAACTAATTGTAAATCAGTACAAGTCAGCCGAATCTCTATTGCAATTTTTCAACGGTCTATAACTTGAAACAAAAAAACTAAAAACAACAATAAAATTATGGAAACAAAAAACATTAAAGCCTTTGGTACAGAAGCTGCCGAAGCACCATTAAAAACTTTAGATATACAAAGAAGAGCTGTACAAGCGCATGACGTAGAAATCGAAATTTTATATTGCGGAATCTGCCATTCCGATTTGCACTCAGCTAGAAATGAGTGGCACGGAACAATGTATCCAATCGTTCCTGGACACGAAATTGTAGGTAGAGTGGTAAAAGTTGGCGATCACGTAAAAAACTTTAAAGTTGGTCAATTAGCAGGAGTAGGCTGTATGGTTGATTCTTGTAGAGAATGTGATCATTGCAAAAATGATTTAGAGCAATATTGTGATGAAGGAAGTATTCTAACATTCAATTCACCAGACAAACATTTAGGCGGACATACTTTTGGAGGATATTCTCAAAGTATTGTTGTTGATGAAAACTATGTATTGCACATTTCAGATAAATTGGATCTTGCTGGAGTTGCGCCGTTATTATGTGCAGGAATTACAACTTATTCTCCGTTAAAACATTGGAAAGTTGGACCTGGTCAAAAAGTTGGTATTGTCGGGATTGGTGGTTTAGGACATATGGGAATCAAATTAGCAAAAGCTATGGGCGCTCATGTTGTTGTTTTTACGACATCTCCGTCAAAATTTGACGCTGCAAAAGAACTTGGAGCTGACGAAGTGGTTTTGTCTACAGATCCTGAACAAATGGCAAAACATGCTAAAAGCTTGAACTTTATTTTAGATTGCGTTTCAGCAGAACACAGTATCGATTCTTACTTAAATTTATTAAAAGTAGACGGAACTTTAACGCTAGTTGGCGCGCCAATGGATCCGCTTCCTGTAACTTCTTTCAGTCTTATTTTAGGAAGAAGAAGCTTCGCTGGTTCAGCTATAGGAGGAATTGCAGAAACTCAAGAAATGCTTGATTTCTGTGCAGAACACAACATTACAGCAGATATCGAAATCATTGGTGTAAATGATGTAAACAATGCCTACGAAAGATTATTAAAAGGCGATATCAAATATCGTTTTGTGATTGATATGGCGTCTCTTAAATAAGATGCTAAGTTGCTAAGATTCTGAGATGCTAAGTTTTTCTTTTGTGTCTAGAATCTTGGCTATTTTAGAAATTAATAATCCAAGACGCTGGGATTCAGCTCAAAGTAAAAAAAACTTAGAACCTTAGTATCTCAGCAACTTAGAAACTTTAAAAACATGCATACACGTAAACTAGGAAATAGCGGTCTTGAAGTCTCAGCGTTGGGACTTGGCTGCATGGGAATGAGTTTTGGATATGGTCCAGCTCATGATAAAAAGGAAATGATAAGTCTGCTTCGTTCTGCTTATGAAAAAGGAATTACTTTTTTTGATACAGCTGAATGTTACGGACCATTTTTGAACGAAGAGTTATTAGGAGAGGCATTATCGCCTTTTCGCGATAAAGTAGTAATTGCAACGAAATTCGGATTTTTGGAAGGTGATTCTAAAAAAGGATTAGACAGTCGTCCAGAATGGATTAGAAAAAGCATTGAAGGTTCGTTAAAAAGATTAAATACCGATGTAATCGACTTGTACTATCAGCATCGTGTTGATCCGAATGTGCCTATGGAAGATGTTGCAGGAACTATAAAAGATTTAATTCAGGAAGGAAAAGTAAAACACTTTGGACTCTCTGAAGCTGGAGTAGAAAGTATTCGTCGTGCGCACGCGGTTCAACCTGTAACGGCACTGCAAAGCGAATATTCACTTTGGTGGCGAACACCAGAAGAAGAAATTTTTCCAGTATTAGAAGAATTAGGAATTGGTTTCGTGCCTTTTAGCCCGTTAGGGAGAGGTTTTTTAACCGCTAAAATTGATGAAAAGACACAGTTTGACAGCACCGATTTTAGAAACACACTGCCTCGTTTTACGCCAGAAGCCAGAAAAGTGAACCAAGCTTTAGTTGAATTGCTTTCTAAAATTGCTGCTGAAAAAGGAGCGACAAATGCTCAAATTGCCCTTTCTTGGATTTTAGCGCAAAAACCGTGGATTGCACCAATTCCTGGAACAACAAAGCTACATCGCTTAGAAGAAAATCTTGGCGCAGTAGATTTAGTGCTTTCGGCACAAGATCTTGCAGAAATCGAAAGCGCAGCTTCAAAAATCACAATTGAAGGTTCAAGATATCCAGAGCATCTGCAGAAGATAGCTGGTAAATAAGTCTCTAAGTTTCTGAGATGCTAAGTTACTAAGTTGAAAAGCTGCAAAGAGAAAATCTTAGAAACTTAGCAACTTAGTATCTTAGCATCTTTAAAAAAGAAACCCCCTCAAGCAATTCAACTCTTGAGGGGATTTTTAGCAAAGATTTGAGGTTCTTAGATACTTTATACTTAGAATCTCAGAACCTTAGAATCTTAGCGTCTTAATTCATTTACTTTTTATCTAGGTTTTGTTTCAGCAATTTAGCGTGTTCCAAATGCGCTGTTAAACCTGCAATATTGGTAGAAGCCCAAGTTCTTACTTCTTGATCGTTAGCATCTTTTGCGGCTTTATCTAGTTTTTTGATCGCTTTTTCGTGACCGTCAATCATCATGTCAGCGAATTTTTTATCAAAATCAATACCCGATTTTTCGTTTAATTTGTTGTATTCTTCTTGACCTTCTTCAGTTAAAGAGGTTGGAAGAGTAAAGTTTTTCGCTTTTGCTAAAGCACTTACTTCAGAAGCCGATTTAGTGTGCTCATCAACAAGCATTTTACCAAATTTTTTCACTTCAGGGTTGGTACTTTTAGTTTGCGCCAGTTTACCAATTTCGATTTCCGCTAAATTAATTTCGGCTTGATCTACTAAAAATTCAGAATCATCTTCTTTACTGTCAATAGAATCAAATTTTGCTTCGTTTGCATCTTCAGCAACTTCTTTTGGATCTTCTTGTTTGGTTTCGTTTTTACAAGATTGAAGGAATATAATGATAAGTCCTGCTCCTAAAATGGCTTTTCCGGCTAATAATAACTTTTTCATGATTTTAATAATTTAAATGTTATAATGTAAAATTATTGAGAACTTAAAGAAATGGCTTACAGGATTTTTAGAGATTGTTATAGGATTAAGATGTAAATTTTTATATTAGCCTAAAATCAATTGAAATGGAAAAAGATTTTATTTATGGTATGAAAGTTTCTTTGGATAATGAATTTGGAGTTGTAATAAAAGATAAATTAAATGATAGTAATTTATTTGGAATAATTTGTTGGGATACAGCCAAAGAGAATGATTTGGAAGATTGGAGAGGACAATTTGGAACATTTATTAGGATGGGAGGTAAAATTTTAGATAATACTTATTCATTTCAATTTATTAATGATGACGGATCACTTAAATGATTTGTCAAGCGATTTTAATTTAAAACTTTTGATCAGAAAGATTATTCATGAAACAAAAAATTACATTCCTATTTCTTCTAGCGACAGCTTTTCTATCAGCACAAATCAGTTATAAAGGTTTCATTGATAAATATCCGATTGAATTTGTGAGCGATATTTATTCAGACGGACAAGGAACGGCTATTTATGCTTATTCTAATTTTGATACTCCGATTGTTTTAAATGCCAAGCTTGCAGGAAAGACTTTAGTATTTACGGAAAAAGATAAAAGTGGAAAAGAAACAGCAAAATTGAGTTTTGAAAAATATAATCCAGAAAGCGATCAATTAAACGGAATTTGGAAAGACCTAAATTCAGGAAAAGAACTTAAAATCAGTTTGATAAAAGAGTTTGATTTGAATCGCAGTAATAATGAAGAATGGACAGAAAGAGAAATTTTACAGCCATTTTCTCTAAAAGACAGGTATTTTAAATTGGTTATTTCGAAAGAAAAAGGTTCTTCTACGGTTGCTGGAATAAAAATCATTGAAAAAAAGACTGATAAATTAATTCAGAAAGTTGAGGTTGAATGTCAGCTTTGGGGATTGTTTAATATAAATGTCGGAGACTATAATTTTGACGGATTTGAAGAGTTTTCTGTTTTTGAATCTAGTTATGCCGGACCGAATACTTCAAGAATATATTTTCTTTACAATCCAAAAACAGGGAAATATTTTATGAGCGGTTTTAGCGGAACTTCTTTAGAATTTGACAGCAAAAACAAAAGAATCTACGAGCATAATCAATGCTGCGCAGGCAGGAGCGTAGAAAGAACTGAATATAAAGTCGAAAATAATAAAATGGTTTTATTAAAAAAGACCTGCATGGAATATGACGAAAAAATACAGGATTACAAAAAGATTAAATGTGATTAATCAAATAAAATAACGAAGTCCCAACTCCAAAAGAGTTGGGATTTTTTTTACATCTAACATTTTAGATTTCACAAAAAAGAAAAATTTACATTTCCGCTTTCACAATTCCCACGCTACAATGATGAAATTTCGAACCAAAATTTTATAACAGAAACGCCTTACTTTTTAAAGAACTTTGACTTATGAGAATTTTTAGAATTTAACTCTTTTAAAATTTAAAGTCATGCCAGATCCAAGAATTAAAAATGAAAAGCAATATGAAGCATTGGTGAAAAAAGGATACAGCAAAGAAAAATCGGCTCGTATTGCCAATACTCCAGATGCGGGAGTGAAAGGCGGTAAAGCAAAGCCTTATGAAGAATGGACAAAAGAAGAACTTCTTAAACAAGCCAGTAAAGTAGGCATAAAAGGAAGATCTTATATGAATAAAAGAGGTTTAATTGAGTCTTTAAGAAATAACTAAAGTTTTAGATAGGGCTATTATGCGATAAAAAATTAAATGTCATGAATGCGGCCAGAAAAGAAATTTTAATGAATCAGCTTATTAAAGCGCCACATCTAGTAATCGAAAAACTAGACTTAGAATACATTAATGATCATCAATTGACAATTGTACGTTGCCGTGAGGGAGAGAATTTCGTTTATAAAAAGAACGGAAAAGATGTAAAAAGTAAGCGCGAAATTAAGCGCATTAATAGTTTGGTGCTTCCGCCAGCTTGGGAAAATGTTCGTATCACAGATATTACAAATGGTCATTTACAAGCAGTAGGAACCGATCTTAAAAATAGGAAACAATATCGTTATCATCCGAGATGGAATTTGATTAGGAACCAAACCAAGTTTTATAAAATAGCAGAATTTGGAGCTAAACTTCCCGCTATTAGAAAACAAGTTGATCTTGATTTGGAACAAAAAGAATGGTCTAAAGAAAAGGTAACCGCTTTGGTAATTCGGTTAATGGAAGAAACACATATTCGGATTGGAAACGAGAAATATGCCCAAGACAACAAATCATACGGACTTTCGACTTTAAGAAAACGCCATATTAATATCAATAAGAATTCGCTACGATTTGAATTTATTGGAAAAAAGGGAAAACAGCATACCATTACGACTCGAAATAAACAATTGATCAAACTGGTAAGTCGTTGCGAAGAAATTCCAGGTTGGGAAGTCTTTAAATATTACGATAAAAATGGCGAAAAGAAAGTGCTCGACAGCCATATGGTAAACGAGTATCTGCATACTATTTCGGGAGAAGATTTTAGTGCAAAAGATTTTAGAACTTGGGCAGCCTCGATTATTTTTTTCGAAAGTTTAATGGAGTTCGGAATAACTTCAGACGAAAAGGAAAGCAAACAGAATATTATAACAGCTTTTGATCTGACAGCCGAAGCGCTCGGAAATACTAGAAAAGTATGCAAAGATTATTACGTTCATCCGCTTTTAATTTCGACTTATGAAGACGGCTCGATTCAGAAATATTTTGATATGGCGAAGAAAAGTCGAAGCACCCGAAAATATTTTACAAAATCAGAAATAGCATTTTCTGAATTGATTCAGAATTATGAAATCAATTTAGAAACGCCTTGTTCATAAAAGAGTTAGGGCATCTCTCAAAAAGCTTAAAAGTTTGAAATGCAAACAAAATCATTATTAACTAAAAAACTATTATTATGTTACGTTGGACAGTCACTTTTATTATTCTAGCCATAGTGGCGGGAATATTTGGTTTCGGTGGAATTGCCGCTGGAGCCGCTAGTATAGCTAAAATTTTATTCTTTATATTTTTAGTTCTTTTCGTTATTTCTTTAATAACTGGAAGATCCACAAGAGTATAGAAGAAGTATCAGTAAATACAAACAAATCAAAAACGACATATCTCATTTACTAGATGTGTCGTTTGTGGTTTCATTAAAAAAAGCAAGTCATGGGAACAAAAAGCGGTGCTTATCAGGACGTTTATATTAAAAGAGAAGATGAAATGGTAAGTCTGAAAAATGACGTCACAGATTTTTGTGAAAAATATATAAAGCCTGTTCATGCAAAAAATTGGGACTGGTCGGTACGTGATTTTGAAAATCCTAAAAACGATCCCACAATTGCCGAAGCAAGAGCTATTGCCAATGTAGTTTTTAAGGATTTGAACGATACAAAACATAGAGATGTAGATCTTTCGACCATGAACAATGTGCATGCGATAAAAGCCTATTTAGATCCAAAGAGCAAACACGAAGCTTTTAATATGGAAGAATTTGCTTTTGCATTAAAAGTAGAATTGGAGCATGGAAGAGTAAAAGATGTAAATGTTACCAATAACCATCCGTTTTTGACGGCTATGATTGCGCTTGCACACATGACCGAAAGCCTGACGTATTACAAAAGACTGAAAGTAATGGAAGCGGAGGGCGAGATTTATGAAATTATCAGAAAATTAGAGTCATCGCCAGTCGGTAAAGAAAAATGGTACAAAGAATTAGGAAAAGCCGAACAAGAGCTCAATGAAGCAAGATCAGGATTGATCGAGCGTTTGGCGCGTATGGACGATATTCCAGTATTGGAAATTATTGGAGATTAGTGTTAAATTTTAAACTCAAAAAAACCGTCTCGTTATTCAATGAGACGGTTTTTTATTTTCTAAGAACAAGAAATATTACAATCAGCGTTGATCATTTTCCGATTATTCTTCATCGTCGTCGTCGTCCTGTACATCATCTTCGATGTAATCGGTATCATCGTCGTCAATATCTTCTTCTATGTACTCATCTTCATCGTACTCATCATCGTCTTCGTCAAGATCTTCCAAAACGTCTTCAGTTTCATTAAAATCATATTCATCTTCAATGAGATCTGAAGGATTGTCAAATTCGTCGTTTTCTTCGAACTCATCTTCCAATTCGACTTCATAAATATCATCGCTGTTATCTTCTAAATCTCTGTCCTTATGAAAATCGTCATTTAAATCGTCCAAATCATCATCAGCAAAATCTTCTTGATCTGGATTAGGTCGGTTCGGATTATAACCATTTCTTACTGTATAACCTCGTTCTGCAATTTCACGATTATCAGTGTCGGGTTTTTTGATATCGTTTTTTAGATCTTCAGCCAGATTTCGGTCATCTGAGAAATGTTCTCTAAAATCCTTATTTGCACTGTTGTTTTTATCTATAGTATTCATGATAGCTGTTTTTTATAGTTATATATACAAAGCTAGCATGAAACTGATGGAATATATTATAATATTTCAAAGTGTAATTCTATAATTAACAGATGTTTATAGTGAAGTTTTAATTTGAAATCATATAACCCGTCTCGTAGTGCAGGGGGAATTTTATCATCGTATTAATGACAAAAAAATAACCACAAAGAACAAAAGATAAATTTCTTTGCATTCTTTGCGGTTAAAAAAGCTTTCAATTAGAAAAAACTACAATTTCAGACTTCCTTCAATTCCGTCATCCATAGTTTTTCCAGTAATAAATGCAGCTGTCATTTTTGCAATGGCAACCATTTTTCCGTTTTTGTTATTCCAATAATAACCATCTTCAGGAACAAATTTTATGACACTCAGGTTTGGGTCATCTACGCCTCCTGGCATCCAGATTTTTACTGCAGGATCCCATAATTTTTCGATAGTTTCTCGATCGTATGAAATGCTCGCTGTGCCATGAAGCGTTAAGAATTTGTCATGCGGTTCTGCAAAGAAAATTTCAACCATTGGATTTAAGGTAATTTCTGCATTCTGACCACTGTTTCTATCTGATAAAAACCAAAGGTTTCCTAAATCATCAATTTTCTGAACAGACATAGGTCGAGATTGTATTCTGTATTCGTTATATGTACAAAACATACACGTTTTAATATGTGCAGCCAGATCTTTTATTTTGTCTACTGCAAATTCATCTGTAAGGTCTTTATGATCGCCCATAACGTTATATTTTAAGTTCTTTTTATATTAATTATTTGATAAACAAATAGTAAAAGTAAAGTTGGTGCTTTTTAGCCTTTTACAGATTATATAATTAAACTTATAAATTGTGATATTTCAATTTAGTTTGTAAGAAATTGATTCTAACTTTCTGCTTGTTACATAAAATTGCATTATATTTGGGAATATTAAAATTCTAAGCCAAAAATACAATGACAGATTTCACCATATTCTATACCGATGACGACGAAGACGATTTATGTATTTTTGCTGATGCCGTAGAATCTATACCACACAATATCAAACTTCAAACGTATTCTGGGAGTCAGAATTTTTTAAATGCCATTTCTGATTCATCTGTTATTCCATCCGTGATTTTCTTGGATCTAAATATGCCGGGAAAAAATGGATTTGATGTTTTAGAAGAACTTAAAAATTCTGATGATAAAAAAGATATTCCAGTAGTCATTTATTCCACTTCGAGCGAACCAGGCAATATTGAGAAATGTCTTAAACTGGGAGCTAATTGCTTTATTACCAAACCTGTTTTAATGAGTGATATTATAAAAGCAATAGAACATGCAATGAAGATTGATTGGGAAAAGTTTATTCCGACCCAATCTAATTTTGTATTTAAATACTAATTTCTGATAAATCTAGAATATAAATAGTAAAGACTGAATCTTTTCATGTATGTTCAGTATTTAAACGCTAGAAAACTTCAGTTTTTTTGTAAGCTTAAATAGTGTGCAAACTCTGTATCCATAATTCTATTGAACAAACAGCCGTTTTGCTCCAATCTTTAGCACAGTTAAGTTGTCCCCATTTCTTCTCTATTTGCCAAAAAAAATAGTTTTTACTCATTTAAAACCAATTTTTGAATGAGGCAACATTAAAATCAATTGAGTTAATTTTATCTCGTTTCTATACAGAAATTTGATAAACAGATAAACTGAAAAGATATGAAACGAGAAGATTCAAAACATGAAACCGATAATATCAAAAGGTATCAAGAAGAGGGATACACTGCAAATTATATATTCGAAAATGATCGTTTAGTAGATACGGAAACTAAAGAAATCTATAATCCTGAAGATATATTTATTGTAGCACATCATCGATATGAAGGAATGAGTGATCCTGATGATATGTCGATTTTGTATGTTATCGAAACAAAAGATAAAAGGAAAGGAACACATTTATTAGGATATGGTCCAATGGCCGATTTGGAAGAAGCCGAATTTTTTAAAGATATTCCGAAAGCCAATTATTCTAAAAATGCAGACATAAACGAATTGACTTAAAAAAATAAAAATAGATTGGTATTTTTATTTTGCTGATGAGCAGTTGTTTCAAATTTATTTGAGGCAGCTTTTTTTTTTTTTGAGTTGCTAAGATGCTAAGGTTCTAAGGGACTAAGTTTTTTTGTGCTAGGAGACTTAGAGTCTTAGCATCTTAGAAGCTCAGAACCTTAGAAAATAATAATTATGAAATATCTCCCTAAAATTCTATAAAGGTTTGACTTACAATATAAACGAAATTTGGATTATAGAAATGAAGTAAAAACCAAGGTTAGTTTTTATACGTAAAATAATTACTGGCCACTTTATAACCAAACCGTATTATATTATGAAAAAACTTTACTTAAATACTGGAAGCTTTGATGCTGTTTTTAATAATCTAAAAGAGAATTTTGGCGGACACTTATTGAGCAACGCTAACGAATATAGATTAACAATTAAGTCAAAATGGGCAACAGGAAGTATTTCTGGAGTACGTTTTGAAAAAGAAATGTCATATCTCAATTTCGATTTGACTTTCAATCAGGATGTTAATTTAAGTATCGAATCTAATTCATTAGCGCCTGTTTTCTTTGCTTATTGCGGAAAAGGAAACGTATTGCACCGTTTTGGAGCAAATGGCACTCTTAAAGGCTTAAAAGAGCAGCAATCGGGTATTATGAGTAATTCTTCTGCAATTAATAGCGTTTTGTATTTTGAAAGCCATAAACAGATTCAGTTTTCATTGATCGCAATACCAACAAATCTGAATGCCATAGAAAATGCTGATTTTGCTTTTGAGGTTAAAAAAAGATTTACCAACGAATCTGGAAATTATTTATACATCGGAGCCGAGAATCCAAAAATAGGAGAGAAGTTTCAAGAAATTAAAGCATTACCAAAGCAGGGAAGAGTTCGTTATTTGCTAATGAAAAACATTTTACGTGAAATTTTAGAGTTGGAGATAGCGCAGCATAGTTACAATTATTTGACTCCGTTTGAACCCATTTTGAATTTTGCTGCTAAAAGGATGAATGAAGTTAAAAAACTCTCAGAAATCAATTTCGGACATATTGTAACGCCAATGCTGTCTTTTAAAAGAAATTTACAATCAAGAATTCTAAAAGAAAAATACTTAGAATTAGAACCTTACAACCAAAAATTAGCTAGCTAGTAAGCATTATTATATCCTTCACTTTTCAAAAAAAACAGCTTCGATCGAGCTGTTTTTTTTCTTTCTATTCTTTTTCAAAATATAGAATAAAATAAACCATAGTAAGATTTAAAATCAACGAAATACTGTTTGTGATAATAATAGGCAGATCATTTTTTAAAATGCCATAAACTACCCATACAGCAATTCCGAAAGTAAGTGTCCCAAACATTTTAAGCGAAATCTGTTTCACCTTTTTTGTTTTCCAAACCTTCAGAATTTGCGGAATCGTAGATATTGTCACACATGCTCCCGCAAAAAGTCCTATTGCATCAATAAAATTCATTTTTTTATTTTTTAAGGTTCTGAGCTTCTAAGATGCTAAGGGTTCTAAGGTATTCGTTGTTTATCTCATTAAGTAGATTGCAAAAAGAAAAAACTTAGAATCTTAGCATCTCAGCACCTTAGAAACTTTTTTAACCTACCAATTCGCCGCCATTAACATGAATAAATTGCCCAGTAATATAACTACTGTCTTCACACGCCAAAAATACATACGCAGGCGCAACTTCAGAGGGCTGTCCCGCTCTTTCCATTGGATTATCTTTTCCGAAATCAGATAATTTATCAAAACTGGCTACGATCAAAGGCGTCCAGATTGGTCCTGGAGCAACACCGTTTACACGAATTTTCTTTTTTGCCAACATCGTCGAAAGCGACCGAGTAAAACTTACAATAGCGCCTTTTGTACTGGCATAATCTGCTAAGTGTTCGCTTCCTCGGAAAGCCGTTACAGAAGTGGTGTTGATAATAGTATCGCCTTCTTTTAAGAAAGCAAGTGCAGCTTTCGTAATATAAAAGAAAGGATAAATATTGGTTTCAAAAGTTTTATGAAGCTGGGTAAGGGTTATTTTTTCGAACTCATTTTGTGGAAATTGAGTCGCAGCATTATTTACAATGATATTAAGGCTCTTAAAAGTGGTATGACATTTTTTAATTGCGTTCTTGCAAAATTTTTCATCTTTAAGATCACCGCTTATTAAAAGACATTGCTGGCCTTCTTTCTCGATCATAGCTTTTGTTTCGAGTGCATCTTTATCTTCTTTCAAATAAACAATTGCAATGTTAGCTCCTTCTCTCGCAAAATGTACCGCAACACTTCGGCCAATACCGCTGTCACCGCCTGTAATAAAAGCTGTTTTTCCTAGTAATTTACCGCTGCCAACATAATTTTCTCGTATAATCTCAGGCTCCGGATTCATCATGTGCTCATTGCCAGGAAGATTTTGTTTTTGCTCAGGAAATGTCTGTTTCTTTTTCATGATCTACTTTTTTAAGCTTTTAATGTCATTTAAAATTAGACGATACCAGCAATTTTGCTTATCCTAAAAGATATTTTGTTTGCCTCAAAAAAATCAAAAAGAAAGATATTGTATGAAAATACTTCGAATAGTTAAAAAGTCAAAATAATAAGAAATTTCTAATAAGTTAGCAATCATACGATAGATACAAAATGAAGGTAAAAGATGGGAATTTTGTAACTATTTTCTATTTAAATAAAAAACCTGCCCGTTAAATTTTTTATACATTTGAGAATTTCCGCATCATTTTTTAGCAGCTTATTTGCAATTTATTTAAAAAATAAGAAAATTTTTATATTTCATTTTAAAATTAAGTGTTTTGATTTACAACCGATTTAGCTTTTCGACATGGTATTAATTGTAGACGATATAAGGGCAAATATTATCGCTCTGCAAAAGACATTAGAGCTGCATAATATCGATGTTGATAGTGCCGAGTCTGGAGAAGAAGCTCTCAAAAAAATCCTAAAAACAGATTATTGCCTGATTATTATGGATGTTCAGATGCCTGGACTTGACGGCTTTGAAGTGGTTAAAATCCTTTCAGGAAATCAACGCACAAAAGATATTCCAGTTATTTTTCTTTCAGCTATCAATACAGAAAAAAAATACATTTTTAAAGGATATGAAACTGGAGCTGTTGAATACATTACAAAACCCGTAGATAGCGATTTGCTGATTCTAAAAGTAAAAACCTTTATTAAAATTTACGAACAGCAAAACGAACTTAAAGCGATAAAAGATCTGCTTTCTAAAGAAATTAAAATTCGAAAAGAAGCACAGGACAATCTAGAAATCAAAATTGCAGAAAGAACAAAAGAACTGGTTCAGAAAAATGAAGAATTGGAACTTCGAAATCATGAATTGCAGCAGTTTTCTTGGGTTGTTTCCCACGATTTGAATGAGCCAATTAGAAAAATTCAAATCTTTATCAAAATTATAAAAGACCTTTACTTAAAAGCAGATGACAAGGCTTTAGATTATGTTGACCGAACCATAAAATCGGCAGAAAGAATGCAGACTTTGATCACCGATCTTTTGGCTTATTCTAGACTTTCGGCACAGGTTAAACCTGAAAAAACAGATTTAAATGTGGTTTTGCAGGAAGTGCTAGGAGATTTTGATTATCTAATAGAACGTAAAAATGCAATTATAAAAACCAACGAACTTCCAACAGTTGATAGCATTCCCAGTCAGATGCGACAGGTTTTTCAAAATCTGATAGGGAATGCTTTAAAATTTTCTGGAAATGAAGAAAAACCGGTAATCGAAATTACTTCAGAAACCATTTTAGAAAAATCAATTGATAGTCCGACTTCTCCCGAAGGGAAATTTTGCAGAATTACAGTAAAAGACAACGGAATTGGTTTTGATGAAATTTATCTCGATCGAATTTTTATTATTTTCCAAAGCTTAAATGACCGCCAAACCTACGAAGGAACCGGAATTGGTTTGGCAATTGCTAAAAAAATAATAGAAAAACACAACGGATTGATCACGGCAAAAAGCAAATTTGGAGAAGGCGCAAGTTTTATCATTGTACTTCCCTTAAAATACGAATAAAAATAATTTAGAAATATATGAATGGTAATTTTAAAAGAAACTTATTAATCAGTTCGCTAGTTTCCCTTCTTGTACTTACGGTTAGTTCTGTTGCTTCTTTCATTAGCATCAAAAGCTTGTTAGAGAGTAACTTTTGGGTCAATCATACTCAGGATGTAATCTACAACTTAAATGAAGGTTCTGCAATTATTACAGAAGCGCAGACAAGCATGAGAGGCTATCTGCTTACAGGAGACGAACAGTTTGTGGACCGATTTAATGAAGCTGAAGCCAAGTCAAACAGTTATTTCGAAAAATTGGATGAGCTTACAGTTGACAATCCCGCGCAGAGAAAATTACTAGAAGAATTACGCAATAAACGTTCAGGTTTCTTTAAATATTTAAACAATCAGATTGTAAAAAAGCGTTTAAGCAAAGAAACGCTGATTTTTGATTTGAATGAAGGCAGAAACATGATGAATGAGATGAGAGCAATCATCAGGAAAGTAGAAAATACAGAACAGAAACTTTTAGACGAACGCAATTCAAATTCAGAACGCTACGGAAACTACAGTTTGATTTTAATTGTTATTGCCTTTTTTATTGCTTTTCTTATTTCGATTGTTTTTATGATCAGAATCCTAAAAGATTATAACGAAAGATCGTTGTTGCAGCGCGAGCTGGAGAAAAAAGATAAAGAAACTGCTGAAAGGCTGAAAGTAATAAGCGGTATTGCCACACAAATTTCTAAAGGAAATTATGATGTTCAGATAGATGATAGAAAAGCCGACACTTTAGGAGCTTTAGGAACATCAATTCATAATATGAAAGATTCATTAAAGGATTCTTTCGAATTACTATCTCAAAAAGAATGGCTTCAGTCGGGTGTTGCAACTTTGAATGATAAAATGCTTGGCGAAAAAACAATTCAGAAATTATCTAAAGATGTAATCGAATTTTTATGCCAATATACCAACAGCAGTGCCGGAGTTTTGTATGTTGTAGATGGAGAAGAATTGACTGTTACGGGAGGTTACAGCTATATACCGAGTAAAAACAGAGAACGAATTAAGAAAGGCGAGGGGTTGATTGGACAATCTATTGTTTCTGGAAAAATGTTGGAGCTAAAAACACTTTCTCCTGAAGATATTCAGATCAATTATGCATTAGGAGAAATAAAACCAACTCATATCGTGGCATTACCTTTAATGGATTTCAAGATTGAGGGAGCGGTAGAGCTGGCTAGCATATACGGATTTTCGATGTTGCAGCTTGAGTTTTTGAATATTGTAGCCAATAATATCGGAATTGCTTTAAAAGCAACTCAGAACCGTAAAAGGGTAATGGAACTTCTGGAAGAAACGAAATCGCAAGCAGAAGAACTTCAGATTCAACATAGCGAATTGGAAGCGATAAATGCAGAATTAGAGGCACAGACCGAAAAATTGCAGGCTTCTGAAGAAGAACTTCGCGTACAGCAAGAAGAATTGGAACAAACCAATGAAGAATTGTCTGAAAGAAGTGTTTTATTGGAAGAAAAAAATACTGAAATCCAGAAAAAATCAGAAGCTTTAGAATTGACAACCCGTTACAAATCTGAGTTTTTGGCCAATATGTCACACGAATTGAGAACGCCATTGAACTCGATTTTACTGTTGAGCCGTCTGCTGTCTGAAAATAACAATCAGACAATGAACAATGAAGAAATTGAATTTGCAAAAGTGATTCAGAGTTCAGGAAATAGTTTGCTAGGACTAATTGATGAAATTCTGGATCTTTCTAAGATTGAAGCTGGTAAAATGGAACTGGAATTCTTGGATGTTTCAACTAAAGAAATCACAGATAACCTTCATAATTTGTTTTATATGGTGGCAAAAGAGAAGGGAATTGATTTTGAGATTATTGCCAAAGAAGCGCCAATTGTTATTAAAACAGATAAAATGCGTTTGGAGCAGATTCTAAAAAACCTGATTTCAAATGCCATTAAATTTACTGAAAAAGGAACCGTTTCTCTTGAAATTAAAGTAGATACAGACGATGATAAAATAATCTGCTTTATTGTAAAAGATACAGGAATCGGAATTCCGGTAGAGAAACAGCCTTTAATTTTTGAAGCCTTCCAGCAGGCAGACGGTTCTACCAAACGCAAATATGGCGGAACAGGTTTAGGATTGTCAATCAGTCGTGAATTGGCTAAATTATTGCGAGGAGAAATCATTCTGCACAGTAAAGTAAACGAAGGAAGTACATTTACTTTATGCCTGCCAGTTTTAGGATTTGCAATCAATAAAGTGTCAATCAATAAAATTCCAGAAGCTGAAGAAATTGAAGTTCAATCTGAAAATGAGGAAGAGAAACCAAGATATATCAGCGATATTATTCCAGAAGAAATTGAAGACGACAGACATTCAATTACAGAAGGCGATAAAGTGATCCTGATTGTAGAAGATGACATTAGCTTTGCTAAATCATTATTGGCTTTTACACAGAAAAAAGGCTACAAAGGCGTCGTTGCTGTAAGAGGAGATTATGCTTTGAATTTTGCTTTAATCTACAAACCAATCGGAATTTTATTGGATATCGAACTTCCAATTAAGAGCGGCTGGGAGGTTCTAGAAGAATTAAAAAATCATTCCCAAACCAAACATATTTCGGTACACATAATGTCTTCGCATAAATTGAAACAGGAAAGTCTGTTAAAAGGGGCTGTAGATTTCTTAGATAAACCAGTTGCTTTTGACAAGATTCCAGAGGTTTTTATGCGTATTGAGCACATCATAAACAAAGAATCTCAAAAAGTTTTAATTATTGAAGATAACCCGAAACATGCTAAAGCATTGGCTTATTTCTTAGAAACGTATAATATCAATTCTGAAATTAAAAGTGAAGTCTCAGCAGGTTTATCGGCTTTAACCAAAAAAGACATTGATTGTGTAATTCTAGATATGGGAATTCCAGACAAACAGGCCTATGAAATTCTGGATGGAGTAAAGAAAAGTCCAGGATTAGAAAATCTGCCAGTAATTGTCTTTACAGGAAAAAGCTTGTCTATAAAAGAAGAATTGAAGATTAGAAAATATGCCGATTCCATTATTGTAAAAACAGCACATTCTTACCAGAGAATGCTCGATGAGGTTTCGCTTTTCCTTCATTTGGTAGAAGAAAAAAAGAATGGAGACCATAAAAAAGAAAGTCACAAGAAACTAAATTCGCTGAATAATATTCTATTTGAGAAAAAAGTATTAATCGTAGATGATGATGTACGAAATATATATTCGCTATCAAAAGCTTTAGAAGCATTTAAAATGAATGTCATTACGGCTTTTGATGGAAAAGAGGCGATTAAAATTTTGGATGAAAACCCAGATACAGATGTGGTATTGCTAGACATGATGATGCCAAACATGGACGGCTACGAAACAGCCGAAAAGATAAGAAGTAATCCTAAATTCCTTAACTTAGCTGTAATCGCGGTAACAGCCAAAGCTATGACTGGCGACAGGGAGAAATGTATTAAGGCAGGAGCCTCAGATTATATTACAAAACCTGTAGATGTAGACCAGCTATTATCGTTGCTGAGAGTTTGGCTGTACGATAAAATCTAATCTTTAAAATGCTGTAAATGGGAAAAAAACGAGTGTTGATTGTAGATGATGATTCTAGAAATATTTTTGCTATGGTAAATACCTTAAAAGCAAAATCGTATGACTGTATATCTTGTCTAAGTGCCGAAGAAGCCTTAAAAATATTGCGTCAAGACGCATCTATTGATGTAGTTTTACTAGATATGATGATGCCAGAAATGGATGGCTACGAAGCAATTCCGCTTATAAAGGCAATTCCGTCTCAGGAATCTACATTAATCATTGCTGTAACGGCACAGGCGATGTCAGGAGATAAAGAAAAATGTTTGCAAGCTGGAGCAGATGCTTACATCTCAAAACCTGTAGATGTTGACAAATTACTTCAGATTTTGGGAGGAAATTAAAGTGAATTATGATTGAAGATATTGAACTAGAAACCCTTATAAATGATGTTTACGAATATTATGGTTTTGATTTTGGAAGTTATTCAAGAGCCTCACTAAAAAGACGAGTAAGCAGAGTATTTGCTTTGGAAGGATTTAAGCATTTTCATGATTTTTTGTCTAAAGTCCGCACAGATCCCGAGTATTATAAAAGAATGATTGACGAAATTACGGTTAATGTAACCGAGATGTTTCGAGATCCGTCATTTTATCTTACACTTCGAAAAGAAGTTCTTCCGTTGTTAGGGACAAAACCTTTTATTCGTATTTGGCACGCAGGATGCTCTACAGGAGAAGAAGTTTATTCAATGGCCATTATGCTCAAAGAAGAAGGTTTATTGCACAAATCAATATTGTATGCAACAGACATTAACGCTTCGGTACTAGAAACGGCCAAAAGCGGTATTTTTCCGTTGCGAATGATAAAAGACTATGCTGATAATTATCGCGATGCTGGCGGACAGCAGGATTTTTCAGATTATTACATTGCCAATTACGGCTTTGCAAAGTTCAACGAAAATCTTTCTGAAAAAATGGTCTTCTCACAGCATAATTTAGTTTCAGACACTTCATTTAATGAGTTTGATCTCATATTGTGTCGCAATGTTTTAATTTATTTTGATAATAATCTACAGAAAAGAGTCGTAAACTTATTTGACGACAGTTTGGCTGTGCTAGGCTTCTTAGCACTCGGAACAAAAGAAACGATAAAATATTCTATATCTCAAACCAAATACAAACAATTTGCTAAAGAGAAAATATGGAGGAAAATAAAAGAATAACAAATTGTAAAGTAGTTATAATTGGCGGTTCGGCAGGAAGTTTACAGGCATTATTGCAGATTTTGCCTTTTATAGAAAATCCGATTTCTTTTGCCATTGTCATCGTTGTTCATAGAAAAAACTCAGACGAACAAACTCTAGAAGACTTAATTGCTTTAAAATCAAAAATAAAAGTAAAAGAAGTAGAAGATAAAGTAAAACTCCAATCGGGATTTATTTATATCGCTCCGTCCAATTATCATTTATTATTTGAGAAAAACGAAACGCTTTCATTAGATACTTCAGAAAAAATAAACTACAGTAGACCAAGCATAGATGTCTCTTTTGAGTCTGCTGCGGAAATATATAGAGAACATTTGATCGGAATATTGCTTTCGGGTTCCAATTCGGATGGAACAGTTGGATTGAGAGCCATACAGGCAGCGGGCGGAATAAGCGTAGTTCAGAATCCGCTTTCTGCAGATATGCCTTTTATGCCCAACAATGCAATTCTGCATACAGTTCCAGATTTTGTTTTAAATATCGAAGAAATTCTTGAGTTTATAAAAGGAATTAATATTGCTGATTTTTGATTAATGATTTTTGATTTCAGATGGAAGAAATCAAAAATCGTTAATCCTTAATCTAAAATCTTCAATCTCTTATTTTTTCTCGTCTTCTGGAAGCACGACTTTATTCAATTCAGCTTCTTTTTCAGCTCTTCTTTGGGCTGCTTTACCTTTTCCAATTGGAAGTCCTGCAGTAACATACAAAGATCTGTTGAATTGATTGTTTGGACCATCTCCTTTCATTACAGTAACGAGCCCCAAGTAATATTGAACGGTAATATTTAAACCATGACCAACATTCATGTGATAACCCGTACCAAAGGCAAGCCCAGCATCTATAACATGAATTTGATCTCTAATGTTTTTCTTGTAGACTACATCATCGTTATTGATTTCGTTTTTAAACTCATCAAATGCTTTGGCTAACAAACCAAATTGCGGACCTGCTTTAAGGTAGATATTATTTTTAAATTGATATTTAATTAATATTGGAACATTAAAATAACGAATTTCACGGTTTACATGTCCGCCAGCAAAAGTATTATCCAGATTTTCATCGTTTAAAGAATATACTGGAATATCCTTGGCTCCCATAGGCGATTTTACAATTACACCAGTATTGATCATCCAAGCTGGATTTTTCTTAGACCTGAAATCAAAGTAAAAACCAAGATTAAAACCAGGATTTAGGGCAGAAGATCCCATATTTGAAATGGTAGAAAAATTAGCACCACCTTCAAGACCAAACTCTAAAAACTCCGAATTGAGTTTGTCTCCAAATATCAAGGAAATTAAGACTTGAGACTGGGCAGAACTAATACAAAAAAAAGTAAAAACGATTAATAAAATCTTTTTCATATAAATGGATAATTACAGTCCAAAACGGTATTGTAAACTTCCTAATACTTGAGTACGACTTCCTAAGAAACCGCATTCTGCACGAAACATAACATGTTTACTGAATTGATACTGGGATCCTATAATAAAGTTCCACATATCTTTAGGTCTTTTTTGAAGCGAGTATTGCACAGAAGAGCTTTCGGCTGTACTCAATGCCCCATCAAGAGTGGCAAGAATTGTCCCCGCTCTATCTAAAGCTCTGTCTGCCGTGTTGTGTTTGGCAATATTGACTGGATTTTTTTGCTCAGCTGGAGTCAAGCCATCCCACCAAGTATCTACTTTTGCTTGATTGTCAGACACCTTTTGAAGACCGCTATCCACTTTCGCCTGTGCATTGGTTAAATCAATAAAATCAGATAATGGTAGATCTCCATTAGTATCACCAGAGATATGAACTCTAAAACCTCCAACCCAAACCGCTATATTGGTGTCTGGTTTGTTGAATTTGAAAGTTTTCCCGAATCTCGGACCAAAAATATACGAAAAAGCAGGTTTATCAAGCGAGCTGATATCAGTCCAAGCCATGTTCATATCAAGTGCAAACCAGCCTCCACCAATACCGATTGTAGGAGTCATACCAAGACCAAAAGTAGTGGCATTAAAATTGGCTTTAGTGCTAAAAGTGGCTATTTCAGACCAGTTGTTATTGGCATCAGGAACCCAGATACCTGCGTTAATTTTTGTTGAAGTATTGGCTTTTCCAAAAATTCCATAAATATTTAAAAACGGAAGAAGCCAGATATCAGGACGAATTGTTAGAGCACTTGCTTCTACTGTCGATTTATTAAATCGTACAATTTCGTCTAGATTATATTGCGGGCCATGATTAAAACCAATTTGCAGATTATTGATTACAATTTCTGATTCCTGCCAAAACCAGTTTACAGATACTCCGGCAGAGTAGGGAAGTTTATATCCTTTTTGAGCTACTTTTTCTCCCCAGATTGGTAGAGCGTACGGGTATTTTTCGACTTTAAGACTATCTTTTAAATCTTCATTTTTTTTACCTACAATTTTATCGGTATAAACCTGTCCAAAAATTTGCATGCTAAATAATAATAAAAAGGCTGATATCAGTGTGTTACATTTCATTGATTAGAGTGTTTTAATGTTAATTAATTAAACTGCGAAAAATAAATATGTACTAATGCTATTGTGGGAATCTTTTTATTGGTATGCTAAAAGGTTTTACTATGAATTAAATATTAAGGCTTAAGAATGTGTTAATTAGTGTTAAAGTTAACGAAATTTTCTTACCTCCGACAAAAATTAAATGAGAAAATGATAAAAGCTTTAAAAATAATTTTAGGATATTTTTAAGTATTTTTCTTTTAGGAATTATTGCCATCAATTACCAATTAAAAAAATAATTGTATTTTTACAGCTGTGAAATGGATAACAGTCATATTATCAATTTACCTGCTGGCATTGTCTAATATGCCATGCGCAGATATGGAAGTAAACAGTGCAATGCATAAAACGGCTCAGTTTGCTTCAGAAGACAATCATTCTCACGATAAAACAAATGATTTATGTTCTCCGTTTTGTGCCTGCAATTGCTGTGGCGCACAGGTTTTAAGTTACCATTCTGCTGTAAGTTTTGAGTTTCCTAAAACTTACAATCAAATTTCAATTGCTTTACCAAGTTACAATTCTGTTTTTATTTCCAATTTCTACGGAAGTATTTGGCAACCCCCTCAGATAGCATAATGATTGTGCCTGTTCGATAAAGATCGAAAACGGGCGAGAGAGTTGTGGACTTTCCACACATTTACAGACAATTTAATTGTCTAATTTCTCACGTCATTATATATTCAAATGTTAGATAAAATTATCAAGTTTAGTATACGAAACAAATTCGTCATATTATTATTTACCCTTGCGCTCATTGCTTGGGGAAGCTATTCGCTTAAAAAATTACCGCTCGATGCCCTGCCAGATGTAACCAACAATCAGGTTCAGATTATTACAACTGCACCAACACTGGCAAGTCAGGAAATAGAACAATTAATTACGTATCCCTTAGAAAGGGCCGTAAAAACAGTTCCAAATGTTATAGAACTCCGCAGTATTTCTCGTTTCGGATTATCGGTTGTAACCGTTGTTTTCGAAGATGATGTAGATATTTATTGGGCGCGTGAGCAGATTTTTCAGCGCTTAAAACAAGCGGAAGAAAATATACCAGATTATGTAGATTCTCCAGAGCTAGCACCAATTTCTACAGGTCTGGGAGAAATTTATCAGTACGATGTTTACGCCAAAAAAGGCTATGAAAACAAATACAGTGCAATTGAACTGAGAACAATTCAGGATTGGATTATTATTCCGCAATTGCAAGGAATTAAAGGAGTTGCCGAAGTAAGTTCTTGGGGAGGAAAACTCAAGCAGTTTGAAATTGCCGTAAACCCAAATATGCTCAATAGTTTGGGCGTTACAATTACCGAAATTTTTGAGGCTTTAGAAAAAAACAATCAGAATACGGGTGGAGCATACATCGAAAAAGACCAATACACGTATTTTATCCGCGGTGTCGGAATGGCAAAAGGCATTAAAGACCTTGAAAATGTAGTAGTAAAAAACCGTAACGGATCGCCTGTTTTGGTTCGCAATGTAGCGCAGGTACGTGAAGGCATTGCGTTACGTTACGGAGCATCAACCAAAGACGGAAAAGGTGAAATTGTTTCGGGACTAGTTTTGATGTTAAAAGGAGAAAACTCCAGCGCAGTCGTTAATCGTGTGCATGAAAAAATGGCCCAGATTAACAAAAGCCTTCCAGAAGGAGTTGTTGCAGAAGCTTTTATTGATAGAGGAAAACTCGTTGACAATTCCATTAAAACAATTACAAAGAATTTATTAGAGGGAGCGTTAATCGTAATTTTTGTCTTGATATTATTCTTAGGAAATCTTCGCGCAGGATTAATTGTCGCTTCTGTGATTCCGTTGGCAATGCTGTTTGCCGTTATTTTAATGAATGCCTTTGGCGTAAGTGGGAACTTAATGAGTTTAGGTGCCATAGATTTCGGAATTATAGTCGATGGTGCCGTAATCATTGTCGAAGCCACAATGCATCATCTGCAGAAATTCAAAAACAAAAAAGAATTGACGCAGGAAGAAATGGACGATGAGGTTTATAATTCGGCTTCAAAAATCAGGAATAGTGCAGCTTTTGGCGAGATTATCATTTTGATCGTATATCTGCCAATTCTAGCTTTAATTGGAACAGAAGGAAAAATGTTCAAACCAATGGCTATGACAGTTGGTTTTGCCATTATAGGAGCATTTATTCTTTCGCTGACTTATATTCCGATGATGAGTGCTTTGTTTCTTTCGAAAAAAACAGAACACAAAGAAAACTTCAGTGACCGAATGATTGCTTGGCTAGAAAACCGTTACACACCTTTATTGAATAAAGCTTTAGAGTTTAAAAAAGTGGTGCTTTCAGTTGCTGTGGGATTATTTGCCTTTGCTTTTATTGTTTTCCAAAATATGGGTGGTGAATTTATCCCAACAATCGAAGAAGGCGATTTAGCAATCAATGCCACCATTATGACGGGAAGTTCGCTTACTCAAATGGTGGAAACGACTACAAAGTACGAACAGATTCTAAAAGCAAAATTCCCTGAAATCAAAACCATTGTAACCAAAATAGGTAGCGGTGAAATTCCGACCGATCCTATGCCGATTGAAAGTGGGGATTTAATTATTGTTTTAAAAGACAAAAAAGAATGGAGAAGCAAATATCGTAATTGGGAAGAACTGGCTAATGCGATGAAAGAAGAAATGGAAATTATTCCAGGAGCGAATATCGAAATTTCGCAGCCAATCCAAATGCGTTTTAACGAATTAATGACGGGAAGCCGATCTGATATTGCGATCAAAATTTTTGGTGACGATTTGGAAATTTTGGATGCTAAAGCGGCAGAATTGATTTCGAAAATAAAAGGAATTGAAGGAATCGGAGATCTAAAAGCTGATAAAGTAACAGGTTTACCACAAATTACTATCAAATACGATTACGATAAAATCGCTCTTTACGGATTGAATATTTCAGATATCAACCAGATTATTCGCTCGTCTTTTGCTGGTGAAGTCGCTGGAAAGATTTACGATGAAAGCAAACGATTTGATGTTGTGGTGAGAATGGATGAAAACAATCGTGGCGATATCACAGATGTGAGCAATTTGTTTATTCCGCTTCCGAACGGACAGCAAGTACCTCTTTCTCAGGTGGCTTCTGTTGAATACGAACAAGGTCCTGTGCAGGTCATCCGCGAAGACGGAAAACGAAGAATCACAGTTGGATTAAATGTTCGTGGAAGAGATATTAAAAGCGTTGTAGAAGAAATCCAGGTAAAATTGGATAAAAATTTTAAACTTCCTTCAGGCTATTATGTCACTTATGGCGGACAGTTTGAAAATCTGATTGAAGCTTCAAAAAGACTTTCTGTAGCCTTACCAATTGCTTTAGGACTGATTTTGGTCTTGCTATATTTTACTTTCAAAAGTGCCAAACAAGCACTGCTGATTTTTAGTGCGATTCCGTTATCAGCTATCGGAGGTGTTTTTGCGCTTTCGCTAAGAGGAATGCCGTTTAGTATTTCTGCCGGAATTGGTTTTATTGCCTTATTCGGAATAGCGGTTTTAAACGGAATTGTACTGATTTCGTATTTCAATCAATTAAAAACAGAAGGTATTTCAGATCCGTTTCAGAGAATCCTGATCGGAACCAAAACACGTTTACGTCCTGTTTTAATGACCGCAGCCGTAGCTTCATTAGGATTTCTGCCAATGGCATTGTCGACAAGCGGCGGGGCAGAAGTACAGAAACCTTTGGCAACCGTAGTAATCGGCGGATTAATCTCAGCCACACTATTAACCTTAATAGTTTTACCGATTTTGTATTTATTGTTGGAGAGATTTAACCGCAGAGATAATTAGTAAATGAGAAAATTTGATAATTAGATAATTATTACTGTGTATCTAAAATAATTTCTCTCGCAGATTTCGCAGATCTGGCAGATTAATTTAAAAAGAAAAAATCTGCTTAATCTGCAAGATCTGCGGGAGACAAAAATGATAAAAATGAAAAATTCAATATATAAAAATCAATCAAAAAAGTTTTGCTCCCGATGGCTATCGGGATTGCGGTTAATTGCGTTTCTATTGGTTACCATATCTTCACAAGCACAGCAAACTATAAGTCTAGAAAAAGCAATAGAACTAGCAAAATCAAACAACATCGATTTAAAAATTGCCGATAAAGAAATCGAAAAGCAAACCGTTCTCAAAAAAGCAGCTTTTCAGCCAGATCCGTTACAAGTACAGTATCAGGGCGGTCAGTTCAATAGTGCCGATTACGATCATAATGTTTCGGTACAGCAGTTTTTTCCGTTAGGAAATATTACAAAAGCGAATCGACAATTGCAGGAAGAATTGGCAAAATTGGCCGAAAAACAAAAAGCGCTGTCTTCGTATGAAATTGAAAAAGCGGTTACGCTGGCCTATTATCAATATCTATATGGTGTTTCTATTCAGAAACTCAATTCAGAATTGAATGATATTTATACGAAGTTCTTGAAGAACGCTGAACTTCGTTTTAAAACGGGAGAAAGCGGAAACATAGAAGTAATTAGCGCTAAAGCTAAAGTAAAAGAAATTGAAACTCAGAAAGCGCAATTAGAGTATGATTTGGCAATCTATCAGAAACAATTGCAGTTTTTTATTCAGACAAATGAAAATATTGTTCCTGACCAAAATACGGCTTTACAATATACTTTTATGGAGAATCAAGAAAACACAAAAGCTGAAGCTCTGATGACTGATTTCTATCAACAGCAGATTTCGGTTTATCAGAAAGAAGCTGGAACATTTAAAGCTTTACGTACGCCAAAAGTTGGTTTGGGATATTTTGCGCAAACTATTAATACTGAATCGCTTTTTCAGGGCTTTACAGCTGGATTGCAGATTCCGTTATTTGGAGGCGTTAATACAACAAAAGCAAAGGCGGCTGAAATTAGCATTTCGCAGTCACAATTGGCTTTAGATAAAAACAAAATGATGCTGAATCTGCAACGTGAAGAATTGAAAAATAACTTCGAAAAACAGCAAAAAAACTTAGCCTATTTCCAGAATGTAGGCCAGCAATATGCAAACCAGATTATAGAAACAGCGCAAAAAAGTTATGCCAATGGAGATATGAGTTATTGGTCGTACATCAGTTTTCTGAATCAGGCGATTGATATTAAAAAACAGTTTGCCGAGGCAACGCACAGTTATAACCAAAGTGCCATAGAACTTCAATTTCTAACCATCAAAAACAATTAAAAATGAAAAATATATCTAGTAGTTATTTAACCGCAATCCCGATAGCTATCGGGAGCAAAGGATTTACGCAAAGAGCGCAAAGTTTAATTTCCTTGCGTGCCTTGCGCTTTGTCTTTGCGTTCTTTGCGGTTATTTCTATAACAAGTTGCAATGAAAAGAAAACTGAAGAACCACAGGAAGAAGAAAAGTCAACTACAGAAGTAGCTTTAACGGAATCTCAATACAAAACTGTCGGAATTGAAACAGGTTCTGTAGAAGATAGAAACCTTAACAAAGTCATCAAGGCCAATGGCTACACGACAGTTCCTCCGCAAAATTCAGCTGAAGTTTCGACTTTAATTGGCGGAACAGTAAAGGATATTTTTGTTTTGGAAGGAACGTATGTAAATAAAGGGAAAGTTCTAGCAACGATTCAGAATTTGGAAGTTATAGGAATGCAGGAAGATTATCAGTCGGCTGTTGCCAATGTTGAGTATTTGCAGTTAGAATACAATCGTCAGAAAACATTAAGCGACGAAAATGTAAATCCGAGAAAGACTTTTCAGGAAGTAAAAGCCAAATTGGCTGCCGAAAGAGCTCGTGCACAAGCTGCAAAAAATAAACTCGATGCTTTGCATGTCAATACAAAAGGAACAACCTCTGTAGTACCAATTGTTTCGCCAATAAATGGTTTTGTTGGAAAAATCAATATTGCGAAAGGAGCTTTTGCCAACACTGGGATTTCGCTTTTTGAAGTGGTAGATAATAGTCAGATGCATTTGGATTTGAATGTATATGAAAAAGATTTAGGTTCAATTTCGATTGGTCAGGTAATTGACTTTGTTTTAACTAATCAGTCGAATAAATCGATCAAAGGAAAGATATTTGGAATTAATAAATCTTTTTCTAACGAAAGTAAAACCGTTGCTGTACATGCCAAAATTGATCCTGCTGATGCCAAAGGACTAATCCCGGGAATGTATGTTTCGGCGAATATTAATATTACGAATGCAACAGTTCCAGCGCTTCCAAAAGATGCAGTAGTCAAAAATGCAGACAAGTATTTCGTTTTTATTGAAGAAGCAGAACATGCAGAAGAAAAACACGAGCATGCAGCAGGAGAAAAGGAAGAGACTCACGAGAAAGAAGTACACTTTAAAGCCATAGAAGTTATGCCAGGAACAACCGATTTAGGTTTTACTGAAGTGAAGTTCGTAAATGATATTCCAGCTAACGCAAAAATTGTAACGAAAGGGGCATTTTATCTGCTTTCAGCAATGAAGGGCGGAGGAGAGCATACGCATTAAATTTTTTAAAGATGCTAAGATACTAAGATTCTAAGCTACTAAGGTTCTAAGGTTCTAAGTTTTATTAGAAGAATCTCGCAAAGACGCGAAGTCGCAAGACAGATTTTATAAGATTAATATAAGTTGCCTCCAGCTTTAGCTGGAGGTGTTTAAAAAGATTGTAATGGGCTTTAGCCAAACTTGAGATTTTAGGCTAAAGCCCTCACACTAGATTCAAATAAATCTCCAGCTAAAGCTGGAGGCAATTGAAAAATAAATTTTGCCACAGATTTAAAGGATTACCATGATTTTTATTTAGCAAAGATTTAGCGGATTTTTTTAATCTTTTTAATCCTTTTAATCTGTGGCAAAAAAACTTTGCGTCTTTGCGACTTTGCGAGATTAATTCGCCACAGTTAAATAAAAACTTAGTGTCTTTCTCGTAATAAACTTTACCACAAAATGCTTAAATTTAGGACATTATTTAAACAAAAAACTTCAGGCATTCAAAACATGAAACCTGAAACATGAAACAAAAAAATGATACATCAAGATAAAGAAGTAAAAAGTACAAAAAATAAAGCCAAACCTTCCTGCTGCTGTTCTCATGATGAACCCGTACATTCTGAGAATGATGGGCACGATCATGAAGGTCATGATCATGAACACAATGTAGAAGGAAGCTGGTTTAAATTGTTCTTGCCATCTATTATATCTTTTGTTTTACTGGTTATCGGAATTGGTTTTGATAACTATTTTCCGCAAGATTGGTTTACAGGATATGTTAGAATTGCGTGGTATGCGATTGCATATCTTCCAGTTGGACTTCCAGTAATAAGAGAAGCTTATGAAAGCATTGTAAAAGGAGACATTTTTTCTGAGTTTTTCCTCATGTGCATTGCTACAATTGGAGCTTTTGCTATTGGAGAATATCCAGAAGGTGTTGCTGTTATGCTGTTTTATACCATTGGAGAAACCTTTCAGGGAATGGCAGTTAACCACGCAAAATCAAGTATTAAGAGCCTTTTGGATCAGCGTCCCGATGAGGTTCATATATTAGAAAATAATGTCGCGATAAAAGTCAAAGCCAAAGACGTTCAGATAGGAGCCATTATTCAGCTTAAAGCAGGAGAAAAATTAGGTTTGGATGGCGAATTATTATCTGATTCTGCTTCGTTTAATACTGCAGCTTTAACCGGAGAAAGCAAACCTGATACGAAAAAGAAAGGCGATACTGTTTTAGCAGGAATGATAAACGGTAATACAATCGCCGAAGTAAAAGTAACAACGGCTTACAGCGATAGTAAATTGTCTAAAATTTTGGAATTGGTGCAGAACGCTACAACCAAAAAAGCGCCTGCGGAATTGTTCATTAGAAAGTTTGCTAAAATCTATACGCCAATTGTGGTATTTCTTGCAATTGCAATTTGCATAATTCCAATGCTTTTTGTTGATAATTATGTTTTTACAGATTGGCTTTACAGATCGTTGGTTTTCCTTGTGATTTCTTGTCCTTGTGCTTTGGTTATTAGTATTCCACTTGGATATTTTGGTGGAATCGGTGCCGCAAGCAGAAACGGAATCCTGTTTAAAGGCAGTAATTTCCTTGACAGTATTTCGACAATTCAGAATGTGGTAGTAGACAAAACAGGAACTATGACCGAAGGTGTTTTTAAAGTTCAAGAAGTCATTATAAAACCTGAATTTGATAAAGATGAAATCTTAAAACTGGTTAATGCTCTAGAAAGCAGAAGCACGCATCCTGTTGCAACAGCTATTCATAATCATGTTGGCCCAATTGATTCTTCGGTTGAATTGAAAGAAATCGAAGAAATTTCTGGACATGGATTAAAAGCAATACACAACGGAAAAGAATTGTTTGTTGGGAATTTTAAACTCTTGGATAAATTTTCGATTTCGTATGATATTGATCCATCTTCAATCGTTTATACTACAATTGCCATTGCTTACGAAGGTAAATTTGCTGGGTATCTTACAATTGCTGATGAAATTAAAGCAGATGCGAAAGAAACCGTTTCTAAACTAAAATCGTTAGGTGTAAAATTGACTATGTTAAGCGGAGATAAAGCGAATGTCGTTCAGTTTGTGGCTGATAAACTTGGAATAACAAAAGCTTTTGGTGATTTGCTTCCAGAAGATAAAGTGGATAAAGTCAACGAAATTAAAGCTAAAAACGAAACAATTGCCTTTGTGGGTGATGGTGTAAATGATGCGCCTGTAATTGCGTTAAGCACCGTAGGAATTGCGATGGGAGGTTTAGGAAGCGATGCTGCCATAGAAACTGCCGATATTGTGATTCAGGATGATAAACCAAGCAAAATTGCAATGGCGATTAATATCGGAAAACAAACCAAAAAGATTGTCTGGCAGAATATTACATTGGCTTTTGTAGTAAAAGCTTTTGTCTTAATTCTAGGTGCTGGCGGACTTGCCACGATGTGGGAAGCTGTTTTTGCAGATGTTGGCGTGGCTTTACTAGCGATATTGAATGCAGTGAGAATTCAGAGAATGAGGTTTTAACAGATTACAAACTACCAACGATATCCTTCCATCTATTTTCGGAATAGAATTTTTGAAATGCAGCATTAGATAGTAATGATTTTAAGTTTAAATCGCCTCTAAGGTGGTTTAAACTTAAAAAATCTAAAGCAATACTTCGATATTGTTCTTCATTGGTCTGATTGTAAATTTTTGCAAAAAGTTCCGCAGCTTCAAAATTTTGAGCGCTAGTCATTCCGCCTAAAATCATTGAGGCGTTATTGTAATTTTCATACACATTCTGAAATTCTTTTGCCTCATAATTTTTTTTAGCCAAGCCGATAAGGTTTAAAGTATCTTCTTTATCTTTTTTATCCTTTTTTGCAGCATCAGAAGCGGTCGGGAGCGTGTAGTTAAAACCATAATTCAGCGCATAAATCTTTAATGGAATCATTCTTAAAGCGGTTCGTCTTTTATCGATGTCATTTTCTTTTAAAATCCCTCTAAAACCTGATGCTTCGCCATTTTGCGTCCAATTTACTTGCGTTCCGTAAAGCTGTTTATAATTTAAATTACATTGAACTCTGTCATACAAAAATGCATAGTTTTCAATTTCAAGTTCTTCTGTTCCTTTTAATTTTTCCATTTCTTCCAAAGCCTTTTTTTGGAAGAAAATATCTTGATCTGAGTGCTGAACAATCAGCCAGAAATTATGAGCGCCATCTTTTCCTATTTGAGATATTTTAGGCCAGCCGTTGGTTCTTAGAATCTCTTTTGCTGCAGAAAGATTTTTAAAATCTAATTCGTTAATCTTCTGCTGTAATTCATTCAATTGCGCAGGATCAGAAGTTTGAATTTTAGCGTACCTGATTTTCTGGTCTTCAATTCCCATTGCAATAATTTGCTTTCGAAGCTCAGGAAACTGTAATGTCTTTTCGTATTCCTGCTCTTTTAAATATGCTTTTTGCACTATGGCTTGCCATTCTTTGCTATAATTATTTCTAATAAAATTAAAATACGGTTCAATCAATAATTGGTCTGCTTCAGTCCAACCTTTATCCAATGATAAATCTAAATACTGAAATGCTTTTGTTTTATTTTCGTCAAGCGAATACATTCCAGCCGCTTTATAGGCATTTAAAGCATCGGGCTTTTCAATTGAAAAAGCCTTTTCTAGTTTTGGAATAGCGTTTTTATAATCTTTTTGAAGATGCAATAACGAAGCTTCTGCAGTTAAAGTTTCGTATGCAAGATTGTTTTGTCCTTTAGAAGCATTAAAACTAAATAACAGCAAAACTAACCCATATTGTTTCAGATACTTTATAATCATTTTTCAGCTTTTGTAAGATGAAAATACAAATTATATTTTTATGTGTTTGACACAGAGTGTTTTAAAAATGCAATTCAATTATATTTTCATTATTCTCTAATGTAATTTGTGTTGGATTACTTTCAGAAGGAATCTGAGTTGGATACCAATTTCTAGTAGGTTGCACCAAAATCAACAAACCTTCATGATCGCCAATTGCAGCAAATTTATCAGTGTTTGTATTTTGAGAAAAGAAATGCAATCCGTGTTCTTCGATTAATTGATTTCCTAATTGTAATGGACTTTCCGTAACAATTCCGATTTCGCTAATGCTTAAAATAGAAGCAGAGTTGAATTCGCCAATTTGTTCATTATTAAGATCATGTCGCGCAATGAATTCGAGTAAATTTCCATTATGATCAAAGAAATAAATAGAATGTGCATTCCAATTTTCAAAATTTGTAACTACACTTTTATCTTCTAGAACAATTAAATCAACTTTGCCTTTACACCATTGAATGGCTTCTTCAAGCTGATTTTCGGGAATATTAAAAGCAAAATGATATATGGAATTAAACTCTTTGTCTTCGACAAATTTTAAAATAGAAGTTCCAGCTTGAAACGTTATCGATTTTTGGTCATTTTCAAGAATGAAAAGCCCAAAAATGTTCTGATAAAAAGCTTTCGCTTTTTGAATATCGTTTGTTTTAATTTGTATCTGATCTATTCTCATGACAATAATTTATTATAAAAGAAAAAAGCTTCTTTTGAATGATAAACAAATTTAAAAAATGCTATTGATGTCAAGGATGTAGCGCTATTTTAGGCGTCAATGAAAGGATAGTAAATAAGTATTGATTGAAGTTAAACTGCATTTCTAAATGTTTTATTAAAGTTACAAAAAGACAAACTGACATTGTTGTAAGATTATCAAAAAAAAACTTTCATTTTGTAATCTTCTCGTTAAAAGAACAAAAGCCCGATTGTAGTCGGGCTTTTGTTTTTAATATGTAGCAGGTTTTCTAACATTTTTTCCAACCTTTTGATTCAAATCATCGCCAAGATCTTCTCTTGCAGTATTAGCGATTTTCTGAATTTCGGCTACAATTTCAGGATATAATTGCTGTACATCGCGAACTTCTCCCGGATCATGTGCTAAATCATAAAGCGCTATTGGAAATTCTGCGGAAGCGCCTTCTCCGCGATAACCATCTTTTCCTTGTAATTTTTTGTTGTAGGTTGTGCCTTTGTGTGGGAAAACAAGTTTCCAATGTTTGTATCGAATGGCTTCTAAATTATTGCTTCCAACTCCGAAATAATAATAAAAAACTTCTCTTGGGCCAGAAGCCGTTTTTCCAGTCAGAACAGGAAGAAAATTCAAACCGTCAATTTGGTTTTTTGGTAAAGAAGAACCTGTTATTGAAGCAATTGTAGGCAGTAAATCCATATTGGTCATAAGAGAACTGTTTACAGAGCCGCTTTTTATTTTACCTGGCCAACGTATCAAAAACGGAACCCTTGTACCACCTTCCCAAGTAGTTGATTTTCCTTCTCTAAAACCGCCCGATGAACCTGCATTGTCACCAAAAACAAGCCAAGGACCATTATCACTCGTTATAATTAGGACAGTATTTTTAGCTATTCCTTCTGTATCTAACGTATTTATGATTTCGCCAATTGACCAATCCAGTTCCAATATCACATCTCCAAAAAGGCCTAAATCGCTTTTTCCTTTAAATTTGTCTGAAACCGCTAAAGGCGCGTGTGGCAAAGGATGTGTGAGATATAAAAAGAACGGATCTTTTTTGTTTTTCTTGATAAAACCAATTGCTTTTTCGGTAAAAAGTGTAGTTAGTTTTGAAGCGTCTTTGATATTTTCAATCGTATCAATAATGGTTGTATTGCTGATTAATGGGAGAGGAGGAAAGCTCGAACGCATATCTTTAGCATCCGTTACTTTTGAATAACCGTCATAATCAATCGGCCATACGTCGTGTGAATACGGAATTCCGAAAAACTCATCAAAGCCATAATTAGTTGGCCAATATGGAAGTTGATTTCCTAAATGCCATTTTCCGTAATTAGCCGTTTTGTATCCGTTTTTCTTTAAAAGTGACGCAATAGTTTCTTCATTTGGATTTAAAGCATGTTTGGCTCCAGGAAGCAATACACCCGACATTCCGATTCTGTTTGGATAACAGCCAGTTAATAAAGCTGCTCTGGATGCTGTACAAATCGCTTGTCCTGCATTGAAATTGGTAAAACGCATTCCTTCTTCGGCAACTTGATTAAAATGAGGAGTGTTGACTCCTGTCATTCCGTACGGTTCAGTGTCGCCATAACCCATATCATCCATGTTGATGATAATAATGTTGGGCTTAGAATTTGAATTTTTACTTTGAGCAATGCCTAAAGAGGTAATTGCCGAAAGAAAGAGCAAGAAGAAACTTCTTTTCATGATTTGTGGTTTTTGGAATAATTAATAATGACATGGCGTATAAGTTTGGTTGACCACAAATATATTGAAAAGATGAAATTTAGAAATAAAAAAAGCCCATTTTATATAGAAAAGGGCTTAGAGGCTTTTGAGATTTATTACCCTTAATTAAGCCATAAAGAACGCAAAGATTTTTAGACAAAGCTTTGCGTTCTTTGCGTATTTAAGAAACTACATAAAATGACCTTGCGTACTTTGCGGTTAAAACATCAAAGATTGCTATACAATAATTGAAGTGTATGAAAATCAGATGAACCGTCAAAGTGTTTGTGAAGCACTTCCTGAAAGATAGGTTCAGTATTTTGAACGCTAGCAAACAATGTCATACAAGATTGAAGATTTTCTAAATCAATGCTTTCAAAAATATCAGAAACATTTTCTTCCTTTTTGATTAATTCAGAAGTGATTTCTACAAGATGTTTTCCTAAAATTGGATGTTCCAGAAAAGCAATTGCTTCATCAGCATTTTTGATTTCGTAAAATTTGGAAGTATCATTAGAACCCATTCCTTTTATCTGCGGAAATATAAACCACATCCAAGGAGATTCTTTTTTACCATTCTTGATTTCGTCCAAAGCGGTCAGATACAATTTATTCTGAGCATCTAAAAAACGAAGCAGTCCATTATTGTTGTAGGCCATTACTTACTGATATTTATTTGGGGTATCAGGCCATAAATCTAGTCAAAATATGTTTACTTGTATAACCTCCAAATCATTTTTTAAAGTCATTTTTTAACAATTTAAATCGAATTATTTAGAAATACGATTATATGTAAAATTAGATGGATTGATTTTGGATTAACAGATAAAATCGTATTAATAAATGATTTTAATGTTATAAAATGAAGTTTTAGTTGGTGATTCTGTTATGAATTTTCTATTTTTATGAACAGGCAGTTTCTAAAACGGCTTGAATTCTTTAAAATTAGGATTGATATTGACCATCTTGCAATATCAATATTTTCAACCGGGCAAGCTTCGCCCATAAAAAATAAATGCTTATGAAAATAGGATTAATCGGATTCGGAAAAACTGGAAAATCAGTAGCTTCAATATTATTAGAAAATAAAAAATTCTGCTTAGAATGGGTTTTACGTCAAAGTACGGTTTTAGAACACAGATCGGTTCCAGAATTTTTTGGAGTACAGTCAGAAGAACCCGGCTTAATCTATTCTAGTTCTAAAACTTCTATTGAAGAATTATTAGAAAAGCATCCTGTTGATGTAATTATCGATTTCTCGTCACATCAGGGAATTTATACGTATGGAGAAGTCGCGGCAAAGAAGCAGGTAAAAATTATTTCTGCTATTTCGCATTATAAAGATAAAGAACTAGAGTTTTTAAAGAAACTGGCTAAGAAAACCACAGTATTTTGGTCGCCTAATATTACTTTGGGTGTAAACTATTTGTTGTTTGCTGCTAAATTTCTAAAGAAAATTGCACCGTGGGTTGATATCGAAGTAAATGAAGAACACTTTAAAACCAAACAAGGAACATCTGGGACAGCGGTAAAAATTGCTGAAGCACTAGATGTTGACAAAGAAAACATTAATTCGGTTAGGGCAGGGGGAATCGTTGGAAAACACGAGGTTATTTTTGGTTTTCCGTTTCAAACCGTACGTTTAATTCACGAATCAATTTCGAGAGAGGCTTTCGGAAACGGAGTTATTTTTGTGGCCGAAAATCTAAAAGAGAAAGAAAAAGGATTATATAATTTCGAGGATATCCTGACGCCTTATTTTACAGTATAATTAAAATATATTTAATCTCGCAAAGACGCGAAGTTGCAAAGTTTTTAAACTTAAAAAAAGAAAGACTTTGCGTCTTTGCGACTTTGCGAGAAATTCATTTACTTCCTAAAAGTCAAAGCCTTCATATATTCTAAATTCATTTTAGCAATAGAAAGCACCGAAATTCCTTGCGGACATTCGATTTCGCAGGCTCTTGTATCAGAACAAGCTCCAAAACCTTCTTCATCCATTTGTTTTACCATCGAAACCGCACGTGTTTGGGCTTCTAATTTTCCTTGAGGTAAAAGTGCCAGATGTGTTATTTTGGCTCCAACAAACAAGGCTGCGCTGGCATTTTTGCATGAAGCCACACAGGCTCCGCATCCAATACAGGCAGCAGCATCAAAAGCGGCTTCTGCCGTTTCATACGAAATCGGAATACTGTTTGCTTCTGGCGCCTGACCCGTAGCAGCGCCAATAAAACCTCCCGAAGCAATGATAGAATCAAATGCTTTTCGGTCAATTTTTAAATCACGTAGAACAGGAAAAGCTTTTGCACGAAATGGTTCAATATAAATAGTGTCTCCATCTTTAAAACTTCTCATATGAAGCTGACAGGTTGTAGTATTTTTTAAAGGCCCATGAGCGCGTCCGTTTATCATAACGCCGCATTGCCCGCAGATTCCTTCACGACAATCGTGGTCAAACTCGATCACTCTTTCTCCATTTTGAATTAGAGATTCGTTCAAAAGATCCAACATTTCCAAAAACGACATATGTTCTGATACTCCATCAATTTCATAATCTGTCATTTCTCCTTTAGTTGAAGAATTAAACTGGCGCCATATTTTAAGATAAAGTTTCATATATAATTGTAAATTATGAATTGTTAATTGTTAATTATGAATGAGTATTGTGAATTAATAATTAACAATTAACAATTCACAATTAATATTCACCATTATTTATAGCTTCTTACTGCGAGTTCAACTGATTCAAAGGTTAAAGGTTCTTTGTGAAGTTCTGGTTCGTTATTTAAACCTTTCCACTCCCAAGCCGATACATAACAGAATTCAACGTCGTTGCGGACAGCTTCGCCATCAGGGGTTTGGTATTCTTCTCTAAAGTGTGCGCCGCAGGATTCTTCACGCTGTAAGGCATCGTAGCACATTAATTCGGCTAATTCGATATAATCGGCAATTCGACCGGCTTTTTCAAGTTCGCTGTTTAACGTATTATCACCAGTAATTCTAAGATCTTTTTCAAAAGAAGCTTTCAGTTCACGGATTTCGATTAAAGCCTCTTCCAGCTTTTGTCTGCTTCGCGAAAGACCGCATTTCTCATAAAGAAGACGTCCGATTTTTTTATGGAAATAATCTGCTGAAAGTGTTCCGTTGGTATGTAAAAAGCGATCCAATTGTCTTCTTACTGTTTTCTCAGCTTCCTCAAATGCTGGATGCGAAATATCAGGTTTAGTTGAATTTAATTCGCCAGCGAGATAGTTTGGAATTGTATAAGGAGCAATAAAATAACCGTCGACACAGGCTTGAAGTAGTGAATTTGCTCCTAATCGATTGGCACCATGATCGGCAAAATTGGCTTCGCCTACAGCAAATAAACCAGGAATTGTGGTCATAAGCTCATAATCAACCCAAAGTCCGCCCATAGTAAAATGCGCTGAAGGTGAAATCAGCATGGGTTCTTTGTAAGCGTTTATGCCTGTAATCTTTTCGTACATGGCAAAAAGATTACTGTATTTGGCTTCGATTTTATCTTTTCCTTGCGCTTTGATCGCATCCGAGAAATCGAGATAAATGGCATTTTTCATTGGCCCAACGCCATGTCCGGCATCGATTCTTTCTTTGGCAGCTCGTGAAGAAATATCTCGTGGAGCTAGATTTCCAAAGGAAGGATAACGGCGTTCTAAGTAATAATCGCGCTCCTCTTCGGGAATGGCGTTTGCATTTCGATCATCTGCAGCTTTTTTAGGAACCCAAATTCTTCCGTCATTTCGCAGTGATTCCGACATTAAAGTCAGTTTTGATTGGTTTTCACCATGCTGTGGAAGCGAAGTAGGGTGAAACTGAATCCAGCTTACGCCTGCCATATAAGCGCCTTTTTTGTGCGCGCGCCAAATCGCAGAGCTGTTACAACCCATTGCCAAAGTAGATAGATAATATACTTTTCCATAACCTCCAGAAGCCAGAACAACGGCATCTGCAGCGTGACGTTCTAAAATTCCAGTTTCAAGATTTCTTGCAATTATGCCTTTGGCTTTGCCATCAATAACCACGAGTTCGAGCATTTCGTGACGAGTATATAAAGCCACTTTTCCTAAAGATGCCTGACGTTCTAAGGCTTGATAAGCACCCAATAAAAGCTGCTGTCCGGTTTGGCCTCTCGCATAAAAAGTTCGAGAAACCTGAACGCCTCCAAAAGATCTGTTGTTTAAATATCCCGCATATTCCCTTGCAAATGGAACACCTTGAGCAACTGCGTGGTCTATAAGATGTGCAGAACATTCCGCTAATCGATAAACATTGGCTTCACGAGATCTGAAATCGCCTCCTTTTATAGTGTCATAAAACATTCTATAAGTGCTGTCGCCATCATTTTTGTAGTTTTTGGCAGCGTTTACTCCGCCTTGAGCGGCAACAGAATGCGAGCGTCTTGGAGAATCCTGAAAACAGAAAGATTTTATGTTATAGCCTTGTTCAGCAAGAGAAGCAGCGCACGAAGCACCTGCAAGACCAGTTCCAACTACAATGATGTTTAGTTTTTTTCGATTTGCAGGATTGACCAATTTGGCTTTAGACTTGTAAAGACTCCATTTATCAGCAAGAGGACCTTCGGGTATTTTTGATTCCATCATTTTTAGTGGTTTAAAATGAATTGATACAAAAGCTTTAATAGAAAACTAAATTTAGCATAAAATATTGATATTTAGTTGTTTTTGTATGAATATATTTAAACAAAATGGACTTTAAGTAAGTTAAATAGCTGTATGTTGAAGTTAAACCCGACAGGTTTTTAAAGCCTGTCGGGTTTATTTGATAGAGACAAAAAAATCTGCTAAATCTGCGAGCAAAAATTACTCCCGCAGATTTAGCAGATTCAGCAGATTTATAAAATCGAATTGAAATATTTTTGAAAAATTATTTCTCAATTATCATGGTAACTCCTTGACCGCCTGCCGCACAGATGGAAATTAAGCCTTTTCCAGATCCTTTTTCGTTAAGAAGTTTTGCCATTACGCCAATAATTCTTCCGCCAGTTGCTGCAAAAGGATGTGCTGCGGCCAAACTGCTTCCTTTTATATTCAGTTTGTTTCGATCAATGGCACCTAAAGTTTTCTTTAAACCTATTTCGGCACTTAGTTCTGGGCTTTCCCAGATTTTTAAAGTGGCTAATGTCTGAGCAGCAAAAGCTTCGTGAATTTCATAAAAGTCAAAATCTTGCAGGTTTAATTCTGCTTTTTCCAACATTCTTGAAGCAGCAAATAAAGGTGCTAACAAAAGATTCTGTTGATTTTTAACGTATTCAATTGCAGCAATTTCTGCAAAAGTAATATAAGCCAAAATAGGAAGTCCTTGCTCTTTTGCCCATTCTTCACTAGCCAGAAGAACACAAGAAGCTCCATCTGTTAATGGAGTTGAATTTCCTGCGGTAAGGGTTCCGTTTACTTTATCAAAAGCAGGGCTTAGTTTGGCTAGTTTTTCAATTGTGCTGTCTCTTCTTAAATTATTATCTTTTTCTAAGCCGTTGAAAGGAGTAATCATATCATCAAAAAAGCCTTCGTCATATGCTTTTGCCATATTCAAATGGCTTTTTAAGGCAAATTCGTCTTGTTCTTCGCGAGAAATTTTATAATATTTTGCAGTAATTTCAGTATGTCCGCCCATAGAAAGTCCTGTTTGCGATTCTTCATTTCGAGGCACTAGCGGACTAAGATCTTTAGGACGAAGTTTTAGAAATGTTTTAATTTTCTCGCCTAATGATTTTGCTTTTCGCGCATCAAGCAGTATTTTCCGAAGTTTCTCACTAACCGCAATTGGCATATCGCTGATAGAATCTACACCTCCAGCAATTCCAGAATCTATTTGTCCGAGAGCAATTTTGTTGGCAATATAAATAGCGCTTTCAATTCCCGTGTCACAAGCTTGCTGCAAATCGCATGCAGGTGTTGCCGGGTCGAGGCTGGTCTGCATTACACATTCACGAATTAAATTGTTGTCGTAAGTATGTTTGATTACAGCACCTCCAGCAACTTCTCCCAATAGCTTTCCCTTTAGATTGTATTTATCAATAAGACCATTGAGCGATGCGGTCATCATTTCTTTATTTCCTACGTTAGAATAGGCCGTATTAGCTCTTGCAAAAGGGATTCTGTTATAGCCCACAATGGCAACTTTTCTTATTGTATTTGATTTCATATCAGGAAGTTATTTGTTTTTTGGTTTTGAAATTTAGAAGTATAAAGATAGAAATAGATTTCGGTTTGAAACTTAATGTAGATTAATATTATCAGGAAATAACTTAGAGATGGCTGTTTTCAAATTTATTCTACTGATTTAGTTTATTTTGTTTTATTTATTTAGAATGAATTAAAATAATTTGGAAAAGTTGAGATTTGCATATACTTTTGTCGCTCAATTTAAAATCAAAACCAAATGAAAATAATTTTTAATGCCAGAGTTTATCTTTTTGTGCTGTTTTTGAGCTCACTAAATATGATGGCACAACAGCTTGGAACTGTAAACGGAAAAGTTTCTTTGAGTGGCAATAAACCAGCAGAAAATATAGCTGTAGCTTTAAAAGGAACAAAATATTCGGATATTACAACTGTTTCAGGACATTATGAAATTAAAAATGTAAAGCCAGGAACATATACTATCGTCTTAAATGGAGTAGGAATTCAACCTGTTGAGGATAAAATTGTTGTCAATTCAAAACAAACGATAACCAAGAATTTTTCTCTTTCTGAAAGTCAGGAAGATCTTGATGAAGTGGTAATTAAAAAGAATAAATACAAGCAAGACAAGCCTTCATTGTCATTGCGTCTTCAGACTCCAGTTTTAGAAATTCCTCAAAATATACAGATTGTAAGCGGTCAGACTTTAAAAGACCAGCAGATTACAAGTATGAGCGACGGTGTAATTCGTAATGTGAGTGGTGCTGTACGTTTGGAGCACTGGGGAGATTTGTATACGAATATTACAATGAGAGGTTCTCAAATTCAGGCTTTTAGAAACGGTTTTAACGTAGTTTCTTCTTTCTGGGGACCATTAACAGAAGATATGAGCTTTGTAGATCATATCGAATTTGTAAAAGGACCTGCTGGTTTCATGCTTTCAAGCGGTGACCCAAGCGGATTATATAACGTGGTGACTAAAAAGCCAACAGGTGTAACGAAAGGTGAGGTAAGTGCTATGGTAGGAAGCTACGATTTCTACAGAGTAAGTTTAGACCTTGACGGAAAATTAGATAAAAAAGGAAAATTATTATACCGTTTTAACGGAGCTGTACAAAAGAAGGGATCATTCCGTCCGTTTGAGCATAACGACCGTTACGTAATTGCTCCTGTAATTTCTTATCAGATTGATGATAAAACAAAATTGACATTTGAATACAACTTTCAATATGCAAATATGACCGAAGTAGGTTCTTACTATGTTTTTGGACCACAATCAGGAGGTTATGCTACTTTACCTCGCAATTTTACAATGACACAGCCAGGATTGCCAGATACAAACATTCAAGATCATAGCGGTTATCTACAGTTCGAACATAAGTTTGACGAAAATTGGAAGCTTACAGCGCAAACTTCTTACTTTAAATACCTTCAGCAAGGATACAGCTCTTGGCCAGGTGTTGTTGGTCCTGGACCAGTTGATAGAAATTTTGATGGAGTTCCTGAAGGAAACCTTGCTGCTGGTGAGATTATCAGAAATGTTGGTATTTGGGATGCGGAAAGTAATATGTATTTAGGACAGATTTTCGTAAACGGAAAATTCAATACAGGAAATGTTTCTCATAAAATATTAGGAGGAGTAGATTTAGGGAGCAAAGATTATATGGCAGATTGGGGACAATCGCATGATTTAGACACTGTTGATAATCCGTTTAATGTTTATAATCCAAATTATGGTACGCCATCAAATGGTTTACCGCAGTTTGACCATGATACGCCTTTAAGCCAAAGAGCAGGCGGACTTTATGGTTCGAAGTATGCGGCTGGTTATGTTCAAGATGAGCTTGGCTTTTTAGAAAACAGATTAAGATTGACTCTTGCTGCAAGATATACTTGGATTAGCCAAACTAGCAGCTATGAGGCAGAACCAATTGAGGATAGCCATATTACACCTCGTGCTGGTTTAAGTTATTCTATTACTGATGATTTTGCAGTTTACGGTTTATATGATCAAGCTTTTACGCCTCAATCTGGAGTAGTGAGAAGCGGTGATGTAAAACCTCTTACTGGAAATAATGTTGAATTTGGGCTTAAAAAAGATTGGTTTGACGGTTCTTGGAATACAAGTTTATCGGTTTACAATATCTTAAAGAAGAATGAGCTAACAGCAGATCCTAGTAATCAGCCAAACGAGCAGTATAAAATTGTTTTGGGTGAAAAAAGAGCTCGCGGTGTTGAATTTGATGTAAGAGGAAAAATCTTTGATGGCTTAAATCTTATTGCAAATTACGCATTTACAGAATCAACGGTAACTAAAGTTGATCCAGCTGTTTCTGCAGCTAATGGTATTAACGTAGGTGATGTTGTGCCAGGTTATGCTAAACACACAGCAAATGCATGGTTAAATTATACGCTTCAGCATGGAAAATTAAAAGGTTTTGGTGCTTCTATTGGAGGAACTTTCCTTGATGGACGCCAAACTGACACATGGAGTGAAGGTCTTCAAAAATTGCCTTCTTACTTTAAATTGGATGGAGGTTTATCTTATGAAACAGGTAAAGTTAAAGTTACTGCAAACGTATTCAATATCTTAGATAAATATTTATATAGCGGTTCATATTACAGCTGGTTAAATGCTTATTACTGGCAAGCTGAAGCTCCAAGAAATTTTAGAGTTGGTGTTACTTATAAATTCTAAATCGATTTGTTTTAGTTGAAAAATTACAAATCACACAAAAAAGCATCTGACTTCATTGTTAGGTGCTTTTTTTTTTTTTAAGGTGCTAAGGTTCTGAGATGCTGAGGTTCTAAGGTTTTTAGGCTCAAAGTTTTTTGAGTTGCCTCCAGTTTTAACTGGAGGTTATGAAAATTAAGATTTAAAAAAGGCTTTAGCCAAACTTCATCTAGTTTGGCTAAAGCCTTTTTGATTTTTGCTATATTTTCCATCCAGCTAAAGCTGGACGCTATTCAATTTTTTTTAATCCTTTTAATCTGTGTATCCAGATAGCTATCGGGAGTGGCTTAAAAAAAACTTAGCATCTTAGCTCCCGATAGCTATCGGGATTGCCAGATTAACAATTTATCCTTTCTTAATCAAAGGAATTAATTTTGTACCAATCAATTTTCAATCGCATTCATTAATTGTTTGTGCGTCAATCCAGCATTATCCATCTGAAAAGTAAATCGATCTACACCGCCCAGCGCTTCGCTATGTCTAAGGATTTTCTCTGCCGCTCTTTCTGGACCTCCGACAATTAAAACGCCCAAATCATCAATTAAACCGTCAAATTTGCCTTTGGTTACAGGAGGCCAACCTCTTTCGTATCCTAATTTTGTCCATAATTCTGCGTAACCAGGATAGTATTCTTCAATTGCTTTTTCCGTTGTGCTGCCCACATACCCAGGCGAATGCAAACCTACTTTTAATTCATTAGGTTTAAAACCTGCTGCTTTTCCTGCTTCTCTATACAAATCAACTAAAGGTTTAAAACGATGTGTTTGTCCGCCAATTACGGCAACCATTAACGGAAGGCCTAATGAACCGGCTCTAATAAAAGATTCTGGCGTACCGCCAACGCCAAGCCATATTGGCAATTTTTCTTGTAAAGCTCTTGGGTAAACAGGCAAATTGTTTAAAGCAGGACGAAATTTTCCTTCCCAAGAAACAAATTCATTATCTCTAACTTGAAGAAGCAGTTCTAGCTTTTCTTTAAAAAGAGCATCATAATCTCTCAAATCATATCCAAAAAGGGGATAAGCTTCAATGGCAGATCCTCTTCCGACAACAATCTCAGTTCTTCCTTTTGAAATTAAATCTAAAGTGGCAAAATTTTGATAAACTCTCACAGGATCTGCAGCGCTTAAAACGGTTACAGCACTTGTCAGTCGGATGTTTTTTGTCCTTGCCGCCGCTGCACTCAAAATAACAGCTGTAGCAGAATCTAAAAACTCTTTTTTATGATGTTCTCCAATTCCGAAAACATCTAGACCAGCCTGATCTGCAAATTCAATTCTTTGCAATAGCTGCTCCATAGCATCAACACTGCTCAGAGTGTTGTTATCGCCATACATTGCCGAAGCAAAACTGTCTATTCCTATTTCCATAAAATAAAGCTAAATTCCAATAATTAAATTCCAAATTCCAAAATCTACAATCTGCAGTCTAAAATTTTCTTAATGTGAGAAACCAAATGAAATGCTTATAATGATAATTAGGATTACAATTAATGTAATGCCAACATACAAGTAATCTTTTTCCAATAAAAACGAAAATAGCGAAAGCAGTACACGTAAAACAGGCGTCATGAACAAGAAAATAATTCCTGTAAATATTAATGATTCACCATTTCCTTGTATTGCACCGTTGTAAACAGCCGCAATTACTTCAAATATATTTCGGTCATTTTCTTTAAAAACAGAATAATCCTCAATCTGATTTCCATTATGAAGCAAATAAACAATTCCGCCAATAAAAGCTACTGATAACGAAATCCAAACTCCGTAACGAAGCAAGTTTCCTATGATTGTCTGAAAATCTTTTTCTCCAAATTTTTCTTCGTGTACCATATTAGATTTTTCCATTTAGTCCGTTATAAATCATGTTTATTGCCAAAACAAAAATCAGGCAGGCAAAAAATATTCTCAATTTCTTCGGATTTGTTCGCACTAAGATTTTGGCTCCAGCCATAGCTCCAAACAAAACTCCAATTACAACCGGCATACAGATTCCAGGTTCGATATATCCTTTTTGAATATAAATTACAGAACTCGCCATTGCTGTAACGCCCATCATAAAATTACTGGTTGTAGTTGAAACTTTAAATGGAACACGCATAATATTGTCCATTGCAATCACTTTAAAAGCGCCAGAACCAATTCCGAGAAGACCAGACATCATTCCGGCAACTCCCATCATACTAAAACCGCCAAGCACGTTTTTAGTTCCGTATTTGACAACTTCGCCATCGTGAGTAGGATAAGTTCCGTCTAATTTTAATTTTTTAGCCAGCGGACTAGATTCCAAAACGATATGTTCTTCTTTTTTTCGAAGCGAATTGATAGCAGAAAAAATCAGTGTTAAGCCGAACAAAACGGCTATAAATGAGGTAGGAGCAATTGTAGAAAGCAATGCTCCGCAAACCGCCCCGATTGTAGTAGCGATTTCGAGAAAAATCCCCATTCGCATGTTGGTAATTCCTTCTTTTACATAAGCAGCGGCAGAACCTGAAGAAGTGGCGATAACAGAAACCAAAGCGGCTCCAATGGCATAATGAATATCGACACCGAGAATAATGGTTAGAAGCGGAATAATAATGATACCGCCTCCTAAGCCTGATAATGAACCGATAAAACCTGCTAAAAAAGCACCTAGAATCATTATAAGCGTAAAGGTAAGTATTGTCATTTAAAATATGTTTTTGTAATTGCTAATTTACGAATACATATTTGTTCATGAACTTAAATATACCTTAAAAATGTTTTTGGTTGATAGTTTTTGGTTTATGGTTTTTAGTTTGTAGTTGATCGTTATTTTTTTGTTGCAATTAACTTCTGCAAAGTTTTTAGGTAGCCATCAACCATCAACCATCAACCATCAACCATCAACTATAAACTATATGCGATTATCAACGGCGAAAGATGTTTTACCAATATTAGCAAGTAGTAAAGCCGCCGCACAACTTGTCCAAACCGAATAGTCTAGAGGTGCTTTTACCGAAACCGAAACCGACATGGCAAAAGCAAAAAAGAACATTAAAATAGTAGTTCCTAAAGCGGCGAGTCTCGTTTTAAAACCAAATAATAATAGAAGACTCAGTAAAACTTCAAAGAAAGTGGCAATTCCTGCCAGAATTTCTGCTGTGGCTTTGTTGGCAAATGAATTGAGGGTTTGTGTGTAGATTACAAAGTTTTCCCAATTTCCCCAGGCAACTTGGTGAGATCCCGGTGCGCCCCAAACTCCAAATCGGTCTGCTACGGCCGAAAGCATTGTGATTCCTAAAACTATTCTTAAAATTAAACCTGCTTCTAATATTGTGATGTTTTTCATTCTATAATTAATTTTTGATTTGAAGATGTTCCAGGTTCTTCTTAACCAAAGTTTTGTTTCCAACTACTTTAAAACCAAGCTTTAAATACAGTTTTTTAGCACTCGGATTGTCTTCTTCAACCAGAAGACCTAAAACCTCTTTATTTTTATGAACGTATTTATCAATCAAAAATTGCAATAATTGAGAACCAATTCCTTTTCCCTGATGTTTCGGATTCACACCTAAAGAGTCAATGTAATACTCTCCAGCGCGTGTTTCCAATTCTGGGTCGAATTCTGGATTATGGTGTTTTCGAACATATTCGACTATCGGAGCACGTAATTCTTCAATGTCTGCGCCGTTATAAATATTTACTGCGCCAATGATTTCGCTGTTTTCCTCAGCCACAAAACAGTTTTGATAAGAATACTGATTATTTTCACTTTCAACGAAATACTGCAGAAAGTCTTTCGCGGAAGCGTAATCTTCTTTCGCAATAAACTTATAAATGATATCTTCCATTGCTAATAATAATATGGGAGCAATATATTTTGAGTCTGATTTTTCGGCTTTTCTTATATTCATAGTGTAGTATTTTTAGCAAATTTAGAGTTTTATTTGAACACATAGAAACATAGCTTTGTTTGTGGTTAAAGGCGTTTCACTTGTCTGAATGCACATAGCTTTGTGGATTAGACTTTGAGAAAGTTTTAAACCAAGTATTTTGGGAAATTAAGCATTACATAAAAGTAACCACAATCATTGTCATTTCGACGAAGGAGAAATCTCCGTAAGAAACTCGACATAGATTGGCCTTTCTTTACGGAGCTACTTGTGGAGATTTCTCCTTCGTCGAAATGACAAAAATGCGCAAACTAACTTTGTAATTTATCTTTTATGAATCTGCGTGAAACAAAAAAATCTGCCGAATATATACAAATATACGCTCAATATATACCAATTAAGAGATTTCAACTCGTCTTATATTTGTAGTATAGTTTTAATTTAAACATTAAAAAGAAATGAAAGCAATAGGATTTAAAACATCATTACCCATAGAAAACCCAGAAAGTTTTATCGAATTTGAAGCTGTAAAACCCATTCCTGGACCGCACGATCTATTAGTTAAAATTGACGCGATTTCAGTAAATCCCGTCGATTTTAAGATTCGCCAGAATAGCGCAAAAGATACTGTTTTAGAAACTCCAAAAATCATTGGCTGGGACGCTGTCGGAATCGTTCAGGCTGTCGGACAAGACGTTACTTTGTTTGAAGTAGGAGATCCTGTTTATTATGCTGGAGATATTACCAAACAAGGAAGCAATGCCGAATATCAGATTATTGACGAAAGGATCGTGGGCAGAAAACCTAAATCATTATGTGTGGAAGAATCAGCAGTAATTCCGTTAACGGCTTTAACTGCTTGGGAAATTCTATTTGACAGAATCAGAATTACGGCAGATAAAGACAAAGGAAAATCAATTTTGATTATTGGTGGAGCAGGAGGAGTGGGCTCGATTGCCATTCAACTAGCTAAGAAAATAGCGGGTTTAACGGTTATTGCAACAGCGTCGCGTTCTGAAACAATTGCTTGGTGCAAACAGCAAGGAGCGGATTTTGTGGTAGATCATAAAGATTTGATTTCTTCTGTTAGAGAAGCTGGTTTTGAGTATGTTGACTTTATTTTAGATTTTGTGGATACCAATGCTTATTGGGATACAATGGTAGAATTGATTAAACCACAAGGTCATATTGCCTCAATTACAGGAAGCAGCGATCTTGTTGCATTAACCAAACTGAAAAGCAAAAGCGTTTCTTTTTCTTGGGAATTAATGTATACCCGATCTATGTATCAAACAGAAGACATGGTAGAACAGCATAATATCTTAAATATCGTAGCAGATTTGTTAGACGACGGTATCTTAAAAACAACTTTAAATACTACACTACAAGGACTTACAGCCGAAAACCTAAAGAAAGCGCACGAACTTTTGGAATCTGGAAAGACAATTGGAAAGATTGCTATTAAGCTGTAAAGCTTAAAATCGAGTTAGTAATGGTTTAAAAGACTATTTGGAATTGTTTTAAATAATATTGTTTTTAAATAAGAAAATTTTGTATTTTCGTCGGCTTACAAACCCAATTGAATATAAATTTTTAACCTAAACAAAATTATTTATGATTTCAAAAAACACAGACCTTGGATTATTGCTTTTGCGTTTAAGTACCGGTGGCTTAATGCTTTTTCACGGTGTTTCTAAACTGATTCACGGAATTTCGTTCCTTGTAGAAAACATGGGCGCATTTGGATATGCAGTTTACATTGGCGAAGTTTTAGCTCCAATTGCTATTTTATTAGGATTCAGAACTAGAATTGCAGCAGTTCTTTTGGCAATAACTTGTGTTGTAGCAGTTGCGACAGCTCATGCTCAGGAGATTTTCTCAATTAGCGAGCACGGCGGTTATGCTTTAGAATTATTAATGCTTTATCTTTTTGGTGCTCTTGCATTGTTCTTTACTGGAGCGGGTAAATATGCCGTTTCTAAAAACAATCAGTGGGATTAATTTGCTGGCAATTATATAATAAGAAAGCTCTAAATTTCGATTTAGAGCTTTCTTTGTTTTATGCCTTTCATTTTGAATGCATCATCTTATCATTTTGATAAGCTTTTATAAATTGACTAAAGTTTGTTTTTATTATTTGTTTTATAATGAGGGAGTTATTGTGGTTTTAGTTGCTGTGGCACGCCTTTTGTTTTTATGTTATGGATTATTAAACGAGCCTTTAATTATAAAATATTTAAAAGAATATGAAAACAAGTAACAAAAGAAATAAAGAAATCACAAAAACGTATTTTTCAAATAAATCTAGACGAAATAAAGATCGATTCGTCAACTTAATGGTGTTTACGGTAGTTCTTTTTATTACTGTAATGCTTATCGCTAAAATAGTTTAGTGCCATAGTATGAAAACCATTCAGGATAGGGGAGAAACAGCTGTTTTTTCTTCTGATGAGAAAGTTAGTGACTCGTATGATTTTATTATTGAAGAGGCAACGATTAAGCATGTTTTCTATATAAATGATATTTGTGAAGAGACATTATTATCTGCCAAAGCCCGTGGAACTGGGATTTCAGGGCGACCACCAGAATTACTCGAGAAAAAAATAAAAGAAGGAGAAGCTATTATTGCATTTGCGCCAGATGGAAAATGGGCAGGTTTTGCTTTTATTTCTTCTTGGGAAAACGGAAGATATGTTTCTAATTCTGGATTAATTGTTGCGCCTGAGTTTAGACACACTGGCTTAGCCAAAAGAATAAAAAGAAAAACCTTTGAACTTAGCCGTAAAAAATATCCAGAAGCACTTGTTTTTAGCCTAACAACAGGTCTTGCTGTGATGAAAATGAATCATGATCTTGGTTTTGAACCCGTAACCTATTTAGAATTGCCAAACGATGAACTTTTTTGGGAGAACTGCAAAAGCTGCATCAATTGCCCGATTTTATTAAGCAAGGAAAGAAAAAACTGTTTGTGTACTGCTATGCTATATGATCCAAAAAAATCTGACGCTAATAGTTAATTAGCCACGCTACGTCAATTTGATATTGGTAGTAATTGACTAATTGTTCAATTGAGAGATTATCAAGATGGAGAATTGAAATTGGTAAAAAAAACTCCTTTTGATTTTGCATTAAAACATAAAATTAGTGAAAGAATAGAAAAATAAGACGAACAGCTAAAATTCGAAAAAGGGTATGACCGCGATTATGGGCTAAATACTAATAAAGAAGATGGCTTTGCTCGTGCAGTAGCATTAAGAATAATTGTTTAATGTGTTTCTTTAGGTGTTTATATTTAATTTATTGAAATATAATTTTATAGGTTTTATTTTATGTGTGGTAAAAGTATTTTTGAACCAGGTGCTAAGGATGATTTTAGGGCTGCTTTTGCTTTATAAGTCCCGCACTTTTCAGATTTGCCAATCAGCCAAAACTCTCTCAAATAACTTTAAAAGCAGGAGAGAGGTATCATGTAGTTTCTTTCTATGAATTTTATGTTGAAAAGTAATGGTTTTTGAGTTGAAAATTTAGAATCGGGAAACATTAAAACAAAGAAATTTTCGATCTTTTTTTTTCAGGAAACAGAAAAGCTCTTTTGCAATAGAACTATTGTTTTTATGTATTATTTCTGTTATAGAGATTTTCTATAGTTTAGTTTTAACTATTTGATTTTTAGTTTTTAAATTAAATTAATTAAATGAAAAGTTTAACAAGGGTAATGAAAAAATATTTTAGTCGATTAAGCCTGATTTGTGTTTTTATTTGTTGTTTTTAAGAGAAAGAAACGGCTAAAAAAGGTTTCAAAAGAGAAACCAATCTTGTTCTTAGATCTGACAATTTTTACGGAAATGGAGTTTATTATCTGTACCTAGCAACAATTGGAGATTCTTGTAATGGAGAAGGTTTTCAAGTATACACTTCTTCGGACTAAAGAAAATAGAAAAAAACACTTTAGCATTGAAGAAAGAAGACGCATAAAAGGCAAAAGTTTTTGGGTGTCACAGATTTCTAATAGAACAATTAGTTTCAGATGATTTATACTGCTGAAGAGAATTATAAGCAATGATAATTTGCTTAAGTCATTTAAAAACGATTTTAAGGCTTGAATGTTTAATCTGGATACAAAGGTCGATTCTTTGCTTTTTTGTTGGTTAGGGTGTTAAAAAATGCCTTTGTCGTGTGTGTTTGGTTTGTTTGGGTCTTGGAAAAAATGGCAGATAGTTTAATCATTAATAAAAAAAGATGTTATGGCCAACGGAGTCGATAATGCTGTTAGCCCAAAGTGAGTCTGCCCATTTTTTAACATTTTAACCCGCTTTTAACACAGATGCAATTTTAATATTGTCTATTTCAGTTCAGATTCGTACATTGTTAAAAATTACAGATCATGACAAAAAAAATAGAAGATTTAATTCCGCATCGTGCCCCATTCCTTTTTGTGGATGAAATTATTTCTTATACGACAGAAACAATCATTGGTTTAAAGACGTTTACAGAAAAAGACGCTTGGCTTCAGGGCAGTTTTCCCGATTTTAATTTTGTTCCAGGAACTATTTTAATTGAAGCAATGGCGCAGTGTGGCGGTGCAGGTATAAAACTTTTAGGGATTGCAGATGGCGTTTTTGGCTTGGTTAGTTTAGATAAGGTTGAGTTTTTTGGAGGTGTTGAGTTCGATAAACTCGTTAAATTTGTGGTAAAAAACATTCGCACAAGCGAAAAAATCATAAAACAGTCGGGTGAAGCTTTTGATGAAGATAGGTTGATTATGAAAGGAGAGTGGATGTGTGTGAAGCTTCAGTAAGAGAGTAGAAGCAAGACGATAGAAGCGAGAAGCTAGATAATAGAATATTTAGTGGATGTTTAGAAAAGAGTCTTTTTAAAACTAGTTTTTTTTAAGCTTCTGAGAAGCGAAATATTTATAGCTTAGAATAAAATTTTAGAGTAAAAAGCTCCGGAGGAGCGACATATCTAACTAAGAAATATGTCACTCCTCCGGAGCTTTTTCTATTTGTATTATCGTAATTCTATAAATATTTCATCCCGCTGGGGTTTTACAAATATTTTCTTTTTACATTTTTGTGATGATGAATTCGCTTCGGCGATTGACTTGATGCTGTGCTTCGGTACACGGCACTCCGTTGGAGCAATTGTTGATTAACTGGGTTTCTCCGTAGCCAATTGCGCTTTCTATTCTTTCGGGAGCAACTCCTTGAGAAATTAAATAATCTCTTGTGGCTTTTGCTCTTCGATCTGACAATTCGAGATTATACTGATCATTGGCTCTTGAATCGGTATGCGATTCAATTTTGATCACAACCGTATTATACTGATGCATTAAGAGAACCACTTTATTTAATTCTATTGCAGCATCATATCGAATTTCTGATTTATCTAAATCAAAGTAAATAATTCCGATTTTTATTTTTAAAAGACCATTTTCACGAACGATTAAAGCAGGATCCAAGCCAACAAGAGCTTCGGTATTTCCTGAACTGTTTGCTGTTACAATGGCTTTTGTATTGTTGTTGTAATTTTCTTTTGAGACTTCAATAGTATACGGCGTATTGCAATTTACGTTGTTGTTAAAATCGTATTTTCCGTCCAATTGAGAAACGGTTTCAGCTACTTTAATTCCGTTGGCATTTTTTAACGTTACCATAGCTCCAGCAATTCTGTTGTTTGAAATGGCATCAAAAACATAACCGCTGATGGCTTGATTACAGGATCTTTCAAAAGAGTAAATATCATCATCACCTTTTCCGGTTTTTCTATTCGAACAGACAAAGCCTTTATTGGTTGCTTCATTAACGATGTAACCAAAATCATCTCTGTTGCTGTTTAATGGCGCACCGAGATTGGCTGGTGTGTCAAAAGCGCCATCATTTAATCGGCTTTCAAAAACATCCAAACCTCCTAAGCCTAAAAATCCGTCAGAAGAAAAGTATAGAGCCTGATCGGTGATATACGGAAACATTTCGCGGCCAGTTGTATTTATTTTTTCGCCTAAATTTTTAGGTTCAGAGAATTGATTATTGCCTAAAATATCGACTACAAAAATATCTGTCGAACCAATAGTTCCTGGCATATCTGAAACGAAATATAGCTTTTTACCATCTTTGCTTACGGATGGATGTCCAACGGAATAGTTATCACTGTTAAAAGGCAATTCTTTAATATCTTTCCAAGAAACGGTGCCATTGCTGTTTTCTGTTGCCGTAGCGGAAAAGATTTTAAGATTATTAATGCCTTTGGAGTCACGTTTCAGTTTTCCGTTATAATTGTTTCGGGTGAAATAAATCGTTTTTTCATCTGGAGAAAAGGCGATACAGGCTTCGTGATATTTTGTGGTGATATCTTTGGCAAAACGCTCTTTAAAAGTAACGTTCGATTGTGTTTCGCTTATTTTGCCTAACTGCATATTCAGATAAGGCTGATCGTTCCAACCGTATTTTTCAGTTTTAAAATATGAAGAATCGGCAGTAGTAGAATAAACTAAATTGCCTTTGTAATACATTGGTCCAAAATCTGAATTAGCAGTATTTATGTCTAAATTTTCTAGTAGAAAAGAAGGTTTTATATTTTCAATATCTTCTAAAGTGACATTTTTAAGAGAAAAGTTCTTAGCCCTTGGATCTGTCGATTTTTGTTTTTCGGAGAAATTTTTCATCCATTTTTTTGCCAGTTCATAGTTCTGAACCCCTTGCAGCGACTGTGCGTAACGAAATAAATATTCGGCAGAGACTTCGTTCGGATATTCAGCAATTAGCTTTCCGTACCATTTTGAAGCACTAGACATTTTTGTATTGAAATAATAAGCGTCTCCAAGTCGCTGAAGCGTTTCTTTGGAAGCATCTCCATTGTTGATGGAAAGTTCATACGATTTTGCGGCTTCAACATAATACATCTTATCAAAAAGAGCATCGGCAGTTTTGTTTTTGGTTTGCGAATAAATCAGCTGTATAACCAATAATGCGAGTATAGTAATTGTTCTTTTCATAGACTATCCGTATTAAAAGAATCTTGGTGATTTTAGTCCTTTTTTGCGTGAAACTAGTTCAAAACGAAGCATAATTTCGTGCGTACCGCTGTTGTAATTCTGCAAAGCGGTTGTAGTGTAATCGTAAGCGTAACCAGCCATAAGCATTGGCGTGATTTGTATTCCAACAAGGCCGCTCACAGAATCTGATGTACGATAGGAAACACCGAGTGTAAGAGCATTGTTGAACATAAAATTGGCAGATATATCGGCAATCATTGGAGCGCCAGCCACATATTTCAAGAAAAGAGCAGGTTTGAATTTGGTATGCGCCGAAAGGTCGAAAACATAACCTCCAATAAGATAAACGTGTATTCTCTGATTGACCAAATCTTCGCTAATATCATCATAAGTATAACGTTCGCGGGTCATAAAATTCGGAATAGAAAGTCCTATATAATCTCTCTCTCCGTGCCAATACAATCCAGCTCCAATAACAGGAAGGAATTTATTGGTAATGTTTTCACGAAATTGTACATCGGGATCTTTATAACTTCCTTTGGACCAATCGATATTGATAACACGTCCACCGCCTTTTACTCCAAAAGAAAGTTTGTGATTTTCTCCAGATTTAATGGTATAAGAGAAGTTAGCATCTAAGTATTGTTCTTCTGTTGGCCCGATTTCTTCGTTTACGATTGAAATTCCAAGACCCACATTTTTTCCAACTGGTGTATCGAGAGAAAAACTTTGAGTATCTGGTGCGCCTTCGATACCAACCCACTGCGTTCTTAAAAGACCTGTTACGGTTAAATGTCCAAGAGATCCGGCATAAGCTGAGTTTACGGTCATTGTATTGTACATATATTGCGTGTATTGCGGGTCCTGTTGTGCAAAGGCTCCATATACCGAGAATAGAGTAATTATCGCGAAAACCTTTTTTATATTTTTAATCATAGCCAATTCTATTTTGGTTAATCCTATTCTTAAACTTTTCATTTTCTGGATGGTTTTATTTGAGGTAAAGCCATCCAGAGGTTTTTTTAGATCCGTCTCCTAAATCAAGGATATAGAAATAGGTGCCTTCAGGAAGCGTTTTGGCAGAACCTTCCGCTTTTCCATCCCAAGTATTTTTATAGCCTTTTTGGTAGTAAACCAGATTACCCCAGCGGTTAAAGATTTCCAGCTGATTATTTGGATACCTTTCAATACAATCAATGTAGAAGAAATCGTTTTGGCCGTCGTCATTTGGTGAAAACTCATTATAGATTTTTAGACAGTTTGGCGAAACGGTAGCGCTATCCTGATTGTTTGCTGGATTGGTGTCTATCTGATCTAGTTTAACCAAATGAGCATTATTCAAATAATCATTAAAATCAATAACCTTAACAGTTAGTGTTAATGTTTGAATAGTCCCTTTATTAATCGCTGGAATGCTCCAGATTCCTGTTTTAGAATCGTAAGTTCCAGAAGTTACCGCTGAGTTTACTAATGAATATCCTTTAGGCAATGCATCTTGAACTTCTACGTTTGTTGCAGTTAAATTGCCTAAATTTTCTGCTGTTATGGTAAAAGTTACTTGAGTATCCATAGGAACATCTGTTTTATCGACTTCTTTATTGATGGCTATATCTGTAGAAGGAACATTGATAAATTCAGAATCTTCATCGTCTTCGCTTTGGTCTCCGTTATCATTATTTGGAGTTGAATCTGGATCAAATTGATTGCTGGCAGTTACTTGTGCAATATTAACATAATCAGTACTTTCTAGGCCAAGTGGGTTGGCTACAGTTGCCTCGTACGTTAGTGTAATACCACCTACAGGAACGGTTAAATCGACCCATTTTATAATGTCTTTGCTGAAGATACCTCCATTATTGATATTCGAAATATTCTTGAATCCAAGCGGTATCAAGTCTTCAACAGCCACACCGGTAGCAGTGCTTGGCCCGTCATTATTAAGCTGAAGTGTAAATGTAACAACTTCGTTTACATTGGCGTTTTTGTTGCTGACTGTTTTTTCTAAACTTAAATCGGCAACGGCAATTTTGATTTGTAAACTGTCATAATCATCTTCTGTTGTAACTCCGTTATTTGGAGTCGAATCAGGATCGGGCAGGTTACTGGCAATAACCTCGGTTATATTTGTGTATTCGCACGCTGCGCCCGTTGGCTTATCTACTGTCGTATAAATATCTAGTGACTGATCTGTTCCGGTAGGAATATTTCCGACATTCCAAATACCTGTGACGTAGTTGTATAAACCGCTTGTAGGGCTACTTGTTTGATAAGTAAATCCTGGAGGCAGCAAGTCTTTGACTCTTACGCCAGATGCATCTGCAGGCCCATCATTAGTAACGGTAACTGTAAAAATTACCGTTGAGCCTACATCATGAATGGCATCTTGATTAAGAGCTGTTTTTTTAATGGATAAATCTGCCATTACAATTACTGGTGAAACAGAAATACTATCATAATCATCCTCAGTCGTAATTCCATTGCCTGGTGTACTATCCGGATCATGCTGATCTGCGGTCATGATTTCGGCAATATTTAAATATTCGTCTGTAGTGCCTGTTGGACTTTTTACAAAAACATTTAAAATCAAAGTATGGCTATTTCCAGGCAGTATAATTCCAGGCGACCATTCGCCAGTTGCAGGATTATAAGCTCCTGAAGTTGAACTATAGAAAATGTAGTCATACCCAGAAGGCAATACATCTTTTATAGTTACACCTGTGGCATTGCTAGGACCTGAATTGGTTACTGTAATCGAGAATGATATCTGCGAACCTACTGCAGGAGTAAGTATGTTGTTAATTACTTTTTTCTCAATAGAAAGATCAGCCACTGCAGGAACTGGTGTCAATAGTAATGAACTAATATCGTCTTCGCCAGTGGCATTATTATTTGGTGTCGAATCTGGATCTAATTCATTGGATGCGTAAACTTCAGCGATGTTTAGATAATCGCCTGTTGTATTTACTTTTGCCCCAATTAACAAAGATTCTGATCCTCCATTAGGTATTGTTCCCACTTCCCAGATTCCGGAGTTATCAAAATATTGTCCAGCTGTTGAACTGTATACTACGTATTCGTAACCGCTAGGCAGCATATCGATTACTTTTACCCCAGTTGCAGTTTGTGGCCCGCTGTTTTTTACTGTTACTTCAAAAGTAACAGTAGCACCAAATATTGGATTGAAGTTACCACCTACAATTGCTTTTGTAAGTGACAGGTCAGCCATTGGAGGTGTCGGAGTAGTTGTGACGCTGGCATAATCATTCTCTGTAACAACCCCGTTATTTGGTGTTGAATTTGGATCGGGAAGACTGCTTGCGGTCACTTCTGTTGTATTTAAATAATTCCCAGAAGCATTTACAATGGCTGTCAATTGAAGAGTTTGTGAATCTCCATTTATTAATGAACCAATAGCCCATTTTCCAGTTGTATTGTTATAAGTTCCTTTTGTTGCTGTAAAACTAGAGAATGTATATCCTGAAGGAAGCAAATCTGTTACTTCAACACCTGTTGTATTTTGCGGTCCTTGATTGGTTATAACTATTTCAAATGTAACTGGAGTTCCAATTAATGGCGTTGCATTATTCACTGTTTTGGTTAAAGATAAATCTGCCGCTTGCCCTAAAGGAGAAGTGGTAGCTGTACCGTAATCATTTTCAGTAGGAACGCCATTACCTGGAGTTGAATTTGGATCTGGAAGACTGCTAGCTGTTACTTCAGCCACATTTGTATAATTTCCTGTAGCATTTACGCTAGCGGTTATGCGAAGTACTTGTGAATCTCCATTTAAGAATGAACCAATTATCCATTTCCCTGTTGTGGCATTATAAGTTCCTTTTGTAGCGCTATAATTAGCAAAAGTATAGCCAGAAGGCAATAAATCGGTTACTTCGACTCCAGTAGTATTTTGAGGACCATTGTTTGTTGCAATTATTTCAAAAATAACAAGAGATCCTACTAGTGGAGTAGTATTGTTTACTGTCTTAGTTAAAGATAAATCTGCAGCTTGAGCATTTGGAGTGACTGTTGCCGTTGCATAATCGTCTTCTGTAGCAACCCCATTGTTAGGAGTTGAGTCAGGATCTGGAAGCGCACTTGCAGTCACTTCCGCCACATTTACATAGTTTCCTACTGGATTTACTAGAGCTAAAATCTGTAAGGTTTCTGATTTTCCGTTAATCAAATTACCAACTGTCCATAATCCAGTTGTGGGATTATAGGTTCCTGTAGAAATGGTGAAGTTAGAATATGTATAACCATTTGGAAGCAAATCTGTAACTGTTACCCCTGATGTGTCTTGAGGTCCGTTATTGGTTACAATCACTTCAAAAGTTACTAAAGAGCCAACTAGCGGATTACTATTGCTTACTGTTTTGGTCAATGATAAATCTGCAGATTGCGCTGTTGGAGTAATAGTTGCTGTAGCATAATCATTTTCCGTAGGAATTCCATTATTTGGAGTAGAATTAGGGTCAGGAAGATTAGCCGCAGTGACTTCGGCAATATTTAGATAATCTCCTGATGCATTTACGATGGCTGTAATTTGCAGGGTTTCAGATTCTCCGTTTGCTAAATTACCAATGTTCCACAATCCTGTAATCGGATTATAAGTTCCTGTTGAAAGAGTGAAACTGCTATAAGTATAACCAGAAGGTAATAAGTCGGTTATTTGAACTCCTGAGTTGTCCTGTGGTCCGTTATTGGTCACAACAACAGCAAAAGTAACCGGCGAACCAGCTAGCGGAGCCGTATTGTTTACCGTTTTGGTTAAAGATAAGTCAGAAGATTGTAATATAGGAGTAACAGTTACTGTCGCATAATCGTCTTCTGTTGTAACACCGTTATTTGGTGTAGAATTAGGATCGGGCTGACTGCTAGCTGTTATTTCTGCACTATTGGTATAATTTCCAGTTGCATTGACAACTGCTGTTATTTGTAAAGTATGAGCTCCTCCAACTGGCATATTTCCAACAGTCCAAAGTCCTGTAGCAGGGATATAGTTTCCTGCTGTCGCACTGTATGATACATAAGTATAACCAGAAGGCAGTAGATCGGTTACAGTTACATTGTCTGTAGCCTGTGGTCCTGCATTGTTTACCTGAAGGCTAAAAGTTACTTGTGAGCCCACAAGAGGTGTAGCATTACTTACTGTTTTAGTTAATGATAAATCTGCCGATGTTGGAACAGGAACTGTGGTTGCTTCAGCATAATCATCTTCTGTAGTCACTCCATTATTTGGAGTAGAATCTGGGTCAGGCTGGCTGCTGGCCGTGATTTCTGCACTATTAGTGTAGTTTCCTGTTGCATTAACTAAAGCCGTTATCTGTAAAGTATAAGAATCTGTAATTGGCATATTTCCAACATCCCAAAGCCCTGTTGTAGAATCATAAGTTCCTGTTGTTGCGCTGTATGATACATAAGTATATCCAGAAGGCAATAAATCGGTAACTGTTACGCCATTGGCTTCCTGAGGACCAGAATTGGTTATTTGGACGCTGAAGATTACCTGAGATCCCACAAGTGGAGTAGGATTATTTACAGTTTTAGTTAATGATAAATCTGCAGATGTCGGAACTGGCACTGTTGTAGCTTCTGAATAATCATCTTCTGTAGTGATTCCGTTGTTTGGAGTGGAGTCAGGATCAGGAAGATTTGCTGCGGTTACTTCTGCTTTATTCAGGTAATCGCCACTCGGATTTACTCTTGCCACAATTTGAAGTGTTTCTGCGTCACCAGCAACCAAATTACCAACAGTCCATATTCCTGTTGTGGTATCGTAAGTTCCAGTAGAAACCGTAAATCCAGTAAAAGTATAGCCAGACGGAAGCACATCTGTTACCTGTACGCCAAAGTTATCTTGTGGGCCATTATTGGTTACCACAACTTCAAAAGTAACCACTGAGCCTACTAGTGGGGCAGCGTTATTAACAGTTTTAACTAAAGATAAATCTGAAGACTGCGGAATTGGAGTAGTGGTTGCTGTTCCATAATCATCTTCTGTTGGCACTCCATTATTTGGTGTCGAGTCAGGATCTGGAGTGTCACTATTGGTAACTTCTGCTATATTGGTATAATCTCCTGTTGGATTAACTATAGCATTTATCTGTAATGTTTCAGACTCACTGCTTTCTAATATATCAAGTGTCCAAAGACCAGTTGTACTGTCATATGTTCCGCTTGTTGCACTAAAAGTAGCAAAAGTATAACCAGAAGGCAGTAAATCAGTTACTTGAACTTGAGCAGCATCTTGAGGGCCACTGTTTGTAGTGATAATAGTAAACGTTACTAGAGAACCAACAAGAGGGGTAGCATTGCTTACTGTTTTTGTTAATGATAAATCAGCTGCTGGAGGTATAGGAGTTAAAACCACATTATCTTCATCATCTTCGCTCTGATCGCCATCGTCATTATTAGGCGTACTGTCTGGATCAGGAAGGTTACTTGCCGAAACTTGCGCTATATTTTTGTAATCTCCTGCTGGCAATACTTTTGCATCTAGAATAAGTGATTCTGTAACACCAACATCAACTGTACCAACATTCCAAATTCCAGTAGTACTGTCGTATGTTCCAGCAGACGAACTATAATTTACGTACTGAAAGCCAGAAGGCAATAAATCAGTTACCTGCACTCCAGTTGCATTATTTGGGCCGTCATTTGTTATTTTAAGCTCAAACGAAACTTGACTGCCAACCACAGGACTTGTATTGCCTGTAACTACATTTTTGACTAAAGATAAGTCGGCAGAAGGGCCGATAAAAGTGATTTCAGCATCATCCTGATCATCTTCAGAAGCAATATTGTTATTAGGGACACTGTCAGGGTCTGGTAAATCGCTGGTTATAACTTGAGCGACATTCTGATAGCTTCCCAAAGGATTAACAAAAGCATTAAAAGTAAGATCAATATTTGAGTTTGCAGGTAATACTAGGTTTCTCCATTCAAGTGTAGCCGTAGCAACTTGATAGGTGCCTCCAGCAGATACCGATCCCGGAATAAGTGTATAACCTACAGGAATAACATCTTTTACGCCGACTCCTGTTGCATTTCCTGGGCCATTGTTAAGCACATTAATCGTGAAAGTAACCTGTTCGCCCGCTGCTGCTGAAGTTGGTGTTACAGATTTTGTAAGTTCCAAATCAGCTTGTTTTAGAGAAACAAAAGCTGTAGATATATCATCTTCGGGCAGTCCGTTTCCTGGGGTGCTATCTGGGTCGAACTGATGTGCGGTCTGAATTTCTGCCGTATTAAAATAATCATTCATTGATGTTACGACATTTACTTTAGCGGTAATCTGTAAGGAAAGTGTGTTTCCATTATTCAAATTTCCAACATCCCATATTCCTGTAAGGCTATTATATTTTCCAGCCCCATTATCACTCACATAAGTATATCCTGGAGGTAGTTTATCTGAAACCGTTATTCCGCTCGCGTTATTTGGTCCGCTATTCGTTACAGAAATTGTAAAAATAACATTGTCGTTTATGCTTACAGTATTAGGAGAAACCGTTTTACGCAGAGATAAATCTGCTACATCTAGAACTACTGTAGCGCTATCCTGGTCATCTTCTGCAGGATTTTGATTGTTTGGCGTACTATCAGGATCAAATTGGTCAGATGCGATAACCTCTGCTGTATTGACATACGATCCCCCTGTAGGCAATATTGTGGCTTTGAATGATAAATTTAAAATGCTTCCGCTTGGAATTGTTATACCGCTCCAAGTAATTGTATTGTCTCCAACATTATATATTCCTCCAGAATTAACAGATCCTGCAACAAGCGCAAAACCAAGCGGAATAAAGTCGCGTATAGCAACATTGGTAGCAGTAGAAGATCCTCCTAATGCATTATTATTAAATACATTTATGTTAAAAGTAACCACGTCGCCAGCACTACCAGTTGTTGGCGTTACAGTTTTAGTTAATTCAAGATCGGCTACGGCACGAATTGTAAGATTCATTGAATCTGATGAAACGGCACAATTTCCATTTGTTACATTCCACTGAAGTGTATAAATGCCAGGAATTGTTCCAGTTACAGCTGTCGTAGGGCTGGTAGGATCAGTAAAACCTATTGTACTAGGACCTGCGGTTTGAATCCAGCTTCCAGTTCCTATTGTTGGAACAACCGCATTCATATTAATAGCAGAAAATTGAGGTCTAATTTGATCAGGTCCTGCATTGGCAGTTGAAGGTTGGTCATATATGGTCACCAAGACAGTATCTTCAGATATACAACTAGTTGAAGCGGCTGTAGTGACGGTCCATTTAAATTCATAAGTACCCGGTATTAGACCAAGCATTAGAGAATTTTCACTGTTTGGAGATCCTATTCCAGCTGTATTTGGACCAGAAACCATAGTCCATTCTCCCACTCCTGATGTCACTGGGGCAGCATTCATGGTAGCAGTATTTACATCACAGAGTTCTTGATCAGGGCCCGCATTGGCTATAGATGGAGGAACATCATTAAAAGTAATAGACACATCATCTGAAGTAGGTTGACATAAAGAAGGATTTGTAAATGGGCCATTGCTGACTGTCCATGTTAAAACGTAAGTGCCTAAAACATTAATATTTGATAAAGTGGTAACAGGACTGTTCGGGTTGTCAATTATTGCATTTCCGCCAGGAGGCTGAGAAGAAAATGTCCAAGTTCCTATACCCACTGTAGGAGGAACCGCAGCAGTTTTATAAGTAGTCTGACAGGCCACATTATCATCAGGGCCTGCATTGGCAGAACTTGGAGGGGCATTCATTTCTATCCTTACAATATCAGAAAGAGAGCGGCAATCGTTGCTTTTGAATACCCATTCTAAAATATAAAGTCCGGGAACGGTTAAATTTGAAACCGTAGTTAATGGTGCAGAAGGCGTATCAATAACGGCTACACTACCTGCAGGCTGATAAACAAATCGCCACTCAAACGAAGTAACATCAGGAGGAGGGGTATTACCGCTCATTGTGGCAACTCCGCCAACATCACTAATACATAAGGTTTGGTCTGGCCCCGCGTCTGGGTCAATACTGGCGCCGTTAAAAATAGTGACATTTACAGAATCTGAAGTTCCAGTACATGTACCGCCATTTGGAAATGTAGTGCTATTGGTAGTAAATGTAAAAACATAATCATTGCCAGGAACTACCGTTGCATTAGCAATATAACTATTTGAAGGTGATTGTGTGATTATAACATCATTAGGATTTCCTGTTGTACTGGTTAGTGACCATATTCCTGTTGAATTTTCATTGGCAACAAGCTGTACACTGGTAACGTCACAATATGTCTGGTCAATTCCTGCATTTGCAGCAGGATCAACTACCACGACTACATCATCAAAACTGCCCTGACATAAAAAGATACTTTTTGCCGTTATAGTCCATCTGAAAGTATATGTCCCTGCTATAAGTCCATTAATTACAGTATTCGGATTAGAAGGGTCTACAATTGTAGGCTGATTAGGAGAACCCGTAAGTACAGACCATTGTCCAAGCTCAAAAAAGCTGTCATAGGAGCTTCCTGCCATGGTTACAGTACTGTTGTTGCAAATGTTTTGATCTGGTCCTGCATTAGCCTGATGAGGCGGAAGACCGATAGTTAGATTAATATCATCAAATGCCTGGCCGCAGATCCCAGCATCAACTGTCCATCTGAATATGTAATATCCACTGTAAGAAAAGGTAAAAACAGCATTTGGATCATGTATGTCACTTATAGTATAATTTCCAACACCTGAAATTCTTGACCATGTACCTATTGATCCACCGCTTTGTGTAGCAGCCATAGTAATTGTATTACCGCAAATTTCTTGGTCAGGACCAGCTGAAGCAACTGGAGGAGTTTCTGCAACTGTTACAGATACACTGCTTTGGCTAGGAATACAGGTTCTTAGTCTCGAACTAATGGACCATGTAAAAACATAAGTTCCGTTTCCTGGAACGGTTACCATCGTATTGGGATCTTCTACGTCATTAAAGACGACTCCAGCTGAGGGCTGTACTGACCAAATTCCATATTCCCCAAATCCTGGACTATTTCCGCTAAGGTTAAAAGTAGTTGTGCCAGAAGTATAGCAGGCATTTGGCCCTGCATCTGATGTTGTAGGTGCTTGATTATTATTTGTACTAATAGTTACGGTGTCAGAAACTGCCGCACCACAGGATGGGCCAGGGTGAGAATAAGAAACTGTCCATTGCAATTCGTAAGAAGCATTCGCTGTCGCAAAACCAGATGCAATGGCATTCGGATTATTCACATCTGAAAATGTAATTGTATCGGGGCCTGAAACCTGACTCCAGGTTCCCATTTCACCATTTGCAGGCGGAACAGCTTGTAGGGGTACTTGAGAACTTGCACACACTACCTGATTTGTTCCTGCGTCGACATTGCTAATTGTGCTGTCTGAGACATAAACAGTAACTGTAGCTACAGAAAATCCGCACGTAGCACCGCCACCTTTTGTGATATATTGAAAAACATAAGTACCTGAAATAAGATTACTAACTGATGTATCGACAGCAAAATTATCAGCGATTGTTGCGGTATTAGGACCGCTAAGCTGACTCCAAAAATGTAGGCCGTCATCTGTGGTGACACCTGAAAGAACAGTAGTGGTATCTCCGCATGGAAGACTGACATCGGTTCCCGCATTAGATGGAGTAGGGTCTCCAGAAACTAAAATGCCCAAAGTGTCAAAGCCATAATCGCATTCAACAGTTAATGCGCCAGTCTGTTTTCGAACAAATTCGACTGTATATTCTCCTGGAGCAGTAAGTGTTAAGGTCAGCGAATTTCCAACATCTGTCAAGGGAGTAGGAAAAGGAGCTAAAGGAGAAAGCGGAGGCCCACTAACAATGCGATATTGGTTAGAACCTGTTCCTGTTACAGTAAGCGGAATAGTAAAAACAGTTGCATTACAGCTTCCAACCATGTCATTTCCATTGTTTGCCAGAATTGTTCGAGTTGGGCCATTATATTGTACGATGTAATCTTTGGTAAAAATACAACCCGTATTATTATTTGTAAGGGTATAACGGAAACGGTATGGATCTCCTCCCTGAAAAATATTGGTTACCAATGTAGTAGGGTTTGTTGGCGAAACAATTACAGCGCCACTATCACCAGAGACTTGTGACCAAGCTACAGTTTCGCCGGCATATAGAGGAGTCTGTGCAACCAGAGTAACCTGATTTATAGTATTGTCGCAGAAGAATATGTTTTCGTCTCCTCCAGGCAGCTGTGTTACATCCTGAGTTGCTGGTGGTACATTAATTACGACGGTATCATTTCCAGAAGCACAAGCGCCAGAAACAGTCCATCTAAATGTGTAGGTTCCCTCAACCAAATTTGAAACCCCCGTATTATTAGCGTTTGGGTTGCTTATAACAGGTGTATTAGGGCCACTTACAAATGTCCATTGTCCGTTTTGTCCGTTAAGTCCGCATCCGCCATAAGTGGCATTTAAATTGGTTGCTTGAGTGGTGGTGTAACAATTGCTTAAAGTCTGATCTGGACCTGCCGAAACAGGTTTTACTCCGCCATAATTAGTTACCGTTATCTGAGAAGTGGTTCTACAGCGCTGTCCAGGGGCGTACTCAGGTCCTTCAATAACCCATTGAAGTGTCGTAACACCACAGCTTGTTGCAGGGAGGCTAATTGTTGAGGTAGCTAAATTTGGAAAATTAATTACAACCCCAGCATTATTTGCGCCTACAATTTCCCAATATCCTGTTTCTCCAGTATTTTGCGGAGTGTTTGCAATAATAGCTAATGTTCCATTGTTATTAGGGCAGCTTGTAATATTGGCACCAGCGTTGGCCATGGTTATAGGCTTAACATTTACCACTTTATCCTGATAAGATACAATACCGTCACTGCAGGTTGCACTATATCTGAAAATATAAGTATTGCCTCCAGTATAGCCTGAAACGGTTGTGCTTGTGCTTGTTGGCGAATTAATAGTCACTGCTGGACCCGAAATTTGTGTCCATTTGACTGTGCCAGTAATTGGAGAAGGATTGTTTCCAGTTAAAACCAACGCATCGGTTTCGCAAATAGTAACATTTAGTACTCCAGCATTTACAGAACAGTTTTGTGCATTGGTTTGAAAAATTGAAAGAAAAATCAACAAGGCGGCAAAAGCCAGTTTTTTTGATAAAGTGCAAATTCTCCAAGAAAAATAAAATTGTGCCATAAGCAATCAGGAATGAAAAGGCAGCACAGTAAATTTATAACTACCTTAAATTAATAAATTGATTTTTAGCATTAATCGTAGTTAAGATTTAGAATATATTTTGGGGTTACTTCAAATTTAAAGAAAGATAGCCATGAAATTTTTTTTTGTATGTTGCAGATTATAAAATGAAACACAAAAAATAGATTTTGGAACAATAAAATGCACTACAGTAACGTGAGGAGGCGTTTGCTCGAAAAACGAATTAGCTTGATGTTTTTGAAAGGATAGGAGTAAAATAAAGTATTTAAGAAAGAAATTCAGTTTTTGAAATCTTAAAAAAGCTCTTAAACGGATGCTACGGAAATTAAATAAAAAAGACTATCTTTTTTGAGACAGTCCTTTGTATGAGTTTTTTGAAATTAAAAAGCTTCGCCAATTCTAAAATAAACTCCCCAATCTCCTTTACCAACTGCACCGTCTAGACCAACATTGAATTTTGACTTTTTAAATGGATTATATCGATAGCCAACGCCGCCGCCTGGATACATTTTCCAGTCAAAGCTTGGAGTGTCAGAACCGTAAATGGTTGCGATACCAAAAAAGCCCACTAGACCCATTTTTTTTCCAAAGTTGTAGCGGTATTCGCCTTGAATATCCATTAATCCAGCACCTCTATATTTTCCTTCAGAATAACCGCGAATATCTGTTCCACCAATAGTACTCTGTTGTTCAAATGCCACATTTCCAAGACCAAATTTCCCAAAGACTCGAGCTGCAATAACATCTTTATTATCTCTAGTTGGAATATATCTATTGGCCTGAAAGGATATTCGGTTAGAGGCCAATTCGTTATCTAAAAAATCAGGATAGGTAGACCAGTCCAGTTTAATTTTGTATCCCTTTGTCGGATAATAAACAGCATCTCTTGTGTCGTAGAGTAAATTTACAACTAGAGCATTACTATGCGATACAGATGAAGGAGAGATGTTATCTTCATAAACCGTATTATAATGCGCATAGGTATATGACAAACCACCATAAAATTTTCCAACAATTTTGCGTTGGCCTCCAAAACTTAATACAGTTGTTTTGGTTCCGTAATCGTAGAAATCAGGCTGATCAATATCGTCAACATAAAACTGCGAATTCTGATTTCCGGTAAGAAAGAAGAACTTCACTCGCCATTTATCTTCATTCAAATACCATCTGTTAAAGAGAGCCAAGATATAAGATTTGTTGGTTGTATATATAGCTGTCATTCCAGACAATGATTTGGGAGAAATAGTATCGGCATGATTCAATTTATACATTGCCATCGGAATTGCGCCAAACATAAAATCAAGGTTTCGATTATAACTCAGATAAGGCATTACTCGCAGTTCAATTTTTTTCTCTTTTTTCGGAATAGAATCGACGTTTTTTTGTCCGAAAGTAGAATGTATAAAGACAACGAAAAGGAAAAAGAGTAGAAAATACCTCATGGAATAAATTTATTTGGTGAAACTTATATTGGCGTAGAAAAATGCTTCTGGGTATTTGTAAATTTAGATAAAAAATATAAGTAATTGAAATAAAAAGAATTAAGTTTAAGCTGTTTTGCCAAATATAGAAAGTAGTTTTTCTAAAGCATTTTCAGAATGCAGTTGTTTGGCGTTTTTTAAAGTATTTTCTAAGGCTTTTTCAGCTCTCTCCAGCATGCGCTTTTCAAAATAAGAAATAGCAGTTTTCATATCAGAAAATTGATTATTTGTTAAGCAATTAGCCAATTCAAAAGCATCGAGCAAAGCCAGATTAGCGCCTTTTCCAGCAAAAGGAGGCATTCTATGTGCAGCGTCGCCAATCATGGTTAAGTTTTCCTGCGTTTCCCAAGATTGATTAAACGGAAAATAATATTGCGGACGCGGAATAAAGTATAATTCTTTACTCTTAAACAACTCATCCCATTCAGAGCCCCAATCTTTGTAGATCTGTTTAAACCAATCGAAAATCTGTTTATTGTTTTTAAAATCCAAATCATTTTCTGCAATCCAACTTTCGGGAATTTTACTGCTAAGTAGAAACATCAGAGAGCCATCTCCTTTTGTGCCGTACATAATGGTTTGTTCCTTTCCTAAGGCAAGAACTTTTCCACCTTTAGAAAACTCAAAAAGATTGGGAGCATTTTCTTTGGCATTATAAATTGTGCCCTCAATCATAGTAATTCCAGAGTAAATGGGTTTTTCTGTGCTTATATAAGGGCGCACTTTTGAATTTGCGCCGTCTGCAGCAATTACCAAATCTGCATAAAGATTTGTTCCATTCTTAAAATACACTCGCCAGCCGTTATTTTCTTTTTCCATAGAAATAAACTGGCTGTCCCAAACAATGGAATCAGGAGAAAGAGAGTTTAATAAAATATTTCGAAGAACAGAACGGTCTATTTCTGGACGTGGTTTTGAAATATCTTGAAGTGAATCTTGATGGTTTTCTGAATTTGTTTGAAAAATGCCTTTCTGAATAGTGTGTTCGTCAAATTTCAATTCAAAATTCTGATTCACAATTCGAGCTTTGCTGGCATTTGGTCTAATATTTTTATAAAATTCATCTAATAAATTAGCTTCCTTCATGGCTATCAAACCTGAATCTTCATGTAAATCTAATGGAGATCCCTTTACACGAACTTCTGAGTTGAGGTCTCTTTCATAAACCTTTACAATACTATTTTGTAATTGTAAAAGACGGGCTAACATTAAACCGCCCATTCCACCGCCAATAATGGCAACTTGCTTATTTTCTAGTAACATAGTTTTGTATTTAAAATCTATGTTGCAAAATTATTGAGAGGAGAGAGCCGATAATAGTATAAATCGGTCGTTTTTGTTTTGAAAAAGTTCTTTCGGAAGTGAACCCGAAATTTTCTTGACTTCTTTAATAAAATGAGTCTGATCAGAGAAGTTCTCTTCTGGAAAAAGTTTGCCTTTTGCTATATGTTCCAAAGAAGCTCGAAATCGAAGTATGGAGCAATATGCTTTTAACGAAATTCCAAAATATTGATTAAAATATCTGTTGATTTGACGGCTGCTCCAGTTCGCTTTTTCAGATAGCTCTTTTACGGTCATTGTTCCTTTGGTTTCATAGATAAGATGAAATAGCTTTTGTTTCCTGTTGTCTACTTCTTTGAGTAATAAGGAATGAATTTTTGCAGAGGCTTTTTCACAGAACAATTCAAAATTTTCTAAATCATTTTCATTAAAATCCCAAAAATCTGAATTCAGTATTTTTCCAGAATTTAAAAGATCTTCAATGCTTTCATGAAAAATATATTCCGTGGCAAGAAGTTTAAAACTGATAACGAAGGTTAGACTGTTAGCCGGAATTTTCCCTTTTTCATATTGCTGAGTGCCTAAACCTAGAAGTCTAATTTGAAAGGAGGTTTCAGGAGTTTTTATAACCGATAAATCAATTCGTCCGTCGGGAAGACCGATTGTCTCTATAGTTTGATCCGATTTGTTCTCCATACACCAAAAACTATCTACAAAATCTGAGAGATTTTTGCTGGGTTTAATGGATTGATATTTTAAATCGTGAATCATTTTATCAAATTTAAAGTGAAATTATGAAATTCAGCATTCATTATGATAAAGAAAAAACAACGATAAAAAGGCTGTAAAGGTGTTTTGGAATTCATAAAAACAGCCTCGAAAAACTTAACATTGGATAAGTGTTTGATTTTTAGGGTTGTACATTAGGTTTTTTGTTTCCACGAAAAACTTAACATTGGCGAATAGGTTTTTCAATCTATCTTTGTTTATTATTTTTTGATGTTAATTTAATGATTTAATAACATTAAAAATTAGTTTAATTAAAAATAAATTTAATCAATTTCTTAAAATTAACAGAATAATGACAAAAGAAGTACTTGCCAATGAAATCGATCAGGAAGTAGAAGTTGCTCCAGTTATCTCAAACAAAGAAAACGAACAGCAAGAGACTACGATTTCAGAAACAGAATCGACTGTTGAAATATCAAAACCAAAACCTAAAAGGGCTCCAAAAAAAACAGCTGAAAAAGAAACGGCAACTGAAGAAATAACAATAGAAACTGAAGTTGAAGAAACGGTGTCTGAGGCAGAATCAGAAGAAAACGGAGACCAGCCAAAATCTAAAAAAAATAAAAAGATGAAAGACAAAGAAAAAGAGAAAAAAGAGAAAAAGAAAAAAGTAGCTGCTAAGAAAAAAGAAAAAGCAAAAGACAAGAAGAAAGAGAAGGCTAAAAAAGCAAAATTAAAAGCGAAAGCGAAAAAGAAAGCCAAAGCCAAAAAAGCGAAGGAAAAAGCAAAAGCTAAAAAGATCGCTAAAAACAAAGCAAAAAGATCTAAAGCAAAGAAAAACAAGAAAAAATAAGACTAATTGTGAATGGTGAATGGTTAATTGTGAATTTTCCAAAGCAATCAGAAAATAGAATTATAAAGCCACAGATTATAAGATTAGCACAGATTTTTAAAAATCATTTTAATCCTTTAATCTGTGGCTATATATTAGAGTCTTGTATTTCACAATTAACCATTTACAATTAACCATTTACAATTAATCATTCACAATTCTTCAGCCTTTTTCTTTAGCGCGAGTTTATCAATTTTTTGAAGAAACTCTGGGTCAAATTCAGAATAGGCTCTTAATCTATATTTTTCGTCCCTGATTTTCATGACCAAGCGAATTTTCTGAACCATAAGCCAGATGGGTTCGTATCTTTTATGTCCTAATAAATATTGAATTTTCAGAATAGATAATTTTCTATGCGAAAGCGTCATCAATTCAATGCAGATCATCCAGTATCGAATAGGAAGATTGGAGTTTTCCATTACTGTTCCTGAGCGGAGACTTATGCGGCTGCCACATTTGCGACACTGAAATTTTAAATCATTCTGACGGAAAGAATGCACATTATGTCCGCATTTCCTGCACAAAATTCCGTTTTCTAAACGCTTGTTTTTAAGCTCTTCAATGCAAGTTGCTTCATCAGAATATTTTTCAAAATAGGCGCGTAACTCCATTAATACAAATTCATATTTACGTTTCGAAATATAAAATATTTTAAAAGAAACGAATAACAATTTGTATAAAAAATAAAAAGGAATATTCGTTCATGAATATTCCTTTTTACGAAGGGTAAAAATTGTGTTATAATTTAGCTACGATTTCTTTTTTGTACTTATTAAGGATAGATTTTGTCATACCTAAATTAGCTTTTGTAGAATCTACAGCCAGGTAAATAAAATACTCCTGATTGTCAGATACATCAATGATGTGCATTTGAGAACTTAATGTAATCATAATGTTATCAATTACCTGTTCTTTTAAACCTAAAGCTTTAATAGCGTTCATTTTTGCTTTTACCACTTCCAGATTATAAGCCGATGCTAATTCAGGGTCAAAATCTGCCACTACAGATTGAGAATAGTATGACATGCCGCTTGCAATTTCAGCTACAGAAACTGCGATGAACCCAGGGACGTTCTTTTTTAGGTCTTCCCCAAATTGAGTTAAAAAATCAGACATAACGTTAGAATTTTAGTTGTTGTAAATAAGATTGAATTGTTTTGGATAAAGGCAAAATTAGGGATACAATATTATTTAATTATCCGTAATGCGTACCTTTTTTTATACAATAATTAAAAAATAACATAAGGCTGATAAAATCAATTTTTTGTTCTTTCAGCTGAATTTTGTTTTGGTTTGAAAATGAAATGATTAAACTAAAAAATGCTTCTGAAAAGCGTTTATGCGCCTCTCAAAAGCATTTTCATTTAAGCAAAAAATAATTTTTTACTTGATTTCTGTTATAAATTCTTCTTGAGCAGTTCTTACTTTTTTCAAGTTTACCAACCAGTCGTTAGCATCATCTCTATAACCAAGAGGTAGAACTAAAACACTATTTAAACCAAGTTCGTTTAAGCCCAAAAGTTTATCTACTTCAGCAGGAATAAAACCTTCCATTGGAGTTGCGTCTACTTGCTGTTCAGCAGCAGCAGCGATTGCGATACCAAACGAAATATAAGCTTGTTTTGCAGCATGATGAGCGTGCCATTCTTGACCAAGAGGCTCGTACATTCCCCAAAGTCTTTGTTTGTACTCGTCCATTGCATCAGCAGGAATTCCTCTTTCTGCAATAGTTTTATCAAATACAGCAGAAATTTTCTCTAAGCTGTAAGCGTCCCAAGCAGCCCAAACCAAAACGTGAGAAGCATCTGTAACCTGACTTTGATCAAAACTTACTGCTCTTAGTTTTTCTTTAAGTTCTTGGTTTGTGATAACAAAGATTTTATAAGGCTGTAAACCAGAAGAAGAAGGAGCTAGTTTTGCAGCTTCAAGAATATAATCTACTTTTTCTTGCGGAACCGCTTGTCCGTTCATTTTTTTTGTAGCGTAACGCCACTTTAGTGCATCTATTAAGGCCATCTTTTTTAATTGATTAAAATTGTATTCAAATGTAAAAACTTTAAGTGTATTTTTGTCATCTGATTACCAAAAGTAACTGTAACATTGAGGTAACCTACTAATAGAGCATGATAAAAGAACCTATACACGATAAAAAATCGTGCAATCAGCATATTATGGCAGTACATGACGCCATGTATATTTTAAACGGAAGATGGAAAATTTCTATTATAGCATCATTATGCTTCAATACATTGAGATTTACTGACTTATTGCGAGAAGTTGAAGGCATTTCTGGAAAAATGCTGAGTAGGGAATTAAAAAACCTTGAAGAAAATCAATTGGTAACGAGAACTGTTCTTAATACGCAACCTGTTACGGTTGAGTATCAATTAACAGAATACGGACATACCTTAAAAGAGGTCATTGATTCTCTTGCAAAATGGGGGCACAACCATAGAAAGAAAATTACAGGCAAAGATTAGCTTTTGCTTTTTATTTCAATAGCTCTTTGCAAAAAACCTTGACGAGTTAGATTCTGTTCTGCTTCTTCAATTGCTCTTAGAAGATTGTTTTGCGTATTAGTAATTTCGTTCAGTGTTATTGTCATAATACTCCAAACTGGTTGCATTTTTGAAACCAGTTCTTTTCCTTTTGCCGTTAATATGATGAGCCTTTTACGTTCGTCTTGTTTGTCTTTTTTAGAACTGATAATTTTTTCTTTCTCCAATTCTTTCAATAAACTGATGGTCGACGGATGGCTATAGCCAATTTCATTTGCAATTTCAACGACACTCAGCATTTCTTTTACATGCAGAGTGTAAATCACTGGAAACCATTTTGGTTCAAAATCAATATTAAAATAACTGTAAATCTGCGCTCCGTCCTTGCGTAATTGCTCGCTCAGACGCTGCAAACGTGTTGATATGGCTAAGATGCCAATTTCGTCAATTATATTCATCGTTATGGATTTAATTTTAAATGGCAAAAAACATTGTCAGGTTTCATTAACGGAAAATCAACAGGAAGCGCTTCTTTTGGTATAGTTATAAAACTATTTTTTTCATAAAAACGCAAGGCAGCCTGCAATAAAGTAACCGTTCCTAAATATAAGTCTTTAATTCCGTTTTCTTTGCTGTATTCAATTAATTGCTCCAATAATTGCTGGGCAATTTGAAATTCTTTCCCTCTGAATTCTTTCTTGACGAACATTTTTCTGATAGCGGCAGCTTCTGAATTAAATTTTACCAAAGCTATTGTACCAACCAATTTTCCATCAATAAAAGCACCCAGAAAAATCCCGCCTGGCTTAAAGTAAAAGTTTGCAATATCCTGTAAATCGGGCTGATCTTCTAAAGTAATAGGAACATTAAATTCTTTTTGCTGAATGTTTAATATGAGATCAACGATTTCATTTTCGTACTCATTTTGTATAGGTTTAATCTGCATGGCATTTCAAAATTAAAGATGAGTACAAAACTACGTAGTTAACTACATATATACAAACAAAAAACTGCCGAAGTCAGCAGTTTTAAGTGTTTTTTATGATTTCTATATAAAAAACTATAGTTTTTTTAAACACATAGTAACATAAGTTTGTTTTACTTTTTAAAAGAGATTTAAAATAAATGACAAATCATTTACACATAGATTATGTTTATTAATGAAAGTGAAACGCCTTTTTTAGCGAAACAATAATCTATGTTTCTATGTGTTAATATTAAGGCTTTATTCTTTAACTAATACAATAACGGCTTTATAGCCCGTACCAACATTCCATTCGCTTGACGAAATAACCTGACCTTTATCGTCATAAACCTTAAATTCGGCTGTGTTTGGAGAAGCAAAACCTTCGTTCAAAGCTTCAATGTCTATTTTATTGATTCCTTTTTCCAAGTTTATTTTGACGCTTTTAAAATCGCCGTTCAAAAAAACTTCAGGCTCAATAACTTTATCATTCAAATATACTTTTACTTTATCGCCGTCTACAAAAGCTGCATCGCGGTACATTATAGTAGAAGTAACAGCGGTAGTGTTGAAATTGCCTAAAAACTGATTTCTTCTATAAAATATTCCCTCAACATTCGCTTCTGGTTTATAAAGATTAGTGTTTTTAAATAACTCGTCTGGATTAACCTGCAATGGCGCTGGTTTCTCAATAGGCACTGGCGGGTTTTCTTTAGGAGCAGCTTCTGCTGGCGGAATAACTTCTTTTACAGGAGATTTTTTTGCGGGAATCGATTTAAATTTATTGTCCAATTCCTGAGCAAAACTGTGCAGTGAAAAAGAAGCAAAGGCAATTATCAAAAATATTTTTTTCATGTTTTTAAACTATTAATCTTGTGTGGTATTGATTTTAAAAAAATTAGATGCATCATAATCTTTTATATATAAACATTTTATAAAACCAAATATTGCATCATTAAGTTTTTTTTGTCGAAAAATTAACGTCTTTATACGCGAAATTCGAATGTTTTCTGCTGAAACTGACTTATCTTTATGTTCTGTTGAAATTTTGAAGATCTTATGTTTTAAAATGGTTTTTCTTCAAATAAAAATGAAATAGTATGGAATGGAAAAATGTTCTTACCGATTTATTTAAAACGGATTATCCGATTATACAAGCGCCAATGCTAGGTGTTACAACTCCAGAAATGGTCGCGGCTGCAAGCAATGCTGGAGCCTTAGGATCGTTGGCTTTAGGAGATCTTCCTGCGGAAAAATGTATCGAATTAATTAGAGCGACAAGAAAATTGACTGATAAACCTTTCGCAGTAAATATTTTTGTACATAAAATAGATCCTATTACGCCAAAGTTGGAAGCTGATTACGCTAAAACGAAAAAGCATCTGCAGAAACTTACTGAGAAACTGGGCATTGAAACCGATTTTCCTGATATAAAGGAAATCAAACTTACAGATTATCACGATCAGATTGAAGCTATTTTATTGGAAAACTGCAAAATTGTGAGTTTCACTTTTGGAAATTTGGATCAGGAAAGTATTGCAACTTTCAAAGAAAATAAAGTGATTCTGATTGGAACTTGTACTTCTGTTCAGGAAGCTATCGTATTGGAAAATAGTGGTATTGATATTATTTGTGTTCAAGGTATTGAAGCTGGAGGACATAGAGGAAGTTTTCTAGAAGAAACGATTCCGCAAATTGGTGGGTTATCGCTGCTTTCTCAAGTGACGGAAGCTGTAAATATTCCTGTAATTTATGGAGGTGGAATTTATAATGCCAAAACTTTATTGGCAGCCAAAACTTTGGGAGCAGATGGTTTCCAGATTGGAAGTCTGTTTTTAGGAAGTGCTGAAAGTGCTTTACAGGATTTTGAAAAGCACCGGCTTAGAAATATAAAAGAAAATGAAATTGTTTTAACCAAAAGTTTTACAGGAAAGTATGCGCGAGGAATTAGAAATACTTTTATAAAAGAAATTGAAAATTCTGAATTTGTGCTGCCGTATCCGTATCAAAATAAGCTGACTGCGGAGTTGAGAAAAACAGCTAAAATGGAGCAAAACGCAGATTTTGTAAGCATTTGGATGGGACAATCTATTACTAGTTTTAGTGACGTTTCAACTGAAATTATCATCAGAAATTTAATAGAAGAAACCGAAAATTTTGTCTGAAAGTTAATTTCATTAGTCAGGTCTGTTTTGGTTGTAATTTATTGAATGTTAATATTTTATATATTTGTTGTTCAATTAAATAACTTCAGATATGAATAGGTTTAATTTTATCTTTTTCCTTTTTGCATTCGCTGGTTTTGCTCAAGGAAGTAAAATGGATTCGGTTATTAAAAAACAAATTGAAGAGTATAATACTTCATTTTCAAATGCTCTCGTAAAAGGAAGTCAGGGCGATTTAGTAAAAGCTTATACAGATCAAACCATATTTATGCCAGAACACAGCAGAGAGCGTGTGGGCAGCAAAACGATTCGAGACTTTTATAAGCAATGGCTGGCTCAGGCAAAAATTACATCTTATGAAAGAAAAATTCTGGACTTGCAGGATTTTGGAAATTATATTTTAGAAATCGGAACTTTTGATGAAAACTTAAATCTAAATGAACAGAATGCATTTTTGTACACGGGCAAATATGCGGTTTTATGGAAAAAGTCTTCAAATAGGAGCTTGCCTCCAACAATTGCTGCCGAAATCTGGGGCTCCACAAGTTCTTTTGATGATAAAAATATTCCTAATATCGATGATTCTTCTGTTCCAAAAATGGAAGAATATAGTTTTTCTGACAAATTAGCATCTGAAATTAAAGAGCGAAATAATACCATTAGAGATTTTGTTAAAAATAGACAAGGAGCAGAGCATGCGAAAATGTTTATGCCTGATGCCATGTATCTGACCTATTACACACCAATTCTTTCTGGTGAAAAAGAAATTACAGACTATTTTATAGAACATGAAAAGCCAGGAACTTTAAGTGTTGATGAAATTTCGATTCTCACTTCGGGAATTATCTATGCTAGAACAGCAATTATAGAATTTGGGTTTTACAGTGTAGATTGGCATGATGGCGACAATCATGGAAATGTAAAAGGAAAAAGTATGAATGTTTGGAAAAAAGATAATAGCGGAACATTACTGCTTTTTCGCCAAATGGTAAATCATGATTAACTTTTGAGTTTGTCTAGAATAATGTTTATTTCATCTGTTTGTGCTTAATTACTGATAATTTTCTATAATTTTGAATCCATCTTTATCATTTTTACACACGATGGGTCGAATACTTTGCATATTTTTTATTTTTACCACCTTTTATATTTATCCACAATCTTCAACAAAAGAATGGATTGATAGTTTGAATACTATTGATAATCATGAGAAAAAAGTGGATTTGGCTCTCAAAATTGCTTCTAAACTTCAGGATTCTGATTGGGAAAGAGCTGTAAAATATATTGAACTTGCAGAAGCCGAGGCAAAAAAAACGGAAAAATCCGATTTGACATTAGCAAAAGTTTATGCAGAAGCGGCTCAAATCTATGATGCAAAAGATGTTATAGACATTACTTTGCAATATTACCTCAAAGCTTATGAAATTTACAAAAGCAATAATGTTGTAGATGAAATTGCTCGAGTAGAAAATAATCTTGCCATTGTTTACGCCAAGAGCAATAACGAAGAAAAAGCGCTTAAATATTTCCTGAAAGTATATCGTTATCAAAAATCTAAGAACGAGTCTGATAAGTTGGTAAAAATCTTAAACAACATTGGCACGACTTTCCTTGGCAAAAGTTTAGATTCTTCGCTCTATTATTATCATAAAGCCGATGCGATTGCAAGAACATTAAACGATAATACTTTGAAAGTTTATGTTTATACCAATTTGGCACGAGCTTATGGTTTAAAAAAAGATCATAAAAATGCTGATTTTTATTTTCAAAAAGCATTTTCATTAATTGATACGCCAATCGATAATTCCCTAAAAGCATTTGCTTATGAGTCACTTTCTTCTTATAATCTGGAGGAAAAAAAGCTAGATGAAGCAATTTTATATGCAAAGAAAGCTCTAGAATTGGATAAAGACAAAGCCTTTGGTTTTGCAAGTATGCGACTCAATAAAATGCTTTATGAAGCTTATCTAAGGAAACAGGATTATAAAAATGCGGTGTACTATTTTCAGCAGTATAATAAAATAAGCGACAGCATTAATATTGAGCAAAAGGCTGTAAATCTGGAAAGAATCAGGCTGGAACAAGATTATAAAGTTCGCAGTCAGATACGAACTTTAGTCGAAGAGAAAACTAGGTTTAAATACTATGTGGTCGGATTAATATTGGTTGTCGGAATTTTGACTTTGATTCTTTTGCTGATCCGTTATCGAAACCGAAATATTAAAAACCAGCTGGAGAAAGAAAAGCTAAAAGCAAAAGAACAGGAATTGAAACAAAGTCTTGAGGCTAAGAATATGGTTTTGGTTGGCAAAGCCATGTCAGAAATACATAGAACAGACAATATCAATGAAATCCTGACGGATCTTAAAAAGATCAAACTCAAAACACCAAATAAAGAATTACAGCAGGCAATAGACATTGTGCTAAAGCGTCTGGAAAAAGATTTGAATACTGATATCTGGAAAGAATTTGAAATTAGTTTTGAACAGGTTCATAAATCATTTTTCGATAAATTGACCATCGATTATCCGACACTTACACCAAAAGAACGCCGACTTTGTGCGCTTCTTTATTTAGATTTAACTACAAAAGAAATTTCCCAAATTACAGGGCAATCTTTTAAATCGATAGAAAATGCCAGAACTAGATTGCGTAAAAAGTTCGATTTAACCAACGAAAAAGTAAATCTTTCCACTTATCTAAACTCTTTTAAACCCGAAAACATGTAAATTAAATTTTAAGGTAACGTTTTGATTTTGTTAAGTTTAAAATAAAATGAGTGTTTTTTTGGTGATACTTTTCTGCCAGAGAGTGTTTTTGCATTAGTCCTTTTTTTTCGAGCCTTATAGTGTCCATCTACTTTTACCAAACGATTGTAATAAATACGTTTGATGAATACCACGAAAAAAGAAGAACCGAATAAAAGTTTGGAAGAGCTTTTAGAAGAAACAAAAACAAAGAAGAGTGCGCTCTTAAAAATTCTACAAAAAATAACGAAAGCAAGTTCTAAGAATCAACCGCCGAATTGATTCTAAGGACTTGCTTTTGTGGTTTTCTGCGAACCGTTTTGCACTATTAACTCGCAGCCTTAATACTAATTTTAAATTTAAAAAAAATGAACCAGATTTACTCTAAACCCAGGTATTTGTTTCTTTTGTTAGGTTTCTTGGTCTGTTCCGTCGGAATGGCTCAGTCACCTTTGCCAAAAAACAAAACATCTAATGCGCAGACGGCTTTACAATCGCCAGCTGCTAATCAGAAAATGAATCAAGTTTATCAGAAAAACAACGATTCAAATGCTAATCAAGAGGATGATGCCAATATTCTTTTGACGCAAAAAAGCATAAATGGAAAACCGCTTTCGCAGGAAGAAAGTGATGATGTAAATAAGAGATTAAAAGCAAGCCAGAAGCTTTTTAATAAAAGCGAAAGCGCTTCAACAGCTAAAAATTTTCAAACTACAGACAGCACAAAAGTGAGATCTTTTGCAAAATCTTCTAATTTAACTATCCGTAATGTATTTGAAGTTAAAAAAGCAGATTTTGAACTTTCAAATGCAGACAAAATGCAACTGAGATCGGTTTCAGACAAACATGGCAGAAGTTTGGCAACGTATCAGCAAACGCATAATGCTGTTCCTGTTGAAGGTGCGATTTATAAAGTGAGAGATAACAAGAACAAAATTGAAGCATTTGGACATATCAGTAAAAAATTGCCTGCAAACAGTAATTATAAAGTAAACGCATCGGCTGCTTTACAAAGCGCATTAAATACTGTAAACGCTAAAGAATATGTTTGGCAGAGCAAAAAACTATCGTCTTTAGTCCATAAAAAAATCAGTACAAAACCACAAGGGGAATTGGTTTATGTAGGGCCTAATTTTTCTTCAGAATTAACAGAATATCATTTGGCATGGAAATACGATGTTTTTGCTACAAATCCGCAATCGAGCCAAACGATTTACGTTGATGCTAATACTGGAAAAGTCATTTTAAAAATTGATTTAAGCAGAGATCTTCGTTCATCATCTTCGCCTATTGCTGACGGAAGAAGTGCAATTGGTAAAGGAAAAGCGAGATTTGCTGGAGATGTTACTTTTGGAACTACTCAATATGCAGATGGTTACAGATTGGAGGATTTAGTAGGAAAGTATAAAGTACCAATGTATACTTTGAATATGAATCATGCTGAGCACGCATCAGACGAAGTATTGACAGAATATATCGACGAAGACAACAACTGGAATGATTTGTACAATAATGATCATGACGAAGCTGCAATTGATATTCATTGGGGAATTCAAAAGACTTTGAACTATTACGAAGAAAAATTTGACCGTAATAGTGTTGACGATAAAGGAATGACCATTTTTGCATTGGCACATTTAGGAACTAATGTTCAAAATGCCTCTTGGACAGGAGGATGGGCACAGTTTGGAGACGGAGACAAACAGCCTTTTGTGAGTTTAGGAATTACTGGACACGAAATGACTCATGCTGTAACACAATTCTCTGCAGGATTGATTTATCAGGGAGAATCTGGAGCAATGAATGAATCTTTTAGTGATATTTTCGGGATTTCAATTGAGCTTTATGCCGCAAAAGATAGTAAAAGGGATATTTGGTTGTTGGGTGACGAATTGTACTCTCACGGAAGTTTGAGAAGTATGGCAAATCCAAAAGCGGCTGGTCAACCAGATACTTATGGAGGTGAATTTTGGACAAACCCAGCAAATACAAGTTATGATAATGGCGGTGTGCACCAAAACAGTGGAATTACCAATTACTGGTATTATCTGTTAGTAGAAGGAGGAGAAGGCGTAAATGACCTAAATAATAGTTATAGTGTTAAACCTATCGGATTGGCTAAGGCTGAGAAAATTGCTTATTTAACGCTTACAGAATATTTGTCACCTTCATCAAATTTCAGCGACATGCGTCAGGCATCTTTGATGGCTGTAGAAGATTTGTATGGTTTAGGTTCTGAAGAGTTTAAACAAGTTACTAATGCTTGGTATGCGATTGGTGTAGGTACAGCTTATTCAGATCGACAAATAACCATTGTTTCGGTAGAAAATCCGTCAACATCTTGTGGACCATTAAAAGGAGATGAGCCTTTTTATATTACACTAAGAAACACAGGAACTACGATCATTAAAGCTGATGGAGGCTTAAATTTCAAATTAAGAGCCATGGCAAGCGCACTTGGCAAACTTATTACTTTTTATACCAATGATGGTAATGTTCCTTTTACGAAAGATTTAGGAATTGGAGAAGAAACAACTGTGGCAATAAAAAGCAAAATACCATATCAAGTAAATGCAACGAGCTATGTAGAAGTTAAAGTAGATCTTGACCCTATTGTAGATTTTGGCGTTAAAGAAGGATATTCTTTTGTTACAGGTATATTCGTTGGCACTGCACAAAAAGATTTTGATATCAAAGCTACGGCTTTAGATCTTCCTATGTATACAGGAGATTTGCTTACAACAAGTTATACTCCGGCTATTACGATCTTTAATTTAGGCTGTCAGGATATTCCAGCAGGAACTGTTTTAAAAGTTGGATATGCCAATACAAAAGCTGGAAGCACAACGATTTGGAAAGATGTGACATTGCAGACTGCTTTCAAAGCAAATTCAGAAATGAAAATAACTTTTGATACTGCTGTCGATTTATCAGCTGCAGGGTTACACACTTATGAAGCCTATGTAACCTATGATAAAGATCCTATTACAACAAATAATAGCATTATAAATGCGGCTTACAGCAATGTAATAACACAATTCCCTTATACTGAAGGGTTCGAGAGAACGCCTGGTGGATGGAACACAAAAGCTTTAAGCGGGAATCAGAAGTTTGTATTTCAAAATTATCCTGCATCGTTTAGAACCGTTAAATCACAATATATGTGGGGAATGGTAGATTTTAAAGGAACTGACAGAATGGGACTTAATTCTGATTTCGTTTTAGAATCGCCAATCTTTGATTTTACCAATGTGGTTTCTCCGTATGTAGAGTTCGATTTGTATTATTTACTGCATAGAACGTACGATGGTTTAATTGTTGAATATTCGGAAGATAAAGGGAAAAGTTGGAAAAAAATAAATACAGTTAATTATCCAGAAATCGAACATAATAATGATTTATTTGATGGTGCTTGGTTTACGGGAGTAAATAATAGTCTGAAAAAAGATCCGTATCAAATTCGTTTAAATGAATTGGCAGGAAAGAAAGCGGCTATTCGTTTCCATGTAAAATCAGATGACTATTATGACGGTTTCTTAGGCGGATTTATAGATAACATTTTGGTAAGCGATGCCCCTTACGATTTAGAAGTTGTATCTGCAAAATTAGACGCTGGTAAATGTGATATCAATAATAATAATGCTGCAGTAGTTGCCAAAGTAACAAACAATTTTGCTACGGCAAGTCAGGAAGTTAATATCACAACTAAAGTTCTTGATGCAGCGAAAGTCGAAGTTTTTTCAAAAATCGAAAAAACAACTTTAAACTTCGCTAGGTTTAAAGACACGATAAATTATTCTATTCCTAATATTAATTTAAAGAATGTTGGAGAGCATACCATTTCGGTTTCTGTTTTTCCTGTAGACATGGCAAAAGACCTTAAACAAGGAAACAATGCTGTAACATTAACTTACGATAATTGGAATAACGAAGACATGAAAGTTTCTGTACTTCCGTACAAAATGGACTTTGAAGATGCTTCTAAATACAAAGGATGGAGAACTTCTGAGAATAAAGGTTCTGCAGGATGGAAACATGGTGTACGTGCAGATCTAGGTTCTCCTGGATGGTTTATTGCAGATCATACCAAATTTATGGCAAGTAATGATGACAAATGCAATTGCGATGCTTCCAACGATATGCTGGTTTCTCCCGTATTTGATTTAACCAATTACAAAGAAGCACATTTATCATTTGATGGTTTTGGAGATCCTCAGCAATGGTCGGACGGTTATGTAAAAGTAAGTACTGACGGAGGAACCACTTGGAAAGAAGTATTTAAAATGCCTTATTATGGCGCTTGGTTTGGATATAATGTTGATTTAAGTGCGTATGCTGGAAATTCTTGCGTGCAGGTTGCTTTTCAGCAAAATGATAACGGCTTTTTTGCGAATGGTTTTGCAGTAGATAATATTGAAATCACTCCAACTAAAAGTAATTTTCAATTATCGAATTTAGTTGTGGGAGAAACCGTTTACGAAGATGTGCCTACACATGAGTTTTACATTAATGCAAGAAATGTAGCTTATAAAACATTGGAGAAAGTTACTTTTAAATATCAGATTCTTCAGAACGGAAACGCTATTGGTGAACCAGTTTCATTAGAAAGAACCAAAACAATACGACAAGGAGAAACTCTTGTTTATAAAATAGACGGTCTTCCAAAATTAGCAGCTGGAAATTATGAAATTAAAGTGCAGGCAACTGCCGACGGAGAGGTAAATACAAATGTTAAAAGCCTTACCGCATCTTTCCAAGTTGCTGAAAAAGCATTGGAGTTAAGCGAAGAGAATTTCTCTAGCCTGACACAAGGTTCAATATTTGGATCAAAAGGGTTTATTTCTAATCAAAGTGATGAAAATTATCCATGGAGAGCGGTTACCACTCCAGATAATATCAATCTTACGCTTCCTTTGAAGAATAGAACGGGAGACGCTGGCGGAAAACTATTATACAGTCAGTTAGAAGGATATTATTACTATAGCGAATTAATTTCTCCACTTTATAAACTGTCTGAAAGTACTACAGCTTTAGAGTTTTACTATGCTATGCAAAGCAATGTTAATGATGCTTTAATTGTAGATATTAAGCCAGTTGGCGGAGAATGGACTGAAGCTTGGAGAGCAACAAATCAAGGAACTTACGTAGATACAGAGTGGCAAAAAGCAGCATTGAATATTACGAAATACGCTGGAAAATCAGTATTGTTCCGTTTTAGACATGCAAAATCAGATGGATATTCTTATATGGTTTTAGACGACCTTAAAATAATGAGCGAGCCTGTTTTAGATGTTTCTGTTCAAATTTTATCTCCAAAAGATATTTGCGGCAATAGCGAAGTAAAAGTTAGACTTACAAACGAAGGACAAGTTGCTATTAAAGAAAATTCTATCCAGTTAGATTTAGAATATGTTAATACATCAGAAAAAATTTCAGAAGCCATTGCATCAGGAATTCCGGTTGGCGAAAGTATCGAGTATACTTTTATCAAACAGCCTAAATTAGATGATTCTGGAGATTCTCATGTATTTGCCATTAATGCAAAAATGGAGAATGATGCTATTGAACAAAATAATAACATCAAGAATTATGTATATCAAGGAGTACCATCAGATTTTAAAATGTTTGACACGTCTGTTATCCATGCTTATGCAGGTAAAAGTGTGTATCTGGATGCAGAAAGAAATCTTGTGGCTAGAGAGTTAGAAGCGACTTCATACAAATGGAGTTCAGGTGAAAGCACAAATTCGATCAATGTTGATAAAGCAGGAGATTATAGCGTAACGGCAACATTGGAAAACGGATGCACTCTTACCGAAAAAGTAACAGTAGTATTTGATACTTTCGAATCTAATCTTCCAAGCGGTGACGTTTGCGGCCCAGAAGTAGTATTAAATCCAGGAAACTATGCCGCATACGAATGGTTTGATGGTTCTACAGATCCAACTTTCACGACTACAGAAAGCGGTGAGTATTATGTAACAGTTTACAATGAACACGGATTAGGTAAAATTTTTACAACTACGATCAATGTTCTTGAAAATACAGTTCCGGAGATTCAGGCATTAGAAGGAAATAAAATTACAGCTTCTGCTGATGCTGAAGGTTACCAGTGGTACTTAAACGGAAGACTTTTACCAAATGCAAACGAAAAAACAGTTGCTACAATTTGGGAAGGAAGCTATAGTCTTCAAGTAACCAATGCGCATGGCTGTACAAGCATGTCTGCTCCAATTGAATCTAAAGGATTGCTTATTGGAAAACTGACAAATTCTTTCAGAGTGTTCCCAAATCCAGCGGCAGATAATGTAAACATTTTCTTGGCTGAAAAAGCAGAAGGCGAAGCTGAAATGAAAATTTATTCTATGGAAGGAAATGCGGTTTGGAGTAAAACTTACAGTGCAGTTCCATCAAGTGTAAATGTAAGTCAATTGACTACTGGAGTTTACATTTTAGATTGTACCGTACAAGGTAAAAAGTACACAGCTAAGATTATTAAAAAGTAACAAATTTACAGATAGAAACGGCAGTTCTCATGTAGAACTGCTCTTCTTAAAAACAAAAAAATACGATGAAAAAATCAAAGCTAATAATCTGTGCACTGTTAATGTGCGCAAGTGCAATGGCTCAAACCGAAAAGGTAAAACTGGGCGTAAAAGCAGGTTTAAATATTTCGAGCCTATCATTTGATGAAAACGAATTAGATTCATCTTCTAAAACAGGATTTACTGCAGGTTTAATGGCAGAAATTCCTTTGGCAAAAAACTTTTCGGTACAACCAGAGTTATTGTATAGCCAGCAGGGAATGAAATTGTCTTATTCTGATCCAGAAGTGCAAAATTCAAATTACAAAAGCACTATTGCCTTAAACTATTTAAACATTCCTGTAATGTTGAAATATTATGTAGTGAAAGGTTTAAGCATTCAGGCGGGACCACAAGTCGGAATTTTGCTTAAAGCAAACAACAAATACCAAGACAATTTTTTAGGTTACGATAACCATGAAAAAATGGATTTAAAAGATTATTCAAATGGAGTAGATGCTTCTGTAAATTTTGGATTGGGTTATCAGTTTAAAGACAAGTTTTATGCAGATGCAAGATATAATTTGTCTTATACCAATGTGTTTAAAGATGTAACAGCAAACACCAATTATATTATTAACAGCGATATGAAGAATAAAGTTTTTCAAATAACGATCGGTTATTTTTTTAAATAGAGTTAGTAACACCTTCATGACTGTTTAAAACCACTCTTTTTTAGGAGTGGTTTTTTTGTTTTTCCAAAAAATCAAATTCTTATTTGCAGACACCATACCTGCGTCATATATTTGCGCCAGATTTTGGTCTGCTTTTTTCAATCTGAAATAAGCAGTTAAAAGGGAATCAGGTGCAAATCCTGAACAGACCCGCTACTGTAAGTTCTACACAAAGTCTTTAAACATATTAATGCCATTGTTCCGCTTTGCGGGATGAGAAGGCCGTTTAAAGATAGAATAAGTCAGGAGACCTGCCACGATCACATAGTTTAAAACTTTCGTGGTATGAAGTTGATGACAAGAGAATAACCTGCTATTGCATAGCGGGATTACTACTGTTATATAATTACGGCATCACGCAAAGTTTATTTAATAAAATCGTGATGTATAATTGTAAAAAAACGCTTTTAGCAGCTTTTATTTTATTGATTCCTTTTTTGCTTCATTCCCAAGCAGTGACTGACAGTTCGCGGGTTTTGAAAGAAGTTATTCTAAAAGGAAAACCTTATCAGGAAGTGATTCCTGTACAAAGTCTCTCGGGCGTTCTGCTCGAAAATCTTTCCAGTCATAATGTTGCCGATGCGCTTCGCTATTTTGCCGGAACTCAAATTAAAGATTATGGCGGAGTCGGCGGACTCAAAACGGTTGATGTTCGAAATATGGGAACGCATCATGTTGGTGTTTTTTATGACGGAATTCAGCTTGGAAACGCCCAAAACGGCGTAACCGATTTAGGAAAATATTCGCTTGACGACATGGAATCGCTTACGATGTACAATGGTCAGAAAAGCGAAATTTTCCAGTCAGCGAAAGACTTTGCATCAGCTTCCACGATTTATTTGCGAACCAAACGTCCTGTTTTTACAGGCAATAAAAAAACAAATCTACTGGTTCGTTACAAAACAATGTCTGTCAATTATCACGATCCTTCTTTTAGATGGGAGCAAAAGTTGAGTGATAAAGTGAGTTTAAGCGTAAGTTCTGAATACATCAAATCAAACGGACAGTATAAATTTAGATACAAAAGAAAAAATCAAGACGGAAGCATTGCCTACGATACTACAGCTACACGATGGAATAGTGATATAGAAGCCTTCCGATTTGAATCTGGTTTGTATGGAAAAATAAACAAAGGAACTTGGGACGCTAAAGTATATTATTATGATTCTGAACGTGGCGCGCCAGGAGCCATTGTAGAAAATAAGTTTAAAGACGGTTTCAGACAATTTGATAAGAATTTTTTCGGACAGTCTTCTTTAACGAAAGACGTTTCAGAAAAATATAAATTCCAGTTAAAAGGAAAATTTGCCTACGATTACACGCATTACATTGCAAGAGATACTACCAATGTTTTAGGCGAAACCGTAACTGAGGGTGCACAATCAGATGATAGTTATTACCAGCAAGAAGCCTATTTCTCGGCAGTTAATATGTACAGCATTTTACCCACTTGGGATGTTTCGCTGTCAACCGATTTTCAATACAATAAATTAAATGCCACAAGAAGAGGAATCCAAACACAATTCTCTTTTCCACAACGTTATACAGCGGTTGTTTCTCTCGCAACTTCATACCGATATGAAGGTTTTAAAGTTTTAGGAAATGTACTCGCAACCCGTATTATCGAAGAGGTAAAGTACAACGCCAAAGCTCCTAATAAAACCGAATTTACTCCCGCTATATTTTTGGGTTACACACCTTTTAAAAAATACGATTTCAATTTAAGAGCTTTTGCCAAACGTATTTTCAGAATGCCAACTTTCAATGATTTGTATTATACCATGATTGGTTCGAGCACTTTGAGACCCGAATATATGAATCAGTACGATGTTGGTTTTACATATAATTTCCCCACAAGAGAAAGCTTTTTCGATAAATTTTCTTTTCAGGCAGATGCTTATTATACCAATACAAAAGACAAAATTGTTGCCGCTCCAACCGGAAATTTATTTCGATGGATGATGACCAATATCGGACAGGTGAAAGGAAAAGGAATCGAAACGGTTTTGAATATGGCAACTCATTTTAATAAGCTAAAACTTGATGCGAATTTAACGTATACCTATTCTCAAAGCCAAGATTTTACAAAGTTTGTAGGTTTAGAAATGTCTTCTTATGGAGATCAGATTCCGTATACGCCTTGGCATAGCGGATCTGGAATTTTAAATGCCAACTACGAATCTTGGAACTTCAATTACAGCTTTATTTATGTCGGAAAACGCTACAACGGAAATGTCAATAATATCAAAGTCAATGAAGTTCAGCCTTGGTACACACACGATTTGGCTGTTCAGAAATCTTTCGCATTCAAAAACTACAGATTAAACGGAACGGTTGAAGTCAATAATGCTTTTAATCAGCAATATGAAGTAATCTACAATTATCCGATGCCAGGGCGAACATTCAAATTTATAATCAGTTTTGAGTTATGAAAAAGAGCTTTTTAAAAATACTATTCGTTTTTGCCATAACGGTTTTAATGATTTCCTGCCGAGAAGACGAAACGATATTTCTTTCTTCAGATGTGAGCGTTGCTGCGCCAAGAAGTGATGGAAATATAGAAGGTTTTTATCTTTTAAACGAAGGAAATATGGGAATGAATCGCGCCAGCCTCGATGTTTTTAATTACAGAACAGGAAATTACACTACAGATGTTTATTCCGAACGAAATCCTTCGGTTGTAAAAGAATTGGGAGATGTTGGAAACGATATTAAAATCTACGGAAATAAGGTTTATGCAGTCATAAATTGCTCCAACAAAGTTGAGGTTTTAGAAAAATGGACCGCAAAACGCATTAAAAAAATAGATATTCCCAATTGCCGTTATGTGGCTTTTTATAAAGACAAAGCGTATGTGAGTTCGTATTCGGGACCAGTCGCCATTAATCCGAATGCGGAAATCGGTTTTGTAGCTGAAATTGATACTACTTCATTAGAAATAAAAAGAAAAGTAACAGTTGGTTATCAGCCTGAACAAATGGTTATTCATAACGGAAAATTATATGTGGCCAATTCGGGCGGTTACAGAGTTCCAAATTACGATAGAACCGTTTCGGTGATTGATCTGGCGACTTTCACAGAAATAAAAAAAATAGATGTGGGCATTAATTTGTACAGTATGCAAATTGACAGTCGCGGCGATATTTATGTGAGTTCACGCGGCGATTATTACAACACGCCATCTAATCTTTTTGTGATTGATACGCAGACGGATGAAAAGAAAATGCAATTGGATATTCCTGTTTCTGGAACTTGTTTGGTTGATGATTTACTGTATTACTACAGTGTTTCTTGGGGTTACCTATCAGGCAGTAATAAAGTGAGTTACGGAATTTTGGACACCAAAACCAAAAAGATAATTACCAACCAAATTATCACAGACGGAACCGACAAAAAAATCATGATTCCGTACGGACTTCAAGTTAATCCCGAAACCAAAGAAATCTACATTACCGACGCTCAAAATTATGTCGTAACGGGCTACATCTATTGTTTTACGCCAGATGGAAAACTAAAATGGAAAACAACCGCAGGAAATATTCCTGCCCATATTGCTTTTATAACTAAAAATTAAAAATTAAAAATTAAAAATTAAAAATTAAAAATTAAAAATTAAAAATGTTGGATAGAAACCTTTTTAAAATCGCTTTGTTTTCAATTCTCTTTTTGGGATTTGCGGCCTGCGATAAAGACAATGATAATGATGAAAATCTGCTCCCTGCAGAAATCCTGAAAGAATCATATACAATTGACCGTTTTAAAGTCCTGAATATTGCAACAAACCTTCCAAGCACAGCAAAACTGATTTGGAGTGTTAAAGATTCGATTATTTCAGAAAATACAGATTTGGATTTTATAAGTCCGTTTCAGAAAAACTATCCGCTGACTTTAAAAGTTGAAATAAATGGAGAAACGAAGATTTATAATTCGTCTATCAATGTCACGAAAGAAACAGCAACATACAGTAAATATATTTCTAATGTATTTGATTTTCGTCCTGCGGTTGGACAGTTTACAAACGAAATTCCACAATATACAGCAGGAAATACAGAAGCCAATATGATTTCTGCAGCAAAAAAAGCAATTGTAGGTTCCAATACCACAATGATTTCGCTTGGCGGTTTTGGCGGTTATGTGGTTTTTGGTTTTGATCACACGATTCCAAATATGGACGGACGAGATTTTAAGGTTTTAGGAAATGCTTTTTGGGGAAATGAAGCCAACGAAGCGCGTGCAGGATCTTGCGAACCCGGAATTATTATGGTCGCTTATGACAAGAATAAAAACGGAAAACCAGACGAAGACGAATGGTACGAAATAGCTGGAAGCGAATGCTTTAAAAACACGACTACAAAAAACTATTCTATTACTTATTTCAAACCAGATCCAAACAAATTGACAGTTGCAGGAAATGAATTTTGGCAGGTTAATACCGAATATATCAAATGGCAGGATAATGCTGGAAATTCAGGTTATAAATCACAAAATGTGTTTCATGAACAAAATTATTATCCACTTTGGATTGCCGATGCTTCGTATACTTTAAAAGGAACACGAATAGCCGATAATTTCTACGATCAAAGCGGTGAAGGCTCATATTGGGTTGGCAAATCGTTCGAATTTGGCTATGCCGATAATGCCCCAAATAATGACGAAGCTTCGAATATTGATATTTCTTGGGCAGTTGATAAAAACGGAAAATACGTAAAACTTCCCGGAATAGATTTCGTAAAAATATACACCGCAATCAATCAGGAAGCGGGCTGGCTTGGAGAAGTTTCAACAGAAGTTTCAGGCGCTTACGATTTACATCTTAACTAACACAATAAAATTTTAACACATAGAGACATAGATTGTAGGAGCTTAGAAAGACGTTTCACTTGGTTTAAAAACACATAGCTATGTGTTAGAAACTAGTTTCTTTCACTATTCTTTTCAATAATTTAAAATCTATGACTCTATGTGTTAGAAAATAATTACAAACACAACATTTTAAAACCAATACATTATGAAGAAAAACTACTTTATAGTAATAATGCTATTTTTTGCATTTCTAACCCATGCACAGACAAAAGTGCAAGGTGTTCCTAGAAATGACATTAAAGTAAAAACAGCGACGCAAAAACAATTAAACGCAAAAAGTGCCAATGCAACCACTTTTGATGATATTCAGTTTTGGGTTGGTACAGGTGCCAATAAAGCAGCATTTGCTGTGCAATGGAACGATGGAAAAAATGCTGACGCTTTAATTTGGGGATTTAAATGGGATGGAAGTGCAACTGGCGAAGATATGATGAAAGCCATTGCAAAAGCCGACCCTCGTTTTTACACTCTTTTATTGCAGGGAACTCAATTTGGAACTGCAATTGGCGGATTTGGTTTTGATTTGGATGGAGCCAACACAATTGGATTGTACAAAAGCGGAAATCTAACTTATCCTTATTATCCCGTAAGTGGTATTGTAAATACAGCGGCTTATGATTTTGACGAATACACGCCAATTGATGCTTTAGATCACTGGCAGTCTGGCTGGACAACTAAAGGATATTGGTCGTATTGGGTAAGAGATGATGTAAATAATGGTTTTGACTATTCTGGATTAGGAGCATCGAGCCGAGTTTTACAAAATGGTTCTTGGGACGTCTGGAATTTTAATGTTTCGTTTGCAGAAGAACCCATTGCAGCATTTACTCCTGTAACAGCTTACACTAATGCGATAGATTTTACAAAAGGGTATTTCATGGTAAACGAAGAGTGGTTTGGGCACACTAATGGATCTGTAAATTTTGTTAGCAATGACGGGAAAATTAATTATAGAGTGTATAGCGATGTAAATGAAAATAAAGCTTTTGGCGCGACAACACAATACGGCACTATTTACGGAGATAAATTTTATTTTGTTTCTAAACAGCCTAAAGATGGGGGCGATACACAATATACTCCAGGCGGAAGGCTTGTTGTTGCAGATGCGTTAACTATGAAAACCCTTGCAGAATTTGATAATGTTGGAGGAGGAGACGGACGTTCTTTTGTTGGAGTTGATGAAAAAACGGGATATATAGGCGCTTCAAACGGAGTTTTTATTTTTGATATTGCCAATATGAAAGTTGGAGCTGTCATTGCAGGAACTGGTGGCGGAAGTCAGTACGCGGGGCAGATTGGAAACATGATTCGCACTTCTCAATATGTATTTGCAGTAAAACAAAATGGTGGAATTTTGGTCATTGATCCTAAAACCAATACCGTAATTAAAACCATTACAGGCGCATTTCATTCCGTTACACAGTCTAAAGACGGAAGCATTTGGGGAATTCAAAACAAGAAAATAATTAATATTGATCCCGTAACTTTTGCAACTATTGAATATGCCATACCAACCACTCAATATTTAGGTTCTTGGGGCGCATGGAATGCTGGTAGTTTTACCTACAGCAATAAAGAAAATGCTTTGTATTGGATGAATTCTGTCAACGCATTTACGTCGGGTGTCCTAATTATAAAGTTTGATGTGGCAACCAAGAAATTCAACGAAAGTTTTGCAACACTTCCAGGACAAACAGGAACTTTTAAGCAAATTCCTTATGGAGCAGCATTGAGAATTGATCCTGTTTCAGATCAGATTATTGTAAACACAACCGAAAGTGGTTTTGGAGCACATTTCCAAAAAAATTGGATTCATACTTTTGACAATACAGGAAAATTAATCGATACAAAAACTTTAAATGATTATTACTGGTTTCCTGCTATGACGGTATTTCCAGACAATGCAGCACCAGTTGTAAATGCAATTCTACCTTCGGAAATTTCAACTGGAAGTCCAACAATTATTGATTTAAAAGCAGTGGTTTCAGATGAAGATAATTTGTCGGCAGCGATTGTAAAAACGATTAAATCAAACAGTGATTCGAATATTGTTTCAGCAGAAATTAACGCTAATGAAGAACTGATTATAACGCCACAAACAGGAGGAAAAGCAACAATTGTAATCAGTTTTAATTCTAATGGAAAAATAGTTGAAAAATCAATTTTAGTTGATACGGCGGTTTTAGGCAGAGACGAATTCACGAAAGTGCAATTATCAATTTATCCAAATCCAGTTTCAGATTATCTGAATATTAGTACTGAAGATGAAATTACCGATGTTATGATTTATGATGTTAATGGAAGAGCGATCAATACTCAATTAAACAACAATCAAATTGATGTAAGTAATTTTGCCAAAGGATTTTATATTATCAATATTGTAACTGATAAAGCAAAATATACACAGAAATTTATTAAAAGATAAAGTTTTAAAATTGAATATTAGAGGCTGTCACTTTGGTGACAGCCTTTTTTTAATGCTCCGTAGGAGCAAGATAACGGTAGCAAATAGAACAACCAGAGAAAATTGCTCCGTAGGAGCTACATATTGGTAGAACAACATATCGTTAACAATCATTATATTTACAATACAAAATTCCAAACATTATGAAAGCATTGGTAATTGGAGCCACAGGCGCAACAGGAAAAGAGTTGGTTAATCTGCTTTTAGAAAGCAATGATTATGAATCGGTTTCCATTTTTGTGAGACGTCCAACAGGAAAATCACATCCAAAATTGACCGAGCATGTTGTTGATTTTTCAAATATCAATTCCTTTCAGGAAATAATTACCGGACACATTCTTTTTTCTTGTTTAGGAACTACGCTGAAAGATGCGGGATCAAAAGAAAAACAATGGAAAATCGACTACGATATTCCCGCGGATTTTGCAGCTGTTGCAAAACAAAACAATGTAAAATCTTTGATTTTGGTTTCTTCTTACGGAGCGTCAGCCAAAAGCAGTGTATATTACTCTATGATGAAAGGAAAACTAGAAGACTATCTCCAAGAGCTTCATTTTCCTCAATATGTTATTTTCAGGCCTGGGCCATTAATTCGAGAAAATACAGATCGTTTGGGCGAAAAGATTTCAGTAAAAGTTATAAAATTCTTTAATGCAATTGGACTTTTCAAAAACCTGAAACCAATCACAACTGCATTTTTAGCTGAAAAATTAATAAAATCGCCAAAAGAGTCTCCTGAAGGAACGACAATTTTGGAATTAAATAGCATTCTTAAACTGTAACATAAATTTGCTAAAAATAACAAGTAGAGAAATTGAAATAGAATAAAATAAGTAATCCAAACCGTAATACTTAAGTCTTTTTGGGTATAATTTTATGATAAACTCTTTGCTGAATAAGGGTTTTCGACTATTTTGCTTTATCTTTATACCTTTACCACGCCAAGCAATGAACAAGAATTACCCCATTCCAGAGAACGAACTACAGCGTTTAGCGGCTCTTAAACGTTATAATATACTAGATACACTTCCAGACAATGCTTTTGACGATGCAACAAAGCTTGTTTCTTATATCTGCGGTGTGCCAATTGCCCATATTTCTTTTATTGATGAGGATAGACAATGGTTTAAATCGGAGATTGGAATTGGAGTTTCTGAAGTGCCGAGAGAAATTACGTTCTGCAATTACACTATTTTAGATACTGAAATTGTAGAAATCAATGATACTCATATCAACGAAAGATTTAAAGATGATCCAAATGTTACAGGAGGTTTCAATGTAAGATTTTATGCCGGTGTACCGCTTACAACACCAGATGGCTATAATATTGGAACGCTGTGCGCTATTGATCATGTTGTAAAAGAATTAAATGATAATCAACGTAATGCACTTTCGATTATTGCAAAACATGTTATTGCACAGCTGGAATTAGGAACAAAAAACAATCAGCTATATACGCAGAGAAAAATTGCAGAGCGTGCTGTTCTGGCAAGAGACAGTTTTTTGGCCAATATGAGCCACGAAATTAGAACTCCTTTAAACGCAATTATTGGTTTTACCGATTTGCTTGCACAGACAGAACTCAATGATACACAGCGCGATTATATTGGAAGCGTTCAGATTGCAGGCGAAAATTTGCTTTTAATTGTGAATGATATTCTGGATCTTTCAAAAATTGAATCTGGAAATTTGACAATCGAAACCGAATCTTTTAATTTGAAGAAAACCCTCAAACACGTTTATAGTTTGTTGAAAGTAAAAGCGCAGAAAGAGGTTGAGTTTAATCTTTTTCTTGATGCCGAATTGCCAGATATGGTGATTGGCGATCAAGGAAGACTTAATCAGATATTAGTGAATCTTATCGGGAATGCGCTTAAGTTTACAAATGAAGGAGAAGTAACGGTTTCAGTTAAGAAAATTGAGGAAACAGAAGATAGTTATACGTTTAAATTTTCTATAAAAGACACTGGAATCGGAATCCCGAAAGATAAGCTTGAAACTATTTTTGAAAGATTTACGCAAGGCGAGGAAAGTACAACACGAACCTTTGGAGGTACAGGACTTGGACTTAATATTGTAAAACAATTAGTAGAACTTCAGAAAGGAGAAGTTCATGTAAAAAGCACTTTAAATCGCGGTTCAGAGTTTTTCTTTACCCTTTCGTACAAAAAGTCAGATACTGAAGAAACAGAAGTGAAAACTGTTTCTAAAAATGATTTAGGACATCTTAAAATATTGCTTTGCGAAGACAATGTTTTAAACCAAAAACTGGCAAAAAGCGTAATTAATAATTTTGGTTTTGATTTGGATATCGCGCAGAATGGAGAGGAAGGAATTGAATTATTGTCTCAAAAGAAATACGATTTGGTTTTAATGGATTTGCAAATGCCTGTTAAAGACGGCTACCAAACCACTGATTATATTCGAAATGAAATGAATTCCAATATTCCGATTATTGCCATGACAGCACATTCGCTAGTAGGTGAGCAGGAGCGTTGCTACAAAGTAGGAATGAATGCTTATGTGCCAAAGCCTTTTAAACAGGCTGTTCTTCTAAAAGCCATAAAAACGGTTATGACTCCAGATAGCGATGGGCATCATAAGAGAATTATTGATATGTCTTTTCTTGACGAAATGTCTGGCGGCGATCCCGAATTTAAGAAAGAAATGATAGGTCTTTTTATTGAAAAAATTCCAGTTCAGGCAGCGCAGTTGGAAGAGGCATTTAAGAACATTGATTATGACAACGTAAAAAAATTGGCGCATAATATGAAATCGAGCATGGACATTTTTATGCTGCAGGATTTAAGCAATTGTCTGTCGATTATCGAAGAAGAAGCGTCATCTGGCGAATTTACTGCTGAAACATTAGATAAAGTAAATATTTTCAGCTGCGGAATCGAAGAAGTCGTTAAAATTTTAAAAGAGCTATGATATAATAAAAATATGCATTAGCTTTATAGTAATGATGATATAAATTAGTTTGTCCCAAAGAGAAAAAATTAAAAAATGAGAATTATTGTAGCCGAAGATAATGATATCCTACGCAAATCGTTGTCTTTTTTCTTAGAGTCTAAAGGATTTAGTATTGACCAGTTTTCTGATGGTAAAGAGGCGCTAGAAGCGATCGAAAAAGAAAACTATGACTTGATATTGACCGATATAAACATGCCAGGTGTTAGCGGAATGGAAATTACCCAACACGTTAGAGAGAATCTTAAATCTGATATTCCTGTTATTATATTAACTTCTTCGGGAGTTGAGCAGACCGAACTTGACTCTTTTGATATTGGAGCAAACGAATTTATTGCTAAACCAGTAAGTCCGGCTGTACTTTTAGTGAGGATTAATAAATTACTAAAACCCCGAATCTAATGAAGTTTGTATATTATTCTATTTTCCTTCTTTTCATTTCCTCTATTGCAATTGGACAAGAAATCAATATAGATGAGGCTTTAGCCAATGTAAAGCGTGAAGTCGAAAAAGAAAATTACGATAAAGCATTATCGATAATTGAGCCTCTTCGAGCCAAATATCCTGAAAATGAAGATATACAAACTTTCGCGGGAAGAATTTACAGCTGGAAAAAAGACTATAAAACGGCAATAAAGATTTTGTCTCCAATGGCAGACAGAAATAATCCAAATCTAGAAGCTTTGCAAGCGCTTGTAAACATTTACTTCTGGACAGAAGATTACGAAAAATGTATTTCGTATTGCGATAAATATCTTGCGATAGATCCAAAATCGGTTGAGGTTTTGAAGATTAAAGCTACTTGTCTAGAGAAATTAAACCGAGATCAGGAAGCATTAGATTTAATAGAAAAAGCATCTTATATTGATAATAGTACTCAAGCTTTTAGTGGAATACGTACGCTTATTGGACGTAAAGCAAAAAATACAGTTTCGGCTTCTTACTTAAATATTTCGACTTCCGATCCAGGACAGCAACCATTTCATTATGGATATGTTGAATACTCACATAAATTCAGCAAATCGGCAATTGTAGGAAGGGCAAATATTGGAAATATCGGCAATGAAACCCAAATGCTTTTTGAAACCGATTTTTACCAAACCTTTTCAAACAAAAGCTATTTGTATGCAAATGCTGGCGTTTCGACAGGAGAAACCATTTTTCCTGTAGCCAAAGCGGGTTTAGAATATTATTTTAAGCCACAGAAACATTTTGATTTTTCGCTTGGAGGACGATTCACGCATTTTGAGACAGACGATATTACCTTGCTTACAGGACAAGTAGCCTACAATGCAAGAGTTTATAGTTTTGCTTATAGACCTTATTATGATATTTCGAACGAACTTTTTTCTCATGTTTTAAGCATTCAGCGTGTCAATGAAGAAAAAGAACGCCTTATAAGACTGGAATTGCAATATGGAAACGTTCCGTATCTGTATCTCTACAATAATTTTACAGAGCCATTAAAAGCATATCGTGTCGGACTTCAATATCAGCACCGTTTTGGCGATTCGTTTTTTGTACGTCCAATTTTCCTTTACGAATATGAAGAGTATATTCCTAGTGAATACCGAAACAAGTTTAATGTACAGCTAATTGTAACAAAACGTTTTTAAGATGAGAGATTTCTGGGAACTATATAAAAACGGCCAGTGGGAAGTACCTTTTCTTACTTTCTCCACTTATCTGTTTGTAGCGGCCTCTCTTATTCTATATCTTATTATTGTTGCTAGCAGAAATAGTAAAATCAAAAAAGAACGTCTTTGCAAAGAATACAGTGCTTTGATAGACAAAATTATGTCGGCTGTCATTTTTCAAGATGTTTCTTTTGCCGAAGTAAAAAAAGACAAAAACTTTTTAGTCCTTTTTGACACTTCTTTTTTTAGAGAAGTTTTGACCGAATCTCTTATCAATCTGCACAAAAATTATGAAGGTATATATGCTCAAAAACTAGAACAGTTTTATAAAGATTCTGGATTGATAAAAGATTCATTTAAGAAACTCAAAAGCTTAAAATGGGAAGTAAAATGTAAAGGAATTAGCGAGTTGTCTGAGTTTAATATTAGAGAAGCATTTGATCAGATTATTGTTTATTCTAAAGCCAAAAAAAAAACATTAAAGATTGTTGCCTTAAATGCGGCTATTAAACTTGAAGGAACGGAGAGTGTAAACTATTTAGTAGAACATTCAGATCCTATTGATGATTGGATGCAGCTGAATATTATTGGCGCTTTCAAAAAACACGATGTTGGTGATACAGTCGGAATTGAACATTTATTAGAATCGCAAAATACGACAGTAGTGGCACTTGGTTTAAAATTGATAAAAGAACTTAAACTAACACAGAAGCTTCCTCATGTAGTTCATTTGGCAGAGAATACTTCGAACACTGTAATTAAATACAAAGCACAGAGTCTTTTGCAGGCATTAACAGTATAATTGAACAAGAAATGACTTTTTTTAATACTGAAATAACGTGGTTTTTGGATGTATATATACTCCTTATTCTTGGTTACGCCATACTAATCATGTCTTCTTATTTAGCATTGGCTTATATTTCTACAAAAGAGCTTAGAAGATACCTTAAACGAAACAGTTTTGTCGATTACGATGTGCTGTTGACTAGCGAGTTTGCTCCAAAACTTTCGCTTATTGCGCCCGCATATAATGAAGGCCTTACGATTGAAGAAAATGTAAAATCATTGCTTTCGCTGAATTACAACAATTATCAGGTTATTGTGGTCAATGACGGAAGCAAAGACAATTCGATGGAAATCCTGACCAAAACCTACGATCTGGTTTTGACCGATTTGGAATTCCATCCAAAAATTGAAACCAAAAAAATCAGAGGCATTTATACTTCAAGAAATGCCGCTTTCAAAAAATTGATTGTAGTTGATAAAGAAAATGGAGGTAAAGCCGACGCCTTAAATGTCGGACTTAATATTGCCCAGAATCCGTATGTGGTTTGCATTGATGTCGATTGTATCTTAGATAAAGATTCACTTTTAAAGCTCGCAAAACCATTTTTAGAATCGTACGGAAAACGTATTATTGCAACTGGTGGAGTAGTGCGAATTGCGAACCAATGTGTAATAAAAAACGGACGTTTAGTAGAAGTAAATGTTCCAGATGTGATGCTATCGAGAATTCAGGTTTTAGAATATTTAAGAGCATTTCTTTTAGGCAGAATGGCGTGGGGAAAACTGGACGGATTATTGCTTATTAGCGGTGCTTTTGGAGCTTTTGATAAAGAAATTGCCATACTTTCTGGCGGTTATAGCACCAAGACGGTTGGAGAAGATATGGAACTTATTGTCAGAATGCGCCGTTATATGCTAGATAATAAACTGCCATATTCGGTGAGCTATATTCCAGATCCGCTTTGTTGGACCGAAGCGCCTGAAGATTTTAAAATATTCAAAAAACAGCGCTCTCGCTGGATGAGAGGAACAATAGAAACCTTAAGCATTCACCGCAAAATGTTTCTTAATCCTAAATATAAATTGTTAGGAATGCTGAGTGTACCATATTGGACTTTGTTTGAATTTCTTGCGCCTGCAATAGAATTTATTGGTTTGGTCATCACTGCAGTATTTATAGTATTCGGTCTTTTAAACTGGCATTTTTTCTTCTTGCTATTGCTTTTTGTGTATACATTTGCAGTGCTCTTTTCTGTTATTGCTTTGTACAGCGAAGAAAAAACCTATCACAAATACCCAAAACAAGCCGATTTTTTCAAATTGCTGATGGCGGCTTTTATTGAACCGTTTTACTTTCATCCGCTTACGGTTTATGCTGCTTTGGTTGGGTATAAAGAAAAAATGATGGGAACGAAAGGATGGGGCGAAATGACCAGAAAAGGATTTACCAAGAAATAATGAAGATGACAAAGAAGATTTTAATAGTAGATGATCATTTGGTAGTGCGAAATGGAGTTGCCATGATTTTGGAACGGCAGTTTGATGATGTTGCCATTTCGAATGCTGAAAATTTCTTTGAAGCGATTACACTTTTAAAAAATCTTCCTTTTGACTTAGTGATTTTAGATATTAATATTCCAGGAGGAAAAAATACCGATATGATAACCGACATCAGAGCGATTCAGCCCGATGTCAAAATATTGGTTTTCTCTGCCCACGAAGAAGAACAATATGCTTTAAAATACCTTTCTTCTGGCGCCAACGGTTATGTAGACAAACTCTGCAGCGAAGAAAAAATCATGTTTGCCATTACATCAATTTTCGAATCGGGAACGTATATTTCTTCTGAATTGGTTAGTAAATTGGTAAATACTCAGACCAGCAAAAAAACTTTAAATCCGTTAGAAGGTTTATCCAAAAGAGAACTTCAAATTACAGATTTATTGGTTCAGGGAAATGGCAATTTAGAAATTTCAAACCAGCTCAACATTCATATGTCTACCGTGAGCACGTATAAAGCAAGAGTTTTTGAGAAACTAAAAGTCAATAACTTGGTAGAGCTCATCAATTTGTACAAAACGTTTAAAAGTTAATTGTACTCAACCATAATTTCAATTGTAGTTCCCTTATCAATGTCGCTAATAATATTGATGTTTCCTTCAATTAGAATAAGAAGTTCAATAATCATGTGAAGTCCGAGATGATAATTTTTTGAAATCGGATTTTTATAAAAATTGTGATAATAATCAATAAGCTCTTTGCTCATTCCTTTGCCGTTATCAATAATTTTTAAGTTAAGAATGTTATTCTGTGTAGTGCATAAAAGTGCAATTCTTCCATTTTTGGTGTTTTTTATGGCATTATCAATCAAATTATGAATAATGATGGAAAGGGCTTTTTTGTTTGTTTTCACAAATAAAGCCGTTGGGACATTATTGATAATGGTATTGTTTTCGGCTTCTGCAATTTTTTCAAAAATCTGAATGCTTTCTTCGATGAGTTCATGTAAAGAATAACATTCATCTTCCAGTTTTTTTCCTTCAATAAAAATAGAAGAGTATTTGATAAGATTTTCGACATACTCATACAGTTGAGAAGTTGATGTCTGCAAAGTTCCCAATTGCTGTTTGAGTTTTGGATCTTCTTGTATAATGCTGTTTTCAAAAAGATGTTTTATAGAAGAAGACAGGAATTTCAGCGGACTTTTGATATCGTGGCTCATGCTTTTAACCAACATTTCGTGCTGTTTAATTTCTTGTTTTAAATTGTTTTCTGCCCTTTCAAGTTTTTTAACGGTAGAAGCTAATTTTTTTGTCTTTTTTGCAATGACTTCTTCCAGTTGCATTCTTTTCATTCTTTGATAATACAATCGTATGTACCAAAGTGAAATTACAAAACCAGCAGTAAGAAAACAGCAAAGAATGGCAAACCAGATAGTCTGGTAGAATTTTGCAGGCACAACAAGAATGACAGTTTTGTAGGCATAATTGGCATCAAAACCAGACAAACTTCTAAAAGTAAGTTTGTAAGTTCCTGGTGGCAGCGTAGTAAAAGATATCGATTTATCGGCTCTCAGCCTTTCCCAGCGGTCACTGCCAATTTTGTCCATTCTTGCTTCTATGGTCAGGTTTTTTGGATTGCCATAATAAGGATAAGAAACGAGAAAACTAACCCTCTGAAAATTGTTTTTTAAGACAATAGTATCTTTTGGCAAAAGTGTTTTCTGATCCAGAACAACCCTGTCTATAAAAAGATCTTTACTAGGCAGCAAAGGAGTCACTTTATCAGGATTAAAAAATACAATTCCGTTCATAGACGGAAAAGCGATAGTGTTATTTTTAAGAAGATTGCCGCATGGTTGGCATCCGCCATTAAATTCGTTAATTAGGAAACCATCCGATTTGTTGTATTGATGGTAGTATATTATGGTATTTTTATTTTTAGAATAGTTGAGCAGCACTCTTCTTGAAACCTGAAAAAGTCCTTTGTTGGTTGATATCCAAAAAAAGCCATTTTTGTCTTCAATGATGCAGTGCGAAGAATTAAGCGAATTTTCTTCGTCTGTTGGGAAAGAATATAAAGCATGATCGGAGTAGAGATAAAAGCCTTTTTCGTATGTGGTAAGCCAAATTTTCTGCTGGCTGTCGATAAAAACACTTCTAATATTTAATTTTTCAGTATTTTTTTCAAAATGTATCTTCTCAGTTTTTAAATCATATTGAAATAAACCTTGATCTCCACCCAAATAAAGTGCATTTTTGAGCTGGACAATATAATTAATGTTTTTTTTAAAAACAGCTTTTAGCGTTACCATGCCGTTTTTTATAGCATACAATTTGGGTTTATGAAATTCGTCTATACCCATAGAAACCCAGATGGTATTGCTATTGTCTTTGAATATTGTTTTCGGATTTTGATTAAAACTATAAGTGAGATGTTTTTTGTAGCCCGAGTTTTTTAGATAGCAAAGCACATTTAGGTTTCGGCTGATCCAGATATTTTTATCATCGTCAAGAGCAATATTTAGACGCTCTTCCAAAAAAACGCTTTTAGGAAAAGAAATATTGCCAACAACTTTTTTATCATTAATAATTAATCCTTCAGAAGTGACAATCGTGCTGTCGGTGAAAGCTTGTGCGGCATAATAGACTTCGGCTCTTCCTGTATTTTTGGTTATAGATTTAAAAGCAGGGAAAGAAATGATGCACAATCCATTTGTACTGCTTCCCAGATATAGCTTTCTATTTTTCTGATCAAAATAAACCGCAATAATATTGCTTGCTTCAAAATCTTTGTATTCAACAATTAATTGGGCTGTCAGTTTGCCATTCTGATTTTTTAGCTGATAAATTTTATTTTTTAGAGAAAGAAAAACCTGTCCAGTAGTAATATTCCAAAAGAGCTTTCGGTTGTTTTCTGACGCTTGTATATTCAGCTTTCCAAACGATTTGCCTTTTTGTGAGAAACAATGATATTCACCATTATCAGTGAGGTAAAAAAGAGAATTATTCAGCGCAAAGAAATTAAAAACATTATCGTTTTTAAAAGCTGTTTTAGAAATGCTTTTCATTTTAGAATCGCATAATTCAATCCTCTCATTGTCTACGAAAAATGTATTTCCAGTAGATAATTTGATATAATAAGGCTCATGCTGATTGATGGTATAGTTTGAAGGAAGGCCATCATGAAAAAAGAAGCGTCTGCCGTTTCGGTCTAAACTAGAACGAGGAGCATTTTTTTTGAGTATTTGAACTTTGGCATTCCGAATAAAAACTAGCTCTTTTTTGCTCTCGTTATAACTTGTAAGGCTGTCTTTTTCTATACTTCCGAAAATATCAGTGAAACGATTGTGCTCTAGCGAAGTGTTGGATGAATTGAAAACCAGAAAATTATTTCCGTCATAACGCACAATACCATTTTCAGTCGTCATCCATATAAAATTATGTTTGCCCTGAACGATTGCCTTTATGCTATTCTGCTGCAGTTCGTTATTGTCCGCAGTGTACCATCTGGCCTTGTAGTTTTGTTGGCAGACCATTTTAGTTGTTAAGAGCAGCAGCAAAAAACAACCATAACGAAAAGAAACAAAAGCCGTCATTTTAGACATCTGACTAATTTTATAGGATACAAACTTATAAAACATAAATCAGAAATTGCCGTTTGTAGTTTTAAATCTACAACGTTGTAGGTGTATTGGTACATTCAGAACAGGCTCTGTAAGGGTTTGTAACGCTATATTTGTTCAAAAGGTAAACAACAAAGTTCAAAACAGATGAGGATAGGAGTAATTGGTTTATGCAGTTTTACAATGAATTTTGTGAATAGGGCAGTAGAGGCTGGACATCAGGTATTATTAAGTTCCACCCGCGAAAATCGTCAGTTTCAGGATCTGGCTAAAAAAATGGGAGAAAATGTAAAATTGGTAAGCAGAAACGAAGCTGCAAAAGCCAGTATTTTGATATTATTTATTCCGCGTGAAGATGTTGGACTATTCCTAACGGACTTGCCAGACATGAATGAAAAAATAATAATTCATGAGAGCAATCCAATTTTTAGCTTAGAATGCTTGAGGCCAAATGCAAAATCTTCATCAGAAATAATTGCATCGCTATTGCCAGAATCTCATGTTATAAGGGTTCTTAATATAGTTAATCCAGAAGTGCTTTCTATGATAAACCAAAAGCAGAATGACAATGAAATATTTTATACAGGATTGGATAAACAGGCAAAAGATAAAGCAAAAGCATTTTTTAAAAGCCTAAATCTTGCTGGCGTAGATTTTGAAGAATTGTACCAACTTCCAATGCATTCTTGTTTCATGAATTAGAAAATATATTACGAAACCAGCTTTGAATAATTAGAATTGTTCAATCCTAAATGTTCCCAGAAAAGCTAACTTTCTGGGGCATTTTTTTTGATTTAAATTGTACAATAGATGGCTTTGCGTTAATTTAGTAATATGAAAATCGAACTGAAACAATCTTCTTTTCTTGAAAAGGAAATCAACGAACCGTATTACAACATTCTTATGTTTGATGGAGAAGGAGTTTTTTCTGTTGATTTAACCGATTACGATTGCAAGGGAAAAAATCTTTTGTTTTTAACGCCGTATCAGTTATTGCAATGGAAAAGTTCGACAGCGCTTTTTATAAATATTCTCAGTTTTCATGGAGATTTTTATTGCATTGAATACCATAAAAAAGAAGTGGCTTGCAACGGAATTTTATTTAATGATATTTACAGCGAACCTTTTGTAACGGTTTCCAATTTTATTTACGAGGAAATCACGAGCATTATGGAAAGAATGAAAAGGGTAGAAGATTCTGAACAGGATTATGATAATTCGATTCTAAAATCCTATTTACAAGTCATTCTCGCTTTAAGCAGTAAAGAAAAACAGCTCAAAATGTCACCTCAGATTCAGGAATCTATTGGAAACGCTGATATTTTGAAGTTTCAGCATTTGTTAGATACTCATTTTCTAGAAGCAAAAGAAGTCGCTTTTTATGCCTCAAAATACAATTTGAGCGTCAATACTTTCAGTAAAAGAATAAAAAAGCATTTCGGAAAATCGCCTTCTCAGCTTATTCAAGATCGCATTGTTTTGGAAGCTAAGAAACTGCTGCATTTGACTACGAAGACTATAAAAGAAATCGCAGACGATCTTAATTTTGAAGACGAATTTTATTTCAGCCGATATTTCAAGAAAAGCGTAGGCATTTCGCCGAAAGAATTCAGAAAAGAAGTTGGCATTTCTATCGTGGCAAAATAGTCCATGAAAACTCCTTTACGTCCATTTTTATCCAGATAAGCATAAAGTAATTTTGATTTGTATTTAAAACATAATCAAAATGGAAAAATTTATACGATTTATTGCGGGTGGACAAAGCAACTTTATTCACTTTTTAAGAATTGCCATATTTGTTGTAATGGCATGGATTGGCGGATTAAAAGCCTTTAAATATGAGGCTGACGGAATTGTGCCGCTGGTTGCGAATAGTCCGTTTATGGATTTCTTTTATAAAGATGCTAATAAACAAGTTACAAATGATGAAGGTAAAACCGTAAAAGCCTACACGCTTTACAAAAACGTTGAAGGTAAAACTGTTGAGAAAAACATTAAATGGCATGAAGCCAATGGAACTTATATTTTTTCTTACGGATTAGGAACTGTTATTGTTACGATTGGTTTGTTGGTTCTTTTAGGAATTTGGTTTCCTAAAATCGGATTTTTGGGCGGACTTCTGACATTCGGAATGGCGTTTGTAACCTTATCATTTTTAATCACAACGCCAGAAGTTTACGTTCCAAATTTGGGCGGAGATTTTCCAACACCAGAGTTTGGGTTTCCGTATCTTTCTGTTGGAGGCCGTTTGGTTCTCAAAGACATTATCATGATGAGTGGCGGATTAATCGTAGCTTCAGACAGTGCAAAGAAAATTTTAAAACGATTTTACGCTTAATCGAAAATAAAAAAAGCTGCGCAAGGGCTCAGACTTGCACAGCTTTTTACAAAAACTCAAAACTAATTATTCATATTTTAAATATTTCAGCACATCGACTTTTGTTGCTTGATACGCTTTTGCTAAAACAATACATAGCGTTAAAAACAATAAAAGCAAAAAGGAAAGTAGAAACGGGAGCATCGGAATTTCGATTCTAAAAGCAAAATTATTCAACCATTTCTGCAATAAAACATAGGCAGGAAATACAGCAATAAGAAAACCTATTGCACAATACACTACATATTGTTTAGACAGTTCTTTCAATAAGATATTGGTCTCTGCGCCCAAAGTTTTTCGAATCGCAATTTCTTTCATTCTTCTTTGAATGGAATAAGATGCGAGAGCAAAAAGTCCGAAAAGGGCAATAAGAATTACAATAACATTGAGCAGAGAAAACAAATTTTTCTGCTTTACATAAGACTCGTAAGTTCGGGCGTATTCTTTATCGGCAAAATCATATTGAAAAGGATATTCGGTATCGACTTTTGTTTTCCAGAATTTTTCAATTGCAGCAATACTACTTTGAATCTGATCTGCTTTTAATTTTACGTAGATTCGATTCATTTCATTGGCCATATCCAGAGATTTTATATGATAAAAAGTAATCGGCGGAACATCGACTTCTGGACTTAAAAGATTAAAATCTTTTACCACGCCAATAATCCTCATTTTCTGATTTCCAATTTTGATTTCTTTACCAATAGGGTCTTTTATCTGCATTAAAGCCAATGATTTTTCATTAACTAAAACAGAATTTATAGTGTCTGAAGCTATGTTTGGACTAAGATTTCTTCCTTTTATTACTTTTATATTTAGCAGATTTAGCATGTCATAATCAAGTCCGATTGCTTTTTGTTTGAAAAGCACATCTCGATACCAAATTGGCCATTGTGAATCATCTTCTCCATCAAAAGAAAGAAGACCAGTTGAAACTTTTTCAACGCCTTTAATTTTTGAAAGTTCCTGTTTTATAGTGTTATATCTTTCAAAAATATTCTTTCCAACATTTTCTCCCTGATAATAGGAAGACGGAAGATTTAACGAAATTGCCATAACCTGATCGCCTTTAAAACCAAGGTCTTTATTGTTTAGATATTTAATTTGCTGATAGACAACAACAGAACCAATAATAAAAAAGGAAGCAATGGCAAATTGAAAAATCAGCATTCCATTTCTAATCCAAACGCCACTTTTGCTTCGAGCATAATTGCCTCTTAAAACTTTTAAAGTCTCAAAATTAGCAACATATAAAGCAGGAAATATTCCAGCAAAAACAATGGTTATAATGAAAACTAGTATTAATTGAAGATAAAATTGACTTTCGATTATCCTTAAATTTTTCTCCAAAAAAGAATTGTAATAAGGAAGAGCAATTTCTACAATCATTAACGCTAATAAAACCGAAAAAGCTGTCATTAAAAAGGTTTCAAAAATGAATTGCCAAACAATCTGCTTTTTGGAGGCTCCCAAAACTTTACGAACTCCAACTTCTTTAGCTCTTTTAATCGAATTTGCCGTTGCCAAATTGATGTAATTGACAATAGACAGAATAAGAATTAAAATTGATAAGCAAGCCATAATTACCAGAAACTGATAATTTCCTCTTCCTTCCGGATATCCATCAGTAACAGAATGCAGCCTAGCAGATGAAAGCGGTTCCATCAAAACTTTGAAACTTCCCATTTTCTTGACCATTTCGGCAGGTGTAAAACCTGCTTGTTTGGCAGTTCTTACAATAACCTCGTCATAAAATACTTTATCAAGCATTTTTCTGGTCGATTCTACTTTTGATGGATTTTTTAGTTTCACTAATACTTTTAGAACAAAAAGGCCAGGGTTTTTGTCAGGATCTGCCAAGTCTTTCATGCGGTTTATCACTATGTTTGGTGCGATCGATGAATTTCCTGGAATGCGATAAACACCTGAAATTGTAAACGTAGCATCCAAACATTTGATTTGTTTGCCTATTGGGTTTTTATTTCCAAAAAAACGTTCTGCAAGTTTCTCTGAAATGGCAATACTGTTTTCGTCTTTTATAGCCGATTTGGCATTTCCATAAATAAACTTAAAGGGAAAAAGAGAGAAGAAGTCTTTTTCGGCATTTACGATTTTATCTACAAATTCCTTTTGCCCATTGTAAACCACTTTGTCTTTTTGATACCATTCATCTGCATAAACAACAGCTTCTACGTTAGGATCATTTTCTAAATGAGGTTTTAAACGTACAGGATTATTTGCCGTTACCGGCATATCGCTTAATTGCGCTAAAACCTGATAAACTTTGTCTTTTTCTGGATTCCAAGCATTGTAGCTGTGTTCGTCGTTCCAATATAGAAGCGCGAAAATTAAACCCGAAATTCCTATTGATAATCCGAGAATATTGAGAGCAGTAAAAAGCTTACTGTGTTTGATTTGATAGATAAATATATTGATCCAGTTCTTTAGCATTTTATTGGTGTTTTTTGGTTTTGGAGTTAGTTTACTCGTATTTTAAATATTTTAAAACGTCTACTTTGGTCACTTGATAAGCTTTTGCCAAAACAATGGTCAGCGTTAAAAATAACAGCGAAACAAAAGCCATTAGAAAAGGCAGAAACGGAATATCAATTCGAGAAGCAAAGTTTTCTAGCCATTTCTGCATTAATAAATAAGCAGGAACAATTCCGATAAGGAAACCAATTATGCAGAAAAGAACATACTGTTTAGATAATTCTTTTAGCAAAATATTGGTTTCAGCGCCAAGCGTTTTTCTGATGGCAATTTCGCGTAATCTTCTTTCCATAGAAAAAGAAGCCAAAGCAAATAATCCGAAAACAGCAATTAATATTACGACAACATTCAGTAAAGCAAACAAGTTTCTCTGATCTTGATACTTTTTATAAGTTCGAGCAAAGTTTTTATCTACAAAACCATATTCAAACGGATATTCCTGATCGACTTTAGATTTCCAGAATTTTTCTATAGCAGCAATTGTTTCAGGCATTTGATCGGTAGATATTTTAACAGAAATAAAGCGCATCTCGTTATCTATCCAGTCAAAAGCCTTGATATGGAAAAAAATCATTGGAGCAATGTTATATTCCATTCCGATGTAATGGAAGTTTTTGACAATACCTACAACTTTAAATTTTTTTCCTCCAAAAGTGATATCCTGATTTACAGGGTCTTTTACCATTAGGGTTTTTGCCGCGGTTTCATTCAATAAAGCACTAGAAATGCTGTCTGTTGCCAATTCAGGATTCAAATCTTTTCCTTTGATTACTTGGATTCCTAAAAGATTTAATTGTCCAAAATCCATTGGCATTTGCTGTGTTATGACTTCTTTATTGGATTTATAATGAAGACCCTGCCAAGAATTTTCGTTGCTGCCAATAGAAAACATTCCAGCAGAAACAGCTTCAACGCCTTTAATTTTCAGCAATTCTTGTTTAATGAGTTTATACCTTTCGTATTGACTTTTTCCTTTTTGAGGTTTAAAAGAAATGTCCATAACCTGAGTGCCATTAAAACCTAAATCTTTATCCATCATAAAGTTTACCTGTTTGTAAACAATAAACGACCCGATAATGAAAAGTGTAGCAATAGAAAATTGTAAAACAAGCATTCCGTTACGAATCCAAACACCGTTTTTGCTTCTAGAAAAATTGCCTTTTAAGACTTTTAGCGTTTCAAAATTCGAAATATAAACTGCCGGAAAAACTCCTGAAACGATAATAACAAAAAAGAAAATTAAAATAAGCTGAAAGTAAAATTGAGTTCCGATTAACGTTAAGTTTTTATTTAAAAAAGCATTATAAAACGGAAGCGAAAGCTCAACGATTACCATTGCCAGTAAAACAGAAAACAAAGTGATGAGCGTGGTTTCAAAAACAAACTGAGCAATAATTTGCGGTTTTGAAGCGCCAACTATCTTGCGAACTCCAACTTCTTTAGCACGTCTTACCGCATTTGCAGTAGCCATATTGATGTAGTTTACAGTTGAAAGTATTAAAATTAAGATAGATAAACCCACTACAATTTTTAAGAACTGCAAATTGGCGTTTTGTTCAGGAAAAGCATAATTTCCTTGATAAAGTCTTGCTCTTGAAAGTGGAAGAAGCCTTGATTTTATAGGATCTCCATATTGTTTTATAAACTGTTCAATAGATAATCCCTCAGCTTTTGCCTGTTTTTTGTAGTTGTTTTCGAGAAATATTTTATCTAAGTTTTGAATAACAGCCGTAGTATCGCTTGGTCTTTTTAGCTTAAGCATTAATCCGTAGCTAAAGCCCCAATTATCTTTGTTTTGCTCTAATTCATCTTCTACAACTGGAGTAATTACAGCAGGCATTATCGATGATTTTTCGGGTGTTTTATAAATACCGCGAACTACAAAAATGCGATCAGCATACTTAACTTGTTTGCCCATAGGATTTTCATTCTTAAAAATGCGCGAAGCCGTTTCCAGAGAAAGAACCATGCTGTTGCGGTCGCTAAAAGCTGTTTTAGCATTTCCTCGTACAAATTCAAAAGGGAAAAAAGAAAAGAAACTTCTTTGAGCCGAAAAAATTTTGTCAACCAATTCTATTTTTCCGTTATATTGAATTGTTTCTTTTGTGTAATACAATCTATAATAACAGTATTGGTCTAAATAGGAAGTAGTTTCGCTTAACATTCTTCCTGGAATCGGGGAGTTTGATGTCCAAACATTTCCTCCGCCAAAATCGTTCATTACGTTATAAATTTTATCTTTCTCAGGATTCCATTGATCGTAAGAATGTTCGTCGTTCCAGTATAGAATGGCAAAGATTAAACCTGCAATTCCTATACTTAAGCCCAATATATTGAGGGCTGTAAAGAATTTGTTGTTCTTTATATGATAAACAAATATGTTTGTCCAATTTTTAAGCATCTTACTCGTATTTTAAGTATTTTAAAACATCCACTTTTGTTACTTGATAGGCTTTTAGCAATACTATTGTCAGTGTAAGGAAAAGCAAAGACACAAAAGCAAGAATAAAGGGTAGAAGAGTAATATCAATTCGGAAAGGGAAATTTTTAAGCCATTTCTGCAATAAAAAATAAGCAGGAACAATTCCGATAAAGAAACTAATGATACAGAAGATTATATATTGTTTAGATAGTTCTTTCAGTAAAGTATTGGTTTCAGCGCCAAGTGTTTTTCTGATTGCAATTTCTTTGAGTCTTCTTTCCATAGAAAAAGAAGCTAAGGCAAACAGCCCGAAAACGGCAATTAGAATCACAACAACATTCAATAATGCAAATAAGTTTCTTTGATCTTCGTACTTTTTAAAAGTTTTCGCAAAATTTTTATCTAAGAAATTATACTCAAAAGGATATTCTGAATCTACTTTTTTAGACCAATAACTTTTAAGTGCTGATATAGTTTGAGGCATATCTTTTGGTGAAACTTTTACTGTAATAGATCCGATATTACCTTGTGTCCATTTTTGAGTATTGATATGAAAGAAAATCATTGGACTAATTTCATAATCAAGGCCATAATAATGAAAGTCTTTTACGATTCCCACAACTTTGTATTTTTGGCCTTGCCAGTCAATAATTTTATCCAAAGGATTTTTTTCATTCATTTTTTTGACTGCTACTTCATTAAGTAATACATTAGAAATCGTGTCGGAAGCCAGTTTTTCGGTAAGAAACCGTCCTTTAACTAGTTTAACACCCAACATTTCCAGCATTCCAAAATCAGAACCCAATTGCTGAACGAGAACTTCTGGAATGCTTTTATAGTGTAATCCACCTTTTGAAGACCAATTTTCTCCAATAGCAAAAGCGCCAGCAGAAACGGCTTCAACACCTTTAAATTTCTTTATTTCCTCCTTTATGGTTTGATATCGTTTAAATTGTTCTTTGTCCTTTTGTGCTCTAAAAGTGATGTTCATTATTTGAGATCCGTTAAAACCCAAATCTTTTTCTACCATAAATTGAACTTGTTGGTATACAATAACAGAACCGATAATAAAGAAAACAGCGATCGAAAATTGTAAAACAAGCATAGTGTTTCTAAGCCACAAACCGTTTTTGCTGTGCGAAAAATTTCCTTTTAAAACATTCAAAACTTCAAAATTTGAAATGTAAATTGCAGGAAAAACACCACTCACAATTACCACAAGAATAAAAATTACAACAAGCTGTAAATAAAATTGAGATCCGATAAGAACTAATTCTTTGTTTAAAAACTGATTGTAAAAAGGCAGAGAAACTTCCACAATAACAAGTGCCAATAATAAAGCAAAAAGCATGGTTAGGGCAGTTTCAAATATAAATTGAAGAACAATCTGTCCTTTTGTGGCACCAATTATTTTTCTCACGCCAACTTCTTTTGCTCGTTTTATAGCATTGGCTGTAGCTAAATTGATATAATTTACAATTGACAGCAATAAAATCACAATTGATAAACCCATCAAGATTCGTAAAAACTGAAGATTTCCTGTTCCTTCTGGAAACGGATAACTTTCATTGTGAAGTCTAGAATTTTCAAAAGGAACAACTATAGTTTTCAAAGGTTCTCCGTATGTTTTTATAAACAATTCAAGCGTCATTCCTTCATTTCTTGCTTGTCTTTTATAGTTTTTTTCTATAAATATTTCATCTAAAGATTTGGCTACAAATCCAGCATCACTCTTATTTTTCAATTTTAAGATTAAACCAAAATTAAAGCCCCAATGGTCTTTGTGTTTTTCAAGATCTTCTTCAATACTGTTGGTAACCGCGCTTGGCATCACAACAGATTTTCCAGGTATTTTGTAAACGCCTCGAACAACATACATTTTGTCGGCATATTTTACTTGCTTACCAACTGGGTTTTCATTTTTAAATAATTGAAAAGCAGTTTCCTCTGAAAAAACAATGCTTTGTGGTTCTTGAAGCGCCGTTTTTGCATTACCATATTTGAATTCATACGGAAAAAAAGAAAAGAAACTTTTTTGTGCAGAAAAGATCTTATCAACGATTTCTATTTTGCCATTATATTGTACGGTTTCCTTAGTGTAATAGTCATTGAAATAACAATAATTTTCTACATATGGAGTAGATGATTTCAATAATGGTGCGGTAATAGCAGAGTTTGTCGCAAAAACATTTCCTTTTCCTACATTATTCATAACAATAAATGTCTTATCCCTTTCAGGATTCCATTTATCATACGAGTATTCATCGTTCCAATACAGCGTTGCAAAGATTAAACCTGCAATTCCAATACTCAGACCTAGAATGTTCAGAGCTGTAAAAAGCTTGTTATGCTTTAATTGATAAATAAATATATTAATCCAATTCTGAAGCATAAACTAGTTGTTAGCAGTTACTAAAACATCAACATTTCTATGATTTACTTTTTCAGAAAGGATTTCGCCATCTTTCATTAAAATTGTTCTTTGCGAGAAAGAAGCATCGTAATCTGAGTGTGTTACCATTAAGATTGTTGATCCGCTGGCATGAAGATCGGTCAACAATTCCATTACTTCATTTCCGTTTCTGCTGTCTAGATTTCCTGTTGGCTCATCGGCCAAAATAATTTTCGGATTATTGATTAAAGCTCTTGCTACGGCTACACGCTGCTGTTGTCCGCCTGAAAGTTGTTGCGGAAAATGCTTCAATCTATGTGCAATTCCTAAGATTTTAGCCATTTCGTTTACTCTTGATTTTCTTTCGGCAGAAGGAACATTGTTATAAATTAAAGGCAGTTCGATATTATCAAAAACGGATAATTCATCAATTAAGTTGAAGTTCTGAAAGATGAATCCAATGTTTTCTTTTCTGGCTTGTGATTTTTGTTTTTCCTTTAAACCCACCATTTCCTGATCTAGAAGTTTATAACTTCCGCTTGAAGCACTGTCTAAAAGTCCGATAATGTTCAATAAGGTCGATTTCCCGCTTCCAGACGGTCCCATAATAGAGACAAAATCGCCTTGATTGATGGTTAACGAAATTTCACTTAATGCTTTGGTTTCTAATTCCTCAGTTCTAAATACTTTTGAAAGTTTTGTAATGGTAATCATAATTTGACTGTTTTAATTTTTGATTGATTTTCTTTTAAAATTTTTATGCCTTCGGAAATGACAGAAACAAGTCTGAAAATTAAGATAAATTATTTTTAATTTATCGCTATTTATTTTGTTATTTGTACTTCCGAAAGGGTTTAATTATTAATGATTTACAAGTTCTAATGTGATTTTCGTGCCAGTAAATTAAACCTTGTAAATACCTTGTTTTTAAAGGATTATTTTTCTGAATAAATTTAAACTGTCCATAAGTGGACACCTTTCGTCCAAAACTGAACAATAATGAAAAAGACCAACGCATCTATTTTAATCATCGACGATCAGGAAGACATTCTTTTTGCATCAAAAGTCTATCTGAAAAAGTATTTTGAGAACATTTATACGCTCAATAATCCGAAAAACATTGTCGAATTATTGGCAAAAAATGCCATTGATGTTGTACTGTTAGACATGAATTACAGATTAGGATTTGAAGATGGAAGAGAAGGTTTGTATTTATTGAAAGAAATAAAAACGCTTTCGCCAAAAACTGTCGTAATTCTAATGACCGCTTTCGGAAAAGTAGAAACGGCTGTTGAAGGTTTAAAATCGGGTGCTTTTGATTATATTCTAAAACCTTGGGAAAATAAAAAGCTTTTAGAATCGGTAAAACAAGCAGTCGATAAAGCCCGAAAAGAGCAGAAGAAAAACAAGGAAGTTGAGATAAAAGAAGAATTTTTTGTTGGAAGTTCTGAAATCATAAAAAAGGCTTATTCTCTAGCAGATAAAGTTGCAAAAACGGATGCTAATGTTTTGATTTTGGGCGAAAACGGAACAGGAAAATTTGTTTTGGCACATCATATTCATACCCAATCCGAAAGGAAAAATCAGCCGTTTATCGCAGTTGATTTGGGTTCTTTGAATTCAAACATTTTCGAAAGCGAATTGTTTGGTTATGCCAAAGGCGCTTTTACCGATGCTAAAACTGATACAGCGGGACGTTTTGAAATGGCACAAAATGGAACTATTTTCTTAGACGAAATAGGAAATGTACCGCTTCATTTACAATCAAAACTTTTGCAAGTTATTCAGACCAAAACCATAACAAGATTGGGAGAAACTAAAGCAAGACCTTTATACGTTAGAATTATTGCAGCAACCAATTTGAACTTAAAATTAGAAGTTGCCGATAAAAACTTCCGTGAAGACTTGTATTATCGCATCAATACGATGGAAATTGTTTTGCCTCCGCTAAGAGAACGCCACGAAGATAAGATTCCGCTTGCCGAATATCTTTTGGATAAAATGATTGAAAAATATAGCCGTGACGAAATTACTTTTGACAAAAAAGTCTTAGAACAGATTGAAAAACACGCTTGGAACGGAAATATCCGCGAAATGGAAAATAAGATTGAGCGTGCGGTTATTCTTTGTGAAAACAACACCATTACCGTTTCTGATCTGGATTTAGAAACGATAACGCCTTACGAGGAAAACTCAGATGATATTCAGCTTTCTTCGGTTGAAAAAGCAGCAGTTGAAAAAGCTCTTCTTAAAAACAACAATAATATTAGTAAAACTGCCGAAGAATTAGGACTATCAAGAGGCGCGCTGTACAGACGTTTGGAGAAATTTAATATCAATATCGACTAATTATGCTGCGGACTTTACAAACTTATAAACTCCTTTTTCTGCGATTAATTTTTATCGTGATCGGAATCGAATTGTCGCTGTATTTCTTTAGAATTGGTTTGCTTTTTACGGGAATTTTTGGCCTCTGCATGGTTTTTCTGCTAGGAAGGGAAATGTATTTTTATGTTAGAAATATGGTGCTGATTTATAATAAAACCATTTCTTCGATATTGCAGGATGACTTTAGTTCTGATTTTTCTAAACATAAATTCAATAGTACTTATAATGAGCTTTTTACTTTGTATGAAACTTTAAAAAACAAACAAAATGAGCAAGTTACGAGAGATATTATTTACCGTTCGATTTTAAATAATATAGAATCTGGCATTATTATTTTACAGAGACAGGAAAGCGATTGGAGTATTTTTTTAATGAACGATTATTTTTCGAGCCATTTTAATGTTCCGAAAGTTTCAAAATGGAAATATCTTAAAAATCAGCTACCATCTTTGTGTGAAATTATCGAAGAAGATGATTTTCATGAAATAAAAACTTCAATCGAGCTTAGCATAAATGAACAAAGCAAACAGACGTTTGTTTTGCAGGCTTCGCGAACTGAAATTTTTGGTCAGGATTATTTTATTGTTTTGTTAGATTCTATTCAGAATGTCGTAGAGAAAAAAGAAAAAGATGCGTGGATTAATTTGATGAAAGTGATTTCGCATGAATTGCTAAATTCCATCACGCCAATTCGTTCGATCTGCCAGAATCTGGAGGATTTAGTAGAACAAGATTCGCTTTCTTCAGAAGATTTAGAAGATATAAAAAACAGTGTGCAGACGATGCTGAGACGAAGCGACCATTTGCAGAAATTTGTTGAAGGGTATCGAAAACTAGCTATGTTGCCTTCTCCTAAAAAAGAAAAAGTAGCATTGCCACAGCTGGTTGAAAATTGCATTCAGGTTATGAATCCGTTATTTAGGAAAAGTAATATCGAAGTCATTAATGCTGTTACCCAAAATTATCTTATAAATGTCGATTCGCAGCAGATAGAACAAGTATTGATTAATTTATTGACGAATTCGATTAATGCTTTAGAAAATAGCAATACGAAGCAAATTTCGATTTCGGCGGAAGCCAAAAACAATCGTATTTTTATAAAAGTCTCAGACTCTGGAAAAGGAATCGAAAAAGAAATTGAGGACAAAATATTCCTTCCGTTTTTCACCACCCGAACCGAAGGAGCGGGAATTGGATTGACTTTGTCTAAAAATATTATTGAAGCACATGGCGGTTATATTTCGCATAAAAACGAAAATGGCAAAACATTTTTTGAGATTAGCTTGATTGAGGATTGATAGTTTCTTGAAAGTTTTTGTTTTTAAACACATAGAAACATAGATTTTTCTTTCTCAAAAAAGACAATTGAAAGAAACTAGTTTCTAACACATAGCTATGTGTATTTTAGCTAGTGAAACGCCTTTAATAAGCCCAATAAACTATGTTTCTATGTGTTATAATTTTGCAGAAAAGTGAATTAGATTTTCTTAGTTAGAATTTTTAGTTTATTATTTTTAAAATTCACTTCAGAAATAATGGTAGCAGAAAAAATCAAAGTTCCGCCCAAAAGCAGTCGCCATGAAAGATTTTCACCTAAAATAAAGAACGCTCCAATTGCGCCAAAAACAGGTTCAAACAAATAAATAACTGCTACACGCTCTGCCGATAAATAGCGTTGTGAAATGTTTGAAACCGTATACATAAAAGCGGTAGAAAATAAAGCACAGTAAATTACGCCCATCCAAAACGTATTATTTTGTGGCAGCCATTCTGATGTACTGTCTGTTATCGCTATAAAAAAAGTGAAAAGCGCACAAAACGCAAACATTGGAACAATAGAATACAAAAGATTTTTGGTGGCCGAATGTTTTTCAACAGCAATCAAATAAACTGCAAAAGCAAAGGCTCCCGCAATGGTAAATAAGTCTCCAAAGTTTATGGTAAATTTATCCTGAATGGCAATAATAAATAACCCAGTTAAAGCCGTCAAAGCTGCAATCCAGATTTTTAGTGAAGCGTTGGTTTTATAAATTGCAAGTTTTAATAACGGAATAATAATTACGGTTAATCCTGCAATAAAAGAACATTGTGAGGCATCTGTATATTTAAGTCCAACAGTTTGAAGCTGAATACCTAAAAACATTGGAACGGCAAGCAAAAAGCCTGTTTTAATAGCTTCTCGATTAATGTCTTTGACATATTTCCAAAAAATAATACTCAATACCACAACAGCTAACAAGAAACGATAGAATAAAAATACGTTTAGCGAATAGTGGCCAATTGCCATTTTCGTAACAGAGTAAGATACTCCCCAAAATGCAGTGCCAAGAATTAATAAAAACAATAAAAGCTGTCTTCTTTCCATTTTAAATCAATACTTTTTTCATCATTAAATCGGTTTGCTCGTCGTTGCCTAATCTAAAAATATGCGTATCAAATTGAACGAAACCATTTTTAGTATAGAAACTTACTGCTCTAAAATTCTTTTCCCAAACGCCAAGCCACATGTAAGTAGCTTTTATTTCTTCGGCAATTTCTTCTGCTTGAGCGTATAACGCCTGAGCAACTTTTTTACCGTGAAATTCTTTTGCAACATAGATACGTTCAATTTCTAAGGCATTTAAATCTTCTTTTTCGGTTTGTGCATCAGCTGTATTCAATTTTAAGTAACCAACTATTTTTTCATCTAAAACAGCTAAATAGAAATGCGATGAAGGATTGTTTAATTCTGTCGTAAGTTTTTCTATAGCGAAGCTTTCGTCCAGATATTTTTTCATGTTTTCTTCGCTGTTGACATCAGCAAAAGTCTCAGAAAAGGTTTGTCTGCCAATTGATTGCAATTTTAAAACGTCATCAGTTGTGGCTTTGGTTATTTTTAGCGTGTTCATTTCTTATTTCTTTAATGCGTTAAAAGCTATTTTTTGTTTGTGATAAATGCGTAAATTGCATCAATGGATTTACAGCAGATTAAATATTTTTTGGCCTTAGCCCGCGAACTTCATTTCTGGAACACCGCCGGAAAAATGAACATTACACAATCGGCACTTAGCCGTCAGATTCAGTCTCTTGAGAATCAGCTTGGTGTTCAGTTGTTTGAGCGCAACAAACGCAATGTGAAACTTACTGCTGCAGGCCAGTTCTTAAAAGAAAAATGGGAGGTAGAATTGAGTAAATTAGAGTTTATTCATCAATCTGCCCGCCAAATTCAGCTAGGGGAGAGCGGTACGATTACCATTTCTCATCCCGATTCTATTTCGGCTTCTCTAATGCCCGAAATTTTGTCGCGCATTTCAGAAGCTTTTCCAAAATTAAAAATCAAACTGGTTCAGGTATTGTACGAGAATCAGCAGGATTTTCTGCGAAATTATAAAATTGATCTGGCGATTACCAGAGATATTAATAATGCAAAAGATATTCAATCTCAAAAAATCTATACCGATCACTTAGCAGTTGTAGTTCCAGAAGATCATCCATATCGAACGCCCGAGGATTTTACTAAAGAAACTCTTGCGTCTCAAAAGTTTATTTTGCCAACCAATGACGAAGGAAGCAGTTACAGTGACCTTATTCAGAGATTATTCAATTCTTTGGATAACGCGCCAGAAGCCTATCTTCAGTCTGAATTTGGTTCTTCTATAATTGCTTTGGTTCGAAAAGGACTCGGAATAGCCATTTTACCCGATTCGTATGTCTTTCATGAAATTCCAGGAATTCGATTTATCAAATTACCGCTAGAAACCGATCTTTATGTCAATTGGAGAACCGAAGATCATAATCCCGTGCTGGCTAATGTTTTGAAATTGATTATTCCGTAAACCGTTAAGCTCTCAGCATTCCGATATGCGGAATTCCGTCTTCATCATACACTTCACCTTGTTCTATAAATCCCAAAGACTGATAGAATTTGGATAAATGATATTGCGCACTAATTCGGATTGGACCTTTTCCGAATTTTTCTTCACAGCCCGCAATTGAAGCTTCCATTAGTTTTACTCCTAAACCTAATCCGCGATGCGATTTGGCAATTACAACTCTTCCTATTGAAACTTCATCATACGATACTCCTTTTGGAAGTAAACGAGTCACACCTGCCAATTCGTTATCGACATAATACAATAAATGAAAACCTTTCTGGTCTTTATTGTCTAAATCGAGATATGGACAGTTTTGTTCTACTACAAAAACATCGCTTCTCAACCGAAGCATATTGTACAATTCGTGATTGGATAATTCGTCAAAAGATTTAATGGAATGGCTGAATGTCATTTTTAATTTTAGGCTTTAATTTTTGACAAAGATAAAAGCCTTAGTAATGATATAAAATGCTATTTTTTTATCAGGTGATGTGAAAAATGCATTAATTTATTGAGGATTTTTTTTAACACATAGAAACATAGTTTGTAGGACTTAAGAAAGGCGTTTCACTTTTCTAAAAATCACATAGCTATTATCTATGTGTTAGAAACTCGTTTCTTTCAATTACCTTTTTTTGAGAAAGAAAAATCTATGTTTCTATGTGTTTAAAAAACAAAAAAACTTTGCCAAAGCCTAATGCTCTGACAAAGTTGTATCCAAATTCGTGTAATATATTTTTAGTGAGAAACTGCCTTTAACCCAACAATAGAACCAACTAAAGTAGCCAAGAAAAACAATCTCCAGAAAGCTGCTGGTTCTTTAAAAATAAATATTCCAACTAAAACAGTTCCTACAGCTCCAATTCCAGTCCACACAGCATAAGCAGTTCCTAGCGGAAGCGTTTCTGTAGCTTTCATTAGTAAAAGCATACTAATGGTTAAAGATATAAAGAAGCCAATATACCAATAGTACATTTCGGTACCAGTAGTTGCTTTTGCTTTTCCGAGACATGATGCGAAGGCTACTTCAAATAGACCCGCGATGATTAAAATAATCCAGTTCATATAGTTAAAATTTTGTGATGCAAAGTTCTTTTATGGAAATCAGAAAAAAATTAACAAATGATAAAAAATGAAGTTATTTTACTACCATTGAAATAGAACAAAATTTAATTTTAACACATATAAACATAGATTTTTTAATTGCTCCTTTTAATAAGATTAGAGAAAAAGCTAGCTTTCACACATAGCTATGTGTATTGAAATTAGTGAAACGCCTTTTTTAAAGTTTCTAAAAGCTATGTTTCTATGTGTTAAAATAATTTCCACTAACTGTGTTATTTTAATTCTGCACGAATTCTGCTTAAACTGACTTGTGTTATTCCCAAATAAGAAGCAATGTGTCCTAGTTGAACTCTTTGCAAGAGTTCGGGATGATCTTTCATTAATTCCAAATAGCGTTCAGAAGCATTTTTGAATTGTTTAGAAATCAAACGTTCTTCGGTTTTGATTAATTCTTTTTCTGCAAATTTTCGTCCCCAATTGGCTATATGAACATCTTCATTAAAGAGTTTTCTAAGATTTTCCGTTTTGAGTTCGTACAATTCGCAGTCTTCCAAAAGTTCGATGGTTTCATAACCAGGTTGATCTTCCACATAACTTTTCATCGAAATAATGGTTTCGCCTTCTTTTCCAAACCAAAACGTAACTTCATTATCTCTTTCTACATAAGCTCGTACTAATCCTTTTTTTATAAAATAAATATTAGATTCTACTTTATTGGCTTTTAGCAAAATATGCCCTTTAGCAAAAGCAATTTCGGTGACATTGTTTTGCAAAGCAAGCTTAGATTGCTCAGGAAGTTGGTGTATGTAATCGAGAATTTTGGAAATATCCATCAACGGAATTTTATTATTTTGGAATAAAGGTAAAAAGTAAACGGTAAAATGAGTGTTGGTTTTATAAAAAAAAATCCCGTTTCAAAATAGAAACGGGACTTAAAAACAACCTCTGCGATGAGCTATTATAAACAGAAGCCATTTTTGACCAACATATAAACTAATTTATTCCTCCGCCTAAAGCTTTGTACAGCAATACTTGAGAGTTTGCATTTCGAAGTTGGATATCAACAAAATCCAATTCGGCTTGCAATTTATTTTTTTGCGCATTGATGATTTCCAGATAATTAGCATAACCGCTCAAATACAAGTCGTTTGAGACATTTACAGCAATTTCGAGATGATCAATTTCGTTCAATTTATATTTTAAAACATCTTCATAAGCTTCATTTCTGTGCAGTAAAGCACTTAATTCGTTGAACGCTGTCGTCACTGCGTTTTGATATTGAAGGAATGAGATTTCCTGCCTTCTATTAGAAACATAAAATTCCTGTTTGATTTGTCCTTTATTGAAAACAGGAGCTGTTAATCCGCCCAATAACTGCCATGCAAAAGAACCCGCGTCAAAAAGAGTGTTGAATGAGAATGAGTTGAATCCTGCATAACCGCCTAGATTTACTGTTGGGAAAAAGGCAGCGCGAGCCGATTTAGCATCGGCGTTACTTGCTAATAATTCGAAGTAAGCTTCAGATACATCGGGTCTTTTATGAATGATAGAATCTACACTTATTTTTTGGTTTAAAACTTCTAAATGTCCAGCTAAGAAATCGTTGCTTCGGTCAATTTTTCCGCCATATTCCCCCAAAAGAGTCAATAAAGCTTTCTCTGTCTGATCAATGCTTAAATGCAGTTCTGAGGCTTCGGCATGAATGTTATTGTTTTGCGCATTAAATTGCTGTACAGCCAATTCTGTAGCTTTTCCAACAGATCTTTGTGCAGAAACAATATCGAGAGCTCTTTCCTGCGTTTTCAAGTTGTTATCGTAAATCGACTTTTGTTTATCTAAAGCAATCAGCTTGAAATACAAGTCGGCAACATCACTTAAAAGACGTGTTTGCAAAAATCGCATTCCTTGTTGTGAAGCAAAAAATCGCTGTTGCGCTGCTTTTTTACGGTTGCTTAGTTTTCCCCAGATATCCGCTTCCCAAGAAACTTTTGCTCCTAGAAAAAAGTTAGGAGAAACATTTTCATTGATTTTTTGTTTGTCTGTAATATTCTGAGAAAAGTTAGTATCAAAGTTCCCAACGCCTTCCATCGTATATTTTCCGTAATGCGTTCCCGAAGCATCCGCCACAAAATCTAAAGAAGGAAGAAGCGCCAGTTTTGCCACTTTTAAATGTGAATTGGCAATTAAAATTCTTTCCTGCATAATTAAGTAATCAGGATTCTTGGCAATGGCTTTCTTTAATAAAGCTTCTAATTTTGGGTCTTTAAAAAAGGTTTCTGTTTTTAATGGAATAAAAGTCTCGTTTGATGCTTCTTTTCTTTGTGCATCAAAATTTTCTGGAAGCTTTGCAGCGTCTAGTTTTGTACTGACTTTAGGTGCAGAACAAGCTGTCAAAAGTAAAATTCCGGTTATTACAACGGCACTTTTGGTTGTCCTTAGAAACTGCACATCAGCATTTTTATATTGATTTAATATCTCTTTCATTGTTTAATTTTATTTGTTCAATCTTTTGTCTAAATTTTTATTTTAACACATAGAAACATAGATTTTTCTTTTCAAAAGGGAGTTGAAAGAAACTAGTTTCTAACACATAGCTGAATGAACATAGTCCAAAGTTTCAACTTTGGGATCTGGTGATTACCATACAGCTATGTTTATTTAAGTTAAGTGAAACGCCTTTAAACGCTTTCCAAATCCTATGATTCTATGTGTTTAAAAAATTACACATTAAGATTTACTCATTCGTTTTTCCAATTTTGCAAACAGTATGTAAAGTCCAGGAATGATTAAAAGACCAAACACAGTTCCGATTAACATTCCACCTGCAGCTGCCGTACCGATCGAACGGTTACCAATTGCACCCGCACCAGAAGCGATACACAACGGAATCAATCCTGAAATAAAAGCAAAAGAGGTCATCAAAATAGGACGGAAACGAAGTCTTGCTCCTTCAATTGCCGCTTCGACAATATCGCGTCCGAGTTTATTTTGTGCCATAGCAAACTCTACAATCAGAATGGCGTTCTTGGCGAGCAGACCAATCAGCATGACGAGTGCTACTTGAGCGTAAATGTTATTATCGAGTCCAACCATTACAAGCGCAATGTAAGAACCAAAAACTCCAACCGGTAGACTTAATAATACTGGAAACGGAAGCAATAAACTTTCGTATTGAGCGGCAAGCAATAAGTATACAAAAAGTATACAAAGCGCAAAAATGTATATGGTTTGGTTACCAGAAAGAATCTCTTCACGTGTCATACCAGACCATTCCAATTCGAAACGGCTTGGCAGTTTTTCAGCCGCAATTTTTTCTACAGCAGCAATAGCATCTCCAGAGCTATAACCTTCGGCTGGTTCACCGTTAATCATAGCCGACATGTACATGTTGTAACGCGTTAAAACCTCAGGACCGTAAACTCTTTCTAATTTGATGAAAGTAGAAAACGGAACCATTTCGCCTGCATCATTCTTCAAATACATATCCAGAATGCTTTCTGGGTTTTGACGGAATTGCGGACTTGCCTGAACCATTACTTTATACATTTGAGAGAAACGGATAAAATTGGTTGCATAAAATGAACCTAACATGGTTTGCAAAGTGCTCATGGCATTATCAACCGAAATTCCTTTTTTGGCCGCCAAATCGTAATCAATATGAATTAAATACTGCGGGAAAGTGGCATCAAAACTTGAGAAAGAGTTCTGAATTTCTGGCGAAGCATTTAGTTCTTTTATAAATTCTTTGGTCACTTTATCGGTATTGGTAATGCTTCCTCCAGATTTATCCAGCAAACGAAGCTCAAAACCACTCGTGTTACCAAAACCAGGAACGGTTGGCGGTGCAAAAATCTCGATTTGCGCATCAGTAATGTTTTTGGTTTTTTCTGTAAGTTCCGCCATGAATTCGGTTACCGAAATATCACGTTCACTCCAGTCTTTTAAGTTGATCATTCCCATACCGTACGAAGCTCCAGCGATTTCAGTTACAATACTGTATCCTGCAAGAGTCGTTACGTTGTCTACACCTTTAATTCCTTGAGCAATTTTAGTCACTTCATCCAAAGCTTTTTCGGTACGTTCTACGGTTGCTCCTTGTGGTGTTGTAACACTTACGTAAACCATTCCCTGATCTTCAGTTGGGATAAATCCTGAGGCTAAGAATTTTGTTGTTCCCCAAGTTAATACGCAAAACAGCACCAATAAACCAACAGTAACGGTATTACGATCAGCAAATTTTACTAATACTTTGATGTATTTTGACGTAATATTATCAAACCAATGATTGAATCTATGGAAGAAACGGTCTAAAAGCGATTTTTTCTCTTTGTTTGGATCGTGCGCTTTAAGCATAATAGCACAAAGGGCAGGAGTAAGGGTAAGGGCGTTAATACCCGAAATCACGATACTAATTGCCATTGTCAATGAGAACTGCCTGTAGAAAACCCCGACAGGACCGCTTAAGAAAGCAACGGGAATAAATACCGCGGCCATTACAATTGTAATTGCAATAACGGCACCTGTAATTTCTTTCATGGCGCTAATGGTAGCTTCCATTGGCGACATATGTTCTTCGGAGATTTTTACGTGAACGGCTTCGACTACGACAATCGCATTATCGACCACAATTCCGATGGAAAGTACTAAAGCGAAAAGTGTCAATAAGTTAATCGAGAATCCCATCATCGACATAAAGGTAAACGAACCAATAAGTGCTACAGGAACTGCCAATACTGGAATCAAAGTCGATCTCCAATCTTGAAGGAAAAGGAAAACAACGAACGCTACTAAAATAAAGGCTTCAACCAGTGTTCTCAATACTTCATGAATCGAAGCGTCAAGGAAACGGGAAACGTCGTAGGCAATATTAAATTCCATTCCAGGAGGAAAAGAAGAACCTTTTAATTCGGTCATTTTTTCTTTTACGCTAGCAATAACTTCAGAAGCATTCGAACCTGGACGTTGTTTTAGCATGATTGATGCAGAAGGTTTTCCATCGGTTTTAGAAACCATTCCGTAACTCATCGCACCAAATTCGATTTTCGAAATGTCTTTTAATCTTAAAATAGTTCCATCTGGATTCGCTCTTAACGGAATTTCCTCATATTGTTTTGGTTCGAAGAATTTTCCACCATACTTAATTACATATTGCAGCTGATTGTTCATTTGTCCCGAACCTTCACCAACTTTACCAGGTGCAGCAGAAATGTTTTGTTTTTGAAGGGAATTAATAACCTCATTTGCCGATATATTGTACGAAAGCATCTTTTCTGGATCTAGCCAAACACGCATTGAATATTCTTTCTGACCCATGATTTCGGCACGTCCGACACCATCAATACGTTTTAATTCCTGAAGGATATTAATATCGGTAAAGTTGAAGATAAACTGTTCATCTTGAGTTTTGTCGGTACTAGTAATATTCAAGTACATCAACATACTGTTCACCTCTTTTTCGGTTGTAACTCCGGCGCGAATTACCTCTTCTGGGAGCTCATCCAGAATCGTGGTAACCCTGTTCTGCACGTTTACGGCAGCCAGATCGGGATCGGTTCCTACTTCAAAGAAAACCTGAATTAAAGTCAAACCATCGTTGGAAGTTACTGTTGACATATAGGTCATTCCAGGCACACCATTTATGGCTCTTTCTAACGGAAGGGCGACGGCATTGGCCGAAACCTCTGCGTTTGCTCCTGTATATTTTGCTGTAACGGTTACAGACGGTGGTACAATGTCTGGGAATTGGGTAATAGGGAGCTGAAATAATGCCAGCAATCCCAGAAGGACTATCATAACCGAGATGATTAATGACAATATTTTCCTCCTGATAAATAACTCTATCATTTTAAATGTTTTAGATAAATAATTAAATAACTGTTTTACAGATCGATAATCTACATTTGTTTCATGTTGATTTTATCGCCGTCTCTCAATGATTGTGTGCCTTCTTGCACGATTAGGTCATCGCTTTTTAGACCTTCGTTTAAGATGTACACATCATCTAGAGTGGTTTCGATTGTAACATTTGTCATTTTAACTACTCCATCTTTGTTCACGCGGAAAACGTACTGTTTGTCCTGAATAGAAAAAACAGCTTTCTGCGGAATTAAAATTGCATTGGTTTTTGGCTCTGAAATAATGAGTTTGCCAGAAGTTCCGTGTTTGATAAATCCTTGCGGATTATGAAATTTTGCTTTGTATTGAATAGAACCAGTTTGTCTGTCGATTTCTCCGTCAGCAGTTCTTAATTCTCCTTTTTGATCGTAAACTTGTCCGTTTGGCAATACCAATTTGATATCGCCCTGAGTGTTTAAGGTTTTGTCTTCCATCATTTGGAAATACGTATTCTCTGGAATTGAGAAATACGCATAAACATCATCTAATTGAGAAACCGTGGTCAATAACGAACCGTTTTCTACCAAGCTTCCTTCTTTGAACGGAATACGGTCAATTGTTCCGTCAAATGGCGCGCGGATAGTGGTAAAGCTAATCTGTTGGTTGATTGCTTTTCTTTCTGCAGCTGCGTGAGCCAATTTTGCGGAAGCGGCATCATTTTTTGCTTTAGATAATTCCAATTCTTTGTCTGCAATTACTTTTTTATTGAAAAGAGTTTGCGCCTGTTCCAATTCCACCGTTGCAATTCTTAAATCGGCTTTTGCGCTTTTGTAAACCGCTTCGGCTTTTAGAAGTTGAATCTGAAGTTCAACATCGCTTATTTTAAAAAGGATTTGCCCTTTTTTTACTTTTTGTCCTTCGCTAACGTAAACTTTGTCTAATAGACCTGGAATACGCACGTGAATTTCTACATTGTTTTTAGCATGTACATCGGCAACAAATTTGCTCGAAACTATAGTGTCTTTAAGAGTTACCTTATAAATAGGAACTGTTTTTATGTTGTTTGAATCTTTTTTTGCTTTATCTCCGCACGAGACTAAAACGAATAAAGCCAAGGTGCATAAAAGGAATGGATTTTTATAAATGCTCATCATTAGGTTTAAATTTTTGAATAAATAGATGTGCTCCCTTGATACTGAAATATGGGGAGTCTGAATTTGGATTTTGAAAATAATAAGGCTTACGGATGCTTCTTATTTAAAAAAGTACCGTTTTAGAGAATTGTTTTTATAGCAATATCAGCTCAATCACATACGTAAATGAGGTATTGTTCCAGAATACTAGAATATAAAAACGACGAAATTTTGCAGCCTAGAAAAGTTGGTACAAATGAAGATGGGGATGCCTCTCGATATGGTATATTGAAGCTATACCATAGATTAAGCTTTCTTTATAAAGCTTAAAATTAACCAAATTGCTGAGATACGGAGCTTTGATCGTACTTTGTTCCAAAGTAGTCGCTCTGCATTTCATTTTCTTTTTGAGCTTATAATGAACTTCTAAATTTTTAGAAGAAGAAAAGTCAGAAGAAAAAATCTGCGTGTCGTCTGCCGCAACGCTATCTAAGGTAATACAGCTGCTGAAAGTATAAATCGGCGAATACGTTTCGGTGCCTCTGAAAAAACAAAGCAACGAAAGTAAAACGATATATATGAACTTAGTGGGTTTCATACAACTACAGCAGGAATTACAATTTTGTTTCTTAGAAAGTGGGATTAATTATTCTTTAAGGTGCGCCAAATATAGTAATTTGAAAAGTAAGGGTTCTTAAAATTTTCTAAAAACTATGAGATTTAAAAATTTGATAATAATTGGGGGTGGTTTTTAGAGGGTTGGTTTTTTAGTGCCTTTCTTTTTATGAGATAGTATTGATTGGAATTGGAAAAATTCAGCCTTTAATTGGAAAGTTGTACATTTTTTGTTCCAGAAAGTTGTCTTTGCATTGGATATTAAATTACTTTTAATTGAATATTTTAAAAGTGTCTTATGAAATCAAGTGTTCTTGGAGCAATAAAATTGATATGTGTTTTTATATTTATTTTGCTATTCTTTAATTGTAATAAAAAGAGCGACTCAATTACTATCACAGTACATTCAATTGATAGTAAAACGAAATTGCCAAGACTTAAAACTTTTGATACAATCGAAGTAAGAACAGAAGGATTTGGTTTTATAAAAAAGACCTTTAAGAAAGTGGCAGAATACACAACAGATTCTACTGGTTCAGTTAAAATTATGCTTGATGGAACAGAAGGATATAATTTTTTGCTTCGCGGACCCAATATTTATGGCTCTGCAGAATTTTCTGAAGCATTTACCAAGGAAAAATTAAAAGATGGCCAAGAGGTGAATATAGAAGTTATTTCTCTTGATAATAAATAATTAAGATGAGAAAGGGAAGATTTTTATTGCTTTTAGTATTGTTAGTTATTTCGTGTACTCCAAAAGACACAATGAATTGTCATTACAAAATTAAATTTAAAAATAACTCTGATAGAGTTTTATATATCGAAACATCATCAGACACAATTTTATATAATTATAGCGATCCTAGACCTTATGCGACCAATACTCTTGTAAAAGCGAAAGCAGGTAATGATAATGTAGAAATAGGAACTGCCTATTTTCAAAGAAATGGAAAGCCAATGTGCATTGAGGATTTATATCAGAATGAAGAAAAAATATATTTATTTGTTTACGATTCTGTTGCATTAGGAAATAAAAAATGGGAAGAGATTACAAGGGATTATCTTATTGCTAAAAGGTTTGATTTTAGTTTGAATGAATTAAGAAAATCTGATTTTACTGTAGAGTATAGTGATTAAAAATCACTCCAATATGCAGGAAGAAGCTCTATCAATAAGGTTTTAGGAGAAAAAGTCCAAAGGCTTAGCGATAAATAAAATTGAAAATATGTATTTTATAATGATTTGCGAATATCGCACAGGAATTATTTTAGAGTTAGACTGTAAAACTAGATTTAATGATTTTGATGGGCAGGGAAATATTCCTAGATTGTCGTTTTTTGACTTAGAGAGCGCTGAAAAAAAGGCTGTAGAATTAATCAAAAGTAATAATGAACTGGAAGTTTCTATAGTTAGTGAAAATGACGTAGCATTTTCTAAAAGGCTTAGTTATAAAGATCTATAAATCTGCAAATAACTTTTGTGTCTGATAGCGCGGGGAATGGTTCATTATTGATAGTTTTGATGCTGAATAATATAATTATGAAAAGTAAAATTACCTTCTTTTGTTTGTTTTATGTACTCATTTTAAATGCACAAAAAAACAAAGATTTAACAATTAAAATTTTAAGCAAGAAAATTGTTGAAAATCAAAATGTCGACTTTGTTATAAAGAATCACACGAAAGAAAATTATTATATTTTGGTTGATACACTTTTCTTAGCGGATGCAAAATATGACAACGACTATTTTTTGAATCCCTATTTTGTTTTAGAGGATAAAAAAAATAATGAGGTTCTTAAAATTTCCGATATATCAGAAAAGGCAAGTAATGTTGATTTAAATAATAATCAGAGTTTTACTTTGGTAGAAATAAAATCAAGGGAAAAACTGTATTTCAAGTTACAATTTAAAGTAAAGAGAAATATCAGTAACCAACAAACTACTTATTTTTTAGTAGACCGAAAGGAAAAATATTATGCATCACTAAAGTATAAACTGTCTGAAATGTTTGTAGATATGAGCTATGTTAAAAAAATAATAGAGTCTCTCAAAAAAAAAGACTATAAGGTATTTACAGGCGCAATTGAATCAAATAAGATTCCAGTAGTTTTTGCTGAATAATTGTGTGAATTATTTATAATGATTTCCCTATAAAGAAGATTTGCAACCCGTATCCCTAAAGCATATCTACAAAGTGATAGAAAAAAATAAAAATTGTTAGGACAAATAAGATTTGATAATTGTAACGGGCACGGATTGCAAATCCGCGCTATCTGGATTTTTAAGAAGTATTTAGGATGGCGCAAAGTCGGAGACATTTGTGCAGCACTAGTGGGGAAGACTTCGGAGAGCTGGGAGAATAATTATAAATAATATGAAAAAGATAATATTATTATTGATTGCATTTAGTCTGATAAGTGCTTGTCAAGAGCCAAAAGATAGAAGTGATTGTCATTACAGTATTAAAATTAAAAACAATACAGATAAGATCTTGTATATCTATAGAGGATTTGATTCATTTATGCCGTCAGGAGACTTTCGTTCGGATCCATATTTTAAGCCTGTAGCTGCATTTGCTGGTAACGGAAATGTAGAGATTGGAGAAATTCGTTTTACAGGTGGTGGAAGACCAATATGTATTGAAGATGCAATGGGGATAAATGAAAAATTATATATATTTATATATGATTCCACGTTTATTGCTAACAAAAAATGGGAAGAAGTTTTAAAGGACAGTCTTATAGATAGACGACTTGAAGTTACTATAAAAGAATTGATAGAAAATAGTTTTATAATAAATTATGATAAAAAATGATTTAGCCCCTCGCTGATCTGAAAAGAGTTTCAAACTTAAATTAAAAAGCTGCGCAAATGTCTCTGACTTTGCGCATTTTTTTTGGTCTTAGAATTTTTAAACGTGATAAAAGTCTCCGACTTTTTAAGATGTCATCTTAAAAACTAAAATCACTCCAAAATACTAGAAGAACCCTTAATCTCAAAATCAGCATACTGCCAAGCATCATTAAAAGAGGTTTTAATTTTTAAAGCCTCTTTTTCTTTTTTCTGTAGTGTTAAAGAGTTGTAAAGTCCGATTAGGGCAAAGCCGTTTTTCGGGAGTGTTTGTAAATCTTGTTTGTATACTTTTTCAGCTTCGGCGTATTTTCCAGCTTTCAGTAAAATAGTGCCTAAATAATGTCTAACGGAGAAAAACCAGTCTGGCGGTTCGTTGTAATTTAACTGATCTTCAATTTCTATTGCTTTGTTTAAAAGAACAATGGCTTTATCCAAATTATTCTTTTTGGCCTCAACACCTGCTGAAAGCACATTAGCAGCAATCTGAACAAGATCATAAGTCGTATTGATATTCCAAATTGTAACCTCTTTTAAGGTTTTATCTTTGGCTAATTGGTTTAGAGAAGCAAGCTGTTTTTCGGCATTGGCAATGTCATTTTTTCCGAGATATGCCATTCCTCTGGCATAATGCCAAATTGCATTTGGATATACGAGATCTTTTTCAGGTTGTGGAATCTCCACGATTTTATCCCACATCGAGAATTTTACAGCGATATAATACGGAATGCTATAATAATGCTGTAATGTTCCCCAGCCAGCCTCACGCATGATTTTAGGAGACATATGCTGCTGTAATATTTGTGCCGATTCCCAAGCTAATTTTGAATTTCCTTCTAAAGCCGCTGTAGCTACCAAAAAATGATAATTGTGCGGATAATAGGCTAGAGGATAAGCGCCTTGTGCATGGCAGGCAGTTGTATACAAACTATCAATTTTAACCGCTTCAATGTTAGAAAGTGTGCCCTCATGATAATCTCCCGTACGAATGTAAATATGAGATGGCATGTGAACTAAATGTCCCGAACCAGGAACTAAAGTTTCTAGTAATTTAGCACTTTTGAGTCCGTTTTCTGGATGAGCAGAAGCTTCTACAGCATGAACCAAAAAATGATGTGCGCCTGGATGTTTCGGATTTTTTTTAATTAATTCGTTTAGAACAGCTAGTATTTCGGGAGTCCATTTTTTAGGTACTCCAGTACCTTTTTCATACAAATCCCACGGATGAAGATTCATCTGCGATTCCGCGTAAAGCGCGCCAATATCTGGATCTGAAGGAAACTGAGCGTATACTTTTTTCATCGCTTCGGAATACGCAATGTCAAGCGGTTTTCTGTCTGCGGGAGGATTTTTAGCATAACGCACTAATAATGCATCAATCATAGCAATTTCTTTCGGAGAACACTTGGCAGAAAGTTTTTTAGCTTTTTGAGCCGCATCATAAGCACGCTGAAAATTATCTTCTTCCATTCCCGCATTATAATTCGGACCTAAAACATACGCAAAACCCCAATACGCCATAGCACAATTCGGATCTAAACGTGAAGCTTCATAAAATGATCTTGCTGCTTCGGCATGATTGAATCCGTAAGCCAGCATCATTCCTTGATTGAAGTATTCCTGTGCTTCGGGATTATGGGTTGTAATTTTAAAATTTACACCATCAAGACCTTTAAATTTTGGTGCTTTTTTGTTTTGGGTGTACCAATCTTTATCGTTCGTTTTCGGAATATAGCACCCTTGCGAAGCACTGACTTTAACTGATTTGGGTTCTGTGTTTTTTTCTTTACAGCAAACAAAAAGAAGAAAAACCGCAATTAGGAAGTAATTATATTTCATTGCAAAATGGTTTTGAAATTATATAATCAGTGTAAAAGCTCGAGAAGAATAAAAAAAGATGCTTATAGTATAATAGTTTGATACGGAGAGTATTAAACAAAATTAAATAAAAAAGAAGTAGGTTTTTTAAATATTTGTTTTTCAGTGTTTTGTGGTCGGCTTTTGAATTGTTTTGAGCATAAAAGTTCTCCCGCAGATTTTGCAGATTTAGTAGATTTTTTTAATTAGAATATCTGCCAAATCTGCCAGATCTGCGAGAGAAAAAAAATCAAAAAAATAAGGTCTACACTTTTCAGCATAGACCTTAAATTATATGGAAATAAATAATTTCTTAGTTTGTTCCTGCAGCAACTTTATCCACCAAAAACAATAATTCGCCCGAAACGGGTTTGATTAATTGCATTGGGTATAAAGTCGGATTGTATTCGCCAGTTGTTACTTCTTTCAAAGCGTGAACTTTCTTTTCTCCAAAAGCGACAACCACAATTTTTTCTGCTTTATTGATTAATGGAGCTGTAAGCGTGATACGATACATTTTTTGTGGAGCCAAATAATAAGCATCAACCCATTTAGTTTGTTCTTCTAGAACTGCTTCACCTGGAAAAAGAGAAGCTGTGTGTCCGTCGTCTCCCATGCCCAAAAGAATCAGATCAAATTTTCCTTCTTCACCTAAAAGAGTTCTGATAGACTTTTCGTATTTAGCTGCATAAGCCTCAGGTGTAACACCATCTTTGTACATTTCAAAAATGTTTTCTTGCGGAATAGGAACGTGGCTTAATAAAGTTGAATAAGACATTTTAGCATTACTCAAATCATCATTTAACGGAACCCATCTTTCGTCACCCCAAAAAATATACACTTTGCTCCAGTCTATTTTATTTTTGTAAGCATCAGAAGCCAATAATTTATAGATTCCAGCAGGAGAAGAACCTCCTGTAAGAACAGCTGTAAATTGGTCTTTTGCAGCAATTGCCTTCTGAGCCGATTCTACAAAAAGATCTGCTGCTTTAGTATTAATTTCGTCGGTGTTATTGTATATCTGTACCATCTAGAATTTCTTCTTCTTTTTTAATGTTTTGTGTATTCGGAATCCATTTGTGTCCTTGACGTGCCAATAATTCGTCGGCTTCTTCTGGACCCCAGCTTCCTGCTTTGTAATTTGGGAAATTGGTTGGAGCAGTTGTTTTCCAAACTTGCTGAATCGTTTCAATCGCATCCCAAGCTTCTTCCACCTGATCCCAACGCATAAATAGAGTAGGATCTCCTGCCAAAGCATCGGCTAACAAAGTTTCGTAAGCTTCTGGAGACATCGTAGAACATTCAAAATAATCAAAAACCATTTCAGCAGGTCGTAAAGACATAGACAAACCTGGTTTTTTAGTCATAAACTGTAATTTGATGTCCATAGACGGCTGAATATTAATAATCAGTCGGTTAGGAGTCATACCTTCTTTTCCGTAAGAAAATGAAGAATGCGGGACTGGTTTAAACTGAATGATGATCGAAGACTGTTTTTCTTCCATTCTTTTTCCTGAACGCAAATAGAACGGAATTCCTTGCCATCTCCAGTTGTCCAGATAAATTTTCATTGCCACATACGTTTCTGTATTAGAATCTGGAGCAATTCCTTTATCCTGACGGTAACCTGGAACTGGTTTTCCGTTAATTTCTCCAGCGTCGTATTGACCTCTTACAATGTAATGGTCAACTTCTTCCGGTTTAATTCTGCGGATTGATTTCAAGACATCTGCTTTACGATTTCTAATGTCGTCTGCTGCCAAAGAAGCAGGCGCTTCCATAGCTGTCATACATAAAATCTGAAACAAATGATTCTGAATCATGTCTTTCAATGCACCAACACCTTCATAGAACCCGCCGCGTTCTTCAACGCCGACTTCTTCTGCAACGGTAATCTGCACGAAATCAATAAAATTACGGCTCCATAAAGGCTCAAACATTGAATTTCCAAAACGGAAAGCCAAAATATTCTGAACCGTTTCTTTTCCTAAATAATGGTCAATTCTATAAATCTGCTCTTCTTTGAAAGTCTGCGAAAGCATTTCATTCAACTCGATTGCAGAAGCTTTATCGTAACCAAAAGGTTTTTCAATAATAATACGATCCTGTTTGGCATTCGCCGCAAGGCCAATTTTCTTGATATTGCTCGAAATGGTCGAGATAAAAGAAGGTGTTATAGAAAGATAGAAAAGACGGTTTGAACGTTCGCCAAAAGCGAGATCAAAATTGTTGATTTTCTCGTTTAATCCGATATACGATTCTTCCTTGTCAATATCAAGACTGTGATAAGTGATGTGCGAAAGAAACTTTTCTGTTTCTGGATCATTAATGCCTTTTCTTCTTGAGAATAGATTTAGATTTTCTGCTACATAAGCGCGAAAATCTTCATTGGTTTTCTCAGCTCTTCCAAGAGCAATAATCTGAAACTTTTCAGACATGCGTCCGTCAAGGTACAGATTTTGAAAAGCGGGGAAGAGCTTTCTTTTTGCTAGATCCCCAGTTCCTCCAAAAATAACAATGATGGTTGGATTCTTTAGTTTATTTTTAGTCATTGTGTGGTTTAGTTGTGTTGTTTTTTTAGTTGTCTTATTCAGTCCATTGGGTATGGAAAACGCCTTCTTTGTCGATACGTTCGTAAGTGTGTGCTCCAAAGAAATCGCGTTGTGCCTGAATTAGGTTTGTTGGCAGATTTGCAGATCTGTAAGCATCGAAATACGATAACGAATTCATTAATCCTGAAACTGGCAATCCTTTTTGAACTGCAAACTGAATTACAGAACGCATTCCTGCTTGATTTTCGGTTAGTTTTGAAGCAATTTCAGAATCTAAAAGCAAGTTTGGCAAGTCTGATTTTGCGACATATGCTTTTCTGAAATCTTCTAAAATAGTCGCACGAATAATACATCCGCCACGCCAGATTTTAGCAACTGTTTCTAAGTTTAATCCGTAATTATATTCTTTAGAAGCCGTGTGAAGCTGAGCTAAACCTTGAGCGTAAGTTACTACGATAGAAAAGAACAAAGCCGATTTTAAAGATGCAATTGCCTCGTTTTGAGAAACATTTGCTTCATCAGCGTTCCAAACTAACTTTTTAGCAGCTTCAATTCTTTCTGGTTTGGTTTTAGACATATCGCGCATGTTAACCGCTGCGTCGATTGTCGGAACTGGAACTTGCAAGTCCATTGCATTTTGCGAAGTCCATTTCCCTGTTCCTTTAGATCTTGCCCAATCCGAAATTTTATTAATTAAAAGACCTCCGTCTGTATCTTCTTGTTTTAAGATTTTTCCTGTGATTTCAATCAGATACGATCTCAAATCATCAGTCTGGTTCCATTCTTCAAAAGTTTTCTGAATCGTTGCATCATCTAGATTATAACCTCTTTTCATTAAGTCATAAATCTCAGAGATTAATTGCATGATTCCGTATTCAATTCCGTTATGGACCATTTTTACATAGTTTCCAGCAGAACCGTTTCCTAAATATTCTACGCAAGGTTCGCCATCTACTTTTGCCGCAATTGCTTCAAAAATAGGACGTAATCTTTCATAAGCTTTCTGATCTCCACCAGGCATCATAGCAGGACCGAAACGTGCGCCTTTTTCACCACCCGAAATTCCCATTCCAAAGAAGTGGATTCCCTTTTCAGACAATTCAATAAATCTTCTGTCAGTATCAGTAAAATAAGTGTTTCCGCCGTCAATAATGATGTCTCCTTTATCTAAGTGAGGCAATAAACTTGCAATGGCGCTGTCAACTGGTTTTCCAGCAGGAACCAATAACATAATTGCTCTTGGCTGCTGAATAAGCTCCACAAAATGTTTTACATCTGTCGTTGCTTCAATAGTGTGATTGGCATCGGCTTCTTGTTGAAGAGAATTGACTTTTTCGGTGTCTAAGTCTAAACCTGCAGCCGCAAAGTTATGGCTGGCGATATTTAAAAGTAGGTTACGACCCATTACGCCGAGTCCTACAATTCCAAAATCAAATTTGCTCATAGTTTTCAATTAACTAAATTATTAGAAGAATGTTTTTGCAGCAAAAAGTAAGAGAAAGTATGGTAATTCTTTTTCATTCAATGTTTTGCCAAAAAACAATGGTTATTTTAATCTTACATTTCAAAATGTAGACCGCTAAGTTAGAGAAAAATGCTGAAAAATAAGGGGTAAAATCGTTCACTTTTGGTCTTTATTGTGATACTTTTTATGTGTGAAAATTACGCTTATTACCGTTGTTTTTCAACTAAATCGTTGTAATACTGGTGATGCCAATTATATAAAAAAAATATAAGAAAGGGTATTGAAAATATAGGAATTCAGGTAATTTTGAAAATGTAATCATTGGATCCAAGATTTAATACATCAAATTATTATATCCCTTTTATATGCCAAGTAACATAAAGCTTGTTTTGACAGTTATTTTATTGATGCTTATTTCGGGTATCTTTTTTAAGGTAAATGCTCAGTCCATATTAGAAAACGAAATATCTGTTCATGCAGACAAGAAACCATTAGGCAGTGTTTTGGGGTTAATGGAAGAAAAAGGAAGTTTTAGATTTGCTTATTATGGCAAACTGGCTGTAAAAGATAGCATCGTTAGCATCCATGCCGATAATAGTACCATAAAAGGAGCTTTAGATCAGTTGTTAGGTGCTAAATATGAATATAAAGAATCGCCAGGATACATTATTGTGCGTTATGCTCCGTTAGAATTGGCTCTTGTATTGGAAAAAAATACCGTTATGAGTGACGGACAGCAAATTGTAATTGGTTATATTATAGATACAAAAACGAACAATCGTATTGAGAATGTGAGTGTATTAGAGAAAAATGCACTGCTGTCTACATTGACCAATAAGGATGGTTTTTTTGAACTTCGATTAAAAAATGCGCCTCAAGCTATAGAACTGACAGCCGTTAAGGAGAATTATAAAACGGTGACGATGGTGTTTCTTTCTGAAATTAAAATTCAGATGGGAGACAAAAAGAATAAAACAGATTATATTGATGGTGATTTTTCTGCAATTGAAAGATCAGGAATTGGACGTTTCTTTATTTCTTCCAAACAAAGAATACAAGCGCTCAATCTGGGCGGATTTATTTCTAAAGTCCCCGTACAGGCTTCTTTAGTTCCGAGTATCAGCACGCGAGGAATGCTGAATACGCAGATTGTCAATAATTTTTCGCTAAATATATTAGGAGGTTATAATGCTGGAGTTCGCGGATTAGAAATGGCTGGACTTTACAATATTAACCGTATGAATGTCGATGCGCTTCAAATAGCCGGAATATTTAATACTGTTGGAGGATCTGTAAACGGAATTCAGTTAGCTGGAATCTATAATAATGTTTTTGGCAATTTAAGAGGCTTGCAGATAAGCGGTATTCATAATAGTGTGAAAGGCTCGCAAATAGGTTTGCAAATGGGCGGTATTTATAACAACGTTTATAAAGATTCTAAAGGACTTCAAATTGCAGGAATTGGTAATACAGTAAAAGGTTCTCAAAACGGATTACAGCTTTCGGGAATTTACAATATTGGAAAAGATACCGTGCGAGGCGCTCAAATTACTGGACTTTTTAATTATGCCAAAGAATTAAATGGAGTCCAATTTGGATTAGTCAACATTACAGATTCGCCATCTGGTTATAGTTTTGGTCTCTTAAACTTTAAAAAAGGCGGTTATAAAAAAATCAGCATTACGAGTAACGAAATCTCAGATATAAATCTTGCTGTAAAAACAGGAGATCATAAAATGTATACCATTTTAATGGCGGGAAGAAGCGATCGAAAAGAAGAAGAAAAGTTATTTTCTTTTGGAATCGGATTAGGAAAAAACATTCCGTTGGGGAAACGCTTCACTTTTAATCCCGAATTTAGCACGCAGTATCTCTATCTAGGAAACTGGGATATCTATAATTCCTTATCTAAATTTGATTCCTCTTTTTCTTTTCAATTGTGTAAAGGCGTAGCAATATCTGCAGGCCCTTCTTTGAATTTTTATTGGTCTGAGAAACAAGATAAATACGGTAATGCAAACACTTCTACATTTGTTCAGGATCGTACTAAGAATTATACTATAATTAAAAATAACAGCAAAGATATTTTGGGTTGGATAGGATGGAGTTTTGGATTGACTTTTTTTTAGAAATTTCTAATAATTTCCGAGCGATGTGATTATTCCCTTAATGCTTAAACTTTGACTTTCTTGTCGAATAATTTTAAACAGATAGCCCCGATAACTATCGGGATAGATTTTTTTTGATCCGTAAAAAGAATAAAAAATGAAACTAGTTTCTAACACATAGTAACTATGTGAATTAATGTAAGTGAAACGCCTTTATACACAATCTGCATCTATGTTTCTATGTGTTTAAAATAATTGTTTGCGTCTCTCTATTTTTCTCTCGCAGATTCAGCTGATAAAGCAGATTTTTTTGATTTGTATAATCTGCAAAATCTGCGGGAGAATATTTTAAGAGTTTCGAATAATCTCCTTTCGATGCGATTTTCCCCATTTGATCATTTCTTCGATTACAGGACCAAAAGATTTGCAATACGGCGTAGACTCGTATTTCACCTGAATTTCGGCATCGCGATCTTCAGTTCTTTTTATAAGCATATTCAATTCCATTTCTTTGAGTTCTCGCGAAAGCATTCTAGTCGTAATTCCCGGAATACTGCGTTCGATTTCCCTGAAACGATGATTTCCGTTGCAGATTGAATTGATGATCGGTAAACGCCATTTTCCGCCTAAAACATGCAGCGTGTCCTGAAGCGCCTGTACTTCTTCTTTCTGATTTCTTTCCATAGTATTCAATTTTTTTCAAAGTTTTTCCGCCACGAATGCACGAATTTTTTTTCAAAGTTTTCCCTACGAATTATATTGATTGAATATCAATAATTAGTGTAATTAATCACATTTTTCGACATAGATTATAAAAAATAAATTCGTGAATTACTTCGTCTGTCCCTTCGGTCGAGTCGTGGCTATAATTTTTTCCATTGAAGAATCAAATTAGTTTGGTATACTCCATGATACTGGTTACAAAGTTATACCAATTTGAATTTAAATTTGCCAAATAAATTTTAAATAATCAGAAAGATGGAAAATCTAAAAAATAAAACAGCCGTCATCACAGGCGGAAACAGCGGAATAGGTTACGCAACAGCCAAACAATTAAAAGAGCAAGGCGCAAACATAATTATTACAGGAAGAAGAAAAGAAGCTATAGAAAAAGCCGCTTTAGAACTAGGCGTTACCGCCATCACAGCAGACCAATCGAATATTTCGGATATCGAAAAACTGGCAGAAAAGGTAAAAGCCGATTTCGGTTCGGTTGATATTTTGTTTATCAATGCGGGAATCGCGGGTTTAGGAACCATCGAACAAACCACAGAAGAATTGTACGACAGCATTATGAATGTGAACTTAAAAGGCGCTTTTTTCACTTTAAGCAAATTTATCCCAATTCTGAACGACGGTGCTTCGGTGGTTTTTCTTTCTTCGAATACTGCGAGTATGCCGGGTCCAGGATCTTCGGTTTATTCAGCGAGTAAAACGGCTTTGAATTCGTTTATGAGATCGGCGGCTTTAGAATTAGCGCCCAGAAAGATTCGTGTTAATTCGGTTAGTCCAGGACCAACCCAAACCGAAGTCATGAACAAAGTAGGTCTGGACGAAACCACCGTGAAAGGCATTATGGATGTTGTAGTAGAAAAAGTGCCTTTAAAACAAATGGGAAGGGCAGAAGATGTGGGTCAAATGGTTTCCTATCTAAGTAGTGATGCCGCGGTGTTTATGACTGGAGCTGATGTTATTATGGATGGTGGGATGAGTTTGGGGTGATTTTGTTTTGGATTTTTTTTAATTGAAAAATAGAGCTTGTAGAAAACAAGCTCTTTTTTTTATAAAACTTTATTTTGTACTGGCAAATTGTTTAACAATTCTTCTAATTTCTTCTTGCCATTTTAATACTTCATCTTCTACATTAATCAAAACAACACTGCATATTTTACTATCATGTTTGCCATCTTTTTTTAGATATACTCCTGCTTTACTATTTTTATTATCTCCTGGATAAACCAAAGCTACTTTATTAGCATCGTAATATTCATGATAGACGTACATTTGTCTTAAGTCATCTGGAGAAGGATTAAAACCATTTAGATTTTTCCATTTTGTATCTAATACAATATTTCCATCATAAGTTTCAATATAGATATCTGGTTTCATCGCAGTTCTTCTGCCATTTTCAGGTTTCCAAAAAAACTTTGACGTTTGCGCTTTTATTTTAATGAAATCAGTTGTATTTTTCTTTAAGCTCGCATATATAAATTGTTCCCATAAAAGATTCATATCAAACATCAGAGCCAAGACATGGTTTTTTCCTTTAGTTACATCTGGATGATATTTGAGAAGTAATAACTTTGCAATTTCTATGGCTTTTTGATAATGCTTGTTTTTTCTATTGTATATTAATTTTTCAAAAGTAGAATCTGAAACTTTTATATCTGGCATTTCAGGAAAATTCAATAATAAAACACCAATTCGACTGTGTAAATCATTATTGCTATTGATTTGTTTTAGTAATCTTAAGGTTTTGTAAATAATGAAATGTAAAGTGTGTTCAACATCATATATAGAATGACGAACATAAAAGCGTTCTTTATGAATTAGATTCTGTTGAATGTGTTTGCTAAACTGTAAACTCCCTTTTAAAGTAGTAATATTTTCTTCTTTTTTTCTATATTTTTTGACCAATCCATTATGGAATAGATATTCTACTTCTTTAATAAATAGTTCAAAATACAAATCAAGAATAGTATTGGGCTTTATTTTAAGGTTGCTGTTACTTGTAGATTTTATATCAAAACTTCCCACAGTCCTTAGCATTCCAATTAATAAATTACGCCATTTTTTGTCTTCTTCTTTTGAGTGAGGAATTTTGTCTGCCTTTGGCAATACTTCTATTAATGTATTACCAACTTGAATAACACCAACGTGTTCATTAAATTGAACGCCATTGTAGACTAATTTATAAAAAGGTTTTCCATTACCATAATAACGTTCTAAAGCTTCAAATTGATCTTTGGTGATTTTCTTTTCACCTTTATCAAAACGAAGAGTTTCATGTTCAAATACGACAATATTTTCTTTTATTTCAGCCAAACTATTTATTCATTAGAATTTTAAGAGCTTTTTCAAAACTCATAATTTCTCCATGTTTATCTTTAAATATAACCTCCTTGTCTTTTCTGTAATCAATAATTTTATAAATATTTTTGTTGTCGAAATCGTCTGGAGTATCATAAAAATCAGCAAAAATATTTGTTGAGGCTTTCTCTTCTTGTAAGTGAACAAACCCCTTTCCTAATACTAAACCTAGTTTATTATAATCCCCAAAGAAATATTCTTGTAATAAAGGAATAATATTTTTATAAAAGGATTCTATTATTGAATTCTCATTTTTATTGAGTAAGTAAGAATGTCCTATTTTATGATCTTTGTCTAATAGTTTTTCAATCCTTGTATTGATCGTTTTCAATATATCAGAAGCTGAATATCCATAAATACTATTTTGCAAGTCTTTTAAATCGTAAAGAGGAGGCATTTCTTCAAAACAAAAACGTCTTCGTAAAGCGGTGTCCAGAGCTTCAATACTTCTGTCGGCAGTATTCATTGTCCCAATAATAAATAAATTAGGAGGTACTGAAAAATATCTTTCTGAATACGGTAGTTTTACAATTATTTCATCATGGCTTAGTCTTTTTTCTGCTTCGATAAGTGTAATTAATTCGCCAAATATTGATGAAACATTTCCTCTGTTAATTTCGTCAATGAATAATCCAAAAGGCGAAGCACCACTAAATTTTTCTCTTCTTTGTTCTTTAGTGTAATTTAAAATGCAGTCTGACAAACTTGAAAACCCTGCTAATTTAGCAGCTTCATCGCAACATTTGTAAAAAATACCATCTCTCACAAAATAGCTTAAATCAGAATTTTCTTGATCCTCTTCATTTAATCTTGGCTTTATTCCCTCTATAAAATCTTCATATGTAAAGGATTGATGAAAAGTTACAAACTCAAAGTTGTTTTTTGTTTCTCGTTTATTTTTAAAACTTTTAATTTCATTACCTAATTCACATATATTAGTAATAAGTTCTTTTTTTTCTGGAATTATCTTCCAAAGGGAATTAGAAAATTTATTAAAAATTAGTGGATCTGTACGTTTTGTATAGTCAACAGTTTTAGACTCCTTTATTGTATGCTGTGAAAGTTGTCCCCATAAAGTTTGGTCAATACTTTCAGTATTAGAAGCATTAAGTTTTATTTTTATAAATTGATGTTCTTTGATTTGTGGAACTGACATTAATTTGTTTTCCACATATAATGTAAGTGCAATAACTTGCCACCAAGTTAATTTGCTTATTTTTTCTATTAAAAACTCTTCTTTTGAAATAGCTTTACTGTTCTCAATAAATTGAGAACAAAAATCATGCTTTAATTTATGGGTTTTTCCAGTTCCTGGTGGGCCGTAAAGAATTTGATTTAAATTTTCAGACATAATTTTAGTTATATTTGTGCTTGTAATAATATTGTTTTTTAGCTCAAATTGAGTGTCAAAATAGGGTACAAATAATTTGGTATTTGCTTCTTTTACTTCTCTAGTAGGTATAATAATACATGTAGAATTATCATTGGGTGTCCACCATTTTTTTTCATCATTATAAGGCTCTTCTTTAATTGCTTCCGAAATAATTTCATAGGAGCGTTGTAGCCAGCCATCATCACCAAAATCTTCATATTCACAATAGGTAGCATCGCTCGTTATTCTGCCTATTACTTCTAAATTGCTGTTACCTCTGCACATATAGAAGTAATCTCCTATTTTCATTTCTTTTTCAAATGTTTCTCCCTGCGTTTGGGAAGAAACTCCTTTTGCTTTGGTTTGACTATGAACTATGATTAAATAGTTGTCGTTAAAGTAAGTAAAGGCTTTATCATCAATATCCTTTGGACTCATTGAAACTTTAAAAATAGATTCATTATCATTTAAATCAACTACATTCAATTTAGATTTCCCTTCTTTTTTCTGATAAACACGTTTGTTGAATAAGGTATCATGATATGTGAAGAAAGAGGTGAACTTGAATATTCCATTATCATTAATTTCTTTTTTTATTTTCTCTATCCTTGAGACATTGTTCGATTTAAGACTTTTACGCTTATAGTTTTTATTTTTCTGAAGTACTTCATCAATTAACAGTCCTTCTATGCTGATGTTAATGTCTAATTCTTTTGGAAAGTCAATTAAGCCTTCTTTGGAATTACTTTTGACATTTTGAAAACCTGAATTATCATCTAATATAACAATACGATCATGTTCTTTAAAAGTTTGAGATAGTGCATTATATTTTTCTTGTGATGATAAGATGTAAAAGTTAATGAAATTTTGTTTATTTACATCGGCTATAAGCTGGTTTAGATCTAACTTTAGAGGGTGAATGAAAGGCTGAAAGTTAGCCTTAACCCTTGATATAAGTTCAGGGTATGCGCTATTTAGTCTAAGAAATTGGTCATTTTGGCAATTTATTTCCTCAATATTTATACACAACAAACTCTTTCCAAAGTTAACTTCACTTACTTTTCCTATAAGTAATTTATCATTTGAAATAAAAATTGCGTTATCATTTTCTTTTAGTTGTCCATATATATTATCCCAGCGATTGCTAGCAGGATCTTCCCACAGGATGGTTCCATTTTTAGAATTATATTGGCTTAAAATACTGATTCTTGTAAGTAAAGTTTTTGTCATTATAAAGATAATTGAAATCGATGTTTACTCTTAAAAAGATAATTGTTTATACAATAATAATCAATTATTAAAGACTATTTAATTTTCTTTAAAACAGTCAAAAGCTTTGGGATTTTATCAACCTGAGTTTCAGTCCAAAATGTATAATTTAAAATTTTATCATTATCATAGCTATTTAGTTTTATCGTAATTCTTCTGGTTCTTTCATTAACAAAATAATACATTGTCATTTCCTTAGCTTTGAAAATAAATTCAGAAGATTTATCCTTAAGTTTTAAATCAAGGTTTGGAATAACATTATCTTCTACAAAATTTATAAATTCTTCAATTTCATCGATGCCAATCCAGGCTGTTTTATAAATGTCTGGGTTTTTAATATACATATCTATTTGCAAAGCATTTACTTTTGTTCCTGCTTTTAAGTCAATAACTTCAATTGGATAAAAGTTTACCACTTCACCAATTCCAGATTTGAACTCAGCTGTAGTATTCCAATCTTTATTAATTCTAGTGAATTGAGCTTTGTCAATAAATTGTCTTGTTGTTGATTCTATATTTTCTTTTTGAGAATAAGAAAAAATAGAAAATAGAATTAAGCTAATTGAGAGTAAATTTTTCATCATGCAATTATTTTTATTGTTGTTTGTACAAAGATTTTTCTTTTGTATTTAATACTATTATGGAAATCCGTAATCTGCCTACATTTATTGGCAAGTCTACCAATAATTAAAATCCAAAACAATAAGTACTTATACGGTATTTTCCCAAAAGCAAATAAAAAAAAACAAAACCCTCAATCTCAAAGATCAAGGGTTTTAATTTTTTTCAAAAAGAATAAACCTTTACTCCAAATCCAGATAAGGATCTAAAATTTCGGCTAGTTCATTGAGCCAATAGAAGCTGTCTCCAAGTTTGGCAGCGTTTAACTGAATGTTTTCTTGATCGTTGAGAACGCCCAATGCGAGGGTTAGATTTACCTGTCTTATGGCTCTCGCCATATCGAGTGGGTCAATTCTGTCGTTGAAGAAATTCATTAGACCAATTTCGGCTTCTTTTGAAAGGGTTTTGGTACTCATAACTCTGTAATTTAGGAATATAAAACCCATGTAGCTTAGGTGTCCTACGCTTACAGAAGCGTTACGGTTGTTTCCAATGCCGCCACCATACCACATGGGCAAGAAGTTTTTTAAGTATCATAATTCTGTAATTTAGGAAGCGCAAATATATTAAAAAAGAAGTTGGTTTAATAGTATTAAAAGTAGTAAAATTCTTGAAATATGTTTTTTTAGAATACTACTTCTTCGGAAAATGATTGCTCAAGGTAGTAGTGCTATTTTTTTGTAGTGAAGTTGGTCATTAGTTCGAGCGAAACGCTCGGAAGATTCTTTAATATTCTTGCAAATTATTAATCCATTTTTGTTGGTCATTATTTAATGTATCGAACTGCATTATTACTTCTAGATTTATTGTTTTTTCAATGTTGTGAGGTGTTTCCATATCTAATGTTTGTACTATCGGTTCACTTTCACTATAATAAGATGCTTTTATTTTATTTATTATTAGTATATAGTTTTTTAGTTGAAAAATGGTACTTATTTTCCTGTTGTCTTCTTTTACACTAAAATGAAATTTTAGTTTAAGTTCTGATAATAATTTTTCATAACCAGTTTCCTTTTCTTTTGAATTATAGCAAATAACAGCTAATAGTAGGTTATTAGTATCTGACATCATTTGAAAATGATTAAATCTTAAATTTTTATAGAAATATGATGTATCATCTTCTGTATATCTGTTGAGAGAAAATACTTTTCCAATTATTTTTTCCGCATCATCTGTATAATTAATTTGATTGTTTAACTCGTTAGCATATATGTTTTTCATAGAAACATATCGTGTTTCATAATATTTGGAAAATGCTTCTTTCGCATTTATCGTTTTATAAATATTGTTCTCATTGGGCAATAAATATTTGGTAGAATCTTTATCCACAAAATTTGCAAGAAAAAATTCTTTTACATTTACTTTTTTGTTCAAATTTTCAAAATTGGTATAACCCTTTTGTGAGTATGCAAAGTTAAGGACAATGTGACAGAGTAAAATTGAAAATACTTTTGCCTTTAGTGATTTCTTGTTTTTATTTAATGTGATCATATTTAATTTTTTAGTTTCTTTTACTTTTCCTGCCAATAATCGAACTCTGGAAATTGAATAGGTTCTCTGCCTTGCCATTTAGGGAATACAAAATCTTTTGGAAGCGAGTATTGCGATATTTCAAAATCATTTTTTTCTAAATTGAATTTAGATGCTCTAAATTTCATTATTTCAATTTTTTCTTTTGAATTTTCAAACCATATCCTTCCAAATGTGTATGGTTTATTTTTTGAAACTTTATCCATTCCTACAGCAAGAAATACATCTTTTCCATATTGTTCTTGAAATTTTAATAGTTGTTTATCTAAATTAATAGGTAAAACAATTTGTGATTCATACCATTCGTTGCCATCTCTTGAATGCCATCGCATCCAAAATTGCACAGGAAGCTTTTTACCTTTTTCAACTTTTAGCTTTACATTCTCATTCCATTTTATATATGGAATCGGATCTTCATTTGAATATATTACACTACCATCTTTGGTATAGCCAGAAATGGCTATACTATAATCTTTTTTATCTTCTTCTTCACTTGAAAACGCAATGTCATAATCATATTCTTTTTCTTCTTTCTCCCAAATAGAATAAGGAATGCCGTGAATTTTCCAATAAGCAAGATAATTGCCCCATGATTTTATCTCTTTTTTTTTGTAGTCATCATCTATATTTTGATCTTCTTCTCCTTTCAAAATTTTAAATTTTGCTATTTCAGTACTGGCATCCCCTCCCTGCATCCATAGAGTTATATTACCACCAGGAGCCATTCCGGCAACAATTACGCCATAGTCGTTTTGAACTCCATAAGAATCTATTACTTTTTTTTTAAACAATTCGAGAATTTTTTCTCTAGGCAATTTAAAACCTCCTCTATATACTAAGTTGTCGATTGAACAGACCCATTTTACCGCCATACTATCAGGAACGGGTTTGTATTTGTCGCCTCCAACATAACCGCCGCTAGTAATGCCCCATCCTTGATCTGCTCCTGTGCCAGAAGAAGCACCAGCAATGCTTTTCCCTTGATAAAAATATTCTACAAAAGGTGCGCCTGATGGGTAATTTTTTGGACCAGAAAGTCCAGCATTCCAGTCGAATGTATCTTTGGGCTGACAGCTGACAAATAAACCAATGATTAAAAAATTGCATAAAAAAAAACTAACTTTTGGGTGCATAAACTTCTCTTTTATAAATTACTTTATCCGCTTTTATAATTGGCTCAACAGGCTCATTGATAAAAACATAGTCTGATAAAAAATGATGATCTCCTGTTTGCACTGTTAAAAAATCATTTTCTAAACCGCCATAATGTGCTGATAAATGAACGTAATTGTGGTGTATGTGTTTGTAGATCTCGTAATCTATCTCGTAGGTTGAATTTTTGTCTTTGTTTTCTTCTTTTGAAGTAGCACGCATAATTTCTAAATACTTTCGCAATATATCAAATGATTCCGTTTCGGGAATTTCGTATTCAAATTTATATGGAGGCTTTGGAGAGGCTTCATCGTAACTTTTAAAGAATGGCACATCATTTTCTATTGCCTTTTCTAGCATAAGTTGCATGGGCACGAGCGAATACTTGTTTGAAATATATCTAGAATCTTTAAGCACATAGTGATCTGAGTTTTTGGTTTGGTATACTTGATACATTGGGTTATTTGAGATGGTTTTTCCCTCATCTGGAAAATCATTGGGTGCTTTTATCTCTCTGCTAAATACGCTTGTTCCCATAGAATTTGGCGAAATGCTGGTTTCGGTAACGTGATCGTAGGTATTTACAAATTGCAGCTCTTCATTACTGCAAATAAATCTGTCTGTATAAAATTGCTTAAATTTCTGCATCTGGGAGAGGGTTTCTTTATTGCCAAGCGGTACATCAAAATAACTTAGTACAGGCTCATAATGGGTTAACTCTGCATACCCTCCGCCAATATCGGAGTGGGAGCCTATCATACCTAGCGTATAACCTTGTTCTGATGGGGTAAAAGCAAAGTTTTTCCGCCATTCTGTAGAGGCTTTTATATGGAAAACTTTACCTATTTTAAGACTTCCTATATTGGTTTTTATTTCTGGTAATACTTCCTGAGCCAAGGGAGCAAGATATAAGTAGGGTATAAGGGACCCGCCAAGCCCTAATTTGTAGCCCATATTTTCTTTTACAATCATATCGGATATTACGGTATCGAAAATTCCTAAAAAACGTATTTCGATTTTGTAGGTTTCTCCCACAGGCAGATGCCCTTTTGCACTAAGCTCAAATCCTAATTTTCCTCCGGCATGTTTATCGATTATTTTTTTTCCAGAGGGTAAAGGGTATTTATCATAAGGATCATTGATCATTTCATTTCTGTACGTGGCTTTTTTCATCACTTCGTTGCAAAAATGCCTTGCAGCAGCAGCTCCTCTGCTAAAGCCAAATACATCAATTACAATTTTATTGATTTTTTTGTCTTTGGTTACTGCACTAAACTGATCTTGCACTACTTTTTCAATGCCCTCGTGTACACGGCTTATTACACCCCAAGTATCTCTGGCCAAACCTGAACCCAAAATATCATCTGGCTTTCCTTGTTTTGTGCCGATACCTTCTACATATTGTTTAAGAATTATATGTTTTCCATATTCAGGATATTTTTTTTTATCTTCATAATCTTTCGTTTTAATCTCTTTATACAAATCAAAAAGTTTGGCAATATTCGAATAAGGATTCCAGTAGCTGTCACGATCTGTAATTTTTACTTTTATTTTTTTACTTTTTTTGTCCTTATCTTCTATTGTAATTTCTGTTTCTTTGTTTGCAGGAATATCTTTTGGGTCTATTCTGTCGGTATTACTTTTAATTTTAGAATAATAGACACTTTCAGAGTTGAAGCGATTGTTTCCTGTGCCGTCAAAAAACATTCCCACATATACATTTACTGAGTTTTCGGGCTGTTTTGGTACATACTTTTCTGGTTCACCATAGGTATGATTTTCTGCAAAATAATCGATAAATCCGTTTGAGTTGTGTTCAATTCCTTCTTTGGCATAAACTCTAGAAACTCCACCTGTTTTCTCAACAATGTTTCCTTTTACTCTAATATATTCTGACATAAAATTATTTTTCTTCGGTTATGGTATAGGTTAAAAAATCTATAGCATGAAACTGCCCATCAGCATAAAAGGTTTTGTTAGCAATTTCTTCTATTTGTTCTTTTGGCATCATGATAATGAGACTGCCATCTGATTTTCTAATTTCATCGCCCATTTTTTCTAATCTAAAAGGCTCAAAATTAATTCGGATATGACAGGCATGATTGGTCATGTGGTTTCCATAAGGATCGCTATAACTGACATTGCTGTCTTTCAATAAAAAATGAGCGCCGTTTTTAGAGTTGTGAAAACTGTAATTGCCAATGCTTCCCATTATGGTAATACCGCAGATTGTTTTTATTGCCATCTTAGTTAGTTTTGTCTTGTTTTCTCACTACTATTGTTTTTAATATCCTTATCAGAATGGAACTCGTGACCTAAATCGCTCTGAGTAATTATTTTACTCTCAGAAGCTAAGTTTCGGTCTTTTTTTACCTCCGAGTTTGAATTCCCTTCTATATTAATATGATTATCTCCAGCAACATGTAGTATTTTGTCCAATCCGACACTAGTGTCTAAAATTCCTCCAATACTTGAAGTTTTATTTAGTATTGCTGTTTCAGAGATATTAGTTCCAGCTACATAAGTTATACTTTCACTCGCTTCAAAAACAATATTTTTAGCGCGTATGGTAACTGTTTCAGGAGAGGTAATATTAATATTTTTGCCTTCTTCATCTAGCTGAATTTCATTTCCACTTGGGTCAGAGAGTATGATGCACACTTTTTCAATAAACTTGAAAAGCTGTCCAAAAGGGAGTTTCCAGCCTTTAATTCGGTTTTTTGTATCAAAGAAATCGGGCATTTCTTTTCCGTTATAAAAGGTGCCAGAAATATACGGGCGTTCTGCATTGTTGGCTTCAAAACTTACCTGAACCTCTTCTCCAATTTCAGGTCTAAAATAAAGTCCTTTTCCAGAGCCAGAGTAAGGCTGTACTACACGCATCCAATCACTTTTGCTTGTCCAGCCGTTCCAGAAGAACTCCACTTTTATGCGTCCCATTTTTTCGGGGTCATTATTGTCAATTACTATTGCGGGCTGACTTTCGGCGGGAGCAAATGCTGTTACGTCTGTGTAGTGTGGCGCTGCGACATCGGCAGGAATAGCTTTAAATTTGCAGGTATAATTTCCGTTTACTTCAGAGCGGTGTACAATTTCAACAGCCAGTAAATGATGTTCTACGTTTTTGTTTTCAATAGAAAAAGTCTGTCCCAAGCCTATAGGCAGATAAGAAGTACCGCTGTAGAATATGCTGTTGGCGTCGCGTCCTGCGGTCTGCATTTTTACCATTTCATCAATCTCATCCTTATTCTGAGCATTGCTTGTATATGCGCCATTTTCGAGTCCGGGTCTTACAATGTAAGGTTGCTTAAAAACAGCTAGCGTGGCAAATCGGTCTCGGCTTCCTTCGGAGGTTTTTTCTGCACCATTTTTTATATTAGAAGCATTTTTGTAGTCATAACTGCTGAAGGAAGTTTTATGAGAAACTAAGTTGGCTTCGATGCTAAAGTTATGTAGCGAAGATTCGTTTATAAGTTTTATTTCGGTATTTTTAATTTGACCGAACTGCATACGCATTCCATCAAAATAAAACCATTGTGCATAACGTGCAGAAAGGCGTTTAAGGAAATCAAAGCTTGTTTCATTATACTGAGTCTTAAAGCTGAATTCTTTTGTGTAAGTAGGCATAATGGCTTCTCTCTGATAGAATTCTCCCGAATTTTCTTCTGCTAAAATTTCGAGTCCAATCTGTTGGAGGTTTTTCTCGCGAAAGATTCTGGATTTTAGCATATCATCAAGAGCAATGGTATGACTTGTTCCTGTTACGTGCAGTCCAGCTGGGCTCCCGTGCAGATCGATAGAGCCTAATTTTGTAATTCTTCCTTTAGACATTAAGCGTATGCCTTTTACTTTAAAGGTAAATATGACTTCGCTGCCAATATAATTGCTAAAGGCTTTTTCCTGATCCTGCGGGGCAATAATAGGTTTTCCTGTGTATTGCCAAAAGAAAGAAAAATAATGATGGTCTGCCATTTTTTGAGAAAGCTCGAGATTGTAATAAATAACATTTTGGGTAAAGCCTTCTATAGTAATATGTACCTGTTCTGTGAATTTTGACATTTTTTAGAAATTTAAATAAGGTAATGATTGGTTAAATTGAAATCTATTTTTTAAGAACTTGGCATTGCCGAAAATCGATTCTTTGAAGGTCAGTTCTATTGATAGAGCATTAGAATTTGCTCATGCTGGTACGTTTTTCTTTGTTGATTTGTAGTTTGCTAGAAATCTCATTCTGTTTGTTTTAAGGTTAATTTGATGCAATAGTTTTGCAATCCTTTTTTTGATATAGAGGAGAATAGTGGGATTTCTAAAATGTAGTTGGATTTACTGCTAGTATATGCGCAGTATTTTTAGTGCGGTATTATGGTAAATATAGACAGGAAGAAATAATAGCGACTACCTCTAAAAGACAAAAAAATAATAGAATAGGGTATTTCGAGAATCACTAAATAAAAACAAAAGCAAAGTTTTCTTAAAAAACTAACAATAAAAAAAAGGCAACTTAGTACCTTAGCAACTCAGTACCTTAGAAACTAGAAAACATGACAATTCAGCAGTTAAAATATATAGTCGCTTTAGACGAAGAACGGCATTTTGCAAGAGCTGCCGAAGTTTGTATGGTAACGCAGCCCGGACTTACCATTCAGTTAAAAAATCTGGAAGAAGAAATCGGAATTAAGATTTTTGATCGAAATAAAGTGCCGTTGACACCAACCGTTTTAGGAATTGAAATTATTAATAAAGCCAAAAAGATACTTCGTGAAGTGGATGAAATTCGTGATTTTGTGATCAACGAAAAAAATCTGCTGGAAGGAGAACTAAAACTTGGCATTATTTCCACTTTATCGCCTTATCTGATTCCACTGTTTATTCAGGCAATGAAAGAAGCGGCGCCCAAAGTGCATTTTATTATTAAAGAAGGATATACGGGGCATTTAATGCGCGATTTGGAAACGGGTGCAATTGACGTTGCGATTATGGCTACGCCAACAGGAAATCCGAATTTAATAGAACATGTTGTTTTTAAAGAACCGTTTGTTGCCTATTTAAATCAGACGCATCCTATGGCGAATGATGAATTTTACGAAATGCAGCCCGGCGACAAAACCGAACTATTATTACTGCATCACGAATATTGTTACAACGCACAATTATTAGACATCTGCGGACTAAAAACATCCGATAAAATAAAGGAACAATTTACGTACGATATTAATTCGATAGAAACCTTAAAAAATCTAGTTCGAGCCCATTTAGGATTTGCGATTATTCCAAAGCTTTCTACTTTAAACGAAACAGGCGCACTTTTTAAACCTTTCAAAGAACCTGTTCCCGTAAGAGAAATAAGTCTAGTAGTTTCCGATTCCTTCTCCAAGAAATTATTACTGGAGAAAATGAATGAAGCAATCTGGAACTGCCTTCCTGAGTCATTAAAAAAAGATTTCTCGTATAAGAAAATCCATTGGAACGATTCGCCTTATTTTATTAAAGCGATTAGCAAGCTTTAAAAATTTTCAATACTAAAATTCCAAATTCCAAGCATACAGTAATTGGAATTTGGAATTTTAGTATTGGAATTTCCCCAATCCATTGGAATTTGGATTTTAGATACAGTTTTGTCATTTCGACTGAAAGGAGAAATCTTCGCAAGTAGCTCCGTCTAGAATGTCGCCAATCTTTGTAGAGTTCCTTGCGAAGATTTGCTTCGCCAGTTCGCTATCGCTCGGGTCTCCTTCGTCGAAATGACAAGATTATGTGAATTTATGATTATCAATTATCAATTAACAATTATTAATTAACAATTATTAATTAACAATTATCAATTATCAATTATCAATTAACCATTAATAATTCACCATTCACAATTATTTACTCGCTTCAATAATCACATTCGCCACTTTCTCTGGCTGAGAAATAAATACCACGTGGCTACCTTTAATTTCGGTGATTTTTGTGTTAGAGCGTTTGTACATGGCGTGCTGAATACTCGGAACAATACTTTTATCTTCAGTCGCTACGATTCCGTAAGAAGGTTTCGTTCTCCACGCGGCTTTAGTTATTGGTGTTAAAAAGCCTTGCGCATGGAAAGCACCTTGTGAAGCATACATAAAATCGGCTTGTTCTTTGCTCAAATCTCCTGCAAAACCAGCGTGAAATTTAGCTTTGTCATAATAAGCGATTCCTTTTTCATCTGGAGGCAATACACCATTTTCTGGAGCTGGAGGAGCAGTTTGCAGCCACTGAACAGAATTTTCGCCATTATCAGGCTGTAAAGCCGCTACGTAAACCAAAGCTGCTACTTTTGGGTGATTTCCAGCTTCTGTAATTACAGTTCCTCCCCAAGAATGTCCCACCAAAATAGTTGGTCCGTCTTGTTTGTCTAAGGCTAAGTTTGTAGCTTGAACGTCATCTTCCAAAGAACTCAACGGATTCTGAACAATGGTTACGTTATAACCTTTTTTAGTCAAAACCTTGTATAAACCTTGCCATCCAGAACCATCTGCAAAGGCACCGTGAACTAATACGACATTTTTAATTTTAGGATTAGTTTGTGCATTTACGTTTGTGAATGCTAAACTAAAAATTAGTACTGCGAATGCTAAAAAACTTTTAAATATTGTTTTCATTTTATTTAGATTTTAAATTTTGAATAGAAATTCCAATTTTGAAAATTCCAAATTCCAATTTTCCATTCAGGCTTGGAATTTGGGATTTTTGTATTGGGATTTATTTAAAGTAAAGTGATTGATAAAGTAATCTCCGTATTCAGTAATTTAGAAATTGGACAAATTTCTTTTGCTTTTTGAGCAGTTTGCTGAAAGTCTTCTGCTGAAATTCCAGGTACTTTTCCTGTAAGTTCTAAAGCAATTAAAGTAATAGTTCCGTCTTCAAAAGTCACTTTAGCAGTGGTATCTAAATCTTCTGGAACAAAACCAGCCTCAGATAATAAAAAGCTCAACTGCATTGTAAAACATCCAGAATGTGCCGCTGCGATTAATTCTTCAGGATTGGTTCCGACACCTTGCTCAAAACGAGTTTTAAATGATAATTGCGCATTGTCTAAAGTTGTGCTTTGTGTACTGATGGTTCCTTTTCCTTCCATTCCTGTACCTTTCCAGTTTGCGTTTGCTCTTCTTGTAAATTTCATGATTTCTATTTTTTAAAGTTATTTTTTTAGATGCTCAAATCATTTCTTTGATTTTGATGAGACAAAGGTATAGGGAAGGTGTTTATTAATCAAATTAATAATTTTTAGTATTTATAAAAATAATTTATAAGTATTGATTAGATTGAGGTTAGAACACAAAAGACTTTAAATAATAATTTTTCGAAAACTTCCTTTTGAAAATGAATGCCCTAGCCCTGATAGTAGCGGCATCCTTTTGTGGCGGGGTTCGCCACAAAAGATATAGCGGATAGAAGGAAATAGCTCCTAATCAATATCAATACTTCATTTTAGTCCACTTTACTTGTGGCAGAATACAATCTTAAATCAAGAAAAGAAGAATCATTTAGGTACTTATTTGGTTTCAAATTATAATGTGAAACAAAGTAAGCTGCTGATTTCTAGTTTTATTTATGCGGTGAATCTAATTTTATACGAAAGAATTTTATACGACGATCGAGAAAATAAGTTTTCAATGAATAATCTAACTTTTAAATTTATGAGAAATGCTTTTCTAATACTTGGAGTTTGTTTGAGTGCAGTTTTGTTCTCGTGCAAAAAAGATAAAGATACGGAGCAGTCAAGTTCTGATACTGGAAAATCTGAAACTGCCGACTCTACATTAATTGCAGATCGTGGCTGGCCTCGTGAAGCGGAGAATAACGGTACAAAACTGGTTTATTATCAGCCTCAGGTAGACGATTGGAAAGATTTTAAAGAACTCACAGCTCGAGTGGCTTTTTCGCTGACTCCAAAAGACGGAAAACAGGTTTTGGGCGTGGCTTCATTAAAAGCAGAAACTTTGGTAGACAAAGACAACCGAAGCGCTTTTATTAAAAATCTTCAGGTAACCGATATACGTTTTCCTGCTCTGGATAAAAAGAAAGTGCCAGAAATGGAAAAGCTGTTTAAAGAAACGTTGCCTCAGAGCGGAGATCCTATTTCAGTAGATCGTATTTTGGCAGATTTAAGTCATACCAAAAGTCCGGCAAAGGGAATTGCGGGTAAAAACGATCCTCCAACTATTTTTTATAGCACGAATCCGTCGATTTTGCTTATTGTGCAAGGCGAACCCGTTTTGGTGCCTGTAGAAAAAACAGATATTCAATATGTAGTAAATACCAATTGGGATTTGTTTTTTGATAAAACGACAAAAGATTATTATTTGTTGGTGGAGAATATCTGGTTGACTTCGAAAAATGTAGCAGGCAAATGGACCAAAACAACCAAATTGCCTTCGGGTTTAAGTAATCTGCCTTCGGGACAGAATTTTGATGATGTTAAGAAAATGATTCCGCCTCCGTCTTCTGGCGGAGCTCCAGAGGTTTTCTACAGCAATAAACCAGCTGAATTGATTGCTATAAACGGAAGTCCGAAGTTTGAAAAAATTCCAGGAACGAAATTGTTATACATTGATAATACCGAAAATGACGTTTTTGCCGACGAAAATAAAGGGCAGTATTATGTATTATTGTCGGGAAGATGGTTTAAGTCTAAAGAACTAACAGGTCCGTGGAGTTATGCCAGCAATAGTCTTCCGGCCGATTTTGCTAAAATTCCGAAAGATTCTCCACGTGCGAATGTATTGTCATCTGTGCCAGGAACGCAGGAAGCAAATGATGCTGTAATGTTATCTCAGGTTCCGACAACGGCTATTTTAAAGAAATCGGATGCTGAGGCAAAAGTAAAAGTATCGTATGATGGTGGAACTCCTCAGTTTAAACCTATTGATGGAACGAAAATGCAATATGCAAGCAATACGCAAGAGAAGATCGTAAAAGTGGGTGATTTGTATTATTTGTGTTTTCAGGCAGTTTGGTTTATGTCGACAAGCCCGAATGGGCCTTGGAAAACATGCGATTCTGTTCCGAAAGAAATTTATACGATTCCACCAAGTTCGCCAGTATATAATGTTACGTATGTAACGCAAACCACAACCGACACAACGGTTGAAAGCAGTGCAACGGCGGGTTATTTGGGCGCTTTTATTATTGGTGCTACATTCGGCGCTATCTTAACATATGGTACAGGATGGTATTATCCTCCTTATATGTATTACGGCGGAATGTATCCAATTTATCGTCCGTGGCCTTATGCGTACGGAGGTGGAGCGGTTTACAATCCGTGGACAGGAGGCTATGCCGCAGGTAGACGCGTTTACGGACCTTATGGCGCAGCGGGAACTTCGGCTTGGTACAATCCTGCAACAGGAAGATACGGGCGTTCTGCAAGCGTGCAAGGCTGGTATGGCGGACGCACGGCTGCAAGCACATACAATCCGTGGACGGGTAATTATGCGAGAACCAATCAAGGACATAATGCGTACGCGCAATGGGGACATTCGGCTGCGACAAACGGAAATCAGTGGGCACAAACGGGACATATCACCACAAGACGCGGAACTGCGATTGGTTATGAAACTTCTGGCGGAAATAAAGGTGTAATTACACACAGAAGAGGCGGAGGAACTACAATTCATACCAATAATAATGTTTACGCAGGCCACGACGGACATGTTTATAAAAGAGACGCCAACGGAAACTGGAGTCATTATAATAATGGAAACGGCGGTTGGACACAAGCAGGAACTTTGGGTTCGTCGAAAAAAGCGGGTGAAGGGATTCAGAATAGAGCTAACCAAGGACTTGGAGCAAATGGCGCTGGAGAACGAATTCAACGCGATAATCAAGGGCTTGGTGCAAATGGAGCAGGAGAAAGGATTCAGCGCGATAACAATCAGGGACTTGGAGCAAATGGAGCGGGAGAACGAATGCAGCGTGACAACCAAAATCTAGGTGGTGAAACCCGAATGGGTGATGGAATGCAACGAGATAATTTCCCTAAAGCAGATCAAACGCTCGGACAGCCTAATAAACCGCTTGGAGAAGCTGGACGTCCAGATATTACAAATGATCTAGACCGTTCGGCTATGTCAAGAGACCGTGGTGAAATGCAAACCAGAAATTTTCAAAATATCCAAAGAAGCGGAGGTTTTAATGGAGGCGGCTTTGGCGGTGGCGGTTTTAGAGGCGGAGGAGGCTTTAGAGGTAGAAGATAAAAAGTCGAAAGTTTAAATAAAAGTTAGTTATAATTCAGAAAAATCAGGATGGCGGTAAAATGCTAATCCTGATTTTTTTTGCATGCTGTTTATTAACCGCAAAGTTCGCAATCCCGATAGCTATCGGGATACGCAAGGCACACAAGGATATTTTTAGAGTTAAACTTATTAAAAGTGTTAAGAACGCAAAACTTTGTGAGAATAAAACTTTACGACTTCGCGTCTTTGCGAGATTAAAAAACTTAGCGAGTCTTGCGTAAATCTTAGCGTGCTTTGCGGTTAATCTCTCAAACATTTCACAACTCACAACTCACACGCTGTCCAGTTCACCTTAGAGTTTGTCCGTTTCACCTATTTTCTGATTTCGTATGAAGGGTTATCGAAATACTTTTGACGAAGAAATTAACAGAAAAACAAATAATTTAAATCAGAAGTTATGGAAACGAAAAAACAAAAAACATGGGTTATAATCGCAATAATTGTTTTAGGAATCATTGCCTTTTTAGTTCCGAATCAGATTACCGCACAAGGAGTAAAACGTATCGATTTGCAAAAACATGATCTAAGTACTCCAGGAAAAGAAATGGTTCAGGCACGAATCGATTTTGACGGACATTCAGTTTTTGGGAAACATTCTCATCCAGGCGAAGAAGTAATTTATGTGGTTGAAGGTTCGTTGGAATATAAGATAGAAGGTGAAAGACCAGTAACACTAAAAGCAGGAGAAGTGCTTTTTATTCCAGCAGGTGTAGTGCATTCTGCTAAAAATAATACAAATGCTAAAGCATCAGAACTGGCGACTTATATAGTGGAAAAAGGAAAACCTATTTTGACTATGAAGAATTAAATTTTTAACCGCAATCCCGATAGCTATCGGGAGCAAAGGTTTTTTTACTATTGGTTTCTGCTGAAATACGCAAAGTTCGCAAAGCTTTGTGTGAATCTTGGGCTTTTTAATCTCGCAATCCCGATAGCTATCGGGAGCGAAGTCGCAAAGTTTTATTCTCACAGTTTTGCGAACTTAAAGAAACTTAGTTTCAACTCAGAAAAACTTTGTGCACTCTGCGAAAATCCTTTGCGAACTCTGCGATACAAAATCTTACCCTGTCCGCTTCAACCCAAACTTTGTCCACTTCACCTTTTTTTACCTTTTAAAACAAGCATTGTCAAGATACCTTTGACGAAGAAATTAACTGATAATCAACTAATCAAAAAATAAAAATTATGAAAACACTATCAAATATTCTAATCGCTATTCTTTTTATGAATGCAGCTTTCACTCAAGCACAGACTTCAACACAAAAAACAATTGAAGTAAACAGTTCTTTAGGAACTTTAAAACAAATTAATGCTGGATTATTAAATGTAGGTTATACTGAAGCAGGTCCGTCAAACGGAACTCCAGTAATTTTGCTTCACGGCTGGCCTTATGATATTCATAGTTACAACGAAGTCGTTCCGATTTTGGTGGCAAAAGGATACCACGTTTTTACACCTTATTTAAGAGGATTTGGAACTACAACTTTCCTTTCTAAAGAAACTTTCAGAAACGGTCAGCAAGCTGCTTTAGCAAGTGATATTATCGCTTTTATGGACGCCCTTAAAATTGACAAAGCCGTAATTGGTGGTTTCGATTGGGGCGCAAGAACAGCAGTGGTAGTATCTGCACTTTGGCCAGAACGCGTAAAAGGTTTGGTTTCTGTAAGTGGTTATTTGGTGGTGAATTTAGAAGCAAACTTAAAACCTCTTCCTCCAACAGCTGAGTTAGGATGGTGGTACCAATATTATTTCGCAACCGAAAGAGGAAAACAAGGTTATACTCAAAACACGTACGATTTTAATAAACTAATCTGGAAAATCGCTTCACCGTTATGGAATTTTGACAAAGCAACTTACGATCAAACAGCTCAATCTTTTGATAATCCAGATCACGTAGCAATTGTGATTCATAATTACAGATGGAGACAATCTCTAGAAGCAGGTGAGGCTAAATACGATAATCTAGAAAAACGTTTGGCAGCAAAACCAGAAATTAAAGTTCCAACTATTACAATAGGAAGTGATTTTGACGGCGCTTTCGCGGATGGAAAAGCGTATGCAAACAAATTCATAGGAAAATACGAACACAGAATTTTAAAAGGAATCGGACACAATGTTCCGCAAGAAGATCCAAAGGCATTTGCACAAGCTATAATTGATGTTTCTAAATAAATTCCAATTTTTTGAAATTCCAAATTCCAAAATTCAATGGCAATTACAATGTCAAAAATCAATATCAAATAATTTAATATCAATAATTTAAAGTTTAAAATCGTGGAAACAAAAGTTTTATACACAGGAAAAACACATACAACAGGTGGTAGAGAAGGAGCTTCTCAAAGTTCAGACGAACAATTGAATATCAAATTAAGTGCACCGGGATCTTCACGTCCGGGAACAAATCCAGAACAGTTGTTTGCTGCGGGATGGTCAGCTTGTTTTATTGGAGCTTTAGGAATTGCGGCTTCTAAACTTGGCGTTAGGCTTCCAGCAGAAACCGCTGTAGATGCCGAAGTGGATTTGTGCGTAACAGAAGGAGAATATTCTCTTCAGGCAAGATTAAATATCAGCCTTCCTGGAATTGATATTCAAACTGCAGAAGCTTTGGCGGCGCAAGCGCATCAGACTTGTCCGTATTCTAAAGCTACTAGAGGAAATATAAATGTTGAGATTAATATTCTTTAAAAAGAGTTTTAAGTTATGAATTATGAGTTATGAGTTGATTCGAGAACTCAACTCTCAACTAACCTGTCAGGTTTAATTAAATAGAAATTATGAAAAGGATAAAAATAATATTGATTTTTTCGCTGTTTCTTTTGATTGGAAATAGCATATTCAGCCAAAACAATTCAAAAAGTTTTGCACTTTTAGAATTATACACTTCAGAAGGCTGTTCGAGCTGTCCGCCAGCAGATGAATTGCTGGGAAGAATTCAGAATGAATACCGTGATAAAAACGTTTATGTATTGGCGTATCATGTCGATTATTGGGACAAACAAGGTTGGAAAGATGTTTTCAGCAGTGCCGATTTCACCAAAAGACAATATGATTATGCTCAATTTCTAGGAAAAGAACCAATCTACACGCCTCAAGTAATCATTAACGGAAAAACAGATTATATCGGTTCTCAGGAAACAAGCCTCAGAAACGGAATTAAATCGGCGCTTTCAAAACCAGTTTCGACGAGTTTAAGTTTAGAAGCAAATCAAAATGCGAATTCCTTTTCTGTAAATTATAATGTAGAAAGCACTTCAAGAAACAGTCGTTTATTAATTGCTGTTGTTCAGAAAGAAGCTAAAAGCAATGTGAAAAGAGGAGAGAATGCTCATAGGGTTTTGTCGCATTATCAAATTGTTCGTAATCTGCAATCTGTAGATTTAAATAAATCCAAAAAAGGAACAGCATCGATTCATCTTCCTAAAAATTATAATGCACAGGATTTCGAAATTATTGGCTTTGTTCAAGATATGAATTCAGGTGCTATTTTGGGAGTTAAGAGAGCTTAGTTTTAGTATTAAAATATTCTCTCGCAGATTTTGGAGATTATGCAGATAAAAGAATCCGCTAGATCTGCTAAATCTGCGAGAGAAATTTTCTCATTTCACAAAAAAAGAGGATAAAAACTTTGCGACTCCGCGTCTTTGCGAGATTAAAAAAGGAAATCGAAATTATCTGCAAAATCTGCTAAAATCCTATAAAATCTGCATGAAATCTTTTTCAAATAAACCTATCTTTGATTCTCAGGATAACAAACCAATTACAATATGGAAAAAACAAAACGTTTTCAGGTTTCGCTCAAAGTCATTTGGGGAAGTTCGATTGCATTGGCAGTTATGGCTTCAATACCTAAATTATTTGATGCCGATTCTACACCTGGAGATCTTATTATAAATTCTTCAATTACACTCCTGTTTTCCCTTTTTATATGGTATTACAACATTTACAGTTTGCCAAAATTTTCTGCAAATCATGCCAATAAAAGTCTCTTTAATTGGAAGCTTTTACTGAGTGTTATTCTAGGGATTGTGCTGATGGTGATTCTGGTAATTGCACATCAGGAACTGTTTCAGGTTTCAAAAATGGATGCGCCAATCATGTTTGAACTTCGAGGAGTTTTAATCAACTTGATTGTATATATGTTTTTGCATTTGCTTTTTCAAAACTATCAGACACAGCAAATGGGAGTTGAGCTGGAACGTACCAAAGCTGTAAATTTAGGCGCTCAATACGAATTATTAAAACAGCAGGTAAATCCGCATTTTTTGTTTAATAGTTTGAATACGCTGAAATCTATGGTTGATATCCAAGATCCGCAGAGTTCAGATTTTATATTGAAATTATCCGATTTTTATCGTTTTACGCTTGAAAGTCGAAAAATGGATTTGATTCCGCTAAGCGAAGAACTTCAGATTTTAGATTCGTACGTTTATCTGTTGAAAGCACGTTTTGAAGACGGATTTGTTTTAGAAAACGAAGTAAATCCAAAACAGTACGATTCGGCAATTCCGCCTTTCACATTGCAATTATTGATTGAAAACTGCATCAAACATAATGTCGTTTCTTTAGACAAACCTTTAAAAATAAGACTTTATACAGAAAACGAGTTTTTGGTAGTTGAAAATAAAATTCAGCTCAAAAGAGGCGCGGTTTCTACAGGTGTTGGCTTAGATAACATCAATCAGCGTTTTATGCACTTGATTCACAAAGAAATTGAAATTGACAAAGACGAAACTACCTTTAAAGTAAAAATACCACTTAATTATGACTATCATAATAATTGAAGATGAAGTAAAAACAGCCAAAGCACTTGGTCAGCTAATTCTGAGCATCAGACCCGATGTTCAGATTTTGTCGTATATACAAAGCATTGATGGCGCAGTAGATTATCTTTTAGAAAATGATCAGCCAGATCTTATTTTTATGGATATTCAGCTGGCAGACGGTCAGTGTTTTGAGATTTTTAAGAATGTTGAGGTTTTATCGCCTGTTATTTTCTGTACCGCTTTTGATGATTATGCGATTGAAGCTTTTAAGTCAAACGGAATTGATTATGTGCTGAAACCTTTTTCGAGAGATAGCATTTCGCAAGCTTTGAAGAAAGCTGGAGAACTGAAAAACTTCTTTCAGAGAAATAAAAAAGCGATGCCCGATTTTGATTATTTGCTTACGCGAAATGGAGAAAACAAAGGAAAAAGCAGTTTTTTAGTTTTCAAAAACAACAAATATCAAACGGTTTTAACGGAGAATATTGCATTTTTTTTCATTAAAAACGAAACGCCAACAATTATGACTTTAGATAAAAACGAATATCCGCTAACACAGTCGTTAGATGAAATTCATAAACTTTTATCGCCAATTCAGTTCTTTAGAATCAATAGACAATATTTGGTTAATTTTTCTTCAATTAGAGAAGCAGAACATTATTTTTCCCGCAAGATAATTGTAAAACTAAGTGTTCCAACAGAAGAAAAATTATTGGTTGGAAAAGAGAAAGCAACCGCATTTTTAAGCTGGTTAGAAAATAGATAACCAATTAATTCATGGTTGATTTGGATAAATTAATTGGCTTGATTTTATAATCCAGGAAACATAAAACAGCTTATAAAGAACAAAGCTGAAAGTATAAAACAGAGAATTAGGATAATCTTTTTCATTTTGATTTGTATTAATAATAAAAAATAGTAAAATGCCTAATATTCAATTATTAGGCATTTTTATTTTAATGTAATTTTGTTTTAATTGATTTCTGAAGGAACATAAGTTGCCGTATACAGTTTTCTATACATTGCATAAGTCACACTTACCATTACAAAAGCAATGACAGCATCGGTTGCAGCACCGAAACCTAAAACGGCAATTTTTGAAAAGAAAGCAAAGATGATATCGAAAAATACGCCTGCGAAAACCCATTCTTTCAATCGTAATAATTTGTTCGGAATTAAAAGCGTAATGACACCGGCTACTTTAAAAACACCAAGGATATAAATAAAATGTGCTGGATAACCCAATTGTTGTGTAATTCCCCAAACTAATGGATTGTTTGTAAGTTCAAAGAAACCGCTTGCGCCAAACCATAAAGAAGTTAATACTGCGCCTGTCCAATAGATAATTTTTGTTGTTTTTGAGTTCATGATTTTGATATTTAAAGTTATTTAACGGTACAAATGTGCGTTGAAAGCCTTAAAAACGAAATCGGAATCTTGGTGAAACGGACAAACTTTGGGATGAAATGGACAGAGAGCGAGTTGGTGTTTTTTACCGCAAAGTGCGCTAAGGGTTTTTATATAAATGCTGGAGATTTTAAGTTCGCGAAGGTCTTACTAGCGGTTATGCTTGTGTTTAAACTTAATCTCGCAAAGTTTTTTTGCCTCTCGCAGATTGAGCAGATTATATTTTTAATATGAAAAAAATCAGCTGAATCTGCCAAATCTGCGAGAGACGAATCCTTTTAATTTTATTAATCTGTGGCTTTAAAAGTATAATCCTTAGCGACTTTGCGAGCAATTTAAACCAGCTTTATACAGACAGCTTTGCGACCTTTGCGTTTTTATAAATCCCAAAGAGTAAAAATCCTTGCGTGCTTCGCGGTTAAATCACAACTGCATTTTATCGTTTTTAAAGTAAGAAACAAAAAAGGAAAGCCTGTTTTTTCAGGAATGATATTTTACGGTTGGGGAGTAAAAAATGATTATTCAGTGATATAAAAATGGTTTAAAGCATTTAAATGAGCAATTTTGCAAGAAAGCTTAATTACTATTTTATGATTTCACCTCTTACTATAATCGCCGCGACTAATTTTTCTGATATTGCAAATAATGCCGTTGCTTATGCAGCAGGGCTTGCAAGAGCTACTGGCGCAAAATTGGTTTTATTTAATTCGTTTTCTCTGAGTGTGCACAGCGCAAACTCGCATATAACTGCAGACGCAATGCAAAAGCAGATTGATAGAGCAATAGCTAAGCTGGAAAATTTAGCAAAGGAGACGGGCGATTTGTTTAGAATTGAAACTGCAGCAATCTGTACCTATTCTTTTTTAGAAGACGAACTTCCAAAAATTATTAAAGAAACAAATGCAGATGTTGTGGTAATGGGAATGGCGGAGCGTTCTTTTGAGCAAGAATTATTAGGAAATTCAACGACCACGGCGATTAAAAATTTGCAGATTCCAGTTTTGGCCGTGCCTCAAAACGCACGTTTCCTTAATATAAGAAAGGTTTTGTATGCTTGCGATAGTTTGAGTTTTTCAGCTATTAAAAAATTTAGCTGGATAAAAAATGCTTTAGGAGATTTTGAAGCCGAAATTGAATTTTTTACCGTAGACGACAAGTTGGATGATTTGAAAGAAGAACAGCATAGAATTTTGATGAATTCGAATCTCGAAAAAGAATTTGAAGACGTTAAATATCTTTATAAAACGGTAAGATCGAATGCTGTTATTAACGAAATCAGGAAAGAAATTAAGAATTACAAGGCTGATTTGCTGATTATGGTGCCTCAAAAATACGGTTTTTGGGATTCTTTGGTTCACAGAAGTAAAACTAGGGTTCTGGCAGCAGGACTTGAGATCCCATTATTGTCGTTTCCGAATTATTAAAGATTGATTTGATTTAAAAATAATGATATAAAAATTAAGAGGTTTTTTTGAAGAAATAGTATCAAAATAAAATTTAACAGATTTTTTTTGATTTTAGGGATTCTATAATTTTTGGAGCTAGTTGCAGAATTTCAAAATTATATCTTAACATTTCGGGCAGTTTTGTTAATTATTCTTAATTGTCTGCTGGTTTCAGATATTTTTAAATTAATTTTGTGGCACTCTAAAAACTTAATGCAGATAGGTTTTTTTATCAGTATGGCAACAGCTATAATTGAGAATTATCTACAAACTGAAATAGCATTATATGATTTTAAAAATAAGATAAATTAAAGATTTTATTCCACGTAATACCGAGAGAACACTTGGTGTAGATTTTTAATTTATTTTAGTTGGATTTTATATAATGTTTTTAGCTTGTTCAGGTTTAAGAAAACAATATTTCTCATAAAAAAGTATTGTCAGCAGATTTAATCGGCTTTTAAGGAATACATTATGTTTCCTGCATAGTTCTAAATGAACTGTGAAAAGAAGAGAAAAGTAGTAAGCATTGGGTTCTAAGAGTACAAAGCTTAAAAAAAATAAAAAACAATGAGCGCAGTTATTACAGCAATAGGTGGTTTCGTGCCATCATCAATTTTGACCAATAAAAAGATTTCAGAAACAGTTGATACATCGGAGGAATGGATCATTAAAAGAACTGGAATTAGAGAACGTAGAATCGCAGACGACGACACGGCAACATCTGATCTTGCCGCAGCAGCGATTGAAAATCTTTTAGAAAATTATAAGGTAGATCGCAATGAAATCGAGGCTTTGCTTGTGGCAACAGCCACTCCAGATCACATTTTAGCACCAACCGCAAGTATTGTTTGCGATAAAAGCGGACTTACAAATGCTTTTGGAATTGACATGAATGCAGCTTGCAGCGGATTTTTGTATGCACTAGAAATGGGAGCAAACATGATCGAAAGCGGTCGCTACAAAAAATTAATCATCGTTGGAGCAGATAAAATGAGTTCTATCGTAGATTATGAAGACCGTAATACTTGTATTCTTTTCGGAGATGGAGCTGGAGCAGTTTTATTAGAAAAAACTGAATCTGATGCAGGTTTAATGAAAACGATTTTGAAAACAGACGGAAGTGGAGTTTCTTCTTTGGCTGTGCCAGCTGGAGGTTCTAGAAATCCAACTTCTATGCAGAGTCTTTTACACAGAACGCACTATTTAAAACAAGACGGTGCTTTTGTATTTAAAAGAGCCGTTGCTGCAATGAGCCAGGTTTCACAAGACGCTTTGGCAAAAAACGAATTAGAATCAGACCAAATTGACTGGGTAGTTCCACATCAGGCTAATTTAAGAATTATCACTGCTGTAGGCGAAAGTTTAGGTATTGATTTTGAAAAAGTAAAAGTAAATATTGACCGTTACGGAAATACGACATCTGCAACAGTTCCGTTGTGTTTGTGGGATTTCAAAGACGATTTTAAAGAAGGACAAAATGTATTGATCACTACTTTTGGAGCAGGATTTTCTTGGGGTGCAACGTGCTTAAAATGGGGCGTTATGCGTGAGAAAAATCCAGTTGCTACTATAAAAGCAGGCAAAAAAGAAGAAGGCGTTCTAGTAGAACACTAAGATAGGATTTTTCAATTTTACAGTTGAGGGAATAAATGGGTAGAAGAAACCAAAATAAAAAATCAGGCAAGAATTTTTTCTATAAATACTACAGGGTTATAGTAATTCCAGCCGTTTTTCTGGTTTATCTTTCATCGTATTATTTTCTAAATCCGTATAGAAATTTTGAAGAAGAAGGTTTGCTCGACTTAGATCAGACCTTCGATATCTTCATTATTTTGCTTTATTGCGCCATACTTACAGAGCTGACTTTGTTTGTTGGCCGAAAATTAAACTATTATATAAGTTGGGAACAAAATCCAGCTTTTAGGGCCATTGCCCAATTTATCTGCTTAATTGCTGGAAATATTCTTCTTAATTACTTTTTTTCCTGGCTTTGGGATTATTTATATCCATGTACAGCTCTAGAAGTAAATGATTTGGTTACCATTTGGCAGTCTAAAATTATGGCAGCCATTATTTCATTATTCATAAGTGCTATTCATACCGGAATATTTCTGTTAAACAGATGGCGTTTGAATGCTATTGAAACCGCTGAATTAAAAGTCAAAGCATCGGAATTGCAAGAAGCAGTAACGCGTTCTAAGTTAGAATCTTTAAAAATGCAATTAGATCCGCATTTTGTATTCAATAATTTCAGCACTTTGACTGAATTGATTTATGAAGATCAGAAAGAAGCGGCTTCTTTTTTAGAAAATATAACGAGAGTATATCGTTATATGATTTCAAATTCAAATAAAGATACCATTACAGTAAAAGAGGAAATTGAATTCCTAAATGCTTATTTTTATTTATTAAAGAAAAGGCTAGGCGATAAAATCGCTTTAAAAATTGAAGTGGATTCTTCCTCTTTAGCGCTTCATTTACCGCCTCTGACTTTGCAGTTATTGGTAGAAAATGCTGTGAAACACAATATGGCAACGTTAGCTAATCCGCTTACTATCACTGTTTTTTCTGATTCTGATGATATTATTGTTCGAAATAATCTGCAGAGAACCGCTGGAAAAACTTTGGTTTCAACAGGAATAGGAAATAAAAACATCAAATTTCGTTATAAAATTTTATCTGAAAGAATGCCTATTTTCAGTGAATCAAACGGTTATTATGACGTGCGCCTGCCATTAATTTAAGAGTTATGAAAATTTTAATTGTAGAAGATGAAAGTATTAACGCCAGCCGATTAAAAAGGCTGTTGGAAGAATTGGAGCCCAATTGTGAGATTCTAGGTATTATTGATACCGTTGTAGATACTGTTGCCTGGCTCAATTCAAATCCAACTCCCGATTTAATTACGATGGATATTCGTTTAGCCGACGGACTGAGTTTTGCCATTTTTGATGAAATTAATATCACTTGTCCAGTCATTTTTACTACAGCATATGACGAATATGCAATTCGTGCTTTTAAGGTAAACAGCATCGATTATTTGATGAAACCTATCGAAAAGACGGAATTGGAGTTTGCATTAACAAAATTCAAATCTTTAAATAAAAACGAATCCAACGTAACCAATATCGCTGGAATTCTAAAAGAACTGATTGAAAAACCAGTTTTCAGAATGCGCTTTTTAGTAACCTATCGTGACGGTTATAAAAGCGTAGACGTTTCCGATATTGATTTCATCTATTCTGAATTTAAAACCAGCAATTTATTTCTAAAGTCTGGTGTTGTTATCTCTATTCCGCAAACCATGGAAGAACTGGAGCAGGAATTAGATCCGAATCTCTTTTTTCGTGCCAATCGCCAGTTTTTCATTCGTGCAGAAAGCATTAAATCTATTGCGAACTACTTCAACGCAAAACTTAAAATCCAACTTAAACTAGATCCTGAACGCGAGGTAATCATTAGTCGTGAAAAAACGCCTTTCTTTAAGCAGTGGATGGATAGGTAAGAAAGTTGCTAAGGTTCTGAGATGCTAAGATGCTAAGCTTTTTTTTTGCCACGAAGGCGCTAAGACGCGAAGGTTTTTTGCCACGACCCGAGCGATAGCGAATAGGCGAAGCAATTCACTAATTTTCGCTAATTTTCTTTTTGAAGTTATGATGTTTTACTCTCATTTTTGCCATTTCGACGAAGGAGAAATCTCCACAAGTAGCTCCACAATCTATAGCCAATCTTTGTAGAGTTTCTCGCGAAGATTTCTCCTTCGTCGAAATGACAAACTATGTGTTTTGCCATTCTTACTTATAAAAATTCGAGAAATTATATTCGCATTATTTATAGAACAATTTTAATTAGAGAAAATTCGTGAATTGCTTCGCCTATTCGCTATCGCTCGGGTCGTGGCAAAATAAAAAACTTAGAACCTTAGCATCTTAGCCACTTAGCACCTCAAAAAGAATCATCCGTTTCAGTATCAAAATATGTCGTTTGGGTAAATTTCTTCCTTAAAAAAGCGGTTTTACGCTGTTATTTTGCTGCCAAATTTGAGGTAATTCATTTAAAAATGAAAAGTAAAATGACAAAACAGTTTTTTAAAAATAATAAAGCAATTGGCAGGATTGCAATTTTATTGATAACCATTTCTCTTGCATCATGCGGAAAAAGCGGAGATGCACAAATGGCTCCTCCAAAGCCAGAAGTAGACTTTCTTCAGACCAATTCGGCTACGGGAGAAGTAGAAAAGAAATATCCAGGAACAGTCGAAGGTACTGTAAACGTCGATATAAAAGCGCAAGTATCAGGCTATTTGGAAGCCATTTATGTAAAAGAAGGAGACTATGTTACCAAAGGACAATCTCTTTTTAAAATAAAAGGCGATGTTTACGCAGAACAAGTAAACAACAGCCGTGCAGCTTACAAAAGCGCTTTGGCTAATCAAGCGAATGCGAAATTGGAAGTAGAGAAAATCAAACCTTTAGTTGAAGGAAAAGTTTTCTCAGACATGCAGTTAAAAACCGCGCAAGCCAATTACGAAGCCGCAACAGCACAAGTAGCACAGGCTAAAGCCGCTTTGGGATCATCTCAGTTAAATGCCGATTTCTCTTTGATTAAAGCTCCTGTAAGCGGCTATATTAGCCGTATTCCAAACCGAATTGGAAATTTGGTTACGCCAGCTGACGCCGTTCCCTTAACTACACTTTCGGAGATAAATAGCGTATTTGTATATTTTTCTTTGACAGAAGCAGACTATTTGGCTTTTTCAAAAGATGCTAAAAACAATCAGACCGTAAGTTTAATTATGGCCGATGACAGTGAGTACGATCAAAAAGGAAAACTGGAAGTTGCCAGCGGAAACATTGATCGTGCAACAGGAACAATCGCTTTAAAAGCCATCTTCCCAAATCCGAAGAAAGTACTGCGTTCAGGTGGTTCGGCAAGAATTGTCTTGAACAAAAGTTTGTCATCTGTAATTACAGTTCCAATGGCAAGTGTAAAAGATATTCAGGATAAATTTTTTGTTTTTGTTTTAAAAGAAGGCAATAAAGTAGCCATGGTTCCAATTGAAATCGCTGGAAGTTCCGGATCAGATTATTTCGTAAAATCTGGATTGAAATCTGGAGATAAAGTAGCGCTGAATAATATCGACATGCTTTACGATAAAATGGAAGTCGTTCCAAAAAACGCCACTGCAAATACAAGCAGTAAATAATTTTTCATTCAATAAAATAACATTTCCATGTTAAAGAAAATAATAGACAGGCCAGTATTGGCCACAGTTATCTCTATTGTACTGGTTATACTGGGGATTATAGGTCTTACCAGATTATCGGTAACGCGATTTCCAGATATTTCGCCACCAACTGTTATGGTAAGCGGTTCGTATCCGGGAGGAAATAGTGAAACCGTTATCCGTTCGGTAGTAACACCTTTAGAAGAGCAGATTAACGGAGTTGAAAATATGCAGTATATTAAATCTACTGCAAGTAATGACGGATCTTTTTCGATCAGTGTCATTTTCAAACAAGGAGTAGATCCAGATCAGGCTGCGGTAAACGTGCAGAACAGAGTGCAGCAAGCAACTCCAAAACTGCCTCAAGAAGTTATCCGAATGGGACTTACGACTTCAAAACAGCAGAATAGTATGATTGTTATTTTCAACTTATACACAGATGATAATAGCAAATACGACGAGCTGTTTCTTCAGAACTATGCCAATATTAACTTAGTGCCTCAAATGAAACGTGTTCCTGGAGTAGGACAGGTTCAGATTTTCGGGCAGAAAGATTATTCAATGCGTATTTGGCTAGATCCGCGTAAAATGGCAAATGCAGGTTTGGTTCCATCAGATGTAACTCAAGCCATTGCAGAACAGAGTTTAGAATCGGCTCCAGGAAAATTGGGAGAAGAATCTTCAGCGGCATTAGAATATGTAATTCGTTACAAAGGAAAAAAGAACAAGCCAGAACAATATGAAAATATTGTCGTTAAAAATGTTGGCAGCAATGTTTTAAGATTGAAAGATGTAGCGAGAGTAGAATTTGGTTCTATTTCGTACAGTGGAGACAATAAATCGAACAGTAAAAATGCTGTTACGATGGCAATTTTACAGACTTCGGGTTCTAATGCAAACGACATTGAAATCGGAATCAATAAAGAAGTAGAAAGATTGTCTAAATCTTTCCCTCCGGGTATTAAATACGTAAACGTAATGAGTACCAAAGAAAGATTGGACGAAGCAACTGGGCAAGTAAAATCGACTCTTTTAGAAGCTTTTATTCTAGTATTTATCGTAGTATTTATTTTCCTTCAGGACATTCGCTCGACGATAATTCCAGCTATTGCAGTTCCAGTTGCGATTGTGGGAACATTTTTCTTCCTGCTGGTTTTCGGATTTACGATTAATATCCTAACGCTTTTTGCTTTAGTTCTAGCGATTGGAATTGTAGTCGATGATGCGATTGTAGTCGTCGAAGCCGTGCACAGTAAAATGGAAGAAGACGAAGGAATTTCTGCAAAAGAAGCAACTCACAGCGCGATGGCAGAAATTACGGGAGCGGTAATTTCGATTACTTTGGTGATGTCCGCGGTATTTATCCCAATCGGATTTATGACAGGATCTTCTGGGATTTTCTATAAGCAATTTGCTTATACATTGGCAATTGCGATTATTATCTCAGCTGTAAATGCCTTGACATTAACTCCAGCATTATGTGCACTTTTGCTAAAGAATCACGGACATAAACATGGGGAAAGCGAACATAAAACGAGCTTTAAAGACCGTTTTTTCGTCGGATTCAATACAAGTTTCAACAATTTAACGGGAAGATATATCAAAGGCGTTCGTTTCTTAATTGGCAGAAAATGGCTCGCAGCGGGATTAGTGGCAGGGATAACTGCGATTGCAGTTTACACGATGACATCTACACCAAAAAGTTTCGTGCCTCTTGAAGATGACGGTTTTATGGTGTACAGTTTGTCAATGCCACCAGGAACAGCGCTTGATCGTACTACAGCTGTAATTCAGAAATTAGAAAAAGAATTGGCTCCAATAGAAGCGATTGATGTTAATACGAGTATTACAGGCTTCAATATTTTGAGTAATAGTGCCAGCCCTGCTTACGGATTAGGTTTTATAAAACTGAAACCTAAGAAAGATAGGGGAGCAGTTAAAGATATTGAAGAAATTATGAATATCGTAAGCGGAAAACTGGCAAAAATTAAAGAAGGTCAGATTATGGTTTTCAGAATGCCTCCGGTAGAAGGTTTTGGTGTGACAAGTGGTGCCGAAATCGTATTGCAGGACAGAATGGCGAGAAGCCCAGAAACTTTAAAAGCCATGTCTGATAAAGTAATCGCACAGATTATGAAACAGCCTGGAGTACAATATGCTTACACGACTTTTAGAGCCGATTATCCGCAATTGGAATTGGAAGTTGACGAAGATAAAGCGCGCCAAATGGGTGTAAATATCAAAGAGCTTTTAGGAAATATTCAAACCTATTTTGCAGGAGATCAATCTGCTGACTTTTCGAGATTTGGTAAGTTTTACCGTGTGAATGTAAAAGCCGATGGTATTTTTAGAATGGATGAAGATGCGTTCAATGAAATTTTCGTAAGAAATAACGATATGCAGATGGTTCCAGTAAAATCAATCGTAAAGTTTCATAAAGTGTATGGGCCAGAATCAGTAAACCGTTACAATCTTTATAATTCGGTAAACATTACAGCGATGGCTTTGCTTGGCTACAGTAACGGACAAATTATGGCTAATCTAGAGCAAGTTTTAGATAAACTTCCTGCTGATTATAGTTACGAATGGACAGGTTTAAGTTTGGAGGAAAAAGCAGGAGGGAGTCAAACGGTTGCTATTTTCGGATTATGTCTATTGTTTGTATTCTTCTTATTAGCAGCGCAGTACGAAAGTTATTTACTGCCACTTGCGGTATTGCTTTCTATTCCAACAGGAATTTTAGGAGCTTTTGCGGGAATTAAAGCAGTTGGTTTAGATAACAATATTTACGTTCAGGTCGGATTAATCATGCTTGTTGGACTTTTGGCTAAAAATGCCATTTTGATTGTCGAATTTGCTTTGCAGAGACGTTTGGCTGGATTAACTATAATCGATGCAGCAATTGAAGGGGCAAAATCTAGGTTAAGACCAATTATCATGACTTCGCTGGCATTTATTGTTGGTATGATTCCGTTGATGTTTGCCTCTGGTGGAACGGCAGTCGGGAACCGATCTATCAGTGTGAGTGCCGCAGTCGGAATGTTTAGCGGTGTTGTGTTGGGTGTTTTCGTGATTCCGTTGCTTTTCATTGTATTTCAGTATTTACAGGAAAAAGTGTCAAGAAAGAAAATCGCAACTCAAGTTCAAACGATAAAAGAATAAGAATGAAAACACTATATAAAATAGGAATGGTTTTGTTTTCCGCAGCGATTATGACATCGTGTGTGGTGGGCAAAAAGTATTCTCGTACAGAATTAAATGCTCCAGAAAAATTCCGCGAAGAGGTAGCGGTTACTGGAGACACGGTTTTGCTTCCGTGGAAAAACTATTATAAAGATCCTTTGCTCGTTGCTTTGATTGAAAAAGCTTTGGTAAAAAACAATGAAGTTATTATTGCCATGAAAAGCATGGAACAGCTCGATCTCAGCTATAAACAAGCCAAATTATCGTTATTACCCACACTAGATTTCGATGCCGGGGCGAGCCGTTCTTATCAATCAAAAAACTCATTAAACGGGTCATTAAGTGCTCAGTTTATTGGTAAAGACTATATGGATGATTACAGCGCCAATCTCCGTCTTTCTTGGGAAGTAGATATTTGGGGAAAGGCAGCCATGCAGAAAAGAGATGCTAAAGCAGCTTATTTTGCTCAAAAAGAAAATCTTTCGGCGTTAAAAACCCGAATTATTGTTCAAGTTGCCCAGTCGTACTACAATCTCTTAGGTTTAGATGAACAATTGAAAATTGCAGAGAAAAACATCGAATTGAGTACTAATACTTTGAACATGATGCAATTGCAATACAAATCAGGTTCGATTAGTTCTTTGGCAGTAAATCAGACCGAAGCTCAGAAAAAAACAGCTGAATTACTAGTGCCTTTAGCGAAAGCGAATATTGCAGTTCAAGAAAATGCTTTGCAGATTTTGTGCGGAGAATATCCTGATAAGATTGAAAGAGCAGGCAATATTGATGCAGCAGAAGTTTCGGTACTTTTTCCAGCAGGAATTCCAGCTTCGCTTTTAAGCAGAAGGCCAGATGTAAAAGCCAGCGAATATGCGGTTATGTCGGCTAACGCTAAAACAGGATTGGCAAAAGCAACGATGTATCCGACTTTAAGTTTGAATCCGTCAATTGGAGTTAATTCTTTTGAATTCGAAAACTGGTTTAATTTTCCAGGTTCTGTTACCAAAACGATTGCAGCCAATTTAGCGCAGCCAATTTTTAGAAAAAAAGCATTGCGAACAGCTTATGAAGTGGCCGTTATCGAACAGGAAAAAGCGGTTGTACAATTTAAACAATCTTTTATAACGGCAGTTGGCGAAGTAAACGATGCGATGTCTAGGTTGAAATATTCTGATGAACGTATGATTTTAGCAAAAGATAAAGCAGAATCTTTAGACAAAGCCACTTCAGATGCTTCTTTGCTTTACAAAAGTGGAATGGCAAATTACCTTGAAGTAATCGCAGCTCAGAACAGTTCGCTCCAAAACGAATTGGATCTCGTAACAATAAAACTCGAAAAGCTGAATGCAGCAATTAACCTGTACCGTGCTTTAGGCGGCGGAGTAGAGTAGCACTTAATTTTTGATGATTCACCATTTCTGTAAGCAATTATAGAGGTGGTGAATTTCTTTTTGAATTGAATTTACTGATTTATGGACAAAATTACTTTTACCCGATCAGAACTTTATGATTTGGTTTGGAAATTTCCGATTCCGCAGATTGCAAAGCATTATGAGATTTCCAGTATGGGAATCAAAAATGCCTGTGAAAAAATGGAGATACCACTTCCAAAAAGCAGATTTTGGGTTGGGCCAGAATATAAGAGGAAAAATATTCCAGAGCTTTCATTAAATTTTAATGGAAATAATGAGATTACGATTTTAAAAAAGACCTATGAAATGCAACTTAGAGTTCCTCTAAAATCTACACCTTTGCTTGATTTGACTCAAAGTATAAAAAACGATGTTCATGCTCCTTTAAGCGTTAGCGATACATTAGAAAAACCAGTTGAGATTATTGCGTCCACAAAGCAATATTGGGAAAGCAAAATTGTAGATCAAGATATTCTGCTAGATAAGTTGGAAATTTTGGATTTATATGTTTCTAAAGAAAACTTGGATCGGGCTTTACGTTTTATGAATGCTTTGATCAGACTCATTCAATATCGCGGACATGAATTTAGAAAAGGTCTAGACGGATTGGATACTGTTGTTTTTAAAAATGGAGCTGAAATTAAAGTGGATTTAAGAGAAGCACAAAAAAGACTAACCAAAAAAAGTATGAGGGAAACTTGGGGATATGTTTTTACAGGCGATTTCATTTTTAGAATTTCAAGAAGAGCAAATAAAAAAGAATGGCGCGACGGAAAAATTAAGCTTGAAAATAATCTTGCATTGATTATGGCAAAACTAGAATTAATGGCAGCAGAAGATTAAATTTCGAAATGGGGTAAAATATGTCGCTCCGCTGGAGCTTTATATTGTAAATGTTCAATCTTTGCTATAAATATTCCGCTTCTCCGAAGCGTGTAACGAGAAATCTTCTAAAGCTTTATATTGTGAATTGTTAGGTAATGCCCCCAGTGGGGCAAAATATTTATAGATTCCAATAAGACGAATGGAAAAAAGCTCCAGCGGAGCGACATTTTTTGAATTCTTATATATCGCTCCGCTGGAGCTTTATATTGTAAATGTTCAATTTTTGCTATAAATATTGCGCTTTTCCGAAGCTTATAAAGAGAAATCTTCCAAAGCTTTATATTTTAAATTGTTAGGTAATGCCCCAGCGGGGCAAAATATTTATAGATTCCAATAAGACAAATGGAAAAAAGCTCCAGCGGAGCGACACATTTTTTTGCTTTTCGAAAGTTTACAAAAAAAGAGGTTTTCTTTTGAGAAAACCTCTTTTTTCAAATAGTTGTGTTGCGGTTTAAAACAAACCGGCTTAGCATTTGAATTAGTTTATTTTAACCAAATGAGCTTCAATAGCAGCTCTTTGAGGTTCGTATTGAGCAGGAAGTTTTAAGTTCTGACCTAATTCTTCTAAGCTTTCGTCGACAGTAAACCCTGGATTATCGGTTGCAATTTCGAATAAAACGCCTCCTGGCTCTCTGAAATATAGAGAATGGAAATACTGTCTGTCAATTTGTGGTGTAATAGACAATCCGTAATCTTCGATTTTTTCTCTGAATTTCATCAAAATTTCATCATTTGGAACACGGAATGCTACGTGATGAATAGTTCCGTTTGCATTTAAACCACGTTTTTCCTCTGGTAGTTCTACCAAGTCAACAATGGCAGCATTTTCTACAGCATCTGTTGCATAACGGTAACGGTTAACATCCTGATCGATTAGTTTGTATCCAAATATATCAGTTAAGATGGCTGCAGTTGCTTTGATGCTGTTTAAAGTCAAAGTAATGTTGTGAAAACCTTTTGTAGCCACATCAGCTTTTACTTCATCAGTTTCCCAAGCTTTTCTGTTATCTTCTGTTTTAGATTCGATTAACTCTAGTTTTAGTCCGTCTGGATCTAAGAATGTCAAATATTTTTCTCCAAACTTTTCTGCTGGTTTATTGTAAATCACATTGTATTTTTCAAAACGTTTCTGCCAGAAATCTAAACTTCCTTTTGGAACAGAATAACCAATTTCAGTTGCCATTCCAGAACCTTTTCTTCCTTGCTGGATTCCTTCTCCCCAAGGGAAAAAAGTTAAGATTGTTCCAGCGCTTCCTACTTCGTCACCAAAGTAAAAATGGTATGTTCCAGGATCATCAAAGTTTACTGTTTTTTTGATAAATCTTAATCCTAAAACTTTAGAATAAAAGTCAAAATTACGTTTAGCGTCACCTGCGATTGCAGTAATATGGTGTAAGCCTAATATTTTATTTTCCATGGTATTTGTTATATTAAATTGTTGTTTGATTTTTCTTTTACAAATTTACGTCCGTTATGCTTCTGGATCGATTAACCTAGATTAAGAAATGAAATACGGTGCGTTTTTGAAATTTTCAAAGAATAACCAAATCTCATTCCATTTGATTAAGTGCTTTGTTTTCAAGGTTTTTAAGGAAAAGCCAATTTGATATTACACGATATATCGTGATTTTGATAATGGAGGATGTATATTTAGAGAATTTGAACCAACAGAATATGATCTACAATTTTATAAATATTGATTTTCGAAGTTTTGGCTCGATGTTTTTAGTTTTGTGACCTTTTCCTGTAGTGTCTTCTACCAATAAAATTGAACCAGTTGGAAATGTTCTTTTTTCTCCCAGCGAAGTTTCGATTTCTACGCCTCCTTCCAGCAAAACAATGTACTGGCGGTCTGGCGCATTATGAAAATCGTAATCGTAAGACGGACTTACTTCTCTAAAAACAATAGATTTGACAGGTTCATCTTCAGATAAAAATCCAATATCGCCATTGTTTTTCAACGGAACTTCAAAGTCTTCAAAATGGCTTTCTCCGTTAGCATCGCTGTAAACACGAGTTATAGTGATCATTATTTTTTATTGAAAATCAATGCATTTGCGCAATCTACTTCATCTTGACTGATGGTATGTCCCATGTTTGGATAGATTTTTTTAGTTACGTCTGCACCCATTTTTTCCATAAGCGCTTCGGTATCATTTACTCTTTCTACAGGAACATGAAAATCAGGATCGCTTGTTCCAATAAAAACAGGCGTATTTTCAAAGTTTCCAGAATAGTGATTTTCATACACCTTATCACCAATAAGTCCGCCTGTAAAAGCTACGATTCCGCCATATTTTGCTGCATTTCGGGTCGTAAATTCCAAAGCAAGACAAGCTCCTTGAGAAAAGCCTAAGAAATAGATATTTTCTTTCTCAATTCCGTTTTGTTGAATAGCGACAACAACCTGATGAATTGCATCTAAAGATTTTGAAAATGAAGGTTCGTTTTCGTTTAACGGAGCCAGAAACGAATATGGATACCAAGTTCTATTTTCTGCCTGAGGAGCAACCAATGCAAAATCTTCAACTTTAAGATGTTTGGCAATAGAAAGAATATCATGAGCACTCGCACCGCGTCCGTGAATCATAATAAGAGCTTTTTTAGCTTCATTTAAAGGAACTCCGTCTGTTAATATGTCTGTATTCATAAGGATTTTAATTTTTTTAATCTGCAGTTTTTTATTTTAAACACATAGAAACATAGCTTTTATGAATGTATAGAAGGCGTTTCACTTTGTTTAAAAAAAACATAGAGCTATGTGTGAGAAACTAGTTTCTTTCTAATCTCTTTTTTTAAGGAAAGAAAACTATGTTTCTATATGTTTAATATTTATAGACTTTACTATTTCTCCCAAATATCTTCATATTCATCTGGATGCCTTTTGAATTGCGCGTGTACATAAGGACAAAGGGGTAAAACTTTTAAATTGTTGGCACGAACGTACGACACCATTTCTTCTAAAAGCTTCTTTGCATAACCTTTTCCTTCTCCTTCCGGCTCAACTCCAGTGTGATAAACTGTCAATAGATCAGGTTTGATGCTTACTGTCATTTCGCCCAGTTTTTTATCATCGACATAGAGATTAAAAGCACCGTGTTTTTTTTCGTCTAATTCTAATTTTATTGTTTCCATTTTATTGGGTTGTATTTTTGTTTTATACCTAATATCAGCAATTTCTTTTTTAGGAAAAAGAGATAAAACCATTCTTTAAAGATACTATATTATTTAGTAAACTGCAATTCAAAAAAGCTTGTTTACTGGCTATCTCGATGGTATAAATAGCAAATGATCATAGCAGTTCCTGGAAGAATTAAAGTCCCTAATCCGAAAAACTTTCCTGCAACAGCTCCAAGAAAACATCCGACAAGAAATCCGATTAGAGTAACTAATTGCTTTTTAAAACTTAATAAAACTTCAGCGTCTTTAAATCCGTTTTTTAGAAGATTTCCTAAATCGAGAGAAGCCTGAGTTACATTTCCTGTCATCATAGTTGTCGGGCCGTGCGTTTCTTTAGCGTAAAGCTTTCCAAAAGCATTCTGAAGTCCCATTGCAAATACAGTCGTCATGGCAACAGTGTACATCGTCCATTCTTCGAAATTCTGAAGATAACCGAAAACATAAGAAGCAATGCCGCTTAAAACCAGTATTATGCCTTCCCAAAATAAAATAGTGTAGCGATTAGTGGCTTTTAATGCGATTCTTCCTCCCGTAATGACTGCAATAATAAAAATGGGAAAAGTAAGCAGTTTTATCCACGCATGTAGGTCTGAGCCTTTGATAATCTGGTAAGCAAATACGATAAAGTTGCCCGTAACATGAGCCGAAAAGATCGAATCGGCAGCGACAAAGGTTACGGTATCGCAATACCCTGCTATGATTGTCAGAAGCAGGGTTACGTACCAAATATTGTTTTGTTTTATTTCCATAATATGATTTAGTTTAAATGAGCGCGAAGCATCCACGCCATTTTTTCATGATTTTCTACAAGGCCTGTAATAAAATCGCTTGTTCCTGCATCTTGAAGATCGTTAGCAATTAGATTGATGTTTTCTCGAAGATAAATAATAATGCTTTCGTGATCTAGAAGTAATTCTTTAATAAAACCATTACTGTTATTTTTCTCCTGTAATTCTTCAGTAAGATGTGTTAAAGCTAAGAAATCTTTTAAAGTTGCAGGAGTATAATGACCTAGAGAACGGATTCTTTCTGCAACAGTATCTACAATTTCGTCAATGGCATCATATTGCTGTTCGAAGAAAATATGTTTGTTATAAAAATCAGGACCTTCAACGTTCCAGTGTGCTCTTTTTGTTTTGGTGTAAAGTATAAATTCGTCTGCAAGAACTTTAGTCAAAATTTCTACGATTTTTGAGATGTTCTCTTGTTTGATTCCGATGTTTGCTTTCATTTTTGAATTGGGTTTTATTAAGTTATGAATTATGAGTTATGAATTATGAATTATGAATTATGAGTTATGAATTATGAGTTATGAGTTATGAGTTTTGAGTTTTGAGTTATGAGTTTTGAGTTATGGTGGAATCTAAATGAATAAACACATAGAAACATAGATTTTTCTTGATTTTGAAAAAGAATAATGAAAGAAACTAGTTTCTCACACATAGTTCTTTGTGAGAACTTTGTCAAAGTTTTGAACTTTGACAAAGTTGACAAAGCTATGTGTATTAATGCAAGTGAAACGCCTTTTACCCGCTCCAAAAAACTATGTTTCTATGTGTTTAAATCAATTGTTTAGAAACGTTATTAAATAATAATCAAGTGAATACGTTCCTGCGCCAAGGGCAAGAAGCAGTAATAAGGATAAAGTGTACATGTATGGCACATCGCGCACTTCGAGCGAATCGTTTTTGTGAACCACAAAATAGCCAATTGCCGTTACACCAATTGTAGGCAAGACAGCGAGCCTTGTTCCAAGTCCCAGAATAATGAAAAATGGAATTACAGTATCTGAAAACGTCGCAACTAAACCATTTAGTTTTTCAGGTAAATGCAGCGGATTCGGGACATGTTCTTTTTGTCCGTCTTCGACTCTGAATTTCTTCATTCCGTGTACTCTGAATAATTCAATGGCTAGCAGAACTCTAAAAACTAAAAGCGCTGCATTGTTGAATGATGTTCCTAAATCGGAATAAAGGATTTGTTTTATAATATCGATCATTTTTCGAGATTTAAAATGCAAAACAAGAACAGCCCAAAGCGCCCCAGAATGCATTATAATTGTTAACTGGAACATTGCTTAATCGTGCAGCATCGTGATTGTGTAAATGAACGTCGCAACTTCCTGAACAACTATGAATTTGCGATGTTAATTTTGGTTTTGCATCTGCTTTCGCATTTTTTTCAATAGCACTTTGCAGACCGCTTCTCATAGGATATCCGTTATAAATATTCGTTGGCGACCAATCTGGCAGAATCGGAATATGAGGCGGGGAGAAAGAAGAAAAATCTCCATTGGCATACACAATTTTTCCGTCTACGATGGTTAAGTCAGCTTCGATTTTTTTGATGTCTTCGTCCTCAATTGTAAAATAATCGCGGTCGAGAACCACCAAATCGGCAAACATTCCTACTTTGATATCTCCTTTTTTAGTTTGTTCTTGCGAAAACCATGCGCTTCCTCTGGTATATAATTCTAAAGCAGTTTGCCTGTTCAATCTGGTTTCATTGTATAATTGTAATCCGCCAACAGTTTTTCCAACGGTCATCCAATACATAGAAACCCATGGATTATAACTGCTTACACGTGTAGCGTCTGAACCCGCGCCAACAGGAACTTCCATTTCGAGCATTTTCTTAATTGGCGGTGTGTTTTCTGCTGCTTTTGCACCGTAACGATCAGTAAAATATTCACCTTGATAAGCCATTCTGCTTTGTATAGCGATTCCACCTCCTAAAGCTTTTACACGTTCGATGTTTCTTTCATCAATAGTTTCTGCGTGGTCAAATATCCAAGGAAGTCCGTTGAAAGGAATGTCTTGATTGATTTTTTCGAAAACATTCAGAAATCTGGTAATACTTTCATTGTAAGTTGCGTGCAGTCTAAATGGCCAACGGTTTTCTACTAAAAGGCGAACCACTTTTTCTAAATCTGCTTCCATGTTTTCTGGAAGATCTGGTCTTGGCTGTAGAAAATCTTCAAAATCGGCTGCAGAGAAAACTAACATTTCGCCAGCACCGTTGTGGCGGTACATATCGTTTCCTTGATATAATTTTACAGTATCAATCCAATCGGAGAAATCTTCAAATTCGTGTTTTGGTTTTTGTGTGAAAAGATTGTAGGCTATTCTAACCGTCAATTGTTTCTTTTCGTTCAATTCATTAACCACTTTATAATCGTCTGGAAAATTCTGAAATCCGCCACCAGCATCAATGACACTTGTGATTCCGAAACGATTCAGCTCTTTCATGAAATGACGAGTTGAATTAATCTGATGTTCATACGAAAGAGTAGGGCCTTTAGCCAAAGTCGAATACAAAATCATTGCATTTGGCGTTGCAATAATAAGTCCTGTTGGTTCTCCGTTTGAATCGCGTTCTATTTGTCCGCCTGGAGGGGCAGGAGTATTTTTGTTGTATCCAACCGCTCTCAACGCCGCTCTGTTCATAATGGCTCTGTCGTATAGATGCAGAATAAAAACAGGAGTATCTGGCGCAATAGCATTGATTTCTTCTAAGGTTGGCATTCTGCGTTCAGCAAATTGAAATTCAGACCAACCGCCAACAACACGAACCCATTGCGGATTTGGCGTGCGATCTACTTGCTCTTTCAGCATTCGAAGCGCATCTGCCAAAGAAGGAACGCCATCCCAACGTAGTTCAAGATTATAATTTAATCCGCCTCGAATAAGGTGAATGTGCGAATCGTTGATTCCAGGAACGACTCTTTTATTCTGAAGATCAATTATTTTGGTTTCTTCAGATGCAAAACTCATAATGTCGCTGTCATTTCCAACGGCAATAAATTTTCCGTCCTTAATAGCAACTGCTGTTACATCTGGAGTTTCTGGATTGAAACTATGAATTTTTCCCTTGAATAAAATTAAATCTGCTTTCATAATTCGATTATTTAGAGTTTAATTTTGCAATTGCTTCTTTAATTCCTTCTCCTGCAACAGTATAATATGCAGGGCCTGCAAGAAGAATAATTTTTGTTAAAGGCTTATAATCCGTTAACTTTTTTTCTTTTAAATAAGATTGAGTTCTATAGGCTTCAAATGAACCTAAAACTACATTTTCGGCTACTAAAGCAGTTGGAGAATCAATTCCTGCATCTTTAATATCGCTTGCAAAAGAATAATTTGAAACGCCTAAACGTAAGGCTTCGCGCATCGCAGTACTTCCAACACTAATCATTACATCGGGCGTGAATTTATTACGATCTCCTAATCCGATTAATAATAATTGTTTGGATGCCAAAGTGCCTTTTGGAGGCGTAATCAATAAAGTTTCTAGAGAATGTCCTGTAAATTTGCCGCTTTTTCTTAATTCTGTAATAATGCCTTTTAAAGCATCGTCTAAATGCACCATTCCGTTTAGGTTTGCAGGAAGAGCAGGAGGGTTAAAAATATCACCTTCTGTATATTCAAAAACGCAGGCAACTTGTAAATCAGCTTCTGCTGCAGATGGCCCTTGAACCAATCCGTTAACTGCAATTCCGTCTACTTTCCCCCAAGTTACTGTAGAACCAATTGAAGCGGTTTGTGCAAATGCATTGTTACTAAGTGAGCCTGCAAATGTTATAATTAGAAGCATCAGATAAGAATATCTAAAGCTATATTTTGAAGTGTTTGTTTTCATTATTTGTGGAGTTTAGGTTTAAAGTTTTTAAACACATAGAAACATAGGATTTCTTTACTTTGAAAAAAGAGTAGGGAAAGAAACTAGTTTCTAACACATAGCTCTATGTGTATTAATGTAAGTGAAACGCCTTTTATACGCTCCCAAAAACTATGTTTCTATGTGTTAAAAATTATTTTTTAATTAAAACTTAAATGTTAATCTGGCATTAAAGAAAACGCCGTCTTTAGAATTCGGAATGACATCATTGATAAAAGCTCCTGTTTTGAAGTACTGAATACCGCTGACAACCGAAATATATTTGTTGATACCGTATGTAAAATTGGCGAGATAAGCCGTTCCAATATATTTCTCATCAGAATCGCTTCCGCGAAGGTTTAAAATACCGCTTGGTCTGTAAACTCCATCTTGTGTTGAATATCTCCAATTTAAAACTACATCGACCTGCATCTTTAAATTTGAAAGTAAATCAAATGTGGCATACGGATGAATATCGATAAGGTTTACTGGCCCAACCTGCGGACTAAAACCAAAATAACCTCCTTTTGGATATAGCGGATTAAAAGTTTGGAGATTTCCGTTACCTTGATTTTTATCTCCTGAGATATAATCATTTCGAAGGTTTATGGTTGGTTTGAATTTTACATTTTCAAACATGTATCCAATATCGATAGATCCTGTCCAAGCGTTGATATCTCCCGATCCGAATGTTCCAAACTGATACGCTGCTTCTAGATTGTAAATAAAACCGCCGCCGTATTTCCATAATCTAGAACCTATTGTATGGCGTCTTTCGGGAGCAATTCCTTCTTCAAAAACAGAAGCATCTCTTCTGAACCCGAGATAATACAGATCGAGATTTCCTGCTTTCGGAAATATTATTTTAGAATAAGCTCCCCAAAGGTTGAGCTGTTTAGACATTTTGTTATCAAAAACGCCTGTATAAACAGTATCTGCCATCATCGCAAAAGCATCAACAGATACTCTTGACGAAGTATACATTAGTTTTCCTCCTGTAAAATAAAGCCTTGCATTTGGACCTTCTCGCACAGAAATCAATCTTCCAGAGCCATAATCTAATTCTTGTCTTCCGGCACGGATCGTTATTTTTTTATCTTTTTGCTGCCAGACATTCACATCCAAAAATAAATTCTGAACATTCAGCTGATCTTCGTCGATTCCGCGCGCTCCGTTTGTACGACCGTCTTCTAAGGCACTTCTTAATTGGGCAAATATTCTAAAGGTTTTTCCTAAATGAATATCGGCATGAAGATCGTAGCGCTGGAGTAGGAAATTGTTATGTCCGACATTAAATCTTCCCCAGTCTTCATTGTTGAAATCAACATATTCATATCGAGCTTCACCACCAATTGACATATAAATGTCTTTCTTTTGATTTAATGGAATGAATTTTAATCGTTCATAAAAGTTTCGATTTGAATCTTTTAAAAATTCATAATTTTCATCGTAACGGAGTAGCTTGAAGTTTTGAGCCGATGCCGTGTTTCCTATTAAAAGAAAAGAAGCAATACATATGAAAAGGATTTTGGATAATATGGATTTTGCTGATTCCAACATAATGAAGCGTAAGAGATTGATACTAAATTTGGGTTTCTTGATTAGTGTTTTAGCATCTTGTGTGCGTACTGAATGCCTAAACCGTAAGAACCGCCATATTTTTTCATTAGAGAAGTTACAGGTCCATAAGTAGCTTCGCGCGCCCAGTCTCTTTGAAGTTCTAACAAATACTGGATAGAAGTAATAGGAATTGCACCGGCTTGCACCATTCTCTGTACAGCACGTTCGTGAGCTTCTTTGCTTACATCGCCGCAAGCATCTGTAATAATGTAAACTTCGTAACCTTCTTCAATAGCCGACATTGCAGGCCCAACAATACAAACGCTTGTCCATAAACCAGCTAGAACGAGTTTCTTTTTGTTTTTCGCTACAATAGCTTTGTAAGCGTTTTCATCTTCCCAAGTATTCATAGTGGTTCTGTCAATATATCCAGAAGTAGCAATTGGATAAAATTCTTCAACTTCAGGGAAAACAGGACCTGAAAAACTTTCTTCTGCAACTGTAGTTACCACTGTTGCTACATTGAAGATTTTTGATGCTCCAGAAACGATTGCCACATTGGTACGTAATTCGTGTACAGGAAGATTGACTGTAGCAAAAGCCATTTGCCCTTCAAAATCGATTAAGACTAAAGCGTGATTGTCTGGAGTTAATAAGTTAGAGGATGGTTTCATGATGTTTATTATTTTTTAGATTTATAATTAGTTAAAAGATTATTTTTAGGTTCCGAGAGAACTAGCGATATATCGTTATTCTTGCGATATGCTGTTATTTTTATATTAGTGTGTAGAAAGCTTTTTAATCATTTCGGCAGAAACAGAGTCTGCATAAATTCCAAAGGCGCTAGTTAGAACACCTTTTACATTGTAAATGTCAGAGATTATGCCGTACACAATGTCTTCATCGCCAGGATCAGTATCGCCTTCAAAACGAAATAAATACTCAATTTTGAAATCTTCAGGAGACATACTAAGCGTATTGTTATTGTATCGTATACAATCTGAATCGAGATTAAAGTTTTCTGTAAAACCTTGTCCATTCAGCCATTGCAAAGCTTCTGTAACGGTTTCAAAATAGGGTTGTTGTAGTGAACTCATGGTTTAGGAAGTTTAAACTGTCTGCAAAAGGTTTTGCAGACAGCTATATTTTAAGAGTTATTTTATAAAAGCTAGAATATCATTGTTGATTGTTTCTGCTTCTGTAGTTGGCATTCCATGAGGAAATCCTGGGTACGAGATCAATTTTCCGTTTTTCAGCAATGCAGCCGATTTTGGTGCTTGGTGATAAGGAACTATCTGGTCATCTTCTCCGTGCAAAACCAAAACTGGAATATCCAAACTTTTAAGATCTTCTCTAAAATCGGTTTCAGAGAAAGCTTTAATTCCTTCATAATGAGCCAAAACAGAACCCATCATTCCTTGACGCCACCAATTTTGCTTAATTCCTTCTTGAACTGTTTGGCCTTCACGGTTCCATCCATAAAAAGGAATTGGAAAATCATAAAAATATTGTGATCTAGTAAAAGCTGTCCCTTTTCTAATTTCGTCAAAAACAGACAAAGGCACACCTTCAGGATTCGATTCGCTTTGCACCATAATTGGCGGTACAGCGCTGATGATTACTGCTTTTGAGATACGTCCTTTTCCGTATTTTGCTGCATAACGAATTACTTCACCGCCTCCTGTTGAGTGACCAACGTGAATAGCATCTTTTAAATCAAGAGCCTCAACTAATTGAGCGATATCAGATGCGTAAGTTTCCATGTTATTTCCTTCAGAAGTTTGGCTTGAACGCCCGTGTCCGCGGCGATCGTGGGCAATAACTCTATATCCTTTTTGAAGAAAAAACATCATCTGTGCGTCCCAATCATCGCTTGATAAAGGCCATCCGTGATGAAAAACAATTGGCTGTCCTTTTCCCCAATCTTTGTAATAAATTTCTGCTCCGTCTTTTACTGTAAATGTGCTCATGGTTTTCGATTTTATGATTAATATTTGTTTATATTTTTAATTTAAAATGATTTATAGGTTTAAAATTTAAACTTATAAGTGGTATTGCGTTTTGTTTTGTTATGATTACACTGCAAATGTATTGCAGAGTGAAATCTGAATTGGTTAATCTAGATTAAGAAGTGATTTTTTTAATGTCTAACATACGCTGAGGCTTGTATACTGGAGGATTTTTATTAGTTGTCATATTTCGTCTTTTTATATTTGTTAATAATGCCAGACTTTAGCCAATTAGCGTGCCTTATTTGCAATGCCTTTATTTTAAAGGCTTTATTAAAAATAGAGCGTTTTTTATTTGCGATATTTCGTTAATTCGTGAAGAGTTCGTTTTTCCGCAAACTGGATTGAATAGTTTTTATAGATAAAAAATGATAAATCCTTTAAAATAAATACAAAATAGTATGTATTTTTGCCAGCAACTATTGAACAAGCAATTGAAAAGGGTAATCATCATAGCGCTTTCTATTTTAATTTTGTCGCCATCTTTTGGCAGCTTGTTCGTTTATGCTTCTTTTAAAATCAATCAGAAAGAAATAGCCAAAACCATTTGCGTTCAGCGTAAACAAGCTTTTAATAGCTGTAATGGTCGTTGCGAACTTCAAAAAAGCATTAAAAAATATTCTGATAACGAACGAAAAATGCAAGACAGTCTAAAAGATAAGCTAGAGCTTGTGTATGTTCAAAATACTGCTGAAATCAATTTTAGCGCGATTCCAGTTATCGAATCAAAAGAGAATACTTCTATTTTATCTGTAAAGAAACCAATCGCGGCTTCTAATCTTACTTTTCATCCTCCGCTCTATACAGCGTAGAGGTCACTTTAGTTTTAAATTCCAAATATTTTAAACTCCAAATTCTAACTCTTGGATTGGCTCTGTATAATCTGTTTTTCTTTTTTGAAACTGATTTTGATCTTCTTTTGTAATTGAAAAAGAAAACTCTTCTATTTTCAGTTACGGTGCCATTCTTTTGGGGTATTCACAGCATTTTGACTCTTTTCTGGTATTCGAAAAATTATATCAAAATGCTACAGTTTAAACTTTTTTTTATCACATCATCAAATGAAATCTTTTAATTTTTGGATAATCGCACTATTGTTTGCGGTTACTTCCTGTACAATTGATAAAACAGATTACGAAGCAGAAACTGGTTCTGAAGTTCCTGAAAATTATGTTTTTAAAGAAGCAACTTCGTTTACTAGCGGCATCTATAAGATTAGTATAGAAGCTTTAAACGGAACATTTTATAAAGGGTATAATGAGCTTCACTTAAAAATTGTCAATACGCAAAACAATCAGGAGCTGACTTCATCTGCTGTAACTTTTCTGCCTATTCTGAGCAACGCTGACGGAAGCAAAAGTTCATGTCCGCATGAATATAATGTGGCATACGATTCTGCAAATAAATATTACAGTGGGTATTCTGTTTTTACTGGTGAAAGCTCTACTACGGCAAGCTGGAAACTGTACATCAGTTTTACGGCTGATAATCAAAAATATGAGATTAACAAAGATGTTTCTGTAGCGCAACAAACCAATAAGAACCTTAATATGACGGCTTTTGCAGGAAGTGATGGAGAGCAATATGTAATCGCGCTCGTTTCGCCTCAAAAACCTACTGTTTCAAAAAATCCGCTTGTGGCTGGAGTTTACAAATACAACAAACCAACAACGCCTGCTGGAACTTTTCCAGATCCAACTCAATTTTCGTATTCAAAAGTAGTGGGTTATACTTTAAAGTTAGATCCTAGAATGCCTGAACCTTCTATGGGAAATCATTCTTCGCCAAATAACAAGGATTTGGTGCAGGAAAATGATGGTTTATATCACGGTGTAGTTAATTACACAATGACAGGAAACTGGACCTTGAATTTAATTATGATGAATCAGAACGGATTAATCGTAAAAGGAACCGTAGTTCCAACTGATCATACGCCTGGAGTAGAAGGCGTGAAAAGCGAACTATATATTGATACTTTATTCTAATAACATGAAATATATTATAATGCTGCTTTTTTTGGGATTGTCAGTAACAGCTCAAAATCAGCATGCACATCACGACAGCATCAAAAACTTAGGAGAAGTAACAGTAAAAAATAGGACGAAAAAGAAAATTGAGACAGAAATGAAAATGGCCGTTTCTGTTGATGAATTTTTGTCATCATCGGAGAATATCAGTTTTATAAAACGTGGAGCTTATGCGTGGGAACCTTTGTTGAACAACATGAGCACAGAACGTTCTACAGTTACCATTGACGGAATGCATGTTTTTGGCGCTTGTACCGATAAAATGGATCCGATTACGTCTTATGTAGAAAGTAATAATCTTGCGGCAATTGATATTAAATCGGGACAGGAGGGAAGTCTGCATGGTTCAACCATCGCGGGAAGTATCGATTTAAAAAGAAAAAGCACGCCGTTTGGTCTTCAAAAGAAATGGAATGGAGCGTATCAGACAGGATTTGAGTTTAATAATAAGCAGTTTTTCAATTTAGGAAATATCTCTTATTCGGGAACTAAGTTTGTGGCAGACGGAAGCATTTCGTACCGAACTGCCGATAATTACTATGACGGAAATAACAATGAAGTGAAGCATTCGCAATATAATAAATTCAACACTTCATTGGGATTGGCGTATAAAACAAGCGATTTATCATCATTACGATTAGACGCGATTTTTGATGTGGCAAAAGATGTAGGTTATCCCGCTTTGCCAATGGATTTATGGCTTTCGCGCGCACTGATTACTTCGGCTTCTTATAAACAATTGTTTGAAGAAGGATTGGTTAGAGTAGTAGATACAAAAATATATTTTAATGCCATTGAGCATTATATGGATGATACAACGCGACCAGAAAATTTAGTTCACATGGATATGCCGGGCTGGAGCACGACTTACGGATTGGTTTCTAAAGCCAATTTGAAAAAGAATAATTATTCGTCTGAAATTCAGTTGAATGCTTACGATAATTTATCGATTGCAGAAATGCGCATGTATCCGCAAGACAGAAGCAAAAGAACAATGTTTGCGTATAGTTGGCCTTGGGTGACGACTCGTTTTGCTGGACTTTCTATGAATAATTCTTGGGAACTTTCGGAAAAAAGCACCGTGAATTTGGGAGGTTCTTTAGGAGTGAATTACAATTATTCTAAATATATAGAATTCAACTGGATTTTTCACCCTGGCGCACCTCAGGAAAAAACGAGATTTCTGCCAAGTTTAAATGCCAGTTATCAGTTAAATGTTGACCAGTTTAATTTCTCTGTAGGAACAGGCTACGGTCATAGAGCGCCTTCTGTTTCTGAAGGTTACGGATATTACATTTACAATAGTTTTGACCGTTATGATTACATCGGAGATCCGAATCTGAAAAATGAAATTTCGTATGAAGGAAATGCAAGCGCAGGTTTTAAAAACGAAAGATTAAGCATTCAAGGGAAAATTAATTACTTCTACATTGATAATTATATAATTGGTAAAATCTTGAGTTTAGGTAGCCCAATGAATTATCAGTCGGTTGGTGTAAAAGGATATACTTCTCTAGATTATGCTACACTTTTAAACATATCTGCCAATGTGAGCTATGATATTTTGGAACACTTGCACTGGAAAGGAACGCTTACTTATGCTCGTGGAATGGATAATAAAGGAGGAAATCTGCCATTTATTCGTCCCTTGAGTTATGTGACTTCATTGCATTATATGTATAAAAATTTCGGAATCCAGACTTCTGTAAATGGCGATTTTGAGCAGATTAATTACAGTCCAGAATATGGAGAAGATTTAACGGCTGCTTATGCCATTTGGAATATTTCTGCCAATTATTCTTTTACAATCAATAAAGTGAGAAGCACGATACAGATTGGCGCAGAGAATGTATTAAACGAATATTACAGCACGTATGCCGATTGGGGAAATATCCCAAGAATGGGACGCAATATTTTCACGTCTTTAAAATTGAATTTCTAATTAGCAAAACATCAAAATTAAATTTAAACACATAGAGACATAGTCCCGATTGCTATCGGGATTGATGCTGAAAAGGAAGAATTGAAAGAAACTAGTTTCTAACACATAGTTTGCTATGTGAATTTAAATTAGTGAAACGCCTTTTTTAAAGTTAAGCTAACTATGTTTCTATGTGCTAGAATAATTAACTCAATAGTTTAAAATAAAATAAAACACAATAAATTAAAATCACAATATGGAAACTTTAAAAAAATACTTTTTATTATTGGCAGCAGCACTAACATTTGCATCATGTTCAAATGATGATAATAGTCCCGCAGCAAACAATCTAACATTGGAATTCAATAATACATTTAAAGACAAAACAATTGTTTTAGGAGATGCGACTTCGGCTTCTGCAACGTCAAACACTTCTGCAGTAGGACAAATTCACCATTTCTCTGAGGTAAAATATGTAATCAGTAACATTCGTCTAATAAAAGATGATGGAAGCGAAGTGCCTTACAATGTAAATGATTTGGATAAAGGTGCGACAGTAATCGACCAAGCAAAAACAGCTTCTTTAAGTTATGTTTTGAGTAATGTGCCATCTGCGACGTACAAGCAGATTAAATTTGGTTTAGGAATCAAAACAGAACAAAATACATTAGACCAAACAAGATTTCCTAAATTTTATGCAGCTGCTGGAGCTAATGATACAGCAATGATGTGGGAGTGGGGAACAGGATACCGCTTTACAAAAGTAGAAGGATTTTATGATGCAGATAATAAAGTAATGTCTATTCATACCGGAAGTACTATTGCTGGAACAGAAGGTGCTTATACTCAAGGTGTAAATGCCTATAGAGATGTTACATTAAGTCTTACTACAAATGCTGTAGTTGGAAATAAAGCTCCGAAAATCAAAATTAAAGCTGATTTTGATAAGCTATTGAGTGGAAAAATCAATACAATTACATTATCAACAGGAACAGGAATGGGTGATAATGCCACTCCAAATGTGCATACTGCTGCACAAATGGTAAAATTTGTGGACAATCTGGGAGGAAACGGAACAAATGATATTTCAGGAATGTTTTCTGTAACTAGCGTAGAAAACTAAACTAAGCTTTGATGTACAAAATTAATTGCCTCCATCTTTAGATGGAGGTGAATAAATTTAGCAAAATTAGGGCTTTAGCCTAAACCCGTTAATTTGGCTAAAGCCTAGTTCGTTTACATTTTTAAAATCCCCTAGTTAAAACTAGGGGCTATTGAAAAACTAAATCTAATCTATTGATTTAAATTATATGAGCCGTCTGAAATTAAAAGACGGCTCTATTTTAAAATTCATTAAAATGAAAAAAATAGTCAGTTTCATTATAATCATAATCTTTTTCGCTTCTTGCAGCAGTAGCGATTCTGATGAAACTTATTTTGATAATCCTGAGCTTTCATTGCATATTCCGACTGATTTTCCAGAAGTAAACAGTTATGTGAGTTTGAACAAGCCTACAAAATATGGCGTTGAATTGGGCGAAAAACTTTTCTCTGACAAAAGATTTAGCGCAGACAATACGATTTCGTGTTCAAGCTGTCATATTCAAGGAAATGCTTTTGCAGATCATAATGCACGAGCAATTGGCATTGAAGGAAGAGTTGGACTTAGAAATGCGCCACCGCTTCAGAATTTAATGTTTCTAAAGTTCTTTAATTGGGATGGAAGCAGGCTGCAGTTGGAAACACAACCTTTAGTACCAATTATTACCCACGAAGAAATGGATTCTTCGATTCTGGAAGTGATCGGAAAAATTAAAGACGATGCATCTTATAAAGACTTATTCAAAAAAGCTTTTGGAGATCAAGAAATTACTGCTGACAGGATTTATAAAAGTATTGCTCAGTTTGAATACACATTAATTTCTGCTAACAGCAAATACGATAAAGTGAAACGAAAAGAAGGTCAGTCTTTTACAGAAAGTGAAGCGGCGGGTTACGCAACGTTTCAGCAGAAATGCGCCAGCTGTCATAGTACAGAATTGTTTACAGACCAGAGTTTTAGAAATATTGGTTTTCCTTTAAACACAGATTCTAACGAGGCGGGAAGAGGAAGAGTAACAGGAATTTCGTCTGATTTTATGAGTTTTAGGGTTCCTAGTCTGCGTAACGTTGAATATACAGCCCCTTACGGTAGTTTTGGTCAGTTCGAGACTCTAAAATCTGTTTTGGATTATTTTGATAATGGTGTTTTGGAAGCAGAAAATCTAGATCCTATTTTTAAGAATAATGGCAATAGAATTCCGCTTACCGAACAAGAAAAAGAGAATCTTCTTGCATTTATGAAAACCCTGAGCGACAAAGAATTTACAGGAAACTAATCTCGAAAGACTTGATTTTACTGGCATTTGGCATTTCTTTTATAAAAAAGAAGAAATGTTTATAATATGTTGATAAATAATACGTTGCTGATTGTGTTAAAATCTGATTTCGATAGATTAAATGTTTTAAATTTAGTAACTGAATGATAGTTAATTATTTAAAAGTATTTGAATATGGAAAGAGCTATAAAATTACAGGTTCGCAAAGAACTTGACGGGAAGCAGCAGGTAAACGTAATTAAGTTAAAAGGCAGTTTAATTACCAAAGGCTACACAGAAATTATCCATATTAGCGATAAGGACGATGAATTTTACATTAATTCGTTTGCAACCAAAACAGAAGCAAGCAATGAAGTAAAAGAATTTATTTTAGATTTTATAAACAAAGAAAATTTAAGCAATACAATTAGTGTTCTAGCATAATATGATAGAACTGTACAATTGTAAGGTTTAATATCGCAGAATTAAACTGCACTTGTAAAACTTGTATTTTGATCCAGATAAAGAGGCTTGTCTTCTATAACATCATCTGGTTTTTCGTCCCAATCTCCCCAATCTCCTACATAAGTTTTACGGAATATTAATTCGTTATTGTCACCATTACAAACCAAAGTTCGGTCAGTGCAGGTTTCATTGTTTGGACTGAAATTTATTTGTAAATTTTTCATGACGTGATTATTTGTAATTGTTTGTATATGAGATTATAAAAGTAGAAATAACCAATGAAAATTAATTATAAAATAATATTAAATTATTGTTTAATTTGCATGTATTAGATTGAAAAATAACGTTATACAAAAAATGCTAAACATATTGTTTAGCATTTTTTGTATAGTCTCTCATCTTTAATCTTTAATCTTTCTTTCTCTTAAGGCATCTTCCTCGGGGTTCATCGCCTTCTTGAAGTATAATTTCAGAATGTAAGAACTGTGCGGCATCTGCAGAACCTTGTACTTTTGCAGCACTGCGTTCGAGCATTTCAGTTTCAAATTCGTTTAACACACATTCTCTCAATCCTCTTTCTTTCCATTTTGACTTTGCGTTACAGCCTTTCGAAATTTTTCTGGCCAATTTTAAAGCATCTAATAAAGCTTGATTAGCACCTTGTCCCTTAAACGGACTCATCGGATGTGCTGCATCGCCAATTAAAGTGATATTTTGATTCTTTTCTAATAATGCTGAACTTAATAATTCGCGGTCGTAAACTGGATATCCAGAAATTAAATTTTCTTGCGTTGCTGCCAAAATCTGAGGAATAGGAGTGTGCCATTGCGTTCTTCGGCAAGCTTCTTCTTTCAAGGCTTGTGGCCCTTTTGCACTCAATTCTTTGGCTTCTTTTTCAGACATCGGAAAACTAAGCTGCCACATCACAGAATCTGCTGTATAGGGCATTACATAAATACGTTCATTCCCGTTGGCAGTCTGAAATATTGTTTCACTATCTAGTAATTCGCTTTCAAGTCCTTCTAGAGAACTTAAAGGACAAATTCCTAATATTACAATGCAATCTAAGTAACGTAGTGGTGTAGTTTCCTCGCCAATTATGAGTCTTCTAACAGCACTGCGAATGCCATCTGCACCTACAACAAGATCGGCTTTTACTGTTTTTATTTCTCCGGTTGTCTGAAAGTCTAGTTCTACACCGTCTTCAGATTCTCTTAGATTTACTAATTGATGTCCCCATTGTACAGCATTGTTTCCTCCAAGCTGTTCTAATAAAGCTAATCGAAGCGATTGTCTTGCGATATGTATGTTGGTACGTTTTGTGGGTGATTTAATGGCGGTTTCCAGCCATTTTCTCGTTCCCCATTCGCCTAATATTTTTCCCTCAGTATTGTGTACAATATGTTTTGTCGAAATTACGCCGTCTAAAGAAGTAATTCCTAAACCTTTCATGGCTTTACTGGCTTGCTGTAAAGTAAGTCCGTAGCCTTGAGATCTTGCATCAAAGTCGCTGTCTCTTTCATAAATTGTAAAAGGAATTCCGCGGTGTAAACAGGCTACCGCTAATGCGACACCGCCTATACCTGCACCAATAATGGCAACATGCGGTTTTGTGAGATCGGGTTCAAGATACTTTTCAGATTGAATTAATCCAGATCCTGAACAATTTGTGCACAAATGCAGATGCGCCTTCGGACGTATCGGAGCAATGTTACTCTGCTTATTCTCATATGCCGCCAATTCCGTTTTATAAAGGCGTTGCGCTTTTTTACTGAGTCCGCGATTTATTTTGCCCTGTCCTTGGCATTCATGGCATATAGTCCACATATTCTGTTGTAGCTTGTTTTAAAGGTGTAAAAATAACTAAATGATGTCAGAATAAAACGTTAATCTTTATAAGGTATGACTTCCAGTGTTTTATAGGATATGAAGTTTTGACAAATAATAAAAAATTATGATGTTGATGCCAAAAAGTTCAAAGGACAAGAACCTGAACTCGATGATAAATTGAATAATGAAGAAAAAAATAATGTGAGAACGTCTCAAGTTTATTTGAGGCGTTTTTTTGTGCTGCTTTCTTCGTTGAAAATTCATTTTATACTTTTATAATGACTTTTTTCAAGAGATAAAGGTGAAGAAGTAAAAAATATGACTTGATTTTTATAGATTTGTAAAAATCTATTACAATCTCTCAAATAGTAATTGGGAAACAATATATAATACAAGGCATGAAATCGGTTACTTCAGTTTTTTTTCTTTTAATGTTTGTCTGTTCAAGTTCTTATTCGCAATTGAGCTCTGATAAAATATTCGAGAGTTTTAAGCAGGGAGAACGCACCAATTGTTCATCTATTGCTTTTATCAAAGCTTCCTTAAATGTTTACGGATTAGATAATCTTTTTGTAAGCGAAAAGCTAAATGACGATTTATATAGAATTACTTTAAAAAACAATGCTTCATTCAATTTGAATAGCAGTGAAATAAATAAGGCAAAACAATCAGCGGGTTTTGTTTATATTAAAGACAATTGCGACAGTGAGAAAATTACCGATTATGCAGAATTGACTTATGCAGTTATGGCAAAGTACAAGCAGATAATTGATAAAGAATCTACTTTTGATAAAGCATTGGAGGATTTAGAAGACGGTACAGTTTATACGCCAACTATCTACAAATACCTAGGATTTGCTTTAGGAAAACAAATTCAAAAGCTTAAAAAAGAATCAGGAACAGATTATTGCGGTGTGGTGGCCTGGTCAAAAGTGCATGCCGTTTTTGTATGTGGAGAATTTATGGATTATTATGGAAACAAAAAGAGCTTGTGGATTAAATATCCGAGCCGTTTCAGAATAATTAAGTCATAAAACAGTAAAATTAACTTTTGGTAAAATGTGCTGAAATAGCCTAAAATGCTGCCTTTAGAGTAATCTTTTCCTTATCGCAACGTAACAATTATAATTTTATTGTGAAAAAGAAATTATAAAAGTTGCAATTTAACATAATTTATATATTTTTGTTTTTATTCAAGAACCAAATCTATTAAGAAAATGAAGAGCAAGATTATTTTATTATGTGTCCTTTTCTTCTTGACGACTGCTGCCGTTTCTGCACAGGCAAAAAATGCACCAAGAAGTATCATTAGTACAACAGCTTTAATTCGTAAATACCATGATCAAAAAGAATTAAGTGGTATGCAAAAAGGAGAACTTCTAGAATTGTACATTGAGCGTATTAAAGTTCTAGTAAAAACACTTCCTTACATTGCTTTGGTTACTAAACCTGGTGTAACAATGGCAGATTTAGGTATTCCAGACACTGGCGAGAATAAAAAAATCTTAGATGGACAAGCAGAGGGAACAACTGTTTTCTTAGATACTACAGTAGATTTTCAAAGAAAAATGATGCCGTATTCTGATAAAGGAAATCTTATCGCAGCCATCTTGTTTTATGAAACTACATTGAAATCTTTGCACGAGTTCAACGAATTGTAATATTTCAATAATTAAATATAGAAGCTCCAAGGTCATATGATCTTGGAGCTTTTTTTTATAAAAAATTAATTTGCCTCCATCTTTAGATGGAGGTAGATAAAATTAGCCTGAAATGGCTTTAGCCAAATTTCTCAAAGTTTAAAACATACCCTTTGGTTTCAATCAGAGAAATGCAAAGAAAAGCGATTTTGGCTAAAGCCATAAACAGGCAATCCTTCAAAAAATCCCCTACTTGAAACTAGGGGCAATAGATAAAGCTCTACTATTTTTGTCTATTTCCATCAATTGTATTAAAATATCTCTCGCAGATTTCATCAGATTTATGCAGATTAAAGTTATCCTATTTGATTTATATGCTTGAACTAAAATCGTTGGGAAATATTCAGCTTTTAGTACAATTCTTATAAAATGATAAAAAATCTAATATTATCTAACTATTTTATTTTTAATTGTTTAAGGTTTTCTATTTAAATTGATTAACATTTTTTTTGCAAAAAGTTTAATTAAAATTTGGGAACTAAAAATTTTAACATACTTTTGTTCTATCAAATTAGTAGAGTTTAAAAATTAGTTAGAAATACAGAGATTAAAACCTTATCATTTCATTTTCTGAAATATAAAAGCATAGGACATTTGCAACTTATGCATCACTACGGTTAAAATTCCTCTTTTTAAATTCATTATAGATTTTTAATAACACTATCCTGAACAAGGATAAAAATTGTATAGGCCAAATAAAATAATAATCTAAAAAAAGTAAAAATGAAAAAACGAATGTGCTGCAGATAAAAAGAAAAACCATTTCTGTTGCAGCAGAAATGGTTGGAGTTTAAAGAAATTGTCATCTCTAATAGGAAAGTAAGAATAGTGTAAAACTGTTCTAGGCTCGCCTTATTTATTAAACTAAAACAAAGTAATGAAAAAAAAATTAAAAAGATATGCTTGGCTATGTATTTTGTTGATTTCCATAGGGGTTAAAGCTCAAGATACTAAACCTTTAATTCAGTCTAAACTGGAAGGAACAGTGGTCGATGCCATTACAAAAGAGCCAGTTATTGGAGCTTCGGTAACCATTAAAGGGACTACACACGGTGTTATCACAGATACAGATGGAAAATTCTTCTTCCAAACAGGACAAAAATTCCCTTATACACTTTTAATTAGTTATTTAGGATATAAAAAAGAAGAAGTTGTAGTAAATAAAAACGCTATAACTATTAGTCTTACTGAAGAACAGAATGCGTTATCTGAAGTAGTGGTTACGGCACTTGGAATTTCTAAAGAAAAGAAATCTCTTGGATATACAACTCAGGCATTAAAAGGAAAAGAATTGGCAACTACAAAAGAAACCAACTTTTTGAATGGACTTTCGGGTAAATTGGCGGGTGTTCGTATTACCAATTCACAAGGAGATATGGGATCTTCGCGTATTATTATTCGTGGAGAAACTTCTATTGCAGGAAACAATCAGCCGCTTTTTGTGGTAGATGGAGTTCCTGTAGATAACTCACAATTGAACTATGGTGGAGCTACACGTGATTTTAGAAACGCCATTGCCGATTTAAATCCGCAGGATATTGAGACGTTGACAGTTTTAAAAGGTCCGAATGCTGCCGCTCTTTACGGATCGCGTGCTGCGCATGGTGTGGTGCTTATTACCACAAAATCTGGAAAAGGACAAAAATCAGGATATGGGGTTACTTTTAATACGGGTATAACTGTTTCTCAAGTGGCTACTTTACCTTCTTTCCAAAATACTTTCGGACAAGGTTCTAACGGAAGATTTAGCTACGTAGATGGAAAAGGAGGAGGAGTTAATGATGGAGTTGACGAAAGCTGGGGACCAAGAATGGATGGGCGTCTTATTCCGCAATTTTATTCTAAAGGAGAAGCTGTGCCTTTTGTAGCACATCCGAATAATGTGAAAGATTTCTTTAACACGGGACTTACTTACGACAATAGTGTTTCTATTGCAAAATCTAACGAAAAATCAGATTTCCGTTTAGGTGTAAACAATCAAAAACAGCTTGGAACGGTGCCTAATAGTGAAATAAACAAAACAAATTTTACAGTTAATACCAATTATCAGATTTCTGAAAATGTAAAAGTTGGGGTCAATGCTAATTATATTGTAACAAATGCTCCACAATTGCCAGGAGGTCCATCTGGTGGACGTGCTGCGGGTGTAATGCTTCAGTTTCTTTGGTTCGGACGTCAGGTTGATATCAATGAATTGGATAAAGACTGGTCAACTAACTGGAACAACAGTTACTATAGCAACCCGTATTGGAATGCGTATTACAATACAACAAGCCAGCAGCGTAACCGTATCATTGGAGATGTTCACTTAGATGCGAAATTGGCAGAAGGATTGAACTTCAGATTCCGTACAGGGGTTGATTATTATAATGACCGAAGAAAATATACTATCAAGTATGGTACAAACGGAACTCCTTTCGGATCGTATGCAGAAGATGCTTACACTGTAAATGAGCAAAATACTGAGGGTATATTTCAATATACAAAACAGCTAAATGATGATTTCAGTTTAGATGCACTTGCAGGTTTCAATATTCGTAACCATAGCGATGCCAACAACTATCAGAAAGCGCCACGTTTAGCGGTTCCAGATTTGTACACATTGACAAACTCTAGAGATCCGTTGACTTCATCAAATTCATTATCGAGATTGAGAGTTTACAGTGCTTATGCTTCTGCTCAGGTAGGATTTAGAAACTATGCTTTCTTGAACGTTACGGCGCGTAATGACTGGTCTTCGACATTGCCAAGCAGCAACCGTTCTTATTTCTATCCGTCTTTTAACGGAAGTGTAATCTTAACAGATGCATTGAATATCAAGAGCAGTACACTTGATTTCTTAAAAGTTCGAGGTGGGTGGTCTGAAGTAGGTAATGATGCAGATCCGTACCAATTGGCTACGGTTTACAATTTCCAAACTGCTTTTGACGGAAATCCGATCCAGACTTCTTCTCAAAAGAAATTAAATGAAAACTTAAAACCAGAAACAACTCGTTCTACAGAGGTAGGTCTTGAAGCTTCTTTCTGGAAAAACAGACTTCATTTTGATGTAGCGTATTACAATACAAATAGTTTCGACCAAATTTTAGAAATTAAAACTACAGCATCAAGCGGTTATACTTCGCAGTTAATCAATGCGGGTAAAATTAACAACCAAGGTATTGAGGTACAATTGGACGGAAATCCGGTTCAAACTGAAAACTTCAAATGGAATGTGGCTTTAAATTATTCAAAAAATAAGAGTAAAGTAGAAATTCTAGATTACGCAGGAGATATTAAAAACTATACAATTGGTTCTTCTGGAGGTGTAGATGTATTGGCATCTGTTGGACAAGCTTATGGAGCACTTTATGGAACTGCGTATGAGCGCGATGCTAGCGGTAATATTGTGGTAGGAGCAAACGGTCTTCCAAAGGCAGACCCTACAAAGAGAGTTTTAGGACACTATACGCCAGATTATTTAGCAGGTCTTACAAATACTTTGACTTATAAAAATCTTGAACTTTCATTCCTTGTTGATGCTAGCGTTGGTGGCGAACTTTTCTCTGGAACAAACAGAACAGGAAACTATACAGGAGTTCTGGCACAAACTCTTCCAGGGCGTGGTGCTGAAAATGGTGGTTTAAGCTACTATTATCCAGGAAACAATACGGCTAATCCGAAAACTCTGGTAGCTGGCGGAGCTGCTCCAAGCGGTGTGACAGTTTATGATGACGGAATGATTTTCGGAGGTGTATTTGCAGACGGAACGCCTAATAATAAAGTGATTAGTGCACAGGAATATTATAAAGCGTCATACAACATTAGCGAAGCGTATATCTACAGTTCAACTTTTGTAAAAATGAGAGAAATCAAGCTTACTTATAATTTTAATAAAAAGCTGGTTAAAAAACTAGGATTAGAAGGAGCAAGCGTTACTGCTGCTGGTCGTAACTTATTCTTTATCTACAAAGATGCACCAAATATTGACCCTGAAACGGCTTTCAATACAGGAAATGCACAAGGATTAGAAAGTTTAGCGTTGCCAACAACCAGAAACTACAGCCTTAACCTTAATGTTAAATTTTAAAAACTCGGAATCATGCTAAAAAAACTATCATATACAATACTGTTTGCATTGGCACTGAGCTCTTGCAGTGATACTCTTGACGATATAAATAAAAATCCAAATGCAACTGAAACTCCGTTGGCGCCTTATCTTTTGACTGGTACATTAAAACAAGGAGCAGATTTGTATTGGGGAGATGCGAACAACTTTAACTCAACGTTGCTTTTTGTACAGCATTGGGCTAAAATTCAATATACAGAACCAGATCGTTACGATGTTTCAAATGCTTCTTTCACTTCATTGTGGGATAAGGGGTATGCGACTCTGATTACAGATTTGAATACGATTATAAAATTTCCAGATGCACAGGCTAACTCTAATTATAAAGGAATTGCTTTATCGCTGCGTTCATGGACATTTTTATTGCTGACAGATGCTTACGGAAGCATTCCGTACAAAGAAGCAGGTCAAAATGTAACGCCTGCGTATAACACGCAGAAAGAAGTTTACACAGGTTTGCTTGAAGATTTGAAGCAAGCGCAATCTTTATTAAACTCTGCAAATGGTTCTGTTACTGGAGATTTGGTTTACAAAGGGGATATAGCAAAATGGAAGAAGTTTGTGAATTCGCTTCGATTGAGAATTGCATTAAGAATATCAGATAAAGAACCAGTATTAGCAAAACAAGCAGCCATTGATGCAACAACTGATGCCGCGGGAGTAATCAGTAGCGAAAGCGAAACATTTAAGTTTACTTACACTAGTTCGCCACAGCAAAACCCTGCTTCGGCTTGGTTTGAAACTCGTGATGATTTCCGTATTTCAAAAACTATGGTGGATCAATTATATGCATTATCAGATCCGCGTTTGCCGATTTTTGCTCAATTGCCATCAGATGCAAGTGTAGGCAAATATGTTGGAGGAGCTAACGGATTATCAAATAGTGATGCTAACAGCCAAGGTTTTGCTAAAACATCAAAACCGGGAACTTATTTCCTTACATCGGCTTCACCTGCGGTAATTGCTTCTTACTCTGAAACTTTGTTTAATTTGGCAGAAGCTGCAGCAAGAGGTTATATTTCTGGAGATGCAGAGCAGTATTACAAAAATGCTATTACAGCATCATTGATTCAGTTTGGAGTTAACAATCCAACAACTATTTCAACGTATCTGAATCAGGCAAGTGTAAAATATGATGCTTCAAACTATGCTAAATCAATCGGTACGCAAAAATGGATTGCTTTCTTCGGTCAAGGTCTTGATGCTTTTACAGAATGGAGAAGATTGGATTATCCAGTATTAAAAGCTGGTCCAGCTACTGTTTTGGATGGAAAAATACCTTCGCGTCTTTTTTATCCTGGTACAGAACAATCTCTTAACGGAGCAAGTTATCAAGCTGCTGTTGCAGATCAAGGAAAAGATTTATTGACAACCAAATTATGGTTTGATGTGAAATAAATTTGCTTGCAAATAATATTCCGTAGGAATATCTGGTTGGTAGAAAAAAAATGGAACGTTATGCATAGTGTCCTGTAGGGACACCTGTTTTGACGAAAGAATATATTTAACGTTTAATCAAACGTTCCTACGGAACGCAAATTGATAATCCGAATTTAATTTCTACCAATGAAACATTCCTACGGAATGAAAAATTCTACCGACCAAACATTCCTACGGAATGAGTTGCATTGTTTTTTTTGATATTTTAATATTCCGTAGGAATATCTGATTGGTAGAAAAAAAATGGAACGTTATGCATAGTGTCCCGTAGGGACACCTGTTTTTGCGGAAATAATATGTATAATGTCTAATCAAACGTTCTACGGAACGTAAATTCATAATCCGAATTTAATTTCTACCAATGAAACATTCCTACGGAATGAAAAATTCTACCGATCAAACATTCCTACGGAATGAGTTTTTTTGAGTCAAAAAGCCCTGTATCAACTAAGATATAGGGCTTTTGCATTATTCCATTCGCTGTTTTTGTCTTTCCTGATTTGATTCTTCTTCAGAACTTCCGCGTTTCCAGTATGAAACAGCATGAAAACAGTCACGTTCCAATTGAAGCTCTTCTTTCAGATGTTTTCTTATTTTCCTGATTGTCTCAAATTCTGCTGCGGCAAATACATATTGCTGGTTTTCTTTAGCTAATAAATCGATACATTCTTCAGCTAGTTTACTACCGTCAAATGGTGAAGGATTATAGATCCATTTTACATTGAGATTTGCTTTGGTATTTAGAATCAATACATCTCTATAAGAATTCACTTCGAGCAAAAGCATAACATTTACATTCGAAGACAAAGTTTCTAAAATAGCTGAAATAACCGGAATCGCCGTACTATCTCCAACAATAAAATAATTTTCAGATGAAGGAACAAGCGGTTTTTGGCTTTCCTTCATCGCAATTCCAAGAAAATCTCCCGATTTAGCATTTTCTGCCCATTTAGAAGCAGGTCCGTTATCGCCATGCGTGACAAAATCGATTTGGAGAGTTTTATTAATGAAATCAATGTTTCGTGTAGTATAGGTTCGCATTGCCATAAAAAAGACAGAGTTCCAGATGGATTCTTCATAATCGTCGCAATACATGGCAGTTTCAGAAGGAATATAAATTTTATTATTGCTTCCAGAACGCATATTCTGAAAAAGATTTACTTGTTCGTCAGACATTTTAAAAGTTATCCTGATATAATGTGGTGTAACGAACGTTTTTTCTTTTACTACAAAAATAGAACGTGCTACATTTCGTATTAGTTTATCCATAATTACTTTGATATTTTAGTTTACAATTGCCTGAATTTCTTTTCGTTCCGACTGAAGAAGACTTGCAATAGCAATAACACAGCTAAATGCCCCAAAAAAGTAGATGGATTGGTAACTGAACCATCCCGCAATTAGACCTGCCGTTGGCCCCGCAATTCCTAACGAAAGATCAAAAAATGCCGCATAAGCGCCTAAAGCTGTTCCTCTCATTTGCGGTGTTATTTTCTGGATAGCCAATACGCCTAAAGATGGAAAAACAAGCGAAAACCCAATTCCGGTAAGAGCGCATCCTAAAATAGCTGTCCAGCCGTTAGTGGATAAACCTATGCATAACTGTCCAGCAATTTCAATCAAAAAGGAAATCATAGCGACTTTAAACCCGCCAAAACGATCTGGATAAGAAGAGAAAAACACGCGGGTCAAAATATAAGAACCCCCAAAAAAAAGAAATCCAAGAGAAGCTCCATCCCAATTTTTCTGACTGAACAATAAAGCGATAAATGATGCAATGCAGGCAAAAGCAATAGAAGAGAAGGCGAGTGCAATTCCTTGCGGAAACACTTTTCCGATTACTTTATAAAAAGGAGTTCTTAAATGTCCTTTGTGCACAGGAACTATTGGCAATCCTTTGGAAGCTGTCCAGCTTATAAATGCCAGAACTAGAATTGAAGAAAAGGCAAACGTACTTCCAAATTGGACAATCCACAGGCTGAAAGGTGCACCAATTGCGATTCCGGCATACATGGCGATTCCGTTCCAAGTCATTACTTTACCCGAATTCTGCTGTCCTAAAAGTCCAATTCCCCAAGTTAGCATTCCTGTTACCAGAAAACTTTCAGCTATTCCGTGAACGATTCTGGACAATAGCAATAATGAAAGCGATAATAAAGGAATTGAAACTGCAGAACAAGCGCACATATATAAAACACCCGCTAATAGAACCAGCAAAATGCCTCGTGTTGTACTGATTTTTGAACCTAAAACATCAGTTGTCTTTCCTGCATAAGCGCGTGTGAGCAGTGTTGCCAATGCCTGTAAACCAATAACTAAGCCAACGGCAAGATTGCCAAATCCTAATTCTTGTTTTATAAATTTTGGCAGTATGCCTAGAGAAATGCCGATTGTGGTATAAACTGCCAAAACCGTTATCACAATAGGAATTAAAAGTTTGGTATTCGATTCAGAGTTTAATTTTGGAGTACTGTTTGTAGTGGTACTTTCTGTCATAATTTTACTTTGTATATTAATAATTTTACAAAGGCAAAATTATGCCTGCGCTACCTTTTAATGGTTGTCTATAGCAAGGGTTTCGTTGGACAAATCATGGTTTTTTAATCTGAATTCAGATGCAGTCATTCCGATATTTTTTTTCATAAAACGCGAAAAATAAGCATGATCTTCATAACCCAATTCAAAAGCGATTTGTTTAATATCTAGTTCTGTATAATACAATAAACGTTTGGCTTCCAATGCAATGGTCTGCTGTATCCAATAACTTACAGTGAAACCTGTAACTTGTTTTACAATTTCATTTAAATACAATGGCGTTATATTTAATAAAGCAGCATAATCTTTAACCTGCTTGCATTCTTTAAATTTTGATTGCACAAGTTGTTTAAATGTATTTACGGCCTGATACTTTTGTCCGCCAATAAGTTCTTTAGCAGAATCTTCTTGTATAAGTGCTCCGATAAAAAATCCTAAAAAAGCATCAGCCAGCGAATATTCAGTTTGATCTTGAAAGAATTCTCTTTTTTGTTTTAGCAGATTTTCAAGTATCGGAATAACAGAAAAAATCAAATTATCAGACGTCAACTGTATTCCCTGTCTGCTGTTTAAATGCGTATTTAAGATTTGAGTATATTTCTCAGAAATCAAAAGTGAATCCATAAAAATATACCATCCTTTGCAATTGTTTTGATTGAGGTAAGAATGCACTTGTCCAGGCGCAACATAATAAGCGCAATGATTGGACATTGTAATGTGTTTAAAATCAAGTTCCAATTTAAAAATACCCTGAGTCAGCACAATAAACATATAATGGTCATCACGATGAGGCGCCTGCGCTTTCTCTGAAAATGCTCCAATCGGAATAATATCTATCCCAATGGTTTTCATTTCATCCCGATGTATTTCAATGTGATTTAGGCTCATTTTTTAGACTGAATTGTATTCAAAGGTAAAAGGAATTAGAAAAAGTTGTTCGTTATTTTACAATTTTTGCCTTATCTGAATAATTTCCTTTGTAAAAAAATATATAAACCATGAAAACAAAAATCATTTTAAGCACATTCATGATGCTTACTTTTTGGTGTAATGCCCAAACGACAGATCCTGCTTTAAAAGAGGTAAAAAAAGTTATTGAAGCCAGCAACAAAACGTTCTCCGATTTTACTAACAAGAACGACGGTTCTATTGTTGCAAGATATACGGATGATGCTTGTCTATTTCCGCCAAATGGAGAACCAAAATGCGGAGCAAAACAAATTGATTCCTTTTTTAGAGGCGGACCTCAAGTGCATGTTGTATTCACAATTCAGCATCTTTATGGAGATGCAAAAACAGCCGTTACAGAAGAGAGTTTTTATGAAATGACTGATATGAATGGCAAAAAACTAGATGACGGAAAAGTAATTGTAATCTGGAAGAAAACCAAAGACGGCTGGAAAATGCATCGTGATATGTTTAGCAGCAATCATCCTGCAAAACAAGGCTAAAAACCAATGTTAACGGCCTGCTGTAAATCGGTGTCGTTTTTTAGCATCGAATTTCTAGATGCCGATGGTGTAATGCCGGTAAATTTCTTGAATTCTTTAATAAAATGAGCTTGATCATAATAGCCATTGTCGTAAGCTATAGTAGTCAATGATTCTGTCGTATTGAGCACTAAATCCAGACTTTTATTAAATCGGATTACAGAAGTAAATGCAGCAGGACTGATGCCAATATTAGACAGATAAAGTTTTTGGATATACCTTTCTGATAGGCCTGAATTGCGGGCAAGGAAAGGTAAATCCAATTGCTGATGATTGCGAAAAAGTTCCTGACTTAGATGCTGCACTATTGAAACTTTCTTTAGACGAGTTTCATTCTTCTTTAATTTTTGAAGAAAATACGTTTCTAAAACACTTATTTTAGACAATAAATCGTCCTTTTCCATAATCTGATCATACAAATCTCTGTTTTCTCCCAAAGCTACATCATACATATCGGTAGCATAATTGGTAAACTCTGATAATGGATCTGAAAAAAACAATGCACTGGCATGCGGATAAATTCTTGCTATAAGTACAGATGTTCCTTTTGCTACAGAAAGACGTGTTGGAAGCGTGAGATGCCCTAGTAATTCTATTGCAGGAGTGTCTTTTTGTTTGCCGTTGATAATAGTAGCTGCAAATCCACCAGAAATATTTACAATCAAATCGACATATCCGCTAGGATAAAATACTTCATTGTTGAGATCTTTTTCAATTGTCACAACAGTGTAATTCTTGATAAAAGGCGCTAAACTGGCGGATGGCAAAATCTGCATATCGTTTTTTGTTGTAATTTAGAAGTAAATTAACTGATTTATAGCAAGTTCTAAATTAGCAATAATTACAATATAAACGAACTAAAGTTTTGGAGATATTGTTACAATTTTCCATAATTTAGAAGCTTATAAGAAAACACAAAACGGATAACTGATTAATAGAAATAAGCGAAATAATATGCAGACAATATTAGGAGCAAACGGGCAGATTGGCGAAGAACTGGCGAGAGAACTAAAAAGAAATTATACTTCAGATATTCGACTTGTAAGTCGCAAAGCACAAAAAATAAATGATACAGATACTGTTTTTTCAGCAGATTTAGCTATTAAAGAAAAAGCAATAGAAGCTGTTAAAGGCTCTGAAATCGCATATTTTACCTTAGGCCTTCCGATGGATTCTGATTTATGGGAAAAGCAATTTCTGCTCATTTTAAGTAATGTTATCGAAGCCTGTAAAATCAACAAAACGAAACTGGTGTTTTTCGATAATACGTATATGTATCCGCAAGACGGCAGAGTTCTTACTGAAGAAACCGTTTTTGAGCCTGTTGGCAGAAAAGGAAAAGTCAGAAAAGAAATGGCTGAGATGGTTTTAAACGAAATAAAATCAGGTGGGTTAGAAGCAGTTATTTGCCGAGCACCAGAATTTTACGGCCCAGCCAAAACGCAGAGTATTACCAATACTTTACTATTCAATGCTATTAAAGAAAACAAAAAACTCAAAGTGCCTTTGAGTGACACTAAAAAACGAAGCCTAATTTGGACTCCCGATGCAAGTCGTGCGACAGCGTTAATAGGCAATACACCAGATGCTTTTGGACAAACTTGGCATTTGCCTGTTGATGAAAGCCATATTAATTATAAAGAGTTTGTTGCTCTGGCTTCTGAAATATATGGGAAAGAGTTAAAATATTCTGTTATGCCAAAGTTTGTATTTAAAATAGGATCACTTTTCAATAAACAAGCAAAAGAATTACAAGAACTGCTTCCAAGATATGAGCATGATAATATTTTTGATGACTCAAAATTTAGAAAGCGTTTTCCAGATTTCGTAGTAACAAATTATAAAAATGGAATTGAAGAGATTAAAAACGAATAGTATAAACAAAAAGTCCTCTATCAATAAAGATACAGGACTTCCGATTTACAATTTTTTTATAGGTTTTCGTACCAATTTAAAATATAATCAGCTACACTTTCCCAGCCAGGTTCTCCACAAATAAAATGGCTTTTGCCATCAAATATTTTAAGATCTACACGTCCTGCATTTTCTTTGTATCTGCTGGCAATTGTTTCTGTTAAGCTAGGAGGAAAAATATGATCACTGCCACCGCCAACAAATAGAATTGGTTCATGCGGTTTTTTGAAATCAATATTAGAAAATGAATTTAAAACCAATTCGCGGCTTACCTTATAACTTTCTGGTACAGCAAATTTCTCAAAAGCAATACTTTTTTGTGCTTCAGGAATGGTATTAAAAAAGGCATAATCGTACCATTTTCGACTTCCCATAAAATATTTAGCCGAAGAGAAAAAGCCAAAAGCTGGAATTACCGTTTTTAAAGTTTGAAATGGTGGAAACACATTTTTTGGAGGCGCACCATCAATACTTACTCCAGCCGCTGCTTTGCTCAATTCGACCAATTTTAATGTAGCCATACCAGCCATCGAATGTCCAATTATCAAAGGCTTTTCTGGTAAAGTGTCTATTAATTTACTGATATTATTGACAATATCTATAAATCCGGTTTTAGTTAAATCTGGATGAACTTTTGCTCTTAAATCGGCAGGATTTCCATCGTGTCCAGGATTTGCGGGAGCATAAACAGTATAGCCTTTCTGCTCATAGTACTTTTTCCAATCGGCCCAAGTTTTGTCATTGACAAAATTTCCGTGAATAAGCACAATCGTTTTTGATTTTGACATGATTTTATTTGATTTATGTTAGAATCTCTTTGAAAATTTCTCTTTTGGAATTTTTTAAAAAATTAACCTTCCCTCAAAAAAACAATTTATATGCCACGCCAAAGTATGGTTTAGTAATAAGGTTTTTTAGTGCAACTTGTTGATTTGTAAGTGTTATATATCGCTAAATAAATTTAGATTAGTGAGATTTCGCTATAAAGCAATTTAAAATTATCTTCTTTTGTCATTGATTGGAAACTCTTTTGAAAATTCAATTTTAAGAATCGTTCCGTTATTGTTTTCCATAGAAAAAGTCGCATCCAAGTCATCACTTAAACCTTTTATAAGGCTCAAACCAAATGAATTGATTTTCTTATCCCTGATAATCGCATCAAAACCAACTCCGTTATCGGCAATAGTCAGCAGATATTTGTTTTCAGATGTAGCTTGCAATGTCACGTAAATCATTCCAGTTCGATTGTCTGGAAAAGCATATTTTATGGAATTGGTAATGGATTCGTTTAGAATAAGTCCAAGAGGAACTGCTTGTGCAACGTCTAATTCTAATGGCTCGATTTTGAGTTCAAAACGAACACGCTGTCCTAAAGAGAAAGATTCTTTTAAATATTCGACCAATTCTTTGATATAATTCGGCATATTAATCGTAGAAATATTCTCCGAATTATATAATTTCTGATGAATCAAGGACATCGAATGAATACGATGCTGACTGTTTTTAATAGCCGACAATGCCATATCATTTTCCAAATAAGCCGATTGCGAATTAAGTAGACTAATTACAGTCTGAAGATTATTTTTTACTCGATGATGAATTTCTTTCAAAAGCCACTCTTTTTCATCAAGCAAATGTCTCAGATTGATATTTTTCTGGTTGATTTCCTTTTCTTTCAGTTCAAGTTCGGCATTAGTTCTCTGTTTTAAACGATATCGATTGTACAGTAAGACAATTAAAAGGGCCAATAAAACCAAACTAGAAATGGAAACTGTATTTAATAATTTTGATTTTTTTAAGGCTGTTTCCTGTAAATTAGTTTCGTTGTCTAAAAGTTCGATTTTCTGTTCTTTATTTTCTGTTTCATATTGTATTCTAAGTTCTTCAATCTGTTTGTTTTTTGCATAATCCAAAAGTGAATCGCTCATTTTTTTATACAATTTATGATGCTCTAATGCCAATCTAAAATCGCCATTTAAAGAATCTAATTTATATAGAGACATCTGAAGCGCTTCTGAATTATATTTCTGGTTGTATTTTTTTGAAGCAGCTTCAATCTTATCGATATACAGTTTTGTTTTCTGTAGGTTTTTTCGATTTGCGAAAAACAACGCAATAGAGGAATAGGTGTTGCATACATCTCGATATGTTTGCTGTGAATCTAAGCCATCGGCATCTTCTCCGGCTTTTATAAAATACTTTTCTGCTGTTCTATAATTTTTAATTCGCCAATAACAATTGGCATAACCAAAATTCATAAGCATATTATCAAACTTGTTTGGAGGCGGATATTTGCTGGTTATTGAGTTCATATATTCAACAGCCTCTTTGTTTTTTCCTTTCATCGATAAGGCTGCTGTGGCTGTTATAAAACTTTTATACCAGCTACCGCTATTATAGGAGTTTTGTCCGTATTTAATGCTTTTTTCAGCGGCCTTCATTGCATCGTCAATATGCCCCATGTTTAAATAAATTATTCCCAATCGCATATAAAAAATATCAGCAAAGGTGTAATCCTTTGTAGATTCCATGGTTTCAACACTTTTTAGAGCATAATAAAGAGCATTCTTCATATTGAATTGCACGCCCTCGATATAAGCAATCGTGGTTTCAATGTATTGCTGCTGTCTGAAACCAATTTTTCGCATATCTGCAGTGTTTTGATATAATATTTTCTTGGCATCATTTATTTTTCCGTGCCAGAAATAGATGGTGCATATCCTTGCTTTTGTGATTATTCTTTTTTCTTCAAAGCCCAAGGTTTTGTATAAAGCTTCTGCTTCTTTTAGAGTTTTTTCTTTCTCGGGATCTAAATCGTGTAGATTTGTTGCCTGATAGAATAATGCATCAGCCAGCGCGGCTTTGTCATTTTGTTTTCGACACTCATTTACTACTTGCGAAAAGCATTTTTTGCTTTCAGGATAATTGTTGATCTGGAAATAAAACTTTCCCAAAAGCATTAAACTCTGATGTTGCCATTTTTGAATTTTTAGCTTATTACTAATTTTTACAGCTTCGGTGATATAAAAATTTGCATTTTTAATGTCATCTGGTTTGGTAAAAGGTTTAAATAAATAAAAAATTCCCAATTGCAGAGCTAGTTTTACTCTATCGACGTCTTTTGATTTGTGATAAAGTTTTTTAACAGCCTCAATATTTCCTTTTTCTATCAAATCATTTCCAATTAGATAAGAGCCATCATTAAAGCCTTCATTGTAAGCTAAAGAAACTGGCAATTTGTAGGCTTTGCAGGCTAAAACCACAGCACTGTCTGCATCTATTGATCCTTGATTTGAATTGTATAAATAAGAAGAGCAGGTTTGTATTAATAAACGCTTCTTTTTTAAATCATAGCCTACTGTTGCGGGATGATTTTGCGCTTCAGAATTAAGGGTTATAAAGAAAAGCAGACAAAAAGTGTACAGTAGCTTCATGGATTTATTTAGAATTAAATTTTAGTAAGTGTTTAATTAACAAATATAAAGAGAAACAATTTGGTTTGGATTGCAAAATAACACGAAAATTATGGTAAAATGTGATTTTTATTTAGCTAAATTTGGAAATGCTTAATTTTAATTATGATAATTAACTATTTTTGTATCAATTAATTAAGTGTAATGTAGGACAAAATTTACTCACTTATGAAAAAGTCTGCCGATAACGGATATGAAGCTGCAATTTCAGCATTAAAAAAACGAATTTTAATTGTTGAAGATCAGTTTATTGAAGCACACGATTTACAGCTTATTCTTGAAAAAGCCAATTATGAAGTTACAGGAATTGCGAGATCGGTAGAGCAGGCTTTAGAACAGATTGAGCTTGAAAAGCCTGATCTTGTTTTTTTGGATATCATGCTAAAAGGCAAGCGAGATGGTATAGAATTAGCACATATTCTTAAAGAAAAACATGTCGGATTTATATTTATTTCGGCCAATTCCAGCAAAAGTGTTTTAGACGAAGCAAAAACCACACAGCCATACGGGTTTATTGTAAAACCGTTTAGAGCTCAAGATGTTCTCACAACTCTTGAAATCGCTTTTTATCGTCAGCAATATAGTTTAGAAAGCCAGTTGAGACAGCAATTTCAGCTTCAGAAATCAATTTCAGAAATTATAAATTCAAATGTAAAGAAAGAAGAAGCTTTATTGGCTTTTGCAAAAGCGGTTCAGACTTTTATTCCTTTTGATTATTTAGAAACGGGTTTTGTAACCACGACACATTATGATAATCTCGGCATTGTCCGTAGAAATATAGATCAGTATCAGATTATTAACCTGCAGAAACTTACTCAGATAACAGAATTGTCTGAGAAAGAAATAAATGAAACCTACAAGAAATCTAAAACAGATAAAGAACCTATTATTTATAGTGCGGAAACACTGATAAACAATCTTCAGGAAGCTCCGATGAAAGCTTTGATTGCGCATAATTTTGGAATAAAATCGTATTTGGTTTTTCCACTTTTGATTTCTGAAATCCAGCGCTATCATTTTACTTTTTACAGTCGTAACCTGAATGTGTATTCTCCGGAGCATTTACGCATTTTGAATTCGCTAGAACCTATTTTCTGCCAGTTTATAGCAAAAATCTATTCGAAAGAAGATTTAAATCTGCCACAGAAAAAAATTGAAATAAAAAACGCTAAACCTGTTAATACCGAAGAAGATTTCGGTGGCATTATTGGCAATAGTTCCCAAATGAACTCTGTGTTTAATTATATCCGAAAAGTAGCGCCTTCAGATACTTCGGTTTTGGTTCTTGGCGAAAGTGGGACAGGAAAAGAAAAAATCGCCCAAAGCATTCATGCTTTATCACCAAGAAAAGAGAAGCCTCTGGTTATTATCAACTGTGGTGCAATTCCTGAAAATCTTGCAGAATCGCTTCTTTTTGGACATGAAAAAGGGGCTTTTACAGGGGCATTGGATAAACGTATCGGTAAGTTTGAATTGGCCGATGGCGGGACTATTTTTCTGGACGAAGTAGGAGAGATGTCTCTTGAACTTCAGGTAAAATTGTTGCGTGTTTTGCAGGAAAGAGAAATTGAGCGCGTCGGCGGTAGTTCTCCTATGAAAGTTGATGTTAGAATCATCGCGGCAACCAACAAAAATCTTGAAGAAGAAGTGGCAGCAGGAAGGTTTAGAATGGATTTGTATTATCGTCTGCACGTTTTTCCGATTATGGTTCCGCCATTAAAAAAGAGAAAAGAAGACATTCCCGATTTAGCCAATCATTTTATTGGGGTTTACAGTGATAAAATGGGCAGAAAAGCGCCAATTCTTTCTGATGCCGCTTTGCAGCAGATTATGAATTATAATTGGCCAGGAAATATACGTGAACTGGAACATGTTATGCAGCGTGCTATTTTGCTTACAGAAGGAAATACGATTAAAGAAATTGAGCTTTCGATGTCTTCAAAAATGCATCCTGAACAGCCAGCAGAATCATTTTCGATAAAAACGATATTAGAAAACGAAAGAGATTATATTCTTTACATTCTTAAAAAATGCAACGGAAAGATTTCTGGAGCTGGAGGCGCGGCCGAAATTTTAGATATTCATCCTTCTACCTTGAATTCTAAAATTAAAAAGCTAGAAATTAAGAAAGGGATTATTTAAACCTTATCTCAAAAAATAAACACATAGAAACATAGATTTTATATTTTGATGTGTAAAAAGATGGCAAAGAGAAACATATTTCTTTCACATAGTTTGCTATGTGCATTTAGATTAGTGAAACGCCTTTTTTAAGTTTACTTAAACTATCCCCGATAGTTATCGGGGCTATGTGTTTAAAATGATTAGCAATATGTTAAGTAATTTTCGTTAGCCAATTTGCTATAAATTCAGCAATAGTTTCCCAGTTTTCCTGAATTATACTTAGATGATTTGAATCTTGAAATTCTTTGTAACAAGTTATAGAATGCAGGTTTTTGTATTTTTTAAAGTAGGAATAATTTAAAGAAGGGGGAATTAAAGCATCTTGTGAACCTGAAATAAAAAGAAGCGGATCGTGTTTCTTTTTAAAATCTATTTTCCCTGTTTTAGTAAAAATATCACGCATAATTAATTTTGATTCTGGAATTAATAATGCTTCATAGCTTTCTTTCTGTTCTTCAAAAGTCATTTCGTTGGTAAAAAACTGCTGCCACACTTTAAATGGCATCAAATAGGTTTTGCTCGAAGAACTAAAAAAGACAGAAGTGTTCCAAACTATTTTGCAGAGAGAAAAATTGCAATAAAATATATTGCTTGGCGGAATAGAATTGATGCAGATGCCTGCGTAGCCAAGTTCTTTCTGAATGAGTAACTGTGTTAACAGACCGCCATAAGAATGGCCGATTAAAATTGGTTTTTCAGGAAGTTTATCAATAATTTCGGTATAATAATCCAGTAAATCAGCTAATTGAATTGAGGCAATTTTTGAATTGGGATGGAGGTGTCTTAAATCAACGGCAAACTCATTTTTATGTAGCCAGGGCGGAGCAACTATTTTATAGCCTTTATTTTCAAAAAAAACGATCCATTCTTTCCAGCAAGCATGACTTACAAAAGCTCCAGTAATAAACATAATGGTTTTTTTATTAGATAAATACATCATATCGAAGCTATTAGGTTAATTTCAGAAAAGGCACGTAGATTGAAAAACAAAAGAAGTGCCTTTTTTGTAAAGCATTGATTATAAAAGCTTTGTTGAAACAGATATTTGTAGAATTATTATATATCGTTAAAAACAAGTTTTGATTCTTGAAATATCATAAGTCCAAACAAAAAATAATCTTGTAAATCCTTTATTTTAAAGGTTCTGCGTTTTGGTTTAATCTTTGTCTCCCTCAAAAAAACAATATGGTTTCAATCTTTAAATTATAATTATGGAAAAAATTTATGACACAGAAACAAGTTTCGCCGAATTGGACGATCGTACCATTGCTTATCGTTCGTATGGAAAAGGAAAGGCAATAATTTTTGTGAACCGTTTTAGAGGAACGCTCGATACTTGGGATCCGCTGTTTGTGGCAAAAATGGCAGAAAAATTCAACGTTATCGTATTTGATTATTCTGGAATTGGTTCTTCTACAGGAAGTCTCGCTCCAGATATTACTGTCGTAGCCAAAGATGTCAAAGATCTTGCGGATTTCTTAAAGCTAGATTCAGCTATTGTTTTAGGATGGTCTTATGGTGGATTGGTGGCGCAGACGGCAACTTTATTGTATCCTAATCTAGTGACACATGCTGTTTTGGTAGGAACAAATCCGCCTGGGAAAAATGAGGTTCCGATTGAACAAGTATTTTATGATGCCGCGCTAAAACCTTTAAATGATTTTGATGATGAAATCGTTTTGTTTTTTGAACCAAAATCAGAATCTAGCCGATTGGCCGCAAAAGCTTCACATGATAGAATTCATAAAAGAATAGAGGTAGAGAAGATTCCCTCGACAATGGATGTTTTTCAGTTGTATTTTGGCGGAGGGGATACTTTTAGAGAAGATCCACTTAATTTCAGGGAACAGCTTAAGAAGATAAAAACGCCTATATTAATAATTTCGGGCGATCATGATATTAGTTTTGCGGTTGACAACTGGTATCCGATTATCAATCAAATGACAAACGCACAGATGATTGTATATTCTGCAACAGGACATGGACCTCAACATCAATATCCTGAACTCACAGCACAGTATATCACCAATTTTGTAGAATACGTATAATTTAAGTTCATCAGCAGAACTTGATTATATGCAAAAGGAATAGTGTCAGCAGCTATTCCTTTTTTTATGTAAAAAGTTTTCAGATTTTTTTTTCTCAAAATTAATTGCAGATGATATTTCGCTAAAAACTGTCTTTTAGCGAAATATAACAAAGAAAATCTCCAATTTATATATCGATAGTGCTGTTTATTTTAGGAAGAAATAATTGGAGCGAAGCATTTTTAAATGAATCCAAAGCCTTTTGATGATCCATAACAATAAAACCGAAAGTATCGTAATGAACGCCTAATATTTTGTTTACTCCGACCAGTTTTGAAGCTTCAATAGCTTCCTCGATTCCCATTGTAAGACCGTCGCCAATAGGAAAAACAGCAAAATCAAGTTTTGTAAATTTAGGAATAAGCTGCATATCTAAAGTTAGAGCCGTGTCGCCACTGTAGTAAAAATTGCCATCAGAAGTTGTTAGCACAAAACCACAGGCAATTCCTCCATAAGAACCATCGATAAAACTGCTCGGATGTTGAGCTACCACGCATTTTACGGTTCCAAAATCAAAATCAAATTTACCGCCAGGGTTGATAGGATGCGCATTTTCGATTCCGTTTTTCAATAGCCAATTATAGATTTCAAAATTCCCAAGCACTTTTGCTCCCGTGTTTTTTGCGATGCGTTCAACATCTAAAATATGATCATAATGCGCATGAGAAATAAAAATGTAATCTGCTTTTATGGCATCAACATCAACCTCTTTGGCTAATTCGTTTGGTGTAATAAAGGGATCAAAAAGAAGGTGTTTTCCGTTGGCATAAACCGAAAAACACGAATGCCCGTAGTAAGTAATTTTCATGGTAAATAGTTTTAAATCAGTTAATAATGAAGAATGTTTTTCCAAGAAATGTGCCAGTGGAGAAGAGCGCTATAAAAGTGAAAATTATAAAGAGTTGTCTTTAAACGCGCCAGCGAAGCAAAATATTGATAGAGAATTTTAAATTTGGCTAAAGCCCTATCTGCTGAAATTCCTGCTAACCTCTAGCTAAAGCTAGAGGCAATTGATTTAATGCTCTGGTGGAGCAAAATATTTATAGAAGATTCAAATCTTAGGCGACAAAAAGCTCCAGAGGAGCGACATCAAAATGTTTCATATTTCTAGTTTTCATAAAAACCAAAAGCAGTATATTTTCCATAAATTAAAATAGCACTTATAAAATAAAATCTTTATCTTTAACTAATTGGTATATCAGTTTATATGCTTTTTTTGCTGTTTAAGTTAAGAACCCCAAATTTTCGTAAACAGTATATTTTAAATACATTCAAACAATTTCAGAATTTATCTGAATAATAAGTTTTTATCTCATTTCTATTTTATCCTGCTGTTTTTAATTAGACAGCAAAGAAGTCGCTAGTTAAAAGTAATTTCAATTTATAAGAATATTATATAGATGCACATAAAACTAAATTTTCTAAAGCCATTTATCTTGTTTTGCTTTTTGTTCGGTCTGGAAACAAAAGCGCAGACCACTTCTCTGGAAGAATGTTTTTCTATAGCACAGCAAAATAATATTACCATAAAACAAGCAAAATCTGCATTAAAGACAGGCGAATATAATCTTCAGGCCGAAAAGAAAGGTTATCTTCCTAAGGTAGATCTTTTATCGAGTTATTCTTATTTGAGTAATCCGCTTACGATAAATCTGCAGACCGTTAAAGACGGAGTTGTTGAAGGTTCATCACAGCAAAGTGTGAATACGGCAAACGAAATTTATCATGAAATTACGGGAAATAACTTATCGCAGGCAGCGCAGGACCGCATATACAATGCCTCAAAAACGGTTATTGGCGGTATTTATCCAGATTATAATCCTAGTTTAAGCAAGCAGTCTTATTTTATTGCAGGAGTGGGAGTTCGTCAGCCTATTTTTCTTGGAAACAAAATAAATTCGAGCATAGATTTAGCTCAATCAGTAGCCAATTCAGCAGGAATTGGTGTTGAGATAGCAGGTAAAGAAGTTGATTTTTTAATTGCTGTGCAATACCTCAGAATATTATACCTCAACTCTTTAATTAAAAAACAAGAACAGATTGTAAGTGCTTTAGACAAAAATAAAAATTACGCCCAAGAACTTGTCAAAAATAAAATATTGCCTCCGTACCAACAAAACTGGACGAATGTGGTTTTAATTCAGGCGCAGAGTCAGTATAACAATATTAAGATGGATAAACAAAATGCTCATCTTGAATTGAATAAGCTTATGGGAGTTGATCTTGACACCACAATAGTGATTTCAGATACTTTAAGATATGCCGAAATCAATCTAGAGAAACCTATGAAAGATTATTGGCTTACCAATCCGGTTTATAGAATTGCAAGCAATAAAATCTCTTATGCAGAGACTGCTGAAAAAATCAGCAAATCATTGGCTTTGCCGAATGTTTTTGCTATTGGAAATTACAATTTGTACCAGAAAGATTTACCAGTTTCGATTCCAGATTGGTTTGTAGGACTGGAGTTGCAATGGACTTTGTATAACGGACAGACTAGCAAAAAGACTTTAGCTGCAAAACAATTAATAGAAGAAGCCAAGTTAGGAGAGGAGAATTCTAGTTTAATGCTTCAGGTACAGTCGAGAGTCGCAAAGAATAAAATGAGTTCGCTGCAAAATGATGTTATGGCTATGGATGCGGCGAGAAAAGAAGCTAATACAACCAGCAGTTTAATTACCAAAAGAATGAATAATCAGCTATCATCGCCAAAAGACGTTAATGATGCTTTGTTGGTAGAAACAGAGATAGAAAAAGGGTATTATACCGCTGTTTTAGGGTACTATCTGGCATTAGCTGAATATTTTAATAGTTTAGGAAATCCAAGTCAAATAACGCAATTTATTAAATAGATGAAAGATATATTTAAAAACTACTGGGCGCTGATCATTCCAATCTTTGTAGTAATAGCAGGACTGATTTTTTTCTTAAAAGACAATAACAAAGAAGACGATAATTTTATAGGAATGGTTGATGCAACAAGTGTAGACGTTGCGGCCGAATTCCCAGGCAGATTAGATTCGTTACTTGTAAAACAGGGCGATACTGTAAAAACAGGACAATTGCTGGCTGTACTTCGATCTAACGAAATAAACGCCATAAAAGCGCAGGCATTATCGGCAATTGATGCGGCAAAAGGACAGCAGGAACTGCTTACACAAGGAGCAAGACCAGAGTTGATAGAAGCGACTTCTAAATTGTATCAAATCAGTCAGGAGCAATATAAATTGTTTAGCACGACTTATGATCGCATGGAACGATTATATAATGAAGATGTAATATCGGGACAGGAAAAAGATGTTTTCTATTTTAAGTTTCAAGCCGCGAAAAAGGAAATGGAAACCGCTCAGTTAAATTTACAAATGCTGAAAAATGGCACAAGACCCGAATTGCTAAAAACTGCAAATGCTATCGTAAAACAAGCAGAACAAGCGTATGAATTAACCAAAGCGCTTGGAGATAATACTAGAGTTTATGCGCCAGCAGATGGCGTAATTTCGAATTTGGTTACACATCAGGGAGAAATTATTTCTATAGGATATCCGATTATGACCATAGAGAAGAAAAACTCTACTATAATTAAGTTTAATATCAGACAGGATAAATCAAATCTGCTTAAAGTTGGGAGCAAGACAGCGGTTAAAGTTCCAGGTTGCGAACCTGAAACCTTTGATGCCGTTGTGCATTCTATTGCGCCTACATTAGAATTTGCCAATTGGGTCCCATCAAAAGATAAAGGAGAATTTGAACTTAGAACTTTTACAATAGAAGTAAAACCCGAAAACCTTGCACAAATTAAAGGGCTTCGTTCTGGTATGACTGCTTCTTTAATTCTTCCTCAATGATTTTGATGATAAATATAATTATTAGAGAATGGAAGCGCATTCTAAGTCTAAAGGTATTTTATTTGGTAATGCTTGTAGTTCCTGTGGCCTTGTTTTTCTTCTATGCTTTTATTTACCAGAAACAAGACGCTAAGAATTTAGCATTTGCAATTTGGGATGAAGATCAAAGTGCCATAAGCCGAGAATTGATTTTTTTGTTAGAACAAAAAGAAACCTTACAGATTACTAGAAGAGTAAGCAGCGAAGCCGAAGTTAAAAAACTGATTCAAGAAGGAAAAATACTAGGTGCCGTACATTTTCCTGCCAATCTTCAGAAGAATATCTACAGCCGCCATCCGAGCAATGTGACTTTGTATACCAATGCCGCTGCGCTTGTTCCTGCGAAGTTAGTTTATAAGGCTGTTGCCGAAGTGGTAATCACAGGAAGCACAGGCGTAATTTTGCAGAAATTGGTAAAAACAGGAATGAAATCTGATCAGGCGATGGCGATTGCAAATCCGATTAGTCTGAGAACTTATCAGCTTTATAATCCAACTTACAATTATCAGGAATATTTGGTTCCGGGTTTAATAACGGTCGGAATGCAGATGATTTTGATTATCAGCTCTATGCTGGCTTTAAATTATGAATGGGTTACTGGGACGATGAACGAATTATTCGATTCATCAAAAGGCTCTGTTATTGCTGTAATTATTGGAAAAACAATAGCTCATCTTGCCATTAGCTGGATTAATTTTATCATTATTACAGGGATTATTTTTCCTTTTTTTGATATTGGCATTCCTGTGGCTACAGGAAAGTTTTTTATACTATATACCATGCTTTCTCTAGCGTGTATTGGCATCGGAATGTTTATATCGGCTTTGTTTAAAGATGTGATGCTTTCGGGAGATGTTGCGCTTTTCTATACTTCGCCCGCTTTTGTTTTCAGCGGATTTACTTTTCCGAGATGGGCGATGCCTTGGTACGATCAGTATTATGCACTTATTATGCCTTATACCGCTTTTTTAGACGGTTTTTTTAAGGTGTATTATATGAATTTGCCTTTGAAATATGCTCAAGGAGAAGTAGCGAAACTCTTGTTGTTTTGTGCCGTAATGTATCCGACGGCGATGTTGTTGTTTAAACGTCAATTTAATTCAATTAAAGATGAAAAAGAAACCGCAACAATCGCTGATTGATCTCTTTTTAAGGGAAGCTTCGCAAGTTGTAAAGGATCATAGTTTGCTGCTTACGCTTCTTATTGCTCCATTGCTTTATGCATTCTTTTACGGAAGTATTTATATCAATAAAGAAGAATTTGATGTAAAATTGGCTGTTGTTGATGATGATGGCTCAAGACTATCACGTTTGCTCCAGCAAAATATAGATGATTCTCCGATAGTAGAATTGATTCATTTTTCGAATTTGGAACAGGCAAAAGAGCAGATGTATCAAGGCAATTGCCAAGGCTATTTTTATATTCCAGAAGGAACAGAAGCCAATTTACTGAGTTTAAAACAAAGCAATGTAGTATTGGCTATAAACGCGGCAAGATTTCTTCCATCAAGTGATTTGTTATTAAATGTACAGCAGATATGTCTGACAATTGGAGCAGGAGTGCGGCTTCAGTATTATCAGAAAAAAGAAGGTATGAGCACTACCATTGCGATGGAAAATGTGATGCCTGTAAATTTAGATTATCGCCCTTTATTTAATGAAAGATCGAGTTATGGTGCATTTTTATTGCCAGGATTGCTAGCCTTAATTTTGCAGCAAACTTTATTAATTGGTTTGTGCGAAAGTGTGGCAGGCGAGCGTCAGCGTTCTAGATTAAGAGAATGGCTCGGTTCGGGTATTTCTAATGGTATTTGGGGAAAAGGATTGTTTTATCTGATACTTTTTTCTTCGTATGGTTTTTTCTTTTTAAATGTAAATTACAAACTGCTCAATTTGCCCATGAGAGGCAGCGGATTTGAATTAAGCTTATTATTGCTTTTGTTCATCGTGACTTTAATTCCAATGGCGCAGTTTATTGGCTCTTTGTTCAAATCGCAATTGCTTTGTTTGCAGATGATGGCTTTTTCTACTTATCCGATTTTCTTGATTACTGGATACAGTTGGCCGTTTGAATCGCTTCCTTTGGCATTACAGTGGTTGTCTAATCTTTTGCCAACAACGCCTTTTATTGTTTTGTATACCGCTATTGTGCAATCGGGTGCAAGTTTATGGGACAATCCATCTGTTTTGTTGCATCTTATACTGCTTTTTGCTTTTTACAGCACAATCTGTTTTGTTCGTTTAAAATATTTGAAAAAGAGTTATGAGTTATGAGTTATGAGTGTCGCCTAATCATTACACAATATATTCAAAACATAGCCCGTGGTTTCAACCACGGGGATACGAGTGATATGCGTATAAATCAATTATTAGTTTGAATTGGCTCCAGCTTTAGCTGGAGTTTAAATAAAAGGAATCAAAATGGCTTTAGCCAAACATACGTGATTTGGCTAAAGCCTTGTTCTTGCAATCATTAAAAACCTCCAGCTAAAGCTGGAGGCTATACACAAAAAAGCGTAGCTTAAAGAGTTATGAGTATCATCTAATTATTACACAATATATTCAAAACATAGCCCGTGGTTTCAACTACGGGGATACGAGTGATATGCGAATAAATCAATTATTAGTTTGAATTGGCTCCAGCTTTAGCTGGAGTTTACATAAAGCAAATCAAAATGGCTTTAGCCAAACATGCGTGATTTGGCTAAAGCCTTATTCTTACGATGATTAAAAACCTCCAGCTGAAGCTGGAGGCTACTCATAAAAAAAGCTCACTTAAAGAGTTTTGAATTATTCTTAAATCTGTTTAATCTGCCAAATCTGCGAGAGAACAAATAAAAAAATGCTGGAATAAATCGTGTTTACGATTTGTCCCAGCATTTCCAATTGAGTTAGTTACTTAAATTATTACAATACCACCAAAGGAGAAATTACGCCAAGCATAATTCTTCCGCTTGTGGTATTAGATTGTCCCAAATCTGTTTTAGCATAATCGCTGTAATTATAGAATCGCTGCACATAAGTAGCAAAAAACTTTAAATTGAAGTTTTTGATGGGATAAAATTCCACAGTCGGAATAATACCATATGCAGTACGAATTCGGTTCGAGCTTATAGAAGGATCGGGAATATCTTTCCACGAAGCCTTACTTGTCATTCCGATAATCGTAAGTTTCCATTGTTCATTTAGAGAATATACAGTTCTAAGCCAATGTTCTACATAATACACATTTTCTGCAGCGTGATCTAAAACAGTATCTGGAATAATAGTACTCACAACTCCAGTTCGATCTAAATCTTCGCTACTCCATTTGAAATCATATTGAAAAAGCCATTTTTTGCTTCGAAACTGATTTCCTAATGCTGTATAATACATATTTACCGGTCTTCCATTTTTTGTGGCTTCCTGAAAAATACTGAAACTGTAAATGGTTTTAAATTTTCCGTCTAAAAAACTTCCATTCCAGTTTCCAACATAAGCGGCAGGAAATTTGGCTTCTTCAACATCTGGTACATTTTGATATAGTTCAGAAAAAGTTTTGGTTCTGGAGTTTAAAATCTGTCCAGAAAAAACATGATTCGCATTTAGTTTCCAGTTCACCTGAACTCCAGTTAAAAAGTTGTCTGAATTATCCACAATATCATTGTACTGATAGATATCAATTGGGTTCATATCAAACTCGTAACCACCCCAGTTTGCTGTCATTTTTCCAATTGCAATGCTTGTTCTTTCAGATATTTTATATCCAATAAAAGCCAAGTCAGTAGAACTGCTGATGTTATCGGTAGATTGCGGTTCAGTTTCTTTAGTATATCGGTCTCTAAATCTAAAGAATACTTTGTCCTTATACACTTTTCCTTTTACTTCCAATCTAAATTGGTTTACTTCGAATTTACTGCCAGTGTAATTTCCGTCATCAAAATAGGTGTTAAAACCTACTTGAGTATTAAAAATTAAATCAACATTGTTTAGCAAATCAACTTTGGTTGCTTTTATTAAAGGCGTTTTATGATTTAGGATCGTATCGGTCTGTTTTTCCTGCTGTGCATAAGCACCTGCTGACAGAAAAACGCTCAAAATTATAAAAGTTAAGACACGCATAATTTACAATTTCAATTGATTAATACTCAAAGAAATACTCCTGCAGTTTTTTGCTGTCAGTAGTTTGGGTAAGACCAAGCATCAATAAAATTCTCGCTTTTTGCGGAATTAAATCATCTGCGACTATAGTGCCAAGCTTTTGATCATCGGTTTCATCAAATAAAGTAACTCTTCCAGACGGTACTCTAGAAGCTCTTGCAACAGCAATTCCCTTTTTAACAGCGCTTGCCGCAGCATCTGAGTTTACTTTATTTAGATTTCCGTTACCTAAACCGCCCGTAACAATTCCTTTTACTCCAGAAGCCACATAGGCATTTATTGCGGTTGCAGGCGTATCAGCATATAATTCTACAACAGCTACATCTGGTAAAGTTGTTAAACCTGTAATATCAAAAGGAGTGCTTTTATTAGCTTTTCTTACCGGAGTTTCATAAAGAGAAACTTTTCCATCATAAACCTGTCCGATTGGACCATTGTTAGGCGCTGTAAATGCATTTAAGTGTGTTGTGCTAGTTTTTACGGCACTTCTTCCTGTAAAAATGTATTCATTAAATACTAATAAAACACCACTGTGCGCCGCTTGTTTTGAAGCTGCAAGAGTTACTGCATCATATAAATTCTTTGGACCATCTGCGCTTATGGCTGTTGCTGGACGCATAGAACCAGTAATGATTACAGGTTTGTCAGATCTTACGGTTAGCGATAAAAAATAAGCTGTTTCTTCTTGCGTATCGGTTCCGTGTGTGATTACGATTCCGTCAGCTTCGTTATTTTTATAAATCTCATTGATTCTTTTATTCAGCTTGATCCAAATATCGACAGTCATGTCCTGACTTCCCACATTTGAAATCTGCTCTCCAGAAATTTCTGCAACTTTGTCAATTCCTGGAACGGCAGCAATTAAATCTTTAATTGGCAATTGTCCCGCGGTATAAGCAGAACGATCTGCTGAAGCGCCCTGTCCCGCAATTGTTCCTCCTGTTGCCAGTATTTTGATTCTAGGTAATTTTTGAGCATAAATACCCGTTACTAATAAAACCGATAATAATAATGTAAATAAATTTTTCATAGATCAAATGTGTTTAATTTCAGATTACTACTATTTTTTTGAGTTTTCCCAGCTGGTTACGTATTCCAATAGAATTTTACGGATATTTTTTCCAAGAATCAGATAACTATCCGTTGGAAGATTGGCAAGAGAAACTCTGATACTCCATTCTGGACCAGCAAAACCCCCTCCATTTAAAAGTACAATGGCTGTTTTTTCTGCCAAACGGAATAAAACATCAACAGGTTCAAAATTCGTTTTCAGCCAATTGGCAAAATCGTCACCATAAAAGTGTTTTGCTGCCACCATAACATCAATTTCAGAATAATATCCTGCACGCATTGGATCTTCAAGAATTGGCACTTCTAGTCCTTCCCATAATAAGCCAAGACGTTTGTGAATAATAGACTGTGTAAGCGTTTTATAAACATCTTGAGTGTCTAATAGACAAAATGCAGAGAAAAGCATCATTTGAAATTGCTGAGGTAGTGACAACCCAGCTGTGTGGTTTAAAGCTACTTGACGGCTATCGGCAACAAGTCTGTCAATAAACTTGATTTTTTCTGGCTCTAATGTCAGAGAAGAATAGCGATCGTGTAGTTCTTTTTTAAGTTCTGGACTTAAATTGGCAATTTTTTTATCGAAAATATTGTCTTGATGAACTGCGATTGTTCCAAGTCTCCAGCCTGTACATCCAAAATATTTTGAGAATGAATATACTGTGATGGTATTTTGCGGAATAATGGCCATTAATGATCTAAAATTATTAACGAATGTTCCATAAACATCATCCGTAATAATCATCAATCCTGGATTATGATTTTTTACAATATCAGCAATGTAATTTAATGTATCGATACTCATTGCAGAAGATGGCGGATTGCTCGGATTTACCACAAAAGCAACTTTTACAGCTGGATCTTTTAGCTTGTCCAATTCAGAATTTGGATATTGCCAAGTATGGAATCCGTTTTCGCCAACTCCGCTTGCTTCTACATAAACGACATCAAATTTGTATCGATCTAATTCCGGAATTTCGATATATGGCGTAAAAGTAGGAGTAAGCAATGCTATTTTATCACCACGCTCGGTAAGATGGTTTTGCATTAGCGAATCAAAAATATAGCACATTGCCGCAGTTCCGCCTTCAACAGCAAAAATGTCATATTTGCCTTTGTCGTTTCCTGTACCGCACATTTCCTGCACTAAATAGTCATGAACAATAATTTCTATCTGACTTAGCATACGATCAGGAACAGGATAATTAAATCCGATTACAGCTTCTATCCATTCACGAATCCACGCATCACCATCAAAATCATGTTTATCGACACCATAATGATATGTTTTTTCTAAAAGCGATGCGGCAGGAGCATCTTTATGTTTCGCTAAAAATGCTTCAAAGCGAGAAGATACTCCGCTTTTGTTTTGTACAATTCCGGCTAGAATGCCTTGTTCTTCCATAACATTGCGACATTCTTCTAATGCAAATTGTCCGAAAAGGAAAAAAGCTTCTCTAGGAACGGTAGCAATCCAGTTTGGGTTTCCTCTTCCTGCATTAAGCGTTATCGCTGTCGATTTAAGCGCGCTTTCTTCTGCCAGATGAATTAATTCATTTTTAATTTCAAATGGACTGAGGGTCTGAAGTGTTTTTTCTACCTCTCTTGATGTTTTTATTTTTGAAATATCAATTGCCATAACTAAAATGTTTTTTAGAGATTATATAAAAAATTCGACTAACTCATGATTAAAATAATGACGACACCCCATATAATGAGCAGCGTATTACCAACGGCATAGGTCACAGTGTAACCCAATGCAGGGGTTTTGCTCTTAACAGCGTCCTGTAAAGCTCCTAAGGCAGCAGTAGTAGTTCTTGCCCCGGCAGCGCATCCCAAGTTGATGATAGGATGGAATTTGAAAATATACCTTCCGATAAGAAGTCCCAGTATTAACGGAATCGCCGTTGCTGCAGCACCTGCGATAAAAAGTCCCCAACCAGCTTCTTGAAAGCCAACAATAAAGCTTGGTCCAGCTGTAATACCCACAACGGCTATAAAAATGTTTAATCCAACATTATTCATAATCCACAAAGCAGGTTCTGGAATTCGCCCAAAAGTAGGATGCTGACCTCTTAACCATCCGAAGAATAGTCCAGAAATTAAGGCACCTCCACTGGTACTTAGACTTATTGGCACTCCGCTAATTTTAACGGTCAATGCACCTAGTAATCCGCCAAGAACTATTCCTAAACCAACAAATGCCATATCAGTTGAGTTTGTAGGACGGTCTGGATAACCAATATGCACGGCAACTTGATCCACATCTCGTTTGATGCCCACTAATTCTATCATGTCACCTTTTTGCATAACCGTATTGGGCAATATAGGCATCTGAATTCCAGCTCTTTTTAATGATCTTATTACAACACCGTGCATATATTTTACATGACGTAAATCAGCAAGCGTTTTGCCTATCACTTCTTTTTTTACGATTAATACGCTTAAGACTTCTACTGGAAAATTAAGAAGCTCGATATCCAGCACTTCTTTTTCATTTACAGCGACATAGTTCATCATGTATTCTCTTCTTCCGCCTAGCGCCACAACATCATTTTCTTGAATTACAAATTCTGGAGTAGCATCTATGATTTCTTTTCCTCTTCTGATTCGTTGTATAAACAAGCGTCTGCCTTTGCTTTCAAGTTCATTTTCAATCTCTAAAACCGTTTTATTGCAGGCATAAGAGTGTGAAGCAATCTGATAAGCATTGTATATTACGCGATCATAAGCAGAGGCAATACTTGGATCATCGCCAATGGCATCTCCACCAAGCTGAATTTCAAGTTCTTTTGCTTTTTCTACCAAATTGCCTCCCAATAATTTTGGTCCGATAGAAGCTAGTAGCCAAGCAGATCCAGCAGTTCCGAAAATATAAGTAACAGCGTATGCCACTGGGATTTTATTAATTAATGCCGTTTTCTGATCAGCAGGAATTCCGAGCTGATTAATCGTGTCGGATGCAACGCCAATTACAGCAGATATGGTTTGAGAGCCCGCAAGCATTCCTGCAGTTAGACCCATATCGTATCCCATAATTTTACCGATAACATAAGGACATATCAAACATAAAACACAAACAATTGCGGCATAAAGCATTTGAGGAAGTCCATCTTTTTTTAGGCCTCCAAAAAACTGGGGTCCAACGCTATACCCGACAGCGAAAAGAAACATCAGAAAAAATACTGATTTTACGTTAGGAGAAATGACAATGTCTAATTGTCCGACCAAAACTCCCACAAGCAAAACACTAGTCACAGTCCCCAGAGAAAAGCTTCCTATTTTAAATTTTCCAATAAAGTAGCCTAACGATAAGGTTAGAAAAACGGCCAGTTCGGGATAATCTTTTAATGTAGTAATAATCCAATCCATAAGTATTTGTTTTTAGTATAGATTTATTAATAATTGACTATGTAAATCGTAGGAGTAGGAAGAAGACTGGGGAAGTTTTTTTAGAACAGATTTGTTAGGTCTTTCAAAAATATGCCATAAAGTGAGAATAATTGCATAAAATGGAAGATGGACATGTTCCAAGTTATAATATGAAACAAAAAAACTTGCAACTTAACATTTTGATAATTAATGAATTTATGCAGATTTTCTCTAGGTTTTTAGGAATTTAAGTAAATCAAGAGGAACTTTTAAAAAAAATATATTAAAGTGAAAATTCATAAAATAAATAGAAGTTTTATGAATTAAGTTCCAAGAATGAGCATTTAAGAAAAATATGCTCTCGTTTCATATTATAATTTGCAACCAGTTTAAAAAATCTTGCTTTTCTATTAATTGTAATTTTCTCTATCAAAAGAAAAAGGCTATTGTCTCTCAGAAAAGTAGAGCTATTAGTTATTTCTGTTGAAGCTTTTTTGCTAAGATTTCAAACAAACTACATTTAATTAAAATTTTAAACCATGAAAAAAAATGCCTTAAAATTAATTTTTGCAGGTTTGCTGTGTTTCACTTTTATAGGATACATAAGCGCGCAAACCAAAAAGAAGCCTAACATCATTATGGTAATTTCTGATGATACTGGTTGGGGAGATTTAGGAGTTTACGGCGGAGGAGTCGGACGCGGAATGCCGACACCAAATCTAGACAAAATGGCAAAAGAAGGAATGCAGTTTTGGTCCTTTTACGGACAACCAAGCTGTACGCCTGGAAGAGCTGCCATGATTACTGGCCGTATTCCTAATAGAAGTGGTATGACTACAGTTGCTTTTCAAGGTCAGGGAGGAGGACTTCCTGCAGCTGAATGGACATTGGCATCTGTACTTAAAAAAGCAAATTATAAAACCTACTTTTCAGGAAAATGGCACCTAGGAGAGGCAGATTATGCTATGCCAATTGCTCATGGTTTTGATAAAATGCAAAATGTAGTATTGTACCACTTGAATGCTTACACTTATTGCTTTCCATCATGGAATCCTGACATGGCGCCTGAGATTAGCGACTACATAAAAAAAGCGACTAAAGGAATTTTAGAAGGAGAAGCAGGAAAACCAGCAAGAGAAGTAAGTCCGGTAACTGAAGAAAATATTGCCGAACTGGATATGAATATGGTTGACAATAATTTAAAACAGCTGGATGAGTATGGTAAATCAAAAGATCCATTTTTTATGTGCATCAATTTTGCTAAAAATCACCAGCCAAACTTGCCTTCTAAACAGTTTGCTGGAAAATCTCCTGCAAAAAGCAAATATGGCGATGCTGTTGTAGAAATGGATTATAATGTTGGACGAATTATGGATAAAATCCGTCAGCTTGGAATTGCAGATAATACAATCGTAATTTATACTGTTGACAATGGAGCTTGGCAAGATGTACATCCAGATGCTGGTTATACGCCGTTTAGAGGTTCTAAAGGAACAGATCGTGAAGGAGGAAGCAGAGTTCCTGCAATTGCATGGTGGCCAGGCCAGATTGAAGCTGGAAGTGTAAGTCATGATATTGTGGGTGGTTTAGATTTAATGGCAACATTTGCAGCTTTGGCTGGAGTTGAATTGCCTAAAAATGATAGAGAAGGAAAACCTATCATTTTTGATAGCTATGACATGTCTAATGTTTTGTTTAAAAAGGGAAAACCGCTTCGTGACAGATGGTTTTATTTTACAGAAAACGAATTATCTCCTGGAGCTGTACGTATAGGGAAATGGAAAGCAGTATTTAATACACGCGGAGATAATGGCGCGCAAGCAGGAAGCGATACGCCAGGACAGCAATTGGGCTGGAGAGGAGATCAGACTTATGTAGCAACTGTTCCTGCTGTTTACGATTTATGGCAAGATCCGCAAGAGCGTTATGACCTTTTCATGAACAGCTTTACAGAGAAAACATGGACAATGGTAATTTTTGATCAAGTTACTCTTGAACTGATGAAAACGTATGCTGCAACTCCGCCAAGACCACAGCAAAGTGGTTCTTATGGAGGACCAATGGAAATTGGTAAGTATAGAACTATTGAGCAAGCTAAGCAATTGTTGAACAGTAAAGAATTATCACTTCCGCCTTTAAGTGTTGATCCTAAGCAATAAAATTTTTAAAAAATTAAAAATTAAAAATTAAAAATTAAAAATTAAAAATTAAAAGGCAATATTACCTGCTTTATTAATTTTATAGATAAGCAAAACCATGTACTTTTCGTGAAAAGACATGGTTTTCTTTTTTTATTAGTTATGCGTATATTTGAGAGAATAAAAAATTAAAAGCCATTATGAAGAAAATAGGATTTTTATCATTTGGGCATTGGTCTAATCATCCATCATACAAAACTCGTACTGCAGCAGATACCTTGTTGCAATCTATCGATTTGGCAGTTGCGGCTGAAGAAATAGGAATAGATGGCGCTTATTTTCGTGTACATCATTTTGCACAGCAGTTAGCTTCACCTTTTCCTCTACTTTCGGCTGTAGGCGCTAAGACTAGTAAAATAGAAATAGGAACAGGCGTAATTGATATGCGGTATGAAAACCCGATGTATATGGTTGAAGATGCTGGAGCTGCAGATTTGATATCAGAAGGACGTCTGCAACTCGGAATAAGCAGAGGATCGCCAGAGCAAGTTATCGATGGATGGCGTTACTTTGGTTACGAACCAGATGCAGGTGAAACCGATGCCGATATGGGGCGTAAAAAAGCTTTAGAGTTTTTGGATAAATTGAGTGGAGAAGGATTTGCAGAACCCAATCCGTATCCGATGTTTCCAAATCCGCCTGGGTTGTTGCGTATTGAACCACATTCTGAAGGATTAAGAGAAAGAATCTGGTGGGGAGCAGCGTCAAACGCCACGGCTATTTGGGCAGCCGAAAACGGAATGCATCTTCAAAGTTCTACACTTAAATATGATGAAAATGGCAAGCCGTTTCATGTTCAGCAGGCAGAACAGATAAGATTATACAAAGAAGCTTGGAAGAAAGCAGGGCATCAGCGTGAAGCGAGAGTATCGGTTAGCCGTTCGATTTTTGCCCTAGTCAACGATCAGGATAAATATTATTTTGGCGGACAAGCAAAAGGCAATGATAGCTTTGGTTATATTGAACAAGACAAAAGAGCTATTTTCGGTAAAAGCTACACGGCTGAACCCGATAAATTGATTGAAGAACTTGCCCAAGATGAAGCAATTCAGGAAGCAGATACATTGTTGCTGACTATTCCGAATACTTTAGGGGTAGATTATAACATACACATTCTATCCTCTATATTAGAACATGTTGCGCCTGCTTTGGGTTGGCGATGAGTTTTTATAAAGAAAGAAAAGCCCTCTGTTGATGAAACGAGGGCTTTTTTTATTGAATTTTGGTATCTATTAAAAAGATAATTTAATTAAGACACCCAAGACAGCAGCGATTAAAATAATATACGGTTCTTGAATTTTTTTGATATAAATTAAAGAAAGAATGCTTGCAAGAGCTATCAGTATTGTTGAAACATCTACAATGCTTCTTTTGGCAATAATGATGACAGAACCAACTAAAGCTCCGACTACAGCGGCCGTTATTCCTTCAACAAATGCTTTGACAGGTTTGTTGTTTACAATTTTCTTAAAAAATGGCGCCAAAGCAATGGTAAAAAGATAGCAAGGCAAAAATGTCGCTAAAGCCGCTGTTATAGCGCCTAAAAGTCCATTTACCAAATATCCTATAAAACCAACAGTTATTACAACTGGGCCAGGTGTAATCATGGCTATAGCGACCGAATCTAGAAACTGCTGTTCTGTGAGCCACTTATTTTCAACAACGACTCCCGAATGTAAAAAAGGAACAATTGCGAGACCGCTACCAAATACAAAAGCACCCGCTTTAGTAAAGAAAATAGCAATTTTCATTAATGTCGAACTTTCAAAAGTCCAAAAGCCAGACGAAATAAGAATTAAGACATTTGTAGTTTTGGCAATCTTAAAATACGGACGAGCCTTTATCAGCATATAAATGAGTCCTGCGGCTACAAATAATAAAATATGCTCTTTTTCTGTGATGTAAGTTATTATGATGGCAGAGACAAAGAAGAACCATAAGATCCATTTTTCTTTAAAAGAACTCACATTCAATTTTCCTATGGATTTTATAGTGAGTTTATAAGAGCTTAGGGTAATGATTCCGATAACTGCCGCGCTTACACCATAAAAAACGGACTGAATCCATAACAGTCCTCCATAAGCTTGATAGATTACTCCAAGAAGTAAAACCATAAGAAATGACGGAGTAATAAAGGCAAAACCTGCTAAAGTAGCCCCAAGAATATTATAATGAACATAACCTACATATATTCCAAGCTGAGCTGCCAAAGGGCCTGGAGCCAATTGAGCCAATGCTAAACCTTCTTTGTACTCTTCGTCAGAAATCCATTTTTTGTTTTCCACTAAATCTTTGTACATATAACCCACCAAAGCCACAGGTCCGCCAAAGCCAATTGTACCAAGCTTTAAAAAATATAGTATTAATTCACTTAATGTATATTTCGGTTTTTCAATCATATTGAGATTCTTTTAAAACAGCTCTTTATTTAATTATAAAACAAAACTATAATGAAAGTGACGCTTTAAATAGAATCTTATTTACCTTTTGTATAGAGATTACTTTTTATTGTTTTTTTTCTATAAAAAGATAAGGTTTTGTGAAAAAAAACTCTAGTCATACCCAAGTCAATAAAACACGTTATGCATAGAAACTATTTAATAAATTATTTTAAATGAATAGTTTAAAAAGGACATAAGAATAGTAATGCGAAAAAAGCATTAACAAATCAAAAAATAGCATTTTTAAGCATAAGGTTTTTGTTTAGTTTTATCTTCTGAAATAGCATCTGATACTTTTTTGTTTATAAAATACTAATAATGATCACGACCCAACGCCTTATAATAAAACCTTATGAAAAGGGAGATTCAGAAAGCTTCTTAAAAGCTTTGACTGACAACCACGATCATTTATATGATTATTTCGCTAATATGATAAAGGTCAATGATAGTTCGGAATCAACAAAAAAATATTTCGAGCAGAAAGATTTGGATTGGAAAGAGAATAAAAGTTTTGCCTGCGGTATATTTAAAAAGGAAAACAATGAACTTATAGGACATATATCTGTCAGAGAAATTGATTGGAGAATACCTAAAGGCGAACTTGCCTATTTTATTTTTAAGCAGCACAATGGTAATAATTATGCAACCGAGGCATTAAATGCATTTAAAAATTGGTGTTTTGCAGAAAAGAAGTTTAGTAGACTTTTTATGAAAATTGCTGAAGAAAACACAGCAAGCATTAAAGTAGCTGAACGTTCTGGATTTGTATACGAAGGACTTTTAAAGAAAGATTACAGAAAAAGAGAAAAAGATTTAGTTGACATGAATATATACGGATATACAGAAGATTTGAAGCTCGAAAGAACTACTTCTCAAAATACAGATTTCTCCAATTTAATTGTAAAACTAGATGCCAATTTAGCAAGCAGAAATGGAGAGATGCAGGAATACTTTAATCAATTTAATAAGATTGATGCGATCAAACATGTTATTATAGCTTATGTAAATGGCATTGCGGTAGGCTGCGGGGCTATAAAGCAATTTGATGACAAATCTGCTGAGGTAAAACGAATGTTTGTTTCTGAAGAATTTAGAGGAAGAGGTATTGCCCGTAAAATTTTAAATGAACTTGAAAATTGGGCAAAAGAATTAGGTTATGCATCAACCGTTTTAGAAACCAGCAACGTGCAGGTAGAAGCGGTAGAGCTATATAATAAAAGTGGTTACGGAGTTATTGAAAATTATGGACAATATGCTGGAATCGAAAGCAGTATTTGTTTTAAAAAAGAACTGCTTTTTGATTATTAAATAAAAAACAACTTCGATGTTGTTATTAGCAAATAATAAAAGCATCGAAGTTGCGAGTTTATTTTTTTTCCGGCCCAAATTGTTTTAAAGTCTATACATTATAGTGCATCCCAAGAAGCGCTCGGATAATAAATAGAACTTGTTACCGGAGCTGTCCAATAATCTTGACTTCCGCCACGGAAAGTGTGAAGACTTACAGCATTTACATTTCGCTTAGAATCGTTAGTTACCCAGCGAATTTTTTCATTTAATATCTCCGTTCCATTTACATAATATTTAACGTATCCATCTGTATTAGAACCTGTATTCAATTTCACAGATATTTGGCAGTTGTAAGTCACACCTTCTTGAATATAGTATTTTTTGCCAAAATCGTTTCCATATTGTCCTGGCTGATCTCTGTAATACACATAAGGCTGAAGATAAGCGCCACTTCCTTTAGCAGTGTTTGATCCATTTGGGCAATACCACATAAATCTGGCACTTCCGCCATTTCCATCCCATGCAGCATCGCCACCTGTATTTTGATCACCAATTAAGATACCATATCCGCATTTTCCGCCTCGGCTCCAGTAGAATCCGTTATTAAATTTCATTTGGAACCAAACCGTATAAACGCCAGTTGACCAAACGCCATACGATGTACATAAACCACCAGGGCAAGATAATGTATTAGTCTGCAATGTAATGGTTCTTGCTCCAGCTGTACCTTTAGCTGTAGTACTGCCTTCAATTGCAGCATTTGATGCGAGAGTATCTTTGCTCACAAGCTGTTGAGCTTCTTTTTTAGCAGTTTGCTTTCCATTTAAATCTTCTTGTTCTTTTTCACAAGAATTTAGCACCAATGCTGTAATAAATAATACGCTGGTTAATTTTAAAAAATTCTTCATCTTTTTAGTTTTAAGGTTAGTAAACGATTAATAGTTAGTAATAATAGATAGTAGTATTTGAGAACCGAAAGTGTAAAATTGAAGAATATAAATTTTAGGGAGGAGTAATAAAGTACGTTTTTACGTACACAGAAATACAGACGGTATTTTTCTTATGTTTTAGGGAGAATTCTTAGCTTTATTTTCTTTCGGAAAACTTCGGTTAATTAAAGCGTTTATTGCAAATAGCTGTACTCTAAAATTTTATATGAATGAAAAGATTCTTTTTATTAAATTTATGTAGTTAATATCTCATAATAAAAAAAGTTCTTTTTTAAGAGAAATCTTTTTTTTGGAAAACTATCTGAGTTATAAGGATTTTAAATATGAAAAATGCTTGAGAATAGATTTTGTCTATTTTAGAAGTAGTATTTACAATCCATAGCCTTAATTTCCTCTTTCATTAGTTTGTAATTTAGTCAAAAATAAAATTTTTCAACTATGGATAATCAATCAAATGACATCAGCAAATGCCCTTTTCATAATGGGAGCATGGACAAGCAAGCAGCTTCAGGCACAAAGAATCGTGACTGGTGGCCTAAACAGTTAAAGGTAAATATCCTGAGACAAAATTCAGTATTGTCAAATCCGCTAGACAAGGATTTTAATTACTCAGAGGCGTTTAAAAGTCTGGATCTTGAAGCTGTAAAGAAAGATTTACATGCTCTTATGACTGATTCACAAGATTGGTGGCCTGCTGATTTTGGTCATTATGGCGGACTTTTCATTAGAATGGCGTGGCACAGCGCGGGTACTTACAGAGTACATGACGGTCGAGGAGGAGCTGGAGCTGGACAGCAGCGATTTGCACCTCTTAACAGTTGGCCTGATAATGTAAGCCTTGATAAAGCAAGAAGATTGCTTTGGCCAATAAAACAAAAATATGGGCAAAAAATCTCATGGGCCGATTTAATGATCTTAACAGGGAATGTTGCTTTGGAATCAATGGGTTTTAAAACATTTGGTTTTGCGGGAGGACGTGCCGATGTATGGGAAGCAGATGAATCTGTTTATTGGGGATCTGAAACGACTTGGCTTGGAGGTGATGAACGTTATAAAGATGGTTCTGAAGGTGTTCCGAAGGATCACGGTGTTGTTTCATCAGATGACGATGCAAATGGAAATATTCATAGCAGAAATCTAGAAAAACCTCTTGCTGCAGTGCAGATGGGACTTATATATGTAAATCCAGAAGGGCCAGATGGAAATCCTGATCCTATTGCAGCGGCCAAAGATATTAGAGATACTTTTGGGCGTATGGCAATGAATGATGAAGAAACTGTGGCACTTATAGCTGGAGGACACACTTTTGGTAAAACGCACGGAGCTGCTTCCTCAGATAATGTGGGCAAGGAACCAGAAGCAGCTGGTTTAGAATTGCAAGGATTGGGATGGAAAAACAATTACGGTTCAGGAAAAGGCCCAGACGCAATAACAAGTGGACTTGAGGTGACTTGGACTAAAACGCCAACACAATGGAGCAATAACTTTTTTGAAAACTTATTTGGTTTTGAATGGGAACTTTCTAAAAGCCCTGCAGGGGCACATCAATGGGTGGCAAAGAATGCTGAGGCAATTATTCCTGATGCTTTCGATTCTAATAAAAAGCACTTGCCAACAATGCTTACAACCGATTTATCATTAAGATTAGATCCAGCTTATGAGAAAATCTCACGACGCTTTTTTGAAAATCCTGATGAATTTGCAGATGCTTTCGCTCGTGCGTGGTTTAAACTGACACACCGTGATATGGGGCCAAGAGCTCTTTATCTTGGATCTGATGTGCCTGCGGAAGAATTGCTATGGCAAGATCCTATTCCAGAAGTAAATCATACACTAATTAATGATCAGGATGTAGCTCAGTTGAAAGAGAAAATATTAAATTCAGGTTTAAGTATTTCTCAGTTAGTTTCAACAGCATGGGCTTCTGCATCTACGTTTAGAGGATCAGATAAACGAGGCGGTGCAAACGGTGGACGCATAAGACTTGCACCACAAAAAGACTGGGAAGTAAATAATCCTGCTGCATTAAAAGTGGTTTTAGATAAATTAGAAGCTATTCAAAAAGAATTTAATGCTGCAAATGGTAATAAAAAAGTTTCATTGGCTGATTTAATAGTTCTTGGAGGTTCTGCAGCTATTGAAAAAGCAGCTAAAGATGCTGGAGCTTCAGCTTCTGTGCCTTTTTCTCCTGGGCGTATGGATGCATCTGCTGAGCAGACAGATGTTGAGTCTTTTGGCTATCTTGAACCTAAAGCGGATGGTTTTAGAAATTATAGAAAAACAAAATCATCTGTTTTAACAGAAGAACTTCTTATAGATAAAGCTAATTTATTGAATCTTACAGCACCAGAATTAACAGTGCTTTTAGGAGGACTTCGCGTTTTGGATATCAACGCTGACGGAAGCAAAAACGGTGTTTTTACCACTCGACCAGGTCGCTTGACAAACGATTTCTTTGTAAATCTGCTAGATATGAACACGCAATGGCAATCGGTTTCTAATGATCAAGAACTTTATGCAGGAAACGATAGAAGCACCGGACAGCCTAAATGGATTGGAACACGTGCTGACCTTGTTTTTGGTTCAAATTCAGAATTAAGAGCAATTGCAGAAGTGTATGCAGCTTCTGATGCACATGAGAAATTTGTTCATGATTTTATTGCAGTATGGACTAAAGTGATGAATTTGGATCGATTCGACTTAAAGGCTTAATACAGTAGAAGCAATAAGTTAATAAATAGGAACTGCCCCTGATAGCTAAACACTATTTCGGGGCAGTTTTTTTTAGATGAATTTTTACAAATAAGAATTACATTATTGTTTTATGAGCTTAATGGTTTTTCTATTTGTTCCGTTGCTTACTTCAGCAAGATATGTTCCTGCACTAAAGTTGCTTTTTATTATTATGGATGATGTATAATTTGATTTCACAGTCTCTATTTTTCTTCCTAACATATCAAATACATTAACATAAATGGCTTGCTTTTCATCTCCTCCTGCAATGTTTATTTGGAATTCTGTTTTTGTTGGATTTGGAGATGCAATGACTATAAAATCATCAATTTGCTGTTCTGAAATCTTGGTTTCAGCATTGGTTGATAGTGAAGCGTTTTCGCATGAACCGAGATGACAGCCATGTGCTAAATGAGCTGGTACAGCATTGGCAGGAATGCAAAGATTTTTGTTATTCGTATGGCATACTATCACTTTTTGAGGATTACAGTTAATATCGATTACTTTTATTTGTTTTGTTATGTTAATATAGCAGCCTTTCGCATCAGTAATAGTTACGCTGTAGTCGTGAACTCCCAGTGTTGACAGATTAATAGAAATAGCATCTGTTGTAGCTCCGGTACTCCACAAATAAGTAAAAGGTGCTGTTCCACTTGTAGGCGTTGCGTTCAATGTTAAAGAAGTAGGGCCATATCCTAAGTAAATAGTATTAGCGTCTCCTCCCGGATTTACAGCATATACATCTGGAATGAGAGCCGCAATCGGATTATTGATGGTTACTGTTGAGGTGTTAGTACTGTTATTTCCTGCGTTATCAGTAACGGTCCATGTTATAACGGATGTTCCTACGTTGAAATTTCCACTTGCATCTAATCCATTTCCGTTTCTTGTAGTTGCACCTGTAATTGCGTAAGTAGCCGTATCAATTGTACAATTATCGGTAGCAGTTGCGGATGGGATATTATAATTTCCGCTTGATTCATAACAAAGAACAACAGAAGTAACTGAGTTTACAGTTGGTTTTTGTGCATCCGTAACCGTCACCGTTTGCGAGGTTGTGGCGGTATTGCCATTTTCATCGGTAGCCGTCCATATTACAGTTGTTGTACCATGAGGAAATACTGTCGGTGCATTATTGATAATACTTGCTACAGCACAATTATCGGTAACGATTGGTTGAGTTAATATAAATGTTGCTCCACACTGATTTTCGTCATTTGAGAGCGTTATGGGAGCAGGTATTGCAAAAACAGGCTTTTCAGTATCATTAATCGTAATAGTGAAAGAAGTCGAACTATTATTGCATCCATCGGCTGCTGTCCACGTAACAGTTGTAATTCCTTTATTAAAAACTTTATTGGCTAATGTAGTATTACCAGTAGCAGAGGTTGCTCCAGTAAGCAAATAGCTATAAGCAACGTTACTGCAGTTGTTTAATGCGGTGATGTCAAATTCATTGGCTTGTGCTGTATAGGTAGGTAAACCCGTATTAGTGTTAGTGATAATATTTGACATTTCAGGCAGATAAAGTACTGTTTTAACCTGACCGTTGAATGAAAAGTCATCAATACCTACTAAAGAGGTTCCAGAAGTTCTGTTTGATCCGTACCAGTATAAACGCAATGTAATCGGGGTTTTGATATTGGTCAAAGGGCTTAAGTCATAAGTAAGTAAAGTTGCAGCAGTTCCAGTAAAGGTTTGGGATGCCGTAATATCACTTGTAAAGTTGTCTACACTGGATCTTATAACGAATGTGCTAGGATCAGCGGTGTTTCCTTTTCTAGCTGTAAATTTAAGATTAGAAAAATTTATTTTATAGCCATTTTTAGGTTGAAGTTTGAATTCAAAATACTGATCTGGATTAAATGAAGTAGCTGGATCTGAAGTATTTGTTTTGCTGGTCCAGCCATTTAGTAAAACACGACCACTAATGACACCTGCTGTATTGAGGCCGCCGCTAGTGCCATAATAAAAATTTGGTGCCGTATTTCCGTCACTGATTATATTAGGATTTGTGGTGTTTCCTGCCGTAATAGGCGCGATAAATTCAACATTATTTCCTGTAAAAGTGTTACCCCAAATCTGTGTAGGTGCGCTATTGTTATTTAGCTCAAAAATTTTAATGTCATCATGATAAATAATACGTGTCATTACATTAGGAGGATCAGATGTAATAGACTGTCCTGGACGATACAAGCCCCATTTCAAATATCCAGAAGGGTTAGTCTCAGGAACATCCTGATTGAAAGTTTTAAAATTGCTCACCTGCCATGCCAATGTATAATCATTTTGTCCAGGTAACCTATAATACACCTTATAATAACCAGTATTATCAGTTGTCATTTTTGCATCAATCCTAAAATCAATCCATTGATTGATGTAAGGACGAAAATCATCTATGATAGAGGGTTCAATATTGTCGTTAGGTATACGGAAGGTAATACTATTGCGTTTTGCGCTTAAGTACCATGCAGGATTTTCTCCTCCACTTTGTTTGCCTTGGAAAATAATATCGCCATTTTGAGCCATTCCTGGAGTATGAGATTCCCAATCTTTCAGCAATAAACTCACTTCAAAACGGCGTTCATCTCCGGGATAATATTTCCCGTCTGTAGGCATTTGAGCTGTAGCTGCCTCGCTTCGCCAGTGGTTATCAGAAAAATATCCCGAATCTCCAATGGTCACGCGGTGGGCTATAGCATAATTGCCAGTACGGCCAGGACTTACCAAGTATTCGGCGTCAGTAGCAGTAGCATGTGTTGTAGTTAAATTTGAAATTCCAGAGTTCTCTGTACCACTTTCATAGTCAACAGTAACAAGGGTATCAGTAATCGTTGCAGGAGGTGTGGGTGGTGTTGCAATTAAAGAGTTAGAATAAACGATATCATCAATATACAATACTGGTGCTGATGATCCTGCTCCCACATTCAGCAAATTCATACTGTTAATATTAGAGCCTTGCGGAAGAAAACCAGTTCCAGGGTCAGCATTGGTAAGCACTTTGATATTGTCGATCCAGATGTCAAAAGTTCCTGCGGCAAGGTTATGAGTAGTTAAGTTAGACGCACTTCCAGTTGTATAGGAAGTTTCAGCATTGCTATTGTTCATAAAAAATTTTAGAACATAAACCTGACTTTTATTTATTGTAACCTGCGAAAGTCCTGCTGTGGTATAGTTTGGACTTGTCGTAGACGAAAGCCAATCGAGGCTTATAGCAGTGGGAGTAGGAGACAATCTTAAAGCGGCAAATGTTTGCGGTAAACTTATTCCGCTCCCGTTGGTAAAATTGCTGCCATTGCCAAAATAGATTAAGAATCTGCCATTAGTTCCTGATGTAATGTTGATCTTGCATTCAAACGCTGCAACGGCTGTAGCTGTAAAAGGGCCCAAACCAAATTTTGCACCCGATACGGTTGTACCACCATTCATTTTAAGTTCGGCGCCCGAACCTCCTGCCAAATTAGAAGAAGTGAGTTCAACAAAACCTTCAGTAGTAGACGAAGCTCTTACACTAGCAGTACCTCCACCAGCCGTGGGTGAAGGCAAATAAGTTGAACTATAAGCAGTAGAAGCGTATGGCATCGAGGAGGTAATGCCAAAGTTGTATTCCCAATTGGAATTTTGTGCCTTAATTTCTAATAAAGAAAAAACACAAAGTAAAACAAGTAAACTTTTTTTCATAATTAATTGGTTTTGGTTGAGTTAGTAAATAAGCTTTTCTTTGGATCGCATTTAATAGCCAAAGAGATTTTGTGGTTTTGGATGACTAAGTTAAATGCGGGAATGAAAATGATATTTCAAATTCGGATATAAATGTTTTGAATTTGTGTAAATAATCACTTTTATCAAATTTGATAGATGATGTTTCATAGATATGGAGGCTCCAATAGAATTTTTAATCTTCTTGGGTTTATATCAGAAACTCACTATCTGAGCGCTATTAAGAATATTTACGACATCGCATATTGTGATTTTATGGATGTTTTTGAAGTTGTAACCAGCTACAATTAAGAAGAATGTAAAAAGTTTGCTTTTTTATAAAATCAAGTGTTTACCAATTTAGGAAGACCATTTTTAGAAAAGGTATTTTTTATTTCCGATTAGTCAATTGAATTTTAAGCGATAAAATGAAACTGGTGCATCGATTTTCAATAAACCAATGCACCAGTTATAGAAATTATTCGTTTGAAGGTTTTCCAATTGTAGCTAGAATTCCGCCATCAACATAAACCACATGCCCGTTTACAAAATCACTAGCTTTTGAGCTTAAAAATATTGCCGCTCCTTGCAAATCTTCAGGATCTCCCCAACGTCCTGCAGGAGTTCTTCCCATAATAAACTCGTTAAACGGATGACCGTTTACACGAATTGGCGCTGTCTGGCTTGTAGCAAAATAACCAGGACCAATTCCATTAGTCTGAATGTTGAATTTAGCCCATTCTGTAGCCATGTTTTTAGTCAGCATTTTCAAACCGCCTTTTGCCGATGCGTACGCACTTACAGAATCTCTGCCCAGTTCGCTCATCATAGAACACATATTAATGATTTTTCCGCCACCGCGATTGATCATTCCTTTTACAACATTTTTAGAAACAATAAAAGGACCCGTTAAATCTACTTTTATAACCGCTTCAAAATCGGCAACTTCCATTTCGATAATTGGAGTTCTTTTAATAATTCCAGCGTTATTGATTAGAATATCGATAGGGCCAACTTCAGCTTCAATTTTGCTGATTGCTGCTATTACAGCGTTTTCATCAGTCACATCAAACAAATAGCCATAAGCTTCAATTCCTTCTGCTTTATATTCTGCAATTGCGCTGTCTACAGCCTCTTGCGAAGAATGATCGTTTACCACAATTTTTGCACCTGCATGTCCAAGACCTTTCGCCATTGCCATTCCTAATCCGTGAACTCCTCCAGTAATTAGTGCTGTTTTCCCTGTTAAATCAAATAAGTTAATTGACATTTTTTTGTTTTTTGGTTAATAGTATTCTTAATTATTTTTTTGTTTTTGATGCTTCTTTTACATTTACTATCAAAGGATTTTGAAGTTCCTGATTGAAATGATCCAAATTATCCTGCCATTGTTTAGAATTGGTTATTTGCCCCGCTTTATCCCAAGCGGCACCAGAATAATAAACAATAGGTTCGTTATTTCTTACCGAAGTTAGGGCTAGCATCTGTTCTTTATCTACCCACATTTTTTGGGCAGGAGTGCTCAATATGGTTCCTACAGCCGTAGTTCCTTCTTTTTCAAAAGTGGGTTCCCAATAACTCATAATTCCCTGTTGTTCGTTTAAGCCCATTATGCCTTGCTTATCACGTCTTATAATCCCAACCACAACAGGCAAAGGGCTTTTATCGTCAAAAGTGTATATATTTTCAATGCGATTTAATTGTGATCCGGCATCAATAGATATGGTTTTTGTAGCCTTCACTTTTATTCCGCCAGCATTCCAGCTGTCATAAATCAATTGAAAAGTTGTGCGAAGCGGGCCATTATCCAATATTTTCCATTGATGATAATTTCCAGAATAACGAATGGTATCTTTTACAAAAGGAGCCATGTTTCCTGCACCCAAAGTATAGCCAACATGATAGTAATCAAGCCCGTCACCGTGATCGATATGATAATCATTGCGTTTGTAACGATCATTTAGAACCAATTTAGAAGTATTTTTTACCCAAACATCAAAACCGTAAGCATCACCTTCTGTTTTTTCTAAAGCTTTTCCATAAGCGCGAAAAGCGATTTTATCATTTTCCCAAGCAAAATCGTCCAATCTTTCAGGCACAAATCGGGCAAAAGTTTTGGGTGTAAATTTTTCTGGTTTTCCTTTTTGAATGAAAAGTTGCAGGGAACTCTTTGCTTTAATGTCTATTTGAACCAATACATTCTGAATCGCAGATTGTCCTTTGTGCTCCAATTGAAACGGAATTTGCTTTTTTGTTTTGGGATCAATGATTATAAAATTAGCAGTATCAATCTGCGGATAGGAGAGAAGAATGTCTTTCCATTTTATGGCTGTCACGGTTTCTTTTCTGTTTAGAGCAGAATGGTTTGTAATGGTAATGCTAGTCTTGTTTTGAGCTATAAGTGCAGAAGGTAAAGCGCAAAACAGTAAGATAAAGTGTGAAAATTTCATGAGATTTGTTTTGAATATTTTTTGAATGAATAGGTTCAGTTAAGGCATAGATTGGGCTGTCCGACTTGTAAAAGTTTTTTTTCGGATGAAATTTTTCGAGTTTTAAAAAATTAGTTTAAACCGTTTTTAGGTTCTTAGGATCAATTGATGAAATGTTTGCATTAAGGTTTTGTTGTGTTGTTGTAAGTTATTCTTTTGTATTTTCTAATCGGGCTAAATATTCGCTTGGCATACAGCCATAATGCTGTTTAAATGCTGTCGAGAAATAAGAAGGCGAATTAAAACCGCACATATAGGTTATTTGAGCAATTGTATATCGCTTGCTCTGCATTAATTCAACGGCTTTTTTAAAACGGATTCTCTTTATAAAATCCATCGCTGATTCGCCCGTAATTGCTTTTAATTTGATATAAAGATTCGAACGGCTCATTCCGATTTCACGGCTGAAATGATCTACAGTAAATTCAGAATCTGCCAAATGATCTTCGACAATTCTAATGGCTTCTTTTAAAAATTCTTCATCTAAAGTATTGAATGCAATATTCTCTGGAACCATTTCTTTTCCAACAGAATAATATTCTTTTAATCGTTTACGAGAGCGCAATAAATTGGTGATTTTTGCAGCCAATAATGGCGTCGAGAATGGTTTTGTAATATAATCATCAGCGCCCATTTCAAGACCTTTTATCTGTTGACTGGTTTCATTTCGCGCCGTTAAAAGCATCAGCGGAATATGCGAGGTATTAATGTTTTGTTTTACACGTTTGCAAAAATGCAAACCATCCAATTCAGGCATCATCACATCGCTGATAATTAAATCAAAAGGATTAATTTCTAATAAATCTAATGCCATCTGGCCATTGTACGCAACCGTTACATCGTAAGTTTTGCTAAAATAATCCTGCAGATAATCTAGTATTTCTTTGTTGTCGTCTACAATTAGTAATTTCACTGGCTGATTGCTGTCTATTACTTCATTTTCTTCTTCTGTTTCACTTTCATTATCCAGTTCGTTATCGCTAACAATAGACAAATCGTATAATGATTCTTCTATCTGCTGATCGTTTTTATAAACCTGATCCAAAATCGGAATGGCAACTGTAAAAGTGCTTCCTTGCTCTTCGGCACTTTCAGCGCTAATTTCGCCATGATGCAATTCGACCAAACGTTTTGTAAAAGCCAAACCAACACCAGAGCCCAAATTCATTTCGCGGTTGTTTACTTGATAAAAACGATCAAAGACTTTAGATAAATTCTCCGCACTAATTCCGACTCCCGTGTCAGCGACTTTTATTTGTACCAAATCATTTTTTTTCAATAATTCCACATGAATACTTTGTCCTTCTTTGGTGTATTTAAAAGCATTAGACAAGAGATTGAACAAAATTTTCTCCATCGCATCTTTATCAAAAAGAAATATAAGCTGCGGTTCGGCTGAATGGAAAGTATAATGAATGTTGTTTTTTTCTGAAAGCGGTTTAAACGATTCGAAAATTTCCTGTGTAAAACGAACAATATCACTTTTACCCACTTTTAACGGACGCGTTCCCATTTCTGTTTTTCTAAACTCAAACAATTGATCAACCAAATTGTAAAGCCTTTTGGCGTTTATAAACATTAATTCATGTTTCTTTTTGGTGATTTTATCTGCAAAAGGCATTTTTAATAATTCTTCTAAAGGCGCTAGAATCAACGTTAAAGGCGTTCTTAGTTCATGAGAAACATTAGTAAAAAAGTCCATTTTAATCTGGTTGATATAACTCACTCTTTCCTTCTCAATTCTTTCCAGTTTTAGCTGCTGTTCGGCTTGAATTCTTTCTTTAATGATCTTAAAACCGATATAAACTGCTGTGCCAATAATAGCAAGCAATAACAAAGAAAACCATATCGTTTTGTACCAAGGCGGAAGTATTACAATTTGCAAACTTCGTACAGCGCTCATTTCGCCATTTGGGCCAACAGCTTTTATCTGAAAATTGTATTTCCCAGCAGGTAAATTGCTGTAGCTTACCTTCAATTCGTCTGTTCTTTGCCAGTCTTTATCAATACCTTCTAGTTTGTAGAAATAGTACGTTCTGTTGGAAGAAATGTAATTGAATGTATTAAAAAAGATACTGAACTGCTTGTATTCTGGTCCAATTTCCAATTCTTTAACTTGATCAAGATGCTGTTCCAGAATATCAGTTTCATCGTCTACAGCAACGGTTTTGTTGAGAACTTCTAAAGCTGTAAAACTTAACTTTAAAGGTAACGGACTCTGTTTAATCATGGATGGATAGAAATACGAAACACCTTTTATACCGCCAAAAAGCAGCATTCCGTCCTTAGCCTTGCAGAATGCATAATCGTTAAATTGTTTGTTCTGTAAACCATCACTTTCGTCAAAAGTCTGCACAGAGCCTTTGTCAGGGTTAAATTTGATTAAACCTGTGTTGGTTGAAATCCATAAGTTATTATCGTCTGGAATTATACCGTAAATCGTTTCTTTGAAGAAATCTTTTCTGGCTTTAAAACTAATAAACGATTCCTGTGTTTCATCATACAATCGTAAACCTTCTCGCGTTCCAATCCAGATTCTGTGTTTTTGATCTTCGGTAATGCAGTTTACAATATCATCGCTTAATTTTCCGTGGCCAATAGTACCAAACAATTGTGTTTCTGGATAAAAAAGCGTTACGCCATTGGTTGTACCAATCCAAATTCGTTTTTTGCTGTCTTCAAAAAGAAAAGTAATATCGTCAGAAGCGGGTCTTTTTCCTGCTTTATCCAAATGAATATGGGTAAATGTTTTGGTTTCGGGATGAAACTGATCCAATCCAGATCGTGTTCCGACCCAAATTCTGTCTTTAGAATCTTTTAGTAAACTATAAACCAAATCTCCAGCAATACTGTTCGGATTGTTTTCGTCGTGGCGAAAGCGCTGCACCAAACCCGTATTCGGATTCAAAATATTTAATCCGCCGTTATGCGTTCCCACCAAAACATTTCCGTTATTGTCAAATTCAATGGCTTTAATATTGTTCGAGCTTAAACTGTTCGGATTGTTTTCGCTATTGGAATAATAACTGATGGTGTTGGCATTTTTGTTCCAATAATTCAGCCCTTTATCATTGCTACCAATCCAGAAATTGCCTTTAGCATCTTGTTTGATAACGCCAATAACTTCATCGTTTAAAGATGGTTTTCCTGAGTTTTGGCTTAAAAGATTAAACTTAATATCGTTTTTATGATAATAGTTCAAACCTCCATAATACGTTCCTAACCAGATTCCGTTTTGTTTGTCTCTAAAAATACATCGAACCGAATTTTGGCTGATCGTATAAGGCTGTGAAATTTGGTGCGAATAATTGCTAAAGGAGTTGTTTTTAAGGTTATAAATGCTCAAACCTTTAAACGTTCCAAACCATAAATTTCCTTCGGTATCTTTATTAATGCATCTAATGTTATTGTCGGCAATGCTGTTATTTCCAGCATGATGTAGGAGAGAAGTAAGGGTTTTGTTTTGTGCATTGTATTCAATTACACCTTCGCCTTCTGTAGCAATCCATAATTTTTTTCCTTCTATAAAAACATCATTGATATAAGGTTTTTTTGAAGTCAGATTTATTTTTGAAAGCTGATGAGATTGGGAATTCAGCTGAAAAAGACCAACATCTGTTCCCAATAAAATCTGTTTTTGCCAAATGCCGATGTAAGCGATTTTTTTGATTTCATGCGAAGAAGCATTAAACTTTATCGGAACAAAATTCTTTTCATTTGGAGAAAGCACAAAAACATCTCCTGCAATAGAAGAAGCCCAGATTCTATGCTGATTGTCTTCGGTAATGGCAGAAATGTACCATTCGCCAATATTTCGCGGAAGCGGATAATTGATAAAACTATCCGTATTGTAATTGTAAACACTAATGCCTTGATTGCCGCCAACCCATAATTGTCCTTTATGATCGGTAAACAAACTTCGAATGTAATACGATTGCAGACTGTTTTTTACGTCTTTTATTGGGCGATACACTTTAAAACCTTTACTGTCATAACGATTTAATCCGTCTTGTGTTCCAATCCAGATAAAACCCAAGGTATCCTGCTGAATGGCAAAAACAGAACTTTGCGACAAGCCTTTATCAACCGAAATGGTTCGGAAATAGCGGTCTTGCACTTGTCCGTGAACTTTTATTATAAAAAATACGGTGAACAAAAGAACTGTTATGGCAATCTTTTTTCTCATGTTTATTAAAATGATTCTTGTTTTTTCCTGCAAGGTTTTTAAAACCTTGTAGGTATTACTAGTGCTATAATTTTTTCTTTTTTGATGCTTCTTTTCGATTTCTTAAAATACCTACAAGGTTTTAAAAACCTTGCAGGAGAGCGAAACAATTGCTCTAAATTAAAGAAAAAGAAGGCGTCTTACCATTTTTTAATTTTTGTCATATTTAGCCACATCTGGCAATTCGTCTATCGTTTCTTGTCGTATTACTTTAGCATGGTCAATTTCAAGCAACAAAGAACTTCCATCGATGTTTGGCGTATATTTTTTCCCTTCAAATTGAATTGGCAGATTTCCGTAGCTAAACATCGATTTTACCGCGTTTCCTGAAACTTGCAATGCCGCAGGTTTTTCTCCGTTTAATTGCGCTTTGATATTCCATTCTCCAACTTGTAAAGCTGTAAATCCATCTTTGTTGGATAGTGTTTTAATGACTTCTGTTTTGCCATCTTTAATTTGGATGATGGTTAAGAATCTAAATTTTTGTTTTGGCTGAGAAGTGATTCCCGCGTGCCATTGATCTTTAAAATCTTTAATTTCTCCTTCATCATTGGTCACTTTATTCCAGTTTACAGCAGCTTCAAAAAATTGATTGTGTACCGCCATTTTTAACGGACTTTCAGCATAAACATTCGCCGTAACATTTCCTAAATCTGTTTTAACTGCAAATTGCTGCTGATTTGAGTTTTCTGAATTCTGGCCTTCAATTGTGTAATAAGGGCAATGAAACTGAGTTGTCCATTTTACTGGCGTTTTGGCTTCCAATTCATCATATAAAACAATATATCCGCCTTCTAATTGCAGCATATGTCTTCTGTACAAGGTTACGCCAGATTCTCCGTAACCGTTTTCTTTGCTCGGAACTACTTTGATTTGTTCAAATCTATTCAGCCAAAATTCACTTTTAATTTCGCCATACGCATTGCTTGCATCTCCTAGAGCATACTGAATGCGTTTTCCGGCAATCGCTCTCGGAATCCATCCGTAACCTTCTTCACCAATTTTCTGATTTAAACTGTCGGCTAAAATGGTGTTGTACGCTTTTGTAGATCGATAATCGAGAAGATTGTGTTTGTCGCTGAAATTACTGTAATAACCCGTTCCTCCAAAAATTACTTTTCCTTTATAATTGATGGTAAAGGCATTTTGCGAAGCGTGTCCATGTCCAGAAGAACCAAACGGACTGCTGAATAAATAACTGCTTAACGTTTTATCAGCGTTTGCTAAATCTTCGTGCATCGCGACAACACCGACATCTCCAAATTTGCGTGTTTTTGGTAAAACAGAAGGCGAGGAAGCAGGTAAATTTCGGTTTGGTTTATAATTTAAAAGGCGGAAAAGAAGATAGTCGTCTGTACCATGATAATACTTTGAATAATCCCTTTTTATACCGTCAACGTACCAGTTCAAATACGGATTGTCAATTTTATAAGTAAGCGCATCTGCAAACCAAGCTTCGCCTTTTGTAATGTATGGAATGTTCTCCCACATGTCACCAATAGCAGTACTTGCCGATTTGTTAGGATGTGTATAAAGCATATAGTAAGGCAGATTCTGCATCCAAGGCAGTTTAAAATAATCGACTCCGCTAAAATCACCAAACATTTGAGACAGATAAATTATCGACTTAAAGTTGACTCTAAAATAGCCGTTTCCTTCATGCCAGCCGCCATCTGTTGTGCCTAAAACCGGGAAACGCGCCGACCAGACTTCATACAAATACGTAAGCCATTCTTTTGCTTCAGGCACATCATTTATAACCGCAACTGTTGCAATAGCAAGGTTTCGCATGGTAATCTGCCAAACGTGATTATCGCTTACATGCAATTCAAAACGATTAGGTAAATGATCGTAAACTCTTTTGGCTCTAAGCTTAATAATGTTTTTAAAAAGTTCTTTTTCCTGCGGAGATAAAAATTCATAACCAGCATCGTAAAACCACCCTAAAGCTTCAAGTACGGCACCGCCTGTAAAGTCATCACCTGTTGCTAGTCCGTCAGGATTCATGTTGGCAATGTTTATCGCTCTGCGTTTGGCATCTAAGATAAAACGCTCATCTTTAGTAAGCTGATAGGCAATACATAAATTACGAACAGGAGTTCCAACAGCATCTCCAAAACCATGATACATTCGCTCAATAATGATTTTTTTTTCTAAAGGATTTTTACCCGTTGTATCAATAATGCGTTGTGGTTTCTCAGTTGGAAGAGGAGCCAGCATTAATTTTTCCGCGAAAGCGATAAATTTTTTAGCTTCTGGATTATTCAAGTTGTTGCGATAAAAATCGTCGCCAATAGTTCGCATATTCCACAAAAGCGGATGTGCTCCTTCATTTCGTTTTAAAACTTCGGTTACTGGTGGAGAAACTTTTTCGTTTGCATATTTGGCATCAATTACAAAATCGTAAGTGGGTGACCATGTCCATTGATTGCTGTTTTTTAAGGCATAAGCATATTTCCAATACCATTTTCCAGCTTTTAATGCTTGATGCAGCGGATAAACAGCCCAACGCTGTTCGCCGCTGGCAATTGTATTTTTGGTAAAATTTTTATCGCTGGCAAGCATAACTTTATAACGTACATTGCCAATATTTGGATCTTCGGGAATTGCACTGCCGCTTTCCATAGGTCTCACCATTTCTTTTCCGTTTGTTCCAGGCCAGAGAAGGGCAGGAGCATTTGTTGGAACCGTTATGCCGTTTACAGGATAAGGCCATTCGCGTACTCTTGAGTGTAATTTTTCAGCGGTTAACTTTATGACAGCCTGCTGTTTCTGACTGAAAACAGAGAAGGCTGTCAAAAGTAACACTATTATATATATCTTTTTCATAATCATTTATTTATATTGAATAATCTAAAGTCCTGATTGAAATGAATCGCCATTCTTTTTGCACCATTCTTTTAGATAACGGCGCATTTTGAGCAATTCTTTTTTATACGTTTTGTTTACGGCTAGATTTGTAATTTCGCCTGGATCTGTGGTTAGATTGAATAGTTGTTCTTTTAGATCGCCTTTATTGTAAACAATGTATTTGTAATTTTGAGTAATTACGGCACGTCCGCTAATTCCTAAAAGTTCTTCGTTATCGGCAAAATCGGTTTCTATAACCAAAGTATCGCGAAGTTTTAGAGCCGGATTTGCTATTTTTTTACTTAAATCAATTCCTTTTAAATCAGATGGTTTTGAAACTCCAGTAAAGCCACAAATCGTTGGAATAATGTCTGTTCCATTGCAAACCAACATTTCGTCTGTGCTTGGTTTCCATTCTCCAATTTTGGAAATAATAAACGGTATTTTAGCCGATTCTTCATATAAAATCTGTTTCTGATTCCAGCTGTGTCCTGCATAACCGTCGCCATGATCGGCAGTAAAGACAATGATTGTATTTTTTTCGATGCCATATTTTTTGAGTGACGCCAAAACCATTTCGATATAACTGTCTACTTTTTCAATCAGTCTATTGTATGCCCAACGATATTGACGCCATTGATCGGCTGTCCAATTTACTGATGGATAAGTTCTAAAACTTACTTTTTGCTGTTCGCGCACTATTTTGGGTTCGTATTCTGGAATTTTCCAGTTGGCAGGGAGCGGCGGACATTGGTCTGGAGATGGAGTATTTTCTAAAACATCCATTTTTAGGTCTTCTCCGCGTGCCCATTCGCAAATGTCATGCGGATTTAAAAAAGAGGCTACAAGTAAAAAAGGCGCGTTTTTGTTTTCTTTGATAAATCGTGCACAGAAAGAAGGCGTCGCAGCATCGTTGTAATCCTGAAAATTGGTGTTTTCTATATATTCAAAACCATGCTGACTTTTTTTGGAAGTAGGAACGGGAAGATGCCATTTTCCAACATAACCTGTTTTATATCCTCCGTTTTGGAAAATTTTTCCCATCATCAATAAATCATCTGGCCATTGTCCGTCTTTTTCTGGGGCATTTCCAATAAAGCCAGTCTCATAAGGCATTTTACCGCTCATAATGGCAGAACGTGATGGCGAACACAAGGGCTGTGCGCAATAGGCTTTAGTAAAACGAACTCCATTTTGAGCCAGTTTATCCATCGCAGGCGTATGCAGGTTTGTATTTCCTGCGTTGCTCATCGCATCAGCAGTTTGCTGATCAGTCATAATGATTAAAATGTTCGGACGGTCAGCATTTTGTGCCTGATTTAGTAATGGAATATTTAAAATTCCTAAGAGGCACAGAACGAATATGTTTTTTTGAAATTTCATCTCTATTTTACTAGTGGATTCTTTTATTTTAATGCTTTAAATCTAAAAACGAAAATACCAATCCTTGTTTATTTATAGTTTTGAATTTGTTCAAAATGATATTAGATTTAGCTAAAAACAACGCTTTTTCATCTAAAATCAGCTTTCTTTAATAACAGTTAATGCAGAACCGAAGCTCTGCACTAACATTAAACATGAATGGTTTCTAAAATAGATAGTAAGCACTTAGTATTTTGGATTTTGACGTGTAATACTTTTATTGACATCGGTTTCATTTTGAGGAAAAGGATATAATTCGTGTTTTCCAGTTACAAAATTGGTAATAGAAGGATAAAAGTAGGTTGGACGTATTTGTTTTACTGCTGCACTTGTTTCTGCCAGTTTATCTGCTAGAATTCCCCATCTGATCAAATCGGCTCTGCGCATTCCTTCAAAAGAAAGCTCCCAAGCTCTTTCTTGCTGTAAAGCTTTAAAGAATGCCACTTTATCAAGTCCGGTTGGCAAGTTTATTTCGGCAGTTGTTGGTTTAGGCAATAATCTTGCTGTGGCTGTTGCTCCAGTGCCTTTTCCGTCTGTGCTAGTTATAGTTACCGTTGGCACAGAAGTATAACCATCTCCAGAACGAAGCATTGCGATAGTATTTACGCCTCCGCTGGCAAGGTTAACGACTGCGGCAGCAGCATCTGTTCCGCCACCGCCAGTAATTTGAATAACCACATTTGCTGCATTGGTATAGCCAGTTCCTTTTGTTTTTAAATCAATTGCAATTCGGCTTCCTTGAATGTCAGCGCCAAAAGCTCTTTTTCGAACTTGGTTTATAGCTTCGTAAGCAAGTGCATTTGGACCTTCGTTTAATTCATTTTCTACTTCTGCACGCATTAAAAGCAAGTCAGAATAACGCATAATTACCCAATTGATGTGCGTGTAAACTCTTTCTGCGGTTGCATTAGTCATAAATTCTCTGTTCCATTTTGAAACAGTCCATCTTTCGTCCTGATTGGTAGTCAAAAGCGGAATTTTATTCCCCAAATTATTAATTTGATAAGTGGCAATTGAGAAATCTCTTCTTTGGTCTGCAGCATTATAACTGTTGTAAAAAGTTTTCGGAACTAAACATCTAGCAATATTTGACGGATATACGCCGCTTGCAGTTGTTGGCCCATTAAAATTACCAATCCATGAAGCATTTCCAATATTTCCTGATGGATTATAGAAGGCAACTTGAAAAATATTTTCGGTTGGTTCTAAAACATGCTGGCATTGGTTTTTAAATACTTTAGAATAAGAGGGATTCAATTTGTACGGATTTTGTGCCATTACATCATTGATTTCCTTTTGCGCAATTTTATAATAATCTTTATAATTGGCAGGACGTTTTATAACACCGTCTGCGCCTAAAGAATATCCTCCAGCAAATAAAGCGACTCTTGCCAACATAGATTTTGCACCCCATTTATTGATGCGTTCGTCTGTTGGTATCTGATCTGGCAGAAGTAAAGCAGCTTCCTGCATGTCTTTTATAACCTGAGTGTATATTTCCTGACGATCTACCAAAGCACCGCTAAGTTTATCGCCAGATTGTGAACTTTTTGTTTTAAATGGCACATCTCCCCATAAACGCACCAGTTCTGAATAGTAAAATCCGCGAAGGAATTTAGCTTCGCCAAGAAAACGGTTTAATTGCTGTTTTTGAGTTTCTGTTCCGTTAGTATACAATTCCATTTGCGGAATTCTTTCTATAACCACATTTGCTCTGTCAATTCCTTCGTACAATTTACTCCAAGCCAGATAAAAGGTGTTAGTTTGTGAAATGCCTTGATAATGTGCAATGGTTCGCCAGTCATCGGCACCAATTCCCGACATTTGTTCAATATCGGTATCAGCATCAAAAATTAATGAAATGTTCCATCCATAACTGTCCATTGATGACATTGATTCGTAAACTCCGAGTGTTGCCATATTGGCTTCGTTTGCATCAGAAAAAAAGTTGGCTGTGGTAAAGTAAGAGTAAGGAGTAACGTCTAAATCTTTGTCACAGGAATTAAGAGGCAATAGGAGACAGGCTACACCTGCGATAACCATTGCTTTGCGTGAAAATATATTGTGTTTCATCTTTTTAAACTTTAAATTATAATGAAATATTTAATCCTGTAACAAAGGATTTACTTCTAGGATAAGCACTAAAATCGACTCCTCTGGTAATGGCATTGTTAAGAACATTTACCTCAGGATCATAACCAGAATATTTAGTAAATACATATAAGTTATACGCCGTAAAATAGATTCTTAAGTTTGAGATTTTAGATTTCTTAAGCCAATCTTTTGGCAATGTATAACCTAAACTGATGTTGTTAATTCTTAAGAAAGAACCATCTTCGATAATATCGCTGTACAAACGTCCAGTAGTATTACCATTAAAAGCAGGATACTTTTTGCCCACGTTTAAAGCTGTTAATTCATCTGGATCGGTAACGCGCTGTCCAGCAACATTAATTGTAGTCCATCGATCAGCGTAGATGGCAAAAGTGTTTAAGTTGTCTAAGTTAAGTCTTGAATTATTCAATACGTTGGCATTGTAAATATCGTTGCCCACTGTAAAATCAAGGAAAACGCTCAAATCAATTCCTTTATAGCTGAAAGTATTGTTAAGACCACCAGTATATTTTGGATTTGCATTTCCGATAATCGTTCTGTCCAAATCGTTTATCACGCCATCAGGTTTTCCGTCAGGGCCGCTTATGTCTTTAAATTTGATAAATCCTGGCTGTACCACAATATTATCGCTTGGAACGCCCGATTTTAAAGTATACACTTTTGTAGTTGCGTTATAATCAAAATCGCTAACCTGATATAAACCATCATTTACATATCCGTACATGGTTCCAACTGGTTGACCGACTTTTAGAATATAGTCGTTTTTGTCTGTGTAACTGTTTGTAATTAACGAAGTTTCGCCTTCGCTTAATGCCAATACTTTTGTTTTATTGAAAGCAATATTAAAAGTAGTGTTCCAGATAAAATTATCGTTTTTAACATTTATCGTATTCAACGTAAATTCTAAACCACGGTTAGAAGTCGCTCCAATATTTTGAAATTGCTTTTTGAAACCAGAACTTGCTGGAACACGAGTGTTGTAAAGCAGATCTTTTGATTTATTCTCATACAATTCAGTCGTTAACGAGATTCTTTGTTTAAAAAATCCTAAATCAAGACCAATATTAGTCGACTTTGTAGCTTCCCATTTTAAGAACGGATTAGGAAGATTGTTTTGAAAAGCAGTAATATTAGTTTGGTTGTTTAACGGATAAGAACCAGAATTAAAAATTCCTAAAGCAGCATAATTAGCAATTCTATTGTTTCCTGCTTCACCATAGCTTAAACGAAGTTTTAAGTCTGAAAACACAGGAAGTTTCTGCATGAAATTCTCTTCAATAACTCTCCAAGCAACTGATGCAGAAGGGAAGTAGCCCCATTGGTTTTCGGTTCCAAATTTTGAAGATCCATCTGCTCTTAAGCTAGCTGCGAATAAATACTTGTTTTTGAAGGCATAATTGGCTTTTCCGAAGAAAGAAAGTAATTTATCATCTTCTGCAAAAGTTGTCGGAATTCCAGCAATAGTTCCTAGCTGTAATTTATCCCAGCTTAAGTTTACATTAGGAAAAGCAGAAGCAGTTGCAGTAACGCCTTCTGTATAATTGTAGATGTATTCTTGTCCAAGGGTAGCGTCAAATTTATGGTTTTTGTTGAAAGTATTGCTGTACGTTAAAACGTTGTTATAGTTAAAACGAGTTCCAATATTATGCGTTACGCCTCCATTTGCACCACCAGCTCTAATAGCCTGAATACCTCTCGAGTCATTAAAAAACTTACTTTTATTACTATTATCTGTATAACTTACCAATCCGCGATAAATTAATTTTGGTGTAATATTATATTGCAGCTGCAAGCTCATGTTGATCGATCTGTTGATGGCTTCTCTTTTTTGGCTGTCAATTGTAATAAGCGGACTTTGGAATGTTGGCGAATCTTGATTGTCTAAAGGATCTACCAATAAAGTTTTAAGATCTTCATCAGAACCTGTTTTTCCAATTGTAGGTCTGTATTGCAATAAATTCTGTAGCATACTTAATCTTGCATTTCCGCCATCATTGGTAGAAAGCCCAGTAATTTTTTGATTCGAATAGTTTACAATGGCATTTACAGAGAATTTTTTGCTGATGTTATTAATTACGTTCAATTTCACGATGTTTTTTACAGAACCCGTTCCAAGCATAATTCCTTCATCATCATTTACAGAATAAAAAGCATTGTATTTTGTATCATTTTCGCCTCCGCTAATGCTAATTTTATGATACTGATTTACAACAGCATTTCCAAAAACTTCATCTTGCCAGTTAATTCCTTTTCTGTTTTTGTATAAACCTTCTAACTCATCATAAGTTCCATAAGTGCTAACAAATTTCTGCATTCTAGCATCGTCTGTAGCAGATTCGTATATTAGTTTAGTGTAGTCGTAAGGATTCATTACCTGAAGTTCTTTGGCAATCGTTTTTATACCGCCGTAAGTATCGTAGCTTATCGTAAGTTTTCCACCTTTAGCTTTTTTAGTCGTTACCAGAACAACTCCGTTTGCACCTTGCGCGCCATAAATAGAAGTCGATGCAGCATCTTTTAAAACATCAATAGATTCGATGTCCATTGGATCTAAAAAGCTTAATCCGCCCGTTTGTGCGACTCCGTCAACAACATACAAAGGTTCGTTGCTTTGAGTAATAGAAGTTCCACCTCTGATTTTTAATGAAGGTTCAGATCCTGGAGTTCCATCAGACATGGTTACCTGCATACCCGCAATACGACCTTGCAATGCCTGTGCTACGTTCTGCACAGGAACTTTAGCCAATTCCTGACCTTTTACAGAAGAAATAGCTCCAGTAAGATCTTTTCTGGTTTTAGTTCCGTAGCCAACAACTACTACCTCGTCAAGATTGTTGGTATCATCAAGGAGTTTGGTATTGATTTCTGTTCTATTTTTAACTTGCTCTTCTTTTGTCTTGGTACCAATAAAAGAAAACACAAGCGTGGCATTTGGTTTTACCTTAATTTGATAATCCCCGTCCATTGAAGTTAGGGTAGCATTCTTAGTTCCTTTTTCTGTAACAGTTGCTCCCGGCATTGGCAGATTTTGGGCATCGGTAACTTTACCTTTTACGGTTATTTTGTCCTGCCCGTACATCATCTTACTTGTGGTTAGCAGTAAGAGTAAAAATATAATCCTTTTCATAATTTTTCTTTAAAAGAGGAATTAGATAGTAAGTAGAATTCCTGTTGATATTATCTAAGTTGGTTTTGGTTTAAAAAATCACCACAATATTTTCTAGATAGCTGTTGTGGAGAAAATCATAACAATTAAATAACTTGAAAAAAGGGCAACGGAATTTTAGGTTTAGGAAAGAGATTTAAGTTTTGTAAAGGGCTGGTCATTTTTTTTGGATTAGTCATGTTTTTTTGATTTTTAATTGAAACAAATATAGAAATCGGGCTTCCATGACAGTTTTGAATGCGTCCAAAATACTATTGAATTTGATTAATACAATGTTTAAAGTCCTTTAAAATCAGGGTTTAATTTGAATTTAGTGGTGTTTTACTGAATTAATTTTTGATGCAAAGCTAGTAATTACGAGCAATCCCTAAATCGTTTGCGTAAAAATTATAAGTTAAGCGAAATGAAGTAAAATGTTACGTAAAATTATCTTTACAAATCTAAATTCGAGTTGATGATTTGTTTGGAAAGAAGATTTTCAGATTAACCTTATTAATTGAAAATAGTATAATAATAAAGAGTAGAAAAATGTTTCTTTATGCAGATTTGAGGGGTATAAAAAACAAATTCGGTATTCATAAGAATATTTAATATTCCGTAGGAATATCTGGTTGGTAGAAAAAAAATAATGGCGTTGAGTATAGTGTCCTGTAGGGACACTTTTTTTTTGGTAATAAAAATGTCTGGTGATTAATCAAACGTTCCTATGGAACGTACAATCGTGATTTATATTTAATTCTACCGACGAGACATTCCTACGGAATGAATTTTTTGAATAAAAAAAACGCCTAAAATTTACTTTTAGACGTTTTTAAGAAGTGCAATTGTAATGTTTAGTTTAGTCGAGTTTTAATCTCGCTTTTTTTGCCATCAATTAGAATGTTTAAACTAATGATTCCTTTTTCAAAATCGTTGTCTTTGTTAGGCTGGATTTTGATATCTGGAGCTTTGTCTGCAAAGGGATAAACAATGCTGATAAATGATTCTGTTTTTGCATCATTTTTAGCTTTTTCGAAAGCAAATGCTGGTCTTGCTACTTCTTTCGCGTAAGCATAAGAAACTTTTCCTGTTTCTTCATTTAATGCAATTTTATCTGTATTTAAAGATTGGATGAAGAGATTATTTCCATCTTCATAGGTCGTATATACTCTGTTATTTACTTTATCAAAAACAGGTTTGCGATCTTCTTTTAACTGAAAGTGAACGGCCAATTTGCCAGTTGCTTTTCCGATTGCTTTATCGATTATTAGGAAGTATTTGTTGTCAATAAACAAAATACTGCGCTGATGATTCAAGTCTGTATAACTTGGATTAGTATATGTTAAAATATCAAGGTTTTTGACTGTTTGCCACTTGTTTTGTTCTGCTTTGGTGATCACCATATTCTGATCGTCTAGTGTCAAAGTGCTGTGGACTTTTGTCTGACGAAACCAATTTCTTTTTTTAGTAACTTCTTCATCACCGCTGTAAATGTAGCAGCCTGTGTCTGGTGTAAAATTTCTTCCTTTTATCCAAAGTTCAAAAGTTCCGTTATCGGGCTGCGCATGAAATTCTGCTGGAGGTCCCGCTTTTACAATCATGACGGTAGCTTGGTCGTTCCACCCGTTTCTAAAAGTATAGAATCCGCCGTTTGGTAAGGCATTCGATAAATAATCGGGGCTTTTTCCTTCTGCGCCGTCAGTTGCAAAATATTTGATTTGTGCATTTTCGGGAAACACTTTAGACCAAATCTTAAACTGTTTTAAGCGACTTTCTTTTTCAACTAGCCAAGAATCGCCAAACATCGGATTGTTGTAATTAGGAAACATCATACTTGCCGAAGCTAAAATCATTTTTTCGATGGTTTTCGAATAAGTATCTGGAAATTCTTTTTCTACGCCAGCCATTTTAGCTGAATTGTATGCTTTCAGAAAAATATCGATGCACGCAACATGATAGATAGGAGAGAGTTCCCATTGTATGCCATCAGGAAGTACTTGCAGTTTTATTTCACGGTTTAGGATTTCGATACCGCTTTTGCGCCATGCATCAGCTTGCTTCAATTCAGGAAAAAATGCTCCTGCTCCCAAAATACGTTGTGCTTCAAACAATAAATGATTGCCTTCTTTACTATAATGTTCCGGAATATATGCGGCTTGTTTGTTATAAGAATTTAAAAACTCCATTAAAAAAGCAGGAGTAAAGTTCGGAGAATTTACAAATAGATTGAATGTAGGAGGTAGACTTTGCACACGATCAGATACCTCTAATGGACGCCATGCAAAAGAATCATTTTCTTTAGAACTTCCTAAATAGTTCTTTTTCTCCCAATCGCGAAACTGTGAAATCCATTCTTTAGCATATTTTTCATCTCCAGAACTGCGATACGCCATTCCCATTGGCAGCCACCATGTAACTCGGTGCAATTGCCAACGGACTTCATTGTCTTTTACAGGCCAATATTCCCAGTTAATATCTTTTCCGTAATCATAAAAGCCATACCCTTTTTGAGGTTGAAATTTATGTTCCAGAGCATTATCTGCTTTTTCCTGATTTGCCTTACCAATTTCTTTTCCTCGAAATCTATTTTCGTCTCCCGCATTAAAATCAGGATGTTTAAAGGTTTTTCTATTGCGATAATACGCTAGTAGTTCTTGCGCTGCTTCATCGTATTTGGTAGCGTTAAAAAGACTGTTTACTTTTTCTAAGCCTTTGTAGTTTAGATTGATAATGTCAAAGCTTTCTTTTTTTATCGGTTTTTCTTGTGCATTGCCCAAGAACCAAGACAGGAAGAGAAAGCACAAGATGGCTGTTTTCTTTAAATTCTTCATTTAGGTTTTTAATTAAGTGAGTTAGATAATTTGTTGTTATAATTAAAAAGCTATCCCGTTGATATTATCATATCAAAGATAGCTTTGTATTGTTTTTAATTTTGGAAAAAGCTCAAATAAAACTATAGTTTTGATTGATTTTTTCGTCAGATTAGATCTAATGAACAAGGTTTTTCTTTATATGCCTTTCTTTTCCATTGATAGTAATATTTAGATCAATTTTTCCTTGAGAAATATTATGTTCTGGATTCTCGGTTATTTTTACTGTTGGAGCTTTTTGACCATCGAATGGGAGTAATAAGGTAATAAAGCCTTGTGTCTGCTGATTGTTTTTTATTTTTTCAAAAGTAAAAGCAGGTCTTGGTGTTTCTTTTTGATATTCATACGAAACAAAACTAGATTCATCTTTTAAAGCAATTTTTTCTTTATTAACTACTTGTATCAATAGATTATTTCCATCTTCATAATGAGTTGTAATGCTATTGTCTAAAGAATCGCTTGAAGCTTTACTATCTTCTTTAAGATTATAATGAATTCCTAGATTGCCAGTTGCGGCTCCAATTGCTCGATCAATAATGAGAAAAAAAGTGTTATCGATAAAAAGAAAAGTTCTTTCGTGGTTTAAATCTTTGTAACTCGGATTGCTGTAAGACAAAATCTGAGTGTTTCCATCAGGTTGCCATTCTAATAGTTTGGCATCGTTTGTTATGTTTTGATTATCAAGTGTTAAAGTTTGGTGTGCTTTAGTAGATCTATACCAATCTCTTTTAGAATTTTCTTGATTGCCTACATTCGCATAGACAAAACTACCTGAATCTGGAGTGAAATTTCGGCCTTTTATCCAAAGCACAAAATTGCCATTGTCAGGATGAGAATGAAACTCAGCTGGAGGCCCAGCTTTAATCTGCATTACAGTTGCAGAGGTATCTAGGCCATTTCTAAAAGCATAAAAACCAGCATATGGAAGACTGCTTGATAAATAGTCAGGCTTTTTTCCTGATTTAAAGTTTGATGCATAATACTTAATAATTTCATTTTTTGGAAAAGCTTTCTCCCAGATCTGATAATTCTTTAGCATAGCACTTTTCGTTGTTAAAAAAGAGTTTCCATACAACGGAAAAGTATAATCTGGGAATGAATACTTACCAACCGCAAGCACCATTTTTTCGACTAGATTACTATAGCTTTCAGGAAATTCATTTTCGATTTTGTTTAATTGGGCTATCTGTAAAGCATCTAAAAATATTTTAATGGTACCGATATGATAAGAAGGCGAAAGTTCAAATTGGACGCCATCAGGTAATATTTGTTTTTGAATTTCTTCATTTAAAACAGTAATTCCGCTTTTGCGCCAAGCGGCAGCACTCTTCATTTCAGGGAAAAAGCTTCCTGCGTACATCATATGAAGAGCTTCATACAATCTATGATTTCCAACATCTGTATAATTATTGGATACATATTCGGCCTGTTCATTATAAGAATTTAAAAATTCCATTAAAAAAGCAGGAGTGAAGTTTGGCGAATTCAAAAACATATTGAAATACGAAGACCAATGATTAAGCCTGAAAGAAACCACAAAAGCTTTCCACGCAAAATCTTTTTCGTCAGGATAGGTGTCTTGTTTGTTTTTTTTAATCCAATCTCGTACTTCGAAAACCCATTCTTTGGCATATTTTTCATCTCCAGAGCTATTGTAAACAATACCTAGTGATTCCCAGAAAGCAGTTCTATGCAAAAAAGTAGATAGTAACTGATCTTGTACCGGACGATATTGCCAATTAATGTCTTGTCCGTAATCATATGCTGGATAGCCTTTATGCGGTTTAAATTTGTGTATCAGAATATTATTGGCAAGTTCTAAGGTATTGTTGTTAACCTTTTTTCCTTTTAATTTTTCTAAATCAGTTGCATTAAAATTCAAATGCTGAACATCGGTGCGATTTCGATAATAATCTAATAGTCGGTTTGCTGCTTCTTCATATTTCGATGAAGAAACTAGTTTTTTTACTTTTTCAAGTCCTTTGTAATCAAGGTTTATAGCATTAAAACTAGATTTGGTTATCTTAACTTCTTGTGCAAAAGTTTTTTGCATTAAAAGTAAAACAAAGAGTAAGGCGAAAGTTTTTGCAGAAAGACTCATTTTGATCTAATTTAGATTTCAAGTTTTTTTATCGCAGCATATCTCTTTAATGCTTCAAGATAGTAGTAATCTGCATAATCTAGCGGTGTATCAATTTCTGAATTGTACAGAAAAGCGCCCACGCTGTGTTTTAATAAAAAGAAATGATTTTCTCCTGGTTTGGCCAGATAAGCATCAGATGATAAAGATTTTAGTATTTCTTCGGCATAGTCAACGTATTTTTTTCCGTCCTTAACCTGAGTGCTTAAATCTAAAAGGGCAGAAGCAATAACAGCAGCAGCCGAAGCATCGCGTGGCGCAAGTTCTGCAGTGTCTAAAGCATTATGCACATCAAAATCCCAAACAGGAACTTTGTCTTTTGGCATTCTTGGATGATTCATAATAAAAGATGCAATGTTTTCTGCTTGTTGCAAAAACTTAGGATTTTTGCTATTTGCGTAACACATCGTATAACCGTAGAGTCCCCAAGCCTGTCCACGCGCCCATGAAGATTCATGCGTGACACCTTGATGAGTTCCTTTGTGTAAGACCTTACCTGTTTTTGGGTCATAATCTACTAAATGATAAGAGCTGTAATCTTTTCTAAAATGATTTTTCATAGTAGTTAAAGCGTGTGTACTGGCGGCTTTTGCATATTCAGGTTTATCAAACTGATTGGCACTCCAATATAAATACTCCAAATTCATCATATTGTCTATAATTACAGGATAATGCAACCAAGGAAAATCCCAAGAACGGATAGTGCCTACTACTGGACTAAAACGAGCATAAAGATTTGCCGCGCCATCAGCCAAAGCAGGAAGATATGTTTTGTCTCCTGTAATTCTATAGGCATTTCCGTAAGAGCAATACAGCATAAAACCTACGTCGTGTGTGTTCTTGATGTTTCTGATGGAGTCTAAGGCAAGGGTAAATTTTTTCGCTTCTTCGGCCATTGTTTTATCGCCTGTAAGTTCATAGCCATACCAAAGACTTCCAGGAAAGAAACCCGTTGTCCAGTCGGTTATTCCTGCAAGACGAACAGTTCCGTCTGGATTAACAGATCGCGGATTTTTTCCGGGTTGGTAAGTTTGTGCGGCTTTGTTTAATTGAAAATGAATTACTTCGGTCGTTTTTGTAAACCAAAGTGGTGACGGATCTTCTTGAATAGGTTTTGCAGAAGAACTTAATGCGGTAAATGTAAATGCCAGAAATAGGTTAAAGGTTTTCTTCATAGTGTAATCGGTTTATTGATATTCGGTTTGGGTGAATATCTTTAAAGCGAAATTAAATGGGACTACGAAAACCGTGTTTCAGTTTTTACTATAAATCTTTTGAATTTGTCTAAAAGTGTATTTATTGCTAATTAAAAGTGAAACAGTAGAAGACAGGTTTTATTCCAACAAGTAAAAATCAAATTTCCCTTTTTTGCAAGCTTTTGGGCTATTAAAAGGATTTTTATGCTTAACTTGTAAAATCCAAAATCAATTTTTATGACTATAAATAGACTATTCCTTATCTTTTTTGTATTTGTTTTATATTCCTGCAGCAATAAAAAAGAGCAGGAGCTTATTGTGCGCGAAAACTCGCTTTTAGAAAGAGAGAAACAGTTTCAGGATAAAGAAGCAGAATATGAAAAGCTTTTAAAAATGAAAGACAGCCTATTGTCTATCACTAAAGTAAAAGACACGCTTTCTAAAATAAAAGAATGGCCAGAAGAGCTTAAAATTGCATGGAACAGCAAAATGATATGCAAGGAATCGAATTGCAGTAATTATGTTATTGGTGATCAACGCAGTGAGGTATGGGAGTTTCGATCTGATTCTACGGGCATGTATGCCAATGTATTAAGCAATAGTGAAATTAAACGTGTTTTTACGGGGCAATATTTAGAAAGCAAAATAGTGCTTGATTCGGCAAAAGAAACTTCTTCTAAAAACAAAATAAAGGTGAGTGTAGTGCTAGATGATATTAAAAAGAATATCATTAAAGGCACTCAGACTATAACAGGCCAGGATAATTGCACTGCAAAATTCTCAGTTGAACTTACTCCATCTAATAAAAAGTAATTTATGCTACTGAGTATACATCATATAAGTTTTCCTATTGAAGATCCTCTTTTAAAGTATCTTATCGAAATTATTATCATTTTATGCATTCCGCTTTTATTGAATAAAATTAAAGTGCCGCATCTGCTTGGTCTTATTATTGCCGGTGCGCTTATAGGTCCAAACGGTTTTGGAGTGCTTTCTAGAGACAGTAGTGTCGTAGTTACAGGAACAACTGGGCTTTTATACATTATGTTTTTAGCCGGTCTGGAAATTGATATGGCCGATTTTAAAAAGAACAAATGGAAGAGTATCATTTTTTCCATTTTCACTTTTGCCGTTCCTTTTATTCTCGGACTTGTCGGGGGTTATTATATACTAGGCTTTTCTTTGCTTACTTCAATTCTTTTCGCCAGTCTTTTTTCGTCGCACACCTTAATCGTTTACCCAATGGTAAGCGGACTTGGGATTGCTAAAAATCTCGCGGTAAATATAACCGTTGGAGGAACGATGATTACAGATGTGCTTTCGCTTCTCGTTTTGGCCGCCATTGTCGGAATGTCTCAGGGAGAAGTAGGAACGGCTTTCTGGGTTAAGCTATCGGTTTCAATGGTCATTTTTACTTTAATTGTATTATTGGTTTTTCCGATAATTGCAAGATGGTTTTTTAAAAACGTAGAAGATAAAATCTCTCAATATCTTTTTGTGCTTGTCATGATTTATTTGGCGGCGCTTCTCGCTGAATTGGCAGGTATTGAATCTATCATTGGAGCTTTTTTTGCTGGATTAGCTTTAAACAAATTGATTCCGCATACGTCATCATTGATGAACAGAGTGGAGTTTGTCGGAAATGCCATTTTTATCCCATTCTTTTTAATAAGCGTAGGAATGCTGATTGATTTTAATGCCTTTATTCAAAGTTGGGAAACATTGTGGGTCGCATCAATTATGCTTATTGCTTCTATTGGAGGAAAATATGTTGCCGCTATACTGACGAAAAAGACATTTAAACTTACGAATGATGAAGGACAATTGATTTTTGGACTGAGTTCGGCATCTGCGGCAGCTACACTGGCTTCAGTAATGGTGGGTTATAATATAATTATTGGCGAAAATGATGCTGGAGAACCTATAAGACTTTTAAATGAACATGTACTTAACGGCAGTATTCTTCTTATTCTTGTTTCTTGTACGGTATCGTCTTTTGTATCAATGGCAAGCGCTCAGCGTATCGCACAAGCAGATAAAGACAATACGGTATCAGGTAAAAACGAGGAACGAGAGAATATACTTTTGGCAGTAAATCATGAAGCTACTGTAGAAAAAATGGTAAATCTTGGGCTAATGGTAAAGTCCTCGTCTAATAAACAGCTTTATGCTGTTAATGTAATTAATGATGATGCAAATGAATCTTCAGAAAAAAATGCTGAACGAATATTAGAAAATGCCATTAAAGCCGCTTCTGCTGCCGATGTAGAATTACACCCTATTACGCGTCATGATAATGATATAGCAAGCGGAATAAGTAATGTTATAAAAGAAAAAGAGATTACAGATCTTATTGTAGGACTTGAAGGAGGAAAAGGTTTTTCGGCTTCATTTGTGTATAATCTGTATAATGGTTATCTGCGAAATAAAAGCATTAATTTGATGGTATATCATGCTGTACAGCCTGCTGCTACGATTAAAAGATATTTGGTCTTTATACCGGCAGATGCCGAAATGGATGCAGGATTTTTTCATTCGATGTTAAGAATTTGGAATATAGGCCGTAATTCTGGAGCAAAAATGAGTTTCTACGGAAAAGAGAAAACGCTCGACATTCTAAAAAGAATTGCAAAAAAGGCCTCTATAGAAGCTACATTTGATGTTTACTCAAATTGGGAAAATGCAGAACAGACGGCGCTTTCTATTGAGGAAAATGAAGGTCTAGTTATTATGATGGGAGATAGAGGAATGCATTCGTATTTTCCTAAAATGAGAGATATTCCAGATCTTTTGAACAATAGGTTTATTAGCAATAACTATATGCTTATTTATCCTTTTTCTAAAACTGCTGCAAACAATACAGAAAAAAGATCTGTAAGTAGTCATGATGATTTTGCAGAAATAGGAAAAGCGATTCGAAATATTTTTAAATAATATTAAGAAATGAAAAAAAAACAAAGCCGTGTCAACAGAGAGTTTGATACGGCTTTTATATTTATCAGTTTTCCTGATTAAACTTAGACATATACATATACCAGTTCCATTCCCAAGAATTGCCATTATCTTCAGAGAATGCTTGGCTCCATACAGGATTATTTTTGTCTCTCGCATCCCAGCGAAAAATTACTAGAATATCTTTTCCGTTAAAAGTATCTTTAGTAACGAAATGGCCGACATTATTTTCAAAAGAGCCTAATACTGGAGGATCTAGTTTTCCTTCATTAGAATCGGCCCAATAAATACTCCACAATCTATTTTTCGGATTAAATAATCTTACAGTCATTCCTTCAAATGGATGTCCGTCAAAAGTGGCCAGAAAATTATCAATATTGCCAATTCCGTTTAGAACTTTGTACATTTCTTGTGTCGATTCAAACTCTGTCCATTCTGTGCAATTAGACAATCTGGAATTGAGTTTTTTATTTCGAAGTTTCCATTTTCCTTCAAAAAAATCAAAATCATCTTTCGACGAAGTTGGAGAAGCTGTAATGATTAATTCTCCATTAGCATCAAAATTTATTTTTGGTATTTCTAAATTTTCAGTTTGCATCATTTTTAGTTCTTTGATTATTAGTTTGTTGGTTTAAAAGTAATAATTTATAATGTATGGTAACCAATTGCTGTATTGAAAATTTTAATGAAGATGGCATATTGTCAATCGCTTTCTGTTTCATTTCAAATTCATTTTTGTCTTTATAATGAGTTATAGTTACCAAGAGATTTTTATCTTGGAAAACAGGCAGCCTTGGAAAATCATTTTCTTTCATTTCGCTTATCCAAAAAGAGATATCAGTACTATTTATAGAACTCAGAAACGGAATGTACTCTTGTTCAAATAGCTTTATTACTCGTTCTAATGTGCTATTGCAGATATAGAAATCAATAACTGTAATACCTTTATTCGTTTTAAGATTTGAGCTTTTGTATAGTGGTTTTAATAGATAAACATTATCGGAGTTTATCATCATTTCATTTGCTGCTTTTCCGTTTTCCTTCCAGACAGCACTTTCACAATAAAAATCATTTAAAAATTTTACTCTCGTGCTCATGTCTTTAAAGCCACGAAGCCAAACGAATCGGTCATTTGAGTTCTCAATTTTAAATTCTCCCAAAGTATAACCGCCTAATTTCTGCATAGGTTCAACAAATTTCGTATGAAAAAAATCACTGAATGCGTCGGCTAAATTTGGTTTCAATAAATAATTACGAACTTCCAAAACTTGAATATTTTCTGAGTCTTCTAGATTATTGTAAGCCATATTTTTCGATTTAAAATGTTTACACAAAGTAAATTAAACAATATCTTTACGACAAGTAGGTACAATTTGGTATCCTACAGACTAAAAGTATATTAATGCTGATTATCAGGATATAAAAAATTGAAAAATGATAAAAAAAAATAAAACGGCTTATTGTCCCGTTGATTATGCTTTTCAACGAATAGGAGGTAAATACAAAGGAAGAATTTTATGGTATTTAAAAGAGGGCATTATGAGATATGGGGAGTTAAAAAGAATTGTAGAAGGAATAACACCCAAAATGCTTACTCAAACTCTAAGAGAATTAGAAGAAGATAAATTAATTATAAGAAAGGTTTATAAGGAAGTGCCGCCTCGTGTAGAATACCGTCTTTCTGAAACCGGTAAAGAATTAATTCCATTTATTGACCAGATGCGAATTTGGGGAGAAAGACAAATGGCCTTTATGAAATTGAAAAATTCATTAATTATCTTTTTCTCGCTTTTTACCTTAACTGTGTTTTCACAGGATAATCTAAAATTAAGTGCCAAAGTTTCTAGAGACACTATTGGTTATTTTGATGTCGTAAGAGTAACTTTTGAGGCTAATAGCGGAGATGTTACTCTTAGAGAACCATATTTTGACGATTTTACAATCTACAAGGATAAAAGTATAAATATAGAAACAAGTTACACAAACAATGCTAAGACATCTAAAACGGTTATATCTTATGTGTTAAAACCAAAAAGAACAGGTGAATTAATTATTGACAGAGCAGTTTTTGAGTATAATGATAAAATTTTTTCAACTGAGCCTGTTACCATATATGTTAAAGGCGAAACATTGACAAATAATTCTTTAAAAAAGGACGACAAGATTTTTGTTTCTGCTCAAATCTCCAATTATACTCCGTTTTGTTATGAACCAGTAACAATCGAATACAAACTATATTATTGTGATGATTTTGTACCGTCGTCAATTAGCTTTGATTTTAATAAAGAATATTTAGATCAATTTTATATTTATTCTATTGTTCAGGAAGAATCAGCTAATAAAGATATAGTTGATGGAAAGGAATACAATAGTATTGTAGTAAAGAAAGATGTGATTCGGTTTAAACAGCAAGCGGAAATCTCTCTTAACAATAAAATGACTATTGAATACAAAACAAAAAAAACAGCAATAGGAGATGATAATATAATTTCTGAAAAATTTTTATCAGTAGATTCAAAAAAAATTAAAGCCAAAAAAATGGAAAAAACTTCTAATTTTCCTTATGAAATTCAATCATTTGGAGATTATAGATTAGAAGTGTTTTATCCTGAAAACACAAAAATAAGAAAGAATAAAATCATTGAAATTAATGTACAGCTAGACGGTGAAGGATATATTGAAGATGAAATTATACCGAAGCTCACTATTCCAAAAACGTTTGAAATTGTTTCTAGTGAAATAAAAAATGAACCGATCTTCGAAGGCGAAAAAATAAAAACAGTAGCTACAAGAACATATAAAATAAAACCATTAGCAGTCGGTAATTATAAATTTAGTCCTGTTCGATTTAATTTTTATAATGAGAAAAAACAACAAAGAAAGACGGTTTTATCTAAAGGATTTACACTTACGGTGAACTAATTTTTTTTTCTAACAATCACTAGTATTAGAAAAAATGAATCATTTTATTAAAAAAATATATACTTTTAGTAATTGATTACTAACTGACTAATAGACCAAAAAAACATGAATTCTCAAAACCAAAAGAACGAAATAAACCGACGTAAATTTTTGCAGAATACTACATTAGCGGCTGCTGGGATTTACTTGGGTATTTTAGGCACGCCGAAACTATTCGGAAATGTCTTGATGGACAAAGATGCTAAAGGTATTCCAGATGTTAAATTGAATAATGGCTTAAAAATGCCAATACTCGGATTTGGAACTTATGGACTCAGCGGCGAGGTTTGCCAGAAATCTGTTGTTGAAGCCATATCTTCAGGTTATCGTCTTATTGATACTGCTAAAGTATACGGAAATGAAGTAGAAGTAGGAAAGGCAATAAAGCAAAGCGGAATAGACAGAAAACAGCTTTTTGTTACTTCAAAATTATGGGTTGATGATGCTGGCTACGAAAATGCTAAAAAAGGTTTTGAAGAAACGTTAAGAAAGTTACAAGTGGACTACTTGGATCTGTATCTTATACATCGTCCGAGAGGTGATGTAAAAGGATCTTGGAAGGCAATGGAAGAGCTTTACAAAGCAGGAAAAATAAAAGCTATTGGAATTAGCAATTTTGATCCTGCGCAATTGGCAGATCTTTTGTCTTATGCAGAGGTAAAACCAGCTATAAATCAGATTGAGACTCATGCTTATTTTCAACAAACAAATGATTATAAGGTACTAAAGCAGGGTAATATACAAATGCAAGCTTGGGCGCCTTTTGCAGAAGGACGTAATGGTCTTTTTACAAATGAAACATTAGCTCAAATCGCTAAGAAGCATAACAAAACTACTGCACAGGTAAGTCTAAGATGGCATTTCCAGCGCGGTATTGTGGCTATTCCGAGATCTTCTCAAAAAGCACATATTCTAGAAAACCTTAATATATTTAATTTCAAACTTGATGATGCTGATATGAAAGCGATTGAGAAATTGGATCTAAACAGAACTCAGTTTCCAGAATGGAGTTAAAGACTGAATGGATGATTTCAGGTGATAGAGCTTGGGATTATACTAATCTTGGTCTTAAATCAAATTAATATTTTTCATCGATATGAGTTAAATATATCGAATAAAACGTCTAAAAAACTCTAAATCTTGATTTAGAGTTTTTTTTATGCTCCAATCATTCGAACTGATAAAAAATGCTCGTCAAAAACGAACATCAAAAAACGGATTTATAAAATGTATTTACGGATATTCAATCATTTCAGGCGAATTTATATCTGATTAAATTCTCATTTTCTTTTTTCTAAAATTTGTGTTCTAATATCGCTTTGCTGTTAAGCAACATGGTAAAAACCAACAAGTATTTAAAACCAAATTAATCAAACAAAAAAAGCATGAGCACATTATTTTTAATTCCAGTTGTATTGGTAATTGCAGGAGTAGTTTTTATGATTTATGTGAATAAGAAGCATAATACTGCAAAAGGAGAAATTGATTTAAATTTTGAACGAACAAAATATGACCAATACAAGCAAGAATTATTGGCTAATGATTTTTCACAATTAAAACATTGGATGAAAGGCAAATCTATAGACGCCTTTACTTCTGCATCTGTACCTCAATCTACAAGCAGCAAAGTTCAGGAAATCGTAACTGATGGTCTCAAAAATGTTGCATTATCTACAATTGGCGTAAAACTGAGAAGAGTAGAAACAGATTGTTTTTGGGTATTGAGCGGAAATGATTTGCATTTCTTTACAACCAATACGGTAGGTGAATTGGACGAACATATTATTTTTGATAATTTCAGAATTGAAGATGCTAAACTTGAACATGGAGGCGTTTTGAAATCGCAATTGGGTGTTTATTCTAAATCTTCAGAAGAATATTTGCCAAAAACACATATCATTACTTTTTATATTGACGGAAGTCCATTATCGCTTGAAATTCATGATAGACTTAATTATGTAACTGCTCCAGAAGATATGCTAAACTTGAAAAAACAATTGGAAACGAGAGCCAAATATCAAGTAGTAGGCGAAAGATTTGTCTCGATTTTACAAAACAGAAAGCCTAATTTAAAAGTAGCATAAAGAGTTATGGGATTCTTTTCAAAAATTTTAAATTCATTTCAAAGTATAAAATTAAATAACCAAAACGCTGTAAGAGGTTATTTATTAGACCACTTGCTTGTTGGTTCCATGTATGCAGAACAGCAATCGGCCTATTTGAATTCTTATGAAACGGGTTTAAACAGATCTGATATTGTTACCTTAACCGGAGATTACTGGGGAATATATAACAGAGATCAAGCGATTGAAGCGCTTCAAAATCTGCACGATAGAAACCAAGACGTAAATATGGAAATTGTTTACAGAGCATTTGAGGATAGAGAAAATTATGTTGAGGTTTTAAAATCTAACCTGCCAAAAGAAAAAGGCTTGTTTGAACATTACATAGAGCTATTTAGAACACTAAATGATATTGTTCCAGAACTAATAGAACAAAACATTATCACAGATTTTTCTCAAATAAGAAAGATCAAAGACAGTGGCTGGAACTATGGAAGAGGCGCTTTTTTAGCACGCTGCTGTTATGACTTGGGCTATCTTTCAGAAAATGAACTGAAAGAATATTTAGAAAAATGCCATACCGATTTGAAAAAATACTGTACTACTTGGAAAGAATATACCACGAGCTATATTTTTGGAAGAGCGGTTTGGGGCGGAGCAAACAACAGCGGAATGGTGCAGATTGCAAATGATTTGCTTACGAATGACAATAGTCCGCTTAAGAATAAAACATATCTCTAAATTATGCCGAATGAAACCATTCGGTGTTTAAAGAAAAAAGTATTGTTGGGGGCAATACTTTTTACAATTACTTTTATGGAGATTTGCTGGTCTATGGGAAATTTTTCTGAAAGAATATCATTGGGTTTTTTAGATTGTTCTTTTGTTGAAAATGTGTATTTAATGTCTATACTGACAGCCATTTTCTTAACAATAGTGTTTTTGGTATTTTCTTTCATTAAAAAAATCTATTTAAAAAGCGTAATTGAGATGATTGTTTTAATTCCTATTTGGGTTTTATTGAATTACGCCATTTTTGTTGACCGCAAATCTTCATGGAGTATTGACATTTTTCAAAGAGAATTTTTCTATACAATTTTACTTTCTATCGTACCCGTTTTAGTAGTATCAATTGCGGTTGTATTATTTGCTCGTTGCATTTCAATAGTAAGAAAAGTGCAGTAATAGCAGCATATTATCTCAAAAAGATCTGTTTAAAATATTTTTCAACTGCCTACTATTGCATAATTTTGTAAGGTCTGAAGCCAGTAGCTTCTTATGTTTACTATGAGCAATACGTTTTCTGATAATAGCCAAATAGGAGTAGTGTCTACTTTTTCTGGACTAGTGCATACCAATTTCAAAGGAGAAATGAATGCCTTATGCTGGCACAGAAATTTGGATGGCGATTTTAAGGAAATTGTAAACAAGCTGTCTTTAAAAGAAAATATAACCGAAGTTTCTCCCGAGGATTTAATCGCGCTTCAACTTTCAGAAAAAGGAAGTATAGCTAGAGAAATAATCTTAAACGATTTGCAATTATTAGCCGATTTTGGAGCTTCACCTTCTCTTAATTTACTGAAATGTTACGAACGAGATGATGAATTTGATTTCATTTCGACCGATGTATATTCGTTTCATGTTGATCGTTCGCCCATTGCAACAGATACTTTTTTATGCACCTATCACGGAGCGGCAAGTGATATTGTGGCTAATTCGCAAGCAGAACAAAAAATCTTAATTCCTGAAATTAGAGAAAAGCTAAAAGAACTGCATGATGGAGCAGAAGAGGAATTTGAAGACTTTTTAAAAGAAAATTACTTTGATCTGCATTATCAGCTTCATGAAGATGCAAAACCTATTAATTTAGGATTAGGACATCTTTGGCGCTTGGCAGTAGATCACCCAAAACAAGAAGTTTTGCCTTGTGTTCATAGAGCGCCTGTAGAAAATGATGGCGAATATAGATTGTTGTTGATTTGTTGAAGATATTGTTGATACAATACGTTGAGGAAAGTTTTGACTAAGAGTCAGAACTAATTAAATAAAATTATAAAGGAAAAAAAGCTAAAACTTACGTTTTTAGCTTTTTTTTATAATTCATTTTCCCATTTATACCTCAGATCATAAATCTTTCTATTGTCCTTCGTTAGATTTTTTTTGCCTTTATGTTTCAAAATTTGAAATTGAAAATTTTATGTTTTTTTACTTTGAGGATAGGATTGTTTCTTGGTATTCCTAGAGTGGGAGTGGAGGCACATTATCCGCGGGATGTTATATTAGGAGGAATTATGGGATGTGTTTTGAGATTGTCAACGATTTTTATAAGCCGAGAATATAAAATATTCACTTGGATTAATAATAAAAAATATTATCCGATATTCGTAGTGTTGTTTCTGATTTGCGGTGTTTGCCTCATCAATAAAATAATAAAAGAAGATTTAGGCATCTTTTATTTAGCATTTATTCGTTTAGCTGTTTCACTTTATAAAATTACTACTATTTCGCTCTATGAAACTAAAATCGTCTATGTCAAAAAGTAGCTTAAAAATAACTCATTTTGTTTTATTAATGAGTTGTCTGAATTTTATATTCTTTCATTTGCCTTTTTATACTTACGTCTTTAATAATGTTGATTATAAAAGCTTTAATGGTGTAATTTTGATAGCAAGTCTGATAATTCTGATGCTTGTTTTAAATGCTTTTGTTTTTTATTTACTGTTTTCTATTTCAAAATATGTTGGAAAAACTTTATTGGTTTTATTCTTTATAATTAATGCAATTGCAACTTATTTTGTAAATACTTATAGTGTTATCATAGATGAAAGCATGATTGGTAATGTTTTAAATACCAATTATGAAGAGTCCAGTAGTTTTTTCTCTTTTAAATTGATTGTACATATAATCTTTTTGGGCATTCTTCCAGGTATTTATATCATTAAAGTTGATATTATAAATGCTACTTTCAGGAAATTCTTAACACTGTCTTCTTTAACTTTATTGTTTATTGGCGTTTTGGTATTTGCCAACGCAAGCAATTGGCTTTGGATAGATAAAAACTCCAAACAGTTAGGAGGTCTTGCAATGCCGTGGTGTTATTCGGTAAATACAGCACTTTTTTATATTCATAAATACAAAAAGAACGAAAAGGAAATTTTACTGCCAAATGCCATAATTAAAGATAATCAGAAAGCAGTAGTTGTTTTAGTTATTGGAGAATCAGCAAGAAGTGAGAATTTTTCGTTGTACGGTTACAAGAAAAATACCAATCCGCTTCTTTCCAAAATACCAAATTTATTTCATTTTAATGCCAATTCCTGTGCTACATACACCACCGCTGGTGTAAAATGTATTCTGGAACACACCAATTCTGATGATTTATATGAAATCCTGCCCAATTATCTCTATAGAAATAATGTAGATGTGGTTTGGAGAACAACAAACTGGGGAGAACCTCCGGTGCATATAGAGAAATATCAAAATAGAGATATTTTAAAAAAGAATTACAAAGGCGAAGAATTTAATTATGACGAAGTTCTTTTGAGTGGATTAAAAGAGCAGATATTGGCCAGTAAAAAAAATAAAATATTAATAGTATTGCATACTAGCACCAGTCATGGACCTACCTATAGCAAGAAATACCCGCCTGCGTTTGAAACTTTTAAACCGGTCTGCAACAGTGTAGAACTCGGAAAATGCTCGCGAGAAGAACTACTGAATGCTTATGATAATACGATTGTTTATACAGATTATATTCTATCTAATGTAATTGAAGATTTAAAACAATTAAAAGAGTATAAAAGTGCTATGATTTTTGTTTCAGACCATGGGGAATCCTTAGGAGAGAAAAATCTGTACATGCACGGAGTACCAATAAGTTTTGCGCCAAAGGAACAATATGAAATTCCTTTTATTGTCTGGGTATCTGATAATTCCAAGCAGCTTAAGACTAATAAAACATTATCACAAAACCATGTTTTTCACAGTGTTTTAAATTTTTTAAATATAACAAGTTCTGTTTATGATGAGAAGATGAATATTTTTAAATAACTAGAAGTTTATTTTTGCATTCATTATAAAAGAATGCATTATATAGCTTTTAGAAATTAAACTTTTTGATCTGCATTATCAGCTTCATGAAGATGCAGAACCTACTAATTTAGGACTAGGACATCTTTGGCGCTTGGCAGTAGATCACCCAAAACAAGAAGTTTTGCCTTGTGTACATAGAGCACCTGTAGAAAATGATGGCGAATATCGATTGCTGTTGATTTGTTGATGAACACTAATTGCGTATATTTGATACATGAACAAACAGACGTCTTTTTCGGTATGTGGAGAATCATTGTCGGCTCCAATGCACATTTGCGGTTTTTTCGATTCTAGAGAACAGCAATATGAAGTGATCATTCCTTATATTTTGGAAGGTTTAGATAGCAATGATAAAGTCATAAACATCCTTGAAGGAAACCGCCATAGCGAACATTGCCGCTGTCTGGCAGATAACGGAATCTCTATTGCCGAGAAACTCTCAATCGGTCAATTGGAAGTGCTAGCTTCTGAAAATACTTATATCAATGGCGGTAAATTTGCTGCAGATAAAATGTATGCCATGCTCGAACAGACTTTATTGTCGGCATCAAGAGCGGGTTATGATAGTGTAAGAGCGTGTGGAGATATGGTTTGGGCCCTCAAAAACCTGCCAGGAACTGATGAACTTTTAGAGTATGAAGCCAAACTGAATCTGCTTACGCCACAACATCCGGTTTCACTAATTTGTATGTACGATATCAGCAGTTTCAGCCAAAAGGCGCTTACAGATATATTGCTTACGCATCCGTATGTGATTAAGGACGGAAAAATCAGCAAAAATCCACATTATGTAGAGCCTTTAGAATTGCTTTCTAGTCTTTCCTCTCGATCTGGTGCGCTTAAATCTTAAGCAACTATTTTTTATTTTCTTTAGGCCTAATTCAAAAGGCAGTACTATTATCCATCGTGGCAGTTAAATTTTAATAAGCTAAAAATACTACAAAAACAATGTTAAATATAACAAAAAGAAGAATTTTTGTTATATTTGATAAACAAGCTGATTGCCAGTATTGTAATAGATTAATTGTTAAAGAAAAAATGGAATTCGGTGCTGATAAAAAAAAGTTAAAAGCATTCTTAATTTTAAAGTGGCACAATTCCTGCCTGCAAAAAAATCATTGAATAATCAGAGCGCTTAATCGGTGTTCTAAAAAAATTAAAATAAATGAAAAGATTTAAATGTATGTATGTTTTTGTAGTAGTGTTATTATCAACATTTACATATGGTCAGGAAAGTTTAAAAATGTTTGTAAAAGAAAGTAAAGTGCCATGTACGGGTGTTGGCCCAATGGAATGTCTACAGGTAAAGTATGACAATGACAAAGAATGGCAGTTATTTTATAATCATATTGAAGGTTTTAATTTTGAAAAAGGAAATCGATATGAGTTATTGGTAACAAGAACAAAAAGACCAGAACCTATTCCAGCTGATGCTTCTGCGTACGAGTATAAACTGAAAAGCATCATTTCTAAAACGCCTGTAAATAAGGAAAAAGGAATTTATAATACCAAAATGATTTTAACCCAGTTAAACGGAAAAAAGATAAACAGCGGAAAAGCATTTATCACCATTAACGATGAAACTGGTACAATAAGCGGTAAAAATGGATGTAATAATTTCAACGTAAAATACACGAAGCTTTCTTCAAAGAATCAAATTAAGACCAATTCTCCTATGGGAACTTTGATGGCTTGTGACAAAGAAAGCATGAAATTGGAACAAGAATTTAGCGCTGCAATAACCAATAAAAAGTTCAAAATTGTAAAGAAAAACAATACAGTACAGTTTAAAAATACTAAGAACAAAGTGGTTATGGAATTCTCGATTCCAACTCAAGACCAACTGTGGGCTTTTATTGCAAAAAACAATTGGAAACTAATTGCACTAGAAAATGTTGGGCAAGATTACGGAAAAGCTTCAATTAAGTTTGATCCAGCAGGAAAGAAAGTAAGCGGAAATACAGGTTGCAACAATTTTGCTGGAACTTATGAAACTAGTGGTGATACTATTTCTTTTGATAAAGTAGCAGTTACAGCAATGGCATGTATTGGTGAAGAAGGAAATAAAACAGAGCAAAAAATATTGTCTTATTTAAACAATAAAGATCTACGTTTTGATGTAGCAGACCAAACTCTTAATTTTTATCTAAACGATAGATTGGTCATGATGTTTGGCATTACAAAATAAACCTGTTCTATAACTCATCTTTAAATGGATGATGATTTATATAAAATGATTAGAAAACCAGTGAAGTTGATTTCACTGGTTTTTTTATGGGTAAATTTATTGTTTTTATAATAAATACTCCAACTTGATATTATTCTGTTTTACCCAAATATTGAGCAATCAATCCACTTTCAGAAATAATAAAGGTTTGTTCTTCGAAAATTTTTTTCATTATTAGCCATACATTATCTACAATTGAAAATGTGCTATTTTGACTTTTATCCTGAACAGTTAATAAGCCTGTGTAAGTAATACTTTTTATTTTTTGTATACTGTCTTGAAAGCGTAGGTTTGAATTTTCGTATTCATACGTTTTAGTCACTGTTTTAAAAGGTTTCTGCTTATTTATATATTCTTTGAATACCATTATTTCATCAAACAATCTTGTTCTTTTTCCATTAGCTTGCTCGATCAAAATATGATATTGGTAGTTTTCATTTACCTCTATTACATTATTATCTAAATCCTTTGCAATAATATTAATTACTTCTGGACTTTTGATATTCATTTTAATATTTACTCTTAGATCAAAGAGATGAAATTCTTTTTGTAATTCGTTATCCTCTTCGCCAGTTTCTCTTAGATGAACAATTAATATGTTACAGTACTTAGCAAATTGTTGAGCATCTGGAGTATAACCACTTTTAGATACTATAATTCCTCTTTCTATATCAGTATCATTAATAATTGCTAAAAGCTTCATTACGGTTTCTTTGGTAACTTTTTTATTCCAATATTTACATTCTATTGCAGTTCGATACGTGCCAGTATTGTCTGTCTCTGAAGTTAATACATCAATCTGATGTTCTACTCCTGATTTACCTTTAATTTTACAGTTATGTCCGTATCCTTCAATATTGATATTATACTTTTGTCCTAATGTTTCGTAAATATATTTTGTGATAAATTCATAGGTTTTCCAATCAAGTTTGTTCTGATTTTCCATTTATTTTTAGAATTTATGAAAATATTAATTTATTGTAAATTAGTTTTTTAAAAACTAATTTACAATAAATTAATGAAGATAGTAATAAAGTTCTTTTCGAGCCGGTTGGGAGAAATAATATATTCAGTAGTAAAAATGTGGGAATTAATTTAGTTTTTATTTCTGATTAGATTTTTTTTATGATTAATTTTGGATCTAATTTTTTATCATTTTGTTTTTTAGAAGATGATTTACTAATGTTTTAATTAAGGAAAAATTAAATGCAAGATAGCCGAAGTACAAAAAATCCTGATTTAGAAAATCAAATAAAATCTCTATATCTTAACAGTGGAAAGGAAAAGGATGATGAAAAGATTGCAAAATTAACATCTATATTCGAAAAATCAGAGAAAAGTTTAATGCATACTGGTAGGATAGAGAGAAAAGATGTTAAATTTTATAATACAGATTTTGATACTATTGAAGGCAAAAGATATTATTATATTGAAGATTTAAAATATTCTAATTATCTATTTGTTAGAGCTGTAGCTACCGATTTTATTTTTAAAAACATTGATTTTTCCAAAACAATATTTGATAACTGCTATTTGAAGGACTGCAGATTTATAAATTGTAAATTTGAAGGAGCAAAATTTTCAAATAGTAATCTGCAAGGTTCATATTTCAGAGACTGTAATTTTGATTATGTAACTTTTGAAAAAACATTTGTTGATTATGAAATCTTTGAATGCGCTCCTAAATGGGATAACTTAAGATTTAGATTTGCAAGATCATTGAAGTTAAATTATGCTTCTATAGGTGATTATATTAAGGCATCTAAAGCAGTTACGGTTGAACTCCAAGCTACATTAGGACATTTGAGATCTAGTTGGTCTTCAGGTGATCCACATTATTCAATTAAATTTGGAGGATTTGAAAAGCGAATGAAACAGTTATACAAGTGGACTAAAGTTCACTTTTTAGATTTTATCTGGGGTAATGGAGAAAGTTTACGCAGATTAATTCGCTTTAATTTTATTGTTTTTTTAGCGTTAAGTGTTGTTGAAGTTTTTACAAGTGAAAGTAAATATGGTTTTCTTGAATTTTTGGAAACCTTATTTGTAAATATACCATCTGTTTATTTTGGTTTAAAAGTTGAAAATTTTGAATACTCTAATTATATCTTATTACCTCTTACAATTTTGAGATTAGTTAGTTTTGCTTTACTAATGTCTATTATTACTAAGAAATACAATAGACGATGAAAAATATATATATATTTGGTTCAATTGTAAGAGGAGAGATTGATCAGTACTCAGATACTGATTTATTGTTAATAACAGATGACACATTGAATTTTATCGATTTAGAAAAATATTCTTTATATACACCTACAAGAATTGAAGAAATGTACCGTGAAGGTAACCCTTTTGCTTGGCATTTGCATTATGAGTCAAAACTTGTTTACTCTGATGGGGTTGATTTTTTAAAAGAGCTAAAAATTCCCAATTCGTATAAAAATTGTTCTTTGGATTTGCATAAATTTTACAAATTATTTCAGGATAGTATAAAATCAATTCAATCGGATAAGTTATCATTGGTTTTTGATTTAGCAATGGTATTTTTAGCATTGAGAAATTTTGCAACATGTTATTCTCTTGAGCGCTATGAAAAACCGATTTTCAGTAGAAATTCATTTGAAAAGCTTAATGACTTTCCATTGATATTAGACAATAAAATAAAAAATTTATTAATGATGGCAAGAATAAGTTCTACTCGAGGAATTAGCTATAAAATTGATGAGATTGAATTATCTTTGTTTATTAAACAAGTCGATGCAATTGAAAAATGGTTCGACAAAATATTTACAAGTTATGAATGCAGAATTTAACAGCAGGGTGGACTTGCAGAGACAGGTTTTAAAAATAGTCAATAGTAAGAGCTTTAAAATGCAATTATCAGGACTTTCTAAACCAGCACTAGAAAATTGGATAATGATAAATAGTATATCTAATAATGAATTAAAGAATATATTATTTAAAATATCTGAATTGTTGTTTTTTATTGCTAATAGAAGTCAGGATCAAATTACAGAAGAATACAAAAAAATACAATTGAAGGCAGGAAATGAAATAGGTAAACTAAAAGTATTGTTGAATTAATTTCTAGGTTTTAGAATAATACACCCAATTTTATATTTATACGATGTCTATATTATAAAACAGAAAAGAGACTTTAAAAGTCTCTTTTTTAATTATATATCACTATAAAATAATTTATTTCCCAATCAATTTCTCCAACCTAACCATCATTTCATCTTTCTCCTTCAACATACGTTCGTACAACTCAATTTTTTCTTCATGAAGTTTAATTAATTGATCAATAGGATTAACAGTAGTACTTACATGTCCAGAATTGTTACCAACTGCTATTGCTCCTTCATGAAAAGTATTAGAAATAATATTAATCGCTTGTTCCTCATCAAAATTCTGAAAAGCTTCAACAGGAATTTTCAATACCGCTGAGATTTGTTTTAGTAGGTTTTCTTCAATTACATCTTTTTGCTCGAGCATAGAAATTTTCTTTTGGTTCCAGTCTTCGCCCAGATCATAAGCCAAAGCTTCCTGCTTTATGTTAAGCATTTCTCTAAAACGTTTTACGTTTCTTCCCTGATGTATTTTCTGTTCCATAATGAATATTGGTTTTCTGAAGATTCAAAGATAAAGCCATTTGGGCTAAAAATCATGAGTTTCAAAGATAAAAAAATATTTCAAAGAAGAATTATTTTGTAAGAATATTATATCTGTATTTGGGATAGATTATCCTTTAGAAAGAACAGAATTTCGCTTTAGAATTTTAAATCTATAAGCCATGAAAAAGAATAAAACAACTTTCGAAACGAGCTTTTGGGCAGGATATGCAGCGGGAAATCCGTTTAAGGCAATCGATGCCTTTTTTACTTTTGCACATCTCGATTACTACAAACAGAGTTTAAGCGAAGCGGTACTTTACAGCTATAAAACAAAAGTCTGCAAACAAGACAATCCTTCAGATGTTTTTGTTTTGTATACTGTTATCAAATCTTTCCTCAAAATTTGCTGCTGTCTGAAAGAGAAAAGCAAAAAATGGATAATAAAAGATTCTCTGCGATCTGAAACCGTTTTTCATCTTTCTTCACTAACAAAAGAAGAATACGAGAATCCTTTTATAGTATTTCAAAAAGCATTTACTGAAAGAACGCTAGAAGAGTTTGAATCTTTTTTATATCAAATCTTAGAGCTTTCGCTATCTCCACATTCCGCAGATTCTGACCCTGATTTAACGACGCCTTATATTCATGTAATAAAAATGCTCGATGCAGCAGAACTCATAAGAGAAAGGGGAGTAGAGAAAATCAAGAAAAGAAATCTGATTGATGCTTTAACAGAATAAAATATCAAGATTACAAAAAAAGCATAAAAAAATCCCATTTATTGGAAATGGGATTTTCAACTTTATTCTGCATTATTTACATGCTTCGTTATTCACGAATATTAAAAATTAATCATTGCGACGCTTACAATTGCCATGAAAACAAAAAAAGGAATAGAAAATATTAATAAACCAATATTAATATTTCTTAATGTTAGGTTTTTCTGTCGATGAAAAAATATAGTTTCCTTTATTATAAATATGTTAAATATAAAAAATGTTAAACTTGAAACAAATGAAAAGAAAAAAATCTGTTGTAAACCTCTATAATTAGCATCCCCGAATATCGATATTAGATATAATAAAAAGACAGGAATGACTAATCTAAGTATTAGATGTTTTATTATATTATTTTTCATTATTTAGATAGGTTTGTTGTATAGTGTGAATATTAATTAGTTTGAAAAGATTACTCGTCGATAACTTTTCTTTTAGGTTTTCGATCTTTATTAGTTGAAGCAGAACAGAATTTTGTTTATTCGGCATCATAAACTTCCACTTTTGAGTTTGGTATTTCAACTTCTGAAGTTGGGGATTTTAAATAAATTTTCCCCGAATAGACTGGTTTTTTGATGCTGCTTTTTATAATTTCTTTATTGAATTTAATATACAACTCAACATTTTCATTTTTATCGAAAAATTTTTTAAAGCGCTCCATTAATTGATTGTTGAAATTACGTTTCTCTAGATTTTTTAAATAGTCATTTTCATGAGTTGTTTTACCGTCGAGTAAATCAACCCAAATACGAACTTCAAATTGTCTTGAAAATTGATCTTGTACAAAAATCACAAAACTTATAGGTACAGCTTTTCCATTTGTGGTGTCAGTAAGGAATTCTAAACCAGTATTAGTATTACTGATAACTTCATTGTTCATGAAAAGAATATCATAATCATAAATTCTAAAATCTTTTCTATTAGTGCCAATTTTATAATTGTATCTTTTAAGACGATTTTTGAAATAAGTATTGCTTATTTTATTATTGGCTATTTCTTCCTGAACAAATAGAGGCATATCTTTTTGATAGTTTTTTATGACTTCCTTTCTATCTAAATTTTTACTGAAATCACCCCATTCAATGTCAAAGGTTTCATGTCCTTGATATGTTCCAATTTCTTTATTACCAATCCCGCCAATCCATAAAGTGACCAAACCTTCTGGAGCAAAGGCGACGGTTAGTGTATTATATTCATTTTTATATTCTACACCGTCCATACCCATTGTAGTTCCATAATCTTTTTTAAAGATATCGTACATTTTTTTTTGAGGCAATGCAAAATCACCTGCAAAAAACTTATTTTCAGCATACGAAAACCAAGTTATTTGCATGCGTTCTGGAACTTTCTTTTTATCATCACCAACTACCATAGTACCGCTGCTACTAGCTCCCCAACTATCGTTTAGATATTGTTCGCTTGGTATCCATGCAGTGGTGTTATCAGATAAAATAAAACTACCATAGACAACCTCTACAGGACAAGTTTCATCGGCACTTGTTTCGGCTAGCCATTCAAATTTTTCTATTTTTGTAAGCATTTCTTTTTGTTTTTCTGTATTTAAAAAATAATATGTTAATGGTATTTCTTTTTCTTTCCATAAGTCATATCCTAATCTAGAAAGTAGTAGTAGCGATAGTACTATCGCTATCAATAAATACAATTTATTTAAACTGTTTATCTTCATAATATTAATTTAATTTGGCTTCATACCTTTGATGAATAGGTACGTATACCAGGCTATTGATAGTATTGTAATACTTGTCAGTATAAGGAGTATGAATATTATTTTTGTTATTAATCGTTTAAATCCATGGATGTAGGCATAGATTGCCAGTAGGATAGTTAGAACAGGAATTACTAGTATTAATCTATAAGAATAACCAAGATAATCAGGATAAAATAAGTAGGATAAAAATGAAATGAATACAATTAAGAATATTGATAATATTTTGTTTTTATTTTGATCTGACATTTTGTTTAAATTTCGTTTATATTTATCCATCAATTTTTTTTCTATAAGGCTTTCCGTCTTCATATCTGCCTCCTTTTCCATAGCTATCACAAGTTGATCGATGAAGGTATTTATTTCGTATAAAATGCAATTTTTCATTTTTAAACGTTACTGTTTTACTATGTGCTCCATCATTTGTAATTGCATAATTTAATAACAAATTCTTTGCTTCTTCGAGGTCTTCAGGGACTTTGTAAGTCTCCTTTTTGCCTTTTTGCATTAGCGAGTTATCAAACATCATTTTATAATTTTCAGCAAGCTTAACCATTATAGAAAGCGGGATAAATTGATAGGATAGAGGTATTCTCCTAGTTGCCATATGTGTAGTAAATGAAACTCCCTTTTTTGAAGTTGTTGTGGTTACAATTTGTTCTTTTTCATACCAGCCTTCTTTTATTAAAGTTTCTTTTATGTTATCAAAGCCCTTTTCTAAATGTAGTTTTCTTATTTCCTTTTCAATTTCGGCGTAACCTCCGCCAATGTCACTATGAACACCAGGAATAGAAAGCTCATAGCCAATTCCAGCATCAATAGAGCTTTTTATGTTGGTAAGAGAAAAGTTTTCACGATATTCATCAGATGCGGTAATATGTATCACTTTTTTAATATTTCCTTCTAATTTTAAATTTAACTCTTGTATGTCATTGTTAAAATTAGGCGAAGTTGAAAAACTTTCGGAATAGGAGGAAACAGTGTCAAATAGCCCAACAAATTGTATTTTAAATTTGCTAGATTCTAGATCATACATATCCTGTAGCTTTCGTCTTTGTGATATAAAATTTCTTGCGGCAGCAGCGCCACGACTGAAACCAAAAACAGTTAGATCTATTTCATTAACAAATTGGTTTTCTTTTATAAATTTATCAGCTTTGAGTTTGTCAATTTTTTTCTTTATCTCCATAAAAGCTTTGTTTACTTTAACAGGAATTCCTGATTTATCACCGCTTCCAAAAGCATATCCATAAAAATCATCTTTATCATGATCCCTCGTACCTTCTCCTTCAATGTAAACTTTTACTTTATTCTCACTGTTTTCTGCAATGTTTATGTTGTGTAAAATCGCAATGTTAGAATAGTAGTTATCATAACTGCTTTCATTCTCATCATTATCCTCAAAAGCTTTTGCAGCTATTTCTTCTTTAGGAGTTAATAGTATTCCTTTTCTCTTCTTTTCATAAGCTAATCTGGCTTCAGTATTTTTCATATTATTTAAAGTACCATCAAAAAACACATTAACTGTTACTTTTACACCTACTTTCTCCTCAGGTTTCTTTTGCTTATCAGGAACAGCAACTTTTGCAACACTATTGTTTTTAGGAGGTTCAATTGTTTTCTTGAGATCATTTATAATCTTAAGCTGTATGGCGTCTTGTATAGTGTCAATTTTGCCTATATACTTAACTTGAGCATAAAATTCATGTTCGTTTTCATCTCTATAATCTTTATCGTTCAGTATTTTTTGATATACTTTTATGTTGTTAAAGTATAGTTCTGCTTTTCCATATTTATCAACAGGAGATGTAGTATAGGTTCCCATATTTCGAGAATTATTACCATGTCCATCCATGCCTTCGTCTTCCCAAATGGTTACTTGAAGTCTGTCTCCAACTGGAATATTTAATGTGTGAATAAACAAACGAACATTGTCTGAATAACCAATCGCTTTACCGTCTAGGTCACGATAAAATTGATCTTGCCACTTAAGATCTTCTATGCTTGGCGTTCCTGCAACTGGTGTAACATTCAGTTTTGCAGTATCTTTTGCTCCATGAATATCGGTAAAAGTAACGGCAATTGTGTAATTGATTCCTATGCTTGCCTGACTAAAAGTAACTCTGCCATCGCTGCCTAAATCTAAAAACAGTTTTCCGTTTTTTAAAAGTGTCCAATGCTGTTTTACAATTTTAGAGCCATCTACTTCTTTATGGTTATCATCTTTTTCATTTACATACAATTGCACTCCTTTTTTCGCTTGATCGTTAGCCGTCTTTGTATACATTAACGAATAAACACTTTTGCCAATTATAGGCCTTGAATCACCTTTGATATAAAATTTCATCACTATTATTTTTTAGCTTCAGGTATTCCGTTTAATTCGTTTTGAAATTCTCCCATATTAAACATCGGATTTATTAGATTATGTACATCGGGATTCGCATTGATGAAGTTTTGCTCACTAGGTTCAGCTATTTGCCCGTGATTTTTAACTTTAATACAATCTGGTCCGCCAATAGGACAAGTCGCTTTACTGTCTTCTAGTAGTGCTTTGCCATTATTTGACAAGGTTATTTTTTCATAAAAGCCACTCCATTTGGTAATTGTCGCATGGCATGGTAAATAATCTCCGTTTCCTTTCGGTTGCATTTTACATTTGCCGAAAGTATTTTTTTCTAGAGTTTGACCTATCTCTTTATCTGTCGCTATAAGTTTTGCACTGCCATCTTTATCGTTTGCATAATGTTTACTTTGCGTTTTTACTTTTAATTTATCAAGTTTGGGCTCTACGCTAAACTTACATTTTAGCATTGCACCGTTTACAACAATGTGTTTCTCGCTCATAATCTTCTCTTATTTTAATTAATGGAGTTTAAATAGATCCTTAAAAAAGCTTTCTTTTTTTATCGTTTCACCTACAAAAAAATCATGATTTTGCTCAGATGCTGTAATTTTTTTGTCATTGAGATTGTAGATTTTGACTGTTGCTTTTTTTGTAAAGTCACCAATGATATCACATTCTAAGCTTGCGCTTTCGATGGTATAGGTATTTGGATTCAAATGGTAAATGGAGTGGTATTTGCCAGAAAAATTATTTTTTCTAAGAGCGTCTTCTTTTGCTGTATTTGCCAATGTGCCCTTTTTTTCAATAACTACCATATTTGCATCATTTAGATACTCATCAATTTTTTGCGTTACGCTAAATATTACAGTACCATTTTTAGGTGTAATGGCAAAATCTGTCTCTGTTATGATAGATAAATCTGAAGTATAAGCAGTATGGATTCCATTAAAGAAGACTTTTAAAAACCAATCATCGGATAAATTTTGAAGTAGGTTTTCTTCTTCATTTAGTATAGAATCGAGAGCATTTAAATATTTGTTTATAGCTTCGCCCTCATTTTTTTCTAGGATACTTTTTCTTTTTGCTGCCCATCGTTCGCTTATATCATAAAAATTATGGATATCGATCCATTTACCTTCTGGATTAACAACAATTAGTAGTGGGTATAGAACACTTGATACTTTTTCTGCTAGAATATCGGTTATGGCATCAGTTTGTGCACTATTTAAAAATACTTTAGATACTCTATCAATTTCAAATAAAGAATATCCATTTTTATCTTTTTTGATATATTCTACACTTAGTTTACATTTTATGGTTTGTAAAATATTATCGTTCTCAATTGTCTGAAGCACCATGTAGCTATTTTTACCTCTTACTTTATGAAAAGGTATTTTGAATCCATTATCAAAAATTACTTTTATAGGCTTTGCATTTTCTTGTTCATTATCCGATTCCTGTTTTTTTGGTTTTAAAAGAAGGAATTCTAAATGACTTGGAAAATCAGCATTTATCACATCGCGATCTTCAATGCAATTGAAGTTATGATAATGCCTAAGTTCGTCGAGTGTTATTTCAAGCTTATCTGCTACAGAAATAGGAGTGTCTCCTTTTTGTATCTTGTAAGTAAAGTGTTTAACCGCACCCCAATTGTCTAAAATTTTGCCAATAATCATGAAAGTATGTAAGATATATTTTGGTTTAAATATATGTATTTTTCTTACATTTTTTAATGATAAAATAAGAAAAAACTACAATTTAACATTTAGTAGAAAATAATCATTTTCTTGCTAATATTAACTTATTTGTTTTCAGGCTATTAGGTTTTTGAGAAGAATCTTCTGAACTTTGTACAAGCAAAATAATGTTCGAAAACAAAAAAAGAGACCTCAAAGTCTCTTTTTTAAAATTAATTATGCTTTTATAATTGCTTATTTATCAATTTCTAAATCTTGCATTCATTTTATCTATCTCCTTCAACATACGTTCGTACAACTCAATTTTTTCTTCGTGAAGTTCTTTTAATGAATTTATACCCTTCAAACCATAAAACAGATAGGGAAGCAATTCCAGCAGCTAATCCTAATTCTCTTATAGTAAGTCCAGTGAGATGGAAAAAATCAGAGAAAGGATTGACATATAAAATGGCTGACAGCATGATGAGCGTTGAAAAACTGACGATAGGAAAAAGAATGTTTCTATTTTTAAAGCTTTCAAAAAGACTGTAATGAAAAGAGCGGTTTGTTAAGCTCAATAAAATATTAGCAAAAATTAAGGTGCTGAAAACCATTGCTCTGGTTTTTTCTTCATTGCCGCCATTTTGAACCGTATGCTGATAAACAAAGAGAACGCCAGCTGTTATCAATACTCCTTGAATAATGCTGATAGAGAGTTCTTTCCAATTAAGAAAAGTATCGGTCATTTTTCTCGGTTTGTTTTGCATGGTATTGCGTTCCATAGGCTCATTTTCATACACAATGGAGCAGGTGGGACCCATAACCAGTTCTAAAAAGATAACGTGAACAGGAGTAAATATCTGCGGAAATACCCATCCTAAAAGCAATGGAAGTGAAACCGTTAGAATAATAGGGATATGAATGGAAATGATATATTGAACCGCTTTTTTGATATTGGCATAAATTCTTCTGCCAGAAGCAATTCCGACAATTAGTTTGTCCAGATCATCATTGGTAATTACCAACGCGGCGGCAGCTTTGGCGATTTCGGTTCCTTTACTTCCCATTGCAACGCCTATATGAGCGGCTTTCAGAGCTGGCGAATCGTTTACGCCATCTCCAAGCATGGCAACGACTTCACCTTGTTTTTTCAGCGCATTTACGACAGCGAGTTTGGCATCAGGAAACATTCTTGTAAAAAGTACTTTTTCTTCGGCTGCTTGTAGAAGCTGTTCTTCCGAAAATTCCATAATATCTTTGCCTTCAATAGCTTCAGAAGTCTGTTTTATTCCTGCTTGTAAGGCTATGCTTCTGGTGGTATCGACATTATCTCCCGTAATTACTTTTACTTTGATTCCCGCATCATAAATATGGCTAAAAACTTCTTGAATACCTTTTTTTGGAGGATCATAGAAAACTACCAGTCCAAGAAAATCAAACTTGAAATCCTGCTGCTTTTCTGGAAAATTATTGCTTTCAAAATGGGATCTGGCCACACCTAAAATTCGAAATCCTTGACTGCCAAGATTCTTAATAATATCGCGGACTTTATTTTTTTCATTTTCGCTAAGTGTCGAAACATTCAGAATAGCTTCAGGCGCACCTTTTGCCGCTATAATGCGTTCCTTTTCTGTATTTTCAAAAAGATGCGTCATCATTGGAGGTTTGCCTTCAAGAGGATATTCGTGTATCATTTGAAAATCTTTGCGTCGGTCGTCTTTTCTAGACTTTTCATACAAACGATGCAAGGTTTTTTCCATGGGATCAAATGGTACGGGCTCGCTGCTCCACATGGCATAGTCAATAATTGTCGAGAGATCGGGATTGCTAAAATCGTCTTCATCTAAAATTTTATCCGAAGCGAAATTGTAGATATGTTTGAGCTGCATCGTATTTTCGGTTATAGTCCCAGTTTTATCGGTACATATAACTGTTGTACTGCCCAATGTTTCGACTATGCTGCTTCGTTTGACAATAATGCCTTCACGCATGAGCTTCCAAGCGCCCAATGCCATAAAGGTCGAAAAAGCTACGGGAATTTCTTCTGGCAAAACAGACATTGCCAGTGTAAGTCCGTTGAGCAGACTGTCCAGAAGGCTACGCGTATGATAAAAGCTAATGATGCAAACCATTGCAAACACAATAATACCCACAATGGCCATTCCTTTGACAAACCGTCCTATCTGAAGCTGTAAAGGAGATGTTTCTTCTTTTATTTCTGAAATAGAAACGCCTATTTTGCCCAAACGGGTTTCTTTTCCTATTTTTTCGACTTTGATTACAGCTAATCCTGAAACGGCTAAAGTTCCGCTGTAAACCTTGTTATCATCACTTTCGCTGCTTTTAAAAACAGAGAGACTTTCGCCAGTAAGAGAGGACTCATTAACAGAAAAATCATTGCTATGCATAATTTCACCATCAGCATTAATCATCTTTCCTTCTTCAACAATGCAAAGGTCGCCAACGGTAATTTCGTGAGTCGGAATCTCAATAATTTTTGCATTGCGAATAACCTTGCTTAAAGGTTCATTGAGTTTTTCTAATGCTTCTAAAGCTTTTCGGCTGCGATTATCCTGATATAACGAAATGGCGGCAACCGTGGCAATGGCCAGAAACATAAAAAGAGCCTCGCCATAATCTCCTATGGCAAGATAAATAATTGAAATAGCAAACAGCAGAACAAGCATTGGCTCTTTGAATATATTTATAAGAAGCTCTAGCCACGTATTTTTATCGGCATTGTCTATTTGGTTGTAACCGTATTTTTTTCTTGAAAGGGTTACTTCGTTATCGTTAAGTCCTTTGAGATGTTCAGGTATATTGTAAGACATAGATAATTTTATATTAATGCGATAGTGATTTTGAACGAGTTGAAATTTAAGCGCTTAGTGTCTTATGGAAATAAAAATATATTATAAATATAATGAAACTCCCGATATTTCTTACTGTTTTTTTGAAGCTTTGAAGCTGCTCGCCAATTTATAACTAGCATACAATTTTGAGTATGGTTTTGTACGATTCCTTTTTTAACCTATCTTCGCTGATTATAGATTTCTGAAAAACATTTAAATCCTTTAAAACCGAATTTGTGGAAAAAAATCATGAAGCCGCAGGAGACAACCAGCTTAAACGCGGACTAACTAACCGCCATATTCAATTAATTGCCCTTGGCGGATCAATAGGAACAGGTCTTTTCTTAGGTATTGGCCCAGCGGCTGTATTAGCAGGTCCATCTGTTATCTTAGGATATGCAATTGCTGGAATTATCGCCTTTTTTATTATGAGACAGCTTGGTGAAATGGTTGTTGAAGAGCCTGTATCAGGAAGCTTTAGCTATTTTGCCTATAAATATTGTGGTTCTTTTGCAGGTTTTGCATCAGGTTGGAATTATTGGATTTTATACATTTTAGTTAGTATGGCTGAACTTACAGCCATTGGGGTTTATGTGCAGTTTTGGTGGCCTGAAATTCCGCTTTGGGCAACCAGTTTGTTTTTCTTTCTGGTTATTAATGCTTTAAATTTTGCTTCTGTAAAAGTGTACGGAGAAACTGAATTTTGGTTTTCTATCATAAAAGTAGTAGCGATTATTGCTATGATTCTTTTTGGTACTTATTTGCTTATAAGTGGAACAGGAGGAGAGCACGCTACGATTCATAATTTATATAACGATGGCGGTTTCTTTCCAAAAGGTTTCTTTGAAAAAACAGCAAATGGCAGTTTTCAAGGTTTATTATCGGCAATGGCGCTAATTATGTTCTCTTTTGGAGGTTTAGAACTAATAGGAATTACCGCTGCTGAGGCAGAAAATCCAGAAAAAAACATTCCAAAAGCAACCAATCAGGTTATTTATAGAATTCTTATATTTTATGTTGGAGCATTGGTAATTTTATTTGCTTTATCGCCTTGGAGACAAATTACTACAGACAGCAGTCCGTTTGTAATGGTTTTTCAGAATCTAAACGGAATGGAATTTGAGCTGTTTGGCAGCAAAATATACTTTACACGTCTTATAGCTAATGTGCTTAATCTTATTGTATTAACTGCTGCTTTATCGGTTTATAATAGTAGTGTATACAGCAATTCACGTATGTTATTTGGTTTAGCAGATCAAGGTAGCGCTCCAAAGTTTTTAAAGAAACTGAACAAACACTCAGTGCCGGTTAATGCCATTTTAATTTCTTCATGTTTTGCAGCGATTTGTATTTTAATCAATAAAGTAATGCCAGAAGAGGCTTTTAGTATTTTAATGTCTTTAGTAGTGTCTTGCTTGGTTATTAACTGGGTTATGATTTCGTACACGCATCTTCAATTTAGACGTGCAAAAGACAGGGAAAATGTAAAAACTCAGTTTGCCTCAATATTTTATCCAATAAGTAATTACATCTGTTTCGTATTTTTATTGGGTATTTTATCCATCATGTGGATGACGGATATGAAGCTATCTGTGGAATTAATTCCTATCTGGTTGGGTATTCTTTTTATATTTTATAAAGTTTATAAAACCAAAAAATAAGTAGTTTATGAAAATCCCGTTTCTAATGAAATGGGATTTTTTTTATGGCGTTTTAAGAATTAGGTTCGTTTAATTAGATTTGTCATATCTTCGAAAAAATAATGCAGTATCAATTTGTATTAGAGTATATTAGTGTTGAAAAAGTTTGAAATTTTATAACGAATTAAATAGTTCAATCAATGGAAAATTATAACAAAGACGTTACGGCTTACATTGCGAAAATGGCTGATTTTGCCAAACCTATTTTAAATCATTTGCGAGAGGTAATTTTTAGTGCTTGTCCCGAAGCAGAAGAAAATATAAAATGGGGAACACCACATTATTCTTATAAAGGTGATCATTTAGTTATGATGGGCGGTTTTAAACAGCATTGCTCTTTTAGTTTGTATAAAGCTGAATTGATGAAAGACGCGGAGATTCAGGCAAGTGTAAAAGCAGGTAAAAAGTTTGGCTATATGGACAAGATTAAGGATTTGTCTGAATTGCCAAGCAAAGAAAAATTAACTGCATACATCAAAGAGGCAATGGTTTTTAATGAAAATGGAACTGCTAAACCCAAACCGGTAAAAGAAAAATCTACGGCAGAAGTGGTGGCTCCTAAAGAATTTGTAGATGCCTTAAAAAAGGATGTTAAAGCGACTGAAATTTTTGAAAGCAAATCGCCGTCATTCCGTAAAAACTATATTATTTGGATTGCAGATGCAAAAACAGATGAAACTAGAAATAAAAGAATTTTACAATCTCTAGAATGGATTGCAGAAGGGAAAGATAGATTTTGGCAATCTAAGAAATAATTGGAAAAATAGTATTTAGTTTAAAATTATTACACACATAAAAAAAGAACCGACTGGTTTTGATAGATAGCAGTTTCATAGCGGTGCTCTCACTAAATACCGCTATGAAAAACAGCAGGAAATTTATCCTGATTAGCAAAAACCAGCTTGGCTAATTCATAATTAGCATCCGAATCCAGAAGTGTATTTTCAATTTCTTTTACTTCGAATGCTGTAGCCACTTTTCCAATCTTTTTTCCATGTTTGCGAAAAGAAGTACGGGTAAAACCATGAAGAATTCCATTTTCGATTATTGAAAATTGAAATTCATCATTCATTTCCCTTTTTTCGAGATCATAATTTCTCAACTCGTAACGCTGTATACTAAAAACTGAATCAAAGTATTCTCCAACCACGATTTGATCCATATATTGTTTGATGAAACTATCTAAGGTATAATTTGTTACTAAAGGATTAAAACTTTGAAACTCGATAAAATGTTCGCCCGAAATTTTCTCAAGAGTATGAGCCGTTATCAGATCTGATTTTACGTCCTCGCCAATTAATGATTTTGGTCGGTCAATTATTCTTAATCTGCCGTTCCATTTGCAATATTCTTTAACTTCATCTGAATCGGTGTTAATTACGATACTTTCAAATTGAGTAAATTTCAGTAATTTTTCAATCATATACTGGTACATAGGTATTCCATTAAATGGAAGAAAATTTCTATTAGGCAAAACATGAAAAGGATAATCTTTTTGTATTGGTAATAGGGCAGTAAGATAGAAATTACTCATAATGTTTTTATAAGAGAATTAAGAATGACGATTATTTTATGAAACTAATATAGGAAGATAGAATAAACTGGGTTTAGGTAGAAATACTTGATTTGAAATAGTTGCTTAGAAAGAGTGAAGAGTGAAGAGTAAAGAGTAAAGAGTAAAGAGTAAAGAGTAAAGAGTAAAGAGTAAAGAGTAAAGAGTAAAGAGTAAAGAGTAAAGAGTAAAGAGTAAAGAGTAAAGAGTAAAGAGTAAAGAGTAAAGAGTAAAGAGTAAAGAGTAAAGAGTAAAGAGTAAAGAGTAAAGAGTAAAGGGTAAAGAGTAAAGGGTAAAGAGTAAAGGGTAAAGAGTAAAGGGTAAAGAGTAAAGGGTAAAGAGTAAAGAGTAAATAGTGAAAAGTAGTGCATTATTTACTTAATGCCAGTCAAGAATTGAAAGTTTACAATTTTTGACATTAGCAATGTTTAAATGCGATATTTACTAAAAAAAAACAAAGGGTTCTGAAAAAACACTAATAAGGCGTAAAAGTGATATAATCTAAATTCATGTTTCCGTTTTCTACAATATGCAATGTGAGAAGCTGTTTTCCTTTCTCAAGGGTTATACTTCCAATATTATCTTGACTGTTCCAATGATGCCACTGTCTCCATGCTACAGGATCTTTATCGTCATGCGTAGAGGTTATTTTCATCTTTCCGGTAGCATCTTTTCCATTGACATCAAAAGAGATTGCGCCATCTCCATTGGCAGTGTAGAGAAGTCCTATTTTGTATTTGCCAGTCTTTTTTACCTGAACCGTGTAGTTGATCCATTCAGCAGGCTGCGTCCAACCAACATAAAAGTGTTCAAGTTTTACAGGAACCTTGCTATAAGGAGTAACATCAATGTTATCTGGTTTTGTATATGAAATATCAACGCCTTCATTAATTCTGAATTCATTCAGAGGATTTCCATTTACAGGATTAAGTTTCCCACTTCCGTTATTGATACTGTCTTGATCAAAGTAAGCTATTCCTTGTCCGCCAAGGTCATAAAACTCGCATTCAATTTTTCCTGGAATTTCCTGCACTTTATAGGCACTAGACTCTTTAGCGTACTGACTACTGAAAAAAGGAGTATAAGATTCAGCAGATAGAAACAAGTAAACACAAGGCAATAGTAATATTTTTTTCATGGCATTTCTACATAGATTTAATATAAAAATAACATTTTTTCTATATAAAAAGTAAATAGAATTAATTGGACAAATGATATATAGAACGCCTTTCATGCTTCTTTCCTTTTAAATTCTTGCGTGCTAAAAAAAAATATACTTTAATTTTATTTTTTGATTTATTCTGTTTTAATTTGACAAAACGGTAAAATCTTACATAATTCATTTTTTAGTATTGAGAACTTAATGATTTACAGCAAAGAAAACTTTCCAAAAATATCTTCTGAACGCAATACAGCAGCTACTGTAGCAATTTATATGCTGTTTGGACTTTTATGCATCGCGATGCTTGTTTTATTTGTTGGAATTCCTTTGAGCCTTCAGTTGGAGTATAATAGCCGTTTGTCAAACGAAGAAATGATTTTCAATTTTATATATTTCCCTTTGCTGTTTTGGGGTATTTGGGCTCTTTACAAAAATTATTTGCGACAGAGGCAAAAAAAAGTCATTTTGATTTCTGTAGATCAGCACGGTGTACACCATTATCAATATGATGGGACAGTTAAAAGTATTTTGTACAAGGAACTGGGTAGGAGTGGAGAAAGTTATGTAAATGATATTGATCGAAAAGTAGGAACAAAATATTCACCAGCATACATTTTTGGTTTTAAAGAGGGTGTAAAAGTTCCCATTCATTTTTCTACAGCTGAAAATGGATTGTCTTATGTGCCAAAAAATAAATATGAGCTAATTGCTCATTTTCTGCAGGGTGCTACTTTATTTTGTCCACATTTGAAAATTTCTCCAGTAGTTTATACTTCTAATTTTATTAATCCCAAAACTTTTGAGTTTGACAAAAAGGCCGAAAGAATTGCAATTTTCATAGCTTTTATATTAGTAATCATTATTCTGGTTGCAGTCGATCTGTTTCTTAAATATACCAAAGGTCTTTCGATATTGTTTTAAATCCTATTCAGTTACATCATTTTTCCCTCTTTTGCATATTCTTTTTTAATTCCCTGTAGCAGATGATTTAAGTTGATGCTTTTGTTTTGATCTTCTAAAGTTCGCAGACAGGCATATTGAATAATGTTGACAATATTTGCTCCCGTAATGTCGTATTTTTTTGAAAGTTCTTGGAGGTTTACATCTTCAGCAATTTTAATTCCTTTTGGCAGATTATTTTGCCACAATTTCAAACGTTCGCCATAAGAAGGCACTTCAAACTCGATTATAGATTGAAATCTACGGGTAAAAGCACTATCAATATTGGTTTTAAAGTTAGAAGCCAAAATCACTAATCCAGGATGGTTTTCGATTCGCTGTAGCAAATACGAAACTTCCTGATTGGCATATTTATCGTGCGCATCTCGCACATTGGTTCTTTTTCCGAAAACGGCATCGGCTTCATCAAAAAACAGAATCCAATCTTTATCAGTGGCTTTGTCAAAAAGAGAAGAAAGATTTTTTTCGGTTTCGCCAATATATTTTGAAATCACCATAGACAAATCTATTCTATACACATCTCTGTGCGTGTATTTTCCTAAAAGTGAAGCCGTAAGTGTTTTTCCCGTTCCAGGCGCGCCGTAAAACATAACTCTAAAACCGGGTTTTATTTTGGCTTTCATATTCCATTCGTGAAGCAGAATATCGTTGAATTTAAGCCAAGTTTCTATCTCTTTTATTTGGTTTAAAGTATTGGAATTCAAAACCAAATCCTCCCAATCTAATTGCGTTTCTATCAGTTGCGCAGGGAAAATACTGCTCAATTGTGGTTTTAGGATTTTTCCAGTTATGAATTTTTCAATGTATTCATCTTCTAAAACCAACAGACCGCTTAGTTTAGGTTCGCCATTTGGAACAGATTCCACTTTAACAATGCTCTTTTTGTATAAAAAAGATTGATTGTGCAAGTAATTATAGAATGAAATTCGGTTTTCGAGATCATTTCCAGCAATTAAAAACTGAGCCGTTTCACCGGTTGGCAGAATGCCGCGATGATTTTTAGTTTTTATTCCGCCAAACTCAGGCAGTTCACCGCCATTTGGTAAATATTCTGCAATAATCGAACTCAAAAAATCGGGCTTCAAATGCGGAACTAGAGACAATCCCAAAATAAGAATATCAATTTCTGAGAGATTATTTTCGATGATAAATTCGTCAATAAAACCATTCGCATCCAGCTGATTCAAAACAGGTTTTTCCGTCGGATTTTCGACGTGAAAAAGAGTATCAAGCTGAAATACGAATTGGTTTTTAAGATATGTAAATACATTTTCCATTTGCTATGCTAATGAGTCAATTGAGAAAAAATCAAGTTTAGATTGTTTGTAATTTCTGATTTTATCCATTACAGCATTTCCGTTATTAGAACCGCCAGAATTAGTGTTGCCTTCAATAGTCTCAATGGTGTCGGCATGAACCGCAGTTACAATTCCGGTATGAATCCAGTCGTTTGGCGTTTTTTGAAGAAGAAATATATCTCCGGGTTTTATCAAAGCCGAATTGGTTCTGGCAGTTTGATAACGTGTTAGTATTTTTTTCTGAAGACCCGTTGTTCCAACAGTATCGCAGCTATAAGTCAGTGGCATTAGGTTTTTAAAGTTTTTTCCCTGAATAGAAGCCGCCTGATCAATAATGGACTGAACGAAACCCATACACCAAAACCATTCGGTTCCTTCGTGTCCATCCATATAGCTTCGAACCCACGGTCCTGTATTGCTTTGGTTGTTTATAACCAGCTCCAGAGGTTGGTTTTTAAGATGATTTTTGGCTGTGTTCAGAATCAATTCTCTCAGATTATTTCCAGATATTGGACTTTCAAAAGCTTTTTTAAGCGGAGATGCCAATTTGTCGAACAAGCTTTGGTCTACATTTCCGTTTTGAGGCAAACCATTGAATTTCTGAAAATTAAATACTGCTTTTTCAGTCGCAGGACCAAAATCTCCATCAATATCCGTTGCCGTTCCCGAACCAGGATTCTGCGCAGCAAATAAATTAAGCCAAGACTGAATTTTTTCGACATCTTTCTTGTTGTTATTTGCTCCGTTTCTTTGTTGTGTTGCTTTAAGAAGCAGCTCTTTTTGGTAGAATGTTTTTTGCATGATTAATGTTTTTTAAATGTTTTAAAATTATTGTCTAAACAACCTCTCCAGTTTTTATTATGTTTCACTAATAGAGGGTATATCATTTTTTCTTTTTTAGCATATTCTTTTTTTATAACCTAAAGACTTTTTTTAGAAGAGTGTTTTTTATTTAAGTTTCAAGCTTTCATATTTATTATCAAAACTTTCAAGTTTAAAATCACTAAATATTTCAGGCATCTGTTTTTTAAAACTTTCACTTTCTGGACTTGAAATATCATATAATTTTTCAATGATATATTTTTGCCAATAAAAAAATCCTCTTGCTTCTAATGCTAACTCCATGTAAGCATTAAAATCAATCATTAAATCAATAGTTTCAGATTCTCCATCTCTGTGAAAGAACATTCGATTATTAGCGATGCTGTTTATAAAAATACCGCAATGAGCTTCATCTGTAAATTGATCAATAGGATGGAAATTATAAAGAGGATCCTCATCTGATAAGCTAGGGTAATTACTTTTTATACCTTTTAAAATGTACTCTAATTTTAAAATATTAATTTTTCCCAAAATATTGCTTTGAGAATCTTTTTCCCAACTCATCTCATACCCATTTGATTCTTTAAAAAAAGATAATGTGTTATGATCTAAGCCTACTTTTTGTCCTTCTAATAGGAGGTCATTATTTGCAGAAGAATTAAAATCCTGTTTTTGTTTATTTATTTTTTCGTTTTGGCTAATTTCTAGAAAGGTTAAATCTATTTTGTTAAAAATATTTTCCATGGGTCTATTCTTTTAATTAATAACGACATTTGATAATGCTTGAAGTGAGTTAATAGCAGCTCTAATAACTGCATTTTCAGGTGTATCAGGAAATTCGTCTTTTATTTGATTATACAATCTAAGATTTGCAATGGTTTTTGCTTTGTTTTGGATAGCAGTCATCGTTTCGCTTCTAATTCCAACGGTATTGTTTACTAAATCATTTATTGAACTATTTATTATGCTAACTCTTGCTCTGCTTGTAGTGCTTATTTCGTATGAATTAATATTTGTATCAACTGGATTATTTACAGAAAGTGTAGCAATATTACCTCCAGCTTTTTCAGTATAATTATTTCCATTTTTTTCAAGTAATACAGCTTTACAATCTAAAGTTCTCGGTACAAACTGTTCTGCTTCTCTAATTTCTTTAATTGTAGGATCTGCATCATTTGGCGTACTTAAATTTCCAATATAATTTTTTGGTTCGACAGAGTAAAAAACTATTGCTCCTGATTGAACAGCTGCTTTAACAAGTGACTCAACAGATCCTTCATGTGCACTGTTTCCTTCTCTTGACAATGGAGTCATATTTTCCCATGTTCCAGGGCCATGTGTATTATGATTTAATAAATGACCTCTAATGTAATAACTACTTCCTCCATTTTTGCGTTTGGCAAGTTTGTCATAAAAAGCATGACTTCTTTGTGTAGGTTCTGAGCCTTCAGGACCTTTTTTTGTAAGTATGGATGCGATCATTTTTTTAGCAACAATATCACCGCCTTTGCTTTCTTGTTGTTGATCAATTACAGATTCGGGTAATTCAGCATCTGATACACCAAAAAGAGATTTTGCATGGTTACTTAGTTGGTTTAGTAAGGCCTCAAGTTCTCGTTTTTTTCTTTCGCTATTTGCATTTTCTTGCGCAGGAGTTGGTGCAGCAACAGATTCTCTCTTTTTAGCATCAATTTGACCAGCAATAATTAAGGCTTGAGCTTTAGAATTTGTTTTCACAGGATCATCACCAACATTAACTGAAGCTATAAATGTTGCAAATGCTGTTGGATTACTGGCTATGGTTAAAACAGGAGCATTTTCATCTCCAGTAAAATATAGAGTATGATTTTCGCCATTATCAGCAACAAATTCTTTTCTTATTCCGAGCCATCCCAAAATAGCATCTCTTACACTTGCACCCATTGCCATAGCTCTGTCCAACAATGCCATTCCTGTATCTACAGCTCTGTTTACCAACCAAGTCAACGCCTCATCAACCATTTGACGAACAGCAATTAGCATTTCGCCAATTCTTGCTCCAATACCTGTTAAACCAACTTGATTTGCTAAGAAACCTATCACGACAGGCATAGCTTGTCCCATGGTTCTTTCTAGATAATCTGCTGCTGTGGCGACATTTCCTCGAGCTAAATCGGCTACACCATTGACAAACGAATTGACCACTTCGAGCATTTCACGCAAGTATTTGATAAAACTTTGAATTGCATTAAAGAATGCCATTGCACCGTTTATTACCGCCATGATTCCAGTTGGATCTAACATGCTTAAAAGTCTGGCTGTAATTCTATTGACAATACGTTCCATGACAAAGTTTTTCACGGCATCGAGAACGGTATTCCATAAATTGCTAAGCTGTTCTTGTATTTTGTCCCAAATGGCCGCCATACCGCGTTCTTGAACATCTTTGATAAATGTCCAAATACCTTCAAGCGTATTAATCATACTGCGTATTCTAGCTACTCTCGCAGGGCCAATGCGAGGATGTGCGGCTAGTTTTTCCCAGATTCTTTCCATTGAGATATTCAGCACTTCTAATATCCAGGTAATGACACCACGTAAAGAGAAATCAGTAAGTACAGGAATATTGGCATCTTTTAATTCGCTCATTAGCCAGCCTGTTACACCATTGATTAAGTGGGTGACGATATTGTCAAAGAACTGTACAAATCCTTGTTTAAGCGCTCGCAGTATATTTTTCAAGAAACCGATTGGATCTTTCTTAATGTCATCAATAGCTTCTAAGGCTCTAGTAATAATATTTCCGATGAGATCAAATGGGAAATTCATGATTTCGAGAATAGCCATAATAACTATTCGGACAATTTCTGCCACAAAAGCAATTAGTCGGCCTATAGGTTCTCCAAATTTCTCAATGATTCTAATGAAAGCATCTATCGGATGAATGAGATCATCTATAGTCATAGAATCCCAAATATCAGTAAAGAGCTGTATAATAGACTGTGGCGTCATGTTTAGCGTCTCTACAGCAGCTTCAATTTGGCCTGCAATTCTGGCTATTGCACCAGACTCTACCATTTGTGCATATTGTTCTTCACCGCCATCCATAAGGCTCATAAAACCTCTTATCATATTTGGAACTGTGCGAGGCACAACTTCCTGTGTAAAAGGATCTTTACCAATAATCACTTTAACAAGCGAATAACCTCTTACGGTAGCGGCTTGAGAGGACAACCATGCTAATAAGGAATCTTTAACAAGCTCTAGTACTTTTTGGGCAACCCCTGAAGCAAAATCCCAAACTCTTTGTAAAAAATCTCCAGCCTGATCGGCAAGTGCAGAGAGATTATCTCCAATATTGGCTAGATTTGAAGGTTGAATAGCATTCCAAGCGGCAGTTATGAGTCCGCCAAGTTCGCTTAACAAAGAATCGAAAGTTCCAACTTGCGTATCAAGCCAATCGGCGGTTTTTTGCAGCGTGCCTTTTTCGCGCATTTGCTCAAGCTCAGTCTGCTTGTCAATTAGTATTAAGAAATCTTCTAATATTTCGACTGTTGTGGCAGTAACTGCTACATTGCGTAAGGGATCAAATTTGATTATTTTTTTGATTAATGCATACGCTTTGTTTTCGGCTAACAATGGTTCTGCAACATCAATCAGCGCTTCTTTTATCCAAGTTATAATTTGATCAACAAGCGAAGTTGCAAAAGTAGTTACTCGATTTACTAAGTCATTAAATTTAGTTCTAACAACATCTATGAAAGTTGTAACCGAAGATTCATCCCACGCGTCTTGAACGAGTTTAAGTAACGCATCCATGCTGAGACCCAATTCGCTCAAACGACTGTTGACCCAAGCAAAAACACGATCAATAATACCATATTCTTGCAATTTATCGAATATGGCTGTCCCAAACGGAATTAATCCCATAAATCCTTCAATAAGATTGATGGCATTTCTTTCGACATTTACATCATTCAGAGGGTCGTAACCTGCTACAACTGTAAGCAGCGTATAACCTGGAATATGTCTAACGTTGTTTTTTACAAAACCTGGAATCGCGAAGGATAGTAATGACTCTTGAACCATTTCTGGAGCAGGGGAGATGGGTTCAGGTTTTTTTCTAATTGCCGCTCCCTGCTGTACGGTATGCGTTAATTCGTGGGCAAGTAAATGTTTGCCTTCTTTTGAATTCGGATTGTATTTTCCTTCGTTAAAATAAATATTGTTTCCAGTTGCAAAAGCCTGAGCGCCCAATTGCTTATTCATTTGAACAGCATTAGAATCATTATGTATGCGGACATTGCTGAAATCGGCTCCAATACCAGATTCCATTTCGGTTTTTACTTTTCCGGATAGAGGAGAGCCTCCGCCTTTACTGCTGTTTAATTTGGATTCTATGTTTGAATTATCGGTGGGATTGGCATCGCCAGCCGCACTTTTTTGCAGTTGTTTTTCTTCGTCTGAGTTTTGTTTTTCTTCTTCTTTTTTCTGCTGTACATTTTCCTCTTCACCTTTATTTTGAATTAAAGGTTTGATTGATGGAGTGCTTTTTGAAACCGTTTCTGGTTTTTTAACTTCTTTTTTATTCTGAACAGTTTCTTCTTTTTTCTGGACTTTATCTTCTAGCTTGCGCTGAATTAATGATTTTGATCCAGAAAAAGCAGGATTAGCTTCTCGTTTTTCGGTTACTCTAGAATCGAGTTTGTTTTGGATTAAATCCGTTTTGAGCTGTACAACAGGTGTTATGGTTTGAGGTCCAGTTTTTCGCTGTATTTCTTTATTTTTTTCTTCTTGCTTTTGAACATTGCGCGCCAATTTCTTTTGCACTACTGGCGATGGCGAAAAGAAAGATTCTGCTTTTGGCGTTTGTTTATTGGCCACTACGTGGTCTGCGACTCTGTCGGCTTCTACTTCAAATTTATCGTTAGATTTCCCTATATTTAATTTTGCCTGAACACCAAAAAAAGATTCTTTCCCCTTGTCATGATGTGACGCGGAGTGCGGAGAATTTGATTTTGATATTTGCTTTAATGCTGGCATCTCTAATTGGTTACATTGAAACTTCCTTTTAAATTTGGACTACCTCCAGGATTAATTACTTGAACTTCTACTTTAAAGAAGATGCAATCTTTGGTTTTTACAGCAAATGATTGTGTTTCTGTTCTTCCAACATCATATCTTCTTCCAGTTTTATGTATTGTTCCGCCTTGTATGGCAGTCAATAATATATTGTAATGTTTTGCATTATGTGGAGTAACCCAATTTGCTGTAGAGGTTATTTTAAAATTGCCTTTTGAGCAAAAAGTTGAGGAAGACATAACGGAATCATTGATATTAAAATCGTTATTATTTTGCGGTAGTTGAAATGCTTCTCCGCAACAATTGCTATCACCGCCTTTTTGTCCTACCAGCTTATTGTCTAAAGCTCCTATAGTTTCCGGCCCTACAATACCGTCAATTTTATTCAGACCATTTTCTGCTTGAAAGCCTATTACCGCATTTCGTGTTTCACTTCCAAAATCGCCGTCCGCTCCAAATTTGGGCAAACTCTGACCTGCTTTCATTAGACCTTGCTGCAATTCTGAAACATATTGCCCTTTTTGTCCAGTAGAAATAAGCATCTGATTATCATTGGCTTTTTCTAACGGAGGATTGCCTTTAAACTGTGGGTTTTCGGGTCTCTCTGCTTGTAAATCTTCCGGATGGTTTTCTATAGATGATTTTTGTATTGTTCTTGATTTTTGTTTAGATCCAGTCTGCTGAATTGTATGTGTGAGTTCATGTGCGAGCAGATGTTTGCCTTCTTTGGAATTTGGATTGTATTTTCCTTTATTGAAATAAACATCGTTACCATGTGTGAAAGCTTGTGCACCCAGTTCTTCGCTCATTTGAACGGCTTTGCTGTCGGTATGGATGTTTACACCGCTAAAATCGGCTCCAAAGCCAGATTCCATTTCGCGCTTTGTGTTTTTGTCCATGGCGCTGCCTCCGCCTTTTGAGCTGTTGAGATTGTTCTCAACGTTTTCATTTACAGAATTCGATTCCTTTAGTTTTGCTTGAACTGATTTTTCTTCTTTTTTCTGAGCTTTTTTATCTTCGTTTTCACATTCAGCGCATTTTTTCTGCACTTTTTTATCTTCTTCCTTGTCAGATTTCTTTTGAACTTTCTTGTCTTCTTCTTTTTCTCCCTTTTTCTGTACTTTTTTATCTTCTTCTTTTTCCGATTTCTTTTGCACCTTTTTGTCTTCCTCTTTTTCGCCTTTTTTCTGTACTTTTTTGTCTTCTTCCTTATCCGATTTCTTTTGTACTTTTTTGTCTTCCTCTTTTTCGCCTTTTTTCTGTACTTTTTTGTCTTCTTCCTTATCCGATTTCTTTTGGACTTTTTTATCCTCTTCTTTTTCTCCCTTTTTTTGCAGAGGCTGTTCCTGTGCCAAGTCCTTTTTTTGAACTGTTGAAATGCTTTCGGCAATAGGTTTTTGCTGTACGGCTTCTTCACTTCGGGATTGCAATAAACCTCCAGTTTTGCGTTTGTTCACTACTTTATCGGCTACATTGTCGGCTTCAACTTCATATTTATCTCCTACAGCGCCCGTAGTTAGTTTCTTTTGAACTTTTGGTCCAAAAAAAGTAGAAGGGGAGTGATTGGCTATTTTCTTTTGTTCAAATTCTCTCATGATTGTTATTTTATCATTTTGAAATACTTATTTGTTTCAATAAGCAAACTGCGGTTTATTTGCGATAACACCTTCTTTCTCTAATGCATTTTTTATTTGCTTGTACCAATACGGAAATATTTTAGAGAGTCGAAGTTCAATTTCATCAACAACATATTTGTCATATTTTTTCATTCCAAAAAAATGAGAATATCCGATCGTATCAGCATCCCTATTCATTTTCTCATATTTACCAGTTCACATATATGATTCGTTTTTTCCAAGCCAATTTTATAATGCTCAAATTCCAGCTTAATTTGTCCAGTAAAACATCTTGTGTTTTTCGCTCCATAGTAATTACAGGGCTTTCGTCTCCGTTAATATTCAGTTTTCCGGGACGCTGTAAAAATTCGTTTTGAAGCAATTCTGCCGAAGATTTTTTCATAATATCCCAATTGCTCAACACGGCTTGCAGCATTGTGGCTGCTTCTTTTTTCATTTCTTCAGAGAGCACAATGTTTCTTTCAATAGGTTCTGCAATCGGAATATTGCATAAAAACTTTTCGAAAATCATAGCATTTTCATAATCCTGTTCTTTTCCCGTGGCTACATAATGCAAGAGGTGCGCGGCAACTTCGGGATTATTTATAGTATTGTCTTTATCGAGCAGTCTGCAATTTTCAAAAAGGGATTTCAAAAAAGGATGAATCAATACTAAACCCGCATTGTCAACATAAGATTCGCTAATACTATCATTGTCATCAAATCGGTTCTCGTTTTTACCTTTTTCTTTCTCTAAAGCAGAATCCTTTTTGTCAATTGCTTTTTCATGATTATCATTAATTTCTTCTTTTGATTTGTTTGACTGGGTTTCGATATTTTTATCACTATCGCTAATAGTTGCATCTTTGCTTTTAAACAAAATCGAACTCTGGTCTTGCGATAGATTTTCATTGTTTTCCTGATTTCTTTCTGATTCTGTTTTTGTATCGTTTTCTACTTCTGTTAGATTTTCTGTTTTTTTTGCATTTTCTATTTCTGTTTCACTTTCAGCTTTCGTCGCATTTTCGATTTTTATTCTATTTTCTGTTTCTGTTGCATTTTTTAACTCTGTGTCAGTTTTTATAGTTACTTGATTATTTGAGGGAGTATTTAATTCTGTTTCTTTTTCTTTTAAAATAATGAGGTCTAGTTTTTTTTCGATAATAGAAATAATAACATCAAGATGAGCCAGTAATTCCAATTCGTTTTGGTTTTCTATCTGATTTTCAATTTCCTTTACTAGAAGTTCTCTATGTTGCAAAAAGTGATTCTTTTTATGAAATTCAAATACACTTAAAATCAATTCAGTAAGTTTTTGCTTGACAATTGAATTATTAGTGTTGTTTGCCTCCAAAAGGTTTAAAAGAACTATTTCCCATATCAAGAATCTTTGATTTGGAATCAGTTGATTTTTGGCAATACAGGTTTCAATGTGTTTTTGTATGGCGTTAATCGAGATTATTTTTGGTCTGCTATCGGTGCTGTTTTTTTTGAGTAATACTCCTTTTTTAATAATGTTTGCAATTTGGCTGTCGCTAAATTGTTTGATAAATCGTGTTCTCACAATTGGTTTTTGAATTGCATTTATCCACTTGAAAAAGAAATTTTCTTCATTTATAATTTTGTTAATTGTTTTATCTTCAACTATTTTGAAGTTATTATCTAAAGTTGTCCACCAAGTATTCGTGCCAGTTTCTAGAAAATGAAAGAAGCTTTCTATTTCTTTTTCTTGTGGTTTAATGAGTTTGTACCCTTCGATGTTTTTTTCTTCTGTTTCAAAAATTTCTTCGACTTGTGTAGTGATTTTTTTTAGAATCTGCTTTTTGAAATCTTCAAAATCTAAGTTTTGATTTATAGCAATGTCAAGATTGAGTTTGTCTAATTGTATGCTGTATAAAGGATTTTTGGAGTCCACTTCAGTAAAATAATTTTCTAAAAGCGCGAATACTTCTTTTTGCAAAAACGCATCAATATTGTCCTTGAGATAATATCCTTTTTCTTTAGAATTGGTATTTATCTCAAGGAATACTTTATTGATGATATGTTTATTTAAGTTTTGCATTAGCTGTAAGAGCTTCTATTTGTAGGTTTAAAGAAGATATAATAAAATTGATTTTCGGAAATACCTTCAGCATGCTTGTCAAAAACTCTTTCAATGTTCCGTCTTTATCGCTGTTGAATTTTATTTCGACAAAACTTTTAAATAAATTATTGAAAAGTATTTCTATTGGGATAATCTGTTTTTCTGATGCTTTAAGCGTTTCTGGATCTTGACATCTCAAAATGGTGTAAAACAATGAGGTATTTAGCGATATAAGCGTTTGTACCGCAGCAATTAGTTCTGGATTTTGAAGTTTAATGGCAGAGCCAACAACTGCCGATATTAAATTGAAGTTTTCTTGTGTGAATAATTCAGACAAATTATCATTTAATTTACCAGCAATGTAGCTCTCAATATTTTTTTGAACTTCGACAAATCTGTTTTCCGTTTCAGAAATTAAGCGATTAGTTTCTCTATTGAATTTATTTGCTATAGCAATTTCTTTTAAATTGTAAATTGTTACAAGTGAGTTGTTTAAAAATAAATCAGCAGTATCAAGACATTTATTTCCTTCAACCGGTTTTCTAATTTCAATTAACCTTGGACCATCAGTAACCGAACCACAATTGCCTTCGGCAATTAATAAAACAGAGATGGAAGATTCATTATACATCGAAGTTTGTCGTGATATTGGATCTTTTTTATCTGTTACAATTACTTCCTTGTCAATATGCCAAGTATAGGTCGCAGCATTTTGAGAATTGTTGTTTAGGGTTAGAATTCCAGTTGTAGGATCTACATTGTAACTAAAATTAGCAATAGGCAGTTCTAAAAGTGTAATAGTAAGATTGGACGGTTTATCGTCTATAAAAATGGTTACGATTTGGACATCCTTAGATACCTCGCTTGGTGTAAACATATATTTTTCTCCGAATGTAACTTGAACTCCTTCTCCTAAAATTTGTGCTCCTTTTATATTAGGTTCTAGAGTAAGCTCCACAGGTTTATCGTTTCGGCAAAAAGATATTTCGTTTACTAATTTGCCATCAACCAGTACTTTTGGATCTGGAATTTCAAAAGTGACAGGATGAGTGACTTTAAAATCGCAATTGCCATTGTCTGCATAGAGTGTGACATCAAATGTGAATTCCTTTTGCGATTCGCTATTATACTTGTAGGTGTGTTTTATTTCGGTTTTATCATCTGTAATCCAATCGGTTTTGTCTCCAAAGTCCCAAGTATATTTGTTTCCTTCGATATTTTCACCAGTTATGGTAAAAGTGACTTCGGTTTCGTCAGCTCCCGGAGATTTTGAAGGAACAGCTGTAAAATCGAATTCTGGTTTTTCGAAAATGGTGATCTTACAATCCGTATCAAAATTGTTGACTGTAAAGGTTATCGGCTGGCCAATTAACTCTTTACTGACTAAATTTGGATCAAAAACAAGTGCGCCATATTCGTTTACGGCTATTCCTCCGTTTTGATCAGGTCCAACATTAGCTTTTACAAAACCTCCCGACGGAGATACTTTAAAAGGTAGAGGAGGTGTTTTGCTGTCAAAACAAATTTTATCTACAGGCAAACTCAGGCTTATGTTGTTTTCGTCACAGCACAAATAAGGCAGAGAAAAATCGGCAACAATTGGATTTAAAATTGGAATGTTTTCTTTAAATTTTTCAAAATCTCTAGTTAAAGAGGATCTGCGGATCTTGTAATAATCGTAATTGGGCACTTTTTCTTCCAGATAAATCATTATAAATGTGCCTCCTGGAATTACACCCGCTTTATGCTCGTAACCATGATTTTTGTTAAGATAATACTCGGTGAAATTTTGAATGGTTTTATCCAATTCATTAGTATTTACTGCCAATATCATTATATTGAACCCTAGGCCATTATCTAGCCTAATTTGCTGTATTGCTTTTAATGCTTCTTTGTAATTGCATCCCTGATGACCTTCAATTCTATAAAAGTCACTATCGAGCTGTATTTCGAGCGGTTTTTGGGTATTCAATAGATCATCGTGGTAACTAACATTGTTTTTTTCTAACCCTAAAATGGTTTTATCAAAATCCCAAGCTTTAATAAGCGAATTGTTCACATTATTGTAAAAAGGAATGGCTTTTTTGCCTAATTTGCCCAATTGCAGAGAAGGTGTAATTTTTATATAATCATACGATGCATTGTAATTTTCTAGTAATTCCGTACTTCTCAGAATAAGACTGTACATTCTTTGTCTGGCTGTGTTTTCGCCATAACATACTTTTATCTCATCTGCTTTTATTTCGTCCGCTTTTATTTTTTTCTTTTCTTTTGAATCTATAACAGGAGCGCTCTCATCTGCAAGGCAATCATTGCAAGTGGTAAGATTTTCTCCTGTAAGCAAAGGCGATTTGTAAAAAGCATGACGAAATTCAAAACAAGGTTCTGTTTTTATTAGTTCGCCTAGCATTAAGTGTTTTGGAAACGCATTAATATCAGGATAACAATAACTATCCTCTATGTCGAGTAAAAGTGCTCTGGTTTCATTGTAGGTGTCAACAAGATCATTTAGCAGATCATATCGATATTGAAAATCTGATGAAAGTACTAGATCTCCATCAAAATTAAATAGTTCGGTTATCTTTTTTTGAATAGACTCTAAAACGATTGGCATATTTAAGCCTGTTAGCAGCTTATTATAGCCTTCCTGTAGATTTTTAACAACATTGTTTTTGAAAATCCCTTTTATAAAAGTTTGTTTTAATGCTTCAAGATGAACAAAATCTTCTTTTTTTAGTACAATTCTGTTTGATTTTAGATCTGGTAATGTATGGTATAAATTGATATAATTGATTTTACCAATCATACTGTCATAATTCATTATTTTTGTGGCAACGTCTTTACTAACAATTAAAACTTTATAATTGCCCACAATTTCCAATCCCTGATTATCGCAAGAAAGGCTTACGCAAAGGTCTGATTCTTTTTCATAAGACTCCAGATACAAAAGAATTACAGCCTCATTAAGCTCAAATTTGGTATTTGCGGTAAATTCTGCTAAAGCAAAATTGGGGTCTTTTTCTTTTTTTTGCTGTTCTTCTGTCAAGAGTTCAAAAAGAGGCAATTGTTGGTTTACGCCTCCGTAGAAAAAAGGTTTATACGCCGCTTTTGTATTGTCATAAACTTTGCAGTGCGTATAGGTTTTTGAATCAAAATCGATTTTTTTGTTTCCCAATACATCTGCCTGATATAACTTAAAAAGATCACCATCTGTAGTTATGCCAGTTCCTTGTGTTATTGAAATGTTTTTTTGACCCTCATCATAAGCAGGATAAAGTCCGCAAACTATACCAACGCCACTCAGGTAAACGCGGGAGAGGCGATCCTGGTCGTCAAAAAAATCTACAACCTCATTAAGGTTTCCTTCTGTAAGTACCTGATTTTTTGTAAATCGTCGGTATTGTGTTGTTATTGTTGAAAGTTTTGCTGACATGGCAATAGTTTTTATAGTGATCCTAAATTCGTTTTTCCTAGTATAATTTTATCAGACAATCGCTCGTTTTCATCACTGCAGTCAAACAGTCGTCCTGTTGGGTAAACATTGTCGAGACTGGTTAGTGATTTAATAAAACTGATTAATTGAGGTTCTGGCTGTTCTTGATTCAAATCGGTTTTTGCGATTAAATATTCTTTGTATGTTTTTTCAAATTGAACCAACTGGTTTTCTGTGGGGTCTTTTACATCTTTTTCCCTATATCCAATCCAACATACCTTTGCCAGAACATGAGCAGGCAATTCTTCTTTTATTATTTTTTCTATATAATTTCTAAAATCGGTATTGGCAAATCGCAATGTATATCCTGGCAGTACTACGCTCACGCGGTAGGAGTAAGGATCTATAGGTTCGCAATCGCCACACTCTTCGGCACAGATTGGCATGAAAGTATCTGGATTTACTGTGGTCTGGTTTACATCTGGACGCAACATCATGTGTTCGACCAAAAACATTCCTTCTTCGGTAAAATCTTCTTTCATGAATTGAATCAAGTCCAGAATCGATTTTTCTAAATCTGCCAGATTAGTATAGTATTCAAATCTGCGGGCAATAATGCGATCCGGATTTTTCTTGTCTTTAATGGGTATGGCTGGATTGATAATATCATAAGAATATTTTCCTGCATCTGACTGCTGAATTAAAATATTATCGATAATAGCTAAATCTTTTACAGTACCGTTTTTAAAAGCCTCTTTTATTTTATATTCACGAGTCTGAATAATTTGTAATACAGCAAAATAAAGCTCTTTATTTGCAGCAGAGGTGTCAAAGTATTCTGCGGTTGAAGAAAGTACAATTTCATTATTTGTATCGACAATTCGCCATCTATAAACCGATTGATTGTCTGTATCAATAAAGTTGTACATCTGGACAAACGAATTGGAAAGATTCCTGCGGCTGTAATCTTTGATACCAATAAGTCTCGAAATCCTTTTTTCTGCTCCTGAAACATTATTTGTATTCCATAAATCGGCAATAGGCTGTTTATAATAATCAAAAGCATTGCCTCGATCTTTGCTTACGACTTTATAATCTTTCAAAAAGTTTTCTTTGTCGCGCAATACCACTTGATCTGCCGTGTTGCCGTAAATGGTTTTATTGACAAAAACATATTCTGAGAAATTCTCTGCAAAACGAGATAATAGATGATCTAATATTTTATTTCTTCGTTCGATATTATTGTCTTGCTGGTCAAAAAGCAGTTCTGTAATGCTATCGTCAGTGTAACTATCATATCCGTCTACAATGTCATTTGCTCCTTCAATATCTTTAACTACTTGAGTAAAGAGAGTTCGAGTCAAATTCCCGCTGACAGAAAGCAATTCGCTTACCTGACCTAATTGTTTAAAATAACTTCCTAATATCTGATCAAAAAATAGGAGATAGCCTTTTAATTGTTTGGCTTTAGATTTACGTTCGACAGAGGCTCTCGTTGGAAGGCCAACTTCTCCAATGCCATACGTTTCAGGAAAATCATTTTGTATGGTGGTATAAAAATCAGTATTGAGATATTCGCCATTTGGTATTTCTAATTCTTTATTCTGGCTGGCGTTGGTTGTGGCTTTGTCTTTTTCTGCTTTTATAGCGTCTAAATATTTTTTTACCTTCGCCTGATTGATGTTAAGAGGCAATAATCCTTTGTTGTAGTTGAAAACACTTTTGACACAGATAACAGGTTTTTGATAAGGTTTAAGGCAGATAAGCCATTTGTTTTCAAGATCATCACCACCGCAGTTTCCTAAAGAAATATCTTTTATTAAGATTACATCTGGCACCGACATAATTATTCTAATAATGTCTGAAAGACGGACTTCGTTTCTCAAATCGGCTTTGAGCAATTCTTTTGTGTCAATAAAACCGTTTTCTAAAGAAGGGCCATCAAAAATCTCCAAAGTCGAATATCCTTTATCAATCATTTGCTTTAGTGAATAAAAATTGACAGTTGTAGATAAATAACTTTCAAGGGCATGAAGAACATTCGCATGAACCAGTTCCTCATCGGCTTCTGTATTTACTTCAATATCAGCACATATTTTTATAGGATAGTCAACTACTTTTTTGATGTCCACCAGATCTTCGCAAAGGTTTCTGTTAGCATGATACTGTTTTTTAATTTTTTCTTTAACAGCTTCTATATCTGCGAGTTTTGAACTTTCAAAATCTACATACAAATCATACAAACCATTTAGTTCAAAAGTTTTTCTTAAGTTATCTGGTAGATTTTCATAATCTTTAAAATCATAAGAAAGCTGATTTTTTTTGCAGTCCACATACACTTTTTTCTCATGTTTGGCGAGCCAGCAGTTTCGAACGCCTTCTATATCTATAAATAGTTTTCGGTAATCATTTTGTGTTACCGGACTTGATGATAATACTTCTGAAGCTTTAAAAAACTGTTTTGGAATGCCTTTATTACTATCGTCAGATGCTAATATATTTTCTATAGGAAGATTAAGTCTCATGCCAAGATCTGAAATGGCATAAGAAAGCATCTCTAGCATCGTGATACCTGGATCATGCTCGTTAAAATCAGTCCAAAATTTACTGCCAAAAGACTCGATATATTCGATTCCTTTTTTTCTTAAATAAAAGAAATCCAAATCGTCTTCTGATGCTGATTTTTTAGAAATAGTGATATGTGGGTTTAGTATTGACATTTTTCAGGTTCTTGTGGGGTTATTTTTTTGCAAGTATCTATATCGGTGCTGATAATGTGGTTTTTAACAGAGACTAAAATGTTTTTTGGACTTGAAGGCGATAATGTGGTTTGAAAATCTAATAGATAAGCTTTGGTATCATTTTTATCTGTATCTTCTAATGTTTTAGGTTCTTCTTTATTTGTTTTATCAATGTATATTGCCATTTCTAGCATAGATAAAAAGTCTACGTAATATAAATTTTCGATATATTCTATAACAACACTGCGCTGTAGTTCAACTCCGAATATGATTTGTTTTGAGGTATCAAAGGCCCAAGGAGATAGAAATTTTATAAGATCTTCATTAAGCTGTTTTTTATAAAAATTCTCATCGTATTCTGGATAAAACTTTACCTTCAGTTTTACTATAACTTTTTCATAATCAGGATTAATGACTTTTGCCGAAACTAACATTGAATTTTTAGAATTAATAAAACTCTCAATGCTGTTTAAAGTCGCCGTGCTTACTCTTGGCTCATAAATATCAAATACATTTTTGTCTACGATGTCTGGAATTACGACCAGTGTTACTTTTCCAGGAGCTAAAAAAGAGGTTTTTGTACCCGAAATAAAAGTATGATTAAGGCATTTTACTTTAAAGACACTTGGGAATTCCTGTAAAATAAGATGCTCATAATCCCAAAGTGTTATTGCTCTATTTTTGTGGCGCAAGCGCTCGCTTACACGCAGATAATAGGAGGGATCTGACTCTAATGGTTTTCCATCAAATGAATTAAATGGCTGTTCAATGCTTTTAATTTGCGGAACTCTGGTAATTAATTTAGATATTGTTTTCGCAGGTAATGTACTTTCTAAATGCGCTAAATTATTGTTGTTGTCAAAAAATTGCGCGGTAACAACTTGAGTTTTTACATCGATGACTTTGCAAACGGCATCGTAATCTTTGTGCATTTTTGCTTTGATCCAAATGGTATTGGCAGGAAACAGCGTATTGTCATTAGTTGCCTGTTTTGGAATGCTAAATTTTACGATACCCGATTTTAAAAAGTTATCGATACCATTTGCTAAAATATCCTTATCAAGATTTTTCCAATAATTATCGCATAATATGTACCATTCTACCTTTTGTGTTCCTGTAAAAGTGTCAACGCTGGTGTTTTCGCTTCCTTCTAATATTTGAAATAATAATGAAATTTGCTGCGATATTTCGGCATCTTGAAAGCCTACATAAAATTCGCCTCCATTGCAATAATCAGGAACCAGACAATTAGTTATTGGAGTAGAAGGATCTAAGATTTCTTTATAGATGGCTTGCTGTTTCAAATAAGAATGCTCTTCCTGTTGGCCAAAAGGCGCTTCGTGAAATAGTTTTATTCGGTTAGACTCGTAGGCAGAAAGAGTAAAATCAGTGCTTTCTTCAGGAAAATAAATGCTTTCCTCAGCAGAATAATCCAGACTGATACTTTCTACAACAGGTGTGTAAGGCTCATTTGGAATAGGTGTTGTTGGCTCGTCCGCCACATTCATTATGGCCAAAGTATATATTTTTGGAAATAACGAATGCAAAAATGACTGATTTAAGGTCAATCGTATAGGTCCGCTTTTCCCAGGGTCATAATCGCCTTTTACATAGATATTCGATTCGAATGCATTATCTTCTTCATCATCAGCGTCAAATAAATTGACTGTTTCATCTTGTTCGTCCCAAACTTCTTTATCTAAAACAGATAAGGTTGCTTTAAAGTAGTTCTCGATAACAATTCCAGCATCAGGTTCTATTTCAGGCGGTTCAGGTATTTCGTCAACAGCTTCTATTTCCTCATTAATCTCTACAGGAGCTTTTATGTCGGAATTGTTTTTTTCTGCAATTCCATCTTCTGGCTGTTTGGCATCCGTCATTTTTTTAACGATCTCCTTTGGGAAAAAAGCATCAAGAAAACTTTGTTTGCTTATGGTTTCAAGGAAACTATTTTTGTAAGCGGCATAATGAGTTACAAATGATAAAGGAGTGTTTTTCCACTTTATGTTAATATGGGCGTCTGTCCAATTTTTAGAAAAGATTTCAGGATAGTTTATGATAAACGAACTGTTTTTTTCGGGTTGGGTTGTAAAAGGGTAAAAGGGTTTTGCCGCATTAAGTGCTCCAGTGTCACTTTCTAAGATAAGTGATTTTACATCCTTAACCTCAACTTTTGCCGTAATGCCTGCTATTGGTTTTGTAACTAGACTTCTAAAAAGAGTATGGCCTTTTTTATCTCGCGTATTAATTAAAAATCGAATTACAGGCAGTTCTGTCGAGAAAAATTCACCTAAAACCTTCTGATCGTAGTTAACAATTGCGGGACTATCTTTTGGTATCTTAAAAACCAATTTTAATTGGTTGCTGCTAATGCTCGTATATTGACTCACATTTTTAAAAGAGATGTCTGAGCTAAGCTTAATATCTCCAATCCATCCCTTTTTACCGCTATATAGAATGCTGATATTTTTCAAAAGATCAGTTGTGTCCAATAGATCATGAAAAGTTAAAACCTCATCAAAATCAATTGTGATGTCAATATTTCTGTCGCCTTCTTTAAGATTAAATAATTCCGAAGCTATTGCAAAACCAAGTTTAGCATCGTCTAGTTTTGGATATTTCTCTTCTTTAGAAGTATATCCAAAAGGAAACCAATAAGGAGAATCTTCTTTTAAAGGTTCGCCTTTTCCGTCTAAAGAATTGGCTATTTCGCTGTATTTAATTTCCCCCAACTTAATGTCATTATATACACTTTTTAAATACGCTATATGGGCTTTATTGGCAATAAATTCTTCTGTGGTTTTGTAAATTAGTTTTTTGCCGTCAGGATCTTTTCCAGCGTCGAGTTCTGTGTTTACAGCAATTTTTTCTTCGGCGACTTTTTTTGCCAATTCAAAAATGATATTGACTTTGTCTGCTTTTGCAGGAAGTTTTTGAATTTGAAGTATGTCTTTATAGAAAAAATCTAAATGTTTTTTGGTAATGCCATTAAGTTTGTTTTGAGATAATTCTAATAATTTTAAAAAACACACAAACAAGGTTAGGTGAGGAGTAAGGTCTTGATTGATATGGGCGGCTGATAATGTTTTGGTGATGTTTTCTTTTAAATAGCCATATCTTTCATCTGTTCTTTGCGGGATGCTGCCATTTGGAAGATTATCTTTTGAAAAGCCGAAATAATTGAAAAGCTCCTGCCAGTTGCCTTCTGGTTTTTTATCGTTATTTGTATCGAAAAAGTTGACTTCTTTTGCAAAATTATAAGCAAATAACAGCCAGTCTTCAATAGTAAAATCATGAAGTTTCAGGTTGCTAGGCTCTAATGCATCACTAAAGCGTTCTTCCTGATTAACTCCATTTCTTTTAAAAATAACATTGTCTATTTGGCTGCCGTTGGTGCTCATAGCTTATAAACTTTTAAACATTAGTGCCTTCTTCTTTGTAAAAAGGAAAAACAAGATTGCTTCTTGAATTCGTACTTCTTATTCTATAATCGATTATGACTAATAATTCTCCTTCTAAATCATCACTTTGCGCGATATCGATTTTTTCAACATCAATTCGCGGTTCGTAATATAAAATCGCCGTTTTTATAAGTTCTGAAACATAGGTTTTGAGTGTTCTGTCTAATGTTTCAAAAAGCAATTCGTCCATATTGCATCCGTATCTGGGCAACATAATGCGTTCGCCGATTTTGGTAGAAAGCAATATCTCCAGACTGCTTTTAATATCTGCCTCGTCAGACGTCATTACGACTGCTTTACTGTTCTTCTTGAACTCTGGCGGAAAACTCCATCCAGTACCTAAAAAAGCTTCTTTATTTTCCATAATCAGCCTATTAAAACGGTTGGACATCCTAATACAATTGTGCCTCCATGCGCAGTTGAATCTCCCATTCTTGCGGCTGGTTTTCCTCCAATTAGCACTGTGGCTGAGCCCGCAATAATACTATCCGGAGGACCTGTACAAACTATCATATCTCCCAGACAGGCGGCTGGCTGACCGCCTATGAGTACTGTTGGTGAGCCTGGCGGTAATATTGGTCCACCAACATGAGGTACAGTTCCAGTTACCATTGGGCAAACATGCATATCGTTAATTCTTGCTGCTGGTGCTCCCATAACTACTTATTTTTTATAGTTAACCTTTTTGTTTAAGTATTTTGTAATAGAAGACAGAAGATGACCTAGTTAATCTGTACGATGCTACCTTTTACAATCGCTACGGCAGCCGATGACATTTCTGCGCCAGCACTTCCTTCGGCTTTAAATTGGGCGGTTGCTTTTAGGTTGACATTGGTGCCTTCAATTTTTACATCGCCTGTTGCTTTTATCGAAATATCGCCTGCACTTTCCATTTTTATTCCTGCGCTGTCAATTGTAATTACATTCGAATTTTCATCTTCAACAACTATAGATCCTTTGTCTTCGTCGAGCGTTATTTTTTTACCTGCGGGAGTTTCAATGGCAATCGATTTTTTATCATCATCAAAAAGCACTTTCATTTCGCTTCTTGTGAAAATCCCTTTTTGATGGTTATCATCAGATGCTTTTAATGGAGCGGGTTTTGCGCTGCTGTGGAGCATTCCTAAAACAATCGCATCATTCGGATCTTCATTGATGAAGCCAATAATTACTTCGTCTTCAATTTCTGGCCTAAAAAATGTACCTCTGTTGTCACCTGCGTCTAAAGCTGCGACTCTGCACCAAATTCCCTGTTCTTCGTTATTGATGATTGGGATTTTGACCAAAATTCGGTCTTCGCCATCGGGATCGTCTTGAAGTTGGGTTACAATGCCAATATGCAATCCTTTTATGGACGGAATTATTCCAGAAGCTGATGGCGTATTGACATCATACGTTTCAGAGAACCATTCAGGATTTAATCCAAACTGCACATTTACAGTCCAATTACCGTTTGCTATTTCATGGAAAACTCCAGTTATGTAAGCTTTGCCGTTAAAACGATCTCCAACACCTTCAAGCGTGATAATAGTATTGGGTTTTACTGCGGGAATGCCTTGAAATTTTACTCTTCCGCGAACTTTTGACAGCTGTTGAAATAATAATTTAGCATCGGCCCAATCTTGCAATTCGGTATCGGTAACGTGACCGCCGTGACGTAATTCTAAATTTTCGAGCTTTACGATATCGGATAAATCAGAAGCAGATAAATTTCCGTTTAGACTTACGCTAGGATCTTTAGCTTCAATTTCTAGTAATTCCTGATTGGATGCATTCCAGCTGTAAGATGAAACTTTGGCAAACTGATTTCTAGCATCAATCTCAGCATCAAAATCTAGCATCGTAGCGCCAAAAGCAACCGTTTCAACTGATTCTGAAGCTAAATCTGGCTTTTTAACCGAGACTTTTCCATTTTCAACAAAACATAATTTTCCATTAGCCTGTGCTCGAGAAACAATAAAATCCCAATCGGATGTATTATATTGCACTAACTCTTTGTGGCTATAATTTGTGCTTTCCACATCTTTTTGCAATCCGTAAGTGCCAATAATGTCTTCAAAAGCATCACTGTCTTTAACGTCATAAAAGTATTTGCTTTTTCTTCCGATAGTCATTTTTACGGCTTCGTCTTTACATTCTACAATCAACAAGGACGATTTGTCTTTTATTTTTATGGAATGTTTTACAACAATTCCTTTGTAAATAGTTTCTTCGTCACTGTGATAGCCCGCTTTGATTTCAATCTTTTTTCCTGGAATAAGTAAATCTTCGTTGCTTAGTTTAAAATCTCGTGCCGCAGCATCTCCATCGGTCAAAATAATCTGCGCCATAGGTATTCTGTTTACCTCATTATGAACTACAATGCTCATTACTTGGTAAACACCAGACAGCTCAGTTCCCTCAATGAGTAATTTGTGCGTTACTAAATCGGCACTTTTACTGGTTTGTATGACATCAGAATTGTTCATCTATTGTTGTTTTTGTAGAGGAGGGAAAAATATTTTTTGACCAATTTTTAATTTTCTGAAATTGATGAGCTTGTTGGCTCTTGCCACTTCGAGATAATATTTTGAATCGCCGTAGATTTTAAATGACATTAGCGGAAGCGTATCGCCTGCTTTTACAGTTCTAGTGTGTGTTAAATCAGGAGATTGATTGTTCTGCTGTTTTGCTCTTAGCTCATCTTCAACAACCCCTTTGAATTTACCTTTTGCAATGGCTCTAATGGGCGTTCCATCTGGCCTGAAAAGTTTATATTCTATGGTCATTTCGGTGAGAGATCCTTTAAAAAGCAGACTTCCCCAAGCAATTTTTAAATAGTTTGGCTTATGTTCTGTGCCATTATATTCTAAAATTACTTTTCTAAAATGCTCAATGTCTTCAATAACACCATTTTCAGTACTTTCTTTGCCGGCAATAACACCAGTTCGATCAAAAACAAAATCCAATTCTAATTCCTCTGGAGCAATCGCTGTAAATCTTGGTGCAGGACTGCTCGTTCCAGCGGCTTGGGTTGTATCTTGTTCTATTCTGTAATGAAAAGTGTATTTTTCAGGATTCATCAAAGTAATGAACTCTTCAATATCTGAAATCGGACTATTGAATTGTGGATCGCTATAGGCAATAATCTTCAGTTTTTTTAATTCACCAGTTGTCGTCATATCAGCGTTCTTTTTTTCGTTCAATAATCTTCATTACTTGTTCGACACATTCAGCTACACTATCTTTTTCTGTAGAAGAAGAAGATGATGATGAAGCTGGTTTTGCACCCGAACTTGGACTTTCGTTCACATTTATTTTAATGTGAAGTTCTTTGATTTCAATTGGCATGGCTACATTATTTTTTATGAAGGGTGAAATGATTATAAGCAAGCTCAAAGCTTTCAACAACAATTTTGCTTTCCAAAGCACTGAAATCTTCAACAGCCCATTTTACTGGATAAGCATGTACCACTTTCCAGTGCATTAACGGCTCGTGATCTTGATTTAAGAGCTTTACCGTTAAATCAACGGGCTTAAATTCGAAATTTTCAATTGCTTTTCTGCACCATTCAATTACTTCAGAGTCAATAAGAATTCCTCTTTTTAAAACCAAATTGGGATATTTGGTCTTTACAGGAAGCTTGTGTTTGAATCTGTTTTCTCCACCCTCAACAAATTCTTCTGTTTCAAGATCTACAGAAAGTCCTGATACTGACTGAAATTGATGGTCTTTTTCTTTTGTGCCCAGTTGATCAAATTCAACTAGAAAATGAAAGCCTACGGGTGGGTAATAATTAGCCATGATTAGTCATTTTGAATAGATAAACCTTCGTGAACCAATTCAATAGATTCAATGGCTACTTCGTTTCCATCGGCTTTTAAATCGGTTGATTGCACTTTTGTTGGCCACGCATTTTTTACTTTCCAAGTAATCACTGGTTCGTGCTCTTCGTTAAGCAATTTGATGGTAATATCTCTTCTTTCGATGGTATTTAGTTTTACCGTATTCCACCAAGCGTAGTATTCATTATCGCTTTTGAAAGTTCCTCTTTTCATCGTAATGTTAGAGAACTTTTGCATACCTGGCATCTTAATTTTGCTGTACTCTGGACTAGCGCCCTGACGGTACTCAATAACTTCAGTTTCTACATCTAATCCGGAAACTTCTGTAAAGCCTATTTTTGTTCCACCCCAGTCAACTGAGAAATGAAACTTTGATAACGGATAACTCATGATTTATATTTTTTAATGATGTTTTAATTAAGATTCCTGCATTTTGTGAGAGAAACGAAGAATGATAAACTCAGCTGGACGAACTACTGCCATACCAATTTCGATAATCATTTTGCCGTCTAAAATATCCATAGCAGACATGGTTTGTCCCAGACCAATTCTTACATAAAATGCTTGTTCTGGTTTTGCCCCAGCCAAAGCTCCAGCTCTCCATTGAAGAATTAAGAAATTCTCAATCATAGCTCTTACTCTGATCCAAGTATTGGCATCGTTAGGTTCAAAAACAAACTGTTCGGTTGCTTTTTTAATAGATTCTTCTGCCATATTGAAGAAGCGGCGAACAGGCACATAACGCCATTCACTATCGTTACCGGCTAAGGTTCTTGACCCCCAAACCAAGGTTCCTTTACCGGTAAATGTTCTGATAGCGTTGATAGATTTACCTGCGACAGTATCAACATTTAAGTTGTCCTGAATGGTATTTGTTATTTTAACTGTTGGTTTTATGACATAGTTCAAACTTACATTTGCAGGAGCTTTCCATACGCCTCGGTCTCTATCGACTCTGGCATATATTCCTGCAATAGCAGAGCTTGGCGGAAGTGTTATTGGCAGATTATAGATTTCAGTAAGGATTTTGTTGAAAGTCACATTGTCGATAGTTTCTAAAGTACTTAATTTTCTTCCGTTTAATGCTCCATTGTTGACATCTTTTCCGCTAACAGATTTAATAGCATCTAATAGTGTAAGAAGGTTTGCCTTAATAGGAGAAAAAGTATTTTTAGATACCGTAATTCCCGTTTGACTAGTAAAGGGATCGTATTCTACAAGTTTTTTTAATTCTTTATCAAAACTTACAGGATCAGTTGATACAATTTTAAGCAGTTTTGCCGTTGCGTTCTCGTCCTGTATTTTTTTCTTTAACGCTTTCAGATTTTTATATACGGAATCAATTTTATCTGCAGCCGTAAAATTCGAATTAAATGTAGTCAAAGCACTTGTGATGTTATTTGCAATAACCATATCTTCATCAGATATCGTACTGATTGCAGCATTTGCTTCGTCGTTTAGCGAATTTCTCAAAAGAGACAAACTTTCTAAAGAAGTAAGCAGAACATTCAGTTTTTCTAGGAAAGCTGTTTTTTTCGCAGGGTCGCTTTCAAAGGTTACGGCTAAATTAAAACCAGTTGCGCCGCCACTGTACATTTGCAAAAATAAATCGCTTATTTGTCCAGAAATATCTCCAGGAGTAGTGGTAACGTCAACCAATTTCGCAACAGTTGCATCAATTCCTGTAGTTGCATTTTCAATTGGTTCTAGTCCCACAGCGATTTGATCATACGCTTTTGCTGTATAAGAGTAATGTTTTAGTACAATTTTACTGCTGTCAAACGCATAGTCCAAGATGGTTTCTAAGTGCGGATAATATGCTGCTCCGTATTTAATAGTGTCTTTTTCAGCACTAATTACACCTCTTAAATCATCTATATTTGGATCTGTTGGACTTGATTCATCATAACTTAAAGTGTCTATTAAGGTAAATCTATCCTGAAGATTTTGACATTGCAATAATGCGCTATTGTACAATCCGTAGAAATTAGCTTTATCTATTCCGCTTACTTTTGTCGCGTCAGGAAATAGAATTAGAGTTGGTTCGTCTACCTTTTCTAATTCTGCCAATCCTTCAGCCAATTTAGCAATGCTATTGATTGTTGTGACTGGAGCGTCTTCTTCATCTAAATCATTTCCATAACGCCCAACCGAAATAATGTAGCAAGGACCACCTCCATTTGCAAAGAACAGCTGCAAAGAATAATACATTAAAAAAGGCTGTTTTGAAGTTGGCTGATCCACAACAATAGATCTTGTATCTCCATTCTCTGTTGCAACATCATTTATGGTTACACTAATTGTTGTCTCTGGTTTTGCAAAGCCAAAAAAGCGTTCATATTCTAAAAGAGATGTTATTCTTGTCGGTTTCAATTTCAAATCTCCATTAATCTTGTTCATGGCTTTTTCAGTATAGCCAATAAAGCATGGAATCGCAGTTTCTACCTGGGCAACAGAAGGGGGAAACTTTACGATTTCCTCAACATATACTCCAGGCGTTTTGTAAGTTGTTGCCATAATTGATTTGTTTTTTAATTATTAAATAAATATTTCTGAATAGTAATCACTATCGATTTTTGTTATTGATTTTACAGACGGATTTGGATATTGACTTTCTGCCGGTTGCGAAGGATCCAAATCGTTAATAGGGTCAATCTCTACAAAACCAGATCGTGTTAATGGTTTTGCGGTCTTGGTTTTAATTTCGGTTTTTGCTTTACGGTTGATGTATCTCCAAAACGTTTTTCGGTTATCAAAATGAATTTTAAAATTCGGACTTAACATTTTATCCGAATCGTCTATAATGTTTTCTGAGCTGTTGTCACCTTTAGCGGAAAGCGAAATAATTCCAAAGACATTTTGCTGTTCTGACGGCTGCAGTGTCGAGATTAAATCGGCAGTGGTTTTTTCAGATACCAAATAGGCGTTTGAAATAAGTTTGTTGTCACTTATTTTTGGAAGATATTTAAATGAAACGGGTTCAGTCAATGGTTTTACATTACTGAAGAGATATGCTTGAGTAAGAGCAAAATCAAGATTAGTATAATTTTCAAACTGATAATCATTAATGTTAATTAAAAACGTTAGGTTCAGATTGTCAGGGACTTTAATAAATGGGTCCAATTCATCTTTTAATTTAATGTATACTCCAAAACCTGTTTTGTTTTTTTTGAATACCATTTTGTAGTTTTTGAGTACAGTGATGGTTTCTAAAGTTGGCGTTATGGCTATAAATGCATCTGCATTAAATTGCTGGAGCATTTTTTCTTTTTTATCATCAGTCATACTAGTGAAAATTTCTTCTCCGTTATTCAAAAAATAATTATGAAGAAACGTCACTTGAAACAACAATCCATATGTAGAAGAATAACTCATGACTGTTCTTTCTTTTTAGTTATACCTGTAAATTCACCAATAAGTTCTCCTTCTGCTTGTGCAATGTTGCGTTCAATTTGGATCATGCTGACTTTATATAAGGCCGACGGAAGCTGTTTTCCGCCAAGTGTTCCCCAGATATAATTTAATTCTTCAAAAGTGGGCGTGTAGAGCTCAACCGTAAATCTAAAGTTATCTACATTGCTCATGGCGCTACTGTTTCTGTTAAAGATGGTATTGGCTTGGGTAAAAAGTTTTTTCCCCTGAAAAAATTCAATAATTTTTGAAATATCCTTAAGAGAGTTGATATACTTGTCTCTATTGGCGCTAAAGAGTATAAAGAGATTTAAATTGATAATACTGTTTTTATATATAGTCTTCGTATTTTCAATAATATGATTTGGGAAGTTTTTTAAAGTAGCTTCTTCATCTAAATTGATTATCGTAAGCGCCACAGCATTTTTTAATGCATCTGTAATATCATCATTTTGAGATTCTAAAAAAGCAATATTCTCAGGTACAACAGATTTGTCCAACCCAATTTCCTCGAGATAGTTGTTTACTTGTTCTGTAATTATTTGTATTACTTCAAAAATCATCTTTTGATAAAAATTATTATAAATACTAAATGAAATTTATTGGAAGAGATAAGATTCTGGGCGAAGAATGCAATTAGAAATCAGGCTTCTAATAGTGCTTTTAAGATTCGACTAAATTAGATAAATGCATATGTACCAAAAAAGGGGAAAATCCCCCTTTTTTATTCAGTTAATATACTGGTTTTGAGTTTTTTTGTGTTTTTGATGGGGTAGAAGTGTATTGGATAAACCTTAATTTGGCATTTGCTTAAGCTCTTTGAAAAGTATTTAGAAATTACGTTTCCAAAATAAAGGTTCATTAGCAAAATCATTAAACAAGAAAAAGTGTTAAATTTTTGTTATTGGGAAATTTGGAAAAGAAAAGTCAAGATTTGTGCTACTCAATTGTGTTTCAACACTGCTAAATTTGCCATTATACAAGGAATAATCCTTTAGTAATTGAAATCTTCCCGATGAAGTTAGCTTATATTATTTTTTTACAAATTTGCTTTTTAACTATCCCAAATAGTTACAGCAACCGCATTGTAAATAGAATAAATACTCACACAGGAACTGAAGCAGTTCTTGAGGCGCTAACTACCAATAATACTGTAATTAATAAAGCACTTTCAGATTCAGATGAGTTAAAATTCGTATTATTAGAGAATACTTCTGAAACGGAGAAATCTAACAGTTCTTTGCCAGCATCTCCGCTAGATTTAAATTTCAAAAACTTAAAAGAGGACTGTTCTATTTATGTAGAAAATATAAAATTGAACAGTCAAGGATTATGGGAACGAAACATAACTCCTTTTAGAAACACGTCACGAAATATCCTATTTCACAGCTTGAAAATCCACATTTAATTATTTTTTAATTCTTATTGCTTACTGCTTAATTGGATTTAGCATATTATGTTCATGGTAAAATGTAGATTTTTACCTAGAGTGAAGAATTATGCCTAAATTTTAGTCTAGACTTATTATCTATAAGTAGGATACCACATTTTGCAGTAGATAACAGATGTATCTTATCGTAAAAAATGCACCTTCATACTTATCCATATAGATTATTCTATATTGGACAGGGCAGTTATTGCCTTATCTAATCCATGTTTATTATTTAAAGAAAACATTATTGATCTAAAACAAGAGATCAGTTGTGCGGAACTCTATATACATAACCCAAAATATTTTATTATGCATTTAACACCAAGAGAAATTGAGAAGCTAATGCTGCATACAGCTGGCGAACTTGCTCAAAAGAGAAAAGCCCGTGGCTTAAAATTAAATTATCCTGAAACCATTGCTCTTATCAGCAGTGAATTAATGGAACGCGCACGAGATGGAAAGACGGTAGCTGAATTGATGCAATATGGCGCGACACTGCTTCGCAAAGAAGATGTAATGGATGGTGTTGCAGAAATGATTCATGATATTCAGATTGAAGCAACATTTCCAGATGGCACCAAATTAGTAACTGTGCACAATCCTGTGCGATAAACTTAAAAAATACTGCGATGATTCCAGGAGAAATTATATTAAAAGATAGCACTATTATTTGTAATGATAGCCGTGAAACGTTAACCATAAAAGTTACCAATACTGGAGACAGACCAATCCAGGTAGGTTCACATTTTCACTTTTTTGAAGTGAATAGAATGATGTCATTTGACAGAGAAAAGGCATTTGGAATGCGATTAAACATTATTGCCAGTACAGCAGTAAGATTTGAACCAGGAGAAGAGAAAGAAGTTGAACTGACTGAGTTTGGCGGAAACCAACGTCTTTTTGGACACAACAATTTAGTAGATGGAGACTTATCTCCGCACAACAAAGCTGTTGCATTAGAACGTTTAAAAGAGGGCGAATTTAAAAATGTGAAATCATGAGTTTAGAAGTAACTAGAAAAAATTATACAAGTATTTTTGGCCCAACCGTAGGAGATCAAATACGTTTAGGAGATACAGATATTATTATAGAAATTGAAAAAGATTTCTGCTCTTATGGAGACGAAGCAAAATTTGGAGGAGGAAAAACCGTTAGAGACGGGATGTGTCAATCTTCAACAGCTTTGCGTGATGAAGGTGTTCTCGATTTTGTAATTACTGGTGCTACAATTATTGACCACTGGGGAATTGTAAAAGGGGATATTGGTATTAAAGATGGAAAAATTGTTGGTGTTGGTAGAGCAGGAAATCCAGATACTATGGACAATATCACTCCTGGTATGATTATCGGAGCTTCAACAGAAGTTCATGGTGGACATGGGTATATCGTTACAGCAGGAGGGATTGACACGCATATTCACTTTATCAGCCCTACACAAATAGAAACAGCTTTGTATAGTGGAGTTACTACTATGATTGGTGGTGGAACTGGGCCTGCTGACGGAACAAATGCGACAACGGTTACTCCAGGAAAACATAATATTAAAAGAATGTTACAAGCCGCAGAAGCATTTCCTGTAAATGTTGGTTTCTTCGGAAAAGGGAATGTCGCTACAGAAGCTCCAATTGAAGAACAAATTGAAGCAGGAGCATTGGGAGTAAAAATCCATGAAGATTGGGGAGCAACTCCAGCTGTAATTGATGCTTCTTTGAAAGTGGCTGACAAATATGATGTGCAAGTAGCCATTCATACTGATACACTTAATGAAGGAGGATTTCTTGAAGATACTATGAATGCTATTGCAGGACGTGTTATTCATACCTTCCATACAGAAGGAGCAGGAGGTGGCCACGCACCAGATATTATCAAGGCAGCAATGTATCCGAATGTATTGCCAGCATCTACAAATCCAACTAGACCTTATACGACAAATACTATAGATGAGCACTTAGATATGTTAATGGTTTGTCATCACTTGAGTCCAAAAATTCCAGAAGATGTGGCTTTTGCCGATTCACGTATTCGTCCTGAAACTATTGCGGCAGAAGATGTGCTTCAAGATATGGGAGTATTTAGTATCATGAGTTCTGATTCTCAAGCTATGGGACGTGTAGGAGAGGTAATTACTCGTACATGGCAAACAGCCGATAAGATGAAGAAACAGAAAGGATATTTGGCTGAAGATGCAGCAAACAAAAATGACAACTATCGCGCAAAGAGATATGTGTCTAAATATACTATCAACCCTGCAATTGCGCACGGAATTTCTAATTATGTTGGATCAATAGAAGCAGGCAAAATTGCTGACTTGGTAATTTGGAAACCTTCATTATTTGGAGTTAAGCCAGAAATTATCGTAAAAGGAGGTTTTATTGCCGCAAGCAAAATGGGGGATGCTAATGCTTCTATTCCAACACCGCAACCTATTATTATGCGTAATATGTTTGGAGCTTATGGTAAAGCTTTAACTAAAACAGTTTTCACCTTTGTTTCTCAGGCAGGTATCAATAATAATATTGCCGAAGAATATGGTTTGGAAAAGAAATTACTAGCAGTTTCAAATTGCAGAAATATTGGCAAGGCTGATATGATTCATAACAACGCAACTCCAGAAATCATGGTAAATGCTGAAAACTATACCGTGACAATCGATGGAGAAAAAATCACTTGCGAACCTGTGGATAAACTTCCATTAGCACAATTATACTATTTGTTTTAATTAATAACTGTTATTCTACTTCTTACTGCGACAATTTAGTTTGTTGCAGTAAGAATAGAATAAAAACACAAAAAAAGAATTTATGAATAGTTGGAAAATTAATTTGGGTTTAATTCTTCTCTTAGTATGTACGTCTTTAACAACGGTTCATGCACAGAAAGGATCTTTAATGCTTTATGGTTCTTTAACTTATAAAGACAATAATAATACGGGTAGCAGTTTTGGTGCAAACCCAATCGGAGTAGGATATTTTTTTAATGATCACGTTGTTGCAGGGATGAATTTTGCTTTTGATCAAGAGAAAAACGCAGCAGGAAATCTTACCGACTCTAAACACGAAATCGGTCCTTTTTACAGTGACTCTTGGAATATTGGAGATCATTTTGCCATCATCGCTCAGGCTGACGCGCATTATGTATGGGGAAATACGCTTATGAATACTCCAGGATCTTATAGCTATAACGGTTATCTGGGAAGAGTATACCCAATTGTTGCCGTACTTCTTGGTCATGGATGGGCACTAAAAGCGAAATTCTGTGAATTATCATATGAAAATACTACAGGAAATGATGCAAATAAAACAAGCAATCGAACATTTGTTGCTGGAATAAATGGATCAACATTCGGATTAGGAGTTTCAAAAAACATTTCCCTTAAAAAATCGAAATAATGATTATACAACAGATAATAGGTAATACAAAAACACATTCAATTGAAGGTCTTGAGATAGATCTTCTGGAAATAGAGTGGTTTGAAACTACCAAGAGAATTCAGCGCAAGCGAACAAATTCAGGAGTTGAAATTGCGATTAAGTTTATTCAGGAAGGACAGCGATTGAATCAAGATGATATTCTTTATCAAGATGATAAAAAAGCGATTGTTGTAAACATTAAACCTTGTGAAGCGATTGTAATGACACCTTCGTCTTTATTAGAAATGGGTACGATCTGTTATGAAATTGGAAATAAACATCTTCCGTTATTCATTCAGAATGATCAGATTATGATGCCTTTTGAAATGCCAATGTTTAGATGGCTCGAAGCGAGTGGTTACAAACCAGAAAAACAGGAGATAAAGCTCTTGCATTTGCTAAAATCAAATGTAGCGCCACATGGTCACGGAAATTCGTCTCTTTTTACAAAAATCCTAAACATGGCTTCTTCAAATGACTAATATAGAAAACACTTATTTAGGAAGCCTTCTCCATCTGGCAGATCCGACTTTGCCAATTGGAGGATACACACACTCTAACGGATTGGAGACTTACGTTCAGGATGAAGCGGTAAATTCTGTGGCTTCTGCAAAAGAGTTTGTGTCAAACATGTTAATGTATAATATTAAATACAATGATGCATCTTTCTTGAAATTAGCTTATGTAGCGGCTGCAAATAATGATTTGGAAACCATAATAAAACTAGATCAAGAATGCAGTGCTTTAAAGAGTCCACGCGAAATACGAGAGGCAAGTCAGAAACTGGGAATTCGATTAATTAAGATTTTTAGAAGACAAAAAGCTTTTGATCTTATTAACGATTATGAACAAGCAATTGCCAATAAAGAAGCAACAGCACATTATTGCATCGCTTTTGGATTGTACGCGCAGTTACTGGAAATTCCACTAGACGAAGCTTTGTTTGCATTCTATTACAATGCCGCGATCGGAATGATTACCAATTCGGTTAAACTGGTGCCTCTAGGACAATTAGATGGGCAAGATGTTTTATTCGAATTGCAACCACTGCTTAAAAAATTAGCAAAAGAAACCTTAACAATAGACAGGGAACTTGTAGGTCTTTGCAGCATGGCTTTTGATATTCGATGTATGCAGCACGAGAGACTTTATTCAAGATTGTACATGTCGTAACAAAGAGAAAAGAAGAAAGAAGAAAGAAAAACAAAAAGAAAATGGAAACTAGAAAATATGTAAAAGTAGGAGTGGCAGGACCTGTTGGATCAGGAAAAACTGCATTGTTAGAACGTTTGAGCCGAAAAATGCTAAACGATTATAATTTAGGCGTAATCACCAATGACATCTATACAAAGGAAGATGCCGAATTTATGGTAAAAAATAGTCTTTTACCAAAAGAAAAAATCATTGGAGTAGAGACTGGAGGTTGCCCTCACACAGCGATTCGCGAAGATGCGAGTATGAATTTGGAAGCAGTAGATGAATTGGTTTCGCGCTTTCCAGATATCGAATTAATTCTAATTGAAAGCGGTGGAGATAACCTTTCAGCAACCTTCTCGCCAGATTTAGCCGATGTGACAATTTTCGTAATTGACGTTGCAGAAGGAGAAAAAATCCCTCGTAAAGGCGGACCTGGTATTACAAGATCAGATTTGCTTTTGATTAATAAAATTGACTTAGCGCCTTATGTTGGAGCGAGTTTAGAGGTAATGGAAAACGATGCACGTAGAATGAGAAAAGGGGCACCGTTTGTATTTTCAAATCTTAGATCTACAGAAGGAATTGATGAAGTTATTGGCTGGATCAAGAAATATGCATTGCTAGAAGATATCGAAGAACCAAATTTAGTTCGTTAATCAAATGGTAAGTACCCTAAAAATAGAAATAGAAGAAAGGGATGGGGAATCATTTTTAAGAGATGCGTACGTGACACAGCCCTTCAGGATTATGCCTGTCGGACAGTACAAATCTGATGGAGCTTCGTATTTGATGATTATGAGTTCATCACCTGGAATTTTAAGCGGTGACGTTTACGATATTCAAGTGAATGTAAAAGAAAATGCTCGTTTGCAATTGCAGTCACAATCCTATCAGCGATTGTTTAATATGGAGGGTAGTGCTTCGCAAATCATGAATGTCACAATGGAAAAAGGAACATCTTTTTCGTATGTTCCTCACCCTGTGGTGCCTCATGAAGATTCAACATTTAAAAGTCATAATAAGATTTACATTGAAGATGACTGTGATTTGACGATTAGCGAAATTATTACCTGTGGACGTAAACATCACGGAGAAACTTTTAAATATGCTCATTTTCAAAACCTTTTAGAGGTTTATCATCACGATAGACTGGTTTTAAAAGACAATGTTCTCTTAAGACCAGATATTATGCCCTTAGCCGCGATGGGTTTGCTCGAAGGCTTTACCCATCAAGGAACTTTTGTTTATCTAAACACAAGGAATGAGGATGTGAAGGAGAATATCGAATTCTTTTTTAAAGAATTGGAAGGATTGGAAAACGTAGCATTTGGAATCAGTGAATTAGAATCAAATGGTTTTGTCATTAGAATTCTAGGAAATGGAGGAGAGCAAATGTTTGATTTCTTTAGAAAAGTGCAGGATGTGCTTTGGGAAGAAAAAGCAGTAATACAAATTTAAGCAGATTATGAATTCAAATTTAATAGCATTATCAATTACAGCGATAAGCATCAGCTTTTTTCATACGGCTTCGGGTCCCGATCATTATTTGCCATTTATTGTTTTATCCAGATCGAGAAAGTGGAGCATTTCTAAGACCATTATGCTTACAATAGTTTGCGGTTTCGGACATATTCTGAGTTCGGTAGTTTTAGGATTTATTGGAGTTTTTTTAGGATGGCAAATCAATAAAATAACATTTTTCCAAGATTTTAGAGGCAATGTTGCAAGCTGGGCACTGCTGTTATTTGGTGCAATTTATCTTGTCTATGGGCTTTGGGCTGCTTACAAAAACAAAGCGCACAAACATTTTGACGTAATGGGAGAAGATGTATTTGTGTTTTCGCATAAACATGGAGAAGTAGTTATGCCTACGAATCGAGTTAAAGTAACGCCTTTGGTTTTGTTTGCCATTTTTGTAATGGGGCCAAGCGAACCGCTAATTCCTTTATTGTTCTATTCAGGTTTGAAACGTTCTGTTGGCGAAATTTCTACAATCATTGGTGTTTTTACATTAAGCACTGTTTTGACTATGCTTGGTATGGTGCTTTTAGGGGTATATGGATATTCTTTTTTCAAAACAGAAAAACTCGAGCGTTATACCCCAGCAATTAGTGGAGCAGTAGTTTTAGCATGTGGCGTCGGGATGGTTTTTTTAGGCTGGTAATTCAAATAATTTTTATTTCTAGAAGTAATAACACAAATGAAAAAAATAAAATCAATAGTAGAAACAGTGCTTAAAGGCATTGGACAAATCATGCTTCAAGAAAGTGCTTGGACAGGATTATTATTTTTAATTGCGATATCTTATGATTCTATCCTGATGGGAGTTGCAGCTTTGCTGAGTTCTATAATCGGTACTGCGACAGCAAAAATTTGCAATTTCAGTGACGAAAATATAAAAGCAGGTTTATACGGATTTAATGCAACGTTAGTCGGAGTAGGATTAGTTTTCTTCTTTGAAACCAGTCTGTTAATATGGTTTTTACTTGTTTTAGGATCTGTACTAAGCACATTGCTAATGGAATTTTCTATTCGTAAAAAGATTCCCTTTTTCACCTTTCCTTTTATTGTCATCACGGTAATTGCTGTTTTGAGTATTCAGCACTTTGGATTAGCGGTTGCAAGAATTCCTGCAGTTAATGTAGAGATGAAGGAACTTGAAGATTTTGCAGTAGCAGCACATGCTTATAGTGAAGTGATTTTTCAAGGAACTATTGCCGCAGGTTTGCTGTTTTTTATTGGGGTTTTTCTCAACAACCCTACAGCAGCTTTATACGGATTTCTAGCGGCGGTAATTGCAGCGGCGATTGCACATTTTGATCAAGATTCTGTAAAATTAATAGAAGATGGAATGTTTAGTTTCAACGCTGTTTTATGCGGAATTGCATGCAGCGGAACAAAACCAAGAGATGGATTATATGTATTGCTTTCAGTAGTAATAGCAACATACTTTGACATTTTTATGATGCATAACGGATGGATTACACTTACGTTTCCATTTGTTTTATCGATGTGGGTAATTGTTTTCCTTAAAAAAATAGTAGGCCGTTTTGAAAGTAAAACGGTAATTGTAGAAGAAAATTAATAATAATGAGAAACAAACTTTTTACAGCAATTGTAATAGTATTGTTAGCGGTGCAGAATGGATTTGCTCAAGAAGTAAATAAGCCAGAAGCAAAAAAAATAGAAGTAAACAAATCAGAAGCAGATACAGTGCATCTGAGCAAAATAGTAATTAGTAATATCGACTTCAGAAAACAAATAATGAAAGTCGATTTAAAAATGTCACCTGTAAATTCTGCACAGGATCTATTACGAAAAGTTCCAGGATTATTTATTGCCCAGCATGCCGGAGGCGGTAAAGCAGAACAAATATTTTTGCGAGGTTTTGATAATGATCATGGAACCGATATCAGCGTTATGGCTGACGGAATGCCAGTAAACATAGTCTCACATGCACATGGACAGGGATATGCCGATTTGCATTTTCTGATTCCAGAAACAATCAAAGATATCGATTTTGGTAAAGGATCTTATTATGCAGATAAAGGAGATTTTAATACTTCAGGCTACGTCAATTTTAGCACTTTTGACAGATTGGACAATAATCTTTTCAAAATTGAAGGAGGTTCGTTTAATACGATGCGAGCGGTTACAATGCTTAATCTTTTAGATAAAAACAACAAGGATAAGAGTTTTTATGTTGCTGGAGAATTCAATTATACAGACGGACCGTTTGATGTCAAACAGGATTTTACACGCGTTAATTTTTTGGCGAAGTACAGCCAGTGGATTGATGAAAAACAATACATCTCTATTTTAGGATCTACTTTTACTTCAAACTGGAATGCTTCGGGACAGATTCCAGAAAGAGCAGTAGAAGAAGGAATTATAAGCAGGTGGGGATCTATAGATCCAACTGAAGGCGGAAGGACTTCGAGAACAAACCTTGCTATAAATTATAAATACTTAGCCAATGAGAATGAAGAGTTTTCAAGCAATTTATTCTATTCTAAATATAATTTTAATCTGTTTTCAAATTTTACTTTTTTTCTAAATGATCCTGTTTACGGAGACGAGATTCAGCAAACTGATAATCGTTCTATTTATGGACTTGAAAATAAGTATGTCCGAAGATTTGCATTTGAAAATAGCAACATGACTTGGACATCAGGAGCGGGATTTCGTTTTGATGATATCAAGGACTTACAATTAAATCATGTCTATCAGCGTGATTTATTGTTAGATAGATTATCTGATGGATCTGCTACAGAAGTCAATGTTCATGGTTATACTTCACTTGATTATAGAGTAGGGAAATGGCTCATCAATCCATCGGTAAGGTTAGACTATTTTACGTTTAGTCTTCATGATCGACTTGCTAGTTTACCTGCTGCAAAAGAGGCTTCGGCGGCTAGAATAAGTCCAAAATTGAATATTTCGTATACACAGAACCAAAATGTGCAATGGTATATTAAGTCTGGTTTTGGATTTCATTCCAACGACGTAAGAGTTGTTGTAGCGCAAGATGGAAAAGACATTCTTCCGTACTCTTTTGGAAGTGATCTTGGAGTTATTCTTCGTCCAACTGCCAATATGATTATTCAGCCGGCGATCTGGCACATGTATTTGCAACAGGAATTTGTATATGTTGGAGACGAAGCAGTGGTAGAGCCGTCAGGAAAAACACGTCGTTTGGGTTTTGATTTGAGTTTGAGATATCAGCCTATTTCTTGGCTTTATTTAGACGGAGACCTTAATTATGCCCATGCCCGTTTTATTGATGAGCCAAAAGGAGAAGATTATATTCCGTTAGTACCAACTCTTACCAGTACTGGAGGCGTGGCAGTAAAACTTCCATCAGGGTTTTCTGCAAATTTAAGATACCGCTATATGGATTCTAGACCTGCCATAGAAGATAATTCGGTAAGAACACGAGGCTATTTCGTTAATGATCTTGTCTTGGCTTATGGAAAAAGAAAGTGGGAAGTAAACATGCAGTTTCAAAACATATTTAATACCAAATGGAATGAAGCGCAATTTGAAACAGAAACCAGACTTAGAGACGAAGCTAGTTCAGTATCAGAATTATGTTTTACTCCCGGAACTCCTTTCGCTGTAAAAGCCGGAATAAGCTACAAATTTTAAACTTTAGAAAATATGAAAAACGTGTCTGCAAAAAGCAAATTGCTATTGGCAGTGGTCATTTTTGTGGTCACATTTAGTAAAACATACGCACAGTTAAGTCCACCAGGCTTAGGAGAAGGAAAAAACGCAGCTTGGTTTGCCTTTGGCATCAGACAGTCTTTAGATTCACTTAAACAGAAAGAATCGACAACTTATATAGGTTATGGATTAAAGAGTAGTCCAGATGAGAACAATCCATTTTCTAAAATGGCTATTCTGGTAATAAACGAGGAAATTTCCAATCGATACAGCAAGAATTGGGAATACTCGTATGCGTTAAGTTATAGACGATCCAATAATTATGACTCTGAAGCGCCTTATGAAGAATTGAATCCTGCAATTGAACAGGAATTTAGATTATACGGACGCTATTCTTATATCACAGAAGGCAACGGACTGAAATGGAAAAATACAATAAGACAGGAATTTAGAAAATTTTTCAATCCTGATTTTAGTAATACCGAAGAAAATTTTCAGTTACGTACTCGCCTCAAAACACAACTAAGCCTAGATTTAGGAAGCACTAAAACACATCATATTATAGGCGGAGCCGAAGTTCTTTTTGCAATAAGCAAAGAAAATGAGCCCGAGAAGGAATGGTCAAAATTTGATTATAAAGAAAGCCGACTCACACTTTACTACTCACTTACTCCACATGAAATTCCATTTATTTTCGATGTAGGTTATATGTATAACCTTATTGGTAAAGGATTTGATATTTCAGACGTGAATTATTTAGCCGTAGATATAATTTGGAAAAATCCTTTCGGAGCATAATAAACCACTAGAAAAACTTAGTGCTTAAAACATTTTGTGAAATTATTTTAAACACATAGAAACATAGTTTTTGTAAAGTTAAAAAAGGTGTTTCACTAATTTCAAGGCGCATAGAGCTATGTGTTAAAGCTTGCTTTTTCTGTGAACTTAAAAGAAGGAGTAAAAAGCTATGTGTCTATGTGTTAAAATTAAATCTTATTCAATATCACTCAACTCATTAGTCCATAAAAAAAGTAATAATTAAAACAGAAAAACAAACAAATTATGAGCGAAATTAAAAAGAACTCGAGAAACTCAGAAAATGCGCCAAAAAGCCCATTTTCAACGCAAACAGTAGCGTTTTCTCATTACAACAATTTTTCAGCACAATTGCCTATCGATCCTAAAACTGGAGAGATTGTTAGTGGCGATATTAAAGAACAGGCAAAACAATGTTTGACAAATATCCAAGCAATTGTAGAAAGCATCGGTCATGTTATGGATGATGCTGTAAAACTAACTATTTTCTTAAAGAATATTTCTGATATAGAAGCAGTAGACGAAGTATACAAAACATTCTTCAAAAGCAATCTTCCAACTCGTACAACGGTTGCCGTAGATGCTTTGCCATTAGAAGGAGCTTTAATTCAGATAGATACTCTTATCTCAAACGGCGAGGGAACAACTCCGCAAAAAGCTTTGGAATTAGTTAAAGTAACTAGAAATACAGAAAACGCACCAAAGAGCATACACGCCCATAACGTAGCTTTTTCGCACTATAGTAATATTTCAGCTCAATTGCCTATTGATCCACAATCTGGTAAAATTGTTGAGGGTGGTGTAAAAGAGCAAGCAGAACAATGTTTAGAAAATATTAAAGCTATTTTAGAAAGCATTGGACATGTTATGAACGATGTGGTTAAAACTACAATTTTTCTTAAGAACATTTCAGATGCTGAAGTTGTAAACGAAGTTTTAGCAAAATTCTTCCCAAACTATGTTCCGGCTAGAACAATTGTTAGTGCTTCTGCTTTGCCAATGGGTGCTTTGGTGCAGATTGATACTGCAGTCTCACATGGTGACGGAACACCTCCCCAACTTCCAGAAGATGCACGTTTTCTAGTAATTGAAGCAAATAGCACAGAAAATGCACCAAAAGTTCCATATTCACACACAGTTGCTTATTCACATTACAATCATATTTCGGGTCAATTGCCTTTGGTTTCAGAAAACAATCAAATAGTGAGCGGTGGAATTAAAGAGCAAGCTGTACAATGTTTAAACAATATCAAAGCAATTGTAGAAAGCATTGATCACAAAATGGATGACATTGTTAAAATAAACATTCAGCTTAAAAATGTGGCTGATATTACTGCTGTAAACGAAATCTATACTTCATTTTTCAATGGAGATTTGCCAGCAAGAACGGTAATTGGAGTTTCAGAAATTCCTTTGAATGCTTTAATCCAAATTGATGCTGTAGTTTCTAACAGCGAAGGCACGCCAGCTTAATTAAAAATTGTATTTTTTAAGTAGAGTCTTTTTTAGACAAAAAACGCTTATAACAGGATTTTTAAACATCCTGTTTAAGCGTTTTCGTTTTTTTGAAAGAATTGTAAATTTTAATGTTTTAAAAATTGTGATCGATATTCAGAAGGTGACTCTCCTGTCACTTTTTTAAACATGCGAGAAAAATACGAAGGAGATTGAAAATGCAATTCAAATGCTATTTCTGCTATTTCTTTCGAATTATCTTGCAAAAGAATTTGGCTGTGTTGAATTGTAATTTCGTTTATCCATTGTTTTGGTGCCTTTCCTGTGGTTTCTTTAACACATTTGTTCAAATAATTATCTGATATTTTTAGTACATTAGAATAAAAATCAATGTTTTTATGCTCAATGTGATTTTTTTGCACCAATTCTCTAAACTGAAAAGAGATAAAACTTGCACGGCTGAGTGATTTGTTCGTAGTGTTTTCTGTTCGTATAATTTTTAATAATGCAGATTGAAGAAGTGATGTAGTGATTGCATTAATATGTTCAGCTTGGTTTAATTCTTCTTCCAGCAATTCAAATAAACGAATAAGCCAGTTAATTTTATTAGGGTTTAAAATAGAGAAAGGCGAAGTGTAAAAGAAGTTTAAGTCTCCTGTTGTTAATGAAATTTCAGTAATGACCTCATTCTCATAGATAACAAAAAAGCCTTCAACATCATCTGAAAGTTCTAATGTTGCCGTAAAATTTCCTTGTTTAATACTAAGCGCTTGATTAGCATTGATTTCAAAAACAGATGTTTCCAACTGCTGTTTTACGTATCCTTTGGTAACAAAAATCAGAAAGTTAAAAGTGGTTTGATAAGGGTTAACAGGAATTACGATTTTCTTTAAATATTTTTCAATTCGATACAATTGTACATTCGAATTATTAAATAGATTGTGAGTAGATATATCTGGAAGAAAGAACTTCTTGTACTCATAATTACTAATTAATTTAGGGTTGTTTTTCATTGAAACCTAATTTTGTGCTATTAGCTGCAGATGCAAATGCGTGGGTCATAATATGGGATTATAATTAGTCTTAAAATCAGATATGCAGCTAAAAAATGAAGCACTAATTTAAGCTATTTTCTGCTAGCTGGAATTCTAATTATAATAAAATTATAGATAATATAGAGACGTTTTTTGTGTAAAGCCAATAAAGTCTTAAAAGTGATAAAAGAGCAAATCATAATTAGTAGTCTAGGAAGGAATTTATACTTTTATTGTTTTTTTATAAATTTCGCTGTTTATTTAATGCCTTTTAGCTGATTTCTTTATGTAAAAAGCTTCACAAGAAATTCACTTTTTTATTATGGATAAATCTGAAAGAAACCATTCTGTATCGGTGATCGGTATACAGGAATTTAGAGATGACCAATTCGCAGGCAATGTAGAGATTTTATTTAATGATCTACATGGAGCAAGAATTATTGAAAAACCTCATTCACATGATTTCTTTACTATCAGTTTATTCGAAAAGGCAAATGGAGTTCATTCTATCGATTCTATAGATTATCCTATTAGTGATTATCAGGTTCATGTATTATTTCCAGGACAGATGCACAAATGGGACATAAAGGAAGGAACAGTAGGTTATCAGCTTATGATTGAACGAACTTTTTTTGAAAGATTCGCGCCATATTTTAGATTTTCTTTTACCAATTACCAGAATCATCCCGTTATACAATTATCTCAAACTGCTTTTGAACTGTTACATTATGAATTTGATGCAATCAAAAATGAGCTGAAACGCTCAAATTTCCTGACCTATCTGATTAATGCGCGTGCAGCAGTTATAGCATCCATTATTAGTAGAGAAGCAGAATATGCTTTTACTGAATTTAAAGTGTATCAGTCCAATTCTCGATTAGCGGCTTTCAATATGCTCATAGATGAATTCTTCAAGCAGGAGAAATCTGTAGCATTTTATGCTGCCAAGCTAAATATTTCTGCTAATTACTTGAATGTCCTCTGTAAAAAGCATCTTAAAATATCTGCTACACAACTTATACAGCAGCGTGTAGAAACAGAAGCTAAAAGATTACTGGAAAGTGCCGATTTATCCATAAAACAAATTGCTTTTGAGCTGGGTTTTGTAGACCATGCTTACTTCTCTAATTTTTTTAAAAGCCATACAGGAATATCACCAACTGAATTTCGTAAAAAAAGATAAATTCTTCAAGTTGCCGTAGGAATCATGCAAGTTTTCTGGTTTGCAAATCTGTACATTTGAAAAACGCTATCTTGTTTTTTTGTTAAAATAAAGAAAGCCCCTAATTAAATAAAAATGAATATGGAGAAGCGAGGTATTTCACGTAAAGATTTTCTAAAGAGTTCTGGATTAGGTTTGGCAGGTATTGCCTTTATGCCATCAATACTACAAGGGCAAAATAGTCATTTGCAGAAAGATCAAACAACAGCATTGGGAAATTCTTATGTTTTGAAAAATGTTCGTCTGGAAACTGGTTTTGAATTTGAAGGAGAAGAAGTTGTGGGAACTAAAACAGGGCTTTTTTCTGTAGAAATTCAGAATGGTAAAATAAAGAAAATTAGCTCTAACGTAACTGGTAAGGAAGCAATAGATGCTAAAGGAATGCTAATGTTGCCGTCTTTTAGAGACATGCACATTCATTTGGACAAAACGCTGTATGCTGAAAAATGGCGTGCAGTACGTCGTTCTGGAGGAATAAAGGGAATGATTGCACTGGAGCAGAAAACATTGCCTGATATGCTGAAAAACTCTACATATAAGGCTGAAAAACTTATAGAATTATTGCAGTCGCACGGAACAGGATTTGCCCGCAGCCATGTCAATATTGAGCCAACATCTAAACTGGATTCACTTAAAAATCTTCAAATTGCACTGGCAAACAAAAAGAATAGTTTTGGAGCGGAGCTGGTAGCTTTTCCGCAACACGGTTTGTACTATACAGACTCACTTCCTTATATGAAGGAAGCTGCAAAAATGGATATTGATTTTATAGGAGGCTTAGATCCTACAAATGTGGATGGTTCAATTCAAAAAACAATGGATACCACGATTCAGCTTGCTCTGGACAACAATAAAGGAATTGACATCCACTTGCATGAATCAGGAAAATCCGGTCTTGATACTATAGAATACTTAATTAATAAAGTGAATGAAAACCCTGTTCTAAAAGGAAAAACCTTTGTCAGCCATGCCTTTGCTCTTGCTACTTTAGATAAAGTCAAACAGGAAGCAATTGCAGAACAGTTGGCTGCTGCACAAGTGGGGATTATTTCTACAATACCTTTTGGCGGGGCGATTATGCCGATTCCAACATTATTAAAACACGGAGTAAATGTTATGACAGGAAATGATAGTATTGTAGATTATTGGAGCACTATGGGAACCGGAAGCGTATTGCAGAAAGCCAATCTAGCGGCGCAATTATACGGACAGGTTTCTGAATTCGGATTGTCTAGAATGCTCAAGTTGGCAACAGCAGGATCTATTCCGTTAGATGACAAAGGTGTGCAGCAATGGCCAAAAGAAGGTGATGATGCCGATCTGATACTTGTCGATGCCAGCTGTTCTGCAGAAGCAGTTTCTCGCATATCGCCAATAAAATCTCTGATTTACAAAGGGAATATCGTTTTCTAATTTATCTGTTTATGAAAAAAACTATAATTGTTTTATTAATACTAATAATGCCTATTGGTTCTTGTCAGCCGGTTTGGGCCTTTAAAAAAAATGAAATTATGCAAAAAGATATTCTGCAGCTAGTACATCAGAATGATATTTCTGGGGTTGCGAAAGCTTTAGAAAATGGAGCAAATGTAAATGCTGTTGATAATAATAAGCGCTCTCTGTTGCTAATTGCAACAATGGGTAAGCAGACAGAAATGGCAAAGATATTAGTAAAACATAAGGCAGATGTGAATCAGCAGGCAGAAAACAGGGACAGCCCATTTTTGTATGCAGGTGCAAGCGGACAGACAGAACTGGTACGCTTATTTTTGAACAATGGTGCACGCTTCGATATCTTCAATCGCTACAACGGTTCGGCACTTATACCCGCATGCGAACGTGGTCATGTAGAAACGGTTAGATTACTTGCCAATACTAAGAACTTTCCGATCGATCATGTTAATCGTTTAGGTTGGACTGCTTTAATGGAGGCTATCGTGCTGGGAGACGGAAGCTTAAAATACCAGCAGATTGTTCAGATTCTAAAAGATGCAGGATCAAGAATGGATATACCTGACCATGATGGAGTAACTCCGCTACAGCATGCGCAGGCAAAAGGATTTAAAGAAATTGTGACTATCATAAAGTGATAAGAATACGTCGCAAGCCAAGTCCAGTGCTATCTCTAACTACTCCATAAACTATTCTGTTTTGTGCAAAGGATAATTGCGAAAATAGAATTAGGATAAAAAAAGTTTCTTTTTTTTCATATATAGATATTTATTCAACATTCATTGAAGTTTTTTAGTTTTAACGAATTTCATCAACTGTCCAATGAAAAAGAGGCTGTAATAATGGCATTTTTTTCCAAGGGAGTGATTTAGAATAAATGTTTATGCCTAATTCTGGAGAATAAATGGTTAATGTTTTTAAATTTTCAAGGTACTTGTAATTCGACTTTATTTTTTCACCATTGTAATTAGTTAGTATGAATTGATTTTTGGTTTCATTAATTTCTAAATAAAAATCTTCCATAGTATCATCTGTATATTGAAAAATAATATAATTATCTCGATGTATGAAAATGCGTTTTATTTCCAAATTTACAGAATTTTGCTTCGCTTCATTCTTTTCCACTTTCATAACTTCATATGCACCATGAAGCGGATTTTGAATAGTATTATCGTTCTTGAAATTTTGGTTTTGAATGTATGGAAAAAGAGATTCCGTAAAAATAAAAAAGACAATTAATGTTTTTATAATGATTCTCGCAGATTTTGAAGTGATTATATCCGAGCCTTTAAAATGTGATAAGTTCATTGATTGGTTTGATGTAAAAAAAAGAATTATTTTTTTCAAATTCGGGACAAGCAATAAAAAACAAATCAGGAGTAAGAACATTGAATACAACTTTACTGAAATGTCGAAACCAAAATTGATAAAAACGACATTCATTAAGACCCCCAAAAGAATAAAAAGACCAAGAATTCTGGTTTTATTATAAAACAGCATCAAGGCTGGAATAACTTCCATTAAACCCATGAAAATATTGTAACTGTAAGAAGTTCCCATTGTGCTCCAAAACAAAATGTCTTTATCAAGCATTCCTAATGGAGTATAAAGTATATTAGGTTCTGGAAAATAAAACTGGACTTTAAAGATTTTGTCAAAACCATATTTGAGCATTACACAGCCCAAATAATAGGTTAAAACGATTTGGAATACCTTATTAATTTGATTTTTATGGATTCTCCAAAAATTAAAAAGTGAAAATACTATTGTAAAAGTTGACGACAGAAATAATAAAACAAAAAATAGACCATAAAGTGTCGTTGAATCTGACGTAATTTCAGGATTTGAAATAGTAATATTTTCCATTTTTGTAACCGTATTGACTATCAAATTCTGAAATAAAAGTTTGGTTGTTACAGATTGGATATTAAGATACTGGAAAGAAAAGGGAATAAATACAATTCCTAAAAAAGAGAACAATACCAATGTTTGGTAAATGAAATTTTCAATTCTTTTCATTAAAAAGGTTTTTTAAAACCTATAAAAACTACACTTCCAATAGGATTCACAAAATAGATTGGGTACCTGTATGCAGGGGCAAGTTTTATATAGTCCACGGAGTTATTTTTGTTAAATAAACTATCACTTATTACTGTAGTTTTATATCTAAAGTTTGAGTTACCTAAATTTTTATAATTATCTAAGTTTTTATAATTACGTCTTTGTTGTTCTGTATACTCATCAATTGATACCCTCATTTTTAATATGGAACGAGACTTGTCTATAGCAATAACAGTGTCTAAAATTACAATGTGATGTGTAGGTAATCCAAAGTTAGAATTTCTAATATCAAACAAATTTTTCTTGTACGCTTTTGAAAATGTACTTTTAGAACCACTATGGCTTTTGTGCGCTATTACCTTTGTTTGTGCGAAGGATATTGAAGTGATAAAAAATAAGATGAACAAGATTGTTTTTCCCATGATATAAATTTTGGTTTTATAGCTTTGATTTTATTTATTGTAAAAAACGGTAGTTAAAAGTATAAAAATAAAAAATGACTTTTTAAAAATGTCATATTCACGAGAATTAAATATGTGTCTTTTAATTATAGATGTCGATTTGGTTTAAAAGGTTGGGAAGAAATTAAATTTTCAATAATTTAAATTTGACTTTTTTCTGTATAAAAGATAATTGTGAAAATGGAATTAGGATAATGTATATCCTTAGCAGGATTTCGAACCATCGTTCAGCTTCGATTAAATATCTGATAGCGCCACTTTAAGACTGTTTATTTCAAACAGACTAAGAATTTCTTGTAAAAAAATCGAACCACAAATATTATGCTGTGAAGGCTTGAAAAATCTACACATTAGAGCATAAAAAAAGAGACAACTATTAACTACTTGTCTCTTTTAGTGACCTTACTGAACAATTTACAAACCATTTTATGAACGATTTAAAGAAATTGGCCTATTTTTCTCTTAATTTGTAAGATAATTATTTCGAATTTTAATTCTAAAACGGTTTGCATGTACAGTAAGGGTTAAACGTTAAAAATTGATTTATTTCTTTTGTAAACATTACTGTTTTTGTTTTTTCATTTTAAATTAATAAAAATCGGGTTTATTTCCATACACGCCTGGTTTGTTAAGACCTACACTAGCGTTTACATCTTTTTCAGGATTTTCAATTATATCAGAAATATATCTGGCAACCGCTTTTCTCGCAACTTCAGTACCAAGAAAAGGTTCTCCTTTTTGTGTAGTCTCAAATTCGATTTCATCTTTATTGGTTAGCCATGAAGGACGGATAATTGTATAATTGACTTCACTCGATTCGATTATATCTGCTGCATTTCTGTATCTGACCAATTCAGAGCCAATCATTCGATTGTTCCATTTCCCAAATTCACCAGGAATTTCATTGTAGATGCCAAGTGAAGTCACAAAAATGAGTCTGGATACACTGTTATGCTGCATAGCTGAAATAATTTTCGCAGCCATTTTATCTACTTCTCCCGACAGGTTTGCATATACTATATCTTGGCCTTTGAGCACATTATTAAGCTGTTCATCATTCATGACATCACCTGTAACAATACTTATCTTGTTATCAAGGAAATTTTCTAATTGGCCTTTATCTCTTGCAAAAAGCGTAAGATTTAATTTGTTATCATTTTTCAGGAACTTTATAACATGCTGAGCAATAGCTCCACCGGCACCTAGTATTAAAATATTTTTTGTTTCCATAAGACGTTTTTAAGAAGCAAAGCCGAAAAAGTTTCGGCTTTTGCAAATTCAATAAATTAAAGGTTTTCCTTGTAGAACGGAATCAATTTGTCTAACGCAATTTTGACTGGTTTGGGTTTGTCATATAAATCATAGTGTGACCAACCATCAACAACTACCAATTCTTTTTTAGTTGAAGCGGCACGGCGAATTATTTCAAAACCATCTCTGTAAGCTCCAAACGCTCCTGATTTTCTGCCCACAATTACCAATAATGGCTGTGTTAGTAATTTTTCTGCAAGATTATAGGCGTCCCATGTCAGAGCGGCCGCATTGTGAGAAAACAGGGTTTTGTTTACACCGTTTTCACTTTGACCACGAGAAGTACGGTAGTATTCAGTTGCTTCTAAAAGGTCAATATCGGCGTTAAGTTCTTTTGCCATTTCATAGGTAGGATAAAGGCCTTGGTCTACTCTTAAAGTTGCACCTCTAGCTTCTGCAGTTCTTTGTTCTGCAATTGCTTCAAGGTTTGCGATAGGATCTCCAAATTCGCGCATTACACGGCCATAGTTGGCACCGGTAACTGTTGCCACGGCTTTGATGCGTCTTTCTTTCATAGTTGCATTGATGGAGTAACCGCCAGCACCACAGATGCCTAAAACACCAATACGTTTTTCATCTACAAAAGGTAATGTTACCAGGTAGTCACAAGCATAGCTGTAATCTTCTACACGAAAAGAAGGATCTTCTAAATATCTTAATTCACCGCCGCTTTCACCTTGAAAAGATGCATCTGGCACCAATACTACAAAACCTGCATCGGCAAATGCCTGCCCGTATACATTTCCTGAAGTCTGCTCTTTACAGCTACCAATAGGGTGTGTGCTAATGATGGCAGGGTATTTTTTGTTTTCGTCAAAATTTGGAGGGAACAATAAGTCTGCCGCTATGTCCCAATACATTGCATTAAATCTTACCGATTTTTTCATTTTGATTAATTTTTAATATTAAACTAATTTTTATTTAGAAATTAAATAAGGTTCTTTTTGAAGAATGCCGAAAGTTCAAGAGCAGCTTCGTTTACATAACTCTGTTTATCATAAAGATCCATATGATCTGCACCTTTTACAATATATTTGGTTTTATCTGCAGATGCTGCGCGATGAAGCAAGTCATCGCTCATCCATGCACTCCCAGCGTTGCTTCCAACTACAGCAAGCAAAGGTTGTGTAAAAAAAGCTTCGGCTTTGTTGTAAGCATCATAAGAAATGATTTGGGAAAGACTTCTTGCAGTGGCAAAACCCGGAGCAGTAGGATATTGGCATCGCGGAGTGTGATAATATTCCCAAGCGCCTCTTAATTCAGCATTTGGAGCATCTTCTTCTTTCATTGGAGCCAAAGGCATTGTGGCAATGGCAGCACCGCTTGCATCATTTGTTCTGGCATTTGAACCCGCAATAAGATAAGGAAGGGCATCAGCATCTTTTACATTGTTTTCCCAGCCATTGCGAAACATAGATCCGATATTAACTGCGCTTACCATACCAACAGCTTTAATGCGATGGTCATTGATTGCTGCGTTGGCAGTATATCCCGCACCAGCACAAATACCCATAGCGCCAATATTCTGCTGATCTACATAAGGCAATGTAGTTAAATAGTCAATTACGGCGCTTACATCTTCTGTACGGATGTATGGATTTTCCAATTGGCGTGGTTCCCCAGTACTTTCTCCCTGATAGGAAGCATCGTAGGCAATGGTAAGAAATCCCATTTCTGAAAGTTTTTTAGCATACAAACCTGAGGTCTGTTCTTTTACACCGCCTCCTGGATGTGAAACTACAATAGCAGTATGCTTTTTGGTTTCATTAAATCCTTCCGGAAAATTAATTACAGCTGACATTGAGATATTTCCATTGTTGCTGTTTTTGAAGCTTACTTTTTTCTGTGACATGATTTCTATTTGTTTAGTTTATATAACTTTTTCATTGATACAAAGTTACATCGGTACAGAAGCTCAAAACGTAGACAGAATACTCAAAAACAGATACATTTTACTGATTCTCATTTTCAAGAATAAAAAAAGCAGCCGTTAAGCTGCTTTTGGGTATAAATGATTTCTCTTCTTATTGATTACGGAATACTTTAGGTGAAAGTCCCGTTTTCTTGCGAAAAAAGCGGGCAAAATAATTTGGATAGTCAAATCCCAGACTATATGAAATTTCGCTTACAGAAAGGTTTGTATTACTTAGTTTGTCTTTTGCCAATCGGACAACAAAATCCTGAATGTGTTCACTTGGAGAACTTCCTGTAAAGTGCTTGATCAGGTCACCAAAATAATTGGGAGATAAGTTTGATTTCTGCGCAAAATAAGCCACTGACGGCAATCCCGCAATACTGTCTTCTTGATTGAAAAAATCTTCTAAGTGATTGTTGAAATCCGAAATTACCTTATGATAGATCTTGCTTCTCGTATCAAACTGGCGGTCATAAAAGGCCTGTGTATAAGTTAGTATAAGAGTAATGTAGGAAATGATAATATCTTTAGAATAATATTGCTTTGAAAATTCATTGTATGCTTTTTTATAAAGATCCCACAATAATGCTTCTTCTTCTTTGGTTAGAAATAATGCTTCGTGATGGCTGTCATAATGGGTGAAATTATAATTTTTAGCCATCTTACTCAAATATTTGCCACTTACCATTATGGCATATCCTGAAGAAGGGGGAGCAATATCCCATCCTATGGAGTTGTGCGGGCAGTCCACATACATATAAGAATTCGACTGATCTTCCAGCAGTTCCTGCTGAACCAGATTTTTATCAAATGGCGGCTTTATGGCTAAAAGGTAAAAATCGATTGTAACGGCCTCTGATTTTAGGAGAACGTTTTCTTCATTTTGAAAATTTGCAATATGAAGATCTTCATTTTTGATGCTCTTTAAATTAAGATATTTTGTAAATTCAGATATGTCCAATATTTTTTTTTCCATGACAGTCTTGGATTAAGATAATGCAAAATTAGAAAATTGATTATTCATGTGAATGATACAGATCAAGGTAAAATGGATACATTTTACTGATTTAAATTTTCACCTTTTAAGATGAATTTCATCGAGAACAATGTTTCAGTAGAAAAAGCCGTTATTATTCTTTCCAAAAACGGCATTCAGGTAGATGAGAAGGTAGCTGAAATTATTTTGGAATTATTGTATTTAATATCAAAAAAATATGATAAACCAAAAGAGAAAAAAACTATATCCTTAACGGGATTTCGAACCATCGTTCAGCTTCGATTAAATCTCTGATAGCACCACTTTAAGACTGTTTATTTCAAACAGACTAAGAATTTCTTGTGAAAAAATCTAACCATAGAATGTTAGGTTGTATAGGCTTGAAAAATCCACACATTAGGGCATAAAAAAAGAGACAACTATTTGATAGTTGTCTCCTTAAGTGACCTCGACAGGACAAATTACAACATCATTTTTGGAAGATTTGAAGAAATTGGCTTACTACATGTAATGTCTGTCTTTCATTGGCTGTGTAAATTTGGTTTAGATGTCCTGTTGGGGATTGATGCAAAAATTATACAAACTCAATTGGTTCATCGCATTAAGCTAATATATAAATTTACAAAATTTATGGAGGATTTTAGAAGAATGTTTTAAGTTAAGGAAGGATTGTCTTTCTTTGGCTCTATGAATTACTTTATGCTATTTAGGTTTTGTGGCACAAATGTAATCCCTCTCAATTATGCTGCATAAGAAAAAATTGATAATGGAGATTGCCGTTCTTTTCTTTTCTCTACGTTGCTTGTAAAGTTGTTAGTTTGGTATATTTTAGAGATTGCCTGTGTAAAATTCCTATATTAGTAACTTTAAAGATCATCAAATGGAAATTAGAACTGATTTAGAACGTCTTTTATGGCATGAGACAGGACATCTATGTGTAGACCTTATAGAAATTGAATACAGTCCTGATTTTTTAGTTGATGACCTGTGGGCGAATTATCATGCAATTGCAATTTCCAAGCATAAATGGGAGGGAGGAGTAAGGATGCTTCCTTCGATCCAATATGATGTTTTGCTGCAGGATGATGATAAAACTTCATTTGCGCTGCTGGGGCTGATTTCAGGCTGTGTTTTTCAAACGTTGTATTTAAAAGAATTCCTAAAGGATGCTGATGTTGGCTTTGAGGATTGTTTTTGTATGCAGCAAAAGTGTGGTGGAAGGGGAGATATCATGTCCTTTCTGGGAATAACCTCCTTAATAAGGAGAAAGTATGGTTTAAACAGGGACTTCATACAGTTTATCGAAAGGGAGCTGCAGCATATTTATTACGATATTATTACCAAAAATCAAGAATTTTTAGGTGAGCTCCAGAGTTTGATAAGCAACTACACAGCAATCGTTTATGATGTATATGAACAGTCGGAGAATAAGGACAAGTTTCAATATTCCCTCAAAGGGAAATACCTCGATTCATTAAAAGAAGAGGTTTTTAAGCTAATGAAAGGGACAGGCTTCTACGATGCGGTTAAAGAACTTAAAGAATCCATTAAAGAGAAAATGACCGAAGTTCAAAAAAGAAGTACATCAAGCTAAATTAAAGAATAATAAATAAATACAATGGATAGAATAGAATTAGGAAATGATATCAATGAATGGCTGGAAGAATATTTGAAAACAGTCGAAGAGAAATTAGCATCGTTATCGAGGGCTGAGTTAATCAGCGAAATGAAAAACTTGGAATCTGCATACACGGACCAACAATTAGAAAAATTCCCTGATAAGGTAATGATTTCTTCCTTAAAGGCGAACTGCAAGCATGCTTCAGTTATTGATGCGTATGTAATATTGGATCAACTTCGAAATAATGCAAGTGATGCTGTTATTCTAAATTCTGTTTCAGGGATGATCCAAACAATTTCAAAAGCGAAAGTGGATGAAAAGACTAGAGAAATGAATGCAGAATTTATGGAAAAACTAAGGGAACATGAAGAGGAATAAAATTGCAGGAATGAAGTGATATGCCCAATACCAGCAATTTTAGCTAACAATTATAGTGTTTTGTATAACTGATTATACAGGGGGAAATTAAGCTTGCGCCAGTGTCATATTATCATTAAAATTTAGCAGATAAATCCTGCTTCTTGAATATAAAAGAAGACTGTGACGGTCTTCTTTTATAATATATTATGACAGATGTAATAGAACAGATAAAAAAATTATTGTAAAATTATTTTAGTTCTAGCTCTATTTTTTTCACCTTTTGGAAAAAAAAACACAAAACTGTTATAAGTATTATTAAAGAAATGATAGCTTGCTTTTAGGTCTTCTCCTTCTTTTGTGTTTAAAGAAATTACGCCATTTTCATGAAATTTCTTTTTAAACTTAAAGTCTTGAACAAAAGACCATTTAAATCCAAATTCATCTGGAAGTTGTAGTTCACCAAACTCTTCTAGGAATTTTTTTGAGTAAAATAAATCTCTCGTAGTCAATGTATTTACAAAACCATTTTTATTTACTGGATGGTTTAAAACAAGTAAAGCACATCTGTTTTTTGATTGTAGAACATAATTTCTAAATGAGGAATGTACAGATGCGCCAAATTTTTTACTTATTGCCATAACAGCTCCTAGTCCTAAACTTAACTTTTCGCACTCTTCTAGAAATCGATCATGTTGAAATAGTGTTAATGATGCGAAATAGTTAGCTTCTGCTTCAAATTGTTCATCATACTCTTCACTTAAAGTTTCATCGTTATCTAAAGCTAAGATGATTTCATTTTGCCATGACAAAACACCATGACCAATTTCATGTAATTTTACAAAATTCTTTTTGCCAAGATTTTTATCAAGCTCTGCATCAATGTATATAGTTTTCTCTTCTCGATAGAAAAAACCTTTTATTTTCGAAAGAGCATGCATTAGGGCTTTTTTGGAAGGATCAACTAGTTTTTCTTTGAATGAGTCAAAAAAAGAATCGTCAATATTCTGTAAGTCTATTTTGTTATCAAGCGCAAAATCGGAATATGATAAAATTTTGTCTACTGGTGTAGGGAAGATATCGAAAGATTTACTTTCTTTTAAAATATTATGTGATATTTTTTCAATTTCTTTACGAGTAAAATCATCTATCATATATTACTTTTACGTGATTTAATAAATTCTAAATATTTTAAAACATCATTTCTTTCTTCTTCCGTTAGGTCTTCTGCTCGAAAAGCTATTTTTTGAGCAAAGCTTAAATTAATTTCTTCTTGGTGGGCTTCTTTCTTATCTATCATTTTTGCATTTGAAAGAAGTGTTTTTAGGGACACTTTATATAAAGATGATAGTTTTGATAAGATATTAACTGATGGGTTTTTAATCTTATCATTTTCTAGCTGGCTAAGATAAGCATTAGAAATATCTGTCATTTCTTCTACTTGTCTCAATGTAAGCCCTACATTTTTTCTTGCATCTTTTAAAGATGCTCCTAGTGAACTCATCATTGTTTTTTTTGCAAATATACATTATTTGCTTAATATACCAAGCAAAATTCTAATCTAAATCTAAATTTATAAAAAATACTTGCTTGATATATTTAGATTTTTATATATTTGCAGAGTAAACTTTTAAAATTATTACTTAATAATTTTAGTTTTATCCATGGTAATGTGAAAATAAGGCAGGAACTAGAATTACGAATAAATAATGATAACAATTAAATAAAAAGAGCTGATAAAAGAAAAAACCCAGAACCGTTTGCACCGGCGCTGGGCTACATTACGAGGAAATAAAGTTTTGACGGACTTCTCATTGACAGGCTTATCACCTAGGTCAACCTCTTATCTCGTGGTTACAAAGTTAAACGTTTATTTAAACTGTACAAGTAATCCCGAAGATTTTGCACTGTAGTAAAATAAAACATACTCCTTTACTACAGAATCTATGGAGATTACTTTTTGTATTTTTTATTAATGTCGAAAGACTAAAACGTAAAGACTATGTCACAAGAATATAGATTAAACGATAAAAACTTTGAATCTCAAGATTCAAAAATCACTGGAATGCAAATCCTTCAAAGAGCCGGATTGGTTCCAGTAGAAGATTATGAACTTCTAATTAAGGTCAATGAAAATGGTTTTGAGCCTATTCAACTTTCAGAAATCATTGATTTAAGAGCACCTGGTTTGGAAGGCTTTTACTCCAGACCCTATGACAAATTAATCATCTATGTTGATGATGCCGCAGTGCAGGTTTCAGAATCATTTATGACACCGAACAAAATCCTTGCAGCTGCAGGAAAAGTAGTAAAAGACTTTTATCTAGTACAGCGTGAGGGGGAAATTGAAATTGGGTATAAAAACGATCGTGAGCATAAGGTAGCGATAAAAAACGGTGCAAGGTTTGTATCTTACGAAGTTGAAATCATCGATGTCCACGAGCATTGCCACAATGGACAACCTGTACCTCCAGACTGCAAGTACAGAATAAGCATCGATCGTGAGCCATATGTGGTTGACGATGCTTGTTTAACCGGTAGAGAGATATTGTTGCTAACTAATAAAACTCCTCCTGATAGATTTCAGCTGCGTCAGAAATTTAAAGATGGCAGCGTTGTGACCATTGCAAATGACCAGAAGGTTTGTTTTACAGATCCTGGAATTGAAAAATTTAAAACTATTCCACTGGATCAAACCGAAGGCGAGCCAAGAAAGTTGCGTTTTGAATTTGATCTGCTTGACGAAGATCAGGCATTTCTTTCTGGTCTGAAATTACCTTTTGAAACGGCTAAATTAGGACAGGAAAACTGGGTGTTAATTCATAATTATCCAATTCCGGAAGGTTATAATGTAGCCACTGCATCTATGGGAATCAGGATGGTCGGCGGATATCCAACGGCAGGTCTTGATATGGTTTATTTTTTTCCTGCTTTAAGCAGGGTAGATGGCAAGCCAATTGGTGCGCTGACACCGCATGCATTGGACGGAAAGTCTTATCAGCAGTGGTCAAGACATCGTACCCCTGCAAATCCATGGAGGCCGCAAGTTGATAATTTGAGCACCCATGTTCCTCTGGCGGATTTTTGGCTGGAAAATGAATTCATAAAAAGACCAGGTCATGCTATATCAGCTTAGAATTGCTGGTGAGCATTATAAAAGCCTACAGCAACATCTTTTTCCCGGAGACGGGAAAGAGGCTGTTGCGGTAGCTTTATGTGGAAGGTATGAAAGAGATGGTGTATCCATTCTGCTCACTCATCAGATAGAACTCATACCTTATGATGAATGTGAACGTGAACCTGAATTTGTACATTGGAGAACCCAAAGGATTATTCCCTTTTTAGAACGTGCGGAAAAAGAGAATCTAGCTATTTTGAAGATTCACAGCCATCCTGGCGGTTATATGCAGTTTTCTGATACCGATGATCAGTCCGATGGTGAGTTGTTTCAATCCGTTTTTGGCTGGTGCGATCATGATGGCGTGCATGGATCAGCAGTTATGGTGCCTGATGGTCAGGTTTTTGGCAGGGTTTTTACTCCAGCGATGGCAACTTTCGCATTTGATAAGATTTCAGTTGCTGGAGATTCGATCCGCATTTTTGACAACAGTACAGTAGAACTGGATGATTTTTCGATACGCACAAGACAGGCATTTGGTGAGGCTACCTACAATCAACTGAAAAAAATGAAAGTTGGTATTGTTGGATGTTCTGGAACTGGGAGCCCTACAATTGAACAGTTGGTTCGCTTAGGAGTGGGGACTATTGTTATTGTTGATCCTGATACCGTCGAAAGGAAGAATCTTAACAGGATTTTAAATACCACCAAGCAGGATGCAGACGCTTCTAGGTTTAAAACAGAAGTGCTAGCTGAGACTATTCACAGAATGGATTTGGGTACTAAAGTTGTTACCTATAGTGTTAATCTCTACGAGAGTCGCGAAGCATTGGACGAGCTCATTACGAGTGATGTTATTTTTGGATGTGTAGACAGTGTAGATGGCAGACATTTAATAGCGCAGCTGACCAATTTTTATTTGATACCTTTCTTTGATCTAGGAGTACGTCTTGACGCTGACGGAAAAGGAGGTATAAAAGGAATAACAGCAAGTGTTCATTTTATTAAACCTGGATGTTCGACATTATTTAGCCGTAGATTGTATACACAGGAGAGGCTGTATAGCGAAAATTTAAAGCGCCAGAATCCGACGGATTTTGAAGATCAACTAAAGCAAGGTTATGTCCATAATGCAAATGTTGACCGTCCTGCAGTAATTAGTATCAACATGCAAATAAGTGCCATGGCTGTGAATGAATTACTGAATCGCCTGCATTTATTTAAGGATGATGATCCGGAAAATTATGCTAAAATAACGATGGATTATACTGGTGGCTGTATTATTAATGAAGCTGAAAGTAATTTTGAACAAGATGTTGCTGCTCAAAAGTGGGTCGGTAGAGGAGATTACAAGCCTTTTTTAAGATTAACCGGATTGTGATGAAAAAAATCATAATGTTTTTGAGATGCATCTTTGCAACATTTAGTTCCTATTGGGTGCATATATGCAATATTACAAATTTTGTAGATGCTGCAAAATTTAAAATCCAATTTGCTGATGATACTCCAGATGAAATTGTAGAAGGTATTATTTTTATAGTTCAAGATGGTAATTTGCCTGAATCTTTAGCTTTTCAGTGTCCGTGTGGATGCAAAGCTAAAATAATTTTGAATTTGTTGCCAGATGCAAGCCCTAAATGGAGCTATATTATTGATAAAAAAGGTTTAATTGATATTTATCCATCAATTTGGAGAAAAATTGGATGTAAAAGCCATTTTTTTGTGAGGAAAAGTGATGTCAATTGGGTATAATTTAAAAAGTCGCTGTTTTATAACAGTGGCTTTTTCTTTTAATTTATTGTGGGCAGGTATTGTTTTGTGGAGATTTAATTTTAATCATTTGTCTTTTTCTTATTCGTATTTTTCTCTAAATAATGTTGCATATGCATATTAGCCAGCTTTCTAAGAAAATATAATATTTCTTCTGCCTGCTCAACTGTAACACTCATTCCTTCCTTTTTAAGCATTTTCTGTGCTTTTTCTGGAGATATTTTTCCCTTGTTTTGCTCATCTCTATAATTCATAATTTAGTTTTTTAGTGTTAAATTATTCTTAATATAAAGATAAGTTAAATGTTTTTGTACTTGTAAATCAGTATGTTAAGTTTGGTTTAAATCCTGACTAGTCACCTCTACAGGATGTCTAAACCGTCAATTTAAGTGAGGTAAAACGTGTTAAAATGTAATAAAAAGCATAAAAAAAACGCTAAAACATACGTTTTAACGTTTTTTTAGTAGTGACGGGGACAGGACAAATTACAACATCATTTTTGGATGATTTGAAGAGATTGGCTTACTATATGTAGTGTCTGTCTTCCATTGGCTATGTAAATTTGGTTTAGATGTCCTGTTGGGGATTGATGTAAAAATCTGTTTAATTCCAAAATAATTCGTAGATAAATATTCTAAGATAATTGTTTATTTAAAAATAGACACATGGAAAATTTATAGCAAAAAGAAATCAAGTATAATTGGGCAAAAAAACAAATGGTTACAATTATCTCAGTAGACTTAATTTAAGAGAAAAGGCAATTAGTGATTCTTTGTCAGTTGATAAAATTCCTAACTTCGTTTTTATTATAATTGCAAAACCAAAATTTGTAAAAAAACTGACTGTAATAATGACTTCGAAATTTATTTTATTTTTTATTTTAACATTAACAACTTGTTTTAGCCAAAATATTACGGATCCTTTGCCAACCGCTGAAAAAGAACTTAATGAATGCATTAAAGCCAATAGCAAGGAAGAGTTAAATTGCAGAAAAGAATACTATCATGAACTTCAGTTCTGGGAAACAGAAGTTTTTAATGCTGTTTTAGAAATTGTTTATGGAAATAGAACTGAAGAAGAAAGAGCAGCATTTGAAAAAAAACAAGCGGAATGGAAAGAGACAACATATTATTATTTTGCAAAGACCATGAAGGAGTTTCAAGTGAAGCATCCTGGTAAATTTGTGTGGGATAATGATTCTGCTTTAAAACTCGATGCCAGAATCTTTTATCAAAAAAATGCCAAATATTATACAGATAGGATTTCTTATTTATTAAGTTTAGTAAAAAAGAAATAAAGGTTGTCAGACAAAATTTACTAATTTTAAAAAATAAAAAGGTTGTTAATTACAAATAGCTATTCATCAAAAAAGAGTAAAAAACAGAGAATTTATTTTACTGTATTCTCATTTATTTTGCCTTTTTTCCATACAATCTTGGCTCAAGATGCAAATAAATACACATTAATTCCTGATATTAATTTTGAAAAAGCTTTAAGGGATTCTGGTTATGATGATGGTGTACCAGACGGAAAAGTTCTTACTGCTGATATTGCAAAAGTAACGGAACTTCATCTTAGAAATCGTGATATAAAAGATTTAACCGGTATAAATGATTTTGTTTCATTAAAGAAACTAATTTGTTTAGAAAATAAGCTAACCAAGTTGGATTTATCTGATAATTTGGCATTAACCACTTTGAATTGTGAAGAAAACAAATTAACCATATTGAATATTAGCAGAAATGAAGCTCTGATATCTTTGAATTGTTCAAATAACAGGATAACTGCATTAGATTTAAAGCAAAGTGTGAAATTGACATCTTTAAGTTGTGAGAGAAATCAATTAGATGAACTAGATGTTTCTAAAAATATAAGTTTGCGTGAATTGCGATGCGGAAAAAATAAATTAATTTCCTTAGATATAAGCAGAAATATAGTTTTAGCTAATTTTTACTGCAATACCAATCAGTTAAAGACATTAGATTTATCACATAATATTAATTTGATGTCATTCGGATGTTCTGAAAATCAAATAACAGATATAGATCTTTCGGCAAATCTTTATTTGTCGAATTTTTCTTGTAGTAATAATCCATTGAACAAGTTAGATCTAACACATAATATTTATTTGAGTTATTTAGTTTGTATGAATACGCCATTGACCAACTTGGATTTAAGCAAAAATATTGCTTTGAATAAAGCGTATTTAGACGAAAATAAACTGAACTCTCTTGATGTCTCAAAAAATATAAATTTAACGTACTTGAGCTGCTATAAAAATCAGCTGCTTAAATTAAATGTATCCAACGCTCCATTAAACGAATTGGTTTGTTATAGCAACAAGTTGGTTGCCCTTGATGTAAGCCAAAATCCATTATTGCTCAGTTTGACTTGTTCAAACAATCAGTTGGTTAGTTTGGATATTTCGCAAAACCCGAAAATATATGCGCTCTATTGCAACTCAAATTCACTTACGAGTTTGAATATTAGTAATGGAAACAATCAAAACCTGAATTTTCATGCCTATTTTAATCCCAACCTTAAATGTATTCAAACGGACAAAAATATAGTTCCTCATTTTAACTGGCGGAAAGATGGAATCGCTAATTATAGCTCAAATTGTAAATAAATAACTTATTAAGTAAGAAATTTACGAATTTTTTAGTTTTTGAATTAACACTTTGTCACAATAAATATATTATGAAAATTAAAAATATAGTAATACTAATTTTAATATTGCCTTTTTTTTCTTTTAAGTCATTTGCAAATAAGAGAGAAGGAAAAATAACGGCTGACCTTTCTCCAATTAAAAATTATTTTGATCATGTCGTAATAAAAATGACAGGCTATGCAGAATTTGGAGATTCTGTCGAGACAATTGATACCATAAAGGCTATAGGAGGGAAATTTGAGTATCATTTTTCTGTACCGGAAACAAGAATGACAACTATTGTGCTGTTAAAAAATAATGAAGAAATAACTGATCTTGCAGTCAAAGACGCAGCGCTTTCTGAGGAGTATGGCTATGATGGAGAGTTTTTAGTTGGAAACGAGGATATAAAACTCAGTTGTACCTATCCCGAGTGGCTTGGAATGCCTTATGTTCAAGTTTCCTCTATAGGTTTAAAAGAGCACAAGTTGTACAGTTGGTTGAATACACATGATTTAAATTATCACTATGTAAATAAAGATTTTATTAAAAAACATCCTGATAGTTACAGTGTATTGCAGGCCGTTTATTTTCAAAGAGGAAGTTTGCAAACGGATGATATCGCTAGCATGATCGAATTGTTTTCTGATGAATTGAAAAATTCTGGAAGTTATGCTGCCATAAAAAAATACCTAAGTAAAATAAAAATGCTGCAAAAAGGTGAATTTGCAACAAGCTTTAATTGGTTTGATGTGAATGGGGTTGCATATGATTTTAAATCGGTTTTAAATGGCAAAAAATACGTGCTAGTTGTTTTCTGGTCAAGTGATTGCGAGTCGTGCAGGTATGAGATCAAATTTGCAAAAAATATAGAACAGCGATATGGAGATAAAGTCAGCATCGTTTATTTAAGTATTGACACTGATTTTCAAAAATGGAAACAAGCAGTTGAAGAAGAAAAAATGACTTGGTATAATTTGTCAGGACTTCCAAACAGTAAAAAGACCGTCGCAGAAAATTATTATACTGATTACGCTCCAGAATTTCTATTACTTGACACCGAAGGAAAATCATTAATACCGAATAGCTGCCATCTATTTTTTGAAATTGATAGTTTCTTTAAAAACGAATTGAATCTTTCCAAATAGATATAGGAAATTAAAAACTGGAATTAATTGTTTTTTTGCCTGATTAAGCAGCAAGCAGTAATCGAAGATGGAGCTATTGAAATGCTATTTAAATTAGTGTAGGTATGCTTAAATGTTTTTTAGGAGCTCTTCCCGCTATACCTTTCAATCTTTTGTGCCAAACCCCGACACAAAAGGATTTTCACTGCTATCGGGGCTAGGGCCGCTATGAAGTCCTGTTTCTTCTTTTGAGAACTGATAGTCCAACCCAATTGTTGCATTAAAAAATCATTGGCAATTCAATGCTGATTCGACAAGTTATTCTCCTGAAAGTAGAGGTTTTCTTTTTGAAATAGAAGATACGGCAGAACCTTTCTGAGCCTTGCACTGATTTTTCAATTGTGCAAGCGATACTTGCACAATTACATGGTATCGCATTGGCCGCTTGGTTTTATTTTTAGTTCTGATGCCTTAATATAAAATGCATCGTAGATAGGTTGATAATTTGATTAAAAACAATAAAAAAATAGCACCAATTGTCTTCAATTGGTGCTATTTGGCTATGTGGTGACGTTTAGTTCACAATTTACAAATCATTCTATGAACGATTTAAAGAAATTAGCTTATTTTCAAGTGAATTTGTAAGATAATTATTTTAAAAGTTTGTTGAGAAACGGTTTGTATGTATCGTAAGGGTTAAATGTTAAAAATCGTTAATTCAGTAATAGATGTGATTTCTTTCATAATAACTTATAGATTTAAGTTGAAGAGAGTGAAAAAAAAATGTCATCAGTAAATTTAAATTATTATTCTTAAAATTTTCTAATCAAAATTTGTGCATGATAATCTACTGTCCATTAGAAATTATTCAATTTAGCAACATTTTTTATCTTGCTGAATTGGTGGACATGGCACAGTTCCATAACTGCAATATACACAGCAATCACCTTGATTTGGTTTAAGAGTTTGTTTGCAGTTCTCACATTCGTAAAAAAATTGGCATGCATCAGTTGGCATAGTTTCTTCTTTACTGTGGGAGCAAAGGGGGCAGGTTATTATTGATTGTAGAACGATTTTCATTTTAATTTTTTGTTAGTTACTGTATAGCCTGTTGAATTTATTGCTTTTTCAATTTCATTAATACTAGTTTTGGAATTATCAAATTCTACAATTGCGTTACCATTAGTATAATTTACATTTGAATTTATTATTCCAATCAATTTATTCACTTCGTGATTCACATGTTTTTCACAGCTGGCACAAGTCATTCCGCTAATTGTAAACTCAGCTTTTTGGCTGCTGGTTTTATTGGAGACTAAGATTTTCTTTTCTGTATTTGAATAAAAAATATTTGAATAGTAAGGAAACGAAAGCAAAAGGGCTGCAAATAGGGTGATAATTACTAAAAACATTTTAGAATTAACGAATTTTGATTTTTCTTGTGTATCGCAGTTACAGTCTAACTGCTTTTTAGTTTTCAGCTTTTGATACCAAGAGAAAACAATAATTAAAACAGTCAGGCCGATGAAATAAGGTCTCATTGGCTCAAGCCATGAAAAAGCAGATGCAATCCCGCTTGTTCCGGCAACGAGTGCTAATATGGGAGTAATACAGCACAATGAAGCAGCTATTGCTGTAAAAAATCCAGCTCCAATTATTTTATTCTCTGTTTTCATATTTTTTCTAAAATTTCGAAGAAAGGTTTTAGCATTTTTTCATATTCGTTTGCCAATGAATAAAAAATGGTTTGCGCTTCCCGTTTAGTTTCAATAAGTTTTCTGTCTTTTAGTTTTCGTAAATGCTGCGAAATTGAAGAAATACTCATGTCAAGAATATCACTTATGTCACATACACAGAGCTGTTTTTCTTCATAAAGTAAAAAGAGAATTCTTAATCTCACATTATTACCAGCCAATTCAAGCCCATTGGATAAATAATCAAAAGAGTCATTGAGTTCTAGCACTCTGTCTTTACAGCGGACTATTTGTTTTATATCTGCCTGTTGTCGTATACAAGTTATATCTTCCATAATGCAAATATATATCATTTGCTTATTTAAGCAAATGCTAAAATACAAAACATTTGAATTAAATTTATGAATGATTCCTGCGCATAAAAAAAGACAACTTTTTGAGTTGTCTTTTAAGTAGTAACGTGAAATATTACTTTTTGCAATCTTTCGGAGCACAAGTTCCAGAATCGTCATTACAGCAATGCGTAGAACATTTTTCAGTGCAGTTTTTCTTTGCATCAGTTTTTGATAAGTTCGCATAAGCGAAGATACTTCCAGCAGACAATACCAATGCTGCAAGAGTAAGGTACATTTTGTTTTTCATAATTTTAATTTTTAATGATTAATACTACTTAAGACGTACTAATCTAAAAATGATGCAGACTTTGATGATTTTTTTTCTAACAGCCTGAATTTTTATATATGAAGTTTCCAAAAATGATTTGGTGATATCAGCATTTTCCTCCGCTGCATGATTTTTTAGACGTAACATTCATAACATTTCCACGGCGGTCTAATTCAATACTGCAGCAATCCAGAAGCATTTCCTTTAATTTGGATCTGCCTCTCTGCACTCTAGATCGTATGGAAGGGTAGGCAAGGCTGTATTTTTCTGTTAAGTTTTTCTGTTTAATTCCATGGATTTCGCTATCCATGATAATATCCCGATAGTCTTCCGGCAGCCGCTCAATGAATTTCATTAGACAACAGTCCAGACTTTCTGAAGTATCAAAATCTGTTTCATGCATTATTTTTTGCATCATACATTCGGTCAGTTCTGATTTCTTATGATTGGAATTTTTTCGGTAATAGTCAATAATGGAATTTCTTGTGATCGTGAAAATCCAGCTTTTTAATTTACTTTCTTCAGTCAGTGATCCTAAATTCTCGTTTATCTTAATAAAAACTTCCTGCAAAACATCAGATGCATCGCCCGTATCATTTATACGTGCCTTAATATATTTGCCCAAAATGATATAAAACTGATTGTGAATAGTATTTATTTCCAAACTCATAGTTTTTTTGTTCTGCTTTTGAAGAAAGCGGGATTAACAACAATTGATTTTGCCTCTGAAATTATTCCAGATAGGGGCTGTTTTTGGCATGCATAAGAAAACATGAAGAATCGCCATTACGATAGCTCCCGGTAAAAGATTTACAATTAACAAATTAAAGTAGCCTGGAGATTGATTGGTATTAGAAATCATTATTTCCCCATTTTGAAAAGTAAGTCTGATGGAGAGGTAAACCGCAATTGACGCAAAATGAAACCCATTTACGAATAAATGAACAATATATTCCCAGCGAGGAAGCCCTCCCATAAACTGCCTGCTGTCCTTTTCTATAAAAGCGTCATACCCAAGCACCAGTATGTCTAAAAGGACAATGGTTAAGCCTATTACAAAAGCCGTATGATTATTTTGTTTCAAGAATAAAAAATAAAGGATTGCCGGAAAGAAAACAGCTCTGAATGTATGGGTAATGTGCTCGGTTTTACTTTCTTCCCGATTGTGAAGCTGGTATTTGAAAATATGCAGATAGAAGCCATCATATAAGGCCAAGACCGCAAAAAGAACAAGAAAGAAGGATGAAATGATAATTGCTGTTTCCATTTTATTTTTAATTGATTATAAAAGCAAAACTATGGGGAAGCATAATTAAAACTAAGGACAAATGTCCTCTATTTTTGTGCTATCTCATTTCTTATTCTGCTCAAAGTCCTGCGGGTTATCCCTAGATAGCTTGCAATATCATTTACTGAAGCCTTGTTTACAACTGCGGGCTGTTCCTTAAGCATACGCATGTATTTTTCCTTTGCGCTTTCATTGCACAAAACACTTGCATACTGTTCCATTACCATGTACTGCCGCTCGGCAATTGTCCTTCCGATATTCTGCCAAAGAGGACTTTTTTGATAGAGAATCTGCAGGTCATTGTAACTGATTGTTATAAGTTCAGTATCTTCTACGGCCTGAATGGAAAGTTCCGAAGGCTGCTGTGAAATAAAGCTCTTGTAGGAAGTTGTCAAATTATTTTCTGAACAGAAGCACGAAGTCACTTCTTCGGATTTTTCATTTATATAGTAAGTTCTCAGCAGCCCCTTTTTAATAAAAGCCGCTTCATGTGAGATTTTACCAATTTGAGCAAAATAACTGTTTCGGGCTAATGTCCTTATTTTGAAATACGGACTGTAATTTTCAAATTCCTGATCGCTGATAGGAGCAATGCTCTTTAAAAACAAATTAAAGCTTTCCATTCATATCCTGTTTTTAGATTCATTTATTGACTCGAAGCCTGATTTAAATAAAATCTTTTTCTGAACCAGAATGCAAGGTTAACTAATGCGATAAGAGCAGGCACTTCTACCAGAGGACCAATAACTCCTGCGAAAGCCTGACCGCTGTTTATTCCAAACACGCCGATTGCTACGGCAATAGCAAGTTCAAAATTATTGCCGGTGGCTGTAAATGCTATAGATGTTGCCTTTGAATAGTCAGCTCCAAAATATTTGCCGATAAAGAAACTGATGACAAACATCAAAGTAAAGTATATGACAAGCGGTATTGCAATACGCACTACGTCCATAGGGATCTGAACAATAAGTTCCCCTTTCAGGCTGAACATTACAATAATTGTAAAGAGCAATGAAATAAGAGTAATCGGCGAGATAAAAGGCACATACTTAGTTTCGAACCATTCAGAACCTTTTAGGGCTATCAAAGCATAACGGCTTATGATTCCCAGAGCAAAAGGAATACCTAGATAGATACCGACGCTCTCGGCAATCTGCGCAATGCTGATATTGACTTCAAAACCATCATATCCAAAATAGGGAGGAAGGATGGTTATGAAAATGTAAGCGTATACACTGTAAAGGAGTACCTGAAAAATACTGTTAAGGGCGATAAGTCCTGCTGCATATTCACGGTTTCCATCGGCAAGATCGTTCCATACCACTACCATTGCGATACAACGTGCCAGACCGATCAGGATCACCCCAATCATGTATTCAGGATATCCGTTCAAAAACAGTAGCGCCAATAAAAACATTAAGACAGGTCCTACAATCCAATTCAGGAATAAAGATGCGCCCAAGACTTTAGTGTTTTTGAAAACCTGTCCCATCTGTTCGTATTTTACTTTTGCCAGAGGCGGATACATCATCAGGATAAGCCCTATTGCCAATGGAATGTTTGTTGTTCCGCTGGAGAAAGAATTGATGAAATCTCCGCTTGAAGGAATAAAGTATCCTACTGCCACTCCTATAGCCATGGCAAGGAAAATCCAAAGGGTCAAGAAGCGGTCAAGGAAGCTTAACTTTTTGCGTCCGACGACTGGTGCACAGTTATTTGCTGACATTTTATTTTTTTATTTGTGAGAATACGTAAAACATTTCAGTTCCAATCTGCAGGCTGCGCTCCAGGTAAGTTTCTTTCTGCTGAGGCGTTCCGTCAGAAATTTTTGGATCTTCAAAGGTAATCGGAATTCTTTTCTCTGCGCCTGCTATAAACGGGCATCCGCCGTCAGCCTGCGAGCAGGTCATTATTGCGGCAAATCCGCTTTCAGGATTGAAATCATCATCATAGGTTTTGGAAAAGCCTACGACTGGAAGCTCATCCGCTGAATATTTTATGGAATAAACCGGGTTTGATCCCTCTGAAAGCGTTTTGATATTGAATCCTGAATCCTTCAAAGTCTCCGCTGCCATTGGGAAAAGGGCGGTAGCCTCTGTTCCTCCTGAATAGCATGATACGTTTTTGATGCCGTAATAGGCAGCCGCAGTCTGCGCCCAAACCTGCGATAAGTGGCTTCTTCTGGAATTATGCGTGCAGATTAGGTTTAGTCTGGTTTCCAGATTACTGTCCACTTTAGTCTGAATGAAGTCGATTAATGGCTGCAGTACTGCTTTGCGATCTTCGGAGATCTGCTTAAAATCAAATGATTTGACGGTATTCTCAATTTGTGGATATAACATACTTTTTTGGCTGTAAAGGGTTATTGATTATCTGTTTATTGATTAGCAGCATCCTCCGCCCGGAGTGCATGAATTAGCATTGTCAGTATTTAACTGAGATAATTTTACTTTAGGCTTGTCTGATGGAATACCGCACTGCTCCTGAGCAAGGCAGGCTGTCTGTTTGTTAAGTAGAGTGAAGTTTTTACCGTTAAAATCCAAATCGTATTTGCCGATAGTAGTGTTCTGGTACTCCACTTCAATTTCATGGTCTTCAATTCCCAATACTTTTTCTGAAAGCTCAATGATGTGGATCAGTTTCTGAGGTTTAAGCCTGTGCTCGTAGTCATTGGCATCCCAAAGCTGGAAGTTTACAACTGTTTCTTTTCTTACTGTTCCTCCGCAGTCGATGAAGTTTTTGGTAACCAAGCCTACTTCAGTTACGTGAAAATATTCCGGTACAAATGTGCCGTCCGGCAGTTCAAAATTTACAGCTTCTACTGTTTTAAGCACTTCTTTAATTTCTGAAAGTTTCATAATTTTTTATATTTAGTTAAACTATATTTTTATTAATTAATAACGGAGCTTCTTCTTTCAAGAAGCGCAGTATCTCTCCAGATACCATTTTGTTTTCCGATTTTCTCCCTTGTTCCAAGTATCCTGAAACCTGCTTTTTCATGGATACGGAGACTTGCCGTGTTCTCAGGAAAGATTCCTGCCTGAAGCGTCCAGATTCCTTCTGTTTCGCTCTGTCGGACAAGTTCATTTAAAAGGGTAAGCCCGACTCCTTTTCCTGAATGTGCTGGATCCACATATACGCTCACTTCTGCAACGCCTGCATAAACGCAGCGTGAAGAAACAGGGGTAAGGGCAGCCCAACCAATTACATTACCATCTTCCTGCATCACAACTCGGCAAGAGGTAAGATGTGACTGATCCCAGTCTTCCCATGAAGGGGCGCTGGTCTGGAAAGTGGCATTGCCGGTATCTATTCCTTTTTGGTAGATTATTTTTACCTGATCCCAGTGTTTGTCTGAAAGTTTTCTGATTTCCATATTTTTATAGATTAACAGCATTCGCTTCTCTTCTTTGCCAAATGATCTGATATGTGCTGAAAGAAACCTTTTATCTTTTCAAGTCCAGGCTCATTGATGCAATAGCAGATGGAATTTCCTTCAATGTTTCCTTTTATCAGCCCTGCATTTTTCAATTCCTTCAAGTGTTGTGAAACTGTCGGCTGTGAAAGGGGAAGTTCGTTTACAATATCTCCGCAGATGCAGGCATCCACTTTTAATAAATATTCCATAATAGCGATACGCGCAGGATGGCCTAACGCTTTGGCTAGAACAGCCAGCTCATTCTGGCTTTTTGTAAAGTGATCTGTTTTTGTTGCTCCCATCGTTTTATATTTATATTGCAATATTACGATATAAAATTTAATTAAAGCAAATTTGAATATGAAAATTTTCTTAAATGTGTTTATTTTTTATTTTGACTTACTGCGCAAAATAACTGCGCAGCTGCTGAATATCTTTGAATCAAAATAATACCTAAATTTGATAATTACTTGGCATACAGGGTAAGACGCTTTTTAGCGTACCGAACTCTATTTAGGGTAATCGGAAAGCAGGTGTTATTCTTTGGTGGGATTTATACTAATCAAAAACAACTTTAAAAATGAAAATTCATTATCAAGGCGAGCTTCCCATGATTGAAACGGAGACTTTTAAAAAATTTGAAAAAGAGTATGACAGCAATGCTGATTTTCTTGAAAATTTCTCAAATCTATTGAGCTTCAGCGGAAGAATAATTTCATTGATAACCGATAAAGAGCTTCTAAATGTCAGTGGCCATGTAATTGAGAATTCGGTACAGACGCTAAGAAGCATCAAATTGTGCTGTTCCATTGGGAGTTTTGCCGATGCCAATACTTTAGTAAGAAGATTAAGGGATGACCTGCTGCTTTATGTTTATACGCTGGCGGTTGTGAACCAAAGAAAACCTTTTACCCAAGATTCCCTTGATAATTTCAAAATGGATGATCTGGAGGCGTTTGTGGAAGGTTTTTCATCTTTGGAATTTAATCAGGTAATGACCGATGACGAAAAGGCTGTCGAGGCATGGCTGACCAACAAAGTTGTGGAAGCCCCTGCGGGAGTGAGGGGAAAATTAAGTTTTAAGAATTACATGAATGTCCTTGAACAGAATGAGAATATCAAGGAGGTGCTGACAGGTTATAACCTTCAGGGCTACTGGAAGGTTTTGACAGGGAAGCTTAATAATTATGTCCACAATAATGGAAGGCAGTTCTCCCAGCATAATCTGATACGATCAAGCAATGCACAGTTGGATATTTATCTTGGAAATGTCAATACAAGGATTTCGTATATATTAACCTTTTTTCTAATTACGATTTCGATGGTGGAATCCGCCCTATTGTGTTCTGGGGATATTGAAGACTATCTTGATATGGGAATGGACCCTCCGGAGGACTGCCAGTACGAAATCGCTCCTTTTATACAGGAATACATCGATAATAAAGTTTCGGGAATGCACCCTGAGCTAAAGCAGTTCCTGAAAGACAACAACAATCATGGAATGAAGATAGAATAAGGTGATGGATAATTTTAAGGTCAGAAGGATTATAAGCGGAAAAACCGAAGGAACTTCGGTTTTTCCGCTTTCAGGCTTTTTTCTGATTTTATAAATCTGTTTTAACTTTTTAAGATACAAAAAGATATGATTTATAGTTTTGTAATCATCCCTTTTTCTTTTTATCATTTTTTTCTAAAAAATGTTGTATTTGTATATTAGCCACCTTCCGAAGAAAATATAATATTTCTTCGGCAAGCTCAACTGTTACATTCATTCCTTCTTTTTTAAGCATTCTTTGTGCCTTTTCCGGAGAAATTTTCCCCTTGTATTGCTCATCTCTATAATTCATAATTTAGTTTTCTTATGTTAAATTATTCTTAATGTAAAGATAAGTTAAATGTTTTTGTAACTATAAATCAGTGTGTTAAGTTTGGTTTAAATCCTGAGTAGTCACCTCAACAGGATGTCTAAACCGTCTACTAAAGTAAGTTAAAACGTGTTAAAACATGGTAAAAAGCATAAAAAAAACGTTAAAACATAGGTTTTAACGTTTTTTTAGTAGTGACGGGGACAGGACAAATTACAACATCATTTTTGGATGATTTGAAGAAATTGGCCTTCTATATGTAGTGTCTGTCTTTCATTGGCGTTATGAATTTGGTTTAGATGTCCTGTTGGGGATTGATGCAAAAAATTATAAAAACTCAATTGATTTATTGTATTAAACTGATATATAAATTTACAAATTTTATGGAGGATTTGAAAAGATTGTTGAGCTTAAGGCAAGAATTGTCTTTCTTTGGCTTTGTGAATTGCTTTATAAAATTTAGGCTTATGCGGCACAAAAGCAATCCCATTCAGTAGCAAAGCGCTGAAAAGCTTCAGTGAGGCATGATGGAATGCTAGACCGGTGCTAATGATTAGAAAAATACAAATAAAAACTTCATATTCTTCATGCGCATCAAAAATTGGCGAATGTGCACATTCGGTTAAATATAAAAAAAAGCTTTAAACCGCCGGTTTAAAGCATTCGTTTAATTTATTGTTAACTTTTTCCTTGCCAGATATAGTTTTAAAATCTATACCTCAGCCAGAGTTTTTTTAAAGTTTGCGAAGCGTCACATCAGGTGCCTCTCCCTGAGGAACAATAAAAATCGCGGTGTTATTTACGCTGTCTCCCGGATCTAAATAATAGCCTGCAATTACAGGCAGCACGCCGCTTACGTATTTGCCCTCTTTATTATAATACCAGTATGTGGTGCTTACATTGTGCGCTTTTAATTTGAGCTCAATTTTCTTTGAGGTCAATTTCGCGCCTGTCGCGTTGATGCAGTCCAATTCCACAAGGCCGGCATTGGATGTGACCTGAGGGAAAGTGTTCATACGGATGTTGAAGCTTTTGTCAGAATTATTGACAAGATTGGCGCTTACCTTATAGCGCTCAAAATTTTTGCCCCCTACAGTCACGGACTCTTTATTGGTGATGCTGAATGTTACAGACAGGCCGTTTAGGTCAACGGTTTCCCCATCTTTGATTTTTTGGGCATTGGCATTGGAAAAAGACAGGGCCAGAACGGCAAAGAGAATAGTTAAGTTTTTCATGGTTTTAAAATGTTTAGGAAATTATAAGTATAATGGATGTTAAAATTAAAATCAGGGTGAATACCATGATCAGGTGGCTGCAAATGGATAGCAGCAATACTTTCCACCAGCCCATTTTATTGAAAAACTGGAAATTGGTCCAGTAGATTAAAAATAGATCCGCAGCATAGTAGGCATATATTAGGGTATCCAAAGATGGCTTGCCATTGCAGTACACCAGAAGGGGGAAAGTTACGAGATGGAGCACCAGCCTCTGGGATGCTTTAAAGGTATTTAAGACCAGATACTCAAAATAATTGTACTTCTGGCTTTTAAAGCTTATATAGGTCCCCAGACTGAATAGGGGGATGGTGGCCAGTGTATACCACGAATAATGATTGGATGTCCAATGGTTGATATATTCAGACAGTTCTTTCGAGTCTTCTGTTCTCGGCACAAAGAGATTGATGCCGTAATGATGGTAAAGCAGCCCGTATAGGGTCGCAAGAAGGATCACCATTGAAACGGGCTTGAAGTGGTTCACTCTTCTGCCCTCAATAAACTCCCTGATGCTGTGCCCGGGTCTTGTGAAGAGCTCTTTGACAGTATAGAAAACGCCTTTGTCAAAATGGAAAAGGCCGTGCTGTATATCATGCCAAAGAAAGTGCAGGTTGATCTTGTGGGTGTCGGCCGGCTGTCCGCAGTTGCTGCAGAATCTGCCGGTGAACGAGTGGTTACAGTTCTTGCAATTCACCATAAATGCATCAGTTTGCCTTTTCATATTCCAGTGTGCCTAGCTCGGGGCTGCTTATGGTTCTTTTGTCTGCGTCAAAATAGAGGATTTTGAATCTGACCGATACCACGCTGATGCTGATGGTGAGAAACTGATTGTCTTTGGACAGTTTCCATTTGCCTTTTCTTGTTTTATCCCCTGCGATCCCTTGGAAGACATTATTGTCCATAAATACCTGATAGGTATCCTCAGGCTGGGTCACCTGTCCATTTTTTGTCTGTTTTACAAGTTTCCATTTGCCCAGCAGCTCTTTTGAGGTTTGGGAGAATGCGGCCGCGCTAAAGACAAGCATTAGCATAAATACTATTTTCTTCATTTTAACAGTTGGTTTATTCAAAATTAAAAAAAAGATCAGATTTTTTTTTTTTTTTTTGGTTTATTTTTAATCGGCGGACTATAGAAATAAATCAATTTTCAGCTTGCGGTCCATCAGCAATTATGTTTAAAAAAAAAATGGCGCCAATTGTCTTCAATTGGCGCCATTTGGCTTTGTGACCTCGACAGGATTCAAACCTGTAACCTTCTGAGCCGTAATCAGATGCGCTATTCAGTTGCGCCACGAGGCCTTTTTGTTATCAATTAGCTATTTTTTTGTAGCTTTGTTGATTGCTTATTGCGGGTGCAAAGATAGACATAAAAGTGACATATACAAGCAAAAAATAACAGAAAATTTAAAAAAAATGAAGATAGAAAATTATATACGTGATATTCAGGGATTTCCAAAAGAAGGAATTTTATTTAAAGATATCACACCTTTGCTTATTAACCCTGAAGCGCGAACAAATTGCTTAAGAATTTTGGTAAACTCTTTAGAAAATCAAAAAATAGATAAGGTTGTCGGTGCAGAATCACGTGGTTTTTTCTTCGGAATGTTGCTTGCTCAAGAATTAAATGCTGGATTTGTTCCAGTAAGGAAACCCAAAAAGCTTCCGTTTGATACAATTTCGGCTTCCTACGAGTTAGAATACGGAACTGATAGCTTGGAAATGCATACAGATGCCATCAAAAAAGGAGATCGTGTTTTAATTCATGACGATGTATTGGCTACTGGTGGGACAGCTAAAGCAGTTTGCGAATTAGTAGAGAAACTAGGTGGCGAAATTGTACAATGCAATTTCCTGATGGAACTGACTTTCCTTAACGGAAGAGAAAAAATTGCGGCATATCCTGTTTTTGCAGCGTTAACGTATTAAACAAAAACAATTTTATGCTTAATGGCATAAAGTACTAGTCCGATTCGGGTTTTTATTTCCAGTTTATCAAAAAGTGATTCTCTATAGCCGTCAATGGTTTTAGGGCTCAAACACATTTCTGATGCAATTTCTTTATACGTCATTTCAGTGCAGGCATGTTTGATAAAAACAATCTCTTTTTCTTTTAGACAGATCTTTTTGTTATCGCTGTTAACTTTATTAATCAGCATTCCAGAAACGAGTTCGGTAAAATAAAAACCCTTTTCGATGACGCATTCAATTGCTTCTTTGAATATCTCGGGCGAAGTATCTTTCAGTAGGTAGCCTTTTGCTCCGTTTGTAATCATCTTAATTATAATTTCTTCGTCGTCATTTACAGACAAAGCAATTACTTTTAGGTCAGGTCTGTTGTCTTTAAGCCATTGCATAGTGCTTAATCCGTCAAGGACAGGCATATTGACATCCAACAGAACAAGATCGGTTTCATTGGAATTATTTTCTTCAAGAAAGTCTATAAAAACTTTTCCGTTTTCAAAACGTTCTATAACTTCATAATCGCCAAAACTTTTAATCAGCAATTCAAGAGACTGGGAAAAAAGTAAATGATCGTCTACAATTATTATTTTTCTTTTAGAGTTAGTCTTCATGGTTTAGGGGTAAAGGATATTCGATAGTTACACTGGTTCCGGTGCTGTCTGAGTTTAGAATTAATTCGGCGCCAATAAGTTTGGCTCTTAATTTCATATTGTTTAATCCGATTCCTGAATTTGACTTTTCGAGGTCATATCCAATTCCGAAGTCTTTTAGTTTCAACATAAAAAGAGAATCAGTAGTTTCGATATGAACATCAAATAAATCGCTTCTGGAATGTTTTAAACTGTTATGAAGCGCTTCTTGGAAAATTCTGTAAATAATGAGTTCATGTTCTTTGTTTATTGTGGGAACTGCTCCAATTTGGCTAAAATTGAATTTAATCTTTTTGAGCTTTTTAATCCTTTCAAAATCCTGCTGAATAGCTTCAAGAAAGTTATTTTGAAGTAGATTGTCTTTGTTTATGATTCTAGAAAGAATTCGTAATTCGTCTAAAGATTTTGCGAGTAGAGCTTTTAAATCTTTAAGTTCGTTCATTTGGACATCCTTGCTGCTAATACAGATATTGAGCTGCATAATAGCAACCGAAATAATCTGTCCAATATTATCGTGTAATTCCTTGCTGATTTCGCATAAAGTTTGATCCTTTATCTCAATCCTTGTTTTGACCAATTCGGATTGGAAATACAAATCAGCTTCCATTTTTTCGACTAAAAACTTATTTTTTTTCTTTAAAAAATAGAAGAAAATAACGAGCAAAATAACGATTAGGGTAAAGAAAACAATACCCAGGGAAATAACTAATAGTTGTATTTCTTTTCGCTCCATATAAATCCGATTATAAAACAGCTATGCGCCAGAAAATTTAAAATAAAGACGACCAAGCTAAATACAGAATCGTCTTGTTTTATTAAAAACCAATTGATAGCCAGCATAAAAGGTGTAAAAGGAACATGAAAAACGAGTATGCCTAGAATGTACCAGAAAAAAACCGATTTTTTAAAATTCAATATTTTTTCTGAGTTGAATATCTCGATCAGGTAAAGGCAGGATAATATTAAAACTAATAATACACCAATTGCAAAACTATAGGTAAAAGAACGGTTGATGTCTTCTTTGAAATATAAAATATTTAAGAAAAAGGAAACAATAAACAGAATTAAAAAAAGAACAGCCGAAATTCTGTGATCTTTTTTAGTAAGTAGGGCTCTTAAAAGTAAAATATAGGCAGAGAGGCTGGCAAACATGTAGAAATTATAAACGTGAAAATTCAGCAAACCCGTCCATTGGGTAAAATAATAGCCTACAATTTCTATTACAACAGAAAACCAGATTAAAAGTACTAAAAATTTAGCTTTATTGCTAGGAAGTTTTGGTAATGCAAACAAACCAATAGTTCCTGACAATAAAGCCAAATAAATGATATAAGATCTTAAAAATTCGAACATATTTTTTTTAGTAAATTAGGCTTGGTGGTCTTCCAATGTTTCCATAATTCATTGGTTCAATGTCTTGTAGGTCTGAAGAAGCTTCTTGCATTAAAGCAAAACCTTGTACTTGTGTATTATTTTCTGCTTTTTTTCCTGTTGGAACCAGAAACAAAGTAGTCATTCCTGCTTTTTCTCCATGTTTTTCATCCTCAGGATAAACTCCAAAATAAAAACGGATTCCATCAACATTGTAACCGTCTTTTGCGCCATTAGTTTTTATATAATGAATGTAGTTTTCTAATTCTTCTAGAGAATACCAAATGGCATTAGCATCTTCTTTTTCCTCTATCCCAGCTCTAAGAGAAGCTCTTTTATTGTTGTAATTTGCATTTAATTGTTTGGCAAATTCTTTTGTAATCAATTGACTAGGTTTTGCAGGTGGATTTTTCATAGTTTTTTATTGTTAATTGGTTTAAATGTTTAGTTAACAGTTTTTTGAGTTTGTTTACAGGACAAAATTATCTGAAACAGAAAATTTCGACAAGGGGAAATATACCCTTTTTTGTTTAGTAAAATTATCTAAAAAATCGGGTTAAAGTACTGTTGTGTAGTATTTTATAAAAATATAATTTTACATCGCCAGTTTTGAGATAAAAAACAGACATTCAAAAGGTAGTTTCTTAAATAATTATTTTTTTGAGATTATATCACGGCCATTATCAGTTCTAAGTTTAGTTAGATTGTTTTGCAATCAAAATCTAAATTCTCGACCCTTATATTGTTCAGTTTTATTGCAAAAAGTACTGCGAACAATAATATTCTGATTTCTACAAAGTCAATTATTTTGACAAAATGATCTCCTTGATTTCTTCAAACATCAAGTAAAACCAAAAACATAAAATAATGAGAACCATAAAAGCAGGTACAAAATCTCCTGAAGTTTATTACTTAAATGAGCTTTTGGCAAAATTAAAATACAGTGTAATTGTTTCCGATTATTTCGGAAAAGAAACAGATAAAGCAATCAAGGATTTTCAGTTGAAAAACAGTCTTGTGGTTGATGGAGTAGTGGGGTTTAAAACTTGGTCGACGCTTTTAGAAAAAAGCAAAAATGGTTTGTCGACAAGTAGTAAATTGCTATCTGAACAGGATTTAATCGACTTTTCGAATCAGTTTAAGTTAGAACTCGCAGTTGTAAAAGCGGTTAACGAAGTTGAAAGCAACGGAAAAGGTTTTTTAATTGATGGACGTCCGAAAATTTTATTTGAAGGACATATTTTTTGGAATGAATTGAAGAAAAGAAATATCGATCCGAAGACTTTTGTTAATGCAAATACACAGGATATTTTGTTTGAAAATTATACTAAGAAGTATTATGTTGGTGGAACAGCCGAATACGTACGCTTAGAAAAGGCAAAGAAGCTTGGCTCAGACAAAAAAATAGCTGATGCGGCAAATTGTTCAGCTTCTTGGGGACTTTTTCAAATTATGGGCTTTAATGCAGTTTCTATAGGGTATAGCAGTATTGATGAGTTTGTAGATAAAATGAATCAGAATGAAGGGGAACATCTCAAAGCTTTTGGACGATTTCTTGAGAAGAATAATTTGATCGGATTGCTACGAAATAAAAATTGGGCTTCGTTTGCCCTAAAATACAACGGACCAGCTTATAAAACCAATAAATACGATGAAAAGCTGATGAGAGCGTATCAGAAATATGCTTAAGAATTAAAAATTAAAAATTGATAATTATTAAGATTAAACCTTTGCGAATCTTTGCGTAAATCTTAGCGCTCTTTGCGGTAAAACTACACTCAAAGTATATCAACCTGAAACCTGAAACCTGAAACCTGAAACTTGAAACAAAAAATAAACCCGACAAATCTTAGACCTGTCGGGTTTTATATTTTAGAATTTGAAATAATCTATCTTAAACTTGCTCCAAGTTCCGTTTCAAATGTCTGCTGTAATTTAGACATGATTTTGTCGATTTGAGCGTCAGTTAAAGTTTTCGTATTGTCTTGAATAGTAAAACTCAAAGCATACGATTTTTTTCCTTCTGGCAATTTGTCTCCTTGATAAACGTCAAATAAATTAACATCTTTTAAAAGCGTTTTTTCCGTTTGTTTAGCCAAATTGAAGATGCTTTCATAAGTTGTGCTTTGATCAATTAATAAAGCTAAATCTCTACGAACTTCTGGATATTTAGGGATTTCAGTGTATTTGATTTTTCCTGTAATGATTTTTAGAACCAAATCCCAGTTAAAATCAGCGTAATAAACATCTTGTTTAATACCGAAATGCTTTAAAATAGGCTTTTTAATAACGCCCATTTCAACCAAAATATCATTATTGTAAGTAATTGCAGTTCCTTCAGAATAAATATCTGATTGAACAGGTGCGTTTGAAATTTTTTCAATTCCTAAACGAGATAAAATCGCCTTTACATATCCCTTCAACAAGAAGAAATCTGTTGTTTTTTGCGGACTTGTCCAGCTTTCCTTGTTTCTGTTTCCGGAAACTAATAAAGAAAGGTGTTTGTGCTCTTCGTATCCGTTTAGATACTTATGGTATGTTTTTCCGAACTCAAATAATTTTAAATCCGAATTTTTTCTATTAATGTTGTATGAAACCGCTTCTAAACCAGAAAACAACAAAGACTGGCGAAGTGTCGCTAAGTCACTACTCAACGGATTCAACATCGATACATTGTGTTCTTCTTTTAATGAAGCAGATAATTTCGCGTAAGCCGCAGTTGTCAATGAATTAGCCATCATTTCGTGAAAGCCTTGAGAATTCAATTGAGAAGCAATTACGTTTTGCACTTTGTAATCTTCTGTTCTTGGCGAATTGGCTACAGTAGCATTAAATTTCTTAGAGAAGTTAATATTGTTGTATCCGTAAACTCTCAGGATTTCTTCTATTACGTCAATTTCACGCTGAACATCTACACGGTATGCAGGAATTGTTAAACCTAAACCAGTATCAGAAACACTGTTTACTTTAATGTCTAAAGAAACAAGAATCTTTTTGATGGTATCTTTCGAAATTTCCTGTCCGATGATTTTAGAAACATGGCTGAAATTCAATAAAACAGAGAAATCTTCCACTTTTTTAGGATAAACTTCAACAACATCAGAAGTGATTTTTCCACCGGCAACTTCTTGAATTAGAAGTGCTGCACGTTTCAAAGCATATTCTGTAATCGTTGGGTCAATTCCTCTTTCAAATCTAAAAGAAGCGTCAGTACTTAATTGATGTCTTTTTGCCGTTTTACGAATGCTTACAGGGTCAAAATAAGCACTTTCTAAGAAAATAGATGTTGTGCCTTCAGTAACTCCAGATTTTTTACCTCCGAAAACTCCAGCAATACATAATGGACCTTTTTCGTCACAAATCATTAAGTCTTCTTTATGAAGCGTTCTTTCAACATCGTCAAGAGTAACAAATTTAGTTCCTTCAGCAACTGTCTTTACAATTATTTTACCGTTGATTTTTGCAGCATCAAAAGCATGTAAAGGCTGTCCTAATTCATGAAGAACATAATTCGTAACGTCAACAATATTATTTTTTGGAGTTAATCCGATTGCTTTTAAACGGTCTTGTAGCCAGCTTGGAGATTCATGTACAGAAATTCCAGAAATAGTTACACCACAGTATCTCGGAGCTAAATGATTGTCTTCAACATTTACGTCAATTTTCAGCGTACGCATGTCCACTCTGAAATTGCTTACAGAAGGCGTAATCAATTCTACGTTTACACCACGTTGTAGCATTCCTGCTCTTAAATCACGTGCAGTTCCAAAATGGCTCATGGCATCGGCACGGTTTGGCGTCAATCCGATTTCGAAAACCTCATCATTTGCAATTTGGAAAACTTCAGAAGCAGGAGTTCCAGGAACCAAATCTTCTGCCAAAACCATAATTCCGTCGTGGCTAGTTCCTAAACCTAATTCATCTTCAGCACAGATCATTCCGTGACTTTCCTGTCCGCGAATTTTTCCTTTTTTAATGGTAAATTCTGCACCCTCTTTATCGTATAAAACGGTTCCAATAGTAGCAACTGGCACTTTTTGTCCTGCAGCCACGTTTGCAGCGCCACACACAATTTGTACGGGAGCTTCTAAACCAATATTAACTGTAGTAACTTTCAATCTATCAGCATCAGGATGTTTTTCGCATGTCAAAACGTGTCCAACAACAACGCCTGCCAAACCTCCTTTAATAGATTCGTATTTTTCAACAACTTCAACTTCTAAACCTAAATCTGTTAGTAATTCAGAAGTCTGCTCAGATGTCCAATCTGTTTTAATAAATTGTTTTAACCAGTTGTAAGATATTTTCATTGTAGTTCTTTAATTCTTTGTATGAGGTTACAAATATAAGGATTGCGCGTTGGAGTAGGAAAAAATTGAGTAGTTTTTTCTAGTTGTTTTTAATTGACCGAAAAATGCTGCCTACTAATTATTTAGCAAATTTTAGATTAAAATTTTGATAAATGATTAGTATAAAAGATTAAAAAAACTGAATGTGTAATTTTTGTGCTACAAGATGAATGAATAATGCTATTCTTTTTCTTTTTATGAAACTAAATTTGGAGTAAATCAAAAAAGAATATTATGAGTACCGCAGTAAAAAGACCTGAATTTAAGGCAAAATACGATAACTATATAGGTGGAAAATTTGTAGCGCCAATTACAGGAGAATACTTTGATGTAGTTTCTCCTATTGATGGAAAAGTATTTACAAAAGCAGCGCATTCTGGTAAAGAAGACTTAGAATTGGCTGTTGATACTGCTTATGAAGCATTTAAAACGTGGGGAAAAACTTCTGTAACTGAAAGAAGCATTTTACTAAATAAGATTGCACAAAAAATTGAAGACAATTTAGAATATATTGCAGCAGTTGAAACGGTAGACAACGGAAAACCAATCCGCGAAACACTTGCGGCAGATATTCCGTTAGCTATTGATCACTTTAGATACTTTGCCGGTGTAATTCGCGCAGAAGAAAGTGCGATTTCTGAACTAGATTCACAGACGGTTTCAATCGCTTTGAGCGAACCTCTTGGTGTTGTGGCTCAGATTATTCCGTGGAATTTCCCAATTTTAATGGCAGTCTGGAAAATTGCTCCAGCTCTTGCGGCTGGAAATACAATTGTCTTGAAACCAGCAGAAAGCACGCCAATTTCTATAATGGTTTTAATGGAATTAATTGGCGATATTCTTCCTCCAGGTGTTTTAAATATTGTAAACGGATTTGGAGCCGAATTAGGACGTCCGTTAGTAACCAATAAAAAAGTGTCTAAAGCTGCATTTACAGGTTCTACTACGACAGGGCGTTTGGTGATGCAATATGCCACAGAAAATATTATTCCGGTAACATTAGAATTGGGCGGAAAATCTCCAAATATTTTCTTCCCTTCAGTAGCAGATCATGACGATGATTTCTTTGACAAAGCTGTAGAAGGTGCGGTATTATTCGCTTTAAATCAAGGCGAAATATGTACTTGTCCTTCTAGATTATTAATTCACGAAGATATTTACGACAAGTTTATCAAAAAAGTAATTGAAAGAACCGAGGCCATTATTGTTGGAAATCCGTTAGATAAATCAACTATGATTGGCGCTCAGACTTCGATTGTTCAGAAAGAAAAAATCATGTCCTATATCAAACTAGGAAAAGAAGAAGGTGCAGAATTGCTGACTGGAGGTGATGAAAATAAATTGGGCGGAGATTTAGAAGGTGGTTATTATATTAAACCAACACTGTTTAAAGGTCACAACAAAATGAGAATTTTCCAAGAAGAGATTTTCGGGCCTGTTTTAGCGGTTACCACTTTCAAAACTACCGAAGAAGCGATCGAAATTGCCAATGATACCATGTATGGTTTAGGCGCTGGAGTTTGGACACGCGATGCTCATGAAATTTATCAGGTTCCTAGAGCAATTCAGTCAGGTCGTGTTTGGATTAATCAATATCATTCTTATCCTGCTGGCGCTCCGTTTGGAGGCTACAAACAATCTGGAATTGGTCGTGAAAACCATAAAATGATGCTGAGTCAGTATCGCCAAACCAAAAACATGCTGATTTCTTACGATAAAAAGAAATTGGGATTCTTCTAAAGAGAATATAAACTTGAGAATAGAAAGCCATAAGTTTTCTATTCTCTTAAAATCATAGAATTATGCTTCCAAAAACAATGAAAGCTGCGGTCGTTAGAGAATTTGGTTCTCTTCTGAAAATTGAAGAAGTCGAAGTAAAACGCCCAGGTAGAAATGAAATTCTTGTAAAAGTAATTGCAAGCGGAGTGTGTCACACCGATTTACATGCTGTAGAAGGCGATTGGCCGGTTAAACCTAAAATGCCATTAATTCCAGGACATGAAGCTGTCGGATATGTTGTTGCAGTAGGACCAGAAGTAAAAAATGTAAAAGAGGGAGACGCTGTTGGTGTGCCTTGGCTGTATAGTGCATGTGGTGGTTGTGATCATTGCATTACGGGTTGGGAAACCTTATGCGAAAGCCAGCAGAATGGAGGTTACAGCGTAGATGGCGGATTTGCAGAATATGTAATTGCAGATGCCAGATATGTTGGAATTTTACCTTCTAACGTGAATTTTATCGAAATGGCTCCGATTTTATGTGCTGGCGTTACAGTTTACAAAGGGTTAAAAGAAACTGAGGTGAAACCTGGCGAATGGGTAGCAATTTCTGGAATTGGAGGTTTAGGGCATGTTGCTGTACAATATGCAAAAGCTATGGGAATGAATGTGGCCGCAATTGATATTGGAGATGATAAATTGGAACTGGCAAAAAAATTAGGCGCCGATTTGGTGGTGAATGCAAAAAATCAAAATCCTGGAGAATTCTTAAAGAAAGAAGTCGGTGGAATGCATGGGGCGTTGGTTACCGCAGTTTCTCCAATTGCTTTCAAGCAAGGTCTTGAAACATTGAGAAGAAAAGGTACAATGGCATTAAACGGACTTCCTCCAGGCAATTTTGATTTGTCTATTTTCGATACTGTTTTAAATAGAATCACCATTAGGGGTTCTATTGTCGGAACTCGAAAAGATATGAAAGAAGCAATTGAATTTGCCGTTGATGGAAAAGTCAAAGCTACTGTAACGCCTACAAAACTGGAAGACATTAACAATGTTTTTGACAAAATGAAAAAAGGTGAAATAGAAGGTAGAATAGTGCTGGATATAGCACAATCATAAATAGGTGGTTTATGTTGAAGCAGTAAATTCTTAATTGAATTTGCTGCTTTTTTTAATTTTGAAAGCGATGATTAAACGAATTGATGCAACTGAAAAAGCAATTGAACTGATAAAAGTTTTAAAGGAAAAACACGGCGACCTAATGTTTTATCAAGCTGGCGGATGCTGTGAGGGCACTCAACCCCAATGTTTTGAAAAAGGCGGTTATTATCAGCGAACTGGAGATGTTTGCATAGGAACTGTTGAACATACCGAATTTTGGGTCGACAAAGATTTATTTGAATATTGGAAACATGCTCATTTTACGCTAACAGTAATTGATGCATTTGGTGTAGGAGGTTTTTCATTAGAAACTCCGCTAAAAAAGACTTTTCAAATAGAATACCGCATTTTCACGCCAGAAGAGGAGTTGAATCTAGAGCCGGTTACAAGGATTGAATGAGTTTTTTGTTTCAGGTTTCAGGTTTCAAGTTGAAAAACTTAGAATCTTAGCATCTTAGAACCTTAGTATCTTAATTGATATAAAGTAACTGATACTGTTTCGGTGTAATTCCCTCGTGTTTTTTAAATAATCTGATAAAGTAATTGGCATCTTCAAAGCCAGCCAAATAACAAACTTCATTGATCTGCAATGTTGGATTTTTCAAAAGATTTTTGGCGCATTTTATTTTCTCATTCAAAATATATTCAATCGGACTCATTCCGAGTTCACGCTTAAAGAAACGATAGAAAGAAGTGGTGCTCATACACGCTTTTTCACTCAATGATTTTAAGCTGATATCTTCTTTCAGATTTTTTTTGATGTATTCTGTGACTTCTTTTATTGGATTATTGGCATCTAAAAATTTTCCTTCGTCAATAGATTTAACTGTTTGGGTCTGAATAATTCTGATTAATAATTCTTTTAAAGTCAAATCGGCAAAAATATCTTTAGTAATCGATGTGCTCATGCATTCCTTTATGAGTTTATTGATTGTTGCAGCCATTTCTACATTATTGTAAAAGAAATAGTTCTGGTAATTTAGCTGCCAGTACATATTGGTTCCTTCCTTCGGATATTGTTCGTTTAGGAAGTTTAGAATCTCTGCAATTTTATCCTGATCAATAGCCAATGCTAAACATTGTGTAGGATTGTTTTTTGAAGCTTCAGGAAAATCAATTTTCATTTCTACATTTGATGGCACAATAACTGTTTCGCCAGGAAGATAAACAAATTCAGGATCATCAAAAAGATGCATTATTTTCTTGCCTCTCAGCATGCTGGTGACCACCAAATCATTAAATTTCAAAGGAACTTTATGTGTCGATTCGTAAGTTTCAAATAGATTTAATTCGCAATTATTAAGATTGTAAATAGTTCTGTTTTCTACAAGAGTTTTTAATGATTTCTCTTGCGATAATTGAAGCGGATTGACTAAAAATCGTTGATTGTTCATTAAATTTATTTTTTGGTGAAGACTCTAAATTTAATGAAAATAAAAATATAAACGGCAGATTTAACGTTTTGTTAAATCAGTTCTTCCACATGTTTTTTGATGTTTTCGGATATTTTTCTTGTTGGAAGATCATTCTCGTCATTTCCAAACGGATCTTCAATTTCTTCGGCAATTAGCTCTAAGCTAGCCAACACATAAAATATGAAAACCACTACAGGAGCTACCAGATAACCTAAACTTACAGAATATCCAAACGGAAGCGTCATGGTGTAAAAGAAGATGAATTTCTTTATAAAAGCGCTGTAAGAGTAGGGAATAGGCGTATTTTTGATACGTTCGCAAGCGCCACAGATATCTGTAAAAGCAACTAATTCATCATTTAAAGTAATGAGCTGCTCTCCCGTTATTTTTCCTGCATCATACAAATCATTGATTTTATGATACATGATTCTTTTTAACTGATTTGGTTTGTGTTTATGATGGTCAATTTCCAAATCAACATCTTCAAAAAGCTGTTTGCTGGTATCTTCATCTTTTAAGTGTTGATTCAGAATATCAGCATACATGGGAATGAATTTTCTAAAAAACTTTCTGTCATTTTCATCTTTTAAAATCGCAGAAAGTTTTATGGCTAGATTACGGCTATTATTTACTAGTCCGCCCCAAAGTTTGCGTCCTTCCCACCATCTGTCATAAGCTGTATTGGTTCTAAAAACAAGCAAAAGCGAAATAACGAATCCAAGCATTCCGTGCATCATTGGAATGTTGTGGATGTAATCGTTTTTGGTTACTTTAAAATATTGAAGTTCGAGATAACATACTATGGTTGCGTAGATTCCAATTGCAATCATAATCGTAAACAGTTTTCGAACAGTATCCGATTTATGAAAATGAAAAATAAACGTAAACCAGTCTTTGGTATTGTATGTGATCATTGAAGCGTGTTTTGAAACAAATTTAAAGTAAAAATCACCTTTTGAACGTAAAATGGAAAAAAATATTTCAACAAATGGAAACATAATTCGACTAACGATTAAAGGCGTTTCACTTACATAAATACATATAGCTATGTTTTTTAAAGTAAGTGAAACGCCTTTTTTTAAAGTTCTAAGACTATGTTTCTATGTGTTGAAATTATTTACAGGTAAGTGAATTAAAAATTAATATTTCCTGCTAATTCTTTTAGAGCGATTTCAGATAGTTTTGCTTCGTACTGTGCGTTGCTGTAACGTACTTTTGCATTAACATAATTTAGCTGAGCAGTTCTAAAATCAAGTGTTGTGATGGTTCCAATTTTAAATTTGTCTAGTGTGATTTCTAAATTCTGTCTAGCGATAGCCTCATTGTTTTCTTCTAAATCAATTAGCTCTAGATTGGTTAAATACGTTTGAAAAGCGGTGCTTAATTGTGTATTTAGAATCGTGTTTTGCTGTTCTATGGCAATCTGCGAATTTTCAATCTGCAGTTTGGCTACTTTTTCATTTCGATGCTGATTGAAACCATCAAATATGTTCATAGAAGCATTAAAACCATAATTTAAACCTCTTGAAGAAGTCTCACTGGTAAAACCTAAACTAGATTGGCTTTCAGAGAAATTATATCCCGAAGTAAGTCTTAAAGTAGGGTAGCGGTCTGCTTTTACCTGTTTCAATTGTAATTCGGCTATGCGTTTATTGATAATTTGCGTCTCTAGACCTGGATTTTGTTTTTGGGCTAAATCCATTAAATCAGCCAACACCAATTTATTGTCCACTTTTACTTCGTCTGTAACCTTGAAATCAATTTTTGGATCACGCGCTAAATATTGGTTCAATAAAATTTTGCCATTAGCATAAGATTCCTTTTGTCTTAACAAAGCCACTTGATCTGAGTTTAAATCGACCTGTGCGTTTAAAACCTCCAATTTTGAAGCTTTTCCAATACTGAAACGGTTTTTAGCCAAAGTTAAACGCTGATTCGAAATTACGATTGTTGTATCTAATGCAGCCAACTGCTGCTGTTGTAAAACTAAATCGTAATAAGCAGAATTTACTTGAGCAATTTTAAGTAAAATAGTTCTTTTAAGTTCTGCATCGCCTAATTTTTGAAGCTCCTTTAACTGATCCAGTTTAGCAAACATTTTCATTCCGTCAAAAACAGTCCAACCTAAACTTACGCCATAAGTTAAACTGTTATTTTTGGCATTATCTAAGGAAGTAGATGTTCCGTCTTGTCTTACTTGTGTAGAATTTGTGATGCTGTTGTTGTCAGTAATATTTGCCGTTGCTGTAGGCAGCATTCCTGCATTTCCAATAGTAACATTTGTTTCGTTTATTTTGGAATTGTTTTTAGCAATTTTAATCTCAAAATTATTCTCCAAAGCTATGCTCATAGCTTGTTCAATAGTAAGGACTTCCTGTGCTTTTGTCTGAATTGCACAAAAAAGCAGGATAAGTACTGTACAGTATATTTTTTTGATATTCATATTCGTTTTCTTTAACCAAACATTATGTTCTGGTTTCTATTTAATGCTTTCTCTCTCGTATTCTTCGATATGATCAAATTCTGGATAATGTTTTCTTGCTCTTGACCACATAAAATATATTGCAGGAATTACAAAAAGCGTTAATGCTAATGAAAATATAGTTCCTCCTACAATTACAACTCCCATACCAATTCTACTTGTTGATGCAGCACCAAGTGACATTGCAATTGGAAGCGCTCCTAAAGCAATGGCTAAACTCGTCATTAAAATTGGGCGTAAACGCGCTTCTGAAGCTTCTAAAATAGCTTCTAGTTTAGGTTTGCCCTGTTCTCGCAACTGATTGGCAAATTCTACAATCAAAATACCGTTTTTGGTTACCAGACCAATCAGCATTACGGTACCAATCTGGCTGAAAATATTCCAAGTTTGGTTGAATAGCCACAATGAGAATAATGCTCCCGCAACAGCCATCGGAACCGTTAGAATGATGATAAACGGATCAATGAAACTTTCAAATTGCGCTGCTAGAATTAAGAAGATCAATAGTAAAGCCAATCCGAAAGCAAAAGAAGTATTAGAACTACTTTCTACGAAATCTCTTGATTCTCCAGCTAAATCTGTAGTGAAACTTTCATCTAAAACTTTAGCCTTAATTCGGTCCATTTCTTCGATACCTTCTCCTAAGCTTTTTCCAGGTGCTAAACCAGCAGATACGGTCGCAGACATATATCTGTTATTGTGATACAATTGCGGTGGATTACTTTGTTCGTAAACGCTTACAACGTTATCCATCTGAATCAATTCTCCATTTTTGTTTTTTACAAACATAGAAGTCAAATCCAAAGGTTTCGATCTGTCTTTTTGGTCAAACTGTCCAATTACCTGATATTGTTTTCCGTTTTTAATGAAATAGCCAAAACGCTGACCACTTAAAGAAAGCTGTAAAGTCTGTGCAATATCAAGAATAGAAATTCCTAAACTTTCTGCCTTTGCACGGTCAATACTAACATTAATTTCAGGTTTATTAAATTTCAGGTTTACGTCTGTTGTAGAAAACACATCACTTTTTCCAACTTCATTCATAAAAAGAGGAATTTTTTCTCTCAGTTTATCAAAATTAGGTGCCTGAATAATATATTGAATTGGCAGACCGCCACGTCTGTTTACGGCAATTGTTGGCTGCTGTGTTACAGAAGTTTTAGCATTTGGATATTGTTTTGTCCATTTAGTTAATTCGTCAGCAATCTCTTTCTGAGATTTTTTTCTTTCGTCAACATCTTTTAGAGTAAGTCGCACCAATCCGCTGTTTACAGAGTTTGAACTGAATCCTGGCGAAGTAATAACCAAACTAACTTTTTTCTCTGGAATAGAGTCATCTATTAGTCTTGAAATCTCCTGCATAAATTTATCGGTATATTCATAGGAAGAACCTTCAGGAGTCGTCATACGCATGGTTACAGCGCTTCGGTCATCATAAGGAGCGGTTTCTTTTGGAAGAATAGTGAAGAATAAATAAATTAATCCAAAACAAGCAATAAGGATAGGGAAACTGATCCATTTTCTATCCATAAAATTTGTCAGCGCTTCGGCATAACTGCTATTCATTTTTTCAAAGAAAGGCTCAGTTTTAATGTAAAACTTCGATTTTTTCTGCTCGCCGCCTTTCATTAAATAAGCATTTAACATAGGAGTTAATGTCAATGATACAAAGGCAGAAATTAATACTGCAGCTCCAATTACTACCCCAAATTCCCTAAAGAGTCGTCCAACGAAACCTTCTAAGAAAATTACAGGCAAGAATACTGCAGCCAATGTTACTGAAATCGAAATTACGGCATAAAAGATCTCATTAGAACCCTTAATTGCAGCTTCAATAGGCGTCATGCCTTCTTCAACTTTTTTGAAGATATTTTCTGTTACCACAATTCCATCATCAACTACAAGACCTGTTGCCAGTACGATAGCTAATAAGGTTAAAACGTTGATAGAGAATCCAAAAAGCCACATAATAAAGAAAGTAGCAATCAAAGAAACCGGAATATCAATTAAAGGTCTGAAAGCAATAGCCCAGTCTCTAAAAAACAGATAAATAATAATGATAACCAGAATGATTGAAATTCCTAAAGTTTCAGCCACTTCAAGTACTGATTTCTTTACGAAAATGGTATTATCAAGTGCAATATTAAGTTTAATGTCTTTTGGAAGGTCTTTCTTTAAAGCTTCATATTTTTTATAAAACTCAGCTGAAATATCTAAATAATTTGCTCCAGGCATCGGAACGATAGCAAGACCAATTAACGGAAGTCCAGATTGACTTAATTTTGTTTCTAAGTTTTCTGGTCCTAATTCTGCTCCTCCGATATCACTTAAACGAACAATTTTATCACCATCTGTACGAATAATAATATTGTTGAATTCTTCTGGTTTAGAAAGATTTCCAACTGTTTTTACTGTTAATTCAGTATTGTCTCCTGTAAGTTTTCCAGAAGGCAATTCGACATTTTGTGAGTTTAATGCCGTACGAACATCTGAAACTGTACATCCATAAGCAGAAAGTTTTGCTGGATCAATCCATAAACGCATTGCGTAACGTTTTTGTCCCCAGATCTGAACAGCACTTACGCCAGGAATTGTTTCTAATCTTTGCGAAATAACGTTCTCTGCGTAATCACTCAATTCTAATGAACTTCTAGTGTCACTTTGAACAGTCATCGAAATAATCGCCTCACTATCTGCATCGGCTTTAGATACAACTGGAGCAGCGTCAATATCTTGCGGTAAGCTTCTAATGGCTTGCGAAACTTTGTCACGAACGTCATTTGCTGCTTCTTCTAAGTCTTTGTCAAGATTAAATTCTATAGTGATATTACTGCTTCCTTGGTTACTAGATGAAGTAATATTTCTAATTCCGTCAATTGCATTTACTGCTTTTTCAAGAGGTTCTGTAATTTGCGATTCAATAATATCGGCATTGGCACCTGTATAATTAGTACGAATGGATACCTGAGCAGGGTCAATAGAGGGAAATTCTCTAACGCCTAGAAAAGTATAACCAATAAAACCGAATAAGATAATTAATAGATTCAGTACTATTGTTAAAACAGGTCTTCTAATACTTGTAGTTGATAAACTCATTTGTAATTTTAGATTTTAGACTTCAGATTTTAGAACTAAGAGTTTTTAAAACTCATAATTCATAACCCAAAACTCATAACTTTGAATTATTTTACTTTAACTTTAATCGGAGCTTCATCTTTTAAAGACATAACACCACTTGTAATTAAAGTGTCTCCTGGTTTTAATCCTGATAAAATTAGAATAGAAGAATCTGTTCTTGTTGTTGCATCAACCATCACTTCTTTTGCCTGTCCGTTATTAGCGATAAAAACTTTTTTACCGTCTTGAATTGGAATAATTGCCTGAGAAGGAACAACTATCGCATCTTTAATAATATTTAAAGGTAGTTTGACGTCTGCAAAAGTTCCAGGAAAAAGTTTTCCATCATTATTATCAGCAAGTGCACGAATCTGAAGTGTACGTGTTGCAACGGCAACTTCTGGTTCTATAGCATAGATTTTTGCATTATAAGTTTTGTCTGATCCAGAAACCTTAAAATCGATTACCGATCCCGATTTTACTTCTGATGCGTATTTTTCTGGAATCGAAAAAGTAATTTTTAATTTGCTGGTGTTTACCAGTTTTGCTACCAAAACAGTAGGAGTGATGTAAGTTCCTGGAGAAATGTTGCGTAAACCAATTTTTCCAGAAAACGGCGCTCTTACTGATGTTTTAGAAATTTGAGCTCTAATTAATTGGCTTTGCGCTTGAGCAGAAGCAAGGTCGGCTTTTGCCACATCTGCTTCTTCCTGGCTAATGGCTTCTTTTTGTAGCAGTAATTTTGCTCTTCTTGCATTTTCGGCAGCTAAATCTTCTCTAGTTACAGCTTGTCTTAACTGTGCTTTTAGTTCAATATCATTTACTTTTAAAAGTACTTGCCCTTTTGTTACGTTTGTACCTTCGTTAAAGAATATGCCTTCCACAATTCCAGAAACCTCACTATGAATTTCGACTTGTTCATTTGCTTCAATAGATCCAGATAATGCTAAATTATTGTCAAAAGTTGCTGTTTTTATTACAAGTCCGTTAACAGTTGTTGGAGATTTCTTATCGTTAAATTTTTTAGAGTCGTCGTTTTTACCCTTGTTAGAAATAATTCTATAGGTAATGAAGCCTCCAATTGTAATAATTAAAAGGGTGTAAATGAGATGTTTTACTTTCATAAAATTGAGGTGAATATAGATTTTAGGTTTTGTGTTTTTAGCAAGCTTACAAATTTAACTTTTTGCTATGAAATCGAAAGCTGTTAGCTTTTATTTAACATTTGTATGTACAAAGGTTGGCATTTAGACTACATGCTGGAGAAAAGGTTTAATTGAATATTAATTTTTTCTATAGAAAATAAAAAAACTTGAATAGGAAGTCCGTTTTCGATATTGCGCAAATGCAGACTCTCTCTATGAAGAGAGAAAATTTTAAGCAATTTGTCTGATTTTTTTTGCGCTTTATCGATTTTATTCGTATCATTGATATGTTAAACAAAATGAAAAGATTTTGCATAAAAGCTAACGGTTGTGTTTGTTATTTATGTTAAAATCCCTATGTAGAAGTTGTTTTTTTTGGGTTTGGTTATATATAATGAATAATTATGTTAACAAGTGTTTATTCTTTTGTTGTTGAATAATAAAAAAAAATAATTTATGAAGAAAAAATTACTTCTAGGTTTATGGTTTACATTTTTACTTCTTTCAATTGGTTATCTGTTTTGGCAGAACGAGTTTAAATACAGTCTTCCAACACCTATTCCAAAAAATTATCACGCTATTGCGATGGGATCTCAAGTAGAACTTGGCCCATGTTGCGCATTTGATAATAAACCTATTTTTATACATTTTTTTAATCCCGAATGTCCTTGTTCGCGGTTTAATGTGCCACATGTTAGCAGTTTGATAAAAAAGTATGGAGATCAGATAAATTTTAAAATTGTAGTGTTAAACAAACAGAAAAATTTTACTATTGATGAAATTCAGCAAAAGTTTGACGCTAAAATTCCTGTTTATTTTGATGAATCAATAGCTAAAAATTGTGGTGTTATTTCAACACCTCAGGCAGTTTTACTAGATCAGTCGCATAATTTGTACTATCGAGGCAATTACAATAAAACAAGATATTGTACGGATGCTTCAAGTAATTATGCTCAAATGGCGATCGATTCTCTCCTTAGCAGAAAAGATAATCCTTCTTTTAATGCTTTAGCTCTAAGAGCTTACGGATGTTCATTACCAAAATGTACTAAATAACTATTTTCCAAAAACCAAAATCTATTAACCTATGAAAGCAAAAGCTAGCTTAAACGAACAAGATTATCTGCACAGTTTTATGTCTACAATGACACAAAAATCAGATACAATTATCAATTATGTACTTGCAGTATATTTTCTTTTGGGTATCGGACTGTCTTTTAAATACGATACTTTTGAAATTGGTGTTGGCGTTGGAACGCTGAATCTTCTTTTGTACTACTCGGCAAAATTTTTTATGAAAAATTCTAAATTTTACCAGTATGTCCTATCTATTGTTCTGGCTATTTTTATGGCACAGTACATTTATCAAATGCACGGAATGTTCGAAATGCATTTTACTGTATTTATTGCCAGTACGATTTTGATTATTTATCAGAACTGGAAACTTCAAATTCCGCTTACTTTGCTGGTTGTACTGCACCACGCGGGACTAGCTTATCTTCAAAATTACATTTATAATGATGCAAACGGCCTTCAGGTTTATTTCTCTCAAGTAAATTTTGATCTTGAAACTTTGATCATCCATACCGTTTTGGCAGCTGTAGTATTTTTTATGAACGGCTATTGGGCGTATTACTTTAAAGAGCACAGCGAGAATCACATCTCAAAAATTTCAGACGAATATGAATTGGAAAACATGAAATTGGCTTCTGCAAAGTACAGCTCAATGTCGGCTACAAAAGACTATAATGATTTTATTCATAGAACAACTTTAGATTTGAAATTACCTGTCAATTCAGTTTTAAAGCTTATTGATGTCTCAAAAGGGCATACAGATAATGATAAATTGCTTACTTATCTTGAAATGATGAGAGAAAGTGCTAAAAAAATTGATGATCTAGTCAATGATATCCATGTGAAATCGACAAACAGCAAGAGTTAGAATTTAGACCAAGCCCCCAAAAACAAAACTAATATTTTTTAAACCAATTGTATGTTTAAGTATGATTTACCAACTGCAGTCCCTACGCTGCATAATCTTAAAAAAATAATTGAAGATTTTTTGAATGAAAGCATAACATTAGATTCGATTGAAAAAATTAAAGTCCAATCTGATTTTGAAAGAGAGGTAAAAGAGATTTTTAAAAATTACCAAACTAGTTCACATGTTTACGATCTTGATTTTCAGTATAAAAAGCTAATTCAGATTATGAATGATATTCGCCAGCTTAATCTTGCGGTTAATAATGAGATTCCTGAATGGCTGGAAAATGAACTGGAAACAGTTTTTCGCAAAATCAGAAATATTCTCCTTGTCTTGGAGATCGAGTCAAATTAAAAATGGTTTAAAGGATTCATTTTATACTTATTGAATTGTAAATTAATTTAAATGTAAAAGTTATGGATACCAGATTGCACCGTCCGACACCTTCTGATAGAGAAGTGGATTGGAATAAGAATAAAGTACTGCTAAGTAAAACTGATAAAAAAGGAACCATTTTATATGCTAATGAAGACTTTATAGATGTTTCTGGTTATGATGAATTTGAGCTTGTCGGCCAGCCTCACAATATAGTTCGCCATCCGGATATGCCTAAGGTTATTTTTAAATTTTTATGGGACAGTATTAAATCCAGCGAAAATATTCATGTTATTATAAAGAACATGGCCAAAACTGGGCGTTATTACTGGGTTGTAACCGATTTTAAAATCATTGCCGATACAGATGGTGAGATTGTAGGTTATTTTGGCACCAGAAAATCGGTTCCGAATGAGATTATTGTAAAATTTATCGAACCTTTGTACAAGAAACTTTTGCAGATTGAAGAAACTAGCGGTATGCACGCATCTGAAGAGTATTTGGTAGGTTTTCTAGAAGAAAGAAAGAAGACTTATATGGAATATATCGATCATTTGATTGCAACTGGAAAAGATGATAAAAACAAAATTAGCAAAGGTTTGTTCAGCGGTATTTTTGAAAAAAAGAATGATGTGAAAAAGAAATAATTGACTCTATACTTCATTGTGTCCGGAAAAATATTCATCCCCTTTAAATTTGTCCCCCAGCAAAACTAAATCACCTGAATGATAAAATTAAGGACGCAATGGAGTTTTTTTATTTTAGGTTCAAAGGCTCAAAGGAGTAAAGGTTCAAAGTTTAAACTAGAACCTTCAAAACCTTTGAGCCTTTGTATCTCTGTACCTTTGCACCTTAACTAATATAATTCCAAATATTCTTTTTCTTAGTCAACTCTATGAAGATGTTTCTTAAAATGGCATGCTCAGGTTTTTGTAGAGCCGAATCTTCTTTTAAGATTTTCATAGCGTAATTTCTTGCTAGAGATAAAATTTCCCTGTCTTTTACAATATCTGCAATTTGCAGGTTTAAAACACCGCTTTGCTGTGTTCCCATTAAGTCGCCTGGACCACGTAGTTTAAGGTCAACCTCGGCAATTTCGAAACCATCATTGGTCTGAACCATGGTTTCCATTCTGGTTTTGCTGTCGGAGCTTAATTTATGCCCCGTCATTAAAATACAATAACTTTGTTCGGCGCCACGACCCACACGTCCGCGCAGCTGATGCAGTTGCGAAAGTCCAAATCTTTCGGCACTTTCTATAATCATTACACTGGCATTTGGCACGTTTACACCAACTTCAATTACAGTTGTGGCAACCATGATATTAGTTTTTCCTTCAGAGAAACGCTTCATTTCGGAATCTTTATCTGCAGGTTTCATTTTTCCATGAAGAATAGAAATAGAATATTGCGGAAGCGGAAAATCACGAGAAATACTTTCGTAACCGTCCATTAAATCCTTATAATCCATTTTTTCCGATTCTTGAATCAACGGATAAACTATATAAATCTGTCTACCTTTTGCAATTTCATCACGAAGGAATTTCCATACCTTCAAACGATTGGTATCATAACGATGCACAGTTTGAATTGGTTTCCTTCCAGGAGGCAATTCATCAATAACAGAAATATCCAAATCACCGTATAAGCTCATAGCCAAAGTTCTCGGAATAGGAGTGGCGGTCATCACTAAAACGTGTGGCGGAATATCATTTTTCTTCCACAATTTTGATCTTTGCTCTACACCAAAACGATGCTGTTCATCAATTACAGCCAAACCTAAATTCTGAAACTGCACTTTATCTTCCAGTAAAGCGTGAGTTCCGATCAAAATTTTAAGTTCTCCGCTTTCCAATTCTTCGTGAATAATTTTTCTTTCAGAAGTTTTAGTAGAACCCGTTAATATCCGAATGTTGATATTTAAGGTTTTAGCAAATTCAGATAAACCTAGAAAATGCTGATTGGCCAAGATTTCTGTTGGCGCCATTAAACAAGCTTGAAAGCCATTATCAATAGCCAAAAGCATGCTCATAAAAGCCACAATTGTTTTTCCAGAACCCACATCACCTTGAAGAAGACGATTCATTTGAGCATTGCTTCCCATATCGGTTCTGATTTCTTTAATTACTCTTTTTTGAGCATTCGTTAAATCAAAAGGAAGATGGTTTTTGTAAAATTCATTAAAAAGTTCGCCCACTTTATCAAATGGATGCCCTTTTATTTTATGTTTTCGAATAAGGTTTTTAGTGATTAACTGCAACTGAATAAAGAACAGTTCTTCAAACTTTAGTCTGAATTGCGCTTTCGCTAAAATGGCAGCGCTTTTCGGAAAATGAATATTGAATAATGCGGCACGTTTCGGAATCAGCTTCAGTTCTTCGATTAAAAATGGCGGAAAAGTTTCTGTAAACAACGCTTGTGTTTCTAAGAAAAGCTGTTCCATTAATTTATTAATCGTTCGGTTAGAAATGCCTTTGTTGGCCAAAGCTTCTGTTGAAGGGTAAACAGGCTGCATGGCGGAACGCAAACTTCTTTCGTGTTCGCTTAATAATTCAATTTCGGGATGCGCCATACTAAACTGGCTTCCATACAGCGAACATTTTCCAAAAATTACCAAAGGTTCATTGAGTTTTAAACTTTCGCGGATCCATTTATGTCCTTGAAACCAGTTCAAATCAATTTGTCCCGTTTCATCAACAAAACTGGCTACAAGTCGCTTTTTGTTTTTAGCAAATTCAACCGTTTTAATGTTGATTATTTTACCAATTATCTGAACTTCAGAACCCGTATTCTGCAATTCATTAATCTTGTAATAGCGCGTTCTGTCAATATATCGATTCGGAAAAAGATTGACTAAATCTCCATATTTATGAATGCCCAATTCCTTGCGAAGCAGCTGACCACGGCTTGGACCAACACCTTTTAAGTATTCAATTGGAGTTTCAAAAAGATTATTAGACATTCGAAGATTTAGATTTTGATATAGTCAAGGATAAAAGAACCGAGAAGAAAGAAAAAAGACAAAATATATTCAATATTTCTTGCTTCTTGGTTCATTTATCTTTAGAAAGCGAAGATAGATTTTAATTGGGAATTTTGAAAATGATTTGTTGTTTTCAAGTGCTTGAATGTTAACTTATCGTAAAATTGTAAATTGAAGACGCAACCATTTTAAGAAAGTAAAATCTTAATAATAATTAACCATTAAAAACTATAAAAATGAAGAAAATTGGACTTTTAATAGTATTGTTTATTTCGCTTGTTTCTTGTTCTAATGATGACAATGAAAATAAACCAACCGAAAGCTATCACGGAAAATGGATCCTTACAGCAATGGGCAACAGTAATCCCGCAGCAAATTCGGTATATATTTTAGAATGGGAGGAATCGTATACTTTTAATTCTAATAATACATTCTCTAAAACAAGAAAGAAAGATGGTAAAATTACAACCATTTCAGGAACGTATTCTGTAGTGAAAACGACAGATCAAACTCAGTTTGAACTAAGTTATACTGCAGAGAGCGATATAGTGGCATCTTGCACTTCTAAGAAAAAAGAAAACTTATATATCATTAATAGTTTCGGAAAATTGTATGGAACGTGGACTATATGCGATGGTCCAAGGCTAGTATATGATAAAAAGGAATAATTTTTTGAATGCTTACTAATTCAGATTTTTTGAAGCTCCGTTTTTTGACGGAGTTTTTCTTTTACAATCAGTATTATTTTAATAAAAAAAGATAATTATTAGATTTGTTAAAACATTTAAATTATAAGCCTCAAATTATGATTAAAGAAGAAAAAGTTCCTTTTGAAACAATGGTATTTTCTGGAATTACTTTTAAAGTAATTAACCGACACGAAGCGCATAAGATCATCGGAGATCTTACCGATTTCAACAATAATAAAGTCTATAATGTTTTTGAAGATACTTGGCGTTTTCCTGATTACGAAGAAAATCCAATATTTCTGTTAGCAGAGAATGATGTTGAAATGGATTTATTTGAGATGGATTTCAGTACCGAAGAACATCCTGATATTTTTATTTTAGGTTTTATTTTTAAAGGAAATCTAACAGTTTCAAAGCTTATCAGCTCATACGATACTGATAATTCTCCTGCTTTGATCGTTTTAGGAAAAACCACAACAGTCAATATTAATTTGTTCGGAAGTGTTTATTATTTAGGCGGAGGCCTGCAATGCGACACACTTGCTGGCGAATACAATCACGGAGAACTTTTTGTAAAAGGTGACCTTACAGCATGGCTTATTTATAGCGACGATATGCTGTTTCATTTTGAACGTTTTACAGATGTTCAGGCAGTTATCAGTGCCAATAGACCTGATATTCTAATTTGCAGTAGTGTACAAGATACTGACGGATCTATCATAACCGTTGAGAACTATCTGCCTTCAACCCATAAACTGTCTGATATTGTTGAAGATTCTTTTATTGAAATTTCAGATTATAACGAAGAAATATTAGGCAATAATTATTTAGATGTTTTTAAAGAAGGACTTTCAATCTTAGATTACGATAAAAAAGAAAAGTACATGTATGCTGATTTCCGAAATCAGTTTATTAATATGGTCGAAGTTTTGTCTGAAACCGAAGAGCTAAAAGAAAACGGAAAAATCGTTAGACATATCTCGGGAGCAACTTGTTTGTTTATTCCTTTTGATTATGAAGGGAAGAAATACAGTCAGATTTCAGAAGAAATTTCGAATGGTTTTAATATCAGAATGCGTGCTTTATGGTGTCATGAAGATCAAGAAATCATGATTATTTTGGAATATCTAGATGAAAATGGAGATCCGAAATACCAATGGATGAATGACGAAAACGCTCCAGGAATTGAATTTTTCTGCGTAAAAAATGCTGTCATGAAAACTTTTGAAATATTGACGGCTGAAGTTGTTGAGGAGGATGACGAAGAAGATGAAACAGAATATGCCGGTTATAGTAATAGATTTTCATTGGAAGAATATGCTTCTCAATTTGGTAATTACAAACTACCAGAAGATTTGGTAAAACTGTATGAATTTGAACAGGAGTATGGAGTAGAAACGTATTCGGAATGTTTTGGACTAACTATAACGGAAGAAAAAACGGGTATAAAAACATGGTCTGAAGAGGAAGAATTTTATAATAGTTTTATCGAATTTGCAGGTGCAAACGGTTCAGGGAGCTCTTATGCGTATTGGATTATCGATAATGATTTGAACAATTGCCCTATAGTTGTTTTTGGAGATGAAGGCGGAGTTCACGTCGTAGCAGAAAGCACTCAAAAATTAATTCAGCTTCTGACTTTGGACACCGAAATTTCTGTTGATTTTGATAAAGCTTATTTTTATCAAGACGAAGAATATTATGAAGAAAGCGAAAATAAAGAAGAATTTCGTGAATGGGTAAAAGAAGAATTTAATCTCAATGCAGTAGAAACCAACGAAGAAGCGGATGAAATTGTAGAAGAGACGCAAAGAAAATATAAACAAAAGTTTAACGACTTTTTAGTAAAGTTTGGCATTGAAATCAGTGAAGAAGATGAATAGTGTTTTTTATCTTTGAAAAAAAATAGAAAAAATGAAAACACATTTAGCGCTTTTACGCGGAATCAATGTTTCTGGGCATAATATGATGAAAATGGAAGCTTTGAAAGCAATGCTGGAGAATCTTGGTTTTCAAAATATAAGAACCTATCTGCAATCTGGGAATGTTTTTGTGGATAGTGAAGAAGATGCTTCGAAAGTTGGTTTTATGATCAAACAGGAAATCTTTAAAGTTTTTGGTCACGAAGTTCCTGTCGTGATGATTACCAAAGAAAACTTGGAATCGTGTTTTGCCAATAATCCCTTCTTGAAAGAAAAGGATATCGATACGAAAAAACTCTATGTGGCTTTCGTTTCAACGACATTGAAAAAAGAAAATATAAACGATTTGAAAATTAGCCAGTTCAAACCAGATGAAGCCAGCATTGATGAAAATAGAATTTTTATAAAATATGATATTGGTGCCGGAAAAACCCGTTTTGACCAAAAATATATTGAAAAAAAATTAAATGTAACAGCAACAATTCGAAACTGGAATACGGTTACCAACTTGCTTAAAATGTATAATGAATAATGAAAAAATGCTTTTTTATAATGTTCCTTTTAGGGTTAAGCTCAGTGACTCTGGCTCAAACCTCAAAAGCGACTTCAGAAGATTTTAATGAATTTTTTAAGAAGTTCAATTCAGATACTAAATTTCAAATCAGCAGAGTTATTTTTCCTCTAAAATACAAAGCGAACAATGACGATTTTGAATTATCAGATTATACAATGGCAAAAGAAGGATATAAAGTTCTTCATCTTAATAATAAAGCTGATGAGAAGTATTTAAAACGCACATTATTAGTAAAGAAAAACAAAGCCACTCTTGAACAGCGCGGACTTGATAACGGAATTTATATTGATTATGTCTTTGAATTAAAAGAGAACAAATGGTTCTTGAAAACGTTGGTTGATCAATCGACTTAATATTAATCTCGAATCCATTTTTGCATAGCTGGAAAAGGCATTTTTTGTTCTTTTTCGGCTTTTTCGTTTCCTAGACATAATCCCATCCATTCTAAAAGAGGCAAACCCATATAATTTCCTGAAGTAAAATTTGAAATAAACCACTCAGAATTGCCTTTATAACCATGTGGATGAAATACAAATTCAGGTGAAAGCTGTAAATGATGCAGCGCTGCGTAAGACCATAAAAGCGTCGCAATTTCGTCGCCTTGAGTTGGCCAGTCTTGGGGAATTTCCGCTGTACCAACTAATTTTCTTTCCGCTGGAACCGTTACAGCGAGATGCCCAGCTTCATGCAAAATATCGCCAGGATATAATAATTTATTATAATCGATATAAATGCAGTCAGGACCTAAGTCCAATCCAGGTAAAAAAGTATCTCCAAGCTCTTTTTCGATAATATCAATTCCAATTTCTTTCAAAAAGAAAACTACTTTTTTTACTTCATCATTTTCTTTTAAATCCATAATCAGTTTGTTTTTAAAATGTTTTTCTTGATATAAATAGTATCTGCATTATGAAAAGCCCCTTTTTTCATTCCACCGCCAAACGGCTGCATGAATTGTATGTTTTGAGATACATAATTTTCTTTTTCAACGATTTCATTTACAGCCAAAGTTGGCGCTTCAAAACCCAAAAAGGTAAATTGGTGATACCGTTTTTCTTTTAATGAAAAATAACCGTTTGACTGACTTAAAACTTCTCCAACTTTACAATTTGCAATAGGCAGTTTTGTTTCGGCATCATAAATATATCCTGTTATTTGAGGTCTCTCGCATCTGCTGACTAAACAGCTTTGAAGAGAAAACGAAACTAGGATTAGTAAAACTAATTTAAAGAAAAATTTCATTTATTTTTTAATTAAATCACAATACCAGAATCCAAAATCGAAGGCAGTTTCATCATTTGTATCGCAGGCTGTATTTGATGAATCTTGTTTTTTGGGCTTTTCATATTTTCTATAAACAATTTCGCCAATTTCAAAATTAATAGGTTTGGAAAATATTGGACCATCAAAAGTAAAGGTGTGAAATTCACCGTTTTCACCGCAAACATCAACATTTTCTGGTAAATCATTTATAAAATCCTGATCGATTATTCTGCCGACAAAACTTTTATCCAAATACTTTTCGTTGACACAAACCACAATGGTTTTGAAACCCAATGAAATAAATTCTTGAATTAAATCTTGAGTTGGGATTTTCCAAATAGGGAAAACGCCGGTTAGTCCAATCTTTGCCAATTGGTTTTCACGGTATTGACGTAAATCTTCCAGAAAAATATCTCCAAAAATAGAATGCGTTATACCATTTTGCTTTATTTCAGTTAAAGTTTCAGTCATCACTTTTTCGTAAACTTCCATTGTTGGCATTTCGGGCACTTCTAGAATTTTTAGTGGAATTCCGATGCTTTCAGCTTGCTCTTCTAATAATTCAACACGAATTCCGTGCATAGAAATGCGTTGATATTGCTGGTTTACGCTGGTCAGCAAACATTCAATTTGAAAATCATTATTTTGTAATGTTTTATATAAGGCAAGAGCAGAATCTTTTCCGCTGCTCCAGTTAAATAAGGCTTTTTGGGGTGTAAACACGATTTGGTTGTTTTATATGGTAAACTTACAAAATTCGTTCTATTTGTAAAGGAAACCTTTGTAACTTTGGGAATTTGCCTTTAACATTCGTTTCAATGAAATACATTCTTTTATTATTCACCAGTTTTCTATTTGCGCAGCAAACACAACATGTTGACTTTAAATCGGTTTCAGGACAATTGTCTGTAAGTCCAAAAGACAAACTAATTTCTGGAACTGTTGATTTTCAATTTGAGGTATTGAAAGAAACTGATACGATTTTGCTTGACGCTAAAAACATGGAATTTTCGAATGTAAAAATCAATGAAAATGAAATCATGTTTATCAATACTAGCAAAGAACTAAAATTGGTTTTTCCTTTTAAAAAAGGACAAAATCATTTGACATTCAATTATACAGCAAAACCAAAGCAAGCGCTGTATTTTGTTGACATGGGCAATGACGAAGTGCAAATCTGGACACAGGGGCAAGGAAGATACACTAGCAATTGGTTTCCGAGTTTTGATGATGTAAATGAAAAACTGATTTTCAACTTAGGAATTTCTTTCGATAAGGATTATCAGGTAGTTTCTAATGGAGTTTTAAAAGAAAAAATAGTAAACGGAAGCTTAAATCACTGGCAGTTTGAAATGGAAAAACCGATGAGTTCGTATTTATTGATGCTGGCTATTGGGAAATTTGATAAAAAAGAATTTAAATCTAAAAGCAGAGTTCCGTTAGAATATTATTACGAACCCAAAGATGCAGATCGTTTTGAGCCAACTTATCGATATTCGAAACGCATTTTTGACTTCCTTGAGAAAGAAATTGGTGTAAAATATCCATGGAAAATAAACAGACAGATTCCGGTAAGAGACTTTTTGTATGCTGGAATGGAAAATACAACTTCGACTCTTTTTGCAACCCGCTATGTAGTAGATTCAATTGGTTTTTGTGACCGAAATTATACCAATGTAGACGCGCATGAGTTGGCACATCATTGGTTTGGAGATCTTATTACCGCCGAAAGCAGTACGCATCATTGGCTACAAGAAGGATTTGCAACCTATTTTGCATTATTGGCGGAAAAAGACATTTATGGAGAAGATTATTTTTATTCGAAATTATACGATACGGCACAGCAGATTAAATTTGCATCTCGTACGGATACGATTCCAGTTTTAAATGCAAAAGCGAGTTCGCTTACATTTTATGAAAAAGGAGCTTGGGCATTGTTTGTTTTGCACGAATCAATTGGCGATAAAGCATTCAAAAAAGCAATAAAAAGTTATCTGAATAAATATGCTTATCAAACCGTAAACACACAGAATTTCTTCGATGAAATTAAAAAAGTTTCTGATTTTGATTTGGAGAAATTTCAGAAAACTTGGTTGGAATCTACAGCTTTTGATACACCGACTGCAAATGCATTATTGAGCAAAAACAAAACGATTCAAAAACGATTGGAAATCGATAAATTGAAAAAAACGCCATTATCCGAAAAGGCGGATGTTTTAAAAAGTACTTTAGAATCAGATGTGTATCAATCGGTAAAAGAAGCTGTTGTTGATCAATTGGAAAATGAAAAGTATGAAGACAAAAAAGCTCTTTTGCTTTTAGCATTGCAAACCAATAATATAAAAGTACGCCAGAATCTGGCTGGTTCTTTAACACAGATTCCAGAAGAGTTTAGAGCAAATTACGAAACGCTTTTGGATGATAAATCATATCAGACGCAAGAAATAGCGCTTTATTGGCTTTGGAGAAATTTCCCTAACCATAGAACAGAATATCTGGATAAATCTAAAAACTGGATTGGCTTCAACGATTATAATCTAAGGACTTTATGGCTTTCTCTTGCTTTGTCAACGCCAAACTATACTAACGAGCAAGACGCTTTAGTAAACGAACTGATTGCATTTTCCTCAACAAAATACGAAGCTACAACACGACAAAATGCGCTAGAAAAATTGATTGCTTTTAAAATTATTAACGATCAGGTTTTGAGTAATTTGGTTGGAGCTACAACACATCACATGTGGCAATTTTCGAAATTTGGAAGAGATACAATAAGACTTCTGTTAAAAAATCCTGAAATGCGTGCTTCTTTTAATAGAATTTTGCCTAATTTGACACCCGATGAACAGTTCCAATTGAATCGTTTGTTGAAAGAGTAAATATTAGAGTAGATAGATAAAAGAAGCAAGAACCAAGAGTCAATATCTCAGAATATCTTTCTTCTTGCTTCTTTCCTCTTATTAAGTCTTAAAAAAGTATCCCAAAAAAACAAAACCTACATTACAATTTATGAGAGCATTGGTTATTTCAGGTGGTGGCAGTAAAGGCGCATTTGCTGGCGGTGTTGCCCAATATTTGATAGAAGAAAAAAAACACGAATATGACTTGTTTTTAGGAACTTCTACAGGAAGTTTATTGATTCCGCATTTAGCTCTAGGTCATATCAAAAAAATCCATTCTGTTTATACCAATGTTACCATGTCGAGCATTTTTAATATTTGTCCGTTTGTGGTAAAGACGAAAGATGGAGTTGATATTGTAACTATAAATCACTTTAATGTATTGCGTCAGTTTTTTAAAGGGAAGAGAACTTTTGGAGAAAGTAAAGGATTGAAAAAGTATATTCAGAATAATTTTTCTCTTTCAGATTTTAATAAACTCAAAAAGCTAAAAACCGATGTTATTGTTACGGTTACCAATTTTACCAAAAACGAATCTGAATATAAATCGGTAAAAGACTGTACATACGAGGAATTTTGCGAATGGTCTTGGATATCCAGCAATTATGTTCCTTTTATGAGTTTGGTTGAAAAGAACAACTGCGAATATGGCGATGGTGGATTTTCAAGCTTGGTTCCAATTCGTGAAGCAATCAACAGAGGAGCTACTGAAATAGACGTAATTGTACTTGAAACGGAAGTGAATACAACAAAAACAGTAATTGGAAAGAATCCATTCTCATTAATGATCGATTTGTTCCGAATTGCTTTAGATCAAGTAGAAAAACATGATATCGCTATAGGAAAACTTATGGCAAATAATAAGAATGTAAAATTAAATTTATATTACACTCCCATAAAATTAACCGATAATGCTTTGATTTTTAATAAAGAGGTAATGAAAGAATGGTGGAAGCAAGGTTATGAATATGCTCAGAATAAATCGGAAGTTATGAGCGATAATAAGATATTGATTTAAGATTTTAGATTGCAGATTTTAGATTTTAGATTGGATGTTCTAAATCTAAAATCTGCCATAATATTTAATACCAAAGTTCTGCAACTTCACTTTTAATAAAACTTAAAGCAGCATTACTAGGCGATTGTTTTTCTAACAAATCATTTAAGATTACTTCGCGAAGTTTATCTGCATTTTCTACTTTGTCGCTCATAGCCGCTTTACGAATCATTTGGATTGTTGCATTTTTTGCAGTTGTAATGATTGTCCAACATTCTTCAGACATATAAATCTGCTGTGTCAGATTGTGTTCAAATTCCTGCTCGATTAGGTCAATTAAGTAATTTTCGTAATCATTTTTGTTTTGCGAAATAGGAGCAATTCTAATTAACAATTTGGTCAAATTAATACGTTCTAAGAACAAAGTCATACGCTCGTATGCTTGTAAACGTACAGGAAGAGATTCTTTATGAGCTTGTTTGTTTAGTAAAAAAGCACGTTTTCTATCGTTGTTTTTAATGTGTAGCTCAAAGAAACGATACGCTACAACTCCTGTAACTAAGGCTGGTAAAGTATAACTCGCAAGTTCTATTATTTTGTTGAAATCCATTTAAATAATTTTTAAGCAAAAATATACTTTTTGATCAAAAATCAACTTTAAATTTATGGGAATAAACAAAAAGGAAGCTGTACTTTTGCAACTTGTTTTTTACTGAGACCGAAATATATTCTTAATGGATTCATACATAATACTTTTTCTTTGTTTAGCGGCTTTTGCTGCTGGTTTTATTGATGCAATTGTTGGCGGCGGCGGATTAATCCAGACACCAATGGGATTGATTTTACTACCAAATCTTCCAGTTTCTACAGTAGTTGGAACTTTAAAAATTCCAGCTTTTAGCGGAACCGCTTTTGCCGCTTTTCAATATTTGAAGAAAGTAGTAATTCAGTGGAAACTCTTGATTATTATGATGTGTTTGGCAGTTCCGTCAGCATTTTTGGGATCTACGATTTTAACTCTTGTAAGCAACGATTTTATGAAACCGCTTTTATTGGTGGTTTTATCTTTGCTGTTTGTATATACTTATGCCAAGAAAAATTTCGGACAGCATGTTGCAAAAGATCATTCTGCTGCAACTCAAATTATGTATGCAGTTGTCATTAGCATAATTGTTGGATTCTATGATGGTTTTATCGGTCCCGGAACAGGAAGTTTCTTTGTAGTTGCTTTTATAGCGCTTCTAGGTTTCGATTTTCTTCACGCTTCCGCGAATGCTAAAATGGTAAATCTAGCAACCAATTTTGGTTCGATTTGCTTGTTTATCATTAAAGGGAAAATTATTTGGGCAATCGCAATTCCAATGGCAATCAGCAACGGACTAGGAGGTTGGCTTGGCGCAAAACTAGCAATCAATAAAGGCAACGGATTTATTAGAATTTTCTTTTTAATTGTGGTTGTAGGAACACTGATTCGTTTTGCTTATGATGTGTTTTTTAAGTAAGTTACTAAGGTTCTAAGATGCTGAGATTCTGTGTTTTCTCTCTTTTGAGTGAAAAAAACTTAGAATCTCAGAAACTTAGTAGCTTAACTTCTCAAAAAGAATGTTTGAATTTAGCCCCGATTGAGGCGGTATCCTCGTAGCGGAGCGGAGAGATATAGCCGAAAGCGGGAAACCATGTTTAATAAAATGCCAATTGCTTGGCTTCAAAAAAAAACTTAGAACCTTAGCGTCTCAGTATCTTAGGAACTTTCTCTTTAAATTCTTATTTTTGCCTAAAAGGAGATAAATTACATGCAGAAATATATTGACCAGCTCAACGAAGCGCAGAGAGCGCCTGTTTTACAAAAAGACGGGCCAATGATTATTATTGCTGGTGCAGGTTCGGGAAAGACCCGTGTTTTGACGATTAGAATTGCTTATTTGATGCATCAGGGAATTGATGCATTTAATATTTTGTCGCTGACTTTTACCAATAAAGCGGCAAGAGAAATGAAGCATAGAATTTCGGATATTGTAGGAGCCTCTGAAGCTAAGAATCTTTGGATGGGAACTTTTCACTCGATATTTGCTCGTATTCTTCGTGCAGAATCTGAACTTTTAGGATATCCTTCCAATTTTACCATTTACGATTCTCAGGATTCGGCGCGTCTAATTTCTTCGATTATCAAAGAAATGCAGCTGGATCGTGATATTTATAAACCAAAACAGGTTTTAGGACGTATATCAAGTTATAAGAATAGCTTGATTACGGTAAAAGCGTACTTTAATAATCCTGAATTGCAGGAGGCCGATGCAATGGCCAAAAAGCCTAGATTGGGAGAAATCTATCAGCAATATGTGGAGCGCTGTTTTAAAGCCGGAGCAATGGATTTTGATGATTTGTTGTTGAAAACCAACGAATTATTGACTCGTTTTCCAGAGGTTTTGGCAAAATATCAAAATCGTTTCCGCTACATTCTGGTTGATGAGTACCAAGATACGAACCATTCTCAGTATTTGATTGTTAGGGCTTTGTCTGATAAATTTCAGAATATTTGTGTGGTTGGAGATGATGCGCAGAGTATTTATGCTTTCCGTGGAGCGAATATCAATAACATTTTGAATTTCCAGAAAGATTATGAAGGGGTAGTAATGTATCGTTTAGAGCAGAATTACCGCTCGACACGTAATATTGTGGAAGCGGCAAATACGGTTATGGAGCATAATAAAACCAAGCTGGATAAAGTAGTTTGGACGGCCAATGAGTTTGGTCCGAGAATAAAAGTGCACCGAAGTTTGACAGATGCCGAAGAAGGCCGTTTTGTAGCAAGCACGATTTTTGAACAGAAAATGCAGAATCAGCTTCATAATGGGGCTTTTGCGATTTTATATAGAACCAACGCGCAGTCGCGTGCTATGGAGGACGCGTTGAGAAAACGTGATATTCCGTATAGAATTTATGGCGGATTGTCATTCTATCAGCGTAAAGAGATTAAAGACGTTTTATGCTATTTGCGTTTGGTTCTGAATCCAAAAGATGAAGAAGCTTTGATTCGTGTGATCAATTATCCAGCTCGTGGAATTGGAGATACAACGGTTGAAAAACTAACGATTGCGGCAAATCATTACAAACGTTCGATTTGGGAAGTAATGGTCAATATCGATAAAATCGATTTGAAGCTGAATGCTGGTACTAAAAATAAGCTGAAAGATTTTGTGACAATGATTCAGAGTTTTCAGGTTATTGATCAAAATCAGGATGCTTTTTATTTGACAGATCACGTTGCAAAGAAAACTGGTTTGGTTCAGGAATTAAAGAAAGATGCAACTCCTGAAGGAATGGCAAAGATTCAGAATATCGAAGAGCTTTTAAACGGTATTAAAGATTTTACTGAAGGACAGAGAGAAATTGACGGAGCAAGAGGTGCGCTTTCTGAATTTATGGAAGATGTAGCTCTGGCAACAGATTTGGATAAAGATACGAATGATGAAGATCGTGTTGCTTTGATGACTATTCACTTAGCAAAAGGATTGGAGTTTCCGCACGTATTTGTGGTGGGAATGGAAGAAGATTTGTTTCCGAGTGCCATGAGTATGAGTACAAGAAGTGAGCTAGAAGAAGAGCGTCGATTATTTTATGTAGCGTTAACTCGTGCAGAACATCAGGCTTATTTGACTTATGCTCAGTCTCGTTACCGTTGGGGAAAACTAACAGATAGTGAACCATCTCGTTTTATTGAAGAAATTGAAGATCAGTATTTAGAATATTTAACACCTGCAGAAACCAATTATCGCTATAAATCTCCAATTGATGGTGATATTTTTGGCGATGTAGACAAGTCAAAATTAAGATTAAACAAACCTGTTGGCGGAACTCCTCCAAAGCATATTACAGACAATAGTCCAAAGCCTGATTTAAATATCAGAAAACTTAAACCAGTTTCTGGAAATGCGCCAAGTAATGGGAATTCGAATTTATTTGACAGTAAACTGACTGTTGGAAATGTCGTTATGCATGAACGTTTTGGGAAAGGTGAAGTGATTAATCTTGAAGGTGTTGGAGCAGACAGAAAAGCAGAAATTAAATTTGAAGTGGGCGGAATCAAGAAATTGTTGTTAAGATTTGCTAAATTAGATGTCGTAGGATAAAAAAATATGTTTCAAGTTTCAGGTTTCACGTTATAAGAAGCAATCTGAAACCTGAAACCTGAAACTTGAAACAAAATAAACTAAAAAATCATGGCAGAATTTATAAAAATATACCCAGATAAACCTAGTGAAGCTGCAATTGCAAAAGTTGTAAAAGTGCTTCAGAATGGAGGTTTGGTAATTTATCCAACAGATACTGTTTATGGTTTAGGTTGTGATATTACCAATTCGCGTGCATTAGAAAAAATTGCAAAAATAAAGGGAGTAAAGTTAGAGAAAGCCAATTTCTCTTTTATCTGTCACGACTTAAGTAATCTGTCAGATTATGTACGCCAGATCGATACATCTACGTTTAAGATATTAAAAAGGGCACTACCTGGGCCTTATACTTTCATTTTGCCAGGAAATAATAATTTGCCAAAAGAGTTTAAAAAGAAAACCACTGTTGGTATTCGTGTTCCTGATAATAATATTATTTTAGAAATTGTTCGCCAGTTAGGAAATCCTGTAGTTTCGACTTCTATTCGAGATGATGATGATGTAATAGAATACACTACAGATCCAGAATTGATTTTTGAAAAATGGCAGCATTTGGTTGATATGGTAATAGATGGTGGCTATGGAGATAATGTGGGGTCAACAATTATAGATCTTTCTGAACATGAGCCAATTATAGTAAGAGAAGGTAAGGGTGATATTGATATTTTGTAAAAAAATACACTAAAAGCGTAAAATGCAAAAAATAATGAGTAACTTTATTATGTTAAAATTTAGTTAGTTACTTAAAAATAATGTTATTCTTAATTTGCGTTAAAAAAAATAAGAATACAAAAGCAAAAAGCAGGTCAAACGACCTGCTTTTTCTGTTTTTATAGTATGTAAAACAAGAATTATTTCGCTTGTTTTTTCATCTCTTTTTCAATCATATCATAGAATTGATCGATTTTTGGCATAACTACGATACGAGTTCTTCTGTTACGAGCTTTGTTCTCAGCAGAATCATTAGCAACTAATGGTACGTAAGAGCTTCTACCAGCAGCAATTAATTTAGCTGGGTTAACTCCAAGGTCGTTTGTTAATACACGAACGATAGAAGTAGAACGTTTAACACTTAAATCCCAGTTGTCTAAGATAATTCCGTTGCTTTTGTAAGGAACGTCATCTGTGTGTCCTTCAACCATACACTCAAAATCAGGTTTGTCGTTTACAACTTTAGCAACTTTAGCTAATACAGATTTAGCTTTATCACTTACGTCGTAGCTTCCGCTTTTGAATAATAATTTATCAGCGATAGAGATAAATACAACTCCTTTTTCAACATTGATTTCGATGTCTGGATCATTGATACCTACAGCGCCTTTCAAGCTTGTAACTAATGCTAAAGTTACACTGTCTTTTTTAGTTAAAGCATCTTGAAGTCTAGAGATTTTCAAATCTTTTTCTTTTAAACTTTCAAGAGATTTTTCAAGGTTTTCAGCACCTTTAGTAGTTAAGATAGTTAAATCTTTAGAACTATTGATTAAATCTTGATTATGTTGTTTGTAGCTTTCAGCTGTAGCAGCTAATCCAGCTTTTTCTTCTAAGCACGTATTTAATTTTACAGTACATGAGTTTAACAAATCTTGAGTTTCTTTGTTTTTAGCTTCCAACTCAGCATATTTCTTTTTAGAAACACATGATGTTAGAGCCATTAATACTGATAGTGCGATAACTATTTTTCTCATAAATTTAATTTTAATTAGACTTGAATTACAAATTTAGTTTTTAATATTTTGAATACTGTTAAAGATTTCTTTAAATAAGGCCAATTTTCTTATATAGTAAAGGAAAACGACACTTTTTACCATATAGTATTGCTGAATTTGAAAATCTTTTCGTTTCCCGAGATATTTTAAAGATAAGCAATAAAATGAAAAATGTGCTTTTAAAATGGCAAAAGTATGGGCAAACTTGCCTTGTGTAAGAAAACGGATGCCAGCAATACCATCTAAAACCATACGGAAGAATATCACCCAGAATAATCCTCTTTTTGGCAGATTTTTGACCATCATTAATAATGAATTTCTAAAATTCAAATACGTTTTCTTAGGATTCCCTTGTTGTAGTGTTGCACCACCAACATGGTAAACAACAGATTGAGAATTGTATTTTATAATATGTCCTTCATTTGCAGCTCTCCAGCATAAATCTATTTCTTCTTGATGTGCAAAGAAGCTTTCGTCAAAACCTCCTAATTCGTGATAGACTTTTTTTCTTATAAAGAAGCAAGCGCCAGAAGCCCAGAACAATTCAATGTTATCATCATATTGTCCGTTATCTTTTTCGATGGTTTCAAATACTCTTCCTCTGCAGAAAGGAAAACCATATTTATCAATAAAACCACCCGCAGCTCCAGCATATTCAAAATATTCCTTATTCTTAAAATCAAGAATTTTTGGCTGAATAATGGCGGTTTGTTTTTCTTTTTCGAAAGTTTCAAGAATGGGTTTAAGCCAGTTCTGGGTAACTTCGATATCTGAATTTACTAAAGCGTAAATTTCTGCATCTATATGTTGTAGGGCATCATTATAGCCTTTTGCAAAACCATGATTGCCTGTGTTTTTTACAATTTTAACCGTAGGGAAATTTTGTTGGACGAATTCTACAGAGTTATCCGTAGAGTCATTATCAGCAACGTAAATTGTTGCTCCTTCTGAAAACTGAATAACAGATGGTAAAAATTGCTCCAGCAATTTTACTCCGTTCCAATTTAAAATGACAACTGCTATTTTATCCAAAAGTACTTAATTATTTATTCTTTGTTAATGGTTTTCTTTATAGTCAGGAAGGTTTCTTAAAAACTCATATCGTTCGTTTTCAAAATCCATTTGACAATAAAAGTGGTTCAGTCCGTTTGTGACATTCAAAAACCGTGCCTGCATTGTCATATTGTAACGGGCAATTTGATCAAAAGTTGCCTGCGAGATTTTAACTTCAGGTGCTTTACACTCTACTAATATATGTATAGAGCCATCTGAGTTAAATACTACTACATCGTATCGTTTTCGTAATCCGTTGACAGTTAAAACTTTCTCTACGTTAATAAGTGATTTTGGATATTTTTTTTCATGCATCAAAAAATGAACTACATGTTGACGAACCCATTCTTCTGGCGTGAGAATTATAAATTTTTTCCTGATTTCATCAAAAATAGACACTTTATTTTCGCTATTTTTGAATCGGAAAGTGTAAGCTGGGAAATTTAGTTTAAGCATAAAGCAAAAATAAAAAATAGTTTCAGGTTTCAAGTTTAAAGTTTCAAGTTTTGAAGCAGAACTTGAAACTTTAAACGTGAAACAAAAGATTGAATGGACGAAGTAGTAAAAATTGTTAATGATATAAAAGCCGGAGATATAAAACCGATTTATTTTTTAATGGGCGAAGAGCCTTATTATATAGATAAATTGTCTGAATACATTGAACAGAATGTATTAGCTGAAGAAGAGAAAGGTTTTAATCAGACAGTTTTATACGGAAGAGATGTTTCTGTAGATGATATTATTTCAACGGCCAAGCGCTATCCTATGATGGCTGAACGTCAAGTTGTTATAGTGAAAGAAGCGCAGGATTTATCCAGAACAATTGATAAAATTGAATCTTATGTAGATAATCCTATGCAAACAACCGTTTTGGTTTTTTGCTATAAATATAAAACACTTGATAAACGTAAAAAGGTTACCAAATTATTAGCTCAGAAAGGTGTTGTTTACGAGAGTAAAAAACTATACGAAAATCAAGTAGGAGATTGGATCAAACGTGTTTTGGCTGGAAAAAAATATACTATTGATCCTAAAGCTAATGCCATGTTGGTTGAGTTTTTAGGTACAGATTTGAGTAAAATTAATAACGAGCTTGAAAAACTGCAGATTATTTTACCTCAAGGAACCATGATTACGGCGGAACATATTGAAGAAAATATTGGTTTTAGTAAAGATTACAATGTTTTTGAACTCAGAAAAGCAATTGGAGAACGCAATCAGTTGAAAGCGTATAAGATAGCAGAAAATTTTGCTCACAATCCAAAAGAATATCCTTTGGTTATGACGACTGGTTTGGTATTTGGTTTTTTTGTTCAGCTTTTAAAATATCATGGGTTAAAAGATAAAAGCGCTAAAAATGTGGCAACAGCGCTCGGAGTTAATCCGTATTTCTTAAAAGAGTATGATTTGGCTGTAAAAAATTATCCAATGCGAAAAGTAAGTCAAATTGTTGGTGCTTTACGTGATATTGATGTTAAGAGTAAAGGTGTGGGAGCTAATGCTTTACCTCAATCTGATTTGTTAAAAGAAATGCTGTATAAAATTTTTAATTAAGCCGTTAAAATTCACGATATTTGCCTTTCTAAAAATCTTGCATTAAAATATTTATAAAACTATGGGAATGAATAAAAATACCATTTTAGGATGGGCTACTTTAATAATGGTGCTTATGGGATTGTTGCTTATAGGTCTTGGAATCTTTAGGTACAGTGATGTTTCAGGCTGGGGATTTGCTGCTGTTGGAGTTGGTTTTTTTGCAAATGCCTGGGTGTTCAATGCTTTAAAAGGAAGAGTTTAAAGTGTTTTGTAATTTATAGTTTATAGTTTGTTGTTATGGCAAAAATAAATAGGTTTGAAGATTTAGAAATTTGGCAAAAAGCCAGAGAATTATGCCAATATGTCGAATTATTGATTCAGACTACAATTTTAAAAACAAATTATTCACTCAAAGACCAAATCGATCGAAGTTCAGGATCAATAATGGATAATATAGCAGAAGGTTTTGAAAGAAATGGGAACAGAGAATTTTTACAATTTTTAAGTATTGCAAAGGGTTCAGCAGGAGAAGTAAAATCACAATCTTACAGAGCTTTTGATAAAAAATTGATTTCAGAAGAGCAGCACTTGAAATTAAATGAAATGGCTCAAATAGAAAAAAATAAGATAGGAGCAATGATGAATTATTTAAGAAATTGTGAGTTCAAGGGGCTTAAATTCAAGTGATTCAACAATAAACAATAAACAAAAAACAATAAACAAAAAATAATAACATAATATGTCAGACGATAAGAAAGTAATTTTCTCAATGCAGAAATTGAGTAAAACCTATCAAGGAGCAGACAAACCAGTTCTTAAGAATATTTACCTTAGTTTCTTTTATGGTGCTAAGATTGGTATTTTAGGACTTAACGGTTCTGGAAAATCTTCACTTTTAAAAATTATTGCAGGAGTTGATAAAAATTATCAGGGAGATGTAGTTTTTCAACCAGGCTATACGGTTGGATACTTGGAGCAAGAGCCAATTCTTGATGATTCTAAAACAGTTATCGAAATTGTTCGTGAAGGAGCTGCAGAAACGATGGCAGTTTTAGAAGAGTACAATCAAATTAATGATTTGTTTGGTCTTGAAGAAAATTACTCAGATCCAGATAAAATGGATAAATTGATGGACCGTCAAGCAGCATTGCAAGATAAAATTGATGCTCTTGGTGCTTGGGAAATCGATACTAAATTAGAAATCGCAATGGATGCATTGCGTACGCCTGAAGGTGATACGCCAATTAAAAACCTTTCAGGAGGAGAGCGTCGTCGTGTAGCTTTATGCCGTTTGCTATTGCAACAGCCAGATGTATTGTTACTAGATGAGCCTACCAACCACCTTGATGCTGAGTCGGTTTTATGGTTAGAGCAGCACTTAGCGCAATATTCAGGAACTGTAATTGCTGTAACGCACGACCGTTATTTCTTAGATAATGTGGCAGGCTGGATTCTTGAGTTGGATAGAGGAGAAGGTATTCCATGGAAAGGAAATTATTCTTCTTGGTTGGATCAAAAATCAAACCGTTTGGCTCAAGAAGAAAAAGTGGCTTCTAAACGTAGAAAAACTTTAGAGCGTGAGTTGGAGTGGGTTCGTCAAGGAGCAAAAGGTCGCCAGACAAAACAAAAAGCGCGTTTACAGAACTACGACAAATTATTGAATGAAGATCAAAAACAATTGGATGAGAAACTAGAGATTTATATTCCAAATGGTCCTCGTTTAGGAACAAATGTTATTGAAGCTAAAAATGTTGCTAAAGCTTTTGGCGATAAATTATTGTATGACAATTTGAATTTTACTTTGCCACAAGCTGGTATTGTTGGAATTATTGGGCCAAACGGTGCTGGTAAATCGACTATTTTCAAAATGATTATGGGAGAGCAAGCTACTGACAGCGGGGAATTTTCAGTTGGAGACACAGTAAAAATTGCTTACGTAGATCAGTCACACGCGAACATTGATCCGAATAAATCAATCTGGGAGAATTTTGCCGATGGTCAGGAATTGATTATGATGGGGGGAAAGCAAGTTAACTCGAGAGCTTACTTATCACGTTTCAACTTTGGTGGTGGAGAGCAAAACAAAAAAGTTTCAATGCTTTCAGGTGGAGAACGTAACCGTTTACACTTAGCAATGACATTGAAAGAAGAAGGAAACGTGCTTTTACTGGATGAGCCTACGAATGACCTTGACGTAAATACACTTCGTGCACTTGAAGAAGGTTTGGAGAATTTTGCTGGTTGTGCTGTAATTATTTCTCACGACAGATGGTTCTTGGATAGAATTTGTACACACATTTTAGCTTTTGAAGGAGATTCTGAAGTTTATTTCTTTGAAGGAAGTTTTACTGAATACGAAGAAAACAAAAAGAAACGTCTAGGTAATGACTTAACCCCAAAACGTATTAAATACAGAAAATTAATCAGATAAGAGTCTGAAATTTTTAAATATAAAAAATCCCAAATTCCAATTTAAGTGAATTTGGGATTCTTGTTTTTATTAGGTTTTTCTGTTTTATTTGTCATTTTTCTTAAAGAAATTTAGCTTTCAACTCCGGAGTTGGAATCATGCAGCTTTCTTTCTTTCCATACCAATTGTATCTGTTCTTTGCAACATAATCATAAATTCTATCGCTGATAAAAATGGGTACAATTCTAAAAATCGGAGTCAGTTTCCAAAGTCCTCCAAAATTTTTAGCAATTTCAATAATCGCTGAAGATTTATAAAAGTAAGCTGTTTTTGGATCATACAAAATAATGCTGTCCATTTTAGAAAAGCTGATTCCCAAATGTTTACAGATTAAAACACCCAAATCTGATTGCAATGAAACAAATCTGAAAATGTCTTTTTTGTCATGGTTTATAATAAATTGTACAGCAGAACTGCACAGGTTACAAACTCCGTCAAAAAGAACTATTTTTTTGTTTTTTGCAGTCATTGCGAGGTACGAAGCAATCTCACGATGTTTTTCCATTACAATTTTATTGTTATATAGTCATTATATTTTCAATTTCATCAAATAGATCTTCCCATTTTGGATTTATAGAACGGATTAAATTATTTTTAGCTTCTCTAGATCCCGCCTTTATTTGTTTTTCCCTTGCAATTGCATCCTCAATCCATTGAAATTGTTCGTAGTAAACTAGAATGTTGAGATTGTATTTTGCTGAAAATGATTTAGGATATTTTTTGTTTTTATGTTCTAAGATTCTTTTGGGAAGATTTGATGTTACTCCAACATACACGACTGTTTGATATTTGTTTGTTATAATATATACAAATCCTGGTTTCATATTTTCTTTTTTAAGTTTTGTTAATTTGAAGAGCAACCATACTTAGTGTGATTGCTTCGTTCCTCGCAATGACAAAACTAGCGAAAATATAATTTGTAAGTTTTTTATTATTTATAGATATTGGTTATTTGTTTTTCTTATTTGATAAATTCTATTAATTAAAAACGACTTACATAAATTGTTTTAATTGAGTTTTTGAAAAATAGCGATGTGATTTTATGCGAAAACGAAAATCGTTTCTTAAATCGGCTTATTTTAATTTTGATATTTTTTAACCATTTTTAAAGACTCAAAAGCTATTGTTTTTTGGACTGAGAAAAATTATTTTTTGACAGCTTCTACCAATTCTAGTTCATCGAGATTTACTTTCGAAGTAAAAATACCATAATTGACAGTTGCTTTGTTTTTTTCGATCGAATCGATACTTCCAACAGATCTTCCGTCAAGCATTCTTACTCGGTCACCAACTTTTAAGATTGGTTTTGGTTTTTCGACAACAGGTTTTAGTTTTTTCTCTTTTTTCTCTTTTCGAATTTCCTCAACTTTCACTTGTACTTCAGCCAAAACTTCTTTTTGTTTTTCAACTTTTGCTTTGACTTCTTTTGGAGTTGCTTTTTTTCGTTTCGAATTTTCAATTTCAACAATTTTCAAAAACTCACCAATTAGTTCTTTTTTATTTTTGTTGTTGAAATACTTCTCGGCTATATCATCAATTTTTTGTCCAATATAAATTATCTTTTGATTACTGTCGTACAATTCCTGATAGCTTTCTAATTTCTGTTGGATTCTAGTATTGATGTTTTCCATCTTTTTACTTTCTTCACGAGCACGAGTTTCTTCTTCTTTTAAATTCAAAGAAGTTTTTTCCAACTTCGAACGTTCTTTTTGAAGAGTAGCAATGGTTTTATCAAAACGAACTTTTCCGACTTCAATTTTCTTTTTCGCACGATTAATTAATCCAAACGGAATTCCATTTTTTTGAGCTACCTCAAAAGTAAAAGAACTTCCTGCTTGACCCAAAGCTAATTTATACATGGGTTCAAGAGATTTTTCATCGAACATCATATTGGCATTTGTCGCATAAGGCAATTCGTTTGCCAGAATTTTTAAATTAGAATAATGCGTCGTAATAATACCGAAAGCTTCACGATGATAAAATTCTTCCAAGAAAATTTCAGCCAAAGCTCCTCCAAGTTCAGGATCAGAACCTGTTCCAAACTCATCGATTAAAAACATGGTTTTTTTATTACATTTCTTTAAAAAGTAATTCATGTTTTTTAATCTATAACTATATGTACTTAAATGATTTTCAATAGATTGATTATCTCCAATATCAGTTAAGATTCTGTCAAACAAGAAAGTTTCGCTTCTTTCGTGAACTGGAATCAAAATTCCAGATTGAAGCATTAATTGTAATAGTCCTACCGTTTTTAATGAAATGGTTTTTCCTCCAGCATTTGGTCCAGAAATTACAATAATTCTGTTTTCTTGTTTTAACTCAATGGTTTGCGGATGCGTAACTTCTTTTTTCTGTTTGTTGTTTAAATATAAAATAGGATGATATGCTTCTCTAAAGAATAATCTTCTTTCTTCTGTAATTGTTGGCAAGATTGCATTGATACGATTAGCATATTTTGCTTTACCTGCAACAACATCAATATCGCTTAAAAAATCTTGATATTCAATTAATAAAAGAAGATAAGGACGAATTACGTTTGATAGATTTTTTAAAATTCTTGTAATTTCTTCTTTCTCTTCGTATTCTAAGTTGGCTAATTCTCTCGAATATTTCAAAGTAGCTTCAGGTTCGATATAAGCAATGCTTCCAGTTTTTGAGCTTCCTAAAATAGAACCTTTTACTTTACGACGATACATCGCTAGAACTGCCAAAACTCTACGGTTTTGCACAAAGCTTTCTTTGATGTCGTCCAAATATCCTAAACTATTGTACTGAGTTAGAGCTACACCAAAACTTTGATTCACTTTTCCGCGAACCAGGTTCATGTTCTTGCGAATTCCAGAAAGGGCAGGAGAAGCATTGTCTTTTATTTCTCCGTATTTATCTACAATGGCATCAATTGCAGTTATAATGTCTTTGGTTAATTCTACTCTTGAAGCCCTCGCGTTTAAGTTTGGATAATAATCGTCGAATTTTTTAAGGAAATTTAATAAGACATTTGTTGTAGCAGAAAGATTAGCGATTTTTCTAAAACTTCCTACTTCAAGAAAACTGTCTTCGATGGCAAGAAATTTAATTTCGTGCGTTATGGCGTCAAATCCGTGATTCGGAATGGCGTTATTATTTTGGAAAGAAGACACATACTCTGATGTCTGCATCAGAGATTGCATAAGTTCTTCCTTATCTCTAAATGGTTTTATTTGTAAAGCCTTTTCTTTTCCAATATCGGTATTGCAACCATCAGAAATGGTTTCAAGTACCGTTGGGAATTGTAAATCTTGTAATGTTTTTTCTGTAATAGATATCATTATATATCGTAAGTTGTAAAGATTTCAAAGTTACAAAGTTTTAAAAATTAAATGGCACTAATAATTGGTAGTTTGAATAAAACTTTGCTTTATTTGTAATAAAATTTGTAAAATGAAAATTAATTTAGCTCAAGACTGGCAAGGTGTTTTAAAAGATGAAATAGAGAAACCGTATTTTCAGGAATTAATGACAGCGCTTGATGTTGAATATAAAACGCATACTTGTTACCCTCCTACAGAGTTGATTTTTTCAGCATTTAACAATTGCAGTTTTGATGCTGTAAAGGTTGTTATTATTGGTCAAGATCCTTATCATGGAGAAGGAGAAGCCAATGGATTAAGCTTTTCTGTAAATGATGATATTAAAATACCGCCTTCATTGCGAAATATTTTTAGAGAAATAAACACTGATTTTGATTCGATTTTTATGCCAACTTCTGGTAATCTTGAAAAATGGGCTCAGCAAGGTGTTTTACTTCTTAATGCTTCTTTGACAGTTCGTAAAGATAGTCCAAATAGTCATAAACATTTAAAATGGAATTTATTTACCGATGCTGTTATTAAAGCTATTTCTGATCAGAAAGAAAATGTTGTTTTTCTTTTGTGGGGAAGTTTTGCTCAGAAAAAAGGATTAAAAATCGATCGATCAAAACATTATATTTTAGAATCAGGTCATCCATCGCCAATGAGTGCCAATCAAGGGAAATGGTTTGGAAATAAACATTTTAGCCAAACAAATAATTTTTTAAAATCTAAAGGATTAAAAGAAATTGAATGGTAGTTTTTTTAAGTTGCCAATGTTCTGAGTTACTAAGTGGCAAACGGTGAAATTTTGTGTCTTTGTGACTTTGCGAGAAATGTTTTTATAAAAGAAAACCCAATAACTTGTTTTAATGTTATTGGGTTTCTTTTTATTTTTTTACAATTTCTTCTAAAACGGCTTTGTTTTCGTAATTCACCACTTTTAGAATAATTTCTTGATTTTTTACTGTTTTTCCTTCAATGATATACAATTTTCCTTTGTTGAATGGAACGTTACTTTGGTCAAAATCGACATCACCGTAAGTTAATGTGTTTTTGATATCTGCTGTATCAACCCATTTTTCGTTTAAAGTCTGAACAGCTTTTGGAGAATATTGAAAAGGTTTTGTTCTAAGATTGTTTAAAACTCTGGCATTTGGAAAATAATTGCATCGGGTGTCTTTTCCGATAAAAAATCCTGATACAATAAAACATCCCATAACGAGACCAATCAGGTAATATGCAAAACGGTGTACGAACTTCATGAAATAAAATTTTTGCAAAGGTACATTAAAGTTCCTTTAGAATACAAGTAAATTAATATCGTTATCTGGTAAATCGAACCAATCGCCAATTGCTTTATTTGTTAAGATTCCGTGATAAAGATAAATTCCGTTTTTGAGGCTTTTGTTGCATCGAATGGCACTTTCAATACCACCATCTTCGGCTATCTGATGCAGATAAGGTGTTAAGATGTTACTAATTGATAATGAGGCGGTTTTGGAATATCGTGAAGGAATGTTTGGCACACAATAGTGCAAAACATTGTTTTTTATAAAGGTTGGTTTTTCATGAGTAGTAACTTCTGAAGTTTCAAAACAGCCACCTGTATCAATGCTGACATCAACAATTACAGCACCTTTTTTCATGTGTTCAACCATTGTTTCATTTACCACAATCGGACAACGTTCTTTTCCGCGCATGGCGCCAATTGCTACATCACAGCGTCTTAAAGCTTTTAATAAACCTTTTTGCTGTATGGTAGAAGTGAAAATTCTTTGATTTAAATTGTTTTGTAAACGACGTAATTTTGTAATCGAATTATCAAAAACTTTTACGTTTGCTCCTAATCCAATTGCGGTTTTAGCAGCAAATTCGCCAACAGTTCCAGCGCCAATAATTACAACCTCAGTAGGAGGAACGCCCATAATGTTTCCGAATAAGAGCCCTTTTCCGAACTCGTTTGTAATCATTAATTCGGCTGCAATTAAAATAGAAGCAGTTCCGGCAATTTCGCTTAAAGATTTTACTGCTGGATAAGAACCGTCTTCGTCTTTTATATATTCAAAAGCTAAGGCGGTGATTTTCTTTTTTGCTAAAGCTTCGAAGTATTCTTTCTTTTTGGTTTTTAGCTGAATAGCAGAAATAATAACCGTTTCTGGATTGATCATTTCGATTTCAGTTAAAGTTGGCGGTTCTACTTTTAATAGAAACGGACAGCCAAAAACTCTTTTGGCATCTTTTGTGATTTCTGCACCGGCATCAGCATATTCTTTATCACTATAACTCGAACTTTCTCCAGCACCAGATTCTATCATGACGCGATGCCCTTCATAAGTTAAGGAAGCGACTGCATCAGGCGTAAGACAGATACGACGTTCTTGATAACTTGTTTCTTTAGGGATTCCTATAAAAAGTTCTCTTTTAAAACGACCAACCTCAAGTTTTTCTTCCTGCGGTATTAATTGTTGTTTTGTAAATGGAGTTAACGTGATTGACATGGATAGTGCAAAAAATTAAGAGTACAAATTACGTAAAAAGTTTTAGAAATAGTGTAAAAATTGTGCTAATACTACAAGCCGAATGTTAAAGATTCTGTTTAACACCCAAAATATCGCTTGGGTACATTTACTTTTGTCTGGTACCAATTTTTTGATAATGTCTTTACATAATCTGGGTAATTTGGATCTCCAATAGGATTGTCCTTGCAATTGCATTCAGGTTTCTTTTCGTAGATTATGAACATTTTTTTATATGCTCCCACAATTTTGTAATTATGTATCGATGTTTTTATACAAAACATAATACAATTTTCTGCCTCGCCAATTTCAATATATTCACAAAATTTACTATCAATCAATTGCTTAAGTTTCTGTTTGTCGGAAGTTTTAATCTTTGAAAACAGATTGTTAATGTCATTGCTATTTTTAATGTAATACCTTATGCACTTTCCATCTGCAGGGGCATCGATGCTAAGGCTGTCATTGATAAATTTACTATTTCGATCAATAATACTAACAATCTCTTTACATTTTTCAATTTTAGAAGCTTCCACTTCATCTGATAAAAAATCTGTCGTTATACCTAAAAGAAAGAGAAAAAAAAGTGCAATTAAACCAAAGATAGTGGCAAATAAAATAAGTAATTTTTTCTTCAATGATACTGTTTTAAAATAATCTTAAATCAATTTCAATTCTCTTTTCCCGTCAGAAAGCAATCCGATATTTATAGTAGAATGTTCTTCAGGAATCAAATTTGCAATTTTTTCAGACCATTCAATAAAACACCAATTTCCAGAGTATAGGTAATCATCAACTCCCATATCTAGTGCTTCGGTTTCTTGTTTTATTCTGTAAAAGTCAAAATGATAGACTTTTTTTCCGTTTGGAATTTGATATTCGTTTACTAAAGAAAAAGTTGGACTGCTAGTTGCGTCAGTAATTCCTAGGCTTTTGCATAACTGTTTGATTAGGGTGGTTTTTCCAACTCCCATTTCTCCATTAAAAAGGATAATTTTATTAGGATTTGAAGCTATAATCTGCTCCGCAACTTCTTGAATTTGATCTAATGAAAAAACGATGTTCATTGCTGTGTGTATTTTTGCCACGAATTTCGCAAATTTTCGCGAATTATTTTTATTGCCACAGATTAAAAGATTAAAAAGGATTTTTTAATCAGTGATAATCTGTGAAATCTGTGGCAAAAAATATTTTATTTAATTGTATTCACTGCTGGAAACTGAAAACTCTTATTTCGGGTTAAATACCAGAAATGGAATAATCATTTCTTCTAAAGAAATTCCTCCGTGCTGATATGTGTTTTTGTAATAGCTCACATAATGATTGTAGTTGTTTACATACGCCAAGAAAAAATCATTTTTGGCAAAAATAAACGAGCTGCTCATATTTATGGCTGGTAAACCAATTGTTTTTGGTTCCTTAACTACATATACATCTTTCTGTTCGTAAGTCAAGCTGCGACCAGTTTTGTAACGCAGATTCAGACTTGTATTTTTATCTCCCACAACTTTCGACGGATTTTTTACATTAATAGTTCCGTGATCTGTTGTTAAAATCAATTTGAAACCTAAAAGCTGCGCCTGTTGAATAATCTCTAGTAAAGGAGAATTTTTAAACCAGCTTAATGTTAGAGAACGATACGCTTTATCATCAGAAGCTAATTCTTTTACCACTTCCATTTCGGTTTTCGCATGCGAAAGCATATCAACGAAGTTGTAAACAACGGTTACCAGATCGTTTCCTTTTAGAGCTTTGAAGTTTTCTGCTAGTTTTTTTCCTCCAGCATAATTGGTGATTTTAAAATAATCTTCTTTAATATTTAAACCTAAACGTTTCAGTTGAGCCGATAAAAATTCTGCTTCATAAAGGTTTTTTCCGCCGTCTTCAACATCATTTTTCCAATATTCAGGAAACTGTTTTTCCATTTCTAAAGGCATTAAACCAGAAAAAATCGCATTTCTTGCATATTGTGTGGCAGTTGGAAGAATAGAGTAGTACGGAACCTCTTTTTCTAGTTTGTAATAATTTGAAATTACACCTTCGAAAGCTTTCCATTGGTCGTAACGCAGATTATCAATGACAACAAAAAGAATCGGTTTGTCTTTCTTTTTAAGTTCAGGAACTACTAATTCTTTAAATAAAGTATTTGATTGAATAGGTTTGTCTGCTTTTGGTGCAAACCAATCTTCATAATTTCTTTCAATATATTTTCCGAATTGCGAATTGGCTTCAACTTTTTGAGATTCTAGAATTTCGATCATCGCTGTATCATTGATGTCTTCTAGTTTTAATTCCCAAAAAAGCAATTTTTTATACAGCTCAATCCAGTCTTCATAAGAATTAACCATTGCTAATTCCATGGAAATTTTTCTGAATTCTTTCTGATAATCTAAAGTTGTTTTTTCTGTAATCAATCTCGAATCATCCAGATTTTTCTTCAAACTCAACAGAATCTGATTCGGATTTACTGGCTTAATCAAATAATCAGCGATTTTAGAACCAATGGCTTCTTCCATAATATATTCTTCCTCGCTCTTGGTAATCATAATCATCGGAATAGCAGATTTTTTTTCTTTCATTTCAGAAAGTGTTTCCAATCCGCTCATTCCGGGCATGTTTTCATCCAAAAAAACAATATCAAAATTATCTTCTTCAAATAAGGCAATCGCATCGAGTCCGTTATTGCAAGTCGTAACTTGGTAATTCTTTTTTTCTAGAAATAATATGTGTGGCTTTAGAAGATCGATTTCATCGTCGACCCAAAGTATTTTTATCTTATCCATAAATCAATTTAATTTTACTGCAATTTAAAGTTATAGAACTTAAAAAGTATTAAAAATAGTATAAAATTACCAAAGTTTAGGCATGATTTTAATTTGAATTTTAACATTTTTAGATGTATTTTATTGATAATCATAGCAATTTAGATTATGATTTTTAAATAAAAAACACCAATCTCTTTATAGTTATTTACTTATATTTGTTGACCTAAAAAATAACTCAATAGTGACTCAGATCAACAAACTTAAAATATTCAACGATCCTATATATGGTTTTATAACGATTCCGAATGCGTTGGTTTACGATTTAATTCAGCATCCGTATTTTCAGCGTCTTCGTAGAATTTCTCAAATGGGATTGTCGTATTTGGTATATCCAGGAGCTAATCATACGCGTTTTCATCATGCTTTAGGATGCATGCATTTGATGAAGAAGGCAATTGATACACTTCGCTTTAAAGATGTTGTTATTTCTGAAGAAGAAGAAAATGCGCTTTTGATCGCAATTTTGCTTCATGATATAGGACACGGACCATTTTCGCATGCCATGGAAAAGAGTATTGTTGAAGATGTGCATCATGAAGCTATTTCGCTATTGTTTATGAATCAGCTGAATGAAGAGTTTGACGGAAGATTAAGTTTGGCAATTCAGGTTTTTAAAGGAGAATACCATAGAAAATTTATGCTTCAATTGATTTCAAGTCAGTTGGATATGGATAGAATGGACTACTTAAAACGTGATAGTTTTTATACTGGTGTTGCGGAAGGAAATGTAAATTCTGAGCGATTGATTCAGATGATGAATGTAGAAAACGATGTATTGGTAATTGAAGAAAAAGGAATTTATTCTGTTGAGAAATTCCTGCTTTCGAGAAGGTTGATGTATTGGCAAGCTTATTTGCATAAAACAAGTTTAGTAGCTGAATTAATTTTAATGAAGGTGCTGAAAAGAGCAAAAGAACTGACTTTAAAAGGTATTAAACTGCCTTGTAGTGAACCGTTGATGTATTTCATGCAGAATAAAATTACGCTCGAAGATTTTGATGCTGAGAAATTAGACTTATTCTCCCAGTTAGATGATTTTGATATTATAAGCGCTCTAAAAGCTTGGCAGAAGCATAGTGATTTTATACTTTCTACATTAAGTAAAATGATTATCAATAGAGATTTATTGAAAATTAAGCTTAGCGCAGAAAAAATTCCGATGGAAGAATCACAATCTTTAAAAGAAGAGTTTGCAGAAGCGCATCAAATTTCGGCTGTAGACGCTGGTTATTTTATTTTTAGAGGTAAAATAAAAAATCAGGCGTATAGTAAAGAAGCAGAACCAATTCGTATTTTGAAAAAAGATAAAACAATTGAAGATGTTGTTGAAGCTTCTGACCAGCTGAATTTGAAATCGTTATCTAAATTGGTAACAAAATATTATATCTGTTTTCCAAAACAACTTATATAAAATTAACATTTAAAATCTATTTTTTATATTTTTGTCGCGATGAAATTTACAGCAGAACAAATAGCAGGAATTTTAGAAGGAGAAGTTGTTGGGAATCCCAATGCAGAAGTTTCTAAGCTTTCTAAAATCGAAGAAGGAGAGGAAGGTTCTCTTACTTTTTTGGCTAACCCTAAGTATATCAATTATATATATACTACAAAAGCGACAGTAACAATTGTTAATGATAGCTTTATTCCGGAACAGGAAATTAGTACTACACTTATAAAGGTAGAAGATGCCTATGCGGCGTTTTCTAAACTTTTACATTTTTATAATCAGGTAAAATTAAACAAAAACGGTATCGAGCCTCAGTCCTATATGTCTGAAGGAACGAAATATGGTGAGAATCTATATTTAGGGAGTTTTAGTTATATCGGGCAAAATGTAGTATTAGGTAATAATGTGAAAATTTACCCAAATAGCTTTATTGGCGATAATGTTGTTATTGGCGATAATGTGTTCATTTTTGCAGGTGCTAAAATTTATTCTGAAACCGTAATTGGTAATAATTGCACGGTTCATTCTGGTGTTATTATAGGCGCAGATGGTTTTGGATTTGCTCCAAACGAAAACGGAGAATATAGCAAAGTACCTCAGATTGGAAATGTTATTATTGAAGATAATGTAGATATTGGTGCTAATACTACAATTGACAGAGCAACTCTTGGTTCTACAATAATTAGAAAAGGAGTTAAGTTAGACAATCAGATTCAGATTGCCCATAATGTAGAAATAGGAAAAAATACGGTAATAGCGGCTCAAAGTGGTGTTGCGGGTTCTACAAAAATTGGTGAAAACTGTATGATTGGTGGGCAGGTAGGTATTGCAGGTCACTTAACAATAGGAAATAATGTTAGGCTTCAAGCCCAATCAGGTGTAGCCAGAAACATTAAAGATGATGAAGTTTTACAAGGAACTCCATCTCTTGGATATACAGATTTTAATAAATCGTACGTTCATTTTAAGAATCTGCCTAAAATTGTGGCCGAAGTTGAAGAATTAAAGAAACAAATAATAAACCCAAAAAATGGAAATAATGGTTAAACAGAAGACCATCAAAAATGAAATTTCACTAACAGGAGTTGGTTTACACACTGGAAAAGAAGTTACAATGACTTTTAAACCTGCACCCGTTAATAATGGTTTCACTTTTGTAAGAGTAGATTTGCAAGGTCAACCAGTCATTGAGGCTGATGCTAATTATGTTGTTAATACTCAAAGAGGTACAAATCTTGAGAAACTTGGTGTGAAAATTCAAACACCAGAACACGTTTTGGCTGCAGTAGTTGGCTGCGATTTGGATAATATTATTATTGAATTGAATGCCTCTGAACTTCCAATTATGGATGGTTCATCAAAATATTTTGTTGAAGCTATTGAAAACGCTGGTATTGAAGAACAAGACGCGCAACGTAATGTTTACGTAGTAAAAGAAGTAATCTCTTTTACAGACGAAGCAACAGGAAGCGAAATTCTTGTAATGCCAAGCGATGAATATCAGGTTACAACAATGGTAGATTTTGGTACAAAAGTTTTAGGTACTCAAAATGCTACTCTTAAAAGCTTAGCTGATTTTAAATCTGAAATTGCAAGTTCTAGAACTTTCAGCTTCCTACATGAATTAGAATCATTGTTGGAGCACGGACTTATTAAAGGTGGAGATTTAAACAATGCAATTGTATATGTAGATAAAGAAATCTCTGAGTCTACAATGGCAAACTTGAAGAAAGCATTTGGGAAAGAAGAAATATCTGTAAAACCAAACGGTGTTTTAGATAATTTAACTTTGCATTATCCAAACGAAGCCGCAAGACACAAACTACTTGATGTTATTGGAGATTTATCTCTTATTGGAGTTCGTATTCAAGGTAAAATTATTGCTAACAAACCAGGACACTTTGTAAATACTCAATTTGCTAAAAAACTGGCTAAGATTATTAAAATAGAGCAGAGAAATCATGTTCCTACTTATGATTTACATCAAGAACCATTGATGGATATTCATAAAATCATGTCTATGTTGCCTCACAGACCTCCATTCTTGTTGATTGACAGAATTATCGAAATGTCTGATCGTCACGTAGTAGGATTGAAAAATGTTACTATGAATGAGAACTTCTTTGTTGGTCACTTTCCAGAAGCTCCAGTTATGCCTGGTGTATTAATTGTAGAAGCAATGGCACAAACAGGAGGGATTCTAGTATTAAGCACTGTTCCAGATCCTGAAAACTATTTAACATATTTCATGAAAATTGACAATGTTAAATTTAAACACAAAGTGTTACCGGGAGACACTTTAATCTTTAAATGTGAGTTAATATCTCCTATCAGAAGAGGAATTTGTCATATGCAAGCAAACGCTTATGCAAATGGTAAATTAGTTACTGAAGCAGAATTAATGGCACAAATAGCAAGAAAACAATAATAAATTATCAAATTTATTGTTTAGGTTTGTTGCTTCAAATTAGAATATTTTAATTAAAAATATAAAACATACAGATGAATCAACCATTAGCATATGTTCATCCAGGCGCGAAAATCGCTAAAAACGTTGTAATAGAGCCATTTACAACAATTCACAATAATGTTGTTATTGGTGATGGTACTTGGATTGGTTCAAACGTGACCATTATGGAAGGTGCTCGAATTGGAAAAAATTGTAACATTTTTCCAGGAGCTGTAATTTCTGCGGTGCCACAAGATTTAAAATTCGGAGGTGAGGATTCTCTAGCAATTATCGGTGATAATTGTACAATTAGAGAATGCGTAACTATAAATAGAGGAACAATAGCTTCAGGTCAGACTGTAATTGGAAACAATTGTTTAGTAATGGCATATGCGCATATTGCACACGACTGTGAGATTGGAAACAATGCAATTATTGTAAATGGTGTTGCATTAGCTGGACACGTAGTTGTTGGAAATCATGCAGTTATTGGAGGTTTAGCGGCGATTCACCAGTTTATTCATATTGGAGATCATGCTATGATTTCTGGAGGATCTTTGGTTAGAAAAGACGTTCCTCCATTTACAAAAGCGGCAAAAGAGCCATTATCTTATGTTGGAATTAATTCTGTTGGTTTAAGAAGAAGAGGGTTTACAACTGAAAAAATTAGAGAAATTCAGGAAATCTACAGAATTTTATACCAAAAGAATTATAATACAACTCAAGCTTTGAGTATCATTGAAGCGGAAATGGAAGCGACTCCAGAAAGAGATGAAATTCTAGATTTTATTAGAAATTCTTCTCGAGGAATTATGAAAGGTTATTCAGGAAACTATTAATTTTAGAGTTTAGATTTCTGATTTTAGATTTCTAAACGATACAGATAACAAATAACAATAAAAATGAAGATTGATTCTTTGTCTAGAATCTAAAATCTACATTCTAAAATCTAAAATAAAAAAATACAAATGGCATCTACATCAGATATTAGAAACGGATTGTGTATTAAATTTAATCACGATATCTATAAAATTATTGAATTTCTTCACGTAAAGCCTGGAAAAGGTCCAGCTTTCGTAAGAACAAAATTGAAAAGTTTAACTTCTGGTAAAGTATTAGATAATACTTTCTCAGCAGGTCATAAAATTGACGTTATTCGTGTTGAAACACATACATTTCAATATTTATATCCAGAAGGTGACGAGTTTCACTTCATGAATGCTGAAACGTTTGAGCAGATTTCTTTAAACAAAAACATTTTGGATGCTCCAGATTTATTAAAAGAAGGAACAAACGTAATGGTACAAATCAATACAGAAACAGATTTACCTTTATCTGTTGATATGCCAGCATCTGTAATTCTTGAAGTTACGTACGCTGAGCCAGGCGTAAAAGGAAATACAGCTACAAACGCAACAAAAAATGCTACAGTAGAAACTGGTGCAAACATCAACGTTCCTTTGTTTATCAATGAAGGAGATAAAATTAAAATTGATACAGCTTCAGGTTCATACATGGAGCGTGTTAAAGAATAGTTATTTTAATTAAGATAATTTGACAATGAGTCAATTAGATAATAAGTGAATCGACATAATTTTGTATATTCACATTCTAATTGACTCATTTTCTAATTTACAAGTTTTCTAATTATACTATATGAAATTTCCAAAGAGTCATTCTTTACAAGAAATTGCTAATTTGCTTAATTGCAAATTTATCGGAGACAAAGACTTTCAAGTTTTAGGCATGAACGAGATACACGTTGTAGAGCCTGGAGATATTGTTTTTGTTGACCATCCAAAATACTATGACAAAGCTTTACAATCGGCTGCGACAATTGTTTTGATAAACAAAGAAGTGGAATGCCCAGAAGGTAAAGCGCTTTTAATCTCTGATGATCCGTTTAGAGATTTCAATATTCTTACGAAACATTTTAAACCATTCCAATTTGCTAATGTTGCCATTGCTTCTTCTGCAGAAATAGGAGAGGGAACGGTAATTCAACCAAATACTTTTGTTGGTAATAATGTTAAAATTGGTAAGAACTGCTTGATACATTCTAATGTTTCTATCTACGATCATACTGTAATTGGAGACAATGTAATTATACATGCTGGAACTATTCTAGGAGCTGATGCTTTTTATTATAAAAAACGTCCAGAAGGCTTTGATCAATTAGTTTCTGGCGGAAGAGTTGTCATTGAAGATAATGTCGGTATTGGTGCTTTATGTACAATTGATAAAGGTGTTACAGGCGATACAACTATTGGTGCAGGTTCTAAATTAGATAATCAAGTGCATGTTGGGCATGATACTGTAATAGGTAAAAAATGCTTAATTGCTTCGCAAACAGGGATCGCTGGATGTGTGATTATTGAAGATGAAGTAACGCTGTGGGGACAAGTAGGAACAACAAGTGGTATTACAATTGGAGCAAAAGCAGTTGTAATGGGACAAACTGGTGTGACTAAATCGGTTGAAGGTGGAAAATCGTATTTTGGTACTCCAATTGAAGAATCGAGAGAAAAATTGAAACAATTAGCCAATATCAAAAAGATTCCTGAAATTTTAAGTAAATTGAAGTAATATGTCTATTAAAGAATTTGTTCAGAAATTTTATAAGTCAGATGCCTTAATTGATAGCGAAATTTTAAAAACATATCTGCATCCTGACGTTACGCTTGAATGGAACAGCAGTAAAGGTTTTATTCAGATGGATTATGATTCGATAATTGAAATGGCCAACGAGCTTAGCCGTGCTTATGTGCGTTCTAAGGTGAGAATTAGCCATATTATTAGCGAAGATGATTTAGTATCAGTGCGTTACTCTCATTTTGTAAAAACGATCGAGAATCCGAGAGAAGAGATGCTTTTAGCACATTTTGCAACCATTTGGCAAATAAAAGATGATAAACTTTATAGAGGTTATCAAATGAGTCAATTTTCTTAATATTTTTTTGACAATAAAAGAGTCAAAATACATTACAAAACCTTATTTTTGCAACACAAATTTAAAAACTACATAAAATATATATCATGAGTGTTTTAGTTAATAAAGATTCCAAAATAATTGTTCAGGGATTTACAGGAAGCGAAGGTACTTTCCATGCTTCTCAAATGATTGAGTACGGTACTAATGTTGTTGGAGGTGTTACTCCAGGAAAAGGTGGTACTAGCCATTTAGATCGTCCAGTTTTTAATACAGTAAAAGATGCTGTTGACCAAGCTGGTGCTGATACTTCTATCATTTTTGTTCCGCCAGCTTTTGCTGCTGATGCAATTATGGAAGCTGCTGATGCTGGAATTAAAGTAATTATTGCTATTACAGAAGGAATTCCTGTAGCAGATATGATTAAAGCAAATAATTATGTTAAAGAAAGAAATTCAAGATTAATTGGTCCAAACTGTCCAGGTGTAATTACTCCAGGTGAAGCTAAAGTTGGTATTATGCCAGGTTTCGTTTTCAAAAAAGGTACAGTTGGTATCGTTTCTAAATCAGGAACTTTAACTTACGAAGCTGCTGACCAAGTTGTAAAACAAGGTTTAGGTATCACTACAGCTATCGGAATTGGTGGAGACCCAATCATTGGAACTACAACTAAAGAAGCTGTTGAATTATTAATGAATGATCCAGAGACTGAAGCTATCATCATGATTGGTGAAATCGGTGGTCAACTTGAAGCAGATGCTGCAAGATGGGTTAAAGCTGATGGTAACCGTAAACCAGTTATTGGTTTTATCGCTGGAGAAACTGCTCCTGCAGGTAGAACAATGGGTCACGCAGGTGCAATCGTTGGTGGTTCTGATGATACAGCTGCTGCTAAAAAGCAAATCATGAGAGACAACGGAATTCACGTTGTTGATTCACCAGCTGAAATTGGTAAAAAAGTAAAAGAAGTACTTGGATAATCTTCAAGTCTCAAAATAACAAATTCCCAAAAAAGTCTCAATATCCTGTTGAGACTTTTTTACATTTTAAAAGCTGAGGCGTAAATAAAAAAAAACTTAGCATCTTAGAACCTCAGTATCTTAGAAGCTTAAAAAGAAATATGTACAAAGAATTAGAGAAATTTAAGGCAACAAACAGTTTTACTTTTACTGTAAATGATAGTTTAGAAGAGGCTTGCAACGCTCCAGAAGGAAGTGCAGGTGTCTTTATTGTATATGCTGTTGAAGGTGGAGAAAAAGAATTAATCATGGTTGGTTCTACAGGAACTGTTCAAAATGACGGAACTTTAAAAAGTAAAAATGGTGGACTTTACGACAAAATCGTAAACGGACATCAATTTGCTAAAACAGGAAGAAAATATTCTTGGCCAGCTCAAATGAAGTTAGAGAATATTGAGGCGTTAGAAGTAGTTTGGTACGAAACTTTTGCTGGAGATGTAAAAGCAATTCCAACTGCTGTAGAAGGACAGGTTTTACAAAACTTCTTAGATGAAAATGGTAAATTGCCAAGATGGAATGTAGCTTTTTAAGCAATAAAAAATATTGAATAGTTAGCCTTACTTAAAAAAAAAAGTAAGGCTTTTTTATTTTAAATAATGAAATTGAACGTTAAAATAGCTTTGGTTTTTTTTAGAGAGAAAAGAAAAATATTGATATATAAGAAATAGAATTGTTCAGATCAATTCTGTTAATTAAAATTTAAATTATAGTAAATTTTAAGTTTGACCAAAAAAGTAGGGTAAATACTGATGAATTTGAAAAAATAAGCAAATTTTAGAGGATTATTGGGTTTTAATCATTTGCTTTTCTATATTTATCACACAAAAACAAAAAATAATGTTAAAATTTAGTTCTTTCTGAAGTAGCTAAAGTCTTGTGGAATGTAAAATACTTGTTTAATTTTTGTTAAATTAAAGTTTGTTTATGAATCCTAGACGAGTCTTTTAAACTAAATTTTTACATCACAATTTTAATCTCTTGCAGTAAATCTTCTTTTAAAGTAATTGTAAATAATTGGATTTTTTGCCCAAAGTATTTTGTATGAGCCAAATTTTAAAAAACAAAGTTTTAGATGATTTTATTCTATGGAATAATTTGAAAAATGGTAATGAGAAATCTTTCTCTTTACTTTTTGAAAAGTATTATAGAGACCTAATCAGTTACGGCAATTCGCTTTGTCCATATGCTGAAAAGGTGCAAGATTGTATTCAAGATGTTTTTGCTGATATTTGGCTTTACCGAGATTCTCTTCAAGATAATGTTGTAGTTAAGGCATATTTACTTTCAAGCGTTAGAAAGAGAATTGCTCGTTTGCATGAAAGAGATCATGTTTTTAGAAAAACTACAACTACCGATGTTTTAGAGTTCCTTTTTGACTTTTCTATAGAAAATGATTTGGTTGAAGACGAAGTCACAGCCGAACGTGTTCTTCTTTTAAATAAACTATTAAATGATTTACCTGGACGCCAGAAAGAAGCATTGTATTTACGTTATCACCAAGGTTTAAGCGTAGATCAAATTGCCGATTTATTGGAGGTGAATTATCAGTCTGCAAGCAATCTTCTTCATCGCGGTTTATTAAATCTTCGCAAGGAATGGAAAGGCAGTATTCCGCTTCTAGTCCTTATATCTTCAGGGGTTTTTTAAAAATTTAAGAAAAAATTAAAAAAAAATCTTAAATAGGTGAGTATATAATAAAAAAACTGTCCTCTATGTTTTTGTAACCTTAATAGTAAGATGCAAAAACGTAACAATTATATCGAAATAGAAGACTTTCTAGCTGATGAATCTTTTCAATTATGGATTTTATCTAAAGTTGATGAGCAAGGCTGGGAAGAATGGACTTTGGAAAATCTGCAAAGAGCCAAACTTGTCGAAGATGCTAGACTTGTACTTTTGGCAATGCGAGTTCCAGAATCTCATTTGTCTTCAAATGATGTTCATGAAGCCTTAAAAGAAACTTGGCGTAAAATTGAACATAGAGAAGAACTTTCTCAAGAGACTTCAAAAATTAAAAAACTAAAAATACAAAGATACTGGATTAGCGGCGTTGCGGCAGCTGTTTTGGTTGGGGTATTTTCCGTATGGTTTTTTAAAATGAATATAATAACTACTGATAATATAGTTACTTATAACGAACTTATTCAGGATAATGATGAAGGTTTGGTAGAACAAACCAACAATTCTGAGAAATCACAGATAGTTACTTTATCTGATGGAAGTTCGGTTTTATTACAGCCCAACAGTAAATTAAGTTACCCTAAAATCTTTACCGGAAACGAAAGAAAGGTGTATTTATCCGGCGAAGGTTTCTTTGAAATTAGTAAAAATCCTAAAAAGCCTTTTTTTGTTTATGCTAACGAAATTGTAACTCGCGTTGTTGGAACAAGCTTTAGGATAAAGGCTTATCCAGACCAGCAAAATGTCGAAGTTCTTGTTCGCACCGGTAAAGTTAAGGTAAAATCTAACAATTTAGTTCATGATGTTGAAAACAAGGAAATTGTTCTTCTTCCTAATCAGGCATTGCGTTTTGCTCGTAAAGAATTAGTTTTTAATAAAATAACTAATATTACTCAAGATCCAATTTTAGTTAGCAGTGTTAGGAATATCGAACAGTTAAGCTTTGAATTTAATGACATTCCTGTAGCACAAATTCTTGAAACTATAGAGCAGGCTTATTTGGTAGATATTGATTTTCCACATGAAAAATTGAAAGATTGCCGATTAACTACTTCATTGAGCGATCAGCCGCTTGCCGAAAAATTGAAAATAATTTGTAAAAGTATCGGTAATGATACTAATTACGAAATGAATGGAAATCAAATTGTAATTACGAGTTCTGGCTGTAACTAGAATTCTTAATTAAATTAAAAATCGAAATAAAATAAAACCAAAATTAAACTAATTAAAAACTAAAAAATAATTTATAACTGCCTATGTAAAAAACTAATACATAAAAAAAGTGCCGAGAATGCTGTAACATTAACGACACTTAAATCTGAATAAATTACTCTCTGTAAAGGGCAATTTATGATGTTTCTTAAAATACACTCGAATAGTATTAATCAAAACAAACCAAAATTATGAAAAAACCTGTTGTCAAGCAACGATTACTTCACCAAATCATGAAAATAACGCTGTTTCAGTTTGTGTTAGCGCTTGTGTTTTCAAGTGTTACTCTCGCAAATAATGTAAATGGGCAGAAAAAACTAGATACTAAAGTCACGATTACAGTTGATAATCTAACTTTAGACAATGCTTTATCGAAAATCGAAAAGTCTGCTCATGTAAAATTTTCTTATAACTCAAGACTTCCTCAGCTTGGAGAGAAAGTAAGTATAGAAGCAAATCAAGAAACTCTGGCTAGTATTTTGAGCAGAGTATTGGTTCCTTTTAATATTACTTTTTCTGAAGTGAGTAATCAGATTGTGCTTCAAAAAAGTGCTGTTTCTTTTTCTAACGCAAATAATCACGATTCTTTGTTTGAAATCTTGACTTTCGGACCAATCATCAAAGGAAAAGTTACAGATCAAAGTGGGTCGCCTCTTCCAGGAGCTACTGTAATGGCAAAAGGAACGAAAACTGCTGTATTGACAGATTTTGATGGAAATTTCTCTATCGAAATGCCTGCAAATGTAGATCGTTTGGTTATTTCTTATGTGGGTATGGAGACAAAAGAAATCGGAATTAATAATCCTACGCCAACTGTAGTTTTAACTGAGGCAGGACAAAATCTTAAAGAAGTTGTAGTTACTACAGGATATGAGAAAACGTCAAAAAGAACATTTACTGGAGCAATCAGTAAAATTTCTGGTGCTGAGTTAAAAGTTGATGGTGTTGTAGACGTAAGTAGAATGATTGAAGGTAAAGCTGCGGGGGTTACTGTGCAAAACGTAACAGGATCTTTTGGTGCTACTCCAAAGATTACAGTTCGTGGATCTTCTTCTATTTTTGGTGATACAAAACCTTTATGGGTTATTGATGGTGTGGTTCAAGAAGATATTATCAATGTAACATTTGCAGATTTAGCATCTGGAAACTCTGCTACATTATTAAGTTCTGCAGTTGCAGGTTTAAATGCAAATGACATTCAAAGTATTGAAATTCTTAAAGATGCGTCTGCTACCTCAATCTATGGTTCAAGATCGTTAAATGGGGTTGTAGTTGTTACTACAAAGCAAGGACGTAGAGATTCTCCTTTAAAAATTAACTATTCTGTAGAAAATACGGTTAGAACGGTGCCAAGCTATACTCAGTTTGATATCTTAAATTCTCAAGAATCTATGAGTGTTTTCCAAGAAATGAGAACAAAAGGATATTTAGATCAAAGTTCTTCATTAACAGCAAGATTTAGTGGAGTTTATGGAATTTTGGCAAAACAGATTAATTTATATGATAGTTCTAACGGACAATTTGGAGTTAGAAATGAGCAGCCATACATTAATCAATTTTTGAAAAAATATGAGTTAGCAAATACAGATTGGTTTAAAGTTTTATTTAGACCTTCAATTACTCAAAATCACTCTTTAAGTTTTTCTGGCGGAGGAAAAAACAATACTTTTTATGCTTCTCTAGGTTATTATACAGATCCAGGATGGACAGTGGCAGATAATGTAAAACAGCTATCAGCTAACATTAAAGGGACATTCTACATTAACGACAAGTTAAATATTACGTTATCGACTTTAGGATCGATGCGTGATCAGGAAGCTCCAGGTGCTTACGATAGCAAGAATGATCTTGTTTTTGGTAAAGTAACTAGAGATTTTGATATCAACCCATTTAATTATGTATTGAGTACAAGTAGAACGTTAAGACCTTACGATGATAATGGAAACCTAGAATATTACCAAAATAACTGGGCGCCAATGAATATTCTTAACGAATTGGAAAATAACACTTTAGATATTAAAGTAAATGATATTCGTTTTCAAGCTGATTTAGATTATAAAATCAATAAAAATTTATCTTATAACCTAACAGCATCAGCACGTTATGCTAATACTTCAAGAGAACACAAAATCTACGAAGATTCTAACGTAGTGGGAGCGTACAATGCGGGAGTTGGTGCAACTTTGAATACTCAGATTCAGAAAGATAACGTGTTTTTATATCAAAATCCAAATGATTTAACAGCGCCTAAAGTTTCAGTATTGCCAAATGGTGGATTCTTAAGAAAGTTTACTAATGATATGACTTCTTACAATGTTAGAAATAGTGTTACATACAGAAATACATTTAATGAAAAACATGAATTAGAAGCATTTGTTGGTACAGAGTTTAGATCTGTAGATAGAAATAATGACAATTTTACTGCGGCTGGTATTCAGTTCGAAAAAGGACTTACTTCTTTTGTTGATCCTAAATTGATTGAAAAATTAGTAAATGAAGGAAACTCTTACTATGAGTTTGGAGCAGAAAGAGAGCGTACTGTTGGTTTCTTTGGTAAAGTAGGATATACTTATGATCGTCGTTATACAGCTTCTTTAACAGGTCGTTATGACGGTTCGAATAGACAAGGAGATGTTGGTTCTTCTAGATGGTTGCCAACTTATACTGTGAGTGGTAAGTGGAATATTAAAGAGGAAAACTTCATGAAAGATGTTGAGCCTATTAATACATTGGCACTTAGAGCTTCTTATGGTTTAACAGCAACTGCTGGGCCGGCAACAAACTCATTGGCAATTTATAAAAGCTTTATCACAGACCGTTTTGCTGTTGGAGATAGAGAAAATGCAATTCGTATAGAAGATTTACAGAATAAAGATTTGACTTGGGAAAAACAATATGAAACAAATATTGGGGTAGATCTTGGAATGTTTAGAAATAGAGTACAGTTTACAACAGATGTTTATCGTCGTAAAGCATTCGACTTGATCGATTACGTAATTACATCTGGAGTAGGCGGAGAGTCTATTAAACAAGGTAATAACGCAGATATGGAAACTAAAGGTCTTGAAGTTGGTTTTACAACTCAAAACATTGTTTCAAAAGATTTTAAATGGTCTACTACAGTAAACTTCTCTGTTTATGATCAAAAAATTACAAAATTGGCTAACAAACCAGCTGTATTTGATTTGATTGCTACAAACGGAGGAAACACAGTAGGGCATCCTAGAAACTCATTATATTCTTACCAATTTACAGGTTTAAATAATGAAGGTCTTCCAACTTTTATTTTGCAAGACGGAGCAGAAAACAATATAACAGATGCTAATTTCCAAGATACTAATGACGTAACTAAATATTTGAAATATGAAGGATCTGTAGAGCCTAACAAATCTATTGGTTTTGCTAACACATTCACATACAAAAACTGGTCACTTTATGTATTTGTTGTTGGATCTGGAGGAAACAAAGTAAGATTAAACCCTGTGTATAGCAACAAGTATACAGATCAGACAGTATTTACAAAAGATTTTGCAAACAGATGGATTAATCCGGGAGACGAAAATTATACTAATGTTCCTGTTATTGCAGACAAATTAATGAATAGAAATTATGGAGCAAGCGACTTACAGATTGCTTATAATACTTACAATTACTCTGATGTTAGAATTGCAAGCGGTGATTTCGTACGTTTAAAAAACATCTCTTTAAGCTGGGAATTCCCAAGCGATTATAAGAGAAAATTAGGATTGTCAACTTTCACCTTGAAAGGTTCTGCGGTTAATCCTTGGCTGATTTATTCAGATAAAAAATTAAACGGACAAGATCCTGAGTTCCGTAACACAGGAGGGGTAGCTTTCCCAATTACGGCACAATATACTTTTGCAATTAATATTTCATTCTAATACTAAATTGATTATGAAAAATATAAAAATAGCACTGTCATTATTATTACTGGTTACTATTAGCAGTTGCGACGATTTTCTTTCAGAAGTGCCAGATAATAGAACACAGATAGATACTCCAGAAAAAATATCAGAATTATTAGTTACTGCTTATCCAGACAGATCATACTTTCCGATTGCAGAAGTAATGTCAGATAACGTTTTTGATACTGAATCATTACAATCTGTAAGCATAATTAACGAGGAGAGCTTCAACTGGGAAATGCAGAGTCAAATTGGAACTGATAGTGAAAACGCATTTTGGATGTCATCTTACGAGGCAATTGCTGCTGCGAATCAGGCTTTAGAGGCTATAGAAAAGCTTGGAGGCAAAGAGACTCTTAATCCGTTAAAAGGAGAAGCTTTAATAGCAAGAGCTTACAATCATTTTATGCTAGTTTCATTATGGGCAAATCGTTATAATCCTGCTACTGCGGCGACAGATTTAGGAGTTCCATATATAACAAAGCCAGAAACGGAATTATTGGTTAAATATAAACGTAATAGTGTAAAAGAAGTATTTGATTTTATTGAGCAAGATATCAATGAAGGAATGAAATACATCACAAGTGAATATAAAGAGCCAAAATATCACTTTAATGTAGATGCTGCAAAAGCATTTGCTTGCCGTTTTTACTTAATAAAAGGAGATTGGGATAAGGTATTAGAATATTCTGAAGGACTTGGTTCTAAACCAACAAAAATTAGAAACTATACAGCTTTTAATGCAGTAGCTTTTGCTCAAATGCCAATTGAATATTCAAGAGTTGAACAAGAAACTAATTTATTGGTAGCGTATCCAAACTCAATTGCAAACAGATCAGCAGCGTACAGATTTGCGCTTCCTGGAAATAGATCTGATGAAATCTTAGGGACACAAACGAATATGTGGGCAAAACCTAATTTAATTAGAGCAAACGGCCAGTATTTTGGAGGTACAAACGTATTTGTTCCGAAGCTATATGAGTATTTTAAATTCACGAATTTAACATCTCGTACAGGTGAGCCTTACACTGGTTCTGTATTATTTAGTAATGATGAAATGTATTTGAACCGTATTGAAGCATTGGTGATGAAAAATAGAATTGCTGAAGTGAATACAGAATTAGGTTATTTCTTAGGAACTAGAACTTCAGGATACAATGCAGCAACAGATATATTAAATGAAGCTATTGTTACTGCTAAATATCCGCCGATTGCAGATGAGTTTACGCCATTTTATGCATTAACAGATCTTCAGAAATCGTATATCAAAGCAATTGCCGAAGCAAGAAGAAGAGATTTTATCCGCGAAGGTCTTAGATGGTTTGATATCAAACGATTTAATCTTGTTGTGACGCATAATACTCTTGAATTTGGAAAAGTGGTAAAAAACAACATCTTGGAAAAAGATGATAAAAGAAGAGCGTTGCAAATACCGCTTAGAGCTTCAGATAATGGTATTGAAAAAAATCCTAGGTAAATTTTTAATTAGAAAGTATTATGAAGATATTCAAAACATATAAAACAGTAGTTATAGCAGGCGCCTTATTGCTTGCGTCATGTGCACACGAAGATCAGCCAAAAGAAAGCCAGTTAGATTTTTCTACACCACAAAAAACAGAATTAGACAATTGGATTGGTGCAAACTTCTTAAGTCCATACAATATCAATGTGTATTACGAATGGAACCAGAATTTAGTAGACGAAAATAGATATTTATATCCTCCACAGGGAGCTAAAGTGCAGCCTGCAATGGAAGTTGTAAAGAAAATCTGGATTGATAGTTATAGCACTATTGGAGGAAAGGATTTTGTTAAAAAAATTGCTCCAAGAGAATTTGTTCTTGTTGGTGGGGTAAACTTAAATACAAACGGTACTGTAACGCTTGGACTTGCAGAAGCGGGTCAAAGAGTGTCTCTTTTTCAGGTTGATAATCTTAATAAAAAAAGCAGATCTAGCGTAACACAATTTATTCATACCATTCAGCATGAATACGTACATATTTTAAACCAAACTAAACCTTTTGATGAGCAAGCTTGGGCAAAATTGACACCTTCTGGATATACCACTACATGGTATAATGAAGCAACTGCGACTTCTAGATCTTTAGGTTTTATTACAAGTTATGCGAGATTAAACATATACGAAGATTTCGCAGAAACTGCTGCTACAATCTTAACAAGTTCTAAAGCGGAATATGATGCCATTTTAGCAAGTATAACAGACGCTACTGCAAAAGCTAATATTAAAGCAAAAGAAGCTTTGGTAGTTAAATATTATAAAGATTCTTTCAATATAGACTTTTACGCATTAAGAGATGAAGCTCAAAAGAATACAGATGCTGTAATAAATAATTAAGGACAATAAATTTTTATAAAATTCAATATTATGAAAGTAAAACATATATATAAGTGCCTAACGATCGCTTTTGCAGCTTTGCTTTTGGGATCATGTTCTAGCCCAGAAGTAGATGCAAAATTTGATCAAAATGCTACTGATCGATTGAGTGGACGTCAAAAGGAATTAAACGATTTATTGCTTTCATCAGCAGATGGTTGGAAAGCAGTTTATTATACTGATAGTACACAATTAGGAGGATGGACACATTTGTTTAAATTTTTGCCAAATATGAAAGTAGATATGGCATCAGATTTCACAGGTAAAGATGGTCAGATTGACACAAAAACGTACCAAAGCCAGTACGATCTTCAAGTAGGAAGTACTGTGAGTTTAGTTTTTAGTACACAAAATAGAATCCACCTTTTATCAGATGCGAGTAATTATCCAACTGCAGCACTTCTTGCAAAAGGGTATTTAGGAGATTTTCAGTTTTATTACTATGGACAAAAAAATGGTGACATTATCTTTAGAACAAATAGAAATAGCCACTTTCTTCGTTTTGTAAAAGCTACACCAAAAGATTGGGCTGATTTGCCAGGAAACGTTCCAATTATTAAAGCCATTACAGGTGATATGTATAGCCCATTATTTAGAATATTAGCAATAAATGATGGTACAGCTACTAAAAATTATGATTTTAGTTATAACGCTAGTGCTCGTTTTGGTACAGGATATTCTTTAGATCCAGCTGTTAATACGAGTTATGACCTTGCGTTCTCATTTAATCCTATTGGAGCTTATTCAAAACTTCCTTTAGAGGTTAAAGGACAAAAACTTACCGACTTTGCTTACGACAGTGCTACAAATACTTTTGTTGCTACTGGAAAAGACGGGGTTAAGGCTACAATTATGTATACAAATGCACCGCCAAGACTTACAGATGATTATAAAGTGACGTTGCCAGCAGCTGGAGCTCCATCTACAGCTTATGGCTATATTGCGGTAAATCTAGTAAACGCGCCTACAAACTCGCAATTGTGCAATTATTTATTAAATGAAATTAATAGTGCATCAGCAGCAAAAGTAAACAGAGTACAATTTACTTTCTTTAATAATCGTACTGTAGACATCATGTACAGTTTTACAGGAGGAAAAGCAACCGTATATCATAGAGCAACTGTTACCGAAGATGCTGTTAATAAAACTATTATTCTAAAACATTCATTATGGCATAACGGAACTGCAGTGATTGCAGCAGATCCTTTGGTTAAAAATCTTGATGACAAATTGATGGATCCTAAAGGTTTATATGTTACTAGAGAAAACTTCAGAATAAGTTTCTCTAACACAATCTACACTTTTGCCGGTGCATCAAGCAGTTTTAGAATTACTACATATGCGTTCCAATAATTAGTTAAGAATAATTTTTATTTCAGAAAGCAGCTCATTTTTTGAGCTGCTTTTACCAAACATAATTTCTGAATTAAACAATCTAACTTTTATTAATGAATATTATGATAAAAAAAATATTGACACCAGCGACTATTGCAATTTTCTTATGGGGGACTATTCTTTTACTTATAAATCAATATTACTACGAATACGTTCGCTACTATTTGTATATCTCCATACTTGTGATTTTCCCTTTTATGATTTGGAATCTTATCAAACAATGGAAAAAGGATAAAGCAGAAGAAACAAAAGAATTTAGATCTTCGATTTTCAGAATGCTAATTATGGCGGTAGTCATGATTCTTATATTTTATGTGACGAAACAAAATCACATTTAAACTTTTTAGTTCTGTTTTTTATCAAACATAATTTCTGAATTAAACAATCTAACTTTTCATTATATAGATAGTATGGTTAAAAAAATATTGACACCAGCAACAATTGCAATATTCTTTTGGGGAATAGGTCTTTTGATTATAAATGAATATTACTATGAATACTTAAGGCCTTATTTATATGTATCTATAATAGTCGCGATTGGCTGTATAGTCATTGATAAAATTAAGGAGAATAGAGAAGAAAAAGAAGAATAGAATCAAGCAATGCAAAATCGCATTTAAACGTTTTTAGTTTTGTTTTTTTATTTTGGGGGGAACAGCTCATTTTTATGAGCTGTTTTTTTTGTTTTAGCAGCATCTAAAATTCTTAAGCCAATTTTTGGATTACAAATTTTATTAAATGCTCAAATAATCTATATTTGTAATTCAAAAAATAAAACGAATACCTTAATATGAAATTACTAGAAGGAAAAGTTGCAATTATTACTGGTGCAAGCCGTGGAATTGGAAAAGGAATTGCTGAAGTTTTTGCTAAACATGGAGCAAACGTTGCTTTTACATACAGCTCATCTGCAGCATCTGCAGAAGCTTTAGAAGCAGAATTAAATAGTTTAGGAGTTAAAGCAAAAGGATACCAATCTAACGCAGCAGATTTTAACGAAGCTCAAACCTTTGTTGATGCTGTTTTAGCAGATTTTGGAACTGTAGATATCTTAATCAACAATGCCGGAATTACAAAAGACAACCTATTAATGCGTATGTCTGAGGCAGATTTTGACCAAGTAATTGATGTAAACTTGAAGTCGGTTTTTAATATGACAAAAGCGATTCAGAAAACTTTCTTGAAACAAAGAGCAGGATCTATCATTAATATTAGTTCTGTTGTTGGAGTTTCTGGAAACGCAGGTCAAACAAACTACGCAGCTTCTAAAGCTGGTGCAATCGGATTTACTAAATCTGTAGCTCTTGAGTTAGGTTCTCGTAACATTCGTTGCAATGCAATTGCTCCAGGTTTTATCGAAACTGAAATGACTGCAAAATTAAGCGAAGATGTAGTAAAAGGATGGAGAGAAGGTATTCCGTTGAAACGCGGAGGAACTCCTGAAGATGTAGCAAATGCTTGTTTATTCCTTGCTTCTGACATGAGCGGATACATTACAGGACAAGTTCTTAATGTTTGCGGAGGAATGCTTACTTAATAAGTTGATTGTTGATGGTTTGTTGTTTATAGTTCACAACCATAAACTTTAAACTAAAAACCATAAACTAAAAACAAATATGACGACAAACACGATTCTTTTATTATTGCTTTCTTTAGTAATTGCTGGTGGTTTATCGTACTTTCAATATTTTTTCAAAGCCAAAAGTAAATCCAATGTGATGATACTTTTGGCTTTTTTACGTTTTTTAGCCATTTTCGGATTATTGGTATTATTGATTAATCCGATCATTTCTAAAAACTCATTAGAGATTACCAAAACGCCTTTGGCAATTGTGGTAGACAATTCTAGTTCTATTGCTGCTTTAAAATCAGATAAAAAAGCAGTCGAATTATATCAAAAACTAGTTTCAAATCCAGCTTTAAAAGAGAAGTTCGAAATTCAGTCTTATCAGTTTGATAACGATTTTAGAACTTCAGATAAATTTGATTTTAAAGGAAATCAAACCAATTTAGACGAAGCGGCAAAGAGTTTAAAAAGCATCAACAAAAATCTGATTTTTCCAACCGTAATTATTACAGACGGAAATCAAACTACAGGAAACGACTATGTGTATAGATTCGATCCTGTCAATAAAGTTTATCCTTTGGTTGTGGGAGATACAACCACTTTTTTTGATTTAAAAATCAATCAGCTTAACGTAAACAAATACGCTTTTCATAAAAATAAATTTCCTGTTGAAGTTTTTCTGCAATACGCCGGCGACAAAACTGCCAATGCAGAATTTACCATTTCACAAGGAAATACGGTTGTAGCAAAAGAAAAACTTTCGTTTTCACCATCAAAAAAAACAGCTTCTTTAAACTTGCTATTGCCAGCAGATAAAGTTGGATTGCAGATTTATAAAGCCAGTATTCAATCTTCGGCAAAAGAAAAAAACAGTTACAACAATATCAAAAATTTTGCAGTTGAAATTATTGACCAGAAATCAACAATTGCTATTGTTTCGGCTATAAATCATCCGGATATTGCCTCTTTAAAACGTTCGATCGAGGTTAATGCACAGCGTAAAGTGATATTAGTTAAACCAAATCAAATTAACGACTTACAAGATGCTTCTGTTTTGGTTTTGTATCAGCCAACAACGGCTTTCAAACCGATATTTGACAACAATAAATTAAAAGGAACAAATACCTTTATTATAACAGGAAACAATACCGATTTCAATTTTCTAAATCAGCAGCAAAACAATCTGATTTTTAAAATGAGTAATCAGCGAGAAGATTTTCTTAATGAATTCCATTCTGATTTTAATCTGTTTGCAATTGACGATATTGGTTTTGAAAATTTTCCACCTTTACAAAATCCGTTCGGAAATATAAGTACAAACGGAAACGTGTCTGTTTTGCTTTCGTCAAAAATTAGAAACGTTTCTACAAATGCTCCATTATTGGCTTTCGCCGAAAATCAAGGAAAAAGAACCGCTTTTCTTTTAGGAGAAAATAGCTGGAAATGGCGTTTACAAAGTCATGTTGACAATCAGTCATTTGAAAAGTATGATGTTTTTATTGATAAAATAGTTCAATATTTAGCATCATCGACTTCAAAGAAATCTTTAGTGGTAACGCACGAAAGTTTTTATAATTCTGGAGAAGAAATTATCATCAACGCGCAATATTTCAATAAAAATTATGAGTTTGACGAAAAAGCCAGACTTACAATCAGTGTTGTAAATGCAGCCACCAAACAAACTAAAAATTATGATTTACTAAAAGGAAGTAATTCTTTCTCAGCTAATTTGGAAGGGCTTCCAGCAGGAAAATATAACTTTACAGTAAAAGAATTAAATTCAAATACTTCATACGCAAGTCATTTTGAAATTTTAGATTTTGATATTGAGAAACAATTCGTAAATCCTGATGTAATTAAATTGCAGCAATTAGCTCAGCAGACTGGCGGAAAAGCGTTCTTCGAAAATCAATCTGATCATTTGATTAATATGCTTTTAGAGAGTAAAGAATACAAATCAATTGAGAAAAACATCTCAAGTAAAACTCCAATTATTGATTGGGTTTGGTTATTGATTTTGATTGTTGCTTTATTAACAATTGAATGGTTCGTTAGAAAGTATAATGGGCTTTTATAATTCATCATGTAAAGTCCCTATGGGACAAATGTGGTCAATATCTTAAGAGCTGTTACCGTTATTGAATCTCTACGAGATTTTTATCTTTAGAATTTTGCTAATTATTTTGCTGAACAAAAACTGTTTTATGAATTTCAATATGATAAAATAAAGATTGTTTATAATAATATTTATGAAACAAAAACTCCGTTAGGAGTTTAAGATCGGTAGAAAAAACGACCACAAAGTAAAATTGTCCCGTAGGGACTATACAATAAGGTTGCATAATAAAAAAAAAAGGTTGAATTGAGACGAAGGTTCAAAGTTTTTCAATAACTTGAAACTTTAAACATGAAACAAAACAAACAATAGTTATGGACTTCAGGCTAAAAGTTTTTTACACCGTTGCGCTCCGCCTTAATTTTACTAAAGCGGCAACAGAATTGTATATTACGCAGCCAGCAGTTTCCAAACATATCCAAGAACTAGAAGAAACGTATAAAACCAAACTTTTTGAACGAAACGGTTCTAAAATCGCTTTAACTCCCGCAGGAAAAATTCTTCTAAAATATACTAAAAGTATTTTTGATATTTACCGCGAAATAGATTTTGAAATGAGTTCGTTTAATGCAGAACGTCAAGGTTTGCTTAGGTTAGGAGCGAGCACAACTATTTCGCAATATATTATTTCTCCAGTTTTGGCTAGTTTTCATCAAAAACAAAAAGATATAAAAGTCAATTTACTGAATGGAAATACAGAACAAATTGAAAACGCCTTAATCAATAAAGAAATCGAAATTGGAATTGTAGAAGGGCATTCTAAAAATCAATCGATAAAATACATTCCGTTTTTAAAAGACGAATTGGTTTTGGTTTGCAATAGCAAAAATCCTTTTGTCAAGAAAAACGAAATTTCGGTAAGCGATTTAAAATCAATGAAATTCATAACTCGAGAACGTGGATCTGGAACACTTGAAGTTATAGAATTTGCCTTGAAAAAAGCAGGTTTAAAATTTTCAGATCTACAAATTGAAATGCAGCTTGGAAGTACAGAAAGCATAAAATCATATTTATTAAACTCAGATTGTTTTGCTTTTATGTCTATTCATGCTGTGAGTAAGGAGTTGAAAAATAAAGAATTGATTGTTTTAGATGTAGAGAAGTTGTCTATAGAAAGATATTTTTACATAGCCACTTTGCAAGGAAAATCAGATTCGTTATCAGAACTATTTATTCAAAATTTAGCAAATCATTATAACTTGAAGTTATAGCCAATTGTAATTTACGATTGGCGTTTTCAATATAAACGGCGGAACTTTGCAATATAATATCAATACCCATTTATTTTGAAAACAAAAGAACAAACCACAGCACAATTATTTGAAATTAATCAATCTTTACAGCAAGTACTTTTTCTGGCTGTAATTCTTTTATGTTTATTTTCGATCATTTCTCCGCCAATTGCGCTTTTATTAGGCGTTTTAATTGTGAATCTTTTCGGGAATCCATTTGTAGAATTCAATCATAAAGCTATTACATTTTTATTGCAGTTTTCGGTTGTTGGTTTAGGATTCGGAATGAACGCCAACAGCGCAGTTTCAGCAGGAAAAGAAGGATTTGTTTTAACTGTTTTTTCAATCTTTAGCACCTTGCTTTTCGGATTACTGTTAGGAAAGTGGCTTAAAACAGAAAGAAAAACGTCTCACTTAATTTCTTGTGGAACAGCGATCTGCGGTGGAAGTGCTATTGCGGCAATTTCGCCAGTAATCAAATCAAACGAAAATCAAACTTCAATTGCTCTCGGAGTTATTTTTATACTGAATTCTATAGCATTATTTGTTTTTCCATTCATCGGACATCAATTAGATTTGTCGCAAAAAGATTTTGGGTTATGGTGTGCCATTGCAATTCATGATACCAGCTCTGTAGTTGGTGCGGCAAATAAATATGGAGCAGAAGCATTGCAAGTTGCTACAACAGTAAAATTGGCGAGAGCTTTATGGATTATCCCAATTTCAATCTTGACCGCTTTTCTTTTTAAAAGCAAGAATTCAAAAATCAAAATTCCTTACTTTATAGGTTTGTTTGTTATAGCAATGCTGGTGAATACTTATGTTCCGTCAACAGCCATTTTTACTGGTCATCTTGTTGGAATTGCAAAAATTGGTTTAACGGTAACTTTGTTCTTGATTGGAGCAACTTTAAATTTTGCAACTTTAAAAACAGTAGGAGTAAAGCCTTTATTGCAAGGTGTTTTTCTTTGGATTTTTATAGCCGTTTTGGCTTTAGTATCAATTCTTTATTTAGGCTAATATTTTTAACCGCAAAGAGCGCAAAGAATTACGCAAAGAGCACAAAGTTTTTTGTGCAAAGCTTTGCGAACTTTGCGTTTTATTCAAAATTTTATGCAAATAAACTTTGCGCTCTTTGCGGTAAAACTATACTCAACGTTTTTTAACTATATTACTTTACATTGGAGAATTTTACAATTGGTTTATCAATCATTTTGTAAAATTTTCCTTTGAAAGCAAAACGTCTTTCAATCTCAAAATTAAATGATTTTTTAGTTTTTGCCATTGCAGCAATTTCTTCAGGAACATTGGTTTCAAACTCATCTTGAGCTTTTAATGCTTTATTGAAAGATCCCTTTGTTTTGATGATAATATCTCTAAAATGCTTTTTTGTATTATCATTTACAACGGTGTAAGTTCCAGACCATTCTATGCTTTGAACGTTGGTAAGCTGATAATCGTTCACTTCCATTATAGGCTGATATTTTCCATCAAAACCAGCGACCAGATACAGCCATCCTTCAAAAGGGCCGCCTGCGCCGCCATTAACATGCAATAATGTAAAAGCAAACTGATCTTCCCCAATCTCAACCAATTTTGGAGTTGGACATTGTGCAAAAGAGCCAAAAGCAGCAACAGCAGGCTGAAAAGATCTCATGTCCCAAGAATTGCCATTTTTTGCAAATTTTGCCAAACCAAGCAATCCTCCAGAAAAACGTCCTGTCTGAAGTCCGTCTTCATCATGGACAGAATGATTAAAAGCCAATATTTTAAATTGATTGCCTTTTGAATTTGAATAGTCAATATTGGCTAAAAGTCTCGTTGCAACACCTTCTGTGTATGGAAATAACTGATCGCCTTCAACACCGTTTACATCAGTAAAAGGAGAAGGCGTACATGTTTTACAGATCCAGCTAATGAAGCCGCTTCCGTCGCGTTTGCCATATTCTGTGCCAGGAAAAAGCGCCCACATTACCTTTTTTGCTTTAAAAGGTTCGGCTATTTTTAAAGTTCTTTTTTGATTTAAAATTGTGTCGTTTACTTTGCCTGGGTTTAATTCAATTTCTTGAGCAAAGCAAATGCTAGATAAAAAACAAGCAGCAATAAGAAAAGTATGGCGCATAGGTAAGATTTAATACTGAAACAAACTTACAAAGAAAAATATTGTTAATATGAACTTATAGTGCTTTTAGAGCGAAAAATCTCAAATATCTAAATTTAGTAAATCTTAATTACAGTATTTTTTGCGTATTCTTTAATTAAAGCTAAATTTGCTCCCTCTAATAAAAAAAACAAATGAAGAAAATCCAAATGAGACCAAAACTAATCGCTTTCGGAGCTTTAGTTATTGGGTTTATTATGTTGTCATGGGGAAATGTAGGCCATGAGCGTATTAACAAAGCTGCTGTAATGGCTTTACCAAAACAATTACAGATCTTTTTTTACAATCACATTGATTTTATTACACAAGAAGCTTCGGTTCCAGATATCCGTAAGTATGCTTTAAATTATAAAGAAGAAGGTCAAAGACATTATTTTGACATGGAAAACTTCGGCCCTGCTGACACTTATCCACAGACATTAGAAGAAGCAAAACAAAAATATGATGCTAAATTTTTAAGCGATAATGGAATTTTGCCTTGGTATATTGAAGATATGATGACAAAGTTGACTAAAGCTTTTAAAGAAAAAAATAGAGCAGAAATCTTATTTCTTGCAGCAGATTTAGGCCATTATGTTGGTGATGCTCACATGCCTTTACATACTTCAAAAAATCACGACGGACAATTGACTGACCAAAAAGGAATTCATTCTCTTTGGGAAAGCAGATTGCCAGAATTATTCGTTAAGAACTACAAATTAAATGTTCCTGAAGCACAGTATTATGCTAATGTTCACAAGGCAATCTGGGATATGATTAATAACACTCATACCTTAGCGCAACCTTTATTGGATATTGATAAAAAACTGAGAGTAGAAACTCCAGAGAATAAAGTTTTTGAAATGGACGCAGAAGGTAAAATCGCAAAAACGAAATACAATACTTCTAAATTCTCTGATGAATATGCTAAAAAATTACACGAACAATTGAACGGAATGGTTGAAAGCCAAATGAGAAAAGCAATTGCGGCAACGGCAAGTTTTTGGTATACTGCTTGGGTAAATGCAGGTAAACCTGATCTAAGCGATTTAGATTCACCAGCTGTTACACAAAGAAATTATCAATTTTTGCAGGATGATTTAAAATTATACCAAAAAGGAGATTTATTTGGAATGAAGAATCAAAATGACTAATGTTCTGTTTCAAGTTTTATGGTTTTATGTTTCAAATTGAGCAGCGGCCTAAAAGAAAAAGCCTCAAATCTTAAAGAATTTGAGGCTTTTTTTTGTTCTTTAGTTAACGAACGTTTGCGTATAACTTTTTATTCTTATTCGTTAAATCTTTAAACTGATATTCTTTCTCTTTCAAGACGTAAGATGCTGATTGATAATAAGAGATAGTTTCATCTAGTAAATTCTTGTTTTCAGTTTTAAGCGGAATCTCATCGTAATGAATTTGAAATTCAGGAGAAATTCCAGCTTTCTCATTAAGTTTTAATTGAAACTGCTTTATCTGTTGTTTTGGAGACAAAATCGTCAAAACATTGTCTTTTATTAAACCCAGATCCTGATAAGTTGCTATAAAAGCTCTTGGCTGATAACTTGGTTTGAATACGTCTTGTCCAAAAAATTTGCTTTCGTAGTCAAAATTAAGAAGTCCGAATAATGTTGGCATAATATCAATCTGCGACATTAGTTTGTTGAATTTTTCTGGCTTCATGTCTGGCGAATATATTAAAGCAGGAATTCTGTATTTGTCTAACGGAAGTTCTGTTTTTCCAGCACTCGAAGCACAATGATCAGCTATAATTACAAAAACTGTATTTTTAAACCAAGGCTGTTTTGAGGCTTGATTAAAGAATTGTTTAAGTGCATAATCTGTATATTTCACACCTCCATCGCGAGATTTAATATTTCCAGGAATATCAATTTTGTTATTAGGGTAAGTAAAAGGTCTGTGATTACTTACGGTCATAATATGATTGAAAAAAGGTTTGTTTTGTTTGGCTTCAGCATTCATAACTTTGATTGCTTTGTTGTACATGTCTTCATCGCAAACTCCCCAAACATTAGAAAAAGTGACTTCGTTTTCAGCAAAACTCGATTTGTCCATAATCTGATAACCGTTTCCTGTATAAAAGTCCTGCATGTTATCAAAAAAAGCATCGCCACCGTACATAAATTTAACATTGTAGCCCTTTTTAAGGAAAACTGATCCAGTTGAGAATTTATTCTTATTGTCTTCTCTTTTTACAACACTTTCACCAGCAGTTGGAGGCAAACATAAAGTAACAGCTTCAAGTCCACGAACTGTACGATTTCCTGCGGCGTAAATATTTGTAAAGAGTAAACTTTTTTGTGCAAGACTGTCTAAAAATGGCGTAATGTTTTGTTCGTTTCCATATACTTTCATGAAATCAGCACTTAAGCTTTCAATCGTAATTAATACCACATTTTTATGCTGTTCTAGAGAATCTTCTTTTATTTCTCGTAATGTGTTTTTTCCAGATATAGAAGGGAAATCTTTCTTTAACAGAGCAAATGCTTCTTCGTTTGGAATTGTTTTATAAAATTTAAAATAATCCAATTTGTTATTCTGGAAAGCTAGATAGAATTTATAGATTCCGTTAGATTGTAACTCATTAACAAAGACGTTTTTAGAGTTTTCTGTTTTGGCTAATCCTGGTACAGCTACTAAAGACACAAAAAATAGTACTGCATAAAGAGCTGTAATTTTTATTTTCTCACTAAAACTTGGAATTTCATCAATATAATTTCTTGATTTCTTGATAATAAAATAAGTGATGATTGCTGTAATGATGAATAAAGCTGAAAATATCGGAATTACTGGATAGGACTGCATAATGTTTCCGATAACTTCATTGGTGTAAATCAAGTAATTGACAGCTATGAAGTTGTATTTTACACCAAACTCATTCCAGAAGAAAAATTCACTTAATGCATTCTGAAGAATAACAAAAACGTATAAAAAGATCACAAATGCAAAAAGCCAAAACCTGATTTTATCTCTATGTTTTGGAAGAAAAAGAAAAAGTGCAAACAAAAGTGTTTTTAACGAAACAAAAATCAAAACGATTTTGGGTAAAGCACCGCCATATTCATCAAAAATGCTTTTCCCTGAGGCGATATAAAGTAAAAGCGCCATAAAACCTGCTAGTATAATATACCCGTAAGGCTTGTTGTATTTTGAATTGGAAATAAAAATAAGGTAAAGCCACAAAAAGCCCGAAGCTAGTACAAATACAAAAGAGTCTGATAGTAAACCAAATGAAAATATTTTTAGGCTCTCTGCAAATGTAAATGAACTTTGGGTAATAGGATGAAATAGCAATACTATTCTAAGCGTAAAACTCACTATAAAGTACAGTAAAGCAAGGTTGTAAAAAGGAGAAAGTTTTTTGTAAAAATTCATCGGACTTATTTTTTTACAAAATTAATTTCGAATGATTAATGCCAGATTAAGTTCGACTTTTACCTTACTTAACATTAACTTAAAGTTTGCTTAAGACACTGGTTTTCTTTATTTATTGATGGGTTGGATTCTTTCTGAGAGCTAAATTATCTATCTTTGAATGGCAAAAATGAAATTCAAATTTAATCAGATACGATAAATGCATATTTTAATAGTTGAAGACGAAGTAGGAATTGTTCAATTTCTAAAACAAGGGTTGCAAGAAGAGGGATATCAAATAACTACTGCTGCTGATGGTTCTAAAGGGTTTGAACTCGTTCAGGAACAAAAATTTGACTTAATTCTTTTAGATTGGATGTTGCCAAAGATTAATGGTCTTGATTTGTGCAAAGCTATTAGAGTTAAAGATCAAGAGACTCCAATCATTTTTTTGACGGCAAAAGACACGGTTCAAGAAACTATTGAAGGTCTGAAAGCCGGTGCAAACGATTATATTAAAAAACCTTTCAGTTTTGAGGAATTGGTGGAGCGAATTAAAGTTCATTTTAGAAATAAAAAACAAACTGAGACTCTAACACTGGGAAACATTACAATGGACTTATCTAGACATATTGTATTGAAAGGAGACGAAGAAATTTCGTTAACCCAGCGAGAGTTTGAGCTATTAGCATACCTAATTCAGCATAAAGGAAAAGTCTGCACTAGAAACCAGATTTTAAGAGACGTGTGGGAGATTAGTTTTGAGTATGATACTGGCGTTATAGATGTCTTTATGAATGCAATTCGAAAAAAACTGAACCTTAAAATTGAAGAAGACTATATTAAAACCATCCGAGGCATTGGATATATTGCCAATGATTAGCAAATGACATCATTATCTTTTAAAAACAGAATAGCATTAAACTATATTGTAGGAACGGGACTGCTAGTTTTGGTGGTCTTTTCTGCCATTTATTTTATTGTAAAACTGACCGTTTATAATCACATTGATGAAAATTTGAACATAGAAGTTCAAGACCATTTTAAGGAACTAAGAATAGAAAAAGGTGTTGTAATCTTTATGGATGCCGAAGAATGGGAGGAAAGAGAACATAATTCGGTTGACGTAAATCCAATTTTTGTTCAGTTTTTAAATTTGAACAAACAGATTATCGAAAAATCTCCCAATTTAAAAAATGAGAAACTTGTTTTTTATCAAAAAAAAGAGGATTTCCATCCTTTTGATACTCATCTATTAGGAAATAAAATTCGTCAAATTCAGGTTCCGCTCCATGTGCAGTCTAAAAAAGTTGGTTATTTGATTATTGCGATGTCGCTGTCAGATTCTTCAAAAGTTTTAGATAATCTTATGGATGCTTTATTGATTACTTTTCCCATCATTTTGCTGATATTGTTTTTCTTGGCTAGATTTTATGCGGGTCGAAGCATTAAACCCATAAATAATATCATTCAGACTGCTAAGATTATTACGAAAGACAATCTGAAAGCGCGTATTCCATTGCCAAAAACAAGAGATGAATTATTTACGCTTTCTAAAACCATTAATAATTTGTTGAACCGTATTGAAGATGCTATTGAACGTGAAAAACAATTTACTTCTGATGCTTCTCATGAGCTAAGAACACCTCTTACGGTTATTAAAGGAACACTTGAAGTGCTTATACGTAAACCTCGAGATAATAAGGAATACGAAGAGAAAATTAACTATTGTATTAATGAGGTTGATCACTTAAATTCTCTAGTGGATCAGTTACTTATGATGGCTCGTTTTGAGAACCAAAAACAGAATATTCTTAAAGAAAATGTCTACTTAAATGCTGTTGTTTTAGACGTTCTGAAGTTAAATACAGAGAAAATTAAATCAGGAGGAATAAATGTAGTTTTAGAAGCGTCAGAAGAATTTTGTATTTACTCAGATAATTATTTAACAGTAACAATTCTGCGAAATATAATTTCAAATGCGGTAAAATATTCAAAACCTGACAGTGAAGTTAGAATTTCATTATCGAGAGAAAATCAGAAAATTATCTGTAATATTTTGGATCATGGAATAGGAATTGCCAAAAAAGATCTTGAGTCAATTTTAAATCCTTTTTTCAGATCAGATTCGCTAAGTCATTCAGAAATTAAAGGAACTGGTCTTGGATTGTTTATTGTGAAAAGAATGACAGATTTGCTTAAAATTAAGTTTAAAATTGAAAGTGAAATTGGGGTAGGCACTAAAGTACTATTGGTTTTTGATGAATATGATAATTCGTTAAAGTAATTTTAAAATTATTAGTCATATTGCCGTCTGCAATGATTTTTAACAATAAACTATCGTTAAGTTAAAATAAAAATTGCTTTTTAAATATTTTATCTAGTATATTTGCAACCGAATCAAAGAAGTAAAAACAAAACAAATCATGATTTCAATTCAATTACATCATCATCATTTACATTATTGCTCTCAAGCGATGTGTTAATGATATGCGTGTAAATCATCATATTTTAAAACCCGTTTGAGTACATCAAACGGGTTTTTTAATTTAAGCTCTCTTTGTACTCAAACTATTAATCCAACAAACAACTAAAAAATGAGTACTTTAAAAATTGCAATTCAAAAATCTGGTCGTTTAAACGAAGACAGCATTCAAATCCTAAAAGACTGTGGCATTTCAATAAACAACGGTATCGACCAGCTGAAAGCTGAAGCTTCAAATTTTCCTCTTGAAGTTTTATACCTGAGAAATTCAGATATTCCTCAATATTTAATTGACGGAGTTGTTGATCTAGCCATTGTTGGCGATAATCTTTTAGTAGAAAAAGGAAAAGGAATCGAAGTGGTTCAAAAATTAGGATTTTCAAAATGTAAAGTTTCTGTAGCTGTTCCTAAAACCTTTGAATACAATTCTGTACAAGATCTAGCGAATCTTCGAATTGCTACTTCTTATCCGAATACAGTAACAGAATATTTTAATAAATTTGGTATAACTGTAGATATACACCAAATCTCTGGTTCTGTAGAAATTGCCCCAAATATTGGTCTTGCAGATGCAATTGTTGATATTGTTTCAAGCGGAAGCACATTATTCAAAAATAACTTAAAGGAAGTTGAAGTTATTTTAAAAAGTGAGGCAGTTTTAGCTGTTTCTCCAAAGGTTTCTCCAGAAATCCAAAAACATATTGATACTTTAAAATTTAGAATCCAAGCTGTTTTGCGAGCTAGAAATTCAAAATATATCCTAATGAACGTTCCAAACGATAAAATTGAAGCCGTTGGAAAAATCCTTCCAGTTTTGAGAAGTTTAACAGTTCTTCCATTAGCGCAAGAAGGCTGGAGCAGTGTTCACTCCGTAATCGACAAAGATACTTTTTGGGACGTAATTGACCAGTTGAAAGAAGTAGGGGCAGAGGGGATTTTAGTTTGTCCAATTGAGAAAATGGTACTATAAAAGAAATTTCAATTTTTAAATTTCAAATTCCAAACTTATCGTTAATTTTTAGAATAAAGAATTGGAATTTGGAATTTTAGAGATTTGGAATTTAATATTGAAAATATTATGAATAAAATAGACAATCCAAAACCAGAGATCTGGTCAGAAATATTAAAAAGACCGACTAAGACTGTTGATGACATTGAGCTTACAGTAAAAGAAATCTTCAAAGAAGTTCAAAGAAAAGGAGATGAAGCTGTTGCAAAATATACTTCGATTTTTGACGGTATTTCGTTAGAAAATTATGAAGTCTCTCAAAAAGAAATTGAGGAGGCGATTAGTTTGATTCCAACTGAACTGAAAGAAGCTATTGAATTAGCAAAAGACAATATTTATAAATTTCACAGTGCTCAAAAAACAGATCGTGTTTCTGTTGAAACTATAGAAGGAGTAAACTGTTGGCAGGAAAAAAGACCGATTCAAAAAATTGGTTTATATATTCCAGGAGGAACAGCACCTTTGTTTTCGACTGTTTTAATGTTGGCAGTTCCAGCAGAAATTGCTGGCTGTAAAGAAATTGTGTTATGCTCTCCGCCAGATAAAAAAGGAAAAATTAATCCGGCAATTTTATATGCTGCAAATTTATGCGGAGTAACTAAAATTCTAAAAGTTGGCGGTATTCAAGCTGTTGCAGGAATGACTTTTGGAACACAGTCAATTCCGAAAGTATATAAGATTTTCGGACCAGGCAATCAATTTGTTACTGTAGCAAAACAATTGGCTACTCAGTTTGGTGTGGCTATTGATATGCCTGCAGGCCCTTCTGAATTGCTAATCGTTGCCGATAATACTGCTGTTCCAGCTTTTGTAGCTTCAGATTTATTGTCTCAGGCAGAACACGGAACAGATAGTCAAGTGATTTTAGTTTCGACTTCCAAAAAACTAATTGCAGAAGTAGAAAAAGAAGTTCAATCACAATTGGAATTGCTTCCCAGAAAAGCCATTGCTGAAAAAGCGATTGAAAATTCAAAATTAATTTATGTTGAAAATGATCAGATTGCTTTAGATTTAATCAATGAATATGGACCAGAGCACTTTATAATCTGCTCAGAATATGATGATTTCTATTGCAACGGAATTGTAAATGCAGGTTCCGTCTTTATCGGAAATTATACTCCAGAAAGTGCTGGTGATTACGCATCGGGAACTAACCATACTTTGCCGACAAATGGTTATGCGAAGAATTATAGTGGTGTAAATCTGGATAGTTTTATGAAATCGATGACCTTCCAAAAAATTTCAGAAAAGGGAATTCAGAACATTGGAAAAGCAATAGAATTGATGGCCGAAGCCGAAGGATTACAAGCACATAAAAATGCTGTGACGCTGAGATTAAATTCGTTAAGGTAAAAAGAAGAAAGAGACAAGAGCCAAGATTTAAGTCTTTGTTCTTTTATCTTGATTCTTTCCTCTCTAAAAAAAAAATAAAAACAATGAGTACTTTCGATATAAATACAATAACACGTGAAAACGTAAAATCTTTAAAGCCATATTCTTCTGCGAGAGACGAGTTTGAAGATTTTGACACAGCCGAAATGATTTTTCTGGATGCCAATGAAAATCCATTTCAAAATGGAGTAAATCGCTATCCAGACCCACAACAGAATTCGGTTAAGGCTATTTTAGCTAAGAATAATTTAGTAAAACAAAGTCAGATTCTGTTAGGAAACGGAAGTGATGAAGTTTTAGACTTGCTTTTTAGAGCTTTTTGCGAGCCTAATAAAGATAATATTATTTCGTTGCCTCCAACGTACGGAATGTATGGTGTCTTAGCGAATATTAATGCTGTTGAAAACAGAGAAGTTTTATTGACTACTGATTTTCAGCCACAGGTTGAGAAGATTTTAGAAGTGGTTGATGAGAATACAAAAATCATCTTTTTATGTTCGCCAAACAATCCGACAGGGAATTCATTTTCAGATGAAAGCGTAGTTAAACTGCTTCAAAATTTCAAAGGCCTAGTTGTTATTGATGAAGCTTATATTGATTTCTCGGAGAAAGAAAGCTGGCTGACGGAGATTGACGAATATCCAAATTTGGTTATTACACAAACACTTTCTAAAGCCTATGGTTTGGCTGGAATTCGTTTAGGGATTTGTTATGCTTCTGAAGAAGTAATTTCTATTTTGAATAAAATAAAACCGCCTTACAACGTAAACGAACTAACGCAGCAAAGAGCGAAAGAACGTTTAAAAGATTCGGATAAAATAAAACAAGAAATAGCTTCTATTATTGAACAAAGAGAAGAATTACTTAAAGTTTTGCTTGAAGTAGGTTTTGTAGAAAAAGTATATCCAACTGAAGCCAATTTTATCTTAGCAAAAGTAGATGACGCTAACAAAAGATATGATCAATTAATTGAGAAGGGAATCGTTATTCGCAATAGAACAACACAGCCTTTATGCGAAAATTGTCTTCGTTTTACAATTGGAACAAAAGAAGAAAATGCAGTTGTAATTAGAGAATTAAAATTGTTGAACTAAAAATATTAGCCACAGATTATACAGATTAAAATGATTTTTTTATTCTGTTTGTATGATTTTTTTGCCACGAATTTACACGAATTTATACGAATTGAATTAGTGAAATTTGTGACCCGAGCGAAAGCGAATAGGCGAAGCAAATTCGTGGCAAAAGAAAAATCATTTTAATTCTTTTAATCTGTGGCAAAATACATAAAATATGAAAAAAGTACTTTTTATAGATCGTGACGGAACGATTGTTTTAGAACCTGAAAATTATCAATTAGATAGCTTGGATAAATTAGAATTTTATCCGAAAGCATTTCAATATTTGGCTAAGATTGCTAACGAATTAGATTATGAATTAGCAATGGTAACGAATCAAGACGGACTAGGAACAGAAAGTTTTCCTGAAGATACGTTTTGGCCAACGCAGAATTTCATCTTAAAAGCTTTTGAAAACGAAGGAGTTGTTTTTGATGAAATCTTTGTAGACAGAACTTTTCCAGAGGAAAATGCACCAACAAGAAAGCCAAGAACGGGAATGTTGACTAAATATTTGAACAATCCAGAATATGATTTAGAAAATTCTTTTGTTTTAGGTGACCGTTTAACAGATGTGGAATTGGCTAAAAATCTAGGCGCAAAAGCCATTTTTATGAACGATACAGATGGAATTGGAAGCAATGAGATTTCATCAAAACGTGAAGAATTGAACGGAACAATTGTTTTACAAACAATGGATTGGAAGAAAATCTATGAGTTCTTAAAATTAGAAGCTCGTTCGGCTTCAATTACTCGTAAAACAAACGAAACCGATATTTATATCAATCTAAATCTTGATGGAACCGGAAAAAGTAAAATCGACACCGGAATTGCCTTTTTTGACCACATGTTAGATCAAATTTCACGTCACGGTCAAATGGATTTGGAAATTACCGTAAAAGGTGATTTAGAAGTAGATGAACACCATACCATCGAAGATACAGCAATTGCTTTGGGGGAAGTTTTTGCGAAAGCGTTAGGAAATAAATTAGGAATCGAGCGTTACGGATTCTGCCTTCCAATGGACGATTGTTTAGCGCAAGCTGCAATTGACTTTGGTGGAAGAAACTGGCTGATTTGGGAAACCGAATTCAAACGTGAAATGGTTGGAAAAATGCCGACTGAAATGTTTTATCACTTCTTTAAATCGTTTACAGACGGAGCAAAAGCGAACTTAAATATCAAAGCAGAAGGAATCAACGAACATCATAAAATCGAGGCCATTTTTAAAGCTTTCGCGAAAGCCATAAAAGTAGCCGTAAAAAGAGATACCGAAAAAATGATTTTGCCTTCAACGAAGGGAATGCTTTAAAATTTGCTTCAAGTTTCAGGTTTCAGGTTTCACGTTTTGTTGAGTAACTTGAAACCTGAAACCTGAAACAAAACAAACAAAAAACAAATGAAAATAGTAATTATAAATTACGGAGCAGGAAATATTCAGAGCATTATGTTTGCTATTGAAAGATTGGGTTTCAAAGCTGTTCTGAGTAATAATCCAGAAGAAATTAAATCGGCTGATAAAGTGATTTTTCCTGGCGTGGGAGAGGCGAGCTCGGCGATGGCTAAACTTCGTGAAAGCGGTTTAGATGGTTTGATTCCACAATTGAAACAGCCTGTCTTAGGAATTTGTCTGGGAATGCAGTTGATGTGCAATAAGACTGAAGAAGGAAATACGCAAGGTTTAGGGATTTTTGATGTTGATGTTTTGAAATTTTCAAACAACGTAAAAGTGCCGCAAATGGGTTGGAATCAGATTTATGATTTAAAAACCGATTTGTTCAAAGATATTTCTGAAAATGAATTCATGTATCTGGTTCATAGTTTTTATGCTCCAAATTGTGCAGAATCTATCGCAACAACCAATTACGGCATTGAGTATGCATCGGCATTACAAAAAGATAATTTTTATGGAACTCAATTTCACCCAGAAAAAAGCGGAGATGTAGGAGAGAAAATTCTAGGCAATTTTCTAAAAATGCCAATTTCTTAAATCCCAAATTCCAATTTGAAAGTTCAAAAATCAATAACAATCAAAATATCATCCCGATAGCTATCGGGACTAAAATCTAAAATCTAAAATTAAATGCGAATAATACCAGCCATAGACATCATTGAAGGAAAATGCGTTCGTTTGTCCAAAGGTGATTATGATACCAAAATAATTTACAATGAGAATCCGCTTGAAGTGGCAAAATCATTTGAAGCGCACGGAATTGAATATCTTCATTTAGTGGATCTTGACGGTGCAAAATCAAGCAAGATTGTCAATTATAAGATCTTAGAACAGATTGCAACGCAAACCAGCTTAAAAATTGATTTCGGTGGAGGATTAAAATCGGATGATGATTTGAGAATTGCTTTTGAAAACGGTGCAAACCAAATAACTGGTGGAAGTATTGCAGTAAAAAACAGAGCTATTTTCGAAAAATGGATTTCAGAATATGGTTCCGAGAAAATTATTCTTGGCGCTGATGCGAAGGACGAAAAAATCGCAGTTTCTGGCTGGTTAGAAGAATCAAATGAAGATTTGGTTCCGTTTATTCAGGATTATCAATCAAAAGGAATTCAATATGTCATTTGCACCGATATTGCGAAAGATGGAATGCTGCAAGGTCCAAGTTTTGATTTATACAGCAAAATTTTAGCAGAAGCTGGCGGCATAAAATTAATTGCTTCTGGCGGAATTTCAACTTTCGACGAATTACCAAAACTAGCCGAATTAGGTTGCGAAGGAACAATTATCGGAAAAGCAATTTACGAAGGGAGAATCAGTTTGAAACAATTAGAGGATTTTATAATTAGAAAATGAGAAAATTTGATAATTAGATAATTTGCACAGTACGTGAAGTAATTATCTAATTGACTAATTATCTAATTAACACATTAAAAAAATGTTAGCAAAAAGAATCATACCTTGCTTAGATATAAAAAACGGAAGAACCGTAAAAGGCGTTAATTTCGTGGACTTGCGTGATGCAGGCGATCCTGTGGAGTTGGCTGAAATTTACTCAGCTGAAGGTGCAGACGAATTGGTTTTTCTTGATATTTCGGCAACTGAAGAAAGACGTAAAACACTGGTAAATATGGTGCGAAGCGTTGCAGAAAAAATCAATATTCCGTTTACAGTTGGCGGCGGAATTTCATCTGTAGAAGATGTTGATATTCTGCTGAATAATGGAGCCGATAAAGTTTCGATCAATTCATCTGCAGTAAAAAATCCGCAATTGATTAATGATTTGGCTCAGAAATTTGGAAGTCAGTGCGTTGTTGTAGCAATTGATGCTAAACAAATTGACGGACAATGGATTGTGCATTTAGTTGGGGGTAAAGTGCCAACTGAATTGAATCTGTTTGATTGGGCTGTTGAAGTGGCAGAACGTGGTGCAGGAGAAATTCTTTTCACTTCAATGGATAATGATGGAACTAAAAACGGTTTTGCAAATGAGGCTTTGGCGAAACTTTCAGAATTAGTAAATATTCCAATAATCGCTTCTGGAGGCGCAGGAAACATACAGCATTTCGTTGATTCATTTCAAAAAGGAAAAGCCGATGCAGCATTAGCAGCGAGTGTTTTTCATTTTAAAGAAATCGAAATCAAAGCTTTAAAACAAGAATTAAGAAATAACAATATAGAAGTAAGGTTGTAAAATTCCAATTTTTGAAGCGCCAAATTCCAATCAATAGCAATATCAAAAAATCAAAAAAAATAAATTTTCAGTTCTTAGAATCTAAAATCTGAAATCTAAAATCTAAAATAGACATGGACATCGATATCAAAAGCGCACACGGATTAATTCCGGCAATAATCCAAGATTCAGAAACAAAAAATGTTTTGATGCTGGGTTATATGAACGAAGAATCGCTTCAAAAAACAATAGAAACGCAGAAAGTAACTTTTTTCAGCCGTTCAAAACAAAGACTTTGGACAAAAGGTGAGGAGAGTGGCAACTTTTTGAACTTAGTAAGTATTAAAAATGACTGTGACGGAGATACACTTTTAATTCAAGCAAAACCTGTAGGACCAACTTGTCATACAGGCGCAGATACATGTTGGCAAGAACCGAATGATGCAAATTATGGTTTTATTTCACAATTAGAAAACACGATCAAAACTAGAAGAGAAAATGCTGATTCTGAGAAAAGTTATGTGGCTTCTTTATTCGAAAAAGGAATCAATAAAATTGCGCAAAAAGTAGGTGAAGAAGCAGTAGAAGTGGTAATTGAAGCTAAAGATAATAATGATGATTTGTTTCTTAGCGAAAGCGCGGATTTACTTTTTCATTATTTAATTCTGCTTCAAGCAAAAGGATATCAATTGAATGATGTTGTTGAAGTTTTAAAGAAACGTCAGAAATAACATAAGCTTGTCATTTCGACCGAAGGGAGAAACCACACTAGAAATTCCCCAAAGAATGTCTTCAATCTTTATCGATTTACAAGTGTGATTTCTCCCTTCGGTCGAAATGACAAAGAAAATTATTATTTTAGTGTTAAATAATAATTTATGCGATTAGCTGTATACTTGTTTTTGTTTTTGGTTCCGAATTTAAACTATGGCTTTAAGAAAGATGTAATGCCATATTCATTGGTTATCTCTAAAGCCGTTTTGATTGTTGATGGAACTATTTCTAAAGTTTCTAAAAATGAATATGAGTTCACTGTAAGTCAATTTATAAAAGGGAAATCGAACTCAAAAATTAATGTAGCAATCTGGAAAGAGTGGCTATGTGATCCCCGAAATAAAGAACTAAAAAAAGGACAGAGAATGATTTTGTTTTTGGAAAGATCTCCATATGGGAATTTTTATCCAATTAATGAAAGCACTGGAGAGTTGTATGTAGATAACAATACCTTTCTTGATATATTCTTGCCTAAAGCATTTTTAAACCCGACAATTCTAAAGAAAGGGATTTCTATGTTTTTGGAAACCTATACATTTTATGGAAATTTTAATGATAGGTTTTATCAAAATATAAATTTCGTACGCAATAAATCAATTTTTGAAGTTTATAAAATAACAAAAACGAATACGGCTTTTAAGTTTTTAGTTGATGACGCGGAGTATTATAAGCCAACAGAAGTACAATTTTTCCCCGTTATATAATTAATCGACAAATTCAAAAACTGCAAATTCTTCAGGCTGATGGAATCCAAATTTTGAGCTCTTATAAGGCTGTAAAGCAAGATATTCGGTTGTGTTACCGTAATCAATTCTAAAAGCGTTTCCTTTCCATTTCGTTCCGATTTTTGGCTTTATAAAACCACCATTCTTAATTTTCTCAAGACTAGAAAACGGAATTTTAATTTCTACAATATATCCTTCGGAAGTTATTTTACTCACAGATTCTAGGCCTTTAATATCAAAGTCCATTGACGTATTCCAGCCGCCGCATTCTGGTGAAATACATTTTAAAAGTAAATCGTAATTTGTAGAGAATGCATTTACTCCAATTTCAATATAATTCTGGCTGTCTCCATCTGGATCGAGAAAAATTTCAACTAAATCATCGGTATTATATATCTGAGAGTCTCTTTTTTGTGATGTTCCAATAATTTGAGAATCATTGCATTTATAGGCTAAGAATAAGTTTTCATCATTCCACGAAAGTGAAACAAAAGTATTTTGCAATGCTTTTTCTCCAGAATTATGAATTACAAAAGGACCTAGAAATGGTTCGTTCCAATCAGATAAGTTTCCGTCAATTATTATTTGCTTATTTGTTTTATGAACAGGAATGGTTTGTGCATTGGCAACTGTCGAAAGCATTATAATTAAATAGAAAACAAGTGTAGTTAATCTCATATTATGAAATCTAAAATTTTGAAAGTACTAAAATAGAGAAGAATAATGAATTTGAATATTGTTTATTTGTATTGAAATGATAATTTTTTAAAAAACTTAATTCGAATGTTTACATTTGTTGAAGATTAAGCTGGTTTAATTACCTAATTATTTCAAATTCTAAAATAATGAAAAAATACTTTGGTGGCGTAGTTTTCGCCTTTTTGGTTGGTTTTACTGCCAATGCTCAGGGACTTTTAAGTAAGTCAGAAACCGTTTTTACACATCAGGATACTTTACGCGGAAGCATTACAAAAGAAAGAGCTTGGTGGGATTTAAAATATTATCACCTTGATGTAAAAGTAAATCCGAAAGAAAAATCAATTTCAGGTTTTAATACAGTTCGTTATACTGTTTTGACAGAAAACAACCGTATGCAGATCGATTTGCAGCAACCAATGAACATTACCAAAGTAACGCAGAATGGAAAAGAATTAAAATTTGAAAGAGACGGAAATGCGTTTTTTATTACTTTAAATGAAAAGCAAAAAGTTGGAGATACAAAAGAGATTAAAATTTCGTTTAACGGAAAACCTAAAGAAGCTGTTAGAGCACCATGGGACGGTGGTTTTTCTTGGAAAAAAGATAAAAACGGAAAAGATTTTATTGCTACATCTTGTCAAGGTTTAGGCGCGAGTGTTTGGTGGCCGTGTAAAGATCATATGTATGATGAAGTAGAAAACATGTTAATCAGTGTAAATGTTCCTGGAGATTTAACTGAGGTTTCTAACGGAAGATTAAAAAGCGTTAAAAAAGAAAAAGACGGAACAAAAACTTTCAACTGGTACGTTTCAAATCCTATCAACAACTACGGTGTAAATATCAATATTGGTGATTACGTTAATTTTTCAGAAGTATTTAAAGGCGAAAAAGGAAATTTAGACTGTAATTATTATGTTTTAAAAGATAATCTTGCTTTGGCAAAAGAGCAGTTTAAAGATGCTCCGAGAATGTTGAAAGCTTTTGAGAACTGGTTCGGGCCTTATCCGTTCTACGAAGACAGTTATAAATTGGTTGAAGTTCCGTATTTAGGAATGGAGCACCAAAGTTCTGTTACATACGGAAACCAATATAAAAACGGTTATTTAGGACGTGATTTAAGCGGTACAGGCTGGGGATTAAAGTTTGACTTTATCATCATTCATGAATCTGGTCACGAATGGTACGCTAATAATATTACCTACAAAGATATTGCTGATATGTGGGTTCACGAGAGTTTTACCAATTATTCTGAAAGTCTTTTTGTGGAGTATTATTACGGAAAAGATGCTGGAGCAGAATATGTAATTGGGTGCAGAAAAAATATTCAAAATGATAAGCCAATTATCGGACATTATGATGTAAATAATGAAGGTTCTGGCGATATGTATCCAAAAGGAGCTTCAATGCTTCATATGATTCGTCAGGTAATCAATGATGATGCTAAATGGAAATCGATTTTAAGAGGTATGAATAAAACTTTTTATCATCAGACAGTTACCGGAAAACAGATTCAAGATTATATTAACGAGCAGTCTGGAATTAACTTCAACAGAGTTTTTGCACAATATTTAACTACAACTCAAATTCCGGTTTTTGAATACATATTTAAAAATGGAACTTTCGGATACCATTGGACAAACTGTGTTTCTAAGTTTGATATGCCAGTAAGAGTAAAATTAAACGGTGTTGAAACTTGGCTAAAACCAACAACAGAGTGGCAATCTGTGAAAACAGATAATGAAGACAGAAAACTTGAAGTAGATAAAGATTTCTATGTAACAACATCTAATATAGTCGAATAAATTCTTTTAATTTTCAATATAAAAAATCCCAAATTCCAATTTCGTTGGAGTTTGGGATTTTTTTGATTCTAAAACCCGACAGGTTTTAAAAACCTGTCGGGTTTGTTGTTTTCAGTGCTTTTTTATTGGAATTTGGAATTTCTTTATTGAAATTTAATCTTAGCGATTATTCAATTTCGCTTTCTCCTTAATAATATCAGCAATTTTTCTGTTTTCAATTTTACTTTCCAACCATGAAATAATATCTAAGTATAAGAAAGCTCTTTTTTCGTATGTGTTCTTTTCTAGCTCTACAAAACGAGTGTGCATTTTCTTGAATTCCTTTTTAATATCAGCAGGGTAGAAGTTATTTAAATTTCTTAAAAACTTGATGATTTCTTTTTGGACTTCATGCAAGTCGTTCATTTTCAATAAGAACTTATAAGTGCTTTTTAAATGATTCTCCAAATAATAATCTTTCCCAAGCTCATAATGTGCAATAAGCGACAATAATCTCGCAAAACACATTAAATCTTCGCGCATTGTCAAGTTTTTATTGTTGATGATTTTATCCAGATAATTGATGCACTCATTATATTTTTCGTTTCCGAAATAAATAGAAGCAAACTTATAGAAGAATAACATTTCGTGATGTTCGTCTAAATGTTCGCTGTGAAGTTTCAGTTTTTCTAGAATTTCAGGAATCAGATATTCGCTTTCTGCAAAAGTACCTTCTAAAATATGAAGATTTAACTTGTTGTTATAAACGTAAAGAAATGACAAAGAGGCAATATTATCATTTGCAGGAAATTTAGGATCTGTAATGGTTTCTTCCAGAAGATTTAGGTATTTCTTGAAATTCGATGTATATTTTAGCATATAAAGCGATTCTAAGAAATAGTGATTTCCTTTTAAGAAAAATACAGGATTCAGATAAATCATATTTGGATTATCATAAAAAAGCTGCACCCATTTATAGGCAAATTTGTAGCTCGCCAAAAAATCTTGTACTAAAAAGCTTCGCCAAAGATTGGCATTGTAAAACCAGTATTTTTCGCGGAAACCAAACTTGCTCTCATCAAGTTTAGAAATATGCTTATTGAAGTAATCATCAATATATCTGTATTCTTCATCATTTTTTACGTAACCTGTTTTTAGCATGATTCCGTATAGCTGAAGCGATAAATTAGACAATTTGCTTGAAATTGTATTTCTGTAATTTAATTCTTTGGCTTGAATAACCAATTCGTCAGCACGGCCTTGAATACTTCGTGTAATATATTGCGATTCGATTAATTTTTCGAATTCTACAATTTCATACGCCATATATTTTTCATCATTCTCAAGAGCCTGCTGTTTTGTTTTGTCCAATATTTTTAAACTCTGCTTGTATAATCCTTTATTATAAAGAATAACAGCAAAATCCATTTGTTCACGTAGCTGATAACGAATATTCTGGCTGGGAATATTTAATCTTATACTCACTAAGATCTGTTTGTATAAGTATGATTTTAAGTTAGATAACTGTACTTTTTGGATAACACCACTCTTCAGAATGAGTTTTTCATCGTAAACTTCAGATTTATCTAAAATATTGAATAATTCGATAAATTTTGTGTTTGAACTCGTCTCTAATCGGCTTGCAAAAATTTTAAACTGCCTTTTTTCTGATTTTGAAAGTGATTTGATTAGAACAAATAAGAAATCTTTTTGATGGTTAGCCATTGTAAAAAATAATAATATAACTTATTGATTATAAGTAAGTTAATGAAGTATAAATCGTTTTATAAACAGTATAATTTCATTAAAATGAATTTCGTACTGTAATAGTACAATATATATTTGTTATCAAGATGTGAAATTACATTAAATTAATGAATATGAATAGAGAGAAAGTTCAAATTTTTGACACCACTTTGCGAGATGGTGAACAAGTTCCAGGATGTAAGTTAGATACTAAGCAAAAATTAGTTATCGCAGAACGACTAGACAAAATGGGAGTTGACATTATCGAAGCTGGCTTTCCTGTGTCAAGTCCAGGCGATTTTTTATCGGTCTCTGAGATTTGTAAAATTGTAGAAAATGCAACCGTCTGCGGACTAACAAGAGCCGTAAAAAACGACATTGATGTTGCTGCAGCTGCTTTAAAGCATGCTAAGAAACCTAGAATCCATACTGGAATCGGAACTTCGGAATCTCATATACTCCACAAATTACAAACTACGCCTGAAGATATTATTGCAAGAGCAAAATTTGCTGTATCACATGCTAAATCTTATGTAGAAGATGTTGAATTCTACGCTGAAGATGCTGGTAGAACAGACAATGCTTTCCTTGCAAAAGTTTGTGAAGAAGTTATTAAATCTGGAGCTACAGTATTAAACATTCCTGATACTACTGGATATTGTCTTCCAGAAGAATACGGAGCAAAAATTAAATACTTAAAAGAAAACGTAAAAGGAATTGAAAACGTAATCCTTTCATGTCACTGTCATAATGATTTAGGAATGGCAACTGCAAACTCAATCGCAGGAGCTATAAATGGAGCAAGACAAATAGAATGTACTATTAATGGTATTGGTGAAAGAGCTGGAAACACAGCACTTGAAGAAGTGGTAATGATTTTCAAACAGCATCCTTACTTAAACTTAGACACAAACATTAATACAAGAGAATTAAACGAAATGAGCCGTTTAGTTTCTGAAAGTATGGGTATGATTGTGCAGCCAAATAAGGCAATCGTAGGGGCAAATGCTTTTGCACACAGTTCTGGAATTCACCAAGATGGTGTAATCAAAAACAGAGCTACTTATGAAATCATGGATCCGTTAGATGTAGGCGTAAATGAATCTTCAATCATCCTAACAGCTAGAAGCGGAAGAGCTGCTTTGGCTTACCGTGCTAAAAAAGTAGGTTACGAATTGACAAAAGTACAATTGGATATCGTTTACATCGAATTCTTGAAATTCGCTGATATTAAAAAAGAAGTTGTAGACGCAGATATCCACCAAATTATAGAAGCTTCTAAAATAGAGGTTAATATTTAAAAAATAAACTAGGAACAATAAGGATTTAAAGACATAAATAGCGAGAGATTATGAATTTAAAAATTGCAGTTTTACCAGGAGACGGAATTGGACCTGAAGTAATATTACAGGCTAAGAAAGCTTTGTACGCCATTGGCGAAGTGTATAATCATGAATTTGTTTTTGAAGAAGCGCTGATGGGAGCGGTTGCTATCGATAAAACAGGAAATCCGTTGCCGGAACAAACTCTAAATCTGTGCTTAAATACAGATGCAGTTTTGCTTGGCGCAATTGGAGATCCTAAGTATGATAACAACCCAAATGCAAAGGTTCGTCCGGAACAAGGATTGTTGAAACTGCGAAAAGAATTAGGCTTGTTTGCTAATATTCGCCCTATAAAACCTTATAAAGCCTTAATTGAATCTTCTCCTTTAAAAAGAGAAATTATTGAAGGAGCAGATTTCACCATTTTTAGAGAATTAACTGGTGGAGCTTATTTTGGAACAAAAACACTTAATGAAGAAGGAACACATGCTTCGGATTTATGTGAATATTCAGAAGAAGAAATTACCAGAATTGCACATTTAGCTTTTCAATCGGCACAAAAACGACGCAAAAAGCTAACGATGGTAGACAAAGCAAATGTTTTGGAGACTTCAAGATTGTGGAGAAAAGTAGTTCAGAAAGTGAGCGAAAATTATCCAGATGTTAAGCTTGATTTCTTATTTGTCGATAATGCAGCAATGCAGTTAATCTTAAATCCAAAACAGTTTGATGTCATTTTGACTGAAAATTTGTTCGGAGATATTTTATCTGATGAAGCAAGTGTGATTACAGGATCTATTGGTTTATTGCCATCGGTATCTTTAGGAGAGAAAAACGCTTTGTTTGAGCCAATTCACGGATCATATCCGCAGGCAAAAGGAAAAAACATTGCCAATCCGATTGCTTCGATTTTAGCGGCGGCGCTTTTATTAGAGCATTTTGGATTAACGAAAGAAGCTCATGTAATCTATAAAGCGGTAGAAAAAGCAATTGAATACAAAGTAGTTACAGTTGATTTGAAACCAGATTCAAAATTCGGAACTAACGAAGTAGGAGAGTTCGTTTCTAATTTTATTTTCAGCAAAGACGATTTGCTGTATTTTAATAATGATAATGTAAGTATTGGACAATCTACAATTGTTTAATATTTTTTGTTAAAATGTGAAGATAATCACAAGAAGTATTGTAAATGTTGAGATTTTATTTTTTTACTTCCAGAAGTTTTTTTACTTTTGTAACACTAAAAAATAAATGATGCAAATCTCAATTATTATTACTTCTGTCGTTGTTGTCAATGTGATTCACACATCTGCATCGGGAATGTTATAAATATAATTGAAAGACTATATTACAAACCTTCCAAATACTGGAAGGTTTTTTTTTTGAATAAAAATTAAAAATTAATATAAACAATAATGGAATTAAATAAGTACAGCAAGACCATCACACAAGATCAAACACAGCCTGCGGCACAAGCTATGTTGTACGGAATTGGTTTAACTGAAGAAGATTTAAAAAAAGCACAAGTTGGTATTGTGAGCATGGGTTACGATGGTAACACTTGTAACATGCACTTGAACGATTTAGCAAAAGATGTTAAAAAAGGTGTTTGGGATGCAGATCTTGTCGGACTTATTTTTAATACCATTGGTGTCAGTGACGGTATTTCTAACGGAACTGAAGGTATGCGTTACTCACTAGTTTCTCGTGATGTAATTGCAGATTCTATCGAAACTGTTGCTGGAGCGCAATGGTATGATAGTATTATTGCAATTCCTGGTTGCGACAAAAATATGCCTGGAGCATTAATCGCAATGGGAAGATTAAACCGTCCGTCAATGATGATCTACGGTGGTTCTATTCACTCTGGAAAATGGAAAGGAGAATCTCTTAATATTGTTTCTGCTTTTGAAGCTTTAGGAAAAAAAGTAAAAGGGGAAATCACTCCAGAAGATTTTAAAGGTGTTATCCAAAATGCTTGTCCGGGAGCAGGTGCTTGTGGTGGTATGTATACTGCAAATACAATGTCTTCTGCAATTGAAGCATTAGGAATGAGTTTGCCTTATAGTTCTTCTAACCCTGCTTTAAGTCAGGAAAAAAGAGACGAATGTCTTGAAGCTGGAAAAGCAATCAAAATATTATTAGAAAAAGATATTAAGCCAAGAGATATTATGACTCGTAAGGCTTTCGAAAACGCTATTACAATTGTAGCCGTTTTAGGAGGTTCTACAAATGCGGTTATGCACTTAATCGCAATGGCTCACTCAGTTGGAATCACAATTACTTTAGATGATTTTCAAGCAATTAATGATAGAACACCAGTATTGGCAGACATGAAACCAAGTGGTAAGTACATGATGGAAGACATTCACGAAGTGGGAGGTATTCCAGCAGTTATGAAATACTTATTGAAAGTTGGACTTATTCACGGAGATTGTTTAACTGTAACAGGAAAAACAGTGGCTGAAAATTTAGCTTCAACTCCAGATTTGCAAGACGGACAAGAAGTTATTCATGAAATTCAAAAAGCATTAAAACCAACAGGGAATATCCAAGTTTTATACGGAAATCTTGCATCTGAAGGTGCTGTAGCAAAAATCAGCGGAAAAGAAGGAGAATATTTCGAAGGTCCAGCTGTTGTATTTGAAGGTGAATTTGAAGTAATTCCAGGTCTTCAAGCCGGAAAAATTAAACCAGGTAATGTAGTCGTCATTAGAGGTTGTGGGCCAAAAGGTGGTCCGGGAATGCCTGAAATGCTGAAGCCTACATCTGCGATTATTGGAGCTGGATTAGGAAGCAGTTGTGCACTAATCACAGACGGTAGATTCTCGGGCGGTTCGCACGGTTTCGTGGTAGGTCACGTTACACCAGAAGCATATGATGGTGGTGGTATTGCACTAGTAAAAGATGGAGATTTAATTGCCATCGATGCTGTGAAAAATACAATCGACCTGAAGATATCTGACGAAGAATTTGCAGCAAGAAAAGCAGCTTGGGTTAAGCCAGCTTTAAAAGTTGACAGAGGGGTTTTACTTAAATACGCTAAGTCGGTTTCTAGTGCATCTACAGGATGTGTAACCGATAATTAATTATAAAAAAATCAAAAATCAATTTCAGCAACATTGAAATTGATAAAAAAAATATACTATGAAAATATCAGGGGCAGAAGCCGTTATAAGATGTTTATTAGCAGAAGGAGTAGATTTAATTTATGGTTATCCAGGTGGAGCTATAATGCCAGTTTACGACGAATTATATAAATTTCAAGATCAATTGCACCATGTTTTAGTACGTCACGAACAAGGTGCAACGCATGCAGCTCAAGGTTATGCAAGAGCTACAGGAAAAGTTGGGGTAGCAATTGCTACTTCTGGTCCAGGAGCTACAAACTTAGTAACTGGTATTGCAGATGCTCAAATTGATTCAACTCCATTGGTTTGTATTACAGGTCAAGTTGGAAGACACTTATTAGGGTCTGATGCATTTCAGGAAACAGATATTATCGGAATTTCAACTCCGGTAACAAAATGGAATTTTCAGGTAACTGAAGCGTCTCAAATTCCTGAAATCATTGCAAAAGCATTTTATATTGCTCGTTCTGGACGCCCAGGGCCTGTATTGGTTGATATTACTAAAAATGCTCAGTTTGATGAGTTAGATTTTAGTTATGAAAAATGTACAGGAATTAGAAGCTATGTTCCGGTTCCGAAATTAAATTTAGATAAAGTTGCTGAGGCTGCAGCTTTAATTAATAGTGCAAAAAAACCGTTTATTGTTTTTGGACAAGGAGTTATTTTGGGTCAGGCAGAAGCTGAGTTTAAAGCAGTTGTTGAAAAATCTGGAATTCCAGCAGCATGGACAATTTTAGGTTTATCAGCATTGCCGACAGACCATCCTTTGAATGTTGGTATGCTTGGAATGCACGGAAATTATGCGCCAAATTTACTAACAAACGAATGTGATGTTTTAATTGCTTTCGGAATGCGTTTTGACGACCGTGTTACAGGAAAATTAAGCACTTATGCTAAACAGGCAAAAGTAGTTCACTTCGAAATTGATCCTGCAGAGGTTGATAAAAACGTGAAAACAGAAATTGCTGTTTTAGGAGATGTAAAAGAATCTTTAGCTGCTTTACTACCATTATTAGATGCAAAATCTCATGATGCTTGGCATAATGAATTCAAAGAATTAAGCAAAGTTGAATTTGATTCCGTAATAAAAGAAGAATTAAATCCAACAAACGGTAAAGGAATTTCGATGGGAGAAACTATCGAAATGATCAACAAACATTCAAAAGGAGACGCAATCATTGTTTCAGATGTTGGTCAGCATCAAATGTTTGCTTGCCGTTATGCTAAATTCAATTCGACAAAAAGTAATATTACTTCGGGAGGTTTAGGAACTATGGGATTCGCATTGCCTGCTGCAATTGGAGCAAAAATGGGAAAACCAGAACGTGAAGTAGTAGCGATTATTGGTGATGGAGGCTTCCAGATGACAATTCAGGAGCTTGGAACAATCTTCCAAACAGAAGTTCCAGTAAAGATTGTGGTTTTAAACAACGAATTCTTAGGAATGGTTCGCCAATGGCAAGAATTATTCTTTGATAACAGATATGCTTCAACAAAAATGATAAATCCAAATTTCATTGCCATTGCTGAAGGATACCATATCAAATCTAAAAAAGTTACACAACGTGAAGATTTAGACGCGGCGGTCGCTGAGATGCTGGCTTCAAAAGATTCATATTTCTTAGAAGTTGTAGTCGAAAAAGAAAACAACGTTTTCCCAATGATTCCAACAGGAGCTTGTGTATCAGAAATTAGATTAAGTTAAGGAAAAAGTTTCAGGTTTCAAGTTTCATGTTCCATGTTCTCATCAGAACTTGAAACTTGAAACCTGAAACAAATAAAACTAAAAAACAACATGGAAGATAAAACATTTACCATATCGGTATATTCAGAAAATAATGTGGGTTTATTAAATAGAATATCTGGAATATTCTTAAAGCGTCACATTAATATATTAAGTCTAAATGTTTCAGAATCAGAAATAGAGAATGTTTCAAGATTTATCATTGTAGTAAATACAACTGAAAAATGGGTTCAGAATATTGTAGGCCAAATTGAAAAACAAATTGAAGTAATAAAAGCATTTTATCATACAGATGAAGAGACTATTTTCTTAGAAAATGCTTTGTTTAAAATAGCTTCAAGTTTGTTGTTTGACGAAAAACAAATTCAGAATATCATCAAAGAAAGCCAGTCTACAATTGTGACAGTTTCTCGTGATTTCTTTGTGATTTCAAAATCAGGAAGACGTTCTGAAATTGAAGAATTATACCAAAAGTTCAAACCATACGGAATTATGCAGTTTGTACGTTCGGGAAGAATATCGGTTTCTAAACAAAAAATGGAGATTTCTACATTATTAGAATCCTTTAAATAATAAAATCTTAGTTATATATAATCAATATTAAATTTCATTTCATTAAATATTAAAACAAAAATGGCAAATTATTTCAATACATTACCACTTAGATTACAATTAGAACAATTAGGAGTTTGCGAATTTATGGAGCAATCAGAATTTGCAGACGGAATTGCAGCATTGGCTGGAAAAAAAGTTGTAATTGTGGGTTGTGGAGCACAAGGTTTGAATCAAGGTTTAAACATGAGAGATTCTGGTTTAGACATTTCTTATGCATTGCGTGCAGATGCAATTGCAGAAAAAAGAGCTTCTTATAAAAATGCAACTGAAAATGGTTTCAAAGTAGGAACTTACGAAGAATTGATTCCAACTGCAGATTTAGTTTGTAACCTTACACCAGACAAACAACACACTGCTGTGGTAACTGCTATTATGCCATTAATGAAACAGGGATCTACTTTGTCTTACTCTCACGGATTCAACATTGTAGAAGAAGGAATGCAGATTCGTAAAGACATCACTGTTGTTATGTGTGCTCCTAAATGTCCAGGTTCTGAGGTACGTGAAGAGTACAAAAGAGGATTTGGAGTTCCAACTCTTATCGCTGTTCACCCAGAAAATGATCCAAACGGATTTGGTTTAGATCAGGCAAAAGCTTACGCTGTAGCAACTGGAGGACATAGAGCTGGAGTTCTAAGATCATCTTTCGTAGCTGAAGTAAAATCAGATTTAATGGGTGAGCAAACTATTCTTTGTGGTTTATTGCAAACAGGATCTATTTTATGTTTCGATAAAATGGTTGAAAAAGGAATCGATGCTGCATACGCTTCTAAATTAATCCAATACGGATGGGAAACTATCACTGAGGCTTTGAAACACGGTGGTATTACAAATATGATGGATCGTTTAAATAATCCTTCTAAAATTGAAGCTTACGAATTGGCTGAAGAATTGAAAGATATCATGCGTCCATTATTCCAAAAACACCAAGACGATATCATTTCTGGAGAATTCTCTAGAACTATGATGATTGACTGGGCTAATGATGATGTTAACTTATTGAAATGGAGAGCTGCGACAGGAGAAACTAACTTCGAAAAAACAGCTCCACAAGAAGCTCCAATCTCAGAGCAAGAATATTTTGACAATGGAGTATTAATGATTGCAATGGTAAAAGCTGGTGTTGAGTTAGCTTTCGAAACAATGACAGAAGCTGGAATCATTGAAGAATCTGCTTACTATGAGTCATTACACGAATTGCCATTAATTGCAAACACAATCGCAAGAAAGAAATTATTCGAAATGAACCGTGTAATTTCTGATACTGCAGAATACGGATGTTACTTATTTGATCATGCTTGTAAGCCATTATTGACTGAATTCATGAAAAAAGTAGAAACTAATATTATTGGTAAGCCATTTTCAACTTCAAACGGAGTAGATAATGCAGTACTTATCGCTGTAAACAGAGAAATTCGTCAACATCCTATCGAAGAAGTAGGAGCTTGGTTGAGAGAGTCTATGACAGCAATGAAAAAAATTGGATAATAAAATTTGGGAACTTCCGCAGAACAGATTTCTTTCTGCGGAATTTGCACTGTATCAATGATTTGTAATATTTTGAATTAGTAAGCACTTATTAAGAAAAAAGATATAGATGCATATTGCATTCACTTAACTTCAGAGAGTGAGTAAGTTAAGTGAAGCGGATCCCTAAAATGGGGTATATTTTGAAGAAAAATATACTTGTTGAAATTTCTGTTTTAATTAATAAAGATGCTGCTATTTTCAAAATAGAAAAAAGTCACGCAGTGCGGTTACAAAATTAATTGTTATTGAAATTTGTTAAATTAAAAAAGGCATAATATCTATTTATTATGCCTTTTTTGCCCTTAAGTAATAATAGAAATTAAAGTTTTAAAATAATTTCAGATAATTATCATATTTTATTAAATAAATATTTCTTTTTAATAAAATTTATGAATTAAATTATTTCACGGATACGTTCAGATTTAATACATTTATAAAAAAATTCAACAAACGATGAGCTATTACAAAATTGAAAATTTAGAACAATACTTTAAACATTACAATAAGTCAATAAGAGAGCCAAGAAAATTTTGGGGAAAAATAGCTGAGGAGAATTTTACATGGTACCAGCAATGGGAAAAAGTTGTTGATTTTAATATGGCTGAAGCAGAAGTAAAATGGTTTACAGATGCTAAGGTTAACATTACCAAAAACTGTATTGATAGACATTTAAGCAAAAGAGGAGAGAAGACGGCTATTATTTTTGAACCGAATGATCCTTCTGAAGAGGCTTTACATATATCGTATAATGAATTATACGAGCGAGTTTCAAAAATGGCAAACGTTCTTCGCGAGCAAGGTGTTCGCAAAGGAGACAGAGTTTGCATTTATTTGCCAATGATTCCAGAATTGGCTGTTTCTGTTTTAGCTTGTGCTAGAATTGGAGCAATTCACTCAGTTATTTTTGCTGGATTTTCTGCTTCTGCAGTTTCTGCAAGAATTAACGATTGCGAGTGTAAAATGGTAATTACATCAGACGGAGGTTATAGAGGAAACAAAACAATCGATCTTAAAGGAATTGTAGACGAAGCTCTAGAAACTTGCCCTTCTGTTACAAAAGTATTAGTTGCAAAAAGAACAAATACTAGTGTTAAAATGAAAGATGGTCGTGATATTTGGTTGCAGCCATTATTAGATGCAGCTCTAGACAATAGTGTTGCTGAAATTATGGATGCTGAAGATCCTTTGTTTATTTTATATACTTCAGGATCAACAGGAAAACCAAAAGGAATGGTTCATACGACTGCTGGTTACATGGTTTATACTGCGTATACTTTTAAAAATGTTTTCAATTACGAAGACAATGATATTTTCTGGTGTACAGCAGACATCGGATGGATTACAGGTCACTCTTATATATTGTACGGACCATTATTGAATGGAGCTACAACCGTAATTTTTGAAGGTGTTCCTTCTTACCCAGATTTTAGCCGTTTTTGGGATATTATCGAAAAACATAAAATTACACAATTCTATACTGCGCCAACAGCAATCCGTTCATTAGCAAAAGAAAGTTTAGATTATATTCAAAAATATCCTCTTAAATCACTTAAAGTTATTGGGTCTGTTGGAGAGCCAATCAACGAAGAAGCTTGGCACTGGTTTAATGACCACGTAGGAGATAAGAGATGTCCAGTTGTAGATACTTGGTGGCAGACAGAAACTGGAGGAATCATGATTTCGCCAATTGCTTTTGTAACACCAACAAAACCAACTTATGCTACGTTGCCATTGCCTGGAATTCAGCCAGTTCTGATGGATGAAAAACGTAATGAAATTGAAGGAAACCAAGTAGTTGGTAGTTTATGTATTAAATTTCCTTGGCCTGGAATTGCTAGAACTATCTGGGGAGACCATCAGCGTTATAAAGACACCTATTTTTCTGCTTTCCCAGGAAAATATTTTACAGGAGACGGAGCTTTAAGAGATGAAGTAGGTTACTACAGAATTACAGGTAGAGTAGATGACGTTGTAATTGTTTCTGGTCATAATTTAGGAACTGCACCTATTGAAGATGCTATCAACGAACACCCAGCTGTAGCAGAATCTGCTATTGTTGGATTCCCACATGACATTAAAGGAAACGCCTTATATGGTTATGTTATTTTGAAAGAAACGGGAGAAGTTAGAGATAGGACGAATTTGAGTAAAGAGATTAATCAGTATATTTCTGATCACATCGGGCCAATTGCAAAATTGGATAAAATTCAATTCGTTTCTGGTTTGCCAAAAACTCGTTCTGGAAAAATTATGCGTAGAATTTTACGTAAAATAGCAGAAGGAGATAATTCTAATTTTGGTGATACTTCAACATTATTAAATCCAGAAATTGTAGACGAAATTATTAAGGATAGAATTTCTTAATTGAAATAAACATAAAAAAGCCTCTATTTTATAAGAGGCTTTTTTTATGGCATTTATTGCTGTTGTGTTTTTTTTAAAATTGCATCATTTATAAATGTGAGTTGTTCCATATTGCTTAAGTTTGTAAGTGACAGAATTCCATTTTTATTTTCATTAATTCCATTTATTCTAAAACAAAACTCATTCCCATCTTTATCTCTAAAGGTCACAAATTCAGTGGTGTCATCTGAAAAATTTTGGCAACTGTTTGAGATCGTATATTTATACATTACTTTCATTTGGTTGTTTACATAATTATAAACTTTTCCATCTTGAGTAAAACTCCATTTTGTATTTCGGTTTGCATTTGAATACCAATTTCCTAGAATGCGTTTAGAAGAGGGATCTTGATCTTGTGCGAAAACTGTTGATCCTGAAAATAGTAATAGCAGTATAAGTAATAAATTTTTCATGGTTCAAACTTTATAAATATTTCTATCATAAAATTACTGATTTACTTAATTTGAAAAATGAATGAGCTTATAATTTTCTGTTAAAAGCTTCTATTGATAAAAAATGCCTCTTAAATTATTAAAAGGCATTTTTTATATGATATTTATTGGAATTTGGTATTTTAAAAATTGATTATTTTTTTAATTTATTTAATTCCCAATCGAGATTTCAATTTTAAGAAAAGAAGTCCAATTCTATAAGCATCCTCAGAAGAAGAGTTGCGATCACTTTTTGGAATTTTATAAATTCCGCATAAATCATCAAGAGAAAATTGTTTGTCATTTATATCAGTCAATTTTCTGTACATTACATCAACATCCAAAGCTTCATTTTTTAGTCTTCCACAATTTAGGCGCTCGAGAGCTGCGTTTAGCATTTCAATATCAAAGTTGATATGATGCCCAACCAAAATAGAATTTCCAATAAAATTCACAAACGCCTCAAGTGCATCAGGTTCAGGCATTTTCATCATTTTGCTTTCAATGATGAATTCATTAGAAAGTCCGTTGTCTTGAAGATACTTGTACTGCAGTAAGACTGTTTCAAAATTTTCTTTAATAACAATGCTATCATCTATAACTGAAAAGGCTCCAAGTGATAATACAACATCCTTATCCGGATTTAAGCCAGAAGTTTCAGTTGATAATACAACAAACTTGTTAGGTTTAGTTTCGAATTTAGTTAAATAGTCTTTCCAGAAATCTGGATAGTCTTTATTGATATTTTTCAGCCAGTCTAGCATATTTTATGAGAATTGTGTCAATTGAAATTTACTCTTAATAAGTTCCTCCAGATCTTTCATTGGGGATAATGCATTTTTTAATTTCTCTTTGTCAGATTTTGACATTTCTCTTAAATTAATATATTGGCCAGAGTCGTCATTTTTTAATCCTTCAACAGTTCTAAATTTAGAAAGTGTCAAGAAAGCTTCTGCACAGCTTAAATAAATTTCAGCATTTTTAGAATCTGTAATAGCTAATTGTTTGAATCTTAGATAAGTATTCTGGATTCCTTTTATATTGGCATTTAGTATTAATAAACGTGCTCCGTCAATCAAAGGCATCAAAGCTCTGGTTTTGATATCAAATTTATCTTTATTTGGACCATCTTCTTCAGTTATAAACTTCTTGAAGAAACTTAAAGGAGAATTTCTTTTTAAAGCATCATTTCCTAAGAAATCAAAGAATAAAGTATTGTTGACGGCATTTTTGAAAATCACGTTTTCTATTGCTTCTTCAATTTTTGGTTCTCCAAAAACAATTTCATAATCAAAGAAAATGCTGCTCAAATCATTACTATTTTCACCTGGAGTATTCATCCAGCTGTTGTATTGTTTTGTCCAGTCACTCAATGATTTACACCAAAGCATATTGCTTGCCATGTGCCCGTTTGGACAATAATCATAACCTACTTTTTCTAATATAGAAGTAGCGCGTTTTGCTAATCTTAAGAAATAATCTTTTACTTCTCTATATTTTTCAGGAGTAACATCTTCAAAAATTAAAATACTATCCTGATCTGTAAGCAACAACTGCTCCTTACGCCCTTGACTGCCAATGCTTAACCAAGCAAAACGTGCAGGAGGGGAGCCTAAATCTAAAATTGCTAGTTCTACTGCTCTTTTTATAATTGCTAGATTAATCTCACTTGCAATATTGCTGACATGCGAGATTGGAATATTTTTTTGAATCGAATTCTGAATCAAATCAGATAGACGATCGCGTATTTGTTTTAAATCTTTTGGAAGCTGCGAACGCTTAATTTCTTTAATTAACACACCTGGGTTACTAGCTTGAGCAACAATAAGATCGTGTTCAGAAATAATTCCTTTTACAACAGATTTACTCGTGCCATCTTTAGTTACACATAAGTGAGTTACGTTATGTTTGAGCATTAGCAATTGTGCTTCTGCCAAAGAGACATTTTCTAAAACCGTAACAACAGGAGACGACATAATTTTGTCAATGGTTTCACTAATAGGATAGCGTCCTGTTGCAATTTTTGATGATAAATCGGCATTGGTAACAATACCAATTGGATGATTTTTCTCGCCGCAGATTATGATATTGTCTACCATTGAATCTGTCATTAAAATCGCGACATCTTTAATTATAGAGCTTGCCTGAGTAGTTAGAGGCGAATTATTATAGTTAAGTGACTGAATGTATTGCATTTCTGTCTGCTGATCAATGTAGTCACTGTCAGAAACTAGCTTGCCATTAGAGCTAACACTATCTTTTGTATGACGTGAATTTACAGCAAAACTTTCCAATAGAAAGTTCAATACATCAGAATTATTAGCAACAAAAGGTCTGAAAACAGCGATAGGAATAGCATAAATAATGCTTTCTTCACGTGCTTTAGCCGTCATCATGTAGTTGTTTTTAGCAAAAAACGGGCGTAAACCAAAAATATCACCTTCATGACATTTATTTATAATGGTTTCTTCGGCGTCTGCAATAGTAGTTAGATTAATGACACCAGAAGCTACAACATAAAAACTTTCATGAAGCGGATCGTTATTTTGAAATAGTACCGCATGCTTTTCTAAATTGATGACACGAATATTCGTGGCAATATCCGATAATTCCTGGAAGGTTAAATTATCAAACGGTTTGTATTCTTTTAAAAAATCTGCAATATGCTCAGCAACTGTATTCATATAAGTGATAATTTATTTTTAAAGTATCGAATGTAAAAATAGTAAAATAAAGTCTTACAATGAAAGTATCTTTAGCAGAAACTAATTATTTTAAAGAAATGTTAAAAGATAATAGCAATAAGACTTTAAAAAGAATTTATGTTTTCAAAATTTGAATATTTCTGATTTTGAAAAAAGACATTTCATTTATTAAAAACTAAATGCCCAAAAACATGCTTGATGATTTTGCGATATTTGAAAATATTTTTTTTTAAAAATTATATAGCGCAATTATAATCGATTTCAATTTAGTGAAAAAATGGCTAAGTTGATGCATAAGTTCCTAAATCAAACAGCTTGAATTTTTAATATTTGAAAAAAAGATAATTTTAAAATCATACAGCGCATTTATGATCAATTTGAGTTTTGAATAAAAATATTCTAATTGATGATGTATGCATAAATCAAGTCTGTCAATTTTTCAATATTTGAAAATTTTTTTAAAATTAAAATCGTACAGCGTATTTATACGAGTTTTGAAATTTCCATTTTTTAAAACAAAATTGTTTCGTTATAAAGTATAGAAGTAAGGAAGCTAAATTTCCAATATTTAGAAACATTTTCATTTTAATATCATACAGAAGATTTATAAGGTAGTTTCTCAAATTTTCTATTTTACATAATATAAATTATAGTTCACAATATATACACTTTAAAACTTCTAATTTATTGATTTTTAAAGCTTTGTTTGTTTTCTCAGTCATTTGACTTTGCTTTTGTAATGTTAGACACTTTCACTGAATTATGCAAGTATTTATAAAAGAAAAATTTGAACATAAAAAAACCCCGATATTTTGGGGTTTAATTATTTGAACTATTATTCTATTTCTTTCCAAAATAACGTGTATCTATTATTTGATGAATATTGTTTAGCAATTTCATCATCGAAGTTTTTATTTTCAAAATCTTGTTGATATTGTAGCAATTCACTAACTATTGCAGGAACTATATAAATTCCTTGTATCTTATTTCTTTTGCTATATTGTATACCGTATTTTTCTACTAATCTATGTCTTTCCTGTTGAGCGTATTCAAAAGTAACACTTTTTAAATGATCTAAATTTTCTGTAATTTCCATATTTTCTATTAACTTTTAGATTAACAATTAATTCAAACTTTTATAGGGATTTTCGTTAAAAACTTCTTTACCGTTCTTAAATAATTGAAAAAAATTCTTGCTCTTTCCTTTTGTTGCAATATCAACTTTATATACGTCATTTCCAACAACATAAATTGAACCTCTAAATACCGCGTTTCCATTTCCTGCTCCATAGTCAAATTCATAATCTAATCTTGTATTATCAGATTGCACAGTTATTACATAATCATCACATTGATTTGGTGCTGTTGGATATTCCAAATAGCTTTCAGCAATATTCTTTTCCTCATCATATATATTAATAATATTTTTTGGAATAGAAAATTCAGGATAATATTTGTTGACTAATTTAATAAATGATAATTGCTCACTAGTTAATTTTTCGGGAACAGACCTTGTAAATTTCTTTTCCTGAGAATGAACTGAAATTGCAATCGTTAAAAAAAATAAAAGAGTAATTTTTTTCATGGTATTTTGATTAAGATTAAACGTGTTAAAAGTTTTCAAATATAATGCCAATAATTTTAATTATACTTTGTGCAGTGCTATAAAAGAATAAATAATTATATTAGTTTGAATAAATAAATTTTATTAAAACATTATGAATGACAATCAATTTAAAGATTTAGACAAAATTTTAAAATATCTTTTGCATTACCATGGTCAAGATGTAAAAGTAAAGGAACTTATGGCAAATGTTTTTAATACTAATTCTGAAATAGATGAAACTAAAGATGTAACAGAGTATATGGCGCATGGTCTAAAAGCTTTAAATAAATCAGATTATATAAAAAGCCTATTAAAATACCTTGAGAATGAAAGTTTAATAGAATCCAATACTACAAAAGATCCAGATTATAATACGGTAAAAATTACTACAGTTGGGATCATTAAAATAACAACTAATGGTTTTTATAAAGCGCATGTTATAAACAAATTTGAAATTTTTACAAAAATTGTAACTCCAATATTAGCGGTATTAGGATTTATACTTTCTGTAGTTAATTTTTTTTTTCCTAATTGTGGTAAAGCTATATTAGAATTTATTTTCTGTAATTAATTTATTTTTTCGTAATTATAGTAAATAAGCCTTTGTAAATCAATACAAAGGCTTATCTTTAATAAATTCATCAAAGTATTGTCTAGACAAGTACCTACCTGTTTTTCGATGATACACATTAATATAATGGTAGTCAAAACCAACTTTTCTAAGCCAGTTATGTAAATAAAATATTGATTTGCAGTATTCTATTTTTATAGGAGCTACATTTTTATCTTTATGAAAAACTGTACAGCTGTAAGGTGTTGGCGTAGTATTAGCCATAAACTTTACTTATTTGAACTTCTACATCTTGAAGTAAGTTTTTGATTTTGAAACCACCGTTAACGCAAACAAATGTAGAAATATCGAACTCACCTTTTTTAATAATACTTGTACCGTTTTCGATATAATTGACCAAAAGCCAAAATTCATTAGTTCTAATATCTGTAAAAATCCAAATCTGTAAACCGTAAGGATATGCAGTTTTTGAAGTTGTCAATTTTACATAATAATCGCCGAATTGAACTATACTGCCGTTGTTTTGAACTGGAAAAGATGTTACTAGATCATAACCATTTTTGATATAATTCGGGTTTTCACCTTGAAATTCTAAATTATCTACGTGGGTAGAATTTCTATATGTGTCAATTCCAAGAGTATAAAATTTATTATCTCCTTGAATAGTTCCAAATCTTAAAAAAGAATAAACTCTAGTATCTACTTGATAGCCTGACCCCTGTGAAAACCTGCCATCTATACGAAATTGTGGTAAATCATACTCTTTTAGATATCTAAGAGGTTTTTTCTGAAAATCATTAAAGTTTGAAATTTCTAATGCTGAGCCATTACTATAAGGAACACTTAGATATATTTCTGTATAAGCTAATGCAAAATGATTTTCGGGGATTACATTCAAGTCTATATTGCTTAAATCGTTAATTACTGCAAGCATTGGTAAACTATCGTAATTGTTAAATTGAACACCTGTAACTCTTTTATTATCAACATATAATGCCAGTATAAAAAATGGTGTTTGAATTTCTTTTACAGCATATCCCTGTTCATAGTCGAAAGGAATTTCTTTAACCTTAACTGCGTAGGTATCATCTATGTATTGTATGTAATTCATTTTTTTAAAATAAGGTTAGTTTTTTCTTGTATTCTGAATCAAGTAATTCACGAACATCTTTTCTTAAATCTCTACGAGTAAATAAGTAGTAGCATCTGGAAACAAGTTCTACGGTTGCAGGCTGTTTAATTCTTGCAAGTTGTTGATATGCTTCTGAATCATTTTCAGTCCATCCTTTAGGATTTAATTTGTCCCAAAAACTTGAATCGCCAGTTTGGATATGTGTACCAAATGCTACTGCAATGCTTCTAGCTATATCATGAACTTCTGTTCGAGTAGTAATTTTTAATAACGCTTCTTGAAGTGTTACAGGATTTTCAGCAATTACTCTTGTCATTGCTTTTTCATTATCAGCATCATTTAAAGCGTAGTTTGCTTTTTGATCGTCTATGTACCTTTTAATAAAAGGATAACCGAAAATAATTGCCAAAACGATGATCCAGTATCTTTCTAAGAAGTCTAAAAGCCAAACTTTTGGGGCTTGGCTTTCAGAGGTTTTAGGAGTTCTATTCATTACTTCTTTTTTAGAAGTCTAAAGCCGATAAATACAACAATTGCACCACCAACGATAAGAACTAATTTTTTGTTATTTGCGTAGAAATCTTTTACTTTTTGTAACATAATAATATTTTTAAATTGTTAATTATCTTCTTGTTTTTCGTTTGTTTAGACTGTAACGATAACGGTTAAAACAGTATAAAAAAAAAGCAGTACGGGAATAATCAAATAATTGAATTTGAATCTTCGCTTAGTTGTCACAGTAACACCTTTTAAATTAATGTCACCTAAAATGTCAATAGCATCGTCAATGTCCGAATCATAGATTAAATCAGCATATTCTTTACCGTTTTCATATTCCATAATTGCACGGGCAATTGATATAAGAAATAATGAATCAACATTTTGAATTTTTTCATCTTTGCCAATTCCAGTTTTTTTTGAGATAAAATCAATATATAACGCAGTATTGTTCTCAATAACTGGTGCATACTCTGAAATTAAAAGACGAATTGTGTTTTTACCTTTTGAAATGTCATTTATAATGTCTTTCAACATGGCTCTGATTCCGTACTTTAATTCTTTAAACTGCTCAAAATGACCATCGGTATTTTTAGATTTTTCAATCTTTCCTTGCCAAGCAGATGGAGTTATGATAAGATTACCCGGATTATTATTTCTTAAACCACGAGATAAATTTTTTTGACCTAAAAAACTACGCATCTGATTCTTCTTTTAATTGTTTAGTATCATTTTTATCGCCTGATAAATCAAGTTTTTGCAATTCATCATAAACGACTTGAACACCTTTAATAATTGCCATAACTACAGCTGAGTATTTAACAATTATCCCAATAACCGAAATAACACCTTTTAATTTATTCATTGTTTTGAATGTTTTTAATGATTTTCTTTTGTTCCTTTTTTCTCTCTAAATGCTCTTTAAGCATATCTACCCCCTCATGAAGTATCAGGGGTAGAAACTTTAATAAAAACCTGAACATCTTTTATTTGCTTAAAAAAGTTCCAGCGTATCCGCCATTTTTTGCTTTTGGGTTAATGACAAATGCCATTGAATCAACAACTACTTTACCAGTACTTTTTTGCATTGTTCCCCAATGAAAAGCCTGAGAACCCGTTTTAGTATTTGTAAATGTCACAGCTACAGAGCCAAACCAACCTTTTTCAGATAATTGACTTTTTGAGGTTGTTACAGCTTTTATACTGATTAATTCTCGATTTGAAACTTTCCAACCAGTAGTTAGATACTGTTCTTGTCCAGCATTAGCACCACTTTGTGGAGTGTATTTGGTGAATTTTGCGCCTGATTTTTTAGTTTTAGGTTTCTGCTGTCTTTGATAACCGTTGTTGTTACTGTAACGATTACTGCTATAACCTCTATTTTGATAGCTATTATTATAAGCCATAAAGTATATTTTTAATGATTAAAATTATTTCTGAAATTTTCTTTAGGATAATCACTATCGAATCGACTATAAAAACTATTAAGTAAATCCGATAGTAATTTCTTTTACCTTCTTGCACGTCTGGTACCTGTTTTTTTCTGACCGAAAACTTTCCACAGGATAAAAGCAAGTACTACCGCTCCTACTCCTGCAATCCATTTCCAATGTTTTTTAAACCAACCTGAAATTGTCATGTCAACAACGCTAACACCAACATTTGCAACGCCAGTTTTTAAACCTTGATCGAGGCCATTATAAGCACCCTCTACCACAGATTTACCAAATAAATTTGCTCCTGCTCCTGCGACAGCTCCAACAGTATTAGCCGTACTTTGTTCTAAAGCTTTTGTTTGAGCATTCCAATAATCTGCTTCCGCTTGTTTACCTTGTGCTTCTGCTTCTTTAGCCATTTTTTTTGCTTCCACAGCGTCAGTAACCTTTCCGATTACTGTTTGAGCAATTCCACCAACGCCTGGAACAAAACCAACAGCAGTAGTAGCTACTTTTACCAAGTTTTTAAACGAGACATTTTTTTTAATGGACTGCCCGATTTTTTTAAAGAATCCCATATTACTGAACGTTTTTAAGTTGACGAACAACAAAATTCACGATTTCACCTTGTGATTTGTTGATTTCGATTGCGTTAACTTCTACGAGTGGTAAAGACAATCTTCCTGAAAGATTTTGAATAACCTTTCCATCACTTTCGATTGCTTGAATTGGGTCTAAATCACGAGACATTGTAAGCAATTCAAATGGAAGATATTTAACAACCTGACCATTTGAGAAATGATAAGAAATGTCGCTGATTGTATCGTTTAATGTAACGATTGCTAAATCGAATCCTGAGACATCAACTTTTTTGTTAAACTCTTCAGACCCTACAGTTTTTTGCTCGAAATGATAAACCAAATTGCTTTGCAAAGGTTCTTCGATACCATACAAATCATAAGTTTCGTCAGTATCTAAATCTTCCAATTGAATTTTGATTGATTCTTTTTCAGCTAAATAGATAGAACCATTTTCAGATAATTCACAAAGTGCGATTGTGTTACGTGCATAAGATGCGTCAGCTTGACTTTGAATACTTTCATTACCGTAAGTACTTGCCAAAATAAAATCTTTCAATTTTACTTTATTTGCCAAAATGACATTTGAGCCGTTACCTCTCTCAATGTAAATTGTAATTTTTTCATCTGCCAAAAGACTTGGTTTTAAAGTCAATGCTAAAACGAGGCTTCCAATAGATTTAGTTACTAAAATTTCAGGGCTTTTAGAAACGCCTGTAATCGATGCAATTTTCATAATTTATTTTTTTAATTGTTTAAATTTTACATTGCAAAGATTACAATGGCTTAATTTTCAGCGTTTCTATAATTTTTCATTTGTTTCTATCTTTTTCTATTTTTTTACAAAATACCATACTGTATAAGATCAGAAATGGTCAAATATTTACGTTTCAATTGTAATGAATCGATAATAGTTTGATATTCTTTTCTTGCAGTTGGATAGCTTACTTCGAGAATGTACATTAACTGAGTTTTAGAAACTTTTTGGCTTGTATTATTTGTTTTCATGGCTTATAGAAATAAAAGTTGTTGTTCTTCGAATAATTTAAAATCAAAATCATTTTTAATCTTTTCTTTGTTTCTAAACTCGTGTAGATAGAATCTGAATTTGTTATTAAACCAAGTCAGCAATTTTTTATCTGTAGTCAAATCATTGTCTTCTAACAATAAATTTAACGCAACGATGTAGCTTACTTCTTGGTTATTAGAGTAGTATTCTCTAAACAAACTTTTCGCAAGGCGCTTTTTGATAGTAGTTGTAGAAAGGTCTATTTTTGGTTTTTTGTTGACTATTGGGGCATATTTGCAAACTTCATTTTGAATCTTTTTGAAATCAAAAAATTCAATTGTTTTCTCTTTATTGATTTGACTTTTCCCAGTATTTTCCTTAAGTTCAAAGAAGCCTCTGTTTGCAATTTGAGTTAATTCAAGAAGCATATTTTTATCAAAAATATTCCAAGTCATAGCCTGAGTAACTTCCTTATTGAGTTTACTATGTTCTTGTAGACCTCTAAAAAAAGAAGCATTTAATTGATACTCAAAACGCCAAATGTTCTCATTTACAAAATCATTGGCTTTGTAGTAATTATTTATATATGGTTTTTCTGTTAATTGTAGTGACAGGGTTTTGTTGTAGCATCTTATAAGTTTTTCGCTCGTACGTTTACCAATTTGAAAACCATTAAGCAAAGAAGTGCCTTTATAAGTTTCAAAATACGCTTGAATATTTTTAGGACGCCCCGAAATAAGGTATCGACCTCTATTAATATTATTATACAAGTCACGGTAAGTATGGTCTTTGTCACATCTATCAAAACATATATCAAGTCTGTTAACGGCTTTAAAGTAATTGTTGGTTTCATCGCAAAATTTATCTAAAATGGTTTTTAATTCGTTTAATGTTTTTGTGTAGAATAAATGATTTTCAAACTGGAATTGAGCCAAATTCTCATTTATTATTGCACTTCTTGGAGATGCAAGATATTGTCCGATTTTTTCATCTTTATAATATACATCGCTTCTATTTTGAAAAATTTTTGTTCCATAATCATACTGATGCATTTTAAAATCAGAATCTTCGGAGAAGTCACCAAACGGTTGACCCTCTAAATTGATAATCAAATAATCAATATTTACAAGAACTTTCTTGGACTGTATGTTTTTTTGTCGCCTTCTTGATTGGTGACGCTCTTTATATGAAATCATGGTTTATTGATAGTTTTGGGTGAGTTAGTTGCCGTTATACCCAACGGCAACTTTTTTTGACTTTGAGGAATTTTAAAATTGTAATTCTAATTGCTGAAAAATTGGATTTGGTTTGTTGTAATAAATATCAATTTGACTTTTAACATCTGCCCAGCGATAATAATTTACATCTGTTGTCTTTTGGTGATAGACAACAAGCGACAGGCCTTTCTCATAAGTAGTGAGAATGATAAAATTATTTCGATACTCCTTTTGGTTAAGCGTTTTAAGGTAATGATAAAACGCTTTTTCATTCAATTGATAATCAACTGGAACGAAAGGTTTTAAAAACTCGACCATTATACTAAGTCGTGTTTAATTAATTTTTCAAGCAAATGTTTGTGAGACCTCACACAAAATGTAAACACCTTAGTTCGATGTTTTGCAGAAGTAATTTCTAAAACATACATATCATTACACGTAAGCGGTAACAATTGAAGTTTTATGGAGTTTTTTGTTCCCTTAAAGCGAAGAAAGAATAAGCTATTAAGTTGGATTGTTTTAAAGAACGGTGAAACTGTTCTTGTAAAATTTCGAATACAGAATTTTTTATTATGGTTCATTAACTGAACTTTTATTAAAAATTCTTGGTATTTGCAATCGAATTCGGTTTGCGATTGCAATAATTGTCTTTGGTTCATAGAATCTTATTTTTGGTGAGAAATAAGTCTATGACGTAAGAAAATGTTTCGCTTTTAGTTTAAAAAAGGAGTAAAATGTAGATTTAGTAGAACTTTGTATAAATTATAGGTCAAATTGAGATAACCCTAAAAAGGGGCTTATTCATATAATTTATTCAAAATCATCTCTTTTGGTACAATATCGCCTCCACCATTTTTTGTAAACTGAATTACGTCATCTTTTACAAATAAAACTGCGCTGGACGAAATACCGTCTTTGTCTTTTAATTTTATTTGCGCTTTATCGCCGTGCGGATAAACATGTCCGGTAACTTCCAAAATTCCAGAATTTAAATCTTTGTGTTCGCTTGTAACTTCTGCGGTTCCAAAAATCTTATAATTTGACTGAGCTATCGTAATTCTAAAAATATATTCTTTCTTACAGTCTTTGCATTTTTGGCTTCCCCAAGTTCCTGAGAATTTGTTTTGCTGTGAGAATGCTTGCATGGAAATTAAAAATGCCAGGAAAAGAAATTTTTTCATTGTAGTTTGTTTTATTAAAATCTGAACCAAATATAAATCAAAAAAGCATCACAAATTTGCGATGCTTTTTCTAAATTCTTCAAAATCTATAATTTTTTCAAATAAACCGATTTTCCATTTAATGATACATCAATTTGATTGTTTTTTTCGTTAAACGTAGTTCGTAAAGCATTCCCGTTAAAAATGGTAACCTCGCCATATACATGACCAGCTTCACTAGATGTATAATCAAATTTTACTTTTTTGTTTCCTGGCTCGATACCTAATTTGTAACTTGAAAATTTTGTGCCTCTTAAATCAAAATCTTGCTGAGAATCGATAATTTTTCCATCAGCATAAAAATTGGTAACCGATTTGCTCAATGTAATGTCTGGATAATACTGGTTTACTTTTTTTAAGAGTTCATATTGCTCAACACTGGCTTCTTCTTGTTTGGATGTAATCGTTTGAGCAAATGAAATCGTTGTGAATAAAACTGCTGCTAATAAAAGGTACTTTTTCATAATTTTAATTTAAAGATTAATAAATAGTAACACTAAATAATGTTGGCAATTACTTTAATTTATTGTTATAAACTTTATCAAGTTATACTACAAGATATGAAATCTTTACCTTTGCAGAAAATTATAAGCCACTTTTTAAGATAATGACAACAAAAAAATATATTCAGCTGATTCTAATATTAGGTTCTTTAACAGCTCTTGGTCCTTTTTCAATCGATATGTATTTGCCTGGTTTCTCAGGAATTGCAAAGGATCTAAATACTTCTGCAGCAAAAGTTTCTATGAGTTTATCCAGTTATTTTATCGGAATTTCTGCCGGACAATTGCTTTATGGACCTTTATTAGACCGTTTCGGACGTAAAAAACCTTTATTTATTGGGCTTTTGATCTATATTCTCGCTTCTTTAGGATGCATTTATGTTGCTGATATTGATGCTTTTATAATGCTTCGTTTTATTCAGGCTATTGGAAGCTGCGCTGCTACAGTTGCTTCGGTAGCTATGGTTCGTGATTTATTTCCTGTAAAAGATATTCCAAAAGTATTTTCTCTTTTAATGCTCGTTGTTGGGCTTTCTCCAATGCTGGCACCTACTATTGGCGGTTATGTTACCGAAGATTTAGGCTGGCATGCTGTCTTTTTTATACTAATGTGTATGGGAATCGTGATCTTGGCCGCTTCACAATTTGGGCTTCCAAATACATATAAACCTGATACTTCGATATCGTTGAAGCCAAAACCGATTTTATCTAATTTTCTTTTAGTTTTAAAAGAGCCTCAGTTTTATACGTATGCGTTTACAGGCGCTGTCGCTTTCTCTGGATTATTTTCTTATGTAGCAGCTTCTCCACTTGTTTTTATGGATATTTATAAAGTCGATGCTAAAACGTACGGATGGATTTTTGCCCTTATGTCAGTTAGTTTTATTGGATCTAGTCAGTTAAATTCTATGCTGTTAAAACGATTTTCAAGCGAACAGATGATTTTCGGCGCTTTAATTTCTCAATCTATAATCAGTATTATATTCTTGATTTTGGCTTTAAATGATCTTTTAGGATTGTATCAAACTATCGGAATGTTATTCTTATTCTTGGCTTGCTTAGGAATTTCAAATCCAAATACTGCTGGATTAACGCTCGCTCCTTTTGCTAAAAATACTGGAAGCGCTTCGGCATTAATGGGTGCAATTCAGCTTGGAATTGGTGCTTTGGCTTCGTTTGCAGTTGGTGTTTTTGTAAAAAATTCTGTGACTCCAATGGTAGTTATTATGACGACTACAACTATTACGGCATTTATAATTTTAAATATAGGAAAACGTTTTATCAAACAAAAAGTAGAATTATCCGCAGAAGACAGCATTGCTTCTGTTCATTGATATAGATTGTAAGTGATTAAAAATCAAAACGTAATAATTGATTTTGCGGTTTTATTTCTGTAATTTTATAGGACATAAAATGGAATGGAATCCAGAAACCATTTTAAAAACGGGGCGAAACCGAAAAGCCACATGAGTAGGAATAAATTTCTAAAGATTATGCCTAAATATGTTATTGAAAGAGAAATCCCAAATGCTGGTAAACTTACATCTGATCAATTAAAAAGTATTTCGCAGGCTTCCTGCGGTGTACTTAATCAACTAGGAACTCAAATTCAATGGGTAAACAGCTATATTACAAATGATAAATTGTATTGCATTTATATAGCACCAAATGAAGAAATGGTTTATGAACACGCAAAATTAGGAGGTTTTCCTGCCAACTCAGTAAATCAGGTTACAGGAATAATAGACCCAACTACAGCGGAATAAATGGTTAATTTTTAAATTTTTAAAATTCCAAATTCCAATTTGTTGAAAAATAAAAAAGGCAAAAAACAAGTGTTTTTTGCCTTTTTTAGTATTTAAAGCTTTCCAGCTTTGGAATTTGGAATTTCAAAATTGGAATTTCTATAATTTAGTTTTGTGTCTTTTTATCTGGACGAATAATCATTCTAAGCGATTGATCTTTTGCGAAATATGCTACCATCCAATTCCAGAAAGTATTTAATCTGTTTCTATAAGTTATCAGCGAAATTAAGTGAATGAATAGCCAAATAATCCAAGCGAAGAAACCTTTAAAATGCCATTTTGGACTTGGCAAATCTACAACAGCTTTTGCTTTTCCGATAATTGCCATTGATCCTTTATCTTTGTAAGCAAAAGGTTTAAGAGGTTTATTGACAACCATGGCTTTAAAATTCTTAGCCAGATTTAAACCTTGCTGAATAGCTACTTGCGCCACTTGCGGGTGTCCGTCTGGGAAATTTTTATCTCCTGAAGAAATCGCTGTGTCACCAATTGCATAAATATTGTCAACACCATTTACTTTGTTGAATTCATCGGTTGCCATTCTACGGCCGCGTCCGTAACTTTCCTTTGGCATTCCTTCGAAAATTTTGGCAGAAACTCCTGCAGCCCAGATTAAATTTTTGGTTTTTATAGTTTCTCCGTTTTCAAAATGTACCGTATCATCAACATAATCAACAACACGAGTGTGCAATTTAACAACAACACCAAGTTTTGTAAGGGCTTCGAGAGTATCTTTTTGCGATTCTTTGCTCATTGGTGCCAATAGAGCATCTCCTCCATCGACTAAGTAAACATTACTCGCAGAGGTTTCCAATTCCGGATATTCTTTTAATAGAATATTTTTTCTCATTTCGGCAAACATTCCCGAAACTTCAACTCCAGTTGGTCCACCTCCAGCGACAACAATCGTTAATAATTTACGACGTTTGCGAATATCTTTGCAAATAGCAGCTTTTTCAAGATTTTTAAGCAATGTATTACGCATTACGATGGCATCATTTAAAGTTTTCATCGGAATGGCGTTTTTCATCACGTTTTCCATACCAAAATAACTCGTTTCTGCGCCAGTAGCAAAAACAAGGTAATCGTATTCTAACTCTCCATTGCTTAACGTGATTTTCTTTTCTGCTGGAGAAACTGATAATAATTCGCCTAAACGAAAACTAAGATTTTTTTTACCGGCAAAGAATTTTCTAAAAGGGTAACTAATGCTCGAAGGTTCTAAAAATGCCGTGGCAACTTGATATATAAGTGGTGGAAAAAAGTTATAATTATTCTTGTCGACAAGTGTTACTTGTATTTGAGGCTGATTTACAAGTTCTTTTGCAAGATTAATTCCTGCAAACCCACCTCCAATAATGACTATTTTCATATATGTTGTATTAAGTAGGATTATAAAATAATTCCTTATAAATATACAACTTTAATATGCAATGACAATTGTCATATTTATTACTTTTTGAATTTTTTAACTGTTTTTTCAACTATATCGATTTTGTTCTGTAAGACATAACTTGCCATTAATTTCTCGATTAGTTCGTCTTTCGTTAAATGATGAAAAACTGTTTTTACTTTCGTTTTTAAATCTGCAGAAAGTTCGTGATTTGGTTTTGTTTTAAAGATTTGTCTCGCCCACAAAAGCATATTATTTTCTTCTACACTTGCCGCTGAAGGTTTTTTAAACTCAGAAAATTTAATTCCTAACTCTCTTTCAAAATCAGCAATTTCAAAGACTTCTTCTTGCTGTAATACTGTTAAAGAAAGCCCTTTTGCTCCTGCCCTTGCGGTTCTTCCACTTCGGTGCACATAATTTTCGTAAGTGTCAGGCAAATGATAATTAATGACATACGAGATTTCTTTTACATCGATTCCTCTCGCAGCCAAATCGGTAGCAACCAAGATATTAATATGACCTTCACGAAACTGCTCCATAATTCGGTCACGAATACCTTGTGTCAAACTTCCGTGAAGTGCTCCCGAAGAGAATTTGTTAATTGCCAGATTTTTGGCTAATTTATTTACAGCAGCTTTGGTTTTACAGAAAATAATACCTCTTTCGCCATCTCTTGAGTTCAAGAAATGCATTAAAACTTCTAGTTTTTCAATAGGATCAACCACAATATATTCGTGATCAATTCCTTCATTACCAACAGTTTCCATATTGGCGCTTATTTGAACTGCATTTTTATTCAAATAATTCTGAATCAGCTGTTTTATCGTTCCAGGAAGTGTTGCCGAGAACAATAATGTGCGGTGCTTTTTAGGCAATTCAGCGATAATTTCGTCTAAACTTTCTTTAAGAATCGCCACCATTTCGTCAGCTTCATCTAAAACTAAATATTCAGCTTTTTTAATGTCAATAGCTTTTCGCTGAATCAAATCAATTAAACGACCTGGCGTTGCCACAACGATTTGAGCGCCTTCTTTTAATCTTTCTATTTGCGGTTTTATTGGAGTTCCTCCGCAAATTGAAGCAATAGATATATTCGCAATATATTTTGAAAAACTTTCTAAATTTCTGAAAATCTGCTGTCCCAGTTCTCTTGTTGGAACTAAAATTACGGCTTGAACTGTTGTCGATTCTGCATTTACCAATTTTAATAAAGGCAATCCAAAAGCAGCTGTTTTTCCGGTTCCTGTCTTGGCTAAACCAACAATATCACGGGTTTCGTCCAAAAATAACGGAATTGTTTTTTGTTGAATTTCTGTTGGTTCAACAATGTTTAATTCGCTTAAAGCTTTTAAAATTGGAGCTGAAATTCCTAATGTTGAGAATGGTTTAGACATGTTCTTTAATTTTGTTTGCTTCGCCCGTTCGGCATTCTGCCTCGGGTTAAGTTTCAGGTTTCAAGTTACACCAAAAACTTAATAAGTTGAAAGGAGAAATTACATTTACTATGAAATGCTATTTCTCCTTTATAAATTATAATACTGTTTTAGATTCCAACAACTTGAAACATGAAACCTGAAACAAATAAAACTTTAAATTATCAATCCGGCTCATTCATGATTTTCTCACGATACTTTTTACCGATTAATAAAGTTAATCTTTGTTTGTAATCGTCAACCAGCCATTCGCGGTAGTTTTTACTACATTGGCTCAAACATTTAGAATAACGTTTGATACGATCTTCAATATCATCTTCTAATTCTCTAGCCAGCATTTTTGCTTCCTGAAGCGTTTCTGTATTATCTACACACATTCCTGCATGCTGATCTAAAGATTTGTCTAAAACTACTTTAGAACGAAGATTTTGTTTAATTATTAATTTGTGTTCTTCATCGACATCAAAACTAACATCGGCAGTTTTACTGAATTTTGCGCGCAATTCTGGCGGCATGCTGTATTTAAAGAACATTTCGATTTCTTGGTCATCACGCAGGTTTTCCAAGTAAAATTCTGGAGATTTAAAAATATGCTGCCAGTTTACAGGATCGCTCCACAAACCAAAACGAGCGGCATTGTTTCCTAAATCAATAACCGTAAATTCGTCTTTTCCTGGTAATTTACGAGAACCACGACCAATCATCTGGAAATATAAAGTCAATGATTTTGTTGCTCTGTTCAAAATAATAGTTTCTACAGTTGGCTCGTCAAAACCAGTTGTCAAAATTCCGACAGAAGTTAAAATAGCATCTGGAGTTTTCTTAAACCATTGCAAAATGTCTTTACGCTCTTCAGAACTACTTGTGTTGTCTAAGTGTCTGATATCGTAACCTGCTTCTCTAAAAGTTTCATATACATATAATGAAGTATGAATACCATTATTGAAAATCAAGGTTTTCTTTCCCAAAGAACGTTCTGTATACGCATGAAGCAGTTTTTCCTGCATCAAAGTATTCGTATATAAATCGTCTGAAGACTTTACGGTATAATCACCATTGATACCTACTTTAAGCGAAGTCAAACCAACATCGTAGCTATAAGTTGTTGCTTTGGCCAAGAAACCTTTTTCAATCAATGAGCCAATTGTATCACCAACAATAAGTTCGTGGTAGCTTTGGTGCATTGGCAATTTTATATTCGAACTCAAAGGTGTTGCTGTTACTCCAAGGATAAAAGCATTTTTAAATGAGTTTAAAAGTTTTCTAAATGAGTTGTAGTGTGCCTCATCAATAATAACTAAACCGATATTGTCAAGATGAAGTTTTTCATCATTAATACGATTTTTTAAAGTTTCAACCATCGCCACAAAACATGAAAAATCATTTTGGTCTGGCAATTCTTTTACTTTACTATTGATTATTTTGTTTGTAACGCCAAAACCCGTCAACATTTTTGAAGTTTGTTTACAAAGTTCGATACGGTGCGTCAAAACAACCACTTTTTTGTCATTATTTGACAAATAGCGGCGTACGATTTCAGAAAATATTACTGTTTTTCCTCCTCCAGTAGGAAGCTGATACAGTAAGTGGTGTTTGGGAGGAGCATTATCTAAACGGTCAAAAATAGCGTCAATATCGCCTTTTTGGTATGCATACAGTTCTTTTTTATCTTCTCTTTGTATTTCTAAAGTTTGAGACATTGTTTATTTTTGGATTTTTGCAAAAATACATCGAAAAAACAGTTATTCATCCTCTTTTAACCTAAAATAAATATTTTTTTTGAATAAATATTTTTTATGAGAAAGGGCTTTAGTAGTCGATTTTCTCCAAAATTGCCTCAAAATCGTATCTATTTTTCCATTTTTGCTCTAATGTTTCCTCCTGAATTGCATTAATTCGCAATTTAAAATCATTAAAAATTCCGTTTGAAACAATATAATTTACTGCTTGCTCAAAAGAATTAAAGATGCTTTTGTAAAACAATTCCTGCTTGATTAAATTTTGCGAAGAAAACGTTTGCGCTATTTCAATATTGTAAAGCATAATATCAGCAACAACATATGAGTCTACACCCAACATCATAAAATGTTTAATGAGTTTTTGAGCAACTGATCTTCTCATTTTGGCTTTTGGACGCCATTTTGCTCCCGGTTTTTTGATTGGGAAATATTCGTGAGAGATTTTGACCTTGGCCTCCTGAAGCAATTTGTCTTCTTTTGGATTAAAAACAAAGTCATAATATACTTTTACAGGAGCAAATTTCTCATACAATTCTACCAATTGTTCCTCTAATTGCTCTTTTGTCAACTCGCCTAAATATTTTTTTAAATCTCTTTTACTCATAGAGTAAAGGTAATTTTCAAAATTTTAAATTCCAAATTCCAAATTTCAGCCTATTTAAAGGCTGTTAATTTTGAATTTTTAAATCCTAAAATCAATCCAGAATCCTTAATTTTGCTGGCATAAAACTTAAAAAATATATACATGCTCAAGATTTTCAAAGTTACTGCCATTTTAGAGGGAATCTCTTATTTAGTATTGTTTGCTAATATGTTGATTATCAAAAATAATAATCCTGAACTCTACCATACATTATTACGTCCGTTAGGAATGACACACGGTGTTTTATTTATCGGATATATTCTTTTAGCCTTTTTATTGAAAAAATCAATGAATTGGGATTTAAAAACTTTTGCAATCATTCAAGTTGCTTCTCTAATTCCGTTTGGAACTTTTTACATCGAGAAAAAATATTTAGAAACTAAAGCAAATGCATAAGTTTTTGGAGAAAATATTTAACTTTTTATATCCTATTTTTAGAGAATGGGGAATGAGCCGCAATGTAGCGTCTTATACCAGTCTAATCTTTAATATCGCTATTTTAATAGCACTGGCTTACGTGATTTATTACGCAGCCAAATTTCTTTTGGTCACTTTAACTGCTGTTTTTGCACAGCGCACCAAAACAAAGTTTGACGATTATTTAATTCAAAACAAAACCACTAGATATACAGCTTATTTAATTCCGTTTTTCTTTATTTATAAAGCGGTTCCTGTTATTTTAGATAAATACGAATATTGGGAATCGATTTTCGGAAAAATTGTAGGTATCTATATAGTATTACTTGGATTATGGATTGTTCGAACTGTTTTTAATTCGTTACGCGATTATTTAAAACAAAAGCCTGAATATAGCGACAAACCAATTGATAGTTTTGTTCAGGTTATTATGATTGTGCTCTGGATTTTTGGAGTTGCCATGATTATTTCGACTTTATTCGGAATTAAAAAAGGCGAACTATTAACTATTCTTGGAACACTTTCGGCAATTATCATCTTAATTTTCAGAGATACGATTCTTGGGTTTGTTTCGAGTGTTCAGGTAGCGATAAACGATATGGTTCGTATTGGCGACTGGATTACAATGGATAAATTTGGAGCTGACGGAGATGTTATCGAAATCAATTTGACAACGGTAAAAGTTCGAAATTTTGATAACACCATTACCACGATTCCGACTTATGCTTTAAGTTCAGATTCGTTTCAGAACTGGCGCGGAATGCAGAAATCTGATGGAAGACGCATCAAAAGACATGTTTTAATAAAAAGCAGTACAATCCGTTTTTTAAACGATGAAGATTTGCATCAATTGCGAAAAGTTCAACTTATTACTTCTTATATAGACAGCCGTCAAGCAGAAATTGACAGATACAATGATCTTAGAGGAATTGATAAAACGCTTTCGCTAAATGGCAGAAATATGACCAATTTAGGATTGTTTAGAAAATACATTATGCAATATCTACATGACCATCCGGGATTGAACAAAAATATGCATATCATGTGCCGACAGCTACAATCGACCGCGCATGGAGTTCCGTTGGAGATTTATGTGTTTTCAAGTGACAAACGCTGGGCCAATTACGAATATATCATGGCTGATATTTTTGACCACGTAATGGCATCTGTAAGATATTTTGATCTTGAAATTTTTGAGCTTCCTTCGAGTATTGGTTAGATTTTTAACCGCAAAGTTCGCAAAGGTTTACGCAAGGTTCGCAAAGTTTTTAAATAAAGCTTTGCGAACTTTGCGTTTTTAGTAAATCTAACTTATAAAAAAAACTTTGCGTGCTTTGCGGTAAAACACACAAAGGAATTAAAGTTTGGAATTTGGAATTTAAATTTTGGAATTTTTATTGCCTCTCCTCTATTTTCTCAAAAAGAAACTCAGGATTTTGATATTCAATTGGAACTTCTGGAACGTAGCAAGGAAGATTAAAATAAGTTCCAATTACTCCTTTTCCTAAATAAAGTTTGCCGTCTTTCTTTAAAAGAGCCAAAGGAACTCTTTTCCAAGCTCCACCGAAAGAAATATAATGATAATCGCCTCTCAGTGTATCTCCTCTTAAATCGCCTCTTACATCACCAGAATCTTTTCCTGTTCCGTAATGATTAATTTCGTAACGACCATAAAAGCGTTTGTCATTTATATGGATATCAAGAACTGCTGTATCTTTATTGTTTACAGCGCGGTATAATTGACGATTGTATTTTTCTTTATCTTCTTTAGAATTGCAAGAAGCTAGTAATAAGCATAAAAACAGAAATAATCGCATAATTTATTTTTAGAAAAACAAAAATAGGTTTTTACTATGGGATTATTTCTTTAACTTTAAGAAAAACTTAAAACAAATACCATGGAAGATAGAGACACCTTTTTAAAAGAATTCAGAGGCGAAACTTTAGGAACCGTAAGTGCTCAATCTTCAGCAGATGAGATCTTTCAAAACCAGACCATCAGGCCTATTTTAAAACTTCAAAACGACTTGTTCGTTGCCGTTTTTATCAATTATGTAAACAAAAACAAACCCGATTTCTATTCTTATTCGGTTGAAAAGAAACTTCAGACAATCGAAAATTCCATTCAAAAAGACATTAAATTCAGAAATTCTTTAAAAGGAATTGTAATGGCGCTTTTTACAGTTGACGAATACAATACTTATATTAAGAATTCTTCTGATTTGAATAAACGTATGATGAACTTGTTGATTGACCGATTGAAAAATCAGGTGCAGTTGTTTGAAGTGGAATCAAATTAGAATACAAAATGTTCAACCAATTCCGAAACAAATTCCCTTTAACCGATAAAAAATGGAACGAATACATCGGTTATTTCAATCGAATTGAAGTTCCTACGAAAACTACCCTTTTAGAAGAAGGTGAAGTTTCAAAAAAACTTTATATCATAGAAAAAGGCTGTATTCGGGTTTGGTTTAACAATAACGGAAAAGATCTCACTACGCAATTCTTTTTTGAAAATGAGAGCGTTGCTTCTATCGAAAGTTTCATGAAGAAACTTCCGAGTCCGACAAATATAGAAACGATTGAGCCTTCAGTTTTGTGGTGGATTCGTAAGAATGATCTGGATAAAATTCTAGAAGAAATCAAAGAGATCCCTGAATTAAGGGATAGTCTCATTAATAAGCTTTTTGAGCGTACTTTAGATTATATGAAATATTTCGTTTCGTTTATAAAAGATTCCCCTGCAGAGCGTTATTCTAACTTAATTAAAGAAAGGCCTCAAATCATATTGCGTGTTCCACAACATTATATCGCTTCTTATTTAGGAATAACAACTGTGCATCTAAGCAGACTAAAAAGTAAACTATTAAGTAAAGAATAATTGACTTTTTAGTCAAACTTAAATTGACTTATATAACTTATATCGTTTAAAGAAAAATTTGATAACAAATGTTATCGTCTGCCCATAAACGGCTCTGTAATTTTGCTTCATAAAATTTAATAATTATGAAAGCAGCAGTAGTTTATAAAAAAGGCGAATCGCCAAAATATGCAGAATTTGAAGAGCCAATTGCATCCAATGAAAACGAAATTTTGGTTTCGGTAAAAGCCGTAGCTATTACGAATTTGGATAAAGGAATTGCAAGCGGAGATCATTATTCTTCAGAAAAAGAAAATCAAAACGGATTTATTGTTGGAAGCGACGGAATCGGTATTCTAGAAAACGGAACAAGAGTTTACGCCCGCGGAATTTCAGGAACGATTGCCGAGAAGGCTTTGGTAGAGAAAAATAGATTGGTAGTTTTGCCAGATGGAATTGATGATGCAACAGCTGCAGCGATGCCAAATGCAGTTGCAGGTTCGGCAATGGCTCTTCGTTTTAGAGCCGGAATAAAGTCAGGTGAAACGGTTTTAATAAATGGAGCGACTGGTTTTACAGGACAAATGGCCGTTCAAATTGCAAAGCATTATGGAGCTAAAAAAATAATTGTTACAGGAAGAAACGAAAAAGCGCTAGAAAGTCTTTTAGAATTAGGTGCCGATGAAATTGTTTCTCTAAAACAAAATGATGAATCTTTTATTTCTCAGTTAAAAGAAATCCATAAAAATACTCCAATAGATATTGTAATAGACTATTTGTGGGGACATTCGGCAGAACTTATCCTTTCAGTTTTAAAAGGAAATGGAAACTTTACGCATAAAACTCGATATGTTTCTGTGGGTTCTATGTCTGGAGATACCATTCAATTATCAGCTCAGATTTTACGAAGTGCAGATCTTCAATTATCGGGTTCAGGATTAGGAAGCTGGACAAAAGAAGAAGTCAAACTCTTATTTTCTGAAATACTTCCAGAAATGTTTCTTTTAGCTTCAAAAAATATACTAAAAGTAAATATTGAAACGGTGAATCTATCTGATATAGAAAAAATGTGGAATGCAGAAGTTCCTGACGGGAAACGTTTAGTTGTGGTGATCTAAAATTTTTAAACACATAGAAACATAGTTTATCGCTTCTTAAAAAGATAAATAAAAGAAACTAGTTTCTCACACATAGCTATGTGTATTTAAACAAGTGAAACGCCTTTTATAGATTCCAAGAAGCTATGTTTCTATGTGTTTATATTTTTAATATTCTAGTAGCTCTTTCAAAGCTTGCTCAAATCTATTCTTTGGTAAAAACTGATCTTCTAAAGCTTTTGTAAATGGAATTGGCGAATCTAAACTCGCTACACGTTTTACCGGAGCATCTAAATATTCGAAGCAATTCTCCATAATTAAAGCCGAAATATCACTTGCAATTCCGCCAAATAGGGTGTCTTCTTGGTAGATTATAGCTTTTCCAGTTTTCTTAACCGAAGCAAAAATCGTTTCTGTATCAAGAGGCTGTAAAGTTCTTAAGTCAATTAAATCGGCATCAATTTCTGGATGTTGCGCTAAAGTGTCTAAAGCCCAATGAACAGTAGCTCCAAAAGCAATAATCGTTACCGATTTTCCTTCTTTAACCAAAGCCGCTTTACCTAAAGGAATAGTATAATAGTCTTTTGGAACATCCTGATAAATACTGCGGTATAATAATTTATGTTCGAAGAATAAAACAGGATTTGGGTCGTTAATTGCGGTGTTCAAAAGCCCTTTTGCATCGTATGGAAATGCTGGATAAACTACTTTTAAACCTGGAGTTTTAGTAAACCAAGCCTCATTGGTCTGAGAGTGAAATGGTCCAGCTTGAGTTCCTCCGCCACAAGGCATACGAACGACAACATCGGCTTTTTCGCCCCAGCGATAATGAGATTTAGCCAAAAGATTCACAATTGGATTAAATCCAGTTGAAACGAAATCTGCAAATTGCATTTCTACAATTGCTTTATAGCCATTAATAGAAAGTCCCATTCCTGTAGAAATTACAGCGCTTTCGCAGATTGGCGTATTGCGTATTCTGTCTTTTCCAAAAGCATCAACAAAACTTTCTGTAATTTTAAAAGCACCGCCATATTCGGCAATATCTTGTCCCATGATTACAAGATTTTTATGGCGCCACATAGATTGTTCCAGACTATTTCGAATAGCATCTATAAAACGAATATTCTCTGAATCTGAATTATGGCTATATTCCTCATATTGATATTCTTTGTAAACATCATTTAATTCTCCGCTATAAGTTGGTTTTATTTCTGGTTCGGCATTGGCTATTGCCCAGTTTTCATCAATTTCGTGTTTAATTTCGGTATGAAATTGTTCATCTAATTCTGCTGTTAGAATTCCGTTTTCAGTTAAATATTTTCTATAATTCGTAACGGGATCTCTCAGTTCCCATTGATCCATTAATTCTTGCGGAACATATTTTGTGCCACTTGCCTCTTCATGCCCACGCATTCTAAAAGTTTTAAACTCCAATAAAATAGGACGTGGATCTTCCTGCATTTCTTTCTTTAGCTGAGACAGTTTATTATAAATTTCTACAATATTATTTCCGTCAATAATCCAGCTCTCAATTCCGTAGCCAATTCCTTTGTCTGCAAGATTTTCACAGGCATATTGCTCATTGGTTGGTGTAGAAAGTCCGTAACCATTATTTTCTATAATAAACATTACAGGCAGTTTCCAAACAGCTGCAATATTTAGAGCTTCGTGAAAATCGCCTTCACTTGTAGCGCCTTCACCAGTAAAAACAGCGGTAATTTTTTTATTGTCTTGAAGTTTATTCGCAAGAGCGATTCCGTCAGCAATTCCTAACTGCGGACCCAAATGCGAAATCATTCCTATAATATTGTATTCTTGCGTTCCAAAGTGAAAACTTCTATCACGACCTTTTGTAAAACCATTTGCTTTTCCTTGCCATTGTGAGAATAAACGATGCAACGGAATTTCTCTAGTCGTAAATACACCAAGGTTTCGGTGCATTGGCAATACGTATTCAGATTGATCTAGAACTGCAGTAACACCAACAGCAATAGCTTCTTGCCCTATTCCAGAAAACCATTTGGAGACTTTTCCTTGCCGAATCAAGATGAGCATCTTTTCTTCGATCAATCGGGGTTTTAATATTTTTTTATATAAATCTAATAATTGCGCGTCAGTCAGGTTTTGGCGGTAAAAGATCATGTATTTTTTGTTTTTTTAGTGTTTCAAATATAACAAATTACTACTGTTTTATTAGATTCTGAAATAAAATTTTAATCAGAAATCTACTTTTAATGCCTGAGCTTAAGTTTATTTTCTAAAATATTATCTACCTTTGTTAGCGAAAGGTACTTATGACACCTTTCTTCTTTAAAATAAAAAATGTAAAGTATGCAAAACATTCCTAGTGTAGACTTACGTGATTTCCTTTCGGACGACCCGAAACGTAAACAAAAATTTGTAAATGAAATCGGCAGTGCATTTGAAAACATTGGCTTCGTAGCCTTAAAAGGTCATTTTCTTGATGATCAATTGGTTAACGAACTTTATGGTGAAATTAGAAACTTTTTCGCCTTGCCAATAGAAACTAAGCATAATTATGAAATTCCTGGAATCGGCGGACAAAGAGGTTATGTTTCTTTTGGAAAAGAACATGCTAAAGGACGCAAAGAAGGAGATTTAAAAGAATTTTGGCATTTTGGTCAATACGTTGACAAAGATTCAAGATGGGCTTCTGAATACCCAGACAATGTTGAAGTTACTGAATTACCACGTTTTAATGTGGTTGGTAAAGAGGCATACCAAAAATTGGAAAAAACGGGTGTTTATGTTTTAAGAGCTTTGGCTTTACATTTAGGTCTTGATGAGTTTTATTTTGATAATTATGCAAAAGAAGGAAACTCAATTTTAAGACCAATCCACTACCCTCCTATTACTTCTGAGCCAGAAAATGCAATTCGTGCAGCGGCTCATGGTGATATCAACTTGATCACATTGTTGATGGGAGCTCAAGGAAGAGGATTACAAGTTCAAAATCACAACGGCGATTGGATTGATGCCATTGCTGAGGATGACGAATTGGTAATCAACGTTGGTGATATGTTGTCTAGACACACTAACAACAAATTAAAATCTACAATTCACCAAGTGGTAAATCCGCCAAGAGAGTTGTGGGGAACTTCACGCTATTCAATTCCATTTTTCATGCACCCAGTAAGCGATATGCGTTTGGATTGCCTTGAAAATTGTATTGATGAAGAAAACCCAAAGAAATACGAAGATATTACAGCTGGAGAGTTCTTGTATGAACGTTTAGTAGAATTAGGTTTAATCAAAAAATAAACTTAAATAATTTCCAGATATAAAAATTCCAAATTCCAAGTTTTTCTTGGGGTTTGGAATTTAATTTTTAGATATCTTTATGCTTGAAAATTTATTTTTTAGAATAAGAAAAATATGGACTTAAAAGACCAATTAAAGAATCTGTTTCCAGATCATGTTGAATCAAATGAGCCTGAACAAGTTGAAGAACAAGAACACGTTCTTTATGTTCAGAAGGAACCTATGATTTGTAAATTTGAAAAAAGAAAAGGAAAACCAACCACTATTATTGAAGGTTACGAAGGTTCTGATGAAGATTTTAAAATCTTAGCCAAAGAAATCAAAACCAAATTAAGTGTTGGCGGAACTTTTAAAGACGATTCGATTATAATTCAGGGCGATTACCGAGATAAAATAATGGCAATCTTAAAAGAAAAAGGATTCAAAACCAAACGTGTAGGAGGATAATTAATTTGTTTAAAAGTTTCATGTTTAAAGTTTCAAGTTCTGCATATAACCTGAAACGTGAAACTTGAAACAAAAAAACTCAAATATTAGCACCTTAGAAACTTAGCAACTTAAAAAAAAATGATACAATCTTCAGAATTGATATTAAATCCAGACGGAAGCGTTTACCACTTAAACCTTCGTCCAGAACATATAGCACACGACATTATATTTGTTGGTGACCAAAACAGAGTAGAAAAAATCACTCAGTTTTTCGACTCAATCGAACATTCTGCTCAAAAGAGAGAATTTAAAACCCAAACCGGTATTTATAAAGGAAAAAGAATTTCTGTGGTTTCTACAGGAATTGGCCCTGATAATATTGATATTGTACTAAACGAATTAGATGCTTTAGTAAATATCGATCTTAAAACACGTCAGCCAAAAGAAAAATTGACTTCTTTGAATATTATCAGAATTGGAACTTCGGGTTCATTGCAGGAAGATATTCCAGTAGATAGTTTCGTAATGTCAAAATTTGGTTTGGGATTAGACAATATGCTTCGCTCCTATTTAATTGATGGCGTTTCAATTACAGAAATTGAGGATGCATTTGTAAAACATACCAATTGGGATCCTAAAAAAGGAAAACCTTATGTGACGCAATGTTCTGAAAAATTAGAAAAATTAATCGAATCAGATCGAATTTTTAAAGGGATTACAGCAACTGCTGGAGGATTCTACGGACCACAAGGAAGAGTTTTGCGTTTAAATATTCAAGATGAGGAATTAAATAACAAAATGGATGATTTTAGTTTTAACGAAACTAAAATCACTAATTTAGAAATGGAAACTGCGGCAATTTACGGGCTTTCAGCTCTTTTAGGCCATAATGCTTTATCGCTGAACGCTATTATTGCAAACCGTGCTTCTGGAACATTTAGTGCAGATCCGTACAAGGCTGTTGACGAACTGATTGCTTATACGTTGAATAAATTAGCAGGCAATTAATCTGATTATTTATGCAAAACGCTATTCTTAAATTTGAAAAGTTATTGGATGAAAATGTAAATTACATTCCAACAATACAGAACGAAGTTTTAGAAGTTAAAAATCCTGGTAAATGGTCTAAAAAAGAGATTTTGGGACATTTAGTAGATTCTGCAATTCACAATCTAGTACGTTTTACTGAGATTAATTATGCAGAAAAGCCATATCACCACAGACCTTATAACCAAACAGATTTAGTAAATTTAAATCAATATCAGAAAATAGACATTCAGGAACTTACTCAGCTATGGTTTACTATAAACAAGCAGATGGTGAGATTAATGAAATCTGTTGATGAAAAAGCTTTAGATTATAAAATCATTTTGGCCGACGAATCTGTAATCGATTTAAGATTTTTAATGACCGATTATGTTGAACATTTAGAACATCATATTAATCAAATAAGAGCATAAATTATGTTTTTGAGAGTAGCCAGACATACGAATGATTTAGAAAGAATTGAAAATTTTTATGTTGATGTGCTCGGATTTGAACGATTGGGCGGATTTGAACATCATAACAATTATGATGGTGTTTTTGTCGGAAAACCAGGTTTAGACTGGCATTTTGAGTTTACTCAATCTCAAGTTGCGGCAAAACATACTTTTGATGAAGACGATGTTATGGTCTTATACCCAAAAACTATTGCAGATTACGATAAATTAGTACATAAATTAACGCAGCACAATATTACAGTTATTCTATCGCTGAATCCTTTTTGGAATGAAAACGGAAAAATGATTCAGGATCCAGATGGCTATAGAATTGTAATATCTCCCTTAAAAGCTGTAATTAGCGAAATTGAATAATGGAACAGGAAACGCACAAGAAAATATTGTTTAAATACTATAGTGATTATCTAGACGAAGTTGTGTCAGAAACTATGTGGGCAGAAATTATTGATCTGGAAAAAGGTCTTTTCAAACTGGATAATATTCCGTTTTTTGGTCCTTTGATTGCTACAGATGACATTTTTTATGCAGAATATGATGAAACAGAAGAACGTTTTATGCATAGAAAAACGATTCAGAATTCAGGAAATTCGATTATTCAGGTGGCTGTTCTAGAAAAAGGATTTGACAAGGAAATCATCAGAGACAAACTAAAAGTGCTTAATTGCCTCTCTGAAGGGCTAAATGAAACTTTTTTTGCAGCAGAAATTACTAAAGATATAGATTATACTTTAGTAAGAAGCCTTTTGAATGAATATGAATCTAAAGAAATTATAGAATTTGCTGAGCCTTGCCTTTCAGAAAAACATAGGGCAGATTTATTAAAAAACTAATGCTAAAATTTAATTTAAACACATAGAAACATAGATTTTTATTGAATCTATTTAAGATTTTAGAAAAAGCAAGCTTTAACACATAGCTATGTTTACTGAAATAAGTTAAACGTCTTTTTTTAAGTTTTAAAAAGCTATATTTCTATGTGTTAAAATAATTTTGATTAACAGATATAACTAACCAAACTTAACAATACGATTACGCATACGCATACCAAGCAACTTAACTTAAACTTAAAATAAATGAAAACTGTCAAAATTGCGGGTGTTCCGGAACACTTCAATTTGCCGTGGCATCTATGCATTGAAAACGGCGAATTTGAAGAAGAGAACATCGACTTAAAATGGACAAATGTTCCCGAAGGAACTGGGAAGATGTGTCAAATGCTTCGTGACGGAGAAACAGATTTGGCTGTTATTCTAACCGAAGGAATTCTTAAAGATATTGCAGCTGGTAATCCGAGCAAAATCGTGCAGGTTTATGTGCAATCTCCTTTAATATGGGGAATTCATGTTGATGCAAAATCTGATTTTAAATCACTAAAAGACCTTAAAAACAAAAAAGCCGCAATTTCGAGAATCGGTTCAGGATCACAATTAATGGCTTATGTAAATGCAAATGAGCAAGGCTGGGAAATGGATGATCTTGAATTTGAGATTGTAAATACAATTGATGGTGCTGTAGATGCATTAACCAATAAAAAAGCTGATTATTTTATGTGGGAACGTTTTATGACCAAACCGCTTGTAGATAAAGGCATTTTTAGACGCATTGACGACTGCCCTACTCCTTGGCCTTCATTTATTATTGTAGGACGTGACGAATTCTTGAAAAAGAATCCTAAAACAGTAGAGACGATTCTTAAAATAATCAACAAGACAACTGTTGATTTTAAAGAGATTCCAGAAATAGACAAGAAATTATCTAAGCTGTTTAATCAAAAAGCAGAAGATATTAAAGAATGGCTAAAATTGACTCAGTGGTCACAGAAAAATTTGACAGAAAAATCTTTTAATAAAATTCAAAATCAATTATTTGATCTGGGAATTATTGATAAAAAAAGTATTTTTGTAGAAACAGTAAAAGCATTGTAAATACTGCTTTTTGATTCGTATGATGAAATTCCCTAAAATTGACTTACCGCAATTAAAATCTAAACTACAGGTGAAATCACCGTGGGACAGGATTATTATCTCGCTGTTGAGTCTTTTAATTACAATTCCGATTTTCATCATACTGCATCAAAATTTGATCGATCTAGAATGGGCATTCAATCTAGATCGTATATTCATCTTTATTTTTGTTTTTGCAGCTGTATTTTTTCTTCTGATGTATCTCAGAACAATTATTATCCTGTGTGTTGCAGTTTATTTATTGATTCTATTCTATGGATCGGTGATTGGAAATTATGGTTTTAACGAAATCTCAGAAGATTATAATTCTATGATTTATACCATGTCTGATAATCCATATCCGCAGGATATTATTGTAGCAAAACTACTTCCGTTTCCAAATAAAACAAAGATTCTCAATGCTATAGAATACCAGAATCCGAAAGTGCGAAATTTTGCTATTATGGCAACGACAAAGCATTTTAAAGGCATAAGAGGGTACTCAGATTATCGAACTATAATTCAATGTTTTGCTGTTTTTAAAGAAATAAACGGCAGATGGAATTATGTAAACGATCCAAAAGACGGTGATTATATTGCAACCGCCAGCGAATCTTTAGAATATTTCTCTGGCGATTGCGATGATCATTCTATTTTAATGGCTGCCGCTGTACGTTCTATTGGCGGAACTCCGCGACTAATTCACACCAAAGGGCATATCTATCCTGAAATCTTAATTGGTTCTATGATTGATTTGGAAAAAGTCAATTATTTAATTAAAAACGTGCTTTTTGTAAAGGAAAGCTACGGCAAAAAACTACACTATCATATAGATGAGCGCGGTCAAGTATGGATGAACTTGGATTATACAGCGACTTATCCTGGAGGACCGTTTATGTATGAAGAAATTTTGGGAGCTCTAACCCTTAATTAATGTGCCTCAAAAAGACTGTTTAACCAATTTTGACTATTTGAAGAGTTAATTTCTAAATATTTGGTTATCAGCTAAAGTCTCGTAAATAGGGGCTTTTTGTATTAAAAGTAGTTTAATTTAATAAGTAAAAAAAATCTTTATAAATATTTGATTGCGAATATTTTAATGTCATTTTTTTTTGTAACTTTTTCCTGTTTAACTTTTAATCACAAAATCATGAAAAACTCTAAATTATTTACCCTCGTAATTGCAATTGCTGTCGTAATAGTTTCATGCCATCTTAAAAGAGACAAGCTTGTGAATTCATGGAAAGTTACTGCAGTAGAACCCAAAGAAGCTGTTTCTGATTCTACAAAAAATGCGATTTTAGCCAACGGGATGCTTACTTTTACAGAAGATGGCCACGTTACTGGATACTTGCTTCGTGAAATTACCGACGGAACTTACGCGTTAACACAAAAAGGAAAAAAACTTGTTATAAAAGATGAAGTTGGTACACCTTATGAATGTGTGAGCACAATAACAGATGATCAATTAATTCTAGATACCAAAGAAGCCAAACTGACATTTAGTAAAATTTAAATATAGAATTACAACGTAATTCAATGCTAAAAAACCATTCTTTTCCATCGTTAAGAATGGTTTTTTGATTTTTAGAACTAAAATAAATATCTTTGCACTTCTTAAAATAAGTATTACGATATGTGAAAAATAATTTCTTTCAGAAAATTTAGCGAGTAATCACAGTTTTGTGGTGACCCAATTATTTATCTATAAAAGAAAGGAATTATGCTTATTCTTCAAAATATCTCATATCAGCATGAGAATAAAGACATGCTGTTTCAAAACATTAGTTTTACTCTAAAGCATCACGATAAAACCGCTTTGGTCGGAAATAATGGTGTTGGAAAATCTACATTATTAAAAATTATCGCAGGTGAATTACATCCATTTTCAGGGCAACTAATTCAAAATTCAAAACCTTATTTTGTACCTCAATTATTTGGTCAGTTTAATGATTTGACAATTGCTGAAGCTTTAAAAATAAAGGAAAAGTTAATCTCACTTAAAGAAATACTTGAAGGTGTTGTAACCGAAGAAAACCTTCAGCTTCTAAATGACGACTGGACAATTGAAGAGCGCTGTAATGAAGCTCTATCGTATTGGCAACTCCATGATTTGGATTTGAACCAAAAAATGGAAACTTTAAGCGGAGGACAGAAAACAAAAGTTTTTTTAGCCGGAATTATGATTCATGAACCCGATTTGGTTTTATTGGACGAACCTAGCAATCATTTAGATTTTTCTGGTAGAAAATTATTATATGATTTTATAAAATCTACTTCTAGTACACTTTTAGTTGTTAGTCATGACAGAACACTTCTAAATCTTTTAAATAAGACTTTAGAAATGTCAAAAAATGAAATTTCAGTCTATGGCGGAGGTTATGATTTTTATAACGAACAGAAGAAAATTGAACATAATGCTTTAGAACAAGATGTTCAGAGCAAAGAAAAAGCTTTGCGAAAGGCCAAAGAAAAAGAAAGAGAATCTATTGAACGCCAAAACAAACTTGATTCTAGAGGCAAAAAGAAACAGGAAAAGTCTGGTGTTGCCAGAATTATGATGAATACGCTTCGAAATAAAGCTGAAAACAGCAGTTCTAAACTCAAAGACGTTCATGCCGAAAAAATTAACGGAATTTCAGAGGATTTGAGACAGTTGCGTTCATCACTTCCTGCAATAGATCAAATGAAATTCGGGTTTGATACTACTTCTTTTCTCAAAGGAAAAACACTTTTTAAGGCTTCAGATATGAATTATGCTTATGAAGATAAAATTCTTTGGAAAGAAAACCTCAATTTTGAAATTCTTTCTGGAGAACGCCTTGCCATAAAAGGTTTGAATGGTTCTGGGAAAACAACTTTAATCAAAATTATTCTTGGAGAATTGATTCCAACGCAAGGACAAACCACTTCATTGGCAAAAAAAGCAATTTATATCGATCAGGATTATTCATTATTGAATCAGAATCTTAAAATTTACGAACAAGCTCAAGCTTTTAATGACTGCGGTTTAGAAGAGCACGAAATAAAGATGAGATTGAATCGCTTTTTGTTTTCTAGAAATGATTGGGACAAACCTTGCAATGCATTAAGCGGAGGCGAAAGAATGCGTTTAATGCTATGCTGTCTAACGATTAGCAACGAATCTCCTGAGATTATCATTCTGGACGAACCTACAAATAATCTGGATATTCAAAATATTGAAATATTAACCACTGCAATCAATGAATATCGGGGAACTTTAATTGTGATTTCACACGATCAATCATTTTTGGAGCAAATCGATATTGAAAAAAGTATTTTGCTTTAAAATAAAAACCATCAACGCTGAGAATTATCTTGGCGTTTTTCTTTTAGTATTAATTTCATATTCAAATAATTAAAATTCCGTAAATTGCAGTAAATACTGATAAATTTAATCTATTTAAAAAAAAGCTTTTATAAATTCAAGTTGCACGTTTAATTAAAATCTAAAATTTTATGAAACCAAAAATCAGAATTTTTCCTGCCCTGCTTGCTTTTACATTATTAATAACCGAAACTGTTTTACCTTGTACAAGAGTCGTTTATGAAGGTCTAAATGGAACAATTATTACTGCCCGTTCGATGGATTGGCGCGGAGAGATTCCTGCCAATTTATGGATTTTTCCTCGTGGAATTGAACGATCTGGAGAAGTTGGTACAAGTTCAATAAAATGGAAATCTAAATACGGAAGCGTTATTACCAGTTCTTGGGACATTGCTTCTTCTGATGGTATGAACGAAAAAGGACTTGTAGGCAACCTTTTATGGCTTGTAGAATCACAATATCCTGCATTTGAAAAAAATGGGAAAGTAAAAGGTTTGGCAGTTTCTTTATGGCTTCAGTATGTTTTGGATAATTTTTCGACCGTTGCAGAAACCGTTTCTGCATTAGAAAAGAACGAATTTGTCATTACTTCTTCACATATTCCAGGAACCAATATTTTTGCAACTGTTCATTTATCTATTTCTGATTCCGGCGGAGACAATGCTATTTTTGAATATATAAATGGCAAGCTTGTTATCCATCATGATAGAAAATATGTTGCCATGACCAATTCACCTATTTTTGACCAGCAATTAGCCATTAATGCGTATTGGAAAGGTATTCCGGGTACTATTATGCTTCCAGGAACCAATCGTGCCGCAGATCGTTTTGTAAGAGCTTCTTATTATATTGATGCCATTCCGAAAACAGATAATATCAGAACAGCTTTATCTAGTGTTTTTGGTGTAATTAGAAATTGTTCTGTTCCTTTAGGAATTTCATCAGAAACTGAACCTAACATCTCCTCTACCCGCTGGAGAACAGTTGCAGACCAAAAGAATCTGGTTTATTATTTTGATAATGTTTTAAATCCGAATGTCATTTGGGTTGAATTCAGTAAAATTGATTTTAGCGAAAAAGGAAAGATCAAAAAATTGAGCTTAGCAAATAATGAGAATTATTCTGGTGAATCTTTGATTAATTTCAAGGAAACAAAGTCTTTTCAGTTCGCTGGACTTGATTAAGAATATCTTTTCTAGATTAATCAAACACTATAAAACCTTCAAATTGAAAAGTTTGAAGGTTTTCTTTTTGAAAAAAAAAATCAAAAAAAATATTGCGCAGTCAAATGACTTCATTATATTTGCAGTCAAATAACTGCACAATGGAGATTAGAAGAGATGTTTTTCAAGCAATAGCCGATCCTACCCGAAGAGCTATTTTAAGTTTAGTTGCCATTCAGGCTATGACGCCTGGGGCAATTGCAGAGAATTTTAATTCGTCAAGACAGACTATTTCAAAACATATTCAGATTTTGAACGAATGCGAACTATTACACCAAACTCAAAACGGAAGAGAAATTTATTATCATTTAAACCCAGAAAAAATGAAAGAAATTGACAAGTTCATCGAGCCATTCAGAAAAATGTGGGACGATCGTTTTAATAAATTAGAATCAATTATGAAAAACTATAAAAAATAAACCATGGAAAAGAAAACAAAAATTCACGCCGAAGATGACAGACTAGATCTTGTGATTACGAGAGAATTTGATCTGCCAGTTGAATTATTATTTAAAGCTCATACCGAATCTGAAATTGTAGCACAATGGATGGGTACAAAAGTATTGAAGCTGGAAAGCAAAAAATATGGTGGATGGGAGTATGAAACTAGCGATCCTAATGGAAATGTAGTTTTTAGAGCAAATGGTGTTTTTCATGATTTTGTTCCGAATGAAAAAATAGTGCGCACTTTTGAAATGGATAATGCCAATTTTGCGCCTCAATTAGAATTTTTGGAGTTTGAAAAACTAACAGATGCCACTAGCAAATTGACTATGCAGATCATTTATAAATCTATCGAGCATAGAATGACACAGTTAAAACTGCCATTTGCACAAGGATTAAATATGGCGCACAACCGATTGGAAGAAATTGTAACTAAACTAAAATAAAAATCATGAGCAAAAGAAATAAAATTATCTATTGGATTGCCACTTTATGGTTGGCTTTGGGAATGACAGCAACAGGAATTGTACAACTGATACCTGTAAAAGAAGAAGCAGAAATGATACAGAAGTTAGGCTATCCGCTTTATTTTTTAACGCTTTTAGGTGTTTGGAAACTTTTAGGAGTAATTGCAATTTTAATTCCAAAATTTGGTTTACTGAAAGAATGGGCTTATGCAGGTTTCTTTTTTGCCATGTCTGGAGCTGTAGTTTCACATTTAGCTATTAAAGATGACGCTTCAGCTCTTTTCGGGCCAACATTATTGATTGTTTTAACTGTAGTTTCTTGGTATTTCAGACCTGAAACTAGAAAATGCAGTTCTAATTAAAAACTTAGAAAAATGAAAAAGCAACTTACCGTAAACGAACAAGACGAATTATTGAACATACTCGAAAAGCGTTTTGAAAAGAATAAAAACCGTCACGAGAATCTAGATTGGTCAAAAATTGAAGCCAAACTGAAAGCTAATCCATCAAAACTATGGTCTCTTGACGAAATGGAAAGAACTGAAGGCGAGCCAGATGTAATTGGATACGATTCAAAAACTGACGAATATCTTTTTGTAGATTGTTCTTCTGAAAGTCCAAAAGGACGTAGAAGTATCTGTTACGATCATGAAGCGCTCGAAAAAAGAAAAGAACACAAACCCGCTGACAGTGCTATAAATATGGCAGAAGAAATGGGAATTGAAATCTTAAACGAAGCGCAATATAAAGAACTGCAAAAACTAGGAAAATTTGATGCGAAAACGTCAAGCTGGATTTTGACTCCGCCAGAAATAAGAAAATTAGGCGGTGCAATTTTCTCAGATTTTAGATATAATACCGTTTTTGTTTACCATAATGGTGCAGAATCTTATTATGCTGCGAGAGGCTTTCGCGGTTTGCTGAGAGTTTAAAAGAATTCATTCCGTAGGAATGTCTCATTGGTAGAACTAGATTGAATTAGAAAAGTTTACGTTCCGTAGGAACGTTTGATTTTTTTTGAAATTTTATTTTATTAAAATCAGGTGTCCCTACAGGACACAATATAGACGTAATTTTCTCTTTCTACCGATGAGATATTCCTACGGAATATTTTTTTTATAGTTATATTCTAATCAGCTTTTTTATTCTCTTAAAATCTTTTCCATTTTTCTTCCTTTGGCGATTTCATCAATTAGTTTGTCTAAATATCGCATTTTTTGAATTAAAGGATCTTCAATCTCTTCTACACGATAGCCGCAGATTACTCCCGTAATTTTAGAAGCATTCGGATTGAGTTTTGGAGCTTCAGCAAAGAATGTTTGAAAATCTACTTTCTTTTCAATTTGTTCTTTAATTTGATCATCACTATATCCTGTAAGCCATTTGATTACAATATCTAATTCTTCTTTTGTTCTTCCCTTTTTTTCTACTTTTTGAATGTATAAAGGATAAACGCTGGAAAATAGTATTTTGTAAATTCTTTCCGTTTTCATTTTGCTTTAATTTAGATTGAAATACGTTTATGTAAATGTAATTCAAAAGCAAATAGAATAAAAATACAAGCAATATTTAATATCTTAGATTCTCGAAAATAACCTTAAAAACTAACCTATGGAAAATAATTCAAACGATACAACACCCAAAGTGACTGGACTTGGCGGTATTTTCTTTTTTATGGATAATCCGAAAGAAACCAAAGAATGGTATGCTAAAAATTTAGGATTAGAAATCAATGAATGGGGTTCCGCAAGTTTTGAGTCTAGAAATTTGGAAAAACCAGAAGAGATAGAATCTACGCAATGGTGTCCTTTTAATAAAGGAGATGAATATTTTTCACCTTCTAAAAAAGAATTTATGGTAAACTATCGTGTTCAGAATATTGAAGGTCTTGTAGAAAAACTGAAATCAAACGGAGTTACAGTTCTTGATGATATTGAAACCTACGAATATGGCAAGTTTGTACACATTATGGATACTGAAGGAAATAAAATTGAGCTTTGGGAACCTTAAATTGAGTTTTGAATTATGAATTATGAGTTATGAGTTGTTGCTAAAGCTTTGTAAAGAATATGTTTGATACATTAATTAAAATCAATTGCCATTCAAAAAATAGTCTTTTAAAATACATTGCTGGTAATTTATTAGAAAAATTATACTGTTGTGAAATAAACTGTGCAGAAATGGATAAATCTGTTTTGTTTGCGCATCATGCCCGCGGGTGTACAATCGTGGCGTCTAAAATCTGTGCGAATGTGGTTATTTTTCAAAACGTATCAATTGGAGCTAATTTGAAATACAATAAAGTTAATGACGAATGGGAAAACGTCGGAAACCCTATCATTGCTAAAAATGTCATTATTGCTGATGGTGCCAAAATTTTAGGTCCAATAGTTATTGGCGAAAATTCGGTTATTGGCGCGGGAGCTATCATAACCAAAAACATACCTGCAAATAGTGTGGCTTATGGAGTGAATCAATTTAGGCCAAAGGATAAAAACTATGATTTGATATTTAGTCCGAACATGATTAATCCTCAGAAAATAATAGAAGCAAACAAAAAACTAATAGCTGAGTTTAACAAGCAGCAAATAATTGTATAACAAAATGAAATCAATTTTATCTCACCAATATATAGATGCCTATAAATCAAAACTTGATATTTTCGATCAATTCATGAATACTGGCGCTAATATTAATGAAATCAATAAATTAGAAGACTTCATTGAAGCAAAATTACCTGAATCTTACATTAATCTTCTTGAAACATATAATGGAGAAAATCGCAGTGTTGGCTTTATGGGAGGTTTTAGCTACTTAGGAATTGAAGAAATTAAGATGCAGTGGACTTTCTTAAAAGAAGCTCCAGAAATGGAAGCTGAAGCAATTAATCAGGTAGAAAAGATTAAGAATACGTTATACTGCCCAAAAAGAATTCCGTTTGCTTATGATGGCTCTGGAAATTATTTGGCAATCGATTTTAACCCGAATTCAGAAGGAACTTTGGGACAAATTTTGTATCTGCCAACTGGCGATCCTGAACCAATTGCTGTTATTGCTGATAGTTTTGATGATTTTTTGGTTTTAATAATGGAAAAACTAGAATCTGAACAGTTAGAATTAATTGACGAAAGAGACGATTGGGATGAAGAAGACTGGCATATGGCGGAAATATATTTCCAAAATACTTGGGAAAATGACTGGAGCGATATCGCGGCAGAATACAACACTAAAAATGGCAATTAAGTATATTGCTATTTTTTTTGTTTTTAAATTCAATTCAAGAAAATTTACATTCCAGGCCAATATAAAAAATTGAACTTATGACCGTCTGGATCTGAAAAACCAAAGGTATAACCAATTTCAAAATTCTCAGGCTCAGAGAAAATAGTTCCGTTGATTTCTTTTATTTTATTGTACCAAAGATCAACCTCCTCTACACTACTCGCAGACAAAGAAAACACAATTTCGTTATCTATAGCCGTATTGGATAGTTTTCCTCTTATAGCATCTTCCAATCTTTTTGGTGCAAAAAAATTAATCACAAAATCATTCTCTCCAAAAATGAAACTTACCAGCTCCTTTGTTTCTTGTCCGTTTTGTTTAAAACCAAGAGCAGTGTAAAATTGAATTGTTTTAGGTATATCGCTTGAAACCAAGTTGGCCCATATCATTTTAGTTTTCATAAACTTTAGTTTTAATTGATTAAGACTAAGTTAATGATAATCAAGTAAATTTATAGAAAGTTTTCGGTTTAAAAATAATTAAAAAGCAATTCCAAATTGAAAACCAATCGTAAAACTAGCTGGATGATCATTACCAAAACGAACAGGTAAAGGCACAGCAACATAATAACTGCAACTGCTATTCTTTATAATCGTTTTATTAAAAACGGGAGTAAATCCATATCGTCCGCTAGTTTCAAAAGCAGCTCTTCCAGCAAATATGTACCCTTTTCCTAAAGCGACCAAAACTCCTGGATGAAAAAGTAGATTGGTCACTTTACTTGTCCCCTGATCATCTTTTATGTTGGGAACCATTTCAAAAGAAAATCCAATTTTTTCATTTTTCCAGATATTAATGCCTGTAGGGAAACCAACAGCGTAATAATCTCTAAAATTTACAGTAGTTTCGTCTTCATTTATAGTAACAATTGGATGCATAATGCCAAAATATCCCGTTATTTTCGGGTATGTAGTTTGTGAGAAAGCTGTAAAACCTGTGGATAATAAAGCAATAAAGAAAGTGTGCTTGAAAGACATTGTTTAAAATTTTGGTTATATAAACAAAGCTAGAAGCATCTGCAGTCAAAAAATAGAACTCAATTTACCTTTTGTATCTGGTTTACTTTTTTGACTTTTTTCTATAAGCAGAAGGATTTTTACCTGTATGGAGCTTAAAAATTCTGGTAAAATGACTTTGGTCTGAAAAGCCAGTCATATAAGCTATTTCAGTTAAATTATGAGCGGAATTTTCGATAAGATTGATTGCTTTTTCAATACGAAGTTTTCTAACATATTCGCCAAAATTTAAATCTTCAAAATGCTTAGAAAATTCTCGTGATAAATAGGACGGATTTAAATCTAATTCGCTCGAAATTTTCTTTAAATCAAAAGCAAACTGAGCATCAACCTGATCTTGAATTAAGTTTTTTAAATCCTTTACCCAAGAAGGTGTTTTTCCTAATGCTTTTTTGTCTTTTAGAAATTTGTTATAGACTTCATGAAGCAGTTTCTCAAACGGACTATTCTGCAAGTGATTTTGCTGATATAAGTGTGTAGCCCAGCTGTATAAGGCGTCATATAGAAGCATTCCTTTTTCTAACAGTTCATAATCATCGGTAATATTATAAGCCAGTCCAGCAGAAATAGCCCAAAGCCCAGCCGATTCTTTTGCAATTTCATGTCGGTCGGTATCTGCTCCGCGTACAATTCCGGCAATAATTTTAACCGCTGGATCTTTTATATCATATTTCTTTATGATATAATCAAAAGTGCATTCTTCATTATAGTGCGTAAATTCAACATTTGGAACATCAAACGGAATAGCATCAAGTTCTTTTGCTTTTGCTATAACATCATCAAAAGGGACATAGATAAATTCAGATTCAGGATCAACAAACTTTCGAATCAGCCACGGACAGGCGATTCGATCTATTTTTGGTCTTTCTCTAGTGATCCATTTCATATTCAAATGTAATTGAAAAGGGATTTTTTTTAAAAGTTTTAGCTAAACTACATTTATTTATGAGTTTTTCAAAAACTTGAATTATAAAGTTTTGGGATTTTTGATTGATGCCGACTTCGAGCTAAAGAAAACTTTTAAACTAATTATCTCCAATAAATAGATGTTTATAAATGATTTTTCTAATTTTAAACTCTTATTTACACCTTAGAAAATAACATATGATCTTAGCTTTTGATACTTATTACTTTGACCAAAAAGCAAAAACAATCTGTCTAGAATTTACAGAGTGGAATGAAGATAAAAACTTTAAAATTTATTCTGAAACAATAGACAATGTAGCAGAATATATTCCTGGAGAGTTTTATAAAAGAGAATTACCATGCATTTTGAGCTTATTAAATCAAGTTGATTTGTCTAAGGTTAAAGCAATAGTTGTTGATGGTTTCGTGTATTTAAATGACGAACAGAAATATGGTTTGGGAGGCTATCTGTATGAAAAGCTGAATAAACAAATTCCGATTATTGGTGTTGCCAAAACGAATTTTGCCTCTATAGAAAAGAACAAGAAAGCACTTTTTAGAGGCGACAGCAAGAAACCGTTGTATATTACTTCTATCGGAATTGATTTGGACAAAGCTTATAAAAAAGTCGAAAGCATGCATGGAGAATTTAGAATGCCAACTTTATTAAAAGAATTGGATAGATTAACGAAAGAAAATTAATAATCTAAAATCATTTTATTTTTTTCTATTATTTTTCTCAAATTATTCATAGCATAACGCATTCTTCCTAATGCTGTGTTTATGCTAATTTCTTTCTCTTCAGATATTTCCTTAAAACTCATGTTCTGATAAATTCTCATTATCACTATTTCTTTTTGATCATCGGCAAGCTCTTCTATAAGCTTCTTGATATCAGTTTGAATTTGATTTGTGATTGTTTGATCTTCAATGTTTTGAGAATCACTCTGCATGATAGAAAAAATAGAAAAATCTTCAGTTTCCCTTTGCATTGGCATACGATTTACTTTTCGAAAATGATCTATGACCAAGTTGTGGGATATCCTTAGTACCCAAGAAAGAAATTTTTCTTCTTCTTTATATGAGTTGCCTTTAAAAGTTTTGATTATTTTAATAAAAGTGTCTTGAAAAATATCATTTGAGATATCTTTATCTTTAACCTTTGAGTATATAAAACTATATATTCTAGATTCATGTCTTTTGATTAATGTAGAGAGAGCTTCTTCATTGCCTTCTAGATATTTCTTTATTAGTAGGGAGTCAGGAATATTCAAATCAATCATAGCATCAAACTTTTAATTTTCACGATGCAAAAATAGTGTTGGCTTGAATGTCCTTTTGCCTTTAGAAGACTTTAAACCATTAAAATAAGTTTTTTTAACGGTTAAATCTTTCTTGCATATAATTATGACGCAAATGCATTATAGTAATTACCAAACTCTTCAATTACTTAAGGAATTTGATAATTACAATTGGTTAGCAGTGCTAAGAAAACGATTATATTCTCGAATTTTATTCTTTAACCTTTCTGCTAAATAGATATTTCCATCTTTAAGTTCATTATGTATAATTTCGGCTTCTTCAATATATTTTAACTTTTTCTCGTCATTCCAATAATATGGAGGTTCGTATAAATTGCATATTCTGTCGGCCATTTTCACAGCCCAGACTTCTATTGGCTGTTTTTTAATTCTGTTTAAACTATCGCGCATTTTTTCAAATGAATCCTCAATTTCTTCATTCTTGGTTAATGCCAAAACCCCAGATGCAACTTGAGAACCAAACAAATCGACAACTTTTTCATAAGTAAATGCCGTGTCTTCGATAGTATCATGAAGCATAGCACATTTTACAGCCAAATCGGCATTCATATTTTCTGTTAATTGCACGGCATTTAAAACTTCAAAAACAACACTTCCGATATGATTGATGTATTCAACTCTTTCGCCTTCATCACTCCCACCGTATTTTTGTCCGTCATGAAGTTTTGAGACCAATTGCCAAGTGTTTTGAATTTCGTCTATTGACCAATCTTTTTGCTGTTTCATCTTTGTGTTTTTATTTTTAGATTGAACGTAATTTAGAACTTTTTCTACAGATTTGCAACAATTCAATAGCTAGCCCATTATTTTAAATTGTTGGAATGATTGTATATTAGCCTAAAATAAATACTGAATCGTTTGAAATGACATCAATAATAGAATATTTTGAAAAGCTAGGCTTTCCAGAACATACTTTAGCTGAATTTTTAAGCTGTATAAAAACAAGACAATTCTCGGCAAATGAGCTGATTCTTGCTCAAGGTCAATCTGAAAATTATTTGTCTTTTATAGACGTAGGAGTTGTCAGATATTATGTTGTTGCAAACGATAAAGAAATTACTTTTGATTTTGCTTTCAAAAATTCCTTTTATTGTGCATACGATTCTTTCTACAACAGAACAGCAACCAATGTGTATATCCAGGCATTAACAGATTGTCAATTATTTTCTATATCATACGAAAATTTACAGCGTCTTTACGAAAAATGTGAAACAGCAAAGAAACTCGGACGCATTGCAACTGAATATCTGCTTGATAAGAAAGTAAAAAGAGAATTAAATCTTCTGACCAAAACACCGCAAGAAAGATATGAAAGATTGCTATTTGAACAGCCTAAATACATTCAGCAGATTCCGCTAAAATATCTTGCTTCTTATATTGGAGTCGTACCAGAAACCTTAAGCAGGATTAGAAAACGCATTTCTTGACCAAAGTCAATTTGAAGATCATTTATTAAACTCAGATTTGTATGAACATTTTAACAATTTAAAATCAAGTACAAATGAAAGTTACAATTACACATATCGACACGGCTTGCGTGCTGATAAACATAAATGGATTTAAAATTTTGACAGATCCTACTTTAGACAAAAAAGACGGATTTTTTCCTCAATATGTCAGCAGTCCGATGGCATTTTCAAAAAAATATTGTAATCCTTCCCTATCTATTGAAGAAATTGGAAAAATAGATTTAGTTTTATTAAGTCATGATCATCACAGTGATAATTTAGATAAAAAAGGGCGTAATTTTATTCAAACCGTTCCTATTGTTCTTTCAACAAAAGATGCTGTAAAACGTTTAAAAAACACCAATACAATAGGACTTGACAACTGGCAGGAATATAATGTTGCAACTGAAAAAGTAAAAAATCTAAAAATTACAGCAATACCAGCTCAGCATACCAATATTAAAAGATTAAACAGAGTTATGGGTAAGGTTATTGGTTTTGCATTAGAATGGGAAGCCCAGCAAAACGGCTGTTTATATATCTCAGGAGATACTGTTCTTTTTGAAGGACTACATGAACTGAAGCAAAAGAAAAAAGTAGACATAGCCATTTTGCATTTAGGAGCTGGTGCATTTCCTTATTTAAAAAGAAATTTACGAGTGACAATGAATGGCACAGAAGCAATTGCAACAACTCAACTTTTAAAACCGAGCGTTGTAATTCCGATACATTATGAAGGTTGGTGGCATTTTAAACAGTCTGCAAAATCATTAAAAAGTGAAATTGAAAAATCTGAGGTAAAAGAGAAATTTTTGTGGTTGGAAAGTGGTGTTGAAAAAGTTCTAGTGAAATAAAATCCTCATTTAATACTGTCTTAATAATTCTAATAACCGAAAACAAGAAGTGACTGGGTTTTAATTATATTAGCATAGTAAAAAGAAAGTAAAGCAATGGCTGAAACTATTATTGAAAATTTAAAAATTCTATCAGAGAAGTTCAAACACAATTTTGATGTATTCTCAAACTCAGTCATTTTTGTAAATGAAGTAAATAAAATTAGAATTGAGAAAGAAGATGATGCTAGTTGTAAAGTGACATATAATTTACATTTCAACGAAAAAACACTTTTAGTATCAGAAGAAGCACTTTATCATTTCTGTTTAGATCTCTTTAATAGGCAAAATGACAATATTGAAGTGCTTCTTAGTGTATGTAAACCAATTGAAATTAATGAATGGTTTAAAATTGAAGAAGCTGAATCTTTACATATTATTACTAGTATTCAAAAAGAATTGGAATACAATTGTAAATTAAAGTACCTGTTTTTGGAAAGTGACCGATTTGAGACGAATTACTTTAATGGTTTATTAATAATAGAAGATAAACAGAAAGAGTATTTGTCTAATATATTTAATTTTAGAAACAGCTTAGCAAGAAAAGTAAAAAGCCTATAAATCCAAAGATCTATAGGCTTTATTTTTTTGTGGGGAGAGCAGGATTCGAACCTGCGAAGTTCACACAGCAGATTTACAGTCTGCCCTCGTTGGCCGCTTGAGTATCTCCCCAAAAACTGAGTGTAAATTTTAATTTATTACATTCAGGAAATTCAAAAAAAAAAATCCTTAATTGCTTAAGGAGTTTTGTGGGCGATGAGGGGTTCGAACCCCCGACCCCCTCGGTGTAAACGAGGTGCTCTGAACCAGCTGAGCTAATCGCCCTATTTTATTAGGTTACTATCGTTTCTGATAGCGAGTGCAAATATACATCTAGATTTTATATTTGCAAGTGTTTTTTTTTATAAAAAATTTGTGGGCGATGAGGGGTTCGAACCCCCGACCCCCTCGGTGTAAACGAGGTGCTCTGAACCAGCTGAGCTAATCGCCCTATTTTACTAGGTTGCTATCGTTTGTGATTGCGAGTGCAAATATACAGCTAGATTTTGCATTTGCAAGCCTTTTCAATAAAAAAAATGAAATATTTTTTACTTTGTTGTTTATCAAACTTCTAAAACTTAATTAAAAAGTTTGAACTCTCAACAGATCTTTGTTTTTACTAATTTGTTTCTTTCCGATGGTTATTATCTCATCATATCTAATGAATTCAAGAAAAAACATTATAGATATTCAGAAATATCAATCCAAGCAATACAGCTATGAGTATATCCAGAAGGTACCGCGCTAAAAATGAGGCGTCTGCCATCAGGAAAAAATTTAGGATGCTGTGAATTGAGATTTCCGGTTGGATCCGTCAGACAAATAGAACCATTTTCAGGCTTATTAAAATTATACAGATAGAGAGCGTAACAGCCATCTCGATTACTCTCAAAAGCAATATAGTTTCCGTCTGGGGAAACGGCAGGCGCTCGTCCTTGAAAAGATTTATCGAAAGAAATTAAATTTGCTGAACTTTCCATGGGTACAGATACAAATCCTTCTTCTGTTTCAATATTAATAAAAATATAGTTTTTATTCTGATTATAATTGGGATCGTCTACAAAGGGTGGCTGTCCAGCAAATGCTATTGATGTTGCATTGTTTGGGGAAACCGCAGGCATACCACCAAACATTTTATTGCCATTGGTGTCTATACCGTTCATATTATCGATGATAATAGTTCCGTTAAGATCAAATAATGTACTCATGGGTTGTGTAGGCTGCTTTAGATTCATGACAACTAAACCTTCAAATGGCAGATTAATGTCCCATTGCGGATAAATACAGTCATTTGTATTTTCAATCTGTTTTAGGTTATTTCCATTAGCATCAACTGTCCAAACAGATATTTTGTTTTCATATGCTAAATTTAAAGCTATATTATCACCAGTCCAAGCAGGTCTAGTTTGTTGAAGAGAATCGCAATCGCTAAGAAAAAGATGTGGAGAAGGCATATTTAAATCATCAACAATAAAAAGTTTGGTGTCCAACGTTCTCATTTCAGGATTGCATGAGGTTCGTTCAAACACTATAGCATTACCGTCTGGGCCAATTGCTGGACGATAATCATTATAAAAGTTATTTATACTTCCCTTAAATGTAATCCAGTTTGGTTTCAGATAATTGCCCATAATTTGATTCGTTTTATAGATTAAATAATCAGCTTCCATTCTGATTATTGCTTAAAGTTTTCCAGTTGACTGAATGAAAGTTATAGAATTTATAAAATAGAAATGCTTTCTACGAACTATTATATTTGAGATTAGGCTAATACAGTTTTAAAAGAAAAGTTATAAAGCACTCAAAACTAGCGTTTTTTTAATCTAAAACTATGCGTAAATATACTTGATTTTAATAAACACAGGCAAAAGCATGCGGTTAGATTTTACATCTGTAAGCCTTAGAAAAACAAGCATACTTTTCGAGCCTGATAAAATAAAGCTCTTTTACTCTTTTCTTATAATTTCGTTAAAAAGTCAAATTGAGAGCTCTAATTCTTAATATTCCTTTGTAGTAATTCGACTTAGTCATACATTTGTATACCTAAAAACAATAAACTCAAATGGCACGATTTAAAGAAAATGATTTACCAAAATCAAAAATAACGGCTACTTCACTAAATAAAGCAAAAACAATTTTCACATACGCAGGACATCATAAATGGAAATTCTTCATTGGTTTGATTTTTCTTTTACTAACTGGTGCCACTGCCCTAGCCTTTCCTAAATTAATGGGAATGCTGGTAGATTGCGTTAAAAACAAAAACAGCGACGAAGCCAATCAAATTGCATTTGGATTGGTTGTAATTCTGTTTTTACAATCTTTCTTTTCATTTTTCAGACTTTCATTGTTTGTAAACTTTACAGAAAACACATTAGCAAACCTGCGTTTGGCATTGTATACCAATCTGGTTAAGCTGCCAATGACTTTTTTTTCTCAAAAAAGAGTTGGTGAATTAAACAGTAGAATAAGTGCTGACATTACTCAGATTCAAGACACATTAACAACGACAATTGCTGAGTTTTTACGTCAGTTTATCCTAATTATTGGCGGAGTTATTCTTTTGGCGACAGAAAGCTTCAAATTGACATTATTAATGCTTTCTGTAGTTCCGTTAGTGGCAATTGCGGCTGTTGTTTTTGGAAGATTTATTAGAAAATACTCAAAAAAAGTACAAGATCAGGTTGCTGAAAGTCAGGTTATTGTTGAAGAGACCATGCAAGGTATTAGTATTGTAAAAGCTTTTGCTAATGAATGGTATGAAATTGCACGTTATAAAGGTAAAATTAGCGAAGTGGTAAAACTGGCTATTAAGGGCGGTAAATATCGCGGTTACTTTGCTTCGTTTATTATTTTCTGTCTATTTGGTGCAATCGTAGCTGTTGTTTGGTATGGAGTCCGCTTAAGCATTGCTGGTGAAATGAGCGTTGGACAATTAATTTCATTCGTATTATACTCTACTTTTGTTGGGGCTTCTTTTGGAGGAATTGCCGAATTATATGCACAGATTCAGAAAGCAATTGGTGCGACAGAACGTGTTTTTGAATTATTAGACGAAAGTCCAGAGAAAATCAACTCAGATTCAAGTCAAAATCAAGAAAAAATAAAAGGAAATGTTACTTTCAAAAATGTAGCATTTAGCTATCCTACGCGTCAAGAAATCCAAGTTTTGAAAGATGTTAACTTTTCGGCAGAATTTGGTCAGAAAATTGCAATTGTGGGCCCTAGCGGAGCGGGAAAATCGACTATCTCTTCTCTTCTGCTTCGTTTTTACGATATTACTTCTGGAGAAATTACTGTTGACGGAAAAAACATCTACGACTATGACTTAGAAAACCTTCGCGGAAATATGAGTATTGTACCTCAGGATGTAATTCTGTTTGGAGGAACAATTAGAGAAAACATCGCATACGGAAAACCAGATGCAACAGACGAAGAAATCATTCAAGCTGCAAAACAAGCCAATGCATTTAATTTTGTAGATGGTTTCCCTGAAAAATTCGAAACTTTGGTTGGAGAACGTGGTGTTAAACTTTCTGGAGGTCAGCGTCAGCGTATTGCAATTGCGAGAGCATTGCTTAAAAACCCAAGTATTTTGATTTTAGATGAAGCTACATCATCTTTAGATAGCGAAAGCGAAAAATTGGTACAAGAAGCTTTAGAAGTGTTAATGGAAGGAAGAACAAGCATTATTATTGCGCACCGTCTTTCAACCATTAGAAATGCAGATAAAATCCTAGTTTTGGATAACGGAAAAATTTCTGAAGAAGGCACGCATCAGGAATTAATAAACTTAGAAAACGGAATTTATAAGAATTTAAGCAACTTACAGTTTAGTAACTCTTAGCTAAAAGTTCCAAAAAATAAAATTCCAAATTCCAATAAAAAAAACTCCATTTGATAAATCAAATGGAGTTTTTTTATCTAATATAGCAAACCCTACAGGTCTTAGAAAAAACTGTAGGGTTTAAATAATACTGACTGATCTCAAACAAAAAAGCTTCAATAAAAATTGAAGCTTTTTCTATATAAACTGTAAACTGAATACTCAAAACTGAATACTGAACACTAATAAATTATTTCCCTTTTCTACGTTTACGTTCAGTTTTAATCATAGATAATTCTCGGCTTGTTTGACCTGCTACAGAAGTATTTTCTTCAGCACGACGAATCAAGTACGGCATAACATCTTTTACAGGTCCAAATGGCAAGTATTTAGCAACATTATAACCATTTTCTGCTAAATTGTAACTAATGTTATCACTCATTCCGTACAACTGTCCAAACCAGATTCTAGAATCATTTTTAGCGATTCCTTTCTGCGCCATCATTTCCATTAATTTATATGAACTCAATTCGTTGTGAGTTCCTGCAAAAATGGCCATTTTATCAAGATGCTCTAACATATATTGTACAGCATTATCATAATTTACATCGGTAGCTTCTTTAGAAACGCAGATTGGAGAAACATACCCTTTTTCTTCCGCTCTTTTGTTTTCTTTTTCCATGTAAGCACCACGAACCAATTTCATCCCGATATAAAAACCTTCAGTTTTAGCAACTTCATGAAGTTTTTTAAGATAATCTAAACGATCCCAACGGTACATTTGCAAAGTGTTAAAGACAATAGCTTTTTCTTTATTGTATTTGCGCATCATATCTGTCACCAATTCATCGGCAGCATCTTGCATCCAGCTTTCTTCACCATCAATTAATAAAGCAACATCTTTTTTGTGCGCTTCACTACATATTTTATCAAAACGAGCCACTACTCTATCCCATTCTGCTTGTTCAGCTGGGTTTAAAGTTTGTTTTTCTCCTAATTTTTCATACAGTTCAAAACGCCCTAAACCTGTTGGCTTGAAAACGGCAAACGGAATAGCCAAACGCTCTTTAGCAAAATCTACTGTTCTTAAAGTCATTTCTAAAGCTGCGTCAAACTGCTCTTCTTCTTCCTTTCCTTCAACTGAATAGTCCAGAACAGAAGAAACTCCTTTTGTAAACATTTTGTCTACCACAGTAAGGCAGTCATTTTCGTTTACACCACCGCAAAAATGGTCAAAAACAGTTGCTCTAATTAATCCTTCTACTGGTAAATGAGCTTTAATTGCAAAATTAGTAACAGCAGTCCCAATTCTTACTAAAGGCTCGCTGTCAATCATTTTGAAAAGAAAATAAGCTCTATCAAGTTCCGTGTCACTTTTTAGCGAAAATGCAACTTGAGTGTTATCGAATATTTTTTCCATTAAGTTTAGTTTTTGTGCAAAGATATAGAGTGTTTTGAATATTATTCACAAATAGGTATCTAATTTTTAAATTTTATCAATAACTTTAACAACTACTTTTTATACTAAAGTAGGATTTTACTTGTTTTATTTGTTTACTTTTGCAAAAAGTTAAAAAGACATGGATAATAATAAGATAAATAGTATAATCAATGAGACTAAAGGAAAAAGTAGCTTTCCAAATTTTGTGGTTATCTCCTTTATAGTTTCATTATTGATTATTGATTTTTTTCCTTACTTTAACAGTGCGGAAATAATAAATCCTCAGTTTTTATACCTTTCTATATTAAATGTAATTATCGCAGTTTATCAATATTTTAACTCCTCTTTAATTGCCGAAAATATTTTTCCTTCATTAAAAAGAAGCTATATTTTCAAATTCTATCTAGGATTTCTTTTCTTTTGTGCCGCATCTTACTTCGCAGCGAAAAATACTTCATTAGTACTTACAAAATTTACCGAAATAGTAATTGTATTCTGCTTATTTGTAAATCTCACTATTCTTTTAAAAAACAAATTAGACCTTCTGTACAAAATCATACTTGTAGTTAGCATAAGTGCTTTAATTCAATCTTGGCAGCAGCTTTGTCATTTTATTATTATTCCACGTCATGCCTCAATTATGGATTTATTGAGTAGCATGAAAGGCAATACGGGAAATATAAATATTTTAGCAGCCAGCCTTACCATAAAAGTTCCTTTCTTACTACTTGGGATAACTCATTTTACGGCATACAAAAAGTGGTTGCTGGTTTTTATCCTATTTTCAGTTACTTCTGTTATTTTCCTCACAGGAGCCAGAACGCCACTTATTAACTTGTTTTTGATTTATTCAATATATATAATTTACCTCTTAAAAGAATATTCGTTTAAAAGAACGACTATTTCTAAAGCATTAGTTCTAATAGTTCCGGTATTAACAGCTATAGTATTTGCTAACTCAATTTTTGAAAAATCAAAAGACAAAGGAAGGTATTCATCTTTAGAAAACAGGGTAACTCAGATAAACGTCGATGACGCATCTTCGCAATTAAGGCTAAGTTTTTGGGGCAATACTTTAAAGATGACTAAAGAATCACCTTTAACAGGAATTGGTCTAGGGAATTATCAGGTTGAATCAATTCCTTATGAAAGAACAACTTCAAATGATTCTCAAGTTTCTCTACATGCGCACAATGATTTTCTTGAAATTCTAGCCGAAACAGGAATAATAAATGGCCTAATTTATCTCTCTATTTTTATTTATTCATTCTTTATAAATCTCAAAAGAATACTAAAACCACAAAAAGAAGAATCACAACTAGTAGCTTTATTAACTCTTTTGCTTTTAGTCGTATACGGAATAGATTCATTTTTTAACTTTCCAATGTACAGGCCAACCATGGCGATATTTTTTAGTTTGATTCTGGCTTTGACCGTAACTAATTCTGAAACAGATCAAATTACATTGCCTAACAAACTATTCTCATTTAAAACAATAACTGCGATTATAATTGTAATATCCTTAATAACAAGTTATTCAGGATTTATAATCTATAAAGCTTCAAATTTAGAATACCTAATTGCTCGTGATGATATAAATAATAAATTAAAAGGACTTCTAACAGGAGATCAGGTTGTAAATAAAATCTCTGGATATCCAAATACTTTTAGCAGTTCAGAATCATTTTATGAATATGCCGGAATTTACTATGTCAGAGAAAAACAATATGACAAAGCCTTAAAATGTTTTTCAAAAGCAGGTAAAATTAATGGGTATTCGGGGCGAATAGAGTTTTACAAACATGTAATCTCTAAACATAAAGGGAATATGGATAGTGCGTATGTTTATTCTAAGCAGGCTTTCTATCTTCGTCCAAGAAATTACGACTTATTTAATGCGGCAATTAATCTTGCTATATCAAAAAAGGACACCACAGAAATATTAAAGCAAAACAAACTATTTTCACAATACAGACCAATGCCTCAAACTTGGGATCTTGCAGTACGTGGACTTAGATATTCGGGTTACAATGATCAAAATTTAATTCAATTTCTTAATGAAGGATTAAAAAAATTCCCTGGGGACAGTATTTTATCAAAACAAAAAAATGAACTTTTAATTACAACTTACTTAACTGGAGGCCAGAATTTTGAGTACAAAGATGATTTGAGCAGTGCGTTGGAGTCTTATGAAAAAGCTTTAAAAATTGACCCTAAAAATATTTATGTAACACAAAATATTGGTTTTAATTATTTAAAACAAGGGCAGAACAAGAAAGCAATAAATGCTTTACAGGAAGCATTGAAATATCCAGGCCTAAATGATGGCAAAACAGAATTTTTTCTTGCTATTTGCTATTTAAAAGAGAACGACAAAGTTAATGCTCAAAAATATTTCAATCTATCAAAAGATAAAAATTATCCTATTGCAAAACAATTAATGGCTAAAACTCAAAATAGTGATACTGAAGTTGCAGCATTAAAAAAACGAAAAAATGATCTTATAATTGCGGACTTAATTACCGAAGGCCAAAACTATGAAGATAAGAAAGAAATGGATAAAGCTTTAGAATCCTATCAAAAAGCCCAAAAAATTGATCCGAAAAGCATTTATGTAGCGCAAAATATTGGTTTTTATTATTTAAAAATAGGACAGTCAAAAAAAGCGATCTATTATTTATTGAACGCTCTTAAATATCCAGGTTTAAATGGAGGGAAAACAGAATACTTCCTAGCAATTTGTTACTTAAAAGAAAATGATAAAAATAATGCCTGCAAGTATTTAAACATAGCACAAGACAAAAACTATTCTGATGCCCAACAGTTATTAAAGATGTGCAAATAGTTCTTGTTTTTCTTAAACATTAATGTAAAATGATTCGTTTTTAAACAAATTAGCTATAAAATTTGAATATATTTTAGTTAAAAATGCCTTATTTTGTGCTTTCAATTAACTACACAATTATGCAATCTATTCAAGCCAATAATTATTTCGTACATTTTAATGAGAATGCTTACGAAGCTTTAAATAAACATTTAAGAGAAAGTAAATATTCTAATATTTTTATGATTGTTGATGATCAAACTAATGAGTATTGTTTATCTAAATTTATTCCTCTTTTAGAGACCGATTTAGCAATCGAAATCATAGAATTTGAAGCTGGAGAAGCAAATAAAAACATTGAAACTTGTATTGAGATCTGGAATATTTTGACAGAACTTGGAGCAGATAGAAAATCGCTTATCATTAATTTAGGAGGAGGTGTTGTCACAGATTTAGGAGGCTTTGTTGCTTCTACATTCAAAAGAGGTGTAGATTTTATCAATATTCCTACTACCCTATTGTCTATGGTTGATGCTTCTGTTGGAGGAAAAACAGGAGTTGACTTAGGAAATCTTAAAAATCAGATCGGAGTGATTAATGTACCGCAAATGGTATTAATTGATACACAATATTTAGAAACTTTACCGCAAAGCGAAATGCGTTCTGGTTTGGCTGAAATGCTAAAACATGGTTTAATATATGACGCACCTTATTGGAGACAGTTTTCAGACTTAAAATCGATTGTTTTTGATGAATTAGATCAATTAATATATCGTTCTGTTGAAATTAAGAATGAAATCGTTATTCAAGATCCAACAGAGAAAAATATTCGTAAAGCCTTGAATTTTGGACATACTTTAGGACATGCTATTGAAGGATACTTCCTGGAAAGTGAAGAGAAAACAACTTTGCTGCATGGTGAAGCGATTGCGGTTGGAATGATCTTGGAAAGTTATATCTCACTTCAGAAAGGATTAATTTCTGCAGAAGAATACAGAGAAATCAAAGCGGTAATAAAAGATATTTATGACGATGTGGTTTTTGAGGAAAATGACATTGATCCGATCTTGGAATTGTTAATTCACGACAAAAAAAATGAATACGGTTTAATTCAATTTGCATTAATTGAAGGAATCGGAAAAATAAAAATCAACCAATCCGTTGAAAATAAATTGATTCTAGAAGCGTTTGAGGATTATAAATCTTAAACTTTTTTTAATCAAAAGCATTGCATTTGGTATATATTATTTTTTACATTTGCGCCATGAAAACAAACAAGCAGCAAAGGCACTTTAGCTCTTACAGAAACAGACTCAGCAGTTCTTTATTAAGAATGCTGAACCGTTTTTACAATAGTAAAAGCCCTTTCTGTTTTGATGTTTTCCAATGTACAAAAGCAGAGCATGAAAAACTGCCTATTATATTTGCCAATATTAGAGTTTGAATTTAAGATTAAGTCCCCAAAAACCTAAAATTAAATTATAATTACAATCTCTAAACATTGATAAATAAATGAATACAAAATATTCTGATCTAATAAACCAAACATACTACTTTCCACAAGAGGAATTTAAACTAAACAAAGACAACCTGTTATTTCACAACATCGATTTGATGAAATTGGTTGAACAATATGGTACACCATTAAAGTTTACTTACTTGCCTCAGATTTCTGAAAACATCAACAAAGCAAAAGCTTGGTTCAGAAAATCAATGGAAAAGAATAAATACGAAGCAAAGTATTACTATTGTTATTGCACTAAAAGCTCTCATTTTGAATACATTATGAATGAAGCTTTCAAGAATAACATTCACATTGAAACATCATCTGCTTTTGATGTAAATATTGTGGAGAATTTATTAGAAAACGGAAAAATCAACAAAAGTACGTATGTAATCTGTAATGGTTTCAAAAGAGACGAATACATTACTAACATTGGTAGATTAATCAACAATGGGCATAAAAACACTATTCCAATTATTGATAACTACGAAGAGTTAGATCTACTTCAAGCAGAAATTAAAGGAAAATTCAAAATCGGAATCCGTATTGCTGCTGAAGAAGAACCTAAATTTGAGTTTTATACTTCTAGATTAGGTATTGGTTACAAAAACATAGTTTCTTTCTATAAAAAACAAATCCAGGAAAATGACAAATTAGAGCTGAAAATGCTTCACTTTTTCATTAATACTGGTATAAACGATACTTCATATTACTGGAATGAGCTTGTAAAATGTATCAAAGTATACATTGCTCTTAAAAAAGAGTGCCCTACTCTTGACGGTTTGAACATTGGTGGTGGTTTTCCAATTAAAAACTCACTTGCCTTTGAATATGATTATCAATATATGATTGATGAAATCATCAATCAGATTAAAATTGCTTGTGATGAAGCTGAAGTTGATGTTCCAAATATTTTTACGGAATTTGGTTCATTTACAGTAGGCGAAAGCGGTGGTGCAATCTATCAGATTTTGTATCAAAAACAACAAAATGATAGAGAAAAATGGAATATGATTGATTCATCTTTCATTACCACTTTACCAGATACTTGGGCTATAAACAAACGTTTTATTATGCTGGCAGTAAATCGCTGGAATGATACTTACGAACGGGTTCTGTTAGGAGGTCTTACTTGTGATAGTGACGATTATTACAATTCTGAACAAAACATGAACGCCATTTATTTGCCTAAATACAACAAAGAGAAACCATTATACATTGGATTCTTTAATACTGGCGCTTATCAAGAAACAATTGGAGGATACGGAGGTCTGCACCACTGTCTAATTCCGCAACCTAAACACATTTTAATTGATCGTGATGAAAATGGAATTCTGGCAACCGAGGTTTTCTCAGAACAACAGACTTCAGACGATGTTTTAAAGATTTTAGGATACAAAAAAAAGGTGTAAAAAAACGGCAGATTAAGTTATAATTTTTCTTAAAAAATTCTTAATTTGCATTAACATCCAAAAAGGTTAAACTTTTTAATTCAAAAAAAACAAAAAAAATGAAAGGACCAATCAGTCAGTTTATTGAAAAACACTATTTGCATTTTAATTCTGCTTCATTAGTAGATGCAGCAAAAGCATACGAGCAGCAATTAGCTGATGGTGCTAAGATGCTGGTAAGTATGGCTGGCGCAATGAGTACAGCAGAAATTGGTAAAATTTTTGCCGAAGTAATCAGACAAGACAAAGTGCACATTATTTCATGTACTGGAGCAAATTTAGAAGAAGACATCATGAATTTAGTAGCTCATTCTCACTACGAGAGAGTTCCTAATTACCGTGATTTGACACCAGAAGACGAATGGGCCTTGCTAGAAAGAGGATTAAACCGTGTTACAGACACTTGTATTCCTGAGCATGAAGCTTTCCGTCGTTTACAAAAACATATTTACAAAATCTGGAAAGATGCTGACGACAAAGGTGAGCGTTACTTTCCACACGAATTTATGTATAAAATGTTGTTATCTGGCGTTTTAGAAGAATATTACGAAATTGATCTAAAAGATAGCTGGATGTATGCAGCTGCAGAGAAAAATTTACCAATTATCGTTCCAGGATGGGAAGATAGTACAATGGGTAACATCTTTGCTTCATACGTAATTAAAGGAGATTTAAAAGCATCTACCATGAAATCTGGAATTGAATACATGACTTTCCTTGCGGATTGGTATTCTAAAAACAGTTCAAACGGAATTGGATTCTTCCAAATCGGTGGTGGTATCGCGGGTGACTTCCCTATCTGTGTAGTACCTATGCTATACCAAGATATGGAAATGCACGATGTTCCATTTTGGAGCTATTTCTGCCAAATCTCAGATTCAACAACTAGTTATGGTTCTTACTCTGGGGCAGTTCCAAATGAAAAAATCACTTGGGGTAAATTAGACATCAAAACCCCTAAATTTATTATTGAATCGGATGCTACAATTGTTGCTCCGTTAATTTTTGCATACTTATTAGATTTATAAGATAATTTATGAAAAGAGTTATAGTAGACTACGCCAAACTTACCAACGAAATTTTAAACCTTTTGGTTGAGAAATTTCCTGATGGTTATGATGATTCGGATGTAATCCGTTTTAGAAATGCTAAAAACGAATTGGTTGAAGCTGTTGAAGTTCGTACTGAAGACACTATTTACTTAGTAAAAATTAGTACTAAACTTGCTGACAGAATTGAAAACTACGATGAAGATGACGATTTAGATGTTGATGTAGATGCAATTGCGCCAGTTAAAGGTATAGATCTTGATGATGATATTAGTGACGACGACGATGACGATGATAATCACGACAAACCTGATACTGATGGTGGCGACGATGATGACGATGATGATGATAAAGCAGACACTGATTATGATGAAGAAGACGAAGATGATGAAGATTAATTCATTTTCTTTTGAATAAATAAAAGGAACTCTTTCTGGAGTTCCTTTTTTTATAATAAAACAATACAATTCAACAAATTATATTTTTATTTTTATAGGATTATTTTTACATTTAAATCTTAAACAAAAAATATATGCCTATGACATCAGAAATTCTACACGCTACATTAAAAGAAAATTTTGGTTTTGAAAAATTCAGACCTAATCAAGAAACTATAATCAACACTGTATTATCAGGACAAGATGCTTTGGCAATTATGCCAACAGGTGGAGGAAAATCAATCTGTTTTCAGCTTCCTGCTTTAATCTTGCCCGGAATTACCATTGTAATATCACCTCTGATTGCTTTAATGAAAGATCAAGTAGATAGTCTGAAAACAAACGGAATTTCTGCTTGTTATATTAATAGCACACAATCATCACAAGAACAGCAATATTATATAGACAATTTAAAATCAAATCATTTTAAATTGGTTTACGTAGCACCAGAAAGCCTTTCTTATCTGGATATAGCTTTCAGTGAATTGAATATCAGTTTAATAGCAATTGACGAAGCGCATTGCATCTCGTCTTGGGGGCACGATTTTAGACCTGCCTATACTAATTTAGGATATCTAAAAAGCCGCTTCCCTTCTACTCCAATCTTAGCATTAACTGCTACAGCTGATAAAGCGACTCGAACAGACATATCCAAACAATTGAATCTTAAGAATCCGAAAACATTCATAGCTTCTTTTGATCGTAAAAATCTAAGTCTTGAAGTTCGTCCAGCTTTGGATCGGGTGAAACAAATAATTGATTTTATTGAAAACAAACCCAATGAATCTGGAATCATTTATTGTTTGAGCCGTAAAGCAACAGAAGAGCTTGCCGAAAAATTGAGAAAAAACGGAATTGAAGCGAAAGCATATCATGCTGGTTTAGATAATGAAACTCGCGCTAAAACTCAAGATCAATTTATAAATGATGATTGTCAGGTCGTTTGCGCAACAATTGCTTTCGGAATGGGAATTGATAAATCTAATGTTCGTTGGGTGATTCATTACAATCTTCCGAAAAACATAGAAGGCTATTACCAGGAAATTGGACGTGCCGGCCGTGATGGCCTTCCAGCCGAAACAGTTTTGTTTGAAAGTTATGCAGATGTGATTCAGTTGCAGAAATTTGCTTCTGAAGGATTGAACTCAGATATTCAACTTGCAAAATTAGATCGTATGAAACAATATGCTGATGCTGTAAGCTGTCGTAGAAAAATTCTGCTGTCTTATTTTGGCGAATTGGTTACCGAGAATTGCGGAAACTGCGATATTTGCAAAAATCCACCAACTTTTTTCGATGGGACGATTCTAGCACAAAAAGCCTTATCTGCGATTGTGCGTTTAAAGGAATCTGAACCTTTGGCTGTAATTGTCGATTTTTTGAGAGGCTCGAGAAACGCGTATATTTACGAAAAAAATTATCAAGAGCTAAAAACGTACGGAATTGGAGCTGATGTTTCTTGGTACGATTGGAATCAATACCTTATTCAGCTTATCAATTTAGGTTATTGCGAAATTGCCTTTCATCAGCACAATAAAATCTTGCTTACTCCTTTTGCAAAGAAAGTTTTGTTTGAAGGTGAAAAAGTAAAGCTGACAACAGTTGTTAAGAAAACAATTGATAAAAGTGAAGCTAAAGAGGCAAAACCAAAAGCAGCTAAAAACTCTTTATTTGAAACACTTCGCAAATTGCGTTATGAAATTGCACTGGAAGAAGAAGTTCCAGCTTATGTTATTTTTAGCGATGCTTCTCTGCGTCAAATGGAAATCTTAAGGCCTATGAGCGATGAAGAGTTTCTTGCTGTTGAAGGTGTCGGAAAAGCTAAATTGGAAAAATATGGAGCAGATTTCATTAAAGCAATTATTGAGTTTGAAAGAAACAAATCTGTTGTCAAAAAAGAGAAAAAAGACAACACCTATAAGAAAACGCTGGAATTATTTCAGAATGGAATTTCAGTAGAAGAAATAGCAGAACAGCGAGATTTGAGTCCAACGACAATTATTTCACATTTGGCGAAATTATATGTTGATGGTCATGATTTAGATTTAAGCCAGTTTGTTTCTGAAGATGAAATTCTGCAAATAGAAAAAGCTCAGATAGAATTAGAAAATCCAAATGCATTAAGGCCTTACTACGATTTTTTCGAAGAGAAAATGTCTTATGATAAAATCCGGTTTGGTTTGGCTTTTTTAGAGAGAAAACTTAAATGAGTTCTGTCATCTTGACGAAGGAGAGATCACGCTAGAAATTCCACAAATATTAGTAAAGCACCAAACCCGACAGGTTTTAAAAACTTGTCAGGTTTACTGAATATAAAATCAAAAAAAATCCCAAACTCCAACGAAATTGGAATTTGGGATTTTAAATTTTAAAATATTCAATTTTTACAAATATCTTTCCTCAAAAACTTTCTGATGATGTTTTTGATGTCCAATCATGACAAAACCTAAAGCGCGAACAGAAATCGGATTATTTGATGCAGTTCCAATTCGTTTAAGCTGTTCCTCAGATAAGCTTTTATAAAACAACAAATTAGAATGTCTCACAGCCGAAAATTCAGTTAATAAATCTTGAATGCTTCTCTTATTTGAATCTGTATTATCTGCGTAATCATTTTCTTCAAAACTCGGCAAAGGCGTTTTGTCGTTTCTTGAAAAACGTAAAGCACGATAAGCAAAAATTCGCTCTGTATCGATAACATGCTGAATAATGTCCTTTATAGTCCATTTTCCTTCGGCATAACGATAATCAAATTTATCCATTGGAATATTTTGAACAAATCGGATAAACTCGTGAAGCGAAATTTCTAATTCTTCAATTAAAATTCCATCTCCAGCCGCTTTGATATAAGTACCAAAATGGCCTGAATATTCATTGTCTAATAATTCTGCTGCTCTCATTTTTATTATTTTAAGCTGAGTTTCTACTTGCGTTAGTATTTCCAAATAATGATCTCGTTACGATTTTCTCATAAACTTTAACCAATTCTTCATTTGGCTTTTCCGCTTTATTTAACTCATTAATTCTCAATAAAGCATATTGCTGAATAGTCAACAACGGTAAAACAATGCGCTCTCTTATCTGAATTGAAGCAATACCATCAGGATAATTTTCCATTAATGTTTTATGACCAGCAATTTTCAATAAAAGACGTTTTGTTTCTGAGAATTCATCGTAGATAATCTGCCAGAATTCACCAAACTCAGGATCATTTTTCATGTAAGCTGTCAATGGCAAGAAAGATTTTGCTAATGACATCATACTGTTTTCAAGCAATGTTTTGAAAAATAATGAATTATGATACAAATCACTTACTTTGTCCCATTGTCCTGATTCCTCAAAATGTCTCAATGCTGAACCTACTCCAAAGAATCCAGGAACGTTCTGTTTTAACTGGCTCCATGAACCCACAAACGGAATCGCTCTTAAATCGGCAAAATCTAATGATTCAGATTTGCTTCTTTTAGAAGGACGGCTTCCAATATTTGTTTTTGAGTAATATTTAAGCGTACTCATTTTCTCTAAGTACGGAATAAACTTCGGATGATTTTTAAAGCTTAAATATTTATCATACCCTAGATTAGCCAAATCAGTCAAAATCTGAGTTTCTTCCGCAGTTAATTCGTTTTTCTCTTTACTAAATACTTGATTGGTAACACCAGCACTTAATAAGTTTTCGATATTATAACGGCAAGAATCTAAAGTTCCAAAATTAGAACTGATTGTTTGACCTTGAACTGTAATTTGAATTTCGTTGTTTTCAATTTTTGGACCAAGAGATGCGTAGAACTTGTGAGTTTTTCCACCACCACGAGCTGGAGGTCCACCACGTCCGTCAAAGAAAATCGCTTTAATTCCGTATTCTCTAGAAATTTTTGTCAACGAAATTTTAGCTTGATAAATACTCCAGTTTGCCATTAAATAACCACCATCTTTCGTTCCGTCTGAGAATCCAAGCATGATAGTTTGTTTATTTCCTCTTGATTTCAAATGTTTAGCATATTCTGGATTCGTGTACAATTGCTCCATAATAGTATGTGCATTTTGCAAATCATCTACAGATTCAAAAAGGGGAATAATATCTACTGTTGGCTTTTCCCAATTGTTCAAACGAATCATGGCAAAAGTTTCCATAACATTCAGAGCACTTTCGTTATTGCTAATAATATAACGGTTTGCTCCTTCTTCACCATTGTTTTGCTGAATCGTTTTAATAGCTTGAACAGATTCTAAAGTATATCTCGTGATTTCGTTTTCAAAGTCAGCTGGATTTAGATTTCCTTTAATTTTCGATAAAACATCAATTTTTTGATCTTCTGTCAATTCGTAATAATTTTTCGGGAAAACATCCGAACCAGAATTCAAATAGTAATTCACAACATCTTTGAAAACTGCATTGTGAATTTTACTATTCTGACGAATATCTAAAGTTGCAAAATGGAATCCGAATAAATTAACTTTTACCAAAAGCGCATCTAATTCATCCAAATATAAAGACTGATGCTTCTCAATAATTATAGCTCGAATTTTGTTTAATTGCGTTAATAATTCCTCTAATGTGATAAAAATATCTCCTTTAGAATAAAATACAGAACGATAAAGTTTATGTTCAAGTTCAGCAACCAAATCATCTACACCTGAGAAAGTTAACTTACGTTTTAAGTTTCTCATTTCTACATAATAGCACTTTAAAATTGAAGTACGCAAACGATCTGCAACTTTAAGTGTAATGTCTGTAGTAACAAACGGATTTCCGTCACGATCTCCTCCTGGCCAGAAACCAAGTTTGATCAATTGGTTGTGAATGGGATTTCCTTCTAAAATATTTTTTTGCAAGTAATGAACAATTTCTCCTGCTGTAGCATAAAATACATTTTCAAGGTACCAAATTAAACTTACCGCTTCATCGTAAGGATTTGGTTTTTCTTTCTGAATGAAAGGCGTTTTTCCTAATTGAGCTAGTAATTGTTTAATTTGCAGCAAATCATTTTGACGAATTGCTTCCGTCAAGTCATTGATAATTCCTAAAACAGGTCCAGGATAAAATTGAGTTGGGTGTGCTGTTAAAACCGTACGAACATTGAAGCTTTCTAGAAATTCACTTAATTCTTCATCTTTCTCTTTAGCATCCGATTTTTCTTTGATGTCACGAAGAGATCCACGTCCTTCCATATTGTTAACTTCCGGAAAAGCAGCATCTTCAATAGCATCAAATAATACAATTTGACGCTCTATATATTGAATAAATCGAAACATAAGGTCGATTTTTTCTTCTTCAGAAGCATTACTTAAGAATTTATTTGAGAAGAAATCAACAATTTCTTTTGGTGTTTCCTGTTTTTTAAAGCCTGTTTCGCAAGTTTCTGTAAATAAAGGAAGTAAAACTCCTGTATTATCTATAGAATCAAAGGGTAATGTTATAAAAACACTATTATAAATGTGGTATTTTGAGAGAACGTCTTGATTAAAACGCTCAATTTTTGGCAACGTATACATAATCGTGTTATAGTTGGTTGGTTAATTAGTCATAAAAAAACCCCAAGAATAAACTTGAGGTTATATTTTAATATAGCATTCAAGAAAAGTTCTTACATATTTTTGAAAATAGTATGCATCAAACGCTTCTTATCGTTTATACTTTCCTCTAATGAAATCATTGTTTCTGTTCTGTAAACACCATCAATATCGTCAATCATAAAGATAACTTCTTTTGCGTGCTTAGTATCTTTTGCTCTAATTTTGCAAAAGATGTTGAATTTTCCTGTAGTTACAGAAGCTACAGTTACGAATGGAATTTGATTGATTCGCTCTAATACAAATTTAGTCTGAGATGTATTATTAAGGAAAACCCCTACATAAGCAATAAATGAATAACCTAATTTATCGTAATCTAAGGCTAATGAAGATCCCATGATGATACCGGCATCTTCCATCTTTTTAACTCTAACGTGTACTGTACCAGCAGATATCAAAAGTTTTTTTGCAATGTCAGTAAACGGAACTCTCGTATTGTCTATTAACATATCTAAAATCTGGTGATCTACTTCATCTAAACGAAATTTACTCATAATTGTTTAATTAATATTACTAATTGCTATTACAAAGTATAAAATTATATATAAAAAACAACAAATTCACATAAAAATTAACTTTTTATTAATCCGTTAACAAATTTAACATTTTTATTTAAATAAAAATTTGCTTTTTGACCCGTTTTAGGAAAGTTTTGTAAATCGTCCGAATATTCTGCGCCTTTTGCGTCGTATTCATAATGTCCAAAATAATTTTCCAATTCGCCTACTTCAACTATGTAAGCGTTAAAATGAATCTTATTTTCGATTAATTCTTCTTTGTATTGAGCGACAAAATTCGTAATAATTTCGATACCATCATAATTTATTTTGACATTTTTATACATAAAATCATAAAAAACCACATTATTTTGTGAAATATTCAAATATTCAGAAAATCTATTGCTAACTAAATCGTTTTCGGATATCTGCTTGAAGCTTAAAATTAACGCGAAAAATATGAATTTCCTAGTAATCTCTCGTTCGTAATCCTCCGGAAAATGTCCTGCCTCAAATAAGATAGTTGGTACACCTAAATACTGAAAAGTGTCTCCTATACAATTAATATTGAAGGAGTCATCAAAACGTCCAACTTGTCCAGGGATGTATTTTTGAAGCTCTTCATTGATTCCTGCAATGACATTTATGGCTTTTAATCTATTTTCGTTTACTTCTCTTTCCTCATTATAAGATGGAGCCAAGAAAGATACTGTAGCAGGTTTTCCTGTTGTTCCTGCTCCAAATATGGTGCGCTGGTCATGTAAATTAAAACAGAAATCAGGCTTAAATTCTTCAAATACTTGGCGAAGCACTTTGCTTTCTGGCTGCGTTAAATCTTGCGAATCACGATTTAGATCTATTTCATTTGCATTTGCTCTTGTATAAAGTCTTGCTCCATCAGGATTAAGCATAGGAATGCAGTAAAACGTAAAAGTATTCAACATTTGCTTTGCAAAGTCGGTATCGTCATTCAATAGATTTATGAAATCAAATAAAGCTTTTGTTGTTGTGCTTTCGTTTCCGTGCATTTGAGACCATAAGTAAGCACGTGTTTTTCCCGTTCCAATTTGATAACTATATATAGGTTCACCTAAAACAGATGTACCAATAATCTTAACCTGACCATTTGTATTTAACTTATCTAAAAGCGGTTTAATATGGTCTAATGTAAGATATCTGCCAGAAATGGATTGTTCTTTGTATTGCGTAAAAAGCTGTTCTAAATTCATTGTATTTCGATTAGTTTACAAAAGTAAACATCTTTATTTTTACAATTGTAAACTGTTCGAAAATTTAATAATTTAGAATTGTAAACAGTTTTTGAGGACATTTAACAGTAGTAAATATAACTTGTTTTAATTGAGCTTTTTAAATTGATTAAGTATGTATAAAATAATATATTTCAGTTAATTATAAATATTTATTTAAATTTTAAATTTAACATAAAAATGAACTCTAATTAAAATTGCAACAATAATATTCGAATACTGTTTCTTTTTGTTTACATTTGTAAATGGACGAATTTAAAACAGGAATTTACAATGGTAAACATAGATGATTTTGTAAAAAGACTTGAATCCGTATTAGAATATTATGGCTTAAATGCCTCTGCTTTTGCTGATAAAATTGGAGTGCAACGTTCTAGCATGTCACATCTTTTATCAGGCAGAAATAAGCCTAGTTTAGATTTTGTAATGAAAATTTTGGAAGTTTTTCCCGATGTAGATCTATATTGGATTTTGACAGGAAAAGGAAGTTTTCCAAAAAACAATAATGAAGAAGTGGATGAAACTCAAAAGTCCTCTCCTTCTATTCTGCCAAATCAGAATATGGGAAATGATTTATTTTCGGCTATAGAAATAAATTCTGAAGAAGAAGAAAAAAGAGAACTCAAAAAATCTTCAGCTCCAAAAAACACAGATTTTAATTTGGAAGATGGCGAAATTGAAAAAATCGTCTTATTTTATAAAAACGGCACCTTTAAGGCCTATTCTCCGTAATGCAAAAATTAGCGCGTATTTGACTCTTTGCCTAGAAAATTTTTAAATATGCGATTCTCATGCATTTGAAAAAATTCTCAGAAATTACAATTTGATACCATTTTCAGGAATTTTTCCTAAAACACCTTCATAGTGCTTTTTCAAAATTTCATAATCGGCTTCGTAATTTCCAGTCGGATAAATTGCTTTACCTATATTGACTTCTTTTTTGCCCCAATCAAAAGCAACGGGAACAATTGGCACATTCGCTTTAAGCGCGATAAAATAAAATCCGGTTTTTAGTTCATTTACTTTTTTTCTGGTTCCTTCCGGAGCAACGGCCAAACGAAAGGTTTCTTTTCTATCAAAAATCGAAGCAATGGCATCTACTTTATTCAATCCGCCCGAACGATCTAATGGCTCACCGCCGACATTTCTAAAATAAAAACCAAAAGGAAATCTAAATAATTCCTTCTTTGCTACAAAATTCATCTGCAATCCAGATATGCCACGAGTCAAAAGACCTATATAAAAGTCATGATTGCTTGTATGTGGCATCACTACTAATACACATTTTTTTACTTCAGCATTCTCCATTCCCACTATCTTCCAGCCCATTAGCTTGTAAAAGATGAATTTGTACAACAGTTTTTTCATGAAAGATTCAATATTTGGTGCAAAATAAAAGATTTAATGGTAAATTTGAGTAAAAGCACAAAAAATGATTCGAAAATTTTTCAGTTATATAATTCCAATAAAAATATTTAAGAAAAAATCAGCCAGAAGCAAAATGATCGAAGTTACATGGGCAAATGGCGAATTAGTATTGGACACTGAAAACACAAATTATTCATATGGAAGTTTGCAGCGTATATTAAGGTACGGACTTCGAAATATTGGATACGATAAAATTCTTGAAATGGAGCATATTCTACTATTGGGAGTTGCCGGCGGAAGCGTAGTAAAAACTTTAGTAGATGAGATAGCCTACAAAGAAAAAATAACAGGAGTCGAAATTGATCCCGATATGATTCATATTGCCAATCAATATTTTAACCTTAATCAAATTAAACAGTTAGAAGTTGTCATTGACGATGCATTTGAGTTTGTCTTGAAAACAAAAGAAAAATATGATCTCATAATTATAGATATTTTTGAAGACACACATATGCCCAATTTTTTGTTCGAAAAGTTTTTTGTTGATAGAGTCTGCGCTATTTTAAGAGACAATGGTTTTGTTTTATTCAACACCATGATATTAGACGAAGCTCATAATGTTCGAAATAGAAAATATGTTGCAGAAGTAAATCCTAAAATGTTTAAAACAAAGATGCTGCCCCGCATTGAAGTACATAACGAATTAATAATTATAAACAAAGTTGCTTAAATTTTATGAAACCCCTTTCTTCAATCTTAAACGCCCTGCCACCTACTAAAGTTATTGATGCCTCAATTAATCTTTCTGAATATGTACCTTTAAATTTGTCTGTTTCAAATCAGGAATTGGTTGATAAAAAACTGGACACTTCAGAAGATTTTGAAAAATATATTTCAAACTATCTAAAAGAAAACAATGCCAAAGTTGCCTTTGGAGGTTACATAGAAGGTAGATTTTTATATCAAAGAAGTCCCATTTTTTTGGATGCCTCAAAGCCCGAACGCAATATTCATATCGGATTAGATTTATGGGCAGAAGCTGGAACTGCTGTACTTGCAGCACTTAATGGAACGGTACACAGTTTTAAAAATAATATTGGCTTAGGCGACTACGGTCCTACTATTATATTGGAGCACGAAATAGAAAATGAGAAATTTTATACTTTATACGGACATTTATCGTTAGAAAGTATAGAAAATTTAAATGTCGGAGACAATTTTAAGAAAGGCGAAAAAATTGCAACTTTAGGAAATGCCTCTGTAAATGGCGATTATGCACCTCATGTCCATTTTCAGATCATTCATAACATTGGAGATTATTGGGGAGATTATCCAGGAGTCTGCAATACAAAAGACCTAAACTTCTATATCGAAAATTGTCCCGATCCTAACTTATTATTAAAAATTACTTAAATAGTTATGAAGAAAGCAGGATTGATTATATGTTTGTTGTTATTAATCGGATGTAAATCTAAAACCGTAAGCAGAGATACAGAAGATTTAAAGATTAAAAAAGTTTCTGGAGCAGATGTAAATGCAAATCAGCAGCGTAAAGCGTATGATTTAGGAAAGAGAGTCTTGGAAACTTGTAATACTTCAAAATTTAAACCTTTTAATGAAACTGAAGTAACTAAAACGGTTATGGAAAACACAACAGAAGAGCGTTTAACCAAAACCTGCCAAAGATTTAGACAATACTACGGAAGTTTTATAGATTTAAAATTAGATGGAGTTTACAAAACCAAGCATGAAGTCATTTATCGCTATCATGCTTTGTACACAAAAAAAGTTGCCAATAAAGAATTGCGCATCTTTGTAAATGAAGACAATCTCATTTCTGCCATAAAATCTATGGATTGGGATGAAAAATTTGATGCCAAATTAGCCGATCAATAAATTACGATACCTATGAATTTTAAAATGCCACTACTTCTTTTGTTATTTGTTTCAACATTTGCTTCAGCACAGCAAACTATCAGTGTAAAAGGGTCTGCACCTTATCCTGCAACACAAGAATATACTTTCATCTGCGAGAAATATGCTTACTCTGGTGAAATTAATGTACAGATAGCTAAAACAGAAAAAGGAGGTATTTTAAAACTAACTGTTTCTACCGCAAATGACAAAGCAAAAATTGCCGGTGGCGTTTATGTCGATTTGACTAATGCAGATGTAATTGCTTGCACAGACAAGAATGTAAAAGAATCTGCAGATGGAAAAACAACTGCCTACTATTATTTCACTCCTGCAGAATGGCTAAAACTTAAAAAGACTGATATTTACGCCGTACGATTTATAATTGCAGGTGGGCCAGATATTTCAGGAAATCTAACTGGTCATTTTACAGCTTATAGTAAAGTGAAATATTTCTCAACAGCATTTGATAAATCTAAAAAAACATTTGATACAGCTAAAGAAATTAGTGTTTTATAGTGATTTTTTAATATAATAAATCTTATATTTAACATAAATATTTTTTTATGAACTCAAATGAAGCCTTGATTACAAAATTTTATACCGCTTTCGCGAATGCTGACGCCAAAACTATGAGCGAATGCTATCATCCGAAAGTTCATTTTATTGATCCTGCTTTTGGTTTATTAAAAGAAGAACAAGTTTCTAACATGTGGGAGATGCTGCTCTTAAAAAGTAAAGGCAATTTAAAAATTGAATTTTCAAATGTAAAAGCAGACGACTCTATCGGTTCTGCAAATTGGACAGCCACTTATAATTTTAGCAAAACAAACAGAAAAGTCATCAATAAAATTTCAGCCGAATTTATATTCCAAGACGGATTAATTATCAAACATACCGATAGTTTTGATGTTTGGAAATGGTCAAAACAAGCTTTTGGCCTTACTGGTTATTTACTTGGTTGGACAGGATTTTTCCAGAAAAAAGTACAATCCCAGGCCCTATCTGCTCTGAAACAGTTTCAGAGTGCTATATAAATCTGAATAGCATTAGTCTGTATTTGATTTAGTTTAATATCTGCCTTGATCGCACGATTATAATTATTTTGTTACTTATTATTTTACTAAAAGTGTTAACTCCGAATACTGATGAAAGAAATCGTACACAAAAAATTAAATCAATTACAGGCAACTGCAATTTGCGGAAACGATATAAGCTCTTCTTGCCTTTATGTTTCAGCTTTAACTATTTTGTATGCAGGACAATACGCTTGTATCTCACTCCTAATTGTTGCTGTCGTCTTATTTCTTTTCAGAAAAATTTATGCAGAAGTTGTCGGAGCAATTCCTTTAAATGGTGGCGCTTACAATGTTTTATTAAATACTTCTACAAAACGTCTGGCATCTGTAGCTGCAACATTGACCGTTTTGTCCTATATGGCGACCGCTGTAATTTCAGCTTCAGAAGGAATGCATTATTTACACGGAATTTTTGAGGGTCTTAATGTTACCATAGCAACAGTAGTTGTTCTCGTTCTGTTTACAGGATTGGCCATTTTAGGAATTGGGGAATCTGCATTTGTAGCCGTTATCATATTCATAACACATATCGGAACTTTGACTTTGCTGGTTTTGGCATCAGCTTGGTTTGTTTTGACACATGGTTTAGACACTTTTCATATCAATTGGCAGACACCTATTGCTTCAGGAAGCATTAAAACAGCCCTTTTTCTTGGGTTTTCTGCAGCTATGTTAGGGATCTCTGGTTTCGAAAGTTCAGCCAACTTCGTTGAAGAACAGGAACATGGCGTTTTTCCTAAAACACTTCGTAACATGTGGGGAATCGTGAGTTTTTTTAATCCCGTAATTGCCATTTTATTAATTAGTGTAATTCCGTTAACAGAAGTTGGAGAAAATAAAGAATCACTTCTTGCGCATTTAGGAGATACCACAGGAGGAGCTTGGCTCGCTTGGCTTATTTCTATAGATGCAGTTATGGTGCTTTGTGGAGCCGTTCTAACTTCTTTTGTTGGTGTTTCTGGGCTTCTAAACCGAATGACATTAGATAGAATTTTGCCAAATTATTTCCTAAAACAGAATAAAAGAGGCTCTCATTACCGAATTGTTATAAGTTTCTTGATTCTATGTTTATCAGTCCTATTTGCTACAAATGGACATTTAGAATCTCTGGCTGGAGTTTATACTTTTTCTTTCTTGGCGGTTATGGCGCTTTTCGGAATCGGAAACTTGCTTTTAAAATACAAAAGAAGTAAACTTCCTAGACCAGAACGTGCCAAAGGTATTGCTGTTGTTATTGCCGTATTCTTTGTCATTGCAGCATTTTTAGGAAACATGTCCTTAAATATCAATTCGTTTTATACATTTTTGCAGTACATGATTCCTGCTTTAATCTTTATTGGAATTATGCTAAATCGTGTTACTTTGATACGATTGTTAATCGAAGCTCTAGAATATTTTTATCAGCCATTACGCAAAATGGTTATTCTTAGCAATCGTTATTTAGAAAGTTTAAGTTCAAAAATCAACTCTCAAGAGTTCGTTTTCTTTACAAAAGGAGACGACATTACAATTTTGAACAAAGTCTTACAATATGTTGAAGACAACGAAACTACTAAAAAACTTAAAATTGTTCATGTAAAAAAAGACACTGTTGATAACGAAGCTCTTAAAAAAGATTTAGAAGTTTTGGATCGTGCTTATGACAGTCTCGACATTGAATTTATAGAAATTGAAGGCGTATTTGGTCCCGAAATTATAGATGAACTTTCTCAAAAATGGAACATTCCAAAAAACTTTATGTTTATTGGTTCACCAGGAAATAGATTCTCCTACCGAGTTGCCGATCTTGGCGGCGTAAGATTGATTATGTGAATATCAGGTCTTTTCCTTTGCGACCTCAATAAAGACAAAGATTATTAAACAAAATCAATACGAATCTTAGCGCTCTTTGCGTTAAAAAAAAAAATAGCCACAGATTAAAAAATTAAAGAGATTTTAAAAAATCAGCGTTAATCTGTATAATCTGTGGCTAAAGAGTTTTTAGCTATTTGAAGTTATAGATCTAAGATTTAAACCAACTTTCAACTAATTCATCTTCAAAAGAAGTTGCATCTTTATGAATAAACTCATTACGGTTTTTATCGTAAGAATAATCCAAAGCCCATGTTTTATGATTTGCAGCTAATTCTTTGATGCTATTGCAAACAAAAGCAATCTCTTCATCAGTTGTTGTTGGGTGAATTGACATTCTAATCCATCCCGGTTTTTTGATTAAATCGCCAATCGTAATTTCATTAACCAATTTATTAGAAGTTTCCTGATCAACATGCAATAAATAATGGCCATAAGTTCCTGCACAACTGCATCCTCCTCTAGTCTGAATTCCAAAACGATCATTTAAGATTTTTACCCCTAAATTGAAGTGAAGATCATCAATAAAAAACGAAATTACGCCAAGACGTTCTTTGTGCTGTCCAGCTAAAATTTTAATATTAGAAACAGGATCCAATTGAGAGAAAACATAATCAACAATTTCATGTTCACGTTCCATAATGTTTTCAATCCCCATTTCCTCCTTAAGCTCAATTGCCAGCGCAGTTTTAATAACTTGAAGGAAACCAGGCGTTCCGCCATCTTCACGATCTTCAATGTTATCAATATACTTATGCTCTCCCCAAGGATTTGTCCAGCTCACGGTTCCTCCGCCTGGGCAATCAGGAATCATGTTGTTGTATAACTTTTTGTTGAAAATCAAAACTCCAGAAGTTCCAGGTCCCCCTAAGAATTTATGAGGCGACATAAAAATAGCATCCAAATAAGATTCTGGATCTGCCGGATGCATATCAATTTCTACATATGGCCCAGAACAGGCAAAATCAACAAAACATACACCATTGTATTGATGCATTAGTTTTGCAGCTTCATGAAAAGGAGTTCTAAGCCCCGTAACATTCGAACAAGCCGTAATTGAAGCAATTTTGATAGTTCTATCTTTATATTTCTCCAATAAAGCTTCAAGACTCTCTAAATGAAAAAGCCCTTTCTCGCAAGACGGAATAATCTCAACATCTGCAATAGTTTCTAGCCACGAAGTCTGATTAGAATGGTGCTCCATATGCGAAATAAAAACTATAGGTTTTTTTTCTGCGGGAACAGTTGTAAAACTTTTTAAGTTTTCAGGAATTTTTAATCCTAAAATACGCTGAAATTTATTGATAACTCCCGTCATTCCAGTTCCATCCGTAATTAAAACATCATCATTGTTAGCATTGGCATGACGCTTAATAATATGTCTAGCATGATGGTATGCTTTTGTCATAGCCGTACCAGATACAGTAGTTTCAGTATGTGTATTGGCTACAAATGGTCCAAACTGATTTAATAGTTTTTCCTCAATCGGACGATATAACCTTCCGCTGGCAGTCCAATCTGTGTAAATTATTGATTTTGTGCCATAAGGCGAAGTAAATTCTTGATTTATACCGACAATATTCTGTCTAAATTTCTGGAAATAAGTTTCCAGTGTCATGGTACTATTTTTGCTATTCATTAGTTGTGCCTTGTGTTTGACTGCAAATATATATAGTTTTTTATAAAATTGCGAATTTATCAATAGTAAACTTCAAACACTATATTACTGTTTGATATTTTTAGTTAAAACAACTTTTTTTTTAATAAATTATCATAATATCCTATCGAATTAATAGGCATTAAATTTAAAGAAAGTAATATTTATGGAAAATTTATCTGTAGCTACCTTTGGTGGCGGATGTTTTTGGTGTATAGAAGCTGTAATTCAGCGTTTAAAAGGAATAGAATCTATAAAATCGGGTTATTCAGACGGATTTATAAAAAATCCAGCGTATCGTGAAGTATGTACGGGAAGAACAGGACATGCCGAAGTGATTCAAGTGACTTTCAACCCTGACATAATTTCATATCATGACTTAATTTTCATTTTCATGACAAGTCATGATCCGACAACTTTAAATCGTCAAGGTGGCGATAGTGGAACCCAATACCGTTCGATAATTTTATATCACGATGATGCGCAAAAAGCAATTGCCGAAAAAGTTTTTGAAGAAGTGCAACCTGCTTACGAAGATCCAATTGTAACGCAACTAAAGCCTTTTGAAGTTTTTTATGAAGCTGAAGATTATCATCAAAATTATTACAATGAAAACCAAGAAGCTGGATATTGCCAAGTTGTAATTGATCCAAAAATTCAAAAACTTAAAAAAATGTATGCTGATATGCTAATTGGCTAATTTTAAGTTGCCACAGATTAAAAAGATTAAAGATTGGAATTATTTATGAATTGAATTGTTACCCTGAGCGAAGTCGAAGGGCGCTCCAATTGAACCGAGGCTTCGACTTCGCTCAGCCTGACAAATACTAGAATAATAAATCCGTTTGATCTATATAATCTGTGGCAAAAAGAAAGAAAAACAACAAAATGAAAAATCTTAAAATAAATAATCGATTTACTGCCGAATTGCCAGCAGATCCAGATTTGACGAATGAGATTCGTCAGGTTAAAAATGCGCTGTTTTCATATGTAAATCCAACAAAACCCTCAAACCCAAAATTGATTCACGCTTCTGAAGAAGTGGCTGAATTAGTTGGAATTTCTAAAGACGAAATTCGATCAGAAGAATTTTTAAATGTTTTTTCTGGTAAAGAGATTCTTCCAGAAACACAGCCGTATGCCATGTGCTATGCGGGACATCAATTTGGAAATTGGGCAGGACAATTGGGCGATGGTCGCGCAATCAATTTAACAGAAGTTGAAAACAACAACCAATTTTACACACTGCAGTTAAAAGGCGCAGGAAAAACTCCATATTCTAGAACGGCAGATGGCTTGGCTGTTTTACGCTCTTCTATAAGAGAATATCTATGTGCTGAAGCAATGTATAATTTGGGTGTTCCCACTACCCGATCGCTTTCACTTGCCCTTTCTGGAGATCAGGTTTTAAGAGATATTTTGTATAACGGAAATCCTGCTTATGAAAAAGGCGCTATAGTTTGTCGAGTTGCTCCTTCTTTTATTCGTTTTGGAAGCTACGAAATGCTTACAGCGAGAAATGAGCTAAGAAACTTAAAGCAATTTGTCGAGTTTACGATTAAGCATTATTTTCCTGAAATTACTGGAGAGCCAAAAGAACAATATTTACAATTCTTTCAAAAAATTGCAGATACAACCCGAGAAATGATTTTGCATTGGCAACGCGTTGGATTTGTACATGGCGTGATGAATACGGATAATATGTCCATTCATGGAATTACGATTGATTACGGCCCATACGGTTGGCTAGAAAACTATGATCCAGACTGGACGCCAAACACAACCGACAGTCAAAATAGAAGATACCGTTTCGGAAATCAGCCGCAGGTGGCACAATGGAATTTATTTCAATTGGCAAATGCACTTTATCCTTTAATTAATGAAGCTGCACCATTAGAAAAAATTCTGGACACCTTTATTACTGATTTTGAAAATGACTACAAAACAATGTTTTTAAGCAAATTAGGCATATTCACTTCAAATGAAGCTGATGATAAAATCATTAAAGGTTTAGAAGAAATTTTGCAGTTATCAGAAACCGATATGACTATCTTTTTTAGAAATCTTAGTAATATTAAAAAAGATGATTCGGTAGAACAAGCGTTCCAAAAAATAGAATACGCATTTTATATTCCAGAAGAAATAAGAGAAAATATTCTAGATGCTTGGCAAAAATGGTTTACTGTTTATTTGAAAAGATTAAAAGCAGAAGAACTTTCGGATAATGAGCGTTCAGAAAAAATGAATCAAATTAATCCAAAGTATGTATTGCGAAATTATATGGCACAATTAGCTATTGATGCAGCAGATAAAGAGGATTATTCTTTGGTTGATGAATTGTTTCAGCTTTTGAAAAATCCGTATGACGAGCAGCCAGAATCTGAAAAATGGTTTGCAAAACGTCCTGATTGGGCTAGAACAAAAGTTGGCTGCTCTATGTTATCTTGTAGTTCTTAAAAGTTTTTTTGCCACGAATTACACGGATTGACACTAATTTCTATACTTTTAGAATAAAAACTAAATGGATAAAATTTGTGCAAATTCGTGTAATTTGTGGCTAACTTTTTTACTTTGAACTAATATAATCTACAATCATACTAGCATGAACTCTCGAGTTTTCTATAAACCACTTATGTGTCTGCATTCCGCCACAAACTACTCCGGCAAGAAACAAACCTTCTACATTTGTTTCCATTGTTTCAGGGTTATAAACTGGAATTTTCAGTTCGTCATTAGAAAGCTGGATTCCGATTTTTTCTAGAAAATTTAGATCAGGTTTATAGCCAGTTAATGCCAAAACAAAATCATTTTCAATTGTAATTTTTCCGTTTGGTGTTTGAATTTCCACTTCATCTTCACGAATTTCAGTAATATTAGACTCAAAATAGGCCTTAATACTTCCTTCGGCAATTCGATTTTCAATATCTGGTTTTACCCAATATTTCACACGGCTATTTATTTCGTTTTTACGAATTACCATGGTAACCTCTGCTCCTTTTCTCCAGCATTCCAAAGCAGCGTCTACAGACGAATTATTAGCGCCTACAACCAAAACTTTTCTAAAAGCATACTCATGTGCTTCTTTATAATAATGACGGACTTTTGGAAGGTTTTCGCCTAAAACATTCATTTCAATTGGAATATCATAAAAGCCGGTTGCCAATATGACATTCTTCGATTCGTAATTTTGTTTATTCGTTGCAATTTTAAAAATGCCTTGGTTTTTCTGTACATCAAGTACTTTCTCAAATAAATTGATGTTGAATTTAAAGTAACGGTGAATATTTCGATAATATTCCAAAGCCTCCTGACGTCCTGGTTTTGGTGCCAGGCAGTTAAACGGAATCTCACCAATTTCTAATCTTTCTGCGGTAGAGAAAAAGGTCATATAAAGCGGATAATTAAAAATACTATTTACAATCGCTCCTTTCTCTATAATTACATATTTTAATTTTTTCTTTTCGGCTTCTATTGCACAAGCAAGACCAATTGGTCCTCCACCAACAATAATAAGGTCATATATTGATTCTGTCATTTTATTTTTGCCAGTCTTTATAAGGATTTTTGCTTAAATAAGCATTATAATATCTTTCGTCGTTTGTTACTTCTTCTCCAAGCCATTCTGGTTTTTCAAAAACTTCATCTTCCGAATTTAATTCAATTTCAGCCATTACTAAGCCTTCATTTTCACCATAAAATTCATCGACTTCATAAATATGCTCACCAGATTGTATTTCATAACGCGTTTTTTCAATTTTACCCTTTTCGCATAATTTCAGTAATTCCTGAGCTTCTTCAAGCGGAATTTCATTTTCCCATTCAAAGCGAGACATACCGCCACTATGGCTTATCCCTTTTATAGTTATAAAGCCTTTATGCCCTTTAATTCTAACCCTAACCGTACGTTCAGGAGCAGAACTCAAATAGCCTTGAGCAATTTTATTCTGAGCAAAAGCTTGATTCTTGTATGCGTCAGATTTTACAAGAAACTTTCTTTCTATTTCAACCATCTTAATTCTAGATTATTTTTTATGCAAGTTACTCATTTTAACTAAGCCTTGTAGTTTATAAGAAATGAAAATTAAGTTAATTTCTTTTATTTCATCACAAATTAGAAACATCAAAACAACTGATAATTAACACGTTAATATGATTATTTTGATTAAATTTGATAGAATCTTAATCCGTCACCTATGTCTAAAAAAGCACTTTACTTGTTAGGCATTGCAATAACCATAATTTTGGGTGCTTTTTTTTACTCAAAACTTTGTTGCAACTGCTGTGAAAAAACTACAACGGATAGTACTCTCAAGACAGCCTCTTCTTCTGTGCTAGAGACTGGTTTTGTTCCGTTTGTCTTAAATGGTCCTGGAATTAATTATCGTACAAACGATAATCTCAAATTTCTTAAAAACAGCGCAAAATTAATTATGCCTATTGAAGACTCTGTAACTACTGGTATCGAAAACTTAAAGATGTTCTTAGAAGCAAATCCAAAACAGAAAATCACAATAACCGGTTATGCATTATCTGACGAAACAAACAATACAACTTTTGAAAATTTGGGTCTAGCGAGGGCAAATGATGTTAAAAACTTTTTTGCTTCAAAGGGAATACTAGAAAATCAGCTTAATACAAAAGGGGTAATTTTAGACAAATGGAATATGAATGCAGATACGCTTCTTGGGCCTGCTGACTATAAATTTGAGGCTATTGACTCTACTTCTACAGCAAACTCAACAGCAAATGATGAATGGAGTGTTTTGAAATCTAAAATAAATGCAGATCCGTTAATTCTCCATTTCAATACCAATAAATCTAGCGAGAAATTAAGTGTTACCGAAAAACAAAAAGTTACTGATATTGCTAAATATGCAGAGAATGTAAAAGATGCTGTGATTGTGGTAATTGGACATTCTGACAATGTTGGAAACCGTGACTCAAACATTGTTTTAGCACAAAAAAGAGCTGATTTTTCAAAGGATTATCTTTCTAAGAACGGAATTGATAATACAAGAATTGAAACGCAATCTAAAGGTCCTGACGAGCCTATAGGCGATAACAATACGGCGGATGGAAAGGCTGCAAATAGAAGAACTGTAATTACCATTAAATAATTAAAAATATACGATCATGAATATACCTTGTATCTTAATACCTATTCTAGTAGGTTTAATCTGTGGAATCTTAGGTTATTTACTAGGAAAAATGAATTCAAAAAATGATGATTCACTTTCTGCTTCACTTCAAGCGGATTTAGATGCCTGCAAGGCAAATACAAAAAATCTGAATGCAAGAATCTCGACTCTAGAAGCTGATCTGGCAGCAAAAGCAAAATCTTCAGTCCAATCTTTTGCGGCTACTGCTCCAGTAACAATTCCTTTTGATGCTGCTTTGGCAGCCAATGTGCTAGGAAAAAAAATAAAAGAAAATGATCTGAAAATTGTAGAAGGAATAGGCCCAAAAATAGAAGCTTTATTTAACGCCGCAGGAATCAATACGTGGTATGATCTTTCGCAAGCTTCTACAGAAAAACTACAATCAATTCTAGATGCAGGAGGAGAAAACTATGCTATGCACAATCCAAGTACTTGGGCTAGACAAGCGTTAATGGCTTATCAAGGAAAATGGAAAGAGTTAAAAGATTGGCAAGACAGTCTTTTGGGCGGAAAAGAGTAGAAAAATAAGGTTCAAAGAAACAAAGTTGCAAAGGCTCAGAGATTTTTCCTTTGTTGCTTTGTCACTCTGTTTCTTTGAACTTTTCCCAATTCTTTGAAGCATTGTACCAAAGTTTTCCATTTTTTACTTCAAGTGGGCAATCTATATTATTAGTATATAATGCTCCTGTTCCTAAACCTTGTGGCATATCTGAATGCAACGTAAATGTCCATTGTGCAATGGCATTCAGCCCGATATTGCTCTCCAATGCCGAAGTAATCCACCAGCCAATATTATACTTTTCTGCTAGCGTAATCCATTCTTGAGTGCCACGAAAACCACCAACAAAACTTGGCTTTAAAATGATGTATTGAGGTTTAATTTCTTGAAGTAATTTTTCTTTTTCTTCTAATGAAAACACGCCAATAAGCTCTTCATCTAAAGCTATTGGAAATGGTGTTTGTTTGCACAATTCAGCCATTTCAGCAATTTGTCCTTTTTTAATGGGTTGTTCAATGCTATGAAGCTGAAATTGTTTTAATTGATTCAATTTACCTAAAGCTTCTATTGAAGAAAAAGCTCCATTAGCATCTACTCTAATTTCTATTTCTTCTGGAGAAAAATGGCTTCTGATGAATTGCAATAATTCTAACTCTTTATCAAAATCAATAGCCCCGATTTTGAGTTTTATACAGCTAAAACCATCAGCTAATTTTTCTTCAATCTGCTGTTTCATAAAAGCAGATTCGCCCATCCAAACTAATCCGTTTATAACAATTGAGCTTGTATTATTGGTAAAATCGGATGGAAATAAAAGATATGGATTTTCACTTTTAAGAGATAAAAAAGCCATTTCTATTCCGAATTGTATAGAAGGAAATTCTAATAAAGCATTCCAAAGTACTGTTTCACCTAAGTGAATATTGTCGCAAGCCCATTTTAATTTTTCTTCGTAATCTTCACGATCATCTGCGCTCAAACCACGCAGTATGCCACACTCTCCTATTCCTTTTTTGCCGTTTTCTTCTAAGATTATAAACCAAGTTTCTTTCTCGGTCATAATTCCACGAGAAGTTCCAGAAGGACGTTTAAATTCTAATAAATATTTTTGATAAGATGCGTTCATTTTTTTTTAAGATTCTAAGATGCTAAGTTACTGAGATGCTAAGTTGATAAGTTTGCTGGGGTGCCGAGTTAAAAAAGATGCTTTAAAAAGCATCTTACATCTAAGCAACTTAGTATCTCAGCATCTTAGTATCTCAGTAACTTAGTTATATAATTTTAAGATTTTCTCGAAGTCTTTTGAAGGCAAGCCTGCTTTTTCAAAAGCCTGAAAATCAAGTTTTGTTTTTGCAATCCAGCTTAAACTGTCTGTTACGTTTTGAGTCTGATATTTTTTGTAAATCGCTTTTGCGGCACTGTAATCGTCGCTTACTAAGTAAGTATGCGCTAAGTTTAATTTTACTAATAATTCTGTATCATCCAGCTTTTCACCTTCTTGAAGCACTTTTAATGCTTTTGCATATTGTTTGGTCAAAATATAGCAGTATCCTAACGAACCGTAATCTAAAGCAGTTGCTTTACCTTCATTTACAATTGTATTTAATTTCGGAATTGCTTCGTTATACTTTTGGGCTTTGATTAAAGATGCCACTTGTGTTCTTAAATCGTTGAATACATTCTTAGAAATATCAGCATCTTTGTAACAGCTGTTTCCAAAATCTTTATAGACTTTAATTTTTTCTACAGCCAACAATTTTTGAAACTCATCATAACGATATTGTTTCATAATTTTATTTAAAATACAAACACAAAAATCGTCCGAATTGGCCATTTTCTGTGCCATTGTAGACGTTTTGCACAAACTTATGATTTCGTTTTTATTGTCCTGATTCCAACCGCGGTTTAATTTTGTATCTACCCACGGCACTACTTCTAGAACTACTTTTTGGCTTAAGATCCAATTTTTGCTTTCAAAGCCAAACCAGATTGTACTAATATTTTCCTTTAAGCAAGATGATTTATTTACAGATAAACGTTTGGCATCTTTGCTAACAGGTTCTGCTTGAGAATAGCAGGCTTTATCTATTTTACCATCTGCAACATATTTTTTCGAATTTTCATTAGAAGTAAAAATAGAATAGGTACACTCGTCATCGCCTGAAATTTTTGACATTAAGAAAACAGCACCAGCAGAACCTTGGCTAACACCTGTTGGATCTGGAATTGCTTTTAATAAGGAAACCAAACTATTGGCCATTTCCTGATTTTTATCTAAAAGTGTGATTCTATATACAATTTCTGTAGTTCCAACTGGTAAGTCTTCTGTTGGTATAGAAATTCTATCGCGTGCGGGAACCATAATTTCTTTGGTTGTTGCACGTTCTTTGTCCCAATAACCGTCTTTTTGTGCAAAAGCGTTATAGGAAGTTGCGATAAATAGTAATAAAAGGATTTGTTTGAAAGTTGTATTTTGTGATGATGCTTTAAGTGCCACAGATTTCACAGATTAAAATGATTTTTACTTTAAAAAACTTTAATTCAATTAACATAGATTATGCCAAATAACTTTCTTATGGAATTGAGTGCCCTAGCCCCGATAGAGGCGGTATCCTTTTTAAGGCAATTTTTCTTTGCCTTAAAAAGATATAGCCGAAAGCGGGATTGGCTCCTTCCTTCAACTCCGCTCAGGATGACAATTATAATTCGATAGAATCTCCGATTGGTAAAAGCATTAAATCTTTTCCTTTATCGAAAAATTTACGAATTGCTTCTTCATGATCGATTTCGATATAACCAAAAGTATCGTAGTGATATCCCAGAACTTTGTCGCATTCCACAAAATCTGAAGCGATAATAGCGTCTTCGACATCCATTGTGAAGTTGTTTCCGATTGGAAGAATCACCAGATCTAGTTTTGTGCGAAGCGGAATCAATTTCATATCATAAGTCAATGCCGTATCTCCAGCGATGTAGATATTTTTATGCTCGCCTTCGATTACAAAACCTCCAGGATTTCCGCCGTAAGAACCGTCAGGAAAACTGCTTGAGTGAATTGCATTTACATATTTTACTTTACCGAAATCAAATTTCCAGCTTCCGCCGTGATTCATTGGGTGCGAATTGAATCCTTTTTTTGCATAGTAACTTGCAATTTCTGCATTAGAAACGATAACTGCATTGGTGTTTTTAGCAATCGCTTCAACATCTAAAACATGGTCAGCGTGTGCATGCGTTAGCAGAATATAATCGGCTCTGATTGTGCTCAGGTTAATTGTAGCTGCTTGTGGGTTTCCGGTAATAAATGGATCCACAATAATGTGTTTTCCTCCTACTTCAATTCCTAATGAAGCGTGTCCGTAGTATGTAATTTTCATTTTGTTACCTTTTTAAATTAAACATGTTATTTATCTTCCTCCTAAAAAGAGATTTACAATAATGTCTGAAATCAATGAGATCATACAAACTGTAAGCAATATAGAAAGCAAAAATGTGCTTAATGCTAGTTTTTTCAATTCTGGGTCTAATAATTTTGGATCTTGGTTTTTGTAAACCGTGATTAAATGTTTTGTCAACGGAATATAGGCCAATACAAACAAATATTGATCAAAATTATAATCGCTTAGAATGGCAAAAATAATAACTAAAAGCATTGCGCCACCAATCAAAGCATAATGGTAAAATTTAGCTTTCTCAGCTCCCATTTGTACTACAATTGTGTTTTTACCTGCTTTTTTATCTGATTCCTGATCGCGCATATTGTTTAGGTTTAAAACTCCAACGCTCAATAATCCGATGGCAACAGCTGGAAGAATTAAAAGCGGATCTACTTCTTTTGCATATAAAAAGTTTACTCCTAACGTGCTCACTAATCCGAAGAAAATGAAAACGAATAAATCTCCTAATCCTCTATATCCATAAGCAGAATTACCGACAGTGTATTTAATTGCAGCCACAATAGCCGCAATCCCTAACAACAGGAAAAAGATAGAATACCCGAAATTGTCTTTTCCGAAAGCAAAATAAATTAATATGATTGCCGACAATAAAGTCAAAAATGAAGTAATAATAATAGCTTTTTTCATTGCCTGAGGTGTAATAACCCCACTCTGAATAGCACGCTGAGGACCAACACGATCTGCGTTATCGGTACCTTTTACACCGTCACCATAATCATTCGCAAAATTGGATAAAACCTGTAATCCTAACGTTGTCAATAAAGCAAAACCAAAGACTTTCCAGCTAAAAACTTCTGTTGGAGTGTTAATAGTTTCTGTTGGATTTGACAAAGCATAAATACTTCCAACTATAATTCCAGAAACTGATAAAGGTAATGTGCGCAATCTAGCGGCTTCAATCCAATGTTTCATGTTTTAATTTTAGATTTTAGAATATAGATTTTAGATTACATATTCTGATTGAAAATTATAGATTGAAAATCTAAAATCTAAAATCAGAAATCTAAAATTATTAAGGTAACCATTTATTTTCACCAAAGTTTGGTTTTCTTTTTTCTAAGAAAGCATTTCTTCCTTCTTTAGCTTCTTCAGTCATGTAAGCTAAACGAGTTGCCTCCCCAGCAAAAACTTGTTGTCCAACCATTCCGTCGTCTGTTAAGTTCATTGCAAACTTTAGCATTTTTATAGAAGTTGGTGATTTTTGAAGGATCTCTTGAGCCCATTCGTAAGCTGTAGCTTCAAGTTCGTCGTGCGGAATTACAGCATTTACCATTCCCATTTCAAAAGCTTCCTGAGCAGAATAATTTCTACCTAAGAAAAAGATTTCACGAGCTTTTTTCTGTCCCACCATTTTTGCCAAATATGCTGATCCGTAACCGCCGTCGAAACTTGTTACGTCTGCATCAGTTTGCTTAAAAATAGCATGCTCTTTACTTGCAAGTGTCATGTCACAAACCACGTGTAAACTATGTCCGCCACCTACAGCCCAGCCTGGAACAACAGCAATAACAACTTTTGGCATAAAACGAATTAAACGCTGCACTTCTAAAATATTCAAACGGTGCTGTCCATCATCTCCAACATATCCTTGATGTCCTCGAGCATTTTGATCTCCACCACTGCAAAAAGAGTAAACTCCATCTTTTGTTGAAGGTCCTTCTGCAGAAAGTAAAACAACTCCAATTGAAGTATCTTCCTGTGCGTCGTAAAAAGCTTGGTATAATTCTGAAGTAGTTTTAGGACGGAATGCGTTTCTAACATTTGGTCTGTTAAACGCAATTCTCGCTACTCCGTTACATTTTTTATAAGTTATATCTTCAAATTCTCTGGCTGTAATCCAATCCATTTTGATTTTTTGTTTTAATAATTATACGGTAAAAATAAAGCATTTTTACTATTTTACCTACTCAATCCGTCTTAAGTCTTTACTAAATTGACACGCAATGTTAACAATTGGTATTTACTTACAAAAAATAACATTTTTTAACATTAGTTTAGAAAATTAATAATTAATTTTACAACCTAGAAATCAATAAGATACAAAATATTTTAAAGATTTCAGATTGATTTTCTTTCACTGATTTATTAACCTAAAAAATGATTTTTTTGAGAAAATTTAAAAAATTTGTCGCTCATTTTTTTAGGGTTTTCACGAACAAACCTCAATTAAAAGAGCAAATGATTTATGTGTTTGTCGAAACTTCAAAAAGAAAAAAGTAACACCTAAGGTTAAATGTTAGAATTGTATCTATAATTAGTATAGAAATGATAACGAAAAGAGGAAAAAGTACTAATTCACACTTTCTAAAAGTTATTTTATAAAACCAATGGATGAGCCGTGAAATTCTTTTTTTGCTTTTGAGATAGGTACATCAAATCATTTAAAAGACATACCCATCAATGGAATAATTTCTAAAATTCGTAAAGCTATTGTTCTGAGATGGACTCGAATTATTTTATTTCTGTTTTTTTTTAATTACAATTTTTTTTAAAACTGAATAAAAAGCGAAAGGCTGCTTGTAATGAGCAGCCTTTTGTATTACCATTATTTTGGTTTCGCAAAAATAAATTCCAAAAAATAAAAATTCCAAATTCCAATGGATTGCGTTAAATCAGTCTTGGAATTTAGAATTTAAAATATTGGGATTTTTAGGTTTTTATTCTTTTACCAGATAAATTCCGTCTTCTTTTATTTCGATCAGTTTTTCTTTGTACAAAGCACCAATCGCTTTCTTAAATGATTTCTTACTCATTTTCAAAACTGTTTTAATGTCTTCAGGATGAGAATTATCATTCAATCTAAGAAAGCCTCTACTAGCTCTTAGCTCACTTAATATTTTTTCAGCATTTGGCTCTATACTCTCAAAACCTTGTGCCTGAAGCGCAACATCAATTTTATTATCGGGACGAATATTTTTGATATAACCGCGCATTCTGTCTCCGGTTCTTATTGCGTCATCGTACACTTCATCTTTATATAAAAGGCCTTTATGTTGCTCATTTATAATAACATTGATTCCCATATCTGTAATATGAGAAACAATTAAGTCAACTTCTTCACCTTTTTCAACTGTCAAATTATCATTGCTCAAAAACTGATTAGTTTTACTCGAAGCAACTAAACGATTGGTTTGTTTGTCCATGTACAAGTAAACCAAATAGCGTTTTCCTTTTTCCATTGGGCGCGCTTGTTCTTTGAACGGAACCAAAATATCTTTCTCCATTCCCCAATCCATGAAAGCACCTACATTATTGATGTAGTTCACTCTCAAAAGAGCAAATTCATTTAGCAAAATGTACGGAACCAAGGTCGTAGCAACTGGCCGCTGTTCGTGGTCTAAGTAAACAAAAACGATTAATTCTTCGCCAATTTCAAAAACTTTTGGCACATATTTATTTGGAAGCAAAACGTCGTGAACACCTTCTGGATCATTTTCTGGATCTCCTAAAAACAAACCAACTTTGGTATCACGTAATATAGTTAGCGTATTGTATTTTCCTATTTCTAGCATTTTTATAAGTTTCTAAGCAGTCGAACTGCTAAGTTTCTGAGGCGCAAAGGTACGAAGTTTGACGCGGTACAAAGAAATTAATTTTAACAAAACTTAAGTTGCACGCAAAAAACAGAAAATCCCTTTATAAACAGATGTTATAAAGGAATTTTGACTCTTTTATAAATTGGAGATTATTTAAAGATGTTCTCTTTTTTAAAGTGTACAGTCAGTAAATAATACACTACTGCTCTGTATTTGTGTTTATTAGATTTTCCGTATTTTTCCAAAACAGCATCTAATCCTTTGTCTAAATCTGGACCGCTTTTTAAACCTAATTTCTTAATTAAAAAGTTATTTTTTACTGTATCTAATTCTGACTGCTGTGAAGAAGCTACCGTAGAAGCGTCGTCATTGTAAATTGACGGACCGCAAGCAATTGTAACTTTTGTCAATAAATCTGCGTCAGCTATAATACCACATTTCTCTTTTAAATCAGTTGTGTACTTTTTAATTAATTCTTCTCTCTTGCTCATAATTATTTAATTTGGTGAATAATAAGCCAAATGTATAATTATGAAAAACGCTAAACAATAATTTTAACAAATATTTTCTTTCAAATTCAATAGAGATATTTAAAATACTGCTTCAAAATCTGATCATTTTCAACTGTTGGTGTGAAAATTTCTAAAATACAAGGAGTCTCATCAGAATTATATAAAGATTGGATTCCACTGTCTAATGATTGAATATCATGGGCTGCTAAATAGTCAAATCCATACATTTTAGCCAAATGTTCAGCCGTCAATTTATGAGATGTCTCAAAATAAGTATTGAAAACTGGTTTTTCTTGATGACCAGGAAGAATTCTAAAAATACCTCCTCCTCCATTATTAATCAAAATAATTTTGAAGTTTTTAGGAATATAAGAGTTCCATAAAGCATTGCTGTCGTATAGAAAACTTATATCGCCAGTGACAAAAACGGTCTGCTTTTCGTTTCCAACTGCTGCACCAATTGCCGTAGAAGTGCTTCCGTCTATACCGCTTGTGCCGCGATTGCAAAAGACTTCAATTGTATCATCTATATCAATAAGTTGTGCATAACGAATAGCAGAACTATTACTAATTTGCAACATGCTATTTTTAGGCAATGATCCAATTACTTTTTCGAAAACTTTGAAGTCTGAAAATCCTATTTTGCTTAAATATTCCTTTCTTCTTTCTAATCTCGTTTGGTAAACAGTACCTACATTATTAAAATACTTACTTTCTACAAAAGATGTTTTTGAAAGCAAGTCTTTAAAGAAATCATTCGGCTTCATTTCAAAATGTTTTGTCAATGCTCCAAATGTATCATAAGCACGTAAAGTATCAATATGCCAATGCTGTTCTGGTTTGTATTTTCGTAAAAAACCTTTAATTCTTTTTGAAACAACCATTCCTCCAAAAGTTATTAAAACTACTGGGTTAAACTTCTTAAAATCAAAATCATCAAAAGGCGTAATTAAAGTATCTATTGAATTGATAAAACTATCGTGATGAAGATTTGAAGTTGTTTCTGTAAGCACTACAACTGACGGATCTGAAGCTAAATTTTCTATAATCTCTTTGTCAATTACATTTGCTTCGTTAACTCCAACTAAGATTAATTTTCGTTTGGCAGTATTCCAAACAGAAACTACTTCTTCGCTATTTTCTATTGTTAAAGGAAAAACTTCTGGATCCTGATTTGTAATTTTTGGCTGTACAGAAAGCTCTTCTGTTGTTTCATAAAGCGGCTCTTCAAAAGGTGCGTTGATATGCACTGGGCCTTTTTTAAGAATAGCCGTTTCAATGGCCAGATTGATTTTTAAGTCATTCTCTTCAGATGCTTCTTCGGTTAAATTAGCATTGAAAACAGAATGGTTAGCAAAAACATTTTCCTGGCGAATAGTTTGTCCGTCACCAATATCAATTTTACTTTGTGGACGGTCAGCCGATATTACAATCAATGGAATCTGACTGTAGAATGCTTCTGCCAGAGCAGGATAATAATTTAATAAGGCAGATCCTGAAGTACAGACTATGGCTGTTGGCTGTTTGGTTTGCTGAGCAATTCCCAAAGCAAAAAAGGCGGCACAACGCTCATCCGCAATGCTATAACAGGTGAAGTTTGGATTTTGAGCAAATCCGATAGTTAACGGTGCATTTCTGGATCCTGGAGAAATTATAATATTGACAATGCCTTTGGCAGATAAAATTTCGATAATGCTTTGTGCAAGCGCTATTTTGGGGTAAATCATTCCGGTCGTGTATTACTTTTTTCGAAGAAAGTCTTTTTCTTGATTTTTCTTCATCTTGCTTACAAAGTTACAAACTTCGCATTTGATTTATATTATAATTAGGAATATATTAAGGCTCTTTCTAGAAAAAGGAAATATATTTGTAAAATCGAATAATTAATAAAAGCCTGACACAATATGCGTTTCTTACTTATACTTTTTTTATCTGTTACTTTTCAAACTATCAATGCTCAAAATCAGTTTGTGCCTGTTGATGTTCCATATAAAACGGCTTTAGAAAATGCAAAAAAAGAAAGAAAACCGCTTTTTATTATGCTTTATGCAGATTGGTGTCCGCATTGCAATTTAATGAAAACGGAAGTCTTGAGTGATCCTGCTATTATGGATTTTTTGAATAAAAATTTTGTCTGTACTTATAAAAATATAGAAAAAGAAGAAGGAATTGCTTTAAAGAATAAATTCAATACCAAATCGCTTCCTACTTTCTTATTTCTTGACAGCAATGAAACGTTGATTTATGCATTGAAAGGTGAAATGAAAAAGCCAGAATTTCAGAATGAATTAAATAATGCTTTAAATCCGAAAATGCAATTGCCTTATTTAGAAAAAGAATTTCTTGCTGAACCAAGCAATTCAGATAAATTCTTTACCTATTTAAATACTTTAAAAAAAGGAAAAGACAGAACTGAATTATCCGTTCCAACTCATATTTATTTAAATACCCAGTCTGATAAACAGTTAGTTAGCGAATTAAACTGGCGTGTTATTGCTAATGGAGTAACCGATATAAAATCTAGAGAGTTCCAATACGTTTTAAATCATCAGAAAGAATTTGCTGCGGTAGCTTCTCAAAATCGTGTTGACCGTAAAATAGAAAGTATTGTAAACGAATTGCTTCGTCCTTTGGTTGATAATTTAGACACTGTAAACTATTATAAACAAAGAGAAGTTGCAAAATCAATCCGATTGCAAAAAACAGATTCTTTGGTTTTTAAATATGATCTAACTTTAGCCGAAAGAACTGAAAAATGGAATTTCTACAAAAAAGTTACACTTGAAGACACTCAGAAATTAGTTTGGAACGACGCGAGTTTTTTAAAAGATATCGGGAATACTTACTTTAAGCACATTAATGATAAAGAGAGCCTGAAAAAGGCCATTTTCTGGGTTGATCGTTCTTTAGAATTAAATGATTCTTACGATGGAAATCTGCTTGAAGCGAAGCTTTACAACAAAATAAAAGATAAAAAGAAAGCTTTAGAATATGCCAAAAATGCCAAAGCAATAGCCAAGGAAATGGACTGGAATTCTAAAGAAGTAGACACTTTATTAGCTGAATTAAACACCAAATAACTTTTAACAACTAACCAATGAGCATTATTATAAGACCTGCAGTAACAAACGATTTGCAAAAGATTCTAGAAATTGTAAATAATTCTATTCTGCATACCACTGCCAATTATAGTTACGAAATCCAGACTTTGGAAATTCAGACAAAGTGGTTTGAAGACAAAGTGTCCAAAAACATTCCTGTAATTGTTGCCGATTTAGATGGTGAAGTGGTTGGTTTTGGAAGTTACGGACAGTTTAGAGAAAAAATAGGCTTTCAATATACTGTTGAGCATTCTGTTTATGTGGTCGATAATATCATTGGAAAAGGAATTGGTTCTAAACTTTTGACAGAATTAATTCGTTTGGCAAAAGAGCAAGGTTATCATGTTATGATTGGCGCCATTGATGCTGATAACGCTGGAAGTATTGCTTTTCATGAAAAATTCGGATTTGTTGCTACGGGTACAATTCGTGAAGTTGGCTACAAATTTGACCACTGGTTGGATCTGGTTTTTATGCAACTTATTTTGGTTTAACCGCAAAGGCACTAAAGATTGCGCAAAGTTCACGATGTTATTTTAAAACAAAACCCGACAGGTTTTTAAAACCTGTCGGGTTTGATTTATATGAGTATGCTTAAACTTTTTTAACCCTTAATCCAATTGATAACTTCAGGTTCAGTTACTAGAGTTTTTGGTTTAATTACTTTTACCAATTCTCCTTTTTCATTGATTAAGTATTTTTGAAAGTTCCATTCTACTTCAGAATCCTGTAGACCGTTTCTTGATTTTTCAGTTAAGAACTTATAGACATCGCACATATCGCTTCCTTTAACAGAAACTTTGTTCATCATCGGGAAAGTTACACCGTAATTCTGCTGGCAGAAAGTTTCAATTTCTTTAGCAGTTCCTGGTTCTTGTGAAGCAAAATTATTTGCAGGGAAACCAACAATCACAAACCCTTTATCTTTGTATTCTTTGTAAACCGCTTCTAAATCTTTATATTGTGGAGTTAAACCGCATTTTGATGCAGTATTGACAATCATGATTTTTTTGCCTTTTAAAGATGCAAAGTCAAAGGTATCTCCTGACAAGTCTTCTACTTTAAACTGATAAATTGTTTCTTTAGCCATGGCTTTATCCTTTTTAGATAATTTGTTTGTATTAGTTTGAGCATTTACCCCTGTTACTGACAAAACAGCTGCTCCAAATAGCATTAAAAGTATTTTTTTCATCTGATAATTTTTTATAAAATTAGCTAAAATCCATTTTCAAAAACCATTTTCAGTCTTTAATTTTTGCTAATCAAAAGTTAAATAAAAAATGAAGCCTAACGTTAATCAGACGTTAGGCTTCCCCCCATACAAACAAATCAAACCATGAATTAATTATTATGCAATCTTTTATAAATTATAGTTGATGACTCGGTTATGTCGAAAATTCGTTTATCCCCCATATGTTAAACGTCTTTTTGAAAAATCTTTAAATGGCTTGTATTGATGTAAAATTAAATCCTAATAGACGAGACATATTAAAAAAATCTTCAATCTGGAAGTCCGAGCACATCAACTATACAATATTTATGTTTTGTTCCTTTTATAATCAAATCTTATTTAACCACAAATTCCTGAATCAGTCACATCTGTCCAACCTGACAAAGCTTCTTTCATAAAATCTTTTTCAGTAAAAATGGTTAACGATAAAACTGTTGTTAATCCAACTATTAATATTCTAACTATTATTTTGCTATCCATAAGTCTTTAATAATGTTCTAACAACAGTTTTATTCTTAATTTCTATAACTGCAAATAAGATCTTTCTCACCTTATTAATTTCATCTACGTAATTGGATTGTTTTTGGTTTTAAAAAAAGTGCAAAAAATTGCACTTTTTTCCGAACCCCCTTATTTTCTTAGGTTTTAGATTACTAAAAAAAATATAAAAATGAAGAAAAAATAAATTAACTTTATAACAGGTTAGCATATAATACTTTAGCTTTTAATGTTTAAACTTAAAAATCCAAATCTATGAGTCAAGAAGAACTGCTAGTTTTAATTTACAAAAAGGACGAAAAAGCTTTTACGCATTTGTACGATATGTACTCTAAAAGTTTATTTTCTGTCATTCACGTCCTAATTAAAAATCGAGAAGAAGCAGAAGATGTGCTTCAGGATGTTTTTGTCAAAATCTGGAAAAACATCGATTCCTACAACGAGAGTAAAGGACGATTTTATACTTGGATCCTTAACATCGCCCGAAACACCTCGATCGATAAACTTCGTTCTAAAGACTATAGCAACAGCCAAAAAAACCTTTCATCAGATAATTTCGTAAATCTCTTAGATGAGAGTAATAAATTGAGCCATAAACTAGATGCAATTGGAATTCAGGAATTTGTAAAAAAACTAAAACCAAAATGTATCGAAATAATCAATTTATTATTCTTTAAAGGATACACCCAGCAAGAAGCTTCAGAAGAATTGGCAATGCCACTGGGAACTATCAAAACACAAAACAGAAACTGTATTAACGATTTACGTAATTATTTGAAGATATAATGGAAGCACAAGAATATATAGAATCAGGAATTTTAGAGCTGTACGTTTATGGCCTATTAAGTGAGAAAGAAAATTTAGAAATTGCCGAAATGGCAAAAAAGAATCCCGAAATGGATCAGGAAATTATTTCGATAGAAAAGGCTGTAATTGCACTTTCTTCGAGTTTCTCCCCTTTCCATTCTGTGGAAAATTTCGAAAAAATTAAAGCTCGTCTGGAACTTAAACATGGAAAAGTAGTCGATATCAAACCAGCTTCAAACTGGTCGCAATATGTGGGCTGGGCAGCAGCAGTATTATTATTGCTAGGTTTAGGATATCAAACTTTAGAATTAACAAAAACCAAAGAAGCTATTTCTACTGTTGGAAATGAGAAGAATAAAATACAAAGAGAATATGCCTTTTTAGATCAGCAGAATAAAGAAACCGAGAAAAACTTAGGTATTGTAAGAGATATTAAAAATACAGGAGTAACACTTGGTGGTCAGGCAGTTTCGCCTGCTTCTTTTGCAAAGGTATATTGGAATCAACAAACTAAAACTACTTATATTGATGCGGCAGGTTTGCCTGCACCGCCAAAAGGAATGGTGTATCAAGTATGGTCTTTGAAATTAAGTCCTGTACTCACTCCGACAAGCATTGGTTTGCTGGATAATTTTGAAGGTAATAAACAAAAAATCTTTGCTGTAAATCAAACCGATTCTGCGGAAGCTTTTGGAATTACTTTGGAACCAGCTGGCGGAAGCCCTACACCAACAATGGAACAGCTTTATACTTTAGGAAAAGTTTAAAATTAATCTTTTATAAAAAGCTAAAACGCATATTCAGTGTAATATGCGTTTTTTTATTATTTTTAATTCACCAAAAACCAATTTTATGAATGCAAACTTACTTTTGAGAATTGCTATAGCTATTATTCTCCTGACCCATTCCGTTTTTGGAATGTTTAATAATGGCATTAATGATTTTGGAAATCTTTTCCTCAACCAAATTGGTTTTGCTCCTTACGGCGTATTTCTTGCTTGGAGTATCAAATTGTCTCATGTTGCCGCCGCAATACTTTTATTAGCAAATAAATGCATTAAACTTGCTGGCTTTGTTACCATTTTTGTTCTTATAATGGGCATTGTTTTAGTGCACTTTCAAGAAGGCTGGTTTGTTGTAGGAGGAGGAAGAAACGGTGTCGAATATAATTTTCTTCTAATTGTAGTTCTCTTGGCAATTATGTATCCTGATGGCATCATAAAAAAACAAAAAAGTAATTCATAAATCAAATATCAAGTTTAATGGAAATAATGTGTAAAAACTGCCATCAGGTCTTTAGAGGCCATTATTGCAACAATTGCGGTCAGTCTGCAGAAACACATAAAATAAATGTGCATTTTTTATGGCACGATATCCAGCATGGTTTATTGCATTTTGACAAAGGAATATTGTATTCTTTAAAACAATTGTTTACAAGACCTGGGCATTCAATCCGCGAATTTATTGAAGGAAAAAGAGCCCGTCATTTTAAACCTTTATCTTTAGTTGTCGTTCTTGCTACACTTTATGGGCTTTTATATCATTACTTCCATATTGACACCTTTAATCATGTACAGGCTCCAAACTTAGATTCAAATTTTCTAAATGAATGGTTTGCCACACATTTTTCATGGGTAACAGTAGGGTCTATTCCTATTTATACTATTGGTACTTATCTTGTTTTTAAAAATCAGGGATATAATTTTGTCGAACTTTTTGTGCTTAATACTTTTAAAGCTGCACAACGAATTTCTGTGCAGTTGCTGACAATACCCGCAATGATTTTTCTAAATCATACATCGCACATGCAACAGTATACTTATACGATGTATATTATTGGGGTAATTTTAATCTTTTGGACGAACATTCAGTTCTTTAATAAAATATCTAAAACAAAAGCATTTTTCTTGTCTATACTAAGTCACCTAATCTTTTTGGTTTTCTTTTTTATAATCATGATTATTATACTTTTTATCTCTGGAAAATTTTAAAACTTAACATAAAAAAACGGCCCAACATGATGTTGAGCCGTTTTATGAATTAATAATTATTTCAAATTATCTATTTCTTCACTTTTTTTGTTTTATAGTATTTTCGATACTTTGGATATGTTATAGCTCCAATTATAGAAATTGTAATCAAGCAGTAATAAATCCAGTTTAATGAATGTGCTTCGCCACTTGCGTAAGAGTGTAAACCTACTAAGTGGAAGTTTACTCCATAATAAGTAAACAAGATAGAAACAAAAGCATACATACTCATTAAGTTAAAGAACCATTTTCCTCTTAATGCAGGAACAAAACGAGCGTGAATTACAAATGCATAAACCATAATCGAGATTAAAGCCCAAGTTTCCTTTGGATCCCATCCCCAGTAACGTCCCCAGCTTTCGTTTGCCCATTGTCCTCCAAGGAAGTTTCCGATAGTCAGCATGATAAGACCGATTGTTAAAGACATTTCGTTGATATACGTTATCTCTTTAATGTTCAATTCCATTTTAGCTTTGTTTTTCTCAGTTGTAAAGAAAATCAATACTAATGATACAAAACCTAAAATCATTCCTAATGCAGTCGGACCATAACTACCTACAATAACTGCTACGTGAATCATTAACCAATATGAATTAAGAACCGGCTGTAAATTTGCAATTTCTGGATCGATCCAGTTTAAGTACGCTGCCATTAAAATCATAGCAGTAACGAAAGCTGATGAAGCTACTGTAAGTTTTGATTTTCTATCAAAAGCCAATCCGAAGAACATGGTTGACCAAGCCACATATACAATAGATTCGTACGCATTACTCCAAGGAGCGTGACCAGAAATATACCAGCGTGCAATTAACCCTAATGTATGAAGCGCAAACAATAATCCGATAATAATATGGAAGGCATTTACAGTAATACGAAGCCATTTTTTCTCAAAGAAAATATTGACAATAATAAAAATGAACATAAAACTTGCCGCTGTAATATACCAATATGGTAGTTTTTGAAAAACGTCATATTTGTTATAGGCAATCTCTGCATCAATTTTTTGCTCGCTTGGTCTTACTTTTGCACCAAATTTCTTTTGAAAGCCATTGATGCTTTCTACTAAATTATCTGCTGTGTCAAAGTTTTTGGTGATAGAACCGTTATTCAAAGCACTAAAATATAAAGGCAGAATTTGTTTCACGTAAGTAGAATCCATTCCTTTAAAACCAGCACTTTCGCGTTCTAGATAAGAAACCCATTTATGATTTGGATCATTAGGAATTGGGAAGATTCTTAAAATACTACCGCTTAATGCCGATTCCATTAAGTTTACTTTTTTATCGGTTTCAACAAAATCTTTCTCAAAACTATTCGGATTAGCCGCTTTATAAGCTGCATCTAAATATGGAGATAATTTATAATTTCCTTGCTCATCAAAGAATTTTACAAATGGTGCGTATTTATCTTTCGAATCGATACCAATGATTTTACGGATACTATCATTTTTTGTATTGATATAAATAATAGGAACCTGAATCCAAACTTGAGCATATTGCGTCATAGACAAAAATACCTGATCAGAATTCATTTCGTTGTATTTGTCATCATGACTTACCTTACGAAGTAATTCAGAAGAAAACGTATTAATAGGCTTCATTCTACCCCCAGCATCCTGAATAATCAGACGTCCAAATTTTGCTGCATGTGCTTCTGGCGCTTTGTAAATATTCAATAAAGAATCTAGTTGTTTCTTGCTTGGCGGTGCAGTAACATGATTCGCATGATCATTTGGATCTGCACTGTGATTGTGATCATGATCATGTGAGTGAACATGCGGTGATTGCTGCGCAAAACTGCTTAAACTCAACATTAAAACTAAAATCGTAATTAGTTTTTCTTTTTTCTTTTTAACAGCCTCAAGCTTACGCTTCAAATCACCAAAACGAGAATGTTTAGTAAACATAATAGCCATTAAACCAATGTATAATATATAATAACCAAAATAAGTAATATTAGTTCCCCAGAAATCATGGTTAACAGATAAAACAGTTCCTTTTTCGTCTGGATCAAACGAAGACTGGAAGAAACGATATCCTTTATAATCCAAAACGTGATTCATAAAAATATCTGCATCAAAAGTTTCTGTAGAATCTTGAACAGTTACTTTACTTTTATATGAAGAATAACTTTTTTCCGTTCCAGGATATTTCTCAGCAATAAAGTCGTTCAAACGAATTTTAAATGGCAAAACATAAGCTTTGCTTCCAAAAAATAAAGAATATTCTATATTGCCAATTTTAACTGTTTTAGCTTCTCCAACTTGTCCTTTATTACCAAAAAGCATTACTTCTTTTTCCTGTCCTTCAGCTTTTACTTTTACTACCAAAGCATCTCTATGAGATTTTGCTTTAAAGTCGTTATTAGATTCATAGTCCACTTTTCCTCTCATTGGAGGTTCTGGAAATACAATTCTAATATCTCCAATGCTATATAACGAACGCATCATTAAAGGCTGTACATCATCTTTCGTAACTTTTCCTTTAAATTGATCCGCCATTCGCATAAATTCACCTTCAAAAGGAGTCTGAATTGTATATTCTTTTCCAGTAGTATTGATGTTTATTGCGCCGTCTGTCTGCTTATTTAAAGCAAACAAAACATTGTGAATGTTCTGAACTTCACCTTCTTTAAGATAATGTTCTTCACGCCCACCGGCTCCAGCTTCAACTAATTTCAAGTATAAAGTTCCTTTTGGATCTGGTTTAACCACTTCTTTAGCTCCCATGATATAGTTCGAATAGGTAACTTCAAAAGGAGTCTCGTCAAATTTTCCAGAAATGCTGAAATCATTATTCGTAACAGGAGAAAGTATAAGACTTTTTTCAAAGACTCTTCTTTTCATTTCACCCTTATATTCACCATCAGCAAAAATGGTTAAAAAGGTTTTATCTGAATAAACTTGGTTTTCAGCCGCGCCTTCGCGAATTGGCATCATTCCTTCATAACTAATATATCGTGTAATAAAAGCTCCTAAAAGGATAAAAATAAAAGAAAGGTGCAATAAAAGACTTGCCCATTTTTCTTTTTTATGCAGTTGGTATTTTTTGATATTTCCGAAGAAATTGAGCACAAAGATGGCCATAATAGCTTCAAACCACCAAGTATTGTAAATTAGTATTCTGGCTGTATCGGTATTGTATTTACTTTCGATAAAAGTTCCAACACCCATTGCAATTGCAAATGTTAAAAAAAGAACGGCCATTAATCGTGTAGAAAACAAAAAAGAGAATATTTTTTTATCCATTTCTTAGGGATTACATTGTATAAAAGTGCGACAAAAGTACTCAAAAATGTTGATTAGCAGGCTTCGCCTTTTGTTAATAAAAACCAAAAATAAGGACTATTTTTCAAACAAATTGATAATATAGAAAGTTAAAACCTACAAAACCAATATGCGTTTTTTTATTAATTACTTTTATAAAAAAAGTGTTAGAATTCTAACAGAAAATACGAGACAATAAAAACTTCAAAAAAGCATTATCAATATGGATTAGGCTCCTTTCATTAAAAAAATAATACTAATTTTGCTTTCATGATTCAGATAACTATAATTGGTTCCGGCAACGTTGCACAGCATTTGATAAGGGCTTTCTCTGCCAGCAAAATTGTTGAAATTAAACAGGTTTTTTCGAGAAAGAAAGAAGCCTTGATCCATTTAATTGATTCTGAAAAGATTGTAACCGATTTTGCAGCATTAGAACCAACCGATTTACATATTATTTCAGTTTCAGACAATGCTATTTCAGAAGTTTCAGAACAGCTTCCGTTTAACAATCAGCTAGTGGTTCATACTTCTGGAACATCTTCAATTGAGCTTTTAAACCCTAAAAATAGACGTGGAGTTTTTTATCCGCTTCAAACATTTTCTAAGAATAAGGAAATTAATTATTCTATAGTACCTTTCTGTTTGGAAGCAGAAAACACAGCCGATTTTAAACTTTTGGAAACAGTTGCTAAAAGTATTTCTACTGCAGTTTATTCTATAAGTTCAGAACAGCGAAAAGCACTTCATGTAGCGGCCGTTTTTGTCAGCAATTTCACAAATCACTTGTACCAAATAGGACAAGAAGTCTGTGAAGAAAACCAAGTTCCTTTTGCTGTTTTACGACCATTGATTCAGGAAACCGCTGATAAAATCAACACACTCGATCCTATTGATGCACAAACGGGTCCGGCCATTCGCCATGATTCAAATACAATTGACTCGCATCTGGCTTTTTTACAAGACGAAAACAAAAAAAATATCTATAAAATCCTAACACAATCTATACAGCATAATGGCAAAAAGTTATAAAGAATTAATGAATGACATCACAACCTTCGTTTTTGATGTAGACGGCGTACTTACAGACAGCTCAGTTTTTGTAACCAATGAAGGTGAAATGCTAAGAACGATGAATATTCGTGATGGTTTTGCAATGAAAGCTGCAATCGAAAGTGGTTATCATGTTTGCATTATTTCTGGCGGAAGCAATGAAGGCGTTCGCATTCGTCTTCAAAATCTTGGCATTAATGACATTCATTTAGGAACTCCAGATAAAGTAAAAACTTTTAAAGCTTATACCGAAACTCATAATATTAAACCTGAAAATGTGCTATATATGGGAGACGATATTCCAGATTTTCACGTGATGAAATTAGTTGGACTTCCTACTTGTCCTCAAGATGCAAGTCCAGAAATTAAGAATATCTGCCGCTATATTTCACACGTAAAAGGCGGGCGTGGCGCTGCAAGAGACGTTATCGAGCAAGTGATGAAAGTGCAAGGGAAATGGATGGAATACTTTAACGGACAACATGATTAATTTAATTGTGAATTGTTAATTATAAATTGTTAATTAAAAAACTTAGAACCTTAGCATCTTAGCCCCTCAGAATCTTAAAAAAATGAAATTCCTCAAACTCATTCGTTATAAAAACCTTTTAATGCTTGCTTTTATGCAGCTGCTTTTTCGTTATGCCTTTTTAAAACAGCAAGAGATTCCGCTGGCATTATCAGATTGGCAATACGGATTACTTGTATTAAGCACTGTTTTATTGGCTGCTGCAGGTTACGTTATCAATAACATTTACGATGTAGGAACCGACAGCATCAACAAACCAAATGATGTAGTAGTCGGAAAAGGAATTACAGAAACTATGGCCTACAATATTTATATTGGTCTGAATATTTCTGGTGTTGCCCTTGGTTTTATTCTATCGAATATTATCATGAGGCCAACTTTTGCTTCGCTTTTTATTTTAATTGCATCGTTGCTATATTTTTATGCAACAACGCTAAAACAAATTATGATTTTAGGCAATTTTGTTGTCGCATTGCTTTTGGCTGTGAGCGTTTTAATTATTGGAGTTTTTGACCTTTTTCCTGCTACAACAGGCGAAAACCAAGCGCAAATGGCAAGTCTTTTTTCTATTTTAATAGATTATGCTTTATTTGCTTTTATGATTAATTTCATTCGCGAAATTGTAAAAGATATTGAAGATGTCAATGGCGATTATAATATGGGAATGAACACATTACCAGTTGCAATTGGAGTTAACCGAGCTGCAAAAATAGCTTTAGGTTTTGCCGTTATTGCCTTCATTCTATCTGGATTGTATTGCAATACTTATTTCATGCAAAATAAGCTTTATATTGCTGTATTTTATGCTTTTGCAACAGTTTTAGCGCCTTTACTATATTTTATTGTCAAAATATTTAGTGCAAAATCTCAAAAGGAATTTCATCATTTAAGCAGTATTCTAAAACTTATTTTGTTCTTCGGAATTTTATCAATCTTGGTTATTGCCTTAAATATCAAATACAATGCTTAAAGAAAAATTAAAAAAATATAAAATCATTTTAGCTTCGGGTTCGCCTCGCAGACAGCAGTTTTTTAAGGATTTGGATCTTGATTTTGAAATTCGTTTAAAAGACGTTGAGGAAATCTATCCGCCAGAATTAAAGGCCGCAGAAATTACCGATTATCTTGCTGAATTAAAGGCGAATGCTTTTGAAGGCGAACTGAAAGAGAATGAAATTCTAGTGACAAGCGATACTATTGTATGGCATGAGAATAAAGCTTTAGGAAAACCAAAAAATGCCGAAGAAGCTTTTGCTATGATAAAATCAATGTCTAATGCAACGCATGAGGTAATTACTTCGGTTTGCTTTAAAACAGCCCACTCTTCTACTCTTTTGCATGATATTACTAAAGTAACTTTTAACGATCTGTCAGACGAAGCTATTTTGTACTATATCGAAAATTACAAACCTTATGATAAAGCTGGTGCTTATGGCATACAGGAATGGTTTGGTTTTATGGCAGTTGCAAAAGTAGAAGGCTCTTATACCAATGTAATGGGACTTCCGACAGCAAAAGTTTATGAATTTTTGACTACATTAGTGTAAAAATTTATTTATGTTTTCTTTTAAAGAGTATAGCCGAGAAATAATAACCACAATCATTCTTGTTGGTGTTTTGATTGTGCTTCGTATCGTAATTGCAAAATTAATACGACGTTTTGCTGCTACAAGCCAATTATTTGAACATCGTACCAATTTGGTTATTAAGTATATTAATATTTTAATGAATATACTTGTAGTCACAACTTTGATTCTAATTTGGGGCGTTCAAACCGAAGATATTTTTATTACAATTTCTTCTATTGCCACTGTAATTGGAGTTGCGATGTTTGCTCAATGGTCTATTTTGAGCAATATTACTTCTGGAATGGTTTTATTCTTTTCTTTTCCTTTTAGAATTGGAGACACCATTAAAATTCATGACAAAGATTTTCCAATCGAAGCCGAAATCGAAGACATTAACACCTTTCATGTAAGTTTAAAAACAAAGGAAGGAGAGAAAATTGTTTTCCCAAATAATCTATTACTTCAGAAAGGAATTTCTATTATTCCTGCAAAGTATGAAGAGCGTGAATTTTTCGACTAAAATATAATGGGAATTTTATAACGGGTACGAGAAAAGCTAGAACGTAAAAAGACAAATAAATCGTAATATTTGTTATATAAATTCAGCTAAATAAAAATAAAAATGACTCGGCCTATAACATTACCATTTTATGCAAAACTTTCCTTTATTCTTGTTATTTTAATCTGTTTTGCATTTATTTTTTGCATCGGAAAAGATATTCTTACACCCGTTCTAATGGCATTCTTATTTGCTGTTTTATTGCTTCCGATTTTTACTTTTTTAAATACAAAATGTAAGTTCCCAAGACATCTCGCTGCAATTGTTTGTCTCGTCCTTTTTATATCTTGCATTGTCGGAATCTTAGTTTTTATCTCTTACCAAGTCACTTACATAGCAAATGATTTTGAAACTATAAAGAAAAACGCCAACTCCTTTATTATTGAAATCCATAAATTTATAAGAGAAAATTTTCAGGTAAGTATTGGTGAGCAAAAAAAATATCTAGATTCGGTTACCAAAGATTCGGTTAAAACGGGTCAGGCAAAATTAGGCTCGTTTATAATTTCGATAAGCGATGTTCTTCTGGATAGTACCATTATGATTATTTACACGTTTCTGTTTCTAATTTACAAAGAGCATTTTAAATTGTTTTTTGCGAAACTAATCAAACAAGAAAATCATGCTGTTCTGCAAGATATATTATCTCAGATAAAAGTTTCGATCAATAATTACATAGTAAGCTTAATTATCGAAATGATTGTAGTTTCGGTATTAACTAGTCTGGGTTTGTGGATTATTGGCGTAAAATATTTTATCCTTCTCGGATTAATAACCGGAATTTTGAATTTGATTCCTTATATCGGAATTTTTATTGCTGGAGTAATTACGGTTCTAGCATCGCTAACAGGATCTGGAGAAATATCTGTAATTCTCGGAATTCTTATTGTAAATATTATTGTTCAGTTTATCGATAATAATTTGCTTGTGCCTTTAATTATAAATTCTAAAGTAGAAATAAATGCCTTTGTTTCAATCATGGGCATTATTGTGGGAGGAGCCGCTGCCGGAATTGCCGGAATGTTTTTAGCCATTCCTCTTTTAGCAATTTTAAAAATTATTTTTGACCGAATTGATTCTCTTTCCGCTTGGGGTTATCTCATGGGAAATCACGTTCCAAGAAAATTTGTCTGGAGAAAGAGAAAAATTACAACAGAAAATTAAAAAAAGCGTTATGCTAGCATAGTATTTATTTATTCCTTAAATTCATAAAACTTAAAAAAATATTAGAAGAAAATTACCGAATGTCTTTAAACTACAAAATACTGTTTTTTATTTTGTTTTGCTTTTTTTTACAAAGCGGATATGCTCAGGTAGATCAAAATAAAAAAGAGCCCAAAAAAGAGAAAGATACCACTGAAATCTATACTAAAATTAGAAATTATTCTAAGAAAAATAAGTTTACGCAGGCAATGCATAAATTGTTTTTTAGATCTAAAAAGCCAAAGAAAAAAGACGAACTGCTTGTACCGCTTGATTCTACAAATTACGATGGAAAAATTATTCGAAAGATCAATATTATTACTTTAGATCCGTTTGGTCATTCTGTTGCCGATACCACTCAGATTCCCAAAAACTGGGGAGAAAGAATGGGTAATAGACTTCACTTAAAAACAAAAAAAATAGCTATCTATAATTTATTGCTTTTTAAGAAAAATACGCCTTACAACACCTATAAAGTATTGGAATCTGAGCGTTTAATTCGTGCCCAACGATATGTTACAGCGGTTAGAATTTCGAATCAATCGGTGGGACAAGCTTCAGATTCTGTAGATGTTACCATTCGGGTTTTAGATTCTTGGAGTACCATTCCGAGATTTTCGATTTCTAGCAGCCAGATGTCGATTGGTTTTAAAGAAAAAGACTTTTTTGGAACTGGACAGCAATTAGAATATCGTTTTACCAATCGTTTTGATGATGGACGAAATGCCAATGAGGCAACATACACGATCCCAAATATTAAAAATACTTACATCGGTACTGTGTTTCATTACAATATGGATTTGGATAATAACTATATTAAAAGTATAGATATTGAGCGAGACTTCTACTCTCCTTTGACTAAATGGGCTGGTGGATTTTATATTGATGAAAGTTTTAGAAAGGATACATTACAAGCACCCGATTCTACATTTGCTTATCAGCCTAAAAAGTACACTTCGCAAGACGTTTGGGCTGGACGAGCTTTTAAAATGTATGAAGACAGCAATCATGCCATAACCAATTTGATTACAACAGCGCGCTTTTTGAATGTAAATTATAGCGAATCGCCTTCTGAGATTTACGATCCGAATCATTTTTATTCTTCAGAAAAACTAATTCTCAGCGGAATCGGACTGAATACGCGAAAATTTATCAAAGACAGCTATATTTTTCGAAATGGGCAGACAGAAGACGTCCCTATAGGAAGAATATACGGTGTAACTTTTGGCTATCAGTATAAAAATACTTTTTGGAGGCCTTATGTTGGTGCTCAATTTTCTTTTGGAAATTATTATCGCTTAGGTTTTCTAAGTATGAATTTTGAAGCTGGAACTTTTTTTCATCAATCCAAGACCTATCAAACTTCATTTCTGTTTGAATCTAATTATTTTACGAAATTATTCAGCATAGGAAATTGGAAACTTAGACAATTTATAAATCCGAAAGTTGTAATTGGAATAAATCGAGATGATATTATTGGAGATCAGTTAAATATAAATGAAGAAAACGGAATTCCAGGATTCAACAGTTATTTGTACGGAACAAGTAAAGCACTTTTATCATTGCAGACACAAACATATTCGCCGCACTCTTTACTTGGATTTCGTTTAAACCCATTTTTTAATTATTCAATTGCAGTACTAGGAAGTCCAGAAATGGCAATGACAAAAAGCAAACCTTATTCTAAACTTACTGTAGGATTATTAATTAGCAATGACTATTTGGTTTTCAGTTCATTTCAGCTTTCACTTTCTTATTATCCGAGTATTCCGCAACAGGGAGATAATGTTTTCAAGACAAATACTTTTGAAACTACCGATTATGGATTGCAGAGTTTTGAGTTGGCAAAACCTAGAGTGGTTAATTACAAGTAATTTTTTTTATTTTTTTTAAGAAATTTTTAAAAGCACTAAAAACTCTAAATATCAACGAATTAAAGCTATTGATGCTTTTAATTTATTCGACGAAATGCATTTTTATCCGACAAAATACATCGTAACATTTTTTTTGGCACAGTATATGAATATCCCTATTCAAGATTAACATTTAAAAAAAACAAAAAAGATGAAAACGATAAAATTAGCAATCGCCGGATTATTTCTACTGGTTGCAAACGCCACACAAGCCCAAGTATCGATAAACGTAAATATTGGAAATCCACCAGCTTGGGGTCCAGTGGGATATACAGATATGGAATACTATTATCTGCCAGATATTGAAGCTTACTACGATGTTCGTGCTGCTCAATTTATCTATTTCGGAGGAGGAAGATGGGTAAGAACAACTTACTTACCTAGACAATATAGAAACTATGATTTGTACGGAGGTTATAAAGTAGTTTTGACAGACTATCATGGAAGAGCGCCTTATACATACTTTGACCGTCATAGAGTAAAATACTATAAAGGATATTATGGAGCTCCACAAAGACCATACAGACCGAGACCAGTATATGGTTATGACGATAGAAGAGATTACAAACGTTATGATAAACACTATGATAAGCATCATAACAAACACGATCGCGATGACCACGATGACGATCACGGTCACGGACATGGACATGGACACGGAAGAAGATAAATACTAAATTATTAGCAATCAACACAAGAGAGTATCAAATAAATGATACTCTCTTTTTTTGTGGCAATTTAATTTTGAACTTTTGTTAAAAAACTGTAATTCGTATATAAATCACTGAAAAACAACTTGTTTTACTAAAATTAACCTTTGTTTAATGTGATTATGATATATATTTGCGCCGAATTTTAAAATCCAAAAAAGAAATTTATGAAAAAGAATGTTTATTTGCTTTCATTTTTAGCAATGTCACTGTTAATAGGATGTGACGATAACAATGACAACAAAAACGATGGACAATCGTCAAATAACATTACTATTACCTCAGATCAATCTGCTTTAAATCAAAGACTTGACTTAACTAATTCAGGGGTAATTTCGATCGAAAATGGTTCTTTGGCAGGAAAATCTGCAGAGACAGCCAACACTTCTTTTCCTTTAGTTCAAATTGCAGAAGTTAAACCTCCTGTTGATGCTAACGGAAGAACACTACAAGCCAGCCATGTTACAGTAAACGGAAATTATGCTTATGTTTCTTATATTATGAGAGGCGATGCCTATTCTGGAGCTATTGATGTGATTGATGTTTCAGATCCTTACAAACCAAAATTGGTTACGTCTGCTTTAATTCCAAATACTGATATTACGTCTCTTACTTTTTCTGGTTCAAACTTAATTATCGGAGCTGCGAAAGATGTAGACAAAGATCCGCTTCTTTCTACAAATCCTGCTATTGTTCTTAACATGGAATTAAGCTCTGGGTTGCTTACAGATAAATTAAAAACCAATTATTTAGAGAATAGAGTTACAACAGATGTGGCAGCAAATACTTCTAATTATTTTGCTGTAACTGGAGATAACGGAAGTTTATTCAAACTAAGCAGTTCAACTAAAGAAATTACTGGAAAAACAGCTGTAGCCGACTTACGTTCTATCGCTTTAACAAATGACAAAGTGGTAACGTTAAGCGGAACAAAGGGCGTTAATATTTACAATCAGTCAACTCTTGCTTTGCAAAAAAGCTTTACAACTTCTACTGATATTAGCGGTGCAAAAAGAACAATGGATATTGACGGATCAAAACTTTTTGTTTCTGAAGGGGCAAATGGTCTTGGTGTATACGACATTAACAGCGGATCTAAATTGCAAAGCATTGCCATTGCAACAGCTGGAGAAGACAATGTAACAAATGCAGTTTCTTTTAATGATGGTTATGCTTTTGTGGCAAACGGCGCTCTTGGCTTAAACGTTTATCAATCTGCAACACAGCTTAATTTGTTAGGTTCTGTTGGAATTGCTGGTTCATCAAACTATGTAAAATCAAGCGGTAATTATATTTATGTGGCGAGCGGTACAGGCGGTTTGAAAATCATTAAAATGGAAAAACCAAATACCACTTTTGCAAATTGTACTTCTTATATTGTCTACAATCAAGGTAAAGATTTGATTTTGAATTCTAATGATATAAAATCATACCAAGGAGCAACTGCTATTAATTCGGCAATTATTAATTCTGGTGCTGTTTTAACGCATTGTGGTTCTATTGCAATTCAAAATGGCCTGATTTTAAACAGTGGTGGTACTTTTAATATGACAGGGAGTTTATCACAAGGAAAATATCAGCAATCAAATCCTACGGAGTTAATTATCAATAATAATGCTCTTTTACAGATTGAAGGTTCTGTTGTAATCTGGGGAGATTTGAGATTAAATAGTGGTGCTAAAATTAATTTCATTGGAAATAATTCTTCTATAACCATCTATGGAAAAGTTACCAAAGGAAGCAATGTAACCATTACAGGAACTTACAAAGACACTGAAAATAAATTGAAGTAAATTTTTCAAAACCCTTATAGAAAAGCTGTTAGATTGGTTTCTAACAGCTTTTTTTGTTGTTTCTATTTAAAGAAAGGTATAATTATTGAGCGTTAACAATTCATTTAAATAATCTTACATGAAATAATTACTATTTTTGGAATGATTTCAAAAAATACCTAACATTTACCATGCGAAAAATACAGATCCAGATCTTTCTTTTATTTTTTATCGGTTTTCAGGTTTCATTTGCACAGCAGCCACAAAAACCAAATTCAGTTGAAATTTACAATCAAATCAAGAAGTTAAACTTTTTAGGTTCTGTATTGTATGTTGCCGCACATCCTGACGATGAAAATACCAGAATGATTTCGTATTTAGCCAATGATATGAATGCTAGAACAGGCTATTTGTCATTGACTCGCGGTGATGGAGGACAAAACTTAATCGGTCCTCAATTGCGTGAACTACTTGGTGTTATAAGAACACAAGAATTAATTGAAGCGCGAAAAATTGACGGAGGAGAACAATTCTTTTCTAGAGCAAATGATTTTGGTTTTTCAAAAAATCCAGACGAAACTTTAGACATTTGGGACAAAAACAAAGTCCTTGCCGATGTGGTTTGGACAATACGAAAATTCCAACCAGACATTATCATCAATCGTTTTGATCACCGTTCGCCAGGCACAACACACGGGCATCATACTTCATCTGCAATGCTTAGCGTTGAAAGTTTTAAATTGACAAACGATCCTAAAGTTTATCCTGAACAATTAAAATATGTCTCACCTTGGCAGGTAAAACGACAATTCTTTAATCCGTCTTGGTGGTTTTACGGAAGTCAAGAAAAATTTGATGCCGCAAACAAATCTAAATTTACAAAGCTAGAAACAGGTGTTTACTACACGGGAATCGGAAAATCGAATCAAGAAATCGCAGCTTTAAGCCGAAGCCGTCACCAATCGCAAGGTTTTGGAAGTACGGGTGTTCGAGGTGAAGAAACTGAATATTTGGAACTTATAAATGGAGAAACTCCAAAAGAACGCGATAATTTATTTGACGGAATAGATACAAGCTGGAACCGCGTTAAAAACGGAAAACCAGTTGGCGATTTAATTTCATCAATCATTTCAAAATACGATTTCAGCCATCCTTCTGCCAGTATTCCAGATTTAGTTAAAGTTTACGCCATGATCCAAGCTTTAGACGATACGCATTGGAAAGAGATTAAATCGGCAGCCATAAAAAACATTATCGCATCTTGTTCTGGTTTATATCTTGAAGCCGTTGCCAATGAACAAGAAGCTACACCAGGAAGCACTATTAAATTAAGTCTTGAAGCTATAAATAGATGTTCTGTTGATATGCAGTTAGTTAGTGTAACCACGCTTCCAGATAATAAAACGACAACTCAAAACAGCGTTTTAAAAAACAATAACGATCAAAAGATCAATCTGCAATTACAGCTTCCTAACGATATTGAATATACGCAGCCTTATTGGCTAAAAGAAAAAGCTACAGTTGGAATGTACACGGTTTCTAATCAAGAAAACATTGGTATTCCAGATATTATACGAGACACAAAAGTAATTTTTAACGTAAAAATCAACGATGTCGAAATTCCGTTTGAGCGTACTGTTGTATATAAATACAATGATGGCGTAAAAGGCGAAATGTATAATTTTCTTGATATTGTGCCAGAAGTTACAACTTCAATCTCAGAAAGAGTTTTAATTTTTGGAAATACAAAAAGTAAAATGGTTCCAGTAAAAGTTCGTGCAGGAAAAGATGATGTGAAAGGAAACCTACAATTAGAATTACCAAAAAGCTGGACGGTTTCACCAAAAGAAATTCCGTTTACTTTGGATAAAAAAGGTACAGAACAAATCTTTTATTTTGAAGTAACTCCTCCTGTAAATCCAGAAGAAGTTACTGCAAAAAGTGTAGCAATTGTTGACAACAAACGTTTTGACAAAGACCAAACGATTATTGATTTTCCTCATATTACCAAACAAATGGTTCTGAAACCAGCGGAATCAAAATGCATTAGAATTGATTTGAAAATTTCTGGAGATGCCATTGCTTACATTATGGGTGCTGGAGATGAAGTTCCAGAAAGTTTAACTCAAATGGGATATAAAGTTTCTATCTTAAAACCAGAAGAAATTACGCCTCAAAAACTAGATTCTTTCAACACTGTAATTACAGGAGTCCGTGCCTATAATACTGTGAATGCTTTAGCAAACAAACAAAATATACTTTTCAATTTTGTTAAAAGCGGTAAAAATATGATTGTTCAATACAATACAAACGGAAAACTGGTTACGGATAAAATTGCACCATATTCGCTAAAATTATCAAATGACCGTGTGACAGAAGAAAATGCTAAAATTACATTCTTAGCGCCAAATCATCCTGTTTTAAATACGCCAAATAAAATCTCTGAAAAAGATTTTCAAGGTTGGACACAAGAGCAAGGTTTGTATTATCCAAATGAATATGATCCTGCCTTCACTCCTATTATTTCATCACATGACAAAGGAGAATCTGCAAAAGATGGCGCTTTATTGGTCGCTCCATACGGAAAAGGATATTATATTTACACTGGTTTAAGCTTCTTTAGAGAATTACCAGAAGGTGTTTCTGGAGCATATAGATTATTATCTAATATTATTTCTCTAAAACAGCCAATTGAAGCTCCAAAACAAGATTTAAAGCAGTAAAAATATGGAAGCCAAAAAGACAAAAAAATGGAAAAAAAGCTACACTTACGTCTTGATCGTTAATGCGATTTACATAGCTATTTTTCTTTTAATCATGCAATTATACTCATAACCTATGCAGCTATTTGACTGGATCGTACTTATTGTAACACTATTATTTATTGTTGGATATGGCTCTTGGAAAACCCGAGGGAGTAAAAACGTTGAAGATTTCATTTTAGGAAACAATGAAACACCTTGGTATACTGTAGGGCTTTCTGTAATGGCGACACAAGCCAGCGCAATTACGTTCTTATCTACACCTGGACAAGCATATCACGACGGAATGGGTTTTGTTCAGTTTTATTTTGGTTTGCCAATTGCCATGATTGTCATTTGTTTGACTTTTATTCCACTTTATCATAAAAGTAAAGTTTTTACTGCATACGAATTTTTAGAACGAAGATTTGATGTCAAAACACGTTCACTTGCTGCTATTTTATTTTTAGTGCAAAGAGGTCTAGGAACTGGTTTAACCATTTATGCACCAGCTATTATTTTGTCTGCACTTTTGGGATGGAACTTAACCGGAATGAACATCATTATCGGAGTTATGGTAATTATCTACACTTTTTCTGGTGGTACAAAAGCAGTTAACGTTACGCAAAAACAGCAGATGTTCGTTATCATGTCTGGAATGTTTATCACGTTTTTCTTGATACTGCATTATCTTCCAAACGATATGACTTTCAACAGCGCGCTACATATTGCAGGCGCTAATGATAAAATGAATATTGTTGATTTTTCTTTTGATCCCGAAGAAAAATATACTTTCTGGAGCGGTATTACAGGAGGTTTCTTCCTTGCTCTAGCCTATTTTGGTACAGACCAGTCTCAAGTTGGACGTTATTTATCTGGAAAATCGGTTCGTGAAAGCCAAATGGGATTAATTATGAATGGATTGCTTAAAGTGCCAATGCAGTTTTTTATTCTTTTGACAGGAGTTATGGTTTTTGTTTTTTTTCAATTCAATCCAGTGCCTTTAAATTTTAATCCGAATAATAAAATTGCAATTGAGAAGTCTCCTTACAAACAGGAATATCATGTCTTAGAAGAAAAATTGGTAAAGCTTTCAGAAGATAAAAAAGTAATAAACTTATTATATATCGATCAGCTGAATCAAGATTATGACAATCCAATTTTGCGTAAAGAATTGGTTGCATTATCAAATAAAGAAAAAGATCTACGCGATAAAGCCAAAGAAATCATTTCGAGAGCAGACAGTAATTCTGAAACTAATGATAAAGATTATGTATTCTTTCATTTCATTCTGCATTACTTACCAAAAGGCCTAATAGGATTGTTATTGGCCGTTATTCTTTCGGCTGCTATGTCTTCTACCGCTTCAGGATTAACAGCTTTGGCTTCTACGACAGCAATTGATATTTACAAACGAAATCAGAAAGAAGAAAAATCAGAGAAACATTATTTGCATGTCACTAAGTTTTTCACTCTTTTCTGGGGAGTTATAGCAATACTTTTTGCTTGCGTTGGAACATTGTTTGAAAATTTAATTCAGCTTGTAAACATTATTGGATCTATCTTTTACGGAACCGTTTTAGGAATCTTCCTTGTTGGTTTTTACACTAAAAAAGTTCAAGCAAAACCCATGTTTATTAGCGCCATTATTAGTCAGCTAACCATTTTTGTAATTTACTATTTCATGATTTACAGTCAGGAAAAATTAGGGTATTTATGGCTGAATTTTATTGGAGCAATTTTGACAATTGTATTGGCGGTTTTACTTCAATTTTTGTTTTTCAGAGGGAAATCAGACAATAACGAGTTAGTAATCGAATAGATTTTTAGAAAATCTATACTTTTATAAAATGACAAAAGAAGAATTTTTATTTCATTTGCAAGGAGCAAGCATAATAGCTTTAAAATTTGCTGAACGATATGTCAAGGATAAATTAGAGACAGATTTTAAATACAATGTCATTCTTAGTGTAAGTACAGATGATCCTAGTCTAACACAATTTGATCTGTACCCAGAAGATCAAGGAACAATAAAACTGGATTTGACGGACACGGAAGTTGTTGACTTACTATATCGAAAAAATAAAGTTCCCGTTTGGATTGATATTAGAGTTTTAAAATCAAGTAAAAAAAGTACAACATTTAATCTGCTCTGTGCAGGAAGGTATACTGACAATAAGGATGAATATTATTATAACAGAAATGGTTCTGGACCTTTCGGAATAAAAGGTCCTAATTTTCCTTTACATTATGTTGAAGGAGAAAAATTTAGGCAGCATAATAATTTTATATTTTCACTGAAAGACTTTTTTACTTCCTTCACAAAATTTATAAAATAGGAAAACAATCTCATTCCAATACAATTCTTCTTTTTTTGTAAGTAAAAAAGACTATTTTAGTAAGTTGTAAGACTGACCATAAAACTAAACTAATCTTAAACTGGAGAAATGAAGATTTCTGACGATTTAGAAAAGCTATTGCCATTTGGATATCTATTTCTAATTTTAATGGGAATATTAAAAGATAGTATATTCTATTACCAATTCGGAATTAATATATTGAGGTATTCTACAATAATGGATATATTAATTAGTCCAATTGCTGAATTTACTTCAAACCCTATTATTCTGGGTGCAATAATTTTACTTTTTTTGGCCCATTTTTATCTTCCTTCCTTCTTGGCTAAGAATAAAGATTCGGCATTTGTGAAACGATCTTTTGAATTAAAATCAACAGATGAATTATCACCACAAGAAACTAAAAGCTACTATAATGGCATTGCCATAAAATCTCTCGTAGTTTTTTTATTATCCTTTTTTTTAGGTTACGGATTCGCTGGAGGCTATTTTACTACGAAAAAGCTAAAAGAAAACAGATTGGATTATAGCTATCAACTTGATTTTAATGAAGGTGAATCTAAAAATGTTTTTATTATTGGAAATAATAGCTTGTACTATTTCTATCTTGTTAAAGGAGACAAAAGAATAAAAATTACTCCTTTAGCCTCCATAAAGAACATTGCATTGGTCGAAAACAAAATGATTGATTAAAATTTTAGTTTCCAAAAAACACTATGAAAGATCAAAAAAAATACAGCAATAAAACAAAAGCTGCTTTTATTCTATTAATAGTAATGCTTATAATTCTGCTTGGGAACTTTAACACGCTCCGAAACTCCAAAAACGTAAATGATAATATCAATGCGATTTACAAAGACCGATTAGTTGTGGCGCATTATATTTTTCAATACTCAAAAGAACTTCATTTTATAAAAGCTGAAGCTGAAAAATTAAATTTGAGCGACAACATCAAGAAAAATGAAATTATTCATACTCTTGATATTATTCATGATATCGACGATTTGTACGCTAAAACAGTTTTAACAAACAAAGAGAAACAGTATTTTGATATTTTTTTGCTTTCCTGCAAAGAAATAAACAAACAGGTTGAAAGTAAAAACTGGGATAAAATTGCCATTTCTAGCGAGAAAGCTTTAAAAACCCTTGAATCCCTTTCGCAAATTCAAATTGAAGAAGGAAAAGCAAAACTTGCCGCTGCAAATGCAATGTATAACAGAAACAATGTACTAGGCCAGCTCCAGATTGCGCTTCTTATTATTTTAGGAGGAATTACGTTTTATCTTTTGATTGTAAAGAAAATCAAGCAAAAAATTAAGATTCCAGAACCGCCTAGTATGAATTAGTTTTTTATTTAAATTTCCTAGTTTCTTCTGAGATCAGAAAATCATTTATACTGGCAAATCTTTTCTGCATTAATCCATTTGCATCAAACTCCCAGTTTTCATTTCCGTAAGCTCTAAACCAGTTTCCATTAACATCCTGGTATTCGTACTCAAATCGAACAGCAATTCTGTTTTCGGTATGAGCCCAATACTCCTTTTTTAATTTATAATTTTTCTCTTTTTTCCATTTTTCGGTTAAAAAAAGAATGATTTCATCACGTCCATTTATAAACTTATCTCTATTTCTCCATTCACTGTCTATCGTGTACGCTTTTGAAACCCTTTCAGGATCCTGACTATTCCACGCATCTTCTGCTAATAGAATTTTTTCTATTGCTGTTTCATACGAGAAAGGTGGCAATGGCAATTTCTGTTCCATAATAATTAGATTAAAGTTTGAATAATTTTCTTAGTTTGCTCAATAAGTTGATTTGATTTAAAAAGTTGACTTTCTATAATACAACTCTCAAAAAGCAGATACACATGGTCTGATAAAAGATTATCATTTAAAATTTCATTAAAATAGACACGTAGATCAGCTTTATGATTTTGAATGACATCTAGAATTTTAACATTATCTGATTGAATCTCTGATAGAATATTTAGAAAACTGCAACCTCTAAAATTTTCCTTTTTATTCATATAAATTAAGAAATCAAAAGAAGCCAAAATTTTTAGTTTCCTATCCTCTTCCTTTGATGTAAACTTTTGTAATTCTTCAAACCAAAAGAAATGACGCTGATTTAAGAAAGCCACACACAAATCCTCTTTAGATTTAAAGTGCTGATAAAAACTAGCTTTAGCCACTTTTGCCTCTTCAATAATCTGATTGATGCCTGTAGCATTATAACCTTGCGTATGAAATAAAGTAAATGTTTTTTCTAGTATTCTTTCTTTTGGCAACATAGCATCGTAATTTATATCTACAAAGATAGTTTTTTTCTCAAAACAAACAGACAAGTCTGTCTGTTTTATTTTTAATGCAAAAAAAATTCCAAAACTCGTCAGTTTTGGAATTTTATATTTTAAAAATTGGATTTTAACAATTCGAAAGAATTTTCTATCTACTCCACTCAGCGATACTGTCTTTGTTCAATTTTACGTAATCAGCATTGTTTGCCGCTTCTGCAGATGCTAAAGAAGCTTTTGCAGTTTCAATTGCGCCTTTTTTGTCACCTTGTTTTGCTTGGATTAAAGATTTTAATCTTGAAACATAATAAGGTTTGTCTGAACTCATATCAAGCGCTTTGTCTACATAATTTCTAGCCGTTTCAATATTTCCGTTTGATTGGAATAAATATTGAGAAGCGGCAAAATAATCATTCCAAGTTGGACCAGCCAAAGCTTTATCGATACTTGCTGTAGCAATTTTAGCAGTTGGAACTTCAAATTTTAAAGCAACATGAGAGTTTTCCCAAGAAATATCTAAATAACCAAAATTTGGATCTAAACCGTTAATTCCGATTGTAAATGTTTCAACAGGAGTTGGCAAAGCCTCTTCTTTTACAGTAGTTTTTAAAGCTACGTAAGCGTCGCTCCAGTTTTCTGGCAATCCCCAGTTGTCTGTAGAAAGATAAAAAATGATATCCCAGCTTTCGATTCTAGGAACGGTATAGATTGCATATTTTCCTTTCTTTAGCGTTTTTCCGTCAATTATAACGTCGTCGCTAAAGTTAATGATTGTATTTTCGTTAGCTCCTGTTCTCCATAGTTTCCCAAATGGAACTAAGTTTCCGAACACGGCTCTTCCTCTTGCTCCAGGTCTTGAATAGGTAACTTCAACATCGGTTAAACCAACAGTCTGTTTAATATATCCTTTTGGACTTGCTTGTGGAGTTTTTACTTGAGCTTCTGATGCTAATGGAGCTATAATCAGAGCTAAAGCAATAAGTAGTTTTTTCATTATTTTACGTTTTTATTTTATTCAAATTTACAAATTCAATCAGCTTTAAAATGTTAAATTTTATATAATTCAAGGCTTTAGCTGTGATATTTTTTCAGCATTTAATTCGTTAAAATGTTCTATAACTAAATCTGCTTCAGACAAATCTTGAAGATGAGAATGTTCACTTTTGTATCCTACACAATAAATTCCGGCACCCTTTGCCGCCTTTACACCATTTGTGCTGTCTTCAATAATAATACATTCTTCTTTTGGTGCAATCGACAATGAAGCTGCATGAATAAATATGGCTGGATTTGGTTTTGATTGCGGAAAATCTTCACCGCTCACAATGTGCGTGAAATATTGATGCAGATTAAATCTTGTAAAAACGCGATCAATAGTAACTTTTGAAGCTGATGAAGCCAAAATCAATTGTATTCCGTTGTTGTACAAATCTTTAATCAGGTCTTCAACACCTTCTAAAAGATATAGATCTTCCTTAGTATCAAAAGCATCATTGAAAATGGTTCTTTTTCTCTGAATCAAATCTTCAACTTCCTGCTCTACAGTTGGAAAATAGCTTTTTAAAGTTTGAAATGTATTTCGAGTTGAAAATCCTGTAAATGTGGTATACATTTCTTCAGGAACTTTAATATTTAATTCTGAAAATTGTAAATAGTAGGCATAACGATGAACAGGTTCCGTGTCAACGATCACGCCATCCATATCAAAAATTACTGTTTTAATCATTTTTTTTTAAAGTTTCTGAGATTCTGAGACTCTAAGGTTTCTCTTGTGTCTGTTTAACTTTGTCAAAGTTTTAAACTTTGACAAAGTTGCTTTACGTTTTATTTATAAGTTCAAAGGAATTAAGATTCAGCGTTTCAGTAAAAAACCTTAGCACCTTAGAATCTTAGCATCTCAGAACCTTACTTTTTAAGCAAATATCTAATCACCGTTTCTGCGGCGTGCAAACCAAATAATCCTGGCATATAGCTGTTTGTTCCGTAAAACGATTTTTTAAAGTTTTTACCGTCTGTTAATTTTAGGCTTTTTTCGTCTTGAATTTCAGAAGAGAAAACTACCTTCAGTTTATTAATTTTTACTTCTTTTAAACGTTTGCGAATTGTTTTAGAGAAATAGCAATTAATTGTTTTTGAAATATCTGCTACTTTTACTTTTGAAGCCAGCATTTTCCCACCAGCTCCCATACTGCTGATGATTTTTACTCTTTTGCGTTTTGCGGCAATAATCAGATTTAATTTTGGAGTAATACTGTCAATGCAATCCAAAACATAATCAAATTCTGGAGAAACAATCTCAAAAGCACGTTCTGGAGAAAGAAATTCCTGAACACGAGTTAGATTTAATTCTGGGTTAATATCCATTAAACGATCGCCTACAATTTTAATTTTTGGCTGACCTACTGTTGAGTGCAAAGCTGGCAATTGACGGTTAATATTGGTAATATCCACAACGTCTCCGTCTACAATTGTCATGTTTCCTACTCCTGCTCTTGCTAAAAATTCAGCTGCAAAAGATCCAACTCCTCCTAGTCCAACGACTAAAACATTAGATTTTTGTAAATTTTCTAATCCTTCTTTAGTAAACAAAAGCTCAGCTCTTTCTGTCCATTCTGCCATATATTCTTTATTTTATTTTTTTTGTTTCAAGTTTAATGTTTCAAGTTTTACACGTTTGGCGCCCTGAGCGAAGTCGAAAGGTGTTCCTATTGGTTTGGACTTCGACTTTACTTCGCCTGACAAATCATGTTTTACAATTCGAACACACTTCTATAGTTACTTGAAATAATCTCTTCTAATTCTTTTAAATTTAGTCCTTTATATTCAGAAGCCAATTCGTAAACTTCTTTAATTGATTCTTCAATAGTATCCGTTTCTAAGAAAAAACGATCATTTGGAACATTTTGAAAAACCGACTTCAAATCTGGATTTTTCAATAAATATTTTCCAAATGAAAGATAAAATCCAGCAGCTATTAATTGCTCAGCCAATTGATTATTTTTCGAAAAACCATGAATAATCATTGGAACATTTATCCTCATTTTTTTCTTAATTGCCATGACTTCCTGAAAAGCGGCAACGCAATGAATTACTACTGGTTTTTTATATTTTTCTGCTAATTCCAATTGTTTTTCAAAAATAGAGACCTGTAAATCAAACGGAACTTCTATTCTTTTATCCAGACCACATTCACCAATCGCCAGACAATTATTGGTTTGCAGTTTTACTTCAATAATTTTCAAATCTTCATTAAGCCTATTTTCGTCAATATACCAAGGATGAATTCCTATCGAATAAAATGGAATTAACGCATCAAAATCTTTTGGATATTGATTAACCAATTCTAAAACATCTGATTGATTGGTAAATTGATGCGTATGAAAATTAAAATATTCCATTAATGAAAAGTCTTTACACCAGCTTTAATTTCAATTTTCAGATCATTTTCCTGCGGTACAAGCGGACAAGAATACTTGTAATTATAAGCACAATACGGATTGTAAGCTTGATTGAAATCGACTGCTATTGTATTTCCTTTCGGAATTTCTAAATCAATATAACGGCCGCCGATATAACTTTCTTTACCAGTTGTTAAATCTGAAAAAGGCAAGAATAAATGATTTTTATATTTTTCCTGAACTATAAGATCTAAACTTTGGTAAACGGCAAGCTGAAACGCTTTTCCGTTTATTTTGAAATTTAAGGTTCCATATTTAATGTACTTTGGAGTATATTTTCCCGAAGTTTTCATTTCAAAAACTTTTCCCCCTTTAGCTTTTACTAAAGTCGCATTAACAAAATACGTTTCAGAAATAGGAAAAAAATCTAAGCTTTTAAAAGTTTTTAGATCTTCAGCCATCAACGGACTTGTCTTAGGATCAGCAAATTCCGAATTGATTTTCTTTTGAAATTTTTGTACATCAGCTTTATTAAACTTTTTTTGTGCAAAAGCAAAATTAAAAACCAACAATAAAGCTATGGCGTTTATAGTTTTCATTCTAGAAATTTTATGCAAAAATAGTTCAAAAGTAACAAAACAACAACCACTTAACGAGACAAAGTTTCCTAACTTTGTGACGATAATCTATCACTCAAAATGCTTAAAAACGCCCTAACTCACTACATTAACAACTTTCGAGGTTTTACCAGAGAAGTTTGGATTCTTGCCATCATCACTTTTATCAACCGCGCTGGAACAATGGTTCTTCCTTTTTTATCAAAATATTTGAAAGAAGATCTTCACTTTTCGTACAATCAAGTGGGGTGGATTATGGTTGCATTTGGTTTTGGGTCAATGTTGGGTTCGTGGCTTGGAGGTAAACTATCAGATAAAATAGGGTTCTATAAGATTATGATTTTTAGCTTATTTACAAGCGGTGTTTCTCTTTTCTTTGTACAATATATTACTACTTTTTGGGCACTTTGCGTAGCAATGTTTGTTCTTATGACCATTGCCGATATGTTTAGACCTGCGATGTTTGTTTCTCTTGGAGCTTATGCTAAACCAGAAAATAGAACCCGCGCTCTAACACTTGTACGTCTTGCTGTAAATTTAGGTTTTGCAGCGGGACCTGCCCTTGGCGGTTTAATTATTATGGGAATGGGATATTCAGGTTTGTTTTGGGTCGACGGTGCTTCTTGCATTATTTCAATCTCTATTTTCGCTCTGCTAGTAAAAGAAAAGAAAAAAGCCACTCACGACGATAAAGCAGAAAGCGCTACTGATGTAAAATCGGTTTTTCATGATAAAATTTTCTGGGTTTTCTTATTCGTTAGTTTTATTACAGCTATGATTTTCTTCCAGTTATTTACTACTCTACCTTTATATCATAATGAAAAATTTGGCTTAAGCGAATTCCAAACAGGTCTTTTAATGACTTTAAACGGGCTCTTAATCTTTTCTCTAGAAATGCCAACAGTTGGATTTTTAGAGCGAAAAGCTTTTCCTAAAATTCGAATTATAATAGTAGGTTCTTTTGTAATGGCATCCAGTTTCTTTTTGCTTCTTATTAATTTCTGGGCAGGAATATTGGTTGTCAGCATGGTTTGCATTTCTATTGGTGAAGTTCTTACTTTTCCGTTTTCCAATGCATTTGCGCTAAGTCGTGCACCGCGCGGACAAGAAGGACGATACATGGCACTTTATACCATGAGTTTTAGTCTTGCTCATATTGTGAGTTCTAAACTTGGCTTCGAGATTATTACCCGATTTGGCTACCAAACCAACTGGCTTTTTATGGCCTGCATGGGTGTTCTTGCAACTGGATGCTGTATCTGGATTAAAAATGCTTTACTTAACCCAAAAGCTTCCTAAACAACTTTTAACTTTTTAAAATACTATAATTCAATTTATTACCATTAAATTTGAATTGCTTTTTTGCGTCTAAAATCGAAATCAAACTTAATTTTTAGTTAAATAACTATTTTTATAGTTGTGTAACTAAAAAAATAGTTGTAGGTTTGAATTAAAATTAAAGAAGATGCAGAAGTTAACAAACAAAGAAGAAGAAATTATGATGATTTTATGGAAGCTTAAAAAAGCTTTTGTAAAAGAAATTCAAGCTGAAATAACTGAAGACCAGCCGCATTACAACACATTATCTACTATTGTGCGTAATCTGGAAGAAAAAGGATATGTTGGACACAATGCCTTCGGAAACACACATCAATACTTTCCGATTGTACCAATTGAAGATTACAGAAAAGGATTTATGAAAACCGCAATCGATAATTACTTTAATAGTTCTTATAAAAGCATGGTGTCCTTTTTTGCTAAAGAAGAGAAAATTTCAGCAGATGAATTACGCGAAATTTTATCGATGATCGAAAATAAAAAAGAAGATAAATAATTCGGATTATGGAAGCACTTTTCATTTATATTATCAAATCAAGTGGCTTAATGCTTTTGTTTTATTGCGCTTACTTTTTCTTGTTGCGCAAAGAAACGTTCTTTAACAGCAACAGATGGTTTCTTTTGTCTGGTTTAATTGTATCAGCAATTTTACCATTAGTGACTTATACGAAGGTAATATGGATAAATGCGGCTCCACAATTTGATACCGATTTTCAGAATTTCGTATCAAACACATCTCAAGACGAATCTTCGGAGTTTAATTGGAACTATTTCCTTCTTGGGCTTTATGCTTTAGGCCTTTTGATTTTTCTAATAAAATTGGCAATCGATTTTTATAGTTTGAATTCCATTATTAAAGGAAAAAAAATCAAACAGCAAGCCGATTTCAAATTCATAGATATAAACGAAAACATTGCTCCTTTCTCCTATTTTGAATATATCGTGTACAACTCATCACTGTACACAGCTTCAGAATTGGAAAACATAATTGAACACGAAAAAGTGCACAGCGATCAAAATCATACATTCGATGTGTTGATTTCGAGAATATTCAGCATTATTTTCTGGTTCAACCCGATTGTCTGGTTTTACAAAAAAGCAATAACTCAGAATTTAGAATTTATTGCCGACAGCGAGGCCGCTAAAAAACTTTTAGACAAAAAAGCCTATCAATACACGCTTTTAAAAATAACAACGCACGAAAACTGTGTTGCAATCACTAATCATTTTTATCAATCATTAATCAAAAAACGAATCGTTATGCTAAACAAAAGTCAATCAAAAAAAAGAAATTCTTGGAAGTATTATGCTGTAATCCCAGCTCTTGCTGCATTTGTATTATTATTTCAAATTGAAGTAATTGCAAAAGAAAGACCTCAAACTGTAAAATCAGTTTCAAACGAAATTGAAGCCGTTGATATTTACAAAATTCAAAAAAACACTACTGATTTAGAGCTAAAAAGAATCAAAACGCAATTAAAAATGTTGCACAATGTTGATTTTGAAGTTTCTAGAGTCAAAAGAAACTCGGCAAATCAGCTAACTTCACTTAAAGTTGAAATAGCTTATGAAAACCAAAAATCTCAATCTATCCAAACAGGCGGAAAAGTTGCCATTAAAGATTTCGGGATAGTTGTTGTTTCTGGAAAAAATGGCACAAAAAGAACTGGCATCAAAACCTATGATGAAAAAAGCGCTGTAAGTCAAAAAGTTGCTTTAAATGAAAAGGAAAACCATTCTGAAGTTAAAAATACAATTACTAATACAGAAACCAATGTTAACACTAATTCTACTACTAGTACAAAAATTAACAGTGATACTAATACAAATATTAGCACTACTGTAATCGTAAACAAAGACGGCAACACTAAAGTTATTGCAAGCAATGGTGCGACTGTTGCTGTTTCAAGTGGCGTAAAAACAAACATTAAAGTAGGTAGCCCTCTAGTGATTGTTGATGGAGAAGAAATGCCTTCTAGCTTTGATTACAATAGCATTAAACCTGAAAATATTTTATCTGTAAATGTCTTAAAAGCAATAGAGGCAGCTGATCAATATGGTGATAAAGCCACAAATGGAGTAATCGAAATCGAAACTAAAAAATAAGACCTTTCTAATTTTTAAAGAGAAAAAATGCAAAAACTAACCAATAAAGAAGAAGAAATCATGCATATTTTATGGAAGCTGAAAAAGGCTTTTGTAAAAGAAATTCAAGCAGAGATTTTAGAAGATCAGCCGCATTACAACACTTTGTCGACCATAGTTCGTAATCTGGAAGAGAAAGGTTATGTGAAGCATAATGCTTTCGGAAATACACATCAGTATTACCCAGCTGTAAGCATAGAAGATTATAGAAAAGGTTTTATGAGTACTGCTATTGACAATTATTTCAATAGTTCTTATAAAAGTATGGTTTCATTTTTTGCCAAAGAAGAAAAAATTTCGGCGGACGAATTACGTGAAATCTTAGATATGATCGAAAATCCAAAAGAAGGCAAATAATCAAAATAGTATGGAAGCACTTTTCATTTTTATCCTAAAATCAAGCGGGTTATTAGCAACGTTTTATTTTGCTTACATTTTTTTACTTCGCAAAGAGACTTTTTTCAACAGCAGCCGCTGGTTTCTTATTGCTGGTTTAATTACTTCTGTTATACTGCCTTTTGTAGTTTACACCAAAGTGATTTGGGTTGAAGCACCGCCTGTGCTTGCTCCTGCCCCAATTATAACAACTACGGAAAATGCTGTAAAAAACATTCCAATTTCAAGTCAAGATGTCATTGCTTACACACCTCAATACAAACCCACAACGGTTACGGTTGTTGAGGAGGAAAATTTTGAAATCAATTGGAGTTTAGTTCTTGCCGTAGTCTATGGAATTGGTTTCTTGGCATTTCTAATCAAATTTGCACTAGATTTTTACAGCTTAAACTCTGTTTTGAAAGGAAAGAAAATTGAACAGCAAAATGATTTTAAATTCATTGATGTGGATGAAAACATTGCTCCCTTCTCCTATTTTGATTACATTGTATATAACTCATCACTATATACAGCAGCAGAATTAGAGAATATTCTGGAACATGAAAAAGTGCACAGCGATCAAAAACACACAGTCGATGTTTTGATTTCGAGAATCTTCTGTATCCTATTTTGGTTCAATCCAATTGTTTGGCTTTATAAAAAAGCAATTTTGCAAAACCTAGAATTTATTGCTGATAGCGAAGCTTCAAAAAAAATTGCAGACAAAAAAGCGTATCAATATACACTTTTAAAAATCACAACGCATGAAACTTGTGTTGCAATCACCAATCATTTTTATCAATCATTAATCAAAAAACGAATTGTCATGTTAAACAAAAATCAATCAAAGAAAAGAAACTACTGGAAATATTCGGCAGTAATTCCTGCTCTTGGCGCATTTGTTCTTTTATTTCAGATAAAGACCATTGCACAGGAAAAGAAACAAAATGAAGCTGTTGTTCAAAGAGATACTATCAAAGATTCTGATGAAACCATCAAAATAACAAAAAATACAACCGATAAGGAATTAAACGAACTTCCTGGAAAGTTAAAAACAAATCATAATCTTGATGTTGAGATTTCTGATGTAAAAAGAAATACCAAAGAAGAATTAACAGCAATTCAGATCAAAGTAAAATCGGATTCTGGCAAAAAACAAACTATCAAAATTGACGGAGACGAAGCTATAAAAGATTGTGAACTGGCAATTGGAACAGATGAAAATGGAGCAAAAGCTATTGTTATCAATACTGATAAAAATTTCAGAACACCGATAATTATCAGAAACGAAAAAGTTATTGTTCGTAATGGAGATATAGTTCCTCCAGCACCTCCAACTCCACCTTCATTTCCTTCAGGGCCACTGCCTCCTGCTCCTGCAGTTGACATGTCAAAAATGCCAAAACCTCCAGTTGCTCCTAAAAACCCAAAAGATAAAATTGCTATGGCTAAATTTGAAAAAGACATGGAAGCTTTTGAAAAACAAATGGAAGCATGGGAACCTCAGATGGATGCATATGAGAAACAAATTGAAACTATTATGTCTCAAAGAGAAGCTATTTATGAGAAAGAAATGGCTAAGTATGAAATTGCTATGGAAAAGTTTAGTGCAAACATGGAAAAATTTAATTATGACTTTAAATTTAACTTCGGAGATGATTCTAAAGACTATGAAAATAGCATGAAGCAATACGAACAAGACATGAAACAGTATGAGCTTGATATGAAACAGCACGCCAAAGACATGAAGCAACATGCAAAAGACATGAAACAACATGAGAAAGATATGAAGCAGCATGAAAAAGACATGAAAGAAATGGAAAAACAAAATAAAAAAGCATAGTTGCATATATTTTGAAACATAAAAAACCAGTGCTCAAACACTGGTTTCTCTTTTCAAATTTGTCATCAATAAAGCTGGATGAATGGAGACTCTAAAAATACCCTAAATCACAAAACAGCTGAAGATAAAAATCTGGTTATCAGAATTTAAATACTTTTACATTTTACTGCCAAAAGACTTTGTTTCAAACACAAAGTCTTTTTTTTATATCTTTGCCGAAACAAATCTACCATGTATAAATTATTAGCTAAACTAAATAAACTACTTTTGCCAAGCTTTACCAAACAAGGTCTGGATATTTCAAAAGCAAAGAAATGGCAAATGGCAATTATTGGTTATCGCGCCTATGTTACAAAAAAAGCATTGGGCAATTAATTTAGAATACATTTTTATTTATCCGACAGAAATAGGCTTTTTAGCATTCTGTCTTATTTTTTTATGAAAAACAGAGAAATCAGTCTGTCTCCTGTTCCAGCAGTATTATTAGCAATTATCAGTGTGCAATTCGGTGCGGCAATTGCAAAGACACTTTTTCCAACAATTGGCTCAGCAGGTACAGCATCAATGCGTATTGGTATTTCGGCAATAATTTTATTATTAGCTTATAGACCAAATTTGAGAACCATAACACCAAAACAATGGAAAGTTGTAATTCCTTATGGTTTATCATTGGGTGCTATGAATTTAATTTACTATCTCGCTATAGAAAGAATTCCAATTGGTTTGGCGGTAACACTAGAATTCGTGGGGCCATTATTGCTTGCAATAGCTGGTTCAAAACGTTTGGTTGATTATTGCTGGGTTTTATTGGCTGCAGTTGGTATTTTATTAATTGCGCCTTGGACAAATGATCGTTTAGATCCTGTCGGAATTATATGTGCTCTTTTAGCTGGGGCTTTTTGGAGTGCTTATATTGTTTTAGGAGGCAAAGTTTCAAAAATAATGAATGATGGAGATGCCGTTACTATAGGAATGTTATTTGCGGCTCTTTTAGTTTTACCTTTTGGTTTCTTTGAAAGCGGATTAAACAATCTTACGCCTAAACTTTTCGGAATGGGTATTGCTCTTGCTCTTTTATCGAGTGCAATTCCGTTTACACTAGAAATGAAAGCATTGGGAAAACTTCCTCCACGTACTTTTAGTATTTTAATGAGCCTAGAACCGGCAGCAGCCTCTATCTGTGCCTTTATTTTTCTGAAAGAAAGTTTAAATTTTTACGAAATTCTAGCTGTAATATGCGTTGTAATTGCTTCCGCAGGAAGTACTTTGACATCTAAAAAATAAGCTTAAAAAATCTCAAAAATAAAATTCCAAATTCCAATGTAGCATTTGGAATTTGGAATTTGTTTTTTTTATTAGAATTTAAGCCATTTATTTTTTAGGAAGCAATACAGCGTCTATAACATGAATAACGCCATTTGACTGATTTACGTCGGCAATAGTAACTTTTGCTTTATTGCCGCTCTCGTCGCTAATATATAAGTCTTTTCCTTTCATCCAAGCTGTTAATGTTCCTCCATTTACCGCTTTTATAGTTGCTTTTCCTTTACCTTCTTTTATAGCTTTTGCAATATCCGAAGCATCCCATTTTCCTGCAACAACATGATAAGTCAAGATATTTTGAAGCATTTTTTTATTTTCTGGTTTAAGCAACGTTTCAACCGTTCCTTTTGGCAATTTATCGAATGCTGCATTTGTTGGGGCAAAAACAGTGAATGGTCCTTTTCCTTTTAAAGTTTCAACTAAGTCGGCAGCTTTTACAGCAGCAACCAAGGTCGTATGATCTTTTGAATTAACAGCATTTTCAATTATATTTTTATTTGGATACATCGCTGCTCCACCGACCATAACTGATTTTTGAGCATTTGATGTAAATGCAAATCCTAAAGCTAAAACTGCAAGAGCTAAAAATTTTCTAGTTTTCATATTAAATGATTTTTAAGTTATAAGGTCATTTACGGCGATAGAATAGTTTTGGTTTTCATTTGAAAATTATTTTTAAACCAAAAAAATCTAATTCTTTCCTAAACTTCCCGCAAAACAAGGCATTAAAGTATTCTAATATTTTTTCAAAAAATTATAAATACATCTAATTTTTGTATCGATTTTATTATTAAATTTAAAATCAAAACTTACTAATCATGAAAAATTTGCATCAAAAAATCAGAAGCAGAAAGTTAAGTTCAAGAGTAGATTTAACCGCAATGGTCAGCGTTTGTTTTTTACTGATTGTATTTTTTATGGCTGCTAAGAAATTATTAAAGCCTGAAACAATCAATCTTTCTTTTCCAGAGAACTATGTCTATTTAGAAAATATTGGATGTGTCAAAACTGATCGATTGTATACCATATTGTTAGATAAAAATGGTAAAATAATAACTTATTCAGGTTTGTTGGAATTTCCAATCGAGAAGCCAAAAGAGTTTAATTTTGAAAAAAATGAGATACGGCAAGAAATCTTCCGTAAAAAGAAAGAAGTTCATGATTATATGATCTCCGAAGGAAAACCAACAAGTGAAGTAATCGTTATTATAAAACCGAGTAAAAATTCAAACTATGGAAGCTTAGTAAATATAGTAGATGAAATGAAAATTGCCAATATTGAAAACTATTCAATAATAAATGATTTTACTATAGAAGAATCAAAATTATTGGCCTCAAACTAATTCAATTGTGTCACAACTCTAAATCAAAAAGCCTATGAAAAATCTACCTGAAAAAGTCAGAAGCAGAAAGTTAAATTCAAAAGTGGATTTAACTGCAATGGTTAGTGTTTCTTTTTTGCTAATTATATTTTTTATGGTCACAATTGAGTTAAGAAAACCAAAAGTTGCCGATTTGAGTTTACCAAACAACGATGATATAATATGCGGTTCGACAGGCGGATGCTTTGGAGAGAATAGGTCTTATACAATTTTACTTGGAGAAGAAAACAAATTAGTATGCTACATGGGATTATTAGAAATGCCTAAAGTTGCTCCAAAAAAGTTAGGGTACGGAAAGCAAGGAATTAGGCAAGAGCTTTTAAAACAAAACAAGAACATGTTAAAGTACTATGCTCAATTAGGAAAACCTGAAAGAGGGCTTATTGTTATTATTAAACCAAGCAAAAAAAGTAATTTTAAAAATCTGGTTGACATTTTAGATGAAATGGCAATTGCAAAAATTGATACTTATGCAATAGTAAATGATTTCAGTCCGGAAGAATCTAAATTACTAGCTTCAAACTAAATATAAAGCCTATGAAAAATCTACCTCAAAAAGTCAGAAGCAGAAAGTTAAATTCAAAAGTAGATCTAACTGCAATGGTTAGTGTTTCTTTTTTGCTAATTATATTTTTTATGGTTGTTGGGGAATTGTCGAAACCGAAAATTATGGAACTATATTCTGGTCGTAGCGGCTGCGGTCCTGAACCAGATTGTAATAAGCCCGATGACAATCTAGTAGCGACTTTATTGCTAGACAAAAATAACAAAATAATAACTTATCATGGCTTATTAGCATTTCCTATACAAGCACCTAAAGAAACTAACTACGGCAAATATGGAATTCGACAAGAACTAATGGAAAAAAATAAAATGAGCTTAGAATATTCAGCAAGACTTGGTAGGCCAGGAAGAGGAATAACGGTCATTATAAAACCAACACAAAACTCAAATTATGGCAATTTAGTAGATATATTAGATGAAATGAGAATTGCTAATATAACTTCTTATGCAATTGTCCCTCAGTTTACACCAGAAGAATCAAAATTATTAGCTTCAAATTAACATCACAAAATATTTTTTTTCAAAAGATTTTCGACTCCTCTCGAAGTGGCAATAGTGAAATAACTCTAATCAAATCATTACAAACAAAAAAGTCCCGCATTTCTGTGGGACTTCCTGTTTAATTCTTAATAAATTTCATACTTGAGCTTCCTTGGTCTGATTTTACTCGTATAAAGTAATTACCTACTCTAAGTTTAGAAATATCAATATTTGAAGTTGTTTTTGCATTTGGAACCGCAATTACTAATTGCCCTAAAACATCATAAATTTCAAATGATTGCACTTCGATATTCTGGTTTTGCGAAATATTTAAAAACTGATTTGCCGGATTTGGATATAAACTTAAATATCTAGAGAAATTAAAATCCTCCGTTGATAAAACAGTTTTAAATGTTGAAGTTGCTTTATTAGTCAAAATAGGAAAATTATAATCAAAATAAATATTAGCATCATTGGTAAATGTATCTCCAACCTGTAATGTTGGTTTTGTCTTTATTTTAAAAGCAATGTAACCGTCATTATTAGCATCATCAAAAGGAAGATTTATGTTTTCGAATATAAATTCTACTTTATTTCCTTCTGATATATTAGTTACGAAAGAATGGCTTGAACTAGTTGGAATTAAAGTTGAAATATCAAATTTTGATAAATCAATCATATCTTTAACTACGATGTTTTGTGCTTGATATGTCCCTGTGTTTTCAAAACGAATCATGTAATGCACGTACTCGCCTATTAAACTTGGCGTAACAATAGAACCTTCTAAACAAGTTTTGTCATTTGGATCGTAGGAACCAACAACTGTTTGATTTAAAGTAAAAGTGTTATCTAATGGTGTTTCGTCGCTACTTTCAGATTTCACTTTCAATGTATAAGTTATTATATCACCTATATTAACAGGAGGTGTTTCTGTTGGTCTATTGACTTTTAAAGAAACAATTATTTGCCTGCTTTCAAATGGTTGCAAATTATTAAAATTCCATACTATTTTATTTACTGCTTTAGTTTTAAAAAAAACATCTGAAGAAACATATTCTAATTTACTATCATCAAAATCCAAATTAATTGAACCTTCTTCAATAGTATTCCCTTTGTTCTTATATATTATTTTATACTTAGCATTAAAACCGGGCCTCGCATCTTCTATTGGCAACATAACAATTTCTAAATCAGAATGATTTCCATTTGATGAAATACAAAAATCCTGTATAAAAGGATTATTATCAATCGGAAAATTAACATTCACATTATTTGGAGAAACTATAAAAAAAGATGAATTTTCTAAAATAATGGGTTTTAGTGTATGATTTCCAGCTTGAGCATAAATACTATATTTCCCAGAATTATCAGCTATAAAATCTTCACTAATATTTCCATTAGATATATTAAACTTTAGGTAAGGAAAAATAGGATCTTGTATATCACAGCCATTATTGTTTATATCCCATTTTTGATTACCTTTTACAGTATATAAAACTCCTCCAGGCTTAAAACTACAATATGAACCTATTAAGCACTTTCCTGACATATATGACATATTTCTATCAATATTATATTGAAGACTCTTTATTTGACTTTCGTCAGCACAAATATATTTCAACTTACTACTAAAATTATTATTTCCAAAACTCACATTTTCATCAACTCCATTCTTAACAAATAAAGAAGTCAATTCATAATTATTTGAAACTATTATACTTTTAGCACTATACATTTCTGAAGCATCCAATGTTGTCAATTTGTTTCCTTTGCAAGTTAAATATTCAAGCTTGCCAATTCCCGTCATTTTTAATTCAGAAATATTTCCAGACGTGCAATCTAAATTTATTAAACTCGGCAGATTATCTAGCACTAAAGTGCTAGTTGTTGAAGTGTCACCAAATCCAAGCCCCACACATTCAGCAAGTTTTAAAAGAGGCAAATCTTTTATTAGTAAATTTTTAATAGCATTTTGTGAGCAATACAAATTAGTAAGAGATATTAAACCTGTTAAATCCAGATTTTTTAGTCCATTTGTACTGCATTTTAAATAAGATAAATCAGTAAGGCCTGATATATTTAAAGTCTTTAGCATGTTAGAACTGCAATCTAAGTATTTAAGTTTTTTAAAATTAGATGCATCTAGGTTAGTAATCCTATTTCCTTGAATTTTTAAAGTTACAAGGTTTGTAAAATTTTCGATACCAGTAACATCAGTAATGAAGTGATTTTCATCTGTTATTTCATATACTTTTAAGGCTTCAGAGATATCAATCTCCTTGTCACCATTACTGTCGACTGATAAATAGTAACCATTAATATCTCTAGTATAGCTCCCTGATAACAAATCAGATTTAAATTGAGCATTTGGAAAATTAATTACTTGCCCACTCAATATATTAAAAAAGGATAGAGCCAAAAATAAAAAGTAAAGTTTCTTCATATGTGGTATTTTCATACAAAAATAACTTTTTGAGATAATAACACAACTTTATTTGTTAAAATATTCTAAAATTTAAACTATTAAATAAAAAAAAGTCCCACATTTCTGTGGGACTTTCTATTTATAAAAAAGCTAAGAATTATTTTTTCTCAGTTTTTTCCATTTTAGCTTTTAAAGCAGCTAATACATCATTGTTGTCACCTAAAGTCGCAGCTGGTGCGTTTGTAGATGCAGATGTAGTAGTTTCAGCAGCAGCTTTCACGTTTTTCTCTTCTTCTTCTCTGAAGATAGCAGTGTGAGAAGCAACTACTCTTTTGAATTCTTTGTTGAACTCAATTACTTTGAAATCAGCTGTATCACCTTTTTTCAATTTCTTTCCGTCTTCTTTTTCAAGGTGACGAGTAGGAATGAAAGCAACAATATCATCTCCGAATTCTACAGTAGCTCCTTTGTCAACGATTTCAGAAATCTCACCGTTGTGGATAGTTCCTACAGCGAAAGAATCTTCGTACTGATCCCAAGGATTAGCAGTAGTTTGTTTGTGACCTAAAGATAATTTACGTCCTTCAACATCTAACTCTAATACAACAACATCAAGTTTTTCACCAACGTTTACAAACTCAGATGGGTGTTTAATTTTCTTAGTCCAAGAAAGGTCAGAAATGTAGATTAATCCATCAATTCCTTCTTCTAATTCTACGAAAATACCAAAGTTTGTGAAGTTTCTAACGATACCTGTATGTTTAGAACCTACTGGGTATTTAGAAGTAATGTCAGTCCATGGATCTTGAGTCAATTGTTTGATACCTAATGACATCTTACGATCTTCTCTGTCAAGAGTTAAGATAACTGCTTCAACAACATCTCCAACTTTCACGAAGTCCTGAGCAGAACGTAAGTGAGTTGACCATGACATTTCAGAAACGTGGATTAAACCTTCAACACCTTCAGCAACTTCGATGAAAGCACCATAATCAGCGATTACAACTACTTTACCTTTAACTTTGTCACCAACAGTTAAGTTAGCATCTAAAGCATCCCATGGGTGAGCGTTTAATTGTTTCAATCCTAATTGAATTCTTGTTTTCTCATCATCGAAATCAAGGATTACAACGTTTAATTTTTGGTCTAATTCAAGAACTTCACTTGGGTGGTTGATTCTGCTCCAAGAAAGGTCAGTAATGTGAATTAATCCGTCAACACCACCTAAGTCAATGAACACACCATAAGAAGTAATGTTTTTAACAACACCTTCTAATACTTGTCCTTTTTGCAATTGACCGATGATCTCTTTTTTCTGTACTTCAATATCAGCCTCGATAAGAGCTTTATGAGATACAACTACGTTTTTGAATTCGTGGTTGATTTTTACCACTTTGAATTCCATCATTTTGTTTACATATACATCGTAGTCTCTAATTGGCTTAACGTCAATTTGAGATCCAGGTAAGAACGCTTCGATACCGAATACGTCAACAATCATACCTCCTTTAGTTCTACATTTAACAAAACCGTTAACGATTTCTCCAGTTTCATTAGCTGCAATAACTCTATCCCAAGATTTGATAGTACGTGCTTTTCTGTGAGATAATACTAATTGACCTGTTTTATCCTCACGGATGTCGATTAATACTTCTACTTTGTCACCTACTTTTAAGTTTGGGTTGTAACGAAATTCGTTTAAAGAAATAACACCTTCAGATTTAGCATTGATATCAACGATAACGTCTCTATCTGTAATTCTAACTACAACTCCTTCAACTACTTCTTCTTGATCTGTAGCGATGAAAGTTTTTGATACTAGTTCTTCAAACTCTTGTAAGTTTTTTTCATCTACTGCATCGATTCCTTCTTGGAAGTTGTGCCAGTTAAAATTTGCTAAAAACTCTTCTTGTGATTTTGTTTGTTCAGACATGCTGATAAAAAAATTTGTATTCTGTTTTTCTCGAGTTTCTCTATGCGATAGAAAATACAGAAGTTGTTTTACATAAATGGTTGATTCCTAATGGAAACTCTTCTCTGCCAAAAGGACTGCAAAATTAATACATTTTTCTGAATTAACAAAACAAAACCGATATGATTATCAGTTGATTATTAAGAAGCAGAAGATTTGAGGTTCCAAAAGACGTTTAGTCCCGCTATCCGTTGCAATCTTTTGTGCCGAACCCCGTCACAAAAGGATTTCCACTTCTATCGGGGCTAGGTTAGATTTTTTTTGTTTTCATAAGAACCTTAAAAAGCGAAACCTGACAGGTTTTAAAAACCTGTCAGGTTTAATTAATCATACTCCAAAAAGAACAAAATATTTCTATTATTCTTCCCGAAACTCTTTCTGGATTTCTCTATATTCACTTCTATTAAAAGAATATTTATTTCCTGAAAACGGACTAAGTTGTTGTAACATATAATTCTTTACAGATATGTCCATTCTAATACATCGGCCTGCTAAATATTCTACCTTTTCATTATCATACTTGTGTCTGAATAACATTTCCCTAATTTTAGGATAATTTTGCTCTATTAGCGCCTTAAAAGCAAAACAGCGAATCATTGGCTTTTCACATTCAGTCAACAAAACTAAATCATTAGTCTCAACTTCATTCACAAATTTTTTAAAGCTTGCTCGATCTTTCAGCAAATAAGATAAATAAGGATTTTCTATCCTAAAATCATAATAGACTTTGCTAAGATCATCATTTTTAAGAATTCCATCTAACTTTGTTGTTGGTGAAAAATTCTCAATTTTCTTTTCACAACTTAAAAGAGTAAACAATAAAAATACATAGAAAATTTTATAACATTTCATTTTTCAATAATGTCTTTTAATCCAAAACAATCCTCCCAAAACCGAAAACGGCGCAAAAACAAAAATCGCCAACAATTGCGTCCATGAACTGCCACTTGACTTAAACAGTGAGAAAATGGCAAAACCAGCCATGATAATAAAAAGTATAAAATTAACTTTTAAATTTCTTGCTTTCGAAATAAACTGAGTAACAGCTCCACTTAAAAAAGAAAAGATCACTCCGTAAACAAAAGTCAAAATCATAAATAGTCCTGAAGCTTTAGAATGTGGTTTAACTCCTGAGACTTGAAACAACAGCAAAGAAGTAATCACAAAAATTGCATAACCAGCTATTACAGCTAAAATTTGTCTAATCATAAATTCAATCTTTTTAAACAACAAACCCGACAAATAAAAATTTATCGGGTTTGTTTTATACTTTTTTTAATGACTCAAATTCTCAATTTCTTTTGGGTCGTGTTTATGTTTAAACAATACAGCAAAAGCAATAGCAATTACCAAAGCATAAAGTGCAAACGAAAGCCAGACAGTATGCCAGTCTTTCATTAAAACTGGATTTGTAAAAATTCCATCTGCAGAAATTGAATTTCCTTGGCTCTTTACAAATTCTACCATCTTTTCATTTGAGGCATCCGTTTGTAAAAAACCAGCCAATTCTGTTGTATTAGCAAATGATTTTGTAAAGAAACGATCAATTGCCCAACCAGAAGTCAAACTTCCTAGAACCGCTCCTACTCCATTAGTCATCATCATAAATAAACCTTGAGCAGAAGAACGAATTTTAGAATCTGTATTGCTTTCTACGAATAAAGAACCTGAAATATTAAAGAAATCAAATGCCATTCCGTAAACAATACAAGAAAGAATAATCATCCATAAACCATTTACAGGATCTCCAAAAGCAAATAATCCGAAACGTAAAACCCAAGCCAACATACTAATTAACATAACTTGTTTGATTCCGAAACGTCTTAAGAAAAACGGAATTGCCAAGATAAACAACGTCTCAGAAACCTGAGAAATCGACATAATAATAGTTGAATATTTTATTACAAATGAATCTGCATATTTTGGAAAGTGCTTAAATTCATCTAAAAACACATCCCCATAAGCATTTGTCAATTGAAGTGCTCCTCCTAAAAACATAGAAAAAACAAAAAACAAAGCCATTTTATAGTTTGCAAACAATTTGAAAGATTCTAGTCCGAAAGTTTCAATCCATGTTGCATTTTCTTTAATCAAACGCTGCGGCTCACATTTTGGCAATGTAAAAGCATAAAAACCTAAGATTAAAGCTCCAACTCCAGCAATATAAAACTGATATTCTGTAGCCTTACTTCCGCTTAGATTAGTAATCCACATCGCTACAATAAAACCAATTGTTCCCCAAACGCGAATTGGCGGAAAATCTTTTACAATATTTTTATTGTTTAATTTAAGTGAAGTATAAGAAATGGAATTACTCAAAGCAATTGTTGGCATATAACAGCACATTGCCAAAAGCATTACTATAATAAAAGTATCTGGTGTTGTAACTTGTGCAATTCCAAATAAAACGGCTGCGTACAAAATATGAAGAATTCCATATAGTTTTTCAGCGTTTACCCATCTGTCGGCAATAATCCCGGTTAATGTAGGCATAAATAAAGAAGCAATTCCCATGGTTCCAAATACTAAACCAAATTGTGTTCCTTCCCAATTTTTGGTTCCAAACCAATAATTTCCAATTGTGATAAGCCAAGCTCCCCAAACAAAAAATTGAAGAAAGCTCATAAAAATTAACCTGTTTTTAATTCCCATATAGTGAAATTGTCTTTAAAGTAAAAATGAAGCGGTAAAACTACCATTAAAAATAATATCTACAAAAAATTATATTGTTTTAACAACATCATTCACTAATTCTAAAACAGCTGCAAATTGTTCTTCTTTATTTAAGTAAGAATTATCAATTTCTATTGCATCATCAGCAATTACCAAAGGAGAATCTTCGCGGTGTGTATCCATATAATCTCTATCTACAACATTTTTTAGAACTTCTTCATAAGAAACATTATCACCCTTTTGCTGTAACTCATCAAAACGTCTTTGAGCACGAGTTTCAGCACTTGCTGTCATGAAGATTTTAAGTTCCGCATTAGGAAAAACTACAGTACCAATATCACGACCGTCCATTACAATGGCTTTGTTTTTTCCCATTTCCTGCTGTTGCTCTACCAACTTGGCACGAACTTCAGAAACTGCCGCCACAGTACTAACAAAATTAGAAACTTCAATAGTTCTAATTTGTTTCTCCACATTTTCTCCATTTAGATACATTTCTGCAAAACCTAATTCAGCATTAAATTTAAATTCAAGTTTAATATCTGTTAATGCTTCAATCAAAGCTTCTTTTTTAAAAAAATCAGCTCCAATCAAATTATGCCGCATAGCAAAATACGCAACAGCACGATACATCGCTCCTGTATCTACGTAAACATATTCTAGCTCTTTTGCCAATTGTTTTGCAAGAGTACTTTTTCCCGTAGATGAAAATCCGTCGATAGCAATGGTAATTTTTTTCAATTTTTTATTTTTAAATTTTTATTCTTTTAAAGCTTTTTTCTTCTAATAATAAATACTCATTAAAATATCCGATTTGGAACCATCAATTAATCGAGCTATTCTTTCAAAGTATTTCTTATTAACCATAGGACAGCCATGGCTATTGCAAATGTAGCCATCTTTCTCTTCATATGGAACATCATAATAGTAATGAAAAACAATATCTCGTTTGAAAGCATTATTATTTGTCTCATCTAACCCATACAACCTATATGCCTTTCCAAACTTTCCGTAATAATGATTTCCGATAGAATATCTTCCTAATGAAGTGCTTAATGAATTTGGAATGTTGCTAAAGCGAAGTTTTCCTTCTTTGCCGGTTTCAGAACCAGAACCGTGTGCAACCAAACCTTTGTCTATAATTTTATCTGCTTTTAAATCATAAACAAAAAAGCGATTCTTACCCGAAGAAATCTTCATATCTATAAAAAAAGCAATTTTATCATTGTATTTCGTATTCGCATGAATTAGCTTTTTAATATCGGCAACATGAGTTTCAACTCTTTTATAGTCAGAAGCTAGCAAATCAACTTTATTTTTATCCGAAACTATAAAATACCCTACTAAAATCACAAGAGCAAAAAGACATATGATAATTACTTTTTTCATGAAATGATTATTATAGATTTTTTTTCCTCTTACTAAAAAGAAAGTTTTGATTCTGTAAAAAAACTTACTCCCATAAATAAGACCAAATAGAATAGTTTTATGTAATTATTGAAAATTTAATGTTAAACCAAAAAGGTTTGTATTAGCCGCCAATGTATATCTTGAATATGAATAATTAAACTTTAACTTATTCATTCTTAAACCAAAACCTAATGAGACACCCGAAAAATTACGCTGTTCCTCTACTCGCAACTCTTCTCCTCTTCTAAAATTATAGCCTACACGAAAATTAAATGCTTTTTTAGGAAAAAGTTCCACACCAAAAGCAACGTGCCTCAAAGCATTGTTTACAAAAGAAACCTTTTCTTGGCTTGTAGATCCATCAATGTTGGTTTCTCCGCGATTGGGATTAGAAAAAGAGATATTCCATTGCTGAAGGTTTTCTAACGAAAGATGCCAGCGAATTGGTACATGCTCCAATTCTTGTGAAATACCAGCAACGATTTCAAACGGAAGATTTTCTTTAATTCCTGAATAAGTTGTAAACTGTGTTCCCATATTTCTAAACACAAGAGCAAAGTTCAAATCATTCATTTCATTTACATACAAGAAACCCAAGTCAACAGCGCCACCAATTGAATTATAACTTTCAAGAGACGATGTTATCAGTTTAGCAGTTGCTCCAATGTAAAAATCGGTGTAAGGAACATTGTAGGCATACCCAAGCGATAATGCACCTTCACTTCCTGTAAAATTAGAAGTTGCCTGACCATTCTCGTCATAACCTTCAAAAGTGCCATAATTTACATAAGTTACTCCGGCATAAAAAGTCTGAACATGTCTATCGTAAGTATACGCATAAGATGCGGTACCATAAGAAGCCTCGCCGTAATAACTTCCGTAATTTAACGCCAAATGATTGTCCATGTCCGCGTTTATTAAAGCGGGATTCGACATGGCCTGATTAACGTCTTCGTCATATATCGTAATTATATCTCCCCCTAATGCGGCCTGTCTTGGTGAAGTGGTGAGACTTAAAAATTGATAGGTGTAGCGCCCTCCTACTTGTCCGAAAGAATACGAACAAATTAAGAATACAAAAAATAAAACAACTTTTTTAAGCATTTGTTTTTGGCGCACCTATTTTGGGAATAACGCAACTGCAAATATAAAATTATATACCTCTTAAAATAAAACTATGCACTAAATAAATTCCAATAAAAAAATTCCAAACTCCAATAGGAAAATTGGAATTTGGAATTTAAATATTTAAAATTCTAATTGATGTTTATTTCAAATCTTTTGCGTTTTTAACTTTTTGATCAGTCAAAGCGATTGCTAGAACTTCACTCATTTCTTTTACATAATGAAAAGAAAGACCTTCTAAGTATTCAGCTTTTATTTCATCAATATCACTTTTGTTTTCGTGGCAAAGAATAATTTCTTTAATCCCAGCTCTTTTGGCAGCTAAGATTTTCTCTTTGATTCCGCCAACTGGAAGTACTTTTCCTCGTAAAGTGATTTCTCCTGTCATCGCCAGACTTTTCTTCACTTTTCTCTGAGTTAAAAGAGAAACCAATGAAGTAAGCATTGCAATACCAGCACTTGGCCCATCCTTTGGAGTTGCTCCTTCTGGCACGTGTAAGTGAATGTTATATTTTTGAAATAATTCTGTACTAATGCCCAATTTCTTAGCGTTTGCTTTTATGTATTCTAAAGCAATTGTAGCAGATTCTTTCATTACAGTTCCAAGATTTCCTGTAATAGTCAACGAACCTTTTCCTTCAGAAATCAAAGATTCAATAAACAGAATATCTCCTCCAACACTTGTCCAAGCTAAACCAGTTACCACACCAGCAACATCATTGTTTTCGTATTTATCACGCTCTAATCTTGGTACCCCTAAAATTGCTACAACATCTTCATCTGTAACTTTTTTGTTGTACTCTTCTTCCATTGCAACAGATTTTGCTGCATTTCTGATAACTTGAGCAATCTTAGTTTCTAAGTTACGAACACCAGATTCTCTTGTATAACCTTCAATGATTTTTTCTAATTGTTTTTTGCCAATAGTCAAATCTTTTGCAGTTAAACCGTGAGCTTCCAGTTGTTTCGTAAATAAATGTCTTTTAGCAATTTCAACTTTTTCTTCAATGGTATAACCTGACATTTTAATCACTTCCATTCTGTCACGTAAAGCAGGCTGAATCGCTGACATATTATTTGAAGTCGCAATAAACATTACTTTAGATAAATCATACCCCATTTCAAGGAAGTTATCGTAGAAAGCATTGTTTTGCTCTGGATCTAAAACCTCTAATAAAGCAGAAGATGGATCACCACTATTTCCGTTTGAAAGTTTATCAATCTCATCTAGGATAAACACAGGATTTGATGTTCCTGCCTTTTTCAAGCTCTGAATGATACGTCCTGGCATCGCTCCGATATACGTTTTTCTATGACCGCGAATTTCCGCTTCATCACGTAAACCTCCTAAAGAAATACGAACATATTCACGGCCTAATGCTTCTGCCACAGAACGCCCAATAGAAGTTTTACCAACTCCTGGAGGCCCAGTTAAACATATAATTGGTGATTTCATGTCATTTCGCAATTTCAAAACTGCCAAATGCTCAATCATTCTTTTCTTAACTTCATCAAGTCCAAAATGATCTTTATCTAAAACTTTTTGTGCATGCTTTAAATCGAATTTATCTTTAGAATATTCGCCCCAAGGCAATTCTAAAAACAACTCTAAGTAATTTCTTTGAATTCCAAAATCAGGAGATTGCGGATTCATACGACGCATTTTAGACAATTCCTTTTCAAAATGTTTCTGAGTTTTCTCATCCCATTTTTTAGTTTTCGCCTTCTGCCCCATTTCGTCCATTTCCTCTTCCTGAGAAACACCACCCAATTCTTCCTGAATGGTTTTCATTTGCTGGTGAAGGAAATATTCTCTTTGCTGCTGATCTAAATCAAAACGAACTTTTGACTGAATGTCATTCTTCAATTCTAATTTTTGAAGTTCAACATTCATATAACGCAAAGTCTCCAAAGCGCGTTCTTTTAATCCATTTATCGATAAAAGACCTTGTTTTTCTTTTACAGATAAATTCATGTTAGAAGAAACGAAGTTGATTAAAAATGACTGGCTTTCAATATTTTTAATCGCAAAAGTAGCTTCAGAAGGAATATTTGGACTTTCTTTTATAATTTGAATTGCCAATTCTTTTACTGAATCTAAAATCGCTGTAAACTCAGTATCATTTTCATCTGGACGGTCTTCGGCAACTTCTTTAATTGTTGCTGTCATATAAGGCTCTTCAGCAACAACTTCGTCAATTTCGAAGCGTTTTTTACCTTGAAGAATAATCGTAACGTTTCCGTCAGGCATTTTAAGCACACGCAAAATACGCGCTACAGTTCCTACTTTATGAATATCATCTTTTGATGGATCTTCGTCTTCTTCGTTAATTTGAGATACAACTCCAATGATTTTACCACCAGCATTAGCATCATTAATTAGTTTGATAGACTTATCTCTTCCAGCAGAAATTGGAATAACAACTCCTGGAAACAATACAGTATTACGTAAAGGTAGAATTGGAAGTGAAACAGGAAGTTCTTCATTATTCATTTCCTCCTCGTCTTCTGGCGTCAACAATGGAATTAATTCTGCCTCTGAGTCAAATTCTTGAAGTGACAGATTGTCAATAGTAAGTATTTTATGGTTTGACATAATAAAATATAAGTCTTTTTGTCATTAAAATTGTTATGCTATCTGTAAAAAGAGTATTGCTTATTGAAGTTTTTACTGAAAACGTGTTTCGATTTTCAATTACAAGATAGGGCATAAAAATAGACAATCATTATGCCAAAAGCAAAAGAAGTCAGTTCTAAAAATTATATTTTCATTTTCTGACTAATGAAATTAAAAAAAAATAAAATTAATTTTATAAAAGTGTAACAAACAAAAAAAAGTAAAGTCATTACTAAAAACCAAAAGCCACTACTTGAGTATAAACAACCAAAATATCGAAGAACTGATTGCGCTTTGCAAAAGCAATAATCAAAAAGCGCAATTTGAAATATACAATCGCTATTGTAAGGCGATGTATAACGTGGCTTTTCGTATTGTAAAAGATGAACATTTTGCACACGACGTCATGCAGGAAGGTTTCTTAAAGGCTTTTACAAAAATCAATGACTATAAACAAGAAGTGGCTTTTGGAGCATGGTTAAAAAAAATAATCATCAATTATAGCATCGATTTTTACAAGAAAAACAACTCATTTCACGTAGAAGACTTAAGTAAACAGCTTTATAAAATCGAAGAAAACGACGGAATTATTTCTGAAAACATTGACTTAAACTCTCTAAAAGTAAAACAGGTTTTAGATACTATTCTGCAGCTGAAAGATAATTACAGAATGGTGCTGACACTTTTTTATATAGAAGGTTATGATCAAGAAGAGATCTGCGAAATTTTAAACATCACATACGCAAATTGCAGAACGACTTTGAGCAGAGCCAAAGATAGTTTGAGAAAAAATTTGGAAGAGATATAAAATGAATTGGAATTATGAAAAATGAAAAAGACAACTTAGAAGAATTATTTAACAGATTTGAAAACCAATGGGATATTCAGGAGTTAAATCCGGATCATCAGATGGATTTTCTTCAAAAACTAAACAAAAAAGAGCCTAAGAAACGATATTGGTTCGTAACTGCTATTGCCGCTTCGATTGTATTGATGCTTGGAATATCTCTTTTTTATAAAAATGAAAAACCAAAAGAATTCAAATTTGCTTCTAAAGAAACTAAACGTACCGATTCTATTTTTAATATTCTAATTGATAATGAACTGGTTAAGCTGAAAGAGAAAAATTCGCCAGAAAATCAGCAGATTATTGATGATGCAATGAAACAGATGAAAACTTTCGATGCTGATTATCAAAAAATCATCAATGAATTGCAAAAAAATGGAGAAAACAAACAGATTATTTATGCAATGATCAGCAATCTCCAAACGCGTATTTCTTTCTTACAAACCGTTTTGAAAAGAATTGAAGACAATGAAAAACTAAAAAACACCTCTAATGAAAAAACACTATAATTTACTAATCTTACTTCTTTTGATTCCTTTCTTAGGATTTTCAAATGATGACACTTATATAACGAAACAAAAAAACATTAAAAAAACCTATATCGTAAATTCGAACGCTGGAATCGATATTGACAACAAATACGGAAGCATCACTGTAACTACTTGGGATGAAGATAAAATTGATCTTGACATTACAATAAAAGTTAATGGTCCGAACGAAAATTGGGTAAATGAACGCTTGAACAACATTGATGTAAATATCACTGCTCTTAAAAGTTTGGTGACAGCTGTAACATCGCTAGGAAGTTCTAATGTTAAGAGTAAAGGAAGTAATAATAGTTTTGAAATCAACTATGTGATTAAAATTCCAAAAAACGGAACAATTAAACTAGCTAATAAATATGGAAATATTTCGATTCCGAGTGCAGAATCTTCTACAGATATTGAGTGTAAATATGGCAAAGTTACTTTAGGAAAATTAAGCGGAACTAATAATCAAGTATCAATTCAATACTGCCAAAATTCAAGTATTGATTACATAAAAGGAGGAAATATCGACGCTAGATATTCTGGGTTGAAAATTAATGATTCTGGAAATCTTAATATCAATGCAAACTATACAGATGTCAATCTAAATGACGGTCAAAATATTAAAGCTGACTGTAATTATGGCACGTTTAAATTTCAAAAAATCAATTCTTTAAGTGGTTCTGGAAATTACATGACTTTTATTATTGGAGAAGTATCAAGTAACTTTAGCTATGATACCAATTACAGTAAAATCAGTATCGGAACTGTGACTGAAAAAGCTGGAAATATTAGCATAAACTCAGGATATACAGACATTACAATCGGTTATGTTCCAAACTACGCTTTTGATTTTGATATTTCAGCAAAATATTCAAATATCAAACATGACAATTCTTTAGAAGTTTCTGTTTCTGAAGTCAAAAGCAACAGCAAAAGAATCGCAGGATTTTACAAGAAAAAAGGCCAGAATAAAATCAATATCAATTCGAACTATGGAAATATTTCACTAACAAAAAATTAATCATCTAAAAATCAAAACAATGAAAAAGTCAATTTTACTATTCGCGCTAGCTGCATTTTTTACAAATAGCATAGTTAGTGCACAAAACAAAGTACAAGGTAATGGAAAAGTAGTTACCGAAACAAGATCTACTGGAGATTACGACGGCATTAAAATAGCAGGTTCTTTTGATGTGGATTTAGTGTCTGGAAAAGAGGGAAAAATTACCCTTAAAGGAGAAGAAAATTTATTGGCTGTTATCAAAGTTGAAGTTGAAGATAATTCACTAAAAATTTATGTGGAAAAAGGAACTCAAATACGTACAAGTGCAGGTAAAATTCAAGTTACAGTTCCTTTTGAGAAAATTTCAGAATTAAGTTTAGCTGGTTCAGGAGATATTAAGTCAAAAGATGTAATTAAAAATGATAATCTTGCAGTAAAATTGTCTGGTTCAGGAAATTTTAATCTGCCAGTTGACACAAATAACTTAGAATTACATGTAAGCGGATCTGGAAATATTAATTTGAAAGGAACTGCAGACAAACTTACAACCAAACTTTCTGGTTCTGGTGACATTGACGCTTCGAGCTTAAAATCTAAAGTTGTAGAAGCAAATGTTTCTGGATCAGGAAATAGTAAAGTAACTTGTGCCGAAAGCATAACCGCTAGAGTTGCAGGTTCTGGAAATATAAAATATATAGGAAATCCAGAAAAAAGAGATGTAAAAGTTTCTGGATCTGGAACTATTACAAAAGGTTAATTTTCTAAAAAAATATCACGAATTACAAAATAATCATCAATCAAACAATCAATTGCAATTCGTGATATTTGTTATCACAAAAGGCGTTTCATTAATTTGAAACGTCTTTTCTATGTACTCTTCTTAAAAGGAAAATTGACGTTACAAAGAATATTGCTAAAATTACAATCGCCGCACGTGGGCTGCCTGTAATCTGATCAATGATTCCGTAAACACACATTCCGATTACGATTCCGATTTTTTCTGCTACATCATAAAAACTAAAAAATGATGCCGTATCTTCTGTTTCAGGCAATAATTTTGAATATGTCGAACGAGATAATGCTTGAATTCCTCCCATAACAAACCCAGCAACTGTTGCCATTACATAAAAATGCGTTGGCAATGTTATAAAGTAGGCTAAAGCACAGAAAACTGCCCAAATCGCGTTGATAAAAATCAAAGTTGGAACGTTGCCAAACTTTTCAGAAGCTCTTGAAGTTAAAACCGCACCCACAACAGCTACTAATTGAATTATTAAAATACAAATAATCAAACCAATCGTACTTTGCTCTTTTGTTTCCCATTGAATTTCTTGAGCTCCAAAATAAGTTGCTACAAGCATTACAGTCTGAACAGCCATACTAGAAACAAAAAAACCTCCTAAATAACGTTTTAATGGAATATTCTCCTGCAGTAAACCCCAAACCTTTCTTAACTCTTTAAAACCGTTAAACACAACAGATTTTGTTAATTTCTGCCCTGTTTCTTTACTTCCTTTTGGCAAATAATAATAAGTGTATTGGCTGAATAAAATCCACCAAACTCCAACCATTACAAAAGAATAGCGCATTGCTTTCATTGCAGCTTCCCCTTCAGTGCCTGATATTCCGAAGATTTTTGGTTTCATTATCATTGCTAAATTGATGATTAACAAAATAACACTTCCTATATATCCTAAAGAATACCCTTTTGCACTTATTCTGTCTTGCTGTTCTTCAAAAGCAATATCTGGCAAGTATGAATTATAAAAAACCAAACTTCCCCAGTACCCTAATAATCCAAGGAAATAGAATGCTAATCCGACATAAATATTTTCAAGATCAAACCAATATAATCCCATGCATGATAAAGCTCCCATGTAACAGAAAAACTTCATAAATGATTTTTTATTCCCCACATAATCGGCAATTCCAGACAATAAAGGAGAAATAAAAGAAACTACTAAAAACGCCGCAGCGGTAATAAAACTAATTAAGGCAGAGTTTTTAAGATGCATTCCAAAAACATCGATATAATGATCACGATCACTGAATAAAGCTTCATAAAAAATTGGAAACACAGCAGAAGCAATCGTCAAAGTATAAACTGAATTGGCCCAGTCATAAAATGCCCAAGCATTTAAAAGCTTCTTATCTCCTTTTTGTAGGTTTTTCATAGAAATGGTTTTGTTAATAGGCTACGAATTTATCCATTTTTTACGATAAACAAATAGAATTTATTCAAATCATACATTATTAAATCATGAAGTGTACTAAAACAAAAAAAGCTACTCTAAAGAATAGCTTTTAAATATATTTTTTATGCATTATTTTATCGTTCCAACTTTAAGCGCAATAGCTTTTGCTTCTGGAATTAAGGCTTTAATATTAGCAATCCTTGTAGCATCAGAAGGGTGCGTACTCATAAATTCAGGTGTAGAAGCCCCTCCAGATTTAGCCGCCATTCTGCTCCAGAAAGCAACAGCATCATCTGGATTGTAACCTGCAATTGCCATCAAAGTCAAACCAATCTTGTCAGCTTCACTTTCATTGCTTCTGCTGAATGGGAGCATAACTCCAACCTCAGAACCAATTCCGTAAGCTTGTGCAAATATCTGCTGTGTTGCTTCAGATTTTCCGCTTGTTGCTGCTCCTAGTGCTGCTCCGCCAATTTGTTGCAATTGTGCTGCAGACATTCTTTGCGCACCGTGATTTGCTAAAGCATGAGAAACTTCATGCCCCATTACCGTTGCCAAACCAGATTCATTTTGCGTAATTGGCAAAATTCCAGAATACACTACAATTTTACCACCAGGAAGACACCAAGCATTTACTTCCTTATTATCGACCAATTTATACTCCCAGCGATAATCTTTTAAGTATTGCGTCTGACCTAAATAATTTAAATATTTTTCTGCAGCTGCCTTGATCTTAAACCCTACTGTTTCCACAAGTTTTGCATCTGCTGTTCCCGTAATAACTTTATTCTCAGTTAAAAACTGGCTGTATTGCTGAAAAGAAGATGGAAACAATTCGCTATTCGAAACAAAATTCAAGTTTTGTTTCCCTGTAATTGGATTTGTTGCACAACCCATCATAAGTGCTCCAAAAACCCCTAAAAACACATATTTTTTCATAATTCGAGCTATTTTTATAACAAAAATACGATTAAAAAAGATAAAATGTTTTATACGATAAATCAAAAAGTTATCAAAATTTGACTATTCGCCAACAATATGAAGTTCATTGAACTCTTTATCAACAATCAAGAAATGATTTAAATCAAAATTAATTTTGTCAAACTCAATTTTTTCATTGTCAATTTCAATTTCTGTAACTTTAAATGGAAGTCCAATTAAATTGATTTTATATTTAGAATAAGGTGTTTCGTATTTCCCTTCTTTGTGAAGCTGAATAATAAGCTCTTTTTCTTTTCCTATATTTCTTAGTGACAAATAGCTGTAACGCCCTTTTTTATAATCATAACCGTCTTGGGCATCTTCATAAACTGCCGATTGCTCTTTACCATTTTTATAGTAAACATCAAGTGTCAGTTCATCAAATTCTAATTCGCCAACAAATTGCTGAACTGGATACTTAGGAATAATGGCACCAGCTTTTACAAAAACCGGAATTTCATCAAATTTACTATCAATCCAGATTTCTCTTCCTCCCATAAAAAGCTCATTTGTCCAGTAGTTATACCATTCTCCTCTAGGAATATACATACGTCTACCTACAGCGTTAGGTTCAAGTATTGGACATACTAAAATTTGATTTCCAAAGATAAATTCATCGTTTCGATAATGGGTCTGCGTATCGTCCTGATCAAAGTAAACTAATGGTTTTAACATCGGAACTCCTTCTTCAATATATTGCCAAAACATGGTATATAAATAAGGTAATAGTTGATAACGAAGGCTCACAAATTTTCTAGTGATATTAATTACTTCCTCGTCAAATGACCAAGGTTCTTGATTTCCATGATCTCCAGAAGAGTGTGTTCTACAAAACGGATGAAAAACGCCTAACTGAATCCAACGTGCATATAACTCTCCAGAAGGCTGTTCTGCAAATCCTCCAATGTCAGAACCTGTGAATCCCATTCCAGAAATAGACATTCTCTGCACTTGTATATTTGCAATCCATAAATGCTCCCAAGTCGCCACATTATCTCCTGTCCAAGAAGAAGTATATCGCTGCGCTCCAGAATAAGCCGATCTTGTAATGACAAATGGACGTTTCGGATAAGCAAATCGTTTTACACCATGATAAGTCGCCCTTGCCATCTGAGTTCCATAAATATTATGTGCCTTTCTATGACTGCAAGGATTTCCATCGTAAAAGTGGCGAACATCCATCGGAAATGTTTTATTTGGAACTTCCATTACTGCAGGTTCATTCATATCATTCCAAACTCCTTTTACGCCAATTTCTGAAACTAATTCTTTAAATAAACCAGCCCACCATTCTCTAACTGCAGGATTTGTATAATCAGGAAAATTGCATTCGCCTGGCCAGACTTTTCCTTTCATATAAGGGCCATCGGCTCTTTTACAGAAATAATCTTTTTCTAAAGCTTCTTTGTAAACCCAGTAATCTTTATCAATTTTAATTCCTGGATCTATGATTACAACTGTTTTAAAACCATCCTCGGCTAATTCAGCAACCATTTTTTTTGGATCTGGAAAATAGTTTTTATTCCAAGTAAAACATCGAAAACCATCCATATAATCAATATCCAAATAAATGGCATCACACGGAATTTGAAGTTCCCTGAATTTTGAAGTGATTTCCTTTACTTTGCTTTCCGGATAATAACTCCATTTGCATTGATGATAGCCTAAAACCCAAAGTGGCGGCAATTCTGGTTTTCCTGTTAAATCGGTATAAGTCGTTACAACATCTTGCATTTGAGGCCCGTAAATGAAATAATAGTTCATTTCGCCACCTTCTGCCCAAAAACTGGTAATGTTTCTTCTTTCCTGACAAAAATCGAAGAAAGTTCTAAAAGTATTGTCAAAAAATATTCCGTACGACTGTTTGTTATGTAAGCCAATGTAAAACGGAACAACTTTATATAAAGGTTCCTGATCTTTTTGGTAAGCATATTGATCTGTAGCAAAATTTTCTACCCTCTTGCCCTTAAGATTCATTTGAGTAGCTTTATCTCCAAGACCGTAATAACATTCACCATCTTTAGAGTATTTGCTCATTTTTACAATATTTCCGCCATATTCGTAGCTTTCTTCCCAATGAAAACCAAGCTCATCTTCTAGAATTAAAAAATCGTTTAAATCATAAATGGAGAGACGAAGATCTGCTTTTTGGATTTTACATTTTACTTTGCTTGTTCTAATCTGGAAATACGTTTCTTCCTCAGTCAGTTCCAAAAAATTATAACCGTGAAGCTGCGTTTTATCAATAGCGTATGAGAAGTCGTTACTGAAATAACCTTTTGTAGTAAAACGAAATCGGATTAAACTATCACGAAGAATAGTAACTTTTAAAATTACTTTGTTATCCGTGTTAAAGAAAATAGAATCTCCTTCATGTTCATAAGAGACAATTTTTGATGGGTATAAATCGCCTTTGTATTCTAATGATGTGTTTGTAATCATATCTCGAATGAATTAATTTAACATTTTCCTCCTATTCAAACATACAAAAAAAGTTCGTAACACCCTATGAATAAAAGGTTTATTAACGAAAACGATTTTTCTGAATGAGTTTCAAATTACAAATCAAAAAATCAGCAATTTGATAATTTTGAAACGATATAATGACAAAATCTCACTTCAAGATTTTTTATTCAATCAAAGAATATACAGTAACACTTAAAGGCGGTAAAATTAATGCTACAGAAAAATCTCTTCCATCATAAGCGATTGTTTCAATTTTTAATGCTTTAGAATTTCCGACACCGCCTCCACCATAAATTACAGCATCACTATTAAAAATCTCTTGCAATTTTCCTTTTTTAGGAATTCCTATTCTGTAATTCTCTCTAACGACCTGAGTAAAATTACAGACCACAATTAAATTCTCATCAGGATTATTCCCTTTTCGGATGTAAGATAAAATCGCATTTTGATGATCTGAATAATTAATCCATTCAAAACCATCACCTCTAAATTGCTTTTCATACAAGGCGGGTTGAGACTTATACAATTGATTCAAATCTGTAATCAATCTTTTTATTCCAGAATGAAAGTCATATTGCAGCAAATGCCAGTCTAAACTTTGTTCAAAATTCCATTCAGAAGTTTGACCAAATTCGGCTCCCATAAACAAGAGTTTCGTTCCTGGATGCGTAAACATATAGCCGTACAAAAGTCTCAAATTTGCAAAACGCTGCCATTCATCGCCAGGCATTTTATAAATAAGCGAATTTTTACCATACACCACTTCGTCATGCGAAAACGGAAGCATGAAATTCTCAGTAAAGGCATAAGTCATCGAAAAAGTCAATTCGTTCTGATGGTATTTTCTATAGACCGTCTCTTTTTGAAAATATTTAAGAGTGTCGTGCATCCACCCCATCATCCATTTCATCCCAAAACCTAAACCACCTACAGAAGTCGGTCTTGAAACCATAGGAAACGAAGTACTTTCTTCTGCAATAGTCTGAACTCCATCAAAATTAGAATAAATTACCTCATTAAATTCTTTAAGAAAACTAATTGAGTCCAAATTTTCTCTTCCTCCAAAAATATTAGCTTCCCATTCGCCATCTTTTCTAGAATAATCCAAATAAAGCATAGACGCTACAGCATCGACTCGAAGTCCGTCTATATGATAATTTTGAAGCCAAAAAACAGCATTGCTTATTAAGAAAGCTCGAACTTCATTTCTTCCATAATTAAAAACTAAACTTTTCCAATCTGGATGATATCCTTTTCTTCGATCAGGATGTTCATACAAATGAGATCCATCAAAAAAACCTAAACCGTGCGCGTCATCTGGAAAATGAGACGGAACCCAATCTAAAATTACTCCAATTCCTTCCTGATGCAATCGATCCACCAAAACCATAAAATCCTGTGGTTTGCCAAAGCGTGAAGTCGGTGCAAAATAACCCGTTAATTGATATCCCCAAGAAGGATCATACGGATATTCCATAATAGGCATGAACTCAACATGTGTAAAACCAGTTTCTTTTACATATTTGACTAAATCATCTGCAAGTTCCAAATAAGTCAAAAACCGATTATGTTCTGCTCTTTTCCAAGATCCCAAATGCACTTCATAAACTGAATATGGCTTGTCTAATGCATTATATTCCTGACGATTCTGCATCCAATTTTGATCTTTCCACTTATAATCCAAATCCCAAACTACAGAGGCTGTGTGAGGAGGTTTTTCGCAATAACGAGCAAAGGGATCGACCTTTTCCGTAATTACGCCATTGATATTGGATTGAATTTTATACTTATAAAGCGCTCCTTTCGAAATATCAGGAATAAATCCTTCCCAAATTCCCGAAGAATCCCAGCGTACATTTAAATTATGTTCGTCCTGTGTCCAATAATTGAAATCGCCAACTACAGAAACAGATTGAGCCGTTGGAGCCCAAACAGCAAAATAAACGCCTTTAACTCCGTTCACCTCAGTTAAATGAGCTCCTAATTTTTCATATAATCTGAAGTGTTTACCCGCTTTGAATAAATCTATATCAAAATCAGTAAAAAGAGAATGTGCGATTACTTTTGTCATATTTGGTTTTTATGGCGATTGGAATTTGGAATTCGGATTTTGGAATTTGGAATTTTAATATTGTTTTTTCAGGTTTTATTCAATTCTAAAATTATCTGAAAGCGTCACTCCTTTTTTAATAACAACAATACCGTCTTTTATGCTGTACAATTCATTCGTAAAATTGTCCAAATGTTTGCCTCCGCTAATATGAACATTGTTTCCAATACGGACATTTTTATCAATCAAAGCGTTATTTATAAAGCAGTTTTCGCCAATTCCAACATGAATTTTATTAATACTGCTTTCATGGTTCATTTCATCAAGATCTTGATAGAAATCATTACCCATAACGTAGCAGTTCTCTAAAACGGTTCCTTCTCCAATTCTTGAGCGAATTCCAATAACCGAACTTTTGATTTCTTTGGCATTGATTATACAGCCTTCAGAAATTAAAGATTGATTGATAATTGAATTTCTAAATTTAGATGGTGGCAGTAATCTCGGTCTTGTAAAAATTTTATTCTCATTATCAAATAAATTAAACTCCGGAATATCTGCAGTTAATCCAATATTGGCTTCAAAAAACGATTCAATATTTCCGATATCAGTCCAATATCCTTCATATTGATAACTTAATATTTTATGTTTTCCAACAGATTGCGGAATAATTTCTTTACCAAAATCTTTCGTTTCTTGATCAGCCATCAATTCTTCCAGCAATGACTTATTGAAAATATAAATCCCCATCGAAGCCAAATATTTTTTGCCTTTTTCCTGCATTTGCTCACTCACTTCAGATTCCCATTCAGGCAATAAAGAAGCATGAGGTTTTTCTATAAACGCATGGATATTATTTTCATGATCTGTTTTAAGAATTCCAAATTCTGGCGCATCTTTTGCATTTACAGGTAAAGTTGCAATAGAAATTTCAGCATCAGCAGCAATATGCGCTTCCAGCATTTCATTAAAATCCATTTGATACAATTGATCCCCCGAAAGAATTAAAGCGTGATCGAAATCGTGTTTTAAAAAATGCGACATACATTGCCTTACAGCATCAGCCGTTCCTTGAAACCAAGTTGGATTATCTGGAGTTTGTTCAGCTGCCAATATATCAACAAAAGACTGGCTGAAAATACTAAAATTAAAAGTGTTTTTAATGTGAGCGTTTAGAGACGCAGAATTGAATTGTGTCAAAACAAATATTTTAAAAATATCAGAATTGATACAATTCGAAATCGGGATATCAACCAAACGATACTTTCCACCAATCGGAACCGCTGGTTTTGATCTTGTTTCTGTCAATGGAAATAAACGTGAACCTTGTCCACCTCCTAAAATAATGGCGACTACATTTTTCTTTTTAAATTTCATCTTGCTGAATTATTAAGTTGTATATTTCGATATATTCTTGGCAAACTCTCTCCCAGGAATGATCTGCTGACATTCCTCTTTTTAAAACTTTATTGAAATTTATTTTATCCTCATACAACCTAACCGCACGATTTATTGAATAGCATATGTCAGCCACAGAAGCTTGATCATGACAAACTCCGTTTCCTTCATCTCCAAAATCAATAACCGTATCTCTCAATCCTCCAGTTCTTCTAACAATCGGAATTGTTCCGTATCTCATCGCATACATCTGATTCAATCCACAAGGTTCAACTCTTGATGGCATTAGAATATAATCTGAACCCGCATAAATCAAATGTGCTAATTCTTCATTATAACCTATAAAAACATTGTAATCTCCTTTGTAATCATTTCGAAGGTGAGTCAGTTGTGACTCAATTGTTGCATTACCAGAACCCAGAACCAGAATATTAATTTCTTCGAAATGTTCTGACAAAGCCAAAGCAGAAGCATGCGGAAGCAAATCGCCTCCTTTTTCTTCAAACAATCTTCCAATAAAGCTAAACAGTGGCTTTGAAGGGTCTAAATCAAACTCTTCACACAGTTTTTCTTTATTTTTCTTTTTTCCTACTTCAAAATCTTCAATCGAATAATTTTCTGCAATCATTTGATCTTTCAACGGATTCCAAACTTCAATGTCAATTCCGTTTAAAATTCCTTTTGATTTGTTTCGTACAGAATTAAAAAGAGATTCTAAACCATTGGCAGAAATATTAATTTCATTTAAATAACTTGGAGAAACGGTAGTTACCGCGTTCGCACATTTGATACCTACCGCCAAAGAGTTTATCGAATTGTTCCATTCTAAAAATCCAACATGTCTCAAATCAAATTCTGGCAGATAATATAGCTTATCAAAACCAAACCATCCTTGATACAAACCATTATGAATTGTTATGACAGTTTTCACATCTTTTAAATTCTCATATTTATAAGCAAACTGAAGCAAAAACGGAATAACTCCTGTATGATGATCATGGCAGTTAATAACATCTGGAATTTTATTTCGTGCTATAATCCAATCGAGTGTTGCAATTTGAAATGATAAAAATCTTTCTATATCATCTTCGTACCCATAAACATTCGGACGATTAAATAATTCATCAATTTCTATTAGGTACAGTTCATATCCTAATTTATCAGTAGTTTCCTTTAAGACGCTAAACGGAAAATGAAAATTTCCTAATTTAACTGTTCCCCAATGAACACATTCAAAATCATTTTCACGTCTAAACTTTGTGTCATAACAAGGAATTACAACTCTAACATCATGTCCTGCAGATTGCTGATATTTAGGCAATGCACCAACTACATCTCCCAAGCCTCCAACCTTCGCCACAGGATAACATTCTGCACTAATATGAAATATTTCCATTCAAGAAATTAATTTATGATTATAGATAAGAAGCAATCATTTAAATGCTATTTTTATGCTTTTTAAATTTAGCAAAAAAACAAGCAAAATCCTTCTTTTAAATCAGTTTTATTGAAATGGCAAAAAAGGCAATTAATCCTACTAAATCGTTAAAAATTCCGAAGATTATTATAATTTCTGCGAAAATTTGTGCTTTTATATCAACAAAATTAGTAACAAAGTTTGCGGCAAAGATTTTTACAAGTCCAATAAAGCACAAAGTTCCAAAACGCGAGTTGGAAATGAATTCAAAAAGTCAGCAAAAGTTAGTTTATGTTCCTGCTATTGACAAAAGTGTAGTCACTTATATATATGGTAAAAGCCAACGAAAAGTATTACTGGTTCACGGCTGGTCTGGAAGGGGAACTCAACTTTTTAAGATTGCCGATGAACTACTAGCAAATGGCTATTCTACAGTTAGTTTTGATGCGCCTGCTCACGGAAAATCAAAAGGAAAGACCACAATAATGTCTGAATTTATAGCTTCTATATTAGAAATAGAAAAACAATTTGGTCCTTTTGAAATTGCAATAGGGCATTCTTTAGGCGGAATGTCTGTCCTTAACTCTATCAAAGACGGACTTAAAGTAGAAAAAGCAGTAATAATAGGAAGTGGTGATATAGTTCAGGATATTTTAGATGAATTTATATTTAAATTAGGATTGAAGAAAGAAATTAGCATACATCTAAGAGATTATTTTGAAAGTATGTACCAAGTTAAAATGGATGATTTTTCAGCTTATAAAGCTGCTCAGAAAGTAGAAATCCCCGTTTTGGTTATGCATGATAAAGACGATCCTGAAGTTTCAGTTAAAGCAGGAATACATATTCATGAAAACCTTAAAAATGGTACTTTGTTTTTGACTGAAGGACTTGGGCACCGAAAAATCTTAGGAAATCAGAATGTTATTAAAAAGATTCTAGATTTTATTAAAAATGCTTAAATTTATTCATATAAAAAACTAATTATCAATATCTTAAATTTTAGTAAAATGAATCTATTTAGTGAAGATGAAGATTGGGAAGCTAAATTGAAGCCTATTTTAAAAAAATACAAAGGCAAGAAGCATCCGCTTGAATATCAAAATACTTATCAATTATTAGTGATGGTTATTCTCTCTGCACAAGATTCTGATGCCAATATAAATACAATAGCCCCAAAATTATTCGAAAAATATCCAACATTAAAAAGTATATCGCAAACAGATATAGAAACTTTTACATCACACATTACTAAAGTTCGAAATTATACCACAAAAGCACAATGGATTCTAGATATAGCAAAAACTATTAAAGAAGATGCAAATATTCCTTTAACAATGTCAGGTTTGACAGCGCTAAAAGGCGTTGGAAGAAAATCTGCGAATGTTATACTAAGAGAAACAAATAAACCCGCAGAAGGAATTATTGCTGACTTACATGTTATTCGTGTTGCGCCGAGAATCGGAATTATAAAAGAAAGTAAAGATGGAAATAAGGTAGAAAAAGATTTAATGCAAATTCTTCCTAAGAATATTTGGTCGGAAATAGGAATGGCAATTTCTTTTTTAGGAAGAGAAACCTGCAGACCAAAACCAAAATGTCTTGAATGTCTTTTAGCAGATATTTGTCTTTATTACAATACAGAAGTAATCTAACTACTTCCTTCTAGTATCAATTAAATAAATAATCTTCCAAGAGTCTTTTTCTTTAAATAATGTAAAAGCATTCACCCCTGTATGACTTAATTTATCATTGATATAAAATTCATATGGAGTCCAAACATGTGCCATACTTCCATCAATCTGAATATTATAGCTTAAAATCTTCTCCTGAAATTTCATGCTTACAGGAATTGAAGCAATAGATTTATAAAATTCTTTTACACTTTCATTAGACAATTTATTCCCTTTTACAGTGCTTTCGCTAATGGATTGCAAAATCATTTTATCTGCACAAACTAATTTAATCTTTGTTGAGTCTCGTTGATGAAATCCTTCAAAAAAAGATTCAATGCATTTTTGAACTTCTTGTTTTTGAGCATTGCATGATAACCCAAAAAGAAGAAAAAAGATACTAATATAAGTTTTCATAACGATGAAAAGTTTTTAAACACCAAATTGAGAAAAATGATGGTCCAAATGTTTTGCAAACATATTATTCCATTCTTTAGAAGACAATACACCAAAAGAAAGCGATTCTTTACCATCAAATTCTTTTTCTCCTAATTCTTGTGTTTTTTGAATATAAGAAATCAATCTGTTTTTCTCCAATTCAAAATCACGATCCCCTTTAATAATAAATTGCGGAGCCGTACTAAGATTTCTTGGATAAGGAGATTCGCTTACTACTTTATTCTTAGCCAATAGTTTTAAAAGAAGTTTCATAACAACATTTGGTTTAGGATGAATATTATCATAAACCATTTCATACGTTACGTTGCAATGAGCTAACATTTGGTCAACAGACATCTTACCCCAAAGTGGCATAGAATCAGATTTAAGCTGATTCACTCTATTTACAAATTGATTACAATCTTCTTTCAGAAAAACATTTTGCATAGCTTACAAATATTATAATAACAAAGTAAAAATATAAAATTTAGAGGCTGATCTCAATTTAATCCAAAAAAAAAACTTCAATTAGCAAAAGCTAATTGAAGTTTTAGTACTCAGAGCGGGACTTGAACCCGCACGAACATTGCTGTTCACTGGATTTTAAGTCCAGCGTGTCTACCAATTTCACCATCCGAGCATTATGTGGTACCTCCAGGGATCGAACCAGGGACACATGGATTTTCAGTCCATTGCTCTACCATCTGAGCTAAGGTACCATTATCACTTATATTTCTATAAGTGAAGATTAGAATAAAAAACCCCGTTAATGTAAACAGGGTTTTTAAAAGAAAGGCGACGACATACTCTCCCACAATGATGCAGTACCATCTGCGCAGGCGGGCTTAACTTCTCTGTTCGGGATGGGAAGAGGTGAGCCCCGCCGCAATAACCACCTTAAGGCTATTCGCTGCAAGCAGCTTTTAATTATTAATTATCAATTGTAAATTGTTAATTATCAATTAAACAATATTTTAACATACTGAGATAAAGAAACAAATAAGCTTTATTTAAGAAAGTTCCTTCCCGAGCCATTGGCTCGGGAAAAAGGGTGTGCATAAGCTTACGGATTATTAGTACTACTCGACTGTGACATTACTGCCTTTACATCTGTAGCCTATCAACGTGGTCATCTTCCACGATCCTTAAAAGAAATCTCATCTTGTGGTGGGTTTCGCGCTTATATGCTTTCAGCGCTTATCCCTTCCCAACGTAGCTACTCTGCGGTGCCCCTGGCGGGACAACAGATACACTAGAGGTTAGTCCAATTCGGTCCTCTCGTACTAGAATCAGATCCACTCAAATTTCTAACGCCCGCAGTAGATAGAGACCGAACTGTCTCACGACGTTCTGAACCCAGCTCGCGTGCCACTTTAATGGGCGAACAGCCCAACCCTTGGGACCTTCTCCAGCCCCAGGATGTGACGAGCCGACATCGAGGTGCCAAACCCCCCCGTCGATATGAGCTCTTGGGGGAGATCAGCCTGTTATCCCCGGCGTACCTTTTATCCTTTGAGCGATGGCCCTTCCATGCGGAACCACCGGATCACTATGCTCTACTTTCGTACCTGATCGACCTGTATGTCTCTCAGTCAAGCTCCCTTATGCCATTGCACTCTACGCACGGTTACCAAGCGTACTGAGGGAACCTTTAGAAGCCTCCGTTACTCTTTTGGAGGCGACCACCCCAGTCAAACTACCCACCAAGCACTGTCCCCCACATCGCGGGGTTAGGCCTCAGATAAACAAAGGGTTGTATTTCAACAATGACTCCACAGCGCCTGGCGACGCCGCTTCAAAGTCTCCAACCTATCCTACACATCATTTATCCAAGGTCAATACTAAGCTATAGTAAAGGTGCACAGGGTCTTTTCGTCCCACTGCGGGTAAACGGCATCTTCACCGTTACTACAATTTCACCGAGCTCATGGCTGAGACAGTGTCCAGATCGTTACACCATTCGTGCAGGTCGGAACTTACCCGACAAGGAATTTCGCTACCTTAGGACCGTTATAGTTACGGCCGCCGTTTACTGGGGCTTCAATTCAATGCTTCTCCGAAGATAACATCTCCTCTTAACCTTCCAGCACCGGGCAGGTGTCAGGCCCTATACTTCATCTTACGATTTTGCAGAGCCCTGTGTTTTTGATAAACAGTCGCCTGGACCTCTTCACTGCGGCCCCGATTGCTCGGGGCGACCTTTCTCCCGAAGTTACAGGTCTATTTTGCCTAATTCCTTAGCCATGAATCTCTCGAGCACCTTAGGATTCTCTCCTCAACTACCTGTGTCGGTTTACGGTACTGGTTCTTACTGCCTGAAGTTTAGAGGTTTTTCTTGGAAGCCCTTAGGCGCACTATCTCTTTGTCCGAAGACTCCGAGTACTATCGCATTTCACCAAACTCTCCGGATTTGCCTAGAGAGCCTATAGCTAGGTGCTTTAACGAACTATTCCGTCAGTTCGCGGCGCTTTCATCACTCCGTCACCCCATCACAGCAATAAGAAGTACGGGAATATTAACCCGTTGGCCATCGACTGTCCCTTTCGGGTTCGCCTTAGGTCCAGACTAACCCACAGCTGATTAGCATAGCTGTGGAAACCTTAGTTTTTCGGTGTGCGGGTTTCTCGCCCGCATTATCGTTACTTATGCCTACATTTTCTTTTCTGACCGGTCCAGCATACCTTACGATACACCTTCAGCCCTGTCAGAATGCTCCCCTACCACTTTGTGTTGCCACAAAATCCATAGCTTCGGTAATATGCTTATGCCCGATTATTATCCATGCTCGTCCGCTCGACTAGTGAGCTGTTACGCACTCTTTAAATGAATGGCTGCTTCCAAGCCAACATCCTAGCTGTCTGGGCAGACAAACCTCGTTCTTTCAACTTAGCATATATTTGGGGACCTTAGCTGATGGTCTGGGTTCTTTCCCTCTCGGACTTGGACCTTAGCACCCAAGCCCTCACTGCTGTAAAACATTATATAGCATTCGGAGTTTGTCAGGAATTGGTAGGCGGTGAAGCCCCCGCATCCAATCAGTAGCTCTACCTCTATATAACTATTATCAGCGCTGCACCTAAATGCATTTCGGGGAGTACGAGCTATTTCCGAGTTTGATTGGCCTTTCACCCCTACCCACAGGTCATCCGAAGACTTTTCAACGTCAACCGGTTCGGTCCTCCACTGTGTGTTACCACAGCTTCAACCTGCCCATGGGTAGATCACACGGTTTCGCGTCTAACACTACTGACTAAAGCGCCCTATTCAGACTCGCTTTCGCTGCGGATCCATGGCTTAACCACTTATCCTTGCCAGCAGCGTTAACTCGTAGGCTCATTATGCAAAAGGCACGCCGTCACCCCACGAAGGGGCTCCGACCGCTTGTAAGCGCATGGTTTCAGGATCTATTTCACTCCGTTATTCACGGTTCTTTTCACCTTTCCCTCACGGTACTGGTTCACTATCGGTCTCTCAGGAGTATTTAGCCTTAGCGGATGGTCCCGCCAAATTCAGACAGGGTTTCACGTGCCCCGCCCTACTCAGGATACCGCTATCCTTTACATTCATTACTTATACGAGGCTATCACTCTCTATGGCTCTACTTTCCAGCAGATTCTAATTCTTTATGCAAGAAATGTCGCGGTCCTACAACCCCAGCAATGCCGTAACAATCCTGGTTTGGGCTAATCCGCGTTCGCTCGCCACTACTTACGGAATCACTTTTGTTTTCTTCTCCTCCGCCTACTTAGATGTTTCAGTTCAGCGGGTTTGCCCACCTATCGGTGTGCTATATCTTCAATATAGCGGGTTGCCCCATTCGGATATCTGCGGATCAATCGGTGTGTGCCCGTCCCCGCAGCTTTTCGCAGCTTATCACGTCCTTCATCGCCTCTGAGAGCCTAGGCATCCCCCATGCGCCCTTATTTTGCTTATTGCACCAATCTTGTTCCTTAAAACAAGACCGTTTTGTTTTGTTTTTATTATTGCTAATAAAAACGCTTTCTACTTTCTTATTATTTTCTTATCTCAATATGTCAATGAACTTTTTTCCTTTCGGAACTGTGGAGAATAACGGAGTCGAACCGTTGACCTCCTGCGTGCAAGGCAGGCGCTCTAGCCAGCTGAGCTAATCCCCCAAATCTAATGATGAATTGTGAATTATGAATTATGAATTAATATTCATAACGCTTCAACTCTAGAATTTCCTTCTCTTTAAGCCTTAAAAAGTAGTCCCGGGCAGACTCGAACTGCCGACCCCTACATTATCAGTGTAGTACTCTAACCAGCTGAGCTACGAGACTCTGTTTTTTTTTACTTAAAAGTTTATTTCTTTAAATTAACAGCAAGAGTAATGCAATTTCAAGATCCAGAACCTAATGTCCGGCATCTTATTTCCCAAGCGTGCCCTGAGGCTAACACTTTGGGCTCTAGAAAGGAGGTGTTCCAGCCGCACCTTCCGGTACGGCTACCTTGTTACGACTTAGCCCTAGTTACCAGTTTTACCCTAGGCAGCTCCTTGCGGTCACCGACTTCAGGCACCCCCAGCTTCCATGGCTTGACGGGCGGTGTGTACAAGGCCCGGGAACGTATTCACCGGATCATGGCTGATATCCGATTACTAGCGATTCCAGCTTCACGGAGTCGAGTTGCAGACTCCGATCCGAACTGTGACCGGCTTTATAGATTCGCTCCTGGTCACCCAGTGGCTGCTCTCTGTACCGGCCATTGTAGCACGTGTGTAGCCCAAGGCGTAAGGGCCGTGATGATTTGACGTCATCCCCACCTTCCTCACAGTTTGCACTGGCAGTCTTGTTAGAGTTCCCGACATGACTCGCTGGCAACTAACAACAGGGGTTGCGCTCGTTATAGGACTTAACCTGACACCTCACGGCACGAGCTGACGACAACCATGCAGCACCTTGTAAACTGTCTTGCGAAAGATCTGTTTCCAAATCGGTCAGTCTGCATTTAAGCCTTGGTAAGGTTCCTCGCGTATCATCGAATTAAACCACATGCTCCACCGCTTGTGCGGGCCCCCGTCAATTCCTTTGAGTTTCAAACTTGCGTTCGTACTCCCCAGGTGGGATACTTATCACTTTCGCTTAGCCACTGAACTTGCGCCCAACAGCTAGTATCCATCGTTTACGGCGTGGACTACCAGGGTATCTAATCCTGTTCGCTACCCACGCTTTCGTCCATCAGCGTCAATCCACTGGTAGCAACCTGCCTTCGCAATTGGTATTCCATGTAATCTCTAAGCATTTCACCGCTACACTACATATTCTAGTTGCTTCCCAGTAATTCAAGTCCTGCAGTATCAATGGCCGTTCCACCGTTGAGCGATGGGCTTTCACCACTGACTTACAAGACCGCCTACGGACCCTTTAAACCCAATGATTCCGGATAACGCTTGGATCCTCCGTATTACCGCGGCTGCTGGCACGGAGTTAGCCGATCCTTATTCTTACGGTACCGTCAAGCTCCTACACGTAGGAGTGTTTCTTCCCGTACAAAAGCAGTTTACAATCCATAGGACCGTCATCCTGCACGCGGCATGGCTGGTTCAGGCTTGCGCCCATTGACCAATATTCCTCACTGCTGCCTCCCGTAGGAGTCTGGTCCGTGTCTCAGTACCAGTGTGGGGGATCTCCCTCTCAGGACCCCTACCCATCGTAGCCTTGGTAAGCCGTTACCTTACCAACTAGCTAATGGGACGCATGCTCATCTTCCACCGTTGTGACTTTAATAGCCAAACCATGCGGTTTGGCTATGCTATGAGGTATTAATCCAAATTTCTCTGGGCTATCCCTCTGTGGAAGGCAGATTGCATACGCGTTACGCACCCGTGCGCCGGTCTCAAAGCCCGAAGACTTCTACCCCTCGACTTGCATGTGTTAAGCCTGCCGCTAGCGTTCATCCTGAGCCAGGATCAAACTCTTCATCGTATATTTTAATATTATATATTCGATGCCTTTACTGTCGGTTCTTTTCGAATCTCTCGATTCCATTACTCTTATTCTATTTTGTTTTGAAATCTCTTTCAAAACGGCTGTCAATTCAATATGTCTACGAACGTGTCTTTTTCTGTCTTCGCCTGTATCTCAAAGCGGGTGCAAAACTAAAACTTCTTTTTGTTTCCTGCAAGAAAAACTTAAAAAATTTTTGAAGCTTTATTTTCGCCTCATCTTTTCGTTTTTCTCACCAGTATCTCAAGGAACTTTCCGTGTTTTGCGGGGTGCAAATGTAAAAAGCTTTTTCTTTTCCCGCAAGCTTTTTCGAATCTTTTTTTTGGAAATTTCTTCCCGTTTTCAATTCGTATGCTGCGGAATGTCTAAGAGCGTTTTTCGCTGTTGCGGGTGCAAAAGTAGAACCTTTTTCCGCTTCTGCAATACTTTTGACCGGCTTTTTTAAATCTTTTTTCAAGTTATTTCTTAACGCACTGATAACGGCAGGTTTACATTTTATGATTTTTCGGATATGCGTGGGATTTTTCTTCCTTACCATGCTTTTTCGGCATTTTCTGCAGGCTGCAGCTTTCCGTTTTTAGGAAATTTTCAGCCCTTCCCCTTCTTTCTGCCGATTTTCCATTCTTTTTAAGGGGCCCGTCTGCCGAAAGCTTCTTCTGAAAGCCGATGCCCATAGCCCCGATAGGAGCAGAAATCCTTTTGGGGCCGGGCATCGGCCCAAAAAGATTGAAGCGGATAGCGGGATCAGGCTCCTAATTAATATTGAAATTCCAATCTTTTAAATTCAAAATTCCAAAACCGGATGCGATTCGCTACGCTCAGACCGGCAGACTGACACTATATATTATAGTGCATAATAAAAAACCCGACAGGTTTTAAAAACCTGTCGGGTTGCTATACTATAATATATATGTATATAAAATTACTTCTTATTTAAATCTTTTGCTTTTTGTTGCCACTTCTCCGATAGATCTTCATAATCTACGGGACTCGCTGGTTTCTGATTTACCAATCGGCCAGATTCAAATGCTCTAACCAAGATTGTTTCTATCAAGTAGTCTTCGTTTACATCGTATGGTTTATACTCCTCTTTTAAACTTATATCAAATAAATTGGCCGTTGTATTTGACACAAAGGCTTTGAATCCGCTTTTTAAAGTTTTAATCAACTCGTAGGTTGTAATTCCTGTTTGACGATGAATCAATTTCACTAAAATCTGCCCTTGCTTCCTAGAGAGTTTTTTAAGTCTTTCTTCAAATTCGTTGTTTAAATAATCTTCTACAATCTTAAAATACTTCTTTTTCTCTCGGCTGGTTTTTAAACGCGCCATTCCGTTATTCAATGCAGTTAATCGTTCTGCAGCAAGTTTAGCATAAGGATATACTTTATATACTCTGTTTTGAAGAATCTGAAATTGTTTCATTTCTTCTGGACTCATCTTTTGCCCTTTTGAAATAATTATTTCTGGCAATTGAATAGTGTCAGCGAGAATAGAATCTTTCTCTGTTAATATGTATCCCATTTGTTCGTTTTCCTTAGGAGTAACTTGGGCTTTGGAAGAAAAACAAACTAAGAGTATAAATAAAAAGGTGGTTAGTCTCATTGAATCATAATTTAAATGTAAAATTATATATTTATACACAACTCTGATACCAAATTTATATTTTAGCAAAAAAATATTTTTATGAGTACGAAATCTATCTTAAATGATACTTCAATAGCATTTTTAGAAAGCTACCTAAATAACGCTTCTCCAACAGGTTACGAAAGTGAGGGACAAAAACTTTGGATGAATTATTTAAAACCTTATGTAGACACTTTTATTACAGATACTTATGGAACGGCTGTTGGTGTAATTAATCCAGATGCTCCTTACAAAGTTGTAATTGAAGGACATGCAGATGAAATTTCATGGTATGTAAACTATATTACAGAAGACGGTTTAATATATGTAATACGAAATGGGGGTTCTGATCATCAGATTGCTCCTTCTAAAAGAGTAAACATTCATACTAAGAACGGAATTGTGAAAGGTGTTTTTGGATGGCCCGCTATTCATACCCGTTTGCGTGACAAGGAAGAGATTCCTAAATTAAGTAATATTTTTATTGATTTAGGATGTGAAACCAAAGAGCAAGTTGAAGCGCTAGGTGTTCATGTTGGATGTGTAATTACATATCCTGACGAATTTATGATTTTGAACGAGAATAAGTTTGTTTGTCGTGCAATCGATAATAGAATGGGCGGTTTCATGATTGCTGAAGTTGCTCGATTATTAAAGGAAAACAACAAAAAACTTCCGTTTGGTTTATACATTGTAAATTCTGTTCAGGAAGAAATTGGTCTGCGAGGAGCTGAAATGATTGCGCATCGCATAAAACCAAATGTAGCAATTGTGACTGATGTTACTCACGACACCACTACTCCAATGATTGATAAAAAGGTTGAAGGCGACCTTAAAATGGGTAAAGGTCCTGTTATTGGCTACTCTCCCGCTATTCAGAATAAATTGCGCGATTTGATTGTTGATACTGCTGAGGAGAAAAAAATTCCGTTTCAGAGACATGCTACTTCGCGTGCAACGGGTACAGATACTGATGCTTTTGCGTATAGCAATGGCGGTGTGCCATCTGCTTTGATTTCTCTTCCGTTACGATATATGCATACTACTGTAGAAATGGTTCATAGAGACGATGTTGAAAATGTGATTCAGCTTATTTATGAATCTTTACTGAAAATTGAGAACAACGAGACTTTTTCTTATTTTAAATAATATACTTTTAATGTAAATCCGATTTGAGCTATTAAATCGGATTTACAAATTATAAAGCCAAACATGAAAATATTACTGCTCGAAGACGATTTTACTTTATCAAAAGAAATTTCCGCATTCTTTACTTCAAAAGAATTCGAGTGTGTTCCTTATTATGATGGTTCTTTGCTTTTGAAGAAATACTTTCCGTATGAATATGATTTAATTGTTCTAGATATCAATGTTCCTGGAATAAATGGAATTGATGTTTGTAAAGGCATTCGGGAAACCGATAAAAAGACACCTATTATAATGCTAACGGCTTTTAGCGAAATTGAAGATAAATTATCGTCTTTTGATAATGGTGCCGATGACTATCTTGTGAAACCATTTCATTTTGACGAACTGTATGCAAGAGTCCAATCTTTATTAAGGAGAAAAGAAGTTCCGCAACAGACAGAAAGTAAAATCGTCATTAAAGATTTAGAAATCTTTGAAGAAGATATGAAAGTTTTTAGAGCAGGTGAAGAAATTAAACTTACTCCGAAAGAATTCAAATTAATCCTGATTTTAGCACACGCTAAAGGAAAAGTGCTTTCTAAACAGTTTATCGCAGAAAAACTTTGGGATTATCATATAGAAACCAATCAGAATACTATTGAGGTTTACATTAATTTTTTAAGAAAAAAGATTGATAAAGAACATGATGTCAAACTTCTAAGAACCAAAGTTGGTTACGGATATTATCTAAGCGATCAGGAATGACATTAAAAAATAGGATATCACTTTTAGTAAGCTTACTGTTTACCATCCTTTTTGGACTGGCATCTACAGTGATATTCATTTTATATTCCAATTATCGAAAAGAAGAGTTTCGGGATCGATTAGAAATCAAAGCTTTATCGAACATCAAGCTATTGGTTAATGTAAAACAAGTCGATAATCAGCTTTTAAAAATAATAGACCAAAATTCGATCAACAAATTGTATGATGAAAAGACTTTGGTTTTTGATTCTAATTATAAACTGATTTATAGCAGTATTGATGATGCCAAAATCAATTGGTCTGTTGATGATTTAAAATACCTTAAAAAGAATAAAACTTTCTTTAAACAGCAGGGCGATTATGAAGTTTATGGCGTTTTCTATGACACGAACGACAAAGATTTTTATGCTTTAATTTCTGCCACCGATGATTATGGCAAGAAAAAGTTACTTTTCTTGAGGTATACTTTAATTATATCATACATCTTTTTTACTTGTGTTTGCTGGCTGTTAACTTCATTTATGGTTAGAAAAGCCATGAATCCGCTTCATGCTTTTCATCAGAAAATAAAAAACATAAACGAAAATAATCTCGATACTAGAATTGAATCTAAAAGCACTAAAAATGAAATTGATTTAATTGCGGATGAATTTAATTTCATGATGGATCGTATCGAACTTTCGTATCAAAAACAAAAAGAATTTACTGCCCACGCATCGCATGAATTGAGAACACCACTATCTAGAATGACTTCTCAGATAGAAAATGCTATGGCTGAACCAGAGCTTCAACAGAAAAACAAGTCATTCCTAAATTCAATTTTGGCTGATGTCAATCATTTAAGTGAATTAATCAATTCTCTGCTTATCCTTTCCAAAATTGATAACAGAAAAGCAGATCATCATGAAGTGCAGAGAATAGATGAAATTCTATTTTCTTCGATCGAAAAAATAAACAAAGCATTCCCCGATTTTGTTATTCTTTTTGAAATGGAAGAAAGCGAAAATCTTGACACTGCCTTAGAAATAAAAGGAAACAAAAATCTTTTAGAAATAGCCTTAACCAATATTTTAAAAAATGCTTGTGTCTATTCAGACAATAAACAGGCAAAAGTAAAAATAAGCACCGATCATTATCATCTAATCGTTTCTGTATCCAATACCGGAGAAACTTTAAACGAAGAAGAACAAAAGAACCTTTTTCAGCCTTTTATGCGTGGCCACAACTCAAAAGGGACTTCTGGTTTTGGGCTTGGTTTAAGAATTGTACAGCGCATTCTTATATTGCACAAAGCAAACATAACTTACTCTATACCAAATATTAACACGAATTTATTTCAGTTATTTTTTAATTTGTAAACAATTTTAAGCTATTTTTAAGGTAGATTTTAAGCTCTCTTAAAGCCTGTTGATAGCATATTTGTACAACTTAAAGATGATACAATGAAAAAGTTATTCGCATTGCTGTTATTTGCACTTTTAAATCAAGTTGCAATAGCACAAAAATCACTTACTCTCCAAGACTGCGAAAGTCAATTTTTGAAAAAAAACCTATTTTTACTGGCATCCCAATATAACATTGATGCCGCAAAAGCGCTCACTATTCAGGCTCGTATTTGGGATAATCCAATGATAACTGCCGAATTGAATGCTTATAATCCTGAAAGGGATAAGTATTTTGATATTGGCAAAGAAGGTCAAAAATCATTTGGCATCGAACAGCTTATTTATCTTGGAGGAAAAAAACGTAACGAGGTTAAATTAGCTCAAACCAATACTCAATTGGCAGAATTACAATTTAATGATGTCTTGCGTACCTTAAAACTGCAATTGCGTAAAAGCTTCTATACAGTGTATTATAATACTAAGAATCTTGAAAACACCGACAAGCAATTGGCTCACATCGAAAATTTAATTAACTCTTATTCTGTTCAGGCTCAGAAAGGAAATATTCCTTTGAAAGATGTTGTTCGATTACAGTCGTTATATCTGAATTTTAAAAATGAGCGTCTAGAAGTTATAAATAACAATATCGAAGAACAGGCTAATTTGAAATTGCTTTTGAATGAAACTGAAAATGTAATTCCAGTTGTAAGCAAAGACGATTCGAATAAATACTTAAAAACAATCGATTTTGATCTTAAAAGCTTTGAAGAACAAGCTATTGCAAATCGCCCAGATTATTTAGCCAAGCAAAAAGAAATTGATGCGAATGAATTGAATGTAAAATGGCAAAAATCGCTTTCGGTTCCAGACCTTACTCTAGGCGCCAGTTATGATCAGCGAGGTGGGGCTTTTAATAAAGAAGCTAATGTGAATATTGGTATTCCGCTTCCTTTATGGAATAAAAATAAAGGAAATATTAAGTACGCCCAAACCATTTTGGAACAGTCTAAAATTGAAAAGCAAAATTTTGAACTGCAATTGCAAACAGAAATTACATCGGCATGGACCAAATGGGATGAATCTAGACAAAACTACAGCGTGATCAAACCAACCGTAAATTCAGATTTTGAAGCGGTTTATAATGGAATGCTTACCAATTTTCAAAAACGAAATGTAAGCCTTTTAGAATTTACCGATTTTATGGAAAGCTACAACCAGGCGATAATTCAGTTAAACGAATTAAAGAAAAAAGTAGTAATCGCAGGCGAAGAATTAAATAGTACCATCAACAAAGATTTATTTTAAAAAATTACAGAAATGAAACATATATTATTCATCGGAATCGCCCTAGCAGGTTTATCTCTTACGAGCTGCAAAAAAGAAGTTGAAAATCCTGAGACAAATACCTCTTTTGTTTTGAGTGATACTATGCTTAAAAGCACTACAACAGCAGAAGCTACAACTCAATCGTTAAAAAACGAACTTAGCTTTTACGGAAAAATCACGGCTGACAACAATAAAATGATTGATGTTTATCCGTTGGTTGGTGGAAATGTAATGAAAGTAAATGTCGAACTTGGTGATTATGTTAAGAAAGGACAAGTTCTTGCTACTATAAAAAGTACCGATGTTGCCGATTTTGAAAAACAATCTATCGATGCAAAAAGCGATTTGCTTGTGGCTAAAAATAATCTAAAAGTCGCGCAAGAATTGTTTGATGGCAAACTGAATTCTGAAAGCGACGTGCTTCAGGCAAAATCTGAAGTGAATAAAGCGCAGTCTCAATTAAGCAAAATTCAGGAAACCTATAAAATCTATAATATTAAAGCGGGTTCTATTTACGAAGTAACAGCTCCTATAAGCGGTTTTATTATTCAGAAAAGTATCAATCAGGATATGCTTTTACGAAATGACCGCTCTGAAAACATATTTGACATTGCAGAAATCAGCGAAGTTTGGGCAATGGCTAATATTAATGAAATTGATATCAATAAAGTAAAATTGGGAACGAGTGCTACAGTAACCACTTTAAGCTATCCAGACAAAGCGTTTTACGGAAAAGTAGATAAAATCTACAATGTAATTGATCCAGAAACGAAAGCAATGCAGGCTAGAATTAAGCTAAACAATCCAGATTATATGCTTAAGCCAGATATGAACGCCAATATAAAACTGTCTTTTAATGAAAACCAGTCTATGATAGCCGTACCAAGTAAAGCTATTGTTTTTGATAAAAGCAAAAACTTTGTCGTGGTATTTAAAGACCGAAATAACATTGAAACCAGACAAGTCGAAGTTTACAGAGTAGTCGGCGACACTACTTACCTTTCAAGCGGTTTAAAAGAAAATGAAAAAGTAATCACCAACAATCAGCTATTTATTTATGGTGCTTTAAATAATTAAGACATGAACAAATTCATAAAAAATATTATTGCTTTTTCTCTAAAGAATAAAGCATTTACCTTCTTTTGGGTTGGATTATTGGCTGTTGCTGGATTCATTTCTTTCAAAAATATGCCTATTGATGCTTTTCCAGACGTTACCAATACGCAGATCATTATTATTACACAATGGAACGGAAAAAGTGCTGAAGAAGTAGAACGTTTTGTTACCTCTCCAATTGAGATTGCTATGAACTCGGTACAGAAAAAAACAAGTGTGCGAAGCATTACTATGTTTGGTCTGTCTGTAATTAAAATTATTTTTGATGATGGTGTAGACGATACTTTTGCACGTTTTCAGGTAAATAATTTGCTGAAAAACGTTTCTCTTCCTGATGATGTTGAACCAGACGTACAGCCACCATACGGTCCAACGGGCGAAATTTTCAGATATATTGTAAAAAGTGACAGCAGAGACAGTAGAGAATTATTGACTTACCAAAATTGGGTCATCGATAAACAATTGCGTTCTCTTCCTGGTGTTGCCGATTTAAACGTTTTTGGAGGTCAAACTAAAACTTATGAAGTTGGGGTTGATCCAATCAAATTGGCTAAATACAACATTACACCTTTGCAAGTTTATAATGCTGTAAATGCTGGCAACTTAAACGTTGGTGGTGACGTTATTGAGAAAAACGGACAAGCATTTGTTGTTCGTGGTGTCGGTTTATTAAAGTCGAAAGAAGATATTGGAAATATTATTGTTGATGATGCTGGAGGAAATCCAATTTTGGTTAAAAATTTAGCTGATGTTTACGAAAGCTCGATGCCTAGAGTAGGTCAAACAGGTATTGGAAATAATGACGACGCCGTTGAAGGAATTGTGGTAATGCGTAAAGGTGAAAACCCGCAGGAAACACTTGCTTTAATAAAAGCCAAAATCAAAGATCTTAATGATAATGTTTTACCAAAAGACATTAAAATTGAAACATTTTACGATCGTGATAATTTGATGAATTTCACGACCGAAACCGTAATGCACAATTTATTTGAAGGTATTATTCTGGTTACTGTTGTCGTGTTCCTTTTTATGGCCGACTGGAGAACTACTTTTACCGTTTCAATTGTCATTCCGCTGTCCTTATTATTTGCGTTCTTATGTCTTAAAATGATGGGAATGAGCGCCAACTTATTAAGTTTAGGTGCGGTCGATTTTGGAATTATTATAGATGGAGCCGTTGTAATGGTCGAAGGTCTGTTTGTGGTTTTAGATCATCGAGCGCATCAGCTGGGAATGGAGAAGTTTAATAAAATTGCAAAAGGAAGTCTTATCAAGAAGACAGGAACAGAAATGGGTAAAGCTATTTTCTTCTCCAAACTGATTATTATTACAGCTTTGCTTCCAATTTTCTCTTTCCAGAAAGTAGAAGGAAAAATGTTCTCTCCCCTAGCCTTTACATTAGGTTTTGCATTATTGGGAGCACTTATTTTCACTTTGACTTTGGTTCCAGTTCTTTCTCATATTTTATTAAATAAAAATGTAAAAGAAAAACACAATCCGTTTGTGAATTTTTGGGATCGAATTGTCAGCAAAGGTTTTCAATGGACATTTAAACATAAAGTACAAACCTTAATTGCGTCTTTAGGATTATTAGCCGCTGTTTTCTTCTCGGCAGGTTTCTTAGGAACAGAGTTTTTACCGCAATTAAACGAAGGAGCTTTATGGGTAACGGCAGAATTACCAATGAGTACTTCGCTTCCTGAAAGTGTGAAAACAGCATCAATGATTAGAAAAGACTTGGAAAGTTTTCCTGAAGTCAAAAAAGTTTTATCTCAAACCGGGCGAAGCAACGATGGAACCGACCCGAATGGTTTTGGTTTTATTCAGCTTCAAGTTGACTTGCTGCCAAAAGCAGAATGGAAACGTAAAATTTCTATGGATGATCTGATTAATGAAATGGACAATAAACTCAAAGTGCATCAGGGAATCACGTATAATTATTCTCAGCCAGTAATTGATAACGTAGCCGAATCAGTAGCTGGATTTAAAGCTTCAAATGCTGTGAAAATTTATGGAGACGATTTGAATAAATTAGATCAGCTTGCCAATGAAGTTTTGGCTCAAATTAAAAATATTCCAGGTATAAAAGATGCTGGTATTTTGAGAAATGTTGGCCAGCCAGAAATAAGCGTAATTCTAGATCGTGAAAAAATGGCTGCTTATGGAGTAACTTTAAGCGATGCACAAGCAGTTTTAGAATTAGCTTTTGGAGGAAAAACAGCAACTGAAAAGTATGAAGATGAGAAGAAATTTGATGTTCGTGTTCGTTTTTCTAAAGAATACCGAAAAGATGAAAAAGATTTGGAAGAAATTAAAGTTCCAACCATCAGCGGAATCAAAATTCCTCTAAAAGAAATCTGCGATATTAAAACTATTACGGGTCCAGCTTTTATATATAGAGATAATACCAAACGTTTTATTGGAGTAAAATTCTCAGTGCGTGATCGAGATTTAGGAAGTACAATTGCCGAAGCACAGCAAAAAGTAAATCAGTTAAAACTTCCTGCTGGTTATACGACAGGATGGACAGGTGAATTTGAAAATCAGGTTCGTGCAAGTGCACGTCTGGCGCAAGTTGTGCCAATAAGTTTAATTGGAATTTTTGTGCTGTTGTTTATTTTATTTGGAAACTTTAAAGATTCTCTTCTTGTTTTAGCCAATGTTCCTTTTGCCATTATTGGTGGTATTATTGCGCTGCATATTACAGGAATGAATTTCGGAATTTCTGCCGGAGTTGGATTTATAGCGCTTCTCGGAATTTGTATTCAAAACGGAGTAATTTTAATTTCCGAATTCCATCACAATCTGAAAGCTAAATTCTCTCTCGAAGAATCTATTTTTATGGGAGTAAAAGCCAGAACAAGAGCAGTAGTTATGACGGCATTAATGGCTTCAATCGGATTGATGCCTGCAGCGATTTCTACAGGAATTGGTTCAGAATCACAGAAACCGCTTGCTATTGTAATTATCGGCGGACTTATGACGGCAACTGTTTTAACGCTATTAGTATTTCCAATTTTATTCTGGATATTCAACAGAAAAAAACATGTGCCAATAGAATAAGCAATTAAAATATTTAGTTTTAAATCAATTTGTTGGGATTTAAAAAAAGAAGAAGCATCATTTTCGCAATGATGCTTCTTTGTTTTAATCAAGTTCAGTATAAAGCAAAAAAAAGACCTTTTGCTCAGAAAGGTCTTTTTACTAACTCAAAACTTTTAAACTGTTATTTCAAATCTTTCAAAATCGCAATTGATTCTGAAGCATTTGATGCTTCCGCATATTTTAATGCTGTATAACCTTTTTCATTTTTAACATTAGGATTTGCTCCATTAGCCAATAAAACTTTTATAATTTCATGTTTATTGTAAAGTGCGGCCGTCATCAAAGGAGTAAAATCTTCAGATAACTGGTTTACATCTGAACCGTATTCAATAAATTTTTTAACGGTTTCAAGATCTCCTTTACTAATAGCAACATTTAAAGGAGTTCCCACATAACTTTTAAGTTCAACTGGATTTTTAACAGCTGAAATTTCGTTTGAAGCCATTGCTACATTTCCAAATGATACTAAGGCTAGTCCTAAATAAATAACTGATTTTTTCATAATGATTGATGTTTATTAAATGATTGATGATGATTTTAATTTGATGATGTAAAAGTAAATCATTTTATCGTATTATGCATTACAAAGTACCATGTTTTAACCAATTCTTAACAGTTACTTAATAAAACGATAATCAAAAGACCCTAACGTTATCAAATTATTGATTTTACTATAATAGACTACATAAAAGTAAAAATGTTACAACAAATCTTATTTTTTTTACTCTTTTTAAAATCAATGTTCCTCCAACACATGAAATATTTTTTTTAAATTTACTATATCATTAGAAATCAAAACAATAACATTCTAGTTCTAAAGTCTTATAATTCCAGACTTAACAAATAAAATCAACAAAAAAATAATAACCTCAAAACCACGAGTCATGATTTTTATTAAAAGAATTTTAGTTATTTTAATTTTACTTATTTCGATTGTTTTAATTGTTGCTTATTTTATGCCGAAGGAATATTCGGTTGAAAGAGAAATTACAATCAATAAACCTGCTGATAGCATTTTTAAGTATGTTCGATCACTTAAAAACCAAAATGAGTTTAGTGTTTGGGCCAATATGGATCCAAAAATGAAAGTTCATTATAGAGGAATTGATGGCATGGTAGGGTCTGTTTCTTCTTGGGAAAGCAATGTCAAAGAAGTTGGTGTTGGTGAGCAAGAAATTACAAAAATAACAGAAAACAGACGTTTGGATTTTGCACTTCGATTTAAGAAACCAATGGAAGATACTGCGGTTGGATTTATGTCTACAGAGCCTACTTCTGGCAATCAGACAAAAGTCAAATGGGGAATTAATGGTGTAATTCCATACCCAACGAATATTATGCTCCCAATGTTAAGAATGGATCAGATGATTGGAAATGATTTACAAAAAGGTCTTGAGAATTTAAAAGATAAAATGGAAGAGAATTAAATTCTAGCTTTAAAAATAAAAAGCATCATTCTTTTAATGATGCTTTTCTTTTTCATAAAAAGGGTTTCATCTCAATCTTTCCAGAATAGCAATGGATTCAGATGCTTTTGCATAATTGGCATAATCTAATGCTTTATACCCTTGTTCATTTACAATTGACGATTCAGCACCATTTGCCAGCAAAATTTTAATGATTTCAACATGATTATATCGAGCCGCCAACATTAAGGGAGTCATCTTTCTTGCCATTTTATTGACATCTGCCCCATATTCAATACATTTTTTCACTCTTTCAAGATCTCCACTACATATAGCTCTATGCAGAGGTGATGCGGAATAATCTGGATTTTCAATTTGATTTTTAATTGCCAACTCTTGATTAGAAACAGTGGCAAAACTTGTAAATACGACAAAAGCCGTCCCTAGAATAATTACTGTCTTTTTCATAATTGATTGTTTATTAAATGATTGATGATGATGTATTTATACTATAGACGACTAACAAATGAATTTGGTTGCAGATTTTTGAAAAAAAAGAATAAAAAAAAACATCACCCTTTAAAAAGATGATGCTTTTCATTTTTTTTGCTCTTAAATTTTATCTAAGACCTTTTAAAATAGCGGCAGATTCTGTTGCTTTTGCATATCTAGCATAATCTAATGCTCTAAGTCCGTGTGCATTTTCAATTGAAGGTTTAGCTCCATTTGCCAATAAAAGTTTTACGATTTCGACATTGTTAAAACGAGCTGCAAGCATTAAAGGAGTCATATTACGAACAATTTTATTTACATCTGCACCATATTCAATGCTTTTCTTTACGGTTTCTACATCTCCATTACAAACCGCTAAATGTAAAGGTGATTCTAAATCAAACGGAATTTCAATTTGATTTTTACTTTCTAACTTCAAATTAGAAGCCGTTGCATAATTTGCAAATACGGCCAAAGCCGTTCCGAAAACGATTACTGTTTTTTTCATGATTGATTGCTTGTTTAATGATTAATGATTGTGATGATTACTTGTTAGACGCTCATTATGCATAAAACGTTGCATTAAAAATGAAAAAAAGGTAAATTTTCTTAAAAAAAGACAAAGAAGTGCAATCAGATAGGCTCAATTGCACTTTACTTATAATTAAATTGGGATAAATTCAGATTGAATTTCATATCGAAAACCTATTTAAATGAAAAAAGCCTTGCTGAATTGGTTACAGCAAGGCTTTTTTTATATTTCGTTTTTAGCTTAAATCGAAATTATTATTTTGAAGAAAGATAATTTAAAACATTTTTCTCGATACGCTGATCAATATTGGCAATATCAGCTTTTACAAATTTCTCTCCCAAAATATTCTCGTATAATTCAATATATCTTTCAGAAACTGACTCAATATATTCATCTGTCATATTTGGAATCTGCTGTCCTTCTTTTCCTTGGAAACCATTTTCGATTAACCAACGACGAACAAATTCTTTAGATAATTGTTTTTGTTCCTCACCTTTTTCTTGTCTTTCAGCATAACCGTCAGCATAGAAATAACGAGAAGAATCTGGAGTGTGAATTTCGTCTATTAGAACAATAACTCCATCTTTTGTTTTTCCGAACTCATATTTTGTGTCTACTAAAATCAATCCGCGTTTTGCTGCAATTTCAGTTCCTCTTTGAAACAAAGCTCTAGTATATTTTTCTAAGACCAAATAATCTTCTTCAGAAACAATTCCTTTTGCCAAAATATCTTCACGAGAAATATCTTCGTCATGAGAACCATTATCTGCCTTTGTAGTTGGCGTAATAATTGGCTCAGGAAATTTATCGTTTTCTTTTAAGCCTTCAGCCATAGTTACACCACAGATTTGTTTTCTTCCAGCTGCATATTCACGAGCTGCGTGGCCAGACAAATAACCGCGAATAACCATTTCTACTTTAAAAGGGTCACATAAATGTCCAACAGCAACGTTTGGATCTGGAGTAGCAATCAGCCAGTTTGGAACGATATCTTGCGTCAATTCCATAAATTTTGTTGCAATCTGATTTAAGATTTGTCCTTTGTACGGAATTCCTTTTGGCAAAACTACATCAAAAGCCGAAAGTCTATCGGTAGCTACCATTACTAAAAGTTCGTCGTTAATATTGTAAACTTCTCTAACTTTTCCGCGGTAAACTGATTTCTGGTTCGGGAAATTAAAATTTGTAGTTGTGATTGTATTGCTCATTATCTAGTTGTGTTGTTTTTTTATGAAGGCAAATTTAAAACTATTTGGCAGAGCAAACAAAGAAAATATTACTTCAATTTTAACGAATTATTTAAAACTCAAAATTCCTTTACCAAAAGATTTTATTGATGCGTCAAGACTTCCAAGTGTCGTATCTGATAGTTTTTTAAAATCGGTCGATTTGACGATTAAAATTTGTCCCTGATCTTTAGCTGGCGCATTTGGAATAAAAATTACAGCTGAACCATTTTCATCTTCTTCAATTAAATGTGCGGGTTGCCAAAAATCTCCGTTTTTAAACAAAATAGGCAAATCTGTAACGGGTTTGGGCTCATGATTTCTTTTCAAAAGCTTTTCTTCTGCCTCTTTTTTATTTTTCTCATAACCTGGCAAAAAGATCATCAGCTTCTCGTCTACCCAATTGGTAAATCTTTTTAAAATAGATAAACGCATCAAAAAGCCGCTTAAATAAATTAAAACCACCAAAATCATTCCGCCCACAATATCGGTAGCGTATTTTCCCAATATCAAATCTAATCGCAGGAAGTGTGCAAATTTTTCTCCATAATTCTGAAAAAACTTCCAGACTTTTCCCAATAGAATAAAAAAAACTAAAAGCGGTAATAAAACTAATGCCCCCGAAATCAAGTTTCGTTCAGCTTGAAGTAGAAATTTTTTCATGGTTAAATAATTAAGGTTAAAAAATAAGAGCTAACTCTCTGTGAATTAGCTCTTATAAAAATAACTATTATTTAGTATTCAGCAACAATCTGAACATAAAATACTATTAATTAACTTGTTGCAAATTCTTTATCTAAAATTTTAGACACAATATACTTTGCAACACCATCTTCGGCATTTGTTTTAATTACCTCCAAATCTGGCAAAGCATCTTTTAAAATTGAAGGCGCATTTCCCATAATCAAACCTTTTCCGGTTGCAGACAACATTTGCAAATCATTAAAACCATCTCCAAACGAAATAGCTTCATCCAAAGTAAAGCCTTCTTTTTCTAACACTTTTTCAATTGCAACTGCCTTGTCTACAGATTTGTCCATAAATTCTAAGCAAGTTGGCAAGCTAAAAGCGTGATGCAAATGTTCTGAAGAGTTTGCCAAAACAGCATCTCTTACTTTTACCAATTTTTCATGACTCTCACAAGAGAAGAAAATCTTGATCGCTTTAAAATCTTCAATTGTTTTATAATCGACCAATTCAGGGCGATATTTTAAATCGGCTTGAAAAGAGTTTAATCTTTCATTCCATTTATTAGTCTGCCAAACATTTTCTTTGAATAACACAACCGTAACATCTGGATCGATTTCTATATTTAAGGCTGCTTTAACTATATCGCTATCCAAATTAAAAGCAAAAAGTTCTTCTTTATTTGGCGAATGAATTCTTCCTCCATTAGAACTTACCAAATAAACTGGCACTTCTAGCGTGTCTATAATAGCCAATGCATCAAGATGATGACGTCCTGTAGCTACAATAATCAAATAACCTTGATTATGAAGTTCTTGAAAAATTGATTTAGTATATTCTGAAATTCTGTGTTGTGGGTTGAGTAAAGTTCCGTCAAGGTCACTTACAACCGCTTTTATATTTTTAAGTTTTGTCATATTAATTATCAAATTCGATGATATGCAAATTTACGGTTTTAAGCTCGGCTAGACAAAGATTACAGCCTTTGAAAACCAAAATTGAGGTAAGTTTATTATTTATTTAACTATTCGGTTAAATATTGCTATATAATCAATTTAAATCTTAACAATTCCTGTTTTATATAAATTTATAGCCTTGTCTAAAACCATTTCAATCTTTTCTACAGGCAAATCTTCTTCTGGATCAAAAAGCATAATTTTCATTTTCTTTCTCTTTTCTTGAATCAAAAAAGACTCTTCTAGATAATCTCCATTAACAAATCCGATATAAACTTTCTTTAATTTCTTATGTGTCCATAAATAACAGAACATTTTTCCTTTATAATAAAAAAAAGGAAGCTTGTACTTCCATTCTGGCGTTATTGCAGTATCCTTTTTCAATATTATGTCTCTTAAAGCAATCATTGTTCCTTTTATTGGTTCTTGCAAATTCAAATAAAAATCATCTAATTCTCTCATGTTAAATTGCTTTTCTTGTTTAAAAAAATATTCGTTTTATTTATTTCTCCTAAAGAGTATAAATAAAACGAATATTTTAAATGTAGTAAAAATTCTACAATTTAAATGATTTTCATAAATTTAATCGTGATTCTCAATTTGCTTATAAGCATCGATTACCTTTTTAACCAATCTGTGGCGAACGATATCTTTATCATCCAGATAAATGATTCCGATGCCTTCAATGTCTTTTAAAACCAAAAGTGCTTCTTTAAGACCAGAAATTGTTCTGCGAGGCAAATCGACCTGCCCAGGATCACCTGTAATCATGAATTTGGCATTTTTTCCCATACGGGTCAAAAACATTTTCATCTGTGAGTGAGTAGTATTCTGAGCTTCGTCAAGAATTACAAAAGCATTGTCAAGAGTTCGTCCACGCATAAAAGCCAAAGGTGCAATTTGAATAATTCCTTTTAGGATATAATCTTCGAGTTTTTCATTCGGAATCATATCTCGCAAGGCATCATAAAGCGGCTGCATGTAAGGATCAAGTTTTTCCTTCATATCTCCAGGCAAGAAACCAAGATTTTCACCTGCTTCAACTGCAGGACGCGTCAGAATGATTCTTTTTACTTCCTTATCTTTCAGCATTTTTACTGCCATTGCAACTCCCGTGTACGTTTTTCCTGTTCCAGCCGGACCAACTGCAAAAACCATATCGTTCTTTTTTACAGTATCAACCAGCAATTGCTGATTTGGTGTCATTGCCTTCACAATCTTACCGCCAACACCATGAACTAAGATTTTGTCATGATCGTAAGCTCTCTTTTCGTCCTGACCATCACTCATTATTACACGCTCAATTACATTATCGTCAATATTGTTGTAACGTGTAAAGTGAAGCATTAATCTTTGAAATCTTTTTTCGAATTCGTCTAAAACTTCTTTTTCGCCAAATGCCTTTAAAGTTGTCCCTCGCGCTACGATTTTAAGCTTCGGGTAATACTTTTTAATGATTTCTAAATGGCTGTCTTGCGCGCCCCAAAATTCTTTTGGTGCAATATCTACTAGCTCGATTATTCTTTCGTTCAAATGAAGTAGTTTTAAATTAAAAATTCCTTTTAATATTTAGTGGTTGTCGGGTCTTTTTTATTTATCACAATAATCAAACTCTGTTTTCAATTTCATTCTCATAAAACTTAAATCAGTGTTTTTGAATATTGTAACTTGCAAATACTTTAAAAATCACAATTTGTCTTTTCTTTCTTTCAATTTGTGTTTACTATTATTAGCTTTGCATTTCTCAAATTTAATGAAAATTAGATTTAAATACTATCAATAGTTATAAACAAAAATATGTCAATAATTACCCTTACTACAGACTACGGCTTGAAAGACCACTTTGTGGGGTCGCTGAAGGGTAAAATACTTTCTGAAAATCCAGAGGTTCAAATCATTGACATTTCTCATGACATTGATCCCTTTAATACTGCCGAAGCAAGTTACATTATTGGCGCAGCTTATATGAGCTTCCCAAAAGGCACTGTTCACCTAATTGGTGTCGATATTGAACGCAATAAAGAGAACCAACATATTGCTATGCAATGGAACGATCACTACTTTATTTGTGCCGATAACGGAATCTTAAGTATGCTTACGCAGAAAATCGTTCCGCAAAAGATTGTGGCCATTAATATTCATGATCGTTTCCCGATTGAAGCTACAGATTTGGATATCTTTATTCAGGTCGCTTCTCACTTATCAAAAGGCGGTTTGCTAAATGTAATCGGAAAAGAAATCCAATCAATTAAAGAAGCGACAGAACTACAAGCTCTAGTTGCTGATGATGGAAATTCTATAAAAGGAAACATCATTTACATCGATCATTTTGGAAACGTTGTAACTAATATTTCTAAAAAACAATTCTTAGAAATTTCACGCGGACGTCCGTATGAAATTGTTATGAATCCAAAAAGCATCAAAACGATTCTTCCTAATTATTCGGCTATTGCAACTTCTGATAAATACCCGATTAAAACTTATGAAGGAGAAAAACTGGCTATTTTTAATGAGGCTGGTTTTCTTGAAATTGCCATTTTTAGAAGCAACCCTTCTAAAGTGGGTTCTGCAAATAGTCTTCTTGGTTTGAATTATCGCGATGTGATTACGATCAAATTCTCCTAAAATTATTCTAGATTTTCGAGTTCAGATTTTAGATTTAAAAATGCTAAACATTGGAATTTGGAATTTCTCTATTGGAATTTTATTTTTTTATAAAAACAATAATCTATTTTGGTATTTTTGCGCACCTGTAATGCTTTAGATAATTCAAAAAATCTAAAATCAACAGTCTAAAATCTTAAATTACAAACATGTTTGTTCGAATAGTAAAAATGAGTTTTCACGAAGAAAAAATTCCCGATTTTCTGGAGAATTTTGAATCAGTGAAAGAGAAAATACGAAATGCAGAAGGAAATCGTTTTTTAGAATTGTATCAGGACAAAAATGATAAATGCGTCTTTTTTACTTACAGTTACTGGGAAACCGAAGAAGATTTAGAAAATTACAGAAATTCTGAACTGTTTAATACCGTTTGGGATTTTACAAAAAAACTATTCAATGCAAAACCAGAAGCGTGGAGTGTTGATAAATTGATGAGCTTAAATTAGTTTCAGGTTTAAAGTTTCACGTTAAGCGTGCCACTTGAAACATGAAACGTGAAACAATAAAAAAACAAAAAACACGAATGAAATCAATCATTTTAAGAGAAATAAAATCCTTTTTTGGCTCTCCAATTGGCTATTTGGTCATTGCTATATTCCTAATCAGCAACGGACTCTTTTTATGGGTATTTGAAGGGGATTATAATATTCTAAATACCGGTTATGCCGATTTAACTCCGTTTTTCACATTAGCGCCTTGGATTTTGATTTTCTTGATTCCAGCCGTTACCATGAGAAGTTTCTCTGACGAAAAAAAACAAGGAACTTTAGAATTATTATTGACAAAACCTTTATCAATCTGGGAAATAGTAAATGGTAAATTCTTTGGTTCATTTTTACTGATTATTTTAGCCATTATTCCAACTTTAATTTATGTAAAAGTAATTTCAGATTTAGGTTCGCCAGAAGGTAATATCGACATGGGGAGCACCATTGGTTCTTATTTCGGATTATTGTTTTTAATCGCTTCCTATTCAGCAATAGGAATCTTTACTTCTACCCTTTCAGAAAATCAGATTGTCGCTTTTATTGTGGCTGTTTTTCTTTGCTTTTTCTTTTATTTTGGTTTTGAAGGATTGAGTTCATTAATTCCAGGATCAAATGGCTTCATATCAGCTTTAGGAATGCAAAATCACTTTAAAAGTATGAGCCGCGGTGTAATTGATACTCGCGATATTATTTATTTTTCGAGCATTGCAATTGCCTTTTTGTCTTTTACTGTTTACCAATTAAAATCTTTTAAAGCCTAATGAAACTATCTACAAAGCAAAATTTAAAGACATTAGGCATCACTATTTTTATTTTAGTTGTTCTAAATGTACTTGGAACCTTATTTTTTCACCGTTTTGATTTAACAAAAGACAAACGTTATACCTTATCGCCAACTTCATTAGGAATTGTAAAACAAGTTCAAAATCCGCTTTCTATAAAAATTTATATGGCTGGCGATCTTCCTGCAGATTTCAGACGTTTGCAGCAGGAAACCAAACAATTACTAGAAGAATTTCAAGCTTACAACAGCAATATTGTTTTCGAATTTGTTGATCCGTTGGAAAATGAAGATGAAAGCGAGGAACTGACAAAATCACTTTTTCAGAAAGGATTAACTCCTGTAAATATTACGGTTGACGATAAAGGAAAACAGTCTCAGGCAATGGTTTTCCCGTGGGCAGTTGCGGTTTACAATAACAAAGAAGTGAATATTCCGTTGTTGAAAAACATAATGGGATCTTCTACCACACAAAAAGTAATTGGTTCTATTCAGCATTTAGAATATTCTATTGCTGACGCCATCAATAAAGTCACTAAAAACAAACAGAAAAAAGTTGCCATCATAAAAGGAAATGGTGAATTAAACGAAATTCACGTTGCTAAAATGTTGATGCAAATTCGCGAAAGTTATTTTATCGGACCTTTCACTTTAGATTCTGTTGCAAAAGATCCAAACGGAACTTTAAATGCATTAAAAAAATACGATTTAGCCATTATTTCTAAACCAACAGAAAAATTCTCTGATGAAGAAAAAGAAGTACTGGATCAGTTTATTATGAACGGCGGAAAAACCATTTGGCTAATTGACCAAGTGGCTGCCGATATGGACAGTTTATATAATGACATGGGCGCGACTTTGGCATATCCAAGAGATTTAAATCTAAACGATATGTTCTTTAAATATGGATTCAGAATTAATCCTGATTTGATTAAAGATGAGCAAGGAAGCCCTATCAAACTAGCAACTGGCGAACAAGGAAGTGCAACACAATATCAGGATTTTATCTGGAAATTTGCTCCACAGGTTTATCCAACGAGCCAGCATCCTATTGTTAAGAATTTAGGTGGAATTAAATTTGATTTCGCAAATCCGATTGACACTTTAAAAAATGGAATTAAGAAAACCGTATTATTACAATCTTCTCAATATTCTAAAACAATTGGTTCTCCTGTAGAAGTAAATCTGAACATGGTTACCGAGAAAACAACTCCGCAGGACTATTTAAATAAAGGAAATAAACCGCTTGCTGTTTTATTGGAAGGTTCATTTCATTCTGCTTTCGAAAATAGAATTCTGCCTTTCAAAGACAATTCGTTTACAGCAAAAGGAAAACCAAACAAAATGATTATAATTGCTGACGGAGATATTGCAAGAAATCAGTTGGACAAAAACATGATGCCAGTAGAATTAGGTTACGATCAAAGAACTGGTCAATTATATGACAATAAAGACTTCATCATGAACTGCATCAATTATCTTCTTGATGATACAGGACTTATTAACATTAGAAGTAAAGATGTTGAACTGCCTTTATTGGACAAAGAAAAAGTTTATGAAAGCTATACCTTTACGCAATTCATAACTATCGGAGTTCCAATTCTAATTTTAACAGTTTTTGGACTTGCATTTACTTTTGTAAGAAAAAGAAAATACAGCAAATAGATGTTAATAAAAAAATGTAATACTTTGGATAGTTTAAGATATATTTGTAATCCGTATATTTAGCCCTTTATTTGCTAAAGCATCCATCAAAAAAATAAAATAAAACAGATGAAATTTATAGTATCGAGTTCGTACTTATTAAAACAATTACAAGTTTTAGGTAGTGTAATCAATAGCAATAATACGTTGCCTATTTTAGACAACTTTTTATTTGAACTAAACAGCAATGAGTTGACCGTTTCGGCTTCAGATCTTGAAACAACAATGTCAGCTACATTATCGATCGATTCTACAAGTAAAGGAAGTGTAGCTGTTCCAGCTAAGCTTTTGCTTGAAATTTTAAAAACTTTCCCAGAACAGCCGTTAACTTTTACAGTTGAAGATAACAACACAGTAGAGATTAGCTCAAATTCTGGTAAATATGCATTGGCTTATGCTGCAGGAGAAGAATTCCCTAAAGCAGTAAGTCTTGAAGATCCATCTGTGACACTTGTTCCTGCCGAAGTTTTGGCAACTGCTGTAAGTAAAACTATTTTCGCGGCAGGAAATGATGATTTGCGTCCGGTAATGTCTGGAGTTTTCTTCCAGTTTTCGCCAGAAGGATTAATTTTCGTTGCTACAGATGCTCATAAATTGGTAAAATATGCACGTACAGATGTAAAAGCATCTCAAGTAGCAGATTTTATTATGCCTAAAAAACCATTAAATATTTTAAAAAGTATTTTAGGAACTTCTGATGCTGAAGTAAAAATCGAATACAACGATTCAAATGCGACTTTCTCATTTGACAATTATATCTTAATGTGTCGTTTAATCGATGGAAAATACCCAAATTACGAAGCGGTAATTCCAAAAGAAAATCCAAACAAATTAATGATTGACCGTTCTTTATTTTTAAGTTCAGTTAAACGTGTTGCGATTTTCTCTAACAAAACCACACACCAAATTCGTTTGAAAATTGCTGGAGCAGAATTAAATGTTTCTGCAGAAGATATTGACTACTCAAACAAAGCTGAAGAAAGATTGACTTGTGATTATCAAGGAGATGATTTACAAATTGGCTTCAACTCACGTTTCTTAACTGAGATGCTGACTAATCTTCAATCTGACATGATTATGCTTGAAATGTCATTACCAAATAGAGCTGGTATTTTAACGCCAGTAGATGGTTTAGAAGAGGGAGAAACGGTTACTATGCTTGTAATGCCTGTAATGTTAAATAGTTAACATTAAAGTTTCTTTCTGTTACAGGGATATTTTTTAGTTTCAATATAAAGATCTATCATTGTAAAAAAAAAAGATATCGCTATTAACCAACCATTTTTTATACCTAGAAACCGCAATTCCCATAAAGAGTTGCGGTTTTTTATTTGAGATTGTTTTTGTTTCAAGTTTCAAGTTTTAAGTTTGATATACTATGCGTATAATTTGTAACGCAGAGTACGCTAAGGTTACGCAAAGTTCGCTAAGATTATTTTTTAGGATTCTTTTGGAATGCAAAGCGCACAAAGCTTTGTGTGCTTATACTCTTTATAAAGACTTTAGAGAAAAGAAAACTTTGTGACCTTTGCGTAAAATCTTTCCGAACTTTGCGGTTAGAAAAACACAAAGCATATCAACTTGAAACTTGAAACCTAAAACTTGAAACAACAATTTTCCGTATCTTTGCAATATGAAAATAGAAATTTGGTCGGACATTATGTGTCCGTTTTGTTATATCGGAAAAAGACAATTGGAAACAGCACTTGCAACGTTTCCTAATGATAATTTTGAAATTGAATGGAAAAGCTTTCAACTTGATCCAACAATTACGTCAGAGCCTGGTATGGACGTTTATACGTTTTTAGCCGAAAGAAAGGGCATGTCGATTGAGCAATCTAAAGAAATGCATAAAGGTGTCGCAGAACGCGCCAAAAGTGTTGGTTTAGATTATAATTTTGATAAAGCGGTTATCTCTAATTCCTTAAATACTCATAGAATCATTCAATTGGCTAAAACCAAAAATATGGGTGACAGAATGGAAGAGATATTCTTTAAAGCTTATTTTACAGACGGGGAGGATTTAAATAACGGTCTTACTTTAATTAAATTAGGAATTGAAGCTGGCTTAGAAGAAAAAGAAATTAGAGAGGTATTGGAAAGCGATACTTTATTCTTAAAAGAAGTTCAGTCAGATATTAAAGAAGCAGGCGAAATTGGTGTTCAAGGCGTTCCTTTCTTTGTATTTGACAGAAAATATGCTGTTTCTGGTGCTCAGCCTGTTGAAACATTTGTAAAAACAATTCAAGAGGTTTTAAAATAAACTTACAGTTAATAACATTTAAAAGCGTGCTGTCTATATATAAACAGCACGCTTTTATTATTTAGTCTTTTCAATAAACTAAAAAATTAATGACCAGCTCTACCTTTTGAATCTGTTGATTTTGTTGTAGTGCTTTTTCCTCTAGAACCATTCATAGATTTTTGAGTTTTTCCAGAATCTTTCATTCCAGATTTCGAATCTTTTCTTGAAGTTTCCATAATGTTATAATTTTTTAAATTATTAGTTATACAAAGTTGCAAAATACATAAGTGTTTATTTTACAGAATCATACTTGAATTTTACAAAATGCGACTTAACTTAAAATATCTCTGCAAACAAATCATGTAAGATTAAAAGCAAATCTTATAATTTTTTTAAGCAGCTTATTTCCAAATTTGTATATATCATTTTGAAACATTTACTAATTTAAAATAGCAGCCATGAGAACAGATACCAAAAATAGAAAAACTGCAAGATTAAATGATTATAAATGCAGCAAACCCAATCATGTTGATACAGCTCATGAAAATGAAGCTATGGATCAAGAATTTACTTCGGGACAAGATCAAGATAATCATTACAGAAATCAATGCGATCATTTCTCTAATGATTCTTATGAAATCATAGAAAGCGGACTTAATATGGCTGAGGACAACACACCCTATTCTTCTTATGATAACACAAATCCTTATAACAGCTACAATTTAGATAACGAAGATGATAAATATAACTATCTTCCTCATTACAAAAATTTAGAATACTAAAATTCCATAACAACTACGTCGCCAAAGAATGATCTGGAAATTATGAATGTTATCAAACGTTCTTATGAAATGTTTTTAGTATGAATTGCCTCTTAAATAAAAACCCAGTAAAACTTAATTTACCGGGTTTTCTAGTTTAACTCTAAATTGTAATCAGAAAATAAACATTATTGTTCATCATTATTCATGGCAGACATCAATAAGGTGTAAGCATTTTTTATCACCAATTTTGAAGAACTAGAAACGGCATCAGAAATAATCTGATTATAACCTTCGTTCTTAACTCCAGACTTCACTTCTATCATTTGAAATTGATTATTGCCTAGTTCTGTAAACACATAAAATTTACCTTCCCAACGTACAACCGCATCTTCTGGAACTGTCAATGCTTTTTGGTTTTCAATTTCGACTTCTGCATTTACAAACAACCCTGGCAATAAAGCAGGATTATACGTATTCACTTTACAGATGATTTCAGCCGCACGGTCTCCATTTAAACTTTGATTGATAAAAGCAATTTTTGCTCCGTATTTCTTAGTGTCAGAAGCATTTGCATAAACCATTACATTTTGTCCTACCGAAAGTGAAGCAACATCTTTTTCGAATGCATTTAAAGTCAGTACAATATCTTTTTTATCAATTAGTTCAAAAAGCATATCAGTCGGATTCACATATTTTCCGATATTGACATTTACTTTAGAAACCAAACCATTAATAGGCGAAACTACTTTTATGGTTTTGCTTATATTATTTACGTTTAATGTTTTAGCATTAATTCCCAATAAGTTTAGTTTTTGTTCCAAAGAAGACATTGTGATGCGCTGTGTTCTCATTTCGGTTGTAATCTGTTCCAAAACCTTATCACTTGCTGCTTTGTTTAAATTAAGCTCTTTCTGTCTTTTATGTTCATTTTGAGCCAGCTCAAACTTTTCTTTTGCCATAAGATAATCCTGCTGCAATTCGATAAACTGCATATCTTCTAAAATGGCCAAAACTTGTCCTTTCTGTACATTCATACCCGCAATTAGGTTGGTGCTTTTTACATAACCGCCCAACGGAATGCTAATACTAATTACGCTTTTTGGAGGAACAGTTACAGTACCTTGAAGCTGCAAAATTTCTTTTATATTTTTTACTGTTGGACTGCCGCTTTCTAGTCCCGCATTTTTAATCTGTTCAGGACTTAATTTAATAATACTAATGTTTTTAGTTTCAGCATCTTTATTTTCTTCCGTTTTCTTATTTCCGCAGGACACTAGAAATATAGCACCTATACACGCTACAATATATTTTTTCATTTTAAATGTTATTTAGATTTTGAAGAGTTACAACTGCTTTATTGTAAGCATTTAGTGCATCTAGATATTCGCTTTTGATTGTAATAGCTTGATTTACTACTAAAACCCATTGCAGATAATCAATATCACCATTTTGCAACTGACTGCTTGAAGCTTCAATGATAGTTTGAGCATTTTTCAATCCTTCCTTTTCATAATATTCTAAACTTTCCTGATATTTTTTTACTTCTCGATCTGCGTTTTCAATATTCGTTTTCGTTTCAATTCTAACCGCTTCAGAAAGCTCAACATAACTTTCGTATTCTGCTTTTGCGGCTCTTTTTCGTTCGGACTGACTGGTAAAGAAAATCGGAATTGAAAGGCCTGCATTTATATAATTAAATCTTTGTGAACTATCATAATACACTTCCTGACCTGAAGCATTAGTTTGAGCACCAATAATGCTTAAATTATTATATCCTAAAGTAATTTCTGGAAGCAGTTTTGCACTTTCTGTTTTCCATCTCCATTTTGCAGATTCAGACTCAAACTCCAAACGTTGCACAGCAGGAAGGTTTTCTGTTTTTAGATTTTCAAGTAGTGACAGATTCAAAACTGCTTTTACTTTTTCTCTTTTCGGAGCATAGACTACTTTATCTTGAAGAACAGAATTAAACAGATTTAAGGCAATTTCCAGATCTCGGTTTACCATTACCAATTGATTGCTATAAAATTGTCTGGCAGACTGCGAAGCACTTTTTTCCAAAACATTGGCTTCACCAGCTTTAAATCGTAAATCTGATTTTTTCTCCATAATTCTATAAATCGAATCAGCATAAACCAAAAGCTCTTTTTTGCTTTGGAGCCATAAATATTCATAATAAATTGTACGAACTCTGGTTTTAATTTCCTGCGAAGTCAACTGTGCTTCGGCTTTAGCTTTATTAAAATCGGCTTGTAATGCTTTTCTCTGATTGCTGTAAACAGTAGGAAAAGCAAAAGTCTGACTGATTCCAAAACGAGTATCTTTCTGCGCGCTATTAAATTGGCCATAATCGGCATCTATTTGTGTCTGCGGAAGATTATAAGCCGTTTTCTGCAAATGGTTTTTAGACTGTTCGTTTAATTTAGCCGATTTAATTGTTCTGTTATTTTGAATCGCAATAGAAATAGATTCGTCAAGCGAAATTGGTAATTGCTGTGCATTTGCCATATTACCAATAAAAAGAATGCTTAATAAAATGGTCAGATTGTTCATGTATTTTTTTCTTTTTTTAGTAAAAACTTTAGCGTGATAGGTCATTAAATAAATGGCTGGAAGCACAAAAAGCGTTAAAAGAGTTGCTGTCACCAATCCGCCAATAACCACGGTTGCCAGCGGTCGCTGCACCTCTGCTCCTGCTCCGTTACTTAATGCCATTGGCAAAAATCCTAACGAAGCTACGGCAGCTGTCATTAAGACCGGACGCAATCTGTTTTTGGTTCCCAATAGAATAATATCAAAAGGATCTGTGATTTCGCCATGTTTTTGAATTCGGTTAAATTCGGATATCAAAACAATTCCGTTTAATACTGCAACTCCAAAAAGCGCAATAAAACCAACTCCAGCAGAAATACTAAAAGGCATATCTCGCATGACTAATGCAAAAACACCTCCAATTGCTGATAATGGAATAGCGGTAAAAATGATAATTCCTTCTTTAAACGATCTAAAAGCAAAATACAACAGCGCAAAAATCATTAATAAAGCGGCAGGAACTGCAACTCCCAATCTTGCTTTGGCTTGCTGCAAATTCTCAAAAGCACCTCCATAAGTAATATAATAGCCTGGATCAAATTTGATTTGCTGATTTACTTTTTCCTGCAATTCTTCTACAATTGACTGTACATCTCTACCTCGAACATTAAATCCAACAATGATTCTACGTTTTGCATTTTCTCTTTGAATCTGATTTGGACCTTCCACTTCATCCACTTTTGCTACTTGATAAAGCGGAATCTGCATTCCTGATGGTGTTGCAACTAACAGATTTCGAACATCTTCAATTCCTTTCCTTTCATTATCTTCCACACGAACAACCATATCAAAACGTTTTTCACCTTCATAAATACTTCCGGCAACAGCTCCTGCAAAAGCGGCATTAATTGTTGCATTTACATCTGCAACACGCAAACCATATTTGGCCATTTCTGCCCAATTGTAATCAATTACGATTTGAGGCATTCCAGTTACTTTTTCTACATAAAGATCCGCCGCACCTTCAACGGTTTTGCTAATGTTTCCAAGTTTTTCGGCATACTCTGAAAGCTTTTGAAGATCTTCTCCGTAAATTTTACAAACCAAATCTTGTTTAGCCCCTGTCATTAATTCGTTAAAACGCATTTGTACAGGAAACTGAAACCCTGTTGTAACTCCAGGCGCAATTCGTTTAACGGTTTTCGTCATTTTATCAGCCAATTCTGGAAACGAAGAAGCGCTTGTCCATTCTGATTTGTCCTTTAAAACAATAATCATATCCCCACCTTCAATTGGCATAGGATCGGTTGGAATTTCGGCACTTCCAATTCTAGAAACTACTTGCTGTACTTCTGGATATTCTCTCTTTAATTCTTTAGAAATTTTTGTGATTGTTTCTGTTGTCGTAGAAAGATTAGTTCCTAAAAGCAAACGCGTTTCTACAGCAAAATCTCCTTCTTCTAATTGCGGAATAAATTCTCCTCCCATTCTTCCGAATAATAAAACCGCTATTCCAAAAAGCACAAATGCTCCAATTACAATTGCTTTTCTAATACGCAAAGCTTTAGTAAGCCATCCTTCATAAGCGTTTTCTAATCTTTCCATAATGCGGTCAGAAAGATTCTTTTTATGGCTGATTTTTTTACTTAAAAACAAAGCGCTGACCATTGGAACATACGTAAGCGATAAGATGAAAGCTCCTAAAATGGCAAAAGCAACAGTTTGAGCCATTGGTTTGAACATTTTACCTTCAATTCCCTGTAAAGAAAGAATTGGCAAATACACAATCAGAATAATGATTTGTCCAAAAACCGCCGCATTCATCATGCGCGCTGCAGATCCTGTCACTTCTTTATCCATTTCGTCCTGAGAAATATTCGAAACAGATTGGTATTTTTTTGAACTGTGAAGATGATGCAGAATGGCTTCAACAATAATTACAGCTCCATCTACAATTAATCCGAAATCTAGAGCACCAAGACTCATAAGGTTTCCGCTTACGCCAAAAGTATTCATCATAATAATGGCAAAAAGCATCGCTAGCGGAATTACAGAAGCTACAATAAAACCTGCTCTAAGGTTTCCGAGGAATAAAACCAAAATAAGAACAACGATTAGTGCCCCTTCAATCAAGTTTTTTTCTACTGTTCCAATGGCATTATCCACCATTTTAGTTCTGTCCAAGAAAGGTTCAATTTTTAAACCTTCGGGAAGAATTTTCTCAATCTGAGCAATTTTATCTTTTACATTAACAATAACATTATTGGCGTTTTCACCTTTCAGCATCATTACAATTCCTCCGACAGATTCTCCGTATTCATCTGTTGTTAAAGCGCCGTAACGAATCGCAGAAGAAATCTTAACATCAGCAACGTCTTTAACTAAAATCGGGAGGCCACCTTGCGTACTTTTAACGACAATGTTTTCAATATCTTTAATGCTCTTGGCTAAACCAGTACTTCTAATGTACGAAACGGTTGGGCCTTTCTCAATATAAGCTCCTCCAGTATTTTCATTACTAGTATTTAAAGCGATAAAAACTTCACTTATCGTTAAATTTTGAGCTTTTAATCGGGCTGGATTTACAGCAATTTCATATTGTTTTAATTTCCCTCCAAAAGTTGAAACATCGGCAATTCCAGCAGTTCCTAAAAGCTGCCTTCTAATTGTCCAATCTTGGATTGTTCTGAGATCTTCTAGAGAATATTTCTCTTCAAAGCCCGGTTTTGGTTTTAGAACATATTGATAAATTTCTCCCAATCCTGTAGTTACTGGAGCCATTTCGGGTCTGTTGGCATTTCTATCAATTTCTACTTGCTGCAGTCTTTCTGTAATTTGCTGTCTAGCCCAATACACATCGGCATCATCTTCAAAAACAACACTTACTAATGAAAGTCCGAATCGCGAAATACTACGGCTTTCTTTAAGATGTGGAATATTGCTAATAGCTTGTTCAATCGGAAATGTAATTAATCTCTCTACATCTTCGGCTCCAAGCGAAGGGGCAGTTGTAATAATTTGCACCTGATTATTGGTGATGTCTGGTACGGCATCAATTGGCAATTGAGTAACCTCATACACACCGTAGATAATCCACAGCAGTGTAAAGATTCCAATTGCCAGTTTGTTCTTAACTGAGAACTGAATTACTTTATTAAGCATAATGTATTAATTAGAAAATAATAAATGAGCAACCAAAAACATTGCGTTTTAGTCGCTTCAATAAAAATTTTTAAAAAAACTTATGCTACCGGTGGTCGGAATAAGGAAAGTAAATTTGGATCTGAATGTAGATCAGATCTATAAGTTGGTATTTTTAATTGTGGTAATTCTGGATTGAAAGGAATTGGCACTAAATCCTTCTCGTCTAAAATGAAAACAAAATGAAAAGTGTTGCTGCTAATTGCCTTAAAAGGAAGCTGCATGTCGCGATCGTCATCATTATCATTTAAATCTTCTCCCCAATAATGCATCGACAAGAAATCTACAAAACTTATATTTTGCAATTTCTTGTGTTCTTGATAATGCTCAATCAGTATTGGCAATTTGTAAAACTGCTGAACAAAACTACTGTTTGACGCTATTAGAAAAATAAATATGTAGACAATTTGTTTTCGCACCATGCAAACTTAACCCAAATAATATAATTTTCCACTATGAAAAATAGCTAGAATATATCTTTTAACAATTTAGATTTATTGGGATAATCCTTCCAATTGCTGAAAAACAGGAATTAAAGCTTTTCCTTTCTCGGTCAAATTATATTCAATGTGAAGCGGTTTTAGTTTAATTGTAATTTTTTCCAAAAGCCCTTCTTCTTCCAACTCTTTTAATGCCGTAGCTAAAGATTGCTTGTTTGAACCTTGAATCTGACGCAGTAAATTATTAAAACGCAAAGGCGATTCTACAGCCAGACGGAAAATTTCTGCCTTCCATTTTCCAGATAACATTTTTAGCAGTCTTTGCGCTGGACAAGTTTCTTTTTCTTCCATAATGGTTTTGGGTAGTCAAAAAAATCTGACTTATTGTTTGGGAAAGTTTTTTAATTAAAATTTGTTGTTATTCTAAAGTAAAAATAGCAAATGAAAACAAAGAAACCAAGCGAAATGAGCATTGAAGAGCTCTTAAAAATGCAGAAAACTATTAAAGCAACAATCAAAATTTTGATACTAATCGCCATCTTACTGCTAATCATTATTGTATTAGTTTTTCTCGAAAAGGGATTATTAAGTCTAATAATATTTCCTTTCTCAATGGCTTTTCTTATTACCCACTCTAATTTTCTTAAAGAAATTCAGCAGGAAATTGCGTCAAGAGATTTGGAATAAAAAACCTCTGATAAATATTCAGTTATAGCTTTTAAATTTAGTTTTTCTTAACTGAAAGTCTACTAAAAAAAATTAATTTTGGGACCACAATATAAGCCCCAAAATTATGATTATACAAAAAAGAACTTTTTATTTTTTCTCTCTATTTTTACTTCTTTTCTTCTCACAGCTCAATTACGCACAAGAGCAAAAAAACACTAAAAAAGAAAGCCGCGGGAAGTTATTTAATGACACCACAGCTACAGACAGCGATTACTTAATGGCAATCGAGAAAGCAGGCGAAGTATTAGAATCTGCTTATAATGACATTGATTTTGCAGGCGATACCCGTCATCTTTTTGGCGATATGAAACGTACCGAAAGTAAACTGGATTTAATTTTAGCCAGTTTAAAAGGAGCCAATCCTAATGTGCGCAATCAGCAGATGTACCGCATTGTCCTTCAAGAAATTCAGCAGGAATTAGAAGAACAGAACAAGGCCATCAATGACCGAAATCAAAATCTTGAAAACATCAAGAAACGTGTAATTGATCTGCGCAAAGACAAAACTTTAATTACTTTATTAAAAGACACCATTCGTCGTAAGCAATTCCAAAAGGAATTTGGAAATCTTAGAAAAAGATATGTTGCTACTGATAGTCTGATGACTAAAAACCAGACCACTTTAAACAACAAAAAAAGACTTACAGTACAGCGAAAAATATCAGTTTCTAATGCTTTGGCAACTGTTGAAAGCAAACTGGAAAAATCTGGAATCAGTATATTCAAAAAAGAATATCCTTCTTTATGGCAGATTAATGACACTGCTGCTAAAAAAAGGGTCACGCATAACATTAAAGCGAAAATTATAATTGAAGAAAATGTCGCTGCTTACTATCTAAGCTACAAAGCCGGCGGACTTATAACTTTGTGTTTCTTTATGGGGCTTTTGTTTTGGTATATTTCCCGAAACATTAAATACCTTAAAACAAATGGCTACGCCGAAAACCTTTTGCTTTTAAATTTCAAATACTTGAATCGCGGTGCTTTGCTTCCCGTTTTGGTCATCGCATTAAATATTGCTGTAGTAACTAATTTATATGCTCCTGCTCTATTTTTAGAATTAATTCAGCTTTTCTTGCTTGGTGTTTTAATCTTCCTTTTCAAGAATCAGTGGTCGGGCGTTGCTATGAGAAACTGGCTTTTCCTTTTAGGATTATTCTTCGCACTTTGCTTTCTGGACTTATTTATCACAATCGGATTATTACAGCGTTTTGCTTTTGTTGCGATTAATATTTTTGGAATTCGTTACGGTTTAGTTCAGATCAAAACACTTAAAGAAGAACTTTATATAAAAGGCTTTTTTAAATGGGCAAGTATCATTTTTATCGGATTAAATATTTTATCTATTCTTTATAACTTATTCGGAAGAGTTTCTCTTTCTAATATGTTAAGTCTTACTGCTTTTATTTCGCTTACTCAAATTGTTGCTTTAAGTGTTCTTTTGAAGATTATTTTAGAAATTATTTTGCTTCAAATTTATACCACTAGAGTAAAAAGAGGAATTGAAAAAATGTTTGATTACGAAAGTTTATCAGACACTTTGAAAAGACCTTTTATCATTGTAATTAGTTATATGTGGCTAATCGTGATTGCTTCAAATTTGAACATTTGGGAATCGCTTCGTGCTTCTTTAACTAAATTGCTAAGCCATCCGAACACAATTGGAAGCATTACATTTACATTGGGTAATATCGTTTTATTCTTCGTTATAATCTGGGCAGCGCACCTATTGCAAAAATACGTTGCTTATTTCTTTGGAGAAATTGATGATGAAAATGAAGAAAACATTAATAAAAGACAGCATTCAAAATTGCTTATTACGCGATTGGTAGTCCTTATAAGTGGTTACCTTCTTGCTGTTGCGGCTTCTGGAATGCCTTTAGATAAATTGAGCATTCTTTTAGGAGCTTTAGGTGTCGGTGTTGGACTTGGGCTTCAAAACATTGTAAACAATTTTGTATCGGGAATTATCTTGATTTTTGACAAGCCAATTCAAGTTGGTGACGTTGTTGAAATTAGCTCAGAATCTGGCCGTATCAAATCGATGGGATTAAGAACAACCAAAATAAATGCCCCAAACGGTGCCGAAATCATTATTCCGAATGGTAACTTATTGTCTCAAAACATTACCAATTGGACTTATACCGACAATTTTAAATTGGTTGAAATAACTTTTGAAATCAATGGAGAAACAATTCCAGAGGAAATTAATACCATAGTAAATGACACACTTTCCAACCTTCCGTTGGTAAACAATTCAAAACCATCACAAATATATTATAGTTCCATTTCTGATGGAAAATATAAACTTCTAATCAAGTTCTGGTGCAGTATTTATAGGACCGAAGAAACGATAAGTTCCGCAAGACAAGAGCTTTATGTAAGCTTCAAAAATAAAGGCTTGACATTCTCAAGTTAAAACACAAAAAAAGGCAGTAACGATTTACTGCCTTTTTTATTGCGTAGAACATTCTTTTTTAACCTAAAATATTGAAATTATTTTCTTACTTTTAAAGTATTGTGTTAAATAATAGCACTTTAGCAAAAAACACGTATAAACCCGTGTACCCATAATTTAGTTATAAAGTAATTTAGCACTTAAGTAAAACACGATCAAAACTAATACTAACTATTAAATCTTAAAAAATTATGGAAGTCTTTCTTGGAACAATTTTAGGTTTCGGATTTAATTTTCCTCCTAGAGGATGGGCATATTGTAATGGACAACTCATTGCAATCAGTCAGAACACAGCTTTATTTTCATTACTGGGAACAATGTACGGCGGGGATGGCGTGAATACATTCGGTCTTCCAGATCTAAGAGGAAGAGCTCCTATCCATTTCGGTCAAGGCCCTGGTTTAAGCAATATCATACAAGGTGAAAGAGCAGGTACTGAAACTACTACTTTAACAACATTAAACCTTCCTGCTCACGTGCACGCGCTTACGGGTGGTACAGCAGCAGTAACTGTAACTGCAACTACTATTACAGGAGGTACAATTACTAATGAAACTGACGGCGGAAACAACTCTTTTTCTTCAAGTGGCTCAACACCTAATATCTACAGTGAACCAGGAGGAAGTGGAACTGACAAAGTTGGCGGTTTTAGTGCAACAGCTACATTAGGCGGCAATACTGCTCCAACTGGAGGCACTAGCCCTTTTAGCATACGCGATCCATATCTTGCAATAAATTTTTGTATTGCAACAAGTGGAATTTTCCCTTCTAGAAACTAATAAATTCAAAATAGAGGCATTTTTTGCCTCTATTTTTTAATATCATTTTATGGATAACGACATTAAAATAGGAATTTTAATATCAAAGTCTCAACAGTACCCTTCACTAGATAAAGATTTTATAAGAGGATTAAAACTTAATAATCTAAATGTAAAATTTTATGTAGAAAGCATTGGTATTGGTGCTGACGAGAAACTAATAATTGACAAAATACAAAAACTTAATTTTCAAGAAGATATATCAATTATAATTGGTTTCCTTGGGCATCATAATATGTCTGACGTTTATCAATATGCTTCTAATAATGATATCTTATTGTTAGCTGCAGATTTAGGAGCAACAATTCCGTATCAATCTACATATAAAGGCATATTTATAAACTCTTTGGGATTAACTGAATCTTGCTATCATTTAGGCAAATATTTTTCAGATAAAAAATATAAAATAGCAACTTCTACGTCCTTTTATGATTCAGGATATGGGATGCTTCATGCTTTAGAATATGCTTTTAAGGAGCAAAATCATTTTACAGGGCATTACATAACTCCCTTTAATCCTAGAGAAAATGAATCTTCTTATATGGATGAAATTATAAATGCGCAACAGCCTAATGCTGTTTTTGCTTTTTATAGCGGTCTGTATGCAGAAGAGAATGCCGATTTTATGAAACAAAATAAAATCAATCAAAAGTATCCTTTTTATGTAACGCCTTTTTTTATCAATGATAAAATTTTGGATGAATATAAAAATAATCCTCATGAACTTTATGTCGTGAGCACGTGGATGCAGCATGATACTGATGCAACAAACTTTAATTCAGATTATAAAGAAGTTTATACAGAAAGTCCCTCTCTGTTTTCAATTCTAGGTTATGAAAACGGGCTCATATTAAAGCATATACTTTTAAATGCCACTAATTTAAAAACGAGCTCTTTAATTGAAGCCATTCATAAATTAAATATTGACGGTCCTAGAGGTACTATCCGATTTGATAAGGACACTAACAGAACTCTATTCAATCATTATATATACCAATTAAATTTGGATTCCCTTAATACTATAAGCTTTAGAAAAATTGAAACATTGATAAACGATGGGATTTTTATTAAGGCTTTTGCCTCATTAACAAAACCTGAGCATCTAGGAGGCTGGGACAATGCTTATCTATGTCATTAACTAAATTGTATGTTATGAAAAAAAAATTACTTTTATTTTTTACGTTCTTTTGCGTCTTTGGTTTACATCAAAATATAAAAGGACAAACTTTAGGGCCTGGCGATATCGCTTTTATTGGCTTTGATACCGGAGGCCAAGATGGGTTCAGTTTCATTGCCCTAAAAAATTTACCCGCAGGTGAGATTGTATACTTCACTGAAGAAGGTCTCACTGCAGATGGTCTCACTGAATCTCGCTGGAATGATAGTGGCGAGCCGCACATCAAATGGACAATACCTTCTGGGGTGACTTGCGGAAAAATTATTTCTGTTATAGAAACTAGCGCCAATACCTTTACTGTAACTGGAGGCCAAGCAAGTGATTTTCTAATTAATCCAGATGGAGCTACTTACAATTTTAACCTATCTGCAGGCGATCAAATGTTAGCTTATCAAAGTGCTGACAATACCGTAAGACCTGCAGTTTCGGCAGCCACGATTACTTTTTTAGCAGGTATTCATGGCGATTATAATTCTTCCTTATATGATTCTACAACGCATTGGAATAGCCGTCCCGTCCCTCCCACAGTTTTTGGAGGTGCTGAAAGTATCATACCACCGGGATTGACAAACGGAGTAAATTGTGTTGCCTTATTTCCTGGGACTAATGAAGTAAGTCAGTATTTCGCAAAATATACAGGCACTTTAGTTGGTACTTCTGCTGTTTTAAGAGCTAGCATTAATAATTATACGAATTGGACTTTCACATCTGCAACTGCTGTTCCTCCTGAAACTACTCAAGGAATTTTACCTACCAATTATACTCCAAGTGTAACTTGTACATCAGTTCCAACAGTAACCACAACAACTCCCGTTGCAACTTTTGGATCGACTACAGCTACGTTAGGAGGTTTCAACGATAATGGTGGCGATACTGGCACTCTAGATAGAGGTATCGTTTGGTCAGTAACGACAAATCCTGTAATAGGTGGCGGTGGAGTAACAAAATTATCAACAGCTACCCTTAATGGCACTGGTACTTTTACCGTAAATGTAACTGGACTTCCTCCAGGAACAACAATATACTATAGAGCCTATGCAGAAAATTCAGTAGGAGTTGGATACGGAAATACGGCCTCATTTACAACTAATGGAGTTCTATCTACAACACAATCTCAGACAGTTGCTTGTAATGGTTCTAGTAACGGAACGGCAACAGTAACTCCATCAGGAGGAAAATCGCCTTATACTTATGCATGGTCTCATGGTCCTACAACTGCTACGGTAACAAATTTAGCTGCAAATACTAATTATAGCGTTGTAATAACTGATAATGAAGGGACTTTCATTTCTAAAAACTTTAATATAGTAGAAAACTCAGTAATACAAGGCGGAACTAACGTTACTAATGTTTCTTGCTTTGGAGGAAATAATGGAGCTATAGATCTAACTCCTACTGGAGGCAGCGGAACTTACACGTATAATTGGGGTGGCGGAGTAACAACCCAAGATAGAACAGCACTTGCGGCTGGCACCTATTCTGTTATCATTACCGATTCTAATAATTGTAGTACAACGATAAGTAATATTGTCGTAGGTCAGCCTGCCGCAGTACTTAACGGAACAACAAGTGTAACCACTGTCGCATGTAATGGCGGAAACACTGGAGCTATAGATCTTGCACCTTCAGGTGGAACTGGACCTTATACTTTCCTATGGAATGATGGTATAACAACTGAAGATAGAGCAGGAATTTCAGTTGGCTCATACTCTGTTGTAATTACCGATGCTAATAATTGCACTAAACCTATTAATGGTATCTTAGTTACTCAACCTCCTTTGATTTCTACAGTAGCAACTTTAACTCATATTGCTTGTTTTGGAGGAAATACAGGAAGCATTGTTCTTACTCCAAGTGGCGGCGTTGGAGGTTACAGTTATTTATGGAATGACGGAATAACTACACAAAACAGAACAGGACTTAGTGCAGGGACTTACAACGTAACAATCACGGATTCTAATAACTGTTCAAGACCTTTTAGCTATACTCTTAATCAGCCTAATACTGCACTTGGAGGAAATGTAAACGTAAGCAACGCTTCATGCAATGGCGGATCTAATGGTTCTATTGACCTTGCACCATCTGGAGGTACGCCAGCTTATACGTACACCTGGAGTGATGGACCAACAACTCAAGATAGAACAGGACTTATTGCAGGAACATACTCTGTTACAATAAGAGATGCCAACAATTGCAGTATTACGATAAGCAATATTATTGTTGGTCAGCCAGCCGCGGCTTTAAGTGCATTAACTGGCGGAGGCCAAACAAATGTGTCATGTAATGGTGGCGCTAACGGTACTGCAACTGTTGCCCCAACTGGAGGAACTCCTGGTTATACTTATTCTTGGGCACCTACTGGAGGAACTGCGGCAACAGCAACAGGTCTTATAGCGGGCACTTACACTGTAACAGTAACCGATGCTAATGGATGCCAAGCAACAAGAAGCTATACTATTGGACAGCCAGCCTCAGCTATAAGCCTATTAACTGGAGCAAACAAAACGGACGTATCTTGCAGAGGAGGCAACAACGGTACTGCAATGGTTACCCCAACTGGAGGAACTGGAGCATATACCTATTCATGGGCACCTTCTGGAGGAACTGCAGCAATAGCAACAGGTCTTGCAGCAGGTACTTACACTGTAACCGTAACCGATGCGAATGGATGCCAAGCATTTAGAACCTTTATTATTGGACAGCCTGCATCAGTATTAAGTGCGGTGACTGGTGGAGGTCAAACCAATGTGTCCTGCTATGGAGGCGCTAACGGTACTGCAACAGTTGCACCAACTGGAGGAACTCCTGGTTATACGTATTCTTGGGCACCAACTGGAGGTACTGGTGCATCAGCATCAGGTCTTGCAGCGGGCAATTATACAGTAACAGTAACCGATGCTAATGGATGCCAAACAACTAGAACCTTTTCTATATCTCAGCCACCTGTACTTGCAGCAAGCAACGGTGGTCAAACCAATGTTTCTTGTAATGGAGGATCAAATGGTACAGCAACTGTAAATGTTACTGGAGGAACTGGAGCTTATACTTACTCTTGGGCTCCGTCTGGAGGAACTGCTGCAACTGCATCTGGTCTTCAAGCAGGAATTTATACTGTAACGGTACAAGATGCTAATACTTGCCAGACTTCTCAGACCTTCAATATTTCAGAACCTCTAGTTTTAGACGCTACACAATCTCAAACAGATGTTTTATGCAATGGCGGAGCGACTGGAACAGCAACTGTTACCGCATCTGGCGGTTCTGGAACCCTGACCTATTTATGGACTCCATCTGGACAAACTGGAGCTACGGCTACTGGACTTACCGCAGGCACTTACACCTGTAAAATTACAGATGCTAATGGCTGTTCTCTTACTGTCCCTTTTACAATTGGCCAGCCGTCTGCATTAGACGCGACTACATCTCAAATAGATGCGACTTGTTCTACTGGCGGTCAAGCCACAGTAACACCATCTGGAGGTGTGGGAGGATATAGCTATTCTTGGTCACCTTCTGGAGGAGCTGCTGCTACAGCAAGCGGATTAGTAGCTGGTACTTATAACTGTACGATCACAGATGGCAATGGTTGTTCTATTATGAGAAGCGTTACCATCAATACAACCAATACTCTTGTCGCTACTACTGGTAAAACTGATGTACTTTGCAATGGAGCAAACACAGGCTCTGCTTCAGTTGTTCCATCAGGAGCTCCTGGACCGTTTACCTACGAATGGACTCCAAATGTAGGAAACACTGATACAGTTACTGGTCTTACTGCAGGAAATTATTCTGTAAAAATTATTGCAGGTAATGGATGCTTTATTGTAAAAAACTTCACAATCAATGAACCACCAGGAATTGTAATAACGCCAGGCGCAAAAACAAATGTTAGCTGCAATGGCGGAAACAATGGTTCTGCAAGTGTTTCAGCAATCGGAGGAACTGGTGCCTATACATATTCATGGGATACAACACCTGCTCAATCAACCGCTACTGCAACTGGTCTTAAAGCGGGAACTTACACCGTAACCGTAAAAGATGCCAATTCTTGTACTAAAACACAAAGTGTTACCATAACAGAACCTGATGCCCTTATTGCTACAACATCTCAAACTGATGTTTCTTGCAATGGAGGTTCTAACGGATCTGCAACAGTAAATGTAACTGGAGGAACAGGACTTTATACATATTCTTGGTCACCATCAGGAGGAACTAATGCAACTGCGAACGGATTACCGGCAGGAACTTATACTGTTCTTGTTAGAGACGCTAATTCATGTGAGGCAACAGCAACTGTAACTATAACTGAACCGCCTGTTCTTACAGCTACAATCGCTAAAACAGATGTTTTATGCAATCAAGCAAATAACGGAACTGCCACCGTAGCTCCTTCTGGAGGAACTGGAACTTATACCTATTCTTGGTCACCATCTGGTGGAAATGCTGCAACAGCAACTGGATTAAGTCCAAACACTTACACTGTAACTGTAACCGACGAAAACGGATGCTTTGTAACAAAATCTGTAATAATTACAGAACCTATAGCACTTTCTGCAACAGATACACATACTAATGTTTCTTGCAACGGAGGCAATAATGGTACTGCAACTGTATTGGCAACTGGAGGAACTGGAGCTTACACATATTCTTGGGCTCCATCTGGAGGAAATGCCGCAACTGCAACTGGCCTTACTGCAGGAATATATACCGTAACGGTTACAGATGAAAATTTATGTTCTACAACAAATACCATCACAATTACAGAACCAGACGCTTTAACTTTAACTGCAACTCCGACAGCGGTATCATGCCATAACGGAAATAACGGATCTGCTACAGTAAGCGTAACTGGCGGTACAGGTGCTTACTCATACTCTTGGGCTCCATCTGGTGGAAATGCTGCAACTGCATCTAGTCTTGTAGCTGGAACTTATACTGTAACTGTTACAGATGCTAATTCTTGCTCGGCTTCTGCAACTGTTGAGGTAACTCAGCCTACTAATCCAGTTAATTTAAATACTGCAGTTGTATCTGGAATAACAACAACTAGCGCTTCATTATCTGGTACGGCATCTTCTAACGGAATAAACACTGACAGTGGATCTTGCTTGACAGAAGTTGGATTTGTATATGCGCAACATGCCAGCCCTACTACAGCTGATACAAAAATTAATATTACTTCTGCATTAGGAACATTTACAAATTCTTTATCTGGATTAAGAGGAAACAGAACATATTATGTTAGAACATATGCTATAAACAGCAATGGTTTTATTAATTATGGAAACGAAGTAAGTTTTACAACACAAAAATATACTCTTACTATAGCCGCTGCAGCAGGACATACCAAAATGTATGGCACAGTAGATCCTGTATTCAATTATACAGCTTTAGGCTTTGCTAACGGAGATACAAACTCAATACTTACTGGTCTGCTTTCGAGAGATGCTGGAGAAAATGTTGGAAAATACAATATTAAACTAGGAACAATTAATGCTGGTGCTGATTATACGATTGTCTTTACTGGTGCAGAATTTGAAATTACTAAAGCCAATCAAACCATTACTTGGAATCAGACTTTAGAATTCGGCTGTGCAGATTCGAACAGTGTTGCCTTAACTGCTACCACAGACAGCGGGCTGCCAGTTTCATATGCAATTGCAAGTACAGCATTGGGAACAATTTCTGGATCAACTTTAAATATTACAGGTTCAGGAAACTCAACCATTACTGCTACGCAAATAGGGGATCAGAATCATAACGCAGCGACAGCAATTGTCAAACCAATAGAAATAAGCCAGTCTGGACTTGTTATACAGCAATGGGCAAATGTTTTATTCTTTGATAATAAATCCAACAATTTTGTGGCATGGCAATGGTATAAAAACGGAACAGCTATTTCTGGCGCGACCCGTCAATACTATAGCGAAATTCAGCCTTTAAATGGTACTTATCATGTAATTGCAAAAGATAAAAACGGAAATTCAATTAAATCCTGTCCAATTGAGACTTCTGGAACGGTTTTCAGCAAAAAAATCAAAATCTATCCAAACCCAGTTAAACCAGGAGGAGAATTTACTTTAGAATGTGATTTTAGCGAATCTCAACTAAGCGGATCTGAGGTAGTTATTTATGACATTGCAGGAAAATTAGTGCAGACTATTTCAAATGTAAAAGCCAAAAATCAAATTATCGCTCCTTCGCAAACAGCCTTATACATTGTTGTTCTTAAACTGGCTGATGGTCAGTTAAAAACAATCAACTTACTGGTTAAATAAAAATGAGATTTAATTTAAAATTACACGCAATGAAGATTAAAACGACCATAGCTATACTAACACTGTTTAGCGTCACGATAAAAGCACAGGAAATTAATTTTAAAATTAACGGCGGTCCGTCTGGAATTCTTTATGATAGCAATATCGGAGACGGCAAATTAAAATTTGGCGGAGGAATAGGTGTTGGATACACCTATTTCTTCAGCGACCACTGGGGAATCTCTACAGGGGTTGATATCACTTACAATCAAAACAGTTTTGAATTGGATAACGGAACAACAATCTCAACTTACGAAGTCGACGACCAGACTTCTGCATTTGAGTATCAAGTTACACCGACAAACTATAAAGAAGATCAGCATTTTATTGGTTTTGCTATTCCATTAATGATGCAATACAGAACTTCAATTGCATCTCAAACGCAATTGTACTTTGGATTCGGAGGAAAAATTATGTTTCCGGGAAAACAGACTGTAAAAGCTTCGGCTTCAGAACTACAGTTAAGTGGTTATTATCCAGATATGAATCTTTTGATTGATGATCTGCCATCTCACGGATTTGGAAAAGTAACCAACTGGCAAGATAAAACAACAGTAAGTCTAGATCCTGCTTTTATGTTAAGCTTTGAAACTGGTCTTACATTCAAACTAAAAGAAAATACAAAGCTTTACACTGGTTTGTATGTTGATTATGGTCTAACCGATTTGGCAAAAGAAACTGCAAATACCAATATTGTGGCTTACAATCCGAACGGACTTGACAATATTCAGGCAAACGGTACAATTGGAAATGGCAAAATAGTTCAGGAAAGCCGTTATTTATCTGCTGGAATTCAACTGAAATTAGGTTTTTCATTAGCTAAAGACAAGTCAGAACCTGTTCAGCAAAAAGCAGAACCTGTACAACCGCAAGCAGAAACAGCTCCAGTTCAGAAAGAAACTCCTGTACAGCAAAAAGTTGTAGAAACTCCTCCTGCTAAAAAAGAACTGACTACAGAGGAACGCAATTATATCGAAAAACAGCCTCTTGCATTCCAAGAAGTTGGAAACACGAGCGTAACTCCAGAACTGGCGACAAGATTGGATGAAATTGCTAAAATTCTAAAATCGAATAAAGATACAGACTTGAATATTACAGGATATACTTGTGATATAGGAACAGAAAAGCGCAATCTTGAAATTGGAATGAAAAGAGCGCAAGCAGTTTCAGATTATCTACAGAATAAAGGAATAGAATCTAACCGTATGCATTTGTTTTCAAAAGGAGAAAGCGAACCTTTAGTTCCAAATACTCCCGCAGAAAATAAACCACTAAACAGAAGAGTTACTCTAGTATTAGTTGACGGAAAATAATTTTTTTTTAATTTACAATCGTAAAAGCATGATAAAAGAGTTCACTTCTCTTTTTCATGCTTTTTCTTTTTTATTTCTTGTCGTAAATCATATCAGTTGTTTCTAAATTGCATCAGAGTATATTTTAATATAAAAACAATTCAAAAGCTAACAAATATCATGTTTTGTTTTTTGTTTAATACCTTTCTTTGTTTTAATTAAAACTATTCCAGAGACTTAACCAATTCTTTACAACGTATTAATTGTTTTGCCATGCATATTGATACTGACTTACTTTACACTTGGGGAGCTGTAGCTAAAAAGATTCCCAAAAACTCCATTATTTTCTTCGAAAATGACGCAGCCGTTTCTTATTATCAAATTTTAGAAGGAACAGTAAAAATGAGTTATACCAACGAAGATGGTAAAGATTTGACAGTAGGTATTTTTAATGAAGGTAATAGTTTTGGCGAACCACCACTTTTTATCGGACAACCCTACCCTGCTTCTGCAATTGCTCAAACAGATTGTATCATTTTAAAATTATCCAAAAACAGTTTTTTTTCTTTTCTTGAAGAAAATCCAGAAATGCAATTTAAAATACTCAAACTATTTGCGTGGAAAATCTATAACAAAATTGTTTTTTCTAAAAACATAGTCAATCATAAGCCCGAATATCGTATTCAGTATTTTTTAGATAATCTAAAAAAACAAAATAACGTAGCCACATCAATAAAAATGAAAATTCCATATACGAGACAAGAAATTGCTGATTTTACAGGACTACGGGTAGAAACCGTAATACGCACATTATCAATTATGAGCAAAAACAAAAAAATTGAAATTATAGATCACAAATTGTTTTATTAATTTCATGTCTTATGATTTGAATCATACCAAAACAGCAAGATTTTTTCTTCTTTTGTACAAGGTTAAAAGAAATTATTAATTCATCTCTAATATCTTTAAAAAGTAAAAACGGGAACTTTTTGAGTTCCCGTTTTTATATTAAGAAATGACTTTATTCATCATCCATTTAGAAATATTTTCTGCCCTTACTTTTATTTCATCGGCTTTTTCACCTTCAAACAAATCATCTACTGTTTTTTTCCAAAGTTTGGTCCAATGCTTAAAATGAGCTTCTGTAAGTGTACTTTTCTGATCCAACATTCGATGTTTCAACATAGGATTTCCGTCAAAATTTCCGGTATGAAAAATAATATTGTCCCAAAAATCATACATAATCGGAAGGTGTTTCTGCCAATTGACCATAGCAACCTCAGTAAACAAATACCCTATCGTGGAGTCTGTTTTTACTTTTAAATAAAAAGCATCGACCAATACGGTTATATCATCTTTATTTCTAATATCTGTTTTCATATTTTTTGATTCTGAGTGAATAATAAAATATTAAAGATCCTTGCGGTCAAATTTTCTAATCGAAATTAGAAACGGAACCGCAATCCACAAAACGAGTAACACGAAAGAAACTAACAAACCAATAGCTGTTCCAAAAAAGTCTTTAAAAATAGCTCCTGTATATCCCATCATAGCAGATTGATCCAAATGAAGCAATATCTGTATTCTGGCCAAATCAATAGGGCTCGAAGCTGTAATACCTACCATGGCTTCTTCTATTGGATATTCTGCAAACTGAAACAAAAGGAACAATACCAAAGCATCAAACAATATCGCAAAATACATCCAAAATAAAATGGCCAAACCTATTCCTTTTGCTTTATCTCGAGTTAAAATACAGCTCAAAAAAGCCAATGATACAAAAACAATCGAAATTAAGCTTCCCGACAAAAGCATCATCAAGCCCGCCATTCCTGGTGCATTTAATAAAAGAGGAATTCCTGCTCCTAGAAAAAAAGCTAAAAACATTGCAATGGCAAGACCTGCAAACAAACTAATCCATATTTTCTTTCTTTTGATGGGCTGGCTAAGCAAAAGCTCTATAAATTCTGAACTATTGTAAATATAAATAGTTGAAAAAAGAATAGATACCAACGGAACGGTAAATAAAATAACATTCAAAATCGTCAGTAAACCTTTGGCAGTATTGTCTTCAAGCATAAAAGATCCCCATGAAAGCAGCGCTAGAATTAGCGCATAACTCACAACAATCTTGTTTTTAAGAATATCCAGTAAGACAATTTTAATTATTCTGTTCATGCTGTTTTTCTTTTAATATTGTGGCAATAGATTTTGAAATTTTAGTTTCTCCTGTTGATTCCAAAAGATCTCTAATCGTTTTATGAAAATGTACTTTTCCGTCCTGCATAAAAATGATTTGAGTAATCATATCGTCTAGTTCACTAAGCAGATGCGAAGTAATCAAGATTAGTTTTCCTTTGTTTTTTTCCTTAATGATTTTCTCTTTCAAAATTTCGGCCGCCAACGGATCAAGTCCTGCAGTCGGTTCGTCTAGAATTAAAACATCAGGATTAAAAAGGAAAGCCAATGTTGCACTTACTTTCTGTGTTGTTCCTCCAGAAAGTGTCCTCATTTGTTTATCACTCATTTTATCCAATTTGAAGGCTTTAATCAAATCTTCATCCAATTCCTTCTTCGAATTCCGAATCTGCTTGATCATTTCTATTATCTGAGAAATGGTCATATTATCAGGATAACGGCCAATTTGCGGCATGTAGCCTATTCTATTTCGATATTCGAACTTCTTTAAAACAGATTCATCATGCAGTAAAACATCACCGCTATCAGGCAATACCATTCCTAGAATCGATTTTATCAAAGTAGTTTTTCCGCAACCGTTTGGGCCAATAAGCGCAATGCATTCTCCTGCTTTAAACTCAAGGTTTACATCTTGTAAAACCTGCAGTCTTCCAAATTTTTTATTTATATTTTTTAAAGTAATCATAATACAAGAGATTTCATTTCGGGAGATTCATCTACAAAATTGTCGGGTGTTATGCTCGGAAGGATTTTTTCTGATTTATCTAAAAGCGTAATCATAAAACTTCTGAACAATAGCATAGCCGACGGGTTGTTTTCAGTAATTACAGCAAAAAGACTCAGTGGATGAAAAGGTACATCGCCAATTCCGTCCCGATTTAAATCGTAGCCTTCATATTTGTCCCAATAGTTATTATTGAAATGATTTAGAACCAGACTTCCATTAGTGCTGATATCGAAAGTATTGGAAAGAAAATTATTAGACGAAATCACATTCTCCATACAACTTGCCTGCACTTTCATTCCCCAGCCGTTGTCTTTAAAAATGTTCCTTTCCAACTTTACGCGGCTTGTTCCTTCCATGTAAATTCCAGAAGTATTGCGGATAAATTTATTTCCAACAATATAGCTATCCGAAATTTCTTTAAGCAGTAAACCATAAGCAGCGTCGCCCCAGTTCTCTTCAAAATAATTGTTGAACATTTTTACGTTTCGAGTAAACATAACGGCTACTCCTGCTCCATTATTCTTAAAAACATTACCGATGTAAGAATCATCATTGGAGAACATAAAGTGTAATCCGTAACGAATGTTGGCTTTAGATACATTTCGCCAAATGACAGAATTGGAAACAAATTCAAAATAAATTCCGTCCCGATGTCCCGAAATTCTATTTCCTACAATCTGCATGCTATCGCTTTTCCAGCAATGAATACCATTCCCGATACGCTGTTCTTCTTTCTGATAGGCTTTTATTGTATTGTTTTTTACAATGCAGTTTGATCCTTTCTGAACATAAATTCCGAAAAAATTGTTCTCCAAAAAATTGTCTTTTACGACCACTCCGATTCTATCGTATATTTTAATTCCACAGGGATCATTCAGAGAAGCATATCCTGAATTGATCACTTTAAATCCAGAAAAAAATACGCTATCGGCTTTTATTGAAACTACTTCATATTTCTGCTGTCCATCTAGAATTGGCAAGTCTTTTCCCTGCAGAATTAATTTTTTATCTATAATAATATTACCTTCTCGATAAACACCTTTATTGACAATAATAGTATCACCAGATTTGGCAAGTTCTATTGCCTTTTTAATTGTCTTAACTGACTTATCTGAACCTACTTCAATCTTTTGAGACCAGAGACAATTAAAAAACAATAGGAATGAAAGGCAAATATGAAATTTCATGATTTAAGATTTTAATTAAGACATCACTTTAGGAATTATTATTTTCAACACATAGAAACATAGTTGTTTGAAACTTAAAAAAGACGTTTCACTAATTTTAACGAACATAGTCCAACTATGTGGAGAAACTTGTTCCTTCTACTCTCTTTTTTAGGAATAAAAAACTATGTTTCTATGTGTTGATTTTTTTATTTATTCAAAATTGCTGTCCATTCAGTTTCAAGTCCTTTTGTTTGTGCCTCAAAAGCTTTTGCCTCACTTTTATTTGGAAAAGCTGCAATATTTCCGTTCATCGGACTTTTTATTGTTCCTCCTGAAACGAAAAAGGCATTTTCAACTGGAATCAATTCATTATTTTTAGTGTAGTCGTGTACATAATATTTCTTGATTTTAGTGTCATTGTGATCTTTGCAGTAATGTGCCATGCAGGCAATATCATCAAACTTATATACTCGGCCTTTCTCCGTAATGATTTCAGCTCCATGCCTGCCATCGCTAATTCCCATCATACAAAAATCGCAATTGTCTACATTTAGTTTAATAGGAACAGCTTTGTCACTGGAACATGAAAAAAGAAAAGCAGGAACCAGCAGAATGCCCAAGAGCCGACCAGATGATTTGGCAAATTTTTCTTTAGCAATAGCTGCAAAAAGCAAAGTCCCAACTGCAATCAGCATCCATCCTCCAATATCAGGAATGGAATAGGCTCCAAAATTTAATAATTGTTTGTATCCAAGCATTGGTGGCTGATACGCCATTCCAGGAACTCTAATAGCAGCATTCGGATCTAGATTATGTCCATATTCGTAATTCCATCTGTAGAAATCGCAAGCAGATAATATTCCAAACAGTACAAAAGAAAAAAAGAATACAAAAAGTCCTTTTCTTTTTGATCTCCATGCACAAGCAATTGAAACAATACCTAATGCTGCTAGAATAAACGGCAAGACTTTAAACTCGATAAAATCATTGGTATGCAGTGTTTTCATTCCAATATAATGATTCAATCCGTTGATGATATCTACATCGCCAGCAATCTTAGAGGCATGAAGTTTTAGAACCAAACCTTCGGGATATTGTGGCGCTGTAAGCTCAATTTTCCAGATTGGAAAAAAGATCGCGCCAATCAATAAAAGTCCTGATAAAAAGAGCATTATTTTGGAAAAGGGGGATAGTTTTTTATTTCTCATAATAATTCAAAATAAAAGGGAACAAAGAATACTTTGTTCCCTTAAGGTTACTGGCTATTCTTTTGGTAAATTGGTACCTACGCTGTACGTAATCGGAACATTGCTTCCTGCTGGCGAAACTCGCACATATCCTTGCATTTCTTGGTGCAATGCACTACAGAAGTCTGTACAGTAGAATGGGAAAATTCCTTTTTTCTCAGGTACCCATTTTAAGGTTAAGGTTTCTCCTGGCATAATTAGCAATTCGGCATTGTTTGCTCCTTTTATAGCAAATCCGTGAGGAACATCCCAGTCTTGCTCAAGGTTGGTAACATGGAAATACACTTCGTCTCCTACACGAATTCCTTCGATATTATCTGGTGCAAAGTGCGAACGGATACAAGTCATATAAATATGTACTTTATTGCCTTCTCGAACCACTTTAGATTCTTTTTCCCCTTTAGTTGCAAAAGGATGTTTGTTGGCCGCAATATCATAATATTTCAGCTGTCCGTTATTTCTAACTTTTTCTGCTGGAATACCTTGCGCGTAGTGTGGTTCTCCAATAGTTGGGAAATCCAGAAGCAATTTCATTTTATCTCCGCTAATATCAAACAACTGAGCACTTTGTGCCAATTCTGGACCAGTTGGTAAGTAACGGTCTTTGGTAATTTTGTTGTAAACCACCATGTATTTTCCAAATGGTTTTTCTGTATTTCCACCAGGAACCATTAGGTGTCCAGGAGAATAATAAGTTGCTTTTCTGTCTAAAACTTTTAGATCTTTAATATTCCATTTCACTACTTCAGACGAAACAAACATCGTGGTATAAGCATTTCCTTTTCCATCAAATTCTGTGTGAAGAGGTCCTAAACCTGGTTTTTGAACTTCTCCATGAAGAGCCGCTTCATATTTCACCACTGGAATTCCAGCATAATTGCCATCAAATTGTTTTTTAGCAATCGCATCTTTCAATTTTGTAAAACTGAATACAGGAATTAAAGCTGCCAATTTTCCACTACCTACAATATATTCTCCCGTTGGATCAATATCACAGCCGTGAGGCGATTTCGGACATGGAATCATATAACAGATATCTTTCAATTCTGAAGCATCAAGAGTAAGAACTTCGTTTTTAATTTCAGATTTGGCACTTTGAGTTTTTTCATCCCAAGTATTATGGGCATATTTTGCAGGAATTCGTTTTCCTTTTCCAGCTTTAATATATTCTTCTGCTTTTTTCCAGTTTACTGCCATGATAAAATCTTTATCATTTTTAGAGGCATTAACCTCCAATAAGGTATTAGCTTGTTCTGTATTATAGCATGAGAAGAAAAACCATCCGTGAGATTCTTTTTTACCAGGGTGGCTAAGGTCAAAATTCACTCCAGGAGCTACAATTTGAAAAGCAAGATCTAATTCTCCTTCTTTTCCAACTTTCACAAAACTTAAATATCCTTTAAAGTTTTTCTTGTATGTATTAATTGGAACATCTCCATTATCATTATCCGGAGGAACACTAAAACGGCTAGCTCCTACTACATATTCTGTATTTTGGGTAATAAATGGCGAAGAGTGATTTCCTCCGCAATTTGGAAGCTCGATAATTTCTGCTGTTTTGAACGTTTTCAAGTCAATACGCGCAATACGTGGTGTATTATTCGCATTAGCAAAAATCCATCGTCCGTCTACTTCTCCATTGGTTTGTGATAAATCTAAGTGATGCTGGTCGTCCCAAGGCACATAACCGTGCGAAGTATTCAGCATTGGTTTTGTTTCTTCACTATAACCATAACCGCTTTGCGGATCTTCAGAAAACACAGGCATTACCTTTAACAATCTTCCGCTCGGAAGTCCGTAAACACTGACCTGACCGCTAAAGCCGCCCGATACAAAGTTGTAGAATTCATCATATTTTCCGGGTGCTACATATACTTTTTGGGCTGCATCGCCTTCAACAGCATCTGTAGAGTCTTTTGGTTTGCACGAAACAAATAAAGCACACCCTAACGTAACAACGAAAATCGATTTTAAAAATTTATTTTTCATAAGGCTATTATTTTGATTTTGATTCCTTTCATTTATTTCACGCCATCATTCTGGCGCATATACTCCAGAATAGATCTTGCTTCATCTTCTGTTAACCCTTGGTTAGGCATACGAATCATGCAAAGCTCTAATTGCGCCTGCAATTCTGGATCTTTATCAATCATTGGATCTGGATTGGTAATAAAATTCATGATCCATTGAGGGGTTCTTCTTTCTGTTACCCCTTTCCATCCTGGGCCAACTAATTTTTCATCTGTTGGTTTATGGCACGAGGTACATTTTACTTCGGCAGTTTTAAGTCCTTTTTCAGCTAATGCTTTATCTAAAGAGGCGCTTAATTCAACGGTTTCATATTTCCCGATACCTCGTTTAGGATCATAAGATTCTGCGTCAGCTGTTTTCTCAGCTGGAGCTGGAGTAGAAAAATCCTGATCGGTGTTTGACTTTTCTTTTCCGCATGATGTGAGCAGGGCAAAACCAAACATTGTTAATAGGAATAATTTGTTCATTACTTTGTTTTTTAATTGTTAAACTTTTGATCAAAATTCTAAAACTTGTTTTTCACAAAGTATGATTACAATCATATCCTCAAAAAAAAGTTCATAATACCTTCGTATTCTCAAAAAACAGATAATGAAGTTTTGCATTTACATATTTTTATTTGCAGTGGTATTTCGTCCAGCATTTCCGTTTCTGGATTATGTGGTCAACTACCATTACATTGCAACTGAATTATGCGAAAACAAAAATGCCCCAGAATTACACTGTAATGGAAAATGCCATTTGAAAAAAGAGCTGGCAAAAAGCTATAAAAATGATACACCAGCTTCTAACGAAAAGAAAAGTGAAACAGCAGAAACTGTGGTTTTGTTTATGGTAAAAATCCCAGTATTCTCTTTTGAAAAAAATAGAACTACTACTTTTATAGTAAATGCCTTTTACAACAACTTATATTCTCATTTAGAGGCCGTCAATATCTTTCGCCCTCCAATTTTCATTTGATTTTATTTGATTTTTTTTCTTCCGAATAGTTTCAGCAGATCTTTTATTATCATTATTTAAATCATAATCACATGAAAATTTTAAAATACACAGCACTTTTATTTTTATCAATTGTCTTATTCTCTTGCTCTTCTGATAACGATTCTTCTTCAACTCCAGTTGATGAAACAAGTGGACTTCATAAAATACAGGAACTCTCAAATGACACTCATACAATAGAATTATTCTCGTCAACAGGTTCTTTGGTTCAAGGTTATAATCATGTCTCACTTAGAATAAAAGACAAGAAAACCAATACTTATATTCCAGATGCCGAAATCAGCTGGACACCGTTAATGCATATGGCTATGATGCAGCATTCTTGCCCAAGATCTGAAGTAGGGAAAGTAGATAAGAAAACAATTTTTGAAGGAGATATCATTTTCCAAATGGCGCAAAACGAAACGGAATATTGGGAACTAAGCATTACATACAAAATTAATGGCGCAAGCTACACCGCAACTGACAAAATAAATGTTCCTGCATCTTCAAAACGAACTGTAAGCTCTTTTAAAGGAAGCGACGGAAGCAATTATGTAATTGCCTATATCACACCATCTTCTCCAAAAGTGGCAATAAACGACATGTCAGTAGGAATTTACAAAATGAAGGATATGATGACATTTTCATCTGTTGATAATTACAAAGTGAAAATCGATCCAAGAATGCCAAGTATGGGGAATCATGGTTCTCCAAATAATACAGATTTGCTTCAATCTGAAACTAATGGTTTTTATAAAGGAAAACTTTCTTTGACCATGACTGGATATTGGAAAATAAATCTTCAAGTTCTTAACGACAAAAACGAAACTATCAAAGGAGAAGCAGTTACAACAGACAATACATCAAGCAGTCTGTATTTTGAGATTGAATTTTAAATCTAAAAAATAACAAGAAAGAGGCATAACACAATTTGTCTCTTTCTATTAAAGTATGAAATGATGAAAAATCTAACAGCGCTCTTTTTGGCTGTGTTTTCAACAATATGCTGGGCGCAGGAAAAAGCAAATGATAGTCTTGAAACCGTAAAGCTTAACGAAATAATTGTCATTGGAAGCAAATCTTCTTTACATCTAAAACAATCAAAATCATTAACCTCTGTAGAAGAATATCTCTCAAAATCATCAAAAGTAAATATGATCAAAAGAGGTGCTTATGCATGGGAGCCTGTTATAAATAACATGGCTACAGAACGCACCGTGATTACGATTGACGGAATGCGCATATTTGGCGCGTGTACCGACAAAATGGATCCGATTACTTCTTATGTTGAGGTTTCAAATTTGGCCGAAGCCAGCGTAGCATCTGGACAGCTGGCAAGCTGTCACGGTGCAGGAATTGGCGGATCAGTCGATTTAAAACGCAATCAGTTTAGTGATAAAAATACAGCCTGGAATGGCAGTTTAAATTCTGGTTTTGAAAGCAATAATCTTCAAAAAATTATTGGTGCGTCTTTAGGGTATAATGATTCTCGATTTTATACTCATATCGATTTTATGCATCGTGATGCCGATAATTATAAAGCAGGTGGAAACAAAGAAGTGAGTTTTTCTCAATTTACCAAATACAATATTTCTGCTACTGCTGGATATTTTATAAACAAACAAAACCTTTTGGAAGCTTCTGTAATTTATGATAAAGCAACAAATGTGGGATACCCTGCCCTTCCTATGGATGTTTCTTTAGCCGAAGCTAAAATTGTATCTCTAAGTTATAAATATGTGCCAAAATCTAACCTTATAACAAACTGGGAAACAAAAGGCTATTTTAATTCCATCACCCACCGAATGGACGATACCAAAAGACCAAATGTACCGATACACATGGATATGCCGGGATGGTCTGATACGTATGGTTATTATTCGAGAATTAAGGGAAATATGAAAAACCATAATTTTCTAGCTGACTTGAACGGTTTTTACAATAAATCGATTGCAGAGATGACAATGTATCCTTCAGATCCTAACGAAAATCTGATGTTTATGTATACTTGGCCAGATGTCAGAACTTTATACAACGGATTGTCTTTAGAAGATAATATCAAAATTTCTGAAAAAGATCATCTAAGGATTGGCGCAAATCTTGGATTTCAAAATAATACTGTAGCAAATGATTTTGGTTTAGCGAGTCTCCGCATTTTTTATCCTGATATGGATGCTTCAAAAAATCGTTTCCTAAAAAGTTTTGCAGCTAATTATACCAGAAATATCGATCAGTTTGAATTCGGATTTGGTTTGGCTTACGCCGAAAGAGCGCCATCTGTATCTGAAGGCTACGGATTTTATCTCTACAACAGCAGTGATTTTTATGATTATATCGGGAATCCAAATCTAAAAAATGAAAATGCTCTTGAAGGAAATTTTTCAATTGGATATAAAACATCGCAATTATCAGCAAAAATTACGGGTTCGTATTTCTATTTTTCAAACTATATAATAGGTAAAATTGACCCTAATACGCTTCCTATGACTATTGGTGCTTCTGGAGTAAAAAGATATGAGGCCATAGACAATGCCAAAATATTCAATACCGATTTTAATCTGACTTATGATTTTCTGGAAAATTGGCAATTTAAGTCTCAGCTTACTTATAGTTCAGGAAAAGATAATGAAGGAAATAATTTGCCATTTATAAGTCCGATTAAATACAGCGCTGGAATCGATTTTAAGAAAGAAAACTTTAATGCTGGAATTAACGCTTTAGGAAATCTAGCTCAAAATGAATTTGCAAAAGTATATGGGCAAACCAAAACTCCAGATTATCTCATTTTTGGAGTTAATGCAGGCTATACTTTCAATTGGAGCCAAAACAAATTAAAAATACAAACCGGTGTAGAAAACATTTTTGACAAATATTACACCACTTATGCCGACTGGAATAAAATTCCGCGAATGGGCCGAAATGTCTTTGTAAATCTCACTTTCACTTTAGATTAAGATGTTATTATTAAGGTTAACATATACAAACAAATATAAAACAGTATGATTAGAATCATGTTTTGAAAAAAATGATGATAATATATTTACCCTATTAAAATTATGTATTAAAATATATTTTGATACAAGCTTAAAACATAAATACCCAACAGTTTTATAGGTTAACGAAGCCGAAAATTCAAAGCAGAAAAAATGAACACGAACTTTTTAGTACAAGAAATACTCCGATTGAAAAAGGAAAAGAATGCTGTTATCCTGGCTCATTATTATCAAGATGAGGATATACAGGAAATAGCAGATTTTATTGGAGATAGTCTTGAACTGGCAAAAAAAGCTCAAAATACAAATGCTGATATTATCGTTTTTGCGGGAGTTCATTTTATGGCAGAAACAGCAAAAATTCTAAATCCAAACAAAAAAGTAGTATTACCCGATTGGAACGCTGGCTGTTCGCTTGCTGATGGCTGTCCGCCAGAAGATTTTAGATTATTCAAAGAACAGCATCCCGATCATATTGTGGTTACTTACATCAACTGTTCTGCCCAAATAAAAGCTATGAGCGATCTAGTCTGCACATCGGCAAATGCCAAAAAAATAATCGAATCTATACCAGCAGAACAAAAAATCATATTTGCTCCAGATGAAAATTTAGGCAAATATCTACAGAAAGAAACCAAACGCGAACTGGTCTTATGGAAAGGCTCTTGTGTAGTGCATGAAGCCTTTTCATTAGACAAACTAATTGAAATATACAACAACAACCCAACTGCAAAAATTGCAGCACACCCTGAATCTGAAGACCATATTTTAAAAGCAGCACATTACATCGGCTCAACTTCGGGAATTATTAATTTCATTAAAACGGATCCTGCTGCCGTTTTCATTGTGGCCACAGAAGCCGGTATCCTGCATGAGCTTACAAAAGCTGTACCTGATAAAACGCTGATTCCGGCTCCTACCACAGAAGACAACAGCTGTGCCTGCAGTGAATGTGCCTATATGAAAATGAATACACTCGAAAAGTTGTATTTGTGTCTTAAAAATGAAAGGCCAGAAATGCTGATTACAGAAGAATTGAGAACAGAAGCGCTAAAGCCTATTAGAAGAATGCTTGAATTATCATAAAAACGCAATAAACTTAAATCAAAATAACATGCTTAAAACAGATATATTGATCATCGGTTCTGGTATTTCGGGATTATTTTTTGCTATGAAAACGGCAAAAAAACGTCCAGACTTATCTATTGTTATAATGACGAAAGAAACAGCCAAAAATACCAATACGCAGCTTGCTCAAGGTGGTATTGCTGTAGTGACAGACCTTATAAAAGACAGTTTTAACAAACACATACATGATACCCTTCGTTCTGGAGGTGGCCTGTGCGATAAAGAAGTCGTTAATATGGTCATTAAACAAGCTCCCGAAAGGCTTCAGGAATTAATCGAAATTGGAGCTTCTTTTGATAAAAATGAAAAAGGACAATGGGATTTAGGTTTAGAAGGTGGGCATTCTCAACATAGAATATTACATCATAAAGATAGCTCCGGACAGGAAATCGAGCAGAAACTGCTCAAAATAATCAAGAAAATGCCCAATATTGAGCTTTTAGAAAATCATATGGTCATTGACTTAAATACCGAAACAAAAAAAGCTAAAACTACTTGTACCGGAGCCTTTTTCTTTGAAAAAAAACATAATCGAATTAAATACATTAGAGCAAGAACTATTGTTTTATGTACAGGCGGATGCGGTCAGCTTTTTGAAAACACAACAAATCCTAAAATAGCAACAGGAGACGGATTAGCGATTGCTGCACGAGCAGGTGCAGAAATTGTCGATATGCAATACATTCAATTTCATCCAACAGCATTATTTACAGGAAAAGAGAATCCGTTGTTTTTAATTTCTGAAGCTGTTAGAGGTTTTGGTGCTCATATTGTAAATGATGAAGGAAAAAGATTTTTGTTTAAATATGATATTCGAGGCGAATTGGCGACAAGAGATATGGTCTCAAATGCCATTAGTAAAGAACTTCAAATCACCGGAAAAAATCATGTTTATTTAGACTGCAGACATTTAGATTCAAAAGCTTTTACAAATCAATTTCCTGTCATCACGGCACACTGCAATGAGCTAGGTATTAGACCAGAGAAAGATTTAATTCCAGTTGTTCCAGCTGCCCACTATCAATGTGGTGGAATAAAAGTGGATCAAAATGGTGTTACTTCTATTAAAAATCTCTATGCTATTGGTGAATGTGCTAGAACAGGTCTACATGGTAAAAACCGTCTAGCATCAAACTCGCTTCTTGAAGGTTTGGTCTTTGCGCATCAGGCTTCAGAAAATGTAGATAAAACTATTGCCGAATTTATTTTTTCATCACAAATACTAATTCCGAAGTTTCCAAAAGCTCATAATGTGGATGATTACCTTGCTTTTGAAATACTTAAAAAGGAATTGCAAAAAATGGTTACTTCGTTTTATACCAGTGAAGAACGTAATGCCGAGTTAGCTTTTGAAAAAATAAAAGAGCTTCATAATTATGCCGTTTCACTTACGGAAGCACATGAAATTACGATTCCGTTTATTGAATTTTCGAACATGATTGCTGCTTCCTTGTTAATCATTAAACAATGTAAAGCTGCGGCAGACCAAAAAATATGCTAAAACCAAAATTAATCTATACCCCAAGCCATTATGAAACTAACAAGCAAAACAACCATTGGTGAAATCGTCACAGATGATTTCAAAACAGCGGCCATTTTTACAAAATTCCATATCGACTTTTGCTGCAAAGGATATCGAACTATCGAAGAAGTATGCAAAAAAAGAGATATTGAAGAAAGCGTTCTTATAGAGCATATTGAAAAAGCAAGAAGTAATTCTGCCAATCAGTCTTTTGATTATAAAAGCTGGTCTGCAGATATGATTGCAGATTATATAACTAAAACCCATCATAGATATGTTACAGAAAAGTCTCCTGTCATTTTGGAGTATTTAAATAAATTATGCGGTGTTCACGGTGCGATTCATCCTGAGCTTCATGAAATTCATACTATTTTTTCAAAAACGTATTTGGATCTCACGGCTCATATGAAAAGAGAAGAGTTGGTTGTTTTTCCTTTTATTAAAAAAATGAAAGCCGCACACAGTAAAGGTACAGAGCTGGAAACACCGCCTTTTTTATCTATTGAAGCCCCAATTCTAACTTTAAAAGATGATCATATTACAGAAGGACAGCGCTTTAAGAGAATTGCAGCATTAACCAATAATTATACACCGCCAGTTGACTCATGCAACACTTATAAAGTGGCATTTCTGATGTTGGAGGAATTTGACAAGGATTTAAAAAAGCATATTCACTTGGAAAACAACATTCTGTTTCCAAAAGCAATTGAACTTGAAAAAACATTTGAAAAAGTGTCTTAAATAAAATCAAAACCATGGAAAAATATGTAATCAAACGCAATGGAGATTATAAGCCTTTTGAAGCTTATAAAATTCAGGATGCCATTCAAAAAGCTTTTCAGAGCGTCAATCAGCCTGTAGATAAGAGAATATTTAAAACTGTTCTTTCTGGTCTTGAGGCAAAATATTCTTGGCCTGTAGAAGAAATTCAGGATATGATTGAAAGAGTGCTTTTTGAAAACGGGTATTTCCAAACCATGCGTTCGTTTATAATTTATCGTCATACGAGAAAATTACAGCGAGAACATATTAATGGTTTAAACGATGACACCACTTATATAGACAGTACACAAACTGTTGAAGAATACATTAACCAATCAGATTGGCGAATTAATGCGAATGCCAATATTTCGTATTCAAATGCAGGATTGGTTAGTAATACCGCGGGAAAAGTTATTGCCAATTATTGGCTTGACAAAATATATAATAAAGAAGAAGGTTCTGCTCACAGGAATGGCGACATACACATCCATGATTTGGATTGTCTTACCGGATACTGCGCTGGTTGGAGCTTGCGTGTGCTGTTAAATGAAGGTTTTAATGGCGTGCGCGGCCGTGTCGAGAGCAGACCTCCTTCTCATTTTAGAGAAGCATTAGGGCAAATGGCCAATTTCTTAGGAATTCTGCAAAGCGAATGGGCAGGCGCTCAAGCTTTCAGTTCTTTTGATACCTATTTGGCTCCTTATGTTTTTAAAGATCAGCTTTCTTATGATGAAGTTTTAAAAGGAATCAGAAGTTTTGTTTACAATTTAAATGTACCTGCACGCTGGGGCCAATCGCCTTTTACAAATATTACCTTGGATTGGAATGTGCCAGAAGATCTAAAAGAACAGATTCCGACGCGAAATGACGAACATTTATTTTTAAAGGTCACTGATGAAAATCTGATTTTGGAAGCTAAAAACAGAGGCGTTTCAAAATTGATAGATTTAAAATATGCTGATTTTCAAAAAGAAATGAATGTTATCAATAAAGCATATTACACCATTATGACAGAAGGTGATGCCAACGGGCAGCCGTTTACATTTCCGATTCCAACAGTAAATATTACTGAAGATTTTGACTGGAATGGCGAAAATGTAGATTTGCTTTTTGAAAACACAGCTAAAATCGGTTCGTCTTATTTCCAGAATTTTATTGGAAGCCAATATCTATTGGATGATAACGGGAATCGAATCGAGAATCCAGATGCTTATAAACCAAATGCGGTACGCAGTATGTGCTGCCGTTTACAGCTAGATTTAAGAGAATTGCTAAAACGCGGAAATGGTCTTTTTGGAAGTGCCGAAATGACGGGCAGCATTGGCGTAGTGACCATTAATATGGCGCGTTTAGGCTATCTTCATAAAGGAAACATAATTAGTTTGTTCGAACATTTGGATGAATTGCTTCAAATTGCAAAATCGACTTTAGAAAAGAAAAGAATCTTTATCCAGCAGATGTACGACCGCGGACTTTATCCGTACACACAGCGCTATTTGAAACATTTTAGAAATCATTTTTCTACCATTGGCGTAAACGGAATGAACGAAATGGTTGTGAATTTTTCTGAAGGGAAACAAAATATAACTGATCCCTCAGGAATTCATTTTGCAACAGAAATTTTAGATCACATTCGACTGCGAATGAAAGAATTTCAGGAAGAAACAGGAAACCTTTACAATTTAGAAGCAACTCCAGCAGAAGGAACAACATATCGTTTTGCAAAAGAAGACAAAAAACGTTTTCCAGAAATTCTGCAAGCGGGACAAAATGAAAACATATACTATACCAATAGTTCACAAATTCCGGTCGATCATACCGACGATCCTTTTGAAGCCTTATTGCTTCAAGATGAATTGCAATGCAAATATACTGGCGGTACAGTTTTGCATCTTTACATGAGAGAAAAAATAAGCAGTCCAGAAGCCTGTAAAAACTTCGTAAAAAAAGTTTTAACCAATTTTAAACTGCCTTATATAACCGTAACACCAATTTTCAGCATTTGCCCTATTCATGGCTACTTAAACGGTGAACATGAATATTGTCCAAAATGCGACGAAATTTTACTCAATAAAAACAATCAAAAACACTTGGCTTATGAAAACGAAAACGCTTAAAATTCTAGAAGAAAAAAAATCCCAAAGAAGCAAATGTTTGGTTTATACACGTGTAATGGGGTATCACAGACCTGTAGAAAGTTTTAATATTGGAAAAAAAGGTGAACACCAACAGCGTACACATTTCGAAGAAACCATCATCTATTAAAGGAATATTTAGCCTCACGCCTTTTACTTTATTAGATTATCCGCATAAAACGGCCTGCATTGTGTGGTTTGCAGGCTGTAACATGCGGTGTTTATACTGCTACAATCCAGATATTGTTTTAGGAAAAGGAAAAATAGATTTTGATTCTGTTCTTTCGTTCCTAAAAACTCGAAAAGGATTATTAGATGGTGTAGTATTAAGCGGTGGCGAATGTACTCTACACAAAAAAATAATTGATTTTATAAAAGAAATCAAAACAATGGGATTTGCGGTTAAAATAGATACCAACGGTTCCAACCCAAAAATATTGAATAGCCTGATTCATGATCAATTAATTGATTATGTCGCGTTAGATTATAAAAGTCTTCCTCATACCTTTACAAAACTAACGCAATCAGGCTTATTTTCTGAATTTGAAGAAAGTCTATCTATTTTAATTCAATCTAATATTCCGTTTGAAGTTCGCACTACTTTTCATTCTTCTTTAATTACAGAGAATGAATTTGTGAGTATGATAAAATATCTTGAATCTAAGCATTTTGAAGGAAACTATTATGTGCAACACTTTATGAATAATGTGCCAACACTTTCAAAACTAGACCATTCAAACAAAGAAATACAACTTAAAAACTTCTCTACTCCAAAAATAAAAGTTATTTTTAGAGATTGATAACTCAAAATGAACACGTTATGACTTTGCATCATTTTGTATTAATACTTCATCTTTTGGCAGCCACAATCTGGGTTGGCGGTCATTTGCTTTTGGCTATTTGTTACCTTCCGACAGCGTTAAAGAAAAAAGATCCGCAGATTATTTTAAACTTTGAAAAGAAGTATGAAAAACTGGGTATGTCTTCTCTCGCTTTACTCATTATAACCGGAATCTGGATGGCGTATGATTTTGGCATTAAAGCTGAAACCTGGTTTCATTTTTCTAACGGATTTGAAAAAGTAGTTTCCATAAAACTGATTTTACTTTTCTGTACATTCTTTTGTGCAGTTTGTGCACAATTTTTTATTATTCCAAAACTTAAACCTAATAATATCAATAAAATGGCTGTCATTATATTAACGGTTACTTCAATTGGTATTACAATGCTAATTTTGGGGTCAACGTTGCGTTATGGCGGAATTTGAACTCTAACAATTACATTATAAAAAAAACAGCCCGTAGGCTGTTTTTCTTTGCTTATTACTATAAATCAATTGACTATTCAAAAATTAATCTTTGATAATTTTTCCTTCTTGTCTAAAACCATTTTGATCCGTAATGACGTAAACGTATATTCCTTTAATAAACTTACCGACATTAATTTCAGAAGTTATCTTAGCATCTTTAATTAAAACTCTACCCTCTGAATCAAACAAGGAAACAACATATTTTTCTAAGTTTTTGCCTGTAAAGTTTACTACAGATGCTGTTGGATTCGGAGAAACAATAATTTCATACTTTGCGTTAGATTCTGTTTCGTCAGCAGTAGCAGCAATCCTTTCAGGGCTTGGCTCTGTATTACATGCATTACATCCAGCAAAAGAAGATGATAAAATACCGCTGATAGGTTTAACAAAGCAAAAAACAGTATTGTTTGCATTAAAATTTACAGTAATTGTCGTCGATGTACCATCTGTAAATCCTATTTGTGCAGTGTAATTTTTTGTTCTGCATATAGCATTAGTTGTTTTCATATAAAATGAAGCGCAATATAGATTGCAAACAGAAGAAAAATTATATGTAATACAGCTGCCTTGAACAGGAGTAGCACATTTTATGGGAATTTCGAAACGTAGACCATTCGCAAATCCTTCAGCTATAGAATTGCAACAGTTATTTAAAGTAGTGGTAAATGCGGTACTTGTAGAATTCATACTTCCAGCTAAATAGCTATCACATTCTCCATTTAATTCACCAGTCGTAAAATAAGGATTGACACTTGTTCCAGCTGATGAAATTTTTATTCTAATAGGAGTGTTTAACGGTGCTCCAGGTCCAGAACTATTTATATACCCACCAGCTAAATTTATATTATGTTCATAGTAAATAACAGTACCTGCCACATTGGTAACAGTTAGCGTTGAGCCGCTTGATGTAGCTTGACTATTTGCTTTAAATGCTGCAAAAAATAAAAAAACAATAAAAAAAGTAAAATTTTTCATAATAATTTAATTTATATTTACCTACCTTCAGTCAGTTTAGGGTCGCTGTTTCGGTTATTCCGACCAAAATTTATAATAATTAAGCAACTTGGTTAAATAGATAAAACAATTCCCTTCGGGTGCTTAGCAACAGATAATTATTTTCTTCTAGCAAGCACAATATGTACGAAAATAACTCAATAAAATCACAATTATGTACGTTTTTCCGTAAATAATCAACTTTTTTTTCATCTTTTAACATATCCCTCTACTTCATGAAAGCAAAACGTTATTTTTAATCGCTTATAATTTTTAGTCCAGCTCGAAAAAAAGGCTGCTATAAATCATAAAAAAACAGCCCGAAGGCTGTTTAAGATAAACTTTAACTATAGTATCACATTCGATTTATTGCTATTAAGACATCATTCCCACAAGTATTGGCCCAAAAGCGGTCAATAATATATTTGCTAATGCATACGGAATAGTGTAGCCTAAAACAGGAAACTTACTCCCTGATGCATCTTGAACAGCTTTTAATCCGATTGTTGAGGTACCTGCACCTGTTTGTGCGCCAAGTAAGATAAGAGGGTTTATTTTTAATACATATCTTCCAAAATACAATCCGATGATATGAGGAATTAAAGCAACAGCTACACCGGCAAGCAAAATACCAAAACCGGTTTCTTTAAGACCCGAAATAAAACTTGGGCCAGCAGCTAGACCAACAAGTCCGATAAACGCTGCAAGACCAACATTGTCAAATATCCACAAGGCGGGTTCTGGAATTCTACCAAAAACTGGAGTTCTCGAATGCAACCAACCAAAAATCAGTCCCATAACCAACGCGCCCCCGCTTGTTGTTAAAGTTACTGAAACTCCAAATAAAGTTACCGAAAGCAAACCCAAAAGTCCACCAAGGACAATACCCAAACCAACAAAAATAATATCCGTTTCTGGACTTAGACGATCCAAATAACCTATTTCTTTCGCTGCTTCTTCCAGTTTCGCAGGTCGGCCTGAAAGATTCAAAATATCACCTCTATTTAAAACCGTCCTCGACTCAAGAGGTATCTCATGATTTTCTCTCGTTATTTTATTTAACATTAACCCATGATAGAAACTGCTTTTTCGAAGAGACTTTACCGTCATTCCTTCAATTGCTTTATTGGTAATCGTAACATCCAGATGTGCTAACGGAAAATTCAATAATTCTTCATCCAGGACTTCTGGTCCAATAGAAAAGAGACTGTCTAAAATGATTCCGTGCTGTGCCATAATAACCAGTACATCATCTTTATAAATTATTGTATCAGGTTTGGGGTCTAGCAATTGATTTTTATGGCGTATCCTTTGAATAACAATATTTTTGTTAGAAATTAATTTTTCAAAATCACTTATACTGATCCCGATCCACTTCTCATTGGTTATTCTATACGCCCGAATAATCCATCTCTGATAAGCACTTTTCATTCCTGGGCCATATTCAGTTTCACCCGAAATGGTTTCTGCCAGTTTATTACTTTCTTCAACTAAATTAATACCAAGCAATTTTGGAGCAATTCCCGTCAGAAAAAAAACAAAAGATGCTGCTCCTACTAGATAAGTTACAGAATAGGCTACCGGAATATTATTGATTAATCTGGTTTTTTCTGCATCAGCAAGATTTAAGTGGCTGATAGCATCTGAAGCGGTACCAATCACAGTTGATTCAGAAAAAGCCCCTGCTAATAATCCAGCTGCAGTTCCTATATCATAACCTAAAAAAGTAGAGACCGAATATGCTACTAAAAGGCACGATAAGCAAATCACCAAAGTAAGCAGTAATTGCGGAAAGGCATTCTTTTTAAAACCTTGAAAAAATTGTGGGCCAACTTTATATCCTGTAGAAAACAGAAAAAAATCAAAAAAAATAGTTTTTACAATACCAGGAATTTTAATATCTAACTGACCAATTAGCACTCCAGCAAATAAAGTCCCTAATACTACTCCAATTTTAAATGTCCCAATTTTAATGCGTCCGATTAAGAATCCAAGAGACAAGCATAAAAAAAGTGCCAGTTCAGGATGTTCTCTAAGTATAGCTGTAACCATATTGCGTTCTCTTTTTTAGATAAATTTAATCAAAAAAAGAATACATTATACTTAAAACATTTATAAACAACAAATTACAAGTGTCTTGCTAAAAATAAAAAAAATAGTCGCGTATATTACATCAGATTTAGATATCCTTGTTCGAGTGTTACGCTCGCACTTAAATTTATGTTCACGAGTTAAATTGGGAGATCAACGCTTAGTTATGGTGGGATTTGGATTAGATCGTTTGCTTTTTAGCAAATATTCATCTGCCATTCTTCTTGTTTCTTTATCTAAATATTTCTCATTAGTTGTTAAAATATCATAAACATCAAAAGAAGCCACTTTATAATTATACTTGTTTGACATTATTAAGGCGTAATACAAGAAACCTGTAAATTTGTGTTCTCCAATATAATGGATAGCTTTTAATTCATTGTAAGCCAAAGTATCTCCCTTACTCATAACAAGATAATCCAAACTGTCCTTAAGTTTTTTATTCTCGAGTTTTCTTCGAAAATAACTAGCTGAATTATCGTCTGAAATTACAACTTTATCATTGCTGTTCTTCTTATCACAAGAAAATAGCAAGAAAATTAAAATAATAATATACCATTTCATAAGTCGATCTATTTAAAATTACTCACAGTTTTTTAAGAATAATTGTTTTCCTTCTGTTTGACCAAGTACAGAAATTTCTAGCCATACTTTACAAGCATTCTCTTTATCTCCAGCTTCAAAATATATCGCAGCTTTGTTATATAAAGCGTCTATATTCTTGGAATTAAATTTGTATGATTCTGAAAAATATGCAATAGATTCTAAATATTTTTTCTCTTCATAAGCAATTAATCCTTTATTAAAGTAATCTGATGATTTTCTAATATCTTCCATTTTCACGCCATAGATTCTATCAAATTCAGTTAAATCCGTTGTAAAAAATATTACCGAAATTCCCCAAAATGTTTTTGTAATTTCACTTTTTAGAACAAACGGAATTTCTATTGATTCATAATCTTTTAAATCTTTTAAATTCCATTTTTCAAAAGAACCATCAATGACCTTTTTTACCAATCTTATCCTTGATGAGTCCTTTTGTGTTGAAAATGTAATTTCTGTTTTTATCCTTTTCTTATCAGGATAAATCTTCAAGTTTCCAACTAACTCAAAATTTGAATAATTATTTTTAAAAGCTTTGTTTAAATCTATTTCAATAGTGCCATTTGTTTTTGGCGAAAATAATTTTGATGCAACTATATTTTTCTCATTCTTATTCTCTTCTTTGAATTTTGAAATTATGACTTCTTGTCTAACAAAATAGGATCTTTTAAGTTTATCATCAGTCAATCCATCAATTTTCTCGCATAATATTAAAGAATCTTTCGTTACTTTTTCAATTACAAATCCAGAATATTGGGATGTTTTCATAAAATTTTTAATCAATTTAAAATCCAAACAGCTCTCATTTACTTTATGAACTGGATTGGAATTGATACATAATTTTCCTTGACTGATCCTAAATTCCATGTAACCTGAATCTTCTGTAAATCCGTCAGATAGATCACTACCATCTTTCAATTCTCCTTTATACTTTATCCAGTACCCTTCTATTGCTGAAAGATTAATTTGTCCATAATTTATATTAAAAAAAAGAAAGCTTAATAAAAGGAAAAGTTTTTTCATTTAAATTTTATAGATAGTTTTTCTAAAGGATAAACATACTAAATTAATTGTTCAACTGAATTAATGCATAACAAATATGTTACACCAACCAATCACTCACCAACTTCCTATACGTCTCTCCTATTGGCAAAGCATTTCCGCTTTTCATTACAATCTGATTTCCGTCAATCACCTTTATTTTATCTTTTGGAATAATATATGAACGGTGAATTCTGATAAATTGATTTGATGGGAGTTTTTCTAAAATATCCTTCATGTTTTCTAAAGCCATGATTTTTTCATCATGGGTATGAATACGAATATAATCTCGTAATCCTTCAATATATAAAATATCGTTTAGAGCAATTTTATAATGCTTTCGGTCCGCTTTTACGAATAGATAATCATCTCCAGTTTTTTCTGGAACTTGAAAAGTTTCTTGCCAGCGAATAAATTTCTCAACACTTTGATAGAATCGATTAAACGTAATGGGTTTTAATAAATAATCAATTACATGAAACTGAAATGCTTCTAGAGCATACTGCGGATAAGCCGAAGTAATGATAAAATTATACTTCTGATTGAACATTTGCATTAATTCGATTCCCGTTAATTGTGGCATCTGAATATCAATAAAAATCAAATCAACCGATTCTGTATTTAGAACTTCGATTGCTTTAAAAACATCACTGTCAGCGTATAAAACATTCAATCTTGAAATTTTAGAAGCATAATCGGCAATGAGTTTTACGGCAAAAGGTTCGTCATCCAGAATAATGCAGTTTATTTTTTTATTCATTTTAAATCTATTTCAAGTTCGGCTGTAAAATGGTTTTCTTCTTTAGTAATTTTAATTTGGTGTTTTTCGGGATAATGAATCTGTAAACGCTTTTGCAAATTATCTAAACCAATTCCGCCCAAACTATCTTTTTTCTGCGTTCCGATTTTATTTTTCACTTTAAAAATCAATTTTTCAGAAGAGACTTTTAGCTGAATTTCTATTGGTTCTGAGTCTGAAACTTCTCCATGTTTTAAAGCATTTTCTACCAAAGGAGACAAAATATATGGCGGAATTTCTTCAAATTCATTTTTCACTTCGACATTAAAATCAACCCGAACATTATCCTGATGTCTCAATTGTTCGAGTTCAATATACGCTTTTATATACGCAACTTCGTCTGAAAGTTTGATCTTTTCTTTCTGCGATTCATAAGTCGTAAAACGCATAATCTGGCTCAACTTGTCAATTGCAGTCAACGACTTATCTGATTGAAAATAAACCATTGAGTAAATGTTATTTAAAGTATTAAATACAAAGTGCGGATTAATCTGCGCTTTCAAGAATTTAATTTCGGTATTCTTATTTTCTTCTAAAATAACCTTGTTATATTCTAAAAGACGAATCGAATAAATCACAAACCAAAGAAAAGAACTCAAGATAATGGCCATACTGCTATAATGCAAATTGTCGAGCATATAACTCAGAAAATTGACATTGGTATAATTTACTCTATCAAATAATAATTTGGTTATAATTTGCTCTAAAACAAACCTTAGAAAAGTAAAAACGAGATACGAAACAAAAGCTCCAGCAAAAAGTCTTTTCCAGTTAAAAGCTTTGAAAACCGTTTTCATTACGATCAAATAATGGAAATAAAATGTAATAATGAAAACAATAAAATAAGTACAAAGAAATAGATCGGGTACAGAAAATCGTGCTCCAATCGGATTTTTCACGAAAGTGAAATATGAAATTAAAAGCCAATAAATAATATGAATTAAACATTCTAGCCTTTTGGTAATGGTTCCTTTATACATTCGGTATATTTTTAAAACAAAGATATACATTCAGTAAAAAGCATTTTAACAGGTTTGCAGATTAATCGAAGGGGTTTGTCGATAAAAGTGGTTTTCGGGTTTTAATTCTAACAGTTTTGTCCTGTAATTAAAATCAAAACCATGAACAGAATCATTTTAGTATCAATTTTATTTCTATTTCAAATTAACGCGTTTGCCCAGCAATTTTCTTTAAAAGGAAAAATCATAAATCAAAACAAAACACCTATAGAATTTGCGACAGCAACTTTATTAAAAACCGACAAAACGTTGTATCAGCAAGCTTCGACTGATAGTTTAGGTAATTTTATTTTAAATACTGAAAAAGGGAACTATAAGTTAATTATAGAACAATTTGGAACTGAATTCTATGCCAAAGAAATAATCGTACATCAAGATCTTGATTTAGGAATAATTGAGGTGAAAGAATTAGTACAATTAGACGGCGTAACCATTAATTCAAGAAAAAAACTGGTAGAACAAAAAGTGGATCGACTGGTTTTTAATGTCGAAAATTCTGTTGTTGCAACTGGTGGAACTGCTTTGGACGCTTTAAAATCTACACCAACGGTTAGAGTTCAAAACGAAACCATTTCTATTGTTGGAAAAGGAGAAGTTCTGGTTATGATTGATGATCGTTTGAACAAAATGACTCAAGAAGATTTATCTGCATTTTTAAGATCGATTCCTGCTGATAATATTAAAAGTATCGAGGTAATTACAACGCCTCCAGCAAAATACGAAGCAGAAGGAAACAGCGGTTTAATTAACATTAAATTGAAAACAGCTAAGGCGAATTCTTGGTCAGCAAATCTCGGAACTACCTATGTGCAAAGAAGTTATGCAAGCGGAAACATAAGCGGATTATTTATCTACAATTACAATAAACTATCACTTCAAGTTTCTATTAATAAAGGAAAAGATCAGTTTTTCACCACTTCTGATAATAGAATTTATTACCCAAACGAACTTTGGAAACAAGATATTGCAGCTAAGTCAAAAACAAATTTATTGAGCATTGGTTTTGGTGCCGACTATAAATTAACGGAGAAATGGACTTCTGGAATAAAATATTTAGGAAGTTTTAATGAGAGAAATTCAGCAAATAATCCGCTGACAACTCGATATAATACTTCTGGCGAAATCAACTCTTATATTTTGTCTGATGTAAATGCACAGAACAAACCTCAAATGAATTCTATAAATTGGAATAATGTTTTTACATTAAATAATGAAGGCAAAAACATTACTGTAGATTTAGATTATTTCAACTATCAAAAAGACGATTCTCGTGTGTTTTCGGGCAATGAAATGGATAATGAGAAACAAAATATATCAGGAACTTATTTCGCGGCAATCAATTCTAACTTAAACCGATTGAAAAATTACTCAGCAAAAATCGATGTTTCTCTTCCTTATTCTTGGGCGAATATCAGCTTTGGCGGAAAAGGATTTTATACCAATAACAAAAATAATTTGACCGTTTTTGACAACGAAACTGGAACTCCAATCTTGAATACTGATTCTTCAAATATTTTCACTTACAAAGAATACAATGAAGCAATCTATTTTTCTGCAAACAAAAAATTGAACGAGAAATGGGAAACGCAAATTGGCTTAAGAACCGAAGCTACACAAACAGAAGGCTATTCTGAAAATCTAAACCAAACTAATAAAAACAATTATATTAAATTGTTTCCAACAGCTTATTTGACTTACAATGCAAATGATAATAATACCTATTCACTAAACTACAGCCGAAGAATCCGCAGACCAGATTTTGATTATTTGAATCCGTTTGTCATTAGAACCAGTCCATTTTATTATTCTGAAGGGAATCCGTTTTTGAAGCCTTCTATTATTGACAATTTTGAGTTTTCTTATATTCGAAATCAAAAATGGGTAAATACAATCTATTTTTCTCAGGTTTCAAATTTTGGACAACAATTAGCCATTATTGATCCTCAAACAAATATCACAAAAAGCACCCCCATCAACTATGCTGACACTTACCAAATAGGTCTTTCAACATACTACAATTTCAATAAATATACTTGGTGGAACAGTTTCATGGGATTCAATTTAAACTATCAAAATGTAAAATCAAGAACCAATTTAATTGCGTCTGTAGATGGTTACAACGGTTATATTTACAGCAATAACGATTTTACAGTAAATCAATCGAAAACTCTTTTTCTTGGTTTAAATTATGGTTTGCAATTGCCAGGACGCTATCAGGTTTTTAATATTTCAACTTTGAATATTTTAGATGTTTCGGTGAAATTTCTAGCCTTAAAAAAGAATCTTTCAATCACTTTAACAGGAGAAGATCTATTGAATGCTCAAAAACCATTTATCTCTTATTATTCAAACGGAATTAAAAATACAATGAAAAACTATGGTGATTCTAGAGCTTTTAGAATTGCTTTGAGTTATAAATTCGGAAACCAAAATGTAAAATCTAAAGAAAGAAATTTTGGAAATGAAGAGGAAAGAAATAGAGCGAATTAGTTTTTTACAATAAATTAAATTTAGGCAAAGGAGCTTTAAACATTGCCTTTTCCAAATGTTCAAAGCTCTTTTATCTCTTTCAAAAACAATCAAATACATAAAAAAATCATTATTCTTTTGTTTTTATGACCAATCGGTCATATATTTGCATCGTTAAATACAATCTATCATGACAAAAGGTGAAGAAACCAGACAATTTATTATAGAAAAAGCAGCTCCTATTTTTAATACAAAAGGAATTGCAGCCACTTCTATGAGCGATATTATGGAGGCAACTAAATTGTCTAAAGGAAGTATGTATGTGCATTTTGAAAACAAAGATGTTTTGGCCTGCGCTGCTGTAGATCATAACATGAAAATACTAAGCTCTAAACTTGAAAATGCACTTAGAGAAGGTAAAAGTGCCAAAGAACAGCTTTTTGCTTATATAGATTTTTTTAGCAATCCAATCAATCCACCAGTAATTGGCGGATGTCCTCTGCTAAACTTTGGAACGGAAGCTGACGATACAAACCCGATTGTAAAAGAAAAAGTAAACACCGCCATCAAACGAGGACAGGTTCTTTTAACTTCGATTATAGAAAAAGGAATTGCTAATAAAGAATTTCAACCTGACTGGAATGCTTCAGAATTTGCCATTACACTTTTTGCTATGCTTGAAGGCGGACATTTAATGTCTCGAGTGTCTGGCAATAACGAAAACATGAAAACAATAGAAAAAACGCTTAAAAAAATTATATCTGAAAAATTGATATAATTTTTTTTACCCTAAAAATGACCGATTGGTCATTTTTAAAAATTAATTAATTAATTATAAAAATAATTACCATGTCAAAAACAATTTTAATTACAGGAGCTTCAAAAGGATTTGGAAGAGCTTGGACAGAAGCCTTTTTAGCTAAAGGATACAATGTAGCTGCAACAGCTAGAAATCTAGAAACATTAAACGATTTAAAAGAGAAATACGGAAGTACAATCTTACCATTAAAACTTGATGTTAATAATCGTGAGGAATCTTTACAAGTGGTTCAAACAGTAAAAGAACATTTTGGAACAATTGATGTTTTGATCAACAATGCCGGTTATGCGCTTACAGGTGCAGTTGAGGAAGCTAGCGAAAAAGAAGCGAGAGAACAGTTTGAAACCAATTTCTTTGGGACATTATGGTTAACACAAGCCGTTCTGCCAATTATGAGAGAACAAAAAAATGGTCATATTATTCAAGTTTCTTCGATTTTAGGATTGGCAACTTTACCAACAGAAATGGGACTTTACAGCGCTTCTAAATTTGCTGTTGAAGGTTTAAGCGAAACATTGGCTTCTGAAGTAAAACAATTTGGAATTAACGTTACTTTATTGGAACCAAATGGATATGAATCTAATATCTGGCATACCGGAATTAGTAGTGAAAGTATTCCTGCATATGATAACATCAAAAAAGCTCTGGCTGAAAGAGAAAACATTTTTGGAAAAGTTGAAGCAACTGCTCCAATAGTGGTGAAATTAGTAGAAAATGAAAATCCGCCTTTGAGATTGTTATTAGGAAAAGTGGCGTTTCCATTTGTTAAACAAAGCTATGATCAAAGATTAGAAAGCTGGGAAAAATGGAACGATGTTTCTGTTGAAGCGCATGGTTAATTAATTGGTGATTTAACAAAAAAGATAATTTCAAAACAAAGTTATCATTCCGTAGGAATGTTTGGTTGGTAGAAAAAAAAAAAATCAACAGTCATATTGACGTTCCGTAGGAACGTTTGATATGCGTCACCATAAAAAATGATAAAAACCAAACGTTCCTACGGAACGTAAAACTAATGACAAAATCATCGGTTTCTACCAACGAAATGTTCCTATGGAACACGGCAATATATATCCAAAAACAAAAAGCGCAAATATAATTTTGCGCTTTTTACATTTTACATAAAATGGTTTTTATGCTTTAACCTTTTTCTTCTTAGACTTCTTCCCTTTCTTCCACCAAATTATAAATCCGGTTATAGGCAAAGAAGCTCCAATCAAACTTACTAAACTCCAGATTATTTTTCCTGTAAAACCAAAGAAAACTCCTGTATGCAAGTCGTGATTACTTGCTTCATAAACATCTGCGGCGTTGTTGTCTTTATATAATTTGGTACGAAGCATCTGCCCTGTTTTTCCGTCAAAGAAAAGCGTGTTTTGATTTCTAGCCCAATCATTCGGATACGTCATTCTTAAACGAAGTTCACCTGTTTTTCTAATTGAAAATGAAACCGAAGTTGCACCTGGATATTTTGCATTTGCATTTTCGTAGATATTATTATAACGAACAGGAATTGTAGTCGAATCTATTTTAGCGTTAGAAACCACTTCGTCACCTTTTCTAAGTTTGCTTCCCGTTACTAAACTAACTCCTTTTTTAACCGCATCATATTTGAAATACGTTCCCGAAAAAGCAATTAAAAGCAGAAAAATTGAAGCATAAAATCCTAAAACCTGATGCAGGTCAAAATTGATTCTTTTAGACGAGCCACTCCATTTTATCTTTAAGGATTGCTTAAGCTGACGTCTCTGTTTTGGAAACCATAAAATTAATCCTGTTATCAGCATAACGATAAAAATCACAACCGACCAGCCTTGTATAAATTCGCCAACTTCTCCTAACAACAAAGTGCGATGTATTTCTAGTACAGTATTCAGCCAGTCTGCTCCTTGTTGGTTTATTAAAGTTCCATCGTACGGATTGAAAAAATAGGTCTTTTTCTTTTTGGTAGAAATTTGAACTGTCGCATTGGGTTCTTCTTTTTCTATTTTTAAAGCCGTTATTTTCTGTTTAGGCTCAAGACGTTCATAGTTTTCAATTATAGTTTTTAACCCTATAAATGGCTTTTCCTGAACGGGAACATGCAGATATTCTTTGTTGCTAAAATCACGAATTTCTTCTTCAAAAACATAAAGAAAACCCGTAATACTCACTATAAAAACAATGAGGCCCGATGCTAAACCGAGCCACAAATGTATTTGTCTGATAGTCTTTTTAAAACCTTTGGTCATAATTTGCAGTAAAATCCAAATGTAGATAATATCATTGTAATTGACGAATCGTAACTGTTAGAATTTAAAGGTAATATTTCCTGTAACTCTCGTTGGGTTTTGAGCCGCTAAACGATATGACCAATATTTTTCGTTGGTAAGATTATCTACTTTTAAACCTAACCTAAATTTTGGTCTGTCATAAAAAACAGAAGCGTCTAAAACCGTGTAAGAAGGAATCGTAAATTTAAACGTTGAAGTATTCGTTTGATAATACTCACTTCCATAAATTCCTCCAAAACCAAATCCAAGACCAGAAGCCGCTCCTTCGGTTAATCTGTAACTTGCCCAAAGATTGGCAGTTGTTGGCGAACCTGCAGTTGTAGGTCTTAAACCATTAATACTCGGATTTGCTTTTGTGTATTCACTATCATTATACGTATAGCCAGCCACGATGTTTAAACCTTTAATCGGATTGGCAATTAATTCTGCTTCAAAACCTTTGCTCAATTGCGTTCCGTCTTGAATCTGGAAGTTTACGTGGTCTGGATCATCACGCGTTACATTGGTTACTTTTATATCATAATAACTGAAAGTCGCACTGATTTTATTAAAGTCAAGTTTAACTCCCCCTTCTAACTGATTCGCCTGATTAGGCTTGAAAGTATTTCCGTAAAAATCAGATCCGCCCACATTGTTGAATCCGTTCATGTAATTTCCGAAAACTGAAACTTTATCTTTAACCACTTGGTAAACCGCTCCAAATCTAGGAGAAAATGCCGTCTGATTATAGTTTCCTGCAATAGAATCACGGCTTGGGTAATATACTCCTTTATTAATATAACGATCGGCTCTAACACCTCCCATTACCAATAATCTATCGGTAACATTTAACACATCAGAAACGTAAGCACTATATGTTCTTTCGTTGTTTGACACCATATTAGTGTATGTAGCATTTGCAAATAAAGGCTCAATTTTATTTAGAGTAAAATTGTTGTAAGCATCTCCAGGCTTTCTAAAATTAAGTGCCGGCATGTTTACTATTGCATCATTACGTGTGGCACGAAGGCTGTAAAAATCAAATCCTGCTACTACTCTATTACGCAATTTTCCGATTTTAAAATCTCCGTTAAAATTCTGCTGAATATCAGTTCCATAATAAGGATAATCCTGATTGGTAACTTGCTGTCTCAATGTTTCATTACTTAACATTGTCAAAGCCACAACATATCCTTCAGATGAAGATCGTGTACGCGAAACGATAGTTTGTGAAGTCCATTGGTCTGAAATTTTATATTTCAACTGTGCAAAAATATTATATTGCTGACCTGTGTAGTTTACTGTATTATTAGCAAATGAAAGATTATATGGAATTCCTAATTCTTCAATGCTATGTGCGGTAGCGTCTGCTTTTGTGTAAGGCGTCAATCGTGTTGGCGAAGTTGCTTTTGAAGCGCTAAACTCAGCATCAATCAATAAAGTCAATCTCTCATTTACTTCATAAGAGAAACTTGGCGCAATAAAAAAGCTTTTGTTGAATCCAGCATCCTGAAAACTTCTTTCGCTATGCAAAGCCGTATTGATTCTGAAAAGAGCTGTTTTGTCTTCATTCAAAGGGGTGTTAATGTCTGCCGTTAAACGATTCAAATCCCAATCACCTGCCGAAAAAGAAACTTCTCCTTTAAAGAAATTAAATGGCTTTTTGGTTACTCTGTTAAACAATCCTCCAAAAGAAGAAATCGTGCTTCCAAACAAAGTTGCCGATGGCCCTTTGATTACCTCAATACGCTCTAAATTTGAAGGATCGATTGAGTTATAGGTAAAACTTCCAACACCATTTCTTACCAATTGTGGCGTAGCAAAACCTCTAGAAATATTGGTTGTTCTTCCTTGATTTCTAACTTCGGCAATACCTGCACCTGGAACATTTTTAAAAGCGCTGTTATAATCTGTTATAACTTGCTCTTTCATTAATTCCTTGCTCACAATAGTATAAACCTGCGGATTTTCCATGTTTTTCAGTTTCATTTTAGAAACCTCTTCACTTTCTTTTCTCGCAAATCGGTTTCCTCCAGAACTTACAATTACTTCTTCTAATTTTTGCGAAGTATAAGCCAGTTCAAAATCAAGCGTAACTTCTGTGTTGTTCTGATCAATGATAACTGAAGCTGGAGAAGACTCATAACCGTTTGATTTTATTTCAACCAAATAAGTTCCAAAAGGAATATTTTTTAATTGATACGTACCATCAGAATCGGTTACGGTAGTTTTATTTAATTCTGAAATTTTAACGGTTGCACCTTGTAAATAATTTCCGTCTTTAACAACAGCCTTACCTGAAATTGTACCAACAGTTGATTGAGAAAAAGCCGTTTCTGAACATAAAAAAAGAATCAAAAAGGCAGTAAACACTCGACATAAAATATTGTTTTTAAGTGTTTTGAAAATTGTTTTCATATAAAATCTGTAATTTATCCTTATTTAGACTGGTTACAAATATATAAACGAGAACTGACTTCTTAGCAAAAGATTAAAACTTTCTTAAAAAATAATTAAAAACCCGCTTAAAAAACAAATGTTTCAATAAACAGGCAGAAAATCCAATTTTACAAAACAAATTAAATCACGATTTTGCTTGCTATTTACAAGTTAATTTTCAGCCATTTATAAGTCTGAAAGTTCACTTGATTTAAAAAGTAGGTTGCACAAGCCGTTATTCTTTTTTATTTTTATGGAATCAGATGAACCACTAATCATCGGATTCAATGTTTTGAAAACAAGAAAAAATTAAAATGAGCAACGACAAAAAACTAAAAGCTGTCGCTTTCGGAGAAGTACTTTGGGATATTTTTGGTAATGAAAAAAAAATTGGCGGAGCGCCTTTGAATGTTGCGCTGCGCATGAAAGCCTTAGGCGTTGATTCTAATATGATCAGCTGCGTAGGAAATGATGCAGATGGAGAAGCTATTATAAATGAAGTCAACAAATTAGGCTTAGACACCAATACTATTCTAAAATCTGATTATTTCCCTACTGGTTTAGTACATGTTACACTAGACAAAAGCAAATCGGCTACTTATGAAATTCTTTATCCTTCGGCTTGGGACAAGATTATTCTTAACGAAGAAGCAAGAGAATTAGTAGTAAATTCAGATGTTTTAATTTACGGAAGCTTGGTTTGTAGAGACCAAGTTTCACGAGAAGCTTTAGAAGAATTGCTTAACACTCATACATATAAAGTTTTTGATGTAAACCTTCGAAAACCGCATTATGATTACGAAATCCTACAGCATTTAATGCAGTCCGCAAATTTCATCAAATTTAATGATGAAGAGATTATGGAAATTAGCGCTGCTTTAGATTCCCCATACCACACTTTAGAGGAAAACATGAACTTCATTTGCTCTTTAACCAATGCTACAGCAATTTGTGTTACAAGAGGAAAAGATGGCGCTTTATTATTGTGGGATAAACATCTTTATGAAAATGAAGGCTATACCGTAAAAGTTGAAGATACTGTTGGCGCTGGAGATTCTTTCTTAGGCGCGTTGGTCACTTCACTTTTAAACGGAAAAGAACCACAAGCTGCTCTAAATTTTGCCTGTGCAACTGGCGCTTTAGTAGCTGGATCGGCCGGTGGAAATCCTAAAATTTCAATATTTGATATTGAGAATTTAATTAATAAAAATTAATATTCCTTTAAATAGGATACTCAAACCCGACAGGTTTTAAAAACCTGTCGGGTTTTGTTATAAAATATAGAAAGTTAGTGTTTATGAATTGCCTCCCACTAAAGCTGGAGGCAATTGAAAAAAACTTTGCTTAAAAACAATCTTTTTATAGTTAAAACATCAAAATCACTCCTCAAACATGGGAACTATGTAAATTTAAAATGTAATTATTTCTTCCTAATCAATATAGGCGCAGTAACTTGTGAATTCAAATAATTTAAGGAAGAATGATGAAAAAACTACGAATTTCTCTAATCAATATTCACGGACTTTTGAAAGGTTCAGGTTTAGAAATAGGACGAGATGCCGACAACGGAGGCCAGACCAAATACATATACGAATTAGCCGAATTTTTATCGCAGCATGAAGATGTAGAACACGTTCATCTTTTTACCAGATTAATAGACGATTCCGCTCTTTCGCCCGAATATGCAGTACCTGTGGAAATTATCAATGATAAATTGGATATAAGGCGAATTCCATTTCTAGGAAAAAAGTACAAAGCCAAAGAACAGCTTTGGGAAGGTCTTGATCTTTTTGTAAATGGTGCGATGCAGCACATTAAACAGCATAATATTTTCCCCGATTGGATTCATTCCCATTATGCAGATGCCGGTTATGCCGCAGCCGAATTATCTGCCGTATTAAATATTCCTTTTGCTCATACAGGGCATTCATTAGGATTTTATAAAAAGAAAAAACTAATTGAAAGCGGAGAAACAGAAGAAGAACTTGAAAAAAAATTCAAATTTAAAACCAGAATTTCTGCTGAAGAGCGAACCTTAGAACTTGCTGAATTTATTGTCACTTCGACCGAACAGGAAATTGAAACCTACAAAGCCTACAAAAACTTCGAATTAGGAAAATACCACGCCATTTCTCCCGGAATTGATACCAGAAAATTTGTTCCTTATTACTATCAGGAAAATGATTCTGAGAAAAACATGGAAGAAATACAGCGAAAATATTGGGTTCAGGAAAGCATATCAAAATTTTTAACCAATCCGCACAAGCCTATTATTCTGGCACTTTCGAGACCTGATCGCCATAAAAACTTGAACACTTTAATTGACGTTTACGGAAAAGATAAAGAACTCCAAAGCATTGCCAATTTGGTTATTTTTGCGGGTATTCGAAAAGATATTGCCAAAATGCCAGAATCTGAAAAGAACGTTTTAACCGATTTGCTTCTTTTAATGGACAAATATGATTTGTACGGAAAAATGGCCATTCCGAAAAAGCATGATGTAGAAAACGAAGTTTCTATTATTTATCGTTATGCAGCAGAAAAAAGAGGCGTTTTTGTGAATCTAGCATTGCATGAAAACTTCGGCTTGACCGTTATCGAATCGGCTAGTTCTGGGCTTCCCGTTGTGGTGACTAAAAACGGTGGGCCGTCAGAAATTATTCCGGTCTGTCAAAACGGAGAATTAGTCAATCCGCAAGAAGAAAGCCAAATTAAAAAAGCGCTCCGAAATATTTTGACCGATGAAAATCAATGGAAATACTATTCCAACAATGGCGCGATCAATATTCAGAAACACTATAGCTGGATTAGTCATGTCAATCATTATGTAGAATTGGTTAAAGAAAATCTTTCTCTTTCATCTGGAGCAGGAATCAAAAAACAGCATTATCCCAATATCAACATTAGCCGATTAAAGCGAAAAATCGATCATTTATTAGTTTCAGATATTGACGGAACATTGATTGAACCCAAACTGGCAAATCCGGGTTTAAAAGAACTAAAAGCTCACCTTGTCAATCGCACCGATAAAATGGCTTTTGCAATGGCTTCTGGACGAAACTTAGCTTTAGTAAAAAAAGTCATTGACGAAGAGGAATTTCCCCTACCCGATTTCATTATTTGTTCGGTTGGAACTGAAATCTATTATACAAACGGAAAGGATTATATTTTGGACAAAGGCTGGGCAAAATTCCTCGCTGGAAGATGGAAAAGAGAAGATATTGTAAACAGATTAAAAGCCATTAAATGGATCAGGATTCAGGAAGAAGAAGCTCAAAATCCGTATAAAATCTCGTATTACTACGAAAAAGAAAAATACAATCATGACGAATTAATTACTGTTTTAGGAACAGGCTGGTACAAGGTCAATATTATTCCGAGTCACGGACAATTTTTGGATTTTATTCCTAAAAGAGCATCAAAAGGAAATGCGATTAAGTTCTTATGCAGAAAATGGTCTATTCCGTTAAGCAATGTAATTGCCGCAGGAGATTCAGGAAACGATGTCGACATGTTTAGAGGTCCCGTAAAAGGAATTATTGTAGGAAACCGAAGCGCAGAACTTATGGCTTATGAAACAACAAAAAGCATTTATGTAGCCAAAACTTCGGCTTCAGAAGGAATTTTAGAAGGTTTAAAATATTATAAAGTCATAAAATAAGTTTTTGAGCTTGAAGATTTTAAACACATAGAAACATAGATTTTTAATCTAAACTAAAAGAGCAAAAAAAGAAACTAGTTTCTAAAACATAGAGCTATGTGTTTTATTATAAGTGAAACGCCTTTTTAACGCAACGAAAAGCTATGATTCTATGTGTTTAAAAACAAAAAAAAATATACTAACAGTTTAAAATAAATAATAAAATGTATTCAGGTTCAGGATTTAGCAACTGGGAAATTGGAGATGTTGATGTATTTATAGATGAAAAAGGAATTCATCATTTATTTCATTTAATTATTCCTAATCACGATTATATAGCACATGCAGTCTCAAAAGATGGTCTTTCGTGGAAACGAGTAAAAAATGCCTTATTTGTTGGCGATCCAGGAGAATGGGACGACGATATGTTATGGACGATGCACATTAGCAAAAAATCGGATGGAGAAGGTTATGAAATGTATTATACCGGTCTAAAACGTCAGGATAAAGGAATTGAACAAAAAGTAGGAAGAGCCATTTCTTCCGATTTAATTACTTGGAAAAAAGAAAACCTATACGGACTTCCCTTTAAAAGCGAAGCGCCACATTATGAAGGTCCAAACAACAATCCGCGACAATGGATAAGTTTTCGAGATCCTTTTAAATACCAATACAAAGGCGAAGATTATCTGTTAATCTGCGCTCGAAGCGCTTCTGGACCAACATACCGCAGAGGCTGTATTGGTGTTGCAAAAAGAGAAAAAGAAGGTTTTGTACTTCAAAAACCGCTTCATATTCCGTATGTCTATGATGATGTAGAATGTCCTTGTGTTTTTGAGATTAAAGGAACGCATTATCTTTTAGGATCCATCAGAGAAGATATTAAAGTCCGCTATTGGTCTTCTTCAGAATTTAGAGGAGAATATTCTGCTTTTCATAACAATGTACTAATGCCTCAAGGAAACTATGCAGCAAGAGTGGTCAAAGAAGGGAAGCATTTTTTGGTTTATAATTTCTATTTTGCAGACGGAAATGTCAATACGCATCGCGTAATTCCGCCTCCAAAAGAACTCGACGTCGATAAAAGCGGACGACTTTTATTAAAAAGTTATTATTATTGGCAGAAACTCTATCAGAAAACAATTCATCAAAAAGATTTGCCTCTACCCTTACCTATTTTAGGAAATCCGACAGCAGAATTTGTTTTAGAAAACGAAAATAAATGGCGATTTGGATGCCGAAGCGGTTATGAAATTTACGGTTTCGAAAAACCTTCTAATGATTTTGTATGGGAGGGGACATTGTCTGTAGAAGGAATGGGAAAAACAGGTTTTGTAATTGAATGTGATAAAGAAGGCACAGGATATTACATTTCGATTGATTTTATGAATGGTTTTGTACAGTTTAGAGCTTGGGGATTCAATGAAAAGGATGTAAAAAACAATTTTATCTTCGAAAACATTCAGACCAATCAATTTGAAATTAGCGAGGAAAAACAGATTTCTTTTAAGATTATCCGCTATGGTAATTACTACGAGCTTTCGATTAACGACATTGTCAAGCTGACATTACTAGATTTCAAATACAATGAAGGAAAAATTGGTATTTACGTCTGTTCGGCAGTTATCTCTATAAGCGATTCTAAGATTCATGTAATTCCAGAACCTGAAAATGAATATGCCGCTTCAGATCCTGAAAAATATGACAATGAACTACAGCCAAATTCTTTAATTTAATAATCATGAATATTCAACTCCATAAAACCTTTATCGCAATAGTGCTTTTATTCACTTTAAATGCAGCTAATGCACAACAAAAAGATACTGAAGAATGCCGTTATACCAAGACCAATTATGGATTTCTGATGGTTCTTCGCGAAGGCGATAATGTTTTGGCATTAATTGAAAACTTGGCAAAAGAGCAAAAAATACCTTCGGCCAATTTTACTGGAATTGGTTTTGCGCAAGAAGCCACTTTCGGTTTTTATGATTTTGGCGAAAAGAAATTTCATCCCAAAACTTTCAATAAAGTCGAAATGGGAAGCATTACAGGATCTATTGCCTGGAACGGAGACAAACCTTCTATACACATGCACGGCGTAGCAACCGATGACAAATTTGATGCATACGGCGGCCATATTCTTGGACTGAAAGTTGGAACGGGTTCGATGGAGATTTATATCACAGTAAACTCAGAAAAATTAGAACGAAAAGTAGAACAACCGCTGAATGCGAATGTTTTACAATTGCCTTGTTTAAAATAATTTCAAAAATCTGCATTTACTTTTGTATTTTGGCTTAATAAACTGATTTGTGAAATGAACGATTCAATAAAAGAGCAAAATGTCAATAACTCGAAAGCTACTTTACGTTTAATTGCCAAGAGATTATTTCGACTTGTACTAATGTGTACTGGCGTTATTGGCGTTAGATTCATTTTTAATTCTTTTGAACCACTTGATAGATTTGATTTTTTTATCACGATTGCTTTTACAGCTTTTCTTTGGGTACTATTAATAGCAGAAAATAAAGTTTAAACTTTGACAAAGTTGTCAAAACAATCTTCACAAAAAATATAAATAACAGGATAACACAGCTGTTTTTATTTTGAAAGATTAAACTTAAATTGGCATTCCAAACTCATATTTTTAAAAAATGCCACAAAATCCGTCTCCAGAAGATGTAAAAAGAATTTTCGAAAAGTATTTTACTGCCGATATGAATATCTGGAAAGGGTTTTCGGAGAAAATTAAAGTCCGTGAATTTGAGAAGTCAGAAATTATAAAAGATTATCAAGGTGTCGAAAAATATCTCAATATCATCATTAAAGGGTCGGCGGGTTTATTTGTTTGGGATGGCAAAAGAGATATCTGCATTAATTTATTGTATGAAAATAGTTTTATAAGCGACTATATGTCTTTTTTAAATCAGCAGCCATCGGTTATTAAAACTGAAGCTTTAGAAGATATAGTGCTTTGGTCTATTTCTCATCAAGATTTAAATGAATTGTACCAAAGATCTGAAACAGGCTTACGAATCGGAAAAGCTATTTCTGAAATGCTTTATGTGCGTAAACAGCAGGAACAGATTAATCTTTTAACACTTTCGCCACAAGAACGCTATTTAAAACTTATAGAAGGAAGACCAGAAATTTTTCAGAGAACACCTTTAAAAATCATCGCTTCTTATCTCGGATTAACAGCAGAAAGTCTAAGCCGAATTCGAAAAAGAGTTATGGAAAAATGATTTCTTACCCAAAGTCAATTTTAATTTCATTTATGCGCCATAAGTTTGCTTCACTAAACCAAACAAATAGAAACGATGAAAAATAAAATCAACATTGGAGCCATTATAGTTTTTTACGTAGTCGCAGTAATCTGCAGATATGCAGCTGTAAAAACCAATTTATTATCTGGAATAGAAAATCCGTATTTAGTGATTTTACTACGCGGTGCTGGTCCTGCTTTAGGAGCTTTGGTTGCGATAAAAATATTCTCCCTTCATAATCCAATGTCTTTAAAGGGAATATACAAAAAGGCAATTGTTCCATTTGCGGTTTATTGGATTCTTCCAGCAGTTTTAATTGCTGGTGTTTATTACCTTACAATTGGCAAATTCCCAATTTTATTAATGTTTACCGTTCTAGCTTACGGACTTTTGGAAGAAATTGGATGGCGTGGATTTTTACAAGAACAATTAAAATCGCTTCCTAAATTTACTTCTATCTTGATTATTACAGTTCTTTGGTTTGCTTGGCATTTAAACTTAGAAATGACTCCAAACAACATGATTTTCCTCGGAATTATTTTCTTTGGAACTTGGGGAATCGGGAAAGTATATTCTTCTACAGGTTCATTATTAGCAGTCGCAGGAGTACATTCACTAAACAATTTCTTCAGAGATGGATTACACTCGACAGAATTAACTTTAATCGCAATTTTATTAATAATTTGGATTGGTTTTATTATTCTTTATAACAGAAAATATAAAGCTGTGGCAAACCCAGCTTAACCAATAAATTTTAAATAGTTTATATAAAAAAACTGCGTAAGTCTTAAGTGATTTACGCAGTTTTATTTTTTTTAAAACACATAGAAACATAGTTTTAGATTGTGTATAAAGGCATTTCACCTGCATTAATACACATAGCTATATGACTTTAATCTATGTGTTAGAAACTAGTTTCTTTCTGTACTCTTTATTTTAGAAATTAATTACTATGTTTCTATGTGTTAAAATTAGATAATCTCTATCTTAATTTAATCGCTCAGTAGTTTCCATTCTTAAGCAATGCTCACTCCCAAGATACAGTGGATTTCCATGTTTCTCAGACCAGAATCCGTCCAAAACATCTTTTGTAATGCATCTGTACACTGCAACACCTTTGTAAATTTTATTGTCGTCGCCTTTATAATTGAAATTAATTACCAAAATATTGTCCTTAAAGAACCCCGTTCCTTTTTGCTGATGCGAATTAATAAGCCAATTTGCTTTAATTCGGTTGTTTTTATCCAAAGCTAGAGTCAAAACACCTTTGTATGTTATTTCATTGCTTTCGTCCTGATTGCTTCCCGAAACCGAAAAAGTGCCTACTAGATCTTCTATTGTCATTTATGAATGTTGCTATTTTTGGCAAAAGTAAAAATTATCTTTTAAATGAATCTTCGTCAATACTACTCTAGAAAAACACTTTTTATTCTTTTAAGATAAAGGTTGAAATTTTGTTAATTTCTTATCAAATTAAGTAAGGTTCGTGTAAGATTTATGACTAAATTGGTAGTATGAGAACAAATCCTGATGTGCTTATTATTGGTGGCGGTCTTGCTGGTCTTGCTGGCGCTATACACTTATCCAAAAAAGGATTAAAGGTGATTCTTATCGAAAAAAATACGTTTCCAAAACATAAAGTCTGCGGAGAATATATTTCAAATGAAATACTTCCTTATTTATTTTGGCTTGATGTGGATGTTCTAAAGCTTCATCCTACTTCTATTTCAAATTTCGAATTTACAGCACAAAATGGTAAAACGGCAAAAACTAAACTTCCTTTGGGAGGTTTTGGAGTAAGCCGATATGAATTAGACCATTTTCTATCTCAAAAAGCAATGGAAAACGGCTGTACGATTGTAACAGAAACAGTTACCAATATTTCTTTTGAAAACGACATTTTTACCGTAACCACTTCTGAAGAAATTCTTTCTGCTAAAATCGTTTTGGGCGCTTATGGCAAAAGATCAAATATAGATCAGGTTTTGTCAAGAGATTTTATTTCTAAAAAATCGCCATGGTTGGCAGTCAAAGGACATTACTCAGGAAATTTTGACGAAAGTCTTGTTTCTTTGTACAACTTTCAAGGTGGTTATTGCGGTGTTTCAAAAGTCGAAAACGACGTGATAAACATTTGCTATTTGGCCGATTTTGAAACGTTCAAAAAGTATAAAAACATTGAAGAGTATCAAAAATCAGTACTTTATAAAAACAAGAAACTAAAGGCAATTTTTGAAAACAGCACTTCCCTATTTGAAAAACCCATAACAATAAGCCAAATATCTTTTGACAGAAAAGAACCTGTAGAAAACCATATTTTAATGATTGGCGATACTGCAGGATTAATTCATCCTATGTGTGGCAACGGCATGGCAATGGCAATTCACAGCGCCAAAATTGCTTCAGAATTAATATTGGATTTTTATTATGGAAAGATCAAATCAAGAAGCGAATTGGAGAAAAAGTACATTCAGGAATGGAAAAAGCATTTTAGCAAAAGATTATTCTTTGGACGAATATTAGCCAAAGCGCTGACATACAAAAATTTCACACATGTAATGACCACTATTGCAGCTTCGGTTCCGTCATTACTTTCAGTTATTATAAAACAAACACACGGCCGTCTGATAACAGTTGAATAAATGAGTGTAAACACCAAATATAGAACAGAAGAAATTGAAATCATGGATGATTTTTCGCTAGAAGGCGAAGAATTGATCGGTGCTTTAGACCAAATTGCTTCTATCAATCAATTGCTTGGAGGTAATAAACTGACACTTCACGGCATAAAAGAGCTTTTTAAAAAGACTGATATTTCTAAAACAATAATAATCGCAGACATAGGCTGCGGAAATGGAGATATGCTCAGAATGCTTGCCAAATATGGAAAAAAGAATAATCTCAGCTTTAAACTAATAGGCATTGATGCCAACGCTTTTACGATCGATTATGCTAAAAGACTTTCTAAAGATTTTCCAAATATAGAATACCTCTGTATAGATATTTTTAGCGAAGAATTTCATCAGTTAAAATATGATATTGTGTTGTGTACGCTTACATTACATCATTTTACCACAAATCAGATCGCAGATGTAATGAATACTTTGAACAAAAATGCTTCGATAGGAATTGTAGTAAACGATCTTCATAGAAGCAAACTAGCTTATCACCTATTCGAACTTATTGGCGTCGTTTTCAATCTCAACAATATGTCACGCAATGACGGATTGATTTCTATTCTTAAAGGATTCAAGAAAAATGAATTAGAAAGCTTATCGCAAAAATTAAATTTAAAAAACTACTCCATAAACTGGAAATGGGCTTTTCGCTACCAATGGATAATTACAAAAATATGAGTGTCAAGATAATTACAGCTGTTAAACAGCTTCCGCAATATTCACGTACCACAGAAGAAATTCTTCCGTTTGTCGATATATGGCTCAAAGGTCAGGAAGAACGTTTTGTCAAGAAAGTGAAAAAAATATTTGAAGGCGCTTCGGTAGACAAACGCTATTCTATTATGCAACCTTCAGAAGTTTTTACTGCCACTTCATTCGAAGAAAAAAATGATATTTACAGCCGTGAAATGATTGTTTTAGGACATCAGGTTCTTGAGAAAGCATTAGAAAAAACAGGCTGGGATCCCCAGAGTTTAGATTATATTATTACCGTAAGTTGCACCGGAATTATGATTCCTTCGCTTGACGCTTATCTAATTAATAAAATGAAATTGAGACAGGACATCGTACGTCTTCCTGTAACCGAAATGGGTTGCGCCGCTGGAATCTCTGGAATTATTTATGCAAAGAATTTTTTAAAATCAAATCCAGGAAAGCGTGCAGCTGTAATTGCGGTTGAATCTCCAACAGCAACTTTCCAGCTTGATGATTTCTCAATGCCCAATATTGTCAGCGCAGCCATTTTTGGAGATGGTGCTGCCTGTTGTTTATTATCTTCCAAAGAAGAAGATTCGGGTCCTGAAATTCTAGATGAACAAATGTATCATTTTTATGATGCCGAACATATGATGGGCTTCAAACTCACTAACGGTGGATTGCAAATGGTTCTCGATATTGAAGTTCCAGACACGATTGCTTCTCATTTTGAAGATATTATCCATCCTTTTTTAAAGCAGAATAATCTAGAAATTAAAGACATTGACCACATGATATTTCATCCGGGCGGAAAAAAAATTGTGACAACTGTAGAATCGCTTTTTGCTGGACTGGAAAAGAATATTGATGATACGAAGGAAGTTCTCAGAGAATATGGCAATATGTCGAGCGCAACTGTTTTGTATGTTTTAGAAAATATTATGAACCGAAATCCGAAAAAAGGAGAAAAAGGTTTAATGCTGAGTTTTGGGCCAGGATTCTCGGCACAAAGAGTTTTATTACAATGGTAATTTGAAAGCTTATGGAATTAAATGAGATAATGGCACAACTTCCCTACAGCGAACCTTTTTTGTTTGTTGATGAATTGCTTCATGCTGATGAAAACGGTGTGACAGGAACATATACTTTTCGAGAGAATCTTGACTTTTACAGAGGACATTTTAAAAATAATCCTGTAACTCCGGGAGTTATCTTAACTGAAACAATGGCTCAGATCGGAATGGTTTGTTTAGGAATATTCCTTTTAGGAAATGATTTGGGAGAAAACACTGTAATCGCTTTTACTTCTGCCGATATGGAGTTTTTGAAACCGGTTTATCCAAATGAAAAAGTAACGGTTACTTCTGAGAAATTGTTTTTTCGTTTTGGAAAATTAAAGTGTAATGCGGTAATGAAAAATGAAGCTGGACAAGAAGTCTGTCGAGGCGTTCTGGCTGGAATGATAACAAAAAGATTATGAAAAAGCGAGTGGTTATAACTGGTCTTGGGGTTGCTGCACCAAATGGCGTTGGCATTCCTGCGTTTACTCATGCGTTGCAAAACAGCATTTCAGGCATTCGGCATAATGCTCAGTTAGAAGAACTGCAATTTTCTTGTCAGATTGCGGGTCAGCCTCAAATATCTGAAGAGTTGAAAGCGCAGTATTTTACAGAACTCGAACTTCGCGGGCTCAATAGTACAGGGATTTTATATGGCGTTATCGCGGGTATGGAAGCATGGAATAATGCAGGATTACCAATAAATGAAAATCCAGATTGGGACAGCGGTGCCATTTTTGGAGCTGGAACTTCTGGAATTGACAAATTTCGCGAAAGCATTTATAAAATTGATGAACTTCAAATTCGCAAACTCGGAAGTACAGTTGTGGCACAAACCATGAATAGCGGTGTCAGCGCGTATCTTGGCGGTAAAATCGGGTTAGGAAATCAGGTTACAACAAATTCTTCGGCTTGTACAACTGGTGCCGAAGCTATATTAATGGCGTATGACCGAATACAATCTGGACAAGCAAAACGAATATTAGCAGGAAGCACATCTGATAGCGGTCCCTATATTTGGGGCGGTTTTGATGCGCTTCGTGTCTGCTCATCCAAATTTAATGACAAACCCGAAGAAGGTTCAAGACCAATGAGCGCTTCGGCAGCAGGATTTGTTCCTGGAAGCGGAGCTGGTGCTTTTGTTATTGAAGATCTGGAAACCGCCCAAGAACGTGGAGCCGTAATCTATGGCGAGATATTAGGCGGAAATATCAATTCTGGCGGACAAAGAGATGGCGGAACTATGACTGCTCCTAATAGTATAGCCGTACAAAGATGCATTAAAACAGCCATCGAAAATGCAGGAATCAGCGCAAAGGAAATTGATGCTATAAATGGTCATTTGACAGCCACAACAAAAGATAGTCTTGAAATTGAAAACTGGACAAAAGCATTGGGTCGAAACGGTACTGATTTTCCATATATTAATTCTTTAAAAAGCCTTACAGGACATTGCTTAAGCGCTTCTGGAAGTGTCGAAAGTGTTGCAACAGTTTTACAGCTTCATGAAGAATTTTTGTTTGGAAATATAAACTGTTCTGACCTTCACCCTGAAATCGCAGCATTAATTGATCCTTCAAAAGTGCTTTTAAAAACTATTAAATTCAACCCAAAAATAATTGCAAAGGCCAGTTTTGGTTTTGGCGATGTAAATGCATGTATACTATTTAAAAAATTTGAAAACTAAGATGGATAGAACTGAACTTATCAAGGAATTAAAAGTAATTATCAAGCCTTTTACAGCTAACACAGAAGCATTTGACAATCTAACAGAAGAAACCGACTTTATTAAAGACCTAAACATCAATTCGGCCAATCTGGTTGATATTGTATTGGATATTGAAGAAAACTTTGATGTCGTGATTGACAATGCCGATATGGAACGCATGCTTAACGTAAAAGCTGCTGTTGAAATTATCGAAACCAAACTCGCCGAAAAATGATCGGCAATGATATTATAGATCTTGCGCAGTCACGCGTAGAAAGCCGTTGGCAGCGCAAAGGTTTTATAGAAAAGCTTTTTACTAAAGAAGAACAGCAATATATAAAAGACTCTGAAAAACCTGAAATTATGGTCTGGCTTTTATGGAGTATGAAAGAAGCTGCTTATAAAATTTATAACCGACAGACCAAAATACGGGAATTTAGTCCCAAAAAGCTGTGCTGTTCTTTAAATTTTTTAAACTCTAATCTTTCTTTAGGAAAAGTAACCTGCAATGAAAACACGTATTATACCAAAAGTATATTTTCTTTAGAAAGCATTCATACAATTGCTGTAGATAATTTAGAAAACATCAAAAATATAATTGAAGTTGAAAACAAAAAAATTATAAAAGATGAAAATGGAATTCCATATTTAAAAATGGGCAATAGGCTTCAGTATATTTCGATCAGCCATCATGGAAGGTTTGAAAAATGGGTCACTCTCAGAAAATGATTTTATATGCCCAATATGGCATCTTTGTTCCGCTTTTTCGGTGGTTAACAAATTCAAAAAGAATCAATAACTAAGAAAATTCTTTATATTTGAATTATAATATTCTGCATTCTATTTTTTTTAGCAATCTGAAATCTATGAGAATACTTTTTACTAAACTGGTATTATTTTTATTGTTCTTATCTTTATTTTCATGTGAAAATAAAAAACCGAAACCTATCGCAAAACCAGCATATAAAGCGGGTGTAATTTTATCTTTTGATGATGCTTATGTCGACGAATGGTCTGAAGCAGATCGAGCATTGCGAAAATACTCTTGGAAAGCCACTTTTAATGTCTGCCGAATAGATTCTATTGGAGCTCCAGAAATTAAAACATTGTTAGAAATGCAAAAATATGGTCATGAGATAGCTGGACACGGTTATCATCATTACAATGCGGTTAAGTTTACCAAACAATTTAGCGTCAAAGAATATTTAAAACAAGAAATAGATCCTATGATTGTTTCTATGAAGAAAAAGGGATTCAACGTTACTTCTTTTGCATATCCTTACGGAGAAAGATCAGATTCTCTGGATCAAGCTTTATCTCCTTTATTCAAAATTATAAGAGGACGAGCATTTGGAGGTGAAATTCCAGAGAAACAAGACAGTTATTTTGATAATTCTAAAATTGTATTTGCTTTTGATATTGATAATAGCCATATCCATTTTAGTATTCCGTATTTGCTTGAATTATTAGATTATGCCAAAAAGAACAATAAAATCCTAATTCTATGCGGTCATAAACCTGTCAAGGAAATAACCGAAAACTATCAGGTCAAAATTGAAACTTTAGAATTTATCTGCAAATACATGAAACTGAATGACCTCAAATTCTATCGCCTTTCAGATTTAGATAATCTGGTTCCGCCTCAGCTTTAATCCCAAAATATAAATTATAAATAATGAAGATACATCTTGTCTTTATGCTCGCTGCCATAACGGTTTGTCAAGCTCAAGTAAAAAATCGTGTAATCAAAGCTTCTTCAAAAATCTGCTATTTCAAAGAAGATAATGAAGAAAAAACAAAATGGTATTTAGATTCAAAAGCAAAACCAGATTTGTATGTTACCAATAAAAGTCCGAAAGAAAAAAACATTGCTTTTTATACTAATGAAGACTCTATCTCAATAAAATTAAAACCTGGAAAAAAGTTTGATTTTACAGTGCTCTTAAATAATACTGATAGCTGTTTTACACGCGTTGAATGTCCGTCATTAAAAAACTTTTCGAAACTCAAACCTGAAATGCACGATACAATTCCATTTGTGCTTTCAGAGTATAACAATATCATTTTTAAAGTAAAATTAGACGATAAAGAAACTCTCGACTTAAAATTTGATTCAGGAACTAGTGATTTTCTTTTAACAAATGAGGCACTCGATCAGCTAAAATTAAGCAGTTTAAAAGGACATAGTTTTAAACTTGGAAATCAAATCTGGAACGATCAGGAGATTTTTCCTGTAGAATTATCTGGACAAGGAACCGTGGGCCGTTTTGGATGGAATATATTCGATGGAAAAATAGTAGAAATCGATTATGATAAAAAACTCTTTATAGTTCATTCTAAACTATCTAAACGAAGCAAAGAGTATGTAAAACTTGATATGGAATTTACTCGCACTCTATTTTGTGTTCAAGGAAGGCTTCAAATAAATAATACAGATTATAATGGACGTTTTCTTTTTGATAATGGCTATCAGCGTACCGTAATGCTCGATCAGCAGCTGATGAAGGAACAGCAATATCCGAAGGAAAATTTACCAGTTCTGAAAAAAGTTATTTTAAAAAACGGACAAGGAGAAGAAATTCCAGTGCTGACGGTGAAAAACGAAAAATTCTATTTAGGAAATTTATGTTTGAATGATGTGCCTGTACAATTGCTAGCAACAAGCAATCCAGCCCAATTCAAAACCCATATTCTAGGCAACGAAGTTTTAAAAAGATTTAATACGATATTGGATTTTCAGGAAAACAAAGTTTACCTAAAACCAAATTCGTTGTGGAGCGAACCTTATACCGAAGGCTAATAAAAGAACTAAAAGGATCCTGTTTAAACTAACTCTTTAAATAGGATTCTTTTTTTTGTATTTTTAATCATTCATAAGTTTTTCTATTACTGATTTAAAATGCTAAAAGAAAGAACAATTCAGACTTTATTCTTAGTGATTTTTATTATCTCTTCTCTTCCGACTTGTTACGCACAATACAAGATTTCGGGATATGTTGATGCTGAACAGAAAAACAAAACCGTCTATTTGAGTCTTCTGAAATATGATGAAGAAACCATGATTACCGAAAATCAGATTCTTTTTTCAACTCAGACAGATAATTCTGGTTACTTTGAATTTAAAGGTCAATTGTTATCTGAAAAAGATAAGCTTTACCGTATTCATTCTAATATCAACTCGATTAAGGGATTACAATTGGTTGCGGATAATGAGAAAAGCAATTTTTGGAATTTTATTTTTTCTAACAGAGATACAATCTATTTTCCAAAATCTGGCAACAATTGGTTTAGCCAATCTAAAAACAGCAATTTGACAGACAAAGAATGGAGAAAACTGAAATCTTTTGAAGAACAATTAGAGAAAAATAATGCTCAAATAAAAAACAAAGAAGCGCAGCAGCAGGCAATACATGATTTTGCAGAGAAAGTGAAAACATACAGCGAAAAGAGCATTAAACATCCTCTGCTTAAACTTCTGGCTTTTTCGGATATCAAAAGAAATGATTTCAACATAAAAGCCGATTTTGAAAAAGATGAAACGTTTTATAATGCTATTTCCACTTCATTAAAAAACTACTATGGCGAAACGTCATATTATCTCCAGTATCAAGATGAAATTTCAAAAATTTCAAATGTTATATTACAGCAAAAATATGCATTTCAGAAAAAGCTCAATTATACTTTAGGTATACTCGTTTTAATTTTGGCTTCTATTTCAATTTTTCAATTCAGAAAATTGAAAGTTCTTAAACCTCAAAAAGCAATACAAGAAATCTCAAACCTGACCTTGACCAATCAGGAAGAGAAAATCACCAAACTGATTTTAAAAGATAAATCAAATAAAGAAATTGCTGATGAACTTTTTATTTCACTAAGTACAGTAAAAACCCATATTCGAAATCTTTACGCGAAATTGGATGTTGCAAACCGTCATGAATTGTCTTCTAAATTAAAAAATCATCCTTGGGATTAGTTCCAATTTCAGCCTCTTCTTAACTCATTTTCAAAACTACTCGATCTAATTTTGTTTCCGAAATTTTAAATCAATCGGAAATGAAAAGAAATTTTTCACTATTAATCTTCTTTACAATCTTGCAATTTGCTACAGCGCAAGAAGCAGACAAAGCTTTTAAAAACAGGCAAAATATTCAAGAAAAGCTATTGGAAGCAAAAGTGCTTTTAGAAAACGACAACGGAAAACTTTGGGGAAAGCCTATCTGGAACGACAGCATTATTGTAATCGATTTTGACAATTCAATCTATAGTTTGGTAAAATTACCGAATAGCAAAACGAATAATGGCGTTTTATATTCTAAAACTATGGAACCTAATTCTCTAGTTTTTGTCAATACCACACAAAAGTATGAAGAGAAAGAATATGCCGCGGTTCTGAATAATTATCTGGACGATAAAAGTGCAACGATTATTCATGAGTTATTTCATTTGCTTCAAATGAAGTATCGAAAGTTTAATGGAAACCCGATTGAATATCTTGACGAAACCAATGCACGCATTTTATTGAGATTGGAATATCAGGCATTAAAAAATACTTTGAAAGCTATTATCGAAAAAAGAAAAACCGATGAGATCAAAAATTATCTTAAAGATGCCGTTCTATTTCGAAAAGAAAGACAGCATCAATATTCAAAATATCTGAATGTTGAACTAGAAATAGAAACGTTGGAAGGCTTGGCAAATTACACAGGTTTAGTTCTCTCTTCTTATGACAATAAATATGAAAAAGCTATAGAAGAAATTAACCAGCGAGAAGAAGCTAAAACGTACACCAGACCTTTTCCTTATGCCACAGGACCAGCCTATGGATTGATTTTTGACTACTTGAATATTACTTGGAGAAAAAATTTAGATAACATTTATAATTTCACTGATATTTATGAAGTTATGGTTTTTAAATCAAAATTAACTATCACTAAAAAGCAATTACAATTAGCCAAATCCCGAAATAATTTTATCGAAATAAACAAACAAGAAATTGCTCGGGAAGAAGAACAAAAAAAGCTGATTTCTTATTACACCAAATTGCTAATCAATAAACCAATCCTAAAAGTCGCTCTTACCGATATTGACCATTATGGGCGTACTTTTAATATGAATGGAACGCTAACTTTAAATGATAAAGGAATTGTGTATTCTAGTATTAAAGGGCGTGATAAATCGGGAAATAACTTTGGAAATTTTGCCACAATCGAAGGAAAAAATCAATTGGGAAAAGCTGGTATTTTAAGTTATGATAAAGATGGCAAAACTTATTTTGTTTTTCCGATTCCATCCAAAATTGAAGGAACAAGAGTTACAAACGAGTTTTACGAAATAGAGTTAAATCCTGATTGGAAAATTGTAAAACAAAATGACGGAAATATGGAAATTGTAAAAGAATCTAAAAGCTAAATTAAAACTGTTACAAAACAAAAATATGTTGTTCAAAAGGACAGCTTTTTTTTAAGCTTCGGAGAAGCTAAATATTTATAGCAAAAGATAAATCTTTATAACACAAAGCTCCGGAGGAGCGACATATTTCAAGGCTGTAGAAAAAATATGTCGCTCCTCCAGAGCTTTTTTATTTGTCTTATTGTAATTCTATAAATATTTTACCCCGCTGGGGTTTTACATATAAAGAATATTTCGTTCCAATTAAAAATCTATCTTTTTGAAACAGTCTATTCTTTTTACAACAAAGTTTCCTCATCGTCAGGATTAAAACTCCCTTCGTCAGGATATTTTATACTTCCTTTTAATTCTTCTACACGTTTTGGGTCAAATTTTGGAAGCTGTAATTCACCATTCTTTTTCCATTTTTTAACAGTTTTAGCAACTGCTTCCGCTTTTTCATTAGAAACCGGAGTATCCCTAGTCATATAAAGTGTTTGTGAAGGATAAGCCAAAGACGTGCCGCTGCTTTCAATAATATCAAGCATTCGCAGTAAAAGATCCTCTTGAACTTCTTGTGATGTTTCAAAATTTATTGCTTCAATATAAGCCGTAATCTCAACTTTTAATGCATCGGCAGTAATACCCGTAAAACGAACTATTGGTGGAGTATTTATAACCGAAGGATGCGCAAGCAGTAAAGATTTTAATTCCACTAAAAGATAACGCATTTGATCTGGAGTGGTTTCCATTCTAAAACCAAAAATCGGATTGAATATAAAGCGATCACGATGTGCATAATTTTCTATTTTACTAGCCGAAAGCTGACCATTCGGAATTGTTACAATAGTACGGGCTGGTGTACGAAGTGTTGTAGAGCGCATTCCGATTGCTTCTACGGTTCCTTTTATATCATCAACTCGGCAATAATCTCCAACACGCAATGGCTGATCTGCAATAAGACTTACACTTCCTACAAAATTTTCTATTGTTTTTTGCGCTCCAAGAGCCAAGGCAATCCCCCCAATTCCCAGTGCGGCAAGTCCTGCAGTAACATCAACTCCAATAATTCCCAAGAGTGCAATAATCCCAATAACGACAATTGCGGCTTTCATCGTACGGCTTAAAAACAAAACCGCAGACACTGCAGAAGCACGTCCTCTATTGTTCATTCTGCTTCGAGTATACATACTCACAAAATCGGTCATTCTCCAAAGCAGGATCAAAAAAGCTACAATTCCGATCGTGATTATGATTATGCTAAATCGCTGACGAACTATTATTGAAATTCCCATTCGCTGCGTAAAAGCTACGAATAAAATCACCGTTAGATACATCTGAACTGGCAATGTAAAAGCATCTATAATTGCGGTTCCTTTTTCAGTATCTGCTTTCTTCCACACTTTTTGAATTAGAAAAATGAGTACGAAAATAAGAAGTCTCGACAATAAGTAAGTGACAACTGCCATTACCACCACCACTCCCCAGTGGCCAATTGGAACATTTCCTAATTTTCTATCTTTTAAAAATTTAGGCAATACCCTATCTAAAAAAGTTTTTTCTCCGCTAATATCTGCTCCACGAATTGCTTCTACTGTTTCTGCAGAAAAAAGCCATAATGCCGGCTCGCTATCATCTGATTGATTTTCTAAATAAAGCTGTATGTCTATTTTATCTGTAGATACATTTCCAACCAAATCTATACCGGTTGTCAGATTATCATCTAAGCGTCCTAGTTCTTTATTACTTAAAATAGATGATGGCGAAAAATTACCTCCCTGATCCAAAAGTTTCTGAAAAGTCTTTGCTATTTCTATTCTTTCAGCTGTTTTACGATAGGAACGTTTGCTCAGAACAAGATACTGACTGGCACGCAGATAATTCTGATCGCCCAGTGCTTTGATGAATCCGTTGACTGTTCCTTGAGGTGTTCTTCTTCCTAATGAATCATCTGGAACTTTAACTGGCTCTTCGGTTGTCTTTGCTGCGCCTAAAAGCTGTGCTTCGGCTGTATTGGTGTTGACTAAAAAAGTCAAACTCAACAAGAAAAAAAACAATATCCGTTTTGTACCTGAAACCATACTCTATCTGCTTTAGTAATGACTATTAAAAATACTAAATATTGAAGAAAAACAGCAAGGTTTCCGTAAGAAAAAACAGAATCACGTCATTCTTTAAATTTCCTCGCAAAAACCCTTATTAGATTTCTCAAGAGCAATTCTTGAACTTGTAACAAACTCAATCAATCCTAATGAATTTAATTCTTTGGTTAAAACCTCAATTTCATTGTCTGTTCCTGTAGCTTGCAATATCGTATACTCTTTGTGAATTTCTGAAATTTTAAGATCATTTTCCCTAAGCATTAATTCCATATTGATGTTTTCCATCAATAAAGCGGTCGGAATTTTAAATAAAGCGGTTTGTCTAAAAACAATCTCTTCATTCAGATGATAATAGCATTTATAAACCTCAATAATTTTCTCTATCTGTGCTGCTATATTTATGACAGTATCTAAAGTTTCATTTACTACGATCGTGTGTCTGTACATTTTATCTATTTCGCAAATAGACATATTAAGACTCAAAACGACTATTTGTTTTCTTATAAACATTGAGCTCAGTCTCGTGATTAATCTTAATTGATCTTCAGAATAAATGGTAAGAGTAAATTCGTTTTTCATTTCTTGATTTTTATTTGTGCTTCTTTTTTGAATGGGTTAATTGGAAATAAAAAAGCCTTTCACATTTGACTGAGAAAGGCTTTTATGCATAGACAATAGAATCCTGACTCGTCATGTGATACGAATAATGATAATTGAAATAATAATGCTATTCTGAATTGAATTTTTCATACTTGCTGTAAACAAAAAAACCTCCCTTAAAAGGGAGGTTTTCTAAACTGTATATTTTACTTATTTATATAACACCCCCTTCACTACTATCGAATGATAATTGTGATAATAATTGAAGCGATGTTAATACTATTTTTCATTTCCTTGATTTGATGTCGCAAATATAGAGCTATTTTTTAATCTGTTACTATTATTTTTAAGGTATTAAAACAGCTCTTCCTTTTATTTTTCCTTGTCGCATCCTATCGTACACTTCATTGGCTTCGTCAAGTTTATGTTTTTCAATTTCGATATGAATTTTCTTTTGTCTTGCCAAACCAACCACCTCCATCAGTTCCGTTCTAGATCCCCAATACGGATTGGTCATGCTCACCCCAAAAGGCAATCCATTCATGCTGTATTGATAATGTCCTCCGCCAAGACCAACAATAGTAAGATCTCCATCAAGGCTCACTACTTTTGTTCCTAAATCTATCGTAGAAGTTGCTCCAACAAAATCAAGCACTACTTTGGCTTTTTTGATTCCAGTAATTTTCTGAATCTGCTCTGCAGCATCGGCATCTTTAGAATTAATTACATAAGCCGCGCCCAATTCTTTTGCAAAAGCCAATTTATCTTCTGTCACATCGCAGGCAATAATTTCTGCTCCGCTTATTTCTCTTAATATCTGTAATGCAACATGGCCTAATCCCCCAACACCAATTACTACAACATATTCGTCAGCCATTAATTTAGGAAGCGAACGTTTTATCGCAGAATAAGGCGTAAGCGCAGCATCGGTCAATGGAGCTGCAATAACAGGATCTAAGTCGTAAATGGGTACTAAAAGTCTAGAAGACGGCACCAGCATATAGTCGGCCATACCTCCGTCTAAACCTAAACCGCCACCATAAGCTTGTTCAGATTGATGATCACAATAATTTTCTTTTGACTGCTGGCAAGGTTTGCAGTGCCCACAGCCCCATGGACCATATACAAGAACTGCATCTCCTTTTTTATAACCTTCAACATTTTCTCCTATTTCTTCGATCCATCCAGCATTTTCGTGTCCTAATGTAAAAACGGTTCCAACGACTGTTCCTTCATCTATAATATGCAGATCTGAGTGACAAACACCAGCTCCGCCAATTTTTAACAAAACTTCATCACCCTTAGGAACAGGTCTTTCAATATCATTAACAACGCGGACATCTTTGTGTCCAAAAAAACGTACTGCTTTCATAAAATAAACTTTTAGATTACTATTCTACTAATTTACAACTTGTATCTTTTAGAAGTTTTATCACACAAGTTAAGTTTATCCTAATTTATTGCTAATAAGAGCATTTATAGAAAATGATTATGATTTTGAGATATAGCAAAAAATGAAAATCTAATTTATTAATACAAAAAAAAGAGAACCTAAGTTCTCTTCTTTTATTTATATTTTGGTCTTACTATTTAATAATAAACAGACAATAAGATTTTAGAGTTTGTACTTTCTATATATTTTGAAAGTCTACCCAAAAATTCTTGACTAACCATCGGACAGCCGTGGCTATTGATGATATAGTATTCTTTTTCATCAGATGGAACCTCTTTGTAAGAATGCAATACGATAGCACGTTTCATAGCATTATTATTCGTTTCGTCCAATCCAGCAAGTCTGAAAGCTTTTCCGAATATACCTTTATATGGTTTTTCTACAGAATATCTTCCTAGTGCAGTGCAGTTAGATTCTGGAGCATTACTAAATTGTAAAATGTCGCCTTTTATTCCAGTTTCAGATCCTTTTCCATGTGCAACCAAACCTTGATCAAGAATTTGATTATTTTCTAGATCGTAAACAAAAAAACGATTTCTTCCTGATTTAATTTTCATATCAACAAGAAAAGCAATTTTGTTGCTATACTTGTGATTTGACGCCGTAAAAGCCTTAATCTCATTCACATGCTCAGTGAGTCTTGCGAATTCGACTTCGTCTAAAATTTCATCCTCGTCCCTCATACTTAATGAAGCAAATGAACTTAAGGAAAAAAGCAGTGCCAATAAAAATACTCTCATATCCGGCAAAATGTTAAGTTAATAGTTATGACTTGGGATCATTGATAATTTTCTGTTGCAAAATTATACACAAATGTTATACAATTCCCATATCATAAGTTAAAGATATTATAAATATCTGAAAACAACAATATTATCTGTTAATAATCGATTAAAATACCTGATTTAATGTTGAAATGCTACATCCACTGTTAATATTATCCGTTTTTAGCTACGGACTTTTTTTCTTCATCAATAAATCAAAAAAATAATTTCTGCCAAGTGAAATTTCACTTGACAAAAATTATTAGAAACATAAACGCAATTAGTAATATAATATTTTATCTGTTGCTTTCTTTTTTTTAATTAAGCCATTTTTTTAATGTCTCCATAATTAATTTCTGGTCTTCCGCAGAAAAATGTTTTACTCTGGTTGAATGGCTTCCTTGCGGAAGTACCATTTTTAGTGCATCAACACTCGATTTTGGCGTTGGAGAACATGAGAACCAAGTATCATAACCTCCATAGATATATAAAATTTTATCCCCTTTATTCTCAACATATTTACGCACTTTCTTAATGTATTTTGGATTGTATTTAATCACAACATCTTTTGGAGCAAATCGCGCGTTAGAACTGCTTTTTACAATAGTTAACAAATCGGCAACCGGTTCAAGATCAAAACCATAATACCCCAATTCGCTTAAATGCTGGTAATAAGAAGGCAAATACACAAACGACATTTTATCATTGTAAGTTCCTACTCCAACAATTTTATTCAAATAATCGAAAAGCTCTTTTACAGAGGCGTTTACTGACGGAATTTCATCGCATTTTCCTCCCCATTGCCAAAACGAAAAAGGAAATTCTAAAACAGCATATTCCAATGCTTCCGCGAAAGGAACTTCTGTAAATTGCATTTTTTTCTCCGCTGCATATTCTTTAAAAACCTCCAATACAGCTTCTCTATTTTGTAAAACAGCTCTTTGGAAAGCTGTTATTTTGGCTCTGCATTCTTCCGTTCCAACAGTTCTTGTGTGAGTTATAGTTCTTGGATCTTCGCAAGTATTAATTAGCGGCGCAACATATGGCATTGCCACATCAATATCGTTTGGATAGATTGATTTATAAATTAAGGATGTTTCTCCTCCTTTACTAATTCCAGTTGAAATCCATTTTCCTGAATATATTTTTTTCAGTTTAGTAACAATGTTATGATAATCTTCAATCGCCTGATCATTGGTTAAATATTCCCATTGAATTGGGTTTGGTCTTGATTTTCCGTAAAAACGATATTCAACCGCAACCTGATTGGCTTGTAAAAGACTGCTTACTTCACTCTTAATATTCTCGGTATTATAGCCGTGAGTTTCAATTACAGTTGGTCTGTCATAACCTAAATGCGAAAGATAAATATAATGCTGAAAAGTTCCTTTTTCTGGGTGCTTGTGATCTAGAGGCTCGTCTAAAATTATTTGATACGATTCGGTATAATTTTCTAAGTTATCAATTCGCGTTATGATGGCTTTTGGGAATAATTCAGTCAGTTTTTGCTGTAGATTTGCTGAAGATTCCTGTGCAGAAACTGCAAAAATGTTGAGGAAAAGAAAGAACAGCGTAATAATAAAGGATTTTCGATTCATTTTTAATCTTGTTATTTTAAAATTTTAAAAGTAAGCGCAATATCCAGCAAAAACTGATATTATATTACCCTTAAAATGTAATATTTTATCTAGTTTACATTAACATAGGACAAAATAAAAATAATCCTTTAATTTTATTGAAAAATTGAACTTTGCGTCAATTTTATAATTTACACTATAATTAAATACTAACCTAAAAAATAAAAAATGGCAATTGGAGTTGGCGGATCAACTATAGATATCGAATTAGGAAAAATACAAAACATGACACTTGATGTTGTACCAATAGCGCTTCCAGAATACAAACAGCGTATCAAAAAAGCAGTTTCTTTAATGAAAGAACAAAATTGCAAAGCGCTTTATGTAAATGCTGGAACGAATCTGTATTATTTTACAGGAACAAAATGGAATCCGTCTGAGCGTATGGTTGGCGCCATAATTCTTGAAGATGAAACGGTTGAATATATTGTTCCAAAATTTGAAGAAGGAACTTTTAAGACTTTCATGAAAATTGAAGGAAATCTAAATTTCTGGGAAGAACACGAGAGCCCTTCTGAATTGTTTGGCAATATTCTGAAAAATAAAAATATCACTGATGGCAATATTGCGCTGGATGAATCGGCTGCTTTTTTTCTAATAGATGCAATCTCAAAAGCGAATTCAAACTTTAGTTTTGTAAATGCTCAACCGATAACAGCAGGTTGCAGAATGCATAAGTCAGCAAATGAAATTGCTATTATTCAAAAAGCGAAAGATATTACTATGGTGGTTCAAAAAGCAGCTGCCAGTATATTATATCCGGGCATTCCAGTAAGTACAGTTGTAGATTTCATTCATAGAGCACATATTAAGGCTGGTATTGCATCTGGTTCTTATTTCTGTATTGTTCTTTTCGGAGAAGATTCTCAGTATCCGCATGGAGTTACTGCTCCTCAAAATTTAGTTGACAATGATGTAGTTTTGATTGATACAGGATGTCGCTTAGAAGGCTATTTGTCTGATATCACTAGAACTTATGTATACGGAACTCCAAGTGACGAGCACAGAAAAATATGGAATCTTGAAAAAGCAACTCAAAAAGCAGCTTTTGATGCCGCTCAAATTGGAGCAACATGTGGTTCTGTAGATGATGCCGCTCGTAAAGTTTTGGCAGAAGCAGGTTTAAGCGGAGATTACGAAATTCCAGGATTGCCACACCGCGTGGGTCATGGAACAGGTTTAGATATTCATGAATATCCATATTTAGTACGAGGAAATCAAACTATCCTGAAAGAAGGAATGGTAGTTAGCAACGAGCCTATGATCTGTATGCCAGGTCAATTTGGTATTCGTCATGAAGATCATTTTTATATGACGGCTGAAGGTCCAAAATGGTTTACCGAGCCAATGCAGAGCATTGATAATCCGTTCGGTTTATAAGGTTAAAATAATTTTGATTCAATATTTTCAGAAGAGCTATTCTATTTAAGATGGCTCTTTTTTTATTAGATATATGTCGATCCTCTGGAGCTTTCTGATCTTTAATGATGTTTTATTCTATAAATATTATGCTTCTCTGAAGCTTTTGAACATCTGGTGATTCTCTTTGTGTTCCAATGGTTGAAACCATTGGCTATGTTTAAATTTAAATTTGATTTTTATTAAATATCCACTCCACTAAAGTTTTTTCTAATATTTTAAATGCTTCGGAGAAGCAAAATATTTATAGAAAAAATACAATTTCCAAATATAAAAAAGCCCCGGCGGGCGAAATATTAAATCATTAATAAAGGGTAAAAAAAATAGGGCTGTCCATTTTCGTAGACAGCCCTTTTTCATTTTTAACTAAATCAACTATTATTCAACCAATAATTTTTTCTTTTCTACAAACTTACCATCTGTAGCCACAACAATATAAACTCCTTTATTTAAATATTTAAGAGAATAAACGGTTGTATTATGTATTGTATCTACCAAATGACCTGTGCTGTTGTAAATTGACACTTTAACTTTATTGATATCAATATTTTCAAAAGTAAAGTTTACAACATCTGAAGCTGGGTTTGGATACATTGTGAATGCCTTTGCCGTATTTGTATTTATGCCTGGCAAACCAGCACTTCCAGATTGTAGATCAATTGTATGAGAAGCGCTCCATTCGCTAAAAGCCGTTCCATTTATTGCTCTTACTCTAAATTCATATACGGTTTGAGTTCCTTGTTTCGGAATCCATAAATAATATGTTGTAGAAGTTCCTGCGGATGTCCATCCAGAAGAAGTATTCAATTGCACTTCATAAGATGCAGCATCTGTAGATGTTGCCCAAGAAGCATAAAACCCTGATGAATATACACCTGCATTTCCAAGATTAGCTGGAATTGTTAAAGTTGCTGGATTTGGTGGAACAGAAGTTCCTGCTTGAACCGTATAATCTTCGATTTCACCATCTCCTAGATTTCCACAAGTTGAAGACGGATTAGCATTATATTTCATCACAACTCTCATTTTAGTAGTACCTGTAAATGACGCAGGTGTAAAACTTGTAGTTACTGCAGCGTTTGATGAAACATTATTAATTACTCTTTCAGATGCTTCAAACTGATTGTTTTTATTGTAGTCAATCCAAACTCCCCAATATTCTGTATAGGCAGAACCACTAAAACCAGGAGTTAAAGTAACGCTTGTATTTGCATTCGGATTCAAAGTAATCACTTTTGAAGTATAATCTGCATAACCGTTTGTTTCTTTTCCTGATGCATTTACAAAACTTCCTACTGCTACAGAACTTATATATTCATAACCGTTTGTTCCTTGCGCACTGCATAATGGAGCTGCAGGAATTGTCACAGTAGCCACATTTGAATAAGCAGAATAATCAGCACCTGATTTTGCTCTAGCTCTATATTTATAAGTGCTGTCGGCAGTTAAACCTGTATTGGTATAAGTAGCTACATTGTTAGCTAGTGTCGCAATTTCAGCATAAACATCATCTGAACCTGCTCTTTCGATAATTACATTTGTAGCATTTGTAGCATTATTAGTCCAGTTAAGCACAGCTTGTAAATTAGTCACAGTTGCTGTTAAATTTGTTGGAGCCAATACTGTATTTGTTGTTTGCACTCCTGCTAAAATTGGCTCATTTGGTTTGGTGTTATAAGCATAATCCAACACAGTATACCCTACTCCGCCAGCTTCTACTTTTACATGCATCCATCCGTAGCAAACACGTCCCCTGCTTGTATATTCAAAACCAACATATCCTGTTTTATTATCCCAATTTGTATAAGTAGCTGTTCTCAAATCTAATTGATTCGGATATGCTCCAGGTGCAGCAAAATTACTAGAAGCTCCAATAGAAGTACCTTGTGATAAGAAAGATATATTTCTTGTTCCCGCTTCGGAAACCAGTCTTTTTCCGTAAGTTTCTATTTTTAAAGCTGCGGCCGCATATTGCCATGCTCCATACTCCGTATTGTCTCCAATACCCATATCAAAATACTGCCAAGTTGATGCTGCATTGGCCGTATAATCTGGATTGTTTACATAAAACACTCCGTAAGGCGCATCGAATTTTAAATTGATTGTTTTAGTAGCGGTATCCAAAGTCGCTATTCCGCCTGTAATGGCTGCATCTTTAAACGTAACTGTAATAACAGCATCGTTTGTTGTATTGTGTGCCGTTGCTTTTCCTGTAAAAGAAAGTACCGTTTTAGAATTGCTTTCAAGAGTTAAAACAGCGGTTAAACCAGCTGGTACGCCTGTAATTGTATAATCGGTTCCTGCTGTAAAAGTCCCACTGCTTTTTGTAAATGTGCCATTATTAGTGCTCAAAGCAATTGTCGCTGTTGAAGTTATGCTTCCGTCATTTACTTCAGCTTCATACAATGTTTCTGGTGATAAAGTTGTTGCCGTTTTATCGGTCATTCCTGTGTAAATTGGAGTGTTCGGTTTTGTATTATAAGCATATTCCAAAATTGTATAACCGTCACCATCAGCGTTTACTTTTACTTTAAACCATCCATAACAGGTAAGACCATCCATTAAATAATCAAATCCTACATAACCAGTTTTTCCATCCCAAGCTGTATAACTCGCTGTTCTTAAATCCAACTGATTTGGATAAGCACCTGGAGCAGTCATATTGCTTGTTGGACCAACTGCTGTGTTTGCATTCAATAATGAAATATTTCTAGTACCCGTTTCGCAAACTAGTTTCTTTGCATACGTTTCAATTTTTAAAGCATTCGCCGCATAACGCCAGCCTCCAAATGCACGATCATCTCCTTTTGCGATTTCAAAATATTTCCATGTCAATGCTGACGAAACCGTAACATCTGGCATGTCAACAAAGAAGATTCCGTATGGATCTGAGAATTTAAAATTAAAGTATAAAGAAGTACAAGATAAATCAGCTGTTCCGCCTGCAAAAGCTGCTGGTAAAAAACTAATTCCACCAGATGTATTGTTGCTTAATGCATGATTTGTTGCTTTTCCAGTTAATGTAACTGTAATTTGATTGTTGGAGTTTACAGTAAGTACAGGTGTAATTCCTGCTGGAAAAGTATGTGTAAAATGAGTTCCTGCTGTCATTGTTCCAGAAGAAACCGCAAAAGTTTTAGTTCCGTTTAATTTGATTATGGATGAAGTATCAAAAGAACCGTCATTTACAATCGCTTCTTTAAAAGCTACAGCCGATGCAGTAAGCGTACTTCCTGTTGAATTAACACCTGTATCAATTAAGTTTTGTGCTTGCCAAAGAGATTTTCTCGCAGGGTGTTCTAAAGCAGCGAGCATTCTGTCAATCTGACCTTGTGTATACATTTTATAGCAACCTTGTGCTCCATTATATCCCATGTAGTTTTCGAAATTTACTTTATCGCCACTGCAATTTGTTCCTGGAGTACAGCCTAAAGTATGTTTTCCGTCTTCCGCAGGAGTATCAGAAACTTCATCAGTTCCTGTACAACCTCCTTCAAAAGTATGAATCAGATTAAGAAAGTGACCAAATTCGTGAGTAAGCGTTGCTGAGAATTCTTTGCTATATGAGTTATCATACAAATAAGCTCCGTTGAAAACAACACGAGCTGTATTGTTTGCTGTCATATCTGAACTTGGATACCAAGCCACACCTGAATTATTTGTAGCGCCGTCATTATACAAATCATTCTGTATATAGACATTCATATATTTGGTGTTGTCCCAAGCATCAGCTGCAATCTGGTCATCGTAGCCTCCACCGTTTCCGTAACCGTTTTTAGTTGGATGGAAAACAACACCTGTCGTACAACCACCATTAGGATCTTTTTTCGCAAGCTTAAATTCAATATTCAGCGTTCCGCGGCGTGCTTGAAAAAAAGATTCAACGGTCTGATAATCTGCGTTACGCCCATTAAAATCATCATTAAGCTGAGCTAAGTGATTGACAATCTTTTCGTAGGTTACCGTTTTTCCGCCTTGTACATCACCATAAATATGAAATACTACTGGAATTGTGTAAGTAGTAACTGCAGCCGTTTTTGCTGTAGAAGATTTACGCTGTGCTGCAAAATTTTTACTGAAAACATCAAAGTTCTTTTTCTCTTGAAGTGCATGAGGGTTATTCCGGTACACTTTTTCATTTTCTTCGCTTGTCCGACAAGGCAGACCTTGTGCACTAATTTTCACTGAACTGAAAATCAGAAAGCAGATTAGTAATTTTAATTTCATTTGTTTAGGTTTTTCATTAGTAATTGATCAAAATTACCGCAGAAGCTTCTATCTTTCTGATAGTATTTTATTCAGAATTAATACATAATTATCATATTTTTAACCATAAAAAAACACATAATCAAAAAATACTTATAATAAAATATTAAAATCAAAAACCAATCGACTTAACTAAAAAACATCCGTCATCCCTTACAAATACTATAAAACAAAAAAAAACCAGCACTTAAAAGTGCTGGCTCAAAAACAAATTAAACTAACTCAAAATTAAAATTTGTCCCAAAAAATCTTCGTTGTCATTAAATCTCCCCCTATTGCTGTTGAAGCTGCTTCATAATTAGCTGCATTCAACGTTTTATCTGATGTGGAATAAATATTTCTAACTGGAACTTTACCATTTGCTTCTTGCACCGCTGTTGGAGGCGCTACCAGTATAGGATAATCTAACCTTCTGTATTCAGTCCAAGCTTCAAAACCACGATTGTAGTAAGCGATCCAAAGCTGGTAGGCAATTTTTTGCTTGTCTGTTCCTGTTGCTGTAGCAAAAGCAACATCAGGACGTGCTAAATAAGTTTGGATATTCGCATCAGAAACTCCCCAAAATTTCATGCTAGCTTCTATTCCTTTTGCATAATAGGTTGCAGCATCAGCCCCTACACTAAAGCCTCGGCTTGCCGCATCTGCCAGTAAAAAACAGGTTTCTGTATAATCGAATATAACTCCTGGATTTGTTTCCTTTCTCAACCTGAGTCCTGTATTTGAATAATCTACATATTTAACTAGCTGAGCATATGGAGCACCTTTGTATTTACCGTTTATTTTTGAAGCCGGATCAAAGAAAATATCACGTCTTGGATCTTCTTTTGCATTTAATTCATTAACAAAAAACTCTGCTATGTTAATTTGGCTACTATTTACCAAACTATCATATAACGGATTCATATCTATTACTGACGAATAATACTGAAACAAAGCCGTATCTGCCTCTTTGCTCATTACCCCAGAACTATAAGCGCTTTCTACCATAGCTTTTGCTCTTGCAGGATCGACATCAGCAAGATGCAAACCCATTTTTAGTTTTACGCTATTTGCCAATACTTTCCATTTAGCAACATTTCCTTGAAAAACTAAATCTGCTTTTTTATCAAAACTTGCGTTTGCGGTATCTAAATTTGCAATAGCTACATCCAAACGGGAAGCTAAATCCAAATAGATTGTTTTAGCATCGTCATATTTTGGAAGAGGGAACTTTTTAATATCTAAAGCTTCGGTATACGCTACATTTCCAAACAAATCAACCAATGTCTGATACGTCATTACAATTTGTACCTCAAGAATTGCCAACTGATTTTTTTGCACCGCTTCTTCTACTGGACCTAATGCTTTTATTTCTTTGATTTGTTTTTGCGCATTTGATAAATCCTGTAATACATCTCTATAAAGCAATACAGCATGATTGCTTCCTAGATTTCTTTTTGCCTGATTGTAATTAGCTTCATCTGTATAAGTCGAAGTCGACCAATGTTGAACATAAGCTCTGAAATTGTTCGAATTAACAGAAGCATTAGTCAAGAAATAAGCATAATTTACTTGAGCACTAGTCATTAATGCTGCGGGTACCGCTGTTTCATAACCTTTTTTGTCCTGATTCATATTGTCCAGGTTATCGCATGAAGCTATTGTACATAGAATAGCTCCAGCAAAAAATATTGTTTTTATAATTCTCATGTCTATATTTTTTAGAATTGAACTTTCAATGTAAAACTATACTCTTTTGTTGTCGGTAAAACCCCTGATTGAAAGCCTTGTAAATTACCCGAAGATGCTCCCGCTTCTGGATCTGCGTAAGGAAGATTTTTGTGAATGATCCAAAGGTTGCTTCCATTAACAGCGAAGACCATATTATTGATAAACGTATTAGTTAAGAATCTTTTTGGAAATCTGTAGCTTAACCCAACTTCACGTAATTTTACATAAGATGCATCATAAACATATTCTTGCTGTGGCATAGAACCATAAAAATCGTATCCTGCAGCATCTGCGATTTCTGCAACCACAGTATTTGGTGCTCCATCTGCTTGAACTCCGTTTAGCAATACACCGCCGCCATTAGCAACAGGCTCACGCTGCGGAACTCCATTATGGTTTTTACTCACTGTACTTTCATAGATACCTGTCTGATGTCCAAATTGTTGATCTAAAGAGTATACATCTCCTCCTTTTTTAACATCTATTAAGAAGTTGAAAGAAATATTCTTATACGTTAAAACGTTATTAAAACCACCAATCCAATCAGGATTTACATCTCCGATCACTACTCCTGAAGTTTTTTGATAGGTTCCGTTTGAGTTAATAACTCTCTGCCCATTTAAATAAGTATAACCAGAACCCACAAGCTGACCAACTGGTTTACCAACTTCTGCTACATAACTAATTCCTTGGAAACCTCCTAATGAAATCTGATTTGCTCCTGCTAAAGAAATTACTTCATTTTTATTAGTAGACCAGTTTACAGTTGCCTGCCATGTAAAATTGTTTGTTTTGATTGGAGTAGCATTTACCGTTAACTCAAATCCTTTGTTTTGAACATCTCCTCCATTAATCCATGCTCTTGTGTATCCTGTTTGTGTAGGCGTTTCAATAGATAGAATCTGATTTGTTGTATTTGTTTTGTAATAAGAAAAGTCAACTCCTAATCTGTTTTTGAAGAACTTAAGCTCAAGACCTGCCTCAAAACCTTTTGTCAACTCACTTTTTAAATCAGAATTGCTTCTGCTATCTTCTGTTGAAAAACGAATTCCGTTTGGACCAAAATTATTATTTTTAGAATATCTCGGAGAAGTTACTGCAAATTGAGCATCGTTTCCTGTTTCAGCATAGTTTAAACGCAGCTTACCAAAAGATAGCCAATCTGCTTTGATATGATTACTAAAAATATAAGTTCCTGTGATTGAAGGATAAGAATAAGTATTATTCGCCTTTGGCAAAGTAGAAGACTGATCTATTCTGTATGTTCCTTCTACAAAAAATGTATCAAGATAAGCAAAATTAGCTGTCCCATAAATACTGTTTGTCCCAATAGTCTGCTCTGCCTCGCCAGGATAGTTGATTAGATTTATTGAGTTTGTCAAAGCGTAAATTCCTGGAACAACCAATCCGCCATTTGTCTCAGCATAAATAGAATTTAATACAGAACGTCTAGAGTTTCCTCCTAACATCCCCGTAAAATTTAGACCTTCTGTAATAGCCGTTTTAAAATTCAAAACTAAATCTAAGTTGATTTCACGAAAGTTTTTATCATATCTAGAGTATTGTCCTAATCCGTTTGATGTTCTTTTTGAACCCACAGCTATGCGCTCTTCTTGTAACTGATGATAAAAATCGACAGCACCTCTCCCCATGATATCAAACCAATTTGTAACTTCTGTTTTTAAGATTACATTTCCAAAGAAACGATCTCTTTTCATCGAGTTGTAATTGTTATAACGCTGAAAATACGGATTATCATGAAACAAAACGGTCAACTTAGTTGGCGATTGCACATTCCATGTTATATTTTTACCTGTTAATTCGTAAGCCTCTTTAAGATCACCAAAATCAGCACTTGTACTGTACCATTGTCTTACACTGCTCAAATAGTTGTTTCCGCCATCTCCATATCCAGTCTCATTCATACCAATCGCATCTGATTTCATATAATTTGATGATGCTGAAATTCTAGTTTTTGGCGCAATTTTATAGCTAGCAGAAAAATTAAAATTATCTTTTCTGTTATTGCTATTAGGCAGAATTCCTTGCTGCTGATTGTAGTTAGTGTAACCAAATCTAAAATCACCCTGATCATTCGAACCAGAAATAGCGATATTATTGATATAAGTTAAACTGTTTTGATAAAAACTGTTTGGATTCTTTTTTACCGCTGTATAAGGTGATAATTTCCCACAAGTTGGTAGATTAGGATAAAAAGAAGTCCAATTGTACACCAAAACAGAAGGATCAAATTTTGGCCCCCAAGAAGCATCTTCTATACTTACAGACGGATGAGAACCGCTCCCTAAATCTACAGTTGATCCAAAAGATCCATATCCTCCACCATATTGGTTTTGATATTCTGGCAATGTTTCTTTATCAACCACCCCAACGTTTATTCCGGTGCTGAAATCTATACCTAAACCTCCTTTAGCTTTGCTGCCTTTTTTAAGTGTTACGATAATAACTCCATTTGAAGCTCTTGATCCATATAACGCTGTTGCTGCAGCACCTTTTAAAACGTTCATGGTTTCAATATCATCAGGGTTTATATCTGAGGCAGCATTACCATAATCATATCCTCCTTTATTACCACTTGATTTCTGGTCACTTGTATTGGTGTTGTCATTGTTTAATATAATTCCATCCACAACCCACAAGGCCTGATTGTTTCCTGTCAAAGAAGTTGTACCACGAATGACAACGTTTGTAGATCCTCCAATATTATTATTTCTTCTAATTTGTACACCCGCAATTTTTCCTGAAATATTATTCGAAACGTTACCAGTATTTATTTTTGTAAGCTGATCTCCATTTATTTCTTGCGTAGCATAACCCAAAGATTTTTTCTCTCTTTTAAGTCCCAATGCTGTAACTACAATTTCCTGCAATTGCGTAGATCCTGCAGACATTTTTACGTTTACGCTATTACTACGAGCCGGAACTTCTTTAGTTTGCATTCCAATAAAACTAAACACAAGTACCGCATTTGCATCAGCTTTTATTGAATATTTCCCATCAAAATCAGTCTGAGAACCTGTTTGAGTTCCTTTTACCAGTATTCCAACACCTGGCAATGGAATTCCATTCTCATCTGAAACAATTCCTGACACCACCCGATCTTGGGCAAAGGTCAGTTTCGTCAACAGCACAAAAAAGAGTACTGCAATTTTTCTAACATTAATCTTGAATTTCATAAAATGGTTTTATAATTAATGTGGCAAATATTTTGCTTTTTAGATAATTTTTCTGATAATATATTACCGAAAAACCTGCTTATATTACCCTATAAATATCAATTTCGCAATTACACATTTACTATATTACCTTTTTAGAAAGATTTCAAAATCAAACAATTAACTTAGTTCCAAATAACATAAATCAAAAAAAAAGGAGAATTTCAATTTGATGAAACTCTCCTTTCTTTTATAATATGTATTTTTATTATTTTGCTCCTGGCGGGCAATTTTTTTCAATAAATCTGACAAAAGTATCTACTAGATGTTTTTCTGTTCCTTCTCCTTCATCAATACTATGAGAACGGTTTGGATAAATCATTAAATCAAACATTTTATCGTATTTGATTAATTCGTTTATTAAAACTTCTGCATTCTTATAATGTACATTATCATCGCCTGTTCCGTGAATATATAGTAAATTTCCTTTCAGATTTTTAGCATGTGTTACAGGAGAAGCCTGAATATAAGCTGCCTGATTTTCGTCTGGCAATCCCATATAGCGCTCTGTATAGATATTATCATAAAAATGCTGATCTGTTACTGCTGCAATCGCAATTCCAGTTTTGTAGATTTCTGGATACTGAAACATTAAGTTTAAAGTTACTGCTCCACCGCCGCTCCAGCCATGAATCGCCACACGATCAGAATCGATGAAGTTCCATTTTAAAACTTCTTTGGCTGCCATTGCCTGATCACGCGTATTGATAATCCCGATATTTTTGTAAATAGATTTTCTCCATTGTGTTCCTTTCATTACAGGAGTTCCTCTATTATCCATAGCAATTCCGATATATCCTTTTGGAATCAATTCAGCGATAAAACCATTAAAATACGGTTTGTCATTGGCTACTGAAGCCATCGGTTCTCCATAAACATAGAAGAAAACAGGATATTTTTTTGAAGGATCAAAATCCAATGGTTTTGCCATTACACCATCAATTTCAACTCCATCTTCAGTTTTTACTTTAAACTTCTCCATTGAATAATTTCGTCTTGGAGCCACAAAAACATCTGCTTCTTTTGGATAAATCTTTTGATGCCCCGACAAGGCAATCAACCTCTGATTGTAATCTCTCGAAATGCTAGAATTGGTATGTCTTGCATAAGCTGCATCTGTAGAAAAAACATATCGGTTTGTACCGTCAAAAATTGCTGGAGTTATTCTTTTTGTTTTTTTCGAACTTAAATTTGTTTCATACAAGTAACGCTGAGTAGCATCTTCTGGACTAGCAATAAAATATATTGTTTTGGTCTTTTCATTATAGGCTTTAAAATAAGCATCAAAATTAGTTTTAGTGATTAACTCTTTTGATTTTCCGTCAAGGCTTATTTTGTAAATATGCATCCATCCGTCTGCGTCAGAACTCCATAAAAAGGCTTTTCCGTTGTCTACAAACTGACAAGGAAAAACGTCATATTCACCAGCAGAAGTATCAAACACGTCAATCCATGCTTTTGATTCTTCTTTATAAATCACTCTCGCTGCACCCGATTTTGCATTGCAATCGTACATCGTAACCTGATTCTGGTTTCTATTTAACTGAACTACCATAATAGATTCATTGCTAAGCCATTTCATTCGAACCAAATAATTATTATCTGGTTCTCCAGGAATATTTAACCAATTGGTTTGAAGAGAATCAATATTTACAATTCCGATTTTTACAGAAGAAGGTTTATCTCCAGCTTTTGGATATTCCACAGGAATAATTGTCGGATATAACGAATCTGTATTATTGATCATGAAATGGAATTTGGTAGATGTAGCATCTACTCTCCAAAAAGCAATGCTTTTTCCGTCTGGACTCCATCTGAATCCGTCACGAGCAGCTAGTTCTTCTTCATAAACCCAATCAAAAGTTCCGTTAATAATTTTATCTGTACCGTCTGTAGTTACTGGCGTAATTTTTCCAGAATTCAGATTTTCAACATATATGTTGTGTTTTGAAACGTAGGCAACATTTTCATTATCGCTAGAAAACTTAGCAAACATTAAAGATGACGCATCCAAGTTTTTGCCTAATTGTTTTCCTTTTCCTGTGGCCAAATCAAAATACCAATAATCACCTCTAGTATTGTCTCTCCAAACTTTCTTAGAATTTGTATAGACTAATACTTTTGTTTTTGAATCGTTCCAAACCAATTGTTCAATTTCGCCTGTAAATCCAGCAGCAGCTAATTGTGCTTTTGATAAAATAGTGTTTTGTTTATCTAGCTTATCAACATCATAAACGACCACGTTACTGTCTTGATTCACCCAAAAAGAATGAGAATTTGGCAACCAATTTAGATTGTTAATATCAATCTTCTGTGCGAAAACAGATGTACATATAAACAGTACCAACAACAAATATTTTCTCATCTTATCCTTTTTTATTTTTAATTAAATTTTCAATTTCGGCAATTTCAATAGGCATAGCTTCACTCAGATTGATATTTCCATTTTCTGTTATCAGATAATCATTTTCCAAACGGCATCCTATTCCTTCTTCTCTAATGTAAATTCCAGGTTCGCAAGTAAGCACCATTCCCTTTTCAAAAGGTCTTGAATACAAACCAACATCATGAACATCAAGTCCTAAATGATGCGCAGTTCCATGCATGAAATATTTCTTGTAAGCAGGTTTTTCTGGATCTTGAGATTTAATTTCTTCTTCAGTAATTAATCCTAATTTTACCAATTCAGCTTCAATTAATTTAGCCATTTGAAGTTCATAATCTTTCGATAAAACTCCAGGCTTTAGTAATTTAGAACCTTCTTTCAAACAATGCAAAACAGATTCGTAAACCTCTTTTTGCCTAGGACTGAAAGTTCCGTTAACCGGAATACATCTTGTGGTATCTGAATTATAGTTGGCATAACAGCTTCCAAAATCGAGAAGAACCATTTCATTCTCTTCGCAAATATCATCATTAGTATTATAATGCAATGAGCATGCATTTCCACCAGAGGCTATAATTGATTTAAAAGCTTGTCTTGTTCCTCCATTTTTTACGGTAGCGTACAACAACTCGGCCTCTAATTCATATTCGTTTATATTAGGACGAATGGTATTTAAAATTCTATGAAAACCTTCAACACTTATTGCTGTTGCTTTTTTAATTAAATCAACTTCCTCGTTCGATTTAATTGGACGCAATTCGCGCGTTATTTTTGCCACACGCTCGTATTGATGCAATGGATACTTTTCTTTGCACCATTTAATCATTCGGTCTTGTCTGGTTTCCATTTCAGCCGTTACCCTTTTGATATGCTCATTGTGACCTAAATAAAAAACATCTGATTCAAAGGCAAAAAGCTGTAAAGCCTTCTCAAACTCATGAATCCATTTGATATTTTTGATTCCAGAAATAGCCGTGGCCTGTTCTTTGGTTAAAAAATCACCGTCCCAAGTCAGCGTATGTTCATTTGCTTCTTTTACAAAAAGTATAGCTCTGTTTTCTTCTTTAAAAGCATCTGGATAAAGCACCAGAATAGTTTCATCCTGATCAATACCAGACAGATAAAACAAATCATTATTTTGAGCAAAACCCATAACATCATCAGCGTTATTAGGCATTACGTCATTTGAAGTTAAAATGGCCAAACTATTTGGCAGCATTTTTTCGGTAAATCTTTTTCGGTTTTCTATAAACAAAGAAACCGGAATCTGGTTGTATCTCATATTTTATATTTGGAATCTGTCAATAGCTACAGAAGTCGGTTTTCCAGAAATAATTTCTGTTATGATTTTTCCTGTTGCCGGTGCGAGACTTAATCCCATCATGGCATGTCCTGTTGCTAAGGTCAAATTTACGATTTTTTTGTCTCTAGCAATAATTGGCATTCCGGATGGCGTGCATGGTCTAAACCCAAACCAAGTGTCTTCTGTTTTTGGCATTTCCACTTTCATGTCAGGATAAAAATCATTGATGCTATTTATAATTCCTTGAAGCCTGTTTGCGTTTATTTTATTGTCTTTGGTGTGTGTTATTTCCATAGTTCCTCCAAATCTAATATCATTTGCCATTGGAGTTACGGCCACTTTTCCTTCGCATAAAATAGATGGAATACTTGGTTTTTGGGATTTATCTTTTAAAGTAAAACTGTATCCTTTTCCTGGTAAAATAGAAATTGAGATATTTAATTTTTTAGCCAAAAAAGGACTCCAAGATCCTGATGCCAAAACCACTTCGTCAGTTCTAAAAAGCCCTTTATCGGTAACAATTTTTTCAATTTTATTTCCTTCTAAAACAAAATCTTTAACGCTGGTTTGTGAGTGGATTTCGACTTTTAAACGAGATAATTCCTCTTTGATAAAAGCCATAAATTTTTGCGGATACAAATGAGCATCACTTTTATAATGAACTCCCCCAATTACATTGGTATTGGTTCCTTTTTCTAAAAGTGCCACTTCAGATTTTGAGAGATAATCTACTTCAAGTCCTAGACGTTCTGCTTCTTTTCCTTCGTGATGCATTTCTTCTCCTACTTTATCACTTTTATAAAGCATTAAAAGTCCTTTTTCTTCATAAAAGAAAGAATTATTCTCTTTGGCAAAATCCTGATATAATTCTTTACTTAATAAAGATAGGTCACGTAAAGCAGGCATCGCATTTTCTACATGGCGTAAATTGGCATGTTTATAAAACTGCATTCCCCAGTTTATTAAATCTTTGCTTAAACGCGGTTTTACATAAAATGGACTACGGCTGTCAAACATCCATTTTATTCCTTGAGCAATCATACCCGGCTGTGCCAGCGGAATAATGTGTGATGGTACAATCATACCTGCGTTTCCATACGAACAGCCATTGCTCATATCAGATTCATCAAATACACTCACCTCGTAACCTTCCTTTGCAAGATAATAGGCAGAACATAAGCCAATAATTCCACCGCCGATAACAGCAACTTTTTTCATAAATTTTATTTCGTTAAGAGTTCTTTGAACTACTAATTATATTTTAAATCTGTTGGATTAGATTATATGTTTCATTAAGCTAAAACCAATTGCCTTGGACTTTGCTTATCAATTATTTTTTTGACTCCGTTTTTAAACATAACCCGTGGTTTCAACCACGGGTATGCAATCAAAAAACAATCTATATGGGCCCGCGGTTGAAACCACTGGCTATATCTAAATATTATTTATTCTATGCTCAAATCTGAAATCAAAAATCTCTTAACTTAAGACATTGATCTTTAGATAGTAATTAAAATTGTAAAAGATGGTTTTAGCTTAAACAACAACCATGTTAATTTGGCTAAAGCCCATCTTATTTACAATTTCTAAAATCCCATAGTTAAAACTAGAGACTATTCAAAAAACAATAATATAATTTAACCAACAGCTTAATTATATTATAAACTGATTTTTAAATAACCTGAAATCCAAATGCATATGGATCGTCGCTTTCATCAATTATAATATTATTATATCCGTATACTTTTGCCCATCCTTGAATGCTTGGAACAATAGCTGGAATATCTCCGATAGAAGTTTCTTCTACGACTTTTCCAATAAACTTACTTCCAATATAACTTTCGTGAATAAACTCTTCTCCTTTTTTCAATTTTCCTTTAGCGTGCAATTGTGCCATTCGGGCTGATGTACCCGTTCCACATGGTGAACGGTCGATTGCTTTGTCACCATAAAAAACAGCATTTCTGCCAGATGATGTTGAGTCAATAGGCGATCCTGTCCATAACATATGTGATACATCTCGAATTGTATCATTCTCTGGGTGGATGAAATAATCTGGATATTTTTCGTTAATTTTTTTACGCACTTCCTGACTATACTGAACAATTTTACTTGCTGTAAAATCCTGAACACCAGAAAAATTCTTTTGCGGATCGACAATGGCATAGTAATTTCCTCCGTAAGCCACATCAAAAACAATTTCGCCCAATTCTGGACAATCAATAGTAAGTCCTTCTGCCGCTAGATACGATTTAACGTTGGTCAGACGTACCCAATCTACCTTTTTGCCTGTTTGTTGATATTCGATGTGCACTAAACCTGCAGGCGCTTCCATTTTAATAATTCCAGGAACTTTTGGAGTCACCAAACCTTCTTCGACAGCAATTGTAATAGTTCCAATTGTTCCGTGTCCGCACATTGGCAGACAGCCAGAAGTTTCAATAAACAAAATTCCAAAATCATTATCAGGATTACTTGGCGGATACAAAATGCTTCCGCTCATCATATCGTGCCCTCTTGGTTCAAACATTAATCCTTTACGAATCCAATCATATTCTTTTAAGAAATGCTGCCGTTTTTCGCTCATCGAATTGCCTTGTAGATTTGGTCCGCCACCGGCAACAACCCTAACTGGATTCCCGCACGTATGAGCATCTACGCAAAAAAAAGTTTTCTTTACCATTTTATATTTGAGATAGTGTTAGTTTATTATTTACTGTACGAACAATTTGCAGCGGATTCTCGTTTTGTAATTCAGCTGGCAGCAAATGATCTGGCCAATTCTGAAAACTTACTGGACGCACCCATCTATACACTGCATCTATACCAACTGCTGTGTAACGTGAATCTGAAGATGCAGGATAAGGTCCTCCGTGAAGCATAGAAGCACAAACTTCTACACCTGTAGGAACACCATTATAGATCAAACGACCTACACGATTCTGTAAAGCACCAATTATTCCTTTATGAGATTCAATTTCGTTCTCCTCACTTATGATTGTTCCTGTCAGCTGTCCTTCAAGCTTAGAAATTACCTCTATTAATTCAGCTTCATTTTCGCATTCAATTAAAATAGAAAATGGTCCAAAAACTTCATTGTGCAATACTGCATTTTTTAAAAATTCTTTTCCATCAACTTTTAAGACAGTTGAAGCACCGTGATTTGGTGTTGTCTCTCCTTTAAATTGCGCTATTCTTGAAACTCCATTCTGCTCTTCTATTTTTGCAATTCCGTTATTAAAATCAGCATAAATAGAAGGGTGCAGCATACAGCCTGGCTGAATTTTTTCGATTGCCTGATCCAACTTTTCAGTAAAATCATTTAATTCTTCTCCTTTCAAAGCAAGCAATAACCCTGGATTCGTACAAAATTGCCCAGCTCCCAAAGTAATAGAACCCGCATAAGCCGTTGCCCATTTTTGGCTATTTTTTTTCAAAGCATTAGGCAATAATACCACTGGATTAATACTTCCCATTTCGGCAAATACTGGAATTGGTTCTGGGCGCTGTGCAGCTAAATCGCACAAAGCTCGTCCGCCTTTAATGCTTCCTGTAAAACCAACTCCTTTTACCAATGGATGTTTTACCAAACTTGTCCCAAGCGTTCTTCCATCACCTATAAGGTTAGAAAAAACACCCTCTGGCATATTAGTTTTCTTAGCCGCTTTTATGATTGCCGAAGCAACCATTTCGCCTGTTCCTATATGCATAGAGTGGCTTTTTACAATAACTGGACAACCCGCAGCCAAAGCTGAAGCTGTATCTCCTCCGCTTGTAGAGAATGCAAAAGGAAAGTTACTTGATCCAAAAACCACAATTGGTCCTAGAGGTGTTAACATTTTGCGTAAATCTTCTTTTGGCGCAGGCTGTCTGTCAATTATTGCTGTATCTATTGTAGCTTGCACCCAGCTTCCTTCTGTAAGCATATCGGCAAAAGCTTTCAACTGGCCGATTGTTCTTCCGCGTTCTCCTTCTGCTCTACCTCTCGGATAACCCGATTCGGTGCAATATTGAACTAAAAGATCATCTCCTAATGCTAAAATTTCATCTGCAATAGCGTTTAAAAATTTAGCTTTTTCAATACCAGAATAATTTTTATAACTCGCAAATGCTTGATTGGCTAGCGCAACCGCTTCTTCAATTTCATCTTGAGTTGCCTCTGTAAAAACCCATGGATTTTCTGTATTCAATAGCGGATTAAACGTTTTTAGTATTTTTGTACCGCCTGCTTTTAGCTGGCTTCCTATATAATTTTTTCCTGTAATCATGTTTTTTTCTTATAAATGAATTAAATGCCATTGTAGTTTTCAGCCACGATTTTAGTCTCAAGTTTCAGTCGCAGCCCCAGTAAACGCAGTAACCGAAAACCCTGACTGTAAATGGAAACTGAAAAACTGAGACTGCGACTGAAAGCTGAGAACCGAGACTGAAAACTAAAAAAGCAAAGCCAATCTTTTAAATATGCTATTATAAATTTTTATAATCTGGTAAAGTTGGTCTTGTGCGCAATCCTTCAGCAATAATCGCTAAAACTCTTTCTCTTTCTGCTCCTTGCAATGGTAATCTTGGCGCACGAACATATTCTGAACCAATTCCTGTTGCAACTTCTGCCAATTTAATATTCTGAACTAAAAATGCATTAATATCCAATTCTAATAAAGGTAAGAACCATCTATAGATTTTCAACGCTTCATCAAATCTTCCCGCTTTTGCCAATTTGTAAATTGCCACTGTTTCTTCAGGGAAAGCGCAAACCAATCCAGAAACCCATCCATCAGAACCCATAAATAAGCTTTCTAATGCTAATGTGTCTACTCCTGATAATATTTTTAAACGATCTCCAAAGCGGTTGATCATTCTAGTTACGTTAGAGATATCTCTAGTTGATTCTTTTACTGCTTGAATGTTATCGTATTTTAATAATTCTTCAAACATATCTAGAGTAACTTCAATTTTATAGTCGACTGGATTGTTGTAAACCATAATAGGAAGAGAAGTGTTTTTTGCCACTTCACTATAAAAAGTAACCGTTTCAAAATCAGATGCTTTGTAACGCATTGGAGGAAGCATCATTAATCCTTTTGCTCCATCTTGTTCAGCTTTATTAGCGGCCAAAATTGCATTTTTTGTAGACTGCTCTGCAATGTTCATAATTACAGGCACTTTATTTTCTGTTAGTGCAACAGTATGTTTTACTAATTCTCTTTTTTCCTCCTCTAAAAGCGTACTGGCTTCACCTAAAGTCCCTCCTAAAATAATTCCTGAAACTCCAGCATTTAATTGTGCCTTCATATTAACTTCAAACATATTGAAGTCTAATTTGTCATCTGCAGTAAATTTTGTAGTTACCGCTGGCATAACGCCATTCCATTGAATACTCATAATTTTAATTTTTTATTAAGGCCAAAATTATCTAGAAACAACAGAGCGCACCCTTTAAAAATTACCACAAAATGATACTATATTACCCTCTATAGTGGTAAATTTTAAAAAACTGAACATTATAGCATCATTTTTTTATTCAAATACAATATATTTGATCATAACTAACTAACCACTATATGAAAGTTTTCCCATTTAAAATTCCAAAATCTGGAGAAGATCCCCTTATATATCAAGAAGATATCGAAGTATCATTCTATGATAAACTTCATCAGCATGAAGAAATTCAAATTAGTTTTATAGAAAAAGGAGAAGGAGCCGTTTTTGCCGGTGATACTATTTCGCAGTATCATGAAGGCGATATACTCGTAATTGGAAGCAATTTGCCACATGTTTTTAGAAGCGACATTCAAGAAAATGTAATTTCTGTAATGCGTACTTTATTCTTTACATTCAATTCGTTCGGAAGAGATTTTTTTGAATTGCCTACTTTTAGAAATATCCATCCCATTCTAGAAAGCAGTAAAAACGGATTCATAATTCATAACGCGCCCAAAAAAGTAGTCAAGTATTTTAAGAAACTAAAAAAAGCTGACAGCTATACCCGTTTTATATTATTTCTGGATATTTTAAAATGGCTCTCAACATCAGAAACTACTCCGCTTTCTAATTATTTATATCAAAAGAAAATAACAGATAACGAAGGAAAAAGAATGCAGATTGTGTTTGAATATGTAATGACCAATTTCCACAAAAATATCACGCTTGATGAAATTGCTTCGATTGCCAGTATGACCAAAAATGCCTTTTGCCGGTATTTTAAAGTCCGGACCAACAAGTCTTTTTTTCAATTTCTAATTGAAGTACGAATTGAGAGAGCGGCAAAATTATTATCTAATAATGAAGAACTCTCTGTTTTGGAAATTGCCGAATTATGCGGTTTCAATAATATTTCCAATTTTAATCGAAAGTTTAAGGAATTAAAACAGCTTTCGCCTTTACAATATAGAAAACTGAATTTGTAATATTTCATGTAGATTTTAAATGATTAAAGCAGATCAAAAAAATCTATAAAATCTGCTAAATCTGCGAGAGAAAAAATTGCTCGCAAAGTCGCCAAATCGCAAAGTTTTTTTTAGCCACAGATTATCAAGATTAAAAGGATTTTAGAAGCTGTGAGAGAAAAAAACATTCGCAAAGACACAAGGTAGAGACGCACTGCAGTGCGTCTAATGTATTGCAGATATACGTTGCGTAGACGCACTGCGGTATATCTCTACAGATTAAACTTTCTCTTATATCATAAAAAGGCTTTGATTTCATCAGAAATCAAAGCCTTTTTTGTTATTTACGAAAAATAATCATTCTTACTTAACTTCACCTTTTTCAGGCTGTAAGTCCTCTAGAATTGGAGTTTCGGTCGATTTCACACTTGTTTGAATTTTGTCATTTTTTTGTTCAAAAATTACAATTTCATTAGTTCCCTCCTTCAGCCAACATCCTGGCACATATAAGGTTTGTTGTGGCCCAACACTCCAGTAACGTCCAATATTGATTCCGTTGATAAATACAATACCTTTACCCCAATCACGCATATCAAGAAAAGTATCTCCTTTCTTAGTCAAATTAAAAGTCCCCTGATAAAGAGCAGGCTGTCCCGCTTTTGCATTGTTTTTGGCCTCAACAAGATTTGGCATTTTATCCATTGGCAAAGGATACATATTCCAGTCGCCAGTTATGGTTTGCCCGTTGATGATTACAGGCGAAATTATACCTTTTGTACTATTTATGATTTTTGCTCCATAATTAATACGCCCCATGTTTTCAACGATAATGTCTAAAGTTGCATTAAAAGGAACGTCAATCGTACATTCATAGTTTTTGTAATAACTATTCAACTCAGCAACTTTTTGTCCATTAACATAAACAATAGCATAATCGCGAAGTCCTTTTAGCTCTAATTTCCCGCTAATAGGCTGTTTGAATTTTTTGCTGTACCAAACATAACCGTACCCTTGATTCAATTCTTCAAAAGTCATCGGTTTTTCATTGTTTACCGGTTTAATTTTATTCTTCAACGATTCTAAAGCGACTGCTTTAGTTAATTTGATTTCTGGTATTGCAATGACATTAATTTTTGCGGGAACATTAGGTGTATTTGCTGTTTTTAATAAATCTCGAAGAGCATTATACTTTTCGGTTGCCCAGCCCGCCTCACTAATTGGAGCGTCATAATCATAGGAAGTTAAATCAGGTTGAATGTCATGATTTCCGTCATAATTAGCACCAGAGGTAAATCCGAAATTTGTTCCTCCATGAACCATATAATAGTTAAAAGAAACGCCAGCATCAAGATACTTTTTAGTTTGTTTTGCCACTTCTTCTGCACTTACTTTTGGAAAAGGTTCTGCCCAATGATCCAACCAGCCCGGATAAAATTCGGCAACCATATAAGGCCCCTTTCCTCCATTAAATTTGTTTACTACTTCTTTTAACTTCGTAACATCGTCTTCTCCGTTAGCCGTTGGCAAAGCCCCTGGAAGTGCACCTTCAGCAAATAACCAGCTTCCGTCTGATGTGAAAAATGGCACATTAAAACCTACATCTTTTAACTGTTGGAAAACCGCAGCGCTATATTTTTTATGTTCCTCTATCGAAATATCTTTGCGTTGCGCAACATACGAACCAAATTCGTTTTCGCCCTGAACCATGATAATTGGTCCGCCATTGGTTACCAGTAAATTTTTCACCTGTCCATAAAGTGCTGTGAAATATGCTTTTGTCGCTGCCAAATACTGTTTGTTATTTCCTCTAATTACCATGTCTGGTACTTTTTGTAAAAACCAAGGATAGCCACCAAACTCCCATTCGGCACACACATACGGACCAGGACGCAATATTACATAAAGCCCTTCTTCCTGAGCGATCTTGATATACTCAGCTACGTTTCTATTTTCGGTTTTAAAGTCCCATACTCCGGGAGCGGTCTCATGATAATTCCAAAAAACATACGTTGCCACGGCATTTAATCCCATGGCTTTCATCATTTGCAAGCGATGGCGCCAATATTCTTTAGGAATTCTGGCGTAATGCATCTCGCCACTATGAATTTGAATAGGCTTGCCGTCTAATACAAAATTGCTGTCTTTAATAGCAAATGTATGTTTTGTTTGCGCATTTGCTTTTCCGACCAGCAAAAGGAAAACAGATAAAATAAAAAGACTTTTTTTCATTTGATGATATTTAGATTATTATATATTTTTTTAAAACACTGTTTTATTTCAATTTTCTGTTATTATTAATAGGGTTTACTTTGGTTCATTTTCGTACTTATGGAACCTCTATAAAAATTTCTCATTTACATTGGAACACCGTATAATTCTATGTCTTTGATTGCTGCTTTACTATTCTCAGGCTGTACATCCAAAATAATTACTCTCACATATTTTATGTTTTCATACTTAAATAGTAAAGGTTTGTAATCCTGACCAGAAACTTTTATTTCCTTAAACACATTAGCCCATTTTGCACCATCTTCTGAGACTTCTAGAGAATAGGTATACCAATCGCTATCTTTTCCCCAAACGATTTTACTTCCTTGCAACATCATTTTTTTTCCCAAATCTATTTGCATTACAACTGGTAAATCTTTTTTTGAAGACGACCACAATGTCGACGGATTTGCGTCTAAAATATTCTCCAATCCTTTGTTATCGATTTTAGTTGAAAAACTTACTTGATTTGCAACAAGTTTTATGACTGGAGGCAATGCTTCTGATTTTGTTTTATTTGAAAATGACTGCTCACTACTGGTTTCTTTCTCTTCGTCCCACTTTGCATGATCACCGTCGGGAACATATTCTCCTTGGTATTGAACCGTTTTAATAACTGTTTTGGCTGATTTAAGCCCTTGACTGGAAGCTGTTATTACAATATCTCCAGCTTGATTCGTTGTCTGGATTATTCCATACCCGATTCCGCCCTCTGTTTGTTGTGTAGCTATTTTAACGCGTGGAATATTTGCGCCAATCAATCTTCCGTTTCCTAAAACTTCTACATTAACTTGATACGTTTCTAATGCATTTTTATTACTGAGAACAGTTCCGTTTTTATCACAAACTTTAATATAAAAAGGAACCATATCAGAGCCATCGGCGATTGGATTAATTCCACGATCTGCGACTTCTATTTCAAGATGATCGGCTTCTCCCGGAGTTTTAATAGCATGAGAACAAACAACTTTTTTATCGATTATCCCTTCCGCCTTTAATTCACCAGCTTGATAACCTTTTGTCCTAAACTTAAAATACGGGCTTCCGCCTTTGGCTGATACAAAAGGAGCTGTTTTGGCATTCTCCCTTCTTGTCATTTCACCGACAAATACATCATTTCGATATAATCGAACCTTATCACAATTAGAAAAAACAGTTATAACCGAATCCAGATCTGGGCGATTATTGTAACTGGCCACATATACCATTGGCCCATAAACAGAGTTACGAGCATCCTGCATCGCTTTAAGCTGATAGTATCCAAATTTTTCGTAACGGTCTATATCGACCACTCCGCTAAAAGCCGTGATGCTATCGGTTCCTCTCGTGTAATCGTTGTAACTCCACAAGAAATATCCTCCAATTCTTTTATTGGCATCGAGTCTGGCATGATCCCAGTAGGCGCCTTCTTCTTCGAGCATACTTCCGTTAAGTGCATTTTGTCTTAAATAACATTGTGCTAAAAGTCCTTTTTCGGTATAAATTCGCGAAGCTCTAAGTCCATTTTCTTTTTCAGGATCTGCCATCCAAGTGTCCCCCCATTCACGAGTAAGTGAAGGCATTGTAATCATAGGATCTGTACCATCTTCGTTAATTACTTTGTAACTTACATCATAGAATTTTTTCCCTTTTGCAAAGAAATCATCAGAAGTAAACATTTGATCGTTTGGCATTTCCTGATGCGCAATCTTTACTATTTCTTTTGCCCAATAATCTGGTGTAGGTGATTCGTTAAGAGAAGTTTCCCATAAAAATACCGAAGGCCTATTACGGTCTCTTCTAATCATTTCTCTCACATTTTGATGCGTGCGTGCTATAAAAACAGAATCTTTATTAAAAAACTGCCAGCTCGGCTCACATTCAACAACCAGCAAACCAATCTCGTCACAAGCATCTAAAAAAGCTGGAGATTGAGGATAATGAGACGCTCTTACAGCATTAAACCCTCCTTTTTTGATTTGTAAAGCATCGCGGTACTGCATCGAATTTGATGCTGCATCTCCAATATTCTGATAACTTTGATGGCGGTTTGCTCCACGCAGATAGAGCTTTTTGCCATTGATATAAAAACCGTCTGCTTCTCCTGTCGGTGATTTAAAAGAAATAGTACGGACTCCTATTTTTGTTGTCTTCACATCTATAAGCTCTTTTCCCTCATAAATTTCAGAAACGACTTGATACAAATAAGGATGATCCGGATGCCATAATTTTGGCTTTAAAACAGTAAGATTTTGCAAAAAGTTTTTTTCTCCAAAAAAAGATTCTACAGTGCTCATCTTTGCAACTTCTACTCCCTCTTTATTCCTAATAGTTGTTTTTAAAAGAACTGGTTTATTTTCTTTGGTCTGATTGACAACATGTGTTTTTATGGTTACTTCTGCTTTATCATTACTCACTTTTGGGTACGTAATAAAAAGTCCTCCTCCTGCAATTTTATTTGCTTCGAGCGGATCTGAGACATACAGTTTATTTGTTACAATAAGATCTACATTACGATAAATTCCACCATAATAGTAAAAATCCAATCCGGATTGTGGTTTTCCTGGAGGTGTCAATGGATCATTTTCACTAGAAACTCTAACGGCCAAAACGTTGTTATTATCATACTTAGCCTTATTGGTTATATCGATCACAAAACCAAGGTAGCCACCATAATGCGTTGTAAGTTTTTCTCCATTCAAAAACACTTCACAATTCATTTGAACACCTTCAAAGCTTAAGGTGATTCTTTTGTTTTGATTCTGTTTATCCAATTTAAAATAACGGCGATACCAGCCAATTCCCTGATAAATGGCATTGCCTCCATTGTGTTTTTTTTCAAGACGCATGGTATGCGGAATACTGATCGAAGCCCAGTCTTTGTCCTGATAATTTACTGTTTCTGCTCCCTTGGCATCACCTCTAAAAAAAGCCCAGTTGGTATTTAAATTTAAAGCATTCCTAGGATTTTTAGCAGATACCGTTATTCTTTTTGATGCTGACTTCTGAGCAAATACTCCTACATTATTCTGCAAAAAAAAGAGGCATAACAGAACCAAATATTGATTGATTTTGAACATAATCATTTTAATTTTTAGGACTAAACAATCTTCAGCTTATAAACCCTTAAACAGTTCTTTGCTGATATAAATGTTATACTCTTTTATTTGTCCGTTTGGAGAATTTTGACGTGGAAGAAATTTCATTCCGCCAATGCTTTTAATATTCCCTAAATCAATTACGATCTGATGAGGGAACCTGTCTTCTGTTTCTGAATATTGCGTATGCCAATACGTGGTACTTTGCAAATCAAACACATTATCTGCCTTTCCGTCTTCGCTTTCTATTTCTTCGCTGTCAGCATAAACCACTTTCCATTTGGCACGCGGAATTTCTTTTCCATTTTCGTCAAAAAGATATAATTCGGCTAAACAAGCGTAAGGGCTTTTTTCCTGATATCCGTTTAAAGCTTCAAAACATACATAACGTCCATTTACACTTTTAAACTTTGCTTCCTGCCATTCAATCGAAGGTTTAGCTTTACCAATAAATGCAGGCACCTGATTTTGCAACTGCAATTTTTGATTCTCTTTTTTGTGCTTTGTTCTTACTAAAGAAGGCGCTAAAGCATCAAGTATAGGAAGCTCCATTCCTGACAGTATATTTTTTGAAGGCCCCATATAGTCTAAAACAACCACCTCGTTATTTCCTTTTTTAAGCCAAGGTCCTGGAACATACATAGATTGCGTAGGTCCAATATTCCAAAATCTCCCTAAACAATGCCCGTTTATCCAAACCAAACCTTTACCCCAAGTAGATACATTTAGAAATGTGTCGCCTGTTTCATCTAGTGTGAAGTTTCCTTTATGAAAGGCTGGCATTGTTGTATTTCCTGTTTCGAATTTTAAATGGTCAGGAGTTTTGTTATTGTTTAAGGCAATTGGAAAAACTTTCCAGTTATATAAATCAATACTTTTTGAATCAATATCGGTTAGAAATACTTTTTCAGTAATACCTTTTCTATCATGTAATGCACCGCCATAATTTACTCTGCCCGTTGCTTCAACCAAAATATCCAAAACAGCTCCTTTTCTTGTGGCAGGTATTTGACAGCTGTTTTCTTCTTTTCTTCGGTCAAGACTTGCTATTTTTTTTCCATCAATAAAAATCCATGCATAATCATGTATTTCTTTTATGTTTAAAGTAGCTGCTTTTCCTCCCTTCAATGTTGTTCGATACAAAATACTTCCGAATCCCTGATTGTATTCTTCCATGTTCTGCGGAATTCTGTCTTCAATAAAATCAGGCAGATTAGAAAATAAAGGGGCTATTTTTGTCGTCGCAAATTCTGGTATTTTGATGACTTTATTTCTCGCAGGAACTTCTGGCAATGTTTCTCCTTCCTGCAAATAACCTGCAAATAGTTTACGCAAAGCATAAAACTTCTCTGTATCCCACCCTGCTTCACTTATTGGAGCATCATAATCATAGCTTGAAGTCTGAGGCAAATAAGGAGGACTGTTAGCACCTGTCCACATTCCAAATGTAGTACCGCCATGAGCCATGTATATACTGAAAGACGCTTTATGGTCTAACATATATTTTATTTCTTTTGCTACATTGTCAACAGAACCCGTATGATGCTTAGTTCCCCAAGAGTCAAACCAACCGGGATAATATTCTCCGCACATTAAAGGACCTTTAGGACGAATTTCTCTTAATGATTTAAAAGCCGATTCAGGATTTCCTCCAAAGTTTACTACACTAAAAATATCCTCTCTCACATCATTTTTTAACTGTGAAGGCCCATCACAAGTAAAAAGCGGAACAGTAAAACCTGCCTCTTTCAAATAATCTCTTATTTTACCCAAATATTCTTTATCTGTTCCATAAGAACCATATTCGTTCTCTACCTGAGTCATTATAATATTGCCTCCGTTATTGATTTGATATGGAGCCAAAACGCGTCCGACCTCTTTTAAATATATGCGACAGCGCTCCAAATAATAAGGATCTTGCGTGCGAAGTTTAATGTCTTTCTTTTTAAGAAGCCACCACGGAAAACCGCCAAAATCCCATTCTGCACAAGCATAAGGCCCCGGACGCAAAATAACGTACAATCCCTCTTGTTGTGCCAGTTTGCAAAATTCAGCGGCATCAGCCATTCCTGTCCAGTTAAATTTTCCCGGTTCTGGCTCATGCATATTCCAAAACAAATAGGCGCAAACCGTATTTAATCCCATCGCTTTTGCCATTTTTAAACGATGCACCCAATATTCTTTAGGAATTCTTGCAAAATGCATTTCACCACATCTTACAACATATGGCTTTCCGTTAAGCATGAAATCATTTTCTCCTATTTCGAAATTGGCTGTCTGATTTACTGATAGTTGACTTGCTGTTTTATTTTGTGATGAAGCTGTTCCTACAATAAACAGCAAGGTTAAAAGTGCAATTGTGTTTTTCATTATTACATTTTTTAGACAGATCAATAATTGATTTTACCTTTTTTATGATTAAAGAACTGGTTATAATACTAAACCACTTTCTACTAATCAATATTCTCTTACTTCCATTCCTTTTATCTCTGCACCATTTATGGTTTGGCGAAGCTGAATGCTGATGACATTTTTTTCGTTCTTTCCAAAACGAAGCCAGCATTCCGGCAAATAGAATTCGCGTTGCGGCCCCGCCTCCCAATGTCTGCCAATATTATGTCCGTTCAAATACATATAGCCATTACCTGAAGCATTAATTAAAAGTTTCCATGTTTTTTCAGCATCAGCATTTTCGTTAAGTTCAAATTCTGTTCGATACCACGTAACTAAATTATTGGGATCTGCTTTAACTGGAGCTCCGTTTCCTTTCTTCAAAAGTTCTGTAGTGGTGTCAAGATTAATTTTTTTCCATTTAGAAGTTTTCAATTCTGGTTTGGTAAATCCTGCTGTAATACCCCCTAAATCTTTAGCAATTTCCCATTTCAGTTCGAAGTTTATTTTAGCCGTAGAATCAGATAAACCTGCACGTCTTATACCCGCCAATTCTTCCATTGGCATATAACCATGTGCATGTCCTAAGTTTTCATAAACTACTATAATTTCGTTGTTTCCTTCTTTCAATAATCCCGACACGTCAAACTGATTGTCAAACACCTCTGATCCAATACGGATAAAACAATCACGGGTTGGCCAAGATTGCGCATCGGCTTTATCCGGAGCTATTCTTTTGGCCATTTGCCCATTTACCTCTGCATTAACAATGTCACGGGTAAACATATTGAACAATAGCTTATTTTGACTAATTGCCTGTTCTCTTGTAAGTGTAATGCTTGTTTTATAATAGCTGTATCTAAAATCATTTACTCCGTTTTCTGAAAGCGAAGTTGCTGCTTTCAAAGGCTCCCATACCGCACTTTCTTTCGGATCATCTTTCATTAATACTTTTGAAATACGAATGCTTTTCTGAGCTGAATTCTTTTTTTCAATAGTATTATTCTTTGGCCACCACTCGCCTTCCGAAGGATTTTTTCCGGGCGGAATTACCAATACTTTTGCATCGAGATCGGCTAGTTTGAAATCAACATCCAAGGCAGGAATATTTACAATTTCTTTTGAATTTGCTCCTGTCGTTTCAATTAAGACTTTCTCCCCATTCTGATTAATGTTATAAATTGGCTCGCTGCTTCTATTGATTTTTCCTGGAATAAGAGTTACTTTTCCTGATATCGGATTTTTATCATCTGTATTATGCAGGAAGACAAATTTTGTTCCATCGGCAGCCATACGAACTCCACCAAAAAGATTTTTCGGAGCTGGTTTCCCATCTATACTCAAATCACATGGTCCGCCTTCAGATTGCATTAATTTTGTGCCATATAATTTTAAGAAATCTCCAATTTCTTTTGCAACGTAATATTTAGCACTTAGATCTCCATTTTCTCTAATGGGTGCATTATAATCGTATGAAGTTGTCATGCCGCGGGCTCCCCATCCTTCAAAATGGGTTCCGCCAAAAAACATATAAGCATTTATTCCAGAAGCTCCTCCTAATAAACTCATTAGATTGATTGCTTTGTAATGACGCGCATCTGAATAATTATCTTCGCTCAATCTTCCATTAACCAAAGAAAACCATCCACCCTGAAGTTCGGTTACAAATCCAGGTGCATTAGGTTGTTTATTTCTCAGATCTGCCATTCTAATAGCACAACCCGGAGCTTCATTAAGACCTACATAATAATTATCACAATCAAAAACCTGAGAAAGTTCGACATCTTTACTGTTACGACATTCATTGGTCAGACAAGTAAACATCGGTATATCAATTCCGTTTTCTTTAACTGATTTGTAAAGTCCTTTTAAAAGAACTTCTTTGTTTGAGGATTCATCAGCATCGTATTCGTTTTCGATCTGTAACAGAATAATGCCTTTTTCTCCTTTTGCTTTACGCGAAATTTGTTCGTTTTCTAATGCTTTGCATACGGCACTATACCAATGCTGTGACCACTTTATATGTTCGGGATCGGCACTGCGAAGCCAAAAAGTTTCTTTTCCCGGACTGTATTTTGCCAGCCATTGCGGATAACCGCCTCCTGACCACTCAGCACAAATAAAAGGCCCCGGACGAACAATGGTATAGAAACCAAACTCTTCGTGCGCCATTTTTAACCAAGCCAGTAAATCTGTAAAATCAAGTTTAGAATAATCGTTAATATTGTCTGGCATTTCACGTTCATGCCAGTTCCAGGGCACATAAGTCTCGACAGTATTAAAACCAGCTTCTTTGATTTTTTTAAACCGGTCTCTCCAAAGTTCTTTTGGGCAACGGAAATAATGGAATGCTGCACTATAGGTAAAAAATTCTTTTCCTTCAATATACATTCCTTTTCCGTCATAACGAACGCGTTCAGGATGCGCAAATTTTTTCGGAACTACTGATGCTTCTTCTTTTTTGAATGCGTTTTCATTATTGAAATGAAACCAGTTAAAATCGGCAAATCCATCCACGCCTGCAGTTGTGGTACTAAAACTAAACAAAGCAAAACGATTGGCTGTCCAGTCTAAACCAAGTCCCATTTTTAAAGTATTCCCGATAGGCTGAAATTTTTTGCCATCAGTACTGTATTCAAAAGTTGCGATATAGTTCTCATGCGTTACATTGGCTTTAAGCCAAACGGTATTTCCTGTAAATTTTACTGATGTTATGATAGTATCATTATTAACCATCACCAGATTTTTTTCTTTTCCTTTTTGTTGTACAGCTACATACGCATAAGGAACCTGAAAAATACCAAAACCAGCGGTATTTCCATCCTTTAAACCCTTCACATTCATTTCTACAGTTCCTGTTGAATATGGTCCTTGAACTCTTTGGGTTAAAGTATTTTGGGCTTCGTAAAGTTTACTGGCTTTCAACGCCTTTAATCGCATATAACCTTTATGCTCTTTAAGTGACCATTTTTTATCATTTGGATTGTGATTCCACTGCCATTGTAATCCAAGATTTGAATTGTTGAATTCATCAGATGCAGCAGGAACTTTGATCGTAGATGTTTCATTGACAATAGGCTTTTTATGCGTTTCCACTCCTTTGCCGTTAACACCTAACATTGGCCATCCATCAATCCAAGTCACAGGTTCTAAATTTGGCGTACGGCCAATTGGCCCACGATCCTGCATAATGATAAACCACCATGATCCGTCTTTTAACTGCACCATTCCGCCCTGATGCAAACCGTTTCCGGGATAAGTATGATCATCATTAATAACTACTTTAGATTCATAAGGCCCATAAATATTATCAGATCTCAAACAGACTTGTCGGCCTTTTGTGCCACCTGTAGAACCCAAAATGTAATATTTTCCATTTACTTTATACATATGCGATCCCTCGAGATAAGGATACTCTCGATTATCGTAAATTTCTTTTTGAGGAGTTTTAACAGATAAAGCATTGGCATTTAGTTCTGTTATATACAATTTTTGCTGTCCATGTGCCACATATACTTTTCCGTTATCATCAAAAAACAAACCTGGGTCATATAAATATTCTGGAAAAATAGTTCTAGTCCACGGACCATTGATATTTTTTGCTGTACATATCGAAAAATTCCCTTTTTCTTTATCCCAGTTTGGCGTACAAAACCCGACATAAAACAATCCGTTATAATGACGAATTGTCGCTGCCCAAGAACCTCTCAAATATCGGTCTCCTCCTTGTAGATTGTAGCGTTGATCTTCATTGTATTTATCTACTGCATAACCTGCCATTTCCCAATTGACCAAATCTTTCGACTTTAGAATTGGACATCCGGGCACATAATGCATACTGGTAGAAACAAAGTAAAATTCATCTCCAACACGAATCAAATCAGGATCGGGCCAATCACCCCACAGCAATGGGTTTTTAAAAGTCCCGTCGCCATTATCGGGTGTCCATATTGGCAATGTTGTTTGTGCTGTAAGTATTGTTGTTTTTGCAGAAAAAACGAAAAGCAACAACAGAAATACTTTTTTCATAAATGCATTTTATTAAAATTATCTATCTGATAGTTCGCCATAGCATCAACAATTCTACAATAGAACTTTTATGCTTTTGATTTTTTAGTTTCTCTACTTTTAGCAATTAAAATGTACTATGCACAACTGCTTCGAGAAACCATAACGGCAAACTATAAAATTAAAAAGAGGAGCTGGAGCTCCTCTCTCTCTATTTAATTCAAAACTAAAAACAAAAAAACAAAAACCTACAAAACACTAGTATCCAGCATTTTGTTTCAAATTTTTATTGATATCTATTTCATTCTGCTTAATTGGCAGAACATAATGTTTAGGATTGGTAAAAACACGTGTTGTAACCTCTTTAACGGTATTAGGTATTAATGTTAAATTACCATTTGAATGATCTACAGATCCTTCTAAAATTCCTTTTACTACACCTGGCATCACATCTTGTGCAATTTTCCAGCGTCTTGTGTCAATAAATCTTAATCCTTCAAAAGCTAATTCTACTCTTCGCTCTCTACGGATTAACTCACGCATTTTTGACTGATTATTATACACCGTTTTGTCCACATTAGGCATTCCGGCTCTGGTTCTAACTTTATTGATGGCATCATATACAGACTCATCAAGCTGATTCAACTCAATTTTAGCCTCTGCATAAGTCAGTAAAACCTCTGCATATCTAATTACCATTATGGCTCCACCAACATTGTCAATATCAGTACCGTAATCTGTTCCTCTATAATCGTCTAGATTAGAAATGTATTTTTTAAGATTATATCCTGTTTGCGATGTATTATCCATTACTAAATTGTAATCATCATCACCCTGATACGGATCAAAATAAGATCCCATATAGAAAGATCCTGGTCTAATGATACTCATGTCTAAACGTGGATCTCTTTTTTTGTAAGGTTGCAATGGATCATAGGTCGCATCTTCTTCTATTGTTTTTCCATTAATCGTTTCATAGGTATCAACAAGTGATTGCGTTGGTGCATAAGAACTCCATCCTCCTTGTGATTTAGGAGCATATACTATTGGATACCATTCAGAATTAAGATCTTTTAAAGACTGGCAATTAAGCAATGTTTCCTGATTATCATGATTCATTGGTCTAAAAAGCTCTTCAAAATTTGGAAATAAAGTATACGTAAAAGGAGCTGACATCAATAATGCAGAAGTTGTTGCTGCTCCAGCAAAATCGCCTTGAATAAGCTGAATTCTCGCCTTTAATCCCAGTGTAGCTCCTCTGGTAATACGCCCTATATCTGCACCTGAATAATTAACGGGAAGAAAAGATGCAATTGCATCCAGTTCTGACATAATAAATGCCACAACCTCTGCTTTTGGAGTTCTAGCAATTGTGTTTGACTCAGCAGGAGTTAATGCAGTTGTTACCAAAGGCACATCTCCATAATAATTTGTCATTTTATAATATTGATAAGCTCTCAAAAAACGAACTTCAGATTTCATTCTGTTTTTTAATTCTTCGTTCAAAGAAGATGCAGGTGTTTTATCAACATTACTAAGAAACCAGTTGCATCGCTGAATGGTTTTATAGCTCCAATAATTAGGAAACCACTCATCGCCTGGAGTTACTAATCCAGAGGCCATTGGTTCATATCCATCCCAGCCAAACTGATCAAAACCATTATCTGTAAAACAGTCGTCGCCAATAATAGCAGATCCAGTTTCCCAGCCAGCATAACACCCGTTTAAAGCTGCTGTAGCATCTGCTTTTGAAGACCATAATGAAGCATCACTATAAGCATCTTTTGGAGTTCTTTCCAAAAAATCATCCTGACAACCACCTAAACTTGAGATAGCAGCAAAAAATATAAAAAGAAGTATTTTCTTCATAACGTATTGTTTAAAAAGTCTTTAATTAAAAATTGACACTAAGTCCAATCGAATTTGTTACTACTTGTGGATAGCTATAAATACTAGCGTTCGAACCTACTTCTGGATCTATCCAAGAATAAAAATCGGTAAACGTTAGAATATTCTGTCCACTGTAATAAATCTTAGCATTTGCAATTCCAAGCTTTTTATTCAGACTTTCTGGAAAATTAAAAGCAACCATTAAAGATTTCAAACGTAGATAAGAAGCGTCTTTTACCCAAAAAGATGATGGCGTGCTTTCTGGATCATTTTGCTTGTACGAAGTCCAAAGTCTAGGGAAAGAAGCATCTGGATTATCAACTGTCCAGTTGTCTAAAAATGCTGTTGTCGGTTTAGAACTTGATCCTCCTATTTGTCCAATCATAGTTGATACGTTTGCTTTTACGCCAGCTGCTCCTTGAAAAAATGCAGAGACCTCAAACGCTTTGTAAGTTGCGCCAATATTAAAACCATATGTAGTTTTAGGGAAATAAGTTCCAAGATAGGTTCTGTCTGAGGCATCAATTTTACCATCATGATTAATATCTTCGTATTTCAAATCTCCAGGAGCTGTATTTGCATTTTGTTTTGCATGATTAGCAACTTCTTCACTTGTTCTGAAGATTCCCTCACATTTATAACCGTATAAAGAATTGATTGGGTATCCAACTTGCTGAAATGTTATACTTCCAGAACCGATTATCGGCCCTACTCCTTTTAAATCGGTAATTTCGTTGTTGATGTATGTAAGGTTTGCCCCAACATCAAGTTTAACATCATTGATTTTTGTACTGTATCTTCCTGAAAATTCCCATCCTTTATTAGATACTGAACCAGCATTTACAATCGGAGCCTTTAAACCATATACTTCTCCAACCGGCAAAGTCATTAAGATATCATCTGTATCTTTAGTAAAATAATCAACTGTAAATGACAAACTGTTGTTTAGTACCGAAATATCAAGTCCAAAATCTGTAGCCGTAGTAGTTTCCCATTTAGCATCGCTATTGGCACCACTATTAGGAGCAATACCTGGAGCCAAAGACTGATTGAAAGAGTAATCCTCTCCAGATTCAATAGTTGCATAAGTAGGGTAAGTCGTAGCTACTCCGTTAACCGTTGTTTGCTGATTTCCTAGTTTACCCCATGATGCTCTAAATTTTAATGAATTAATTACATCTTTAACAGGCTCAAAAAACTGTTCATTAGAAATATTCCAACCTGCAGAGAACGAAGGGAATGACGCCCATCTATTGTCTCCTTTAAAACGAGAAGAACCATCATACCTGAAATTTGCTTCAAACAAATAACGATCATTATAATTGTAATTAAATCTCCCAAAATAGCCTTGTAAAGCCCAATCATTAGAATAACCTTCTGATTTTTGTCCAGTTGAAGGACCTGCATTTATTTCTGTAAGTTCGTTATTTAAAAAATCTTGTCTGTAGGCAGAAACATATTCATAAAGACTATATTCTTTCGTAGCTCCACCTAGAAATGTCAAATGATGATTTTCTCCCAAATCTAATTTATAGTCTAGTAAAGCCTGTAAATTGTAATAGGTATTTTTATCCCAAACTTGGTACAATTGGTTAGGTCCTTGAGTTTTTGTTGCCGCACCAGTTGTCTGACTAAAATACTCGATTTTTTCCATAAACTGTTTTCTTTGGCTTGACGTACCACGATATTGCACTGCTGGTCTGAAATGCAAGTTTTTTACAAGTTCCCAATCGGCACCAATATTTGCTGTAAGGGTATTGGCTATAGTTTTATTCTCAGAACCTGAATCTAGCCAAGCCATAGGGTTTCCATCTCCAACATAACCATACTGACCATTTGGATATTGATTAACCACTGTATTTGAGATGCGATTAAGAAGCTTTAACATAGAACTAAAGCTAGGCGCATAAGAACTTATTGGCTCCTGTGTAGGCATATATTGATAGGCAATATTACCATTGACACTTAACTTTTCGCTCACTTTTGAATTGATGTTGAATCTGCTTGAATATTTTTGGTTTCGTAAACCATCAACATTACCATTCTGATCAAAATACCCTAGAGAAAAAGAATATTGTGAGTTGCCATCGCCTCCGCTTACTCTAAGATAATGATTGGTCTGTAAGGCCGCACGTTTATAAAACGCCCCCAACCAATCTGTATCAGGGTAATTATAGGGATCGCTTCCGTCTTTTAATTTCTGAATTTTATCTGCACTCCACGGCAAATTGTCTGCAGAAGTTCCTTCATTCAGCTTTGCCTGATTAAACATTGATGCTTGCTGCCAAGCAGGTAAATAACTTGGCAATGGCCCAAGATGCTGAATTCCTGTATTGGATTCAAAATGCACCTGAACTCCTCCTTTTTTTCCTTTTTTAGTAGTAACCAAAATCACTCCGTTTGCTGCTCTTGAACCGTAAATAGCCGAAGAAGCCGCATCTTTTAAAACAGTTACATTTTCAACATCAGAAGGATTCACCTCACTCATTGAGGCTATTACCCCATCAACTACAACTAAAGGATTGCTATTATTTAAAGTACCAATACCACGAATTTTTATAGACGCGCCATCTTTTCCCGGCTGACCATTGGTCGTAGTAACGGTTACTCCTGACATTGTTCCCTGAAGACCTGTTGTCAAACTTGTAATAGGACGATCTTCAAGTGCTTTTTGGGTTACAGAAGCCTGTGCTCCGGTAAGTGTCTTTTTCTTTTGGGTTCCGTAAGCAACTTGCACTAAAACTTCTTCTAATTTTTGTTTTTGTGGAGTCAAAGTAACAGATAGAAACTCGCTAGATGCTTTTACCTCTTTGGTTTCCATACCGACATAAGAAATAACCAAAATACTATTTGATGACTGTACTGTAATAGAAAAGCTTCCATCTACATCAGTTTGTACAGAAGCCGTTCCATTTTTTTCCTTAACATTAGCTCCTGGAATAGGCATCCCTGCATCGTCAAGCACTTTACCTTTAATCTGCTTTTGCATTATTACTGTACTAGGGCTCTTCGTTTTCTCTGCATTAAGCGCAAAAGAAATTGTTTTTCCTTCAATAATCCATGTAATAGACTGATTTGCGAAAGTCTGCTGTAATACTTTCTCTATTGGAGCGTTGACTACGTTTAAAGAAATTGGTTTAAGATTTTTCAGAATCTCAACGTCATAGAAAAAAACATAATTCGTTTGATTTTTTATGACTGATAGTACTTTTTTAACTGCGACGTTTTTTCCTGAAAAAGTAACAGTCTGCGATGATACTGATGCTGAGACTTGTAAAGTCATGACAACAACCAGTATGGAGGCTAATTTCATAACTTTCCGGGTTTTTGATGAGAGCCAATGTTTCTTTGGCTTTGGTTTTGGTAATAATTTCATACTTTCGTAATGGTTTTGGTTAATACTAAATTCTCCTTGCTTGGTTTGTTTATCTATTTTCCATAACTGTTCCTTAATTTTGAGGAACAAGCCAGCGAATGCTACCAACATTAGCTGGCTTTTTTTATGAATCGTAAATAAATATTTTTAAAAAGGATTTATTCCTTTTGTTTAATCTGGCATCACTCTCAAAATCTTACCTTCAATTTTAAAATGAACTTTATTTTTTTCTAAAATTCGCAGTACTTGCGACAAATTAAGATCTCTTTGAATTTCTCCTTCAAATGATCTTGAAGGCACACCTTTCTCATACACTACTTCTACATCATACCAACGGCTCAATTGGCGCAAAACCTTCTGAAGATTTGCATTTTCAAAATAGAACAAACCGTTTTTCCACCCCATTACTTCTTCCGTGTTTATATTATCATTGACAGCAATTACCCCAGATTTAAGTTTTTGCGCCTGCTGTCCTGGTTTTAAAAGTATCTTTTTAGTGTTCTGAGTAATTAACACACTTCCTTCTAAAAGTGTTGTATTTATGGTTGCCTCATCTTCGTAAGCGTTTACATTAAAATGAGTTCCTAATACATTTACTTGCATATCGTTAACCAAAACCCTAAATGGTTTTGTTTTATCTTTGGCTACTTCAAAATAGACTTCTCCTGTTATTTTAACTTTTCGCTCGTTTGCAGCAAATGAAGTTGGAAATGTAATTGATGACGATGCATTAAGCCATACTTTTGTACCATCTGATAATTGCAGATGATATTGGTGAGCTCTTGGTGTAGTCATCGTATTGTAAACCACTTGTGCATTGTCATCTGCATTATATACAAGTCCTCCATTCTTTTTTGAAACAGTGGTATGGCTTTGATTCGCCAACAACCCGTTTCCAACACTGTCTAATACTATTTTAGAACCGTTGGAGAGAGTAAGTATAGCACCTGTTTTTCCTGGCGCCTTATCTTCGATCTTTTTTGATGCCAATTGTAAAGACTGTCTATCTTTATTTTGCGTAAAAAAATGTATTCCATATCCAACGGCAAATAAAAGACTAGCCGCAACTGCAATTTTTCGCCAATTGAATAAGCTAAAAACAAATGATTGCGAATCTTCTTCTTCTGGAGAAACATCCATTTTCTTTCTTAGCTCACTTACAAATTTATCCGTCGTTTCAGGACTTACTGGCGGAATTTCAATAGAATCATAATTTTCCCGAAGAATAGTATCAAACTCCTCCGAATATTCAGGATTGTCAAGCATAGCAAGTAAAGTTGCCTTTCCTTCAGATGAAATTTCACCTGAGACAAACTGCTCCATGAGTACTTTAAATTGTTCTTTTTGATACATACATACAAGTTTTTTGAAATGCCAAAACATGCCTTCAATTATAAAGACGAGGTTTGGTTGTTAAAGTGGCAATGAAAAATGAAAAAATTATGAAAAAAAATACGCGGTAAATAAAATTAACATCAATACATCGACATTATACTGTTGATGAAGGTGGTTTCTAAGGAAGTTTAATGACTGTAATAAATGCCAGCGCACAGTTCTCGTTGCAATACCAAGTTCCTTACTAATATAGTCTGTATCTCTACCTTCCATTCGGCTTAACAAGAAAACAGAACGTCTTGGTTCCTGCAAAAGTGCGGCACCTTCGTTTATAATTTCAACCAATTCTTTGAACTCATACTGTTCATCAGGCTTAAAAAATAACTCTTGCAATTTTTCCCCTTTAAGAGAATCTGTTTCAATTAATTTTTTTCGAATATGAGTAATAATCAGATTTCGGCTAATGATAAAAAGATAATTATCAAAGCTGTTTACTTCGGCTAATTTTTCACGTTTATTCCAAATTTGAAGAAAGACGTCTTGGGTTAATTCCTCAGCAACTGGATATGATTTTACAAAACTGAGCGCATGTTGTAATACCTTTTGCCAGTACTTTTCGACAAGTTCTGTATAAATCAATTCATTTCCAGCCGCTACTTTCGATAAAGCAACGGATTCATTTAGTAAAATCAATTGTGAGTGAATTTTCGCCACTGGGTAATTACTTTTTATAAAATACACAAACTCAAAAACAGTATTTGGACAACTGTTTTTTTTAAACATTTTAGCCTTGCAATAGTAGTTGTGTTTTTCTGCTTTAAAACAGCATAGTCACAATCTACCAAATTCAATTATTAACAACCAATCTCTTTATAGAAAATTATAATTCAATTTTATCTACATAAAATTTTAAATTTGATAAATATTATTATCATTTAGCGCCAAATGTATATATTAAGTTTTAATAAAAAAAAGAAAAACATAAAAAATGTGCTCGAACACATTTTTTTTCTATCACCTACAAAAAAGTAAACTGTTTTAGAAAATTGACGATTTGTCCTAATCATTTTAAATCTGCCTGAAAAATCTTAATGTAAAAATATTTCACGCAGATCTAGCAGATTGAGCAGACTAAATTAGATTTTTAATAAATGAGATTTCGATCCAATTTTCCGTAGAGACGCACTGCAGTGCGTCTAACGTATTGTGGATATGCGTTGTGTAGACGCACTGCGGTGCGTCTACACAGATTAAATCTGCGTGGAAAAATCTATACCCAAAAGTATTTCACGCAGATCTAGCAGATTGAGCAGATTAAATTAGATTTTTAATAAATGAGATTTCGTTCCAATTTTCCGTAGAGACGCACTGCAGTGCGTCTAACGTATTGTGGATATGCGTTGTGTAGACGCACTGCGGTGCGTCTCTACAGATTAAAAATAAATCTGTCTACATCTGCCAAAATCATTTTAAATCTGCGTGAAAAATCTAGACATAAAAATATTTCACGCAGAATTAGCAGATTAAATTAGATTTTAATTAAAACAAATCAGCTGTTTAATCTCGTTACTTTAAACGAGATCAAACAGCTGATTTACTTTAGAAAAAATGTTTTTTAATTTCCAGACACTGCTGTGATTTCAAGCACAACACTTGATTCTACTTTTGAAGAAGAAACTCTCAAACCCACATTCATTAAATAATCTCCTGTAAAAGGTTCTCCAGATTCTTGTAGCGTTTGCTTTGCTTCAGGCATTAAGTTGATTTCTTCCACTTTATACTTTTTATTGGCATCTAAACCTTGAAAACGAACCAAATTATATTGCGGATCATAAAGCGGATGAAGTGTATACGAAAATAAAACGGCTTTGTCTTTTGATTCGTCAACATACATTAAAACGGCACGACTGTCTTCATAAGGAGAAACAATTCTATACATATCGCCATGCCAGATTACAGAACTTAATCTTTTATAGTTAGCTACTGCATCTTGAGTATATTTTAGTTCTTTTTCTTTCAGTTCTTTTACATTAATGTCAAAACCTAATTTTCCCATCATGGCAACATCTGTTTTGAATTTAATAGACTGATTTCCCCAAGATGTTACGTGATTGCAAATTGCAAAAGCTGGAAAAAACTGTGAATACCCCCACTGAATAAATACTCTGTTGTAAGGATCAGTATTGTCACTAGCCCAAAACTCTGTAAAATATTTTAAGAAAGCATAATCTGTTCTTCCGCCACCGCCTGCACAAAGCATCATTGGCAAATGCGGATATTTAGTTTTAATTCTTTCTAAAACTTTATACAAACCTCTGGTGTATTCAATAAACAAATGCGATTGCTGATTTTTTAAATACGTAGAATACGCGTTGGTCATCATACGATTACAATCCCATTTAAAGAATGCTACACCGCCATTTGTCTGCATAATATCGTCAACCGTTTTAAACACAAAATCCTGCACTTTAGGATTTGATAAATCTAAAACCAATTGCGTACGATAGTAGCTTTCTGCTCTATTTGGCAATTTTAAAACCCAGTCTGGATGTTTTTCATACAATTCGCTTTTCGGATTTACCATTTCTGGTTCAATCCAGATTCCGAATTTAACTCCTGTTTTTTCAGCCTGCTGCATTAGAAAACCTAAACCATTTGGTAGTTTTGTTTTCGTTGCTTGCCAATCTCCTAAACCAGATTTGTCTCCGCTTCTCGGATATTTATTTCCAAACCATCCGTCGTCTAATAAAAACATATCAACACCCAATGTTTTAGAATCTTCAAACATTTCTGTTAATTTCTTTTCGTCGAAATTAAAAAAAGTAGTTTCCCAATTGTTCAATAAAGTCAAACGAGATTTATCCCCATCTTTTACGCCATAGTTTTTTGCCCAAGAATGCAAATTTCTACTTGCTTGTCCTTTTCCTTTGTTCGAAAAAGTATAAATAAAAGACGGCGTTGTAAATACTTCACCCGGCTGAAGACTATATTCTGAAGCAAACGGGTTAATTCCAGAACTGATTCTCAGTGATTTTTTATTATCCAATTCAAAAGTAAATTTAAAATTTCCCGACCAGGCAATAGTTCCTGCCACAAGCTCTCCAGTGTTCTCTTTTGCTTTGTCATTCAATGCCAAAAAGAAGACTGGCGTCTGGTACATATTGGTTCTTACACCTAATTTAGAATCGATTACTTTGGCACCGCTCGTTAATTCGCTTTCCTGCATTCTAACTTCTTTTGCCCAATCGCCATGAAATTGAGTCAACCAATATTTATCAGCATCAAAATGCAGCATAGACGAAGCATAGTTATACAACGTTACAGGTTTCTTCTCGCGATGCACAATCTCTGTCCATTGCTCAATAACATTTTCTTTGTAGAAAGACTTATAATGAAGCGTAACTTCTACAGGATAAACCGGATCTTTCATTTTTATGCTAGTTTCAGTCGTATTACCATCAATCTTTATGGTCTGATGACTTACATAAACCAGCTCCAAAGCAGGATTCCCATCATTATGCGTCATCCTGATAGCCGATTCAAACAAATTATCTGTTCCGTAAGTTGGATATGCCTGATGTCTTAGATTAAGCAATGGATTTCCGTCGTTTATAACAAATGTTCTTTCAGTTTCTTTAGAAAGCGCATTATATGCTGAAGCTTCCAATTTTGTCCCTAAATAAGACTGGTAAAGCAATCCGTTTTTTGCTACTTTTAAGATCAATGCCGTATTCTGGGTTTCTATAGCAATAGGATCATTTTGTGCATTAGTCTTCCAAAATAAAGTAGTCAGAACTAATAGGAATAGTACTTTTTTCATAAAAATTTAATTAACAATAGTGAATGTTCTTTTATGGAAGATTCTAAAAGAGGTCCATAACAATCTTTTCAGATTAGAATTCTATTTCTTTTGAAACTCCGTGCTTCACATTTATCAACAAAACCACGAGAAAAAAATCATTTAATTATACCAATAGAGGAGCATCGTTGGTACAATTCATAAAAAAAATGGCTTTGAGCTCTAATCAGTCCATTTTTAATTATGACGAAATGAAGTCCAAAAATAGCAAAATATAATTAAATCCAATTTTTTGCCTTTTGATTTTCTTTTCTAAAGCATGGAAAGTTTTTTTTCAAAATGGACTTTTGACAAAAATTTGATCCGTTTTTATCGATTCTGATATTTTATTACCTAAAAATCACTCCGAATCGTAAAACACGAATAAATATAAACAAGTTTACTCTTACATATTAGCTTAAAAACATTGACTGGTATGGTTAATAGAAGAAAAACGTTCAAAAAGCCTAAAATTATTTAGCAAAAAAAAATCTGATACTATATTATCCACTTTTAAAAATAAAAACACATTTTTCTGCAATTCAAATTTGCAATCAATTTTTGAAAAACGGGCTTACGGACATAAAATTTAAATAAAATCTATTGCAAAAACCAAGAAAAACCTTATTTATAAGCTCAAATGGATCAAATTTGAGTTTTATGCATATATTATCCACTTTATTTTTAATATTATATTAAACAAGTCCTGTTTTTTACACATATCGCAAAAAACTGGTAGGTACTGGTATGTGTCAGCTTAGAAACATTTATACATTTGGATTTCACATTTATCTCTTTTTTCATGAACAATATGCAGGAGCTCAAGGCATTTTGTTTTTCCAAATGAAAAAGAAAAAAACGAACCACGAGAGAATAAATTACTAACTGACAAAAACCATTAAGAAACATGACCAAACAAAAACCAACAAAAGATTGGCTTTCTTCTGAGACATGGAAGATTACCAAACTAACATCGGGAGCCTTACTGGCGCTTACTTTACAAACTTCTTTTGCTGCAGAGTTAGGAGAGAATAAAATCTCCAACAAACTGACTACTAATCTGGCTCTGACAAATAGCAAAAGCACATCGTTTGCAGTAGAAAAACTAATAAAAGGTAAAGTAACTGGCCCACAAGGAGAACCACTTCCTGGTGTAAATATTCTTGTAAAAGGAACAAAAATTACAGCTACTACAGACTTTGATGGTAATTTTACTATTGAAGTTCCAGATTCCAATAGCATTCTTGTTTTTTCTTACACTGGATTTTTAACAAAAGAAGTTCGTGCAGACGATGCGGCAAGCATTCAGCTTGAAGAACAAAATCAAACCTTAAACGAAGTTGTTGTCGTAGGATACGGAACACAGAAAAAAGCTTCTACAACGGGAGCAATTGCATCGATTAAAGGAGGTGTTTTGACTCAAAATGCGTCTGCAAACGTATCAAACGGAATTGCCGGACGTATGTCTGGAGTAATCGCTAGTAACCGTTCTGGAAGGCCGGGTGATGATAGCTCTACTCTTTTAATTAGAGGGTTCAACTCTTTTGGCGGAGGAACAAGTCCGCTTGTAGTTGTGGATGGTATTCCTGACCGTGACTTAAACAGGATCAATCCTGATGATATCGAATCTGTAACGGTTTTAAAAGATGCATCGGCGGCAATTTACGGAGTTCGTTCTGCAAATGGGGTTATTCTGGTAACTACCAAAAGAGGAAAAGTAGGTGCGCCAACTATTAAAGTTGATGGATCTTATGGTGTTCAGCAGTTAACTAGAATGAGCGAAAGAGTTAATTCTTGGGAATACATGACGTATTACAATGAACTTAATGCTCATAAAGGAACATCGCTTCCTTACACTCAGGCAGAAATTGATAAATACAAAGCAGGAAACGATCCTAACTATACCAGCACAGACTGGATGAAACAAGTCTATAGAAAAGATGCCCCGCAAGCCAACCTTTCGCTTTCTGTAAATGGAGGTAATGAACAAGTAAAATATTTCTTTTCTGGCCAATATTTAAATCAGGAAAGTAACCTTAGATATAGTGACGAGAGATACAGACAGTTCAATTTGAGATCAAATATTGATGTTAATATTACTTCAAATTTTAAGGTAAACTTAGATATTGCTACGCGTAAAGAAGACAGAAATTATCCAGCAGTAAGCATTGGAAGTATTATGCATGAGACCGTTAGTATGTATCCTTTTATTCCTGCATACTGGAAAAACGGTTATCCATCATCGGGAATTACAAATGGTAGAAACCCAATTTTAATGTCTTCACCAGCGGCAGGTTATGATAAAGTGGTAAACTTAATTGTAAACCCAAAAATCGGTTTTGAGCTAAAATTACCAAGAATAACTGAAGGATTATCTCTTAGCGGATATGCAGCATTTGATTATAATGTGCGTAGTGAAAAGAAATTCACAAAACCTTGGGATGCTTATTCTTATGACAAAACAAACGACAGCTATAATAACGTAAAAAACAGCACTAGCATCACAAGTGTAATGCAAGAAGAACGAATTGCCAATCAAAATACCTATTTCGCAAAACTTGCTTACGATCGTAAATTCGACAAACACTCTGTAAACGCTTTTGTAGGATATGAGCAGACTACAATGGACAAAACGCAAACGTATGCTTATAGAAGAGATTTATTGAGTGATCAATTGGATCAGATTTTTACTGGAAGCACTAAAGGGCAAAATGCTACAGGCGGAGCTTATCAAGACGGACGCGAAAGTTTCCTTGGAAGAGTGGCTTACAATTTTGATGATAAATATTTTGCAGAAGTTACTGCTCGTTACAACGGATCATTCAACTTCCCATCTTCAACTCGTTGGGGTATGTTCCCTGCTATAAGTGCAGGTTGGAAAATCTCTGAAGAACCTTTCTTCAAAAACAATATTAAAGGATTTGATTTACTAAAAATAAGAGCTTCTTGGGGAAGAATGGGTAACGACGATTTGAGAGAAACTATTAATGGAGTGGATTATCTTAATCAATATCTTTTCTTAACTAGATATCAGTTAACAACAGATCAGCAGCTTTACAGCTATTTTGGATCAGACTATACATTAAACAACAGTATCTATCTTTCTTCTACTCCGAATCCAAACATTACTTGGGAAATCCAAGACTCTAAAAACATTGGTTTTGATTTTGGATTCTTCGGAAATAAATTAACAGCAACTTTTGATTATTTCAGTAATAAAAGATCTGACATCTTAGCAGCAAGAAATGCGTCTGTGCCTTTGTACACAGGATTATCGCTTCCAAAAGAAAATATCGGAAAAACGGTAAACAGAGGAACTGACTGGTCTATTAATTATGCTGATCGTATCAATAGTTTTAAATATAGTGTTGGTTTTAATTTTACTTATGCACAAAGTGAAGTATTGTTTCGCGATGAAGCGGCAAACATTCCAGCTTGGCAAAAATCAACTGGAAGAGCTATCGATTCTTGGTTAGTATACCAAACAAACGGAATTTATCGTACTCAAGCAGAAGTAGACAATTCACCTCATTTTGAAGGAGCGAAACCTGGCGATCTTTGGGTAAAAGACACTGACGGTGATGGAAACATTACTTCTAATGATAAAGTGAGAATTCCTGAATCTGCAACTCCAAAAATTGCTTATGGTATTCCGATTAGAGCTGAATACAAAGGTTTTTCTGTAGACATGCTTTGGACTGGTCAGGCAAAAGCAAAACAAGTAATCTTGCCGCAAGCGCAAGGCGCTATTGTAGCACCCCCAAGATGGTTATACGATGACAGATATACAGCAGATAATCCAAATTCTAAATACCCTGTTGCCTTCAATGATTCTGATCCTAGAAACAATATTGAAGCGGACTTTTGGCTAAAAGATGCCTCTTTCTTTAGACTAAAATCTTTAGAGGTTTCATATACATTACCTGAAAAAGTACTGTCTAGATTCGGAATACTAAATACAAGATTTTATGCGGGAGGAACAAATTTGTTCTCTATCGACCACATGAAACAGTACAATTTAGATCCTGAAACAAACAATAAAACAGGTGTAATTTATCCACAAACCCGTATTTACAGAATCGGTGTAAGCATTGAATTATAACAAGGTAAAAGATCAAGACATGAAAAATAAAATCAATAAACTAATAAATATAAAAAAGAAGGCACTTATATTAGCTTCTCTTTTTATTGCTGTTGCTGCTGTAACGTCCTGTAGCGAAGATCCTCTAGATAAAGTTCCTTTGGATTCTTATACAGATGAAAATGTGTGGAATGACTTAAAACTTACAGAAGCTTTCGCTAATAATCTTTATACGGTATTGCCAAGCACTCAGCACAACTGGAATGATAGAACAAACAGAAGCTGGATCTTATCTACGGCCTGCGACGAAGCTTTTAATAATTTTAACGATTACGATGTGTGGAATCTTAATTCTGGTGCTCTTACACCAGACAACGCAGGAGATTTCAATACTTGGAAGCCTACTTATGCTACAATCCAAAACTGTAATATCTTTTTGTCCCGAATTGATAACGTGCCTGGAGACGACGCTTGGAGAAACAGATTAAAAGGCGAAGTGCTTTTCTTAAGAGCGTATGCATACTTTAAATTAATTAGCGATTACGGAGGAGTTCCGCTTGTTACTAAACCTTTTGAATTAAATAGTGACTTTAAAGTAGACCGCAGTTCTTATGACCAATGCGTTGATTTTATTGTGGGTGAATTAGACAAAGCGGCCGAATTGCTTCCTTTAACACCTAAAGATTTTGGAAGAGTTACAAAAGGTGCTGCTCTTGCTATAAAATCTAGAACATTGCTTTATGCAGCAAGTCCGCAATGGAATCCATCTAATGATTTGACAAAATGGAAAAAAGCATCAGACGCAGCAAAAGCGGTTATGGATTTAAATATGTACTCGCTTTACGACAAAAAATATGAAGACCTTTTTACTACAAACAATTCAGAAGTTATCTTCTCTCGTTTGTCTAGTAAAGACCCTCAATGGAGTGCTTTTAATGGTGTAGAAATGTTTAATTCGCCAAGCGGTTTTCACGGATGGGCAAATTTTGCTCCAAGCCAAAGTCATATTGATGCTTACGGAACAGCTGACGGAAAAGACATTACAGATCCAACATCTGGTTATGATCCTCAGAAACCTTATGTGAACAGAGATCCACGTTTTTATAAAAATATTGTTTATGATGGACGCGCTTACGGAAAACCTGAATTCTTTCAAGATCGTTACGATGCAGGAAGTTCAAATAAAGCTGAATTCTACGAAGGAGGTTTAGATTCTCCTCAAGGATGGGATACTTGGAACGCTAGTAAAACGCGTTATACTTTCCGTAAATATTGCGATACAACGTACAATTACAATAATGAAACGCAGACTAATAAAGCTTGGATTATTTCTCGTTTAGGAGAAATCTATTTGAACTATGCTGAATCGGAATTTAAATTGGGGCATGAAGGAACTGCTATTCAATATTTAAATTTATTAAGACAACGCGCAGGAATTACAAATCCTTTGACAGGTTTAACTGGAACAGCTTTAGAGAATAAAATTCGCAACGAAAGACAAGTTGAATTATGTCTTGAAGGTTTCCGCTACTACGATGTGCGTCGTTGGAAAATAGCCGAAGAAACTGAAAATAAACCTTTAATGGGAGTAATTATTACCAAAAACAATGACGGTTCTAAAACTTACACCTATTCTAAAGTTCAGGAAAGGATTTTCAAACCACAACACTATCTGCTCCCTATTCCGAGAGACGAGATTAATAGAACAGGTTTACCCCAGAACCCAGGTTATAATTAACTATAACCAATTAAGCAAACCCATCTAAGGGCGATGGGTTTGCTTTTAAAATGTATTCAAACCAAAATCCAAATCGAAAATAGCTTTATGAAAAATCATTTTTTAGTTTTACTGGCTCATTGCTGTTTCTTTTTGAATGCATTTAGTCAAGAAACCGTTACTTTCAAATCTTCAGATGCTGCACTTCAACTAGCTTTTGAGCGTGCCAAAAGTATGGCATTGAACTATAAAGGAGATTCGAATGATCCTGTTGGACCATGGTATGAAGCGGCTCTGCCTTCTCGATCTGCATTTTGCATGAGAGACGTATCGCATCAGAGCATTGGCGCAGAAATCCTTGGGTTGAGTAAGGAAAATAAAAACATGTTTTCGCTATTTGCTAAAAACATTTCAGAAAATAAAGACTGGTGTTCTTATTGGGAAATCAATAAATATGGAAAACCTGCTCCCGAAGATTACAGAAACGACAAAGAATTCTGGTACAATCTTAACAGCAATTTTGATGTCATATTTACCTGCTGGAGATTGTATTTATGGACTGGCGATGAAGGTTATATAAAAAATCCTGAGTTTGAGAATTTCTTCGAAAAATCATCAACAGCATATATCGAACGCTGGGTCCTAGAAGCCGATTCTCTACTGACAAGACCTGAATTTGTAAACTCTCCTGCTCCATTCAATATTAAAGACGATTTTCATAAATGCCGTGGACTGGCTTCTTATTCTGAAGGCATTCCAGGTCTAAAAATGGGAGTCGATCTGGTTGCAGCAATTTATCGTGGTCTGCTTACCTATTCTTCTATTTTAAAAGAAAAAGGGCAATTTGAAAAAGCACCTTTCTTTGAGAAAAAAGCAATACAATACCAAGAACAGATCGAGCAAATCTGGTGGGATCAAAATGCTTCGGCTTATAATGTCATTTATACCGCTGACGGCAAATTCAGTAAAGATTTTGGCGAACTATTTTTATTATGGTTTGATGCTTTAACAAATGCAGACAGAACCGAAAAAACAATTAAGAACATTCTTTCTTCCAAAAGCAATGTAGAAAACGCCTCTTATCTTCCTTTTTTATTATATAAATATGGTTACGAAGACAAAGCGTACGAATACATTTTACACTTAACAGCCCCTGAAACCAAAAGAAGAGAATATCCAGAAGTTTCATACGGCGTAATTGAAGGCATCATACACGGCTATATGGGAATAGAGCCAGATGCATCAAAAAAAACAATAACAACAGTAAATCGAGGAAAAAAAGATAGCATTTCTGAGGTCGACAATTTACCCGTGTTACAGACAACATTAGCTGTGCAACACAAAAACCAAACAACAACACTACACAACAAAGGCGAAAATTTTATAGAATGGAAAGCTATGTTTACTGGAAATTATAATTCCATTTTTATAAATGATAAAAAAGCTGCCGTAATTCATGAAAAGGACAACAAGGGAAATCCCTACACTGCTATTACAATTCGTGTGAATCCTGGACAAAAAATAACGGCAGCCTTTCGCTAAAACAACTCGTCCAATGTACTACTAATACAATGGACACAATTTAAAATTAAACGCTATGAAGATATCTTCTAGAAAAAAACTTAAACCTATTTTATTTGTACTTATTGCATTCTGCTTTATTACAAATACAGCATTCTCGCAAAACGACCAACGTTGGCAGATTAATACCGACGGTTCCATTTCTTGGCAAATAAACAGTACAATTCCGCATGATGATCATATTGAAATGAGCGGTAAAAGAATCTCTTGCGTTCTGAGATATGGTGTCGCAGCCGATGGTTCATTTCATGCTACACGCAGTTTGGTTTGGCCAATGCTGAGAACTATTCCGAATAATACGCATGCGAGTTTAACGCGTCAGTTTGCGCAGGATGCTTTTGATCTTGTGACTGTAAATTACAAACCAATTCCTGCAGAAAAAACAGTTTCTTTAACGCTTAACGGAACATTATTGGTTAAAAGCAAAACAGACAAACTTGAACTTACGAGACAGTTCTTTCCTTCTACAGCTTTAGCGGTTTATAATGAAATCTATACCATTAAAAACAGTTCTGATAAAAACTGTATTGTAGAAATTCCAAAATCAAATGCGGTATACACTACAGATCCAGCAAAAGGAACTGAAGGCAGTTATACGATACATGCAGATCTTATTAATAATGGAAGTTTTAATCTGAAACCAAATGAAACGGTTAGTTTTTCTGTTATTTATACAGGCGTTAAAGCAAATGAAACAGTTCTGGCCGTAAATGCCGAAGAGGAGAAAAACAAACGTTTAGAATTGATTAGCGAAATATGGGGCAAATTGATTTTGGAAACACCAGATCAGGTTTTGAATACCGAATTTGCTTTTGCGAAAATCAGAGCAGCAGAAAGTATTTTTGAAACCAAAGGCGGTCCAATGCATGGTCCTGGCGGAGAATCGTATTATGCTGCTATTTGGGCAAATGATCAAGCGGAATATATTGGTCCGTTTTTTCCATATTTAGGTTACGAATATGGAAATAAAGCTTCGTTAAATGCCTATCTTCAGTTTGCCAAATTCATGAACAAAGACTACAAACCTATTCCGAGTTCTATTGTTGCTGAAGGAACAGATATTTGGGCAGGCGCGGGAGATCGCGGAGATGGCGCTATGATTGCTTATGGAGCTGCTCGTTACGCACTTTCGAGAGGAAATGCAGACGAAGCAAAACAATTATGGCCATTAATTGAATGGTGCTTAGAATATTGCCATAGAAAAATAAATGCTGACGGCGCAGTGGCTTCAGATTCTGATGAGCTAGAAGGACGCCTTCCTGCAGGAAAAGCCAATTTGAATACTTCTTCTTTATATTATGATGCTTTAAATTCTGCTGTTTACCTAGGCAAAGTTTTAGAAAAAAACGAAGCACAGTTGAAAGCATATAAAGCCGAAGCTGAAAAATTAAGAACAGCTATTGAAAAGTATTTTGGAGCTAAAGTTGAAGGCTTTGAAACCTACAAATATTACAAAGAAAATGATGTTTTAAGAGCTTGGATTTGCACGCCACTTACTATGGGCATTTACGATCGAAAAGACGGAACTATAGATGCTTTATTCTCTCCTAGATTATGGACTAAAGATGGTCTTGCAAGTGTTGCTGGCGATAAAATATTCTGGGATCGTTCTACTTTGTATGCTTTAAGAGGAGTTCTTGCTGCTGGCGAAACAGATAAAGCGCTTGATTTCTTGCATTACTATTCTGATCGACGCTTATTGGGTGATCACGTTCCTTATCCTGTAGAAGCCTATCCAGAAGGCGATCAACGTCATCTTTCGGCTGAAAGCGGTTTGTATTGCCGAATTTTTACAGAAGGATTATTTGGCATTCGCCCAACAGGTTTACATAGTTTCGATTTTACGCCACGACTTCCTAAATCTTGGTCTACTATGAAACTAAAACGTATTCATGCATTTGAACACGATTTTGATATTACAGTTGAAAGAGCTGGCAAAAATCTAAAGTTAAAAATAACTGACGGTAAAAAACTTTTAATCAATAAGGTCATTAAAGATGGCAATACGATAAATATTAAGTTATAATTTTTTTTTTGAATTATTGTTTTTTGATACAAGCCTCCAAAATATACTTGGAGGCTTGTCTTTTTATGCATTTTTTTTCACGCAGATTTAAACAAATTAATGCAGATTAATTTATACACAAAGTGCATCTGTAGAGACGCACTACAGTGCGTCTACGCCCAGTATCTCAAGGAGATTTGCTTGTTATTATCAATACATTTAAACAAAAAAAATCTGCTAAATCTGCGAGATCTGCGAGAGATAATTTTACCTATAGAATTTTTCTCTCGCAGATTTAAACAGATCTACACAGATTAATTTATCCACAAAGCATATCTGTAGAGACGCACCGCAGTGCGTCTACGCCCAGTATATCTACAACAGGAAAATCTTTGAGGACAAACGCGCGTGAGACGCACTGCAGTGTGCCTCTACGGAATATTGGAACGATAATAATTTCTGTATTTTGAATTCAAAAAAAAATCAAAATATATTTTAAACACAAAGCATATCTGTAGAGACGCACCGCAGTGCGTCTACGCCCAGCATATCTGCAACAGTAATGTTTGAGATAAACCAATCTCTATTTCAAAGCCTTAAACAATATTTCTACCGGATGCTGTGCTTTTCGTCCTGTGCCATCAGCAATCTGATGCCTACAGCTTGTTCCAGGCGCAGCGATTAACGTAATTTCTTCTTCTGCCCTAATTGTAGGGAACAAAACCAATTCTCCAATTTTCATAGAAATATCATAATGCTCTTTTTCATAGCCAAACGAACCTGCCATACCACAACACCCACTTGGAATATTTAAAACTGTATAATTCTTTGGCAATGAAAGTATCTTTTTAAGCGGAACTAAAGACGATAAACTTTTTTGAAAACAGTGTCCATGCATTCGCACTCTTTCTGTTTGATCTGTAAAACTATCGCATGCAATTCTTCCTGCATCCAATTCTTGTGCTAGAAATTCTTCTATTAGAAAAGTTTTACCTGCAATTCTTTTTGCTTTTTCTTTTAAATCTCCACGGCACAAATCAGGATATTCATCACGAAATGAAAGTATTGCCGAAGGTTCAATTCCGATCAAAAGACCATCATTTGGAATCGCATTCTCAAAATCTTTGATATTCTGTTCAGCAATTTCTCGCGCCTCTTTCAACATTCCTTTTGAGAGATATGTTCTTCCGCTGATTCCAATTTTAGGAACTAAAACTTTATAACCTAATCTATTTAAAAGTTTGACAGCCGTCTGTCCTATTTCGACATCATAATAATTCAGAAACTCGTCATTATACAAATACACATTTCCGTTTCTAAAATCACCTGTTTGACTATAGTTTTTTATCCATTTTGCAAAAGTAATTTTGTGCATTAAAGGCAATTGTCTTTCTACAGCAAAACCAGTGCTTTTCTTAATCCAATTTCCGAGAATTCCTTTCGTAGATAAATTATATAGCCACGGAGCTGAAGCAAACAACTGATTTATTTTTGGCGTATTTCCAATCAGTTTTGATCTAAATTTTACACCGTTTTTATCATGATATTGCTGTAAAGTTTCTGCTTTCAGTTTTGCCATATCTACGTTTGAAGGGCATTCTGACTTACAGCCTTTACAGCTTAGGCACAAATCTAAAACCTCAAGTAAGTTTTCATCATCAAACCTATTTGCTTTTGCTGAATTCGTAATGGTTTCTCTCAGCATATTGGCACGCGCTCGAGTTGTATGTTTTTCGTCTCGAGTAGCCATATAACTCGGACACATTGTACCACCACTTTTCTCTGTTTTTCTGCAGTCACCAGAACCGTTGCACATTTCTGCGGCACGAAGAATTCCGTTATGTTCCGAAAAATCAAAATAAGTTTCAGGCATCGGCGTATCTTGTCCTGCCGTGTAACGCAGACTCGTATCCATAGGAGGCGTATTCACAATTTTCCCAGGATTAAAAACACCCCAAGGATCCCAAACCTTTTTCACCTGAACAAATAACTGATAAATTTCATCTCCCAACATTAGCGGAATAAATTCTCCTCTAAGTCTTCCGTCTCCATGTTCACCGCTCAACGAACCTTTGTATTTTTTTACCAAATGCGCAATATCGGTTGCAATAGTTCTAAAAAGTGCCGTTCCTTCATGAGTTTTTAAATCTATAATGGGGCGCAAATGCAATTCACCCGTAGCGGCATGCGCATAATGCACACAGTTTAGATTTCTCTCTTTCAGGATTGCATTAAAATCTTCAATAAAATCAGGTAAATCATTTACATCGACCGCTGTGTCTTCAATTACGGCAACTGCTTTGGCATCACCCGGAATATTGGACAATAATCCTAATCCTGCTTTTCTTAATGCCCAAACTTTATTGGTGTCTTCACCATAAACAATTGGGAAATGATATCCAAGATTTTGCGAACGCATCAAAGCTTCCATTTCTCTGGCAATGCTGTCTATTTCTTCTTGAGAATCTCTCAAAAATTCTACTGCCAAAATAGCTTGAGGATCGCCTTTTACAAAAAAACGATTCTTACTTTGTTCTATATTTTCTTTGGTGCATTCCAGAATATAATGGTCAATTAACTCCACACTGTCTGGATTAAACTTCAATGCTTCTATATTAGCTTTTAAAGATTCATGAATGCTTTCAAAATGAACGCAAACCAAAGCTGAATACGGTTTTAAGGCATCAACTAGATTTAGTTTGATTGCTGTAGAAAAAAACAATGTTCCTTCGGAGCCTGCAATTAGTTTACAGAAATTGAACTTTTCATCAGCATCATTAAACGGACTGCTGTCTGCCAATAAATCTAGCGCATATCCTGTATTTCTTCTCGGAATTGATTTCTTAGGAAAATTGGCGTTAAATAAGCTTCTATTGTACTGAGACGATAATATCTCTTTAGCTTGCAGATAAATTGCTTGTTCTAGTTCGCTTACAACATTAATTCCGTTACATTTATCTACAAATTCGGCATTAATCAAAGAACCAAAAACAACTTCATTTCCATCTGCCAGAAAACCTTTTATTTCGAGTACATGTTCGCGGGTTGATCCATAAACAACAGATCTCGCTCCGCAGGCATTATTTCCAACCATTCCCCCAATCATACAGCGATTGCTGGTAGAAGTTTCTGGTCCAAAAAAAAGCTTATAAGGTTTTAAATGAAGATTCAGTTCATCACGAATAACTCCTGGTTCTACCCAAACTGATTTTTCTTCCTGATTTACCGAAATAATTTTGGTAAACTCTTGCGAAATATCAACCACAATTCCGTTTCCAACCACTTGCCCAGCCAGTGAAGTTCCAGCCGCACGAGGAATAATACTGCTGTTGTTTTCTTTTGCAAAAGCAATAATTTTTTGAATATCTTCTTTCGATTTCGGAACAGCTACTGCCAAAGGCATTTCTTTGTAAGCGCTTGCATCTGTTGCGTACAGCAGACGCACGGTATGATCGTAAAATAATTTGCCCTCTAATTCCTTTGCTAAACCTGCAAGTTTAGCAGAAATCTTTGGAAGGATATTATTATTCATTTTTATTTATTATTTAATAGTGTTTTAACACATAGAAACATAGATTTTATCTTTAAAAAAGGTAATAAAAAAGAAACTCGTTTCTTAACGCACAGCTATGTGCATTCATGCTAAGTGAAACGTCTTTCTCACAAAATAAAAAACTATGTTTCTATGTGTTAAAAAAAATCTATAATTCGCTTAATGCAATGTCTAATAACTCAACCATTTCCTCAGCATTTTGTTTATTAAATGGCATTGGCGGTTTTATTTTTAAAACATTATGAAGAGGTCCGTCAGTACTTAATAGATAACCTTTGGCTTTCAGTTTTTCGACTACAATATCTATTTCAGGAATAGCTGGTTCCATGGTAGTTCTATCTTTTACCATTTCTGCTCCAATAAATAATCCGTGTCCTCGAACATCACTGATAATAGGATATTTAGCCATTAGACCTTTTAGTCCGTTCATCAAATAATTACCCGTTTCCAAAGCATGCTGCTGCATTTCTTCCTCCTGAATTACCTCTAAAACAGCCAATCCGGTAGCCATAGAAACAGGATTGCCTCCAAAAGTATTGAAGTACTCCAAACCATTGTTGAAAACTTCTGCAATCTCCTCGGTTACTATTACAGCTGCAAGCGGATGTCCGTTACCAATTGGTTTTCCTAAGACAACAATATCTGGAACAACATTTTGCAATTCGAAGCCCCAGAAATGATCTCCAATTCTTCCAAAACCAACCTGAACTTCATCTGCAATGCAGACTCCTCCCGCTGCACGAACGTAGTCGTAAACGGTTTTCAAATAATTTTCTGGCAACGGAATCTGACCTCCAACTCCCAATAAAGTTTCACAGATGAAAACTGCTGGCGCTTTATCTTCTTTCTTTAAGTTTTCGATAATTCGCTGTACATCTTCAGCATATTTTTCTCCTGCTGCTGCATCTCCATATTTATAAGGACCACGATACAAATCTGGATTAATTGCTTTATGAATCCACGGCATTTGGCCAGAACCTCCCTTGCTGTCAAATTTATACGGACTCATTTCCATTGCTACGGTCGATGTCCCGTGATACGCATGATCGAGTACGATAATATCTCTTTGTTTGGTAAAATGACGGCTCATACGAATAGCCAAATCATTGGCCTCGCTTCCAGAGTTTACAAAATAGCAGACACTTAGTTTTTCGGGTAAAGTTGCTGTTAGTTTTTCTGCATAATCGGTTATAGCATCATTTAAATATCTGGTATTTGTATTTAAAGTCGCTATTTGATGCTGCATTTTTCTAACCACAACTGGATGGCAATGCCCCACATGCGATGGATTATTTACGCAATCAACAAAAGTTCTTCCTTTGTCATCGTATAAATATTGTAAAGCTCCTTTTACGATTTTAAGTTTGTCTTTGTAGCCAATGCTTAAATTTCTTCCTATTTTCTTTTTTCTAACTTCAAGAAGTTCAGAATAATCATTAGTATTGATTACTCCGTCAAAACCGCATGCTTTTCTAAACGCATCTTGTGCTTTTATAGGGTTTATTTTTATCAGTTTGTACAACAAATCCCAAGCTGGTTTTTCGGTCACAAAATGATGTTCGTTGTTACTATCCAATGATGCATTATAAGCAGATTGTGTCACACTAATACAAAGTCTTCCTGCAATGAGATAATACAATAAATCTAATTCTTGTTCGGTAAGTGCATACGAATTATGGTATCCTTCAACAATTTTTGCTGCTACAGCCAACGGATCTTTTTCATCAAGCATCGCATAGACACAAGCAATCGCTAGATTGTTGATTAAAGCCGTATACACCATATCACCAAAATCAATTAGGCCACTTATACGATTGTCTTTTACCAAAACATTATAATCGTTGGCATCATTATGAATATAAGCATGTCTTAGTCGGTGCAACTCTGGTAATACTTCTGTGTCAAACTGCAATAAAAAATAACCCGCTATACGTCTTCTTTCGTGATTTAGAATATACTTTAAATTATCGCCTGCTTCGCTTGCACGGCTAATATCCCAAGTATAATTGCGATGCATTGCTGGATGAGAGAAATCAGCCAAAGCGTTATCCATATTGCCTAAAAATGAACCCAAGTTGTAATGCAGTTGACTGTTTTTGTTCTTTTCATCTACCCAAAAAGTGCCTTCCAGAAAGTTTAAAATTCGAATATAATAGGTTTTTGAATCTGTCACAATCTGGGTCAGCTCCTCCCCTTTTGCATTCAGACAGAAATGCTGAAAACAATCAGAAATATCACTTTTGGCAAGATGTCTCATGATGGCAGCCTGCGCTTCTAAAAATGGAAATGAATGGCTCTCATTTGATACTTTTAGAATGTACTTTTCATTCTTATCATCAGATAAAAGAAAATTCAATTCATCATATCCATTTAATGCTTTTACGATTACATTTAAACCGTAATGTTCTTTTACTAAATCCTGAATAACTGTTTCTGAAAAAATCATTGTATTCTATTAAAATGTTTCATATTTTCTTTTAGCCACGAATTACACCAATTTACACGAATTTTTTCTTTTTAAAGATTATCCTGCAAGGTTTTAAAAACCTTGTAGGAAGATTTATAATTCGTGTAAATTGGTGTAATTCGTGGCAAATTTTTATTTCCAAATAACAGCCTGAGCAGGTTCTAATGGATTTTTGCCCATTAATATTTTACTTCCTGCGGGAATTGGCAGATTTACAGTTTCATTAGTATAATTTACACCAACAAAGAAACCATCACGCCATTCTACATAAACGCCTTTTGGTAAATCTTCAATAGCAACTTTTGCACGTTCGTATACCGTTCTTACTACTTGTCTCTCTAGATTCCCATCTTTACTTTCGGCTCCAATATACGTAACGGTTCCTTTTCCAAGTTTTCTGGTAATCGCAGCCGCTTTGCCTTTGTAAAACTGATCGGCATACGAAGCCAAAACTTCAGTTCCTTGTTTCGGATTTAAAACATCTGCCCAAACATTCCATTTATAGGTATTGTTTCCAGCAGTTATGGTTCCGTTTACATCTTCAACCAACATATCAAAAAACTCAACGTCTGCTCCGATTAAAGGTACAATTGGTCCGCTCCAATTTGCTTCGAAGAAATGACCGTTTTTATCTTTCTGCCCTGTACGGCACGAAAGAATTAAATTTCCACCATTTTCAACATATTTTGTCCATTTCTCTACCAGTTTTTGATCAACTAACTGATACGCTGGAGCAACAATAAACGGATAAGCCGAAAAATCGCTTTCTTCTGTAATAAAATCCATTGGCGCACCAGTTGATTTTACTGCTGAAGTATAGGTATTTCTATGTCTCCAAGTACTCCAGAATTCTGTTTGTTTTTGGTTTTCCAAATCCCACAGATTCTCGTGACTCCATAAAAATCCTGTCTTTCTTTTCGCAATTTCCTGCGGAATTACCGCTTTTGGATTGTATTCTTTACGAAGCAGTTTCATGTCTTCAATAGATTGTACAAACTCTTTTCCTCCTGTTGTCAAAGTGACTCCGTCTGTTCCCACAATTCCGTCATGATACATTTCGCTGCTTCCTAGCGGATGTCTATATCTGTACGTACAAGTAAAAGAACAGCCTCCACCGAAAGCCTGAGAAATCCACATGTGAACTGTTCCTGGCAATAACTGCGGATTAATGCTTGCCCAGTTTACTTGTCCAGGCTGCATTTCCATTACGCCCGTAACGCCATTTATAGATCTATAATAATCATTGGCTTCCGAAATTTTATTAGGGTGTCCCATTCTGAAATTTTGTCCTCCTAATTGATTTCTTCCGCTTACAGGATACATGGTATAGGTTGCAAAATCCATTTTATCTGTTTTCCTTGGATCAGCACCATAAACCACATTGGTATAATTTGTCGTAATCCATTGTTTTGGATCGATATGCTTTCTAAGTATTTCAGCTTGCAAATTCAAATACTCAGCTTGAGAATCTGCTGTGTATCTTTTGAAATCTAATATAGCATGCGGACTTAGTTTGTCTTCAAAATAAATCTCTGCATTTGGAATCGCAATCTGTTCAAAATTATTGTATCTGATGCTCCAGAAACTCGCTACCCACTCCGCATTTAATTTTTCGATTGTCCCGTATTTCGCTTTAAGCCATTTCTGAAATCCTTTTTGTGCTGATGGACTAAAATCGTCTGGCGCTCCTGGTTCGTTATCAACCTGCCAGCCAATTACATTTTTGTTATTACCGTATCTTTTTCCTAATTCAGTAACAATTTTAGCAACAAATTCTCTATATTTTTCATTAGACACAGACTGGTTGGCTCTGTTACCGTGTTCTCTTCTTCGTCCGCTTGCATCAACCAGATAGATTTCAGGATACTTTTCTCCCATCCATGCTGGCGGAGTTGGCGTTGGCGTGCACATGATTACTTTCAAACCTTGTTTTTCGGCAATAGCCAATGCGTCGTCCAGCCATTTAAAATCATATTTTCCTTCTTCAGGCTCCAAAAAAGTCCATGCAAATTCAGCAAAATGCGTAAACTCAAAACCTAGTTTTTTAATGTTTTTTAAATCGCGCTCCCATTGTTCTCTTGGCCATTGCTCTGGATAATAATATACTCCAATCTGCATTAAATCAGGCTTTGAAAAAAATCGCTGCGGATCTTTATTCTCTGTAGTTGTACTTTTCTTGCTTTGGGCAAAAACTGGTGTTGAATAGCAGCCTGCAATAAGCAATCCTGCCGTTATTATTTTTGTGAAAGATATATTGTGGTTAAACATAGTTAGTTGTTGTTATTTATTAAGTTAAATTAAACACATAGACACATAGTTTTTATTTCTAAAAAAAGATAGATGAAAGAAACTAGTTTCTAACACATAGCTATGTTTGCTTTAGAAAAGTGAAACGTCTTTTAACGTTCCTATTGCAAATCTACCGATCTATGTTTCTATATGTTTAAATCTTGACTTTTTATTATTTATCTTCTAAAAGTAGCATTAAATAATGTGAAGCCGACCAGCTGAAGTTAAAAGCTTCTAATCCTTTACCAGTTACAGGCTGATAGTTTTCTCTTATGGTAGTTCCTTTATCTAAAGCACCTTCAGCATTATGCATCAGTTTATGCGCTAGTTCATTTGCTTCTTTTGCATACCCGTATTTTTCCAATCCGTTAATACCAAAATAACTTTGGTCAAGCCAAATTGGTCCTCTCCAATATCCGTTATCAGGTTTAAACTTTGGGTGATTTGCAGCTAATGTTGGCAAAGGCACAAAAGTGTTCAGACTAGCTGGATCAATCATATTGTTTTTTGCTGATTTGGCTTGTTCTGCAGTAGCAACTTCTGCCCAAATCGGACAATATCCTTCGCATCCCATTGCTTTTATCATTGTTTTGCCATCAATTGTCGTATCATAAAACCAGCCTGTCGCTTCATCCCAAAATTGCTTCTGAATTTTCAGTTTTAATGCATCACTTTCGTCTTTCCATTTTTTTGCTTCATCAGTCAATTTTAAAACTGTTGCCATTTTGCTCAAATAATTTTTCTCTGCAAATAAAAATGAATTTAAATCAACGCTTTCCTGATCTAACGAATACGCTTTTTCGCCATTTTTCAAGATTTTACTATCATCAAAACGAACGGCATTATCCATTCCGCTTTCCCATTTTGCTGCAATTACAGTTCCATCTGTCGAACCAAATTCACATAATCCGTCTTGGTCGTGATCACGCTCTTTGTACCACCAGTTGTGATATAATGTAAGCTTTGGATAAAACTCTTTTATGAAATCAGCATCTTTCGTTTTTTCATAAATCTTCCAGATTGCCCAAGCCGCAAGCGGTGCTTTTGTATTTCTATAATTGTTTTCTTCAAGAAGATTATTTCTGTAAATGCAATCTGGAATAAAACCATTTGGATCTTGATAATCGAACAAAGCACGCATTTGATTTTTGGCTAATTCGGTATCATAATTAGCTACTGCGACGGCATGTTTCCAGCTGTCCCAAGCCCAAAAACCGTGAAACCATTCGTAATTGTAACTCGGAAAAAGGCCTCCATGTTTTAATCCTTCTGCTGCAATTCTTGTATTGTTTTGTAAAGTCAATACCAATTTTGCCGCAAAATCTGAATAGATCTCATCTTTATAAATGCTTTTCTTTTTGGCAATAAGGTTTGCCAACAGTTTTTCTTTTTCTTTTTGTGTGTTGTTTAACAGTGTAGTAAATACCGTTTTTTGTATCGTTTCATTTTCTGTTTTCCAAGAATACTGTGGAAAAATAAAACTTTGAGAAACTATAATTTCTTTGGTTTCATTTGGTTTTAAAACCAATTTTTCTGTCTGTGCTTTGAATCCTTGTTTCGTAATTTCAATTCCATGATTTGATTTTAAAAACTGAATATATCCTATAGCAGTGCTTTTTGCAGAAACAATTTTTAAAGTGTTTTTTTCATTAGATAATTGCAAATCATCTAAAAAAAGAGACGCATTATACGAAGGAAAAATAGTGATTGATCTTGTGCTTTTGTTTGTAATACTTGTTTTTTGCAAAGCCGAATGGCCTGATAAAAATACCAATTGCTGTTTTACTTCTAATTTGTCATTTTTAAACTGCTGTTCTAAATGGCTGTTGAAACTGTTTTGCGAAACCAATGAACTTTTCCAGTTGATTACTTCCTGTTTGTTTTCGTCTTTTAGTTCAAGCGAAACAAATGATGGACTTAACCATACTCCGTTTTGTTCTGTCATCAAAAAAGGTCCTGAAAATCCTGCTTGAACATTTGAACCTTCTAAAAATCCAAATGCAAACCAAGCTCCTTTATCAGAGAACGCTAATGGTTTTCTGTCGGTTGCGTTTGCTGGATTTCCTTTATAATTGATGCTATTTTTAGCAGATTCTAAATTTGGAAAGCTTTTTTGAGACCAACCTGATTGTATTAGAAAGAGGGATGAAAGAATAAAAAGTATTTTCTTTTTGCTCATGTTGTGTCATTTTTGTGTTGTGTTGTTATATAGCTATAGGTCAGCTCATTTTACTGAGAAGACCAATATCTTTAGATAAAAAGAATAGCCAAGAAATATAGGCTATTCTTTTTAAATATTTAAATCATTTTGAGAGAATTAATTCGTTTGCAATTCTGTCAATGGAATTGGGTAAAAGTTATTCTTTGCTGCGTCAAAACCTGTGCGTCCAACAGCATCAAGAGCTTCTTTTGTTTTGCCCCAACGGCGTAAATCGTAAAAACGGAAATTTTCAAGAGGGAATTCTAAAATTCTTTCGTGTTCGATTTGCGCTTTTACTTCAGCACCACTTGTTCCTGTCATTGCTGGCATATCTGCTCTAGCGCGAACTTTGTTAATGTACGGAATTGCTTCTCCTGGGCGTCCTAATTCATTTAGAGCTTCAGCCTGCATCAATAATACATTTGAGTAACGCATTAAAGGAATATTGATTGCTGTAAATTCCTGATCCATTTTTTCCTGTGTGCTTGGAATAAACTTGCGGTAAACTGGTTTGTCTGTATCTCCAAATTTATCATCGTAAGTTGTTCCTAATACCAATGGATTATCAGCATCATTAAAATATGGATCTTTGAAGAAAATCGTGCTGTATAAACGTGAATCGTAGTTTCCTGTTGTCGCAATTTTTCCTTCTTTTTTGAATTCATTTACAAGCATTGGGCTTGGAAGAATTTCATCCCATCCACCAAGCTCAGCTGCTGCCATCCAGTAGTGAAGTGCATTGCGGTAGAACGCTCCGTTTGCTGTAGTTTCTGAAAACTGAAGTTCAAAAATCGATTCTTTAGTGTTTTTCATTGTTCCGTCAAACATAGAAACATAATCTTTAACCAGCTCGTATCCTTGCACTTTGCTAAATGCGGTAAGCGCTTCATTCAAGAAAGCTTGTTTTTGAGCTGTTTCTTCATAAGATCTTGTCAAATACGCAAATCCTAAATAACTGTTCGCAGCGCCGCTTGTTGCACGTCCTGTTTTATCTGCAGATTGTTTTGCAGGCAAAATAGCTGCTACAGCTTTAAATTCGCTCGTAATAAAATCCCAAGCTTCTGCACGACTTGACAACGGAATGTTTAAATCACTTTCTTTTATAACATATTTATTTCTGATATAAATTTTATCCCAGTTCAAAATCAATTTCATGTGATAATAGGCACGTAAAAAACGAGCTTCTGCTTCGATTTGCTTACGGTCTTCATCGCTTATTTTTGATGCAGGAACCTGCGGCAATTTATCAATAACCTGATTGGCATTACTAATTCCTCTATAGTTAATTCTCCAATAACTAGTAAACTGGCTGTTTCCGTTTGTGTAAGTAAAAGTAGAAAGTTCAACCCAGTTTTGGTAGTTTAATGCATCGCTTCCTAATTCGTTTATGTCTTCGCGATACGCTTCAACTGGCCATTTTACTTCGGCGAAAGCCCATTCATCAACAGCGCATTCTAATTGTGAGTAAGTTGACGCCAAAGCCGATTCGGCATCAGCTTTATTCCTCCAAAAATTATCTGATGTAAGTTCATCTGGAGATTGTTTATCCAAGTAGTCATCACAGCTTGCAAAAGTGAATAAACCTATAGCGGATACTATTAAAAATATCTTTTTCATGATAATGTCTTATTAAATAGAATTAAAATATATACTGAACTCCAGAAACAAATGATCTTGTAAATGGATAAACAAAACGGTCAACACCTGTGTTAACTACCGAATTACGCGAGAATTCTGGATCAATTCCTGAATAATTAGTGATAGTAAACAAGTTTTCGGCACTTACATAAAATCTAAGTTTGTCGATTTTTGCTTTACCTAACATTTTGTTTGGAATAGTATAGCCAAATTGCAATTGGCGCATTCTGATAAAATCTCCGCTTTCAAGAAAACGGTCTGATTCACGGCTGTTTCCGTTTGGATCTTGCAATACTGCACGCGGAATATTACTGTGGTTTTCTGGTGTCCATGAGTTTAATGTAGAAGCTAACATGTTAGTTCCAGCATTCATAGACTCATAGAAATATCTGTTTCCGTTATATAATTTATTTCCCCATCCGCTTCCAATCAATGCAGAAAAATCAAATCCTTTATAACTTGCACCTAAACTAAGGTTTACTTCCAATTTTGGTAATCCTGTTCCAGCATAAGCTTTATCATTTTCATCTATAACACCATCTCCATTCAAGTCTTTAAAGCGAATATCTCCAGGCTGCGCGTTTGGCTGTAATAAAACACCATTTTTATTGTGAGCCGCCACTTCTTCAGCTGATTGGAAAATACCATCTGTTTTGTATAAATAGAATCCGCTTATTGGGCTTCCTACACGAGCTTGTGTCGGAAAGTGTTCATCTCCGTATTTTAATCCTTCTCCATAAATAGTTTGTCCGTCATTAGCCAATTCTTCTACTTTGTTTTTAAGCGTCGTAAGATTCAATCCTGCGTTGTATTTAAACTCATTAACCTGATCTCGGTAATTTACTTCAAACTCAAATCCTCTATTGCTAATTTTACCTACGTTAAGAACGGGATCATCGATTCCGGCAGATGGAGCTAGTTTTTTTGTAATCAATAAATTGTCTGTTACATTATAGTAGTAGTTCATAGATCCGCTAATTTTTCCATTCAAAAGCGTATAATCTAAACCGATATTTTTAGAATCTGTAGTTTCCCATTGCAGATTTCTATTTTCTAATGCTGTTGCAATACTACCTGGCCAAGGATTGCTTCCTACACCCTGAACATAACCGTTTCCTAAAGAATTACCTGTTTTGATCAGCGTATTTGCAGAATAATATCCTAAAGCCGCTTCGTTACCCAATTGTCCCCAGCTTGCTCGCAATTTTAAAGTAGAAAGAATCATATCTTTAGGGAAGAAATCTTCTTGTTCGATTTTCCATCCCAAAGCAATAGATGGGAAAGTTCCCCAACGGCTATCTTCTCCAAACTTAGAAGAACCATCTTTTCTAACTGTCACCTGAAGCAGGTAACGATCATTGTAAGAGTAGTTTAACCTGCTAAAGAAAGATACTCTGTTGTATTCAAATTTTGAGCCGTCAGCAGAATAGGTTCCTCCTCTTCCAGCACCAATTGTTTCAAAACCAGGATCAAGAAATCCTGATGGACGATCGATAGAAACCAACTGTCCATTTTCTACAGTATAATCTGTTGTTTTACCTTCAACACTAACCTGATTCCAGTTTGATGCCTGACTGTTAAAAGTATTACCCAACATTAAACCAAAAACATGTTTTCCGAAAGTTTTATCAATAGTAATAATATTGTCTAAGATTTGCTCATTCCAAGTTGTTCTCAACTCTGTCTGCATTGGATAAAGATGCACCTCTTTTGGATTTGCAATATATGGAGGGAAATGTGCAGTCTGTTGGTTGTTTTTTACACGGTAAGAATAAGCCAGTTTGTATTTTAACCAAGGCGCAATATTTGCTGTTGCCGAAATATTTGCCGTGATATCTTGTCCGATATCATTGCTTTTTCTAAAATGCTCTTCAGCAACTGGGTTTGTTCCTGCTGGCAAACCATTTTTATTTGCTAATCCGTAACCGTATTCCTCTGTATCGTCATAAACAGGAACCAAAGGAGCCATGGTATATACTTCTTTCAACTGAAAATTTGGCAATGCATTTTGCGTTCCCATGTAGGCCATTTTTCCATCAATATCAAAAATTGATTTTTTGAAACTGATTCTAGCGCTACCTGTTTGCTGTCCAAATTCATTATCAATTACAATACCTTTTTGCTTTACGTAATTTCCGTATAGTGCAAATTTAAAATCTCCCTGTCTTCCCTGAATTCCTAAACCATAATTTTGTGTAAAACCAGAACGGAAAACTTCGTCCTGCCAATCTGTATTTACATCTGATGGTGCTGTAATATAAGCTGGAAGAGGTTTTGGTGAAGTTGCATATTTATTATACTCATCATACATTCTTTTATTGACCGTACGATAACCATCAGCATCTAACATATCTAATGTTTTTGATGGATTTGTAATGCTCAAAAAAGAACTGAAATCTACTTTTACGCCTTCTTTCTGTCCATTTTTAGTCGTTACGATAATTACACCATTTGCAGCAACAGATCCGTAAATTGCAGCTGCGGCACCATCTTTAAGAACCTCCATAGATTCTATATTGGTTGGATTTATAGTGTTAATAGAACCTTGAAAACCGTCAATGATATAAAGTGGTTCTGTTGCTCCAAAGGTATTTACTCCACGAATTTTCACACTTACAGAAGCACCTGCAACACCGCCGCTTTTTTGCACATTGACCCCAGCAACTAAGCCCTGAAGTGCTTCAGATGGACTTGTTGTAGCACGAGTTTCAAGGCTTTCCTTTTTAACTGTAGAAATAGCTCCCGTAACATTACTCTTCTTTTGAGAACCATAACCAATAATAACTACTTCATTCAATTTATTGGTTTCTTCCTGCATAGATACATTAAGTTCTGAACGATTATTTATACTCTCACTTATGGAAATAAATCCTACATAAGAAAAAACAATAATCGGATTCTCCAACGTCGATGGATACACTAAGGTATAGTTTCCATCAATATCTGTCCCAGCATTGTATTTAGAATCTTTGATCGAAATACTTACGCCAGGCAGCGTATTATTCTTGTCATCCGTCACTTTTCCTGAAATTGTTTTTTGTGCTTGTGCAAAACTGATGTTTGGCAGCCACAAGCATAACAGCAGAGGAATAAAGTAAATTACCCTAATTAGTTTTTTGTTCATCTTGGTAATGGTTTAAGTTAGTAATTTTTTAGGTTTTTAATTTTTTAGTTTTTGTATTGCATGTGTATACATCTTGTTCGATAATGCCTTAAAAAACATTATCAAACAAAATGCAGTATTCTCGTTGATATTTTTTGTTAAGCTTTAGCTGGCTCTAAAGAGTTTACAAGTCAAATTTTATTCCTTGTGCTAACGGCAAACTTGTAGTATAATTGATTGTATTGGTTTGCCTTCTCATGTAAATTTTCCAGGCATCAGATCCAGATTCCCGGCCACCACCAGTTTCTTTTTCACCACCAAAAGCACCTCCAATTTCAGCACCAGAGGTTCCTATGTTTACATTTGCAATACCACAATCAGAACCTGTAACAGACAGGAATAATTCGGCTTCTCTTAAATTATTTGTCATAATTGCAGAAGAAAGTCCTTGCATTACACCATTTTGCATCTCAATTGCCGCTTCAACAGTTCCCGAATATTTTATTAAGTATAAGACAGGGGCAAAAGTTTCGTGCTGTACAATCTCAAAAGAATTATCAGCCTCTGCAATTGCTGGTTTTACATAGCAGCCACTTTCATATCCATCACCAGAAAGTACTCCGCCATCAACCAAAATTTTGCCACCTTGCTCTACCACTTTTTTCAAAGCATCATTATACAATTCAACTGCCTGCTTGTCGATAAGAGGACCTACATGATTTTTTTCGTCTAAAGGATTCCCGATGCGCAATTGTCCGTAAGCAGAAACCAGAGCTTCTTTAACTTTTTCGTAAATGCTTTCATGAATGATTAAACGGCGTGTAGAAGTACATCTTTGTCCTGCCGTACCAACAGCACCAAAAACAGCACCGATAACGGTCATCTTAATATCTGCATCTGGCGTCACGATAATGGCGTTGTTGCCACCTAATTCTAGTAACGATTTACCAAAACGTCCTGCAACTACCTGCGCTACAATTTTACCCATTCGCGTAGAACCAGTAGCCGAGATTAACGGAATTCGTTTATCGTTGGTTAGCAATTCACCAATTTTATAATCTCCTGTAATCAAGCACGAAATTCCTTCAGGCAAATTGTTTTCTTTTATAACCTCTGCCACAATATTCTGGCAAGCAACTGCACAAAGAGGTGTTTTTTCTGAAGGTTTCCAAACACAGACATCGCCACAAATCCAAGCTAGAGCGGTATTCCAAGCCCAAACAGCCACTGGAAAATTAAATGCCGAAATAATCCCGACAACTCCAAGAGAATGGTACTGCTCATACATTCTATGTCCTGGCCTTTCTGAATGCATTGTCAATCCGTGAAGCTGGCGCGAAAGTCCAACTGCAAAATCACAGATATCAATCATTTCCTGAACTTCACCATAACCTTCCTGAAGTGATTTTCCCATTTCATAAGAAACCAGTTTCCCTAAAGCTTCTTTATTTTTGCGCAATTTTTCTCCAAACTGACGCACGATTTCTCCACGCTGAGGCGCTGGCATTAATCTAAACTGTTTAAAAGCATCAGTAGCCGATTCCATTACTTTTTCATAATCAGCTGTACTTGATGTTTTAACCTTTCCGATTAATTTTCCATCTACGGGCGAGTAGCTTTCTAAAATTTCCCCATCAGAAAAATTATTAAGCCCTGTCCAAGTTCCATTATTAACTTCTTTTATATTTAGCTGCTCTAAAGCTTCTTTTATACCAAACTGCAATTCTGTATTCGTCATTGTGACTTTTAATTGTTCTTTTTATACTAAATGAATATTATAACGTTTTTTGAAGCTTTACATCGGTGCTTTCAAATATTTTATCTGCTGATGAAGCCACAAAACCTTGATATAATTCTCCGTTTGCCATCGGATAACGCAATGCAAATTCATAATAACATGACGGCACTTTTAACGTTCCTTCTTCGAAATCAATATCGTATAAATCTGCCAATGTGCTTGATTGCTCCAAAAGCTGTTCTGGAGTTCCTTTAATTTTTCCTCCAGATGCATTCAGTTCCCATCCGCTAGATTCTAAGAAATTATTCAATTCTTCTAAAGTTTTAAATCCTTTTAAAGCATTGGTATTGATTGTAAAGTGATTGGCTCTAAAACCATACACATACATCCAAGCCGCATATTCAGACTCTTCTAATAATGATTTGTAAACCGCCTGTGAATTTCCGTTCCAAACAGATCCGCTTAAAACCAATTCTGGATTATTGAACGCATTCTGATCACAGCTGTCTAGTAAATTAGCCACTGTAGCCTGTAATTCTGCAGAACATTTTTCTAATTCCAATTCAGAAATAAAAATTCTTGGTGCGTCTTTATCAGTTGCATGCTCGTAATGTTTTGCAAAAAGCTTTTTAGTTTCAAAATGATACTCTCCTTTTGCCTCGTAACCAACATTCAGAAACGGCTTTTCTAAAACTTGGATATTCACACGCTTATCATTGAAAGTACGAATTGCGATATGATCATTTTTAATTTCTTCTCCCTTGTCTTCCAGGAGTTCATGAATTTTTAATGCCGACGGAGTAATTTCAACATATTGCTCCCACAGCTTTGTAAGTAGTTGATCTTTATTCATTTTGTAGTTAAGTTAAAATAGTGTTATTATGACACAAATCTATATATATAACTGTTATTATAACAGTATAACAATACGATTATTTACAATTAGACATTTGTTATGTTATTTTTTGTAATTTTGACACTTTAAAAACCATTTTTAACAAAAGAATTGTCAAAATAATAGAATCATCAATTAAAGAGCACTTATGGCAAAGGTCAAGAAGAATGAAAATACTGACTATTTAGATCGAGAAATCATACAAAAACTTAGTGAGAATGCAAGAATACCATTTTCAGATTTGGCTAAAGAATTAAATATTTCAAATTCGCTGGTGCATCTAAGAGTCAAAAAACTGCAAGAAGCAGGAGTAATTAATAGCTTTTCTGTAAAATTAAATCCAAAAGAACTTGGCTTTGAAACCATTACCTATACAGGAATTGTTACAAAAGAGGCTCGTTTTTCCTACTCCATTGCCGAAAAACTTAAGGAAATACCTGAAGTAATAGAATGCCATTGGGTATCGGGAAAATATGCTTTATTCATAAAAATAGTAGCTGCAAATAACGAAGAACTCCGTAAAATTCTTTACGAACAAGTGCATCAGATTGAAGGCGTAGGAAGCACCGATTCTTTTTTCTCTTTTGGTTCTGCTTTTGAGAAAAATCTTCCTGTTTAAAATATTTGATATTCTAACCGGTCTACCCAAAATATAAAAAGTGGTACATTTTGATGATACAGTAAAATGATACATTTGACAAAAAATCATTAAAAGCATATCAAAATAAATGAACACTCAAATTAGACACGACTGGAAAAAAGAAGAAATTCAAGCAATTTACGATCAGCCTTTGTTAGAATTGGTTTATCAGGCTGCTACTGTACATAGAGAGTTTCATAAACCTTCAGAAATACAGGTTAGCACATTACTTTCTATAAAAACAGGCGGTTGTCCAGAAGACTGTTCATATTGCGGACAAGCAGCGCGTTATCATACGGATATCAAAGTTCAGGCGCTTCTTCCGACAGAAAAAGTATTAGAACATGCGCAAAAAGCAAAAGATGGTGGTTCTTCTCGTTTTTGTATGGCTGCCGCTTGGCGCGAAGTTCGTGATAACAAAGATTTTGACCGTGTTATTGAAATGGTAAAAGGTGTAAACGATCTTGGTTTGGAAGTTTGCTGCACACTCGGAATGCTTACCGAAGAACAAGCTGTACGTCTTCAAGAAGCAGGTTTGTATGCTTACAACCATAATTTGGATACATCTGAAAGTTATTATGATGAAATAATCAGCACGCGTAAGTTTGACCAACGTCTTGACACTATCAATAACGTTAGAAAAGCAGGAATCACAGTTTGCTCGGGCGGAATTATTGGTCTTGGAGAATCTAATGCCGATAGAGTTTCTATGCTCTTAACTTTAGCGACAATGCCTGTTCATCCAGAATCTGTTCCTGTAAATGCCTTGGCCAGAGTAAAAGGAACGCCACTAGAAAACAATCCAAAAGTACCTATTTGGGATATGGTTCGAATGATAGCTACAGCGCGTATTGTTATGCCTGCTTCTATTGTTCGTTTAAGCGCTGGACGTATCGAAATGACCGAAGAAGAACAAGCTTGGTGTTTTATGGCTGGTGCTAATTCTATTTTTACAGGAGAACGCGAAACTTTATTGGTAACACCAAATCCAGGACTTTCTGAAGATATGCAGATGTTTCAAAATCTTGGGCTTAAGCCTTTGGTTAAAGAAAATAAAAATGCTTGTTCAATAGCCTAAAACAAATTTTTATCGCCCTTTATAGCCCGTAAAACTGCACAATTTTGAAAACTTTCAGAATCGTGCAGTTTTTGATCTCTAATTACATACCCTTCTTTCATTTTTTTCTTTTCGGGCAAAAATATCGGATTTAACCTGTTATTTATCATTATGCAAAAGAAAAAAGTCAGGAGACTTTTGTCACGTTTACAATTTCTAAGGCAAAAAAATGCGCAAAGTCAGAGACATTTGCGCAGTTTTTCAGTTGAACTCTTCGGAGAGCGAGGACAAAATTGCACCCTTAACTATATCTACGATTTTCGTTCGCATATTAACTTTTCTATTGAACTTCCTTTATTCTATTCATAAAAGGGAATGATTCACTATACTCAATTAGAACAAAATCACCAATCTTATAATTATCATCATAGCTAGGGTTATAATAATCTTTCCCATTAATATGAAATTCATAATAAAAATTTGAAGCATTTGTTAAAAACCCTCTTCTCAAAAAATTCTTTTTATTAATAATTTTTCCTGTTATTGTTTTGGTAGGAACAAAATTTAATAGTGGTCTATATATTAGTACATTCTTGTTTAAAAAAATTAGTACTAAAAAAATCAACAGTAAAAGTATATTTTTCTTTTTCATCAGTTTGTATTTTTTTTAATTCCATCGACTGTATTTTTTACAAGCCCATTTGTTGTATTTTCGACGCTTTTATTTGTAATATTTTTTACACCATTAGCTAATTGTTTAGAGACACCTTTAAGATCAGTTTTTTTAGCAACTTCCCTTGCAGCCCCCGCTCCGCAAAGTGTTCTACACTAGCGCTGCGCAAATGTCTCTGACTTTGCGCCTTTCAAACAAATGTACTTAAAAACATACACGTTCTTAAAGTCTCTGACTTTAAAACAAAAAATTCTAACAAGGTATGAACGGAAAAAGTCGGAGACTTTTGTAATGTATCAAAATTCTAATAACTACAAAAAAATTGCGCAAAGTCAGAGACATTTGCGCAGCTTTTCATAAGGAACTCTTCGGAGAGCGGGGGAATTTACAATTAGTAACCTAAGCAATAGTAATGGATATTCTAATATTGGATTCTGTAACGGTGCTCAGATAAAAGAAAGATTTTTCAATATTACTAAAGGTACATTTACAGCTATTCCGAAAGAATAAGGTTCGTTTACTACCTTTAAATTAGAATAACCGTTAAATCCTGCTCCGCAGGATCTAACGGTTATTTGTTATAAATGGAATTTAATATTTCTTTTTTCAGATATTATAAATTAGCCACTCTGTAATGAAGTGGCTTTTTTGATTTTGGACAACCTGAAAGTCGTTTTAATTTTTGTGACATAATACTATGAATCGCTTGTTATCTGTAAATGACAGCTGAAAATATTAACCACAAACCAATAAGATTAATTATCTAATCGTTCTATAACTCCATTATCTTTTGGATAATTTTTTGAGTAACGTAATGTTCCAAATGTAAAGCAATCTTTTCTAATATAATATTTTGTATTTGGTATGCCATTTTCATCTTCATACCAACGAGTTTTCACTTTATATTTTGTTGTGTCCAAAACAATTTCTTCAATCTTAGAATTATTGTTTACAATCTGCCATCCTTCATTGTTAAAAGTCCAGCATATTCCTATCTCATCTTCTAGTTCCGTAATATCTGATATATCCAATCTTACATAATTTGAACTAGGTTTTTCCAATACTTTTCCGACTGCAATTATTCTTTCATTAGTTTTGTAATTACTTATAATAGAAATTACTTTAGTTTTGTCACTTGAATATATATAAATGATAGTACTTCTTTTAGAGCTATTACAGCCACTAAATAATATGTTACATATTAATATTAATATTATTTGTTTCATTTTATGCTGATTTTTAGTCTTCATTATATTTATGCCATAAATCATTTCCTATTTCATATCCTACCTTCTGAGCTTTTTGTGTCGTATTACCTTCGGTAGTTATTTCGGATTTTTGATATGATTCTAAAGCATCAAAAGCTAATCTAGAAAAACTCCATGAATAACCATTTCTTCCTGCAACAATTCCAGCTCCAATATTACCTGCATCTCTAGCTGAAGCGATTTTTCCTCCCACTGACATACTGCCCCCGCTCCGCAAAGTGTTCTACACTAGCGCTGCGCAAATGTCTCTGACTTTGCGCCTTTCAAACAAATGTACTTAAAAACATACACGTTCTTAAAGTCTCTGACTTTAAAACAAAAAATTCTAACAAGGTATGAACGGAAAAAGTCGGAGACTTTTGTAATGTATCAAAATTCTAATAACTACAAAAAAATTGCGCAAAGTCAGTCCCGAAAGCTTTCGGGATTGCGCAGCTTTTCATAAGGAACTCTTCGGAGAGCGGGGATTTAACTTATTATTTATCATTCTGCAAAAGAAAAAAGTCGGGAGACTTTTGTCACGTTTACAATTTCTAAGACAAAAAAAATTGCGCAAAGTCAGAGACATTTGCACAGCTTTTCATAACGAACTCTTCGGAGAGCGGGGGATTATAATTTTTCAATTATTGGCTCTTCTAGTGATGCTACATTGATTATGTGCCTTGATGTAATAAATGCATAATGCTTAAATTCTCCAGGATAATCTGAAGTTGCAAAAGTTTCTTTTTTAAGATAATCTAAAAAATTTGAAGATGAGTATATTCTAATTTTTTCACCATGATAAATTTCACCACCTAAATTCTCATAACTTTCATTTAAAACAGAATAACTAATATAATTATCGAATGTAATTAAAAATTGTAAGTTATTATCATCAAAGATAATCTCATTAACATCTAATAAATGATTGATGTCATTTTTTATATCAGAAACTTTACCGATAATCAAATTGAATTCTAAACAATTCTCATCAGTTTCAGACAATTTGGAAACCATTATATTCCTTGCGGTGTTAATTTCTCTATAATAATTCATTTAGCTATTGATTATATCTTATTTCTATACCTCTACAGTTTTGTGGATTTCTTATTTCTAAAGTTGGTCTACCATCTGTACTCCCAGGCCTTGAAGTTGCAGTTCTACCATCTGGTAATTTACCAGTGCTTCCATCCCCACTCCGCAAAGTGTTCTTCACTAGCGCTACGCAAATGTCTCTGACTTTGCGCCACCACAGTTTCTTTTAAGACGTAAATATCTAAAAGTTTTTTCTTTTAAAACTAAATCCAATACCAATTAAATACATTTATTTATTTTGATTTTTATGTCTTCTGCTCATTTCAAATCTTTATCTCTAATTTTACGCAACAAAAAACAGAAAAACCAATGCTAAAAAAAGCCCTCCAACCCTTAATTGACAATTCCACAGTTATTCTAATTATGGGGACTATGGCGGGCGAACAGTCTATTGCGAAGCAGCAATACTATGCAAACAAAGGCAATCTTTTCTGGAAAATTTTGTTCTCTATTTTTGAAGAAGAATTCAGTGCTTCTTACGAAGATCGAAAAGCGTTGCTAGCAAAATACAATATTGGACTTTGGAATGTCCTTAAAAGCTGCAAAAGAGAAGGAAGCAGCGATGCTAAAATAACCGAAGAAACTATTAATGATTTTGAGAGTCTACACAAACAGTTTCCAAATATCAAGTATGTTTTCTTTGAAAGCAAAGCCGCAGCAAAATACTTTTACAAACATACTGTATCGCAGGAAGGAATAATTTATACAATCCTGCCATCAACAAGCGGATTGAATGCTGGTTTAACTAAAGTTGAAAAAATAGAACAATGGAAAGCTGTATCGCAAGTTGGGCTTTCAAAAGATGAAGATTAATTTTCAGGCAATATTGAAGAATTACCTATTTCGCATGATATAGAACAGAATTTCTTCTTCTAATTCTCTTGATAGATTTTCAAATTTCATTCTGCGTCGGAAATTTTTTTCGCTTCTATCCTTATAAAGCTCCGTTTTAGCCGTACTTGCGCAGTAAGCATCACACATCACTTTAAACTTTTGATCTAGTATATACAATTCTTTCATTGAATCGAAGTATGCTGCAAATTTAACATTGTACAATTCGTCAGGAATAGCGGCCATAGGTCTGGTTGTATTTAAATTAATACTTTATTTTACCTTATAAGTTCATTACATACTCAATTGCAATCAGCTCTTCTTCTGCGTAAGAAAAACGGCAATGAAATAATATTTAAAATTAAAATGAAAAACTTTAATCTTTCTTTCTGAACCTCTGGAAATGGTTTCAGATTATAATCTGAAACCAGAAATAGTAAAATGAACCTTGAACCGTTAAAATGAAACATTGAAAAATCAAGTGTTTTTCACATCATACACATAAATCTGCACCTCATCATCACTGGCTAGGATTCTGCGGTCAGCGGCGCATTGCTGTCCGATATCCGACTTAAAAGATTCCATCATCGCTTCAAAAGAATCGAAATATAAATTGGCCATAAGATATACATCTGAATGTCCTGTCGTTGATCGAACTGCTCCATTGCTTACTTCATATTTTATTAATCCTGGAAGCTTTTTGGCTAATGGAATATGAACTTCGTAATAATGTTTTTCGAACGAGCTGATGTCTTTTGGCGTTTTGTAGATTACTGTCATCTTTGCCATAATATTGATTTCTTTTTGATGTTAGACAATTGTTTAGAGTAAATTTAAAAGCAAATTCTAAATTGTTTGATGTGAAAACCAGACATTCTCAATGGTGCATTTGGACAGCAACTTTTAGTACCTTTATATAAAAAAAGAAAATGAAACAGCTTACCATCATAGTTCCTGAAGGAGACAATAATCTTTCAAGCATATCTGGCGCATACGAAATCTTTACAAAAGCAAATGCTTTTAATAAAGCAAATGGCAAAAAGGAATTGCTTCATATCCAACTTGCTGGAATTTCTGAAAAAGTAGAGTTCAACCAAGGAATCTTTACTGTAAAACCTCATCTTCATATTTCTCAGGTTAACAAAACCGATCTTATCATTATTCCGTCATTAAACCATAACTATAACCTTGCTCTTGAGCATAATGATGAATTGGTGCAATGGCTGCAGAAACAATATAAAAAAGGAGCCGAAATAGCCACCATCTGTACGGGCGCGTTTATGCTTGCTGCATCTGGGCTTCTGGACGGAAAAAGCTGTTCTACGCACTGGTCTGTTAAGGAAAATTTCAGCAAGATGTTTCCAAAAATAAATCTGCAAATAGATGAATTGATTACAGACGAAAATGGAATTTATACCAATGGCGGTGCGTATTCTTTTCTAAATCTAATGATTTACTTAATCGAAAAATATTACGGCAGAGCTACTGCGGTTTATTGTGCAAAGGTATTTCAGATTGAAATGAACCGAAGTACGCAATCGCAGTTTATTATCTTTTCGGGTCAAAAGAAACATGAAGATGAAATGGTGCTTCATGCACAGTCTTATTTAGAACAAAATTTGGGAGAAAAATTATCCATGAACGATCTTTCTACCAAACTTAATGTCAGCAGAAGAAATTTTGACCGAAGATTTATAAAAGCCACAGGAAATACTCCGAGTGAATATCTTCAGAGGGTAAAAATAGAAGCTGCCAAAAAAGCTTTTGAAACAGATCGCAAAACAGTAAATGAAGTCATGTACGAAGTAGGCTATTCTGATGTAAAAGCCTTTCGAGATGCTTTCAAAAAAATTACTGGAATTCCGCCAATGGAATATAAAAAGAAATATCATAAAGGCGCCGCCTAATTTTTTTTCCTTCAAACTTCTCTTTCTAAATCACTTAGGCCAAAATAAAGTCTGGCCTTCTTGAAAGTATTTCGTATTTGATTAAAAAAATGTTAATTAACACAGAAAATGCAAAAACACGTAATACTACTCATAGTAATATTCCTATAGATTGAATAAATTTACACTCCTTTTTACAAGCCAATATTTAATCCAAATATTTTTATTCTTTTAAAATCAAGTTATAAAACCATTTTAATGTTTAATAGAGAAATGACTTTGTGTATCAAAAACTATCGGTTAGACTCTATCAGATACTAAAACGGCTTTATAGCCAGAAAATGTTATTATTTATTTTTCATTTCGTATGATGTATTAGCAATATTATTTCATAAGAAGCAACACCCCCAAAAGATGCTCGAAAAAAAATCTATAGTAATTGGATGTGACGATATCACAATATTGACTGTGATATTGAATGCCATATCTATAGTCTCAGACTATGCATTTTCTACAGTCACTGTCTCGAGAGGAGTAGATTTAAAAAATACGATAAACTCTCTAAATCCGGACTTGGTAATTTTGGGTTTTAAACAAAATAAGCTTGTTTTAAATGACACTAATTTCAGTTCTGATAAAAGGGATATTCCAATTTTATATTTGACTCAAAATTATGAATGCGAATCCTTATGCTGGTCAAAGCAGAATATTGTTTTCACTTATCCGCATAATCAGATTCAAAATACCGACTTTTTAATTTATAGAATACGTTCTATTTTTCTCTTAAAAAAAACAGAATCACAAAACAAATCTGCCACATCGTTTGCCGAAGCAGCAATTCAGCAGAATGATTCAGACAAATTAAGCCATTATGTAATGGAACTCGACCAGAAAGTTGAAGTTCTATTAAAAATAAAAGAACGTATTTCTTATCTCTATCCTAATGTTGACAATGCAACAAGAATTGAATTAATGTCTATTGTAAATTCTATCAAAACGGTTGCAAATGACAATAAACTTTGGGATGATTTTAAAATCTATTTTGAACAGTCCAATCCCAATTTTCTTCTGGCTCTTGCCAAAAAGCATCCTTCTTTAAGCTCTAGAGATTTAAAGTACTGCTGCTATATTAAAATGAATATGAGTAACAATGATATTACCAATCTTTTGGGCATCAATCAAGATAGTGTTCGAACTCATAAATATCGTCTGAAAAAGAAATTAACGCTTAAAAAAGAAGATGATATAATCTCATACTTAAGAACAGTTTCTTAAAATTTTCTCCTTTATTTTACCTTCAAGATTTGCATGTTTTCCTTATACCTCAGCATTAAGGAAACCGCTTCGTGCTTTCAATTTTTCTGCTTTTTATTTCTTTAAATCTATACTTCTTCGAAAGTTATTTTTATAAGTATGACAAGAAATTGAAAGCCATTAAACTGCAATCTGCGACAAAGCATAGACAAAAAAAACTTTGTCTACATTTTGTCTACAAAAAACAGATACTCTCTACTGGCTCTGTCTACAAAAAGTATATTACCAATTTTTCGTACAAATCTAATTCTCAGCTACTTTTACAATTACGAATAGCTAATTTCCCAGCTATGACACTTTAATTAATTCTAAGAGTTAAATGCGATGATCAATCAGGCACTTCAATTTACGAATAAATTACTGGGACAGTTTTTAAAAAACCGTTTTGGTTTGACCGAAGACAAAACCGTCTTGAATTATCTTATTGAGCCAAGCGGAACTTTGCCAAAAGCAAATCAGAACAAAGTGGTTTTGTCTCTTATAAATATTGAAAAAGAAACCAATCAACCTTTTTATATCAGAAATCAGAAGTTAGAAAGCGGCAACTATTCCAATTTTAATCCAACAGAAAGATATAATATAGACTTGCTCATAAGCAGCAATTTTGAGGATTATACAGAATCTTTAAAATTTCTTGACGCGATAATTGTCTTCTTTCAGATCAACAATTATATAGATGCTTCATCCTCCTCTTCTATTCCAGATGGCTTGAGCAGATTAGAATTTGAATACGAAAAGATCTCTTACCATCAGATGCATAGTTTGTGGACAGCAATGGCGGCAAAATATCAGCCTTCGATTATTTATAAAATGAAACTGATAAAAGTTCAGGCGCACGAAACTATGGAAATCATACCGTCTGTAAAAAACACCAGTAATAACATTGTCAAATGATACAGAGTAATTACATAAAGATTTTTAGCATTGCAACTTATCATACTTTTTTTGATAACGGAAAATGCAATTGTCTCCACTTTATTCCAAGTCATAGAACAGATAAAACACTAAAAAAATTCGGATTCAGAATGAATTCCGCTTCAAACGGATTTGATTTGTATTCTAACACAAAATCTTCGCTAGCAGAATTATTAGATTATATTTCTAAAACTTCACAGCAAGATTATTTTGAGTTTGATATTAAATGCAGCAATCCCAATTTTATTCTCTTTACCACATTGCCCATGAACTGGATTGGAGCTATTACCTACTCTAGTCAAGATCCTAAAAACTTAAGCAATAATGGTAAAATACTATTGAACCAAACTTTAGAAAACAAACCAGTATCTTCTCATTTTGGTCATTTAAAAATTTATTTCGAAGATATATTATCTGCCAATTCTCCACTTTTTGAAATAAACTTTACTGCAAGAGCAACACAATGGCAATATTATTTTATCAATAAAAATGCTGTACAGCTCAACAATCCCTCGATTACCGAAAAGGAAAACATACAATTTGACGGCCCTCAAAATGTAACGATCCAAACTGGTGAATCGGCATTATTGTTTACTTCCAATAAAACCTATATCACACTTAGCGAAAAACCAAAATATAAATTTGATTTGGTAAGCAGTTCAGCATCTACCAATCAAAACAATACAAAGCCCAAAGTAATTATAAAAGGACTTCCATGTCCAGATGTCTCCCGAGTAGGAATTATCGAGAATAGCGACCAAAATGAAGTCGCATCACCAATGTATATCTATTTATAAAAAACTATTAAAAATGAACACTAAAAACTAAAATCAATGAATTTATCTACCATTCAAACTCCTGGTGTTTACATTCAAGAATTAAATGCTTTTCCCAATTCTGTTGTTGGAGTTGCTACGGCTATACCAGCATTTATAGGGTACACACCACAGGCCGCATACGAAGGAAAATCGTATACGAATGTGCCAGTAAAAATCACATCTTTTGCTGATTTTCAGGCTTTTTTCTGTTTGCCGGATCCACCTGCGCCAGCAAGTCCGTCCAAACAATACAGCCCTGAATACTATCTGGTAGCAGAAAAGAGTCAGCCCCTAAAGGGAGACTACATGCTTATTGCAGGAACGTATTATTCTATTGTTCCAGATCCTAACACGGTGTATTATTTATACAATAGCGTAAGGCTATTTTATGAAAATGGCGGTGGTGATGCTTATATTGTTTCCGTAGGTTCTTATGGGCCTCAGTCACAAAAAGCAGGAACTCCAGGCATTCCGGTTGTAAACCCAAATGTACAGCTGAATGATTTGACAAAAGGTCTTTCTTTATTGCTGAATGAGCAAGAACCGACGATGTACATTTGTCCAGAAGCTACTTTGCTAAGCGTAGAAAACAATGGAACTCTAATGCAGTCTATGCTTCTTCAGGCTACGCAAATGCAGACTTCAATGTGCTTGTTTGACATTATTGGCGGTGACGCTCCTGATCCTATTTTGTATACTGAAGATATTAGCAATTTCAGAATGAACACAGGTTCTGTCGGATTAAACTACGGAATGGCGTATTATCCTTTTATAGGAACTACCATAATGCAGACTTCTGATATTGACTACACTAATTTGTTCGGAGGAGATTTGAAACAGCTAGAAGCAGTTCTTAATCCGCCAAGCGCTCCTAACCCAGCCGCTGCATCAATTATTGCTAATATTCAAAGTCCATCAAGCACTTTGACTGTGACACAAAACCACAATGCGTTGCTTATTGCCAGTCAGACTTACTCTTTGATGATTAAGCATATTTTGGCCGATGCCAATATTCTTCCTCCAAGTGGAGCTATGGCAGGAGTTATTACTACTGTAGATAATGCTGTTGGTCCATGGGAAGCTCCTGCAAATACTTCTTTTGTAGGCGTATCATCATTGCCAATTTCTCTTTCTGAAAGTCAGCAAGCCAATTTAAACGTTGATGCTGTTTCTGGTAAATCGATTAATGCGATTAGAACATTTAATGGTCTAGGCATTTTAATCTGGGGATCAAGAACGCTAGACGGAAACAGTCAAGATTGGCGATACATACCAGTAAGACGAACCATGATTTTCTTAGAGCAATCTTGTAAACTGGCGGCTCAGGCTTATGTATTCCAACCTAATGATAAAAACACTTGGGAAGCTGTAATTTCAATGATCAGCAGTTTTCTTAGTTCGATCTGGAAGCAAGGAGGTTTACAGGGAGCAAGTGCTTCTGAAGCCTTTTCTGTAGCCTGCGGATTAGGTTCTACAATGACTGCAGATGACCTATTAAATGGTTTCATGAATGTAACTGTAAAAGTTGCCGTTGTACACCCAGCAGAATTTATCGTTCTGACATTTCAACAGCAAATGGCAACTTCTAGTTAACAGAATAAAGACTCTTATTAATCAAGCAATTTTTAATTTAAAAATAAAATATTATGCCAACAGATGACGGAAGCGTACAAGGCGCAACATGGCCCATGCCAAAGTTCAGATTCGAAGTAGATCTTGGAACAGAATTGACAAAAGTAGCTTTTCAGGAAGTTACAGGAATGGATGTCGAAAATCAAATTATAGAATATCGCAAAAGCAACAGTCCTCTTTTTTCTGTAGAAAAAATGCCTGGCATTACCAAATACGGAAACGTAACAATGAAAAGAGGAATTTTTGTAAACGATAATACTTTTTGGGATTGGCATCAGCAAGTCGTAATGAATACGATTAAAAGAAGAACGGTTCTAATAAAGTTATTAGACGAAAAAGGCGGTGTTACCATGCAATGGACTTTAAACAATGCTTGGCCAACCAAAATTACCAGCACCGATTTGAAATCTGACGGTAACGAGGTTGCGGTAGACACTATAGAAATTGCACACGAACAACTGATCATTAAAAATGGCGGTAAGTAATGATTATCCCGTAAGCTTTTATTTTACACTCTCTTTTGCGGGTGTAGATGCGGCTTTCAAAGAGGTATCTGGAATTTCTAAAGAACTAAGCGTAGAAGAAATTGTTTGCGGAGGCGAAAATAGATTTAAATATCGCCTCCCAACCATTTCTAACGGTCAGAACTTAGTGCTTAAAAGAGCTATGGTACCCGCAGGATCTCAGTTGGTCAATTGGTGCGCCAACTGCATCGATCAAGGATTATCAAACCCAATACAGCCCAAAAATGTGATCTTAAAATTGCTCAATGCCTCTGGTGTAGTTTGCATGCAATGGACTTTTAACAACGCTTATCCAGTAAAATATTCTGTTTCTGACTTAAACTCTCAGGAAAGCAACATTGCGATAGAATCTATTGAACTGGCTTACACCTATTTTGACATTTCTAAGGACACCAAATTTAATAAACTTTTTACGTAGACCCTTATGCCAATCGAAATAAGAGAACTCATTATCAAAACGGAAATTGTAACAACAAATGCGAAAAATTCGGCTCTGACCAAAGAAAGAGAACTTTCCATTTTGAGAAAACAGCTTCTGGAAGAATGTAAAAGATTAATTGCAGAGAAAAATCAGGAGAATAGCTATAAACGTTAAAAAATACCCCAATGGCAAGTTTAGAATTAATGAAAATTACGGGATATACAGACGAAGAATTTCAAAACAAATTCTCTGGAAGTCCGTATGCTTTCATGATTAATCCTGACAATATCAAAATACAGAAAAGCATCGAATACAACGAGCAGCAAGCACCTGCAACAAGTTCGGCTTCGCAAAAGTACAAAAGCACGCCAAGCGACAAACTGAGCTTTGAAATGGTGATAGACTGTACCGGAATTGTAGATGCCAAACGTACTGATATGGCCAAAGAAATAACAGCATTAGAAACGATTATTTACACCTATAACGGTAAAATACACCGTCCTAATTTTGTAAAAGTACAATGGGGACAGAACATCACATTCAACGGAGTACTAGATTCTATTGATATTTCTTATACGCTGTTTAAACCAGATGGAAGTCCGTTGAGAGCGAAGATATCATTGTCTTTCAGCCGTTACATTTCTCCAAAAACAGTAACAAGAACAGATGCTCCAGAATCTCCGGATCTTACCCACATTGTAAGCGTTTCTGAAGGAATGTCTTTACCGCAGCTATGTCAAAAAGTATGGAACGATGATTCGTATTACATACAGGTTGCGGACTATAATAAACTTAACAAATTCAGAAACCTAAATGGTATCGACAAATTGATTTTTCCACCTATAAACCCTTCTAATTAATGAGTGCTTCAACAGAAATAAAAAGTGGCGGAATCGCAACATTTGTCGTAAAAGTCGACGGCTCACCTATAGCCGACGAACTAAGCGTGCTTTCTGTTCATATAGAAAAAAAAGTAAACCGAATTGCCTCTGCAAAAATTACCATTCTAGACGGAGAACCCAACACAGGTCAATTTGACGCCAGTTCTTCTTCTACTTTTGTTCCAGGCGCAGCAGTTAGCATTGAAGCAGGATATGACAGTAATAATACCGTTATTTTCTCAGGTATAATTATGAGCCAGACCATTCGCATTGATAATCTTGTAGGATCGGCTCTAGAAGTAGAATGCCGAGACAATGCTATAAAAATGATTGTAGGCCGAAAAAGCCTTACTTACTCCAAACAAAAAGACAGTGATATTATGTCGTCCCTTATAGGAAACTATTCGGGATTAAGCGCAGATGTTACGGCTACAAGCACAACTTGGCCAGAGCAAGTGCAATATTATGTTACAGATTGGGACTATCTTTTGGCTCTTGCTGAGGCAAATGGACTAATAGTAACGACTTTAAATGGGAAAATTTCTGTATTTCCTCCTGATAAAACTACCTCATCGGTGCTTACCGTAACATATGGTGATACCCTGCTTGAATTTAATGCTAAATTAAGCGCTGTTACGCAATTAGGAAACGCTGCCGCAAATAGTTGGGATTTTAAAACCCAAGCTGTAGTAACGGGCAATGCTGCACCGAATGTTTCTGGAGCTGGAAATTTAACCACAAAAAAACTTTCTGAAGTTATTGGACTTTCTACGTATCAATTGCAGACTTCAGCTCCTCTAGAAACTGCTGACTTAACCAATTGGTCCAAAGCGCAGATTATTAAAAGTGAATATTCTAAAATAATGGGTGAAGCCTCATTTCAAGGCACAAATTTAATCGACCCAGGAAAATATATGACCTTCGCCGGTGTTGGAGATCGCTTTAATGGCGATTACTTAATTGCAGGAGTTGTACATGATTTGTCACAAGGAAACTGGGTTTCTGAAGTTTCACTGGGGCTTTCTCCACTATGGTTTACCGAAGAACCAGATGTTATGGCTCCACCCGCTTCTGGTTTAGTTCCTGGAGCAAAAGGTCTCTTTAATGCAACTGTAAAACAGATGTACGAAGATCCCGATTCTCAATATAGAGTTTTAGTCGATGTTCCTCTATTGGATCCTAAAGGCGAAGGAATTTGGGCAAGGCTTACCAATTTTTATTCGACAAGCGGAGCAGGAGCTTTCTTTATGCCTGAAGTTGGAGACGAAGTTATTCTGGGTTTTATAAATGAAGACCCACGTTATCCGATAATACTGGGAAGTGTTTATAGCAGTACCAGCATAAAACCTTTTGCAGGTTTAGATCCAAATCAGAAAAACTCAATAAAAGCCATTGTTTCCAAATCAGGAATTTCAGTGCAATTTGATGATGAAAATAAAGTATGGACTGTTGCTACACCCAATAAAAATACCATCATCATAAGCGATAAAGACAAGAAAATTACGATTCAGGACGAAAACAACAACAGTATTATAATGTCTAGCAGCGGTATTGATTTATCAAGTCAGAAAGATATCAATATCTCAGCAAATCAAAACGTAACCATCAAAGGAAATCAAGGTGTCAATATACAGTCAAGTGGCGGAGACGTTGCTTTGAAAGGCTTAAACATCAAAGAAAATGCCGATATGCAATACACCGCTCAAGGCGGACAAATTGCGCAAGTATCTGGAGGAATGCAATTGACATTGAAAGGTGCGATGGTTATGATTAATTAACTGATTTGTTGTTAATGGTTAATGGTTGATGGTTGATGGTTCATCTCCTATTATGGCTAAAAAAAGCTATGAACCAAAAACAACAAACGACAAACTATAAACTATAAACTATAAACTATAAACAAAAAAAACTATGCCACCAGCAGCAAGACTTACAGATTTTCATCAGTGTCCAATGGTTACTCCGGGAGTACCGCCAGTTCCGCACGTGGGTGGACCTATTGTGGGACCAGGAGCGCCAACTGTTTTAATAGCAGGATTACCAGCAGCCAAAGTTGGCGATACGTTGGTTTGTGTAGGACCACCAGATTCTATTATAAAAGGATCTGCAACGGTTATGATCTGCGGTATGCCAGCCGCAAGAATGGGAGATACAACCGCTCACGGAGGCTCAATTATGCTCGGAGCATTTAATGTGATGATCGGTGGATAATACAGCACATAATGAAACTGCCTTTTTAGGTTCAGGATGGGCATTTCCGGTGTCTTTCTCTGCAGATAATTATATGCTGAATTTGTCTGCCAATGAAACCAATATTAACGAATCAATCAATGTTATTCTGAACACTCGCAAAGGTGAACGCACTCTTGAATCTGAATTTGGTTCAGGAATACAGCAGTTTATGTTTAGAAAAATAGATAGTACGCTCAAAGGCGAAATTATCGAAGCTATCAAGTTTGCCTTATTGCGTTACGAACCAAGAATATTGGTGCAGGATGTAAAAGTAGCATCGACTGATATTACAAACGGAAAAATAGAAATATTGATTAGTTACATCTATTCCAAAACCAATACAAGACACAACTATGTGTTCCCATTTTATGTAAAAGAAGGAACAAACTTAGATAAGAAAAAATGATTTTAATTGATCAAAATAGCGCCATAAATTCTCTTAACGAAGCACTCGTTCCCAATCCGTATTTAGTAGACGGAAGAACCGAGCAAGACTGGCTGTACTTTTTGGCAGAATTTAGCAAATTGATCAATTTCTATAATGACAGCAATACCATTCATGGCAACTGGAGTCCGTTTTTGCTAAAAGATCCCGTTTTCCTGATGGCTTCGATTTCAAAAACAAATTACAAAAAACTGCATACTGATTATAAAAACAGCTGTACCGAAATTCAAAGATTAGTCCAAAAGGTAAACGGCGGCATTCCGCATTCAAATGCTTTAAACAGTCTCTTTGACCGCATTACAGCCATCTATAAAATTATAGAGCGCTGGACACATTATATGCTAAGAAATAGCGAAATCTATGATCTTAAGACTTACATTTTACAAGAGGTAAAAACAAAATTAAGTGTTGATTTTTGGGCGATTCAATCTTTTAGAGAATATTTATGTAAATTATCTGTTGATGGTTTGTCTATTGCCTCAGCGCCTTTGCAAGATTTTAATTCTTTTGACAAAAGCATTTGGTTCATCAATAAAGATAAAACTCCTTTTTGGCAAGTTTTCGGGTTTGAAACAGAACATTCCGTTTTACAGGAAACAAGTTCAATAACAGCATTCAGTCTGGATATTCTAACCAAAATTGGCGATAAACTATTTCAGTTTTTAGAAACCATAATTCATCATGCGGCAAAAGAATTCAAGAAATTAAACCTTAAAAAAGGACATTTTCCAGACACCGTTCTTTTACGCTCTTTTGTAAATATTTTAAAAGTGCAACAAGATCGTATGAATGGTCTTTCTGAGAAACATCTTGATTTTTATTATAAAGATATTCTAAAGCAGACCAGACTCCCTGCCGTTGCCGATCATACATTTTTGTGTGCCACACTCACAAAACCCACATCTGTTTTTACTTTACCAGCTGGAACTTTGTTTAATGCAGGCGTCGATGCGCAAAAGAATCCAATTCTATTTTCTTCACAGAAAAATGTAAACCTAAATCCTGCTGCGATTGCAAGCGTGCATAAGCTATCTTATCAGGATAAAAACAATGCCTCTTATAATTTGCAGACCGTTGTTAAACCGACCGAAATTCAATTAGATGCAGAAAACAAAGCCATCAGTTGGGAAACTTTTGGTTCAGATGATCTTTCTCTAAATCCTTCTCTAATCGGAATTGGATTTGCTTCGCCAATGTTATTATTGCGTGAAGGAGAAAGAACTATAAACCTGACATTGAATTTTGATTCTTCTATAGATATAAAAATGTTGCAAGAAGCCAATTATTTTTTGAGCACGCAAAAAGAATGGCTAAAATTAGATTTAGATCCAACAGATTTTACAGCAGACGCTACAAAACAAAATACTGTTTTTACCATCAAGATAAGTCTTGATCCTACTGTAGCTGCGATCGAACCTTTTTTAGTTAATCCTGACGGACTAAAAAGTGACTGGCCGATGATGAAGATTTTGTTTCAGAATGTTCCAAATCCGCAGGAGCCTCCTAAAATTACTTCGATAACTATTGCTTTAAAAGTAACAGGCGTTAAAACCTTTCAATTGTATAATGATTTTGGAGAATTAAATACTAAGAACCCCTTCACTCCTTTTGGGCCAATTCCGTTAGTAAATGCCAATTTTATTATTGGAAACAATGAAATATTGAGTAAACCTCTAGACAGTTTTATTGTAGAAATAGATTGGGATAAAAGACCAGCCAATTTTGAATTGTATTACAAACAATACAATGATTATCTGAAGCCACCGAGTAAAGATGATAAATCAACGCTTCTAAAAAAAATTAAAATGTTGCATCCAAGAAATCATCCTATTCTAATTCTACCCGAATTTAGAAATGCTAGCTTTATGGCATGCTTTGATGTGATGCAAGACAAATCATGGGAAAGTCTTAAAATGACAAAGATAGAGAGCAGTGATGTTGATAAGGTTTTCATTCCAGCTGACGAGGTTCCACAGCCTGTTTTTTTGTTTGACCTTGTACCTGAAAATGCCAAAAATAATATTTTAAGTACGTCTAGCAGTTATTACGTATATTCTAAATCAGTTTCAAATTTAGATGCTACAGAAACTGATATTAAAGTATGGAAACCCGATCCAAATATTCAAAAGGAATCTTTAAAGTTTACTGAAGAAAGTTCATCTGGATTTATAAAAATGACTTTATCAAGCCCAGAATATGGTTTTGGATCAGAATTGTATGCCAATGTTGTGGCTAGTATTGCTTTGCAAAACGGCAATAAACTCGCAATGGCAAAAAACAAGGAAGTAAAAGATTTTATTGCTGCCGCCAATGTACCATTTGCGCCAAAAATACAAACCTTTTCTGCCATTTATAATGCTAGCGTAACCTATAAACTTGATGGCACGGCAGGAGATTATCCGTTGCAGTATTTTATTTATGCTCCTTTTTCAAACTATACTGTATTTGATAGTGCTACAGCAGATAAAACCGAGACCAATTTATTCAGTACAGAAATCATTGGGAGTTCTGAGAATGATGCTGTAAAAGGTTTTCCGCTCTATCCCTCTTTTAATTATAACGGCGCCTTATTTATCGAACTAGATAATCTGATTTGCGACAGCACTTTGAATCTCTATTTTGAATTGGCTAGAAATTCGACTGCGCTTACCAATCAGAATAGCCTTTCGTATTACTATTTAAGCGATTCTGGTTGGAAAAACATTCAGCCATTGTCGGATCAAACCAGCCAGTTTAGATGTTCTGGAATTATAGAAATTCCTATTCCGGCAGATTGCTATAATAACAATACCATAATGCCTGGAAACAAAAACTGGATTTCTATCGCCGCTATTGGAAATCTTGCTTCGTTTTCTAAAACCACTTTTATGCAAACCAACGGATTTAGTGTGCAAAGAACAGGAACTTCATTTTTGACCGATACACAAAGTCCGCAAATTGATGCAAACGTGATCACTAAACCAGAAATCAAGATTCCGGAAATAGGCACGATCCTTCAGCCTTTTGCTTCATTTGGAGGAAAAGCTGCCGAAGACAAAACCGATAGAAACAAAAGAGTAAGCAATAGCATTAAAACCAAAAATAGAGCCAGCACACAAACCGATTATTATACGCTGATTGCCGAAAATTTTGATACCGTATATTATTCAAAAGTAGTTACTAAAAAAAGTGACAATAGCACAAATGTTTATTTAGTCAAAAAAATAGCGTCAGATAACGATTCCAACGCTTTTATTCCTTTGGTAACAAATGCACTCGAAATTCAGGTAAAACAATATTTAAGCGCCAATTCATCGCCATTTATAAACCTGAACATTTCCAATTTTAATCTAGAATATGTCACCATTAATATTTCAATTATAGTCGATCCAAACTATCAAAAAACATTGGTTAGCAAAAATGTAAATCTCGCATTAAAGAAATATTTATCGCCATGGATTACCAACTGTTCTTCTGAAATAGAAATCGACAAACCGCTTATTGATGCCAAAGTGAGCACATTTATTCAAAGTATTGAAGGAGTTCTTACGGTTGAAAATGTTTCCTTTTCTAGCTATTACATCAATCCCATTACAGGAGTGCAAACAGCTTTAAAAAGCGAAAAAAAAACTTTAATGCCATACGGGCAGGCAACCCTTTTAGTTTCTGCCCCTAATCATAACATTTCATATCTGACATAATGGATACCAATAATCAAATAACAAAAACACAGCTTCCGCCGCATCAGGATTTTAATTTCCTGAAAGACGAGGCTATTGATTATATCCAAAATCATATTGGCACAGAATGGACCAACTTTAACCCAAGTGATCCAGGAATGACTATACTGGATCAGGTATGTTATGCGCTTACTGAATTAGGTTATTGTACCGATTTTTCTATTCCGGATATTTTGACCGATTCTACAGGGAAAATGGAAATGGAAAATCAGTTTTACCTTCCGTATAAAATCTTGACTACTTCGCCTTATACCATTGATGATTATAAAAAATATATCATTGATGGGATCGAAGAAGTTTATAATGCCGAAATTACAACCTACAATGATAATCTTCTGCCCTTTAGCAGAGTTTATCAAGTGTATCTGTATATAAATCCCGACATTACCGATAGCATTCAACGCAATACTATTTGTAAATCAACATTTTATTACCTTAATCAAAGCCGAAATATTGGCGAACTTTTTAATATGCCAATTGCGCTGCAGCCTCAGAATTGTTTAATTGGCGGAAAAATTGAAATTGAAAAAGACGCAGACGAACAAACTGTTTTATTGGAACTGCAAGGCAAACTTCGCACTTATATTTTTCCAAAAATAGCTCAGGTAAATTACGATACTCTAGAAGAAAACGGATATAATGCTGCAGAAATATATGATGGACCTTATCTTAAAAATGGCTGGATTCTAAATGAATCTATATTAGATAAAAAAGATACTCTCAAAACTATTGATCTAATTCCAGTAATTGAGTCTGTAGCTGGCATTATTTCAGTTTCAGGGCTTCAGCTTTATCAAAATCAAAATATTGTTCAGGCACTGCAATCAACTATAAATCAAATAATATTTATAGATATTCTAGCTTCTTACAGTGAGAAAAAACTACAGCTAATCTGCAACGGAAAAGAAGTGCAAACAGATGCTTTAAGTCCATTGCAAATTAATCTCACCAAATATCAGGAAACAGCGATAAGTTTAAATAACAAGCCAGCGATAAAATTACCAAAAAGCAGTTTCAGAGACATTAACAGCTATTATTCTATTCAAAATACGTTTCCCCAGCAATATGGCATTGGCGACGATAAAATCGAAGATGATTCTGCACCTATACAAGTGGCACAATCACGTCAGCTAAAAGGCTATTTAACTTTATTTGATCAGGTTTTGGCCAATCAGTTTTCGCAATTGGCCAATGTTTCAAAACTATTTTCTTTTACCAATTCTGTATGCGGTTCGCCTTCAGACAAAGATGCTTTTTATGCGCTAAAAGATAAGTACGAGAAAAAACATTTAGAATATCCTGTTCCATACAAAATGTTTTCTCCAAGCTATTTTTATCAGTCGCTGTACAATGTTCCTCATATCAAACCTTTATTAAAAAATAACAATGTCTTTGAATACACTTATGGCGAAGAAAATAAAAAAGAACTGAAAGAAAAAAGCTGGCTAGAATATCAGCAGGATCCTTACAATGCTTACATCTTTGGAATGATGAAAATCATGGAGGAAGAAGATGTCAATTTTGAACGAAGAAATTCAATACTAGATCATCTGCTTGCCAGACATGGCGAATCGCCTAAAGTTATCGATGCCCTAATTGATGGCACAATTTATACTGGAAATAAGAAAAAAGATCAGATCATTTTGAAGAGCTTGTATCTGCAAAACCTCGATTTATTAACCTATAACAGAATAAAAGCTTACAATTTTCTGACTGCTTCAAAAATAGCCCAGATTAATAATCTCAATATTAAAAATGATCATTACGATCACATAAATGAAAACACGTCTGATTTTATTTTTAAATCAGAACATCTTAATAAAAAAGAAAAATTAAGCAAAACTGATTGCAGCAATTTTTCGGGTTTTGAGTTAAAACTGAATTTACTTTTCGGTTTAAAAAATATATACAACAATTTTATTACGACTCAATTTGACACTTCCCAGAGTTCTATTGAAGACCAACTGAACGCCAATAAAACAATACAAAAAGTATATTGGTTTAAAGAAAATAGAAAAGGAAGCATCTTTATTGAAACCTCTATTCTGTTAAGTCAACTGAAATATAATTTTGAAATAATAAAGCAAAGTAATAGTTTAAGTTATAACATTCAAAATATTAATTTTCAATCAACAAGCAACATAAATTACATTTTAAATAATGCCGATCAAACTGTTTTAGATGCTCAGTTTCAAAGTGGTTATTTAGAATTTGCTACCGAGAAATATCTTTTGGTTTCTGGCGATTCGCAAACGGTAACGACTCCAGATTATACAAAAAGTAAATTATCCGATTACGCATTTCGTATTACAGTTTCTTCTGGAAACGGAATCATTACAATCAATGACGAACTTTTTAAGAAAAATGCAATCTTACTATTTCCTGATTTTATTCCTGAATTACAAACTCCAGAATTCAAAAAACGCTTAAAACTATTTCTTTCGATATGCCTTCCGACAAGCATAAAATGCGAATGCCTGTTTGTAAGTGTTCAAGAACTAGAAACTCTGATTCCTAGTTACAGTACTTGGCATGACAGCTTGCGTTTTAAGAACACTCAAGATTTATTGAATAAACAGGAAAATAATTTAGAAACGGCAAATCCTGAGATTTCTTCAGTGAATTTGATCAATAGTTTAACCTCAATTTTAGGAACGAAAAATGGAAGAAATAAATAGCCATATTGTATCGAGTCTAAAGTGGGACACAACTTTTGACCAGAAAAAAGAAAGTTACAGACTTCAGGAACGTTTGAGTGCCTGGAGCAAAATTAATTTGCCTAGAGAAGTCGCGACTATTTTTAATGAATTATGCCCGCAGGAACAAAGCTGGAGAATTGAATCATTGGAACTTGATCTTGGTTCTTGCGATTATGGCGATCTCGAATTTGATCTGAGCCGAAAAATACGCAATTTATTACGAGAGAAAATTGCCGAATTAATTTTGTATCAAAACAGTCAGAAACAAAACGGAATCGCGGTTTACAATAAAGAAAAATCGATTCTTGAGAATTTGATGGTCTTTTTGTTAGAAGGCTATTTACCATGGAATTATCAAAACAAAGAAGGTTCTGTAAACCAAATTATGGCAGAATTGCTTCAGAATAATCTAACTGATGTTATTGCGATTATCAAGGAAACTGGAATGACGCACGAAGAGGTTAGAAAACGAATTGCTTGGCAGTTTGACGATAAGAATATAACCAAAATAATAGCAGCGCTTGAACCAAATAATAGTAGCTCGATTATGGAGTTTAGCTCGATTATGGTCAATATTCAAGTTAAAGAAACTATTATCCAGACTAGCACAATAAGTTTCAAAAAGAATCTTTGGTTCTTTATTCTTAACTTTTTATTGCTTGAGCGTGGCACTCTGTTTAATAAGCTCGCTTTCATGAAAAGCAGTATTCTGCAAATGGCAAATCATTATAATATTGCTTACGCAGAACTTATTGTCCTGATCGAAAACACGATTGTAAAACTCTCTGATAAAACTTCTCAGAACAACAATTTTATTGCTTGCCTAAAAATACTAACTCAAGAATACGAAACTCAAAAAATTGAAAATCATTTACCTGATTTTAAGATAAATTACTGGAATTTACTTGAACAATTACTTAAAGATAAAAACAGTCGAAAATTTAAAACAGAAAAAGACAATCTGAACGAATTGATTGTAGCACTGAGCACTGAAAACAAGACAAAATTTAATGCGCTTATTCAGCCTATTTTTAAAGACGAAAACTTGCTTGCTTCTCTACTTCAGGATTTAAACGAAACTTCTATAAAAGTGCTTTTTTCAAGATTGGATACTACTCCATCGCTTCTTCAAATGGAATCTGTAATTTATTTGAATAAGCTGAGCCAGACTTTTAAACTCAAAACAAACAGTAAAGCTTTATGGGAAATTGGAATGCTTTTTCTAATCAAAAATAAAAATGCTGACAATCGTGCGTTTCTGCTTTTCTGCATTAAAGAATTAGGCAGGAAAAACAATCTGAGCCACGAACATTTATTGGCGATGTTTACCAATGCTAAAATTCCTGCGGCGGTTAAAAACAATAATTCGGCAACCATTTATACCAATCTTAATGCGATTTACTGCAAAGAAATAAAGCGAAATAGCTCTAATTATCCAGCTGTTCATTTTAAAAATCTGGTTGCGAAACTAGAATTAGAACTGCAGAAAAATAGCGCCAAAAGTGTCTTTTTTATCGATTTGCAAAGATCGCTAACGAGAACCATTTTACTGCATCCGAAAATGGCTTTTGAGGTAATGCTTTCGTACGGAAATAAAGAAGTTTTAAAGAAAATACTTCCGCTGATTCTTAACCGAGAAATGCTGCAGTTATTGGTAAAAACTGCTAATTATAAAAAAACAAAGTTGGTACAAACCATTCAGGTTGTCTATGAAATCCTGAACGAAAAGGACAAATATGATTTTCCTGAAGAATTAATGACGGATAATTTATTGCTACTCGGAATGCAGGAAATACTGTTTCATCCCGAACATAACTCTTCTCTGTTTTTGGAAACTATTATTGTGGAGTTATCCAAGAAAGTAACAGACACTAGACGCAACGACTATTTTCAATTTATAGCAAAACTGATTCAGTCTAAACGAATCAAATCTTTTGGAATTGCTATCAAAAAGACATTTTTAAACCAATTAAAAAATACAAGTTCAATTGATACTGTTGCGCTTGCATTGCTTATTCAGAACACGTCACAGCAGGATCAACAGGAATTGGCTCAATTGCTAACAGTCAATTTTAATGATTCGGGATTTGTGTTACTGCGAAAACAAGACAGAAAAGAAAGCGAAAATCTATTGCATTATTTCCTGACTAATGCGGTTGCTATAAAAAAGAACTGGATTCAGAAAACAACGGCTGTTATTCGCAATAGCGTAAAATCGGTTTCAAAAAATAAAATTACTTGGGAATTAAATGAGCTATTCTGGAACGTAATTTTAAAATATTCAGCTTATAAAGGCAATGAAGTTTTGTTTGAAAAACTGCTTCACAAAGAACTGAAATTGTATTTGAAAAGGACTATTTCAAAAGAAAAAATACAGCTTCAAAACGAAACAAAAACTTTTGAATCTTCAAACTCTGCTACAGAATTAGAACATTTTTTTGAAAGCGAAATGATTTCTGATTATGCAGTTTCTAACGGAATTTCAGAGTCTGTTAATTCAGACCTACTTTTTGAAATTCAGGAATTATCAGAAAAAGAGAAATACAGATTGATTTTTAATATAATTATCGAACGCCAGATTCCTTCTGTTTTCGGCATTTCTAAAAGCATAGAAATCAAAGATATTCTGAATGTCTTTATGGTAAAAGAGCCTCAGATTTTCTTCAGGGTTATGAAAAAAGAATTTATTCCTGAGGCCCAAATGGATTGGCTCTGCCGTACTATCAGCTTTCATAATTTGTGCAATGCCGTGAGCCAATTGGACAAAAACAGAGAATCATATTTGAGAATTCTAGAAAAATTCAATCATGTGTTGGGAGCTGTAACCATCAAAGGTTTGGCTTCAAAAGAAATGCAGCATCTCTTGCTTCGAAAACTTTTAAAGGCTGTTGTCAATGATAATTGGAGGCTTATTGCAATTGATAAAATCTGGAATGAATTGATCTGGGAGGTAGTGACCAAAAAAGGAATTTCTAAGAAAAACTTTTTAGCAGACATGGAAAAATATATCTATCAATTTCCGCCCGCATTACAACTTGGTTTCAAAGAAATTCTTCGAACAGAAAAACAAACTGCACCAATTTTAAAACAAACCGAAATACTATCGAAAATGGAACTAATTAAAATTAAAGAAAAACCAAAAACTAGCCTCAAGCAAGGCGTTGCAGTTAGAAACGCAGGAATTGTGCTCTTGAACGATTATATCGCAATGCTGTTTGCCCGACTGAATCTAACCTCTGAAAATAAATTTATAAGCAACGAACATCAGGTTAGAGCCGTGCAGTATTTGCAGTACGTCGTTACGGGAATGCAGGAAACAGAAGAGGTTTATTTGCCTTTGAATAAAGTTTTGTGCGGTCTGCCATTGACAGACACAGTACCTGATTTCATAGAAATATCTGATCAGGAAAAGCAATTAATAAACGGTTTAATACAAGCAGCAATTTCGTACTGGCCAGATATAGGAGATTGCTCCATAGATGGTTTTCGAGGAAACTGGCTTGTTCGTGACGGAATTCTGGTAGAACTGGAAGACAAATGGGAACTTACAGTAGACAAAAGGGCTTATGATATATTGATTAATAGATCTCCTTTTGCCTTTTCGATTATAAAATACCATTGGATGGATAAGCCTTTGCATGTCATTTGGCCTTATTAAGTAAATATTGTCCTTAAATTCTTAAACACATAAAAACATAGATTTTATACATAAAAAAAGAACACAAAAAGAAACTAGTTTCTTAAACATAGTTCTAGCTATGTGCATTTAAATAAGTGAAACGCCTTTTTAAGAGAGTAAAACTTATGTTTCTATGTGTTAAAGAATAAAAAAACATTACATACGATCTTGAAATATAAATTAATCAACTAAAAAAACTATTATGAACAGTTACAATGAAAATCTGCATTCTAGTGTATTGTCATCATTAGAAAGTCAGGAGATGACCAAAAAACAATTGAGTTCACAATTGAGCAATTCAATGTTTACTCTTTACTATGCCGAAGGAGCTGAAATTGTTGCGCAGGAAAAACTAGATGCAACAACCAAAATGTACAAAGAACAGCAACATATAAACAATGTGGTTGTGAAGAATAAGAACATGGCAGACAACTTATTGTTATCTGCAAATCAGCAGAAAACGTATGTAACACAAGCCGTTACCAATATGGCGGTTTGTGCATCTAACATTCAGATTGCGTCAAATTCTATTGTGCGTTTGGCAAGTGATATCGGAAGTATTTATAGCATTATCAATGCTGCAGATTATGGAACTCAAATATACCAGCAGGCTCTTGAGGCTTATAATCTGATTAACAAAACAGCTTATATTGCCGAACAGAATTCGCAATATGCTATGGAAGCTACTGCTTCTATTTCTGAAGTTTCGACTTCTGTAGTGGCCGACGGCGCGAAATTAACCAATACTTCTGTCAACAATTTACTGCAAGTAACAACTTCAGATTTAACAGCTACTACTGCAGTATTAACGATAGATAACGATACGAAAGCTAAAGCAAGTATCGCTACAAGAGCTGCAGAAGGTGCTATAAAATGTAGCGAAGTAGAATATGATGCTTCTAAAAAAGCATATAACTACAACAATGCATTATTCAACCAAAGTTTGGCTGTAGAAGTGCCAAAACAGTTTGATCCTACAGCAGGTACTTTTAGCGTTTCATTTGATGTTTACAAAAGTCCTTTTTTACCAGAAGACAGAGATTCTGGAACACCAAATAAAGGATTAGCTAATCCTGTCTTGAGCTATAATATCATTATGGTTAAAGACAGCAGGAAATCTTTTTTTAGTGCTTCTACAGCAGAACTATTAGTGGGCAGTTCATCTCAATGCAAAAGCATTCCTGCTTCTCAGAATCCAGATGCTAAAGGAAAGTATAAAACGACTATCGCTTATAAAGAACTTAGAGATTCTGATAATGATCCGCTAGTGCTTGGCGAAAATTATGTTGCTTTTCTTTTAATCATCTTTACAGAAAACTACAAAAAAGAAATCAATACGTTTGATGAATATCTGTCTGCACCTTCTGAGACGTTTGCGCTAACTTATACTTTAAAAAACGCTAAGAATATTACTAATTCTGGAAATTCTTCTGAAGATTTGTCTGGAATCATTTTTACTGTTGATAAAGAAGAAGTCTTAAAATCAAATGAAATTGATTATAGATGTTTCTTTTTGCCTTATCCTGATGACATCGCTACAAATGAAGATCTGAAAAGCCTTGAATATGATATTGATACACAGGAGTTAGACGAAGAAATTAAAGTTGTAGACGCAGAAATTAAATTTCTTGAAGAAGAGATTGTTACACTAAACAATTCTGCAGGTCAAACAGAAGGAGCTAAAAAAGACAAAGAAACAGATCAAGACAAACAAAAAAATCTTAGTTTAAAAAGTGCTTTGGCTGACACTAAAGAGAAACTACGCATTGCAAAAAGTCAATTAACTGATTTGAATGCTAAACTGAAAAACATTAAAGACAATTCTCCTAAACCGGTTAAAAACAGCAAAGCTTTCTTCTTCAATTTAAATTTAGCAGAAAACATTCCAGCTGGCAACTTTACGAGTGCTAGTCACCACAAAGCAGCTTCGGGTCAAGAATTTAGCGTACATATTGGCAGTACAACTACCGATAATTTTGGAAACCCGCTGGTTGAAGAAAAAAGTTATATTCCTGTTGTCTTGTCGTTTTACAATGGCAGTGAAAATTCTAAAGCGAAATACACCAACAGTCTTTCAGATTGGCAAAACACAACGCCAATATCTTACTCTACAAAAAAGAATTCGAAATCATCAACTCTTTAACACCTCAACTATATGGAAACTTTATTATCAACACGTCCTAATTTGCAGAGATACGGAATTACAGAAAAGAAAAAAGCCGAACTAGATTATATTAAAAATCAAGTGGTTGATGCGACTGCAATTGTTCAGCAGCAGCAAACTATTGTAAACTCGCTAAATGAAAAAGCAACCAAATATCAAGGCTATTTATTGGTTTCAGAAAGTAATCGTTCTCATGCTTTAAGCAATAAAAACTTATTAGATCAGGTTGTTCAAAATGCTCAAGGTTTAGCTCTTAATTCAGAAGATGCCTTTTCAAAAACGTCAACTGCAACTCAGGATTCAAAAAGAGTGAGCGTTTGGATAAGCGATTTGATTAGTAAATTGATTTATTCGGTCGAAATAATTAATAAACTGTCTAATCTTGTTATTCGTAAAAAAGCCCTTAATCCGCTAATTTCTGATGATTTAATAACCAGAATCAACACTGCTGGCACAGACGCCAACAATGCGGTTGCTCTGACACTCGTAGCTTTAAAATCTACATTGGCCGCAGAAGCTTCTGTTCTTGAATCTGAAGAAGCAATCACTCTAGAATCTAGACAAGCAAGCAAATTGTATTTTACCTTAACAGGTCACAAATCTTTACATAAGCCATTACCTGTGCCGGATGATTCCGATTTTTCGATTAGAGGATTAATATACCATGCTTATAAAAATGCTCAGGTTGCTTACGAAAAAGCCAATACGGCAAATGACGAAACAGGAAGACAATTAAGCATTGCAACTGCCAATTTAAGCAAAGCGCAAATCAAGCTTCAATCACTTCAATCTAGTTTAGCCGCAGCCACTGCCGCAGCTTATGCTTCTTAAGACAAATTAAAATGTCCACTGTCTCAATATGCATTCAGTGGACTTTAAACCTAATTTTTTAAGGTTATGGATCATACTAACAAGAATTTCTACAGACAGTTTTATCTCAAAACAGGAGGATTTTTGCCAACAAAACCGTTGAATAAAAGTCTTTTCCCTGGTGATTATTTCCAGATTAAAAATGGCGAAATCATTCTTCTGGGAAACATTTATCGCAATGGCATTATATCACATCACGATGCTGATATTAGCAGTGTAATTGCCTTAAACGATGCCAATTGGAATTTTAGCGATGGCATTTCAAAACCTTATTCTGGAAGATCGCTTGCAAATGGTTCTATTGAAGGCGATTTTGAGTTCAGTAAGCAGATACTGGCTTTTGCCCATAAAGGAAGTTTTATTTTTAAGGCTGAAGAACCAGAATCTGTAAAGATTAATAATTGGAACGAGATCCAGCAGCAGTTAATTATAAAACTAACGCAAACCTTATACTCTTTCAGAGAATTGTATGTAGTAACAGAAAGTGCTACGGCCAAAAACACTACTCTAGCCACAGCTGGTGAAGCAAATGCCGAACTGGAATTGGCTTGTGAAGCAGAAAACTTTGGCCTGACAGATATTTTTGGGCATTCTAAAACCAAGACAATCCAGTCAAAAGATATTGAGTATTACCATAGAGAAACTAAAAGAAAGCCCGCTTATTTTAAAGCTAAAAAATTAGTCGTTCAAGACGAAAAACTATCCTATTTCATCAGTGATTTCATTGCCAGAGAAAACAATGTGAGCGCATGGACAGATTCTTTTTTTGATTCTAATTTTCATAATGACATTGATTATAACACTCAGATGCTTATGCAAAATGCACAAGGTTTTTATCTGGACATGTTACAATCCAATGAGTTAAATCCTAATACGGCTTTATTATACTTTAAATGGACTGATGCAAATCTGGACGATGTAGAAAAACTATTTGGAGCTTATGGAAACTAATTCCAATATTATGGTTTTGTATAATGAAATGGATTGGCTGCAGAAGGTAATCGATCAGGTTATCTGCAGTTATCTGCTTCAAGAAGGCCATGAAAATCGATGGCAGGATATTCCGTTGCCCGAAGCTGATACCGATACCGAAGACAGTATTTACTATAAAAAAATAGCTGAATGGAACTTGAATCTTTACGAACGGCTTTGTCTTGCTCTGATTCTAGCGCCTCAGATTAAACCTGAAGCTCTTGATATTTTCTTCAGCAAAAATGCTATGTACGATCGTGGTTTTACTGAATTTGGCGGTGTTGTCAATAAAAATCACAGCGGTTTTTTACCGACGGGTCAAACGCTCTCTTTTTTGATTACGGCTGTCAATCCTGAATTAAGAATTGAATTGCTCCATATTCTAAACACCTCTAATATTCTTGCCAAAGAACAGGTTATGGTTCTAGAAAGTACTGAATCTAATGTTCCTATTCTGAATCAGATTCTATCGATTAACGAGCGCTGGCTAAACTTTTTCATAACGGGCACTCTGCCAAAACTTGAACATAGTGTTTCGTTTCCGGCTCAGCAAATTTCGACCAATTTAAACTGGGACGATTTGGTTCTCGAAGAACATGTTATGAATCAGGTCATGGAGATCAATGCTTGGCTTAATCATGGTGAAACCCTTATGAAAGAATGGGGTCTTGAAAATAAAATAAAACCCGGATATCGAACCCTTTTTTACGGACCTCCCGGAACTGGAAAAACGCTTACAGCAACATTGTTGGGAAAAAGCACCAATCGAGAAGTCTATAGGGTTGATCTTTCTATGATTGTTTCAAAATATATCGGAGAAACAGAAAAAAATCTGTCTAAAATATTTGATGTTGCGCAACACAAGGACTGGATTTTATTTTTTGATGAAGCCGATGCACTTTTTGGAAAAAGAACCAATGCTTCTTCTTCAAACGATCGGCACGCCAATCAGCAAACGGGATATTTATTGCAAAGAATTGAAGATTTTCCTGGAGTAGTCATTCTCGCATCCAACTTAAAAGAAAATATGGATGAAGCTTTCTCAAGAAGGTTTCAATCAATGATTCATTTTACGATGCCAACTGCCGAAGAAAGAATGCTCTTATGGGAAAAAGCCTTTTCAGGAAAATGCCAGCTTGATCCTAATATTGATATTGAAAATATTGCCGAAAACTATGAACTGGCTGGAGGTGCCATTATCAACATTCTGAGGTTTTGTGCTTTGGCTGCTATTCAAAAAAATGAAACTGTAGTAAGTAAGCAGGATTTATTGGAAGGCATTAGACGTGAATTTAAAAAGGAGAACAAAACCCTTATGGTTACTCAAATGAATTGACGCATTATGAAAAAGAACGAAAACATAAAAAAAGTTGCCGTTGCTGCGCCTCAATTGCATCGCCTTAAAGTGACTCTTAAAATTGGAAACTGGAAAAAATATTTCGATTCCAATTATGTTAATACCATCATTGCAATGGCCTTGAATGATTTCGACGACAAAATCTTTTTTTTCATAAACGGATATCTTATTACGAGCCAAAATCTTTATTTGGTTGTACAAACTACCGAAAAAAGTGTAGATGAAATGGTGAGTAAAATTGAGGCTAAGATTATTCATTTATTAAAAAACAATCCTCAAAAACTAAAAGAAAACCGTGGTGAAATTTCTTTTATTGCTGATGATGAAAGTCTTTTTTATGCGGCCCGAAAACCTCTTTTTAAAATATATCCTTTAGAAAATGATCATCTCATAAAACTCATTACAGGAAAAAAAGTAAAACTCCCTTATTACGATAAAAACCTTGAAAGCTTAAAAACAATGATTCATAATCATCCGTTTTGTTCGGCAATCCATTATTTAGGCGGTATTGGCCCTGTAAAAGTCACATCATATAAAGATCAAATAGACTCGGAAGAATAAGCAGTTATATAATTCAAAAAAGAAGAAAATGACGCAACAACACAAAAAAATATCCGAAAATATAACCTCTATTGCTGCGGCGAATGTTACTCACAGCAATAACACAGCTCAATTAAAAGACAATCGTGAATACTCTGTCGTACAGAAAAAGCTTCAAGAGAATGCATTATCAGACAACAGGGTTACACAGTTAAATGGAAAAAAGAATCAAAAGAAAAGAAAAAGACAAGACTCAGAAAGTGACGACGATGGTAGCGGCGATTATGTTCCGCCACAAGCCAAAAAACAAAAAAGATTTCATATACCAAATGATACAAGAGACCATGTTATAGAGAATACTGCCCATCAACGTGCCAATGTAAATAGCAATTTTGATGCAATTTATACTTGTCCTGGCTGCAGACGTCCACTCGCCTTTACAAGAAAGGGAAGCCATAAGTTGGAGCTAACCAAATTTGCTTATACGAGTAAAGGTGGAAATAAACACGAGCAACGCGCTTTAACATTAGATCACTATCCTACTTGGGCACAACGTGAACGTGATTTGAAATCTAAAGGTGCGTCTGATGCAGAAATAAAAGAAGATCACAATGATCCCGATCGTCTAAGAGCTTTTTGCAAAGTATGCAATGAAAGTCACAAATATGAAAAAAAGAAAAAAATCGATTATGAGAGTGAGGATGACGAATCTGGATACCACACACCAGATGACGAACCTGAAAACAAAGGTTTTTATAAAAATTTTCGTTACGATCCTGATCCAGGCACTGGTGGCGCAGGTATAACAGCTTAGAAAATGATACAGCAATACAAAAAAATATTAGAAGATAAAACGCTTGAAACTGCTTCAAACACAAGCAGCAGTACCAATGCTATACAGTTAAAAAATAATCGGGAATATTCTGTTGTACAGCAAAAAATTGCTAAAAATTCAACAGCAATCACCTCTTCATTTACTCCTATTCAAAGAAAAACAAACAGCACTGGTCTGCCCGATAATCTAAAATCTGGAATAGAAAATCTTTCCGGTCATTCTATGGATGATGTAAAAGTTCACTATAACTCAGACAAACCTGCACAACTTAATGCTCATGCCTACGCTCAAGGATCAAATATTCATTTAGCCTCTGGACAAGAAAAACATTTACCTCACGAAGCCTGGCATGTAGTACAGCAAAAACAAGGACGAGTAAAACCTACTCTGCAAATGAAAGGCAAAGTGAATGTAAACGATGATAAAGGTTTGGAGAAGGAAGCTGATGTTATGGGGGCTAAAGCTTTGCAAACTAAAACAAAGGAGAATAGCTTAAGATCTCAAAATAAAAACTATTCTGTAGATCAAAAGTCTCTCCGTAACAATTCCAACAAACCCAATCAATTAAAATCTCTTATCATACAAAAAGCTAAAAAGCAAAACAAAAAGGCTAAGTTAAATGCTAAGAAAGCTTCCCCTCCTAAGGTTGCTTTAAAAAAACAAACAATGACTGTAAGAAATAAAATAGATGATTATACCTCTGGATGGATAAATCATATATATCTGCCGACTGGTGTTGAAAAAGGACCAAGAGCGGAAGCGCAAAAGGTAAAGAAATTTCTTGGAGGCAGCTGGGTTGGAGGACACATGGTTAATGATCAATTGGGCGGCACTGGAAATTTCAAAAATATTGTCCCCATTACTTCTTCAATGAATGGGCGACATAAAACCATTGAGAATAGAGCAAACAATCTACTAAGTGGTAATAATGGCACTCAAATTAAATACAAAATGAAAATTCTTAAAAGAAAAACAGTAACAAAAGGATCAAAAACAGTTAAAAACCTTCCAACAGAATTTAAACAAACCCTTCATGTTCAACCTGTAGGTTCTCCTCGGTATACAATAGAAGGAGCTAAACTGAAAGAAACTAATCTATGAAATTATAATACAACCTTTAAACTCCAAAACTAAACCTAGCAGCGTACAATTAATTAACCAAATTTAAAGAAAACATGAATACTTACACTAACAAAACATCTGATAATAAAAGCCAATCTGTAGCAAGTTCTGTAGCACAGAAAAAAAATAATGGCAAGAATTCAGCAATTGTAGATAACCGTCCAAAATCTGTTTTGCAAAGAAAAATAGAAGATGGAATATCTAATAATAATGTGATACAACTAGCAGATCATCCTAAAAAAGCTTCAGGCACAGGGATGGATAGAAAAGACCCAGGTCATGGACAGGTAAAAAGTAAACAGCATGCGGCCGCTCGAGCAAAACTAGACGGAAAAAGAGAAGCAAAAAGGTCTGAACTAAGAAAGCATTTACAAGAAAAAAGAGCGGCGGCAGCGGCAGCGGCAGCAGCAAAAACTGGCAGATAAGAAATTTGATATTTTTTTAAGTGTTAGCACTAGTTTTTTTGATACCTAAGTAGTAAGCGACTTCATATTCAAAAAAAACTAGAATAAACCTAAAAATAATGAAAACTTATACAAGCAAAACACCATAAGAAAAAAAGCCAATTCACAGATTTAATAACGGGTTCCCAATATTCTAATAAAATACGATATGGAAAATAGTTATGAAAAAGCTACAACACAATCTTTTGCGAATAGCCTGACTGAAAAGCCCATTCAGAACAAAGCAATCACTTTACAAGACAATCGCCCTGCTTCTATTTTACAAAGAAAAGCAAACAACACTGGCCTACCCGACAATTTAAAATCTGGAATAGAAAACCTTTCTGGCCATTCTATGGATGATGTCAAAGTTCATTATAATTCTGATAAACCAGCTCAGCTAAATGCTCATGCTTATGCGCAAGGAACAGATATTCATATTGCATCAGGACAGGAAAAACATTTGCCTCATGAAGCCTGGCATGTGGTACAGCAAAAACAAGGCAGAGTAAAACCAACTTTGCAGATGAAAGGCAAAGTGAATGTGAACGATGATAAAGGTTTGGAAAGCGAAGCTGATATTATGGGAACTAAAGCTTTAAATTATTCAAATAAGCAAATTGTTCCTGCCCATACTCCTATTCAAAAAAAAACTGCTCCTATTCAATTAAAAAAAATAGATGTTAGCATTACAGGCATAACCCATTTGGTACAAATGATAAAAGGTTCTATAATGGAAGGAGAAGAAGCTTATGAATTGTCTCATGGCGATCAAATAACAATTGATTCTGACATTAAATATAGATCAAGAAGAGGTCCCAATCACGAACTATACGAACATGTCGATAAAAAATCGGAACATATTTACAGATGGTTTCGTGTATTGAGCATTAGAGGACAAAATGTGGCAAATCAAAATTTATATATAAGAGATGAAACATTTGAAACTATAGCTAAAGGAACTACAGTAAGCACCAAACCAGCCAAAATAAGCGACTCTCACAGATTAAGAGACATGAATCCTCAAACATTTGATTACGACATGAAAGGTAGTCGCAAAAGAAATCCTTCAAAAATTGAAATCGTTCGAGAACAAACTAATAAAATCATTGAGGATGCAACAAGAATGAAACATGAACAAGCTGATCATTTTAAAGAGGGATTAGCCGTAACAGAAAATATTGCACTATTCACAAATATGGTTGGAAGGGTTTTAGGAGGTACTTTTATTTCGATAATATATGGCTCATATGCCACTGGAAACCAAAGAAAAGCCACTAATGAAAAACCAGGTTCAGATATTGATGCCATGTTCTCTTGCGATAATCAGACCTATGTAAATTACAGAAACGATTTATTACCGATAATATCTTCTTTTCTTAAAGAATTACACGCCCTCGTAGGCGCAACAGTAGATGATGAAGTTCCTGGTGAATCTAAACACCTTATTAGCGCAAATGAAATGATGAAAGCATCTAGTGGAAAAGTTTTTTATCCTCAAGGAGAACATAACAATCCTACTATACATTCTCTAGGTTTCTTTTTAGAAAAGGTAATTACCGAAGATTCTTCAAAAACAAAAACCGAAAGCCAAAGATTTGGAAAAGATTTTCTAGCTAGCGAATACCTGCGATTAAGACTAATTTTCAATATTTTATCCTCTAAAAATATTATTTCTTCCAATAATGCAGCAGCCATAAAAACATTGGAAATGTCATGGAAGGAAAGTTTACATAAATTAAGTGATGATTTGCAACGATTAGGAAACGATAGAGGTGAGAACGGTGTAGAGCATTTATTAAAAGACAAGGACGGAAATGACGGTGAAATGTTCCTTGGATATAAAAGAGACCGTATGGGAGTGATTAAACACTTACAAGAAATTTTAAATGAAAGATTATGAAAATAGTACAGCCCACAAATCAGTTTGACAATATAGCCCTAATAGAGACAGATCGATATTTACATAACAGTTATTCTAATTTTGAAGATTTGATTCAGACTATTAAGTTGGCTCAAAGTTATGTTAATGCAAAAAATATATTAGGACCTAAACATCCCGTTAAAAAGTTTCAGTACAATTCAGAACTGGCAAACGAAGAAATCCCTTTTAATGGTAAATGTACCGAGCAAGTTCTAGAAGAACTTACAGAAATATTTGAAGGAAGTTTTAGAGTGCAATCAAAAAACTCTATGTTTAATCTCATACCCAATCCTTTAATAGATACTCTTGCTTCCTCAATATTAATGCAGATTCATAATAACAATGCAATTATGGATAGTTATGGCGGAAAATCTATTTTGTTTGAACAAAAAGTTTCACGATGCATTGGCAAATTAATTGCGTGGGACAAAGCTTGTGGAATTTCCTGCAATGGCGGAAAAGTTACAATGTTTTATGCCATAAAATTTGCTATTCAGAGAATTGAGCCAAAAAGCCCAATAAATGGCATTCCGAATGATTTGGTAATCCTTATATCGGGAGGTGCCCACTACTCTATCGAACATACTTGCAGTCTACTAGGATTAGGAAAAAAAAACTGCATTAGAATTCCAATTGAGTCTAATGAAGGTATAACTTCAGAGAAACTAAAGGAAGTTTTTGAAGAACAGATTAAACAAGGAAAAAGAGTCGCTGCGATTATTTCTTGCGGAGGTACAACTATAGATTTTATACATGACAGTACGAAAACCATTTATGAAACAACTCAGAAAATTGTAAAAGAACATAAATTAGATTATACGCCATATCTTCATCTTGACAGCGTGATAGGATGGTTATGGTTTACTTTTTTAAAAACCGAAAAAGACGAAATAACAGCCCTATCAGATTCCGAAGAAATAACTCAAAAAATAAGCTGCGTTATTCGAAAATTAGAAAAAATATCCCAATACGATTCTATTGGAGTTGATTTTCATAAAAACGGATTATGTCCTTATTCTAGCAGTTTTTTTATTGGCAAAGACGACACCATTATTTCAAACGATAAATTATCTGAGAAATACTATGGCGAATTAAGAGCCTTTGACTATACAATCGAAAACACAAGATCTTCAAATGGGATTGCGAGCGCATGGACTTCAATTCATCGACTAGGATTAACAGGTTATCAAGACTATTTAATTTCATTATACAAATCGAGCAAGACAATTTCTGAAGCATTAAACAACAATTGCTTATTTAACCTTATAGACAATAATTCGTGCGGATGGGAAATACTCTTTACCATCAATTTTGCAGCATTAAAAGACAAAATGGGCATTCCCTACTCTTATAATGCAATAGCTGAAACATTTATCCAGTATATATGGAATAAAGTAGACGAGGGTTATGATATCCCGAATTTCAGCATCGTTAAAAATTACGGCGAATGGTTTGGCAAAAAACAAAATCACGCCTTCATTATCTATAACATGCATAGAGATGTAACTCCTTTAACATCAAAATCTATTGCTGAACTAATAGCAGAACAAGCAATGCTTTTTGAAATAGAAATTATTAATGGAAATCTCATTCCATCGAGCCAAACGTTAGCAACTCCAATAAAATAGCAACATGAACTGCATATTATGCCAAATTAAAGATAAAGAAATTCCGTATCAGGGTATTATAAAAGAATGGAAATACTGGACGGTTATGCTAAGCAGAGAACAACATACCTTAGGAACCTTAGTCATTTTGTACAATACTCATTTGGTTCGATTTTCTTCAATTGTTCCTGATGCTTTAATGGAATTTCAAAGAATCCAGCATCATTTAGAGAAATCGATAGACACTCTTTTTAGTCCAGATTTATATAACTATTTGCAATGTGGAAATCATGTTGAGCATTTACACATACACATGATTCCGAGATACAAAACCAATATTTTATTTGATAACCAAACATTTACAGATCGCAATTATGGAAATTCTGTCGAAGAAACATCTAAAATAGAAAGTGATGATTTATTGAAAACTTTAACATCCGAAATAATTAAAAACCTTTACTGATTAACATTTAACAAAAATGATAATAACCTATAAATTAAGCTTTTACAACTAATATTTTAAACATTAACCATAAAAAAACTATTATGAACACAAATTTTAACGGAATCTGTTATGCCCCGTTTCCACGCGGGTACACCCCATCAATTGCAAATCATACTTATGTATTCTACGGAAGTGATATGTCTTACACATGCATCGCTCCTGTTTGGGGAAAAGAATATACATCAAAAAGCAGAAGCCACTGCGATCTAAATGGTCCCAATAAAGCGAGAAATGACATCCAGACATTAGCCAATATGGGAGTTAAACTCATTAGATTGTACGATTGGCATTTAAAAAATGATCATTTAGGCTTTTTGGATTATTGCGATTCTTTTGGCATCAAAGTTTTAGCATCTGTTTCGAATTATTTTGTCAAACCGGGAGAAGGTTTACCGCAAAGAAATGATCTAATTCCAGGTTTAATAGATTCTTATTCAAATAAAGATAAAACAGATTATCATAGTGCAATCATAGGAATAGTTATAGGAAACGAACCGACCCTTAATGACTATAATGCTCAAAACTGTATCGATTTTACAACATCATGGGCAAACATTGAAGCTTCTAATTATGCCAACTATAGAGAAGTAATAATTGGACATCCTGTGGATTTTGGCACTTATGGCGCAAAATATCCATGTTTTGGCTTTTGGGATCCTTTGTTTGCAGCTTTAGATCAAGTAACTACTAAAAACTTAAACAAACGACTATTTCTAGCTCCTCAAACTTATAATGATCGTCAATATCTTTTTGAAAATGCTGAAAGTTCTGGAAGAGGCTATGTAGATATAGCTTATGATAAATATCAAAAGCCTATTTTATTTACAGAAATTGGGCATGATAGAACAAAACCTAATTATCAAAATATTGTCCAAGGGCAATTGTCAGGCAGTATAAATTATGCAGCTAATAACCCAAACAAATTGATCGGCATTTGTTTTTTTCAATTTGCCGATAAAGTCTGGATACCTGGAACTTCTGACGGCTCGCATGGCACTCATAGTCAAGGAAACGATATAATGTGCACTATTAATTTTGATAATGGAGATTTTACACATTGGGATGAAAACTGCCAAAATGTTCTTTTGACCGTAAATAACTTAATTCCAACTCCACTATATGATATTGTAGTCCAAAATTATAAGACAAGTTAGTTTCAAGTTCAAGAACAAGATTGTTTAAAACAAGAAGTAGATTTCTAAAAAAGTAAAAAATGGTACAGCATCAAGAAAAAATATCTCACGATAAGGTACAGATTAGTGCATCAAATGCCAATAATAATGCTGTTCAGTTACAAGATAACAGACAATCGAATGTTGTGCAAAAAAAGCTTGAAAAAAAAGCTATTGCTCAGAAATCTACTTCCAATCTTGTTCAAAAAAAAGACAATAATACTGGTTTGCCAGGCAATTTGAAATCAGGAATAGAGAATCTTTCTGGTCATTCTATGGATGATGTAAAAGTTCATTACAACTCAGATAAACCTGCACAACTCAATGCTCATGCCTATGCGCAAGGCTCTGATATCCATATTGCTTCAGGACAAGAGAAACATTTGCCTCATGAAGCTTGGCATGTGGTGCAACAAAAACAGGGACGTGTAAAACCTACTTTGCAAATGAAGGGCAAAGCATCTGAAAACACATCTTCAAAAACGGTTCAAAGGATGACGGTAGCACCTAAACCAGGAGCATTGGCAATGTTAGGAAATGATAAAAAAACGATCAAAACCTTTACTTCTCTGGTAGAAATTATGCAACATGCACTTCAACACTTTTTCCCAGAGGATTCTATCGAAATAGAAATTACAAATACTGGTGAACTAACTCCTGCATGGAATCATCATAAAGGAACAAAGTTTCATCCTGGAACACCAGGAAGTATTGGGGTTCAATTAAACAAATGGTACCTAGAAAAAGTTTCAATAGGTAACTTGATAGGAATGTTTATTCATGAAATAGGTGTACATACATTTGCTGATAAACTTATGGGTAAAGAAATATTACCAAATGGACGATGGCAAGCAAAAGGCGATAGTAAAATAGCTGAAGAAGTAAATGATGAAGAAAAAGATCATCATAATCAAATTGGTGGTAAAATAGAAAAATACCCTAATGCAATTGAGAATGGAAAGAAAAAAGGCCGATCAAGACAACGTGATCATGTTAATTTAGCAAAAAGTCTTTCAGGAGGAAAAAGTACAAGATCTCAAATTTATACCAAATTATATCTTGATTCAGGTGATTCTATAGAACACAAACTAGATGGAGAAGAGAGAGATCAGGCATTAAAAGATCTAACTTTTTCTTTTTTATTCGACTTAGGCCGATTGGCAGCTACAGACGATGGTGGTGCTGTACGATTGTTTAAAGACACAAATGCTATTGGGCAACTAATGGTTATTTATCGCGATCATATAGTTAAAGAGTTTGAAGACAAACATAAATGGCTAAAGAGTGCTTCCTCTAATATTAAAACAGGGAAATGGCCTTTACGCCGCTTTTTAGTTGCTCAGCTTGGCTCATTAACAACCTCTTCAAATCCTATTGCTCAGAAAACCCGTTCTTCTGTTGGCGGTTTAATTGCTGGCGGTTTAGTACTGGCTACAGGAACAACTCTTGCTACCGCAGCAGTTCCTGCCATAGCAACCGGTCTTGCGGTTGGGGTCGGGTTACACTTTTTACAAAAATTGTTTGGCATCTAACCCAATTCTGTTTGTGTGATACATTACCAAGTTTACGATACTCATAATTTTAAAGAAAATAAAAATGGAATATACTTCCGATAAAAGCAATAAAACTAACCATCAAGCTGCTTCTACCAGTCTGATAAAAAATACTACGCAAAATAAGACCATATCATTACAAGACAACCGTCCCGCTACTATTTTTCAAAGAAAAGAAAATAAAGTAAACATTAATGATGACAGAGCTTTAGAAAATGAGGCTGACCAAATGGGAGCTAAAGCTTTACAGACAAAATCATTAACAAATTCTTTATCGCAAACAAAATTACAAAAACAGAGTCCCATTGTGCAGCGAACGGTACTTTCAAAAATACAAAGTCTAAAAAAAGGAGGAACTAGAACTGTTTATTATTCTACCTATGATCCAAGTCAAGAATTTGAAAATCAGTTTGACGCATGGAGGTTAGATACCAGATTAGCAAATGAACATAATGACTTTAGCGAAGAAGCCCGATATCCTACTGTATTTACACATTATAACACAGATTCTCACAATGTCCCTCCTGCTGTCGGTAAAGCTGGACCGCATACTGTAAGCCATTCCTCTCTTTCGTTTAGACTTGCGAAAAAAATAAAAAAACACTCCCTTGAAAAAATAAGAGACGAACAAGTCGTAACCCTAGATGAATTCATTAAACTATTGAACACCGAAGCTCCTTCAAAATTTAAAAAAAGCCAACGCAAGCGTTTAATCAAAGACTATAAAATATCTTATGAAAGGCTACAAAAAATAATTGATGGCGGTAAAGAAAATTACCCTGGCGAAGGACACGAATTACTGATGCGTCTTATACAGCTTAATCCGTATACAGTATATGGTAAAGGCAAAAGCGTATCAAAAGGCAGAATTAAACATAAAGGAGAACGTAAAGAAGATGATTTTGAGACTTCTATAGACAATAAAGCAAAATTTAATAGCGAGGAAAACTATAGCAATTTTAAAAGCAAACGCAAAAAACTATATGAAGATTCAAGCGAAGAAGAAAAAGAGGAAAAGGATAATGAACATAAACATAAAGACAAAAAAACAAAATCGGTTAGCCTCTCGCCATTAGACGTAATGGTACTTTTAGGAAGAACAATAAGAGGAGCTTTATATATCATGAATGATGATGATTGGGATGCTTATGAACTTTATAAAAGAAATCATCCTGAAAATAAATATCCAAGATAATGTATAAGTAAAAACTGTTTTGTATCATAAGACTTCTTTTCGTCTCAACAAAAAATTGATTTATCTACATACAGTTTGTACTTTTGCCCCATGAGCAATAATTTTACAAATGAATACTTTGGTATAGGAATACAAAATGGTAAAACACCAGAAAACTTAGGTGTTTTGTGGCGATCGGCTCAAAACTTAGGCGCTACTTTTATATTTACCATAGGAAACCGATATGCCAAACAAGCCTGCGATACGCACGATGCGGTAAAAGCAATTCCATATTTTCATTACGATACTTTTGAAGCCTTTTTTGAAAATTTACCAAAAGGAGCCAGATTAGTCGGCGTTGAATTATCTGAAAAAGCGGCTGATCTTGAAACCTTCGAACATCCTAGACGCTGTGTTTATATATTGGGCGCAGAAGATCATGGCTTATCTAAAAAAGTAATGGAAAAATGCCATCATTTAGTAAAATTTAAATCAGAAAAAAGTTTGAATGTAGCCGTAGCAGGAACTATCGTTATGTATGATAGAAATCTAGCTAAACCGCGTTCTTAATAGCATTTTAACAAGTTTCTTAATTCATTTTCTTAAGCGGATATTCATCATTTCCAGGATTAATGTTCGAGATTGGCTCTCCTGAAATTATATATTGCTTATCATTTTTTTGAATGTATATAATTCCTAATTCGTCATATTTCTTGTTGAATATTATTTTAATTTTATCCTCTGCTACGTTCTCTGCTTTAAGTTTTTTATACGATTCAGCCTTTTCTCCATCACCAATGTAAACAATAGCAATATCGTCTAGATTTTTTATGTCTATCAAAAAACTGGTTACAAGCTCATCTTTGTTCGTTCTTTTAAAAGTGTATTTTCCTGACCAAGAATTAGCTTCTGCCCTATTTTTAGATTTGCTTTTAGAACTTATTATTTTTCCGTCAGATGTAATTTTATATCCTTCGTTCAGCTTTTTATAAATCTTTGAAAATCGCATTTCAAAAATACTGATCGTTAAGTCTTTATTTATAACAAATGATTTAGCAGTATAATTGACATTTTCAGGGATTTCTCCATCTGCTTCAATCGCAATAAGCTGTTTCGAAATTAGCTCTTGATTTTTGACATTTATAATGAAATGATCTAAGAAATATTCCTCTTTTTCATCGCGAATATTTAAAATATAGGTTTCGAATGCCAATCCTCCATTATCTATGCGATATACAACATTTGGAGTGTTTTTATTTACTTTTTTATAAATCAGATTTGACACAGATTTTAATTCGTTTCCTTCAACCCGTGGATATTTTTCAAAACACTTTTTGCTTTCTTCCAAATAGCATTCTTCCATATATTTATAATAATCAAAAGGCAATGCTAACGCAGATTTAAGTTTAACTGGAGATTTTGAAAAAGTCTTACTTCCAACAAGTTCACATACAACAGATCCGTTTTTACTCGTAATGGTTACGGTTTCATTTTCGTATCTAGCCGTAATTATAGATTCCTCATTATTCTCCTTTTTACTGTATTCGGTTCGCTTTGTAATCTTAATTACTCTGTTTTGAATATCATATTCATTAACAATGCTTTCAGTGCGATTATAATTTTCTCCCACAAAATATTTTTTCTCATAAAGCAACACAAAACTTTTCGGATTATAAACCGTTTTTATTTCTTTTCGAACATTGTAACTGCCAAATTCTAAATAAGTTTCAATCATCGAATGGTCTTTATACACATATTTTGCGTTTTCTTTTTTTGCATAAGAAGCCGTATCTTCCTTCTGAATTTTTTCCCAATCTTTTTTATACTGAAAAAAGGTATTCAAATTGGTTCTCTTATAAACGGAACCCTCGATGTTTTCAATCAAACTGTCTTTATCTTTAAAATCTAAAAACTTATTGGTTCTGAAAACTTCATACGCTTCTGTTGAAAGCTTTTCTTTTTTGGAAGGAGAATAAACCTGCAAATCCTGTGAAATACATCTTACGGTAGATGATAAAAACATAAAAATAATGAGTATAATGCGCATAATATTTTTTTAGCTATTTCTGTAAATAAAACGGACTGTCTAAATTTTGATTTGAGTATTTTAAAACTTTAGTTAACAGCTTCTTTCCAAATCCCAATAATCTTTTCTGAATAGTAATAATTACCTGTTATTATAAGAGCATTTAGAGTCGCTGCATTAATCTCGATATTCGGAAATTGAGATTTTGCCACCTTAATAAACAGATCCTTCTTTTTGGAATCACCTAGCAGATACGCTGTCAATATTCTTCCAATATGTGTATCAATACTGGCATCATCAATTTTAAAAGAAGCTTCAAATTTTGCCTGCGCTTCCTTATAACGTTTTTCATCCAATAGCAAATAGCCGTAATTGCTTATTTGCACAGCGTCGTCTGGATTTTTGTTTAAATATTTTTCATATGCTGTTTCAGCTTTTTTATAATCATGAAGTTCTTGGTAAATCGTGGCGAGATTAGTCAATAAAATATTCTCCTTTTCATCCAATTTTAGTGCTATTTCAAAATCTCTGATTGCTGCGGGAAATTCGCCTTTTTCCTGATAAAGCCTTCCTCTCTGCGCTCGGTATCCGTAAACATCTGGATTTACGACAATAAGCCGGTCATAAATTTCAGCAGCAGTCCCCCAATCTGCTATCTGTTGATATGCCTGACCGGCATAAAATTCTAAATCATCAGCAAAATTGCCTGAATCGTCTCCGTAGTTATTTGGACTGTCTAAACGATATTTGTACAGTTTGTAAACTTCTATTGCTCGTTGTGAACTAGGAATATCAATTAGACATTTGATGTAATTATGATAAACCCTAACTATAATGTTTATATCATATTGAATTGCCTTGTCAAAATTTTTAATTGCATTTTCATTATCTCTTAAAAAGTAATAATTATTTGCAATCAATTCATACAGTTCAGGATTGGCCATATCCATTTCGAGTGCGTACTCCGCTTCATCGGTAGAATCTTTATATAGCTGTAAATGTGCCAAACAAAGTGCTTTTAGCTGATGATATTCTGGGTCTTGCGTATTTATCTCTATTGACTTGGTTACAGTTTCCATCGCTTCTTGATATTGCTCTTTATTATACAATTCAAGTGCTTCATCATAATATTTTTCAGGCAATTGACTTGCCGAAACTGCCGCAACAGCAGCGGGAAAATACGGCTTTATAGATTGGTATTCTGCCGTCTCGGTTTTATTCAAAATTCTAAGTGATTTTATATTACCTGTTACCTCTTCAATTCCGATCTCATATAAATTTTCTTTCTTTTGATAAGGTTGTACTAATGCGCTAAACTTGACATAATTTGGATTATTTTTGGTCGGTATAAAACATAGTCTCGGCTTAACGCCTAACTCTACAACAATTCTATCTGCTTCTTTACGGAAACTGCGGATATAATTGATTTCTTTTTGGATTTTTTCCTGCGCTACAACTGTTAATGAAGTAAAAGCAAGAAACATAAAAATAATAAGTCTCATATATTTTGTCTACTAGTAATTGGTTTGCTAAAAAATTTGATTAGAAAAAAGAATTAATTCTCATACGAATACTCATATAGTTCACTCAATTTATTATCAGAATTATAATTGTATACTGTTTTGGTACAGCCGTTGGGATTATTTGATGAAACAGTTTTTGATAAAATCTTATTTCCTTCTTTTGATATAAAAGTGTCTTTCTTTCCTTCTGAATATCTTATGTTCTCAGAAAGCAATGCGTTATCTTTTATGCTGTAAATTTTCATTTTAGAATAAAAAACTTCTTGGTTGTTTTTATATTCATAAACCAGTTTCTGCGTTGAATTGATCTCTTTTACAATTCTTCCGAATTCATCATATTCAAAAAAAGTGATAGCAACTACATCTCCGCTCCCATTTACTGTTTCGCTTTTTGCACACTGAAATTTGTCGTTAAGATGAAACACTTTAGCAATCATTACATTTTTCTGATCTACAGAAATAATACTGAATTGTTTTTTGCCATATTTAAAAACATCTTTAGATTTCTCTCCCTTTTCATTTTTTCGTACAATACTATCAATCAAATGATGTGAATTTCTATAATACAAGTCTTCGGAATACAAAACACCATTGATTATAGTTGAGTATTGTTTAATCAATCCGTTTTTGTCATACAGCGTTTCTATCTGCATAAAACTTTTTGCGTTTTTAGCATTATCTTTAAAAGCTTTTGCCGTTACCTTTCCGGTAGAACAGCTCAAAAAAGCATTCGTCTTTGGATAATAAGAAACATTTGAATTCTTTATCAGATTATCAGCATAGTTTTGATCGACTTTAAATTTTGATTTCAATTCTTTTTCCGATTCTTTCTGTCTCTCTGCAATTTCTGCTTTTCGTAATTTGCCATAATAGACTTTATCGTTAAATGGAACTTTAAAATACGATTCGTAGGTTTCAATATACTTGTCGGCATTGGTTACAAGAATCGGTTTATCGACACCATTGGACAATATCATTCCCGATTTAATCTTGTCATCATGGTTATTAAAATAATAGTAGCCATAATTTCTAAACTCGATCACGCAATTCTCACTAACGTGAAATACATGCACATCTTGAATTGTATCAAAAGCTTCAGCAAATCTCTGGTAGATACTTAAATGCTTTTCTAAACCGTCGTCCTGGTTATGATCGAAGAAAACCAAGCTGACATCTTCTTTATGGTTAATTTCATAAAGCGTTGCCTCAGGTTCGGGATTATCGGTTAGTATTCTTTTAGAACATGCCGTCAATAAAAATACACACAGCACGGCACCAATTAAATTGTTTTTAGCTTTCAAATTATTACTCTTTTTATTTCCATTTCAAGACAAATTTGAAAAATATAAGCATACAAATTTTAACCGATATAAATCCGTATGCTGTTATTGAATATTCGTAAAGATTTTTTATAAATCCGTACTGCGGTTTTTAGTTTTTAAGAGGAAGTGTCAGTAAAACTATAGTTCCTTGCTCGTTTGAGGATATTTCTATATTGGTCTTAATTTTATTTTCTCTCGCCAAAATCTCCAAACGTTCTTTGGCTATAGTTCCCGATAAAGATTGATGATCAGAATCTATATTTGATTTATCTTGAAAGCCTTTTCCGTTGTCTGTAATTTTCGCTACTATCTGATTTTCTTGCACATCGATTTCTAGAGTTATCAATCCTTTATCAGAAAGATTTCCAATACCATGAATAATGGCATTTTCTACAAATGGCTGAATCAGCATTGGAGGAATCAATAAAGCTGAGGTATCCACATCTGGCACTATTATTTTGTAAGCAAACGTATATTCAAAACGCATCTGCTGTAAACTCAAATAATTCTCAATGGCTTCTATTTCCTGATCCAGAGGCACATAATTTTTACGGCTCAATTCTAAACTGCTTCTCAACAATCGGCTAAACTGGCTTAAATACTTAATTGATTTTTCTTTTTCATCAAATCTGATAAAACTTTGCAATGCAGACAATGTATTGAAAATAAAATGAGGTTCCATTTGCGTTCTCAGCAATTGCTGCTGCAGCAAAATTTTCTCTTTCTCCTGCTTTTGTCTTTTCTGCCTTTGGAAAAAATAAAGCAAGAATATCCATGAGATTGCTAACAGTGACAATAAACCAACAACAAGCAGTAATAATTGATTTCGTTCAAGGCGATTCTCAGTATTATCAATAGTCTTATTTAACCCATGAATAGATCGATCTTTGGCCTGCAGTTCATAAATCGTAGCCATTTCTTCTGTAGCCTGAATACCTGAATTTCTTAGGATATTATCTTTAAGCGCCAATATCTCATCTGCTTCTTCCAGAGCTTTCTCTTTATTTCCTTTCGCAAAATGATAATGCATTTTGGCTTTCTTATTCAGACACTTTTCATAATAAGACAACAGCTGCAAATGCTGGTTTTCAATCTTGTCAGCTTGTTTAATTAAGTTTTCTGCCTCAGGAAAATGTTTGGTTTGAACAAGCAAATCAATTAGATTAGCAATAGTCGTATACAGATTTTTAATCATGACAGGACTTTCAGGATTTGCTGATAGACCTTCTTCATCATATTCTTTTACCAAATTGTAATGATGTATGGCTTTATCGCACTGATTGTTCAGCAAATAATAATGCGCCATATGCTCATTGGTAAATCTAACCTGCATTGGTTCATTTGTTTTTGCCGAAATCTGTTTGAGTTTTTTAATATAAAAAAGAAGCGAATCTGGCTTATAAATATTGCTTTCTTCACAAGCCGTAAACAGTTGCGAATAAGCTCTGAAATTATACTTATAATTATCCTCAGGCAGTTCCTTTAAAATTTTTAAGGCAAGCTGATTCTGTTCAATCGATTTTTGGTATTGGCTGATTTTATTATTGTCCTGAGCCGCATTTAGCAAACAGATGACTTTTGCCATTGGTTTGCATTTTAGCGAATCATCATTCATAATGATTGCCGCAGATTTATTGAAATAATAAACCGACTGATAAAACTTTCCTTCAAGTTCTGAAATTAAACCTGCTCCATTATAAATGGTAAATTTCAGCGCATTGAATTCTTTTTCTTTTTCTACAATACCTAAAGCAAAATTGATATGCTGTTTGGCACTGTCAATGTCTTTTTTTACCAGATTCTTAGCCAGATTGTAATGTATAAATGCTAAAGCCGAACCTGTTTTTGAGAAATCTTTATCTTTAAGTTTGTTTGACCAAAAAGCCAATTTATCGGCTTCCGGATTTTGATCTAAACTATCGCTGATTACCTGCAATGACTCCAGCATTTTTTCTGGATGAATCGAAACTTTTTTAGATTTCTGTTGGCATGCAATGACAGTCAGCAGCAAAAAAAACAATGTTTTTTTCATTATCTCAAAGGATTTAAATGATTTATAACAAACTCTTTTCTACGAGTTGCCACAGGAATTTCGGCGTTGTTTTTCATAACTATAATCCCTGTTTTCATATACTTATCAATAAAATCTTTGTTGACAATATAAGACTGATGGGTTTTTATGAAAAAATCCTCAGGCAGAATATCTTCATAATATTTTAAGGGTTTAGAAGCCGTTACTACTTTCTTGTTTTCCAAATGAATTTGCGTATAAGATCCTTCGCCAGACAGATATATAATGTCGTTGAGACGAACAATCTGCATACAGTCCAAAGACGTAATGCAGATTCTAGAACTCATATCAATCGTTCTTGAGCTATATTCTTTCAAAAGATTAATTTGACTCAGATAATCAGACTGTTTTACTTTTTTACTTTTTTCTATCGCAGCTACAAATTCATCATTGTCAATTGGCTTTAAAAGATAATCCAACGCACCATATTTAATGGCTTTTATTGCAAAATGATTATATGCGGTAATAAAAATGATCTGAAAAGAAGTCTTTTCTATCTGATTCAATATATCGAAAGCAGTACCATCTGTAAGCTGAATATCCATCAATATCAAATCGATTTCTAAAGTTTTCAAAATTTCCAATGATTCCTTTACCGAACTGGCCATTGCTTCAAGTTTTAAAGAATCTTCTTGTGAGACTAACCATTGCAATTCTTTTCTAATCGCTGGTTCGTCTTCTATTATTAAGGTCCGTATTTTGTTCATATAGGAAATAACAGTTTTACAAATTAAATTTTAGACCCGAATAAAAGCAGTTCGAAATTGGTTCTCTACTAAGATCAAAATTTGTAGTACGAATATATAATTTTTTATTTCAATGTCTTAAATACTATACTCTCGATATATTTTTTTTCATATTTAAAAAAGAGTATGGCAAATCTTCTCTGTTTTTTAGCGAATTTATATTGGCTAAAATCTATATATTTTTTATTTTCAAATTTGTAGTATCTGTTTACTATTTTTATCTACTAATCATGATTTACAAAAACTTTATCCTTTATACGCTTTCGAGCTTTTTCCTTTTTATCAATGCTTTACAAAAACAGGAATCTTCAATTTTATATTTCAATAATGATCAAGAAATTGCTGGAGTTTATGTTTTGACATCTTGCGAAAATTCGAGGTTTAAAATTAAAATCGAAAAGAAAAGCGATGGATATTTTTTTCTAATTTTCGATAAGAATAAAATTATTTCAAAAGGTAAACTTGGAAAAAAGAATGAAGATGACACTGTTTATTTGGCTTTTGGAAAAATCGGCGGAATATATGATACCGATAAAATACAAATTCAGAATTACGGAAATTCAATGAATGAATATGTGCATTTTACGCAATGCGACGAAAAGTATCTCTCATTTATAAAATCAGAATAATAAACTCCAATGATAAAGTTATTTATATACGCTTTCTTGATAATCTTCTTTTTCACTGGCAGTTCAATCATTGAAAAGAATGAAAATTTAGAAATTAAAATTAATTGGCAGAAAAATGTATCTGGTGATTTTTCATTCGCAAAAGACTGGGATTATCCGGAAGGAGTTTATCGAAATGATTTTGGACAATTAAGCTGCGATGGATTTTGCCCGCAAGAGACTGACCGAATGAAAGATGAAAATGGCAGAATCTTTAAAGATTCTTTGGCAAGGTTTTATCAGCTGGTAGATACCACTCACCTATTTCATTCGATTAAATCTAAAACTAACAGTTATGAATGGTCGGGAACAAATTTTATTACCGTTAAAAAAATCGGCAGAGATACTATTTATTGTTCTACCAATAAAAATGCAGCGACTCATAGCAGTTTGATTCTGAAAATTATAAAAAATAAATGTGTACCTGAAATCGAGTTAAACAGCATTTCGGGTTCTGCAAAAAAACAGATTTATGTTTGTAAAAAAGGTGACATCAAAATTGATACAATTTTATGGAATAATGGAATTCTAAAAGCAAAATTCGACTTTGTTTTTGAACATCCTGAAAACCCAAATAAACCCCTGTTTTGGAAAGGCAAAATCTATTCACAAATTAATCAGAATGAAGAATAACATTTATTATATTTAAAAATCCAAATATCATTTATACATGAGAAACAATCCTTTTATTACCATTATCTTATTGTTTTGTATAGAAATAGCTCTGTATAATTATATGGATTACATAAATCTGATCTCAGCTTCTTCTGCTTATAGAGGCTCACTTATGCCATTATTCTGCTTTACAATTCCACTAATTTCAGTCTTGATTTCGATATTTTTCAATGACATTCCGTATAAAAAAGAATTCAAATACTTTTCTATATTTCTGGTAGTTGCTTCAATTATGGCATTTGCGGTATTCTCTTATTTTGGTGCTTTAGCAAAAGCATATCAACATTAATTGAGCGACCATGAAAAACACAAAACTCGATTATATCAACATCATCTTAGCTATAGTTCTGGTTGTTTTAATTATCCTTTATTTCGCAACTAGATTTAAAAACAAAGAGCAAGACAAAATGTTTTGGAATGCTGAAATTCATAGTGTTTCAGAAAATTCAACAGTAGGAAATTCAAATAGCATTCAAATCATAGATGCCACTTTTTATAATAATTTCAACCATTCTAAAAGTGATATCGATTCTGAATCAAAACGAGTAACCAGTGCCAGAAGTGAAAATTCTGTTTTCTTCAAAATCTGGCAGGAAGAACTTTTGCCCGATTCTCTCAACCTAAAGTATTTCTCTATAGACGAACGCAAATTTTATCAACTTACAACTCCACTTTCTTATGAGAAAATGAAAGGTTTGGTTAAAGAAAAAGATGTCGTTCCTATTTTAATTTTAGAAGTACATTCTCAAGGCAAAATTCTTTTAAAGATAATCCCAAATGAAAAAGCAAATACAGAGTCTCTGCTTGTAGAAACATTTATAGCAAAAGAAACTGAAGGAAATTTGGATATGCTCGTTTATGAAGAATCTTTAGGTCAAAAATACAATCGTTACAAAAGCATTGAAAACATCACTGATTATTCTGATTTGCTTCAAAACCAATACAAATGGGCAGCAAAAGTAGAATTAGAAGAACAAGATGTATTGAAAAGTGTTTATGTATATTCATTTAAAGAAGATAGAATAGAAATCTCAGAAGATGCCGATACCGCTGCGATTCGAAGTATTCCTAAAATCTTTTATATCTATTGGAAGAATAAAAAAGATTACAATATTCAATACGAATTATCTCCAATTGAAATTTTAAATGCTTTCAGAAAATTAAATGAAACGAATTCGTCTGGCGATATTCACTTTACATTTAAAGTACATAAAAATGATTACCCTAAATGTGAAATATCTAAAAACGGCATTGTCATTCCTCTAAAAGATCTATATCCTTCAAAACCTTAATATTACTTTTAAAATTTCGCCTAATTAATTGAATAGCTTCTGCAAGACCTATTTTAAAAAATCAGATTCCAAGCGCATTTCTCAAACTTCGTTTTGAAAAGCAAAACATCTTATTCTCATTTTTTTAATATTTTTTTTACAGAAAATATTTTTTATTGCTAAAAAACCCATGAAAATATATTTTCAGGACTTTATTGCACCCAAAAATGTATTTTATTTCTCCTTCTAAAAGTCATTATTAGTCAATTTTGCACACGAAATTACTGATTACCTCCAATTGATTGGTGTAATAAGCAATTTCCAAAACTAACTATTCAATTAACCAAATTACCAACCAAAATGACAAATTTTATCAGGATTAAAATGGGTCCTAATGGTGTATCTGGATTTAGTTTGAAAACAAAATTGATGCTATTCTGCGTTTTGTTTTCTTTATCCCAAGTCCACGGATATGCCATTAGTTCTAAAGGTGCTGCGAAATCGCAAAATGTACAACAGCAAAAAACCATCACTGGACAGATCAATGATGAAAATGGTATGCCGCTCCCTGGTGTTACCGTTTTAGAAAAAGGAAGTAAAAATGCTGCCTTAACAGATTTTGATGGGAAATTTTCTTTAAAAGTAGAAAATGAAAATGCCGTATTAGTATTCTCTTTTATGGGCTATACCAATACTGAAGTTTCCGTAAAAGGAAAAACCACCGTAAATGTAAAGATGCAAAGAGCAACATCTTCTCTCGAAGAAGTTGTAGTTGTAGGATACGGTAAAATGAAGAAAAAGGATTTAACAGGGGCAATTGCTCAGGTTTCTCCTGATAGATTAGTAAACCAAAATCCGCAGACAGTTCAAGATATCTTAAGAGGAACTCCTGGTGTACGAGTTGGTTATGATCCTTCAGCAAAAGGAGGCGGAAAAATACAAATTCGTGGGCAGACTTCTGTCTATACTGCCAGTACTAATAAGGATGAAAAAAGTGGTCCTCACAATGCACCGCTTATTATTCTAGATGGAATGCAATTTTATGGTGAGCTTTCAGAAATCAATCCTGACGATATTGCCCAGCTTGATATCTTAAAAGATGCTTCGGCCTCATCTGTTTACGGTTCGAGAGCGGCTGCGGGAGTTATTCTTATTTCAACCAAAAAAGGTAAAACAGGAAAACCTATGATAAGCTTTACCACAAACACAACCATTAGCAACAAGAGCGCTTATCGTAGCGTATATTCTCCTGAAGGCTACTTAAAATACCGCGAAGATTGGGAAACTGCTCAAACTTATGGCGTTAACCCTGCTACAGGACAATACGAAGCATTTATAGCAGGAACAGTGGCTAATGGAAAACCAGGCTATTTTTCAAATCCAAATGATTTAGCTAAATGGGGCATTACAGAAGCACAATGGTTAGCGTATCAGCCTGCTTCTCAAACAAATGGAAAAAGCAGTAAAGAAGTATGGGGAAATCGTTTAGGATTAAATTTTGATCCTTCCTTGATGGCAAATTTCTTAGCCAATAAAACACACGACTGGAGTGACAGCTCTTTTAGAACAGGAATTAATCATGATAATAATTTGAGTATTTCTGGAGCAAGTGATAGAGTAAATTACTATATGTCTTTTGGCTATTTAACTTCAGAAGGAGCGATTGTTGGAAATGATTATAAATCTGCTCGTTCTAACATGAAAGTTGATGCTAAAGTTACAGATTGGCTTGACCTTGGATTAAACGTTAATTTTCAAGATCGATCTGATGGAGATGTTACCCCTTCTTTAGACACGCGTTCTGGGTTTAATAATATGATGAGAACCAGTCCGTTTGGAACTTTTATAGATGCAAATGGAAACTATGAAAGACAGCCAATGGGGAAAAATGTTTCTGGACAGAATTACAACTATTACTATGAGCGTCAATTTATTGATAAAGAGACGGGATATACCACATTGAACACTATTTTCAATGCTAAAGTAAGTCTGCCAGCAGGTATTACTTATACCTTTAATATTGCTCCTCGCTATCAATTTTTTCACGACCGTTATTTCAGATCTACGCAGAATCCAAACTGGCCTGCAGCTACTACAGGGGTAAACAGAAATAATTCGACAAGATTTGATTATAACTTGAATAATACCATTACATGGGATTATACTATTGCACAAAAACATCACATTATTGCCACTTTTGTTCAAGAAGCTGAGGAGCGTCGTTATTGGTCAGATGAGATAGATGCTTATAATATTCAGCCTTCAGATGCTTTAGGATTTCACTACATAAATACGGCAACAATGGCAAATAGTGCTATTAGATCAAACGATACGCATGAAACCGCAGATGCATTAATGGCTAGACTTTTCTATTCGTTTGATAATCGTTATATGCTTACAGCTACTATACGCCGTGACGGATATTCGGCATTTGGAGCTTCAAATCCTTATGCAGTTTTCCCATCTTTTGGAGTTGCATGGAACTTTAAAAATGAAAAATGGTTTAACTGGGATGCGATGAGCACAGGTAAATTGCGTTTGTCTTGGGGGCAAAATGGAAACAGAACGCTTGTAGATCCGTACGTTTCTTTAGCAAACTTGGTAAATACAGGAACAATGGGGTATCTAGATGCTTCAGGAAAAGCGCTTGAAATAAAGTATTTATCTCTTGATCGTATGGCAAATCCTAATTTGGAATGGGAAAAAACAACTTCAACAAACATAGGTCTTGATCTAGGTTTCTTACATGATCGCATTACTGCTACTATAGACGCCTACAGATCATCTACTCATGACATGATTATGAGCCAATCTTTGCCTGGTTTTACAGGGTTTTCAACAATTGCTACTAACCTTGGAGAGGTACAAAATCAAGGTATCGAATTGAGTCTTAATACGCTAAACATGAGAAAACCAAACTTTGAATGGCGTACTTCATTCGGAATCTCTTATAACGAGAATAAGATTGTGTCATTGTATGGCAATATGGTAGATATTAAGGATGCAAGCGGTAATGTTGTTGGAAAAAAAGAAGGAGATGACTCTGCTAATGGATGGTTTATAGGAAGACCAATCACTCAAATCTGGGATTATAAAGTAACCGGAATTTGGCAGAAAGACGAATGGAAAGAGGCTCAAAAATACGGACAGCGTCCTGGAGATCCAAAAGTGGCGAACAGCTATACAGCAGATGATGTAGATGCAGTAGATGCAGATGGAAATCCTTATAAAAAAGCCGTTTATAATGAAAAAGACAAACAGTTTTTAGGAAATTCAAATCCTCCAGTGCAATGGATGCTACGTAACGATTTCAAAATTTATAAAAATTGGGATTTAGGCATCAGCATGTATTCAAATATGGGAGGCAAATCGCTTGATTCCAATTATATGAATACGTTCAACGATTCTAGTTTATATAAATTCAATTTTAATCCATACCTGAATCCGTATTGGACACTTGACAACCCAACAAATGAATGGGCACGTCTTGATGCAAAAGGACCTGCTGGAACTCCAGTTGCGCCAGGAAGATTATATGACCGTAGTTTTATTCGTCTCGACAATATTTCATTAGCCTATACACTCCCAAAAGATCTTATGGATAAAGTGCATATTAAAAGCATAAAAATCTATGCTTCTGTTCAGAACGTGGCAACATGGGCTGCTTCTAAAGAATGGAAATATTATGGAGATCCAGAAACAGGCGGACTGGCTACAAGACAGTTTAATTTAGGTTTTAATTTCCAACTTTAAAATTATTCAACAATGAAAAAATATATAAAAAATAGCATTTCAAGACTAGTGCCTTTTGTATTATTGGCAGCGCTTTCTAGTTCTTGTTCAAAAGATTTTCTGGAAGCAGATCCGCTTTCGTTCTACGAACCAGAAACTACATTTTCTACAGAAGCTGGGTTGCAGGCAACTTTAGCATTGTGCGATAAACAATTGCGTAATAACTATATTCACTTTGGTTATTCTGGTGTTAGCGTACCAATTGGAACAGAGTATCTTTTCTCTGATATGGCGCAATATGGAAAAACAGATACAGGAAGTAATATTGCTGATTATGCCAATACCATCGTTCCTACTGGAGATTACAGAAGAGATGCGGGTGGAGAACATATTTATCTTGGATTCCTTTGGACTGAAGCTTATACAGGTATTAAAAATGCAAATACGGTGTTGACCTACATTGACAAAGTAACAACTTTATCAGAAGATATTAAACGTAAATATATCGGACAGGCTTATTTTCATAGAGCATATCGTTATCTAAACTTAGTGTATGAATTTGGAGATATACCCTTGATTACTAAAATTTTGGAAGTACCTAAGCAGAGCTATTATTCTACTAAAAAAGAAGCCATTATTGAAATGATTACAGCTGATATGGAGAAAGCTGTAGAATGGGTGCCAGAACAAGCAAAAATTGGTTATGTAGGTATGATTAGCAAAGGTGCTTGCCGTCAGCTGCTGATTAAATGTTATTTAGCATCAGGCAAATTTGCAGAAGCTGAAGCGCAAGCCAATATTTTGATCAATCAATCAGGCTATTCTTTAGTACAAGGAAATTTAGGAATTTTTGATCCGGGAGGAAATCCTACTGCATGGCCTATTACAAGAAATGTAATTTGGGATTTGCACAGGCCAGAAAATAAAGTAATTGGTTCTAATACAGAAGCTATCTTGGTAGCACCAAATGGAGGAGCTCAATCGTTTTTAGCATTTTCTTCTATGAGAATTTTTGGTCCAAACTGGAATGATGCCAACTTAATTACCCCTGACGGAAAAACAGCAGCGCCTCGTTTTCCATCGAATGATAAAAACAATTATAATGCAAAGTATGATTACCAAAGAGCAATCGGTCGTGGTATTGGTACAATTAGTGGTTCTTACTATTCACAGCATCCTATGTGGGTTGTTAATGGTGTTGAAGACAAGGTTGATCTTAGACATAACAGCACTGTTGGTAACTGGGTAAATATGGAAGATCTTAAATATGCTCCTGGAGCTGGCGGAAGCGCTACTTGGGCTGGACAAAATTTTAGAATGAAAGATGCTACGGGGAAATTGTTAGCACAAGATTCTATTCGTGACTGGTTTGATTTTCCTCATTACAAAATCTTTTATCATGATGTTGTGGCCGAAGCCAATCCGGCAGCAAATGACTTTCAAGGTGCTACTGCAGGAGCAAGTGCACATATGTATATCTATCGTTTAGCAGAAACTTATTTATTACGTGCTGAAGCTCGTTTTTATCAAGGTAATGTTTCTGGAGCAGCTCAAGATGTGAATGTAGTAAGAGCTAGAGCAAAAGCTTCAAGAATGTATACCACAGTAACAATTGGTGATATTTGCGCAGAAAGAGGACGAGAGCTTTATATGGAAGAATGGAGAAATGTAGAGTTAAAACGTATCTCACACTGTTTAGCTCTAAGCGGAAAAGCAGATGAATGGGGAAATACCTATAACAAAGACACTTGGGATAAGCAATCAGGAAAAGATGCAACTGGCGGAAGCTACTGGTGGCAGCGTATTGTTCATTACACACTTTACAATAAATATCCAGCTGGAATTTCTCTTAAACCAGGTGTAAAGTTTTATTCGATGGACAAACGAAACAATTACTGGCCAATTCCGTATAGACTTGCTATTGAACCAAATATCAAAGGTCAGCTAAGCCAGAATTTTGGTTATGATGGATATGATGCAGGAGTTAAAGTTTGGGATAAATGGCAGGATGCTGTTGAAGATGAAAGTAAAATTTAATCTTTTTTGATCCATTCAAAAGCGAAAGAATATTAATACTGACTTTATTGAGTCTTCATATTAATCTTTCGAAATTTTATAATAAAAAAAGCTGTCTCAAAAGGACAGCTTTTTTTTTGCCAAAAAGAATATTTATAGACTTTATTTTATCAATAAAACACTTTTGTGACTAAAGTAACTGTGCAAGAAAAATAAACTGCTGAAATTTGTGGCATCACAATATTGATATAATTAGAAACTTTAGAATACCACAATTTAAACATCATAAACAATTCAAGTTAGAAACACATCATGGCAGATAATAATAAGAATAAGGAACATTGGGAAACCGTTTACGAAACCAAAAGCCCTAGTGAGGTAAGCTGGACACAAGAAATACCTGAAACTTCACTCAATTTTATTGCTTCTCTTGAGTTAACCAAAGAAGCTCAGATTATTGATGTGGGTGGTGGTGATAGTAAACTTGTAGATCATTTACTGAAACTAGGCTACAAGAATATTACTGTTCTGGACATTTCAGCAAAAGCAATTGAAAGAGCACAAAAACGTTTAGGAGACCAAGCGCAAAAAGTAACCTGGATAATAAGTGATATTACTAATTTCGAACCAGAAAGAACCTATGCTGTTTGGCATGATAGAGCAGCTTTTCATTTTTTGACAACACAAGAAGAAACTTCAAAATATCTGAATATTGTACAGCAGGCAGTAAATGGTTTCCTGATAATTGGAACGTTTTCAGAAAATGGCCCCACTAAATGTAGCGGACTTGATATTAAGCAATACTCAGAGCAGACTTTGACTAAAAAGTTTGAAAATAAATTTGAGAAAATCTCTTGTATTACCGTAAATCATATAACTCCTAATGACAAAATACAGAATTTTACATTTTGCAGTTTCAAAAACAAGAACACAACTCTTTTATCTTCTATTTAAAATAATATGGAGAAATCTTTGGTGTATTTTATCAATAAATTTAATATCAGACAATTTCAAAGCACTATATAAAAAATACTGCTCAAAGTTTGCACAGCAGAATCACTATTTCATAAAAAAAAGAAGACAGATATCAAAAATATCTGTCTTTATCCATACACAATCAATAACTACTGGTATTTTTTTACACTAAGAATCTTGAGAAATTTCTAAGTCTCTTTTAAGAGTCTAATACCTAAGTTATTATTTGCTGAAATCGTAGCTCAACGAAGCGCCTAGCCCAAACTGAAATGTTGATGCATAATCAGTTACTGCCACTGGTCCCCAATAGTAATCCCAGTAATAGTCATATCCAACAGCTGCCGACATAGATTGCAAGTAAGCATGAAGATTAATTGACAATGGTGAATTTGTTTTTACTTTCACACCACCTTTAATCTCCCAAGCGAAATACGTTCCGCTACCGCTTTTAGGTGTTTCAAGAATTGCTACTCCTAAACCTGCACCTAGAAAAGGAAGCGCCTTTTGTGAACTTGAACCGAAATAATAAGTATAGTCAGCTAGTATATAGTTGATAGCACCTTTATCATCTCCAACATTAACCTGAGATCCAGCGGGAATATTTCCATTGTTTAAAGGTATTTTTGTATACAGAGGCATGTGTGTATCAAGTCTGTTATATTTTAATTCTATAGATGCATTATCCATTATAAAATATTCCAAACCTATACCATATTCAAAACCATCTTCAACCTTTCCATAAGAGGAATCGAAATCTACTCTGTCGGAAAAAGTATACCCTCCGTACAGATTAAGCAAAAATGACTGGCTGCTTTGTGCTGACATTGCCAGTGAAAAGAAAAAAAAGACAACTAATAAATGATACTTTTTCATAGTTTTTAATTTTAGTTTGTAATAAAGGGATTTATTATTCTCAAGCCCGTCAGCTTAATCAAAAATAATTAGAGTTTGCATTAGTGGCTTATTTCTCACCAAAGTTATCTTACAAAATTGATTTTCAGCTATAATACTAGGCCAATTATGTTTCAAATTATAAAATGAAACCACATTTATACAGTATTTCTAAAAAAACATATGGATTATCTAAAAATAAAAATGCTGTCAAACATAAATTTACTAGGCTTAGATAAAGTTCTTTAGTAAGCTTTTTTTCTAAGCTATGAATTGATAAGAAAAAAGATTTCTCAAATAATCTTCATTAATAACAATAATATTTCTTAGTAGTGAAAACAGAATTTGTATTATCTAAATATGGAAAAATAATTAAGGGCGCAAATGCACCCTTAAATTTTTCATTTGATAACAAACGAGTTTTCTAATTTATCCTGATATAATAATAAAGTGATATATTTTTTGGTCTGGTTTCATTGCTAATTCTTGGAGTGCCATAACCAGCGTTTACAGTACCTGCAGTATTGTTTGCTGGAGTACCAGTAACATTATGCCTTTGATGAGGATCATTTGGGGATTCTTTGCCATAATAGATGGCTATTTTATCTTGGTCAATGTGTTTATGCCCCTGAAATGAATCTGACTGGTAGCTTCCAACAATACGACTATCCCAATCCCCTCTTTCTCCTGTCATAGGCGTAACAGGCTGATTAGGATCAAATATATTCAATCCTCTTACAAACACCCCTCTAAGATCTGGTATCAAAGATTGAGAGGTCAATGCTTGAAATTTCGAATTAGGAACTGGTCTGCCATCACAAGGCGACCATTTACTTTTGTTTGAAGTCCAAATTCCCCCAGGGCTTTTTTCATTGTTTTTTGTAACAGTATTAAACTGCTCAAAATTTAAATAAGATGAAATAACAGTACCAATCGGGATTTCTTTGCCAGATGAAATACTTTCTTGTGCGTATGCCTTACTGGTAATTCCTCCCCTGTCTGTCTGAAGAGTCAAAACCAGATCTTTATCAATCGGACGTTTACACGTAATTAATGTTGTGAAACCTGCCAATTTCTGATTGATACTGAGACCCCCGCTGACAAGGTTACCTTCGGGCAAAATATTAAAATTGGTAACAACCGGCATCGGATCTGTTGGAGATGATGGCTTGTAGTATATTGTAAAGACAACAGCATCTTCTGTCTCTAGATTCTTTCCCTGAATAAATCCGGAGCCATTTTGATAGCATATTCTGTTACATTCAACAAAAGCATCATAAAGACTTGTATTGGGAATGGATCCAAACGATGCTTGCACACTTCCCTCATCAATATTTAATTCACTAATTTCCAAAAGACTAGTTCTTAACTCAGAGAATTTCTGATCGCTGTCATTCATTCCTATTGAAAACGGAACACCTTTAATGGGAATGGTAAGTGAGCTTCCCCATTTTCCGCTTTTCATATCTGTCTTAAAAGTCTCAGACAAATAGTAAGTTCTTAAATCCTTACTGAAAGACTCGGTCTTTGTCATTTTAGTAAATGAATAAAGTCCATCTTGCAAAAGTTTATCACACTTACAATCTTGTGCAAACAAGTTACAGCTGATTATAATTAGCAAACCTAAAAATTGTTTTCTGGTTCTCATATAGTTATGGTTTATAGTTTAGGGTTAAAATTTCGAAAAACTTATATTTTACATTAACCTAATTTTTATGTTCCGATTAGCTTAAAGGGCATAGTTCTGCATATCCTAGATTCAAAATATATCTAATGAGTATTTTTACGAGATAGCTAATAAAAACTCCACCAGGAATAAAAGAGGCAATAAACTCAACTATTTTATCAATAATCTCAGAAGCCGTTGAATCGGGTGTTAGAAACTCGCAAAGAAATTTTCTCAATTTTTGCCATAAGTTCGAGCCAGCCAGTAAAGCAGAAAAGTTTACAGTTCTAGCTTGTGTTAAACTCTCTAGATTCGAATAATATAGCTGTGATGTGGCCTCACTAGCCTGCTGATACATTTCTGCTAAACTTTCTTTAACTTCATCTAATGTAGGGATCGGTTCATTATCAATATCATTCAGCAATTCGCTTTTAATAATATTGTAATTAAGGGGTTCAAGTTGTAAATTTTGTAAGTACATAATATTTAATTTTATAGTAATGCCTACTCTATAAATTCCCTTTTCGGCTGCCTGGTTGTGTTATGAAATATGTATTCCAAAACTACTCCAGACACCAATTTTAGTATTAGGGGAAACACCTAAAAGAGGGTAGTTTTTTACCTAATTATCTGAATATTATCAATATGTATTGTTCTTAAAAGAAAATCGCTATTTTAGCGCATAAATTGATTATTAGAGATAAAACCTTATTAAAATAGGGTTTTACCCTAATGTGTGAGTGAGGATTATTATAAAATTTGAAGAAATAAATTATTAACCCTGAAATAACTTTAATCATGAAAAAATGCGCCCTAATTTTAATGGCTATTTTAACCATTGCTGCCTGCAATAAAAAAGAAAAACCCGATAACGTAGAGACAAATACCAGTGCAGATCCCGAAACGCTAAATGCTAAATGCATAACTTTAGAAGAATATTACACCATATCTGATTTGGATAAAAAAACTGCATGGCTAAAGAAGAAAGGACATCTTGTATGCCCAGATACATTAGAAAAGGCTGTCTTAAAAATACATGAAGTAAAAGGCACTGTCAGCAATAAAAAAGGAAAGTACGCTATTAGTTGGGGAAAACTTAAAGGTATAATTAAAGAACATGGATATGACGCTTATCTTTCCGTGGTAATTGATAAAGAGCAGATTGTTTCAGTAGAAATGGTGCCAGACTACACAAAGGGAAAATATTGTTTTTCGACAGCTTTAATAAAAAGTCTAGCAAAAAAATATGTAAAAAATAATGATAGTGAGTTTGAATTCAGTTTAGCTACTTTAACTGAAAAATCTACTCCATCTACAGAACCTGTTGTTATTATTCAAGTAAACGGAGCACCATATTATTATGATTATTCTACTGAACCTCCAATTCATCACGTTAACAATTTGCCATTGTAAAACATATAAAATTGAATATACTTGATATTATAAATCCCATAAAAGCATGCGTTATAATAACGCTGCTTTTTGCTTTATGCAATCTTTGCTGGAAAATTAAAATGCACCGTTATCTTCTGTATATTCTTTTTGTAGTTTTTATTACAGAACTTGTAAACTCTATTTTAATATATAATAATCGGTCAATTCGAATACCATTCAATATCAGTATTGTTTTTCATGATGTTCTTTGGATATTGGCATTTAGAGAAAACATAAACAGTAAAAAAATGGCCAATATTACACTGTGCCTTTTTGCACTATTTTCTACTATTAATTTTATGATTGTAGAAATAACAAATGCCAATAACTATTACACTTTCATTTTTGGCGCCTTGCTTTATGTTATACTTTTCATTTACGAAAGTTATAGACAGTTACAAGAAGAGAATTTAATGTATTTCTTATCCAATAATTATTTACTGCTGTTTGCTCCAGTATATTTCTTTTTTGGTATGGGGTTAATATTAGGATTTAAACCACTACAGGTAACGGGAATAGTTTTATTTGGCCAAGTTACACTGTATGTTTTCGTTGTGAATATAGTTTGTATCGCCTACTATTCTTTAATTAATATCTACATCTACAGAGAAAAATACCACCGCAAATGAATCAAATCGTACTAGGAATAATAATCGCGTTTATTTTTATTGGCTTAATACTGTTTTTCTGTGTTATTCTTATTCGTCTTTATTTTAATAAAATAAGAAAATATACCGAACTTCTACATGAGAAGGATCTCAATTTCCAAAAAGCCATTACGCAAACTGTAATTGAAACCCAAGAACAAGTATTGAATAATATTTCTGAGGATCTGCATGATGATGCCGGCCAGCAGCTGACCTATATCAATTTTCAAATAGAAAACATGAAATTGGATTCTCCCGAATTAGAAAAAATATTAGAACCAGTATCGCAATCATTAGGCAATTTATCAAAATCCATACGAAGTATCAGTCATGCCTTGAATAGCCAAATGTTATTACAACAGGATGTAATAAAAGCCATAATCATAGAAATAGAGAGGTTGCAAAAAAATAACAAAATTCAAATTATTTACTCATTTGAAGAAATAGTAGTAAAGAAATTTAGCGATAATGAGAAGATAATTATTTACCGCATATTTCAAGAATGCATTAGTAATATTCTTAAACACGCCAAAGCTTCTAAAATGAATGTTTCTATAACAACCAAACCTCACTTTAAAATGACAATTACAGATAATGGCAAAGGATTTAATTCTGCCGATAAAAAAGATCAATTATCTTTAGGATTGACAAACATGGCAAACAGAGCTAACAGTATAGCCTATCATCTAACTGTAGAAAGCGAGGTTGGATCTGGTACTAAAATTACCCTTTCTGAAAATAAAAAAATATAAAACATGGAACAGACCAATATTTGCATAATTGATGATCATTCTATTGTAAGACAAGGCCTAAAAGAATTGCTACACAAAATAGGAGACTATAGAGTAATTAATGAATTTGATAATGGTGAAGATTTCCTGAAAGCAATCCCCATAAATCCAACTCCAGACATTTACATTCTAGACTATTCTATGCCATATATGAATGGTATTGAAGTGTTAAAAATGCTGGAAGAAAAAGAAGAAGAGTTTAAGATATTGCTATTAACACAGCATCTCGACGAACAAATAATTGATTCAGCTTATCATCATGGAGCAAGAGGATTTTTACATAAGAATTGTACAGCCCACGATTTGAAATTTGCTATTGATAACATTATTAAAATAGGATATAACAACGTTTCTGAAATTCTTAAACGTGTTCGAAATTATGATAACAGCGGCGAGAAAAAAAGCAATATTATTTTAACTCAAAGAGAATTGGATTTCCTTAAATTGGTTTGCGACGAGAGAGAATTAACCTATGAGCAGATGGCAGAAATTATGAATTTGTCGATAAAATCAATAGAAGCGTACAGAGCAGCTTTATTTGAAAAATATAACATCAAATCAAAAGTAGGTCTTGTACTATTTTCTTTTAAACACAGACTGACAGAACCATTTTTGTAATAGGTCACCAGAGCTAACACTCTTTACAATTGCGCTACTGTTTATAAGTATTCGTCTAATCTTTAGCCAGCATTTTCTCTTTGCATTTTGGATAATTTACATCATCACTAATTTTTAAACACTCCTCTATTTCTCAACCCATTCCCAAACGTTTCTTACTATCAGAATTGGTAGGACGATTATTGATTTTGTCTATCCCGATTGGAAAACGTTCTACATTAGGTAATGATCATTTTTACTGTACCGTCTTTTTCTATGATATTAATTCGCTCGATGTCAATCTCACTGAATCTTTGGTTGCCTAATTTTTTGAATGCGAACGTAGCAAGCATGGTTATACTAATTGCCGTAACTGCGGCGAATGTTCTTAAAAATGTAAGTTCTTTATTCATCTCTTTTAGTTTTAGTTCTAGTTATTTGATGAAATAAAAGTATGGTGATGTCACTTGATACTCAACAACAAAACAATGAATGCAGGAAAAAGCCGAATGGATTAAGGAAAATGAGGATTAAAAACTTGTCGGATATTTAACGATGATTTACATTCTTAATTAAGAAAAGAAAGAAGTTACTTTTAACTGAGTTAATATTTCTTATATTAGCAATTAGCTAGTACATAATTTACAGAAAAAACATTGCAATTCACATTATTGACAATCATTTTCAGCTATCTATCTAAAAATCGATATTAAAGGTCCATTAAACAAGAATGAACATTAAAATTTTATTTCTTTCACTATTATTCATAACTCTGCCTAAAATGGCATTTTCCCAATCCGCTGATTTTACCATTCAAGATGTAAAGTTCGAAAGCGAGGGTGTCACTCTTTCGGGTTCCATTTTAACACCTAAAAAAATATTTGCAGCAGTTGTAATTGTTCATGGTTCTGATCCCGTAAAAAGAGAGCTAGAATTTGCAAAACGTCTAGCCAGCGAAGGCATTGCCGTACTCACATATGATAAACGCGGAGTTGGAGAATCTGGCGGTATATATGTGGGGCCATCTGTAGGCACAAATAACATTGACACTGCCAATCTTAATCTATTATCTCAAGATGCAAGTGAAGCAGTAAATACTTTTCGAAGCAATTTGAAAGATAAAAAAATACCAATCGGATTGGTTGGTTTCAGTCAGGCAGGGTGGATAATCCCTATTGCTGCAAGCAAAAATCCCCAAATAAAATTTATGGTCTTATTTAGTGGCCCTACCATTACAACTCTGGAACAGCTTAGATTTCAGTTTTATACTAATGGAAATAATAATTTTTGGGAAAACCATACCGAAACAGATGCTCGAGAGCATACTAAAAATGATCCAGATCGATATCAATTCGTTGCAACTGATCCCAAAACTTCTCTAAATACTCTTTCTATTCCAGGAATTTGGCTTTTTGGTGAGAAAGATATACAGATTCCTGTTAAGCTTTGTATAGAACAATTAAATGAAATGAAAGCTCAAGGCAAACCTTTCGAGTATACTCTGTTTCCGTCACTCGGGCACAATACTGTTTCTGGAGATATTACTCTACCTTTTGATATTTCAATTCAATGGATAAAAGAGAAAGCTTTAAGCACCAAAAAAGCAAAAAAATCAAATTAAAACACTTCCTATAACCATAATTAAGGAAGAGTTTTAAAAAAAAGCTCCATTTCCTCTTTATTTTATTTTTCTCTCTTCATAGATATTGTAATTTCAAAATTCCAAAATCTATTCTGTCTGCATTATTTTTCATTACTTCCGTCGGTGTCCCTAAGAAACTTAATTAAACCATTCATATAAATATCCTGGTCATCATACATACTCATATGGCTACCATTAGGGCAATACAAATAAGTGCCATTTTTTACTTGAGACGCAATCCATTTCATATGTTCTGGATCCATAGTATCATATTTGGCTCCTATAGATAACGTTGGCACAATTAGTTTTGGAAGCTCTTTTTTAATATCCCACTTTTCAAGTTTTCCTGAGAGCCCAAATTCACTTGGCCCTTGCATGGTTACATACAGCGACTGGTTTATTTTACTAAAGGACCTATTCACGGGTTCAGGCCACTTATCAGAAGCTAAGCGTAATATATGCTTTGAATAAAAATTAGGCATCAGCAATCGCATATATTCAGGATTTTCAAAATCTTTATTCTTCTCTATCTCTCTGATTCTTGCAAGCACTTTTGGATCCATCTGTTTTGCCAGCACTTCATCTGCATATTTATCATAATCAATAGCACTCATCATCATATTGGAAACAATAAGCCCTTTCAAATTATGTTGATACTTAAGAGCATACTGGGACGCCAAAATTCCACCCCATGAATGTCCTAATAAATAAAAATTGTTTTTATCCAAATTAAGAGCCTTACGCACCTGCTCCACTTCCTCTACATATCGTGATAAATCCCAAAAGCTCGGATCATTAGGGTTATCAGAATTACCTGTACCGAGCTGGTCATAATAAATAAATTCAATTCCTTCTTGAGGAAGAAAACTTTCCATGCATTCAAAATACTCATGAGTAGCTCCCGGCCCTCCATTTAGCAACAGCAGTTTTATTCTAGGATTATTTCCAATTCGTTTAGTCCATACTTTAAACTTTCCTTTTGGAGTATTTATATCAATAACTTTTATTCCTCCAGTCTTTATACCAGATGCAGTATCTTTTAAATATAAACTAAGATTACTATCTTGTTTATTTAAATCACTTTTATTATTGCACGCCGACAAAAGAAGCGCACAAATAACACCTATAAAAATATTTCTGTAAACCGTCATAAGCATTCGTTTTATATTAACCCTCTGATTTAAAAAGCTAAAGGTAATAAATATCATTCTATAATAAATTCTTGTATTCAATTCAGTTTTAGAAATGCGCTGACGCTTTTAAAATAAAATTGCAAGCATAATTGAAAATAAAAAATCTCTAGCTAAAGACGATTCCAAACCGGCATAAAACAGAAAAACCCTATCCGATTTGGATAGGGTTTTTCAAAAGAAAGGCGACGACATACTCTCCCACAATGATGCAGTACCATCTGCGCAGGCGGGCTTAACTTCTCTGTTCGGGATGGGAAGAGGTGAGCCCCGCCGCAATAACCACCTTAAGGCTATTCGCTGCAAGCAGCTTTTAATTATTAATTATCAATTGTAAATTGTTAATTATCAATTAAACAATATTTTAACATACTGAGATAAAGAAACAAATAAGCTTTATTTAAGAAAGTTCCTTCCCGAGCCATTGGCTCGGGAAAAAGGGTGTGCATAAGCTTACGGATTATTAGTACTACTCGACTGTGACATTACTGCCTTTACATCTGTAGCCTATCAACGTGGTCATCTTCCACGATCCTTAAAAGAAATCTCATCTTGTGGTGGGTTTCGCGCTTATATGCTTTCAGCGCTTATCCCTTCCCAACGTAGCTACTCTGCGGTGCCCCTGGCGGGACAACAGATACACTAGAGGTTAGTCCAATTCGGTCCTCTCGTACTAGAATCAGATCCACTCAAATTTCTAACGCCCGCAGTAGATAGAGACCGAACTGTCTCACGACGTTCTGAACCCAGCTCGCGTGCCACTTTAATGGGCGAACAGCCCAACCCTTGGGACCTTCTCCAGCCCCAGGATGTGACGAGCCGACATCGAGGTGCCAAACCCCCCCGTCGATATGAGCTCTTGGGGGAGATCAGCCTGTTATCCCCGGCGTACCTTTTATCCTTTGAGCGATGGCCCTTCCATGCGGAACCACCGGATCACTATGCTCTACTTTCGTACCTGATCGACCTGTATGTCTCTCAGTCAAGCTCCCTTATGCCATTGCACTCTACGCACGGTTACCAAGCGTACTGAGGGAACCTTTAGAAGCCTCCGTTACTCTTTTGGAGGCGACCACCCCAGTCAAACTACCCACCAAGCACTGTCCCCCACATCGCGGGGTTAGGCCTCAGATAAACAAAGGGTTGTATTTCAACAATGACTCCACAGCGCCTGGCGACGCCGCTTCAAAGTCTCCAACCTATCCTACACATCATTTATCCAAGGTCAATACTAAGCTATAGTAAAGGTGCACAGGGTCTTTTCGTCCCACTGCGGGTAAACGGCATCTTCACCGTTACTACAATTTCACCGAGCTCATGGCTGAGACAGTGTCCAGATCGTTACACCATTCGTGCAGGTCGGAACTTACCCGACAAGGAATTTCGCTACCTTAGGACCGTTATAGTTACGGCCGCCGTTTACTGGGGCTTCAATTCAATGCTTCTCCGAAGATAACATCTCCTCTTAACCTTCCAGCACCGGGCAGGTGTCAGGCCCTATACTTCATCTTACGATTTTGCAGAGCCCTGTGTTTTTGATAAACAGTCGCCTGGACCTCTTCACTGCGGCCCCGATTGCTCGGGGCGACCTTTCTCCCGAAGTTACAGGTCTATTTTGCCTAATTCCTTAGCCATGAATCTCTCGAGCACCTTAGGATTCTCTCCTCAACTACCTGTGTCGGTTTACGGTACTGGTTCTTACTGCCTGAAGTTTAGAGGTTTTTCTTGGAAGCCCTTAGGCGCACTATCTCTTTGTCCGAAGACTCCGAGTACTATCGCATTTCACCAAACTCTCCGGATTTGCCTAGAGAGCCTATAGCTAGGTGCTTTAACGAACTATTCCGTCAGTTCGCGGCGCTTTCATCACTCCGTCACCCCATCACAGCAATAAGAAGTACGGGAATATTAACCCGTTGGCCATCGACTGTCCCTTTCGGGTTCGCCTTAGGTCCAGACTAACCCACAGCTGATTAGCATAGCTATGGAAACCTTAGTTTTTCGGTGTGCGGGTTTCTCGCCCGCATTATCGTTACTTATGCCTACATTTTCTTTTCTGACCGGTCCAGCATACCTTACGATACACCTTCAGCCCTGTCAGAATGCTCCCCTACCACTTTGTGTTGCCACAAAATCCATAGCTTCGGTAATATGCTTATGCCCGATTATTATCCATGCTCGTCCGCTCGACTAGTGAGCTGTTACGCACTCTTTAAATGAATGGCTGCTTCCAAGCCAACATCCTAGCTGTCTGGGCAGACAAACCTCGTTCTTTCAACTTAGCATATATTTGGGGACCTTAGCTGATGGTCTGGGTTCTTTCCCTCTCGGACTTGGACCTTAGCACCCAAGCCCTCACTGCTGTAAAACATTATATAGCATTCGGAGTTTGTCAGGAATTGGTAGGCGGTGAAGCCCCCGCATCCAATCAGTAGCTCTACCTCTATATAACTATTATCAGCGCTGCACCTAAATGCATTTCGGGGAGTACGAGCTATTTCCGAGTTTGATTGGCCTTTCACCCCTACCCACAGGTCATCCGAAGACTTTTCAACGTCAACCGGTTCGGTCCTCCACTGTGTGTTACCACAGCTTCAACCTGCCCATGGGTAGATCACACGGTTTCGCGTCTAACACTACTGACTAAAGCGCCCTATTCAGACTCGCTTTCGCTGCGGATCCATGGCTTAACCACTTATCCTTGCCAGCAGCGTTAACTCGTAGGCTCATTATGCAAAAGGCACGCCGTCACCCCACGAAGGGGCTCCGACCGCTTGTAAGCGCATGGTTTCAGGATCTATTTCACTCCGTTATTCACGGTTCTTTTCACCTTTCCCTCACGGTACTGGTTCACTATCGGTCTCTCAGGAGTATTTAGCCTTAGCGGATGGTCCCGCCAAATTCAGACAGGGTTTCACGTGCCCCGCCCTACTCAGGATACCGCTATCCTTTACATTCATTACTTATACGAGGCTATCACTCTCTATGGCTCTACTTTCCAGCAGATTCTAATTCTTTATGCAAGAAATGTCGCGGTCCTACAACCCCAGCAATGCCGTAACAATCCTGGTTTGGGCTAATCCGCGTTCGCTCGCCACTACTTACGGAATCACTTTTGTTTTCTTCTCCTCCGCCTACTTAGATGTTTCAGTTCAGCGGGTTTGCCCACCTATCGGTGTGCTATATCTTCAATATAGCGGGTTGCCCCATTCGGATATCTGCGGATCAATCGGTGTGTGCCCGTCCCCGCAGCTTTTCGCAGCTTATCACGTCCTTCATCGCCTCTGAGAGCCTAGGCATCCCCCATGCGCCCTTATTTTGCTTATTGCACCAATCTTGTTCCTTAAAACAAGACCGTTTTGTTTTGTTTTTATTATTGCTAATAAAAACGCTTTCTACTTTCTTATTATTTTCTTATCTCAATATGTCAATGAACTTTTTTCCTTTCGGAACTGTGGAGAATAACGGAGTCGAACCGTTGACCTCCTGCGTGCAAGGCAGGCGCTCTAGCCAGCTGAGCTAATCCCCCAAATCTAATGATGAATTGTGAATTATGAATTATGAATTAATATTCATAACGCTTCAACTCTAGAATTTCCTTCTCTTTAAGCCTTAAAAAGTAGTCCCGGGCAGACTCGAACTGCCGACCCCTACATTATCAGTGTAGTACTCTAACCAGCTGAGCTACGAGACTCTGTTTTTTTTTACTTAAAAGTTTATTTCTTTAAATTAACAGCAAGAGTAATGCAATTTCAAGATCCAGAACCTAATGTCCGGCATCTTATTTCCCAAGCGTGCCCTGAGGCTAACACTTTGGGCTCTAGAAAGGAGGTGTTCCAGCCGCACCTTCCGGTACGGCTACCTTGTTACGACTTAGCCCTAGTTACCAGTTTTACCCTAGGCAGCTCCTTGCGGTCACCGACTTCAGGCACCCCCAGCTTCCATGGCTTGACGGGCGGTGTGTACAAGGCCCGGGAACGTATTCACCGGATCATGGCTGATATCCGATTACTAGCGATTCCAGCTTCACGGAGTCGAGTTGCAGACTCCGATCCGAACTGTGACCGGCTTTATAGATTCGCTCCTGGTCACCCAGTGGCTGCTCTCTGTACCGGCCATTGTAGCACGTGTGTAGCCCAAGGCGTAAGGGCCGTGATGATTTGACGTCATCCCCACCTTCCTCACAGTTTGCACTGGCAGTCTTGTTAGAGTTCCCGACTTGACTCGCTGGCAACTAACAACAGGGGTTGCGCTCGTTATAGGACTTAACCTGACACCTCACGGCACGAGCTGACGACAACCATGCAGCACCTTGTAAACTGTCTTGCGAAAGATCTGTTTCCAAATCGGTCAGTCTGCATTTAAGCCTTGGTAAGGTTCCTCGCGTATCATCGAATTAAACCACATGCTCCACCGCTTGTGCGGGCCCCCGTCAATTCCTTTGAGTTTCAAACTTGCGTTCGTACTCCCCAGGTGGGATACTTATCACTTTCGCTTAGCCACTGAACTTGCGCCCAACAGCTAGTATCCATCGTTTACGGCGTGGACTACCAGGGTATCTAATCCTGTTCGCTACCCACGCTTTCGTCCATCAGCGTCAATCCACTGGTAGCAACCTGCCTTCGCAATTGGTATTCCATGTAATCTCTAAGCATTTCACCGCTACACTACATATTCTAGTTGCTTCCCAGTAATTCAAGTCCTGCAGTATCAATGGCCGTTCCACCGTTGAGCGATGGGCTTTCACCACTGACTTACAAGACCGCCTACGGACCCTTTAAACCCAATGATTCCGGATAACGCTTGGATCCTCCGTATTACCGCGGCTGCTGGCACGGAGTTAGCCGATCCTTATTCTTACGGTACCGTCAAGCTCCTACACGTAGGAGTGTTTCTTCCCGTACAAAAGCAGTTTACAATCCATAGGACCGTCATCCTGCACGCGGCATGGCTGGTTCAGGCTTGCGCCCATTGACCAATATTCCTCACTGCTGCCTCCCGTAGGAGTCTGGTCCGTGTCTCAGTACCAGTGTGGGGGATCTCCCTCTCAGGACCCCTACCCATCGTAGCCTTGGTAAGCCGTTACCTTACCAACTAGCTAATGGGACGCATGCTCATCTTCCACCGTTGTGACTTTAATAGCCAAACCATGCGGTTTGGCTATGCTATGAGGTATTAATCCAAATTTCTCTGGGCTATCCCTCTGTGGAAGGCAGATTGCATACGCGTTACGCACCCGTGCGCCGGTCTCAAAGCCCGAAGACTTCTACCCCTCGACTTGCATGTGTTAAGCCTGCCGCTAGCGTTCATCCTGAGCCAGGATCAAACTCTTCATCGTATATTTTAATATTATATATTCGATGCCTTTATCTATCGGTTCTTTTCGAATCTCTCGATTCCATTACTCTTATTCTATTTTGTTTTGAAATCTCTTTCAAAACGGCTGTCAATTCAATATGTCTACGAACGTATCTTTTTCTGTCTTCGCCTGTATCTCAAAGCGGGTGCAAAACTAAAACTTCTTTTTGTTTCTCGCAAGAAAAACTTAAAAAATTTTTGAAGCTTTCTTTTCGCCTCATCTTTTCGTTTTTCTTACCAGTATCTCAAGGAACTTTCCGTGTTTTGCGGGGTGCAAATGTAAAAAGCTTTTTCTTTTCCCGCAAGCTTTTTTTAATCTTTTTTTTCGGAAATCTCTTTCCTCAAATGTGATCAAGCTGCCGGAATGTCTAAGAGCGTTTTTCGCTGTTGCGGGTGCAAAAGTAGAACCTTTTTCCGCTTTTCCAATGCTTTTGCCCAGCTTTTTTTGATCTTTTTTCGGATTATTTCTTAACGCACTGATAACACATGACTTAAAAATCAAAACACAGTACTATTTTTCTTTCAAATGTGATTTTTTACTAAAATTATCCAATTAAACAATATCAAAATAGAAATTTAAAGTTCGAAAAATTACATTTTAAAAATCCTTAAATATGCCTTCAGAGAAAAATGGCATACCAATTAGATTTAAAAATTTAAGAAAAATTCTAAAGACACAACTTCAAAGACTTTATAGATACAAAATTCAAAGCGAAATTGATTTCACTGAAATCTTTGGATAAATTTCATCATGTCGCCAATTGTCTGTATTTCTTCTCGTTGGGTATGTCCAAGAGCTTTCATCTTCTCAATATGCAATAAACTGTTTAGCATTGCTTTCTGAAGTCCATTTAAAGGATCGCCACTAGTATCAGGCTCAGGAAGCAACTCTTTTAAACTCATATCTAATGGAATATCAGGCCAATCTGTTCTTTTCTGATTGGAAAAAACTTCTGTAAATGGTAAAACATCAGGATCCTTGTCCCTATCAGTCAGCGGATCCATCCCCCATTTCTGGCAAACCGTTTTTATGAATGACGCGTGCTCAAACTGTCCGTTGACTATTGTATTTGGCTGAATGTAGGAAGACACCATTATCATAGGAACGCGAACACCAAGACGATCAAAAGTGAAATCGCACTCTCCCTTCATGCCTACAGTAGGCGGTACTGTTTCTGGTGGAGCCACGTGATCATAACAGCCACCATGCTCGTCATGAGTAATAATGAAAAGTATCTTGTCTCGTTTTGGGCTTTTTTTAATAGCATCATATACTTCCCTTATGAGCTCATCTCCTAATTTTACCGTCCCGACAGCTAACTCATGATTCACTGCCGATGGATGCTGATCGTTGTGCTTATGAAGAAACTGAGGTTCTACAAATGAATATTGTGGCAGGGTTCCAAACTCCAAATCAAAGAAAAAGTCAAGATGTCCATGCGTATTATCCTTTCCTTCTCCTGTCCCATTTACTATATAAGTAAGACTTAGAGGAGCAATAGGCGAATAGACCTTCCATGAAACATTATTATCATTCATACGATCAAAAATAGTAGGTAGTGACCAGACATCCTTTATCCAAGAATCCATATCATGCAGATCACCTTCAATACCAGGAAATCCTGTTCCATCCTCGCCAAGGGGATTGATAACTTTGCCCGCTGAGCTTGCAGCATGCCAGAATGCTCGATTGCAATAGGTCTGGCTTGGCACCGAACAATACCAGTGGTCAAAAACTGCAAACTCCTTCGCTAAAGTCGCCATTGCTGGAATCTGGTCAGGCTCAAAACATTGCATGATTACTTCATACTGTTCATATGTTGGATTCTCAATATTGTAGGTTGACCTAAGCGTATTTTCATAATCATTGACAAAGCCATTCATGCTAGGTGCAGTCGTCGAAACTGGTAGATTATAAGGCGACGTCATTTTATCGTCAGCCTTTCCAATATTACTCTCAGGAATGATTACATTGAAAAGCTGCGTATTAACATGCGGATATTCCTCACCTGGATCTGGATATGGCATCGAGTAGTTAGCCGCACGTGAAGGAGAGATACTTGTCTTCCCAGGATCGCTGCTGGCTCTCGTCGGAATAGGATTTCCATAATCAGTATTCAGGTTATAAAGCCCATCAAAAGATTTTTCTTGTGGTATCTCATCGTTCTTATAGAGATAGCCTAATAGATTGTCGAAAGAACGGTTTTCAAGCATAAGAACCACAATATGCTCAAAAGTTTCCAGTCCGTCAAATTGGTTTGGGTTTTCCATTTTCTAACTGTTTTTATTTTACTAAACATAAGTAAATTACGATAATTAAAATCAGATCCATACAAGTAGTTTTACTCATTTTATTAAAATTAAAGCTTGACGGACAGGCTTAGCAAGTTAGCTCTCTCTGCATTCACAGCATTTTCTACTTTTTATTTCCGGATGCAAAATCAGCAATCCTTTTTTAATATGGATTCAGCAATGGCAAGGTATAAATAAGATACAAGGATTTACAATTTAAAATCTTATAAAAACATCATTTATAATCTGGCTGTTATTGTAATAAATAACTAGTTTTTCAAAAGAACATTTAACCTTAATAGTTGAAATAAATATAATAAAAAAGGGACCAAATTTCTTTCCATAATAATTCGTCAGTCCTAAATTAATATCAAAATCCTAGACGCAGAATGTTTATTTAAATTTTAAAACCAAATAAAACACTGTATAAAGAATGTCTTGAAATTTAAGCTCGAGTCATTACTAGAAAATACAATATTTCGATCTTCCATTAAAGGGTCAAAATCAAATAAAAAAAAACAATCTTCAACTAACTAACTAACTAACTAACTAACTAACTAACTAACTAACTAACTAACTAACTAACTAACTAACTAACTAACTAACTAACTAACTAACTAACTAACTAACTAACTAACTAACTAACTAACTAACTAACTAACTAACTAACTAACTAACTAAGGCAGCTTGACACAACTTGACGTAGCAAACTGAACTTTGCGCCAGAAAATCTATTTCATATCAATAATATTATGTCCCCTATGTTGGATTCTAGATCATTTAAGACAACATTAAAACAAAAAAGATGAGCAAACACTGCTCATCTCTAAATTATTATTCACCGATATTTATTTTATTCCAAGATCTTAGCAGTCTAAATTTCCATATCGCCAACTTTGAATCACTGCCCAAATTTCCCTGAAAATCCATTCAATTCCAAAAGGTTGGGAATCAAAAATCCCTTATTGCTAACTTTGAAGCATTACCGGTCTTCTTCCAGCTGTTGTGCAGCTGCAAGTAGGGTATCTCTTATTTTATGGAACAGACTTCTTATCATTTCTTTATCTTTATCCTCACTGCTGATCTGCTCCAAAACTTTAATATCCTCAATAATGCTAAAAATCCCCATGCTTTCAATGCTTGGCCTGATCTTATGCATTATCTGGCTCAGAGCTGGAAAATCACCTGAAGATATCGCTTTTTCCGCATTTGGAACCACCTCTTGGATCTGATCAATAAAAACTCTAACCATCTTTTCAATAAACTCAGCATTTCCCCTGCTTATGGATTCCAAATTTTTAAGGGTATAGAGTTTCTCATTTTCTCGCGGGCCCAAACCGTCGGCAATGCCTTCCTGCCGAACTATGTGCCTAGAAATAGTTTCAATCAGGTCAAACTCTTCAAAAGGCTTGGTAATGTAATCGTTCATTCCCGCACTTCTGCATCTGTAGACTTCGCTTTTGAAAGCGCTGGCGGTAAGGGCAATCACCGGTGTCTGCAGCTTCAATTCTTCCCTTATTTTTACTGTTGCCTCAATGCCATCCATTTCTGGCATCTGAACATCCATCAATATAATATCGAAACTTTTATTTTTCAAAATTTCCAGGGCCTCCAGTCCATCAGCAGCTTCAGTGACAATGCAGTCAAAGTACTTCAGTGAATTGATGACAACCATCCTGTTGATGACATTGTCTTCAACCAGCAGAACGCTTATGCCGGAAATGTCGACATTGATTTCATTTTCGGCCTTTCTTATGGCATTGATATTCCCCTTTTCCAAATCAATTACAAAACTGATCTCTGTGCCTTCCCCCTTTTTGCTTTTAACCTTAATTTCGCCTTTCATGAGCTGAATCAGCTCTTTTGTAATGGCCATTCCCAGTCCGGTTCCGCCAAATTTCCGGTTAGCCGCTTTGTCTTCTTGAGAGAATTTATTGAATATTTTCTCTGCAAAACTCTGTTCCATTCCTATTCCCGTATCGATTACCGCTATTTTCAGGCTTTGAAAATTTTCAGCATCCTTCAGCACTTCGCATTTTAGGGTTATTCCTCCTCTGCTGGTAAATTTTAAGGAGTTTCCGATCAGGTTAAACAGTATCTGCTCCAGCCTTAATATATCGCCTTTGAGTATTTTGTGGACATCTTTGGAAATCTGCCTGCTTAACTTCAGCCCCTTTTTCTTTGCCAATGGCCCAAGCACATTGACAACATTTGCGATCACCTTCTCAAAAACAAAGTCTTCTATTTCCAGCGACATCTCGCCTGCTTCGATTTTTGAGATATCAAGAATATTGTTTATGATAGACAGCAGATGTTTGGATGCTACAGTGCTGTTTTCTACATATTTTTTCTGCAGATCAGTCAGCGGCTGCCTTTGCAGCTCTCTCAAAAAGCCGATTATGCCATTTAGCGGCGTTCTTATTTCATGGCTCATATTGGCTAAAAAAGCCTCTTTAGCCTTTGAGGCGCGTTCGGCCTTCATTTTTTCCTTCTCAAGTTCAATCTCCATCTGCTTCTGCTCGGTAATATCCAAATGAATGCCGATTGATCCAACCAGATTCCCTTTGTCATCGTAATTTGGCGCTCCACCTATTGCCCACCACCTGAGCTCTCCTCCTTTATTTCTGACAGGCATCTGATAAACATCCGATACGCCTTTTTCCCTTAATTTTTTTTTAGCTTCCAATTTTTCTATATTATCGCCGAATGCAAAAGTTTCGGAAGCCCTTAAGCCGATTAGTTCCTTGCCTTCAAACCCTGATATATCGGCAAAACTTTGATTGGCATATCTGATCACGTCATCATTATCGACTTCTATTAGCCCCAGATTCATATTGGCTATAATATTTCGATACTTCTCCTCTTGAAGCTTTAATTTGGATTCCGTTTTTTTCCTTTCAGAAATATCCTGCATGAAAGAGCAGAAGAAAACCTCCCCGTTCTGTTCTAAGGGTATTATCGAAACTTCCACGGGAAACTCATATCCGGCCTTATGTAATGCGGGAAGCTCAATCTGTTTATTTAAGACGGGGCCATCACCTGCTGCGAGATAACGCTTTAAGCCTCTCGCATGCTCTTGGCTGTGCCGTTTAGGTATTATGGTATCATTTAATTTTTTGCCTAAAACCTCTTCCTTCCTCCATCCAAAAATAATCTCTGCCTGGCTGTTCCAAAAAGTTATTTTTCCCGATGTATCAATGGTCACTATCGCATTGAGCGACGAGTTCATGATAATGCGGTTGCGCTCCTCGCTCTGTTTGAGCAGATTTTTGCTCTTTGTACTCTGCGTCACATCGTTGGATTTCCAGAGATCGCCAATGCATTCATTTTCCATCATTATGGGTATGTAATCGCGCTCGAAAAAGCGGTTGTCCACTGTTTCAAGTATTTCTCCGGTGACAATTTCTTTGCGAAGCAAAATTTCATCTATCCTCCTTCTGTAGGCTTCTGCGTCTTTAAACAGCAGCTGGGCATCATCTATATATTCACTGGACTTTTTCCCAATCATTTCATCAGGCAGAGCCTTAATGCCGCGCATATCGCATAAATGCTGGTTAACAAACAAAATGGTGCCGCTGCTGTCCTCAACTAAAATTCCCGACTGCAGATTTTCCAATAATGCCTTTAAAAACTGTGCGGTCTGCACTAATTTTTTCTCCGTTTCCTTCCTTTTTGCGATCTCCTCACCTAAATATTTTGAAATAAAAAGAAGATCGTTCTTCTCATCTTCTTTAATAGATACATACCTCTGGTCCAGCTCATTTAGGCTTTTATACAAATTTAGAATTGACAGCTGTTTTAAATTGTACTCATTTCTTAAATTCTGATGCACCTCGTTATACTCCTTTTCGCTTTCCTGGAAAGAATGATCCATTAGGTCCTTATCCCTTTCGAAAGATAAATACGAATCATTAACCGACTTTATAAAAGATTGGAAAGATGGATTGTCCTGCAGCTCGGCAGGCAGATTTTTATTTATCTGCCTCTGCAAAAGTTTATGAAGCTCCATAGCTAATTCATTTCATTAATGCAGGTTATGGTCATGGTCTGATTATGCAGTATGCAGTCTCCAAATGGCTTTAAGGGAGAAATTTCCCCATACGAATAAAATCCTGCAATAGCGGTATTGCCAAAAATCTCTGACACCGCTTCAACTTCTTCATCGATTCTGGATCCCAAAATTAATTTTCTGCCGACGCAGCTGATTAAAAGAGCCAGCTTAGGATTAAAGCTATTAACCTGCAGACAGGACAAAGCGGCTTCACTTGCCGCATCTATAAGGCGGTCAAAATTAGCTTTCATGAACCGCACCCTGCTGCCTGTCGGAACATCGCCCGCAAAAGTCATGGTTTGATTTTTCTCATCTATTGACAGGATGGTTCTAACAATAGGCTCATCTGTCCCGTCAATTTTAATTGACAGTGGAAAAAGAAGTGCCGAACCCGGCAATTCTTCAGCATATTTCCCTAAATAAATTTTATAGAGATCCAATACGTTTCTCCCGTCGATTTCATATAGAACATTCCCTTCCGCTTTTGTAACCAGCCTCTCGAGCCCGAAACTTTCCCATCCCCCTAATGAGCCATGTGAAACCAAGAGTTTCTCGCCATAGAATCCGATGGCTATTATCTTACCCTGTTCCGGCATTCTATTCAACCCGACGATTGTTTTTTCAAATTTTGCTCCATCACCAGCCAGACCGCCTACAATTAGCACCTGCTCTTCTTTCACCGAATTCATTCCGTTTGCCAGCTCGCTCCCATTCACCTTTCCTCCATCGGAAAGTATGAGAATCAATTTTAAACGATTCTGGCTAAACTTCCTTATCAGCGAAGAGCCTGCCTGAAAACTATTCTCAAAATCTGCTATATCAACTTCGCAGGTCTTAATTTGAGTCGAAGAAAATTTAATTGCTGTGAGGCTTATGGTATTGTCCAGCACTTCGTGCCCATAAATTTCACCGGCTGAAGAGCATAAGACCAATTCCGAAGATGGGAATCTCTTCCTCAACTGGGTGAAAATTTTCCCATCTGCCAATAAATCCCTTGAGCCAAAGCCTAAAACCAGGTCGCACTCAGCGAAATCTAAATTATCATTATTGAATTCTTTCTTGAAAGAATTGTCTTCAAATAAAATGGAAGCTGTTTTCATTTAAATCACTTTTTTAGTTTGACTGATTTGAATTAAATTATAAATCTCTTCAAGGCCGTTTTAGCATATTACTGCTTTTTCAGGCTATCAAGCATAATTTTCGAAGCAGGTTCCTTTTAGCGCCTTATTTTTAGGCAGGAAAAGATCCGTTTTCATTTCTGCCGCCAAAAAGTGAGCCTTCAGCAGTAGCGGCGTTTTTTTATACATTGAGCAGGGCCAAATCTATAGCCAACTTAAGTTCTCCGGCATTTCCTGATATATATATTCGAATAATTTTCTTTATCTATAGTTTCTCAAAAAAAGAAGCATCTTCAAAAAAAAAAAAAAACAAACACATTCACCTTCAGCTCTTTATATTTTCGTCATACTAAAATACAAAAAAAATCCTACATGTTTACCACTTAAACGAAAAATATTGCATTTCATCGAGGTTTTATAAGATCTTAAACATAAATCAAGAAAAATCGGCGAATCATTTTTTATAAGGTAAAACTTCATTATTATCAAAATGAGAAATAAAAAAAGCCTATCTTCAAAAAGGATAAGCCTTTTACCTTGCAGCGTGAATTGGACTTAAACCACCTCGCACCAATCTTAATAAACCATCTGCAATCAAATAGCTGTAAAAAATATATTTGCCAGTAAAATCAACCGCACTCTTTTCCCAACTCCCCTTCGCCAGCCAAAACCAAAATAAAACAATCTTAAAAGAAGAAGAGAAGAGTAAAGAAAAAAAAACTAATAAAACAAAAACAATCTAAAAGAAGAAGAAAGAAAGAAAGAAAGAAAGAAAGAAAGAAAGAAAATAATGCTACTCCAATTGCATCAGAATGAGGAAAACCGTAAAAATTATCCTAAACTTTTCTCTTTATTTGCTGTGGCAATAATAATCGCACTACAAATAATCAACCCAATACAATCTATAAAATTGAAGAAAATTACCAGACCTCCTTGTAAAGAGTCATCGCATTGAATCCAGGAATAAAACGCTTCCTAGAAATTTTAATATTAGAATCTGCAATCCTGCTTAATCAAAAAACAAATCATGCAACAAGCGCATTTATTTTCTATTTAAAAAAATAAAATATAACTATAATGCCTCTTTTTCAAAAACCACTACCAATTAATGAGACAAACCATTCTATTATTATGCTGCTTTCTTTTTTTATCAAATATTTTACAGGCACAAACGTCAGGCACAGTTAAAGGATATGCAATAGATACCATAAACAATTCTCCTTTATCGAAAGCATCAATCTCTCTGTTAAGAGCACAAGATTCCATTTTAATAAAATTTACCCGAGCCAAAGAAAATGGCTATTTTGAGCTGCATAATATTAAAACTGGCAAATTTATTCTGCTGGTTTCTTATCCCAAATATGCTGATTTTGTAGATCAATTTTCTCTTGATTCGACAAAGCTAACCAAAGATTACGGCAAAATCAATTTGGCTGATAAAGGCAGACTGCTATCAGAAATTATCATAAAAGGCAATAGGGCTGCTATGAAAATCAAAGGAGATACCTTAGAATTTGATCCAAAAGCATTTAAAATAGAGCCTAATGCAAAAGTGGAAGATCTGATAAAACAATTTCCGGGAATACAAATTGATAAAGATGGAAAAATTACCGCTCAGGGCGAAACTGTAACCAAAGTTTTAGTTGATGGAGAGGAATTTTTTGGAGATGATCCGACTTTAGTTACAAAGAACCTTCGTGCAGATATGGTTGATAAAGTGCAATTGTACGACAAAAAAAGCGATCAAGCCGCTTTTACTGGTATTGATGATGGCCAGAAAACCAAAACGCTAAATGTAAAGCTTAAAGAAGGCAAAAAAAATGGTCATTTTGGGAAAGTAGAACTCGGAGGAGGAACTGAAAATTTTTACAAAGGCCAGGCTATGTTTAATAAGTTTTGGGATAAGAAAAAATTAGCCGCTTATGGCATTTTAGGCAACACTGGACAAGTTGGATTAGGATGGGAAGACAAAGACAAATATGGCCAAAACAGTTATCAGGTAACTGATGACGGCGGTATTTATTTTTCGAACAATGGAAATGATGAATTTGATAGCTGGGACGGACAATTTAATGGCGAAGGAATTCCAGTAGTTCAAACGGGCGGAATACATTTTGACAATAAATGGAACAGTGATAAAGAATCAATCAATGCAAATTACAAAATTGGCGATATCAAACTTTCAGGAAACCGCAATGATATCAACCAGCAAAATTTAAGTTCTAGCAGTATTTATAATACTTCAGACAAGAGTTTTGAAAAAAAAATGACTAAAAATAAGCTTGATCTTGCTTATGAAATTAAAATTGATACTACTTTAACTTTAAAATTAAATGTTGATGGATTATTTAAAAATAGTAATTCAAGTGAAGCAGAAATGCGAAAAGGTGCTGACGAACAGGGTAACCAATTGAATAATCTGAAACAGACAACTACAAACGATGTTGATGATAAAGCATTTAATATAAATACTTTATTAACCAAAAGACTTAAAAAAACTGGCCGAACATTATCTCTTAATTTAAGCCAATCAAGTACAGATAGCAAAAGTAATGGTTACCTAAATTCTAGGGCTGAATTTTTCACACCAGCCGTAATTAATCCAGATAGCACCAAAGTAGTCAATCAAAATAAAATCAATACTATTAGCAATAGAACTTTTAAATCAAATTTAATCTATACCGAACCTTTATCCAAAAGCCTATCTTTAATTCTTAATTATGGATTTAACATCAGTAACGGAAAAGCTGATCGTAAATCTTTTAATCAATCTCCAGATGGCGATTATAATGTTCTGGATTCCATCTTTAGCAATAATTATGAATTAGACCAAACGATAAACCAAGTTGGAGCGATTTTTAATTACAGAAAAAATAAAACTGTTTTTTCTTTTGGCTCTAAATTTAGTGGTGTAAACTTTAAACAATATGATGTTTATACAGATAGTTATTTTAAGCAAAAATTTGTCAACTACATGCCTCAGATAAGCTATCAATATAATTTTAAACAAAGAGAATCACTGCGCTTGTCGTATAACGGAAACACCGATCAGCCGACATTAGATCAGTTGCAGCCTATTCGAAACAATCAAAACCAATTGAATACAATTGTGGGGAATCCAAATTTAGATCCTTCTTTTAGAAATACTTTTAGAGGTAGCTATTACTCCTACAAAGTGCTTACCAATCAATATTTTTCGATTAATGGATCATATAATTTTACGCTAAATCCGATAATAAGTAATGTGGTTACAAATGATAGAGGAGAAAGTATATCAAAATTTGTAAACCTAGAAAATAAGGCTGCAACAAGTTATTATCTGAATAGTAATTTTGGTAAAACAATCAAAGCCATAGACATGACAGCAGGAATTGGCTTAAGCGCCAACAAAAATGTAAATTATAATTATATCAATACAAAACTGAATCAAACTAAAAATTCAACTTATTCCTTTAATTTAAACTTATCAAAGTATAAAGAAAAAAAATATAATTTCAATACTAGTTTCGGACCTACTTACAACGTTGCTGATGCGAGTATAAACGAAAATAGCGATAGTAATGGCTGGGGTTTTAATGGAAATTTCTGGACCAGTATAGAATTGCCTTTCAAACTAGAAATTAGCACAGATGGCAATTATCAATATAATGGAAAAACGCAAGTGATTCAGGAAACTTTTGAACGTTTTATTTGGAATGCATCTATCACCAAAAAATTCTTAAAATCAGATAATTTAAAAGTTTCTATAACGGGAAGAGATCTTTTGAACCAAAATGTAGGATTTAATCGTTCTGCATATAATGGAAACATTAGCCAAAGCACTTATACCACTATCCAAAGATACTTTATGTTCTCTGTAAGCTGGGATTTCAGCAAAATGGGCGGAGGAGAAATTAAACAAAACTAAAACCATGAAAACAATAATAAATCACATTTTAATTTTGATAATTGCATTGGCAAGTTGCAATACTTTTGCACAAACTAACCACTTTATTGAAAATGGCGTAATCGAATATGAGAAAAAATCGAATATGTATGCATTGATTATAAAAAAAATAAAAGGAGAAACTGAAGGTTATTATCAAGCTGCTTTTGAAAGTTATAAAAAAAACAATCCACAATTTAAAACAACAAAAAGCATTCTTAGTTTTTCAAAAAACAAGAGTTTGTACAAATGGCATGAAACAAATCAATCAGCAACCAACCATTGGATTGCTGACGATGCAATGGCCAATTTAAAAAATGTTATCGCCACAGATCTTGATACGCAAACCAGCATTACACAAAAAAACGTATACGATGATTTATACTTAGTTAAAGACAGCTTGCGTAAAATTGACTGGAAAATTACAGATGAAACTAGAGAAATTGCGGGCTATGAGTGCCGCAGAGCAAATGCTATAATTATCGATTCTGTTTATGTTGTAGCCTATTACACAATTCAAATTCCATTTTCAGGTGGCCCCGAATCTTTTACGGGCTTACCCGGAACAATTTTAGGCTTGGCTCTGCCACATGAAAATATGACATGGTTTGCCACAAAAGTTACTGAAATTCCAGTTTCTGACAAAGATTTAGCTCCACCAGTTAAAGGCAAACCTACTGACAATAAAGGACTAAACAAAATACTTATGGATGCTTTGAAAGACTGGGGAAAATGGGCAAAAAAAACATTGCAGGCCTACTCTCTCTAACTAGCCATTAAAATTTATTTCTTATATAAAAACTAATTTAAATGGTTCTTGAAAGTTTCAGAATACATAAATGGAGTATACAATAGTATGGCGGAACTGTAGCTTAGTATAAATGAAGCCTCTTCTCTTTTTTCTGCGAACTACAAAGCCCCTTTTTTTATGTTTAGATAGTGTATTCTAAAATATTCTATAAAAAAAATGTGAAATCAAATCGGTTTTTACACCAATCAAAAGAGGAAAAAGAAAAAAAAACCTTTATATGTACAACCTTAACTGTACTCGAATCTATGCAATTATACTACTATTAAATAAGTAGGATAAATATGAGAGAAAAAGGCTTTGTCACCTGATTCTTTTATAAAGAAAATTTGAAGAAATTAAAAACAGAAAAGTTGTAGACGATAAGCCATAGATGCCTCATCTAATAAATAAAAACCCAATAGTGATATATTTCACTGTTTAAACCAAACTGTATGCTGGAGAGGATAATTATATTATATTTACCTTTTAAAGAGAGTTAAATAATATGGAAGATTTTTTAATAGGCATTGGAAAAAGATTAAAAGAAATCAGGAAAAAAAATGCCTTAACAATTCACGAAGTAGCCAGCAGAGCTAATGTCAGCAACGGACTGGTTTCAAGAATTGAAAATGGCAGAACTATTCCTTCCCTTCCAGTTTTAATTGAGCTGATCCACTCTCTAGATACTGATGTCACTTACTTTTTTGAAGGAGTTAAAAACATAAAAAATGCGAAATATATTCACATCAAAAAAGAAGACTACCAAAAGATAGAAAAGGAAGACCGATCTGAAACTAAAGGTTTTAATTACTATCACATATTCAGCAAAAGCATTAATTCGATAGGTTTTGAAGCTGTAATTCTTGAGGTGGAGCCTAACAGCAAACGTGAAAAAGTGATTACTGATGCTTGGGAATTCAAATATATAATAAAAGGAAGCGTAACTTATATTATTGATGATGCAGAAGTTCTTGTAAACGAAGGCGACTCTATATGCTTTAATGGAAGACTTCCTCACGTGCCTGAAAACAGAACTCAGGAAAATTGTGTGATGCTGGTTCTTTATTTTTATTCTGAAAGTAATAGTTGATTTTTAACCGCAAAGAGCGCTAAGGTTTACGCAAAGTTCGCAAAGTTTTTATTTATAAAGCTTTGCGAACTTCGCGTTTTTTAAAAGCCTAACCTGTAAAAAACTTGCGTTCTTTGCGGTTAAACAAAAAAAAAGGCAACCTCAAAAATCGAGGCTGCCTTTGAAAAAAACAAAAACACAATTCTAATATAATTTAATTTCCTGCAGGAAGCCAAGAACGTCCATCTAATGACCAACCAGAATTAATTGGCACGCCAAACCATTGCAGTGACGAATAAGCGATATCTACCATTTTTGGAACAACTCCAATTCCTGTCCCACATTTTAAACTCGCTGTGCTGGTTGTCCATGTTGGTGTATTAGGAAAAGTAAGATTTACTTGTTTTGAACTCGAATCTGTAAAAGAATTTCCTGACCCGTTATCCCCTTTCCAATATCCAATAAGATTTACATAATCAGGATGGGAAGATGTGACAGAGGAACACGTGTAATTTAAAATTGAAGCTTCAGAAAGCGCTTTGGTCCAAACTCTAACCTCAGCAATGTTTCCGTTTACATTGGCACCATACGCTAGAGTTCCGTCTTGTCCTACAGCAAAAGGCAGTCCTGATGTTAAACTTCCAAAACTATCTGTAATAGATGCCTGACCAGCAAATCCGCCATCTTCATAGATTTTTACCAGCTTCGCAGTACGATCAACCACTAATGTCAAATGATGCCACTTTCCGTCATTGATTGTTCCTCCCGAAATATCCACACGATTTTGAGTATCTCCGATATTTACTTTCCATTTTCCTCCCGTATTAGCACAAATTACAAACCCGCGATTTTTACCACTTACCCAGTTTTTATTAGAAACTATTGATGGATCGCTAGAATAGCCAGAAGTTTTTATTCTACATTCTACTGTAAAACTCGAAGTTCCGAAATTATAAAGCGCATTATTGGTTGAAGCATAAATACTATTGCCATTAAAATTGGCAAATTTACCTGTGATAGTGGTTGTAGGATCAACTGGTTTTTCGATTTTAGTCGAAGTGAAATTTTTGTTATTGAAGATGGTAAAAATATTTCTTTCTTCATAAGAAGTTCCTCCGTGAGATCCTGTTGACCCTGTAACAATTCCGCCATGATCTGGTGCAACCACAACCAGCCAGTCTTCATTGGCATAATTGGGTCTATTTTTTAAAGCTGTTAGAATCTCTCCAATATATCCGTCAGTTGTTTCGATAGAAGATTTGTATTGCGAAACATTTATTGAAAATCCGTAACTGTGGCCTGCGTGATCGACATCGTCAAAATGCAGGAATAAAGCATCTGGATTATCATTTGTAAGTGCAGCCACTGCTTCATTTTTTACCGCCAAATCAGTTGTCAGCGTTTTTTCGACATCTATTCCGTCAACGATATAAGTGTTGATTGGCGCCCAATGCACAATAGACATTGTTTTTAAAGCCGAATTATAAGTTTCCAAACGTTTTAGAAAACTTGGATAAGTTCCGAAATTTGGACTAGAAAATGAATTGTCTGTTACACCATGTTTTAAATGTGTAACACCGCTCAGCATAGTTGACCAGCCATTTCCGCTCCAGGTTGGGGCTTCTGTCAAAGCATCAAGGCTGTAAACTGAATTAGGCAATAAAGGATGAACATTTGGCGTATTGGCTCCCATTAAAGCATCACCACGACAGCCGTCGATACCAATAATCAGTAATTTTTTAGTACCACTGCTTAACGCTGCTTTACCAGTTTTCGAAATAGTTTTTGCAGTTGCCGCATTCTCATCGCTCGCGAGTGCTGCATCGTTGGTACATGAAGTGACTAAAAGTACACTTACAAGAATTATAAAGTAACTTAATCTAAAAATCTTTTTCATTGGGTTGAATTGTTTTGTTGATTACTCTCTTATCTACTCGTAACTATCTCCTGCAGGGATTTTATTTTAACTAATTAGTTTGTTTTTTTTGCCACGAATTACACGAATTAATTAGTGAAAATTTGTGCAATTCGTGGCAAAAAATATTAATTCAAAATGCTATATAATGAAGCCAGAGAATCTAGAATATAATCAGGTTTAGCTTCTTCAAGCTGCAATCTGGTTTGAGCTCCTGATAAAACACCAATGGTAATACCGCATTTTGCATTCTTGCCTTCTTCTATATCAATGGCAGAATCTCCGGCTTTAAGCACTCTCGAAGCATCAGTAATATTGAAGAGCTTCATTGCATTAAATATCATATCAGGAAAAGGTCTTCCTTGTTCAACATCATCTGCTGTTATTAAAGCATCATATTGAATACCTTTTTTCCAATTTAATTTCTCTAAAAGTGCATTGGCAACCAAACTATTATATCCAGTATTCAAAACTACTTTTACGCCATCTTTTTTTAGGTTTTCCATCACTTTTTCAATTCCTTCAATAGGAAGAACTTTTGCCGTCAGATATTCCTGATCTAGTATTTCGATGAAATATTCAAATATTTGGTCTGTTTTTTCTTTATCGGTAATATTGATATATTTTAAGATGTCTTGTATCGCTTGGTATTTTTCTTTTCCTGCTCCCAGTGACAAAACCAATTCCAGAGATACATCAATTCCAAATTTATTAATGGATTTGTGCAGAGATTTGTACACTATATTTTGCTCGTTTACTGTTGTTCCTGCCATATCAAAAACAACCATTTCAATTTCATTAATTTTCATTTTCTGTGTTTTTTTTACCATTAAGATATATTAAGAATCAAAACTTAAATATTCTTAATTCTCTTTTTGGATTATTTTCTACCACCAAGTTTTAGAAGTAATACTTAATTTTCTTAATTTCTTAATCTCTTAATGGTTAATTATTTTTAGTTTATGCATTAAAAATTTTATTGATATTATGCTTGGCAAATCCAGCACTTCCCGTCATTCCTTTACCGCCAATTCCGGTTATGATGTGAATATTTTCACCAATTGTATGCTCAAAAATGTCTTTGGTTTTGCATTGCGAATACATTCCAAACCATCTGCTTTGAATTTCGTACGTTGGCAGATCAATTATTTTTTTAGCTTCTTCGATCATAAAATGGTCGATATCCATATTCAAATCAAATCCTAATGAATCTATTTCTTTTGCACTGGCATATTCGTGAGAATCTCCTAAAATAACAGATCCGTCGAGAGCCTGTTTGAATAAGATGTGAACGCCATATTTTTTCTCAAAACTATCTGGGTTCTCTTTTGCTTTGATAGCTGTGTACGATTTGCATTCTTCAAAAGATTCATATCTTCTAATCGTTAATCCCGTTAAAATAGACCCATCAAGCTTATAATTTTGCTGTGGTTTGGTTTGCAGCATTTGAAGCTTAGAAACAATCAAATCGCTGCTGTTATAAATTTCAGGATATAAGATTTTAAAATCGCTTCCGTTACAAATAATAATTTTCGATGCTTTGTATTCCAAACCTGTCGATGTTACTGCTATTACTTCATTGGACCTATCCTCGGTATGCACTACGGTTGTATTCATAAATAAATCCAATCCTAAATTAGCCGTCATATATTGATGTAGTTTATGAATCATCGTAGAAGGCTCTACGGTAACTTCCTGCGGAAAAAACAATCCACCCGTACAATAGTCAGCTCTCAAACCACTGTATTTTGCCAGACATTGTTCTTTTGTCAGCAAATTAGATTCGTAATCATTTGAAATATTAATCTCATGAAGTTCTTCTATCAGCTGCATTTCTTCTTCATTTGATGCCAAATAAATGGTTCCGTTCTGACGAATGCTGATATCAAACTGCGATTGAATGTCTTTATAAATCTTTAAACTTTCCTTACCGAAATTCTGCCATTTTCTGTCCATTCCTGATGGTACAACCTGCCCGAAATTTCGAACGGTAGCTCCTTCAGGCTTGCTGTTTTTTTCTAAAACCGCAACTGACATTCCTTTTAATAAGGCATGATAGGCATGAAATGTGCCCAAAACCCCTGATCCAATTATGATTAAATCATATTTATCTTTCATATCTTAATTATTTTATGAATTTTAATTTGTCCTTCATTCAAGTGTACAAAGGAGCTGCATTAATTTTTATGTGTTTTTTAAATTTTCTTCTAAAGAAATTAAAAGACATTATCGTGGTAATGATTCCAACAAACGAGAGAAGATAAATGCAAGCGGTAAAAAAGCTTAACAGAGAAATATCCTTGTCTCCCAAATTTTTAAAAAACAATACCAGAACACTGCCTAGATATCCGAAAGCATCGGCGATGTAGATTAGAAATCCGCTGTTTCCTTTTATTTTATAGGTTGCAATCATTCGGTCAAAAAACAGACCATTAAACGGAATATAACAAATGTACATCCCGAATCCCGAGATCATCATCCATGGAAATGCTCCTAATAAATGTTTTTCAAATAAGAAAGTGGTCATTCCAATTAGCAAAGAACCCACCAGCAACACTATATGGTAATTTCTAAATGCTTTATAATTGTTTTTCATGCTTCCTAAAAATCCTAAAATTACAAGTACAGATATTGCAATTGGAATTTCTGAATACATGTAAATCGAAATGCTTTCCTTATATCCCAAAGCATCCCAAAGCTCTCGTGCAAAATTATCTCTGAATTCACGCATTGCCGTAAGCATGGTGTAAAATATAATAATGACTGTTAGCGGAAATGCAAACTGTCTGAAAAGCGATGCGCGTTCTTTTCTGTCCATCGGTTTTCGTTTGGATCGCAAGTCCAAATCTTCCTGATCAGGATTTGGGATTTTCTCCAGCAGCAGTGAAAACAGAATTAAAGGAACAATAAAAAGAAGCCCCGTAACAAAAGGCATCCAAAACTCGGTACAGCCCAAAACTTGCAACACAAATACCCCCGCAGATTTTGCCGTTCCTGACGAAACAATAAAACTAGAACATAAAATTACACCCAAAAGTTCTGTCGTTTTTCTTCCTTCTATATAAGAAAAAACAATTCCCCAGATCATTCCAAGCGGCAATCCATTAATGAATAAAAACAGGATATTATAAGGAGCGGGAACTAGAGCAAAGCCCAATAATGCCAATTCTGAAATAACTATAAAACTTATTAAATATAAAATACGTTTAGATGATTTTAATTCGGATATAATTTTGATTCCTAAAAACTTAGAAAACGTATAACCTAAAACCTGCGCCAGAATCAATAAAATTTTATAATCGATACCCCAAAAAGACATACTTTCGAATGTAGCCGCAGTAAAAGGTTTTCTGAAAGCATACATGCAGAAATAAGTTCCAAATGCTGCTATGGATGCTTTTAATATAAACCTAAAATTGGATGTTTTTGCAGACATAATTTCTTTAGATTGGTTGAAAGTTGGAGTGTAAGTTGAGATGAGCGTAAAACTCATTGGATGCAGTCAGTTAAAAAAAATAAACCGTAAAAATAAAACCGACAAGCATCCAACGAGTTAACTTATAGTTGTCTATAAATTATATTTTAAACCAAGATTGAATTTTACGCCATAATATTCTACCTGTTTTGGCCTGTTTGGAGTTTCTCCAAAATGATACATCAAAGGCTCATTTAAGACGTTATTTACGTCACTGAAAATGGTGAAATGATCTCCTATTTTATAAGAAGCTGAAAAGTCTAACGAATTGTATTTACCATAATAAATATCATTCATGTCGGTATTTTTGGCATTGGCATCAAAACTTGTGGCGTATGCACCTTTATAGTTGAAAGCTGCTCTCACATTTAGTTTTCCTGTTTCGTAAAACAATTGCAGATTGTATAATTCTTTGGCCTGATAAGGTGTTGACACTTTTCTTCCGTTAGGATTATTAGCGTTCTGTCCCAATGTCATTTCAGAGTTCATAAGCGTTGCATTGATCTGAGTTCCAAAATATTTTAGGAATCCAGGCAGGAAGCTGAATCTTTTTGTGATTCCAAATTCAATTCCACCAATCCAAGCATCACCGCCATTTGTAGGCGAACTGATTTCAATATCAGGAATTCCGTTTATAGTACCTTGATACGTATCATCAAAAATTGGATCTGTAATTGATTTATAAAATACTCCAGCATTAATTAATCCTACTTCATCAAGGAAATATTCTCCCAATAAATCAAAGTTCCATGAATAGGTCGGGTTCAAGTTTGGATTTCCTCCTGCATATTCTCCGTCAATAGTATTTAATGATCCCGCTGGCGAAATGTCTCCAAAATTGGGTCTTGCAAATGTTCTTGTTGTTGCAAAACGTACGTTTAAATTCTCGATCGGAGAATATTTTACATGTAGCATTGGTAAAACCGATGTATAAGATTTTGTGTTTTCAGCATCAACCACCACATTATTCTCTACCGTTTTTCCTGTAACTTTTGTAATGGTGTGAGTCGTTCTCAGACCTCCCAAAATAGTCCATTTATCATTTAATAAATAAGTCGCCATTGCATAAGCTGAAGATGTAGTTTCGTCTACATTAAAATTTCTTCCCAAGCCTTTTCCTAATTCCGGAATCTGAGAATCTACAGGATTTAAAACCAGATTTCCTTGCGAAGTATTAAACAACTTAGTCATTCCATCCGTTGATAGAACCGGCCCAAATGTGTTACCAATATTGGTTCCTGTTTCTCGTCTCATATAATCTGTTCCGCCAGGCTGATTGATTAAATCTGAACTATAATTCGATAAGAACGGTGTTGGCGATCCAACCCAGTTGTAATACTCATCTCTAAAAGTGGCAATACGATCTTTGTCGGTTAATTTTACACCAAACTTCATTTTAAGACTTTCATTAAAATTATGCTCGTAGTTTACCGCAGCAATAATATTGTCGCGTTCTACAATGCTAATTTTGTATAATTCCAGCGTAGAGAATTTCATCTTTGTCGGATCGGTTTTGAAATTTGGGTCAGAATAAAAATCAAAAATTGATTTTGGATTCTCAGGATCCAGCATTCCTCCATCAGCAGCCCAGTACGCTCTTGGCCCTCCTGCTCCTCCACTTGCTATTGGTATATTTTTTAAATATTCAGGTTTAACTCCAACTCCAGTCTGATTGAACTGAATTAAAAAATAGCTATTGTCCTCAGCGTTTGGAATATTTCCGTATTTAAACTCATTTCTATAAGAAGCCAGACTCCAATCCAAGTTTCCGTTAGCCAGCTGGTGTTTTCCTCCTAAATCAATACCAACAAACTCAGTCTTTAATTCATTATGAATATCCTGCTGTTCTACTGTTAAAGCGTTTGTAGTGCTATTGAACTTATCAAATCTGATACGATGCTTATAATGCGTTTCTTCATCAGAAAGTCCGCCATAAGTCGCTTTTAGGAAAATTTTGTCTCTCGATGACGGGTTAAACTCCATCGCTGCATTTAAACCTGTCGTTTTTCTAACTCCAGTATAGTCTCTTAATTCTAAGCGGTAAACTCCCTGATCGCCTTGTCTTCTGGCTTCGTAATTATCCGTTGCCCAGTTTCTGTCCCAATACGTTCCATTAATAATATAACCAAACTTTCCGTTTTTACTTTTATCACCAATAGTAAGCGATCCGCTATAAATTCCTTTATCTGATTTTTGATTGTAACCACTAAAAACACTCGCTTTAATTGTTTTTTTAGTTGGCGCAGTCTGAGTAGTAAAATTGACGCTTCCGCCAATAGCATCTCCATCCATATCGGGTGTAATGGCTTTTGTAGCTTCTACATAAGCAATAAGGTCTGATGGAAAAAAGTCAAATGCTGTAGCTCTTGAAGTCGTTTCTTCTTCTGCAGTTGGAATTCTGTTTCCGTTAATGGTAGTCGATGACCAAAAAGGTGGCAATCCTCTCACCGAAACAAAACGTCCTTCTCCCTGATCGCGTTCTATAGAAACTCCTGGCATACGCTGCACTGTTTCGGCAGCGTTACGATCTGGTAATTTACCAATACCATCGGCAGCAATCACGTTTACAATGCTCATTGATTTTTTCTGCATGTTTAGTGCTCTTGCTTCGCTGTTTCTTTGGCTCATTCCGCTTACTACCACTTCATTTAATTCTTTTGAATTAGCCTCCAGTCGAATAATTCCTAAATTCAGCTGCTGGTTTTCTTTTACTTCAATCTGAATCGTTTTTACTTCGTACCCTATGTATGAAATCTTCAATTCTAAGTTTCCTGATCTTACATCTTGAATAACAAAATCACCGCTGAAACCCGTAGTTGCTTTTTGATTATTTGACAATATAATAGTAGCTCCTGGCAAAGGAGATTGTGAATCTGTAACTGTCCCTTTAATTGTGGCTTTTTGTGCTGTCATGTTTTGCACAATAAAGAGAGCGGAGAAAATAAAAATTGCCTTGTAAATTGTTTTCATGGTTAGTTTGTTTACAAATATTAAATTTATTACAGCAAATTAACTGTGATTTTTACAAATAGTGAAAAAGTTAAAATTATCGAATTGTTAAAGAAATGAAAATTTCAAGCCTCATTTTGTTAAGGATTTGTAAAATGGATTGATCGTTTAACCTAGCAGATCGGCTTTCTGTCCCGTAGAATAAGTATTTTATTCATTTTGGAGCATAAATGGTAAAAAAGCTATAGCATCAAGAATTAAAACTAAGCAGACTTAAAGCGGATTGATTTTTGAAAAATATTTACAAATAGTAAACTTAAAGCAATAAGCGGTGATAAATTAACTTCAGAAAACATAACACTTTTGGATAGATGGCTCCACTTGCTAAAATGTGCGCGCTGACAGAAGTACAGATTGAAAATGAAATAACATTAAAACCAAAACTAATCCATTCCTTCTTTGGAGGCACCAAAACCCACTACATCTAATCTATATTTCTACATAGTCAAACATAAAAAAACCTCTAAGTTTTAAAAACTTAGAGGTCTTGCAACTATGATATTTTTAAATAAAAAAATAGACCAATTTAACCCGCTGTTCTTCTGACTGGTTCGCAAGTCAATTTTCGATTCGCTTTATTAATTACCGAACGAACCGTCTTTTTCTTGTGCTCATATTCTTCAATGCACTTTTGAAGTTCATGAAATAGCGATTGATACTTTTTATGCAATCCGTCCAGAGACTCCATTGCCGCACGGACATCATTCTCCTGTGACTGTTCCAGAACATCTGGAAAAGCAGAAGATAAGGCTTCAAATTTATCAAAGGCTGCAGCAAGAATTCGGTGCTCTCTTAAATCTATTCCCTTCATTTTCAACAAAATTCTATAGTTTAATTAATTTTACAAAGTTTTAAAGTGCCCTTCTTTTCAATACTTTTTCAGGATAATCCGTAATAATTCCATCTACCTGAAGCAGTATCATATTGTCAATTGCTGCATCTTCATTCACAGTCCACGGTATGATTCTCATTTTCATCAATCGAAGTGAATCGACTTCTGCTTGGTTTAGCAATTTATAATGCGGACTGTAAATCTCAGGCTTAAAATCAAGTAAAGAAAGATTTTCAGCTATACTGCCTTCTCCAACCAAATAAGCAATTTTTATTTTTGGATATCTTTTGTGTATTACATTTAAAACTGTCGGATCAAAAGACTGAATGTTAATCTTTCTTTCAACACCTTTTTCTTTAATAATTTTCATCACCAAATCAGTAAAAGCTTTAGGTTCTGGCTGTCTTTTTCCATAATCCGATTTTTCAGATTTGATTTCGATATTGTATCGTACCGGCTTTAAATTGTTCTTGGCAATATACTGTTCAACACTATCAATCACTTCTAAAAGCAGAGGCTTGTATGTTTTTTGTTTCTGCTGCATCGGGAAAGCTGTATTTCCTCTCGAACCGCCATCAAACTTTCTAATACTGTCATACGTCATTTCATAAAGATTATAGCTCCTTTCTTTGTCTTTTGTAATTGGCTTTCCTTCAGTATCACTCATATACTGCGAAGACATAAAAGGTTCATGAGAAACGACTACTTTTTGGTCTTTAGAAATTACGACATCCAATTCTACCACATCAGCACCTTTTTTTACAGCACTGAGAAAAGCAGGAATTGAATTCTCAGGAAAATTCCCTCTATCACCGCGATGTCCATGTACTTCTATCGTTCTTTTTGCTGTAACTGCCTTTTGGCTTTTGCACGAATATGCTGTTAATACCGCAATTAAAACACAAATTATCCCTTTTACTTTTAGCATTTTATTTCACTTTATCAATTCTGTAAGTGGTGTTTGCCGAATGCGTTTTGCCAAACATATCTGTCGCTTTGATCTCGATAGCATGTTCTCCAATGGCAAGATCCGAAGGGATATTTCCTCTCCATACATGCGTGCTTTTTTCTGGATCTGATGAACGTTTTCCAGGCATAAGCACTTCAGACAATTCCCATTCGTAAACCAACTCTACATACGATGGGTCTTCTACTTCTACGTAATTCATCTCTTTCCATTCGCCTTGATCTACTCGGTACATTACTTTGTCTTTTTTGCTTCCCATAAAAAAATTGGCAAATACGCCCGATTTGGTACGTTTTCCTTTGGCTACCACTTTTGGAGCAAAAACTTTCATCTGATAATTTTCTGGTTTTCCTGCTACTTTGTAATCAACCGTATATTTATTTCCATTAAAATGAATGAAAGCATAACCTTTTGGTGTTCCATCTCTCATAACCGAAATTGGAATTCCCTTCTCATCCAGTTTTCCAGAATACCAGTCGCCAGATGTTGTTCCGATATTGTAATGATGATGTGGCGTTTCTTGTAACCAGCCGTCTTTTTTATCGAAAAAATCTTGTCTCTGCATATGTGTATGTGCCGAAAGCGAAAGTGTATTTGGGAAATCCTTCAATAATTCAAATAACTTCTGGCGATCTTCGTCTCTAAATGAATCGTCTTTGCTGTCCGGCTCGCTTATCGGAATATGGAAAGCCAGAACGATTAAATTGTCTTTTGGAACTGTTTTTAGATCATTTTCTATAAACTGCATCTGCTCTTCTGTAAAACCGCCCCAATAGCCTTCATGATCTCTTGGATCTGGATACAAAACATCGTCCAAAACAATAAAATGCACTTTTCCGTAATTGAAAGCATAATTGGCAGGGCCAAAATGAGCTTCATAGGTTTCATCTGCCAGATTATCTGCTTTGGCATCAAAATTTAAGTCGTGATTTCCTAAAAGGTTGTACCACGGAATTCCTACTTTCTTTACCGCCTGAATATACGGATTGAATAAACTAAGGTCATTTCCAACCAAATCTCCCATACTTAATCCAAACGGAATATTTTTAATCCCTTCAACTTCCGCTACAATTCCTCGAGCAAAAAAATCAACTTCTTCCAGATTATACGGCTGCGGATCTCCAAAAACAAGCGCTGTAAAATCATTGGTTTCCTTTTGCGGAAGCAATCCGAAATCTATAGATTCTGGCAATTTTCCTGTTGGAGCCACTCCTTCAAATTTCCCTTTAGGAGAACCAGTTGGTTTATAATTATAGAAAAACTGAGGCAAATTATCTTTATTAACCTTAATCTTGTATCCCGAAGGTTTGATTACAGCAATTATAGCATCACTTTGAAGCGGTAATTGGTAGTTTCCTTTTTTATCGGTTAAAACAACTTCACGCCCATTTGTAACCGCGACATTTGCAATTCCTTTTTCTTTTTTTTCCTTTTTCCCGTTTTGATTTAAATCTTCAAATACGATTCCTTTTACGGTTGTCTGCGCTGTTAAAACTCCGCAAAACAACATAGCACTATATATAAATGTCTTTTTCATTTTTTCTAATTTTATTTATCCCACCAAACTTTCGTATTGATATTATCTCCTCCAACCATTTCAACTGCTTGGTGATAGTTTTCGGTATTTTTAATCTGCTGATTGTCTGGGTAGGTAAACCTTGACGGCATAACTCCTCCATTTAGCATTGCAGATGTTGTTGGCAATACAGGCAATCCTGTTCTGCGGTATTCAAACCATTGCTGGTAATCTGTAAAATATAAGGCGTAATATTTCTGGAGCATAATTCTTTCTAATGTTCCATTATACTGAGCTTCTGGTTTGTTAAAATAAGTCGCTGGAACTACAGCTTTTACTTGTTCTATGGCTGCTCTAACACCTTTTTCATAATGTCCAGCCGCATCGGTGATAAGCCCTCTCTGTGCTAATTCTGCTTTGATAAATTCAACTTCGGCATACGTTAAGAGAAATATCTGCATCGGGTTTTGCGCTTGCATGTTCAAAAGTGTCGAAGCATTGTATTTGAACTGCGAATCTGAACCTGCATAAGCGCTTGTAATTCCTTTAAATCCGATTGGCGCATTGGTAACCAAAGCCGTTGCCCCAGTAGCAATTATTGCTCTTCTCGGGTCTTCCAACGTATTCAAATTATCAATAAAAAAGGAAGCCATTTTGATGTTCAGGTTAAAATCCTGCGGTCTTCCCCACGGAGAAACATTTGGAGAGACACCCGTTACTTTCAAAATAGCACTCTCAGCCGTATTGGTAAAAACAGGATAAATCTCAGGATGATCTGCCATATAAGCCAATTTTGCAAAAGCTCCAATTTCTGTTCTGTTTGAAACTCGCAAAAGCAATCTCATTTTTAAGGAATTTGTAAACTTCTTCCATTTTAGAACATTATTTTGAAACAAAATATCTTCTGTATAAATCATTGCTTTACTCGTATCGTAAAGCGTATTGGCTCTTTCTAAATCGGCCAAAAGTGTTTCATAAATAAACTCTTGGGTATCATACTTTGGATATAAAATGCCATCTTCTCCACGCGCTGCTTCAGTCATGGGAACTGGTCCGAAAAGATCCGTAAGATTCGCATACACCAAAGCATTTAGCGTTAACGCAACTGCTTCATAATTGCCGTCTCCAGCCTTTACAGAAGCCATGCGCATTTCTCTAATATTGTTAAGCCATTTGTAATAATTATTCCATGCTGAGTTTCCAATATTGTTGCTCACATCATAACGGTGCAAACCTCCCGAGATGCTTGGAAAAGGAAGCGAAACCTGCATTAAATTGAAAGTGACATCTACACTCTGCGTTGCGTTTTGAGAAGCAATTCCGTAAATAATCGGATTAATTAAAGTACCCGGGCTTATCTCTGTAATCAGATTAGGATTCTCGTTTAGTTCTTCATAACCTCCTGTACAAGAAATAGTCAGTCCTGTAAGCAGTAATAGTATTGCTGTAATTTTTATCTTTTTCATTGTCTTATTATAAAGTCAAACTTAAATTGAAACCATACGTAGCCGGAGACGGCATCTGCCCCATTTCGATACCTGGCAAAATGGTATCTCCATTTAATGCTGCTGTCTCTGGATCATAAATTGGGAAATCTGAAACGGTTGCTAAATCTCTTCCAAAAATTGAAAATTGAAGCGACTGAAGTCCTGTATTTTTCAGCCATCTTTTTGGCAAGTTATATTGAAGGCTGATTTCGCGAAGTTTTCCAAAAGAAGCATCAAAAGAGTTGGATTCTATATTGGCTCTTCTATAATAACGAGTATACCAATCTGCCGTTTTTACTTCTTTTGTATTGGGAGAATAAGAACCGTCTGCATTTTGCACTACACCTTCACCAATGATAAAGCCAGTTTCTCTTCCCATACTATTTGAATTTAATTTCCCTTGTTCAGAAAGTTTGTGATGCGTCTGCGAATAAATGATTCCACCATACTGACCGTCAATTGTTACATTCATAGTGAAATTCCCGATTGAAAAACTATTCGTTAAACCTGCTTTCCATTTTGGACTTGCATCTCCAATATATTGAATCTCTTCTGGATAAGCCGGAAGACCTGCATTGTCATAAACGATCTGACCGTCAGGAGAACGTACAAATCCGAAACCGTAGATGGCGCTTGTTGTTCCGCCCACTTTTGCGATGATTGAAGCTGTTCCTCCTGTTCCAATAATCTGCTGGCCATCGATTCCTTCTGGCAATTCCATTACTTTATTCCAGTTGCGTGACCAGTTCGTCGTTGCATTCCATTTGAAATTATCCCCATCAATAATTTTTCCGCCAAGGGTAAGCTCGATTCCACGGTTTCTCACTTTACCTCCATTCAAAACCGCTCCGCTGTAACCTGTTGAAAAATCCATCGGAATATCGATAATTTGGTTTTTAGTTACACTCTCATAAACCGTAGCATCTGCCGTAAGTCTATTTTTAAGCATTCTGATTTCAAAACCTGTCTCAAAACTGGTTGTAATTTCTGGTTTAAAATGGTCATTGTATAAAACCGTTAAAGTCTGCGCAGAACTTGGAAAAGCGCTTTGTCCGTAATATTTCTGCGTTTTATAAGGTTCTGTATCATTTCCTACCTGAGCAAAAGAAAGTCTGTATTTTAAGAAATCAATTGATTTTGGAAGCGAAACCATTTCAGAAATAACCGCACTTGTATTAATCGACGGATAGAAAAATGAATTATTCTCAACCGGAAGCGTACTCGTCCAGTCGTTTCTTCCTGTAATATCAACAAAAAGCATATCTGCATAAGACATCGATACCAAACCATACAAACTGCTCATTTTTTTGTAAGCATCGCCCAAAGTCAAAATTGGCGCGCTTGAACCATTCGAAAGTTTATAAACTCCAGGCACAACCAAACCCGTTACTTCGGCTTCTGTTCTTCTGTATTTATAACTCATAGCATTTCCTCCGGCTGAAGCCGCAAGAGAGAATTTATTTCCGAAATCTTTTTTATAAGAAAGCAAAAAGTCAGAGTTGATTTCCTGTTTGAAAACATCTTGTCTTTCATAAAATCCTTTCGCATATCTATTGATGCTGTAAGGTCTTTTTTGCTCTCTTGTCTGATTGTAAGTATTCATAGACGAACGCAGCATTAATTCCAGATTGGATGACAAAGTGATATTGGCAAAAATATTCCCAACAATCTGATCGCTATCTAAGGTATTGGTCGCTTCATAAGCAATCAAATACGGATTGTCTATAAAAGAACTAAAAGGATGCAGCTGCTCGATCTGCTCTTTGCCTTTTACCCAGATTGGACGATACCAGTCCAAATCGATATTGGGCTGCTGAAAAATCATAAAATACGCAATAGAACCATTGTTATAGCCCGTAGACGGAAGATTATCACTGTTTCTAGTATTGTAATTAATCGCCGTTCCCAATTTAATTTTATCCGATACCTGATAGTTGGCATTAACAGCGGCTGTAACCCTGTCAAAACCAGTATTAGGCATAATCCATTCATTTTTTTGGTTTCCAACAGAAAGGCGCATTGATCCTTTATTATCGCCACCTTGAATAGAAATATTATTATTTAAAGTCACACCGGTTCTCCAGAAATCTTTACGGTTATCTCGGTAAGACTGCCAAGGCGTTCTTTGTGCAGATTGTCCCTGTAAAGCTGGATCATACTGGTAAAAATTCTGCCCTGTAAAGGCTGGTCCCCAAGCACTGCTGGTTCCGCTGGTTGAAGTTCCGTCTGCAGAATTTCCATAAGAATAATATTGGTTGCCAGAAGCATCTGGCGAATTTCCTGTTCCCTGTCCGTAGCTGTACTGATAATCTGGCCATCTCTGGATAACATCAAAAGTAGCTCCTGTGTTTAAAGAAATTCCTAAACCTTTGTTTTTCTTTCCAGATTTTGTCGTAATAATTAAGGCTCCGTTTGCCGCACGACTTCCATAAAGTGCAGTTGCACCTGCACCTTTTAAAACTGTAACTTCATCGATATCATCTAGATTAAGATCAGAAATTCCGTTTCCATAATCAATTGGCGAATCTTCCCCCATATAGGCGCTGCTGGATCCCGAAGTTGTCATCTCAGCATTTACAGGAACTCCGTCTACCACAATAAGCGCGTAATTTCCTTTTGGACTTAATGATCTGTTACCTCTAAGCGTAATCTGCTGCGAATTTAACGGTCCAGAACCTGTAGAAGTGATAGTTAATCCTGCCACTTTTCCTTTTAATCCAGATGACCAGTTATTTGGTCTTCCCTGAGATAAATTATCAGATTTGATAGTCTGTTGCGAGAATCCTAATTTTTTTTCTTCTCTTTTAATTCCCAATGCGGTTACCACAACTTCATTCAATTCACTCGTACTTGGTTTCATTATTATGGTAAGAGGACTAGCACTTGCAGCAACTTCCTGAGTTACGTACCCCATGTAGGAAATAACCAAAACAGCCGAAGAGTTTACAGCAAAGCTGAAATTTCCTTCCATATCTGTCATTGTGTTGGTTTTTGTTCCTTTTTCGAGAATCGTAACTCCTGGCATTGGCATCCCGCTTTCGTCCAAAACTTTTCCTCGCACATTCATTTGTGCGCGAAGACTTCGGGTAACAGTAATGGTATTGTTTAGTTTTTTAAATGAAAGTCCCGTTTTAGAAGCTACTTTTGCAAGCACTCCGTCAAGACTTTCTTTATCTGCATAGATTGAAATGCGTTGTGATGTTCCAGATATCTTTTCATCAAAAACAAATGTAAAAGTCGTTTTCTGTTCAACAGCTCTGAAAAATTCTGTAATTGTAGCATCTTTAAGATTAAGACTTATCTGCGCATCTTTTGCAGACTGTTCTGATGCAAATCCTTTAAAGGAAAAAATTAATAAAATCATTAAGTAAAGATTTTTCATCTTTATATACTTATTGAAAAAAAATTGTAGTTTCGTATTCATTACTATTAGGCTATAAATTTTATTTTTAGTCTTTTTAAATCGCCCGTTTCCGTTGCACCGGAAGCGGGTTTATTTTTTGTTTTTAAGGAGTCTTTTTTCTTATAGTTATTTGTTTTTTAGTTGTGTAATTTATTTTTAGGTTTTTCAAATAGGCAATACTTTCTAATACATTCTCTAGTTTTTCATCTTTAAACTTTCCAGAAATAGTAAGGTTGTTTAATTCTGGATCTTCTATTGCAATATCTACATTGTACCAGTTCTCAATAATCTTAACGGTTTCAGAAAGTTTCGTGTTTTTAAGCATGATGGTATTACTGATCCAGGCGATTTTATCTTTACTGTTTTCTTCAGAAATCTGCAAATCTGAATTCTTTATCAAATCGGCCTGCTGATTTTTGGTAATCTGCACTTTTTTTCCAGTGGGTGACGTGACTTCCACTTTTCCTGTAATAACGCTTACTTTGGTGTCGTGATGATTGTATGAATTAATGTCAAATGAAGTTCCGAGCACTCTAACTTTTACGTCGTGCGTCTGTACAATAAAAGGGCGTTTTACATCTCTAAAAACTTTAAAATAAGCCTGTCCTACCAGTTTAATATTTCTTGTAGTTTCAAATTCCTCCGGATACGTAATGCTGCTGTTTGAGTTTAGCACAATAACACTTCCGTCTTCAAGAAAAATTTCTTTCTTTTCTCCTTTGGCAGCAATTTGGGTAATTGTTGCAGGTTTGAAAATAAACTTAGCTGCAGTAAATGCAATGGTAAGTCCGGCAACTAAAACCGCTGCGATTTTCAACACTTTTCGGAATACATGTTTTTTGGGTTGTACCTGCAGTTCTAAAAGTATCTTATTGAAAATTACATCCCCTTTTTCATCAGATATTTCTATATCTGATGATTGATCCTGCATCTTATCAAAAAATGATTCAACGGCCATTTTTTCTTCAGGCGAGCAGCTGCCTTCTTCGTATTTTTTTGCCAATTGCAAAAAGGTTTCTTTTTTCAAAATATGCGCTTTTATAGACAAGTCACATTTTTTGAATCGAACAAGTAGTCGAAAATGCAGGCTTAACGTTTTCTTAAAACCAGTGTTTTTTAGTTAACATAAAAGAACGCTGCCCAATAAAAAAGAAGATAATTATAAGATGCATTGTTTAAGCGAAGCTGCTTAAGAGCATTGCTGATATGTTTCTCTACAGTGTGAATAGAAAGATTCAGTTTTGCCGCAATTTCAGCATTTGTAAAATGATCCATACGGCTGAGCAGAAAAACCTCTCTACATTTTGGAGTCAGTTTATTGATCTGCTCGTTGATATTTCTCTCCAAATCAATATATTCTAAATCGTTTATGGTCAAGCTTGGATCTGGAATACTCTCTATTATTTCAATATGCTTCTGATCAAATTTTAAGTTTCGAATCTGATTGGCGATTTTATATTTTACCGCTCTAAAAAGATAAGCTTCAAGATTAAGTATTACAGTGCTAGAGGCGTTTTTCCAAAGACTTATAAAGATTTCTTGCACAATATCTTCACAGATTGCTTCGTCTTTATAGATTTTAAAAGCATACAAATAAAGCTTTTTCCAATATCGGTTGAAAATAACTGAAAACGCGATGTCATTTCCTTCAAAAATTAATTTCTGAAGTTCATCGTCCGGCATTTTCAAAAGATCTTTTTCCATGAGAGATTAAAAAAGCAAATGAAAAGCAACAGACAAAAAATACCTAAGAAGTTAATTTAACTTTGTGTTAAATTAGCTATCTATAAATTTTATTCGTAATAGAGACGGTTTTACCATAAAATTTTAAAATAATTGTTTTATAAAATCAATTCATAATAAAACGAAATTAAAACGCCTCATTATTAAAATGAGGCGTATTTAACTTTTTAGAATTTGTCTGTTAGGGCTTTATTCAAAAAAGTCCTATTTATGGCATTACTTTATTTCCCGATACAGAAATTAACTTTCCTTATTTTATAATACCTAAGTAATACCGAGGTACAAATAAGGTACAAATTTTACAAAATAAAGTCTTACAAAAGACATCGTTTGTGTTGTGCCCAATAATTTGGCAAATAATCGGATTTTCAGAAGAACATTTTATTGTCAGTAGTTAAGCAAATATAGAATAATAATATCGTTATATTCCCACAAATATTAATTAAAAAAATATCCAGCACATTCTAAAATTTTGAATCTCTTTAATTCTATAATATCCTATCGTTAAAATAGTAATAAATCATCTAGTTCACTTAAAAAAGATATTCACTTTATAATCAGAATAGTAGGATATTATACTTAAACCTTTACTGCAGGCCAATAAAAATTGAGCCTGATGCCAAAGAGGCATCAGGCTTACTTCTACAGCTAAATATCAATGCTATAAAACTGCTTTATTGGGTGCAGTCTAAAATTTTAAGCTTTAACATTCCTCATCAGATTTTCAATTCTGGAAGGTGAAATTTCAGGATTTGCTCCTGGCGCTTCAGCTACAAGCGCTCCAACAGCACACGCAAAATCAATTGCATCCTGCGGTGTTTTATGGGTAAGCAACGATGTGATTAAAGCTGCGAGAAAGGAATCCCCTGCTCCAACCGTATCAGATACTCTAACAGGATATCCGCCATTCTGATAAAGCTCTCCTTCCCACATTAATAGGGCTCCGTGTTTTCCTTTAGTGACACACATCGCATGCACCTTGTTTTTCTCTGCAATAAAACGCATGTTTTCTTCCAAGCCTGTAAAAGGAGAATCCATAGTCGCCGCTATCTCAAGCAATTCCTCATCATTGAACTTAATAAAATCAGCAGAATCCATTAATTCCTGCAGAATTTCATAGCAATAGTGCGGTTTTCTTAAATTGACATCGAAGACCTTATAGGCCGCTGAAGGCAGCAGCTCTTTTAACGTTTTTCTTGAAACATCGTCTCGACAGACCAAACTTCCGTATATCAATACATCAGCTGTTTTTACTGCTGCTTTTGCCGAATCATTCGATTCAATTTTATCCCAGGCAGACGGATAGCTGATTTCATAACTTGCCGATCCGCGCTCATTTAAGGTAACATTAACCAAACCTGTTGGAAAATCTTCAGAAACTGCAATTGTATCTGTTTCAAGCCCCAGTTTTTTCACTTGATCCTTTATTGATACTCCATCTTCATCATTTCCCACACAGCTTATCATGGCCACCTCGCATCCCAGCGTTTTCATTCGCAGGGCTACATTCAATGGAGCTCCCCCAATCTTTTTTTCATTGCCAAAAACATCCCAAAGCACCTCTCCGTATGCCACTGCCTTAAGGCTTTTTCCGTTATTCATTCTAAAATTATTTTACTATTATTTTTTTATTCTGGCTGCGTTACCTGAAGATTTGATATCGTGCTTGATTGCCCTTCAGCAATAATGCCCCATTTATTTTGGTCTCTTCCGTAAACACGGTTGGTGAGCGCTGCTTTTCCGTTAATGTAAACTACTACAACACTTCCTTCGGCAACTATTTCAACATCATATTTTACATTTGTCTGAAATGCAAATGGCAAACGAGTAACTTCCTGCGAAGCCGAATTATAACCGCTTATCCTTCCGTTAGCAATATCCAAAATCACTTTATAATAGCTTCCTGTATCATTGGTATGAAAAACAAATCCCGTTGTTCCTGAAGCTTTTGCTAAAGCAACTTCTGCCTTTATTTTAACTTTCTTGCCAATGCTTTTAAAAGTTACCATCGCTTTTTCTGTTTCTCCGGACAATGAATAAGTTCCATTATTAGCTGCTGCATTAGAAGTAATTGCATCTACTTCTGCAGTTCTACTCTTTTTAGAAAACAAATCCTTAACTGATTTCGGCGATTGCGTTCCTAAAGTTCCATCTGAATTCTGAATCAATTCATGAATGACCATATTTCCTGCCCAATCTTTATTTCCTAAATCATTCTCAGGCGTTTTTCTGGCATTCCATCCAAAAACATATCTTTTATTCCCGTCAGAAGCTGTTTTTCCTGCATAAAAATACTCTCCATCGATTCTGTCATTTTCTGGTTTTGTCCATGGGCCATTTATTGATGATGAAATTCGATAATGCGTTCCTTTATTACCGCTCCAATTCTCAGAAAAGATCAGATACCAGTAAGTCCCCATTTTAAAAATATCTGCACATTCCATCATCAGGTAATTATCTTCAGGAGCTGTGGTGTAAAGCGGAGCCTGAACATCCCATTTTCCAGATGCCGGATCAGCGCTTGTAAAATGCAGCAGAACGGCTTTTCTTCCCGGTTCTGTCTGCGTGCTTACCAGCATTGAATATTTCTTCAATTCGTCATTGTAAAACACATGCGGATCTCTAAAATCATAATTATAATAGCCCGCTGGAGCTGTAATTTTAAAGGACGGAACTTTTGTCCATTTTTTCAGATCACTGCTAGTTGCGCACAAAACGCTTTCTCTGGCATTCAACTGAACGAAAGCCGGATTTTCATTGTGGCCAGTGTAATAAAAGTAATAAAGGCTGCCTACTTTGACAACTGATCCTGTGCCAACGGCAAAATCAGGTTCAAGAGCTGTACCGTACGGAATGGTTTGGCCTTCATAAGTAAAATGCGCCAGATCTGTACTCTGATATTCATGAATGTCATGAAATCCTTTTCCTGCCGGCTTATTTTGCGCATCATGCAGAAAATAAATATGGAATTTTCCGTTGTCAAAAAAAGGCATGACATCTCCCGTATAGCCCGCGCTGTAATACGGATCGTTTGCGCCCATCCACTGCGCCGGCGGAACAGGAAAAACACTCGAAATTTCAGAATTTCCCCCCGAAATTGAGCCTCCAATATACGTTTCATCCTGACTGCACGAAACCAGCGAAAAGAAAAGCGAAGCGATTGTGATTATATTTTTATTTTTCATTTTAATAAAATTCTTAAATGGATTATTTTACCGCTAGATAATTGATGCTGTTTTGCGTCAATAGTCTGATGTTTGTTATAAACTCATTAGCCTGGCTTGGCACTCCGCTGCTATTGGTTTCATTATACCAATCGTAAGCCCCCATGGAGATAACAATTACATTTTTATTGGCGCTTGCATTTGGAAACTCAGCAATTGTAACCCTTCCGTCCAATGCATTATCCCAAGCTTCACTGGCCAGATTGGTTCCTCCTGTCTGATTTCTCCATCCTTCTCCATTATTATATCCGCCCCATTCCGGTAAAAACCACCAAGCCGTATGATTTAATCTGAATGTGCCGCTTTGCAATAAATTGGCTTTTCCTGCTTCGAAAGTGATTAAGCCCTGAAATATTGGATGGTTTTCGTGGCCTACAAACGACATTCCCCAAGAATTTCCGTCTACAAATCCATTTGGAGGGAAATCGCCAAAAACATTATTCGGTCCTTTTCCTGATGGAACAATTCCTAAAGCATCGACATATTGCGAAGCAAAAGAAGTCAGCAGCAGATTTCCCTCATTTGTTCTGAAGTTTTTCAATGCATTGGTAACTGCGGGATTATAAGCCACCGAAGGCAGGTTTGCAGCCGAATCAAAGTGCCACCATATCACATCGATATCGCTTAAATCTGCACCATTTTGTATACTTTCAAAAGAAATATATTTTGCTCCTGAAAAAGTATCAAAAAGCCAATTTGAAGCTGTTATTTCGTCCATGTTGGTTATTCCAGACCTTGTAGCGGCAGTTCCTAAAAATGCAACCGTTAATCCTGCAGCTGGAACTCCGACATTTGCCGTATAATTAACGCTTTTCCCCTTTGATGTTATTACAAAAGTCACAGCATTAGTAAAATCAATTGCTGCTCCTGATGCTGGCGAAATCGTAACTCCATCTGTTGTTTCAATTTCTGGTTTTAGCGCTGTTAAATCGGTATTTTCTGGAAGAGTCATATTAATCGTTTTGCTAATGTCGTTCACTGTTGCTGCAACGCCATTAATTGTAAAACTCTTAATCGGACTTAAAACGGTTGTGGTTACCGTATAATCCTTATATAAATTACCATTAACCACTCTGAATTTTACTGGGTTTGTAAAATTCAGAGCCGAATTTAATTCAGGATTTGATGTTGCCCCTTCTGCAAAAACAACTTCCGGTTTTATAGCTGTAATATCTGATCCATAAGGCATTGTTACAGAAATTTTTCCCGTAACCTGATCAATGCTTCCTGAAACTCCATTTAGTTTGAATGAAAGCACATTTGAAGGCGAACTCACGTCAAATCCGCCAGTTTCAAAACCATTTTCGCAGGCAGTAATCATAAAAATCATCGCCAATGCCATAGACACTTTGGTCCAATATTTATTTAAAGCTTTTTTCATATTGCTGATTCTTTAAAGATTAATAGCCTGGATTCTGTTTGTACAATCCCTGACTGAAATTAATCTGCTTCAGCGGAATTGGACAGTACTCCTCTTTGTGGGCATCAAAAAAGGCATCCTGATAATACGTGCGTTTTGTTTTTTCTTTTGCGTAAAAATCATTCATAACCTGATCTGTAATTCCCCAGCGGACAAGATCGAAGAATCGGCTTCCTTCCATCGCCAATTCCAAACGGCGTTCCCAACGCAAAGCTTTGCGGGCAAAATCCTGTGTCCAGCTGCAATTGCTTCCGTCAACATACGTATTGATTTTGAAGTTGCTCACATAAGGCAGTCTTCCTGTACTCTGCGCCGCTCTTTCTCTGATTTCGTTAATCAATGGCAAAGCTTCAGATTGTCTTCCCAGTTCAATCAAAGCTTCGGCACGCATCAAAATCACATCGGCATAACGGATCTGAATTCTATTTTTTGAGTTTCCATAAAACGGATCAATATTAACCACACAGCCGCAGCTTGGAGCCACGTTTTCTTTTAAAGAAGCATAATAGCCATACGTTCCCGGAGATCTTACCCAAGCTTCAACATACAGAAACTCAGGATCGTATTTATAAGGCAGTCCTGGCATCGCTACGGTATGATACAATCTAGGATCAACTGTATTAGCATCTATATTTTTATAATCAAAATCTTCATTGTTATACGTATCAAACTCTGGCAAACCATTTGCTCCGGTTTTGAAAGCATTCACCAAATTCTGGCTTGGTTTATGAAAATCGCAACAGCCTAGACCTTGCGGTGTAGAAAGAACATCAGAAAAATTCAATCTTCCGTAAAGCGTTCCGTCGTTGTCTGAAAACTGAATGGAGAAAATAGATTCCGGTCCGTTTTCATAAGTTCCCGGCAAGAAGTTATTGGCAAAATCAGGTTCTAAAGATGCTTTTCCAATTACTTTATCGGTTGCCGCTATTACTTCCTGCAAATGCTGCTGACTGATTCCTGTAACCTTAAAAGTTTCGTCCTGAGTATAGGCCTGATACAATCTAGTTTTTGCCAAATAAGCATAGGCCGCCTTTTTAGTCGCGCGGCCAACTTCTGGTTGCGCATCGGGTAAATTTTCGGCTGCAGCCTGAAAATCCTCTGCGATTTTATTCCAAAGCTCTTCGTTTGAAAGCGCTTTGTTTGAAATTGTTTTATAATCTTCTATTGCAATATTTTCAGTAATATAAGGCACATTTCTAAACATGATTTTCAGCATAAAATAGAAATGCCCTCTTAAAAAACGCATTTCTGCCATTCTCGTTTTCTTCAATGGATAATCTGCTTCCGAGATCTGTTCCAAAGCTTTCAATGCTTTATTGGCTCTAGAAACACCAACATAACTGATGTACCAGAAACTGTCCAATTCTCCAAAATCCGGGCGTATATTATTTGAAACTTCAAAAAAGTGAAAATCCTGAATATCATTTGTGCCGCTTCCTCCTTTGTAGGCATCATCAGAACGGACATTTCCAAAAGGCCATAAACTGTAAGGAGAATCATAATGGTCATTTCCTAACTGCGCGTAAGCCGCATTCATAAATCCTTCAACATTTTCAGGCGTAACAATATCTTTTTCCGATAGTACGCCACGGGGATCATTTTCTAAAAAATCGGAACAGGAAGCAAAGAAGCCCATCGCTGCAAATCCTGCTATATATAGTATTTTTTTCATTTTTAAATCTTTTATTATAAAGTGAAATTAAGGCCGGCAGTAAATGTTGTCGGCTGCGGATATCCAAAACCTGCATTTTCAGGATCTACGCCTGTGAAGCTTTTCGCATCAAGAATCAATAGGTTCTGACCGCTGATGTATAGTCTGAAGCTTTCCATGCTTAATTTTTTCAATAATTCTTTTGGCAGGCTATAGCCAAATTGTAAAACCCTAAGTTTCAAATAGCTTCCGTTTTCCACATAGTAAGTTGAAAATCTCGATTCTGCATTTCTGTCCACTGTTGTCAATGCCGGAATAGTTGAATTTGGATTATCCAATGACCAGGCATTCAGCAGGCGCGTTCCTTTATTTGACCCCACGTCATCGACACTCCAAAAATCTGTTTGATACTTTGTGTTATTGATGACATCAACATCTGTCGCACCTTCCCAGAAAGTGGTGAAATCAAAGTTTTTATAAGACAAGTTCAAATTGATTCCGTACAGCAATCCCGGATTTGGGTTTCCAATCCACGTGCGGTCTTTATCTGTAATTGCACCGTCGCCGTTTAAATCTCTGTAGCGGATTCTCCCAAGGCCTTTCCCTTCCTGAATTGCCGAATTATCCACCTGATCCTGGCTTGTAAACAATCCGTCAGTGACGTATCCATACATTGAATTAATCGGACGCCCCAAAATATTATCGTCAAGTCCGTCTCCTCCGTAATTGTTTTTTACTTCATCAGGCAATTGCGTAATCTTATTTCTGTTTGCCGAAATGTTTCCGGAAATATCATATTTCAATCCAAAAGAAGTTTCATCATGATAGCCCAATGAAAACTCCCAACCTCTGTTTTCCATTGAAGCTCCGTTTACCCAACGGTTTCCTCCTTCTCCAATAACTCCCAAATACGGAGGCAATACCAAAATATCATCTGTTTTTTTAATGTAATAGTCGATAGATCCGCTCAGTTTCTGTTTGAACAGACCAAAGTCCAGACCAATATTGGTCTGCGTGGTGGTCTCCCATTTCAAATCGTCATTTCCAGACTGCGTCGCAATAAAACCGGAAGGAAGCAATCCGTTTCCGTTTCCTGCAATATCGTAAGCCGTTCCATAAGAAGTAGCCCAGGTTGGGCTTCCGCCAGCGTAACTTGCCAGATAAAGCGAATAGACTGCTGTATTGCTGATTTCCTGATTACCGGTCTGTCCCCATCCTGCTCTTAATTTTAAATCGGAAATAGCGGTTATTTTATCTTTTATGAAACTCTCATTGCTGATTCTCCATCCTGCAGAAACCGCGGGAAATGTTCCAAACTGATTGTTTTTACCAAAACGGGAAGAACCGTCACGGCGAATGGTAGCCGAAACCAGATAACGGTTGTCAAACTCATAGTCTGCTTTTCCAAAATACGAAAGCAGAGAATATACTGTTGAAGTTCCGCTGGTGAAAGATTCTCCCGTGCCTGCATCAGGATACATATAATCCGGCGTTTCGATCAGAAAGTCATTTTTGCGCAATGTATTTGTATCATACGTATCTTTGTACATCTCCGTTCCCGCCATCAGATTCAGATTGTTTTTTCCGAAATTCAAACTGTAGATTGCAGTATTGGTCCAAGTCCATTTGTCACTCACAGACTGGTCAATCGTAACCGAAGTCTGGTCGTTTTGCAGATAACCCGATTTGTAGCTTCTTTGCAGTGTGCGTTTTTTATAAAAACCGTAATCCATTCCGAAACTCGTTTTAATGTGCAGGTTTTTAATGATTTCCAAATCGGCGTAAGCATTGCCAAAAAGACGCAGATAATCGTATTTGTTGTCTTTGTTATACTCTAAAAGACGAACCGGATTTTGTCTGTCGTTCATTCCTCCAACAGGTCCTCCCCATCCCTTTCCATCTACAGTATGCACCGGAATAATTGGAAGTGCTCGCAATGCCGGATCTAAAACGCCTGGATCTGTCACTTCGTTGGTACGGTTTAAGCTGAAATTTTCCCCAATGACTAATTTTCCGTCAAAATATTTGTATGAACTGTTCATTCTGGCAGAAATTCTTTCAAAATCAGTAGTTTTCACTACACCTTCATTATCGTAATAGCCTAATGAAAAAACATAATTCCCTTTATCTGATGCATTTGACACAGACAAATCATAAGAATTGGCAACTCCTGTTTGGGAAATGGCATCGTACCAGTCTGTATTTGATGCCTTTAAAGTTTGTTCGCTATCTAAATATTCCGGAACCAGAACCTTATTCAGTTGCGGTTTATTATTGTTTACCGACCAGTCAAACTGATAGCGCAGATTATTGCTATTCGGATTCAATCCATCGTTAATGTTAGCCTGCCAAAGCGCCTGCCCAAACTGGTTGGCATTCAGCACATCCAATTTTCTTGAATAGTCGGAAAATGAAGCATAAGTGCTGAAATTGATTCTCATTTTGCCTTCTTTTCCTTTTTTGGTTGTAATGATAATTACGCCGTTTGAAGCTCTTGAACCGTAGATGCTGGCAGATGAAGCATCTTTCAATACCTGAATAGTCTCAATATCATTAGGATTCAATTCGTGCATTCCCGATTTTGTCGGCATTCCGTCAATAACGTAAAGCGGATCTGTATTGTTCAAAGTTCCAACACCGCGAATCACAACTTTGGTATTTCCTCCGCTTGGCGAACCGTCAGACGACACTTTTACGCCGGCAATTCTTCCCTGCAGAGCCTTAATCGGATTTGGTTCCGGCTGTTTCATAACATCTTTCATGTTTACAACAGCGACAGCTCCGGTAATATCTGTTTTCTTTTGTTTGGAATATCCGGTCACTACAACTTCATTCAATTGATTGTTATCAACTTTCAGCGTTACATTGAGTATTTTCTGTCCTTTAACTGGAATCGACTGAGGACTATAGCCCACAAAAGAAACTACAAGCACAGCATCAGAAGCAATACTGGAAAAGGAAAAATTCCCGTCAAAATCGGTTACCGAACTGGTATTGGTTCCCGAAATCAATACTGTTGCACCAGGAAGCGGCATTCCGTCATCAGAGGAAATTACCGTTCCTTTTATTCCGTTTTCCTGCGCCGTCATGAGCATTGGAAAAAAGAAAAATAGAAAATAAAAAATCTTATTTCTCATAAATTTTTGGTTTGGTTAAGGTTATTTTTAATAGTTAGTCATGTTTGTCTGCCACTCCTTAGCAGTTTTTTATTTTGAAAAATAGATGCAGCGAGCCTGAAAGAGATTATCCTTCTTACGGCAATGCGGTCTTTTTTTGGATTGAATTAGAAAATTTCTATTCGATTGTCTTATTGCTTTTTATTAATGTCCAACACTTGAACAATCCCGTTTTTCAATTCTATTTTCTCTTTTGAAGAAAGTGAAAGAGCTGAAAATGGCTTATTTAGGAAAAAGATTTCTGTCATCACTTTTTCGCCGTTATTATAAAAGATTTCAATTGAAGTTTTATCCAAAATAATTTTAAAAGCGGCACTTTTTTGGCTTCCCTCCAAAAACGCCCTGCTTACATCTGAAGCAAACTTATCTGAGAAATCAATTCTTCCGGCTTTAGAACGATCAATGAACAAATAATTTTCCTTGTTGTTTAAACCAAAACTTAAAGATTCTCCATCTGAATTTGAAAGCGTGAAAGTATAATTATCCTGCTTTAGTTTTTTTAAATCCAGACTGATAACAGCTTTTGTTAAATCTGCTTTTCCGCTTTCGATTACTTTTAGAGTTCCTTTTCCGCTTAAATTTTGCACTTTAATGGTTTGGACAGCATAATTATTTAATTCTCTTACCGGTTTACTCGCCAAAGTATAATGGTTTCCTTTTTTTACCAATTGCAATTCGCGCGGAATCGTGTTGCTGCTTCTCCATATTGTTGTGGGAACCTGCTGCGCATAATCCCAGTTTGACATCCATCCGATAAATAATCTTCTTCCGTCTGAAGCTGGCACATTGTTCCAGGTTACTCCCGCATAATTGTCTTTTCCATAGTCTGCCCAAACTGCTTTTTCATTTTTTACCCTTTCAGCGAAACTTTTATCCATCGTGAAGGTTTTCCCATCAAAATCTCCAACAAAATACTGAACGCCAGAACCTCCGTTTGGCCCGCCTGGATTTAGATTTACAATTAAAACCCATTTGGTTGCTGTAGTTCCTTCTACTTTTATTTCAAAGAAATCCGGACATTCCCAAACACCGCCATGAGCACCGATGTTTTTTCCGAAGTCAGATAGCAGCTCCCAATTCTTTAAATTAGAAGATTTGTAAAACTGTACTCTATCTTGCGCCGCCAGCACCATAATCCATTGTTTGTTCGTTTCATCCCAAGAAACTTTCGGATCACGAAAATCTCGAATTCCAGGATTTTTCACGACAGGATTTCCTTCCTCAAATTTCTGCCATGTAAATCCGTTATCATTCGAAAAAGCAATATCCTGCTGTTCTACATCTATTTTGCCTTCTTTCTCCTTTATCATATCGTGCAGTGTATACACTGCAATAATCGGAGCTGTTTTTCCTGTTCCTAAACCAGATGCATTGTGTGTATCCACAACAGCACTTCCAGAAAAAATATATTTGTCTTTATCGGGATAAATCGCAATTGGCAATTCTTCCCATTTAATTAAATCTTTAGAAATGGCGTGTCCCCAGTGCATTGGTCCCCATGTATTTCCGTCTGGATAATGCTGGTAAAACAAATGGTAATAGCCATTGGCGAAAAACATTCCGTTGGGATCATTCATCCAGCCTTTTTTTGGCGTAAAATGAATGTTTGGGCGATACATTTGTTCTTCTGCTGTCCCCGATACGGTTACAGCAGCAGTTTGCGCCGCTGCAGAAAAGGGTTTTAATCCTGCTATCGACAGTAAAACGGCACTATAAAGAGCTAACGGGAGATGTTTCTTTGATTTCATTTTTGTGGTTATTTTTTTTAGTTAGTGTTTCACTTAGCGCTTCCAAAGCAATTCCTTTTGTTTCAGGCATCAGAAAAATTACAAACAGCAATTGCAACACCATCATCAGCGTAAAAATAAGAAATACAACTTCCGGTCCGATTTCTGAGAATAACATTGGAATTAGAGATGGAATAATCGCAGCCAGAACCCAATGCACCGAACTTCCAAATGCCTGTCCCGACGCGCGAATGTGATTTGGAAAAATTTCTGAAATGAAAACCCAAATTACAGCGCCCTGACCAATGGCATGCGAGGCAATAAAAAGGAAAAGGAAAATTGGAACTGACAATCCTCCCCAATTGCAATAAAAAGAAGCCGATACTAATCCGAGCGAAATAATATATCCAACAGATCCAATGTACATTAACAGCTTTCTTCCTAATCTATCGATTAATGCCACACCGATTAAGGTGAAAATAAGATTGGTAACTCCGATTCCGATACTGCTCAGTAATGCTGTATTTTGTCCCAGTCCGGCTTCCTCAAAGATTCTTGGCGCATAATATAGAAATGCATTAATTCCTGAAAACTGATTAAAAAATGCAATTAGGAAAGCCAGAATTAAAGGGAAACGGTATTTCTTCATGAAAATATTTTCATGTTTAGCGGCTCCATTTTCGCGACTGTCATCGATTAAATCTGAAATATTTGCAGTTGGATCAATTGCATATAAAACTTTACGCGCTTCTTCATCACGGTTTTTAGATAAAAGCCATCTCGGACTTTCTGGAATCGTTACAATAAAAAGAATGTAAACCAAAGAAGGAATTGCCTGAACGCCTACCATCCATCTCCAAGCATTTTCTCCAATATCTTTCAAAAAATAATTAGAAATAAAAGCTACTAAAATACCCAATACAATATTAAACTGGTACAAAGCTACCAAACGTCCTCTCTTGTCAGCCGGAGCTATTTCCGAAACATAAGCCGGTGCGGCAATGGTTGAAGCGCCAACCCCTAAACCTCCAATAAATCTAAAGGCGGCAAACACAAATGGATTATTGGCCAAAGCAGCCCCAATTGCCGAAGCAAAATATAAAATGCCAATCCAGAACAAAGTCTTTTTTCGTCCTAATTTGTTGGTAGGGATTCCTCCAAATATCGCACCAACAACAGTTCCCCATAAAGCCATTGCCATTACAACTGAACCATGAAAGGCATCAGATGAATGCCAAAGAAGCTGCAATTGCTTATCAGCTCCAGAAATAACTACGGTATCAAAACCAAAAAGAAAACCTGCCAGTGCAGCAGTAACAGACCAAATCAATATCTTATTCATTGTACATGTATTAAAAACTTTCCTGCTAAGATATCTGCAAAAAAATCAACTTATTTTTAACGATGTTACAATTTATTTCTTTAAATATTGATAGATTGATATTACAAACCTAAAACCTTTATTTACAATGCTTTACACAAACTAAAAATCTTTTACGAAAACCTTGTAGTTTCGATTTTGTTGCATAAGCTTCGAAATTGATACCTCAAAAGAATCAATTTCAAATAAAAATTAATGGGACGTTTTATATTCTTTAGGAGAAATTCCAAATTTATTCTTAAAAGCTGTAGAAAAATAGTTTGGAGATGAGAATCCAAGCGAATAGGCAATCTCAGAAATATTCATCTCATTTGACTTCAAAAGCTCCGCCGCTTTCTCTAATTTGACATTATTGATATGGTCGCTTATATTAATTCCGATAATAGCTTTAACTTTTCTGTACAGCTGGACTCTGGAAACACCCAATTTATCCGCCAAATCTTCAACAGAAAACTTTGGATTCTCGACATTCTTCGTAACAATATCATTCATTTTGGTAATGAAGGTCTGTTCCTGATTGCCGAATTTAGATTCTGGTTCAACTCGATAAATATTATTCGTATAATAATAGCGCAGTTTTTCCCTGTTGAAAAGCAGACTGGAAATAGATTGCTTTAAAATCGAAAGGCTGAAAGGTTTTGTCAAATATTGGTCTACCCCACTCTGAAGCCCTTTCAAAATCGATTCTTTATTGCTTTGCGCTGTCAAGATTATAATCGGGATATGAGAAGAACGCAAGTCTTTTTTTAGTTCCCTGCTAATTTCATAACCGTCTTTATCAGCCAAATTAATGTCGCAGATTATAATATCCGGGACAATTTCTAAAGCCTGTTCAATTGCATCGCTTCCGTTAGATACATAAACTTGATATTCAGCTGAAAGTTTGGCTTTTAGGAAATTAACCAAATCTATACTGTCTTCTATAATCAAAAGCGAATGCTTCTCAGCACCAGAAATGGTGTTTGTTTCTTTTAAATCAGGTTCAATGTCAAGATTATCTGTAATTAAACTTGGAATACTGGTCAGATTCTCTACTTTCTGAACAATTTCGCCAGGCTTCAAATGGCTGCTGCCTTTTAATAAAGTGATAATAAACTCGCTTCCCTGTTTTGATTTCAGTTCGATTTTTCCCTGATGCAGAAGCACAAATTCTTTAGACAGATGCAAACCGATTCCCGAGCTGTTTTTATTATTATTTGATGCCCTGAAAAAAGGATCAAACACGTTTGCAAGCTCATCGTCAGGGATTCCAATTCCAGAATCTTTGAAATGAATTTTTACAGTATTATCCTGATTTTCGACAATTGAAATACTAATTTTCCCATTGTCCGGCGTGAATTTAAAGGCATTTGACAATAGATTGAAATAAACCTTATCCATTAAACCTCGGTCAATGAACAGTTCTAGACTTTTGTTTTTGCAGCTTAACTGAAAATCTATATTTCGTCGGGCCGCCTCGCCTTTAAAATTGGCCATTACTTCATTTGTGAAATCATAAATTTTAGTATTGCAGGCTCTTAGCGTAAACTTCTGTTCTTCAATTTTCCTGAAATCCAATAACTGATTAATAAGCCGTAACAATCTGTTTGAGTTTTTGTAGATTAGTTTCACTTCATCAATTAAGGCGGTTCCTTTAATTTTCTCATTCTCAATTAAAGATTCCACATAGCTCATTATTAAAGTAATCGGCGTTTTAAATTCGTGCGATAGTCCGGTGAAGAAATTCAGTTTTGCTTCATTGCTTCTAGCTGCAATCTGAGCCATTTCCTGAATCTCGCTGTTCTGGTCGATTACCGTCTGATTGATTTTTTCGAGCTGTTTTTTCTTTTTTGAAATAGAAATCGTAGAATAAATGCTGTAAATCGTCAAGCTTAAAATAATGACCAGAAAAAAACTAAGCAGCCGAACCAGATTATTCTGCGAAGCATATTCTTTTTCCTGCACTTTGATAGCGCTTTGCTGCGACTCTATCACCAGCTGCTGCTGATCGACTTTGTCCATCTGGTTTTCGATAATCTCAGCATTGTTTTTATCAATCACAATAGTATTGAGAATATTGTTTTTGGCTATTGCTTCTTTGTTATGCATTTTAAGGGCCAGTTTCAAAGCTTCATTTCCACCTGTCGGATATAAAATCGTACCATCTAGCACACCGCTTTTCACTAATTCAATTCCGCCATTTACAGTATTTAAAGCATCAACACCGATAAACTTGATTTTCTTTTCAAGCCCAAGAGTTTTAGCCGTTTCCCAAGCGCTTAAAGCCATTCTGTCGTTATGGGCAAAAATGTATTCAACATTTGGATTTTGCAGCAGAATTGCTTTCAAAGGCGTTTTAACCGATTCTTTTTCCCAGTCGCCCTTAATGGTGTTTACAATCTTAAAACGTTTATTCTCATTGATGATCTGATTGAAACCAAGCGTTCTTTCATATGCCGGAGACGATCCGCTGGCACCGGTAATTTCTATAATATTTCCGGAACCTTTACTGTGTGAGATGATGTATCGGCCGGCAATTCGTCCAATTTCAATATTATCGGCTCCAAGATAAGCCGTATAATTTTCCCCTTCAATTTTTCGATCAACCACAAGAACGGGAATTCCCGCTTTAATGGATTTTTCTACAACTGCCGTTAAAGGTTTGGACTGGATTGGCGATACGATAATAACATCAACTCTGTTAGAAATAAAACGTTCGATATCTTCTATTTGCTTCTCTACATTATTATTGGCGTCTCTGATGGTTAAATCTACTTCTGGCCGCAAGGAAGCTTCAATTTTTATGGAACTGTTCATTTGTTTGCGCCAATCGTCTGTGCTCATGGCTTGCGAAAAGCCAACTTTAATTTTGTCTCCCTGCTGTTGCTTACAGGAAACTAAACTTAACGATACTGTAAAAAACAGCACAATATATTTTATAGATTGATACATGAAGTAATGAGGTTTGGTAAATAGTATAAATTTCGAAAATACCTTCTTAAACAGCGGCTTGCCAAAATAATTAGGAAGGATTATTTTATAAATGACAAGCAGGAAAAGGTGTAAAATTTCAAAAGTAAAATTAAACTTTTATTTCATGTACACAAATGGCAAATGATATATCTGATGCGAAATAATAAAAACGCTAATATTCATTTAATCAATTTAGAATCAGATAGATTTTCGCATAAATCCAAGATAGGACATCTAAACCAAATTCATCAAGCCAATGAAAAGAAATTTAAATCGAATATAAGATGGATTGTCAAAATGAACTATCAGGCAAACATCATTGATTTTCAAAAAATAGCAGAAAACCCTTCACTTGCAAAGGATCTTGCAAAACGAACTTCCCTTTGGCAGACGCTCAATTATATCAGGGTTGCTATATTTCTTGCCATTTCCTGCGCATTAATTCCGCTCTGCATTAAATTATTCAGTTTAAGAGCATAACAAAAGGCAGTGTAGATTTACACCGCCTTTTGTTTTATGCTAATTAGGTTCCTTTTTTATCATTGCACTGATATTTTATAAAAAGCATAGCTTAGAAAACACTCATGCAGTCTAATGCCGCTTATCTTTTGTTCTTGCTTATCTCGAAGGCTGAAAATGCATCATTTGTCGCACATAATGCTTCAAATTTATTACCCAGACTGCTTTGCTAAAAGTACATTTACAGCCTTTAATTTTCTGCCCATGCCATTCTAAGATGATTTTTTGGCATTGAATATAAACTGCGCAGAAAAACAGCATTAGAAAGTGACCTAATTTAATCTCAATAATAAAATTAAAACCGCAATGATGAAAAAGCAAATGAAACGATACGCATTTTTACTGCTGGCAATTTATGGAACCAGTTATGCACAAACAAAAAAATATCTTGACCCGACCAAACCGATAGAAGAGAGAATTTCGCTTTTAATGAAAGAAATGACATTGGAAGAAAAAGTTGGCCAAATGAATCAGTACAACGGTTCATGGGATGTTACCGGACCTAAACCTGAATCGGGCTCTAATGAAGAAAAATACAATAATATCAAAAAAGGATGGGTTGGCTCCATGCTAACTGTTCGAGGCGTAAAAGAAGTGAGAGCCGTGCAAAAAATTGCTGTTGAAGAAACCCGTCTTGGAATTCCGCTCCTTTTTGGTTTTGATGTCATCCACGGCTACAAAACCTTAAGCCCAATTCCTCTGGCGGAAGCTGCCAGCTGGGATTTGGAAGCCATTAAAAATTCGGCTGGCGTAGCTGCTTTAGAAGCATCTGCTTCTGGATTAAACTGGACTTTTGCCCCTAATGTCGATATCTCAAATGATGCAAGATGGGGAAGAGTTATGGAAGGCGCCGGTGAAGACCCTTATTTGGGAAGTAAAATTGCCACAGCAAGAGTTAAAGGTTTTCAAGGCGAGCGTTTTGACCATACCAAAATCATCGCCTGTGCAAAACATTTTGCCGGTTATGGTTTTGTAGAAGCAGGCCGAGATTACAACAGCGTAGATATGAGCAATTCTAAACTATACAATACGGTGCTGCCTCCTTTTAAAGCGGCAAGCGACGCAGGAATCCGAACTTTTATGAATTCATTCAATACCTTAAACGGCATTCCCGCTACAGGAAATGTTTTTTTACAGAGAGATATTCTAAAAGGCTCATGGGGATTTAAAGGATTTGTGGTTTCTGATTGGGCATCAATAGCCGAAATGATCACACATGGTTATGCCGCAGATGGTGCCGATGCGGCTAAAAAAGCGGCTCTCGCAGGTTCTGATATGGATATGGAATCGAATATATATGTTACAGAACTGGCTAAACTGGTAAAAAATGGATCGGTAAAGGAAAGCGTGATTGATGATGCCGTGCGCAGAATCCTTCGCGTGAAATTTGAACTGGGCCTTTTTGACGACCCTTATAAATATTGTGACGAAGCTCGCGAAAAATCAGATATTGGCAGCAAAGCAAACAACGACGATGTTCTGGATATGGCCAAAAAATCGATTGTGCTATTAAAAAATGATAAAAATCTTCTGCCTTTAAAAAAATCGGGCGCTAAAATTGCTTTAATCGGCGCTTTGGCCAATGATAAAAACAGCCCTCTGGGAAGCTGGAGAATCGCCGCTGATGACAACACCACAGTATCGGTTCTGGAAGGAATGCAGCAATATAAAAACAGCGCATTAGTTTATGAAAAAGGAACCGATGTCGCTACCAACAAACAATCCTTTTTAGACGAAGTGAAAGTTAACACCACTGATTTTTCCGGATTTGAAGCGGCAAAAAAAGCGGCAAAAGAGGCTGAAATTGTGGTAATGGTGCTGGGCGAAATAGGCTTTCAAAGCGGTGAAGCGCGCAGCAGAACAGAATTGGCACTTCCAGGAAATCAGCAGCAATTGTTAGAAGAGGTTTATAAAGTAAACCCAAATATTGTTTTAGTCTTAAACAACGGACGTCCTTTGTCCATACCGTGGGCGGCAGAACATATACCTGCTATTGTTGAAGCATGGCAATTGGGAACGCAATCTGGCAATGCGATTGCACAGGTTTTGTACGGAGACTATAATCCGAGCGGCAAGCTGCCGATGTCCTTTCCAAGAAACGTAGGCCAATGCCCTATCTATTACAATCTGTACAATACCGGAAGGCCTACAGACAAAGACAATAATGTTTTCTGGTCGCACTATTCTGATGTCGAGAAAACTCCTCTATACCCATTCGGCTATGGATTAAGCTATACTTCTTTTGACTATAAAAACCTGAAAATTTCAAAACCTTCTTTTCAAAAAGGGGAAAAAATAGAAATCTCTGTCGATGTGGCCAATACAGGAAAGTTTGATGGAAAAGAAATCGTCCAGCTCTATATAAATGATCCTGTTGCCAGCATTGCAAGACCTGTAAAAGAATTAAAAGGCTTTGAGCTGATTGAATTAAAAAAGGGAGAAACCAAAACAGTCCAATTTATCCTAACAGACAAAGAACTTGGCTTTTATGACAACGACGGCAAATTTTTAGTAGAACCCGGCAAATTTAATATTATGGCGGGCTGGAATTCCAATAATGGGCTTACCGGTAAATTTGAGCTAAAATAAAACCAGAAAAATAAAATCCAAAGAATAATTCTCTAAACAAGAATAAAATATCCTTTAAATTTATATATCCTGAGTACGATAATTCCTTAATTGGTTCATAATCGCACTCAGGATTTTGGCAATATGGCAGATTTGAATAAAAAAAAATAAGTGTTCAAATTAGTTTTATTAATATTGTTTCCCATATCCTAAAAAAATCCACTTAAACAAATCGGATAATGCATACTGTTATATCTAAATGAAAAAGACAACTTATATCCTTATGTGCTTCTTTAGCATTGCAAACTCGCTGTTCTCACAAGGCAAATTTGACAGCTACCAGTTTAGAAGCATACAAGAGACCGCTTCAAAACGGGCTGTTTCTTCCATCATTCAGGATAAAAATGATTTTATATGGATCGGTACAAGCGGTGCTGGCCTATATAGATACGATGGCGTAAATTATTTCGGATATAAATACGAGAACAAACCTGGTTCGGTAAACAGCAATTTTATCTATTCTACGTTTATAGATTCCAAAAATAACCTCTGGGTGGGCACTGATCAGGGGTTATGCTTATATAACAGGGATTTGGATAACTTTACCCGAATCAATATAGAGGATGCCATAACACAAGGATACACGCAGCCCATCACTATAAAAACAATTATTGAAGACAACAGCGGCAATCTATACTTAGGCGCTTACGGTTTTGGGCTATTCAAACTCAACATCAAAACCTTAAAGGCTTCTTTAGTTCATTCAAAAGTGCTCGACAAACCCAATTTTCTCATAAAATCTTCGGTTAAAAACAAACAGGGAACTATTTATTTAGGAACCAGTTACGGGCTTTTAGAAATTGACGCCAATGGAAAAGCCAAACAGGTTTATAAAGACAGATTTAAACGCGAACCTCTCACTAACGACATTGAAAGTCTTGTTATAGACAAATTTGGATACCTATGGATGGGCACAACCGAAAACGGCCTGATAAAAATTAAGCCTGAAACAGATAATTATCGATTTGAAAACTACGCCATTACCAAAAATAAAATCCTATCAATCGTGCAAAGCAGTTTGGGCTACATTGTCTGCGGCACCGAAAATGACGGGTTGCTCGCTGTAAATTATAAGGGAGAAGTGCTAAAAAAGTACCTGCACAGCAAGTACAATAGCGCCAGCTTAAAATCCAATTCGGTTTGGTCCTTGTACGAGGACAAAGAAAAAAGACTCTGGCTAGGATATTTTAACAAAGGGCTTGGCGTTTTTGACAAGCCCAATAATAAATTCAACTCGCTGGAATCGCTTGCCAACAATGAAAATTCCCTGCAGACAAGCTATGTCACTTCGGTTGCAAAAGACAAAAAAGGAAACCTGCTCATTAGCAATGAAGGAGGAGGACTTGACATATATAACCTTGCCAATAAAAGCTACATTCACGTTAACAAAACAAACCAAAATTATTATTCAGGTCTGGATGCTGTCGATATTCAAGCCATTTTTATAGACAGCAGACAAAACATATGGCTTGGAAGCTGGGATCGCGGCATCTATTTCTTAAAAAACGGAACTTCAAGATTTATAAACTATAATACAGCAAATACGCCTGGATTAAAATCAAATCGGATTTTCAGTTTTTCTGAAGATTCAAAAGGCCGAATCTGGATCGGAACTTTTATAAAAGGACTTCATTATTTTGATAATAAAAACAGCACATTTGTACACTGCGATTCGGAACCATTTGTCAAAAACGGTTTGGATAATGCTTTCATCCGTAAAGTTTTTGTGGACTCTGATAATGTTTTGTGGGTCGGTACAATCTTAGGATTATATAAAATCAATATAAAAGACGAAGCTGGCTTCAAAGTGGCAAAAATGCGCGATGCCATGTTCGGAGGCATAAATAAGAACAATAGCATCCAAACTATTCTATCTATTTATGAATCTAATGACAAAACGATATGGATAGGAACAGATGCTCAAGGCCTGTTTAGCTACAGCAAAAAAAACAGGACATTCTCCAATTATGATGATTTTCCCGGATTTGAGGAAAAATCAATTCGCGCTATAATTTCAGACAATAATGGCGCTTTATGGGTAAGCGGCGGATCCGGGCTTACAAAACTTGATCTTAAAAACCGAAAAAGCACCAACTTCAATAAAGATGATGGTCTTATTGATAACGATTTTAACAACAATGCTGTTTATAAAGACGGGAACGGAGAACTTTATTTTGGAGGTTATGAAGGAGTCAATTATTTTAATCCAAACGAAATTAAAAAAGCAGAAAAAGCCCCGCGCCTTTATTTCAGTGATTTTAAATTATTCAATAAATCAGTAAAGCCAAATGAAGAAGGCTCGCCATTAAGCAAGGTAATTTCACAGACTAAAGAAATTGCGCTTAATTACACGCAGTCTGTTTTTACCATCGAATATGTGGGAATCAATTATAATTATTCTAAGAAAAACCAATATGCGTATTATCTCGAAGGTTTTGAAAAAGACTGGAACTATGTAGGAAATAACAGAACAGCAACCTATACCAATCTGGCTCCGGGAAATTATACCTTTAAAGTAAAATCGGCCAACGCGGACGGCACTTGGAGCGGCAATCAATTAGAACTGAAAATAAAGGTGCTTCCCCCGTGGTGGAAAACCATTTGGGCTTATCTAATCTATTCTTCTATTTTAATTTTCCTGATCCTTTATCTTAACAAGATCTATCAAAACCGTTTCAAAGCGAAACAGGCTATCATTCTGGAAAAGGAAAAGAACATTCAATTGGAGAAATTAAACAATAAAAAACTGCAGTTTTTCACCAATATCTCGCATGAATTCAGAACTCCTTTAACGCTGATCATTAATCCGCTGGAAGACATTTTAAAAAGCAAAAAAATATCTCCTGAGATCCACAATAAATTAAAAATAGTGCACAAAAGCTCCGACAGGCTCTCCAGACTAATTAATGAGCTTATGGATTTTAATAAATTGGAGTTTAATAAAATTTCGCTCCAAGCCAAGAAAGTCGAAGTCGTATCGTTTACAGAAGCCGTTATAGGCTACTTTTATGAAGAAGCCGCTGCCCGAAACATTGCTGTTAATTTTGAATCGTCCGCAGACGAGCTCGAAGATTGGCTGGATCCTAAAATGCTGGAAAAAATACTGTTTAATATTATTTCGAACGCATTTAAATTTACCCCTGATAATGGTTCGATCCATATTTCCATAAACGCATCAGAGACCGAAAATGCATTAATAATTGACGGAAATAAAGTTCCATCTTTCTCGATAACCATTGCAGATACAGGTTCGGGAATACGAAAAAAAGATTTGAATAAAATTTTTGACCGTTTTTACCAAGTTAATAATCTCAATAAGGAATATTACGGAAGCACAGGAATTGGCTTGGAGGTTGTAAAGGAATTTGTCGAACTTCATAAAGGAAAAATTGAAGTTGAGAGCCAAGTTGGCCAAGGCACAAGCTTTAAAATAACTTTTCCGCTAGGCAGCTCGCTATATAAAGGAAGTGAGGTCATCGATGAGAAATATAAAATAGAGAATAAAAACGAACTTCTATCTGAACCTGTTCAAGATGAGATCGAATCCAATTCTGAAGCAGAAACCCAAAAAGCCTATACCGTTTTAATTGTAGAAGACAATACAGAACTGAGAAATTATTTAAAACAGGAACTTAGCAAGTCATACAAAGTAATTACAGCCGAAAATGGCCAAAAAGGTTACGACCTTGCCGTACAGAAATTGCCTGATTTAATCATAACCGATGTCATTATGCCAGTCATGGACGGACTGGAACTGTGCAAAAACATAAAAGGCGATTTAAAAACAAGCCATATTCCTTTATTGATGCTTTCTGCCAAAGCAATGGTAAAAGACCGACTCGAAGGCATCGATTCGGGGGCTGACATGTATTTAAGCAAACCTTTTGAACTGGACATTCTAAAATCGAGTCTGGCACAGCTTATCACTAGCAGACAGATTATGTTTAAGAAATTTTACAGCGGCATCACAAAGCAGGGGAAAGAAAAAACAACCTCGCTGGATAATGATTTCATCCAAAAAATTCTGCATTTCATTAATGAGAACATCAGCGAGCCTGAATTGACGGTCGAACTCCTTTCTTCTAAAATCTTTTTAAGCAGAAGCCAGCTGTATCGAAAAATAAAAACCTTAACAGGTGTTTCTGTCAATGAATTTATCCGAAATGTGCGATTAGAAAAAGCAAAACAGCTCATAGAACAGGGCAATAATAATATCAACGAAATAAGCTTCAAAGTAGGTTTTACTTCTCCCTCCTATTTTGCCAAATGCTATAAAATCAAATACGGCCATTTGCCCACTCAGGAAAAAAGAACCAAAGAATAGCAGAATATCCATAATTAAACATCAAATGGCAGAGAGCTTCGGTTTACACCGAAGCTCTTTTTTTTGTCAGTGATTTTTTTCAAAATCGAAGCTTTACATTTTCAGCTGAAAATCAGCAAATAAAAATTAAACCCTTAATATTTTGAACAAACAATATTTTTAAGTCTAAAAAATTATCAATACTTCAGAAGCTGTTATAATGACTATAGGGCTTCAATTTAGCATTTACAGCGCTTCAGAAGCGCTTTTTGCATCATCTGTTGCACAATATGCATCATCTGTTCTACAAAGCAACACCTCTAGAATATACTTTCGTTAAGAAATATTTAAGAAAAAAGTTTAGCCAACCTAACTCAAAACAATCTCTTGGCAAAACACCCAAATTTTTAAATGTTTTTCTTAAAACTTAACGAATTACTAATTATTTCAATTTAAACTAAACAACCAAACTTTATGCAGAAAAAAACATTAAAAAGACTATTGTGCTTAATAGTATGCTTGTGGGGAAATTTTTTCTTCGCTCAAACTGTTAAAGGTAAAGTAACATCGGGAGGAAACAGTCTTCCAGGGGTTAGTGTGATAGTACAGGGAACCAAAAACGGAACGGTCACGGATTTTGACGGCAGTTTCGTATTGAATAATGTCGAGCCAAAAGCAATGCTGCTTTTCACTTATATAGGATACAAAAATTTAATCCTTGAAGCTAAACCCAATATGCAGGTGGTGATGGCGAGCGACCTCGAAAAATTAAACGAAGTGGTCGTTATCGGATACGGGACATCAAAAAGAAAAGACATAAATGGCGCAGTATCTTCCATTAAAGCTTCTGAAATTCAGGATAAGCCATTTATTTCCATTGATCAGGCTCTTGTTGGTAAAGCCGCAGGTGTGAATGTTACGCAAAACTCTGGTACTCCAGGCGGGGGAATCTCTGTTCAGATTCGAGGAATTACTTCCATTAACGGGAATGAGCCTTTATATGTGATCGACGGAACGCCTGTTTTTGCAGACAAGAACAATGATTCCTTTTCGTTTAGCGCTCTAGGCGGAGGAAACGGACAGACTAAAAATTCCGCTTTGTCTGGATTGAATATTTCAGATATAGAGACGATCGATATCTTAAAAGATGCTTCTGCAACAGCCATATATGGTTCAAGCGGTGCAAATGGAGTGGTTTTGATTACCACTAAAAAAGGAAAAAAGGGAAAATCTAAATTTACATACGAAACCTATTTAGGCACTCAGCAGATAAACAATACGGTTGATGTTTTAAACCTGCCCCAATATGCAGCTTATCAGGCAAAAATCTACAAGCTAAACGGAGAGCCAGTTCCTTATCAATATCAAAAGCCCAATCTGCTTGGAAACGGCACAAATTGGCAGGATGAACTTTTCAGAACTGCAACCATGTACAATCACCAGCTTTCTTTCTCTGGAGAAAAAGATGGAACACGCTTTTACACTTCTTTAAATTATTTTGACCAGGAGGGTATTGTTTTAAACTCAGATTTCAACAGATTGGCAATGCGTTTAAATGTAGATTCTAATGTAAAATCTTGGCTTAAAATTGGCAACAACCTCTCAATAAGCAAATCATCTCAGCAAGTGGTAAGAAATGATGACAGAGGAGGATTGGTTATGAACGCCTTAAGACAGTCTCCAGAATTGCCGGTTAGAGCTGCAGACGGTTCTTATGCTGGGCCAACATCCGGTTTGGGATCATCGGCAAATGAAGCCACTAACCCGATTGCCTTATCTGAATACAATAATGCCACTACAGAAAGATTTAAAATCAATGGAAATCTATTTGCTGATTTTACTATTTTAAAAGGATTGGTTTTCCGATCAGAATTAGGATACGATTTGAATTTCTCAAAAAACAGCACTTTTGTGCCTAAATACACTTTAGGAAACGTAACGGAACTTTTAAACAAATCCTTCAAACAGCAAGATCAGAGCTATTACTGGAATATCAAAAACTATCTGACTTACAGCAAAACGCTAAACGAGAAGCATAATTTTACTTTTTTACTGGGCCAGGAAGCGCAGGAAAGCTATTATGAATATTTAAGTGGCTACAGAACAGGCGATTTCCTAAATAAAGATTTCACCAACCTGAATATCGGTGATATTGCCACTGCATTAAACGGAAACGGTTCAGGACGCTGGTCTATGACCTCTTATATTTCAAGATTAAACTACAGTTTTTCTGACCGATACTCTTTTTCCGCTTCTTTAAGAGCAGATGCTTCATCCAACTTTGGACCAAACCATAAATGGGGATATTTCCCTTCATTTTCAGGAGGATGGACAGTGAGCAACGAAAAATTCTTTGAGCCTTTGTCAAAAAGCGTCAATTATCTAAAATTCAAAGCCGGATATGGTCTTGTAGGAAATCAAAACATTCCGGCAAACCGATACCAGACCATTTTATCGCTGCTAGCATCGCCATTTGGCGGGGTTTCGCCAACGATCGACAATTTAGGAAATCCAGATATAAAGTGGGAATCTCTTAAATCTTTCAATACTGGTTTTGAACTGGCTATGCTTAACAACAGAGTGAAATTAGATTTTGACTATTACATCAAAAACTCTTCAGATTTCCTGACCAAACAAATCAACGATGAATCCAATCAAAGTGCGCTTAACTATTATTTGAATACGGGCGAAATTGTAACCAAAGGGATTGAGCTTACTTTAAATACAAGAAACATCGCTGCAGAAAATTTTAGCTGGGATACCACGATCATTTTTTCAAAATACAATAATGAACTGACACGTTTTCAAGGTCAGGGCAAATCATTGTTGGGAAAAGTGCAGTTTGATTTATACAACGTAACCAGAACTACCGAAGGACAGCCTGTAGGACAATTTTATGGCTATGTAACAGATGGCTTGTTTAAAAATGCTGCAGAACTGGCAGCTGGACCAATTCAAGAAGCAGGAACAGGTGTGGGAGACATTCGATTTAAAGATCTTAATGGTGACGGAAAAATAGACAGTAAAGACCAGACGGCCATAGGAGATGCCATTCCAGATTTTACCTATGCTATTACCAATAGCCTTAGATACAAAAACTTCAATTTTTCGGTTTCTTTAACAGGAAGCCAAGGCAACAAGATCTACAACTTTACGCGCCATTATACTGACGGCATATATCCTGGCTTTGGAGACCGATTTGGAAACGTAAGCACACAGGCCATGCAGGCTTTTGAACCTGGAGTGAATGAAAATACCGATGTTCCGAGAATCACCCTTAATGATCCAAATGGCAACGGAAGAATCTCGAACAGATTTGTTGAAGACGGTTCTTATTTAAGAATCCAGAATGTTTCTTTGAGCTATGATCTGCCAAATAAAATTTTCGACAATTCCATTATATCTAAAGTAAGATTGTATGCTAACGTTCAAAACTTGTACACGTTTACAAAATATACCGGATTTGATCCAGCTCTTGGAAACCTAGACCAGAATATAACACTGAGCGGTATCGACTTAGGGCGCTATCCTGTGCCAAGAATAACTTCCATAGGGGTAAATTTAGAATTCTAAGCTTTATAAAAACACATTCAACTTAATGACTTGCAGTCATTAACAAAAAAATATAGTTATGAAAAAACTTTTTAAACTTTTTTTGATGGGAATGCTTATACCATTGCTGTCTTTATTTTCCTGCTCAGATGAGTTTTTGAATGCGCCATCTGAGAACCAATTGACGCCAAGCGATCTGCCTGAAGGCGTTACCGCTTTTGACGGAATCGCAGAGAGCTTGTACTTTAAGCCTTGGTTTGCCTTTAACGACAAATTCCTAATTGCCGTAGGGGACATGTATGCCGGAAATGCCTTTACATTTGACGGTGCATATGCGCAGTTTAAAGATGCTCAAGTGACATCTCAAAATCCGATTCTTACAGAAGGATATGTGGCCTTGTTTTCAGTTATCGACCAGTCTAATAACTTAATGAGTCTGGTTGAAGCCAGAAAAAGCGAACTCCCTGAGGCTTCCTATAAAAATGCAATTGCCATATCAAGATTCATGAGGGCCAATGCCTATTTCTATTTAGTTAGAACTTTTGGAGCCGTGCCTATCATCAATAAAGCGGGTTCTGCAGCACAGCCAAAAAGAAATCTTGTTGCAGATGTTTACAAATTCATCAAGCAGGATTTAGAATACGCAACAGAAAATTTACCGGAAAAAGGATTAAAGAAAGGATACGTGACTAAATATGCCGCAATGGGAATTTTAGCCAAAGTGCATCTGACTTTAAATGAGTATGCCCAATGTGCGGCTTTAACCCAGAAAATTATCGGTAATCAGTATGTTTTAATTCAAGAATACGGAAACCTGTTCAGCAGTCCGGAAAATAATAACAGTGCAGAGAGCATGTTTGCGCTTCAATGGAAAGCTATTGCTACAGAATGGGGAACTCAAAACACCAATCAGGCGTATATAGTTCCTGGAGGCACTGGAATTACAGGCGGTGGTGACGGATGGGGAGTTTACCTTCCATCAATTTCCCTGCAAAATGGATTTGAGCCAAAAGATATCAGAAAGAAAAACACCATTATGACCGATGGCGATTTTTACCCTGAATTATTAAAAAGCCAAGGCGGTTTTACATACAAAAAAATATATTCTTCAACTGCTGCAAATTTCAGAAAATACATTGTGGGCTCTGCTGCAGAAAGAAACGATGTATTCTTTATGAGAACCTCTCAAAACACGATTATTCTAAGGTATTCGGACATTCTACTTATGAATTCTGAAGCGCTATTGGCAGGAGCGCCATCCACTACTTCTGCAGCTGCTTTAAGCTCTTTTAATGAAGTAAGAAAAAGAGCAGGATTACCAATTAAAACAGCACTTACAAGAGATGATCTGTTTAATGAAAGAAGAATTGAATTTGCTTTAGAAGGACAATATTTCTTCGATTTAAAACGCCGCGGTCTTGCTGAAGCAGCTGCAATTATCTCGCAGCAGGAAGTAGGCTTTTATTCTGATGATGCCAGAACAGAATTGGTTTCAAGAAAGATAACTCCAGGAAGCAATTATTTTGAACTTCCATTGCCTCAGTCTGCCATAGATACCAATCCATCATTATTGGAAGCTCCGGTTCCTTTTAACTTTAATAACTAAACTATGATCAATACAATAAAATATAGCATTCTACTGCTTTTTATGCTGGCTTCTTTTACAGCCTGCCAGAATGATGATGCGACCAGCGCAAACATAGATGCAATGGTTGCCGAACCGGGAGATTTACTAAATCAGGCCTTTCCAAACAATAAAGTAAGAGTTGAAGGAGAAGGTTTAACGGGGCTAAAAAAGATTACACTTGATAATACTATCAATATTGCTTTTAATCCTAATTACAATTCAGACAAATCGTTTATTTTCACCATTCCTTTTGATGAAAAACTGGGAAGCAGATTTGGCGTGCAGCCCATCACCTTTACAACTGCAAATGGCTCTGTTACTAAAAACATTGAGATTTTACAGCCTGTACCAACAATTGCCAAAACAACTCCCGCTGTTGCGACTCCAGGATTTCCGTTAGAAATCGAAGGAACCTGGTTTTATAATATTTCCTCTATTACCTTGGCGGGAAAAGCGGTAAGCTATACGGTAAAATCGTCATCTTCTATCATCATCGGTTTGCCTACAGATGCAGCTTCTGGATCAGAACTTGCCATTACCACACCTGGAGGAACAGCAAAAAAGACAATTGATTTTGCAACCATTATTCTCGTATCTGATTTTGACGGAAATGGCCTTAGAAAAGATTGGACATCTTATGGAGACGTAGAAAGTTTCAACACCAGTACAGCTGGAGGTCCGACTGGAAATTACACCACATTGGTTTGGGCAGGTTCAACTGCCAATGGCTACAACGGAAGCAGTGGCGGCGGCGGGGCCAGTTTCCTAAGCGCTTCTAATACAGATGCTGCAAAAGCTTATATTGACATTGACGTAAGCGCAAATGTTGCGGGCGCCCAATTTGCAATCCAGCTAAATACTATCGACGGAGTGAACTATGGCTATAACTTTAAAATTACGGATGTAAACTGGACTACAAAAACCATATCAATTGCTGATTTTAAAGACAACTACGGTTTTGGATCTAATACAGCTGCGAATTTAAATCCATCTAAAATCAACGAAATTAAAGTTGGAATTGCCCAGGGAGACACCCCTAATCCTAGCGCCATTAAATTTGATAACATTAAAATCCGCTATCAATAATTAATCTGGCATTTTAACTTTAAAAAGAGGCTGTCGCCAAAAACGGCCTCTTTATTAAATCGAAAAAATAACTATAAATAAGGACATTCTATGAAAAAGAATGTCCATAATACAAACAGTATGAAAAGTAAATTTTTATTAATGCTGGCCGGCCTCGTCTTTTTTTTAAATGCATGCTCAAATGACGATAACCAAACCGTTGAAACTCTGGAAACGCCGGTTGCCAATGCTCCAAAAGATGTGAATGATCATGGTTTTAAAGCCAAATGGAATTATGTTTCGCATTCCAAAAGCTATCTTCTGGATGTTTCAACTGCCGAAAACTTCACCTCTTTTGTCCCAAATTACAATGCAAAAGAAATTACTGATCTAAATGATGCTGTAACAGGCCTAACTGGAGGAACGCAATACTATTACAGGGTGAGAGCCAAAAACGAAACGCAGATTTCTGACTATTCAAATGTAATTGCGGTTGTTACAACAGGCACAAGCAATATCCCTGAAGATCCCACTTTTTTAAAGGTGAAAGCAAATAAACTGGCCAATCCGTTTTTTGTTGGTATGGCCATAAAAGCTTCACAATTGGCAAGCGGAAGCCCTTATGATGTTATTCTGAAAAATGAATTCAGCAGCATTTCTGCCGAATACGAAATGAAAATGGATCAGATCTCAACTGCAAGCGGTGTGTATAACTGGACTGTAGCCGACAAAATTGTAGCTTATGGAAACGCCAATAATATTAATGTACACGGCCATGCTCTAGTTTGGCATAATGCAGTGCCGCAGTGGCTTAAAGATTTTTCTGGTACAGATGCTGAATTTGCAGCTGAAGTTAAAAAATACATTACCGATGTGGTTACGCATTATGCAGGGAAAGTAAAATCTTGGGATGTGGTTAACGAAGCTATCGATGACAGTGGCGCCATGAGAAATACTATTTTCTCGCAGCGAATGGGACCAAACTATGTTAAAGACTGTTTTCAATGGGCAAGAGAAGCTGCAAATGCTGCAGGCGACACTTCATTATTATTATTCTATAATGATTACGCTACCTCTGCCAATACTGCCAAACAAGACAAAGTTTTTGGTTTACTGGACGATTTAAAAACAGCCAAAGCAATTGATGGTGTTGGCTTTCAGATGCACAATACCTATTTAAGCCCAACCAAAGCGCAAATAGAAGCTGATCTTAACAAAGCAGTGGCAAAAGGCTTAAAAATCCATGTTTCGGAATTGGATATACAGGTAAACCAATTTAATGATATTTCGACTTTTACAAACGAAAGAAGACTGGCTCAAAAAGCAAAATATAAAGAGATGGTGCAGATTTATAATGCGCTTCCGGCAGCAAACAAATACGCTTTGACAATTTGGGGAATGAGAGATAATGAATCATGGATTCCGTTCAGCACTGAACTGAATCACCCGGGCAATGACTGGCCTTTATTGTACGATTCTAATTTTGCTGTTAAAAGCTCGCACACCGGTTTTTTAGAAGGTTTAGATTAAAGCAAAACAAATTTGAATTAGATCGGCAGCCATCTGCCAAAAAAAACACCACTCCGTTATGAGTGGTGTTTTTTGTTATTAATAAACTCAAAAGAACTCGATATTATATCGTCCTTTTATATACTGAAACCTCATCTACCCACATGATTGCAGCTGTAAACAAATTTATTTTATTCGGATCTATAAAACTGGAATCGTTTGATCCTACATTCAAGTTTAAAATAATATTGTGCTTTTTAAAATTATTCAAATTAAGTTTAGCCACACTGCTATTGGTATAGGTCGAAACAATTGTATTATCAATCTTTACCGTTACAGTAACGGCATTATCTTTCATTCTTATAAAACATTCATATAAATGCCATCCGTTGTTTCCATCAATATTAAAACTTCCAGGATATTGCCTTTCTGCCAGATTTCCCAATTGATTTGCCCCTACATCTGTCCCGTAAAAAAGATTAGAGGCAAATCGGGAAGCATTTGGAGCAAAAGAATAGCCTTCCATAATATCAATTTCACCAGGTGTAGGCCATCCATTTTCCTGAACTGTCCAGAAGGCCGGCCATGCGCCATATGTTTGCGCAAATGACTTATAATTGGCTCCATCCATTGCCAGCAGTTTTATCATGGCAGACAATCTGTATTCGGTATTATTTTCAGGCGTGTACTCATAAAGCGACTTCACAAGTCCTGACTGGTATTTGGTTGCGCTGAGCTTAGTTGTTTTAATTTCCAGGCATCCTTTTCCGTCTCTAGATTGCACTGAAGGCACAGAGCTTTTGTAATCGCAATATTTAGAATTGTAGTCGGTACGCTGCACTTTTGTCCACTTTGAAAGCGAGATATCTGTCTCAAAAGTGTCTTCGAATTGTTTTATCCAATCAGATTCTGCGGCTTTATTAGTCTTCTTGTTTGCATTTATCCCATCCTGTTTTTTCTCTGTGCCTGAATTTTCAAAGCAAGAAGAAAATCCAACAGCACATGTTAGCATTAAGGCAACCTGACTTAATTTTTTCATGAAATGTTATTTAGTTATTATTTAGTTTCTATTAAGGACTAAAAGTAACTTTATATGAAAAAACAGAATGCCACATTTGAGGCAGTTAATGCCATAGATGTTGCATTTTCACTGCTGTATCAAATACAGCTTGCGATAAGAATAATTTTACTCCAAATGATATCCTATTACAGTCTTATTTAAAGTCGGCACTATCAATAGCTTTTTCTCTGCGATATATTCAATATCTGCTGCAGCAATTTTTTCTTTTCCTAAATCAATAATGAGTTTTTTATTTCCTTTTGAATCGATATGAAATACTTGTCCCTGCCATGCTCCAGATACTATCAGTCCGTCACCTCCATCACTGGCAATGCCGTCCAAATTATCAATTCCATTAAAAATCTCGTAAGCCTTGCCTGTCGATTTATTAACCGCAAAAGCAGTTCGGCTTTTCATATTCAACACTAAAACTTCATCTTTTCTGGATAATAATCCATTTGGCATAGAAAGAAAATCAGATTCAAGCCATACCTTTATTTCTCCATCAGATATTTTATAGATTTTATTGTCAAAACAATCCGATATGTAAATGTCTCCATTGGCATCTGATGTAACATCATTGAAAAATTTTGCAGAATCCACTTTATATACCTTTTCTATTTTAGATGTATTGGTATTTATTTGCAGAACTTTATTAATATCAGCCACATACAGTTTATTTTTAAATAAAGCCATTCCTTGCGGATTGTCCAGTCCATCAATCCATTTTAGAACTTCTATTTGTCCATTTGTTTTAATTTTAGAAATAAATCCATTTCCGTCTTTGGCTAGGTATTCTCCATTTATATTAGAGATATACACAATCTTTTTCGAAGAATCATAAAGCGCCGATTCTGGTTTGAGAAATAAAGAATCCGATTCCCATACTTTAGCTGCTCTTTGACTAAAAGCAGCTACAGGAATCATCCCTATCATTAGCAAGAGACCTAGTTTTTTCATGATTTAAATTTTATATGATTTAATATTATTTTATTGCCGCTAATGTTTGAATGATCAGTTACGGAATGCCTTCCACCTACTGCAACCGTTAATTTATTCTGCTAATAACCCATCAATGCTATTGCTTTTTCTGCTTAATAAATCTTTTGGTCTTGGAGCATTTATCTCCTTTAAATTGCCCTTTCTGTCAATAAGCAGATAATGCGGCACTGCATCAATGCGATAATCTTTGCAGATCTGGCTTGATGTTAAATCTTCTGCAATTACATTGACGCCATCCAATTTTAAATCATTTAAAGCTTCCTTCCATTTTTCTTCTTTTGAATCGATGCAGATATTAATAAACACTACATCTTCTCCTTTATATCTATTATGCAAATCAGGAATATAATTTTTAATGCCATGCAGGCATGGAGCGCATGATATCCCCCAAAAATCAAGATACACGACTTTTCCCGCAAACTGGGAAAGGGATACCATCTCCCCTTTCTCATTCTTTAATGTAAATTCTGGCGCTTTAAAACCGTCACCTATACTTCTGTAATATTTAAATGTGGAAATTAGGGTATCCTTATAGACAGAAGTCTGGCATTTCTTCAAAAAGTCAGCATATATGGGCTCCACCTCATTAAAAGGCTAGCTCTTAAAAGAATTGATTATATGGTTGGAAATATACCAGTCTCTAATAGAACTGATGGAGATTTGGGATAATGCCTTATAATATTGCGACCACAAAATATCCAATTGGCTTTTATCATTTTGAATGTCAAAAAATCTAGTCAGCGTATAGGGCACCTCCATAATTTCTCCCTTTGAGTTTCTCATTTCCATTGAATTTAAAACCATGGTGTCATCAAACAGTTCTTCCCGGCTTATATACTTATATAGAAAATCCCTGTATTCAGGGCATTGGTAGAATATTTCATTAGACAGGAGTTTATTTGATGCAATCATTGAATAATAGTTTTGAAAACTTTTACTTTTACTGTTTGTCCCATCAAGAGAAAGACGGAAGGTGTCCAACAATCCTATATCCAGCAGAAGGGTCTGAAATTTATAATATATCTTGAAGAAAAACACATTCTGCGCTATTTCTGCAGTATCCAATTCCCTTAACTCTTCATTAAACAAGTTATTTATCTGATTATAAAAACTGCTTTTATTATCTGAACTTTTCTCACTGATTATTTTCCATAAAGAAAGTTCTGCATTTCTGAATTTTTTATGCAGTTGCAGACTAAAATTAAGCTTTTTATTTGTGAGCGCATCAGGACTGTCAATTTTGACAGAATTTATAAAGCTTGTTTCATCCCAAGTCAGCGTAACAATTTTATTAGGTTCAACATTTATATTTACTGCATCATCATTGAAAATGAGATATAAATTTGTGATTCCCTCTACAGGAACTAGCTGCTGAAAAGAGCCATCGTTGTCCACCGTAATTTTAATGCTCTCATTGCCTAAAAACCCTTCATTTAACAAGCTCCAGCTTTTCCCTTTAAAATTCTTTATTGCACCTTTTAAAAGAATAGCATGTTTTCCTTTTATGTTATTTTGCGTTAACAAATCAGAATCTTCCAAGGGAATTTTATAGCCTTTTTCAGAAATTTGATTCATTGAACTATTTTGCATCTGGCAGAACAGTTTACAGTTTAAAAGGAGTAAAAGCAAAAAAGAAACTCTATTCATATTTTTTCAGTCAAATTGGCAATAAATATCTGTTTAATTCAAATCCGGCATGTCCTATTTTTTTTATACATCTTATGTTTTTTTTCAACAGCGCCTTTTTCACCACAAAGGCTAATGTTCCATTCTTCCTGCTCTATTGCTGTCTTAAATGCTTTAAAAAAGCTATTCGCTAATATTTTTCAAGAAAAAACAAGTCTGTCTACAAACCAGATAAGAGTTATAAAAAGATTTAATCTGGTCTAAACAAGCATAAAAATTTTAATCCCATTTTTAGTCCGCATGATTGGCTAAGCTGCCTCTCAAATATAAACAATCGGTTGCTTTAAACTATAACAATTCACATGATTTCTGTTTATTCCTAAACGAATCCCATCCCTACTAATATAATGCGCATCGCTATTGATCGGCATTCAGTCATGCTGGATCATTGCTTTGTCAAGCATTCCGACAGACTGAGCTGATATCTTTTCTACGACCAAAAAGCTAAAGCAGTGTTAATCTGAAGCTGTAAAAATAAACGATATAATTCACAAATTTTACCGATTTTCCAAGTAAACTGCTATATACTCACTTTTCAAATCGATCTTGGCCTTTTAAAAAAGCTTGCACATAAAGCATTAAAACAAAAGCTAAACGCATAGACCGCTCCAAATTTGATTATCAAAATTTCACTCAGAATCCTCCAATAAAATATTTTCTTAAAAAACAACACAATCGGTTGTTTTTAAATATCTTTTATTATTAAATTAGCAGTAAAAAACTTACTCTAAATCAGGAGTAGATTTACTAACTAATTAAAACCATTTAAGTTATGAAAAGATTTAAAAAATTACTTTTTCTATTTTTAATGTTTATTCCTTTAATGCAATTATTTGCCTGGCCCGGAATGCCTCTGCCTCCATTGCATATTGAAGGTAAAAATTTAAAGGATCCTTGCGGAAAAAACGTTTTGCTTCATGGCGTTGCCATAACTCCCAGTCCGTGGTTTAATGGCTGTTCCTATGGCCAATGCCGCTGGGACAACTACAATGTTCAAGGCTGCCTAAACTATAATAATGCAGTTATGGATGCACTAACAGACACAAATAATGGATGGAAACTAAATTATATAAGGCTTCATATCGATCCTTACTGGACCAATACGCCAGGCTGCTCAGCGGGAGAAAATGATATCTCCTGCTTTGATTACAACAGATTGGTAACTTATGTAAATCAAGTTATAATTCCTTTAATTAATCATGCTAGAAGCAGAGGGCTTTATGTCGTCCTTCGCCCTCCTGGAGTATGTCCTAATCGAATTGCCTATGGAGACAATTACCATAATTATCTAAGAACTGTGTGGCAATATCTATCGGGCCATCCAAATTTAAAAAATGTAGATAATGTGATGTTTGAAATAGCCAATGAGCCTATAGAAATACTTGGGACAAATGGAAATTGGGGAGCTACGGGCGATGAACATTTTGCCGCTTTACATAATTACTTTCAGGATTTAGTAAATAAAATTAGAGCCAATGGTGCAAATAATGTCTGCTGGATACCGGGAACGGGATATCAATCCCATTACCAAGGATATCCAAACCATTTGATAACAGGCGGCAATATTGGTTATGCTGTTCATGTTTATCCTGGATATTGGGGAGCAAATGCAGAAAACACCACCAGTTTTAATAACGCTTGGAATGCTAATGTCCAGCCTATTGCAAATGTTGCTCCTATTATGATAACAGAAACGGACTGGTCTCCCACAGGTGATGGGACCTGGGGCACTGGCACGACAAGCGGTTTTGGGCTCAATCTGAAAGGAAGAATTGATGCTGCCGGAAATTGCAGCTGGAATCTGCTCGCACCGGAAGGCCTTATAACCAATGCAGATCCATACAATGTTACAACTGCATTCAATAACAATTGGGAGGCTTGTGCTGCACCAGTCAAACAATGGTTCTCTGCATATGCAAACAGCAACATCCCATCGCAAAACTGCACTACACTAATAAATAATAGTGTCTATGAAATTGAATTTAAAACAAACTCAAATAAGGTAATAGATCTTAAGTACGGAACTAATGCAAATGGCACTGCGATTCGCCCTTGGGATAGATCAGGAGCAACAGCGCAGCAGTGGATTGCCATTGATGCTGGAAACGGCTATTGGCGATTTAAATCAAATGCAAGTTCTACAGGACGCGTAATAGATCTTGAAAGCGCAGATCCAGCAAATGGAAAATCGATAAGACTTTGGGATGACTATAGCAATGATGCCCAAAAATGGCTGGTAACAGATGTTGGCAATGGCTATTACAGCGTAAAATCAGCCGTAGATACTTCAAAAGGCTGGGACACTTCCAATTGCAATATGGATGGCACGGCAAATCTTCAGCTTTGGGAATATTACGGGACTTCGTGCCAGTTATTCAAGTTCAATAAAATAGGGGCTACAGCAAAAATTGCCAATGCTGCTATTTTGGCAGATAATGTTGAAGCAGATACTAATATTCAAGTATATCCGAACCCATCAAAAGATGGAGAGTTTAATATTTATTATGCTTCACAAGCAGACGAAAATTATTCTCTGACTATATACTCAATTACTGGTGCGCCATTATACGAAACCAAAAATCTAAAATCTAATACTAATCATGTTATAAGAACTAAACTTCCTAGAGGCATATATTTAGCGAAGATTCTTCAAAATTCAACTGCAACAACCAAAAAAATCGTAATTGAATAGCCTATTCTTAAATATATAGATACTAACTTTATAGTTTTATCCATTATTATTTATTAATGCAAAAACCACTATTTTAATTAAAATTTAAAATAGTGGTTTTATTTTTCACTTCAAATTTAACGAACAGCCAATAACTTTGCAGCCAAACAAGCTAAAGCAAATCCAGCCTTCCTTTAAATAAATCATTGACTGGCGCTTAAAATGCGAGATAAATTTTCAGCTGCCGGTATTTTTAAAAAACATCAGAAAGAAATCCCAAAGACAATCTGCATACATCAAAAAATGGCTTTCATATCTTTACTCCATCCAAAACCAGAATAGACACCCCAAAAAGTATCTTATTTTTAAGAACTATCTAAACAATAGCGGAGCTAATTCTTTGAAGCTTCTTCGCCAAGTCAAAAATTCATGAGCCGTATTTTCAGAGATATATGAAACCGCATTAACCCCTGCATCTTTCAATGTTTTTACCGCAGACTGTACTGATTCGGGCCTTTCGCGGCTGCCACAGCTTATAAAAATAAGTTTAAGCTTTGACTTATCTTCAATTTCTTCCGGCTTATAAATTCCTCCGCTTAAAAGCGCATAATGAGAGAAAACATCAGGTTTATTGACCGTGATAGAATGCGTTTCCATTCCGCCCATTGACAGACCAGCCATGGCACGGTTTGCCTGATTGGAAATCGTACGGAAATTTGAATCGATGTACGGAATTAATTCCTCTACAAGAACCGTTTGAAATGGTTCTATTTTAAAACTTGCCAATCCGCCGTACTTAACTTCATTTGTCATTCCGTACGTCATGACGATAATGAATGGTTTTATTTTGCCTTCCGCAATCAAATTGTCCATAATTAAGTTTACACGTCCCTGATTGCTCCAAGCCGTTTCATCTTCTCCCCAGCCGTGCTGTAAATACAGCACTGGATATTTTTTGTCCTTATCTTTATGATAAGAAGGTGGGGTATATACAAAAGCCCTACGTGATGTATTAGTGCTTTTTGAAGGAAAAAGAATCTGCTGCACATTTCCGTGCGGAACATCTTTTAATGCATAGAAATCCTGATCGTGCGCCGGAATTTCAATACCGCTTTCCCAACGTGTAGATCCGTAAAAATTGAGCGCGCCAGGGTCATTAAAAATTCCGCCATCAATTGTAAGATGATAATAATGGAAACCTTCATCCATTGCTCCTTCTGTAGTGCCTCTCCAATAGCCGTCCTGATCTTTTGCAAGAACAGTTCCGCCTTTGGCCCCTCCCAATCCAAGACTCACTACAACAGATTTTGCCTCTGGCGCTGAAATTTGAAATCGTGCATAACCTTGAGAATTAACTTTTGGATATTCCTGTCCTGGCTGATTGACCACTGAAGGTTTAAAATCTTCGATAATTGAAGTTGTTTTTGTCTGTGCAAAACCAACAAAGCTTGATAAAATCAATAAGATGACAATTCTATACTGTTTCATGTTTTCTGTTTTAAAAATTATTTTACTTCTGGAACAATAATTTGATACTTTCCGCTAAGATGCATTAGGCTAAAAAGATACATCAGCCCATCATAATAGGGATCAAAGTAACCGTCTTCGTAAGGCTCAAGCTTAGCATTCCATAGGGCATGAACAAAATCTAAACTTTCTTTATCGGGATTGACTAATGATGCTGCTGCTGAAGTGGCTACCAACCCAATAGAATGCCTAAGCTTTTTTACAGGACCGGCTTGAAGGATAAAATCGGGGGTTGAGCCATCTAGATTAAATTGATCTTCGAACTTGTCCAATCCTTTAGATCGAAGAAAATTTTGAAAGCGCTTCGCATATCCCTCCTGCCATTTTTTATCTTTCCCATACCAAGTATAATCCATTGCCACATTCATGGGAACTCGCCATGAATCATAGCGAAATCCCGCAGGCATCCAAGGTGTTGGATGCGGTTCTCCAGAAAACTCGGTGTAATCAGAATTAAGACCTGTTACGGGATGACAGGCTTTATGCAAAAAATTACGAGAAACCCCTGCACATTCCTTATAAAATTGTTCATGTCCATCTTTAGCATACAGTGCCCAAATTTCGAAGAATGCAGGGACATGATAAGAAGGATCTGTCCAGTTATAGCCACCTCCCTCAGGAACAAATGAAATCTGTTTGTGTTCAATATTTATAATATTATGCACATTGCCTGTGCCATCTTTTTTCCACATGGCATCGAGGATTCTCCTTGCTTCTTTGTAATAGTCAATTCCTGTATTATTGCCCCATTTGTTAGAAGCAAAAAGAAGACTCGTAATATAATATAATTCACCATCTGAAGCCGAACCTGCGGAGTTCTGCTTTTTGGTCACTGGATTTACGCTCCAGGCAAAATAGCCTTCTCTTGGCCCATCCTGATGCTGCATATATTTTACAGACCATCTCCATAAGCGATCAAAAACATCTTTCTTGTCGAGCTGGACAGCCACCATCATACCGTAAGACATTCCCTCGGTACGGGCATCTTTATTTTTAACATCGGAAACATATCCCAGATCATCTCCTTCTTTAAAATATACTTTGTTTGGACCTTCGAATATATCAAAATAGGCTTTAGCTAGTTTCTTGTCTATTTCATCTTGACTATAACCGGCTTCCTTAAAGAGATTTTTGTATTGAGGCCTTTCAGTCTCTGCTTTAGCGGTTTTCTTTTTGCTCTGCCCTATTCCCGATAAAGGCATTGTTAGCACGAATGCCATCACAGAAACCGAAATTTTAATGCTTAATTTTTTATATGCCATTATATTTATCTTTTTAAATAGTATTTCTTCGTACGAAAAAACAAAATGAGATTTTATTTAACGGAACCTACCCCCTCTGTGGTTTGTATAATTTTTTGAATAGTTCCGTCTTTGTTATAATGCATATAGTCAACACAAATTGAACGTCTGTAACTGCCTCCTGTAGGCAAACTTCCGTTGTGGTAAAAGAAGTACGACTTTCCTTTATAGTCAATAATTCCAGGGTGGGTGGTAAAACTATTTTGGACATTCTCCTGAATAATTCCCTGATACTTCCATGGTCCCGTTATGTTTTTTGCAGTGCAATACTCTATCATTTCAGGTTTTGTGCCTGCACTGGCATACACTAAATAATAAAGTCCTTTTCTTTTGTACACCCACGGACCTTCAATATAATTTTTAGGCTTAAAAGTGGTAATTTCTCCATCCAATTCTATCATGTTCTTCTTAAGCTTCACCCATTTGCAGCTTCCATTTCCCCAAAACATATACGCTTGTCCATCATCATCTATAAATACAGTAGGGTCGATATCATCCCAACCATATTTCATATCTGTTGTCATTTCATTTATAATAAGCGCCTTCCCTATCGCATCTTTAAAAGGCCCAGTTGGACTGTCTGAAACTGCCACGCCTATTGCCGCACCTCCCTGGCTTACTTCATCTTTTTTATGAAATGTAGAAACAAACCAATAGAATTTTCCGTCTCTTTCTATGCACTGGGCTGCATACGCATCGCCAGTTGCCCAAGAAAATGCACTTGGAGAAAGAAGGGCTCCGTGATCTTTCCAATCTTTCATATTGATGGTAGAAAAAACGTGCCAGTCGGCCATTTTATAATTGGTATCTTCCTGAGTTGCCACATCATGTCCCGTGTACAAATACAAAGTGCCTTTATGCACTAGAGGTGCTGGGTCGGCTGTAAAAATATCTTTGATAATCGGATTTTGTGCTTCTATGTTTATTGCAAATAAATTACAAAAGAGCACACATAAAATTTTACCTGTATTTTTCATTTTATCTGATTTAATTGAAATAATTTCGAAAATGCAGTCAGTTTTTCTGCAATTCAATTTCTGTAAACAATAAACAGCGCAATAAATGCGCTGTTTATAAAAAAACTAACTTAACTTGACTTAACTTGACTTAACTTAACTTAACTTAACTTAACTTAACTTAACTTAACTTGACTTAACTTGACTTGACTTAACTTGACTTAACTTTACTTAACTTTACTTTATTTAACTTAAACTAACCAAAATTTAAATATCTTAATAACCAGGATTGTTATCGCTTGGTTTTATTTTAGGATTAGAAGATGTTTCTCTGTTTGGTATAGGCCATAGCTCACTTTTTCCAGAAGTAAAACCTGTACCCTGCAATACTGTACTTGCCATGTTCCATCTTATAAGATCATCAAAACGAGATTGTTCTCCAGCAAATTCTACCTGACGTTCGTGAACAATTGCCGCAAAAACTGCGTCTTTTGATGCTGTAATATTCGTTGCCAAGTTTGCTCTGTCACGAACTTCTTTAATATAAGCAATCGCTGCTGTCTGCGAACCGCCATTCCTCTGGTTTTCACATTCTGCTTTCATAAGCAATACATCTGCATAACGCATCACTTTAAAGTTAATGCTTGAACGCGTTGCTTCATCTTCTCTATTGTAATAGTTTTGATATTTTTTCCATCCTGCTCTTCTAATGCCTGCAGAAGTAGTAAAATTACTTGGAACCATCACCTTAGCTCCTTTTAAATAAGTTGATCCTGGCACATAAAAAGTATCACCAAAACGGTTATCACCTGCTTCATAAGAGTCTAAAAGACCATCTGATGGATAAACATTGTACCAGCTAAGATTTCCGTATTCCTGACCTCTAAGCGTTGACTCATCAAAACCGGTTCCGCCACTGTCACCAACAGCTCCCCACTGATCACCAGTTCCATTTTTTTCATCAAACTCGATTTCAAAAATCGACTCTTTGCCATGTTCTGTTTCTTGCATGAAGTTGTTGTAAAAATTACCTTTATCTTCAAGGCTGTAACCAGTCACATTGTTAAACGCCGCTAAAGCTTCGTCATATTTCTTTTGGTACAATAATACTTTACCCAATTGCGCATAAGCTGCTTCTTTATTGGCTCTTCCTGCAGATTCTGATCCTTTTGGCAAAAGATTTTGTGTTGCAAATACCAGATCCTCTTCAATCAAAGCGTATACCTCTGCTTTAGGGCTTCTTGCATTTCCTACAATAGTACCTGTTTTATAAATTGGCAAATCGCCAAAACGTCTTACTAGCAGGAAATAATAGTAGGCTCTTAAAAAATGAGCTTCTCCTAAATACTTGTTCTTTTTTTCCTGAGACAAAACATTATTGGGAAGCGCATTGATTCTCTGTTCGTTATCCAGCACAAAATTTGCTCTAGATATTCCCGTAAAACAAGACTCCCAATAGTATTGAATAATATCATTTCCTGCATTAAAAGAAAAATCCTGAAAAGGTTTTTTGTTACCTTCCAACTGCGGATTTCCTAAAGCATCATGTCCCATAAGGTCCATTGCGAAGAAAAGATTTCTTCCATAAAGCCCTCTTGTCTGCAGATTTGCATACGAAGCATTTACAGCAGACTGCACCTGAGTTTCAGTTTTAAAGAAAGTTTCAGGCGATAAAGTATTGGGGTTAGTCAATTCTAATTCGCTACTGTCACATGAAGTCATGATTAAAGCTCCAGACAGCATTATAAATATATATTTAATTTTTTTCATCATCTTTAAATATTAAAATGTAACATCAATTCCAAAAATTACCGATTTCGGCTGTGGATACCTTCCTAAATCAATACCTGCTGAATTTGCATTGCCATCGGCACGTGCGATTTCTGGATCTAAACCAGAGTAATTAGTAATTGTTATAAGGTTCTGTCCGCTTATATAGAATCTTGCTTTTGAGAAATAGCTCTTAAATGCATCTCCAGTTAATGTATATCCTAAAGCGATGTTTTTTAATCTTGTAAAAGAACCATCTTCAATATAGCGCTGATTTGCAGAAGACCAGTTGATATCTGCTCCTTGTGCTCTTGGCAAAGTCGCTGACGGATTTGTTACAACACCGTTTTGAACAATTGCTCTGTCCAGAACATCAGTGCTGGCATTAAACAAACGGTTCATTCCTTTTAGGTCAAAAGTGTTTGCATTATAAATATCATTTCCTGCAACTCCTGTGATAAAACAATTGAAATCAAAGTTTTTATATGCTGCAGTTAGGTTTAAACCGTAAGTAAAATCAGGATACGGATTTCCGATGTTTGTTTTATCATCTGAATTGATCACTTTATTGCCATCGCGATCTACAATTTTAATATCTCCCGGTTTTATAGCAGTCTGACCTGGTCCAAAAACAGCATCCACTTCTGCTTGATTTTGGTAAATTCCATTAGTCTGGTATCCATAAAAATAGAATAATGGCTGTCCTACTTCTAATCTAGAGAAATTTTCTAAACCTGCTCTTGCAGAAGGACCACCTAATACGCTGGTCACTCCAGGCGCTAAACCAACCACTTCATTTTTACTTGTCCCTAAATTTGCAACGGCAGACCATGTAAAGTCTCCTTTTCTGTCATTGTAACCAATAGAAACCTCAAAACCGCTTACTTTTACATCTGCAATATTTTGAATTTGAGTTCCGCCGCCTGCAGATCCGACAGAAGCAGCAAGAGGAACTGCAAAAAGAATATCGCTGCTTTTATTATTGAAATACTCAAATGAACCTGTTAGCGCATCATCAAATAAACCGAAATCAACACCAATATTTCTATCCAGTTTTGACTCCCACTTCAAGTCCGGATTAGCCGCAACACCTAAAGAAACGCCAGGTGCATTTTCTCCTCCAATTGGATAATTGTAATTTGCCAATAAAGTAGCGCTGTATTGGTAATTGTCAATTCTATCATTTCCTGTTGTTCCTGTACTAGCTCTAAGTTTTAAGGTGCTGAAAATAGAATTTTGCATAAAGTTTTCTTTCGCAATATTCCAACCTAAAGCCACTGAGTAGAAATTCCCCCAACGGTTATTTGCCCCAAAACGAGAAGATGCATCTCTACGTCCTGAAACTGCTAAAAGATATTTGCCATCATAATCATAATTGATGCGAGCAATATATCCTAAGTTTTTTTCTTCATAATTAGAAGACCCTAAACTCCCCTCATTATATCTTAACTGATCAATTTCATTTGAAATGTAGTATTTGCTACCTGCTGCTAAACTTTGTCCTTTGCCGTCAATTTTAGTAATAACTCCCAATACTTCAAGGTTGTGCTTTTGAGCAATCGTTGTTTTATACGTTAAACTATTATCGAAAACGATAGTTTGCCCTTGAGAATTTGTTTCGTTAGTAGAAGAAAATGCTTGTTTATGGTAAGAACCATCTTGAAAACTTGGAATGAAAGTATGATCTTTACTTGTAAAGTAATCTAAAGAAACTTGCGATCTGAATTTCAACCCTTTGTAGATTTCCAATTCTGCATAAATATTTCCGATAATAGACAGGTTGTTAATTTTTTGATACCCTAAGTTAGCAACACGCACTGGGTTTTCAGCATCATTTCCATCAATGGCGCTAGGCCCTTGATAACCGCCTAAACTGTTTTCATTATAAATTGGGAAATATGGAGCCATTTTAATGGCATGCTCAAGTAAAGTTCTTCCTCCTGAGCTGCGCTCTGGATTAATCGTGCTAAAAGAAACCCCCATGTTGCTTCCTATTTTTAGTTTACCAATATCCTGCGTATTATTGGCTCTAAAAGAATAACGTTCGAAACCCGTATTGATAATAGCTCCATCCTGTTTCATATATTCTGCAGAATAACGCCCTGTTGAAGTCTCTGTACCATTTGAAAAGCTCAGGTTGTAATCCTGCATAACTCCTGTTTGAAAAATCTGGTCCTGCCAGTTGGTATTGATATTTCCAAACTCTGCCGCTCTTGCTGTTAAATCGCTTCCTAAATCTTTAGCGTACTGCAAATATTGCTGCGTATTTAAAACACTATATCGTTTTGTCACTTCCTGTCCGCCAACGTAAGTGCTAAAGTTTAATTGGCCTGGGCCTTTTTTACCTTTTTTGGTGGTCACCATAACAACGCCATTAAAAGCTTTAGAACCGTATAAAGCGGTTGTAGAAGCATCTTTCAAAACCGAGATGCTCTCAATGTCATTAGGGCTTAATCCAGAAAGATTCCCAGTTAAAACTCCGTCAATCACATATAAAGGAGCACTGTTTCCCATTGTTGCCAGACCACGAATGCTCACTGTAGGATTAGAACCCGGCGCGCCATTTACCACTGTAACCCCTGCAGCACGTCCTTGTAAAGCAGATTCAGCATTGGTAATAGGCACTGCGGCAATATCTTTTGAACTTACCGTAGAAATCGCTCCTGTAACCTTAGCTCTCTTTTGAGTACCATAGGCTACTACAACTTCATTTAAATTTTGCGTGTTTTGAACAAGAGTCACATTGATTGAGCTTCTTTCGCCTACAGTAATAGTCTGTGAAACTAAACCAACATAAGAATACGTTATTTTATCGGTAGGATTAACTCCTTTTAAAGAGTATTTACCGTCAAAATCTGTCGATGCGCTATTTTGCGTACCTACTACATTAATACTGGCACCCGGCAACGGAAATCCCGAAGGGTCGGTAATCACGCCATGAATGGTCTTTGATTGTGCCATTATGTTATGACTGCCAACTAACAGCAGTCCGATTAGTGCAATTTTGAGTTTTAACTTCATATTAATTGTTTTTTGTTTGGTTTAAATAGTTAATGGTTTTTGTTTTTTTAATCAGTAAAGGTTCATATGTATTCTTTTATTCCGTTTATGCTTAAAATCTTTTTTATAAAAAAGACTATTTAAATATGAATCAATTTTACAAACAACATATCATCACAAATATAAAAAAACAACTCGTAAAACAATCGGTTGCTTAATAATTTATTTAAAAAAAACTCAAAAAATAACACAAATAAAAACATTAAAAATATTTTTATCTTAAAAAATTTAATAATTATTCATTTTAAAAATAATTATTAAATAAATAATTATAATTCAGTAGCTAACTGACCGACTTTCTATAAAAAATACAATATTGAAAAAAGAGCGTAAAATCTTTAAAAACCTATAAAATATCAGTAAAAATTTACTAAAATCAGTTAAAATGATCGGTTTTGCAATTTATCTTATACTGATATTGATTTAAAAAAGGCTAGAAAAAGCCAAAATAACAATCGGTTGTTAAAAAATTAGCCGCTTTTTTAAACTAACAAAACCTATTCAATAAAAAAGCCCGATGCTATTGCATCGGGCTACAAAAAACACTTAAAAATATATTTACTTTACTTCATTTCATTTAATCCATCTGCAAATCGTGCATAGGCTGGTTTACGGGTAAACTGGATATCCCATAAAGCTTGTTTTTCGCCAGGAAGCCAAGAAGAATCTTTTTTGCTGTCGCTAACTCCCCAAACCGTAATGCCATATCTTTGTTTGGCTGGAATATATTTTGAATACATATCTACAACATATTTATACATTTCAGCTTGTTTTTGAAGCATAGTTTCGGTCACATCTGCAGTTCCTACAGCAATATCCAATTCTGAAACTTTAATAAGCTTGCCTGTTGCCGCCAATAATTGAAACATTGCTGCAATATTTTCTTTATTCGAATTAATGCTAATATGCATCTGTGTTGCAATCCCATCAACTTTCTGTCCTTTACTTTCAATATACTCTACATACGTAATAAGCCCTTTGCATTTGTCCAAATTATATTCAAGATTATAGTCATTTACAAATAATTTATCAGTAGGATTACCATATTTTCTTGCCAATCTAAATGCCTCTACCGCATAATCCTTACCTAAATAATCCTGCCAGAAAAATTCGTCTGCGGCCAAAGTTTTTCCAATACCTGTTTTTAATTCGTAAGGTTTGCCGTCATCCATCGGCTCATTAACCACATCCCAAGCTTTTACGGCAGGAGCACATTTTTTCATCATTTCTGAGATCCATTTCTCCAGACTTTCATTAATGATATTTTTCTTCTCTTCTGGAGTCTTCTCAATGATTGTGCTTCCTCCTGTTGAATTGTACTTCTTTAATGTAATATTATCAAAATAGTAATTGGTAGCCGTTTTTCCAAGATTGAAAGCAATTACTCCACAAGTTGCCTGCTCTGCCGAAACGGTAATTTCTTTTGTATAGGTTGTCCAAGTTGGCGTTGAAGAAATTGTTCCGAAAAAATCCCAGTGCTTATAGGCTCCTGGCGTTACATGTGCCTGCGTAGGATAAGAAGCATTTACATCTGAACGGATATCCATTGACAACTGGTATTTTTCACCTGCCTGAACAGCTGGAGAAAATTTTATAAACAGCTGTGCCTCCCAGTCGTTCGCACGAACTGCAGCATTGGTTAATTTAAGCGCTCTGCCTACTCCGTTTGCACCTTCGCCAGCTGCAGTATATGCCATGGTTACATTTGAATTAACCTGATAATTGGATGTGTTATCTGATTCAAAATCATTGCCTGTTACAAGATCCCAACTTGGTCCTCCTGTTGATGGAATGATTACAGGAGCAATAAGGCCCTTTAAGTAAGCTGCATTTTGATTGGCATGCCAGCATAAAGTATGCCCAAATAGCGTCACTCCAGATTGCTGAGTGGCTGCCAGCAGTTTATCTATTCCAGAGAAGTCAAACGTGCCGTCATTTTTAACTACTGCCCCATGCTTCATTTCGTACCCCATGGTGATTTCGTCAAAATTTCGATCTACAAGCCTTTTGACAATTCCACCTGAAACATACTCTGATAATGAAATTCCGGCACCTAATTTAAAATCTGGATTGCCCGATCTGCCAACATAGGTTTTTAAATCTTTATAGGCATCTATTTTCTCCTGATTGGCAATGGACTCAGGTTTGGCATATTCAAAATCTAAAACACTATCATTTGCACAGGACCAGACTGCTGCAGCAGTGCAGAACAGCATCGCCATTTTATATAATTTATTCATATCGTTTAAATTTATACTTTTAATAATTTCAATTATTTGGCAACTGGCGTAAATAATTCTGCAGTTACGCCTCTATCACGAAGCACTAATGTGTCTTGGGTTGTTAGGCTAAAATCTTGAAAATTCACTTTATAATCCAAATAAAGCGCATCGCGATCCTTGCTTCCCCAGCTGTTTTTTTCCCCTCTTTTCACAAATTTACCTGTGCCAGTTGCTGTAAACTGAGCACTATTGTTTCCAGAAACAGTACACCCATTATTATCGTCAAATGTGAGCACCAGATTGAAATTAATATTGGCTCCCGTATTATCTTTAATAGTAACAGGAAAATCTATAGTCTTCATTGACAAGGTATTTATCCTGTTAACCTGATCTTTCTCAACATATTGGCTGTGACGGCTTACTACTCTATTAAGCGCAGTGTTTCCGTTATTTCCAACAAAAGTGTCTTTACCTCTTCTTAAATAAAATCCGTCCCAAGGATTTACATATTTAATCGCGTAAAAAACATAGTCTTTGGGAGCTACACTCCAATCGGAAGCTAAGGGTCTTAATGGATTTGCAACTAATGCTTTTCCTGACAAAATAGAATCCGCATTCATAACTTTTGTCATTTGAAGCGGAATAACATAGGTCTTTTTTATGGCAAGAGGATCCGCAAAGAAAGCATCTGTCAACTGCACTTCGACTCCTCCAGAAATCTGACCTTTCGGGATAACAATTTTATCGCTCAAAAGTGTGTAGTAATTTGAAGGCATGGCAACAATCTGATCGCCTCCGCTCTTAAATAAAAGATTCGATGTTAGAGAATTGGCAACCGAAACATCAATTGTTACGTCTTTATTATTCTCATAAACCCCGCCTAAAGTTCCCATAATTTTACATTTATGCGCATTATCTAGCGATGTATCAAATATATCTTCTCCTAAAGTTATGGTTCTAACAGGAAACTGATAAGCAAAATAAACTGCTGAATATTCATAATCATCAAAATTTTGATCATCGTTAGTGCATGCTGCCAATAAGCCAAAGAGAACCGCGGCCATTAAAAATATCTTGTTTTTCATTTTTTTATACATTTATATAATAGACATTTTAGATAGAAATAATTCTACCATCCTTTGTTCTGAATGAGAGCGTTAAACTTAAGAACTTCAGAATATGGTATCGGACCATAATTCATATACTCTTGAAAAAGTCTATTTTCCACAGTAATTTTTTGATAGGCACCTCCTTGAATTTTCATTCCTTCTGCTGCGCTGGTTAAGTTTAAATTCCATCTGCGCAAATCCCAAAATCTAAAACCTTCAAAACATAATTCCAATCGGCGCTCGTTTCTAATCAAATTACGCATCGCAGACTGGTCTGATTTAATAGATTCCAAATACAAATCGGGCTGGCTTATTCCTGCTCTTTTTCTTAGTGCCTGAATTACGTCGTAAGCCGAAAATCCTGCAGAACCACTAGCCAATGGCCCCCATGCCTCATTTGCCGCTTCAGCGTAAATCAAATACAGCTCTGTATATCTCATGCGAGGCTTATAGTGTCTTTGATTATTGACTGCATTTGGATTTAAGTTAACATCCTGACGCAATAATTTTTTCATATAATAGCCTGTTCGCGTCGATGTACCTACTTTGTTCAGCGCGTCATTTGTGCTTCCGTCGCTTGCTGTAGTAATAACAGTATTGTTTACACCCGCTGTAGCCTGATTGACTAAAATAAATTTCTGCAAACGCGGATCACGATTGGCATACGGATTGGCAGCATTATAATTGCTGGCCGGATTTGCAATAGGATATCCATTCGCCATAGGAAAAGCATCCACTAAATTTTGAGTTGGATTAACACGCCCTTTTCCAAAAAGTGTCGGCGGAAAATTATCGCTTTCTAAAGTGTTGCTTTCTGCAATATCCGATCTCCAGATTACTTCTTTAGGATTTACTCCTCCACCTAAACTGCTCAATTCAGCCGCATTATTGTACCAGTTTAAACCGTTCGGATCGATACCTGCAATGCCGCCATTCAGATTTAATAATTCCCCTGCATATTTAGCTGCGCTTTCCCAAGCAGTAGTGCTTCCAGAACTAAATGCTGGACTCGCTGCCAATAAAGCCGCTTGAGCTCTTACCACTTGTGCAATTCTAGAAGACATTCTTTGTCTAGCGTACTGCCCAAAAACACGATTATAATCTGCTAAATTATCATACCCAGGAGGCAGAGTTGCAGCATCTTCAAAATCTAACGGAAGCAATTCAACAGCCTTTGCAACGTCAGCGTACAATTGTTTCATGCAATCCTCAAATGAGCTGCGGCCAACATTGAAGTTTGAAGTTGAAGTTTGAGGCTCTAATAAAACCGGAACTCCCAATAACTCACCATTTGCTGCAACACCTGCATGTGCCTGCAATAAGTAGTACATATAAAGTGCACGCAGACCGTAAGCTTCGCCTTTTAGCCGATTTCTAAACAATACGCTTACATTATCATCCTTTGCCCATTTTACCTTATCGGCTTCCGCAAGAAATATGTTTAGATATTGAATAGCGCTTTTTGAATTTGTCCATTGGTCTAATGGATTAAAATTGGCAGTCCACTGTCCTGTTGCCACTTTAAGATAGTTGCTATTGATATCGTTGGTAACGGCGTCATCTGTCGCCACATCGTTAAAGGACCAAGAATTTCCGGGAAGTCTAGTATAAGCATTTAAAAGAATTCCCTGAGCATATTCTGCTTCCGCGTACATATCTTTCAATCCCCTGTTATTTTCTATGGCAGGCTCAATCAAGTCATCACAGCTGCAAAAAACAAACACAATTGATATAAAAGTTAATAGTTTTATTTTTTTCATATTAATTAAATTAAGTGTTTCTAAAATTTAAAATAATGCTTTAAGACCTAGATTGAAATATCTGGTTTGCGGAGCACTGCCTATGTTCAATTCCATATATTCTCTTTCTTTTGCTATGGTCGCAAGATTGGCTCCTAGCGCATAAACACTTAAACCATTAAAGAAAGTCTGACTCAGCGCTTTTTTTGGAAAATCGTATGTAATTTGAACCTTAGAAAGATCAATCCTATTGGTGCTGTAAATCCAGAAATCTGATGAGCGGTAATTATTATCGCTATTCAATGACGTTAATCGAGGGAAAGCAGCAGTATCTTTTGTTTCTTCTGTCCAGCTGTTGCGAACATTTACAGAATATTTATCTTCTCCATCTATCCAATAGTAAGAGTTATTTTTCATGCCGTAAGCACCAGTCTGGCCTGTAACTATTGTAAAGAATGTAAAGTTGTTCCACTTAGCAGTAAAGTTAACCCCATAAGTAAACGGAGCTCCGTTCCATCCTGCTTTACCCAAATAAACCTCATCTTTCACATCAATTATACCATCGCCATTCTGGTCTTTATATTTAATATCACCTGGTTTAACCTGTCCAAAAGTTTGTGAAGGCGAGTTTTGAATATCATTTGCGTCTCTAAAAAAACCATCATTTTTAAGTCCCCATAAAGCATCCAAAGGTTTGCCTTGCCTGTTTTGATAAGAGTCTTCATAAAGCTCTGCACGTTTTGAAGCTTCAGTATTTAAATAAGTTCCTGTAAAGCCAAGCGCTAAATCTACAGTTCCGACCTTTTTGTTAAATCTCAAATCGAAATCAAATCCTGTACGTTTATCATCATTGTAATTGATGTAAGGAATAAACGAAGTGTTTGGCCAGCCTGTCGTATAATAGATAGGATATAAACTTGCAGCCTGAATAACATTTCCTTCGAATTTATTAATGAAAAAATTACTGTTCAATGTTATTAATTTCTCGAAGAACGAACCTTCTAGACCAAAGCTTATCTCTTTTCTTTGTGCGAAAGTAAGGTCTAAATTTTCACCTCTTCTTGAGTCTGTACTTCTGTTAAGCGCACCATCTCTCCAGCTAAACCAAGCACCATCTGTCTGAGTATAGATGCTCTGATATAAATAATAGCTGTTTACGTCTAGATCGGTATTTAAAACACCTCCCGAAGCTGTCAATTTAAGATAATCGATCGCGCTTACACTCTTCATGAACTCTTCTTCTGATAATTTCCATCCAACAGACATCGTTGGAGAAAATGCCCCTCGGTTTCCTTCAGCAAATTTTGCTGAGTGGACATATACACCATTGAATTCTGCAAAATATTTTTGATTGAAATTATACCCTAAGTTCAACCCCAAATTAGCATTACTGGTTTTATGATACACTTCAGATCGTGATTGCTGAAATCCTGAAGCTGTCAGCATAGCTGATACATTATGCTGCTCTTTTATTTTTTTCACATAATTAAACTGTCCTGAGAAAGCCACTGTCTGATCAAAAGCACTATTGCTAATGTTCTGCACTCCAGATTTTGCATCTTTTCCGTATTTTGTCAAAGATGTTATCTGATCAAATCCTGCGTAAGTATTCCAAGTTGCCTCATAAGTAGCATACGAATTATTATACGACTGAGTATAAGAGGTAGCATAATCTACAGCAAAATCAGTGTGAAATGAAAGACCTTCCAATAAATCTCCCAACTTCACATCAACGCCAGTATTAAATTGGAACTGACGGCTTGTGAAGGTATTATATCCTCCGGCATAAATTGCTGCAAACGGATTTGTCGGATTAAGCTGCGTACCGCCCAAAAGATATTGATTGTCTATTATATAATTACTGCTGTTAGCAAGAGCCAATGTTGCCTTATCATTTGGCTCAATCATGCTAATTGGCAATAAAGGGCTGAACAGATGCGGTCTTAAAGTTGCCGCATTTTGCCAATAGTCTGTATTCACTCCTCTTGTGTTTGAATAAATGGCATTAGCGCCTATAGTTGCAGAAATTCGATCATTAATGCTAAGGTCTACATTACCTCTAATATTAAATCTATTCATGTTATTATGTGCCGCTTCACCAAAATCTTGCAAAGGATCCTGTTGCGATAGAAAATTGACATTTGTAAAATATCTGGCCACTTTATTACCACCGGTAATTTCGACATTGGCATCGTAATTAAAATAAAATTTCTTTATGTATTCAGGTGCATAATAATTAACATTCGGATATCGGTACGGATTTTTCCCCGAAGCAAAATTATAGATTGTTTCATCTGAATATAAAGGATCTAAACCATCATTAACTCTCGCTTGATTGTAATACTGCATGTATTCTGCTGATCCCAAATATTTAGGAAGGCTCTTGGGAATAAACACGCCATTATCCAGTCTTGATGTAATCTGCTGTTTTTGAATTTTGCCTTTTTTAGTTGTAATATAAATCACCCCTTTAGCGGCGCGGCTTCCGTAAAGCGCCACGGCAGATGCTCCTTTCAAAAAAGTAATCTGATCTATTTCAGTAGTAAGTATTGAATTGGCCGGCCTTGGAAAGCCATCTACCAGCACTAAATCGCCTCCCATGCCCCATATACTTCCATTATAACCTCCCACAAGAGCCTGAACCCCGTCAAGACTGTAAGTCGTATAATTTTTATCTATTATTTGAGGCACATTTATATACGAAACGCCTCCCATCAAATTCTGAGCATCTTCCTTCTTAAAAGCAATCTGCACTTGGTCTGCCGCAATGCGATTAAGACTTAAATCGTCTATTCCGGTAGAAGCTTTAACGGAAAGTGATTGATATCCCGGCGCCTGCACTACTAAATCGGCATCTGGCGTTACTGTAATCGAATAGCTCCCTGTAGCATCTGTCGTTACCGAAACATTATCCGAACTGCTTACTAAAGTCGCATTTTCAAGAGGCTTTCCTTCTGCTCCAGTTATAATCCCTGTTAAATTTATTTTTTGATTATTTTGTGCAAGGATTTTAGCAGGTAACAAAGTTAATACTGCAAAACATAGCACTATTTTAAGCTGTATAAATTTCATTATTCTATATTTTTTTTAGTTTATTAAAATAGTCTATGAACTACCATCCTGGATTCTGTGAAAACTCCATATACATATTTACGTCTGCATTTTTTAATGGCAGCCAATAATGTTTTTCAGAAAATTTTCGCTCCAATATTACCACCTCGCGAATATTAAGCACTTTATTCTGGCTTGGATTATCTACATCTAATGGACCTGCTCTATCAAATTCAATTGACTTTTTCAAAGTATACGGACTATCAATTAAAAGCATCCAGCGGCGCAAGTCGTTAAAACGGTGTCCTTCAAAACTCAATTCAACTGCGCGTTCACGTCTTACTTCTCCAATAAACGCATCTAAACCACCTGTAAATACAGCTGCAACATGGCCAACGCCAGCTCTGTCGCGGATCACATTTATAGCATCAACAGCTGTTTTTGAAAATTGCGGATCTTTTCCTGCTGCACCGCCGTAACCTACCGCGGCTGCTTCTGCATACATGATATAGATGTCTGACAGACGCATCCATGGAAGGTGGATATTAAGATTGTTTCCGTACCCAAAACCATCATCAAATTTATTGGCTGTTCTTGGAATGAATTTATACAGCAAATATCCTGTTCTGCTGCCTGAGCTTATATTTCTATAGCTTCCATCAGTATAAAGATTGGCATATCTGTTTTGCTCTTCGTTTGCAGGCATAGATCCTGTAACACATTTTACGCCATCAAATACAATATCATTATAAAAACGCGGGTCTCTTCCTTTCCAAGGATATTGCGGATCATATCCAGATTCTGGATCAGCTTTCGTAATATCTTTAATCGGCATTCCATTTGCCATTCCGTAATTGTCAACATAATTTGCTGTTGGCAAAAACTTCACATCGCCATCACAAATTTGGGGAGCTGGCTGATATTGTTTTGAAGTTCCCCAATTCGATCCGTTTGCACCAAAATAAGGTCCTCTAAAAATCGCTTCTGTTGATCCAGGCATTCTCCAGTTACCTCCTGTTGTATAAAAATTATCACTGTATTTGCTGAATGGAACCAATTTATACTGAGATGCGCCGCTTTCTGTTATAGTCAAAAGTTCACCAAAAGCTTTTGCCGCTTTTTTACAGTATTCGGCATCATAACCAGCATTACCGGTAGACACCTTATTCATTAACGGACTTCCTGCCCATAGATAATTTTTTCCTAAATATCCAAGAGCCATTATTTTATTAATGCGCAGATCATTTTTTCCTAAAGTTCTTTTTCCAATGGTAGTATCATCCCAATTCACCGGCAGTAAATCGGCAGCTTCTCTAAAATCGCTTCCTGCTTTATCTGCACATTCCTGATAGGTAAGTCTTGGCAATTTTAAGGGCTTATCACTAGGAAGCACTTGATCAATATAGGGAAGCCCTCCAAAATACTGCATGAATTGAAAGTGAAACCAGCCTCTAAAAAATAAAAGCTGTCCTTTTATCATTTTCCTTTCTTCCTCTGTATATTCGGTCATTTTATCAATGTTGGCCAGTCCTATATTAGCTTTACGTATTCCTGCCCATCCTAATGTCCACAAATCTTTAGCAAAACGGTCGCTATTTGTGCTCACATTTCTTCTGTTCATCCAGCCTGCCTGCCATCCGTCAAATTCAGTCTGCCATCCCCAGAAATCTCCTTTATCAATTTTGCATACAAAATGAAAATCACGAGCTGTAGACTGAATTTCATCTTCTCCCCAATTCCATGAATTTGTCCAATAGGCATTTGTAAAATCAGGAATGCAATGGTACAATTCTTCTGTAAAGCCTTGAAAATTTTCAAAATTTTTGAATGCCTCTTCTGACGAAATATCAGAATCTGATGATTTTTCAAGATAATCCTCACAGGATCCCGAAATTAAAAGCGCACTTAAAACAATGCTGTACTTTACTATAGTGTTTATATATTTTTTCATAATTCTCAGTTTAAAATATAATATTGGCTCCCAGATTAAATCGCTTTACAGTTGGATACGCTCCTTGTGACGCCCACCCTGTTCCTGCAAAATTAGATTCTCTATCATCTGGCATTTTTGACCATAGATATAAGTTGTTTCCGTTGATATATACTCGAATGCTTTGCAGACCTGCAGATTTTACCCATTTTGATTTTCCGTCAAATGTATAGGCAATCTCAGCGTTCTTTAGACGCAAGTATGAGGCATCGTACATGTATCTGCTTCCATTATTAAAACTGCTTGCAGTAGATAGCCAGCGAGGCATTGGAGAATCGGCATTTGTATTATCAGCTGACCAATAAGATCCTTGATCGTAAACCACGTGATTCTGTTCAGACAGACTGGTTAAAACGACTTGTCTGGTAACATTGCTTACACCGTAAAACTGAACAAATGCACTGAAACCTTTCCAGTTTACTCCAAAAGTGGTGTTGTATGTATTTTGCGGTGTCCCAGAATATCCGAACGGAATATTATCCTTCGCATCTATAACACCATCTGCATTAAAGTCCAGGATATTATAATTGCCTGGTAATTTTTGTCCATCATTTGTGCTATGAATAGTGCTGGCGTATAATTCATCCCATGTATTGTAGAAGCCATTGCTAACATACGAGTAACTCTGTCCAATTGCTTTTCCTTCTCCTTTTTGGTAATCTGGCAGCAACTCAGGATTATCGGCACTTATGATTTTGTTCTTGGCATGCGTAATGCTGGTGTTCAACCAAAGATTCAGGCCACTCCCAAAAGTATAATTAAATTTAAGCTCAAGCTCATAACCTCTATTCTGAACCTGTCCAAGGTTGGCAACAGGGGCCACTGCACCATAATAAGAAGGTATTGCTCTTCTAAGGCCGTCCAATAAGATATCTCTACGGTCTTCACTATACCAATCAAAAGTTCCTGAAACCAATCCTTTGAAAAAACCAAAGTCAACCCCAATATCACTCTTTTTAGCTACTTCCCAGTGAACATCAGGATTACCCACAGAAGCTTCCTTATACCAAGTGTACGGACTCTGTTCTGCAGCTTCGCCTGTCACTCCCATCAGCGCATTGCCTCCATAAGCCCACTGCGACATATACAGCCATCTTCCATTAACGTTGTCATCACCAATCTCTCCATAAGTGGCACGCAATTTTAACAAATCCAGAAATGATGCTGTTCCTTTCATGAAATTTTCTTTGGTAACGATCCAGCTTACCCCACCGGAAGAGAAAAATGCAAAACGGTTTTCTTTATCAAATTTCTCCGATCCATTGTAGGCTCCATTATATTCGATAAAATATTTGTCGGCGTAGTTATAAGTGGTACGGAAAACCCAATCTTCTCTGAAGTGCGGAATTTCACTTCCTGTCGCAGTCTGATATCTGTTAAAAAGCCCCAAAGCACCAATGTCATGTTTCTGGGCAATTTTGGTATGATAATTTAACTGAAGCTGATAGAAAAGGTTACGAACTGAAGCCCCATCATTTACAGTACCTGCACTAGGCGACCACTTAACCCCTTCTTGAAAATCAAATCGGTTATTAAAGTCAAAACTATTTTTGTAAAGCACCAATCCAGTGTTTGGATCTATCCATTTCTGCTGTACATCATTATATAAATCATTTACCCCTCTGTTATTCTCCACAAAAGTATTATCAAGAGCGATCATTCCTTTAAAACTAAGCCCTTTGACTACTTTGTCTAAGTTTTGCTCCAGCGTAAAATCGGTATTTAACTTTGTATTGGTTACATACTGCACCCCGCTTATCGCTAAATTCAGCACAGAGTTAGAAGCTTTACCTTGATTAGGCGCGTAATACCCCCAAGAACCGTCAGCATAGAAAGGCAGGAACACATCTGGAGCTGTCGAATAAGCCGCATCCCACATTGGATACTCGCTTCCCGAAGCTCCCCAAGGGCTTTTCTTAACACCATGAGAACCCGCAAGTCCAACTTTAAAAACAGTGCTTGGCGTAATCTGAAAATCTAAATTGCTTCTAACATTTAAACGGTTATAACCGTATCCCGCATCATATCCTCTATTATTGTTGTATTTTTTAAAAAGATCTCCTTCGCTTACAAAATCGGCACTGGCAAAATACTTCACATATTTGGTTCCTCCGCTTACATTTAAACTTGCATTGTAAGACATTGCATAATCTTTAAAAAGCGTTTTCTGCCAGTCAACATTCGGATAACGTTCAGCTTCAGCAGTATTGGCGGGATATCTGTATTTATCAATTATAGCCTGTGGCAGATAATCGTTCCAGCTTGAAGGGCTCAACGCCAATTCGTATTCAATAGCCCTGTTTTTAACCATAAGCGCATCGTAAGCATCCAGTTTGGCAGGAAGTTCTGAAGGCACTTTTACCGTAGTATTAACAGTGGTTCTGATAAGCGCAGCACCAGAACGGCCTCGTTTGGTCGTAATAAGAATTACACCATTAGCCCCTCTCACTCCGTAAACCGCAGTAGCAGAAGCATCCTTTAAAACCGAAACAGATTCTACAGAAGTGATTTCGACACTATTCATTGATCTTTCTACCCCATCTACTAAAATAAGCGGCTGTGCATTGTTCCAAGTACTAGCTCCACGAATAAAAAGCTGCGGATCTTCTTCACCTGGCATACCAGTACTAGCAGAAGTAATTAACCCGGGAACATTCCCTGTCAAAGCAGCACCAATACTGTTAACCCCTCCTGCACGTTCTAGCGTTTTACCAGAAACCTGTGCAATGGAGGCAACCAAACTTGCTTTTTTCTGTTTTCCGTATCCCACAATAATCACTTCTCCCAAATCGGTCTGATCTTGCTTCATTTCTGCATTAATTTCAGACTTACCTTCTACGGCTATCTCCAACGGTTTAAACCCTACGCTTGTAAAAACTAAAATCGATTTTGACGACGGAACTTTTATAACGTATTTACCATCTATGTCAGTAACAGCAATCGCATTCGGCACGTTTTTTACGGCAACATTTACTCCTGGAATTCCCAAATGGTCATTGGCAGAGGTTACTCGTCCTGTTATTATAATTTCTTGATTAGTCTGGAATACTGCTTTTTCCAAAGGTTTCGCCTTCTCAGCAGCCTGCAATGCACCTGTAAACAAAAACTGAAACAAAACTCCTAAAGGCAGATACTTCATGCCAATAAAAATTTCACGTAATTTTATTCTCATATTAATTAAGATGTTTGAACTAATTATTTATTTATCTCTTCTCAAATTGATAAGCAGTAGGAATACAAGGAAAAACTTATCCTGTCGAACCATAGATAACTGCTTATAATCATCATTGCTTCATGTCGAATTGTGAGTCATTATTTTGTGGTTTAAAAGGTTGGTTAGTAAGTTTTTTATAGTTCATCTGACTCCATTATTTGATTAATGAAATCTTCGGTTTGTTTTTGAGAAATGAATGTGAATTTTATGTTAACAAAAATATAGAAAAAAATGAATTACACAACCGATTGTTTGAAATTATACTGATTATTCCGTAAAAAAACACATAAATAATAATACATTAAATACTTTTTAACGTAATTTATTGATTATTTAATATTTTAAAAACAATTTCAACTAGAAACAATATTGGTTTTTCAGCTAATCCTCAAAATTATTAACAATTGTGTATTTTACACTTAATACTATAAACAGTTCTGTATTGTAAGCATATTACCACAATATATTCATATAATCAGCACATTAGCCCCAAATTGAAGCGTAATAGATTCAATAGGAAGTAAATTTAGAAGCAAAAAAACAACCGATTGTAATAATTACAGCACATCAAAAAACATGGATACTATTTGGAAAGAAAAAGCCAGCTTAACCAATAAGCTGGCTTATATAAGAATGGATCAGTAAAACGTTTTAATCTGTTATTACTATACCTCCATTTTTAGGTATTTTTATTTCAACTTCTTTGTTTTTGCCTACTATCAATTTACTTACTTTTCCGTTTAACTGATCGTCATCTGCGTAGTAATTTACCGTCGTTCCAGAATTAAGCATTTCTAGTTTTAACTTTATCTTTAACAGCTTATCTTCAGCATTAATTCCCGCGATATACCACTTTGCCCCTTTTCTTCTGGCCAGCACAGCATATTTGCCTGGATATCCTTCCAGAAAGCGGACCTCATCCCAGACCGTTGGCACTTCTTTCATAAATTTTATGGCCCAGTCCGGAGCATCATATAAATTGTTAGGCGCCAAAGCAAAATGCTGCACTCCGCTCTGAAAAAGCACTGAAGCGGCTAAAGCAAAAACATCTGAAGTCATTCTTTTAGAGCCTTTGTTGGGAATGTTATCGCTATTGTAGAATTTGTTCAAAGCGCTTCCGCCAAAATCCATGCTTCCCACCGCATTTCTGATAAAAGTATGCGTCGCCGCATTTACAGCTTCATTATCGCAGCTCTGCTGTCCGAAATGCAGATTCTCGCTTGCCAGAACCGCTTCGCTGGAGGCGTAATTCGGATACATGCGTTCCCAGCCTCGAGGCAATGTGCAGCCATGGAAAACAGCCATTATTCCAAATTCATTGGCATCCGTCAGAATATCTTCATAGAGTTTCATGGTCACCTGCTTATCGCCGCCAAAAAAGTCCACTTTAATTCCCTTGATTCCGATGCTTTTCATCCATGCCATTTCTTTTCGTCTGATGGCCGCATTATCCATCAATCCTCTCGGGCCTTGCGGAGCATCATTCCAATACCCGTTTGAATTGTACCACAAATAAAGCCCAACGCCTTTCTGAGCGCCGTACGCCGCTAATTCTTCTATTTTATCTCGGCCTATCTGCGTATCCCAAAGCGCATCGACTAAAATGGTTTCATATCCCATTAAAGCGCTGAAGTCAATATATTGCTTTTGAACAGGAAAAGTGGTGTTATTATCCATTTTGATAATCCAGCTCCAAGTGCCTTTTGTGTACTGGTATTCTTTAGAGGCCTCATATTTTGGCTTAACCAAGTCAAACGGAATTGTGGTCTCCACTATCGGAGCAAGGGTTTCTCCAATTGTAATGGTGCGCCATGGCGTTTCTCCCGGAAGCGGGATTCCCGGCGAAGCTGTTCCGTTTCCGTTATTTTCTCCCGGCATCGGAAATCCAATGGAATACAATCCGTTCTCATGTCCTATCAAGCGGCTGGCACAATAGCCGCCGTCTACTCCTGTTTCAGAAATCAGGACCCATCCGCCGTTTACTTTAAACAGGCATGGAAAAGTGTATCCATTTCCCCAGCCATTTTTTCCAACGGCATCATCTAACATATACGAAGTTTCATAACTAGGACCTGTTCTCGCAAATCCGGTCATCGGATTGCTTTGCGGACATAGAAATGTAGTGGCTCCGCTTGGCATCAGAAATCCCGAAGCCTCTTCCTGAACCACGCACGAAAGCGTTTCTTTCTGCGGATATGCTTTATACTTGAATGCCAGATTATTATTGCTCACCCTAAAAATCACATCTAGAGCCGGCCTGCCCTCTTTTGTGAATGAAAAAACAGCTTCGTTGGCCGTATAATGCACGCTGCTTTTTTTGATGTTGCGCAGCTGATACGATTCGTCAACTTTGTTTTGGACGCTATTCGCCTGCAAAGCCAGTCCGGAGCTAAAATCTCCCGCATTCGTTTTTAAGCCTAATGGCGATTTTTCTATAAATGTTTTTTCATTGTATGTTACGCTATACTGGGGCATTCCATTATCTGCAGAAACCGACACCGCAAGTTTTCCGTCCGGACTTTTTACCACTGATTGGGCGTTTAGTTTAAAGAAACTAACTAAACATAAAAATATTATTTTTTTAAGATTCATAACCTTTGAAGATTTTTCTTTTTGTAATGATTAAACTCTTTTTACTGAAGTAGGGTTAGCTAAAAATGCTATTTCGAAAACATCCAATAATCAAAATACATGATTTTTTCAGCGGCATTGCCTTTGTATATAAAATAAAGATCGTGCACTCCAGAAACCTTTTTGATATCTGCTGTAACCAGAGCCCACCTATCATTTCCTCCCGTCATAGGAACTTTTACTGTTCCTATCAATTCTCCCTCCAGACTATCAAGTCTAATTTCCATTGATACATTTCCATTGTGCGTAGTACCTACGCGAGCTGTAAATTTTGAAGCGCCCGATTCACGAAAATCAACATCTTTCACTTTCGTGAAGGCATTGTTTTTCATAGCAGTTATGAAGACGCCTACTTCTTTATTCTGCATTGATTTTACATCTTTAGACCAAGCTATCGTTTCTGCTTCTGACTTAGCATACGGATTCAGAGTAGCGATTCCTTTTTTGATGCCTTCTGTCATATTCATTTCTTTGACTTTACCGTCAGAATTAAATTGCAGTTCTTCAACTGCCACAGATCTGGTAAAACCGCTGCCTTCTGGCAAAGCGCCATTATGATAAAAGAAATACGTTTTTCCTTTAAAATCTATTACCCCAGGATGATTGGTAAAGCTTTCACCCTGCGTAGGCATTACAACTCCTTGATATTTCCACGGCCCAAGCGGACTTTTGCTTGTAGAATATCCTATATGCTCAGAAATTGGTCCGGCAGCAAAAAACAGATAGTACAATCTGTTTCTTTTATAAAGCCACGGCCCTTCCTCGTAAGTGGTAGGTCTGCGCGGATCTTCTTTTCCGGTACGCTTTCCAAACGATTCAATTGTATTTGGAAATATCTTTACCTCATCGGCATAAGAAATCATGTCTTCATTTAATTTCACATAATGGCAAACCGGATTGCCCCACAATAAATAAGCCTGTCCATCATCGTCGATAAAAACAGTCGGATCAATATCGGCGTCACTATTTTGCACCAAAGGTTTTCCTAACGGATCTATAAACGGCCCATACGGACTGTCTGAAACTGCTACGCCAATCCCATTTCGCCCTTGATTATCTGTAATTGGAGCATACAAATAAAATCTGCCTTTTCTTTCTATGCATTGAATTGCCCAAGCATTCATTTTTGCCCAGCTAAAATCTTTATACGATAATACCGCTCCATGATCTGTCCAGTTTACCATATCATCTGTAGTGTACAATTTCCAGTCATTCATGGTAAACCAAGTCGAATGGTCTTCGTCATGCGAAGTATACAAATACAGTTTATTATTGTAAACCATTGGCGCCGGATCTGCTGTATAGCTAGTCTGTACGATAGGGTTTTGAGCAAAACCGCATACAGAAATGCTAAATGCTGCTAAAAACCTTAATTTTTTTACATAAATTTTATATGACATTTTCCTTATTTTTTACTTTTTAAACTAGAAATAAAAATTATTTAAAAGTCCACCAGTCTAAATTAAACATGGATTTTCCTTCTCCCTTAAATACAAAAAAGACATTATGAAGACCTTTTACGTTTTTAACCTTACAGGCAAAATCTTTCCAATTATTCGCGCTTCCTGTATTTTTTATATCGCACACTCCTAAAAGTGCTCCATCTTTATCATCTAGATGTATTTCTATTCTACCTCCCAAAACAGAAGATGCATTTACTAAAAATTCTTTTGGTGATTTCTTAAAATTAACTGCTTTAACTTCTATGTAATCATTATGGTCAATCTGGGTTATAAAAACTCCTTTTTGATCCTTTTTGTCTGACTTCACACCTTTACTCCAAGCAATTGTTTCGGCTTCAACACGGCTAAAAGGATTAATATCTCCTACAGCAGCAGGTCCATCAACGGAGAAATACGACAGTGTTTTTATCGTTCCGTCAGGATTATAAATGATTTCATCCAGATCCACCGAGCGTCTTTCATAAAATGTAGAAGTTTGTCTTTTTATAACATCATAACTATGCCCAAAAACATACGATTTTCCTTTATAATCAATAATTCCCGGATGATTCCCTCTTGTTTTTTCGCTGGCTTCTATGACCATTCCCTTGTATTCCCACGGTCCTGTTGGAGAATTGCTCATAGCATATCCAATTCCTTCCGGACAGCAGGTTGAAGCATAAGACATATAATAATGTTTGTTTCTTTTGTAAATCCATGGGCCTTCCTGATAATTCTTCGGTTTAGTTGGTTCTTTTACAACATCGCCCGAATAAGAGATCATATCCTTATTTAATTTTACGTAATAAACATCCGGATTACCCCAATACAAATAGGCTTGTCCATCATCGTCTATAAAAGGAGATGGGTCAATATCATTCCATTTATGATCAGTATCTATTAATCGTTTTCCCAATGGATCTTTAAAAGGCCCATAAGGACTGTCTGATACTAAAACCCCTATTCCATTTCCATGCATCGGTGCATACAGATAAAATTTGCCATTGCGCTCAATCGTCTGAATGGCCCAAGCTCCGTTGTCTTGTCTTGCCCAGCTGAAATCTTTTAAAGAGGCTACAGCTCCCCTATCGGTCCAGTTTACCATATCTGTGGAAGTATACAAAAGCCAGTCAAGCATTTTGAAACCTTCCGCATCATCTTCATCATGAGAAGTATATAAAAAAACAGTATCCTTGTAAACCATTGGGGCTGGATCAGCGGTATATTTTGTCTGGATTATCGGCTTTTGCTTAATATCACTTTGGGCAATTCCTTGAAAAGAAATCATTATAAGAGAGCAGAAAACTATAATTTTATGGGTGCTTTTATTCATAATATTTAATTTAAAAAATTTTGAATTATCTGATTTGATATTTTATTATTCCTTACAGCTTTATCGAAATTTGATTTCCGTTGTAACTAATTGTTTTTTCCAATTCCTTTGCAGATGCATCTGATTCCAAGTGATCTGAAGATATTTTTATAATTTTAAATCTGCGTTGCTTTATCATCTCAGAAAACGATCCCTGCTGATTATTGATGGTTAGGATTCTTTTTAAATCATTCCATTTAAACGTTATTGTAGCATACTTTCCGTTTTCATAATTGTAATTATCTCCTTCATCCTCATAAAGCGTAAATTCACCATCTGCTCCTTCGTAGATTCTTATTTCAAGATCATCCCATTTCTTCTCCTCTACATATTGAACTTTTGGTCCTAGAGGAATAATACTGCCCGCTTTAACATACAAAGGAATCTGATCAATTTTAGTTTCTTGATCAATCTCCTGTCCTCCGCTGTGCTTCTTGTTTGTCCAGAAGTCATACCATAGACTTCCGTCTGGCAGATAGACTTTTTTTATTTTTTTCTCATTAAAATCTACAACAGCATTTTTTGCAGATTCATCTCTCTCTTTTTTATTCCATCCCGTATCTTCGTTTGTTTTAACAATTGTTTCGGGAGTATATTGCGCGTTAACAACTGGTGCTACTAAAATCGATTGTCCAAACAGATATTCGTTGTTCATGTCTTTAACCTTTTCATCTTTAAAGTCCATTACTAAAGCACGCATAAAACTAGAATGCTCTTTTGTAACCTTCCATGCATTCGAATAAATATAAGGAAGCAGCATATAACGCAGGTTGATTGTTTTTTCGATAGCATCATAAATAGGTTCTCCTTTTTTTCCAAATTGATAAATCTCTCTTGGAACATCAGTACCATGAGAACGCATCATTGGTGTAAAAGCCCCAAATTGCAGCCAGCGTATATAGAGTTCCTGATAGGATTGATTTTTTGCACCCGAACCATCATTTGAATTGGTATTGTAGCTTCCAGCAAAGAAACCGCCAATATCAGAATTCCAATATGGAATACCGCAAAGAGAAAAATTTAACCCTGCCGGAATTTGATTTCGTAAGGTTTCCCAAGAAGAATTAACATCTCCAGACCATGTGTTGGCTCCATAACGCTGCTGTCCTGCAAAAGCCGAACGTGTTAAAATAAAAACCCTTTTTGCCGATGAGAATTGGCGCTGATGATCGTAAACCCCGCCAACTGCCATTAACGGATAAGCGTTTCTCACTTTTCTAAAAGATCCTAAAAATGTTTTAGCGTCCAAATCTTCAGGTCTAAAATCCAAATGGTCAGGTTCTGTCGAGTCCATCCACCAACCGTCAATTCCTAAAGAAAATAATCCTTTATTTAAGTGTTTCCAATAAATATCTCTTGCTTCTGGATTGTAGGCATCATAGACCTTTACACCAGAAGGAAAATTCATATCTGGCGGCCATGCCTCTTTTCCAGACTGCGGCCATGTCTGAAAATCAAACAGCATATTTTTTTCCTTCATTTCTTTAAATTGAGGCGTTTCAGGACCAAAAGATGACCATACGGATATAAGAAGATGCGCATTCAATTTATGAATGTCATTTACCATTTCTTCGGGTTTAGAAAATTCAGGGTTTAGAAAACTCATTGCATTCCAGTGATAATTATCTCCCCAATATTGCCAATCCTGGATAATACCATCTAATGGAACACCGAGACCGCGGTATTTCTTAACGACCTCTACTATTTCATTCTGACTTTTATAACGTTCTTTACTCTGCCAAAAACCAAAAGTCCATTTTGGAAACATTGGAACATGGCCAGTTAAGTCCCGCATTTGGGCAATAACACCGTCAGCGTTGTTCCCAAGCATGAAATAATAATCAATGCCATTACCCACTTCTGACTTAAAAGAGGTTTCTTCAGCATTATCATTGAAATCTGTTGGGGAATAATTATCCCAAAACAATCCGTAGCCTTTGTCAGATTGGAAAAAAGTAACAAAATCCCATGTATTATTCTGAACCATATGCAGTTTTTGGTTTCGTTGCGACATTTTTCCATTTTGAAGTATTCCTAAGCCGTAAATAGACTCTTTTGGATCTAATACAAATGACTGACTTACGGTGAACGTTTTATTGCCAGTGTCGTTAAAATTGGTAAACACTGCTCCTCTTTCTTTTTCATTTAATAAAACTGCGCCTGACAAAGATTCAAATAAAATTTTGCCTGAATGCAAATTCAGGTTTACCTGCATTACTTTACTTTTAATTCGAACTGCTCTACCGTTTTCACTTATAACAAGTTTTGTTTTTTCAGCCTCTTTAATTACCGATAAACTCTTTTTCTCAAAGGTATTTTTCTCAGGATACTTTATAACTCTCACAATTTGCGGACTGTAAAACTGAATTTCAATTACGGTAGAATTGATAACTGTCTTCAATCCTAATCCTGTTTTTTGATAAGACTGCGCATTAACATACAAACCCATTATAAAAAGAGCCAGTACTAATGAATATTTCTTTTTCATAACCTAAAATTTTCTTTTTTACCTGAATATTCAACCTCAATTGGTTTTACCTCTGATTTTGAACCTATTAAAACAATATTAAATTTTCGAGTCTTCAGCATGCCTTTAAATGAACCTTTAACTGCATTTATTATCAATCTTTTTTCAGCATTTTTCCACTCGAATTTAGTTAACGAATAAGATCCGTTTTCATAATTGTAATTATCTCCTTCATCCTCATAAAGCGTAAATTCACCATCTGCACCTTCGTAGATTCTTATTTCAAGATCATCCCATTTTTTCTCAGCTGTGTACTGCATTTCAGGACCAAAAGGCATAATTGACCCCGCTTTTATAAATAGTGGGATTTTATCTATTTCAGCATTTATTTCTATTTTTTGACCTCCTTTAAAGCTTTTTCCAGTCCAAAAGTCTATCCAATTTGTATCTTTAGGCAAATAAACCTGCCATTGTTTTATTCCTGCCTCTGTAATAGGCCCCACTAATATGGAACTTCCAAACATATATTCATAAGGCTGATTTACCGCATTCTCATCATTTTGAAAATCCATTACAAGAGGCCTCATAAAAGTTGATCCTTCTTTTATTTTTGAAGTTTCAGAATAGATATAAGGAATTAGCGTATAGCGAAGATTTAGCATTCTTCTCATATTCTCTTCCACTTTAGATCCATATTTCCAAGGCTCTGTTTCGGTCTGATAACCATGAATTCTGAAAATGGTGCTGAATGCCCCCCACTGAAACCATCTGGTTAATAATTCATGGAAATTTTCATCTGTGTATTGTCCGGCGCCAGGTCTAAAAAAACCGCCAATATCGGTTGTCCAATAAGGCATTCCAGTTAAAGTAAAATTCATTCCCGAAACAATCTGTCTTTTAAAACTATCCCAGTTTCCGCCTATATCACCTGACCAATTTATGGTTCCATATCGATGCTGTCCTGCAAATGCTGAACGGGTTAAAATGGCTACACGTTTTTGAAGATTTGTTTTTCGCTGGCCTTCATAAACCGACTCACTAACAAAAAGCGGATAAGTAAGACGATAAAAATCTCCCGGCCCCTGATGTGTTATCGTACCAACGAGTGCATCGTTTTCAGGTTCAGTTGCATCCATCCACCAGCTGTCTACCCCTTTAGAAAACAAATTATCGTTTAAGGTATTCCAATATCTTTCTTGTGTTTCAGGATTAAAGTAATCCAACCATTTTGCATTAGGAATGTACAATCCTTTTGTATCAAATTGTTTTCCTATAACAGAATTTTTATCAGGGTTTGACCAGATCGACACAGTAAAATGAGCATTTAAGTCATGTAATTCTTTTATAAAACCCAACGGATTTGGATAATTCTTTTCATCAAACTGAGGTACGCCCCAGCCGTTATCACCCCAATATTGCCAATCTTGCACTATAACGTCTACAGGTAGTTTTCGTGCTCGAAATTCTTTAATTGTATTAATTAAATGGTCGCTTGAAGTATATCGTTCACGGCACTGCCAAAAGCCATATGCCCATAAAGGCAACAATGGCGATTTACCCGAAACGGTTCTGTAGGCGCTAATTACCTCATCTGCATTTTTGCCTTTAAAAACAACATAATCCAGACATTGAGCAGAACTTGATCGAAAAGTTGTTGAATTATCCGTTTTTCTAAAAGAAAGCTTTGGGGTATTAGCCGAATTGCAGATTATCTTAACCTCATGCTCTCCTGCTGTTAAATCTAAAAGCTCACTAACGGCCGGCGGCAACCATAAATTGGACTGGTCTATTACTCTTTTATCGTCAATTATAACAAGATGCCTATTGTCCATATCGCCCAAATCCAGCATAATAGAATATTGTCCTTCTCTTTCTAAATTAAATTTCCCTTTGTAAACTACTTCTTTCTGCAATACTTTCTGGGTTCCAGAAGTTGTTGTCACCTCTTCTTCTTTTCCTTTTTCAGAAGATTTAATCTCTTTAGAAAGCGCAATAAAATTGTCATTTGGATTAAACTCTGTTAAGCCATACTGATGCCATAAAATTCCGTATCCTTTATTGGAGTACAAAAAAGGAATGGCAATCTGAGTATTTACCTGTGTCAATTTTCGACTGACGTTTCTCAGATTATAATGCCCGTCTTGAAATTGGCCTAAACCAAAAAGAAATTCGTTGTCTGGCGAATCAAAACGCTGTTCGACTGTAAAAGATGCATATTCATTTGCATCGTTTAACGTCATTTTTCTACCCGCACTTTTTTCACTTAAGAATATTTTCCCCTCTTTATCTTTAAACTTTAAACTTTTTTCCTCTTTATCAAATACAACAGTTAAACTTTTAGTCTTTAACTGAATTTCTTTATTGCTTTCTGCAACTTTAAAAACAGGAACAGCAAGCTTCTCTACCAAAATCAGCTCTTGCAGTTCTTTTGTGTTTTCGGTGTATAACTGAATTCTAACCGAATTCTCCGTTAGAGGAATAATATGCAGCATTCCCTCTTTTAAAGGAATCAAAAGACGGTCTTTTTCGAGAATATAACTTTTATCTATATTTTTAAAACCAAATAAAAATATCAGAAAAAAAGGAGCTATAAGCTTAAGTTTAAAAAACATACACCATTATTTATTTACCACTAACATCGCTGCAAAACCTCCCTGATGTAACATTTTCACCTCTACCGAACTTGTTTTGTCTACTAATAAATATTGCGTTGAAAAAGCTTTATCATGATTTCCATCAGCAATTAAAGTGAGCTTAAAAGTTTGTCCATCTGGCAAAAAATCAAATTTCAACTTCTGGTTTCTTTCTTTTCTTCCAGAATTAATACCGCCAATAAACCAATCTGCTCCTTTTCTTCTTGCGATAACGGTATATTTTCCGGGAAACCCGTCAAGCAGAATAGTATCATCCCAAGAGGCGGGAACATGTTTCAAAAATGTTTTGGCTGCATCTGGCAATTCGTAATAACCTTCGGGTCTATCTGCCATATGCTGTATTCCTGATTCAAAAATTACGCTTAATGCCAGTTCATGGCCATAAGAAGTAATATGAGGAAATTGTGAGTTGGTAAAAGTTACCGGAGTGTAATCCATTGATCCTACGACATTACGGGTAAAAGCCAATGTATTATTATGTTCTGCTGCCGTTGCGGTTAATTCAGGCCCATTGTTGTACCATTCAGCTCCACGGACAGCTTCGTAAGTCATAAGATGCGGATAAGTTCTCTGCCATCCACGCGGCACCAAACATCCGTGAAAATAGACCATGATTTTATACTTCGCTGCATCTTCTAAAATATCCAAATAATACTTTATGATTTCTTGTTTTTCACTTAGAAAGAAATCAACTTTTATCCCGTAAACGCCAAGTTTATTTAGCTTTTCAAATTCCTTAACTCGGTTTTCGTGAGTCAGCATTCGGTCAATAGGCGTTGAAGTGATCCATTTAAATTTACCTGAATTGTACCACATTAAAGGTTTAATTCCTTTTGAATGAATATATTTTATGGCATCTTCTAAATTGCCGCCATTTTCCATCTGATCCCATTCCCAATCCAAAAGTGTATATGGCCAATTCATGGCCACTGCTAAATCGGCAAATTGGGTTACGGTTTTATAGTCTTTTGTTCCGTGGTTATTCGACCAATAATTCCATGACGCAACACCCGGCTGAATCCAATCTGTTTTATTTAAAACAGAAGGTTTAGACACATCATCCACCAAAGTAGATTTGACAATATCTCCAAGTTCTCCCACAATTACAGCCCTCCAAGGCGATTTCCAAGGCAATGTTATTTTAGCAAAAGGCTCTCCTACGCCTTCTTCTGTTCCGGGAAGCGTTACTTTATACTGGTTTTTATTTTGGGTATTAGCCAGTTTAGAAGCAGCATAATTCCAGTCTAAATCGGCTTCATGGATCAGATACCAGCAAGGGCTATTTTTTGCTTTAAACAACGCTGGATAACACCAGTCCTGCTGTACATCTCCATTGTCCATACTAGTGTAAAGCCCTTCATTGGACAAATCAAACTTTTCCAGCCATCTTTCTGTACTTTCGGGAATAGAATAAGCCGTTAACTCATCTGAAATGGTATAAGTTCCTTGTTTTTCTGGAAATTCATAACGGAATGCCACACCGTCATTATACACTCTCAAAATTATATTTAAATGGGATTTCGATTCATTTTCAAAATACAAAACCACTTCATTTGCGGTATTGGAACGTTCCGATTTTTTGCCGTGCAATGCTTTGTACTGCTCTTTAATAAGTGCAGATTTGCCGATCTTTTTTAATTTTAAGCCTTTTGAAAAGGTCTGGTCGTTTCGTACAATTCCCAAATCTATTTTTGGAATTATTTCATCATGTTTGTCTTTATTGCCGTAATTCACCTGCAAATACCAATTTCCAGAATTAGTATTCTGACTGTCAAATAATCTAACCGCTATTTTTTGATTGGGAGAAGTCAAAACTGCTTTCTGTCCATACGAATAAGCAATCGTAAACAGAAACAAAGCTAGACTGAATCTAAATTTTATATTCATTTTATTATGCGTTTTATAAGGATTATTTCGTTTCTGAAATCTTTCCATCAATTCTGAAATAATCAAAATCGGCGAAACCTCCAGCAGTTTTAGCAGCGTAATTGAACAACCCGAATCGGTAGCCCATAAAATGCGGAATGGTATACGGCATCTTAATGGATTTTCCAATGCTGATCCATTTTTTGCCGTCTAAACTATAATAAAATCTTCCCTGATCTGCTTGACTCCTAAAGTCACATTCGGCTTTAAAATATATTTTGTCCTGATTTAATGGAACACTCTCTACTTCTTTTGGATTTCCTTTTTCAGCATCGATCATCACAATTCTTTTTGCTCCCTGATCTACTTTTACTCCAACCAAGCCAAAATCTTTTTGCAGCAGCGAAAGTCCAGCAAAATCTCCTTCTTTCATATTTGAAAGCTCAAGCATAGCAGTTCCCGAACATAAAGGTCCAAAAGTTCTCTGTGTCAAAATATTTTTTATCTGAGTAAAACTGCTGTCTATTCTGGATGCTTTTAATCTTAAATACCCTTTTCTTTCTTTGACCGACCAGTTTGCATTATCTGGGTTATGATTCCATTGCCAGACCAAAGGCAGATCATTTTCTCCTTTTTTACGATTAAACTCATCTGAATTTACAATTCCAGGAATTAAGCTTTTATTGGCTGGAAGATTTAAATTTTGAGGCACTTTACCATTGTCGCCCAATATTGGCCAGCCATTTTCCCATTTTACAGGAACCAGATACGGAATACGTCCTACGCCTCCTGCATCTCTAAATAAATACGAAAACCATCTGCCGTCTGGCGTATCAATAAGTCCGCCTTGAGCAACGCCCAAATCCTGCAATCCAATCTTTCCTTCCCATGGCCCTGCAATAGTATCGGCTCTGTGTATAATTACCGTGCGCATGCCGTTTTTGGGCCAGCAGATATTAAATAAGCAATACTTTCCGTTAACTTTAAAAAGCTGTGATCCTTCTGCCGGCAGCATAATATCGCTCTTCGCAGGAGCATTGGCATTTTCTATTAAAACTTTCTTAGTTTCTTCTTTAACTTCTGATAAGTCTTCTTTTAATTCTACAATTTGAATTTTTCCTGCTCCCCAAACTAAGTACACTTTTCCATTATCATCAAAGAAAAGAGAATGGTCGTGATAGGAATTGTTTAAAACAGTTCTCTTCCATGGACCTTTTTCAATATTTTTTGTGGAAAATATATAGGTTTTTCCTGTCGTTCCTGAAAAAGTGCTTACATAATACACACCATTGTGATAACGCAGACTGCTTGCCCATGAACCTCTTCCGTAGTCGTTTTTGCCATGATCCAAATTCAGTCGGTCATCATGATCCTCTAAGGTTTGATAGGCATAATTAACCAAATGCCAATTCACTAAATCCTTAGATTTCATAATAGGAACTCCGGGATTCATATGCATTGTGGTACTGCTCATATAATAAGCATCATTAACCCTGATTATAGATAAATCGGGGACATCTGCAAAAATAATGGGGTTCTGGGCTTTGCCTTTTTGAGCTTGGTTTGTCAATATGTTCAATACAATTACCAGAACGGCATATATAAAATCTTTTGTTTTCATTTCGGTTTCGATTTTTGACCTTTCTAAAGGAAATATTATGTGTTAATCCGTTACAATTCTAAGCTGAGAGAACTTCGGACTGATTTTTCCCTCTTTTGCCAGAATTTTAATATTCAGCACTTCCTTGTCATCTATTTTTATGCTGATTGTCTTTTTATCAGATGATGTTATTACAGCTGGTTTTTCATTAATGAGAATAGTAATATTATCACTGTTGAATTCATCTAAAACACTGATTTGCAAAAACTGACCTTTGCTGTTTTTGTTCAGCATTTGATAAGAGATATAAGAGCGCGCATTTCGCCAGAACTTCCCATCCTCGTAACCCGAATTGCTTTTTTCACCTTTATACAAATGATCGACTTCTGGCTGCTGTTCTCCGCAATTTATTTTATCTATTGTTTTGGCTTCAAGAGCCATCGCTTCAATTTCCTGCTGTTTTAGCAATTCCTGCTTTTCCTTGTATTCTTCTTTGGAGTACGTCTGAAAATACATTTGATAACGGGCATCGTGCACTTCAAAAAAAGGCTCCAATTCTAATGAATCTAACTTATATCTTAAGTTCCCTGTTTCTTTTAGTTTTGATATATAATCTGCTTTATCTCCAACCAATGCATAGGCTTTATCAAGTGGCATAAATTTTCCCCTTGCGGCGTGTCCCATTCGGCTGTCATCTGCAAACAAGCCGTCTAATCCTTCTGTCGAAGTTTTGGCCGCCAGCACAATTGGCCCTTTGACAAATGCACTCCAATTGGAGCCGTCTGGCAGATTTTCTAGATGTATTGACGTTTTAAATCTGGCACTTATTTTATCTCCTGATTTCCATTTTCTTGAAATCGCAACATATTCAGAGGGTTTAGATGCTATTTTTTGTTCTTTTCCATTCACTAATATTTCAAAACTTTCAGCCCATTTTGGGTAACGGATATTCAAAGCAAAGCTTTTTGCTTTTTTAAGTTTTAAAACTAATTCTGTCTCATCTTCATAAGGAAATTTTGTGGTTTGCTCCAACTCTATACCTTTTTCTTTCCATTTTAAAACCGATGGAATAAAAAGATTTACAAAAAGATCATTTTGCGAATGGCTGTAAATTAATTCTCCATATTTGGCGTGATTTTCAAGTCCCGTTCCCACACAGCACCACATGCTTGTTTGAGGCTGAGAATACACGCGGTAATGATTTGGGCGAATAGGCGTAAAATATACAAAACCTCCTTTTTCGGGATGCTGGCTTGAAAGGATATGATTGTAAAGTGTTCTTTCGTAGAAATCCAGATAGCGCACATCATTTTTATCGAGAAACAAAGCTTTGGCAAGACGTTCCATATTATACGAATTGCAGGTCTCTGGCCCTTCATTCGATTTTACCATACCGCTGAAATCGTAAATTGGATTAAAATGTTCTGCAACACTGTTTCCTCCAAATGCAACTGTGCGTTTTTGGGTCACATTATCCCAAAAATATTGCACACCATCTGACCATTCTTTATTATCAGAAAGGACGGCAACCTTTTCAAAACCAACCACTTTTGGTATTTGAGTATTAGCGTGAAGTCCTGTGAGTTTGTCTTCTTTTTGCAATAACGGATTCAATAAGGCTTTATGCGATAATTTTTCGCCCGTTTCAAGGTATTTTTTATCTTTTGTAATGGCATACAAATCGGCAAAAGATTCATTTATGCCTCCATGCTCTGTTGCCAAAACTTTCTGAATCTGTTCATCAGAAAGCGGTGCGATTAATTCTATAAACCAATCTCCAAGTTTTATTGCTATATCTTTCGCTTGCTCGCTTCCAGTGTATTGATACGCATCAATTAAACCAGCAAAAAGTTTGTGAATGTTATAAATAGGAACCCAAGTATTGTTGAGTCCAAAACTGCTTCCGTCAATATCTCCTTTATGGATTCGATCCCAAAAAACTTTGCCTTGCGGAATACCCCCAACATAGCCTTCGCCATTTTTAGCCTGACAGCGCGCCAATTCTGAAAGCATATAATCTAACCTCTCTTTAAGCTCTTTGTTTCCGGTAGATGCATACATCATAGCTAAAGCCGAAAGATAATGTCCGCCGATATGCCCATCCAATCCTATACTTTCCCAATTGCCATAACGATCTGCCTTTGGCGGAAGCCCAGATTCTAATAAATAAGGCGCTAGAAGTTTATCCGGATCTAAAGCTAAAATATACTTTAGATCTACATCTTGAGCATTTTTAAATGGTCCTTCTTTTAGTTTTACTTCACTTAAATCAAATAGCTTCATTTGAGCCGATATATTGGCTCCCATCAATAGGGCGAATAGGTAAAACAAAATTGTGTTTTTCATTATACTTGAGTTTGAAGTTATTGAAAGTAAAAAGTATAGGTTTTCCCTTTTTCAGTCATCCTATCATACAAATAAGATGTGTTAATATCTAGAAGCTGTAGGTTTGATTCCTTAGAAATAATTGGTTTTTCGGTTTGTTCCACTGCAAAAAATAGATTTGGATTTTCTCCTGATGCTATTTTCAATTTTTTGCTCTTTTTTAGCATAAGCTCATTAGGAGTTCTTAATCTTAGATTGCCACCCAGATTAGAATAAATAGTTAAAGCGATTATTTTTCCATTTTTCCACTTTAAATCTTTTATTTCAAAACCTCCTCTCGCTTTTAAACCACTTATTTGTCCGTATTCTTTTAAGGCATCTGGCAAAGCAGGAAGCAGATGAATTGCTCCATCCGAACTCTGCATCAGCATCTCGGTGATTCCAGAAGTACAGCCAAAATTACCATCGATCTGAAACGGAGGATGCGCATCAAAAAGGTTATTATAGGTTCCGCCTCCTTCGTGATTTACGCCAAGCGGTGTCAACTGATTCTGAATTAAGCTGTAAGCATGATTTCCATCCTGCATTTTTGCCCACCAGTTTATTTTCCAACCCATGCTCCATCCTGTAGATACATCGCCTCTTTGCAGCAGTGTATTTTTTGCAGCGGCAAAAAGCTCTGGAGTTCTATACGCCGAAATCTGATTAGACGGATACAAACCATACAAATGTGAAATATGGCGGTGATTATCGTTTGGATCATCTACGTCATCAAGCCATTCCTGAAGCTGATTGTATCTGCCTATCTGCATAGGAGGCAGTTTCTTTCTCAGCATTTTAAGACTGTCTGCAAATGCTGCGTCTTTCTGTAAAACTTCTGAAGCTTTTATCAGCGTGCTAAAAACATCAAACACAATTTGATTGTCCATGGTAGAACCTGCTGTCATTGCAGAATTTTGATGTGCTATTGGCGTATTTTCAGGCGAATTTCCAGGTGCTGCCACCAGCCATCCGTTTGCAGGGTCTTCAACAAGAAAGTCAGCATAAAAAAGAGCTGCTCCTTTTAATATTTCGTAAGCCGATTTTAAATATGCTAAATCACCTGTATATAAATAATGCTCCCAAACGTGCTGGCTCAACCAGCCTCCGCCTGCATTCCAAACTCCCCAAGTTGCGCCGTCAACAGCGCCATTTATTCTCCAGATATCGGTATTATGATGCGCCATCCAGCCTCTTGCTCCATACATTACTCTGGCGGTTTCCTGTCCTGTCTGCGAAAGCTCCTGAATCATTTTCAGCAAAGGCCCATGCATTTCAGAAAGGTTTGTTTTTTCGGCTGGCCAGTAATTCATTTCGGTATTAATGTTGATGGTATATTTGCTGTCCCATGCCGGTGTCATGCTGCGATTCCAGATTCCCTGCAGATTTGCAGCCTGTCCCTCTGGCTGTGAAGAAGAAATTAGCAGATATCTGCCGTACTGATAATACAAAGTTACAAAAGACGGATCTGAAACATTTCTAAAATTGGATAGTCTCTGGTCTGTAGGCAATTTAGCTTGTTCTGTAGTTCCTAAATCAAATTTTACTCTTTTGAAATACTTTTGATACGCAGCAGTATGAGCCGCTTTCATTTTATCATAATTCTTGACAAACGCTTTATCGAGATAAGATTTAGCGAGTTTATTTTCATCACCCCTTATATCATTATAATTTATAAAGTTTGAGGCTATAGAAACCATGATTACCACTGAATCTGCTTTATCAACTTTTAAAGTATTATCAGCTGCACTTACGCTTCCGCCATCAACTCTTAATTTTGCTAATGCATTAAACTGAACTTTTCCTTCTACCCCTTCATGATCACTTGTCTTTCCCGAAAGTGAAATTTCATTATTATTAATTATAATTTTTTGCTTCTTATGTTCTGATGTAAAACCAGCTGCAAATGATAGCTGTCCAGGCTTATCGGCTGAAAGTCTAATGACCAAAACTCTATCTGCAAAAGAGGTAAAAGCTTCTCTGGTAAAAGTTACTCCATTTACTTTATACATTGTTTTTGCAACTGCATTTTCAATATCCAGTTCACGATAATAATCGGAATACTTCTGATCTGGGAAATTCAGTTCCAAATTCCCGACTGGCTGAAACATCTGGCCATGAGATTTTTTGGTAATGATAGCCTCATTGATGAGTTTTTCGGCTTTTTTATATTCTCCCTGAAAAAGAAACTGTCTTATCTGAGCCAAAGCTTCTTTTGCCAGCGGATTATCATTTCTGTTAGGGCTTCCGCTCCAAACCGTGCTTTCGTTCATCTGAAGAATTTCTTTTCCAACATTCCCATAAATCATTGCGCCCTGAAAACCATTTCCAATTGGCAATGCATTTTCCCAAACATCGCCTGACGGGGTTTTGTACCAAAGTTTAAGATCTGATTGCGCTTGCGCGAATATGGAAATCCCAAAGAAAAACAGCAGATTAAATAAATGATTTTTCATGTTTTTTTTCTCATTTAACAATGCATTTTGCTATTTAAACAATAACTGTGAGTACATCATTAAATCATGTCTCCATACTGGCCAAGAGTGTCCGCCAGAATACTCGCTGTAGCTGTATTTAATGCCAAACTGGTCGAATTTCTGCATCATAATTTTACAGTTCTCGTATGCAATATCTTCTTTTCCTCCCATCGAGATCCAAAAGTCTTTTAGATTAGCATTAATAGAGGAGACATTGTTTTTTATAAACTCATATTGAGGATCTGATAATTTTGGATTGCTTGCCCACCATCCTGAACTGAAAATGCCCAGACTTGAAAACATATCTGAGTTTTTTATTCCTGCGTAAAGTGTCTGGAGCCCTCCCATTGATAAACCTGCTAAGGCTCTATTTTTGCTGTCTGCTGCAACTTTAAAATTAGTTTCTACGAAAGGTATTGCTTCATTTTCCAACTCATTTTCAAATGCTTTTAATGTTTCTTCGCCAAAACCAGCAATTCCGCCTGTATTTCCCATATTGCCGTCAAGCATTACAATAAGCATTTTCTTTGCTTTGCTTTCGGCAATTAAATTATCTAAAATCAAATTTGCTTTTCCTTGAGTGCTCCATCCTCTTTGGTCTTCACCTCCTCCATGCAGAAGATACAATACTGGGAATTTTTCAGATGCAGCTGCATATCCTGGCGGCGTATATACATACATTTCACGCCATGAATTAGTTCCTTTTGAAAAGTATTTCATTATACTTACCTCGCCATGCGGAACGGTTTTCAATTCATAGAAATCACCATCTCTTTTCGGAATTTCTATTCCGCTGGCCATACGTCCCATTCCGTAAAAAGTTTCGCTTGACGGATCTGCAACTGCCACGCCGTCAATCAAGAGCGAGTAATAATTAAATCCGCCGTTAATTGCATCAGTAGTAACATTCCAAACTCCTTGACCGTCTTTCTGCATATCGTACTTTCTTCCTAAGTCTATCTGCACTTTTGATGCTTCAGGGGCATTTACTTTAAAAATTACCCTGTTGTCTGGCAGTATCTGAGGATATTTAGCATTACGTATGTTGGTTTGAGCTGTGGTTCCTAGAACCGTATATTTTGCAAAACTGGATTGGTCAACAGGTTTGAACAATAACTGTGAGAACATGTACAAACTGTTTTTCCATACTTTGAAATCATGAACTCCTGGCTCTAGATAATAAATATGCGGCACATTATTTTTGAATAAGTAATCATGAGTTCGTCTGCTGTTTTCAAGCAGCCAATCGTTATCTCCGCAAGAAATCCAAAGCAGTTTCAGCTTCTTTTTGGTTTCTTCAGGATTAGGAACCAATTCTTCTGTTTTCTTTGTATTTGGAGCTGATGAAAAACCGCCAATCCAAGCAAATTTGTCTAAGTTGGTTAATCCGAAATTCAAAGACTGTCCGCCTCCCATAGATAATCCTGCAATGGCGCGATGCTCTCTGTCTTTGTAAACATTATATTTTTTTTCGATAAAAGGAATCAAGTCCTTCAATAAATCTTTTTCAAAATCTGAAAATGCCTGCACTTTGTCTGGCGCCATTATATTTCCTGCAGCGCTGTCATCTTTCATGGCTCTTCCGTTTGGCATTACCACAACCATTGGCTGGAGTTTTCCCTCTGCGTAAAGGTTGTCTAATATAATCTGCGGACTTCCGCCATTAAGCCATTCTTTTTCATCTCCGCCAATTCCGTGCAAAAGGTATAAAACTGGATATTTTTTGCTTTTGCTAAATCCTGGAGGCGTATATATAGTGGCTTTTCTTACTGTGCCAACTGTCTTTGAATTATAATTTACCGTTTCGACTTTTCCCGCTGGAACTGCTGGATTTAACTGGTCAAATCCAAATGGTGCCTGAACGATAAAAGGATCATTTGTGTTATTAGATTTATACCCTAATAACAAAAGCATTTTTTCAGCATAACGTTTCCCTAAATCTCTGTATCCCGCTGCGCTAAAATGAAGAAAATCTGAAGCCACTGCACAGCCTTTTGATGAAATTACATAAGAAGTTGGAATAGTCTGAGGCAGCGTTGCAATGATTGCATTCATGCTGGCGCATTTTCCTTTTTGTTCTTCATGAACGGTTTCACCGGAAAGCAATGGCACTTTTTTAGGATCAAGGTTCAGATCTTTCATTAGATTATCATATACTATTTTGACCTTTTTAGGCCATAGCGTATCTCCTGTATTAGATTCTCCCTGATGCAGTAAAATGCCTTTTATAACTCCTGTCTTTTGCGCAATTTTTGCCATTTCAACAAGTCTTGCATACGGACTTCCATTATATTCTTTGATCATGCCCAACATCCAATCTGGCGCTGTTTTCATGTAATTCTCAAAGTTATCCTTATCAAAAAGTTCTATTTTACACCCTCCGACAGCCACATTTACTACTCCAACTTTTATGTTTTTAGGAAGATTGGCCACCATTGTTCTTCCAAAATTGTCTGTTAATGTCAATCCTGTTTTGCATCGGCATAATGGCGGAATTGCGGTATACCATTTTCCCATCTCGCGATTTAAGTCAGGGCAATTTACTGCCTCCAGAACCTGAAAACGGGGATCTGCATTTATTTTGTCTTCAGCTTCTATCGGAGCAGCGCCTTCCATGTTGGACTGTCCAAAGCTTAAATAAACATGAAAATTTGGATCCTGAGAATATCCATGCTGTCCCGTTAAAAAAAGGACTGCTATTGCGAAAAATCTAATTGTTGATTTCATGACTTTTATTAAAATTGTTTTAATACTAAATTGAATTTCACTTAAATAAATTCAAATCTACTGCATCGCCCATTCTCTGATATCCCAATTCATTAGGATGCAAAAAATCGCCATCGTGCATATTTGATAAAATGGTTTTAGAATCAGTTTCAGAAGCCATTTCTTTATCAAAATCTATTACTGCATCAAAATGGTTGTTTCGAATCCATGCATTTACAGCATCTCTTGCTTCCTGCTTGAAAGGTGCGTCGTAAAATGATTTCTGGAAAGGCAGAATCGTACAGCCATACACTTTTATGCCTTTGGCATGTGCTTTTTCTATCATAATTTTGTAAGCGCCTATAATTTCCTGGGCTTTTATAGGAGCATCTTCTGGACGTTTAATTCCTCCTATATCATTTATCCCTTCCAATATTACAAGCCATTTTGCGCCTGCCTGCGAAAGTACATCACGGTCAAAACGGTCTAATGCTGTTGGGCCTAATCCGCCTTTTACAACGCAATTTCCGCCTATCCCTAAATTTAAAACTCCAATATTTTGAGTTGCTTTATTCGCAGCCAGTCTAGCGGCTAGAATATCTGTCCAGCGATTTTGCCTGTTTGTTCCAGATCCGCGGCCATCTGTTATGGAGTTTCCTAGACAAACAATATTTGACGTATTTTTTGATGCCGCGACATCAAGTCCCATGATAGAATACCAATGATCTGTTTTTACAGACTCGGAAAAAACGTCATTATTGAGATGGTCTCCCGACAAAATATAAGACGTTGTTCTCGATCCGGGATGCCCAGTTGTTTTTTGTGACGCAGCTCCATAATAAATGGTTATGGCTAGTAATTGGCCTTGCTTTAGCTGAAAATTCAGTTTATCTGAAAATACTTCCTGGCCTGGATGTAATGTTACTTCTTGATTCCCATTAAAACTGAGATTTTTTTGTGTGTTTTTATCAATTGCGGGAGCATCAAGAACATTGGCAATGCTTACCTTTTTTAAAACGGTAGGCTGATCACTGAATACATTTGAGAAACGCAGTCGAATATGCTCTCCTGCAATCGAAACTTTTATAATTTGACGAAGCGTATTTTCGGCCAAACCTGGGGCTGGAGGCATGTTGTTTGGTTCTACAAGCATTGGCGCGCAAGCCCATGATCCGACCCAGTTTTCAGCATTCGTCTTTTCAGAAGAATTCGCCAGTGGCTGATTGGCCTTACATCCTATTATTAAAGTGAAAAGCTGTAATAGCAATAAATATTTAAAATATCTTTTTATCATTTCTTCTAAAATTTGATGGCTGCTGCTATCCTAAAAAACAACTCCCATAAATCATTTTTTAAATTGAAATAAATGGGAGTTTGAGTTTTTAATTTTTTTATTTCGGATGTGAATTATTTGATGAAGTAGCATATAAACCTACCAAAGCTCCTGTAAATCCGCCAGCGGCATTTGTCGAAAGAATATCTCCTGAAACTGGATTGCCAAGATTTTCAAAATCGCCTCCATTCAAAGCATAGCTAAACTGATAATTGTCGCCTGTTGCTTTAACTTGCAAGCGTAAAGCTCCTTTAGCATCTATTTTTGCGCTTGATACAATTTCCGATTGTCCGTTTTCTGTTCTTTCCAACAGTATGTAAGTATCTTTTCCTTTCCTAGTAACACCAAAAACATAGTTGTAGTTTTCGTTTTGAAGACATACGATTCCTGCCAAATCTTTTTCTGATTCTGGTTTATATTCTAAAGTGGTTGAAAAAGAAAAAGTATTATGCTGCTGTCTGTAAAATAAGGTAGAAGTTGGTTTTAGCTCTTTTATGTTTACTGCAAATGGCGTAATCTGCAGACCTTTTTTAACAATAGAAATAAAATGCTCTCTTGGCCCTCGCAATCCAATCCATCTGTAATCTAACTTCTCGGATGTAAAATTCTCGATAAATGTAAAGTTGCCATTAGGGAAAAAACCATCTTTGCCCGTTTTGTTTACAACACCTTTTGGCATTTTTAATTTTGGCCCCATTGGCACTAAACCATTCTCAAAAACAGGAAAAGTACCAGACCAGTCTACAGGCAGCATAAAGGTTTCACGCCCTGCGTTTACCCTATCTTTTTCGTTTGGACGAATTCCTAAAAACACGCCATAATATTTATTGTCTGGCCCAAGCACTAGATCAGCATGCCCCGCCCAATCTACTTTGTTGGGTCTGTTTTGAGGGAAATATCTCTGTGTTAGGATTGGATTATTACTTGCTGGTTTGAAAGGCCCCTTTGGACTGTCACTAATAAAAACAACCTCGCTATGATTTCCTCCTGTACCTCCTTCGGCACACATTAAATAATAATGATTGTCTTTTTTATACAAATGAGGAGCTTCTATCCAAATTGGCTTCTTAGAAAGATCAACCCCGCCATCTACAATAATTTTATCTGTTCCCGGAATTACCTGATCTTTTTCTAAATCATATTCCCAAACTTTAATTACGCGATGTCCCTGGTACAATTCTTTCCCTTTATCAGGAGCATCATTATGCACGACATACCCCTTTCCGTTGTCATCAAAGAAAATAGAAGGGTCTATTCCATCAAAAGCTAATTTAATTGGACTTCCCCATCCTTTTTTAGGATCTTTACTTTTTACAATGATATTCCCCAAACCGCCTGTAAAGGCAGTAACAATCATATAAAAAGTATCGTTGTGAGGATTGTAAGTAATTCCGGGAGCATAAACCCCAGAGCTGATTCCCGTATCATGAGGATTGAACTCCGAAACTTTATTTAATACTCCACCCAAATCGGTCCAGTTTACTAAATCTTTAGAGTGAAAAATGGGCACCCCAGGGAACATGGCAAACGAAGAGCACACCATATAATAATCATCACCTTTTCTTGTAATGGCTGGATCAGGATAGCATCCCTGTAGAATCGGAGAATAAAACTCATCTTCTTTTAACGGATTGCTTTTGTAAATCTGGTCATCTCCCACGTAAGTTGCATTTGAAAAAATGGGGTCTTTACTGCTTTTCTTTTTTTGTATGCTGCTTTGCTGAGCCTGCGTAAGCATAGAGCAAAACAGAACAGCAGCTGATACAAAAATCTTTTTTTTATTACTCATTTTATTTGGTTTGTTAAAGTGCATTCGAAAAATATTGAAAAGCCGAGAGGATTTCTCCCGGCTTGTTTAAAACTAAATTAATAAACCCTAATAAGATAATTTATAAAATTGACCTTATTTGCTTAGCATTAGTTTTTAGAAAAATAAACTTAATATCCCGGATTTTGGTAAACTGCTTTTTCATCAGCAGACATCTCCATTCCATCGATTTGTCCTTGCGGAATTGGTCTTAGGTAATGGTGCGGATCAATTGTTCTGGTTACTATTTCTGGTGTATGCTGTCCGTAGTTAGATCCTCCTATAGAATATTTCCCTGCAATTTCATTCCACTTCTGTGTTCTTACCAAGTCATACCAGCGGTATCCTTCGCCAAAAAACTCACGTGAACGTTCAGCAAGAATGTAGTTAATATCAATTACGGCTGGAGTCGCATTGGTCATAGCAGCACTATTATCCTGAATTTTAGCAGTATTGCCATTATTATCCCATTTCCATTTTCCTGCTCTGGCTCTTAGTACATTTACAAGCGATCTGGCACTCCAAGATCCCGTAGCTCCTTTAACAGCTGCTTCGGCTGCAACCAAATATAATTCAGAGAATTTTGCTACTGGAAACGGTCTTGTGCTTCCTGCATTAGGCTGTCCCAATCCTCCAGCATTATCTGTTCTGTATGGCCCAAGTTTCCAGAAACCTGGATATACGATTCTGCTAATGCCTTTTGGAGAAATCACATAATCTGCCCTTCCTGGCAATACTCCTGCACCTACTCCGCTTTCGCCTTGGCCAGAAGGATAAATGATTGCAGTTGATGGTTCATCATTCAGGAAACTTAAAACCGCATCGCCTGGTTTAATTGTCAGACCATTTGCATTGGCCAGCGTTGCCACGCCCGTAAGACCTGTTCCTTGAAGATTCCAATTCCCTCTGAATACTGTTGTGAAAGTTCCATCATATCTTGAATCGTTCGTCTTATCTGCAAAAGTATTCGTAAAAACTTCAATAGGCGGAGCCATTCTAGTCCACGGACGCCCTAAAAATTGATTTGCTTCTCTTTGTACTGAAGAAACTGCCGCTGTTCCGTTTTTACTTCTTATAGCAGTATAGTTCCAAGTCACCATCCAACCTGAGAAGTTATCTGGAGCACCGCCGCTTCCGTACGTAAGGCTAGCTCCATTGTAATACTCGCTTTCCTGCGTATGATCTGCAAAAAGCATCACTTCTTTATTTCTGTCATTTGCGCCGGCATTAACATCATAATACGAATCAAGCAATCCATAAGACCCTGGATTATTAATACCTTCTACGGCCAAATCATAAGCTTTCTGAAAGTACCATTGCGCATTATGTCCATCAGGATCAGTTCTCGGAGCATCTGGATAAGTAGGAATGCTATTTGGGTTTTCTAACCACCAAGCATAAGTAAGATATGCCTTTGCCAAAAATAACCGCGCTACAGTTTTAGTTACCGTACCAGTCAATCTAGGCGCATCTGGAAGGTCCTTAACCGCTGTAGCCAAATCTGGAAAAATGGCTTTTGTATATACTTCAGGAACTGTATTACGCTTAGAATATCTGGATGGTTTGCTGTTAAACTTTAATTCTCCAGCTCCTAAGTCTAACGGCACGCCCCCAAAAGTCTGCACTAAAAGGAAGTAATCAAACCCTCTAAAAAATTTTGATTCCGCAATTAAACTGCTGGCAACTCCAACGGCCGCACCATTTTCGATAATACCGCTAGCAGTATTGATATCATAATAAGAGTTATTCCACAAAACATCCGAACGGCTTGAATTTGGGTTTATTACCCCAACACCTGACAAATCGTGATCTTTAAAATTTCCGTCTGCACTCTGCGCATAGGTCGCTTCATCTGTTCCTGTCTGGCATGCATTATAAAAATAAGCCTGTCCGTAAATCCAACGCAAATGTGCATAGTGGGAAGTTAAACCCTGTTTAACTCCCTGTTCGGTTTTAAAATAGCCTGGTTCGTAAAAATCATGAGGTTTTTCCTCTAATATATCGGAACAGCCTGCCAATGAAAGTAAAACTGTTGATCCTATAATTAAATTTTTAAAAATATATCGTTTCATATCTGTTCTGATTAAAATGTTAAATTAAGTCCAAATAAATAATTTCTGGTTGCAGGAGTATTAGTGCCTATAACAGAAAATCTTCTCTGGTAAGAGGCAACAGCCTGATTTTCGTCACCCAATGAATTCGTTTCGGGATCCATTCCAGATTTATCATGATATGGAGAAAATAAAACAAACGGATTCTGCACTGTGAAATAAAGTCTTAATTTATCGATGCCTAAATTTCTTGTAAAGTCCTGATCAAGAGTATAACCAAGAGTCATTGCTCTAATCTTCACATAAGAAGCATCAAAGTATCCCATAGTAGACATGTATTTAGGGTTATCACCACTTCTGATGCCTCTTGGGTTAGGGAATTCTGCATCTCTGTTATCTGGAGTCCAGTAGTCAACATCAACGTTGCTTCTACGCCCGTTTAAAAGATTCATATAACTTGCTCCTCCATACAATGTGCTTATTAATACACCTCCGCTTTTAAATGCTCCTACTGCATTAAAATCAAATCCTTTGTAAGTTACATTAGTATTGAAACCTCCCTGAAAGTCTGGATCTGTTTCTATAATCTGGCGATCGCTTGCATTAATGGCACGGGTTGGCGAACCATCTGGCTTATAATCTCCTGTATATTTGACTTTGATCGATCCCACAACTGTTCCCTGCTGATTAATTCCAGTTGGCCCTGGTTCATAAATTGACATGTACGGATCGCCTTCCTGCCAGATTCCAACCTTTTCATAATCAAAGATTGAATTAATATTATATCCAACAAACCAGTTGTTGGCTTCGTCACGGCTAGCACCTGATGCTAAAGACACTAACTTATTTTCATTTTTGTAGAAGTTAACTCCCACAGACCATGTCACTCCCTTAGGATTATCTAAAATAACTCCGTTCAATGAGATTTCATAACCTTTGTTTTGTGTTTCTCCTACATTAGCCACATAACTGCTTACACCAGATGTAGCTGGAAGTCCCACACGCTGCAATAGATTTTTTGTATCTGTTTTATAATATTCAACTGTACCAGATAAACGGTTATTAAAAAATCCGAAATCTAAACCATAATTCCATGTAGTTGAAAACTCCCATCCCAAATTAGGATTTGGAAGTTCAGTAACATATACTCCTGTTGAGTTATTGCTTCCAAAATTGTATGGTCTTGTGCTTAAAGCCCCCAGCGTTGCATAAGGAGATACTGCTTGATTTGAAGTTTCTCCATACCCCGCTCTCAATTTTAATAAATTAATGTATTTAATATCTTTCATGAATGACTCATTTGAAAGAGTCCAACCAGCAGATACTGCAGGATAAGTTACCCATTTGTTACCTGGAGATAATCTTGATGAGCCGTCAGAACGAACTGTTCCGGAAATAAAGTAACGGTTATCATACGAATACATTAGCCTAGCCATATAAGATGTCAATCCCCATTGCGTATAATCCTGATCTGCAGGGTTAATCACAGCTTCTTCTTCGCTTTGCCCTAAATTATAAAACTGGAATGCGTCAGAAGTAATTCCGTTTCGAGTCACTCTCGAACTTTGTCCTGTATATTGCTCATTTGAATACAATCCGACAAAATTTATGGTATGTTTCTGTGCAAACGTTTTATCATAAGTCAGTAAATTCTCCAACAGCCACTGCGTAGACCAGCCGTTTGTTATGGCCGCATTAGAAAGTGTTGCAGGGTTTACGTCAAAAACTCCCTGACCTTCATAATATCCAGCATTTGATGTGCGTAAATTTAAACCGGTATTCAATCTGTATTTTAAACCTTCAACTCCAGGAATTTTAATTTCCGCAAAAATGTTATTATAAGAACTGAAAGCTCTATTTAAATTCACATAAGCATCCCCTAAATTTTCAATAGATTCTCTAGTATAAACCCATTGGTCATCTGCTGCCATGCTAACTGTTCTTTTCAAAGAGCCATCTGCATTGTATGGATTAGCAAGCGGTGAAGTCTGCAGAATAGTTCCTGTTCCGATATTATCACCATTTGTAATGCTGTAGTTGCTATTGGTATTAAATCCAATGCGAATAGATCTATTAATCTGCTGGTCTAAACCTGCTCTAAGGCTAAAACGCTCATAGCTCTGGCCTGGAAGAACCGACTCTTCTTTGTAATATCCTAAACCTGCATTGTAAGCGCCTGTTTCAGTTCCGCCCGAAACGCTAACATCATGGCTGATCATTTCTCCAGAACCGTACAATGAATCCTGCCAATCTGTATTTACATTTCTTTTCTCGTCAACACCATCTGCATATAAACCTGTATAATCACGAAGAGCTGCAAATTTAGCAGCATCCATCATCGGATATTTTGAGAAAACCTGTTTAATCCCGCTAAAACCATTATATGTAAATGTAGCTTTCTGATTTTTCTTTCCTTTTAAAGTAGTCACTAAAATTACGCCATTGGCACCACGAGAACCATAAATAGCTGTAGCCGAAGCATCTTTCAGGATATCTACAGACTTAATATCTGCAGGATTAATATCTCCTATCGAACCCGCAAACGGAACTCCGTCTAGTACTACCAAAGGATCATTACTTCCTGTAAGAGATCTTGTACCACGAATCCTTATCTGCATAGCGGCACCAGGTTTAGAAGAAGTTTGCGTCATCTCAACCCCTGGAAGCCTTCCTTGTAAGGCTTGGGTAATATTGGCGGCAGGCACTTCATTTAATTCTTTTCCTCCCAATGAAGCAACCGATCCTGTAACAGCCTCCTTAATTTGAGTGCCATATCCTATTACGACAACTTCTTTTAAATTATTGGAATCTTCCTCCAAAAGCACATTAATCTTTGCTTTTCCATTCACGCTAATCTCTTGGCTTTTAAAACCTATAAAGCTAAAGACAAGAACACCATTTGAAGGAACACTTATAACATAGTTGCCATCGAAACCTGTACTTACTCCGTTTTTTGCTCCTTTTAGATTGACATTCACACCAGGAATTGGACCATTCGCATCCGACACTGTTCCTGTAACTGTTGTTTGCGCCTTAATTTGCATTGAGACCAAAAACAATAGGATCAAAAAACCGAAGCTTTTTATATGCTTTGATTTACTTGTAATAAAAAAATTATTCATAAAAACTGATTTAATTATTAAAATTGGTTTTTGTTGGTTAGTTCTTCAAAATACTTTAACAGTTAAAATAGACCATCAACTTTATAAGTGTATTTATTACAAATATAAAAAAATACCTGTAAAACACAATCGGTTGCGTTAATTTTCTTTATCATTTTAAAAAAAATACCTTGCCAAAAAAACAGATTCCTTGTTTATTCTAATAAAATATTAAATAATTATCAATAGCAGGGTTTAATACAACGAAAACGTTAGAGATAATAAATCGTTTACTTCAAAACCTTAAAAAAAATATAAAAAGTTAAAATTTAATATTTTTTGAAAAAACACTAAAACGCTGCAGTAAAACCATAAAAAGATTTTTCAAACAGAATCATCTCAATTCCTTATAAAATAAGAGTTTTCCAACATTACAAACTATAAATCAACAAGTTGAGTGTAAAACAATATATTTCATGCAAAACTAAAAACAAACAATCGGTTGCTTATATTCCATAAAAAAACTCCCTTCTAAATAGCTAGAAGAGAGTTTTAAAACTATAAACATGGAAATAAAAATACTAAAGATTCATCTTCTTCGCATCTTCTGCAAATTGTTTTAAGCCAATATCTGTTAAAGGATGTTTCAGCAGACCTTTAATTGCAGAAAGCGGCCCCGTCATGACATCAGATCCAACTTTGGCACAATTTACAATATGCATCGTATGTCTTACAGAAGCTGAAAGGATTTGAGTTTGATAATCATAATTATCGTAAATTTCTCTGATTTCAGAAATTAAGTGCATTCCGTCTGTCGAAACATCATCTAATCTTCCTAAAAATGGAGAAACATAAGCTGCTCCAGCTTTAGCGGCAAGCAAAGCCTGACCAGCAGAAAAAACGAGAGTTACATTGGTGCGAATTCCTTTTGAAGAAAAGTATCTGCAAGCTTTTACACCATCGCCAATCATAGGCAGTTTCACTACAATTTGGGGATGCAGTCCAGCAAGTTCTTCACCTTCTCTAATCATTCCGTCAAAATCTGTTGAGATTACCTCTGCCGAAACATCACCGTCAACGATATTGCAAATATCTAAATAGTGCTTTAGGATATTCTGTTTTCCTGTAATGCCTTCTTTTGCCATTAAAGACGGATTGGTGGTTACACCGTCTAAAACACCTAAAGCCTGCGCTTCTTCGATGTCTTGAAGGTTGGCAGTGTCAATAAAAAATTTCATAAGTTTTTTGGTTTGTGATTAATTCGAGAAACGCGCTGCAGCACATCTAAATTTTAGTGAGTTAAAAATGTGCATTTCGATTGATTTTGCTCTTCAAAAAACCTTCAATAAAAAACACTCCCTATTATTTTATCAAACTGACCTTTTATTCGTTTCGATTTTCAAAAAATAGCAACTAAACCTTTAATCTATTTTTTTCAAATCTCGATTCAAAAAAGCCATAATCTTAATGCACATTTTCGAAGTTTTCATCTAAAAGAATCCTTTTTTTTTTAATATTAACGTTTTATAACTATCATATTTAAAAATTTAGATTCTCTTAATTTATTTCTCACTAAGTTTTTTTTTAAGAAGCCTAACAGGTTTTAAAACCTGTTAGGTTTGCTATAGAAGTTTACCAATTAAATATACTGGTTGATGATATTTTCAAACAATTCTTGTTTGCCGCTTTGAAGATTTAATTCTCCATTTTCGTGAGCGATTGCATAAAGATCTTTAAGGTTTAATTTTCCTTCAGCAAAATCTTTACCTTTTCCAGAATCGAATGAGCTATATCTTTCTTTTCTTAATTTCTCGTAAGGAGAAGAAGTAATGATTTTATCTGCAGTCAATAATGCTCTTGCAAAAGTATCAGCACCGCCAATGTGCGCCAAGAAAACATCTTCTAAGTCGGTAGAGTTTCTTCTGATTTTAGCATCAAAGTTAACTCCTCCGCCTTGCAATCCGCCAGCTTTTAAGAATACCAGCATGGCTTCAGTCGTTTCCTGAATGTTGTTTGGGAATTGGTCTGTATCCCATCCGTTTTGATAATCGCCTCTGTTGGCATCAATGCTTCCTAACATTCCCGCTTTTGCAGCCACTTCCAATTCGTGCTGGAAAGTGTGCTGTGCCAATGTAGCGTGGTTTACCTCGATATTGATTTTAAAGTCTTTATCTAAACCATAATTTTTCAAGAATCCGATTGCTGTAGCGGAGTCAAAATCGTATTGGTGTTTTGATGGCTCCATTGGTTTTGGCTCGATGAAGAAAGTTCCTTTAAAACCTTGAGATCTTGCATAGTCTCTAGACATTGCTAAGAATTGCGCCATATGGTCTAATTCTCTTCCCATATCTGTATTTAATAGAGACATATAACCTTCTCTACCTCCCCAGAATACGTAGTTTTCTCCGCCTAAAGCGATTGTTGCATCAAGTGCTAATTTTACTTGACCTCCAGCTCTTGCCACAACATTAAAATCAGGATTTGTAGCCGCTCCGTTCATGAATCTTGGGTTTGAGAAACAGTTTGAAGTTCCCCAAAGCAATTTGATTCCAGACTCTGCTTTTTTCTGTTTTAAGTAATCTGTAATAAAAGCCAAACGTTTTTCTGATTCTGCGAAAGTTGCTCCTTCAGCAATCAAATCGTAATCGTGGAAACAGAAATAATCGAATCCCATTTTGCTGATAAATTCAAAAGCTGCATCTGCTTTATCTTTCGCTGCCTGATAAGGATCTGGTGAAGCATCCCAAGCAAACTGCTGCGTTCCTGGGCCGAATGGATCGCTGCCCTGTCCGCAGAAAGTATGCCAGTAAGCGATAGCAAATTTAAAGTGCTCACGCATTGTTTTTCCAGCTACAACTTGGTCTGGATTGTAATATTTAAATGCCAATGGATTATCAGACTCTTTTCCTTCAAATTTTATTTGGCCAATACCTTTATAGTATTCTTTATCTCCTAAAACTATCATTTGATTCTTTTATTTAGTTGTTAATATTAATTCTAATTCTTGTTTCCATTTCTTATAAGCGGCTTCGTAAGGTTCTTTGTTATGAAGCGGTAAAAACGTCATTACATGGTCGTTGTCGCTTACATTTGCTCCAAACTTGCTGTAATCGCCATCTTTTAAGCCAACCGCTCTTGCCGCGCCAACCGCTCCTGTTGTGTTGTAGATCTCGATTTCATGGCCGATTAAAGTTGCTACAGTATTGGAGAAAATCTCAGAACGGAAAAGGTTATCATTTCCGGCTCTAATTACATTAATCGTTGCGTTATCATCTTTCAAACATTCCATTCCGTACACAAACGAAAACGCAATTCCTTCAAGAGAAGCTCTGAATAAATGCGCGCTGTTATGAATATTCAGGTTGAGGTTTAAGAAATGCGTACCAATAGTTTTATTGTTGAACATACGCTCTGCGCCATTTCCAAACGGAATCACAACTACTCCTTCTGATCCAATTTCAATATTTGAAGCCTTTTCATTCATTGCCTCATAACTTTCGTTCCCCATATTATTGCGAAGCCATCTGTACTGAATTCCAGCTCCGTTAATATTCAAAAGTTTACCCACTCGTGGCGTTTCCAGTTCGTAGTTTACATGGACGAAATTGTTTACTCTAGTGCTTTTTCCAGAAGACATTTCGCTTACTGCATAAAACACTCCCGAAGTTCCACCCGTAGCCGCCACTTCTCCTGGATTCAATACATTTAATGAAAGAGCATTATTAGGCTGATCTCCTGCTCTATACACAATAGGAATTCCCGCAGGAAGACCAGACTCTGCTGAAGCCTTTTCAGTAACAACTCCCTGATTTGTAAAATTCTCTACAATTTTTGGAGTCATAGACTGGTCGATTCCGTAGTAATCCAAAAGCCAATCGGCTACTTTATTTTCTTTATAATCCCAAAGCATTCCTTCAGACAAACCATTTTTGGTCGTTGTTACTTCACCTGTCAATTTCAAAGCGATGTAATCTCCGGGAAGCATGTATTTAGCAATTTTATGGTAAAGCTGAGGTTCGTTTTCTTTAACCCACTTTAGTTTTGAAGCCGTAAAATTCCCTGGCGAATTCAATAAATGCGACATACATTTTTCTTCTCCAATTTCGGCGAAAGCCTTATTTCCAATTTCAACGGCACGGCTATCACACCAAATAATTGAATTTCGTAAAGGAGCGCCTTCTTTGTCCACAATCACTAATCCATGCATTTGGTACGAAATACCAATTCCCTGAATTTTAGAAGCATCAATATTCGCTTCTTTAATGGCTCTTTTTGTTGCCGTACAAATGTGCTTCCACCAGATTTCAGGATCTTGTTCCGCCCAGTCGGGGTGAATAGAAAGGATTTCCATTTCATTTTGAGGCTCATTCAGAACAATGATTTTTTTGCCTGTTTCTGCTTCTACCAAAGCTGCCTTGACAGAAGAACTTCCAATATCATAACCGATATAATACATACTATAATGATTCTCTTATTATTAATTTTGTCGGCACATAACACCTTGTTTCTTCATCATGTGCAATAAATGCCGCTGCTTTGGTTCCCATTTCTTTAAAATCAGTCGAAATATAACAACACAACCGATTGTAATTTTCGCGAAATTTTTTTACGCAAAAAGCCCTAATCAATCAATCTTCTTATTCCGTATGGATCAATCGTAATTATAGAACCATCTTCCAAATAATCAATTTTGGTTACTTTCATGCTTCGCAAATGCGTTACCCCTTTTGACAAACTCGAATCGTGGTAAAACAAATACCATTCGCCTTCTACTTCACAAATTGAATGGTGCGATGTCCAACCTACAACTGGATTCAAAATTCTTCCCTGATACGTAAATGGTCCATACGGATTGCTGCCAATAGCATAACAAATAAAATGCGTATCGCCTGTCGAATACGAGAAATAATATTTTCCGTTGTATTTGTGAACCCAAGAAGCTTCAAAAAAACGTCTGGCATTATCTCCTGCCAAAATCACTTTTCCGTTTTCATCCAAAATTTGAATTTCTTTTGGTTCTTCGGCAAATTCCAACATATCATCTCTTAACAAAGCTACTATTGGCCCTAAAGCTTTTTCTTCAGCCAAAGGTTCTTCGTTATTTTGATCGTACTGATGATTACGGTACTTCTGAAGCTGTCCGCCCCATATTCCTCCAAAATAAATATAATGTTTACCATCTTCATCTTCAAAAACAGCAGGATCTATGCTGTAACTTCCTTTTATCGCTTCTTTTTCAGGAACAAAAGGCCCAACTGGCGAATCCGAAATGGCAACGCCAATCTGAAAAATTCCGTTAGCTCGTTTAGCTGGGAAATACAGATAATACTTTCCGTTTTTATGAGCTGCATCAGGTGCCCACATTTGTTTTTCAGCCCAAGCAACATCATTTACATGCAACGCAACACCATTATCAACTGCTTCTGATGAAATATCTTCCATAGAAAAAACATGGTAATCTTCCATTCCGAAATGATCCCCATTATCATTAAACGGAATTCCGGCATCAATATCATGAGATGGATAAATGTAAATTTTTCCGTTGAATACATGTGCCGAAGGATCGGCTGTGTACATATGGGACACTAAAGGCTTTGAAATCGCCAGGTCATTAATTTCCTCAAAATTAATGTGTTCAATGCTATCTTCAGGCATAGTAATATTTTGTTTAAATGATTAAGCTCTTCTTTGTTTTAGTTCGGTTTCGATCTGCACTTCCATTTCTTTGTTAATTTTATAGAAAAACAGCAATCCAGCTCCAATTAAAAATGGAATTGCAGGAAAAATACTCACCAGTAATTTGATTCCATTTATCGCAGTTTGAGACTGCTCTGGTGCATTTGGAACGTAATGGAAATAACCCAAAAATAAAGTGGTTAAAGCACCTCCAACACTTAATCCCGTTTTTAGTCCAACCATCATTGCAGAGAATATAATAGCAGTTGCGCGACGGTTATTGAGCCATTCTGAATAATCGGCAACATCGGCAATCATTGCCCAAAGAATCGGAATTGTGATTCCGTAGAAAAATCCGTGCAGAATTTGAGAGAAAAACATCAGACTAATTGATGTTGGCGGATAAAAATAGAATGCAATAATGAATAAAGTCGAGATGAATAAAAACACCCCAAAAACATTTCTTTTTCCGTACTTGTCTGCCAGATTTTTAGAAAGTGTAATGCCAACAATCATAAAAATAATTCCGCCTGCATTAAACAGTCCGAAACCTGCTGAAACGGGGTCATTCCCAAAATGATTCAATCCGATATTGGATAAAGCATCTAAAATAGGCTGAATAAAAATGGCTAATTGCTCTTTATCCACATAATTTTCAAAATAATACACATACGAACCACCTTTCATTGCCAAAGTCACAAAAACCAAAGTCGTTAGCGAAAGCATAATTATCCAAGGCCTGTTTTTGATTAAATCGCTTAAATCTTCTCTTACGCTTGACTTTTGTTCTGGTTTGGGAATGATTCTTTCTTTTGTAGTTAAAAAAGTAATTAAAAGCATGATTGTTCCAATAATGGCCAGCGCAGTCATTACTTTTTCGATTCCGATCGCTTTATCTCCGTTTCCGGCACTTTTGATAATGCCAAGCATAAAAACCTGAACAAAAAACTGGGCAAACATCACCGCAACAAAACGATAGGACGACATACTATTTCGTTCTTTCATATCACCCGTAATAACACCGCTTAAAGCAGAATATGGCAGGTTGTTTCCGGCATAAAAAAGCAACAGCAAAGTATAGGTGATAACTGCATAAATTACTTTTCCTTTGTATGAGAAATCGGGAGTTGAAAACGCCAATAAAGCAACTGCTCCAAGCGGAATCGCTGTCAATAAAATCCACGGCCTGAATTTTCCCCATTTGGTACTGGTTCTGTCTGCCAAAACCCCAATAATCGGATTAAAAATAAAAGCTGCTACCAATCCAACAATCAGCATAATGATCGAAGAATCTGTTGGCGATAAGCCGTAAATGTCGGTATAGAAATACGCCAAATACGTCATCAGAGTTTGAAAAACTAAATTGGCTGCTAAGTCTCCTAAGCTGTATCCAATTTTTTCTTTGATGGATAGTTTTTGTGAAATGTTAGTCATTCGTGGGTTTGTGGTCATTTTATTGATTAGTTATGTAAGCAAAAGTGGTTTCTAAAAATAAAGCTATTCAGTTTTTTTGATCATTTCTCATTCTTTTAACTGCTAATATCATGGCAGTTTTCATTAAAACAATCGGTTGTGTAAAATTATACAAAAAAACATATTTTACAAATTTACTTTTCTTTATTTAATTTATTTTTCAAATCACAACCGATTGTTAATTAATTTATAAAAATCCAAGTATTTTTAGCAGTTATTATTTGGTTTCTTTAAGATTTAAAATACTGCTGTAAGCTTTTTTATGCCTTAAAGTCGCATCAAATGGCAACGGATAATTAGTTCTTCCTTTTATTGGCCAATCGTTTAGCCAAGATTGTCCGTCATGAACTCCCCAAAAAGTAACACGGCTGATTTTATCTTTGTGTTTCAAAAATAATTTAAAAATCGATTCATAACGTTCTGCAAGTTTGTTTTGAATAGAATCTGGCAATGCTTTCGGATATGGATTCATTTTTGCGCTTCCTTCAAATTTTTGACTAATCTCTGCTCCTTTCAAATCCCACGGATTTGGCAAAACCGTAATATCTAATTCTGTGAACGCTACTTTAAGCCCTAAAGCCGAATATTCTAAAATGCTTTTTTCTATTTCTTCGATTGATGGACTTTCCAATCGCCAATGTCCCTGGATTCCAACTCCATAAACTTTTCCGCCTTCGGCTTTTATTTTTTTGATTAAAGCAATCGCTCCTGCTCTTTTTGCAGGTTCTTCGATATTATAATCGTTATAATATAATTCTGCTTTTGGATCTGCTTTTGCCGCTAGTTTGAAAGCGTTAACCAAATATTTTTCGCCCAATGTTTTCAAAAAAACAGATTGTCTTAAAGTTCCATCCTCATTCAAAGCTTCGTTTACAACATCCCAAGAGTTGATTCTGCCTTTGTATCTGGAAACTATTGTCGTAATATGATCTTGCATAAATGCTTTCATTTCCGTACTGTCGGCAATCTTTTCCATCCAAGGCGCTAATTGGCTGTGCCAAATCAGAGTATGTCCGTGAATAAACATCTTATTCTTTTCTCCATACGCCACAAATTTATCAGACAAAGTAAAATCATATTTGTCCTTTTGCGGATGCGTAAACATAGATTTCATGATGTTTTCTGCCGTAATTGCATTAAATTCTTTTCGAATCAAAAAATCTTCTTTTTTGTCTTTTTCTTCGATTTGATTCGCGCTTAAAGCAGTACCAATGTAAAAATCATCTTTGTAAGCATCTTTTAATGAAGCGGTTTCTTTTTGCGATGTACAGCTGACAGCCAGCAAAGTTGTGACGGCAACTAAATAAGGTTTAATGCATTTCATATTTTTTGGTTTAAATAGTTAATAGTTTTTTTCTCTTAACGGAGATAGTAATCATTCCTTCCTAAAACTCTGTGGCGATCCCAAATACGACTGCAAAACTTTTCCTTCTTGGGTTTCAATTACAATTTTTTGAAGCACCAAAGCAGGATCAATTCCGTAAATTTTCAAAACATGATTTCCTGCTTTTTCAATTTTATGAGTTGAGGCTATTATTTTAATATTATTCGCGACAGATTCTACCCAAGCTTTTTCCGAAGAATCTGCGTTGAGGTTCATGATTTGCGGTTTCTCATCATCAAAGCCGATTCCGTATTTTAATCCGTCTCCCTTTTTAAAATTGATTGTTGGCGAAAAATAGGCATTTACTTTTATTTTTCCTTTGCTAAAAAAACAAACAGTGTACTCTAACCTTGGAGACTGTTCCGAAATCTCAACAGGTTTACTATTCGAAGGCTTTAAAGTTACTCCTGATGATGTTTTTCCAAGATTTGGAATTATCGTCCATTTTACAGAATCTGAATTTATTGCTTTAGTATAATTTTCACTTTCTATTGAAATGTAACCGTCGTTCTCAATAAAACCATGAGCTTGAGCTAAATCTTGTTTTTTGCTAATTGATGTCTCTTTTTTTAAAATCTCTTCAGCGGTAATCACTTTTACCGCTTGAACTGCAGGCGCAATTTTCTTTGTTTTCGGCATCACATTTTTCTCAGGCTGCTGCCAATTATCATAACCTATATGTGTCTGAGACATCATGTGATTCCACTTCCCATTGGCCATTTGGGCATGATAATAATTTGTGAGCTCGGCATCTTTTTCAAATAACTTCTTTACTTTTTCGCCATAATCATTTGCAGCGACATTTCCCTGTTCTGCATACAATTGATTTTTAGCCTGCGCCACATACAACTCATTTAAATTAGCGCTTGCCAAAACAGGAAATAAAACCAGCTGATAAAAAGCACCTTTGTATTCTGGTTTCAATTTTTCATTTACCGAATTAGCTTTTTCAACCAGTTTCTGATATTCTGCAACAATCCTATCTGCTTCATTATAATTCGTTATACTATATGTTCTTGAGTCTAATAATTCAGGCTTTCTTCGTGAGTTATATTTTGTATATAATTTCAAAATCTCTGCAATTTCAGCTGTAAACTGATTGTCAAAATTCTTTTTAGCCCAATCTGCATAATACTGTTCTAAATTCCCAGCATTGAACTTTTCAGGGTTCCACGCCATGTTCAAGAAAAATTCAATCGGAAATTCCATTGGTTTGATGTCTCCCACATTTACAATCCAGATTTTATCGACACCGTATTGATACGCCAAATCCATTTGTTCCCAAACTCTTTCAATTTGATTCGTGTTGATCCATTTGTAATTTCTTGGGCCGCCAACATAATCGTAATGATAATAAATGCCATAGCCGCCTTTTCTGGGTTTCGAATCCAGTTCTGGAAGTTTGCGGATATTTCCCCAATTATCATCACACAGCAAAAGCGTAATATCATCGGGAACTGTCATGCCTTTGTCATAATAATCCTGAACTTCTTTGTAAAGCGCCCACAGTTGCGGAGTTTCCTCTGCTGGCTTTTTCGTAATTTGTGAAATGATATTTCTTTGTGTTTTTACAATATTTTCTAATAACTCAATCGCAGTTCCTTCCGTCATAGGTTCGTCGCCGTCGCCACGCATTCCAATGGTAACGATGGTTTCCTTGTTTCCCATTCGTTTAATTCCGTCTTTCCAGAATTGAATCAAAGCTTCTGAATTGGCAGTAAAATCCCATTTCCCGTTAGATTTTCCCCATTCGGCATGGGCTCTCGTTAAGGGTTCATGATGCGAAGTTCCCATTACAATACCGTATTCATCAGCCAAAACAGCGTTCTGCGGATCTTCAACATAAAACATTCTGCCCCACATTGCCGGCCATAAATAGTTGCCTTTCATTCGCAGAATCAATTCAAAAACTTTATCGTAGAATTTCGAATTGAAACCTCCAAATTTTTCGAATGCCCAGCCAGTTAATGCTGGAGCTTCATCATTTATAAAAATCCCCCTGTATTTTACTTTTGGCTCTCCCTGCGAATGAATTCCAGGCCTAACATGCAATTCTGATTGTTTTTTAACTGGAACATCAGCCCAATAATACCAAGGCGAAACTCCAATTTGATTAGACAAATCATAAATTCCGTAAATCGTTCCTCTTTTATCTGAACCTGCAATCACCAGCGCTTTCTTGATTCCTTTAAACGGATTTTCAACTATCTGCGTGGCAAATTTTTCCCATTTCCCCTGAAGCAGATTCGCATCAATTTTTCCTTTTTTGGCTAAATGATTGATGATTTCACTTTTTCCAAGTGTACCAATAATAACAACAAAATCTTCTGCTTCTGAAATCTTTTTAATTCTTTTCGGATGTAAATCGGAAACCTTAAAAAGATCATTTTCCAAATGTCCTATTACTTTTAAAACTCCTGCATAATCTTTATCGTCAACCAAAATTGAAGCTATTTTCCCATTGCCTACTAAAGGAAAATTTTCTTTAGAAGCCTGATTGACTACATATTTTTCTGGATTTATCGCATATGAATTTGTGCTTAATCCGATTAGGAAAAACAGCAGGATTATGTATGAAGTTTTAATTTTTAAACACATAGCGTGACAACCTTTTTATTTAATCTCGCAAAATGGCAGAGTCGCATAGCAATTCTTTTTAAGCCTTTTCAAAACAAAGCTTTGCGGCTCTGCCACTTTGCGGGCAATTCTAAGCGCATTAGATTTAGAAAACTTTAATTATAAATTCAATTTATACCCAATTCCCATTTCCAAACCTCTTAACTCCGCCAAACCTTTTAACCTTCCCGTCAACGAATAACCCGGATAAGTTTCAGCTGCTTCATCAACTCTATGCAGAAAACCGTGATCTGGGCGCATTGGGATACTAATTTTAGTTTTATTCGCTAACACCAGCAATTTCTCAACAATCGCTTCCATTTTAACATCACCGTTTAAATGCTCTGATTCCCTAAAAATAGTTTCGCTTTCGCGGATAGTATTTCTCAGGTGCAAAAAGTGAATTCGGTCTCCAAAATCGTCTATTATTCTTTCCAGATTGTTTTTTGGATCGGCACTTAACGAACCTGTGCAATAGCACAATCCGTTTGCTGCTGATGGAACGGCATCAAAAATCGCTTTCAAATCTTCTTCTGTTGAGACAATTCTTGGAAGGCCTAAAACCGAAAACGGGGGATCATCCGGATGAATGGCTAATCTTTGTCCATTTTTCTCCGCAATCGGAGTTACTTCTGATAAAAAATAAATCAGGTTTTCTCTTAGCTTTTGATTGTCGATTTCAGCATAATTTTCTAAAAGAGACAAAATCTGTTCTGCTGTAAAATTGATTTTGCTTCCCGGAAGTCCTAACAAAACATTTTTAAACAATAATGCTTTTTCATCTTCCGATAATTGATTTCCAAACTGTAACGCTTTTTCTTTTTCAGCATCAGAATAATCGCTTTCCGAATCCGGTCTTTTTAAAAGAAAAACATCAAAATAAGCAAACGCATTCTGATTATAGAGCAAAGCCCTACTTCCATCTTCGTTTATAAAATTATGATTGGTTCGCACCCAGTCCAGAATCGGCATGAAATTGTAGGTTATGATTTTGATGCCGCACTGCGCCAGATTTTGCAAGCTGATTTTATAATTTTCAATGTATATCAGATAATTTCCAGAAGCTCGTTTGATTTCTTCATGAACAGGAAGACTTTCAACGACAGTCCATTCCAAGCCGCAATTGCGAATAATTTCCTGTCTTTCTTTTATCGCTTCAACAGTCCAGATCTCGCCAACAGGGACCTGATGCAATGCCGTTACAATTCCTGTTGCGCCCGCTTGCTTAATATCGATAAGTTTTACGTTGTCTTGAGGTCCAAACCAACGCATGGTTTGCTGCATTTTTATCATACTTATTTTTTTTATCTCGCCAAGGTGCAAAGCCGCAAAGTTTTTATTCAAAAAAGCTTAAAAAGAAAAATACTTTGCGGCTTAGCGTCTTTGCGAGCCATTTTCAGCATTCGCTAAAACCCAATACTATTCCCGCCATCAACAGGCAATACTGTACCTGTAGTATATTTTGATTCGCTTAAAGCAAAATAATAAACCGCATCTGCAATGTCTGAAGGCTCGCCTAAATAGCCCATTGGCGTTCTTCCCAATACTTTATTTTTTCTTTCCGGATCGTTATCAAGCGCTGTTGATGACATTTTCGTTTTAATGAATCCTGGAGCAATACAGTTGGCACGAATACCAAACTGAGCCAATTCAACTGCCATAGCACGCGTCATCGCTTCAATAGCGCCTTTGCTTGACGAATATGCAATTACTTTTGGAATTCCGTATTGTGATGCCATCGAACTGATATTAATGATGCTTCCGCCTCCGTTTTCTTTCATGTTTTTAATCACTTCTCTGCTTACGGCAAAAACGCTCAATAAATTGGTGTGAATTATCGAAAGGAAATCTTCATTAGTTACCTCGGGAATTTCTTTTTTCATATTGATTCCGGCGTTGTTGACCAAAATATCAATCGGACTGTTTTTGGCAATGCTTTCAATCATTGCCGGAATACCTTTCAAATCATTTAAATCAAAGATTACAGGAATGGCATTTTCTCCAATTTCTTTACAGGCGTCTTCTGTTTTTTCTTTCGATCTGCCAATTATATAAGTTGTGATTCCGTTGTCACAAAGCTTTTTTGCCGTTGCAAAACCTAATCCCGAATTTCCTCCCGTTACAATTGCCGTTTTCTTGCTCATAACTTTTATGCTATATTTTTAGAATGCTGCTAAAACGGATTCGCTATTGCGAAAACGCTTATTTACACAGATTTTTTATTTACGATTTTAATTGGAAAAAATCCGTTTTTTCCCGTGTCTTCGCAATAGTGAATCTGCGTCATCTGTGTTACAATTATCCAATTTATTTATCCATTTCCCGGTGCAAAAGGAAATTTTAATGATTTAAAATACTCTAATGTTTGTGTCGGTTTTTCTACTCCATCAGGAAGCGCTTTTCCTGAAAACTGTTGAAAATACAGCAAACAGGCATCGCGCCACCACTTTGCTTCTTTATGCTGAATTTCCAATAGCATTTTCACTTCATTAAATCGTTCACTGTCTATATAGTTTTCAGTTTTGTTCCAAACATCCTGCATTTTTCTAACCTGATCTACACCTTCCTGATATTTTAGCGCCAAGCCATTCCAAAGCGTTTGTCCGTTTTTCAGTTTATAATCCCATGAAAGATGATGAAACCATAGCAGCTCTTTTTCAGGACAAGTTTCTACATTATCAAAAAGTTTGGCAGCTTCCGGTGCATATTGCCAAACAGCATCTGTTCCTGACTTCGATCGGTCGAAACCTATTCCGTTTTTATCTGCTTTATGATAATACGTCGGATTCCATTCTGGTCTTGATAAATTGGAAACCCAAGGTCCTGGTCCGTAATGATGCCCTGTATCCATAATATGATGCAAACCAAGCGGTGTCATATAATTGACAACGGCTTCACGCGATTCAATCATGATATTTTTTACTGTCTTAATGAAATTTTCATTATTAGAAAATGTGCTTCTCAACCATTCCTCTGCAATAACTTCAGAATCTAAATACGGATTCCATGCCAATCTTCCGAAACCGTACCAATTGGCTTGCGCAAAAGGATGTCCTGTCCAATTTAAATCGTTACCAATATTAGCAACACCGGCAGTTCCCGTTAGTTTATTTTTATATAAAGTGCCATCAACAACTTTAGCAACCGTTGAACCTTTTCCTTTTTGAAAGGTATCCGATTCCAAAACTTCCTGAAATAATTTAGGCAGAAAAACCAAATGTGCGCTAAAACCTAAATATTCCTGCGTAATTTGAAATTCCATCATTAAAGGCGTTTTTGGCATGGCTCCAAATAACGGATGAAACGGCTCTCTTGGTTGAAAATCAATCGCTCCGTTTTTGACTTGAACCATTACATTCTCTTTGAATTTCCCGTCATACGGCTGAAATTCGGCATAAGCCTGTTTAGCGCGATCATTGGCATCATGTTCAGAATATACAAAGGCTCTCCACATAATTACACCGCCAAAAGGTGCAACGGCATCGGCCAGCATATTAGCGCCATCAACATGATCTCTGCCGTAATTTTGAGGCCCTGGCTGACCTTCTGAATTGGCTTTTACCAAAAATCCGCCAAAATCTGGAATTCGTTTATAGATTTCAGCCGACTTATTTTTCCACCAGTTAATCACTTCAGGATCTTTTGGATCGGCTGTTTTTAGATTTCCGATTTCAATTGGCGCCGAAAATCTTGCCGTTAGATAGACTTTTATTCCATAAGGTCTGAAAACATTGGCTAATGCTTCCACTTTTTCCAAATACTGCGGAGTCAGAATTAAGGCGTTTGCATTTACATTGGTTAAAACCGTTCCGTTAATTCCAATTGAGGCATTCGCTCTAGCGTAATCAATATAGCGCTGGTCTATAAAATCTGGAAGTTTCTGCCAGTTCCATAACGAAAATCCAGCATAACCACGTTCTACCGTTCTGTCAAGATTGTCCCAATGATTTAAGATTCTGATATTCGTTTTTGGAGAATCAGCAATATTTAAATCTTTAACCGATTTATTGGTTTGCAATATTCTCAGGAAATGAAAAACGCCATACAAAACAGCAATATCATTCTTTCCTGTAATGACTATCTGCTTTTTATTTTTAAGTGAAATGGATTTGATAATAAAACCTTCAGTATTGATTTTATTCAAATCAGCTTGCAATTCTGTTTTGATTTCGGAACTTAAATTCATTTGTGAGCCAACAATTAGATTATTCTCTCCTTTTACGTCTTTTCTGATTTCAGGAATACTTCCTAACATATCCGCAAATCCAGTTTTGAGTTCTTTTTCAGCAATTTTAATGGTTTCAGAATTTCCTAATACTGCAATGCCTTTAAGATTGTTCTTGTATTCAGAAGCTGCTGTTGAATCAGCAACTGTATTATACTGAAGCCACAATTTATAATCCTTTTGCGCTGCAGTCGAAAAGGAAATAAGAAGAAACAGGAAAACAAATCTTAATGAAGTCATTGGCTTTAATTTATTCTTGACAATTTCATTTTTACAACATCAATATTTTACACCTTATTAAAAGCATATAATAAAATTTTGAACCGAAAAATGCATTATTCTAAATAAAACAATAATTGCAATCGGTTGCGTAAAAATATAGGATTGTTGTTTAAGAAAAAAATTTTGGATGCCTTTTTTTCAAAAAAATAATTTATTTAACAAATAAAAGCAGGATAATTACAAAAACTATCCTGCTCTGTAGCATCTTAAAAATAATTACTTTTGAGTAGATTCTCTCGCGAGTACTTCTGTATTTAAAAAAGTGATTTCTTTCGCATCGTCATTTTTAGACGATTTCAAATTCTTAATGATAATTTCAGCCGCTGCTTTTCCCATTTTTTCTGCAGGATGCGTAATAGTCGATATATTTGGATCAATAATCTGCGAAATTGGATCATTATTAAAACCAATTACTTTAAACTCTTCAGGGACTCTGATTCCGCGTTTTTTTGCAGTTTGAACTGCGCTTACAGCCAAAATATCTCCTGGTGCAAACAATCCGTCCGGAATTGGCTTTAAATCAAATAAAGCGTTGCTGCCCTTTACCCCGTCTTCATATGTAACCGAATTCAAGTTGATGATTAATTCTTCGTCCACTTCGATATTATGATCTTTTAAGGCTTCAATATAACCTCTTTTCCTTTCATTATACAAGTTTCCCAATTCTGAACCAGCAGAAAAATGGGCAATACGGATGCAGCCTTGTTCAATAAGATGTTTGGTTGCTTTGTAGCCTGCTGTATAATTGTCAATTACAACTCTAAAAGTATTATATCCTTTTGGAACTCTATCCACAAAAACCAACGGAATATTATTATTTGAAAACTGATGGAAATGAGCTGTATCGCTTGTTTCCATTGCCAGAGAACAAATTACGCCGCTTACGCGATTGCTATATAAAGATTTGGCCATATTTACCTCTTCTTCATATGAGTCGTGCGACTGCATAATAATTACGGTATAATCCGATTTTTGAGCCGCGATTTCGATTCCGCTAATCAGAGAAGATAAAAAGGGCTGTGTAACGGTAGGAATCAAAACGCCAATGGTTCTGGTTTTGTTCCCACGCAAACCTGCTGCTAAAGTATTCGGGACAAAACCCATTTCTTCAGCGGTTTTTTTCACTTTTTTAATCGTCTTATCACTTATCGTGTGATGATCTTTTAAAGCTCGTGAAATAGTAGATGTTGCCAGATTAAGCCTCTCAGCAATATCATAAATCGTTACATATTTATTTTCTTCCATTACTATTATGATTAGTCGTAAATTTTGAACATAATTTAAAAAGTTTAGCACAGCAATTCAATACCGCCTGTTTTCGTTTTACATGACAAATTTACTTATAACAAATTTACTTATAACCAATAGAAAACGTAAACATTTATCATCAAAAATAATTAAAAAAAACAGTAAAATGGCATTATTTATCAAATAACACTCTAAAGTTAAATTATTTTTCTTTCCTTTACACAATCGGTTGCAATTTATTTTAAAATAAAAAATACAGCACTTCATCAGTCCCAGCATCAGTAAAATTTATTTATATGAAAACAAAAAAAATAAAATATCAGATCCTGATATTACTCTCTCTTTGGTGCACTGCACAGAATAAAGATTCCAAATTTCCTTTTCAAAATACTGATCTCACTTTTGAAGAACGAGTAGAAAACTTAGTGGGGCAATTAACATTAGAAGAAAAAGTGGCACAAATGCTAAATGCGGCACCTGCTATACCGCGACTGGGAATTCCTGCTTATGACTGGTGGAACGAAACGCTTCATGGGGTCGCTAGAACTCCTTTTAAAACAACCGTTTTCCCGCAGGCGATTGCAATGGCCGCTACTTTCGATAAAAACTCGCTTTTCAAAATGGCCGATTATTCTGCTCTAGAAGGCAGAGCCATTTACAATAAGGCTGTTGAACTTAACAGAACCAACGAACGTTATTTAGGGCTTACTTACTGGACCCCAAATATTAATATTTTTAGAGATCCCAGATGGGGACGCGGACAGGAAACTTATGGAGAAGATCCTTATCTGACAGCTATTTTAGGCGATGCATTTGTCAAAGGCCTTCAAGGAGATGATCCTAAATATCTTAAAGCTGCAGCCTGTGCAAAACACTATGCTGTACACAGCGGGCCAGAATCTCTACGCCACACTTTTGATGTGGATGTAACTCCATATGAACTTTGGGACACGTATCTGCCCGCTTTCAAAAAATTAATCACCAGCTCTAAAGTTGCAGGGGTTATGTGCGCTTACAATGCCTTTAGAACCCAGCCATGCTGCGCCAGTGATATCCTAATGAATGACATTCTAAGAAATGAATGGAAATTTACCGGTTATGTCACATCTGACTGCTGGGCTATTGATGATTTTTTCAAAAACCATAAAACACATTCTGATGCCGCATCTGCTTCAGCCGATGCAGTGCTCCATGGAACAGATATTGACTGCGGAACAGATGCTTATAAATCACTTGTTCAAGCTGTTAAAAACGGACAAATCACCGAAAAACAGATTGATGCTTCTGTAAAACGTCTTTTTTTGATCCGTTTTAGGCTGGGCATGTTTGATCCTGTCTCAATGGTTAAATATGCACAGACTCCAAATTCAGTTCTAGAATCAGATGAGCATAAGGAGCATGCTCTAAAAATGGCCAGACAATCTATAGTACTTCTTAAAAACGAAAGAAATACGCTTCCATTAAGCAAAAAACTTAAAAAGATTGTTGTTTTAGGTCCAAATGCAGATAATTCAATTTCCATACTTGGAAATTACAACGGAACTCCATCAAAACTAACAACAGTTTTGCAAGGCATTAAAGAGAAAGTCAGCCCTGAAACTGAAGTGGTTTATGAAAAAGCCACCAACTTTACAAATGATACATTACTGGTTTACAAAGATCTAAAGAGCCGTTATTCTTATGAAGGAAAACAAGGCTTTAAAGCTGAGTATTATAATAACAATACCTTATCTGGCGCACCTGAAACTACGAGAACTGAATCTGAAATAAATAATTTCTGGCAGGAAGGAGAAATGGTTGCCCAAAACATCAAAGCAAATCATTTTTCGGCACGCTATACTACCAATTTTAAAGCAGATGAGGATGGTTCAATTACTTTTGAAGTGGCCGCAGATGACGGTTACAGGTTTATTATTGACGGTAAAGAAGTTATAGATGCCTGGAAAAAAAACCGATGGGGAGCAAAAACATACAAACTGCAAACCAAAAAAGATTCTGTTTATAAACTAGTGTTGGAATATTGGCAAGGTGAAGGAAAAGCTGAAGTGGCTCTGCAAACCGGGAATTTTATAAAAACAGATTTTGCGAATTTAATTGGGCGCCATAAAAATGCAGATGCCTTTATTTTTGCAGGAGGCATTTCTCCTCAACTTGAAGGAGAAGAAATGCCTGTTGATGCACCCGGATTTAATGGTGGAGACCGTACTTCCATCCTACTTCCAGAAGTGCAGACAAAACTTCTAAAAATGCTTCAATCTTCTGGAAAACCCGTAATTTTTCTCATGATGACCGGCAGCGCAATAGCTGTGCCTTGGGAAGCAGAAAACATTCCGGCTATCCTAAACATATGGTATGGCGGACAATCTGCAGGAACGGCCTCTGCCGATGTCATTTTTGGAGACTATAATCCTGCTGGAAGACTTCCGGTAACCTTTTACAAAGACGATTCCGATTTGTCTTCTTTTGTTGATTATAAAATGGACAATAAAACATATCGTTACTTTAAAGGCACTCCTTTATACGGATTTGGCTATGGTTTAAGCTATACTGAATTCAAATACAGCGCAGTAAAAGCTCCTGCAAAAATAAAAAAGGGCCAGCCAGCCACTATTTCTGTTAAAATAACCAATGCCGGAAAAATGGAAGGAGAAGAAGTTGCGCAACTGTATTTAATTAATCCAAATGCATCCATAAAATCTCCTTTAAAAAGCCTCAAAGGATTTGAAAGGTTCAACTTGAAACCTGGCCAAAGTACCGTTGTCAATTTTGCTCTTTCTCCTGAAGATCTTTCTTATGTGACAGAAAACGGAAGCTTAAAAGCATATGAAGGCAAAATTCAAATTGCAGTTGGAGGTTCACAGCCAGATGAAAAAAATCGAACAAAAGGCAATATTATAACTCAAACTTTAGAAATAGAAAAATAATTAATTAGCAGTGCCTTTGAATTTTAATTTTAGTCAAAGGCATATCATTAGCATTTATTAAAAAACTTAAAAATGGACAAGACAATAGACCAATTATCAGCAGATAATATTAGAGCTTTAGCAATATCAATGGTTGAAAAAGCAAATTCCGGACATCCTGGAGGATCAATGGGAGGAGCAGATTTTATGCACATTTTATATTCTGAATATTTGAAATATGATCCAACTGAAATGAACTGGATTTGCAGAGATCGTTTTTTTATGGACGCTGGGCATTTATCTGCATTAATGTACGCCCAATACTATCTTTTGGGAAATTATGAAAAAACAGATCTTGAAAATTTCAGACAATGGGGTTCTGTAACGCCTGGCCATCCAGAAATTGATGTAAAGAGAGGTATTGAAAACACATCCGGTCCATTGGGACAAGGGCATGTTATGGGTGTTGGAGCTGCCATTGCCGCTAAATTCCTATCTGAAAAATTCGATAATTTATTTGATCACAAAATATATGGTTTTATAACAGACGGAGGCATTCAGGAAGAAATTTCGCAGGGAGCAGGAAGGATTGCAGGACATTTGGGATTAAACAATTTTATCATGTTTTATGATTCCAATGATGTGCAATTATCATCCATGACCGACGAAGTAACGAGTGAAAATACAGCCGCAAAATATGAATCTTGGGGATGGAAGGTCATAACTATTGATGCTCACAATCATACCCAGATACGTTCTGCGTTAAACGCAGCAAATGCCGAATTAAAAAGGCCTACGCTTATTATTGGAAGGACAATTATGGGAAAAGGCTGCGTAACTTCTGAGGGCACATTATACGAAGGGCAATGTGAACTTCATGGCAAACCTATCGGGGCAACAAAAGCAGACTTTATAAAGACACTTGAAAACTTGGGCGCTGATCCACAAGATTCTTTTGCCATTTACAGCAGCGTTGAAGGCCATTATCAAAAAGTTTTAGAACAAAAAACTAAGGATGCTGCAGAAAAGAAATCAAAAATTTTGGCGTGGGAAAGCCAAAATCCTGAATCTGCTAAAAAAATCCAGCAGTTCTTCAGCGGAGAACTTCCTGAAATGGACTTCAGTTCTATATCTCAAAAAGCTAATGCGGCAACACGCGATGCTTCTGCGGAGGTTTTAGGCTATTTGGCTGAAAAAATAGAAAACATGATTGTTTCTTCTGCTGATTTGTCTAACAGCGATAAAACGGACGGTTTCTTGAAAAAGACTTCAGTGATGCAGAAAGATAACTTTAGCGGAGCATTTCTTCAAGCAGGCGTCGCCGAACTTACAATGGCCGCAATTGCAAATGGAATGGCTCTGCATGGCGGAGTAATTCCTGTTGTAGCCACTTTCTTTGTTTTTTCTGATTATATGAAACCAGCCATGCGTCTTGCTGCAATTCAGGAGCTTCCTGTAAAATATGTATTCACGCATGATTCGTTTAGAGTTGGAGAAGATGGGCCAACGCATCAGCCGATTGAACAAGAGGCTCAGATCAGGCTTTTAGAAAAAATTAAAAACCATTCTGGCCGTCAAAGCTTTTTGGCACTGCGTCCAGCCGATGCGGCTGAAACTTCGGTAGCTTGGCAAATGGCTGTTGAAAATAAAACAACTCCTACAGCATTAATCCTTTCAAGACAAAACATCAAAGATCTTCCGTACAAGGATCCAAAATTTGCAGCTGCATCACAAGCTAAAAAAGGGGGATATCTAATTAAAGAAAACCAAAATCCAGATCTTACTTTGATCGGAAACGGATCTGAGGTTGCCACTCTTTTAGAAGCAGCCTCTGAATTGGAAAAAACAAAACAGTTAAAGATAAATGTTGCTTCCATTATTTCTGAGGGCATTTTCAGATCTCAACCAAAAGAATATCAAGAAAGCATTATTCCAAAAGACGGATTGGTTTTCGGTCTGACAGCCGGTCTTCCTATTAATCTTGAAAGTTTAGTGGGTTCTCGAGGAATTGTCTATGGTTTAGATCATTTTGGCTACTCAGCTCCAGCTTCAGTTTTAGATCAAAAATTTGGATTTACGGCTGAAAATATTAGCAATGAGATCGTAAAATATTTAGGAATAGCACATTAGAATTGCCTTCTGTTTTGCCACAAAAAGGTAAGCCTATTTTATTTAAGTTATTGGCTTAATTTTTTATGCAACAAAAAGCCTGCAAATTTTGTGCAGGCTTTCCAAAATAATCCTATTTATTAAATCTCTGATCCGCTTCCCGCTGCATTTCCGACATGGTTTTGATCCTCCCGGATTTGATCCACTCCAGCAGTTCTGACCTTATAAAATAAAGTTTCTTGCCCTTCTTGTTGGCGGGCATTTCCTTTCGGCATACTTTCGAATAGATGGTGGCCACCGATAGATTCACGAGCTTTGAGGCCTCCAGAATGGTCATTAGGCCCGGATCAAAATCCTCAGGAGGCTTATTGTCCCTGATCTGTTTTACCATACGCTCAATGCTCTCCACACGCATCACAAGGCTTCCCAATATATTGGGAAGATCCTCAAAAGCAAAAGGCTTCATGGCTCCATTAATTTACGCAGTTCAAAATCAAAAAAATATATCCGGCTTGCCCTTGTCTTCTTAAAAGAAGGCTCATAGCGCAGGTATCCGTACTCATCGAGCTCCCGCAGGCATTTATGGTAGGTGCATGCGGAAGATATCTTGGCCGTGGGCGCCAATTCCCTTCTGAAGACTTCAACAGGATTGGCAAAGCCTTTGGCAGACCTGAACTGCAGAAGGGCCGCATAAAGGGCTATATGCGCCGTGCCGATGCGCCCGTCCTTTTCAATGGCAGAAAAAAAATCTGCCAAGGGTTTCACGCTTTCCATAATCCATCAATGATCACCTGAGCTAAATGGACGGCGATCTTCTTTTCGCCTTCTTTTCCTTGTTCTCCCCCAAATCATCATCTCCGTGCCCATCAGCGCTCTTCTTCTCCCCTTTGGAGATATCTTCCTTGGAATCCTTCTGCTTCTGCTCCTGGCTTTGTCTGTCATTGATGCGTAGCATCGATTCGTCATAGACCCTGATGGTCTTGAACTGCGGATTGGCCTCCACAAACCTTCTCTTTTCCTCGCCATTGACAACAAAAGTGACCGATTGGATATTCCCTTTTTTAAGCGAGCCAAGCAGACTCTCTTTAGACTCGGGTGTCTGAAGCTCCTTAATGGAATGCTTCTCAAGAGCCGCCTGAAGATTATAGCCGTAATTCTGGTGGTAATGGTTCATCTTAAAGTTTCCGTTTGGCTCGGCATCCTTAAAGTCCAAAGAAATCCAAGAATTATATTTCTCGCCCTCCTTGGTCATAAGATCTTTATTGACCGATCTTCCTTCCAGCAGATTAAAAGCCTCCTTCATTGTAAAATTATTATCCTTTCCCATATAGAAGATCTGCTCCAATGTATGTGGAGCCCCTTCCTTGGAGAGCATGGCCTTATAGGAGTTGAAGAAATACAGATCGCTCCGGTCGGATTTCTTAAAGCTCAGCTCGCATTTAAAGGCGCTCTTCTCAAAATTGGCTTCATGGAGAACCGTAAATTCCTTTTCCCCTTTTCCCAGCTGCTCTTTTAATATGGGCTGCAGCGCTTCCCCAAAACCAGCATACTTGATCTGGTCTGCCAAAAATTCTAAATTCTTCTCATTCATGATACTTCCATTTAAATTATTCTCTAAAAATTCTTTCCTTTCTCTTTCGCCCCTGGCAAAACCAGTTATCTCAATAGCCTCAATAGAGGACAGGTCAATTCCGCTTTGCATAAGCGCATTTAAATCATGTATCAGCGACTTTACAGGCAGTCTCTCAAAGTATTCTGCATCGTTAGCCATTACAGCACAATATTCCTCTGCTTGCTGCGGATCGCGAAAAAACTCCAGCGTATCACTGTTATTAACCTGATCAATATTAAAGGCAACATCCGTGTAGCCGAGATAAGCCATTTCTTGGGCGTAACCCAGCATCATTTCACTGTCACTTAAGTCGATTGTCATAGTGCTGCTATTTATTTTTATAAATCTGAACTACAGTGAAAGCATTTTATCTGCCATGTTTTTAATGTCAACATCCAAGTTTCTTCCGCCATTCTTTTCGATAAGCTGAATTGTGAGGTATTTTTTCTCAGGAATGGTAAATTTGCCAAAAGCAAAAACTTTTACAACCTGAGATTTATCAGGTATAACCAGCGAAGCTGAAGTTGCATACAGCGGCACCATTTCAATTTCCTGTGAGGCTGTCCGTTTTGATTTCCTCTGGTCTCTTATAAAAAACCGAATCTGGTCGATGTCATAATTTATTTTCGATTTGTTCTCCAATGCTATCCTGAAATACATAACATCCTGGCTTATAAAAATGCCATTGACTTCAAGGCTCATTTGAAACTTTAAACTTTTAATCCCGCTTGCTTTTTTCTTTTTGCCTAATGCAAGCCAAGCCCCCTGTTCGATCTTTTTCTGATTCTCGTTCTCACGAGAGAAAAGGATATCTTTATTAACTGCGATGCCATCTTCCGCCTTAATATTTAAATCGGAGCAGCCGTCATCGTAATTCAGGACAAACACGTATAGCCTTCCATCTGAAGTTACAGCTGTTAGATTGGTCTGAAAAAAATACGGTTTGGCAGCCTTAACCAGCAGTACATTCTCCACCCCTTTTGCTTTTTGCACCAGCACATCTGCGCTTCCCTTATCTATGCTTTTAATGGCATAGGGAAATACTATGCTTGTGGTTTTAGAAAAACCAATTTGGAGATTTTTGTAATGATCTTCATAAAATGCAGTTTCTTTTCCTGATCCCTGAGGGTAAGCTGAAATACCGGCAAGACATGCAAGCAGCAGCAGATAGATTATTCTTTTCATCTCTTCTTTCTTTTAAGGTTTTAAATTCTTTTGTTTTTCATCATATAATAGCACCCTATAACCTGCTTTTACAAGCACTTTAATGAGTTTCACTTTTTTACTGAAAAGGCTTTTTGCCGCTTCAATTCCCATCTCTGCAGCCTGCGCGCCCCATGAATCCGAAATTCCGGCAAGACCGAGACTCTGGATGGAACGGTCTGCGGATGATTTGGCAGCATCCCTGCTGATCGCCCCAGGAATATAGATGCCTTCAATCCCGTCAATATCGTAAACAGCCAGCTCGACAGGAAATATGGAATTACCATACTGTATGTTTGCAATCTTTACCTCAAGCCTCTCGCCTTTTAAAGCTGCAGTTCCGTACAGGAAAGTATTCTTGGGTATCGCTGTTCCCTGCAGGAAAACATCATGCGAAAGTCTTAATTTGACCATCGATCCGTTGACAATAGTCAGTGTCTGATGAATAACTGCTTCAATGGAATTCTGCATCATTTCATAAGGCTGTTCTTCGTCCAGCGAATAAAATGCATTTGTTTTTACAGGATCCTGCGCATTGGCATTCCGCTCAAGGGAGCTCATGATGTTCTCCGGCAATTTTTTCTGCACTGGATATATTTTTCCCTTTTTACTGTCAGATGATTCTTTAAGCCTTTCCTGCACGCGCTGGGGGTGCTGTATATCCAAAATATTTTCCAGCATCCCTCCAAGCTGCTTCAGTTCAGGATCAGGTTCCTCAGAAGTGCCCATTTGCGAGATCATCTGCTCCAAATTTTTTATCGCATCCGGTTCGCTTTTTGATGCCCCATAGTTTTCAAACTCCCGCATATCCTGGCCATAAGCATTAGGGACAGCAGGCTGGCTGATTGCCTTTTCAAGAGCCCTAAGCTTCTCGTAAACTTTCTGCTCATTGCGGTCCTGAAAAGGCTGCGAATTAAAAGCCGATCTGCTTTTTGGAAGCATGCCGGAGTCAAAATCATCCGCGGAAAATGAATCTGCCTTAACTTCTTGAGCTTTACCATCAAAATAGTTGGGATCTTTTTTAATCTGCTCCCGCAGTTTTATAGAATCAGCTGCCGCCTGATCGTAATAGCCCATCTTGTCAAGTGCTGAGTCTCCTTTAAATTTAGGCAGCGGCAGATTAAAATTAAATCCTTTCTTTTTATCATTCTCTGCTGTCTTGGCTTCCATTTGTCCCCCTCCTAGGCAATAGAATAGGAATGTTAGAAACGGAAGCGCTATAAGAGGCAGCATTAAAAGCATCTTTCTCTTTTTAGACTCCTTTAGCGATATTGTTTTCTCTTGCATAATTTTAGTTTTTTAAGTTGATTTTCTTAGTTTTTGAAACTTCTGGAACCCCAGCCTCTTTATAAAATGCCCTGTACAGCTTGTAGATCAGAAGCCCTGATGTTAAAACCGTAAATAATAGCAGTGCCCATATGAGCTGTCTCTTTGAAAGGCCACCTGTGAATCCTTTCATTTTTTCAGCCCATCTTTTCTGCGCCAGCAGATAAAACTTGTGATAAACCATTGGCTCAGTGCATTTTTTAAATAAAGATTTCATATGAATTTTATTTTCTGGTTTCAGCCGAGATATCCTTATTTTCAACAGTATTAAAACGCTCGATCAGAAAACCGTGCGGATTATTATCGCTTCTTGATACATTTCGAAGCGCACCTTCAGTAATCAGACTTCTTTTTATAATGCTGGTAGTGCGGATAATGTTCTGTCTGGCATAACATCTAAAACGATAGGGATATTCTCGGATATCAATGCTCACACTATCAATCAGGATGGTCTGGCTGATGTTCCCGGATATAATTCCTGAATAAAAATTATTTTCCTTCAGATCATCATAAATGCGCTTGGCGCTGCCGTCTGCCAGATACAGCGCTTTTGTGATATTGGCTTTAATCACTTTATCGTCAGGGTCAAGGGTAAAGAAAAACTTGTGAAAGGTTTTCACATGATCCCTGGCTTCCACAGTCACATTATCCTTTCGATCTGACGCATAAGCTTCAAGCGCTTTGCCATTGGCCAGAATATACACTTTGTCCTGCATCATCCTTACGGTCTGGAAACTTTTATACAGTGCATAACAGCACACTGCCATACACCCAACAATTACAAGCATTGTAAAACCTCTCACATATCTGAAAGCGGCATCTATATTTTTCATTTTAGTAAACATGGGATGTTGGTTTTAAGTCTGTTTGGAATTTCCTTTGAGCTTATCATTCATGTAATTTCCCTTCTCTTTAAAATAGGGAGCATTGCCAGCTGATGAAGACATGCTCTGCGACATTTGCCCAGCGGCATTTCCCATTGCATCCATTGCCATGCCAACCCCATGCGAGGTTTTGGCAATTACTGAATTGGCAGAACTGCCAAGCATACTGGTAACTTTTTGGCCAAGAGCTCCGCCCCCGGCTGCATGGACAATATAATTGGCAACTGACGGAACAGTGAAATAGCCTATGATTCCAATAATCATAAAAATGAGGTAAGCCATATCGGTCCGGCTAAAAAAGGTGTCTCCACTTGCCTCCACCTGCGATAAATCCAGTTTGAGCATCAGTTCCTGAATTTTCCCAATGATGCTTCCAAAGATATTGGCAACGGGAAGCCATAAATAAATGTTTATGTATCTGGCAAGCCAGACGGTGAGGGTATGCTGAAACCCGTCAAATACAGCTATGCCAAATACAAGCGGCCCTAAAATGGAAAGCACTACAAGCTGGAATGTCCTAAGGGTATCAATGCACAAAGCCGCTGCTTCAAATAATACTCTGAGCACCTCGCTCATCCATTCCTTAACAGAATTCCGAAAATTATAGGATGCTTTCTCCATGGCAAATTTGACATCGTTTCCGATACCGGCAATCAAGCTCTCATCGGAAGGATCTTCATCATGAGTATATTTATACCACCTGTCACGGTCCCCAGCACCGGAAACCCCTACATACATCCGCCATGGATCCGTTTCTCTGATTGCTTTTTCCTTTTCTTTCAAAAGAACCGCCACAGCATTATTGGATCCCGTAACCATAGCGGCCGTAGCCGTGACAGTCGGTTTCATAACCCCGTTGATAAGAGCAAGAACAGATGGAAAAATCATGATGCAGAACCCGATCGCAAAAGGTCTGAACAGGGGATAAAAATCTATAGGTTCAGCGTTTGCAATATGGCGCCAGACTCGGGAAGCTATATACCAGATCGTCCCAAAACCAGCTATCCCCTGCCCTACAGCCAAAAGATTACTGCACAAGGGCATCATCTCATCATAAAGCTGGTCCAACACGGAGTGCAAACTCTGCATATCATCTCCGACGCCTTGAGCATGAATAGCAAAAGGCATAAACACAGCTGCATTTAAAAACAGAATTCTCTTTAAAGATTTATACAAATTCATCGCATTAATTTTTTAAATCAAGAAGTTCTTTGGAAGCATAAACATCTTTCTTTTCCTTTGCTCTCTGCAGCACCAGCATGCTTGATGATTTATTAAAACCCCTCAAAAACAACAGTTTATCCTGCATCTCCATATAAATATCATCAATTGCCTGAAGCCTTTCATCGTCTGACATTCTCAGCTTATCAGCTGTAATTGCCATAGTGAGTTCATCAAGGTTTCTTAAACTCTGATTCAAAAGGTTTCCATAAACTTTCTCAAAATAATTGATCTCCTGCTGGCTGAAACTTTCACTTTTTATAAATCTGGAAAGTCCTTTTTTGCTTTCTTTTACCAACAATATCTGGAAGTTCACGATATCTCCTATCTTTTTGTAATTCTTGACCGTTGGGCTTACCTGCATAAGGGCATCCAAGAATGTTTTATGAAGGCTGAAATTTCCTTCAGTCATATCTTTAACTGTTTTGTAGCCTCCTGAAAGCAGCTCATAACCCTTTTTCATATCGCTGAGAATCTTTTTGAACTGCGAGAGTTTTTCAATGTTTAAGATCAGCTGCTGGATTTCTGCCGACTGCGCATTTATGCTGCTTGGGATAAATCCAAAAAAGACCAGAAATACTAAAATCAATATCCTTTTCATGGCGTCAATTTTTAAGTCCGTAAATGCTTTGTGCGGATTCAGCACTTCTTTTTTCATGAGATTTTGACAATGACAGTAACTTTGCTTCATTGCTAAAAGACAGACAGAAATCGTAATTCTCAACCATCGTTTTATGCAGCCCATCAATACGCGCTATTCTTTGGTCATCTTTAAGCTCCAGTTCTGAATCAGTTGTAAGAACCAGAAGCTGGTCCAAAGTTTCATTGCAGCTTTCTAGCAGCCTTTCAAAAGAACGCGCAATATAATCGAGCTCATTTCCCTGAAATAAATCATCAGTCTTGAGTTTAGCATAAGTGCTTTTATACATTTTCACTATCTTAAACTGCAAGGAGATGATCTCTGCTGTTTTATAATAGTTTCTCACCCTCGGATTAATCTTCAATAACGATGTAAAATAATCACCATGGAGATTAACTTCTCCCTTCTTTACATCACCAATGAAATTCAGACTTTTCGAAACAGCTGAATATCCTTTTTTAGCATAATCCATGTAAACCTGAAGTGCAGCAATCTGCAGCAGCAGTTCCTTTCTCTGCCTGGCCTGCGCGTGAATTCCTTGACTTAAAAGAAATCCCGTGAAGAGCAGTATGATTACTTTTTTCATAATATTTAATTTTATTGCGGAATTCCGTAAAATTCTTTGACTTGATTTGCATCAGCTTCTGTTTTAGCCCTTTGAAGGCTAAGCATTATATTCTGCTGGTTAAACAGCATCAGGTCATCATAATTGGCGTTGATCTGGTCTGCAGCTCTATTGATAATTTCCAGCCTTTTCAAATCACTCATCTGCGTTGAGAAAGAATCCAGGATTAAAAAAATTTGGTCGATGTTCTTAAGGCTTTCTTCCAGAATTCCGGAATAAACGCGCTCCATATACTGTATCTCGCTTTCTTTAAAATGGGCATCCTTTTTAAAAAGATTCCATGCCCTTTCATATTCGTGAACCAGTCTGGTCTGTTTTTTAGTGACATCCTTTATCCTCTGATAATAGGTTATGATTGATTTTACTTTGGCGAGTTCCTCGTAATAGCCTTTGTAAAGTTCTTTCTGCTTCTGGGTCCAGTCCGATATCTCATCGAGCTTTAATTTTGACAGGACATTTTCAACTTTTTTCTGTGCATTCTGAAGCCATATGGTCTTATTCTGCAGCCTCTGGATCCTCAGATCAATTGCTTTTATAACTTTCTTTGTTACTGCCTTTACAATTTCCAGTATCGGCAGCACTGCAGCCGTTTCAGCAGGTCTCACAGGGGTGCTGATAAGCAGCAGGCAGACCGCACTGGCAATTAATCTCTTTTTCATTTTTCCTTTTCATTTAATTGTTTTCCTTCCCTCATATCCTGAGCCATTGCGGCTATTCCTTTTTTGATGTCCCCGCCAAACTTCTCGGCGTAGGCATTCATTTTCACTTTCTCGCTTTCTTCAGTAGTATATGCCAGATATTCCTCCAAGGATACCTCGGTTCTGTAAACTTTAGAAAGCATGCCACCAAGGGAGATAAAAACTTCTTTGTACTTCTTATTGGGATCATTGGCCTTGTTTACCGAAAGCACAAGCGCTTTTTCTTTCTCGGTCAGTCCCAGAAGCTCCTGAATCTGATCAAACTTGTTCTGGTATTTGCTCTGGTCCAAAAGGATCTTGCAGTCGCTGTTATTGATGATGGCCTGTTTTACTATGGGAGAAGAAATAATATCCTCCACTTCCTGCGTAACCACAACTGCCTCTCCAAAGAACTTCCTTACCGTTTTAAACAAATACTTAATGTATTCTGCCATTCCTTCCCTGGCAATTGCCTTCCACGCCTCTTCAATGAGTATCATCTTGCGGACACCTTTCAGTTTTCGCATCTTACTGATAAATACTTCCATAATAATGATGGTCACCACCGGAAAAAGAATCGGATGGTCTTTGATATTATCCAACTCGAAGACAATAAGCCTTTCTTTCAGAAGATTCAGATTCTCTGTTGCATTTAACAGATAATCAAACTCACCTCCTTTATAATAGGGACGCAATACATATAGAAAGTTATTCACGTCAAAATCCTTCTCCTTTACCTTATCATCCGACAGAATCAAAACAAACTCCTCTTTCAGAAACTCATAAAAGCTGTCAAAGCATGGGAAAATATCCGAATCGGCATCCAGCGTTTCATAATACAGCTGTAGGGCATTTGAAAGCGCCACATACTCGCTTCGGTTAAAGGTTTCATCGTCTTTTTTCCACAGCGCCAAAAGCAGCGTTTTAATGCTTTCTTTTTTCTCGGTATCCAGAGAGTCCCCTTCTGAAATATAAAAAGGGTTAAAGCGTATCGGATTCTTTTCATCGTACGTGAAATAATAGCCGCCCACCATATCGCAGAGCCCTTTGTAGCTGTGCCCGACATCCACCAGCACTATATGCGTTCCCTGCTCGTAGTAGCTTCTCACCATATGGTTGGTAAAAAAGGATTTTCCGCTGCCCGAAGGCCCGAGTATAAACTTATTGCGATTCGTGCAGATTCCCTTCCTAACAGGCTCATCGCTGATATCCACATGAACCGGTTTTCCGGTCAGCCTGTCTCCAAGCCTTAAACCGCAAGGACTCAGCGAAGATCTGCAGCCAGTCTCCATGTTCAGAAAACAGACCGCCTGCTCTGTGAAAGTGTCAAAAGTGTCATTCATCGGAAAATCCCCTTCATTGCCTGGAATTCCAGCCCAATAAATCTGGGGGGCTCCAACCGTTTCCAGCTTGGCGGCCGCATCCATCTGGGCAAGTGCTGATGACACCTTGTTCTTAATGTCCTTGAGCTCTTCTTTATCCGTGCTCCATGCCAGCACATTAAAATGGGCCTTTACGGGAAGCCTCTGCTCAGACACGGCTTCATTCAGGAAATCATTAGCGGCATCTCTGGCAATCATATTTCCCCTGCTGTAAGCCGACAGCGACTGGAGCCGAAGCCTCTTGCTTTCCAGCTTCCTAATGGTTTTCTGAGCATCTTCAATAAAAATGTACTGGCTGTAGATATGATTGCACGACAAAAGCTGCCCTAAAGCTGATGCAAATCCTACGCTAAATTTGGTTCTATCAGTCGAATAGCGGTCAAAATTGATTCTAGATCCGCATAGGCCCGGCAGATCGGCCGCATCGCCGAGGGTAAAAAGCTGGCAGCGTTTATCGCCCACTTCCAAGCCTTCATCAAATCTGATATCGCTGAAAACAAATGAATCTTCCCGCTCCGATAAAAAACAATACTTTTCCACCAGCCCGATCCTTCTGCTCCCGCTTTTAAGCGATTCATTTTTCATACGCACCAGCTTTATGAATCCGCTGTCCTCCATGATCCTTTTAAACTGGCCGCAGACATCTGTAAAGTCCTGCAGCAGCTGCGGTTTTAAAGTTTCCTCGGGAACTATGGAACTCCTGAGCAGATTAGAAAACAGCGAGGTTGCATTTCTCCTTCCCTGCGGCTTTTGGGTCAGCATAATATAGCAGGAATGATCCAAAAAAGGCCTTTCGTTAAAAAAACGCTCGCTGCTTTGGGTCAGAAAACTGCTGTCCCCGCTTGAGAAATCAGCTTTATATTTCCTTTCTAAAAACCAGTCCTGCTTATGGAAAACGCAAAACTTCGGCAGCACCTTTATGGCTTTTATCCACGACTGGTGGAAAGCTTCATATTCCTGATCTGAAAGCGTAAAAATCTCAGGCAGATCCGCCTTAAAAACTAAGGTTATATCCCCTTGTTTTGACAATATGCAGTCATGCTCCACTGCCATAATCGGCAGGAGCTCTTCCATCCTCTTCTCCATCCTTTCCTATAAATTAACGTTCTATAGCTACAGCTTTATATAAACACCCCTGCTGCGCACCTTCACGCAGTTGGGAATGCGCTTTGAGGCTATGGCTTTCATCAAGCCATGCTCTCCATATTTGGCGCTCATTCTATATATCTTAAAGACCAGAAAGGCCCCTGCAATTCCGATAAGCCCAACACATGCAAGGGAAGGCACGCCCGCAATAAAAAGCACGGCAAAAAGTATCATAAGCGCCACTATTCCAAAACCTAAATACCAGATATACTGCGCTTTGAGGCCTTTAAATTCAATGCTTTGATTAATGCCCTTATTGATCCTGTAAACGCTGTTTGCCATCAGACCCCAAAAAAGGATTTAATGACCGTAGCCACCACCACTAGAAACACGCAGCTGCCAAACCATGCCGCGGCGACCTTTCCCGTATCGGGATCGCCCGCATTCCACTTCTGGTACACCTTCACCGCTCCGATAAGCCCCAATATGGCTCCCACAGCGTACATCAGTTCGGTGCCCGCATCAAAGTAGCTGCGCACCTTCTGGTTGGCCTCATTGATGCCCGCCACCCCATCCTGGCTGTAAAGAGCCCCTGAATAAAGCATCAGCAGGGACAGTGCTAAAGTGTCCGATATATTTTTAAGCCTTCTCCATAAGAATTTCAATCTCCAATTCCACCTTTTCATCTCCCATCATTTAAATTAAACCATCACTTGAAATAAAAGCAGAGAAATGCCGCTGCTACAGCTTCTATCTCCTTGTCACAAACCGCCATAACGCACTAGAGCGAACAGGGGAAATTTCTCTGCCTATTTTTTATCGCTGCTTTTCCCACAGACTGTCCATCTCCAGACTGCCCAAAACAAATTCCGGATACTTAAGACTCTCCGAAATGACAAGGGAGTTGATTTTTTCACGCAAAGCGGACTGCTTCACAAAAGGGTATTCAGACAGCACAAACTGCAGATAATGTTTGAATTCCGTTTTGGATACCCCTCTAGCATCGCTTTCAGCAAATGCATCCAACAATTTGGAATACAGCTCTTCTGCATCTTCAAGCGTACTGAAAGATTCTTTAAACTTGGCAAATGGGCTATCGCTTTTCATGTCCTCTGCAGCCAAAGATCGGCGCCTAAAGCCCCCTTTCAAAATCGAAATGAAATTCTTCGGATAATACCGAAAAAACACATAGCCGTACCACAAAAAAAGAAAAGCAGTGGCTGCAATCACAAAAGCCTTCCATGAAACATCTCCAAGCATAACCATCCCATTTAAACATTAGACATCCTTTCAGAAAACCGGAACCCATTCCGATTTCATTGCAGGACAAAGGAACAATTACGCAAAGGCCCCTGCAAGTACAACTTTTTCTGTGCCTTTCAGTACCCCTCCGATTTCAACAGCCTGCTTTATTCCATGGCAAAAAAAAACTCCCGGAACATTCCAGGAGTTTCTGCGTACATATGCTTTTAAATTTAATGGCCGAACTGCTTCCAAAATCAGAGCAGGCTCCCAACTATCGAAAGCAATGGCGGATTTACGGATTACTTGCGCTTCTGCCTCTGTCTGCATCTTCTTCTGGCCAGCCTAATTTTCAGCCTAAGATTATCATAAAGAATCCCTATGGCCAGAAGCAGCGCGGCGGACAATAGGGCCGCGATCCCAACTTTGGAATACAGCAGGCCTCCTGCAATGCCTCCCAGAAAGAAAAAGCCGATTATCGTAAAGCGGAGCCTAATGGAGGAAAACAGCCTGCGCCTTGATTGCGCATCCCTATAAAAAAACAGCTGGGAGAGCTCGATCCCTAGATCCGTAAAGAGCCCTGTGAGATGGGTTGTCCTCACCACAGCATTGGAAATTCTGGTGACCAGCGAGTTCTGCAGCCCCATGGCAAAAAGCCGGCAGCATTGACTGCTCCCGCAACAAAAGACAGCAGTGAGGCAATCTGGAGATTGTGCTTCGAATTTCTTTTTCTGCCCTGATGGATAAACATTTTTTATAAATCTTTTTTTCAGACGCAACAAGCAGGCACCCGATGCATTGAGAAACGGTGCGTTCCCTTTCCGGCAGCGCCTCCCCAAAAACTTTTATTATTTCCGAAGTTATGCCAATAACTGATTTTTGGGGATGCCGCAGGATTCAAAAATAGCTGGTTGTAGTTAATCTGAACAATGATTAGATCTTTTAAAAAGAAGCCAGAGATTAGAAAAGCTAATCTCCGGCGGCTATAATAACAAAAAAGTCCGATTTTAGTGCTCCTTGAAATTCTCCTAAAAATCGCCCTTAATCCCATGAACTTCAGATACGAAAATAATATAAAAATCCGAACTATTTTTTTGATTTAAATCAAGTTTAAGCCCAGTGGAAAAAAGGTTCGAATGGACTTAAAAGAAAACTGAAAAACAAATTCCCATTGCTTTAAGCGATAAAAAAAGCCTTAAGCCCATTTATCTTGATCGGATGATGTACAGCTCGTTTGGCCCGTAAGCTTTGCGCCTCACCAAAAAGCTTACGCAGGAGATTTTTTGAAATTCAACCGGCACCCGGTAAAGGCTTATGCCCAGTTCATAATCGTTTCTTTCATATCTATTCGAGAAAAAATTCCTGGCCGACACTTCCCCATCCTTAAGCTTCAGAACTTCCTTCTGCATCTTTAAACCAATATAGGCAGTGCCCTGCCAGGCCATATTTCTGCCCGGTCCGTTGGGGCTGCCAAGCCCCCTGAAAGGATTCAAGTTCAGGGTGCATTTCTCTTTCCGAAAATGCGCCACCGTGACCGCTTCATTTTTAGCGCCGAGCACGTCCTCCAATTTCACGCAATGGCCAAACTCGGTCTGCTGCCCCATTTCCTCTGCAGATTCTATTTTTGAAAGCAGGACGCCCTTCGCATCAAATATATAGGTGCAGTTCCTAATTATGGCCAGGCTCTTCTGCTCATCATAATACTGATGCTTTAAAGGGAGAATGAATTTATGGTTTACAGTGTCAAAATTTATCCTTTCAGACAATAGGTCCTGGGGAACAGCTTTTGAGACGGGAACAAGGGCATAATTCTCCGCGCTGATGCCCATCCGGTAATCTTTATAGGCGGCATCATACCGCATTTTTCCATACAATGCCGATAGCCAGTAAACTGCAGCACACAGTATGAAAAGCGCAGCTCCCAATAAAAGCATGGTTATCCTTCTTCTTGCCATCAAATTGGCTGTTATGGTTATCTATTCTATAAGTTCCCTTTAGGGTAAATTCCTATCGGCAGCTCTTCCTGATCTCATCGAGGATCCTATTGGACCTGTTGAAAATAATCTCTTCCTCCCCGCCGCCGTTTGGCCTCCAATGCTCCGAGGTTATGGCTTTATTTCCGCTTTTATAGGTCCTTCTTGAGACCAATGCGCTTTTCATTGCGTCTTTGGTCTCGATATCCGCTTTCGTCCCTAAATATTTCGCCGCAACTTTTGGCATTTCCCAAAAGCATTCCGTCCCATCACCAATGTCTATTATTCTGCTTTGGGAATCTTTCGGAAACAGCCTGTTGAGCCAGAACTGCTTTTCATATTTCGCATAGATCGGAACGGCGTTCAAATAAAGCCGATACCCAGCATAATGTTCTGTAAAATCGCTGCCCGCAATATAATTGTAATAGGCAATGGCTTCAATGGACTGCCATGCCATAAAACAGCTCTTGTCAAACAGCGGCATTTCAACTGTGATTCCCCTATCATCGGCAGACAGCCTATTTCGCCTCTTCCGCATCAGTTTGAGCCGCTTTTCGGAAACCGCAGCCCCAAATATCAGACCATGGATTAAAGCCAGCGCAAAAAATGCAGATAGGCAGACGGCTATCCAGCCTGACAGGCCGATATCCCATTTTAATTGAGCAGCAAAAAATAACACCAAAAACCCTGCACTGAAAAATATTGAAAGCGTCGCAATAAAAACGCCCAAAAATCCATATCGCGGTTTTGGCCTTAGAAGCGTCAGCATCGCTGTTTGAGAAAACCATCCTGAAATGCCCCTAAAAAGAATCGATAGCGCAACAATGATAAAAACAGCAGGAATTATAAGCGGACCTACTGTTCTGGCTCCGCTTTTCAGGTCAAAAAAGGCCATTGCCAGACCCGCTGCCAGCATAAAAATCCCAGCAAGCTTCTTAACTTTTCTCTCATTCAAATCCATACAAGCTTTTCCATAACAGGCATTTTATTTTTAGGCGGCACACCATTCCAATTCTGCCACATTCTGCAGCAATCCAATTGCCGATCCCTCAAAACCGCCCTCAGTGCAATGCAAATTTCAGAAAAAAGACAATCTGGATTCAGCCCGATATAAATCAGCCCGGAACAATCCGATATCCGTAAAGGTTTTAGATAGATTCGCGTCAATGGACCAGGGCATAGTAAAAAAAAGATATTGGAAACAGAAGAAGTGCAGATCCGCTAAATCGGACTTTTTGCCGCTATGCGCTGCAGGCCTAAAATGGTGAGGCAGCTTTCATCGGTATCGGAATCTATGGCAGCAAGCCCAAAATTTTCCAATTCCAATAAGGCTTCCATGATTTTTGTCTCATTTTCAATACCGTTGGCCGATGAAAACCAAGAGGAAGAAGGGCTGCTAAGCGCTTCGGCCATCTCTTCAAAACTAAGGCTTCTGGGATAAGCGCTGCCAAGAACGATCAGCATCTGATCTAAAAACTCGCTCTTGTTCTGCTTCTTGCCTATATTCGTCTGATCCATATCTTTTTGCATTTAAAACCATAAGTGGCTAATATATAATTTATATTCCGATATCATCGGCTTTATCCGAATTAAAAGTTGGCGACATTGGCCAGCTGCTGCAAATCCAGAAGCTATATCCTTCTGTCTTCCATCCAGCTAAGCCTCTCATCTTTAAAATCATAAAGCACCCTAGCCAGGGTTTCGTTAATGGTGCCCACCATATTGGCCAGACTAAAATCATTTTTTTATCAGAAAATTAAGCCGTAAATTGTACTGGAATAATTGGGTGGCAGTTATTTTTGAGAACAGAAAAAAGAAAAATGTTTTTGGTACTCTACGCATTGGCTCCAGAGGTTAGCCGCTCTAATCTCTGGTTTCTGCCCCCTAATTTAATTCATCTGCAGCCAATTATCAGACCCTATATTGAACGCTTCAATGAGCCCAAAATCAAAAATAGACAAAGGGCGTTTGCTTTGCGAAGATTTAAAAAGCCCCTGAAAACATAAGTCTTCAGGGGCTTCATAAATTAAAGCATTCGGCAATTGGTCACTGGAACCTTTTTATAAATTCCATCATATCGCCAATGGTCTGTATCTCTTCTTTTTGGGTATTGCCCAGCGCTCTGGCCTTCTCAATATGCAGCAGGCTGCTTAGCATGGCTTTCTGAAGCCCGTTTAAGGGATCCCCGCTGGTGTCCGGTTCAGGAAGCAGCTCCCTTAAGTCCATCCCTGATGGAATTTCAGGCCAATTTGCCCTTTTCTGATTAGAAAAGACTTCTGTAAAGGGCAAAACCTCAGGATCCCTGTCCCTATCGGTCAGCGGATCCATCTGCCATTTCTGGCAAACCGTCTTTATGAATGATGCATGCTCAAACTGTCCGCTGACTACCGTCTGCGGCTGGATATAGGAAGACACCATTATCATCGGAACGCGCACCCCTAGACGGTCAAAGCCGAAACCGCACTCCCCCTTCATGCCAGCAGCAGGCGGTACCGTACCTGGCGGCGCCACATGGTCATAGCAGCCTCCGTGCTCGTCATGGGTGATGATGAAAAGTATCTTGTCCCTTTTGGGGCTTTTTCTGATGGCATTGTACACTTCGCCGATGAGCTCGTCTCCCAACTTCACCGTCCCGACAGCCAATTCATGGTTCACTGCCGACGGATGCTGGTCATTGTGCTTATGCAGAAACTGGGGTTCCACAAAGCAGTATTGCGGCAGGGTGCCAAACTCCAGATCAAAGAAAAAATCGAGATGCCCGTGCGTATTGTCTTTTCCCTCGCCGGTTCCATTGACTATATAGGTCAGGCTTAAAGGCGCAATAGGCGAATAGACCTTCCATGAAACATTATTATCGTTCATGCGGTCAAAGATGGTCGGCAGCGACCAGACATCCTTTATCCATGAATCCATCCCATGCAGATCGCCATCAATGCCTGGAAAACCTGTTCCATCCTCGCCAAGGGGATTAATCACTTTTCCCCCTGAGCTTGCCGCATGCCAGAATGCCCGATTGCAGTAGGTCTGGCTCGGCACCGAACAGTACCAGTGGTCAAAAACCGCAAACTCTTTGGCTAAAGTGGCCATTGCAGGAATCTGGTCCGGCTCAAAGCACTGCATGATCACCTCATACTGTTCATAGGTAGGATTATCAATGCTGTAAGCTGACCTGAGCGTATTTTCGTAATCGTTGACAAAGCCATTCATGCTGGGCTCGCCCGGGGAAGCCGGCAGATTATAAGGCGGTGCCATTTTATAGTCAGCCGCTCCTATATTGCTCTCAGGGATGATGGAATTGAAAAGCTGCGTATTGACATGGGGGTATTCCTCACCCGGATCCGGATAGGGCATCGAGTAGCTCACCGCCCGCGAAGGGGAAATGTCCGTTTTCTCTGGATAGCCCGCCGCTCTGGCGGGAATGGGGTTCGCATAGTCAATATTGGGATTATAAAGCCCTTCAAAAGGCTTTTCAGGCGGCAGTTCGCCATTTTTATAGAGATAGCCTAACAGATTGTCAAATGAGCGGTTCTCCAGCATAAGCACCACAATATGCTCAAAAGTTTCCAGTCCGTCAAATTGGTTTGCATTTTCCATATTCCAGCTGTTTTTTAAGTTATTAAATATAAGTAAATTACGACAATTAAAGCCAAGCCTGCGCAAGTAGTTCTACCTGTTTTAAAAGCTGGCCCCAGAGGCGCACTTATCCTAGCTTGAAATTGCTTTAATCCTAAAAAAGAATGGCCGTTTTATCAGTCTTTAACCGCTTCAAATTTAACTCTTGGGTGAATAGATCCAGCCATAAATCCAATCAAGCCTTTGGATCTGCCTGCCTATAAAAAAACCGATTAAGCGGTCACGAAACCATGCTCCCATTGGATTGCTCCTGGTTTTAGAATCGCCTGTTTTTCTGGCGCTTTTTATTATTTTTTCTACTCTGGGCTGGCGTTCAGACTGAAAAATCCGAAACGCAGTGCTGTAGTCGCCATGCAATTTTAATGACTCGGCAATTGCAATTGTGTCTTCTAGAGCCAATGATGCTCCCTGTCCAATATGAGGAGAAATGCCATGCGCCGCATCTCCAATAAGGCAGACCCTGCCTTTATGCCAATGCAGAAGCTTAGGCACATCGTAAATCGGATAGGCAATAATCTCATGGCTATTTTTTATTATTTTAGAGAACAGAGGATCATCATTTTTATGTACATCTATTAAATGTTTCTGAATTTCGGCTTTTAGCGTTTTTTCCATTTCCTGCCGCTTTGGCTGCAGCTCTCTAAAGTAATTGTTGAACCACCAGACTTCCCCCTTATCAGAAACCGAATAGGCAAAAAATCCCCTTTCGCCAAAAGTCATCTGTATTGAATCCAACGGCTCTGAAAGTTCAGGAATCTTCGCATAGCCGCCAGTTGAGATAAGTTTGGTGTATTTGAGAGCGGAAACTCCAGGAAACAGCTGTTTTCTAACCTCGGAAAACATTCCGTCACAGCCTATCATAATATCGCCTACGGCTTCAGTTCCGTCAGCAAAATATGCGGTCACTTTTCTGTCTGCCTCACTATACCTTAGAAATTTTTTATTATAGTTTATTGTTATACCTGCAGCTTTTGCCGCCATCCGGACATATCGGTTCAGGTTTGCCCTTTTAATCTGAATGGTCTCAGCTCCATACTGCTGCTTCTGATAGGCCGTGCCCAGTTCTGCTATCTGTCTTCCTTTGGAATTAAAAAATTTCATCGAACCGGGAGTATAATCTTCTTTGAGCAGCTTCAAATCAACAAATTCTTTCAATACATTAAGACCATTGGGAGTGACGCCTAAAAAGGCGCCCTCTTTTATATTCTCTTCTGATCTCGATTCAAATATTTCAGGCTCAAAGCCTATTTTTTTCAGCTGTAGAGCCAGTATTGGCCCTGCTGCGCCCGCGCCTATTATAATCGCTTTTTTATCCATTGCTTTTCTATTTGATTTATAATCCATTTTATTCCTTAAATAATTAGCGCAAAACACTGATCCAGCAATACCCTGAGTTTCCCCATTGTATCTCTTTTCCTGCAAGCCATAGTTTCAATAATCGTTCTGGAAAGCATCAGTCTGCGGAGTTTTTTCTAAATTTGTATTTGTCTGTTCCTTGCTTTGTCATTATGCAAAACTATCAAGCTTGCAGAAAACGGAGTTGCAAAAAAAGGAGTCAGGCTGGCAAATTAAGGAGCAATGGGATTTGAATTAAAAAATGATAAAAAGGCGCTTGAAATAGCCTTTGATGAAAATGATTTTAGCAATCACGGCTTCAAAGAAGACGTTTTTGAAATGAACCTGCCTTTTGGGCAAGTAACGGGCAGGCAATGGCTTTTTGACGGCATCAAGATTCTATATTCTGAAACTAATCTTGACAGCCCTGTCGAACTGGACTGGAAAGGAGATACGGAATTGGTAGCCATGCATTTTAACCTTCAGGGAAGAACCTCCATCAAACAGGATGGAATGGACAATTCTTTTGAGCTGAATAAAAATCAGCACAATTTATTCTATGGCACCAATGCTGAAGGCAAAATGAAATTTGATGAATTGCGGATGAAGTCATTTATGATTCAATTCGAAAAGAATTCTTTTTTGAGAATGTCCAAAGACGGGAATGAATCCCTTAAAAGGTTTGCCGGCAAAATAGCTTCGGGAACCCCTTCGGCTTTTTCAAATTCCAATCTCAATATCAATCTGCCCATACAGACCTGCATCAATTCTATTTTGAATTGTGAGTACTCCAGCGGATTAAAAAGATTGTTTCTTCTATCCAAAACAATTGAGCTGCTTGTTCTCCAGGCGGAATCATTCAATGCTTTTCAAAATTCAAAATCCCAATACATAAAACATGATTACGACAAAGAGCGGATCGTATTTGCCCGCGATTATCTGGGTAAAAATGTTGAGTCGCCTCCCACACTGGCTGAATTGGCCAAAATAGCAGGAATAAACGAATACAAGCTGAAGCGGGGTTTTAAAGAAATGTTTAATCAGACAGCCTTCTCCTACCTGTCTGACTTGCGTTTAGAGCTGGCAAAAAACGATCTGCTTGACGGCAGAAAACTGGCTTCTGAAATCGCATTTGAATTGGGCTACTATTCATTGCAGCACTTTAGCAATGCATTTAAAAAAAAGTTCGGCATTGCCCCAAGCCAGGTTAGACGCTCTAGATAAGTCAGTATAGCTGTTTCTTTATTACATAAAAACACCTGTTCTCACTAACACTAACTGTTCTCAATCTGGGAAAACGCCTCATGAAAGCATATAATCCACGATGGCCTGCGAATGTATTTTTGCGGTATCAAAAACCGGCACTGCAAAATCATCCTCGCTGATGAGCATTGGGATTTCCGTACAGCCCAGAATGATGCATTCTGCACCACGGACAACAAGATCATTGGCAATGGCAATATAGCTGGCTTTGGTTTCAGGATTGATAAGTCCAACACCCAGCTCTTCTTTTAGCGTATATTGGATATAATCCCTTGTTTCTTCTTTTTCGGGTATCAGCATCTCCAGTCCATGCTCTTGCATCTTGCCGGCATAAAAATCCATCTCCATGGTAAACTTTGTGCCCAGCAATCCCACTTTTTTAAGCCCCTGCCTCTTCACGGCCTTTGCGGTCTCTTCCCCTATATGGATAATGGGCAGTCTCACGGTTTGCTGAAGCCTGTCTGCAAAAAGGTGCGCTGTATTGGCGCATAGGGCAATGCCTTCTGCCCCGCTTCTTTTAAGGCTTTCACAGGCCTCCAACAGTAATTCAAAGGAATTTTCCCAGCTTTTGGCCTGAACATCCCCAAAATTAAGGGAATAGATGATGCACTGGGCGGCATTCAGTCCGCCCAGCCTTGCATTTACACCTTCGTTGATAAACTTGTAATAATCCAATGTTGACACCCAGCTTATGCCGCCTACCAATCCTATTTTTCTCATGTTTTCTTAATTTATGGCTGTTTAGCCTGCAACTGCCTGCCGATTTCAGAGCCGATGCTCTCATTTTAAATGATCATTAAACACATCTCTTCCAAAAGACATAGATAACTTTGGCCGTTTTACGTCTGCTAATTTACACAAAATACTGCCTTTTAACCTTGCCCGCAATTTCATCAATATTGTCACCGCGGTCTAGGCATTAGAGAAAATCCGATGGCACGGGGAAGAAAGCTCCAAAAAAATATCATCATATAAAATTGATACACAGCTGGCCAAAAAAGATTCCTTCCCCAGTCCGCCATAGATCGGGTAAACCGAAAAGCGGAAAAAACTCCAAAAAAAAAAAAACAATCTCTCCATTTAAAGCATCCAATGCCGGCAATATTCCATTAATTTTGCACTATACAATCTACACTCTTAGAAAATTCCGAAACATTGCTTCATTGGAATTCCTGAAGATGCTGGAAAGCTTAAGAAAAATGAAGAAGTTTGAAATAAAAAAGACAGAGCAGAACCAATGGCTGGTATCCCACAACGAATTCCCCAGGTTCACCTGTCTTTTTGAAGATAAAAAATTCCATTGCTCAAGGACCATAACAGGGCTTTTGGACCCCACAGGCAGCCCTGAAGAAATACAGCCGCTCCAGAAAATGGAAAAATGGCTCTCGCGCTACCATATGGACAAAATAAACGGCTGAAAATTTTGCGCCAACCAATTTCGGCCCGGCACATTTGCCTGATCCGTGCCCAAAATAGTGCGCCGGAACTTGCTTCGCCAGTCCGCTAACGCTCACGTGCAGCGTATAGCGGGAAGAGCTCATAAAAAAGCATTGCATATGCCTAAAAAAATCTGAGCCATCGCTTCTCTGGATTTCCCTCCTTCCGATGATTTAACAGGCACTCTCCGATATGAATCTGCTAGTGAAGATTTTATGGAGCCAATCTGTTATAGTGCTGCAGTTTCATTCTGCCAACCAGGCCATTGAGATAATCCAGCAGCACCAGCCCTTCTTTTTCAGTAATCCTGCCGGCCAAATAGCTGTTCAATTCATCATTTTCATCGGCATACAGCTTGATTTTTTCCTGATTATTGCCAATGATGCTGAATTCCAGATTCGCAATCCTATCAGCGAGTTTGATTATGATTGCATTCTGGTTCAGGACTATTTTTTCATACATTGCCTGTTTCCTTTCTTTCCTGTTTTCCCCCTTGCCATCAGTCAGGGACCATACTATTTCAAAAATATGTATCCCAAACCTGTCAATTATTTCATCCCTGTCCGTATCTGTATCTTCCAGCACATCATGCAGCCAAGCGCTGCTCCATAAATCGATATTCATTTCAGTGTCAGGCAAAATGCCATTGCGCAGCAATACGCTAACTGCATTTACAAGGTGCACCTCATAGGGGTATTTTCCATATTTCTGGTTTCCATGCTTTTCAGCCGCAAAACTTCTGGCCTCATCCACTTTTTTTCCTAATGCCCTTATGGCTGTCTTATAATCCATGGCGTCGCCTTCATCGAGCCAGCCGGAAGCATACCTGCTCATAAAAGATTTTAAGGAGCTCAAATCGCCATTCCACCGTCCATTTTGAAAAGATTCCAAAGTGCCTGCAGAATCTCCAATTCTGCCTTCTTTAATTCTATAGAGCGTTTCGATGCCGTTGTGGCTGCTGATATAATATTTATACTCCATTTTGGTAAGATTTAATAGAACTTATATTTTAGATTAGATTAGATTAGATTAGATTAGATTAGATTAGATTATATTAGATTAGATTAGATTAGATTAGATTAGATTATATTAGATTAGATTAGATTAGATTAGATTAGATTAGATTAGATCGGATTGGATTTGATCTGCTATTGTTTTCTTTTTAATTTGCGCGCAAGCAGGATTACATTTAGCTTAATATTGTCATAAATTAAGCCCGCAAACAATATAAGTCCTCCAAGAAATAATGCCTGCAGCCCTATTTTTGAATAAAAAACGCCTCCTGTAATGCCTCCAATGAAAAAAAAGCTGATAATAATTATCCGCAGCTTAATTGAAGAGGAAAGTTCAGCTTTCCTATTTTGCTCCCTATAAAAGAAAAGCTGGGACAGCTCAATGCCCAAATCGGTAAATAGGCCGGTTAAATGGGTGGTTCTCACTACGGAATTTGAGATTCTTGTAACAAAAGAATTCTGCATTCCCATTGCAAAAAGCAGAATAAAGGAAATTAAATTTGGAAAAACGGCCTTTAAGCCATCTCCAAAGAAGGCAATAAAAAATAAAATTGCAATCTCAATGCAGGCAGGAATAAGATGCACGATATTTTCTCTTTTGCGCACTACCAGCTCCATTAGAAGGCTCGATGTGAAAGAGCCCATAAAAAAGAAAAATATATAGCCAAAGCACGTCAATGCCGCTAAGAGATCAAGCTTGAAGATTTCATCTACAAAAAACGCAAAATGGCCCGTCACATTGGTGGTAAGGGTCTGCACTGAAAAAAAACCTGCCACATTTACCATCCCGGCAACAGACGAGAGAAGGGCGGCAATTTTTAGATTGTGCCTCAAACTTCTTTTTTTTCCTCGGTGCTTAAACATTTCCAGCAGTGCTTTTATAAGTTGGCGAAGCATTACTTTTAAAATGCCTTTCATTTGTAAATAGGGCAATTTTTCTTTTTGCCTCCTTAACATATTGCTGCAAAGAAGGGGCAGCTTTCCTCTCTTCAAACAAAATTCCGCCCAGCCTGGCCAGATCAGTTAACCTTCATAGCCTTGCCATCAATAAAAATTGGCTATGCGGATCAATTGCTGGAAATTAACCAGCTGGATCTTGCGCCCTTCCATCCATATAAGATTTTCATTCTTAAAATCATGGAGCACCCTTGCCAGAGTTTCATTTACAGTGCCTACCATTTTGGCCAGATCTCCCCTGGAAAGGGTAATAAAAACATTTTTCTGGCCATCATCTGTTTTATATTTATCATGCAGAATCAATAGGCTAAGCGCCACGCGCTCCCTTACGGTCCGCTGCGATAAAACAGCCATTAGATTTGCCACCACGCTAAACTCATGGCTGAGGCATTTTAAAAGCAGGCGCGAAAACACTGCAGAATTATTAAGAATATTAAAAAAATCCTCTTTGGATATAAATGAAATGACTGAATTTTCAATGGCCACAGCGTTATCTCCATATGCCTTCTCGCTTAGTATGGCCGTATAGCCGAAAAACTCTCCTGAACTGTAGATGTAAATAATCTGCTCCCTTCCATCATTATCGACCTTGTGCTTTTTGATCTTGCCTGTCTGAATATAAAAAATGCCTGTAGGCAGCGTCCCTTCGGTAAATACTGTCTGGTTTTTAGCATACTTTCTGCTTTGCATCACCTTTTCAAGCAGGTCCCTATCGCTTTGGGGCAGCTCATTTAAAATATACTGGTTATTGAAGATGAATTTTGAAATCATAGCTGTATCAAAGCTACAATATTTTTCCCTACTCCATATAAAACTTGATTTAAATCAAGTTTTATATGCCGTTCCAATCAGCTGGATCGATTTCGAAACCTTTTGCTTTTGCAGCATTGCCCCCTGAAATGATAAGCCGGCATATGCCGTTGTGCCTTGCAGACCGCTCCGCCGCAAATTTTAAAAGCTTTAAAGAATCTGCCAATGAAGAAATCTCTAACGTCGCACCTATTGTCCAATGAAAGAGCCATAAGGGAATTTAAAGAAATCCTATCTAATCTGAATGCTGGCCGATAAAAACACAGAAAAAACAGCCAGTGCAAGCGCTATAGCTATAAAACTTGGCAGCCGGCAATGCAAAATAAATGCGCTATCATAGCGCATAAGGCGAAAGGCTGCCGCCACTGCCAATGCCATATCAGATAATCTAAAAAAAAAGGAAAAGCATCAGTTAAACGCTCTTCCTTTTTCCGGTCAGGAGTTTTTTAAATTATTCTTTTTTTATTGCCGCTTTCGGATCATAGCAGACAAACATATTGATATAAATATTTCGGGATAATCGCAGCAATATCGGAAACAAAATTACCAGCACTGCAGTAATTGCAATAAACGATGTTTTTATTCCAGAATCAAAAATAAGATATGAGATGGCAAAAACAGCAATTCCAACACCGACATTCAACCCATAGCTTACATACATTGCGCCAAAAAAGAAAGAAGGCTCTATCTGATATCTTAGCCCGCAATGGCTGCACTTCTCATGCATTTTTAAAACAGAGCCCAAATGCAGCAGGTTTTTATCCACGTACATATTCCCATTCTGGCATTTAGGGCAGCTTCCCGTTAAAATGCTATTTAATCTGCTTCCTTTCTTCATCTTCGAAATATCCATTTAAAGCTCCAAATCCATGAGCCACGGTTTAATTTTAAGTTTATAGATGCCCTGAGGGACTATCTCTTTACAAATTTGGTTAAAATCACGATAGCCTGCCCCTCTATTTTCCCTTCGATCTGCTCATGGTTGTCATGGACCAAACGGATGTTTCGAACTGCCGTGCCGACTTTCGCATTTAAAGACGAACCTTTTACATCCAAATCTTTGATAAGGGTCACCGTATCGCCATTTTGCAGGATATTGCCATTGCTGTCTTTGTGGAAATTAATGGCCCCGTCATCGGTATGGTCTCCGGCTGCTTTTGCCCATTGCAGATTTTCATCATCCAAATACATCATATCCAGCGCATCGGCTGCCCAGCTTTCATTGCGAAACCGGTTAAGCATGCGCCATGATACCACCTGCACGGCCGGCACTTCGCTCCACATTGATATTGGCAGAAAATTTTTCCAGAAAGCATCATCCAATTCCTCTTTTTTTTCAATTTGGCGAAGGCATTTCTCATTGATTAAAATCCAACCGTCCGCCCCTTTATTTTGGGCTGGCGGAACTTCATAAGCAACTAGATTTTTATTGATGTCGCTCAATTCGCAGACATTTCCGCTTCTCTTTTTTAATAATTCCTCTAATTTCATTTTATTTTATTTGGAAATAAAGATTACAGGCTTCTCAGAACATATTCTAAATCCATATATCCTTCACAGTCCCTATTTTAATTGATTTTATTTGGCAGCGTTTATAGATTTCATGCCCCAATTTAAGCCGTTTTTCTCCAGAAGCTTAATACCCCGCCGTGCGAAACGGATTCTAGGCTGAAACTCTTTGGAACCTCTCTGCAATTGCTCCAGTAGGTAACCAGTTTTGTGCCAATGGGAGTTTTCTCCAGCTGGCCTTTAAGATAAGCCGTATATAGATTATACAGTTCCTCACTTGGATCAATTGATTTGTCAATGCGGGCCGTCAGATCTATATTTTCCTGAAATGAATTGAAAAAATAGAAAGCGTCATAATCCAAAAAAGATATCTCCATAATATTTGAGTGTATGAATTCTGCATTATCAATCTTATATTTTTCGGCAATTTTCCGCGATAATTTTATAAGCGATTCCCTTTGCTCGACCCCATAAAAAATCCCATTGGTTAAAGCGGCCCCCACAAGGCAGAATTTTCCAGCCCCCGAGCCTATATCCAATACCCTTTTACCAGGTTTGTCCACCAAAAAACCAGCCGCTTTTCTGGCTATTTTTACAGGTGTCCAATGGCGGGCAGCCAGCTTCTTTATCCTAATAGGGTACACTTGGTTAAACTCGTTATCATCAATAGATCTATTTTGCTTGAGCTGTTCAAAAATCATTTTATAAATACTTTTGCATTTGCTGCAGTTGGCTTAATTTTCCCTGCTAAATGGAATAATTTGACAAGTGGCAAAAATATAGAGAGTCCCAATATATTTAGCTGATTAATATCTTTATAAAATTTGATTTAAATCAAAAAAAAGAAGGGGCAGAAAATGTAATTTTAACAGATAATTATAACAGGCCGCTTTGGCAGCCGAATATTATCCATTAGAGATAAATAAATAACCAATGGCATAAATAGAGGGCGGGATATTTTTAGAATCTGCCCTTATCCCTTAAAGCCGGAAAAGTGCCATCTTCTTTCCAGCAGCGCTTCCCCAAAAAGCTTTTCCAATTAAAGCAAAAGCAGCAAACAGCTTTTTTTTTGGGGATGCCGCAGGATTCAAAAATAGTTGGCTATAGTTAAAAATGAATTAATAGTAAGATCCCTTGCAAAGAAAACCAGAGATTAAAGAAGCTAAATCTCTGGCGGCAATAATAACAAAAAAGTCTGATTTTTAGCTGTCTGAAATTCTCCTAAAAATCATTCTCATTCCCATGAACTTGAGAAGCGAAAATAGCATAAATATCCGAACTATTTTTTTGATTTAAATCAAGAATTCCGTCAAAGGATTCCGATTTCAATTATAAATCAGCAGCGATATAAGAGCTGCCCTAAATTAAGGCTCCAAAACGCAAAGCCCTTTATTAAGCCCACGGCATTGCCACACTCCTTTCGTTTTATCTTTATATTGCACGCATTCTTCGCGTATGCATCTTGATTGAACCGCATTATATTTCCCATTCTCCATTTCAGAAAGGCATTGCAGATGGAAATGCAGACCAATAAAAAAATCATACAAGCCGCAAAAAAAATCTTTTTCCGGCAATCCGCTCCAATCCTAAAACGCTGAGAGAGCTTTCATCGCTATTAGAATCTATAGCCACAAGGCCTAAACTTTCCAATTCCAATAAGGCCTCCATGACTCTTGACTCAATTTCGATGCTGCTGCCCGATAAGGATGCGCCGCTGCCAGGGCCGCAAAACATTTCGGCCATTTCTTCAAAAGCCACGCTGCAGGGATACGCATGCCCTAGAACGATCAAAATCTGATCTAAAAACTCGCACCTGCCTTTCTCCTTCCCAATATCCATTTGATCCATATATTTCTAAAATTCAAAACCGTTATAGGCTTATATATAACTTACATTCTGATATCTTCCGCTTTATTCGGACTAAAAGTTAGCGGCATCGCCCAGCTGTGAAAAATTGAACAACCTTATTCCAGATCAGCCTATCATCATTAAAATGGTGGCCATCTTTGATCTGTCTAATGCCGGCAGACAGTACTCAAATAGCTTGCCGAAACCGAGAAAAACCCTTCTGGGGAAATTGGCAATGAGCTGAATTAAAATAGCCGGGTCATGTCAAAAAACTAATATCATAATTTGCCTAAATAATAAAACCAGAGATTTAGCGGCTAATCTCTGGCCCTATAGTTCCATAACAAATAAATCCTACTAAAATCCTGATAATAGCCGCTGCTCAATTCTAGGAGTCTCCAAAGACTAAAATACAATTAAATGCTTTGCAAAAAATTTGATTTAAATCAAGTAAATATTTTTCAAGACAAACGTATCGGCAACATTTTTAATATTTTAAAAAAATCGCGAGACAAATCGGCAAACCAATAAAAAAAGTGAATTCGAGATCTTCCCATTAAAATTGCGAATCTTTCTAGCCCCTTCTACGCCACTGGCCAAAACCAAAACTTAGAAAAAAGGAAAAAACGCATAACCAACTAAATGGGGATGCAAACTGTAACTGGAAATAAAACAAATTAGAGCAATTATCCGAAACAAAAATTTATTCTGGTTTCCCTTTCTTGAAGACATCCTCTAACAAAGGCTCTCTTAAGGCGGCAGAAAGATGCCTCTGCTTATTTTAAAGATTAAGTTTGGTTACGGGAAATTTAACCACAAAAAGATTTCTTACGTCCTCATCGTGTTCCCAGACCTTAACGACAATGCCTTCAGATATTCCTATAAGCGAATCGTTTTTAAAAACTTCCAGTTTTGCTCTTATCGGATAAACTTTAATGCGGTAATCATATTCTGTCAGTTCGATCTTTTGCTTATTAGTTACCTTGTATAAGGCAAGAAAATCATCAAATGTTACAGGAAAATCCAGACTATCACTGCCTCTCTTTAAGCTATCAAGCCATTTATTAGTTTCCACAACCTGCATTAGCCCCTCAAAACTTGATTTAGCCCACTTTTTATTATCTTTTAAACTATTGATTTTTCCTTTAAAATCCCTATAATTCCTTATCAATTCAATAGAGCTTAAGTCCACGCTCTGGATCAATTTTCTGTCAAACAGCTGGGTGCTGGATATTATATCTAATGAATTCCCCGAGATAAAAAAACCATTCTTCCATCCCTGTACATTAAGAGAATCTAGATCTTTATCCTCGATTATCCTTAATTCCAATTCTGCTGTGTTCTTAAAGAAGTCAGGCGCTCTTTCATCAGCATTGTCTATGTGAAATGTAACTCTTGCCGTAATATCTTTAATTTTAATAGCGGATAATTCCATTACAGCCTCTTTTGTTTCTTTATCAGCTGAAATTGGCGGTGATACCATCCACCAGATCAAAACAAGAATAAAAACAGCAATACCGGAACCAGCCTGCATAGTAATTTTTCCAAATTTAGTTTCCGGAGACTGCCCAGTCAGCCTAACCGAACCTGAAAGAAAAAATGCAAATAGGCCAGCCAGTAAAGATGAGGCAAATGCCATCATTCTTTGCTTGTAAAATGGAAGAGTATCAGGAGAAAATAAAAAAATATAAATAAAAAAAACTAAAAGCACCGAACCAAAAATGTAGGTTCCCATTTTCTTGTCATTATAACTCTTCGTTGCCATACATTGCATCGTTTTACATTGGATATATCTTTGCTGTCCAATTCTGTTACACGCTGCTATCAAAATTAAGAAAAAGATAGATATAAAAAATCAGTATAAATACGTATTGCATTATATTTCTTCATTTCATGGTTCCAAAGCAATATAATAAGATTCTGCCGCATCTCTCAAATAAATCTAGAAGCAATCTTGAATCCAAAAATTATACGGCCAATTTGCAAAACGAACGCTTGTTATGGACTTTGATAACGGCAGTATCCGAACCGCTTTTATCGATGTTTATTATTCTTGGCCGGCCAAAAGAAAGCCGCTGCATTGCCTTATTTACCCGCTAATCTGTATAAATAGCACCTAACTCCTTTTACTTATATATTAGTCTCACCCAATCTCCAGCTCATCCCTACTCCTCCGAAATTTATAAAAACTGCGAAAATTTCCGTGTCAAAATCGGGGTGCAGGTTTTGGCTTTGGATGCAACCTCCAAAATTAAATGCTAAAATAATATCTCTCATTTCAAATTCACTTACTTTTAGGTAACTGCTTTTAAAATGGAAGAATCCTGCCTTACTAAATTAAAAATAAAAGATGTCCTTAGTCAAACCTAAATAAAACGGTAAAAACCAATTACTTAAATATTTTCCATTGATTAATTTAATCCGTTCAAAAACAAACAGAATTAAAAAATAAGGAGCTAGAATTAGTTCGCGGAGATTGCCCCTTGTTTAACAAATGGCTTCTAATATTTAAATTATTTGTATTTAGTCTAAATAAATAATAAGTTTGCGGACGAAAAATAAATAACCGCCATGAAATTAACTTTCTCTTTCTTATTACTGCTCGCCTTTCTGCATATTGGTTCGGCGCAAAATGCTAAAATTACCGGAAAAATTATTTCCGAAAATAACGAAGCCGTCTCTTACGCTTCCATATCAATTAAAAGTCCTAAAAAGAATGCTGTTTCTGATGACAAGGGAAATTTTGAAATTGCAAATCTTGCTGCCGGAAACTATACAGTCTATTTCTCTGCGATGGGATTCACAGCAGAACAAAAAAACGTTGAACTGCATGAAAATGAAAATCTCGATATTTCCATTACTTTAAAAGAAAACATCAATGCGCTGCAGACTGTAGAAATTACCGGACGCAAAGAAAAATCATATCGAAATACCAAATCTTTTATCGGTGCCAAAACAGAAATCGCTTTAAAGGATTTGCCGCAGGCTGTTTCATATGCCACAAAAGAGTTAATTGCCGATCAGGGAGCAATTCGCGTGGGCGACGTAGTAAAAAATTTCAGCGGTGTAAGCCAGTTTACTTTTTACGACGATATCTCCATTAGAGGTTTTAGAATAAACGGAGGAAGCAATACGCAATTGCTAAATGGCATGCGAACCTCTACCGGATTTTGGAAACAGCCTCTGGCAAACTATCTGGAGCGTGTGGAAGTTTTAAAAGGACCATCATCGGCACTGTTTGGAAATGCTTCTCCTGGAGGAGTTTTAAATCGTGTGACCAAAAAACCTTTGGATCAGGCAGCAAACAGTGTGAGTTTTTCTACGGGAAGTTTCAACACTTTAAGAGCTTTAGCCGATTTCACAGGCCCTTTAACCGAAGATAAATCGCTTTTATACCGTCTGAATCTAGGTTACGAAAATGCCAACTCATTCAGAGATCTGCAATACGATAAGAATATTGTTGTAGCTCCTTCCCTATCTTTTCTTCCGAATGATAAAACAAGCGTAAATTTTGATTTGATCTACAGCAGTTCGAATGGAAATCTGGACCGCGGACAATCCACTTACGAAAACAGCCTCTACTCTACAAAAATTTCAAATTCGTTAAACTCAACAAACGATTATTTAAAAGAGGAAACCTATATCGTTACAACTTCCTTAAATCACCAGTTTTCAGATCGCTTATCGTTTTCAGGATCTTATATCAGAACGGGATACAACGAGGATCTTTTAGAGCATCGCGGTGCCAATAAATATGCTTCTGCCGCAGACGGATCTACAATCCCAACAGCAATTGAAATGCAGGTTTTCCAACGCAAGCGCAAGCGTTATATCGACAATCTTTCCACTTTCTTTAAATACGAAGCTAAAACAGCCGCTTTAGGCCATAATCTGATAGCTGGTTTTGATTATGCTCAGGAAGAGGTTCCCGCAGGCGGTTCGCAATTGACTGCAAGCGGTTACCGAAATGCCGCCAACAATGGCTTTATTGCCACTTATAACCCTGCAAACAAATCCAATTATTTGTTGGATTCTAAAGGAAATCCAGTGCCAAACGTAGCTCATTTTGATTTGAGCAATCCATTTGCATCGCAGCAGCTAAAAGATATGAGCAAATATTTTTATGCGGCGCGCCAGGTTGACCCAACCTATTATTCATTGTATGGAATCTATATTCAGGACCATATTAAATTTGGCGCTTTTCAGGCCTTAATCGGTATTCGCTACGATGAATATTCAGATAAAGTAAATTACAAAAAAGCTACAGAAACAAAAGTAAAACAGCATTCGTTTTTACCGCGTTTTGGCCTTACTTATACCCTTAATCCAAATATTAACCTATACGGAACTTATGTTCAGGGCTATAATCCTCAAACGGCGTCAACTCTGGCAAATCCAAATGCGGGAGGGCCATTTAATCCGTTAGAAAGCAATATGGTTGAATTTGGAGGAAAATCATCCTGGTTCAACGAAAAACTTTTTGTGACGGTTGCTTTATTCAAAATACAGCAGAAAAACACATTGTATCCTGCAAATGATCCGTCGAATCCAGATTTAATGAGATCTATTGGTGAGGAGGAATCTAAAGGGATCGAAATTGATCTTAATGGAAATATCACCCGCAATTGGAGCATTTCTGCCGCTTACAGCTATAATGAAGCTTTTATTACAGAAAGCCCCATTGAAGTCGAAATTGGAAGACAAAAACCAAATACGCCTCGACAGCAGGGCAATATCTGGACTCGCTACAATTTTACGGATGGCGCTTTAAAAGATTTTGGAATCGCAATGGGATCTAATTTTGCAACAACACGCACCATGAGCCAGACCACTACGGAAACGCTTCCTGGATATACCTTATTCAATGCCGCTTTTTACTATAATATCAATAAGTTTAAAATTCAGCTGAATGCTAATAACATTCTAAACAAAACCTATTGGGTTGGAGGATACGACTATATCCGCTTATTCCCTGGAGCACCTTCAAACTGGCTTTTGACCCTTGGCTATTCTTTCTAAATAGCTTTAACTGCATTTAAAAAATATTTTTCATCTCCTATCTGCATGAATAAAACATTTAAAAAAAATATTGGGTATTTACATTTATGGCTCGGACTAGCGTCCGGGCTTATTGTATTTATTGCAGCCCTTACCGGAAGCATTCTGGTTTTTGAAGAAGAAATTGATTCTTTTATACATCCTGAATTCTATAAAGTTTCTGCCATCGGAACAAAAAAAATGCCTGTCGATCTTTACCTTGCTTCCATTGAAAAACAATACAGAATTACAGCATTAGACCGAATCCAAACTTATCAGGATCCGGCGAGAACCGCAATTATTTCCGGAACAGATGCCGATAAAAAGGATCAGGTTTTCTCAGTAGATCCGTATACGGGAAAAGTATTGGCTGCAATTCCAGAAAAAAGCAGGTTTTTCTCTATCATTTTAGATCTGCATCGCCATTTAATTCTAGGAGAAGTTGGAAAGTTTATCACAGGCTGCAGCTGCCTTATTTTTGTTTTCATGCCGCTTTCGGGGCTAATTTTATGGTGGCCAAAAAAAACAAAAAACCTAAAGCAGAGATTGACCGTAAAATGGAACGCTTCTTTTAAAAGGGTTAATTGGGATTTTCATTCCAATTTTGGCTTCTACAGTTTTCTATTCCTTCTGATAATCTCTTTGACTGGATTAACGTGGTCTTTCAAATGGTTTGAAAGCGGCATTTATCTATTAGCAGATGGAACAGGTAAAAAACCTTCGGCTAAAGTTGAAAATCCGACGAAAACAGATCCAAAAATGGACAAAACTTATTTCTATCAAAACATACTTTCTAAAACAGAAAACATCTATAAATACAAAGGCGATACACAGATTAGAATTCCATCTGATACCATAAACAGCATTATGGCTATTAAATTGAATCTTGAAAAATCCATTCCCAATATTTCAAGCATGGCTTATTTTGACAAATATACAGGCAAGCTTTTGAAAATTAGGCCATATGAATCCCTGAGCAGCGGAGATAAAGTGCGACGCCTAATTTATCCGATCCATACGGGAAGCATTTATGGCTATCCAACAAAAATCTTAGCTTTTCTGGTTTGCCTATTTGCGGCAACATTACCCGTAACAGGATTTCTTATCTGGTTGGGAAGAAAGAAAAAGAACCGTTACTGTTTCTTCTGAAAATAAAGATAATTAGTCGTTGCGCCTGCGTCTCGCAATCGTATCTGAGAATTATTAAACTCAAACAATTTCCAGTTAAAATTCAATTTAGAAAGCACTCCAGTGCTAAAACTTATATTTACTGCCGTAATCCCGTTTTGGACTGAACTCTCCCACTGCCCGGTTTCTGAAACTCCTGCTTTGCTGGCAACTACCGATTTATCTGTTTTAAATACAAATGAATAATCGCTGTAATTTGAAGTCTTAACAGTGCCATCATAAAAATAGGGTATTTCCCAAGAACCTTTTGTGATGGCTGCTGTAAAATCCAACTGCGCAAGATTATTTTCAGGACAATAGTCTATGGCATATTTAATGGCATTTTCAAACTCGAGATTATTTGAAATCGATTTTATCTGACTATTATAATCCGTAATTGCGATAGGGTACTTTAAAGATATGTACTGGCTTTCATTTAAATTTTTAATGAAATTGAAAAAGGCCTCGTCGCTTACTATCGATTGAGAACCCGCTGCTTGATTGGTGCTGTTGTAGCTATTAATGGTTATCGGATAATTGATATTCAGACCGTTGATTTTGGATAAAAGATCCGGATAGAGATTCCAATAATCAATCAAAGAATCAAAATCTGCCTGATTTGGAATCAGTTTTTCGATGTAATTGTAGTAGACCATCGTTACCGGAAAATCTATTCTTACAATATCCTCATCATAATTGCTGGCGTTGATGTTATCCAAAACTTTCTGATAATCGGCTGTGGCATTAACCGCAATCTTCTCATTGTTTACCGTAACGGCATAAGGGAGTTTTATGGTGCAATAACTCGACCCGTCAATCATATTGTCCTGTACGGTTTTAACCATCGCAACCCTCTGCAGATAAGCTGTAAGCGGAGAAACAGCAGTAATTGTCCCCTGCGAAGTAGTGTTTTGTTCGTCTATTTCACTTTGGCAGGAAAACAGCAAGAACAGGAAAGCTGCAATTGATAAATATTTTTTCAAAAGGAACATATTTATGTTTTTACAAAGGTAAATAAATTTTGAAAGAAACTGTTTTTTAATACACTGAATCAAGGCTTTCATAATTTTCATCTATGCTAAATTATCAAAAACCAATAGCATTTTATTCCTCAATAAAACAATCATCTCTACTTTTACCCTACTTAAATTAAAAACAAATACTTTTACGCTGAAAAATTGAAACTCTACATGCCAGACCAAAACCAATCCAATACTTGTGATGAAATCATTTTTTCGTCTTTCTTCAAAAGCCATGCAAAAGCGCTTCGAAATTTTCTATTCTACAAATTCGGAAACGCAGAACAGGCAGAAGACATAACTCAGGAAGCATTTGTTAAGCTTTGGCAGAACTGCGCTTCTGTGCCTTTAGAAAAAGCAAAATCATACCTTTACACTATTGCAAACAACAGCAGCCTCAACCAGATTTCGCACCAGAAAGTGGTTTTGAAATATGAAAAAAACTTTACCGGTTTGGATAAAACAAATGAAAGTCCGGAATATCTTCTGGAAGAAAAACAGTTTCAGGCAAAACTTTTAAAAGCCATCGAAAACTTAAACGAAAAACAGCGCACAGCTTTTTTGATGCACAGAATTGACGGAAAAAAATACAGCGAAATCGCCGCGGAGCTAGACATCAGCGTAAAGGCCGTGGAAAAACGCATTCATTTGGCCCTGTTAAGCTTACGCAAAGAAATTGATTTATAAAAAGTAGGGTAAATTCAGTTCTAATTGTTTTAATTAAATATACGATAAAATGAAAAAAGATCGCTTATTGGCAAAATGGCTCAACGACGAATTATCTCCTGATGAATTGGCAGCATTTGAGGCAAGTCCCGATTTTGAAAAATATCAAAAGATAAAAAAATACACCAATCATCTCGAAGCAGGTGATTTGGATGAGAATGCTATGCTATCGAATATTTTAAGCCAGAAAAAAACAGCTCCAAAAACGGTTCCATTATACAAAAAATGGATCTTTAGAGCTGCCGCTATTTTTGTCCTGGCTCTTGGAATTGCCTTTGCAATGAAAGTTTTTATCCCTCAAACAGAAACTGCCGATCTTGGAAAAAAGACTGCTTTTTCATTACCCGATAATTCTGAAGTGGTTTTAAATTCAGGTTCTGAAATACACTATAAAAAATGGAATTGGAACAGCAACCGGCATTTGGAACTAAAAGGAGAAGCCTATTTCAAAGTGGCAAAAGGCAGAAAATTTGAAGTGCAGACCAATCTTGGAAAAGTAACAGTTTTAGGAACGCAATTTAATGTTAAAGCCAGAAAAAATAAGTTTGATGTTGCGTGTTACCAAGGCCGTGTCAAAGTAACTTATGGCAACGCTGAAATTCTATTAACTCATGGACAAAGCGTTCGCTTTGAGAGTGGAAAACAGATAAAAATGACTGTAAGTTCATTACAGCCAGAATGGATGGATAACCAGATCTGTTTTTATAAAGAAAACATACGGACTATTTTAGATGAAGTTGAAAGGCAATACAATATTAAAATCGATCTGAATGCCAAAGACACCATCTCCCTGTTTACAGGAAAATTGCCTGCAAAAGATCTCAATACAGCTTTGCAGATTATTGGCACGACTTATCATTTAGAAGCTAGAAAAGTTTCAAACAGCAAAATAATTTTTGACGAAAAATAAATGTTCCGCCCCAAAGAATTCCATTTTTTGTTTTTTCTCTTTTTTCTTGTCCTGAATCTTTCTGCTCAGGACAAAGGAAAGGTTATGCCTTTTAAAAAAATAATAATTGATATTGAAAAACAGTATGGCGTGAGCTTTAATTATACCGAAGACAATATTGAAGGCCTCGAATTAAATCCTCCCAAGAAATCATTTTCATTAGACCAAAAACTGGAATATCTTGGAAAAAGAACCAATTTATCTTTTGAAAATATAGGCAACAAATTCATCAACATCTATAAAAAGGATGCTGTTTTAAAAACGATTTGCGGCTATGTCTTATCTTCGATAGATAAAAAGCCCATTGAAAATGCCAACATCAGTTTAAACAATAAAAATCATTTTACAACTGATTCAGAAGGCTATTTTGAGTTTAGTGAAGAAAGCAGAAATACTTTTGCAATCAGCCATGTCGGTTTTGCATCAAAGAGAATTACGGCAGGCAATACAGGGGATAAAGACTGCATTCAAATCCTACTGGAACCTGAAATAACAGAATTGCACGAAATTAAAACCAATGCTATCCTGGCTTCGGGCATTTCAAAAAACACTGATGGATCTTTTGAAATTAAACCCAAAAAATTTGGTATTCTTCCCGGTTTAATTGAACCTGATGCCTTGCAGACCATGCAGCAGATTCCGGGCGTAAACAGTCTCGATGAAAGCGTATCAAGCATCAATGTTCGAGGCGGTACGCACGATCAGAATTTATTTTTGTGGAATGGGATACGAATGTTTCAAACGGGACATTTTTTTGGTTTAATATCTGTTTTCAATCCAAATCTTGCGCATACTATTTCCATCTATAAAAACGGAAGTTCTGCCTTTTACGGAGAAAGCGTTTCAAGTGTAGTTGCGATTTCTTCCACTCCGGAAAAAGCAGAAAAAAATTCATTCAGCGCAGGAATCAATATGATTAATGCTGATGTGTACGGAAAGTATAATTTTTCTAAAAAAAGCTACATCGAAATTTCGGCGCGTAAATCGATTACAGATTTTATAGAAACCCCTACCTATCGGGAGTACTTCAATAAAGTATTTCAAAATACTACAATCACAGATTTTTCGCAGAACCAAAATCTCAATTATAAAAGCGATAAAAAATTTGGCTTTTATGATGCTACGATAAAATATGCTCAAAAAATAGGGATCAAAGATCAAATAATATTGGATTTAATAACCATAAAAGATAATCTAGAGGTTGTTAAAAGTGCCGCTTCATACAGTATCAATAAATCGCAAAACAATAATTTGCGCCAGCAGAATTACGGCGCAAATCTCTCATGGAGAAGAAACTGGAACAGCTTCAACACCACCAAGATTAATATCTATAATTCTTCGTACGAGCTTTTGGCCAATCAAAACACAGCTTACGAAAACCAGACTGTTATTCAGGAAAACACAGTCAATAATAATGGCGTGAATTTAGAGAACAATCATATCCTAAACTCTAAATTTAGCTTCAGCGACGGCTATCAGTTTAATGAAATTGGCATTACAAATTTAGAGCAGGTAACCAATCCCGATTTTTATCGTAATGTAAAAGAGGTTTTAAGAACTCATGCTTTAATTCTGGAAGGAAAATATAGCGATACCATTTCCCGAGTATATGCAAAGGGCGGAATGCGGCTTAATTATATTGAAAAATTCAAAAAATATATTGCAGAGCCCAGAATTCAATTGGGTTACGGAATCAGCAAAAGTGTGACTTTAGAATTACTTGGCGAGCTAAAAAGCCAAAACTCCCAGCAGATTATTGATCTGCAGAAAGATTATTTCGGCATCGAAAAAAGACGCTGGATTGTTTCCAATAACGGCACAATTCCAATACAAAGAAGCAGACAGCTTTCATTAAACCTATTCTTCCAAAAAAACAGCTGGCTTCTGGATATCGAAAACTTTTACAAAAAAGTAACCGGAATAACGACCTCCAGCCAGGGTTTTCAGAATCAGCTGGAATTTGTCAGAACTACCGGCGATTATGAAATATGGGGAACAGAAATGCTGATCCAAAAAAAAATAAACCGCTTTCTTACGTGGTTAAGCTATACTTACAATGAAAACAATTATCATTTTATCAATTACGAATATCCCCGTTTTCCAAACAACTTTGAGCTGACGCACACTTTATCGTGGGCAGGAATTTATGAGAAAAATAATTTCAAGATTGCTCTTGGCACAAAATGGTCTTCAGGAAGGCCAAAAACATCTCCAGACTTATCTCAAATTGATCTTTCTGATCCTGTACTGGTTTACAATAAACCAAACAACAGCAATCTTCATATGTTTTGGCAGGTTAACCTTTCTTCAACCTACAAGTGGGAAACCGCAGAGGGAATTCAATATAAAATTGGCGTATCAATCTTAAATATCCTAAACAGAAGAAATGAAATCAGCGAATATTACAGAATAAATACTTTAACCAATTCTATAGAAGAAGTGGACACTTTTTCGCTGCAAAGAACTCCAAATCTGAGTTTTAGAGTTTCATTCTAACATCTTTCCGCAAGAGTTTTTTAAAACTCTTATTCTATATTTTATTCTTTTTTCAAAAAATCGCAATTCTTTGGTAGGGTAATCTTTACTAAGGCTGTTTCACTATAGAATCATCATTTGATTTGAGACAGTTTTAAAGCATGGATACACAAGAAAATTCAACATCCAATAAACGGCAGATCAGATTTGCATCACAATGCAAGTCTGAAATAGCATCCATTATGGACGCCATTTACATGATCGGCGGAAAATGGAGAATTCCGATAATCCTGACCCTTATGCAAGGCAGCAAACGGTTTTCTGAAATTCAGAAAGAAGTGCACAAAATTGCTTCCAAAGTTTTGGCCCATGAACTGAAAGAAATGGAACTAAACGGATTTGTTGAAAAGAAAACAGATGATCAAAGCCGCGCTAAAACCGAGTACCAATTAACCGATTACAGTTCTTCGCTGGAACCTATTATCAAATCATTACGGGATTTTGGCCTACAGCATCGAAAAAAAATGCGCGATGAAAGCCATCAAGTAAAAAAGAGCGCTGGCTGATTATTATTTATCACTAATACAAACCAAATATGAAAAGAAAAAAAACAGCAATTCTAGCCGCAATATTACTGCTAATAATTTCTGGGGGCATCTACTTTTATTATGGAGTCATCTTTAAAGAAGCCCGCAATATAGAATCAGAAGCTCCAGATTTTAGTTTAACGGCAAAAAAACTTCTTGAAGACTATACCGCAGATCCTAAAAAAGCAGATGCATTATATCTCAACAAAACTATTGAAATAACAGGAGCTGCAACCAAAGAAACCGATTCTGCAATTGTACTTGAAAATAGCGTTTTCTGCCTTTTCAAAGAAAAGCTAAAAGACAAAATGATCGATAAAAAAACTACGATTAAAGGCAAATGCATTGGATATGACGAACTGTTTATGGAAGTCAAAATTGACCAATGCAGCATTAAATAACCCAAACCAATACTAATTAATTTATGAAGAAAATTCTAGTTCCGTTCTGCCTGTTTTTAGCAACACTGGCCTATTCTCAGGATGATTTACTAAAGAGTCTTGATTCTACTCAGACAGAAGAAAGCTATTCTACAGCAACCTTTAAAGCTTTACAGCTGGTAACGCTGCAGACCACAAAAATGCCGGCTAAAAAAGAGTTTTATTTTGTGGTTTCACACCGTTTCGGCTCTGTAAAAGATGGCTTTGACAGTTTTTTCGGCCTTGACAATGCCACCACAAAACTTGGGGGAATTTATGGCATTACAGATTGGCTATCAGCGAGCCTTTCCAGACATACTTTAAACAAAATGTATGAAATCGGATTAAAGTATCGAATGGCAAGACAAAACGATAGTTTCCCTCTCGACATTGTTGGATACAGTGTGGCAGACATCAATACTTTTTTGGAAAAAGACCAGTACCCGGGCTTAGAATCCAAACATCGCATGACCTATGTGCAGCAGGTTTTAATTTCCAGAAAAGTGAGTAAAAAATTCTCATTAGAATTAGTGCCATCCTTTATACACAAGAACCTTTACAATCCTGATATAGAAAGGGACAATCAGTTTTCTTTTGGCGGCGGGGGACGCTATAAGATCACGAAGAGGCTGTCTGTCAATTTAGAATACATGCACAATTTTGATAAGCCGGACTTTTATAAAAATCCGCTGTCTGTGGGCCTTGATATAGAAACTGGCGGACACATATTTCAATTAATATTTACCAATTCACAATCTATGAGCGAGAGCGGATATCTTACCAATGCCTCTGGCGACTGGGGCAAAGGAGATTTCTTCTTTGGCTTTAACCTTTACCGAGTTTTCTAACAATTAAAACAATAAATCATGAAAAAAACAATCGCACTTACAATTTTACTCGCTGCATTGGCAAGCTGCAGTGATTCTGATACAACTCAGGAGATCGAAACGCCAACAAGTCCAACGAACCCGACAAACCCGACAAACCCGACAAACCCGACGGATCCCACAAATCCAACAACTGCTATTACCTACAATAAAGATGTAAAATCTATTATTGATGCCAATTGCATAAGCTGCCACTCAAGCGGAAGATCGGCATCTTTCAGACCATTAACTACTTATGCGCAGGTAAAAGCTGCTGTAGAAAATGCTGGTCTATTAGGCAGAATTCAATTGCAAAGCGGCCAGCAGGGACTTATGCCTCAAGGCGGCAGAATGGCTCAGGCTAATATTGATCTAATTGTAAAATGGAACACCGATGGGCTAAAAGAAAACTAATTTTTATGAAAAAGCCATATCTAATTTTCTTAGCGCTACTGGTAGCTATAGCAGCACATACTCAGGGAACTGCGCAAAAACTAATTACAAAAACAGGCAATATAAAATTTCAGGCATCCATGCCATCTTACGAAGAAGTTGCCGCCGAAAGCAAATCAGCATCGGCTGTTCTGGATCAGACAACGGGGGATTTTGCCAGTCTGGTGCTTATAAAGGGATTTCGTTTTAAAGTGGCGCTGATGGAAGAGCACTTTAATGAAAATTACATGGAATCTGAAAAATTTCCAAAAGCAACTTTCAAAGGTAAAGTTGAAGATTTTGACAGTTCAAAAATTACAGCTTCACCCAAAAATTTCACATTAAAAGGAGATCTCACCATTCACGGAAAAACAAAACCGGTCTCAGTGATTGTAAAAATCTCCAAAGCTCAAAATGGAGTTAAAGCCATTGGCTCATTTGAAGTAAAACCTGAAGACTTTGCTATTGAAATACCTAGTCTTGTGAGAAAGAAAATTGCCGACAAAATCGAGATTGATTATAATTTTTCATTAATTAAATAATCTCTTTTAATAATCAGCCCTATCCAGATTTGAAAGAGCATTAAACATGACAAATGTTCTGTAGGCCGGTGTGAATTTATAGCGCCGGTCTCTTTTTTTAACCTTAAAATTAAACTAAAATGATCTGCAGAAATTACATTGTTACCGGAGAAGATGTAAATGATTATATGGTTATGGAAGATGCCGCATACATTTCATATGCCCTTCGACTGTTATATCACTTTTTATTCAATAACGGATTTTCAAAAGAAAAACTCAATTCCATGCATTTAGGCTTACAGGAAGGAAATCATGAATTAATCTGCCATAAAGCTTTGATGTTTACCCAATCCTTTTCAGTTGAAATGAAATATTGCCATATAGGGGACACTATCAATTTCAAGAGCTGCTTTTCTAACTCAAACAATGAATGCTGTGCAGAAGTTATAAAAGAAGTAAAATGGTTTGATCCAATCAGCAGAGAAGTTGTTAAAACGCCTAAACAGGTTTTGTCGCATCTGCCAAAGACTAAAATGCAATTAAATGCGGCGCTAAGAAATCAGATCAGCACCAATTCCCAAACTTGATTAAAATCATTTTTTTTCTTAAAAATTCTGCCGCAAATTAGGGAATATAATGCGGATTTTAAAACCTTCGGCCATGGCAAATTTTTAGCCCAAATCATCCTGCAGACCCAATAGGCCTCCTAAAAGCCAAAGCCATCAGATCGATTGCCAAAAACCTTAAAAAGGCGCTAACTCAGATTGATGGATCACCAGCTATTGGCCGTTCCTACTTTGCCTTCATTGCCCTTATCACTTTACCGGCCCTTCTATCTGCTCGTGCATTCTGAAGCGACACTACAGCCCATATGGCCGCGGGAATCCAACCGATAAGCGTGATCTGAAGGATAAGGCATAAAAGAGCTGTGAGAAGCTTTCCTCGCAGAAGAAAAGACAGCGAGGGAAAAAATATGGCAATTAAGGTCATCATAGTTTTTTGGTTTTAATGATACGGTAAAAGAAAAGAATTCAGAGCTAAAACAAGTAAGACGCCTCTCAACAGATTTTGTTTCAAAAGAAAATCAGATAATCAAATAGGCATTCAATACGACCTGATTTTCCTGATCATCTTCTCCAGAGTGAGTATGGCAATATTCTTGTCGTTCTCCTCCGCATTATAGGATTTGCTGCGCACCGACTGGTAGGACAGATCCCTTTTAAAGGCGGTGGACAGATGGGGCACTATCCTTTGGAAGACCAGGCTCATTGATCTGGACTTCACCACGCGAGCCTCATCGGCAGCTCTGAGAATAATCCCGATCTGATCTGCCGAGAGATCGCATTCGAGTTTATTCTCATGCTTCTGGGCCAAACCGGCAAGACCTTGTCCCCCGGCAAACTCTATCTGTTTTTCCAGATACTCAAGCTCGCGTCTGAACCAGTTCTCCAATACTGTTTTTACAGGCTCAAGACCAGCATTGAAAAACAGCTTTCCGCCCGAAGGGATCTGACTGACCTCTTTAAGCAAATAGGATAAAAAAGCGAGCTTTTCAGAAAGGCTTTCCCGCTCTTCCAATCCGGACATAAAACGGCTTATCAGCAGATTGATATAAACGGCGCTGTTGAAATTCAAACTGACCAGCTTTTGGTCCAAAAGCGCAATCATCGCTTCGTCTTGAGAATAGTCAATCTGCAAAAGCTCATTTAAAAGGGTCCGTTCATAGATCGCCTGGCGGAAAGTTGCTCTGCTGCTGCCCTGCATCGAAAGAGATTGGGCCAGTTCCTCCACAACCGCTCCTAAAGCCTGCTGCATCTGCCCGCTTCCTGTTTGAAGCTTCTGAAGCCGTTTCAGCTTGAGCCGCGCCTCTTTTCTGCAGACCAGCAGATACACAATGGGCATCCTTTCATCCAAACTCAAATAGCCCGAATACCGCTGCTCCAAAAATGACAGCAGACCATCAAGGCATCTTATGATATCCTCACCACACCTTGACAAGGCAGCATTCTGAAAGGCACCCTCTTTCTGCCTGTCCGCCATCGCATCCAATAGGAAAATCAATGTCGAATGGTACTTTCTGACCAGAAGGCGGATCTGCTTTCTGCGCCTCAGGGCAAATATTTCGTTTTTGATCCTCACCCGGATCCTCACCGACTCTTTTGCCGCATCTTCTGAAATCGCAGCCAGCTGCTCTTTGGTCAATTGGCCCGCATCCATTCCATTGGAGCCAAAACGTTCCAATATCAGATCATCCAGCCATTCTAAAGGATATCTATTGTTCATCATTTTCATGTTTCAATTGCAGTTAATACTAAAAACTAACGACTCTTAAATCTCTAGGGGCATTTCGAACGGTATTCAGACGGGGTGCAGAACATCAATTTCTTAAAGAAAATGTCAAATGCGGAAAGGGAGCTGAACTCCAGCTCTTCCGCTATTTCAGCAATGGTGAAATTGGAATCTTGGAGCAGGTTTACTGCTTGGACAAGCACAGCCTCAATTATTGTCTTCTTGGCAGATTTTCCTGTTATTTCCTTCACCACCCTATTCAGATAGCCTGAAGTGACATACAGCGCACCGGCATAAAACTTCACGCTGTGATGCTTTCGGCAGTGAATGGCAAGAACAGCCAAAAACTGCAGTGAAAGCCTTTCTCCTCTCGAAGCATGCAATGCAGCAAGGCTAAAGTACTTGGAATGGATGAGCTTCATTTCAAAAAAAAGCAGATCAGCACTCATGCGGCATAATTCCCTATCAAAATCAGCAGGTTCAGTTCTATCCCCTTCTTTATAAAGCAGCCTGCATATCAGCGACAGCACTTTATAGTCTTTCACATCTAGGCCTATTTTTATGGCTTCCCTCACTGACCTGTAAAACAGAGAATCTGTGTAATGGAAATTAGAGCCTCGGTTCATCCTGCTGGCAGATAGCCCAATCACATAAAATTGCGGCCCATCCTCCCATTCAACTGCTCTGCAGCTGATTTTCGGCGGGAGCATCAGCAGATCATGCTTTTTTAGATCCTGAATGCTTTCTCCAGTGCGCATTTTAAATCTGCCTGACTTCATTAAGAGCATAACGGGATGATGAAGAACAAATGATTCTTCTGAAGAAAGCTTAGCCGCATATTCCTTAACCAAATCAATGGCAACGCCTGAAAAAGACAGCTGATTCATTTTGCCGCCAATCAAATCTTTCAGCATAATGGAATCTGATATGAGACAGCCTAAATCAGCCTGCCTAAAAGGCTGATTATTCTGACAAGCGGCGCTTCATTAGCTTCAAAGAAAGGTCTGCATGATCTGTTTCCCACAAGAATGTCCCAATCCTTATCCTTGCGCTCTTCCTCAGAATAGAGCGAATACCTTGAAATGGAGGCTACGGTCAAAATGGTCTCTGCTTCCTCTGAAGTAAAATCGGCATCATCGAGCACTTGGGCCTCATATCCTATAATATAGCTGTTGGTGACACTAAATACCTCCTGCCTTTTAACAATAAGCTCCTGAAGAAAAATAATGAGGCTTTCCTTTGCATAGGACTGCAGAACGCTATTTTGTACAATTAAGATCATGCTGTTATCAGGATCGTCCATAATGGACTGCACAAGGTCATCAGTAAAAGGTATAAGTCTGCCGCTTTTTCCCGATCCGCCGTTTACCCCTTCCATAAGGAACCTAATTTGGCGGGCAAGCTCTGACACTGAATTGGGAGACGCATTCTTTTGATGGTAAAGATCCAGCAGGCGGTAAATCTCTCTTCCCTGCTGATCGAAAGGATTCTCGGGATTGCTTGGATACTGGATCTGGGCAGTACCCTTTCCGGCAATGCCGGATTGTTTCTCCTGAGCCTGAAAATCAGAATCGGCAGAACATGAAATAAAAAAAATTGATGTGATGATGCATAATAAAATGGTTTTCATAATAAGTGGTTTGAATATGAATGGGAACTTCTCCCAGTCCTTTTCATCCGGATAAGCAGAACTTCTGCCCGGCACCCTGCCCAGCATTTTGCTTTTTGAATTCAAGGCAAAGCTATTCCGCCTAAAAATGCCCCGCAACCTTTTATCTTCGGGTTTTCATTATTTCCACTTCGGATTTTCGCGAAATCCATAGTGCATTTCCCACAAATAATCTGCTATTATCCAATTGTTTATGCTACATTTATATTGTAAAGTAAAATTATTCTCACATCAAAGAGGCAATGCCCAATATTTCCATAATCAGTACCCCCCCTTAAATCGCATGCTTATGAATAGACCGAACCTGCTTTTATTATTCCTGCTGTTCTTTTATCTGGCCTCAGCCCAGAAAAACAGCTGGAAGATTCCCGATTCCCTAAAGGAAAAGAACTACGAATATCTGGACAGCAGATTCTACGCTCTTAAAAAAGACAGCGCAAGTGCGGCACTTTATGCCTTTGCCTATCTGTATAAAGCCCAGAATGAGAAAAACTGCAAGGAGATTATCGGCGGCTACCAGAATCTGGCACTAATCTCCCCTGCAAAACAGCGCCTGATGTATGCGGACAGCATGATATATGCAGCGAAAAAATCCAATGACAGCAGGCTGATTGGTGGCGCCTATCTGAGCAGGGGAACCGTCTACTACGGAATGAAAAAGCAGCAGGAAGCCCTGGACAATTATCTGACAGCCAACAGCTACATCTCCAAAACCAATGACCAGTATCTTATCCATAAGGTAAAATACTGCATCGCCCTGACCAAATTCTATATCGGCTTTTATGGGGAAGCAGCTTCACTGATGCAGCAATGCGCCGGCTATTATAAAAGTCAGCAGCCCAGACCCTACCTTAATTCACTGCACATGCTGGGGCTCTGCTATAACAAACTGGGAGATTACGGACGGTGCTCTGAAATTAACAGGCTCGGTATCGAAGAAAGCCAAAGGCTCGGCATCAAAGAAATGATTCCATACTTCAGGCATTCTGAAGGAATCAACGAATACTTCAAAAAGAACTACGGCGCCTCCATAAGAAATATCGAATCCTCCCTTGAAGCCATCAAAGAGAACAATGACTTCGGCAATGAAGCCGTCGGATACTTTTACATCGGCAAAAGCTACTGGTCTTTGGGCCAGAAGGCAAAAGCTGCAGGCTATTTTGCGCTAGTGGATAAAATCTTCAATGAAAAGAAATACCTGCGCCCGGATTTAAGGCAGGCCTTTGAACTCTTGATCAGCTATTCCAAAAGCGCAAAAGATTTAAACAGGCAAAGCTACTACATCGACCAGCTGCTTAAAGCTGACACCCTGCTGACAGAAAACAGCAGATACATATTGGGAAAGATCCACAAGCAGTATGACACCAAAGAGCTTCTCTCGGAAAAGGAAAAGATAGCGGCAGAAAACAAGACCATCAGACAGAAGCTTTCCTGGAAAAAAGAGCATGAACGCATTTTCATAGCCTGCACCATTTTAATGTCCATCAGCATCATTGCGCTGATTTGCCGCCACTATAGGCTCAGAAACATATATAAAAAGAATTATCGGCTGCTTATGCAGGAGCTTGATGCAAAGAAAAACAGTTCAAAAATTAAAACGGATACAGTTCCCTTAAAAAATATCAGCATTGAAACAGCTTCCCTACTTCTCAAACAGCTTGAAAATTTCGAAAACAAAAAGCGGTTTCTCGAAAAAGACTGGAAGCTAGGAAGCCTTGCGGCCGACTTTAACACCAATGCCAAATATCTGGCAAACATACTGGAGCACTACAGACATAAAGGAATCAACGAATACATAAACGGACTGCGCATCGATTATATTATACCGCTGCTCCAGACAGAGAGCAAATTGAAATACTACACCTACGCCGCACTGGCTCAGGAAGCCGGCTTCAGCACCACAGAGCGCTTCACCAAAGCCTTTATGGCAAAAACGGGCATAGCCCCCTCCTATTTCATCGGGCAGCTAAAAAAAGAAAAGCCCTGAAATTTTATTTGATAGAGATTGGGATATCCTATTTAACTTCATATTTTTGCTACTGTAATTTAAAAAAAAGAAATACCATGACAGATCTATTGGCAAAAATCAATGCTGAAATCGAAACATTCAAAACAGAATCGGATGCATTAGCTGAAAAAGGAGTAAAAGCTGCCGGAGCGAGAGCCCGCAAATCATCTTTAGAAATTGAAAAGCTTTTAAAAGAATTCAGAAAAGTTTCTATTGAAGAATCTAAGAAATAATTATCTTTTATCTTACTTTATTTAAAAAGCCTTTCAATTGAAAGGCTTTTTTTTAAGATTAATTGGATTTACTTCTAGATTGCTTTTTATTATACTCTTCTATTTCTGAATCAGTACAAGAAGTGATCTTTACACTTTTAAATCTAGAATTTCGATCTTTATTTTTTGAATCAAAAAGTTCAATTTTAATTTTAACAATATCATTAGATAATACTTTATCAGGAAACAGGTCAAAATAGGATTTGAGTTTTAATGCATTTGCAATTCTATTCAACATTCTAATATTATACTTATGATTTTGTTTAGGGTTTTCGACAAGACCTATAAAACCTTCAGATACCCCAATCTTTTGAGCCAATTGCACTTGTGAGATATTCTCTTTTTTTCGTAATTCTCTAACTTTTTCAATTAAATAAAAATCTAATTCCGAAATAATAAGTTCTACTATCATGTCATTTTATTAATTCAGAAATAACGGGATTAAATAAAAGTTTAACACATACTTATATGTATGTGAATATTTTTTAGGTATATTTGCTCTTTATTCAATTTTTGAATATTAACTTTGCGATTCTTCACATAAAAATATTTGAAGCATTCGCTTTGAATCTCGTTATCGAAAACTGGCGTTTAAAATAACCACGAGATGATAAGTGTCAATGCTCACGCCTTAATATGGGCGTGGGCTCACTTATTCGTGGTAGGGTACCGCCAGTGCCTCGATAACGTTTAAAGTGAGTACCTGCCCTTTTTTTGTACCTCTCTTCTTCAGATTCTAGCGCTACTTTAAATTTTGGAATTTTCGCTTTTAAAAATTTAAAACTTTGATCAATGCATAGAAACACTATTTAATTACCATAATAAACAAAAAATGGCCCTCAGCTGCAGCGACCAAACTAGAGCAGAGGACCTTAGCTAATCAAATATCCATTTAACTAACCAATCCCAATATTATGAATTATTTTTCATTTTCCAAGGATGGAAAGGCTCTTTATTGCCTTTTTTTTACAGCAATGCTCCTTTCATTCTCCGCCGTTTCAGCCAAAAATTCCCGGCACTTCTTCCAAAAATCAGAACCCTATATGCTCACCGGAACCGTCTCCGACGGAACTAGTCCCATTCCAGGCGTCACCATAGCGGTCAAGGGACGAGCCAAGACCAGCACGGTATCCGATTTTACAGGCCAGTATGCCATTTTGGTTTCCGTCCAAGACACCTTGTCGGTTTCCTTTATTGGATTCAAAACGGCCATAATTCCCGTAAAAGGAAAACCTGTTATGGATATTGTCATGCAGTCGTCCACCACTGAACTGCAGGAAGTCCGGGTCAATGCTGGCTACTACTCGGTCAAACAGAGCGAGCGCACGGGAAGCATCGCGCGGATCACCTCAAAAGACATTGAAACGCAGCCCGTCACCAACGTGCTTGCCACCATGCAGGGCCGTATGGCAGGCGTCGAGATAACCCAGACAACAGGAGTTCCGGGCGGAGGATTCGATATTAAAATACGGGGCCAGAACAGCATAAGGCCCGATGCCAACAATCCCCTTTACATCATAGACGGCGTTCCCTATGCCACAGACCCCATAGGCTACGAACAGACCTCAACCATCTTCCCCACCTTCAATACCAGCCCCCTTAACAGCATCAACCCGGCAGCAATCGAAAGCATAGAGGTGCTCAAAGATGCCGATGCAACCGCCATCTATGGCTCAAGAGGGGCAAATGGCGTAGTGCTGATCACCACAAAAAAGGGAAAAGAAGGGAAAACCAGCTTTAATTTCAGCGCATCATCAGGAGCTGGAAGAGTCACCCGTTTCATGAAGCTCATGAATACCGAACAGTACCTCTCTATGCGCCGTCAGGCATTCATAAATGACGGCAGAACCAAATACCCTAAACGGGACTATGATATTAACGGAACTTGGGATCAGGGCAGATACACCGACTGGCAGAAGGAACTTATTGGCGGTACCGCCGCTATCACGGACATAAAGGGAACCTTGAGCGGAGGCTCCAAAAACACCCAATTTCTGCTAAGCGGCAGCTACCATACCGAAACCACAGTATTTCCGGGAGATTTTATGTATAAAAAGGGCGGGGTGCAATTCAATTTAAACCACCAGTCAGCCGACAATAAATTCCGTCTGGTCATTTCAGCAGGCTACAATTCGCAAAACAATGACCAGCCGGCAAACGACTTCACTTTCGATTCCCGCACGCTGGCCCCGAATGCTCCCGCCCTGTTTGATTCCAAAGGCAATCTAAACTGGGAAAATGGCACTTGGGAAAATCCGTTGCGCCTTCTGGCATCGCAATATGTCTCAAAGACCAGCGATCTGCTGGCCAATGGCGTGCTTTCTTATGAGATCATTCCCAATCTTATCATAAGAGGCAGTTTTGGCTATACAGACCTGCAGCATACCGAAAGCCGCATTAATCCCTCGACCATATACAACCCATCCTATGGCTATACCAGTGCGGTTTCAAATATAATACTCAATAATACCGATCGCAGTTCTTGGATTATAGAACCGCAGATCAACTGGAAAAAAGAAATCGGCGGGAGCAGACTGGAAATTCTATTAGGGGGGACTTTCCAAGAGCAAAATACCACCCGCCTTTTCCAGTCTGGAACAGGCTTCAGCTCCAACAGCCTTATTTACAATCTTGCCTCTGCCGCCTACCAGCAGGTGCTCTTGAGCGATGGGCTGCTGTACCGTTATCAGGCATTTTTCGGCAGAGCCAACTACAATTGGAAGGACCGCTATATTTTAAATCTTACCGCTCGCCGTGACGGGTCAAGCCGGTTCGGCCCCGGCAATCAATTTGCAAACTTCGGCGCCGTGGGTCTGGCATGGCTGTTCTCCAATGAAAGCTTCCTTTCTGAAAATTCATGGCTCAGCTTCGGAAAGCTAAGGGCGAGCTTCGGTACTACGGGAAGCGATCAGATTGGCGATTACCAGTATCTCAATACCTATGTCTCTTCAGGCGCCACTTATGGCAATATAATCGGATTGCAGCCCAGCCGTCTCTACAATCCAAACTTCGGATGGGAAGTCAACAGGAAATTAGAGGCCGCGGCAGAACTTGGATTCTTCGGCGACCGCATTTTTCTGACCGCAGCATGGTATCAGAACCGATCATCCAACCAGCTGGTGGGAATTCCTCTGCCCGGCACCACGGGGTTCTCCCAGATTCAGGCGAATCTGGCGGCAACAGTGCAGAACAGGGGATTGGAATTCACGCTCCGCACAGCTAATTTCAGCAGGAAAAATTTCAATTGGACCAGCAATATCAACATCAGCTTTTCCAGAAACAGGCTCTTGGCATTCCCAAACCTCAACGGCTCCACCTACCAGAACAGATACCGCATCGGAGAACCGCTGAATATCCAGTTGCGGTACAGCTATGCAGGACTCGATCCCCTAACGGGCATCTACCAGTTCCAAGACCAGAACCATGACGGCATAATCTCTTCTCCCGATGACAGGCAGACTGTAGTCAATCTTAATCCGGATTATTTTGGAGGTTTCCAGAACCAGTTCCGATACAAGCAGTGGAGACTGGATTTTCTCTTTCAGTTTGTCAAACAGCGCAACCAAAGCTTTGACAATGGCTTAGCGGGATATATTGGTAATCAGCCTGAAAGGATGACCAAAAGCTGGACCAGCGCGGGAGATGCAGGCCCCTATCAGATCTATTCTGCCGGGTATAATCCAGCGGCAGTCTTAGCCCAATCCCGTTTTGCGATGAGCGATGGCTCAATTGTCGATGCGTCATACGTAAGGCTAAAGACCGTAGCGCTGTTTTACGATGTCCCGCTTAACGCAAAAGAGCTCAAATGCACCGTTTCGCTGCAGGGGCAGAACCTTCTGACCATTACTCCATACAAGGATGGAGATCCTGAATTCAGCATGTCAGGCTATCTGCCGCCCTTAAAAATCTTTACAGCAGGAATTATGCTAACCTTTTAAAATCTGTCCTATGAAACCAATGTATAACAGCAAGCCGAACCTTTGGTTCATTCGTAAAAAAATATTCTTTCTCGCTCTGCTTTTTTCTGCCGCAGCCTGCGATTCTTTTGTGGATGCCGGTTTTCCAAAATCACAGCTCTCAAGCCAGGCTGTCTTTGAAGACTACACGACAGCCAATGCCGCTATGGCGGATGTCTACGCTAAAATGCGCGACTCAAGCATACTCACAGGCACACAATTCGGATTATCGGTCCAATTGGGATGCTACACCGACGAATTGGACTGGTATGATGCCTCAAGCGATGCTTCCTTTGCTTTCTACACCAATACGGTCTCACCTTCCAACAGCAATATCGCTCTGTTCTGGAACAGCTCCTACAGCCAGATTTATGCCTGCAATGCCATTCTTGAAGGCCTCAAGTCTGCCAATTTTGATGAGCAGCAGAAAAGACAGCTGCAGGGTGAGTCTCTATTTGTAAGGGGGCTTCTCCATTTCTATCTGCTCCAGCTCTTTGGCGGCATTCCCTATATTGAGACAACCCAATACATGCATAACAGCACAGTGGCCAGAATGCCCGAAAGTGAAGCTTATGTGCGCGTTATAGCAGATTTAGAAGCCGCGGCTCTGATGCTCCCTCCCTCTTACCTGACTTCAGATCGAGTGCGTCCAAATTCATTTGCGGCACAGGCGCTTTTAGCCCGGGTGCATCTTTATAAAGCGGACTGGGAAGAGTCTGAAGCCATGGCCACGGCAGTGCTGCAGCAGAAATCCCTCTATCATCTGGAAACAGATCTGGATCAGGTGTTTCTAAAAAATTCAAGCGAAGCTATCTGGCAGTTCATGCCATCACTGACCGGAAAAAACACGGATGAGGCCAGCATCTTTATTTTCAGTTCCGGCGCTCCTCCTCTAGCCGCATTGAATGAATCTCTGGTTAATTCATTTGAGATGGAGGATCTTCGAAAAACGCATTGGATAGCTGAAGTTTCAAACGAAACGGGAATATGGCATCATGCCTTTAAATACAGAGAATCGCAATCTACCGGCGCTTCAAAAGAATATTCTATGGTTCTGCGTCTGGCGGAACAGTATCTCATAAGAGCAGAAGCGCGCGCGCAGCTTGGAAATCTTCACGGAGCGCTGGAAGACCTCAACATGATAAGAAGCCGAGCGGGGCTCGGCAGCCTGCAGGCAGAATCCAAAGATCAGATTATCGAGGCCGTCATAGTAGAGAGAAGAAAAGAGCTCTTCACCGAGTATGGACACCGCTTCTTTGACCTGAAGCGCACAGGCAGAATAAACGCTGCTCTGCAGTCCAAAACAGGCTGGAACGATACCGACAGGCTGCTGCCTCTGCCTGAGAGCGAGCTCAATCTCAATCCAAATCTTCAGCCTCAAAATCCAGGCTACTAACCTTAATACTGATCCAGCCATAATGAAAAAACATATCAAAATGCCGTTACCCTGTCGCAAGGCAGTCTTTTTTTTAGTTTTAGTTTTGCAATTAGTCACCTGCCCTTTAACGGGGCAGGCATTGCAGAAAAAGCATCTGACTCCGGCCGACTATAAAAAATGGGAAGAACTGTATCCTGAAAAAATCAGTCCAGACGGGAACTGGGTAAGCTATACTGTATATCGGCAAGACGGAGCCGATACGCTTTTTTTAAAAAGCACGGCATCTTCCAAAAAATATTCTTTTGCTCTGGGCCAAAGGGGCAATTTCATTTCTTCAGACTGGTTTGCTTATAAAACAGAAAAATGCCTTCATCAAATAGATCTAAAGACCGGCCGGCAAAAGGAAGTAGAAGGAGTCATAAAACACTCATACCTCCCTTCAATTTGTAAAATTGCAATTCTAAAAGAAGAAATTACAAAAGAAAAAACGCTTTCCATTCAATCTCCGGACGGCAAGGGGGAATATCATATTTCAGGCGTCGAAGACTTTGTCTCCGACCCGGCAAAACGTCTGCTGCTCTACACCGCAAAAAATGGTGGCCAATACTCAATAAACCTGCTGGATCCTGCAACGGAGCGAAATACGGTTATATGCACCACTGCTGGCACATTTGACAATCTAACCTGGCACAGGGAAGGAGATGCTTTGGCATTTACGGAAAAAACAGATGCTGAATCCGGCTGCCAGCTGTTCCTATATGATATCCCCAATGCCAAGCTGCATCGTTCCAATATCCAGACGCAGCAGATATTCCTCGGAGATACGCTCGCTATCCCAAAAGCCAGCTATAAAGTGCAGATTTCAAAAGACATGAAAAGCGTATTTTTCGGCCTGCAGCAAAAAGAGAAATCTGATGGCGCGAATAAAAGCAGAAATGTGCAGCTTTGGAATGCAAATGCCAAATGGATCTACCCAACGGAAGAAAAGCAAAAAAAGTTTGAGGGAGTCTATCTTGGATTATGGCATCCGCAGGAAGACCGCTACAGGCTTGTTTCAAACGATTCACTGCCTCAGGCCATGCTCACCGGAGATCAGAAGCATGCCGTAATTTCCAATACCAGACAGTATGAACCCCAATATATGAGGGAAGGCCCAAAGGATTATTATTTCCTTGATCTGGCCAGCGGCAAAAAAGAGCTGATGCTAAAGAAACATTCCGATTTTTTCCTCTATACCATCCCTTCCCCAACAGGGAAATACATAGCGTATTTTCAAGAAGGAGGCTGGTGGATCTATGACATCCAAAAAAAGACCCGCACCCATATCACAAAGAATATCGGAGAATCCTTTTCACATAATAAAAGCGAACATCCTAATGCAGAAGAATCCTATCCTTTTTTAGGATTCACGCCCCTCGATCATGAAATAGTCCTGTGCGATGAATATGATATCTGGGCTGTAACCCCGGATGGAATTTCTGCAAGGCGCCTGACCCATGGCCGGGAAACCAAAACCAGATTCCGTCTGGCAGGCTACTCCAGAATCATAGCCGGCAGATTGAATTACGACGGCTGGATACTGGATCCCATAAATCTTGATAAGGAATTACTGCTGGAAGCCTCAGACAAAGATGGCGGTTCAGGCTACTACTCTTGGTCGGGTGGATCAATGGAAAAACTGGCATACTCCCATAATTCAAACCTGAGCCTTATGGCAAAGGCATCGTCTGCTAACGCATATATGTATATGGAGCAGAATTACGAGCTGCCTCCCCGTCTGATGGTGAAAAAGAACAGAAAACAGGGGCCTAAACTTATTTTCCAAAGCAATTTGCAGCAGGAGTCTTTCTATTGGGGGAAGGCAAAAATTATGCATTACAAAAATAGCGCTGGAGATTCCTTGAAAGGCATTTTATATTATCCCGCAGATTTTGATCCGCAGAAGAAATACCCCATGATCGTACATGTTTACGAGAAGTTTTCAGACAAAATCCATACTTATGTCAGCCCTTCAGAATCGGATGCGGAAGGATTCAACATATCAGCGTATACAACACAGGGATACTTCGTGCTTCTTCCCGATATTACGTATCAGAAAGGCAATCCGGGATTATCCGCAGCGGACTGCGTGATCGCTGCAACACAGGAAGTGATGAAAAGCGGCCTTATCCAAGAAAATAAAATCGGACTGATCGGCCATTCCTTCGGAGGCTATGAGGCCAATTTCATCATTACCCAGACCCCTCTTTTTGCGGCCGCTGTTTCCGGTTCGGGAATTTCGGATCTTACAAGCCATTATCTCTCAGTAGGGCTGTTCGGCAAGCCTCTGATGTGGCTCTTTGAAAACCACCAGTTCCGCATGGGAAGCTCGCTATTTGAAAACCGCGAGGGCTACAGGAAAAATTCACCGATAGAATATGCCGAAAACTGCACCACTCCACTGCTCTCTTGGACAGGAGACGCTGATGAAAACGTCAGCTGGAACCAAAGCAGAGAATACTATCTGGCATTGCGCCGTCTTGGAAAACCGAACATCATGCTTGTATATTCAGGAGAAGGGCACGATCTGGCGTCCTCTGAGAATCAGCTGGATCTCTCAGAAAGGATCCGCCAGTGGTTTGACTTCCATTTAAAAAACATCCCTCCAGCCGATTGGATAAAAAATGGCCTTCAATAATTTAAACAGCAAATGCAGCTCTAAAAGAGCTGCATTTGCCTTTTAAGGATTGTTCCTAATTTTTACTGCGGACGGAACACTACCCTGTTGCAGGTTGTGGGACTGTCCATTGCTTTAGCCTGCGGGCCTGTTGCTCCAAAAAGACGGCAAAGCTGTCCTTGGGCGGTATCACAGGAAACAGGAATATCGCAAGGGTCATCCTCGCTTGGCACAAAGCCGATGATCGGAACCACGTCCTCTGCAGCGCTCTGCATTGACATAGTGAAAAACGCTCCCGAGATGCCCAGCATAAAAACTGCCGCAGGCATCATCTTTTTCAAAACGATTGATTTCATAATACTATAATTTAAGGTTAAAACATGATCTACTTTTTTCTACAGGTGTTCGATCTGATTCCTGACACTCAGCGCTGGTATATTGTCTAATGTTAGTTTTCATTTCAGTTAAGCTTCATTTCTTGGCGTATCTGCCCGCCAAGCCTGTAGACCGCCAATTGGCTGCCGATAAGAGCATAGACATGCGTTGGGGTCACCATAAAGCTTCGAAGCTTTTGATCTCCGATTCCATAGATATGAAAGCTGTGCAGATAGGTTTTTCTTCTAAGGTCGTAAACGTCAATGACCGATGCCTGCTCCCAGACTTCTTTCTGCTCATAGCGCCCGGGAACATTTGAATTTACAAATAACAGATGCCCGCAGACGCTGCTGCTTTTATTGACATTAAGAGCAGGTATTGACATTGTCCGTTCAGTCCGGTCTTTAAGATATGCGACTTTTATCTGCGCTTTTGAAATAGTATCAATAGTATTGCCTCTATAGTCTAACCTGCCGCTCTGATCTGCAACAATGTACTGATTTCTGTAGGCATAGAGATATACTATCCTTTTCATTTCCTCACTGTAATGAAGCATGCCTTCAGTATCAAACACTCCATCAACCTGCTTTTGTAGAAGTTCAGGCGACATATGTACCTTTGAATGGTTCCCGAAACGGAATATCCCCAGCGTATTGTCACCCGTCTTGCTGCTTATTCCATTAAATGTTACAGCTGAACTGTCTATTGGAATCGCATTTGTAAAGTAAGGCGGTCGTGTCTGCTGCAGTTCAGCCCTCCAATTATCTACCCTGCCTTTAAAAATAGCAGGCGTTCTGCCATCAGCCAAGTAAAAAAATGGAGGATTTACATTTATTTTAATCTCTTTGAAAGAAAAACTGCTTTTATCCAGCGTCATTCTTATTTTCTGCTGATGCATGAGACTGTCAATAGATAATAGATATAGAGGGACTGTCAGATTACCGAGATAAACATTGCCATTGCCTGAACCAGCAAAATAATATGAATTGTATTTTAAATCCAGTGTATCGATAAGAGTTGCCGGATGATGGGGATAACGGCGTATAAAAGGATTCTGATGCTGCATTATTTCCTCTGAGCTGAAAAATAAAACCACCACTATAACTGTGCTGACAAGGGCACTCAAAAATAAGCAGATAGCATAAGAAAATCCAAGCTTTCGATTTATAGAATTATTATTATCGTTATGCAGCCAGAGCGCCCATGCTCCAATCAGTACAAAGAAAACATTGAATAAGAAATGCTGCTTCCAGGTCATATTTTCTAATATTCCACCGCAGGAACAGGGAAGAAAAGAACTAAAATTCAGCATTATAAAAATATACGCGGTAAACATGGACATCAGGCAAAATCCTGCATAAAGTGCTTTAGTCCGCGTCTTAGGAAATAAAAGAAAAAAGACTATTGTAAACTCTATTATCAGCACCAGCCAGGACATCCAGTCAGCAAAAGCACTTAATAACGGTGACTGCCCCATCTCTACTTTGAATTTTTCAAAATCAAGCGCTTTATTCATAGCGGCATAAACCAGCAGAAAAATATATAGCAAACATGTGGTTTCAAAAATGGCAGCCTTAGTATTTGAGTTTAATTTCATGTCTAATTTTCTTTGGTTAAAACTTATTACGCAAACATTTAGATTAGAAAAATAATTTCTATAAAAATGATTACTTCAAAAGTATAAACAGACCATAAACAAGAGATTATAAAAACGGAGCCAAAATTTTTAAAAAACACCTCTTTTTTCCTCGTAAAGATTTTTTTAAAGAACTTTTGTTTTGTAAGTCCTGATTTTCATTCCCTTCAAATAAAATTAAATATGGAATCGGCTTCAAACAAACCTCATCTTAACATATCTTCAGAATAAAAGCGCTGTAAATCATAAGATTTGCAGCGACGCCGGCATAAGAATACAGGCCGTTTTTACAGCCTGTATTCCAATTTAAACAAACTCAATTCTGTACCATATAGGAACTAAAGCCTTTAACAGCAAAATCAAGGCATAAATTAAATGCTGCTTGACCACGGAGCTGTGCCGTTCCTCCCATCAGGATAGAACAAAGTTTTGCTTCCTCATTTTTGTATTTTTTCACATTCTGAAAATATCCTGTTACAGCGTTGTAAGCGCAAAAGACTGTTCCTTTAGTTGTGGCTGTCTGCTGTGTAGGATGTGCCATGGCATATTCAAAAACATTATCGACCATATTATTAAAACAGGCGGATAATTCCTCGTCTCTTCCCTCCTGAAGTTTTTTAAGCACTTCCGTGCTGGGTGCCATAGCATGCTGGATTAGGTTTTTAATCTCTTTATCTGATATGCCGGTTTTACTCCAGTAATTAAAAACTGCTTCCAGACTGCTGGACAAGGTATCTGAAATCCCCATCACTTTATGTGCCTGCGCAAGACGGTCGTTAGCATTTGAAGTGTGGCGAATGCGCACCGTATTGGTTTTAGACTGCATGGCTGCATTGAGTGTATTAGCGCATACAATACGTATCGACGTAAAGGCAGCCGTTATGCTCCCGCTTCCGTCATGCAAGATGGTAAGGAAAAGGTATTTTTCAATGAGATCCTCCTTTCCCACATGGATATAGTTAGGGAGTTTTGCAGTGATAAAGATTTTCTCGCCCCTCCCCAAAGCACCAGCGATCTCATACATTATGCCATCTCCAGAAAAAAAGAAAGCACAGATCAATGCAGTTAAAGGATGCGGAGTGCTATAAGTCCCAAAGGGTAGACGAAGTAAAACGGAGTCTATTATGCGCATGCAGCAAACGGCTGGATCTATCTTGGCTGCCCTTTTTATCTGTTTCGAATGAAGACAGCATACTTCAGTTTTACTTTTCTTCTTCAAAAATAACCAACTTGAAAATCAACAACTTAATAATCAATGGTACAAATAAGGTACAAAACAAATAAAATTTATCTCTATTAGATATTGAGTAAATATTTTATTGAGAAAGAAAAACGTGAATTTAACACATTCTTGCCATTTCTTTAAACCACTGTTTAGCGGTGTTAGCATTAAATTTATAAGCCAAATTTTGCTTAGTTTTAATAACTTTAGCCAATCGCCCAAACCTCTTGTAGTTAATTTTACCCGCAGCCTATTATTTGTTTATAAAGTCATTTCCACTAACTATATCAAATTCCCACTTCTTTTGATAAGGTCTAACTTTTCTATGTCTCTTAATTTCTATGTCAATTTCATTCTCAAATCCTAATCCATTATAATATTCTGCATCAAATAATTCAGACATTCTTGGGTCAGCATTAAAAGTTTCCTCGATAGTTGAAAATTTCTCAAAGTCATTTGGTGAATTTATAAAGTATCCACATAATTCCAATTCATCTCCACATATTAAGTGCTCGTTGTAGGCCTCTCTGTGTCTTAAATAGTTTATAAACTGTGTTCTTGCCATACCTTTTTTTAGTTTTTTTAAAGCAAGAACAAAAGCTTCTAAATCATCTATACAAACAGACCAAGGATATAGTGCTTCTTCATCTTTTGTTAATAGGTTTTCAAGATTTGTTTGAATATTCCCATATTTGAATTGAGTAACAACTATAGAAAAATAATCTTTGATTTTGTTTGGTTTTATTTGGAATATGCTTTTGTGAGTTTTGCTGTCAAAAATCTCAAAAGATTTTCCTTCCGCGAATTTATTTTCGATTCTGACACATTGGTCATATCCATATTGAATTGATTTTTTGAAATCAGATTTTATCTTATCAAATGCTTTTATTGGATCACGCATTGGCGCTCTGAAAAGAGTGTCCTTAATTTCTACTATGAAGAAAAAACCTTTAAACATAATAAGTAAGTCTTGTTCAGACCTTTTTTTATCGACATAGTAAGAATCAAATATTAGAGCTTCTTTACCAAATAACTTTCTAAAAACTTCTTCCACTTTTTTCTCAAGTTTCAGGTTTCTAAATTGGGTATATTTCTCTTTTTTTATTTCAGATAATTTAGAATTGATTCTATTATAAAAGCTCTCAATTAAAAATTTGTATTGAGGACACAAAAACTCAGCTTCATTAAGTTTTATTAATGGTGTATCAAAAAAAGGATTTTTGTCTGCATAATATAATATTTCTCCTTTTTTTTGATTTTCATCATAAGTTAAAAACTCAATTAATAGTTTAGTAGTATTGGCTGGTAAGTTTACTTCATAAATGTCACTCACATTTTGAATAAATATAAAACCTGGCTTATGCACAAAATCTTTCATAAGCTTTAGTTCGGGCTCATCTATCCATTCCCGTGGGTCAATTATTCCCCTTTCAACGAATCTCTTCGTTAGTTTTGGCCATTCTTCCTGATTCAAAAAATAGTAATTGCAATCTGTATATTTTTTATTTATGAGATCTTTAATATGACTGCAAAAAGTAATTGACTCTGTTACTGAAAAACCGAGAATTTCTTTCACTTCTTCATTAAACTCGCCACAGTTTCTTTGTAATCTTTCTAATGTTTGCTCATCATAGGATAATTGTGCATTCCCAAAGTAATTTAGAAAAGTTTGTAATGAAACCGAAACTTTATCTATATTTGGACTATCTTTTATGTTTTCGTCATTAAAGCCAATATCCACGAAATAGGTCATTTCAATTTCATTCAACAAGCGAGTAATTTTATCCCATTCTTCTTTCGAAATACCTACTTTAGTTCCACCAGTCTCGACTGAAAAATATAGATCTGTTAAATATACAAATTGCTTCATCGGAGACATCAGGTTTTTAAAGACTTCTGAAGTTTCCCTTTGGTCAATACGGCTCGTCATTTGAGTTAGATAAGGTAGAAATGAACCTTTTTGAAAACCGCTAATTAATAATGAAAGCTCATTGATTATTTCTTCCTGTGTTCTTCGTGACTTACGAATAGCCTGCATTTCTTCCCAACGCTTCCTTAATTCTTCAAGTGCTTCGGGACTTGGTTTGTTCATTTATTCTAAAATTTTGAGGTTAGGTATTTTTAGATGTTTTTAATTAGAATTCACTCTTTTTTATTTCTTTCTCAACTTCAATACTAGGACTTATCTTCAACCATAAATACGTATTATAATAGTCATCGCCATGTTTTAACCAAGTATTAAATTCCTCTTTTTTAAAATGTCTTATTTCAAAGCTTGCCCAACTTCTTTTGCTCTCGTAAGATATTTTTACTCCATCGCCATTAAGTCGATTTAATTCTGTTTGGATCAAATTTATGGTTTCGTCGTCAATCTTTCCTTCTTTTAGTTTTTTATCTGCATCTCCCCTAGTACCAGTGATTCTCCAACCTAAAAAAAAAGGAGTCATCTGTTTCTTGATTAATGCTTCAAATATAAATTTAACTTTATTAATTTTATATGAAATGGGAACGTTATGTTCCGGAGTTACTCTTGAATTATTATCTTTTGGACCATACACTACATAAGTAAGTTGCGATAATCTACCATTTGAGAAATAATAAATTAATCTGCAAGTTATGTCTTCATTAAGTTCAATATTACTATAAACTAATTCATTATTTTGTTCACTAGAAGGAGTTAAATATTTTTCGGAATCTTTAACTTCTTTAATCGACATTCCCCAATTAACATTTCTTACATCAAAATTTACTTGCGCTAAAATAAAATTTGGGATTAGAATTATAAATAATAAGATTTTTTTCATTTTAAATTATGATAAAGTTTTCGTTTCCCCAGCATTTTTTTTAGTAATTTATAGAGTGCCCCTTAAATCTCTTTCGGAAGATTAATCCATTTTAATTGTCAAAGAAATGCAGTCACAACCTTATTACAATTTAAATTGGAAAGTCTTTCAAATATATTTATTTTAATTAATCAATAAAAAATTATCCTGCTTATATATGCCGGAACAATTCTTCATCCACTTCGTCAATACAATTTGTTAGATCCAGATATTTGAGAAAGTTTTTGACAACACCATTAAATCCGACATATTTCAGGATTAAGCAGCAGGTAAGAAAATGAGCGCTCAGACTTATTTTGGTAAGCTCTTTCATTCTTATCACTTCATTTTTGTCATCATAAGGCATATTGCCGTGCAGAAATCGGTTTCTCATGCTTATGCATTTCAAGTCACTTTTGCTTAATTCAAATCCTAACAATTCAAAAGCCAGCTTGAAGCTTTCGTTGTTTCCGACTTGATTTAGGCTGTCTAATTTATTTATAACAGACTTTTTACTGTTGAAGTTACTGTCATCAAAAGAATCAATTTTAATCTTAAATTCTTTTAGTATCTGATCTGCAAATTTTGGATCCTTGAAAGGTGCAATTTTTTCGCTATTTTCCTTTATCACAATACCTTTTACAGTTTCTAGTGCTACAAAAATAGCAGCTGCTTCAATTTCTACCGAAAGATTTCTTGACTGGCAAATGATCCTTACTGCACGCAGCAAAATATCATCATTACGGCAGGATTGCGCTAAATTTGAAAATATATTTTTTGGAAAAAAAAACAACCCATCGGCTCCAGAATATGCCTTATACTCCCTGTAATTGTATAGTTCTCTGTTTGTGATAACACTTTCATTGCTTTTTTTAAATGAAAATCCTTCAACTCTGCTGAAATCAGGATCCTGAAATTTCAGAATATATTGGGCATCCTTGACCAAACATCCGCTTACTAATGCAAATGAATATAGAATACTTTCAAGCAGTTTTTCAAATTCAATCCTGCTTGTTTCGCAGTGACATTCAAGAATTAAATAATTTTGATTGTCTATCATATAATCAAACAAGCCCAAACTGTAATTACCAATATTTATTTCCAGATATCCTGCGGCTCTTATATTCTGTTTTATTTTGAACGATTTTGTCCAAAAGTAATTACTGGGTATTTTTGTAAAGCCGTCAATCGAGAGTATTGCCCTGTAGTAGCCTTTGCTGTCCGAAAAATTAGATTCAATTTCTTTTATCTTTCCATTCATTTCAAGTCCAGACAGCTTAAATCTTGCGGACTTTGCACCTTTAAGCAATTGGAATCTTCTATCGCCGATTAAAATCTCAAAAGGATCAAGCATACCAAAGCCGATAGATTCAATGTTTTGATCTATTTTTTTTAGTGAAGAGGTTTTATATTCAATATAGTCTCTGGTATTAAAAAACTCAATATCAACGTTATTGATAGTCTCGTATTTTGAAAGTATTTTTCCATTCTTTATTTTTTTGAATTCAGAAAGAAAATCAATTACAGCAGTTAGATTAACCGCAATTGGTTCCTCTTTTATATTTTCATATTTTTCCATAAGCTAATGATGATAGGAAGCATAATTTCTAATTTATAAATAGCCTTCGAATATTGTATAGTCTACGGTTTTATTATAATATTTGATACTCTGTTATTATATTTTGGATTCGCCTGTTCAAATTCATCAATTGTGGCATAAAGCCCCTTCCTGTTTCTAGATCCAAAATATCCTATTAGATTTAAAATAACATCCCTTAAGATATGATCAAGTTTTAAATAATTTTTCCACATTTCTTCGTTGCTATTTCCAATATTTCCTTCATGAACGGCTGAATTCCTTTCTTTTTTGATCATTTTTTTAACACTTGTGCTAATTGGAATTTTTGCAAAAATTAAAAAATCCAATAAGTTTTTAGATGAACTGTTGTTTTTGTTTAAATTTGAAAGAATAGAATTCATTCGATTCCAGGCATTTTTATCAATCTCTTTTACTGGTAGAATTGAATCTAAAAGTTTGGCTTTAATATGTTTCTCGAAGAACTCATTATCTATAAAATTACCTGGCTGCTGATTTATACTCTCAGAATACTTTTTGGCAATTTTTTCCAAAGCTGTGATGAGTATAAAATATCTTTCTTTTAAACCCATCGTTTGAGTTGATACATTCAGTGAAAAAATTAATGAGCTGAAATCCAGCATCTCATTAAAATGCCTGAATCTGTTAAAGCAATTACTAAAAATCTCCCAAAAAATCCTGTTGGAGTATGAATGGTGATAATTTATCTGCAGATAATTATTATGGCTGTCATCGTATTTATTTAAAAACGAGTAATTTATTTCTGCCCGTGAAAAGTAGCCTGTATTGCTTTGTCCATAAAATTCTCCTATGTACTCCTTTCTAATTTTTACAACTGCACCATTCATAAAAGATAACAGGGAAATTAGATCTTTCTTAATACTAAGATAATCATCATAATACAATCTACAGTGTCCTTCACTTTCTCTAAAATCCAGCAGCAAATTTTGAGAATTTATCTTTTGAATGATCCTGACTTTAAAATAATTGCCATTATCTTTCAAATTATCAATTACCAAAGTTGTTTCAGTATGATCCGGAATAGTATTGGTAAAAAAATCGTCAACATCACTAAACCCCCTCTTCCTTGTAGTATGTGTAAAATTTGCAAATGTTGTCTTAAAGTTTTCCAGTTCAACAAACCATATCCGCTCTCTGAAATCCTCTTCGTCATTGGAAAGTTTTTTAGAATTGGGTTTGACAAGTTTAACATCCCCATCCAGTCTAAACTCAATTTTGTTATTATAGCTATTATGTTTGGTCAACAACAAACCGGCACATTCGATTTCATATTTTTTCTCAGTTATGCCAACTAGTTTGTAATAATAAGCAAACTCATATTTCTTATGCAGGGAATGATCTTCAAGATTTATTTCAAGCCTGTAAATTCCGTCTTCTAAAAACACTAAAGCAAAAGGAATATCTACCTTCTCATCCTGGCATTCTAAATATCCTGATGTAATTGTATAAACTAGACTCATAATTCATTTTGATTTTAAAGGCCGTAAATATTTAGATTCTTCTTCGCTTTCTCAAATCATCAGAATATTGTAAAGCTGGATCATCTTTTCTTTTATTCTAAAACTGATTTGATTTTTTAAACATTTACTGCTGATTACGATTCAAAATAACAGCTATTCTGCGCAGTTATTCTGCGCAGTTTCAAAATAAAAAACATAACGCCAATATCCGATTATTCAAGCATTCCACATCCAATGGCTTTGTTTGTTTGTTTCTTTCTTTTTTTATTTCATCCAAATATCTGATGGTAGACATTTTCCTGCGCCATCACATATCTTTCAATTCCATCCTGCAGATCCATAACTTATTTTTTCAAAATACTTAGTGATACGTGTGAAAGTAGAAATTGGAGATTTTCTTTTAATCATTAGGAAATAATTCTGTCAAGCTATTGCAGCCGTTTTCAGAATATATTGCTTTATAATTATGTTTATCTTTCAAAATCTTGCTGTCCCACATTGAATTAAACTCAGTTTTATAATTAAAAATAATTTCCTTATGATTTTTATCCGAAACAATAATCTGTGCGATAGCTTCTGCATGGGGATGTTTGTATCTGCTGCCATTAGTCGAGACAAGGAATCTGGCACTGGAAATCTTTTTTAGAAAATCCGGACCAGTATTGCTATGGCTTCCATGGTGCGAAACTTTTACCAAATCAAATTCATGAACTTCCTTTCCTAATTTATCTAATGATTCGATTAATACTGAAGGGTGCGCATCTGCACAGAAGAGTACTGATTTTCCGCAATATTCAGCTTTAAAGGCAATGCTGCTTCCATTGCCTTCCCTACTATCTTCTTTAAAAGGATTAGCCGCAAGCTCCTCGATATTAAAAAATCCTTTACCAAATTTTTCGGTATCATCCGCCTCGCCTTCGTCCTCCATATTATATCCAAAACCTGCTTTCAATCCATTATCTTCCAGTTCTTTCTCCCATACAGGGCGCAGAAGACGCAGCTTTTCATTTGTTGGCGATAAAAGTGTTAATTTCATCCCCCCGCCCAATATTACGACAGGCAGCTCTCCATTATCAGGGACTACAACTGCTTTTTCATTAAATTCAGTATTCCATTTGAGTGAATGCCTAAGTATTGCCGCAGTCAGTCGTTCGCCCTGTGCCGGACCGAAACTTTCGGTATCATCGCTTGGAAGATGCAGATAGCCGTTATACCAAATGGATTTAATTTTGAAAGGCAGTGCCTTCTCTTCCAGAATTGATAAAATTCCTTCTATATGATCTTGATCGATATGAGTTACAACAAGCAATTCCAATTCTTTCTCATCCTCAGGAAGAAGATTGAATATTTTTTTGATTGAAGCTTTTGTCCCCCCTGTCCCTCCATCTATGAGGATACGATTTAACTTTTTGTCGTCTCCATATTCAACAAGAAGACAATCGCCAAATGTGGCTGGAAGCGCATTAACATTGAATACATTTTTCATAATCCTTTTTTTATCTATAATTTCTGTCTGCTGCGCAAAACCGTAAATGCACTGGCAGAATCAGCGCAGGACAGCCAGTTGCGGACTTCTTTATATGCAGCGATAATTACCTCATCCTCCTGATTCATATAATGTAGCCTCATTAAACCTTCATGAAGAAGTTTTAAACCGTCTGTAAACTGCGGTATTCCTCTTCGGCAAGCCTCCAGAAGATAATCCCTGATTTCAAGAAGATCCGGATTCGGTCCACGCATCAACTGTGCTGCATGTATAATACATCCGTCCGGAAGCCAGTCAAACCAATCTGCAAGATTTTTCGGCCAGTGGTGCAGGTTCTCGATTGAATTAGTGCGCAAAAGAAAATAGCCTCCTAATGAAGCGTACGAAGGATTTTCTATCTTATCATAAAGAAGTTTTTCCGCATAATTAATATGCTCAAAAAGGCTTTTTGCTTTTCCTATCTCTCCTATTGAAAGCATCCTTAAAAGTGTTTCAGCTTCTTTTGATCCAAGCTCAACTGTAAAGCAGAGTTCATGACTCGATCTTGTGCTTCGGTTATTTGAAACCGAAATGTTTATTTCCTCATTAATAGGCAGTTTCACTAGAAAGTTAATCCCTCCATATTTCAGATAAAGTCTGGAATTTGGTTTTTCTAAGGTGCTAATTTTATAGGACTGATTTAGATCTATTTCATTGAAAATACTTACTGGAAAAACATTTTCACGATAACGCTCAGATAAAAACTCATGAATAAAATTGTAATCATATCTGAATTTTTGATCGTAAGGATACTGAAAATTCATTAGATATTGCATGTCAATATCTTTCCAATTAGATGTTTTGTAATTAAACTTCTCTTCGTTTAAACTGTCGTCATTCCCAATATTTACAGAAATATTAGGTTCTGAACCCGCAATAAAACTTCTTAGATGCTCTATTCCTCTAGGATCCGTAACCCTGACAGCATACACGCCTTCCTTAAGGAGAGCATTATAACTAGACTCTGTAGTCCACTTAAATATAACTACATTAAGATTTGAGTCGAGAATCTCCAATTGTTTCAACTCTGAATCATTCTGGAAATTCATATTTATATTAATGGTTGACCTAATCATTTGATATAAATTTTTGTTTTCATAAAAGGCGGTTCAACCGGATAATACTCCACGTGGTTAGAAAAAGAATTATCATTGAATTCAGCTGAAATCCTATACATTCCCGCGCTACCTTGAAATATCCAGGGTTGGGGCTGAGGTTCTGGTTCTCTTCTATATTCATCTGCTGTATCAAGATTACTGCAGTGTAAACCCGCGGCACTGTGCGCTTCATCTGGGCAGCACATTATATTTATCTCGGCCTGCGGAGCTTCTGGATGATGAAGGAGGTCGATGCTGTCGCTATAGGAAGTGCTGCATTTCTCGATTCCTGCATTTCCAGGGTTCATTATACCCATAAGGGTATTCATTTCTCCGCATATTCCACTTGTCGAAACGACCCAGCCATCATCTTTCTTTTTTGAAATGCCGCCGTGAAGCGCTTTGATAAGTGAATTTGTGTAATGTGAAATGCTGTTCATTCTGCCTTGAGCATTCTTGTTCCTTGCCACAGATTGCTGCGTTAGATCATATAGGCAGTTTGTCTGAGTGTGGGAAGGCGGATCAAGAGGATTTGCCATGAACCTATTAAGAAGCATATCATTGGTAAGACCTCTGCATGAATCTATAAAAAACAGCTGTGTTTTTGCTCTACAAGATTGAAATCCAACTCTTGTTTCCGTAAAACAAAATGCTCCAGAAAAAGGATTCAGAGATGATTTGGCAAAATCTTCCGCTAAAAGGAGGTGCAATGAATCCTTTTCATATCCATGCCCGCAGAAAAAGAAAAAAGCTACATTATCAGAATCTTCATCGCATCGTTTTTTCCACTTTTCGTATTCATTCTGAATATTTTCAATTGTTGCTGGAATTAAATCCTCCCCCGGAAAAACTTCTTTTCCTTGTGGAGCTTTTGACAATAATATCTGCACACTTCCCAATGGCACTATCCATCTCTCAGCATCATGGAGTTCTTTTATGCATTTATATAAAGCTTCAACAGATACTGGAGGAGAAGTCAACTGTTCAAGATCCTTTGCAACATCAAACTCTTGATCAATCGGCTCCATTCCTTCTTTAAGATATCTATAACCTCCGACCCCTATTAACAGCACATGCATTTTAGGGCCTTCCGTTTTATTCTCAAATATTAAACTCATATTTTAAGGTGGCTAGTTTTAAAAATCATGATAAAATAAAAGCAAAATAAAGACAATTAAAAGAAAAACTATAGGTATTTACACCTGTTTTTAACAAAATCCAAACTTCCTAAAATCAGAATCCAGTCTAAAATCTTGATTCAAAATCTTAATCTCCCAACTACTGTTGCCTTTGTTTGAGTTATCGCACAATACTTTACTGTCTTGAGCACTCCTCTTCACCAACCCCATCTCCTATATGCAATTAAATAACATATCAGTAAACATCCAACCGGCAACAAATTATCTAATGGAAACAACCTTAATTAGATTTCTCAAATATTTTTTAGGCCATTTACTAAAGGCTGTCGATTGTAAAATCACTATTGCTTTTAACATCTATTATGTCAGCAACTCAATGTCCCAAGGTCATGCCATAAAATCCTCTTTAGATCAGTTTCAAAATCCATCATTTAGCATAATTTACTATTGCTAAAGTAGTCATAGTTTTATATCGAGAACCTAAATGCATAAAGCATAATCATCTACATTTCAGTATATTTGGAAATCTAAATAAATCACAATATGATTAATACTATTTCAGATTTTCTCGAGCAACTTAAGAAAACAGGACTTGAACAGATATCTTTAAATGATTCTGATATCAAGCATACAGTAACCATAGGCAACATGTATGAAGGATTAACTTCAGAAATTTTAAATAAATCTATTTTTTCAGGGCTTAATCTGAAAATAGTAAACAATAGCTTTATTTATAATGACAGCGGCAGATTAAGTAAAGAAATGGACTGCATGATCGTTATTGGTGATGGCAAAAAAATATCTTTTTCAAATCAATATAAATATCATATCCGCGACGTAGTAGCTGTAGTGCAGGTCAAAAAAAAACTATACAAAAATGACATTTATGATGCACACGAAAATTTAAGATCCGTTATAGAGGTTTCCGAACCTCGGGACGGAGAGCAATATATGAATCAAATCCTGTCTGATTCCTACAAATTACTTGTCGGCAAGAATCTGCCATCATATGAACAGCTGCCCGATCTCTCATGGAGAGAACAGATGATGTATCATTACCTGCAGCTACAGGCTTTCTGGCCCATTAGAATATTGATTGGGTATGAAAGCTATAAAAAGGAGAATGCCCTCCGTGAAAGTTTTTATAACCTCCTTAAGGATGCTGTCACAGAAGGCCCAAAACCCAACTATAGTCCTGTTAACTTTCCCGATCTGCTGATCTGCGGCCAGAATTCGATAATTAAGAATATAGGAATGCCTTTTGCTTATCCCCTAGAGCATCGAAAGGAATTTTTCTGGCAGATTTTGTTTACCACTAATGAAAAACCTATGTTTTTACTCCTGGAAATGATCTGGACCAGATTGAGTTACAGGTTCAGCCTGGGCTCAGAAATATTTGGTGATGATTTTTCTCCCGAAGGTTTTCACAAATTCTTAAGCTGCAAAGAAAACCAAATAGATGAATCGTATTTTGGCTGGGAATACAACTATACTTCTTTTAGTGATGAGCAGCTCGCTGAAGCACCAAAAAAAATGGAATGGGAACCAGTTAAAATTGATGAAAATGAAACAATAATTCTAAAGACACTTGTAAAAAATGGCCGTATAAAATGCGACGAGGAACTTAAAAAATTCTTAGCCTCCAAAAATGTTGAAGTCACGGAACTCATAAAGTCATTAACAGCCAAAAGAATCGCTTATCAGGAAAATGATGAAATATTGCTATTAATTGATTTACCAGTGATTGCATTAGGAAATGGGCAAAATTATATTGGAGAAAATAAAAGCGGTGAGATGTTTTTCTGGATGAACAAACAGCCCGCTGGTAATTCAAAAACTTAAACCATATTACATCTAAATTTACGGCTTTCATACCTAAGGGCCTTTATGCGCTGATGATTCACGAAGAAGAAAAGTAACAAAACTGACATACAGATAAAAATTAAGGCATCACATAGAAACTTATATTGGTTCTACTTTAGATGCCTTGAAGCATTAGGAAGTCTATAAAATATAGTTTCTAAATGATTGTTCTTTTCGCAAGGCAAAAATAGATTAGTTTCTTTATTCTTATATTTGTTTTGCAGGTAATATAAAAACAGCTCACAAAAAAAATGGAGAAAACTACTGAAATTTTTTTTTTTCCCGCACTCAATGGCGACAGTTTCTTAGTTTCTAGTGAAGGCACAAATGTTCTGATTGACGGTGGATATGTTAATACATATAGGAACTTTTTAAAACCTAAACTTCAAGAACTAAAACTGAAACAGCAAGTTCTGGATTTGATCGTTGTTACACATATCGATGGAGATCATATTTCTGGAATTAATAAACTTCTAGAAGAAAATAACAACGTAAAATTTATTGACATCAAAAATATATGGCATAATTCTTATCGACATTTACAATTTCGAGAAGGTGATGATAAAAAATTTTTTTCAGATTCTCTAAAAAGTTTAGCAGAAATGAAAACAACTGTATCACTAAAAGAAGAGCTATTAGAAAAGGAAAGGGATGTAAGTGTAAAAAAAGGCTCAGCACTTGCAAAGCTAATTCATGAAGGTTTGTACAACTGGAATAAGCACTTTTCAGGTTCACGTGTTGTTTTTCACAAAGAAGCTCTTTTTGAGGGCAGCTTCTCATTTTTGATTCTTTCTCCAAACAAATTTAAATTAGACAAGCTAAAAGATTATTGGCTAAAGGAGCTTTATAAGCTGGGATACGTAAATGACTTATCCAGTTCCGATTTTATTGATGATGCCTTTGAATTTGTAATTGCCAGCGCAAAAGAAATGAAAGTTAATCGGGAAAAGAATATTTCTGCAAGCTATAACTTGGACTTCGAAAAATTATTGTTGACGGAGTTCTCAGAGGACAATGCTCCTGCCAATGGAAGCTCAATATCATTTATAATGCAATCCGGAAACTCTAAAATCCTTTTCCTAGGCGATTCTCATCCTTCTGTAATAATTGAAAGCTTAAAACTTTTATATGCTGATTATGAGTTTCCGCTCTACTTTGACGCTATTAAAGTTGCGCACCATGGAAGTGCTGTCAACACCAATGACGAATTGCTGCACTTAATTGATTCAAAAAAATTTCTTATTTCGACCAATGGAAATTCTTTTGGACATCCTGATATGGAAACCATCGCCAGAATCGTTACAAGAAAAACAGATTACCAAAGAACCTTATATTTCAACTATCCACTGGAAATTATCAGTCATATTAACGATGAAAAAATGAAAGAAAAATACAATTACAAATGCGTTGTATCGGAAGGTGCGGCAATAAAAATTACGTTGCATGAAACCATTAATTAATCACTCGCATGTACTGCAATCCTGTCTGGAAATTCATTGCGGAAGCGACCAGGGAACTGGTTTTGTAATCTCGAGAAATGTAATCCTTACAGCCTTTCATGTCATCGCAGATTATGTAGATGACCAAAAGATATTTATACAAAGAAGTGAAGGAAAAGTTGAATGCAAAGTTGTAGCAACTTCGATTGATCTAGATCTATGTTTATTGTCCTGCGATGTAGATGACCTAGATTCTCTGCCTTTGGAAGCAAGCATACTTCGTTTAAGGGAACCGTGTCAGATTTATGGCTTCCCATACGCATCGCGCCAATTGGGGGTCAGTCTAAATGGAAAAATTAGCCAATCTATAAACGATGATGCAAGCGATTTTATAATAAATGAGCTTGATATTGACCCGAAATTCGATCACGAGGGACTTTCAGGAGCTCCGGTAATAATTGAGGGAAAAGTCGCCGGAATTGTACGAAGACAATTAGATGAACGACTTTCAATTGTAAGTGTTTTGAAAGCATCCAAATTCTTGGGATCGAATGGTGTTGAATTCGACGAGAATTTGCCTGCATATCACATTCCTCATGGTTTTGAAGAACAAATAGCTACCTCGAGACCAAACCGTGCCGTGATAACCAGACTTGAAGAAGCTCTTGAAACTGACAGTAGCTGGTTTTTACTATACGGCTCACCTGGATCAGGTAAATCAACACTTTCAGCATCCTTTTCCCCACGTCTAAAAACAACAATAGTTGCTTGTCGGTATTTTCTGAAAATTCCAAATGATAATGAGCCATTGGCCCTTCGCAGATCCAAGCTGTTTTTCTTAGAGTATTTGGAAAACGTGATTTCAACAACCATAACAGGGCAGCGGCTGCCCAAAGATGAACTTTCTTTTGAACAGCGGCTTCTAAGGATGAAAAATCTTTTGGAGGAGTTTGCAGCTTATCACTTGGCAAAAAAACTAACGGTCTGCATAATTATCGACGGACTTGATGAAGTTCCCTTACTGGAGGAATTCCTTGGAGTACTCCCTACATCAGTTCCAAAAGGAATAAAAATACTATTGTCCGCAACATCTCCGCAAATTTTACCCTCGCACTACAAAAATTTAATCGCTGCAGAACAGCAGATACTAGTTACTCCGCTTTCAATGTCCCAGTGTGAAGGGCTTATAATTGAAGAGTTAAGGCAAGATCTTATATCAGTTGAAGAGGTTCAGGCTCTTGCTGAAAAATCTGAAGGACATCCTCTGTATTTGCGTTATCTTATTAATTTCTTAAAGAACTGTGAACCGGATTTTTTTGATGAGAAGTTTGATGAATGGCTGAAAAAGATCCCCATAATTCAGGGAGATATCACCAATTACTATGATTCGCTATGGGATCGATTTTATGAAAATCCAAGCAAGCTCTGGATTATCATAATATTCTCACAAGTCCGTCAACCCATTTCGACAGACGAAGCATATCAGATATTACCTGAATCGCTAAAACTAACATTTACCTCTAATTTTGATTCGATAAAATATTTATTTTCTGGTGAAAATTATCTTGAAATTTATCACAACTCTTTCAAAATTTATGCAGTCTCAAAGACAAAGCGAGAAGAACCACTTGCAAATGATTATATCTCTAGTTTTCTAGCATCAGAACTTGAATTAGATCTATCACTTAATAACCTACTTTACCATTATTCAAAGAGTTCAAAGAAATCATTTGCTGTTCAACAATGCAACCAAACATGGGCAGACCGATGTGCAATGAATGATGTTGCTCCTGATCTGGTTTTAGACGATATCAAGCAGGTAATCAGATTGTCAATAGAGTTAAAACTGACACTCGACACAATCCGTTTATTGCTGTTACTACAAAGGATTGATTTCCGCTATGACAGTATTTTTACAGAACATGCGAACCTGCTTGCCTTTTCTCTAATCTCTATTGGAAAATATGACGCAGCTATTAAATATCTCGTACGAGATGCAGACCTGCTTATTGGCAATTATGATGCTGTTAACTTTTTACAATTATTTTATGAGAACAAGGCAATTGACGAGGCCAATATTTTATATGAATCATTAGAAAAAAGATACCGTAAATTCATTGAAGAGGGAATACGTTCAAATGACGGGATGAATGTAGACATGTTTGAAGTAATTATCAGAGCAAACGCCTTATCCATCAGTGATAATCCGAAGACAGGTTTTCAAAGATGTATGGGTATATTGGCCATGCTGAAAAATGTAGAAGACGGTGCTAGAAAAGCTAATGAGAATGAAGGCGCTGACGATATATATGCATTACGTGAGCTTGGATCCGGTTGGATAAATGCATATGCACTGCGCAGTATCGATTATTTTGTTCCATCTAAAATGGTGCATGAAAAAATGAAAATTGATATTGATGATGGATGGGCAAACATTCGTGCATTGAGCATATTATTTTTTGATGAATTTAATGATTATAATAACATCATTGTTGATAAAAACGAGCATTTTAAACTTCTAGTTAAAGATTTGGAAGTTCTGGTGCGCGATTATGGTTACAAGCAAGAGCATGCGAAAAATATCATACTGGCATTGCTCAACAATAGTTCTGACTGTGATTTATTAAGGACTCTGATTTTAAAAAACAAAACAACTGAAAATGAAGAATTTAATCTCCGCGCTCCTAATGGAGTAGATCTTCAATTTGATGAAATATATAATCTTCTTTTTCGATCAATTTGCGAAGGCTACACTGATGAGACTGAAAACTTTGTTCCATTAAGAAGCCTTACTAATAGATATAAGAATTGGGAAAATTACTCTAGCTCCATACTGCAAAGTTTGGGTTATATAGAAGGCAGACTATTATGGTGCCGTGCGGTAGATTCAAATTTTGCTTCTGCCGAAGAAGAATTATTAAGGGTTTTTGAAGCAATCAATTTTTCATTAGATGAGAGAAGCAAATGGGATCGTGCCTATCACTTACCGGAATACCTTTTCCCTATCATTTATAGCAAATGTTTTGAAATTTCAGTTAAGTTGTTACCAGAGGTTTTTCAACGGTTATTTGATTTTTTTATCTCGCGCATGAGTAGATTGCAGCTTGGTCTATACTCAGAAGGTTTTAGGAGAACACTCTATGAAGTATGTAAAATACTAATCAAAAAAGACTTTGGTAATGCTTTGGAGGAACTTTTGAAAATTTGGGAATCACACATTATTGAGAACGTTTATAACAGGTGGGAAAGAACACCCGAATTGCTTAAAATAATGGAGATATATGGCTTAGCCGGAAATAGTAACAAAGCCAAGGCAGTTTTTCAAGAAATGCTTAAAACGTCAATGGGCCCAAGCTGGTACAAGGAAGATCAGCTTGCACTTATTGGCCGAGTGATGTCACTACCAGATAAAGGCAGCGTTGTTTTATCAGCTCTGAAAACTTTGGCTGGACTTTTGGATTTCGCTTCTGGTGAGATGACTTTTCAAAGGTACGTTAGACAAGAAAAAGAACATTTTATAGGCGGCCTGATAAGAAATGATAAACTTAAAAATGCACTTGATTATTACAAATTCGAAATCTTGCCTGATGCGAGTCAAGTAATCAAGAATGCAGAGTATGATGAAATAGACACACCAATACCCGGCAACGGCTATGTTTTGGGAGCCGGCGGCTTAACAGAGGAAAGAGCAATATTGGAAATTCTTGAAAACAGCCAAATCAAATCACGTCAGCTAGTCTGGGCAATGAGCCAAATATTCATTATAAATACCGATACCGAGAGATATCTTAATCGTTTTACGACTATACAAAGTAATGCGTTACAAAGTATCATCCAAACAGACACTGTCTCCGTTAAATTTCTGTTGCCTTTTATTGCTAGTAACGCGGTAAAACTTCATGCGCAAGGGCATGCAAATTATTATCTCAAATCTATTTTTGATGAATTGAATCAATCCAATAGGCTGGAGCTGCAATCTTTATTAAAAGTATATGGAATAGAATACAATATCGATAAAAAAGAACCGCAAAAAATAGAGAACTCTTATAGTAAAGACAAGCCAGGGAATCCAGTCACGGAATTTCTGATGGAAGCTTCATCCCTTAAAGAGCTTTCAGATGAAAGAGAAAGATTACTCAATACTGGTACAAATGCATTCATGAGCAAAAAGTACATGATCTGGCATGGAAACTATTCCTCGGAAAATAGTGAGGCACGCAGGGTTATAAAGGGGCTCATCGATTCCGCCGAAGAAGGCATGTCAATATTAAAGCCATTTATAGAAGAATTTGATGAAATTCCGTGGGTCGTAGTGAGCCAGCTTTTATGGTTTTTACAGGACAAATTTTCAGCTGAACAGACTCATAAAATTTACGACTTAGTGTCAGAACATTTTACAGAACTTATCCAGCCGCACCAGAAGAGAATTGAAAAATATTCCTGGATTGAAAACACATCAAATGATGAAGAAGATCCGGACATTCAAGTAGCTTCATTTCTTATCTGGCTCCTTAATCATCCAGTCGATCGAATATCTGAAGCGGCTTACAATTGCATCACATTACTTTGCAACACCGACCCAAAACTTATTGTTCCAGTTTTGATAAAGCAATCTTTAAGTGGTAAACCGATATATTCCACCGAACGGGCATCATTTATCCTTTTAGAGACAGCAGCCTCGCAACCTGCTGCTTTAAGTTCTTGCCTAGATAAAATAGATATACAAGAATTTACAACAATTGGACACTTTACCATTCGTTACAACTTTTTTAGGATTGCAGCAATACTGAAAGATTTTGTTAAAAGCGAGCTTTACAATGAAATTAGGAAAAGCTTCCCGGAAGTGGTTGCACCTACTGCTGAAGTTGATATTGATGAAGTCTTTCTAGAGTCTATAGAATGGAATATCAGCAGGCTGAATGAAAAAAACTTATTAGATAATTTTTTTTGTGAAACGCTCATCAGTACAATAAACCAGTGCATTGCACCATTGTCTATCAATGAATTTATTAAATCCGACGATTATGTCAACCGAAGCTTCTATGAAAGTACTAATGGGCCTACAAGATTTGAGTATGTAGTTAAACATTCGCTAAATATTGCAATAAATCATAGGGTTTCACTTTGCAATATGGATGAAATTTTTGATGAAATTGACATTTAAAAATGGGAAAAATAAAGAAACAATTTTTATCCTCTCGCGAGGATTTCGAACGCAATTTTTGTATTTTGGAAGAGCTGCTGCGAAATGGACTAATGTCATTTACAGAATCCAGCCGGAAAAGCGCTGAAAGTTTACAAAAAATTAGAAAATTACCAAACGGACGCATTGATTTCCATACTGTAAATGAAATGGCCAGACTTAGTGCAAACTCAGTATCAAACTTTGATAATATGAAATACGAAGACCAAAATGAAAAAAAATAATCTCGGAGGTATGCCTCCGCCAACAACAAGATTAGAATTTGAACATAACATATTTTTGTCGATTGAAGAAGTTAAATATAAAGTTGAAAACGACATTAAGGATTACGGCCTATACCACTCCGTAGTTCCAAGTTTAAGGAAAGTAAAATCACTTCCCAATCATAGGATTGATATGACTACAATCGATGAAAAAGCAAGACTTCATGCCAACATGCAAAAATGGATGGAATCTATACAATTTAAAGACCTTAATAAAGAAAAAGAAGAATCCAGTGAACAAAATATGTCGCCAGAAATTGAATAACAAGATGATAGCATTTCTACCACAAAAATTAAGGCAAATTAAGAATTTAAATGCTGTAATTTATACGGGAGTGTAATAAATTTTCTGAGATTTTTATCGTTAGTTTTATGATCAACTTCAATTTAATATCTAATAGTTAGCTAATCCTTCAAGTTTTAATTAATCAATATGCAGCCTCAAAACAAAAAAATAAAAACATTAGATATCATGGAGGATTTAAATACTCTCCTAAAAAAAAGAAACGGTGGAGCGGTTAACTTTAGAGGGATTCATTACCAGGTTCTGTATTCCTGCCATCTAATTCTTGACAAACTAAAAGAACCGGCAGGTAACGAAAAGATAACTCTTGAAGGAATTGAAGATATAGACTTAACACAAACTTCCTTGACCACTAGCTCAAGTGAATTCATACAACTAAAATCCTCGGATAACAAATTAAATGCAGGTGATTTCTGGAACTGGAATATTCTTCAGAACTTCCTGCAAACTTATTTAGCAGATAGTTCAAGTAGTTTCAGACTGGTTTACAATTTCCAAGTATCTGACGGTGCTTTAAAACAGCTTTTTGAAAACAAGCTTACATCAAATTCACTTAAACATTGGGAATCAAAAATAGCAAGTTACTACAAACCTAGTTTTAATATTGAGGATTTTTTAAGCAGAATATCATATGAGAAAATATCATTTGATGAAATTACAAACAGCATAACAACGCTTTTAATTAAATTTTGGAACGTCAACATCGGTACAGAAAGACAATTTATAAATGCATTACTCAATAATATTTTACAATGGTCTAAGGAACGCGCAACAATCAGCCATCAAAATGTTCGCGTAATATTTGAAGATGTCAGAGACTCCTATTCAAAGGCTGTCAAAAATGAAGCTGTCAAAAACAACTGGATAGAGCAGGTAAATTATTCTAATGAATCACCTTCCAGCCTTTTAAATTATTATGATGGTAAATCTGCCAAGCCTTACCATATTTCAAACGGCCTTCCAGCGCGGAGAAAATTATGGGAAAAAGAAATAATCCAGGCTGTCAAAACTAATGATGTCGTTCTTATTAGGTCTTCAAGTGGGCAGGGAAAATCTACCCTTGCCTGGCAGACGGGTTATACGCTGAGAGAAAAACGTAATATTTACCAGCTTCATATTACAAATAACTGGGAGCAGGCTAATTCGGTTATGGAGTTTCTTCATTCCCGAGTTTTGATTGGTGAATTCCCAATTGTGATTATTGATGGTCTAGATGCAGAAGTAGATCATTGGCAAAAACTGGTACAGCGTACATCACTTCTGCCGGTTCAGTATATTATCACTTCCAGGCACGAAGACTGGATAAGATATGGGGGGGACATTTCCACTATCAGCCTGCAGCCGATAGACATAAGCATCGGAAAAGAGGAAGCTGAAGACATCTTCAACCAATTTAAACAAAAAGGTAAGCTGCATCCGGAAATTAAAGAATGGCAGCCGGTCTGGGAACAGGTTTTAGAAAAAGGACTGCTGATCGAATACACTTACTTGCTGACTCGTGGTGAAATGATCAGTCAACGCCTTGAATCACAGATTAAAAAATTAAAAGATGATAGAAGTCCTGCTGCCAAAACGGAAATTCTTAGAATCGTATCGGCAGCTGATTGTCTCCAACTAAAAATCGAAACTAAAAATCTTGTCCGTTACATCGAAAAATCTGTAACTTTTGCAAATCAAGACCGTGGTGAAGTACTTAACGAACTTCAAAACGAGTATTTTCTTAATTTTGACGGGAAAAATATCGAAGGGCTGCATCCTATTCGTTCTAATCATCTGCTCCACCTATTGCACAATACTTTGGCTATTTCAGACACATTTATCAATCTTTATCAATTACTACAAGATTCCGACAAGCAAAATTTCTTTCAGAATGCAGCGCTGTTAATCAAAAAAGAAGAATCTTTCGAATTCTATAATAATATTTCAGAAATTCTAAGCCATGGAACATATATGGATATGTTGCATGCGCTCAATGGTGTTTCTCATACTGAACCTCAAAAATACTGGCTCGAAAATCAGCAGCACTTTGACGAGGCATTCAAAATTGGAGCCTTGGATTTGTTTGTAATGCATACAATACCTGGCAAACAGATCAACACCTATGATGACCTTCTAAAAGTGATGCCAAGTCAATTCAGTGCAAATATGACCAGACAGAGAGATCTTTTGAAAAATTTATCAAAATATGATTTTAAGGGAGGTGATATAAATTATCTGGCAACTGCATTAATAAAGAAAATCAACAGCTCTAATTCGTTCAAGCCATCATATGTAGGTCTCGGCCATCTAGCAAAATGGTTTATAAAGCTTGATCTAAAACTAACTATTCCCTTTGACACAAATTTCTTATCCGAAAACTTAAAAAATCTTCCAATCGAAGAAGCAGTAGGACTTTTTCAATATGCCTTTATATCAAATCCTCCATTGTATGAAAATTATGTTTTGGAGAACAAACAAAATATTATAAACTTTCTTAGAAAAAACACTGAATCCTTAAGAATTGAAGAAAATGACAATCATATTGACATACATTTCATATGGGATGGTGAATCATCAAAAACAACGGTCAATCAAAGCATGAATAGGATTGAATATGTTTATAATTTTCTTCCTTATTATTTAAAATATAATACCCACCCCATAATACTGCCTTTTCCAACAGAAGAAATCATCAGAGTAACAAGAAGTGATGCAACTAAAAGCATCAGTCCGGAAATCGTTCCGGATTCATCTGAAGCTTCATACTCTAACATATGGATAGAAACTATAAGCAGAAATTATTATGAAAATTCAGCTTTTGAATGGCAGAAAAAAAATCTGCAAATACGAGCTGCAGCTATAGAATGGTGTAAAAGCGCCCTGAGGATTATTGACTCTTCTTATGAAGGAAATAAAGCCAAAAGAGATAAGGAAACTGAAATCTATGTGCAGGCCAGCGATAAACTCAACAATTTATTGACACCAGTAAAGCCGTATCCAAAATATGCCAATACGATGCCTGATAAAGACGACCTAAAGAAAGCAGAAAAATCAATCAATTCTTGGCTTGGCGCAATTAGGAATTCAAATTCCCAATTTGTTAACTTATTTAATCCAAAAGGAGAAAATGACCAATATGTAGCCTCAAACAATTTCAAGTCTATTTTTTTAAAACTTACAGAAATGCAGGCTTCTTTTCACGATATAGAAAAACTGACTGCCGTATACTTTGATACTTTATCTGTAGATAAGGATGAAAATATTATATACGAACGTCTTTACAAAAGTATTACTTACTTGATGAATCATTTTCCATTCAGTACTCAGATTCCCGTCAAAGTCGGGCGTCTGGCCATCGAAAATTGGTATACTGAATTTATTACCAGTGAAATGTCCCAGCTCAAACAAATTTTGGAAGCGGCATCACTGGAAATCGGTTATGATTTTATAATGCCCAAGAGAATCAACAAAATGGATAGTGCCGATACTGTGGTAATTGGTATCAAAGATTTTGATTTCACAAAGGAAAACAACATCTTTTTGCTTGCATATTCACTTCGCGGTCTAGCTGATTACCCGGCCTATTTTTTCTCAATAGTTTCAATCCAGGACAACATAGCTATAAGCGGATTTAGATTCAAAAAGGATTTTTTTGAAATTTTAAATGATTTTGATGACACTAAGTTCGAAGATTTGAATTTAAACCTCCCTTTACCTATAATTCCGGATCATGAACATGCTGATCTTTTGAATGTCGAAATAAGAAAACAGGCGACAGAGTCAACGGCAGACCTCAAATACAGAATTTTATTAGAAGTATGGAAGTTATCGCAGGCAAGATCAATCTTAAGCAGTGATGAAATATTTGATAAGGAATGGCTTGAAGAACTAGAACACAAACATCTTGAAACAGTCGAAAAAAACATTAAATTGATTCCTGAAAGCAAGATAAACAATAGCTTTATAAATTGGTATTATGAAAACTGTAATTCAAAAAAGCTATGGTCAGATCAGGATATTATTTCTAAGATTATTGAAGCTGCGCAGCAGGAAATAAACCAACCGCAAATTTAGCAATAGAAAGAAACATTGTGAACACCATTGCCAGCCATAGCATACTTAATAACATCGGACTCTTAACTTTCAAGTATAACAATTTATGGTATAGCGATAATAATGTATTTAGGTATTTTATCTAACTAGAATATTATAACATAGTGGTTATTTCATGAAACTCTATTGATGATTCTTTATAATTTTTAAGTATTTCACTTTTGTTGATTGAAACCAGCTTGGAATCCTGAATAGTAAGCGCATATCTGCATTTATTATAGATAATCATTGCCGTATGTCTTGATAATCCCATATTCTGTAATGCGATAACAATTCTATTTTGAGTACCGTATTCTAAAAGGGTTGCCCAATTTTCTCCTGAATTCTCTTCACCTAATAAGTTTATTACTATTTGATAGTAATGATTAAAATATTTTTCAAACAAAAATCTTAAGACGTATTCTATATCATCAATAATTTTTTCAATAACAATGTTAACATGATTTAAATTATTTTTCTCAAATACTGCAAACTCAATGTAATCAACTTGTATCTGCAAGGATTTTTCATCATGCCAGTTAAGAGATTGAACGATGATTTGATTTAAAGTTATTCCATTCATCCACTGGTTCATTATAACAGCATAGTATTTCATACTATTCTTATTTGAAAGCTTTTTTTCAGCTTTATCCCACTCATATAAATCATACATACTTTCCAAAATCTGCAGACAGACAGCATAGGAAATATCAGTATTTGGAAGTCTTATTTCCTGCTTTTTTAAGTGTCTTCCCTTTAAAATATTAAAAATTTTTTGCTGCTTGCTGATATTGATCGACTGATTGGCATTGAGAATCTCTTTTGGTATAGTTATATCCTTGGTAATGCTTTTTGCAATGTCAATTATCTTTTGTTTATTTTTCTCGATAAGTTTTTCAATAACAGGGCTTTTGTATGAAGACCTGATTTCTAAAGTATCGATACATATTATGTTTGCTATGTAATCTAGAATTTCTTTTTCAGTTTCCGTGCCACTGATATTTTTGTTTAATAAAATTTTTTCTATTTTCTGCAAATTCTTGTCAATTTTGGTCAAAATTGTAGGCTTTAAGGTAATGGGCTTTTTAAGAAATATAGTACTTTTATTTTCCCATGTACAATCCTCATGCTTGATGCAGTAGATATTTCCAAATAATTCTTTATTTAACCTACCCGCCCGGCCAGTAAGATTCCAAAAATCAATTTCCTCCAATTTTCCTAAACCATTTTTATTATTTAGGATAAATAAGTTTTTAGTCGGCATATTGACTCCCTCCAATAATGTCGATGTGCAGAATACATTCCTGATTTCCTCGCTCTTATATAAATCCTCTACAAGATTTCTCAATAATTGCGGAAGTTTTCCATGATGGTAAGCAACCCCATTTTCTATTAAGTCAGCCAAGAAATAATCTTTATGGATGTAATCCCTAATTTGTTTTGAGGCGTTGGCAATGGCAGTTGTGATTTCTTTTTTTTTGTTATCTCTATTTTTTACAAAATCAACCGCTCCATTTATGGTTTTTGGTTTGCTGTTATTATAAATTAGATTATTAGAATTCTCCCCCAAATAATCTATCACTCTACTGATCGTGGAAAATTTTTCATTAAAATTTTCTGTCTCAATTTTTTTGAAATCATTTTTCTCAATTAGCTCTACAGTTTCGTTTACTATGTCAATAAAATACAAATTCTGCGAAACAGGCGATTCGTCTGTTTGAAAGTAATTATCACTGGTCTGGCTGTCAAACAAATTCAAAAAAACCTCGGGATTTGAAACATTGGGCGAGGAGAAATACAGCTTAACATTTTTACCGTATTTACTCAACGTTCGTTCAATAGCAGAATAAGTGGTTATACTTCTTGAATCCTTTTCCTGTGCGAGTTTATGAGCCTCATCTACGAATAAAAAACCTATAGGAGGATTGTTCTTTTGCGACAAATAACTGATTAATCTTTCTGGTGTTAAAATGAGAATATAGTTATGAACTTCCTCCGTCAGTAAATCGCTAATATTGGAATTTGTTGCAATTTTATAATTATAGCGTTCAAGTATACTTTGTAATTCTCCTTTTAAATCTATGGTAAACTGATTTATCAGCGCTCTTGTAGGAACCAATACAACTAAATTTTCGGGAGGAATATTTTTTATAACTTTCCTAATAAAAGCTTTTATTATAAATGATTTGCCCATCGAAGTAGGACCAGAAAAGCTAAATCTGAGGCTAGAACTTAAATTCTTAAACAATAAATATTGAGAATCCGTAAAAACCTGATTCTCGGAGTCCGGAACATGCTGGATTATCTTTTTTGCTTCCACTTCAATCATTCGGTCAAATGGTATTAACGAACGATTAGAATTTAAGTTTTCCAGATATCTTACTGCGGGAAAATTACCCAATTTTGAATATATGGCTTTTGACATTGTTCTATATATTTCATTTTCACAATAATTGTGGTTGAGAAATGTGACAATCTGGTAAGCTCTGTTTCTAGCAGATGAATCTGATGAATTTGAAAGAATATCCGCAAATCTCAAGGAGTCCTTCAATTCTTTATTTGAAAGAATGCTTTTTGTCTTTTTATTTATAGCTTGTTCAGCATTTATCAAAGAACATTTATCAAATAAAATTTTAAAATATTCACCATGTAGTATGTCCTCGGTTAATTTATCTATGATTTTTATTTGGCTCATAACAATTCCTTTATTATGTCCTGTCTAGTCTTCTCTAAATCAGAAAATGGAATTACATATATATAAAAATTATATCCCGTAAATTCTGTTTTTTTTATTTGATAATTTATTGAGCTTAATAATGAATTAACCTGAGCAGTAATTTTAGCTCTGATCTTTTCACGAAATTCATGATTGGGCATTCTTTTTTCATCGTCATCAATATCAATATTAAACCCTAAAAAGATTCCAAACGAATGGTCAATATTTGTTTCGTCTGTGCTTGCACTTGGTATGATAATTTTTTTTAAGAGATCATAGCTATTCTCATCGTAAGCTTCCTTTATCAGCTGGCTGCTTACTAGTTCAATTTCAAAGTCTTTTTTTGCTCCTTTTTGGGAAAGTAATTTACCAATGGATTCAAATGCTTTATAAATGCCTTGTTGTAAATCCGAATGTAATTTTGATTCTCCAAAAATTAACTGATAATCCTTATCGTTTAATTTCAGCAAATGAACTCCGTCTGCACCATTAACAAACATTTGATTTGACGTTTTAAGTTCTAGTTTCGTTAAAATTTTTGGAGCATTTAAATGAGATTCTAATAGGCAATAAAGTAATATTTCCCCAAGTTCACCTCCTTCAGTCTCTTTAGCCGTAGATAATGGATTTTTTTTGATTTCTAAATGATTTCTTAGAAGACCTCTTGCTTTATCAGTAAGCGACCTAAACTTTCCTTCATCAACTAATTTCTTTACCTCAGTTCTAGATAAAGCAAAATAGTGTAGCTGGTCTGCTAATAACTCAATTAGTTCATTGTAAACAAATTGATTATTAGTAACCCGTAGAGTAAATAAATTTAATTTATTTGAATTTTCCAGCTCCAGATCCTTTATATCTTAGTAGAATAAATCTAGAAAATCTTTTCTAATGTCAGTTTTTAAACTCATCAGATATATTTTATTAGAAGATTAAACAAAAAATATTTATTTTTTTTAGTAAAAGTTTCATTTGGAAAAATCAACAATACAATTATACAAAAAAATAATACTAGTCTTAATAAAGTTGAATTATCCATTTTGCAGAAAATTGCTATAAATAAATTTTTACAGTATTATTTGTTAAAATTCTTTGTGATACAACCGTTAATAAAAAAGCTAACTTGCTTTTGATAAAAAGTTTTTATTAAATAACAGAGCTAAAAAGCTCCGTCATCTACAAATGAATAATAAGTTTCAGGAGTAATGATAAGATGATCCAGCAGTGTGATATCCATTATTCTGCCTGCTTCTTTAACTTTTCTGGTTATCTGCCTGTCTGCTTCAGAAGGTTTAACCTGACCTGACGGATGGTTGTGGATCATAATCAGCGATACTGCATTAAATTTAAGCGCCGCTGCAAATGTCAGCCTGAGGTCTACTGAAGTGCCGGCAATTCCGCCTGAGGATACTTCATACATGCCCAATACCTTATTGGACTGGTTCAAAAGCAGGATCTTAAACTCTTCGAAAAATTCGATTGTATCTGGATTCCAGAACTGGAGCGCCAGCTGATAAACTGTTTTGGAGGAACTGATATAAGGTCTTTCTGAAGCTTTCACTTTTGTTTTATAGACCAACTGTACTTCTGCTACCTGATTCCAGTTCTGAAGTGTTTTTGAAGTTTCCATGATTTCTTGAGTTTAAAGATTAATAATGGAACCCCATTCGGGAATGAGAAAGCGAGCGAAAAAAGCAACGCAATAAAGCAGGTTTTCCCTCCTGCATTTATGGGGGAATTTTTTTCTGCGAACCGCCTTTCCTTCCCGAACTTTGTTTCGGAATTAAGCCTGAACCCTGAAACAATATCTCCTTCAAGTGTCTGCGCCGCGAAATTCCACAAAAAAGCCGAAAACTAAATTTCGGCTCTTTCTTCTTTTTTGTTTTTCATGCGCATTTTAATCTGATAGAGGTTCTGATGCAGAAGCTTCAAAATCTGCTTATGGTGCGGGGAAACCCTGTTTTTGTCTCCCCTGCACTGCAGAACTTCAAGCGAGGGAAGCGCCACTTCAATAGTCTCCACAGGTTTGTTCTCAAATCTAGCCGAAAGGATAAGGGAGTTCCTTTTTTTGTAGTATTCATTGGTAAATACGCAGTGTCGGAGCACATCGCCCTGTTCCAGAAAATCGTGCACGCTCTCCATCACGCAGATGGAAAGATTCTCTTTTGTGAACTCAAGCCCGAAAAACCGTTTCTTCTGCTCTTCATAGCCAATCTGCGCCTGCTGTATTTCTTGGCGTAGCTCTTTTATATGCTGGCGTCTTTGGATTATGCGTTTTCTCTCCACAAGTCTGTCGTGCACCTCTTCCAAATTCTCAGGACATACCAAATCGGCATTATTCAAATCCTTTCTGAACCATCTGAGCAGGGAAATGTAATCTTCCCAAAGTGAGAAGTCCTTAACCTTGTAAGCGTTCTTGGCGCAGGTTTTGACTGCCTGCCAGTTCTCCCTGATGTTCTGTGAATATGAGGTCAGGTAATAAACAAGAAAATCGGTCTGCCCAGTCTTTAGGAGCGTCTCTGCGTGGGTATCTTTCAAAAGAGCCGTAAAAAGCACCTGTGGGGCGATACCGTAGAAACTGCCTTTGAAGCCATTTCTTTTCAGAACGAAAATCGCTTTTGAAGACGGATAAACCTTATAAGGATTGATGCGGAATTTGGGAGAATCCTCAAAACTTTTTGGGCGGATTTCAAGGGGAGAATAGTATTTCCATGTATCATAGGCCTGTGAAAAAACGTTCGTGCCGAGAGAAAGTGTGCGCACCTCCCCTTTCCCGTTTATCCAATGCTGCATTACTTCCTTATGAAAATAGGTCGGCTTGCAGCTCTTTTTCATATCCTTGTGCGAACAGATGATGCGAACGACCTGAAATCCCCCGCATACATCCAACACAGCGAAATATTCTATTTCTTTGAAACGCACCTGATTGTACTGGTGCATTTTAAGCTTTCCATTGCACGCAGTGCAGTTGATGTACTTTTGGCAGGATGCTTTCAGCGCATCAGGCTTCCAGGAGTGTGCGCAGTCAAGGCAGTGGAATTTTCCCCTTGAAAGCACGCCCCATTTGATGAAAATGTTTTTCTCTGCCCAAACCTGCATCTTTTGGGTTACAGGCGAAAGGGTCTCGCTCAGGGACACAATCTGCTTTTCGATGATTGTTTTAGGTATCATAGGTCAAAAAGCGTTAAGATTTTCGATTCGGCTTTGGGAGCAATTACTGCCGTTTTTACAACGGCAGTATTCTGCGGAACTTCTACAACTGAAGTAAACAAATCAGCCTTTGCAGGCGGACTAGCCACTACCCTGCAATTAACTAGCTGAGGCTGTCCGATGCTTTCATCGGTGTAGTATTTGACCGCCATGTCGAATATTTCCTGATTGTCAAAGGCGCACAGTCCTGTTTTTTTCACCTCGCCGAAAATGTAATTGCAACAGCTTTCCAAGTTTTTCGATTCCTTGGAGAAGTCCCTTGCAAAGACAGCATCGGCAAGGGCAGTCTGATTGAGATAGTTTTCTATAGCGGTCTTAAAGTTTTCTGAAGCTTTCATAAGGGAAGATTTAAGATTAAACAAAAAGATTATTCAAAAGAGGTTCTGTAGATGTCATAACAGTACTCTTCAAAACAGAGCCAGCATATAAAGGTGTAATGAGGCAGACCGTAGCGGTCTTTTACGGCTTCCCCAATGGAATCTTCCATTTCTTTTCTGATGTCTTCCAAATCATCAAGATGTTCGATGTAGAATTTTTTACAGTCGGCATGATAAATAAACTGGGATATCATACCGCTGATGCATCCGCTTCTCTGCATGTCTTCAAGGAATGCTTTGAGCTGCTGTTTTTTTGTTCCGTAATAAGACTGCATTTCCAAAAGGATTATCTTTTGGAATGCATCGCGCACGTCATACTCGGCGTATACTGATTTTTTCAAGGCTTTCATAACTCATTTCTTTAGGCTTATACATTTGATTCGGATTAGAAAGGCAGGTCGTCAGGCTGTTCCTTTTTGCTGTTTTTGGCAGGAACGGCAGTTCCCTGCAAGGCTTGCGCATCTGGGACAAATACCAGTATTTTGATATTGCTTGTGTGGAAAGTGAGGCTTGCCACAGCCTTGCCCTCAGAATTGAGATAGGCGTTCACTCCTACACGTCCGAAAAGCTCAACCATCGCGCCTTTTTTGAGCCACTGCGCAACACCCGAGCTGAGCCAATAGGAACAGTCTATGTAGGTTACTATTTTAGTTGTTTCGGCGCTTCCTTTTGCTTTGTAGCTGTCGTTGACTGCAATTGAAAAATTTACCACCTCCCTGTCTTTGGCTGTTTTGGCAACAACCGCATCCCTTGTCAATCGTCCTGTGATTTCCATGATTTCTAAATTTTAAGTGATTACTTGTTTTAAAATCCTTTTTCCCTGCCTTTCCCACAAAATGTTTTCAAAAGAAAAAACGGAAAAAAAGAAAGCAGCAATAAAGCGGGCATCAAGGAAACGGAGGGCTATAAGTCCCGAAGGGCGGCAGCGCCGTTATGCGCCTGCAGGATCCGGTGCACGCTAACTTGGCTGCCTTTTTATCCGTTTCGAATGAAAACCAATAAGACTATCCTATTTCCTCCAGCCAGGATTCAAAAAAGGAAAACAAAATGCACAATAAGATTGGCTGGATATAATCTATATTTGTGATACATTTAAAATTTGTTTTCCATGTCAAAAAAGAGGAGGAGATTTGGAAATCCTTGCACTGGAGTTCCTTGACAAGATTTTCAAGGAGCTAAAATTTACGGCTGTCCGCAAAAGGATCCAATTATCAGGCACACAGTACGGTTACGAAAATGCAGTTGAGATCGTGAATGAGAAATATATAAGCAGATTGATACACAGCGAATGCAAGGACTATACAACGGAGCTGAATTATACCATAACAACATAGAAATTAAATTAGAGAACTTTCCAAACTGGTTTTTAGATTATGCGCTGCCTTATTATACCGCAGAATAATTATTCAATTTATCGATTTGGAAATAAAAAACTCTCAACAGTGTCGAGAGAAATTCATTCTCAAATTCACGAGATAATTGGATGCATCCCGCTCTTATAAAAAATCGTATTCTATCTTTATAAATGAATTCTGCTTTTTTTTTAGCCCCGATAGCAGTGGAAATCCTTCTGTGGCGATGTTCGGCGCAGAAGATTGCAGCGAATAGCGGGAAAAAGCTCCTAAAAACTAATATTCTATACAATTTTAAGAGCAGACAACAACAAAAAAATCTAAAAAAAAAAAAGAAGAAGAAAAGAGAAAAATCTCAAACAATCAAAAACTAACTAACTAACTAACTAACTAACTAACTAACTAACTAACTAACTAACTAACTAACTAACTAACTAACTAACTAACTAACTAACTAACTAACTAACTAACTAACTAACTAACTACTTAATATTATCTAAATAAACCTGCCTGGCCTCCTACATCTTCGCGGGCCAAAATAAAGCTGGAAAAACCCACCGCCTTAGTGCTCAAACCCGAAAGGCTTCGTGGTTTTTGCCAGTGCTGACAGCTGGTCTGCTGATACTTCTGGCAATTGAAACAAGTCTTTTCCATAATATTATGCCCGCTATGTTGGATTTTAGCTCATTTAAGACAATATTAAAACAAAAAAGATGAGCAATACTGCCCATCTTTAAATTATTGTTTGCCGATAATTATTCTATTCCAAGATCCTAGCAATCTAAATTTCCATATCACTAACTTTAAAACACTACGGATTTTCCGAACCATTAGTCTTGACGTTCCGACAGTTGCGATAAGATTTTCTGTCTAGGCAAGCAGAAATTTGCTGGCGCTTTTTTGAAAACTGCCCCATTCCATTTCAAATACTTTTTGGAGCAGGTCCTTCAGCCCCTGAAAGCTGCTTGGTTTTACAGCATAGAAATCAGCGCCAAGCTTATAGCAGAGCTCGATATTATCGGGGCTTTTGCTGGTGGAAAGCATAATGATCCTTACTTCCTTCAAAGCACCTTCCCTACTTCTGATTTTCTCAAGGCAGTCAAAGCCGTTTTTGATAGGCATATTGATATCCAGAAAAATCATGTCGGGCAGGCGCTCTGCAGTCTTGTCGAGCATATTGAGCAGTTCCTGCCCGTCGCAGGCGGCCTTGCCAGCTGCCTGCAGCTCTAAATCCTGCACACCGTCAAAAAAAAGCAGCCTGTCATCTTCATCATCTTCTGCCAGATAGATAATTTTCTCCCGATTTCGCTTTTGTGACATAGCTTTTAAATTTATAGTGCGGCCATGAAATAGCTCCCAAAACCGCAACGGTTAGCAAAAAAAACTTAGGTCTTAAAATTGAAAATAGAATTACACTTTTTTTGGTGGTGACAGTAAAGATAATTCTTTTTTTTCTTTGAAAGAAAAAGCTTTAAAAAAAAATCATTCTTGTGACCCAAAATGCCCGTTTGGAAAAATCCAAACATTCTTCAGCGCCAGCCTGAAAATCTAAAAGAAAACTAACTAACTATTTTTTTTAATACTTTATCCATTTAAATAAACTTACTGCCTGATTAACGATATGCCATCTGGCCATAATGATACTAAAAATAAAAAGATGATTGCTAGATTATGCAAGAACTTGTAATACTGCATTAAATAAAATTAGAACCCTTTCCATGAAACAGTTGCAAATTAACTGACTCGCAGCCAGATTTATTGCCGCTCTGCCGAGCCTTCAAGATTGATTTATCTCTGATCCAACTCAACTAAAGAAATATTATGAAAGGTGCGAGCTTATTTTAAAATGTTTTAAAGATTTGCCCTTATGTTTGCGCAATGCCCTAAAACAGCTTGCCCGGGAGCCAAATCCGCAGATAAGCGACATTTTTTCAATAGATAGATTCTTTAATATAGGGTCATTTATATTTTCCAGCAGGCATTGAATTCTTTTTAAATTTACATAATCATTAAAATTTACCCCAAACTCGGAATTAATCAGATAAGAAATTTTATGCCCGGTAATTCCTGTTTCTTCCGCCAGCTGGGCCAGGCAGAAATCTTTATTCAAAAAAAGCTTTTTAGAATTCGTGTAAAATTCTATTTTTACCAAGCATTCTTCTTTTTCTACCTTTGTTAGTTTGTGAAACATATTACCCATATGCTTATTTTTTTAAATTATTTCAATCTAATACCGCCAGTTAGACAGATTTTACATTGGCAGATACCATCTAAATCCTAATCTAACTCCAAAATTTGAAGAATTTCTCGGATAGCCGTCGGATCTATAAGCCATAACCTCAGGTTCGATATAAGCATTATACTTTAATTTGCCCGACCATATATATCCAACCCTGAAATCCATCGGTATAGCCACTTTTCCCGTCTTATAGTCGATCTGCCATTCGGGCTCAATCCCAGCATAAACCCCATTTGCCCATGTATAAAAGACATTTGGCTGCAAGACGGCATAAGCGGAAGAACCATACTTGTCATTTCCAGATATGGAGAAAAAATTTTCCCATATCCAGTACATCTGCCATTTTCCAAGATCTGTGAAAGTAACTGTGAAAGCCGGACCGATACTCCACTGGGGAGAACCCAGCTGGTCGTCGGTTCTTGTAGGGATCTGAATATTCCATCCCGCACCAAACTCCCCCAGTCTTTCTTGGTGAGGAGAAAAAACTGGTTCAAAGTCAGATCGCCCAATCCGGTTTTGCCGTCTGGCGCCGTATTTAAAAAAGTAATAACCCTTATCAGCTGCGGCACTTTTATTAAAAATCCTTCTTTCAAAGGAATTATCCCCCTAAAACGAAAATTTTGTGCGAATCCATCCTGTCCCTCAGTCTTAAAAATTGCATATTCTTCCAATTGCAGCTGCCAGGCTAAAGTGGTGGGGGTCATCACTTCCTGCGATAGTTTTACCGAAGTGGCACCGCTCTGCGGTTCCTTGTTTTCTTCGGTTTCCTGAGCAGCCCCAGCAATGCGCCCCACGAAGAGCATCATTAATGACGCAGCATAATCTCTGGCGCCTTTTGCTTCCCGGTTAAATATTTTCAATTTCATAGCTCACATTTGATCAGTTAATTGCTCGGAAAAATCACTTTCCAATCCTTTTTCATGTCCGCAAAAGCCCAATTTTTAGCCTTTCCCTCATCAAGCCCTTTATTGAGTGTCCCCACCTGAGATTTTCTGTCATATGACCATTCGCGGATAGAATCTGTGTGGTGGACATACAATTCAAAATTCTTGTATTTATTGGAAGCCGCCCACTGCAGCATCTGAAGGTCGCCGTCTGAATTTCCTGCTGCGAAAACCGGTTTTTTTCCAATATACATTTCTATTGCAACTGGTTTTCCCTCTTTGTCATCATTAAAATCCAGGGCAGGCAGTTTTGTTATCACCGGTTTGCCATTGTTGTAGTCATATTTCGCCTGGAGTGTGCTGCCCACAATCTGGTCTTTTGGGATTCCGTAGACATCCTCTGCCCACGCGCGCATGAAATCTATACCGCCCCCAGAAACAATAAATACTTTGAACTGGTTATCCTGCAGATATTTGACCAATTCAAGCATAGGCTGGTAAATGAGTTCTCTATAAAGTTTTTTCTTTGTCGGATGCTTCGCCGTGCTGATCCATCTGCCTACGCTAGCCTCGAATTCATCGATAGACATTCCCGCATGGCTGACGGCCACTATCTGCATCAATCCTGCTTTGCCCTGCTTCATCAGTTCCTCCATATTATTTTCCAGCACTGCTTTAAAAGGCTGCTTGCTCTTCCATTCCGGATGTTTGGGAGCTAAGGCTTTGACCTGATCCAAGGCGAAGAAAAGCTGAAAATAAAAAGGCTGTTCAGCCCATAAAGTACCGTCATTGTCAAAAGTTGCGATGCGGTCCTTTACAGGTATAAAATTAGGGCTTTCTGTATTGGTTACATCTTTTACATAGGCAATGATGTCCTGTTTTACTTTTGTATCGTTCCATGATGGCAGATGATCACCGCTTGAGACTGCTGTCGGAGCTTTTTCCTTGGCGGTACTGTCTTCTTTAATCCCTTCTTTTTTGCATCCTGCTGCAGCGATCAGCAAAACAACGGAAAGGAATAATTTAAGGCCTGCTGTATTATTTACTTTTTTCATCTTATCTGATTTAATTTTGCTGGTGGTCAAAATATGACCTTAATAAAAATTTGAAATCTTTCATTCCCTTCTTTATTAAAGCTAAAGTTAAGGCACTACATAACGATTTGAGGGGCTTTTTTTGCTCTTCCCTCCCTTTTCCAAACCTCAAACATTCTCGCTTGCTTCATATGCTTCTGCATGCTAAGAAACCTTTGAGGGACGGCATTAGAAAAAGAGCCAGCTGCTTATATGCAAGCATAGCCAGCCCTTTCTTAAAACAAATCACATATTTCATGGCAGCCAAATAATAGCTTTTCAATCTTCAGCCGATATTTTATCACCCGCCTCCGCTTCTTTTTGCAGTAGTTGTGGCTTTAAGTTTTTCCTGAACATTTTTCATCATTATGTAATCATTGATTGTTATTGGTCCAGGATACATTTGGCTCTGCAATGGATTTGGCGGATATTTTTCATACGTTTTGACAAAATCAGCAAGAATGTTTTGAACAGTTGGCAAAAACCATGTCTTCTCGGTAAAGTTATTCATAAACAAATCATAGCGTTCTTGGGGATCTGCCCATAAATCAAATATCTGCGGTACGGTAGCCACATAACTTGCTGGCCCTTTCCACCCTAAATTGGCATCTACTGCCAGACCTCCTGTATGGGCGCCATCATCGCCACGCAGATTAAATACCGCCTTGAATTTACCAATTCGGATTGCTCCCGGAGCCAATTCGTCTTCCGTAAAATAAAGCCACATATTTCTTTTTGATTTGCCTGTGCCAAATAAAACCGGCGACATATCATAGCTGTCAAAAATAGTCGGTTTTCCTTCCCTGTCTACAGTTGGCAGCTCCTGTCCTGATAAAGCGGCAAATGTTGCCATAAAATCAAGTGTTCCTAAAATGTCACTGTTCTTACTGTCTGCCTTGATTTTCCCTGGCCACCAAGCCAAGGTCGGAATACGGCTTCCCCCTTCACGGTCTGTCCCTTTAGTTCCTCTGAAAGGCGTATAGCCGCAATCAGGGTATACATCCTGCCAAGTGCCGTTATCCACTGTGTAGATAACCAAAGTGTTTTCAGCAATTCCAAGATTACGCACCTCGTCCATGATGCGGCCTATTCTTGAATCCAGTTCGACAATACAGTCGGCATATTTATTTTTTCCTGCAGATTTCCCCACATAATCCGGATGAGGCAGGTTAGGCTGGTGGTTTTTGGCAAAAGAAATTTCCATAAAAAAAGGCTTGTCCTTTTTAGCATTCTCTTTCAGCCATTTAATGGATTCCTCTTCCGTATACTGATCTAAAAACGGAATCACTTTTCCATCGATTTTTCTTACTTCTCTATAAGGTTTGCCTGCCTCTCCTTCGAGTGCGCCTTTAGTCCCTTTAACCCACGTTGCTCTGATATCATCCGGCATGTCCGCATTCCAATCCGGATCCGTATAGGTGTAGGCATTCAAGTGATATAATGTTACATTTTTCATCACATCAAAACCCTGCGCAATGGGCATAGAATAATCTTCCTCGCCAAGATGCCATTTCCCAGCGAAAAAAGTATTGTAATTTTTGCGTTTCAATAAAGACGCCAAAGTCCATTCGGCTTTTGGAAGCCCCCCTCCATCTCCTGGAAAAGCAACTGTTGTCATACCGCTGCGGTTGGGAATTCTTCCGGTTATCAGGGCAGCTCTCCCCGGTGTGCAGCTTGGCTGGCCGTAAAAGGACCAGAACTGCATTCCTTCGTTTGCCATGCGGTCGATATTAGGAGTGGCTGCGCCTCTGGCTTCCCCTCCACCATAAGGGCCTAAATCACCCCATCCCGTATCATCTGACAGCAGAATAATAATGTTCGGGCTTTTTTTCGTCTGGGCATCAATAGCAGCGCACGTAAATAACGAGAGCGCCAATATTGATAATAGATGTCTTCTTTTTTTCATAATAAGAGATTTATAATTATACAAGAGATTAATTTGTTATGTCATGGAAGAGCTGATTAAAAAATGATTAAAGATTTTTTTTGTGCTTAAGCGTCCGCTCATTTTCAAGGGAATATAAATTTAAAGAAAGAACCCACACAGAATAACGGTAAAAAGGTTTCATTTTATAATTTGCAACAAAAAAATAGAAAGTGCAACGAACTTATTTCCTCAAAATCGGATTTGAGCTTACAGACTCTGAGAGATTAGCCATTTATGCGGTTTATTAAATCAGCCCATATAATGTCATGTTCCTATTTTGGAGCTGCTACCTTTTTCGCAACTAAAAGATTGGGGAGTGCTTATCTGAAGGAGTAAAAAAGAAGCATATAGCACTTAGAATTTCTTATTGAAAGCTAACTTTATGAGTGCTAATTTTACGGCATGACAAATACGAGAAGAACCTTTACTTTAGGCTTTAAGATTCTGGCCGCCGCCAAGAGCATCCACTGCGGAAGGGTCTGTGATGTGGCAAGAGAGCTCAATATCAGCCCAAGCACCCTGCAGCACTGGAAGAAGCTCTATCAGGAAGGTGGATTTACAGCAAAAAAAAGACCCCAGCTGAAATATCCCATAAAAATGAACTGCTGAAGCTGCGGAAACAGATAAAACAGCTGGAAATAGAAAGAGATATCCTAAAAAAGCCTCAAAATATCTAGTCAAAGAGCGGCGGGTGAAATATGAATTCATCAGCGAAAATTCTGAAATATTTCCTATTGAGAAGAAGCGTCTGATTTTTTAGATCCACGAAGGCAGTTTTTTTCGATGGCGCAAAAGAGCACACACTGCAAAATCAGTACGAAAAGCCCACATCATACGCGAAACCATAAGATTATACCAGTGGAAACAATGCCGATACAGGAGCCCGAGAATTGCTAGAGAATTAGATTCTGTCGGGATAAAAGTCTCCAGAAATTTACAGATTCAAACCCTTTCTCGGTGCCAATAAAAAAGCTTCAGATTTCTCTGAAGCTTTTTTGCTTTCAATCAATTTGAATCGCCCGCAAATCTGTTTACTAAACATGACATTGCTAAGCACCTGTCTTGCTCGAAGTAATCTATTTGTCAATCAATTTAAACACCATTTCAATAGCTTCGTCTCCATTGCCTATTTTCTTTCTTAATTTTCTAATAAATACATTTTGACTATGAGAATAGTTTATTTTTTTATTTGGGGGAATTCCTATGCTTTCATAACAAGTCCCATTAATATCTTGGTAAATTTCATTGGAAAGGTTTAATATCCAGCCATTAGGCATTTTTTTTCTATAATATCAGAAAATATGCCTTCAGTATTAGACCCTATGCGCGTAATATTTTGCATTGCAATTGAACCAAGAGACAATACTTCCGGAGCGCTGGCAGTCTAGTGGCTTGTGAGAAGAAAAACTGGTTTATTATATGTTGTGTCAGCAGGTGCAACAGAAACAAACTCCGGTTCTGTGTAACCGTTTAACAACTTGGCTTTTTTAGAATATAATTTAGTTTCTTCAGCAATAAAATGCCTTAGTATTTCTAATGACACCAAATCATAGCCTCCTGAATTGAAACGCAAATCTATAATTACTGCATTTGTTCCCTGTAACTCTTTGATGATTTTCCCCATTAGCGTTCTAATTCCGCTTTTTTCATCTTCAAAATGATTAGGATTACTTTCAGATGCGTTCAGGTAGCCGAATAAATAATCATATCCCGATAGAGCGTCAGGATTCTTGTACTTATGAGAAAAAAACAGCATATTGTTTATCTGTATATAACCTATATTATTTTCAGTGATTCCATAGTTTAACAGACCGTTGCCCTTAATACTCGTTCCATATCTTATTGGATTCTTGACATAACGTCCTAAAATTTCATCTTCCAAAACGACTGTTTTATGGTTTGTTCTGTAATGGGGAAATGCACTATTTTTTTTAGGCATAATCAAGGTTGTATGCCCATCATTTAACTGTTTGATTATACTTTTCAAAGTATGGCGTAACTGAGTTTTATTTTTGATTTTGCCTGAATATTTTTCCTTTATGCTGAGCCAATCCATTTTTCGCTCGCTAAAAAAAGGATAATTTTCATTCATCATATTCCAAAAAACATCAAAATTATAATTAGGATCTTCGAGTTTTGCTACATTACATTCAGCGGTGTTTGGCAGTTCACTTATTTTATCTAGTGTGTATATTTTTATACCCTGCGTAATGGTAAGCAAATTTTGATCCACTCTTTTAATAGTTCCCAATTGCAAAATATCATTTCTTTTCAATTGAGAACTTAGTGTACATGAAATAGATGTTGTTTCGTAGCTGTTTACTGCTGTGTCATTAATAGTTATAATTTTTCCATATCCTCTCATTTTCCAGATGCCATTTAAAACATCTTCAGTTTCTGTTTGAGCAAACACGCTTTGGATCGAAGATAAGATGATAAAATAGAAAATAGTTTTTAATTTGAAACAATTTTTACAAATTTGAAATTGCAATTGTAGTTTTCTTCTCATGGATGGATTAGTTTTAAATTGTAAAACTATTCTTTTGTTTTTTTGTGCGTGTCAAAAAAGCTACAATTAAAACTTAAAAAAGTTACAAATTACAAAAGTGAAAAATACGGGTTGTCTTGTTTATTTTATATTATGCTATAGCTACTTTCATTTTTTTTCTGTTCTAAACAATTTGGATTTCAAATGGCCATAAAATAATCCTCCCCATTAAAATCAACCGCACTCTTTTCCCAACTCCACAATCGCCGGCCAAAACAAAATCGAAAAAAAAACAATCTAAAAGAAGAAGAAGAAGAAGAAGAAGAAGAAAAGAGAAAACATATAACTGACTAACTAACTAACTAACTAACTAACTAACTAACTAACTAACTAACTAACTAACTAACTAACTAACTAACTAACTAACTAACTAACTAACTAACTAACTAACTAACTAACTAACTAACTAACTAACTAATGCAGCGGACCGAAAATTCGCGGCAGAAATTCTATTTCATAAAAATCAAATTATTTCGTATTTTTGAAGTATGGGCAATAAAATTCAAATAGAACAAGATTTCATAATTGACAAATTAACAGATTCCATTTTAAACACAATTTCTGGAGACAGTTTTCAAACAGAAGTCAGCAGAATGACTACAGCTGACTTGAAAAATGCAACCAAAAAGAATGGCTGGAATTTTGACTGGAAATTAGAATTCAAAGATTTGCAGAAAGAAGTCTATAAACTGACAATAGCAAACAATCCATCAATTTTGCAAGGCCTTTTAAGCATAACTGTCGAACAGGACCACATTTATATGAATTTGCTTGAAAGTTCCCCGTTTAATATTGGCAAAGATAAACTTTATGAGGGTGTTGCAGGAAATTTAGTGGCTTATGCCTGCAAAGTCTCTTTCCAAAAAGGCTTTGACGGTTTTGTCGCATTTACAGCTAAAACAAACTTAATTAAACATTACGAAGAAAATCTAGGCGCTTTTCATTTTAAAAATCAGAGAATGATTATCGAAACTGAAGCGGCAAAAAAATTAGTGAAAAAATATTTTAAATCTTAGAGAGATGAACTTGATTAAAGAACCTAAAGGAGTAGATTTTATAATTCAAAGTCCTCCATTAACTGACAAAGAACGAAAAGAAATCAGTGATTTTATTGCAAGCAGAAAATCTAAAAAAAATGCTGCGGTAAAAACTGCAAAAGGAAAAATTACGGTAAAAAAATAAATGCCGATCGCATAACATCAGCAGTGGATTTGAGCAATTAGCCTAATGGGAAGAGGCTTTGCATTTGAATGATTTGCTTTTTCTGCCCACTATCACGGTTTGCACTCCAAAGAATAGGCTTAATTTATTTCCAAACCTTTAGCATTAGAACATTGTTTTAAAATTAAAACAAAAATAAATAATTATGAAAACAAAAAAATTAGACTTGGAAATAGACAGCATCGGCGGGCTAAACTCTCTGACACCAGCTGAAGAAAAAGCTTTAAGCGATTTTTTCCAGAAGAAAAAACTAATGAAAAAGAAAACAACCCTTAAAAATTAGCCCGCAGCGCAGCGGGTCTGATCTTCTGAGGGCTATCAACTTAAAAGCCGCAAGAATGCATCTGCTGCAAGTTCTCTGCATTTTCATTTTGCAGTGCAGGTTCAGTCTGATAGGCTATACCACTCTAGAAATAAAAAACACCCGACAGTGCTGAGATAAATCCTGAAGTTAATGCTCAAAAATAAATATATAGAAAGCTTTAGAGAAATCTGAAGCTTTTTTACTTAGTAGTCCTAATGGAACAATTTTCAAACCATTTTAAAGGGGATTTAGAAAAAATAAATCAAATTGAAGTTAATATTAATTTATGAAACGAGAATGTATTTACTCTTGATAAGATTTGGACAAGAGAGATAATAATTCATACTCCAGTTTTACAATTAAAATTATTCTAGAGTTATTTTTATAAATAGTTATGTGCATTTAACTAATTTAAATAGAGGGATCAAATTGAAAAATATTCAAAATTATACAATTCCAATTAATGCAAAGAGAAGAAATAATTGATAAGAATAAATTATATGAACTGATTAAATTCATTTTATCGGATTCAAACGCAGTGATTTACGAGTCTTACTCCAAAATGGAACAAGAAATAGTATCTTTTAATAATTTTTCTAAATTTCAAGACTATTTTGAATATTCAAATCTTGAAGGAGAAAAGCATTTATCATTTGGAATTTATTATCCTGAGAGTAAGGGAAAAGCTTTAGTTACTCAGATCAAACTTGATCCTAAAAGGTGTAAAGGAAAAACTTACAGATACAGGATAGACGGTTGGGGATTAATTTTTATTAACCTAAGTTTCCCTAATATTGAAGCAAAAATTAAATGCAATGTTTCTTGTAGTTCAAAAAAAAGAGCAGAAAGCTGGGAAAGTATAAATCCGGAATTGGGAAGTCCCGAAAAATGGGATTGGGATCTCATAGAAAGCAATACTCGGAAAATAATTTATAGAATGAGAAAATAATTTCCTATTTAATTTGTTAAAAAGGTTCGAATCCCAGCAGGTTCACAAAGCCAAAAGGCGCCAATTAAAGACAACTGGCGCCTTTTTTATTTTATCATTTAATCTTTTCGATAATGATATCCCCGCTTATAGTTTAAAACTATTTTACTACTTTCATTATAGCTGGCGGAGTCCATTTTCCATTTACTACTTCCTCTTTTGGCCAGTAAGTGCGAAGATAAAGCGAAAAATCCCCCTTTTCAACGGCCGGAAGCCAATTGTTTTGGGTTTTCGCATCAGTCGGAACTGATTGAATATAAATGGTCAGCGAACCGTCCGAATTGTATGCCATTGTCTTGTTCTTTGTACCCAATGAATATCTGTTGAGCTTGTTGATTTCAAAAAAGTGATGCTCGTTATATAATGTAAGCGACCAAAATCCATTAACAGGAGGCAGCTGTCCTTTGGCAAAAGTAATTTTATATTTGTTCGAGCTGTTCAATCGGGCACCTTCTGAATCCAGATCCTGATAAAAGTAGCGTGTTTCATTTGGGGCATTGACCAGGATATTGGATTTGGCTACCGCAGTGCGCGTAAAATAATCCGTGCCCCACGATGCGCCGTTCGTTACCCCTGACCAGTGAAAAGGCAATTGGATCCCCCAGTTGCGGAATTCCATTAAAGGTTTTATTACCTGACGCTCAGTCTCAACAGCTGCATCAATCATCGCCTGTTTCAGTTTTGGGTCTTTCTTGGCGGCTTCCATTACAGCAAGTATCTGCTTATATTTTGCCTCCTCGCCTGGCAATGGCTTTGCATCTGCCAGCACAACAGGCAGCTCGTCAAAGAATGTCTGGGGGTTTACCCATACCGCTTCTTCTTTCCCTGAGCTGCCTCCGGGAAGCTTTTTGATATTGGCCCAATCGACGGTTTTCATTTTGCCGTCATAATCCGACAAGGGATACATCACGACCGATTTCAATACCTCCTGAACTGCTTTTCGGTCTTCTTTTGTGTCATCCAGGAAAACGCGGGGTCCCACCAATCCTGTATTGGTGGACGAGCGGAAAACTTCTGTTATTCCTTTCGGCACCTCGCCTTTCCAGTCCGGCCCTGCCAATAAATAAAAGCCCGGCTTATTGCCGTACATCTTTCCCAATTTGGCAAAGCTTTCTGTCCGCAGGTCAACTATCTGGTAGACCCAAAAACGTTTGCCAAAATCAGGCACTTGCACGACAACCGGCGACTGGTCTAAGGCAAGGCATCCAATGCCGTAAACCACATCCTGATTGGGACAGGCTACAGCGCGTTCCGTAGGTATCACATAATCAGTAAGCATCGTAAACTGATTGAGCGGAGCCATTAAAAGAGGCCCGGACAAGGCCAACTCTTTTACATCCTTGAAAGCCATTCGGCGGTTGTACATGTTTACTAAAGGCCATGCCCAAAAATAGGCATCCTTAGCTGTCAGAGCAGCATATTCCCGGGTGATTTTTACATTCGTGTCGGGCCCCGTTGGCAGCTGCCGTCGCTCCTGGGCTGGCGCTAGGCTTTCAATCCCTTTAGAATTTGATGCTTCCGCATCCCTGTTTTTATTTTGGTTGCATGCCGTCAAGGCTGCCATCAAAATTACGCAGATGAGCTTATTTTCCATTGGTTTAGTGATTTTGCTTATTTGAATTCTTCTATATCTCCAAGTTTCCATGTCTTATCAAAAAAAGGCTTTTCCGGGCCGTAAAGCCTGAATAATACTTCAAATTTCCCCTTAGGGTCCGTTGGTATCCAATTTGATTCCTTGCCTGCAGGGGATTTTGGGCCGAAGAAAATATCAACCGAGCCGTCTGTGTTCTTTTGGATCTCCGCTGCATTTGACGCTCTGCTTGCACGCTGCAGATTTTTGATAAGGCAATGTGTTGTCCGGTCGTAGACTGTTGCCGACCAGTATTGCTTGGTTGGAACATTTGCAGGCACATGGAGAATATAGGTTTTACCGCCATCAAGCGCCCGGCCTTCCTTGTCTTTTCCCGCAATAAGATATATTTGCGCTGTACCCAGGCGTTTTATGCCTACATAACCGATTGAATAGGTTAATGCACGCGCATCTGTAGGATAAATATCAGATTCCGCATATCCAGAAGATCCCGCCTTAACGAGTTCCGGCATTGCGGGAACAGCCCATTTTGCATCAGGATTTATCGGCGGAAAACCTTTTTCAAGCATTGCTTCCAAATAGTCATGCGCACTTTTTGCCGCAGCATTCAGAATCTCGGTGGTTCGTGCATCAGGGTTAAAGGGTTTCCCTTTTTCAATGCCTATGCTTTTTAGTTTATCAATCATCGCCTTATCGCGCACCAGCATAGGCTGGCTTTGCACAATGCGGTCAAGGGAAATAAAAAACCGGCTGTTATAGGGTATGACCGAATTATAAAGCACATCTTTCACATCTGTATATTTTGTTTCACCGGGGTTTTCAGCTTTGGAAAGAGGATAGAGCTTCAGCTGTCTGCCGTAGCTGACGGCTTTCTGTACATCGGCATCACTATGGCTGGGCAGGTTGGAGCGGAATAATCCATAACCCTCATAGGTATCGGCTTTCAGTACAATGTATCCCTTAGGAATATTTTCCTTATAGTCAGGCGGCAGTATCAGATATTTGCCGCCTGCGCCTTTATCGGCTCCGTAAGGTCCTGCATCTTCAAGGGGCATCTGCCAGATATTGTCAATATTGGCGGCAAATGATCCATTTTTTGCTGCAGGAACATCTATCACTATTGGCCCAGCGTCTTTTGTGTTGAAAAAAAACATAAAGTAAATCGCGTCGGGATTTGGCGTTAATGTCTGATTATGCCAGTCTACGGGTTTTGACCAAAATATGATCTCATTTTGTTTCCCTTTGGTGCTGCCCAGCATTGCCTGAAGCATAAGGTCATAATTAACGGCAGGTATCCCCCATATAAATGCTTCAATTGCGCGTTGGTAAACAATCTGTTCCCTGATGCTGGCAGGTTTGAATTCTGCCGTAACAGCACCCTCAATATCGGCTTTCCCACCGGAATTTGCTGATGGTGTTTGGTTGCAGGCCGCCAATAGCAGCACAAATGAAAAAACAAAGAGACTTTTTTTCATAATATATCAAATTTTAGCAGTTATATATCTTCTTCTCTAGTTATGTAGCCATCAAAAGAAACAATGCCTATAATAATGCCATTAAAACTACAGCACTCTTCCAGCCTTTAAGCTATCACATTCAATATCAAATAATCACATAAAAATAACCAAAAAATCTTACAGCTTTATTTTTTTCCGTTTTTTTTTAAACAATTATGAAATTTAATAGAAATGCAAATTACGGCCCCCCACCATTAGGGGTTCTTCTTATTTTTCACAAAAAACTAAAGTTGCTGCTCTGGCATCAATGGGTTTCCGCTTGTTGAAATCAACATGAAAAATATAAATTAGGAAATAATAAAAAGGCAAGAACAAAACCCTTTAGCTTATTGAAGAATATTATCTCATATTTTTTCATACTTGAAGGACAATAGGTATTTCATTTCCAAACACTATTTGGAATCTCAATCTGATTAAGAATGACAAAATACTGGTTTGGCAATGCCGCATTTGTTAAAGAACATATATCACCATTTGAAAAAAACTTAATTTTATCGCAGAATGCTATAAATCTAAAAACACTCCAAACAGCATTTAGCTACAGACATGTTTGGAGTGCTGTTTGATTATTGGTTCATGCTTAGATAAAGATAACCTGCTGTTGTTATTTCTCTCTCCTCGGAATTTTGATATCTGACAATATAATAATATGTGCCTGTTGGAAGTCCTTTGCTTTGATTGATCACCGTCCTTCCATTAGAGTAGCCCTCAAATGCATTGCTTTCATTATTGTATCCATCAGTGTGAAAAACAATTACTCCCCAGCGGTTATAAATTTCAACCGTATTTTTTGGGTAACATTCAATACCGTCAATTTTAAACCTATCATTTATGCTGTCTCCATTTGGAGAAATTGCATTGTGAACGACTACTTGGCAACCCACTATATCAAGAACTGTCGGATCATTGTCCTCGTTGGTAGGCGACGATTTATCAGACAAGTCATTAACATCTTCCCCATTAGGGTTTACAGGTGTAGGCGGTCCGGTAGCTTCTGCCAAAGCCTGATTGACAACCTGTCCTTTTGCCAAATCACCTGAAGTGAGAACATAGCCTGCTCGATAAAGCCACTTCTCGTTTGTATCCAAATATCCGTTTGAATTGAGATCACCAGTTTTATTGCTCGAATCTACAGGATCAAGTGCAGGAGTTGACATTCCAGGAAGCGGATCAGTCACTTTTACATTGCTTAAACGGGTATTTCCGATATTGCTCACAGTAAAAAGATAACTAATGACATCGCCAACTTTTGCATTATCGAAATTTCCGCTGAATGAAGAAATTTCTTTAACAATTGCAATTTTTGGGATATTTGGCAACGGAACTACTGTACATGCCGGACAATTTGGATCATAATACTGATCACCAGGCTTAACAGGATCTGTTGGATCTTCAGATGCATCTGTAACAACTGTACCTCCCGGATTATCTGGTGTCGGTGGTGTATTTCCCTGAGCAATTGCACTATTGTAGATCACTCCCTTCTCAAAATCCGATTCCTTGATTGTATAAATCAGCTGAGACCTGCCCGTTTGTCCAGGATCCAAAGAATTAGGTGTAACGGATAAATTGCTTATCCCTAAAAACTGATCATCAATCTTTACATTTTCCAATCTTATGTTACCTGTATTCTGCGCTGCAAAAGTGTATGTAATTGTTTCGTTGACATCAGGAAGGCCATTTCCGTTGCTGTCATTAGAAGCAGAGAAAGAAGCGTCCTTATATAATAAAATTGAAGGCTGTGGCATAATTGGGGTCAAAATCACACTGTCTTGATCATTTTCCGCTGGATCATTGTTGTTTGGGGTTGAATTTGGATCAAAATTATCCGAAGCAGCTATTTGAGCTACATTTTTGTATTCATCCGCAGTTCCAGCCGGAGTATTGACTCTGGCTCTATAAACCAATGAAACGAGATTATTGACTGAAATGTTAAATGTTGGCCATGTAATCGTATTACCAGATAACACTCCACCGTTGTCTGCACTGATAAAAGTATAGCCTGACGGCAATACATCATTTGCACGTACACCTGTTGCGTCATTTGGCCCAAGATTACTTACCGTTATGGTAAAATCAACCTGATCGCCGACGAAAGGAGACATATTGCTGGCAGATTTATTCAAAGCAATATCTGAACACAGAATAACTGTTAGATCAACTTTTAATGCATTTCCAATACTATTCTCACAAATAGCATTATTTTGGACTGTAACATAATAAGATGTATTTACCGTTATAGGAGGCGTTGCAAAAGTAGTTCCTGTATAAAGCAAAACAGACAAATTAGCATCTTGATACCATTTGAAAATAGGATTACTGATAGCACTAGTAGCTGTAATTGAAGCACTGCCTCCTGTACATAGCGAAGCATTTGCTGTGCTTACCGAAATATCAGAAGCCAACCCCAAAGGATTTACAGTCACCACCACCGCCTTTCTGGTATTGATGGCGTTCTCGCAAACGGCATCACCGCTCATGCTCACATAATACGTAGCGGTTGCTGCCGGACTAACGTTATAGGTGGCTCCCGTGCTTAAAACCGTTGTGCTGGTCTGGTCGGCGTACCATCTGAAGACCGGAGTGGCAACTGTAGTGGATGAAGCTATCAGCGCAGCGGAGGCTCCCGCACAGATCACAGCGTCCGAAGCTGTTATATCGGAATCAAGCCCCAAAGGATTAACCGTCACCACTACCGCTTTTCTGGTATTGATGGCATTCTCGCACACCCCGTCACCGCTCACGCTCACATAGTACGTAGCGGTTGCTGCCGGCGTCGGACTGTAGGCCGCTCCAGTGCTTAAAACCGTTGTGCTGGTCTGGTCAGCGTACCATCTGAAGACCGGAGCGGCAACTGTAGTGGATGAAGCCGTCAGCGTGGCGGATGCTCCCGCACAGATCACAGCGTCGGAGGCTGTTATATCGGAATCAAGCCCCAAAGGATTAACCGTCACCACCACCGCTTTTCTGGTATTGATGGCATTCTCGCACACCCCGTCACCGCTTACGCTCACATAGTACGTAGCGGTTGTTGCCGGACTAACGTTATAGGTGGCTCCCGTGCTTAAAACCGTTGTGCTGGTCTGGTCGGCGTACCATCTGAAGACCGGAGTGGCAACTGTAGTGGATGAAGCTGTCAGCGTGGCGGATGCTCCAGCACAGATCACAGCGTCCGAAGCTGTTATATCGGAATCAAGCCCCAAAGGATTTACAGTCACCACTACCGCCTTTCTGGTATTGATGGCATTCTCGCACACCCCGTCACCACTCACGCTCACATAATACGTAGCGGTTGTTGCCGGACTAACGTTATAGGTGGCTCCCGTGCTTAAAACCGTTATGCTGGTCTGGTCGGCGTACCATCTGAAGACAGGAGTGGTAACTGTTGATGAGGAAGCCGTCAGCGTGGCGGATGATCCCGAACAGATCACAGCGTCGGAGGCTGTAATATCGGAATCAAGCCCCAAAGGATTAACCGTCACCACTACCGCTTTTCTGGTATTGATGGCATTCTCGCACACCCCGTCACCGCTCACGCTCACATAGTACGTAGCGGTTGCTGCCGGCGTCGGACTGTAGGCAGCTCCAGTGCTTAAAACCGTTGTGCTGGTCTGGTCGGCGTACCATCTGAAGACCGGAGCGGCAACTGTAGTGGATGAAGCCGTCAGCGTGGCGGATGCTCCCGCACAGATCACAGCGTCCGAAGCTGTTATATCGGAATCAAGCCCCAAAGGATTAACCGTCACCACTACCGCTTTTCTGGTATTGATGGCATTCTCGCACACCCCGTCACCGCTCACGCTCACATAGTACGTAGCGGTTGCTGCCGGCGTCGGACTGTAGGCCGCTCCAGTGCTTAAAACCGTTGTGCTGGTCTGGTCGGCGTACCATCTGAAGACAGGAGTGGTAACTGTTGATGAGGAAGCCGTCAGCGTGGCGGATGATCCCGAACAGATCACAGCGTCCGAAGCTGTTATATCGGAATCAAGCCCCAAAGGATTAACCGTCACCACTACCGCTTTTCTGGTATTGATGGCATTCTCGCACACCCCGTCACCGCTCACGCTCACATAGTACGTAGCGGTTACTGCCGGCGTCGGACTGTAGGCAGCTCCAGTGCTTAAAACCGTTGTGCTGGTCTGGTCGGCGTACCATCTGAAGACCGGAGCGGCAACTGTAGTGGATGAAGCCGTCAGCGTGGCGGATGCTCCCGCACAGATCACAGCGTCGGAGGCTGTTATATCGGAATCAAGCCCCAAAGGATTAACCGTCACCACCACCGCTTTTCTGGTATTGATGGCATTCTCGCACACCCCGTCACCGCTCACGCTCACATAGTACGTAGCGGTTGTTGCCGGACTAACGTTATAGGTGGCTCCCGTGCTTAAAACCGTTGTGCTGGTCTGGTCGGCGTACCATCTGAAGACCGGAGTGGCAACTGTAGTGGATGAAGCTGTCAGCGTGGCGGATGCTCCAGCACAGATCACAGCGTCCGAAGCTGTTATATCGGAATCAAGCCCCAAAGGATTTACAGTCACCACTACCGCCTTTCTGGTATTGATGGCATTCTCGCACACCCCGTCACCGCTCACGCTCACATAATACGTAGCGGTTGTTGCCGGACTAACGTTATAGGTGGCTCCCGTGCTTAAAACCGTTATGCTGGTCTGGTCGGCGTACCATCTGAAGACAGGAGTGGTAACTGTTGATGAGGAAGCCGTCAGCGTGGCGGATGATCCCGAACAGATCACAGCGTCGGAGGCTGTAATATCGGAATCAAGCCCCAAAGGATTAACCGTCACCACTACCGCTTTTCTGGTATTGATGGCATTCTCGCACACCCCGTCACCGCTTACGCTCACATAATATGTAGTGGTTGTTGCCGGCGTAGGACCATAGATTTCTCCTATTGAAAGTGGCGTAACAGATGTCTGATCCGCATACCAAATGAACTCAGGATTAATAAGAGATGATGATGCGCTTAAAACTGCAATCTCACCCGAACAAATAGTCTGATCAGCTACAATTATATCTGCGTCCGTCGCTAATGGATTGATTGTGACTGTCACCGCTTTTCTGGAATTTTGAGCATTCTCACATACTCCATCCCCACTCACACTCACATAATAAGTCGTAGTTGAACTTGGCGAAGGACTGAAAGTTGCTCCATTATGAAGTATGGTTGTCGTCGTCTGGTCAGCATACCATCTGAATACCGGAGTAGTCACTGTAGTTGATGAAGCTGTCAAAACAACTGCATCATTTGGACAAGCTGTGATATCTGTAGCTGCTATATCTGTAGCTGTTGCTAAGCCGTTGACTGCAACTGTCACAGCTTTTCTTGTATTGATAGCATTCTCGCAAACTTCCGTACCAGCAACACTTACATAATAAGTAGTAGTAGACACGGGTGAAGGATTAAATGTGGCTCCAGTACTCAATACTATTGATGTGGTTTGATCGGCATACCATCTGAAGACCGGTGAAGCAATACGTGAAGAAGCGGTCAAAGAAGCAGCAGCGCCTCCACAAATTTCTTGATTATTGGCAGCTATATCAGATGATGTAGCCAATGGATTTACCGTTACTACAACTGCTTTTCTGGTATTAATGCTATTTTCGCAGACGCCGTCTCCACTTATACTGACATAATAAGTCGTCGTGGAAGCCGGTGAAGGACTGTAGGTATCTCCAGTGTTCAACACTGTGGTGGTCATCTGATCGGCATACCATCTAAATACAGGAGTGGTGACACTGGAAGATGAAGCTGTCAAAAAAGCCGTAGAGCCAGCGCAAATTGCAACATCACCAGCCGTTATATCTGAAGCTAATCCTAAAGCATCTACCGTTACAGTTATCGCTTTTCTCGTATTCGGATCATTTTCACAAATTGCATCACCTTTCACGCTCACATAATAAGTTGCTGTTGATGCGGGTTGCACATTATATGTAGGCCCGGTGCTAAGTGCAGTTGTAGTGGTTTGATCAGCATACCACGTAAATACAGGATTGGTTACTGAAGAACTTACTGTCAATAAAGCTGTACCTCCTGGGCATATTTCAGTATTGTTTCCTGTAATATCTGCAGCTGAGGCGGGCGGATTTACATTTACTGTTACTGTCCTTGTTGTAAAAGCAGAAGGACAGCCGCTGACACTACTTACAGTATAAGTAATTGTAGCAGTTCCAGTTGCGTTACCCGTAATTACACCATTTGCATCTACAGAAGCTATTGCTGCATTGTCAACAGTCCAGTCTCCTCCAGAATCTCCATTTGTAGTGAACGTTGTTGTTTCTCCTATACAAACATTTTGATTTCCTGATAAAGTACCGGGATTTACTTGAATAATATTAACCGCATAAGCTGAAGGTATAACGGCACAGGTGCCAGTCTGTATAATGGTATATTTTATATTTACTGTACCTCTCGCAACTCCTGTCACCAGTCCGCTTGCATCTACCGTTGCAATAGTAATATCCTCACTTTCCCATAGCCCTCCAGGGGTACCGCTCGAAATCAATACAGAAGTACCGCCAACGCAAATATCTTGGTTTCCTGATATAGTACCCGATTCTGTAGCATCTTCAACAGTAACGGTTCTTGTTGCAAAGACATTTGCGCATCCGCCCGTTCCGGTTATTGTATAACTTATTGTTGTAGTGCCAGCTAATAATCCCGTAATTATTCCACTGCTGTCTACAGAAGCAATTGTAGGGTCAAGACTGGACCATGTCCCCTCTGCATCACCATCTGAACTAAAAGTAGTCGTTGTTCCTTGGCAGATATTTTGCGTACCTGATAAATTTCCGGCATTTGGTGGTACAGTTATGGTCAAAGCTACAGGAGTCCGCACTGCTGTGACACACGTACCATTATTTCCTTGCGCATAATAAGTAATAGTACCAACAGCACTAAGAGTTGGAGAAGCTACGATATTACCTCCCGTAGCGGCATCATACCAAACAATAGACTGACCAGCGGGAACACTGGCGCTCGCTGTCAGTGTAGTTGGAAAACACCCCTGAGATGATACAGTAGTATCTACTGGAATACTTGCCGCCGTTAATGTAATTAAAGCATTGTTGGATATGTTCCCATCTGCATCTCTTCCATTATAAGCAATTGGTGTTGGACTTATTACGCTGCTTGATTCTGGTTCAAAAGCTACTTGTCCAGATGTATTGATCTTCCATATTCCATCGCCTGGAATAGTCATTTGTATTATATCTCCAAAACCATCTACAATAATATTAGTCGCAGTGCCGGGATTCACTAATCCTGTTGTAAGGGGGACAATAACTTCTCCTGTAGTATCATTGGAGAGTACATTAATCGGACCAGAAGATGAACCAGCATTAAAACAGGCAAAATCAGGCGTTGCAGCTGGAAGCCCAATGGCATAATCTTCTACTTCCCCATCCATAAAAGCACCGCCGGAATCAGCGGTCGTAATAGCTTCTGTGGTTACTCGAACCCTAAGATATGTTTTTGCATGTCCGGATGTATTGGTCAAGGTAACATTATTCCATGTAAGGTCTACGCTTCCTGACAATGTTCCCGCAGAAGTTGTTGCGGCAGTTCCTTCTGAAGGCTGAAAAACACCATCATTGTTCCAGTCAATCCATGCCGCATAATTTGCTGCAAGTCCCGTATTATTGTGAAAATTGGCAGAAACTGTATAAGTGTTGATTAATTGTCCATTATTGGTCAATGGCGGAATTGTGGGAACGCCATCATCATCAATAGAATTATCAGCCAGCGCAGAAGGCTGACCATCCACTTCAGCAAGATTAGAATCTCCTAACGAAAGAGTGCCTACAATACCATGCGAAGGACCGCCTGACGCCAACAAGGTTTTATAACTGTCTGGCGCATCCCCAAAATCAGAACTGATTGTTATTACGATTGGACTCAAACCGGAAGCTTGAACGTTGGCCTGACCTGTAACGCTCCAAATACCTGTCATTAGAAAAAAATCTGTCACTTTGGTTGCAGACGAAGGTGGCGTAAATAACACCTGATGATTTAAATCATCTGGCGTTCCCGAGCCTCCATTTGTTGTCTGGCGTCTTATGGTCATTGCGTTTGGTAAAGCGGCCGAAGCAGTAGCGCCAATAGAATTAGTAATTAAAGTTCTCCAGCTATGCCCTGCTGCAGAAGTATTTATATTTTGATTTGTAAGTTGTGTCGTCGGGCCGCTGATGGAATAAGGGACATATGTATTGCCATTATATCCAAAAAAAGCCACCCACTCTGCATTTCCATTTGGAGTTCCATGTACTCCATCGATATCTAGAGCAAGAAAATTGATGCTGGAAATTGGCCTGCTGAAATAAATCCTGAAACCAATACTGTTCGTGCAGTTGTTTCCCACTCCATTATCGGCATTTTGGGTATTGGCCATTTGAATTTTAGTGAAATTTGTAGGTGTTTTGTCTCCAACATAAGCTGGAAGCGTAATTCCAGTGAATATTCCTCCAATATCCGGCCCCGCGGTTCCTGAACCCGCAGCTCCTGTAGAATGTGTTGCGCTGCCTGTAGTTATAAGCTGTGCTTTTACAATAGTTCCATCAGGCATTCTTTTCCCATTTGGCATTGAACTTAAAATATCAGCAATTGAAAAACTGTAATTCGTTTGAGCAGATACACTTGTTACTAAAAACACTGTAATAAATACTAATAAGATTTTAACTGTATTTTTCATTATCGATAAATTTTAATGTGCTATATTTTTCTCTTTCAGATAAGGCGACCAGATTTACAAAGCAGTAATAATAAATTCGCTTCGTCTATTGGCTTGATGTTCTTCTTCGGTGCACGGAACACCATCTGAGCATGTATTGACAAGTTGTGTCTCCCCATAACCTCTTCCCGTTAATCGATCAGAAGAAATACCGTTTTTAACCAGCCAGCTAATTGTAGATTTTGCTCTTCGATTTGACAAAGCTTCATTGTATTTATGTGTTGCCCTGCTGTCTGTATGCGAACGTATATCCAATTTCATTTTTGGATATTCTTGCAAAACGGCCAGTATTTTTTCTAAATCTAAAGCCGCTTCATACCTGATATCAGATTTATCCAAATCAAAATAGATCATTTTGATTCCAAAGCATTTACCTAAGTCATCTCCCACAGTGACTCTGCAAGTTGACTTTTCTAAAGCTATGGGAAGATTGGTTTTGCCACTTGTTTTTTCAATCGTAACGCCAACTTCTTTCGTATTATAATCCGCTTGCTCTGCTCTTACACTATATTTTTTGCCACATTCGACAGGGAATGAATAATTTCCTGAATTGTCTGAAACTATACTATTCTTGACTATCATTTGATCGTCAAACAAAGTGACCTTGGTTTCAGGCAGAACTGCTCCCGTTTGAACATCGGTTATAACGCCATAAAGTTCCTGGATGCAATTAAGTCTTCTAGTTTCTAAGAAACTGTAGATGTCATCAGAACCATGTCCTCCATCTTTATTTGAACTAAAATACCCCTTACGTGATATCGGATCAATTGAATAAGCAAAATCATCCTTTGGAGAATTAACATCGGAACCTATATTTTGAATATTGCTTATTTTGCCATCTTTGCCAATATTCCCTACAAAAACATCCAATCCTCCCAAACCAGGATGTCCGTCAGAAGAAAAATAAATTTCATTTTCGCTGGTTACAAATGGAAACGTTTCTTTTCCTTCAGTATTAATTACATTTCCAAGATTTTCCGGTGTGCCAAATCCTCCATCTGAATTGATAGCCACTTTGAATAAATCAGATTGTCCGATTGTCCCGGGCATGTCAGACGCAAAATAAAGTGTTTTTTCATCTGGACTCAATGCAGGATGCGCCACGCTGTATGTATTGCTGTTAAAAGGAAGTTCGGTGATAGTTGACCATTTATTATCTTTATCTAATGTGGCTTTATAGATTTTTATAAAGGTAGTTTTGTTCTCATCTTTACCCTTTTTTCCGTTGAGGTAATTATTTCTAGTGAAATAAACTGTTTTTCCATCACGCGTAAAAACAGGAGAAGCTTCGTGGAATTTGGTATTTATTGCGGATTTAAACTTATTTACTTTTGTCGCGATTCCAGATTCAGGATTAATATCGGCATTATAGATATTAGTAAAATATTCGCCGGTCCATTTATGCTTTCGCTGTGTAAAATTTCCTGTATCTCTGGCAGAAGCAAAATAAAGCTTGTTGTTGTAAACAAATGCCCCATAATCAGAGTACTTGCTGTTAACCCCCGCATCTACAATTTTATATCTTCCGGAATTCTCTTTTATGACATCTAAATAATTTACGTCTTGTTTGTAAAGTTTGCCCCTGTTATCATTTTTTGATTTAACATTAAAATCATCCAACAACTTGTTTGCTTTGGCAGTTTCGCCGGTCGATTTTAATGATTGTGCATACCTGTAATAATATTCGGGTTCAACAGTTGTATTCATTGCAAATAACTCGCCATACCATTTTGCAGCACCTGCGAAATCGGAATTAAAATAATAAGAGTTTCCTAGCTTTTTGAACATATCCTCAGACTTGTATCCCTTCTCAGCCACTTTTTCATACGTTTTTATCGCATCGATGTAAGCGTAATTATCGTATTTTTTATCTCCTGAATTTACCTTAGCTTGCTGTGCAAAGGAAAAAGTACTTACTATGGTAAGGAAAAGTAATGTATAATTTTTCATGATACTTTTTTTTAGAAGAAACGAGGAGTTGTGATTTTTCCATTATTTATGAAGAATTCATAGCGCAGAAATATTTCATGCGATCCCGAATTATAATTTTTTAATTTAGTTGTTTCCTGATCATAACCATAACCAATATATAACCCATCTGTAATCTGAAAACCTGCCATAGCACTCACGGCGGCGTCCCAACGATAGGCAACTCCTAAAGTCAATTTTTCAAAGAATAAAAAATTAGCGGATACATCGACTTGAAGCGGTGCTCCTTCCACCATTTTTGTCAACAATGCCGGTTTAAATTTTATTTCCTGAGAAAAATTGAAAACGTAACCGCCTATCAAGTAGTAATTTATTTTGTCTTTATAAATTGCTACATCATTGTCGTCATATCTGTTGGTTTGAATAAAGTTGGGGACAGACAAACCAATATAAGCTCGATCTGAATGCCAATAAATTCCGGCTCCTACATTGGGAGATACATCGCTGTCTAAGTTTTGAAATTGAGGATCGCCTTGATTTTCTGGGTTTAGTTTGCTTGCATCAAGATTAAAGACGTCTACTGAACCTTTTATCCCGAAAGAGAGTTTCCATATTTCTGAGGTGGGAATAGTATAAGATAAATCTACAGAAAACTCATTCTCATTTGTAGGCCCGATTTTGTCGTTGACTAAAGATACGCCAAGCCCAATATTGCTATTGTTTATCGGAGTGTTTACAGAAATTGTATTTGTTTTTGGTGCACCATCCAATCCTACCCATTGGTCACGATGCAAAGCAAAAATGCTCAGCACGCCGCGAGAACCAGCATAGGCAGGATTTATGTTTATTGTGTTATACATATATTGCGTAAACTGCGCATCCTGCTGTGCATAACTGCCGCAATATCCAAATAGAAATATGTAAAAAAGTAATTTTTTCCTCATCTTTCAAATTTTTAAATTTAACATTAAGGCATGACGGATTAGTCATAAGAACTAGCGCTCTTCAACAAAATCAATAGAATACATGTCTGATTAGTCAAATCAGTTCCAATAGCTTTATTGGAATCTTACAGACTAGACCAAAGTGAAATGATAAAATTTTAGGAGTGCAATATCCGGTTTGGAAAATATAAAGTGAATCAACACTTTATCAAAAGGCTTCAATTGGTTTGGCTGATAATGAATTTTAAATTCTAATAAATACTTAATGACAAAAAAAAGGTGGGGCCAAAAATTGATGACAAACCGAATGAGTTTATCATGAATTGATTTATGATGGGGTAGGCAAAAAATTTGAGGGCAGAAATTCAATTAATAATACACTCATTTTATTGATCAGATAAAATAAGGAAATCTAGTTCTCATATCATTTCTTTTACAATGAGAACTGGTTAACAGCCTGCATTAAAAAAAATCAAACAAAATAATTTTAAGATCTCTAAAGATTCAAAATTTGAGTAGTTAATCTACTCGCTCAATCATACTATTATATAAAATTTCTGTTTACTAAAGTTTAAAAACTCAATAATAGTATTAAACCTCTTACAAATCTAAAAAAAAATATATTGATAATCAGTATTTTATATTATTTAATTTTACACTTTAACATAAATAACTCTCAATATAGCTTTTTAACTTTTACTTTTCCTGGAGATAGCTCTAAAGAAATAAACCAATGTTTAACTCCGTTAGAACAACATTCACGTAATTCATAAAGCCAAAGAAAGACAACTCTACCTTAAGCATAAAAATCTTTTCAAATTCTCCATATTATTTGTAAAATTGTATATTAGTTTATTGCCATAAACTTTTTTAGTTTTTATGTTTTTTTACATCAATCCCCAACAGGACATCTAAACCAAATTTACAAAGCCAATGGAAGACAGACATTACATATAGTACGCCAATTTCTTCAAATCATCCAAAAATGATGCTGTAATTTGTCCTGTCCCCGTCACTATAAAAAAATGAGAAACTTGAGAAATTGGCACTTCTCAGGCTTTATATTTTTCCTGATACGAAAACAGGACCCGAACCATTACCTTACCAATCTTACTAAACCATCAGCAATCGAATAACTATCAAATACATCTGCCGGTAAAATCAACCGCACTCTTTTCCCAACTCCCTTTCGCCGGCCAAAATCAAAATCAAAATAAAAAAAGAAATCAATCTAAAAGAAAAGAAACTAACTAACTAACTAACTAACTAACTAACTAACTAACTAACTAACTAACTAACTAACTTTAAACAGTCTATCCATTTAAACAAATTCCCTAACTTAATCAGTTTTGCCGTAATCGGCCAAAATCATAATTAGGAAACATCTTTAAAAAGAAAGAAATTTTTATAGCAGGAGGTTCAAATCTCCAGCGAAAAGTACTGGTTCAAAATCCGCCAAGGTCACTATAAAAAATGAAAGCCTGTAAAGTACATATTTTTGCAGGCTTTTTTAAGCTTCTGGCGCTACAGCGGATTTTGACTAAATTAAGCTCATTTTTCGGATTTGCCAAACCATCAGCCATCCCTTTTACCATTAAGCTAATTGCTCAAATCTGTTGTGGTGGCTGTTAGCTGATCATTGTTTTAACAATCACTATCTATTTCAATTTTGTTGTAAGCAATCCATCGTTTCATATTTCCAACCATTCTTTTCAAATGGTCTTCATTCAAGAATATATTTGTCCAATATTCAAATCTGTCACATTGAATACTAATGTAGTAGGCCATAATTGCTAAACAAGCAAAAGGCAGAAGCTTTTTTTCTTCGGCACAAATTTCTGTTACAGTTTCGTAACCTTTTAAAAAGCTTTCTGCTTTTATCTGATACTCTTCTTCGTTCAAATTAGTTGAAAGTAGCTGAAAAAGGAAATAAGAAATGTCAAAACATAGATAACCGTTGCCACAAAAGTCAAAGTCAAAAAATGTTATTTCTTTTTCGTCATCAATGTGTAAATTGTCAAACCAAACGTCAAGATGAACACTTCCATATCTCGTTTTTTGTTTATCAATACTGCCAATTTTTAGCATTAAAAATGCAGATAGTTTTTCTAAAAATTGAATTTCACTAATGTTTTTATTAAAGAATTTTTTTATTCTAAGAACAGGTATCGCAAGCAAGTTATCATTATTATAAGATATTCTATTTAGTTCGAACTTTTCTGTAGATAGATGAACTTTTGCTAATGCTTGTCCAATTAGAAAACTTGTTTGATGTGAAAATTTTGCTGTCTTTGCTCCTTTGGCATATGAAAATAAAACACCAAATCTTTTTCCTTCAGGTGCTTCAATTTCTTGAATGTATTCGCTGAATTTATCTGCAATCGGATAAGCAACTTGTCGGTTGGTTTCCTTTAAGTGAAGCAAAAGTTTCAATTCTTCTTCAATTTCTAATTTTGTACGCCAATTACATGTGTAAACTCTAAAAACGTATTTCATTTCGTTGTCATGAATAATGTATAAATGGTTCATTGCAAGTCGAAATATGCTGCATTCAGTGTTGTCGCTTAGCTCATATTTTTGCTGAATAAGTTTTCCAAGTTCATTCGGTGATAGTGTGCTATTTATTGTTGGAAATTTATCTGTCATCTAATTCTTCGTTTCTTTGATTTGGGTCGCTTTATAATGAAGGTTAGCTAGTTAAACTTCATAGAGTATTCAAATATATATTAATAAGCTCATAAATTATATAAAAGCGTAAATTTCGATTGATGAATAGGAATACATTTCTTTTATCGGCAAAAAAAAACATTTTTACATTGGTTTTTCGTCTTATATTTGCCGATAACGGAATCATACAAAAACATGAAATATCTTTCAGTAGTAGAATTTGCAAAAAAACTGAATCTGTCTGAAAGGACAGTTCGCAATTATTGCTCTACAGGGAAATTAAAAGGGGCGTTCCTAACCGGTAAAACTTGGAATATTCCTGAAGATGCAGTAATCCCTAAAAAAGAAAATAGAAAAGCAGGTGCAAATATTTTATTGGACATTCTAAAAGAACAAAAGAATATGAAGCTGAAAGGCGGCATCTATCACCGGACACAAATTGATTTAACCTATAATTCAAATAAAATTGAAGGAAGTCGGCTAACTCATGACCAGACAAGATATATTTTTGAAACCAATACAATTGGAGCATCTAAAGAAAGCGTCAATGTAGATGACATTATTGAAACTTCCAATCACTTTCGATGCATCGATTTTATTATTGAAAAAGCAAATAATAAGCTTACCGAATCCATTATAAAAGAACTCCATTTTTTATTAAAGTCCGGAACTTCCGATAGCGGAAAAGATTGGTTTAATGTTGGGGAATATAAAAGAATGCCCAATGAAGTTGGAGGCAATGAAACCTGTCCCCCTAAAGAAGTTTCTCAAAAGATGAAAGAACTGCTGACGGATTACCATGCGATTAAAGATAAAAATATCGAGGACATCATTGATTTCCATTATAAATTCGAAATCATACATCCTTTTCAGGATGGGAATGGCCGTGTGGGAAGGCTAATTATTTTCAAGGAGTGCCTAGCCAACAGTATAGTGCCATTCATAATAGATGAACAGCTTAAGCTTTTCTATTACAGAGGGCTCCAGGAATGGACTAATGTAAAAGAATATCTGATGGATACCTGCCTTACTGCGCAAGATAATTACAAATCGGTTCTCGACTATTTTGAAATACCATACAAGTAAAAGAACAGGGCAAATCAATCAATTTAACAAATAAAACACTTATAGCTACATCATAAAGAAAAACAGCAAAAAAGCAAGCCAAACACTTGAAAAAACAATAAGTTAAACATTAAATTTTAATGATTTTATCTTCATGGCAAAATCGTGGCATTCAAATTGGCAAAAATTATAAACGTAGGATACATACGGGTTTCAAGCTTCAAGTTCGAATCCTGCTCCCTTTCGAACCTACGATCACAAGCCAATAAGACTATCGCCGAAAGCTTAGAAAGACTTTCAAAATTCCCGTCTCAAGATAATGCCCCTAATTCTATTAGATATTCATTAAAGTTACAAGCCGTTCCAAACCACGATCCCCTTCGCCGGCCAAAACAAAAACAAAAACAAAAACAACAAAAACAAAAACAAAAACAACAATAAAAAAAACTAAAAGAAAAGAAAAGAAAAGAAAACGCATAACTAACTAACTAACTAACTAACTAACTAACTAACTAACTAACTAACTAACTAACTAACTAACTAACTAACTTTAAAAAAGTCTATCCATTTAAACAAATTCGCTAACCGAATCAATTTTAGCATCGCCGGCCAAAATCGCATTTAAAAAATCTTTAGAAAGAAAGAAAGAAAGAAAGAAAGAAAGAAAGAAAGAAAGAAAGAAAGAAAGAAAGAAAGAAACAGACAGCCAGCCAGTCCAGTGAGTGTCAGACCCCTTGAAAAAATGCGCAGTAATACCCCAAAAAATCCCGAGACGTTCCCCCGCATCCCTTGACAGGACAGGGATTTTTGCCTAATTTTGCCCTATGAACCATGAAGAGATAAAACGCTATTTTGAGCATAATCCCCCGCCCAAGGAAGTAAGATTGACTCCTTGGGCCAATATCACAGATACCCAGGTGTTTCTAAGGAGCTGCTATTCCACCATCAGAAACTTCAGCGGCCCTGTGGAGAGATGCCCCGCCTTCTGGCACCTGAGGGATTTCTATCTTCTAATGAAAAAAGCGCAGCAGCAGCCGGCTGCAACAGAAGAGAATCCGATAGGGGAAGAAAATATCACCCAGCAGAACAGCAGCCCGCAGACAGACCAATAGCCGTCATCATCTAAAGTCCGGCCGGTCAAAAGGCTGCTTTGCGGCCAATCGGGACAGAATCCGGCAATATGGAGCAATCCATCCGGGCAGAATTGCAGATATCCATGAAAGAGCGCTTACAGCGGATGCCGTATTGGAACATTGTTTGAATTAAAAATTAGACCGACAGCGTATACTTGGATTAAAGCGCAAAAACATTGATGTCCTGCCCTACTAGCCCCGATTGCTTCGCCAGTTCGCTTTCGATCGGGTAAAACGCATAGCGGGAAAAAGCTTCCGAAAAACAATATAATACACAATCTAAAGAGCCAGACAACAACAACAACAACAACAACAACAACAACAACAACAACAACAACAACAACAACAACAACAACAACAACAACATTTCAAGTGAATAAAATACTAAACAATCTAATAAGCCATTTGGCAGAGAACCCAAGGAAACTTTTCCTTATTGACTCTTTAGGGGCAGTTTTGACAGCATTTTTCCTGTTTACAATAATGCGGCACTTTAATGAATATTTTGGAATTCCAAAAACTGCATTGGCTTACCTTGCGGTAATAGCAGTTTGTTTCTGTTTTTATTCGAGTGCCTGTTTTTTGTTTTTAAAAAGACGCTGGGCACTTTTCATAAGCCTTATCGGCTTTGCAAACCTGCTTTATTGCGTGCTGGCAATCGGACTGCTGATTAAATACTGCCATTTGCTGACAATAATTGGGACGGCCTATTTTTTGATTGAAATAGTAATTATCTGCGGACTTAGTTATATCGAACTCAATGCGGCAAAAAGAAATAAAAAAAAAGCAGCTGACAACTAAACTGCTCGCAGGAAAGCACTTCTTGCAGCCGCTGCAGCGGGTTTTTGCAATTGGTTTAATAGAAAATCAGCGCAGTATCTGGGATGATCTACCTGGTCGCCTCGCCTGTACCCTGTAGGAACAAGGATTAAAGATAAAAGTTTTCTCAACGGCTAAGAAATTAGTATTTAAAAACTAAAAGCCGAAACATAAAAAATGAATTTAGCCCGGATTGCTTCACCGGTTCGCTGCTGCTCGGGATGGAAAAATGGCTCAACCAGCATCATAAGGAGAAAATAAACGGCTGACAATGGGAAATGAGACGCCGGTCTTATTATTCTAAAAGAAGTCCATAAATTACTGCATCTAAAATAAAAACTCTATTGCAGAAGCCGGCAGCCTATCATATTTATGAACCTCAGGCATCTGATGGCTAAAAAAGTAAACATAAACACTCGCAAATAGCATTCCATTGGGCACCCTACATTATCTCAGGTGCCGCAGCCTTAAATGTCAAGGGACAAAAGTGGATTCTTATACCGCTAAATGTATCCAAAAATAGTTTTATTGTAGCCAAAACTAACAATGTAGTTAAAAGTGATAAGGTCTAATATATGCATTTGTCTTTTGAGATAATTCGCATTTAATCAGTTAAAGCAATCGTCTGTTTTGCTACAAGATCCAAAATGAATTGTGTATTGCAGCATTTTGCATATCAGTTATTTAGAAATAACAATATCAATCCTTTCGATGCGAAAAACCTGATTTGAAGCAATAGAAACATCACTCCGTCATGAAGCCGTAATGGCTTTGACCATATTTGAATGCAGCATCAATGCTGCAGTTTATAGAAATATAATATAGGGCAAAGACAAAAATTTTTGTTGTTTATTTCTTTGGGACATGCAGCTTTACATGTTTATTGAAAAAAAAAATATTTTCAAATTGCGCACTGTATAATTATACTCTAAATGTGCAAAGATTCTCTATGAATTCGGCTTATATAAAATATTCTCGAACATCCTCTTGATATAAGTAAGCTGGTTTTAACTTGTCATTTATTTTAAAGTTAATGTTTTTGTTTTAAAATAAAAACTGGACTGAGCCAGAAAACAGTTTTCTTCTGTAAATGGCATAATTGATTCTGGATTGCTGTCTGCAACACAAATCATGCTGTTTAAATAATTGCCTTTTTGATTGCTAAAAAGCATAATATCTTCGCCGACTATTCTAACTTTAAAAAAAATATTATGAAGAATACCTCTTTTATTTTAATGTTGCTATGCTGCTTTTCTTTAGCAATTAATGCTAAAAATACAGAAGTTTATCCAACAAATTGGTGGGTAGGAATGAAGACCAATTCCATTCAATTATTAATTCGAAGTACTGATGACTCTTTTACTACAGATAAAATCAACATCAATTATCCGGGAATAGCGATAAACAAAACTTATTCCTTTCCAAATTCAAAATACATTGCGGTAGATATTACTATTTCACCCGAAACTGCTGCTGGTGATGTAATTATTGAATTGAATCAAAAATCTGGGAAACAGAAAATAAAATGGCCTATATACAACCGAAGAGCTGGTAACGGAATACAATATGCTCAGGGAGTGACTTCCAGCGACTTTATCGAATTGATTATGGTTGATCGCTTTAGTAATGGAGATACTGCCAATGATAAAATCAAAGGAATGCGTGACCAGTCCCTTAATCGAAAAGAAATGTATGATCGTCATGGAGGAGATTTGCAAGGTGTGATTAATAATCTGGACTATATTCAGGGGCTTGGAGTTACAGCATTGTGGTTTACTCCGGTTATGGAAAATGATATGGAGAAAAGAACTGAGCATGGTTACGCAATTACAAATCATTACAAAATTGATCGAAGATATGGAGGAGATGCGATGTATGAAAAATTGAGCAATCAGCTTCACTCAAGAGGAATGAAGCTTATTTTTGATGCAGTTTATAATCACATCGGATCGTTTCATTTTCTAGAATTAGATCCTCCTGCAAATGACTGGGTTCACCGCTGGCCAGAATATACTCAAACCAATTATAGAGAAATCCCGCTTTTTGATCCTTACGGAACAAAATCTGACAAAAAGAAAATGAGCGATGGCTGGTTTGATAAAATAATGCCAGACATTAATCAAGATAATCCGTTTATGGCCAATTTCATTATCCAAAATTGCATTTGGCATATTGAAAAGTTTGGTATTGATGGAGTTCGCCTTGATACTTATACCTATAATGACCTGAATTTTGCCAACCGCTGCAACAAAGCTATAATGGATGAGTTTCCTAAGATTTCCATTTTTGGCGAAATCATGGTGCACGGGGTAGCAAATCAGGCTTATTTTGAGCAGAATAATATAGATACACCGTTCAAAAGCAATTTGCCTTCAGTTGTAGATTTTCAGAGTCTGTATTACGGAATCATTCCAGCTTTGACAGAACCTTTTGGGTGGAAAGGCGGAGTCAATCAATTGTATTATACTTTGAGCAGTGATTTTTTGAGTAAAAATCCAATGCAGAAAGTATTGCTTTTGGACAATCATGACGAGGCTCGATTTTTTTCATTAATGGGAGAAAATGCAGAAAAGCAAAAAATTGGGTTTCAGTGGCTGCTGACCTGCAGAGGAATTCCACAGCTATATTATGGTTCTGAAGTTTTGATGAAGGGATTTAAAAATCCAGATGGCTTACTAAGAGCTGATTTTCCAGGAGGATGGAAAGAAGATGAGAAAAATGCTTTTACAGGAAAAGGAATGACTGATGACGAAAAATCGACACAGGAATTGGTTCGCAAGCTGGCTAATTTTAGAAAAAATGCATCAGCAATCAAAACGGGAAAAATGATGCACTATACGCCTGTAGATGGCTTATATGTTTATTTTAGATATGATGACAGCCAAACAATAATGTGTGTGATGAATACAAGCAATTCTGAAAAAGAAATTGATTTTCAAAAATATAATGAAAGGACAGCCGGTTTTGCTTCTGCTAAAAATGTTATTACAGAAGAAAAAATTTCGACTTCTCAAAAAACAGTTATTCCAGCAACAAAAATGTGGGTTCTGGAATTAAGTAAATAAAAAAATCGGCAAAAATAACCAATATGGCTTTACAGCGAATAAAGATTTTGCTGACAGTCTTCTTTTCAATTCAATATTGTTTAGCACAGGAACAGTCTAAAATTGAAAAAAGAAGTTATACCACAAAATCATTAGAAAATAATAAAGCTCCAATAATTGATGGAATTTTAACCGATTCAAGCTGGGATATCGTAGATTGGCAAACCGATTTTATAGAGAATCTTCCCGATGAAAATACAGCTCCAACAGAGCAGACTAAGTTTAAAATTCTTTACGATGCTAAATTTTTATATGTTGCTTTCAAGTGTTATGATAAAGAGCCCGAAAAAATTGTAAAACGTTTGTCAAGACGAGATGGTTTTGACGGCGATTTTGTCGAAGTGAATATTGATAGTTATCACGACAAGCGTACTGGATTTTCGTTTACTATTTCGGCATCGGGAGTTAAAAGCGATGAATTTATTGCAGATAATGGGAATAACTGGGATGCAAGCTGGAATCCGATTTGGTATGTAAAAACAAATATTGACTCAGAAGGCTGGACTGCTGAAATGAAAATTCCGCTCAGTCAGTTAAAATTCAGTGCGGGCAAAGATCAAATTTGGGGTTTTCAAGCTACGCGCAGGTATTTTCGAAAACAGGAGCGATCGGTTTGGCAACGTATCCCGGCTGATGCGCCGGGCTGGGTAAGTGAATTTGGAAATTTAGAGGGTTTAGCCAATCTTAAACCCCAAAAACAATTGGAAATTCAGCCTTACTTTTTAACGCAGCTTGATACATATGAACAAGAAAACGGAAATCCATTTAGAGACGGGGAAGATCTCACATTAAATGCGGGACTTGATGCTAAAATTGGAGTTACAAATGATTTGACGCTGGATTTGACTATAAACCCTGATTTTGGTCAGGTTGAGGCCGATCCTGCTGTAATTGCTTTGGATGGATTTCAGATATTTCTTCAAGAGAGACGTCCTTTTTTTATCGAAAACAAAAACATTTTCGATTGCAATTTTGGAAACAATGAAGACAATCTTTTTTATTCCAGACGTATCGGTCGAAGTCCGCAAGGGATAATTACAACTCAAAAAGAAGATTTTATCAAACGTCCTCAAAATACAACCATTTTGGGTGCCGCAAAATTTAGCGGGAAAACAAAAAATGGTTGGTCATTAGGAATTATGGAAAGCGTTACGGCAGACGAATATGTCAAAATCGATAACGGTCAAGAACGACAAGAAGTTCATGTAGAACCGCTTACCAATTATTTTGTAGGCCGTGTTCAAAAAGATTTTAATGACCGAAATAGTTTTCTGGGAGCAATCTTAACGGCAACCAACAGAAATACAGATGAACCGCAATTTCTACTTTTGCGAAAAGCAGCATATACCGGCGGATTGGATTTCAAGCACAATTGGAAAAATCGGAAATATTTTATAGGTGGAAATGTAATTTTAAGTCATGTCTTAGGTTCAAGAGAATCGATTACGAACACGCAGAAAGAAATTTCACATTTGTTTCAAAGAGCAGATGCTGATTATGTTTCTGTTGATGAAAGCAGAACGTCACTTACGGGGACGGGAGGAAAGATTGAAGCAGGAAAAGCAGCTGAGGGACACTGGCGATATAATGCGACACTAACCTGGCGTTCGCCGGAATTGGAGCTCAATGACATTGGCTTTCTGCGTCAGGCGGATGAAATCAAGCAGACTTTCTATGTAAGCTATCAATCTTTAAAACCTTTTGGGATTTTCAGAAGCGGAATGGTGCGTTTAGAACCTTTTGTAACCTACGATTTTGGAGGTTTTCACAATCGGACTTATTATGATCTTTTGGGGAAATCAGAATTTAAGAACTATTGGTGGGCGAATATCGGTTTTTCTTATAAACCTAGAATCTATAATAATGCCTATTTGCAGGGCGGGCCAAAATTTAGATTTTCAGAAGAATTTGTAAGCTATAATACTTTTGGTTCGGATCCGCGAAAAAAGCTTCGTTTTCAAGCTGGAGTGTTTTTCGCCCAAGGAAAAAACAATTCTTTCTCGTATAAGGCAATAGATCCTAGTGTGACGTATCAGCCAACAAATGCGTTGTCGATTAGTTTGAATCCAAATTTCAATGTTAATCAGAGTAAAACACAATATGTAACGCAATCAAATTATGAAAACGGAATTCGATATATAACTTCGCATTTGGAACAGCAGACATTAAGCGCTTCATTGCGGCTCAATTATAGCATAAATCCCAATTTTACTATTCAGTATTATGGACAGCCATTTGTGTCAACTGGAAAATATTCAGATTTTAATTACGTTACCAACCCCCGTGCAGCCTATTTTGCAGATAGAGTTGTAACATACAATCAAAAGCAGATTTCATTTGATAGTGCAACAAATATTTATAATGTTGACGAAAATCAAAATGGGACCAAAGACTATTCCTTTCGTAATCCTGACTTTTCATTTGTTCAGTTCCGCTCCAATTTGGTTTTAAGATGGGAATATATACCAGGCTCAGAAATTTATTTGGTTTGGTCGCAAGGAACAAATGGTTCGGGAAATCCTATGGACGATTTATTTGTTAATCTGGACACACAAATTTTAGGCAAACAACCGCAGAATACATTTATTTTCAAAATGACCTATCGCTTTTTGCTATGAAGAAAAAACTAATCTCTAAAAAATAAAAAATGTTTAAAAAAAATATACTCTTACTTCTGATTCTTTTTCCTCTTTGTATCTTTTCGCAATCGGATGAGATTGAAAAATCAGTCCAATATTTATCCAATAACAAAAATACGCCAGAGGAATATATTGCTTCAAAATTTGCTCAAAAGGATATAATCCTTCTGTCAGAAGAGCATCGGGTTAAGGAAAATCTTCAATTTGTAAAGAGTTTGATTCCTGTTTTATATCAAAATAAAGTATATAATTTAGGAATGGAATTTGGCGCAAGTGAAAATCAAGCGCAATTAGATTCTTTAATTTCTGCTCCTGAATATAACAAGGATTTAGCTCGAAAATTAATGTTTAACTACAATTCAGGGTGGGCTTTTAAGGGGTATACCGATTTGTATGAGGCTGCATGGTCATTTAATAGATCCCTTCCTAAATCTTCGAAAAAATTTCGTATTTTAAATTTAAGCTATCGTTACGATTGGTCTTCCTTTTCTGGACAACGAACTTCTGAAAAAATGAAGAAAGTTTTTTACAAAGGAAACACTGAAACATATCGATTCTCTATTGTAGAGAAAGAAATTGTTACTAAGAGAGAGAAAATTTTGATTCTCACCGGAGATGTCCATGCATTTACAAAGTATAAATTTCCAGTTTATGATTTTTTGGGTACTGATTTTATAAGATTTGAAGATGGCTATTTTGGGAATCAGCTTTATGCTAAATATCCACGATTAGTTTATTCTGTTTTATTGCATAAACCTTTCAGTAATCGTCCTGATACAAAACCGAATTTGATTTCTCCGGCAGATGGAAAAATCGAAATTATAATGGAGAAAATCAATAATACACCAGTTGGTTTCGATTTGGCTGATACTCCACTTGGAAAGCTTAAGGATAATAGTTATTATTCAATGGGATATCAGGACTTTACTTTGGAAAATTTTTATGATGGCTATATATTTCTGGCACCAATAAATAAACTTTCTGGTTGCGATATTGATCCGAAATTTTTAACTGCGAGCAATTGGAATGAAGCCCAGGAAAATGTAGCAGATCCTGATTGGAGGCCAAGGCCAAAAAACATGGAGGAATATTGGAAACAGATTCGGGAATATGGAGATATTGCAAAGAAATATGGTGAGGTAGACAAGTATTGAGGTTAAACGCATTCAAATTAAAAATCCCTATTTCATAGCAGGCCACCGCTTTGCAAGAAACCATACATTATCTAACCGAAGTCATACTGCATAAATGCGGCCTTTACAAATAGCGGTACATGAGAATGCACCGCTAATTGACGCAAAACCATCTATGCCACCAGCTATTCCTCGATTGCTTCGCCAGTTCGTTTTGCTAATGTGCAGTGGAAATCCCTTTGTGAACGCACAGTTGGAAAAGCTCATGAAAAACAATATTAAACCTAAAAAAACATTAAATACAATGACGATACTGATCACCCAAATTAGATTCCGCTGACCATTGCTGATACTAATTAATTTACCGGCCAGATTATCTGATAGCTATTTTAAGCGTTACCCGCATAACTGGTCCAAACCTTCCTCCAAAAAACAATAGTAGAAATAATTAAAAAAATAAAATGACAACACAGATCTACCGGAAAACGTCGGCCATGATGGCAAGAATTTTAAAAATAAAAACAAGAGGTTCTTACAAATCCATCTTGATTTTTTTGTATATATAATAAATCGAGTTATTGACCATCCATGCATAAGCACATAAACCTTGCCATAGTTTTTGAAAGCCCACCCTTGGGTACGGAAAACCAATAGTCCAAATACGTCAGTAGCTCATCCATATAACTATTGCAGCTCACGGGTATAGCACCTCAGAAGATTACAAGTACATTTAACCCTGCAGATAATCATTCTGTTTTCAATAAATTTAGTAAAAATCAACATCAGTTATATAATATAACCTTTTCGGTCAAGTAAAGATGCAGCCATGCCAGAAAAAACACAAACCAATACCGACAGATGGTGTATTCTAATACCGATTTTTGCTCCAATAGAGATTCCTGCCAGAACCATACTGCTGGAAGAAGGCAGTGTTTCAAAAACAATGTTTTTCATTGAAAAAGGATGTCTTAGGACCTGTACCTAAATCATACAAGTCATCCCACAACATTACATTGCTTCCTATTTTAGGCATCACATCTATATCGCTCATCAGGGTTCTCAACAGGCAATAAAAACTTTTTTTTAAAACAATTGTTATCGATAGTCTGTCTAGTGATTTGCTAATTTTGCGGTTTATCCTTACAGAAGAAAATTACAGAACCATGATACACGCTTTTAGAACATTAGTCAAAAAAAGACACCGATCAATAAAATTAAATCTGTTCTTAATTCAAACTTACAGGACATACAGCCAAATTTTGACCTCGAAGATTTCGATAAAATTCTGCGGATTGAAAGCAGAAAAAAAATAACTTATAATAGATGACTATTTAGCGGAAACATATTACTATTTAGCATTAGCATACAAAAAAGAGAGCAATATAAGTTTGTTCAAAGATTTTTTTAAAAGGCAAAGATTTTTATAAGAAAGGATATGCAATTAAAGAATAATTACACTTATCCCTTGATAAAATTTACTATCAAGAAATAGAAAAATTGTTAAAATAATTTCTTGCCTGATTCTGAAAATAACATGACAAAAAGAATCAGCGAAGCCGATCGAGAAGTGAGCATTATGATTCAAAATATTGTAGCTACAGCAGTGAGGGCTATCAAAAAAAAAAAGAATATAACCTAACTACGAACAAACTATTGATTGGCAGTAATTTCGATTTGTCCCGATAGCATTATTAAAAAAAGGCCATCCTAAGATGGCCTTTTATCACAATGGAAAATTAATAATTTTTTGTAACAGTGTAAGTTTTTGCAGTGAAGTCAACTACAATAGTATAGTTTCCTGCTGTTACAATTGGAATATTCGTGCCGCCTGCATCTAAAGTTCCATCACTTCCATTATCGCCGTAATTTGTTGCCCAGTCATCATCTAATCTAAATTTGATTTCCCCCGCGGCTAAATCCATCGTGATGGAATATTTTTTAGAAGCTGAATTATAATTTAAGTCAGCATCGGCTGTCCAACCGTCACCACCTGTTGTTGCTGCCGTCGCGCTGCCAATTATGCCCCAGTTTGGCCATGCAGGGTATGGCGTTACGGTGATAGTGTAAAAATTAGATGTTTGCGGCAGTGCGTTAACTGCACCGACTGTAGATCTAATTCGTACATCCAGCTTTCCTTCGACAAAAGATGTAAGCCCAGCATTTAAAGCGACGGCATTTAATTCTTCAACTGTAAAGCTTTTAAATGTAGCGGTGGTTACACTCGCTATAGTAGGATTTTTAAAATCGGTACCAGCTTTTGCCACTTCAATTGTATAATTAATAACTGTTTCAGTTCCCTCATAATGTGCTTCATTCCAAACAAAAGTAGTCGCTAAGCTTGTAGCATTGGCATTTTCGAGCACAATATTAAAATTAGATTGCGGAGTGAGCAGTACTGGCGCAATCCCCTCAGTGATTACCGGTCTGTTTTCAACATCATCAGCATTACATGACACTATTAATATGGCAATTAATGCAGCCAGAATTTTATATATATTTTTCATTTTATTATCTTTTATATGTTAGTTATATCCAGGGTTTTGTTTTAAAGTCGGGTTAGCTTGAATGGTTGTGCTGGGAATTGGCATAATATCTCTGTAGGATTGTGTAGAAGTCCCATTTTGAATGCCTCCCTTCCATTGCCATAGTTTACTTGAACCGGTAAATTTGTCAAATCGAATTAAATCAGTTCGCCTGTGGCATTCCCAAAACAATTCTCTTGCCCTTTCTGCAAGAATAAAATCTAATGTTAAATCGGAAGTTGAAATACTAGTTGCATTAGCTCTTTTTCTGATTTTATTCACGTAACCTAAAGCTGTTTCGATATTGCCGTTTGATGCACCTCTTAAAGTTGCTTCAGCATACATTAAATATGCATCTGATAATCTAAACATCGGAAAATCTGTATCTGGAATATCATTTCTTTGCGCTGCGCTTCCATCAGAATTTACATTAGTGTACTTGGTAACTGCGTAACCGTTTGAAAAAGCGCCTACGTTAGCAATATCTAAGGTTTGTCCATTGGTATAGAAAGTGCCTCTGACATCTCCAGTAGCATTTTCATCGGGAAACAATTGAACAAATTCTTTTCTTGTTCTGATGCCTGACCAGCCCCCATCCATCCCTTGGGTCGCGGCATCCATTGTTCCTCCTATAGAAGCGTGCAAAATGAAGCTCATACCTCCGCCTGTAGCTCTAATAGCATTACCGTCATTGATCACCGGGAAAATAAATTCATTTTGCGCTCCATTGACATTATTGTCAGCTGCAAATAAATATCGGTATGGCACATCTGCAAAACTGTAAGCTGAATTAATAACATCATTGCAGGCCGCTATTGCCTCATCATTCTTTGCCGTTCCGCTATATACTTTTGCATTAAGATAAATTTGCGCCAATAAAAATTTAGCAGCTGTTTTATCTATTCTTCCGTATTCATTTGCTCTTGAAGCGGCAAGGCTTTTGTCTAAATCTTTCAATTCGGATTCAATGAATGCAAAAACTTCTGCTCTTGCTTTTTGTTCGGGATAGAAAAAACCAACTGGGTCCTTCTCCGTGATAATAGGCACATTACCAAAGAGATCCATCAAATTATAGTATGAAAATGCTCTTAAGAAGCGGGCCTCTGCCCTAAAGGTGGTAATTTCACTTTTCAGGCTGGCATCAACACCTCTTTCTGCTAATTTTTCATCTGTGGTTTGCCTTAAAAATTCATTAGCAATACTAATATGGTAAAAAGCTCTGGAATACAATCCATATAAGAATTGATTATTGGTGCTCCACGTCTGAAAATTTAATGCTGGCAGACCATCATCTCCCCACGATACAATAGCTTCGTCCGTTGTAAACTCTTGCATTGCAAACAATAACCTCAAATAGCTGCTAAAATCTCCTCCAATTCCAGCAATATCAGCAATTCCATCACCATCATTTCCTCCGACATATAAACCTGCATACAGCTTAGCCAATCCTTGTTTATAGGATGAGGGGTCTTTAAAAAAGGAATCTGATAAAAATTCATCATCGTCTTTTGGGGTCACTTCTAGGTCGCTTGTACACGAAGTAAGCACCATATTTAATCCAAAAATGAATAGAAGAAAATAAGCTATATATTTAAATGATATTTTCATTTTTATTTTTTTAAAATTTGTTCATGAATGTACTATTACAAATTGGCATTAACTCCAAAGAAGTAAGTTCTGGCTCTTGGATAAACATTACCATCAATGCCATTAAACTGTTCAGGATCCAAACCGTCGTATTTTGTGAAAGTCAAAACATTTTGAACTCCTGCAGAAAATCTCAATGCGGCAGACTTTAATATCTTTTTCCCTAATGCATAGCCTATTGTCAGGTTATCTAATTTTATGAAAGATGCATCTTTTATGAAATAATCAGAATAGTTGCGTTGGGTTCCATTTGAATTAGTTTCAGCATCAAAACCCGTGTTATAATAATCTATAGTAACATTGGCCAAATCAGTTTCTCTTCTTAAGCCTGCCTGCAGGTATCCTTTATCAGAGCTTATATTGTCAAAAACATAATTTCCTAAACTAGCTCTCCAATTCATTGTAAAATCAAAATTTTTGTAATTCAATGTGCTGACAAAGCCAAACGTATAATCCGGTGCCGCTTTGTGAAGCCTGTAACGGTCCTCGGTGTTAATTTGCCCGTCTTTATTTCTATCTGCGTAAGCTCCTTGGATCGGTCTTTTATTTGCATCATATAGCTGCTCATAAACATAAAAGGTATTGGGAGCAAATCCTACAGAGTTAATTTGTATCTGATTACCATTACCACCTGCAATACCTCCAGTGGTATATCCTTGAAAACCCGGAACAGTAAAGCCTAAATTGGTTATTTCCTGTTTAATATAAGTTGCATTAAAAGCTAAATTCCAGTTTAAATTATCATTTTTTATAATGTCTGATTCGATGCTAAATTCAACACCATCTGTCTTTACGCTGCCTACGTTAGAAAAACCCTGATTTCTCATATTCGCGCCATCAGGATAAGCAATAAAAGCTAAAAGATCATTTGACTTTTTATTAAAATAGTTGATGGATCCTGTTATTCTATTATTGAATAATCCATAATCTAAACCTATATTGGCTTCAGCTAATTCTTCCCATTTAATGTCTGGATTATAACCTTCAGTTCTTGCTACCCTGTAGATAGTGTTTCCAAAAATATACTGAGAGTTCACCGTGCCCAAAGTCACTCTTTTTAGATAATCGTACGAAGCACTAATATCCTGCTGTCCAGTCTCACCATACCCTAATCGTAATTTAAGATTTGATAAAGCACTATTATCTTTCAAAAACGACTCACTTGAAATGTTCCATGCGAAAGCAGCGCCTGAAAAATTACCCCATCTGTTTTTTTCAGAAAAACGCGAAGTACCGTCTCTTCTATAATTCAATGTTAATAAATACCTGCCATCATATCCTAGATTTACACGACCAAAGTAAGACTGCAAATTAATATCTGGATCCGTTTGAACATCAGGCTCAGTACCGGGAACTCTTACATTATTAGTTGTAAATCCTTCTCTTTGAAACATTTGATAGTTATAGCCTGCCGTAACATCAGTTTTAAACTTTCCTAAATCTTTGCTATAATTAAAATAGGCATTTAAGTTTTTATTTTGGCGCGAGTCCGTATAATGCGTATTTCCTCCTTTATTCACCCAATTTCCTGAGCTAAAAACATTAGGCTGATATCCAGTGGCACTTTCAGTGCTTATATCTATAAATCCGTTGCTATCAAATTTATCAATGCCCAATTCAAGCACAGCCCTTAAATCTTCAAAGAAATGCAAATTATAATCTAACCTTACATTTCCCCATTTTCTAGTAGAGGTTGAACTGTTGTTCGTCTGATCTAATAAAGCCACAGGGTTCCTTCCTGGCAATAAGGGTAAATTGCCATTTGCTTCTAACCATTCGAAATATCCGCCATAACGAGATCCCGTCTGGTATACTGGCTGCGTAGGATCAAATCCTATTGCATTGCCAATTACAGCGCCTTGATTTTGAAATCTATTTTTACCAAAAGACAAATTACCGCTAATATCAACTTTTAAATGGTTATCAAATAAAACAGGATTCATAGTCAATGAAGCAGTAGTCCTCTCAAAGCTTGTATTTTTTAATATTCCAGGGTTGTTAATGTTGCCTAAAGAAAGCCTAACAGGAAGCTTGCCAAATAGCGCACCGCTTGCGGATACATTATTGTTGGTTGTCAGTACAGTATGAAAAATTTCATCTTGCCAATTTGTATTGGCAGTGCCTAACAATGCCTTCTGAGCTGCTGAACCTTTTTCATTTACTAAATTCCGAAATTGATCAGCACTCAATACATCGACTGTATCAGCAACAGTATCCACGCCGGTTTGAGAATTGAATGAAACCTTCATTCCAGCCTTAGAGCCTTTCTTTGTTGTAATTACAATTACACCATTTGCAGCCCTAGATCCATAAATTGCAGCCGCAGATGCATCTTTTAAAACTGTAAACGACTCAATATCATTAGGATCTATTGTAGCCAAAATACTTGTAGCCCCGTTCGGTACCGCATTACTAGTGGGAAGTCCGTCTATTACAATTAAAGGTTCGTTTGAAGCATTTAACGATGAGCCTCCTCTAATTCTAATGTCCGCTTTTGCTCCAGGCGCTCCTCCGCCTGTTATATTCACGCCTGAAATACGGCCCTTAATTAAACTCTCAGAAGTAACGTTAATCCCTTTATTAAAGTCTTTTGCTGCAATTTGTGAAACAGAACCTGTTGCATCTTTTTTCTTAACAGTTCCGTAACCTACCTGAACTAGAACTTCTTTGAGCTGGTTTGCATCTTCTTCTAAAAAAACATTTAATGTTTTTTGTCCTGTGTAATCAATGGTCTGGGTTTTGTATCCAATGAAAGAAACAACAATTTTGTTTCCGCTTCTAACATTTGACAGTTGGAAATTACCGTCAAATCCCGTAGATGCACCGTTTGGAGCACCTTGTACATTTAAATTTACTCCCGGTATTGGCTGACCCGTCCTTTTGTCAGCAACAGTACCGCTTAACGTGTTCTGGGCTAATACTGTAAAAGGCACCAATAGGAATAAAAATAACAACTTTCTGTAAATTGTTTTCATAAGTTTGGTTTAAATAAGTTTGGTTGTTAGTAATACTGTTTTTGCAAAATCGCTATGATCTAAGGAGAGATTATTTCGATTTCGCTGACACAAAATTATGAAGCGTTTAAAGTCTTAATTTTGACAATAAAAAAAATGTAGCTAAACGAGTTGTTACATACGCGCAAACACCTTAAAAACAAACAATTAACACCATTTAACACCTGTAAAAAGTAGTGCCTATGTAGTAAAAAATCAGATTTGAGCTAGGCAAATCGCATTTGCAAAAAAGTTAGTTTAACATTAGATTTATTACGCTAGTAAAAATTGTTAATTCTTTAATGCTCTGCGCTTCAATCGAAATATTTTAAATTAAAATGCCTTAAAAAAACTAATTGGTTTGATCTCTCTCAATAATCCTGAAGGCACAAAATCTAATATATTTTGTAGAAGATTTTCTGATTTGATCCTTAAGTGTTGATAATGCAGAATATGCAGGAAGATTTTTAATTCTGCCCACCGCCAAAGGTTTGTTTCAATAGTTTTTTCTTGCTAGGAATCTCCAAAAAAAAAGTCACAAAACAGGAAGGAGAAACTTTAAGTTATCAGCCTAAATACGCAATTACAGATCAGAAATTGAATTTTCAGAGTAGCATCCTTGCCGAAATGGCGGGATCTTTTGAGGCTGATATACCGAATATATCTTTTAATTGTGAATATGATCCGCTTTTGAATGCTGATGGCTAAAAAGCCATCTATCATTAAAAACTTGAAGGAGACTAAACTTATAGGAATATTCAGCACCATAATCGTTGGACGCTCAACTGAAAGAAAGCACTCTAGGAAGTACTTATGGGGATGCATCTTGGAATTGAAATTTTCCGAGTTGAAGTAAAAAGAATATGAATAGGACTGTTTGCACAATGAAGATAAAAACCCCTCAAATTGCTTTGAGGGGTTTAGGGATAATAAAACAGCTTTTATTTTATTTAAACAATTAAATAGGTAAAATTAATTTCCAAAGTCATTAGTCTCTATTTCAATTCAATAATACTTATAGCATAACCGCCTCCCGGAGCAGTATATTGCGCTAATTTAGATTTACTATCAACTTTTATCTTTCGAATAATATAAGCCTGCGGATTGGTTTTGTAATGCGCTTCTTTTGCATCTGCATAAATGGTTGCTTGGTAATTTTTACCTTTTTTTAGGAAATCCAAAGTAATAGATGAAGTTCTTGATTTTTCACCATTTACGTTACCTATAAACCAATCCTCCGTTCCTTTCGCTTTTCTTGCAACTGTGATGAATTCTCCAGGGTCAGCTTCTAAATATTTACTCTCACTCCAGTCTACAGCAACATCTTTAATAAATTGGAAAGCATCTGGAAAACGCTCGTAATTTTCCGGCAAGTCAGCAGCCATTTGCAATGGGCTGTACATTGTTACGTACAATCCTAATTGATTTGCCAAGGTGCTGTTTAAATGCGAATTGTTTTCTGGATTAATTTTGCTGATATTCATTTCAAAAATTCCAGGAGTATAATCCATTGGGCCGCCAATTAATCTGGTAAATGGCAAAATTGTAACGTGATTAGGCTTGGATCCCCCAAAAGCCTGGTATTCTGTTCCTCTAGCCGATTCATTTCCAATTAAATTTGGATAAGTTCTGCAAATCCCTGTTGGACGAATCGCTTCATGTGCGTTGACCATGATTTTATAGTCTGCCGCTTTTTCAATTGCAAACTGATAATGATTGACAAGCCATTGATTATAATGATTTTCACCGCGCGGAAGGATTGGCCCCACATAGCCGCTCTTTACAGCATCATAACCATTGTCTTTCATAAAACGATAAGCTTTGTCCATATGACGTTCATAATTGCGTGTAGAGCCGGAAGTTTCGTGATGCATGATTATTTTAATCCCTTTCGATTTGGCATACTCCTGAATTCCTTTTACATCAAAATCAGGATAAGGGGTTACAAAATCAAAAACATAATCTTTAGACTGGCCAAACCAATCTTCCCAGCCTTCGTTCCAACCCTCTACCAATACCGCACTAAACCCATTTGCAGCTGCGAAATCAATGTATTTTTTTACATTAGCCGTATTGGCGCCATGTTTTCCGTTGGGTTTAGCTTTTGCATAATCGGTAAGCCCTAATTGCACTGTTGGATATTCATCGGTATAGGCCCAAGTGCTTTTCCCTGTAATCATTTCCCACCAAACCCCAACGTATTTCATTGGTTTAATCCAAGAAGTATCCTCGATTTTACAAGGATCATTTAAGTTCAAAATCATTTTTGAAGCCAAAATTTCCGTGGCATCATCACTTGCCATAATAGTTCTCCAAGGCGATTGGCAAGGTGCCTGCATATAGCCTTTATCACCTTTGGCGTCTGGCGTTAACCACGATTCAAAAACCATATTCTTGTCATCCAAATTCAAATGCATACATGAATAATTAATTAAGGCGGCTTCATGCAGATTGATAAAAAGCCCATCTGCTGTTTTCATCATCAGGGCCGTCTGGACTCCTGTCGGCGAAAAAGATTGCTGCGAAACATTTTCGGTAGTGGCTTTTTTAGTCAAACCTCTTATTTCAGACAATTTAGAAGTCGTATAATCGTATTCCTGAGTATCATAATCTCCTGGAATCCAGAAAGCGGTATGGTCTCCATTCATTGCAAACTGGCTTTTTTCTTCTTTAATAATAAAATAAGTTAGATTTTTTTGCAAAGGAAATTCATAGCGAAAGCCTAAACCTTCGTCAAACAATCGGAAACGGATAACCAGCTGTCTATCGGTTCCTTTTTGGTTTAGGGTTACCGCCAATTCATTATAATGGTTACGAATGCTGGCTACTTCTCCCCAAACTGGCTTCCAGTTTTCGTCAAAAGTACTCTTGGCAGAATCAATAACTGTGAAATCATTCAGTAATGATTTTGAATCATTTTTCAGCTCCAATCCCAGTTTGCTCGGCTTAATAACTACCTTGTCCTTATAATTCAAGCTATAAATGGGTGTGCCATCACTTTGTAAAGAAAACTTCATTTGAAATTTTTGATTGGGAGATTTTAATTGCTGCGCCAACAAGCTATTAGATGCCAGGCACAGCAAGGTCAATAGTAAGAAATGTTTCATTTGAATTGAGTTAATAAAATTAATGGTTTGTTTTAGCTTTTTTAGTTCCATCAAATTTAAAGCGTTTTTTCGGCCACAATTCTTGCTATGATGGTTTGGTAGCAAAAAGTCAGCCCTAAAAAGCATAATGAATTTATTTTAAATAACTTAACGATACTTAATCCTACGAAAAAGTAGTAATTTGGTAGAATAATAAAAGCCTTTTTACTATAAGAAGAGTAAAAAGGCGGCAAATTTTAAAAAAAACTATATATTAGTCTCTATTCGCATCACATTTGCTTCAAATTTATCCCGAGGACCTAAAGCTTTATTTCTTAGTTTGGTTCTGTAATTATAAATCGTAGATAAAGAATAGCGCAAAAAATCCGCAATTTTTACACTATCTGAAATTCCTAGTCGGATTAAGGCATATATTCGCAATTCAGTATTCATCAACTCTCCGGGTTTTAATTTAATACACTCATTATCAATAAGCAATTCATTAAATTCTTCAATGAAATTTGGAAAAAGAGACAAAAAAGTCTTGTCAAAATTTTTGTAAAATTCTTTTAATTCCACTTCAATGAATTCTTTAGATTTCACGGCTTTGACTAATTCGGCTGTTTTTCCACTGGAAAGAATAACATTCAATCTACGCTGATATTCCTCTAACTTGCTAATATATAGCGAGCACTGATCCATATAACGCCCAATGTAAATTTCCTTAACCAAATTAGCCTCTATAAGCGTTGAGTTGGCATAATTTAATCTTTCATTAAAACTGTTCAACTCTTTATTTAATTCAACGAGCTTACTGTTGGCCAAACTAATTTCCCTTTTGGCTACGGATTTTTTTTTCATCTCTTTAAATAGCAAAACCAAAGCAACCATTAACAATAGAGATAAAATACTCACACTTATTAAAAACATTATCAATTGCCAACGGTTGGTTTCATTCTGTTCTTGATAAGCTAGATCGATGATAGACAGCATTCTAGAAATTTCGTAGGTCCTCAAACGGGCATTGCAAAAAAGCGCATCTTCCAAAGAGCGTTGGATATATTTATAGGCCCGGTCTACATCATCTTCTTTATACATGATAAAAGCCAAAGATCGAAGTGAAATGTATTCCCTTTTATCTAATTTCAAATCTGAAATTGCCGATTTGATTAACCACTTTTTCTCCTGATGGAAATTTTTCTTCTTTTGGTAGGTTCTAGATATAATATAGGCTACGATTGCTCTATCAGGATCATTTTTATCCATTTTATAAAAATAATCGTGTAACATTTGAAGGGTCTTGTCATATTGCCTTTTTTCAAACAAAATATTCGCTTGAGTAATAACATTCGATTTTGACTCGTACTTAAAAACGGAATCCCGAAACTGTTCGCTCAATTGTTCGTAGCTTTTTTTTTCCTGTTTGGAGGCGGCATATATGGACATATACAGATACAGGGAACTCTGTACGCCGTAGTAGAAGCTCTTAATTTCAGGCGTAGAATGTATATCGATCCCTTGCAAAATATCGGTTGCTTCTTTATACATCCCCAAAGTTCCCATAATAGATGCTAAATTCAATTTTGCAGTATTAATTTTGGTTAAATCCTTTAAGATGTTAGCCGCTATTAAACTTCTACGGGCATAATTTAAAGCTGAATCTGACTGATAAGCCCTGTATTCATTATATAACTTTTCAAATATCTCATATTTCTGAACGTTCGTAGAAGTTAATTTCTTCAAACTGACAAGTTTACTTATTTCAGTTTCCTTTTTATTATGATAGATTTCTCTTTTATCAATAGCAGCATCTAATTCATCTAACAATGAATTAATTTCATCTTGAGAATATAGTTGTACAGGAAGGCAGATAATAAGGAATAAAGTCCAAAATTTATTCATTCTGTGTTTATTTTGTTTAGATTAAGTTTATAGTTTAATATTATTATCTTGCATTATGAAATCCACCAAAATCAAAAGTCGTGGCTCAAAACGCATCATCATGAAAAGATTTTAAGGATTGATCACTACATAAAAAATCTGCTTGATTTCATCCCCCTGACACAGAAGCCAATATCGTTGAGCTCCAATTCCGGCGAAGGCGAGGTTAGTGTCGCATTATATCGCCAGTGTCCTTCAGCGGCCTTTCCTGCTTCAATCTTTCCTCCCGTCCCCGTAAGTGACGTTCTGCTTTTATCAACAGAAATATAATCAGCATCTACTCTTTGAAACAAATGTGAAATTTCTCTCTGCGTGTTCGTAATCGATTCTCTTGAACCTAAGACATGGCTGGAGATTGCATTTCCACCAATAAAATATTTCCTGTTTTTCCAATTGTGCTTGAAATCCAATCCGCCGGAATACGCTGCTTTTCGCAAAAGCAGAAATTGCGGTTCATCCGTATTTCTGCTGGTTGCCGTTACAATTGCTCCCAAAAAACTATTTCGGCCGTTAAAATCCTTTTAACATAACCAACAAGATTATTGGTAAGCGGTTCTATATGCACTTCTTGTCGTTCTTGACCACTATCGATTTTGACATATTAGTCTGTCATTACACTTTCCAGAATACCGAGAGACCAACCGTTCTTTAAATTAATCACTCTTTACTCTCGATATTTATGGCAAATGAGAACCCCGGTCTTTTATCATGGTAGCTGTCAGTATTAACGTCAACCGACCGCCATCAAAGCCATCACTTCTCGACAAACGTTTTATGATTATCCGGTTCATTACCATATTATCTAAAAGCAAAGTACAGGAATTTGGAATCACAGAGTATTTTAGATTTCGTCTGCTCTGTTGGCGGTGTATTCTCATCATAAAGATTTCCTATAAAATCTGTTTGCCCCCTCAATATCCAAACAGGCATCGTGTTCCTAATGATTTTATGGCATTAACTTTCTTTTCGATTTTGGAAATATCCTATCCTAAACAAATAAAAAGAGAATAGGAATGCCAGAAAAAAAACCGCATTTCATTGTATAGCCGTACAATTTTATTTGGGTTTAAATTATTTGAATTTTGGGTATGAATTATTTCTTGATTTTAGCCCAATTGCGTAACAATTCCCGTCAGCGCTTCCAAAATAAACAGTGTTATTGGAAATAAAAGGAGAAGAAACAATGGAGCCCAATTTATAAAATTGATCCATCACGGTTTTATTGACATCGTAAAAAGAAAAATCAGCCCCTTTGGCAGCATAAGAAAAGTCAAGGAAGCCATTATTTAATATTTCAGAGGCATATAACATTCTGCTATCTGTGCTGAAACAGTTCCATTGCTTGCCCGAAGATTGAACGTTTACTGCAAAGAAATTACCGGTAAAATCTCCAAAGTAAGCCGTATCACCAGCAATCGCCGGAGAAGAATATACATAACCGTTTGCTTTAAACTTATATAATTCTTTTCCACTTTTTGCATCCAGGGCCAACAGTGCAAAAGTGTCGGATGTGCCGACATACAGAACGTCATTCGCTACAACTGGCGAACTGATAATCCAGGAATAAGCCGCGTCATACTTCCAAACCAATTTTCCGGTTTTGGCATTGAGCGCAAATAAAAAAGGATCACGAGCGCCAAAATAAACCATATCATTAGCAACTGCTACGCTAGATTCAATTCCTTTAAAGCCCAATTGCATTCCTGTTGCAAATTTCCATTGCATTTTTCCAGTCTCTGTATCTACGGCATACAGATTAGCATCCCAACTACCAATATAGAGTGTGTTCTTATACAGGACAGGACTGCAGTGAATCGATCCTTTTGCCGCAAATTTCCATTCCAACTCTCCTGTATTTGCATTGAGTGCATATACATTCCCATCACTGCTGCCAAAGAAAATTCTTGGATTTTTATCGTCGGGTTTTATAACAGGAGAGGACAAAAAGAAATCCCACAAATCATCCATGCATTTGTCCACAGGCTTAAAACTCAGAAAACCTATTTCGTCAAACCACTTTTCTCCACCTGTTTTGAATTTCCATTTCATATGACCTGTGTGGATATCAAGAGCATAATAGTAGCCATCAAAACTTCCAATATAGACAGTGTTTTTGAAAACTGCCGGAGAGCTGTGTACCGCACCTCCCGTTTTAAATTTCCAATGTGTTTTGCCCGTTTTCTGATTGATAGCATAAAGATTGCCATCCTCACTACCTATATAAACAATACCATTATAAACAATAGGTGAAGAAAATATTTTTCCACTTGTTTTAAAAGCCCATTTTAAATCGCCTAATAGCATGTGTTTATCTCCGTTAAAAACGCGATTTTGAAATACACTTACAGTTGTGTTTTTTTTCTGCTGTCCAAAAACTGGTAAACTGCTTATTCCAAAAAGAATTCCTATTACTGCAATTAAATACATTGGCTTCATGCTCGGTTTGGTTAGTTTTTTTTTATGACTTGTAGAATTTCTAGCATTTGCAATAAATGCTAAAGACATTAAAATCAAGAAAAAAAAGATTTTTTTTTTCATCTTTGGTTATTTTTTAAGTTAGTTTTTGAACGAAAGTTATTTTTCTTTTTCATTCCAAAAAAAGAATTTATTTAAACAACATGATTTGCATTGCAGACAACAATTTTGATTTGAAATAAAGCCTTATTTTTGCATTAATATAAAACTTGACCAATTGGGGCAAATCAGCTACAATCCCGAAAACAAATCTCAAAAGATAAAACTCTATACCTTGTACTGGTTGGGTTATATTTTACTGTTTAGTATGATCCAGGGACTTCCCGAAGACGATTTCATTATGGCTTGGCGAAACGAATGGTACAGCGTTTTGCCTAAGATACTGTTCGTGACTATTATTGTTGAGTTTTTAATGCCTAATTTGTTATTTAAGAAAAAAACTGCCATTTTTATCGGTTGCTATGTTCTTCTGATTCTAGTTTTTGCATTCTTGCAGCGGCTAATTGACAATTATATAATATTACGTTATTATATGACTTTCTGGAAGAGAGAACCTCTTTTGTCGGCACCAGTCTTTTTGTACAATGTGAGTAAATTACAATTTGTAGTTACAACGCCAATTGCATTTAAACTTTTATATTATTTAGCAGAAGAAAAAAATAAGGTCCAGACGATTTTATCCGAAAAGCTTCAAGCAGAATTATCCTCGCTCCGAAACCAGTTCCATCCACATTTTCTATTCAATGTCCTGAATAGCTTATACTCTAAAATTTTGAACAAATCAGATGATTCTGCTGAAATTGTGATTAAAATATCGGATCTGCTTCGGTTTTCGATTTACGATTTGAACAATAAAAGTATCTCTCTGCAAAACGAAATAGATTATCTCAAAAATTATATTTCGTTACAACAGCTGCGTTTTGAAAATCAGCTTCAATTGAGTTTTAGCCTTTATGGAAATGTTGAGAATCATTTTATTGAGCCTTTTTTGATACTTCCATTTATCGAAAACAGCTATAAGCATTGTTTAGATGAGAACAATCAGGGCTGGATTACAATTGCTATTAATGCAAGCGATGAATGGCTTGTGGTTAAAATTGAAAATAGCCTGCCTGAGCATTATAATACTACAGGAGATAATGTGCGCAGCGGAATTGGAATTGCAAATGTAAAAAGGAGATTAGAGCTGCTATATCCTGCAAAACATACTTTGACCATAAAAAATGAGATGTTAAGTTTTTTTGTTTCCTTAAAAATAAAGATAAAAGATGTCAGCAATTAATTGTATTATAATTGAAGATGAATTACCGGCCTCTATTTTACTGGAACTTCATATTGCGAAGTTTGATTTTCTGGATTTGAAAGGAAAATTTACCAGTGTTTCCAATGCGCAGAATATTTTAAAATCGCACAAAATTGATCTTATTTTTTTAGATATAAATTTACCGGGAAAATCAGGAATAGAATTTGCCAAAAGTCTGCATGCAGAAACCGCTGTAATTTTCACAACTGCTTATACAGAATATGCTGTCCAAGGATTTGAGATTGATGCTCTCGATTATATTTTAAAACCAATTTCTCTAGAACGTTTTACGAAAGCTATAAATAAATACAGTAAAGCCAGAGAGTTCAATGAAACGATATTACATTCTAAAAAACAAGAGAAAGAAAATCCGTTTATTTTTGTGAAATGTGAAAGAAAGATGGTGAAACTTTTTCTGGAAGAAATAAGCTATTTTGAATCTCAAGGCAATTATTTGTTGATTTTTACCACTACAGAATGTTATAAGACCTACCAATCCATTACTGAAATGCAAGAGAAACTGCCTGAAGGTTTGTTCTGTAGAATTCATCGTTCATTTTTAGTAGCAACAAATAAAATAACAGGCTTCAGCACTAGTATTGTCAATATCAAAAATAAGCAATTGCCTATCGGAAGATTTTATCATGCATACGTATCTCGTATCTTAAATTCTTTACATAATTACCACTGATTTCTGTCGATTCCACTCCACTTCTTATGGATGTAATATCCATTACTATTACAGGGGTATGTTATAAAAGTGCTATATTGATCGAAATTACAATGAAACTCAACGCTCTTGTCAGAGGAAGATATTCCAAAAAACTAAACATCAAAGCATCAGGATTACCCGCTAATGAACTCAGTGCGCCGTTGGCTGTATGCAAATCAAACCAAATGGCGCTTCCGCCAAAAACAGACATCCAGATAAAATTAAACAAGGTCGGCAATATCAAAACAGCGCCAACAAACTCTCTAATAGTTCTGCCCTTAGAAATTCTAGCAATAAAAAGTCCAACATAAGGCGACCACGAAATCCACCAAGCCCAGTAAAGAATGGTCCAGTTATAAAACCAAGGCTGGGTATTTTCTTCATAAATGTGCGTATTAAAAGTAAGGCTGAAAAAACTATTGATATAAGTCCCGATTCCTTCTGTAAAACTACCAATAAGATAGACCGTCGGACCCAGAATCAATACAAAAAGAAGCAAAAGTATTACACTTGCAATATTGATTCCGCTGAGAATTTTAACTCCTTTATCCAAGCCACTCATCGCTGAAAAAATGGACAAAGAAACCAATACGGCAACAATCATAACCTGATAAACAAAACTGTTTTCAGGCACAACATTCAACATCTGTAACCCTGAATTGATCTGCACCACACCAAAGCCCAGCGTTGTAGTAATTCCAAAAAATGTACTGCAAAGCGCAAAAACATCAATTATATTTCCCCACCTGCCTTTAATTTTATCTTTCAATAAAGGATAAAAGCAACTCCTAAGCGAGAGCGGCAATCTGTATCGGTATGTAAAATAAGCTAAGGAAAGCCCGACCACTCCATAAATTGCCCAAGCATGGATTCCCCAATGAAAAAAGGTATAAAGCTGGGCATTCTGAGTTCTTTGAACAAGAGTTTTTCCAGCAAAAATTTCATTGGAATAATGCTGCATCGGTTCCGCAACGCTAAAATACATCAAACCAATTCCCATTCCTGCAGCAAAAAGCATTGAAATCCACGAGAAAAAAGAATAATCTGGTTTGCTATTATTCCTTCCAAGCCGGATATTTCCGTATTTGCTTATCATTAGATAAATCAAGAACAAAACAAAAATGGTAACTGACCAAACGTATACCCAGTTCAGATTAACAAAAATGAAATTTTTCATGACATTCAGAAGATCTTCAGTAAAGCCTGGAGAAATAGCCGACAGCACACAAATTCCTATAATAAAAACCAAACTGGGCACCGTAACACCTATACTAAGTGTTGTTTTTTTTTGTGAAATTGCTGCATATAATTTCTAATAATTAGGTTAAATGAAAAATAATCAGAAAAAATCCGATATTAACTTTAAATTCCAAAGAAATATAAAACTAAATACAAGCTGTTACAAATGAAGTTTTGACAGAGAAGATAACAGACCTACCTAACAAATATAAAGAAAATAAATAAAAAACAGGAATTAAATCAAATATGGAGTTGCCTTCAAAAGTACCACAAAAAGTTTAGGCGGATTTGCAAAGAATTTTCCATTTCAAATTTTATGGCAGAATCCTGCCCTTAAGCCTTTACCTTGCACCTAGTTCCTTAAAATCAAGCTCTTCACCGCTGAGATTTGAATGGCAGAGCGTCTTTTTTAAAAAATCAGAAATCATGTAAACCATTCAATGAATAGGCAGATTGCTTTTTTTTTACTGAACTACTTATTAATCTACTGTTCTACTGAAGCTAAAATTTGGTTTGCTTCTCTAATGATCTTTCAAAAAGAAGGGAAACTATTTTTTTCAATTAAAGCCATAGAACGAATATCAATTAGTTTCAACTTGCCAAAATGCTTATAATATTATGGATTATGGTGGAAGTCTTTATTTTTTAAAAGACAAAAAAATAAAATTAGCTCAATGAAAGTGAGCCTGTCCAGAGCCCGGAATATAGAATTCATTAAATTACCTTAAACTCTATTATTCAGAATACAGAATTCACAATACCTATTTTACTTAACAAATTATCCCATATTATTTTCTCGGGAATAATTTAAGAAATCATATTGATTTTTAAATCAATCCCAAACAGTACACCCACACCAAACTCATAATGCCAATAAAAGACAACCCCTGCTTGCAGGCCAAATCTCGCCTAGTGCTTAAAATTTTGGTTTAAAAAATTCCGTTGCAATAAAAAAACATACCACATCATCAGACAGCAGGCTCATCTCTCCCTGTCTGGCAGTTTAACTCTTCTCAGCTTTAAATTTAATAGCTGTTTATGGAAATAGTATCGGCAAGATTCTCCGAGCTGATGAATCCCGAAATATATTCCTCCACTTCCCTGCGATGCTCGGGTAGCGTTTCAAAGCTGTTAATATGAAACTCATCGTCCTGGTCCATAATGTGGATAATTTCTGTATAGCCCTTTGATATAAGGCTGCCCTTTAATCTGATAAAGGTGAGCTGCTGGCGGGGGTCCAAATCTTTTCTCACTTTTAATCGTATAGCTTTTTCCATAGCAAAAGATCTGTTGTTTGAAACTTTTTGTATTCTCATCCCAAATATAAAATTTAATCTTTTTCCGAGATAGTGAAGTATGTTAAAAATTGTAGTTTTCCCAATAAAAACAGCTCTTGATTACTCCGCATTCATTTCCGGATGATCTGGCCGCGTCATGTTATCAAAAAGTAGAAGCTCAGAAAAATACGGTAGTGACAGATTTAGGTTCGAAACGGTCCATCCAATAAATCCGAAATATTTTTTTACGAACGAGTTCGAGTCCTTTTCCCGCTAAGGCAAAAAGCTTAAAAGAAACCTGAAGCTTTTTTTTGTTTTTAACGATCTTTATAACTCTCTTTGTCTACATTCAACATAATTTCAATTTATTTAAATGAAAAATACTCTACTACTGGTTATTTTAATTTGCCAGATTGGTAAAGCGCAGAGTTTAAATCAGAAAGTTATTGTTTTACCTGAAAACACTTCGGTAGAAGATTTCTCTTTTTTAAAGGAAGAAATAAAAGAAGCTCAAGTGGTAATGCTTGGCGAAAAAATACATTTTGACGGAAATGTTTTTGAAATGAAAACCAAGATTGTTGAGTCCTTGCATCAAGAAATGGGTTTTAATACCATCTCATTTGAGTCTGGTATTTATGATGTTTGGAAAGCGCAAAAAAACATTAATAAAGGAGTTATTACTAAAGAAGCCCTAAAAAAGTCATTGTTTACAATTTGGGCTAAACGAAAAGAATTTCAAAATTTCATCAATTATTTTGATCGCAACAAAAAAGATTTAAGCTTTATAACCTCATTTACCGCCACCTATTTCCACACATTTATTGCAGCCCAGCTGCAGTCAAAAATTGTTTTGTCCATCCTTCTCAATCATGATAATCGGGAGATATCAAATAAAATTTTCTAATAAATAAAGTCAAACCATTGCTTTTATGGCATCGTTTGTTTAAATTTGTGACTCTTATGAAAAATTGGTGCACTAAATTTTTACTTTCAATAGTCATTCTCTTAAATGGATATGGGAATGTTTATGCACACAATAACATTGTTTTATATAAAAAGTTTTCGTTCTGTACTCTTGCAGATCATACTCAAAGTGAATCCAAATTAAATCGAGGACGTTCATTTGAATCTTTTAAAAGAAAAATATGCCTTTTCGATAATGAAGAAAACGAGGATAATTTTTCGGCTACCCAAAAACAGCTTGTAAAAAACAACTACTTTTTAATTTTTCATACAAGTAATCATTTTGTCGTTTCTGCGACTGCTTTTACCCAAAAAGTAAATAACTGCAAAATTTTCAGTTTACTTGACAATAAAGTATATCTGTTATTTCAGGTTTTTAGAATTTGATTTTTAACGCTATTGCTTGCCAATAGCCAATCACTTTATAGTTTTATCCTCTGTGTTCTTTAGTTAGATAATAGACGGATATGAACTTCTATAGTCTATTCCCAAAGACCTTTTTATCTAAAATCAAAAATAAATTACGTTTTAATGCTGAAATAATTATGAAGAGAATTTTCATGATCATGACTTTATGCGCCTTAGTTTTTGCGGGCTGCAATTCTAAAAAAGAAGAAGAAAAAGAAGAAAAAACCAAATTTCTGGTTACAAATCCAATCGAAAAAGATACTACCATTACAAAAGATTACGTATCACAAATACATTCTATTCAACATATTGAGATAAGAGCTCAAGAGCGCGGTTATCTTGAAAAAATATATGTAGACGAAGGACAAATGGTAAAAAAAGGTCAGCTCTTATTTAAAATCATGCCTGCTCTTTATGAAGCCGAATTAAAAAAATCAAAAGCTGAAGTAAGTTTCAGTTCAATTGAATATCAAAACGCTAAAAAGTTAGCTGATGAAAAGGTGGTTTCTCTAAATGAACTGGCAATGGCAAAAGCTAAATTAGAAAAAGCAAATGCTGAAATGGCTTTAAGCAAAGTTCATCTTCAGTTTACAGAAATCAGAGCGCCTTTTGATGGAATCATTGACAAGTTTCACGTACGTCAGGGAAGTTTAGTTGATGAAGGAGAATTGCTTACAGAATTGGCAGATAACAGCTCAATGTGGGTATATTATAACGTTCCAGAATCTGAATATTTAGATTATCAGGAAAAGACCGGAAAAAGCGGTAAAATGAAAGTTAATCTTTTGATGGCTAACAACAAAAAATTCCAATATCCTGGAGTTGTAGAAACCATTGAAGCCGACTTTGATAATGAAACCGGAAATATTCCTTTTAGAGCCACTTTTCCTAATCCAAAAAGATTATTAAGACACGGAGAAACAGGAAGCATTCAAATGCCTATCGAACTTAAAAATGCTATGCTAATACCTCAAAAAGCGACATTTGAAGTTTTAGACAAAAAATATGTGTATGTAATTGATAAAAATAATGCTGTAAAATCTAGAGAGGTTGTTATTGCTGCCGAAATGCCTCACCTATTTGTAATAAAGGAAGGTTTGTCTCTTCATGATAAAATACTTTTAGAAGGGCTTCGTCTTGTAAAAGAAAATCAAAAAATAGACTACGAAGTGGTAAAACCGCAATCGGTTATGTCCAATTTAGAATTGTATGCAGAATAACCGAATCTAAAAAAAGAACACATGTTTAATAAATTTATACATAGACCCGTTTTTGCAATTATAATTTCGATTATAATTGTCTTTATAGGTACGCTGTCCATCAAACAGCTTCCTATATCGCAATTTCCACAAATTGCGCCCACAACCGTAAATATCTTTATCGCTTATCCAGGTGCAAGTGCCGATGTACTGGTAAAATCTACCTTAATTACCTTAGAGAATTCGCTTAATGGTACACAAGGTGTTCGTTACATGGCTACAGATGCAACGAGTGCCGGAGAAGCAACACTTAGAATAATTTTTGAACCAGGAACCGATCCTAATGAAGCTGTAATTAGAGTTAAAACAAGGGTAGATCAGGTAATGCCATTATTACCTGAACTGGTTCAGCGTGAAGGAGTCGTTATTACTCCTATTCAACCGAGTATGTTAATGTATATCAACCTTTACTCGAAGAGCAGAAGCATGGATGAGAAGTTTCTCTACAACTATGCCGATGTAAAAATGATTCCAGAAATTAGCCGTGTTAAAGGTGTTGCGAGAACTCAGATTCTTGGAAGCCGTAAATACGCCATGCGCGTTTGGTTGAATCCTGATAGAATGAGAGCTTATAAAATTTCTGTTGAAGAAGTTATGCAAGCACTTCAAGAACAAAGCATTATTGGTCGTCCTGGGCGATTAGGACAAAGTTCTGGTATTGCTGCACAATCTTTAGAATATGTGCTGACGTATAAAGGAAGATATGATGAACCTAAACAATATGAAAATGTAATTGTACGTGCCAATTCTGAAGGTGAAAGCATTCGATTAAAAGACATTGCAAAAGTTGAATTAGGAAGCGAATTCTTTGATATTTATTCGAATCTAGACGGTCATCCTTCTGCAGCAATTGTATTAAAACAAAACTACGGAAGTAACGCGAGTGACGTAATTAATGATGTTAAAGCAAAGCTCGAAGAAATGAAAGCGAGTTTTCCTCCAGGAATGGATTATAAAATTAGTTATGACGTTTCTCAATTCTTAGATGCTTCTATCGACCAAGTTGTTCATACTTTGAGAGATGCTTTCATTTTGGTTGCTTTGGTTGTATTTATATTTTTAGGAGATTGGCGTTCTACTTTAATTCCAATTATTGCCGTTCCAGTATCTTTAATTGGCGCTTTCTTTGTGATTCAGCTGTTTGGAATGTCAATCAACTTGGTTACTCTCTTTTCATTGGTATTAGCAATCGGAATTGTAGTCGATAACGCTATTGTCGTCGTCGAGGCCGTCCATGCCAAATTTGAAGAATTTCCGCATATTACACCTTATCATGCCGTTAAATTAGTATTGGGCGAAATTGGAGGTGCCATTATTGCTATTACAGCCGTTATGGTTTCTGTATTTATTCCTGTTTCGTTTATGTCTGGTCCCGTGGGAACTTTCTACAGACAATTTTCGGTTACGATGTCGAGCTCAATTATTATTTCTGCCATTGTAGCTTTGACCCTTACTCCTGTTCTCTGTGCCATTCTTTTGAAAAACAATCATGGAAAACAGAAAAAAGGAAATATCCTGACAAAATCTCTAGATGCTTTTAACAGATGGTTTGAAAGACTTACAGGCCGCTATGTTGTGGTTTTAAAAACAATTGTAAGCAGAAGAGTTTTAACTTTCGGAATTCTAATTGCCTTCTGTGCTTTTATTTTTATAGAAAATAAAGTACTTCCTTCTGGATTTATTCCGAGTGAAGATCAGGGAACCATTTACGGAATCATTCAAACGCCTCCTGGCGCTACTTTAGAAAGAACCAATCAGGTTGCTCAAAAATTGCAGAAAATCTGTGAAAAAGTCGAAGGCGTTGAATCTGTTTCTTCTTTGGCAGGTTATGAAATCATGACAGAAGGTCGTGGTTCTAATGCTGGAACCTGTTTGATTAACTTAAAATCATGGTCTGACAGAAAACATTCTGTAACAGAAATCATGGAAGAATTAGAAAAGAAATCTAAAGATCTAGGTGCTGTCGTAGAGTTTTTTGAACCGCCTGCAATTCCAGGATTTGGTTCTTCTGGCGGTTTTTCTATGCGTTTACTAGACAAAACTACCAGCACCAATTATCAGGAATTTGATAAAATCAACAAGCAGTTTATGGCAGAACTAGGCAAACGTAAAGAGCTTTCTGGTTTGTTTACTTTCTTTGCCGCCAATTATCCGCAGTATGAATTGGAGATCAATAATGATTTAGCAATGCAAAAAGGCGTTTCTATTGGTAAGGCAATGGAAAACTTAAATATTTTAATTGGAAGTACCTACGAACAAGGTTTTATCAAATTTGGACGTTTCTTTAAATTATATGTGCAATCTGACCCGAAATTTAGAAGACTCCCATCAGATGTATTGAATCTCTTTGTAAAAAATGATCATGGAGAAATGGTGCCTTATTCTGCTTTTATGACTCTTAAAAAAACACAGGGACCTAATGAGATCACGCGTTACAACATGTATAATTCTGCTGCTATTCAGGGTCAGCCTGCAAAAGGATACACTACTGCAGATGCCATTAAAGCGGTACAGGAAACCGCTCTTAAAACACTTCCTAAAGGGTATGATATTGCATGGGAAGGTCTTTCTTATGATGAAGCTGGAAGAGGCAACGAATCGCTTTATATCTTTTTAGTGGTATTGGCTTTCGTTTACTTCGTATTGGCTGCACAATATGAGAGTTTTATTATTCCGTTGTCTGTAATTTTATCTATTCCTGTTGGAATTTTAGGTTCGTTTGTCATTCTACAAATAATGGGCTTGCAAAACGATATTTACGCTCAAATCGGATTGATTATGCTGGTCGGATTGCTTGGTAAAAATGCCGTACTGATCGTCGAATTTGCTGTATTAAAACATTCGCAAGGCGCGACAATTCTCGAAGCTGCAATTGAAGGCGCCAAAGTTCGTTTTAGACCCATCTTAATGACATCATTTGCCTTTATTGCTGGTTTGATACCGTTAATTTTTGCTTCTGGAGCGGGCGCAATTGGAAACAGAACTATTGGAGGATCTGCGCTTGGCGGAATGCTTTTCGGAACCATTTTCGGAGTAATCATAGTTCCTGGACTATATTACATTTTTGGTTCATTGGCACAAGGCCGAAAACTAATTAAAGGAGAAGAAGAAAGCTCTTTATCTGATGATTTCATACATCATGTAGATGATTTTTCAAAAAACAATCAAACGGAGGAAAATGAAGAATAACAGAAATATAAAATACGCAGGTCTTATCTGCGTATTACTCTCTATAGCGGGTTGTAAAACAACTTCTATTGTAGAAAAAACAGAAAATAAAACGGTACCCGAAAACTATGCTGATAATGGTTTAGACACTCTAAATACCGGAAAAGTTAAATGGAGAAGCTATTTTACAGATGAAAATTTGGAGAATCTGATTGATATTGCATTGAAAAACAATCAGGAATTGAATATTACGCTTCAAGAAATTGAAATTGCTAAAAGCGAAGTAAAAGCACGAAAAGGAGAATATTTGCCTTTTGTTGGTTTTAGCGCTGGTGCCGATTTAACCAAATCTGGAAGATACACCAGCACAGGTTCTGGCGAAGCAACAACAGATATTATGCCTGGCAAAGAAACACCTGATCCGCTTCCTAATTATCGTTTTGCACTGACTTCAAGTTGGGAAATAGATATTTGGAACAAACTTCATAATGCAAAAAAAGCCGCTTTAAACCGTTATTTAGGTTCTATTGAAGGAAAGAATTTTGTGATTACCAATTTGATTGCAGAAATAGCCGATTCGTATTATGAACTTTTAGCATTAGATAATCAACTAGAAATCACCAAACAAAACATTGACATTCAAACCAATGCTTTAAAAGTGGTTAAAATACAGAAAGAAGCTGCAAGAGTGAACGAACTGGCTGTACGTAGATTTGAAGCGCAGATTTTGAGTACGCAAAGTCTTCAGTTTGATATTCAGCAGCAAATTACCGAAACGGAGAATAAAATCAATTTCTTATTAGGGCGTTTTCCTCAAAAAATTGCTAGAAGCAGCAATACTTTCAGCACTATTACTCCGGCAGATATTCACGCAGGAGTACCTTCCCAGCTTTTAGAAAATCGTCCAGATATTAAAAAAGCAGAAATGGAACTAATTGCCGCAAAACTGGATATTAAAGCTGCTAAAGCGAAATTTTACCCTTCGCTAGGCATTTCAGCAGGGATTGGATATGAAGCTTTTAATACCAAATATTTACTGACTTCTCCAGAATCTTTGTTGTATTCTATAGCAGGCGATTTGGTTGCTCCTCTAATTAATAGAAATGCAATAAAAGCAGAATATCTTACCGCTGGAGCTAAGCAAATTCAGGCTGTATACAATTATGAAAGAACATTGGTAAATGCTTATGTTGAAGTTGCCAACCAATTGTCTAAAATTCAAAATACGGCAAAAAGCTATGACTTGAAGTCACAGCAAGTTGATGCTTTAAACGAATCTGTTCAGATATCTAACAATTTGTTTAGTTCTGCCAGAGCAGATTATATGGAAGTTTTATTGACTCAAAAAGATGCTTTAGAATCTAAATTTGAACTTATCGAAACCAAAAAACAGCAGATGAACGCCTTTGTTAATGTTTACAGAGCATTAGGAGGTGGCTGGAATTAGTAGTTTTCATAAATATTTCCATCAGAAAATAGGCCTTCTTTTGTGAAGGTCTATTTTAATTCGGAATGGAAATTGCTGCATTATATTAGAGATATTAAACCCTTTAATTAAATTGATAAAAAAATGAGTTTTAAAGAAGTTATAATTAATGCAGGTGCCCCAAGAGATTTACGGCATCTGCTTAGTTCTTTGCATATAGACCACCAGCAGTCGTTAGAATTATGCTGGGCAATCCGTGGCAGAAAATTGCCCCTTAAAGAATTAAAAATTACGCCGACTGGCATTACAGCAATGAATTGGCCCAGCATTTTGAGATAGAGAAAGAATTTATTTTTCCTATATTAGGAATGGAAAATGAACTCATAAAAAAAGCATTATCTCTGCCAGAAGAATAAAAAAACATTTTAAAAAAAATCTTGAAATTGAAAAATCATTAAGCCGCATTGAGGAAGATCTTGAAATATTGATACGTTTCGAAGAGAAAAATATATTTGTTTTAATCAGAAACAATATGGCATCTAATCAAATTACAGTAAACACGAAAGTTTTTTTTACAAATAAAATAATAAAGAATGTGAAGACCTCTTTTGGCTTTAAAAAAATCTTTTAACAATCTACTACTAAATTTCTACGTAAAAAATAGAAATTATAAATAACATATTTTAATACATAACCTTGTTTTTTTTAAACAAAAAATATTTACCCGCTCAATGGAAAGACACAAGATAATTCATCGAAATTACTTTAAACTTATGCTTATATCTATTTTTGTTGGGCTCTGTGGGGCATTGCTCGCATTTTCACTAAAAAAGCTGACAGAATTTTTTGAACGCTTCCTGTTTAATATTGCCAGCAATTATTCAATAGGAATAATTTTATTTCCTACCATTGGAATTACCGCGATTTATTTTTTGAGAAAATATGCATTCAAGAATAGGAAAAACAAAGGAATAACCGAAATATATAAAACACTTGATCAGCGCAAAGACCATTTGCCGCTATTTAAAATCCCCTCGCATTACATCAATGGATTTCTAACAATAATATTTGGAGGGTCAACAGGTATAGAAGTATCCACTGTAGTGGCTGCGGCCACTATTGGGAACTTTGCCTACAAAAAGGATCTGTCTGCAAAAATATATAAAACGGAATTAATCTGCGCGGGAGTGACCGCGGGAGTTGCTGTTTTATTTTGCAGCCCTCTAGCCGGCTGGCTATTCGCAATGGAGGTTATTGCAAGGAAAATAAACAGAACACTGGTTATCGCCTGTACCTGTTCAGCATTGGCAAGTTGGCTGTTTATTTCTTTGTTTGATAATAAGCCTTTGCTCTTATATACCATTGCAGATTGGAATTGGACAGCTTTTCCGTTTTTTATTATTTTAAGCCTTCTTTCAGGGTTATTGGCAGTTTATTTCACACTTTTAGTTACCCGGATTAAAGGCCTTTTCGGGACTATTTCGAACAATTTCATACGCGTTAATTTAGGGGCTTTAACTGTTGGTGCATTAATTTACTTGTACCCAGGCTTATACGGCGATAGTTATGATGCCCTTCATGAGGTGCTGCATGAATCCATAAAGGCACCAGGCGTTTCATTTTTTTTCTTATTAATCATTACAATGCTAAAACCCCTGGCGGCATCCCTTACACTTGGAGCAGGCGGAGACGGAGGCGTATTTGCGCCCAGCATTGTTTCAGGAGCATTTCTAGGGCTGCTTGTCGCCTCTATTGGCAATGCTTATTTTTCAGCAGATTTAATCCCTTTAAACTTTGCCTTGGTAGGGGCGGCGGCTGCTTTATCGGCTTCTCTTTCCGCTCCCTTAACTTCTTTGGTTCTGATCTGTAATCTGCTTCCAAACGGATATTTATTGTTTGTCCCTATTGCGCTTGGAACTGTAATTTCGTATTTTTTTTCAAAAAAACTGCTTCCTTATAATGTATATTCATATGACTTTTATCTAACAGCAAAGCAATAGCCGATTAAGTACAGGGAATGAAATTTAGCCTGAACCGCTTTATTTAAAATTAGTTTTTTTATGCCAGCTCAAAAAAACATCAGTTTTTTGCCGCGAAGCAATCAGAATCGGAGGGATTTTTATGGCTGGCACATTAGGTATTAATCCCTCCTTCTAATTATGGTTTGTCGCTTCGCTTTAATAATATTCGAATACATTGGCAAAACTTGTAGCTATACTGTAAATAGTGCTGTCCGGGAACATCATATTATACATGATGGGTAATTGAAAGTTCAAATCTATCGGAAAAAACAATAAATTTAAAAAACATTGCACTTTAAGCTCCAAATAAATAAAAACTAAATACTGTTTTGCCATGCATTCTTTTTGTTGGCACACTTAAGAAGGAGAAATAATCTGTCTGCATTATTTTACACCTGTTGGCTATCAAATAAAAATAGAATTGAGGAACTACTAAAATAACCTTCGAAGTATTTTATTGAAAACATGCTGTTTCATTTTTCGATTCAATTACAGCTCTCAGTAAAAAATTTGGATTGGCTATATAAAAAAGCCTTTAATCGAATTAAAGGCTTTTAATCAACCAAAGTTAGGTTTTAGTATTTACTAGAAGTATTTCAACTATGCTCTATTTTTTTTACACGTACATAGGTTTATAAAACCACGAATTTCAAGAGTATCATTGGTGCCAAACTTTTTTTGGACTTGATACTATGAAAGGGATTACTTTTGTACCACAAAACTTAAATCGCATAAAGTAATTCATAAAGCTAAAGAAAGACAATCCTACCTTAACGATAACAATATTTTCAAATCCTCCATAAATATTTGTAGAATTGTATGCCATAAACCAATTGAGTTTTTATATTTTTTTACATCAATCCCCAACAGGACATCTAAACCAAATTTACAAAGCCAATGAAAGACAGACACTAAATATAGTAAGCCAATTTCTTCAAATCATCCAAAAATGATGTTGTAATTTGTCCCGTCCCCGTCACTGTACGATACAAAACAAACCATTATTAAACTCTATAAACAAATGATTATCTTTGAGTTACAAAACCCAACAGATGATGAATAACAAAAATGACAAATGGAAAATAACTCCTGAGAAGGCACATAAAATGCTAACCGACGAAGGCATGAAAGTCACTCTAGACGAAGCTGCTGAAATATTGACTTTTTTAAGATTTTTGGCAGAAGGTACAGTGAAGAAATTTCTAAAAGACTCAGAAAATGATGAAAATGAAGAAGATAGTATATTAGATAAAAAAAATGACACTCCAACTAAAATTAAGCAGAAAAAAAATGTCTCTCCTGAAGGAGTAATTTATTGCAGCACTTGTAATTTTCTAAATAATAATTTTTAAGCAAAGATTTAACTTTCAGTATTGGTAAATTAAAATGCCAGATTAGTTAAATAGAGCAATTTATAGCACAAGTTTTATTTCGGGTTGCCTACAATTTCGCCAAAAAGAAAAAGCGTTTTTTAAAGATAGTAAGCCATACAAATTTTGTGGTAAAATCTTAGTACAACTTATTTAGAAAAAGAAAAACCTTAAAAAAACCAATATTTAATAAGCTCATTTTCAAATGTGAATTACATATTTTTAAGCAGATAAAATATTGAAAAAAGATATATTTGAATCTGGGTGCAGAATCGGTGCATCATTTTTACGAACAAATTTAAAAAACTGTTAAACAACCACTTGAAGCCTTAAGTTCGAAACATTACTACATCAAAATTGTTATAAAAATCATTAATCTCTTTCGAACCTACGATCGCAAGCCAATAAGACTCTGGCCGAAAGCTTAGAAAGTCTTTCAAAATTCCCGTCTCAAGATAATGCCATTAATTCTATTAGATTTTATTAAAGTTACAAGCCGCTCCAAACCAATTCTCTTTCGCCAGCCAAAAGCAAACAAACAAATTTGAAAACAATTAAACCAAATCAAAAAAAAAGATAACTAACTAAAAATAAAAAAAGCCCTCATTTCTGAGAGCTTTCAGGCTTTATCGCAATGCTGTCCTGAAATCCTAAAGAGGTTTGAGCCATTAATCAGCGGACCAGTTCAGTCCTCTTGGGCCGGCAGCTTATAGATCAGCTTCTGTATGATGGCTAGCCAGACGCTTGACAAAAGCATGGTGGAGGTAATCACTGCATGAGTAATCTGATGCATATAATCTCCAACCAGCCCAAGAGAAGCGGCAAGCGTAAGCAGCACAAAGCTGAATTCGCCAATCTGCGACAATAGCGCACCGGCATATATGCTGTCCCTCCAGCTGTTTCCGCTTAGCTTAAAAAGCAGGCTATTGGCCAAGCTATTGATAATCAAAACGCTTACAGTCACCAAGACAATTGTGCCGGCATTGGCTGAAAAAAAAACAACGTCAAGCTGCAGTCCTATGGCCAGAAAAAAAAATGCCATAAAAAAGACCCTAAATGGAATCAGCGATTTTCCAAGCCAGCGCGTTGCCTTATCTTGCCCGATCACAATTCCTGCCGCAAAGGCTCCAAAGGCTGGCGAGAGCCCAAACCAGAAACTAACCCAAGCCATCCCAAAACATATGCAGAAGCCGATGAATACCTGCAGATCATGGTCGGCAATAAGCTCTCTTCTCATGGGAATATTAAAAATCCTTCTCTTGATGGCTGACCGCAAAAAAAGCAGTATGAGCATGCCGCCTATGCAGACCTTGACAAGCTCAAAAAAAGATGTATTGCTGCCTGAAATAAAATTTAGCGATAAAACCATTGGCACAACCAGTATGTCCTGCATCAGCAGCACACCGCATGTTATAATCCCCAATTGGCTTTTAATCTCACCGGTTCTCTGCAAATACTGAAATACAATAGCCGAACTGCTGAGGCTTATGATAAAAGATAATAACATAATCCTACTGGCTGGCCATCCCAACTGCATTCCCAAGGCATACATGCATAAGGCGCTTAAGAGGATCTGGACCAGCGCTATTGCAAAGGGCCTGCAGAAATGCTGGCTTAAATGGTGCAGGTCTATCTCGGTACCAATGGAAAACATCAGAAGAACAATGCCGATTTCGCCCAATTCCGCGACCACTGCCGTATCAGGAATTGTATTCAGCAGTTTTGGCCCCAAAAGCACGCCCGCAGCTATATAGGCAATAAAATACGGCTGTCTGAAGCGGCGCAGCACCAGTATCAGGAACAGCACAGCAAAGCAGAGCACAGCCAGGGCAGAAAATAAGTCCGAAAACATGATTATAGCTTTTTGCAATGATTAAAGCTGCCCCGTAGGGCAGCTTTAAAATAAAAAAAAGGTAAAATAATCGATTAGAAATTAGGCGATTTCAATCATTCTAGGCGGCTTCTGCTTCGCTTGCTCTTTTTTGGGTATGGACAGATGAAGCAGGCCATTCACATAGCGGGCGCTTATCTTTTCTTCGTCGACCACATTTTTAGGCAGCTCAAAACTTCTCTGGAACGACTGGTAGCTGAATTCCCTGCGGGTAAAATTCTCCTGCCCGATGGTCTGCTTATTTTCCTTTTCCGAAGAAATAGTCAGCAGGTTTCCGTCAAGGGTAACTTTGAAATCGGCTTTCTCCAGGCCGGGAGCGGCCACTTCGACTTCAAAATGTTCTGCAGTCTCTCTGATGTTTACCGATGGCAGGGTGGTGCTTGTTGTAGAAAAATTTTTGTTTTCCCAATTGAAAAGCTCGCGGCCAAAAACGTCATCAAAAAACGTATGCGGCAAGCCACGATGCTGGTTTGCATTTCTTTTGATAAGATTCATAACATTTTACTTTTAATTGTTATACAATATTTTTGAACATACACTGCCTTTGCAGTGCCAGTCACAAAAAAACCAAAATTATGCCAGAGAAAAAAAATGACATTTTTTCAGTTTTCATGGGCGAAAAAATGTCAGTTTTACCATAGCTTTAGAAAGAAAGAAAGAAAGAATAAATAAATAAATAAATAAAAAAAAAAAGCCCTCATTATTGAGAGCTTTTAACTGCTATTGAAAATAATACTTTATAAAAAACGGGCTTTTATCCTTAAGATTTCAACCATCTTTCATAACCACTAAATCAATGTTATTCTTCCTTTTAAACTCAATTAATTTTCCAGAAACTTTATCCATTGCCCCTATAATCTTTTTCTGGGTCGGTATCATTTTTATGTTCTCCCATCATCCATTATTTTTAAGTTTATCTATCTGATAAGCCAATTGAAAACAGCCCTTCAAGAAAAATAAATCTTGTGCTCCCAATTTTGTCTGCACTTTGAAGATGATTGCATTTAAAATTTATTCTGACAGATATTTTCTTTCCATTTTTTCTTTTGCTTCAGCCAGTATGGAATGGATTTTCTCTTCAAACTGGGGAACTGAGCATTTACGTTATAGAAGAAGTAAAGGATTTTATGCGGGAAGGCGACAATTTGTGGCATTGCGTATTCACCAACGAGTATTACGATAGAAAGGATTCGCTGATACTCTCCGCTAAGGTCGAAGACAAATCCGTCGAAACCATCGAAATCTCACTCTCTAGAATGGAAATCCTGCAATCCAGCGGATTAAAAAACAAGCCCTCCAAACATCATAAGCAGATTATGAGCCTGCTCTCTAAAAATTCATATCAGATAAAAGAACGTCTGGGAGAAGGAAAAGCAAAATCTGTAACTGCATAAAGCCGCTATTTCCATCGGCTTTTTTTACGCGCAGAAGACACAGCAAATCCACTCTCCAAAAAACAGAAAAAGGAAAAAAGCATAAAAGCGGAAAAACCGAAGATATTTCGGTTTCTCCGCTTGGCAGTTTTCAGATTATCCCATTATCTCGGGCTCACACAGCATAAAGGCTTTACAGGAAGTTCAGAAATTAATTTCAGTTTCAATATATAAGTCTGCTTATCATCCCAATTTGAAAATATGCTGGCAGAGGCAAAAACCGCATGTTCATAATTTTTATAGCATACCGGTAACTCTATTTGCTGAACAAAAATCTAAAAATGAATATCTAAAATTATGAAACACTTCATTAAGATAATATAACATTAAATTTTTAAATAGCAATAGCTTCGCCCTAAGAACTTCACTAATTAAACCTTACCGCTATGCACCACAATCCAAGGCTCCTGCAAAGTATAATTGACGCTATTCCAATGCCCGTAGGGGTATATGTGGGAGATAATCTTAAAATTGGACTGGCCAATGCCGCTATGATCAAAACCTATGGAAAAGGGAATGATGTTATTGGAAAAACCTACCTTGAGGTTGTTCCAGAAATTGAAAAGCAGCAGATTCTCGATGAGGCGCTAGGCGTGCTTAAAACCGGTACCGCCTTTCATGCCGCAGCCAAAAAAGTAGATCTGGTGATAGACGGCGTGATGACTGAACATTACTTCAATTATAGCTTTATACCCCTCTTTGATCAGAACGGAGAAGTATACGGCGTACTTAATACGGGCACTAATGTGACGGATCTACAGCTTGCCAAACAGGAAGTGCAGCACTCCAATGAAAAACTTAATATGGCCATTGAGAGTTCAGGCATAGGGAGCTACGAAATAGACCTTGCCACAAAAAAAATCAAAACATCGGGAAGCTTCGATGCCATATGTTCCATTTCAGGGGATGCCACCAAAGAAGACTTAATTGCAAAACTGCATCCAGATGACCTCCCGGTGCGAGAAAAAGCGCATAAAGAAGCCGCAACAACTGGAAAAATATGTTACGAAGCCCGAATTTTAAATGATGGCCGCCCACACCGCTGGGCTAAAATCAACGGCAGGATTATCAAGGATGATCATGGCAGCCCAAAAACCATAATTGGCATTGTCCAGGATATCCATGAGCACAGAGAATTTCAGGAAGAATTAAAAAAGCAGGTCGAAAGCCGCACAAATGAACTCAACCGCTCCAACAGAGACCTTATGCATTTTGCCAGCGTGGTGAGCCATGACCTTCGCGAACCGCTGCGAAAAATTAAAATTTTCAATACCCTATTAAGAGATGATATAGAAGGCAGCGCCAATGGCAAATCTGAAAAATACCTTCGTAAAATAGCCCAGTCCGCCCAAAGAATGGAAACTATTATTGAAGGGATCCTGGCTTATTCGACTGTTGATAAAACCCTGCAGCATATCGAAGCCATCAATCTCAATGAGGTTATTGAAAATATAAAAATAGATCTGGAGCTGGTCATAAAAGAAAAAGGCGCTGTTTTAATTGCTTCTGACCTGCCGCAGATTCAGGGAGCGCCGATTCTAATCAGCCAGCTTTTCTATAACCTCCTGCAAAATGCCTTAAAATTTTCAAAAGCGAACCAGCCGCCCAGGGTGATCATAACAAACAGGACAATCCATATTGGCGGGGAAGATTTTGTGCAGATAAAAATAAAGGATAATGGCATTGGAATCGATGACCAGTTCGCTGAAAAGATCTTTACGGCATTTGAAAGGCTGCACTCCAAAGACCAGTACGAGGGAAATGGACTTGGTCTGGCACTGTGCAGAAAAATTGCCGAAAGGCATAATGGAAAAATAACTGCTTCCGGAGAAAAGGGCAATGGGGCGGAATTTACCGTTACCCTGCCTTTAGAACAGAAAGCAAATACCATATAAAATCCAAATATTTTGCATTATTTACTATCCATCACCTGCAATAATATTCTATTTTTGCAGTTTAAAACTGAGCGGCAAAAACAGCCCAGACGCATTCACGCCTGATTGTTTGCAGAGATTAAAAAGATGACGGAAATGAAAAAATTTAAAATTGAAAATGCAGGAAAGAACACCTGGATGGTATCCCACAGCGAGTTTCCGAAATTCACCTGCCTTTTCGAAGATAAAAGATTCAATTACTAGAGAACCATCACCGCGCTTTCCGACCACTCAGGGGATCCAGAGGAAATCCAGCTGCTTGAGAAAATGGAAAAATGTCTAGAGCGGCATAACAAGGGCAAAAATAGACTGATAACGCAGTCAAGAGGCCTTAGAAGTCACCCTCAGAGGTATTCTTTTCCGAAACAAAAAATAAATTTATGGCTGGCCTCAATAAAGCCTTTGCCCAGTGCAGAAAGAAGACTTTCTTTATCACCATCACAAAGCCTGCAAAAGAATTGGGCTTCTGGACATAAAGATCCGCCCCCTTTTCAAAGCTCTCTTCAATATCCAAAGGATGATTCCAGGTGGAGAGCATAACGGCAGGAATATCCTTTAGCTCTTTATCGCCCTTTATTTCTTCCAGCGCCTGCTTGCCCCCCTTAACGGGCATATTGACATCTATAAAAATAATATCGGGATCTGGCTGGGATTTGTCTCTGAGGCTGTCCATGAGCTGCTGCCCGTTTTCAACGGTGGTTACCTCTGAAGGGACCTGGGCCTCATCCAGGGCATCGATGAATAATTCCTGATCGTCCTTATCATCCTCGGCCAGTATAATCTTTACTGGCTCTTTTTCATTCATCCCTTCAGCGGAGGGGCGGGAATTCTCTGAACTTATCATCTTGAATCGGTTATGTGCTTATCAAATGTAGTGCATAAATGCCAAAAAGATTTCAGTCACTCCATAATTTTAAGATAAATAATTTTCAGCCTATAGATCTTTACGGCAGGACACCGCATTTATTGGAGCTGCCTTCAATTTGCGTCAAAAAAGCCAAGGCAGTTTTTTAAAGATTTTTGCCTCGTATAATTTTGTGGCAAAATCATGGCCCAAAGAGTTTTTGAAAGCAGAAAATCCAAAAAAAAAAAAAAAATAAAGCTGCAGGAATCTTGGTTCGAAACTTATACACGTTAATTGCCATTAATGTCTGCTTCTTTAAAATCTATCTTTACCCTACCCAGCGCTGAATGGCAACATGATCAACATGAACTACCCGCATTTTCATGATCTCTTCAACATCTCGATAACTTAAAGCAGACCTAAGCTTAAAATAGACTGACTGTAGAATAATAGACTTTGGATAGCAATGGCCCTTTGCATTCATGGGTTTAAGAATTAAAAAAGGCAATGATAAAACTCAGCTTTAAATGCGACAGAGCCTCAAAATGACTTTTTAAACAAAAAAAAATGACATTCTAAACAAAATACCTCTTTCCAATTCCCAATAATTTTGTCTTATAACTTTTAAAATAAAAAGAAATGAGACCAAACAATTATCAGGGAGCGTTACAGCAGCAGATAGGTTCAGGATTTAACGCAGCATCAACAGCAAGTGATGTAATCAGGGGGATTGACCTTAAAGGCAAAATCATAATCGTAACAGGCGGAAATGCAGGCATTGGGCTTGAAACTGCAAAAACGCTTGCAAATGCTGGAGCTACAGTAATAGTTCCAGCAAGGGACATTGAGAAAGCTAAGATAAACTTAGGGAGCATTGAAAACGTGGAGCTAGAGCCAATGGACATTATGAATCCAGCTTCCATTGATGCATTCGCAGAAAAATTTCTTTCATCGGGCAGACCGCTGCATTTGCTTATAAATAATGCCGGCATTATGTGGGTGCCATTACGCAGAGACAACAGAGGAATCGAATCGCAATTGGCCACTAATTATCTAGGTCAATTTCACTTAACAGCAAAACTATTTCCGGCACTTAAAAAAGCAAACGGCGCAAGAGTAGTCAATGTATCTTCTCTTGGCCATCAAATGGCTCCCTTCAATTTCGAAGACCCTAATTTTCTTCACAGGGATTACGAAACCCTACAGGCTTATGGGCAATCGAAAACGGCAAGCAATTTATTCTCTCTCGAACTTGACAACCGCGCTAAAGCATTCAATGTAAGAGCCTACTCTTTGCACCCAGGTTCCATAGCAGGGACTGAATTAGCCCGAGAAGCTTCCTTGGAGTTGTTTCAAAAAATGGGCTTCTTGGATTCGCAAGGGAATATGCTTCCTGAAGTGGCGGCAAGGTTAAAAACAATCCCGCAAGGCGCTGCCACGACTGTGTGGTGTGCTACAAACGCTGCACTTGACAATATTGGGGGCGTTTATTGCGAGGATGCGGATATTGCTCCATTAGCTTCTGAGCAAAGCATTGGAACAAGTGGGGTCGAGCCTTATTCTTTGGATAAGCCCAATGCTAAAGCATTATGGGATTTAAGCGAAAAAATGACGGGTATAAAATTCCAAATTCCCTAATCAATATCTTAATTAAATTTTGAAAAATGGAAAGTTTTGATGGAAAAATAGCCGTTGCCACAGGTGGCAACAGCGGAATCGGGTATGCAGCGGCAAAGTTGCTTAGAGAAAAAAGGGGCGCAAGTCATTATTACGAGAAGAAGAAAAGAAGCGATTGAAAAAGCTGCCTTAGAATTGGATGCTATTGGAATGATTGCCGACCAATCCAATCTAAAAGTTATCAGTAATCTAGCGTCAGCAGTCCATAAACAGTTTGGCAGAATTGACATACTGCTGATCAATGCCGGAATTACTAGCGTTGCTTCAATTGAATCAACAACAGAAATTTTATTTGACCAGGTAATGCATGTAAATTTTAAAGGCGCTTTTTTTACATTAAGCATGTTTATCCCTTTTTTGAATGATGGGGCATCTGTTGTATTCCTGTCTTCAACATCTGCCAGAATTTCTCCGCCAAATGCATCAGTTTACGCCGCAAGCAAAGCGGCATTAAATGCAGTAATGAAAATAGCGGCAATTGAATTGGCATCAAAAAAAATACGGGTTAACGCAGTGAGTCCAGGGCCCATAGCTACAGAAATCATGGACAAGCTTGGTTTGCATAAGAATTTGGAGAACCAAATGGTCAATAGCCGTCCATTGATGCGTTTTAGCAAGCCGTTGGAAGTGGCAAATTTAATCAGCTACTTGCTAAGCGATCAGGCACTGTTTATTACCGGTTCTGAATTTTTAATTGATGGAGGACAATCTATATAGCAGTAAAAAGGAGGATTCCCACTCCTTTTTATTAAATTAGTCAAACAAAAACTGTTTTTATATGGAACATATCTCTAAATACTTGACATCCGAAATTAAGCTTTCAAGTTATGATGATAAATTATTTAAATCCGATTTGATTTTTGATGACCATATGCTGATTTGGTTTATATCAGGTGAAACAAAAATAATCCAAGCAGACACCACTTTCTATTTTAAAACTGGAGACATTTTCTTAATTCCTAGAAATGTGCTGGCTACAATAATAAATTATCCTAAAAATGGACAGCCGCATAAAACGGTTGTTATGCATCTGTCAATAGAACGCCTGAAAAAATTTTATGACAAGATTGATATAGACAAAAAACATATTGCAGAACAGAAAATATACAGTTTTAAAAACCATCCCCTGTTGGAAAGCTGCTTAAGTTCAGTGATGCCTTATTTTGATTTGAAAGATGAATTTCCTGAGAATATTGCATCGCTGAAAATTACTGAAGCCATTAGCATCCTGAGAGAAATCGATAAAAGTGTGGATAACGTTTTGGCAAATTTCGATCAGCCCGGTAAAGTGGATCTGATAAATTTTATGGAACGCAATTTCATGTTCAATATGCCAATGGAAAGACTAGGCTACTTAACCGGCAGAAGCTTATCGACATTTAATAGAGACTTCAAAAAGCATTTCAATAATACTCCTCAAAAATGGCTGACTGAAAAGAGACTGCAGCTGGCATACTACCAACTGTCAGAGAAAAGAAAAAAACCGACAGAAGTTTATCTTGAGGTAGGTTTTGAAGACCTTTCCCATTTTTCCTTTGCCTTTAAAAAAAAATACGGCATAGCGCCTACCCAATTGCTTTAAAGAAAATCCGAAGCAAAAGTTTCGGGTTCTCTGTTTTGCATTTTACATCAATCCCTAACAGGGCATTTAAACCAAATTCACAAGGCCAATTAAAGACAGACACTACATATAATAAGCCAATATCTTCAAATCTTCCATAAAATGATGCGAAATTTATCCATTTGGGGTCGCTATTTAAAATAAAATTAAGTTAGCGGGAACAGAACTCCAACCATCACCTTACCACTCTTATTAAACCATCAGCAATCGAATAACTATCAAATTATATCTGCCGATAAAATCAACCGCACTATTTTCCCAACTTCCCTCTCGCCGGCCAAAACAAAAACAAAATAAAAATTAAAATCAATCTGCAAGAAAAGAAAAGAAAAGAAAAGAAAAGAAAAGAAAAAGAAAACACATAACTAACTAACTAACTAACTAACTAACTAACTAACTAACTAACTAACTAACTAACTAACTAACTAACTAACTAACTAACTAACTAACTAACTAACTAACTAACTAACTAAAAGCTTAAAAAAGAATTTAATAATCTCCCCTATAAATAAAGAGGCATTCCGGCCCTATTTCCAGTCACCGGCCAAAGCACAGCATATAACACTGATTTCCATTAGATTGAAATCCATTCTTCACGCATTTGCCCTTGTAAAATCACATTTTATTCTCATGGCCCAATTTGCAGCGCTAATGTGAGGCAAAAGCATTTTTAAGGCTTATTTAAAGGCAAAATAGAACAAGAGACGACCTTGCGGTCGTCTCTTGTTCTATTCAACAATTAAGATTCAATATTCTTTTTCAGTCAGTTAAGCGGTTAAATTATAAGAACACCCAATCTGCACCACTACCATTATTGCGCAACTTCTTCAAAATCTCCCGGCTTCCAAGTGCCGTTAAACGCTCCTGCTTCCGGTCCATAGATGCGGATGTAAGCAAACCATCCCCTATTTGGAAGTGTTTTTATCCATTGCCCCTCTTTTCCTGCAGGAGCTTTGGGTCCGAAGTACAGATCAACGCTCTGGCCTCCTATCTTGTCTTTTAATTCAAACAAAGAGCGAAGCGCCGCTTTGTTTTGATCTGTAGCGACCTGACTTCTCGTTAAGGCATCGTAAATAGTAATAGACCAGAATAATTTTGCCGGAACAGGGGTTGGAACTGTCAATTTATAGGTTTTGCTCCCATCGACATATTTGCCTTCTGCATCTTTAAGCCCTAACCAGTATAATGAGCCGGAACCTTCTTTTCTTCTAAACATGGATGGCGAAGCTCCAATTGCCTGATAAAACCATGTTTCGCGGCCGTCAAGATCCACATAATCCGGCGTATTGAAATCGCCATCTTCAAATCGGAGCGCCACCCATTCCCACTGGCGGCCTTTCCACACGATACGATCAGGCCGCCTGTCAGCAAAGGACTGCACGCGCATCTGGGCATTGGCAATTTTAGCCGCTTTCTCAAGTATTGCCTTTAATCTTGCGTCAGGCTTAAAAGGCTGCCCTTTTTTAATTCCCAAAACTGCCAGCTCACCGTAATAGTTTCTGTAGCCTTCATAAACGGGTTCACGCTGTATTACGTCATTTAAATTTTCCCAATATTGTATATTGTTTTCCCATGCAACGGGCGTAGTATTTTGAGGTTTATCCGTAAGATCAAGCCAAGCAGGCTCTTTCCAATCTGCAGCCTTGTTTAGCGGATACACTCTTACCGTTTTGATTCTTTCCAGTGCGGCCTTTACATTACCGCCGACAGGAAGCGAACGGATGCCTACCGTGAGGTTATTGGACGAGGACTTCCAGACATGATAGCCTGAAGATGGTGTAGCGCCTTTGTAGCCTGGGGGCAAAAGCAGGTGCTTTCCCCCATTGCCGGCATCCGGTCCCGGAATTCCCATATCTGCCACCCAGCGCTGGTTGACATCCATAGCCACCACAATAAGGGGGCCTTTTGGAATATCTATAATCATTGGGCCTTTCGATAAATCAATGGGAATGGGCCCATAAGGCGTGTCTGAATTGAGCGTGAAACCTATCTGTCCCGGTTTTGTATCTAAAGTTCCGAATGATCTGTTTGGGATAATTCTAATGCTGTCATTCCCCTTAACCAATCCCTCCCCAGAAACAGTGGGATAGAAAAATTTATATGCCTGTATGGCACGGGTAAGGTCCGCATCGTCATATGCTTTTTTAATAGCTGCTTCTGTGGGATAGCCGCCAACAAATTCATAATCTGAAGCCGATCCATTAGAAACAGCAGATTCTTTGATGCCCTCTGCATCTTTTTTACAGCCGGCCAGAACTAAAACCAAGAAACAGATATAAATTAATCCTTTCATACAAAATGATTTAATAATAAGTTAAACTTCCTAACATTGCCAAAGTTATGGCCTCCATCAATCTAAATTTATTCCAAAGCCCTAAATTCGGTTTCAAATTATAATTTGAAACAAAGTTTTGCCATGCAGATAAAAAATATGGCCGCATTAGCCAATTAAACGCATTAATGCAATTCTCAAAAATATCTTCAGTTCATATTCTTCAACACTGAAGGCTTTTTTGTTATGCATGAACTATTGCCTTTTTATACCAGCACATGTATAAAGCACAGGGATATAAATCAAAAATGAACCAGCATAACATTTTTTTATGCTGCTGCCGTTATAAATCCCTGACTGGAGCTTCCTTGGCTTTTGCCGCAAAAATCAAAAGCGTCTTAAATAAAAATTTTAATGGAAGGAAGCTTGTTTTTTCCTGCAGCAATATCCTAATGCAGTTGAGCTCTAGACAATCGTTTGCAGCGGCATATTCCTTTTATCGGCAAAAAAATATTTTTTTCATCATCTTTTACCTTATATTTGCCGATAACGGAATCATACAAAAACATGAAATATCTTTCAGTAGTAGAATTTGCAAAAAAACTGAATCTGTCTGAAAGGACAGTTCGCAATTATTGCTCTACAGGGAAATTAAAAGGGGCGTTCCTAACCGGTAAAACTTGGAATATTCCTGAAGATGCAGTAATCCCTAAAAAAGAAAATAGAAAAGCAGGTGCAAATATTTTATTGGACATTCTAAAAGAACAAAAGAATATGAAGCTGAAAGGCGGCATCTATCACCGGACACAAATTGATTTAACCTATAATTCAAATAAAATTGAAGGAAGCAGGCTGACTCATGACCAGACAAGATATATTTTTGAAACCAATACCATTGGAGCATCCAAAGAAAGTGTCAGTGTAGATGACATTATTGAAACTTCCAATCACTTTCGATGCATCAATTTTATTATTGAAAAAGCAAATAATAAGCTCACAGAATCCATTATAAAAGAACTCCATTTTTTATTAAAGTCCGGAACTTCCGATAGCGGAAAAGATTGGTTTAATGTTGGGGAATATAAAAGAATGCCCAATGAAGTTGGAGGCAATGGAACCTGTCACCCTAAAGAAGTTTCTCAAAAGATGAAAGAACTGCTGGCGGATTACCATGCGATTAAAGATAAAAATATCCAGGACATCATTGATTTCCATTATAAATTCGAAATCATACATCCTTTTCAGGATGGCAATGGCCGTGTGGGAAGGCTAATTATTTTCAAGGAGTGCCTAGCCAACAATATAGTGCCATTCATAATAGATGAACAGCTTAAGCTTTTCTATTACAGAGGGCTCCAGGAATGGGCTAATGTAAAAGAATATCTGATGGATACCTGCCTTACGGCGCAGGATAATTACAAATCGGTTCTTGACTATTTTGAAATACAATACAAATAAAAGAACAGGACAAATCAATCCATCTAACAAATAAAACACTTATATCTGCAGCATAAAGAAAAACAGCAAAATACAAGACAAACACCTAAAAAACAAAAAGTTAAACATTAACTTTTAACGATTTTATCTTCATCGCAAAATCGTGGCATTCAAGTTTGTAAAAATTATAAACGCAGGATGCATGCCATTATAAAACAAAAAAAACAGCCCGAAGGCTGTCTTATTTTTCATCCGATATTACTATAAATATCTGATTTTCTGCAAATATCAGATGCAATAATTAACCACCAACGCATCTGGTACATTACCAAGAAAATGAAGGATGGATCAGGTGCAAAAGTTGGGGATTATGCAAAAAGATTGGACAGCTAAAGGTCTTTTTCTATCAGTGAAGATTTTCCAATACGTCAATCTCTTCGTTTATAGAACTCCCAATTTCCATTTCACTATAATTCCCTTTATTGTTCACTAATCAAGGATCTCTAAATTTCTATTTCATTTCCCATTAATGGAACATTGCATTTAAAATGATACTCATCCTGAATTCTAATTCGCAGTTCATCTGCCGGAATGCTTTCCCCATGTACAAGGTAGATGCACTTAGGAATGTTTTTAAGTGCAGAGAGCCAGTTTATAAGATCCTTTTGGTCTCCATGCGCAGAAAGTCCCTCTATCTGAAAAATTTTGGCTTTTACGTTATAGTAATTTCCATATATTTTAATTTCATCTGCTCCTTCCAGAAGTTTTCTTCCGCGGGTTCCTTCTGCCTGATATCCAACAAAAATAACAGTTGTTTTTTCATTGCTTATATAATGCTCAAAGTACGACAATACTCTTCCGCCTGTGGCCATGCCGCTTGCCGCAATAACCACCTTAGGCTGAGGATCTTCAATTATGCGCATAGTCTCCTTAAACTCAGAGACAATAGAGAACATTTTACTCATTTCATGACAATCGCCGGCAGAAAGTTTATGCCATTTCAAATTTTCTAAAAACACATGCAGTGCATTAGCCCCCATTGGAGTATCCAGTATATAAGAGACATCAGGAATTCTTCCTTCTTTTTTAAGCTGCCACAATAGAAGCATTACCGATTGTGCTCTCTCTACAGCAAAGCCGGGAATTATCACAGTTCCTTTTTGCTTGATAGCTGCATTGATTAATGTTTCCAGTTCTTCTTTTACATCTACATCGGGATGAAGCCGATCTCCGTAAGTGCTTTCCAGAAATAGATAATCGGCAAATACGGGTTTTGTTGGCGCAAACATCAACACATCATCATCTCGTCCTATATCGCCAGAAAACACAAGCGTTTTCCCCTCAAGAGTCAGTCTAATACTGCAGGCGCCGATGATATGTCCTGCATTTTCAAAAACAGCCGTGATATCATTTGCAATAGGCACTACTGTATTTGGTTCTATATCTTCAAAAAAGGGAATAACAGCCTGAGCTTGTTCTAATGTATAAAGCGGTTCTGCATTTGCATGTTTTGAATACTGTTTTTGATTTGCTCTGCTGGCTTCTTCCTCCTGAATTTTAGCGCTATCAATAAGAACTAATTTTGCTATAGATTTTGTTGGACCGGTACAATATATTTTACCTGTAAAACCCTGAGCTATTAGTCGAGGAAGCCAGCCGCAATGATCCAGATGGCCATGAGTAAGAAGAACATAATCTATAGCAGAAGGCAAAATGGGTAAGGGCTCCCAATTGAGTTCTCTAAGCGGCTTAAGCCCCTGAAAAAGGCCACAGTCAACAAGTATTCTAAATCCGTCAGTTTCTAACAGGGTTTTTGAACCAGTTACAGTTCCTGCACCTCCAATAAATTTTACTTTCATTTTAAAAATGTTTACAAATTTGTGACGCTTCGTGCAATGTGTTTTTAACTCGGTTTTCACTAAGTCCTATTTTATAAAGGCTTTGAGGGCCATCAATAATATCTTTTACAAGTATCTGATCCAGAATAAGCAATTTTTCCTTTTCAGCTATTGATAATGTTGTGAGACAGGTAATGGGATAAAGAGCTCCTTTGTCTATTTTATTTTTGAGATTGTGTTCTGGCGGATAATCCCAGCTTAAAAGCGAAATACCGCTGCAATTGGCAAAATCCTGTGCATCTTTAGTAAAACGATTATTAGTTACTATGATACAGGAACTGATAACTTCGCTGTTAGAAAAAATAATATGTTTTTTCGCTTTAAGGTCATTAAAACGAGATAGTATATACATTGGCACTTTTACATCTGAAGAGCCTTCTTTACCGCCATGAAATTTACATTCAACCATACTTATCATATTGTTCTTCATGATAGCTATGTCTATTTCATGCGATACGCATTTTCCCTGCAGTGTTAGATTTATTTTCGTTTTAAATCCGTCTGCTGCATACAATCTGGAAACAAACTTTTCAAAGAAAAAACCAGCGGGCCCAAGCATTTGCAAAGCTAGTCTGATATTGTAACGAGCTGCATGTCCGCTTGATGCTTTCTTTAAAGCGGCAAATGCTAATTTATAGATTTCTTTGGTGGTTATGCCATCATACATTTGCTTTTCTATTTCAGCTAATGATTCTTTTATGAGATCAATGCCTGCCCCAGACTTTTTAAGAGAAAGCTCTAATTTATCTTTATCAAAAGGCACTTTATATCCTGAGTGTTTTATTATTTTCATAATAGCTAAGGAATTCATTTTAACTGAAAAAGAGAGTAAATAACATCTCATTTTTTTTTTGGAGAAGCTCTGAGCTGAAGCTGCATTGCATTAATCAATATTCTGCAAATTTAATTTAACATAAATATACTATAATAATATTAGAGTTGCATCCAATTTTGCCGCAAAAACAAGGTGATTTTGAGGAAAATAGTAAAAAAGCCAACGAGTTGCTTTTTTTTATAGAATTTTAAAGATTGGAAGCAATAATACTTTCTATATTTATAGCTATGAAGAAGCATTACCGGTCTTCTTCCAGCTGTTGTGCAGCTCCAAGCAGGGTATCTCTTATTTTATGGAACAGACTTCTTATCATTTCTTTATCTTTATCTTTATCTTTATCTTTATCTTTATCTTTATCTTTATCCTCACTGCTGATCTGCTCCAAAACTTTAATTTCCTCAATAATGCTAAAAATCCCCATGCTTTCAATGCTTGGCCTGATCTTATGCATTATCTGGCTCAGAGCTGAAAAATCACCTGAAGATATCGCTTTTTCCGCATTTGGAACCTCCTCTTGGATCTGATCAATAAAAACTCTAACCATCTTTTCAATAAACTCAGCATTTCCCCTGCTTATGGATTCCAGATTTTTAAGGGTATAGAGTTTCTCATTTTCTCGCGGCCCCAAACCGCCGGCAATGCCTTCCTGCCGAACTATGTGCCTAGAAATAGTTTCAATCAGGTCAAACTCTTCAAAAGGCTTGGTAATGTAATCGTTCATTCCCGCACTTCTGCATCTGTAGACTTCGCTTTTGAAAGCGCTGGCGGTAAGGGCAATCACCGGTGTCTGCAGCTTCAATTCTTCCCTTATTTTTACTGTTGCCTCAATGCCATCCATTTCAGGCATCTGAACATCCATCAATATAATATCGAAACTTTTATTTTTCAAAATTTCCAGGGCCTCCAGTCCATCAGCAGCTTCAGTGACAATGCAGTCAAAGTACTTCAGTGAATTGATGACAACCATCCTGTTGATGACATTGTCTTCAACCAGCAGAACGCTTATGCCGGAAATGTCGACATTGATTTCATTTTCGGCCTTTCTGATGGCATTGATATTCCCCTTTTCCAAATCAATTACAAAACTGATCTCTGTGCCTTCCCCCTTTCTGCTTTTAACCTTAATTTCGCCTTTCATGAGCTGAATCAGCTCTTTTGTAATGGCCATTCCCAGTCCGGTTCCGCCAAATTTCCGGTTAGCCGCTTTGTCTTCTTGAGAGAATTTATTGAATATTTTCTCTGCAAAACTCTGTTCCATTCCTATTCCCGTATCGATTACCGCTATTTCCAGGCTTTGAAAATTTTCAGCATCCTTCAGCACTTCGCATTTTAGGGTTATTCCTCCCCTGCTGGTAAATTTTAAGGAGTTTCCGATCAGGTTAAACAGTATCTGCTCGAGCCTTAATATATCGCCTTTGAGTATTTTGTGGACATCTTTGGAAATCTGCCTGCTTAACTTCAGCCCCTTTTTCTTTGCCAATGGCCCAAGCACATTGGCGACATTTGCGATCACCTTCTCAAAAACAAAGTCTTCTATTTCCAGCGACATCTCGCCTGCTTCGATTTTTGAGATATCAAGAATATTGTTTATGATAGACAGCAGATGTTTGGATGCTACAGCGCTGTTTTCCACATATTTTTTCTGCAGATCGGTCAGCGGCTGCCTTTGCAGCTCTCTCAAAAAGCCGATTATGCCATTTAGCGGCGTTCTTATTTCATGGCTCATATTGGCTAAAAAAGCCTCTTTAGCCTTTGAGGCGCGTTCGGCCTTCATTTTTTCCTTCTCAAGTTCAATCTCCATCTGCTTCTGCTCGGTAATATCCAAATGAATGCCGATTGATCCAACCAGATTCCCTTTGTCATCGTAATTGGGCGCTCCACCTATTGCCCACCACCTGAGCTCTCCTCCTTTATTTCTCACAGGCATCTGATAAACATCCGATACGCCTTTTTCCCTTAATTTTTTTTTAGCTTCCAATTTTTCTATATTATCGCCGAATGCAAAAGTTTCGGAAGCCCTTAAGCCGATTAGCTCCTTGCCTTCAAACCCTGACATATCGGCAAAACTTTGATTGGCATATCTGATCACGTCATCATTATCGACTTCTATCAGCCCCAGATTCATATTGGCTATAATATTTCGATACTTCTCCTCTTGAAGCTTTAATTTGGATTCCGTTTTTTTCCTTTCAGAAATATCCTGCATGAAAGAGCAGAAGAAAACCTCCCCGTTCTGTTCTAAGGGTATTATCGAAACTTCCACGGGAAACTCATATCCGGCCTTATGTAATGCGGGAAGCTCAATCTGTTTATTTAAGACAGGGCCATCACCTGCCGCGAGATAACGCTTTAAGCCTCTTACATGCTCTTGGCTGTGCCGTTTAGGTATTATGGTATCATTTAATGTTTTGCCTAAAACCTCTTCCTTCCTCCATCCAAAAATAATCTCTGCCTGGCTGTTCCAAAAAGTTATTTTTCCCGATGTATCAATGGTCACTATCGCATTGAGCGACGAGTTCATGATAATGCGGTTGCGCTCCTCGCTCTGTTTGAGCAGATTTTTGCTCTTTGTGCTCTGCGTCACATCGTTGGATTTCCAGAGATCGCCAATGCATTCATTCTCCATCATTATGGGTATGTAATCGCGCTCAAAAAAGCGGTTGTCCACTGTTTCAAGTATTTCTCCGGTGACAATTTCTTTGCGAAGCAAAATTTCATCTATCCTCCTTCTGTAGGCTTCTGCGTCTTTAAACAGCAGCTGGGCATCATCTATATATTCACTGGACTTTTTCCCAATCATTTCATCAGGCAGAGCCTTAATGCCGCGCATATCGCATAAATGCTGGTTAACAAACAAAATGGTGCCGCTGCTGTCCTCAACTAAAATTCCCGACTGCAGGTTTTCCAATAATGCCTTTAAAAACTGTGCGGTCTGCACTAATTTTTTCTCCGTTTCCTTTCTTTTTGCAATCTCCTCACCTAAATATTTTGAAATAAAAAGAAGATCGTTCTTTTCATCTTCTTTAATAGATACATACCTCTGGTCCAGCTCATTTAGGCTTTTATACAAATTTAGAATTGACAGCTGTTTTAAATTGTACTCATTTCTTAAATTCTGATGCACCTCGTTATACTCCTTTTCGCTTTCCTGGAAAGAATGATCCATTAGGTCCTTATCCCTTTCGAAAGATAAATACGAATCATTAACCGACTTTATAAAGGATTGGAAAGATGGATTGTCCTGCAGCTCGGCAGGCAGATTTTTATTTATCTGCCTCTGCAAAAGTTTATGAAGCTCCATAGCTAATTCATTTCATTAATGCAGGTTATGGTCATGGTCTGATTATGCAGTATGCAGTCTCCAAATGGCTTTAAGGGAGAAATTTCCCCATATGAATAAAATCCTGCAATAGCGGTATTGCCAAAAATCTCTGACACCGCTTCAACTTCTTCATCGATTCTGGATCCCAAAATTAATTTTCTGCCGACGCAGCTGATTAAAAGAGCCAGCTTAGGATTAAAGCTATTAACCTGCAGACAGGACAAAGCGGCTTCACTTGCCGCATCTATAAGGCGGTCAAAATTAGCTTTCATGAACCGCACCCTGCTGCCTGTCGGAACATCGCCCGCAAAAGTCATGGTTTGATTTTTCTCATCTATTGACAGGATGGTTCTAACAATAGGCTCATCTGTCCCGTCAATTTTAATTGACAGTGGAAAAAGAAGTGCCGAACCCGGCAATTCTTCAGCATATTTCCCTAAATAAATTTTGTAGAGATCCAATACGTTTCTCCCGTCGATTTCATATAGAACATTCCCTTCCGCTTTTGTAACCAGCCTCTCGAGCCCGAAACTTTCCCATCCCCCTAATGAGCCATGTGAAACCAAGAGTTTCTCGCCATAGAATCCGATGGCTATTATCTTACCCTGTTCCGGCATTCTATTCAACCCGACGATTGTTTTTTCAAATTTTGCTCCATCGCCAGCCAGACCGCCTACAATTAGCACCTGCTCCTCTTTCACCGAATTCATTCCGTTTGCCAGCTCGCTCCCATTCACCTTTCCTCCATCGGAAAGTATGAGAACCAATTTTAAACGATTCTGGCTAAACTTCCTTATCAGCGAAGAACCTGCCTGAAAACTATTCTCAAAATCTGCTATATCAACTTCGCAGGTCTTAATTTGAGTCGAAGAAAATTTAATTGCTGTGAGGCTTATGGTATTGTCCAGCACTTCGTTCCCATAAATTTCACCGGCTGAAGAGCATAAGACCAATTCCGAAGATGGGAATCTCTTCCTCAACTGGGTGAAAATTTTTCCATCTGCCAATAAATCCCTTGAGCCAAAGCCTAAAACCAGGTCGCAGTCAGCGAAATCTAAACTATCATTATTGAATTCTTTCTTGAAAGAATTTTCTTCAAATAAAATGGCGGCTGTTTTCATTTAAATCACTTTTAGTTTGACTGATTTGAATTAAGTTATAAATCTCTTCAAGGCCGTTTTAGCGTATTACTGCTTTTTCAGGCTATCAAGCATAATTTTCGAAGCATGCTCCTTTTAGCGCCTTATTTTTAGTCAGGAAAAGATCCGTTTTCATTTCTGCCGCCAAAAAGTGAGCCTTCAGCAGTAGCGGCGTTTTTTTTCATACATTGAGCAGGGCCAAATCTATAGCCAACTTAAGTTCTCCGGCATTTCCTGATATATATATATATATTCGAATAATTTTCTTTATCTATAGTTTCTCAAAAAAAGAAGCATCTTCAAAAAAAAAAACGAACACGCTCATCTTCAGTTATATATATTTTCATCACACTAAAATACAAAAAAATCCTACATGTTTGCCGCTTAAACGAAAAATATTGCATTTCATCGAGGTTTTATAAGATCTTAAACATAAATCAAGAAAAATTGGCGAATCATTCTTTATAAGGCAAAACTTCATTATTATAGAAATTAGACATAAAAAAAGCCTATCTTCAAAAAGGATAGGCCTTTTACCTTGCGGCGCGAATTGGACTTGAACCACCTCGCACCAATCTTAATAAACCATCTGCCATCAAATAGCTGTAAAAATATATCTGCCGGTAAAATCAACCGCACTTTTTTCCCAACTCCCCCATCGCCGGCCAAAATCAAAAAAAACTATTTTAAAAGAAGAAGAAGAAGAAGAAGAAGAAAAACAATCTAAAAGAAAACTGACTGACATCTAAAACCCGTAAAAACACCTGAGCGCATATTAAATGATTGCTATAATTTTAAATATGGAAACTCTCGCCCCAGATCATATTTTCCGCCGCTTTATCTGACAGCATCAAATTTATATTTTATAGAGCCACTAAAAGAAGAAAATTATGGAAATTGGAATCATAGGCATAAGCAGCCTGACCATTGATTTAGCAGGCAGGGCATCCCAGGCAGGCTTTAGGGTCATTATAAACAATCCCAAAGGCGGCAGCCTTATAAGGGACTGCATCGAAAAAATGGGAACAGATGTCCGCTTGGGCTCTCTTGATCAGGCGGCGGCCCCCAGCCTGATCGTGCTTTTCCTGCCCAAGGAAAATCTGGAAGACACAATCCAAAAGCTTCCTGACATGTCAGGAAAAACCGTACTGCACGCCAGCGGCCTCATTTCTGACGCGCAAGCCCTTCACACGGGAATCGCCAAAGCCATGGCCTACCAAAACACGGCATCACTGCTTCCTGCCGCCCATATGGTAAAGCTTTTCAATGCGGCGCCTTTCCGATCAGACCGCATCAATGGGCAGGAAGAGAAAAAAGAAGAGCTGTTTTTTATGGGCGGCTGTTCTGATTCAAGAAGCAAAACAGCGGCATTTCTAAAAAAACTGCAGTTCCTTCCCGTTGATCTCTCCTTCAGGCTCCAGCTTCAGAACAGCTGGATAAGCAGAGTTTCACACCCGACAGAATAGAGATCCATCGGTTCGCAAACTCTCTGAATCAAGAATGCTTCTCTGCCCATCCATGCCGTTTGGACAAGGCAAAACATACAATCTCCCGCCACTTGCTTTAAGGCGCTTATCCCATTGGGCAAAATGCCATATTGCTTTGCAAGCGCGCATTTCTGCATTCATGAGATTGGGGATATGGATAATAAAATAATCCATCCAATAAAATCAGCAGCCTCATGGGCATCTCCTTCATTGGGGGAAAAAACAATATGAAATGCAATCTAAAAGAGAAATTTAAATTTATAACATAAGAAAGAAAGAAAGAAAGAAAGAAAGAAAGAAAGAAAGAAAGAAAGAGCCAACGACTTAATGCAGTGCAATTGGCTCTTATCATGAAACACATCCAATGTACAAAAAAATGCTGACAATCAAATAGCATTCCGCAAACAAATCGCTAATTTTTCAAACAGGCTGCAAAAACCTCTTAAGCACGCTGACCGCTGGCCAAAATAAAAATATAAAAAAACCGAATCACTTAAAACACTCTAAAAAAGAAGAATAGAAAAAATAATAAAAAAGAAACAATCTAAATGAAAACTAAGAAAAAAAAGCTTTAGCGCAGCATTTTAAGATCATCAGCTAAAAAAAACAGCGGTTCGAGTGCTGTTCCCGAATAAAGCAAAGCTTCAGATACCTCTGAAGCTTTTTTTCTTAATTCAGCTGTAATTTACCTTGATAGCTATGCCACCTCTTTGATAAACTAACACACGTAAAAAAGCATTCCCAGGCGCCTGCCCTAAAAATTAATATAAAACCTTTCACCTTTTCTTCTTCACCACCAGATGCTTCAGCGCCGGATCATTCAGAAGCCTATCCATCTCGGTATAGATGATCTCCCGCACATCCCTTTTAATCTGCGCGAAGTTCTGCTGGATCATCGCGTTATCGAGTTTTCTAACCGGCGGTATTTCTTTATAGCCTTGCTCCTCTTTACGAAGTGCGCCATGATCATTTACAATCGAGCAATGGAAAGTCTTGAGCTCTATTTTGCAGTCTGGATTATCTGCCACCATGCCCACAAATTCCCCCGAACTCAAAGATGAAATCTTCGAAGGCGGCACAGCCGAATCCAGCTGTCTGGAACGGCTGACGGAAGTATCCGAGCTGTTAATGGAAATGCTTTCCCTGTCCTGCATGATCTTGCCGAAACGCTCGGAAAGCTGCTTGGCGGTGTCCCCTGTGACCTGTCCCGAGATGATGTTTCCTGTGATGTTCATAATCACATCGGCCTGCTCGCGCCCATAGTCTTTTCTGAGCTGGCTGAAGTCCTGCACACCCAGGCACGTGCTGACCCTGTTGCTTCTTGCCGTTGCAATCAGGCTGTCCATATTGTTGAGATAGATGGTCGGGAACTCGTCAAATATGAGGCTCGATTTGAGCTTCCCTTTCTTGTTTACAAGCTTGATCAGACGGTTCACATAAAGAGACAGTACCGCTCCGTAGATCTGCAGCTTCTGGGGGTTGTTTCCCATGCAGACGATCTTCGGCTCCTCGGGATTATTGATATCCAATGTGAAATCATTTCCCGAAAGCACATAATACAGCTGCGGCGAAGACAGCCTTGCCATGGCAATCTTCGCCGAGGCGATCTGCCCCTCCAACTGGTCCATGGCATCGTTGAGATAGGCGCTGACAAAGGGATTGATCAGCGCCTCTATTTCCTTATCGGTCCGAAGCAGGGTAAAGAGGCTGTCGTAATCGGTCTGCATGAGCTCGATCACATGCGGCAGGGTGCAGAACTCCCCGCCCTTATACCTTCTGAGATACCAGATCACGGCCGAAAGAAAATTGATCGGAGACTCCACAAAAAAGTCCCCCTGCCTTTTGATCCACTCGCGGTTAAGCCCCATCAGAATTGTCCTGGCGGACTCTGAGGCGTCAGTGATGTCCTCCATGCTCTCTGGATCCAGAGGATTGCAGCGGTGCATGATGCTGTCGAAATTGATGAAGTAGCATTTGGGCATAACAGCATAGGCATGCCTGTATTTCTCAAAGGCATTGTAGGCAATCTTAGACAGATCATCGTACTTGAAGTCATAGACAAACATGCTGAAGCCTTTTGCGATATGCTGGGTGATGACATGGCGGATGACAAAGTATGATTTCCCCGAGCCGGGCGTTCCCAGAACCATCAGTCCGCGGAAGGGATTTATGATGTTGATCCAGCTCGAGCGGATCTTGTTTTTAAGATGATACTGCGCCGGCAGATTGATCGAATATTCGTTTTCCAGCAGCCTCTCCTCCTGCGGAAAGGTTTCGTTCTCACTGTTGAAGACATCACCCGAAGCCAGCCTGTTTCTAATCAGTCTGGACAGCAGCGTGCCGCCTGAGAGCATGAGCAGAAATCCCAAAGCCGTAACCATCATATAGCTCAACGCAGCCATAACCTCATCAGCAGAAAACAGCAGCAAAAGCCCGCTTGAAAAATACAGCACCCCTCCTGAAACCATTTTATAGAGCGCTGTTCTGAACTGCAGCTTCTCATCCTTTCTTCCTTTTGCCCCCAAAAGCGAAATCAAAAGAAACCCCAGCACGGCAAGCTTGGAAATATAAAAATTATCAAACAGTCCCGTCCGGCATACCGATGCCAGAACCTTATCTCCGAACCCTGATGCAAGATTCCATAATTTAAAAGCCCCATAACAATAATAATAGCAATGCCCAATCAGCAGGATGATGCTAATGAGCCTTGTCATGTCCACTATTTTTCTCAGCGCCTGTTCATTTTCTCCCGTCTGCATGGCTGCACTATTTTAGTGTGATTAATTTCTTTTCAATTCAGATCCGAACTTCCCCTTTTCTTTCTTCTCCGGCGCTTTCGCTTTAATGACGCGGGAACATTGTCAGGCTGCCATTCGGGTTTGAAAAGCTCCTGAAGCCCTTTTGTAAAAATGCCATCTGAAATGCTTTCTGAATCTCCCATCATGGCTATCTGCCTGCATCGCTTATATTCGGTTTCCAAGACGGTTTCCCCTCCTGCCTTCACTTTCACTGCAGCACCGTGTCCGCAGCGTTCCATCATGCCTTTCGCGCTGTAGTTTTTCCCCAAAGCGCTGCCGTTTAAGACGCACTTGGTGACATGGTCCACATAGGTTATTCCGTAGAGCTGCCCCTGACCGCTCTTCCGCAGAACAGCGTCAATCCCCTCTTTCTGAAGGGCGGAAACCAGTTTTTCCATATCCACATCCCTGCTTAAAAAAACGGCATCAGCTGCGCTGCGGATCCGCTTTTTTTCAAATGCATTTTCCCCGCTGTTCAAGGCATAACGCCCTTCCAGAAAAGCAAGGGTAGGCTTCATTGCAAAATCGCTCGCTTTTATCGGAACACCAATAGCTTCCCCTCTCTTATCCAGCATTCGGTATAAGAGCCCTCCCGCCTTAAAGATTCTAGAATCTTCACTTCCCCTATCCGCCCTGATGTTATAGAGCTGCAGCACTGCATTGAGCTCCGCCAGGGAAGTGTATCTATAATTCAAAAGCACCGATTGTAGCACTCCTGACATGGCTTTTTTGGACTCCATCCTGCCATAGCAAACCCTGCTTACTGCAACAGGTTTTATCAGCGGCATATCCTCCGATTTTCTCCCTTCCGCCCTCACCAGATTGAACTGCTTTTCAATCTCTTTTCTGGCTTTCTCCGACTGGTTCTTTCCGATGTTCTGCATGTCGATCCTAGAACCGTCCTCCCTTACTTTTATAGAGACCAGATGGATGTGCGGGTGCCCTGCATCATGATGCTGGTAGACCAGATAGGGCTGCTCTGCAAAACCTATCTTTTCCATATAGGCATCTGCTATCCTCATGAGCTTTTCGGCGGAATAATTCTCACGCGGATGGAAGTTCAGCGAAATGTGCACGCTGTTACGTCTGACATTCCCGTTCAGGGCGTTCTGATGCAGCAGGCGGTTGAGTTTCATGGAGGAATTGAGATCCTTTACAGCGGCCGGATAATTGCCTTCTCCGATGCACTTGGCGGCGCCCTGCTTCACCTTGTTTTCATTGTACCGGAAGATACTCTGCACTGAATGTCCGGTCTTTATGACTGCAACCATTTCCGTGCTATTTTTTCGGTCATTTTTACAATGGACTCGGTCTGTGCCAATAGCCTTTCCCGCTGCGATTCAGTCTCTGAAATCCAGCGCCTGAATTCGGCATTATGCTGCAGGGCATGGAGCCTTCTGACACTCTGGTTGAAGTTGTTTCCAAGGGCGGAGAGCTCCTTTCTAAGACGGATGAACTCGAGCATGAATTCATCCAGTGAAACATCCCGATGCTTGACTATAACTGGTTTATTCAGCAGGCAGCTTCTGAGGTATTCGCTCATCTGCCTACAGGCGGTTGTCTTGAACCTTCTCTCAAGCATGTTGTATTCAGCAGCTGTAAAGCGCACCGCCGCAATTCGGGTTCTGTTTAAAATCTCTTTCTCCATTTTGCTTCCCTTTCATTTCTTCAAACAATCCTCCTTTTGAGTTTCACTGCCGCGAGTTCCGAGCACAGGGCAGCCAGATTCGTTTGTTAAACAAACGGACATCTGGCCGACTGCAGGAACGCCGCAGTCCTTGAGCTTCCTCAAAGCTCAAAAGCCAAAAAAGACCTCTTTCGGTAACTCTCCAGCGCGAAATTAGAAAAGTCGTGCGGATTCCTCCCATCCCGACCATATTTTGAACGGGGTGTTTTAAGCGCTTCTGCCTATCTTTGGAGCAGCTGATTATTAATTTAAAACGTAGAAATTATGCTTACAGAAAATGATGCTGCCCTGGTTTTTGACACCATAATGAGTTCTCCGGGCATGAGCGAACCGGTGAGGATTGATCTGAAGATTTCACGAAAAAACGTGCTGCTTCTGCACCATGTAATTGAGCGCGGACTGCTTGAAAACGACAGCGACCCGTCGGTGCTTTTAAAGCGCACGGCAGAGGAAAGCATCGCCGAATTAAGACAGCTTTCCGCCGACTGCCTGGCAAGAGCCGGACTTGCAGAACTCAATGAAAAACTGGCCCGTCTTGGTGCGGAAAAAAAACACTAGAAGAACAGAAAGAAAAGCCGCCAACAGAAAAGTTTAGCGGCTTTTTTATTGCTATGTTTCACTTATGCATTGCTTTAAAAACATTATAATTTTTATGCTATTTTTGAACAAGCTAATAAATAAATATGACCGCGGAAGAATTAAAAGGATTTGAAGAAAGACAGGCTGAAATGCAGCAGACCAGAGACATTTTTGATCTCATCTGCAGCACACTGAACCTGAAATATGGTGAGTTCTTTGGATTTCGCGATACCAGGGGATTCGTTGTGCTGAATATCTATAGGCATCAGGGAGAGAAGACAAGAGTGATTAAAGTTTCGGAAACGGCGGAAGTTCTTATCGACACCCATAAATACTATTCTGTCTACCAGTCCCAGACGAAAAGAAACGTGCTTTTTTACAGTGGGCTCAGGGATCAGCCAGACGGCTATAAGACCACCAGAGCCGGAGTGCTCGATGAAAATTTTGAGATCCTTATTCCAGCGCGATACGATTCCCTAAATGACATCAACGAAGACAGCTATCTGGCCACAATCGATGATTATGCGGGCATACTTGATTCCAAATTTGAAATCATCATTCCCTTAAAGTTCAGAGAAATCGAGTATAATAAAACCCTGAAGATCTTCAAAGCCAGAGAACAGATCAATAGAAAAATTGAAAAGGAAGATGAAAATACGGAAGGAAGCGTTTATTGGATCTACGACCAGAAAGGCATGCTGCTCCAAAAACTTGAATACGGGCTTATAAATTTTGCAAACAGCCCTTCGCACTATACCGTTTATGACATCGGATCATTCTACGGCGAATATGTCGACCATACCTCTATGATCGGCAGGCAGGGGCTCCTGGACCAAAGCTTCAAAACTATAATTCCGCCCGTTTACGATCTGATTTTAAAAGGCAAAAAATTTATTCTGGTTTATGAACAAAAAAATCCTGCCATAGGCCGAGACTATGAATCGGAAGAGGCCCAAGGCGCCGAATGCTACTATACGCTGGATGGAGGAAAATGGGGCGTCTTTGACCATGAGGGAAAACTTGTCATCCCAGTTGAATGCAACTGGATTACCCATACCCTTAAGGATGATTTATTTCTTATCAACCCCACTGGGCTGATGTACTATTATCAGGGCGAACAGGAAGACGGAGTCTGGTGCGCCAAGGACGGACTCTGGGGGCTCATCAATTCGAAAAATGAAATCCTTGTGGAGCCTGCCTATAAGCACTACCACATGTATGATGACAAAATCATATTCTGCAACAGGCAAAATGCCGATTATGAAATTCTTGACATTGAAGATGCTCTTACCATATGCTTTTAGCACTTGATGGGAGTATCCATCCCAAACGAAAAAACTCCCTTAAAAAAAGGAGTTTTCGGCGGCCGGCGGTTGCCTGAAATGGTATGTGGCAACTAACTAAATCATTTGGGGCAGAACCTCCAGACGAACCCCGCCGGTCCCCTGTTATTTTCTGACTGATTTAAACGGCAGCATTACCAATATCAAGACAAATTTACGGCAATAAAGCAATTTAAGACTTATAGAATCTTTCCCAGCCTTTACAGGATTATAAGATTTATCATGACGGACTGCCATCACTGCATTAATATTCATATTAAAAATATAAGAACAAAAAAAGGCACCTATAAGGCGCCTTCATCCAAAAAGGAGTAGTACTTCTGCTCGGTAACGATCAGATGGTCCAGCAGCTTGATGTCCAGCAGCTCACCAGCGGTCTTGATCTTTCTGGTAATGGCTTTGTCTGCCTCTGAAGGAGCGGCCTTTCCCGATGGATGGTTATGGGAGATAATGATGCCCACTGCATTGGCTTTAAGCGCAGAGGCAAACAACAGTCTGATGTCCACTACAGTTCCTGCAATGCCTCCAGAGGATACCTGGTAAACGCCAAGCACCTTGTTGGCCTGATTGAGCAGCAGGACTTTGAACTGCTCGATGAATTCTATCTTGTCGGGATCCCAGCAGTCCATCAGGATGGCATAGGCGGATTTGGAGGATGTGATCTTGGGCCTCTTGGAGCTCTTCACTTTTGCTCTATAGATCAGATCTATTTCCGCTACGATTTTCCAGCTGCTGACTTGTTGTGCTTTCATGGCTTTTACTATTTAAGATTAATAACAGCACCTGCATCGGGCAGAGGAAAGCGAGCGCAAAAAGCAACGCAATAAAGCAGGACGGATGTCCTGCATTTATGGGGGAATTTTTTGCGGACGAACCGCCCTCCTGTGCCCGAACTTTGTGATGTGATTAAACTCAAAGGGCTTCTCCGCTGAAAAAGGCTTATGCGGAAGGGACATGCCCAAACAGCACTAAACGGATCATCAGACAGAGCAAAAAAGCATGGCTAAAAAACGTGAAAGTGCAATCGGCTGGATTCCAAAACAGTGGATTAAAAAGCATGCAGATACAATCGAATTAAGCCGTAAACACCGCAGCCATTCTTGCCTTTCGTCTGGTTTTTGCCTAAATTTGCCGCATGAATTACGAAGACATCAAACGCCATTTTGAAAGCAGTCCTCCACCCAAGGAAGCGAAGTGGACCGAATGGGCATACATCTCCGATACGCAGCTTTTCCTGAAGAGCTGCTACATCGGCATCAGAAACTTTAACGGCCCTGTCGACCGCTGTCCGGCATGGTGGCACTTGAAAGAATTTTATATTCTAATGAAAAAAGCAACTTCGCAGACAACTGATCAAGAAGCGCCTATAGAAGAAGCAGCTGGCGAAATTATTGCAGAAGCAGCTTCTGAAAAAGCAGTTTCCGAAGAGCAAACTGCCGTCTAAAATTCCGTCTAATCGATACTTTATTGCCCCCACACAGAACTGGTGAAGAATTATCAATATATAATGTCCTGAATTATTTTAACAGCCGGCATATTTCACAATAAAATCAGGCTTTTCAAAATCATAGCCGCGGGAATCCTTCTGCGTCGGGACAGGATAACGAAAAAAACAAAAAGAAAAGCCGATAAATTGTCGGCTCTTTTTATGCAATAAAATCAAAACCAAAAGCCCGAAGTCCTGACAGCCGGCGGGCTTTGATTTTTTTTTAAGATTTTCTTATTATTTCATGCTGATGGTGTCCATCAGGTTTTCCTGATCGATGAAGGCTGCAATGTACTGCTGGACTTCATTGCGTTTCTCTTTGTCCGTTTCAAAGCTATTGATGTGGAACTCTTCGTCCTGATCCAGGATATGTATGATCTCGGTGTACCCTTTTGAAATCAGGCTGCCTTTTAGCTTCAGGATCGTATGCTGCTGATGTGCATCCAAATCTTTTCTTACCTTTAATTGTATAGCTTTTTCCATTGTAAAAGATCTGTTAGATTTGTTTTTAGTATATTTCTTAAATCAAATATAATTATTTAGATCAGATACACATTTCTCCCCTATGTTAAAATCAGGTATTTTACTTATAATTAACATAGTGCTGACTGCTTCTTAAGTGGCCATTCCATCCACTAATGCATAAGAAAAACAAGCCTTAGTAATCAATAAGGCTTGTTTTATTTCTAAATATTATCCTAATGATATTCTATTTGCCGCATCCCTTTTTTTCTGGTCGATCACTTTTGCATAAATCTGCGTGGTTTTAACGCTCCTGTGCCCTAACATTTTTGAAATGGTAAAAATATCGGTTCCCGCAGTCAGCTGGAGCGTAGCATAGGTATGCCTAAAGCTATGAAAGGTAATATGCTTATTAATTCCAGACAATGCTACCCATACTGGAAGCACCCGGTCTACATCCCATTTATTTAATCCTTTAAACACCAGTTCCTTTTCCCCTTTTCTTTTTCCAAGCAGTGAAAAAGCTTCATCGGAAATCGGCATTGTTTCTGCCCCTTGAGTTTTTTTCTGGCGGAATATGATATAGTAGCCATCATTCTCAATGTAATGGATCTCAGACCAGAGCAGCTTCGCAATATCTACATAACGTATTCCTGTCAATACCGAAAACATCGAAATTTTACGCACTAAGGAATTTGGACAGGGGGTCGAAAAAAGTTTTCGGGTCTCTTCAATAGTCATAAAATTGCGCTGGGATTCCATTTCTTTTATAGATCCAATTTTTGAGTTAATGTCTGTTCTTAATTTATCTTCTTTATACGCCCCTTTTAGAGTTGTTTTTATTTTATTGTAATAGGAAAGCGCCGTATTGCGAGAAATCTGCTTATTATTCTTTCTCATGCTCCTCGCTTTGAGAAGATAATCCCTGAAGTCCTCAATAACTGTAACCGTAACATCCTTAAACAGCAGATCATTTCCATTTAAAAATGCTTCAAAGTGCGCTATGGCGCAGTTCCATATCGATAGATTATTTCCTGTTTTTTTCTCTCCGAGCTTTTTATAATATTGGAGAAATGATTCATTTCCTCGAGCCTGAATCTGCAGCTGCTCTTTTTCAAATGGAGAATAGATTTCCGATTTGTTGATTTCATTCTGTCTTCTTGCTCGTATTAATTCCGCCGTATGCAGATTTTCAGAATTGGACAGCTTCTGATACTGATCTGCCGGTTTCTGATAGATATACAGTTTCAAAAACTCGCGTCTCGTATAGTCATTTGCTCTTGAATCCCACACGGGAGGATAGAAATCCAAATATAGAGACATTCTTCCTTGAGAAATAGCTTTCTTTCTAAGTGTAACAATACTCTTACTCATGGCTCTGAATGTTAAATAATAATTCTATATCTCTTTTGGAAACATATACAAACCTGCCCACATTGTACTTTTCAATCTTTGCTCTTAACAAAATGCCGTACAAAGCCGCAGGAGAAATATTCAGCTTCTTCTGTATTTCAGAAATTGTATAGCAGTGTTCAATTCCTGGAAATCTCTGAACAGTTTCTTCATTTTTTCTGCTTTCGTAAAGCCTTTCAAAAAATTTATCGATTTCTGGACGATTTATGAAAGTCTTGGCTCCAACTTTTCTAATGGCAATTTCATTCCTTGAAATTACCCTGTAAAGTGTTCTCCTGCTTATGCCCATAAGCAGACTTGCCTGGTCAATAGTGAAAATTTCAAGTTTTTCCAGCTTCTCGATGCCACCATTACGCATGGATTCCATTTTTTGCCCTCTGGCCTCTTTCCTTTTTTCGCTGTTTCTTTTTTTGTAATTCTTGCTTCCGCAGGCTAGTGAGCAAAATTTTGTTTTAATTGTCTTTGCTGTAAATTCACTATTACAGAACTGACAGATTTTGGCAATCCTAATGTTTGAACCCATAATTTTTAAATTTAAGTTTCCTACTGCACTTAAATGTCCTTAGAACTTCCACAATTACTTTCCAAACACTGGAATCTGTCTTGCCAAAATATAGGGGCACAAGACAAACGATATGCTCTAAAATGATATTTTTGCTAATTTCTTTTCCAGAAATCCGATCTCTAGAAAACTCAGCAAAATGTACATTTGTGCCATCATTCATCCCGTTTTGTCACAAAATTTGTACCTCGAAATCCGAGGTACAAATAAGGTACAGATTTACGCAAAGCAATACCAAATATTCAAAAATAAAATCGGATAAAAAAAGAGTCAAAATGTTAATTACCAACACCTTAACTCTTTTTGTTATTTTTTGCTTTGCGTTTCTTTGTGCCCTTCTACTTGCCGATGCAGAAATTAGCAAAAATATTCCCCAACAATTCATCATTTGAAACCTGTCCAGTAATCAACCCAAATTGATATAAAGCTTCGCGAATATCTAGCGCCATAAGATCGCTTGAAAGACCCGATTCTAAACCGAATTTTACTTTCTGAATTTCGTCTAAAGCTTTCAATAAAGAATCATAATGTCTTGTATTGGTCACAATAGTTTCATTATTGCGAAGGGCTCCTGTATTCACAAAAGACAACAATTCATTCTTTAAATCTTCCACTCCTATTTTTTCTTTCGCAGAAATTAATAGCAGTTTTGCATTTAAGTTTTCTAACTGATTGGTAATATTAGCTACTTCATCAGCAGATAGAATGTCTTTTTTATTCACCACAATAAGCAGTGGTTTTAACGGATATTTATTCTTAATCTGTTCAATTTCATTTACAAATTCTGAACTTGATGTTTGGAACTTTAATCCGTCAAATAAATAAATTACGACTTGAGCTTGATCGATTTTTTCGAATGTTTTCTTGATTCCAATGCTTTCTACAACATCTTTCGTATCACGAATTCCAGCTGTATCAATAAATCTAAATCCGATTCCGCCAATTACTAATTCATCTTCAATAGTATCGCGCGTAGTTCCGGCAATGTCAGAAACAATGGCACGTTCTTCGTTTAATAAAGCATTCAATAATGTCGATTTTCCCACATTCGGCTCACCAACAATCGCAACCGGAATTCCGTTTTTAATCACATTTCCAACAGCAAACGAATCAATCAAACGTTTTAAAACAAATTCAATTCTATTTAATAATTCATGAAATTGCGTTCTATCTGCAAACTCCACATCTTCTTCTGCAAAATCTAATTCCAATTCAATTAAAGAAGCAAAATTTAATAGTTCTTCTCGCAATTTTGCAATTTCATTACTGAATCCGCCGCGCATTTGCTGCATTGCAATTTGGTGAGAAGCTTCATTATCTGACGAAATCAAATCTGCCACCGCTTCTGCCTGCGATAAATCCAGTTTTCCGTTTAAGAAAGCTCTCAACGTAAATTCACCAGCATCGGCCATTCTACATCCATTTCGAAGCAATAACTGAATAATCTGCTGCTGAATATAAGTCGATCCGTGACAAGAAATTTCAATCGTATCTTCTCCTGTATAAGAATTTGGGCCTTTAAAAACAGAAACCAACACTTCGTCTAGTGTTTTGCTTCCGTCTACAATATGTCCCAAGTGAAGAGTATGCGTTTTCTGCTTGGTCAAATCTTTGTTTTTAATAGATTTAAAAACCGAATTACCAATTGTAATAGCCTCTGCTCCAGAAATACGAATTATGGCGATAGCTCCAGCTCCCGAAGGCGTAGCTAAAGCAACTATTGAATCTTGATTTATCATGCTGCAAAGGTATAAAAAAACGCTCAAATTCTTTTCTTTGGTAATGTTACTCCACTCGAACAAGAAATCTTCCGACTAATTAAGATTAATAAATCATTAAGTGTTAAAATACTGATAAATATCAGGTTGTTTTCTTTCTAGAATGAGTAAATTTGAGAGACAAACCTTAATCTTAAATACGATGAAAAAGATATTATTTCCAACCGATTTCTCTGACGCTGCTACCAATGCATTTGTTCATGCTTTAGAATTTGCTAAAGTTGTAAACGCCGAATTGATCTTACTTCATACATTCGAGATTCCTGTTTACGACAGCCAATTCTTTCCAGAGAATTATGCTTCTATATATAGTTCAATCGAGCTAGCAAAATTTGAAACGTTTAAAGATGAAATTCCGAAACTACGAACTATTGCTGCTGAACGTAATCTAGAAGATATTGTGATCAAACACCGTTTAATGGATGGTGATCTTATCTATAATCTTAAAAACGCAGTCGAAGAAGATCAAGTCGATTTTGTTATTATGGGAACCAACAGCGCTTCAGACTGGACAAAATTCTTCACGGGTTCTAATACCGAATCTGTGATTTCTGGAGTTGAAGTTCCTGTTTTATGCATTCCGATCGATGCTAAATACAAAAAGGTAAAAACAATTGGTTTTACGACACGCTACCGAGAAAAAGACAAAAAAGAACTAAAAAAAGTTCTGAAGATCGCAAAAAAAACAGATGCTAAAGTTAAAAGTTTATATGTAAGAACATCTAATTCTGATGTTTCAGAAGAAACCAGAAAAGAATTCGAAAAAGAATTTGCTGGAGAAAACGTTGAGTTTTTAGTTCTGCCAAGTGATGATGTAAAAGAAACCATCCTAGACTTTGTGTTATATAAAGACATTGATATTCTAACGACTATAACGCACAAACGCTCTTTCTTTGAAAGTCTTTTTGACTCTAGTTTTTCAAAAAAAATAGCCAAAGAAGTGACCATTCCGATTTTGGTTATGCACGAAGATTAAACAACAATATTGATGATTTTGTGACTTAAAAGCTATATTTGTATTTCAAGCAAAATAATAGAATGAAAGCATATCCAGACAACGTCGCAAAATACTCAGAACTCTATAATAAAACCAACAAAAAATACAACAGCATAAGCCTTTTGAGGTTATTAAGTATTTTTCTTTTCTTGTTTTTTATGTTTTATTACATCAAGACAGATCAAATACTTTATGTTATTCTAGCTGTTTTATCTTTTGCTGGTTTTATTTTTTTTATGAGAATACATTCGCGAGTATCATTTCAAAGATTGCTAGCAGAAACGCTTTTAAAAATTAATAAAAATGAAATTGCTTTCTTAAAAAGAGAAAAAACACCTTTTGAAAACGGCACGGAGTTTATTGATTTTCATCATCCTTATGCCTACGATTTAGATATTTTTGGAGATCACTCTTTGTTTCAAAATCTAAACAGAACCGCTTCTTTTATTGGAAAAAAAACGCTTGCTGAGTTATTACTTCATACGCTGCCTGAAACAGAAATTTTAGAAAATCAGGAAGCTGTAAATGAATTAAAAAGCAAAATTGATTGGCGACAGGAATTTCAGGCTTTAGCAATCATAAGTCAAGATTCTAAACAATCTTATGAAGCTATAAAACATTGGACTTCTTTTACAAATAATTCATTGCCTAAAGTTTTAGTTGCATTATCATTTATTCTTCCTCTAACATTTTTTGGGTTTCTGGCAGCTTATTTTGTTACATCAAAAACTATTATACTTTCTTATTTAACGTATATCTTCATTGCTAATTTAATTGTTTTGGGAAGAGCCGTAAAGAGAATTCAATCGGAAATAGCAAAAGCTGATAATGTCGCTAACATCATAAAGCAATACAGTTTATTGATTGAAAAAATTGAACGTGAGTCTTTCCAATCTAAAAAATTACGTCATTTACAAGAACAATTGAATTTCAAGAATGCGAAAGCAAGCCAACATTTAAAACAGCTTTCTGAGCTGTTTTCAAGAATGGATACGATAAATAACTTTGTAACAGCTACTTTATTCAACGGAACATTCTTATTCAATCTGCATGTTTTAAAAGCATTATTAAAATGGAAAGAAGATTACGCTTCTGAAATGAATCATTGGGTTTCTATTATTGGCGAAATTGAAGCTTTAAATAGTTTAGCTAATCTAGCCTACAATAATGAAGATTTTGTTTTTCCTGAAATCAATTCAGATTATAAAATCGAATTTAAAAATCTAAGCCATCCGTTACTCAATCCTACGACAAGAGTTGGAAATGACACACTATTTCACCCACAATCTTTTGTGATTTTGACTGGTTCAAACATGTCAGGAAAAAGTACTTTTTTGAGAAGTTTAGGCATTAATATGGTATTGAGTGGAATTGGATCAGTTATTTGTGCATCAGAAGCTAAAGTAAATCCATTGCCAGTGCTAGTTTCAATGCGATTATCCGATTCTTTATCTGATTCTGAATCGTACTTTTTTGCTGAAATTAAACGTTTAAAACAGATTATGGATGAACTTGAAAATCAGCCTGCATTTGTTTTATTAGATGAGATTTTAAGAGGCACAAACTCTGATGATAAAAGAAATGGAACAATCGAAGTAGTGAAAAAGATAATTTCTAAAAAAGCCATTGGCGCAATTGCTACTCATGACATAGAAGTTTGTTTGACTACAAATGAATATCCAGAAATTTTGACCAATCAATGTTTTGAAGTTGAGATTCAGAACAACGATTTGCATTTTGATTATAAACTCCGAAACGGAATCTGCAAAAATAAAAGCGCAACATTTTTGATGCAGAAAATGGGGGTTATTTAATGGTGAATTGTAAATGGTGAATTATTAATTATTTTCTATACGCAAAGAAGACATTCACAATTCACCATTTACAATTCACCATTAATTTTCCTCGTACATTTCCATCCACAAACGGGTTTCTTCCAAATCGAGTTCTTTTTCTATTTTGCGAAAGATTTCTTCGTTGACAGAACCAAACTTATGCATCGATTCTAATTTTGCGCGTTCTACATTCAATAAATCGATTTGGATTTTAGTGAAATCATTAAAAATTTCACCGCCAAGAAGTTTTCCATTTCCGAAGAAATTAGCTGGAAGTTCTGTCTTTTGAAGGCGATTGAATTTTACTTCGTATTTGCTTTTAATATTATGAAGCAATTCGTCATTCAGTAAGGAGAAATTATCTTCTATATGAGCAATAGTTTCTGAAACTATTACATTTCGAATATTGTATTCTTCTGCAAGTATCGAATAACGTTCAATTTTCAGCTTTTTAATTAACCATGGAAGCGTAAGACCTTGTATAACCAAAGTTGAAAGTATAACACAGAAAACTAAGTATATAATTAAATTTCGAAGTGGAAATTCTTCTGTTTTATTCAACATCAACGGAAGCGCCAACGCTGCCGCCATAGAAACCACGCCACGCATTCCCGACCATCCAAAAATGATCATATTTCGATAATCAAAAGCTTCTTTTTCACGAATCCTTTTACTGATTACTCTCGGCAGAAGTGTTGCTGGAATCACCCATAAAAAACGAACTAAAATAACCACAACACTGATTACAGCTCCCCAAATAAATAACGAATTCCCAGAGTAATTGCTAATTCCTGCAATAATTTGTCTTAACTGAAGTCCGATTAAAATAAAGATCAAACCATTCAGAATATTATTTAAAACATCCCAAATCGTATTCGTCATAATTCGGCTTTCATGAGAAAAAATTGTTCCCGATCTTGCAGCCAGAAAAAGACCTGTCGTTACCACAGCCAAAACTCCCGAACCTTCAAAATGTTCTGCAAGCAAATAAGATGCAAATGGCGTCAATAACGTAAGCGTCACCTCGATAATATCATCGCAAACAAATCTTTTATGAATATAATACATTATACCTCCGATAGCTAAACCAATTGCGATACCAAGAGCCGACATAAGCACAAAATTTAACCCTGCTTGCCACAAAACAAAATTTCCTGCTGTAATTGCCGTAAGCGCATATTTATATGCCACAAGACCACTAGCATCGTTCACCAAACTTTCTCCTTCTAGAATAGCAATCAATCTTGGGTTTAATCCTAACCCTTTTGTAATAGCAGTTGCCGAAACCGCATCTGGTGGCGAAACAATGGCACCAAGTAAAAAAGCTAACGGCCAAGACATATCATCAATAAGCCAATGAGCGAAAACAGCAACTAATCCTGTAGTAAAAAAGACCAAACCTACAGCAGCAAAAGTTATTGGACGAATGGACTGCTTAAAATCGGACCAGCTGGTATGCCATGCTGCATGATACAAAAGAGGCGGAAGAAATATAACAAACACTATTTCTGGACTCAAAGCGATTACCGGAAGCCCAGGTACAGCACTAATTACCACACCGCATAAAACCAAAACAATCGGTATCGGGAAATTATATCTTTTGCTAACAAGACTAAGAAAAGCCACACCGAAAAGCAGCATAATGATTACGGTAATATTCTCCATTATTGGTGGTATTTATTGATTTTGGGTTATGGAATTTGGGTACTAAATTAAGATTTTATGACAACTTAATTAAATTAGCATTAAAAAAATAGAACATCAATTTATTGACTTATATCAAACTTTTTGGTTTTAAACCGTTTTAGATTTGCTTCTTATTATTTCTAAAAAGTTTTTATGATAAGTACAGAATTAAATCCGTTAGTGCAGTTTGGAATTTCTAGTAAAGAGCGTGTTGAAAATGCTTTGGAACAGCTTAAAAACGGAAAAGGCGTTTTGGTAACCGACGATGAAAACCGAGAAAATGAAGGCGATCTTATATTTTCTGCGCACCACATGAACGTTCAAGATATGGCTTTAATGATTCGTGAATGCAGCGGAATTGTCTGTCTTTGTCTTACTAATGAAAAAGCCGATGAATTGGAACTTCCCTATATGGTAAAAGAAAACACAAGCAGTTTTCAGACTCCGTTTACCATTACTATTGAAGCGAAAAACGGAGTTACCACTGGAGTTTCGGCACAAGATCGAATTACTACTATTAAAACAGCTGTTGCCACAAATGCAAAACCAGAAGATCTGGCAAAACCTGGACATATTTTTCCGCTTAGAGCGAATGACAAGGGCGTTTTAGGCAGAAATGGCCACACCGAAGGAAGTGTAGATTTAATGAAATTGGCGGGTTTACAACCTGAAGCTGTTCTTTGCGAATTGATGAACGAAGACGGTAGCATGGCGAAACTAGACAAAATCATTAGCTTTGCACAAGAACACGATTTGGTAGTTTTATCTATTGAAGATATTATTTATTACCGCAAATTCGTTAGAGATTATAATTAAATGATATACGAACAGCTTGGCAATTCCATTCGAAAAAGCATAAATGTTTCTGATGAAGATTTAGAAACCATTCTCTCTTATTTTAAACTTATCAAAAAAGGAAAAAATGAGATTTTGCTGGCTCAAGGACAAATTAGTCAAGAGACCTTTTTTGTTGCAAAAGGCTGTTTGCGCATCTTTTTTATTAATGAAGAAGGAAAAGACGCAACCCGATATATTGCTTTTGAAAATCAGTTTGCTACGGCTTTAGTCAGTTTTATTACTAAAATGCCGGCGCTTGAAAATATTCAGGTTGTGGAGAAATCGGAACTGCTTTCTATCTCTCACGAAGATTTTAATCATTTAATGGAAATTGTTCCGCAATGGCGTGAGTTTTACAGCAATTATTTGGAGAAAGCGTATGTAAATAATGCCAATCGTTTAATGTCTTTTACCACAATGGATGCTTTGGAAAGATACAATCAGCTCTTGAAAATTAATCCTGCGATTGTAAAACGGCTTCCCAATAAAATTGTGGCTTCTTATATTAATATTTCTCAGGAAACTTTGAGTAGGTTGAAATCTAAAATTTAGAGTTATTTTTTTTAGCCACGACCCGAGCGATAGCGAATAGGCGACGCAATTCACGAATTTAATTATTATTTTAATATGAATTGCCTCCAGCTTTAGCTGGAGGTAAAAAAGGAAAATAAGAAGGCTTTAGCCAAATTCAAAGTTTGGCTAAAGCCTTTTACAATTTAAAACAAAAACCTCCAGCTAAAGCTGGAGGCAATTCAGATCTGTCTTAATTAGCTTAAATCTTTTAAAATCTACGTAAAACCTTTCGACGCATTCTAAATAAAAAAGCCGAATCTAAAATTAAGATTCGGCTTTTGATTTTTATGATTCACAACTGCTACAAGAAACAAGACTTGTTACTAATTCTTTAGAAACACTTTGGCTTCTTTGGTAGTACAAACTTTTAACTCCTTGCTGCCAAGCTTCAATCATCAGACGGTTTACATCTTTAATCGCCAATTCTGCTGGAATATTAAGATTTAAACTTTGTCCTTGATCAACAAATTTCTGACGAATTCCTGCTTGCTGTACAATTTCTAGCTGGCTGATTTCTTTAAATGTTTTAAAAACATCTTTTTCCTGCTGAGTCAATTGTTCCATGTGCTGAACACTTCCTCCGTTTAGCATAATTCCTCTCCAAACTTCTTCGTTATCCAGTCCTTTCTCTTCCAACAGTTTTTTAAGGTATTTATTTTTACGCATGAAATTACCTTTACTTAATCCAGCTTTATAATAGTTACTGCTAAAAGGCTCAATTCCTGGCGAAGTTTGTCCTAAAATCGCAGAAGAAGATGTTGTTGGCGCAATTGCCATTGTCGTTGTATTACGTCTTCCATAACCTTTTAACAATTCTGGTTCACCGTAAATTCTAGCCAATTCTTGACTTGCTTTATCAGCTTTATCACTAATATGTTTGAAAATTTCAGTTGTTTTCATTTTAGCTTCCATTCCTTCAAACGGAATCATATTTTTCTGCAAATAAGAATGCCATCCTAAAACTCCTAAACCAAGCGCACGGTGTCTTTTTGCAAATTTATTAGCAGCAGAAAGGTAATAGTTCCCTTCTGTTTTTTCGATGAATTCTTGTAAAACGGCATCTAAGAAAAAGATCGCTAACTTTACAGCTTCAGTATCTTTCCATTCTTCATACAATTCTAAATTCATTGAAGAAAGACAGCAGATAAATGATTCGTCATGAGTTGACGGAAGCATAATCTCACTGCATAAATTACTTGCATTGATTCTAAGATTCTGGTCTTTATAAACTTGTGGTTTATTTTTATTTACGTTATCACTAAAGAAAATATAAGGCAATCCTTTTTGCTGACGGCTTTCTAATACTTTCGCCCAAATTTGTCTTTTTTCGGCATCACCGTCAATCATTTCCTGCATCCAATAATCTGGCACACAGATTCCTGTAAACAAATTCTGAATTGGGTTTCCGATACTTTTAATCTTTAAAAACTCTTCAATATCTGGGTGGTCAATATCCAAATAAGCAGCAAATGCGCCACGACGAACTCCACCTTGAGAAATCGTGTCCATAGCCGTATCAAAAAGTTTCATAAAACTTACCGCTCCACTACTCTTTCCGTTATCAGTCACAGCACTTCCGCGCTCGCGTAATTCACCAAAATAACCAGAAGTTCCACCTCCAATTTTAGTTTGCATAATTACTTCACCCAGTTTATGCGTAATTCCTTCAATTTTATCTGGAACATGCACATTAAAACATGAAATTGGCAAACCTCTTTCTGTTCCCATATTGGCCCAAACTGGCGAACTGATACTCATCCAGCCTCTTTCGATCATTTCCATGAAAGATTCTTTCAATTCTGGTTTGTAAAGTCTTCTAGCTGCGGCAGTACAAATTCTATCGATTGCTCCTTCTACAGTTTCTCCTTTTAAAAGGTAACCGCGGTTTAAAATCTGTTCACTTTCAGAATTTTTCCACCACATTTTACTGTCGTTTTGTGGTTCAAAATTGTTGTTTTCAGGGTTTATATCTGTCGTATTCATAATGTATTATGGGCTTGTATTAGAAAAGATCGTTTGCTGTGATACTCTTATCGTGTTTTGTATATTCTACTGGACGTTTCGCAAAGAAATCGTCTAAACTGTTCGCAAAAACTTCCTCTTCAAACCAAGTCATTTTTGAGTATTCTTCTGGAGAAACATTAAAAATAGTTTCGATATTGATTTGTTTCAAACTTTCATCAATTCTAAATTTCATGAAGTTTACCAAGTCTTCTTTGTTTATTGTTTCAACAGCTCCATTCTCAAAAATCCAATCTAAAATATCAGCTTCAACAGAAATTGATTCTTTAACCGTTTCTCTAATTAATTCTAAAGTCTCAGCATCGAAATATTCTGGAAACTCTTCACGAATTTTATTGATGATATAAATTCCGCCATTGGCATGAATTTGCTCGTCAATCGAAGTCCAAGCAATAATATTGCTCACATTTTTCATATAACCTTTGAATCTTGTGAATGACAATAAAATGGCAAATTGGCTGAAAAGTGATACATTTTCAATCAAAATACTGAATAAAATCAGCGAAACCATATATTTTCTGTTGTCCTGAGATTTTGTATCTTTCAATACATTCGAAAGATAATCTACACGTCTGCGTATTACAGGAACATCCAATAGTTTTTCGAACTCGTCATTATATCCTAAAACTTCCAGCAAACGAGAATAGGCCTCAGAATGTCTAAATTCACATTCTGCAAAAGTAGTTCCCAAACCGTTGAATTCTGGTTTTGGAAAATGCTCATATATATTACCCCAAAAACTTTTTACAGCTACCTCAATCTGCGCAATTGCCAATAAACTATTTTTGATTGCTGTTTTTTCTGCCAAATCCAAATGCGCATGAAAATCTTGCGTATCGGCAGTAAAATCTACTTCAGTGTGTACCCAATAAGCTTTATTAATAGCTTCGGTAAATTGCAGAACCTCAGGATATTCAAAAGGTTTATAATTGATTCTTTTATCAAAAATTGACATATATATAGAGTTTTAAGTGACTATTTTGAAATAGAAATACGAGCGCTTATTTTGGGGAGGTATTAGCGTGATTCCTATAATTACAAATTTAACCCACAGTTATTCTTTTGTCTAGTTTTAGATGTTAAAAATCTGTCCAATTATCAACAGTTTTAAAACTTCAAAAATTCACTTCAAATCAAATTTTATCAACATGAAAATAATTTTCTGTAATTAGCAATGAGCTAGCATTTTCCCTAAAATTAATATCGAGTTATCAACATGAAAAAATGAGCTTTTTGAGAGCAGAAACAAAAACAGTTATCAACATTATCATTTTGAAAATAGAAATTTGAGAGACAATTTCAATTGAAAAAAACGCCAGTAATTAATAATTATTCTAAATAATATTCTACACCACAAAAACATAACAACTTATATTACAATAATTTAAAACATAAACCTTATCAAAAAGCTTGAAAAACTATAGAAAAACAATATAATGAAGAAGAAAAATGTACTCAAATTTCACTTCCAAAAATTTTAACATCAAAAAAGAGGGAAAGCAGTAAGTACTCCTTAAAAAGAGGACGTTTTTTCTTTAGAAAAGATATTTTCATTATCGCACAAAAGCTAATCGGATTAAAACAAAATTAAATTTCACTTAAACAATCCTTAATTATTAGCAAAACTCAACCCTAAATCCTTTTTTACAGTAAATTATTCTTGCATTAAGAATATTAATTTTTACATTTGCTTTTATTTTTATTTATTCTAAATAGAATAAAATATTCTCAAAAATAAATTAATCTTGTACAATTCTATAACCATAAATTATCGAAATATGAAAAAGAACCTTTTTGTTTCTTTTGCATTTGCTGCTACTTTATTTGTAAGTGCCCAACAAAAAAACTCTCTGTTAGATGCCGCTTTCTGGAAAACTTCTCTAACGGTAGAAACAGTTCAGGCAGAAATCACTAAAGGAAATAATCCAGCTGAAGCGAATGCCAATGCATTTGATGTTACAACTTTAGCCATTAATAATGATGCTCCTTTTGCAACTATCAAATTTTTAGTAGAACAGCCTGGAAATTCCGTTACAAAATTAACTCACGATAATCGTATCTATCTGCACTGGGCAGCTTATAGAGGAAATACAGAATTAGTACAATATTTAATTGCTAAAGGTTCTGATGTAAATTTTGAAGACAGCCACGGAACTGCTCCTGCTGATTTCGCTGCTTCAAACGGTCAGTCAGATGCTGCGATGTATGATGCTTTCTTTAAAGCAGGACTTAATCCGACAAAAAAATATGCTAATGGAGCAAATCTTTTACTTTTAGCCATTGCTTCTGATAAAGATTTAAAAGCGGCAGACTATTTTTCTACTAAAGGAATGTCTTTAAAAGATGTTGATAATGACGGAAATACTGCTTTCTCTTATGCTGCAAGATCTGGAAATATTGATCTTTTGAAAAAGATTTTAGAAAAAGGAGTTAAACCAACTGAAGGTGCACTTTTATTTGCAGCACAAGGAAGCCGAAGAGAAACAAATACTCTTGAAACTTATAAATATTTGGTTGAAGAAGTAAAAATTAAGGCAACTGCTCAAAACAAAGCTGGACAAAATGTATTGCATATTTTGGCAGGAAAACCAAACCAAACAGAAATCATTCAATATTTCTTAGCAAAAGGTGTTGATGTAAACAAGGCTGATAAAGAAGGAAATACTCCAGTTATGGCTGCTGCATCGGCAAGAGAAACAGCTGTTTTAGAACTTTTGCTTCCAAAAGCTAAAAACATAAATGCACAAAATTTAAAAGGAGAATCAGCTTTGACATTTGCGGTGAGAAATGGATCTCCAGAAGCGGTAAATTTACTTTTATCAAAAGGCGCTGATGTGAATGTAAAAGACAAAGACGGAAATAATTTAGGCGTTTATTTGGTACAATCTTATCGTCCAGCAGGAAGAGAAAAAACAGCGACAGATCCTTTTGATGCAAAAGCAAAACTACTTCAAGACAAAGGGTTGAATTTAGCAACTCCTCAAAAAGACGGAAACACTTTATACCATTTAGCAATCACTAAAAATGATGTTTCTCTTCTTAAAAAAATTACCGATTTAAAAGTAGATATCAATGCTAAAAACAAAGACGGTTTAACAGCTTTACACAGAGCTGCAATGACTTCTAAAGATGATTCAATTTTAAAATATCTAGTTTCGGCTGGAGCTAAAAAAGACATTAGCACAGAGTTTGACGAAACTGCTTATGCTTTGGCTAAAGAAAATGAAGTGCTAACAAAAAATAATATCTCAGTTGAGTTTTTAAAATAACATTTTTAATAATCAATATTTTAAATTCCAAATTCCAAGAGTAGAGTTTGGAATTTGGAATTTGATTTTTGAAATTTAACTTACAATCAATACAAATAATTTTTCATGAAATCAATATTAAAAATTGCTCTTACAAGCGCTTTTATCTTTCTAGTTTCTTTTCAATCTCAGGCACAATCGAGCAAATATAAAATCATGCTTCAAATGAATAACTATATGGGCGAAGGTGCTTATATCGTTGTTTCTTTGGTTAATTCGGCTGGTGAGTACGAAAAAACGCTTTACGTAATGGGTGATGACAAAAAATGGTACAAATCATTAAAAGAATGGAATAAATTCCATACTAAGAAAAATGAAGATATCAGTGCTAAAACCGGTGCTTCTGTAACTGGTGGAGACCGCAGTGTAACGACAATCGAAATTGAAAATTCTAAAATCAATAAAGGATATAAACTTCGTTTCGAATCGGCTGTTGAAGACCAAAAATACTATGTAAGCGATCTTGAAGTTCCACTTACAACTGAAGGTTTGGCAGATAAAACAGATGGTAAAGGCTACATCAAATATGTAAGATTAAACAAAATATAATCTTAAGCACATTATTTTTTAACCTTACAATGAGTACAAATTTTATTTTTGTGCTTAGAATTAAAATCTGAGCTTTGTCATCGTTTTAAACTTTGACAAAGCTTTAAACGTTTTTATAATAGAATACACTCAATGACTCTTTCTTTCTGGCGATATGCACACTTGGCTCTAGCCTTATTTTCTTCTCTTTTTTTGCTTTTGGCTTCGGTGACCGGAATCATTCTGGCGGTCGATGCAGTTCAAGAAAAAACACTTCCTTACAAAGCTGAAAATTTTAATGAAATAACTTTAGGCGAAACGCTGTCAGTTTTAAAAAAAGAGTACTCTGAAATTACAGAATTGAGCGTAGATTACAATCAGTTTGTAACACTTCAAGCTATTGACGCTGATGGAAATGATGTTAAGGCATACATTGATCCAAAAACAGGAAAAGCATTAGGAACTCCAGCAAAGAAATCCGAATTCATAAATTGGATTACGAGTTTGCACCGTTCGCTGTTTCTTCATGAAGCAGGACGTTTTTTTGTAGGGATAATTTCTTTTTGCTTGCTATTAATAGCCATTTCTGGTTTTGTTCTGGTTCTAAAAAGACAGCGTGGCATTCGAAATTTCTTTTCTAAAATAATCAAAGAATACTTTGCTCAATATTACCATGTGCTTCTAGGAAGATTGGCTCTTATACCTATTTTGATTATTGCACTTACAGGAACCTATTTATCACTCGAAAGATTCAACTTTTTTATGGGTGAAGAAAAAGCTAAACCTGTAAAAACAGAACTTTCGGGAAAAGCGAAAACAGTTTCAATCTTTAAAATGACTCTATTATCTGATGTAAAGAAAATCGAATTTCCTTTTACAGATGATCCTGAAGAGTATTATATTATTGAATTAAAAGATAGAGAAGTTGAAGTCAATCAGGTTACAGGAGCTGTAATTTCTGAAAAACGTTCTCCAATGACGACGCAATTTGCGGCATTAAGCCTTGATCTGCATACGGGAAGAATTAACGGAATTTGGGCTGTAATCTTAGCAGTTGCTTGTATCAATATTCTATTCTTTATTTATTCTGGTTTTGCAATTACTTTGAAAAGAAGGTCAAGCCGAATTAAGAATAAATTTAAAGCAAGCGAGAGTACTTTTATACTTTTAGTAGGTTCTGAAAACGGAAGCACTTTCCGATTTGCCAATTCAATTCAAAAACAATTAATTGACCGTGGACAAAAGGTTTTTGTTAGCGAATTGAATAAATTCTCAGCTTATCCAAAGGCAGAACATATCGTTGTTTTCACTTCAACTCATGGTTTAGGAGATGCACCTTCTAACGGAACACAACTTAAATCTTTAATAGAAAAACAAAATCAAGAACAGCGTGTTAATTTCTCTGTCGTTGGTTTTGGTTCTAAATCTTATCCTGACTTTTGCCAATTTGCAATTGAAATTGACCAGCTTTTAGGAAAACAAAAATGGGCAGATCGTTATTTAGATTTGAAAACGGTCAATGACAAATCGGCTGTTGAATTTGTAGAATGGGTGAAATTATGGAGTGAAAAAACAGGAATTCCGTTAGCAACAACGCCATCGCTATATAATCATATTCCAAAAGGTTTACAGAAATTAATGGTTTTAGACAAAACGCCAATTTCTGAAACTGAACATACTTTTATTCTGACTTTAAGAGCAAATTCAAGAGTTAAATTCAGTTCTGGCGATTTATTGGCAATTTATCCTGCCAACGATTCAAGAGAGCGCCTCTACTCTATTGGGAATCATTCTGGCAATATTCAATTGGTTGTAAAATTACATCCAAACGGATTGGGTTCTGGTTTTTTGAATGCTTTAGAACCAGGAAATGTAATTAAAGCGCAAATTGTAAAAAATCCTGCTTTTCATCTTCCAAAGAAAGCTTCTAAAGTGGCTTTTATTTCTAACGGAACAGGAATTGCTCCTTTCTTAGGAATGATTGAACAGAATAAAGCAAAACAAGAGCTTCATCTCTACAGCGGATTTAGAATGGAAACACCAACATTAATGGCTTATAAAAAGTTTGCTGGAATTATGATACAGAAAGAGCACTTGGATAATTTTCATGTTGCACTATCCCGTGAAGCAGAACATATTTATGTAATGGATTTAATTAAAAGAGATGCCAATTTTTTTGTGAATTTATTGAAAAAAGATGGTGTAATCATGATCTGCGGTTCGCTTGCGATGCAAAAAGATGTTGAAGCTATTTTGAGTGAAATGTGCCTGTCAAAAGGATTGAAAACACTTGAAGAATATAAGGCCAACAAACAATTTTTGACGGATTGCTATTAGAGTAATTTTAGATTTTAGATTTTAGATTTTAGATTGTTGATTTCTGATTTCTGATTTTCAACTTTCGACTTTCGACTTTTTAATACATTTTCATGCATAAATTATTATCATATAAAATTTCATTATTTTTTTTAATCGCTTGCTGTTTATCTACACATTCGCAAGTATTACGAAAAAGAACAACGCTTTTGATGGGCGGACGTTTTGATATTTCTATCGTGGATAAAGATTCTCTTTCGGCAGAAAAAAATATAGATGAAGTTATCGCTGAAATTACACGAATTGAATATTTAATCTCCGATTGGAAACCTACTTCTCAAGTTTCTGAAGTTAATCAGAATGCAGGAATAAAACCTGTAAAAGTGGACCGTGAAGTTTTTGAATTGACCAAAAGAGCCATCAAACTTTCTGAAATTACTAATGGCGGATTTGACATTAGTTTTGCCGCAATGGACAGAATCTGGAAATTTGACGGTTCGATGACCGAAATGCCTTCGGCAGAAGCCATAAAAAAATCGGTGGAAAAAGTGGGCTATAAAAATATTATTCTAGACAGCACAGAATTGACTATTTTCTTAAAATTAAAAGGAATGAAAATTGGATTCGGCGCTTTAGGAGAAGGTTACGCTACCGATAAATGTCGCGCGATGATGATTGCAAAAGGTGTTAAAGCTGGAATCATAAATGGTTCTGGAGACATGAGCACTTGGGGAAAACAACCCAACGGAAAAGATTGGAAAATCGGAATTACAAATCCGTTTAAACCTGAAAAGATTTTAGCTGCAATTCCGCTTAAAGAAGGTGCTGTCACTACTTCGGGAAGCTATGAAAAATTTGTTGTTTTTAATGGAAAACGTTATTCGCATATTATAAATCCTTCAACTGGTTATCCTGCAACGGGTTTATGCAGTGTTACCGTTTTTGGTCCGAACGCTGAAACCGCCAACGGATTAAGTACTTCTATGATGGTATTAGGTCAGAAAGAAGGTTTGCTTTTACTTCAAAAATTCCCAGATTATAGTTGCGTAATGATTACGGATAAGGGGAAAATTGTTAAGTCTAAGAATTTCTCTTATAAGTTATGAGTTTTGAGTTGCCTTCAGCTTTAGCTGGAGGTATAAATAAATCTACATACAGGGCTTTAGCCAAACTTATTTCGGCTAAAGCCTTTTTCATTTCCTTTAAAAATAACCTCCAGCTAAAGCTGGAGGCAACTCATAAATAAGCTTTGAGGCCTTGCTCCCGATAACTATCGGGATTGCGAGATTATTTCATTTGTAATAAAAACACTTTACGCAAACCCTTCTCCCGAAACTTCGGGATTGCTCAAGAAGACAACCGAATTACCAATTATCAATTGGCAACTCATAACTCATAACTCATAACTCATAACTCATAACTAAAAACTCCAAAAGACAACATTAAAATATCATTAGAACCTCACTCTAAATTCTAATAATCTTCTAATTACTTTATTTAGATTAAATTTAAATTATCATATAAGTTTGCAATCCTATAAATAGTAAACTTACATGAGAATTCTTTACGCTCTCCTTTTTATGATGACTTTTTCTGGGTGGTCTCAAACCGGAAAAATTACAGGAAAAGTCTATTTTACCAACAATGAAACCGCTTTTGGAGCGTCGGTTCAAATTACGGGAACTAAAAAGTTTGTTGTCGTTGATAATGACGGTCAATTTGAAATAAAAGGTTTAGCATATGGAAGTTACGATTTGGAAATCTCTTCGATGGAAGCTAAACCAAAAACGGTAAACATTTCTGTTAATCGTCCATCTCATCAAATCAATATCGCATTAGAAAAAATAACGGATCCGAAAGCGCTTAAAGAAGTTAAAATTGAGAAGAAAACGTTTAAAAAAGACATTACAGAAAAAGGTTTTGCAGTAAATGTTATCGAAACGCAAGAGGCTGCAAAAAGAAATCTGCAAACCAATGATTTATTAGATCGTTCAGGTGGAGTAAGGATCAGGCAAAATGGAGGTTTAGGTTCTGCTGTAACGTACAACATCAACGGAATGTCTGGAAATGCGATTCGAATTTTCATTGATGGAGTTCCGATTCAGACTTACGGCGCTTCTTTCAGTTTAAATAGTATTCCGCCCGCATTAATTGAAAGAATCGAGGTTTTCAAAGGAGTTGTTCCGGCTTATTTAGCCGATGATTCACTTGGAGGTGCAATCAATGTGGTTTTAAAGAAAGGAGCTAAAAATAGTTTAAATGCTTCTGTTTCTTACGGTTCGTTTAATACTGTTCAATCTAATGTAAATGCATCTTTTAGAGATAAAAACGGATTTACTGTAAAAGCAAATGCGTTTCAGAATTATTCTGACAATGATTATGAAGTTTGGGGAAAATGGGTTTACAATATCGCGCCAAACGGACGTTACGAATACATTCGCGCTAAAAGATTTGAGAGCATGTATCGCTCTTTTGGGGGACGATTAGAAGCTGGTTTTACCAATGTTGATTGGGCGGATAATCTTCTTATTAGCTATAATGGGTCTCAGGATTACAATCAGATTCAGCATGGGCAATACATGACGAAACCATATAAAGGGCGTTTTAGTGAATCTGCTGCTAATGTTTTCAGTTTAAATTATAGCAAAAAAGACTTCTTAATTAAAAATCTTGATTTCTCTCTTATCTCGGTTTACAGTCATAGAAATGATGTGATCAATGATACCGTAAAATGGAACTATAACTGGAACGGCGAAAAAGCTTTAGGTTTATACGGCCAGCCTATTTTAACCAATACGGGAGCACAGCAAGGAGCGCCAACCATCAATCATATGAAATCGGATATTTTTAATACTCGTGCAGGATTAAATTATACGATTACAGAAAATCATAAGGTTTTGGTGAATGTGATGACTTACATATTGGATCGAAATGATTATGATGAAATGCAACCAGAAATCACTCGAAATTTTATCATTACCCGAGATTTAGCCAAAACGGTTTCTTCTTTTGCTTATGAAATGACAGCGTTTCAGTCTCGACTGAGAGCCAATCTTTTCCTAAAAAACTACAATATGAAGAACGAACAAAGAGATCCTCAGATTGTAACCGAAAATGGGCAAAATGTAGTAAAAGAAGTGGTTACATCTAAAAGGACAAATTACAATGGTTACGGAATGGCAACTTCCTACTCTATTCTTCCTAAAATAATGGTTATGGCTTCTGCCGAAAAGGCAATCAGACTTCCTTCTGAAAATGAAATATTTGGTAATCCGGGAGAAAACATCATCAGCAATTCTGGTCTAAAACCTGAGCAGAGCAATAATTTTAATGCTGGATTGCGATTTGGTCCTTACGAAATGAATAATCATAAGCTTACCGTTTCAGGAAATGCTTTCTGGAGAAATACCGAAGACAAAATCGTTCGCCAAATTAGTGATCGTGTCAATGAAGCCATTCAAGCTTCGCCTTTTGTAAATTTAGGAAAAGCGCAATCTATTGGTTTTGAAGCTTCTTTTCAATATTCCTACAACAATCGCTTTTTTGCAGGTATGAATCTTTCAAAATTCAATTCGCTGTTTAAAGACAAATATGATAAAAACGGGAACATTCTTCCGAATTACAACAAACAGCTTCCGAATGAGCCTTTCTTTAATTTAAATGCCAATCTGCAATACAATTTTAGAAATGTAATTCAGAGTAAATCAGAACTTAATTTGTACTACTACTGCGGGTACGTGGCTCCGTTTTATACTTCGTGGCTTGAAACCGACAGAACTACAGCACAGTTTCCGCAAGATTTAGGTTTGAGCTATGTTTTTCCGAACAAACAGTTTACCGTAAGTTTTGATGCTAGAAATGTATTTGACGAACAGGTTTACGACAATTTTGCTGCCCAAAAACCAGGAAGAGCTTTTTATGTAAAACTCAACTATACCTTAAATAAATTTTAATCATTCAATACATAACTAATTTTTAAATGCAATAAAAATGAAAAAAAACACATTTAAATTATTTACTTCTAGCTTGCTAGTTGGCGCATTTGCATTGACCACAGCTTGCAGCAGCGACGATAACAAAAGTTCTGAACCTGTTAATCCAGTAACAGATGGTCGTTGGCTTACAGTAGCTGGAGCAGTAATGCAGACAGATCCAGGAGATGGAAATGGGGGAACTAAAATTTATGCTATTAGCAAAGAAAACGCTATTGACCCTAATTTTTCTGTAAATGTTTACGATCAAGGTTCTCCTGTTCAATCTAGCAGAACAGCTCGTTTACAATCTTCTGTAGACGGAAATACGCTTTTTAACATTACTTACAATGGTGCAAATGGCGGTGAGTTTATGACTTATAAAGTTAACGGAGCAAATAATTTCTTAGAATCGACTGCAAAAGTTAACATTTCTCAATACGCGGGAGTTACTCCAAGATGGGTAAAACTTTTTGATGGTGATAAAACAGGTATTGCAGTAAATGTAACTGCTCCTGTTGTAAGCGTAAACGAAGACAAAAGCTATAAAAACACAAGAGGAAAAGCGACTGTTCTATCTTTAGATATGAAACAGACTTTAATTTCTGCTTACAAACAATATGATATTCCGTTGACTGCTGAAGAAGAAGCGCAAGGACACCACATTTTCCGTTTAGATGCTCCAACCTTAAACAAAGCAGGAAACAAATTAATCATCGGAACTTGGATGCGTAAAACAAACACTGCTGACCCTTCAAAAAATGAAAGTTCATTTACTCGTTTAGGATCTAAATCTGTTGTGGTTGATTATCCTTCTTTAGAAAATCCTGTAGTAATTACTTCAAAAGTTGGATTTGGTGATACTAGCGGATACAGAAGTTTCAATAGTTTTGTGGCTACTGATGGAAACATTTACCAAGCAACACAAAGAGATACTCAAAAAGGTTCTTACATCTTAAAAATTAACCAGAACAATCAATATGATGACAATTACATATTTAGCTTAGATACAGCTTTAGGCGTTAAAGGAAGCTATATCGATGCGTGGAGATATGTTGGAAACGGAATTGCTTATGCGGTTTATACTTTTGAAGGCACAAATCAAGGTTACTTAGCAAGACTTGATTTGAATGCAAGAACTGCTCAAAAAGTTGACGGTATTGATTATGATGCTGATTTAGATTTTGGTCAATATCAAGGTTTTGTAGTTGATGGAAACAACTTCTACATTGCTGTAACTCCAGTTGGAAAAGACGGTAATATTTATGTAATTGATATTCCTTCTGGAAAAGTTACTAAAGGTGCCAAATTATTGAACAAACCAGGAAACCACTACATTGGGGTATTCTAAAAATATACGGCTGTGAAAACAGTTTGTGAAAAATTCATCACTTGAGTTTTTTTTTAATCGAACATTCCGCTTCTATTTATAGTAAGCGGAATGTTTTTTGAATACATTGTGAGTAGTTCGAGTGTATTATTTAAACACATAGAAACATAGATTTTCATTGCTTCTATTTGAGATTATTGAAAAAGCTAGCTTTAACACATAGCTATGTGTATTTAAATAAGTGAAACGCCTTTTCAAGCTTGCAAAACTATGTTTCTATGTGTTTAAAAACTTTAACCAACAGTTTATGATTAGAATTTTGAAGCAAATTCTTTTGCAAAATCCTCTAATTTGATTTTACCAGTTGCATTTCCATCAGTATTTAAGAAATCTGCAGCAATGGTTTCGTTTCTTAATCCAGTTCCCATTTCGGTATATAAACCTGCCATTTCTTCTGGAACTCCTGCTTGAGTCATTCCGCCAAAATATTGTTCGTCTGTAAATTCAATCCAAGGAAGTTCTGGTTTTCCAATAGCGTTTCCAAATGCTTTTACAATTTCTGAAGGTGTTTTTACATCACTAATAATATAACGAATGTTTTTGCCTTCTGTAGTTTTCTGTAATTCTTCGGCAGCAGCGTTTGCAATATCTTCTGGATGTACTAACGGAATACGGTTTGATGCTGGGAAGTTTGCTCCCATAATCCCTGCTCCTTTTATCATCGGGATATCATTAAAGAAATTAATGTAGAAATATCCAGCTCTTAAAAAAGTAATTGAAGCGTCTAAATTTTCATAAATCTTCTCAATATTATGTAATCCTGCAATGGGTCCGTTTCCTGTTGGCAAATCGGCTCCAATACTGCTTAACATTACTACTCTTTTAATGTTGGTTTCTTGAATTGCTTTCGCGAAAGCGGCACCCGCATCTGTAGTATTCTTTACAATATTTACTCCGCCCATATTTGGAGGTGTCATGGCAAAAAGAGCATCTGCACCAGCAAAAGTTTTAGACAGAAAATCGGCATCGCTAACCGATCCAATTGCTGCTTTTGCGCCTAATTCTTCAATGGCAGATTTTCTATCTGCATTACTGCTTATAACGGTTACATCGTGACCTGATTGTACTAATTGTGCCGTTAATGGCTTTCCTATGTTTCCTAATGAACCTGTAATTATAATTTTCATCTTAAAATGTTTTTTTATTTAACAAGACAAAGGTATCTTTGTACTTACTTTTATACAAGTACTTACCCTAAAGTATGTATTATGACAGCAATTAAAGAATCGTCTACAATTCAGGAAAACAAGCAGTATGCATTGGAAAAATGTCCTGTAACTTTTGTTATGGAGAAAATTGGAGGCTACTGGAAACCTATTATTTTATATCATTTATCGACTGGAGATAAACGTTACAGCGAATTGAAAAGAGCAATTCCGGCTGTAACAGAAAAAATGCTTATTCAGCATTTAAAACAATTAGAAGCAGACGGATTGGTTATTCGCGAAGCAAAACCTGTTGTGCCGCCATTTGTAACCTATAAATTAAGCAATGCAGGAACTGGTTTAATGCCTGTTATCGATGCTATGGCAGCTTGGGCTTTTAAAGTAAAAGACGGCGTCTATACTATTTAATAGACACCGCCTTTTCAAACAAACAAAAACTAATTAACTTAACTTTTTATGTGAAATTGAACAGGCATTAATTTCACTAGTTGACTTAATTTATTGTATGGAATATTGCTTTGTTTAATTCTGTTTGATAAAAACCAAAGCTTCTTTGTAATTGGCAATTTGTGTGAGGGCATTGTAAATGTATTTTGAAACCAATGCACCTCCGTCTGAATTAATCAATTCAATATCATCGTCTGGCGTGTGATATTGCGGATGTCCGCCTGTATGAAAACCAACAGCTGAAATAGATTCTTTGTAAAAAGAAACATGATCAGAACCACCAACGTCACCTGCGTGAATAACGGGATTCAATCCTGAGTTTTCTTGCAGTTTTTTCATTAATTCTACACCTTTCGGAAAAGTTCCCGCGCCTCCCATATAAAGTTCTTTTTTATCGTTCAATCTTCCGACCATATCCATATTGAGCATTACTTTGACAGACTCTTTAGAAACGGGAAGATGATTTACAAAATATTTGGAACCAAGCAATCCTTCCTCTTCTCCGCTAAACGAGATAAAAATGATGCTTCGTTTAGGCTTGATTTTTTGTTTTGAAATTTCTTCTAAGATGCAAAGCAAAGCCGAAACTCCAGAAGCATTATCATCTGCTCCGTTATGAATAGCAAAAGCTTCTTTCTTTTTGCTTCCAGAACCTTGTCCGCCCCAACCCCAGTGATCGTAATGCGCTCCGATTACTATGTATTCGTTTTTTAAATTAGGATCAGAACCTTCAATGTAACCTACAACGTTTTGCGTTGCCACACTATCCGATTTCATTTTATTGATTCCTTCTTTGACAAATACTTTGAAAGGCTGATAATAACTATCATTGAATTGCTGTAAACCATATTTCTTAAAATATTTTTTGATATATGCAGCCGCATCGTTATTTCCTTTAGTTCCTACAAAACGACCTTCTAATTTATCTGATGATAAATATTTATCATGTTTGTAAAAAGTATTAGCCATTTGTGCATTCACGAAAGTGCAGCAAAAGAAAAGAATTGCAATAAAGAGTTTTTTCATAATTAGTTGTCTATAGAATGGAACGCGGATGACACAGATTCGCCTTGCGAAAACGCGGATTTGTACTGATTTAAATTATTTTTTAACACATAGAAACATAGCTTCCAATAACTCTAAAAAGGCGTTTCACTTATTTAAATACACATAGCTATGTGTTAAAGCTAGCTTTTTCAATAATCTTAAACTGAAGCAATAAAAATCTATGTTTCTATGTGTTAAAATTAAATATCTGTGTTTATCCGCGTTTTCACGAAGTGAATCCGTTTTATCAACGTACTATTATCTTATAAATCAAAAGAGGTATGTTTAATATATTTTCTATCATAAGTATACAAAACATGTATTCTTTTGTCGGTGGTTTGAATGATGGCCGGATAGCTAAACTCTCCTTTTTCTTGTTTTTCTAGATCAAATAGTTTAGTCCAATTTAAACCATCTTTAGAATATTCAACATCTAGAATATTTCGTCCGTTAAACCAATCTTTACCTATTGGAAGCGGATTATTTACTAGTAAAAAAAGGTTCTTGTTAATGGTTAAAGCATCAATGCCAGAGTTTGAATTAATAACATTTATGGTATTGGTTCTTATCCAGCTTTTTCCATTATCTCCCGACCAGCTAGAAACTATTTTATTGTGTTTGCTTCGAGACAGCATCTGAATATCGCTCTTGCTATGAATTAAAAATGTTGGCTGAATAACATCAAAGTTTTGGTTGTTTTCTACCGCTATATTTTTCCAAGAATCTGTCGCTTCTGTGTATTCTTCAACATGTACGCGCCATTCGTCAGTGCCTACACTTTCGGTGCTGCTTCCGCATAAAATTATGCCAGGAGTAGTTTCGATTGGTTTGTTTCGGATTGGTCCTAAAATTCCGTCTGGAAGATATTTTGGTTCTCCCCAAGTTGTCCCGTTATCTTTTGAAACCATCATAGCGCCAAACCATTCTCTCGGATTTTTTCCAATTTTATAAAACAAATATAAATTCTGACTTTTGCTTTTAAACAAAACCGGATTCCAACAAGGAAGCGTATCTCCGTTTTTAATCAATGGCTGAATCAGTTCTTTAGGTGCAGACCACTTTTTGTCTTTGTACGCCGAAATGTAAATTCCGACATCTTTTGCACCTTCATATTTTCCGCCAAACCAAGCAGCTAGAATTTCATTTGGTTTGTATTCAACCAGAGTTGACGCATGGCTATTGGTTGTAACAGGCGGGTTTGCAATATAACTGCTTTCGATATTTACAGCCTTAATTTGTGCTTTTATTTCATTAGAAAAAAGAAATAAAGCCAATAACGCCACAACAGTATATTTTGTCTTTACAATCATTTTATTTTGAAATTATTAAACACATAGAAACATAGATTTTTTTCTTTTTACGAAAAAGAATAAAAAAAGAAACTAGTTTTTAACACATAGCTATGTGAAAGAAATATTTTTCTCTTTGCTTCTCTTTTTAGACACAGAACCTATGATTCTATATGTTAAAATTAAATTTGTTCAATTTCACACAAAGGGAATTGCTTATGAATTAAAGTTGGGGCAAAAACTCATAGGTCCTCATAAAAAACAAAAGGAGAGTTACCTCTCCTTCTGCTCAAGTAACAAATCGATTGATCTTTTACTTTACCAAATTAATTATTTTGTGTCCCACCAAAGTCTTGTTCCACCTGAATCTGGACCTCCTAATTTAGAAACTCCATCTTCTACAGCAGCTTTGTTTGATGAGTACTCATTTGTCGTGTAAATAATTCTTTTCATCAAAGATTTACCAACTCCAGCATCTGGATTATCAGTGTTTAAAACTGGATAGATTACTTTAGCATCGCTTCTTCTTAAATCTGCCCAAGCTTCCCAAGATTCTGGGAAAATGGCTAAGTATTTTTGAACTGCAATCTGAGTTCTTTGATCAGCAGTAGATGCAGACCATGCAACTGGCAATTTAACTGGAATATCTTGTAAATCTAAAGTTGGATATAAAGTCAAAATGTTTGGCAATGTTGGCAATGTAGAGCCATTGATGTAAGCACTAACTGCAGCAGCATCTGTGATTCCCCATTGTGCAAGAGATAATCTAATACCTGTTTCGTACAAAGTTTTAGCATCTCCGTCCATGTTCCATCCATTTAAAGCTCCTTCTGCTCTACTTAAATAGTTTTCAGAAGCCATAAAGATTTCAATGTTTTTAGTTTCGCTAAGCGTATTAGCAGCACCATTTCCTAAAACATCATTATTAAAAGCAGAGAATTTAGTTGTTCCAAATTGATCTTCTAAACCTCCAACTGGATTTCCTCTATATACTTTTACAGTAGCATTTGCATCAAGTGGAGCAAACCATTTTGCTAAACGCGGGTCGTTGTATCCAACTAAGATACTTTCCATAGAAGCAGTCATTACATAACCCCAACTGTTTACAATCATGTTTAAATTGTTTGGCGTAATGTTACTTGCTTTAAAATATGCACTCTGATCGTTTGTTTGCATTACTCCAGCAGCAACCGCAGCTTCAGCTTGAGTTTTTGCTTTTGCAGGATCTTTATCAGAAATTCTTAAAGCCAAACGTAATCTCATACTGTTTCCAAAGATTCTCCATTTGTCAACACTTCCTGAATAAACTCTATCATTTGGGGCAAGAGAAGCAACAGATGTTGCAGAAGTAGAAGTTAATGTTGCATTTGCTTCGTCCAATAATTTAAAGAAGTCTGCATAGATAAATTCTACGCTATCGTAAGGAACCTTATCTTTTCCGTTACCAGCTTCAGTATAAGGAATTGGTCCGTAAGCATCAACCATTTGGTTGTACATGAAAACTTTCCAGATTTTAAGAACAGCAGTAGCTTCTGCATTTCCTTCAGATGCTTTAAAAGCATTTGATAAAGCTGGAGCCGCAACCGTGTAAAATCTTGTCCATCCTCTACCTTCGTATCCGTTTACGAAAGCATTTCTTTCAGTTCCGTATCCACAGTTTAAGTAGTGAATAAAAGTTGATGAAAGAATACCTGTCGCAATACCCCAAGTACCTTGATCATCTACTCCTGGAGAAGAATAAGAACCATTGTGGATACCTGCGTACAATGCAGATGCAAATGCAGGTCCTGCCAATGTAGCATCTAACTGATCTTCAGTCAATGAATTAGGATCTTTGTTTATTTCATCAAAATCGCCAGTACAGCTTGATAAAATCGAAACTGCCATTAATGCAACTCCTAACGTTTTTATTTTAAAACTATATTTCATGATATCTCTTTTTTAATTAAAATCCGAATTTAACATTCACTCCATAATCTCTCGTTGATGGAATGTTGAAAGATTCTATACCTTGCAAGTTACCTGTACCTGCTCCCGCTTCTGGATCAAAGTGCTCAGCTTTATTTAAGAAGAAGAATAAATTTCTACCTACCAATGAGAAATCTATGCTTGAAAATCCTGAGTTACCCAATAAACGTTTTGGCATTGAGTAACCAAAAACAAGCTCTCTTAATCTGATGTTTGTCGCATCATAAACAAATGGCTCTGCAATTGGAGTTCTCTGTCCGATTGCTGTCCAGTATTGTTCAGCATTGATGCTTGTTGTGTTTGGAGAGTAAGTTCCGTTTCCGTTATCTACAACACCATCCACAATGATTCCGCCATTTCTTCCTGCTAAAGTAATATCGCTTACCCCTAAACCAGCTTGTCTAGCTTGAGTGTATGAAATAACTTCACCACCAATTCTGAAGTCAACCAAGAAGCTTAAAGAGAAATCTTTGTATTTAAAGTTGTTTTTGAAACCAGCAGTCCAATCTGGATTAAAGTTACCAGCACGAACATCAAAACCATTTGTTGCTAATGGAATACCAGCACTATTTACAATGATATTTCCGTTCGGATCTCTTTGGAAACCTTTGATGTATAAATCACCATATTCGCCTCCAACAACAACTTTACTTCTTACTAAACGTCCTTCACCAAGAACTAATTCATCTCTTCCTTCAAAGATAGATTTTACTTTTGACTTGTAAGAAGCATAGTTTGCTGTAATATCCCAAGTAAAGTTTTCTGTCTGGATTGGAGTTGCAGTAAGCGTTAACTCGATACCTTTATTTTCAATATCTCCACCGTTTACGATAGCTCTAGAATATCCAGAAGGCTCAGGCGTATTGATGTAGAAAATTTGGTTATTAGTTAATGTATTGAAATAGGTGAAATCTAAACCTAAACGGTTGTTGAAAAATCTAACATCGGCACCAAACTCTGTAGAAGAAGAAATCTCTGGTTTTAAGTTTGGATTTGCTTTTGTGCTTTGTCCGTATAACATACCACCGTTTCCTCCAATGTAAGAGAATCTTTGTTGTGTCTGATACGGATCTGTATCGTTACCCACTTGTGCGTAAGAAGCTCTAACTTTTGCAAAACTAATTACTTCTGGCAATGTAACCATATCAGAAATAACAGCTGAAAGTCCGAAAGATGGGTAGAAATAATCTTCTGGTAAAGTTGAAGACCAGTCATTTCTAGCTGTTAAATCTAAGAATAAGTAGTTTCTGAAACCAATTTGACCAAATCCGTAAACAGAATTGATTCTTTTTTCTGAAGCTGTAGAAGTAGATTGAACTGTCTGAACGTTTGATAATGCAAAGAAGTTTCTTTTACTTAAAACACCGCCAGAATTTAAAGCTGAACTATTTTGCTGCAATGAACTCGCACCCGCATTAAGACCAACAGAGAAATCTCCGAATTTTTCATTGTAAGAAAGTAAAGCATCTACGTTCAATTCGCTTACTGTTTCATAAGATTCGCTATAAGATCCCATGTTACTGTTGAAAGCTGCAGTTGCATATCTGTTTCTTACGTTTTTGTTTGTCATTTGATCTAAACCAGCTCTACCTTGTAAGCTTAACGTTTTTGTAAACTCATATTTAAGAGAAGCTAAACCAATAAACCTATTTCTTTTATCTGTACGAGCATCATCTCTTAAAGCAGACCAGAATGGGTTTCCTCCAGGAGCTCCAGTTTCGTCGATAAAATAGTTTACTTGTCTTTGTCCTGCAGCATCAAAATATTCGAAATCTTTGTAATCGTTGTAAGCAATACTACGAGGCAATAAATAAGCAGATGTTCCGATAGACTCTTCACCCGTTCTCAATAAGTTATCGATATCCTGAACGATGTAGTTTGTTTTAGCATCTAAAGTTAATTTATCTGTAATCTTGCTTGTCAATCTTAAGTTAAGATTGTGTCTGTCCATTTGGTTTCCACCCACAATACCTTCAGCACGTGTGTTAGTGTAAGAGAAATAACCTTGCGCTTTTTCGTTACCAGCAGTAACTGTCAATGTGTTTGCTAAGTTATAACCTGTTTTGTAGAAATCAATAACGTTGTTTGGCTGTGGAGAATAACTTTGTGTCGCAGGTCCAGCATAATTTGGATTACGAACCAACTGCCAAGCAGATACCTGACGTCCGTCTAAAGGCGCACCCCAGCTTGAGCTTGAGTTAGAAACATAATTTCCGTTTGTTCCTTGACCGTACTCATTTTGTAAATTCATCAAGTTATAAGCTGAAGAAGCCATAAAGTTAGATGATAACGAAACAGACGTTTTTCCTGCTTTACCAGATTTAGTTGTAATTACGATTACACCATTTGATGCTCTAGAACCATAAAGTGCTGCTGCAGATGGTCCTTTCAAAACAGTCATCGAAGCAATGTCTTCTGGGTTAATGTTAGAGATACCATCAGGCTGAGTAGTTCCTCCTGTATCAATATCAGGATTTGTGTTTGTTGTTCCGTTAGAAATTGGCACACCATCTACAACATAAAGAGGTTGGTTGTTACCATTAAGAGATCTGTTACCTCTTAAAGTAATTCTAGAAGAAGAACCAACACCATTTGAAGTTGTAGAGAAGTTAAGACCCGCAACTTTACCAGAAAGTGAGTTGGCAACGTTTAATGATCTTGCTTCTGATAACTCATCAACAGAAACGTTTTGTGCAGAATACGTAATGGCTTTTTTCTCTCTTTTAATACCAAGAGCGGTAACCACTACTTCTCCTAACTGCTGCGTATCTGGCCCTAGAGTAACATTAATTGTAGTTTGTGCTCCCACAGCAACTTCTTTTGTAGCAGATCCTACATAAGTAAAAACCAAAACTGCTGATTGATTAGGAACACTAATGCTGTACTTACCGTCAAAATCTGTTGAAGCACTTGTTTTAGTTCCTTTAACAATAATATTTGCTCCAGGAATCGGAATCCCGCTTTGAGCATCTGTTATCGTTCCTTTTACTGTTGTCTGCGCTTCTAGGCTTTGAAAACCGAAAAGGCATATGACAAACAGTAATTTTAGTACGTTTTTAATCATATTAGTTGTTTTTTTAGAGTTAATAACATGTTAAACTTAAGAATACATTCTGTTAACAAAATATAATTTCGACAAATGACAATTTTGAAAAGGTGTTGGTAAATCTTTAGTGTTTTATTGAAAGAAAACGTTTTCATTTGTAATCCTACTCTGCCTTAAATTAAAAGACCAAATTCTATTATTGAATAGAATTTGGTCTTTTATAATTGTATTCATTTTTTTAAAGTAAAAACGCCGAAAAATCTTCGGCGTTTTTGGGTTTTTAGTCCAAAACCTTAAATTTCGTTTTAAGTAAATCAGTCGAATTTCCGCCGACCATCACTTCAAAATCTCCAGGCTCTACAACGCGCTTCATTTCTCTGTTCCAAAGAGATAGCTCATCTGGTGTAAGTGTAAATTCAACATTTTTTGTTTCGCCTTTTTTGATATTTAATCTTTTGAATCCTTTTAATGTTTTTTCAGGAGTTGTTACGGAGCTGTAAACATCATTAATGTATAACTGAACCACTTCGTCTCCGTCTCTGTCTCCAATGTTTTTAACGTCAACAGAAACTTTAACCTCTCCGTTTGGCTTAATTTCCGTAGTATTCAGTTTTAAATTAGAATATTCAAACTTCGTATAACTCAATCCGTAACCGAATGAATATAACGGATGTTCGCTTTCAGCAACATATTTATGAATCGCAGATGGTTTTTGGTTATAATATATAGGTAACTGCCCAACCGATTTTGGAACCGTAATTGGCAATCTTCCTCCCGGGTTATAATCTCCAAACAAAACATCAGCTACTGCTCTACCTCCCAATTCTCCAGGGAACCATCCTTCTAGAACTGCAGGAATATTTTCAGCAATCCAATTTGTAGAAAGCGGACGACCGTTTAACAACACACAAACTACCGGAGTTCCAGTTTTTTGAATTTCTTCAATCAATTGCTGTTGGATTCCGAATAAGTCTAAAGAAGCAACATCTCTGTTTTCTTCAACCAATTCGTTAGATTCACCTAAAACCACAATGGCAACATCTGCTTTTTTAGCGGCATCGATTGCTGGCTGTAAGTTTACTTTTTCTAAATTCCAACGGAAATGAGCTCTGGCTCCCCAGCCTCCTTCCCACATTTCAATGCGGACTTTGTACTTTTTACCTTTTTCGATATTTTTTGGAGTTGTAACCATACTTGTTGCCCCTTTTGTCCAGTTGTCGATAACCAATTGATCGTCGATATACATTCTGATTCCGTCATCAGAACTTAAACCTAACCAACCGTCAAGTGCCTGATCTGATTTTAAGAATCCTGTCCATCTGATAGAAAAATCATCTACATTCACACCATCGCCAGGTGCCCAAGGCCAGTCAAACTCTAATTGGCTATCGATACGAGTCAATGCTGGAGTTCCTTCTAGATTTCTGTTATTGAAATATTCTCCTTTTAATCCGTTTTGAGATTCGTCTGGAGTAAATAAATATTTAGATGGAATAATCTGTCCTTTTACAATTAACGGAACGCCTTCTTCATAAACTACATTCGCAGTTTTTCCAACCAATTCTTTAACTCCTTCATAAACCGTCATTCCGACACTATTTTTTGGAGCATAACCTCCCAATCTTGAAGCATTTGCATTTGGTCCGATAACCGCAATATTTTTTAAGTTTTTGCTTAAAGGCAAAATATTGTTCTCGTTTTTCAATAAAACCATAGATTTCTGCGCCGCTTCTAAAGCAACAGCTTGATTTTCTTTTGTATGAAAACGCTCTTTGATCAGATTTTTATCTGTGTACGGATTTTCAAATAATCCTAATAAGAATTTCAAACGTAAAACTGCTCCTGCTGCACGGTCGATATTTTCCGTTGTTAATTTCTTTTCATTAACTAATTCAATGACTGTATTTTGCCAGAATTCGTTTGAAAAATCATAAAACTGCATATCGACACCAGCTGAAACCGCTTCTCTAATAGCATCTTTTGGAGAATCGGCTACTTTGTGAGTCGTCTGGATGTATTTAATAGCACCTAAATCTGAAACCACAAGACCTTTAAAACCCCATTCTTTTCTTAAAACATCCGTCAATAACCAGTGGTTTGCTGCACAAGGAATTCCGTCTAACTCAGAATAAGCGCACATAGTTCCTAAAGCGCCGCCTTTTGTGAATGCTTTTTCGAAAGATGGCAAATGGTCTTCTCTCGCAGAACGTTCTCCAACCAAAATTGGCGAAGAATTTCCTCCCGCTTGTGGAATACCGTGAACCGCAAAGTGTTTTGGTTCAGCTATAATAGAACGATCCGATTTTAAATCGTCTCCTTGCATTCCTTTAATAAAAGCCAAACCAATTTCACTATTTAGGAAAGCATCTTCACCAAAAGTTTCAGCTACACGTCCCCATCTCGGTTCGCGTCCTAAATCTAAATTTGGCCCAAAACCGAAATGAACACCATGAGCTCTGGCTTCCATACCAATAACTTTACCTACTTTGTCCATCGTAGCAATATCCCATGTTGCACCAAGACCAATGTTCATTGGGAAAGCGGTACTTCCTTCGTCTAAATAACCGTGAAGCATTTCACACATAATCAAGGCAGGAATTCCCCAACGGTTTCCTTTGATTACATTAGTTTGCAAATCATTGATCATTTTCGCAGAACGCGGATACAAATCATGAATCGCTCCAATTCCTAATTTCCCGATTTTTTCTGCCGATTTACCTTTAGCAAAATCTTCTTTATCTTTAAAAAAATCTCCTCTGTACATATCCATCTGACGCACTTTTTCTTCAAGCGTCATACGGCTTAACAAGTCTTGAACTCTTTCTTCTACTGGTAATTTGGCATCCTGATACGGATATTTCTTCTGGGCGTGGATCTGGTTTAAAAAACCAACAGCCATTACAAAAATAATGGCTGTTTTTCTCATTCTTAATTGTAACATAGTTGTGTGTGTTTAGTTTTGAATCACTTTAAGCTTAGTTCCATTCACAAAATCATCATGTGAAATAAAAAAGGTATTAAGTGATTTTCCGTTTAGCTCAATCGAATTGATTTTTCCACCGTTATTGAGTTGTCTTTCAATTACAATGCTTTCTTTTTTATAATATCTTGGATCTAATTTAATCGTCACTCTATGAAACATTGGCGCTGTAATGGTGTAAATTGGGTCTCCCGGAGAAATTGGGTAAATTCCCATCATCGAATACACCAACCAAGCTGACATTGTTCCTGTATCATCATTTCCTGGTAATCCTTTTGGTTCATTTTTGAAATGCTCTCTAACCAATCGTTTCACATGATCTTGCGCTTTATATTCTTCGCCTTTCACATAATTGAACAAATACGGATTGGCGATATCTGGCTCATTTGCCATATCAAATTGTTTGGTATCGAAGATTTTCTGCAATTGTGCTGAAAAAACTTTTTCACCGCCCATTAATTTCATTAATCCCTTAATGTCATGCGGAACCATAAAATTATACTGATAAGCATTTCCTTCTATAAAACCAATATTTTCTTCAAAATTAGCTCCAGAAGTAGGATCAAAAGGTTCGTACCAATCTCCGTTTGCAGTTCTTGGGCGAAGCAAATTCAGATTCTTATCAAATAATTTTCTGTAGGATAACGAACGATTATAAAAACGTTTTACATTGTCTTTATCCCCAAATTCGTTAGCCATAACCGAAATAGCATGATCTGAAATATTGTATTCCTGAGTTGTTGAAACTGGCCCTTTGTTGTCGGTTGTCACATATCCTTTTTTGATATAATCTTTCAATCCTGGACGAAGCGGATTATTTTCAATATTATCCGCGCCTTTCAACATCGCATAATAGGCTTTATTAATATCATAATCACGAATTCCTCTCATATAAGTATCTGTAATTACGATACTTGCAGGGTCTCCAACCATGGTAAAAGTTTCAGTCGAATTCAGTTCCCATTTGGGTAACCAGCCGTTTTCATCAAACATAGTCAACATACTTTTTACCATATCAGATTGCTGTTTTGGATAAACCAAAGACATCAAGGGATGTACATTTCGGTACGTATCCCATAAAGAAAATACGGTATAACGGGTGTCATCGGTTTTAGCAATTTTACTTCTTTTGATTACGGGATATTGTCCGTTAATATCATTTAAAGTATTTGGGTGAATTAAAGTGTGATACAAAGCCGTGTAGAAAATCGTATTGTCATCTTTTGTACCGCCTTCAACCAAAATTTTAGATAATTCTTCGTTCCATTCGTTGTAGGTTTCTTTGTAAATGGCATCAAAAGATCTGTTACCCACTTCTTTTGCTAAGTTTTCACGGGCATTTTCGATACTTACGTACGAAATTCCGATCTTCACTTCAACCGTTTCTTGTTTGTCGAATTTATACGTAAAATAACTTCCAATACTATCACCTACTACAGTTTTAATAGTATTTTCCATTAATCTCGCTTTTCCGTTGTAACCCATCCATTGCGCTTCAACGCCGTTGTATTTTGCAGTTTTTTTCCAAACTCCAAATTTATGGGCAGGTTTAGAAAATTGAGCCACGAAATAAACTGGGTAAGCATCTTCTGGACTGTTGTAACAAAATGAACCAACTGAACGCATTCCTTCAATTTCTGTAGAAGAAACGACTTTTATCATTGCTCCTTCTTCATTGGTTAATCCCAATCCAAGATTTAATAAAATATTAGATTGCCCTTTCGGGAAAGTGAATCTGCTAATCCCAACTCGTTTTGAAGCTGTAAATTCACCTTTTACTTTGTACTTATCGATGTTTACGCTATAATAAGCAGCTTTGGCAACTTCATTAGAATAAGTAGAACCGTATTTTAAATGATCGATTTCTACTGCTCCAGTGGTTGGCATCAATAAAATAACACCCAAATCTGGACAGCCAACTCCACTTAAATTTACCTGACTAAATCCAGTCAAGAAAGTATTCTCATTCACATACGGATTTGAAAGCCATTGACTATCTTTTTCCATCGGAGTATTTTTTACTCCAGCCACATTAAACGGACTGATACTTGCCATTCCACGCGGAGCAATTGGTCCCGGAAAAGCCGCCCCATAATTGGAAGTGCCAATAAACGGATTCACGAAATCGGCAGGTTCCTGCGCAAAAATCGTAATGCTAAAAAACAGCATGCAAAAAATACATGCTGTTTGAAATTTGTTTGTATTTAAAACCATAGGTTTCATTTTTATCTGTTGATCGCTTCAATTTTTAAAGTCCACGCTTCTTTTGCAGGAAGATTATTTCTTAAGCTTTCTGGAATAACTACTTTAAATCCGTTTCCTTCTTTTGTCCATTTTAAAGAAGTTTTAGAACCTAACATCGTAATTTTTGCTCCTTTTTTAGGACTAATAGATTTTACTGTAACTTCAGCAGGAATTTTGTCTTCTCCTTCTTTAGCTAAATAAAATGCAAATACATTTCCTGCTTTATTTTGTGTAAAACAAATGTTTTCTTCTTTGTAAGGCTCGATTGGTTTTGTATTGTAAATCGCTGTGCTATTTACTTTCATCCAATCTCCGTAAGCTTGCAATAAATCGTAAGCTCCCTTATCCCATTCTCCTTCTGGACTTGGAGCAACGTTTAATAATAAGTTACCACCTTTAGCTACAATATCAATCAATAAGTGAATTCCTTGTCTTCCAGTCATGTAAGTTGCTCCTGGAGAATAAGACCATCCACCACCAGCTGGAATACATGATTCCCAAGGATAAGGCAAAGTTTTAGCAGGAACACGTCCTTCTGGAGTTAAGTAGTTTTGGTTTTTACCGTGAACAGCTCTGTCTACCACAATTAAACCTGGCTGTTTCTGACGTGCTTTTACAACCAATTCATCCATTTTTGGATCTTGATCTACCACTCTGTGTTTGATGAAACCGTTTTTAGATTCGTTTTCTGTAAACTTCTCGTCGTAGTTTTCTTTGATGTTCACTTGGTCTCTTTTTCTAACCCATCCTCCATCTAACCATAAAATATCTACTTTTCCGTAGTTAGAAAGAATTTCTAAGATTTGGTTGTGCGTGAAATCAACATACTTCTGCCATTTTTCAGGGTATAAAGACGGATCGTAGTTTACGTTTCTGTCGAATGGCGGAAAATAAGGATCCCAGTAGTTTTCGTTATGCCAGTCTGGTTTAGAGAAATAAGCTCCAGTTGAAATACCCTCACCTCTAAAAGAGTTGAAAATTTCTTTCAAAACGTCTGCTTTTGGATTCGTATGAAAAGGAACATCTTTACTAGTAATCTTGTAATCAGAATATTTCGTATCGTACATATTGAATCCGTCATGGTGTTTGGTGGTAAAAACCATGTATTTCATTCCTGCATATTTAGCCGCTTTAGCCCATTTTGCAGGGTCAAATTTTACGGGATTAAAAGTCTTTCTCAATCCTTCGTAATCTTTGATATAATCATTATAATTAGATGGATTACTTCCTTTTTTACGTTCACACCATCCGTAATCTTCAGGGCAGATAGACCAAGATTCTACAATTCCCCATTGGCTGTAAGTTCCCCAGTGCATAAGCAGACCAAATTTTTTGCCTTGCCATTCATCTAAGTTCTTTAAAACTAATGGATCAGTTTCTGGTACGTATCTTTCATCTTCATAAATCGCCTGAGCGAATATCTGAGCTGAAAATAAAAGGGCGATTATGAATATTCCTTTTTTCATCTTTAATCTAATTTATAATTTATTATTCTTTGTTTTTCTGGTTTAATAGGTAATCTTTACTCGTTGGGTGAAATTATTTTCAACACATAGAAACATAGTTTAACTAAACTTAAAAAAGGCGTTTCATTAGTTTAAATGCACATAGTTTAACTATGTGTGGAAACTTGTTTCTTCCATTTTCTTTTTTCGACACAAAAAACTATGTCTCTATGTGTTAAAATGCTTTTATTTTTTAATTACACCCAACGGGTTAATATTAATTTAATTTATCAAGTATCGGCTGATCTGTAAAAGTTAATTCTTTTGGAGTATTTTCATTAAGCTGCTCCAATACAACAAACTTATTTTCGCCCGCTTTCAACCAACAGCCTGGCACATAAAGCGTTTGCTGTGGTCCTACTTTCCAGTAGCGACCAAGATTGTGTCCGTTAACAAATACAATTCCCTTTCCCCAATTGGTCATATCAAGAAAAGTATCGGCTGGTTTATCGATGTTTACTGCAGCTTCATATAAAACTGGTCGTCCCGATTTTATCGTTTCATTTTTAATAGCTGGTACTTCATTCATTGGCATTTTATACATTTCCCAACCACCACTAATTTCATATTCATTAATGAAAACAGGAGAAATAATACCTTTTGTGTTATGCACTATTTCAGCTCCGTAATTAATACGTCCCATATTTTCAACCAGAATTTCTAAAATACCATTAAAAGGAATATTAACCGTTAACTCGTAATTTTTGAAAACTCTATTCAATTCACCCACCTTAACTCCATTTACATAAACGGTAGCAAAATCTCTCAATCCCTCAATTTTCAATTTGCCAGAAGAAATTGGCTGCGTAAATCTTTTTCTATACAAAACATATCCATTTCCCTGACCTAACTTTTCAAATGTTAAAGGCTGATCATTTACAACTGCTTTTTCTTTTTTGATCCAACTTAAAACATCCATACTTGATTGGATAGGCTGATTTGGATATTTTGCAACTGGTATTTTCTCTGGAATCGGTGCTAATTTTGTTTTAGAATACTTTTGCATTACCTCACGTATAGCCATAAATTTTGGTGTTGCCCAACCTGCTTCGCTAATAGGCGCATCATAATCATAGCTTGTAATATCCGGCTGAATATCACTTTCTTCATTATAATTTGCTCCAGAGGTAAATCCGAAATTAGTACCGCCGTGCACCATATAATAATTGAAAGAAACCCCAGCATCAAGATACTTTTTAGTTTGACTTGCAATCTCTTCAGATCCAATTTTAATAAATGGTTCTGCCCAATGATCCAACCAGCCAGAATAAAATTCTGCGACCATGTAAGGTCCTTGTCCTTTATGGAATTTATCAACCTGCTTCTTTAAATTATCTATGTTTGATTCTCCATTTGCAGTTGGTAACACGCCTTCAACAGCACCGCCTTCAAACAACCAAGTTCCGTCAGAAGTGAAAAAAGGCTCTGGAAACCCAGTTTCTTTAAGCATATTATAAATTGCTGTTTTGTATGCTTTATGATCTTCAGCACTAATATCAGTTCTTTGAGAAACATAAGAACCAAATTCATTTTCAGCCTGAACCATAATAATTGGGCCACCCTGATTAGCAAAATTTCCCTTTACGACTGCATACAACTGTTGCAGATACGTTTTGCAAGCTTCCAAAAAGGCTTTGCTATTGGTACGAATTACTAAGTCTTTATTGTTTTGCAGCCACCAAGGATATCCTCCAAATTCCCATTCACCACATGCATACGGGCCTGGTCTAAGAATTACATATAATCCTTCACTTTTAGCAATTCTTAAAAACTCTGCTAAATCTTTATTTCCTGTTTTAAAATCCCATACACCTGGTTCTATTTCGTGATAATTCCAAAACACATATGTCGCCACGGTATTCAATCCCATGGCTTTAATCATTTGCAATCGATGTCTCCAATACTCTTTAGGAATACGCTCATAGTGCATTTCTCCTGAATGTATTTTTATAATTTTCCCATCTTTTTGAAATTCTCCATTAGATATAGAAAATCCTTTGGTTTGCGCCTTAGTAAAAAACGGCATCACGCAAATCAATAATACACCGAGCTTAAATAATATCTTATCCATTTTTTTTCAGATTATACATTTATGACTTTAAAGCTTTGTCAAATTTTGAAGCTTCAACAAAGCTGTCACAAGCATTTCACGTTAAACTATGTGTTAGAAACTAGTTTCTTTCTAAACTCTTTTCAAAGTCAGAAAAATCTATATTTCTATGTGTTTAAAAATATTTAATTCACCAAAATCTCATCCACAAACAACCAAGAGCTTTCTCCTTTTGGACTTTTCTTTAAGTTGCCACCGATTACTTTTACAAAACGTGCATTTTGTTTTTGGAAATTTATTTTGAAATCTTTCAACTCCGGAACTGGATTTGCTGCATACGGACGTGTTATTTTTCCAACTTGCGTATATTTAATTCCATCACTAGAAATTAAAACTTTCACTTGAATTGGGAAATTAACTCCTGCGCCTTGACTTTCTAAAGCTCCAACTGATACTTGCTCAATACTTTCTACTTTTTCAAGATCAATTACCAATTCCATATCATTAACCAGCCAAGCTTGCCATTGTCCGTCATGGAAATTTTTGCTTCCGCGAATGGCATTTACCATTGTATTAGCATCTCCTTTATAATTTTCATTAAAAGGCGTTAAGTATTTTACTTTTTTCGCAAATCCCTTATGGAAAACAATCGTATCTGTAAATGTTTTTCCAACTGGTTTTTCGTCTTGAAATAAAGAAGCTTTTAAAACTGTTGTTTCTTTAATTTCAATTGGAGTGGTATATTTTATAGCATGATGATCAATGCTTTGGTTTCCTAAAACATAACGGATATCTGGATTTGGAAATTCGTTTTTCAATTCCACTTTCACTTGTTTATTAGCCAAATCTGCTGTAGAAGAAGCGGTTACCAAATAAGCACTTTTCGCATAATTTAATCCCTGATAATCGTAACGTTTAAACATTGAGAATAATCTTGTTGTAAAATCGTTCCAGTTACGCTTCTCTTTTGGACTCCATAAAGTTTCTGATAAAGCGGCTAATCTTGGAAAAATCATATATTCAGAATCTTTTGGACCTGCGATATGTTCTGCCCATAAATTGGCTTGTCCGCCTAAAATATGCGAAGCTTCTTCAGGAGTCATTCCTTGTACAACTGGATCAAACTGATATACTTTATTTAAAGGATTATAAGCATCAAAAGCTAAAGGTTCTTCATTTTGAGGTCCTTGATAGAAGTTAAAATAACAAGGAGATTCTGGAGACATAATTACATCGTGGCCTTGTTTAGCAGCCTCTGCACCAATTTTTTCACCTCTCCAGCACATAATAGTTGCGCTTGGATTTAATCCGCCTTCTAAAACTTCGTCCCAACCGATTAGTTTTTTACCTTTAGAATTAACATATTTTTCAATACGTTTTACGAAATAACTTTGTAATTCTGCTACACTTTTTAAGTGCTCGTCTTTAATTCTCTTTTGACAGTGCGGACATTTTGCCCAATTGGTTTTAGTCGCTTCATCTCCTCCAATATGAACATATTTAGAAGGAAAAATGGCCATTACTTCGTCTAAAACATTTTGTAAAAATTCAAATGTAGTTTCTTTTCCTGCACAGTAAATATCTGTTAAAGGCCAAACTCCGCCAGAAGGAACTCCAATTCTCTGATCGAAACAAGCCAATTCAGGATAAGATGCAATGGCACTGCTTACGTGAGCCGGCATTTCGATTTCTGGAATCACTTCAATTCCTTTTGTCCCTGCGTATTTTACGATTTCTTTTAATTCTTCTTGCGTGAAGAATCCACCGTAAGTTCCTTTTTCGTCAGGATTTGTAGTTAATCTAGCATTCCAAGAAACATTTTCCTGATCAACTCTCCAAGCACCAATCTCTGTTAGTTTTGGATATTTTTTAATTTCAATTCTCCATCCTTGATCGTCAACTAAGTGCATGTGCAGAACATTCATTTTATGTGCTGCCAAACGATCAATCGTAGCTAAAACATAATTTTTATCAAAGAAATGACGTGAAAAATCCAGCATTAAACCTCTCCATTTAAAACGAGGTTCATCATTTATTGTCAAACTTGGAATTTGCCATTTTGCAGAAGTAATTGCAAACTGACTTTCAATTGCTTCAGGGAGTAATTGTCTGATACTTTCTAAAGCATATAAAAAACCATTATTCCCTTTTGCAGAAATAACAATATTCGTTGGATTTACATCTAAAACGTAAGCTTCATTCTTTAAGTTCGGATCTGTTTTCAATAAAACATAATTACTCGCAGGAACTTTTGTAGTCACTTCTGGTTTCCATCCTGCAGCAGTCCCAAATTTAGAAGCCAAAGCATTTGCAGCATCTTTTTGGAAATCACCGTTTACTACAAATTTTGTATCTTTTGTAAATTCAAAAACACCTGTTTTGATAAGGGTTTGAGTCGGTTTCGGAATGATACGAATATCACTTTCCGTGTAAACTTTCTGCGCGTTAGCCGAGAAAATTGAAGAGATTAGGGTTAATAGGAATACTAATTTTTTCATTCTTTGTTTTTTGGTTTCTCTTTGCGGTTATTTTTTTAAACACATAGAGACATAGTTTTTTTTAAGCTTAAAAAAGGCGTTTCACTTTGCATGAATGCACATAGAAACTGTAACCTTTTATGTTTGTTTTTCTAACTTCAATTTTGTAAATCTTTGTGGAGTTTCTTGTGAAGATTTCTCCTTGCGTCGAAATGACAAAACTGTGTTGTAAAACTTTGGCAAAGTTTTCGTCAAGCTATGTTATTTATTTAAGAGTGAAACGCCTCTAAACACAATAAAAATCTATGATTCTATGTGTTTAAAAATTTCACGTTTAGTCTTACTTATCCCAAGACATTTTAAATTTCGCGTCTTCCATTCTGTGTCCTTTCACATCATCAGAAACAGCGTAATTAAATCCTGATCTTAAGCTGTAACCTGCATATTCGCCGTTTTTATTCAAAGCAATAAAACCAACTTGCAGATACTCCATATCTTTGTGGTTTTTATGTTTGTTGTAAATACGCTCTGTGATTTCTTTACAAGCATCGTAAGGAGATTTTCCCTGGCGCATTAATTCAACCACCATTGCACTTCCTGCTGTTCTAATAACCGCTTCGCCCAAACCTGTTGCAGCCGCTGCTCCTACTTCGTTGTCCAAGAAAAGACCCGCGCCGATTATTGGGGAGTCACCGACGCGTCCGTGCATTTTCCAAGCTGCACCGCTCGTGGTACATCCGCCCGAAAGATTGCCATCTTGGTCTAACATTAGCATGCTTATAGTATCGTGATTTTCTATATTAATAACTGGTTTGTATTTGGAATCTTCCAACCATTTTTTCCAGTCTCTTTCAGATTCGGGAGTTAAAAGATTTTCTTCTTTAAAACCTTCAGACAAAGCAAACTGCAATGCACCTTGCCCTGCTAACATTACGTGAGGCGTATTTTGCAATACTCTTTTTGCAACAGAAATTGGATGCATAATTCCCTGTAAAAAACAAACAGAACCGCAATTGCTGTTGTGATCCATGATACAGGCATCCAAAGTCACTTTCCCTTCGCGATCTGGATATCCTCCGTAACCAACACTGCGAACATTTGGATCTGCTTCAGGTATTTTCATTCCAGCTTCGATAGCATCTAAAGCCGATTTCCCTTCTTTTAGATTTTTCCAGGATTCTTTATTTGCAGGCAAACCGTGATTCCATGTCGAAATAATAATTGGTTTGGTCTGCTTTTTTTCTTTTGGTTCTTCAACTTCGTTTTCATGATTCGCAGCAAATCCGCTTACGCCTAAAACAGAACTTATAGCTAAAGTGCCTAAAGTGGTTTTCTTGATAAAATCTCTTCTATTTGACATGTGGTTTTCTTGTTTTTTAGTTCAACATTAAGAATTCAATTGTTCTTGACGCTGCAATTTACTTCGTAAAAATTTTTAATCCGAGTAAAATCGACTATAACGATGCTTTTACGGACTTAATTGTTTTTAAATTACTATCAGATAAAGCATTTCCGTCAAAAAAAGAAACTCCAGTTGCGCCATTTTTCTTCGCCAGTAAAATTGCTTCTTTCAATTCTGCATCCGATTTCAATCCTTGAATATAAATTCCTGTATTTACTTTCGTTTGTTTTCCTTCTAAATCTGCTACACCTTGTTTGGTTGCGTAACCCACCCAATCAATTTCTTCATCATAAAAACTATGATAAATCATTGGGTATACTTCGTCAATATTCCATTTATCCCAACGTTGGCGCACCATGTGATCTGCCATTTCCGGATAAGGAAATACGGCTGCCGTTAATTTCTTATTGTGTTTATGGGCAATTTTATACGCATCGTCAACTACAGCTTTTACTGCATTTAATCTGAAGTTTTTCCACTCCATATCAATTGAAGTATTGTGGCTGTTTTTTGGATTTTTATGATGCTCTTTTTCGAATTTGCTTACACAAGCATCACAATAACAGAAATCGAATTGTGGTAATTCTACATCTTGAACCAAGTTGTATTTTGGCAATAAACTGATTGGCAGGAAAATATCCGGGAAACGAATGTAATCTAAATGTACGCTTTCAATTCCTTCAACTTTTGCTAAACCTTCCACTAAACCTAAAACGTGGTTTCTAGATTCTTCTTTAGTTGGGCAAAGCCATTGGTAATAATCTACATACGGACGGTTATCAAAACAAGATTTTCCTTCTTTGCTTACTTGATACCAATCTGGATGCTGTAAAGCAACTGAATCATTTGGACGATTCATTGCCATAATCCAAGCGTGAACTTTTAGTCCTTCTTTTTTTGCAAGCGGAACCAATCTTGCTAATAGTTTCGGATCGGTTTGCGTGTTAATTAAAACTTCATCAATTCCGCCATCTTTGTATTTTTTGAATTCTTTCGAATAATCTGCATCCGATTTTTTAGCGTCAGCAGTTGTCCAGACTCCAAAAGTGAATTTACCGTTTTCCTGATCTTTATTTTCTTTTTGTCCGCACGAGAATAAACTCAGCGAAAGCACTAATACTAAAACTTTTGATAGTTTTTGCAACTTACTCGTTCGTAATAATTTTACCATCTTCTTTGATTATTAAGGTTTTGTTTGAAAAAGGACTCTTTACCAAGATATTAAATCCTGATGAATGATTTTCTAAAACTGGTTTTAAAACTTTTCCATCAACAACTATATTTTTTTTACTGATACTTTGCAGTGATTTTGCCCATGATTTATTTTTATCAAAATATCTTTTTTGAGCGCGGTACAAAGTATATAGTTCCCATTTTACTTTTTCTTCCTGTGGAATTGTAAATTTATCATCGCTTTCTTTTGAAGAGAAGTACACATAAGCCCATTTTTCGGGCTCATGCATATTTATCACTCCCATAGGCGACCAAACCCAATTGTATTCTGGGAGAAATTTTCCTTCTGAATCTTTTTTTCGTTCGTATTTCCCGTCGATAACTGAATGCTGCCAATTCACTCTAGAGAAATTGACTTTCCAAAATTTATCTTTCGGAACAATATCATCAAAATAAGATGTTTTATAAACCGACCACGGAATGGCAATTTCTAATGTCCAGCCTTTATCTACATCTGAAGCATTATTTAAAGTTCCGTCTACATTTACAGCCGATTTTAAACCTGTGATATTCCAGTCGTTTAAAACGGTATTTTTTTCTCTATAAGGTTTATTAATGAATAAATCCCAAGCCGTGTTTAATGCATTAATTTCTAATTCATAATAGTTGTGAGTGTCATTATCTGGATCGATAAAAACCTCAAAATCATTATTATAAAAAATAATCGTATCGCGTTGTTTAAGATTTGCCCAAACGTGAGGCTCTTCTATTTTTGCCAAGATATAGTAGTAATTATCGTCCCATAACATTTTGACTTGAGTCTTGTATTTTGGAGTTTCAACACCTTCTATGTCGACAAAAGGAGTTGTCCAAGATGCTTTTTCCCAGTCTTTATCTGTGCCGTCTCCGTCAATAACAATTTCTTTTGAAGCTTTATAGGCAATATAACTTTTTGGTGTAACCTCTTTTTCAGATTGCGCATAACCCATCAATCCAACAAAAAAAACGGCAAGGGACAATAATTTACTTCTACTATGCATCTTTATATTATAAACTATTATCTTTTGTAAATTGAATTACTTCACTTAATTTTCCGAAGGCGATGGCTACATGAGTATCAGCCGCACCGTAATAAACCGCTAATTTATCTTCTTTAATATCGTGTAAAGCAGCACAAGGGAAAACTACGTTTGGAACGTCTCCAACCATTTCATAAGTCTCAGCAGGTCCTAATAAATAAGGTTGTGTTCTGTATTTTACCTGATCTGGAGAATCAACATCTAAAAGTGCTGAACCCATTGCATAACGGAAACCGTTGCAAGTATTGATCACTCCATGGTAAATCATTAACCATCCTTCGTCAGTCAAGATTGGAATTGGTCCTGCTCCTACTTTTGTACACTGCCAAGCGCTTTGCTCAAACGGAGATGGTTTCATCACCAATCTGTGTTCTCCCCAATATTTCATGTCTGGGCTGTAGCTAATCCAAATATCTCCAAATGGCGTATGTCCGTTATCACTTGGACGGCTTAACATCGCGTATTTTCCGTTGATTTTCTGTGGGAATAAAACTCCGTTTCTGTTGAATGGTAAAAAGGCATTTTCACATTGGAAAAATTCTTTAAAATCGAAAGTGTAACCAATACCAATTGTTGGTCCGTTGTAACCATTACACCAAGTAATCCAGTAACGATCTTCGATCCAAACCACACGAGGATCATATTTATAAGCAGATTCAATCATTTCTGTATTTCCAGCCTGCATTACAATTGGTTCGTGGTTGATGTCCCAATTGATACCATCTTTACTGAAACCAGCAAAAATATTCATCTGAACCGCTTTATTATCACATCTGAAAACCCCAGCATATCCGTCTCCAAAAGGTACAACTGCACTATTGAATATACTGTTTGATGAAGGAATCGAATATCTGTCGATAATTGGATTCTCAGAATATCTCCACATTACATCTTTACTGTTTTCGGGTCTGTCTTGCCAAGGAATAGTACTCATTTTTTGTTTTTTTTATTTATTAGTTTTTTTGTTTTATTCTTTTTTAAACACATAGAAACATAGTTTTTCTTTGCCTATAAAAGGTGTTTCACTTGTTTTAATAAACATAGCTTTACGGCAAATTTTGCGTTCCGTAGTTGAAACTACGAGCTATGTTCCAAGCTATGTGTGAGAAACTAGTTTCTTTCTCTTACCTTTCTCAAAGTCAAGAAAATCTATGTTTCTATGTGTTTAAATTTTTAAAATCTTGCTTCTTTAATCTTGTATCTACAAAATCTCTATTCTTCAATCCTCCTAACTCGATCCAACCAAGTAAACTTCAGCACTGTAGTCGTCACTAAGAAAACTGCTAATGCTACTAAAGCTTTTGGATAATCTCTAATGATGAAATAAATTGGAAGCAAAATCATGCTTGACTGCCATACAATACCAATTACACAATTCATCATATCTAAATAGAAATCATTATTTTTTTGGAAAGACTGATCTTCCGCTTTTAATTGTTTGTAAACCGGAGTCCAGAATCCCCAAGGTCTTACGTTTGAATAGAAAGATTTTAAAACTTCCATATCAGTTGGTTTACTTAAGTAAGTTCCTAAAAGACAACCCAAAATTGACATTCCGAAAATTAATGGGAATAAGTAAATGGATGGCACTTGCGAAAGATCATGCAAGAATGTTCCAGCTTCTAAATTTCCTTTGTTCTGATCCAAAATAAATTGAAGAGAAGCAGCGATTAATCCGCCAACCATTCCCCAGAAATAACCCCATCCGTTGAAACGCCACCAAATCCATTTTAAGAAATTGGCTGCTACGTAACCACCATACAAAGCACTTGTAATCCAAAGTGTTAATGAGTTGATAGAATCTGCAAAGAATCCCATGAAAACTCCAAGACCAACAACCAAGAAAGAAGAAATCTGACTTACTTTGATGTAATGTTTGTTTGAAGCAACTGGCTTGAAATATTTTTTATAAATATCATTTACAATATACGCTGGTCCTGCGTTTACGAAAGCAGAGAATCCAGACATAAACGCTGCTAATAATCCTGCTAAAAGGATTCCTTTAATTCCAACTGGGATATAAAGATTTACCACTTTTGGCATCAACAATTCTAAATCTGCTCCTGTAAGATTAACGTTTGCATTTAATTCTGGTGCTAAATTCACTAAAGCAATAACTACAATTCCTGTGATTAATAAATATCTAGGAATAAATAAAATCAAGTTGGTAAAACCACTCATATAAGCCGCTTCTTTTACCGATTTTGTAGAAAGAACACGCTGTAAATCGTAACTCGGAGTTGGTCCTGCAACACTCGCAAAGAATCCTTTGAAAAGTGTCATTCCGATAAAAGCGCCAAACATCTTATAACCTTCTGTATCAATTAACCTATTGAAAGTTTCGAATTTATCGCTCCATTGTGTTTCAAATTCCCATCCGAAGAAAACATTTTTCCATTCTGGCGTAATTATCGAATTAATCTGAATATCTGTATAATTAATGAATGCATAACCCGCGATTAAAACTCCGGCAACAATCATAATTAAATATTGCACAACCTCTGTCGCTACAACAGAAAACATTCCGCCTTTAACCGTATAAATTGTAGTTAAGAAAATGATTAACAATGCATAAGCTTGTTCTGAAGTCAAGAAAACTCTCCCATTCATATGAACCGTTAAATCCCAAGGAAGAATGATGGTTACAAATTTCCCGATTCCAACGAAGAAATAAGCGATGAAACCAATTGTAGAAATAATAGCAAAAATAGCTACAATAATATGCGATGCTTTTCCTGCCTGATCGCTTCCAAAACGAGTTAGAATCCACTCAGAACCTGTCATTACTTTTGATCTCCTAATCCAGACCGCGAGGAACATCATCACAAAAATCTGATTCCATATCGGCCAAAGCCACATGAACATGAAACTTTTTACGCCATAAAGAAATAAAACGCCAATCATCCAGGAAGTTCCCGAAACATCAAACATTCCAGAGCCGTTACTTAAACCTAAAAAATACCATTTGATAGATTTTCCTCCCAAGAAATAATCATCCAAACCTTTAGATGCTTTTCTCGAAATCCAGATTCCTATACCGACCGACATTACGATATAGATTAAAATGATTGATACGTCAATAATGTTCATTAATAATTTATTTTTGAATTAGTTAGTTTAGACCCCAGTTTTGGTTTGGCTGTGCTCCCATCACAAAATGCAATACACCTCCGTTTAGCATATCTTGGTGAGAGATTGCTGTTTTATTAAATGCTTTCCCGTTTAAAGTAGCCGATTGGATATAGAAGTTTTTGTCTGAAACATTTTCTGCTTCAATTACAAAAGTTTTTCCGTTTGGAAGATTTAAAGTTGATTTCTCAAAAATCGGACTTCCAATTTCGTATTCTCCAGAAGCTGGATTCATTGGATATAATCCCATCGAACTGAATACATACCAAGCCGACATTTGTCCGCAGTCTTCGTTTCCGCTCAATCCGTTTGCTGTTGTATTGTATTGTGTGTCTAAAATATGACGTACCCAATATTGTGTTCTCCAAGGCTGTTTGGCGTGGTTAAACATATAAGCAATATGGTGGCTTGGCTCATTTCCGTGTGCATATTGTCCGATCAAACCAGAAATATCTGCTGAAACATTATTTCCAGTAATTTCAGAACTCTCTGTGAATAATTGTTCTAATCGTTTTGTAAATGTGTCGTTTCCGCCGTGAAGCTTAATAAAATCATCCACGTTATGAGGCACAAACCAGCTGTGCTGCCAAGCATTTCCTTCAGTATAATCTGTATGTTCTCTGTGGTTTGAATGTTTTGGGTCGAAAGGTTCGTTCCACGATTTCCCGTCTTCCGATTTTCCTCTCATGAAACCAGATTTGGCATCAAATAAATATTCGTAAGCTTTTGAACGTTTAGAGAAAAATTCGTAATCTGCTGTTTTTCCTAATGCTTTTGCCATTTGAGCTACACACCAATCGTCATAAGCATATTCTAAAGTAATTGTAACCGATTCATCTAATAAGTTGTACGGAATATAACCGTATTTCTTATAGAAATTCAATCCGCGTTCGTCCTGCATCATGGTTGCTTTCATTGCTTCAAAAGCTTTTTCAGCATCAAAACCTTTAATGCCTTTCATATAAGCATCCACAATAACCGGAATCGAATGATATCCTGTCATAGTATTGGTTTCATTTGCATACAATGTCCAAACCGGAAGTATCTTTTTAGTCTCATAATATGCCAACATCGAGTTTACTAAATCTGAAACTTTTGTTGGTTCTAATATTGTCAGCAATGGATTCTCCGCTCTAAAAGTATCCCAAAGCGATAAGGTAGAATAAGCCGTATAATCTTTAGCGGTAATAATTTTATCGTCTTCTCTTCTAAACTGACCGTTTTTATCACTGTAGGTTACAGGCGCAACTTGTGCATGATACAAAGCGGTATAGAAAATTGTTTTTAGAGAGTCAATTGGAGTTTCTACTTTAATTTTGCTTAAAGCTTTGTTCCATTCTAAAGTGGCATCCGATTTTGCTTTTTCAAAATTATAGCCTTCGGCATCTAAATTATCTTTTGCATTTTCAACACTTACAGAAGAAAGTGCCACTTTTACACCCAATTCTTTAGAGTTTTTAGAATCGAAGAACAATTGTAAAGCGGTATTTTCGCCTTCAGCACTTTGACCTGAAACTACTTTTTTATCAGCTGTGATAATAGATTCTGTAATTGGCTTAGAAAACTTCGCTACAAAAAATACTTTCTGATTTTTTGCCCAGCCCGTACTATAACGATAACCGCTGATTGTATTAGCATCTTCAATTTTGATAGACGTTTTTAACGCCTTATCCCAGTTAATCGCAAAACCAAGATCTACAACAACCGACTGAACGTCGTTATTATTATAGGTATATTTATGGTATGCGGTTCTTTGCGTAGAAGTTAATTCTACATTGATCTTAGGATCCTCAAGAAAAACTTGGTAAGAACCCGGTGTTGCTTTTTCGTTAACATGATTGTATTTTGATTTATACGGAAGGAAATCGCGTGAAGCGGCTTTGGCGGTTAAGTCTAATTTTTTGTTTGTCGGCATAAATAAAATATCTGCCAAATCACCGATTCCTGTTCCGCTTAAGTGTAAGTGACTAAAACCCGAAACTATTGAGTCAGAATAATGATAGCCTGAGCACCAGTCCCAGCTCGAAACTCCATTATCTGGACTCACTTGCAGCATCCCAAACGGAACTGTTGCGCCAGGATACGTATGTCCGTGACCACCAGTACCAATAAAAGGATCTACATAATTTGTTGCAAAACTTTTGTGATCTTTGTTTTTATCTACATTTATTTTGCAACTTGCAGCAAAAATTACCGTTAAAGAGAGCAGAGTAATTTTCTTCATATCAAAACAATATTAATTTAACTTTAAATTTAGATAAATTCAATTTTTACCAAAACATTTTTAGACGGACGACATTTAAACAGCCCTAAACATCAAAAAATAGTAACAAACGACATTCTATTCTACGATTATGATTTTCAATTCAAACAAACCATATAGTTTACCTATTCGCTATCACGTTTACTTTTGGCTGACGTATTTTGTGTTTAATACATTCAGATGGGGAAGCTATTTTAACGATTATGTTTATTCATTAAAAACCACTTTACTAGGATTCCCAATCCACATGGCATTATGTTATCTGAATATTTTGGTTCTGATGCCTCATTTGGTTTACAAGAAAAAATACTTCCTATATATAGTAAGTGTATTGTCGGCGATTTTTGTGATGGTAGTCCTAAAATTCAACTTGACTTATTTACTAATCACACATAATGTTTGGCCAGAAGGTCCGCAGACTATTAATACGCTTACCTTAAACTATACAATAGATATGATGATGGGCGAATTGTATGTAATGACTTTTGTGACCGCCATTAAAATCACACTCGATTTATTGCAGGAACAAAGACGTGTAACCGATCTAGAAAAATCGCAATTGGAAACAGAATTGCTGTTTTTAAAATCTCAAATCTCACCACACTTTTTCTTTAATACTTTAAATAACATTTATTCGCTTTCTGTAGAAAAGTCCAACAAGACTCCAAAAATTGTTTTAAAACTTTCAGAACTAATGCGCTATATGCTTTATGAAACAAAGGAAAAAAAACAGTCGTTGGAGAATGAAATTTTATGCATTCAGAATTATCTGGATTTGGAAAGAATTAGAAACGGAGAACGTCTCGAAGTAGATATGTCTATTTCAGGAGATATTCACGATAAAGAAATTTCACCCGTTTTACTTTTGACTTTCGTCGAAAATGCATTCAAGCACGGCGTCAACAAAAACACTGGAAATGTTCTCATTGATATCAGATTTAAAGTAAAAGGTGATTATTTATATTTCACAATTTCAAACCCTATGCCCGAATTTACCGTACATAAAGATAATTTTAACAAGGCAAGTGGTATAGGTATTGAAAACGTCAAAAAAAGACTGGAATTAGGATATAATAAAAATGACTATAAGCTTTCATTTAAAAATAAAAAGAATATTTTTGTCGTTAAACTAGTTATAAAAGTCACATAGCCTCAGCTTTTATAGGTTTAGAAAACTATACCTACAAAAAACCAAATATCGGCCTAAAATAATATTTAGAAATGAAAATAAAGTGTTTAATTATCGATGATGAGCCATTGGCAATAAACGTTATTAAAAATTATATTGAACAGATTGAGGATTTAGAACTAGTAAACACCTTCAGCAATTCTATTGAAGGCTTGAATTTCTTAAAAAACAATACCATTGATGTAATTTTTCTAGACATCAACATGCCTGTTTTAGACGGTATTAATTTTATTAAAAGTTTAGAAAATCCACCGTTGCTTATCATTACAAGCGCTTACGATCAGTTTGCAATTGAAACTTACGAACTGGATGTTTTGGATTATCTGGTAAAACCAATTGAATTTCCGCGTTTGATGAAAGCCGTTAACAAAATCAACAAACGTCTTAATAATGCAGGGAGCAAACTTCCACAAGAAAATAGCAAAGAAAACCCTTTTATCTTCGTTAAGATCGACAAGAAAAAAATGAAGAAGATTTTCTTAAACGAAATTTTGGTTATCGAAAGCTTAAAAGATTATTTAAAAATAAGTACCACTTCAGGTAAATTTATAATTCACAGCACTTTATCTGATTTCACAAGCTTACTGCCAGAAAGAGATTTTATCAGAATCCACAGATCATACACAATTGCAATTGATAAAATTGATGCAGTTGAAGGAAACAGCATTGAAATTGAAGGGCTTAGATACGTTATAGGAAGATCTTATATTGATGAAGTAAAACAGAAAATTTTGAATTCTTCTATTTAAGTTAAAAGTTATTCGTTATGGGTTATACGTTATACGTTTGAGATTAAAGTTTCTTCTACGCATAACGTATAACCCATAACTTTTTTACTTCTAAACCATATAAAAACGAAAATGCGGCCAACCACGACCGCATTTTCTCTCAATTATAGGTAACTAACCAAAATAAACCATGAAATAGTCTATTATCTTTATTGCTGCAAAAAGCACTTAGAAGTGATAACGCTTAAACGCCTCAATAGCCGAATAATCTGCTAATCCTAAGCTGTGGTATTTTTCTGCAGTCAATCTGTTTCTGTCTTCAACTCGCACCCAAAACTCTCTGCTGTCATCACCTTGAAACATAACGCCGTCTTTTTGAGACTGGTGATAAAAAATAGCATGTCGTTTCTTTAAAACTTGGTCAGGACTCATTGGTACTGCCATGTCAATTTGGTACGATTCCCATTCATGCCAAGCACCTCTGTAAAGCCAAACCCAGCAATCATTCATAAAGCTTTCATGTTTTAATCTTTTCAAAGCTTCAAACAAACTATCTAAACACACTTTATGAGTTCCGTGCGGATCTGCTAAATCTCCTGCGGCATAAATTTGATGCGGTTTTATTCTTTCAATAATATCGCACATAATGCTAATATCTGCATCCGAAAGATTATTCTTTTTAACTGTTCCTGTTTCGTAAAACGGAAGATCTAAAAAGTGTACATTAGAATCTGGCAAACCTAAATAACGTGTCGCGCCAAAAGATTCACTTCTTCTAATTAATCCTTTTAGCTTTCTTACTTCTAATGAATCAATTTCATTTCCAGTTCTGTTCTGAAGAAAATCAATTAGTTTATCAGACATTCTAGAATCTGGATTCAATGCTTTTGAAATCTCAGCAAATTTCAATGCCTCTTCATTTGAAACGGCAATATTTCCTGATGTTTGGTACGCCACATGAACTTCATGCCCCTGTTCTATCAAACGGTCAAAAGTTCCTCCCATCGAAATCACATCATCATCTGGATGCGGGCTGAAAATGATAATTCTTTTCTTTTCCGGCGTGGAACGCTCCGGTCTGTAGGTATCATCTGCATTGGGTTTTCCGCCCGGCCATCCCGTGATGGTTTGCTGCATTTTATTAAACATTTTAATGTTCAAATCGTATGCAGTTCCTTCCTCCGTCAAAAGACTCGACATTCCGTTGTCGTTATAATCTTTATCAGTCAGTTTAAGGAAAGGTTTCTTAGTCAACTCACTTAACCAAGCCACCGCTTTTAATTTTAATTCACCTGTCCAAACACAAGATTTAACCAGCCAAGGCGTTTTAACTCTTGTTAATTCAGATGAAGCTTCCGTATCTAGAACAAATGTTGTGTTGTTGTGCTCTTGTAAATACGTAGCTGGAACGTGCGAAGAAACTTCACCTTCGATTGTATTTTTTATAATTCCTGCTTTACTGATTCCCCAGCCCAGCAAAACAATTCTTTTTGCATTTCTAACGGTTCCAATTCCCATTGTAATGGCTTTTCTAGGAACATTATCAATTCCTAAAAAAGAAGCTGCAGCGTCTACTCTCGTGATATGATCAAGCGTAATACTTCTTGTCCCTGAATTTACGTGCGAACCAGGTTCATTAAACCCAACATGTCCCGTTCTTCCTATTCCTAAAAGCTGAAAATCTAGTCCTCCGTAAGAGATAATTTTCATCTCGTAATCAATACAATATTGCTGTAATTCCTCGGCACTCACCTGCCCATCAGGAATATTAATATTTTCAGCATGAATATTGACATGATTAAATAAATGCTCATGCATAAAATGATAATAACTCTGAATATCATTTTTATCCATCGGATAATATTCGTCCAAATTGAAAGTCACAACGTTCTCAAAACTCAGACCTTCCTCTTTGTGCATTCTAACAAGCTCTTCGTAAACTTTGATAGGAGAAGATCCTGTAGCTAAACCTAAAACACAAGGTTCGTTCAGCTCATTTTTTCTCTGAATTAAATTGGCAATTTCACGAGCGACCAATAAAGAAGCTTCTTGCGACGATTCGAAAATAACATTATGAATTTTCTCAAAACGTGTTTCTTCAAATTTTCCTGCTTCTCTAAAACCTATATCTTCTTTAATCATTTGCCTTGCCATTTAATTACTAAGATAAAAGTAGAATTATATTATCCGCTCGTACTAAAAATTCGACTAATAACGGCTAAGCTTCGGCAAAAGGCAAAATAAGAATGAAATAGTACGCGGATAAAACAGATTCGCTTTGCGAAAACGCGGATAATCACAGATTTTAATACTGACTACTGGCAAGCTGATTTCATATAATATTGAAAGATTATGTTCAATATTCCGTAGGAATATCTCGTCGGTAGAAAAAAAATATTGTTTAGTATTGTGTTCCGTAGGAACACTTGATCTCATAGAAATGCGGCACCGTTTTGTTAATCAAACGTTCCTACGGAACGTATAATCGTAATACAAATTTGGTTCTACCAACGAAACATTCCTATGGAATGACTTGTTTCTACGAATCCATATCTTATTCTATAACGCCAATTTCAGCAATCGAAACTGTTTGCGCTTTTCCTACCGCAGCTGTAACGACAAATTTCAAAAATCTTGCTTTTACTGCAGAAAAACTTTTAATTTGTTCAATTGGGTTATGTTTAATATTCGAAAATTCTCCTTCTGATTGTTTATCCCAATAAAAACTGTCTAAACTTGTATACAATTCATAATTTGAAATCAAATTTAAATTGTTACCAACCTGTTGCGGCGTATAGGTAAAACCTTTGATACTGATCAATTCTCCCATATCTATAACAACACTTTGTGGCAGTTTGTTTTCTTCGTTTCCAAAACTCCAATCTGTATTTGCATTTCCGTCAATTATTCGCTCTACAGATTTACTGTCACCACTAGAAACCGAAATCACTTTCCATTTCTCTTTAGAAACACCATATTTTGCCGACTTTATACCACTGTTGATTTTCTCTTTAGCATTTCGTGAAATAGCTTTAATTTCTACCTCTTTATTATACACGAATGGTGATTTATATAAAGTGCTTTTTTCAGTAGGCGCTTTTCCATCCAAAGTGTAATAAATAGCATTTCCTTCTTCTGATTTAATTATAACTAAACCATTTTTATCTCTAAGAATTTGTGGCTCTTTTACAAAAGTCGGCGCATTGTAAGCTTCGATTGTACTGATTACAAATCCCGATTTTGCATCCAATACATTTACTCTCAGGGCAGTTGCGGTAACTCTGTCTAAACGCAAAATTCTTTTGTAGCCAATTGTAGTTTCATTGGCAATTGTTTTCCATTGTCCGTCCACTTTTACTTCAATAGAAAACGCTTTTACACGCTGACCCAATTTAATATATTCTTGAAGTAAAATTCTATTGATTGCTGTTGGCTTTTTAAACGTAAATTCAACTGTAGCCTGTTTTACTTTATCGTCTGTTGCCCAATACGTATTTTTGTTTCCGTCACTCACATTTTGAGGTCCGAAATTAGAATCGTTTGCACGAATGTTCGAAGCCTGAACCTGAGTTCCTGCCAAAAGTTCTTTATTGAAATCGGCTTTAATTGTGGCAACCAATTCTTTCAATCTTGCCTCGTCATTTTCATGAACCAAACCGCGAGTATCAACTGGAAGATTTAATAATAAAGTCGCATTTCGTCCAATCGATTCATAATAAATATCTACCATTTCGTCAAGCGAACGAACTTTATCATCTTCAACTGAATGATAAAACCATCCTGGTCTTATAGAGACATCAGCTTCTCCCGGAACCCATTTTTCTCCGTCTTCATGTCCAGACATAAACTCAGAGTAATGTACTTTTCCAGCCAATTCATCTTTCTGGCGAAGTAACGACCAATTGGTTTTTCCTGCACGACCTTCTTCGTTTCCAATCCATCTTGCTTCAGATGGTCCAACGCCCCAAACTAAGGTTTTCGGTGCGATATCGTAAATTAGTTTATAGGTTTCATCCCAATTATAATAAGTCAACGAATTGATTTTTCTAGTTTCATTCGCACCTCCGTAATAGCCATCTCCACCGTTTGCACCATCAAACCACATTTCAAAAACATCTCCGTAATTCGTCAATAATTCTTTTAACTGATTTCTGAAATATGTTATATATTCAGGCTTGCCGTATTGTGGATGATTTCTGTCCCAAGGCGAAAGATATAATCCTAACTTTAAATCGTATTCTTTACAAGCAGTAGCCAATTCTTTCACCAAATCTCCCTTTCCGTTTTCCCAAGGCGAATTTTTTACAGAACGTTCTGTATAAGCCGAAGGCCATAAACAGAAACCGTCATGATGTTTGGCAACCAGAATAATTCCTTTCATTCCAGCCTCTTTTACCACGCGCGCCCATTGTCGAACGTCTAATTGCGACGGATTAAAAAGTTCCGGAGATTCGTCTCCATACCCCCATTCTTTATTGGTAAATGTATTTAGCGAAAAATGCACAAAAGCATAAAATTCCATTTCCTGCCAATCGATTTGTTTTTGTGTCGGAAGTGGTCCAAAAGGCTTTGGAGCATTTGTCAATTCCTGACTTGAAACATTAGAAATTACCCCAAAAAGACATAAAGAAAGGAATATTTTTTTCATTGCTGATTTACTTTTGAATAATCTATAAAGCATAAATGTAGTATAAATTGAAATCTTGCGAATAGAATTTCGACCAACAGCATTTTTTACAGTATTTTGGTATGAAATGGTTTTATTTAACTAATTCGTTTGAGTATACTATTTTAAAAGTTGCCTAAAAAATAAAGCCCAAATCTGTAGACTTGGGCTTTATTAGTATATTTTGATTGTAGTCTTACAACTTGAATATTTTATTTACAGAGAAAATGTATTGCTTTAACTATCAAAAGCAATATTAGCTTAGTTGCCAACAACTGCTTTTAAAGCTATATACTTTCCAATATCTTTAAAGTTATGTCCTTTTTCTCTCATAGCTTTAATGAAAGTTGGCGTTGCACCAACCGCTTTTGCACCCACAATATCATTTAAATCTAGATCTGAAAAACCCAAATCCTTATATTCCTTAATTAAATCTGCCGTGATATTTTGCGATTTTAAAGCCGTAAGATCTTCAGACGAAATGTTTTTATAACCTACTTTTTCAAATTGACCAACATATTCTGCAGTTACATTTAAAGCTTTTAAAGCAATTAAGTCGTCATTTGAAAGATCATTATAGCCCATTTTCTTAAATGAATCAATATAAGCTTTATCTATGTTTAAAGTTTTGAAAGCAATAATATTGTCCTCATCTTCTTCTCCATTTTCATTCTTTTTTGTTTTTGCCGAAGAGCGGTAATCATTAATATACTTTCCGTCAATATTTTGAGATTTTAAAGTGATCAGATTTTCTGGAGAAACATTTTTATATCCTGATTTAATAATATCTTCAATAAAAGCTTTATCAATGTTTAAGGATTTAAAAGGAATCAGCGTTTCAATATCTATATTTCCAATTCCAGCATCTTTAATAGAATCAATATAATCTTCACTTACGTTTAAAGCCGCCAACGGAATTACTTGTTCTTTGTCTACATTTTTATACCCTTTTTTATGCAGCATTTTTACATACGAGGTTTTTATATTTACAGCAAAGAAAACCATAAGATCTGTATCATCTGCCAATGTAATTCCTTGTGCAGCCATTTCTTTGGCAAAATTTTTATTGCCAACAAACTTATACGTTCCCATTCCGCTATTTCCTTCAAATTTTCCGGTAAAGTTCATTGTTCCCGCTTCACGCGTTAGAGAAAATGTTCCTTGTTTATCTTTTGATAATCCGCTAAACTCGCTAATATCATAAGTATGAGTAGAATGGCTATTCTCGTCGTTTTTAAATTCCATTTCTACCGTATTACCTTTGATTGTGGCAAACCAGTTTCCTTCGGTTTGATCACCTTTTTGAGTGTTTGGACTCCCTTTAGTTTCTTCGTTTTTAAGATTCGAAGTTAGCGTCTGACTTTGCGCTGCCGGTTGATTAAAAAGGCAGGCAAATAATACCAATAATGGTAACAGGAAAAAATATTTCCATGTTGTGTTTACGTTTGATTTTTTTGAATTCATCATGATGATTCGTTTTTTGAGTAATGATTGATTATAATTAGTTGTAAGACTCAAAGGAAATTGTGGCGCCGCTACTTTAAGCAGGCTAAATTGATAACTTTCTTTTTCTACGCTACCTTGTTGTAGCATTTCGTTATCGGTCAAAAATTCAAGATTACTTTCTAATGCTTTTCGCCATTGCCAAGCAAAAGGATTAAACCACTGAAAAATAAGTACGATTTCTGCAAGCAAAAGATCAATAGTATGTTTTTGCTCAATATGAATTTTTTCATGCAGCAAAATCTGATTGTACGTTTCCCATTCGTATTTTTCAGGATTTATAAAAATATTATTAGCAAAAGAACAAGGTGCTTTATCGCCTGTTATTTCGACAATTCTAAATTTTCCATCCTGAATAATCTCTGATGTATACGCTCTGTAAAATAATATAACAGCTTGCATCAAAAAATTAAGCGCAAAAACAATGACACCAAACCAATACAAATACACTATCCACTGCATGACCAAAGTCATATTAAATTGTTGCTTTGTTTCATTTACTAAAACTTCATTTACAGGAAGTGCTTTCAGCTCAGCAGTTGGTTCTTTTGCAACTGTTTTTTTTATGGAAGGAATAGCTGCAGTTACTTTCTGTTTTTGAAGGGAGAATTGCTGCGGAATCGGAAGCAACGGCAAAGTAAAAGCTACTACCATGCACGCCAGCAAAACAAATCTATTCAAGTTATAAAAAGTTTCTTTCTGCAAAAGCAGCTTATAAAACATAAGGCAAGCAAAAAGAATAAGTGCTGTGTATAGAATATAAGGTATCATTTAGAATCTTTTTTTATCATGTTTACGATTTCGTCCAATTCTTTTTCGGTTAATTTTTGCTCTTTAGCAAAAAAGGCAAGCATTCGTGGATAAGAATTATCAAAATATTGACTCACAACATCTTTCAGCGCAAATTGTTGATATTCTTCTCTTTGAATTACAGGAAAAAAGCAATGCATATTCCCTATTGTTTCCCGATTTAAAAACCCTTTTTCTTCTAATATTTTGACAATCGTCGCAACACTATTATAATGTGGTTTGGGAGCTGGCAACAATGGAATAATATCTCTGATGAAGGCTTTATTTAAATCCCAAAAAACCTGCATAATCTGTTCTTCTCGTTTGGCTAATTTTATCATAGTAGAAATCTTTTGACAAATATAACTACTAATTAATTAGTAGCAAAACTAATTAATTAATATTTATACTAATAAATTAGTTAAACCAGTAATTACGGAACATTCAGGTAATAAATTTCAACCTTTAACAACCTAAAAAACAATCAATTACAACATAAAAGTAAAGTTTAGACACAAAAATCAATATATTTTTGATCTATTAAATTAATGCCATCGGAAGTTTGTAGAAAAATTTCAGGATAAAGAAGGAAAGAAGAAAGTTCCTTTTTTTGTCAATTCCTGACTAGAAGATTGAATATTTTATTTTAGTCTTCCAAGCTAATCTTCTTAGTTCTAATTTTTGAAATCGAAATCAAAATCACAGACAAAACCACAAAAGAGATTAAAACAAATACTCCGTTTATAAGCGCTGTTTGCAACCCGAGTTTTGTAACATCTATAAAAGGATAGGGATAAAAACTCGAAATAAAACCATGAATTATGGTATAAATCATATAAATAATCGGGTAAACCAACCAAAACCAAATGGTTTTAAAAGAGATTCTATCTGGGCTTACAAAAAACAGCCAGAAAAAGAAAAATAAAACAGGAACAACAGTATGGAAAATTTCGCTTACAATGCGATGGTGTCCTTGCAAATCTAAAATTGGACGAAGGAGCAAATTAAAAACAATTCCGACAATCAAAATGTAAACTGTAATTGCAGTGATTGTAGTACATTTTTTGAAAAAAGCATTTGCCTTACTTTTACCGCCAAATAGCAACAAAGCACTGCAAAGAAAAACGATTGTATTTGTTGTGATAGTAAAGAAACTAAAAAAACGAACTGCTGCGCTGAAAAAAGTAAATTCAGGATTTTTTAACAGCAAATAAAACTGTACAGGCAAGCCATATAATTCTAGGGCAAAAATAATACCCAGCAAAATCTCCCCTTTAATTGTTGTGGTATTTTCTTTTTCCATATTTCACTTAAAGTCAGATTACTAAAGTAAAACATTTTATTCAAAATAGCTACAAGACTCTTTTCTGTTTTTCGCTCTCAGCAATAGTTTTTTCAAGCCTTGAAAGTTGTGTTTTTTCCTGTTTGGCGCTCATAATCCAATGAATCATAACTTTCTTGTATGAAGGTGCTTGCTTCTCAAAAAACTCCCACGCGGTTTTGTTGCTTTTAAACTCTTTTTCGTAGGATTCCAAAAGCGGAACTGGTTCTTTTTCGTGCGAATAAATCTTAGACTTATTTTCGGTTCTAAAACTAAACGCTTTCAAACCAGCCTCTGTCATCAAACCCACTTTTGTCAAATCTTCTATCTTTTGAATATTAATCGTACTCCAAATGCTAGAAGACTTTCTTGGAGTAAAACGAATCGTATAACTTTCCGTATCAATAGATTTTCTAACACCATCAATCCAACCAAAACAAAGCGCCTGATCAACCGATTCTGACCAACTCATAGAAGTTTTTTTACTCGTAACTTTATAAAAACCAACTAAAAGTTCTTTTTCTTTCTGATGATTTTTCTCGAGCCATTTTCTAAAGTCTAATTGATCTGCGAAGAAAGTTGGTGTCATTTGTTTTTTTCATAAATGTATAAAGAATCTCGCAAAGTCGCAGAGGCGCAAAGTTTATTAAAAAAAACTAAACCATATAAGTTATATAAGCAATTTTAAGTTTTGACTTAATTGAACTTATATAACTTATATGGTTTAAAAAAACTATATTTTTGAAAAATAGTATTTCTAACTAAAATATAAATGAAAAAAATAATACTTTGCATTTTTAGCCTCTTCGCATTATGCAATTGTCAAAATAAAAAAGAACAAACTGAATTAAATAGCTCTGAAATTAATGATATCACTAATGTTATAGAAACTGTTTTAATTCAAGATAGCTTGGATGTTTTTTCTAAAAATAAAGATTCAAGAATCATTCGTAACGAACTTAGAAAACTGCATATAATTGTTCCAGAAAAAAGAAAAGACGGAATAAGTTTTCCTCCACCTCCAAGAGACATTTATATTAACTCATTATTAAACAGGAAAATAAAAAATGCGAACTTCTTTTCTTCTAATAATTCTATTTACTTACTAAAACAAAATTCAAACCTAGAAAGTCTAAAAATCGAACATAATCTTCTTAACAAATTAAATGCAAGCACAATTGAAGAAGTTGAGAAGAAACATAAAAATGGTGAAAATGTTAGGTTTTATGAAATGACTATTCCCGTTTTTTCTTCCAATAGACAAAGAGCATACATTCAACTAGATTATTTTTGTGGTCATCTTTGCGGAAGTGGCAAAGCGATCTATCTGCAAAAAATAAATGGTAAATGGCAAATAATTGAAAAATGGCGTACTTGGATTAGTTAACCCCAAAATAAACCATATAAGTTATATAAGCAATTTTAAGTTTTTGACTTAATTGAACTTATATTACTTATATGGTTCAAAAACTTTGCGTCTCCGCGACTTTGCGAGATTAATTCACTTCAACTTTGATTGTTGAAGCTTGTAAACCAGAAGCCGTCGCTTTCAACTGAATCTTTTCTTTCTTCCCATTCGACTGAATAATTACAACGCATTTTCCATTAAACAATTTACAAGAATTGGCTTTAAAAGAATCTAAATTAGCCTGATAACCATTATCAACCCCAACTAATTTTCCTCCGCCTGTTACTTCAAAATTGACTAAATCCATTGCAGTTGGTAATAAGTTTCCATCTTTATCAACCATTGAAACGGTTACATAAACCAAATCGTAAGTGTCATTTTTGATTGTAGTTTTTTCAGCTTTTAAATCAATTTTAGAAGCTTCTCCTGCTGTGCGGATTTCTTTCTCTAAAACCACTTTTCCGTTCTTTCTTGAAACGGCTTTTAAAGTTCCAGGTTCAAATTTTACGCGCCATGAAATATGCAAATCATCATTTTGTTTTGATTTTTTTCCTAACGACTTTCCGTTTAAAAATAATTCTACTTCATCAGCATTATTATAATAGGCCCAAACTTCGACTTCTTGGTCTTTTTTCCAGTTCCAATGCGGTAAAATATGCAGAACAGTTTTGTTAGACCATTCGCTTTGGTACATATAATAAACATCTTTTGGAAGTCCAGCTAGATCAACGATTCCGAAATACGAACTTCTTGCAGGATACGGATACGGATCAGGTTCTCCAATATAATCAAAACCTGTCCAAATAAAAGTTCCTGCCATGAAATCCTGCCTTTTGATAGTTTTCCAGTTTTCTTCGTGCGTTGTGCCCCAATACGATTTTACCTGATCATAAGCCGAAACCGTCCAATCTGCATTTCCATCAAACGGAGCACCGTGTTTTGTTGGCCAAGCTTTAATTCCGTCAGGAAAATCATAATGGCCACGTGTTTCTAAAGCCGAAACACTTTCTGAAGCTAATATTTTCTGTCCTTTAAATTTCGTTGGAAAATCTTTATAATCTTCGTGTTTGTAATTGAATCCCAAAAGATCTAAAGCTCCAGACTGATAAATAAAGTTTTTCTCAATTACATTTTCGGTCAAAGCCGAAGTTACTGGACGAGTTGTGTCTAGTGATCTTACAATTTTAGCTAATTCTCTGGTAATCGCGATTCCAGTTGAATCAAACTGTTCTCTGATTTCGTTCCCGATACTCCACATCATAACCGATGGATGATTGCGATCTCTTTTGATAAAATCTTCTAAATCCTGTTTGTGCCAAGCATCCCAATCTTTATGGTAATCGTTGGTTACTTTTTTCTTTTTCCAAACGTCAAAAGCTTCGTCCTGAACAATGAATCCCATTTCGTCGCACAATTGCATCATTTCCAACGAATGCGGGTTATGAGACATTCTGATCGCGTTTGCTCCCATTTCTTTCATCAAAGTCAGTTTTCTTCTAACCGCATGAATATTTTCAACCGCACCCAAAGCGCCATTATCGTGATGCAGACAAACTCCGTATATTTTAGTTGGAACACCATTTAATGAAAATCCTTTTTCTGAATCAAAATTGAAGTATCTAAAACCAAGCGGTGTTTCATAGGTATCAATTAAAGTTGAGCCATCATAAACTTTAGTGCTTATTTTATATAAATATGGATTTTCTGTATCCCAAAGAATTGGGTTTTCCATATTGATATTCTGTCTAACTTGTAATATTGAATTTGCAGGAATATTTCCATCAGAAATTCCTTTTGCTACTTCAATATTGTTTTTATCTAAAACTGTCGAGACTAACTTAAAAAGTTTATTCTTAGTCAAATCATTCTTTACGTCAATATCAATATCAACAACAGCTTTTTCTTTAGAAATAATTCTTGTAGTTACATAAGTTCCCCATTTTGCTACATGAATTTTATTAGTTGCAACTAAACGTACATTTCTATAAATCCCTGAACCTGTATACCATCTTGAATTCGGTTGTGCATCGTTATCAACTTTTACGGCAATCGTATTTGATTTTCCAAAGTTTAAATATTGCGTCAAGTTATATCCAAAAGAAATATAGCCATTTGGACGAATTCCTAATGATTTTCCATTAATGAAAACTTCACTGTTCTTAAAAACACCATCAAATTCAATCGAAACTGTTTTGTTTTTCCAATTTGCAGGAATAGTAAAAACTTTACGATACCAGCCTTTTCCAGCCGGTAAAAATCCTTGTGCTTGTTTGGTTTTGGCATCTTTATCAAAAGCGCCTTCAATACTCCAATCGTGCGGTAATTGAAGCGCTCTCCAATCTGATACATTGAAATTGGCATTTATTGCCTCTGGATAATCTCCTAATTTGAAGTTCCAGTTTTTATTGAAATCTTCTACAATTCTGGCTTGTTTTTGTGCAAAAACTGATACCGAAAATAATAAGGCAATTGTAATTTTTTGAAATATGTTTTTATGTTTAATCATAAATATGTTTTTTATTCTAATTGTATTTTTCTGTAGAGACGCACTGCAGTGCGTCTAACACACAGTATGGACAATTGGAGCGTAGACGCACTGCGGTGCGTCTCTACAATGCGATCCTAATTAAACCACTGTTCCTTTGTCACTCTGCCTCTTTGAACCTCAAAAAACTTATTGAAATTCGAAATTATCCAACATTAATCCCTTCAAATCATCTCCTTCAAGCGTAATTTTATACGTTCCTGCATTAATATAACCGCCAGAAGTCGTATTCAAAATTTTCCATTTTTCTGGTGAAGGGAAAAACTCAATCGTATCATTTCGCATTAAAATTCCGTACGCATCTTCCATTTTGAATTTCACTTTCATCGGAATTTCATTTCTATTCATAAAACGAAAACGCATTAAATAAATTCCGGCAACTCCTGGTTTAACTTCAAACTCGATGCTATTGTTTGTCTTTTTTGTGAACTCAATATAATCGGCTTTTTTGAAATTTCCTTTTTCTATTCCAGTTCCCGTTATTTTTGCCTTTTCGGCTTCAATAATTACAACTGGTCTCGAATCGTCTTTTTCGCCCATATCGTAAGTTGGAACGACCGCAATTGTGTTTATATTTTCTGAATTATCAAAAAGAACCTTCTCGCCTTTCTTTACTTTTTTAGTAAAAACTACATATTCGATTTGACTGCTATTTTTAGCTTTTTCTTCTAACTTTTTATATTCAGAAAATCGCTCTAAATTCAAATTTTTATTATCTATAAAAAGATATAATTCTGAATCTTCTTTAGCTGTAAACGATCCTTTATTTTTAGAATTAGATGAAAACTGTAAATAATCAGCACCAAAAACCTCTGAAGGCAATTCGGTAAAAACAACATCAGAATCTGAATATTGTTTTGAATTAATATCCAGCCATGAAGCTACTCTGTTAGTTTTATCATAAGAATCTAAAACCAGATTCTGAATGTTTCTTGGAGATTCGCCTGCTGGTCTTGCATGAATATCTTTCGTAGCAATTGCAATCGCCGAAATTAACGCCTGTGAAGCTTTAACATTTGGAAATGAAATCACAATTTTTCCGTTTGTACTTTTTACTTTAAATGTTTTCTTCAAAGCGTTATCATGTCCAGCTTCTGCCAAAATATCGAAATCTTTTAAAACAACATTATCGTTGATGGCAACATCAAACAATCGCCAGCCTTTGCAATCCATTCCGCCTCCAGTTCCGTACCACGGTTCTGTGAAATATAATTCAACTAAATATTCGCCATCTGGAACTGGAAATTCGTAACGCAGTTTATCTACTCCGTATCTAAAGCTCTGGAATAATTCTGGGTCTTTTGTTCCGTTTATCGGGTCGAAAGTTGTTCTTTGACTGGCAAAAAAGTCTGGAAGTTTTTCAAAATTATCTGTCCAAGATAAAGAGCCCCAAGTATTTTGTCCGTTCTTATGAGTATCCGTTAACCAAGTATTTCCAGCAGAATCTGTTAATTCAGAACCTCCGCAATTTACTCTATAAATGTAATTATACCCTTTTTGGGCTTTTGTTATATCTGTTTTCTCAGACGTTAAAGCATCAAAACTTGGTGCTTTTGGAAAGTTATTTAAAACGATATAATCTTTAGCAACCGCTTTTTTGTTTACATACCCAACAGCATATAAAACATTGTACTGAATATTGACATTATTGAACTGAAAATGCTGTCCGATTCCTGGATTTTTTAGTTTTCCAAGTGAAGCTTTATTGACATCATTAAATAATTCTACTTCGTCACAATTCGAATAAATATCGATTCCGTTTTTGATTCCCGGCTTTTCCCAACGACTTGGCCAAGTGTGAGAAACGATATACACCATCGGATTGGTTTTGTTCGAAACATAATTGGCGCGATACATATAAAATGCATCTAAAGGTTCGCCCCAGATCGTGAAAAGTCCTTTGTAATTTACCGGACCAACTTTGTCAATATCTCTAAAACCTTCACCGTTTTGCACTCGTCCCGGATTTTCGTGCGAAGCAAAAAGCCAGTTGAATTGTCCCGCAATTTTATCTTTTACCGATTCGGCTTCTCTAACTTTAATTTCCATCAATTGAGAAAAACGGTTTTCGCTTAAAGTTCCTTTTTGGTCAAACTCGCCTTCGGTATGTAAATCGGCAGAACGCCATGCGCCGTATTCTCCGTTTAATAACTGAGTAGTCATTTCCAAATGATACTTTAACGGATCTCCGCCATACGTTCCCGACCAGTTTTGAACGACATTCCAATCTGTTCCTTCTCCACCGTTACAAGTTGTTACGATTCTTTGCGATGCTGATAACGGATCCATTTCGCGGATAATCTGGGTACATTCTTCTGCAAATTCCTTCGGAATAGTGCTTTCATTCTGCAATCCCCACATTACTACAGATGGACTGTTTCTGCGTTCTTTAATCCATTCTCGTAAAAGGGTTTTGAAGTTTTCTTTAAATTCTGGCGTATCGTACCAAATATGTGCTGAAAACTGGCTCCAAAACAGGATTCCGTTTTCGTCTAATTCTTTTTGATATAATAAATTATGAGGCTGATGCGCTTCTCTAAAAGCATTAAATCCGCCTGCTTTGATTTGTTCGATTCGGGAATGAATCATTTCATCTGAAAACGAATGACTTTTTCCAATCAAATGTTCGTATTCGCAAACACCGTTTACAAAAATAGGTTCATCATTGATGAAAAAACGATTGTCTTTTCCGTCACGACTAACTGGCCAGCTTACCCAACGAATTCCGTACGAAGTTGTTAACTGATCGATTATTTTTCCGTTTTCATAAACAGAAGTCACCAATTTATACAAATATGGATTAGATGGCGACCATAATTTCGGATTCTGAATCTCAGGAAGTGTCAGTGCTATTTCCTTTGTTTCTCCCGAATTGATTTTGTTGTCACTTTTTATAATAACAACTTTCTTCCCCGTAGCATCAAGAAGGATATTTTCAATAGTAAAGTTTCGTTGTGAAGCGCTGTAATTCTTGATTTCTGTAGTGGTATGAAGAATTGCTTTTTGTTTGGAAACCGATTTGTCATTCCAGATATGAACGCCAAACGGCTGAATTCTCACATCATTTGTAACAACCAAAGAAACTGGCCTGAAAATCCCCATTGGCTGAGAACCTTCAGAAAATCCCCATTCTCCTGAACAACCTCCGCAAACCCAAGGCAGATCGGCAATAAAAGAGGGATGCGCTGCTTTAACTACAATGATATTTTCTTTATCGAAAGAAACCGCTTTGGAAATGTCTAAGGTGAAAGTAGTTCTTCCGCCTTTGTGTTCGCCCACTTTTTTACCATTTACCCAAACTGTTGCATAAGAACTTACGCCTTCAAAATAAAGAAAATGCTGTTTTGAACTGTCTTTCTTATCGAGTTTTAGTGTTTTTTTGTACCAAGCGGTACCATGTAAATTTCCATGTTTTGTTCTTCTGAAACCATAATACTGATCCCAATTGTGAGGCACACTAACCTTTTGCCAATTGGAATCAGTTTTTGGATTTTCTACAAAATCTTCTTCTTTCAGCGGAAGATTATCCAGTATTACGGTTTCCCAAGACGAATTCAGTGAAATTTCTTTACGAAACTTCCCCGAATCTTTGCTCTGACTCCAAACAAAGCAAAGACTTGAAAAAAAACAAAAAATAAAAAAAACTATTCTATTCATATTTTCAAAACCATATAAGTGATTATAAGGTTGTTTAAGTTTTTATTTAACTCACTTTTTGTCATTTCGACGTAAGGAGAAATCTTCACAAGTAACTCCGTATAGAAATGTCGCCAATCTTTGTAGAGTTTCTTGCGAAGATCCCTCGTTCCTCGGGATGACAAGATTGTGTTTATATTTTCAATTAAAACTAACAGATTTTAAAAACATGTTAGGTCCTAAATTAACAACGAGTTTGCGTGAGGGATTGAGGCGGTATCCTTTTATGAAGCGGAGCGGAATAAAAGATATAGCCGAAAGCCCGACCCGGAGGGACACGCCCAAATTATTAATAAAACAACCAGTCAATAGCTGCTTTTTCTCCTGCATCTATATACCCAACATCACGTGGTGTTATGGTTTGATCTGCGTCAATGAAACCTAAAATCAATACTTTCCCTTTTCCTAAATCTAATTTATTCTCGCCCGGCTGGAACGTATACGTATGAATGTTTACACGAGGTAAATCTTTTAAATTCATTGCACTTGCCAAAATCACTTCGGCTTGACCGTGCGCATTACCTGCTGCATCTGTCTCCAAACTTGGCGGCAATAAAAATCTCTTTTGATCTGAATTGAAATAACCCACCACTAATTTAACCGCTTTTGTATTTCTAAACTTCAAATGTGTTCCTTTTTCGTTTTGATCGTTTTCTACAAATGAGAATCCTCTTAGGTTTTGAAGTTCAGGAGCAATTTTAGTTAATTCAGAAATATCTGTTCCGTACACTTTTGTTCCAGTTTTTACTAAATAAGTTCCCGGTTTTTCATCTATAAAAGTTACTTCTACTGGCTTCCAAGGTTTTCCTTCTTTAGTTTCTATTTTACCATCTTTTGAAGATTTTAACTTCTCTAGATTTCTTTTAAAGTTAGCCAATTCGCGCTCGTAATGTGGCAACAATTCTGCCCAAGTTTTGTTGTTTCCGTCGTCTCCTCCAATTGGGATTCGGCGTTGTGCAGTTTGCATACTATTCGCATAGTAATACGTATCTTTTGTCAAGTTTACCAATAACTCATAGTACTCAATACTTTTCTCCAAATGAGGCATTGCTTTGTCTAAATCGGTAATATCATTTGAATAACTGTATCTTAAAACCAATAAAGCTGCTTTTACTTTTTCTGAAAAGAAATCGGCGAAAGCCTTATAAGCATGAATATCATTTTTAAGACGTTCAAATTCTTCTTTATCTTTGGTTACACTTACTTCTGCTTTGTCGATTGCTTCAACAGCTAATCTTCCGTGTTCTGTAATTTCAGCAATAATCTGAGTTGGAAGTTCACCTGAATGTGATTCTTTGTTCCATTCTTTTTTAGCATATTCTAAAAGCAATTCACCCGCTGGTCCGCATGATTCGTGGAATCCTGGATAAACTCTCCATTTTGACGGATTGACCAACTGACTTTCGAACATTCCTAACAATAAAGTTTGACGGTTACCTTCTGTAATTCCGAAACGTCTTAATGTTTTTGGAGCAATTTCGCCTGTTTCTTCGTAAGCTTTTAAAATGTTATTTGCTGCTTCCTGAGAAGTTCCAAATTTCGCAGCTAAATCATTATCCCAAAATTTAACTTCTTCGTTTCGATCTCTTTTGCTGTCCCAAGCATATCTTGCCCAAGCTTTATACCAAATCCAATCACGATCCATTTCTAATAAACGTTCTCCTGATTTCGTTTTATCTGCTGAATATGGCCAATCCCAATACGAAGCTTGCGGATATAAATGCAGTGCATTTGCACCGTGAACGCTATGCATCGCTTTTACCGTTTTCTGGATAAAATCTGGCGAACCGTATCTAAAAGGTTCTAAATTAGCCAAAATATGAACGTTCTCAATATGAATTGATTTTAAAGCGCTTAACTGTTTGTGCGTTTCTCCCCAAGGTCCGCCCGGCGTGTAAGTCGTTAAAGATTCTCCTGTATATTTACTTTCTGTGTAAAGGTTTTTGTATAACGGAAGTGATTTTTCCATAACCAAAGGTCCGTCTGTATCGTGAGAACGCAAAATAATTGGCGGTTCTTCTGTTTTTCCTAATGCCTGTAAACCATCACGAACACCCGGAATAATAGTTTTGGTAAACCATTCTACATCATCATCAACCGTATTTATTGCTTCTCCAAGGCAAACCATTAATCCAACATTTGGATATTTTTCGATAAAAGCTGCAATAGATTTTCTAGTATAATCAGACAATAATGGCGTGATTGGTCTTGAACGATCTTGTGTTTTAATGTTGTAATGCTCTGCAAAAGGCTTAGAAACAATAATATTATAAAACATCTGAATTACCCAAATTCCTCGTTTATTAGCTTCAACGGTTAAGAATTTATAGATTTCTTCATTTTTTTTGAAATCTTCATCACTTACTTCTACAGCAAACGGATATTCTTTTAATTTCACCAAAGAAGCAAACGGATGTCCGTTCCATAAGTACAAAGAGTTCATGCGGTTTTCTACTAGCATATCCAAATACTTTACCCATAAAGCTTTATCATAAAACCAAGGAAAAGTTTCTGGTGTATACGGATATTCGTAAACATCACGACCTGGAAGATAAACGGGTTTCTGCATTCCGATGCAGGCGCCTCTCAAAACCATTTCTGGACTATCGTCAATATTGATTTCTGAAGGAAGTTTTCCTGAAGCTTTAATTTTATCTGTTAATTCTAAAGCGCCATACAAAGCTCCGCTTGCATCTGTTCCTTCAATATAAATTACGTTATTCTGAGTACGAATCTGAAAACCTTCTTTCTTTGTTAATTTGCTATCGTCGATTTTAGCGCTTTTAGCATTTTTCTTCCAGAAATCAGTTCCTTTTTCTCCAATTACAATTACTTTATCTTTTGATTTTTTGAATTTATCAGAAGATGTTACGCTGAATCCTTTTGCTGAAAGGGTTTCTGATAATTTCTCTGCTCCAAATTTTGCTCTCGGCGAACTCGGATCACTCACAACTGTGATGTTCTGCGCTGTCGCGAAAGAGACGTAAAGACATAAAAAAAGTAATTGTAAATATTTCATAGTATGCTGTTTTTGGGTATTCATTCTAAAAATAATCTGCTAAATCTGCCCGATCTGCGTGAAAAATATCTCTCGCAGATCTAGCAGATTCGGCAGATTTACAGTGAAAAATTGTGTTGTTTAACGATTACATATTCATCACTGTTTATTGTTTAATTCTGGAAAATCTTCTTCAAATAAGCTACGTTTGCTCCATAATTGGCTTTTACATTATGTACTTGCGTTACGTCGCGAGAACGTTCTACAATCAGCCATCCGCTCCATTTCATTTCATCTAATGTTGCTTTGATTTTTGGCATATCAATAGCTCTGTCATTTTCTAACCAAAACTGATCGGTATTTGAAGCGTGAATCTGCGCTACATATTTCTTTCCTAATATTTTCAATTCTGATGAAATATCTCTTTTATTATCTAAAGCATTCGCAAAATTGAAAGAGCTTTTAATGTATTTTGAACCGACTTCATCTAAAAGTTTTTTCTCTTCTGTCGCGTCTAAAGAGGTTTCAATTGCGATTACTCCACCAATTTTACCGACTTCTTTTCCTGCCCATTGCAGTCTTTTAATCACTTCTGGACGCAATTCTGGATTTTTAACTAAATCGGTTTGTGTTCCTAATGGAAGATACGCCACTTTTACTTTCATGTTTTTCATAGCCTCAATGCAATCCTTAATCATTGGTGTGATTTCTCTTGTGGCAAAAGACTGCGCATAAAATCCAGACATCGCAATCGAGCTGATTCCTACTCCAGTTTCTTTGGATTTATCTAAGAATTTTTGTCTTTCAACTGGGTCGCCTAATTTGCTGTCAAATGTTGGTCTATTTCCTAAACCTCCCATATCGAGTTCGATTCCGTCCGCTTTTATTTCAGCTGCTAAACCAAAAGCACCTAATTTTTGTCTTTTTAAAATCATCCAGTCGCAAACTGCAACTTTATATTTTTGCTTTTTATTGGAAGACTGAGCCGTTGCACAGCTATTGAATGTTGTTGATAGAACAACAAGTAGTGCAACAATTAAATTTTTATTTAGCTTCATGTTAATTGGTTTTACCATTAAGCCATTAAGGAAATTAAGCTTAATACTTTTTATTATTATCATTAGAAGATGAAAAAAATTAAGCTTAATGTTCTTTTTAAAGAATAAATAGATATAGCAACTTAACTTTCTTAATCTCTTAATGGTTCAATTTATTTTACTCTTCTTCGGCTTTTACTGCTGTAACTACTTTTCCTTCTTCGCCTGGCCAGATTCCGTTTTTGATTGGAAGCGCCACTAATTTACTTGGGTCAACTTTTACATATTTCAGTTTTTCTCTTCTCCAAGTGTACACGATATGCACCATTCCGTCTGAACTTTGAATAATTGAAGGATAAGAGTATTGGCTAATTTTCGAATCTTCTAAAACTAAAGCCGCATTCCAATGGATTCCGTCTTTAGAAACCGAAACGTTCAACGGCGTTCTTGGCCCTTTTGCTTCTTTTCCTGGAGGAAGAACGTGATTGTATACTAACAAATGTCTGCCGTCTTTAAGCGTTACAGCATCAGTTCCTGAATTGTTATTTGGAAGTCCGATTAACTCAACATCCGACCAAGTTTTTCCGTTGTCTTTTGAGAATGTGCTAAAAATAGCTCTATTTCGAGTTCTTCCAATAGCTTGAATACTTCCGTCTTTATGAAATAAAATACTTGGCTGAATCGCATTGATTTTTTGCTTTCCTCTTGGAAGCGTATCACCCATTACCCACGTTTTTCCGAAATCTGGAGTAGATTCCATACGAAGTCTCCAGCCGTCGCCTTCAATACTTGACGGACATAATAATGTTCCGTTGCTTAATAAAACTGGTTTATTTTTGATTGGCCCTAAGAAACCGTCTGGCATTTTTTGAGCCTCAGACCACGTTTTTCCTCCGTCAGACGAAGTTCTAATTACGCCCCACCATTCAGATGGTTTTGGTCCGATTTTGTAGAATAACATTAAATCGCCTCCTGGAATTTGATACAAAACCGGGTTCCAAGTTGGTAATCTTGGCCCTTCTTTCATCACACCGTCGGCAACTTTTACACCTTCTCCCCATTTATCACTTCCTTTTGGTTTAATGGCCACATAAATGCAAACATCAGGGTGTCTTTCATGAGTTCCTCCAAACCAAGAGGCAACTAAATCACCATTTGTAGCTTCAACAATTGTAACGGCGTGGCAAGACGGATAAGGCGCTTTATCATAAATAAATTCATCTACTAAAATTCCTTCTTTCCAAGTCTTTTTCTCTAAAGCCGATTTACAACTTCCTAAAAGGAAAAGTCCAAACAAGACAAATGCTAATTTTGCTAACTTCATTCTTAATTAAATTATGAATTATTTTTTTTGACTATAAATACATACCTAACATTTTTTTAGGTAAAAATATTTAATAAGTGTAAAAATAACACCAAAAAATTAACAATGTATCCTGTACTGTCCCGAATTATTAAAAATGTAGATTATTTAACGCTAATTGCAAAATTTCCTGACGAAAACGTTATATCCGAAATCACATTTATTTTTTTATTGTAGCAAAGTAATATTTCTAAGAGTTCATTTTTTGAGAAAAAAAAATTATTTCTTCCTAGGTAAAGTCTTTTTTTCATCTGCAGGAGGCAAAAAATTCTCATTTGTCACTACATTTTTACCTGTTTGCTGTTCCAGTTCAACTCGTGCATTTTTTGCCACTGCTCCACCCTTTTTGCTTGCCACTGCATTTTCGATTAATCCTTTTGCTTCATCATTTTCGGCTATTTGTCTTGTTGAAAGTTCAGCCAGTGCAGTAAAAATAAGTTCAGCCTCGCTCATGTGGTCTCTAAGATTTTGCGACTTTAAGCCTTTTGCTTCTTTATGTTCTTTCACTGAAAGACCAGTCCATTCCTGATGAATAATATTAGTTAGAATTGCAAATTCATTTTTCTCTTCAATACCCGCTTCTTTCCAATAATCAGTTAGTTTATTTCGGGTTTCCTGTCCCATCATGCGTTGCTGAATCCACTTTTCGCTTCTTCCATGTTGTTTCCAGTTTTCTCTTGCCCGGTCAATGCTTTGCACTGGATCTTGAATTTCCTGAATACGTTCATAACCAACTTTTGCTAGCCATTGTTTAAAAGGTTCAGCTTTAGGAGATGGAATGGATTGTACTATTCTAAAAATATTCTCAACGTTGCCTGCCAATGTTTTACGCTTTTTCCCATTAGTCAGCATTATTACCTGGGGACAATTTGTCCCTATGTAACTTCCAAGTTCAACATCTCTCTTTCTGATTTTTTTTAAATAATCTGTAGGGTTTTTAGAATCTGTTAATGCCTCAACAATATCCACTATAGAAAAATACCAAATTTCATTATCGGTATCGTAATGACTTCGTACTTTTTTATCTTCAAAAACTTTAATGGCATCCATAAATCACTTTTTACAATACTTCACAATAGTACGAAAAAACTTCTTTATTTCACACTCAAAACATAGGAACCCGATGGTAATGTTACAATAGTATTATTATCCTTTTTAATAGAAGTAGAAAACTGAGTCAACTTTTGCTTATTCACTGTTATTGCTGAAACATTCGTTGTTGGTAAATACACTAAAGCTGAAGCATTTGCAGGAATAGTAATATTCCAAACCAAACCTTTTTTATCTTTTTTCCAGTCACTTTTAATTGTTCCGTAAATCGATTCGTATGAAGCATTTACATAAGTTAATCCTGCATTGAAGTCAGGTTTCATGATAATTTGTTTGAAGCCCGGAGTTTCAGGATTGCTTTTGATTCCTGCCATATTTTCGTAATACCAAATCAGTAAATCACCTAAAAGCATGACGTGGTTTTGCGAATTCATTGCTGGATCGGCAGTGTTTCCGTTCCAAAGTTCCCAAATGGTTGTGGCGCCATTTTCGACCATATAACCCCAGCTTGGATAGGTTTTGTTTGAGGCCAGTTTGAAAGCCAAATCGCCACGACCAAAATTGGTTAATGTTCGCATTAAAAACTGTGTTCCAATAACCCCAGTGCTGACATGACCGTTTTTAGTCACTTCAACTTCGTGTACCAGATTTTCGAAAACTTTTTGCTGCAATTCTTCTGGAACCATTCCGAAAGTCAAAGGCAGTAAATTGGCTGTTACGGTATTATTGGCGTAATTATTTTTTGATACATTGAAATATTTAGCATTAAATGCCTTTTTGATTCTTGAAGCTAATTCGTCATAATGTTTAATATCATTTTCAGCATTAGCAATCACAGCAAACTTTTTCATGATGTTTAAAAGCTGATAATAAAACGCACTCGAAATCAATTCGCCATCAGTTAAACGAGAAGGATCTTTGGAACGAATTAATTCTAAAGATTCTGGCGGAACGCACCAATCGCCGTATTTGTCTTTGGTCATAATATCATCAACCAAATAGTTTTCTTCCATGTAATCCATCCATTTTTTCATAGACGGATATTGTTTTTCAACAACTTTCTTATCGCCAAATTGTTGATACAGCATATCAGCAACTGTAATATACGTTCCCGGCCAAGTTACGTTGTCGCCATAATAACGCCAGAAAGCTGGTGCAACATCAGGAAGTCCGCCATCAATAGTTTGTGAGTTTTTAATATCATCCAACCATTTTGCATACAAAGTCTGATTATCAAATAAGAAACTTTCTCCGTAAGCTCCCGTTGTTCTGTCTCCCAACCAAGGCTGACGTTCATTTCTCTGCGGACAATCGATTGGCATTCCTTTATAATTCCCGCTGATTCCCCACCAAGCGTTCTTAAAAATCTGATTCATAATCGGATTAGAAGAATCAAAAGTTCCTGTTGTGGCAATGTCATCATAAACGACTTTTCCAACGAAATTTTCTAAAGTAGGTTTTGTTTTGAAACCTGAAATTTCCACAAATCGAAATCCGTGAAAAATAAAACGAGGTTCCCAAACTTCTTCTCCTTCACCTTTTAAAGTATAAATATCAGTTGTTTTGGCATCACGTAAATTGGCAATGTATAACGAACCATCAGACTGTAAAGATTCAGCAAATTTCATTGTGATTTTGTCACCCGCATTTCCTTTCACTTTCAATTGTAACCAACCCACCATATTTTGCCCCATATCTAAGATATAAGTTCCTTTTGGTGTCTGTTTGATCGAAATAGGTTTTACTTCACGTTTTACCTTCATATTCGCCGACATCTGTCCTTCGTAGAATCCGCCCGGTTCCTGAACATATTCTACAGAAAGCCATTTTTTATCATTAAAATTAATGGTATTCCAGCCTTTCATTTCTTTACGGGCATCATATTCCTCTCCGTCGTATTCGTTGTTGGATAAAATCGGTCCGTCAGTTGTGATTTTCCAAGTATCGTCGGTTCTAATCACATCTTTGCTTCCGTCCGTATATTCTACAAACAACTGCAAAGCCATTTTCGGATACCCAAAAGTCTTGATTTTATAAGGTTTGTAATCTTGACGCATCGTAAAAAAACGTCCGTTTCCTAAAATCGTTCCCAACGCATTTTTACCTTCCTGCAATTGCGAAGTCACATCAAAAACATTGTATTTTACATTCTTCGTATAATCTGTAGGAACTGGTGCTAAAACCTGATCTCCAATTTTATTTCCGTTAATGTATAGCTCGTACAAGCCCATTCCCATGATATAAACTTTGGCACTTTTGACTTTCTTTTTCAAGTCAATTTCTTTTCTTAAATATCTCGCTGATAATCTAGAATACTGCGAAATACTATCTCCTGGAGAAGTTTTTTCATAACCAATCCAACGCGTCGATTTCCAATCTGCATAAGTCAAAATTCCGATACTGAAATGTGCTGTTTCTTTTGATTGAACTTCTCCTTTATTGGTAAAAACCGTTACTTTCCAATAAACATCTTGTCGGTCTTTTGTTTTTTTTCCATTATAAATTACATTTACAGATTCCTCGCTTTGTACCTTTCCACTGTCCCATAAATCTGCGTTTCCTGCATTTAATTTTTCTAAAGATGAAGAAGCTAAAATTTGATAATGAGTTTGTTTTACATCATTTATTTCTGCTTTTATTTTCCAGCTCAATCTTGGCTGTAAAACATCAATTCCTTCAGGATTGGCCAACATTTCGCATTTTAAATCACTCACAATGATTTTGGTTTGGGCTTTCGCCGAAATTGTGAAAAGTGAAATGATTAAGGTAAGATGTAAAAAAAACTTTTTCATTATTTTATTTTTAAGCTTTTGGCTTTATTTTTTTGTTTCTCGCAGATTTTGCAGATTGAACAGATTATTTTACTCTATTTTTTAAATCTCCTAAATCTGCAAAATCTGCGGGAGTAAATTATCCTCATTTTTGTCATTTCGACGAAGGAGAAATCTTCGCAAGAAACTCCACAATCTAAATCGATAATCTTTGTCGAGCTACTAACGAAGATTTCTCCTTCGTCGAAATGACAAACTAGACAGTTAAATACTTAAATTATTCAGAAACCAACTTCTCCAATCTCTCAGAAACTGCAATTTCTTTTCCATTCTTAAAGATTCTAAAACCTTTACCTTTTTTATATTTTTCTCCCGTTTTATCCCAAAGAATCGTAATGATATTTCCGTGATATAAAACATTATCCAAACAAAACCAATCCCATTTTTCTTGTGGAATCAACGGATTTACTTCAATCTTTTCATCTGCTCTCGGGCGTAAACCAATCAAACCTGTAATCACCAAATCATTGAAAGTGGAGTGATTGTAGTAACGGCTTCTTTCTCTGTCGCCCATTAACCAATAACCCGTTGTTTCATCCAAATACTCGCCAAGATAAGGTTTTCCCCTATAATATTGCGACTGAACATACAATTCCATCTGTTTGAAATAATCAGGTTTGGCTACAAAATTCTGATTGTAATTATTCAAAACATTAGCTAAAGCCGTTAAGGTCTGTGAACTTGCAAAAGGCCAAATTGCACCATCCCATTCGCAGGTTCCTGTTCCATGTGTTCTAAAACGCGGACTTCTTCTTTCTGCTGTTGTTAAACCGAATGGAGCCGAAAATCCTTTTTCATCCTTAATCTGTTCCCAAGCTTTTTCAAAACCTTTATTTTGCTCTGGAAGATTAAAATACCACGGAATAAACCCGATTGCTTCTCGAACTTGTGCTAAAGTATCTTTTTCTGTTAAAGTTTCAAAAAAATCACTTTTCTTATTCCATAATTTTGTTTCTACTAATTTTTGCAGAACATCAGCTTTCGCTTTGAATTTGGTTTCTGTTTCTTTATCACCTTTCATTTCAGCCATTTTAGAAATCGCTACAGCGTTTCCGTACATATAACTGTTAATCGTTGGTCTTGCATTTTGCACTTTTCTTCCTCCGCTTAAAGATTCTTCCATTCCATCTTTTACATCATGCTGCCAAAACAAACCATCTTTGCGTTGACGATCTTTTTCCCAAACGGCATAATCGGTAACCATGTCTGGGTACAAATCCAATAAGAATTCTTCATCTTTATTTACCAAATAACGATTATACAAAGCATCCGCTGTCCAACTGCTGAATTTATACAATTTATTCATCGGTTTTCCATCATTTCCTCTGTACCAAAGTTTCACATCCTGCTCGATATATTTCGGATCATGAACCCATCTGAATTCGTTAATATGATGCCCCAACGCACAACTAATCATATTGTATTTATCAGCATACGAACGATCAACCAAGAACTCGGTAATTGCAAATCCTTGTGGAGTATTTTTAATATGCTTTCGAACGCTCCACCATCTGAAATAATAAATCTCCTCAAAATTCTGCTGTGGACATTCAAACAACGGAATATTCTTTTCCATCCAAGCCCAAGCGCTGTCATTCGGAATCGCAAATTTTAAGTTTTCATCTTCCATCGTATTGAAATAATCAACATAATGTTTAAAGTTTTTTTCTTTTAAAATAACCGATTTTCCTTTTTTAGAATGTTCCGCAGTCGATTTGCAACTGCTGTTTATACAAGCGATTACTATTGAAAGTGTTATTATTTTATGTTTGAAATTTGTCAACATTTAAAATTCAATCTTTTTAAGTTAAACCATGTAAGTAATACAAGTTCAATTAAATTTTCCTTTATATTTTCTTATATCACTTATATGGTTTTAAATATTTTTAATTCCCAGTAAAAGTATACGTCTGCCCTGCTTTCATATTCACATCGTAAATATTATAATTTGGCAATTGTACTTTAGGCAATTTTGCTTCTTTAGAAATAATCGGTTTTTTCACTTCTACATCATAAAACAACGGATTCGGATTTTTTCCTTTTGCTTTTTTTAAAGAAGAGCCTTTCAGCGTATTTTGTACTTTTAATCGACAGTTTCCTCCAATTTTCGAGTAAATTTTCAACTCCGAAACTTTATTATTTTTCCAGGTCATATCTATTAGAAAACCACCTCTGGCAACCAAACCTTTTATGCTTCCATCTTTCCAAACCGTTGGCAAAGCAGGCAATAACTGAATCGCATCTTCTTGACTCTGCATTAGCATTTCGGCAAAACCAGCTGTACATCCAAAATTTCCATCAATTTGAAATGGCTGATGCGCATCTAACATATTCGGATACGTTCCACCACCTTTTCTTTGATCTGCTGTTACCAAATGTAATTGATCCTGAATCAATTTATAAGCGTGATTTCCATCTAATAATCTCGCCCATAAATTCACTTTCCATCCCATTGACCAACCTGTAGATTCGTCTGTTCTATAAATTAAAGATTGTTTTGCCGCTTCAAATAATTCAGGTGTTTTAATTGGCGAAATCTGATTACTTGGATACAAGCCATATAAATGCGAAACGTGTCTATGATTATCTTTTGGGTTATCCCAATCATCCTGCCATTCCTGCAGCTGATTGTGTTTTCCGACTTTCATTGGTGGCATTTTTGCCAAAGCATCACTTATTTTTTTCACATAAGCTGCATCAGGAGAAACCAAAGCCGAAGCTTCCATAACATGCGTAAATAAATCAAAAACCAACTGATTATCCATTGTTGTTCCCGATGCAATTGTTGCTTTTCCTGTTCCGCCTGCGTGTGTGTTTTCAGGAGAACTTGAAGGAACAACAACTAAATATTTTGTGTTTGGATCTATCACCATGAAATCCAAAAAGAAATCAGCAGCACCTTTCATAATTGGATAAATTTCTGCTAAATATTTTTTATCACCAGTATATAAATATCTTTCCCATAAATCCTGACAAACCCAAGCGCCACCCGTCGGCCACATTCCCGAAGCTGCTGAATCTACTGGAGCGGTTACACGCCAGATATCGGTATTGTGATGCAGAACCCAACCGCTAGCATTGTACATTGTTTTGGCAGTTTCTCCACCAGTTACAGCCAACTCTTTTGCCATTTGTACAAAAGGCTCGTGCATTTCCTGCAAATTGGTTACTTGTGCAGGCCAGTAATTCATTTCGGCATTGATGTTTGTGGTGTATTTACTGTCCCAAGGCGGAGTGACCATATCGTTCCAAATTCCTTGTAAATTGGCTGGCTGTCCGCCTGGCTGTGAACTTGAAATTAAAAGATAACGTCCAAACTGGAAATATAAAGCAGCTAATTGCGGATCAAATTGTTTCGAGAAATCTCTGATTCTTTCGTTTGTTGGTTTCTTTGTCAATTCGTTTGAACCTAAATCTAAAGTAACTCTGTTGAAGAATTTTTGGTAATAGTCAACATGCGCTTTCTTTATGGTTTCAAAATCTTTTACTTCGGCTTTAGTTAAATAGTCTTTGCTTTTTGCAATTTCATCTCCCGAAATATCCTGATAGTTTTTGAAGTTGGTTGCAATCGAAATGTATAAAGTTACTTCATCGGCTTTGTTGATGCTTAAAACGCCGTTGCTTGCATCAATTTCACCGCCTTTGTTTTTAGCTGTTAATCGGCCTTGAAATTTTACTTTTCCTTTTACACCTTCAAAGTTAGTTCCAACTCCAGAAAGTATAATCTGGTTTCCTTCTGTCGAAGCAACCGTTTTATCAATCGGACTGTTCATGAAAACATTACAAGTAATCTGCCCTGGTTGACTTGCCGAAAGTTTCACTACAATAACTTGATCTGAAAATGCAGTCAGAATTTCTCTTGTAAATTCAACACCGTTTACTTTGTATTTTACCTTCGCCGTCGCATTACTGATGTCTAAATCACGATAATAATCCGTATATTTTTGATGTCCTGCGAATGAAATATACACGCTTCCAAAAGTCTGATACGGCATTCCGTCATTGGTTTGCGACATAATATCCTGTGTTGCCAGATCCTGCGCTTCATCAAATTTTCCATCAAAAATTAACTGACGAACAATTGGAAGTGCTTTTATTGATTTAGTATGTGCATTGCTGTTTGGAGAACCTGCCCAAATCGTTTCTTCGTTCAACTGCAAACGCTCTACAGCTGGGTCGCCAAAAACCATTGCACCTAAACGTCCGTTACCTAAAGGCAAGGCTTCGTTCCAGATTGAGGCTGGTTTATCGTACCAAAGTTTTAGGTCGCTGTTGCTTTGCGCTGTTGTAGCGAAGGAAACAATTCCGAAACAGAGGACTGTAATTTTATTTCTTAAATTCATATTTTATACTTTTTAGGCAAAGCCCGAATTGTTTTTTTAACCGCAAATTGCACAAATTATCACAAATTCATTTGTTTTGAAATTTTACGAATCCTGCAAGGTTTACAAAACCTTGTAGGTATTATTTCTAATCAAAACCCAAATGTTCTTGAGTTACGAGAGCGCGTGAGGGATAGAAGCTGGCTACCAAAGTAGCGCGGATAGCCCGACCCGATTTGCGAAAGGGGGCGAAATGAGCGGTTACAAAATTGCCCCCTTTTTCAAATTGGGTCACGCCCAAATATTACTTCTTAACCTCGTAAACTTTCAGATTTTTTTCTCCAAACATTTCATATAATTTGTTGATGTCTTTTAAAGCATTTTTCGGTAGTTTTTCACCTTTATCTCCAAAAACCAACAACTTCTCTTTTGGTTCAATGACACAAGTCGATTCGTCGATTTCGCCTTTGTCGTTCTTCACTTTATTCAAATCTAGATTTAAATATTTCGCCATAAACGGATACAAAGCCATACGTTTCGAGATTCCGAAATCGTGTCCTTCTTTTGCAAAATGTGCATTTTCGACTAAATCTTTCTTTCCGTACAATTCATACGTTCTTTGGATAAAAGGAAATTCCAATTCCGGAACTGCCAATGTCCAATCTTTTCCATCAGAGACAATCAATTGCGGTTTTGGTGCCATCATCGCTGAGATTTCGGCATTGTTTGTTCCGTTTCCACATAAGTGAATTCCGCGTCCGCTTTCGCATGGACAACCGCCTGAGAAATGAGACGAAACCATTACAACTGGAGCTGAAACTTTCACTCGATCATCAATAGCCGCTAAAAACATCGTATGCGATCCTCCGCCAGAGCCACCTGTAACTCCAACTCTTGTCATATCAGCATTCTTAACCGTTTCTAAATAATCCAATAAACGAATTCCGGTTAAAACCTGAACTGTAGATGCAATACTGTTTCTGTGTGTTTCTTCTGGAAATTGCAATAATGATTCTCCCCAAGCAAATAAATCGTAACCTACCACAATAGCTCCCATTTTTGCCATCATGGCACAACGGTACTGCTCATCTTTTCTATATCTTCCGTCGCCAAAATGTCCGTCAGGAGTTAAAATAACTGCTGTTTTTTTATTTAACGGATATGGTTTGTAAATCGATCCTGTCGCATAAACACCAGGCAAAATTTCCAATGCAATATTTTCGACACTGTAATCTTTGTAAATTCTTTTTGGAGTTAAAAGTGGTTTAGATTTTGGTGTAGGGGGCGCCTTATCCAAACCAAATGATTCAATCATACAAGCTTTTAACTCCGTTTTACGTTTTTCCCATTCTTCTTTCGTCGAGTAAAGACTTTCTAAGTAAAACAAACGTTCTTTTCCTTTATCTACCGAAACTTTATGGTTTTCATACTTGCGTATGATGTAGGTTCCATCGGGTTGTTTAAAATACATCAATTCAAACGGCGCTAGAATATTAGTCAGCGAAAGTGGCAGATTTCCAGGTTCAATTCTCCAATCGGCGTAATCCAGTTCTTTTCCTTTTAATAAACCTCTGTCATCGTTGATTGTAACGTTAAAAATCGTTTCGATTTTTTTAAGCGTTTCTGATACAGGCTTTCTAAAATTAGTGTCAGAAGTGCTTTGCGCATTGGCAAATGTCAAAGCAAAAATGGAAACTAAGAAGATGTATTTTATTTTTTTCATTTTAATATTGTTGTATGTTGGTACACGGATGAAACGGATTTACTTCGTAAAGACGCGGATTAAAACGGATTTTCTTTTTCCTAAAAACAAATAAAAAAATCCGTGTAAATCCGCGTTTTCGCGATAGCGAATCTGCATCATCCGCGTTCCATTATAATGTACATTCTATTGTATAAATTCCAGATCCTAATTCCAAAACAGGCTTTTGAGCTTTTTCATCAAAACCTGTCTTAAATCTTTTGCCATCCATTTTTATTTCTGAATTTTTAGCAACCGGCAATTTTATTGTCGCTGTTGTATTCACTGGAATCTGAACTGTCAAAATAAATTTGCCGTCCTTCTTTTCCCAAGAAGAAGCAATTTTTCCATAAACCGATTGATAGTCCGCTTTCGCGAAAGTCATATCGCCTACCACTTCTGGCTGAATAAAGAAATGTTTGAATCCCGGTTTTTCAGGATCGGACATAATTCCGGCTAAACTTTGGTAAAACCATTCTTCAATTTGCCCTAACATAAAATGATTCCACGAATTTCCTTTTCTCGGATCCCATTGTTCCGTTAAAGTGGTCAAGCCAAATTTAATCTGAAAACCATAACCCGGCGCATCGTAATGATTGTGCATTCTGTACATCGTTTCATTTTCGCCGTTTCTTGCCAAAGTCTGAAATAAATAACGATTTCCAACATCTCCCGTTGTTAAACGATCTCCTTTTTCTTTGATATCAGCTAACAGATTTTGCATTACAGCTTCTTTATACTGAGGTTCTACAATATCCATAAAAATCGGAACCGAGTTGCTAAACTGGCTGTTTGTTCCGTATTGTTTAGTTTCTTCGTTAAAAAATTCCTTATTGAAAGCTGTTTTAATCTCAGAAGCCAAAGTATTGTATTTCTCAAAATCTTCCGTTTTTCCTAGTAATTTTGATGCTTTTGCTACTAAATAAGCGCCATAATAATAGTGCGAAGTCGCAGAAAGCGCAATCGGACTGTTTTTAGAATATCCTGCTGGATGCGTTCCGTAATCGTACCAATCGCCTAATCCGTGTGAAACGATATGGTTTGTTGCTTTAGTTCCTAAATAATCCACGTAGTTTTTCATTACAGGAAAATATTTTTCTAATAATAAAGCGTCTCCGTAATATTCGTAATACATCCAAGGCAGAATCACACCTGTAACGCCCCATTCTGGAGAATCGGTAAAATCGCCTCCAAAAATGACATATTCAGGAACAATGGTTGGAATTAAACCGTTATCTCTTTGTGAATCAGAAATATTCTGCATCGTTGCAGGAAGGAAAGTCTGAAGATTATAATTGAACATTAATCCAGGTCCATTTAACTGAATTTCTTCTAGCCAACCTAACTTTTCACGTTGTGGGCAATCGGTAAAAACACTTTGAAAATTACTTTTAATCGAATTATTTATCAATTCGTGTGTTTTATTGAAAATCTCATTCGAACATGAAAAACTTCCCGCTTCTCCAGCCGAATTGTAAATGAAATTCGATTTTAAATCAACCAAAGTTGGAAGCGCTGCATTCTTATCTTCTTTATAATTAATATTTTCAATTTGAACATATTGATAACCGTAGAAACTGAATTTTGGCGTCCATTCTTCAACTCCATCGCCTTTTAAAATATAATCGTAATAGTATGGTTTTCCTGATCTTCCCTGCGCGATTGTGCCCTCTTCATTTAACCCTTCGGCAACCCAAACACGAATCGTTTGTCCTCTTTTTCCTTTTACTTTGATGGTTGGAAAACCAGAAAGATTCTGTCCCATATCAAAAACATAGAAGTTTGGTTTCAGCTCTTTTACGGTTTTAACTTCGTATTGTTTCTGAATGGTAACCGGCGGAGCAGTCTGTGGTCTAAGAACTCCTTTTGGTGCTTCCTGAATGACAACTTTTTTCCAATCTCTATCTTTGAAACCTTTACGATCCCAACCTTTTTGCTCTAAATTGGCATTGTAATCTTCTCCTCCAAAAATACTGTTATACGTAATCGGACTCTTGCTGTATTTCCAAGATCTATCTGACTTTATAATTTCTTCTGAACCGTCGTTATACTTGATTTTCATTTTAAAGAATAAAGTTGGCGGTCCAAAACTTACAAAGAATTTGGTATATCTTTCTGCAAGTGTGTTGTACATTCCGTTTCCTAACAAAACACCAATTACGTTATCGCCTTTTTGAAAATCTTTTGCGCTTAACTCATAAACATTGTAGTTAACCGTTTTATCATAATCTGTCCACAGAGGTGCAAACTGGCTGTTTCCTACCTTTTTCCCATTGATAGTCAATTCGTAATGCCCTAAACCTGAAATATAAACAACTGCTTCTTTGACTGCTTTTTCGATTTCGAAAGGTTTACGAAGCATGATACTTCTGCGTGCCAAAGAATCGGAAGCATTGATAAAGGACATCTTTTTTTCTCTGTTGAAAGTGGCTGTGTGGTAGTTTCTACCTTCCGGCAAATGACTGTCGGCCTTTGTAATAGCTCCAATCCAAATTGGGTTTAAATCTGATTCTAACGAAGCAGTTCTGAACGAAGCTGTTTTGCTCCATTTTGAAACTTTCCCTGATTGATTCCAAACTTTCACTTTCCAGAAATATTTGGTTTCGCTTTTTAATGTTTTTCCGCTATAAACTATATGCAGGTTTTTGTCGGTATTAACTCTTCCGCTGTTCCAAATATCTCCGTCGTCATTGTTCAATTTTTCTTCTGATGAAGCTACTAAAATCAAATAAGCAACTTGCGATGCATCGAATTCTTTTGAAACCAATTGCCAGCTTAATTTCGGCTGATTCTCCACAACTGCTAATGGGTTTTCAGCCATTTCTGTTGTTAAACGTACAGGCAGAATTTGTCCATTTGAAATGAACGTGATTAAAAAAGTAACAACTAATAATATGTATTTAAAAAACTTCACTTTATATAGTATTTTTTTCGCCACGAATTCACAAATTAACTCAAATTTTTTCTTTGCGTTTAATTTCTCTAATTTTTCCTGCCACAGATTAAAAGATTAATCGGATTATAATCTGTGTAAATCATTTTAATCTGTGGCAAATAACTACGCACTTTTTATAAAATAATTCGTGAATTCGTGGCTATTTCAACTTTTTACAACTTTCTAGTAATCAAAGATTCGATATTGAATACTGCTTCTGGGATTAATTTTCCGGTTTGAGGCAGGTCGTCGTAATCGTCTGTATCTGGCGCTGTGTCAGGATCTGGAGAATGTCTTTGTTCTCCTGTGCGGAACATAATTCGCTCGAAACCGTCTGTTGGCGCATAAAATATCTTTGTTGATTCTTTTCCATCGTTTACTTTTATAGTGTACTGACGGTTTTTAGCATCTAATTTAACTGTAATTGTATACGATTTGTTTGCTTCGTATTTTGTAACCGAACTCAAACGCGCACCATTTTTTACCTTTAATTCTCCATCCGAATCAAAAATCAATCTTACAGAAGGCAAACCTTGTTTGTTTTGGAATTCAATCTGTAATAAACCATGATTATTTTGCTCTGGTTTTACCGTAAAAATAGCTTCCATTTTTGATGCAAAAGGAATAACTCTTTCAGCTCGGGAATAATCAAAATAATCCTGATCTCTTAAAGTCAGCCATTTTTTACCATCGGCTTTCTTTTCGATTTTTGTTGATGCCCATGAAAGGTCATATGTATTCCATAGTTTTAGTTCTTGTCCATCAGGAAGATTATTAAAAACATCATTTACATTTTCGGTAACCACCGAAGTTACAGGAACAGGAATCGAAGCCACCCAGATATCTTCTTTATTCATGCTGTATCCCACCCAGATTTTTCCATCTGGCGGAGTTCCATTTTTCTCTGTAATTCCACGAACGTATTGAGGACCTGCTGATTTATAATTTCCACCGTAACGCATCGGACTTACTTCTCCATGAACCAATAATAAATCTTTATAATTTAATCCGTCATCGCTTGTTGAAATTGCCAAAGGCCAGCGATATTCCGACGGATTATAAAGCGTTGCATAACGATTGTCTGACGTTTTTTGTCCCCAGATTTTAGCATTGCTGTTTACAAATCCAGGAGCACGCAATGGCATATAATCCCAAGATTTTCCACCATTTCTACTTATTGAAGTTAAAGCGTGTTTCCATAATCCTACTACATTTCCGCTTGGCAAATGGTAATAACTAAAGGCTTTATAAGGTTTCTGTAACGGAATTAATTCATCATCACGATCGGCTTCTTCTACCCATTGCTGTAAAACCAAAGGTTCTGATAAGATTTCTTCGCAGGCTTTTTTCAAACCTTTGTCTTTTGATGCGGTATAAAATGGGAATTTCGATTTCGATTTGTCCCAAGTTTTGTTGTATCTAATGAAATAAATTTCGCCGAAACTACCGTCTTTCTTGATTTCACGAATCACACGACCAATTCCTTTTCCATCGTTTGGATCATCTTTTTCATCCATTGCAATTCCGTAATACGCTAAAGCAAAAAGTCGGTTGTCTTTTGAGGTATAAAAGCCCATTCTCTGGTGCATAATCGCATCCAGATTTTTGGCAACGCCTTCAACTCCTTCTTTCTTCCATCCGTCAGGAATACGGTAAATTGGGAAAATTACTTCTGGTTTTGTCCACGTTACACCGTCTTTAGAAGTCATTAATAAAGTTTGGCTTGGCGGAATATGTTCGCCCGAAGGATCGCTTAAATAATGTAAATAAAAGGTATTATTCCAATACGCCATCATCGGCTGGTGATTGTATGTCCAGCCAAAACCATCCGATTTTTCGGGATGTTCACGGCTTGCACGCATAATTTGGGTAGCGTGAACTCCAACCACTGGACTTAATTGTCCGTGATGGTAATCGATGTTGGAAAGTGTTTTGCCAACATAACGCACTGTGTCGTTTTGTGCATTTACAGCGGTGCAAGCCAAAAGGATTGTGGCTGTAATGATGTTGGTTTTTATGTTTTGGAAAGCAATCATTTTATATTTTTTTTGTTTCACGCAGATTTTGCAGATTTTAGCCGATTTAATTTTAATCTTTTTGATTTATACAGATTTAAAAATCTGCTTGATCTGCTTAAATCATTTTAAATCTGCGTGAGATTTTTCTAAACTTTTTTATCTGCTTGATCTGCGGGAGAAAAAAAATTACTCTCGCAGATTTGGCAGATTTAGCTGATTTTTATTTTCTGTCAATTAATCCCTTTAAAACGTCTGCAGAGATTGTTGTAATCGTTCCGTGTTTGTGTCCTTCTGGAAGGCTTATTTTGGATGATACATCTTCAAAATGAACAAAATCTGTAGTACTTAATGTTTTATAATTTTTTGAACCGTAATTATCATAATACAATAACCAGTTTTTATCCACTTTCACTACTGTCGGACCTTCAGATAAATATTCGGTTAAAGGTTTTGAAGGTTTTTCAAACGGCCCTAAAGGCGATTTCCCGAAGGCTACTTTTATGTTTCGCATTGGTCTTGTGTTGTCTTTTAAAACCAAAACATAATCTTTCTTTCCTTTTTTGACAATTACACAATCGATTACGCTGAAACCTGGATCGTAATATAATTTTGTATCTGAAAAAGTTTTAAAATCTTTTGTTGTAACATAATACATTCTGTGGTTGTTTTTCTCTTCTTCCACGCCTTTTGGAAATCGGAACGGAATTGTCGATGCCCAGATTATAATGTATTCTTTTTTTACATCATCATAAAAAATCTCCGGCGCCCAAACGTTTACGACTTCTGGTTCATTCTTCATCACTGGAATATATTGCTGTTCTGACCAGTGAATCAAGTCTTTTGAACTTGCGTAGCCAAAACCATTTCCACCTTTCCAATCGGTTGTCCAAACCATGTGATAGGTTCCGTCTGCTCCTTTTGTAATTGACGGATCCCGCATGATTTTACTGGCTCCGATTTCTGGTTTTAGAAATGATCCTTCCAATCCTTTCCAGTTGTAACCGTCTTCGCTGTACGCCAAATATAAACCTTCTGTTGCGGGTTCTCTAAATGATGTAAAAAGATATAAATCTTTCTTTTTCTGCGAATAACTTACAGCAAAAAGCGAAAGGGTTATTATGATGAATATTTTTTTCATGATATAAAATTGAACACTAATTTCACGAATTAGCACGAATTAAATTGGTGTAAATTCGTGAAATCTGTGTTATTATAATCTATTCTGTAATTGCTTTTTTATCTAAAGAAGCTCCTTTTTTGACTTTCGTCGTTACATTGTTAAACACATTGTTTTTCAGGAAAATATTTTTAGTATCTTTTCCATTGGCTTCGATAAAAATATCAGTTGGATTGAATGGAAAATTATTGTTGATCAACGCATTCGAAACATTATCTAATTTGATAACCGGAACGCCTTTTATTGGTGTTGAAGATCCAACATTATCTAAAATGATGTTTTTTGAATCTGATATTTTGAAAGAAGAACCTACAGTTGCATTCACTTTTACATCGTGAAATTCAACATCTGTCGCTGTGCTAACTGTAAAACCTTCTTTTCCGTCCATATTGATATTAGAAAAAGTGATATCTTGAATCGGCATTTCAGTAATTCCTAAAATTTGTCCGGCTTTGTTTACATTTGAAGCTGTAATATTACTCATGTGAATGTTTCTGAAAATTGGCGTTTTTTCGGTTACAGGTTCAACCTGAGTTCCTTTATCGTAAAAAAGGCTCAATACGATAGCCTCTTCTTTGATGTTTTTCATGACGATATTATCGACGCGAATATCTTCTACAACTCCGCCTCTTCCTCGAGCCGATTTGATGCGGATTCCGCGATCTGTTCCATCAAAAACACAATTTGAAATGGTGATTTTTTTGATACCGCCAGACATTTCACTTCCAATTACAACGCCACCGTGACCGCTTAACATGGTACAGTTTGTAATGGTAACATTTTCTGTTGCTTTTCCGTATTTACGTCCGTCACCGTCTCTTCCTGATTTAATCGTGATACAATCGTCTCCAACGCTGATATGGCAGTTTGAAATGCGAACATTGGTACAAGAAGAAGGATTGATTCCGTCTGTATTTGGCGAATGCGGATTGAAAATTGAAATTCCGGTAACGGTTACATTATCACAAAATTCTGGGTTGATTGTCCAGAAAGGTGAATTTTGAAAGGTTACACCTTCAATCAAAATATTTTTGCAGTTGTAAGCCTGAAAGAAAGAAGGTCTGAAAAACTTCTTGTCAACCGTTCTTTTGTAATACGGTTCTGTGTAAAGTCCTTTATTTTGCTCTTCCCACATGGTTTGGTATTTGGTTGGAGGAAGCGGTTCTTTAGCTGTTTCTATTCTGTATACTTCATTCCACCATGCTTTTCCTTGTCCGTCGATTACGCCTCTTCCTGTAATAGTGATATTTTGCACATCTTTAGCATAAAATAAGGGTTGGAAGCTTTTCATTACAATTCCTTCGTAACGCATTTCTACATAAGGTAGAAAATCATCGAAATTCTCTGAAAACTTTAAAAGCGCTCCCGAATCTAAGTGGATCGTGATGTTGCTTCTTAATGTTAGAGCTCCCGTTAAATATTCTCCAGCAGGAAAAAAGATCGTTCCTCCGCCGTTTTTAGATGCTTTTTCTATAGCATTCTGAATAGCTTGAGTACATTTTATTCCTTTGTTGTTTCCGCCTTCGTTTAGGATGTTTAACCAGCCGGCGTTTGCGAAAGCGGTGTTTAATCCGGTTATGAAGCAGAGTATTATTAGTATATTTTTCATAGTTGTGTTATTTTTTCTCTCGCAGATTTAGCAGATTGTGGAGATTCTTTTGCCACTGATTTCACAGATTAAAAAGATTTTTTATCTGCTTGATCTGCAAAATCTGCGAGAGTTTTATTATTCGCATTTTTTGTCATTGCGAGGAACGAAGCAACCACATTTACAAAATCAAACTTTGTGGCTTATGGTTAGTGAGGTTGCTTCGTTCCTCGCAATGACAAACTTTGTGGTTACTTTGACTTCAAAATCAAAACCCAATCATTACCATCTTCTTTTTTTCCTTCTGGCTGAAAATTTTGAGTTCCTTTGTTATCAAATGTTCCGATTTTAGTTTTCTTTCCATTTCTTGGATTGTACCAAGTCGCTTCGAATTTATCACCTGAAATTTTTCCAAGTTTTACTTCAATTATTCTTCCGTTGTAAGTGTATAGTAAAGCGTACTTTTCGCCTCTTATTGCTGGAATATAATCGTATTTCTCTCCTTGATTAACCACTAAAGAAACATCTGGAGCTCCTTCTAAAAATGGTACTTCCTCCATTAATTTCTTAATATAAACCATTTGTTTTGCTCCAGGCGCATTGATTGCGGATGTCCATAATTCTTTGTTTCCGTACGCTGGTTTATCACCTTTTCTGAACATTTGCATTACAGCGTTGTGTCCGTATGTGTAACCTGCACCGCCTGAAAGTACTGACCAATATCCATAACGGCGAACATCGTTTGCTGTCCATTTTGGCTGTAAAGTGTCGTGCAAACCGTGTGGAATTCCTTCGTAAGATGGTTCTCCATCAAGTGTAGGTTTCGTTGGTCTTAATTCGAAATCTCTAAGCACAAATTTGTAATTGTCTTCTTTGAAATTCGTTTTTACTGAATCCTGATCGTATCTTCTGTGTCCTGATTGGAACATGTTAAAATCTAGCCATTTTTCGTTATGGAAGTTTTCTGAAGAATCGGTTCTTCCAAACGGGTGAAAAGTCACCAACTGATTTGGATTATTTGTTTTTAAAGTATTTCCGATGGCATTCCAGATATCTTGGAATTCATTTCCGTGTGTGTCTCCACCGTTTAACCAAATTACATTGGTTCTGTTTTTATATCGGTCAGCCAAAAACTTAGCGTAAACAGTTGCTTGCTCTTTACTCACTCTATTTCCTTTTGAAACGTTAGTTCCCCAAACTGGAACCATTGCTACATAAATTCCGTTTTTCTGAGCGACATCTAAAGTGTAATCTACATGATCCCAGTAATCGTATTGCTTTGCATCTTTGAAATCATTTCCCGCTGTAATCAAAGGTTTTGAAACATCTTCGTTGATTAAAGCGGCATCGCCATACACGTTAACGGCATTTATGTTGTGCAAAACCATTACCTGAACAACATTAAATCCTTTCTCTTTTCTGTCTTTGAAATATTTCTCTACTCCTGCTCTATCCAGTTTCCCAAATGCCAGCCAGCCTGTATCACCAAGCCAGAAAAATGGTTTTTCGTTTTCGGTTACAAAATAATGCTGATTTTTAGATACTTTGATTTCAGGCAGAGATGCTTTTGTTTTGGCAGATTGCGAAAATCCGCTTTGTGCTGTCAACATAAAGCTTATACTAAGAGTGTATAAAGATTTAATTTTCAGATTCATTTTGGGTTGTTTTTGAATTTATGTTTTTTGGGTTTGGTTGCCACGAATTACACGAATTTTCACTAATTTTTATTCTCCTTGTGTTTATTCTTTCACGCAGATTTTGCAGATTGAGCAGATTTAATTTAAAATCAAATTCGTGCTAATTCGTGTAATTCGTGGCAAACCCTTCTTTTATTTCTTCACTACAAAAAGCACTTTTTCTTTTATTTCGGCTTGTGGAATTGTGACTTGTTTTCCTCCGCTGATATTTGCTTTTTTCGTTATGTTTCCTGTCGAAGCATTAATTGTGAATACTTCAAATATTCCTTTTTCGTTTGCTAAATCGATTGTAATATCTTGGTCGTTTTTCAAGTAAAAAAGATAGCTTTTTCCTTTGTTTTCCAGTTTCCAAAGATTGTCTGAAAACGTATTTCCGTCAACTAATTTCATTTCGCTTAAAGCGGAATAAAATTGAGGCAATTCAATTTTCGGAATGTTTGGCAATGAAGCTCCAGCCATTAATGCTGGCCATCCGAATCTTGACGAACCATCTGTTGAATATAAAATGACTTTTTCAGGATATTTTTCTCGGTATTCACGAACGGCGCGATATACCTGATTGTCGGTTTCTTTTCCTGTTTTCAGTTTTCTGGCATGTTGTCTCGGTGCTAAATTAACGCCTCCTTGTGGAGCGTAAGTCGAACCGTCTTCTTTGTAATACCAATATCGAATATCGATTACATCAACGGTTTTTACTCTTTTAGCATCATTTAAAATAGCATCTTGAACGTCTTTCGTAGCACTTAAACCGATTAAACCTTTTTTACCAGTTTCATCTTTCCATTTTTGAGCTTGGTCTAACCAGAATTCCATAAAATGTAACGGACCTGTATATTCGGCACTTGTTAACTGAATTACGTTACTGTTTTCCTGAAAGTTTTCGAATGATTTTCTAATGAAACCTTCATGTAATTTTCTTCTTTGTGCATTCGTAATATCGTAAAACTGCTCCGCCATAAAAATACGTTTGTCTCCTGCATACGGCGGTGGCTCTGGAAATCCTGTGCTGTTAACATTGTTTGCAGAACGCCAAGGCGAACTTGCCCAGTGCGCTCCGGCTTCTAAAATATTGTGCTGAAAATATTGCTGATTGATTAACAATTGTCCGTTTGGTTCTGCCAGCGTTGCAAATTGAGCTAAACGGCTCCAGTACCAATCATTGAATTTTGTCAAATCATATTTACTTAAATGATCCCAAGCTAGATCTTGCCCGCTTCTTGCGAAAGGCTGTTCATAAAACGGGGGCCAAACATCATCATCAATTCGGCGTACGCGTTCGTGATCATCCATTCTTCTGTCGTACCATAAACCATAATTATGTTCTAAGGCAACGATATTATTTTTAGTCAAATAATCTACAGTCTCCTGTACTTTATCGGTCAATCCGTTTCCTGTTCTTCCAGGTACAAAACGTGTGATATGCGGTGTAGATTTTTTTACGAAATCATCACTTAAATCACCTCTCCACCATGCTACGTTTGTTTGTTTTCCTGCAATTACTTTTCCTTCAAAAGTTAACCAGCCATTTTCTGTAGTTACTTTAGAAGTTGATTTTTCTGTTTTATTTGGAGCAATTTTTAAATCATTTGCGTTTTTTAAACCTTTACTATCTGTATTAATCAGATTTGCTTTTGAAGCTTCTACAATCAATTCTTGTAAGCCTTTTGCAGTCGTTGCTGAGTTTTTAGTTAATTCTGCAGCAACTTCTACACTCGGACTTGAAGAAGCTTCTGAACCTAAATCATAGATAAAAGGCTGAACTGGAAGTTTTCCTAATCTGGCTTCTAGCTGTGTGAAGAATAAACTTCTTGGACTGATATGTTCGTTTACGTTTTTCCAGTGTCCATTTCCACCAAATTGTCCCCAAACTCCAAAAGCCCAGTTTTGTGCTGTTGGCGGACTATAACATTCTACTTTTGAAGCTGAAGATTCCCAGATTACAGAATTGGCTGCTGTCCATCCAGCGCCTCTTCCGCCTTGTTCTCTGTTGTTATAGCTTAATGCTTTTCCGTCGATATTGGCAATGTCAAATAAAACTCCTGTTGCCCAACTTCCGATTGCGCCGCTGTTTTCGAATGGCAAATGTGATTCGCATTGTACGAAAGCATTTGGGCCTGTTGTACCAAATCCGCCTACAGCAAAATCATGATATCCAAATTCTGAATAACAACGTTGGAAAAGTGTCTGCTGACCTTCTGTGTAAAAAGTATGTCTTCTGAATGATGCGATTTCAGAAATAGGTTCTGTGGCAATACAATCTTCAACTGTAATTTGCTGACTTGTTTTTAAAACTGTAACAGCTCCGCCTGCAAAATGTTTGAAATTAACTTGTTTTACCCAAGCATTTCTGGTATTTTCGATGCTGATCGCCTGCCATCTGTGCTCTTCATCTTTTAAATTTAAAGGATTGTAAGTTGATTTTATTAGGATATTTTCAATTCCGTTATTTTCAATTCTTCCCTGCCAAGAATAAACAGTTACTTTTGAAGTTCCGAAAACATCATCCAAAGACATTGTGATTGGAGCATTTACGATTACCTCGTTTCCGTTTATTTTGGTCACGACTCTATTCCAAGTTGTTGTCCAGTCTCCCTTTTTCCAACCAATCCAAGAGGTTTCTCCACCGAAATCCTGCATGTTTACTTCTTTAATGAAATTATCGGTTAAAGGTTTGCTGATTTCGATTTCGTCTCCAACTTTTAATTTTGAAGTATTTTTTAATTGAATTCTCTGTGTTCCAAGTGGTGTATATGCATTTGCGAATTCAAATGAATCTTTACACACTTTATCGTTTACGCCTAAAATTTTAATTAAAGCTTCTCTTTCTAAACCTGTTCCTAAAAGTACAGTTCCGTTTTCGGAATTTCCGCTTCCTCTTAAAACTACTCCCGACTTTCTGATATATAATGTTCCACTGATTTTGAAAGTTCCTTTGTCTAACAAAACTGCTCCACGAAAACCTGATTTATCTGGTTTAAGAGAACTTACATAATCAATCGCATTTTGGATTTTCTGTGTTGCATCTTCTTCTTGCTGCGAAACAAAAATTTTGTTATCCAAATTCGGAATGGCAACTTCAGAGTTTCTATATCCTGCGAAAGAAAAATCTGGGATTTGGTTTCCTTGATTATCGGTTGTAAAAGAAAGTTTTCCTTCTTTGGTTTTTATGATATCTGGAAAATTGTTTTGGGCTGTGATGTTTATACTGAAAAGCATCGCCAAACCAGACAAAACTATTTTATCTTTTTGAAGGGAGATTGTATTTATAAATTGGATAAAATTCACCTTATTATTTTTTTAGACTTTAAAATTAAACCATATAAGTAATATAAGCTCATATAATTTTTAGGTTTGTCTTTTTCCTCAATCTTGTCATTTCGACGAAGGAGAAATCTTCGTTGCTACATCGCCAAAGATTGATATTCTATGTGGAGCTTCTTGCGAAGATTTCTCCTTCGTCGAAATGACAAACTAAATGGATGTATTATGTTTAAGAGACCTAACAGATTTTTAAAACCTGTTAGGTCTTCCTACTATTTGCTATTGTAGCAATGCTTTCAGCTTCGCTAAAGTATCCGTATTATTTTCGATTTTCGTCCAGTCTGTTTTACTAGTTGGATCTATTCCGTTAAAATACTTTTCGATATTCGTATATCCATCTCCGTTTGCATCTTTATTCGCATCTGAAGCATCATTCGGATTTAAACCGTATTTCTTTTCCCAAGCATCTGGAATTCCGTCATTATCTGAATCTTTATAGGCTTTTCCTTTGTAAGTTGGATATCCGCCAACTTGATCTGGGTGTGTAATGATTCCTTTTTTATAAGAGTCAGCTGGTAATCTTCTTTTAATATATTCTTTTCCGATATTATTTTCTAAGCCGTCTTTTACTTCGATTTTTCCAGTTTTAACCTGTTTGATAATTCTTTCATCAACAGCATCTCTTTTTGGAATTGTTGCTCCAACATTCATCAAAACAAAATCATAAGCTTCTTCTGCCGACATGATATTGAATTTTGGCATTGAGAATGGTTTTGGCTGTTTGATTGCTGCTAAAAATTCTTTCGTTTCCGCTTCTGGAAGGTTTTCCAATTGCACACCGCCATTCCAGTTGTCTGCTGTAACTTCTGGAGAACCAACAATAAAGTTTCCTGAAACATAAGCTCTTCCGTATTGTTTTGGCTCAATATAACCCGATTCTGGTTTTACAATTCTATGAGCAATAGGCTCGTTTTGTGGCGTTATTGGCCCCGGTTTGAAATAATTGTTGATGATATTCAACATCGAACGATAATCACCGCCATCAAGTGTACGATTCCACCAATTAAATACTACGTTATTCACAAAATTAAAATCGCCATACATTCCGATAGAAGCGTTTCTAGAAATGTTGTCGGCCCATAAGTTGCGCATAAAAGTACTATTTAATCCGCCAATTGTACTTCCGAAAGCGTGATTATACGTATCTAAACCTTCTGATGAAATAGTGTTTTGAATCGTGATATTACAAGCTGGTAATTTTTCCAACTTTGATTTTGCATTAGCTGCAAACTGATGTCTGTATAAAGAGATATTTTCGTCTAATCCCCAGCTTACTGAACAGTGATCTATGATGATATTTCCCATTGGATTTCCGCCCAATGCATCATCCCTTCTTGTAACTTCTGTAGCGCCACGACGGAAACGCATGTGACGAATAATCACGTCATGAGTATCGATTTCTAAAGTTTCTCCAGCGATACAGATTCCATCACCTGGAGCAGTTTGTCCAGCGATGGTTACGTAAGGCGCACGCATGCTGATTCTTTTTTTCAGCTGAATGATTCCCGAAACATTAAAAACGATTGTTCTTGCTCCAACAGCTTCACAGGCTTCACGAAAAGTTCCTTTTCCGCTGTCTTCTAAACTTGTAACCACAAATATTTTTCCGCCACGTCCGCCTTGTGTATATGCGCCACCGCCTTCAGCACCTGGGAAAGCAGGAATATCGGCAAAAACAAAATCCTTTGGATAGGATGCCCAAGGTAAATAAGGTTTTCCTTGTTTTGCTTCTTCTTTTATTACATGAAGATTAGCATTCCAGATTTCGCTTAGCCTTTTTTCTTCATCAGCTAAAATCGCATCTGCTTTTTCCTGAACAGGTTTTGGAATTACGGGATATTGGGCATACGCCGATGAAACAAGTGAACAAAATGACAACGCCATAAATGTTCTCTTTAAAGTACGGTTTGGAAAAATATTTTGCATTGAATTGTGTGGTGTAGTTAATAGTTTTTGGCGTAAAGTTTAAGAGATTATTCTTTCGAAGTAGAATCTTTTGGTTTATTTTTTTCTCTTTCTTCAATACGTTTGTGCCAGTCAGAGCTTTCTTTGTTTAAATCGTAACCTTGTTTTGATAAATAGTTATTGATTCTTCCTTTGTATTTACCAAACCATCCGTGTTTTTCTTTAGATGAACCAGCATCCATTGCGTGTTCTCTGGCTTCAACTAAAGCTTTGTAGATATAATCTTTCTGTTCTGCTGTTAAATTTGGAAGCATGTCGTTGTAACCTGCAACTGTGATTGGAAGCACACCATAAGTCATTCCGTCTTTCACTTCAGTGATTTTATCTTCAGACAATTCTTTGCTTAATTTTTTGATATAAGATTTATGCAGTTTTGCAATTGACTTGTCTGCATTTGATTTTAACTTATCAATTTTCTCGTTTTGCTTTTCTTTTGCTAAAGAGGCGTCTTCTTTTACTTTTTTAATTTCAGCATCTCTTCCATCTTGGATTTCAGTTAAATCTCTGAATTGCTGCGCGATGATATTTGAAACTGCTTTTTCTTTTGCTTCGTTTTTTAGATCTAATTTGGTAACAATTTTTGCAGCTCTTTCGTTGGTAACTTTTACATATTCAGGATCTAAATGCTGTTGCGCAATATTACTCCCAAACACTAAAAACATCATTAAAACACCTATATTTTTTATTAATTTCATCTTAATAAATTTTATGAATTACAATATTTAATCTGCCTAATCTGCTAAATCTGCGGGCTAATTTTTTTATCTCGCAGATTTAGCAGATTTGCAGATTTTTATTCTGCTGTTTCTAATCTCGCCGATTCTTATTTTAAATCTAATAAAGGTCTAACTAATGTTTCTTTGTTATTAGCCAAATCTTTCCAGTCTACTTTTATCGCAGGATTTACACCGTTGATGTAATCTTCAATATTGGTGTATCCATCTCCGTTTAAATCTCCTTGTGCATCAGATGGATCGTTCGGGTTTAAACCGTATTTTTTCTCCCATGCATCTGGTAATCCGTCTTTATCTGTATCCACATAAGGTTTTCCTTTGTATTCTGGATATCCTCCCACTTGAGAAACATCTGTAATAATTCCTTTTTTATAAGAATCCATCGGTAAACGTCTGTGTTCAAACTGATAGAATTCTTTTTTCTCTAATCCTTTTGCGTATTCAGGAACTCCTGTTTTTACTGTTCTTACGATTCTTTCGTCAACTTTATCTCTAATTGGTAATGTTGCTCCAACGTTTTTAAGAACAAATTCGTAAGATTCTTCAGCAGTCATGAATTTGTTAAACCACGGCATTGGAAAAGGTTTATCTGCTTTCATTTTAGCAAAGTATTCTTTTGCTTCATCATAAGTCATTAATTCACCTTTTTTATTCTCTAACTGAATTCCGCCATCCCAGTTGTCTTTAGAAACTTTTTCATTATTATTTACCACGTTTCCGTTTACGTAAGCTCTACCAAAAACCATATAAGGTAATTTACTTCTTCCCGATTCTGGTTTTAAGATTCTATAGCTGATTGGCTGAGTCAAATCAGTTACTGGACCTGGTTTGTAGAAGTTGTTGATGATATTGTAATTCGCAGTATAATCTCCTCCATCAGTTGATCTGTTATACCAGTTGAAAACCACATTATTCACAAAATTGAAAATTCCGTTCCAGCCGATAGAAGGGTTTCTTCCTGCATTATTAGCCCACATATTTCTCATGAAAGAGCAATTTTCTCCACCTAAAGTACTTCCAAAAGCATGATTATAAGTATCTAAAGCTTCTCCAAATAAACTGTTTTGGATAGTAATATTTACAGTTCCCACTTTTACATCTGGATAACCTGGGCCTGGGCTATAAATATGTCTGTAAATTGACATATTTTCATCTAATCCCCAAGTTGCAGAAACGTGGTCAATCATTATATTTCCAACAGGATTTCCTCCAATTGAATCATCACGACGTCCTACAAAAGTTTCTCCACGACGAAAACGCATATGTCTGATAATTACATCATGAGTATCAATCCAAGTTGATTCACCAGCAACACAAATACCATCCCCCGGAGCAGTCTGTCCTGCGATTGTGATATAAGGTGCTCTAATAATTAAAGGGCTTTTAAGTCTGATAATCCCAGAAACATTAAAAACTATTATTCTCGCTCCACCTTGTTCACAAGCTTCGCGTAAAGTTCCCGGTCCTCGATCTTCTAAACTTGTTACAGTATAAACTTTTCCACCACGACCACCAAATGTGTACATTCCTCCACCTTCAGCACCCGGAAAAGCTGGAATACTTGCCTGAGGTAAATCTGTTGGTCTTGATGCCCACGGAATATACGGTTTTCCATGTTTTGCTTCTTCTTCGATAACTACTAAAGCTTTTGTCCAAGCTTCATCAGAAAGTCTTTGAGCTTCTTCTTTAATTGCTTTTTCCTGAGCCTGAACTTCTGGACTTATCTTCGGATATTGAGCAAAACATTTTGCACTTCCTAAAAAAAGCAGAGATGATGCGATAAATAATGCGGAATTTTTCATGTTAATTTCTAGTTGTGGTAATTCTTTTTAAACAAATCACCTGTATCTTTTGACGAATACAGGTGAAAAGCTTTGTATAATTTTCTGTTTCTTAATAGTTAAATTTATTCTTGGAAGCTATATGTTCCTGCTCCACCGAAATTGTCATTCCATCCGATAGTTTGCAATAACCAAGGATTTGAAGTTAAAGCTGTCGTATTAAGACCACTTATGTAATAATTTGGATTGAATTTTATTTTAACGGCTGCACCACTTACATTATCCATTGGAGTTACTAAAGCAGTACGTACAAAATTAGCATTGTAATAAGTAGCCAAAGTATTCAATTGTGTTTGGAAAGTTGCTGCATCTGGATCAACAACAATGCTTGCACGAGAAGCTGCTAAAGGGTCTGTTGCTGTTGCATTTGTTTTATATTGCAAATAGTTTCCAGTTCTTTGCGTTCCGTTAATTGGCGTTAAACCTAACTTGCTTACTGTCCCACCTGTCATACCTGGAAGCACTTCATTATCATATAACATCCATCTTTGAACATCCCAAAAACGTTTTCCTTCGTAAGCTAATTCTACTCTTCTTTCATACAAAACAGCTTCAATAGCTTGATATTTATCAGTCAATGTACCAATTCCATAGTTGTTTGCTGCAGGAATACCAACACGCGCTCTAATTTTTCCTAGATAAGTGGCCGTACTTCCAGTTTGTCCTAATGCTGCATAACATTCTGCAATATTCAATAATAATTCTGCAAAACGATATTCCATAATATCAGTTGGCGAATAAGCGTAATTTACTGCATTACTTGCTGTTTGATTAGTCATTTTTCTAACAACTGCTGGACTTGTAGTAGTGGTATTAAGATCATTGAAATAAGCTTTATTAGCGTTATCTACCCAACGGTAAGACCAGAAAACTGCATTAGCACTTTCTTTATACCCCCACTTAACTCCAGAGAATGCAAATGTTCTATAAAATCTTGGATCACGATTAATGAAGAAAGTAAAATCATTGTATCCATTAGCCGTAGTTGGTCTTCTTCCATCTCCCATTGGAAACAGATCAATCATTTCTTTAGGAGCAGAAACTCCTCCAGTTCCACCTTGGCTTGGTAATCGAGTTGCTTTTTCCCAGTTATTATTTACGTTAAAATTAATATCAGTATTAGAATTTGATAAAAGCTGAACTGTAATTGCTTCTTTACATTTAATATTGTCAATTAAAAACATATTTTCCCAGTCTTTTGCCGAACTTCCATACAATCCATAACCATTTTGAGTCAATTCTGCTTCCGCAGCCAATCCAGCATCTAAAGCTGCTTGCCAACGTTCATTAGAACCATCCCAGCTTTTGTTAAACAAAGGACTTGCATATGTTAATAAAACTCTTGATTTTTGAGCCAATGCTGCTCCTTTTGTAAAGCGTCCATAGTTTGCAGCATCCCAATCTCCTGGCAATAAGCTTGCCGCCATATCTAAATCGCTAACAATTTGCGCTACAACTTCTGAAACTTTAGCTCTCGGTAACTTAATACTTTCATCATCTACAGATGGATTTTGAACTTTTGTTACAATCGGAACACCTCCATAAGTACGCATTAAATCAAAATACTGAATAGCGCGCATATAATACATTTGTCCTTTTGCACGATCACGAAATGTTTTATCCAAACTTGCTCCTTTTACATCGATGTCTTCAAGAAGATTATTACATTCTCTAATTCTTGTATAGGCATTATTAATAAGACCTGTACCAATCTTTGCTCCAAAATAATCTTTTGCAACATCAGGAGTAAGAAGTAATTTACTTGGGTTAGTATAATCCTGAACTCCACCTTGTTCTTCAGTTAGCTTAGTATTTACATCTGTATATACCCCAATTACACTAGATGTTGGCGACTTATAAGCTGCAAAAAAATCGTAGTATTGATTGTCTACATACGCCTGCACACGTGCTTGATTTTGGTAGAATGAATCATCATACTGACCAATAGGCTTCACTTCGTCCAAGAAATTGTCACTACAGGAAACCCCTAGAACAAGTACAAGTGCTAAAGTGATATATATATTAAATTTTGTTTTCATAATTAAAATCGAATTTAGATTAGAATGAGATGTTGAAATTAAACGACCAAGATCTAAGCGTAGGATATCCTACTGAAGAGTTATCGTACATATTTCTATAATGATCCGGATAAGGGTTATAGAAATCCCAAAGATTATTACCTGTAATACCTATTGATATATTATTTACTTTAGTATTAGCAAAAACTTGTTTAGGTATTTCATACGCTACAGTCAAGTTTCTAACAAAACAACGGAAAGTACTAATCTGCCAAAAATCAGAAGGGCTTAATACACCCGTTTGTGCTAAATTAGGGTATTTACCATTTACATTATCTGCCGCGTACATATCATTCCAAAAAGTTTCGCGAGACCACATATTACTTGCACTAGAAGTTGGCTGACTCATCAAGTCTATAAAGTTTGCTCCTCCCCAAGAAGTTGCTATTTGAGTTTTTACAGATAAGTTGCTATACTTGAAGCCTAAATTAGTATTAATAGTATATGTTCTACTGCTATTTGCTAACTTAACATAATCATTTCCTGCAAGAATCTGACCGTTTGGTCCACTTAAGGATCCATCAGTATTAAGCGTACCAGCAACATCTTGATAAGCTAATGATCCTTTTTGAATTTTAGTTGGATCAACAATAGTTAAATAACTTGGTGTAGTTCCCGCAGCCGCTGCATTTGCACTTAAGTAGCTCCAGTAATTAGCAATGTCTTCATCTGTACGTAAAATACCGTCTCCTGTAGAAGTTCCTTTCCAAGTTTGGAATCCCCAAACTGGATTAAATCCTTCCGAATATCCTTCTCTTCTCGTATTGTTAGATGGAAGCAAATTTCCTTGATCTGGAAATCTTTTAATTTTATTATCTCCATAACTAAAGTTCATGCCTACACTGTAGCCCACTTTACCAATTTTATCATTCCAGTTCACGTTAAGTTCAGTTCCCCAAGCATTAACTTGTGCATAATTTTGTTCTGCAAATGCCCCACCAACAGAAATTGGCACACCTGTAGCGCTACCCATATCAGTCAACATGTCTTTGGTAATATCATAATAGAAATCTGCATTAACCTCTAATCTGTTTTTTAAGAATCCAAGATCAAAACCAAGATTATGTTTCAATGTAGAATCCCATTTTGCATCTCTATTTGGGTTTACTTTAGGAGTTAAACCCGATCCTAATACACCTCCGCCGCCGTTAGAGACAGCAGGTCCAAACTGCCAACCTTTATTAACTGTTAAATCATAATATTGGTACCATTTGAAAGGCTGAAGATTATCTTTTCCAGTTTTACCAATCGAATATCTTAATTTAAAGAAATTAACTCCTGGTAAAGCTTTCTCAAACCACTCTTCCTTAGAAGCTACCCAACCCAATTGAAGCGATGGGAAAGTACCCCAATAATTTTCAGGCGCAAACTTCGTAGAAGCATCACTACGGATAAGGAATTGCACCAAGTATTTTGATTTAAAATTATAGTTTACCGATCCAAAATAAGAAAGAGTTGCATTATTTCCTTTTAAAGCAGTAGAGTTACCAGTATCAACTGTTCCTGCAGTACGCCAATCTCCAAGATAATCTTTAGGAGTATTTGTGTATGCTAAACGAGTAGTTTGCCAGTCTGATTCAGATCTTTCAATACCAAACATTCCACTAACATTATGATCTCCAAAAGTTCTGTTGTAATTTGCAAAGAAGTTTGCCTGAGTACTTTTAGAAAAACTACTGTTATAATAAACTCTTGAATTTCTAACGTTTGTTTCTATAGCATAATCAATCATACCTCCTACTTCTGGATTCTTTGTTATCGCACTTGGATAAGCCGCACTTGCTAAATGATTATCCTGTAATTGATAATTTGTAATTCTTGCTAAATCATAAGGTAATTGAATCTGCTCTGAATAACTTGAATTTTTAGTTCTTGCAAAAGTTGCTTTGAAAGATAAACCTTTAATTGCAGCAACTTTGTAATTTAAGGAAGCATTCACATTGAAAGAAGCGTCATCTGTTGTTTGATGCGATCCATTGTTTAGGTTGGCAAAATAGTTCCATCCAGCGATGTTATTATTTGCATTTGCGCTTCCAAAGTTTTTATTCGTATTAGGAAATGGAGACATATAATATTCTTTTCCATCCACTATTGTTTGCCATGGAATAAATTTTGGCATATGCACTAAATATCCATAATCAGCTTGTTCACCACCTGCAGCACTACCATAACTTCCATCGCTGATGTTTGCAGATGCTTTAGTAAATGATTTATCTATAAATCCAGTATTACCAGAAATAGACGCAGAGAAGTCTAAATTTTTAGCAATTTTTGCATTAATACCAGTTCGGTAATTCCATTTGTCATATTTTTGGTAACCAAGATTTGCATCTTGTGTCAAATAAGTCGCACCAGCAAAGTATGTAATATCTTCACTACCCCCATTTACATTAAATGAATGTTTTTGCTGAATAGCCGGTTTCCAAGCCTCTTTAAGCCAGTCATAATCTAAACCTTTCATTTCTTCCAATTCTGCTGCAGAAAATAAACTCGCTGGAAGAATAGTAGGATTTTGTGCTGTTAAGAATCGATTGCTAAAAACTCCAAACTCATAAGCACTCATAGTTTTAGTGTGGCTAACCGCATCATTAACTACAAATTGGCTATTGTAGCTAAATTTAGCTTTCCCAGCCTTGCCTCGCTTCGTTTTTACAATAATAGCACCTTGAGATGCACGAGAACCATAAATAGCTGCAGACGCATCTTTTAAAACGGTAATACTTTCAATTTCAGATGGATCCAATCTATTAAAAGTATCTAAAGTAGCTTTACCAGTCGCTGGATCAACTTGAACCATATCATCTATAACTACTAATGGTATAGTTGAGTTTCCATCTTTTGAAAAACCAAAAGTTTGGCGGATTTGGATAGTACCAGCATCTCCAGGTCGGCCTGAACTTGGTGTAACTGAAAGTCCTGGAACTAATCCTCTTAATGCATCCGATAAATTCGTTACAGGTAAGTCCATAAGTTCATCTGGTTTGATCGTAGCAATCGCTCCAGTAAGTTCCTTTTTCTTTTGAGTACCGTAACCAACGACAACAATATTTTCTAATTGATTAAAATCGTCTTCCATTTTTGCATTAACAATAGAACGATTGTTTAAAGGTATTTCTATTTTTTTCATTCCAATGAAAGAAAAAACTAATGTTCCTCCACTTTTAACTTTAATCTCATATTTTCCATTGTAATCTGTTGTCACTGAATTTTTAGTAGATTTCTCAGTTACGTTAACTCCAGGCAATAGTCCACCTAAATTGTCTGTAACTGTTCCCGTTACTGTAACTTGATTACTTTGAGCATAACTCAATACACTCATCAGTGTAAACAAAAGAAAACTACATCTTTTTATAAGTGCTTGTTTCATAAATGTTTTTTGGTTAGGTTATTAATGTTAGTTAGTCATGTTTTAAACATGTCTTAATTATAATAAAACTTTACTTAAAGAAATCTTAATAAAGATTATTAAATGTTTAAAACACATTTATTTTAATATTCCAAAAATATGACGATGATACATTAGAACCGTCCTGCTCTATCCTGTTTTAATCGCAGAATGTAAAAAAAAATGTGACTAAAAAAACAATATTAATAAAAAACGAATGGAAAAAATAGATGAACCCAAATATTTAAGACAAATGTTTGCTTAAAAGAAAAATTACAATCTCATTTTGACTAAAAAACAATAAGATTTATATCAAAAATAAACATCTGGTAGAAATTCTATAATTTTATCTGATATTTAAGCGCTTACAAAATGTCAATTTTTACGAAAACGATAGAGATAATTGTTGCATTTACATTTATTTCACGATAAAAAACTTACAAATTACATTACAGGACAGTGGCAGAATTACTAAAAAAACATTCAATAAATTTTACTAAAAAAAATAAAATTTTAAAAGTAAATTCTGACCAACAAAATGTAAACTACTTTTTCCCGACTATTCGTTAATAAAATCCAATAAAAAAAGCCCGCTAAATCCTATGATCAGCGGGCTCGTGATAAGCTGTTAAACTTATAATTTCTTCATCGCATTAAAAACCAATCGAGCTATTTCAATTCCGCCTTTGGTTTGAAAATGTGTATTGTCTTTTTGACCTTCTGGAAAAGCAGGAAACTTCCCTGCTTCAAAATTCATAAAATAATTCGCTGTTACGTACTCCTGTCCTTTTGAAGAAAAGAAATCTATAGAAAGTTCATTCAAATCAATATATTTTGTATTCAATTCTTTTGCCACATCAATAGCTGCTTGCGGGTAATCGCCATGAACATTACTAAGCTTTCCATCTTTCCACGGATAGTTTCTCGCAACCGGTGTTACTACAATTGAAATTGCTCCTTTTTCTTTGGTCTGATTAATGAATAAACGCAGAAATTCTTTATAACCTTCAATATTTACATAACGTTCCGTTTTTTCAACCGAAGCATCATTATGTCCAAACTGCATCATCACAACATCTCCTTTTTGTAGTGATTTATAAACCGAAGCCCAACGTCCTTCCTGAAAAAAAGTTCTCGTACTTCTTCCGCCTTTTGCACGATCATCGACTTTTACTTCTTTCGCAGAACCCAAAATATTAGAAACCAATTTTAAACTGTCTTTTTGAAAGAAAGGCTGAAAAACTTGTCCCCAACCCACTTGCGGAAACTTTCTGGTTTGATAATTTTCTTCGAGTGAATAATCGGCAACTGTAGAATCACCAATTAAATAAATGGTGGTTACTTTTGACTTAAAACCAAAAGAGCCCAATACTAAAATCGAGCACATTACTATTATAAAAATTTTAAAGTTTTTCATAAGTTTATTTATCAGGATTCCATCCGTTTAAAACTAAATCTTTATCATATTTTTTAATATCCTCTTTCTTTAATTGATGAGACCAAGAAACACGTTGAGACAAATCTTTTGCACTCAAACCTTTACTTTCAAATTCTGCATAATAAGCCGTTTTATCTTTATCCGGAAAACGAGTATCTATCCAAGCATTCCAACCTTCTGGAATGATATGCGAACCTAAATCTGTATTGATAAAAACGGTTTGGGCGTAAGGTCTCCAAGGTCTTCCCAGAAATACTTGATCTACCGATTTGTCTTTTGCGGTAAGCTTACAATCAACAAAAACAAAACCGTAAGCTTGTCCTTGCGGAGTTGAAGCTGCTGTGATATAAGAATTCACTAAACTTTCAATAGTACATTTATAAAAATAAGCTGCTGCGGCTCCGAAAATAAAATCGGTTGTACCATTGATAAAGCAGTTTTCGAAATAAGTTCTTGTATTTCCTTCTGATAAGTAAAGTGTATCCTGATTTCCTAAAAGATTACAATTTTTCACAATAACTCTATCACTCTTTATGTGAAGCGCCACTGCCTGCCCTACTCTTCCTGCTGTGTTTTCGACAGTAAGATTTTCAAACGTACAATCATTTCCTTTAATTAAAAAAGAATACGAAGTTCCTGTTCCAAATTCTTTTTTACCCGACGGATCTGGCTCACGAAGCGGTTTCCCAGAATAATCATCAAATGAAATAATCGTTTTATTTCGGTCCAAGCCTTTTAAAGTAATAAAGGGTTTTGAAGCTGGAATTTCTAACTTTTCAACATACTTTCCAGGCTTTATAGTAATTACAACACGTTTCTCTGAATTATCTTTTACATTATTGATTGCTTCTCGAATGGTTTTAAAATCTCCAGAACCGTCTTGAGCAACGGTTACAGCGAGTTTATTATCGAGCGTTTGGGCTGATAGTGAAAGTGTTATTAAAAATAAAGCCAGAATATATTTCATAGTTTTTAATATTTAAAATTTTTACACAATGTATATCTGTAGAGACGCACCGCAGTGCGTCTAACGCAACGTAACCACAATGTTTGATATACATGGCGTAGACACACTGCAGTGCGCCTCTACAAAAAAATAGGAATCTATATATAATTTTAATGCGACATCCAAACCGTCATTTCACCTTTTCCTTTATTTCCCCACGCAAAATACGGAATCAATTTTACCGATACCGCAGTCGCATCTTTAGAAGAAAGCGGTTTGTACAACGTTTTATTCCAATAATTATTAGAATTTATAACTGCTTCTGCATCTATGCTTACTAAATTTCTATTATTCAACATAAAATTGCCTGTTGCGAAATTCGATTTCAAATTCAAAGCCACGTCATTAACACTAATTTTAGCTGGCAATTGATCAGATTCCAAACAATACACCAAAGGTCCTCTTTTTACAGCTACTTGATTTTTAACTTCTTCAACTAACGGATTAGCTTCCATTAATTCAACTGGCATTGGGATATTCAATTCAATAACATCTCCTTTTTTCCATTTCTGATTCAATTTCAAATAAGTCCCCGAAACGATTTTATCTGTAATTTTCGAATTATTAACCGAAACTTCGGCATTCTGACTCCAACCCGGAATTCTCAAAAAGAAGTTCTGTAAATCCTTTGGTGCTTTTACAATTTTCAGCGTTATTTTTCCGTCCCACGGATAATTGGTTTGCTGTTCAATTTCGATTTCTTCTCCGTTTAAAGTTTTTGTTTTCAATTGATTACTTCCGTATAAATTGACATACAAACCTTCTTTCGAAATATTGTAAGCGTAATTTCCAACTTCGGCAATTGTTCTGGTTACATTTGGCGCGCAACAGTTAGATAAAGCAATATAGCCTTCGCGTTCATTACCCCATCTTTGATGAAATGGCAAATCATTTGAAACATTCAGCGGATTATTATAAAGGAATTTTTCTCCCTCTAAATCCATTCCCGAAAGCACACTATTGTATAATGCTAATTCAACAATATCAGCATATTTAGCATCTCCCGTAATTTGAAGCATTCTCCAATTCCATAATACATTTCCAATATTAGCACAGGTTTCGGTATGAGCCGTTGCATTTGGCAATTGAAAAGGTCTTCCGTAAGCTTGATGAATCTTTTGAACCACAGTTGGGTCGTATGAAGTTCCGTCTGGAGAAACTCCATCGTATAAAGAACCACAGCCACCTGTAATGTACATTTTACGATACGTTACATCATCCCAAATGGATTCTAAATTGTCTAACAATTTTTTTTCACCTGTTTCTGCATACAAATCGGCAACTCCAGCGTAAAGATAATTTGCTCTTACGGCGTGACCCATTGCGGTAGTCTGCTGTCTAAACGGAACTCTATCTTGATTATCATCGGTTCCGTCATTTGTTGTTCCGCGAATATCAATTAGATTATTCGCCAGTTCCAGATATTTTGGGTCTTTTACCGTTCTGTACATTTCAACAATTCCCATATAATGAGACGGACAAATCGCATTTCGAGCCAATTCTGGTGAAGCTTTTTTGTAGAAATCATACAAGAAATCGGCAACACCTTTAGCAATATTCAAGAAATTCGTTTTTCCTGTGGCACGATAATGAATACAAGCTGCAGTCATTAAATGTCCCATATTGTATTTCTCAAAACCCAATTGTTTTTTTACTTCCTCTGGGCCTAAAGTTCCCCAGCGTTCGTCGATTAAAACTGGCGTATGAATATAACCGTCTTTGCGCTGTACTTTCGCGAAAAGCGCAATCGCTTTATCCATTTCGGCATCGAGTTTTTTATCTTTTGTAACGGCATACGTTGCTGCCATTCCTTCAAAAATCTTATAGAAATCACCATCATGAAACGAAGGGCCTTTAAAAGTTCCTTTGCTTAAACCAGCTGCAATTTCGAAGTTTTTGTAAGCATGCGAAATCTCATCGTTATGATACAAATCCCACATATATGGCAAAGTGTTTTTGGTTTCTACATCAAACTGTTCTTTCCAAAAACCGTTTGTCCATTTTACATCTTGCAAGCCTACACTCTGTAATTTCGAATACGGACTTTCTGAATTCGCAACCAAGCCTTTGTTCTGCGCAAAGATCACGGTTGAAAGAAATAAAGAGGATATGATGATGTTCTTTTTCATTTTGAATATATTTTTTGTTTGCCACGAATTACACGAATTGCACTAATTTTTTCTTTTTCTTGCCACAGATTAAAAGGATTAAATTGATTTTATACTAAATAATCTGTGCTAATCCTTTTAATCTGTGGCAAAAAACTAATTCGTGGAAATTAGTGTAATTCGTGGCAAAACCATTTTTTTATTTTACAAAGAAATTAATGGTTCTGCTCATTGAATCTCCGTCTGCATCTTTTACTGTTAGCACGAAAGAAGCAAATCCTTTTTCAACAGCTGTAAACTGAATTTCTTTTCCTTTTAAAACCACTTTTCCATTCTTAAGATCAGAGAAAGTATAAACTGGTTTGCTTTCATAACCTTTAAAATAATCTGAAGCACTTAAAGTCTTTTTCTCTCCTGAATTCATAAAATAATGAGGCTGCGCCAACCAGTCCAAATAATTATCCAACTGCGTAAATCCGTCTTTGTCTGTATCTTGATTGGCATCTGAAAAATCTCCAGCTTTTGAATTTTCGTTTAAACCAAAAGCTTTTTCCCACCAATTTGGCAATCCATCGTGATCTGTATCCCAATCGGTCGGACGAGTTTCCGATACAAAGTTTGGCCATCCGCCTGCATCTTGTTCGTTATCGATCATACCGCCTAAACCGCTCTTACTGCCTTTATAAGTGAAAGTTCCTTTTAAAGTCTCATCTACAATTCTATTATCGTGTTTATCGAAAAAAGGCTGATTAGCACCAACATCTGAAAGCACATTTTTATAAGCCGCTTTCGCTGATTGCGTTTCTACATACGAAGGAAAAAATGGTTTGTCAACGAAAGTTTCATAATCTACTTTCTCATTATGGCTTATAGTAGATTTTCTTCCTTTATCCTGAGATTTCTCATCAAAGTAGCCTGGCATAATGTTTCCGTTAAAATAGTAACGTTGCATTCCTTTTCCAACACCTTCATGTTGTGCATTTAACGCCACAAATATGGTAGTTGAAGCACCTGGTTTATAAAAATTGTTTACAAAATTTACTTCGTTTGCTCCTCCGTCAGTTGTTCTTCCACCCCAGTTGTAAACCACATTGTTGGTAATATCCAATCTTCCTGTGTAATAGCCGTCACCGTTTAAACCACCGCCAATACTCCAGTTACGACCTTGATTATGTGCCAATAAGTTATGATGAAAACTACCAATATCTCCACCAATTGTTGCTGCAAAACCGTGCATTTTTCCAGCAGGATATTTATCATGTCCCGCAATGTTTAACGCTTCAGAAATTAAAGTTCGTTGTAAAGTGATATGATGCGCACCACGTGAGCTAAACGATTCATCTATTGTCCAGCTAATCGAACAGTGATCAATAATACTATAATCAGCGCCTGTTAATCCCATTCCGTCAAAAGTAGTTCCGCCTCCAATTCTCACTTTCAAAAATCGAATTACACCATCATTTCCTGTCAACCCAATTGGCGCTCTACTGATCGTGATTCCTTCTCCTGGCGCCGTTTGTCCGGCAATAGTAATATAAGGCTGATTTGCTACTAATCTCGAAGCCAGTTTTATATTTCCCGAAACATTAAAAACGATAGTTCTTGGTCCAATTTCCTGATTGATGGCATCGCGTAAACTTCCCGGACCATCGTCATTTAAATTGGTTACTTCAATCACTTTTCCGCCACGACCACCAACTGCATAACGTCCGTAACCTTCTGCACCTGGAAATGCCAATTGAGCAGGTTTAAACGACCATACATTTCCTAATGTAACTTCGCCATTATTATCCACTTCATCGACTCTCCAGTAATAGGTTGTTCCTGAATATAAATCAGAAACTGAATACGATTTCTCAGTCAATTTTCCTTTAAATTCTTTTGAAGCTTCTGTTGCGTTTTCAACTGCATTTTTATCTTCACCAAAATATATCTTATGAGATGCCACGTTTTTTACAGCGTCCCATTTTAAGGTTAAAGTTTTCCCCACTTCAACATGCTCGTCTCTGTTTTTTGGTTCAGGAGTTCTGGCCTGATTCATTAAATTTGGCGTATCAATTTCAAAACCATTAATCACAATTTGTTTTACAATATCTGAGTTTGAAGTTGGATCAATTTCAAAACGAACAATTACATCCTTGCCTTTCTCAGCATTAAAAGTAATATACGCCATCGAAGCATCAATTTTAGCATTGGCTCTCTGACTTGCATTTACTGTTTCTTGAAGTTTTCCGTTTACGAAGATTTTGATAGGAGAAAAAGTTTTTCCTGTAATGACATCAAAAGCGTTATGAAAAGTCAAAAGCGTATGTTTTCCTGCTTTCAATCCGCTAATTTTCAATTCTAAATTTTCAGTCGTAACCAAACCGTCACTTCCTAATTTGCTATAAAATGGAGCATTCATTCCGACTTTATACCATTTTGAAGTAAAGTTTCCTTTTAACTTAAAAGACACATTATTAAATGATTTTTCCGCTTCTTTTCCTTCATTAATTACCCACGAATCATAACTTGGGTCATGAACTTCTTCTAGTCTTCTTTGAAAAAAATCAAAGTCAACTTTTACAATTTGTTTATCAGTATTTTGAACTGATTGTGCTTGCCCATTTGTGGTCAAAAGCATGGACAAAACTACAGCACTTATTAATTTCTTTATCATTTTGATTGGTAATAGTTAGTTTAATTTTGTTTTCTCTGCTTCAGATTTTCCAAGCAGATTTATAATGTCTTTTTTTCGTTCTTCTGGAATTACTTTTAAAACCTTCAATTCTCCATTCATGAGTTCGGCTTCAATTGTAGTATTTTGTTTGGCATGTAATTTAAAATGAACGTTCCATTCTTTTGTCCATGCTGGGAAAAGATAGATTTTCCCATCTGCTTCCTGCAAAAGCATTTCCTGCATACCAATCATTCCTGATCCACCCCAATTATGATCTGGAACCCAGTCAAATCCTGGTCCCCAAAAAGCTGGAAAACGTCTTTCTGAATTTGCCATTTTAAGTGTATTGTATTTCATTGCTTCTTCGGTTAATCCCAAACGAGCCGAGAAAATATTATCTTGTTTCCAGCCAACATGACTTCTAAACTTTAAAGCGTCTGCATCATATTTCCACGTATTCAAAGCGGTTTCTAAATCCGATTTGCCAATGCCGTAAATTCCCCACGGATAAACAGGATATAATTGCGGCACTTCAGAATTATTGACTCTTTCCCAAGATTTAGCAGGAACCAAAACTTTATGATTGTCGATCTGCCCAAAATTTAAAGGCGGAATTCGATTTTGAAATCCTTTTACATATTCCAGATCTTCTTTAGATAATTGTTCCGAAGAAAGGTTTAAAAGCTGTGATGTAATAACTTGTAAAGCCGAAATCGTACTATTGGAATTATACGCCATTTTATAAGTTTCTGCTCCTGAACCCGGAAAAAGAATTAATTTCCCGTTTCCGTCCAAAGCTTTTCTACCTCTCTGCTTTGCTAAAAATTGATAATGTTCATCGAAAAAACGAAGACAGCTTATAATAAATTGATTGTATTTTTGAATGTCTTCTCCTGCATATTCTCGTTGCTGAAGCATCATTTGGCAGAATTCTAAAACGGTATCCCATTCGTACTCCAGCCAAGCATTATACTCCATTCCCGGATCATAATCTGCAGGACGTTTCCATTCGTATTCAGCAGGATTAGGAAGCCCAAAGTTTTCCAATTGTTCTGTGAATGATGCTCCGTTATGATTCCAATATACTTTACTACGCAGTTCAGCATTTTTTTGAAGACTAACGTAATAATCCAATTGTGATTTCATCATATCAAAATCACCGCTTTTTACCATTGGAAAATAAACCAATCGCTGGTTTTGAGCCGTCATCGTTCCTCCTCCCCAATTTCTAAAATCGGGTGTGAAATTCAGGTCTTTATTGGTGTATACAGGATCAACCGTAAAAAGTCCGCCGTTGAATTTTGTTGGGTATTTTCCATACGCATTGCATCCGAGCATATATCTGAACAATTGATAATTCTGCCCAATTTGATACACCGAATCTTTGGCAGTTGACTGATTTTTTTGAGTGAAAATAAAACTGCGATTCCAGAAGTTATTCCACCATTTTTGAGTGTTCTTTTCTGCTTGTTTGAAATTGTTTTTATTGGCTGAAATCAAACTTTTTAATCCATTATCCCAAATAGAAAAATCTGACTGATTGGTGTTTAAATAAATTTCTAATGAATGCTTTTTGAATGGTTTTATGCTTGTTAAATTAAAACCTTTAAAATCGGTATCCTGATATTTTCCAAGATATGTTCCGTCTGGTTTTAAATTATCGCCTTTCATAAATCCACCAAAAGTCAGACTCGCAATCGGGTTCAGCATTTGGTCTTTTACCGATTCCATTTTTTGCTGTTTTACGGCAACATCAAAAACCGTATTTTCTCGATTTCTGTGGTAAAATTTAACTCCGTTATTTTCAAAAGAAATAGAATCTTTATACGTAATAAGTTCTCCCTGAGGCGCCCACTTATAAGAATTAGCGTTGTTTTCTTTTCCTTTTGGATAACGATTTTGATAACGCCAGCTTTCGTAAGAAGCAGTCATTTTCAACGGATTTTTACTTTCTAAATCAACATGAATAATTGGTTTAAAAACGTCCACCCAAAGTTTGATTTTTGTGTTGTTTTGCCCAACTAAAACATAACCATCTTTGAGTTTTAATTCCTGATGAAAACCATCTTTTCCTTCAAACGGATTCGGACTTAAAGTCACTTTTACTCTTCCTAGTTTCAATAAAGTATTATGTTCATCAAAAGTTCCGCTTCGCGAAAAATAAAAATACAAATCACCTTTCTCTACCCAGACATTCATACCAATATCTCCGCCTCCCAAAGGCATCGATTCTGATGAATTATTGCTTTGCGTTGTCCAGATTTGATTATAATTATGGAGCGCAGGTATTTGCGCTTTAAGGCAAAGCGTGGTAAGGAAAAGTATTATCAGTAATTTATTTCTCATCGTTTTCTTTCCTGCAAGGTTTCCAAAACCTTGTAGGTATAATTTTTTAATTTTCTCTCGCAGATTTAGCTGATTGAGCAGATTTATTATTATCTCCAAAATCTGCCAAATCTGCGAGAGCTATAATTAAACGTGTCTAAATCTTTGTCGAGTTACTTACGGAGATCCCTCGTTCCTCGGGATGACAAACTAGACCTTAAACTCATCGTTAATCATTAACCATTCACAATTCATAATTCACAATTCATAATTCATAACTCAAAAACTACCATTCGTCTGTTCTAAACGAAGAAACCGGTAAACCTCCAGCGCTAAACAATTCCGCTTTTGCGAAATCTTTCCATAAATAACGAACTGCAACTGGATTTTTCACTTTATCCGAAGTCAGAACCACTGATTTTCTTCTTACTACCGTTTTCGCTGGATAAAAAACTTTGTCTGCTCCTGCTATTTCAAAACCTAAAACCTCTTTGTCATAAGACGTAATTCCGTTATTAACATCATCAAAAGAAACCGTTACAGCGCCATCTTTTATTTCCATCGATTTGTATTTCGGACTTTCGAATTCAAAACCTTCAATTCCGTAAGTTCTTGCCAAAGCCTGAAAAGCCAAACGGTTTCCTCCTTTTTCTTTGTCCATTGGATGAATATTGTTTTCTTCCCCAACATCCATTAAAACTGCCATTGCTGAATTCGGAATTTCCTTTGAAGCCTTAAACTGCGCTTCTCTTAAATAAGCTGAATTGTATTTTTCCAAATAATCTTTTGGATGAAAAGAAGCATAATTGAACGGTGCAATTTGAGCGAAATAAAAAGGAAAATCTCCTTGGTTCCACAATGTTCTCCAACTGCTGACCATTTTCTTCATCAAAGCAGTATATTCAGAAGCTCTTTCGTAATTCGATTCTCCCTGATACCAGATACAGCCTTTAATTCCATAACCAATTACAGGCGAAAGCATTCCATTAAATAAAGTCGTCGGAACACGATTTGGATCTTTTGCCAATTCTTCTTTTGTAGTTGGGATTTTAGCACTTGCGAAATCCTTCAGCATCTCTTTGTTCATCCATGCTTCCATGCTAGAACCGCCGTAAGAAACATGAATCAAACCAACCGGAACATTTAAAACCTCCTGCAAAAGCGAACCAAAATACCAAGCTGTTGCACTAAAATTAGAAGTCGATTTTGGAGAAGCTTCTTCCCATTTTCCTTCAAAATCTTGTAAAGGTTCCAAAACTGTTGCTCTTGGAATCGTAATTAAACGAATATTTTTATTGGTTGATCTTACGATAATTTCATTTCCGTTTTTAACAGGCTGTCCCTGAAATCCTTTCAAAGGCATTTCCATATTGGACTGCCCTGAACAAAGCCAGACTTCTCCCAACAAAACATTTTTGATGGTTACTTTTTCGTTTCCTTCTGATACTTCAATCGTGTATGGGCCGCCAAAAGTGGAAGTCTGTAATTCTGTTTTCCATTTTCCTGAAGCATCTGCCTTTACTTTGTAGGTTTTAGCATCCCACGAAGTTTTGATTACGACATTGGCGTTCTTTTCTGCCCAGCCCCAAATTGGTGCGTTTGATTTTTGTTGCAACATCATATTGTCAGTGAACAATGCTGGCAGTTTGATTTTGGCATTGATTTGAAAGCTCGCTAAAATCGTTAATAATGCAATAATTGATTTTTTCATTTTTTATTTATTTTTTGCCACAGATTAAAAGGATTAGAAGGATTTTTTTAATTGCCTCCAGCTTTAGCTGGAGGAACATAAAATGTCTCTTATCAATCGGCTTTAGCCAAATCGATAGTTTGGCTAAAGCCCTTATCTTTATATCCTCTTCAAACCTCCAGCTAAAGCTGGAGGCAATTGATTTATTTCCTTCTTTTTTCCAAAAGAAATCTTTTTAATCCTTTTAATCTGTGGCTAACATTTATTTCTCTAGTAAAATTGTAACCGGTCCAAATAATCCAGCTTTCAACAAAGGTTCTCCTTCTAAGCGGAATGGCGCTGTTGTCCACGTTAACCTTTCTTCTTTTGGCAATTTTTGATCACCAATTAATCTGTTTCTCCAGGTATTTGTAATTTTAACTTCTATCGTATTTTTTCCTTTTTGCAAAGCTTTTGAAATATCAATTTTGAAAGGAAAAGTCCAAAGCGTTCCACAATCTTTTCCATTAATCTTGATTTCAGCAATATTGGCAATTTCGCCTAAATCCAGCCAGATTTTATCTGTGCTTTTTCCTTTCCAGACAAACTCTTTTTTATAAACTACGGTTCCTGAATAATACTTAATTTGATCATTTTCAGAAGTGCTCCAATCAAAAAGCTTGTTCGTTTTAACTACTTCATTTGGGCCTTTAAATTCAGGATCAAATTGCAATTCCCAGTTTTCATCTAAAGTTTGTACTTTTTCAAATTCAGAAGATTTTCCTTGTACTAAAACCTCTTTTGTTACTTCTTTAAAAATCACAAAACCAGATTCATTCACATCTAAACTTATCGAAACAATCGATCTTCCGTTTTCTATTTTCCAATTGGATAAAGCTGAAGTTTGATCTGTCACAGGATTGTACCATTGCGGAACTTTTCCTGAAATTCTAAACGAAGCGTCAAACGTTCTTTTTTCTGCTTTTTGATTGGAAATGAAATAAATATCTTCAGTATCCGATTTACGGTGCGCCCAAGCCAATGTTTCCGAATCCGCTCTATTTAAATTTGGAAAATAAACGTCTTGTGTAATTCCGATGGAAGCAAAATCATTTCCTAAATACGGTAATTTGACAACCGTTCCTTTCACAATTTTCCATGTTGATGAATTGGCATTATTCCAAATTTCGTCAATTACATTCTGCCATTTCTTTTGATCAGCTTCTGAATTAATTCCTGGCTGAAGATTCGGTTTTTCATCTACAAAAATCGTTGCTCCTTCTTTTAGCAATTGCAGGATTTTTTCGGCGGAAGCCAAAGAAAGCATCTTATTTGGTGCCATTTTATGACTTCCTGGGAAGAATAAAGCCCCATATTCAATTCCGCCATCAAACGAAATTTTTCCGTTTACCACTTTCGCTCTATTAATTAAAACATCAGCATTAAAAGAATCATATTGATAACCATTTAGTGGATTAATCCATTGTGATAAATCGGTGATATTTTTAGAATAAGTCACTTCTTTTGGCATTTTTGCTGTTGGTTGACCTTCGTTTTCTAAACGGATTTTCTCACTTTCTAATCTTGCTGCACCAAAAACATTCGGAATAAACGGCACCAAACGATCTGGCACGAAAGAACGGGAAGGAAAATCTTCGCCAATAAAAACTGCCAGATCAATTACTGGCTTTCCTTTTTGCAATTGAAACTGTACTCTTTGACAATAATCAAACCACGCTTTTCCGGGTTTCCACCACGTTTGATCTCTCTGGAAAAAAGTTCCGATATCATCTAAAGTCATTCCCGGTTTTCTGTCCGTCCACGGATTATGCACAAAAACGTGATAAAATAAACGGTTGATTCCTAAAGCATAATTGCGGTCTGCCGTTGTTTTTAAGTTTCCTGGATGTTCGTCCCAATCCATTCGCAGAGCCGTAAAAGATTCTGCCTGAATAATATCTTTTCCGTAAATATGTCCGCCAGAAATGGCATCGACCATATCAAAAGGTTTATCGTGCGTTGGGCTTTTTAGCCAAAATTCCCCACCTGGATAATCTACATATTTATAATGCAACAAAGCATCACTCATCATTGTTGGCGCAACGTTTTCTGAACTTAATTTAACGTTATTTTCTTTGGCGATTTGCGCTACAGTTCCGTAGAAATTATCGGCTACTAAATCGGCTATTGTTTTACGAACATCGTATAAAACTTTCTCTGAGAAATCGGCATTTTCTATTGGAATTCCAGCCATAACTGGCAGATAATCTACAAGATCGTAGCCACGTCTCTTTTTAAATTCAGCCTGAAAAACCGAAGACCAGTTTTGGCTTCCACATTCCCAGCTGTCAAAATGAAGGATTTCAAGAACTTTTGAAGCCAATTCTGGTCCAGCAGAACGAACGGCTTCTCCAAACCAATGATCTAACTGAAAACGAATTAATTCAGGATTAAATTTGTCGACTTCCAATCCTTTTCCTGCTCCGCCAGTTGCATTTTCATGTCCAGTCGAAGTATGTCCCATTCGGATAATTTTCCATTTTCCTTTTGGCGCTTTCCAGTTTAGGTTTCCATCAGCATCAACAAAATTGGAGATATTGATAATTTCTGATTTTTTGAATGCATCAGAATTTGGAATTTCTTTTTCTGTAGTCTGCGGAGTCAAACGCCAAATTGCTCCTGACTTTCCTTCATAATTATTTATTAATGATTGATTTGAGAGTATAATTTTACTCACTTTCAGATTCTGTTTCCACTTTGCAAAATCCAAATCTTCTGCTCCAGGTTCTGTTCCTTTTGGATCGTAAACAAATCTGAAATATTTTGCCGTAACAGGCGTAATCGTATGTGTATTGGGAAAATCCATATCCTGCCAGCCGTGACGTGGCGCAATCATTCTCTCGTGGAATCTAAAATTAACTCCGTCATCGCTCACTTCGACAATTAAACGTTGTGCCTGAAAATCTCTTCCTTTGGTTTCAATGACAATAGATTTACAGGTAAAAGGCTGTGCAAATTCGTACTGAATCCAGCCTGCATCAGCAAACTTAAAGTTTTCATCTTTTCTAGGATCAGCCAAAAACGATGCATCAGTATTGTTTGATGTGGTTACTTTTGGCAGTTGCATCTGCGAAGTAATTTGGTATTCTTTTATCGGTATAGCAAAAGTAGCAATGTCTTTATAATAGTCTTTATAATGTGCTGGCATTGGCAATTTTGAAGTAACTTTTTTCCCTCCTAAAATTTCAGTAGTTGACCAAACTATTTTCTGCATCGACATTTCTGGCGTAATCCACGGCCCACCTGCAACGGCAAATCCGTCAGCTCCGTGAAAGGCCAGTTTCAAACCTAAACGATCTGCTTCTTTAAATGCCCAATGAATCATATCCCAAAATTCAGGCGTCAACTGTAAAACCGGCGGATCTATTAAAGGCGGATTTGCTGGCCCTTTAATAGTCATTAAATATGCACCCGCAATTCCGGCTTGTTTCATAGCTTCCAAATCGGCTGTAATTCCGGGTTTAGAATACGCCGATTTCATCCAATACCAATATACCCAAGGTCTTGAGGATTCTAATGTTGGCTGAAAAGATTCTTTTTTATGGATTTCCTGTGCAGAGACGAGGCTTGCTAAAAGGAGGATAAAAAAGAGGTGTTTTTTTTGAAACATTATTCTTTGTTTTTTTTTTGATAATCTGTTTTATCTGTCAAATCTGCGGGAAAAATTTACTCTCGCAGATTTGGCTGATTTGGCAGATTTTTTACTTTTTTTTCGTCTTTTTTGTCATTTCGACGTAAGGAGAAATCTTCGTGAGTAGCTCCTCATGGTGGATCACCTTTGTAGAGTTTCTTGCGAAGATTTCTCGTCCCTCGAAATGACAAACTGTACCTTAAACTTTTAGTTCTTAATTTTAAAATTATCAATTATCAATTATCAACTAATACTTAAACTTCTTCAAATTACTTTCCAATTCATTTTTTGAACCACTAAATGGCGTCAAATAAAAACTATACTCGTAATTTCCAGATTTAATCTGATATTGCTCTAATGGCTGTGCTACAATCGTCCAGCTGTCGTTTCCTCCCACTCCCATTTGGATTAAATCTATGTTCAGCGTTAAAAATCCTGGATCTTTCAAATCGTATGTATGACCAGATGAGCTTAAGTTTTCCTGTGTATAAGGCCATGCACTCATGCTTAAAACTTTGGTATCGTTTACGACTAAAAATCCGTTGTTTTTCTGTGGAGTGCTTAATGCCATCCATCTTACATCGCATCTGTTTCCGTTTTCCTGTGGCTTTGGGTAATGTTCGATAAAATCATTTATTGGAAGTGAATATTTCCCAACAAACGAACCAAAACTTCTGTCGCTGTAATTTTCTAATTCTCCTTTACCGTACCATGAAATCTGATCGAATTTTCTCTGAACTCCCATTTGCATTCCGATTTTTGGAATGTTCGGCAGTTTGTTTGAAGCTTTTAAACTGTAATCGACTTTTATTAATCCGTTTGGTAAAATGCTGTAGATTACTTTTACACTTGCGCTGTCTTTTATGACTTCGTAATCGCTTGTAATTTTGATTTCTGAAGCTGATTTATTAATTGAAATGTTAACCAATTTTGGTTTTGCTTTATACCATTGTTTCAGCAGTTTTTGCGATTTCCATCCGCGTTTGTCATTATCTGTAAGTGGTCTTACAAAGTTTGGCATTAGCGGTGCAAAAACTTGTTCTTCTCCGTTAAAAATATACGAACTCAAAGCGCCATTTGTTTTTCCAATTGTAATATCAAAAGTTTTTCCTTTGATTTTAAAATCTAAATCTGATTCAGAAACGTTCAGCGTTTCTTTTTTCGATTCTGGAGAAACAACTTCTTTCTTTTTCAATATAAACTGATCTTCCGCGACAGCGTAACCTTTTGAATCCCAAAGTTCATCTTTTGAAAGCTGGAATTCTATATTTAAAATATATTCCGCATCAGCTTTCATTTTTGGAAGATACGGACTAACATCTAATGTTGTAGATTGTCCTGCTTCTACTTTTAATGGTTTTAAAATCTGAGTTTTGATTACGTTTCCGTTTTCCAACACTTTTAAAACCGGAATATAACCTTCTAAAGATTTAACCGCCTGACGATTTTTAATTTCTAATTGTCTTCCGTTTAAAGTGGAAATCGCTGGCTGATACACCCATTTGTTTTCAAAAATAGAACCTTTTGGTTTTCCGTTAGAATCTACAATTCCTTTTGTATTGAAGTTTCCGTCATGATATTTCTCTCCAAAATCTCCTCCATGAGCAAAATAATTCTGACCTGATCTGGAATCGAATTTCACGATTCCCTGATCTTTAAATTCCCAAATACAACCTCCGATAACTCTAGGAAGCGAACGGAATTCATCCCATAATTCTTTTAAATTTCCAACCGAATTTCCCATCGCATGCGAATATTCCACAAAAATAATCGGACGAGTATCTTTCTTTTGATCAACTAAAAATTTCGGTGTGAAAACGCCCGGATAAAAACGGCTCACCATATCGACATACGAATCATCTTGCGGGTTTTCGAATCGGTACGCGTGATCAATTGTTTTTGGATATCCTGGATCAAGCGGATCAATGTAACCATCTAATTTTGCATTTCCCTGCGCTGGTTCATAATGTACGGGACGCGTGATATCAAAATCGTGAACCCAACCCGACATTGCAGCATGATTTGGCCCTTTTCCTCCTTCGTTTCCTAAACTCCACATTACGACAGATGGATGGTTTTTATCCCTTTCCACCATTCGAATCATTCTTTCCATATAAGCATTTGTCCAAAGCGGATCATTGCTTAATTTTCCGCCAATTCCATGTGTTTCCTGATTCGCTTCGTCCATAACCATGATTCCGTATTGATCGCATAATTCATAAAAATAAGGATCATTTGGATAATGGCTTGTTCGTATAAAGTTGAAATTAAACTTTTTAATCGTGGTAATATCTTGTTTGATATCTTCTCTTGTAACCGCTTTTCCTCTTGTCGGATGATGATCGTGACGGTTTACGCCATATACATAGGTTTCTTTTCCATTGATGAGCATTTTTCCGTTTTCTTTCGAAAATTCAATCGAACGGAAACCCACTTTACAGCTTTTGGCTTCGGTAATATTTCCATTTTTATCTTTTATCGAAATGACCATCGTATACAAATTCGGCTCTTCTGAACTCCATTTTTTAGGATTTTTGATGGTTTCTTGGAAAAATCCAAAACGTACATTATCCAGACGAGGATAACTTTCATTGATTAAATCAATTACAGGTCTTTGAAGCGGTTCTTTGAAAATTGCCGTATTATTGGCATCGTACAACTGAACATTCATAGTGTAATCTTTGATTTTTGGTCCTGTCAAATTCTCCACTTTCGGACGCAGTTTAAAAATAGCATCTGTATATTGTTTATCTAATTTGGTTTGAACAAAGAAATCCTGAATACGTAGTTTAGGCTCTGCCATAATGAAAACTTCACGCTGGATTCCGCTCATACGCCAGTGATCCTGATCTTCTAAATAAGAACCATCTGTCCAACGAATTACACGAACTGAAACTACATTTTCTCCTGCTTTTAAATAAGGTGTAATATCAAATTCTGATGGCAGAAAACTGTCTTCGCCATAACCTAAAAATTCTCCGTTAAGCCAAACTTCAAAACCTGAACTTACAGCTCCAAAATGTAAAGTCACGGTCATATCTTTCCAATTTTCTGGAACAGCAAAACTTCTCTGGTAAGAACCAACTCCGTTATAATCTTTAGGAATATAAGGCGGATTTATGGGTCTAAACGGATAAACGGCACTTTTGTAAATTGGATTATCATAACCTTTCATTTCCCAATTGGAAGGCACTTCGATTTTATCCCATCCTGAAACAGTATTTTTATAGAAATCTTTTGAAGCTTCTTTTAAATTTACAGCATATTTAAAATTCCAATCGCCGTTTAGCATTTGGATTCGGCTCTTGGTTCTGTCGCCTTTTAGTGCGTCTTCGACACTTGCATACGAATAAGCAGTTGCTCTTGATGGCTGTCTATTGATACTCGTAATTGTTGGATCTTCCCACGGAGCAAATTCGTATTTTTTATGCAATTCTGGAACTCCCGCAGGTTCTCCTGTTACGGATTGGGCGTGAGTTGTGTAAGATGTTAGAAGTAAAGTGTAAAATGCATACGTCACAAATCGAAGATTGAAAAATGATTTTCTGTATTTTGATTTTGACGTAAACATTGGTTTTATATTATTGTTCATTGTGTTTCATAATTGTGTAGTCCCTACGGGACAAAATTTATTTTTCGGCAATTATTTTCCTACCGATATGTAACTCCTATCGGAGTTTTTTCGAGTATCAATATTTTACTTTTAAAAAAGTATCTCGTAGAGATTACATATTGGTAACCACTAATACTTAGCTTTGCAAATGTCCCGTAGGGACTACATCTAAATTTTATTACTTTGCTTTCTTTTCGGGCGGTGCCACAAAATTCAATTTACTTTTTCCTAAATCTTTAGATGTTGCGATTGCGATTCCTCTTTGTTCTGCTTTGTTAACGGCACAATAAAAATGATAGACAACGCCATCATGTTTTACCACAAATGATTTATGCGCAAACATATCATCGTAAGGTTCAGATGATTTGACTAAATCGTCTCCTTTCCAGTCGGTCCAGTTTACTAAATCATTCGAAACCGCAAAACGGTTAAAGGCACCTTGATTCCATCCCGTCCAGAAAGCTCCAAAATAGAACATTACCCAAGTATCATTAATTCGCTGAATATAAGCATCTCCCGAAATTCCTTTATGATGATTGATTAAAGGTTTATCTCCATAACGTTTCCATGTTTTCATATCGTTTGATACTGCCATAGCAATACGTTCAGCGCCTTTAGCAGGATTGATACTATCGCCACGAGCATTATAATACATGATGAAATTGTGTCCTGTAACTTTGTCTTTATCACGAATCACACTGTTTTTATACATCGTACTATTATCCCACCATTTGGCGTCTTTATCTTTTGGAGTCAAAACCGGATTTTCTAATCTCTGAAATTCGTGTGGTTTTGTCGGTGTTTCTTTGGTATACGCCATTCCTATTGATAAAACGCCCGCTTCGTAACCTTTGCTGTCTCCGCCAAAATAACTCATCCAGTATTTGTCATCGTACTTTTCCCATTCGTAGCTTCCGCCCCAAGTTAGATCTTGCAACGAAATATATCCTGCTTTTTGGTTGACATCCCAATGTTTTTCATTTTCTGAAAATGACATTACTTTTCCTAGATGTTTCCAATCTAAAAGATTGTCACTTTCTGCCAACCAGGTTTCGTAACCTCTTCCGTCGTAAATTAAATACGTCATATACCATTTGCCATCTTTTCTAAATACACTCGGGCAATCGATTTTGTATGAGTTGTCTGTCGGAACCATTACCAAACCGTATTTATAAGGCGTTTTGATTTCTTCGTAAATCTCCTGCATTACGCTATCGGTAATTTCTCTTTTCTTGTATTTGGTAGCACAGCTGGTTATGATAAGTGCTGAAATGGTTAGGATTAGATATTTAATTTTCATTTTTATACTTTTTTTGCCACGAAGGCGCTAAGGCTCAAGTTTTTTTGTTTTGGAACGGCTTAATCTCGCAAAGTCGCAGAGTCGCAAAGTTTCTATTCTCTATATTCTAAAATCTTGTTTCTTGCATCTTTCATCTTCCCACTCTCTTCTATTTCTTCAATTCTTTTAATTTACATTCCATTACGTCTTTATTCAGTTTTACTTTTACCATTCCTGTTGGATGAAATCTTCTTTTCAGATCGATTGCGTTATAGACTATGGTATAAACATCATTTCCTTCTGGGATTAAACACAAAGGCGTTCTCATAATATCCCACCATTTATCTACTTTGGTTTCTATTGGTAAATAATGTGCTTCCGCCCAATTAACACCATCTGCAGATAATGAATACGCAATCATATTTGGTAAATGATGTCCCCAGCCGTCTGGGCCTCCGTCGAAAATCGCGATGTACATTCCGTTTGGTAATTGACTAACAATCGGATTTTCTACAAACTGCGGATGCATGGTCTTAATTGGTTCCAAACCTTTGTTCATTCTTAACCAAGGGCCTTCTAAACTTTTGGATTCGGCTAAAGCTACAAACCAGCCTTTTCCTGATTTTTTTGGATAATCTGCCCAAGAATTAAATGGATATGCACCGCTATAAAATCCGAAGTATTTGTCACCAACTTGGTATGGAAAAAATGAAGCAACACCCTGACGTCCTTCCCAAGGTTGAGAATCTAATCCAGGTTCCATAATGATTCCCATATCTTTATACGGTCCGCCGATTCCGTTGATTCCGTTTACAGTTGATTCGCAACGCCAAATTCTTCCGAATGAATGATTTGGTTCTATTTCTTTACTTACGGTATAAGCTAAATAATAGCCATACCATTTGTTTGCTTTTTCATTAAAAACTGGCATATACGACCAAATAGCTGCACGACGATCATTCATTGGATTATCGTCTTCAGTTACGGCATAAGTTCCACTTGCTTGATAAATTGTCGATTCTCTTTTCCAGTGAATGGCATCTTTACTTGTCCAATGTCCGATTTTGGTTTTTACACGATCGTAATAGTAATCTATTCCTTTTTCTCCTGCTCTTTCGGTTGGAAACATATGGTACGTATCGCCGACTTTTACAACACGTCCGCCTTCAAAACCTCCCTGAATTCCTTCAGTTCCAGACATTCCTTCATCAATAACGGGTTTATTTTCTCCACCGATAATTTCGAAAAGCGGTTTTTCATCTGAAAGGCCTTCAACAATAAAAGTTGGGTTCCAAAGTTTTCCATCTGGGAAATTGGCATTCCTTGGTTCTAGTTTTTCAGAAGCTTTTACAACTCCTAAAACTGCAAATAATCCTTTTCCAAAATTTAATGTTTGTGTTCCTTTTGGAAATGAAATCGCATAAACATTTACTAGCGGTAAACCTGTAATCGTCAATCCGTTTTCTAAAACTAATTTGGCATTTTGAAGTTTATCAGCTTGAAGATATTCTGAATTATTTTCCTGAAAAACACCAATTAAAACCTGAACTGGTTCTTTAAATTTTAATTGCAAAGGAGCATTAGTTCCGTTTTTATATTTATTTAAAGGAAGTTCAATACCTGTTAAACCTTGTAATTCTGGAGCTAATCTAACAATGTTATGTTTGCTTCCTGAAAATACATGTGCGTATTGAGTGGTTTTGAATGTTTTGTAATTTGATTTTACAATTTCAAATGAAGCTGGTTTCCATGCGGTATTTTGTGCTGTGGCTTGAATGCAGACAGTGAACAGCATTAGGAATGCGGTTTTTAATTTGAAGTTGTGTTTTGTATTTTTTGAAAACATTGGTTTTTTATTTTTTATTCCTGATTTTGCGTCATTGCAAGGAACGAAGCAATCACATTTGCTATATCAAACTTTGCGGAATCATTAGTGAGGTTGCTTCGTTCCTCGCAATGATGTGCTGGATGAATAATTTACAGGGCTTTATAACTTATTTTGTATTCAACATTTGGTTTAACCGTCAGTTGATATTTATTTTTTGCTAATTCCGTTATCGTTCCCGAGTTTGTTTTAGGTTTGCTGGCACTTTCAAAAATCAATTTTCCTTCTCCTTCACCTGCTTTTACTTTGATTTCTTTGGTACTGCAATACACCGCAACTTCTCCGTTTGGTGTTGGCACTTTTCCTTCCATCCATTTTAAACCTCCTAAATTTGGTTTGATTTCGTATTCTGAATAACCCGGCGCGGTTGGTTTTACACCCAAATAATATTTTCCTAATAAGTAAATCGGACTTGCTCCCCAAGCATGACAAAGGCTTTTCCCGTAAGGACGACCATACATCGTTAAATGTTCCGTTCCCTTTTTGTTCGGATTGTATTCTTCCCAGAAAGAGGTTGCACCTTCATTTAGCATTCCGCCCCAATAATCTTTCATTTCTTTTAAAACGTAGTTTTGTTCCCCCATTGCGCATAATGCTTCCAACTCATAAAAACGCATGTATGGTGTTGTGATTTGAAGAACATCTTTATTAAGTAACACTTTATTTTTTACGCTTTGTTTTTGTTCTTCAGTAAAATAATTGAAGAAAATACCGAACATATTAGCGTATCTGGTTACAATATTTTGAATTTTTCCATCGATACGCTGATGTTTCATTACGTTTTCTTTTTTATCCCAAAAGACATCAAATAATTTGGTTTTTAAATCAGTTCCCAATTTCTGATATTGCTTTTGGTCTTCGGTTTTACCAGCAATTTCTGCACTTACCGCCATTGCTTCTAAACTTCTCGCTAAAAGCATTTGCTCAAAACTAACTTCACCTGTTTTTGGCAATCCGTCTGCCCAGTCAATAAAAACCCAGTCGCCTTCTAATGGTTCAAGAAATCCGTTTTTGTTTCTTCTTTCTAGGCAGAAATCCATAAGCGATTTCATTCTTGGATAAAAAGTTTTGATGAATTTCGTATCGCCCGTGTGTAGATAATAATCGTAAACACCAACAAACCAATACAACGAATAATCCATTATGATATTTACGTGGGCTGTTACAGGATCTTTTCCACGAAGTGCTAACAAAGTTCTTTCTACCGAAGCCGAATCAAAGAATAAATAATAATTCATTAAATAACTTTGATAAGCATCACCAGACCAAACCCAACGGTCACGTTTGATTCCGTCTATAAAAAATTCACGAGACGTTAAATGCATCGTGTAAGCCGACACATCCCAAATTTTATTCAATTGTTCATCCGAAGATTTGAATGCGCCACGATAGTCTAATGGCAGATATTCATAAAGCATCGAAATAGAATCGTATTTTACTCCTGCATCTGCTTGTACTTGAACATAACGGAATGCTTTCGAACCATTATGAGTGTAAGTTTCAGACTGTTTTCCGTCAAAAGATAAATGATCCAAAGTTTCACATTTAGCAGAATCCAAAGCTTCTTCACGAGATTCTCCATAATAAAGCGCTAATTTGCCTTTTCCTTTTAAACCGTGAATTTTAATGTAACCAAAAGTTTCTTTACCAAAATCTACTAATTGGCCAGCTCCTATTTTTTCTGTTTTTTTCGCAGTTAAAGGTTTGGTTGTTAATTTAAATCCTGAAGGTTTATTTTCTGGCGAATTAAAATTCCAAGAACCAACCGGAACCCATGGTGTACCCGATTGTTGTGCTTTCCCAGTTTCATCAATCCAAAGTTTATCTTCATTGGTAACTTTCCAAGAAGCATCAGATTTAACGTATTTACCATTAATATAAATAGCTGGCAACACTTCCTGATTATACACTTTAAAGGAAATTTTGTGTTTTCCGGCAGGAACTGCGATTGATTTTGGCTGTCCGTAAATTTGAACGCCGTCTAAAAGTAATTGAAAAGGTCCTTCTGAAAAGATTTTCACTTCGTCTGGTTTTGGAATATCTACTTCTGTCTGAAAAGTAACCAAAGAATACGGACTGTAATATTGCCAAAGCGGAGGAAATACGGCTTCGCGTTCTGTACGTCTAACCTGCATTTTATTGCTTAACCAAACTTCAAAATCTCCTGGATACCAGATCCATGTCGCTTCTTTTGTTTTTTCTTGTGCTGATGACAGCGAACAACAAAAAAGGGCAACAAAAAGAAGTAAAGTCTTAAAAATGGAAAAGCGGTTTAGCATAGTTAATTTATTTTGGGACTAAAGATAAGTGTTATTTTTACATTTCACAACCTGTAGTATCCTGTTATTTCATAAAAAACTATGATTCTTGATAAATTTTTAAGGGAAAAATTATGACTTATCACTTTTTTAGTACTAAAAAAAATGATGTTAGAATTTTATGGGACTCGGATGAGACGGATTCGCTATCGCGAAGACGCGGATGAAAACGGATTTATTTTTTTAAACACATAGAGACATAGACTTCCTTTGCACATAAAAAGGCGTTTCACTTGTATACATACACATAGCTATGTGTTAATGACTAGTTATTTTTTATTATCTCTATTTCGCTAAGTAAAAAAAATCTATGTTTCTATGTGTTTAAAAAATCCGCGTCTTTACGAAGTAAATCCGTTTTATCCGTGTTCTAATTTAGGCTAACAATCTAAGCAATCATTCGATCAGATTCATTTTCATCTTCTAAAATATAATTAGAAGGTGTTTTTCCTAAGTGTTTTTTAAACATATAAATAAAAGCACTCGTAGTTTCGTAACCTAAATTGAAAGCAATTTCTTTAATAGATTGTTTTTCGCCCAAACGTTTTATCGCTTCCAATAATTTTAAACGTGTGCGCCAATCGCTAAAATTCATTCCTAATTCTTTTATGAATAAGCGAGATAAAGTTCTAGTGCTCATAAAAGAAATTTCGGCGTAATATTCTATCGTGTTTTTGCTCGCAATATCTTCCATTAAAAGTTCGACTACTTTTTGTAATCTTTCATGATTGGTTGTTGGCAAGAAAGTAGCGCTTGGCTCTATTAAAGCTAATTCGTCTAAGAAAACAGAAATGATTCTGTGTTGCGGAGGAGTGAGATTTCCTTCTACTCCAAAAGAAATAATTTTGAAAACCAACTGCTTTAAAAACATCGGAATATCAAATGAGAAACTGTTTGTTGGCAATCCTTCCATAAAAGACGGATCGATAAAAACACTGTAATAATTAACGTCTTTCTGAAAAGTAACCTGATGTTCTACTCCGCCCGGAAGCCATAAGCCCTGCAACGGATTTACAACCCAAATATGATTACCAACCACAACGTTCATTACACCACGAGTTGCATAAATTAGTTGACCTCTTGGGTGTGAGTGCGAAATACACATTTCGTTGGTTACCATTTCGGTATAACCAATAACAGGAATCAATGGATCAACTCTGTATCCATGTTCCTGTGCCATTCGATATGTCCGAATCTGGTTATTCATTGTCCAAATATAGCAATTCTGACATTAGTATTCTTTTAATCTTTGCAAAAAATAATACAGCTGTTGTTTTTTAACCTAATTTAAAAATCAAAAAATATCTCATGGACACAATTAAAGCAAATCCTGACATAGTTAAAAAAACCACTTATTCGATCTTATTCATCATAAGTTTTTCTCATTTAATTAATGATCTTTTACAGGCTGTTGTTCCTTCAATTTATCCGCTTTTAAAGGAAAATTTTAACCTGAGTTTCTCTCAAATCGGAATCATCACTTTTACTTACCAAATCGTGGCTTCAATCTTACAGCCATTTGTTGGAATGTACACTGACAAAAATTCAAAACCGTACTCGCTTATTATCGGAATGTGTTTTACAATGGTTGGACTTTTCTTTGTTTCGATCGCTTCGAGTTTTATCAATTTATTATTATCAGTAAGTTTAATCGGAATTGGATCTTCAATTTTCCATCCTGAATCTTCACGTGTAGCGCATTTGGCTTCGGGCGGAAAAAGAGGTTTGGCGCAATCTATCTTTCAATTAGGAGGAAATGCAGGAAGTGCTATCGGACCTTTATTAGCAGCATTTATTGTTATTCCGCATGGACAATCTTATATCGCTTGGTTTAGTATTATCGCATTAATTGGCGTTTTTGCTTTGTATAAAATTGCGATTTGGTACACGGCACATTTATCTGAAAGAAATGCTAATAAAGCTTCTCACCAAATTGAAACACATCATTTGTCTAAAAACCGAGTAATTGCTTCGTTGATTATCTTATTGGTTCTTATTTTCTCTAAGTATTTCTACATGAGCAGTATTACGAGTTATTATACTTTCTTCTTGATAGATAAATTCCACATCACAATTCAGCAGTCACAAGTATATTTATTCTTGTTCTCAGGTGCTGTTGCAGCAGGAACTTTAATTGGTGGGCCAATTGGAGACAGATACGGTAGAAAATATGTAATCTGGGCTTCAATTCTTGGAGTTGCTCCGTTTACTTTAATGCTTCCTTATGTTTCTCTATTCTGGGTTGGAACTTTATCTGTAATCATCGGATTGATTCTTTCTTCTGCATTCTCAGCAATTCTGGTTTATGCAACTGAATTATTACCTGGAAAAGTCGGACTTGTTGCCGGTCTTTTCTTCGGATTTGCTTTCGGAATGGGTGGTTTAGGTTCTGCTATTTTAGGAAAAATTGCCGATGCTACAAGTATTGAATATGTATTTAAGATATGTGCATTCCTGCCTTTAATTGGGGTTATTACTGGATTTTTGCCTAATTTGGAGAAGAAAAAGAAAGCTCAGGAATAATTTTAAACACATAGAAACATAGATTTTGGATTGTCTTAAAAAGGCATTTCATTTAATTAAAAAACACATAGCGTTCTGTTGAAATGCTATGTGTTTTTTATTATTATCAATTTTAGCAATTAACTAATTTTCCTCTTTCAATTTTAATTCAATATCACATAAAATTTTATAAACGTTATCAAAAAAATCTAATGCATTTGATTTAGAAGAATTCTCTTGTTGTATTTGCGCTATAACTGGTGACGTTTTTGCAATATCAATCATTCTTGTAACCTTAACATTCTCGTTGTTAACTATATTGTTTTTTACTTCCGAAAAATCGAATAAAAAGCCAGAAAAAAACTGAGGCAAATCTTTATTTATAACCGAAGTTTGAGCATGTGAATATGCATCTCTTAATGATTTAGCTTTTTCATTTAAATATCTGAATTGATCAGAAGAAATTAAACCTTTATTTTTTGCAAGTGACACAGTTTTTGGCAATTTCAAGTGATCAAATTGATTATGTGCATGATTTACTGCTTTGTTATACTTTTCATGATTAGAAAGGTTCAAGCCTTTTGTTTCAAACTTTATCAAAGCCATTTTCATCATGCGCTCCAATAAATGGCTTGTTGATGTAATACTTGCCGTATAGAAACCAAATAAAAGGCAATTTAAGGTTTCCCTTTTCAAGGTATTAATTTCACACATTTCAATTAAGTAATGATCATAGTATTTCTTAAGTTCGTCAAAATTTTGATCAATTCTTTCCGAGAAATAACTTTTCAAAGTTTCTTTATTATCCATAATCTATTATGATTTTAATTTAATAACTCAATGAAATTCTATTGATTAGCATTACTAGCAAACATAGTATTTTATCATATAAAATCAAATACAAAACCATTATCATTAACTCTGAAAAACATAGCTCGTGGTTTCATCCACGGGAAACGTATTTTGGCAAACGTAATGCTATACATTGCGTCTCCGTGGTTGAAACCACGGGTTATGTTTAAATAGATAATTTTTATTTCGTTTCAATTTCATTATTGGTTGTAATAATGATTTTATTTTGCTGATGTTCAATCGTTACGAAATTCCCGTAATGAAAACCGATTTTCTGAAGCCATTTTCCGCAAAGACGTATTTCTGGAAATATAACGTATCGATGATATGATCGTGCAATATGCTTTTGCTGTATTTTTAATCGTCTTTTTACTGATTGTTTCATTTTATTTTTATTTCATTGAAACAAAAATAGTAAATATTTTATTACAAATAATAATTATACAAAACTTAATTGCGATTTTATAGCATTTTTTAATAACATTATTATACTTTTTATTATATTTAAAATACATCATATTTGCATAAAAAAGCAATAAATCAACATTATGTCGCAATTAAATTTAAATAGAATAAAGGTTGTTTTGGTTGAAAACAATAGAAGTAATAAGGAATTAGCAAAACATTTGGGCAAAACGGTATCGACAGTTTCGCGTTGGTGTACGAATGATTATCAGCCTTCTATTGAAACACTTTATGAGATTTCGAAATATTTGAAGGTTGATATTCGGGAGTTATTGGTTTCTACTGGAAAAGGTTAAATATTTTTATTAATGTTTTAAATTATACTTGTGCGCTTTTATATGATTTTAAAAGTTCTTCTTTCATTGTAAAGTTTTTAGATTATTGTGAACACTCTGAGCTATTATGAACAGTTATTATAACAATCCATTTTTTTTAATCATTAAAAATCGTTACGTATTAATTCATCATTTATTATTATCAACTTTCCGCTGAGTATTGAATCAATTACCGAATTTTCATCATACTTCTTTATTAATAAATTAATAATCCTGTTTCTTTGGTTTTCATTACTGATTACTATGTAGCGAATATCATTAATATCAAAATTTATCGAATATTCTGGTAAATGCGGTTTTTTCTTAAAATGTGATTCTTTCATATCATTGAATTCATCTGGATATAAAACTTTATTATCTTTTAAATCTGGAATGTATCTCCATTCTCTCTCTTGATAAGTTATTATCTCTTTACCTTTATAAGTGGTTTTCCAATTCTTAAAAAATTGAATTGCGGGAGTAATTGCATCAAGTATTACATCAAAATTATTAATGTCATTTTTATATAATCCACCACTAAATAATTTTTTACTAAAATCTTTAAAAGGAGTATTTTCATGAATGTAAACCACAGGTGAAATTCTATTTTTTAAAGCCCAATCCAAACTCATTCCTAAGCCATATTTACCATATCTCATATATTGATCCACATCTTTTAATGGTATATTGCAAAAACTCACCATTGGAACATAATAATCTGATTCGCTAACATTTTCTAAACAATACGAAGGAGCAAAACCATCTTTTAAGATTTTTAATAAAACTTCAAAATTATCTAAGTAATGTACTATATGATTTATTTTCTTTTGACTGAAATCGTTTTCTACAACTTTTTTATCAATTTTGTTTTTTGTTTTATCTGACATTGGCTTTAATAAATTATAAGAAATTACACATCTTTTCAAACATTATACTAAACAAGGTAAAAATCACTAAGCTCCAATACTTTTTACTTACATCAAATATAATAGACTTTAATCATTTTAGCTACTTATAACTTACTACAAAAAAACGCCTCCTTTAATTAAAGAAAGCGTTTTAAAATCATATAAAATCTTAATTATCTAATTCCCATTAAAAACCAAATACAAAACCAAAATTACCAACCCCAACAAACCAAACAAAAGCTTAACCTTTTTACTAGTTTTAGGAATATCCGTTTCATCTGAAATATTAACTTCAGGGTTTTTATCAGTTAACGAAATAATAACAGCTGTAATTAAAAGCACAGCAAAAATGTAAAAGGAAATCAATAAAAAGTGAGGCCAAACTGGATATTTATCGGCAGGGAAAATCCATAGATATAAAACACCAACAAACAAACTAAAAGCCGAACCCCAAGAAAGCGTTGCATTTACGGCTTTTTTAGTGGTGCGTTTCCAGAAAACACTCAAAAGGAAAACAACAGATAACGAAGGCGCCAAGAAACCTAAAACAGCCTGAAAGATGTTGAATAAATTCTGTCCTTTGATATTGTCAATCGCAACGGCAATAAGAATTGCAAAAACACATCCAGCAGCAATTGTTAAACGACCAATTTTAATCTGATCCTGAATCGTCGCCGTCGGGTTTATTTTCTTTACATAAATATCATTCGTAAAAACGGTACTTAAAGCGTTTAACGAAGAACCAATTGTTCCTACCAAAACGGCAATCATCACACAGATTACCAAACCGTTCATGCCACTTGGAAAAAGGTTCGTAACCATTGTCATATAAGCCAAATCAGAATTGCTTCCTAATTCTGGATATAACGCATAACATAAAATTCCAGGCAAAATAAATAACGGCAATGCCATAACCTTTAACCATCCTATAAAGTTAACTCCCAATTGTCCCTGCTCCAGATTTTTCGCCCCCAAAACACTCTGCACCATCGATTGATCGGTACAGAAAAAAGCAACTGCTGCTACAGGATATCCTAACAAAATAGCAGGCCACGGATAATGCGCATCGTCAGAAGGACGAACTAAATTCCAAAAATTAGAAGGAGTTTTAGCAATTAAAACATCGATTCCACCCAGTTTTTGCAAACCTAAAAAGGAAAGTGTCAGCGATACTACAATTAACAGAATCATTTGAAAAACATTCACTTTAGCAATCGCTTTTAATCCTCCCGCAAACGTAAATATTCCAGAAAAAATCACTAAAACCGTAACACTCTGCCACATAGGAATTCCAAGAATCTGACGAACTAAAACGCCTCCGCTGAATAATCCTAAAGACAACCAGCTTACTAATATTTTTACCAAAGCATACCAAGCCAAAATATTTTGAGTACTATCACCATAACGTTTTCCCATATATTCGGGCATCGTACTTACTTTGCTCGCAATATATCTTGGCGCAAAAACCATTGCCAAAAGCAGTAAAAATACAAAAGCGTACCATTCGAAATTTCCTGCTACAATTCCCGTAGCGTAACCAATACTCGCAAAAGCCAATAATGACGAAGGCCCAACATTGGTTCCCCACATATTAAACCCGATGCTGTACCAGTTTAAGGAGTTTCCGGCCAGAAAAAGTGTTTCATTTTTCTTTCTCTGTTTCATACTTACCACATATCCAATGACCAATAAAGCCACTAAATAACCCGCTACAATCACAAAATCGAGCGTGGTTAATTTATCGTAGATACTGTTCATAGTCCGTATTCGTTAAGAATATCGGCAATTTTAACCGGCATTCCAGTTTGCAAAGATTTATCCATTGCCTGCAATAAAGCCACAGTTCCAATTCCTTCTTCCATGTTTGGATACGCTTCAAAACCTTGCTCGATACTGTCTACAAAATATTCTAAATAATTCTGATATTCTCCGCCGTGATGACTTTGTCCTTCAAAACGGAAATAATATTTTATCGTGCTGTCGCCCCAAGTAACTACTTTTTCTTCGCCCGTTTTATCTGTAATCGCATAACGCAATTCGTGATAATCAGCCTGACTTGCTCCTTCTGTAGCTCGCAGAATTGTGCTCATTCCGCTGTCACGTTGCGCTGGCTGAGTCGGCGAAGTATAGACACCGCTTACACGAGCAATTCTTCCATCGGTTGCTTTGAAGATAAAATGCATTGTATCTTCATTTTTCAATCCAGCATTTTGTCCGTTACTGCTAATCATTCCGTAACCCATCACTTCCTGAATATTTGGCAAATACCATCTGATGAAATCTACAGGATGACTCAAACCTCCATACAACCATTTAAACGATTGCAAAAGCGACCATTCTTTCTTTAAAAACCATCTGTGATCGGCGTGATATTGCGCTTCAATTGTAATTAAATCTCCAATTAAACCTGCCTCGTAATCGGCTCTTTGTCTTTTGGCTGGTTCGAAAAAACGGGAACTTTGCCCTATAAAAACTTTCTTTCCAGTCGATTTGCTTAATTCTAGTAATTCCTTAGCATCCGAAAGATCATCGATAAATGGTTTTGTACAAACAACATGTTTTCCGTGCAACAAAGCTTGTTTTACATGTTGTGCATGCAGATGATCTGGCGTGTAAATCGCAATGATATCAATTGATGCATCATTCAACAAATCGTCGTAATTAGTTGTGTACGAATGAAAATCGAATTCTTTTGCTCGCTGTTTACACAATTCTTCGTTTCGGTCGCATATTTTAACGAGTTCTAGTTTTGAACTTTCTATAGCAGCCGACATTGTGCTTCGTCCTTCTCCAAGTCCTAGAATGGCTATTTTTAACATTGGTGTGGTTATTTTAGATTGTTGATTTTAGATTTTAGATTTTTTTTCTTGCCACAGATTAAAGGATTTTCACAGATTAGAAAAAATCATTTTAATCCTTTTAATCTGTGGCTAAATATATCTCAACGTAAACCCGACAGGTTTTAAAAACCTGTCGGGTTTAGTCATAATGTATTATTTCGTTTCTACTTTATTCAAGAAAATCCAGGTTTCGTCTGATTTTGCGCCTTCAATTCCCGATTGGTATTTTTTCATTAAGGCATTCCAGTCATCTACACGAGGATTATTTTGTGTTGTTTTTGGATTTAGTTTATCCAAATTTTCTCCTTTCGGAATACTGATTACCAAGATCAATTGTCTGTCTTTTTTGAAGACTTGTAATTGCTGAAAATCGGCATTACAGAAACCTTTGGCTACTTCTGGCCATTTTTCGAATTGTGTTTTGTGATACTCCACATATTCTTTTTGCAGTTTTTCATCGGCAGGAAGATTCGCTGTTAAAACAATATTTTCCCAATCCGATGCTGGTTTTGAATCTTTACATCTTTCGAAGTTTTGAAAATCATAAACCAAATCTTCATAGATTTTAATTTCTAAAGAAGGAAAAGCACCCGCTAATTTTCGTTTCGTTCTTTCCGGCTGATTCATTTTTCCGTAAATCACCAAATGATTTTTCCATTGGTACAATTCCTGACCTACAATTCTAAAACCTACCAAAGTCGATTTGATTTTTTCGATATCAAAATCAGAACCTATCAATTCGATGGCATACGGTTTTGGCATTTCCTGCAATCCCCATTTTTCATCGATTACGACTTCTTTTTCTAAATCTTTATAAGGAGCTCTGATTCCCGCTGCATCTTTAATTTTAGTGCTTACATACGGATCATTGTGTTCCCAAATATTCCCTTTTGGACCATTGTGGTTTTTAAGGATTTTCTTTTCAGCAATCCAGTTGTTTTTTATCGTAAAACCTTCACTTCCTTCATCGGTATATAAATACAGCCATAAAAACGGATCGTGCGCGTATGGACTATTGTAAACTTTGTCGATATAATTTTCTTCGATTCGGCTTCCTGGCTGAGCCGAAAGCGTGTAAATTCCAGCAACATCATGTAAATGTTTCGCATAATGATGAATTTTATTCCCTAGAATTTTATTGTTCTGCATCACGTTTGGCGTGTGTGTCCAACCCCAGCCCATTGCCATTCCAGAGTATGATACATCCGAAATTTCGTTGTGTTCAATCGTAATATTTCGAACAAAACCTGCACTGATTCCTAAAGTTCCCCAATCTTCATTGGTTACGTTGGTGATTAAATTGTCCGAAATCACTTCATCCGAACACATTTCTCTTTCATCTTTTATGATTAAAGGTAAATGCGCTTCAAAAGCTTCTTCAGAGAAAACTCCAACATTAATAGCACTTCCGCCAATATCTTTAAATAAATTTCCTTTTACAGTATTGTGATTTGTTCCTTTATTTAAATCTAAACCAGTCGAAGATAGATGTTCAAAACGACACGATTCAAACTGAATATTATTCGCATAATTTACTTCAACCGCTGCACGAGGTCTACCTACCCAAGCCTGATTTTCTAAATTCGCCTGATTTGGTGTTCCTGGCTGTTTCAATTTATAAGCATCCAACAAATACAAACCCGACTGCAACGGCACGTGACCTTGCTGCGAAGGACGAAGCCAGTTGCTGTACTGAAACGAAATTCCTTTAAATTGAAAATGATGAACAGGAGAATCGATTGTTCCTTTTACTTCAACCAGATTTTCTAAAACTGGAGCTGTAACGGTAACCGAATTAATTTCTTCTCCAGCTCTTGGAATATAATAGATTTTAGCATTTTTCTTGTCTAAATACCATTCACCAGGCTCGTTTAAAAGTGAAAAAGCATTATTTAAGAAATAAGCAGAATTCCCGTTGTTTTTAGAAATCCACGGAGCAGGCCACGGATGCTCGCTTTGAATACGGCTTTCTGGCTCTTCAAACGAAAGTTTGGCGCTGTCTTTTTGTACTTCGATATTTTTGATTCTAAGATTGGCATTCGACCACCATTGCACAATAAACATTTCCATTCCCGGTTCGAACTTAACTGATTTATCCTTAAACGGAATCCAACAGGTTTGTTCTTCGTGATTCCATGATAAAATACGTTCCATTGTGGTTCCGGCAGTATTTTTAGCTCTTAGGGCTTTTTTTCCGTTTACCCATAATTGTCTGTAATCAATTAGGCTTCCCGCTTTTTTAGGAGCATCGGCTACCCAAACAGCACCTCTTTTTAGTCCGTTGATAACGGTTGTCGATTTTGTCCAATTTTTAATTTCGATTCCACCGCTTATAATGGGTCTTGCATTTACATCGGCTTCAATTGTTGTCGGACTTTCTGCTGTTCCAGAATCTTCTGGTCGTACAAATAATGGTTCGTTTAAATAATACGTTCCATTCATTACTATAATTCGAATTCCGTCTTTTATAGATGGATCTTTTAAACGACGAAGCTCTCTGGCTTTTCGCATTGCCATGTGAACCGTTGCCAACGGATTTGATTTTGTTCCGAGGTTTGAATCTTTTCCTGATGGCGACACCCAGATTTCAGCACCACTTGCCGAAATTGTGAATACCAGTAAAAAAACGACTAGTAATTTGTTGAAAGGAATTAAACGCATTATTTATAGTATTGATTTTTTTCTTGAGCTAAAATTACGAGGCATTTATTTAAAGCGCTATAATTTTTACAAATAATTGTATTTTTAACACTTTTACCAAATAACAGGGACAATTTAAAAGAATATAAAATTACGAGCATCCTGTACCCTCCTGTAATATTGACCTCAAGATATTCATTTCGAAAATTCGGCTTTTAATTATCCTTTCATTTCCGAGTCAAAAAAAGTTAAATTCATAAAAAATCTGTGATAAACTCACTAAAACTGTCATTTCGTATTATTTTTTTAATAGATTTGTGTAATCGATTACATTAAATATTTCAAATTAAAAAACAGTAATTTTATTTATTGAATAAAAATTTCAGTAATAAAAAATTGAATTAATAGTAAATCGGTTTCCCTAAAAAGACTTTTAACTATAATAGAATAAGAATGAAAACTAACCGAATTAACCTTTTATGTGTCGCTCTCGCCTCTTTTGCTTTGAGTTTCAACACCGCTTCGGCACAAAAATCTGCTGATACGTATAAAAATATTGAGTTTAAAATGGCTGAAGTTCAAGAGCCTATAATTCCGCAGTACAGTGTGAATCTAAAAGACTTTGGAGCAGTAAATGGCGGTTATGTTTTAAATACAAAAGCTTTTGCAGATGCTATTGATGCACTTTCTAAAAAAGGCGGAGGAAAATTAATTATTCCAGCTGGGATTTGGCTAACAGGACCGATCATTCTTAAAAGCAATATCGAACTTCATGCAGAAAGAGGCGCATTAATCAAATTCAGTACCGATAAATCTTTGTATCCAATAATTGAAACCAGCTTCGAAGGTTTAAACACTTGGCGTTGTATCTCTCCTATTTATGGAAAAAATCTAGAGAATATTGCGTTTACCGGAAATGGTGTTTGGGACGGATCTGGCGAAGCTTGGCGACAAGTTAAAAAGAGTAAATTGACAGATGAACAATGGAAGAAATTTGTAGCTTCTGGCGGGGTTTTAAATGAAAAGAAAGACAGCTGGTATCCTTCGGAACAATATTTAAAAGGTGCTAAAGGTGCCGATCAGAACATTCGTCTTGACTTGAAAACAAAAGAAGATTTTGAAGCGATTCATGATTTCCTTCGTCCTGTTTTGGTAAGCATACAAAATAGTAAAAGAGTGCTATTTGACGGACCTGTTTTTCAAAATTCTCCTGCATGGAATATTCATCCGTTATTAATTGAAGATTTAATTGTTCGAAATATAACCGTTCGCAATCCGTGGTTTTCTCAAAATGGCGACGGACTTGATGTAGAATCTTGTAAAAATGTAGTGATTGAAAACTCAAGTTTTGATGTGGGTGACGATGCCATCTGCATTAAATCGGGTAAAGATAAAGACGGACGTGATAGAGGTGTTCCTTGCGAAAATATCATCGTTAAAAACAATATCGTTTATCATGGACATGGCGGAGTAACCGTTGGAAGTGAGATGTCTGGCGGTGTAAAAAACTTGCACGTTTCTAATTGTACTTTTATGGGAACTGATGTTGGTCTTCGTTTTAAAAGTACTCGTGGACGTGGCGGTGTTGTAGAAAACATTTACATCTCTGATGTTTTTATGACTGATATTCCATCTCAGGCAATTTCGTTTGATTTGTATTATGGCGGAAAATCTATTGCTGAAACTTTAGCAGAAGGTGGAAATACCGTTAGTACAAAAGCAATTCCGGTAAACGAAGAAACGCCTCAGTTTAAAAATATCGTGATCAAAAACATTACAATCAAAGGCGCTCAGCAAGCTGTATTTTTGCAAGGTCTTCCTGAAATGAATTTAGAAAATATTGAAATCTCAAACCTAATTGCAAAAGCTCAAAAAGGTTTTTCTATAATTGACGCTAACGGAATTAAAATCAGCAACGCACAATTGGATATTGAAGCGAAGAATGCTTTCGAAATTTACAACACTAAAAACCTTTCGTTGAAAAATATTGAGTTTAATCCTTCTTCATCAAATGCGATTACAATTAACGGTGAAGCGAGTAAGAATATCGATTTGAGTGGTTCTTCTGTTAATTTTTCTAAGACGACTACTATTGATAAAAACGTTCCTAAAAAAGCGGTGAAATTTTAATTTTTTTTTTGAACCATATAAGTGATATAAGTTCATTTAATAAAAATGCGAATAAAAAAATCTCGCAAAGACGCCAAGTCGCTAAGAAAATAAAACTTGGCGACTTGGCGTCTTTGCGAGAACTATTTAAGAACCAGCTAAATTGAACTTATATCACTTATATGGTTAAGAAAAAAACTAGCTGTTTAGTTTATAAAATTCGTTCGCATTTACAAACCAAATCTTATTCTGATCTTCAACAGAAAACTTCGAAATATAATCTTCTAAAGTTTTTACCACTTCATTATAATCAGAAGCCACATTTAAAACTGGCCAATCTGATCCATACATTAATTTATCAACTGAAAAGTTTTCAAAAATTACATCTAAATACGGTTTTAAATCTTCTGGTTTCCAGTTTTTCCAGTCGGCTTCTGTGACCATTCCTGAGATTTTACACCAAACATTATCGTATTTTGCAATTTCCTCAATACCTTTTTTCCAAGAATCAATACTTCCCGATTTAATATCTGGTTTTGCAATATGATCGATTACAAATTTTTCGTTTGGAAAATCTTTTACCAAACTTATTGCAGCTGGTAATTGACGTTCGAAAATTAATATATCGTAAGTATAATTGAAGGATTTTAAAGCTGTAATTCCTCTTCTGAATTCTGTTCCGAACATAAAATCATCCGCTTCACCCTGTACAACATGTCTAAAACCTTTCAGTTTTTTTTGATCTGAAAAGAATTGCAAACGATCTTCAATATTCTCATTTCGCAAATCTACCCAGCCTACAACTCCTTTTATGAAATCATTTTTAGAAGCCAAATCCAATAAAAAATGAGTTTCCTCTTCTGACTGACTTGCCTGAACTGCAACACAACCTTCAAACTGATTTTCTTTTAATAACGGCTGTAAATCTTCAGGAAGAAAATCTCTTTGGATATTCTGCATAGTTTCATCGATCCAGCTGTCTCGAACGGGATCAAACTTCCAAAAATGCTGATGGGAATCTATTCTTTTACTCATATCTTTTTAATTAACATCGCTGATTAAAGCGCGGTCTAAATGTACGTAACCTCCATCCACAAAAACAAATTGTCCTGTAGTATGTGATGATTTTTCAGAAATGATAAAAAGAGCTGTATCCGCAATTTCTTCTGTTTTGGTCATACGACTTTCTAACGGAATACTTTTATTGATTTTATTCAAAACAGTTTGTCCGTCTGGCAATGTTTTAATCCAATCTTCGTACGCTGGCGTATAGCTTTCAGCAATAATAATCGCATTCGAACGGATCCCGTACTGAATCAAATCTACAGCCCACTCTCTGGTTAAGCCCAAAACTCCGCCTTTCGCTGCAGCGTAACCCGAAGTTCCACCCTGCCCTGTTAAAGCTACTTTTGAACCAATATTTAAGATATTACCTTTTGATTCTTTTAAGTATGGAAGTGAATATTTAGCTAAAAGAAAATAACTTACTACATTCAATTTCAAAGAATCCATAAATTCCTCATAAGAAGCATCTAATCCTGCACCATCATTTACACCAACATTATTAATTATAGCATCGATTCTTCCATATTTAGCTCCGATTACTTTTACGGCATTTTCGATTGCAACAGGATCTGTTACGTCAGTCTGCACGAATAAAGAGTTAACCCCTCTTTTTTGAAGTCTTTCTACGTATTCGAAACCTCTTGCATTCCTGTCCACCAAAACCGGAATTGCACCTTCATCTGCCAATCTGTTGATAATCGTTTCTCCAATACTGCCTTCTTTTCCAGCCGAACCAGAAACGACAACTATTTTATTTTTTAAGTTTAAATCCATTTTTGTGGGTATTAAATATTTATTTTAAACACATAGAAACATAGTTTTAAAACCGTTTAAAAGACGTTTCACTTGCATTAACAAACATAGCTATGTGTAAGAAACTAGTTTCTTTTTTTATTCTCTTTACAAACAATAAAAACCTATGTTTCTATGTGTTAGAAAAAATTATTCTATTTCAATTAATGCTTTGATGACATTATTTTTAGGATCAATTAAATTCCCAAAATCAGTAATCATTTCATCAAAACTCGTTCTGTGCGTGATATATTTTTTAGGATCAATTTTACCTTCTTTCAGACATTTCATTACATATTCGAAATCCACAATTGTTGCATTTCGGCTGCTCATTAAAGTCGATTCTCTTTTGTGGAAATCTGGATGACTAAAACTCAATTCTCCCTTTTGAAGTCCGACCAAAACAAATCTTCCGCCATGCGAAATATAATTAAAAGCGCTGTTCATTACTTTCTGGTTTCCTGTAGCGTCAATTACCACATTTGCCATATCTCCGTTTGTCAATTCAGCTAACTTTTGCGCAACGTCATCGTTTAACGGATTAATCGTTTCATCTGCATTTAGTTCTGTTTTACAGAAATTTAATCTGTAATCGTTGATATCCATTACGATTACTTTTGCTCCAGCGATTTTAGCAAACTGAATCAATCCAATTCCGATTGGCCCTGCTCCCATTACCAAAACGGTATCAGTTGGTTTTACAGCCGCTCTTCTAACTCCGTGCGCTGCAATTGCCAAAGGTTCAACCAAAGCCAATTCATCATAATCTAAACCTTGACCATGCAATAAATATTGTTCTGGGATTGATAGATATTCAGCCATTCCGCCGTCAATATGAACACCAAAAACTTTGATATTTACACAGCAGTTTGTCAATCCGTTTCTGCAGGCAACGCATTTTCCACAATTGAAATACGGAATAAAAGTTACTTTATCTCCAGGCTTGAAACCTTCAGCATTTCCTTTTACATATTCTGCAGCCAATTCGTGGCCAAGAATTCTTGGATATTCAAAATAAGGCTGAGTTCCTCCAAAAGCGTGAATATCAGTTCCACAGATTCCGATTCTTTTAATTTTCAATAAAACTTCTCCCTCTTTTGGTTCTGGAATATTGGTTTCTTTTAATAGAAATTCCTGAGGTTTTTCGCAAACAATATATTTCATTTTTCGTTTTTCGTTTTGTTTAAATTTCTAATTAGACGCGGATTATACAGATTCGCTATCGCGAAGACACGGATGAAACAGATTTTTCATTAATTTTCTTAAATATAAAATCCGTTTAAATCCGCGTTTTTACGAAGTAAATCCGTTTTATCCGCGTCACAATAACAGATAGTTATATTACTTTTTGTAAGCTACAGCCTTTTGTTTGCTTGTTCCTAATCCTTCAATTCCCAATTCAACAACATCGCCGGCTTTAATATAAATCGGATCTGGTTTAATACCTAAACCAACTCCCGGAGGTGTTCCTGTACTGATAATATCGCCTGGAAGCAAAGTCATAAACTGACTTAAATAATGTACCAAATAAGGAATTTTGAAAACTAGATTTAGTGTATTACTGTCTTGGTATTTTTTACCATTTACCGTCAGCCACATCTTTAAATTGTCAACATCAGCAATTTCGTCTTTTGTAGCCAAAAATGGTCCAAGAGGCGCAAAAGTGTCGCTTCCTTTTCCTTTTGCCCATTGTCCGCCACGCTCTAACTGAAAAGCTCTTTCGCTGTAATCATTCAATAAAGCGTAACCCGCAACATAATCTAAAGCTTCAGCTTCTTCAACATAACTTGCTTTTTTGCCCACGATAAAAGCCAATTCAACTTCCCAGTCGGTTTTTTCGCTATTTTTTGGAATAATCAAATCATCGTCTGGACCGCACAAAGAAGTTGTTGATTTGAAGAAAATAATCGGTTCTGTCGGAATCGGAGCGTTTGTTTCTTTACAGTGATCAATATAATTTAAACCAATGCAAATAATTTTTGAAGGTCTTGCCACTGGCGAACCCAAACGTACCGAAGCATCAACTTCTGGCAGAGTCGGGTTACTTTCTAATGTTTTTTGCAATTTTTCTAATCCGTTTTCTTCAAAGAAACTTTCGTTAAAATCGGTTACAATTGAAGAAACATCATATCTCTTTTCTCCAATCAAAACTCCAGGTTTCTCTTTTCCGATTTCTCCAAAACGTATTAATTTCATAATCGTATATTTTTAATTGTTAGTTTATTTTCAATTGTAATTCTCCATTTATAAATTAAAAATTCTTCAAAAAGAACAAATCAAAATTAATAAATGTAAAAAATACAATTACAAAAATACTTTTTAAAAATTAATATCCGAGATATATTTCGTTTTCCTATTCTTAAAATGACTAAACTTTAAATTTTTATAACATTCTTTAGATGGTTTGTAAAAATTATATCACTAATTCTCCTATTATGCAAAAAGATCCTTTAATAAATAAAGGATTTCTTGCTCATTTAAATCTTATTTCTACTTTTGTAATTGTATTTTTTACATTTATTATTTCAAACGATTTCACTACCCAAAATTCCTATATAAAAATGATAAAATTAAAAGGCATAACTTGGAATCATACAAGAGGTTTACTACCAATGGTTGCCACATCACAGCGTTTTACTGAACTACATCCTGATGTTGAAATTTCTTGGGAGAAAAGAAGCTTACAAGAATTTGCAGATGCTTCTATCGAAGACTTGGCCAAAAGATTTGATTTATTGGTAATCGATCATCCTTGGACAGGTTTTGGAGCGCAAACCAAAGCGATTCTTCCGTTATCTGATTATTTATCTAACGAATATATTAAAGATCAAGAAAATAATACTGTTGGAAAATCGTACGGAAGTTATGTTTTTCATGATAAATTATGGGCGTTGCCAATTGATGCAGCAACTCCGGTTGCCTCTGCCCGCTTGGATCTTTTAGAAAAAAACAATTTAGAAGTTCCTAAAACTTATGATGATTTATTGGCTTTAGCGAAAAAAGGCTTAGTCGCTTTCGCTGGAATTCCGGTAGATGTTTTAATGAGTTTTTATATGTTTTGCTGCAGTTTGGGCGAATCTCCTTTTCTTTCTGAAGAAAAAGTGATTTCTGAAACTACAGGAATCAAGGCGCTTCAAATGTTTAGAGAACTGGCGCAGTTGATTGATCCAGCAAACTTTAATCGTAATCCAATTCAAGTTTATGAAGCAATGGTGAATTCAGACGAAATTGCGTATTGTCCGTTTGCTTATGGTTATTCTAACTATTCTCGCATTGGCTACAGCCAAAACCTTTTACATTTTTATGATTTAGTAAAATTGAATGATAATCCAATGATTTCTTCTTTGGGAGGAACTGGATTAGCGGTTTCTTCATTCAGCAAACATATGGAAACAGCTATAAAATATGCAGAATTTACTTGTTCATCACAGGTTCAGCAGAATATTTATACCGATAATGGCGGTCAGCCGGGTCATTTACAAGCTTGGAAAAGCGAAAGAATTAATGGCGTGACGCACGATTATTTCAAAAATACACTTCCTGCTTTAGAACGCGCTTTCCTTCGTCCGAGATATTATGGACACATGTATTTCCAAGATCATGCTGGAGATGTGGTTCGCAATTATTTGATGAATGGCGGAGACGAACTAAAAGTATTGGAAGAAATGAATTCGCTTTACGCGGAATCTCTAAAAATCCAGATCGTATGAGACCTTTAGAAGGATTAGTTGTTCTGGAATTCTGCCAATTTTTAGCAGGACCTTCAGCTGGTTTAAAACTAGCCGATTTTGGTGCACGTGTCATCAAAATTGAGCGTCCTGTAAAAGGTGAAGCTTGCAGACAATTGAGCATCAAAGATTTATTTGTAGACGATAGCAGTTTGCTTTTTCATACCATAAACAGAAATAAAGAATCTTTTGCAGCCGATTTAAAAAATCCTGACGATTTGGTTTTAATTAAAAAACTAATCCAAAAGGCTGATATTATGACGCATAATTTCAGACCTGGAGTGATGGAAAAAATCGGTTTAGATTTTGAAAATACGCTTTCTATTAATCCGCAAATTATTTACGGAACTATTACAGGTTACGGAAATGAAGGTCCGTGGGCAAAAAAACCAGGACAAGATTTATTATTACAATCGCTTTCCGGATTAAGCTGGCTGAGCGGACGCAAAAGTCAAGGCCCAGTTCCTTTTGGTTTGGCTGTAGCTGATTTAATGTGCGGGAATCATTTTGTACAAGGAATTTTAGCAGCGCTTTTAAAAAGAGCCAAAACTAAAAAAGGCGTTTTGGTAGAAGTGAGTTTGCTGGAGTCTATTCTCGATGTCCAATTCGAAGCCATTACTTCTTTCTTAAATGATGGAGGCCAATTACCTGAACGTGGTGATATTAAAGGAAGTGCACATGCTTTTTTAAGTGCGCCTTACGGAGTTTATCAAACACAAGACGGTTATTTATCTCTTGCGATGGGCGATTTACTTTTTATTGGAAAAACATTAGGTTTAGATTTAAATGCCTTTGCAGATAAACATCTTTGGTTTGAAAAAAGAGATGAAATCAGAACGATTTTGAGTGAAAGAATTAAAACCCAAACTTCTGATTACTGGATTGAAATCCTGCAAAAAGAAGGTATTTGGTGCGGAAAAGTTTTCAACTACGAAGAATTAGACAGTCAGCCTTTTGTGAATGAATTACAGCTGAAACAAACGGTGAAAAATACCGAAGGCGAAACTTTGGTAACCACCAGAAGTCCGATCCAATTGGATGGCGAAATTTTATTAAGTGAAAAAGCCGCTCCAAAAGTAGGACAGGATAATTTGAACATACACGAACAATTTTTAAACGATTTGAAATGAAACCTTTAGAAGATTATTTAATTATAGATTTCAGTCAGTTTCTTTCGGGTCCGTCAGCGAGTTTGCGTTTGGCAGATTTGGGTGCTCGTGTAATCAAAATTGAAAAACCGGGAACAGGAGATATCTGCCGTACTTTATATACTTCTGATTTGATTATGAACGGCGAATCGTCTGTTTTTCATACTATCAACAGAAACAAAGAATCTTTTGCAATTGATTTTAAACAGCCTGAGGAACTTCAAAAACTAAAAAAATTATTAGCCAAGGCTGATGTTGTCATGCATAATTTCAGACCCGGAGTTATGGAGCGCATTGGTTTAAGTTATGATGACGTAAAAAACATCAATCCAAATGTGATTTATGGATCGATTTCAGGTTTTGGAGAACATCCTGATTTGAAAGATTTACCGGGTCAGGATTTGCTTTTACAATCATTAACGGCTTTAACTTGGCTGAGCGGCGATCAAGAAGATGGCCCAGTTCCAATGGGATTGTCGATTGTGGACATGCTTGCCGGAGCTCATTTAGCGCAAGGAATTTTAGCCACTTTATATAGAAAAGCAACTCATAACATTGGCGCACAAATTCAAGTCAGTATGTTGGAATCCGCGTTTGATTTTCAGTTTGAAACTATTACGACTTACTTTAATGACGGAGGTGAATTGCCTGTTAGAACTAAAACGAATAATGCACACGCTTATTTGGGCGCGCCATACGGGATTTACAAAACCAAAAACGGCTATTTAGCATTGGCAATGGGATCAATTCCTGTTTTGGCTTCTTTGCTAAAATGTGATGCTTTATTGGCTTTCCCTGAAAATAAATTTACACTTAGAGACGAAATCAAAAATATCCTTGCCGATCATTTGCAAACGCAGGAAACACAGTTTTGGTTGGATATTTTAGAACCCGCAGACATTTGGTGTGCAGGAGTTTTAAACTATCAGCAGTTATTTGCTGAAGACGGATTTAAGGTTTTGAATTTTACCCAGCAAGTCGAAATGCTTGACGGCTATACTTATAAAACAACGCGCTGTCCGATAAAAATCGACGGCGAATATCTGACTTCAGGAAAAGGTTCGCCAAAACTGGGTCAGGACAACGAGAAAATTATTAAAGAATTTATTGACTGTTAATGGAAAAAATTAGAATCGCCGTTCGTAAATTCGATCCTTTCGAAAGTACACTTCGAAAATTATGGGATGCATTTTCACTTCAAAACAATATAAAAATTGAAGCTGAAATGGTTGCCTTAGAACTTCATGATTTATATGAAACCACGATTTCAGATAAAGGTTTAAAAGAAGGAAAATGGGACATCGCCCATATTAACACCGATTGGATTTATGATGCTGCAAACGAAAATGCGGTTCTTAATTTATTTTCATTAATTGGAGAAAATCCGCCAGAAAATTATCCTTTTGGGTGGCATAAATCGCTTTTGCATTTGCAGAAACTAAGTAACGGCATTTTCGGACTTCCTTTTCACGACGGTCCAGAATGTTTGATATACCGAAAAGATTTATTCGAAAACGAAACGGAGAAAGAGAATTTTAAAAAGCAGTTTGGTTACGAACTTGCTACGCCAAAAACCTGGCAGGAATTTTCAGAGATAGCAACATTTTTTAATCGTCCCGAACAAAATTTATACGGTGCTGTTTTTGCCAATTATCCAGACGGACACAATATGGTTTTCGATTTTTGCCTGCAATTATGGACACGTGGCGGTTCTTTATTAAACAAAAAAAATCAGATTGACATTCATAATGAAGCAGCGATAAAAGCATTGGATTTTTATCGAAAAATGGTTAATAACAAAAATGCGGTTCATCCAAAATCGAGAGAATTTGGTTCTGTTGAAGCAGGTTTGGCTTTCGCCGAAGGACAAGCGACAATGGCTATCAACTGGTTCGGGTTTGCTTCTATGGCGGAAGTAATCGAAGAATCGAAAGTGAAAGGAAAAATCGATATCACTTCGCTCCCATCTGATCCGGGGCATAAAACAGCTTCTTTGAATGTATATTGGTTATATACTATTGGCTCAGGAAGCAAGCACAAAAAATTAGCTTACAATTTTCTAAGATTTGCTACTACACCCGAAAGCGATAAATTATTAACCACAGAAGGCGGTATCGGATGCCGAAAATCGACTTGGAAAGATGCAGAAATTAATACTTTAATTCCATTTTATCATAAACTGGAAATGCTTCATGAAAATGCATTAACTCTGCCTCAAACTCCAATCTGGCCAAAAGTAGCTGAATTGATTGACGGCACTGTTTTAAAAGCCATTGAAACCGATATTCCATCTGAAATACTTTTAGAAGAAACTCAAAAGAAAATAAAAGAACTAAGTCAAGGAACAACATTACACAGTTCTGTCAAAAATTAAATTTGACAGGCTTAATTTCAAAATATAGAAAAAATGAATATTCAATATAAACCTTTACTTCCTCAAACAGAACAGCCCATTGTAATTATTGGAGCAAGTGGTATTGTAAAAGATGCCCATCTTCCTGCTTACGAAATGGCTGGTTTTAAAGTTTTTGGCATTACCAACAGAACGATTTCGAAAGCATACGATTTACAGAAACAATTCAAAATCGATCATGTTTTTGAAAGTGTTGCCGATGCGGTTAAAAATGCGCCGTCAAACGCTGTTTACGATATTACGGTTTTACCTGATCAGTACATCGAAATTTTAGAACAATTGCCAGACGGAGCTGCAGTTTTGATTCAGAAACCAATGGGAAATGATTTGGCTCAGGCTCGTGAAATTGTCGAAGTCTGCGAAAGAAAAAATCTGGTTACTGCAATCAATTTCCAATTACGTTTTGCTTCTTTTGTAAGTGCAGCCAGATATTTAATCGATCAGGGAATTATTGGCGAATTATACGATTTAGAATTTAAAGTTACCGTAAATACGCCTTGGGAATTGTTTCCTTTAATTAAAGAACATCCGAGATTGGAGATTCTTTTCCACAGTGTGCATTACATTGACTGCATTCGATCTTTTCTGGGAAATCCGAAAAGTGTATTGGCAAAAACGGCCAAACATCCGCTTAAAAAATTATCATCAAGCCGATCTACGATTATTTTGGATTATGGCGAAGATAAACATGTTGTGATCAATACGAATCACGATCATCATTTTGGTCCAAAACACGAAGAAAGCTACATTAAATGGGAAGGAACAAAGGGCGCTGTTAAAGCAAAAATGGGATTGCTTATGAACTATCCTGACGGTCTTCCTGACGTTTTTGAGTACGCTTTACCAAAAAAAGATAATGAAAATGAATACGAATGGACAGAAGTAAAACTAGAAGGTTCGTGGTTTCCAGAAGCTTTTATTGGCGCAATGTCTAATCTGATGCGTTACAAAGAGGGTTCTGACTCAGTATTATCTGCCAGCGTTCAGGATGTTTTAGGAACAATGAAAGTTGTAGAAGCTTGTTATGAAAGTAACAAAAACGGCGGAATTTCTTTTGAAGAAGTGTAATTAAAACACTATATTTCAAAACCAAAAAACAAAATTTAAGTCCTCTTCAAAACAAACGCGATGTTGAGCTGACGAATAAAAAGAATAACTTATGTATTTTAAATCAACTTTTTTCGAAGATTATCAAATCGACGACAAACGAATAACTTTAGGCCGAACAATTACAGAAACTGATTTTGTGGTTCATGCCGGGCACACAGGAGATTTCTTCCCACATCACATGGACGAAGAATGGTGCAAAACTCAACCATTCGGACAAAGAATTGCACACGGAACCATGGTTTTTGCCATCGGAATCGGATTAACAGCATCTGAAATAAATCCTGAAGCTTTTTCTAGAGGTTACGACAAAATGCGTTTTGTAAAACCAGTTCATATTGGTGACACTATTCATTCCGAAGTTACTATTTCTGAAAAAGGAGAAGCCAAAAATCCTGAAATGGGAGCTGTTACAGAACACGTGGAAATTATTAACCAAAGAGGTGAAGTAGTTCTTGTTTGTGATCACCTTTTATTTGTGAAAAGAAAACCTTAAATATTAGCTTTATAACAATCTCGCAAAGTCGCAAAGACGCAGAGTTAAAAGTAAAGCAATTTGAAAGACTTTGCGATTCTGCGACTTTGCGAGAACCACTAAAAAACAACTTAAAACTATCACACGAATGCAAATTACAAACCAAGCCGGCGATCTACATGAAGTGCCAACAGAAGGAGGAAATCAAAAGCAATATCTATTGCCTTTTATCCTCGTTACATGCCTATTTTTTCTGTGGGGAATGGCCCACAACTTAGATTCAGTTTTGATTCCGCACTTGAAAAAAGCGTGCGAATTAAACAATCGCCAGTCTACTCTAATTGATACTTCTGTATTCTTTGCTTATTTTATCATGGCGATTCCAGCTGGAATGCTGATTAAAAGATTTGGTTATAAAAACAGTATCATTACTGGATTATTAGTTTTTGCAGCAGGAGCATTTTTGTTTGTTCCAGCAGCTAATACTAGAACTTACGAATTGTTTTTATTTGCCCTTTTTGTAATTGGATGTGGTTTAACGATTTTAGAAACTAGTGCAAACCCTTACGCTGCAATTTTAGGACCTGCAGAATCTTCTTCTAAAAGATTGAATTTAGCAGCTTCTTTTAACGGACTGGCTGCCATGGTTGCTCCAATTGTAGGTTCGCTATTTATTCTTTCTGGAACCAATCATACAAAAGAACAAATGGCGGCAATGCCAGAGGCTGAAAAAGCGGCTTATTTATTGGGTGAAGCGGCTTCTGTAAAAATGCCTTATATCGTATTAGGAAGTATTTTAGTTTTAGTTGCTGTTATATTTTATTTTGTACAATTGCCATCGATGAAAGCTACTCACGCAGAAGCTGAAATTAAACCAGGATTTTTCTCAGTTTTAAAATTCAGACATTTAAGCTGGGGTGTTGTAGCTCAATTTTTCTATGTGGGTGCACAGGTTTGCATAACAAGTTTCTTTATCAGAATTGCACAGCAAGGTGCTGGATTAGACGAAAAAACGGCTGGATATTATCTAGGAATCTACGGTTTCCTTTTTATGGCAGGACGTTTTATTGGAACTTTCTTTTTACGTTTTGTAAAAGATTATGTTTTATTGTCAATCTATTGCGTAATGAGTGTTTTATTATGTCTAGTTGCCATTTACGGTTCTGGAATTGTTGTTATTTATGCTCTTGGCGGAATCGGGTTCTTTATGTCAATTATGTTCCCAACTATATTTTCTTTAGGAATTAAAGGCTTAAAATCGAACACGGAAACGGGTTCTTCTTGGTTAGTAATGTCAATCGTTGGTGGAGCAATTATTCCGTACGGAATGGGAACTTTAATCGATATGAATCATGATGACATTCAGTCTGGGTATATTATTCCACTAGTTTGTTTCTTGATTATTCTTTCTTTTGGAGCTATTGGACATAAAGTGAAAACGGTTTCTGAATAGTTTTTTTGCCACTAATTCCACAAATTAACACGAATTTTTATTTTTAAAATATCAATTGCCTCCAGCTTTAGCTGGAGGTTTTTTGTTTATGTAAATAAAAGGCTTTAGCCAAACTAGGCGCAAAAGTTTGGCTAAAGCCAATAAATGTAGAATCAAGTAACCTCCAGCTAAAGCTGGAGGCAATTCATTTTAGCTGAAAATTAGCTTAAATTACACTATTTATAAAAATAAAATTCGTGCTAATTCGTGCAATTAGTGGCTATAAAAAATCAAAAACGCCTCCAATTGGAGGCGTTTTCTTTTAGTCATGTTTATTAATGGTGTTTGCCATTACCGTGATCGTGGTTCTTGTCTGACTTATTCTTTCCTTGGCTGTTTCCGTTGCCATTGTTCCCACTATTTCCTTTATCATTTCCATAGTGGTTTCCGTTGTTGCCTTTTGGCTTTTCACCTCTATTTTTTTGAGGTTTACCGTGGTAACCTTTCGGATATTCAGCTCTATGTTTTGAATGATAATAATAAGGAGAATTTCCTCTATAATCAGTCAAAACTACTTTATATCCTGAATACAAATCATAGTTTCTATATATAGACGGAAGTCTTCTTTCACGAATCCATTTTCCGCTATTGGCATAAATAAATACGCTTTGATTTATATCATAATACACATCGATATCTGGCAAATAATAGTATCTGCTGTTGTCGTAACCTTGCGGCCCCCAATTTGGAGGAGTACCAATATTTACATTTACTGATACTTGAGCTTGAGCAAAAAATGCACTCATAAAAAGCACTGAGGCGAATATTAACTTTTTCATGTCTTTAGAATTTAAATGTTAACTGTAATAGATATTAATCGAAATTAATGCCAAAGATTTGTGATTCAAGCATTCATTATACAAAATTACGAAACTAATCGACGAATAGTGTTTTTTAAACGATGTACTTTTCAAAAAACCGTCTCAGATTTTGAGACGGTTTTTATCATTATAAACAATTATTTCCAACCACCACCCAACGCTCTGTACAAATTAATAACAGCTTGCAATTTTTGCAGATTATCATTTACTCCGTTTAACTGCGCTGCTAAAAGGTTTTGTTGCGATGTAAGTACATCTGTATAGTTAGTTGCAGAACTATATTCTAAAAGTTCTTGTGTAAAGTCTACTGCTTTTTCTAAAGCTGCAATTTGTTTGGCTCTAGAATCTTCTTTTTCAACAGCCATTTGGTACGCATATAAGGCATTTGAAACTTCCTGACCTGCTACTAAAAGACTTTGCTGGAAATTATTATATGCTTGTAATTGTTGTGACTGGGCTGTAGTCAATCTCATTTTATTTAAGCCGTTATTGAATAAAGGCTGTGTTAATCCTCCAATAATCGAATAAAAGATAGAATGGCTGAAGAAATCATTTAATTCTAAATTTGAAAATCCTGTGCTTGCTGTAAGCGTCAAACTTGGGTAAAAATAAGTTTTAGCCAAATTAGTCGACTCAAAAGCGACTCTGAAATTAAATTCCGCTTGACGGACATCTGGACGGTTATTTAATAACTGAGCAGGCATTCCGATTGCAATTTTTTCAGGAATAATCTGTGTTCCCAAAACACCTCTATCAATTGGTCCAGGCCCTTGTCCAAGTAAAATATTTATAGCATTTTCAGTTTCACGAATGCTTTGCTTCAAGTCTGGGATTAAAACTTCAGCCGCATGCCGGTTAGCCTCACTCTGAACAACCGCAGCACCTGTTACAATTGCTCCTTCTTTTAAAGCTTTAATGGTTGCAACGTTTTCTATACGGCTTTTTAATGTTTCTTCCGTAATTTTTAACGATTCATCATACGATAATAACAAGAAATAATTATTGGCAATATCGGCAATTAATTGCGTTTGAATTGCTTGTTTTGCAGCATCAGAAGCCAAATAAGTTGCCAAAGCTGCTCTTTTAGAACTGCTTAATTTTCCCCAAACATCAATTTCCCAAGAACTGCTTACGCCTAATTTGTAAGTTGTAGTTAAGGTATTAATATTGATTCCTGCCGGAAAGTTTAATCCTGCCTGAGATTGTTTGTTATGCGTCACATTAGCGTCCAATTGCAAACTTGGATAATAAGCCAATTTACTCTGGCGCAAAGAAGCTCTTGCCTGAACAATATTCTCAATTGCATTTTTCAGATTCAAGTTCTGTTCTAAACCTTTTTGAATTAATGCATTTAATTTTTCATCTTTAAAAACAGTGTTCCAAGGCATATCTGCAATTGTAGTCGAATCAGTCGTAGATTGATCACGATACAGTTGGTCTGTTTTTAATGTTGTGGGACGTTCGTATTTCTTGGTAACAGAGCACGCACTAATAAGTGCGGCTGTCATTACCAGTAAAATATATTTATTTGAACTATTCGTCATTTTTGTTGTAATTTAAATTTACTCTTTGTGAGTTTCTATTAAATGAATTTCGTCTTCATCGTCGTCTTCATCATCATAACCATCTTTTGCTGGACCGCTTACTTTTTCTTGTAAAGTTTGGAAAATGATAAACAGAACTGGAATAACAAATACTCCTAAAATTGTTCCGATTAACATACCTCCTACTGCTCCAGTACCAATCGATTTATTACCAACAGCTCCTGCTCCAGAAGCAAACATTAACGGAACTAATCCTAAAATAAAGGCAAACGAAGTCATCAAAATTGGACGTAAACGCGCTACTGCTCCATCAATTGCCGCTTGCACAATCGGAAGTCCTTTTCTTCTTCTATCCAAAGCAAATTCGACAATCAAAATACCGTTCTTCGCCAGAAGTCCGATCAGCATGATTAAGGAAATCTGCAGGTAAATGTTGCTATTCAATTTGAAAATAATCGAGAATAAATACGCTCCTGCTAATCCAAACGGAATCGATAATAATACTGCAAATGGTAAAATGTAACTTTCGTATTGTGCACTCAATAAGAAATAAACGAAAACCAAACATAAAAGGAAAATGAAAATCGTTTCACTTCCTGACGCTAATTCCTCACGTGTTAAACCCGAAAACTCATACCCATAACCTGCAGGAAGATTTTCTGCCGCCACTTCTTGAATTGCTTTAATGGCATCTCCAGAACTGTAGCCTGGTTTTGGCGCTCCCGTAATCGAAATTGACGTAAATAAGTTAAATCTCGAAATAGATTCTGGTCCAAAAACTCTCGTCATTTTTACAAACTCAGTAATTGGCGCCATGTTTCCTGCGCTATTTCTAACGAAAATTTTATTCAACCCTTCTGTATTCGTTCTGAATTCTGGAGCTGCCTGAACCATTACACGATATTGTTTCCCGAATTTATTGAAATTCGAAGCATACAATCCACCGTAATAACCTTGCATGGTTGACAGAATCGTATTTACCGAAACTCCCGCATCTTTCGCTTTCGCTAAATTAATATCCATCATATACTGAGGGAAACCAGGGTTAAATGGCGTTGTCGCATATTGAATTTCTGGGCGCTCTGATAATTTTGCCAAGAATTCGTTATTGACTTTATAGAACTCAGAAGTTGTATGTCCTCCTTTATCCTGCAATTGGAATTCGAATCCACCACTTTGTCCAAAACCTTGAATCGTTGGAGGTGAAATAAAGAAAATATTGGCTTCGCGAATACCGCTTGTTTTTGCAAAAAGCTGCCCGATGACATCATCAACACTAAGCTCTCGCTGATCCCAAGGATATAACTTTACAATAACCATACTGTAAGCACTACCTGCTCCAGCAGTAAAGTTCTGACCTACGATACGAAGTGTATTTTTAACTCCTGGAATGGTTTTCGCAATACTATCTACTCTTTTAGCCATGATGTCTGAACGTTCCATAGAAGCTGATGGCGGTAAGCTGATATTAGCAAAAACTGTTCCCTGATCTTCAGAAGGCACGAAAGCAGATGGCGTCGTTTTCATCATATAAACTAATGCAACACCAGCAATTACAATAGAAGCTAGAGCAATCCATTTTTTCGCAGAAAGGAAACTTACAGAACGTTTGTATCGTGCTGTAACATTGTCGAATGCCACGTTAAATGAAGTATAAAAACGCTGTAAATAACTTTTATGTTTATGATCATCAGCATGCGGTTTCAATAAAAGCGCACATAAAGCCGGACTCAAAGTCAAGGCATTTACCGCCGAAAGAATAATAGCAACAGCCAATGTAATACCAAATTGCTTGTAGAATACCCCAGTAGATCCGTTAATAAAGGTTACTGGAATAAACACCGCGGCCATTACTAAGGTGATCGAAATAATCGCTCCCGAAATTTCGTCCATTGCATGAATTGTCGCTTTTTTAGCCGATTTATATCCGTGATCCAGTTTGGCGTGAACGGCCTCGACGACGACAATCGCATCATCGACCACAATACCAATGGCGAGTACCATCGCAAAAAGCGTCAATAAGTTGATCGTAAATCCAAACAGATTCAGGAAGAAGAACGTTCCCACAATCGCAACCGGAACCGCAATTGCCGGAATTAAAGTCGATCTAAAATCTTGAAGGAAAATAAATACTACGATAAAAACCAAAATAAAGGCTTCAACCAAAGTGTGAATTACTTTTTCGATAGAAGCATCCAAGTTTTCGTTAACGTCCACCATAATGGTGTATTTCATTCCTTTTGGAAAACTTTTTGCTGCTTCTTCAATCAGTTTTTTAGAATTGATAATTACATCACGCGCATTAGATCCAGGAGTCTGGCTAATCGCCATTGCTGCTGATTCTACGCCATTTGTTTTAATCGTTTGAGCATAACTTAAAGATCCTAACTCTACTTTAGCTACATCTTTAAGCCTTAACATCTGTCCGTTTCCAACAGATTTGATAACAATGTTCTCAAATTCTTGAGCGCTTGTTAAACGACCTTTGTATTTAATTACATATTGAAATGCCTGATTTCCATTTTCACCAAATTTACCCGGTGCTGCTTCGATATTTTGTTCTGCTAAAGCTGCTGAAATATCGCTCGGAATCAGTTTGTATTGCTGCATTACGTCTGGTTTAAGCCAGATTCTCATTGAGTAATCTTTGGCACCAAAAACGGTTACATCTCCTACCCCAACCACACGTTGAATTTGCGGTACAAGATTGATCTTTGCATAGTTTTGAAGAAACGTCTGATCGTAAGCTTTATCATCACTGTATAAAGAGAAAATCAATAAGTTACTACTCTGACTTTTGGTTACTGTAACCCCCGCCTGAGTTACCTCTACAGGCAATAAACTTGTTGCTCTAGAAACCCTGTTCTGAACGTTTACCGCTGCTAAGTCAGGATTTGTTCCTACTTTAAAGAAAACTTTGATCGATGCGTTACCATCATTTGTTGCTGTAGAAGTCATGTACGTCATGTTTTCTACACCATTGATCTGCTCTTCAAGCGGAATTACGATACTTTTAAGTACCACATCGGCATTGGCTCCAGTATAACTTGCCGCAACGTTTACCGTTGGTGGCGCGATATCCGGATATTGGGAAATCGGTAACTCTATTAGGCCTAAAACACCTAAAATAACGATAATAACAGATATTACCGTCGAGAGTACGGGTCTTTGTATAAATCTTTTAAACATTTTTTTTATTTTAAATCGGCGTAAACTGTTTCCGGGCTTTGATTTTGGGCTTTAATTTCAGTTCCTTCTTTTAATGAGGCTACTCCTTCCAATACGATTTCATCACCAGGATTTAATCCGCTTGTTACCACGTAATAGTTTCCTGCCGAGTTGTCCAATACTGTGATATTAGCATTTCTTGTCTTTTTGTCCTTTCCTAAAACAACTGCGAACATTTTATCCTGAAGTTCAAATGTGGCACTTTGAGGTATAATGATTCCGTCTTTTACTTCTTTGGGGATTCTAACTGTTGTACTGCTTCCGCTTCTGATGATTCCTTTTGGATTTGGGAAACGTGCTCTAAAATTTACCGTACCTGTTTCTGTATTAATTAATCCGTTTACGGTTTCAATATTTCCTTTTTGATCGTAAGCTGAACCGTCTGAAAGCAGTAAAGAAACTGCCGGCATACTTTTTATTTTTTGGTTTAATGAACCTCCTGCGTCTTTAGTAAAATTTAGCAGTACTTTTTCGTTCATTGCAAAATAAGCGTATACATTACCAATACTTGAAACTGTTGTTAAAGGTTCTGCTGTGTTAGAACTTACCAAACTTCCTAAACGGAAAGGAATTGAACCTACAACACCATTTACAGGACTTGTTACAGTTGTATATCCTAAATTTACTTTAGCATTTACTAGAGCTGCATTTGCCTGCGCTAAAGATGCCATGGCTGACTCATAAGTATATTGAGCCGATTCTAAATCGTATTTGCTGATAATTCCTTTTTCAACCAATGGTTTCACTTTGTTTACAGCCAGTTTTGCTGTACTTACTTCTGCTTGAGCACTTTTTATACTTGCTGTTGCAGTACGAACTTGCTGCTCATATTCTGGAGCGCTGATTTTAAACAATGGCTGCCCTGCTTTGACTACAGCACCTTCATCAACAAAAATTTTATCAATATAGCCTTCAACTCTAGGGCGAATTTCTATGTTTTGCTGTCCTTGTATACTAGCAGGAAAATCGCTGTTTAATGTCGCTGATTTTGTCTGTAAAGTCACAGTCTTGTATTCTTTAATCTGCGGCGCACCTCCGGCTTGAGCCGATTTATCATTTTTACCGCAAGAAGCGATAATAAGTGATGCTGCGAGAATGCTTAAAAATGATTGCTTATTCATTGTGAAAAATGTGTAATTATCGATTATATGCCAACAAAAGAAATAAAATATAACACACGAAATTTTTCAAATAGACGAAGAGCAAGAGACAATCGATAAAGGTAAGATGAGAACCGATGGAATTTTTTAAAATATTAAACAAGTGTTTAATTTTTATCTTGTCGGCTCTAAAATGCTTTTTAGAGACTCTAATTCGGGGTTTAGCGATTGCTAAAATTTTGTATTCAAATAAAATGTAATATTGTCCGTATAAATCATAAATCGTAATGACACCGAATATTTTCAGACCTTATTTATTTACCGGATTACATATTCTTGGCTGGTCTCTATTAGGGTATCTTATGCTGTTTTATATTCCACTTACCTGGAATGTTGTACTTCCGCAAGTATTCTGGCTCTGGCAAACGATCATCTTGTTTTTACTCATGGTGGTCTTTTATTCTACAGCAAAACTCGTTGTTCCTAGAACCATCATAAAAGACAATACTTCACTCTTTTTGCTTTGGGCGTTTGCAGCTATTATTGCCATGCAGCTCATTGCTTACTTTTACACTTCACAAACCGATCTTCATAATCAGATTATGAAAGCCATTGGTTTTAAAAAATACAAAAATCCTTATTTCGACAACTACGTTTTTACCTTGACATTATTGGTTTTAGGGATAGGCACCAGCTGGGCAATGTTGCAGCACTGGCAAAAAGCGGCACTGCACAAACAAAAACTGGAACAAGACAAAACAATGGCCGAATTAGCAATGCTTAAGGCGCAAATCAATCCGCATTTTTTCTTTAATTCCCTTAACAGCATTTATTCACTTACTTATACTGATATTGAAGATTCTCGAAACGCGCTTCACACCTTGAGCCGAATGATGCGTTATTTGCTTTACAGTACAGAAGAGAAAACAACGCTGCTAAAAGAAGCTGAGTTTATGAGAGATTTCATTGCATTAATGAAACTTCGAGCCAATAGCAAACTGACTATTACGACAGATATTCCCGAAAAAATACATGATTACCCAATTGTTCCGATGTTATTACTACCTTTAGTAGAAAATGCTTTTAAACATGGCGTTCACGCTACTGATAAAAGTGAGATCTACATTAAGCTTACGCAAAATGGAAGCGAACTGGAATTTGAAGTTGAAAATACTTATTTTGAAAAAACAACGGTTTCTGGTGTAGGCGGAATTGGTTTAACCAACACCAAACGAAGATTGCAATTGATTTATCCGAATCAGCATTTTATTTCTTTTGGAGTTACCGATCACGGAACATATAAAATTAAGTTGAAGATAAATTTAGAGCAATGACAGTATTAAAATGTATAGCAGTAGATGATGAACCATTGGCTTTAAGATTGGTAGAAACCTTTATAGAGCAAACTCCGTTTTTAGAATTAATTTCTACTTGCGACAATGCTGTTGATGCCTTGGGTCTTATCAGGGAAGCAAAACCGGACGTTGTTTTTTTGGATATTAATATGCCCAATTTAAGCGGAATGGAATTGGCAAGATTAATACAAGACCAAGCTGGACCATTGCCAAAAATCATTTTTACTACGGCTTACAATCATTATGCAATTGAAGGTTACAAAGTAAATGCTGTAGATTATCTGTTAAAGCCTTTTAGTTACGAAGAATTTCTACGCGCTTCAAGCAAAGTTTTACAATTAGCTGAAGAAGCCAATAATACGTTTAGTACAATTACTGCAGATGACGAATTTATATTCTTGAAAGTAGAATATCAGTGGGTCAGAATTTCGCTAAAAGATATTACGTACATAGAAAGTTTAAAAGATTATGTAAAAGTACATCTTGAAGATTCTCAGAAAGCCTTAATGTCTCTGATTTCGCTTAAAGCATTAGAAGAAAAACTTCCTTCTTCAAAATTCATGCGTGTACATCGTTCTTTCATTGTTTCATTAGATAAAATAAGCGCCATTAGTAAAAACTCCATTTTTATTGATAAAATAGAAATAACAGTTGGCGAACAATATAAAGAAGCCTTTAAAACATTGGTCGATAAATGGCTTAAATAAAATTAGAATACAAAAATCATGGAAAAAAGATCAAACAAATATTACCTTACCTTAAGTCTTAAGGAATATGCAAACGGTGAGACTGAACCTGCAAGAGAACTTGGAATTGAATTTGACAATCATGACGAGATCTTTGGAATTATAGAAAAAATTAAACAAAAGAACATTTTTGCAAATGATTCAGAAGCGACTCAATTTGCTTTAGGACTAAAATTGTTCAGTGAAATCAAAATAAAAAATCGCAAAAACCCTCTTTTTGAAGAATTGAATGAAGTTTTTCCTGTCTTTATGAAAAAATTAAAAAGTCTTTAAAACCTTCTTTAAAAATAAGGCCTCAACCCTATTTTTGTTAAATTTTGGAATGTTAAATTTCTGCTAAGAAAAAGACAATCCAATTCTTACTGGCAATATTTTATAACAATTTGCCGTTCCAATTAGGCATGTCCCACTAAATGCTTTTTTCCAAAAGAAGTTTAATTTCTGTTTTTGAAATTCTACTGCTTCACATAAAATGGCATAAGCATTTAGGCATTCTTAATTGAAAACAGAGCATTCATTTGAAACTGACCATTTCAACATTACTGAATCTCTATCCACAATCTTCACTTTCGAAATGTTCGATAATGCAAAAATTTAATTTTAACCATTAAAACGAAAGCATTATGATAATTCAAAAAAGTATATTTATTCTTGCTGGAATTCTAGCTTTGGGCAGTTGTTCTAATAACGACAATACTGAAGGAGGCACAGATCCAGGACCAACAGGACCTCCTGTAGAAACAGGAACAGCAAACACCACTTATCAGCCCGCATTCTCAGGACAAACACGCGCAGGAAGCATTCAGACTACCACCGAAATTGAATCTAAAGTAATCACCAACGGTTTAAGCGCTCCTTGGGGAGTTGCCTATCTTCCTGACGGACGTCTTTTGGTTACTGAAAAAGCTGGAAAAATTAAAATCGTAACTCAAGCAGGCGTTATCAGCAATGCCTTAACGGGTGTTCCTGCCGTTAATCCAGATAGCCAAGGTGGTTTATTAGGAATTTGCCTTGATCCTGCATATGCTACTAACCGAATGATTTATTGGGCTTTTTCTGAAGTTGTTGCTGGCGGAAATATTACCGCTGTCGCGAAAGGTAGAATTTCAGACGATGAAAAAGCAATTGAAAATGCAACGGTTATTTATCGTTCGAACACTCCAAACTCAAGTACACTGCACTATGGCGGCCGAGTTTTATTTGATAAAACCGGAAATTTATTTGTAAGCATTGGCGAAAGATCTGTGCTAGAAACACGCCCATTGGCTCAATCAGTAACGAGCAGTTTAGGCAAAATTGTACATATTACAACAAGTGGACAAGCAGCGCCAGGAAATCCTACTTTTACACAAACAGGAGCTTTACCAGAACTTTATACTATTGGCCACAGAAATCCGCAGGGATTGGCTATGCATCCTACTACAGGAGAATTATGGCAAAGTGAACACGGCCCAAGAGGTGGTGACGAAATTAACCGAATTAAAGCTGGAGCAAATTATGGCTGGCCAACAATTACTTACGGAATTGAATATAGTGGTACGAAAATTGGAGAAGGTATTACACAGCAAACCGGAATGGAACAGCCTGTTTATTACTGGGATCCTGTAGTTTCACCAAGCGGAATGACGTTTTATGCTGGAAAACGAATTCCAGAATGGGAAAATAATTTATTTATAGGCGCTTTAAGCGGTATGCATATTGTGCGTCTAGCCTTTAAAGACAATAAAGTGGCAGGTGAAGAAAGATTATTGGCCGGAGAAGGACAAAGATTTAGAGATATTACACAAGGAAAAGATGAAGCATTATACGCCGTTACCGATCAAGGAAGACTTTATAGAATAGATAAAAAGTAAACTTGTTCATCTATACATGCCAAAAGAAACGCCCCATATTTGGGGCGTTTGTATTTTATTATTTTTTTTGTTTCAGGTTTCAGGTTCCAAGTTAAACGCAACAGAATAAAACTTGAAACTTTAAACTTGAAACAAAAAACTTAAGCTTTTGCTTTTCTTTTTACAGTACAGCCAATTTCTTTGGTTTGTGTAATGGCTGGTTTCTGTCCGCTTTTTAATGATGCAATTACATCTTCTGCGTATTTAATTTTCTGAGGATTATTTCCTTCTGGATCATTATCGATTGCTCCAACATATTCTACAACATTTCCTTTTGCTGTTTTAGAAACGATAAAGATATGAGGTGTACGTTTTGCTCCATATTCATCGGTAATTTTTTGTCCTGGGTCAAATAAATATGGGAAAGAATATTTTTTGTCTTTAGCTAAATCTTGCATTTTAGCAAAAGTATCTGCAGTAGAAGCTTCTGGATCGTTTGGATTTATGGCGATTACTGGATATCCTTGCGATTTGAATTTTTTATCCAAATCGATAATTCTCTGCTCATATCCAATTGCGTATGGGCAAGTATTGCAAGTAAAAACAACAATATATCCTTTTGCATCTTTAAAAGTTCCGAAAGAAACTTCTTTGTTGTCCACATTTTTCAGTTTGAAATCTGGAGCCGCATCGCCCGCTTTAAGTGTTACAGCATTTTGTGCATGAGAAAGAAAAGCAGAAAATGCTAATGCTAGTAATAAGATTATTTTCTTCATAATAGTTTACAGTTTTTTATATTCAGTTAATAATTGTTCGTAGGTAAATTCGCTTTCAACAAATTTTCGTTTATCATTTTTAATAAAAAGGGTTGCTGGAATGCTTCCTGACCAGCTTGGATCAATTCTATCAATAAATTCTTGAGGATTACTTTCGTTTAAAAGAAAAACTTCATTTTTTAAGTTTTTCCTTTTTACAAACGGAATCACATTTGATTCTAGTTTCGATTTAAAATCTAAACTCACCAATAAAACAGCCAGTTTTTCTGATTTATGCTCTGCTCCTAATTTCTCAAAATGCGGCAGTTCTTTTATGCATGGCGCGCACCAAGTCGCCCAAAAGTTAACGACGTAAGTACTGTCTTTTCCGTTTTTGATTCTCTCATTAAGCTGATTGATATTTAGCAGTTTCACATTCTGACTATAAGCCGAAACTGAAATAATACCGAATAAAAAAAGATAGAAAAAAGGTTTTATTTTCATGAGAAGAATGCTTGAGGATTAATTTGTTTCCTACAAATATAAAATAATGATAAATTACTTTTTGTTAATGAAAGTTTAATGAGTTTTTTAAGGCGCTAAGCGGCTAAGATTCTAAGGTACTAAACTGTTTTTCAACACCTTATTCAATTTCGTTACATCTTCTTTGTAGCGCGGATAATCTGTTATGTTTCTTACACTATGATTTTCGGTATTTGTCAATCCGATATCTTTTATTTCTACAAAAGGAGATTGCATTACTAATCCATTTAAAATACAGTCTGAAATATATTCTGAATGTGCTTCAAACTTTGGAATTGCGTTTAAATGTTTTACCATTATGGGTTTTAAAACAGCTTTTTCATTTTCTTGTATTCCTGTCATTGGAAGAAAAAGAAGAAATAGATTTGGATATTTTTCAAAAGCCAATAACTCATCCATCGTAAAAAACCAAGCTTCAAAATGCCCGCCTAAATTGCCGATGTAAATATCGTTTAGAAAAAAGTTGATTTCGTATTCAGCAAATTCAATGGCATAATTTAAATCATCACTAATTTTGCCCGCAACATATCTAGGATTTTCTTCTATATCGTTTTGATTGAAAAACTTCCATTCCCATTCATAAGCTTCAGTTTCATTTGTTTCTACAACTTCCAAAACCTCATCAATATTGAGTTCTTCTTTTTCATCATAGCCTCTCGACCAACAGAAATAATACTTCCAGAAAAAAGTGTTATTAGTAAGCTCTTCAATTTGTATTGGTTTATTCATGTTTAAATCTTACTTAAATTCATAAACAAAAGGCAGATATCCAGCTTCACTATGTTTTAATTGTGTAGGCGTTCTAAATCTCATGCTTATTCTTAACTCAAAAATTATGTTTTCATTTGTTCGTTCACTTAAAATCACTTTTATCCACAATGGATATTTATAATTAGGCAACGCCAAAAGATCTACAACCTCATCTAAGGTAAATTGTTTACTTAGATTTTTCTCTGTTAAAATCCATAATCGAGCAAAATCATCAATTGAATTATATTTTGCATTCTCTTCTTTAATTGGAGTTATAGTAAAGAGAATTGTTTTATTTTTCAATTCGTTTACAGCTTCTTGTATGGTCTGAAATAAATTACTTTTAAACTGCTCTTTATCCATAAAACATCAACTATATAGATTCTTGTTACAAAAGTTTTTCAAAGATTTGTTTTTCTCCATTTGTAAGCTGTTTGCTAATTTTAGCAAAATTCTTTTTCTCGCCAAATGTTGTATACATCACACCTTCCCAACAATAATCTGCCATTTCTTGAACATTAGTCCCACTATCTGAATATTCTTTTAAATCTTCTTCTGTAAAATAATACGAAACAAAATTCTCTTTACTATCCAATAATAACTTCAAGCTATTTTCATTTGTAAAATAAGATGTGAAAACCTTATTATGCGGATGTTCTTGCATGGATAAAACAGCATTGATATAGACTTTAATTGATTTTTCGTTTATTCCGAATTTCTCCAGAAACACTGGTGTAAATTTCTGCTGAATAGACTGATGTTCTCCATCTATTGTTTGATAATAATCTATTAGTGTATCAAAATTTTTTTCGTCTTGTAATCCTAAAGCAAAAACAGCAAAAGTCGAAGGCATAGCACAATTTTCAGCTTCAAGATTGGTGTACCATTCGTATTTCTTTTTTGTAAGATCAATGTATTCTAAAATGCTTTTATGCAGATTTGGATATTTTACCGCTCCAGCAAAAAAATAATTCTGTCCGCATTTTGGAAGCCCTTTTATAGGAAGCAATTCTTTTCCTTTTGATGAAAAACTAATTTCGAAACTTTTAGGAAAATCAGATTTTAGAAGGTTATTTACGAAATGCATTGCTTTTGCGTAACTTTCTTCTGTTTCGGTAATCAGTTTAAGACTTATTTTAGCAAAAACATCATTTGCTTTTCCTGTAAAATCTTTGTCTTTGTACTCGGTCAACTCTTTTGGAATTTTCCCCGTTCCGTTTTTCTTCAGCTGTTCTACTTCATCAGAACCCAATTCTGTCACAACATCAAAATACTCATTTGCCGTAACTGTGGCATAACTTGGCCCATATTTAATGTGTGAGACAGCGATATAACATATAAAACTTAAAAGATCTTTTTGTTCTTCCGTCAATATGGGTTTCGGAAGTTCTTCTTTTGTTTTGGGTATAAAAATCTTGTATTTACCTTTTTTTACTCTTTCAAAACTATTAAAAACCAATTCTTCTGCCTGCAATCCTAATGTGTAACGGTAGCTATCGAATCCATTAAGCTTTCTTAGTTTTTCAACAAACGAAATGTAAAACTCTTTTGAAAAAGGTCTCGTCTGGAAAAAATATTCGATTATGGGTGATAGCAGAAATTTTTCTCCCGAATCTAATACGTACGGATTTGGATATGCTTTATCTATTTTAACAGTATTAGTATCAATCGCTTCAATGAATTTTTCTAAAAGCGCTTCGTTGCCTTCTATTTTTACTAAATAATTTAATTCTCTCATTGTTTATTTTATTGTCACATTTTTAATTTGATTATTCCTCATCGTCTTCATCATATTCTTCATCATCATAAGACAGATAAGACCAATCAATATCAACAAGATCAAGAATGGCATCAAATCGTTCCTGATCGCTTGATCCGATAAAAGCTCCTGTACAGTTGTTCTCTTGATCGAATGACAAACTTATTATATCATAAAAATCAGCTGTATATATCTTTTGATTTTCTCTGCTAATTTCTGGAACAAGCGCATAGTTTTCTTCAACCATCTTTACAATTTCAGAATCAATTTCTCCTAAATAATTTCCGTTAAATTGAAGTCCACCCAAAGTACCGTTGAAAACTGCCATCAAAAGAAAAAAGTTCTCTGTTGTCTCAATTTCTATTTCCCAATCTGATTTTTCTATTGTGTCGTAATTGCCATATATTGGCGGATTATCCTGTGATAAATCTTCTTTTTTAATTCCCCAAAAAGCTACGTTCTGATTTTCTTCATAAAAAACCAGAAAATCATCATCTGAAAATCCGATTTCATTTTCAGGTTTCAAAAGTCTGTTAAAACAGTAATTTAGCTTTTCTCCTTTCCCTAATTCTAAATAATATTCTTTGAGCTTTGAAGGAAGTTTTACATTTAATCTTTTCTCAAGATCGAGAATCTGTTTTTCTGAAAATCCGTAGTTTTCATTTTCAGATAGGCGGTAAAGGCGTTTAATCTTTTGAATATAATTCATCTTTGGCTTCTATTTTTACGAAGTGAAAAATAAACAATTAATTACAAGCCTGCAATTACTTTATAATGATAATCTCACTTTTATGCAAAAGCAATTTCTTAAAACTAGTATATATTTTCTAGTCATGTTTTTTTGACTAATTGACTGGCTATGATATTCGGCTCAACTTTGCAATAAATTCATAAATCCGAGAGTACCTTTTAAAAACTATTATGAAAATACTGTCGATACTATTAATCCTGGTTTGCAGTTCAAGCTGCCAATCACAAACAAATTCAAAAATGAGCGAAGACAAAATAAATCCGTTATTATGCGATCCTGTAAGCGGAATGTGCGAAATGCCTGCTGGCGAAAAATCGAATGAAAAAACAGCTATTCCAACAGAAAATAAACCAGTCAAAATAATTTACTATACCGACCCTATTTGTTCTTCTTGTTGGGGAATTGAACCTCAGCTTAGAAAATTAAAACTAGAGTACGGCGATTATTTTGAAATTGATTATCGAATGGGCGGTTTATTGCCAGATTGGAGCTATAACAGTGGCGGAATAAGCAAACCATCTGATGTTGCACACCATTGGGACGAAGCTAGTTTGTATTACGAAATGCCCATTGATGGAAATGTTTGGCTTGAAGATCCGTTAGATTCTTCATATCCGTCGTGTATTGCTATGAAAGCAGCGCAAATGCAGAATAAAGAAAAAGCAGTTAACTTTATGCGTATTCTTCGCGAAAAGCTTTATCTAGATAAAAAGAATATTGCCAAATGGGAAAATATAGCAGAAGCTGCAAAAATCGCAGGTCTAGATGTTCCGAAACTAAAAGCAGATTATGATGATGCCGAAGAACTTTTTCAAGAAGATTTAAATTTAGGAAAAACTCTTGGTGTACGAGGTTTTCCAACTTTATTTTTAGCCAACGCTGATAATAATCAATTAACTGTTTACGGTTCTAAACCTTATGCTTCTTATGAAAATGCTTTACTAGCGTTATTTCCTGAAGCAAAAAAGAAGAGTATTAAAAATGAAAATCCGCTAGATTTGTTTGAAATTTTTCCAACATTAGCACCAAAAGAATATGCTGTCATTTTGGATAAATCGACTTCTGAAGCCACTTCTATTTTAGAGAAATTATATCAGCAAGGTTTATTGGGTAAAAAGACAATCAAAAATGGTTCGCTATATATTAAAAAGTAAACTTTACTGATTGGGAATGTTAAATCGTTCTCTGTATTTGGCAAGCGCAATTTTATCTATTGGTAAAACAAACGGATTTTCATTGATATCAATCCATTCAAATCTGCTTATATCTGATGTACTGATTTTCATTTCTTCAAGATTACTAATTTTTACGATATAATAAACCAAAAGAATCTGTCTTCCATCATCAATAATAGATTCAACAAAATGTTCTTGCGTATATAGATGGCCAACGATTTCGATTTTAGCATTAAGCTCTTCTTCAAATTCTCTGTGCAGACAATCTAGAATACCTTCGCCAAATTCTACACCTCCACCTGGAAGTTTGCAATATAATTTGCCTTTGTGATATTCGTAAAGTGCTAAAATCTTATTATCGTTTTCGCAAATCGCATAAGCTCTTACGTTAAAACTAGAGAGAGGTTTCATAAATGAGAAAATCAAAATTCTTTAGATGCAAATTTAAAAATTAAAAAGCCGTAAAGTTTAATTTCTTTACGGCTTTTACTATTCTAATAGCTTTTTTTTATATCTCTTTCAAAACCAAATCGGCCACAACATCTATTGCTTGATTAATAATTTTTTCGGGAGTTCCTTTAAACTCAAAACGCTTGGCAATTTGTTTTTCGCCAAAAATGATATGAATGAAAATGGTTCCAACAGGTTTTGAGTCGCTTTCGCTTCCGCCTGGTGTAGTCAGTCCTGTTAAACCCACACAAATATCTGAATTAATATAGCGGTAAAAATTTTGCGCCATCAACTTGGTAACCTCAGCAGATTCTGCACTATATTGTTCAATAGTTCCCCACGGAATATGAAGTAAATCTTCTTTCATAGAAGTATGATAACATACTATTCCGCCTATGAGAATTCTTCCGGAATTAAGAACTGTCGAAAACTCATAGCACATTTTTCCAGCAGAGGCACTTTCTGCAAATGATATTGTTAAGTTCTTTTCTATCAAAGCTTGACAGCATGCGGTTACCTTATCTGATGCCATATTGATTTTAAATTTAATTACACATTAAGTTCAACTTCAAATGTAGATTGTTCTAATGTAGTAAACTTACATAATTTCTTACAATAATTATATTATAAGTAACTGTTAATTATGCAACTATCGTTTATTTTTTTATAAGAACTTCTTTCTGATTATGTGGTAATTTTGTAAATAGAGCTTTTTACAGTCAAATAGTACGCTGCCTAGAAATAATGTAAATGCACAAATGCCGTGACTAATAAAAGTTATAATAAGACAATTACAGTAAACTGTAAAGAATTAACTGGTCTTCTTTAAGAAGGTTCGATTTTGAAAAAGTAATAATCTAAAAAAATAGTATTATGGAAAAGCAACACAACCATGAATATGGTCAGTTTGATCCTGATTATATTGAACAAAATACTCTTGTTGACGGAACATATTCTAATGAGGATGAGTTCAGACAAGTTTTGAAAAAACATGACAATAGAGAATTTGGCGAAAGCGACCCTGATTATTATGAGCAAAATATGGTGATTGACGATGACAATTATACACGAGATGAAGATCCGTATCAGTATCAGGAAGAATTTATTGAAGATTCTTTGCATTCAAAAGGAGATTTTGAACCTCATGAAACTATTCGAGCAGAAAATATTCCGAATCAGGAAAGAATCATTAATGAAGATGATGCCATTACAAACGATGGCACAAAAGACGATTTAAACGATGAATATCATCCTGATTTAGATTACGAAAATGATCTAGAAAAAGACGAGGATTTTGATAAGGATGAAGAATTGGATGATTTTGACGCAGAACATTATCCCGAAAATCATCCTAGAGAATAGCCAAAATTATCGTAAATTGTAATGTATTAATTTATGGACATAGCAATTCAAATTGTCTGGCTTTTTGTATTAGCAATTCCAATTGCCTGTATTAGCTGGACTGTCACACACGAAGAGATTTTTAGAGAACCGCATGAATGGTGTGTCAGGCATTCTAAAAATGACAAATACATACTGTCAAGAAAGTTCTTTTATCTTCTCACTTGTGAATATTGCTTCAGTCATTATGTTACAATTGCCTTTCTGGTTATCTGCGATTATAAACTTTTGTTAAATGACTGGAGAGGATATATTTTGGCAGGGTTTTCTCTGGTCTTTATGACAAATGTTTATATGAGTCTTTTTGCTCTATTGCGCCAAGCTATAAAAAAGGAAAAGGTCGAAATTGAGAAAATTGAAAGTGAAACTGACACTGAAAACAGTAAAAATTAATAAATAACAAATAAATATAATTAAAAATTAATTGGCATTATGGAGAATTTGAATTTTATAGACCCATTATTACACGGAATTAAACCTGAAAGCAAACCGTTAAATCTGTCAGTAAAACAAATGGTATTTGCAGGCGTTGGTGCCCTTTTAGCATCGGCAGTTTTGAATAAAACAGGACATAAAAAAGCAAGTGCTGTTGTAGGAAGTCTTGCATTACCAATTTTAGCATCGGCTTGCTATAAAAAATACAGTCAAATATCTAAAGAAAAAATTGATGCTCAGGCAAGCAGCGGTATCGAATATAATCACTAATCCTTATAAACTATCATAAAAAAGAGCGCTTATTTTACTATAAGCGCTCTTTTTCATTTAGGCTAAATTAGTTTATATTTCCTTCGACCCAGTTTAATGCTTTATTAAAATCAACTTTTTTATAACCACGAAACTCACCTGGAACAATGTAGCTAAATCCGTTTGTGAAAGAAATGATTTCGTCAGTATCGGTAACAATAGCTGCTCTATTCCATTTTCCAAGATTTTTCAAACCAAGAAGAGCATCTTGCAGCCAAGCACCTGTCGTAAAATTTTCAATATCGGTATCTAAAACCAATAAAAAATTAATTTCATTAGTCTGTTTTACCAAATGTTCAACGGCTGGAGCTACTGCTGTCACAAAGTCTTCTTTTGTCACTTCTGCCAATGCTCTAAAGGCAACAATATTATCTGTGGTATCAATTTGATGTATCATGATTTTTATTCTTTTTTAGTTAATTTATGAGGTTTTATTTGGAACATTTCTTCAATATTTAACATCAACCCAAAGATACTCATTATCAATCAGATAACACTTACATTTAACTATTCGTTTATTATATTTTTTTAAGATGCTAAGCTTCTGAGATGCTAAGATGCTAAGATTTATATACTTTACGTTAGATGCACTGCAGTGCATCTCTACAGCACAGAAAAAACTTAGAATCTTAGCATCTCAAAAAAAGCCTGCTTTTTTTGAAAACAGGCTTTTTGAAAAAAATAAAAAAAAACTAACACACAAGCTTAATTGTACCCTTGGTTTTGTTTGAATTCCTTAGTCACGTCAATGGTCGACTGTGGAATTGGGAAAACTCTTCTGTATGGTTGTGAAGCAGCTTTTGCGGTTCCTGGAAGATCAAATTTCCCGAAACGAATCATTTGTGGTCTTCTGTATAATTCCCAGTATAATTCGAAACCAATTTCGTTATATAAAACAGTCTGATCAATTGCCGTCAAAGCTTTACCTGGCGCGCTTCCGAATAATGATTCTCTTTTTCTGCTGGTACGCAATTTGTTCAAATCTTCCATTGCTTGAGCAGTATTTCCTTTTCTGAAATAAGCTTCAGCTCTCATCGTATAAATTCCCCCTAAACGATATAACGGAATATCAACATTGCTGTTTCCGTTTCCTCCTTCTGGGTCAAATTCATACTTAAAAATACGCGCTCCCTGATTAATTTCGTTTTGAGCAAAAACTGCCTGAGCTGGATTTTTAAAGGTTAAAGAAGGCGTAAAATCCATTCTCGTAGTTGTGCTTTTTTCCATGTATAACGGAGAAACTTTAATACGTCCGTTAACCATTTCTAATGAACCAGATGATAATAAGATTGGTCCGTATTGAGGTCCAAATTCAATTCCTCTATTAAAATGGAACCAAGGTAAATTAGCGCTTTTCGGAACAATATCTGTCGCTGGAACACTTACATCTGTACCGTCATTTTTAAACCAAGTTCCGTCAGAGTACTGATATTTTTGCTGAAATCTTGGGTCATCGTGATTTCCATCCCATGTTGCAAAAAACTCAGGAGTGGTACAAGCGGCATTTGTTCCTCTATTGGCTGCAGATGTTCTTTGGTTACGCTCCATACATACATAAGCAAAACTGTTTGAACCGTTTCTGATGTAATCAATCTTCTGAGAAATAGCAAAAATCAATTCTTTTCCTTTGTCATTGTCTCTTGCAAAGTTTTTGAAATAATCGCTTTCTAAAGTATATTTTCCAGAATCAATCAGCAATGAAGTATAATAAATTACACGATCCATATCTGTTCCTGTACCCGTTGCAGCAGCTTCAGTAAAATTAAAGCTTGAAGATGCATTGAAACGATCCTTAAAAACAGCACGATTCAAATACATCTGTGCCAAGAATCCATAAGCCGCTTCTTTTGTAAATCTTCCATGATGCGTTTGCTGTGTTCCCATTTCTGCTAAATCTGGCAGTAAAGCTTCAACATCTTTTATCAATTGATCGATTTGCGTATCGGCTTTTAAAATCTGCAATGGAGCATTCGGATTCATCGGATCTCTGTAAGGCGCTTGTCCGTACAAATCTAGTGTTGTGTATAAATAATACGCTAAAAGTCCTTTTGCTTCCGCTAAAAACAATTTCTTCTCCGGAATTGAACTTTCTTCAACTGATTGAATTGCAGTTAAAGAACGCGTAATTCCGTTTGTCAATTTATTCCAGTTGTCCACCACAACAGCGTTATCAGATTTCCATGTAAACTCATGCATGTCTCTCCATTTTCCGCCATCTCCCCAGTCACTTCCGCGAGTTGGCAAAATAGCTTCGTCTGTTGTGTATTCCTGTAAAGAGAAAATACCGCCGTGATCTACAAAAGTTCCATCTCCTAAACGATCGTAAGCCGCTGCCAAAGCTCCAGCTGGGTTTGAAGCATCTTCTCCTAAAACCTCATCCAGCACCACTTCGTCAAGATTTGTACAGCTTGCAAAAAGCCATATAAAAGAAAATATCGCTAATGTTTTAATATTAAAAATTGTATTTGTCTTCATAATAATTATAGTTTTAAAGTTGCTCCAAAACTGAATGTTCTAGAAGTTGGATAACTTGCATAATCGATACCGATAGATTGATTTCCTCCGTTAGATTTCGGACTGTTGATTAACGGATCGTAACCTGTGTAATTTGTAATCGTAATTAAGTTCTGGCCTGTAACATAAAGTGTTAATCCATTGATCCAGTTTAAACCTTTTAAATCAAAATTGTAACCAATACGAGCTGTATTCAATCTGATAAAATCTGATTTCTCTAAGAATAAAGTAGACAAGATTGGAGAGTTGGCAGGATTTGCTCCAGACTCATAATAACCTGTTGCTACATTACGATCAGATGCAAGGTTGTTGATATTTAATGCATTTAAACCAGTATTATTCAGTAAATAACCTCCCGTTTGCCCGATGATAGAAAATGAGAACGTAAAGTTTTTGTATCTCATATCACTATTAAATCCGTAATAAAAAGTTGGTAAAGCTCCTTCAATAATGATTCTGTCGCTATTATCAATTTTACCGTCTCCGTTTTGATCTTTAAAGATGTTTGCTCCATTTGCATCAAAACCAATATGTTCTAACAAATAGAATGATCCTGCTGCATAACCGCTTTTGTAGATATTAGCATTTACTCCAGATTGTCCTGGACCTGAAATTGTTCCTGTCAAAATTTCTGAAACCGGAAGATCTTCAATTTTATTATGAAGCGTTGCGCCATTCATGTCAATATTCCAAGAGAAATTTTTAGTGTCCACTATTTTTGAACCTAACATAAACTCGATTCCTTTATTGATGATTTTACCGTCAATATTCGTCCAAATTGTAGTTGTTGGACTCAAAGCTTGAGAAGGAACATTTAAAATCGCATCTGTTGTTGTTTTGTTGAAATAATCTAATGTTCCGTACAATTTATCATTCCATAAATTGAAATCTAAACCAACGTTGTATTGCGTTACAACTTCCCATTTCAAATCAGGATTTGGTGTTCTGTTTACCGAAACTCCGTTCACTAGATTTAAATCATCGTATAAATAATATCCATCAGCACCAGACAAAGAGTAGCTTGCTTGCGTAATTTTATTTTCAACTTCTTGGTTTCCTGTCTGTCCCCAGCTTGCTCTTAGTTTTAAATTATTTAAAGTAGAAGAATCTTTTAAGAAACTTTCATTTGCAATATTCCATCCTAAAGCAAATGATGGGAAATAACCGTATTTATTGTTTTTACCAAAACGAGTCGATCCGTCACCCCTCATAGAAGCTGTTAGAAGATATCTATTATCGAAACTATAATTCAACCTTCCAAAATAAGACTGCAATTCGTTTTCCTGCGCATAACCTGTCGTTCCAGATTGTGTTCCTTTAAATCCAGGATTTATTGAAGGCGGAACACCCTCACCTTGATTTGCGATTCCATCAATACTGAAACTTGTTCCTGATCTTTCAAACTTTTGGTATGAGAAACCGCCTAAAGCTTCAATTTTATGTTTATTTAAATTCAAATTGTACGTTAGATAATGCTCAACCAAAGAGTTTTTAGAATCTAAATTATTCTGAACATATTTCCCTTTCGGATTCAAATCGGTTAAGTTTGGAAAAATCGTCGTATTTCTTTCCGCCATCGAACGATCGACACCAATGTTCAATTTGTATTCTAATCCGTCAATAATTCTAAGAGAAGCCTCTAAGTTCCCTAAAACTCTCAACGTTCTAGTTTGATCTTGGTAAATGCTCAATAAATAAGCTGGATTATAATGCGCATTCATATTGAAGTTGGTATAATTTCCATTTGCATCAAAAACAGAACGCGTTGGATTTGCCATTAAAGTATGTACGATCAATTGTCCGTTTGAACCACCGTCATCACTTGTTGGAACTCCGTCATCTTTAGTTTCACTCGCCGTAAGATTCATTTTTACTTTCAAACGTTTGTTATCCAAAAATGATTCAGCAGCGTTGATTCTTCCAGAAAGACGTTTGAAGTTACTGTTTCGAACCACACCTTCCTGATCCATTTGAGCAATCGAAGCATAATAATTTCCAGATTCTGTCTGTTTAGAAAAAGAAAGCGAATTGTTTGTCGTAATAGCTGTTCTGTAAATTACATCTTGCCAATCTGTATTTCCTCCGTGATCAAATGCTTTATCTTTAATTGCATTTCTGTATTCGCCAGCACTTAAAACATCTAGTTTATTAGCCACAGTTGCAACTCCTGTATAAGTATCAAAAGTTAATGTTCCTTCGCCTTTAGAACCTTTTTTAGTAGTTACCAAAACCACTCCGTTAGATCCTCTCGCTCCATAAATCGCAGAAGCCGATGCATCTTTCAGAACCGTAATCGATTCGATATCGCTTGTATTCAAAAAGTTCAACGGATTTTTAGCCGATGAAGTTCCGAAACCAACATTACTTCCCGATGGACTCACATCATCATTTGACAACGGCACACCGTCTACAACAAACAAAGGCGTACTTCCGCTTCTGATAGATCCAACTCCACGAATGGTTACATTTACTCCCGCTCCTGGTTCACCGCTTGTATTTACAACACGAACACCAGCCACTTTTCCTTGCATTAAATTATCTACAGAAACGTTTACACCTTGTTTGAAGTTTGCTGCTTCCAATTGCGTAACCGCACCAGTAACATCTTTTTTAGATTGTTTTCCGTAACCAACAACCAAAACTTCATTTAATTCTGCTGTATTTGGGTCCAATTGAATCGTCATAAAACCAGTTTGTACGGCAACTGTTTTAGTCTTATAACCCATATAAGAAATGTCAAGCGTTTTTCCTTCTCCAACTGTAATTTCAAATTCTCCATCGAAATTAGTTACCGTTGAATTTGACGAACTTGTTTCTGCAATTGTCGCACCCGGAATTGGCAGTTTATTTTCGTCAACCACTTTTCCTTTTACTTTAATTCTGTCAACAGCTTTAGTATTTACTGTTTTTGGCGCAGCCGTTTTTTGAATTAAAATTAATTTCCCATTAATGTTATAATTGAAATTGGCTTTTTTAGAAAGATCATTCAAAATTGCCGTAATAGACTCACTGCTATAATTTACTGCATAAGCTGTATTATCAGCAATTACAGCTTGTCCGTAGCTGAATTTGTAATCGGTCTGCTGTGTTAATTTTGAAAAAATAGAAACAAGGGTAGCTTTTTCTATTTTATTTGCTACTTTTGACTCTTTTAATAAAGTTTTACTATAACCGCTCTGAAAGGCAAGTAAAGCTAGAACTAAAAAGACAAAACTCTTTAGATTTAAATAAGAAGGTTTAAAATACATGATTTAAGTAATTGTTTTTACGATGCTTAATTATTAATAGCAGTTGTTCCCGCAACTGCTTTTTTTGTTTTTAATCCACTTTTACTATTTCGCCATAAACTTTGAATTTTAGGTTTGTGATATAATTTATTTGTTCCAAAACATTTTCTAATGTCGCGTCCTTCTTAATGAATACCGTTAACGGCGTTGCTAATACGTGCTTATTATCATACTCAAATGAAACTCCGTATTTATATTGTAAAATGGCAATTACTTGTTTTAAAGTAGTTTGATCTAATGTTACATCTTGATTATACCAATTCACCAAAAAAGCTTTATCAGCCATTTGCTTCGTCAATTTTTGAGACTCAAATAAAGCTTCTTGGTTTGGCACTAAATCAACACTCTGCCCTTTTCCAGAAACATTTACTTTTCCAGTTACCACAATTACCTTACAGTTTAATTTTGATAATTGAATGTGGAAAGAAGTTCCTACAACTCTGGTTTTTATTTCGCCAGAATGAATAATAAAAGGGTGCTGTTTGTCTTTGGCAACTTCAAAAAACGCGTTTCCTTTTAGTAAAGAAACCGTTCTTTGATCACCGTTAAATTTTTCAGGATACTGAAATGATGAATTTGCTGCCAGATAAATTTTCGAACCGTCACTTAATTGGATAGATTTGGGAATCGATGACGTTTTAAATGTGATTTGTTTTTGGTTTAAAACATTTGGTCTCAAGAAAAATCCTAAACCAAGCAGAAAAAGAATGCTGGCAGCAGCTATATATTTTAAATAAGGACGGAAAGATCTCTTCTTTCCTATTCTTAACTGAATTTCGTCATATATGTTTTGAGATTCGATTTCAGGGTTTCCCATAAAATCATTATCCCATTTTGAATTTTGATATTCGCTGAAAGCAAAATCATGTAATAAATTTTCTTCTGCCGATGAAGTCTTTCCTCGCGAACTTTTATCCAGCAGAAATTCTAAACTATGTTTGATTCTTTTTATCATAATACTTATTACCGCCTCTTAGTGTAATTTTTCAACACATAGAATCATAGTTTTTCAGTGCTTGCTAAAGGCGTTTCACTAGTTTAAATAATCATAGTTGTATGGCTATGTGTAAAAACTAGTTTTTTTAATTATCTTTTTTGAAAAGAAAAATCTATGTTTCTATGTGTTAAAACAAAAATTGCTAATTACACTTAACAGACTATTGTTTTATATAAGTACCAGAATCACGAAATCGTACTATCGCCAAATATTATGAAAACATCAAGCGAAAGTTATCTTAAAATTTTTGATTGAAAATAATGAAAGGAGCTAGCCAAGCCAAGTCTTTTAAGCCTTCTCGAAGTTGTTTTACAGCTGATGAAATCTGATTTTTTACGGTTTGTTTAGAAATTCCAAGTTCCTCAGCAATCTGGTCGATTGTCATGTCTTGAAATTTATACATCAACAAAACCTCTTTTCTTTTTTCTGGAAGTTTGTCTAATAGAGAATAAAGCAGATCCATCACTTCTGGATCTATTGTCGAAAAATTGTCGATAATGTAGTCTTCGAATTTTTCTTCTAAAATCGTCTTATCAAAACGATTGTTCTGGTAATGTTTGAAAACCTGATTCTTAACCGCGCGAAACAAAAAAGGTTCAATCGCATTAATATTCAGTTCTTCTTTTCTTTCCCATAAATCCACAAAAACATCCTGAACAATGTTCTGCGCCAAGTCTTTGTCCTGAGTCATCGTATAAGAAAAGGCATTAAGCTTTTTCCAATATTGTTTATACGTTAGTTCAAAAATTTCAGGATTATTCATACGGCAATTACAGGGCTTTATACTATCGTAAAATAAGGAAATGAAAAGCCAATGCTTTTTGCGTCAAGGTTATCTTTAAATTAATAAATAAACACGTTTGTTGTATTAATACTACTTTTTCAAGATAGAAATAGAAATGTCTTTGCGATTTCTTTTTTTTAATCTAACATAGAAACCAACCGCAGATTTTAACTTAGTCCCTTTCAAAAAATGCAATTTTCTTTTGATGCGTCCCCAGTCAAACATTAATTACATTTTAGAATCATGAAACCATTTTTGTTCACATTATTATTTGCCAGCGCTATAAATTTTAGCGTTCAAGCACAAAACGACAATCTGAAAATTAACCAAATTCAGGTTATCGGATCACATAACAGCTATCGTCACGCGATCGAAACCGACTTATATAATCTTATTCAAGCTAGAGATACTTCTCGTTCGCTTAAAGGTTTACAATACACTCACATTAGCATTACTGATCAATTGAATAAAGGTTTGCGCAATCTTGAAATTGACATTTTTGCTGACGCGAAAGGCGGAAAATATGCACACCCAAAAGGTTTGGACATTGCAAAATCTGAAGAAGCTTACGACCCAAACGGATTAATGAAAAAACCGGGGTTTAAGGTTTTTCACATGCCAGATATCGATTTTAGGACTTCTTGCTACACTTTCGAAATCTGTCTTCAGGAATTAAAAAAATGGTCTGACGCCAATCCGAATCATGTTCCTGTTTTCATCACTTTAGAACCAAAAGATGGCGATGCCAATTTCTTCGGAACAAAACCAGAAGATTTTACTGTTGCTGTTTTTGACGAAATGGACAAAGTAATCCGTAAAGAATTAGGAAAAGATAAACTCATTACGCCAGACATGGTTCGCGGGAAATATAAAACACTCGAAGAAGCGATTTTAAATAACAATTGGCCGACTTTAAAAGAAGCTAAAGGACGATTCTTATTCTTATTAGATAACAACGGCGCAAAAAGAGATTTGTACGCATTGAATCATCCGTCCCTTAAGGGACGCGCCGTTTTTATTAACGCCGAACCAGGAAAACCTGAAGCTGCAGCTTTATTTAGAAACAATTCTGAAGATCCACAAATAGAAGATTTGGTTAAAAAAGGATATTTAATAAGAACAAGAGCCGATTCTGATACCAAAGAAGCGCGCGCCAATGATTATTCTCATTTTGAAGTTGCTAAAAAATCAGGTGCACAAATCATTACAACCGATTATTATCTGCCAAGTACGTTCTTTAATTCGCCATATCAGATTAAATATGATGACGGAAGTTATGTTAGAAATAATCCTATTACAGTGCCTTAATTTTTTTCTTAACCGCAAAGGGCGCAATCCCGATAGCTATCGGGATACGCAAAGTTCGCAAAGCTTTGTGAACTTATTTATTTTATAAATCATACTTAAAATCTTTGCGTTCTCTCCGAGAAACCTTTGCGTTCTTTGCGGTAAAAAAACAAAACCTATGAATTCAAGATATACAATATTATACATATTAGTGCTCCTAGTTTTCTTCAATAATACAGCATCAGCACAAAAAGTAAAAAACCTCAACGGAACGCAGATTGCATTTCTATCAGATGTGCATTTACAAGACTTATTCGGCAAGCTTTCAGACTCTGATTACAAAGGCGTTCTAAATCCGAAAACGGGAGAATATGTTTTGGTGCGAACCATGTCGTCTCAGCTACATTCTACCAGAATTTTCAATGAAAATTATTTTGCATTCATTGCCGCTTTAGAAGATATCGCAAAGCGAAAAATCAAATATGTAGCACTTCCAGGAGATTATACAGATGATGGCCAGCCAATTCACGTTCGCGGATTAGCCTCAATATTAGAACAATACACCAAAAAATACGGAATAGAATTCTTCATTACAACTGGAAACCATGATCCAGTTGGCCCTTTTGCTCAAGAATCAGGAAAAGAAGATTTTTTAGGAAAAGATGGTAAAAGTCAGCCCATTTTTAGCAAAGACGGTCTTTATAAGCCAAATCTAAACATCGAACAGCCTGTAGTTGTCACGGCCGATATTGCTAAAATGGGTTATTTAGGAATTACAGAGCAACTTCATGATTTTGGTTTTCATCCGAATAAAAAATACAAATTCTGGGCAACTCCATTTTCTACTTATTCAAGCGAAAATTATACATTCGAAAAAGCTTTAGAAAGTGCAAAATTGGCAAATCGCGTATACGAAGTAGCGTCAGGCTATGAAGTCCCTGACGTTAGCTATGTCGTAGAACCTATAGACGGACTTTGGCTGATGGCTATTGACGGAAATGTCTATATACCGAAAAAAAATGCTTCTGCTGAAAAAGATTCTAAGAATTACAGCGAAGCCAGTACAGGTTATAACAACGTGCTTTCGAACAAAAAACATCTCATAAAATGGGTTGAAACTATTTCGGCGGAAGCCAAAAAACAAGGAAAAACTTTAATCACTTTCAGTCATTTCCCTATGATTGATTTTAATGATGACGCTTCCGCAGAAATAAAAGAATTGCTCGGTCCTAACAAATGGCAGTTAAACCGTGTTCCTGTTGAAGAAGTCGCACAAGTTTTTGCAGATGCAGGATTAAAAATTCATTTTGGCGGACATATGCACATCAACGACACAGGAGTTAGAACTTCTGCAAAAGGAAACACTTTGGTTAATATTCAAACGCCATCGCTTGCGGCTTATATTCCAGCTTACAAACTATTGACTTTCAAAAAAGATAACCTTGTAGATATTCAAACCATTACTATTGATGATGTTCCGAGATACAACGAACTTTTTGATTTGTATAAAATGGAATATCAGTTTCTAGAAAGTCAGCATGCTCAAGACATTTGGAATATTGATATTTTAAAAATGAAAAACTATCACGATTTTACCGATTTTCATTTGAAAGAATTGGTTCGACTTCGATTCTTGAAAGACGATTGGCCTTCTGCTTTCAAAGATTTTATATTGAATGTTTCGGCGAAAGATTTACTAGTTTTAGCCAATATGCAATCAGATCAAGATTTTGATTTTATTCTTAAAAATAAAGATCAATTTCAGAAAGAATGGAATGAAGCCGAAGCTAAATCAGAAAAAAATTTAACTCAGAACAATCTCAAAAAAGACAATTTCACTTGGTCTGGTTATGATCTTCTGGTAGATTTTTATCGTTTTAGAAGTGCAGATGAATTGGCTTTAGCCGATGTTGGAATTCAAAGAGCAAAAGAATACAAAGTTTTGTCAAATTTATTTTTAGAAGGTTCTAAAGCTGATCTTTCGAAAGACACTGCGCTTCAGAAACAAATGAAATTATTTCTTATCATCTTCAATAAATTTATGCATGAAGTCCCAGCAGATCATTTTACAGTTAATTTGAAAAATGGTACGATTAAGAGCGTGAAATGATTTTTTTCTGTACAAGATGCATTTTTTAACGCAAAGAGCGCAAAGGTTTTTCGCAAAGTTCGCTGAGTATTTTGAGTAAGATTTTACAAATCAAAGTTCGCAAAGATTTATGAATTTAACTTTGTGAACTTTTTTATTTTATAAAATTTAGCTTAAAAAAACCTTAGCGAACTTTGCGAAAAACCTTTGTGAACTCTGCGCTACAAAAAAAAGGTCGTCAAAAAAATGACAACCTTTTCATCACATTAAAACCTAAAATTTAATGTATCTAAAACCATTATGGCAAATGGGTTAGTATTATTTTTTAATAAAACGTCTTACCGTTTTTATTCCGTTTTTTTCCACCGAAATAAGATAAATTCCTGTTTTTAAAGTTGAAACATCAATACTGTTATTGTTTACAGTTTGAGAAAAAACAGTTGCGCCGCCTTCTGTGTTGATGACATTTACATTCCCGCCAGAAACCTCTGTGCTAAAGTAAAGCTGACTTTCGGTTGGATTTGGATAAACTTCCAAACTTGCTATGGATTGTTCTGTAGTTGGTGCAGCTGCTCTTGCCGTTGAACCCGATTTAGTAATTTTAAACCAGTTTATATTGGCACCAGAAGCCTGAATGTAAATTCCGAAATTGTACGTTCCTGCATTTACGTTTACCGTCTGAGAAATCGTTTGCCAATTCTGCCATCCTCCCGTATTAGGCACATTAACAGCTCCAAGTTGAATTGCTCCAGCATTTAAATCAGAAGAAATTCTGGCACCGTTAACAGCACTTGCCACGCGGTATTCAATTACATAAGCTCCAGATGTTGGGAAATTAATATTGTAATACGCCATCCAGTCGCCTGTATCACAATATCCAACGTTTAAGCCACCGCCTGTATCGGTCGTTGCTTCGGTTTGAACACCGCTCATTGTATTGTAATTTTCGGCCTGAATTGTAGTTCCAGTTGCAGGAGGGTTACTTCCTGTAATTACCTGATTAATGGCATTCAACAATGATTTAGTTCCTGTTGCATCCTGAGACAATTCCCAAATCATAACTCCTCCCGCATTCTGAATCGCAAAAGTTGTTTTTTGCTTAATGGTTGGAATTCCGTTATAATAAATTGTATTTCCAACCTGATCCAAGTTTTCAGCTCCTGGATATTGTGCTACGATATTAGCATAAGAAATTCCCTGATTGGCAGAAGCTCCAAAACCGTAACCATAAAACGGAAGTCCGATAATAGCTTTGCTAGCAGGCAATCCTCTTCCTGTCCAATAATTAAACTGATTTACTGCCATGCTATAAGGAGAATGCTGACCCGGATTGTTTGGCGCCCAAGGCCCTGTTGCATCATAAGCCATGATATTGATCCAGTCGTAAGCCGCAAAAGTAGATGAAGGTACATTGGCACCACCATATCCTTCTGAAAGCGCTGCTGAAATCAATTTTCCATTGGCATGCAATTTATTAGCCAAAGCGATTACAAATCCGCCGTAATCTCCATTAATTGCTGGACCTTCCAAATCAACGTCTACTCCATCAAAATTGTGAGCCACCACATAATCGTAGATTTTCTGGATAAAAGCCGTTCTGTTTGCTGGCGTAATCAGATTAAAATAATTGTCGCGAATTGCGCCGCCTTCTGAAACTGAACCTCCTCCAAGCGATACAAAAACTTTTACGTTTTGCGCGTGCGCCGCATTGATAATAGCATTACTTCCTGAATTAAAACTTAAGTAACCATTGGCATCAGGATTTTCGAACGCAATATTAATATGCGTCAATTTACTGTACTGAATTGTACTAGAAAAAGCATTTAAATCAACCCAATTTGGGACATAAGCGACAACTTTCTTTTGGGCTGCCAAAAAATTAAAAACACCCAGCATTAAAATAATCATGCATTTCTGCAGCATTCTTCGGTAATTGTTTTTCATAATAATTGTTTTAATAGATTAATAAACTCGTAAACATGGGACGGTTATTTGAGTTGTATATTTTTTATTCTAGATTTCAGACTTTAGATTTTAGATTTAATTTGAAATCTAATTTCGTAGAACTAACACTACCTAAATTAGCATCTAAACTCTAAAGCCTGAGATCACTTTTTAAAACTATTTCTTTATGAATCGCTTGATTGTTTGTTTGCCGTCTTTTTCAAAAACTATAAAATAGATTCCTTTTCTGAGGTGCGAAACATCAAAACTATTATTATTGATTTTTTGTGAAACTACAGTAGATCCCGTTTGAGAATCCACAATTTTTGCAGTTCCTCCAGAAAGATCTGTCGTAACAAAAAGGGTGTTTTCAACTGGACTTGGATACACATTTAAAACCGTTTCTTCTGGTTCTTCTACTGTTTCAGTTGCGACCATTCTAGCTGTTCCTGCCACTTTTGTGATTTTAATCCAGTTAATGTTCATTCCGGTATTCTGAATGTAGATTCCGAAATTATATGCACCCGCATTTACATTTACGGTTTGCGAAACCGTTTGCCAGTTCTGCCATCCTCCTGTATTCGGAATATCAACATTTCCTAAAACGATGGCTCCAGCATTTAAATCTGCAGATAATCTTCCGCCTGTAACTGCGCTTGCTACTCGGTATTCAATTAAATAAGAACCTGTTGTTGGGAAATTAATGCTGTTATACGCCAGCCAATCGCCTGTTTCGGTGTAACCAACATTTGATCCTCCGCCAGTATCTGTAGTCGCTTCAACTTGAATTCCGCTCATGGCTGAATAATCTTCGGCTTGAATTAAAATGGAAGTTTGAGAAGATGTTGCTGGAACTAGTTTCCATTGTCCACAAGTCTGATTGTTGTTATCCCATTGTTGCACAATTGCGCCAGAAGCCGTACTTGCTCCTGCTACCTCAACAATTCTTCCGCTGTGACGAGCAACAATTTTGTAATAACCATCGCCAGTAGAAACTAAAATAAACTGCTGATTTGTAGTTGCATTGTATGGATATTGTTCTACTCTTGCACCATTGGCTTTATTGAAATTATTGATATCCATTGACATACCACTATGATTAGCAATGATTTTATACATTCCGTCGCCTAAATGCGTAAAAGTAAATTTCTGATTGTTTCCAGAATTCAAAGCTCCCTGATTGATTCCTGCTCCATTTGACATGCTAGAATTCCAAACGTCCATGTATAAACCGCTATTTCTGTTTTGAAGAAAGAAAGTCTGATTTCCTAAAGTTGTCGTTCCGTTTGCAATAATTCTAATCGAACTCACTTTATCATTCCAAGTCGTATTCAAACAAGAATTATCAGAATTGATTACTGTTGAAGCTCCGCCAAAATTATCATCTTGATATAAAATCGCTTGATAACCTTGAGTAATTTTTAGTGAAGAAATATCATCGTTTAAAACTCCTAAAGAATTTAAACGAGCCAGATTGTAATCTCCAATTGTCAAGCCTCCTGAAAATCCTGTATAATTGCAATCTTTATAAACTGTAATAACATCTGTTGTAGCTGGAACCGTAGGCGTTGTAAGTCCGTAATACCCCCCAAATGTTGCAATAACTTTGGTTGGCTGTGGCGAATGAAGCGACGGCGATTGATCTGCAACATCATCATACGCAAATCCGTAAGCCAAATTATCAATATTAATTCCTGGCAAATGCCAAAATTTAGAATAATGATTGGTTGGGTTTGTCTGATAATATTTTGATGCATCGTACCAATTCTGCTGTCCTGGATTTGCCGTTGTAGTATTTACAACATGTCGATTAATTGCGGCTGTCAATTGTGCCTGAATTACTAAATCCAAATCTCCATCAACCAATCTTCTATCCAAAACACCTTTTCCTTCAAGAGCTTCTTGCGTAGTTGGTCGGTTTTGAACGCGTCCAGTTCTTCCAATAAAAGCTCCAGATTGTCCCACCATTTCTAATTGTTCTCCAATAACTCTTCCTTTAAAAACTCCTGCATCTCCTGCATAAAAGATCAAATCTTCATTTTTGTATTTGTTCCAAATGGCATCGATATACGATTTTAAATAATTGGCGTATGGCCCTGATCCTTCAGCATAAGCTGGAGTTTTAGATGGAGCCGTAATTTCTCCCGTTGCATCGTTTACACAACCTTGAAATTCTGCTGGAACATTCGCTTTAAAAGCGGCAACAATATCAGCGTGTTTTTTCAAATCGCCTACTTTCTTTTGGTAGCCGTTTGCGCCTAACAGCTCCAATCCCATTGGATATTTGTATGAATCTACTCTTGTTGGATTTCCGAAGAAACCGTATTGATTATTAGTCAATTCGATCATTTCATACAAAATTCCCTGATTAGGATCTGTAGCATTCTGCGGATTTGGCGATGCATATCCCGAGGGCGCACCGCTGGCACCGAAAAAGTAAAAATACAATTGAGAGCCTTTAGAAATAAAAACTCTACAACCTGCAATTAAAGGTAAAGTGAAAGTTTTGTTTGGAATTTCACTCAGCTTGGTAAAACAGGCTGCGTATTTTGAGTTTTGCCCCGGACCTGTATTTCCGCCATAAGTTGGTCCTGTAACGGTATTGTAAGAAGCATTCATTGGCAAAACCTGACTTGTTTTGGCATTTACCCAAACATGGTTTCCTGTGGTATAGTCAATTCCGACAATCGCCACATAAAGATCGCTGTCTGCGAAAGTGGAATTATTACTAATTGTAAATGGCACAGGCCCTTGAGCATGCGTCAGGCTTGAAAACACTAAAAAGAGTGCTGTCAATAAAGAAAATCTTTGAAGTCTAATTTTTTTCATATTTAAATAATTTGGGATTAATAAATAGATTTTAAACCAAAGCCATTTTCAAATTAATGACTAAATAATCCGTTAGGTGCAATTGGCATTTCGTTAAATTGCACCCAACGGATTTAAAAATTACTTCTTAATCAGCTTCTTAGTCCAGTTTTTTTGATCTGATTTGAAGTTTAGAATATAAATTCCTCTACGAAGTTTACTTACGTCAATTACGCTTTCATTTCCTTGAGGTTTGTTCTGTAAAATCAAAGTTCCTGTGTTGTCATAAATGGTAATCACTTTATTGTCTAAGTTCTCAGGAGATGAAACTTGAACATAATTATTCGTCGGATTTGGATAGACTGCAAAAACAGCTTCTTCCGTTTGAGGTTCTTCTTCAACATTCAAAGCCATTCTAGCTGTTGATGAAGATCCGTAAGCTTCAATTTCATACAATGAATATCCGTAAGGAGCCAAAGCTTTTGCTGTACATAAAATACGCAGATATCTTCCTGTTCCGCTTACCGCTAAATCATCAGTTCCGCCATCGCTTGCTGTTTGCGTATTGATAGTTTCACTTTCTGTAAAAACATTATCTGCAGACAACTGCACTTTGTATTGCGTTGCATAAGCTGCCTCCCATTTTAATACCACACGGTTAAGAGTATAGCTGCTTCCTAAATCAACATAAATCCATTCTGTAGCATTAGCAAAAGAACTTGCCCATCTTGATGCTGCGCCATCTCCGTCTGTAGCTTTACTAGCAGAAAGCGTTACATTTTCTTCTGTAGAAGCTGTTGCTGTTTTTCCTAAAGCTAAATTCACATTCGGGTTCGCTGTAATATTTCTAACCGTTACATCGCTGAAAACTCCTGTTGCTAATGTTCCGTTAGCGTGAGATGTAACTGCCATTCCCACATAAATTGTGTTCGCCATTGCAATTGTTTTTGGTGTTCCAACTTGTGTCCATGTAGTTCCGTTATCAGAAGCATAAGAAGTAAATACATTTCCAGATCTTACCAAACGAACCCATTTTGGAGCTGCTCCTGTTGTAACCGTAGCAGTCGTTGCTCCCGAAGTAGTATCGCGAGTTAAAAATTCAATTCCTGCTGCAGCGCTTGCATCTGTCATAGCATGTTTTGAAGTTGCTGTAAGTGTTTCACGGAACATTACACCTGCCTTTGCATAAGTGTTAGTGTTGGTTAACGAATTTACTTTAGCAATAATTTCAGCATCTCCCGTAATTGGCTGATTCACAAATTGAAATTGATCACTTGTGTCCCAAATATCATTTCCTGCTCCTTTGACGGTATAAGTTCCGCTTGAGTGTGTCGCTTCTCCTGCTGGCGTAACTGCACCTAAATCGGTACTAATCCAAGGCGAAGGCAATCCTGCCGGAGTTTCTGTAGACACTAAATTTAAAGCTCTTAAATTGTCAAAATAATAAGTGTTTCCAGAATTAGTTCCTGGTTCAAACAAGAAAACAAAACGGTTTACATCAGTATCTGGCGTCGAAGCATCTGGCGTACTTACATACGTAAAAGTAATAGTATGCCAAGCATTGCTTTGTTTTACAACTCCCTGATAAATACTGTGTCTTCCAACAGGATAATTGGACGGAACCGAAGCGCTGCTTTCTGCCTGCCAAGAAATGATTGATCCAACTGGCGCAGAAGTGTAAACATCCATCGCGAATTTTTTTGTTCCTGCTTTAAAATCTCCAATGTTGTTTAGAGTCGTGTTGAATGAAAAATTATCATACAATTCAATCGATTTACGAACGTATTTTCCAACATTAGAAGAAGTATTGATTCCGCTTGCATTTGGATTTGCTGTGTTTGCTGTATAAGTTCCAATTGCATCTCTAAATGTAATATTGTGAATCGTTTGATAATCTTCATACACTACACCTGCCGTAAAAGTATCTGGAAGTTTGGTTGAGCCAATTCTGATGTTATCAAAATAGTATGTATCATTTGTAAACGATCCAGAATTAAACAATAAAACCATTTGGTTCACTGCTAAGTTTGAAGTTCCAGCATCCGGACTGGAATTATAGTAAAAAGTTAATGTTTCCCATTGGTTTTGTTTGGTTGTAATGGCTACGTAATTACTATTTCTTCCTGTCGGATAATTTGCTGGAAGCGAAGTGGCGCTGTTTTCAAAATTCATGCTTACAACCGTACCAATTGGTGCTGTTGTATAGACATCGATCATGATTTTATTCGTCTGATTTTTAAATAAACCAGCATCTTCAATCGATGTTTGCGTATTAAAGAAAAGCACATCGTATTGTTCTGATGCATTTCGAACATACTTCGCCACATTTGCAGATGAGTTAACAGAATTAGAACCCGGATTTGCCACAACAGAATATGTTCCTGTCGTAGTTCCTTTTATAATTTTATTTGCTCCATCATAATTTTGCAGAACATCTGTTGCAATAATTGGCTTTTCTGGTGCTGCTTTTGTCAGCAGATTATCAAAATAATACGTCGCTCCCGAATTCGAATTCGATTCAAAAAGAATCACTACGTTATTGATAGCCAAAGCACTCGTATTTGGATCGATTACTTTTTCAAATTCAAATTCAATCGTTTCCCATTTGTTCTGAACTGTTGTAGTAGCTTTAAAACCGCTATGTCTTCCTGACGGATAATTGGTTGCTGTCGTTACGTTGCTATTTTCCAGCTGCATTGAAATTTTTGTCCCAACCGGCGCCGAAGTATAAATATCAAACGAAAGTCTTTTTCTTCCGTAAACATAATCATTCGCATTAGTGATAGTTACGTTTCTGATATTCAAAACATCATACAATTCGCTTGAATTTCGAACATATTTCCCTACCAAAGCCGATGTGTTAATTCCAGTTGCAGAAGGATTCGCAACGGCTTCTGTCAAGACTCCCGTTTTTACAGGATACAATACATTTCGATTGCTTTGAAAATCTTCATGTATTTTTTCGACTGGCAAAGCAGCTTCTGTTGTAACCGCCAATTTATAAGTATTAACATTACAACCTGAAACTGTAGCAGCTACAGAAACATCTCCACCAGAAGTTCCCCAATTTACAGTAATCGAATTTGTTCCCTGCCCTGATGCAATTGTTGCTCCTGCTGGCACAGTCCAGTTGTAGGTCGCCCCCGCAATTGCATTTACAGAATAGGTTTTACTAGTTTCATTTTGGTACACTTTGTTATCGCCTGTTACCGCATATTTAAAACTCCCATCGTAAACACGAACATAATCGACTTGTAATTTTGCTGGGAAATCACCCGGAACTGGCGCTACTCCAGCTCCATTTACACTGGTATAAGGCGTTCCTGCACTACCAACAGCAAGGTTTAAAATGATATAAAACTGACTATCGTTAAAAGGCCATCCGCCGTTAACTGTCGTATTTGGCGTTGCTGTATGAAATAAAACATCATCAACAAACCATTTAATATAATTTGGTCCCCATTCTACTGCATAGACATGAAAATCTGAAGATAAATCTGTTGGAGAACTATAGCTTCTACCTGTAAAATGATATCCATTTCCATCATAATGAATTGTTCCATCTACAGATTGCGGATTTCTGTGTTTGGCCTCCATAATATCAATTTCTCCAGTATACGGCCAGTTTCCATTAACAGGAAGCATCCAGAAAGCTGGCCACGCTCCTTGCCCGTTAGATAATTTCATACGAGCTTCAACTCTTCCGTATTTCAAAGAATACTTTCCTTCTGTTGTTAATTTTGAAGAAGCGTACGGCTGATCTGGAAAGGAAGCATTCGGCTCATATTTTGCCTGAATGTTCAAATAGCTGTTTGCACCTTCTTTTACAATTGTCGCTTGATTAGGATCGTAGCGCTGTGCTTCAGCATTTCCAAATCCGCAGAGCGACGGGCATCCGTTTCCTGAAATACTTTGCCACTTGGTTAAATCTACTGTTGTGCCATTAAATTCATCTGACCAAACAAGCGTGTTACATTGGGCTTGGGTTTTGACAAATGGCAGCAGCAAGAATAAAACCGCTACACAAAATTGTTTAAATAAATAAGAATTGCTTTTCGGTGGTCGGCCGAAAAAAAAGTCATTTTCCTTCATTTTTAAATAGGTTTTAGTTAGTAAATGTTATTTCTTCAATAAATACTGCTTTTTTAAAAAACAGATTTATTTTCCGACAACAATAGGGCAATATTAACTAAAAAATCAGGCTAGACTTACATTTTGGAGTACGGTTTGACTACGGTACTATCGAAGAAATGTAACAAATCATCGATGAAATGCATAAAATCACTTCAGATTTCACTTTTACGAGAAAAATTAAAAATTAAGAATGAATTCGGTGATGTTCACATCTGACGGAAGCTGTAATTTTTTTCGAATGCGATAACGGGTATCTTCAACACCACGAACAGAAATTCCTAAAAGCGGAGCAATTTCTTTTGTATTAAAGTTCATTCGCAGATAAGCACACAAACGCATATCACGAGGAGTCAATTCTGGATAAGTCGATTTTAATCGTTGCATAAAATTGTCATGCAACTGATTAAAGATTTCTTCAAACTCATTCCAATGTTTGTCTCCTTGCAATTCGTGATCAATCAATTTATTGATTTTCGTCAGAAGACTGAAGTTTACATTTGGATCGTTTTTCTTATCGATTTGTCCTATCAAGTCTTTAATTGAAAGTAAAATTTCATTTAAATGAATCAAATTGACCGTATTTGAAGCTACTTTAGCATTTTTAAGATTTATGGTCGTTTGAAGATTCTCTCGAACAATCTCCATATTCTTCTGTTCCAATGTCAGTTTCTGTTCATTAAGTTCTGCACGGCTTCGAAGCAATTCTTTTTCCTGATTCTCTATTAATTGACGGCGCTGACGTTCAGCAACAGATTTCTGATATCTCACAATTAAATAAATTACAATACTATAAAGCGCAAAATAAAACAAGTAAGCCCAAAAAGTTCTATACCAAGGTGGCAAAACTTCAAATCTAAAAACCGCTTCTTCGCTAACCACATCATAAATATTTTTTGCTCTTACGTGAAAAACATATTCGTTTTCAGGCAAATTGGTATATTCTTTTTCGGTCTGAAGACTATAATCTGACCAAGTTGGTTCGAAACCTTCCAGCCAATATTCATACTTCGTTGCATCGGCGTCTTCAAAACAAAGCGATGCAAAAGAAAAATGAAGCGCATTATTAGAATATGAAAGTACGATTGAAAGTTTATCATTTATAGATCCCGTTTTGTTTGGCAGAACATCATAACGGCTAGAAAACAACAAGCTATCTTTCGGAAAAATACATTTTACTTCAGAAATAACAGCTTTATATTTTGTTTGATATTTCTTGTTTTTAATGGCGCTATAATGAATCAGCCCTTCTTGCGTACCAAAAAAGACATCACCGCTTTTTGTAGTCTGAATATTTTCAAAACCTGGAACATACAAATATCCAAGCTTTCGAAAAGGTAGTTCTTCAATCTTAAAACTTCCATTTTTCTGTCTGCTCATTTTTCCAGTATTTTCGCCAGAAATGTACCAGATATTATTCTGCTGATCTGGTTTCAATAATCGAATATGATTTTCTAACCCCAAATATTTTTTAAAAACTGGATCTGGAATCATTTTTTTCGAAGACACATCCTGTCTATAAACGCCTTTTGTTGTGCCAAACAAAATCTGATTATCGACTTTAAAAGTATTCAAAAACAAACTAGAAGGAAAACCATTTTTATCATTATAAAATTGAATATCAACAACAGAATCAAATGTTGCATTGAATTTGAGTTTATAAATTCCTTTGTATCCGTGCGCAATCCAAATGTTTCCTTGTTTATCGGTTTCCATAATTCTGCTGCTTTCTTCAAAACCTTTTATTCGATGCTGAAAAACCCAAGAACCATTAATTTTCTTCAAGAGATACAATCCCGTATAACCGCCAACAAGCAATAAATCAGGATGATTCGGAATTAAAATTCCCTGCCAAGCGCCATCAATCTTGGCTAACGCTTTCGCGGAATTTCCACTGATTTCGAATATTCCGTTTTTTTCAAAAGCCAGCAACGAATTTCCAAAAACACCCACATTCCAAACCATTTCAGACATTCCAGAAATATGCTGAAAGCTTACGTTTTCTCTTTTTCCGCTTTTATAAGCTTCCCAATTCAGCCAAAATAAACCGTTGTCTGTACCGATATATAATTTATTTTGGTAAATCTGACTGCAATAAATTTTGGTTTCAGAATTAGTACCATCAATAATTTTAGATAAAGGAGAAGAAATCTGAACTAATGAAATCCCCCCTTTGAGCGTCACCCATAAATTTTCTTCTTTATCAATTCTAAAATTAGTTACATACTCATTCTGAAGTCCCATTTGTTTGTCAATATGCTGAATCAAATGACCCTCACTATCTATAACTATCAATCCAGATTGACGGGTTCCAATTCCGAAATATCCATCAGAGAGCTGAATTCCTGCCGAAATCTGATTCTGCTTTAACAAATGATCTACTTCTGTTACAAATGGTTTAATTTGGCTCCCGTCAAAAACCAAAAGGCCATTTTTTTGAGTGAATAATAAAAAGTCTTTTTTCGTTTGAAAAATCTTTCTAACCTGCATTCCAACAAACTGCTGGCCATTTTCTATAGGGATTAACGCATTGCCTTTTAGCTTTAGTAAGCCTTTTTCATTATCCGAAACATAAATTTCTTTTCCTACTTCGAAGAAATCATCAAAAGAAGTTTTTGCATTTATAACTTTTATTTGATTGCTTTTATAGATAAAAATTCTTTCGTAGGAGAAAAAAATCACTTCACCATTTCGAATGATCGTATGAAGCACATCTCCAAAATTTCGAGCCGCTTTAGGGAGCATTTTTACGAAAGAACTATATCGATACTGTCCGTTTGGAAGCCGAATCACAAAGCCAAAATCGCCTTGAGCGCCAACATAGATTTTATCATTTTGATCAATCGCCATAGAGCGAACCATACTGCGGTTTTCTGGCTGTGTCACAATGCCCCAACGCACACCATCGAATTGCATGATTCCAAAATGATTGGCAAAAAACATCATACCTTTAGAATCTTGTAAAACATCCCAATTCTCTGATGCTGCTTTATAATCTTTCGGACTATAATTGGCTATAAAAGGAACTCCAATCTTTTTGATTTGAGAATTGATAATTGGAGAAATAAATAAAAGTGATAGAAATAAAATCTTGATTTTAAGTTTCGTCATTTTGTTACAGTCTGTAGGTTAATGCAGCGACTTTGGGAAATCACTTTCTAAAAAGGACTCTTTGGGAAAAATCATTCTTTAGGGCAAAAAACATTTCTTTTTAAATGTAACAATAACAATTATTCATTATTATCAAACCAAAAAAGAGAATATCGAAACTCAAATATATAAATTTTTACTTTAATGCAACAAATTACATTTTAATAGAAGAATTTGATAATTAGAAAATGTATCAATTAGAAAATTAAACTTTGTCATACAAGAAACCCGACAGGTTTTAAAAACCTGTCGGGTTTAACTTGAAACTTGAAACAAAACTTAGATTCCCAGTTTTTCACTCAAATCCTCATACGAACTAAAAAGCTCTGCTCCTTCTTCTTGTAAATCTTCGTTATTAAAGCCATTTGCAAAACCATACACTTTAAATCCGCCACTTACGCCAGCTTTTACACCAGCCTTACTGTCTTCAACCACAATACAATCTTTTACTTCAAATCCCATTACTGCAGCCGCATGAAGAAATATTCCAGGTTCTGGTTTCCAGCTGCCAATTTGATACGAACTGAATATTTTATTTTCGAATCTATCCAACAGTCCTGCTACTTCAAGATTTAAACGAATTTTATCTACTGGTCCGCTTGATGCAACGCAATACGGAATTTTCAATTTTTCAATATTTTCGATAAAATCTACAATGCCTTTCATTGGTTTAACTTGAGTTTTAAAAGCTTCAAAACTCTTTTCGCGATATTCTGTTTCAAAATTTTCAGGAAGTTTCTGATCGATTGCTTCTTCAATGTGTCTGAAACAATCTTTTAGATTTCGGCCATTAAAATGACGGTACGCATCTTCCAATTCCATTTCAAATCCATGTTCTTGTGCCATTTCCAGCAATATTCCGTTACCGATTTTCTCTGTATCGACCAAAACTCCGTCACAATCGAAAATAATACATTTAACCATTTCTGTTGATTTTCATTTAGTTATAAATTCCTCCTGAAGTAAAATCAGGAAATGTAAATTACGAAAAATAATCTATTTCATTTTCAAAGCTTTTCTGTTCATTTTCAAGTTTCTGTACAGAATTACTCCTATTCTGTATTTTCGTTTAAGTTTTGATTTGTACTTTTATAATCCTATCAAACCTATTTTTTAAAATATTAAAACCCACAGAATTTTGAAAAAACATCTTTTTATCATAACCATTCTGACAGCCAATTTTGCTGCTTTTTCTCAGAATAAAACCATCACTATTACCAACCATTTAAAAGTTGACAGAGAATTTGAAACCATAGAATTAACTAAAAAGTCTCTTGGATTAGCTGCCAATGCTAAACTCGAAGAGTATGTTGTAAAAAATGGAAATGCATTTTTAGAAACTCAAACCGTAGATAACGATGGCGACGGAAAAGCAGATGTATTGCTTTTTCAGCCAAAAATTAAAGCTTCTTCAAAACAGGATTTTGAAGTATTGGTTAGCACAAATCCTAATGCTTCAAAAGTAGCTAGCTGTTATTCTCGCTTTGTTCCTGAACGTACAGACGACTACGCTTGGGAAAACAACAAAGTCGCTTTTAGAACTTACGGTCCTGTAGCTCAAAAAATGGTGGAAGATAAAATTCCCGGCGGAACTCTAACCAGCGGAATCGATGCTTGGCTAAAAAGAGTCGATTATCCGATTATTAATAAATGGTACGAAAAAGCCACTAACGGAACAGGAACGTATCATAAAGATACCGGCGAAGGTTTGGATAACTTTCACGTAGGTGACAGCCGCGGTGTGGGCGGAATAGCCGTAAATGTTGATGGAAAATATTATTTTTCTAAAAATTTCATCAGCTGGAAAACCATTACAACAGGTCCAATCAGAACGAGCTTTATTTTGACTTATGCAGATTGGGATGCAAAAGGCAATAAAATAACAGAATCTAAATTAATCAGTTTAGATTACGGAAGTCAGCTTTCTCGTTTTGAAATCAATATTACAGGAACTAAAGAAATTGCTGCTGGATTAACGCTTCATGAGAAAAAAGGAACTATTGGCACAAATGTAAAAGAAGGCTGGCTGAGTTATTGGGAGCCAATCGACGATTCTGAAATTGGAATTGGTCTTGTAGCTCCAAAAAACACTTTATTAAGTTTTGACAATCATGTAACAGACGAAAAAGACTTAAGTAATCTATACGGAAATATTGCTGTCAAAAACAACAAAGCTATTTATTACGTTGGTTTTGGATGGAAAAAAGGAAGTCCGTTTCAAACTAAACAAGAATGGGAAAAATATTTGAGTTCTTTTGCGGAGAAGATTAATAATCCTTTGATTGTAAAGGTTAAAAAGTGATTTTTTTTTGCCACTAAGGCACAAAGACGCAAAGTTTTTAAATATAGCCCGTGGTTTCAACCACGGGAAACGAATTGATATTACACATTATTACGTTCCCGTGGTTGAAACCACGGGCTATGATATCAAACCATTTGTAATTGTGTAACAATACCTGACAGGTATAATAATTATAAAGTTTACTTCCTAACAGGAAAATAATTCTCCTTCAAAATAATCTCCAACGGAATATAATGTGTCTTTTCAGTTTCTTCTTGAAGAACTAATTTTTTATACAAATAATTAATTCCTAAATAGCCCTGTTCTTCTGGCCTTTGATTGATTAAGAAATCAATTACACCTTTGTTTAAGTATTCTATATTTTCCTTTAGCAAATCAAAACCAATAATTCGAACACCTTTTATATTGTTTTTATTTAAAAAATCGGCCACAATGTAAGCTCTCGAATTGGGTACAAAAACACTGTTTACTCCAGAAAACATTTCCAAATTCAGCTGATCGATTCCCGAATCTTTTAATGTCACTTCTGAGAATTTAAAATGAGTCAATTCATTATGATCTTCAAAATAAGAGTAAAATCCTTTGATACGCTGCTGATACACAGAAGTACTTTCAATCTCTCGGGTGATTTTAAAAATTAGAACCTGTCTTTCATTTTTCACTGCAAAACTGATTAATCTTCCTGCCAAATATCCGCTCTGAAAAGCATCTTGTCCCACATAAGCATGTTCATTTTCTTCAGAGATATTCGAATCGATCATAACAACTGGAATATTTTTCTTTTCGTACTCCTTTAAAAACCGAACTGAATCATCATAAAAAATTGGAGCAAATAACAAACCGTCGCATTCAAACTTCATTACTTTCTGCACCGTTTCTTTAAAAGACACCACATTATAATCGTAGAAAAAATAATCTAACACGATTCCGAATTTGCTGAACTCCAAAGCCGCTTTTTCAATACCATCTGCCTGACTTTTCCAATACTCTAAAGTTTCAGATTTTGGAAGAAAAACGGCAAAATGAAATTTCTTGTTCAATGCCAGATTGCTTGCCAGAATATTTCGCGTATAACCAAACTCTTCAATAATGGCATTCACCTTGTCAACAGTTTCCTGCGCCACTTGTCCGCGTTTGTGTATAATCCTGTCTACTGTTCCAGCAGAGACATTCGCTAATTCGGCAATTTTTTTTATTGTTATGATATTGATTCTTTTTAAGTTAAAAATATAAAAGTAGTGAGGTAAAATTAATTTATTTTATCACAAATAAGTTGTTTTACATCACATTTTGCATACATTTGTAAAACACCGTGTACGCACACGCAAATATACACATAACATTAAAAAACCAAAATAAAAACCGTACAAAATGATAATAGACTCATTGCATAATGCAGCAAAATACTATGGTCTGCATCCAAATTTCAAAAAAGCTTTTGATTATGTAAACCAAAATGACATTGCCAATCTTGAAGAAGGAGCATATGAAATTGGCGAAGGTTTAAAACTAATTGTAATTGTTGGCGAAGGAAGCACGAGAGAAGAAAGTATTAAAGGTTTTGAGTGCCACGACAAAAACATCGATATCCAGATTTCTATAATTGGCCCAGAAACTTTTGCATGGAAACCTAGAGAAAAATGCATCAGCCCAAATGGAGATTATAGTGACGAAAGAGATGTTCGTTTCTTTCATGACAAACCAGATATGTTTTTTGAAATAAAAGAAAATCAATTTACAATTCTGTTTCCAGAAGATGTGCATTCTGCAATGATTGGAAGCGGACCATTGAAAAAAATTGTTATTAAAGTAAAAATATAAGTAATGAGTACCATTCAGAACTCTATCGATGTTATTTTAAAACAAGGAATGCTTCCTCTCTATTTTAATGCTGACGAAAGTAAAAGTATTGCCATTTTAAAAACGCTTTACAGTGCAGGAATTAGAGCTGTGGAATATACAAGCCGTGGCCCTGAAGCGCTTTCAAACTTCAAAAAATTAGTGGAGATCAGAAATGCTGAAATGCCTGAAATGCTTTTAGGAATTGGAACTATCAAAAATTTAGCACAAGCTGAAACCTATTATTTAGAAGGAGCTGACTTTTTTATAAGCCCAGGATTTGTTCCTGAAATTGCTTCGTTTTCAATTGCTAAAGAAGTTTTGTACGCTCCAGGATGCATGACGCCAACAGAAATTATTGCAGCTGAAAATGCCGGAATAAAATTCATTAAACTTTTTCCTGGAAATATTTTAGGATCAGATTTTATGAGTGCCATAAAAGATGTTTTCCCTGATTTAATTTTTATGCCAACTGGAGGTGTTGACACTACGAGACAAAGCATTGAAACTTGGTTTAATGCTGGGGTTTCTGCTATTGGAATGGGCAGCAAATTAATTAGCAAAGAAGTAATGGAATACGGCGCTTATGAGACAATTGAAAAAGAAACTAAAAGGGTTTTGGATCTGATAGAAACTATCAGAAAGTAAATTCCAAATTTGAAAACCCAAATTCCAAATTCAGTTTGAACTAAAAGGCTAATTAAATCAAAAAAGTAAAAATTAATTATATAAAAATGTGCTTTATTTCCAAATTGGAATTTGGAATTTAAAGTATTGAAAATTTAAAATTAAAATGGATTCGATATTTAATTTAAAAGGAAAAATTGCATTAATAACAGGTGGCGCTGGTGTTTTAGGAAGCAGATTTGCAAATGTTTTGGCGCAGCAAGGTGTTGTGGTCGGAATCGTTTCTCAATCTTTAGAAAAAGCCGAAAATACAGTAAAAGACATTGAAGCAAATGGCGGAAAAGGTTTTGCTGTTCAAGCCAATGTTTTAAACAAAGAAGAATTAGAAAAAGCCAAAGATTTTATTGTTGAAAAATACGGACGTCTTGATATTCTAATCAATGCTGCTGGCGGAAATATGCCAGGCGCGACAATTCAACCAGACCAAGCTGTTTATGACATGAAAAGTGATGATCTGCAAAAAGTGGTCGATTTGAACATTATTGGAACCATGCTTCCTACTCAGGTTTTTGCGGAACTTTTTGCTAAACAGAAATCAGGAAATATTATCAACATTTCATCGGCATCGGCACAAAGACCTTTAACAAGAGTTGTAGGTTATTCGGCTTCTAAAGCAGCGATTGATAATTTCACACAATGGATGGCGGTTGAATTGGCTCAAAAATATGGCGAAGGTCTTCGTGTAAATGCTATTTCTCCTGGATTTTTTATTGGTGAACAAAATCGTGCTTTACTATTGACCCCAGAAGGAAAACTGACTCCAAGAGGTGAAAAAATCATTGATCATACGCCAATGGGAAGATTTGGAACTCCAGAAGATATTGACGGTGCGCTTTTATTTTTATGCAGCGACATGTCAAAATTCGTAACGGGAACAATCTTAAAAGTTGACGGCGGATTTGCCGCAACAAGTATTTAAGAGTTAGTCCAATCTCTCCTGCAAGGTTTCCAAAACCTTGTAGGTATGTAATTTATAAAAACAACTAATTTAAACCTACAAGGTTTTGAAAACCTTGCAGGAAATAAAAAAAACATAAAACATGGAACAAACATTAAGATGGTTCGGACCAAATGATCCTGTTTCTTTACAAGATATCAAACAAACCGGAGCGACCGGAATTGTAACGGCTTTACACCATATTCCAAACGGAGAGGTTTGGAGCATTGACGAAATCATTAAACGAAAAGTTGAAATCGAACACGAAAACGGTGATCCTAAAAAAGGTGCTTCTGGATTGACTTGGTCGGTTGTAGAAAGTATTCCGGTTCACGAAGACATTAAAAAACAGACTGGAAATTATCTTCAATATATTGAAAATTATAAAGAAAGCATTCGCAATTTGGCTTTGTGTGGCATTAAATGCGTTTGCTACAACTTTATGCCTGTTTTAGATTGGTCAAGAACAGATTTGTCTTATACAGTTGAAGACGGTTCAAAAGCTTTACGTTTTGATATCAATGCTTTTGCTGCTTTTGAATTGTTTATTTTGAAAAGACCAGGCGCAGAAAACGAATATTCTGAAGAACAGAAACAAAAGGCAAAAAGCTATTTTGAAGCCATGACTCCAGAAGATAAAATTAAATTGCAACAGAACATTCTGGCTGGACTTCCGGGTGCCGAAGAAGCTTATACAGTGGAAGATTTCTTGGTAACCTTAAGTGCTTATAATCATATTGATAGACAAGCATTAAAGAACAATTTATTTCACTTTTTAAAAGAAATTATTCCAGTTGCTGAAAGCAAGGGCGTATTGATGGCGATTCATCCAGACGATCCTCCTTACCCAATTTTAGGTTTACCAAGAGTGGTAAGTACTGAAGAAGATTTGATGGAATTAATGAATGCTGCTCCTTCTCCATCAAACGGATTTACAATGTGTACAGGTTCTTACGGTGTTCGTGCTGATAATGATCTGCCTGGAATTGTAAGACGTCACGGTGATAAAATGAATTTTATTCACTTGAGAAGCACACAACGCGATGAAGAAGGAAGCTTTTACGAAGCAAATCATTTAGAAGGCGATGTGGATATGTACGAAGTTGTAAAAGCAATTTTGGAAGTTGAAAAAAGAAACAACAGCACTTTGCCAATGCGCCCTGATCACGGACATCAAATGCTGGACGATTTAAAGAAAAAAACAAATCCGGGGTATTCTGCAATTGGCCGTTTAAGAGGCTTAGCAGAACTACGCGGACTTGAAATAGGGATCAAACGATCCTTGTAAAAATTCACCGCAAAGTCGCAAGGAACGCAAAGTTTAATTTTCCTTGAGTACTTTGCGCCTTTGCGGTGAAAAAAAAACTAACTAACCACAAAAACCACAAAACCATGATTCGCCAAGCCATTCTTATATCCTGTGGCTTTTTTATAAACTCAATACTGGCGCAGGAAATACCCAAAATTTTAACTTCAAAAACCTATTATCTGCCTGATTTCAGTTATGCAGGATATCGCTTTGGCGAAAGTCAGATTCCTGACGCTAACGGTAAAGTTATAAATGCAGCAGATTTTGGCGTAAAAGCCAATGATAATTTAGACGATTCAAAAGCACTTTTAAAAGCTTTTAAAGCCGCGAATGCTGTTGAAGGCAATGTAATTCTGCAATTACCTGCAGGGCGCATTATTCTAAGTGAAATTCTTTATATCGAAAGAAGCAATTTTGTACTTCGCGGTGCTGGTTCTAACGAAAACGGAACTGAAATCTATTGCCCAAGACCTATGATGTATCTTAAAGATTCTGATGTTTTGGCTGAACTTCGCGAATACCTTACCACATTTGATAAAAGACAACGTGAACCAGAAAATAATATAGATCTTCCTTTTTCGCAATACGCATGGTCAGGCGGTTTTATTTGGACTCAGATTCCGGGTGAACGCGTAAAATCGTATTTGGATAAATACGAACCAGAATCTAATCCGTTGGCGAAAGTTAGTTCGGGAAAAATGGGCGAACATATTATCACGGTTTCTGATGTAAAAGGACTAAAAGTTGGTGATGTTGTCGAATTACAATTGTTTAATAAAGATGGTGAAAATGGCGAGATCATCAAAGATTTATATCAGGGAGCTAAAGTAAAACCCGGTTCGCATCATTGGAAATTTCCAAAACTTCCAATTGTGAGACAGCAGGTAGAAATCATTAAAATTTCTGGTTCAAAAATCACTTTAAAAACGCCTTTGACAATTTCAATAAAATCAAGTTATCAGGCGCAATTGGTAGAATGGAAACATTTAAACGAAGTCGGAATCGAACATCTTCGCTTTACTTTTCCAGATATTCCGAGAGTTGCACATCACGTTGAACCTGGAAATAATGGTATTTTCCTGACTCGTCTTTTTAACAGTTGGGTTAAAGACATTAAAATCACCAATGCCGATAGCGGTATTCTTGCGGAAGAAGTTTCTAATGTAACCATTCAGGATATTACAACAGATGGACCGCATTTAGCGCACTACACCGTAACTTTAGGTGGCGTGCACAATATTTTGGTTAAGAATCTGAAAATCTATAATTCGGCCGTTCATCCTTTAAGTTTCAACACTTTTGCTACTAAAAATGTGTATCAGAACTGCGAAATTTTTACAGATCCGGTTTTAGATCAACATTCAGGAGCCAATCATCAAAATCTATTTGACAATATTACGGTTCACTTAAAAGCTGATAAAAATAATAGTTATGCCTTATTTGGCGGCGGAGGAGCCGATTACTGGAAACCTTCTCACGGACCTTTCAGTACGTTTTGGAATTTAAATGTTCAGGTTGAGAATCCAGATCAATCAAAACCAGTTTTGTTGTACGGAATGAAAGATGGCGCTTTTGCCAGAATCATTGGTGTTCACGGAAATGCAAAATTTGAAATTAAATACGATGTCGATCCATATATTGAACTTTTGAATAAGCCGATTGAAAAAATTCCGTCTCTTTACGATTATCAATTAAATAAACGTTTGAAAAAATAAATTTAAACAGATAGAAACATAGTTTTTAGGAACGTAAAAAGGCATTTCACTTGCATAAACAATCATAAGGTTTGCGTGAAGCTATGTGTGAAAAACTAGTTTTTTTTTTATAATATCTTTTTTATAAAAAGAAAAAATCTATGTTTCTATGTGTTTAAAAATTAATCTCCCAAAGTCGCTAAGACGCAAAGAGAAAATTTAAAAAACTTTGCGACTCTGCGACTTTGCGAGAAACTCAATTCACAACATAAATCTGTGCGCTATGAAACTTAAAATAGCTGTTTTATTATTTGTCTTTGTTTTCGGGAATTTGTTTTCCCAAAATAAATATCGTCTTAAAAATTTCTCTACGACAGACGGTCTTTCGCAGAGTTCTGTCATTGCCATTCATCAGGATAAATTTGGACAAATGTGGTTTGGCACACGTGATGGTCTGAATAAATATGATGGAAGCCGTTTTACGATTTTTAGGAATGATGCCGCAGATAAATATTCGATCAGCAACAATGATATTTTAGCCATTGAAGAAGACAACGTGGGAAAAATCTGGGTGGGAACTTATAATGGTTTAAACTGTTACGATCCTGTTTCTAATCGTTTTACGAGATATCTTCATACCAAAACGAATCATACGATAAGTAATAATGCTGTTTGGAGCATAAGAGAAATTGGCGGTGAAATGTGGTTTGGAACTTCAAAAGGATTAACGATTTACAATAAAAAAACAGGATCGTTTACATCGGTTTTTCATTCAGATGATGATGCTTCTACTCTTCCGAGCAATAATATTCTCAGCATTTTAAAAACCAAAGAAGGTGAAATCTGGATTGGAACAACTAAAGGTTTATGCAAGCTCACAAATCGAATGAACGGAAAATTATTCTTTAAAAATTATCCGTTAAACACAACTGATTTATTGAACGTTCAATCGGTTATTGAAGATAAAGACGGTAGTTTGTGGATTGGAACAAAAAACAAAGGACTTTTAAAATTTGACCAAAAACAGAAAGCTTTTGTTTCTTTTTTACCAGCTGAAAAATACCGCGAAATCAATACCGACATTCGTTCTTTAGTTATAGACCAACAAGGTTCTTTATGGGTGGGAGCTTATGACGGAATTTATATTTTAGGAAAAGATAAAAGTCTTCAGAAAATCAATAATAGTAATAATGCAAACGGAATCGACAAAGTAAAGTCGGTTTTTATGGATAAAAAAGGTTCAATTTGGATTGGCTGCTATTATAAAGGTGTAAATCTTTGGGATGTTTCTAATGTTAATTTCTCTAATTATAATCAGAATTCGAAAAAGATTCCGATGAGTTTTGATGTCGTGAGTTCGATCATTGCCGATAAAAACCAGAACATTTATTTTGGAACTGAAGGCGGCGGAATTACAATTTATAATAGAAATAATGAATCTCTAAGTTATATTAACAGCAAAACTGGACAAACCAATAAAAATGACATTAAAGCAATGTGCTTATCTGACGATCATATTTTATGGATTGGCACTTTTTCTAAAGGATTATCTGCTTACAATACCATTTTTAAAAGAATTGAAGATGATAGAATTTCTTCAGATTTAAGTGAATTGCTAAAAGATAGTGGCGTTTATGCCCTTAAAACCGAAGGTTCGATTTTATGGATTGGAACTTTCGGAAAAGGTTTAATTCGCTATAATACAATCAGTAAAACTTTTGATGCTATTGGAAATGACAATACCAAACCCGTTTTCCTTACCAACAATATTCTTCGTACGATTTTAGTCGATAAACAAAACTTTCTCTGGGTTGGAACTCAAAATGGTTTAAATCGTATTCCGCTCAAAAATTTTAATCCGCAGAAATATGCTATTCAGCATTTCTTCTACGATCATTCGACTTTATCGGGCGCTGATATTCTGACTTTATTTCAGGATTCTCAAAACAAAATTTGGGTAGGAACAAAAGCAAAAGGACTGCATTATTTTGATGGAAAAAAATTCAATCCAATCAATCTTAGAATCGGAAACACAGTCATTACTTCTATCCATTCCATTTTAGAAGATGACGATAAAAACCTTTGGATCAGCACCAATCAAGGAATTATAAAATACAATACCATTAAAAAAACGGTTGCTATTTATGATCAGAAAGATGGTTTGGCAAGCAATGAATTCAATGATAATTCGGCTTTAAGATTAAGTTCAAATCAGTTTTATTTTGGAAGTCCGTCGGGAGCAACATTTTTTGATGCTACCAAAATTTCCTTAAACAAATATGCGCCACAGGTTTTAATAACCGATTTGAAAATTAAAAACGAAACGGTCCACGCACATGATAAAGAAGGTATTTTGGAACAAAGTATTGGTTTTACCAAAACGATTACTTTGGATTATGACAAGGCCAATTTCTCGATCAGTTTTGCGATTCCGAATTACATTCGATCTAAAAACAACCAATATAGTTATCGTTTAACAGGTTTAGAAAACAACTGGACAACAACTAAAAACAGCGAAGTCAATTTTGCGATTCAGAATCCGGGAACTTATACTTTTGAAGTTCGTGGCGCCAACAATGATGGCGTTTGGAATCAGAATCCAACCACTTTAACCGTAATCGTAAATCCTGCTCCGTGGCGCAGTATATGGGCATTTATGCTTTATGGAATCGTGATTGGATTAGGTTTATACGGTTTGATCTGGATTATGAAATCTAAAGCTCGATTGAAGCAAAAGCTTGAATTGGAATATCTGGAAACACAGCGAATTGAAGAAAACAATAAACTAAAACTGGATTTCTTTACCAATATTTCGCATGAATTCAGAACGCCTTTGACTTTGATTTTAGGTCCATTACAGCAAATTTTAGCCGATTATAACGGAACTAACGAAATGTACAAAAAGCTTCTGGTAATTGAAGGAAGCGCGAATCATTTGTTGAGTCTGATTAACCGATTAATGGATTTCAGAAAACTCGAAAATCATCAAGTTGCACTAGAATCGGCAAACGGAAACATTGTAAAATTCACCAAAGAAATCTTTCTTTCATTTATTGAATATGCCAAAGACGGCGGTTACGACTATTCTTTCGAAACTGAAAACGAAGAAATCTTGGTTTATTTTGACCGTTACAAACTCGAACGTGTATTTTACAACTTGATTTCGAATGCTTTTAGATATACTCCAAAAGGCGGTTCGATTAAGATTAAAATCAATCATGATCAGCAGAATCTGTTTATTGCTGTTGAAGATTCGGGCGTTGGAATTGCAGAAGAACATATTGATAAAATTTTTGATTTGTTTTTTGAAGTTCCAACTCATAATCAAGTTCAGAAAAACTATAATAAAGGAACTGGAATTGGGCTTTCAATCGTAAAAAATATTGTTGAACTTCATAAAGGAAAAATCGATGTTACCAATAAACCAACTGGCGGAGTTGTTTTTAAAGTGACTTTACCGCTTGGGCGCGAACATCTTTTGGACAGAGAAATTATTCCTGATTTTAAAATCAGTGACGACATTGAACAATATCAAGCGCAATTGGAGCCTTCGGAAGTTGTCGAAAATGAAGACATCGAAGATTTAATTGTAAATGAAGAAAAACAAACAATATTGATTGTTGAAGATCATAAAGTCTTGAGAAAGTTCATGAAAAACCTTCTCAAAAAAGATTACAACATTATTGAGGCTGAAAATGGTAAAATTGCTTTGGAAAAAGCGTTGAAATTTGTTCCCAATTTGATTATTAGTGACGTTATTATGCCCGAAATGGTTGGTACTGAATTGTGTTCTAAAATAAAGGAAAACATCAAAACCAGCCATATTCCAGTTATTTTATTGACTTCGAGATCTTCATTGGTTTACAAATTTGAAGGATTGGAAAGCGGCGCCGATGATTACATTAGCAAACCATTCAATTTAATGGAATTCAGACTTCGCGTTAAAAACCTTCTGAACACTACAGAACGCTTAAAAATCAAGTTTTCAAGCGAAGACAGTTTTATTCCGTCAGAAATCACAGTTTCTTCATTGGATGAAGAATTATTGAAAAAAGCATTCAAAATTGTAGAAGAAAACATTTCAAACGAACAATTTGATATTCCGTTTTTCTGTTCTGAATTGGGTGTCAGCAGAACCATGCTGTTTCTAAAAATTAAAGCGTGGACCAATTGCACGCCAAACGAATTTATTCATGAAATTAGATTAAAACGTGCGGCTCAATTATTAGAACAAAACAAATTGACCGTTTCTGAAATCAGTTATAAAGTCGGTTTCAACAATCCGAAATACTTTAGCAAATGCTTCCAGAAAAAGTATGGCGAGACTCCATCTCAATATGCCGACAAATTTTACAAATCTTCGGTCGTAATTTAGCGAATCCACTGTTTTAAAGGGTTAAAAAAGGGTATCTGTATTTTTAGATACCCTTTTTTGTATTTCTATATCGTTTTCGGCGCATACATTTGCGATATGAAAATCAAAAAAACGAGCTACTTATTGCTGCAAATTTTATTTGTCATTCTAATCATCGGAATGAGTCTATTGTTTTTTTACTTAATCTAACTTATTAACCCTAAAACCAAAAAATGAATGTTTACAAACCAAACAAACAAATCGTTTAAATGGTGTTTACTAGTATCTTTTTTACTGATAAATATCGTGATGCACGCACAAGAACGAAAAGTGACTGGAAAAATAACTTCTAGTGAAGATTTACTTGGACTTCCTGGTGCTAATGTCTATATCAAAAATTCTTCTGTAGGTGCTTCTGCCGATATGGACGGGAATTATACTGTGATTGTAGGAGAGAAAAATGCTGTTTTAGTTTTCAATTTCGTCGGATTTCAAACTGTTGAAATTCCAGTTGGAACGAAAAGTGTTATCAATGTAAGTTTAAAACCAGATACAAAAGCACTAGACGAAGTTATTGTAGTAGGTTACGGAACTCGTAAAAAGAGCGATATAACAGGATCTGTATCTTCTGTTACAGCAAAAGAGCTTACCGCTTATCCTGTTTTAAGTGCAGAGCAAGCTTTACAAGGTCGTGCAGCTGGGGTTTCGGTAATGTCTAATAATGGTGGCGAACCTGGTGCTCCAACTAAAATTAGAGTTCGTGGAGGAACTTCTATCAATGCCAGCGGAGATGCACTTATTGTTGTTGACGGTTTTGCAGGTGTTTCTATGCCAGCTCCTCAGGACATTGCTTCTATTGAGGTTTTAAAAGATGCGTCGGCTACTGCCATTTACGGATCAAGAGGTTCAAACGGAGTTATTATGGTAACAACCAAAAAAGGAAAAGCCGGAAAACCTGTAATTGAGTTCAGTAACTCGACTTCTGTTCAATCGGTAAACAACAAATTGCATCTTTTGAATGCCGATCAGTTTGCGGCTTACAGAAAAAGTTTTACTACTCACACGCAAGGTCCAGCAAATACAGATTGGCAAGATGTAATTTATCGTGACGGAATGATTTCTAATACGCAGTTGTCTTTCTCTGGCGGATCTGATAATGTGAGATATTATGTTTCTGGAACATACTTTAATCAAAATGGTGTGGTTATTAATTCAGGAATTGACAGATACACGATCGTAGGAAATCTTGAGGCCGATTTATCTCCAAAATTTAAAGTGGGTTTAAATACTTTTACAAGCAAACAAAACAAAGAAGGAATTGTGAGCCAAACTAGCGCCGGAGGAACTGGTGCTGCGGGTGTAATTGCATCAGCTTACCGTTTTATGCCAGATAAAGGAATCTACAATGCCGATGGTTCTTATACGACAACAGCTCCAATTGGTGATGATATTGACAATCCGTATGCAACAGCAATGGAAAACATCTTAGAAATCGTTTCTGTAACAAACCGAAACAATTTCTTTGCCCAATACCAAATCACAAAAGATCTTGATTTTAAAACTACTTTAGGTTTAACTGATAGTAATTCGCAAACAGGAAGATTTATTCCTTCAACTTTAATTGCTGGTAAAAACATCAAAGGAGAAGCTTCTGTAAACAATACAAGATTTTCTTCTTTCCTGACAGAGAATTATTTGACTTTCAAACGTGAAATTATCGATAAAGGAATTTTGACGGTTCTTGGAGGATATTCATACCAAAAAAACAAAAACGAAAATTCGTATGCGGCTTCAAGAGGATTCTTAACAAATACAAACTCTTACAGAAATCTAGGTGCTGGAACTGTTTTCTTAAAACCTGATTCTGGTTTATCTGAAACGGAATTAATCTCTGCTTTCGGAAGGTTGAATTTTGATTATGCGGACAAATATTTACTAACGTTTACAGCAAGACGAGATGGTTCTTCAAGTTTTAGTAAAAACTATAAATACGGAACTTTCCCTTCTGGTGCAATTGGATGGAACATTAGTAAAGAGAATTTCTTAAAAGATAATAAAACAGTTTCAAACTTAAAATTAAGAGCGAGTTATGGAGCAACAGGAAATCCTTCAATTGGTGCCTACTCTACTCTTTCTAGATTCTCTGAAATCTATTATGTAAGCGGAGACGTGATTACCAATGCGGTTCAGTTAACTTCATTAGATAATCCAAATTTAAAATGGGAAACGTCTTATCAGCAGGATTACGGAATTGATTTAGGTTTATTTGATAACAGAATCAGCATTACAGCAGATTATTATAAAACGATTACTAAAGATTTATTGTTTAACAGACCGCTTCCAGGAATTTCTGGAATTGCTTCTCAGCTTCAAAACGTGGGTGAGTTGGAAAATAAAGGATGGGAATTGGCTATTAATACCCGAAACTTTATTGGTGCAGATTTTACTTGGTCGACAAACTTTAATATTTCTTCAAACAAAAACAAAGTATTAAAATTGGCGGATAATAAAGATCTTTTAATCAATTCAGCTCCGGGACATTTCTTGGCAACTGAATCGCAAATTTTGAGAGTTGGACAGCCCGTTGGTTCTTTCTTCGGATTTATTTACGATGGTGTAATTCAGCAGGGAGAAACTGTTGTGCCAGGAAACTTTGAAACAGCTCCGGGTGGCGAAAAATTCAGAGATGTAAATGGAGACGGAAAATTAGATTCTCAAGATAAAACGATTATCGGAAACCCGAATCCAGATTTCATCTTCGGATTCAACAATGATTTCACCTATAAAAATCTTGATTTGAATATCTTCTTTCAAGGTTCAGAAGGCGGTCAAATCTTAAACTATACTTTGATGGAATTGGCTTCTGGAAATAACAACGCTACAACTGAAGTTTTAGATGCTTGGACACCAACTCATACTGATACTAATGTTCCTGCAAATGCGGCGAGAACCAAAAGAATCACTTCAAGATTTGTTTATGATGGAAGCTACATTCGTCTAAAAAACATCTCTTTAGGATATAGTTTAGATGAAAAAATTGTTTCTAAAATGGGATTAAGCAAAGTTCGTTTTTACATCAGTGCTCAAAACCTTTGGACGATTACAGATTATCCAGGTACAGATCCAGAAACGAACTACTTAAACGATTCAAATGCTAGAAGTAATACTTATCTAGGATTAGATTACGGAGGATATCCAAACGTAAGAACGTTTACCGCAGGATTCAATTTAAAATTTTAATCTAATAACCTCTTTGGATTTAATAATGAAACACATAGAAACATAGATTTTATGTGTTTAGTAAAGAATACCAAAAGAAACATGGTTTCTAACACATAGCTTTCTATGTGTGTTATAGATAAGTGAAACGCCTTTTTAAGAGTTTTAAACCTATGCTTCTATGTGTTAAAATTAATTACATCCAATTAGCTCTAATAAAAATACTATGAAAAAATATATAGCTCTTCTTTGCTTAGGAACAATGACTTTTTTCAGCTGTTCTGATCTAGAAGAAAAACCAGTAGGGATTATTCGTCCAGATAACTTTTTCAATAATACAGACGATTTGCAAGCTGCTGTAAACGGAGCTTTTGCCAACATTGCCCACAACAATTATTGGGGAAGAGAATTTACAATTGCTCTAATGCTTCGCGATGACATGGCCGATATTGGCGATAGAACCACACAAGCTGCGCGTATTGACGTAAACGACATGTCTATGAACGATACAAACGCGCTTGTTGCAAACTTTTGGCCTCAATCATATGTCATTATAACGGCAGCAAATCAGGCCATTGAAGGTGCTAAAAAAACACCAGGTGATCCAGCAAAAGTAAATGCCATTGTGGCGCAGGCATATTTTGCAAGAGCATTTGCCTATTATCATTTAGTGCGCCTTTTTGGAGACATTCCGTATGTTGATTTTGTGGTGAATGATGTATCGCAAGTAAACTCTTTAAGTAAAACCAAAGAAGCAGATGTTTACCCAAAAATCATTGCCGATTTAGAATTTGCCAAACAATGGTTGGATGATAAACCAAAAGTAAAAGCTGTTCCAGGAAAAGGGACTGCTGCAGGTTATTTGGCTTCTGTTTACTTGACTTTAGGAAATTTTCAAAAAGCATACGATGAAGCAAAATTTGTTATTACCAACGAAGCAAAATTTGGTTTAGGTTTGGATGCTGATTTTCAGGATTTATTCAATGCTACCAAAACAGCTTCATTAAAAGAACCTTTGTTTACAATTGACTTTAATAACTTAACATCTGGAAACTACGGTCAGGATTATACGGCATTTTTCACAGGATCTTTAAAAGATGACAGTTACAGTTATGGACAAGGTTTCTCGGTTGCTGTTCCATCATTAAAAGTATTCAATACTTGGGATCAGAGAGATTATAGAAGAGCGGTAAGTTTTGATACGATTATCAGAAAAAAAACAGGTCCAGGCGGATCGCTTCAGGTTTATCCATCGAGCGATAACGAAAAAGCGCCACGTCCGCATATTGCTAAGTATTTCCGTTTTCCGGGTAAAGCTGGAGCTAATGGAAGAACTTCGCAGCACAATTACATTACGATGCGTTTTGCTGAAGTTTTACTGACTGCTGCTGAAGCTTTAAACGAAATTAATCCCGGAACAACTGAGGCTAATGGTTATGTTAACCGTGTTCGTGCAAGAGCGAGAAATAAAGCTGGAAAACTGGTTTCTTTTCCTGCAAACGTAACTCCAGGATTATCTCAAGCTGATTTTAGAAAAATGGTTATTGATGAAAGAAGATTAGAATTGGCGTTTGAATATGTGAGATGGTATGACATTAAAAGATTGAAAATCGGACCAGAAGTGTTTGGTCCAAATGGTTTAGAACCGCATGCTAATTTTGATCCAAATAGAGATTATTTATGGCCTTTGCCAGGAACAGAATTGGCTATTAATCCGAATTTAAAGCCAAATAACCCTGGTTATTAATTTAGCACAATTAGTATTGAACACGGATGAAACGGATTCTTTTAAGTCACGCATAATTGGTTTCCCGCAGATTTAACAGATTGAGCAGATTGAATTAAAAATATTTTTTAATCTGCGGGAAAGAAAAAAATCTGTCAAATCTGCCAAATCTGCGAGAGAAAAAAAATCTGTGTAACAAGTACATTCGCAATAGCGAATCCGTAAAATCTGTGTCTAACATTTTAGTATAGAAACTAAAAATAAAGATTAATTAGTAATATGAATAAAATTAGTTTCATTTTAATCCTTGGGTTTGCATCGCTTGCAACAGCGTGCAAATCTGGGGTTAATCCTCAAACAAAAAGCACAACGGCGGCAAATAATTTACTTGAAACACGTTACAAAATGTTGCTCGATTATCCTGTAGATTCTATGTCGATGCCAAGAAGCATGAATGTAAAAACTCTTGAGATTCGCAAAGTTCCGTCTAGAGATTGGACAAGCGGATTCTTCTCTGGAAACCTTTGGCAATTGTACCGATTAACAGGCGATTCAAAATTTAAAGAACAAGCTCAAAAATGGACTCCTTTCAGCAAAAAAGAAAGTGTCAACAGTAATTCGCATGACGTAGGTTTTAAAGTGTTTTGCAGTTTTGGAGAAGCGCTGAAAGTGGAAAACAAGAAAGAATACGAAGCGGTAATTGTTAAAGGTGCCGAAACTTTATGCACAAGGTTTAATCCAAAAGTGGGTTCCATTCGCTCATGGGATTTCAACAAAGAAATTTGGGATTATCCAGTAATCATTGATAATATGATGAATCTGGAATTGTTATTTGAAGCGTCAAAAATATCTGGAAATCCAAAATACCGTGACGTTGCTATCAAACATGCCAATACCACTTTAAAAAATCAGTTTAGAGCAGACAATTCGTGTTATCACGTTATCGATTATAATCCAACAACTGGCGAAGTTAGAAAGAAAACGACGCTTCAAGGATACGACGATGATTCTGTTTGGGCGCGTGGTCAAGGATGGGCAGTTTACGGATTTACTATGTCTTATCGCTATACAAAAGATCCAGCCTATTTAAAACAAGCCGAAGCGACTGCAAAGTTTTTTATGACGAATAAAAATCTGCCTGAAGACGGAATTCCGTATTGGGATTTTAAAGATCCTAGCATTCCAAATTCGGCAAGAGATGTTTCTGCTGCGATGGTTATGGCTTCTGCTTTATACGAATTGTACGGTTATACAAAAAATAATAGTTATTTGGCTTTCGCCGATAAACTGATGGCTTCTGTACAGACGGATAAATATATTTTAGATGCTAAAATTAAAGCGCCTTTCTTATTCGATCACAGCACAGGAAACTGGCCGAAACATGACGAAATTGACGAACCAATAATTTACGCCGATTATTATTTTTTGGAGGCATTAATAAAGGCGCAAAGGCTCAAAGGTTCAAAGTAACAAAGGTTTTGAATCTTTAAACCCTTTGAGCCAGAAAAACCTTTGAACCTTTGTAACCATGAACCTTTGTAACTATGAATAAAACGAATAAAACTTTTTCAATTTTTGCGCTTTTTGTTTTGTTTCAAATTTGTCTGAGCAGCAGTTTTGCTCAGACAAAGATGAACATTAATGACAACTGGCTTTATTTAGAAAATGACACTCAAAAATTAAGTGAAGCGCAGAAAGCATCCAACTGGACTTCTTTAAACTTACCACATACTTGGAACGCAGAAGATGCAACCGATTTATATCCAGGATACAGACGAGATGCTAGCTGGTATCAAAAGAAATTAAATATTCCCCAAATCGACAAAAACCGCGTTTATTCTTTATACTTTGAAGGTTCGAATGTAACTACAAATGTATATGTAAACGGAAAAGAAGCCGGATCGCATATTGGCGGCTACATTGGATTTTCTATTGATATTACCAATTTTATTAAAGAAGGAAACAACGATATTTTTGTTCGTGTTGATAATAGTTATGATATTGAAATTATTCCGTCTCAAAAAAGTGATTTCTTTATTTATGGTGGAATCACACGCGATGTCTGGCTGGTTTCGAAATACAAAAATCATATTGAGAATTTAAAAATTACAACTCCAGAGGTTTCGGCTAAAAAAGCTTCTGTACAGATTGTTTCTTCTTTTGTAAATCCTGATAATTCAAAGGATTTATCTTTAACAGTAACGCTTAAAAATCCGAAAGGAAAAAAAGTAGTTAGCAAAACAATTCCGGTTACCGACAAAACTTCAACCATCACTTTTGAAAACATTAAAAACCCAGAACTTTGGGATACCGAAAAACCAAATTTATATAGACTTTCTGCTGTTTTATCAGAAAAAAATCAAATTAGAGATAGCGTTTCCGAAAAAGTAGGTTTTAGATGGTTTGAGTTTAAAGATCATGGCCCTTTTTATCTGAATGGAAAACGCTTATTGATTCGCGGAACACATCGTCATGAAGAACAAGCTGGAGTCGGCGCTGCCATGAGCAACGAACAGCATTGGGCAGATATGAAATCGATTAAAGAAATGGGTGCTAATTTTGTTCGTTTAGCACATTATCCGCAAGATCCTGAGATTTACAAAGCTTGCGACGAACTCGGACTTTTAGTTTGGGATGAACTTCCTTGGTGTCGCGGCGGAATTGGAAATGACGTTTGGAAAACGAATACCAAAAACATGTTGGCGGAAATTATCAATCAAAATTATAATCATCCAAGTATTATCATTTGGTCTTTAGGGAACGAAATCAATTGGCTTCCTGATTTTCCTGACGGAGATAATGCTGATAAAACCAATGTCTTTTTAAGTGAATTAAATGATATCGCTCATAAACTAGATCCAACCAGAAAAACGGCAATTAGAAAATATTATGAAGGATCTCATATTGTAGATGTCTTCTCTCCTTCTATCTGGTCGGGCTGGTATTCTGGAAGTTACAAAAGCTACCAAAAAGCAATTGATGTTTATAAAAAAGAATATAAACATTTTATTCATGCCGAATACGGTGGAGACAGCCATGTTGGGCGTCATAGCGAAAACCCTGTAACGGGTGAAAATGTTATAAAAGCCGAAGGCTGGGAAGAAGCTATTGTGCAGACCAAAGTTGCCAACATTGCACAAATTGGCGATTGGAGCGAAAACTATATAGTTGATCTGTTTGACTGGCATTTGCATATATCCGAGAATGATCCATCGTTTGTGGGAAATATTCAATGGGCATTCAAGGATTTTGCAACGCCTTTGCGACCAGAAGACGATATTCCGTACATGAACCAGAAAGGATTAACAGACCGAAACGGAGTTCCGAAAGATGCCTACTATGTTTTTAAAAGCTATTGGGCAAAAGAACCTTTCACTTACATCGAATCGCATACTTGGACAGAACGCCAAGGACCTGAAAACACACCGAGAACAATCAGTGTTTTCAGCAATTGCGACAAAGTGACTTTTTTTCACAACGGAAAATCGTTAGGAGAAAAACAGCGAAATCTTGCTGTGTATCCAGCAAATGGTTTAACTTGGGATGTCAATTTTAAAAAAGGTGAAAACATCCTGATTGCCATTGGTAAAAGTAAAGATGGTAAAACGGTTTCTGATACATTGAAAGTCAATTATCGTTTCAATAAAAACGATACAGCTTCTTCACTGCAATTATCATCGGAAAAACTGAAAAACGGTAATTATCTGGTTACGGCAATTGCAATCGACAACAATAATTTACGCTGTTTAGACTATGAAGCCAGTGTTTATTTTCAATGTTTAAAAGGAGGAAAAACTTTAAAAAATCAAGGAACGCCAACGGGCAGCGAATCTATTAAAATGGCAAACGGAAAAGCTTCTATCGAAGTTATTCCTGATGGTTCTGGAAAACCGATTGAAATGACGGCTTTGAATCAGAGCTTTAAGGGAGAATATTTGAAGATTCCAGTTGAGTAAAAAAGGTACTAAGTTGCTAAGGGACTAAGATGCTAAGTTTTATTGTTTCACGCAGATTTAAAAAAATTTAAGCAGATCAAAATTAAATCTGCTCAATCTGCAAAATCTGCGTGAAACAAAATCATTTTAGTCCTTATAATCTGTGGCTATAAATAAAGTATTCATTCCAAAAAAATACAATTACAAAACAAATTAATACAAAAAATGAAAAAACTATTAACCGCACTACTCCTAAGCTCTTCCGTTTTGGCGTCTGCGCAAAATCTAATCTCGAATGTACCAAACCGAAACATCACTTCGTTAAACGGAGTTTGGAATTATATTATAGATCCATATCAAACAGGTTTTTACAGTTTTCACCTTGACCAATACGACAAAAGTGAAAAACCAGCAAAAGGAGCTTTTTTTACCAATTACCATGCTCAAAACAAACAGGAACTGGTAGAATATGATTTTGATAAATCGCCTACAATCAATATTCCCGGCGATTGGAATTCGCAGGTTACAGAACTGAAATATTATGAGGGGAATGTTTGGTTTAAAAAGTCTTTCGATTACAATCTAGTAACTAATAAACGTCTGTTTTTATATTTAGGAGCTATCAACTACAAAGCTGATGTTTATTTAAACGGAAAAAAACTAGGAACTCACGAAGGCGGTTTCACTCCATTTAATTACGAAGTCACTTCGATTGTAAAACCAACAGGAAATTATTTGGTCATCAAAGTTGATAATACACGTCATAAAGAAGATGTTCCGACTGTAAATACCGATTGGTGGAATTATGGCGGCATCACGCGCGATGTGACTTTAATTGAGGAAGAATCCTCTTTTGTAGAAGATTATAATATTCAGCTGAAAAAAGGCAATGCAAATGTGATTTCTGGGTTTATTAAAATCAATAATTTGGATGCATCAAAAAATCAGGTTTCAATTTCTATTCCTGAATTAAAAATCAACTACAAAGGAAAAGCGGATAATAACGGAATTTTAAGCTTCGAAATCCCTGCGAAAAAGGTCTCGTATTGGTCACCAGAAAATCCGAAATTATATGATGTTACGATTGACTTTAATGGAAAAAAGTTAAACGATCAAATTGGTTTTAGAACGATCGAAACAAAAGAAGATAAAATTCTGTTGAACGGAAAACCAGTCTTCTTACGCGGAATTTCGATTCACGAAGAAAATGCAAAAGGTGGGCGCGCAAATTCTCAAGAAGATGCTTTGCGTTTATTAAACTGGGCAAAAGAATTAGGTTGTAATTATGTTCGTCTGGCGCATTATCCACATAACGAGAACATGGTTAGAGAAGCTGATAAATTAGGTTTAATGGTTTGGGAAGAAATTCCGGTTTACTGGACAGTTGAATTTAAAAATGAAAATACATATAAAAATGCTCAAGATCAATTAACTGCTGCTATTACAAGAGATAAAAATAGAGCTAGTATTGTGATTTGGTCTATGGCAAATGAAACTCCAATTTCTGAAGCTAGAAATACTTTCATTAAAAATTTAGCATCTCACACCAGATCATTAGACAATACTAGATTAATTAGCGCTGCTTTATTAACCAAAAAAGAAACTATTGATGATCCTATTGGAGAAGTTTTGGATGTTGTGGCTTTCAATCAATATTTGGGCTGGTATGGCGGAAACTTGGAAGATGCTGAGAAAATAACATGGAAATCTAAATACAACAAACCAGTTTTCGTTTCTGAATTCGGTGGTGATGCCAAAGCTGGATTTCACGGGGAGAAAAACGAACGCTGGACAGAGGAATATCAAGAATACTTATACATTCAGAACTTAAAAATGATTGAAAAGATTCCTCACTTAAGCGGAACAAGTCCGTGGATTTTGGTTGATTTCAGATCGCCAAAAAGATTGCTTCCAGGTATTCAGGACGGTTACAATCGTAAAGGTTTAATTTCAAATGATGGTGAAAAGAAAAAGGCGTTTTATATTATGCAGGATTGGTACGCTAAAAAGAAAAACGAATATTAAAAATTATTTTCACACAACGTTAATCTGTAGAGACGCACTGCAGTGCGTCTACGCAACGATGGTTACAATACGTTAGACGCACTGCAGTGCGTCTCTACGGAAAATTGGATCGGAAATAAAATTATCTTGTCAAAACTGTTACCAATTCATTAACAAAAAACAGGTGCCAAATTATATGATTTTTCTTCATTATTAATTTACTTTGTAGTTAATCTAAAAATTGTAAACCATGAAAAAATTCTATTTACTAGCAGTTACTTTGTTTGCTGCTTTTACAGTTCAGGCTCAAGACATCGTAAAATTTGCTCCTCTTGATGCAAGTCCAGTTGATATTTCGTATTTCCCAAACAAAGCGGTGAAATTCAAGAAAACAGACAATCCTAATCCGGTTGTTAAAGTGCTTTACGCAAGACCTTCTGTAAAAGGAAGAACTATTTTTGGTGACGTTGTAAAGTTTGGTGAAGTTTGGAGAGTTGGTGCTAATGAAAACACAGAAGTTAAATTCTACAAAGATGTAACAATTGGCGGAAAAAAAATTGCCGCAGGCACATACAGTTTATTTGCTATTCCTGAAAAAGACAAATGGACTATTATCATCAACAAAGAACTTGATTTATGGGGTTCTTATGCTTATGATGAAAGTAAAGATGTGGTAAGAGTTTCAGTTCCTGTAAAACCAGTTTCTACTGTTATCGAAGCTTTATCTATTGCATTTACAGCTCAAGGTAATGTAGCAAATCTTGTTATTGGATGGGATAAAACAACTGTTGAGTTGCCAATTACGATAAAATAAGTTTTAATGATATATGCCACAAAGGCACAAAGTCGCAAAGTTTTTTTAAGCTTTGCGACTTTTTTTTTGCTACGAATTACACGAATTTTCACAAATTTAAATTATCAATTGGAAGAAAGAATTAGTGCAAATTCGTGTAATTCGTGGCTATAAAAATCATTTTTAATCCTCTTTAATCTGTGGCTAAAAATTTAAACGACAGTTTCTATAATTTTATCCAACGTAATTGGTAAATCTCTAACACGTTTTCCGGTTGCATTGAAAACAGCATTTGCAATTGCAGGCGCCATTCCGACCAAAGCTGTTTCTCCCAGACCTTTTGTTCCCATTGGGTTGCTGATTGGGTCTTTTTTATTGACGAAGAAAACTTCCTGTTTTTCAATATCAGCATTTACAGGAACGTGATAATCTGCAAAATTGTTATTAATTGGACGCCCAAAACGATGATCGATCTCTAATGCTTCCATTAATCCCATTCCGATTCCTCCTACTGCTCCTCCGAACATTTGTCCTGCAGAAGTTTTCTGGCTTATTACGGTTCCAATATCAGCACAAGAAACCACATGAGCTAATCTTATTTTACCCAAATTCGGGTTCACCAATACTTTTACAAAATGAACCGAAAATGAATAAATTGAATATTTCTTCGCTTCTTCAGCAGCTTTAGAAAGATTTTCCACTTCAAAATCTTCTAATTTATTACTGCTTAAAAGCGCCGCTAAAGTAACCGACTTAGATTTATCTTTTTTAGAAAAAACTGTTCCATTCTCAAAAGTTAAATCTGTTAGAGCGATTCCTTTTAAAGCAGGATTTTTACTTCCTAATTCAATTATTTTATTCAATAATAAATTGCACGCATCATGAACCGCGGAACCAACAGATGAAGTCGTTGCCGAACCACCTTGCGTTGGGCCTTTTGGTAAACCGCTTTTTCCCATTTCGATAATTACATTTTCTGATGGCAAACCTATTACTTCAGCTCCAATAGCAGTCATCATAGTAGCCGTTCCTGGCCCCATATCGTTTACGCTACATTGTAAGACTAAATCGCCATTCGCTAAAAATTTTGCCTTTACAGAAGTTGGGCTTCTATAACAGCCGAAAGTTCCTGTTCCCATTCCGTAACCAACCAACCAGTTTCCTTCTTTCACAGAACCTGGTTCATTTTTACGGTTTTTCCAGCCTATGCGTTCCATTCCGCCTTCGTAACATTCTAAAAGAAATTTACTGCTCCAAGGTTTATTTTGTTCCTGATCTTTTTCTGCATAATTCAGTTTACGGAATTCAATCGGATCTAAGTTTAATTTATATGCCATTTCATCCATTGCACTTTCTAATGCAAAAGAACCTGTCGCCTCGCCTGGTCCGCGCATCCAGATTGGTGTGCAAGTATCTAAAGGCACAATTCTGTAACGTGTCGAAACATTGGCACAATCATAAATAAATCGGGACATGTTTACGGTTCCTTCCATGAAATCTTCATAGCTCGAAGTCATTGCAGCAGCCTCGTGCGTTAAACCTGTCAGTTTTCCATCTTTAGTTGCACCAAGACCCATTTTCTGAATCGTGTAAGGTCTGAAACCAACGTTGGTAAACATTTGCTCACGATGCAAAACTAACTTCACAGGACGATTTAGTTTTTTAGCTCCAATTAAAGCTGCAATTTCATACGGCCAAGTATGCAATCCCATTCCGAATGCACCTCCAAGATATTCGGCATGAACCTCAACATCTTCGACAGGCACTCCAAAAACTCCTGCTACACTTCTACGTGTTCCTTCAACACCTTGACTTTTTGTATATAAAATCGGTTTATTACCGTCCCATTTCGCTATGATGTTTGCCAGTTCCATTGGGTTATGCACTTCGGTTGGAATCGTATATTCGGTTTCTAAAACAACCTCAGCATTTTTATATCCGTCATGTTCACCACGATGGTAATCATTTCCTTTATCGGTTTCTACCTTCTTTTCTTTTTCAGCTGCTTTTTTAAGTTCTGTCGAATGCTCTTCTTTAAGATAATCCGCTTTAATTAAACTTGCTGCATAACGCATACGCTCAAAAGTATCGGCAATAACTAAAGCAATCGGCTGATCGTAATACAAAACCGAATCGTCTTTAAAAATCTGCAGAGGCTGACCAAAATTATGCTTGTCTTTTGCTTTTTCGTAGCCAGCAGGTTTATCTACATTCAAATGTGTAATAACCGCCAAAACTCCTGGTGCCCATTCTGCTTTTTTGGTATCAATGGTTTTAATTCTTCCTTTTGCAATAGTGCTTCCAACCAAACAGGCATAAACAACACCTGCCGTTTTATATTCTGCCGAATAAGTTGCTGAACCCGTTACTTTAGCAAATCCGTCAACTCTATTAATATTACTTGTCTTGCTCATAATTTAATTATTTTGATGCTGCTATTGTAAGTGCTTCTGCTACTGCATTCTCTCCAAGCGTTAGTTTAAAATTATTATCACCGAATCCCTTTGCACCTTTCATAGACAAATGGCCTGCTTGTTTAAATAGATCTTCTGAAATTGTTTTCCCTTTCAGGAATTTTTCTGTTTCTGTCAATCTCCAAGGTTTATGTGCCACACCGCCCATAGCCAATCTGACATCATTTATAGTATTATCTTTTATATCTAAAGCCGCAGCAACAGATACCAATGCAAAAGCATAACTCGTCCTGTCACGAACTTTTAGATAATGAACATTTTTAGTAAAATTATTATCTGGAATTTCAACAGCAGTGATCAATTCTCTACTGTCTAGCGTATTGTCTTTTTCAGGCGTATTTCCTGGAAGTCTATGAAAATCGGTGAAATCAATTTCTCGCTTTCCTTTTGGTCCTTCTACCAAAACCTTCGCGTCAAGTGCTGCCAAAGCCACACACATATCACTTGGGTGAACCGCAATGCAACTGTCCGAAGTTCCAAAAACTGCTGCCATTCTATTAGAACCGCCAATCGCACCGCATCCACTTTTTGGAACACGTTTGTTGCAAGGCATATCGGTATTATAATAATAAGAACATCTTGTTTTCTGCAACATATTTCCTCCAACAGTTGCCATGTGCCTAATCTGTTGAGAAGCTCCAGCTGCTAAGGCTAATGCCAACAAAGGATATTTTTCTTTTATAGAAACATCTTCGGCAACCTGACTGTTTTTTGCCAAAGCACCAATCGAAACTTTTCCTTTTAAGAACTCTATTTTCTTTAAGTCTAATCCGTTAATGTCAACCAATTTATCTGGAGCAACGATGTTCTTCTTCATTAAATCGACCAGATTCGTTCCTCCCGCAATAAACATAGAAGAATTATCTTTAGCTTTTCCCGTAACTGCCGACGAAGAAGACAGCGCTTTAATTATCTGAAAGTTTTTCATATCTCCTTTCCTCCTTCCTTCACTTCAGTTATCGCGTCAACAATGTTATGATAAGCACCACATCTACAAATGTTACCGCTCATATATTCACTAATTTCTTCTCTACTATTGGCATGACCTTCTTTGATACAAGCAATTCCCGACATGATTTGTCCCGGTGTGCAATAGCCACACTGAAAACCGTCGTGTTTGATAAAAGCTTCCTGCATTGGGTGCAGTTTTTTTCCTTTCGAAAGTCCTTCGATTGTAGTGACTTGTGCGTTTTGCTGCATCGTTGCCAAAGACAGACACGACAAAATTCTGGTTCCATTTACGTGAACTGTACACGCACCACATTGTCCGTGATCGCAGCCTTTTTTAGTTCCTGTAAGCTGTAATTGTTCGCGAAGCAAATCCAATAAAGTTGTTCTTGGTTCAATATTAAGATTATGTTTTGTGCCATTTACTTCAATAGAAAGCGGTACTGTTTCTAAATATTCCGCTATTTTTTCATCCCATTTCTTATCTGAAGCCATAACCAATGAAGGTGGCGTCAGGGCAAGAGCGGTAAAAAGTCCTGATTTCTTTATAAAGTCACGACGGGAACTAGCATCTTCCGGTGTTACTTTATCCTGATTTGTTTTTTTAGAAGCCATTCAATCTATTTGTTAAATTAGCAAATTCGCTTTTGTCATTCTAACAAATTTAGCGATCTTATGTAAGAAAAAATTATAAAATTCAAACATTACTCTTATTTAGAATAATTTCAATTTTGTTTTTTTAACCGCAAAGGCGCAAAGGGTTTTCGCAAAGTTCGCTAAGTTATTTTTCTCTCGCAGATTTGGCAGATAATGCAGATTTTGAATACGATGAAAAGATTTACACAGATTCTTTATGATAGAAATAAATAAAAAATCTGTTTAAATCTGTAAAATCTGCGAGAAACAAAAAATTATACACATTAAAATTTTGCGTTCTTTGCGAAAACCCTTTGCGCCTTTACGGTTAATTCTTTCACGTAGATTAATTCTGAAATTGTATTTTTACTAAATTAAGTCCAAATTATGCCACAACAAGAAATCATTTATCTTGATAACAATGCCACAACTCGTGTTGATGAAAGAGTTTTGAATGCGATGCTTCCGTATTTTACTGATTTTTATGCGAATTCAACGGGAACACATTTGGCGGGATTAACGGTAAAAGAAGCTGTTGAAAATGCTGCATGGCAAACGGCAGATTTAATAAATGCTGATGCAGATGAAATCGTATTTACTTCGGGCGCAACTGAAGCTATAAATCTGGCCATAAAAGGTCTTGTTGATCAGGATCGAAAACATATCGTTACCATTCAAACTGAACATAAAACGGTTCTGGAAACCTGTCGATTTATGGAAAGTATTGGTTTTGAAGTGACTTATCTTCCAACTAATTCTGATGGACTTTTAAATCTTCAACTTTTAGAAGAAATAATTACAGATAAAACACTGGTTTTCATTGGAATGCTTTCTAATAACGAAACGGGTGTCATACAAAATATCAGCTCAATTTCTAAAATATTGAAAGCCAAAAATGTGCTTTTTATGTGTGATGCAACTCAGGCTGTTGGTAAAATTTCTGTTGATGTAAAAAAACTCGGAATTGATCTTTTGACTTTATCTGCACATAAATTTTATGGCCCAAAAGGAATTGGCGCTTTGTATATTTCGGCGAAAGCCAAAATAAAATTGTCTCCTCAAATTCTTGGAGGCGGACAACAAAGAAAATTACGAAGCGGAACGCTAAATGTTCCCGGAATTATCGGTTTAGGAAAAGCATGTGAAATAGCTGTAAATGAATTAGAAAAAGATCAAAATAGAGTTTCTCTATTACGAGACAAACTTGAAAAAGGTTTATTACAGTTTGAAGGTTCTTTTGTAAATGGAAATACAGAAAACCGAATTTATAATACTTCAAACATTTGCTTTCCAAACGTAAATTCAGAACAGCTTATTCTCGCTTTAGGAAATATTTCTGTTTCCAACGGAGCTTCTTGCTCGGCAGTAACTTCTCAACCTTCTCATGTCTTAAAAGCAATGGGATTATCTGATGAAGATGCTTTGAGTTCGGTTCGTTTTAGTTTGGGAAGATTTACTACTTCTGAGGAAATTGATATTGCTGTTAAGCGGGTTTTAGAATTGGCTAGGCAGTTTGCCTCTAAGACACAAAGACTCTAAGTTTTTTTCTTTATTTTTAATCTCGCAGAGTCACGGAGACGCAAAGATTTTATGAATTACCTCCAGTTTTAACTGGAGGTATGATATTTAAATAGAATTAAGGCTTTAGCCAAACAAGTCTTAATTTGGCTAAAGCATTTTCTGTATGCTGTCTTTTTTCATCCAGCTAAAGCTGGACGCAATTCAAATTAAATTTCATAACTAATCTTTACAACTTTGCAAGATTAATTGATATGAAAAACCTCTAGACCTTTGCAACTTTGAACCTTTGTCCCTTTCTTCAAGAAATCAACTTAAAATAATCTTCGTCTGTATCAATATCGATATGTCCTTTTTCAAAAGGAACTGAGGCCACATCTTCAGTATATTTTTTAATGATTTTTTTTGCCCCTTCCTGTCCTTTCAATTCTAGAAGTTCTTGAAAGTATTTTTTATGAAATAAAACTGGTGTCCCTAAAGTTTCCGAATAAGCTGAGGCTGCAATTCCTTTTTTGGTTCTATTTGCTTCAATAATTAAATTTTCAAAAATGGAATGAGTTACAAAAGGCTGATCGCAAACTGCTAAAATACATCGTTCACAATCAGGATTTTGATGTAATAATTGGCTGATACCTTTTACGATTGAAGAAGACATTCCGTTTTCCCAGTCAGAATTGAAAGAAAATGTTATTTCAGGCAAATTAAGCTCTTTTTCGATTAAATCACGGTTTGAGCCTGTCACGACTATTATAAACGAATTTTCGACTTTTAAAACTTCCGAAATGGTGTTTTTCAGCAAAGTTGATTCTTTATATTGCAACAATTGTTTTGGTCTGCCTAATCTAGAGGAATTACCTGCAGCCAAAATAATAATACCTGTTTTATTTTGAAATCTAGTCTCCATAATGAATTTCATCATGTATTTTGCCTTCTTTATATTTCAGCGAAGTTCCTATTCTTCCTGAAGCCACAGCTTTTATTTCAGAAACAATTGATAAAGCGATTTCTTCTGATGTTTCTGCGCCAATATCGAGACCAATTGGAGTATGAATTCTTTTCATCTGCTCTTCGCTTACTATGATTCCTTCTATCAAAAGATCGTTCAGCATTCGGTTGAATTTTGATTTTGGACCTAGAATTCCGATATAATGGAAATCGATTCTTAACAACTCTTTTAAAACCGCTAAATCGTATTTGTAATTGTGCGTCATCAAAGCAAAATAGGTCTGATCGTCAATTACAATATTCTCTAAAAAATGTCCTGGATTTACTACCGAAACTTGATCGGCTTTCGGAAAACGTTTCTTAGTTGCATGCGTTGCACGTCCTTCAAAAATACTGGTTTTCCATCCTAAAACAGAAGCCATTTTTACTAATGGCTGAATATCATTTCCTGCTCCAGCAATTACGAGTGAAATTGATGGTTTTATATATTCAATTAAAGCTTCGCTGTCATTTTCTTTCTGAAGTTTTTTTACTGCCGAAGTTTTATTTTTCAAAACCTCTTTCACTTCCGAAATCAAACTTAAAGCTTCATTATCATGAGTTAAAACGGGACTATCTTTTCTGAAAAACAAAGTTGTTCCTATCTGAAAAGCGTTTCTTTTTAAAGAGAAAACCGTTACTATTACTGCTTCTTTTCTTTCTAATTCGAGTTGTTGCAAAAGCTGAATCGGATTGTTTTCGATCTCCTCATTTATGTATTCAAAAAGAATATGGACAATTCCGTTGCAACCAAGCTGTAAACCAACTTCTGCATCGTCTTCATTACTTGTATTATACGTTACAAGTTTATTTTGCTTTTGATTAATGGAAAGAAGCGCTTTCCGTAATGCATCACCTTCTAAACAGCCTCCACTTATTGCGCCCGTCAGCATGCCATCTTCGGTAACCAACATACGCGCACCAGGCTGCCTGTATGACGAACCTTCGACTTTTACTACAGTTGCCAAAGCTGTTTTCTTTTCTTCTGCTTTAGCTACTGAATATGCTTTAAGGATTTCGCTGATTTCTTTCATAGGCAATTATTCACCAATAGAAATAAGCATTGATGATTTTGTTTAATAGTTTAAAAATAAAAAAATATTATAAACTTAAATACAAGGAGGCTCTTTAAGTTTATAATATTTTCTTATTTATAAGTAATTCTATTAATATAAATGAATTAGCTATTCATTTAATTCTAAAAAATAATTCAATTTAGATTTTATTACTTTTTTGTTTCTATCAAGTAGATAAAGTTTTTCAGGGTTTTTACTGTAATAACCATAATAGAGCTGGTCTTTTTCTGGCTTATCCCAGTTTAGGATAAAAATAGTCCCATTTATATCATTTTCTAAACCTCTTTCGGTATTAAAATTACCCTTCTCTTTAAATTGCTTTTCAGGTGATTTTCCTTGGTAAATATTGGACAACTCAAATTTATTATCTAGCTGATTAATTTTAAGAACTGTTAAGATACCGCTACAGTCCGCACAAGGCAATGTTCCTTCATAAACCATAGTACTATCGACTTCATCTTTTTCTGTCGGAATCTCTGTAGAATCTGATTCAACTGCTTTATCAGTATCTTGTTGTTTTTTAAAGTTACATGAAGTGAGGTGAATCAAAATAGCTGTTGCAAGAATTAGTATTTTTTTCATTTTTTTAGCAAAGATAAAGAATATTCTTACTTGTTTAAAAAACTCCAACTAATATCTTAATAATTCATCCTTATTTTAATAATCATTTTTTCAAACTGACGTATGATTTATATTACTAAGTTTTGTATTTTTATCAATAGCAAAATTTATACACCTAACTTTAAAAGTAAACTACATGGGAAAATTTGTAATCACTACTAGAGCCAACGGAGAGTTCCAATTCAATTTAAAAGCTGGTAATGGTCAGACCATTCTAACGAGTGAAGGCTATACAACAAAAGCAGCCTGCAATAATGGTATCGAATCTGTTAAAAAAAATGCACCAGACGATGATCGTTATGATCGATTAGAATCTAAAAGCGGAAAACCTTATTTTAATTTAAAAGCAGGAAACGGTCAGATTATTGGTTCTAGTGAAATGTACGAAAGCGTAGCAGCTAGAGAAAACGGAATCGAGTCTGTTAAAAAAAATGCTCCTGATGCAACCATAGATGATCAAACGGCATAATTGAAAACTGTTATAAAATAAAAAAGCGAGGAATGTTCCTCGCTTTTTCGTTATAAATATATTTATAATACAATTTAATCCAATAAAAATACAATCAATCCTCTTGCGCCATGCGCTCCAAGAACTAAAGACTGTTCAATATCTGCAGTTTTTGATGGCCCAGCTATAAAAGTTCCGAAACCATATTCCATTTTACCAATTCTGTCATAAGCTTGCTGCATCGTAGGAACCAGATCTTTTTTATGAACTATAATAGCCAAATATTGTGCAATGAAAGGCGCAACACGCTGACCTAAAATATCATCAGTTACCCAAAGTCCGCTATTTTCTGCTACGCCAAAATGTGCTTTTACAACCGTCAATTCAACATCTTGCAATGAATGCGGATCTACTGTTTTCCAATCTAACGAAGCAATCTCAGAAAGTTCTGGAAGTGTTGTAATTAATCGTTTCTCCAAATTATAATTGGATTTGATGTAATTGATGATTTCGTTATAATCGGCAACTTCGACTGGATCACCACCAATTCCTTTTAAAACCGTTTTGTAGGTTTCTAAAACATCAAATTGCTCAGAACCTAAAAGATTTAAATCTGGTAGTTCTGAAACCAATTGGGGCTGATTTGCTTTTATTCTTTTTAAAATTTCGCCTTTACTACTCATTTCCTTTTTCTTTAGATTCTCGCGAATTTTTCTTGTACCATTCTCTAAAAGATTCTTCTGGAACATCTGGCATTTCGCGCTGATCGTACCATTTATTCATCTTATTATTAACCATTCCTGGAATGTTCTTCATTACAAATCGTCCTGATTTTCCAGCAATATTAAAAACTGTGGGATTTGCTAAAACAGTCGCCATCGTTTTCATCGCAACCGTTTTTGCTTTTGGCGTATGTCCTTCTTTTACCAAAACCTGACGCCATTTGTACAATTGATCGTGAATATCAATTTTAACTGGGCAAACGTTAGTACAAGAACCGCAGAGTGTACTGGCAAAAGGCAGATCGGCATTTTTGCTCATATCTAAATTTGGCGCTAAAATAGAACCAATTGGTCCCGCAACCGCATTATGATAACTGTGTCCGCCGCTTCGTCTGTACACTGGGCAAGTATTCATACACGCTCCACAACGAATACATTTAAGTGAATTTCTAAAATCTTCTCTTCCTAATTGTGTACTTCTACCATTGTCTACAATTAGGATATGCATTTCTTTGCCATCTCTTGGTTTCTTGAAATGACTTGAAAAAGTAGTAATAGGCTGACCAGTTGCGCTTCTTGCCAATAATCTCAAGAAAACACCTAAATGTTCTCTTTTCGGAATCAATTTCTCAAATCCCATACAAGCGATATGAACATCTGCTAAATGCGCACCCATATCAGCATTTCCTTCATTGGTGCAAACTACAAATTCACCTGTTTCTGCAACAGCAAAATTGACTCCTGTCAGCGCTACTTTTCTAGTCAAAAAAGTATTTCTTAAGCTCTGACGCGCCGATTCTGTCAAATATTGCGGATTGAAATTTCCTTTTTCTGTACCTAAATGTTCGTGGAAAGTTTCACTTACATCTTCTTTCTTTAAGTGAATCGCTGGAAGCACGATATGGCTTGGCGGTTCTTTTCGAAGCTGAACAATATATTCACCTAAATCAGAATCGATTACTTCTATTCCTTTTTCGGCTAAATAATCATTTAAATGACATTCTTCTGTAAGCATCGATTTGGATTTTACCATTTGCTTTACATCATGTTTTGCCATGATCGAATGCACAATTTCGTTGTGTTCTTTGGCATCGGCTGCCCAATGCACAATTATTCCGTTTCGTTGCGCATTCGCTTCAAATTCGACTAAATAATCGTGAATATTCGAAAGCACATTAAATTTGATTTGAGAAGCCGTTTCGCGAAGCAATTCCCAATCTGCTATTTGATGCGCTGATTTATCTCTTTTAGCCCGAACAAACCAAAGTGTTTCATCATGCCAATTGACACGCTCTACGTCTTTATTGAATTTTGCTGCGGCTTCGCTGTGCTGTATTATTTTTTCTGATGACATCTTATAAAAGTTGTTTTTACCATTAAGACATTAAGTAAATTAAGCCAAACTTTATGAACTTAATTTCTTAATGATTACAAGAAAATTAAGTTTTTTAAAATCACTTAAATCTCTTATTTTTTTACCAATTAAATATTTAAACCAAGCTTTAGGAACTTAATATCTTAATGGTAGAAAAAAAATTAATTTTCGAGTGAATTTAATATTTCAGCAATATGGATGGTTTTAATTCTGCTTTTCTGTCTTTTCAGAATTCCGTCCAAATGCATTAAGCAAGACATATCTCCACCTGTAATATAATCCACATCGTGACTTTCGTGATCTTTAATACGATCTTGTCCCATTTTTACAGAAACGGCTTCTTCGGTTACACAGAAAGTCCCTCCAAATCCGCAGCATTCGTCTTTTCTGGTTAAAGCAACTAAATCAAGATCTTTAATACCGTGAAGCAACTGTTCTGGTTTAGAGAAAAACGGCGCATTTAATTCAGACATTTGCGAAAGCTTTAATCCACGCTGACCGTGACAGCTTACGTGCATTCCGACTTTATACGGAAATCTTCCGTCGATGTGGTCGATTTTTAAAACATCTGTAATAAACTCTGTAAGTTCGTAAACTGTATTTCGTATTGCTGTCGCTTTTTCTTCTTGTTTTTCGTCATGTAAATGGTCTTTTACATGCAAAACACAACTTCCAGAAGGACAGACTATGTAATCAAATCCAGAAAAATTGGCAATAAAATTGGCGTCGCATCCTTTTGTTAAATGCGCATAACCGCTATTGGCCATTGGTTGTCCGCAACAGGTTTGTCCCATCGGAAATTCGACGTCACAACCTAATTTTTGAAGTAATTCGTAGGTTGCAATTCCTACTTTTGGGTAAAATTGGTCGACATAACAAGGTATAAAAAGTCCAATTTTCATATTGTAGTATTTAGTGTGTTGTTCATTTGGCGTGTAGAGTAAAAATGTAAAAAATACGTTTCTCAGCAAATTTACAACATACAGACCGTTTTTACCTAATGTTTATAGAATTTCAAGTCAATTAAATCGTTCTGAATTGGTTTCGGATTCCAATTATCATGAATCGCCAACGCTGCACCCAAAGCACTCGCCTGTGCCATCGAAGCGGCGTACACTTCAACGTCTGGAAAAGCTTCTGCCAATAAATTCATGTAAATCGAATTTTTACTGAAACCTCCATCTACAAAAATCTTTTTTACAGGACTGTTATGAATGACCAAATTGGTTGAAAAAACTTGCTGTTCTACCAAATCTAACATTAATTGATGATAGGCTGTTTCGTAATCTTTATAATGCGAAAGATCTCTATCTTGAAAAGGGCATTCTTTCAAAATATCAAAATTGTACTTTTTAGGATAAATGATTTGAAAATTGAGAGCTCGCAAATTGGCTACAATTTTCTTATCAAAATAAACTTCTTTGTACGTATCAACAGGAACATTAAAATGCTGCGCCAAACGTTTAGTCTGTACTTCATGTTCGTTTCCTGCAAACAATCTTGCCGCTTTTACAGGCTTTTCTGTGTACTGCATGTAACATAGACAATCGTTTTGCGATTCGTCAAACGTCAGGGGTTTATTGTTGAACGGATTTAAAGAAATACTCCAAGTTCCCGTAGACAATAATACAAAAGGTTCCGTAAAGTTGATTGTATATGGTATAATCGCCGATGAACTATCATGAAGACCTACTCCAATTGCGATATTTTCGCGGGTCATAATTACATCTTTACCAAAATGGATTGGCGGTATTTTTCCTGAAATACCTTCTTCTTTCAGCCATTTATGATATTTCATTTTTTTGAAATTCCACAAATTGGTATGACAGCCAATACTTGTAATATCAGCGTATGCTGCATTCGTTAAAAGAAAACTCAAAAACTGTGGCAAATGCAGACAGTGTTTTACTTTTTCAAATATTTCGGGCTTTTGTTCTTTTAATCGGTAAATCTGCATTCCCGAATTTAAACTCCCCAAAACCGGAGAAGCTGTTTTTACAGCAAACTTCTTCTCTCCTTTGTATTTTTCATAGAAATCAGCTTTTAAATCCTCTGGATAATCTTTTAAGTAATTATACAGAGGAGTTAAAACTTTTCCGTTTTCGTCTATATAAACAAAACTAGCGCCGTAAGTGCTAAAATTGATCGCTTTTAAAACATAATCTTTAAGCTCTTTTATTTCAGATAATCGATCTAAAATCCAGTTTTTCAATACTTCGATATCTTCGCACGGAAATCCATCTTCGTCTGTGGTTTCCTCCAGATTAACCGATTTTTCCCAAACAATTTTATAATTTTCGTTAAATAAAAAAACCTTTTTGTTTGTTTTACCAATATCAAAAATCGCAACTACATTCATTTTTTTAATTGTAAATTGTTAATTATCAATTGTCAATTTATAATTAACAATTAATAATTTATAATTATAATCCCGTTGCCATTGTTTTTAAACCTCTTTCTTCGATAAGATTTTGTCTTACTTGAAGCGAACGGTATAATGCTACAGGGTTTAACGCAGCTCCAGAACGAAGACGAGCTTCTGCTACAAGCGCGCGAACATCTGTACGGAATGCATTTTGAAGAATTTCCTGTGCTTTTACCACGTCATTTTCTTCTTGCGCTTTTTCTAATGCTTTTCTGTCCACAGAAAGTGCTTGTGCATAAGCAATCATTATCGCTTCAACAGATTGCAATAAATCTTCTAACGGATCTTTGATGTTGTGAGAAGCATCAATCATCCAGCCTAAATCTTTGGCGTGATTCATTCCTCTGGCATCCATTCCTTCCACTAATTCATTAAAAATCAAGAATAATTGATATGGTTTTAATGCTCCAGCCGTTAAATCGTCATCACCGTATTTTGAATCGTTAAAGTGGAATCCTCCTAGTTTATTTTCCATCAACAATAAAGAAACAATCTGCTCGATATTGGCATTTGGAAGGTGGTGACCTAAATCAACCAAAGTCTGCGCTTTGTCGCCTAACTTTTTAACATACGAATAAGACTGCCCCCAATCTGCTACAGTCGTAGAATAAAAGTTAGGCTCAGCACATTTATATTCTAAAAATAATTTCCAGTTTGAAGGTAATGCATCGTAGATTTCCTCTAAACTTTCTAATGTATTTTGATACGCTTTTCTAAAATTTAATTGCCCAGGGAAATTAGATCCGTCTGCCAGCCAAACTGTTAAAGACTCAGATCCTAATTCGATTCCGTGTTTAATAACTTCTATGTTGTGAGCGATTGCCTGTTTGCGAACCGCTTTGTTTACATTTTGCAATGAACCGTACTTGTAAGTATGCTCCGCACTTGCCTGATCTTGAAATGTATTTGAATTCATCGCATCAAACTTCAATCCGTGCTGATTTGCTAGTGTTTTGATCGCTTTGTAATCAGTCGGGATATCCCACGGAATATGAAGTGAAATAGCTCCAGATGCATTGTTTAACTTATGAAGTAAACCAACATCTTCGATTTTTTCTTCTAATGAACGAGGTTCTCCTCCTCCAGCGAAACGTCCGAATCTTGTTCCTCCTGTTCCTAAAGCCCAAGATGGAATAGCAATTTGAAAGTCGATTAATTTTTGAATAATCGCTTCTGTATCATTTATTTCTGATGCTGTAAAAACTAATTTATTTTGGTGTTTTTTTAATAAATCTTCGTTATGAGATTCGATGTGGTTTGATCCGATTAACATAGTTATTGATATTTTAATAGAGTTTTACAAGGTATAAATTTTATACATTTAGTATATTTTTTTAACACATAAGGCCACCTCTTTGGTGCCGAATTTTAGACGCTGATTTTACGGATTCGCTATCGCGAAGACGCGGAAAAAAACGGATTTTTAAAAAAGGTAATTAAAAAAAATCAGTGTCAATCAGCGTTTTCGCGATAGCGAATCCGTTTTATCTGCGTTCTATAATTTTCATGTGTTTACTATTTTTCAACTTAAAAATTTAATATCAGTTAAACTCTGGTTGTACTTCACTTTTTTGTTAAGTTTTCTTTGTTAAAGCGAATTGTTATATGCTAAAAAATCTAACGTTCGAAAGAATTCGAACGCTAGACCACAAAAAACCACTTTTGCTTAAACAAACTTATATAAAAAACCTAAACAATCTTTATCTATAAAAGCCCATGGCTACGCCACCGTCTACGTTTAAGGCATTTCCTGTAGATTTACCAAGTAAACCTCCAACAAAAGCATAACAAGCGTTAGCAATATCATCAGGCAATATGATTTCATTTAACAACGTACGTTTTGCATAGTAAGCCGGAAGTTCTTCAACTGTAATTCCGTATGCTTTTGCACGACCTTCTGCCCATCCTCCAGACCAAATGTTTGAGTCTGAAATTACAGCATCAGGATTTACTGTATTTACACGAATTTTATCAGCTCCAAGTTCTGCCGCCATTAAACGTGTTAAGTGCGCCTGAGCAGCTTTTGCCGAACCATAACCAGGATTATTCGGACCAGCAACAACAGCATTTTTAGAAACGATATTTACTATATCTCCTCCAAAACCTTGCTTGCGCATTACTTCGATTCCGGCTTTAGAAACAATAAATTGTCCTTTAACCAAGATATCGTACAATCTATCCCACTCTTCTAAAGTGTGTTCTGCAATAGATTTTGAAATACTGATTCCAGCATTGTTTACAATAATATCTACACCTCCAAAAGCTAAACAAGCTTCGTCTAATGCTTTTTCTGTGCTTACTTCGTCAGTAACATTCAATAAAGTGCTAGAAACGGCATCTTTACCAAAAGCTTTTACAAACTCAGTCGATGCGCCTTGCAAACGTTCTTCGTTGATATCATTAATTACAACACAAGCACCTTCCTGAGCAAATTTCTTAGCGATAGCTTTACCAATTCCGCCTGCAGAACCAGTGATTAAAGCCACTCTTCCAGACAATGCTTTTGGTTTTGGCATACGCTGTAATTTTGCTTCTTCTAGTAACCAATATTCAATATCAAAAGCTTCTTGGTGTGGTAAAGAAGTATATTCTGAAACTGCTTCGGCACCTTTCATTACATTTACTGCATTGATATAATATTCAGATGCCAAACGCGCCATTGTTTTATCTTTAGCAAAAGTGAACATACCAACTCCTGGATATAAAATAACCACTGGATTTGGGTCACGCATTGCTGGTGAATTTGATTTTTTACATGCATTGTAATAGTCTTTGTACATTGCACGATAAGCTTCGAATGCTGGAGCTAATTTTGCTTTTACAGCTGCAACATCAGATAAATCTTCATTTGGATCTAATTCTAAAACCAAAGGACTGATTTTAGTTCTCAAGAAGTGATCTGGACAAGAAGTTCCTAATGGAGCTAATTTCGAAAGATCATTAGAATTGATGAATTCCAAAACTCTTGCATCGTCTGTATAGTGACCAATCATTTGGCGTTCTGATGAACAGAAACCTCTTAAAATTGGAGCTACTTTTGCTGCTTTCAATTTACGGTCTGCTTCTGGAAGACTGTCGATTTTTTTACCTCCAAAAACTGGACGTGTTTTTCCATAATTATCTTCTAAGTAAGTCGCACATTTCTCGATTACTTCCAGCGTATTAATATAACTATCAAACGCAGTGTCTCCCCAAGTAAACAAACCATGAGAACCTAACATGATTCCGCGTAGTTTTTTACCGTTTTTCTCAGCTTCTTCTAAACAAGCTCTCAACTGAAGACCAAGATCAAATCCTGGACGCTGCCAGCCCACCCAACCGATTTCTCCGTTGAATAATTCTTCTGTGATTTTCTTTCCATCTTTCGCCGCAGCGATAGCAATTGCTGCATCTGGATGCAAGTGATCAATATGTTTGAATGGAAGAAAACCATGTAAAGGTGTATCGATAGAAGGCGCTTTTGAAGCTAAATCGAAAATACAGTGGTTGAACAATTCTACCATTTCATCTTCAAACTCAATACCTCTGTAAACATTCTCAAGGTTACGAAGTCTGTCCAAATACAAAGCTGCACAACCTGATTTTGTCAACGTTCCAATATCACCGCCAGAACCTTTAATCCACATTACTTCAGAAGATTCCCCAGTAAGAGGGTCTTTATCAGTAATTTTTACAGACGTGTTTCCACCTCCGTAGTTGGTCAATCTTAAATCAGCTCCTAACAAGTTAGAACGATAAATAAAAAGCGCTACTTCATCACCTGCTAATGCTGCTGCCTTAGCCTCATCCCAAAGGTAGCTTACATGCTTAAAATTCATATTATTAATTGTGTTTGTATTCGACATATACTATTTTAAATTATTTCTTGTATTTATAATGAGTTACCAATTCCTACCAAAACGATTGCAAGCATAATAAGCCCGATTCCCCAGAAAAAAGTTCTCATTGTTTTTTTAGAAACTCCTTTCCATTCTTTCAAATAAAATCCCCAAAAGTTTGCTGTTAAAATGATGGTTGCCATGTGCAAAATCCATGAACTTGCACCATTTCCTAATTTGCTTTCTCCCATTCCGTAAAAGAAAAACTGTAAAAACCACATGGTTCCCGCAAGAGCAGAAAACAGAACATTTTTAGTTATTGGAGTAGATTTATCTGTATAATTTTTAATTGATTTATTTTTGAAATTCAAATAAAGGCACCAGATGAAATTGGTGGTTAAACCTCCCCATAATAAAACAACATAAGTCACATTATTTTGAAACAACGGATTAGCTCCATTTACAACAGCTTGCTCAGCCATAGATTTTCCTGCTTCGATTCCGTAATTAAAAAATGAACTTAAAATTCCTGAAATCACCGCTACAATCAGACCTTTTACGAGATTGAAGTCTTTGTCTTTATCTTCATGACCAGTTGCAAAATCTTTCTCTTTCAGCATTCCTGCTTTTCCAGAAATGGCAATTCCAATTAGATATACCACCACACCCAATAAAACGATCTGACCACCAGTATTAGTAAGCATGTGAGAGAATGAAACTTTTCCTTCTGTTGGAACAATATCATAATAAATGGATGGCACTAAAGCCCCAAATGCAGAGCAGAACCCTAATGTAATTGAATTTCCTAAAGACATTCCTAAGTAACGTACTCCCAAACCATATGTCAAACCGCCAATTCCCCAGATCAACCCCATTGTAAAAGTGAAGGTTTTTATTGATGGAGAAGCTGCTGCAATAATTACTGTAAAATTTGGAATCGTTAAGTAGGCTGCAATAGGCGGAACAATCAGCCAAGAGAAAAATCCTCCTACTAGCCAATAGCTTTCCCAAGCCCAGTCTTTTACTTTTTTAAAAGGCATATAAAAACTACCTGAAGAAAATCCTCCGATAGAATGAAAAATGATTCCTAATAATGATTCCATTTAATAAATTTTAGTTTTTGGTTTGTTAGATAGTGATTTGGTTTTGTAAAATAAGAGAATGTCAAAAAGAAAACTGTCCTGTACTATCCTTTACGGATTTTATATTTTTTGTTAAAACTAAAGATTATTAGAAATAACGACTTGTAATTATTGGGTAAATAGATTTAAAATGGCTATTTTAGCAATCGATTTCGCAATTATTAATTCCGCATTCGGGTTAAAATTCATAAATCATAAAAAAAAGATTACAAGCCTTGTCAATTTCTCTTTTTTATTAGTAAAATGATACTGCTTAACAGCTTCCCTTTTTAAAGAAGAGATTTTTTTAAATTATTTAGAATTAAAAAAGTGTCCTGCAGAAATACAAGACAAATTTCCTCAAAATGAACATGATTAAACTTATTAAAATAGATGAAGATTCTCGAGTTCCTAAATACAAGCAGATTGTTGACTCTATTCTTCAGAACATCGCCAACGGAAATTTAAAAATCAATCAAAAAATTCCCTCTATTAATAGTTTCAGTGAAGAATTTTATATGTCTCGTGATACTGTTGAGAAGGCTTATAACATTTTAAAAGAGAGAAAAATTATTTCTTCCATTAGAGGAAAAGGCTACTATATTACCCGAACAAAGTTGGAATCTAAAGTCAATATTTTGTTTTTGACTAACAAATTGAGTTCGTATAAAATGAAAACTTATAGCTCCTTTATTGATACGTTGGGAGCAAATGCGCATGTTGATCTTCAAATTTATCACTGCGATGAAACTTTATTTTTGAACATCTTAGATAAGTTTGAGGGCGCTTATGATTATTATGTTATTACAACACACTTTAAAACTGACGAATTAAAACACTTAAGTTTTACTGATGATGTTGTAAATGCTATTAAAAAAATTCCACAAGAAAAACTAGTTGTTTTAGATAATATCAAACTGGGCACAGGAGATGATGTAATTAAAATTTATCAAGATTTTGAAAATGATATTTATAATGCCCTAAAAGAAGGTCTTTCTAAAATTGCAAAATATAAACGTTTGATTTTGGTATATCCAGACAAAGCAGTTTATCCGTATCCACGAAGAATTTTACACGGATTTAGAAAATTCTGCGTTGAGCATGAAATTAACTTTGAAATTCTGAGTGAAGTTTATGACGATATGATTCTTAAAAAAGGAGATTTATTTATTACAATAGAAGAATCTGATTTGGTGAATTTAGTAAAACAGATTCGCGATGAAGAATTTGTTTTAGGAAAAGATATTGGTGTTATATCTTATAATGACACTCCTTTAAAAGACTTACTTGGCATTACTGTAATGTCGACCGATTTTAATGTAATGGGGGAAACTGCTGCGAGAATGATTTTAAACAAAGAAAAAGGTCATGTAAAAGTTCCTTTTAATTTTATTGATAGAAATTCTATTTAGGAGGTGCAAAGGCTCAGAGTTTCTGAGGGACAAAGGTTTCTTCTCTTTGTCTAAAAGTCTACGCCTTTTTGCTGATAATTTATTCTATAAAAAAACCTCGTCTTTTGGACGAGGTCTTAGTTGTATTATTTTTTTGATTCTTCGATAGAAACTTTTCTGAACTCTTTTAAAAGTTTTTCAATTTCTAAAGTTGATTTACGTGCTCTTGGTCCAGCAGCTTTAATTCCTTTTTCAGTCAAAGATTCAGCTTCAGCTTTGAATGTTTCAATTTCGGCGTTGATTTTTACTAATAAATCTTTCATGCTTATATATTGTTAAATTAAGCCACAAAAATAAAAGTTTGTGTGATAGTTACAACAATTTTGCTGTTAAATTTAATGCAGTTTTTCATTCATTTTCTTTACAATAAATTGACTTCTGCCCTATACTAAAAACCAGTAAACACAACACATTAACAATCAAAGACTTACTTTACAAGTGTTTTTACAACAATAGTTTTAAAGCTTTGTAGAAAGTATCCAATTAAAAGTAATTTCATTTAAAAAGAAGGCTTATACGTCTTCTATTTGTTAATTTTTGAGCGGAAAAACTCCTCAAAAAAGGAAAATTTTACTCAATAAGAGTCTTATTAAGGTAAACATTCTTTAAAACAAGTCCATCTATAATGCTTTTATCCATCTTAGCTTTTACAGACTCGATATTCAAATTTTCAAATCTAAAATTGCTCAATCTAACATTGGAATCTTTTTCTACACCGTAAAAATTGGTGCACTTAAGTGTGATATTTTTCAAAGTAATTTGATCTCCATAAGATAACGGAATATCATGGCGATCTTTTAAATCATAAAACTGTCTCCATGCAAAAATAGCCAAACCTGTCTCGGCTTTACCTTTTATATTTTCAAGCAAAATATATTCGTAACGCTGTGGTGTATCTGGTCTCATTTTTAGCCAGAGCAACCGAGAAGCTCCATCAATCTTGCTATTTCTAAAAATGATATTTCGGTTATGAATAGCCTCACTCCCATTGGTTAAAGTCGAATGGCAAAATCCAAAAGCACAATCTTCAATTATGATATTCTTATTAGGGCCGTTATTTGAGTCTTTATCTGCATAAGGTCCTTTCCCGCCTTTTAAGGCAACTGCATCGTCATTAACCGACATGTAACAGTTTTTTATCAAAACGTTTTCGCAGACATCAAGATCAATGGCATCAGTACTTGGTGCTTTAATGCCAATATGTGGCGAGAAAATATAAAGATTTAGCAGTTTAACATTATTGCATTTATAAAAATGATTGGTCCAAAAACCTGAATTAATCAATTTTACATCTTGAAACTGAACATCGTTCGAATTCCACACAAATATTAATCTCGGCCGAGAAACTTCAAGGTTTGTACATTCTGGATTTTCACTTCGTCTTTTCCAGAAAGCTTCCCAAAACTTTTTTCCGTTTCCGTTTATAGTTCCCTCTCCCGAAATAGAAAAATGATCTACTCCATACACATTGACCAGGGCGGGAAAATAATCCAGATTTTGCCCTTCCATTCTCGAAGCCATAATCGGATAATCAATAATATTATCTGAACCTTTTAATATTGCCCCTTTTTCTAAAAACAAAGCAGTCTTTGGCTTAAAAAACAGAGCGCCACTTAAAAACACACCTTTAGGAATCACAACTACACCACCACCTTTTTCTGATGCCTGATCAATCACTGCTTGGATGGCTTGTGTCTGAACAATTGTACTATCTTGTTTGACCCCAAAATTGGTTATACGATATTGTTTTCCTAAGTTTTTTAATTGTATTTTTTGATACTCTTTAAACCAATTGCTAATCGCTGTTCCATCAGGAAAAGAGGATACATTTTGCTGAGGAAAAACAAAAGTCAAATTCCCAAAAAGCGTTAAAATCGCAAGAACTTTTCTTATTTGCACAACAGTCTATAGTTTAAAAATTATTTTATTTCAACTTTTACTTTTGCAGAAAGCTGTTTAGCCAAATTTGTTACATAATTGGTAAAAAAAGTGGAGTCATTAAATCCTTTATCTGCACTCAGTTCCCAAGCGGCAATTGCATAATAGCTAATCTGTTTATTGTTTTCAACTTTTAATTTTGCTAAATACGAATCTGTCAGCTGCCCCGTTTTTGGTGCTTCAATATAACCTTGATAAATATTTGCTGGAACTAAAATCGCTGTACCTAAAATCCACTGGCGTTCATAAGTCAAATAATCATGTTGGATTAGACAAACCCAATCACCAGCTTCGATAACCTGAAGCGGATTTTTATTATTTAAATTAGAAAGTGCTGCCAGAAAAGTTTCTTTTCCTTTAATGCCACTTATTGAAACTGTGTTTTTGTAAGCGTACATTCCTGGCCAAATTGAAGTGGTTTCCTGTACTTGATACAAATTTCCAGAAGCATTCCAGTTTTGATAATGATAGCTTAAAACCGAATTTACTGGCCCTTCTGTTACAATTTTAAAAGTGGTCTTTTCAACATTATTAATAGTGTCATTTCCTAAAATTCCTAGTCTATTTATTTTGTTATCGATAAGCAATGCATATCCTCCTAAACCAACTGAATTGCCAACAGGAAAAATGTCTCTTCCCCAATCATACATTACATGATAATTATCTTCAACCGCACCTTTACTGTTTATACCTACGTTTTCAGGAGTAATTCCTGGAAGTTTTTTTCCGAAAACATCTTTAGAGTTTCTTCCATCCAAATAATGTCTAAAACCAACCTTGTCATTTTCCCAAGTTGGACCATCTGTTTGATATTTTTGATAACCCAATTTTTTATGAACCTGATTGGCCATTAAGACTTCCTGCGTATCTGGATGAACAGGCAAATTTTTTCCCTCTCTTTTCCCAAAACGCACACTTGTTTTTATGGTGAATTTTGGATCTGTATTGGACCATTTTAATTGAATATTTTTTTCTTCATTGGGCAAAAAATCAGCAGTGAAGAAAATTTCATCCCATTTTCCATCACTATTAAGATCATTAGTTTGCGCCGGAATTGTATCTGCCTTAAAAAGCAAAATAGGAAAAACTCCCTTAGTATTGTTTTCTCCAAGATTTTCTCTTTTTATAGAAATTGCCTTCTGAGTGAGCTCCAAAGAACTGTTATTCTTTAAAACAATAATTTTTTCAGATACATTTTGAGAAACTTTACAACTAATTAACAATCCTGTAACTAAAGTGATTGAAAGATAAAATGATACTCTTTTTTTCATTATTTCTTATTCTTTTTTTTTCCGAACAATTTAAGAGTTTTAATTGTTATAATAACACTTAAAAACAAAAACTTTATTTAGAAAATGCAATCAGAAACTAAAAAAAGCAGGATAAAGAACAACATTTATCCTGCTTTTATGGAGCACATTTTATGTTAAATGTGCGGCGAAAAAAAATAAAAAATAAATTACATTAGAAAGTATATAGCTTTGTAATACTCTAAGAATCTTTTCCGAGAAACTTTTGAAGACTTAAATGATTCTTTCTCCGATGTAAAATCCAATTTACTGCGGAAAAATTTCTTTAATTCTTTTAAAATTTCAGTTCTTGTTTTCGACTCATCAAACAAAATGAAATTATATGTTTCTTCTAAAAATGATATACTCCTATAGAGATGGATATCAAATAAGCAGACCAAAGCATGCGAGTCATTTTTTTTCTGTGATAAAAAGTTGAGCAATTCTTTCCTATCATTTATTACATAAATTACATGATCAAATTCTTTTCTTCTTCTATCATTCAATAATAATTCTTCAAAAAAGTCAAACTCTTCTTTAAATTTTCGTTTAAACATCTTTAAGAAAGTTGCGCTGTTATCACACACTAAAACCTTTTCCTTTTGCATCTTATCTCATTAAAATATATCACAAAGCTAAGCGACTTAAAAAAAAGCAATTACCTTTAAAAGTCAGAAAATTAACATGATAGGGCAATTTTAAGCAATTTCAAACTTTCATAATGTGTATAACATTTTGTTCTACAAAGGCTAATAGTTCTTCCATCTTTCTATAATCATAGTCTTTTCTAGAAATAGAAATAATATAATTGTTCTCTTCTTTTATATACAGAAACAGGAAATTTTTGGTTAGAATTGCTTTTTCTATTGTGGTCCATTTATGAGTTAATCTGCCTAAAGGAAATCTAATGCAGACTTTAGAATTGGTAAAGACAAACTTATATCTGCTATTTAGCTTCTTAAACCTCAATAATCGTTTTGTTATTTGAAAAGTAAATTCTGAAACAGTATCAACAAAAGAATTTTCGATAATAACAAAAAAAACAATTATCCCTAGGCTTCTTATCAGCCAGGGAAAAAAATCATCTTCGAAATTAATATTGATTAAATCAGAAAAAATAAGAAGTAATAAAATCAATATTGAAACAAAAATAATATGTTGTTTAAACAAATGTTCAAAATACATCTTGTTTATTTTTCTTATTTCAGAAAAATTTAGCGGAAACTCTAAAGAAAAATTTGTGGTATTCATGGTTTAGTCTCGGATTAATCTGAATACAAAATTATCTTTAAGATTTCCTATACTGTAGACCTTAAAGTTTTTAAACTATCATAATAAGACTTTTTAAATATTGCTTTGCAACGTTCTATTTTGGAATAAACAAAAAGTACGATTTTTTATATAAAAATTTAATATTAAAAACAGCTACTAAAAGACAAAAAAGCAATAAAATAAGACACAAAAAATAGCTTTATTTAGTTTATTTTCAAATAGTTACCATAAGACAAAGTTTTATTTTGAGGTTTAAATTATTTAGCTACTTTTGAAATTAATTTATTTTTTTTTGAGAATAATTTCCTACAATGCAGCCACACTCAACAGAAGAGGATTTAAGAGAAAAAATAAAAGAACTTAGCTGTCTTTATACTATCTCGAAAATTATCTCCAAATCGAATTCGATAAATATCCAGACTCTTTACGATATCATTATTAGCGTAAAAAGTGCATGGCGCTACTGTACAGACAATGTGGTAGAACTCCACATAAAAGATTATCATTTATCTACATCTGAACAAATGGAACCCACCATCTTTCAGTCTAGTATCATAATAGTAAACAAAATATATTATGGACACATTAAGGTACACTATCCATCAAAAAAATACAATTTGAGCGATTTTACTGAAGATGAACAGTTGCTTTTGGATACTATTGCGATAGAAATTGGAAATTATGTTGAAAAATATCAAACCTTAGAAAGAAAAGCAGCACTGAGACGAACTGTTGAACGCATGGAGCGACTTTCTTTACTAGGAGAAATGACTGCTGGGATTGCTCATGAGCTAAATACACCTTTGGGCAATATTTTGGGTTTTGCTGAACTGATAAAGGAACAAAATTCAGATCCGGAAATTAGTGCTGATATCTCTATTATAATCAATTCAGTCATCTATTCCCGTGAAATTGTTAAAAAACTCATGTTCTTTTCGTGCGAAATTCCTCAAAAATTAGAACTGCAAGAACTGAAACCTATTATTGTTTTTGCTTTATCATTTTTGAAATCTAATTTTCAAAAAAAAGCAATAAGACATGAATTATTTTTCAAAGATGATACTATTATGGCAAGAGTAGATTCTGTTCAAATTACCCAAGTCTTATTTAATCTGCTTATAAACGCCATATATGCTTCTCCAGAAAAAAGCACTATTAAAATAATAATCGATCATGATAAAACCAATTTATATTTGAGAATTGAAGACAACGGAACAGGGGTCCCAGATTCTATAAAAGAAAAAATATTTGAACCCTTCTTTTCAACCAAGCCTGTCAATTATGGATGCGGACTTGGTTTAAGCGTGGTACACGGAATAATTAAGAATCACAACGGAGAAATTATACTTCAAGATAATTTTCCGACCGGATCGATTTTTACTGTTCGAATTCCTTTATCATAAAATAACATGACTTTTAAAAAAGAAAATATCTTGGTTGTCGATGACAATAATGACATGCTGGACTTGATTCAAAGACAACTAAAATCTTTCAATTACCGCACTTATAAGGCATCTTCTGTAAATGAAGCCATAGATGTCTTAAAGAATTCAGAGATAGATTTACTAATAAGCGACTTAAATATGCCAAATATTAATGGCATTGAACTGTTAAAATACGCTGAAGAACATTTTCCCGCAATACCAAAACTTGTCATATCAGGCATTCCATCTGTCTACAATATTGTCAATGCAATGAAATCTGGAGCTTTAGATTATTTAACAAAGCCATTTACTAGTGAAGAACTTCATAAAGCAATTTTAGAGTCACTGAACAAAAAAATGCTTGCTTCCAGAACTTCAACCGATTTTCATCATCGTAATAATGAAAAATCATATGGAGATTTAACTGGAAAATCAATTCAGTTTAAAGAATTAGTTGAAACAATCGAACGTATTAAAGATACTAAAGCAACTGTTCTTATAGAAGGCGAAAGCGGCACAGGAAAAGAATTGATTGCAAGGGCTATTCATTTTACAAGCAAACTTAGAGATAAACCTTTTATTGCTGTAAACTGCGGAAGCATACCCGAAAACTTAATAGAATCTGAATTGTTTGGTCATATTAAAGGCTCATTTACAGGTGCAACAGAAAATAGAATAGGCTTGTTTCAGTCTGCTTCTGGCGGTACAATTTTTTTAGATGAAATTGGAGATGCTCCTATGTCTTTGCAAGTAAAACTTTTACGTGTTATTCAAGAAAAAGAAATTGTACGAGTTGGAGCAGCAAAATCTGAAAAAGTTGATGTTAGAATTATATCTGCCACAAATAGCAATTTGGAAGAGCAAGTTCTAAAAGGTTCATTTAGAGAAGATCTGTTTTATAGAATAAATGTTATTACCATAAAAACTACACCGCTTCGAGATCGCAAAGAAGATTTGCAGACCTTAATAAATGTTTTTATTGAGAAATATTCACTCGAATACAACAAAACCAACATTCAAATAAATGATAAAGCAATTGAAGTATTACAAAGATACAACTGGCCAGGAAATATTAGAGAGCTTGAAAATGTAATTCACAGATTGGTTATTATGAGTGATGATAGCATTACTTTAGACCATATTCCAGAAAATTTAAAATATCATATTCCTTCATCTGATACTATTTTCAAATCTTTAAAAGAATATGAAAAAGAGCAAATTATAAAAGTCTTAAATGCTGTAAACAATAACAAAACAAAAGCAGCACAAATACTGCAAATTGACAGAAAGACTTTAAATCAAAAAATTCAGTAAAAACGGGTAGATATTCCCCTATCTGTCCACAATTTACCTATACTATTTGTATATTCCAAATGAGACCCGGATACAATAAGCTGATTTACAAATTAATATAAAAAAAGGCATATGTTTTGCCTTTAAAAGTCAAAAAAGTATTAAAATAAATCAAATTCATTATTAAAATGATCAAGCTGAAACATAAAAAAAGCCCAATTACGATTGCACCTATAAATTACGCAAAAAAATTACGGTTTCTCCTTAATCTCAAATTCTAATCTTACTTCTAGATTATTCCTAAAAAATATATTTAAAATATTTTCATTACAAAACCCCAAACAAATCTACCCTAATACTAGTCTATTTCTAAGTTTTGTCGCATTACTTGGCGATATAAGTTATCAACAATTAGCACCTTGCTAATTATCAATAACTTATAAAACAAAAAATGCATTTATTTTCTTAAAAAACTTAACTTTATAACACAAATCCACATTTCCATGAAAATAATTAAACATTATTATGACGCAAATCTTTCCTGGGTAGAGCATTACGCTGCACAAATTGGAGGAAAAATTGAAGGAAATTTTATCATACTGCCTGAAGACTCCCAAACAGGAATTCGTTATTTTTTAGACTGCGGAAATGGTATTTTCGCCTATTATATAAATGTAGAATATAAAAGGAATTTCCAGTTAATACAGCAGAATCTCAATCAGGATTTTATTGGTTTCTATTACAATCTCACAGAAGGTGAAGCTACAGTAAGCACGGATTTTATCGTTTACAATGTCGGCAGATGGAACTATAATTTAGCGGTCATCGACGGATCTTTAGATTCGGAATATAATGTAACAAAAGGAAGCAAAACTTTTGCTTTATGCATTTTTATTAAAAAAAGCATGTTAAAAGCCTTTACTGAGAAAAACAATATAGTTATTCAGAATATTGATGCGGTACTTGATCCAAAAGAAAATACCATAATTCGTTTTGACAGAATGAGTAGCGATAGCTTTCATATATTAAATGATCTAAGGAAATTAGAAGTCGGTGGAGCCATTTTCGATCTGCATTTAAAAGGCACTGTACACTTATTAATTTCAAACTATCTAAAAAAATTAGCTACTAGAAAAATCATTATCCACACGGTTAACAAAAAAGACTTAGATCGAATTATTTCGATTCAAATGTATTTAATTGAGCATATTAAAGATCATTTTCCTAGTATCACACAAATGGCTAAGATGTCTAATATGTCAGAATCTAAATTCAAAACCTTATTTAAAAAAATAACAGGAGATACAGCAAATGTTTTCTTCATGGAAAATAAATTATTACTAGCTAAAGAGCTTCTTGAAAATAAACAATTGACTATTTCTCAAATTTCAGATGAACTAAACTTTACCAACAATTCTTATTTCGCATCAAAATTTAAAGAACATTTTGGATTATCTCCTAAAGCCTTTTATAAGCAATTGTAAGGCAAGTATAAATAAACTATTAGAAAAGATAAGTCTATGAGAAAAGTTACGCATTATTACAGTTTAACGCCAGAATGGCAATATGATGTAGTGAAACAATTAAATACAGAGCTAATAGACGATAAACTTATCGTTGTACCCGATGATATAGGAAAAGGCTTTTTTTATTTTTCTCCGGTAATGGACGGTATTTCTGTTGTTTATGCTGAATTAACAACAAATACACCTTTCAAATTAGTAAGACAAAAATCTGAAAACGAATTGTATATTTTTCATTTTGATTTAAGTGAACATATCAATCTCATCAAAATTAATGATATTAATTACCAAATTGGAGCTTTTAATCAATTGGATTTAGCAATTTTCGATAACCAATTTGAGAGCACATTTAAGCCTTCAGTTAATGAAAAAACGATTGCTTTAAGAATACTTCTTGACAAAAAATTACTTCACGATTTTATTCAAAAATTTAAAGAAAAAGAGAACGCTTTAAACTTAAATGAAAACAATAAAAAAGTATTTTATCACTACGGAAATATTGATAGCAATAGTATACTTCTAATCAAATCTTTGCAAAACAAATCTATTAACGACCTTTCTTTTGATTCGTTTCTAAAAGGGATTTCATTAAAAGTACTTGGCAATTTTTTTAATAAATTTTATGATTCGAACGAATCGGGCACAGAACTTACCGAAGTTGAAAATGAATTTATAGAGAAAACCAAAGATTATCTGACGAATAATTTGTACGGCCCTTTTCCTTCTTTAACCTTTCTTGCAAGTATGGCAGGAATGTCAGCGTCGAAATATAAAACTTTGTTTAAAAAACGCTTTAACAACACGCCAAAAAATTTGTTCATAGAAGAAAAAATTAAACTTGCACAAAAGCTTTTAAAAAGTGGCCAATATACAACCTTGTCTGAAGTTATGTATGAATTGAATTATACTAAACTAAATTATTTTACTTCAAAATATTACGAACTGTTAAACAGAAAACCCTCAGATGATTTTATAAAACGGTTTCGCTAAGATAAAATACAGTTAATAAAAAAGCCACTGTCCAATAAAAACATGAACAGTGGCTGAATAAAAGTAAGGTGATTGTTATTTAAAACTTATTATAAACTCTGAACGTCTATTAAGCTCGTGTTCTTTTTCAGAACATGCAACTCCATTTGAACAATGGTTTAATAGGTGTGTTTCTCCAAAGCCTTCTCCATTAATTCTATCTTTTGAAATACCAGCTTTTATGATATAATCTACTGTAGCTTTAGCTCTATTTTTAGAAAGCTTCATGTTAAATTCGTCTCTTCCTCTACTGTCTGTATATGAATTTACTTGTATCGAAATATTTGGACGATCTTTCATTAAGGCTACAACTTTATCTAATTCTTTTTGAGAGGATTGTCTAATATTAAAACCATTAAAATCAAAATAAATTGGGCTTAGCTTTAACTTATCTGTCAAATCATCTCCTTCTTTAATTTTTACTTTTTCGCCTTCTACAACAACCTCCATTTCACGGGTTATTTCAAAGCTTATTTCTTTTTTCTCAAGAGGTTTAAGCAATTCTGTGTTGATCGTTTTTTCAGCATACTCCTGTTTTGTAAACACTATTTTATAATCCTGATATGGATCTAGCACAATTTCATAAAATCCTTTACTATCTGTTTTAAGCGTAGCAACGCTTTCGCCTTTTGAATTAAACAACTCGGCATTAAAGTCTGAAACTGGCTGGCCATTTTCGGTTATAGTACCAAAAACAGTTGATCTATAATCAAAATCAAAAGTTACAGGTCTGCTTTCTGTAAAACTATAAATATCATCATTACCACTTCTGTCTGATGAGAAATAACCTTTTTTATTCTCACAATTGAAAGTATAGGCAAAATCATCTGATGCGCTATTTACACCATCCCCTAAGTTTACTACATGGTATTTTCCGGTGTTATCTTTAATTGCTGCAAATATGTCTAATCCGCCTAGCCCAGGATGTCCATCAGATGCAAAATATAAGATTCCGCAACTGTCCATAAAGGGGAATGTTTCTCGTCCAGGAGTATTAATCTCTTCTCCTAATTTTACTACATCATTACTAACCAGTTTACCATTCTTTAAATTTACCACATACAGATCAGAGTTTCCAAAACTATTATTACGATCAGAGACAAAAAATAGTTGTGTTTCATCTGGACTAAGGGCTGGATGTGCAGAAGAAAAACCATCACTGTTAATTGGATATTGTAATTCTTTTACATTTTCCCATTTGCCATTAACATTTTCAGCTGTATAAATTTTCAAATAAGTTGTCCCTTTTTTATCTTCTCCAAGCTTTCCATCAATGTAATTATTTCTCGTAAAAAACATAGTTTTACCATCTTTGGTAATTGCTGGCGTACTTTGATGGTACTTTGTATTTACATCACCTTTTAACAATACTGGGTTCTGGAGTCCTCCATCAACTGTTACATCAGCCGAATACAATTTTAAAAATGCTTTTTCGTTCCAACTGTGTTTACGTTTGATAACAATTCCCGTATCTTTCGCAGATGCATATATTACCTTGTCTGTACCATAAAAAGCACTTCCAAAATCTGAAAACGGAGTATTAATTTCTACAGGCTTAAAAGTGTAACGGCCTGACTGCTCTTTAATTGCTTCTATTAGTTTAGATTCGCCCCAGTTTGCGCTAAGATCATTTTTTCCCACATTAGAATAATAGGTTTTCATAACCTTTTCCGCTTCATTATAGTTTTGCGTATTGTTTAATGCCTGAGCATATCTAAAATAATATTCAGAATCCAGTTTTACTTTAGTTTCTAAAATTTTAGAATAGCATTTTACTGCTCTAGGGTAATTTCCGTTATAATAGTAACAATCTCCAAGTTTGGTATAAATCTCACGTGTATTAACACCTTTATTAACTTGCTCTTCGTATAATTTCGCTGCTTCTATAAAGGCGAATTTATCATAAGCTTTATTTGCTTTTTCTAATCTTTTATCTTGAGCAATAACCCTTCCTGACTGTACTAAACAAATACAAAGTAAAACCAACGCTATTTTAATCTTTTTAAATATCATTTTTATCCTAGTTTATGTTTGTTAAAAGAATCTTGGAGTAACAAGTCTATATTTGGTTCCAGAAAACAGGTCAAAACGAAGAAAAATTTCATGAGATCCTGAATTATAATTTCCAATTTTTTGAGTATCGTAATCATACGCATAGCCGATATTCATTCCTGGAGAAACTTGAAATCCTGCCATTGCACTAACCGCAGCATCCCATCTATAAGCTGCTCCTAAAGTCAATTTTTCATTAAAGAGAAAGTTTGCAGACAAATCAACAGCCAATGGAGCTCCATTAACCATTTTTACCATGGCAGCAGGCTTAAATTTAAGGTTTTCGTTAAGATCAAATACATAACCTCCCATTGCATAAAAATGCATTTTATGATCGGCTACCGATACTTTAACATCATCAAAAAACTTAGTTTCCAAAATCATTGGTACGGAAACACCAGCGTACCATTTTGATGAGTGAAAATAAATCCCTGCACCAAAATTTGGAGAAGTTTTCGATATAACACCAGTAAGGTAAGGGTCATACAAATCTTCGATTGATGCTTTAGTATAATCTACCTGTGAAAAATTTCCCGATCCGCTAATCCCTAAAGAGAGATGAAGATCTGCCGAAAGCTGAATTGGATACGCATAACTTACACTAACTGTAGTTTCTTTAGTAAATCCGATCTGATCGTTTATAACTGACAATCCAAATCCTTGTCCGCTTTCAGTAATTGGTGCCTCAATAGAAAAATTTGCCGTTTGAGGAGCTCCTTCTAATCCGACCCATTGGGTTCTATATAGCCCGAAAACACTTGGCAAACCACGAGTTCCGGTATATGCTGGATTTATTGTCAGAGTATTATACATATACTGCGTATACTGTGACTGCTGCTGCGCGGAGATTTCAAAAAATCCGATAAACAGCATGATTAATAAATATAAAATCTTTTTCATTTGTTCTAATTTCTTTAAATTATTGATTATTGATATACAGGTATCCTGCTTTCTCCCTCACTTGTTTACCATTATTATATTTCAATATGTAGAAGTAAGTTCCAGTAGGAAGTTTTTCGCCTCTATTAATTGTAGCGCGTCCATCAGAGTAACCTGCAAACATTCTATCTGATTCGTTATATCCTTTTGCATCGTACACTTTTACACCCCATCTGTTATAAATCTCTAATGTATTGTCTGGAAAATTATCCAAACCTTTAATATGGAAAGTATCGTTTAGACCATCACCATTAGGAGAAACTGCATTGTACACAATCAATCCGTCGTCTTCAATAGTTCCCGTATCTTTTACAATAGCCATCGTAAATAATCCGTAACCACTTACCTGACTTGTCAGCAGATGTGAATATGCTTCTCCCGAAATAGGTTGGCTAAGTTTTCCATTTTCATTTACCCAAAGCTTCTTAGTTTCATCCCAACGAACGATTGCTAATTTTGTATTAGGCGGTAAATTGTAATAATCAGCTGGAGTTGTATCATAATCAAGAGTAAGGCTTAAAATGATTTTGTCTGCTCCTTTATCTTGTCTTACTTCCCAGTATTCTTCTGGATTGATTTTAAGAATCGACTCGTCTCTATCATCGTAAGAGTGCTGATAATCATCATTAGCTCCTTTGTGGAAATATTGCGTAGTATATATATTATCCCCAGCGGCTTCATGCTCAGAAGGTCTGAAGAATTTACCTGCACCTACTGGAAACTGAAACTGTTTTTTTCCTATTTTTTGAACTTTACCATCAACAAAAGACTGGTCTCCTGCTTTTTCGTGTCGTCCGTTTTCATTAAATATTACCAAAGCTCCAGGTAAAGTAACAGCATCCACAATTCCTTGCTTGAATTCGGCCTTATCACTAACTGAAATTTTTGTTCCTAAATAGAACGGTGCTGCTTCAAATGAATTATCAAACTGAATGTTTTGAAAATCTGACTGCTTCGTTCCTTCAATAAACTGGCCATCCAGACCATTAAAAAATGTTGTTCCTTTACTTGTTGAACCCGAAAAACTAACAATACCGTCATTATTCCAGTTTTTAAAAATATAGACATTCCCGTCATTGATAAAACTTCCCAAGGCAGTATTATCATAATCTTCATAAACTGATAATGTTGTATTGCTATCAACTTTTACATCACCTTCATTATAAAACTGCGCATGTCCTTCTTGGCAAGCCAGTAAACCTGTTAAAAGTAAAAATCCATAAAATGATCTTTTTTTAAGCTCCTGATTTACATCATTTTGCCTACTCACTTTACATAAAGTATTGTTTTTCATATTTATATATTTTTTGGTATAAATCATTTTCAAATTATGCTGTAAAATTACTTTGCTCTCCAAACATCAATAACCTGTCAAAGTCATTAGTGTATTAAAATAGGATTAAATATCAGCGCTCTTTTTTAAGCCGTTTTTTGCTAACAAATTCATAAACAACCAATTATCAAACATCTAATTGTTTTTACGCTGCAAAATTCGGATATACATAATTTAGCGACCGCCTCAAAAAGTTTTTAGAATTGTAGATTAGGACATTTATGTACTAGAGAGAAAGGGAAATAAGTGTAGAAAATACTACAGTCTAAACATTAAATAGTGCTTTTTGAAGAAATACTGTTTCAAAAAATCATAAACAAAAGAATAAGTAATGCATAAAAAAACTATAGCGTTTGAAGCAAAATAAAAAAGAGGAAGCCGAAACTTCCTCTCTTAAGAAAAACAATTACCAAAAAGATTATTTTACTCCCTTGAAGAGTAATGAAAAATAATATTGCAAATATCCGTGATTAGTATTTCAATAAGTGCCTGTAAAAGCCTAACATATTATAAATTAAGGCATTCTAATGCTAAATTTGAGCATTTTTATTTTTTGAGATTAATAACTGCATTTCATATTTTTATCAATCTTAAGCTTCTCTTGCGAAGATCTTTTTTGCTTAATCACACTGAATAATGAAAAATCACACTCGTTGATCATAAAGATTATATAGCTATATCGTTTCACATAGAAACCCGACCGTCCCAATACCGATACTTCGGTAAGCGATCGCTCAGAGAGACGAAACAATTGATAATTGACAATTATGAATTGTCAATTATCAACTATCAATTATTTAAGGATTTCGGTATCGATAAGTCTTGCGTATTTGCCTGTTATTATTCCTTTTTCGTTTATGGTGAAAAAAGTTGGGGTTCCTATTATGGCATAGGTTTGGAAGTTAGGCCCTGCAAAACCTTTGAAATCGCATAACTGTTCCTTCCATGGGAATGTGTGATCGTGGCCATCTCCGGCATCTTTGGTCATATCTGCGGCAATGCTTATAATTTCGTAGCCTTTGCTTTTTACGATTTCGTAATTGCCCAACAGCTGATGAATCTCATTCTCGCAGTTGTTACAGCCCGATTCGTAAAAAAACAGCAATGTCTTTTTATTGATCATTTTTTTGCCTGCTGCAGTTTGCAGAGCAGGAGCCGAACCGCCAATTACAGGGGCATTAATTACACTTGCCAATTTTTTGCCAGGTTTTTCCAGTCTCCCTGATTTTGTGGCATATTCACTTATCGCCGCTACCATCTCATCTTTTCCGGCTTTGGTGAATAATGCAACTGCTTTTTCTGTAAAAGCAGTATAGATTTCATTATTTTTTATGCGGGATAAGATTTGTTTTGTATCGGCCAGCCAGACAGCATCGTCTTTAATAACGGCTTGCTGCAGCTGCATCCAGCCTTCAATAAGGTTGCTCCACTGGCCGCTGTTGTACAGTACAGCCATATCAAGTTTATCTTTTACAAAAAGGTTAATTTCTTTTGCCCTTTCTTCTTCTGACTGATTAATGCGGCTTCCCATTCCCATTAAAACATCATAGATTTCTGCCAGTCTTGCCGCATATAGTTTGCTTTGAGCCGTACTGCTTTTCAAAACACCCAATTCCTGATTAAGGTTCTGCTCTTCAGCTACAAGAGCATTGTATAAAGCTTCCTCCTTAGTATAAATGGTAAGGCCGTACTGTACCATACCTGCTTTCTGGAAAAACTGATTTTGCTTTTTCTGCCTGCTGTTTAAAAATTCATTCTCTGGTGAGCCTGTATATTTGGTATTCTCAAAATTGGGCTGTTCTTCAAGACAGGCAATAGAAAAATTTTCATTGTTTACAATAAAATCCATACCGCCGCCGTCTGTAAGCACAAAATGCGAAATGCCGGCATATCCTTTTTTTGCAGCAGGAAGCACCAATGCCACTTTTCCTGACGAATCGAGTTTTCCTGTGGCAATAGTATCTTTTTTATCGCCTCTTTCCAATACATAAACATATTGTTTTCCTCCATAATGAGAAAAATGAACGTTTATGGTTTGTGCTTGTGCAGATACCAGCAAACTAAAAAAAGCAAGCCCTGCCATGATTATTTTTTTTGTACTCATTTTTTTTATAGCTTTTTTATTGTTAATTAAAAAATTTAATAAAATGAAGATACGCTTTTCAAACCTATCTTATGACAGTGAATGAAAAGCGCAATATCTTCTTTGTAAAATTTATTGTTTAGCTCGTCATGGCAATAAAGAAAATTATTTTCCTGAAAACCAATTTCCGAACATTAAATCTCTTATTTGTCAGCTATACAGCGTATTGGCATTCCACTATTCTGATCAGATAAGGCAATCCTATTCTGGTAAAGGACGAAGGACGAAGATTGACCACCGCTACCACTATAAGCACTAGTTTGATACGTTGTAGTGCTATTGAATAGCCCCGAAGAAGACTTAATCCCAGTTGTTGGCAGCATTAATGAGGTGCCATAAAATATACCACCTAACCCAGGCGATGTACCGCTACCAACAGTCTTTTTCAAAGCAGAATTAGTAGTATAATAATCTATAAGCCCTTGCCATTCGGCTTTTGTAGGTATATGGTAGCCTGGATCGCAAGGATCGTTTGCTGTTTTTTTACCGCTAGCATCAACCCATGTGGTAGCACTTCTAAATGCAGGACTGTTAAAATTCACATAAGAAACTGCAGGAGTAGATGTTCCCCACTGATAATATGATCCTACTAATCCGGTATTTAAAGTAAAAGGGTCTAAGGTTTTATCAGCGCCTAAGTTATGACACATGAAGCCTCTCCATTCTGTAGGACTAATCATAGCCCCGCAGCACATGCAGTCTTTTATTTCTGCCGTAAGATTTACTGCTTTCTCTGCGCCGGTTCCGTCATTAAATATGGCATATATAGTGAGTTTAAATGCATCTGCAGCAGCCAGTCCTTTTGCTGTATTGTATAAATCTGATTTATACTTCACTGTTACTGTGCTGTTTTTATTGTCAGTGAAAGTCTCAACAATTTTTCCAGCACCCGCAGCACTTTCTACATATTGAAAATGAAGATTAGTTACTGTGCCATTTGGAGTAAAAGTATATATGTAAGTTGTTGCAAAATCTGCCTTCTGGCTAGAACGGGATGCTATTGAACCGCAACTGTCGCCACCTTCAGTTTGTACAACATCAAAACAGGTCTTACCGCTTAAGGTGCCGCTACCTAGAGCTATATCGGCTGGATTTTTAGTTACCGTAATCTTGGCTGTTTGCGATGTTGCTTTAGGATTGCCCGTACAGCCATTTGTTACAATACAGTAAAAATAATAGGTACCTTCTGTAAGATCTGCCGTAGTATATGATATGGCATTTCCTACAGGTGTTCCTCCTGTTGTACTGTCAGAGGTATTGCGGAACCACTGATATGTTTCTGTATTGGTGCCGCTCGCCGCTATTTTTACTGTAACACTTGTTTTTGCTGTTATAGACTGCGAAGCAGGCTGTGTAGCAATAACAGGTGTAGGGCATGCATTATTTAATGCTATATCCTGTGAAATCGTTTGTTCTCCACAGTCGTTTTTAGCCGTCACCCCAATTTTTACAGAACTTCCTGTGCTTGGAAGCGTAATTGTTGCGGTCTGTCCAGTATTATTTGGTATTACAACGCCATCCTTAGTCCATACATAAGAGGTAGGATTGAATGCAGTGGTAAGAGAAAAATCAACTACGGAGCCATAAGTAGCCTGAGCAGGAGGAGCCGGGTTCCACGAAATGACTGGTGCGCTTGAATTTCCTAAAATTGTTTTTACTGCCATAGGGCTTGTACAGCCGCTTGCGTTGGTTATGGTTACTCCATAAGTGCCGTCTTCTGTAACCGTAATTTCTTTAGTGGTTTCACTCATTTTAACGTTATCCTTATACCAAGTGTAAGTGCCCGTTTCTAAGACAGTTAAAACTGCCGAGCCGCTGCAGCGTGTACTGTTGCTGCTGCTGTTTATTGTTGGTTTTGAAGGTGTATTGCCGCTTGTAATATTCTTATCTATTACATGCGCTTCTGCAGGGCATTTTGCATCGGTGTTGTCAGTAGCAATCATACGAAGCGATATGGTACTCTGAGAAGCCGGCACTATAAATGGGTTAACCGTTATAACGTCATTGCCGTTGTACCAAGTATAGGTGATTCCGCTCTGCTTATTAGCGATGCTTAAATCCAGACTTCCGCCAGCACAGAATGACGTAATGGTGTTTAACGGTTTTCCGTTCACCAAAATATCAGTGTCAGGAACAGCTACCTGTCCGCTAGCCGCACTTTTTGTCACATTAATAGTATTAGACTGTTTAGAATAGCAGCTTCCGTCTTTTACCGCTGCAAACCAATCGCCCACGCTGCTATCGCCGCTAATGTTAACGGTTAATCCTGATTTTTCTTCAACTCCATTATGGAACCAAACTACACTACTTGCAGTTCCAGATGCTGAAAGTGTGACTGAATTTGTACCGCAAAGCACACCATTATTCGAAGCTAAAGCTGTAATGCTGGCTGGTGCCACTGTAGCAGATTCTGTAATGTTTTTTTCATTCCCTGCGTTTGTGTTACAGCCTACAGCCCCCATAGAAATATTGTATTTTCCTTTTTGTGTAGCGATATAATAATTAACGCCGCGGGCAACCTCAATACCGTTACGGGTCCAGATTAACTTATCAAGATTTGCCGTATTGGCGGGAACAGATAAATATACCGAACCGCCAGCGCATAAAGCTGTTCCAGATGCTGTTAATGTAGGCACTGCATACGACATAGAGCTGCAGTCTACCCCATTTTGAGAGAATAAAAACTCTTTATATAAACTTGTACAGGTGCTGGTAACGCGTACCAATACCGTATGCAGATTTATAGTCTCATTTGGAAAAAAGTTAATTTTAAAACTTCCATTAGCATTATCTGCATCAACTAAAGATGCATATTCACCTCCAGCAACAATACTGATATTAAATGGCCCATTAGGACAGTCAGGATCTGTAATGTTAAATGTCTGGTCACAGCCTGTTCCATCAGCCGCAACATTTACACAAGGCTGCGGGCTTATTGAAGCCTGAGATGTACCCTCACATAAACTTACCCAGCGTGTCGCATTCCAATACTCCACACAATTGGTTGTTTTATTATAAATGGTAAGTCCATTACCTTTATCGTTATTTTTTACTGCAAATGCATTGCGCTCTGCAGTTGTCATTTGAGGCAGTCTAAGTCCGCCTTTGTTAAGGAGTTCGAGCACTGAGAAAGCTTCAGGCTCTTTTTTGCCCCCTATGGTCATTTGGGCCTCCATATTTACTGAAAATAATATGACCAGAAGCATTAGCCATATACAGAATAGATTTTTCTTCATTATCTAATTTTTTAAATTGTTTTAAAAATTGAAATTTCTTAATCAAAAAAAACACAGTTAAAAAACTTGAATTTTGTTTTCTTTTTCTAATAGTAGTTGACCAAAATGTTTCTAAAATTGAAACTGCTTAATCAAAAAAATAGACTGATTAAAAAATTATTAATGAATATCTTATAAAGATAATATTATTTAACTGATATTCAATACCTTAAAAAGCAACTTATTTTACTTACTCTTCAATATTACTTTAAACCTTATTTTTGAAAAACTTAATATTATAGGCTGCTTTATAATTTCCACACAAAGCGATTTAAAACTTTGTGTGGAATTTTATAATTATCAAGATGAAACTTGTTGCATTTTCATCTTCTTATTTTAAAATTTGGTTATTATTTCCACACAGCGTTTTAAGTCTGTGTGGAATTTTATAAATTATATAGATGAAATTACATACCACTTTTTATTGTGAGCTTGTAACGTAATTTTAAGTGTTCCACTACCTGAAGAAACGAATGGCGCTAATATCTCTTTAGCTGAAGTCTTAGATGAATAAACTATATCAACATTAAACTTCACTGTTAGGTCATCACCATTTGTATTAGTAAGATCATTTTGGTTGATCACTAAAATTCTGCCTTCATTACTTTCTGCATCTGGTAAAGTAATTGTAATATCAGTAGTTATGCCATTAGTAATAATTGTATAATCATCAGCCGTTACAGCATAATTACCTTCAATAAGTTGAACATTCATTACATTATTAGACTTAGGATCTTGCCATTTTACTACTTTAGTTGTACCATCAGTATCTAAAGTTGTAGTTAATACCTGACCTTCTTTAGTTGCAGGTACAATATCTACCGTAGCAGCGGCTAAGGTTGCATCAGTTCCTATAACTTGCAATACTGTAGCAGGAGTTGTACTTGTTAAACTAGCTTTCGTTTGCGCCACAGCATCCTTCCATACAACGGTAGTTCCGTCAGTTGTCAATATTTGTCCAGTTGTCCCAGGAACTAATTCTACCGAAGCAGCTTTCAATAATACATCATCACCTGTATTTACCTTTATAACAGTTGGTGAGTTCGAAGTAAGAGCCTGTCCTCCTGTAATGTTTTCTGCATTTTGTGGATTAGCAGAAATAACTGTTCCGCTAATAGTTATTCCATTTCCTGCTGAATAATTGATTGCAGGTGTTCCTGGTGCTCCTGCTGGACCTTGTTCTCCAGTATCTCCCTTGTCCCCTTTTAAGGCCAACTTATCAGAATCGCTCAGGTCGTCGAAAGTCAGTTTGTCTCCTTTCTCACCCTGGTCCCCCTTGTCCCCTTTTAGGGCCAACTTATCAGAATCGCTCAGGTCGTCGAAAGTCAGTTTGTCTCCTTTCTCACCCTGGTCTCCCTTGTCCCCTTTTAGGGCCAACTTATCAGAATCGCTCAGGTCGTCGAAAGTCAGTTTGTCTCCTTTCTCACCCTGGTCTCCCTTGTCCCCTTTTAAGGCCAACTTATCAGAATCGCTCAGGTCGTCAAAAGTCAGTTTGTCTCCTTTCTCACCCTGGTCTCCCTTGTCCCCTTTTAAGGCCAACTTATCAGAATCGCTCAGGTCGTCGAAAGTCAGTTTGTCTCCTTTCTCACCCTGGTCTCCCTTGTCCCCTTTTAGGGCCAACTTATCAGAATCGCTCAGGTCGTCGAAAGTCAGTTTGTCTCCTTTCTCACCCTGGTCTCCCTTGTCCCCTTTTAAGGCCAACTTATCAGAATCGCTCAGGTCGTCGAAAGTCAGTTTGTCTCCTTTCTCACCCTGGTCTCCCTTGTCCCCTTTTAGGGCCAACTTATCAGAATCGCTCAGGTCGTCGAAAGTCAGTTTGTCTCCTTTTTCACCCTGGTCTCCCTTGTCCCCTTTTAGGGCCAACTTATCAGAATCGCTCAGGTCGTCGAAAGTCAGTTTGTCTCCTTTTTCACCCTGGTCTCCCTTGTCCCCTTTTAAGGCCAACTTATCAGAATCGCTCAGGTCGTCGAAAGTCAGTTTGTCTCCTTTTTCACCCTGGTCTCCCTTGTCCCCTTTTAGGGCCAACTTATCAGAATCGCTCAGGTCGTCAAAAGTCAGTTTGTCTCCTTTCTCACCCTGGTCTCCCTTGTCCCCTTTTAGGGCCAACTTATCAGAATCGCTCAGGTCGTCGAAAGTCAGTTTGTCTCCTTTTTCACCCTGGTCTCCCTTGTCCCCTTTTAGGGCCAACTTATCAGAATCGCTCAGGTCGTCGAAAGTCAGTTTGTCTCCTTTTTCACCCTGGTCTCCCTTGTCCCCTTTTAAGGCCAACTTATCAGAATCGCTCAGGTCGTCGAAAGTCAGTTTGTCTCCTTTTTCACCCTGGTCTCCCTTGTCCCCTTTTAGGGCCAACTTATCAGAATCGCTCAGGTCGTCGAAAGTCAGTTTGTCTCCTTTTTCACCCTGGTCTCCCTTGTCCCCTTTTAGGGCCAACTTATCAGAATCGCTCAGGTCGTCGAAAGTCAGTTTGTCTCCTTTCTCACCCTGGTCTCCCTTGTCCCCTTTTAAGGCCAACTTATCAGAATCGCTCAGGTCGTCGAAAGTCAGTTTGTCTCCTTTTTCACCCTGGTCTCCCTTGTCCCCTTTTAGGGCCAACTTATCAGAATCGCTCAGGTCGTCGAAAGTCAGTTTGTCTCCTTTTTCACCCTGGTCTCCCTTGTCCCCTTTTAGGGCCAACTTATCAGAATCGCTCAGGTCGTCGAAAGTCAGTTTGTCTCCTTTCTCACCCTGGTCTCCCTTGTCCCCTTTTAGGGCCAACTTATCAGAATCGCTCAGGTCGTCAAAAGTCAGTTTGTCTCCTTTATCACCTTTATCACCTTTGTCTCCTTTCGCATTTCCTGCACTTGAAGTGCTTCCGTCTGTATATGTGATAGTCATTTCTCCAGTCGTAGGATCAATTGACGTAGAAGCAATGCCTTTTCCGTCTGCTCCCTGTGCTCCAGCAGAACCATTAATCTTAATCCAATTTGTACCGCTATTCCATTCTTCAGTACGTTTCTCTGGAGTATCAGCGGAGCCTATATATGCATAAATATCATTTCCATATTTTATAATAGCATCAAGGGTAGTAATCTTTCCATCTACACCTTTCTCTCCTGTCGGACCAGCAAGACCGTCTTTACCATTTAACCCATTGATTTTAACCCAATCAGTAGATTTATTTTTCCAAGCTAAAGCACGTCCTGCAACTGTATTATCACTTCCTATGTAAGCATAAATATCTCCATTAGTATCTTTTACAATTGCATCAAGAGTAGTAATTGCTCCATCTGTTCCTGGAGGCCCTGGTACACCTTGAATACCATCAATACCGTTTTTACCAGTCAAAGGAATCCAATTATCACGATTTTCAGGATCTCTTACATATACAACTCCAGTATCATAATTAATCCACATTTCAATACTGGCATCAACACCAGGCACACCATCAACTCCAGGTATTCCTTTACCTCCTGCAATACCGTTTTTACCGTCAATTCCTTTTATTCCATCAACACCATCTTTACCACTAATTTTAACCCAATTTGGAGATTCAGCAGCCCACTCCGCATCGCGACCTTTAACAGTCATATCTTTCCCTGTATAAGCCCAGATATCGCCATTGCCATCTTTTAAAATAGCATTCAGTGTAGTAATTGAACCTGCTTCACCTGGTTTTCCATCTGTTCCAGGAATACCATCCATACCGTCTTTACCATTAATTGGAATCCAATTACTTGGATCTAATGGATCTGTTCCTGGTGTTAAAATATAAATCGTACCAGTCTCAGTATCAACATAAATAGTACTGTCTTTATTGATTCCGTTAGCTCCAGGCGTACCAGGTGCTCCGGTACCACCAACCATACCATCTTTTCCGTTATTTCCTGCCGCTCCATCTTTACCGCTAATTTTAACCCAATTTGGAGATTCAGCAGCCCACTCCGCATCGCGACCTTTAACAGTCATATCTTTCCCTGTATAAGCCCAGATATCACCATTACCATCTTTAATGATTGCGTTAAGTGTAGTAATTGAACCTGCTTCACCTGGTTTTCCATCTGTTCCAGGAATACCAGTTGCACCATCTTTACCATTAATTGGAATCCAGTTATTTGGATCTAATGGATCTGTTCCTGGCTTAACAATATAAACTGTTCCAGAGTCTGCATCAATATATATAGTACTGTCCTTGTTGATTCCTTCTGCTCCAGGTGTACCTGGTGCACCAGTACCGCCAACCATACCATCTTTACCGTTATTTCCGGCTGGTCCATTTAACGGAATCCAATTATTCTTATTTTGAGGATCTCTTACATAAACAATTCCTGTTGTGTAATTGATATACATTTGAATTGTCCCATCTAAGCCAGCAGTACCAGGCTCTCCGTCTCCTCCAGCAACACCATTGTTGCCTGTTCCAGAACCTGCTTCACCAGCAGCTGCTAATCTCATCCATCTGTCAACATACCAATAGTAGTAACCTGGTGTAACATCTCCAGCTGTATTGGTATTAAAAACTAACAAACTATTAGTTGGTGTACCAACAATTGGCGCATAAACAGTAGTACTTGTTAATTTAACCCTAGGGATCAATATACCCTTGGTACTTGCACCGTATCTATCTAATTCAGAACCACCCAAAGTCGTGACCTCAAACTGGGTTGATTCAGTAGATGTTGTTTTCGCTCCAACAACAACCTGTGAACGGGCTGAGAAGGTAGCCAAAATAACAAATAAAGGGAGTAATCTATTTTTCATAACCTTAATTATTATGTGTTTTAATTATTTTCTTAAGTCCTTACAATTCAAACATCTAGATTTGAAAGTGCAAAGTTCTTCTGAAAATAGATTTATTTTTGCCCGTAGAAGTTTTAAAACTTATAGATTAAGGTTATATTAAAATATTTGTTAAATCACAGAGAAGAAACCTGACATTGACCACAGCGATTATTAGCCGGGAGAAAAAAGAATACATAAATAACTAACAAACAACTTATTAATATAAAAACAAAAGAGAGAAAACTTATGCTTTCTCTCTTTTGTTTAGTATTCTATTTGTTTACTTAAATAGATTTTTTTTAAATCCCGCTATATTTTGAATCCTCCTTTTACTTTATTGCTTTTTTTAAGTTTCCTAAAGATTTATCCTCTAAAACCTTAATTTGGTTTATTACTATTTGTGCAATTGTCTGGGCACCTAATAAAGAAAGGTGTGTGTCATCAGCTTTATCTTTATCATAATAAGCATTTTCACCAGCTTTAAAATGCAAGTGCAGCTGTTTTGACTTTTCAGGACCATAAGACTGTTCTAGTAATTCTGTATAATACTCCAAATCTATAAAAGGAACATTATATTCCTGTGCCACCAAACGGGTTTCTAAAGGATAATCGCCATGTGTTGGCACTAAAACTCCTTTCTCGTTAAAGTTGCGTCTGCTAATAGAGGTCAACAATACAGGAATTGCGCCTCTATCTCTGCTTTCTTTTACAAAACGAATCAAATTATATCTATAAGCTGTATGTGGATTGGTGTAACGTGTTGAGTCTTCTATTTTTTCGTCATTGTGACCGAATTCAATAAATACATAGTCTCCTTTTTTCAGTTTTTGATATATTGAATCCCAGCGTTTTTCTGCGATGAAGCTTTTAGTACTTCTTCCGTTTACGGCTTTGTTGATTACTGTAATGTTTTCGTTGAAAAATGGCTGCAATACTTGCGCCCAACCATGTTCTGGATTTTTTTCAGGATCTTTTTTATTGGCCATTGTAGAGTCGCCTATACAATATAAGGTAGTCTTTTGTGCGAAACTAAATGTCGTAATTAGAAGTGTTAGAATGATATATTTTTTCATTTTCTTTTGTTATTTATTGCTGCGTTTTTTACTGCAAAGTTTTTTTTACCGCAAAGTTCACTAAGTTTATTTTTGTTTCTCTTTTTTGTCCAATGAACACAAAGATTTGTCGATTCTCTTTGTGTAGACGCACTGCAGTGCGTCTCTACGGAAAAAATCTTTGCTAACTTTGCGCTTTCTTTGTGCACTTTGCGGTAAAAAAACTTTGCGGTAAAAATTTAATGTTTAGAAACCGCCGTTGGAACTGTTGCTCGTTGCCCTATAAATACATCTGTCATCAAGACGTTTTCTGCGTTTTCGTTTGATAGCGCGTTCTTCGCTTCTTTAATTTCTATGTTTTTAAAAGAGATATTTTTAATTTTTTTATCCGCAAATCCCTGAATGACAATTCCAGATTCTGATGCTTTATTGCAGGTAATATTCGAGAAATATACATTTGATATATCCGACTGATACCCTTTGCCTTCTCCGTGATAATTTGCCGTGATGTATAAACAGTCTTCTACTTGGTCTAATTCAATATCTCTAACAAATATATTTTTAATATAACCTCCACGATCAGCATTCGTTTTTAAATAAATGCCTCTTTTTAAATATCCTACCGTTTTGCAGTTTTCTACAAAAACATTCTGGACTCCAGCTGACATTTCACTGCCGATTACTACTCCGTGAAGTCCTTTAAAATTACAATTTCTGATAATAATATTTTGGCTTGGTGTTGCTGTATTGGCTCTTCCTTCATGATCTCTTCCTGCTTTTATGGCAACATTATCATCACCGTTGTCAAAAGTGACATTCTCAATTAAAACGTCCTTTGCATATTCTGGATCTATTCCGTCGTTGTTATGATTTAGCGATTTATAACTTATGCCGCGAACGGTTATACTTTCTGATTTTAAAAGATGCAGACACCAGAATGGCGAATTTTCGATTCGAATATTCTCGACCAAAATATTTTTACAATTTAAAAACTGAATCATTTGTGGTCTTAAAAAAAAGCCTTCTCCAAATTTTCTTTCGTTTAATGGCGTATTGTTGTGATTCATGTCACGGCTTCGGTTTTTACCTTCATTCTCTTTTGCTTTAAAGGTTTTCCATGTCTTTCCTCCTTCTCCGTCAATAGTACCATCGCCAGAAATGGCAATATTGGTGCAATTGTTAGCATAAATAAGCGGACTATAATTGTACAGCATTGTGCCCTCCCAGCTCGTTAAAACCATTGGCAAATAATCTTTTGGATTATCACTGAATTTGATTTTTGCGCCTTTCTCTATCTTGAGATTGACATTGCTAACAAAATGAATTGGCCCATTAACTTTGTAAATCCCTTTGGGTACAATAATAGTTCCGCCGTTATTTTTTTTACACAAAGCCATTGCTTTATCAAAAGCTTTTTTGTTATCTGTAATCGAATCTCCTTTTGCTCCTAATTTCTGTACATTGATTTGAAAAGAAGGAATTTCTGGAAGCTGAATTCTTTTTACAATAGAATCGACTTTTGCTAAAGGAAAATCTCCGTTTTGTGCAAAACAAGTGCTGCAAACAAGTACTAAGAACAGATATTTTAGATTCATTTTTCTAATATTGTGTTTTTTTATTTCACGCAGATTCTGCTAATTTTAGCAGATTTGCGCAGATTTAATTCTAAAAAAATCTTTTAAATCTGCTTTGATCTTTTTAAATCTGCGTGAAATTTTTTCTCTCGCTGATTTAGCAGATTTCGGAGATTTATTTTTTGTTTGTTTTTGTTTGTTTTTGTTTGTCGTCTTACTTTAGTTTTCGATCTCACTTTTCAGTGCAAACTGTGACCGAATACTGAGACTGCAAACTGAGACTGCAAACTGAGACTAAAAATACCAATTAGACACTTTATCACTAAGAACGTTCTCTATCGAATACTGCGCTGCCTCTTTCTTGGAAAGCTGATGCGACCATTTTACTCTTTTTGATGGCTGAAAGCCTTCTCCTATGCAATTGTATTCGGCATAAAAGGCATTTTTTTCTGCTTCGGGTTTTGACCAGTTTTCCCAGCCTTCGGGTTTAATCTGATTGCCCATTTCGCAGTTTATAAAAACCGTTTTGGCATAAATGCGCCATGGTCTTCCTAAATAAACATCTTTTGCCTCTGGATTTGCCGTGAGTTTACAGTTTTTAAAAACGAATCCAAACTGCGTTCCTTCTGGCGTTGACGCTGCTGTGATATAGGAACTTTTGATGCTGTGAATGGTGCAGTTCTCAAACAAAGCTGTTGCGCCTCCAAAGATAAAATCGGTTGTGCCTTCTATATAACAGTCTTTAAAATACTGTTTGGCCTCTTTTCCTGATAAGTACAAAGTATCCTGATTTCCTAAAAGATTACAGTTTGTTATTTTGGCTCGATTGGCTGTAACTGACAATGCAATAGCCTGTCCGTTTTCTCCTGAAGTATTTTTAATGGTTATGTTTGATGCCGAAAAATCATCTCCTTCAACCAAAAGCGTATAGGTATAAAAGGTGCTGTTTCTTCCCAGAGCAATTTTCGAGAAATTATCATCAAAAGTAATAATGGTGTTTTCTTTGCTTTCACCTTGTAAGACAACATTAGTATTCCATTCTGGGATTCGCACTTTTTCGTTATACGTTCCGTTTTTTACAAAGATTGTCACTTTTTCATAAGGAAAAGCAGGAGTTGCATAAACAGCATCCTGAATTTTGGTATAATCTCCAGAACCGTCTTGTGCTACTGTAATATAGTTTACATTTTTCTTTTCTGAAGCACCTACTTTAGTGCCATTTTTAACTGCCCAATCTGGAAATTTTTTTAAAACTTCTTGTGGAGCATCTGAGTACCAAGAATAACCGTTTCTTCTTTCTGATCCTATTTGGTCCAATGATTTTTTCTTGATTCCATCGCGATCGCAAAAGAAAGGCTCATTGGTTTCTAAATCCATAAATCTCGCCCAAATTGGTTTAGCATTTGCTGTTGGAATCATTTTTTTATCTACAATTTTCCCAGCGTCGTTTAAAACTCTTTTTTCTTCTAAATTGGTGATTTTTGTTTTTTCAAACCAAGCTACAGCACTTTTTACAGCCGTTACAATTTCTCTTGAAGGCTTATCAATAGACATTAAAAGCAATACTATTTTTGCCGATTCGTAACCGCTTAGCGAAGCCAATTCAAAAGCCCTTGCATTTGCAGGAGCCAACGTAACTTCGTCATGCTGTGCACACCACGCGGTCAAAACTCCGTTTTGTTTATATTGTGTTTTTAAAATACAGTTGATTCCCTTATCAAAAGATTTTTTACATTTTTCTACAACCTCTTTTGATGGTTTAATGCTGTAATAATCCGATTCGTCTGCTATTGCTTTTATTACATTCATAATATTCACCATAGAATCGTCATTGTAAGTAATATGCGTATAATATCCTTTTTTTAACGGATAAAACTGTGGCCAACCGCCATTTGCATATTGTGCTTCTAGCAGATAATTCAATCCTTTTAAGAAAGATTCTCGGTAACGCTCGTCTTTAACCTGTGCATACATTCTAGACATAAAAAGCATTTCCTGACAGGTTGCTCCATTATCTGTAGTAGTTTCTACCGCTGTTTTTTTGAGTGCAATTAAATCTTTCTTCTGCTTTTCGGTCAGCTCATCCTGCATTTGAATATTCTTTGGCCAACCTCCAATATCTCTTTGATAGAGCAATACATTTTCGGCTATTCTCTTTGCATCTTCTGTTGCAAACCAAGTGGCATCATTCTTACGAATAATGTCTGGCCATCTTTTGTAAGCGGTTTGAGCATGAATTCCAATGCTTAAAAATAGAATAAGCATTAGAGCTGTTTTTTTTAATCGCATCATTTAATCGTTTTTTAATGCTTTATTTTAAGAAACTATTTCTATCTTCTAAAAATGAAAAATTAGGCTCATTTTTAATCAAATTGTAAGAAAAATCATTAAAACACATGTTTAAGAAATCTTTTTCTTATTAAATATACTTTGATATCACTTTTAAAATTTCGTTCGACAGAATCAAATTATGAAAGCTGTTTTTTTGAAAAAAATTAAAAATTTTACTTTTTCTCCTTATTTTATATTTTTTTACTTCGCGATTCGAAACCAATCGACTTCAACATTTCCCGAATCATTCTTTATTTCTTCGCCTAAAGCAAAAAGTCCGACTTTGGCACCAATCCATTTTCCTTCTCTTGATTTGAAATCATTTCCTATAGTTTGATAACTTTTATCGTCTAAGCTGTAAAAGAAACTACATATTCCGTCTTTTTTAACTTGAACTCTTAGATAAATGGTACTGTTTTCAATTGCTATTGGTTTTGTTCCTGTTTCTGAAACACTTTTATCAAAAGTTCCTGTTTTCTGATTCAGATATAGTTTTCCATCAATATTTTTAAAACACAGAAAACTGTAATCTAATCCCATTACAATCAAACCTGTAGATTCGCCTTTAAGTCTCGAATTGAAAGTCAGTTTTGTTGTAGCGGTAAATTCTTCTGCTGGAAATTTTTGTAATAGTAAATTTGGCGCATTAAAAATGTTTGTCGTTGTGGTATTACAAAACAGATTCAGATATCCTAAACTAGTCGGAAACCCAAAATTGGTTTGTTTGTTGGCCTGCCATTGCCATTGCAATCCCAATTTAGGTTCGTTAAATTCATCTGAAGTTGCTGGAACTTCTATTGGGTATTTTTTGCCAACATTTGGCTTTCTATAAGTTGTGACAGGCTCACCAATTCCGTTTCTATCAAAATCTTCTCCCATAACCGGCCAGTCGTTTACCCATTTCATTGGCTGAAGATGAACTATACGCCCGTAAGCGCCTTTATCCTGAAAATGAAAAAACCAATCTTCTCCTGTCTGCGTCGTAACCCAAGCACCTTGATGCGGACCGTTTATTGTGGTCGAACCTTGTTCTAGAACCTTTTTCTTCTCGTAAGGTCCGAAAACATTTTTCGATCTTAAAACCGTCTGCCAACCTGTTGGAACTCCTCCTGCTGGAGCAAAAATGTAGTAATATCCATTTCGTTTGTAAAATTTAGGCCCTTCAATAGTTTCTTCGCCCTTATGTCCGTCAATTACCATTATTTCGTCATGGTTTATAACGGTTCCTTCTGGATTCATAGTACAAACCACTAACAAACTTTTAATCTGCGCTCGACTTCCTGCAAAAGCATGAGTCAGATAAGCTTTTCCATCTGTATCCCAAAGTGGACTAGGATCGATCAATCCTTTTCCTGCTTTAACCAAAAGCGGTTCAGACCAAGGCCCTTCTGCTTTTTTGGCTTTTATCATATAGATTCCGAAATCGGGATCTGGGTAATAAATATAAAATTCGTTTTTATGAAAGGTAATGCTTGGCGCCCAAACTCCGTTTCCGTGCTGTACGCTGTCGTACGTTTCAAATGGTGGCTGTTTTACCAAAGCATGACCAATAATTTTCCAGTTTACCAAGTCTTTTGAATGTAAAATGGGCAAACCAGGAATACAGTTAAAAGATGAAGCTGTCATATAATAATCATCGCCAACGCGAACAACATCCGGATCCGAATAATCGGCATGAATAACAGGATTAGTGTAAGTTCCATCTCCATTATCTGGCGTCCAGACTTGAGCTATATTCTTTTGAAAAGGAATAATCCAGAAGAGGAATAGGATGATTTTTATGTTTTTCATTTTTAACTATACTTTTTATTTAAACCCGACAGATTTTGAAAACCTGTCGGGTTTGTAACTTATATTTTCTTTGAGTGAGTTTCTTTGCGATGCTTTGACTCCGCTCAGCAAGACAAACATTACAATTGATAATTAACAATTAATAATTATCAATTGTATTTATCTATTCAATTCAATCGCAGCCAAAATAAATGGCCCTGTTGCTTTAGGATCGTTGTCTTTTTTTCTTTCGTTTACGTAATATTCGTAAGATCCGTCACGATATGGGTTTCCACCTAAACCTGCCACTTGACAGCAGTTTGTTAAAGTGATTCCGCCATCTTCATCCACTTTTTTGATTAAAACTGTAGTTAATCCGTCAAAAGCTTTGTTAGCTGCTTTTTTAAATTTAGCTGGCAGATAGCCTTTGTTTGCTCCTTTTGCATACGCGTAAGCAAACATAGCTGAACCAGAAGCTTCTAAATAGTTCCCTTTTTCACCGCCTTTGTCTGTAACCTGATACCATAAACCAGATTTGCTATCCTGAAATTTAAGTATTGCCTCAGAAGCGTTGTTTAAATACTTAATTAACTCTTTTCTTTTTGGATGGTTTTTTGGCATATAATCTAAAACATCAACCAAAGCCATTACATACCAGCCCAAAGATCTAGACCAGAAGTTTGGAGAGTTTCCTGTTTCTTTATTTGCCCAAGGCATTTGTTTGCTTTCGTCCCAACCGTGATACAATAATCCCGTTTTTGGATCTGTAGCTTTAAGCTGAATCACTTCAAATTGTTTTGCGATATCATCAAAACTTTTTCCGTTTTCAAATTTTGCTGTGTATTCTGCATAAAATGGTTCTCCCATGTACAAACCATCTAGCCACATTTGGTTTGGATAAATTTGTTTGTGCCAGAATCCGCCGCTTTGAGTTCTTGGCTGTTCTGCCAACTGTTTGCGAATTAATTGTAAAGCTTTTAAATATTTTTCATCTTTTGAAGTTTCATAAACATCAAAAAGCAAACGTCCTGGCAATACTAAATCAATATTGTATTTATCAAACTCATACGTTGTAATGCTTCCGTCTGTTTGCACAAACTGATCTACATAACTTCTTACGTAATTTTTGTATCTAGCATCAGGATTCTTTTTGTACAATTCTTCTATTGAATGCAGCACTAAAGCATGAACATAATCCCACTTTGGCTTTTTAGCATCGTCAATCATATACGATTCTGGATGGCGTTTCATCAAGGTCAAGGCCATTTTATCAGACCATTTCGCATTTTTACCAATCACGATATCTTTTGCAGGTTCCTGTGAGGTTACTTTACAACTTGTAATGGTCATAAAACAAGCCATCAAAATCGACATAAAATAACTTTGCTTTCTACTATTTTTCATTTCAAAATATATTTAAATTCTACTATTTTTCTAATTCAATTGCAGCTAAAATAAAAGGGCCTAATCCATGCGAATTATCCACTTTAATTTTTTCGCTTATATAATATTCATAAGAACCATCACGATAAGGATTTCCTCCTAACCCTGCACTAGCACAAACTTGAGTAATATGTATTTCTCCATCTGGATCTACTGTAACAAGTTTTTCTGTAATTCCGTCAAATCCTTTTTCTGCTAACTTTTTATAGCTTTTTGGCAAATACCCTTTTTTTACTCCTTTTGCAAATGCATACACAAACATTTCAGAACCTGATGCTTCAAGGTAATTTCCTTTTCTATTTCCAGCATCTGTAACTTGATACCATAATCCTGATTCATCTTGATATTTTGCAACGGCTTTCGAAACCTCATTCAAATACTGGATAAGTTCTTTTCTTTTCGGATTTTCTTTTGGCATAAAATCTAAAACATCAACCAAAGCCATCATGTACCAGCCTATAGATCGAGACCAAAAATTGGGTGAGGTTCCAGTTTCTTTATTCGCCCAATCCATTTTTTTACTTTCATCCCAAGCATGAAAAAGAAGACCCGTTTTTTGATCTAAAGTATGCAGGTGAATCTGCTCAAACTGTTTTACAATATCATCGAAGCTTTTTCCTTGTTCAAACTCGGCTGTATATTGTGCATAAAATGGAGTTCCCATATACAATCCATCTAGCCACATCTGATTTGGGTAAATCTTTTTATGCCAAAATCCTCCCGAATTTGTTCTCGGATGCGTTTCCAATTGTTTTCTTAAAAGCTGCAACGCTTTAAGATAACGATCATCTTTGGTTTGTTTATAAACTTCAAAAAGTCCTTTGCCAGCATTTATATAATCAATATTGTAATCTTCTAGTTTATAATTTAGAATATCGCCAGAATTGTTTATTACTGTTTCGTAATACTCTTTAACGTAATTGAAATAAATCGGATTCTGTGTTTTATTGTTCAGATTCTCAAAAGCGGTCATTATAAGACCTAGCTTATAATCCCATTTTGGTTTTTCGTTATTATCAATTTGCCAGGCTTTTGGGTCACGCTTCATAATAGAAAGAGCCATTCTTTCAGACCACTTCAAGTCTTTAGAAATAACAATTGTCGTTTCTTGAGCTATTGCATTCATAAATGAAAACAGAAGGCCAATAACCATGAGTGGTAATCCAAAATATTTTCTCTTTTTATTCATTAAAAAACATTTATTTATCTAGTTCGATTGCACTTAGTAAAAAAGCGCCCAATCCTATTGCACCATTTTCTTTTGTTTTGGAAGACAAATAATAATTGTTTGTTCCATCACGGAATGGTTTTCCGCCCAAACCTACATTCGATGAAACATTCAAAACATTAACTTCTCCTTTTTTGTCCACTTTTACAAATTCTTTTACAAAACTGTCAAATGATTTTTTTGCTGCTGTTTTGTAGCTTGACGCTAAATAACCTTTATTGGCTCCTTTTGCAAAAGCATAAATAATCATTCCAGAAGCAGATGGTTCTACATAATTTCCGTACAATTCTGGTTTATCAGCAACTTGATACCATAATCCTGAATCACTTTTGTACTGATTTACACTTTTTGAAATCTGATTCAAGTACTCTACCAAAACTTTATATTTTGGATGCGATTTTGGAAAATAATCTAACGTTTCCACCAATGCCACCATGTACCAGCCAATTCCTCTTCCCCAGATCGTTGGCGATGTTCCTGTTTGTTTATCTGCCCATGCGATTTCTTTACTTTCGTCCCAAGCTTGGTAAACCAAACCTGTTTTTTTGTCTACAATATGATTTTGAACCAATTCAAATTGTTTTGCAATATCATCTAAGCTTTTTCCTTTTTCGTACTTCACCGTAAACTGTGCATAAAAAGGTTCTGCCATGTACAAACCATCAATCCACATTTGGTTTGGATAAATCTGTTTGTGCCAGAATCCTCCGCTTGGTGTTCTTGGCTGGCTTTCTAACTGATTTCTCAATTTCCCGATAATCTGCAGATAGCGGGAATCTTTTGTAACATCATATAAATTAAACAGCAGTTTCCCCGGATTCAAACAATCGATATTGTATTCTTTAATATCATATTTTTTAATGTTTCCTGTACTGTCAATCATTCCATCAACATACTCTTGGATATAATTCAGGTATTTTTTATCGTTTGTCTTTTGATATAATTTTTCAAAACCAGACAATACAAAACCCATTTTATAATCCCATTTTGGTTTGTCGTTTCCATCGAGCTGCCATGCATTCGGATACTTGCTTAAAATAGAGAGTGCTGTTCGTTCTGACCATTTTAAATTGTACGGAATGACATTATCTGATACTTCAGCTTGATTTTGTGCAATTGCAAAAACACTAAAAAACAGAAATAACAATAGGACTGTTTTTTTATACTTCATACTTATGTTTTTTTTTTTGCCACTCCCGATAGCTATCGGGATAATGGATTATTTGGATTATTCTATGGCTGTTTTTTTAACACATAGATACATAGTTTAGAAAACTTAATAATAGGCGTTTCACTTGCAGTAACAAACATAGTGCGCTATGTGTAAGAAGCAAGCTTCTTTTTATATTCTTTTAAAGTATAGTAAATTCTATGTTTCTATGTGTTAAAATTATTCTCACGCAGATTTGGCAGATTTTTTTAAATCTTTTTAATCCTGTATCCCGATAGCTATCGGGAGTGGCAAATAACAATTTACATTTTCCCTTTTTTATTCAGCACTTCCAATTGCTTATCTAAATATTGCGCAAATTGTTCTTTTGTTTTGATTCCGTTTACTTCTTGTTCCCAAGCTCCTAAAAGGTAAAAAGTCACCGCTTTTGTAGTTGGTTTAAAAACTAAAAGATAATCTAAATCAGTATCTGCAATATTTTCGATAGTACTAATTTCATAAAAAATTGCCATTCCTAACTTATCTGGAACCAAAGATTGCTCTCCATAAGTTGCCAGATACGCCCATTTTTTGTTTTTGCTTTCTTTTTTAAGCAATTCAGCTGTTTTCTGTTTTACAATTCCAGTACAGATTCCTTTGATTGCTTGTGAAGCTTTAATAGTATGTTGCGTATATAATTGATCTGGTTTAATGGTCAATTCTGAAGTAAAATCAATTTTATCTGAAGCCGTTTTCCATCCATAATAATTCACTTTTACTGTAGATTCGTTCGATTTATTAGCTACTGTTGCAATAGTTGAATCTACTTCACGGAAGTGTAATTTTTCATTGTTTAAATAACGATCGATAGAACCAATTCCGATTCCTTTTCCTGCTTTTAAAATATCGGCTCCCCAATCGCTCATTTCATGGTACGAATCGAAACCGTCCTGTCCTACTTTTGGCAAAATATTTTCAAATGTCTTTTTTCCGAAGATATCAATTGCATTTCTCCAATCTAAATACAAACGATATCCAATTCTATTACTTTCCCAACCTGGGCCTTCGTAACGAATGTCAAAAGAATGATCGGTATGCTCTGGAGCTAGCTTCAATCTGTCCACATTTTTAAAAACAGTACCGCCTTTATACTTTCTTCCTTCCCATTTTCCGTCTGTTTTAGCAGATATTTCGGCATACGTTTTATTGGTTTTGATATCATACTTCTGCGCATTTATGGCTGTTAGACCTGCGAAAAATAAAACTGCTGTGGTGATTTTTGCTTTCATTTGTATTCTAAATTATTTAAAAATTGTATCTAAAAATCGTACGCTGTACGAGATTGTCTGTGTAAACCAAGGTTCGTAAAACCAAAATGAATGTGGCGAATCTGGAATGGTCTGCACTTCATTATAGATTTTATATTGATTCAAAATCTGAATCATATCGTCTCTTCCTGCATGAAATCTCGGAATGCTGCTGCAGATGTACAGGACAGGTGGTGTATTTTTGTCTGTATGACTCAATGCCGAAGCGTTTTTCCAGTTTTCAGGAATCTCATCTGATTTTCCTCCTAACCAAAATGCCGCCATATCTCCTTCTGAAGATTCTGGATGCTTGAATGCTAAAACACCGTCTACATCTATTATGGCGTGAACTTTTGACGAAGAACGGCTTTTAAAATTTTTATCTTCAAAAAACGGATCATTACTTGTTGTACCAATCAAAGCTGCCATTTGCCCTCCCGAAGAACATCCTAAAACCGCAATTTTGTTTGGATCTACATTAAATTTTTCCGCATTGTCTTTTATAAATTTTATAGCATTCTTTACATCAATAACTCCCGTTGGATATTTTGCTTCCAATGACAATCTGTATTCGATAGCAAAACAAGAATAGCCTTTTGCAGCTATTTCTTTTCCTATAAACTGCATTTGGTTTTTATTTCCCGATCTCCATCCTCCGCCATGAATCATAATTACGGCAGGATTCTTTCTCTTTTTAGTATTGATAAAAGCATCAAAATGCAAAACACGATCTTGTTCTTTATTATAAACTAAATCAAATATTTCTTTAACATCTGAATTTGCTTTTATTTCTGGAATTGTGATAAACGGATATTTCTTAATTAATTTAGCATAAGTGCTTTTAATGGTATACGATGTGTCGACCTTGTACTGCTGGCTTTGCATTACAATTACATTAAAAAACAACACTAAGATTAATTTAAAATTTCGCATTTCTACTCTTTACTTTTTAGTTAAGAAAGGAGTTCAACCTATAGTCAAACTCCTTTTTAACTACTTCAAAAAACATAGTTCTCAAAAAACTACCAATTACTAATAACCAGGATTTTGAGGAAAATCTTTATTTTGATTTAAATCCAAAGCAGATTGCGGTATTGGTCTTAAAATTTTAAGCTTACCATCAACACCAACAAAATTTGCTTCTTTAATTTTATAATTATAAGCTGAAGCTCTCGCTACCAATGTTCCTGTACGTTTTAAATCGAACCAACGTTTGTATTCGCCCAATAGTTCTCTTCCTCTTTCGTCAAGAATATAATCGATATTAAATTGAGCTAAAGTCGCATTGGCTACACCTGCTCTTCTTCTCACTTCATTTAAACGAGCTAAACCTGTTCCTGCATTTCCTGCTTTTAAATACGCTTCTGCCGCAATCAAATACGTTTCTCCAAGTCTTGAAACAATGATATCTCTTGTGCTTACAGGCCCTGTGCTTGATGGCGTCGTTGGGTCTGGATCGTCAAATTTCTTAACTGGAATAGTATAACAGTCTAAGTTTTTAATTAATGTATGTGCAGCAGAATATTCTCCCCAAGGATGATATACAAATGTTGCTGATAATCTAGAAGCGTTAGCTGTCATCCAAGTAGTTTTATCTGCCGCTGTAAACCATTTTGGTTCGTAAAAATGTCTCACTTTTAACGAAGCTGGATTTGAGCTTCTGTAATACGGATAATATAAAATAGTCTTTGTAACTCCGTTTGTTGTTTCTGGTCCTTCTACAATTTCAGTCATAAAAGTCGCATTCCATCTTGCATCACCTTTTTCGTATAAACCTAAAGCATAATCTGTCGGACATAAATTATAACTTCTTAATGGCGCTCCTGTTTCTGCTCCTCCTAAATAAGAACTGAAATAATAGAACTGGTTATTTCCTAATGTTGTAGGACTTGTACTTGTTGAAGCCTTATCATATTGTACAGAAAAAATCGTTTCTGCATTTAAATCGTTTCCTGGCTTAAACAATTGATCATAAGCTAATGCTAAAGTTTGTCCAGCAATTGCAGCATCTGCATAAGTGGCAGCTTTTGAAAAATCGTCTGCTTTACCAAAAGTTTCGTATCCTCTTGTTAAGTATACTTTTGCCAATAAATCGTTTACTGCTCTTTTATTTACTTTTCCAGATGTGTTGTAAGCAGCCGTTCCAACATTAGCCAAAGCAAAATCTAAATCTGCTATAATTTGCGTATATACTTCTTCAGCGCTGTTTCTCGTAAAAGACAAAACTGGACTTGTAATATTCTCGCTCACAATTGGCACGCCTCCATAAGTCTGAACCAATAAGAAATAAGCATTTGCTCTAAGAAATCTAGCCTCGCCTACTAATGTGTTAAGATTTGAAGTCTGTTCTGTTACTGTAGAATAATACACCGTTTTGTTTACAGACTGAATTAGCTGATAACATGAATTATACAAATCGGCAACATTATCTGAAGATGGAATTAAAAGCGCGTACTGACTTAAACCAGCTGGTTCTGGAGTTCTTCCTTCTGCATACATATCCGTACCTGCTTCAAAAAGCCATGGATTTCCGCCATAAATTCCTTTTAACCAAGCATAATTGGTATTAACTAGCAATTGAAAACCAGATGCTGTTTTATAAGTCCCGTCAGCAGGAACATTCGACAAGCTTTCCTCTTCAATATAATTGCTGCAAGAACTTAAGGTTCCTACTATGATTCCTAATAATATGATGAATTTTTTCATTTGATATCTTTATTAAAATTTAACACTTAATCCCAATTGTGTAGTCACTGATGCTGGACGGTTTACTCCAAAAGCAGCACCAGCCCATTCAGGATCATATCCATCAAAGTCTGTAAATACAAATGGGTCTAAAACATTTATATAAATCCTCAAATTACTGATTTTAAGTCTTTTCAATAATTCAGAATCTAATGTGTATCCTAAAGATATATTTTTAATTTTCACGTAAGAAACGTCTCTATAGTATCCAAATAAAGAAGTCCAGTATGCTCCAGCTCCTGTTGCTACAGGTCCTGGTCTTGGGTTTTCATTATTTGCATTAGCTGCAATTCCTGTTCCGTTTGTTGGAATAAAATAATCCATTGCCAATTTCTGACGTCCTCTATCGCTCACGTCAGCAAAGTTTTGGTGGAAAGTACTTAAAACTGTTTGTCCTTGACTTGTCAAAACTGAGAAGTTGAAATCGAAATTACCAACAGTTAATTTAGAATATAAACTTCCTTGCCATTCTGGATTTGCATTACCAATTACAGTTCTATCATCTTGGTTGAATTTACCATCTCCATTCAAATCTTTTGGTCTTGCTTGTCCAGGAGCCATTCCATAAGATGCCGCTTGTGCCGCTTCGCTTTCTTGCCAAACTCCATCATAAACGTAGTTGTAGTTTGGATTTAATTCTGATCCTAAGATTAATTTGTTACCAATATCACTTACTTGATCCTGATTGTAAATTGACTCTAATTTGTTTACGTTTTTAGTGAATGTAAAAGTAGTTTCCCAGTTTACATTTTTACTTTTAATATTTTTAGTAGTCAACAATACTTCAACCCCTTTGTTGCTAACTGAACCAACGTTAGCATACGTATTTTTCCAGCCAGTTTCTGCTGGTAATTGCTGTTTGTAAATTAATTTATCTGATAGTCTGTCGTAAACGTCTACAGAACCTGTAATTCTATTATTCAAGAATCCGTAGTCAAGACCAAAGTTTAACTCACGTGTTTTTTCCCAAGTTAAATTTTGATTCGCTAAATTTTCAGACTGCCATCCCGCAACCACATTAGCTCCGTTTGCATAAAAAGTCTGCTGGTTTAATAAAGCCTGAGACGTATAAGGCGCAACATTATCGTTTCCTGTATATCCTAAACTCGCACGAAGTTTTAAATCTGAAACAACTGAGCTATTTGCTAAGAAAGATTCTTTACTAATTTTCCATCCTAAAGCTACAGAAGGGAAACTCTGCCATTTATTACCTTCAGATAAAACAGAAGAACCATCCCATCTTGTAGAAGCTGTCAATAAATATTTGTCTTTAAAAGTATAATTTAAACGAACCGCATAAGAGCTTAAAGTATTCTTTTGATAGCCTGAACTTATGTTGTAACTCGTTTGAACACCTGACCCCATATTATTCGACCCAACATCAAAAGGCTGATTGTTAGAATATAAATAAGATGTTTCATCTACATTTGAATACAAACTCTGCAATAATAAAACGCTAAAATCATGCACTTCATTAAATGTGTGCTTTAAATCGATCTGGTTATCCCAAGTATAATTAAAGTTATTGAAGTTTTTAATTGATGCTGAGTTTTTACCATTTAACGTTACACCTGCATTGGTCTGCGCTTTATAAGCTGCACTGGTAACTGTATTTTCTATACCTCCAGCAAATGTTGTTTTAAATGAAAGCCATTTTAAAGGCTGGTATTGGAAGAAAACATTTCCGACAGTTTGCCATGTTTTTTCTGTTTGAGAAGAATTAGCAATTTCCATTAATGGGTTAACTGTTGAAGTCTTATTGATAGCCCATGAACCATCAGGGTAAGTTAATTTTCCTGGAAGGAAAAATAAAGTTCCTACTTTTTCATTTCCTTGTGCATCAACAGCCCAAGGTGACATTAACGGACTTAATCTAAAAGCGTCCTGCATTGCTAAATCACTTCCCAATTGTGTGTCAAGACGTGCAACCGTAATATTGGCTCCTGTAGTAAATTTATCGTTGATTTTATGATTTAATCCTAGTTTAAAAGAATACTTATCAGTTGAATCATTTTCGATGAGTCCCTCGTCACTCTGAACACCGAATCCTAAGTTGTAGCTCAAACCAGAATCTGAACGTCCTGTAACATTTAAATAATTGTTTTGAGTCATACCCGGTTTAAGAACAGCGTCTGTCCAGTCAAAATTATAACCACTGTTAGCGCGAGAAACTAATAATGGACTCTGATTTCCTGCTAAAGCTGCTAATTGTGCTGGTGTTTGTGTCAACGGAGTTGCGCTCATATAAGCAACCTGATGAAATTTCCACCATTCTTCTCCATTCATCATTTTTGGCATTCTAACGGCAGTTTTATTACCGTAAGAAGTATCAAAAGTCACGTTGATTCCAGATTTTACATTGGCACCGCTTTTTGTCGTTACGATAATAACACCGCTTGCTCCTCTAGAACCATAAATTGCAGCCGAAGAAGCATCTTTTAAAACGTCCATTCTAGAAATATCCTGTGGGTTCAAAAAGTCAATATTATCAACTGGAACACCATCTACGATATATAAAGGTGATGATCCAACTAATGAGTTATTTCCTCTGATTACTACTTTGTACCCATCTCCCGCACGTCCTGAAGCTGATGAAATCTGAACCCCTGGAGTACTTCCTTGAATCGCCTCAAGTGGACTTGTAGTATTTCTTTCTGTGATAGTTGCTGCGCTGATTGTACTAACAGATCCAGTAAGATCAGTCTTTTTTACAGAACCGTATCCCACAACAACAACTTCGTTTAATGAATTGGATTGTTCTGCAAGAGTCACGTTGATTTTAGATTTTCCAGCAACACTTACTTCTTGTGTCTGAAATCCTAAATAGCTAATTATTAAAGTTGCTTTACTGTTTGATACATTAATTTTGAAACTTCCTTCAAAATCTGTCGAAGTTCCATTTTTAGTTCCCTTTTCATTAATGTTTACCCCTGGCAGTGACATACCAGTAGCGTCGGTAATCTTCCCTTCAATTGTGGTTGACTGCGCATATATAGAGCTGCACAGTAAAAAATTCAGGAAAAAGAAAAATACAAAGTACTTATCTTTTTTCTCAGATAATTGTTTAATACTCATGTGGTTTAATGTTTGGTTAATTGATAGTGTTTTAGTTGTTAATAGATTCTACTTTTTTCTCATTGATATAGGTATTTATAAAATTTATGTTTTTGACGTTTTTTAATAAATAGAGCGAGTCTACTTTTTGAATTTTTACATTTTTCAGCGTAATATTCTCGACAGGCGATTCTTTGTAACCTTCTGCCCAAACGCTGTATTTGCCACCGTTTTTTACCGTTACATTCTCTAAACTTACATTTCTGATTGTTGGTATAAAGTTTCCTGTCTGAGATCCGTAGACATTGTAAAACATATTCAATTTTAGAACACATTCTTTTACGGTTCCAACTTCCAGATTTCTGACGTAGATATTCTCAATGATTCCGCCTCTTTTTGAATTGGTTTTGATGCGAATGGCGCGATCCAAATTTGGACTATCCATTACACAATTTTCAACAAATACATTATTTACTCCAGCCGAAATTTCGCTTCCAATTACAACTCCTCCGTGGCCGTCAATCATTTTGCAATTTTGCACAATAATGTTTTTACTTGGTATTGCTACTCTTCTTCCGTCTCCATCACGACCTGCTTTAATTGCAATACAATCATCTCCCGTATTGAAAGTACAGTTTCTAATTACGATATTTTGTGAATATTCAGGATCGCAGCCATCATTGTTCGGACCATGGCTATTAACCGTTACACCGTCAATAATCATGTTGTTTGTTTTTATCGGATGTAAAATCCAAAATGGCGAATTGATAATTTTAATGTCTTTTACTAAAGCAGTATTACATTCAAAAAACTCAATAAAATTTGGTCTTAAATAACGTCCTTCTCCAAAAACTCTTTCAGAAACTGGAATTCCTTTTTCGGCCATATCAACTAAAACTTCACGATTTGTCGGGTCATTTTGAGACGGAATGCCTTTCTTCCAGCCGTAGTTTTTTCCTCCAGACCAAATCCACCAGTTTGTGCTGTCGCCTTGACCATTTAAAGTGCCTTTTCCTGTAACCGCAATATTAGTTTTGTTTTTTGCATAAATAAGCGGAGAATAATTCATCACTTCGGTTCCTTCCCAAGAAGTATGAACAATCGGATAATCTTTCGGATTTAAACTGAAGAGAATCTCAGCATGATCCTCTAAATGCAGATTGACATTACTTTCTAAATGAATGGCTCCTGTTAAATATTTTCCATTTGGAACTAAAACTTTCCCACCGCCATTTGCTGCACATTCTTTTATAGCTTTCTGAAATGCTAAAGTGTTTAACGTTTTTCCATCAGCAACAGCACCAAAATCGTTGATATTATATACTTTATCTGAAAAATGCACCTGTGGAATACTTTTTATAACCAAATCCATTGTTTTCCATGGATTCTCTGAAGAAACCGAAGAAGAATGTCTTGCGCATGATAGCATTAAAAGCCCTAAAAAGGCTAAAAAAAGAATCTTTTTTATTGTGACTATCTTATTTGTAATCATTTGCACAGATTTTTCTTGTTTTATGACCAAAAACATCATGTTTTATGTAATCGATTACACGAAAGTAGAAAAATAGTTCTGAGACACCAAATTAATTTAGAAAAAAATTATATATTTAATTTTTATTACAAATTTTAATTACATTTAATGCAAAAATTTAGATAATTTATTATCATTGTAAAACCTAAAACGTTTGAGTTTTAAATTATGGTAATCGATAACAATATTTATTGCGTAATGAAAAAAAATGTACTTTTGTTTAAAAATAATTCGATAAACTTTTTTTGAATGAGTGAAAAAGTAACTATTTACGATATTGCTGAAAAATTAAACATCACAGCTGCAACCGTTTCCAGAGCGTTAAACAATAATCCTAAAATAAAGGAAGCAACGCGTGAGTTGGTTATTAAAACTGCCGCTGCGATGAACTACAAGCAAAATAAACTCGCGCTAGCTTTAAAGAGTGGCCGAAGTAATAATATCGGAGTTATTGTGCCGCGTATTGACAGCAATTTTTTCGCCTCGGTTATTCGGGGAATCGAGGAAGAGCTTTATCCGCACGGTTATCAGGTTATTATCTGCCAGACTCACGAAAGCATTAAAAGGGAAAATGAAAACCTCCATACACTTGTAGATGCGCAGGTTGATGGTATCATGATGTCGGTTACTGGTATTTCAGACGAGAATGACAGTGCTTTCAGAAATGTACTGGAGAAAAATGTACCGCTAATATTTTTTGATAGAAGCAAACACATTGACGGTGTAAGTTCTGTAACTATTAATGACTTTAAAGGCGGTTATTTAGCCACAAAGCATTTAATTGATGAAGGTTGCAGAAACATTGCTCATTTCTCTGGAGACCAATCGTTAGATATTTTCAAAAACAGGTTTTTAGGATACAAACAAGCCTTATTGGACAACGGACTTCCTTTTAATGAAGAATATGTTATTTTTACCAAAAGTAGCGTAGATGCTGGTAAAGAGGCTGTCGATAAACTTTTGCAATTGCAAACTCCACCTGACGCTATTTTTTCTTCGAGTGATTTTGCAGCACTGGGAGCAATTCAAGAATTAAAAGAGCGAAACATCAGTATTCCAAGTGAGTTTTGTGTTGCTGGTTTCAGTAACGAACCTTTTACTAAATTTATGGAATTATCTATTACTTCTGTAGATCAATCGCCGCTTGAAATGGGAAGAATGTCTGCTCGTGTTTTCTTAGAACAGGTAGATAAAACAGATACTATTAAAATTGAAAAAAAGGTTGTCCTTGCACCAGAATTACATATTCGTAAATCTTCTACGAGAACAAATTTCTAGCAAAAAATACAATTTTAAACCATATAAGTTATATAAGATAATTTAAGTTTTATCTAAACATATAATTTATATGGTTTTTCTTTTGCTAAAAAAAAAGTCCATCTAAAAAGCAAACTTTTAAATGGACTTATATAACTTATATGGTTTAAAAATTACAATGAAACTCCTCTTTTCCAAGGAATAAAATCATTCTGATTTAAAATAGCAGCTTTTGTTTTAATGTTACCGCTGGCAACATCAATAATAAACTCAAGCATTTCGTCTGCCATTTCGTCAATAGATTTTTCGCCTGTAATAATTCCTCCAGTATCAATATCGATAATATCAGACATTTTGTTTGCTAATTGTGTGTTTGATGAAATCTTTACAACTGGCGCAATTGGATTTCCTGTTGGAGTTCCTAAACCTGTTGTAAACAATACCATATTGGCTCCAGAACCCACCATAGCCGTTGTACATTCTACGTCATTTCCTGGCGTACATAACAATGTAAAACCTGGTTCGCTAATATATTCTCCATAATCGTAAACACCTCTAATTGGTGATGTTCCACCTTTTTTAGCAGCACCAGCCGATTTCATAGCATCTGTAATCAAACCGTCTTTGATGTTTCCTGGAGACGGATTCATATCAAATCCTGAACCTGCATCAACAACTGTTTTTTCGTACCATTTCATTAAGTCTAAGAAACGTTTTCCATCCTTATCATCTACACAACGATTTACCAATTCTTGCTCTACTCCACATAATTCAGGGAATTCAGAAAGAATTGTAGTTCCTCCCAAAGCAACTAAATGATCCGATAAAACTCCCAATGTTGGGTTTGCAGAAATTCCAGAGAATCCATCAGATCCACCGCACTCTAAACCAATTCTTAATTTAGATAATGGAGCTGGCTCTCTCTTAATCTCGTTTGCTTTTTTAATTGCTTCAAAAGTGTCTTTTACCACACTGCTCAACATCGTTTCAATTGTTCCGATAGACTGCTGATCGTAGATTAAAACAGGCTTTTTACTGTTTGGATTAATTGCATCTAAAGCTTCTTTGAAAATTGAAATTTGAAGATTCTGGCATCCTAAACTCAAAACCGTTGCTCCAGCCACATTTGGATTGTTTACATAACCAGCCAAAAGCTTAGCCAAACTATGAGAATCCTGACGAATTCCGCCACATCCACCTTGGTGCGTGATGAATTTTACCTCAATATTGTTGAATAAATTAGCATCGTTTGAAGCTTCTTGATTTCCTGCTCCACCCGTTTCTGATTTCACCAAAGAACGCAACAATAACTGATAATCGTTCTCTTTTGGTTTCATCAATTCTTTCTCAAAAATATCTTTTAAGATTTCGATGTTTCTGTTTTCACAAAAAACTAATGGAAAAAATAACCATACATTTTCTGTTCCAACCTGTCCATCTTCTCTATGATAGCCCTGCCACGTTCTGTCTTTCCATTTATCAACATTTGGAGCGTTCCAGCCAATAGTTTCTGTTTTACCAGTAACTTTATCACTTTCGTGTTTTACGTTTGCTGTAGAAAGCAATCCGCCTTTTTCGATTCTAGCGCTTGCTTTTCCAACCAAAACACCATACATAATGATTCTGTCCCCTACATTAAAAGGAACCATTGCAATCTTATGTTTCATTTTTACATCAGACTCTACGGTAATTGATTGTCCTTCAAAATCAATCACTTCGCCTGCAGTAAGATCCACCAAAGCAACCGCAACATTGTCGGTTGGGTTTACTTTTATTAATTTTTTCTGCGTTGCCATAATTAACCTTTGTTCTTTGTTCTTTTTGTTGTGTTTTTTTTTATTTTATTCTTTCTTGAAACTTAGCAAAACCAGCTTCAATTCCGTTTGAATCAATTTCTTCTAATGCAATTGTAATTGCTTTTGTCAACCCTGGAATTTCAGTTAAATCTTGGTCCCAGAAACCTTTGTTTTGCAATGTCAAACGAGCGATTTTTTCGTAATCATCAGATTTCCATAATCCGTTAAAGAAAGTTGTGATATCTTCACCATCTTTAACCGGCAAACTTTGACCATTCCAAGTTCCTTTGTAGAAACGAATTAAACTCGCTAATGAAAAAGTCAAGTTAACAGGCAATTTTTTGTTAGCATTATAATATCCTAATAAACTAGGCAAAACTCTTACTTTGAATTTCGAAACAGAATTTAATGCAATATCAGCAAGTGCATGTTTGATAAATGGATTTTTAAATCGGTCCATTACTTCCTCAGAATAGGCCGTAATTTCATTTTTGTCCATATCAAGAGTTTCACTAATTTCACTAATAACGCTATTTACAAATTTTCCCGTAAAATCTCCGTTAACAGTTTCCATTACCAGTTTATTACCATGTAAAAGTGAAAAAGGAACCATTGCCGTATGCGCACCGTTTAAAATACGAACTTTAATCATTTTAAAAGGACGTATATCATCAACGATTTTTACATTCAAATTTGTTTTATGAAAAGGCAATTTTGCTTTTAGATCATCTCCCCCTTCAATAGCCCAAAGGAAAAAAGGTTCAGCCGCAACAATTAAATTGTCCTGATAATCTAATTTATTATTGTATTCTTCAATTTCAGCTCTTGGATAGCCAGGAACAATTCTGTCAACCAAAGTGCTATGATAGGTACAAGCCTCTGATACCCACGTTTTAAACGCATCTTCTAATTTCCATAAATCAACATATTGCAAAATAATTTTTTTAAGCGTCTCAGAGTTATAATCAATTAATTCACAAGGAATTATTGTAACTCCTTTTGAAGCATCTCCATTAAAATGCTTAAATCTTTCGTATAATAAAACCGTCAATTTTGCAGGAAATGACACTGGCGGCTGCATGTCTGGAGTATCACTTTCAATAAATTCAATTCCAGCTTCTGTAGTATTAGAAACAATAAACTGAAGTTCTTCTTCTTTGGCTAAAGCCAAATAATTTGCAAATTCAGTATATGGGTTTATCGTTTTTACAATATTATTAATTAACACAATATCTTGTATCTTTTCACCCTTTTTAATTCCGTTCATAAACAAGGTATAAAGACCGTCCTGATCATTAATCATATTTACCATACCATCTTTCAAAGGTTGAACTACAGCAATACCGGCATTAAAATCAACTTCTTTATTTAATTTGTCAAAAGCATAATCAACAAAGGCTCTTAAAAAGTTACCTTCTCCAAACTGAACTACTTTAATTGGCTGTAACTTTTCTAATCCTGTATTTATTCTATTTAATTTTTTCATTTTAAATTTTCTTTAATGCGTTATAAATAACCATTTATAAACCTTATTTCTTTATTTCTGCCTTTAAAATTGTAAATGAAACATTACACCCGATTGAGTAAAATAAAGCCGGCTGTGAGGAATGGCTAGCTAAATTTTTCAAGCGTAATGTTCAATTACAATCTCTAAAAATCTAAAAAAAACTTATAAAATAAGGAGTTAGGCATGATTACCCCTTAATCTATTTTCTAATATCTTTTATAATGTCAAGAACCTGTTTCACTTTTGCAGTAAGTTCGTCGAAGTCTTTTTGGTCTAATATGTCTTTTGAAATTAACTGTGAGCCCAAACCAACGCAGGTTGCTCCGGCATTTAACCATGAACTCAAACTTTCTTTTGTTGGATAAACACCGCCTGTAGGCATAATGTTTGTCCACGGACATGGGCCTTTTATCGCTTTAATAAACTCTGGCCCGTAAGTATCAGCTGGAAATAGTTTTACAATTTCGCAACCTAATTCTTCCGCTCTAGCAATTTCTGTCAAAGTACCGCATCCTGGCGACCAAAGCACTTTTCTACGATTACATGCTATAGCTATATCTTCTCTAAAAACTGGAGTTACAATAAAATTTGCTCCCAAGCTCATGTACAAAGAAGCCGAAGCCGCATCTGTAATAGAGCCAACTCCTAGAATCATACCTGGCAGTTCTGCCAAAGCATATTTGTTTAAAGCTCCAAAAACTTCGTGAGCAAAATCACCTCGGCTAGTAAATTCCATTAATCGGGATCCACCGTCATAACATGCTTTTAAAACTTTCTTACTCAGCTCAATATCAGAATGAAAAAACAACGGAACCATACCGTTCTCTTTCATGGTCTGAGCTACTTCTATTCTTGAATATTTTGCCATTTTTATTTAAAATTATCTTGATACTAATGCAGAACCATCACCATCAATCATATTCTCAACTTCTTTTAAAGTAACCAAGTTATAATCTCCTGCAATTGTATGTTTTAGACAACAAGCTGCAACTGCAAAATCTAAAGCTCTCTGGTTATTATTATATTCCAATAAACCGTAAATTAATCCACCCATAAAGGCATCTCCACTTCCTACACGGTCTACAACTGGCGTAACTTCTTTAACTGCTGCACTATAAATCGCTTTTCCGTCGTATAAGATTCCTCCGATTCTCTGGTGAGACGCACTAACAGAATAACGAAGTGTCGTTGCTGCAATTTTTAAGCTCGGAATCAATTCAAACAATTTATCATATACTGCTGGAAGTGATTTTTCGTCCTGATAATTCGGATTTACTTTCGGGATTCCTAACATGAAATAAGCTGTATCTATATCTCCCAAAATCACATTGCTGTATTTTAGCATTTCTGGCATAACCTCACTTGGCGTTTTTCCGTATTGCCAAAGTTTTGACCTATAGTTTAGATCGCATGAAATTTTAATTCCTTTTTTATGAGCGACTTTAATCGCTTCTAAACAAGCTTCAGCTGCACTTTCTGAAATTGCTGGTGTAATACCACTCCAATGAAACCATTCTGCACCTTCCAGAACTTTATCCCAATCCACCTGTCCTTTTTCTATCGTTGACATGGCACTGTGAGCACGATCGTAAACCACATTGCTTCCGCGAGTTCCTGCTCCAGTTTCTAAGAAATAGATTCCTAAACGCTCTCCTCCGTAAACAATGTTTTTAGACTCGACATTCATTTTCCTGATTTCTTTTAAAGCAGAAAAACCAATTTCATTTTCAGGCAATCTGGTAACAAATTCAGCGTTTACTCCATAATTAGCCAGAGAAACACATACATTAAATTCACCGCCACCATACGTAGCACCAAATGCTGTAGATTGCGAAAAACGCAAATGTCTTTCTGTCGATAAACGCAGCATGATTTCTCCAAATGCAACTACTCTACTCATTTCTTATATTTTTAATTTTACCATTAAGACATTAAGAAAATTAAGCTTCACTTTATGTTCTCTTTGCGATTAAAGGTTAAGTTTATTAAGCCTACTTGCTTAATTATCTTTTATTATTAAGTAACTATTTAAACTCAAAACTTAATTTTCTTATTTTTAATTTTACCATTAAGAGATTAAGAAAATTAAGCTTAACTGTGTGCTTTCTTTACTATTAAAGGTTACGTTTATTAAGCCCACTCGCTTAATTATCTTTATTATTTAAGTAACTAATCTATTACACCAAAAAACTTAATTTTCTTAATGCCTTAATGGTTAAAAAAATTAAAACTTAAAATATTCTTTAGCGTTGTTGTATGAAATATCAGAAACTAACTTTCCGATCCATTCCATATCGTTTGGAAGTTCTCCTCTTTTGATTTCGTCTCCCAAAAGGTTACATAAAATACGTCTGAAATATTCGTGTCTTGGGAACGATAAGAAACTTCTAGAATCTGTCAACATTCCAACAAAACAGCTGATTAAACCCATATTTGAAAGCGCATTCAATTGTTTTGTCATTCCATCTTTTTGATCTAAGAACCACCATCCAGAACCAAATTGTACTTTTCCGCGAACGCTTCCGTCGTTGAAATTTCCAATCATCGTTGCCATAACTTCGTTATCAGCAGGGTTCAAGTTATAAATAATCGTTTTAGTCAATTTATCTTTGCTATCTAAAGCGTTTAAGAAAGCAGATAATTTTTGCGCTTGCGGATAATCTCCAATAGAATCCCAACCTGTATCTGGGCCTAAGATTCTGTGCATACGAGCGTTATTGTTACGCAATGCTCCTAAGTGAAACTGCTGAACCCATCCAAACTCGTGATACGTTTCTGATAAGAAAACTAAAATAGCACTATGGAATTTTAAAACATCTTCTGGAGACAATTCGCCATTTTCTCTTTTCTTTTTGAAAATAGCATTTACTTCACTTTCTGTATAGTTCTCAAAATCAATTTGATTTAATCCGTGATCACTTAATTTACATCCGTTTGCATTAAAGAATTCGATTCTTTTTCTTAAAGCAGACTGTAAATCAGCATATGTGTTAATTGCAATACCGGACACATCCCCTAATGTGTCCAGATATGCATTATATCCATCATTAGCAATTAAGATGGCTTTATCAGGTCTGAAAGCCGTACTCATTTTAATTCCTGTCGAATTATTTGCGAATTTTTGGTGAAATTCTAAAGAATCAATTGGATCTTCTGTAGTACAAACTAATTCAGCATTTACTTTTTTAAGAAGGTTTTGTGTGCTGTACGCCTGAGAATTTATTTTCTCAGAAGTTTCGATATAAATTTTCTCTGCCGATTTTTCATTCAACAAATCATAAATATCAAAATAACGAGCTAATTCTAAATGCGTCCAGTGATACAACGGATTACGCATTGTGTAAGGAACTGTTTTTCCCCAGTTTAAGAACTTATCTTTATCTGAACCATTTCCTGTAACAAACTGTTCGTTGATTCCTAAAGTACGCATTGCACGCCATTTGTAGTGATCACCATTAATCCAAACCTGTGTAATGTTATCGAAGATTTTATCCTCTGCAATAAACTGCGGATTTAAGTGATTGTGGTAATCAATAATGGGCTGATTTTTAGAGTAATTATGGTATAACTCTTCAGCATATTTATTTTCTAATAAAAAATTATCGTGTATGAATTTCTGGCTCATGTCTTTTAAAATATAATTTGAAAATTATTCTTCGTTTGAAGGTTTTCCTATTGTAGCAAGGATTCCGCCGTCAACATACAAGATGTGACCGTTTACAAAATCACTCGCTTTTGATGATAAAAATATCGCTGCTCCAGCCAAATCGCTCGGGTCTCCCCATTTTGCAGCTGGCGTTCTGCTAATGATAAAATCGTTAAACGGATGCCCGTCAACTCTAATTGGTTTTGTCTGTTCTGTTGCAAAATATCCAGGACCGATTCCGTTGATCTGAACATTGTATTTTGCCCATTCTGTTGCCATGTTTTTAGTCAGCATTTTCAAACCACCTTTTGCAGCAGCATAAGCAGAAACTGTATTTCGTCCCAATTCACTCATCATAGAGCAAATGTTGATGATTTTTCCTTGACGTCTTTCAATCATTCCTTTTGCAACATGCTTAGAAACGATAAACGGACTTACCAAATCAATATCAACTACTTCTCTAAAGTCTGATACTTCCATATCAAGCAACGGAATTCTTTTGATAATTCCAGCATTATTGATCAAGATATCGATTGACCCAACTTCGCTTTCAATTTTTGCAACAGCAGCTTTTACTTCTTGCTCTTCGGTTACATTAAATTTGTATCCTACTGCATTGATTCCTTCACTTTTTAATTCGGCTACGGCATGATCAATTTTTTCTTGAGAAGAATTTCCGTTCACAACAATTGTTGCACCCGCCTGACCTAATCCTTTTGCCATTGCCATTCCCAGTCCGTGTGTACTTCCTGTTATTAAGGCAACTTTTCCTTTTATATCAAACAAATTTGTCATCTTATCTTAAATCAGTGATTTTACAAACATCCATATCTCCGTAATCTAAGTTTTCACCAGCCATTCCCCAGATAAAAGTATAATTGCTAGTTCCAGAACCTGAGTGAATAGACCAAGGCGGAGAAATTACTGCCTGATGATTGTTCATCCAGATATGTCTTGTTTCTTGTGGCTGCCCCATAAAGTGACAAACTGCCTGATCTTGCGGAATATCTAAATAAAAATATACTTCCATTCTACGATCGTGAACGTGAGCTGGCATGGTATTCCAAACACTTCCTGGTTTCAATTCTGTCATTCCCATTTGCAATTGGCAAGTGGTAACCACACTTCCAATAATCATTTGGTTTACAGTACGGTGATTTGCCGTTTCCATTGTTCCCAATTGTAATTTATTAGCTTCAGCTAAACTTACTTTTTTAGTTGGGTAAGTCGTATGCGCTGGAGCAGAGTTTAAATAGAATTTAGCAGGATTGTTTTTGTCATCACTTTTAAAAACCACTTCTTTATTTCCTGCTCCGATATACAAAGCATCTTTAAAACCTAACTCATAAGTTGTTCCTTCTACGACAACAGAACCGCTTCCTCCAACATTGATGATTCCTAATTCTCTACGCTCTAAAAAATAAGGCGCTTTTAAAGGATCGATCGTTTCTAAAGCTAAATCACCTTTTACAGGAACTGCAGAACCCGCAATGTATCTGTCGTAATGCGAATAAACCAAAACCACTTCATCTTCCTGCATTAAGTCATCAATTAAGAATTCTTCTCTCAATTGCTGCGTATCATACTTTTTTACAGCTTCTGGGCTTGACGCGTATCTTGAACTATATTTTGTCATAATTTTAAATTAATGTAATCGATTGCACAAAATTATATTTTTATATTTAAATAGCATAATTGAAACGAAAAAAATATTTCAATTCTGTTCATTTTTCTTTATAATTCGACTTTTTTCATTCGAGGAACCAGAATATGCATTATCAGCCAAGCCAATAAATATGAGGCTCCACAAATACAGAACATAATAAAATAACCTGTTTCTACTTTTCCAAGTTTAGTATAGTAAACAAACATGTTTTTCTGAACTAGCAATGTCAGCAAAATTCCGCCGAGCGCTCCAAACATTCCTCCTAATCCGGTAACAGATGCTGTTGCTTTTTTAGGAAACATATCTGATACTGTTGTAAAGATATTGGCACTCCACGCCTGATGCGCAGAAACCGCCAATCCGATTACCAAAATTGCAAACCAGATATTTATAGTTCCCAATTGCTGAGCGAACAAAACCGGCAATACAGCAAATGCATAAAGCAGCATACTAGTTTTACGAGCTTTGTAGGCAGGCCAATTGTTATTTATTAATTTCAAAGGAAGCCATCCTCCGCCAATGCTTCCAATACTTCCAATCATATAAACTAATGCGCAAGGCCAAATAATCTCTGTTGCATTAAGCTTGTATTGTTTCATCAAGAAATCTGGCAACCAGAACAAATAAAACCACCAAACAGGATCTGTCAATAATTTACCAATTGCAAAAGCCCAAGTCTGGCGAAAGGATAATAATTTTATCCAAGAAACCTTTTCTTTTGACTCTTCTTCTACTTCCTCTACTTGATCTGAAGTAATATATTCTAATTCTGCTTGAGATAAACGTTTTTGCTTCTGAGGCACTTCATATAACAAAAACCATAAAGCAAGCCAAATAAACCCTACAATCCCTGTTATGATAAATGCCCACTGCCAGCCATAGTTTTCTGCAATATGAGGCACTGTTAAAGGTACGATTATAGCACCAATATTACTTCCAGAATTAAAAATCCCTGTTGCAAGAGCTCTTTCTTTCTGCGGAAACCATTCTGCTGTAGCCTTAATTGCTGCCGGAAAGTTTCCTGCTTCTGTAACTCCTAAAAACACTCGGGCAATTAAAAATCCTCCTGTTCCTGTTGCCAATGCATGTCCAATTGCCGCTAAACTCCATAATCCTGTTGCAATGGCATAACCTAACTTAGTTCCCAACTTATCAATAATTCCTCCCGCAACCAGCATTCCGAGCGCATATGCAATTTTAAATGCCAGTTCGATATTCGAGTAATCTATAACCTCCTGTTCGGGAGTCCAGTGAAACGCTTCTGCCAAAAAAGGCCGAAGGTAACTTATTACATTTCTATCCAGATAATTGACAGTTGTAGCAAAAAAAACTAAACTGCAAATAGTCCAACGGTATTTTCCTATTGCTGCATTAGCTTGGTTCATGATGTGGTTGTGGTTTAGGTTGGTTAGTTAGTTTTTGAGAAATCTCTTTAGAGATCTGTAATCGGACTGTATTTTGGAACCAATGTTTTCATTACAATCCAGCCTGTTAAATAACAAACTGCGCAAATAGAAAATATGATAAAATATCCAGCTTCAATTCCTTTAAATCCCATAAAAGCCATATTGGTATCTTTTGCATAATCAAACAATACTCCAGATCCTTTATTAATCAACGTTGAACCAACTCCACCTGCTAAACCTCCAATTCCTGTAATAGTTGCAATTGCTTTTTTAGGAAACATATCTCCTACTGTTGTAAAAATATTTGCCGACCAAGATTGGTGAGCCGCACCAGCAATTCCGATGATAATTACCGGAACCCAATAACTGATGTATCCTAATGGCTGTGCAATCAAGGCTAATAATGGGAAAAATGCAAATATTAACATTGCTCTCATTCTTCCTTCGTACGGATTCATTCCTTTTTTCTCTACGAAATACGTTGGCAACCAGCCTCCAATAATGGATAATAATGTAATCATGTAAAGCACAAATAAAGGTAATGCCGCTTCTGTAGAATCCATTCCATACACAGAACTTAAATACGCTGGAGTCCAGAATAAAAAGAACCACCAAACGCCATCTGTCATGAATTTACCAAATGCAAAAGCCCAAGTTTGTTTGTATTTGAAGCAATCTGCTAAAGACACTTTTCCTCCAGCTTCAGGCTTAAAACCAATCTTGCTGTCTTCAATATCATCTTGCTGAATATAAGCCAATTCTTCTGGAGAAACTCTTGAATGTTTTTCTGGTTTATCGTACATAAACATCCAAAATCCCATCCAAACAAAACCTAAAGCTCCGATAATGATAAATGACATTTCCCATCCAAAAGATTTTGCGATAAACGGAATTGTAATGGGCGCTGCCAAGGCTCCAACTGTCGCTCCAGCGTTGAAAATACTAGTTGCAAAAGCTCTGTCTTTTTTAGGAAAATATTCTGCTGTAGTTTTAATTGCCGCAGGGAAGTTTCCTGCTTCTCCAACTGCTAGAACAAAACGAGCAAAAATAAATAAAGCAACACTCACATTGATAACCAACGCTGTATCGCTTATTGTACTGATTATTTCTTTTGAACCATGAAAGCCCACTAACCATTCTCCTGCAATAATTCCTGAAGTTGCAATACCGCAGAAAGCATGAAGACAGGCTCCTACTGACCAGATTCCGATTGCCCAAAGAAATCCTTTTTTAGTATCCAACCAATCTACAAATCGTCCTGCAAACAATAATGACACTGCATAAAAAATAGAAAACAAAGCAGTGATATTTCCGTAGTCGTTATTGGTCCAGTGAAATTCTGGCGCGATAAAATCGCTCCATGTTAACGACAATACTTGTCTGTCTAGGTAATTGATTGTAGTTGCAAAAAACAGCAATGCACAAATACTCCAACGGTATTTTCCTGTGGTTTTGACACTCTGGTTTACTGCAACGGTCTCGGTTTGATTCATAGTAAGTGGGTATTATAGTTTTTGTAATTTTTGGTAATCTTAAAAGACTATGTTTACTGCTTTCTAAAAATAGTATAATCAATAAATTAACACCTTAAAAGAAAAATAATGTAATCGATTGCACAAATATAGTTTTTAATCTGTACAATCCAAATAATATTGTGTAAAAAATTATTTTAGCCTATCAAATAAACATATTACTTAAAAAAAAGAATTCAAAATTACACATTAAACAATATATTTGTTAAAAGCCAATGGGTGAAATTCATCCTTTTTTGGGGTAAAATTGTCCTGAAATTTAAGATTAAAAAGAGTATTCTTCGTCAGCTTTGATTAATTTAGCCCATCAGTTGTATTTTTTGAACCAAAAAACATATACCATTACAAACCAAATAATTATATATCAAATTGAAAACTACAAGAACACAATCTTCAAGAGGAATTACGTTGAGTTTTCTTCTTTTCTCAGGACTATTTTCTATGAATGCACAAGATCAAGTAATTCCGTTATGGGATAAAATTCCAGATGAAATAAAAGCAGTCAATTATAAAGAAAAACCAGAGTTAAAAGATGGAAAGATGCAAAGTACAAGTCAGGTTTCTGTGCCTACTTTGAGTATTTTTATTCCGAAAGAAGCAAAACCAAATCAAACGGCGGTAGTTATTTGTCCAGGGGGCGGTTATACGCATTTGGCCTTTGACAAAGAGGGAACAAAAGTCGCTGAATGGTTTAACAGCTTAGGAATTGCAGCTTTTGTACTGAAATACAGAATGCCAACTGATTTGACCATGAAAAACAAAAATATCGGACCCTTGCAAGATGCTCAAGAAGCGATTCGCTACGTGAGACAAAATGTATCAAAATGGAATATTGACCCTAATAAAATTGGAATTTTAGGTTTTTCTGCTGGTGGACATTTGGCTTCGACTGCTTCAACACATTATGACGATAAAGTGTATGACTCAACATACAAAGTAAGTGCACGCCCTGATTTTTCGTTGCTGATTTATCCTGTAATTTCTATGGAAAATGAAATCACACATAAAGGTTCGCAGACCAATTTACTTGGAAATAATCCTTCAAAAGAGCTAATAAATAATTATTCAAACGAAAAGAGAGTGACTTCTAAAACACCTCCTACTTTCTTAATTCATGCTACAGATGATACTGTGGTTATTCCAGAAAACAGTATTAATTACTATTTGGCATTAAAGAAAAAAGGGGTTTCTGCAGAATTACATATATATGAAAAAGGTGGTCACGGATTTGGATTAGGCGTTGCTGACACAAGCAAATATTGGACTAGAGATTGCGAAGAATGGCTTAAATCAAACGGATATAACTAGAAAAAAGAAAGGCAAAACTTTTACAAGTTTTGCCTTTTTTCAAAAAAAAAAAAACAAAAAGGAATTATAAAAACCAATTTTATATGTTTAAGCAGTAACTTCTTGTTCTGCTGTTTTTTTCAATTTAGAAACAGGAATTGCTTTAGTTGCCACTTTTGGTTTTGCTACAGGTTTCTTTTTACCAAATTTCTGTTTTCCCCACCAGATAATAAATCCAGTAATAGGCAAACTGGCAGAAATTAAGCTCGCCAAAAACGCAATAATTTTCCCTGTTAGCCCGAGAACACTTCCTACGTGAATATCGTAATTCATACGTCTGATTTTGTCTGGAATATTTGCTTCTACATATTTACCTGAAAATGGTGTTTTAATCGAAATTTCTTTCAAGCTTTGCTGATCAAAACTATAACGATCCATGTTATAAAAAGTGTGTCTTTGCTTGTAAACAAAAGCACCAATCGGATCTGCAGGTTTCGCAGGAATACTGATTAAAATTCCCGCTGCCTGAGGATTCTCTTTTCTTAAATTCAACAAAACTTTATCTGCTGTTGTAATATTAAACTCTTTTACATGAGTTGTATCTGATTTTGGAGATTCACGGTTTTCAACCAATGGTTTTCCACCAGAAGTAACCCAATACAAAGATTTACTCCACCATCCAAAACTCCATACTAAGCCTGTTACGGCAATAAAAAACAGGAAAATGCAGCTGTAAAAACCAAATACATTGTGCATGTCATAATTGACACGTTTAAAGCTGGCATCCCATTTTATTTTAAAACTTTTATCAATAATAGATTTAATCCATTTTGTCGGCCACCACAAAACGATGCCTGAAATTAATAAGACGATAAAAATTAAAACTGCAACTCCAACAATTGGTCTTCCAATATCATAAGGAAGCCATAATGCGCGGTGTCCGTTTAAAATCCATCTGAAAAAGTCTGGAGAATCTCCTCTAGAAAAGGTTTTCACATTTAATACATCTCCCGTGTATGGATTCATATAAACGCTAATGAATGTTCCTTGACGTCTTCCGCCTTTACGTTTTTCATCCTTCCCTTTGCCCTTTCCTCTTTCTTTTCCTTTTTCATTCGGCTGAACTTTTAGTTCTGATTTTGCATTTTCATTTTTAGCAAAATCTTTCCTTCCTCTTTTATGCTCTCCTTTTTCTCCACGTCCTCCCCTTTCTCCTTCTTCTTTTTTCTCTACAAAATAACCCACAATCGCAGCTTCATCTTTTGCTCCAAAAGTCACGCTGGTTGCTTTTTTGTCTTTCATTTTTTTATCTGCAATCGAAACCAATTGAGACGGCAATAAAAATGCTTTTTCCTGAGGTTCTACAAAACGCCAGTCTTCGATAAAATCTTTTATTTCATTTTCAAAAACATAAATACAGCCTGTAAGACTGACAATGACCACAATGATTCCAGATGCTAAACCAAGCCACAAATGCAGCCAGGCCATAATGCGCTTAAAAAGCGACTTTTTACTTTTTTTCTTGTTATTTGGTTTTGAAGAAGAAAACATAATTGGATAGATAAATAGGATAAATAAAAAAACCGTAAGTCCTCATCAAGTAAGGACTTACGGCAAAAAAATATTAGTATTTTAATTTTTGAATTGCAGTAATTTGTCCACCTTCAACTTTCATACCTTTTGTTGCAACAGCAGTTGTACCGTTGATTGAGTAAATCCAGTTTCCGTCAGGAGTATTGATACCTACAATTGCAGAACTTCCATCTTCTGAAGTAATATTGTAACGGCTAGTTACAGAAGTTAATGTTTCTGGAGCATTTGTTACCCATGTAAATGTTTGGTTGTAAACATCTGCGATTGCCATTTTAACAGCACCATTGTTTTTACCCACATTTCCATACATTAACAATAAGAATTTACCTTTTGAAATATAAGTAGTAGACGAAATTTTATATCCTCCAGATTTTTCTTGAACATTAAAGAAATACGTTTTGTCAAATTCTGTAGTACCTTTTTTAATTTTCACAATTGCAGAAGGTTTTGTAGAAGTCATTACAGAGTTGCTAGTAGCAATTGCTCCAGAGAAACCGTAGGCATCTCCATTTTCGTCTTGGAATAATCCGTTTGTGAAATAAGCTCCTAAATAACTAGTACGGTTATCTTTGATTACTTTTTCTAATTTCAACTCTGGATAGTTGTAAACCGCTACCCAAGTACTATCTGGATTTGCAGTACCAAAGTTGTCTACTCCATCTCCTTTAATACTCATATAAGGCATATACACTTTATCTCCAACTTGAGTCGCCCAAGTATAAAAAGCTCTTTCTCCGTTTCCAGCCAATTTCTTAGTATCTTGTTGAGCTTCACCTGTAATAAGTGACTTTTCTGCATCAATTTTGTACATAGATGCGATAGAAGCACCACTTCTTGGCACTTTTACCGTTAAGATATCTTTATTGATTGCAGCAAATACATGTACCGTTTCTGCTTGGAAATCAGATTTTTTAACCAATTTCCCCTCAGCATTTAAGTTATAAGTGGTTACAGCTCCAGGATTTCCTTGTCCGTAAAGCAAACTAAAGAAGTTATTTTGTGCTGTAATATAGTAACGGTAAGTTCCGTCTTGCTCCAATCCATTTCCTGTAGTAGTAATAGATCCTGTAGAAACATCGTCTGCAGTTAGCAAATAATCTGCAATTCCTGCTGCCCCTGTTGTTGCAGTAATAATATATTTTGTTTTTCCTGTATCTGTTCCTCCGCCAGTTTCTCCTCCTGATTTATCAGAATCACTGCTGCAAGAAAAAGCTGTAAAAGCTAAAACAGCTGAAAATAATGCTAATGTGGTACTTTTCTTCATTGTATTATAGTGTTTGTATTAAAATTTAATTATTTGATTTACTGAAGTAATATCTCAATTTGATATAGAAAGCGCGACTTGGTTTTTGCAGCGAAAAATTATCGTAAAGCTTATTGTCTAATAGATTTTTGCATTCTAAAGCAATATTGTATTTTCCGTTTGCCATTGTATAAACAGCATTTAAATCATGGCTAAACTGCTGCGGAATTTCTAACTTGCTATCCTTGCTTCCCATACTTGGCCATGACAAATAATAAGTATGAACATATAGCAGATTATAGCCTACAGATAAGTTGTTGCCTTTTTTCCAAACATCATTAAAGAACACCGTAGCATCTGCACTTCCGAATAAATAAGGCATATTTGGAATTCTGTCATTATAAAAAGGAGATACATAATTTTGATTTGGCTCGTACATAGTTTTGTTTCTAATGTTCTGGTACGTTGCGTTGAAACCAGCCGTAAAACGATTGCTGTATGAATATCTAATCTCGCCATCAATACCATAATTGGTTACTTTTCCTTGATTGACATTCGTAGTCATAGTTTGATTATTATTTAATGTCGGACGAATAAAATCGACTGCATTTCTATGCAAAAGATTTACATCAAAAGACAAAGCATTTTTTTCGCGGAAACTGGTCTGAAAACTTGCTCCTAAATTGTAATTGTTACTAGATTCAGGTTTTAAAGAAAGGTTTCCTTCTAAATTATCATTGACATTACCAAAGATTTCCTCTGGACTTGGCAATCTATAAGTCTTTTCGTAAGAAGCTTTAATTTGAAGATTATGCCTCAAATAATAACTCGTAGCCGCTCCATAACCCGTTGTAGAAGTATGATCTACATATTTCTGATACGCAATATCGCCAGTAGCTCCCGACGGATTGTAGCTTCTTGAATAAGTAGTTTTTAATGAATAATCTTTTAGGAAAACAGAAGTACTCCATTTTTCATTATAATCTAATTTATAACCCAATCCTAAAACATTCTTTTGTGTTTTTTTAGGCTGTTTATAAACCAAAGATTCTGGAACCAATTCGTCACTTTCTTTACGGTCGAACGTGTTAAACGTGTTATTGACCATAAATGAATGTCTATCATTTAGCGTATAAGTTGCATTCGCTGTAGCAATACCATTGTTATTATAAAACTTACGCAACGTTCGGCTTCTTTCTCCTCCTGCGCCCTCATATTGTTTGTAATCGCCAAACCAATTGTATCTTCTAAAAACGGTATCAATATTCTGTTCGTAACCAAAATTGTAATTCCCCGTTACATTCACATTAAGACCTTTGGTAAATAAATCTTTAACCTGATATTTTAAAGTTGGCATTACAATGCTTCCTTTTCTATAAATCTGTCCAAATACGCTAACCATTCTGGCACCAGTCTGTATGTCGGCTTTGTTTTCTCCGCCGGTAAAACCGATCATTAATTTATCAGCATATTTTTTACCGGTAATACCCACATTCAAAATCACGGCTTCATTGCGGTATTTATCATGAAAACGTCTCACTCTCTGATTTGGAAAATAAGCTCCCGTATTTAAATCGGCCACATCTACATTTACCCAATAATTATTATCAGAATAATTCTGGAAAGCATTGATTTCTGTAGTAAAACCGCTCTTAGCAGTATAACCAGCATTGATGCTTGAACGATGCGTATTAAAAGATCCGAACGAATACGAAGCATCTACAAAAGTTCTCGGTTTGCTGTTCGTAACGATATTTATTGCTCCTCCCAAAGCATCTCCACCAAGCCAAATTGGCACAACACCTTTGTAAACTTCTACGCGATCGGCAAGATTAATTGGGATATTATTCATTTGGAAAGAAGAACCAAAATTATCCATTGGCACTCCGTCTATAAAAACCTTAATCTGATTTCCTGAGAATCCGTTGATCGAAAGTTCTGATCTCGAACCTACTCCACCCGCTTCACGGTTACGAACACCAGAAACTCGGTCTAAAGCATGCGATAAATCTAAAGTTGAATTGTGCAGTTTTTTAGCATCGATAGCCGTTACACTATAAGCTTGTTTATTTACTTTATCAGTTTGAGATCTTCCAAGAACCGTTACACTTTCTAATTCCTGTAACTCGCTTTCCATTTTAATTGAAACCTCTAAATTGCCTGAAACTTCAATCTGTTTTTTTTGGACTGCAAATCCCAATGCTGAGATTTTTAAAGTATGTTTTCCTGAGGGTACATTTTTTAAAATATAATTCCCGTTTTCATCCGACATAGTGCTTAAACCTGTTTTTTCGACAACAACAGTTGCAAACGGAATTGTTTCTCCAGAATTTTCAACAACTTTTCCAGATACTGCGAAGCCTTGATTTTGCTGGGAAAATAATAAGAACGTAGTTAGAAAAAATAAACTGGCAAATAAAAATTTTTGAGTTGACATATCTTTAATTAGACTAATTATAAATAACTTTGCTGCAAAAGTACCATCAACGTCTTCAAAAAAGATAGGGAAAAACGGATTATTATTTTGTAAAAACGGATTATATTTTGAAAATCAACGCCACCCTTTTAACGTCAGAAACACCTATAATTAAAATTCAAATTGGAGATAAATATTATCCAAAAAGCATTTTAACCGAAGAAAATGTCAACATTCAAAATGGAGATTCAGAAAAAATAATAAGCCATCATCTTATAACCGAAGGATTAGTTCTACTTGATACTCAGATGTATTATTCAGAGCCAAGAACCGTAACATTTGAGATTGATGAAGAATCGGTTGTGATGAATTTTATCTACAGCAGCAATGTAGAAACCCATATTGACCAATTGGAAAGCGAAAAATATTCTAAAAAAAACACGCATAATATTTTCTACACTAATAGTTTTAAAGCAACGTTTAACATTCCGCCTTTTACAGAAATCAATTATTTGTCAATTATTCTTTCTAAAGAGTTTTATTATAACATCATAAATGAAGACTGGCAGTTGCACGAAAAATTTTCAAAGAAAATCCTTGACAAACAATCCAGTTATTTAACATCAAAATATCTTCCTTTTACACCTGCTATTCAATGGGTAACGTCTGAAATTAAAAACTGTGCTCGCGAAGGTGTTCTGAAAAGAATTTATATCGAAAGTAAAATTAAAGAACTTCTTATTCATCAGCTTGAGACATTAATTATCAAACCTTTAGAAGCAGAAAACATAAACGAAGAAGATTATAGCAAGCTTTTAGAAGCAAAAAAAATACTAGAAGACGATTATAGAAACACGCCTACTCTACCTGAACTTTCGAGACTTATTTCGCTAAACGAGTTTAAACTAAAAAAAGGCTTTAAAGCTTGCTTTGGAACCACTGTCAAAAGTTATATCATTAAACTGAGAATGGAACATGCCAAAGAATTATTTCAAAACAAAAAAGCTACAGTAAGCGAAGCGGCATATAAGTGCGGATACAAAGACGTTTCGCATTTTTCGGCGGCTTTTAAAAGCTATTACGGATTTTCACCTCAAAAGTTCAAAATCAATACCGATATTATTCAGTTCTGGCTGATTGGCTTTTCATTATTGTGGTAAAAAAAAAAGGGTCTTAAAATTACGTCCGTCGACTTAATCTTAAAACCCTAAAAAAATTAGACATTAATGTATATTGCAAACTTATATACAAGTACCCACGATCAAATGAATATGTCAAAATTCAATGTAAAAACGTTTCTCCAAAAACAGTTTTCTGTAGAAATTTTAATGATACCCAAAAAGGTAAAGGCTACCATCTTTTCAAATTTCTACAGGCCAAAATTAGAATTCACATTATAGATAACCTTACGGTTTTCCTCATTGTGTGAAAAAATTAACATTCTTAACTTTAATTTAAAACCTTAAGTAATTGTATCGCAAAACATTGTAAAAATCTTCTTTAACGTAAATTTGTGAAAGGAAATACTAGATTCTTCTTCATGTATGTCTAAAAAAGACTCGAAAAAACTCATTTCTTGTCCTAGATTAAGCCGTTTTTCTTAAAATCCTCCCTACATTTGTCAATGATTTTAATTAGAAAATGAGATAATCAGGACAATTAGATAATTAAATGAGAAATTAATAAACTTAGTATCTTAGAACCTTAGAAGCTTAAAAAAAATGAAACAGTTGCAATTTTTATTACTCGGAAAAAATGAAGCCATTTTAGCTATTTTACTTCGTCTTGTTAATGCTGATGAAAACTGGCACGGAGTTGCTTTTAATAACGAAAAAGAAGCCCAAGAATATTTTCAAAACAATAAAATCGATATTGTTCTTTTAAGTTCTGCAATCGAAGATCATGTAGAGAAAGAATTCACTTCTTTCTGCTTACAACACAATCCAGACGTTGAAGTCATTGAACATTTTGGAGGCGGAAGCGGATTACTAAAATCTGAGATTCTTCATCGATTATATCTAAAAGGAAAAATTTAGCTATTACATTTTTATCTTTAAAAATCGCTTGTCGATTATAAGAAATTTATGCTACTTTTGAGAAGACAAATTTAAACCAATACCTCAAAAAGTAAGTTTCTTAAGATGAAAAAAAGCATTGCTCTATTATTAATTTGTTTTTCCTTTCAAATAGGAACTTCACAAAAAATCTATTTCGAAAAAAGCAACTACAAAGACAGTTTAACTCTCAGCAAAAGCATGCCTCTTCTTGCCAAAAAGATACTGTCACTTTATAAAAATCCCAGCAGAGCTTCCTATTTAGATAATTATGCCAGGATACAAGCCGTTGCGGGAGATTTAAAAGGAATGCATCAGACTTTTGTAACCTATTCGCAGGAAATTTTAGGAGACAGTATTGCCAACAAGCCTCTAGGGTTCATTTATAAAACTTATGGAAATACAGCCTTAAAAGAGCCCAAAACAAAATCTGATTTTGAAAAAGTCTATACATCTGAGTTTTACAAATTATACAATACTTTCAATCCAGATGGAAAAAGCTGGGCCGAAGGGTATTATGAATTAAAACTTTCCGACATTAAAAATGATTTTGAAGAAAAGCTTAAACTTGTTCAAGATAATGACAGCATTAGCTTAGAAAATGCTGCACAATTATGCCGACAATATTCACGCTATTTTATTTTAAGCAAAACTCTTTCAATTGCTCAGAAAATAATTGCAAAAATTGAAGCTGATACTTATATAATAGACCGCGATATCATTATTACATTGCCAAACGGAAGCACAATTTCTGCCACTATGGTCAGACTTAAAAATGTATCCGAACCGCAGCCTGTTGTAATGAAATATAATATCTATGCAGGAAACGAAGTTAGCGACTGCAAAGAAATTGCGAATATGGGTTATGTGGGTTTTGTTGCCAATACACGAGGCAAACGTTTAAGCAATGATCCAATAGAACCTTACGAACATGATGGCGATGATGCCTATCATATTCTGGACTGGGTTAGCAAACAGTCGTGGTGTAATGGTAAAATTGGATTATACGGCGGCAGTTATTTAGGTTTTAGCCAATGGAGCGCTGTAAAAAAAGTGCACCCTGCTTTAAAAACAATTGTACCGTTAGTTTCTGTTGGTGCCGGAATTGATTTTCCGATGCAAAACGGCATTTTTATGAGTTATGCATTAAAGTGGATTCATCTGGTTGCCAATACAAAACTAACCGATCTCAACAGCTTTTTGAACAGCAAAAAATGGGATGAAGTTTTTACTCAGTACTATAAAACTGGAGCGAGTTTTCGTTCTTTAGACAAAATTGAAGGCAATCCTTCTCCTTTATTTCAAAGATGGCTAGAGCATCCTGCTTACGATAGCTATTGGCAGAATATGACACCTCAAAAAGAAGCATTTGCTAATATTAATATTCCAATTTTAAGCACAACAGGCTATTATGATGATGATCAGCTTGGAGCAATGTACTATTACAATCAGTATCAAAAATACAATAAAAGTGATAATTATTATCTCATAATCGGGCCTTACGATCATGGCGGTTCGCAAGGAGCTCCTCGAAAAGAATTAGGCGGTTATACCATCGATGAAGTAGCAAATATTCCAATTAATGCCATTATTTTTCAATGGTTTGATCATATTTTGAAAGGTGCAAAACGTCCTGAAATTTTGAAGGATAAAGTAAACTTTGAAATTATGGGTAAAAATGAGTGGAAAAGCGTTTCTTCTTTAGACAAAATGCACAATGAAAACCTAACCTTTTATTTAAGCAAAAGCAATTCGAAATATTCATTACAAAAAACAGCTCCAAAAAAGGCCGTTTCTATTAATCAAACTGTTGATTTGAAAGATCGATCTGAAATTAATATTTATAATGATGATTATGTAAATGGTTTCCCTAAATTAATAGATTCGATTTTTAAACCCGAAAAACATCTATTGGTTTTTGAAAGTGATCCTCTTGAAAATTCAACCATAATCAGCGGTTCATTAAAAACATCGTTAAAAATAAGCACCAACAAAAAAGACATTGATGTCGAAATACAGCTTTACGAAAAAACAGCAAAAGGTCAATATTTTGCTTTAACCAACAATTTACAAAGAGCTAGTTTTGCAAAAGACAGAACCAAAAGGCAATTATTGACTCCTAATAAAATAGAAACAATTGACATTGAACAAACTTTTATAATTTCAAAAGAATTAGAAAAAGGAAGTTCAATTATAATCGTATTAGGAGCCAATAAAAACCCAAACTGGGAAGTTAACTACGGTACTGGTAAAAATGTTAGCGACGAAACCATTGACGATGCGAAAGAACCTTTACAAATAAAATGGTATTCTGACAGTACCATTACAATTCCAATTTTAAAATTGTAGAACAGTATCTGATGGAAAAAACCTATTCAATTGTCTTTTATTCTAACACGCTGGTTGAACCCGTTAAGAAATTGAAAGACTTTTTAAAAAGCAAAATCAATTGGTACAACAGCTGCAATTCTGAAGCACATATTACGATTTGTGAGTTTACAATTGAGGAATCTGAGTTCGATTTAATCAAACAAAAGCTTTCTAAAATTTCAGATACTTTTACGCCTTTCCAAGTATCGTTAGACCATTTTGATTCTTTTCAAAATAGCGGTGCTTTTTTTATTGGAGTAAATGAAGGTTCTAAAAATAATCTAGTGCCAATCATGAAAAAGATTCATGAAACCTTCAAGTTTTTAAAACTCAAAAAAAGTGATAATCCGCACCTGTCGATTGGACGACGATTAACTCCAGAAAACCTTAAAATCGCTTCTGAACTTTTTACCACAATTGATCTTCAATTTGAATGTAATGAAATTGTTTTAAGGGAATTTGATCCCAAAGTAAAACAGTTTTTTGTGATTGATGCTTTTCCTTTTGGAAGCAATCCAGAGCCTCAATTTGTGCAGGGAAGTTTATTTTAACCGTAAAGAACGCAAAGAATTTAAAACTTCTAAACACTATGTTTGTCATTTCGACGAAGGAGAAATCTTCGCGAGTAGCTCTACAAAGATTGTCGATTTCGATTGCGGAGTTTCATACGAAGATTTCTCCTTCGTCGAAATGACAAAATTGTACGCTAAACTTTGTCAAAGTTTCAAACTTTGACAAAGTTCTAACGAAACTTGAAACCCGAAACCTCAAACTTGAAACAATCTAAAACCAATCTTTATATTTTTCGTATATTTGAATTTCGCAATTCATCACGATATGAAATCCCTAGATTCATTTTACAAAGATATTACCGAAGGTTCAACTGTTGATCCAACTTCCTTATTGCCAAACGACATTCAGAAAGAAATCGGCCATTTTAATGTTTTTGATATAAAAGAACTTTTGGAGCGCATGAAAGGAAAACCCGGAATGCCTTACGACAGAAGAGCTTATTACAAAATAAGTTTAATTAGAGGTCACAACAAAGCAGAATACGCCGATAAAGTAATCGAAATCGAAAAACAAGGATTGTTATTTGCAACACCAAAAATTCCCTACAATTATTTACCGCAAGACACCAATCAAGGCGGTCAGTTTTGCGTATTTACAAGCGAATTTTTATCTAAAAGCAAAAGCGGAATCGATCTAGATGAACTTCCTATTTTTGCATCAGACGGCTATCCGATTTTTCAGCTTTCTGACGAAGAAGTTTCAGAAGTAGAATTGATTTTCAATAAAATACAAAAAGAAATTAACTCTGATTATATTTATAAATACGATTTAATTCGAAATTATGTTGCTGAGCTGATTCACTTTGGACAAAAATTACAACCTATTACAGCTTTATATTCGAAACACAATTCGGCAGCAAGAGTTTCATCTTTATTTGCTGAATTATTAGAAAGACAATTTCCTATAGAATCACCAAATCAAAGATTAGAACTGAGAACCGCAAAAGATTTTGCGGAAAGATTATCCGTTCATGTGAATCATTTAAATAAGGTTTTAAAAGAAAACACCGGAAAGACCACAACAGAATTAATTACAAACCGATTAACAAACGAAGCCAAAATACTTTTAAAGCAAACCGATTGGAATATTTCTGAAATCGCCTATTCACTTGGTTTTGAAGAATTAGCCCATTTTTCAAACTTCTTTAAAAAACAAACTTCTTACACGCCGATTGCTTTTAGGAGTTAGATATTTTAGATTTTAGATTGTTGCCAATAGTTATCTCAAGGCTTGTCCTCCTGAGCGAAGTCGAAGGACACGCAACGTAGAACATACTTTATGGATTTAGCATGCGATCCTTCGACTTCGCTCAGAAAGACACAAACTGAGATTTTGGAATTTGGATTTTTTAATATTGGAATTTCACAACTCTGATTTGAATTTCGCAAACATCTATTTGATATTTACAACACCCCAACTCTACTTCGCTCCTACCTTTGTCTCATCAAATTAAAAGAACGAAAAGATGAAATTATCAGACAACAAAATTTTAATAACTGGCGGTGCAAGCGGTATCGGACTTGGACTTGCCGAACGATTTATTCAGGAAAACAATACCGTAATTATCTGCGGAAGAAGAGAATCGGTTTTAAACGACGTAAAAGCAAAATTTCCTTCGGTTATAACCAAAGTTTGCGACTTGTCTATAAAACAGGAACGAATCGCGCTTTTTGAATGGATTAAGGAAAATCATCCTGATTTAAACGTTTTAATCAATAATGCAGGAATTCAAAATTGGATGAATATAACAGATGCCGATTTTTATGAAAACATGAAAAATGAACTTGCAACAAATATCGAAGCGCCTTTGCATTTAACTTCATTATTTATTCAGTTGCCTTCTCTTAAAACCGTAATGAATGTAACTTCTGGATTAGCATTTTCTCCTTTTGCAAAAGTTCCGGTTTATTCGGCTACAAAAGCCTTTTTCAGATCTTTTACAATTTCACTTCGTCATTTATTAAAAGAAAAAAATATTGAAGTAGTAGAAATTATTCCGCCAGCATTAAATACCGATTTGGGCGGAATTGGTCTTCACGATGCATACCCAAGCGTAAGCAGTTTTATCGAATCTATTTTCGAACAATTAAAAGAAGGCAGACAAGAACTAACTTTCGGAACCAGCGAAACAAGATTAAACGCAAGCGCAGAAGAGTTGAGAAATCATTTTAAACTGATGCATCCTTAAATTTTAAACACATAGAAACATAGATTTTTGGAGTGAATTAAAGGCGTTTCACTTTTAATAAAACACATAGCTATGTGTTAGAAACTAGTTTCTTTTTGTAGTCTTTTAAAAGAAAACTAAAATCTATGTTTCTATGTGTTTAAAAAATAAATTCAACATTTGTCTTCCTGAGCGTAGTCGAAGGACTTTGGTGCCGTAAAAGGTCTTCGACTCCGCTCAGACTGACAACAAAAAACATCAAATAATTCACAATTAACCATTCACAATTCACAATTAAAATATGGTAGTAAATACAAAAATAGCTCTAGTTACAGGTGGTAGCAGAGGTTTAGGAAAAAATATGGCAATAGCGATTGCAAAAAAAGGATTGGATGTAATTATTACATACAACAGTAAAAAAGAAGAAGCTGATGCCGTAGTTTCAGAAATTGAAAGTTTAGGTCAAAAAGCAGCGGCATTACAATTAAATGTAGCAGAATCAGGAACTTTTGATGCTTTCTTTGAAGAAGTAAAATCGGTTCTAAAAAGCACTTTTAAAACAGACAAATTTGATTTTTTAGTAAATAATGCAGGAATCGGAATTCACAATTCATTTGTCGGAACAACTGAAGCAGAATTTGATCAGTTGACTAATATTCAATTCAAAGGACCTTTTTTCTTGACTCAAAAAGGATTAAACGTAATGAATGACGGTGGCGGAATCGTAAACATCTCAACAGGTTTAGCAAGATTCTCTTTCCCAGGTTATGCGGCTTATGCTTCTATGAAAGGTGCAATGGAAACTTTAACCAGATATCAGGCAAAAGAATTGGGCGCAAGAAAAATTAGAGCCAATATCGTAGCCCCAGGCGCTATTGAAACTGATTTCGGTGGCGGAGTTGTTCGCGATAATGAACAAATGAATCAGCAGATTGCTTCTGTGACTGCTTTAGGAAGAGTTGGATTACCAGATGATATTGGCGGTGTTGTAGCCTTTTTATGTACTGAAGATGCGCGCTGGGTAAATGCACAACGAATCGAAGTTTCTGGTGGAATGATGCTTTAATATAGTTGATGGTTTATAGTTGATGGTTGATGGTTGATGGTTGATGGTTAGTGGCACTTCATAACTCATAACTCATAACTCATAACTCATAACTCATAACTATTACAAAAAACAAAACCCGATAAGCATTAAAAACTCATCGGGTTTGTCATTTCAAATAATATTTGAATTAGTAAAGCTTTTTTAGTTCTTTTCGACTGAGACTTCAAAATCTCCTTCTGCGTCAAAAACTATATCGTAAAATTTGGCCTCTTTTGTTACGCCAACTTCGTAGGTTGTTTTTTTCTTATCGTCTACCACCATTGCAATTTCTTGAATGGCTTTTGCTTTATAATTCTTCTTTAAATACGACTGTGCTTTTATCGGAAGCTGTTTAAACGGAATCTGCAACTCATAAGCTTTCATGTTTCCCAGATTATCATAAATCGCTACCGCTTTGGTTCTATCGTCTACATTGTATCGCGCTTCAAAACGAATTTCATCTGCATCATCTCCCACATATTCTTCAGACCAAACTGGCACTTTCCCTGGATATTCTCTCTCAAAAGCAAACCGCACCTTTTCTGGGGGCGTGATTTCCTTTTTCATATTCGTTCCTTCCTGTGCAATTAAAAAACTACTGCATAAAAAAGTAAAAGACAAAAACACGTTTTTCATAGTTTCATTTTTAAAATTAAACTTTAGTAACGTATTAAAATTAATACTTTTTCTCTTACGATAACATGAAGGGATTAACATTTTTTATCAGCTGAAACAACTCTTCTAAAATCAAGTATTCAATTACAATTCGAGCTTTTTTAATCGGTCTGTTAGTTCTCTTTTGTATGTAATTCCGATTGGGATTCTTTCGTTTTTAATGACCACAAAATCTTTTTCGGTTGCATCAATTTTATCTAGCGCCACGATATACGATTTATGAATACGCATAAAACTTTTTTCTGGCAGACACTTTTCAAATTCTGTTGTGGTAATCGATGCCAAATAAGTTCTTTTTGTAGTATGAAGCTTTACATAATTACCAAAACTCTGTGCGTACAAAAGCTGATCCAATTCAATCTCCATCAAATAGCCATCTACTTTTACACTAACCGAATTTACGGTTTCTTCCGCTTTTTGTTTTACACTTTCGGTCGCAAAAAAACGATCAATTGCTTTTAGAAATCTTGGAAAATAAATGGGTTTCAGCAAATAGTCAATTACGCCGTAATCGTAGCTTTCAAGAGCAAATTCAGAATATGCTGTAGTCAAAATGGTTTTAGGATGCGTGGGAAGAATTTTAAGCAATTCCATTCCAGAAATTTCAGGCATATTGATATCCAAAAACATTAAATCGACTGGATTCTCTCTGAGATAATTCATCGCTTCAATGCCATTATATCCTTGAAAAACCAATTCCAATTGCGGATTCTGTTTGATATAATTGGCCAGAACGTAATGCGCAGCGGGTTCATCGTCTACAATAATGCATCTTTTTGTTTCTCTCATCCTACAAACTTTTTTAGCTGTATTTCTAAATCAACAATATAAACTTGTTTGTCGTCTTGAATATCCAATTTATAGTCTTTCCCATAAATTAAATTCAAACGTTCGATAGTGTTTTTTAAGCCAATTTTGGTCGAAATCACATCATTTTTCTTCGGAATTGAATTGGCCACATGAAGATGTAGCAATCCCTTTTCGACAGAAATTGTAATTTTTACAAAACACTTTTCAATAGCGCAGGTTCCGTGTTTAAAAGCATTTTCTATAAATGCAATTAAAAGCATTGGCGAAATTTTATAGGCATTTTCGTTGTCAACATTGCTTTCAAAAGTAATATCACATCTGTAACCAACACGTTCTTTTTCAAGCTGCACATAACTATTTATAAACTCCAATTCGTCTTCTAAAGATACGCATTGTTTGCTATTGCTTTCTAACTGATAACGCATTAACTGCGAAACCTTCATAATCAAATCTGGTGTCCTATCTGGAAACTGAAGACTAATTCCGTAAAGTGTATTAAAAGTATTAAACAAAAAATGCGGATTTAATTGTCCTTTCAATGAATTCAATTGCATTTGATTGAACAATAAAGCCGCATCGGTTTGTTTTCTGTGAATACGATAAAACTTAAAAACAATTATCGGACTCAGAATGCAGACCAAAGTTCCTAAAACGCTGGCCAATTGGTACGCATAACTTCTCTGATGCGAGTTTTGGTATAAATGGCAATTGGCAAACATATCCATTTTTGTGATTTCATACAAAATGACAGAAAATACAAAAACTCCAAAAAGCGTTAAAACGATATAGGTAAAAGGTTTGTTTGCTTTAAATAAAATCGGAAGGATAAAAAAACGATTAAATTGGGCATGCATGTATAAAATGCAATAAAAAAATACACCCATTGCAATAGAAACGAAGGAACTAAAGAGCATCCAGTCGTTTTTTAGGGTATATATTGTAAAAGAGAAAAGGACAACGGCAACCTCCTGCCACCATTTGTTATCCAATATGTTATCAATTCTTTTGTTCATTCTTAATTGTGAAATAGTTTACAAAGTACGAACAAATATTTAATTATTTTTTTCAAAAAATGACCAATTCAATTCGTCATTTACTAGTGCAGTACATCACTTAACCTGACTTTTATCAGTACAAGAGAAATAAATTTGTTGCATCAAAAACATTTCTATTCACACCTTGAGTTTATGTATTTCAAAAAAATTACCATTCTATTTTTATTGATTTTTGCCTCAATCGGTTATGCTCAAACCCTGTCTTTAAAAGAAGCATTAAAGATAGGTCTTGAAAACTACGGTTCTATCCGAGCAAAAAACAATTACACCAATGCATCAAAAGAGACTCTAAAACAATCTCGCCGTGATTACCTGCCAAACCTGAATTTATCGGCACAGCAGGATTACGGAACCGTAAACGGACAAAACGGACCGCTTTATGGTTTTGGAGGTTTAGGAGTTGCATCATCGGGACTTCCGTTACCAGAACAAAACTGGAACTCAGCATTTGGTGCGCTTTATTTAGTCAACATGAACTGGGATTTTTTCACTTTCGGAAAAACACAGGAAAAAATCAATTTATCTAAAATTGATGTTCAGGCTAAAGAAAAAGATTTACAGCAGGAAAAATTCCAGCAGGAAATCAAAATTTCGGCTGCTTATTTGAATTTATTGGCAAGCCAAAGATTGCTGATTTCGCAGCAAAAAAACTTAGACCGCGCAGAAGTCTTCAAAAAGACAGCTGTTGCGAGAGTTAAAAACGGATTATTGGCCGGAGTCGATTCTACATTGGCTACAGCCGAAGTTTCTAAAGCAAAAATCGCTTTAAACTTAGCCCGAAACTTTGTTAAGGAACAAAACAACAAATTAGTCGATTTAATGGGCGTTGCGCCTCAGGATTTTGTAACCGATACTTTATTTGTTACTCAGATTCCAAAAGAATTGGTAACCAAAGAAACTGCCACAGACAGCCTTCACCCATTGTTACAATTCTATAAAACCAAAATCGATTACAGCAATCAGCAGGTTAAATTGTACAAACGATTCTATTATCCAACAATGAGTGCTTTTGGGGTTTTACAAACCAGAGCTTCAGGATTTGACAATTCGTATGCAACCAATCAAAATGCATTTACGAGAAATTATTGGGATGGCGTAAATCCAGATCGTACCAATTATTTGGTTGGAGTTGGAATTACGTGGAATTTAACCACGCCTTTCAGATCAAGCAAACAAGTAAGCGCTCAGAAATTTGTTTCTCAAGCTTTGCAGGAAGAATACAATCAGGCTGATAGAGAATTGAAATCGCAGCTGACATTTGCCGAAGATAAAATCAAAATTACTTTGGAAAATTATGCCGAAGCGCCAATTCAGGTTGATGCCGCGCAAAGAGCTTACATTCAGAAATCGACCTTATACAAAAATGGTTTAACTGATTTGACTGATTTAACTCAAACCATGTTTACGCTAAATCGCGCTGAAATCGATCGAGATATTGTCAATAACAATGTGTGGCAATCATACTTATTAAAAGTCGCTGCAACAGGAAATTTTGACTTATTTATAAATGAATTTTAATTATAAATCCTAATGAATTTAATACGTTTTGCACTCCGCAAACCCATTTCCATTTTAGTATTGGTTGCGGGTCTATTTTTCTTCGGAATTGGTGCCATCAGAGACATTAAGGTAGACATTCTGCCAAAAATGAATTTGCCGGTTATCTATATTGCGCATCCGTTTGGAGGCTACACGCCAGATCAGATGGAGGCTTATTTTGCCAAAAACTACGTAAACGTTTTACCTTTCTCGAATGGTATCAAATCGGTAGAAACCAAAAATATTCAGGGGTTAATGATTATGAAATTAACCTATTATGAAGGAACCAACATGGCTCAGGCTGCTGCCGAGTTAAGTGCGCTTTCAAACAGAATCCAAGCGGCTTTTCCTCCGGGAACACAGCCTCCGTTTATCATTCGTTTTGATGCTTCTTCACTTCCAATTGGACAATTGGTTTTGAGCAGTAAAATACGTTCCAACAACGAATTACAGGATTTAGCCAACGTTTATGTTCGTGCTTCGTTTACTGCAATTCCTGGTTTATTATCGCCAGCACCTTTTGGAGGAAGTCCAAGAACTATTGAGGTAAACGTTGATCCAGATTTATTGCGTTCTCATAATATGACGCCAGACCAGATTGTTGACGCGATTCGTTTGAACAACCAAACGGCTCCTTCTGGAAACGTACGTATGGGCGACAAAAACTATATTACGCCAACAAATAATACGATTAAAGAAGTTAAAGATTTTGAACAGATTCCGTTATTTAAAGGCGGTGTTCAGAACTTAAAATTAGGCGATGTTGCCTCTGTAAAAGACGGTGCCGATATTACAGCAGGTTATGCTTTAGTAAACGGAAAACGTTCGGTTTACATTAGTATCGCAAAAGCGGGAGACGCTTCGACTTGGGATGTGGTTCAAAAATTGAAAAAAGAACTTCCTAAAATTCAAAGCACGCTTCCTGAAGATGTAAACATTACGTACGAATTTGACCAGTCGGTTTATGTAATCAACTCGGTTAAAAGTTTGATTACTGAGGGAATTATTGGTGCGGTTTTAACCGGATTAATGGTTTTATTATTCTTGGGTGACCGTCGTGCTGCATTAATCGTAATTATGACGATTCCGATTTCGATTATTTCTGGAGTTTTATTCCTAAAATTATTCGGACAAACGATCAACTTAATGTCATTATCAGGATTAGCTTTGGCAATTGGTATTTTGGTGGATGAAAGTACCGTAACGATCGAAAATATTCACCAGCATCTCGACATGGGAAAACCAAAAGCGCTCGCCATTTGGGACGCCTGTAAGGAAATCGCCTTGCCAAAATTATTGATCCTTCTTTGTATTCTTGCCGTATTTGCGCCAGCATTTACTATGGTTGGTATTCCGGGAGCGTTGTTCTTGCCTTTGGCTTTGGCAATTGGTTTCTCAATGGTTATTTCGTTCTTATTGTCTCAAACTTTTGTGCCTGTTATGGCCAACTGGATGATGAAAGGACATGAAAAACATGCGCATGGACCAGAGATTACAGATGATGAAGCTGAGTTTAACGACTGCGGTTTAACGCCAGAATCTGAACAAAATTTAATTGGTCAGAAAAAGGATTTGGTTGAAAGAGAAGATTTCAACAATGATGGAAAAGTAAGCGGTTTCGAAAGATTCAGAAATCGTTTTATGCGAACTTTAGACCGTTTGTTTGTTCATAAAAAAATAACGACTGTGACCTATTTGGTTGGAGCAACACTTTTAGCCATTGTGTTCATTAATTTTATCGGAAAAGACGTTTTCCCAAGAACCAATTCTAGTCAGTTTCAGTTAAGAATGCGTGCCGTTGACGGAACGCGTTTGGAAAGAACCGAAGAACAAGCCAGAATTGTTTTAAAAGAATTGGAGAAAATGGTCGGAAAAGATCATATCGGAATTACATCCGTATATGTCGGTCAGCACCCTTCTCTATTCTCGATCAACCCGATTTATCTTTTCATGGCTGGTTCTCACGAAGCGGTTTTCCAAGTAAGTTTAAAAGACTACGAGGAAGATATGGATGACTTTAAAGACGAATTTAGAGCAAGACTTAAGAAAGTACTTCCTGATACTAAACTCTCTTTTGAGCCAATCGAATTGACGGATAAAGTTCTAAGCCAAGGTTCTCCTACTCCAATTGAGATTCGAGTAGCAGGAAAAGACAAAAAACGAAACGAATTGTACGCGACTGAAATTGTAAATAAACTAAAAGCAATTTCGTATTTCAGAGACGTTCAAATTGGTCAACCAATACATTATCCAGCAATGAATATTGATATTGACAGAACCCGTGCTGCCGAATTGGGAGTTGATATGAATGATATTTCAAGATCGTTGGTAGCTTCAACTTCATCTTCACGTTATACAGAGAAAAACAACTGGGTAGACGAAAAAGCAGGATTATCATATTCTGTTCAAGTTCAAGTGCCTTTAAACAAAATGAAAAGCAAAACCGATATTGGAGAAATTCCGGTATTAAAAAATTCGCTTCGTCCTGTTTTAAGTGACGTTGCCAAAATTACACCTGGCTTTGTAAGTGGTGAAAATGACAATTTAGGGGCCATGCCGTACATTACCGTTACTGCAAACATCTATAAAACCGATTTGGGGACGGCATCAAAAGATGTGAGCAAAACGATTAGTTCATTGGGAGAATTACCACGTGGTTTGTTTATCACGCCAATCGGATTAAGTACTGTACTGACAGAGACATTAAGCAGCTTGCAAACAGGATTATTGGTCGCTGTGTTTGTAATCTTCTTAATGCTGGCCGCTAATTTCCAATCGTTCAAAGTTTCGCTTGTTATTTTAACAACGGTTCCTGCCGTGGTTTTAGGAGCTTTATTAATGCTGACTATTACAGGTTCTACGCTTAACTTGCAATCGTATATGGGAATCATCATGTCGGTTGGGGTTTCTATTGCCAACGCCGTTCTTTTGGTTACAAATGCCGAACAGCTTCGAAAAATAAACGGAAACGCCTTAGAATCTGCTCGTGAAGCTGCTGCATTACGTCTTCGTCCAATTATCATGACTTCTGTTGCGATGATTATGGGTATGTTGCCAATGGCAATTGGACACGGCGAAGGAGGCGATCAAGTTTCTCCGTTAGGAAGAGCGGTTATCGGTGGATTATTATTTTCTACTTTTGCTGTATTATTAATCCTTCCGCAGATATTTGCGTGGGCACAAGAAAAAACATCGACACAATCTGTTTCTTTAGATCCTGAAGACGAAGAAAGCATCCATTATATTTCATCAATAAGTAAGTCGAAAGTTGGAAAGTCATAACTCGTTGAGTGTAATTATTTTTTTTTAACACATAGAAACATAGATTTTAGTTTTAAATAAAAAAGGTAAAAGAAAAAACTAGTTTTCACACATAGCTATGTGCATTGAAACAAGTGAAACGCCTTTTGTGCACAAAGAAAATCTATGTATCTATGTGTTAAAACAATTAATCCCAAAGAGTTAAAAAACATATTCATTATATAAAAACCAAAAAATGAAATCGCCAACAAAAAATAATTTGTTGAAAACAAATACCGAAAAATTAAAAGGCGATAACATAAATGACCTATGCAAAATAAATTCAACATTTATGAAAAGTAACATTATAAAATCATCTGCATTATTAGTTACAGCACTAGTTGTATTAAGCAGCTGCGAAAAGAAAAAAGAAGAAACTGCGAAAGCAGAAATAGAACCTAAAGTTGAAACTTTCCTTTTATCGAAAGAAAAACTAACAACAGAATTGCGTTTACCAGCTGAATTAACCGGTTTTCAACAAGTTGATTTGTATGCAAAAGTGAGCAGTTTCGTAAAAACTTTAAAAGTTGATATTGGTACGAAAGTAAAAAAAGGACAGCTTTTAATTGTTTTAGAAGCACCAGAAATAAGCTCGCAATTGGCTGCTGCTGAATCTAGACTAAAATCTATGGAAGCGATTTACGCAACCAGCAAAAGCACTTACAACCGTTTGTATGAAACAAGCAAAGTGGAAGGAACGATTTCTAAAAACGACTTAGAAATGGCAAGCGGAAAAAAGAATTCTGATTACGCACAGCTTCAAGCGGCAATTGCAGCTCATAAAGAAATTGCGATTATGAGAGGTTACTTAGAAATTCGTGCTCCTTTTGATGGCGTTGTAGCGGCTAGAAATGTCAATTTAGGAACATTTGTTGGCCCAGCAGGAAAAGGTTCAGATTTGCCTTTATTAACTATTCAGGAACAAAGCAAATTACGTTTGGCGGTTTCTGTACCAGAATTGTACACAGGCTATTTGCACTCAGGCGACGAAATGAGTTTTAATGTAAAATCGCTGCCAGATACTTTCTCAGCTAAAATTACCAGAATGTCTGGCGCTTTAGATTTAAAACTGCGTTCTGAAAGAGTTGAAATGGACGTTCACAACACCAAAGGGAATTTATTGCCTGGAATGGTTGCCGAAGTTTTATTACCGCTTAACGCGAAAGACAGCACATTTGTAGTGCCAAAATCAGCAGTAGTAAGTTCTGCAGAAGGAATTTATGTGGTAAAAGTAGTAAACCACAAAGCGACAAGAGTTGACATTAAAAAAGGAAGAGAAATCGAAGATAAAATTGAAATTTTCGGCGACTTAACTCCAAACGATAAACTGGTAAAAATTGCCAGCGAAGAAACTAAGGAAGGCGATGTCATAAACGAATAACCTGCGTTTTAGTCTTCAATTTAGTGATTACCAAAAACTGTACGCATTCTTAGGAATGCAAATTTAAAAATTTGCCTAAAAGGGCAGTTCTTCTTTAATTGGAGGGACTGTCCTTTTTTTGTTTTTTCTCAATTCATATCGCATTTTTACAAAAATTACCTTTTTCTGTTACTTTAATAACTTTTAGAGGAGCTAATCCAAAAATATCTAAGTATATATTTACTAATTAACAATAAAATCAAAAGTAAAAAAACAGTACTTATGTCAGAATATATTAGAGTAAAAGGAAATATTATAGAAAAAACAGGCGGAATTTCGAGAGTTTATGCAAAAGGAGGTATTGAACATAATTCAAATGGAAAAATAGAGTATTTTGCCGAAAGTTACAGCTATGGTGATCCTCAACCACCACCCATAAAAATAATCAATGGAGCTGTAAAAGAAATTGAGCTTTTGACACCATTAGATCAAGGTTCTGCAAATGATAAATCTGGCAATTATCAAGACGGAATGATTTTTGGAAAAACATATCATTTTAAAGTGAAAAGTTATTTTCAAAATCCTCCAATAAATATTGCTAATATAAAATGGATGGTGAAATATCACAGTCCGTCCCAAAATAAATGGTTAGAAATACCTCTTTCTGCAAAAGGAGATTCCATAACAATGACAATGAATGACGAAGATATGTGCGGACGTTACCTTTATGTTCGCGCCTATGTCTATAATGCAGAAAGAGAAGCTGAATATAAAGAATGGAAACATAATCGTTTTAGGTGGTTTGATAGGATGACTTTTCAAGATGGATTGACTATCAGAAAAAATAATCCTGAAAAAATTAATCAGCATGCTACATCATTATGTGGTACAGCTGCACTCTTATATTTTTATGCTCAAGATTACCCAAATGATTTTTATAATAATTATATGGAGTTTTTTAGAACAGGCGAAATAATAATAAATAAATTTAAGCTGAGCCCAAATCCAGCATTATATGATTGTAAGCCAGATTTAAATAATTTTAAATACCCGCATTATGATTACTATTCAAATGGACAACCATGTATTCCTCATCAATTAATGCATCAAACTGATTGGATTATATTAGCAGGAACTAGAAGTTCAGATAACACAAAATATTTGGGACAAAAAGGAGAAGATTGGAATGCTATAAATTGGCCAAAGTATATGATTCAAGCGGCGCTTGACTTGTATGGAGCTAGTTTGGTTGCAGACGAAACATTTATCATTACTGGAAGGGAGTTTTCAAATAAATTATTAGAAATCGAAAAATTATTTAATCAAGGATGGCATATTATTTTATTAATAGATTCTGACATGCTTGATGATTCAATAAGTTATGTAGGATGTACAACACAATACCATTGGATTGCTTATGAAGGAAATTTGATAATAGATCCTATAAAAAATGAATATAGCTTTTCATATTATTGTTGGCAAAAGTTAAATATAAATTCGCGCATACGCAGTACCGTTTTTAATACAAATTTTTATGGATATATTAAATTCAAAAAATAAAATTATAGCATTTACAATTCTTATTTTGATTGGATGCAAAAGAAATTATACATGCAAAGAATATGTTTTATCATATAATTACACAACTATAAAAATGAAAAACATAAATAAAAATGATATTAAAAAATCATCTTTTTTTGTAAAACGCAATAATAAAATAATTAATAAAGGTCATTTAGAAGTTGTTGAAAAACTATCAAATAATACACTATTGATTAAATTAAAATTTGCCACGGAAGATACAATTTACAAAACTGATACTACTTTTATTAAATTGAAAAACAAATTACACTTTATAACTGATTCAAAAGAAGTTTGTATGGAATCAATAGGAACACCTTACGTAACGGTTTATAAATTTGATGGCACAGAATTTACAGAAGATGAAGAGATTTATCTTTCACCTTAATAAAAGTAAATAAACATAGATTTTAAGGCATATACCTAGGCCACTAATCCAAATGGTAGCAATCGATATTTAAAAAAAGTAATATCTTCTTCACACTTTATGAATAATTATAATGGTTATATTAAATGTAAATAAATGAAAAATATAGTATCAATCTTATTAGGGGGTATAATTGCTTTTTTTGTTTTTCGCTACTGTTTTTTTAAAATACAAGATTATAAAAATAATAATCGCTGTAATTCATCTCAATTTATTGCAGATGGAGAAAGAATTTATATTACTTTTTATAGAAATATAAGTAAAACTAAAATGTTAAAAAAATTCCAAATAATTTTAATTGGAAAAGATGGAAAAACTAAGAAAATAGAATACCAAAGAATTAAAGATTCGGATAATAAATATTATATAGATTCTAAAATTTTAAAATCCGATACTATTATAATTGAAGCAGACAAAAATAAAAAATACAAATTTTTTGATTTTAAAAATACTGCTTCGAAAATCAATGCAGGAAAGAATAGGGGCGAATATTATTGTAATCTTTATTATAAGAACATTCCTTTTAGCAAAGATTTTGAAGATAGTTTTGAGAGTTTTAATACCATAAATGTTTTTCTGGAATAGTTTTTTGCAATACATTTTCAAAAACAGAGAATGAAATATATAAAAACCTTGCTCCCCATTGCTAGCGCGAGCGTCTCGCTCGTGAGACAAAATTTATTTTCAAAAAATAATCTATTATGGATTTCCATAAAATACTATAATCCAACTGCACTAATTTTCTCCATATTAATTATAAAATAATTTATTATGGCAAAAACAGCTGCATTTCACAGTGTAAAACAATCTGTGTATCACAACAACACAAGTTGTACAGAAGGAAACAACATTGAAAAAGTTAATCTTCGACCAGGAACTGGTGGAAAACCACTTTGTAGTCATTGTAGTAGACTTTAATTTTTAAGCCGCTTTATATAAAGCGGCTTATTTTTATTATTTAAATAACCCTACTCCTGACTCAAATAAGGATTCAAAATCTCCGCCAATTCATTGAGCCAATAATAATTGTCTTCAAAATTGGTTAATCCAATTTGGAGGGTTTCGTGTTGTTGCATTACGCCGAGAGCTAAAATGCAATTTACTTGTCTTAAGATTTTAGCCATATCTTTGGGATTTATAATATGGCTAAAAAATCTTTATCCTATTCTAAAAATTAAGGATTCATTTTCATTTACTGCTATTTCATAAGCTTCTTTAATATTTTCAAAATATTCTACGACAAAAGCTTTATTCTGAGGTCTTGTGTGGGCAAAATTTTCTTTTTCACCAGTTTCCCAAAATTCTAAAAACTTTTCAATTGTAATATTGTCTAATATCGTTTCTTTATTTTTTTTAACTTCTTCAGAGCTTGAATAACCAATATAACCATCTTCGGGAGAAAATGAATTATCACCTTGAATTATCTTTCCTACCGCTTCACTGCCAAGTCCTGAGAACTTATTTAATATTTCTAATAAATCAATCGCAAAGTAGCTTAAATCAGCAGTTTCTTTCAAGGATTCTAACTCCGAAAATTTATTCTTTTTATGATTTTTTAATTCCTCGTTTGAAAGTTTGTATAGTGAACCTGTTAATGCCATAATGGTTTTCTAATTAATAGTTTTTACAAAAGGTTAAATGTCTAATAAGCAAATATAATATTTACAGTAAGACATTCACATTATTCATTTCTAATTTGCATTGATCTGGATTACGGTAACGAGCGGGCACTTGCGCAAGTATTACGAAATATACATAATGATTGCAAACAAAAAACCTCGACCTTAAAAAGCCGAGGTTTTTCCATTTCATAATCTCTACTCCTCACTCAAATAAGGATTCAAAATTTCCGCCAATTCATTGAGCCAATAATAATTGTCTTCGAAATTGGTTAGTCCGATTTGGAGGGTTTCGTGTTGTCGCATTACGCCGAGAGCTAAAATGCAATTTACTTGTCTTAAGATTTTAGCCATATCTTCGGGATCCATAATATGGTTAAAAAAATCAATCAGCCTTGTTTCGGCTTCTTTGGAAAGGGTGTTTTTTGTACTCATAATGTCGTAATATTAGGAATATAAAAACCCTTGCATCTTAGTGTTCCTAACGCTTACGACGGCGTTTACGGTCGTTTCCGATACCGTACACATAATACAAGGGCAAATCTTGCTCTAATTTAAAGTCGTAATTTTTTAGGAACTTCAAATGTAGAGAAAACTATTTTAAAAAGAAAGATTTTTCTTTCAATAAATATATTCGTTTTATCAAATATAACAAATCTATATTTCAACCGCATTTTTGTCATTTCGAGGAACGAGAAATCTTCGCGAGAAACTCCACAATCTAAATCACCAATCTTTGTCGAGCTACTTGTGGAGATTTCTCGTTCCTCGAAATGACAAACAGAACGTAAAAAAGATGAAACATTTGTCAGGCTGAGCGAAGTCGAAGCCCCGCAATCTAAATCGCCAATCTTTGTCGAGCTACTTGTGGAGATTTCTCTCTTCGATCGAAATGACAAACTGTGCGCAAAAGAACATTAAACATTTGTCAGGCCGAGCGAAGTCGAAACCCAGCAATCTAAATCGCCAATCTAGCGCGAGCCTCCCGCTCGTGAACAATAAAGCAATCAAATTAAAATACTACAAAAACTATACAGTACCTTAGAAATACAAATTTAAAAATTCGTTTAAAGGGCTGTTCTACTTTGGTTTGAGAGGAATTGCTCTTTTTTTGTTCTGTTAGACAAACAAAAAACACCTCATCAATCAAAATCAAAAAATAATATATTTGTCGCAACCACTATGTTAATTTACAAACAATACTAACAAAATCTAACCAAAAACCACCCCATTCGCTATGAAAAAAAGATTACTCCTTTCTTTTATATTTCCATTATCATTACACATATATGCACAAGCGCCTACAATTGAATGGCAAAAATGCTTTGGAGGAACAAAAACTGAAAGCTTTAGCAACATAAAGAAAACCTCAGACGGAGGTTATATCATAGCTGGCGCAACAAGTTCTAACGATGGAGACTTAACAATAAACAAAGGAGAATATGACGCGTGGATTGTAAAACTGAATTCAAATCTAGTAACCGAATGGCAGAAAACATACGGCGGTTCAAAACAAGATTATGCAGATTGTGTACAGCAGACCAATGATGGAGGTTATATTGTAACAGGATATTCAGAATCTAATGATGGAGATGCCACCTTTAATCATGGAACTTATACTAGTGGTGATTACTGGATTGTAAAATTGAATTCGCTAGGTGTTATAGAGTGGCAGAAATCATTAGGAGGATCAATAACAGAAAGATCTTATAGCATTTCGCAAACAACAGACGGAGGATATATTGTTGTAGGAAACAGCATTTCTAACGATGGTGATGTTAGTGGTCTGCACAGTAATGGCACTACGAATGCATATGATATATGGGTTGTAAAACTAAATACACAAGGAAATATAACATGGCAGAAGACCTTAGGAGGTACACAAGATGAATATGCCTATAGCATTAAACAAACTACAGACGGCGGTTTTATTTTATGCGGAATGAGTGTATCTACTGATGGAGATGTCACAATAAATAAAGGATATTCTGATGGCTGGATAGTTAAACTAAATAATTTAGGAAATATAGATTGGCAAAAAACATATGGCGGAAGTAAAACTGATACTTTTAAATCTATATCATTAACTCCTGATGGCGGTTTTATTGCTATAGGAAGCACTGCATCAACAGATGGCGATGTAACTTCTAATGATACAAGCGGTAACGTTTGGGTTGTAAAAATTAATGTTTCGGGAGCTATAGAATGGCAAAAAGTTTTTGGAGGTACTGCAAATGATGAAGGAACTGATATTGCTCCAACTTCTGATGGAGGTTATGTTTTTACAGCATCATCTTCTTCTTTAGATAACGATCTAACAGGAAACAAAGGGGCATCTGATGCTTGGATTGTAAAGATAAATCAAACTGGGAGTTTACAATGGCAAAAAAATATTGGCGGAAACAGTTCTGATCGTATAGAATCAATTATCCAGGATAGTGATGGGAGCTATATTATGGCAGGCTATACTTTTTCAAATAATGGAGATGTTACCAACTTAAAAGGATCGGCCGATGGATGGATCGTTAAATTGGCAGCAGATCATTTATCTGTAGATGAATTCAAATCTGATTATTTCATTACTTATCCAAATCCTGTTTCTTCGGTATTAAATTTTGAATCTCAAAATGGAGAACCGATTGATAAAGTTATTATTACTGATATGAATGGTAAGACGATACTAGAACAAAATCAGAAAACCAATCAAATTAATACACAACAGCTAACTTCGGGCATGTATATTATTAATGCATTTTCTTCAAATAAAAAATATACACAAAAAATTATAAAAAAATAAAAAGCGTTTGGTGGTGAGAGTTTTTAGCTTACTGCGGATATAATATTTCATTTTAAATTAAGAAACCTCGATCTTAAAAAAATCGAGGTTTGTCATTTTATAATCTTTATTTCTCACTCAAATAAAGATTCAAAATCTTTGTCGATATACAAGTGCGATTTCTCCCTCTGGTTGAAATGATAAACTAAATGCAAAAAAACCTTATTTTGATACAAAAATAACTTTTAGGGGTAATATTGATAAAACCCACTGTTTTAAATTTACTATCCTCGATAAATTAAATACCACTTTTAATGCCACTAACAAAAAAAATTGCAGAAATAATGTCCAAAAAATACAACACCAATATCACTATTATGGGTGATTATGAGGACAGTACCCATACTTCGATTCTTGACAATGACAACGGAACGATCTTAGTCGTTTCAGATCGAAATCAGTTCTATTTCAAAGATCGACATCGCAATCTCTGGCTTTCGGTTTTAGATCCCTTTCAGATAGATGGAAAACAGCATTATCCTGAACTGGGAGATTCCTACACACTCCATCATGGAGTACAATACAGTTTTACCACAAAAGAGGCAATTGTAGAAATGGCTTTCCATTATTTTGAAAAACATGCAGATTAATGTTATGAAGCGTGAAAAACTTTTTTTTAAATGCATAACTTTACAAAATATGAGCTCCCGATAGCTATCGGGATTGCATTTAAAAATCAAAACAAATGATTGAAATAAAGACGTTTGAACAGGCAGAAGATTTAAAGCATCCTAGACGCGTATTAAAATATGTGCTGCTATTTTGCACATCGGGCGAAATAACACTTTCGGTAGACGAAAACGAATATCTAATCACCAAAAATTCGGTCTTAACGATAACGTCTGGCCAAATTCATTTTATAAAAAACAGCAACAATGCAACCGGATTTGTTCTAGAATTTACTTATGATTTCTTCTGTAAAAACGATAATGACATTGAGCTGATTTTTCACAACAGCTTGTTCTGCCATTTTGCAATGAATGAAGTGATAAAAGTAGATGACGACAAATTGGTTGTGGATGCTTTACAGCTTATCGAGCAGGAAATTGCCCAAAAACCATATCAATACCTCATCTCTATTCATTCTAGAATTCAATTGATTTTAATCGAAATCAATCGTTCTAAAATAAAACTGGGAGAAGAAATCTACAAACCAGACGCTTTGTTTCTTCATTTTCTGGAAGCTATTCGCGGTAATTTTGACAAAAATCTTTCGGTAAATGAATTTGCCGATTTAATTGGCACAACCGAAGCCAAGTTAAATGAACTCTCTAAACTGCATTGCAATAAAACCGCACAAAATATCATTTTCGGACTGATTATTTCAGAAGCAAAACGTTTGTTTACGTACGAGAAATTATCGGTAAAAGAAACGGCTTATGCTTTGGGCTTTAATGATCCTTTTTATTTTTCGAACTTCTTCAAGAAACACACGAATATTTCTCCAAAATCTTATAAAGAGAAAGTTGTTCAGCTGTAACGATTATTCTAAACACATAGAAACATAGATTTTTAAATACGTATAAAGAAGGCAAAAGAGAAACTCGTTTCTCAACACATAGCTATGTTTGTTTAAACAAGTGAAACGCCTTTTTTTTACGACAACAATTCTATGTTTCTATGTGTTTAAATAAATCGCACAGAATGTTCCATTACATGCTTTTTCCAAGATTCTCTATTCTTTAAATAGCATCACCGCCCGATCTTTGTATCTGATTAATTACTAATACAATAGTTTATGAAAAGATATCAAGATTATGCCATTTTGCTTTTACGAATCGCAATGGCAATTGGATTTTTATCTGCCGTTTCAAGTCGGTTGGGTTTGCTTGGGAAACAATCTTCGGGTTGGGAAAATTTTCTGGCTTACGCCGAAAGTGTAAATTCTTTTTTGCCAAAAAGTTTTATTCCGTCAATTGCAATTATAAGCACATTTCTGGAAACCTTATTTGCTATTTTACTGCTGATTGGATATCAGACCAGAAAAATGGCTGTTGGCGCTTCTATCTTAACTTTTCTATTTGCGCTGGCAATGACTTATTCCTTCGGAATAAAAGATCCGCTCGATTATTCTGTATTTGTTTTTTCTATGGGCGCTTTTCTCTTAGCCACCGCAGACAAATACCGATGGAGTTTGGATGAGTATTTTTTAAGAATCTAATAACTCCTATGGTTTACAAAAAAATCTAACACATAGAAACATAGATTATAAAATATTAGAAAAAAGGCAATTAAAAAAAATCTAGATTTTCACACATAGCCATGTTTACTAATATAAGTGAAACGCCTTTATAAGTTTACAAACTCTATGTTTTAATGTGTTTAAAATAACTATCCAATAACTTAACAAATTAAATTTGAATACATATGGAAACTAAAATCACAAAAAGCAACGAATTAGAATGGAAACCTCTTCAAGAAGAAGGTGTAAAAACAGACGGAATTTATGCTAAAGTATTACGCTTTGATGCCGCTACTAACCGTCCTCCTACTTTTCTTTTAAAGTTTGAACCCGGTGCTTCATACCCGAATCATGTTCATCCAGCGGGCGAAGAAATCTATGTTCTAGAAGGCGAAGTTCGCTCTGGAAAAGACCAACTAAAAGCAGGCGATTATTTGTACATGCCCCCAGGAAGCACGCATTCTGTGTTTTCTAGAACTGGCTGTACGCTTTTGTTTATGATTCCTGAAGAGGTTGTCATTTTGAAGTAAACAAAATATCTAGTAGCCAACCTCTTTAGCTACAGACTTATTCGTAATTCTTTGTTTAGGCTTTGGGCAAATCTATTTTTGGCTAAAGCCTTTTTCTATTACTAAATTATTACCCCCCAAGCTAAAGCTGGAGGCAATTTAGATAATTGATTTTCTGCTGTATTTACCTCAAATCCTTTTTAATAACCAAATACTTTAAATCTGTTTTCCCTGCATTGCTAATTCCGTGTTCGGCGTTTGGCGGACAATAGAAACTGGTATTTGGACCCGCTGTAACGGTTTTTCCGTCTAGAAAGAATTCGGCAGTTCCTTCTAAAATATAGAAAAACTCTTCTTCAGGGTGGTGATGTGGCGCGTGTGTCGATTTGCCAGGTTCGACAATGCTCATTTTCAAAGTGTTTTCTTGAGTGAAATCTTTATTGGCAAACCAATATTGGTAACCCACTTTGGTTTTGGTGGCTTTGTTTATATCAAAATGATTGACACAGTTTTCGATGTTATATTGCGGAGTTTCTTTTTGGGTTTCCTGAGAAAAGGTTTGCTGGAAAACTAAAACAGTAATTGTGGTTTTTAGGAGGGTTAGGGTTTTTATTTTTTTTATTGTAATGTTACGAAAATAATTTATTGAGCTTTATATAAAAAAATAAAATCTGTCGTTAATAAGTATGACATTATTAATTATGAAAAACAGTAATAAAAAGTATTCAGACAGTTCAAAAATAAATCCTTATAAATTATCTTCTTATCAACAGGAAATTTTAGATAGACAAATTAATCAAGATAATAAGCTATATATTGAAGCAGAATATGTTTATAAGTATTTTAAAAAGAAATATAACTTATAAAATCTACTTCAAAGTCAATTCTAATTTTTGATTGTTGATTATCATTGCGGGCTTCGACTTCGCTCAGCCTGACAAAGTTTTTGCAATTTCTTTTTGTAATGTTACGCAAAAAAAGTCTTCAACTACGAGCAAATTTGAACCCGACTTTGCAGAATATCAAAAATAAAAACTACTTTTAAAACCGCTTCAAAAGTAAGTTTTAAACCTTTTTATAATGACCCCACTCCAACTTAAAATAAAATCATACTTTTTATTTCTTACTGCTTTAATTTTTACAAATTTTATATACGCTCAGACATCAAAAGAAAAGAGCCATTCCATAATAGCAAAAGGCGCAGTTCTTACAAAACTATCAGATCAATTCAGTTTTACAGAAGGACCTGCAGCTGATAAGAAAGGAAATATTTATTTTACCGATCAGCCTAATAATAGAATCATGAAATGGTCGGTTAATGGTGAACTTTCTGTTTTTATGGAAAATGCAGGAAGAGCTAACGGTTTGTATTTTGATCACGCAGGCAATCTTGTGGCTTGCGCCGATGAGAAAAATGAACTTTGGAAAATAGACAAAAACAAAAATTATACTGTACTACTAAACAACTTTGAAGGAAAAAGGCTGAATGGTCCTAATGATCTTTGGGTTGACCCAAAAGGCGGCATCTATTTTACAGATCCATTTTACCAAAGGGATTACTGGACACATACCTCCAAAGAAATAGAGAAAGAATGCGTTTACTATTTATCTCCGGATAAATCCAGAATTACCAACGTTGAAAATGATCTTTTAAAACCAAATGGCATTATTGGCGCTTCGGATGGAAAAACCTTATACGTTGCTGATATAGCAGGAAATAAAACATACTCTTATACAATCGAAAGTAATGGTTCTTTAAGTAAAAAGACGCTGTTTACCGAATCAGGTTCAGATGGAATGACAATAGACGAATCGGGAAATATTTACTTATGCTGAAAAGGAGTTACCATATTCAATCCAAAAGGAGAAAAAATAGCCCATATTGATGTTCCTGAACCTTGGACAGCTAATGTTTGTTTTGGAGGAAAAAAATTCAAAACATTATTTATTACTGCCAGCAAAAGTGTTTATACGATTGAAATGAATGTTCGCGGAATGAAGTAATCAATAAATCATCGATTTTATTATCGATTTTTCACAATCTTATCATTTCGAGGAACGAGACCCGAGCGATAGCGACTAGGCGAAGCAAATCTTCACAAGAAACTCCACAATCTAAATCGATAATCTTTGTCGAGCTACTTGCGAAGATTTCTCGTTCCTCGAAATGACAAACTTTGTGGTAAACTTTGACAAAGTTCTAATGAAAAATACAAGTTCTCTCCTAGCCCCGATCGAAATGGCATCTTTTTGTGGTGGGGTTCACCACAAAAAATATAATGTAGAGCGGGACAAAACGTTCTTAAAAACGAAAAATGTCCTGCTTCTAAAAAATATTAAAAGCGAAAACCTCAATAAATTCAAGGCTTCCAAATCCATCTATGGAACAATAAGAAAATATTATGATAAAAATATTTTGAAATTCGAAAATCTGCCATACATTTGCCTAACAGTGTTAAACGATTTAATACTTGAATACAATGGCTAGCAAAGATCGAATTTTAAGACAAAAAGAAGAGACAAGAAATAATATTCTTGGCGCTGCTTATGATATCGTAAAAGATGAAGGCTGGAATGGTTTGAGTATGCGTAAAATTGCCGACAGAATCGAATATACTGCTCCTATTATTTATGAATATTTCTCGAATAAAGAAGCAATTTTAGAAGAGCTGACAGGCAAAGGTTTTTTAAAACTGGCTAAAGAGTTGCAGACTGCAAAAGACAAGTTTGAAAAACCCGAAGATCAGTTAGAAGCCATGTGGATGACTTATTGGGATTTCGCTTTTACTAATACTGAAATGTATCAACTTATGTTTGGTGTTCAAATGACTTGCTGCGCACAGCGATGTTCGGCTCAGGAAGCACCTTACAAATTGTTTACTGGGGTTATTGCTGAAATTATGAAGGACAGCAATCCTAGTGAAGATATCATCAAACAAAAATATTTTACTTTCTTTTCTGTTATTCATGGTTTAATCGCCATCAACATCATTAACAAAAGTGATATTTTAGAAACAATAAATGCTCAGATTTTGAAGGATGCTATTACTGGTATCATCAAATCTATACAATAAAAAAATTTTCAATTTTACTTAACAGTGTAAAATGATTTAAACGGGATAACATAAAATCCTTTTTTTTATAACTTTCGCTTAACACTGTTAGAAAATTTAATAAAGGTAATAAAAGCTCTTTTTTTAGACTTTTACTTAACAACGTTAGATAATTTAATACTGATTTTAAATAAAATTGGAAAAGCTTAACTGTATAGAAATTTGCGCTCTTTTACTTAACAACGTTAGATAATTTAATTCAATTAAATATGAATCCCGAGAATGCCAGAATGCCCAAAGAATTAATCCGAGAAAATGTTCAACCAATTAAAACCACTATGAAAATGAAAAATGTAATTATAACCAGTTTTATTCTGGCCCTAGTTTTAAGCAGCTGTGCCGATAAAAATCAGGCTCCTACTGCTCCTCCTCCTCCAGTTTTACCAGTATTGGCTATTACAAGTGCTAACACCACAACTGACTCTGAATATCCTGCTTCTATACAAGGAACTGTCGATGTTGAAATTCGCCCACAAGTAAGCGGAAACCTTGACAGAATTTATGTAGACGAAGGTGCATATGTAAGTAAAGGACAAACTTTATTCAAAATCAATGAGCGTCCGTACCGTGAGCAGTTAAACAATGCTTTAGCAAGTCTTCACGCTGCAGAAGCGGCTTTGATCAACGCAAATTTAGAAGTTGATAAGTTGACTCCTTTAGTACAAAACAAAGTAGTTTCTGATTATCAGTTAAAAACAGCTAAAGCTTCTCAAAAAATTGCCGCTGCCAATATCGAACAAGCAAAAGCAATGGTTGGTACTGCTAAAATTAATTTAGGATATACTAATGTTACAGCTCCAGTAAGCGGATACATTGGAAGACTGCCTAAAAAACAAGGAAGTTTAGTTTCTGCTACAGATGTTGAACCTTTAACTACTTTATCAGATGTACACGAAGTATTTGCTTATTTCTCTTTGGGTGAAACTGATTTCATCAACTTTAAAGAGCAATATGCTGGAAATTCACTTGGTGATAAAATCAAAAAATTACCTCCAGTTACTTTGATTTTGGCTGATAACAATGCGTATCCTCAAACTGGAAAAATCGATATGGTTGACGGTCAGTTTGATAAAACTACAGGCGCGATCACTATTAGAGCGACTTTCCCTAATAAAGGCGGGGTTTTACGTTCTGGAAACACAGGAAGAATCCGTTTAGGATTAAACCATGACGATGCCATTTTAGTTCCGCAAGCAGCAACTGTTGAAATGCAAGACAAAGTATTTGTTTTCACTGTAGGCAAAGACAACAAAGTGACTAAAATGCCTATAACAGTTGTAGGTAAAAGCGGTACCAACTATTTAATTAAAGAAGGTGTAAAAACTGGCGACCAAATCGTGTTAAGCGGTATTGACAAACTTCAGGACGGGCAAGCGATTCAGCCTGAAAAATCAACTAAAGTTGCCGAAGTAACTAACAAAAAATAATCAGAAGAAATAATGTTCAAAATATTTATACAAAGACCTGTACTGGCAACCGTAATTTCCATTTTGTTGGTGATTCTGGGAGTATTGGGTTTAACTAAACTGCCTTTACAACAGTTTCCTGATATTGCGCCTCCATCGGTTTTGGTTACGGCGGTATATCCGGGAGCCAACGCAGAAACGGTTTTACGTTCTGTGGCACCTTCTATCGAAGAATCTATAAATGGTGTAGAAAACATGACGTACATGAGTTCTACAGCCAGTAACGACGGTACTTTGGCTATTACAGTTTTCTTTAAACTAGGAACAGATGCCGACCAAGCTGCAGTAAACGTACAAAACCGTGTGGCGCAAGCAACGAGCCAATTGCCATCCGAAGTTGTACAGCAAGGTATTGTTACAGCGAAACAGCAAAACAGTTTCATCATGGCAATTGGTATGTACACCGATGATGAAGCAAAATACGATCAGACGTTTGTTGCCAACTATGCACAGATTAATATTATTCCAGAATTAAAACGTATTCCGGGTGTTGGTTCTGCCAGTATTTTTGGTGGTGTAAAAGATTACTCTATGCGTGTTTGGTTGAATCCAACACAAATGTCTGCTTACAAAGTAACGCCTAGCGAAGTTATGGGAGCGATTCAAGACAAAAGTTTGGAAGCGGCTCCAGGTAAATTTGGAGAGCGAAGCAAAGAAGTTTTTGAATACGTTATTAAATATAAAGGGAAATTAACTAAACCAGAAGATTATGAAAATATTGCTATACGTTCTAATGCAGATGGCTCAGTACTTCGCTTAAAAGATGTAGCGAGAGTTGAATTGGGTGCTTACTCTTATAACAGTTTAACTCGTTTGAATGGTAAAAAAGGAATCGTAATTGGAGTTATTCAGTTGGCTGGATCTAACTCAAATGATATTCAGATCGCCATTAACAAAATGATGGAAAAAGCTTCTAAAGATTTTCCAAAAGGCATCAAACATAATATTTTCTATAGTACAAAAGTATCTCTTGACCAATCTATCGAACAGGTTGAGCATACGTTAATAGAAGCTTTTATACTGGTATTTATTGTGGTATTTATCTTCTTGCAAGATTTTAGATCAACTTTAATCCCGGCCATTGCTGTACCTGTAGCAATTTTAGGAACGTTCTTCTTCATGCAGTTATTCGGATTTTCGATCAACCTTTTAACGCTTTTCGCATTAATTCTGGCGATTGGTATTGTGGTCGATGATGCCATTGTGGTAGTCGAAGCGGTGCATGCGAAAATGGAGCATAAACGCTTGTCTCCAAAAATCGCAACCCATGAAGCAATGCACGAAATAACGGGTGCTATTATCTCGATTACGCTGGTAATGGCTGCTGTATTCCTGCCGGTTGGTTTTATGGAAGGCTCAACAGGAGTTTTCTATCGTCAGTTTGCCTTTACAATGGCAATTGCAATTGTAATTTCGGCAGTAAATGCCTTAACATTGAGTCCGGCGCTTGCGGCATTATTTTTAAAAGATAATCACGGAGCACACGATCACGATGCGCCTTACGAGAAAAAAGGATTTAAAGAAAAATTCTTCAGCGCTTTCAACAGCAGTTTTGAATCGCTTACAAATCGTTACGTAAGCGGACTTAAATTCTTAATCAGAAGAAAATGGTTGAGTTTAGGCGGATTAGCTTTAATTACTTTGGCAACTGTAGTGATGGTAAAAACAACTCCTGCAGGGTTTATTCCAACAGAAGATCAAGGATTTATTGCTATTGCAGTAAACACACCATCTGGAACATCATTGGACGGAACTCAAAAAGTAATGACCGAAGCTGAGAATACGTTAAAATCATTAGAAGCTTCTCGATTTGTAACCGCGATTTCAGGTTTCAACTTATTGACTAACTCTACAAGCCCATCTTCTGCTGTAATTTTCGTATTGCTTAAACCAAACGAAGAGCGCGGAGAAGTAAAAAATATTGACGAATTCATGAATCAGGTTCGTGGCAAACTGGGCGGAATTTCTGGAGGAAGTTTCTTCGTGTTCAGTTTCCCAACTGTTCCAGGATTTAGTAACGTTGAGGCTTTAGATTTAGTGCTGCAAGATAAAACAGGAGGAAAACTGGATAAGTTCAGTGGCATTTCTCAGGAATTTATCGGAGCATTAATGAAACGTCCGGAAATTGCAGTTGCTTTTACTTCTTTCAAAGCAGATTATCCACAATTGCAATTGGAAGTTAATGACGAAAAAGCAAATCAATTGGGTGTTAATGTAAAAGACATTTTACAAACCATGCAAGCGTACTTTGGTAGCGCACAAGCATCTGACTTTAACCGATTTGGTAAATATTACCGTGTCGTTGTTCAGGCAGATATCGAAGACAGAGCCGATCCAACTGCAATTGACAGAGTTTTTGTAAAAAACAAAACAGGCGAAATGGTGCCAATAAATACTTTAGTAAAACTAACTCGTATTTATGGTTCAGAAACCGCTTCTAGATATAATTTATTTAACTCAATTTCTATTAATGCCATTCCGAAACCTGGATTTAGTTCTGGAGATGCCATTAAAGCCATTGAAGAAGTAGCAAAACAACAATTACCTGCAGGTTACGGGTTTGAATTCTCGGGCCAAACACGTGAGGAGATTTCGTCAGGAGGACAATCGGCAACTATATTTTTACTGTGTTTGATATTCGTTTATTTCCTACTTGCTGCACAGTACGAAAGTTACATTTTGCCTTTGGCAGTAATCTTGTCAATCCCTGCAGGTATTTTTGGAGTATTCGTTGCTATTGGTTTAACTGGAATTGAAAATAATATTTACGTACAAGTTGCTCTTGTCATGCTGATCGGACTTCTCGCCAAAAATGCCATCTTGATTGTGGAATTTGCGGCACAGCGAAGAAGATCAGGACAAGGTTTAATAGCAGCTTCAATTATGGCAGCAAAATTACGTTTGCGACCAATTATCATGACGTCTCTTGCTTTTGTGGTTGGTTTAATACCAATGATGAGTGCCAAAGGTCCATCAGCACAAGGTAACCACTCGATCAGTATTGGGGCAGCTGGAGGTATGCTTTCAGGAGTAATTCTAGGTTTGTTTATCATTCCTGTTTTATTCATCATCTTCCAGCATTTACAAGAAAAAGTGAGCGGGAAACCAATCGCTGTAATTCATAACGAAGAAAAATAATAAATGGAAAACTATATCACAACCATACTTGTCGCCATCATATTTGGCATCGGATATATATCGTACAGAATCTCAAGAGATCTTGAAACTAGAAAAGATACTTGTACAGAAATTTAACCCTTTGGGATGAAAAAATATTTTAACACATAGAGACATAGTCCCGATAGCTATCGGGATTGTCTCGAAAAAAGAGAATAAAAGAAACTAGTTTCCACACATAGCAAACCTATGTGCATTTAAACTAGTGAAACGCCTCTTTAAAAAGCCTCAAAAAACTATGTTTCTATGTGTTTAAAAAACTACACCCAACGGATAAAAAAATTTAATAAAAAGACAATGAAAAATCATATAACCAAAATCGTGACCTTCGCCATTCTGATCACGACTTTAATATCCTGTAAAGTCTCAAAGGATATTGAAACTCCAAAAGATGCATTTCCTGAGAATTTCAGGAATGCATCGGTTTCGAGTGATACAACTAGTATTGCCGATGTGGAGTGGAAAAATTTCTTTACAGAAAAAGATATTATCAAATTAATCGACAGCGCCGTTGCGAGAAACAACGACCTTCAGATTGCTGAAAAGAATATCGAAATTGCACAATACCGTTTTACACAGTCAAAATGGGGAAATGTGCCTCAGGTTAACATATTTGTAAACGCAAGTACAAGCAATCCGTCTGACAATAGTTTTACGGGATTGAACTTAAATCAGGCAATCGGTGCCAAACATATTGACGATTATTCTGCTGGAGCTTCTCTTTCTTGGGAAGCAGATATTTGGGGAAAGATCAAAAACCAAAAGAAAGGAGCTTATGCAGGATATCTTCAGTCTGAAGAAGTAAAAAAAGCATTGCAGACCAATATCGTTGCTAATGTTTCGAGAGGATATTATAATCTCTTGATGTTGGATGCGCAATTGGATATTGCCAGACAAAATCTTCGTTTAAATGATAGTACAACCAATATTATCAAATTAAAATATGATGCAGGTCAGGTAACCACTTTAGCGATTCAACAATCGGAAGCACAAAAATTAAACTCAGCACAATTGATTCCGTTATTGGAACAAAACATTGCGATTCAGGAAAATGCTTTGAGTGTTTTGACTGGTTCTTTTCCTGATTCAAAAGAAAGATCAGTTCGTTTAAGTGCACTTGAAGTAAAACACAATACAGCAGTTGGAATTCCGTCTTCATTAGTAAGCAGAAGACCTGATGTAAAAAGCGCCGAATTAGCTCTTAAGGTTGCCAATGCAAATGTCGGTATCACGAAAGCGGATTTATACCCAGCGCTCAGAATTACGGCTCAAGGCGGCGTAAACTCTTTTGAAACCAGTAATTGGTTCAATATTCCAGCTTCTTTATTCGGAACTGTTGCAGGTGGTTTAACACAGCCGCTTTTGAATAACAAAAGACTTAAAACGCAATATAATATCGCTTTAGCAGAAAGAGAAAAAGCAGTTTTATCTTTTAGACAATCGGTTTTGGTTGCCGTAAGTGAAGTTTCGGATGCTTTGGTAAAAGTGGAGAAACTACAGCAACAAGAAACTTTCTTGAAAGAAAAAGTAAAAACATTACAGCAGGCTATTAAAAATGCAAACCTTTTATTCAAAAATGGTTTAGCAGAATATCTTGAAGTTTTAACAGCGCAAGCAAATCTTTTGCAAAGCGAATTGGAACTTGCCGATATTAAAAGACAACAGCTTACAGCCAATACAGATTTGTATCGCGCTCTAGGTGGAGGCTGGAAATAATACCCGTTACATTACCCGTTAATTATTTATTTTTTGAGATGAAAACGCTGTGGGACTTAGGTTTCATGGCGTTTTTTATGCTTTTGCCACGAAGGCGCTAGGGCGCGAAGTTTTTTTTGTTTGCCACAAATTTCACTAATTTTCACTAATTTCTTTTCTCTCTGATTATAAAAATAATTCGCGAAAATTCGTGAACTTCGTGGCAGTAAACTTTGCGTCTTAGTCCCGATAGCTATCGGGATTGTGGCAAAACAAAACAATCTATGACTTTCAATAAAGAAACATACCTCAACAATCTAAAATTATATTTCGAAAGTTACGCTCCTATTTCTGAGAAGTCATGGAAATTGATTGAAAACTTAACACATTTCCAGACAATCAAAAAAGGAGAAATTTTACTCGAAAAAGGAGAAATCTGCAAAAATATGTATTTTATTGCAAAGGGAATTTTACGCACTTTTATTACAGACGAACAAGGAAATTTCTATAACAAAAACCTTTTTTTCGAAAACAGGCTTGCATGCTCTAAAGTTTCATCAATGCTGCAAACTCCTTCCGACTTTACGATCGAAGCTTTAGAAGACTGTATTTTAATCCAACTTAATTACAAAAAATACATTCAGTTGATTACCGAAAATGATGATCTTAAAAACTTCTACATTGCATACTTGGAAAAAAACTGGATTATCGAAAAAGAACAAAGAGAAGTGGCGCTAGTAATGCAGAATGCAACAGAAAGATATCTTAATCTTCTTGAGACGCATCCGACAATCGCAGATCGGGTTCCGTTATTGCATATTGCTTCGCATTTGGGGATTACACCAACACAGTTAAGCCGAATCAGGAAAAGTCTGGAAAAAGATTTGTAAATCAACATATGTAAAGGTTTTTCTAAAAGACCAGATTTATATTTGCTTTATAATTAAAACTCGTCATAAAAATGAACCATATAAATCTTATCAAAGACAATATTGACAATCTGACAACTCTTTGGAAAACTGCAGCCATACCTCTCCTTTCCTACCATCAAAATGACTTTTTAGAATTTTCTCAAATAAAAAATGCAGGCTGGCCAAATAGATTATGGTTCAGAGAAGATATTACAGAAACAGATCTTCAGCAGATTAAGGAAACTATTGAAAAAAATCCGGGTTTGGTTGTTCCGTATTGGGATATTTTTGGAAGCAATTCAAATAAAATCTTCGAGAAAAACGGATTTTCAATTCGAAATCAGCTTGCTGCTATGGCTTTAAAACTCGATCAAAAATTTACGACTCCAAACATCTTAACTTTTAAACGAGTTTTAAATGAAGAAGATGCCAATACTTGGACAGACATTTATCCATTGTCTTTTAATTATGTCATCAGCAAAGAAACATTGATACAGAATTATGAGAATGTAAAGTACTTTCTGGTTCATTTTGAAGAAAAACCTATAGGAACATTGGCACTTTTTCAAACAGAAAACATAATGGGAATTCATGGTGTCGGCGTTATTCCAGAAATGCGCAAAAGAGGTTTCGCAGAAGAAATCATGAAATTTGCCATTAACGAAGCCATTGATGCCGATTGTGAATATGCGCAACTGCAAGCTTCGGCTTTAGGAAAAGGTATTTATACAAGATTAGGTTTTGAGGATTTGTTTACGATTACGAATTACCAACTGGGTTAAATTCCAAATTTTAAATTGCTTCTCCTGTTCGCTATCGCTCGAGTCCAAATTCCAATTAATCAGCTAATTAATTCTCTCGCAATCCCGATAGTTATCGAGAGCGAAGTCGCAAAGTCTTATTTTCAAGCCACAGATTAAAAAAGATTAAAGGATTTGTTTCCCGCAGATTTGGCAGATTGAGCAGATTATTTATTTTCTTGCTTAAAAATCTAATCTGCTCAATCTGCCAAATCTGCGAGAGCTAAAAAAAACTTTGCGGCTTCGCGTCTTTGCGAGAACTATTTCATTGAAACTGTAACAAAGTTTTTTTAAGTATTTAATGTCATTCTGAGCGAAATCGAAGCACTCGTACAATTAAGCCCGATGCATAGATTCAGCACGAGATCCTTCGACTTCGCTCAGGAAGACAAAACTTTGCGGAGCTACGTGCGGAGATCCCTCGTTCCTCGGGATGACAAACTGTGTGTAGTAGCATCTCAATTCACAATTCATAACTCATAACTCATAACTAACAATGTCCCAAATGCCCCCAAAATAGTCATAAATAGGTATTTTATGAAAAAATAAGAATAGTACATTTGTAATACATTAACTAATAACTATTTAAAACAAATACCCAATGAAGACAACAAAAATTATTTTTTGGACTACTACTATTCTTATTTTTTTATTTGAAGGTGTTATGCCAGCTTTAACTTCACAGACCGAATTAGCCAAAGAAGGAATCAGACACCTTGGTTATCCAGAATATTTCGGAAATGCATTAGTCGTGTTTAAAATTCTTGGAGTTTTAGCTTTAATTATTCCGCAAGTTCCTGGAAAAATCAAAGAATGGGCTTATGCCGGATTTGCATTCGATTTCATTTTTGCATCCATAAGCCACTTTGCAGTTGACGGAATCGGTTTTCAAGGCTTCTTTCCATTAATCATTTTAGCTATATTAATTATTTCGTATGTAACATATCATAAAATACAGCGTTATAAAAACATAGCACTCTAAAAATCAAAACTTTATGATTATTGAAGTTTTTAAAACAAATGTTCAGGAAGAATCTCAATGTCAAGTTATCATTGAGAAGCTTCTTGAGCATTTTCCAAACAGCTCGATCAACTTCGATTTAGAAGATTGCGACAAAATCCTCCGTATTCATGCGCCTACCATTTCGAATACAAAAATTATTGCCATTTTAAATTCGCACGGTTACTTCTGCGAAGCGCTTCCTTAAAAATTAACACTCCACAAATACCTGACTTATAGCTTTTTAATATTTTTTATTGTATATTTGAAGGAGTATCATTTCCCCTAATTCTATAAAATTAATTTCGCCAGATAATGTACTGAGGTTTTCTTTAACCAATCGGTAAAGATTTACTGTCGAGTTTTCAATTTTTAAAATTAAAAAAATGAAGAGCGCTATTCAAAATACCATACTGGAAACCTACAGTAAATTAGGCGACTTAATTTCCTCTTTTTCAAAAGAAGAAATCAATATTGTCCCGTTTGAAGGAAGCTGGACTGCCGGACAAACTGCACAGCATATTATTTTAGCTTGCTCAGGTCTTACCGCACTGTTTGCTGGAAAAACCGAAAAAACAATCAGAGAGCCCGACGAAAATATAAAAGGACTCGACTCCATCTTTTTAGATTACAATACCAAATACCAATCACCCGAAAACATAAAACCTCCTGCTATTGAGTATGAAAAAGGCACTTTGCTGGCTTCTGTAAAAAAAATCCAAAATGATTTATATGAAGCGGCAGAAACTTACGATTTAACGCTTACTTGTCTGGATGCTAAAATACCTGGATTTGAAAATTTCACGATTTACGAATGGCTTCATTTTGCCATTATACATACTCAGAGACATACGCACCAGTTAAAAACGATTTACGAACACATCAAAAAACAATAAATCAGTATTCAACTCAAAACTATTTTTATGAGATCAAAAGTTAGAACCATTGTTTCATCTGGTTTAGTTGCAGGAACATTAGACATTACTGCCGCTATTTTGATTTATGCAGGAATACTTCATAAAACAACAGCCGAAAAAATTCTGCAGTCTATTGCTAGCGGAATTTTTAAAAAAGAAGCATATACGGGCGGAGCAGAAATGACTTTTGCGGGTTTGGGACTTCATTTCTTAATTGCTTTTATTTTTGCTTGGTTTTATTTTAAAATTTTTCCCTACATCCCTTTTTTTAAAATAAACACTTTACTCTCGGGAGTATCCTATGGTTTCTTTATCTGGATTATAATGAATCTTGTAGTTCTGCCGATTGTATTTCCTGTCCTGCCCGAAAAAAAACTAGATTTTCCGCTTTTGCTTTCCATATTGATTGTAATCTGCTGTGTCGGAATTCCGATAGCTTTTATAACACGGAAATATTACGCAAAATGGTACTGAGAATAAAGGTTCAAAGTGACAAAGTAACAAAGTGACAAAGGTTTTAATTAGAATACTTTGAACCTTTGCTTCTTTGAACCTTTGAACCTCAAAAAAACTAGACTACACGCCCCTTTCATTATTACTTAACAGCCTTACAGAATTGCCATGTTTATGCTTTTGAGTTAATTTTTTAGTGGATTGAATTAATCGTCGCTTTTATCTCAAAGTAATTTTAAATAAAATTTATTAGCATAATGATAGGAAAGACATGGCTATGTCAATTATATGGTTTTCCTAATAGGAACTGCCATTTTTGACGGCCAACTATATATTTATTATGGCGCTGCCGAAGATAATATTGCGGTAGCATCCTTGAACTTGAACGAGTTATTAACCGAGCTAAAAAAGAATTCTCATGAAAACAATATCAAATAAATCAAAAATAGTTTTTTTATCTACTTTTCCGCCTACGCAATGTGGCATAGCAACTTATACGCAAGACACTATCAAAGGGATTACAGATGTTTATGGTAAATCTATAAAATGCGAAATATGCGAGCTGGTTACAGAACCCATTGAAGAGCAACCAACGCAAGCTTTTACTTTAAACACGAAAATTCGAGAAGAATATGCTAAAGTTGCCGAGGAAATTAATCAGGATGAAACTGTAAAATTAGTTCACATCCAGCATGAATTTGGTTTGTTTTCAGGAAATTATGGAGATCATCTTTTAGATTTTCTAAATGTTATTAAAGCCCCTGTCACCTTTACTTTTCATAGCGTAATTCCAAATCCGAATGACGAATTGAGAACGTTTGTAAAACTGCTCTTAAGCTACAGCAATTCGGTTTTTGTAATGACCAATAGATCTAAAGAAATTCTAACTAACGACTACGATATTAATGAAGAAATAATTACTTGCGTGCCTCATGGAACTCATATTGTGATATACGAAACTCCACAACAGGCAAAAGAAAAATTAAACATTGAAGATAGATTAGTGCTTTCTACTTTCGGTCTTTTGGGCGAAGGAAAAAATATAGAAACGGGCTTACAGGCTTTACCAAAAATTATCGAAAAAGCACCAAATGCTTTGTATATGATCATTGGTAAAACACATCCAAATTTAATAAGAGACGGCGTTGATGCGTATCGCGACAAATTAGAAGGCATCGTCAAAGAATTAAACCTTCAGGACAATGTTCGTTTTATCAATAAATATCTAGATACCGATGAACTTTTAGAATATCTGAAAGCTACAGATATTTATATGTTTACCTCAAAAGATCCAAATCAGGCAGTGAGCGGCACTTTTGCTTATGCCATGAGTTGCGCGTGTCCGATTGTGGCATCTAAAATTCCGCATACTAGAGAAGTATTAACTCCAGATTCTGGAATTTTGTGTGATATTGGAGATTCTGATCAGTTTGCAGCGGCTGCAATCAAATTGATCGAAGACGAAAATCTAAGACACGAAATGGGAATTAGTTCGTTTACCAAAATGAGAGCAACTTCATGGGAAAATGTTGGAATTACTCAAATGAATACCTATCAAAAACTAATTAAAAATCCATCCGAAATTAAATATAGCTATCCTCCTATCCAATTAAAACATATCAAAAAACTAACAACCGAATTAGGAATTATTCAGTTCAGTAAAATTTCTATTCCAGATTTAGATTCAGGATATACTTTAGATGATAATGCGAGAGCTTTAATTGCGTTCTGTATGCATTATAAACTGACTCAGGACAAAGATGATTTGGCATATATTTTAATCTATTTAGATTTCATTCAGCGTTGTCAAAAACCAAAAGGAGATTTTATCAACTATGTTGATCAAGAAAATCGCGAACATATAGAACAAAACGCCGAAGTAAATTTAGAAGATTCTAATGCTAGAGCTATTTGGGCATTAGGAACTGTTGTTTCTATGTCTGATATTCTTCCAGAAGCGATTACCAAAAAAGCGACAAGATGTTTATTGAACACCTTAAAATGGGCAGAAAATATTCAGTCGCCACGTTCAATTGGTTTTGCTACAAAAGGTTTGTATTTATACCATTCAACCATTCCGAATTTGTATGTTGCGGCGATCATCAATAAATTGAATGCTAAACTTCTCGCAAATTATGAAGATACAGCAACAGAAGATTGGCAATGGTTTGAAAATTATCTGACTTATGGAAACAGCATTTTGCCAGAATCTATGCTTTACGCTTATTTAATTACCAATAAACCGGTTTACAAAAAAGTAGCACTAGATTCCTTAGATTTCCTTATTTCTAAAACATTTAAAGAAGGAACTTTCAAAGCCATTTCAAATCAAAGCTGGCATCATAAAGGTTCAGAACCACATGAATACGGCGAACAGCCTATTGATGTTACGTACACCATTCAAAGTTTAAACGCTTTTTACAATGCTTTTAAAACTCCAGAATACAAAAAGAAAATGAAAGCTGCCTTTAACTGGTTTTTAGGCAAAAATCATTTGAACCAAATTATGTACAATCCCGTAAGTGGCGGTGGTTATGACGGGCTTGAGAAACACAATGTAAACTTGAATCAAGGCGCAGAATCTACTGTTTGCTATCTAACGGCAAGATTGCTAATGGAAAAATTAGCGATATCGCAATCAAGAGTAATCCCTTTAATGAAATCACGAAGCGGCATTGCCATAAATTTATAAGAAAAGAAACTGAAGCTAACCAAATACTTCACTTTTAAACCCTGAAAATCCCTTTCTCAATGAAAGGGATTTTTTGTTTGCACCCCATAACGTCAACTTGTTTTAATTATTGTGAGTTTATGAAAATTATATAAGGCTAAAAAAAAGTTGTGTAATACATTTTAACAAGTATAGAGCTAACTTTCCTATATAATTTAATGATTTGAAAAAACTGTTAAATAATTGATTTTCACTTTGCATCATTCACATTAAAAACAAAAATTTTGATTCTCGATATAAAAAATACATTCGCCGAAATTGGAGAAACCACCATATTCGCCAAAAGGTTTTTTAAGGAGGTTTTTATTCCTCCTTATGAGACCCGAGAGTTTCTGAAACAATGTTATGTTATCGGATATAAATCTCTGCCCTTGGTTGCAATAACAGGTTTTATTATGGGCTTGGTGCTTACGCTACAATCGCGTCCTACGTTGGTAAAATTTGGAGCAGAATCTTGGTTGCCAGGAATGGTCGCGCTTTCGCTGATTAGAGAAATTGCTCCTGTTATAACGGCTTTAATTTGCGCGGGAAAAATTTCCTCTGGAATTGGGGCCGAATTAGGATCTATGAAAGTAACCGAACAAATTGACGCCATGGAAGTTTCGGCTGTAAATCCATACAATTATTTGGTTGTGACTAGAGTTTTAGCCTGCACTTTGATGGTTCCTATTTTAGTCTTTTTTGCTGATGCCATTGGAATTATTGGCGGTTACGTGGGTATAAATATTCATGGAGATGTCAATTTTTACAGGTTTTTAACCCAAATCGTTCAATCCTTAGAATATTTGGATCTGCTTCCAGCAACACTTAAAACTTTCTTTTTTGGATTTTTTATCGGAATCATTGGCTGTTATAAAGGTTTTAATGCTTCTAACGGAACAGAAAGCGTAGGACGAGCCGCAAATTCTGCAGTAGTTACAGCATCATTAAGCATTTTTATAATTGATATGGTCGCTGTTCAAATAACCGATTTATTCTTTTAAAATGGAAAAGGAAAAATTACATAAAGAACCTAAAACAAAAGAAAAAGATCAGACTCCGATTATCGAGATTAAAGATCTGCATAAAACTTTTGGTAAAGACAATGCTGTTTTAAAAGGCGTAAATCTCACTTTGAACAAAGGCGAAGATTTAGTGGTTTTAGGACGTTCAGGATCGGGAAAATCGGTAACGATTAAATGTATAGTTGGATTGATCGAACCTGACAAAGGCGAAATTAAAGTTTTTGATGAAAACGTTTTGAATATATCCAAAAGCGAGCTGAATGAAATTAGAGTCCGAATTGGATTTTTGTTTCAAAGTGGAGCACTTTACGATTCGATGTCCGTTAGAGAAAATCTGGCTTTTACCTTGACCAAACACAAACGTGATTTGAGTAGTCAAGAAGTCGAAAATGAAGTAATGGAAGCGCTGGAAAATGTTGGTCTAGCAGATGCGATAGACAAAATGCCTTCTGAACTTTCGGGAGGAATGAAAAAAAGAATTGGTCTGGCGCGCACGCTAATTTTAAAACCAGAAATCATTTTGTACGACGAACCTACAACGGGTTTGGACACGATAACATCCAGAGAAATTAGCGAATTGATTCTGGATATCAAGCACAAACAAAAAACCTCATCGATTATTATTACCCACGATATGGCTTGCGCAAAATTGACGGCCGATCGAATTGTAGTTTTAAAAGATGGTGTAATTCATGCCGAAGGAACCTACGAAGAATTAGAAAAAGACGAAGACGAATGGGTACGCTCATTCTTTGAATAAACGATTTGAGTTATGAGTCATTAGTTATGAGTTATACGCTGTAAACTCTAACAATAAAATATAATTAAACTCATAATCAACAATTAACCATAAACACATAACTCATAACTCTTAATTAATTAGAAATCATGGAAAAGCAATCTGGATATACTTGGAAATTGGGAATGTTTGTAACGATAGGTTTACTGCTCTTTATTCTGGCTGTATATTTTATCGGAAAACAGCAAAACCTTTTCGGTTCAACCTTTCATATTACTTCTCAATTTAAAACAGTTAGCGGTTTAGAAGTCGGAAACAATGTTCGTTTTTCCGGAATTAATGTTGGAACTGTAGAACAAATTCAGCTAAAAAACGACTCAACTGTTGTTGTGGTTTTGGTAATGAAAGAAGATGTTCGAGAATTTATTAAAACCGATGCCACCGCTAGTATTGGTTCAGACGGTTTAATGGGCGACAAAGTACTGACTATTACACCAGGAGCCAAATCCAATAAAATTATTGACGATAACGGACATATTGCCTCTGTTGACGGAATTGAAATGCAAGACATCATGAAAAGCGTGAAGAAAAGCGTTGACAATATTGGCGTAATTTCAGATGAAATAGCCATTTTCAGTCATAGCATGAACAACGGAAACGGCGCTCTAGCAAGATTGGTAAAAGATGATAAAATGGCTAATAGCGTTTCGAATACACTTTCTAATCTAGAAACGGGAACAAAAGGGTTTAGTGAAAACATGGAAGCCGCAAAAAGCAATTTCCTATTCAGAGGCTACTTCAAGAAAAAAGAGAAAGAGAAAAAGGAGAAGCAAGAGGAAAGAAAAGAGAAGCAAGAGGAACAAAAGCAAGAAGAGCAAAAACAGGAAGAAGCTAAAAAAGCAGAAACTAAAAATTAAATTCCAAATTTTTAAAATGCCAAATTCCAATTCTAATTTTATGTCTTCCTGAGCGAAGTCAAAGGACAGGCACGAAGAAAAATCCAAATCCAGCATATCACAATTCACAATTCACAATTCACAATTCACAATTAAAATTATATGCCTAGTTCAATCAAACATACCGCCTTAAAAGTTTTAAAAATTACTGGAATTACGATTGTGGTGATTTTGTTTTTGCTGTTTATTATTCCGTTGCTTTTTCCTGGAAAAATCGCTTCGGAAGTGAAGAAAATTGCCAATGAACGTCTGGATACAAAATTGGAATTTACCAAATCTAAACTATCATTCTTTACACATTTTCCTTCATTAACGGTAGCTTTAGATGATTTGTCTTTAACAGGTTCTAAACCTTTTAATAATGATACTTTATTAAGCGCTGATCAGGTTGCTTTTGGAATTGATATTAAGAGATTGCTTTTTGACAATGAAGTAAAAATCAATAAACTTTATGTTTCTGATGCTTTAATAAATATAATGGTCAACCAAAAAGGTCAAGCCAATTATAATATATATGTTGCCCCAGAAGACAGAGACAAAAAAGAAGACCCGAATGCTCCAGAAGAAGGAACTGCAATTCGACTAGAGCGTATTGATCTACAAAACTGCCATGTAAAATATAATGATCGTTCGGCAAAGATTCTGATTGATGCAAAAGGTTTTAATTATATCGGAAAAGGAAATCTAAGCGACGATATTTTTGATCTCGCAACCGATGCCAAAATTGATAATCTGGATTTCTTTTACGATCGAACAGGCTATTTGAGACGAAAAAAAGTGAGCGCCGATTTAATTACCCGCATTAATACGCATGCGCTTACCTTTATTCTTCAAAAAAATGAACTACACATCAATAAACTGCCTTTAAAATTTACTGGTTTATTTTCCATTTTAAGAGATGGATACAAAATCAATATAAAAGCAGCTTCAGAAAATACAACCGTGAAAGATTTACTTTCTGTAATGCCACCAGAATATTTAACCTGGCTAGAAAGAACAGAGATTTCGGGAAGAAGTGATTTACTGCTTACTTTCAAAGGAGATTATAACGTTCAGAAAAAACAAAAACCAAATTTAGCTTTCAATTTAAAAATCAACGAAGGTTCAGTAAACTATAAGAATGCGCCAGTTCCTTTAACCGATTTTAAAATGGATTTGAATGCGATGCTTCCGTCTCTGGACACCGAACAATTGCTGGTTAATTTGAGAACCTTGAAATTTAAGGTGGGCGAAAAAGATTACTTTAATGCTTATCTACACAGCAAAGGTCTAAGCGAAATGTCGATTAATGCAAGCGTGAAAGGCGCACTAGACCTTGCTGTAGTCGATGCTGCTCTAGGACTAGAAAATATCGATCTAAAAGGGATTTTAAAAACCAATATTCAGGCAAAAGGGCTTTTTAGCACTTCAAAAAAACTGTTCCCAAAAACTATTGGCGGAATTTCACTCCGAAATGGTTGGCTTAAAACAAAATATTATCCAAATCCTATTACCAATATCACTTTTATAGCCAATATGCTGAATAAAGCAGGAACGTATCAAGATTTGATTGTTGCCGTGGCACCTGCATCTTTTGTTTTTGAAGGAAATCCGGTTTATGTCAATGCCACATTATCCGATTTTAGCGATTTGGCTTATAATGCCAAAATTAAAGGAGAACTGAATGTGGGCAGAATCTATCAGGTATTCTCGCAAAAAGGTTTGGATTTAACCGGTTATGCCAAAGCTGATCTTTCGTTAAAAGGAAAACAAAGTTATGCCACAACCGGACAATATGATAAACTGGATAATAAAGGGACATTATTGCTAAAAAATATAAAAGCAACTTCAGAATTGTTTCCGAAAGCTTTCTTTATCAAAGAAGGACATTTCCGTTTTCAGAACGAAAAAATGTGGTTTGAAAAATTTAATGCTTCCTACGGAAAATCAGATTTTGATATCAATGGCTATCTGCTCAATACCATCAATTATTTCTTAGAATCAAAAGGAACTTTGAGCGGTAATTTCAACTTAAAATCAAAACTGATTAATGTGGACGAATTTATGGCGCTTGAAGAAGGTGAAAATAAAGATCGTAACATCGAAGTAGAATATGCCAAAGAAGATCATCCTAAAATGAGCGGTGTTGTTATTATTCCGAAAAACTTAAATGTCAGTTTAAATGCAAATGCAGACAAAATAGAGTACAATAAATTGATATTTAACAAATTAAACGGAAAAATAGGAATAAAAAAAGAAGGATTTTACTTAGAAAATGTTACCTTTAGTATTATTGACTGTGTTTTAGGTATTAATGCATTGTATAAAGACGAGTCTCCGACCTCTGCACATTATGATGCTCATTTTACGGCTAAAGACTTTGATGTTCAGAGAGCTTACAAAGAAATTCCGATGTTTCATGACATGGTTTCTGCAGCTGAAAAAGCACACGGAATCATTTCTGTCGACTATAAAGTAAAGGGAGATTTGAACGGCAATATGGGGCCCATTTATGAATCTATGCAAGGTGGCGGAACCATTAATTTACGCGATGTGAAAATTAAAGGGCTGAAACTTTTTGACGGAATCAGCTCTAAAACGGGACAAAGCGGTTTGAATAATCCTGATATGAAAGGAATTGAAATTAAATCGACAATAGATAAGAATCTTATAAATATTGAGCCATTTACCTTTAGTGTGGCCAGTTTTAGGCCAACTATTAAAGGAACTACAAGCTTTGATGGACTTTTGGATTTAAGAATGCGTTTAGGACTTCCGCTTTTCGGAATCATTGGTTTTCCGATTGTAATTACTGGAACGCACGAAGCTCCAAAAATTAAAATATTCAGCAAAACAGGACAAGAAATCAATCCCGCTGTCTATGACGAAAAAAACAATAAAGTTATTCGAGAAGAAAAAGTAAGCAAACCCAAAACAAAGAAATAATGAATTCTCAATCTCAACATAAAAGCAGTGCATTCGAAAAGTTTGCTACAAAAGTTTCAAAAGCTGCAGGAAGTACTCCAGCTTTTATTGGTGCCTTTCTTCTTGTTGTGGTCTGGGCTGCTTCTGGACCTATTTTCGATTATTCAGAAACCTGGCAATTGGTCATCAATACAGGAACTACCATTATTACTTTTTTAATGGTTTTTTTAATTCAAAAAGCACAAAATAAAGATTCGCTTGCCATTCAGTTAAAACTAAATGAACTCGTGGCATCAAATGAACAGTCGAGTAACAGTCTTGTCGATATTGAAAGCATGACTGAAGAAGAAATGATCATTATCCAGAAATACTATCATCATTTAAGCCAATTGGCAAAAAAAGATCTAAGCATAAGAACTTCACATTCAATTGCCGAAGCAAATGAACTTCATAATCGAAAAAAAGAAAAAAATATAAAACCAGATAACATCAAAAAAACTACCAAAAACACCTCTAAAAAAATAACCAAAAAATGAAATTGAGCTCTACCGAAACCTATTGGCCACTAAAAAATGCCATAAAACAAAGTTATCCTTCCATAGATTCCGATATTAACGCCGACATTTTAATAATTGGCGGTGGCATTACAGGCGCTTTAACCGCTTATAAATTACTAAACGAAGGAAAAAAAATTGTTCTTGTAGACCGTCGCGATGTCTGTGGCGGAAGCACTTCTGGAAGCACCGCTTTACTACAGTACGAAATTGATGTTCCATTGCATCAGCTCATCAAACTTCGTGGCACAAGATGTGCCGTAGACAGTTATCAAAATGGAAAAAAAGCTATTTTTGATCTTAGAAATATCATCGATGAAGTCGGCTGCGATTGTGGTTTTGAATTCAAAAAAAGCATTCATTTTACTACTTTAAAAAAGGATGTGCCTTATTTAAAAAATGAATTTAAAGCTAGAAAACAGCATGGTTTTGAAATCAGCTGGCTGGGCAGATCAGAATTGCAAAAAATGGGATTGAATGCCATTGCAGGAATAGAATCTAAAACGGCGGCAGTTATGGACCCTTTCAAACTTGCAAGCGATCTTCTATTCCATTGCCATGAAAAAGGCATGCCTATTTTTGATCGTACGAATATTGCTTCCATACAGCATCAAAAAGGTAAAATTATTGCCACTACAGGCTCAAAACATGTTATTACGGCCGACCATATTATTCATTGCACAGGCTACGAAAGCACAGAAACGCTAAAAGAGAAGGTTGTCGATTTAAAAAGCACTTACGTTATTACTTCTGAAAGTCAGCCTGATCTTCCAGAAAATTTCAGGCATTCTATATTTTGGGATACTGCTTCTCCTTACCACTATATAAGAACGACAGAAGATAATCGCATTATAATGGGCGGCGGAGATGAAGATTTTAAAGACACAAATAAACGCGATAAGTTACTGCCTAAAAAAGAGCAATATCTTTTAAAACAATTTTATAAACGATTTCCTGATCTAGATTTCAAAATTGACTATTCCTGGGCAGGAACTTTCGGTGAAACTAAAGATGGGCTTCCCTACTTCGGAAAACCAAATCCGAGGAAAAACGAACATTACATTCTAGGCTTCGGTGGAAACGGAATTACCTTCAGCGTTCTCGCAATGAATTCTATCCTAGATTCACTTCACAACAAAAAAAATACAGATTTGGAGTATTATCGATTTGGACGTTAGAAAGATACTAAGATGCTAAGATTCTAAGTTTCTGAGAAAAAAACTTAGAATCTTAGTAACTCAGAACCTTAGCAACTTATTTAAAGAACTAACTCCATCTGAATATTACATCTTTTATAAGGCGTTTCGAGACCAAAAACTTTTTCGAAACCTAGTTTATAATATAGATTTATCGCGGGTTTTAAGATCGTGTTACTTTCTAAATATATTTTCTTAGCACCGAGTTCTTTTGCTTTCTCGGCAATTGCTTTTCCTAAAAGCCAGCCTATGCTTTTACCTTGTGCTTTTGGAGAAACGGCCATTTTTGCCATCTCAAAATCATATTCAGAATTATTCATTTTAATTAAAGCACAAACTCCAACAGGTTCATTTTCATACAAAGCCACAAGAATTTTTCCTCCCTTTTTCAAAATATATTCTTCAGGATTGTCCAATGCTTTATAATCAGCTTCTTCCATTTCAAAATAAGTCGAAATCCATTCTACGTTCAGCGCTCTAAAAGCTTCCTGATACTCTGGCTTATAGTCAACTATTTTTACGTCTTTGCTTTCTCTCTTTTTCTTTTGTTCGCTAACTCTTTTAATTAAAGATTTTTGCTCCAATAAAAATTCCCACTCTTCCAATGCTGCCCATAGATTATGTTTGCTTTCAGCAATTATTCCTTCAATTGCAACATCAATATCTTCCAACTGCTGTTTGATTTTCTTCGAAATCAAAATTCCTTTTTCGGTAAGAACAACATTATTCTTTCTTTTATCCTCTGTTTTTGCGCTTTCTTCAATTAGTCCAGCACCAATCATTTCCTGAATAATTTTACTGACAGAAGGCTGCGAATGTCCAATTTCATTGGCTATTTCAGTGATTGTAATTTCACGCTCTTCGGCCAATGTATAAAATACTGGGAACCATTTCGGCACAAAATCAACTCCATACAATTCATATATTTTCGCAGCATCATCAGTAACAACAGCAGTCATTAAACGTAAACGGCTTCCTAGTGCCGATTTTCCAACTTTATCAAAAAATTCCATAACAAATAATTAATTATATAACTAGTTATGCAAATGTATAAAAAAATCTTTTTGCAAAAGTTTTTTTTGGGTACAAAGTTTCAAAGATGCAGAGGTTCAAAGTTTTTCTTCAAAAAAAAGACTAAGATTTATGAATCTTAGTCTTTAAATATATATTGCTTAATAGCTAACTACATTACTTTACTATAAAAAACTTTACACCTTTGTAACTCTGTACCTTTGCACCTCAATTACGCAGTAATTGCTAGAGAATTCAAATTAAACTTATACTCTTTTGGGCTGCAGTTGAATTTTTGTTTGAAAATTTTGGAGAAATAACTTCTGCTTGTAAAACCGATGCAATACACGATTTCAGAAATATTTAGATCTGAGGTTCTAATCAGGATTTCAGCTTTTAGAACTCTCATATGCGTAATGTAATCATTGACTGTGCGATTGTGAATCATTTTGAAACCTTCCTGAAGTTTGTTTGGAGAAAGACCCGATTTTTTACTCAAAGATTTAATTGAAAAAGCTTCTTCTGGATTTGATTTTATAAATTCAGAAAGATCCTTTACTTCTTCCAACTCCCTTACCGTTAATCCGTTTGCTTCGTTTGCAAAAGCATGCAAATCGTCTGAATGCTGTTGAATTTCCATGGCCAGAATAATTCTCATAATTCCTTCTTTCAGTAGATTTCTAACAATTCCGGTTTGAGTAATCGAATTAAGCTGCTCTATTTTTTCTGCAATCTGCAAATTATATGATCCGATATAGAAGAAATCCGCAACCTGATTATTCTCAAAAAAAGTATCTTTTACTTGTTGGTTTAAAGAATGCGTCTGACTCGCAGCATCAATCTGAGTTCCGACAATAATTAAAGTCAGCTTTGTTTTTTTTCCTTTTTCGAAAAATAAAACATTGTCCTCGCTGTTTTTTGATGTTACAATGGCAGTCTGAAAAGTTTTCAGTTTTCGTTCTTCTCCATTCAATCCAAAACTGTGCGAAAGATTTCCTTTAGAACAATAAGCAAAATAAATTGGCGAGGATTTTACATTTAGAATGTCCAACCTAACATCTATAGAAAATGTCATATCAAACTGAACGTATGAGATATTGTCTGCAAATGAAGCCCCAATAATAGAGCCTTCGGCAAAACTATTTTCTACTGCAAGTGTATACTCCTCTAAATCAAAAGTCACCTTTCCGCCAAAACTAGTCTGAAGTTCATCAAATATATTTTTAGTTTTTTCTGTATTTATAGTAACTACTTTCATGGTTCTCCGGATTTAAAATTATAATTTGCTAAACAGATTATTTCTAGAAATCTGAAAATCAAAGTTCGTTTAAAGACCAACCAAAAGTGTTATATAATTTTTTGGTTTTGTTTTATAATTCCTTATAAATGGTTATTTTAACATATATCACAACTCTTTTAAGAAAGTAAGTATGAAAAGTTTTTCGTTTGCTCCAATAAGTTCTTCCAACTCTAAAATTCTAATTTTAGGCACAATGCCTGGAACAAAATCTTTAGAACTCAATCAATATTATGGTCACAACCAGAATAACTTTTGGAAATTTATGTTTCAGATTTTGGGAGAAGAGTTTTCTAATGATTACGAAATACGAAAAAGCTTATTAATTAAAAACGGCATCGCACTCTGGGATGTCTTACAATTTTGCGAACGCGTTGGAAGCTTGGATAGCGCTATAAAGAATGAAATCGCAAATGATTTTGAAAATTTCTTAGAAACTCATCCTCAAATAGAAAACATTCTTTTTAACGGACAGAAAGCTGCCGCATTTTTTAAAAAGTATGTTCATTTAAAAAAAGAATATAGAACATTCACACTTCCATCGACAAGTCCTGCCAATGCTGGTAAGGCTTTTCAAGATAAATTAAACGAATGGAACGTCATTAAAAACTTATTGTAAAGTTCAGTATTTTATATAATTAAAATGCAAATATTGGAATCATGTAACTTTTTCCGTTTAAAGTATAACAAAAAACAACTGCTCTCGATCTAATTTTACATCAAAGAAAAATAAGCCATACTGAAGATTTGATTAGCGAAATGAAAAGGCTTTCTTCTTATTAAAATTTACAAAGCAAACTGTAAAAAGTTTAGTCTATAAAGAGAACATTGGTTATGTTAGTTTATTTTTGGGAAAAAGCTACTCTATAGAAATATAGAGTAGTTTTGTTTTTATAGGCTGCCATTTAAAGATAAAAACATGAAAATCCAGACATATTATAATCATATACGATTTTATACCCCACACCATTTTATCTATTATCCTGTTTTAATTTTATTCTTAATTGCAAGCATTTATTTGAGTATTACAACAGAAGATCATTTAATATGGGCATTCATCAGCGTAGCTTTTGTATTTCTTTTTGCACTGGCTTATATGCTACGACAACACTACGCATTAACGCTACAAAACAGAATTATACGTCTAGAAATGCGTTATCGTTATTTTACTTTAACAGGCAAAAGATTCGAAGAATTTGAATACAAACTTACAGACGACCAAATATTTGCTTTGCGTTTTGCACCAGATAACGAATTGATTCCGCTTATAGAAGATGTTTTAAAAAACAATCTAACCGGAGATGCTATCAAAAAAGCAATTGTACACTGGAAAGCAGATTACCACAGGGTATAGTAAAAATCAAATTCCAAATTCTAAATTCCAAATTCAAATAACAATTTTCAATTATGCTTTGATTTTTGAATTTGTCATTGAAATATGAAATTTGACATTGTTATTGAACTTTTTTCTTATTGAAAAGGATATAAAACAAAAACAATACAGCCCAAACCGCAACAATCACAGCAAAATAAATTGCAATAATATTCGGGTGCAGATAATTAGGCTCGTAAAATAACTTATTTAAAGTTTTAAATTTTTCTGTTAAAGCTTTTCTATCAAAAGTATTTCTAATTCCGTTAAGTGGTTCATCTTTATTATCTCTATAATGGTATACATCTTGAGTCAACAACTTCGGAATCACGTTTGTTTCTATATTGTATTTCTTTAAGATCGTGTCCAATTTCTGAAAAGTATATGTTAATGAATCTTTTTTAGAATTGTAAAGTAATTTATAACGATCTACAGCGGCTTGATACCTTTGTTTATCAATAGAATCTCCTTGAACTGGACTGAATAAAGATTTGTTTTCCAAGAAAATACAAATATCACTTTCATGTTCTGGACGCACTTGTGCACCCTTAAAAATAATTTCTGTGCTGTCTCCTAAAACTGTTTTTGAGATAATTCTTTTATGTAATTCTTCTTTCTCAAAACCAAGAATATCAAAAATACTATCTGCTTTATTTGTCGTTTTGTCAAAAGTGCTTGTTAGAGCCTTTATAGTATCAATGCTGTAATAGCTAGTTTCTGTGATCGCATATTCGCCTGGCACAATTGTATCTTCTTGTTGAATTACAGGATAAGGCTTTGGATATAGAATGTTCTCGTAATTGAACAGTTTCTCAGAACTGTAAGAAGTATATCCATACAAAAACGGATTTAAAACATTCAGCAGTTTTTTATCCTTATTAAAATCATTTTCAGACAACTCTGATTTCAGTTTCGCATTCATTCCAAAACTATAACTAATGAAAAACGAAAAAGTCAAAAACGAAATCAACAGCAGACAAACGGCAATTTTAAAAAGATTGCCACCTTTATAATTTTCTCTCGAATGATTGCGAATTAGAAAAATCAAAAAGAGGAGTAAAAACAATCCGCTTACGAAAAAGTGCGAAATCGAAACGTCATCATAAAATTTAAAACGGTAAAATTCAGTGTAGATATCAATATTTTTAATCCCTTCAAAAGTAAAATAACCGTATAAAAAGTAAGCTAAATGAATTAAGGCTAGTACAATAATAGATTTTATGAAATAACGCTTTAGATTTTTAGTCATTTTTTAGAGTTGCTAAGGTTCTGAGATACTAATGTACTTAAAATTTATTTTGGCTTTCATAAAAATATATTTAGAAAATTAAAAAGTAAAATAATCTGGGCGTGCCACCATTATAAAAAAAGGGCAAATAATAGCAACGCATATTCGCCCTTTTTTTATAATGCTGTCGGGCTGTCCATGCTGCTTCGGCAGCTTATTCCCATCCCTCACGCAATTACGGTTTCAAAACAAGTTTCCGAAAATTTAGTCATTCAATAAAGCTAATCGACAAAGAATTTCCGTAAAGACGCACTGCAGTACGTCTCAAATGCAGCATATCCCTAATCTGCTAATCTTTCGTTAGTTGCACTGCAGTGCATCTCTACAGAAAAAACTTAGAACCTCAGAACCTTAGAATCTTAGAACCTTTACTTAGAAATATCAAACCCCTCCTTCACAATTTCACTTTCAACTTTATCAATTAATTTATTCGTTTTTCCGGTCAATCTCTCTTTCTTCCAATCGCCTTTTGCATATATTGCGATTGTGATTAAAGCTGTTACAACAGAAGCAATCGGAAAAGCCCACCAGATTCCAATTTTTCCCAAAGAAGTATTATGAGACAAAATATAAGCCAATGGAAATTGTATTACCCATTGCGAAATCAAAGTTAGAATCATGGGTAATTTGGTATTTCCAACCGCGCGAAAAACACCTGTCAAACAAAGCTGTAAACCTAAAAATCCCCAAGAAAGACAAGTGATTCTCAACAGTTCTGTTCCTCCTTCGATAACTGCTTGATCATTTGGAACGAAAAAAGCAATTAAATAAGGTGCGAATATAAAAGCTATAATTCCGAGACCTGTCAATAATCCGAAACCTAAATAGGCCCCTAGTTTTGAAATTTCAGCAGCACGAGTAACATTTCCTGCTCCAATATTTTGTCCAACCAGAGTTGCAATAGCCATGGATAAACCCAAAGCTGGAATCAAAATCAGCTGAATCAAATTGGAACCAGCACCGTAAGAAGCGACTGTCAATGTACCGAAACGAACAATCAAAAATGTAATCGCCATCATTCCCAAAGCACGCATGGATTGTTCGATGGAAGACGGAAAACCAATTTCGAATGCTCTTTTTATATGTTTGTAATCTGGTTTAAAATCGGAAATGCGAAGATGGATTCCGTGTTTTCCTCTAAACAGAATCGCAAATCCGATTATGATTGCCAAAAGCTGTGTAAATAAAGTGGCCAAAGCTGCACCTTTTACGCCTAATGCCGGAATGAAATTCCATCCGTAAATAAATAACGGATCTAGCGCAAAATTCAAAATAACGGTTCCTAAAACTATATAAACAGGCAAGGTTACGCGTCCAACACCTCGCATAATCGACTGAAAAATCATAAATCCAAAACTAAAAACCAAACCAACAAACGCGACACGCATAAATCCTAACGCATCAACATAAACCGTTGGTTCTACCTTTAGTAAGTACAGAAAGTATGGACTCAAAATATATCCGATAATCGACAAGACAACAGAGACAATAATCACCATCGACAAAGTCTGCGCTGCCACGTGATTGACCATTTTTTGGTTTCCCGCTCCAAAATATTGTGCAATTAAAATAGAACCTGCAATAGCCAATCCGGTTCCTAAAGCAATGGTTAAAAATATTACAGGCGTACTTATCGAAACTGCTGCAACAGCATCTCCGCCCAAACGTCCTACCCAAAAAGCATCTACCAACTGATATGCGGCTTGTAAAAGATTAGCAATCATAATTGGGACTGCTAATTTTAATAATGAAGAAAGGATTGGCCCTTCTAACAATTCATTTTTTTTCATTTATTCAAAATAATAATTTAAAAATCAGTTGACATATCAACTTTTAAAGTTTAAAAAAAATTAAAGCGTTTCTAGTTTGTCTGCATACGATCTCACAGCATTCAACGCTTCTATTCTTTCTTTTGGAGAAAAGACAGACATGACTTCCTCTTCTGCCCTTTTCATCAGGGATCGAATGCTTTTAGCCAATGTGATTCCTTCACTTGTAAGACTTACAATGTTTTTTCGCTTGTCCATTTTGTCTTTTACCACCTCAACCAATTTCTTTTTTTCTAGTGCTGTAATGCTTCTTAAAATAGACGATTTGTCGCGCATTGTTTTGTCTGATAATTCTCTTTGCGAAAGACTTTTATGGTGTAGAATCATCAACAATGGCAATTGTTCCAGCTGTAATGTAATTCCCGCTTCATTCATTAACGCATTCGTACGTCTGAAAATTGCTCGCTTTATACGGTGAATCTGAAAGAAGAAACTATCTGATATTTCTTCTTTCCAAAAATTTGAAAAATTCTCTTTATCGGTATGTTTAATTTCCATGCGACAAAATTACAAAAAAGAGTGACATGTCAACTATTTTTTCTAACAATTCCTTATTTTATTGATATCCAATTTGTTTCTAAAAATAATTCGAATAAAAAAAGAAAAATGAACGATTATTTTTACTAACTTTAATTGTTAAATATTGCCTAATAAAAACTTAAAAATTACTCTGATGAAACAATTATTTATTTTTTTGGTAATGATGCTCCTTTGGATTCCGCTAAACGCTCAAACTGTTGCTGAAACCACAAAAAACGAAGACTTAACAACAACTCTAAAAACTGAAAGTGACGATTTTCAAGATAATAGTGTAGAGGATCTGCCCTGGCACAATAGAAAATTTAAAGTTACTGCCGGTGGATTTTTTCCTGTAAATAATACTCAAGTTAAAGTTGAAGGCAATAACGGAAATATAGGAACTGAAATCGATCTTGAAAATGATTTAGGATTTTCTAAGTCGACTGCATCATTTTTAGGAACATTTGATTGGCGTATCTCCAAAAGATCACGATTGGGTTTTGAATATTTTGTACTAGACAGAACTGCAACCAAAACACTGCAAAGAGATATAAATTTTGGAGACCATACTTATCCAGTGAATGGAAGTGTTCGTGGTACTTTTAATGTACAGATTGCTAGAATTGCTTATGGTTATGCCATTTTATCGAAACCTAAATATCAAGCTGGTTTATTAATTGGTGCGCATGTTCTTTTTGCAGATTTAGGCCTAAAATTAAATGCTAATACACAAAGTGTAGAATATCATGATACTTTTGACTTTACTGCTCCACTGCCAGATGTTGGAATTTGGGGAGAATTTGTTCTTGGAAAACGATGGGGATTATATGCCAATGTAAATTATCTTGCCGTAAAAATTGACGAAACCGATGGTAGAATCATAAGCTATAATTTATCGGTTTTATATAATGTTGTAGACAACTTTAGTCTTACTGCTGGTTATACCGGTTTGAACTTTAGAATAGATACGGTTCAAGAACGTTTAAACGGTTTCTTAAAATGGGGATATAATGGTCCAACGATTACAGCGGTCTACACTTTCGGAAAACATGTTAAAGTTACGAAGTAAAGATCCTGAGATGCTAAGATACTAAGGTGCTGAGTTTTTTTTAACTGCTAAGAACGCTAAGAATTACGCAATCCCGATAGCTATCGGGAGCAAAGGTTTTATACAAAGCTTTGCGAACTTTGCGTTTAAAATATATTTAAAATTTATTTTTAAGACCCTAAAGTTTTTAGCTAAACAAAATATTCTCGCAAAGACGCGAAGCCGCAAAGTTTTTATTTCAAAGCTTTATAAAAAAAAGCTATGAGCATAATTTTGCCGCAAAGAGCACTAAGATTTTTTAACTGAACGAAATATTCTCGCAAAGACGCAAAGTCGCAAAGATTTTTATATTCTTTGCGCCTTTGCGAGATTAAAATTTCACACAAAAGCTTTGTGAACTTCGCATTCTCACAAAATCCACTTAAAAAAACCTCTGCGAACTTTGCGAAAAAACTTTGCGCTCTCTGCGTTAAAACTATACTCAAGCTTCTCCAACTTGAAACCTGAAACCTGAAACCTGAAACTTGAAACAAAAAAACAAACCCGATAACTCTCCAGCTATCGGGTTTATTACCAAACTTAAACTTACTTAACTCAAAATAAAACTTTATATCTCAAAAACTCAAAAACTTAGATTCTCAGCATCTTAGAAACTTAGAATCTTAAAAACCTATTTTTCGATTGGAGAGAATTTTACTGCTGTTCCTCCTCCAGCTGCCAATTTGATATCTAGAACAGTTTTGCTGTTTACTTTTTGTTTAGAGATTGTAACTGGATATGGATTGGTTTTATAATTTGCTGCTTCTCCATCAGCATAGATTTCTGCTTCGTATTCTTTGTCTTTATCTAAAAATGACAAAGCAACTTTTAAGTCTCTTGCATTTCTATTTGTGATTGAACCTAAGTACCAATTTTTCTCGTCCCAGTCTTTACGTGCAATTGTAGTGTATTCTCCAATTTTAGAATCTAAAACTTTAGTATCAGACCAAGTGCACGGAACATCTTTTACGAATTGAAACTCTGGCTTTCCTTCGTAATTTTCAGGTAAATCTGAAGCCATTTGCAACGGACTGAAAATAATAACATATAATGCCAATTGATTTGCCAAAGTGGTCTGAACTTTTGCTCCTGATGGAGTTTTGTAATCAAAATTGAAATTCCCCGGAGTGTAATCAAATGGACCAGAAAGCATTCTTGTAAAAGGTAAAGTTGTTAAATGCTCTGGTGTATTTCCTCCATCTACAGACCATGCATTATATTCTTGTCCTCTTCCGCCTTCTTGTGACATAAAGTTTGGATACGTACGTTGTAAACCTGTTCCCTTCATTGGTTCGTGGTTATCAATCATGATATGATATTTAGCAGCCGTTTCGATTACTTTTCTGTAATGACGTGCTCCATATTGGCTATCATGCCATTCTTTTTTATCCAAATATTTGTTTACGTAACCCGTTTTAACCGAGTTTACTCCCATTTTCTGATACAATTTGAAAGCATCTTCCAATTGGCTTTCATAATTTTTGGTTGCTCCAGCCGTTTCGTGATGTCCAATTAAACGAACATTTTTTATGGCAGCATATTTGGTGATTTCTTCCAAATTAAAATCTGGATAGGCTTTTACAAAACTAAACGCAGAACCGTCTGCTGTCCAATCGCCATCCCAGCCTTCATTCCAGCCTTCAACTAAAACTCCGTCAAAACCATTTTTGGCAGCAAAATCAATATATTCTTTTGTGTTTTTGGTTGTTGCTCCATGTTTTGGACCTTGTCCCCAAGTGTATTTTTCTAAATGCATTCCCCACCAGATTCCGATATATTTTGAAGGTGTAATCCAAGATAAATCTTCAATTTTTGAAGGCTCATTTAAATTTAACATAATAGTCGAAGTTGCTACTTCTCCAGGATTTTTCCCCACAACAATAGTTCTCCAAGGCGTTTTAAAAGGTGTTTCGGCATATACTTTTACACCATCTGCCCATGGCACCAAATCACTTTTGTATTGTTTGTCTGTAGTTTTTAAAAGCGTCATTGAAGCAAAATCTGTTAGGTTCGCTTCGTGAATGGCTACATACAATTTGTCTTTGGTTTCAAAAGTCGCCGGAGTATTAATTGTATCGGTTTTACTCATTAACGTCTTGCGATATTCACTTTCGTAATAGCTGTTTTCACGATGAACAGGAATCCACCAAACGTCGTTATTATCTTTAAAAGTAAATTGCGTCACTTCGTTAGAGATTTTCACTTTTCCTAAATTAGGCTGTTTTGGAAATTCGTAACGAAATCCAACACCATCATCAAAAACCCTAAAAATGATATCAACCAAACGCTCCTCTCCTTTTGCTTCTTTTAAATGAACAATCAGTTCGTTATGATGATCTCTTACTTTTTTGAATTCGCCCCAAGGCTGTTCCCAAGTTTCATCTGCCGCTTTTTCTTCTGTAGAAACCACTTCAAAACCGTCTGTCATTTTAGCCAAACCTTGAAATTCAAATCCCATAAGAGACGGCTCAATAACCGATTTTCCGTTAGAAGAAAAACTGTATTGAGGCTGTCCTGAAGGAGTCAATTCAAAAGTTAATTCAGAGATTTTTTCTGGAGAACTGATTTTATACGTTTTTTTAGTACCGCAGGCCATAACCAGCATTGATGCTAAAGCCACAAGACAGTATCTATATTTTCTGTTTTTCATTATTTAAATTGTATTAATTACAGCTCTATTTTATTTCGCTTATTATTTGTTTTGCTTTTGCTGGCTGCATCGAAACAAAATAATTAAACGCTTGGTCAAGTTTTTTCTGGATCTCGACATTTCCTTTTTTCTGTACGCGTAAATCATACAATTTGCTGATATCTGGAAATACGCTTTCAGTATTTTTTACTCCAGCGAAAGCTTTTATTTTTTCGACAAAAGAATATCCAAATTCAACTGTTGGTTCAATCATAGTTCCCTCTCCGAAATCATTCCATGTAATCAGCTGCAGATAATTTACATTGGCGTTTTTTGCTAAAGTCAAAGTTTCATCAAGTGTCACTCCATTGTTATGTTCTATTGTCCATCCAATCGCTGCTCCACCTCCGCCTGCTGCATAAAAATCTTTAAAACCTGGATAAGCACTTCCCATTGCCACACCTAATTTTGGTTTGGTGTTGGTATAAAAATTAGTCAGATAAGTGTTGTCTTTGTATACCCAAGCATATTCTCCTGAGGCATTTTCTCCTGCCATTGAAGAATGATCCCAAAGTGTCAAGAAAGTAGGTTTTGCTGTCAAGGTATTAAAGACATTTGTCCATTCAGCTGGGGTCTTTAGAACAATTGGTCCAAAATTCATTAACAGCGGTTTGCCATTAATCTTGATATAATTAGCATCAGAAAAATAATTCTTTTCTACATAAGCCAAATCTGTTTTTGCTGCACCGGTTACCGAAATTGCTTTTCCTGCATTGACAACATTTGTCAAGAATCGATCTTCGTATACAATGGCATATTCTAAACCTACTTTATCCAGCATTTCAATAAGCTGATCTGTATTTTCTTTGATCATTCCGTAATCATTTACATCGTAAGTGCCGTACCAATCAATCAGAATTCCATCAATTCCTGAATATTTCATCAACAATAAATGATTTTCAATCACATTTTTATCGCCTGAGTGATAAGGGCCAATCAGTGGATAATAGTACGATGCAATTTCTCTTCGGCCGTTTGCTCCTACGTTGTTCGGATTTTTGTTTGCCATTGTCCAATGATATCCCCATTTTTTATCGGCACTGCTTTCGTTGGTTTCAAACCATGGCATGTAATGCATATAAATTTTGGTGCTGTTGGTTTTCTCAATCGCAACAGGGTCTGTTTTCTCTGGTTCTACTGGTTGGTCTGAGCCTTTGTCATCGCTGCTGCATCCAGCAACCATCACAATGCTCATCAAGCCAAAAACCAACGATGTGATATATCTTTTCATATTGATGTACTGTTTTGTTTAGACTTAATAATTTAAACACATAGAAACATAGCTTTTGAAACTTAGAAAAAGGCGTTTCACTTATATAAATACACATAGCTATGTGTGAGAAACTAGTTTCTTTCCTTCTCCTTTTTACACATAAAAATCTATGTTTCTATGTGTTAAATATATTTTAAGCACTGTAGATCTATTTAATGCAACTTTTAAAAACATGCCAGCCTTCCACGACTAACCAACATGGAAGACTGACATTCTAGTAACCTAATTTGGATACCCAGGATTTTGTTTTAGATTTTTATTAGTAGTTAAAACAGTACTCGGAATTGGGAAAATTGCTCTGTATTTTTCCGTTGTGCCTTTTGACCACCATGGCTCGAAGAATGTTCCAAAACGAATATTGTCTGTTCTTCTTCTTCCTTCAAATGTGAATTCTTTCAATAACTCTTGATCTATAAATTTAAGGTCAATTGTTGTTGGCAATTCTTCACCTGCACGAGACGCAACTTGCTGTACAAATGGTCTAGCTAAATCTGGCGAACCTAAACGAACGTAACATTCTGCCTGCATCATTAAGATTTCTGAGTAACGAATTAAAACAAAATCGTGATCACGTTCCCATTGTTCTCCTGCTTTCATTTCATATTTATGCAAACGAACACCTTCATTTTCTTTTGCATCTTCAAGACTTGTTAGGTTCTCTGTATAAGTAAGAGGATCTCCATTACCCATAATAATGACACTTCCTGTCGCAAGATTGATCTGATCGCCTTCTAGCATACATTTTTTTCTTTTGTCTGTATCTGCAAAAGAAGAATAAACTCCTGGCTGTGCGCACATTCCGTTTGCACTCCAAGGATAATTATTTGGGATTGCAGAAATAGCTAGATTTTGACTGTAATGGCAAGACATTGAATTCATGTAGTTTCCAACTGTTCCTGCTTTTGAATCGTAAGGAATCGCAAAGATAATTTCTGGCGAAGTCTGATTTTCTGTTACGAAATTCGAAAAGAAATCTGGTGTCAAGCTGTATCCTGTAACCTTTTGGCACATATTGATACAATCTTGCCAACGTGGCTGACCGATAAACGCTTCTGAATTAAGATACAATCTAGCCAAAATAGAATATGCAACATTTCTAGTCATTTTAGAATACACCACATTTGGATTTAAAAACGGAATAGCGTCTGTCAATTCTTTTTCAACAAAATCATACACTTGTTTTCTTGTTGAATTTGTCGGAAGATCTGTATCTTCAAAATTGGTTACAATTGGCACATTTCCGAATAGATCTAAAAGATTGTAATAGTAATAGGCTCTAAGCGCTTTTAATTCGGCAAAAATCGGTTCTTTCGATTTATCGCTAAGAGACGATTTATTGATTTGATAGATAATTGCGTTGATTTTAGCGATTCCGGTATAGTTGTAACGCCAAGCCGAAAGAATCATTCTATTATCTGATTTCCAAGTATGTTTTTGCGCATCTTGGTATTGCCCTCCATCGTACCAGTTTGTGCCTCTTGTCGGAATTGTAGCTTCGTCTGAAACTACTTCATTCAAAAAGAAAACATATTCGCAAGTTGGAAAATTATTAGAGATTGCATCGGAGAATCCTCTTAAAGAAGAATAAGCCCCACCTACCAGCGCATCAACTTCTTTGGTTGTATTTCCGAAATTTCCATCTTCTACCTGATCATACAGCTGCTCGTCCAAATCAGTACAAGATACTGTAAAAAGCATGCTTAAAAGTATTGCTGCTGTTATTTTGATTTTCATTGTTAATATTTTTTGGTTATCAATTCGCTTAGTTATTCAGCGTAAAATTTAATCCAACAGAAATAGTAGTTGGTCGAGGATAATTGTTGTATCTGTCAATTCCAGGAGCTGCCAAACCAGTTTGATCCATTACTCCAGTCTGACCGATTCCGTCCTGAGCATTTAAACCAATCTCTGGATCTACACCTTTGTAACCTGTAATTACAAATAAGTTTTCGCCCATTACATACATTCTAACTTTAGATTTTTTGTATTTCAATGGTAAAGTATAACCAAAAGTTAAGGTCTGAAGTCTGAAGAAAGAAGCATCTTCGATCCAGTAATCAGAATACTTTGGCGCAGAAGTAATACCGCTGCTTAAGAAAGCATCTGGCACATTATAAGCTGGCAATCTAGTTGGATCATTCAACATCATATTTGTAGCATTTAAAGCTTTTTGTCCAAACATTCCGTATCCTGAAAGTCCAAGATCAAAATTTCCGTATGTAAAATTCATTCCGATACCTAATGTCAAATCTGGCTGAATGTTTCCTAAATCTGTTTTGTCTGCATCAACCAAAGCGCTTTCATCTACTACTTGTCCTGCAGCATTGTAATACTGTATTTTTCCGTTAGGATCTAAACCTGCGTTTTTGAATCCCCAGAAAGTTCCAACAGGATATCCTTCGGCAATAATTTGAGAATATTGTCCAGACATACCTGCTAAGCCATGAAGCGATCCGCTGTAGATAACATCTGTTTTATAAGTTGGGTTAGAAAGTTTTTCAATTTTCTGAACGTTATGTCCAAGAGTTAAATTAGCATTCCAATTGAATTTATCTCCTCTTATAATGTCAGCATTCAAAGTTAACTCTACCCCTTTGTTTGACATTTCTCCAACGTTTGCCAACATTGTTCCCACTAAATATGGTGGTTGAGGCACTTCGTAAGTGTATAATAAATCTTTTGTTGTTTTAGAATACCATTCAAAAGATCCTGTAATTCTGTTGAAAAGACCAAAATCGAAACCAACGTTAATTTGTTCTGTAGACTCCCATTTCAAATCAGGATTTGGGTTTTGTTTTGGAGAATAAGCCAAACTCCAAGTTTTAGTAACTGGATCGTAGTAACTATCGTTTCCAACTCCTAAGATAGAAAGTGATTTGTACTCACCAATTCCATCTTGGTTTCCTGTGATCCCCCAACCTACTCTTAATTTTAAGTTGTCTAACCATCCTTTTGAAGATTCCATGAATTCTTCGTTAGAAACTCTCCAAGCAGCAGAAGCAGATGGAAAAGTTCCCCATTTATTATTTTCTCCAAAACGGCTAGATCCGTCACGTCTTACAGTTGCTGTCAATAAATACTTGCCATCGTAACCGTAGTTAGCACGAGCATAAAAAGAAACTAAATTTGATTTTCCTTTGTATGAATACACATCGCTTAAACGATAATTGTAACCAGCTCCTAAATTATTGTAGCTAAAAGCATCTGTTACAAATCCGCCTCTTTGTGCTCCAAAACCTTCATAGATATTTTCAAGATAAGAATAACCAGCCAAAGCGCTAATATTATGTTTATCAATAATTTTGCTATAATTTACATAAAGCTCTCCTTGTGCATTTGTGTATTCTGCATACGTTCTTTGTGCAAAACCGCCTTCAGTCTGTCCTTCCATAACAGCATAAGATGGTTTATAAGTTCCTCCTTTTACAGCATTATGCTCTAACGAAATATTTGCTGTTGCAGTAAAGTCATTTAAGAATTTAACATCAGTTTTAAAATAACCTAAAAGTCTGTGTCTTTCGTTGTCAAAAGTTCTGTTGGTTAAAATCTCAACTGGATTTTGGTAAAGGTTTCCTGTTACAACACTAAAATCTCCATTTGCATCGTAAACCGGAATTGTTGGGTTTAAGTTGTAAGCTCTTTCAAAAATTCTGTAATCGATTGGGTGCCATTTGTCAATGTTTGCAAATAATCCCATATCAAATTTCACTTCTTTGTTATCTCCAAGAAATTGGTAAGCACTAACATTTCCGCTTAATCTCTCTAAACCAGATTTTTTAATAACACCTTCATTGTTTAAGTAAGAAAGTGAAGTTCTAAAACCACTGTCTGCTTTTCCAGAATTGATGCTTAAAGTATGTGACTGAGAAATTGCTGTTTGCTCGATTGCTTTTTGCCAGTTTGTATTTGCGCCATAATCTACTGCATCAGCAATTCCGTTCTGACGAACATAACCTCTCCATTGATTTGCAGATAATAAATCTAAATTATCATTAACATATCCAACACTAGATAATCCGCTGTACACTACAGAAACTCCTTTTGTTCCAGATTTTGTTGTAATCATGATTACCCCGTTTGCTCCACGAGAACCATAAATTGCAGTTGCCGAAGCATCTTTAAGAACGTCAACCGATTTAATATCTGAAGGCTGAACTACGTTAATATCAACACCTGCAATACCATCCACAACAATTAACGGACTGTTGCTAGCTGTTAAAGAAGTTCCTCCACGAAGACGGATTGTAGAACCTGCCGCTGGATCTCCAGAAGGACGAATAATATTCAATCCTGCTACTTTTCCTTGTAAAACCTGTTCTGTAGAAGAAATCGTTCCTTTTACTAAATCATCTGCTCCAACTGTAGAAATTGCTCCAGTTAAATCTGATTTTTTCACTTTTCCGTAACCTACAGAAACTACCTGAACTTCAGCTAAAGTATATCCGTCATTTTGCAAACGCACCTCAAGATTAGAAGTACTTCCTGTAATTTGAACTTTTTGTGTTGTCGATCCGATAAACGAAACTTCAATTGCACCTCCTACGGCTACCTGAAGACTAAATTTACCATCAAAATCTGTTGTAGTTCCGTTTTTTGTTCCTACTTCAATGATAGCAGCTCCCGGCAATACCGTACCCGTATTGTCATAAACGGTTCCTGAGATCTGTTTTTTCGTCTGCGCGAAAGTGCTGGCAGAAAGAAAAAGCATAAAAATCATCAATACCGCTCCTTTAGCAGTCCACATTTGATGCAGGACGCTTTTTGTATTTTTACTATTCATATGAAACTATTTAATTGTTTTTTATCTGTCATATGTAATTCGCATATCAACTATTGGTTTTACGACCACCTTTTCGGTTATGCTCATTTCATTAGAATTGGTGTTTTAATTTAATAGTGATTATTTATCTAAAGTTTTAAGCGGAATCGTCGTATCCGAAATCGTTTTGTCTTTATTGTCTTTTACCAAAACATGGATTTCACTTAAACCTGTAACTCCGTTTAGCTCCGAAACTAAATTGACAAAACCTTTAATTTCTGCAGTTCCTCCAGTAAACTCACCAGAAATTGTTTTTGGTCCAGCTGTAATCGTGTAGATTAATTTGTTTACACCTGCTTCGTTATTTTTTCTTGACATTCCAAGAAAATCTTTTTGGCTGATTTGTGATGGAAAGAAAGCAAAACTTGGCGGCGGTGGCGGAACAAATTCTCCTGCGTAAATAACCTGATCGCCAGAATTTGCTGTCCAATTCTCTGCAACCATTAGAAAATTTATCTTTTCCATTACAAAATCATCTGGCGCATTGAAGTACTGTTTAGGAATAAAATCCATTTTATAAAAACCGTTACCTAAATCTTTCAATTTTGTTTTTTCTGCAATTTCTGGTTTTGCGGCTTCATACATTTGCTGAATAGCCCAATCATTCAAACCGCCATGCATATGTACACTTGGAGTACCAGCGAATGCAGGATTAAGATTTGCATTGAACACAATACTTACCGGTTTATCGATTAATGGTTTTGTTGGATATGATCTAAATAATTCACCTGAAGTATAAAAAGATGAAAAATCAGTATAAGGCACATTGGCAACATCACTTTGTTTAGATCCATTTTTGTTTTTTAAACGAAACCAGAATCCATCACTCTTAGCAATTTGATCTGGAGTTTTAGAAAAATAAACTGTCGGAGTTAAAGTAAAACTCCATATTCTGTTTCCTTCGTATTTCAGTTTTGCAAAGTCCGAAGAATTTTCCCAGTGTCCAGCATCTGGTTCAGATGGAGACCAGATCCAAATGTATAAATCTTCTGTTTCAGCAAATGTCGATGCCGACATATCAAAATACCAAGTAACTTGTTCATCATATTTGTAAATAACAGGAAATGATGATATTGGCCCCACAGCTCCAGCAGCTTCTTGTGCCTGAATAAAATTAGGAGCCATCAACAAGGCAAGTAAAATTGTATATATAAACTTTTTCATATTACTTTTTAATTAATAGCATTTAATTTAAACACATAAGACGTGAAAGCAACACCGCCAGAAGAATGCACCAATTGAATCTGCATTTCTTTGTTTTTACCTGGAACTGAAGCCAGTATCAATTCATCTGTTTTTTGCGTTCTTTGCGCATCGCTGTACAAGTAGATTTTTGTTCCAATACCGTTGGTCTGCTGAAAATCTGAACTTAATGCCCAATATCCTTTAGGAGCAAATAACGGAGGGACATCTCCAGTTACTTCATAACTTGTTGGATTGTTCTTTTCATCTACGTTAAATTTGATTTTAAAATCTTCGTAGTTAAAGTAAGTACTCAAGTTTTCTTCGTTCGGTTCGATATTATTTGCTTTCGCAACTTCATCAACCATTTTCAGATTTGTTAATCCCCAATTTCCGTTTACTTTTTCATAAAGGGTAATCGGTTCTACGTAGCTTCCGTCATCTGTGTTATCGCATCCGATTGCAAAAAAACACATCATAAAAGCTAGCCAATAAAGACTTTTACATTTCATAAATTTTTGGTTTTTGTTAGTTTGTTATCCCCTTCAAAAGGATACAGCGAAACTAGCCGTTAAATAAATCCTAAAAAAAAAATCTGAGAAAAATCAAGATGAAATTCAAACAATAAAAAACACAACGAACTAATTACCAATTACTTATAATTTTACATCTAAGTAAAAAATCAAGATGCTGTTGAGATAAAAACAGGCGATTTTTATATGGTAAAAATGACAATATGAAAAATAATGAGCATATTTTTTTCACTATGCATATATATAACTAGTTTTTATTGTATAATTGCAAATAAATTACCTGTTTTTAACATTTACAGCTTATTTTCACTCCGAAAATCCCCTTTAAAGGCTATGTTATTAAACATTTTACAAGATTCTTGAAAAACAGGTTTAGCTTAATCTCAAACTTATTCTTAATTTTAAAACGAATTAACTAACTATATCTATCAACCAACCTTTTCCCTAAACCAAAACAAAATCATGCAAAGAATATTGATGCTGCTTTTCTTCTTGGGCGGTTTTTCTCTTACTGCGAAAGAGACAAATCCTTATTTGGAAGAATTAGATCAGGTACTCTTAAAGAAAGAGATTTACCTGAAACAGAAATATCGAAAAATTGAAGCTTTAAAGAAAAATGTATCGAAGTTTACCCTTAGTCAGAATAATGAAGAACTGTACAACTGTTATATGTCTTTGTTTGATGAATACAAATCTTTTAAATACGACTCGGCTTATTATTATTTGGAACAATCCAAAATCAAGGCAAAAATTTTAAAAGATCCGAAGTATTTATCTAAAAGCCGAATCAAAGAAGGTTTTGTGCTTCTATCTTCTGGACTTTTTAAAGAAGCGATTGATACTTTAAATGTTATTGATGATACCAAACTGGATCTCAAAAACAAATTTGAGTATTACAACATCAAAGCCCGTGCTTATTATGATTTAGCCGATTACAACCGTGATCAGCGTTTTAATATTCATTATGTACAGCAGGGAAATCATTTCTTAAAGAAAGCTTTAGAATTAATCGGAACCAATACCAATGAGTATTGGGCAGCAGAAAGTTTAAAGCGCCTGAAACAGCAAGACTGGCGAGGTGCCGAATTTGCTTTCAGCTACTGGATAAACAACTATAATCTGCCTCCGGATTACTACGGAATTGCTACATCAAGTCTCGGCTATATTTATTCTGAAAGAGGTTATACCAAAAAAGCCATTCAGTATCTGGCTCTTGCTGCCATTGCAGATGTTAAAAATGCGACGAAAGAAACTGTTGCACTTCGAAATTTAGCCAATGAACTTTTTAAAATGGGCTATTTGGATAAAGCAAACGAATACATCAATATCGCAATGGATGATGCTACTTTTTATAATGCCAGACACCGAAAAATTGAGATTTCATCGATTTTGCCCATTATTGAAAAAGCACAGCTTAATAATGTAAAAGATAAGAATGATAAACTCGAGAAGATTATTATTCTCTTGACGATCTTAACGGTTATTATTTTTGTTTTTCTTGGCATCATTTTCAAACAATTAAAAGAGAAAAATAAAGCGAGAAAAATCATGGCCGATTCTTATTTGCAATTGCAGGAAATGAATGTGAGCTTAAGTGAAGCTAATGCCATTAAAGAAGAATATATTACCTATTTTATCAAAGCAACTTCGGCTTTCATTAATAAAATAGACCATATTCAGAAAAGTACGTTGCATAAAATCATTACCAAAAAAACCGATGAAGTTATTGCGAGTTTAAAACGCTATAATGTAAAAGAAGAACGTGAAAATCTGTTTCATCAGTTTGACGAAATCTTCTTGAAATTGTTCCCAACATTCGTAACCGATTTCAATAAATTGTTTCCAAACGATCATAAATGCATTGTCAAAAAAGGTGAACTTTTAAATACCGAATTGCGAATTTTTGCCTTGTACAGATTAGGAATTCAAGACAGCAGCCAAATGGCAGAATTTCTGGAACTTTCTGTAGCTACAATCTATACATACAAAACCAGAATTAAAAGCAAATCTGATTTTAAAGATACTTTTGAACAGAAGATTATGGAGATAAAGACAATTTAAGTTGCTAAGGTTCTGAGATGCTAAGATTCTAAGTTTTTTTTTAGCCACGACTCGAGCGATAGCGACTGGCGAAGCAATTCACGAATTTTTGTTTAAAATGATACGTGAAATTTATGCGTAATAATTACACGAATAGATAATAAAAAAATAATTCGAGAATTCGTGGCAGAAAAAAATTATTCAGCAGACTCCAACTGCAAAATGGTACTCTGATAAATCTTGCTCAATGAAAACAGTTGCTCAGCAAAAATCATAACAGCAATTGGAACGAAGAAAAATGCAATTAAATCTTCTTCATATAGAAAATATGTTGAAATCATGGCTAAACGGGTATATTCGAGATAATAAATCCATTTTCGCTGTTCTAGCAAAGCACCACAGTTTATTAAAGTTATAATAACTAGCGAAAGCACAAATATTTTATCGTAGCTTTCTAAATAATCAAAATAATAGGTAAAAATGGTTAAAATAAACGTACAAAACCCTAATTGAATATAAAGGTAATTCTTAAACCGAAGTCGTTGGTTTGGAGCTGTTTTATCTTGCAGAAAACGTTTTTCGAGAATTGGGCGAATATCTTGATCCATATCGGCTGGACTTCCGAAGATAGCATTCCATCTGGCTTTGAATCCACTGGAGCGTTTCCATAATTCGTAAATTTCGAAGTAATAATGAAAATGTTGCCATAAGAAACTGTAGCTTTTCAAAGGATGGGTCAAACCGTATTTTGGTTTTTCTTCTTCGGTTTGGAAAGTCCCGAAAAGGCGATCCCAAAAAGTAAACATATCGCCGTAATTTTTATCGAGATATTTTTCGTCAGAAGCATGATGCACTCCATGAACAGAAGGTGTTACAAAAACATATTCCAACCATTTTATCTTTCCGATAAGCTGTGTATGTGTAAAGAAAGAATAAGCGCCATGAACAATAAGCATTGTAATGACCATACTTGGATGAAAACCAATTAAAGGCAAAACACACCAAAATCCTGTTCTAATAATAGCTTGAAAGGTCGTAATTCTAGCCGCAGCCGTAAAATTAAACTCTTCGCTATGATGATGCACAATATGCGCAGCCCAGAAAAAATTGACTTCGTGTCCTAATCGATGATACCAATACCAGACAAAATCGGTTGCAAGAATCAGTGCAAACCAAACTAAGGCATTACTCGGAATCTCAAATATTCTATAATCGTCATAAATCAAATAATACAGCTGATAAAAACTGGCCGCAACAAATAGGTTAATCAAGCGCTCTGCAATTCCGATCGAGATATTAGAAACGGAACTTTCGTAATTAAAAATTTCAGGCTTTTTTCTGCGTTGAGCAAGCTTATATTCTAAAAACAAAAAAAGAAAAAAGGCTGGCATAGCAAATGCTAGAAAATTGATGTTTTTCATTTAATATGATACTTTTCGATTCTAAAAATTATGTATTAAGTAATTTAATTATAACACATAGAAACATAGATTTTTATTGTTTCTGTCCTACTTGAGATTACAAAAAAAGCAAGCTTTAACACATAGCTATGTGTATTAAAATTAGTGAAACGTCTTTTTCCAGACTTGCAATCCCGATAGCCATCGGGAATGTTTCTATGTGTTTAAAATTTTCTTCTCTTTTAATAAATCAAACGAAAAAGACATTTCCATCAATTACGTTTTTAGCAGACAAAAAACGCAATCAACGAAAATGATCTTTTACGAAGTAAACCTGATTTAATTCTGCTTAAACAAAGGAGCTTCCAGCGCCACTTCTTTAACCGATTGTGTTTCGGCTACTTTTTTCAAAGCAATAATATAAGCAGCAATGCGAGGCGTTACGTTGTGTTTTACTGCCACTCTAAAAACAGTTTCAAAACCTTTCTCTAAAATATCCTCCAGACGCTTATTAATCTGGCTGATTCTCCAAGACTCCAAAAGCGAATTCTGAAGCCATTCGAAATAAGAAACGGTAACACCGCCTGCATTGGCCAAAATATCAGGAACAACTAATATGTTTTTATCATGCAAAATCTGATCTGCATCTGAAGCAACTGGCCCATTGGCGCCTTCAATAATAATTCTGGCTTGAATATCTCCAGCATTTTTCTGCGTAATAACATCTTCTTTTGCAGCCGGAATCAAAACATCAACATCTAAAAGCAATAAATCTTCATGTTTTATCGCAACCGAATTCGGATAACCTTTTATAGTTTTATTATTCAAATTGTAATACAAAATAAGTTCTGGAATATTAATCCCGTTCGGATTGTAAAATGCTTCCGAAACATCGCTTACCGCTACAATTTTTACTCCTTTTTCATGCAGAAATAAGGCAGAATGCAATCCAACATTTCCAAATCCCTGGATCGCTGCAGTAGCTCTTGCAGGTCTGATTTTTAATTTTTCAAGTGCCAAAAGCGTAATAATGCTTACTCCTCTTCCAGTAGCTTCTACTCTGCCTAGAGATCCTCCAGAATGCAAGTGTTTTCCTGTAACAACCGCATGAATTGGTCTTCCGTGCAGTATTGAAAACTCATCCATTAGCCATCCCATTTCGTCTGGACCCGTCCCCATATCTGGTGCTGGGACATCTTTTTCTGGTCCGAAAATATCAGACAAAGCTTTGGTATAAGCTCTCGTAATTTTTTCTAATTCAGTTTTAGAATGATTTCTCGGATCGCAAATAATGCCGCCTTTTGCTCCACCAAAAGGAATTCCAGTTACAGCAGATTTCCAGGTCATCCAGGCGGCAAGTGCTTTTACTTCATCCAAATTTACAGCCGTATCATAGCGAATTCCTCCTTTTGAAGGCCCTAAAGCCGTGTTGTGAATTACGCGATATCCTTCAAAGTTTTGAACGTTTCCATTATCTAAAGTAATAGAAAAATTCACTGTAATTTGTTTTTCTGGGCGCTGTAGTTTTTGTTTAATTGAATCATCTAAATTCAAAATATCTGCAGCGATATTAAAGCGATCAATCATCGATTGAAACGGATTATGTTTTATAATTTCTGAGCTCATACTATATAGTTTTAGGTTTGGGTTATTTTTTATGTTTATCAATCTTCTCTCTGAAGATCATGTCTATTTTATGCTGTCCATTAGCTGCAACACGGAATCTTTATTAGGCAGCGGCGCATCAAAATTTTCATATTTCTGTTGGTTCTCATATCGTGATTTTTTAACGATTCAAAAAAAAGCCTTTCATGGTGCAATGAAAGGCTAAAAAAAAATAACTAACAAGTACTTTCTCTATTAACGCCATTTCAAAACGTGATTCATCATACAGCACATCGCAAAGCTGCATGGAAAAGACGTTCTTATATTTTGACTATAGTTTTTCATTGTTGAGACAAAGCTACAAAAATATATTTATAAATTCTATAGAATTAGTAGAGTTAATTTTAAATATTTTCTGTTCGCTTACAAAAACAACTGTAAACTAAAGGGTTATGAACTAAAAAAAATTACTGTAATTGCGATAAAAATATGAAAACAACTGCTATAAGAGCCAAAAACAAACCTAAAATATTGATTTTGGAAAGCTTTTCTTTGAAGAAAAAAGCACCAATAAGAGTTCCTAAAATAATTACGCCCATATTCATTCCCGCAAAAACAGTTGATGGATTCTCTGCAAATGCTTTATGAGCTTTTAAATAGAACAATATATTTCCGAAGTTAAAAACGCCGACCAATATTCCGAAAGGAATGCTTTTTAAAACAAAATTTTCTTTTCCTATAAAGAACTTGTAAATCACTATTAGAATAGAAACAGCAAAAGCAATTAGAAAGACAAAAAACAAAGATGTTGTATAAGGAACGACAGTATATAAAGCTATTTTCTTAAAAAGAATATCTATAATTCCAAATCCAAGTAAAACTGTTGCTGGATAAATCCATTTGTTTTCTGCGTTGTCTGACGGCTTTTTTAAGATGAATAAAAGTGCCGCAAAACCAACTAAAACTCCAATAACTTTATAAGTATTAAATCCTTCATTAAATAACACCCAAGCCGCCAAAATCGGAATAAACAATGATAATCTTTGTGCAGCATCTGTCTTTGCAATTCCCATATACTTTATAGAAAGTGCTAAAAACAGAAATAATATTGGAAGTAAAATTCCAACAGAAGTGTAGATTTCTAATGGCGCATTATTGTCTAATGCATTTAGATCTGGCGCAAAAGTAAAGTAACAAAGCGTAATCGCAGCAATGTAATTAAACGAAATAATCTGTGATGGATTAGCATTATATTTTCTAGATATTTTGAAAATAACACCCACAATTACACTGCAAAGAATACTTAATATAAGGAATAACATAAATTTATTTTTGGATTGTAAAAGTAAACTATTCAAAACAAAAAGGTCCAACCGGTTTTGAAAAACCGATTAGACCAGATTAAGTTTTAATACAAATTCAATAAAATTTAATTTAAACACATAGAAACATAGATTTTAATGCTTCTGTTTAAGATTACAAAAAAAGCTAGCTTTAACACATAGCTATGTGAATTTAAATTAGTGAAACGCCTTTTTCTCAGTTTGCAAAAACTATGTTTCTATGTGTTAAAAAATCTTAATATCATTTTTTAGAATTTACTGATATAGCTTCCGTAAATATCTCTAAACTGATTTCCTTTTGCAAAACGGTCTTTACTCAACTTTCTGTATTCTACCAATCCCCAAAGAATGAATTCTTTCATAAAATACACATCTTCTTTTGCCAATTGCGGCTGATATTTTTTCAATAAATCATCTAAAGGCGCTACTTCATCCAAAATACTTTTATATTCTTTATCTGAAGCATCATCTAATAATTCGAAACCGCTTTCCGCGAAAAACCATTCTACAATATCAGAATATGGCGTCTTTTCGTCTGGTTTTTCCAGCTTTTCTATTTTAGGAAAATATTCAGGGAATAATGTTCGAATCGCAGACCCAATCAGGCTTTCAGCTACAACATCGGCTCCCTCCTGCTCTCCTTCATAAACCAATTCTACTTTTCCTGTAATTGCTGGAATGATTCCCACAAAGTCTGATAAACGTAATGTAGTTTTATCAACTCCAGAAATTAAAGCTCGGCGTTCTGCTGTACTAATTAAATTTTCAAACGCCGTAATACTCATTCTCGCGCTCACACCACTTTTATTATCGATGTATTCGCTTTCACGAGCTTCAAAACTAATTTGTTCTAAAATATCTCTCGCTAAACTCGGAACATACACAACATCGGTCTGATTTTGATCTAATTTAGATTCCTGCTCTGTAATCGTTCTGGCAATTTCAATGCTTTCTGGATAATGCGTTAAAATTTGAGAACCAATTCTATCTTTTAAAGGTGTTACAATACTTCCTCTGTTGGTATAATCTTCTGGATTTGCAGTGAAAACAAATTGCATATCTAAAGGCATTCTCAATTTGAAACCTCTAATCTGAATATCACCTTCCTGCAATATATTGAATAACGCTACTTGAATTCTGGCTTGCAAATCTGGCAATTCATTAATAACAAAAATACAGCGATTCGCTCTCGGAATCATTCCGAAGTGTATTACACGATCGTCTGCATAAGACAGCTTTAAATTTGCAGCTTTAATTGGGTCAACATCACCAATTAAATCGGCAACCGTTACATCTGGAGTTGCCAATTTTTCGAAGAAACGTTCACTTCTGTGCAACCACGAAATTGGTGTTTCATCTCCTTTTTCAGAAATTAAATCCTTCGCAAAACGAGAAATCGGATTTAACGGATCGTCATTAATCTCTGAACCTTCCACAAACGGAATATATTCGTCTAATAATTCGACCATTTTGCGTGCCAAACGTGTTTTTGCCTGTCCGCGAAGTCCAAGCAAATTAATATTATGACGAGATAGAATTGCGCGTTCCAATTCTGGAATTACAGTATTCTCAAATCCATGAACGCCTTCAAAAACAGGTTTTCCCGATTTGATTTTTTCACGAAGATTATTTCGCAACTCATCTTTAATGCTTGTACTTTTATATCCAGCGGCTTTTAATTGACCTAATGTCTTTATAGTATTTATTTCCATTGTGTTGAAATATAGTTTTTGTTATTTATTTTTAATGACAAATATTGTGTCATTACTGTGTGTAGACGCACTGCAGTGCGTCTCTACGATATACAGAACTTTTATATTATATTGCTTACGAAACCTTTGAACCTAATTAGACGCACTGCGGTGCGTCTCTACAATATACGCAAGGTATATTCAGATGCAAAGAAACCTTAGTATCTTAGAACCTTAGCAACTCTACTTAATCCTCTTCTTCCTATTCGCTTCGTAATCTTCAAAAATCATTTCACCCAAACCTTTAATTCCGGTATAAAATGCTTTTCCTTGATTGGCTTCTGTAAACTGATTCACAAAACGCTGTAAATATGGATCTCTGGCAATCATAAAAGTCGTAATCGGAATGTGTAATTTTCTTGCCTGCTGCGCTTGTGTGTAGCATTTATCGACAATATATTCATCTAAACCGTTACTATTCATATAATAAGAACCATCACGTTCGCGAACGCAACTTGGCTTTCCATCCGTAATCATAAAAATCTGCTTGTTGGTATTTCGCTTTCTGCGCAAAATATCCATCGCCAATTGCAAACCAGCAACCGTATTGGTATGATACGGACCAACTTGCAAATACGGTAAATCTTTAATCGGAATTGTCCAGGCATCATTACCAAAAACCAATATATCTAACGTATCTTTTGGGTATCTTGTTGTGATTAACTCAGCTAATGCCATGGCAACTTTTTTTGCAGGCGTAATTCGGTCTTCGCCATACAAAATCATACTGTGACTAATATCGATCATTAAAACCGTGCTCATTTGTGCTTTGTACTGAGCATCTTCTACGATCAAATCGTTTTCAGTTAGCATAAAACTTTCGACACCATTATTAACCTGAGCATTTCGAAGACTTTCAGTTAACGAAATTCTTTCTAGACTGTCACCAAAATTATATTCACGGAATTCTCCTGTGTGCTCATCGCCACTTCCAGCGTATTTTGTTTTATGATTTCCGTTTCCAGATTTTTTCAAGTTTCCAAAAATCTGGTCTAAAGCCTGCTGCCTGATCGCTCTTTCTGTTTTTGCTGTAATGCCAAAACCAGAACTTCCATCGCCTTTTACTTCATCTTTTATGTATCCTTTTTTCTTAAGGTCCTCGATAAAATCGTCAATAGTATAATTTTCGTCGGTAAGTTTGTATTCTTTGTCCAGTTCCCGAAGCCAGTTGATGGCTTCATCAAAATCACCCGAAGTATGAGTGATCAACTCTTTAAAAATCGTAAAAAGTTTGTCAAACGGAGACTGAAAAGGAGCTTCGTAAGTCTTAAAATAAAAGCCTTTTTTAAATTCGTTTTTCATAAATCTAAAATTACATCTTTTTGGAATTATGAAAAACGAATCGTTTATTAATTTTTAGTTAAAATATTTAACCAAAAATCTCAACTAACAGTGTTAGATATAATAATTATTCAAACTTTCCGTCCAAATAATACCAAGCGCCATTTTCGAATTTAAAAGTAGAAAATTCATAATGCACTTGTGGTTTATTGTCTGAATCTAAAAAGTAAGCTTTGAATTCTACTGTGTTTTCTGTAAAACTTAATATCTCAAGTTTTTGCCATTTATTAGAAACTGCCCATCTCAATATTTCAGGTTTAGAATAATATTTTCTTTCTGAAACATAAGTCGTTTCCATTAAATAATCGGCGTTATGCGTGGCATATGCCGAGTATCTTGATCGCATTAAAGCTAATGCCGAAGGGGCTTTTTGATTACCACTTAAATACAATTCACAGCAATTTCCAAAAGGCAATCCTGAGTCGCAGAAACATTTTTTACTCTCCATCAACTGGTTCTTCTCCATTAATTTTAACGTGAAGCTGATTTAGCAAAACCTGGTAACGAGTAATTTCTCGCACTTCTTCATCTTCTTCAGCAAAATCAATCATTTCGTCTAATGTTTCGCTTACTTCCAATAATTTGTTGTTTGCTTCTCTATCTTTTTTCGCAGCAATCAAATCGATGATTTCCTGTACGTTTGCTTTTAGTGTTTCGAATTTTGAATTCATATGGTTTTGTGTTTTATTTTTTGCCACGAATTACACCAATTTTCACTAATTTTTAATTTGCATTGAACACAGATTTTAAATAAAATTCGTGCTAATTCGTGAAATTCGTGGCAACTTATATTTACTCTTTACTTTCGTTGAATTTCTTTACGATTTCCTTTAATTTTTCTTTTCTTGCAATTTCGGCTTGTTTGGCTTTTGCCTGCGCTTTGTGCAATTTGTCGTTGTGCTTTTTGATGTTCTTTTCGTTATTACGTCCCATTACACCTCTCTTTTAATTTGTTCTAACGTTTTTTCAGTAAAAATCAATTCGTTGATAATTTGTTTTCGCAAATCATCAATATCGTCATAGTCAAAATGTTTTGCCCAATTGGTCAGCTGCTGTAGGTTTCTAATCTGTTTCAACCGTTTTGTGGTTTCAGAACTCGTTCTTAAAACTGCTTTTCCGTCATATTCAGGATTATTTTTGTGCTCGTAATTGGCAAGGTTGTTTTCAAAATCGGCTTTAATATAATAGAGCTTTTCTTCGGCATTATCAGGATAAAATTCTGTCCATTTTGCAAAACCAATTTTAGTTTTTGATTCCGTTTCTGGATTTCGGGCAATTAAACGCCATTTGCTATTGGCCAATCTTCCCCAATGATTCGAAACGCGGTACATTCCTTCTTCGGTATAGTAATACGAACTTCCTGCTTTGCTTTCAAATTGTTTTTTCAATCCTTGAATTGAATCTGGAAGTACTTCATTAAAAGCACAAAATGTATTTTTAAAAGAATTAGGATGTGGCTTAAAATTTTTCTGCATGCTGCAAATATACTCAGATTACGACGAACTCCCTAAAACAAACCTAAATTGCTTACCTTTGCTCTTTAATTCAAAACATAAAATCATGTCTAAAGATACAGAACAAAAAATGCCGCAAAAAGGAGTTTTTACCGGTATAATCGAAAAAGATGAAAACAACAACTATTTTTGTGGCGAATATCTTTTAGACTACAAAATGGTTCAGGCTAAATTTGAGGTTGGAGATTGGATTACCATAAAGTCTGTTATTGAAAATCCAAGCGACATGAGCTACGATAAATATCCTAAAAAATCAAGGAACTTCGATAAAGCGAATCATAAGCCGGAATAGTTTTTTTTTGTTTCAGGTTTCAAGTTTTTTGTTTTTTGTTGGAATAGTTAAGTTTTACCGCAAAGAACCCAAAGAGGTACGCAAAGTTCGCAAAGTTTTATTTATACAAAGCTTTGCGAACTTTGGTTTTATATATAATCTTAAATAAATTTCTTAGCGTTCTTTGCGTAACTCTTAGCGCACTTTGCGGTTAAATAAACTTACAGTTAACTTTTCTCAATATTTTTTGCTTCAAAACTGAAAAGTTAAAAAAAAGTGTACCTTTGCAAAAAATTTGTCGATTTGAACTAAAACAAAACGATTTCAAACTAATAGACAAGTAGTTACCTTTTATTTATGAAAAAAATAGTTGAATACCGCAAGTTACTAAACGTAGAAAAAACTGCAGAGTTAAAAGATTTAAAGACAATTTATCGTAATGCGATGAAAGAATCTCATCCTGATAAATTTGTGGGAAATGAAGCTGGTTTAAAAGAAGCAGAAGAAAAAAGCAAAACGATTATCGAAGCTTACCACTTTTTAGTAAGTATTCACCCTGATACTATCAAACTTAATTTACCTGAGTATACAGAAACAATTACAACTTGTTCTATTACAGATTTTAAATTTGTTGAAGGACGTTTAATTATTGACTTTTCTAACGGAAGTGTTTACGAATACATCAGTGTTCCTAAAGCAACTTACGTGAAAATGGTAAATGCTGATTCTCCTGCAAGATTTGCAAAAAGACATATTTTAAATGCTTTTACTTGGAGAAAGAAAACAAACCAAGAATAGTTTTTAGACTACAATATTACAGAAAGCACTCTTTTTACAGAGTGCTTTTTCTATACATTATTATTATAAAAATCCTATCTTCACATTAGAAACAAAAATCAAATAAGAGTTTTAAATCAAATAAAAGCAACAAACCCCTTGATTTTAGGACGATTAGAACAAAAAAAACTATAACAAAATTTTAGGTTACAAAATTCTATATGTTTTATAATTTTAGATACTTTTGTTGCACAAATCAATTAACTAATTAATTTTTTATAATGAAAAAAATACTTTTTGTACTTACAGCTTCTGCAGCTATCATTTCTTGCAGTAAAGTTAAAGATGGAGAATACCTTATTACTGGTACTGCTACAGGGATTGAAAATGGAAAAACGATTATCTTACAAGGTCAGGATCCTGCTACAAGAATGCCAGTTTCTCTTGATACAGTAAAAGTTGAAAACGGAAAATTTGAAATAAAAGGAAAAGTTACTGAACCAGCTTTCCACACATTAATATTACAAGGTGCTAATGGACCTATTCCATTTATCTTAGAAACTGGAGAAATTAAAGTTGCTATTGATAAAGATAGTATCCATAAGTCTAAAATCTCTGGAACTTACAACAATGATGAGTACGTAACTTTCATGGAAGATATGAACAAAACTCAAAAAAGCTTAATTGATTTCCAGAAAAAGAACAACGATAAAATGAAACAAGCTCAACAAGCTCAAGATACAGCAACTATCAATGGCTTGATGAAACAATACATGGAAATTCAAAAAGAAGTTCAAGAAGGAAGCAAAAAGAAATATTTAGCTTACGCTGAAAATCACCCAAAATCTTTCATAACAGCTTTAATTATTCAAAGTTTATTGAATGACCCAACAGCTGATATGAAAAAATTAGAAGGTCTTTACAATGGTTTAGATGAGTCTTTAAAAAATACTGCTCCAGGTAAAGAAATCAAAACTAGATTTGGTCAAGCAAAAATGCCATCAGTTGGTGCAACAGCTCCAGCGGTAGGCAGCGCTAAATGAAGAGCAGATTTTTCGGCTCCTAATCCAGAGGGAAAAGTAGTTTCGCTTAAAGAAAGTTTAGGAAAAGTAACTATTGTAGATTTCTGGGCTTCATGGTGCGGACCATGCCGACAAGAAAATCCTCATGTTGTGGCTTTATACAAAGAGTTTCACTCAAAAGGATTGAATATTGTTGGAGTATCTTTAGATAAAGATGCGGCAAAATGGAAAGAAGCTATAGCAAAAGACGGTTTAACTTGGACTCAAGTTTCTAACCTAAAATTTTGGGACGAGCCAATTGCAAAACAATATAACGTTGAATCTATTCCTGCAACTTTTATCCTTGACGCATCAGGAAAAGTGGTAGCACAAGATTTAAGAGGTGATGAACTGAAAGCAAAAATCAAAGAATTGCTAGCTAAATAATATACCTTGAAATAATTAAAAAAATCTCCCTAGCGGAGATTTTTTTGTTTTACGGTATATCATAAACTTAAAAATAGAAATTCATCAAAAAAGAAATAAAAGTTCAGCTTATCAAATAGTTTCTTTTTTCTTCAATATTTTGCGTAAAGCATCAACAAACGCAATGGCTGAAGAGTTTATGAAAGATTAAGCCCAAAGAAAAGTTTTTTATTTACCGTAATCCTAATCCTACTTTAAGAAATAAAGTAAAAAAAAGAATGTTTCATCTAATTTTATTTTATTCAATTCCAATGAATTAAAAAATAACTTTAAAACAACTTAAAATTAAGTTATTTTTTTATTTGGAAATGTAGAAAGAGTTCCTATCTTTGCCACCGCTTAGAACAACTAAGCATAACGCTAGAGAGTCGGGGAGATACTCAAGCGGCCAACGAGGGCAGACTGTAAATCTGCTGTGAAAACTTCGCAGGTTCGAATCCTGCTCTCCCCACGGAAAGGCCGAAAAGGCGGAAAACTCAAAGTTTTCAATCTTTTCAAAAAGCCTTAAAAAATGTCTGAAGACCTGCAAATTCAACGATTTGCAGGTTTTTTTCGTTTAAGGCCTATTTTCAATATTTATAAAACCTCACAAAATTAAAGGTGCAGAATCGGTGCACTTTCCAGTGTGGAGTTGCTACCTTTTTTGCGACTAAAAGCTTAGGCGGTGTATATCGGAAATAGTAAAAAAGAAGGATATAGTACTTAGAATTTCTTGTTGAAAGCTAACTTTATGAATGCTAAATTTCACAGGCATGAAAACTACAAGAAGAACCTTTACTTTGGGCTTCAAGATTCTGGCCGCCACCATGAGCATCCACTGCGGAAGGGTCTGTGACGTGGCAAGAGAGCTCAATATCAGCGCAAGCACACTGCAGCACTGGAAAAAGCTCTATCAGGAAGGCGGATTTACTACAAAAAAGACCCCAGCTGAAATAACCCATAAAAACGAGCTCTTGAAGCTACGGAAACAGATCAAAGAGCTGGAAATAGAAAGGGACATCCTAAAAAAGGCTCAAAATATCTTCTCCAGGAGCGGCGGGCGAAATATGAATTCATAAAGGAAAACTCGAAAATATTTCCCGTTGAGAAGATGTGCCGGATTTTTCAGATCCACAAAAGCAGTTTTTTCCGATGGCGAAAAAGAACACCAACCGCAAGGTCAGAACGAAAAGCCCACATCATAACCGAGATTATAAAAATCTACCACTGGAGCCAGTGCCGATACGGAAGCCCAAGAATTGCCAAAGAATTAGATACTATCGGGATAAAAGTCTCGAGAAAATTTGTCGGGCAGGTTATGAAGGAAAACCATCTAAGAAGCATTGCAAAGTCGAAATACAAAAAGACCACTAGCCCATCCCGCATTAATAATGCCGTCGAAAACAGATTGGAACAGATTTTTAAAGCAGGCAGAATAAATGAAATCTGGGTTTCAGATATGACCTACATCGAAACAGCAGAAGGCTGGCTGTATCTAACTGTTGTGATAGACCTTTTTGACCGCAAAGTGATCGGCTGGTCCATCAGTGAAACAATGAGAGCGAAAAATACCAGCATCGCTTCTTTAGCAAAAGCTCTTTTAAATCGTCCCCTTCAGCATGATCAGGAATTGCTGTTTCACTCTGATCGGGGGATACAATATACATGCAGTGAGTTTACTGCTTTATTATCAGATACCGGACAGATAACCCAGAGCATGAGCCGTAAGGGAAACTGTTATGATAACGCAATTGCAGAAAGCTTCTTCAAGACATTAAAGGTAGAACTGGTATACCAGAATAAATATAAGACAAAAGAGAAAGCTGAAAAATCCATAGCTGATTATATAGAAAACTTTTACAACACCTGCAGAAGACATTCTGCACTAGGAAACTTAACTATTAAAGAGTTTCAGAATCAGCAGTCAATTAAATAATGGTTTTTCTTATAATGCAAGCATTAATACGGGTGCAGAATCGATGCTTTTAGATTTAACAAGAACATATATTACTGTATTAAAACAATTTGAATGCTCGAGTTCGAAACATTACTACATCAAAAATGCTATAAAATAAAGAAATCCAAGACTTTTCAAATTGCATATATAAACTATGACCTTCCATGCTATTAATTTTGAATGACAATCTAAACCAACTACACATGCAAATATTATAAATCAATAAAGCCTGATAAATTCAGGCTTTACAGTATTAATCTATTTTAAAAATACTTTAATGCACACTCAATTAAAAATAACAGCGTGATCTTTTTCTATTGCCGAATTTGATGCATTTTTTGCAGTAGAAGTAAATGTTTTTCCCTCAGATTTTTTCACGTCTCCAAAATATTGCATAATGAAACTTACATCATTTTGAGTTGAAGCAATTTCGCCGTCTTTATAAACGGTAGCCGTACCTTTTCCCGTAAAACTCACTTTATACTTGGCTCCATTTTCGATAACTTTAAAAGTGCCACCTGTTGGACGAATGCTAACTCCGTTTGTAACCGACAAAGCTCCTTTTGCTGTATTGACATTTGTGCCCAATAAAGATTGCCCCCATTTTGTAAAAGTAAAAGCTGTAGCTTCAGAAAAACTCCCATAACTATAATCTCCTTTTGCCAGATTATTTTGAAGAGAAGAAAACAGCTCGAAGTAAACCACTGCCCCATCTTCTGTTGCAGAAATAGACTTAGATCGCAACGAGAAATCAATATTGTAAGCATTTCCGCGAATGCCATAATTCTCCAAATAGCCTTGCGATAATTCGACCGTCTGGCTGCCAATTTTTAAAAATCCTTTGTTTACACTAGTATCTTGATCGCTGTCACTATCACTTGAACAAGAAGATAATAAGGTAATAAAAACCAACACTAATAATTTTATATTATTATTCATATCTATGATGATTTAATTTTTAAAACATAATTTTATCAGTTCGGGACGAACAATAAAATCTCATCCCGAATCTTAGATTTATTTAACGATAATTCTAGCTGTCTGCTCTGTCTTAAGACTCTTAATGAAATAAGCTCCAGAGGGCAAATCTGACACCGAAATCTCCGTTTCGGAACCAATGACATCAACTTGTTTAACTAAAAGCCCGTTCATACTAAAGATTGCCAATTGATCAAATTCTGCACTTGATTTCAAGGTAACTTTTCCTGTAGCAACAGTTGGAAAAACTAAAAACTCGCCCAGCTTTTTCCAGCGCCCGTAAAGCGTGAAATTATCTTTCTGAGTAGTTCCAAAACCTGTTATTTCTTTTGAGTAAAAAGCGTCAGCATACCATCCTAAAAATCGATATCCCGAGCATTGCGCCTCTTCCAGCGTAAAAGCAATTCCGGTTTGTGCGCTTGTTTTATTTGGATTAATAGCTCCCGCAGGCAGATTCAAATATGAAATGCTGTAAAAAGTCGGCGCTTCATCCTGTTTGTTGTTTCCACCAGCTCCCCAAAAAGCATAGAAAGTCTGATTTCCTGTCGCCGTAACTGCAATTTCTTTTATTGAATTCGGTACCGTTGCCGAAGTTGACCATCCAAAAAATGTATAGTCTTTTAAGGTTGGAATCGGCAATGATAATGCTGAACCTTCCGTATACTCCATTGGGGTTAAACCAGAAATTGCTTTACCATCAATCGAATTTAGGTATGAAACACCAGATTTTACAATAGGTTTGGGATCAGGTTTGTTATTTCCTCCTTCTCCCCAGAAAGCGTAAAACAGTTGATCTCCTGTTGCTGCTGCAGGAATTGTTTTCAATAATCCTGGCGTGGTTGCAGTAGCCGACCATCCAAAAAAGGTATAGCCTTCTAATTTTGGAGTTTTTAAGTTCGTTACGACTCCTTCCATATATTCCGCCGGAGAAAGTGCTATAGCTTTTCCATCAATAGAATTTACATAACTGATTTTAGAAAATTTTGCATCAGCTTTTAACCATCTCGGATCTCCTAATGCTCCTCCTTCTAAAGAGGCTTTCGCTAAAGGTGAATTTTTAGAAAAACTAAAATTTCCTTGCCCTGGATTTGGGTACGCGAGTGCTGTTAATCCTAACCCAATTAAAGTCTTAACATTGGTTTCACTAACCATCACTGCTCCTTTAACTGTTTGAGAAGAAACTCCAACAAAAAGATTATTGTCTAAAGCTACTTTTCCTGCTCCGGCAGAATTATTAGAATTGAAGAGATAAATTGGTTTTGAATTTTCTCTTTCGTCCTGCATAATATTATTTTTGAAAGAGTAAGCCGATGCAGCACTGTACTGATTGTCTACAAACACAAATCCGTTTCCAGCTGCATTTCCTGAATTATAAATCGTATTGCTTTCAAAAGTGATGTTTAACGTTTGAACTGCGGCATTTTCGTTTTGAAGGATCAAGAAACTGTTTCCTTTTTCGTAATTGAAAATAGTCGAATTTTTAACCGAAATAGAATTTACAATATGCGAATCAAGCTGCATAAAACTTCCTCCAGCTGCTGCACTTCCATCAATAATACAGTTTTCTAAAGCAATTTTAGAAATAGAATTCTCAGCAGTTCCATCAGTTACTAATAAACTTTGTTTGATTCCTTTAATTGAGGCATTTTTTATTTCGAAACTCGATACGCTTGCTCCTTTTTTCAACTGAAGCAGATTTGCTCCAGCATTTGTCAAATCAAAATCAACACCATCAAAACTAAAGCTTCCCGAAACAATTTCTGGATTTTCTGAAGCAAAAGATCCCGCAAAAATAGGTTTCGCGCCTGCATCTGGAACAAAAGCATATTTATGGTTTTTAACCGCTAGATCTGTTGTCGTCGTATATGTACCGCTCGCCATAATAAATTTAGAGCCGTTTTCTGCCGCATTGTACTTCTCAACAAAATTCTGCGGATTCACATACACATCTAAACTGCCATTTTGATTTGATATAATATTATCTACAATACTGTTGATGTAAACTTCAACGTTAGTATATTTTCCGTCAATTGTTTTTAAATTGCCATCAGCAGAACTTGCAGGATTTAATCCTTTTTCTGTTTCCCATTTATCAGGCATACCGTCACCATCTGTATCTGTTGGCGCTTCTCCAGAAGGCAATACTGGCCATCCGCCTGTTGCTGAAGGCGTGTCGATATAGCCGTTAGTGCTTCCGTTACCTCCATTCATAATACTAGCTTTGCCAGAACGCGTGTCGTCTACCGCTCTCTTATCGACAGCATCTCTGTATAGATTCGCTCCTGCATTTTCCAAAACCAATTCATATGCTTTTGTTGCGCTATGAGTTGTAATTTCGCCGAAAGCGTGGGGTGCACTGATTTTCAATGCAGCTTTATCTGCATCGCTTACAGGAAGCTGGCTGCCATGAAATTGGCTGTAAACCCCGTATGTCCAGTTATCCTGCGTTGCTCTTTCCGATCCTACCACAAAATTTCCGTCAACAAAATATTTCCCCCAAATTCCGTATAATGGCGAAGTTGCGTCTAAACTTCTGCCCGTTGACAGAATACGTTCCTTAGTAGAATTTGATGTTCCTGGCCCAGGTTTCCAGTAATTGTTTACCAGATTTACATTCATCGCATCTCCGCCATAACAGCTATTTCCTCCCCAATTGTAAATTACGTTGTTGCGAATATCTACTAAATCAGTTTTTGCAAAAATATCATTTGCATATTCTCCCAACCTCGGATTGCGGCTATCATGATGCGCTAACAGATTATGATGGAATGAAGCATTCTTTCCGCCCCAAACACCACCATATCCGTGGGCTCCTTTTGCGTGAACAGAATTCCTAAGGCTTTCAGAAATAATACACCATTGCAGCGTAAAGTTCTCATTTTGATAAAAAGAAACGCATTCGTCTGTTGACCAGCTCATAGAGCAGTGGTCTACAATGATATTTTTTTGAAAACGTCCTCCTAAAGCATCATTTTCCACATCATGGGTATCTCCCATTCTAAAGCGCAAATAGCGAAGAATAATGTTATTTCCTCTTACTTTGACATTATAATCTTTTAAAGTGATACCGCCTCCTGGAGCTGTTTGTCCTGCAATTGTAATATTATCGGTAATATTCAATTCGCTTTTTAACTCAATATTTCCAGAAACTTTAAACACAACAATTCTAGGACCAGCCTGACCAATCGCATCTCGAAGCGAACCCGCTCCCGAATCATTCAAATTGGTAACATAAATTACTTTTCCGCCACGGCCGCCAGTTACATATTTTCCATAACCTTCAGCACCAGGAAACGCAGGAACAACATCATTGTCCCCACCTGCTGCTTCTTTTTTAACTTCGATTTTTCCTTCTCCGTTAAAAAACTCAGGATTTGTCGTTTTATCGTAAATTCCTTCTTTAAAATCTACTCCATTAATAATAAGTTTTTGAACATTTAAAACAGTATTCAACGACGCTTTCCCATTTTCTGTGATATTTAGATTTAAAGTGGAACCAGCTGCACGTTCATGGCTAAAAATAACATAATTATCCTGACCGATTTTAATAGTCCCAGAGCCAAAAGCATTTGCAGAAGCGCCTTCAATTACCGTTGGATAATTTAATGTTGGAAATTTTGTGCTTTTCTGTGTAAGATCCCAATTACCGATAAATTCACTGTTATCACCTTTAAGAAGCAGAGTTCCTGTATTGGCATTCACTCCCTGACCAATATTTAAAGGCGAAATGATTCCGTCTCCTGAAACAGGCCCGCTTAAAGTCATTATGGTTTGATTGGCAATACCAGAAATCATTTCGAATTTTACATTTCCAGAAATAACCATTGGCGCTTCTAAAGTCATTCCCGCACCGCTTGTATTGTAATATACTCGCGTTCCTTCTTTAAAAGTCAGGACGCCGGTAGCTTTGTGAGCACCTCTCAAGCGAAGTGTCCCTGCGCCAGATAAAGTCATATCGGCAGGAAAAACTGTAGCTGTTGTTTCAATTTCCTTGGTACAGGAAACGGTTTTGCCTACAATTGGCATAACAGCTGGATTATAGTTTCCTGCATTATCCCAGCTTTTGTTCACAGCAGCTGTAAACTCATAATCAAAATTAGAAGGCGGCGTAACTTCATTTGGTTTATTATTTCCTCCAACTCCCCAGAAAGCATATAAAGTCTGGTTTCCTGTTGCTGTGGCAGCAATTTCATTTAAAGTATTTGCTGTATTGCCAGAAGATGACCATCCATAAAAAGTATATCCTGCTAAAGTTGGAGTTGGCAATTTTACTACTGTACCCTCAGTATATTCTGTTGGCGTTAAACCGATCAGAGCTACTCCGTCTATTGAATTTAAATACGTAATAGAAGATTTAGATGCTCCTCCATTAATAGCCATACTGATACTATTCAAATCGCTTAATCCGCCGTATTCATTTGCTGCTTGCACGGTATAAGTATAAGTTCCCGCAGTTGTTGAAGCATCTGTAAAAGTAGGTTCGATTGTAATGCCTAAAATTTTACCTTCTTTACTGATCACATAACACATTGCATACGGATTTTCATCCCATTTTAAAGTGTTAGCAGCAGATACAACAAGATTTGAAGGTTTTGCGATTTGCTCCACCACCCTACGCGGATCCCATTTGTCTGTTCCGCTTAGTACATTTTCAATCGTAAATTCATCAGCTTGCGCTTTAGTCAAAACAGGATTATAATTTCCTGTCTGTGCCACGCCATTTACAGTAAATATATTGGTTCTATTGTCGGTATTCACAGCAACTCCATTTGCGTTAACGCTATTATATTCGGCAAAAAGTGCTGGCACTGTTCCCATACTTGCCCAACCAGCCGTATTGGGTTCAGTCATCATTTTTGTATTCAGATAAACTGCTCGTGGTGCATTTTGCCAAGGACGTCCCAAATAATAGCTTGTAGCTGCAGAAATCGTGTTGTTATTGAAAATATACCCGTATTGCGTAGCTGTATCATGATTTGGAGCTACAATATAACCGGAAGCAACCGAAACCAATTTACAATCTTCAAACCAATGCGTTCCTCCACCACAGATAAAATCAACATCTCCTTCGATTGTAGATTTATAGTAAAAACTTCTTTTTCCTCCCGTTACCTGCGTATCCTGTTTGCTTCTAAGTCGAACTCCATTATAAACATTTCGATCTCCTGCGGGATTCAAAGCAGGTCTTTGTCCAGAAGTTGTGATTCCATCCTTGTGTTCGATGGTTACATTTTCCATATACAAATCATTGGCTTCAATAGAAAGAACAGCGTTTTTAATTCCCCAACCTGGGTTTCCTTGCAGAATTACTTTGTCTTTAGATTGTGCAATTAGCGAAACGTTATTCTTTCCTGATGGTAGCTTTAAAACTACATCCTGCGGATTTGTGCCGTCTCCACCCAAATTATAAGTTCCGTTTGTAATTAATACAAAAAAACGTGACGCCGAAATACTGGGCGCGGCATTAAAAGCTTCTGCAATTGTTTTTACATATTTTCCTGAAGCAATCTGATCTGCTGTAGCATCTGCATCTACAATTAAATCAAATTTACGTTTTGTTGGAATTGGCTTTTCCATTGTTTTAAATGACAAAGTAAGTGCTGAACCGTCATTTCCGGAAAGATCTTTTACAAATCCTGCTGGGAGCGTAAAAGTATATTGTTTGTTATATTCTAATCCGAAATAGCTGAATTTAACTGTTTTGTTTACAAATTCGGCGTTTAGGTTTTTGCCATTTAAAACAGCATTTCCCGTTCCTAACTGAACCTGTTCGTTATAATTTAAAATAATGCTTCCATTGGCTGCCACAGAACTTGCTGCCTCTGACGGAAATGAAGATTCTAAAATTGGCGCAACTTTATCTGTAATCAAAACCTCATCGGCTTTTATCATTAAATTGGACAGAATTGTTGCTGTAACATCAATTGCCGAACCGTGTTTTGGTCCGTTTACATTTGGAAACCATCTTAAATAGATTTTTTCTTTTCCTTCGGCTTCAGTAGGAAGAACTCCGCCAATATTGGTAATTGTTCCTGTATTGATAGTCGTTAAAGCCGAAACATTTACAAAGTTTACCCCGTCTAAGGAATACTGAAATGTCCACTCATCACATCCATAATAATAGCCTAATAAACCCGAAGCGACATTTATATTTTTATAGCCAACAGTTGAAAGTGTAGTCATAAAATAATAAAAATTCCCTCTTTCGGTATTCCAGACGCAAAACCCGTTCTTTCCTCCTCGATTTTGGAGTCTGACATTGGGAGCAAAAACATTATCTGCCAAATTATAGGCAAATAGCTGCGGTCTGTTTTCTACCTTTGAATACAATTCAGCCACTCTCGGATTTGCATATTGATCATTCTTAAATGTCCATCCTGCAATAAAAGTCTGATTAGCATAGGTTCCTGTAACCGTTTTATTTTCATTCATCACTACAGAAGTGCTTAATGACGTAGATCCGTCAGCCCAGTTGCTGAATTTTATAATATCATTTTCTACAGCCGTAATCGTAACATTGGTACCGCTTTCGTAAACTGAAAATGCACCATCTTTTCCCGCAGGAGAAACAGTATAATCACCTAAACCAAAAGCTCCGTTTACATTAACATTTAAGGCATAAGTGGCTACTGTCTCGTATTGAGCAATAAGTGTTGCGTCAGCATTTAGAGTATAAGTTAACGGATTTGCTGTTGAAACAATAGCTCCTTTATCATCTACCCATTGCTTAAAATTGTAACCAAAATTTTTATTGGCAGTGAGTTTTATTTCGGTTCCTTTTGCAAATGTAGTTCCAGCAGGATTAAGCGTAACAGTTCCAGATGAGGCCGGATTGACATCTACAGTCAATTTGTGCGTCACAGCATTTGGGTTGTCAGTTACTTTTTCGAAATAATCTACGTTAAACAAATATCCTGTTCCTGGCCCAAGAAAAACAAGATACAGATCGTATGACCCCGTAGTTGGCGTGATGGCTGCCGAGAACTTCTTGTAATCGGTAAAGCTTGTGCTTCCTGAGATCGTTGCAGAACCAATTAAAGTTCCTGTTGCAGAACCCAATCTAAATTCAATTGTTCCGCCAGTAGCTCCTGCTGCAGCAATATCAAAACGGGTAACAAACTCGGTAAAATTAACTGCATTAAATTTAATCCAAGTATTGTTCTTTATGTAACCAACGTTTCCGCCTCCCGAGCGGGCGGCATTCGTTTCGGCTCGTGCTCCTGAAGCCTGATTAAAAGTTTCAGCTTCAATTTTCTCAATGGTCTGAGAAAACCCCATAACTGTATACAGCGTGAGGAATAGATAAATAAATTGTTTTTTCATTTTGGTTTAAATATGGTTTTAGTTAGTAATAATTTCAAAAGGTTTTTTTCCTATTTTTCAAATCCTATTGATAGTTTATAAATTTTAATTATCAGTTAAAAAAAATTGGACGCGTATGAAACAGTTCCGGTTTTGCCAATGCGTTTTTGGTTCAATAATTCTGCTTTAGTTAAAAACTTTAGTTAAAAATTGATCTATGTATTGAATTGTCGGTTCAAACCACGGATTGAAAAGACAAAAAGCGTGCGGTGAATTCTCAAATTCGTGAACCTCAGAATAGATTCCGTTCTCAGTTAAAATCTTTCTGAAATCATCTCTGCCAGCATGCATTTTCGGGATCGAACTGTTGATAAATAATGTCGGTGGAGCTGAAGCGTTTGCATAAGACAAAGGAGAAGCAGTTTCCCAAAGTTGCGGGTTGTCTTTCATGGAATACCCAATCCACTGCGCACTTGCGCCAAAATTTTTAGTGTCTTTCATTTCACTGCTTTCGGGATGAACAAACGATAACGTTCCGTCGATATCAACTATCGCATTTATTTGAGATTTGGATTTTGAATTGGTTATATCTCCTTCAAACAAAGGCATATTTCCCGTTACGCCCATAAAAGCAGCTAATTGTCCTCCAGCAGAAAATCCGAGAGAAACAATTCGATCAGGATTTACATTATACTTTTCGGCATTTTCTCTTACCCAGCGAATCGAAGCTTTGAGATCATAAATCGCTGCCGGAAAAAGCGCTTCTGTAGAGTGCCGGTATTCTGGTGTAAAACAAACATAACCAATACTTGCTAATTTCTGCGCCATCTGATGGTGTTGATCTCGGCTTCCAGATCGCCATCCTCCTCCATGAATAAGAATAATGGCTGTTTGTTTTTCTTTTTTATTATTATTGAAAAAAACATCGAGTTTCATTCTGCGTTTACCGTAACTGCAGTACACAATATCGTTCTTCTGCACAACATCATCAAAATGCATTTCGGGAACCAAAGTCGTGTTTGGGAAATACTTTACCGTTTTCTTGTAAGCGCTTTTGTTATTGAAAGAAGTATCCCTAACTTGAGTAAGTCCCTCCAGATATTGTGCATTCATCTTTTGAAGAAATAAGATGCAAACCCAAATAAACACTGCTTTAAATTTTCTAATTTGAAACTTCATTCCTTATTTATTAAATTGATTGTCAATTCCAAAAGATGAATTCTAAATACCTTAATTCGGTTTCCAATCATTGAAAATTGCTTTCATCGAATATTCCCTTTTAAACTGTTCTACGGAAAGCTGATGTGACCAATTGACACGGGATGCTGTATTTGCTCCTGTTGATTGGTATTCGGCATAAAAGACTGTTTTTTCTGCTTCTTGTTTTCCCCAATTGTGCCAGCCTTGCGGTTTTATGTGCGAACCCATATCGCATTTCAGAAATACAGTTCTAGCATAATTTCTCCAAGGTCTTCCTAAGTAATAAGAGCTATCTCCAGAATTTGACGTTAGTTTACAGTTAAGAAAAACAAAACCATATGGATTTGATTCTGGTGTATTGGCAGCAGTAATATAAGAACCTCCTTTTTTGGAGAAGATTTCACAATCCTCAAAAACTGCGGTTGAACCACCAAAAATAAAGTCCGTTGTTCCTTCTATATAACAATTTTTATAATATTGTCTGCTTTTGCTTTCTCTCGGATATAAAGTATCTTGGAAACCTAAAAATTTACAATTTTCGAAGATGATTTTATCTCCATCGATTCTTACAGCAACAGCTTGCCCAACTGGACCAGATGAATTCTCAAACGTAATATTCTGAGCTGTAAAACTATTTCCGCTGACAATAAAACTCGCTGATCCGGAAGTTCCGATTGTTCCTCCTTCACCATTCGATTTTGAAGCATAATCATCATAAGTCAGTATTACATTTTCTTTACTTTCTCCAATCAGCGTTATATTGTTTTTATTTAAAGCCAATTCTAGTTTCTCTTTGTAAATACCATTTTTTACAAAAATTTTAGTTTGTGAGGTTTTAGACAATGCTACCGCATTAAAAGCTTCTTGCACAGTTTTAAAATCTCCTTTTCCACTAGCATCCACTATGAAATCACTGGATTTGACTTCCTTTGAATTTTCCTTCATTTGATCTATGGATTCATTTCTAAATGAAAAATTCAAAAAGAAAACCGAAGCAGCTAAAAAATTGAATAGTATCATATTGTCTTTTCTTTAGTTTACTACTCTAACCTCACCTTTTACGGATTCTAAAACTTTTAGGTCTTTATTCAGAACTATTTTATTTCCATTTGTTTTTAATGAAATATCTTTTGTTTCTAAACCTCCAACCCAAAACATCTGATTTTCTCCAGTCGATTTAAGTCCATCCAAACTCACATTCTTGCAGTTTGAAAAACTCATTGCAATTCCAGGTTTAGCTAATCTCAAATCAAGGTTTTTAAAAGCGATTTTGCTTGCATAATTTAACTGAACACCAACTTCTGAACGGATTATCATATTCTCAAATTCAATATTGGCAACTGGCATTTCTGGAATTCCCATAATTTTTAAAGCCTGAGCCGCACCGTTTACAGAAATGTTTTTGAAATACATATTTTTAAAGGCAGGTGTTTCTTCCGTAATTGGTTCTTTGGCCACCGTTACTTCTCCCGTTTCTTTGTCTTCAGATAATGATTTTCCGAAATAATATAAGTTGAAGTTGATGGCGTCTGTTGGAATATTATTCATACGAATGTCTTCCATCCAAATATTCTCCACTACACCGCCACGGCCTCGAACCGATTTAAAGCGAAGTCCGCAATCTGTTCCGTTAAATGTTAGATTTTTAGCGTATATATTTTTAACGCCTCCCGACATTTCGCTTCCAATAGTAAAACCTCCATGTGCGTGGTACACCACACAATCTGTAATTACAAATAATTCTGTTGGTTTTGCACGGTCCCTTCCTTCTTTATCTTTTCCAGATTTAATGCAAATGGCATCGTCCCCAACATCAAAACGGCAGTTGGTTACCGTTCCGATTCTGCAAGATTCTAAATCCAAACCGTCTCCATTTTGAGAATACCACGGATTACGAATCGTTAAGTTGCGTAAAGTAAGATGTTCGCACATTAACGGATTGACATTCCATGCAGGAGAGTTTTGAAAGGTAACGCCATCTAAAAGCAGTTTCTTGCAATTGACCAAACTTACCATAACAGGGCGAAGAGCTTCTTTGTAAGGTTCCATATTTTCCACAGTTTCCTTTTTAGGCAATTTGCTTCTTTCTTCATTCCCCTCATAAGCGCCTTTTGAAGGATACCAGATTTTTCCATCCTTAGACAAAACTCCGCCAGAATTCACTAAATCGCTCCATTGTCCAGCCGTCATTTTTCCGATTTTAACAGGTCTCCACACAGCACCGTTGCCGTCAAAAATGCCCTGGCCTGTAATGGCGATGTTTTCTAAATTAACGCCCATAATAGGCGATTCGCAGCGAATCACTTTATTTCCTTCAAAATAAGATTCTATCAGTTTATATTGTTTTAAATCACTCGTAAAAGAAACAAAAGCACCATTTTCAGTATGAAGATTTACATTGCTTTTCAGCTTAATTGGTCCTGTTGTCCATAGACCCGCGGGAATTAGCACCACTCCGCCACCCGATTTAGAGCATTTTTCAATTGCCGAATTAATAGCATTGGTACAAAGCTGTTCTGTATTTGGAACTGCGCCAAAATCAACAATATTTAGCGTATCACTTTTGAACTTCGGAATTTGAACTTCTGGCATTTTGAAAGGAATTTTCAAAGAGGCATCAGGCCTATTTGAACCTCCCTTTTTTTGGCTAGAACCAGATAATGCCATTAGAAGAAATGCCGTTAAAAGAAGTGTCCTTTTAATTTTTATCATAATTCATTATAATTTTGAAAGATTATTTTTTGTCTAGAAACTTTTGCAATTCGATACCAGCCAGAATATAAGGGCCAACTGCTTTGGCGTCGTTTTCTCTTATAGGTTCTGAAATATAGTATTCGAAAGAACCGTTTCGGTCTTGAGGATTTTTACCGCCCAATCCTGCAACGGCACAGCATTTTGTAATCGATATGGTTCCGTCTGGATTTTCTTGTATAAATTCTTTCTGAATTCCGTTAAATCCTTTTTGTGCCGATTTCAGGAACTTTTTGCCAACATAACCTTTGTTGTACGCTTTTGAAAATGAATACACAAACATCGTGGAACAAGTCGATTCCAGATAATTGCCTTTTCTTCCCGGCTGATCCATTACTTGCCACCATACTCCAGTTTTAGAATCTTGCCCTTTTAGAACAGCATCAAAAACTTTTTCTACAATGTTGATTAAATCTTTTCTTTTGGAATGATTTTCTGGAACAAAGTCTAGAATATCAACCAAAGCCATGCAATACCAGCCTTGTGCGCGTCCCCAAATATGCGATGAAGTCCCAGTAGTTTTGTCTGCCCAGAATTGAGCGCGTTTTTCATCATAACCATGAAAATTCAAACCTGTTTTGGCATCAAAAGTATGTTTCTGAATCAGTTCTGCTTGCAGAATCGCATCGTCAATTGCCTTTGAATCATTAAATGCTTTTCCGTATTGCGCAGAAAAAGGATCCGCCATATAAACGCCGTCCAGCCACATCTGCCACGGATAACTTTTTTTATGCCAATAACCGCCGTCTGAATTTCTCGGATGTTCTTCTAATTGTTTGTGCAATACGTACATCGCTTTTTTATAGCGCGGATCATTGGTCTTTTGATAAATCTCAAAAAGTATTTTTCCTGAATTTACAAGATCCAGGCTGTATTTCTCGATTTCATATCCGCCTTGAATATTTCCATCCTTATCAATTAATTGATCCGCATAAGAAAGTCCGTAATTCCAATACTTCTGATTTTTGCTATACTCATAAAGTTTTTGATTAGCTAGTGCTACTAAACCATTGGTATAATTCCATTTCGGATATTTTACACCATCCAAAAACACAGGATTTGGAACTCGTTTCTGATCTGAATCAGCCATTTTTTTTGCCCAGTCAATTGGCGCTACTTCTTTTTTGTCTATTTGCTTTGATTGTCCGAAAGAAACCAAACCAACAAATAAGACAATAAAGCAATAGTTTATTTTATGTTTCATATCTCTTAATTTTCTTCGATCCTAAACCAATCGTAGTCGGCATAACTGCTGTCATTAATAGTTTTAGAACCTGTTGCAAAAAGTCCGATTTTAGCACCAACCCATCTTCCTGCGGATGGCTTAAATGATTCTCCTAGCTTTTTAAAATTCTTTCCGTCCACACTGTAATAAAAAGTAACTTTAGCATCAAAAGGTTCTTTATTCTGAACCATTTCTACTTTGGCGCGTAAACTCACTTCTTTTTTATTTATAGGAATAGAAGCCGCTTCTTTTTCTAATTCTTTAGATGTTCTCGCACTTTTTAGCGAACGCTGCACCAGATTCAAATTGCCCATCTTATCCTGTTCAATTGCTACATAAGCGTAATCTTCACCAAATACGATCAAACCTGAGCTGCATACTCCTGCATCTGGGTTATTTTCGAAAGTCAATTTTGCTGTTGCCGTAAAATTGGCACCTGGAAATTTTTGCAATAACAGATTCGGCATCATCCACATGGTTTTGTTTGCTTCTTTTCTCGGAATGCAATTCAGACGCAAAAAACCAAGATTTGCAGATGACCATCCCCAATGTTCCGCAGGATTCTGATTGGCCTGCCACTGCCATTGCAATCCGTATTGATGGCTATTAAATTCGTCTGAAGAAACCAATGGTGTTGCGGGATAATTTTTGCCTACGTTTGGTTTGGTCCATTGCATGACAGGCTCTCCAATTCCATCTTTGTTGGCATCTTTTCCCATAATTGGCCAACCGTCTTTCCAAGTCACAGGCTGCAGATGAACAACCCGTCCATAAGCCCAGCGATCTTGAAAGTGTAAAAACCATCCGTCTCCATTAAGCGTTTCGACATAACCTCCCTGATGTGGTCCATTTACAGGAGAATCTCCTTGGTTTAAAACCACTTTAAATTCATAAGGTCCCCATACATTTTTAGAACGCATTGCCAATTGCCATCCTGGTTTTACGCCTCCTGCAGGAGCCATAACCCAGTAATAACCGTCACGTTTGTACATTTTTGAACCTTCAACAGTGGTATGCCCTTTATGTCCATCAAAAACTAACGAAGAGTTTCCAATTAATTTGGTTCCGTCTGGAGTCATTTCAGAAAGCATTAAAACTGTTTTCACATTGGCACGGCTTCCTGCAAAAGCATAAGATAAATAGGCTTTTCCGTCTTCATCCCAAAACGGACAGGTATCTATGATTCCTTTGGCTTCTTTTACTAAAACGGGTGCTTCCCAAACACCTGCTGGATTTTTAGTTTTAACCATAAATATTCCAAAATCAGGATCTCCCCAATAAATAAAATATTCTCCATTATGATACCGAATAGAAGGAGCCCAAACGCCATCGCCGTGACGAACGGTGCGATAATGTTCTAATGGGATTAGATTTTGCAATGCATATCCAATCAATTCCCAATTTACAAGATCTTTGGAATGTAGAATAGGAAGTCCGGGAACACTGTTAAAACTAGATGCTGTCATGTAATAACCAGCTTCTCCTTCGCAAACATCTGGATCAGAATAATCTACATGCAAGACTGGGTTTTTGTATTTTCCGTTTCCTAAATCAGCGTTCCAGCCTTGTGCACCTGCTGCTAAACACCAAAATAATGCTAGAGCGAGTAGTAATTGTTTGAATTTCATTTTATTGATTTTATAATATAATTCGGAGCTATTTTTCTAAGCTAATTTTCATCTATTGCGAAAGACAGTACATTGAAGTATCCTCAACCACAAGGATACTTCATATAAGTACTGAAACCACTTAATTAACAAAACTTAAACTTATGGCAACCATCTTGTATCTCCTACCCTATTGGTTACAATTGGAGAATTTGAATCTTTAATCATCAAATTGCCATTTGCAGGATCAACAAATAAATTTTGTGCACTGATACCTAATTCGGTTCCCTGAATTGCAGCGGCGCCTAACAGATATTCAGTGGTTGTATAATTATTTGCATACGTTGTTGGCGTATTGGCGGCAATTGCTTGGATTACTTTACCGCAAGCAGATGCCACTAATACATTTTTAAAGATCAAAGTAGATCCCACAGCATTCGGAATATTGATTAAAGATCTATTGTATGCGTAATCATAAAGCGTAATATTTTGATATTCCAACTGAATCGGATAAGCTGATGTTCCATAATCAAACAAGTTTTTAAAGTTTCTGTTCTTGTCCGTAGTCTGATAATAATCTCTCATGAAAGTACAATTCGAGAATTTGGCTTTCTTCACGTTATCTGCTCCGGCAGAACCAAAAACAAACGTTCCGTAAGGTCCTGTATGTCCTCCGACTTGATCGAATGTACAATAGCTCATATCTAATTCACCAATTTCTTTGTATTTTCCGTTTCCTTGATGTCTCCAGAATCCGCGTTTGAAATAGTTGAAAACACAATTATAGAACGTAATTTTATCTATTTTCCACGCTGTACCGCTATTAAAGAAATAGCCGGCATCGATAGTTTGGTAGAAACGTATGTTTTCAAAGGCCAATTCCGTCAAATAAGAACCTTCTGCAATATTCCAGTTTCCGTTCATTTCGATCTGAGGACGCTCTCCTTGAGTACCTCCAATCAATTTAAACCCTTTTGAGATTGTGAAAGGCGTAATTTTAAACAGCGAACCTGCTTCAAGGAAATATTCTGTACCTTCTGGAATGGTAGGGTCGTCGTTGTTTGTTCTTAATAATGCATCTAAATCCATGCCTTTTGTAACAATGATAGTTGCAGCTGATGGTCCTGCCGAACGGAAAGAAACCTGATTATACGGCTTATCGTAACGTCTCGGTTTGTTGTTGTCGAAAATATTTACGTTGTACAATGTATTTTTTTCCAAGCCAACAACAGTAGCTTCTCCTTTTGCAATTTCTGCCGAAGTAAGTTTGCGGCCTATTGCAGGAATCTCTGCCGATTGTGCAGGTGCTACAGAAATACTGTCAACTGGATTCTCTGAAGAAATATCCCAATTTAAAGTAACTTCTGTTTCAGTAATGTTTACCTTTTCCACTTCATGCAAAATAGGTTGAAACGGCGGACGCTCTTCTGTTAAAGCATTCGCATACGACCATTGCGAATTATGGCCATCAATCGTATGATTGGATCTTACTCTTATATAAAACTGTGTTTTATAGGGAATATCATCCATTAAAATTTGCGTGTCTGTCGTAGTATACGATTTGTACAAACTCTTATAATAATTGTCTAAATGCAGCTCAACTGTATAAGAAGCTGCATCATTGACTTTATACCATACAACGGCGATTGAATTTCCCTTTACCAAAGGAGCGGTAAGGACAAATTTTGGTTGAAATAAATCTAGTTCTTGCGGATATTTAAACTCATCGTTCTCACAAGATATCAGTACTTCTCCACAGGCAATTAACCCTATAAGAGATAGTATATAAAGTATTTTTCTAAAGTTTTTCATGCTTGATACGATTTAAAAATTAAATCCATAATAATTTTGAATAGCTCCTCTATGATCTGTAATTACCTTTGAAGGATACGGACATAAATAACGTAACGGATCTGTTGGAGATACCGACGCGGCATTATTGTAATTGATGAATCCTCTGAAACTCCATTTGATATCGTTTCTTGGTTCGTAACTTGCTGTTTCATTGTTTAAGGAATACCAGCTTACCGCAAATGGAAGTTCTGTATAACCAGCAGGCCGAGCCTGAAGAATTTCATCAATCCCTTTGATATCCAAAATAGTTCTGCCCGAATTGACTGGATCTGGAATGTTTTTATAATAAACGCTTCCAGGAACTTGGTCGATGCCCGGAACATAAGCTCCATTGGCTACACGCCCCCAATTGTACAATTTAAAATACTGATTGTACACCACTTCACTAAATTTATTCCAACGCGCCAGATCAAATTTACGTTTACTTTCTCCCCCAAATTCCCATTTGCGCTCATCCATTATAGCCTTAAAAAATAAATCTGGCGATGATTTAGACATTACATAACTGTCAACTTTGGTTCCCCAATCTCCTTGTGCAAAAGCCCTTCTACGCACACGTCTTAAACATTCCTTAGCGTCTTCACGAGGACCAAATCTTTCGTTTACCGCTTCTGCATACATTAAGAGTACATCTGCAAAACGCATCCAAGAATAATTAATTCCGGTTCCTTTTTGGCTTGTGCTTCCAAGTGGGTCATTCATCCATAATTTAGACCATTTTCCAACTGCCAAACGTGCCAAATCCAGACGAATTACCTGATTTAAGTTTTGATCATAAGAAAGCGGTGCGCAGGTAACATCTCTTCTTAAATCCTTATTGTCGAATGAATAAAGGTATTCTCCGCATAAACTAAGGGTTCCTGAAGCGCTTCCGTAAGGATGGCTCCCTTCTGCAATGGGAATTCCAGCAAAATAGCCGTACTCGCCCGTGGAGTTTTTCAGCATCGGGATTGAGAAAATAACATCGTCATTGACCGGCGTTTCCCAATTGTTCTGCTTCATCCAGAATTCTCTAAAACCTAATTTTAAATCATGCTGTCTGCCTTGAATTACTTTATCCAGATATTGGATTGCGATATCATAATACTGCTCGTGATTTTTTCCTCTTTCCATGTGTCCGATACTTGCAGGATTGTTTTCATCTGGGCGAAGAGTCCATCCTCCTCTTGTAAGCGCCAATAATCCTATCAAACCTTGGTTAAAACTTCTAGATGCGCGTTCCACTCCATAATCCAATTCGTTTGCATTTTTCATAAAAGGCTCAACCGACTTCAAATCGTCAATTAGAAATTCAAGGATTACATTTCGGTCTGTGGTTCCAACGGCAAAATTTTCATCTCCTGTCGAAGATTTAGTGCGAAAAACTACATCACCCCAAATTCGGATCATGTCTAAGTAAACCATAGCACGAATCGTTTTCACTTCTCCATACATCTGCATAATGTTAGAAGGGGCATTTTTAGGATCTGCTTTATACAAATCAGAGCTTTCAATTCCTTCAATTACATCATTTGCCGCATTGATAATTTTATACATTGCACTCCATGTGCCGTTTAAAGTTGTCCAATAGGGCTTTGGATCGTAACAGGCAATATCAGAACCGTTTCCGTTTACTGTATTGGTAGAAACTCCCGACATTTCTACGTCCGTATTCGTATTAAAAACAAAAGCAAGACGGTTTGCATAAGCGTCATCGGTCAGCATAAGCGTATAAACACCCGCAACAGCAGATTGAATGTCTTTTTCTGATTTAAAAATTTCCGCTTGAGTAAAGCCAGATCCAGGCTGTACATCTAGATATTCATCGCAGGCTGTAAAGGACAGCGCAACAACTATCAGAAAACTAAATATTATCTTTTTATTCATCATCATGAGATTTAATATTATTCAATTAAAATGACAACTGCACTCCAAAAGCATAGTTACGTGTTCGAGGATAAGCGTTGTAGTCAATATTTGGGGTTAATCCAGTTTCCAGATTGATATCTGGATCATATCCAGAATAGTTTGTCCAAACAAACAAATTGCTTCCTGTAGCATATAATCTAATTCTGCTGAATCCTATTTTTGAACTGTTTGGTTTTGGAATGGTATAACCAATGCTCAGCGTGTTTAATCTTAAGAAAGACCCGTCTTCAACAGCGTAAGACATTGCGATAGGACGGCCGAGAGATACTGGATTCCACATTGTAGCGTTTTCGTTCTGTTTTGCCAGCTGTTCTGGTGAATAGCGAAGATCGTTGCCCATATCATCATAATTTCTCCAACGGTTGTTTAGCCCCACATCCATACTAAAATTATTCTGATTGTTTTGGTAGAAAGAAGTCGTCATAATCTTATTGGCATTATATACATCAAACCCTGACATAAAATTGAAGAATGCCATTAAATCAAAGTTTTTCCAAACTGCATTTACACCAAAACCTCCCGAAAAATCAGGATTAGTATCCCCGATTACTTTTCTGTCTTTGTCGCCAATTACATAACTATTAGGATCTGAAGGATCAACAGGAGTCAGTTTCTTAAACTTTGCATTTCCTGGAACCGGATCGCCAGAAAGGTTTTTTGAATTGGCAACGCCTTCTTTCAATTTCCAAGTTTTGGTTACGGCATCAAAAGATTCGAAGTCATCCATGGTATAAAAGCCATCGTTTACAAATCCGTAAATCAATCCTTTTGTCCCGCCTACATAGGCGCGATAGTCATCATCATTCAACAATTGAGTTCCTGCCCAGCCCGAACTTAAAATCCATTCCTGCTCTCCGCTCGCCAATTTGTCGATTTTGTTTTTGTTGTAACCAATATTAAAAGTCAAATCAACCTGAAAATCCTTTTTCTTAATCACACTTCCGTTGATTGCAAATTCGACACCTTTATTAGAAGTCTGTCCAACGTTGGTCATCATTTTGGTAAAACCAGAAACCGAAGCAATATCAGATGGCACTAATAAATCTTTTACCTTATTGTGATAGAAATCTAAAGTTCCTGTAAGCCTTTCTTTAAAAAAACCAAAATCAAGACCAACGTTCGCCGTATAAGTCGTTTCCCATTTTACATTTGGATTGTTCAGATATTTGTCGTTATAAAAATTATAGTAATAATGGTTTTCTTCTCCCCATCCTACAGAACGGTCTCTAGATACGCCATAATATTTTGCATATAAATCGCCTTTGATCCTATCATTTCCAGAAGCTCCATAACTTAAACGAAGTTTTAAATTGGAAACCGTCTGGCTCTCTTTTAAGAAACTTTCATTTGAAACTCTCCATGCAAAAGCTCCCGCAGGAAAAACTCCCCATCTGTTGTCTGGACCAAATTTTGTAGAACCGTCGGTACGGACAGTAAACGTAAATAAATAACAGTCATCATAACCGTAATTGGCCCTTCCAAAAAATGAAGAAATTCTATTTGGAGATTCTGCATTTGAACCATTTTCAAAAGGGGTTCCCAAAGCCAGGTTGTCTAGAGCCTTTTCTCCAGTAATATCTTCAGGGAAATAACGCGTGCGGAAAAACTTAATTGAGCTTTCCTGATCTTTTATCTCTTGCCCTATCATTAATTGGAAATCGTGGCGCTCTTTTACTTTAAATCCGTAGTTTAATACGTTATTCAATTGCCAACGTGGCGACTGCGTCATTGACCAATACGTTAGAGGCAGGTTATTGTTTTCTAATGCCGTTTTGGTATCTGTACCCCAGAAACGTCCATCTTCAGAATATTTATATTCATAGCCAAATGAAGAACGAAGCGTCAATCCCTTTTTGATGGTCCACGTTAAAGCTCCTGTAGTATTAAATGTTCTTGTTGTGCGATTGCGGTAATTTTTTTCTGCTTCTTCAAATGGATTAAAACGAGGTTTTATCTCATAATCGTCGGGATCGAAGTACGTATTATCTTCAGGTAAAGTCATATACTCTTCTAGCCCTGCCGTTGGTGCTTCACGCAAAGCTCTAAGCAAACTTACTCCATCTGTTCCTGAACCTTCAATAGTTTGATTGGTTAAACGCGTTTGGTATTCGAATGTAAGATTGTCGGTTAATTTTGAATTCAAAATTAAGTAAACATAATTTTGGCGCATTCCCGTTCCAAGCAAAACACCTGGCTGGTCTTGGTTTACAAACGTAAATTTGATTTTTGTTTTTTCGCTCCCGCCACTTACATTGATATCCGTATATCTCGCAATCGGATTGCTTCCAAAAATTTCATCCTGCCAATCTGTTCCTTTATTTCCTTTATAAATATAAAATTCGCTTGGTCTGCCATACATATTATAAAATCCAGTTGGGTTAGAAGTGCTTTTACGTGCAAATTCATATTGCATCATAACAAACTCATACGGATCCATAACGTCCAAATGATTGGCAAGAGTTTTAATTTGCGTGTAGTTATGAATGTTTACCGCTACTTTTCCTGCTTTAGGTACTTTAGTCGTTACAATAATTACTCCATTTGCGCCTCTTGCTCCATATACGGCTGTAGAGGCTGCATCTTTCAGGACCTCTACAGATTCGATATCTGTCGGTGGAATATCATTTAAGTTAGCCACCTCAAAGCCATCAACCAAAATTAATGGGGAGTTGTCTTCAGTAATAGATCCTCCTCCACGAATTCTAATTTTCACATCTGCTCCTGGCGAACCGTCAACAGTTGTAACCTGAACCCCAGGAAGTCTTCCCGTCAAGGCTTCCGCCACATTGGATGTCGGTACTTTTGCTAATTCGGTTCCTTTTATACTGGCGACCGCTCCAGTTAAGTTTTTACGTTTTTGCGTGCCATAACCAATTACAACAACTTCGTTCAATTCGCTGTTCGATTCTTTCATGGTTACCGTAATGCCAGATGTGCGTCCTTTTAAGGGCACAATTTCATCATTCATTCCCACAAATTTGATGATTAGAACAGCAGTTTCTGGATCTGCTACTGCTACGCTGAATTTACCATCAAAATCGGTAACGGTATTGGTATTTTCATTCTTTACCATAATTGTTGCGCCCGGAATACCCGCCATGTTATCCTTAACCGAACCGCTCACGGTTGTACGCTTCTGAGCATAAATACCCCCTGTTAAAAACAGTACGGCCAAAATGCTCCAGATATATTTTTTTATAGTCATAACTAGAATATTTTTTATTGGATTATAAGCCTGTCTTTGAATTCATATAAAAAGAAATATTAAAAATTAAAACAACAACCTTTTACGGCTATCTTATTATTTTTTTAATCCAAATAATGGCTAATCGTATTTCGTATTGGTTTGTTTGAAAAGAAGTTTATTAAGGCTCATTTATAAGAAAATCGACATTCGTAACCTTATTAGCTTCAATGGCAAAAGTGGTTTGCAATTCTTTGGTCTTCACCACTTCCATGTTCTGATTCAGACATTCTATTTTGACGCGAACGTTATTGGCTTCTTCACCTGTTTGAAATAAAACAAAGTCGTCCGTATAATTTATTCCGCCGCTCGAGGTTGCTTTGCTCCTCGTCACAAACATGTCTTCTTTAATGTACGTTCCGTCAACCACTTTGTAACCGCTTCTTTTTACCAAAACCGTAGTTTTAATTGTGGTGTAACTCTTATCTGCAGTAATATCTAACGTCTTCAAACGAAGAATTCCCGTTCTCGTAATAATATTTAACGTTAACGGCTCATCAAAAGGCGAAGCGTAAGGCATTGCATCCGATAGATTTACTGGCTGATTTGCCAATGCAGGCTGCTGAACAATCAGTTCGTTAAGGTTAGTTGGAGACGGAATCATTTGCTCTGGATAATCTGTCGCTAAAAATTTGTATTTTCCATCGTCTAGCGAAAAAGGATAAAGCGAACTGTAATTTGCCGCATATTCTCCATTTTCTTTGTACACAAAAAGAGGTCTGGTTGAGATCCCTACATTTAAATTCCAAGGTTCGCCGTTTAATTGAAAATCTAGTTTTTTAATTGTATGGCTTTCATATTTAAAGTCGTCGTTAGAGCAGGAATTTAAGAGAAAAAATATCCCAGCTCCAAAAATCAGGTTTCTAATCATTTTCATATCTGCTAAGCTTAAAAATGATAAAAATTTTTCTTTGGATTCATTTTAGGACAGCAGTCCAAAATTGGAAGTTGAATGTTAAAGTCAGTTTGGTTCATAAATTTTGGTTTTAAAGTTAGTTAGTTAAAAATCAATCAAGATTATGAAGCAAAACTAGAAATAGCAAATCTCAAAAAGGGGTAATTTTTGCTTTTCGGGACGGTACAAATCGCTATTTCAGAACCTCTCGCCATTAATTCGATAACTTTTTCTTACTTTTTTTATTTAATGCAAAAAAAATATCATAAATAAAAACGGATATCATAATCAATCTTTGATTACTACTTTCGTCCTCCATGGGTCAAACTTAGGACTATGCTTAATAGGATTGCGGAGAAATTGGCTGGAAAGAAATTTTAGCCAGTGATTATTAACCATTGGAATAAATAAGCTTCGCAACCCAAGGTTGAAACCTTGGGTTATATTTAATAAGATTGTGCCTTTAAACTTTGAAAATAATACACACCTTAAGCCCGAAACCTTGCGTTCAAAAGAAATGCAGTTTATATTTAATTGCTATTAACGAAATTGTCTTCTATATTCAGCAGGCGTATGATCGTATTTGGATCTGAAGCATTTTCCGAAGTATTTCAGATCATTAAACCCTACTTCAAAGCAGATTTCTTTTATTAATAAATCATCCTGTTTTAAAAGTCGCGCTGCTTCGCTTAATCGCATATCACGAATAAAAACAACGGGAGAAGCTCCGGTAGTGCTTTTGAGTTTGTTGAAAAAACTAGCGCGCGACATGCCCATTAGTTTTCCTAGTTCGTCAACCGAAAAATCGGAATTAGACATATTTTCTTTTACAAATCCGATAACCTGAAACATAAATTTCTGGTCTTTGTTTGAGATTTGCAGCGGTTCTTCTTTGAAAATCTCAATTGTGTTTCCGCTGGAAAACAATTGCTGCAAACGGGCTCGTTGTTCCAAAACATTTTTCACTCTCGCTTTTAGCAAACTGACATTAAAAGGTTTTGTAACGTAATCATCTGCTCCGTATTCTAATCCTTCCAATTTGCTTCCTATCGATGATTTCGCGCTAAGTAAAATAACTGGAATGTGGCTGATCGACAAATTATCCCTAATTGCTTTCAGCATTTCGATTCCATCCTTCTCAGGCATCATAATATCGCTAATGACAAAATCTGGCAAAATTTCTTCAGATTTATTATACCCTTCCTCTCCATTTTCGGCTGTAAAAATCTTATAATCGCTTTCCAAAATAGAAACAATAAACGCACGCAATTCAGGATCGTCCTCTACCACAAGTCCAATAGGCTGCTCTCTTCTCATCTCTTCTGGTGTTGCTATTTCTTGCTCAAGTTCAGATTCAAAATCCATATCCATTTCATTAGAAAAATGCTCTTCTGCTTCATCTAACAAAATATCTACATCATTTTTAAAATGCTGATAGCCTTTTAAAAACGCAACCTGAAAACTGCTTCCTTTTCCTTGAGTGCTGTCTACCAAAACTTCCGCTCCATGTTTGTCTGCAATATCTTTTATTATAGATAATCCAAGACCTGTACTTGGGTTCGACAAGTTTTCATTATAATTTGAAAAACGGACAAATAATCTTTTTTGAAGCGTCGGACTAATTCCTGGTCCGTTATCGCTTACAGTCAAAAACACATGTTTTTCTGATTCTTCCACTTTTACTTCAATCGAATCTCCTTTACTGCAATATTTAAAGGCATTCGAAAGCAAGTTGATTAAAATTTTATCCAAACTATCTGGATCTGCCCAAATCTTTGGGTTTGATGAAGCGACATCAATACTAAGATTTATATTGCTCTGATTACTCATTTCTTCAAAATCTTCACACATTTGAGCAACAAATTCTCTTAGATTTATTTCATGAATAGCAAGTTTTTTATCTTGAACTCGCCTCAAATCTAAAATCTGATTGACCAAATTCAATAATTTATTGCTGCTTTTTTCTATAATTCGAAGCTGGCCTTTTGTAGGGTCTTTTAAATCTTCATCAGCAAGCATTACCTCCAACGGCGCTATAATCATAGTAAGCGGCGTACGAATTTCATGTGAAATATCAGTGAAGAATTTCAGTTTCAGCTCACTCATTTGTTTTTCCAACTTCACATCATTACGCAGTTTTAAAATAGTGATAATGGCTCTTCTTATCAAGAAAAACAAGCCTCCAGCTAGCACCAAATAGCAGAAATAAGCAAAATTAGTCCCCCAGATCGACGGACGAATTGTAATTTTAATTTGCCTTTCATTATTCATCCATAGATTATGTCCGTTGGTTGAAGAAATTAGAAGCGTATAGCTTCCACGGCCTAAATTGGTATAATTAATAGATTGTCCGCCTTTAATGTAGTTCCATTGCTTGTCAATCCCTTCCAATTTGTAGCGGTACACGATATTTTCACTTTTAAGATAATCCAAGGCTGAAATCTGCACTTTAAAGAAATTCTGATTGTGCTCCAAGGTGACTTCTTGTAACAAATCAGGATTTTTGGGAGTTTCTGGATTTATTTCATGCAATTCTTTATTGTTAACCAAAAATCCAGAAATTGCTAAATATGGTTTAAAATGAAAAGGTTTGATGTTTTCGGGTTTGAAATAAATGACGCCATTAGAATATCCTACAGCAATTTCGCCATTTGGCAGTTCGCATTTTGTTGCCTCAGAAAAAATCTCTGTTCCAATAATTGATTTTAATTCTGGAAAAGTCTCCGCGCTATTATTCTTTGGATCAAAACGCACAATCTGATTGTCACTCATCAGCCAAATTTTTCCTGCCTTATCTTCTGCAATGGAAACAACTCCCTCGACTGGGAAAGAAACCATTTCGTTCCAGATTGATTTTACGTTCAGCTGACCCTTTTTATCCAAATCGGCTAAAATCAACCCCATGCCATTGGTTGCCAACGCCATCTGATTATCATGCGTTATTAAAATATCCAGAATATCATTTCCCGAAACCTGAGAATACTCATTAAACTTTATTTTGCTTGTCGCTTTAGTTTCTTCCGAAAAAGAAAATAATTTATACGACGAAATAAAAAATATTTTGTGGTCTTTATTTTCTGCAATCGAACGGACTTTATCTGCTGTTTTTATTGGATAATTTTTTAATTCATTTTTAAAATTGACAAATTGAAATCCGTTGTTTGATTCGCGGATAATGTTTACACCGCCGCCCCAAGTTGCAATATAAATCTGTCCGTTTGTGGCTTGATAAATTTTAAAAATATCATCAGAATTAATTCCGTAAAGGTTATTTTCGTCATTTTTATAATGGGTAACTTTATACCGGAAAGGCTGCTCTGTTGGCAATAAACAAAACAAACCGTTTCCTCTTGTTCCTATCCAAATTCTCCCCCTATTGTCCTGAAGCATACTGTAAATATCTGCTCCCCAGCCAGGTCCGGCCGCTGATAAAGTTCCATCAGAAGCTAAAAATCCGATTTTCTTCTTCTGGATGTCAAACAAAGCAATTTTCTCTTTACGGCTTGCTACCCAAAGATTTCCTTTATTGTCTTTCATCAAACTTCTCACATTATGCTTGTGATGATCGTTTGATGAATCAAGATTTAAAGTAGAGAAATTACTATTGCTGAATGTTACCAAATCTAATCCTTGTTTAAAAGAACAGAACCAAAGATTTCCTAATCTGTCAAACATTGCAGTATGCATCAAATCTGAAACGGATTCTTTGGATTCGCTAATGCATCGAATTATAGAAGACAACTTGTTGTTTTTTTCATCCCAATAAGAAAATGGCGCATTGCCCGATTGAATCCAAACTGTTCCATTTGGAGACGTAAGCAGAAAACTTTTTCTTTCCCCTCCAGCAGTTGAAGAATCACTGTAATCAACAGACATTTTTTTTATCTTTTTGGTCCACAGATCAAACTGAAACACGCCTTCACCCCTAGCTTCAAACCAAAATTGTCTAGAACGTGTGGATCCCAAAAAGGTGATTTTTTTATTGGGAAACCCTATTAAGGTCTTGCTACTATACGCATCTAGTTTTCCCGTTTTGAGATCGCAAAAATAAAAAACCTGCCCAGCTGTCATGATAAAAATTTTAGTATTGGCAACAAGTTCGGTATAAATGATATCTTCTTTAATATTGAGCTGTAAGTCAAAAAAGGTAGTTGCTTTTTTGTTGTAACGTGCCAATTCTCCTTTGTTTCCTCCAAAAAATATATCTTCTTTGGTTTCTAAAAATGTATTATACACGCAAGGCTTTCCATTAAAAAAGAAATATTGTGGCTCTCCTCCAGATTTATCCAATCTGCAAGTACCTGCTTCGGTAAAAAACCAAGTCGTTCCCTGTTTGTCTTCAAAAATATCACTGATTTTCCCACAGCGTTTTGCAGGGTCAAAAGCTATTTTTCTAATTTTTCTATTGGCTTCAAACGCGATTACATAATTTTTATCTTCTGGAAAAAGCCAAACTCTTCCAGAAGGCATCACTTTAAAATCGACAAACGCAATATTGCCAGCCTTTAACGGACCTTCTTCTATTGGATAATGAAAACTTAATTGTCTGGTATCAAAATAATAAATATCATTTTTCTCGGACTGAATCCAGATTCGATCGCTGTTATCAAATCTGAATTTGAAAACACGATTGGAAATTAAATTTAAAGATCCGTTTTGTTTTACCCTGAATTTTTGAAAATTGCTTCCGTCATAACGAATCAATCCGTTAAAGGTAGAAAGCCAGATGAATCCCTTTTTATCCTGTTGAATATCAAGAATACGTGATTGTCTTAACTTTAAATCGTTTGCAAAATGAGTCAACGTACCGGAAGGCTGCCCTGAACACAAAATACTTATCCAATAAAAAAAGAATAAAAGTATATTTCTTTTCATTTCAAACTTTATAAAATTAAGAGAATTGCAAAAATATCAAAATTCCTTTCCTGTCCTAAAAGAAGTCGTTATTTCAGCAAAATAGCACCCTAAAAATAGTAATTTGTCTCCCTTTCGCACTTCATTAATAATCATAAAACATTAGCAATAAGCTTTATATCATACTTTAAATAGCATTTTATCCTATCTTTAAAAGTATAAAAATCTAATTTTGTGAGTCAGCAATTTAATAGTCTATCCTCTTTAAATCTCTGCAAAATCATATTTCTGTTTTATTTAAAGCAGTAATCGAAAAATAATAAATCTAACACTTTCCAAAACCTATGAAAAGAAAATCCATAGTTATCGCATTACACTTTTTTGCTTTAACCGCCTTTTCGCAAGAAAATTTTCCTTACAAAAATCCAAATCTGCCAACAGAACAGCGAGTTAATGACTTGGTATCAAGAATGTCATTGGACGAAAAAATAAATCAACTAATGGATTCTGCTCCTGCTATCGACCGTTTGGGAGTTCCTGAATACAATTGGTGGAACGAATCATTGCATGGCGTTGCACGTGCGGGATTTGCCACTGTTTTTCCGCAATCTATTTCAATTGCTTCTTCTTGGGATCGCCAGTTAATATTAGATGTTGCCACTGCCATTTCTGATGAAGCTCGTGCGAAACATCATGAATATTTAAGAAGAGGCCAGCACGGAATGTACCAAGGATTGACGTTCTGGTCGCCAAACGTAAATATCTTTCGTGACCCTCGATGGGGGCGCGGACATGAAACATACGGAGAAGATCCGTTCTTGACGAGCCAATTGGGTCTTAATTACGTTAACGGACTTCAAGGAACTAATGACAAGTATTTGAAAGTGGTTGCTACCGCCAAGCATTATGCCGTGCATTCTGGGCCAGAGCCTTCCCGTCATTTTTTTGATGCCAATACAAGCGATGTGGATTTGTATGAAACTTATCTTCCTGCGTTTAGAACCTTGGTAAAAGACGGACACGTTTACTCTGTTATGGGCGCTTACAACCGTTTTAGAGGGGAGTCGGCTAGTGCGAGTCCGTTTCTTTTTAATATTCTTCGAAATGCATGGGGATTCAACGGCTACATCGTATCGGATTGCGGCGCTGTAACCGATATTTGGAAGTACCATAAAATTACGAATGATGCTGCAGGCGCTTCTGCATTAGCGGTAAAAAACGGTTTGGATTTGGAATGCGGAAGCAGTTTCCAATCTTTAAAAGAAGCAGTTGACCGCAAATTAATTGCTGAAGCTGACATTGATATTGCTGTAAAACGTTTATTTACAGCGAGATTTAAATTAGGTATGTTTGATCCGGACGAGATTGTTCCTTATGCCCAAATTCCGTTTTCAACCAACAATAATACGGCTAATGATTTTCTTGCTAGAACAGCTTCGCAAAAAAGTATTGTTCTTTTAAAAAACCAAAGCAATACGCTGCCGCTCTCTAAAAATATCAAAACTGTCGCGGTAATTGGGCCAAATGCAGATGATATCCAATCTTTATGGGGGAATTACAGCGGAGTTCCGAGCAATCCGATTACTGTTTTAAAAGGGATTCAAAACAAATTAGAACCGAATTCAAATGTTTTATATGCAAAAGGAACTGACCTGGCTAAAGGAGTTCCAGAAATGAAAATTATACCATCAATATATTTTCAAAATGAAAACGGCACGCAAGGTTTAATTGGCGAATATTTTGACAATAAAGAATGGAACGGAAAACCTCTTTTTACTCGTATTGATGATAATATTGATTTTGAATGGGACATCAACACGCCAGATCCTCGTTTGAAAATGGGGAATTACAGCGTAAAATGGACTGGTTATCTTACGGTTCCTAAATCGGGAACGTATAATATTTCAGAATGGTCAAAACCTTTTATGACTGTTGAAATTAATGGCGGAAAGCCTAGTGGAGGGAAAAACAACCATCATCCGCGTTTTCGTCCTCAAAAAATTGATTTAGAAGCAGGTAAAAAATATAAAGTTGAAGTTAAATACCAAAACTTCTATGGAGACGCGATTGCACAATTATTTTGGTCAGAACCTCAGGAAAACCTAATTCAAGAAGCGGTGAAAACTGCCAATCAAGCCGATGCTGTAATTTTAGTTTTAGGACTGAATGAACGTTTGGAAGGTGAAGAAATGAAAGTGGAAGCAGATGGTTTCAACGGCGGAGACCGAACAAGTCTGGATCTTCCAGCCAATCAAGAAGAATTGATGAAAGCCGTTAAAGCGACTGGAAAACCCGTAATATTGGTTTTAATTAACGGAAGCGCGCTTTCTATCAATTGGGCAAATGATAATCTACCCGCTATTTTAACAGCTGGATATCCTGGCCAGCAAGGCGGAAATGCGATTGCTGATGTTTTATTTGGAGATTACAATCCGGCGGGCAGGCTTCCAGTTACGTACTATAAATCGGTAGATCAGCTTCCTAAATTTGAAAATTATGATATGGAAGGCAGAACGTATCGCTATTTCCATAAAACGCCTCTTTACCCTTTTGGATTTGGTTTGAGTTATACGACTTTTAAATATGCTAATTTACAGCTTCCAAAAGATTTCAATTCTGACGCAGATTTTAAAATTTCTGTTGACATTACCAATACTGGAGATCGTGACGGAGATGAAGTGGCTGAATTATATCTGAAAGACGAGAAAGCCTCTACTCCACGTCCGATCTGCCAGTTAGAAGGTTTTGAGCGAATCCATCTTAAAAAAGGAGAAACAAAGACTGTTACTTTTACTATTACACCAAGACAGCTTTCTATGATTAACAAGAAAAAAGAGCGCGTTGTAGAACCCGGCTGGTTCACCTTTTTTGTTGGCGGAAAACAGCCAGATGGTTCCAGTGACATTCAAAGCGGAAGAATCAACTTTACTGGCAAAACAATTACCCTTGAGAAATAAACTTTTGCATACTATTTAATTGACTATTAACCACCTTTATTAATCAAATTTTACAATGAACCAAAACCTCGCTTTCGCAGACTATGCGGTTTTTATTATTTATTTTATCGTAGTCTCGGTCTACGGTTACACCGTTTACCGCAAACGTAAACAGGACGAACAAGATGCTAAAGCTTACTTTTTGGCTGAAGGAAATTTAACTTGGTGGGCAATTGGAGCTTCTCTTATTGCTTCTAATATCTCGGCCGAGCAGTTCATCGGAATGAGCGGTGAAGGTTTCTTTTTAGGAATCGCTGTTGCTGCTTACGAATGGCTTGCTGCTGTTGCTCTTATAATTGTGGCTGTATGGTTTATTCCTGTATATCTTAAAAACAAGATTTATACCATGCCTCAATTCTTAAAAACACGTTACAATGAATCTACTGCACTTATCATGGCAGTATTCTGGCTGTTTTTATATGTTTTTGTAAACCTTACTTCTATTTTGTATTTAGGAGCAGTTGCGATTAACAAACTTGCTGGTGGGGAATATCTTCACGTAATCATGCTTGGATTGGCCATTTTTGCTTTGTTTATTTCTCTTGGAGGAATGAAGGTTGTAGCTTATACAGACGTTATTCAGGTGGCTGTATTAATTATCGGAGGTTTGGTAACTTCTTATATTGCCTTAACAACAGTTGCAGAAGCTTTTGGTGTTGGCCAAAATGCAATTGCAGGTTTCAAAGTTTTAATGCAGCAGGCTCCAGAACATTTCAAAATGATTATTCCGAAACCAACTGCGACATCTTCTCAGCTTGAAATCGATAAATATTTAACTTTCCCAGGATTGTTATCTTATGCTGCTGGTATCTGGATCATCAACTTAAACTACTGGGGATGTAACCAATACATTACGCAAAGAGCTCTTGGTGCTGACTTGCAGACAGCGCGTACAGGAATTTTATTTGCTGGTATGCTAAAATTATTAATGCCGCTTATCGTAATGCTTCCTGGTATTGCTGCTTATGTTTTATATACAAACGGTCACTTGCCTCAATTAGAAGGAGGAGTAAAAGATGAGGCATATTCTGCCATATTAACATTCCTTCCAACTGGATTAAAAGGACTTTCTGTTGCGGCTCTTACCGCTGCAATTGTAGCTTCTTTAGCTGGAAAAGTAAACAGTATTTCTACAATCTACACATTAGACGTTCATAAAAAGTACATCCAGAAAGATGCTGGCGAAAAACAGCAGGTAAACATTGGACGTCTTGCCGTTTTTGTTGCCATGCTTTTGGCTGTTTTATTTACATGGAATGACGTTTTAGGAATCGGAGGAGTTGGAGGATTTACATACATCCAAAAATATACTGGATTCATCAGCCCTGGAGTTTTTGCCATGTTCTTCTTAGGTATGTTCTGGAAAAGAACTACTGGAACAGCGGCAATCGTTGGAGTAATCTTAGGATTCTTATTATCTGTTTTATTCAACGAATACGCTCCAGCTTTATTTGGAAACGACACACTTTTATACACAGCTTACAATAACGGAAAAGGAGCTTTCGAAATTCCGTTCCACATCTGTATGGGATTATCATTCTTGTTTACAATGATTGCCATGATTCTTATAAGTTTTGCTGGTCCAAAAGTAAACCCAAAAGCATTCGAAATTGATTCTGAAATGTTTAAAATTAAACCGCAGACAACAGTCTTAATCGTTATTACGTTATTGATTATTGCTGCGCTTTATGTTAAGTTCTGGTAATAAATTATCAGTTCAATTTTCTCTATCTTTACAAATTAATCATCATAAATTTTGAGATGAATTGTACTGGCGTAGTACTTCATAAGTTTTATACTGATGCTAATATTTTTGAAACCCTGTTTAAATAAGTTTAAAATCCAGTATTTTTAATATATTTGTACAACAAAAAAAAGAATAATACCACTGTTTATTAATTCGTTAGCACTTTAATTTTTGTGATTGACTTAATTTTGAAATATAAGAATTGAATTTGGGTGCATAATCGGTGCACTTTGGTAAAGACAATTTATAAAGCCCAGTATAGACAGGACTTCAGCTATAAAGTTCGAATCCTGCTCTCCCCACGGAAAGTCCTAATCTTTGATTAGGACTTTTTTTATGCTCTAAACTTAGAAATAAAAAAACTGCAAATCTTAAATGATTTACAGTTTGTTTGTTTTGCAGAATTAATTATCGAAGTATAAACCCATTCTTCATTGGGTCTTTCGGGTCTATGAAAAATGTATTTGCTCCTGTTATAAAAGCCGTTCCTTCAACTTGCGGAATTACAGCTTTAAAAGGACCAAATTTTTCTTCTCTCACAAGCGACCCTGTAAATGTGCTTCCCGTTATACTTTCTATCGTGATAAATTCATTCATATCTATCGCATTTCTAGCTTTTTCAATCGCTATTCTTCCAGAAACACCTGAACCTGTTGGAGAACGATCTACTTCTCCATCGGCAAAAACACAAACATTTCGGCTGTGATTAGCGATATTCATTGGTTCATCTATAAAAATAGTTCCGTATAAAAAGCTCAAATCCTCCTCAAATGGATGCTGAATATCTTTATTATAATTCATTACAGCATGTTTTATATCTACTCCTGCTTGTATAATCGGTCTGTAATTTTCTTCGGTTAATCCAAAATTCAAATGGGTATTTTTTCTCAAATCAATATAAGCATAAAAAGCACCGCCATAAGCCAGATCATACACAACATCTCCAATTTCTGGGACATTTACAAGACGATCCAAACTGACTACAAAACTTGGCACACAATGAAACCTCACTCCTGTCACTTCTCCGTTTAATATATTGACATACGAAAAAATTCGGCCACAAGGAGCATCAATTTTCAATTCATTTTCACCTTCTTTCACTTTTATCCAGTTCATTTTTGCCGCTAATGTGCTTATTGCAATAATAGCATGGCCGCACATACTGCTGTAACCTTCGTTATGCATGAAAAGAATGCCAAAATCTGCATCCTCATCATTTGGTGGAAGCAAGATACAGCCATACATATCGGCATGACCGCGAGGTTCAAACATCAATGATGTTCTTAAATAATCATAGTTTTCTCTTATATCTCTTCGGTATTCTAAAACATTATTTCCTTTAAGTTCTGGAAAACCAGAAACAATTACACGCAAAGGCTCACCACCTGTATGCATATCAATAGTTTTTATCTGCAGTACAGAATTATCGGGTTTATAATCTGTATTATTACAAATATTTTGGTAGGTATTAGACATTTTTTTGTGTTTTTAAATTATACTCTTCGTAAAAATATCCAGCTGCAACAAGATCTTCTAACGCATGTCCAACGGATTTAAAATAGGTAATTTCTTCATCTGATGTTCTGCCTTGTTTTGCATTACTGCACAGTTCAAATAAATCTGCTTTGATTGTTTCTTTGGTGATAATTCCATTTGTGAGCGGAATCAAAATATCGCCACTTTCCTTTAGTCCGCCTTGATAAGTATCAAGAAATACGTTTGATTTTAAAATTGCTTCATCATCAGCTTCACGCATATCTTTTTTATATGCTCCAACAAGATCTAAATGCTGTCCTGCGTTCAGCCATTTTCCTAAAACAAGCGGAACGGGCGATAAAGTCGCTGCCGAAATAATATCAACTTGAGAAATAACTTCTTCTATAGTAGAAACTGGTTTACAGCTAAATGAAGCGTTTTTAAGTGCCTCGCAAACCAATTGAGCTTTTTCTATGGTTCTTCCCCAAACATAAACTTCTTTAATAGGTCTAACACTTGCATGCGCCTGAATTAAATTAATGGCTAATGCTCCAGTTCCAATCATCAGCATAGACGAGGCATCTTTTCGTGAAAGATAACTGCTAGCTAAGGCAGATGTCGCCGCAGTACGCTTCCCCGTCAATGATTTTGCATCAAGAATTGCCTTTATATTTCCTTTGTGTCCATCGAGATAAATGTACGTTCCCTGAATCGAAGGCAAATCATATTTACCGTTATTGGGACTTACGGTAACTATTTTTACACCTAAATCTTTACCTGCTTGAAACGCTGGCATCAATAGTAATGTTGAATCTTTGCCTTCTTCAGGATTAGAGTAGTCATGATGATGGCGCATGGGCACATTGATATCTGAAGTCGAAAATCCTGCCCGAAGTCTTTCAATTAGTTCTTTAAAATTGCATTTTTCTTCAATGAAATGATCTGAGATAAGTTGTATTGGTTCCATGTATTGTGTTGAAATTTCACTAAAAATAGAAGATTATTTCACCATAATACTATTTCATCTAAAATTGGATAACATACACTAATTTAAGGTTAATATAGTACAGATATTTACTTCATTAGTATTGTGTACTAAATCAGAAAGGCATCTTTTACCTTGATGTCGGCTGAAGTTATTATAGCAAGATTTTCTCACCCTTTTAATATTCTTTTTAGCTAACAAAAAACTTGTAAAACTTATTCAACTACTCTATCACTTTCTGGAGCTCCTAAATAAGAAGTCTTTAAACCGCCTGTATTGATCAATATTTTTTGGAGTACAATTCCAGGATCTAAAGCCCTGAAACGAAGTGTATGCTTTCCTGACTTTAGAATAGTATGCTTAGTTGAAGAATGAATTATGTGTTCTGCTTGCCACTTCCCTAATTCTCCTTTATAATGACCATTAAAATTTACAAGCTGCGGTTTTTCTCCATCAAAAGATATTTCATATCGAAGTCCTTTATTGCTGTTAAAATTCAATGTTGGAGCCAGCAAAAGTTCTACTGCAAATTCTCCTGTTGAAGCAAAATTAATTTCGTATTCCACAAAGACATTATCTTCTGCCATTGAATAAATATTTTGCGGAAATGTTGTAATACCACTCAATGTTTTTCCGAAATCTGGAATGACTTCCCAATGTGTTTTTTTTGAATTGTTCATTTTAGAAAAGTGGGCTGCATTTATAGACACATAGCCATCTTTTTCTACAAAAATTTTCGGAACAATAATTTCGTTATCAGAAAGATATTTTACCTCGGGAAGAATATTTTTAGGACCGTCATGCCAAGCTTTATACCCTATACGCATTTGATCCATCATGTGAGGCCATTTACCTTCTGCAATTTCATTATTATACTTGTTTTGAAGAATAGAATCACGTTCAAATTTTACTTTAACCTCATCAGCATAATAATTGGCAAGACTATTTTTTTCGGCTGCTAATTTTTTGTTTTTTGCCTGTGCAAAATACATTTCATAGAGATTACAGCAAGCATCTATTGGATATAAAATCAGCTCGAAATAAGCATCTTTATATTCAGTTGGAAGTTCATTATACACTCTATATGCATCGAGTGCTAAGTTTTTATACTCATTAACAACTGTTTCAAATTCATTATAATTTTCTAAAGAATAGGTTTTGCTGTCCAGCATTTCTGGAGTAACACGACGATTAAATTTCGGATAGGTATTTAATAATCTGGCGATTTCATTAGAATATTTATTTCCAAACTGTTCCGCTGCCCAGTTTTCGGTGTATTGGAATAAATTCTGAGAGTTAAAATCTTTAGGATTCCACGCCATGTCTAAAAAGAAGCTAATCGGGAATTCCATTGGTTTTAAATCACCAACATTTACAATCCAAACTTTATCGACTCCATTTTCATAACTAAGATTCATTTGTTCCCATACCCTTTGTATCGGACTTATATTAATCCATTTTGAGTTTCTTGGGCCACCCACATAATCAAAATGATAGTACATTCCGTAGCCACCTTTATGTAACGGTTTTGAAAGATCAGGAAGTTTGCGGACATTTCCCCAGTTATCATCACAGAATAAAAGAATTACATCATCAGGAACACGCATTCCCTGATCATAATAATCCTGAACCTCTTTGTAGAGAGCCCAAATCTGAGGTGTTTTATTGGCACTTTGCCCTGTTTCTTTTTCAATAATTTTACGCTGTTCTTTTACAATATTTTCCAGCAAACTTATATTGGTGCCTTCACCCATTGCCTCATCTCCATCGCCACGCATCCCAATGGTCACCAGTTTTTCCCAATTTTTGCTTCGCTGAATTCCCGTTTTCCAGAATTCGTCTAAAACTGTTTTGTTTTTAGAGTAATCCCAAATATTAGGCAAATTATTCTTTTTAATATATCGACGCCAATCTGTCTGTGCCAAAGCCATTGGTTCATGATGAGAAGTTCCCATAACAATTCCCATTTCGTTTGCTAAAGGTCCGCTGGCCTCATCATCGTCATAAAATGCATTTCCCCACATTGCAGGCCACATATAATTGCCTTTTAACCTAAGTACTAATTCAAAAACTTTTTCATAAAATTTGCTATTAAAACCACCAAAAGTAGCTTTTGCCCAGCCACTTAATGCAGGCGCTTCATCATTAAGGAAAATCCCTCGGTATTTTACAGCCGGTACTCCGTCTGTGTATATTCCTTTGATGAAATAAATATTTTCTTTGTGTTTTACAGGTACATCTGCCCAATAATACCATGGAGAAACGCCAATCTGTTTGGACAACTCATAAATTCCGTAAATCGTACCTCGTTTATCGCTCCCTGCAATTACAAGCGCTTCATCTACACCTTTAAAAGGATTTCTAACCTGTTGTATTATAAACTTTTCATTTTTGCCTTTGAGTCCCTTTCCTTCGATTTTTTTTTGTTTAATTAAATCATCAATAACCGAATTAGATCCGATCATTCCAATAATAATGAGCGGTGATGGTGCATTTGGATTTTGATTTAAAATAATTGGGCGCTGGCCTGTAACTTTTTCAAAATCTGACTGAAGATTATTTACAGCTCGCAAAATACCTGCATCTAAATCTGAATTAACAAAAAAAGACAGTGCCAAAGACTTTTCTTTCAGAACCATAACGTTCTGGTTTTTATCTTCTGTTATAAAAGGTTGAGAAGCTTTTGATATAGTACTTAATAAAATAATAATTACAGTGCTTATAAATTTCAAATAGTTTTTCATCATGTATTTTTTTATCAATTCATTCCAGATTCAGCTTATTTTAAATCAAAATCTTTTAATTCTACTTTTATTCTTCTGCGAGTGCAAAAACAGATCATATTTGTACTAGATGCGTGTGCCCATCAGAATACTTACTGTATCTGTTGTTTCTAAAACAGTGTATTTTGCAAAACTTGATTCGTCAACAGATTTAAACAATAATTGCTTTTCTGATTGTTCCAACTGTTTCTGAATCATAACTTACCATTTCTACTTTTCCTGCTGAAACTGTTGCATCTAACTGCTTAAAACCAACTGGCGCCCGAACTACAAAAGGTTCATTTGGACTATTTATTTTGGGTTATCTAATTTATATCCTAATAACGAAAGCATTTTCTCTGCATAACGTTTGCTTAAATCCCTGTATCCTGCGGCACTAAAATGCAGAAAATCTGAAGCTACTGCACAACCTATTGATGAAATCACATAAGAAGTCGGAATAGTCTCAGGCAATGTTGCAATGATTTTATTCATACTAGCACATTTTCCTTTTTGTTCTTCATGAACGGTTTCTCCAGAAAGCAACGGCACTTTTTTAGGATCTAGGTTTAGATCTTTCATCAGATTGTCATATACAATCTTAACCTTTTTAGGCCAAAGTGTATCGCCTGTATTAGATTCTCCCTGATGCAGCAAAATACCTTTTATAACTCCTGTCTTTTGTGCAATTTTTGCCATTTCAACAAGTCTTGCATACGGATTGCCATTATATTCTTTGATTATACCCAACATCCAGTCTGGTGCTGTTTTCATGTAATTCTCAAAGTTATCTTTATCAAAAAGCTCTATTTTACATCCTCCAACAGCTATATTTATTACTCCTACTTTTATGTTTTTAGGGAGATTGGCAACCATTGTTCTTCCAAAATTGTCTGTTAGTGTCAATCCTGTTTGGCATCTGCATAATGGCGGTATTGCAGTATACCATTTTCCCATCTCTCGATTCAAATCAGGACAGTTTACTGCTTCAAGAACTTGAAAGCGAGGATCAATATTTAATTTGTCTTCAGCTTCTATCGGAGCAGCGCCTTCCATATTGGACTGTCCAAAACTTAAATAAACTTGAAAATTTGGATCCTGAGAATATCCATTCTGTCCCGTTAAAAAAAGAAATGCAATTGCGAAAAATCTAATTATCGATTTCATGATATCTTATTAAAGTTGTTTTATATCAAATGGAATTTCACTTAAATAAATTCAAATCTATTACTTCGCCCATTCTCTGATATCCCAATTCATTAGGATGCAGAAAATCGCCGTCATGCATATTTGATAAAATGGTTCTAGAATCGGTTTTTGAAGCCATTTCCCTGTCAAAATCTATTACTGCATCAAAATGGTTATTTCGAATCCACACATTTACAATATCTCTTGCTTCTTGCTTGAAAGGTGCGTCGTAAAATGATTTCTGGAAAGGCAGAATCGTACAGCCATACACTTTTATGCCTTTGGCGTGTGCTTTCTCTATCATAATTTTATAAGCATCTATAATTTCCTGCGCTTTTATTGGAGCATCTTCTGCTCGTTTAATTCCTCCTATATCATTTATTCCTTCTAAAATTACTAGCCATTTTGTACCAGCTTGCGAAAGTACATCACGGTCAAAACGGTCTAATGCTGTTGGACCTAATCCGCCTTTTACAACGCAATTTCCTCCTATTCCTAAATTTAAAACTCCAATATTTTGAGTTGCTTTATCGGCGGCTAGTCTAGCGGCTAGAATATCTGTCCAGCGATTTTGCTTGTTTGTTCCTGATCCGCGACCGTCTATAATCGAGTTTCCTAGACAAACAATATTTGATGTATTTTTTGATGCCACGACATCTAATCCCATGATAGAATACCAATGATCTGTTTTTACGGCTCCAGAGAAACTGTCATTGTTGAGATTGTCTCCTGATAAAATATAAGATGTTGTTCTCGATCCTGGATGTCCCGTTGTTTTTTGTGATGCAGCTCCGTAATAAATGGTTATGGCTAGCAGCTGACCTGGTTTTAACTGAAAATTTAGTTTATCTGAAAACACTTCCTGTCCAGGATTTAATCTTACTTCTTGATTTCCATTAAAACTGAGATATTTTTGTGTGTTTTTATCAATTGCGGGAGCATCAAGCACATTAGCAACGCTTATCTTTTTTAAAACTGTAGTCTGATCACTAAATACATTTGAAAAACGGAATCGAATATGCTCACCTCCAATCGAAACTTTTATAATCTGGCGAAGTGTATTTTCCGCCAAACCTGGAGCTGGAGGCATGTTGTTTGGTTCTACAAGCATTTGTGCACAAGCCCATGATCCGACCCAATTTTCAGCTATCACCTTTTCAGAAGAATTGGCTTGTTGCTGATTGGCCTTACATCCTATTAGTAAAGCAAAAAGCTGTAAAAGCAATATATATTTTAAATATCTTTTTATCATAATTACTTAAATTTAAAACATCTTTTTTATTCAAAAAGCAAGCAATTAATGGCTACTGCTATCGCAAAAAATTACTCTCATAAATTAGCATACAATATAACGGGGCCTGAGTTTTTTTTGAATTTTTATTTCGGATGTAAATATTACTTTTATAAATCTGATCATCTCCTATATAACTTGCCTTTGAAAAGATTGGATCTTCACTGCTTTTCTTTTTTTGAATAGTGCTTTTCTGAGCCTGCGCAAGGATAGAACAAAACAGAACAGCAACTGATAAAAGAATCTTTTTTTTATTGCTCATTTTATATGATTTGTAAAACAATCACTCGAAAAACATTAAAAGCCGAGAGGGTTACTCCCGGCTTGTTTAAAACTACATTAATAAACCGTAATAAGATAATTTATAAAATTGACCTTATTTGCTTAGAATTAGTTTTCAGAAAATAAAATTTAATATCCCGGATTTTGGTAAGCAGCTTTTTCATCAGCAGACATTTCCATTCCATCGATTTGTCCTTGCGGAATTGGTCTTAGATAATGATGCGCATCAATTGTTCTGGTTACTACTTCTGGTGTATGCTGTCCGTAGTTAGATCCTCCTATAGAATATTTTCCTGCAATTTCATTCCATTTTTGTGTTCTTACTAAGTCATACCAACGGTATCCTTCGCCAAAAAACTCACGTGAACGCTCAGCAAGAATGTAATTAATATCAATTACAGCTGGAGTAGCATTTGTCATAGCCGCACTATTATCCTGAATTTTAGCCATATTTCCATTATTATCCCATTTCCATTTTCCTGCTCTAGCTCTTAGTACATTTACTAGAGATCTGGCACTCAAAGATCCTGTAGCTCCTTTAACAGCTGCTTCTGCGGCAACAAGATATAATTCAGAGAATTTTGCTACTGGGAATGGTCTTGTGCTTCCAGCATTAGGCTGTCCTAATCCTCCCGCGTTATCTGTTCTGTAAGGTCCCAGTTTCCAGAAACCTGGATATACGATTCTGCTAATACCTTTTGGAGAAATCACATAATCTGCTCTTCCTGGCAATACTCCTGCACCTACTCCGCTGTCGCCTTGTCCAGAAGGATAAGTGATTGCAGTTAATGGTTCATCATTAAGGAAACTTAAAACAGCATCACCTGGTTTAATTGTCAGACCATTTGCATTGGTCAGCGTTGCCACACCAGTAAGACCTGTTCCTTGAAGATTCCAATTCCCTCTGAAAACTGCCGCAAATGTTCCGTCATATCTTGAATCATTTGTCTTATCAGCAAAAGTATTTGTAAAAACTTCAATAGGTGGAGCCATTCTTGTCCATGGACGCCCTAAAAATTGATTTGCTTCTCTTTGCACTGAAGAAACTGCTGCTGTTCCATTTTTACTTCTGATAGCAGTATAGTTCCAAGTCACCATCCATCCTGAAAAGTTATCTGGAGCGCCGCCGTTTCCGTACGTAAGGCTGCCTCCATTATAATATTCACTTTCCTGTGTATGATCTGCATAAAGCATTACTTCTTTATTTCTGTCATTTGCTCCAGCATTAACATCATAATAAGAATCAAGCAATCCATAAGCCCCTGGATTACTAATCCCTTCTACTGCCAAATCATAAGCCTTCTGAAAATACCATTGTGCATTATGTCCATCTGGATCTGTTCTTGGAACATCTGGATACGTTGGAATATTATTTGGGTTTTCTAACCACCAAGCATAAGTAAGATATGCTTTTGCCAGAAACAATCGTGCTACAGTTTTAGTTACCGTACCAGTCAACCTAGGCGCATTTGGAAGATCGTTAACCGCTGAAACCAAATCTGGAAAAATAGCTTTTGTGTATACTTCAGAAACTGTATTACGTTTTGAATATCTCGAAGGATTGCTGTTAAACTTTAATTCACCGGCTCCTAAATCTAATGGCACACCTCCAAAAGTTTGCACTAAAAGAAAATAGTCAAATCCTCTAAAAAATTTAGATTCTGCAATTAAACTGCTGGCAACTCCTACGGCTGCGCCATTTTCGATAATACCGCTCGCTGTATTGATATCATAATAAGAGTTATTCCACAAAACATCCGAACGGCTTGAACTTGGGGTTACAACTCCCACGCCCGACAAATCATGATCTTTAAAATTCCCGTCTGCACTTTGCGCGTATGTTGCTTCATCTGTTCCTGTTTGGCAAGCATTGTAAAAATAAGCCTGTCCGTAAATCCAACGCAAATGTGCATAGTGAGACGTTAATCCCTGTTTAACACCTTGTTCGGTTTTAAAATAACCTGGTTCATAAAAATCATGAGGCTTTTCCTCTAATATATCGGAACAGCCTGCTAATGAAAGTAAAACTGTTGACCCTATAATTAAATTTTTAAAAATATATCGTTTCATATCTGTTCTGATTAAAATGTTAAATTAAGTCCAAATAAATAATTTCTGGTTGCAGGAGTGTTTGTACCGATAACAGAAAATCTTCTCTGATAAGAGGCAACAGCCTGGTTTTCGTCACCAAATGAATTCGTTTCAGGATCCATTCCAGATTTATCATGATATGGAGAAAATAAAACAAACGGATTCTGCACTGTGAAATAAAGTCTTAATTTATCGATGCCTAAATTTCTTGTAAAGTCTTGATCAAGAGTATATCCAAGAGTCATTGCTCTAATTTTTACATAAGAAGCATCAAAGTAACCCATTGTCGACATATATTTAGGATTATCACCGCTTCTGATTCCTCTCGGATTAGGAAATTCTCCGTCTCTATTATCTGGAGTCCAGTAATCTACATCAACATTGCTTCTACGCCCGTTTAAAAGATTCATGTAGCTTGCTCCTCCATATAATGTGCTTATTAATACACCTCCGCTTTTAAATGCTCCTACAGCATTAAAATCAAATCCTTTGTAAGTTACATTAGTATTGAAACCTCCCTGAAAGTCTGGGTCTGTTTCTATAATTTGGCGATCGCTTGCATTAATAGCACGAGTTGGCGAACCATCGGCATTATAATCTCCTGTGTATTTCACTTTAATCGATCCTACAACTGTTCCCTGCTGATTAATTCCAGTTGGCCCTGGCTCATAAATTGACATATATGGATCTCCTTCCTGCCAGATTCCAACCTTTTCATAATCAAAGATTGAATTAATATTATATCCAACAAACCAGTTGTTTGCTTCATCACGACTAGCACCTGATGCTAAAGCAACAAGCTTGTTTTCATTTTTATAGAAATTAACTCCTACAGACCATGTCACACCTTTAGGATTATCAAGAATAACTCCGTTCAATGAGATTTCATAACCTTTGTTCTCTGTTTCTCCTACGTTAGCCACATAACTGCTTACACCAGATGTTGCTGGAAGTCCCACGCGTTGCAATAGATTTTTGGTATTTGTTTTATAATATTCAACTGTACCAGATAAGCGGTTATTAAAAAACCCGAAATCTAAACCATAGTTCCATGTAGTTGAAAACTCCCATCCCAGATTAGGATTTGGAAGCTCAGTAACATATACTCCTGTTGAATTATTGCTTCCAAAATTGTATGGTCTTGTACTTAAAGCTCCTAGAGTTGCATAAGGAGATACTGCCTGATTTGAAGTTTCTCCATATCCAGCTCTCAATTTCAATAAATTAATATATTTCACATCTTTAAGGAATGACTCATTTGAAAGTGTCCATCCAGCAGATACTGCGGGATAAGTTACCCATTTGTTACCTGGGGATAATCTTGATGAACCGTCAGAACGAACTGTTCCAGAGATGAAGTAACGGTTATCATAAGAGTACATTAACCTAGCCATATAAGATGTCAATCCCCATTGTGTATAATCCTGATCTGCAGGGTTAATCACAGCTTCTTCTTCACTTTGTCCTAAATTATAAAATTGGAAAGCATCAGAAGTAATTCCGTTTCGAGTCACTCTCGAACTTTGTCCTGTATATTGCTCGTTTGAATATAGACCTACAAAATTTACCGTATGTTTCTCTGCAAAAGTTTTATCATAAGTCAGTAAATTTTCCAACAGCCATTGTGTTGACCAGCCATTTGTTATCGCAGCATTAGAAAGCGTTGTCGGGTTTACATCAAAAACTCCCTGACCTTCATAATATCCAATATTTGATGTGCGCAAATTTAATCCTGTATTAAGTCTATATTTAAGACCTTCAACGCCAGGAATTTTAATTTCTGCAAAAATGTTATTGTAAGAACTGAAAGCTCTATTCAAATTAACATAAGCATCTCCTAAATTTTTAATAGATTGTCTAGTATAAACCCACTGATCATCTGCTGCCATGCTAACCGTTCTTTTCAAAGAGCCATCTGCATTGTACGGATTAGCAAGCGGTGAAGTCTGCAGAATTGTCCCTGTTCCGATATTATCACCATTTGTAATACTGTAATTGCTATTGGTATTAAATCCTATACGAATAGATCGATTAATCTGCTGATCTAAACCTGCTCTAAGGCTAAAACGCTCATAACTTTGACCAGGAAGGACCGACTCTTCTTTGTAATATCCTAAACCTGCATTGTAAGCTCCCGTTTCACTTCCTCCTGAAACGCTCACATCATGGCTGATCATTTCGCCAGAACCGTATAATGAATCCTGCCAATCTGTATTTACATTTCTTTTTTCGTCAACACCATCCACATATAAACCTGTATAATCACGTAGAGCGGCAAATTTTGAAGCATCCATCATAGGATATTTTGAAAAAACTTGTTTAATCCCGCTAAAACCATTGTATGTAAATGTAGCTTTCTGATTTTTCTTTCCTTTTAAAGTAGTCACTAAGATTACACCATTGGCACCACGAGAACCATAAATAGCTGTAGCAGAAGCATCTTTCAGGATATCTACAGACTTAATATCTGCAGGATTAATATCTCCTATCGAACCCGCAAACGGAACTCCATCCAATACCACCAAAGGATCATTACTTCCTGTAAGAGATCTTGTTCCTCGAATCCTTATCTGCATAGCAGCACCAGGTTTAGAAGAAGTTTGCGTCATCTCAACCCCTGGAAGCCTTCCTTGCAAAGCTTGAGTAATATTGGCGGCAGGCACTTCATTTAATTCTTTTCCTCCTAATGAAGCAACTGATCCCGTAACAGCCTCCTTAATTTGAGTACCATATCCGATTACAACGACTTCTTTTAAATTATTTGAGTCTTCCTCCAAAAGCACATTGATTTTAGTCTGCCCCTTAACAGTAATTTCTTGGGTTTTAAAACCTATAAAGGTAAAAACAAGAACACCATTTGAAGGAACACTTATAGAATAGTTACCATCGAAACCTGTACTTACTCCGTTTTTTGCTCCTTTTAGATTAACATTCACACCAGGAATTGGACCATTTGCGTCCGAAACTGTTCCTGTAACTGTTGTTTGCGCCTTAATTTGCATTGAGACCAAAAACAATAGGGTCAAAAAACCGAAGCTTTTTATATACTTCGATTTACTTGTAATAAAAAAATTATTCATAAAAATTGATTTAATTATTAAAATTGGTTTTTGTTGGTTAGTTTTTCACACTTTAAAAGTTAAAATGCAGCATTAGTTAATAAATGTATTCATCACAAATATAAAAAAATATCTTCCACACACAATCGGTTGTGTAATTTTTTATTGATAAGTACAAAAAAAATACTCCTTAAAAAAATATTTACTTCATAATTACCCTTAAAAAAATAACAATAATTCAAAAACAACTACAACGTTATAGATAACATTAATAAAAACCACATGTTATTGCTATATTCTTAAATAAAACATAAAAATTGAAAATCCTAAATTCCTATTTGAAAAAAAATAAAATTATTTAGTTTGAAAGACTAAGACCAAACAACAAATCCCAGTAAAATCGTACATCAAAAGGTAACTAACTGATAAACTGTCTATAAAGTTCTGAAAACCTTGTTAAAACAATCGATTGTTTGTTTTAACAAAAAAGCCTTTCATTTTCATGAAAGGCTCTTAAAAACAAATTATTGAAAAAAAATAAACTTTTTTGTCTTTCTAAAATAATCTAATCTATAATATGATTTTCGAAATAAACTCAAGACTATACGATCTCACGGAAATAACTCGGATTTACAGAGATCGCTTTTTTAAGGACACTGGACTGCCTACATAGCTCTAACCTCAGTCTTAGATCAGAAATTCGAGTTTCCAGTTGAATATTTACAATGAGATATTAAAAGTATTTAGAAATAGTTCAAAAAAACCAAATAATCAGTATAATAACATATTGCGAATAAACTATTTCCCCTTAATGAAAGTCCAAAATCTAAAGATTGCATTTTTTAAATTATATCCATTCATATTTTTTAATAGTCCCTACTCACATTTTTTATTTTTTCTACTCAATATCACAATTTCAAAGAAAAATAACTCTAAATGCAGTTCTAAGATAATTTTACTTTCTTAAATTAAAAATTTGCAAGAATTAATTAGTAAAGCATTTTAGGCAAACTATTATTCCGAAGTCGCTAATTTTCCTTAAAAATAAAGAGATAGACTAGATATCATTTTTAATATAAAGACACCATTTTTTTTTTTAGCTTGAATAAGAAAAATATACTTCACATCTACTTTTTTACTCAAAAAGCAATCTTATTTTCTTAAATAAAAACTTTTTTACACAAACAACAACCAAATAAAACCTTTAAAATCAATACATTAACAATCACCTATTCAAAAATAATTTAATTTATGCCCCCCTATTGAGGAATCACGTAAAGATTTTATGAGAATAACCTATAAGTTTGGCACGAAAATCTGAACAGGCTAAATTTTAACATTTTTAATAATAAAAAATACCACGGATTGCTATTATTAAAACTTAATCAAGGTGTTTTAACAAATACCTGTCAATATTTTCAAAAAAATACAGAATAACAAGAATTTTAATAATAATTTTTACCGAAAATTTAACAGACATACCTCAGTGAGAACAACCCCAAAACCATCACTATTGATAATCAACATCCTGTTGATTACTATTTCAACAGTTCTATTAGTCTTGCATTTAATGCAACCGGAAACAAAAATTCTATATGTTGACAATGCCAAAGTATTTGAAAACTTTAGCATGACAAAAGAGCTTAAAAAGAATGGAGAAAAAGAGTTCAACAATAGAAAAGCTAATCTTGATGTTTTGTATTCACAATTAGAATCTACTGAAATCTCAAGCATTCAAAAACAAACCTTAATGAAACAGTTTATTAAGGAAAAAGAAGAGTTAAACCAGTTTAATGATTTCTATAGCTCCGAACAGACTTCTAAAATATGGACTAGAATAAAGAGCTATTCTGCCGAGTTCTCAAAAGAAAATGACTGCGATATTATCATTAGTTCGGACAGCAATGGTAATGTCTTATTTGCAGATCAATCTATTGACATCACAGACAAATTAATCACTTACATAAATCAAAAGTATGAAGGACTTAAATAAGCTTATTTTTGTCTTATTCGTTTGTATTTTATCCTCTTGCAAAAAAGATTCTCAATCAGCAGACGATTCAGAAATAAGAGATCGCTATTTCAACCTTGAAAAAATAGGCTGGAAATCTCGCACTTATACACAAAAAATTGAAGACATCGGATTTACTGCCACAGAAGTTCCTATCCAGTATTATTTACTTAAAGACATGGGGACTGACAGTCTTACGACGGTTGATGCTCTCTATGAAGAAAACAAAAGAGAACGGATTATAGAATTCACATTTCAAGAGGAAGAAGAAAAAGATCTTCTTTCAAAAGATTTTACTGGAATGGAATATACAGATGCCATTAAATATATGTCTTTTGGTCTTGACAAAGACTTTTATGCTGTCACTTCTAAAAATGATACTATTAAATGTTCGGGAGTCACATATGAACGCACCTATAAAATTGCTCCTTATCAAAGAGTTTTATTGTTTTTTTCAGGAATAGATCCAAATGAAAAAATACAGCTTGTCTATAATGATTTTCTTTTTAAAAAAGGAACTCTAAAATTCAAATTTAAAGATACCTATACCCAAATAGCCTTATGATTAAGCAAAAAAAAGTAAGTAAATTTAAAAAGACTGTTGCTATCTATTTAGCATTAATGATTCTATTAGAAACTGCGCAACCAATGCAAATTTATGCATTGACAAATGGTCCATCACAACCAGAATTTGAAGCATTTACTCCTATCGGCACTTCTGACATGGTTGATTTAGCGAGCGGTGATTTTAACTATAATATTCCAATAATGGATGTTGGAGGCTATCCTTTAAACCTTGCTTATAATTCTGGAGTAACAATGGATCAAGAAGCTTCATGGGTCGGATTAGGATGGAATCTTGACGTAGGACAGATTAATAGGCAAGTACGTGGCTTACCTGATGATTTCAATGGCGATGAGATGATCTATGAAAATAATCTAAAACCGAACATTACTATTGGAGCAGATTTTAATGTTTTTGGAACTGCATTTGGTGTAAAAGAAGCTAGCGCCAAAGCAAGTGCAGGTCTAGGCGTAAAATACAATAACTATGATGGTATTGGAGTAAGCTCAAGCTTCGGTCTAAGTTATCAAGTTAGCGATAACCTATCTGTGGGAATGAATATTTCATCTTCTGCCACTGAAGGTGTTTCAGTCTCACCAAGCGTTTCTTTTTCAAAAAAGCTTAAAGAAACTAAAGATAATGACTATTTTTTAGGCACTAATGTGGGAGTTAGTTACAATAGCCGAAAAGGAATAGAAGGCTTTACATTATCAAATTCTACTAGTAGAACATTCAATAAAACTTCAACCGACTTTAAAACAAAAGGTTCGGCTAGTGAGCAATTAACTTCAGGATCTGTATCTTTTGTAGATGCTTCTTTTACACCGACAAAAAGAGTTGGTATGAAGTCTTCAAATTATATGTTCAGTGTCAATGTAGAGGGAGAAATTTGGGGAATTGAACCGGGTATGAAATTCTCAGGTTATGTTACAAGCCAAGGAATCAAGGATTCTGAAAAACATAAAATTGAAAAAGCATATGGTTTTGAAAATACTTATAATGCAGGGAAATCTGATGTCTTAGACTTTAATAGAGAAAAAGACAGAACTTTTAATAAAAACACAACTTCTTTGCCTATTACCAACAACACTTATGATGTTTATAGCATTCAAGGACAAGGAATCTCAGGAATGTATCGTCCATATAAATCTCAAGTTGGTTATGTTTATGACAACGAAACAAAAGACGAAACTTCTGGAGGAAGCTTAGGTTTAGAATTTGGAGCTGGCGGAGGTGTTCACGTGGGTGTTGACGCTACAGTTACTTTAGGAAACAGCAAATCTAATGTATGGGAAAATTTAAACCCTGCTTTAGGAAGATTTAGAGAGAAAAAGAGTGGCAACCGTCCAGATTATGAAAAAGTGTTCTTTAAAAACATTGGCGGCAATCATGTTGATCAAGAATTAGGCCTTTTACAGAATAATTTAGGAGGATATAGCCCTGTAAAGTTAAACATAGAAGGAGGTAAATTCTCACGAAAAACAAGCCAGAAATACTATAAAAATACAGGAACAAATGCTATAGCTGAAACAGGATCTATTATAAGAACCAAACGTCTTTCTCGAAACCAGTCAATTGAAAGACTGAATCGTCTTGAAGCATCTCAATTTGGCTTTACTAAGTACGAAAATTCTAATCAATTCAGTCCATATTCTGTTAAAGGGAAACAAGATCATCATACCTCTGAAATAAAGATTACCAAAGATGGTGGCGAACGTTATATATATGGAAGAGCTGCTTATAATTCTATCAAGAAAGAAGTGACTTTTGATGTAGGAAATTCAAATCCTAACTATCAGAAAGGCCTAGTAAAGTATACTCCTGGAGTTGATAATTCTCCTAACAATAAACAAACTGGCGACAGATACTTTAATAGAACCACAACACCAGCTTATGCCCATACTTACCTATTGACTTCCGTATTATCTTCCGATTATCAGGACTTAACAGACGATGGACCGTCTGACGATGACTTAGGAACATATACAAAATTTAAATACCAAAATAAAAGCGGTGCAAATGCATACAAATGGAGGGTTCCATTTGCCAAGGATTCTGTAAATTATGATGAAGGGCTTCGTTCCAGTGCAAAAGATAACAAAGGAAATTATCTGTACGGCGAGAAAGAATTACTATACATTAAACAAATTGAAACTAAAACTCATATCGCCATCTTTCATATTTCGGAAAGAAATGATGGATACGGTGTAGCTGATGAAAATGGGGGGCGAGGTGATAATTCTAAAATGTATAAACTTGATAAAATTTCTTTATACTCTAAACCCGAATACTTAGCCAAAGGAGATAAAGCTATTCCAATCAAGGAGGCCTATTTTGAGTATGATTACAGCCTCTGTCAAGGAATTGACAATAATAAAAATAAGGATATTGCTCAGCAAAAAGGGCAACAGGGAAAACTGACTTTAACTAAAGTGTATTTTACGTATAAAAACTCAAAAATGGGGAAATTTACTCCATACGTTTTCAAATATGCGCCTGCAAGTCTTACCCAAAAAGCAGATGGTTCAGATCAGCCTGATTATAATATTTCAGAAGATACAAATCATAATCCTTTGTATGATATGAAGGCGTATGATGTATGGGGAGGATACAAACCATCAGAAAAAAATCTAAACGGAAGCACAACAGGCAAATTGTCTAATGCTGAATTCCCTTTTGTGGATCAAAATGATCGCGAAACTGCTGATAAATATGCTTCTGTTTGGCATTTAAAATCTATTAAACTGCCTTCTGGAGGTTTGATTGAAGTAAATTTTGAAGCAGATGATTATGCTTTTGTACAAGACAAACAAGCCATGCAGATGTTTAAAGTTGTAGGAAGTGGAAACCAAACTCCATCAAATGCAAACGCAATTGATAGTTCTATTAAAACTGCCACCCTAGGTGATTATGTCTATGTAGAAATAGACAAAGATTTTGACATTACCAACCCAAATGCAGATAAAAACTTTAAAGACACTTATTTAAAAACTATTGGTACAGAAGACAACCCAATGTACTTTAGATTTTTGCTTAATATGGTAAGCCCAAACCCAATAGCTGGAGGAAACATAGACAAATATGATTATGTCACGGGTTACGTAAGAAGAGAAGGCACTTGCGGCTTTTTTCAAAATCCAAGCAACGGAAAAAAATATGCCTCTATTCCACTTCAAAAAGTTGGTGAGGGAGATAAATTTAGTTCTAAAGACGACAAAGACACCAATCCAATACAAAAAGCTGGGTGGAATTTTGGTAGACAAAATTTAAACAGATTAGTTTACAGCATGAATAACGAAGAAAACACTGATGATGTAAAAGGTGTTGTCATGCAGTTAATTGGATGGATGCCTGCTCTTTTAGAAATTTTTCAGGGTCCAAATGGAAAATTAAAACAGACTGGAATTGCTCGTAATTTCATAACTGGAAAATCTTGGATTCGTCTGATGAATACAAATGGACATAAAATTGGAGGTGGCAGCAGAGTTAAAAAGGTTGCACTTAACGATCAATGGAACATCATGACTGAAAATGCAACTAATGATCTTTATAAACAATCTTATGGGCAAACTTACAATTATAACGATAAAAATGGAAACTCATCTGGAGTTGCAACTTATGAGCCATTAGGTTCTAAAGAAAATCCATTTGTAAAGCCTTTCTATGATAAAAACAAAAGAGATCTTCTCTTAGGACCTGATAGCGATAACTATGTTGAAGAACCTTTGGGCGAATCATTTTTCCCTTCTCCGAAAATAACCTACAGCAGGGTAACTGTTGCAAATCTTCCGAGAAAAAATGAAGCAGAGAACAAAGAAGTCAAAAAGCATGCAACGGGCTCTGTTGTAACTGAATTCTATACTTCAAGAGACTTTCCTACTATTGTGGACAAAACATCATTGTCTTCAAATTTTGACACTTCAAATGTTTTAGCAAATCTTTTAAATTTAAATGTTAAGAATCATATTGCGATGTCTCAAGGCTTCTCTATTCATACCAATGATATGGATGGAAAAATGAAAAATCAGAGAGTTTATGGAGAAGGACAAACGCAAGCTATTTCAGGGGTAGACTACAATTACAGTACTGTTTCAAATCCTCAAAGTCCAAATTCTGGAAGACTAAACAACACTATAGAAACTGTAGATTCTCAAGGAAATATCTCTAAAAAATTAGTTGGAGTTGACTATGATGTTATTAACGATTTTAGAGAAAACACTTCGACAACTACAACAGCTGGTATTCACTTTAATATTGCAACCCTTCCTATTACAATATTTGTTATTGTGGTTCCCACTCCAATTCCGAGTTATACAAAACATGAAAGTCAGATAAGAACTGCAACAACGACAAAAGTAATTCATAGTACAGGAATACTTTCTGAAAAAGTCGCATACGATTCTGGATCTAAAGTTTCTACTAAAAACTTGGCTTGGGATGCTGAAACAGGAGAAATTTTACTGACCCAAACCACTAATGAATACGACGATAATTATTTCAGCTTTAATTTCCCTGCCTATTGGAAATACCGAGGAATGGGTCAGACTTCAAAAAATGCAGAATTCACTATTGGAATTGAGCCATTAAACGGAAGTTATAAATTCGCTTCTGCCAGCACCTCTCAAAATAAACCTTCTGACTATTTAATTAATGGTGATGAAGTATGGGTAACTGGGCGTGATAATGAAAATGCCAAACTCCTCATAAGAGCTTGGGCTGTAAAAGTTTCTGACACCGATTTCAAACTTATTGATTCGAAAGGAAAACTGATTCAAGATGTTAAGACCGAAGGAAAAATTAAAGTAATCCGTTCGGGTTATCGCAATATGCAGACAGCAGGTATGGCAAGTGTAACCTCTATGAAGAATCCGCTGTATAATTATGATGCAAACAATCAGATTACAGGAATAAAATCAAATATTGGAAATACTCCTTTCCAATCAAATGATTCATCAAATAGAATTGTGAATGCTTCGGCTGTCGAATACAATGATATCTGGCCTGCGCAATGTGAATGCAATTTGCCAAAAATGGTATTCGATACTCAAGGAAATCTAAAGTTTGGATTTGAAAATGCAGCAACTGAAGATAGCGATTCTGACCTTTCTTACAATCCGTACTTATACAATATTCTTGGAAACTGGAGAGCCGAAAGATCTTATGCTTTCTTAACAGGTAGAAATTCTACAGAAGATCCTACTCCACGTAAAACCGGATTCTTTACAGATTTCTTTCCGTTCTATGTTTTGGATGCTAACTTAATTTGGCAGATTTCAACTGACAATAAACAGAAATGGACACCAGCCTCTCAGGTTACACAATATAATCCTTACGGCCAAGAAATAGAAAACAAAGACGCTTTAGACCGATACTCCTCTGCCCTATATGGTTATAACAATCGTTTCCCTGTCGCTGTAGGCTCTAATACAGAATACCGCGAATTGGCCTCAGACGGGTTTGAAGATTATGATAGCAACCTTAAAGACTGCGACAAAGCATCACATTTTGATTATAAAGCGCAATTGAGAAAAAATGAAATAAGCATTTCTTCTGACCAATCACATACAGGAAGAAAGAGTTTACGGGTTGCACCTAACCAAAAAACCGTAGTTAAAAAACAGGTTATTTCTTGTAATTAAAATTAACCAAACAGATGAAAATTACCTATAAATTAGTTTTTACCCTTTTAAGTTTTTTTATTTTTTCTATCTCTTTTTCTCAAAATACATCTGAGAAATCAAATGATTTTGATGTCATTAAGTTAAGATCTATTTTAAAGAAACGAGGTGTTGCGGATAAAGATTTACCAAAAGAAATGAATGCTTTTCGTACTAGACAACAAAAAATTAATCGAGCACAAAAAACTAAAAATCTTTCGAATAAAAAAGTGGCTACACAAAAAAATACGTTAGCTATAAACAGTACGAATATTTCAACTTTGCGTTCAGCAGCGGCTTCGTGTGTTATAGATGCTAATGAGCGTGGAGGTTACATCATGCTCTCTAATTATGAAATCCTTGTCTCCACCACACCTGTTACCGCTTCTTTAAGCGGAACATATTTCCCCTCCAATGTATACACCTACAGCTGGAGTCTATTAGATCCTCAAGGAGCATTGGTTAGTAACAGTACAGATCAAAATTTTACTTTCACTCCAAGTACATTAGGAGAATATACAATTGAACTTGTACTTACAGATCAAAATGGATGTACAACATTTTATGATAATGCTGTCAGGTCTCTTGATGAATGCGGTATTACTGAAAATGAACGTTCTTTTGGAATAATGGCCCCTGGCGATTATTCAAATTCCACAACGTCATTAAATATGAACCAAGCTTATGAACTAACAGCAGAATTCTGGCGCACCCAAAATTATTCAAATCTTACTTTTGATTGGAACCTTTACAGTCCCAATGGCACATTAATAACAAGGGGGACCTCTGCTGAATTTCCAATCACGCTTTCAGTGCCAGGCTACCATAAAGTACTTTTAAATGTCACTGATAATCTTACGGGGTGTAAGGCAACTAATTCTAAAGTAATTATTTCTCTAATGTCTGGAAGTTGTACAGAAGAAAATCCAAAATCAGAAATTGTAAAAGGGCTTTTATTAAATGTAGTGAAAAAATTAGCCGCAAGGACATTAATGGGTGAGACAGACCAACAAATCAACAATAATGGCCCAGGTTCAGATTTTAGTAGTTTATTACCCTATTTAAAAAATAATACTGGAACCTCTTTTTACAACTATGTAAGCAATAGAGAACAAAACTTCAATACGGGCTATTTGTCTGAAATAAAATTTTCATTTTCTCCTGACAGACAATATGATGTTCGTTTCTATATGGGATATGGAATTGCGCCTTTTCAACCTGAATATGAAACAGTTGAAGAACTCTATGAGAGAATTGAATATGAATTGTATTTAAATACTAGCCAATACATCTCTTATAACGAACAGTTAAATTCTTGCAATGTGAGCTTGCCTACAAGGATGGCTAATGGATCTTCTCCCTTATTTGATCCCGATGATTGTAGAGCAAAATCAGAAATTGTTAATATCGATTTTTGCCCTTCAAACTGTGATCCAGTTACAGGAATCATTAAAATTATAAAAGACACCGGTTATCCATTCCAATTTTCAAATTCTGGCATTACGTCTGTGTTAGCATGTAATGAAACAGCTTTTCCAAATAAATTTTACGCCAATACACAAACACTAAGCATAGGAACTAAATTATTTGCAAACCAGAGTTTATCAACTCCTGTACCTGTAAGTAATAGCTTTGCATGGTATAAAGCCCAAGATAATACCGTTGCTTATAAAATTGATGCAACAGGTAAAATAACCGATATCTATTCTTGCTCTACTTCTACTTGCGATAAAAGATTCTTAGATTATGTTACAGTTGTAGCTCAAGAACCAATTACTCTTAACTATTTCCTTCCAAACGGAACAGAGGTTAATAAAACTTTTGAGCCTGTACCAAGAGGAGGAGATCAAACCTATACATTTTCAGTTGCTGCTTGTATCAGTGAAACTTCACTTACAATTGATGGCCCCGTTTTAAACAAAACCGTTGCATGGAACGACAATCAAAATTGCTGTCAAACTGCTATGGCAAAAGCATTCCGATTTTCTACACCAGGAAGAGATAGTGCAAGCGAAGCGTGTCCTGCAATAACTTTCCCTGATACCTTTTACGCTGCTTCTAATTCCTTAGGAATTGGAACCCAGCTTTATCTTGATGCGCAGTTAAAAAACAAAGTAGGAAGCGGAAACACCTGGCGTAAAGAAGGAATTGATGGATATACGATTAGAATCGCTAATGATGGTACGGTAGCAGAATTCAGCAATTGTGGAGTAGAAGAGCCAACTACAACTACATATGGATATCGTGCCATGCATCCTTACGAGCATACAGGTACTGATTATGTTATTTACATAGACGCAAACGGAGTCCAGCGACAAATTGATCTGCCAAGAGCAGGAGCAGGAGAAGATATTGAAACTGCACCCTGTGTAGAAATAGTAGCCAGAAGCATTGTAACCCATGCAGGAGTTACAACATGCACACCATAAACTGCAGTCAATTGCATATTAGATAGTGTTTTTAAAATACAATAGGTCTATAATAAATTAAAATTATAACACGCATTTTTAAAATGAAAAAACATCTGCTATTGTTAGCTTTCATAATTTTTAATTCAATGGTTTTGCGAGCTCAAGACTGTCCAGCAATTGTTGGATCAATAAAAGGTAGCTCTCCATCCTATCCTGCAATCTGCGAAGCAAATGTTATTGCAACCCCTTCGACTCAGAGCATTTTCTCTGGAGAAGCTACATCCATTAGCTTAACAACCTCTAAAATCGGGACTGTATTTTCATGGACTGTGGTTCAGACAGGAGTAACCGGAGCTTCATCAGGAAGTGGCGCATCAATTGCTCAAACTCTAGCCAATATTGGTGGTGCAGATGGAACGGCAATTTACACCGTAACACCTAAATTAGGGAACTGCTCAGGCACGCCAATCAATATTACGATTACTGTAAAATCATTATATAAAAACTTAGTAGCAAGCGGAACTTTCACTAAAAATAACTGTGGAGCTGGAGGGACAGGTTCAACCGTAACCTACACTGTTAACGCAGGAACATACAGCGCTTCAACGCAAGCAGAAGCTGACACGCTGGCGCAGAATGACGTAAATGCAAACGGGCAGACATACGCCAATACCAACGGAACCTGCACTTTTGTAAATGTGGCAAAAAGCGGAACCTATACGAAAAACAACTGCGGAACTGGAGGGACAGGATCTTCTGTAACCTACACCGTGGCTGCGGGAACATACAGGGCTTCAACGCAGGCAGCCGCTGACACGCTGGCGCAGAATGACGTAAATGCAAACGGGCAGACATACGCAAATAATAACGGCACATGTACTTTTAAAAATGTTGCCAAAAGCGGAACCTATACGAAAAACAACTGCGGAGCTGGAGGGACAGGATCTTCTGTAACCTACACCGTGGCTGCGGGAACATACAGCGCTTCAACGCAGGCAGCCGCTGACACGCTGGCGCAGAATGACGTAAATGCAAACGGGCAGACATACGCAAACAATAACGGCACATGTACTTTTAAAAACGTTGTCAAAAGCGGAACCTATACGAAAAACAACTGCGGAGCTGGAGGAACAGGATCTTCTGTAACCTACACCGTGGCTGCGGGAACATACAGCGCTTCAACGCAGGCAGCCGCTGACACGCTGGCGCAGAATGACGTAAATGCAAACGGGCAGACATACGCAAATACCAACGGAACCTGCACTTTTGTAAACGTTGCCAAAAGCGGAACCTATACGAAAAACAACTGCGGAACTGGAGGAACAGGATCTTCTGTAACCTACACTGTCGCAGCGGGAACATACAGCGCTTCAACGCAGGCAGCCGCTGACACGCTGGCGCAGAATGACGTAAATGCAAACGGGCAGACATACGCCAATACCAACGGAACCTGCACTTTTGTAAACGTTGTCAAAAGCGGAACCTATACGAAAAACAACTGCGGAGCTGGAGGAACAGGATCTTCTGTAACCTACACCGTGGCTGCGGGAACATACAGCGCTTCAACGCAGGCAGCCGCTGACACGCTGGCGCAGAATGACGTAAATGCAAACGGGCAGACATACGCAAATACCAACGGAACCTGCACTTTTGTAAATGTGGCAAAAAGCGGAACCTATACGAAAAACAACTGCGGAACTGGAGGGACAGGATCTTCTGTAACCTACACCGTGGCTGCGGGAACATACAGCGCTTCAACGCAGGCAGCCGCTGACACGCTGGCGCAGAATGACGTAAATGCAAACGGGCAGACATACGCAAATAATAACGGCACATGTACTTTTAAAAATGTTGCCAAAAGCGGAACCTATACGAAAAACAACTGCGGAGCTGGAGGAACAGGATCTTCTGTAACCTACACCGTGGCTGCGGGAACATACAGCGCTTCAACGCAGGCAGCCGCTGACACGCTGGCGCAGAATGACGTAAATGCAAACGGGCAGACATACGCAAACAATAACGGCACATGTACTTTTAAAAACGTTGCCAAAAGCGGAACCTATACGAAAAACAACTGCGGAGCTGGAGGGACAGGATCTTCTGTAACCTACACCGTGGCTGCGGGAACATACAGCGCTTCAACGCAGGCAGCCGCTGACACGCTTGCGCAGAATGACGTAAATGCAAACGGGCAGACATACGCAAACAATAACGGCACATGTACTTTTAAAAACGTTGCCAAAAGCGGAACCTATACGAAAAACAACTGCGGAGCTGGAGGGACAGGATCTTCTGTAACCTACACCGTGGCTGCGGGAACATACAGCGCTTCAACGCAGGCAGCCGCTGACACGCTGGCGCAGAATGACGTAAATGCAAACGGGCAGACATACGCAAATAATAACGGAACCTGCACTTTTGTAAACGTGGCAAAAAGCGGAACCTATACGAAAAACAACTGCGGAACTGGAGGGACAGGATCTTCTGTAACCTACACTGTCGCAGCGGGAACATACAGCGCTTCAACGCAGGCAGCCGCTGACACGCTGGCGCAGAATGACGTAAATGCAAACGGGCAGACATACGCAAACAATAACGGCACATGTACTTTTAAAAACGTTGCCAAAAGCGGAACCTATACGAAAAACAACTGCGGAGCTGGAGGAACAGGATCTTCTGTAACCTACACTGTCGCAGCGGGAACATACAGCGCTTCAACGCAGGCAGCCGCTGACACGCTGGCGCAGAATGACGTAAATGCAAACGGGCAGACATACGCAAACAATAACGGCACATGTACTTTTAAAAACGTTGCCAAAAGCGGAACCTATACGAAAAACAACTGCGGAGCTGGAGGGACAGGATCTTCTGTAACCTACACCGTGGCTGCGGGAACATACAGCGCTTCAACGCAGGCAGCCGCTGACACGCTGGCGCAGAATGACGTAAATGCAAACGGGCAGACATACGCAAATAATAACGGAACCTGCACTTTTGTAAACGTGGCAAAAAGCGGAACCTATACGAAAAACAACTGCGGAACTGGAGGGACAGGATCTTCTGTAACCTACACTGTCGCAGCGGGAACATACAGCGCTTCAACGCAGGCAGCCGCTGACACGCTGGCGCAGAATGACGTAAATGCAAACGGGCAGACATACGCAAATACCAACGGAACCTGCACTTTTGTAAACGTTGCCAAAAGCGGAACCTATACGAAAAACAACTGCGGAACTGGAGGAACAGGATCTTCTGTAACCTACACTGTCGCAGCGGGAACATACAGCGCTTCAACGCAGGCAGCCGCTGACACGCTGGCGCAGAATGACGTAAATGCAAACGGGCAGACATACGCCAATACCAACGGAACCTGCACTTTTGTAAACGTTGCCAAAAGCGGAACCTATACGAAAAACAACTGCGGAGCTGGAGGGACAGGATCTTCTGTAACCTACACTGTCGCAGCGGGAACATACAGCGCTTCAACGCAGGCAGCCGCTGACACGCTGGCGCAGAATGACGTAAATGCAAACGGGCAGACATACGCCAATACCAACGGAACCTGCACTTTTGTAAACGTTGCCAAAAGCGGAACCTATACGAAAAACAACTGCGGAGCTGGAGGAACAGGATCTTCTGTAACCTACACCGTGGCTGCGGGAACATACAGCGCTTCAACGCAGGCAGCCGCTGACACGCTGGCGCAGAATGACGTAAATGCAAACGGGCAGACATACGCAAACAATAACGGCACATGTACTTTTAAAAACGTTGCCAAAAGCGGAACCTATACGAAAAACAACTGCGGAGCTGGAGGAACAGGATCTTCTGTAACCTACACTGTCGCAGCGGGAACATACAGCGCTTCAACGCAGGCAGCCGCTGACACGCTGGCGCAGAATGACGTAAATGCAAACGGGCAGACATACGCAAACAATAACGGCACATGTACTTTTAAAAACGTTGCCAAAAGCGGAACCTATACGAAAAACAACTGCGGAACTGGAGGAACAGGATCTTCTGTAACCTACACCGTGGCTGCGGGAACATACAGCGCTTCAACGCAGGCAGCCGCTGACACGCTGGCGCAGAATGACGTAAATGCAAACGGGCAGACATACGCAAATAATAACGGAACCTGCACTTTTGTAAACGTTGCCAAAAGCGGAACCTATACGAAAAACAACTGCGGAACTGGAGGGACAGGATCTTCTGTAACCTACACTGTCGCAGCGGGAACATACAGCGCTTCAACGCAGGCAGCCGCTGACACGCTGGCGCAGAATGATATAAATGCAAACGGGCAGACATACGCAAATACCAACGGAACCTGCACTTTTGTAAACGTTGCAAAAAGCGGAACTTTCACTAAAAACAACTGCGGAACTGGAGGGACAGGATCTTCTGTGACCTACACAGTCGCTGCGGGAACATACAGCGCTTCAACGCAGGCAGCCGCTGACACGCTGGCGCAGAATGACGTAAATGCAAACGGGCAGACATACGCCAATACCAACGGAACCTGCACTTTTGTAAACGTTGCCAAAAGCGGAACCTATACGAAAAACAACTGCGGAGCTGGAGGAACAGGATCTTCTGTAACCTACACCGTGGCTGCGGGAACATACAGCGCTTCAACGCAGGCAGCCGCTGACACGCTTGCGCAGAATGACGTAAATGCAAACGGGCAGACATACGCAAACAATAACGGAACCTGCACTTTTGTAAACGTTGCCAAAAGCGGAACCTTCACCAGAAACAACTGTAATGCGTTTGGAACAGGTTCTACTGTAACTTATACAATTCCTGCAGGAACATACAGCGCTTCCACGCAGGCAGCTGCAGACACCCTTGCACAGAATGCTGTAAATGCAAATGGACAGACTTATGCTAATAGTAATGGAACTTGTACTTATCCATCTTATTATACTTTTAGACTTAGCAGCCCTGGTAGAACTTCTGCTACTACAGCTTGTACTCAAACCAATTTTACTTTTATAGTGTATTCAGACTCACCATATTTTGGAATTGGACAGCAACTTTATCTGAACACTCAATTAACTACTAAAGTTGGTAGCGGAAATACATGGCATCAAGATTTAGAAAGTGGACAGGCTATATTAATTAACAATAGTGGTCAAATATCTCAAATACAACAATGTCCTAATAGCCATTAACCATAATAAAAACTGTCGTCAAGTAAGCAGAATATGAAAAAGGCAATTTCAAAAATCAAATCATTTAAGTCTGAATCTAGAAAGTAATATGGCAAATCATTTAAAAATAAAAAAGTACGGAACTATAATCCTGTTTCTGATTTTGTTTCCTTTTTCTTCTTTCGCTAAGGATTTTAAGGAATTTAAAATAGATTCAACTTCTGTTGAAATATTAAATGCCCCAGTTAAAATCATGTTTGACACACCTGAAACTCATTGTATAAATGAAGAGGTGAGTTTTACTTTTGAAACTGCTGGCAATAACTTTCGTTACGAATGGTCAACAACTAATTCCTTAGGGCAGGTTTTGGCGCTTCCCGTTTCAAATACAACAGGAAAATATTTGTATACATTTAAAACTCCAGGAACTTATTTTGTAAAGCTGGTTGTAACAGATTCTGAAAACTGCAGCAAAACATTTACCAAAGAAATTACAGCTTTGGCATGTCAAACAGAAGTTGTGTGTGTTAATGAGCCTGTAAAACTTGGATTTGAGACAGTGTCTACTGGTCTTACCTACAAATGGTATACTACTAAAGCAGGAAGCACACAGCAGCTAAATCCAGTTACCAATACAACCGGCGAATATACTTTTACTGGTACTAGTTCTGGAGCTTATACTATTCATTTAAGCGCTTATAAAAATGATCAATGTACATTTGAATTTACAAAAACGATTATTGTTGAGAAATGCCAAGATTTTATTTCATGTACAAAAAACAATTTGAATACGCCTAAAATCAAATCCATCTTCAAGACTTTAGTAAATAAACTACTTACACTTCCTGCTGAAACTATTGTTGATGGCTATACTTGCGACGAACTTAAAGCTTTTGAATTTTATGTAAAAGATAAAAAACCTGCTATATACAATTTTGTACATGATACACAGCAAGGATTTGTTGCATTCTCATTTTCTGACCATTCTGAATATGATGTAAAGATTGCTTTAAACGGAAATACTGTTGCTGACTTTAATCTAGATGATTATGAAAATGATGAAATCGTAACGAAACTGACCACTACTCCATCAAGTAATGTTATCAGTTATGTAAATCATATCAATTTCTGTTCAGAATTATACTGTATTTCACATGTTGCAATTGTTGTAGATGAATCAAGTTCGATTAGTCTTCCACAAATGGAAAAAATCAAAAAACAGCTTAAAAAATACATTCAGCAACAAGCTAGCGATAATGACAAACTACAATCAAACATCTTTGTTTCATTAATAGGAATGTCTGACAGCGATGAAAACAAAAGAGAAGATCACGTACAGCCGACAAGAGTGAGCAATGAAGCCCCTTCTACCCTAGTTGAATTGAATAGATGGATCGAAAATTATGGTAATCGAAGCGGTAAAGTCAAAGGTGTTAGCCCTTCTTCTGATTTTTGGAAAAGTGGTTTAGATTATGCTCTAAATCTTTCTATGAAACCAAATGTTGTATTAATGTTTACAGATGGATGTGAAACAACAAATGTTGAAGCTCTTAGAGATCAAACAATGTCGAGATTTAGTAATTCAAAAAGCACTTTAGATAGTAGTGCAGATAAACCTCATTTATATGTTTTAGGTATTGAAAATGGTTTCTATGTTGATGGCGGAATCACTAACAATGTTCTTGCAAGAAGCGAAGATCCTAACTATGTTCAAGCATTAACTGCTAGTACTTCTGAGTCTAGAGTTGTTCCGCTTTTAAGAACATCTTTAAAATATTTATTAAGCCTTCCAGAAACAGAATACCCTCAATCTAAGATTGATGATTTTAGCTATGACTATTACGGGTTCGAAAGTTTTGATTTGCTTACAAAACCAGAAAATGAAGCTTATCTGTCTGATAATTTAAAGTTAAGCAAATTTACCTGCGGGAACCCTTCAGATAAAAATTATTGTTCTGACTGTTTGACTTTTCAGCCTTCACCGGAAAAAGAATATATGCTTAGCGCTTGGGTAAAAGAAGAATCTGCAATTCAGCTTCAAACTTATGAAAATGCAGCAATCAATTTAATTTACTATAACAATGTAAATACTACAGACGACAGATACATCATGAAAGTAGACACACTGTTTGCAAAAGGGGATATTATCGATGGCTGGCAGAGAATTACATACAAATTCTTAATCCCTAAAGGAACAAGAACAATAGGAATTGAACTTGAAAATAAAAGCGGCGGAGTACCAGTTTACTTTGATGATTTAAGAATCCATCCAGTTGATGGAAGCGTAAAAACTTTTGTATATGATTCAGAAACGTTCAAACTCATGTCTGAGCTAGACGAAAACAACTACTCTACTTTCTATGAATATGATAATGAAGGAGGATTAGTCAGAGTTAAGAAAGAAACCGCAAAAGGAATAAAAACAATACAAGAAACCCGTTCTGGTAATTACATTAATAATTAATACTCATGCTTAATAAAATAATACTATTTATAAACTTTTTGGTTCTAGGCTCATCTGCATATTGCCAAACAGCAAGCGAAGTAATGCAGCAGGTTGGCAAACAGTACACCATAGCTACTCCTCTGCAATATAACTCCAGTTATGTTTTATATAAAAGTGCCGATTCAAAAAAAATTGAACAGGCCTATAAAGGCATTTTTGTTAAAAATGACCTTAACGAGGTGTATATGAAAATTGATCAGACCGAGATACTGAATTCAAAAACAATAAATATTAAAATTAGCCATTCAGAAAAAGCAGTGCAAATTGCAGATCCGCTTAAAAATTACTTCGGAAGTCTGGATGTCAAACCTCTATTCGAACTTTGTAAAGTTGAATCTTTTAAGGATTTTAAAACATACTGGGAAATTGTCTTAACAGCAAAAAACTATTCCAGCTTACCCTATTCGAAGATTGTTTTACAAATAACGAAAAAGTATTTTCTGCAGAAATCTACATTTTTCTATAGTACGGCTGTTAATTTTTCAAATGATTACAAAAGTCCTAAGAATTATCATCCCAGATTAGAAGTTACAAATACTGGCTTTAATCGAAGAGCCGTAAATTCTTCCCTTTTTTCGACCAAAACTTATTTGACAGCATCTGGTAAAAATAGGTTTCTGCCAACAGAAAAGATAAAGAATTACGAAATAACTGACCAAAGAACCATTTCCAATTAATAAAATCAGATATATGTTTATAAATAAATACTTAACGGCATTTATATTTACACTTTTTTCACTGTTGCTCTCTGCACAGCAGGAAATACATTTAGGTGATAAAAAAGTTGGAAACCAGTTACAAGGTCAGCCAACTCTACATGTTACTGATGCAAAATATGCCGACATCAAAAAGCAAAAAGTCTTTACTTCTATAAATCCGACAGTTTCAATTCATTTTGGGTTTGATGATAATAAAAGTAATTCAGCCGAATATACTAAAATTTATTATGCCGAAGTACAGCTGAGAATAACTCCGTATGACAGTTTAGATGTAGTAAAAACTAGTTTTAAGGATTTAAACAATAATCCTGTAAATTATCCTAATCCATATCTTGTTACTTTAAGAAAAATCAAACATGATAATGTCACAAAAGGAATTCAATTTGATGATTATGCTACATATAATCTACCTGGAATTCATAAGGCAGATGTACAGGTAATGTCTATTACATATTACAATCAATCTGGTACAGCAATAACCGTTGATAATTCATCAGCATATCTACAACTAAAGTTTACCACAGACCGTTATTACAACCTCCAACTGAGCAGCACTCAATCAAGTTCTGTGCTTCCGTTAAAACATACTTTTATTAAGAATAATGGAACTCAGCAAATCGAAGTAAATAGCGCAAGCGATGGGGCTGATGAAATTCTAATTTCATGGAGTAAAGACAACGTTGCTCCTGCTGTAGAATATGAATTGGAATGGACATGGATTGATAATTTTGCTGAAAACGGCGGAACTCTTCTACCAAACCAAATTGCTTTAACGGATCAGGATTTTAGGCTTAACAGTACAAGAATCCAAACGAAAGATATTTTTTATAAAATTCCACTAGTATATTCAAAAGGTTATATTATTTACAGAGTGCGACCTGTGGGACGATTTTTGAGTGATATTTCTAAAAATTACTACGGAAACTGGACTTCAGGATTTTTGGAGTCTCACAAGTTAATCAGCGACTGGTTACACTTCCTTACCATCGACGCTAACCATGAAACGGGCAAGAAAAACTGGCAATATCAGTCTTCATTTGCCGAAGACGGAAAGAAAAAAGAAGTAGTAAGTTATTTTGATGGATCGTTGCGTAATCGTCAGACTGTTACTAAAATCAATTCTAACAATAAAGCAGTTGTCGGCGAGGTCATCTACGATAACCAAGGCCGTCCTGCTATTGAAGTATTACCAGCGCCTGTAGAGTCTTCAGGAATTCATTTCTATCCAGATTTAAATAAAAACAGCCAATCAAATTCAATTTACACCCATAAAGATTTTGATTGGGATAATTCAGCAGACAAAAGCTGCGCTCCTGTTGTTATCAGCGGAATGGCCAATACTTCTGGTTCAAGTAAGTATTATTCAGGAAATAACGCTGTAAGCAAGGACCATCAAGATTTAGTTCCAGATGCAGCTTTATTGCCATTCTCTCAAACTGTTTATACACCAGATAATACTGGACGTATTAGTAGCAAAGGAGGAGTTGGTAAAGATCATCAGATTGGTTCTGGACACGAGATGAAATATTTTTACGGAACCCCATCTCAAGCAGAACTTAACAGATTATTTGGCTATAAAGTGGGTGATGCATCTCATTACAAAAAAAATACGGTGATTGACCCAAACGGACAAGTAAGCGTTAGTTATTTGGATCCGCAAGGCAGAACAATTGCTACTGCTCTTGCTGGTGATAAAAAAGGAAACCTTGTATCCCTTTTAGATGAAACAGATGGAACTTTGCACATCAATACAACAGAAAGCTTACTGGTAAATAACGATAAGTATGTTTCAGGAAATAATGGCCTTACAGAAGATGGAATCCAATTAAATACTTCGGTAAATGTTGTTAAAAAAGCTCCGATTACTTTCAACTACGGACTTAGCAAAACAGCAGGAAGTTTTAATGATGAATGTTTGCCTGGTAAATACTATCCATTTGTTTACGATTGGTCAATGACAATGACAGATGATTGTGCAAACGAATTATTATTTTCTACGAACAATTCTCCTTTATCAGCTCAAATTGGAACAATCAGCACCAATTCATTTTCACCTTCAACATTAGATTTTACCAATAAATTATTCGAAGGAAAAATTAAAAAAGTAGATGGTAGCTTTCTTCCATTGGAAGAAGGAAAATACAGTCTTAGCAAAAATTTACAGATAAATGCGCAGGCATTAAATCAATATGCTGACGATTATATTAGCGAATTAAAAAATGGTACAACTTGCAAACCAGTGACGACTGAATTTAATGAGGTAATTCTAGAAACAGACTGTAACGTTACCTGCAGAAGCTGTGAAGAAGCTTTAGTTACTTCATATTTAGACGCATCAGATAAAGCTGGATACTCAAGCCATTTTTCAACAGACGAAAGCAGTTTAGGAAATACTGCAGCAAGAGAACCTTACATTTTAACAGCACAAACAAATTATGTTGCTGCCAATATGCCAACAATTAGTCTTACGGCTGAGGAAACAGCAACTTATACTGCTCATTACCAAAGAGAATTTAAAGCTTTAATTACAAGTTGTCGAGAATTATGCAATCAGCCTGCAAATTTATGTAGCATCAATGAAGAAATTCTTCTAGCAGATGTAAGTCCAGGAGGACAATATGGTTCTATTATTGGTTTAGAAACAATTGATCCTGCAGAAGTTGCCAATGATTTAGATCCTGTAAGCGTCTTCAACGAAAACAATCAGCTTTTATACAATGGATACAACCAAGTTACCGACGTAAACCCAGATACTGGACTAAATGAAACAGAGCAAAGAACAAAAGCACACTGGAGATACCCTGTTGGAGGATATAAAGATGAAAACAATGAGCCTTCAAAAATTTCGGTTTTTAGAAACGAAGATGGCACTTATACTCCTAACCTAAGAGCTCTTGAAGACAATGGAGCTATTCCTGTGGAAGATGATCCAAGCAGTGATGATGAAAACTATTTGCTTGTAGCGCCTCAGTACCTAAGCAATGTTTCCGATTTTCTAAAAATTTGGCAGTCAAGCTGGGCTAAAGCTCTGTTGCCATATCACCCAGAATATAGATATTATGAATATAATGCCGCTGTATGCAATAACAGCATTAACAATGAAAACTCTGATGGTTTTGATGCGAAATTAAGAGATTTAGAGTATTATAATACCGAAAACCCGCAACGAAACGAAACGATTTTTGCAAGTGCAGGGATTATAGATAATCTTATAAGATCTTATTCTAGCATTGACCCTTTTTATACCAAACTTGACAATTCTATTGAAATTCAAACAGAATTTGATGTTCGTAAAAATATTATGAAAGAAGGTTTAGTAAACAGTTTTGATGGCATAAGTTTTATAGGTACACAAGGAAATTCTATTAAATTGAACATGCTGCAGACAGCATACTTCTTTGCAGCTTATTCTAATGGCATCACTCCTGTTTCTGTATATGAACCAATTTTAACAAAAACTAATGATGAATTACTTGACGAAATTAGACGTCTTCCTGATCCATACTTAAAACAAAGAATATGGTCTAATTTTAAAGGATATTATATTGCCTTAAAAGAAAAAACAAGAACTGTTTTTGCTCATATTTATGCAAACAAATATCGAGCAAACAATGACTGCATTGGAAACAAGCAAAGTACAGAAACATACAAAACCTTACTAAAAAAATACAATACCAACAGCGACAAAAACTTTGATGATGTTACCGGTTTAATTGCTGCAAGCCAATCTGTCACACCTGAAATACCAGCTGGTTTAATTGACTTGCTTCCTATCTGCTACGAAGAAATTGCTCCTTTCTTTTATGAAAAAGAAAAACGTTTTGTACCAGCAGATTTTAGTTATGATTCTGGTCTAGAAGACCCACAGGCTATGGCTGCTGCAGATGCAAAAGCTAATGCCAATCTATATCTAGAAACAGGAAAATGCCCTTTGGCTCTTGATATGGAAACATTTCTGAAAGGTCTAGTAGATCCTAATATACAGCCAAATGGTTTATTATTAGATCTTCCTGCTTATAGTATGCCTTATTTAACAGCTGGTATATTTAATGCGCAGATTAATCCTGGATTTGATTTAAGTTCTGCTTCACTTTCCCCAAAAATTTTAGGTCGTAAAACGGGCTCTCAAAATTCAGAATTAGAAATAGACTTTATGGTTGGTGCAAATAGCATTGCAACTCCTATTATTTTAAAATTAACCGGTATTGATAGCTATAAAAATCCTTGTGGAGAAAGTGTAACTCCTCCAAAATGGGAAGATATTTCAGGCTTCAAAAACATTCACTACGAATCTTATGAGGCAGCAACCAAAACTTTTAAGTTTAAAATTTTAGCTACTATTGTCCGTAAAGGGACTACTCCAACCTGTATTACTCCAGAAGAAATTATTATTGAAGGATATACAAAAGCAGCTGTGGGAGAATGTCACTTTACAGGAGGAATAGGTGTTGGTGAAACTATTGCTTTTGAGGATACGCAATGTAATAAAAGAGAGCGTTTTGTAAGTGCGTTAAAAGATCTTATAATTAATTTACAAGGTCCAAATAATTTTGAAGATTTAAACAGCATAGATATAACAAATAACAACGTTTTTAAATCTGGATTTCTTTATACTTATTTTGGGGTTAAAGATCAAGATCAAGTAATATTTAAAAATGGCCCACACCCCCAATGGACTGATTCAAGAATTATAACCATCTCTGTTAATGATAAAATTCTGTTTCAGTCTACAAGAGGCGCAAGAGGCTCTGTAGGTAAAGTTGTTGATATGATTCCAGAAGCCGCAAATAAAAATGGAATTATTGTTAAATCATTAACAAGCACTGGATATCAAAGAAAAGGTTGGGGAATTTATACAGGAACAGAAAAACCATTATACTTCGCGTGCTGTGCACCTTGTGGAGAATGGGACTATGACGGTGATGGATATGGTGATGATTGTGGTCCACCTGAATTACCGTATATTAATGTAAATTCTTGTAACTTAAACAATAATGTAGAGCTTGCTTACGAAGAAAACTTAGCTAATGTTATCAATCAGGCACTACTAAATAATTCTTTCGATTATCAGATTCATCCTTCTTCTGAAAATACTGCAATTACAAAATTTATCACAGAATCAAATTTGGTAGAACATTTCCAAAGTCAACTAGATTTTGTTAATAGCGTAAGCGGGCCAAATCAGCAAACGACATCAAATGTGAATTTATCTAATTATAAACTTACCTATATTCCATATTATAATACAGATGACGGCATTACAGTCTTCAGAATAGAATTTTATTCTTACGGTAATGACTATACATATGATTTGATAAGTTTAGTAATTCCCGGCGCCCAAAACTTAATAAAGAAAATTAATTCAATTGATATTTATAATGGTAATTCGATTCGTATAAGCTATACAGACATTAACGATGAAACCTTTATTACCACAAGTGCTTGGCAAAATATTGGAGGTACCCAAACCTTTGGGGTTCCATCTTCTTCATTCTGTGATTTTATTTCTAACAACCCGTCTGGTAGGGAGACTGCATGCGATAATAATAGTAATGTCGAATTTACTTTTGAAGAAGGATTAAAAAACGCTCTTAATGAAATATTAACCAATAATCTTGTACCTGAAACAATGTACAGCACTTTTGGAAATCCTTTAACAGCGAAAATGTCAAAATTTATCACAGAATCAAACTTAATAAATAAATATCAATTGGCCAGAAACTGGTCAGTTTCCAATACAGTTTATCCAAATGCATATAGTGCTCCTATACAATTAACTTACTTCAAAATTGTCAATGATTATAAAATTGAGTTTTACAATAATAACTTTATATTAGAAGGAGCAATAGAATTTCAGAACTGGGAAATTAAAAGAAACCGTGTAGAATATGTGTTCATCGATTATAGAAATGGTATGAATAAATTTGTTGCCAAAATAGGTAACAATAATTTCAACTATATAGGTGCAAGTGAAGGGCAATTTATTTATGTATCTGTTCAAATTAGTAATCATGCAGATAATGTGTTCGATATATGTCCATTTCTAACAAGCAACTACGCTCCAACATCTTCTTCTTTAAAGATAAACAATAGCTTACAATCTCGCCAAGATGCCATGTTAGCAAAAACACCCCTAAAACTAGGCACACCAACCTGCAGTGACATCTGCGTTCCTCCAACAGTTACCCCAGTAGTTTGTGGAGACAAATGGCAGGAATTCAAAACTCGTATGTCTGCTCAGATACCTACATACGATCTTCCAAAAAAATTAAAAGACAATGGTGTTTTCTTCTGTGAGGCTAATTATGGCTATATCAGTAAAGAATATGTAGACTATTTGGTTAAATTCGATGTTAAGACTCCGCAAGATGCAATGTTCTTAACTATTGCCGAATTTGGAAGCACTAATCTTAAATATGGCAATCCAAAGACCACTGAAACAATTACTGCTTATTATGCTTACATTGAAACACAGAAAACAAATCCCACAGAAGAAACTAAAAACTGGAATGATTTTGCCAACTCATATGTTATTACAAATGACTTTTGCGCACCAGCAACGTTAACTCCATCGTTTAGTTTAGAACTTCCAGTAGATCTAGGAACTAAAACACCTTGTGAAATCTATAAAAAAGCGATAAACAATATTAATATCCAACAAGTTTCTGATGCTTTCTATGAAGAGAAAAAAGAAGCTTTCAAACAAAAATATCTTAAAGCGGCTTTTGAAGGTTTAAATGAAACTTTAACCAAAACGGCTATTGATAAAGAATACCAATATACTTTATACTATTATGATCAGGCTGGAAATTTAGTTCAAACTGTTCCGCCTGAAGGTGTACAACGCGTTTCTCCAGCTTCAAATGAAACTATTAATGATATACGTAAAAATAACGTTCTGAAAGAAGATACTGCAGATGTAAACGGACAAAAGGTCGCACCTTCAAATACGCTTCAGACTCAATACCGTTACAATTCATTGAATCAGCTGGTGTGGCAGAAAACCCCAGACGGTGGTGAAACACGTTTTGCTTATGATAACTTAGGCAGAATTATAGCAAGCCAGAACAGCAATCAGACTGGAAACTCACAATTTAGTTATACCCGCTATGATTTCTTGGGAAGAATTACTGAAGCTGGGCAATTAAAAACAAAAGCAGGCATTGTTTTATCTATCAATGAAAACGGAAGACTTGTTGATGCCAGCAACAACCTAATTCCTACTGATGCAGTAAAAACAGCAATCAATTACCCGTACAATATTGCCGACAATACTGAACAAGTAACTAAAACAATTTATGATCGTCCTGTAAAAGATACCGAAAACTGGTTTACATCTTATGGTTCAGATAATAATCATAAGAGAGTAACTGCAGTATTGTACTTTGATACACTTACTGGCCAGTCAGCTTTGGATACTTATACTAATGGTGTTTTCTATGATTATGATGTTCACGGAAACGTTAAAGAGTTAATTCATAATAATAACAATGCTTCACTGAAAAGAATGGGCGTTGCCAGAAAAAAAATAGTTTACGATTATGATTTAATAAGCGGAAATGTAAATAAAGTGACTTATCAGCCAAATGATGCTAATGAACAGTTTATCCACCGCTACCAATATGATGCCGATAATAGAATCCAACAGGTTTATACCAGTAAAGACAATATTATCTGGGAAAAAGAAGCCAATTACTTATACTACGATCACGGACCATTGGCTCGTATAGATCTTGGAGATAAACAAGTTCAGGGTCTGGATTACATCTACACACTTCAAGGATGGCTGAAAGGCGTCAATTCAGAAAGAATCGGAAAAGATTTCGATGCTGGAAAAGATGGTTTAAATGTAGCTCAGGATGCTTTTGGCTTTGCCTTAAATTACTATAATGGCGATTATAAATCGCGTTCTGGAAGCAGAGACAATGCTATTTTCAGCTATAGCAAAGAACAGAATCTGGCAAAAGCAGACAATGATCTTTATAACGGAAATATTAAAGAAATGGTTACGTCATTGACAGACCATAACCAAAATATTATTCCGACACAGTTTAATTTCTATAGTTACGACCAGCTGAACCGAATTAGAGAAATGAGTTCTCAATCTATTCTTGGAACTACAGCCTCTAATAGTTATGCTTCTAAGTACGATTATGATAAAAACGGTAATTTAAAAACGATGTTCAATTCTGCTCCTAAAAATGGTGCGATTACATCAATGGATCAGTTAACATATAATTATTACTCTGATACAAACCGATTAAAAAATGTAAAAGATGCTATTGCAAATGATGTCTTTACAAATGGATCTCCTAATGACACTTCTTTGGATATAGACAACCAAATTGAAGACGAAAATTATGTTTATGACAACATTGGTCAATTAACACAAGACAAACAGGAAGGAATCCAAATTGATTGGCGTGTAGATGGCAAAGTTAAATCGGTTACCAAAAATAACGGAACCGTTATCAGTTTTGAGTATGATGGTTTAGGCAACAGAATTGCTAAAACCGTAGCAACAGCGACTAAAACTACTACAACTTATTACCTGCGTGATGCGCAAGGCAATGTGTTGAGCACATATGAGATGATCAAAGAAGGAAATCAAATTACTTATTTCCTTGTTGAACAAGACATCTATGGAAGCAGCCGACTTGGAGCTGAAAAACACAGAATGCAAATCAGTCAGGAAACAGTTCCTCAACAGTTAAGAATGGCTGCAATGAGCAGTAAAATGGCAAGTACAGAATCTGTAAGTTTAATGCAGACAAATGCTGTCGCAACTGAAGGCGCTCAATCAGGATTAGACTTTGACCAGCCAACCGATAATGCTTCGTGGATGGAAGTTGAAGGAAATTCGATCAACTTATTTGATAACTCGTTTACAAAAACAAAATCGGTAACTCTTAATGGGCACTTAAAGATCAATGAATCAGACAATAATAAAGTAAAACTGCTTGCTGCGCTTCACGGAACTTTAAAAGAAGGTCAGAAATGGCCACAGGACGGTACTTTTTCTTATTTAAGCTCATTATTTCTATCTGTTGAGAAAACTGCAACTGGTTATAAACCATACATTTCGATTGTTAAATACAAAAGAAACCACAACTGGTACAAAAACAACTCTGGCAACAGACGTTACAGTTATAGAAGCTATAGATACAGAACAGACTATAAAATAGGGGATTTAGCAATACCAGAAGACGAATGGGACATTAAAGCTGTCATCAAAGAAGGCGATACTAAAGGATCTAACTATACGGTACAATTGATTATTAACGGAAACGTTTATAATGCAGTAGCTCAAACAACGGTTACAGAAATGAATGGTGAAGAAAATAAGGCTATGAGTAGCGGTTCTGCAGATATTAGTATTGTATTGCCTAAAAACTCACTTGGCGCAACAACAATAAGTTATCGTCCTGGTGGAGCTCTTGTCAAGTATGAAGCTTTAAAAGCTGAATTATGCGATTTCAGCTATTCTATCAATAACGGACAAGATACTGAAGAATTAAAAGTGAACGAATACAGTTTTGATGAAACATCAGGAGATTATGCTGGTTCTATCAATGGACAATTGATGACCTTAAAAGGTAATAGACCATTCACTAGTGAGCCTGCATTTACAACTGTAGATTTTGCACAAACTTTCTGCGGATCTAAAGAAGGAGATATCGATGGTGACGGTGTAAAAGATACCGTTGACAAGTGTCCTTACATTTTCAATCCTGGCCAGGAAGATGATGACAATGACGGTTTTGGAAACGTATGTGATAACTGTCGCTATAAGCCAAACCCTGACCAAGCAGATGCTGATGGTGACGGTGTAGGTGATGTCTGTGATAATTGCAAAAATAAAGCTAACTTTGATCAAAAAGATACAGATGGTGATGGTGTTGGTGACGTTTGCGATAATTGCATAGCAAAATCAAATAAAGACCAAACAGACAACAACAACAATGGTATTGGTGACGTCTGCGAAGGAGAAGCACAAGGAGAAGGTAAAAATGCGATTGCCCGCGAACCTATCACCGCTTACCGTTTTGTAGGTGACAAACAGTACGAATTATCGAACCATTTAGGTAACGTTCTCACGGTAATTACAGACAGAAGTATTTTCGATGGTGATCATTTTACAGCCGATGTAACTAGCTTCTCAGATTACTATCCTTTCGGAATGCTCGTACCGTCACGCCACGGAAGCTCCGATTCGTATAGATATGGGTTTAATGGGAAAGAAAAGGATGATGAAGTTAAAGGTGAGGGTGCTCAATATGATTATGGTTTCAGAATTTATGACCCAAGAATTGGAAAATTTTTATCGGAAGACCCTTTATTTCAAACATACCCATGGCTAACACCTTATCAGTTCGCTAGTAATAGTCCTATTTGGGCAGTTGACCAAGATGGTTTAGAAAGCAAAATTGTTATTCTAGGACAAAATGGGTTACCTACAATTATGAAAAAAAACAATGATAATTTAGTTGAATGGCAAGCCAAAAAAGCTAGTTATTATAAAGCTTTTGCAAATCATGTTGGATGGGTAGAAGGAAAAGATGAGTATCAAAAATACGGTTCGCCTGGACCGATTGGAGGTACGCTTACAATAAATGCCATGGGTAATACAGCTAAAATTTCGTATAAGGAAGGAACTGCGATGGAAGCTACTGTTGAATCATTTTCACAGGGGATTCACGCTATGAAAGTCTTTATTTATAAACCAGATCCTCTAGTTGAAGGTTCTAGAGCATCTTCTGAGACTATTCAAAATTACGTTGCAGGTGTTACTATGGTTTTCGGAGGAGGTATAAGTGCTGAACTAAATCTTGGTTCAAAAGGGCTAAAATTTTTAAAGACTTCTGTAGGAAAAGCAGTTTTTGAAACTATAGCACAAGCTTTAGTAAAAGGTGATATCAAAAAAGTCGATATCTCGGATGTAGCAGCCCAAGTCTTTATTACAAATCAAAAAGCGAGGGATGTGGTGAAATCTTTTTTAGACGTGTCTGTTCAAGATGGATTTAAAGTAAAAGATTTAAACGAAGGCCTTCAAGAATTTGGATTAAGGATTGTTTTGAATAAAGCAAATGAAAAACTTGTTCCAAATAAAGCAAATGGAAAAGTTTATATAGATCAAGGACAAAGGTACCTAATTGATATTATTAAAAAGGTAGAGCAGAAAAAAGCTAAAGAAGCATTAAAACCTAATTAATATGAAAAACACAAAAAAAATTATTTTGGCTTTAATTATTGTCGTTATAGTTTCTATAAGTTTAAAAAAAACAATCGTTAATTATTATGAAAAAAAGAAATTGTTTACTAATTCAAAAATTATAGATGGAGTAATTACAAAATATTATGAAATTGGCATTGCAAATTATTATTTGGATTACAGATATTGCGTAGATGGAATTTTTTATGAAAAAGAAGTGATTCCTTCTAAGCTTTTTAAAAAATGTGAAAAAAATAATTGGTGTATAAATAAAAAGATATATGTTAGATATTATGTAGATAATCCATCAATAAGTGAGCCAATATTAGACAGTACTGCAAACTCCGATGACGCGGATATATCAACGCAACGATAGCGTAGATTTGCAATCTGTGCGCGTAATGTAAAGCCTCCAGCAGGTGCGAGCGTCACGCTTATGGACGTAAAGAAAATCTATAAAAACAAATTTATTTAAATTGAAAACCTCGCAAAAGTGCGAGGTTTTTTGTTATAAATTAAAGAAAAAATGTGGTTATGGTTTTATTTAATAACTCCCCTGCTAGCGCGAGCGTCACGCTCGTGAACGCAAGAAAATTGACAAAAACAAATCCAATAAATGAAAACCTCGTATAAATTACGAGGTTTTTTTATTCCAAAGCATAGAACAAATTAAGGCTCTGTTTTTATTCAATAACTCTCCAATTTACTATGTACCTTTTCAATCTCTTTATCCATATAAGCCTGCGCATAATGAACATATCGATTAAAAGAAGTGCTAGCATGACTATGCCCACTAATCTTACGAACTAAATGTTCTGGCATTCCTAAAATCAATAAAGTAGTAATGGCAGTTCTACGCATCATGTGAGAACTCATTTTATCACAAAAACGATTTTTTGAAATATCTGTTTTCCTTGTTATTTTTTGAGTTTTTCCCTGTTTTTCTCTTGAAACTTCGATCGGTGATGTAAAGCCGGCAAGCTCACCTATATGTTTCAAGCTTTTGTTGAAATTAAACAAACTAATACTTCCAAAAAGAGGAGTCTTGCTATTTGAAGAGGTATAACGTTGAAAGATAGTTATGGCGTAAGCTGAAAGCTTAATAAAGCTAAAGGTTTTAGTTTTCTTTGATTTTAGTTTCAGATACCATTCCCCATCTATTTTTTCAAAGTTTTTATTGGTCAACAAAAAGATATCAGAATAACGCAAACCAGTAGAACACCCAAACACAAAAATATCTTTTATACGTCTGTAGCTTGGTATAAGGGTTTGCTCAAATTCTTTATCATGAATTAAAAATTTAAGTTGCTCTGGCGATAAGACAAAGATTTCTATCTCTTCTTTTCGGACATAAAATAAACGCTGAAAATCACCAGTGTTTAAATCTTTATCATTTTTAAGGTAATTAAAAAAAACACGAATAACTTTTATATTGGCTCCAACATAGTTATCATGACAGCCTTTTTTGTACAAAAACTCTGTAAACTTTTGGTAAAATTTTTTCCAATAACTTTTCTCAGATGTAAACTCTCGTTTGTCTAGTTTTGAAGCATCGCAAATACGTAATTCAAATTTGGTTTCAGTTGAAAACTGAATCAAGTTGTTTAATACATATTTATAGTTTTGTATTGAATCTGCTTTTATTCTTTCTCCATTTTTTTTAAGCCGTTTACCTGTTTCAGTTTCTTTTATGAATTGTTTGAATAAAGGAATTATTGGACTAGTTTTTTTCATGGATTGTTTTTTCATTTTTGTATTTGCAATATAATAAAACACAATAAGAAATTGTATGCATTATTCAAATTATGATTTACAACTATTTATTAAAAGAAGAGAGATAGTGAATTGGCGAGTAAAGGAATTTGACATCTATAATTAAGAAAAAACTGCAACTAGATAATGAATTCCAGTTGCAGTTTGTTGATGTTAGTAGTAAACTGTGTGGCTTTACTTTGCGGGCACAGATTTCAAATCTGCGCTATCGTTGTGGCGACATATTCGAGCCATCGGGATTGGAAAGTAAAAGAAATTGACATCTATAATTAAAAAACTGCAACTAGAAAATGTTCTGGTTGCAGTTTTTTTTTGCTTTTATAGATAAGCAGGTGTTGATTAACTCTGCGGGCACAGATTGCAAATCTGCGCTATCGTGGAGATTGCTTTTCAGCATGAGTCTTGGAAATGTTACTAATCAAATTTGAAACCAGCTTTAGCAATTTCTATTGAATCTTTAACTTCTTTTTCTAGAAATATTTCACAATACTCAGGATTATTAGTCGCGATTGCAATTTTATAAAACTTTCCTAAATAAATGTCTCCTGAATTCTTAATATACTTGCCAGACTCATACCTTTTTTCATTGTAGTAAAAGTAAAATCTTGCATCTGTAAAGCCTCTTCTATGCTCAATATAAAAAACCTTAGCAACTGTAACAAATTTATTGTCTTCAATCATATTGTTTTTTTTTTCTTGATACTTATTTGAAAAAAAAATTAGCAATCCCATACATACAAAAAAACACCCAGCTGCCATTCCCTGATTCTTATTCATACTAATTAAATTTTTTACTTTGTTTTTCTTTTTTTGTACTGAATGACATATCTATCTTAAAATCTTTAAAGATTTGTTGAATTTGCTCTAAACTATCTCCAATTTTATTTTCAAATGTTTCAGTTGCACCACCGGAAGTTAAATTCAATACTTTACTCATATATAACTTTTCCGAAACTTCAAATGTATCTCCAATTTTCCCACCTATATAATTAGATCCAAAAGTAGAGAAAAAATTAGAGTTGAAGTTATTTGTTGTAAAGCCATTCTCAGCTGTAACACTAAAAAAAGATTCTCCAAAGTTCGACAAAAATGGATTTCCAACAAATCCTGCAAAAATTGGCTGTGAATAGTTAAAGTTTTCAAATCCACCATTATATGCGACTTGACCTATAATATTACTTAAACCATTAATAACTCCTTTAGAAGCATTCGTTTGCCAAAAAGATGCTCCAAAATAAGCATTAGCATCAATCATTGCCGCAGAAGCAGTTCCTCCCATACCAGCCATACCAGAACCAGCAGCAAAATAATTCCCCAACATAGATGTTCCATACCAAGTAGTATAACTTTCATATGCAACAGTAGTACCAGTCAAGATAGGAGGAGCGGCTACTGATACTGCAGCTGCTTTTCCTGCTAAATTTAATCCATGTGCACCAGGATACTTTTGAGGATTATTTTTAATTTTTGGAGGTAATGGGAAAAATATTGACATGATGGCACTTCCAGCATTTGTTCCAGATTCTTCTAACCCTTCTAGTTCTACATACTGAATAACCTTATTTCCACTAAAAGAGTAAGGAGTATAATGGGGATACTTCTTCGTTAATGGATCAATCGCAAAAAACCTACCAATCCTAGGATCATGCATCCTGAAGGTATAGTTAAGCGAATTCCCTTCACCTTTAATCTCATCATCTTTCTCCTGTCCTTGGAACCCGTATCTATACGAATCCGAGCTTCCGTGTCGAGACGGCACCAGCATTCCGAAAGGATAGTAATCTTAAACTCGATCAAGCCAACAAAAACAAACCTTTCACTAGTTAGAAATAATTACAAAAAATGCAGTTTAAGGCATTTTCTGCTTGTTTTTAATATCTCAAAAATACTTTTAGAAGGCTTTATTATGTCAAAATACAAAGAACATTTCTAACTCAGAAAAAGGAAGTTTTTCTTACCTCATTCTTTACAATTTTATCATCTCAAACCTACAAATTAATTCTTTAAAATTAGAAAAAAAATAAAAACACAAAATAAAAGCTCTTTTATAAAACATATAAAAACCTGTAAACAAACACGTTATAAATAAAATCAAATTGTATTTCATAAAAAAAAAGAAAAAACTTTCGCAAATGTGGAAAGCCGTAAAAAAGTACAGAAAAGAAAAAATACATTTGTTTTTTAAGATTGGTTTGGGATGAAAAAACTGATACAGAATATTGTAAATAAGAACTTTTCTGTTTTAATGTTAATTAGTCCTGCCGATAATGAAATTTCCAAGATAACAAACAAAGCTATTGACCAAATAAAAAAATAAAACCAGCCCCTTGAAAACACAATCAATACCACGTTATTTTCTTATATTTCTTTCTTTTGTATTGGTTTCTTTTGGAGATCCGTACACGATTAAAAGAATCTCCGATAAAAATTTCAGATACGAGTTTTACACTACAGACAAAAAAGTCAATCCGAAAACTTCAAAAACGTATTTCTGGTTCAAAGGCGGACTTATTCATGAAGCACAGGGCGGTATTGCAGGTGAACTTCTAAATGATAAGTTTATCAAAATGTATCATAGCAATCAGCTGGCAGAACAAGGTCAGTTTAAAAACGGACTTCGTGTTGGCGAATGGAAAACTTGGCATCAAAATGGGGTTCTAGCCACTACCCTACACTATAGCAATGGTTTGCGTTCAGGAAAATATTCTAGATATGATGAAAGCGGAAAATTGGTCGAAAACGGAAAATTCTCTTCAAATCTGAAAACTGGAAAATGGAAAAATGCTGAAAGTGAAGAAATTATTACTTATAAAAATGGTGTTATTGTTAAGAAGAAAGAGATTATCAGCAAATCTGAGCAATACAGAATCAAACAGGAAAACATTAAAGCTGAAAATGCAATAGACTCTCAAAAAGAACAAGAGGCTACTTCAGACGCCTTAAAACTAAAGTCTTATAAAGCAAAAACAAAAGAAGAAAAAGCGCAGGCAAAAGAAAAAGAGAAAAAAGAAAGAGAAATAGCTGCTGCCGATAAAAAAGCAAAAAGAGAAGCAGATAAAGAAGCCAGAAAAGCTGCAAAAGAAAAAGCTAAAAATGAACCTAAGAAAGATTCAAAAATAGAAAGCTTCTTTAAAAACATTTTCAAAAAGAAAGATAAAGCGCCTAAGTAATGGTTAAAGCTCACAGTCTGCTATATGCCATTTACATCTGCTTAATTGTTTCTATAATTTGCGGAGCATTGCTGTACTTTTCAAATCTGTACAGCCAGCTCAACTTATATTATAATTTGCAAGAGGAATTGTATATTCAGAACCAGTCTGTTTTAAACTTTGCTTTGGGTAATAAAACACAGCCAGCAGAAATTGAAAAAGATGAAAAGTCTGGAATAGAAGGAGCTTACGAAACAAAGCAATATGGCCTTTTGTCACTTGTTTTAGCTAAATCGTACATTTCTAATGACACTGTTCTATCTGCTCATTTTGTCGGTGCGAGAAATAAGGACAAAAATGCCATTTACCTGACCAATTTGTCTAAATCTTTGTTTTATTCTGGAAAGGTAAAACTGATAGGAGACAATCAGCTGCCAAGTACATTTATTGAAACTTCGTACATCAACAATGATTTAAATAAACTGACAGCAGACGGAAAAATTACTGTTTCTGAACCGCAGCTGCCAGAAATAAATCCTGATTTTAAAAAGATTTTTCATGGAATTAAATCCGAAAGAGTAAAACTAAATGCAATAGAAAAAACAAAAGATTCTCTTTATTATAATTCGTTTTTCAATACTACGAAAGAGGTTTTAGTAAACTCCAATTTAGGCAACATCATAGTCAAGGGAAATTTTGTGCTGAGATCTGAAGATTCTATCCGAGTGAAAAAAAATACCGTTTTGGAAGATGTTATTCTAATAGCGCCGAAGATCACTTTTGAGGAAGGCTTTAAAGGAACAGTTCAGGCATTTGCCTCTAAAGGAATTGAACTCGAAGAAAAAGTAACCTTAAATTATCCTTCAGTAGTTTGCGTGTATAATGAAAGCACTGAAGAATCAAAAATAAAGATAAAAAAGGGTTGTCAAATAAATGGCGCAGTAGTTCTATTTGGAAATACAGATGATTTGATTGAAAAAAATACGATAGAGATCGATGAAGATGGACTCCTTTTTGGCGATTTGTACTGCAGCGGCAAACTAATGCTCAAAAGCAATGTTTTTGGCTCTGTTTACACCAATCGTTTTTTTCTAAAAACAGTTTCGTCATCATACGAAAATATGATTAGTAATATTGAAATTAATACCGAAAAACGTCCAGACTATTATATTTCTGTCCCTTTATTCAACACCAAAACAACAAATTATGGAGTCATTAAAAAAGTGTTGTAAAGTAAGGGCAAATTCGTTGTTGGAATCGGTTATTGCATTAACCATAATTTCGATATGTCTCTATTTTGCAGTTATGATTTTTGCGTCGGTCTATACGCCAAAGACATCTGCTAAATTTTATAGCACACAAAATAAAGTAAACGAGCTTTTTTATTTATCGCAGATAAAAAATGATTCGATATCAAATGATGAAAATGAAAATTTATTGATTGAAGAAGAATCAATTAACGAAAATCTGAAAAAAATTTCGGTGCAGTATAAAGACAGTACACAATTCAAATTTGAAAAGAGTTTTTATGTTCAGAACCCGTAATAAATATCATTCTGTAGCTGCTTTTTCTATTATAGAAGCAATTGTAGGCATGGCTGTTACAGCTATTATAATGGGCATTCTGTTTGTCATTTTTTCTATTGTAAGCGGAAGGATGATTGATTTCAAAAACCAGAATCAGCTGGTGAACGATTTGAACCGATTAACGTACAGTTTGAACAAAGATATTTTTGAAAAGGAAAAAATGACGGCTTCAGAAAATGAAATTTCTTTTAACGGTTATGCAGGCGAAAGAGTTTCGTACCAGTTTTTTGATGATGTGATTTTAAGAAACAGCGAAACATTTGTTGATACTTTTCAGATCAAATTAAAAACAATGGTTTTAGATACGGTGAAAAGCAAATCGGAACAATTTGTCTATCAAAAAATTAAACTAAATATAGAATCAAACCAAAAAGAGCTGGATTTGCGATTTTATAAAAGAGTGTATCCAAACGAACTAATGCAAAAGATTAAAAACTAATGAGTTTCGATTTATCTACATATAAAGCTCCTAAAGCCGAGAAAAAAGATTTCAGGATTGAAACTGGTTCTATTCAGTTCTCAAAAAAACTCTCTGACAAGAAAAAAGAAATTTTCTACAGAGAGCTTGGAATGCTTTTGCGATCAGGTGTCGATTTTAAAAAAGCTTTAGAAATTCTAAGCAATCAGTCTGAAAATAAATTCGAAAAAGAACTCATAATCGGAATTAAAGAAAAAGTAATTGAGGGAAAAAGCATTTATGAATCGATGCGCGAAACTGACCAGTTTTCTGCTTACGAATATTACAGCATTCAGATTGGAGAAGAAACCCGAAAACTGGAAGAAGTTTTAGGTGAATTACAGAAGTATTTTAACCGAAAAATCCAAATGAAAAGGCAAATTGTTTCGGTTATGACATATCCGACAATTGTAATGCTGGTTACTATTTTGGTTCTTTATTTTATGTTGAATAAAGTAGTCCCGATGTTTAGTTCAGTATTTAAGCAATTTGGAAGCGAGCTGCCAAAAAGCACTCAAATTATCCTGAAAATATCAAATCATTCGGGAACAATATTTTCATTTGTAATTGCTTTTATAGTCGGATTAGCAATAGTTCATTTTTTATTGAAAAGCAAAGATAGTTACAGAGCGTTGACCACCTCAATGCTTTTAAAGATTCCTTATTTCGGGAATTTAATCCGTAAAATATACATATCGCGTTTTTGCCAAGCAATGAATTTGCTGATTACATCCAAGACCACTTTGATTAATTCTTTGACCCTGACTGGCAAAATGATCAGCTTCTACCCTATCGAAATTGCAATTCAGCAGATTAAGGAAGACATTACCAGAGGAGCTTCTTTAAATGAAAGTTTAAAAAAGCACTCTGTCTTTGAAAATAAAATGGTTTCTATGGTCGAAGTTGCAGAACAGGTCAATCAGCTTGAAACTATGTTTGAACGCCTTACAGAACAGTATAATGAAGAAATAAGCCATCAGACAAAAATGATCGGTGTAATACTCGAGCCTATGATTATCATCGTAATCGGCGCCATTGTAGGTGTCATTATGGTTTCTATGTACGCACCAATGTTCGATCTAAGCAAAATTATAAACAAATAATCTCATAAAAATTCAACTCATATTTTAACTGTACCCAATTAATACAACTTAATAAAAAACAAAATGTTAGAACGCATTAAAAAATACTACAAATCTTATCAAAAAATGTACGTTAAAGCCTATTCATTAACGGAAATTCTAATTGTATTATGCATCATCGGCATATTATTGCTGATGGTATTGCCAAATCAGACTTCAGTAATCGGACAGGCAAAAGCCATTGAGGCACAAGCTATGCTAAATCAGGTTTATGGACTTGAAAAAAGCTATTTCTACAGACATTCTAAATACTCTGGAAGTCTAGAAGAAATAGGTTTTGAACAGGAAAAAACGGTTGACGAAGGTGGACAGGCTGTTTACAAAATCGAAATTATCGATGCAACAAACGATTCCTTCTTAGCAAGAGCAACTGCTACTTCTGACCTAGATGGTGACGGCAGCTTTAATACGTGGGAAATTGACAGCAAAAAAATACTAACCGAAGTAACTAAAGAATAAATTGAAACTAGCTCCAATAATTTTGCTTCTTTGTTTAGTTTTGGTTTTTATTCAGGATTGGAAATTTCGTAAAATACATGTCGTTTTACCGCTTGTAATATTCATTAGTGCATTCTTTCTTATTCCGATAAAAAAATACCAGCTGGCTGAGATAGTATTTTATAACACTGTTTTTTTCCTAATTACTTTAGGGTTTCTTACGCTATACATGAGTCTGAAATCCAAGAAGTTTCTTAACCCTTTCCTTCATTATTTCGGATTGGGAGATTTGCTATTTTATATTGCCATCAGTCCATTGTTTTTACTGAAAAACTATATTTTGTTTTTCATCTTATCTCTTGTTTTTGCCATCGCAATGCAATTTGGACTAAAAAGAATCATTAAGGAAAGCACCGTGCCCCTGGCAGGATTTTCGGCTTTATTTTTATTCCTTGTTTTAATGAAAGACTATTTTCTAACCTTTCAAAAACTAACCTTATTCTAATGATACAAAATATCGAAATATTTCCAGAAATCCAGCATGTTGTATCTAATGATTTGGCTAATCAGTATCGCATTATTCCGAAATCAGTTCACGAAAACACCATAGAAGTTTATGTTGATCATTCCAGCAATAAAGAAGATGCAAAAGAGGAATTAGAGCTGTTTCTGGGGAAAAATATTGTTTTCCATTCAGCAGAATCTACAGAAATAGAAAAAGCTTTATCTATATATTACAGAAAAGAACGTGCTTTAGCTTCAAACAAGTCATTGAGTGTTGATAAAGGCGATTTTCTAGAAAATTTATTGGCTGAAGCCAAATCTCTAAAATGCAGTGATATTCATTTTGAAGTTTATGAAAACTCATCCCGAATTCGCTTCAGAATTGACGGACAGCTAATTGAACGCTATAAGATCGAACAGGAAAATTATTTGGAATTGGTCAATAAGGTTAAGATTAAAGCTAAACTTAATATTACCGAAAAAAGACTTCCGCAAGACGGACGAATCACCAATGAATCTTTTGATATCAGGGTTTCTATTCTGCCAACACTATTTGGAGAAAAAATAGTTATGCGTCTTCTGGGTCAGGATGCTTCAAATATTGATTTGAACACACTCGGTCTGCAGAAAGAAGAATTGGAAAAATATCTGGAAGCGGTTAAAAAACCAAACGGAATTATCCTGATAAGCGGTCCGACCGGTTCGGGAAAAACAACCACGCTTTATGCCACTTTAAGATTATTGAATGACAGCAGAAGAAATATTGTAACAGTTGAAGATCCTATCGAATATACGCTTAAAGGAATTAATCAAGTACAGCTTAAAGAAGACATTGGTTTAACGTTTGCCTCTGCCCTAAAATCATTTTTGCGTCAAGATCCAGATGTTATTATGCTTGGGGAAATTCGTGATTCTGAAACTGCTTTAATGGCAATTCGAGCATCGTTAACAGGACATTTGGTTTTATCAACCATACATACCAACTCAGCCATAGGAACTATTTCCAGATTGATCGATATGGGAGTACCATCTTACTTAATTGCAGAAACTTTAAACTTATCTGTTGCACAGAGACTGGTTAGAAAGCTTTGTGAGAGCTGTAAAAAAGAAACTGCAAGCGATCCTAAAGATTTCCCGCTTAATTTCAAATTTCCGTACGAAATCAATTCATACTACAAACCTGTTGGCTGCAACAAATGTTTCCACACGGGATATAAAGGAAGAACGGCAATCTATGAAATTCTAAATATTAATCATGCAATTGCAGAATCTATTAAAAATAACACAATTACAAAATTATACAGTAATGATACCAATTATAAATCACTGCCTGAAAAAGCATTTGAGATTCTAGCTTCGGGAGAAACATCTCTAGAAGAAATTTATTCAATTTTAATAAACATATAAATAAATGCTTAAACAGATAGTTTTCGCACTAGTTGCGTTATTTTTTTCAAATATAATTTTCGCTCAGCAGGATATGACTGAGCTGCGCAGAAAGTTTGACGAGTTCTCAGTACAAAAAAAGGGATTGAATGAAACCATTAAAATTGATGTTTCTGGACTTACTCTTCACGATTTTATTGCATCTATAGCAGAAGAGCATCAATTAAATGTCGATGTGGATACTGAACTGAACCAACCTGTAGCAAACAACTTTTTTGATGTAACGGTAAAAGATGTTTTTATTCATCTTGCTCAAAAATATGACATCGATGTTTCTTTTATGAGCAATATCATTGTTTTTAAGAAAAGAAAAGTTGTCGCAGTAGTAGAGAAAAAGCAACCAAAAGTTATTGATGTAACTTATAATCCGCAAAACGATTTCTTATCCGTAAAACTTGAAAATGACACCCTGTCTGCCGTTGCCAAAGCTATTATTGATAAATCTGGAAAAAACCTCATCTTAGCGCAAGACATCAAAAGCATAAGAGTTTCTTCTTATGTGCTAAACCGTCCATTTGATCAGGTTATCGAAATGATGGCAAAATCAAATGATTTAAGTGCTGTAAAAGATGATAATGGTATTTATTTTTTGCAAAAAAGCACAGCACAAAATTCTACTTTAGCTACAACCGCAAAAGCGAAACAGCCAAAAGTAAGTCTTGGCGTTCCTGGATATTATGAAGTAAACATTAACAAAAATGGCTTTCTGCAGATTAGCGCTTACATCGCTGATGCATCAGATTTATTGACTGAAGCGGCAGAAAAACTTCATATCAATTATTTTTTATATAATAAACCCGAAAATGAAAAAACAACGTTATCTGCAGATAATCTGACTTTTGATGATTTGCTGGCGCATATTTTTAAAGGAAAAAAATACACTTTCAAAAAGCAGGGCGACATCTATCTTATCGGAGAAGAAGCTACTGAAGGCTTAAGAATAACAGAAATGATTCAGCTGGAAAATAGATCAATTGAATCTGTGCTTCCTACTCTTCCTAAGATTTTTTCAGAAAAACTGGAAATAAAAGAATTCATAGAATTGAACGGATTAATCGTGTCAGGTTCAAGATCTATACTTGAAGAATTAAAAGTTTATATTAAACAGATTGACAAAGTTGTTCCGATGGTCCAGATCGAGGTAATTATTGTTCAATACAATAAGGCTTATGATATTCAGACTGGAATGAAAGCTGGTCTTGACAAAATAAATAAAGTTTCAACTAGTGGGGTGCTTTTTCCAAATTCAGATGTAACATTAAATGGCTCATCTGTAAACAGTTTGATAGATGCTTTTAATGGTTTCGGGCTTTTTAAATTAGGAAAAGTAACGGAGTCTTTTTATTTAAACTTAAAACTGCTTGAAAACAATTCTGCCTTAAAAATAGAGTCAACACCTAAAATTGCAACTATCAGCGGACACGAAGCAAAATTGTCTATTGGAGAAACAAGCTACTATTTTGAACAAAATAACAGACTGATAAACAACAATATAGGAAATGACATTCTAAATTCTGGAACTTGGAAATCTACAGATGCAAATCTTAGCGTTTCTATAAAGCCTTATGTTTCTACAGACGAAAATGTTACTTTGACAATTGCTGTAGAAAAAAGCTCATTCTTAGCAAGAGTTGGAGAAGATGCACCTCCAGGAAAAGCAACGCAAAAATTTGAATCTTTAGTAAGAGTTAAAAATAGCGAGATGATTTTATTGGGTGGTTTGGATGAATTGAAAAAAGAAAATTCTGGAACGGGAACACCACTGCTTTCAAGAATTCCGGTTGTCAAATGGTTCTTTAGCAGCAGGAAAAAAGGAAAAAGTGATTCGAAGCTTCACATTTTTATTAAACCAACAGTTATTTATTAAAAATGATCGCCACTTTATCTAAATTCATAAAAATAAACGATTTGAATGTCGTTGGCGTAATCAAAAAAGAGGGTTACGAAATTTATAATCTGCTTACTGTAAAAAAGAAGGCAAACAAAATTTCTATTGTTTCAAAACAGACCTTTGAGACTTTTGATGCTTTAATAAAAACTACAGATAAAAAACTGCCTATTTTACTTGTTATAGAAGGAAAAGGAGTTTTAAACAAAGAAATAAATTTTGACAATGAAACCGATTTAAACTGGCAGAAAAATATTGATTTTAACACCATTTTTTACACCGATATAAAAGGAGCAAACTCCAATTTTATAAGTTTCTGCAGAAAAAATATTGTAGAAGAAAGCATTACTCAATTTCAAAAAAACGGCTTTCAGGTGATCGACATTTATATTGGTTCATTTCTGGGCGCGTTACTAAATAATGTGCTAAAAAGAGATGTTTTGTATTCAACTGATATTAAACTTGAGTTTGAAAATGAGATCATTTCCGGTTTCTCAAAACAGAATGAAACTGTAGCTAACGTTAATTATCAAATTGGCGAAGAAACAGTATCAAATGTTTTCCTGCCATTATACGGCTCTGTTATTCATTTTTTTGTTAAACCAAAAGAAGTTTCTAAAACAATAAATTCCAATTTAAACAATGAAGAACTAATCTACAAGAAAGCTTTCAATTTTCTTGGCGTAGCAATGCTTGCAGGTTTTCTTTTGAGTTTAATGATCAGCTATTTTCTGATTCAGTATTATGGCACAAAAAATTCTGAACTCAACCTTCAGACTGTTTATTCGAATCAATCTTATCAGTTGATATTAGATTTGGAAGCCCAAAAAGAAAAGAAACTCAATCTCTTAAAAGAATCTGGAGTCTTGTCTTCAAAATTTTTCTCTTTCTATAGCTACGAGATTATGCAGACTGTTCCAAGTGCAATTTCATTGACAGAATTAAATATTGCTCCTTTAAAAGAAGAATACAAAGAGAACAAAAAAGCTTTATTTGATAGCGGTACAATTATTATAAAAGGCGAAACATATCAGGAATCATCATTTAATTCCTGGCTTGAAAATTTGAAAAAAATGGATTGGCTGCAACGTTTTGAAATTGTTAGCTTAAAAAAAGACAAAAAGAACAAGTCGGTATTTGAAATAAAAATCATTCTTAAAAATGTTTGAAAATTACTCTTATAAGCAAAAATTTTATGCATTGATCATAATCTTTTTTATGTTATCGATAACGGCATACAAACGATCTTTTCACACTCTGTTTGAGGTTATTTCAGAATATCGCATGCTTTCAAAAAAGGCTGACGATATCAATAAAAAAGCAAAAAACAACGGAACTCTTAAAAATGATGTTGAATATCTAGACAAAATAATCGGTAAAGAGGGTGTTACAAAAGAAATGGTTCAGCAAGGTATAATTGGTTTTGCATCAGCTGCTCCAGGAGTTTCAATAAACGATTTAAAGCCTATTCATGATTATCCAGAAACTGATTACCATGTTATAACCAATCAACTGGATGTTACTGGAAATGCAAACCAATTACTAGAACTGGCTTATAATTTTGAAAAAAAGTTCGATTATTCAAGAATGGTCAGCCAAAATTTTTACACAACTAAAAAAAATAATAAATCTGAAGTTTTACATTTAAAAATGATTTTTCAAAACTATGAAAACACTAAATAAAATTATATTAATCAGCCTTTCAATTTTTATGTTCTCATGCGAAGATATTCTTGAAGAAGACATTACCAACGATATTGTACAGATTATTTCGCCAACAAAAGATGCTGTTATTGAAAGCAATGTAGTCAATTTTAAATGGAACAGCCTAAAAGGTGCCGACAAATATCGCATTCAGATATTTGAAGAAGACCAAGTTCTTATCTTAGATTCTCTTACTACAAAGACAAATTTAACTTTGCCTCTTGAAGCAGGAAGTTACATTTGGCGCGTAAGAGCTGAAAATTATGCTTATCAGTCTACGTATTCTTTCCCGTCAAATTTTGCAACGAATATTCCAGATGATCTAACAAATCAGCAGGTTATATTGCTAACTCCAGACAGTGATAAATATTTAAATTTTACAAATGTCACTTTAAGCTGGCAACCATTGGATAAAGCCACTTCATATAGCGTCAGAGTTGTAAATACAGCAACGGGTCAGGAAGTTTATCCTCTAACTGAGGTAACAGACACTTCAGTAACATTAGATCTGCCACAGCTTGCTGATGGAAATTATGAATGGAGGGTAAAAGCTAAAAATGCTGAAAGCGAAACAAAACAGTATGGCGCAAAAAAATTCAATATTGATACAACAGCTCCAAATCAGCCAAAGAACACGCTTCCGGCTGACAACTCAACTCAGACGGTTAATACAGCTGTTAACTTGACATGGTCTATTGCTGCAGATACTGGAACTATAAAATCGCCTATATCTTATGTGGTAGAAATTGCTACTGATGTAGATTTTAATTCCATTATCCAACCTTTAAACAGTAATACAACATCGCTGCAATATACATTTGCCAATGCTGGAACTTATTATTGGAGAGTGAGAGCAGTTGATCTTGCTGGAAACAAAGGAACCAATAGCACAGGATTTAAGATTACAGTAAATTAAGAATGGCTAAAAAGAAAATTAATATAGTTCTAATTATTGTAGTTCTAGGTCTATGGGGAACCGTAGGCTTTAGAACTATTAACCGATATTTTGGAAACAGCGATGTCAATTTAAGTGCTGAAGGGCACAATAGTGATATTTCTTTAAAGAAAATCAATAAGGATACTTTTGAATTAAAAAAAATTGGCCGTGATCCTTTTTTAAACAAGCAGTTTGTCGAAAAACCTTCATTTACAGCTTCTGTCTCTTATCATGCGCCAGTCAGAAAAGCGATAAAACCATCAGCACCCGTTCTAAAACCAAAGTTCGATATTCCTTGGCCACAATTACAATATTTTGGATATTTAAAGTCAAATGATGTAGAATTAGTTTTATTGAAAATAGATTCGAAACTGCACAAACTGAAACTGAATGATGAAGTAAATGGCTTAATCGTAAAGAAAAAATTTAAAGATTCTATTGAAGTCGTCTTCAATTCGCAAAGCAAAATAATACATGCAAAAAAAAGCTGATTTATTCTACTACTATTTTTGAAACAGTACTATATAAATAGCAAAAATTATGTCCTTTCATTAAAAAGTCCTAATCAAAGATTAGGACTTTTATTTTGTAACTTTAAAAATATTCTTAATCCTTAAAAAGCATATCACAAAAAAACTTTATTTTGAATAAGTAATTTTTGTTTTTCCAATTTTTCCATTGAATGAAAATGGCGCTTGATCAAAGTAGTCTAAGGAAACAGGAGAATCTAGATCGGTTCCTATGTCAAAAGTGGCATTTGACGTAAAATGAAGAGACATGGCTGTAGGAACGGTTCCTTGTCCAACTGTTCCTCCATTTACTTTCAATATCACATTCATAGCACCGCCAATTTTATCGGCCAGTTTTGACTCGACTTCGATTTTTATTTTACCTTTTGGCAGTTTATCTTTCGATTTAATTTTAGTGCGCTGTACTTCAAACAAATTAAACTCATAGTTTAAATAGCCATCTTTTACATAGCAGGTAACGCCTCCCGAAAATCCTGCAAGTGCGTACAGTACTCCATTTGCATTTTCAGGAACTTCTACGTCCATAGTTACTATACTGCTCACTTTACCTAATTTCGGAGCTGCCGATTCTGGCATGCCTTTTATTGGCAAATCAAAAGTCCACTCGGTTAGTGGCGAAGATGGCGCGTCTTCTGGATGATACAACGCAGTAGACCATAATCCGCCTCCTATTGGCAGGTTTTTATTTTTTGCTGATTCCGTTAAAAACAAAGCTTTCATCTCTTCCAGTTTTTTAGGCTCTTTTGCTGCCAAATCAACAGCCTGAGACCAATCCTGATCTAGATTATACAACTGCCAAGTATCTGTAAGTGGTGACCACTGTTTAATGCCTTTCGGGATTCCTCCTACCCATGGTTCTCTTGGGCCTCTGGCACTTGCAAACCAACCATCCTGATAGATTCCCCGACTTGCCATTATATCAAAAAACTGCGTGTGGCGTGTGCCTTTTGCTTTCGGGTCGGTGAAAGTGTACACCATGCTTACTCCGTCTAATTCATCCTGTGCAAAACCATTCACTACTTTTGGGGCAGAAATTTTGTCGATTTCATATATAGTTGGCGCAATATCAATTACATGATGAAACTGTGGCCTTGGTGTTTTATCATGTTTGATTCCTTTTTTCCATGAAATAGCCATAGGTTGGCGTGTTCCTCCAAAATAAGCTCCCTGCAGTTTTGTTCCCTGATATGGAGTACTTGTTGCCCATGCCCAGCCAGCATTAAACATATTATCCGTTTTTGGTCCTCCAAGCACATCTAAACCTCCTAATTCATTTAGAGCCGTAATATGCTGTTCTATTTTGGTCGGAATTGCATTTTGCGCCAATTGTTCACTGATCGTACCATTTAAACCTTCTGCAGACGAACCATTGTCTCCCCAAATATAAATTATAATGGTATTATCTAGCTCTCCCAATTTTTCGATTTCATCGATAACTCTTCCAGCATTAAAATCGGCATGTTCTGCAAAACCAGCCCATATTTCCATAAGACGACGCTGAAAAGGCTTTTCTCCTTCTGGAATATTTGCCCACGAAGTCATAGATTCTGCTCTTGGAGTAAGTAGTGTATTCTGCGGAATCCATCCAAGTTCTTTTTGGCGTTTGAATACTCTTTCGCGGTAAGCGTCCCATCCGTCATCAAATTTCCCTTTGTATTTATCTGCCCATTCTTTCATCACATGATGTGGCCCGTGAGCGGCACCTGGCGCCCAATACACAAAAAATGGCTTTTCAGGCGCGTATGCTTTTTGCTCTCTCAGCCAAAGCACGGCATCATCAGCCAGATCTTCTGATAAGTGGTAATAATCGTGTCCTCCAGAAGTTTTCGGATGTTCTACATAAGTGGTATTTCGCACCAAAGTAGGTTCGTATTGTGAAGCTTCTCCTGCAAGGAAACCATAAAAATATTCGAATCCATAACCTGTTGGCCAATAATCAAACGGTCCTTTTGAGGTAATTTGTTCTTCGGGCGTATTATGCCATTTTCCGAATGCTGCTGTATTATAGCCGTAATCTTTTAATATCTCAGCCATTGTCGCAGAACTCTTTGGAATAGTTCCGCTAAAACCATCAAAATCATTCGCAATCGCGGCAATCTGACCGTTACCTACTCGGGTATGATTACGCCCCGTAAGCAGTGAGGCGCGCGTTGGCGAACACATAGCTGTTGAATGAAAACGATTATATGAAATTCCTGTATTGGCTACTCTGGACAATGTTGGCGTGTTTATTTCTCCGCCATAAGTTGAAGGAGCTCCGGGACCTGCATCATCCATCAATATTATTAAAATATTCGGCGCATCTGCTGGCAAATGTTTAGGCTCTATTCTTTTTTTGTAAGTTGATGTTTCAATTGTTACTCCAGCTTGTGAAGCTGAAGGAGCTGGAGGAAATGGCAAAACGTCCTGTGCATTTGCATAAAACATAAATAAAATATTTATGCCAAAAAAGAAAATCAGCTTTGCATATTTTTTAGTTTCCATAAAAGGCAGTTTAATTATTTAAATCTTATTGGTTCATTACAACAAATTCACTTTTACACTATTTATTTTTCCTTCAAATTTAAAAGGCGCTTTTTTATAATAGCGGATAGAAACCGGACCACCTAAATCTTCGCCAACATCAAAAGTTTCGCTGGCTGTAAATGCTACGGGAACCGTACGTTTCACTTCTCCTTTAGCATATTCTTTGCCATCTACTGTTATTGCAATTTCAGCTGGAGCTCCAGGTTTTGCAATAGTGGTTAAAACTTCTATTTTATGTTTTCCTGCGGGAATTTTTTCTGATGATTCAACATTATAGCGTTCAATAATCAGCATATTATATTCATAAATCAATTTTCCGTTATCCATAAATAAAGTAACACCGCCACCAGAACCTCCAAGAGCATACAAAACTCCTGAACAGTTTTCTTTAATCTCAACATCAGCAATTACTTTGTTGCTTTTTTTACCTAAACCAGGTGCGCTGAATTCAGGCATGCGTTTAGTATTTTTATCAAAAACCCATGAAGTATATGGTGCTTTAATAACATCTTCTGGATGAATTCTGAGCCATATTCCTGCACCAATTGGATAATCTTTATTCTTTTTCGCTTCTTCATTAAAAACCTCTTGAAGTTCTTTTAGTTTCTCAGGATTTTTAGAAGCCAAATCATTGTATTGTGTATAATCTTCTTTGATATTATAAAGCTCCCAGACATCTTTTGTTGAATCCCAATCAGCTAGACCTTTTTGTGCAGGAATCCACGGATATAAAGGGCCAAAAGTGCAGGCGTACCAACCGTCTTTATAAACTCCTCGGCTTCCGTTATTATCAAAAAACTGAACTTTAGATACTTCTTTTGCTTTGGCATCATTAAAAGTATATTTAAAACTCACACCATCTAAAGGCATTTGCTCAAAGCCATTCACCACTTTAGGTGCTTTAATATTTAAAACATCATAAATTGTTGGAACAATGTCATTTATATGATGAAATTGGCTTCTCGGCGTGCTGTCAGGTTTAATCATTTTTGGCCAGCGGATAACCATTGCGTTCTGTGTTCCTCCAAAATGCGAAGCCACCAATTTAGTATGTTTAAAAGGTGTATTTCCTGCCCAAGCCCAAGCCGCATGATAATTATTTTCTAAAAGAGGCCCGCCAATTGCATCTAATCCGCCGAGTTTGTCTAAGGCATCCAATTGCTGCTGAATAGTATTTGAAACTCCGTTTTGAGCCAATAATTCACTTATTGAACCATTCTGCCCTTCGGCACTTGAACCGTTATCGCCCCAAATAAAAAATACGATTGTATTATCCTTTTGTCCATTCGCTTCAAGCGCATCTAAAACTCTACCCACTTCATGATCTGCGTGTTCTACATATCCTGCAAAAACTTCCATCATTCTAATTTGAAAAGCTCTTTCATTCTTCGGAATACTTTCCCATGAAGCCATTGTTTTGTCTCTCGCAGTCAGCATAGCACTTTTTGGAATCCAGCCTAATTCTTTCTGATGTTTAAATACTCTTTCGCGATAAGCGTCCCATCCGTCGTCAAATTTGCCTTTGTATTTATCTGCCCATTCTTTAAAAATATGATGTGGCGCATGACCGGCACCAGGTGCAAAATACAATAAAAAAGGCTTGTCTGCTGCGTAGGATTTATGCTGATTCATCCATTCAATGGCATGATCTGCCAAGTCAGTTGTTAGATGATATTTTTCATCTTTTGGAGGTTCAACTGGAGTGAAATCGTTTATGAGTCTTGGTTCATATTGAGAAGTTTCTCCAGCAAGAAATCCATAAAAATGCTGGAATCCGTAATTAACAGGCCAATAATCAAATGGTCCTGTAACAGTGGTTTGATTGGCTGGTGTATTATGCCATTTTCCAAAAGCAGATGTACTGTAGCCATAGTTTTTTAGAACCTCAGCAACTGTAGCAGCTTCTTTAGGAATAATTCCAGTATAACCATCCCAATCCACGGCTCTTTCTGCAATTGTTCCGTTTCCTACATGAGTGTGATTTCTACCAGTTAATAGAGCAGCACGGCTCGGAGAACAGATTGACGTAGTATGAAATTCATTATAAGCAATTCCTTCTTTAAATACTTTGGTTAATGTTGGCGTATTGACACCTCCTCCAAAAGTTGAAGGCGTACCAAAACCTAAATCATCCATTAAAATAATAATAATATTTGGCGCATCTTTTGGCAGATGATCTGGCTGTGCTCTTCTTTTGTGCGTGCTTTCTGCCAACGTTTCATTGGCAATACTTGCACTCGGCACAGGCGGAAAAGGCAAAACGTCTTGTGCATTTACAAAAAAAATTGATAAAGCATTTATACTAAAAAAGAAAAACAGCTTTGCATATTTTTTAGTTTCCATTACAGGTCGTTTATTTTTTGTACATTAAAATTTATCTCAATAAAAAATATTACTCAGCACCTGGTTTCTTTAAACCAATATCTTTCATAGGATATTTTTGATACGTTCCTAAATGAGCGGCAATAAGTCCCATTACACCAGGAATTCCCCACTCAAAAAAACGATGTCCTGTACTTAATTGCTCTTTTGGATCTGTATATAAATTATATACCCATGGGCTCATTCCGATACTTTGAATCGTAGACTGATCCAGATTTTTTCGTTCTACCGATGTATTAAAAACATTCATATGCACTTTGTATTCCTGCCAACGCACGGCCATGAATTTGGTTTCAGAATACATAAAAACAGCATTCCTATTCGACACCCCTTTATCTGACAGAAAAAATGATAACTGATCTACTCCATCAATATAATTAGATGATGGAATTTTATCTAAAACTCCAGCTGCCGAAAGAGACGTATTGAACATATCGCAAATATCAAATAATCCATCACTTATGCGTCCCGGAGCTATCATACCTTTCCAATAAGCAATTCCTGGTACTCGCACTCCACCTTCCCAAGTTGTTCCTTTTCCTCCTCTAAACGGAGTGTAACCACTATCTGGCCAAACATCTTCATTTGGACCATTATCAGAAGTAAGAAATACTAATGTGTTGTCGTCTATTTTTAAATCTTGCAAAAGTTTCATCAATCTTCCCACAATATCATCAACTTCAACTACTGCATCTTTATAAGGAAATGCCGCAGGACTTTTTCCTTTGTAACCTTCTGATACGTAATTATCGTTATGCACTTTAGAAAAAGAATGAATCAAGTAAAATGGCTTATTTTCTTTAACAGATCTTCGGATAAAGTCTTCACTGTAATTAGCAAAAACCTGATCTACTTTAGAAAGTTCTTCAATATTAGATATCGGCTGAACTATTTTGTTTTCTTCCCCTTTTTTGCCTGTCAAAATGTTTTGATCAACCAATTTTTTAATTGCATTTAATCGGTCTGGTTTATTAATTAGATCTGGATAAATCCATTCGTTTACAAACTGCGCATATTCTGATTGAACTGAACCAAATCCAAGCCATTCATCATACCCAACTTCATTTGGGAGACTTCCTTTACTTTCGCCCAAATGCCATTTTCCTGAAATTGCCGACTTATAGCCGTTTTGAGAAAGTATCTTGGCTGTTGTATTTTCAGAAGCCCACGGATTCACTTTCGGATTTTCGCCCGTCAAAGTTGGTCTTGTTAATCCTGATCTTGCCGGAATTCTACCTGTCATAATTGCCGCACGACTTGGTGTACAAGTTGGCTGTGCATAAGTCGAAGTTAACTGTAAACCTTCGTGAGCCAGTTTATCCATGTTTGGAGTTGGTGCACCAATCGCTGTACCTCCACCATAAACGCCGATATCACCGTAACCCATATCATCAATAAGAATAATCAAGATATTAGGTTTCTTTTTTAATTTGCTCATTTTATCCTTCATTTCTTTATCCTGATCAGGATGAGGAATAGCTGGTTCTAAATAATCTTTCAATTTAACAGTTGGATTAAAATAGTTTTGCTGTGCGCTTATTTTAGCAACAAAAACCAAGGCTAATAAAACAATATATTTTTTCATAATTTTTTATTTAAACTAAAATTCTTAATTCACAATTCACCATTTACAATTCATAATTATTTCAAGTCAATCTCGACCTTATCAATAATTCCTGTAAACTTAAATGGTGCTTTATATGATTTTGCAACTGGCGATCCTGAATCTTCACCAATTCCGAAAGTATCGATTCCAAAACGAGCTGCTACGGTTTTATCAATTCTTCCTTCGCCAACTAATTTATTGTTGATATACAATTTTCCAGTTCCGCCTTTTCCAGTTCCACCTCCATCGTAAGCAAAATCAAATCGTACGGTACTCTTTCCAACTGGAAGAGATTCTTTTGAAGTAATTACAAAGCGTGACTCATCAAAATAATTATAATGATAAACCAATTTTCCGTTTTGAACATACAAAGCAAATCCAGCCGAACTTCCGCCAGAAGCCACAATAATACCACTGTCTGATTTTGATTTCAGCTCGATTTCTGCTGTAATGCTATGCGATTTATTTTTAGTATTTGGAGAAGCTGTTTCTGCCAATCTAGTTGCTCCTGCATAAAAAGTAAAGTGTTTGCGTTTAGGATCTGATGGTGTAGGTTTTGGCGAAATTAATCTTCCTGTTCCTCTATCATCCAACGGATAAACGTTGTATTTTTTAGCTTCTTCATCAAAAATTGCTTTCAATTCTTTAAGCTTCTCTGGATATTTTTTAGCCAAATCAACCGATTCGCTATAATCTTCATCAATGTTATAAAGTTCCCATTTGTCTTTATCCCAGTTTCCTGGTGCATAATCCTGTCTCCAAGGAAAAGTATGCTGTGTTGCTGCTACCCAACCGTTATCATAAATGGCGCGGTTGCTGAAAACCTCAAAATATTGTCTGGTTCTAACTGGTTTGGCATTTTTATCTGTAAAAGTTGATAAGAAAGAAACGCCGTCCATAGGTTTCTGTTCAACACCATCAACCGTTTTCGGCGCTGGCAAATGAGAAGCATCTAGAACCGTTGGGAGCACATCTATCAAATGCACAAACTGACTGCGCATTCCGCCTTTATCTTTTATCATTTTTGGCCAGCTAACCACCATAGGATTTCGGCTTCCGCCAAAGTGAGAAGCTACTTGTTTTACCCATTGAAAAGGGGCATTTCCTGCCCAAGCCCATCCAACTGGATAATGTGGCTCGGTATTAGGCCCTCCAATTTCGTCAAGATGTTTTAAATTATCTGCCAAAGGAGTTGAAATTCCGCTTAATGCTTTTATTTCATTAACCGTTCCCTCCATTCCTCCTTCTGAACTTGCACCGTTATCTCCAACAATATAAAATATCAATGTATTATCAGCATCTGGAAGTTTGCTTATGGCTTCAAGAAGTCGTCCCGTTTCATGATCGGCAAACGAAAGATAGCCAGCATAATTTTCCATCAAACGTGCAAACAATTTTTTCTGATCTGCTGAAAGTTTATCCCAAGGCGTAACCCAGTCTGGTCTTGGAGTCAATTTTGTTCCTTTTGGAATAATTCCCATTTTTAACTGGCGTTCATACGTTTCTTGTCTTACCACATCCCAGCCTTTATCAAACTGTCCCTTAAATTTATCACGCCATTCTTTTGGTGCATGATGCGGAGCGTGTGCAGCTCCTGGAGCAAAATACATCATAACTGGTTTTTGAGGCGCTACTGATTTACTGTATTCCAGCCAGTTGATTGCTCGATCAGTCATATCGGTCATAAAATGATAGCCTTGTTCTGGAGTCTTATCTGGTTCTACCGCTTTGGTGTTTTCAAAAAGAACTGGATAATATTGATGTGTTTCTCCGCCAATAAATCCATAAAAATAATCGAAACCTAAACCTGTCGGCCAGCGGTCAAAAGGTCCTGTAATACTGCTTTCCCAATCTGGAGTGTTATGATTTTTTCCAAACCAACTAGTGCTGTATCCATTCCCTTTTAAAATTCTACCTGATGTTGCCGTGGTTTTAGGAATCATGCAATTGTAACTTGGATATCCTGTTGCCCATTCGGCCAAGAATCCTGAACCTGCATTGTGATGATTTCTTCCTGTCAACAAAGCAGCACGTGATGGTCCGCAGATTGCGGTGGTGTGAAATCGGTTATATTTTAAGCCATTTGCGGCTAATTTATCCAATTCTGGAGTTGGAACTGGACCTCCGAAAGTACTCACTTGTCCAAATCCAACATCATCTAAAAGAATGATAATGACATTTGGCGCTCCTTGTGGCGGAGTAACTAGTTTTGGCCATTCTTCTTTAGAATCTTTATAGGTCTCTCCGATTTTGCCTCCAAATGGCGGCTCAGGAATTGGGAGTGTGGTTCGGTCTAATTCTCCTGAATCCGTTTTTTCTGTTACAGAATCTGTTTTCTGTGATTGGTTGCAGCTGAAAAGAAATACAGCTAAAATTAAAAGCAACTTTGGGCTGATAAAAGATTTCATATTTAGAAATTTAGTGGTACGCACTAATTTACAAACATGTGTTTTATAAAATCTCTTTATGATGTTTCAGATTATAATTTGCAACCAATTTGCTTCGAAAAACTACTTTTTAAACGTACAAAATTTTCATCTGATACATTTACATATACCCTTCTCCATCTGTTTTGCTTAGCTTCGAAAAAGTATAACTGGATAAAATAGTAAAAACTGCCAATGTAATAAAAGTATATTTAAATGCTTTGTCAGTATTTAAGTCAAAAATACCTGTCTGAAATAACGAAAGTGCAAGACTAGAAACAGAAACTCCAAAACTTACCGAAAGCTGCTGCATTATCACCAGCATTGTATTTCCTCCGCTCGCGGTGTCTTGATCCAAATCTGAAAGTGTAATGGTATTCATTGCCGACATTTGTACAGAAGTAAAAACTCCATAAAATATCATCAGCAAGATATAGTAACCAAGCGGCGTTTCTTTTGTTACAAAACCAAGAATAATCAATATAATTCCCAATAAAATAGTGTTGCTTATTAGTACTGTTCTGTAACCGAAAAATTTTATAATGCTTACCATAAATGGTTTCACAGCTACATTTGACAAAGCAGAAGGCAGCAATAATAATCCTGATACAGAAGCCGAATAGCCAAAACTGGTTTGTAGCATAAGTGGTAATAATAAAGGTAATCCGCCTATTCCTAATCTGGTGATCAAACTGCCAATTAACCCAATTTTTAAGGTTCTGATATTTAGAAGATGTAAATCAATTATAGGTTTTTCAGTTCTTTTATAATGGACATAATAAAAAAGAGAAAGAAGTCCAGATAGAAATAACAAACTTAAAATCACAATCATATGAGTTCTTTCGTCTCCTATAAGTTCCAAAACCAAAGTGATGGAGATCAGCGCTAAGCTAAAATACATCAAACCTCTAAAATCGAACCTTCCGACAGCATGTTTAAAATTAGGCATTATTCGGTATGCCATCGAAATTCCGATAAGACCAATAGGAATATTCACCAAAAATATCCAATGCCAGCTTAAATTATCCGAAAGAAAACCTCCTAAACTTGGACCAGCAACCATTCCTAGCAATCCAAATACGGTTATAAAATTCATAGTTTTGAGCAGTTCGCTTTTTGGATATTGATATAAAATAGCCAATCGTGCAACTGGAACCATCATTGAAGCCCCAACTGCTTGCAGAACGCGAGCCAAGTTAAAGGATTTTAAATCGGTAGAAAGTGCACAAAATAAAGACCCCATAATGAACAAGAATACAGCAATCATAAACATAGTCCTAGTGCCAAATTTATCTGCCAGCCATCCAGAAAGCGGAATAAACATAGCTAATGTTAAGGTATAGGTCACAATGACAGAATGCATCTCGGTTGGTGAATATCCCATATCTCCAGCTATTGAAGGCAGTGAAGTATTAAGAATAGTACCATCTAAAGATTGTATAAACATAGCAATTGCTGTTACCCAAGGAAGCAGATGAACTGCATTTTGCTCTTTTTTTTCTTCTTTATTATCTAGCATCCTATAGTTTTAGATAGAAACTCCATTTATAGCTTATGAAAATTAATAAAAAAAAGCTTAATTATGTTAAGAATATCTTTTTTAAATAGGAATTGCCTCGCCCCGAGTTTAAAATTTACCTATAGCGCTGATTTGTAATCCGCGCAATCGTTGCTCATAAATCTGCACGATCGGGATTTGTAAACCAAGTGAAACGAAGAAATAACATCTGAAAAAACGTTCTCTTTAAATAATTTCTTCAAGTCTATAAACTTCTCCCCATCTATTTTCTAAGCGACTATCATAAATATTAAAGGGAATAATTGAACTATCTTTTTCGGTAGACAATCCGGTAAATGTCCAAAACAATTCCTCAAATTTACAAACCAAATATCCTCTATCATTAAATGAGTAGTCTCCCAAAATCTTATAATCTTGCAAATGTTTAACATCATGCTCGTCCATAGGACGAAAGGCATCAACGACATTTTTTGTTAGTTCAACTTTACCATTCTCAAAGAACTCTAGCTGATTTTGGTAGATTATACAAAAAAATAAACCACCTGCATGAAGATCAGTATTTGCAATTAAACTTGACTGGTACTTTTTATTAATTTCTATTTTCATTACGATATTATTAATGAATGTATTCAATTTGCTAAGCTTTAGTTGGAAGAACTGTTAGCGCGGACTTGCAATCTGTTCCCGTAACAATAAGACACTAAACAAATCATAAAAAAGTTTTACAAATTAATCTCCTTTTTATATTCACAAAGAGAACTACAAATCTTGGTGGGCACGAATTACAAATCCGCGTAATCGGACGAAATCCTCATAATATCTAAAGATTCCATTATTAATTATTTTTTCCATGTTTTTGATTAACTATCGTTTTACTCTCTTACCTAATTGTAAACTAAATTTTTCAACTGTAATTCATCTGTCACCTCAATAACGCCAAAAACACGACAACTATAATAGCCTCTATACTCTTTAAAATTAAAAATCACCAAAAATTCTTTCTTACAATTTTCTGAAAATGTTTTTAAGTAACGATATTCGTGCTTTCTATCTTCACTTCTTAAATACTCAAGTTTATCAACTCCTAATTTTGCAAGTTCTACATAAGCCATTTCATTTATATCTACAGCTTCCTTAAGAGAAATTGATTTCTTTAATGACAAAATTGTTTGGTGCCTTTCCCCTTTATCATTACAGTAAAAAGTAAGCACTACTTCTTCATCATAGTAGTTTACGGGAAAAGTCTCTTGACTTAATTGAATCTTGTTTAAAAAAAGCATATTTTTAAGTTTTGCCATTATTCTAGTTAGATACCTAGCTGTTTTATTCCTTCATCTTTTATAAAATCACTAAATGTATCTTTAAATTTTGATATCTCTAATCCATCACTTAATATATATACTTCTGGATTATCATTCCCTAACTCACAATCAAAGAAATAAAAATTGTAACCCTGCCATTGCCCAAAAAAGAAATAACTATTTTTTATAAACGGCTTTTCTTTTTCTGATTTTCTATCATCAAAATGTATCATTTCAAGAACATCTAATTTATTTTCTTTCAGTGATGGATATGTCATATAGTAACTACTTAACAAATTGCCAGTATTGGCTCCAAAATTCACCAAATATTCTTTATAAGCCAATGGTAGTTTTAATTGAAATTTTTTTTCAATTTCATCTATTATTTGACTTTTAACTCCACTTGAATTGCCAATTTCTGATGCATATTGTTTTAAAAATGATAAGTATTCCATAGTGTTGTGTTTAATAATGTAATTTGGGAGTTGTCATTATTATAATATTTATTTCTGGAAATCGCTGGCTCAAAAATTCTTTCACCTTTTTTAATTTTCATCATTTGGAGGAAAAGGATAATCTGTAATAGGCAACCAGCTCTCCTGTCTTTTTGCTAAATAATACTGAATCTGTCCTAATTTATACGAATATTCATGTATCAATTCTCCTTTGGTATCCTTAAAATCAATATAAACAAAAGGAGAACCATCAATCACTTCATCAGTAACTTCAATATTGGTTCTCTTTTCCTTATTAAATTTATAAGTATATTGACGCGCTGCGATAGGTGCGTACATTACCTGTCTAACTTTCATTCTTTTAATATTTTAAATTATCAATTAAAATCACCTTTAACGCGGATTTGCAATCCGTACGCGCAACAGTTAAGACACAAAAACAAATCATTAAGGCAAAAATTTACAAAATAATATGCTTTTTTATATTTACAAAGAAAACTAACAATCTTTGTGGGCACGGATTGCAAATCCGCGCTATCATTGCGCTATCATTTTCAGGAATCTTTTTATATTAACTTGTTTTTCTATAGTTATAAATCGCCAATGAATTTAAAACAACCGCAAAAATAATTAAGTATAAAAGCTCTCTTCCAACTTCTTGCAGACCACTTCCTTTCAAAACAATAAGACGAACCACTTTAATAAAATGCGTTACAGGCGTAAATTCTGAAATGGTTCTTGCCCAATTCGGCATACTATCAGTACTAGTAAAGAAACCGCTCATGAGCATAAAAATCATCATAAAGAAAAAGGCGATAAACATGGCTTGCAATTGCGTATCGGCAAATGTTGAAATCAAAAGTCCTAACCCTAATAAGGCCGTTAGATAAACTCCTGCAAAAAGATATAAAACTAAGAAACTGCCTTGCGGAAATATTCCGTAAATCAAATATATTACAATAAGACCAACTGTAAATACAATCATTCCAACAATCCAAAAAGGGATTAGCTTACCCAGAATAAATTGCCATTTTTGAATTGGCGTCACATTAATCTGTTCAATCGTACCAATTTCTTTTTCTTTTACAATATTCAGTGCCGTAATAAATCCGCCAATCAAAGTGAGCAATAAAACCAGAATTCCAGGAACCATATAGTATTTATATTCTGCTCTCGGATTGTACCAATTTGTACTGTTTAAAGTTATTAAGGATGGCGAAACAGAAGCCGATTGTGGCGGTAATTTAAACCGAATATCCAAATCATTACTAAAATCTGCCAGCACAACATTTAAATAAGCATTTCCGATATTGGATTTCGTTCCGTTAATGGCATCTGCAGCGATATTCACTTTCTGGCTGCCTTCTCTTACCAAATTTCGTTCAAATCCAGAAGGAATTTCTAGAATTAGATCGGCATCTCCCGTTTCAATAAACTTCATGCCTTCTAAATACGATGCTGGTGCTCCTACAATATGAAAGTATCCCGAAGAGCCTATTTTATTTATTAATTTTTCTGAATAAGAACTATGGTCATGATCTACATAAACAATGTTTACACTTTTCACTTCAAAATTAGCCGCAAGCGGTAAAATGATGAGCTGTATCGTCGGCACAAAAAACATCATTGCAAGAATCGTTTTATCTCTAAAGATCTGTCGAAATTCTTTCTGCAGTATAAAACGTAACACCTTCATGACAATCTGATTTTAAATTTTTTCAAAGAGATCGTAAGCAATAAAACTGTCATTACTGCCAATATTAGCGTTTCTTTCCAGATATATGAAAAGCCCAAACCTTTGAGCATTACAGCTTTTACAATGATATAATAATAATGCGACGGAATTACATGAGAAATCGCTTGAAATATCCAAGGCATATTTTCTATCGGAAACATAAAACCAGTCAGAATCAAAGTTGGCACCATCATACCCATCATCGATATAAGCATCGCAGTTTGTTGCGAATTGGTAACATTTGAAATCAATAGTCCAAGAGAAAGACAAGTGATAATAAACAAAATACTTTCTGCAAAAAGAAGCAGAAAACTTCCTTTAATCTCAACATCAAGCAGATATACTGAAAGAAATATAATAATGATAAAGTTGATTATGGAAAGTACTAAAAATGGAATTGCTTTTGCGATTAAAACCATAATGGGTTTGAAAGGCGACACCAGCAAAATTTCCATCGTTCCAAGTTCTTTTTCACGCACAACAGAAACCGAAGTCAAAGCTGTACTTACAATCATAAAAATCAAGGCAATTACGCCAGGAATAAAGTTAAGCGAACCGTTCTGCTGTTCATTATAAAGCTGTCTTAATTCTGGAATTATTTGATAATTTAACTTCGCAGACGGATTTAATTCCTGCTGATAATCTCTAATAATCGCGTTCAAATAATTGGTAACTATTGTCGCCGTATTAGGATCTGATGCATCAGCAATTACCTGAATTTTTGCTCCTCCGAGACGTTGAATATCAGAACCAAAATTGGACGGAAAAATGACCGCACATTTTATGCTTCCGTCTTTAAATCTGTTCTCAATATCATTGTAATTCAAGATCGGATTTTCAACATGAAAATAAGAACTGGACTGTATCTTTTGTATCATTTTTTCGGTATGAATATCGTGTGAATTATCCTGAATGGCAATTCCGATATTCTTTACTTCGCTGCTCAAGGCAAAACCAAAAAGAACAATTTGTGCAACAGGAAGCCCAAAGAGAATCAGCAAAGTTCTTCGATCTCTGAAAACATGATAAAACTCTTTTTGGATAAAAGCCAGTAATCTTTTCATACTAATCTGATGTTCTTTTGGCATTTCGTGCCAGTTCATAAAAAACCTCATCCATAGAAACGGCATCGAAGCGTTTTTTTAATGCTGATGGAGAATCTATTGCTGCAACATGCCCGTCAACCATAATACTGATTCTATCACAATATTCGGCTTCATCCATATAATGAGTGGTAACAAAAACCGTAATTCCGTCAGCTGCTGCCTGATAAATCATTTCCCAAAATTGGCGTCTGGTTATTGGGTCAACACCACCTGTAGGTTCGTCTAGAAAAACAATTTTTGGGCGATGAAATACGGCAACAGAAAAAGCCAGTTTCTGTTTCCAACCCAAAGGCAATCCGCCAACCAATTTTTTGGCTTCTTTCTCCAAGCCCAAAGCCGAAACTAAATCTTTACTTCTTTCCTTTATTTCAGGTCTAGAAACACCATAAACTCCAGCAAAAAATTCAATATTTTCCAAAATAGTAAGATTATCATACAGCGAAAACTTCTGACTCATATAACCAATATTTTTCTTGATTTTTTCCTGCTGTCTATACACATCAAAACCAGCCACGTGGGCTTCTCCAGAAGTCGGAAAAGAAAGTCCGCAGAGAATTCGCATGGCTGTTGTTTTTCCAGCTCCATTGGCTCCTAGAAATCCAAAAATTTCGCCTTCGCTCACTTCAAAGCTAATTTTGTCAACCGCTTTGAAATCACCAAACTGTTTCGTTAGATCTTTACAAACTATAGCTTTATTTTCCATTCAGCATTTCTTTTGGTTCATTCAAATGATTTTGTTCCCGCATTAGACGAATAAAACTGTCTTCAATTGTTGGCTCTATTTTTTTTACTTCTAAATCTTCGGGATTGTATTTTTGAGCAATAGTTATAACTTTCTCTACATCTGCAAGCTCTGAAGACAATGTAAGATGAAGAAATTCACCAAAGGCATCGCAATTCTCAATTTCTTTTTCCGTTCTAAGATTTTGTAAAAGCTTGTAAATATTCTTTGCTTTTACAGCAAAAAGCGGTTTCGGGAAACTATTTATAATTTGTTTCGGTTCATCAACTGTCATTATTTTTCCGTTTTGGATAAGCGCAATGCGATCGCATAATTTTGCTTCGTCCATGTAAGGAGTCGAAACTACTATTGTAATGTTTTGCTTTTTAAGTTTTGCCAGCATTTCCCAAAATTCACTTCGAGAAACCACATCTACACCTGTTGTAGGTTCATCCAGAAATAAAATTTCAGGTTTATGAATCAAAGCACAGCATAAAGCCAATTTTTGCTTCATTCCTCCAGAAAGTTTTCCGGCACGTCTGTCATTAAAAGGTTTTATCTGATCGTATATATCTTTAATCAGTTCATAATTTTCTTCAATCGTGGTTCCGAAAATGGTGGCAAAAAACTCGAGATTTTCTTTTACAGTCAAATCCTGATACAAAGAGAATTTTCCAGGCATGTAGCCTACTTTATTTCTAATTTCCTCAAAGTCTTTTACAACATCATGCCCTTCAACAGTTGCTGTACCTCCTTCCGCCAAAAGTAATGTCGTTAAGATTCTGAAAATCGAAGTTTTCCCAGCGCCATCAGGACCAATTAAGCCAAAAAGTTCTCCTTTCTGCACTTCAAAAGACACCTCATCTACAGCGACAAAATCACCATATTTTTTAGTAATATTTTTTAATGTAACTGAAGGCATATTGTATTGTTTTATTTTGACCAAAGAACTTCTCCGTACATACCAATTTTCAGATATCCATCGTTTTTCACTCTTACTTTTATCGCGTAAACCAAATTGGCTCTTTCATCTTTGGTCGGAATTGTTTTTGGAGAAAACTCAGATTTGTTTGAAATCCAAGCAATTGTTCCCTGATATTCTTTGTATTTCTTCTCACCTTCGTCTATACGCACTTTAACCTGCTGTCCTATTTTAATTTGTGGCAGTTGCGTTCCTGTTATATACGCTCTCAAATCAAGTGTTTCCAAATTGGCAATTTTGTATAATGGTTTTCCAATTACAGCCATTTCATACTGTTCTGCATATTTTGCCAAAACGGTTCCTTTTATCGGATTTACAATTACGCTTTTGTTCAATTGATCTTCAATTCCTTCTAACTGAACTCCAACTGTATTTCCTTGTTGAGTCAAGTTTTCAGTAGTGGTTTCCAGCGAACTCTTCTGAGCCTTTATCTGCGCTTGTAAAGCGGCTACTTTAGAATTTATATCATCCAATTGCTTTTGAGAAGCTACTCCACCTTTTACTAATTTTTCAGTTCTGTTGCGGTCTAAAATAGCATTATCGAGCTGTCGTTTTAAACTTTCGGTTTGTATCTGTATTTGCGGTCTTCCGCTCAGAATTGCTTTTTCACTTTGGCGCAATTGCATTTTATTTATAGCAAGCTGTGTACTGTCTATAAAACCTACTTTTTGTCCTGCTTCTAATTGTTGGCCTTCTTCTACATTCAATTGTAAAATCTGACCGTTTGCTTCTGCTGACAGAATGGTTTCAACAGCTTCAAAAGACCCCGAAGCATCAAAATCATTTTCTTTATTATTGCATGAAAACATGAATATTGCTGGAATAAGAAAATATAAAAGCGTTATCTTTTTCATAATGTATAGTATTAATTTCCTTTGATTGTTTGATACTCGTATTCTGCCATAAGCAATTGAATTTCGTGCAATGCTTTTTCTGCTCGTGCATTTCCTTCTTTTTCGGTTGCATTCAGTAAATCGATTAGCGGGCCAGCGCCAGTGTCGTATTTCAGCTGATATCCTTCGCGAATAGTCTGACGAAGTTTTACAATTTCATCATCATCTTTCAAAATGGCTTTCTGTCTTTCAATGTCGGCCGTTTTTTGATTCATTTGAAATCTGGTGTTAAATAAAAAGGTCTCTTCTTGAACTTCTATTTTTTTCAAATTCTGCTGTGTCAGCTGTTTTTCGTTTGAATTTTTATACAATCCTTTTATATCCCATCCAACACTTACTCCAGCAACTCCAACGGTAGAAATTTTATTGGTTCCCAAATTAATTCCAGGTGCCAAAACTACACCTGCACCCAGTAAGCCAACTTTAGGCATAAGGCTAACTTTCCGCATTTCGGATTGTGCATTTACCAGATTGCGCTGACTGGCAAAAAGTAATTGTTCTGGACGTTTGATAATAGTGTCGAGACTAGAAGAATTGAAAGGTTTTCCAAGTTTTTCCTGACTGATGTTTTTCCCTATCAAATAAGAAAGCATCGTTTGGTAACCTGCTTTAGTATATTCAAAATCTTTTTTCTGTCTGCTAAGATTGAGCTGTTCAGCTTTCATTTCATCAACATCCGTTTTATACGCCAAACCATTTTCGTGAAGTTTTTTAACCTTATCAATATTATTGGCAATAATGGCATTTTGAATTTGAAGCTGCTTCAATTGCTCGTCAATAAGCAATACGCCGAAATAAAGCTGATTTACGCGAGAACGTAAATCGTAAAGCGAGACTTCTACAGAAGCTTTATCCGCGTTTGAAGATGCCTCAATAATCTTTTTCTGTGTTTTGGTAGCGCCTCCATCCCAAATAGTCTGATTGACTTGCCCGAGACCAATAAACTTAAATTTGCTGTCGTTTCCTGAACTTCCCAAAGTCGGAAAATCTCCAAAAACGTATCCTTCAATTGCGGTTAGACTTATTTGAGGCAGATAAGCTTTATTGGCATTACTCAAAGTATATTCTTTACTTTTTTCAATAAGTTCATATTGTTTTATTAAAGGATAATTCTCAACAGCCAACTGATAACTTTGATCAATTGTCAAGGTCTGTGCCTGTGCTGTTATAAAGGACAAGATTCCAATATATTTAAAGTATAATTTCCTTCTCATTACAGTATAAATTAACTTCAGGTTAGTATTAGGCTTTAAACATCATATTAATCCAGATCGGAATTTTTTTCTTGCGCTCTTGCATTAGTGCATGAAACTGTTCTGTTTCCAGATTTCTGCTTCCCATAATAATGGGTTTGACTATAAATGGAAAAACGACCAATCCCAGCAGATTCATCAAAAAGTGCAACGGATTAGGTTCTGTTATTTCTTTATTTTGAACTGCTTCTTGAAATTGTTTAATAAAAACAGAATCATTTACGATTTCTTTAATGGGCAGTTTTTTTAAAAGTTCTTCTGGATTATTACGAATTTCAGTTAAAATAAAGGTTGGAATTTCAGGTTCTACACTGATAAAATCAATGTATCGCTCGGCAATAGTTATTACTTTTTGTTCCAAAGAAGTTTTCTCATCATCCAAAATCACTTTCATACTGCCTATAAAACCAGAAAAAGTTTCTGCCATTATAATTTCGAAGAGTTTAGCCTTACTTCTGAAATAATAGTTAAGCAAAGCAAGATTCAAACCTGCTTCCTCAGCAATATCTCTAGTTCGCGTTGCTGCAAAACCTTTTTTATAAAAAACAGTTTTGGCTGCTGTTTTTATCTTTTCTTCTGTAGTAGAATCTTTTTTCTCAGATGCTGAAGCACTCATATTTAATATTTTTAAAGGCAAAGTTAAGTTTTTTACAAATACGTTAAACAAAATTTTTAATCAAATGATTAAAAATTTTGTTTAACGTATTTAACATCTTTGATTCAAAACACATAAAAACCTGATATAAAACAAATTAAAACTTAAATATAAGACATAATTTCTCGTTAAAAAAGAATATCTTTACTTTAACAACTCATTACTTATTACCGATTTTAAAGAAATTTACTTTTTTTAATTAATTTCTATCGTGCTTTTTATGAAAACCAATTTTATCGGAATCCTGATTTTCTTGCTTTCTATAAATGTATTTGGACAAGGACAGGAAAAAGAAATTAACCAGCAGCTTCAGACTTGGGTATCTATAAACACTGTCACCAAATTTGCAGATCATTGGGGTATGATTGGTGACTTTCATATCAGACGAAATGATTTTGTTTCCGACCCGAGTTTTTATTTTATAAGAGGAGGCATCAGCTATATTCCAAATTCAAATATTTCTCTAAATCTAGGATATGCGCACATGTGGCTAGCACCTTCCAATCCCGATTGGAGTACTTTTTCTGACGAAAACAGAATTTATCAGCAGGCACAATTAAACACAAAATTTGGGAATGTAAGCATTTTGCAGCGCTTACGAAATGAACAGCGCTGGCAAGAAAAAATCGTTAACGATAAACCCAGTGGTGATTGGCGTTTTACTAATAGAATTCGTTATCTCATGAGTTTTACTTTCCGAATTTCTGATAAAAAATCGTGGCCGCAAATGGTGCTTTCAGATGAGATTCTGCTACATTTTGGAGAAGAAGTTATTTACAATACTTTTGATCAAAACCGCTTTTTTATCGGAATCAAAAAAAATATAAATCCAAAATGGAGCTACGATTTTGGCTATATGAATGTCTATCAGCAAAAATATTCCGGATATCAATATGACATGAATCACACGATACGGTTATTCTTTTATCTGAGTACCAGCATTAGAAAAAAAGCGCCTTCTGAAATTGAGAATTCTGGCGATGAATAAATTTATTCTTTAAACCAAAGTATTGTTAGACCTAAAAGATTCAAAAAACTTAAACGCTCTTTTCTCGGCATAAGAATATTCAGAATCTCTAAGCGGAAAAGCACAATGCCCGCCATATTTAGGCGTTTCCAGATAAACATATGCACTGTCTTTGGCAATCATTCTTGGGTAACATCTTTCGCCCAAAAAAGGATCGTCTAGCGAATTAATTATTAAAACTGGAGTTGTAATATTTTTAAGTGAAAACTCTGGAGAAACACGTTCGTAATAATCGTCACGGCTCGCAAATCCATGAAGCGGTGCCGTAAAATATTGATCGACTTCATCAAAAGTAGAAATATTATCAATTTGATCACGGTTGATAAAATCAGGAAACTGTGCTGCTTTGTATTTCAGTTTCTTTTTAATATCTATTGTGAAATTCTTTAGATAAACTCTATTAAAACCTTGCTTAAGCACTTCTGCACTTGTTGCAATATGCGTTGGCACCGAAATAGAAACCGCTGCCTTTATGCGCTGATCAATTTTTGTCCATCCCAAATAATTAAGAAGCTGAACGCCTCCCATTGAATATCCTATTAAATAGACATCCTCTATTCCTTTTCTCAATGCAAAACGTACCACTTCATCAAGATCGTCAACAGCACCATGATGATATAATCTCGGAAGACGATTCATTTCTCCACCGCAAGTACGATTGTTCCAAGCAAAAACTGAAAAATCTTTCTGCAGAAAATAGGCTGCACAGCTATTATTATACGTTCTGCGAGAATCACCTTCTAAACCATGACATAAAATAACTGCTTTTTTTGAGTCATTTAAAATGTAATCGATATTGATAAAATCTCCGTCATTCAATTCATGCTTTTCTCTTGTATATTCAGGCACTTCGAACCTTTTTATCAAGGCAGCATAAATGGTAGAAACATGCCTGTTGCGATGAATAATCGAAGGGGAAGTATATTCTGATTGTTCAATTAGTGGCATAACAAGGTGTTTTGTGGTACTTTTTACAAATCTAAGAAATCATTCAATATGTAATTTAATTCTTTCTTTTAATTATTTCCTTTTTTGAATAATTTAACTTTATGTAAATTTAAAAAAACAGTAACAATTCTAAAGAAAACTAATTGTTAAATATGCAGGAACATGGCTCATGAAGCGCCAACTCAGGTCTAAATGTTTAGTTTATTTATATATTTGTAAAATCGATTTCCAAAAAGCAAAATCCTTTTAATGTTTGAACTTTTACCAGTAGATCCAAAAACCATTTTTCTGCTTTATTTCTGGGGTAATTTTTTTACCTGCCTCCTCATTTTTAGTTTTTCGTTTTCGTATGCCAATAGTGATAACAAAAAAATATTAAAATGGTTTGGATTAGGTAAATTAATACTGACTCTTGCTTGGATATTGGCTCTTCTACGTAATATCATCCCGGACTTTGCTTCTATCAATATTGCCAATTCTATGATTTTTGGCGCCTGTTGCTTTGAAACCATTGCAATGCTGTCGCTCATTAAAACACATGCAAAAAGGCAATTTCAAATTCAAATAGCTATTACAGTTGCGTCAATATTGCTTTTTAATATTTCGACACTGTTTGACGCCTCAATGAATACTCGTGTTATCATTGGCGGCATTGGTGTTTTTGCCATCTATTTATTGCCTACAATTATTTATTTTACAGAAAAGGAAAAAAGCTTTTTCAAGACTTTTTATGTTTTGTGTTATACAGGATTTGAAATTCTAATTGCAATACGAATAGTTCACAGATACTTGCATCCTCAAAATCTTATTATTTCAAATGATACTTTTGATAGCTTATACAGCATTTGTCTTTTCCTTCTGACCTTAATTGGAATTGTAGGCTTTTTGCTCTTAGTTAAAGAAAGGCAGGATAATAAAATCAAAAAGCTTTTGAGTGATAGAAATCAGTTTTTCTCTATTATTTCTCATGATTTAAGAGGCCCTTTAGGATCATCGGTTTCTCTGTCTGAAATTCTGCTCGAAAATATTGATCAATACAGCCGTGAAGAAATTAAAGAAATATCTGAACTGCTGCATGATTCGAATAAGAATATTTACAAACTACTTGAAAATCTGCTAGAATGGTCTAAGGTCCAAACCGGAATGATTGCTTTTCATCCTAAAAATATATTGCTAAATGCCTTAATTGAGGAGAATATTGAACTAAGTAGAAATGCAGCTTTAAATAAAAATATAAACATCACATTTGAATCGGCTTTTCTGGTTGAAGCAGAAGTAGACAAAAATATGATTAGCACCATTTTGCGTAATTTGCTAAGCAATGCCATTAAATTTACTGACAAAAATGGAGAAATTAAACTAAAATTGACCAAAACCAATCAGAAAGCAGAAATTTCTATTACAGACAACGGAATCGGAGTTCCTGACTACATCAAAGAAAAACTATTTAAAATTAATGGAAAGGTTCTCCAAAAAGGAACAGAAAACGAACTCGGAAGCGGACTTGGATTGTTACTTTGCAAAGAATTTGTAAACATCCATAAAGGAGAAATCTCGGTTGAAAGCGAACAAGGAAAAGGAAGTACATTTAGGTTTACACTTCCGCTAAAGATTGATTAAATTTTAAATTAAATTCCAATACTGAAATTCCAAATTCCAAGCTCAATAACAAAATAAAAAAAATCCAAATCCCAGTATAATTGGAATTTGGATTTTTTTTATTTGGAATTTTAGAACCGTTTAGTCTAACACAAAACTTACACTAACATTTGCTGTAATTTCGATTTCGCCAATTGCTAAAGTTTCGTTTGAAGCTCCTCCCATTGAGTCTGCTTCTTTCATTCTCATAGCAGCATACATTGGCTGTGGACGGTAAATTTGAGAGTTATCAGAGATTGTAAACGCCTTACCTACTTTTTGCCCCAAAACAGAAACGTACTCTTCTGCTTTTGTTTTAGCATCTTTCATCGCTAATTTTCTAGCTTCAGATTCGTATTGCGCTAATTTAGATGATTCAAAAGAAACTCTGTCGATTCTGTTAATTCCTTGTTGAACCAAACCTTCCATTAATTCATCATACTTAGCCAAATCTTTCACTACAATTTCTACCGTTTGTGTAGCGTTATAAGAAGTTTTCTTTTTCTCATAATCGTACTGCGGATTAAGAGCTACTTGTTTTGTTTTGAAATCTGCTGTTGGGATATTCATTTTTTTGATGAATTTTAAAACAGCATCCATCTTTTCGTCATTTTGTTTTTTAACGTCTTTAGCATTATTCCCTTTTGTTTCAACCGAAGCTGAAATACAAACCTGATCAGGTGCTACTTTTACTTTTCCTTCTCCATTAACATTAATTAAAGGAACTTGTTTGATTTCTTGGCCGTAAGACATAGTCATAAACATGATTGTTAAAAATAATACTAGTTTTTTCATTTTTGTTAAATTTTAATGTTTGACAAGAGCATTCCAAAAGTTGTGCCAAGCTTAGAGTTTTCCCAATTTTGCCATTCCAAAAAGGATCAAAATTGGAATCGCAAGCAGAATTACCATCAATGTATGGTCTGTAAATAATGATGGCATTTTTATTAAAGTAATCAAATACCCTCCTATAGCACCTCCAAAGTGTGCTGTATGCCCAATATTGTCATTTTTGGCTTTCATTCCGTAAATTGAGTACAATAGATACAAAATTCCAAAAATATAAGCCGGCATCGAAATGACAAAAAATATTCCGAGCATCATGTCAGGCTGCAGTAATATTGCCGAATACAAAACTCCGGTTACAGCTCCAGAAGCTCCAACGGCTCTGTAACTATAATCATTTTTATGAAACAACATGGTAAGAAGGCTTCCAAAAATTAAGCTTCCAAAATAAACCAAGATAAAAGAAAAATTACCTAGCCAGCCTAAAACTACAGGAGCAAAAAAATACAAAGTCAACATGTTAAAAATCAAATGCATCATATCTACATGCAGAAAACCAGACGAAAGCATTCTAATTTGCTCTCCAGAACGAATGCTTCCTACGTGAAATTCGTATTTTCTAAAAAAATAAAGATCATTAAAACCTTTGTAACTAATAACAACGTTCGCAACGATAATCGCTATTAAAATAATATTCATGAGTATTAATTATTGTGAATTGTAAATATAGTCATTCTTAAAGATAAGTTAGCAAGAATGCAAAATATCGATCGCTAATCATTTTTTAATTTATCTTTGTCAAAAAAATTTACATGCAGTTTCTTGTTTATATTTTAGCCTACCCTTTACTTTGGCTTATCTCTATACTTCCTTTTCCGATATTTTACTTATTCTCAGATTTTGTCTGTTTTTTGGTATATAGAGTGATCGGATATCGTAAAAAAGTAGTTCGCGAGAATCTTGCGCTTACTTTACCTCATTTAAATGATGCGGAAAGAAAAGTAATCGAAAAGAAATTCTACAAGCATATGTGCGACCTGTTTCTGGAAATGGTGAAAACCATGAGTATGTCTCCAGAGGAAATGGAAAGAAGATTTCATGTAACAAACATTGATCTTGTGCTTGATTATGCTAAAAGAGGAAAAAGCGTAATTCTTGTGGCTTCACATTATGCAAGTTATGAATGGCTTTTAACCATTAATCCCAAACTCGGATTTCAAGGGGTTGCGGTTTACAAAAGGCTGGCTAATCCTTATTTTGACAGATTAATTCGAAAAATCCGTTCTAAATACAATACCGAAATGATCGAAACCAGAAAAGCGATTCCAACAATGGCAAAAAACCAGCGTGAGGGCATTTTAAGCCTTTATGGTTTAGCAAGCGATCAATCGCCAAAGATGGAAAGGATTTTTCATTCGATGAAATTTATGGGTGTTGAAGTTCCTGTGCATACGGGCGCCGAAACATTGGCAAAAAAATATGATTTGGCAGTACTTTTTGTAGAGGTTAAAAAAGTTAGAAGAGGCTATTATGAAGCTACATTTATTCCTCTTGCTGATAATCCGAAAGAATTTGAAAACTTTAAAATTACTGAAATGTATCTTAAAGAAGTAGAAAAACAGATTCTAGAAGCTCCCGAATTTTATTTGTGGACGCACAAAAGATGGAAGCACAGAATTGAATAAATTTAATTTTAACACATTGAAACATAGAATTTTATCGTTTCGTTTTAAGATTAAAGAAAAAGCTAGCTTTAACACATAGCTCTATGTGTATTTATCCAAAAGTGAAACGCTTTTAATAAGTTCCAAAAAGCTATTTTTCTATGTGTTAACCATAATACAATCAAACAGAAAAAGCCTCTTTAGAAATTTCCAAAGAGGCTTTTTTATTTCAAAAACTGAAATCTTAGATCCCAGCAATTACTTTAATTTCATCAATAATTCGAAGTGCTAATTTATCTGCTGCATCCTGAGAAGGCGCTTCAGTATAAATACGAATAATTGGCTCTGTGTTTGATTTTCTTAAATGAACCCATTCTGTCGCAAAATCAATTTTTACACCATCAATTGTCGAGATATCTTCGTTTTTGTATTTCTCCGTCATTTGAGTTAAAATTGCATCAACATCGATTTGCGGAGTCAATTCAATTTTATTTTTGCTCATGTAGTATTCTGGATAAGAAGCTCTCAAAGCAGAAACCGGCATTTTTTTGTTTGCTAAATGCGTTAAAAACAAAGCAACTCCAACCAAACTGTCTCTTCCGTAGTGCAACTCTGGATAGATAATTCCACCGTTACCTTCACCACCAATTATTGCATTGTTTTTCTTCATCAACTCTACTACGTTCACCTCTCCTACTGCACTTGCTTCATAACTTCCGCCATGCGCTTTTGTAACATCTCTTAAAGCACGAGAAGATGACATATTAGAAACTGTATTTCCTGGAGTTTTACTTAAAACATAATCTGCACAGGCAACTAAAGTATATTCTTCGCCAAACATTTCACCGTCTTCACTAATAAAAGCCAAACGATCTACATCTGGATCTACCACGATACCAAAATCAGCTTTTTCTTTTACAACTAATTCAGAAATATCCGTTAAATGCTCTTTTAAAGGTTCTGGGTTGTGTGGGAAATGTCCGTTTGGTTCACAATATAATTCCACCACTTCTACTCCCATTAATTTTAGAAGTTTCGGAATAATAATTCCTCCTGAAGAATTTACACCATCGACAACCACTTTAAACTTAGCTTCTTTAACCGCTTCAATATCAACCAATGGCAAGTTTAAAACTTCATCGATATGAATATCCATGTAAGCGTCATTAGAAATAACTTCGCCTAAACTATCCACATCAGAAAAATCAAAAGCTTCTGCTTCAGCAATTTCAAGAATTTTTGCACCGTCAGCTCCACTTAAAAATTCACCTTTAGCATTTAATAATTTTAAAGCATTCCATTGTTTTGGATTGTGAGATGCTGTTAAGATAATTCCTCCGTCAGCTTTTTCCAACGGAACAGCCACTTCAACAGTTGGTGTTGTAGAAAGCCCAAGATCAATTACATCGATTCCTAAACCAATTAAAGTATTCACAACTAAATTATGAATCATTGGTCCAGAAATTCTAGCATCACGGCCAATTACAACTGTCAATTTATCTTTAGCAATATTGTTTTTTAAGAAAGTTCCGTATGCCGACGCAAATTTTACAGCATCAACAGGAGTTAAATTGTCTCCTACTTTTCCTCCGATCGTTCCGCGGATTCCAGAAATAGATTTTATTAGAGTCATTTTTGTGAGTTAGGGTTATTTTTTTACAAATATAAAAAAGTTACTGAGTTACTAAGGTGCTAAGTTTCTAAGATTTTGAATTTAGTCCATAGGAAACTACTTGCATCTCGTTATTTTTATAACAAAATGATTTGAAAAAGTTTTTATACATTTACTAAAATAACTTAGAATCTTAGAAATTTCGATTCTTAGAAACTTACAAAAAATGAATTTCTTAGCCCATATATATCTTTCTGGAGACAATGATTTAATTAAAATCGGGAATTTTATGGCGGATGGAATTCGCGGTAAACAGTTTGAGCATTTTCCCGAAGATGTACAAAAAGGAATTTTACTGCATCGATTCATTGACACTTATACCGATTCTCACGATATTTTTAGAAAAAGCACCAAACGCCTTCACGAGCGATACCATCATTATGCGGGAGTTATTGTAGATATTGTTTACGATCATTTCTTAGCCAAAAACTGGACGCAATATTCTGACGAAGAATTAGAGCTTTTTGTTAAACGGTTTTATCATTCCTTACATGATAATTATGATATTTTAACCGAAAAAACACAAGGTTTAATGCCTTATATGATTGAAAGAAACTGGCTTTTGAGTTATCGAACCACTGAAGGAATCCAGAACATTTTGACGCAAATGGACAGAAGATCTAAAAATATTTCACAAATGCAGTTTGCTGTTGAAGAACTTACTGAGTTTTATGATGAGTTTGAAGAAGAATTCACACTTTTCTTTGATGAAATGAGAACAAAAGCCAAAGAAAAACTACTTTCTCTTTAAGTGAATTTAATTTTATTGCACATGAAAAAAATTACGATTTTAATCGCCCTCTTATATATAAGCAGCAGCAATGCACAACAGACAACGCCAAACCCAACTGGACTAGTTGTTACAAAAGCAATGGTGGTTTCTGCTCGTGAAGAAGCCTCAAAAATTGGTTCTGACATTATGAAAAATGGAGGAAACGCTTTTGACGCCATGGTCGGAACTGAATTAGCTCTTGCAGTTGCTTTTCCGTTTGCAGGAAACATCGGCGGCGGCGGATTTATGGTGTATAGAAAAGCAAATGGCGAAGTTGGTTCTTTGGATTATCGCGAAAAAGCGCCACTGGCAGCCACAAAAGATATGTTTTTGGATAGCGAAGGAAATGTTATAAAAGGAAAAAGTACTCAGACAGCACTTGCCATTGGCGTTCCAGGGACTATTGCAGGTGTTTTTGCTGTTCATAAAAAATATGGTACAATGCCTATTTCTAAGATCCTTGAGCCTGTAATTGCTTTAGCAGAAAGAGGGGTTGTAGTGACTAAAAAACAGGAGAAAAGCTTAAAGGATTATCATGAAAGCATTGTAAAAATAAATGGAGAAAACTCGCTCTTATCTGGCAGCTTCAAAGAAAACGACACTATCAAATATCCGGCTTTAGCCAAAACTTTAAAAAGAATTCAGAAAAAAGGAAGAAACGAATTTTACAAAGGTGAAACGGCAAAAATCTTAGTCAATTATCTTAAGGAAAAAGGTGGCATTATCACAATGCAGGATTTATCGAAATATGAAGCTAAATGGAGAACACCATTACAGTTTACTTATAAAGGTTTAAAAATCACTTCGATGGCTCCGCCAAGCAGCGGTGGAATCTGTCTGGCTCAAATCTTAAAAATGCTAGAACCTTATGATTTAGCCAAAATGGGACATAATTCTGCAGATGCCATTCAGGTAATTGTTGAAGCGGAAAGAAGAGCTTATGCCGATAGAAGCTACTTTTTAGGCGATCCAGATTTTGTCAAAATTCCGATGAAAGAATTATTAGACGAAAATTACCTTCGTGAGAGAATGGCTAGTTTTAATCCGGAAAAAGCAACTTTATCTAGCGAAATAAAAGAAGGAAAAGTAAATTATGCCGAAAGCACAGAAACTACTCACTATTCAATTGTAGATCAATTCGGGAATGCTATTGCTGCTACGACAACTTTGAATGACGGTTATGGCTCTAAATATTATTGTGACGAACTTGGTTTCTTTTTAAATAATGAAATGGACGATTTTAGTGCCAAACCAGGTTCTCCAAATATGTTCGGTTTGGTTGGAAATGAAGCCAACAGCATCGCTCCGCAAAAACGAATGCTAAGCTCAATGACACCAACCATTGTAGAAAAAGACGGAAAACTTTTTATGGTGGTAGGAACTCCAGGAGGTTCAACTATTATAACTTCCGTTTTGCAAACAATTCTAAATGTTTATGAATATAATTTAAGCATGCAGGAAGCTGTAAATGCTCCGCGTTTTCATCATCAGTGGCTGCCAGATTTAATTACTTTTGAACCTAACACTTTTGAAAGCAAAACTATTGACAAGTTAAAAGCTAAGAGTTACATTATCAACGAAAAACCAACTCCAATTATCGGAAAAGTAGATGCTATTTTGGTTTTGCCAGACCATACATTAGAAGGAGGAGCTGACTTTAGAGGCGATGATAAAGCTATTGGTTTTTAATAGTCCTAAGTTTTTATTTTTTTAATCTAACATTATAATCTAATTTTGTAAGACAGATAATTTTTAAAACATAATGATAAAAAAATATTTCAGACGACTTGAAAGTATAATTGCTTTGGCTCAATCTTTAATGACTCCAAAACAGTTCCTTTTTTTATCTAGCGTTTTAACTGGAATATCATGTGCTTTTGCCGTGATTGCCCTTAAAACATTCGCCCACAGCGTCTTCTCTTTTGCCACATACATTAATGGAATTCTAAAACTGAGTTTCATCAACAGTATTTTGCCCATTATTGGTATTACATTAACCGTTTTTGTTGTAAATAAAGTTCTTAACGGAAGTATACAAAAAGGAACTTCTCAGATACTTTATGCTGTTGCCAAAAAAGCCAGCATTATCCCCAAAAAACAAATGTACGCGCAGATTGTAACCAGTTCGTTAACGGTTGGATTAGGAGGTTCGGCAGGTTTAGAGAGTCCCATCGTAATTACTGGAGCAGCATTTGGTTCAAATTATGCCCAGAATTATAAGATGCAATATAAAGATCGAACTTTATTAATTGGATGCGGAGTCGCAGCTGGAATCGCAGCAGCGTTCAACGCCCCAATTGCTGGAGTTCTTTTTGCTATTGAAGTTTTATTGGTAGATGTCAGCATTTCTGCTTTTACCCCAATTATGATTTCGGCTGCAACAGGTGCTTTGGTTTCTGCAATTGTGCTAGACGAAAGCATACTTTTAAGTTTCAAAAAACAGGAAACATTTGATTATCATAACATCCCCTTTTATGTTATTTTAGGTGTGCTCACTGGATTGGCTGCAATTTACTACTCAAGAAATTTCCAAAGAGTAGAACATTATTTTGCCAAACAACAAATCAATCCATATAAAAAAGCGTTGATTGGGTCATCGTTATTGGCACTGTTGATTTTTATTTTTCCAACACTTTTTGGTGAAGGATATGAGAGCATCAAAACCCTGTCTAATACAGATCCGGGACAATTATTAGACAATACTTTATTTGCCGATTTTAGAAACAATCAATGGGTTTTGCTTTTATTTATTGGCGCTACTATGATGGTTAAAGTATTTGCTTCGGGCTTAACTCTTGGAAGCGGAGGAAATGGAGGGAACTTTGCTCCTTCTCTATTCTTAGGATCTTATTTGGGATATTTCTTTTCTAAACTAGTTACACTTATCGGCTTATCAAAACTTCCTATCAGTAATTTTACAATGGTCGGAATGGCTGGAATTCTAAGTGGTTTATTTCATGCTCCTCTGACTGCCATCTTCTTAATTGCTGAAATTACTGGAGGTTACGGATTAATGATTCCGCTAATGATTGTTTCTTCCATCAGTTTTGCCATTTCTAAACGTTTTGAAAAGTATTCGCTTGACGTAAAAGGATTAGCCAAAAAAGGCCATGCGTTTACAAGCAATAAAGATTCTAATATTTTATCAACTTTAGATATCGATTCGATTATTCAGTGTGATTATTTGACAGTGCATCCAGATGAAAATTTGACTAAACTGGTTGATCTTATTTCGCATTCCAACCAAGTTGTTTTTGCAGTTGTAAATAATGAAAAAGATTTGGTCGGAGTAGTTCACTTTAATGATATTCGAGAGATTATTTTCAATACTTACCGTGTAAAATATACTTTTATTAGAGACGTAATGAAAGTACCAACAACTACAATTTCTACACTTGACAGCATGGAAATTGTAATGCGAAAATTTGAAACTTCAAAATCTGCCTTTCTTCCTGTTTTAAGAGATGGAAAATACCACGGATTTATTTCCAAATCAATAGCACTCGAAGCTTACAGAACAAAACTTCGTTCCATGACTATTGAATAGCCTTAATATCGGATACGTTAAAAATTTTATTTATCCGATATTAAGAAGTATCTTTGTAGGATTATGTTTAATATTGACCTAACATACAGAGAAGAATTTCAATCAACCTTTGATCGATTGTACCAAAAAAGGCAAGAACTGCAAAACAGCAGACCATTGCCTAATATTGCCTTGAATAAAATACGAGAAAGTCTTTCTCTAGAATGGACTTACAACTCAAACAGTATTGAAGGAAATACACTTAGTTTGAGAGAAACCCAAATGGTTATTCAAGAAGGAATTACCATTAAAGGAAAATCGCTGCGTGAACATTTTGAAACCCATAATCATGACAAAGCTATTGATTACCTCTACACTATTGTTGATGAGAATTATAAACTAAGAAGTATCGATATTCTGTCTATTCATGGTTTGGCAATGCGTTCCATCGAGGAAGATTTTGCTGGAAGAATTCGTAACGGAGGAGTTCGAATTTCAGGAGCTAATTTCATGCCTCCAAATGCTAATAAAGTTTCAGATTATTTAGACGAGCTAATCGAGTTTATCAATACAAATCCTTTAGATTTAAACGATATAGAATTGGCAACAATCTACCATCATAAACTAGTCTAGATTCATCCTTTTTTTGATGGAAATGGGCGCACGGTTCGATTAAGCATGAATTTATTATTGATGCGAAGTGGTTTTCCGCCTGCTATTATTCTAAAAAATGATCGCAAGAAATATTACGAAGCGCTCAATCAAGCAAATAATGGAAATTATCAAAAATTGACGCTTTTAATGTGTCAGGCACTCGAAAGAACGCTTAATATTTATCTTGGCGCGATGCCTGAAAGCCCTTATGACTATCAGTCAATTCAAAATATTGTGAGCGAACCAAATACACCTTATAGTCAAGAATATGTTAGTTTATTGGCCAGAACAGGAAAAATTGATGCTTACAAAGAAGGCCGAAATTGGTATACCACCAAAGAAGCCATTGAAAACTATATGGCAACCCGAAAAAGAAAGCGCTAGTTTATACTAGCGTTTTTTGTTACTAATTGTAACATAAAGTTTTGCTATCGAGCACTAAAAGAACAAATCAAAGTGGTAACTTTGCGTTTTTGCTCAAAATTATGCTAGATAAAGACAATACTATTGAAGTTCTTGGTGCAAGAGTTCATAATCTAAAAAATATCGATATATCTATTCCGCGTGAAAAACTGGTTGTAATTACTGGTTTATCAGGTTCGGGAAAATCTTCTTTGGCATTTGATACTATTTATGCTGAGGGGCAGCGTCGCTATGTTGAAACGTTTTCTGCCTATGCGAGACAATTCCTTGGCGGATTGGAGCGCCCTGATGTAGATAAAATCGACGGCCTTTCTCCTGTAATTGCGATTGAACAAAAAACAACAAGTAAAAGTCCGCGCTCTACGGTTGGAACGATTACTGAAATTTACGATTTCCTTAGACTTTTATATGCACGTGGTGCAGATGCGTACAGTTATAACACGGGCGAAAAAATGGTTTCGTACTCTGATGAACAGATTAAAGATCTGATTATTCAGGATTATAGCGGAAAACGAATCAATATTCTAGCGCCAGTAATTAAAGCCAGAAAAGGGCATTATGCGGAATTATTCCAGCAGATTACCAAACAAGGATTCTTGAAAGTTCGTGTAAACGGCGAAGTTCAAGATTTGGTTGCAGGAATGAAATTGGATCGTTACAAAACACACGATATTGAGATTGTTGTTGATAGAATGGTAATCGAAGATAATTCTGATACGCAAAAAAGATTATCAGAAAGCATCAATACTGCGATGCATCACGGTGAAGATGTCTTGATGATTTTAGATCAGGATTCTAATGAAGTGCGTTATTTCAGCCGTAATTTAATGTGTCCTTCAACAGGAATATCGTACCAAAATCCAGAACCAAATTTATTCTCTTTCAACTCTCCAAAAGGTGCTTGTCCGCATTGCAATGGATTGGGAACAGTACACGAAATCAACGTTAAAAAGATTATTCCGAATCCGAAATTATCTATAAAAGCAGGTGGTTTTGCTCCGCTTGGCGAATACAAATCTTCATGGATTTTCAAACAATTGGAAACTATTGGAGAAAAATTCGGATTTAAAATTACGGATCCGATTGAAAAGATTCCAGAAGAAGCCATGCAAATGATTTTGTATGGCGGAAAAGATAAATTTTCAATCAACTCAAAAGATCTTGGCGTAACAAGGGAATATAAAATTGATTTTGAGGGAATTTCCAACTTCATCAAAAATCAATATGACGAAAGTGCCACAACCAGCATAAAACGTTGGGCAAAAGATTTTATGGACGAAATTAACTGTCCTGTTTGTGATGGCTCACGCCTTAAAAAAGAAGCATTATTTTTTAGGGTAAATGAAAAAAATATCACCGAATTGTGTGATATGGATATTTCAGATTTAACAGCTTGGTTTCAAGATTTAAATAGCCATTTGACAGACAAACAGCTTTTAATTGCATCTGAAGTTGTAAAAGAAATCAAAGACCGTTTGAATTTCTTGATGAATGTTGGTTTGAATTATCTGGCTTTAAGCCGAAGTTCAAAATCGCTTTCTGGTGGTGAAGCACAGCGTATTCGTCTAGCAACACAAATTGGTTCGCAATTGGTTGGCGTTTTATATATTTTGGATGAACCAAGTATTGGTTTACACCAAAGAGATAATGAAAAACTAATTCATTCTTTGGAACAATTACGCGATATCGGAAACTCTGTTATTGTGGTTGAACACGATAAAGACATGATCGAAACAGCAGATTATGTTATTGATATTGGCCCAAAAGCGGGTAAATATGGTGGAGAAATCATCAGTATTGGGACACCGAAAGAAACTTTAGCTTCGAACACTATTACCGCTCAATATTTGAATGGTAAAATGAAATTTGACATTCCGAAGAAAAGGAGAAAAGGAAATGGCAAATTCTTAAAACTGACTGGAGCAACAGGAAATAACTTAAAAAATGTTTCTATTGAAATTCCATTAGGTCAATTAACCTGTGTTACAGGAGTTTCTGGAAGTGGAAAATCGACTTTAATTAACGAAACGCTTTATCCTATTTTAAATGCGTATTATTTTAATGGCGTAAAAAAACCGCAACCTTATAAAAAGATTGAAGGTTTAGAACATATCGACAAAGTAATTGATATTGACCAAAGTCCGATTGGAAGAACACCACGTTCGAATCCTGCAACATATACAGAGGTTTTCACTGAAATCAGAAATCTGTTCACTATGACTTCTGAAAGTATGATTCGTGGTTATAAAGCAGGACGTTTTAGCTTTAACGTAAAAGGCGGACGTTGCGAAACCTGCGAAGGTTCTGGTGTAAGAACAATCGAAATGAACTTTTTACCGGACGTTTACGTAGAATGTGAAACGTGTCAAGGCAAACGTTTCAACAGAGAAACTTTAGAAATTAGATATAAAGGGAAATCTATTTCTGATGTTTTGGATATGACGGTTGATGAAGCGGTTCCGTTTTTTGAAAACATTCCGAAGATTTATAGAAAAATCAAAACCATTCAAGATGTTGGTTTGGGCTACATTACACTTGGTCAGCAAAGCACAACACTTTCGGGTGGTGAAGCACAACGTATTAAATTGGCAGGAGAATTGTCTAAAAAAGATACTGGAAATACATTTTATATTCTAGATGAGCCAACAACAGGTTTGCACTTTGAAGACATTCGCGTTTTGATGGAAGTAATCAATAAATTGGTTGATAAAGGAAATACAATTTTGGTAATCGAACATAATATGGACGTTATCAAACTTGCCGATTATATTATTGACATTGGTCCAGAAGGCGGAAAAGGCGGCGGTCAATTGGTTGCCAAAGGAACGCCAGAAGAAGTGGCTCAGAATAAAAAGAGTTATACGGCTAAGTTTTTGAAAAAAGAGCTAGAGTAATATTTTAAATATATGAAGAAAATCATTTTCCTTTTGTTATTGGTAAATCACGCTATATTTAGTCAGCAAATAGAAACTTTTAATGACCCTAAAAATTATTATCAAGTTGCAATCAGTGATTTTAAAATTAACCCAACACTACATGTTTTTCCAACTAACCAAAAAGATCTTGATTTTAAAAAGGGAAAACCTATTAAAAATATTAGCTGCTATTATGATGATAATACTGCAAAAACATATTATATCGAATTTACGCCTGATGGTAAAATAACGAAGAATGAAGATTTTTATCGAAACCAAAAAATCATATTTAATTACTCTAAAGAAATCATTACTAGACAGCACTATGAAATTAGAAACGACAAATCAGAAAGATTAAGTTCTATAGATAGTATTGTTTATAATCACAACAATAATATTGTAAGAAAATCATTAACTAATTATGATTTAAAACAAAAAATTTATGAAATAAATGTTACTGATTATGAATATTTAGAAAAAAATAAATTAGCAAAAATGTATCAATATAGCATCGCAGAAAATATGCCATACCTTGCTGGAAATTTATCTATTTATGAGTACAAAATGAGTATCATTACAGAAAAAAAATATCATTTTGAAAATAATAATCATAGCTCGAAAAAATTAAAAAAGGATTCAATAACAATTAATCCCAATTTCAGTAAAAATGTTTATTACCTAAACAAAAAAGGAGAAATTTCAAAATTTGATCATTTTTACAAAGATAAGAGTATAGATAAATCAACTAATCTAAAATATGACGATTTCAGTAAAATCACTTCAATTACTTCTACTTATTTTGATGAACCTGATACTCAAACTTTTAAATTTGACATTAATAATAACCTTACGGAATTGACTTATGATGGAGCAATTCGAAAATGCAAATACGATAAAAATAATAATCTCATATCTGATATATTAACCGATAAGGAGACTAATCAAAATATTTTCGCTATACAGCAAAAATATCAGTATGACACAAACAATAACTGGACTTCAATTGTAATTTTTAAAAATGGATCTTTTGATACCAAAATGACTCGAAAAATAAATTATTATTAAAACACTGTTTTTTCATCGCACAGATCACTGATATTCAAAACAAATCGATAAAACAAAACTTTATCTCTCCACTTTTACAATCTAATAATTTCGTATTTCTATAACAATTCTAGAAAAAAGCGTTAATTTAGTGTCCGCTTTTTTTGAAAAATTCAAGCTTTTTAAAGAAAACATGTTTCAATTAAACCGAATGTTTATTTGAAACCAACTGCCCTAGCCCTGATGGGAGCGGCATCCTTTTGTGGCGGGGTTCGCCACAAAAGATATAGCGGACAGCAGGAATCAGCTCCTTCCTTCGACTACGCTCAGGATGACAAAATGGGACAAAAACATAAATAAAATAATAAATTAAAATACCTAAAATGAGATTAGAAGATTTTGATAATGATGAAGATAAAGTAATTCAGGATCGTTTGAAACAAAGAACCTGGAATGAAATTAAAACCAATGACAGCTGGGCAATTTTTAAAATTATGTCTGAGTTTGTAAATGGTTACGAAGCAATGGGACGTATTGGTCCTTGTGTTTCTATTTTTGGATCGGCAAGAACAAAACCAGATGACAAGTACTATCAATTGGCAGAAAAAATCGCTTATAAAATCAGTAAAGCAGGTTACGGTGTGATTACAGGAGGTGGTCCCGGAATTATGGAAGCTGGAAATAAAGGTGCGCATTTGGGCGGAGGAACTTCGGTTGGTTTAAATATCGAACTTCCGTTTGAACAGCATTTTAATCCGTATATTGATCACGATAAAAACTTGAATTTCGACTATTTCTTTGTGAGAAAAGTAATGTTCGTAAAGTATTCGCAAGGGTTTGTAGTTATGCCAGGAGGTTTTGGAACTTTGGACGAAATGTTTGAAGCAATCACTTTGATTCAGACTAAGAAAATTGGAAAATTCCCTATTATTCTAGTTGGAGTTGAATTCTGGTCTGGCTTGATCGAATGGGTTAAAACTGTTTTGGTTGAAAAAATGCATACAGTAAGCCCTGAAGATTTGAATTTATTTAAAATTGTAGACACAGAAGACGAAGTTGTAGAAGCATTGGATAAATTCTACAAAAAGTACGATTTAAGTCCGAATTTCTAATTTTCAAAACCATATAAGTAATATAAGCTCATTTAAAAGTATATTTTTAAGCTTTGCGCTAAATACACTTATATCACTCATATGGTTAAAATATACTGCAAATACGCAAAAATTGAAAGCTGTTTTTTTAAACAGCTTTTTTTATACTATTTTTACAAAAATCCGTAACTTCAATATGTCCGTAACATAAGTATCTCTTATAACTTTTAAGCCATTATTTGAAAGCACTTTATAAAATTATTTGCCTCGTTTTAGTTTTATTATTCTCGATAAAACTTACTGCACAACATCAATCTAAGATGGAAGTGGCGGTAAATCTTGAACTTAAAACACTGAACATAAAACAGGATATTACGTATCATAATAATACAAATGATACTCTGACTTCAATTGTTTTGAATGATTGGAATAATGCTTTTGCAGACAAAAATACGCCCTTGGCAAAACGTTTTTCTGATGAATTCTACAGAGGTTTCCACTTGGCGAAAGCGGCAGATAGAGGAAAAACCACAATTATAAATCTGACTGAAACCAATTTTTCAGCTCTTGAATGGGAAAGAAGTGCTGCAGATCCTGACTATGTTACGGTTCGATTGAATCGTAAACTTCTTCCAAACGAAAAAATTGATTTGCATCTTAATTATATTGTAAAAATTCCAAACGATAAGTTTACTCATTTTGGATTTACTCAAAATGGCGGTATGGCATTAAAAAATTGGTTTTTAAGTCCTGCCCGTTTTGAAAATGGCTTTTTTGTAAAGTACAACAATTTCAATCTGGATGATATTGCCAACGCCGTAAGTGATTATGAAGTGGAAATTAAGATTCCTAATCAGTATTCCATAACGACCGATTTAAATTCGGTTTCGAAAGATTCAACCAATCAGGGCTATAGTATTTATTCTTTTTCAGGCAAAAACAGAACCGATCTAAATCTTTATATCGAAAAGCAAAATAGCTTTAGAACTTATGACAATGGCTCTTTACAGGTTCTAACGAATTTAAAAAATAAAAAAATAGACGAATACCAGAAAGCTATTATTATTAATCGCGTGGTTTCTTATGCTGAGAAGTTTATTGGCAAATATCCGCACGAAAGAATTACCGTTTCTCAGGCAGATTATGATAGAAATCCATTTTATGGTTTAAATCAGTTGCCCTCTTTTATCAGTCCATTTCAAGACGACTTTATTTTTGAAATTCAATTTCTAAAGACTTTTTTAAACAATTACCTCAAAAGCAGTCTGCGTTTAGATCCTAGAAAAGATAATTGGGTTTATGACGGAATCCAGATTTATACCATGATGAAGTACATGGAAGAACATCATCAGGATGAAAAAATGCTGGGAAAACTTTCAGATATGAAACTCTTTAAAAGTTATCATATTACCAATCTGACTTTTAATGAGCAATACAGTTATTATTATATGCTTATGGCGCGTAAAAACTTGGATCAGCCTCTTGGTGATCCAAAAAATACGCTCATAAAATTTAACGAACAAATTGCCAGTAAATATCGTGCAGGTTTAAGTTTGAGTTATTTGGATGATTACCTTAATCATGACATTGTTCCTAAAAGTGTAAAAGAATTTTACAATCTTAACCAAATTGGACAGTCTAATCGATACGATTTTGAAAAAATCTTAACTCAAAAGAGCCAAAAAAATATCGATTGGTTCTTTAAAACCATTATCGATTCGAGAGATATTATCGATTATAAATTTTCTAATGTTTCCAGAACGGCAGATAGCATTACGTTTTCGATTAAAAATAAAACCGGAATCTACGCTCCTATTCCAATTTATGGAGTTAAAAAGAAGGAAGTAGTTTTTAAACAATGGATAGAGCCCAAAACAAAAGATTCAGTTTACGAAATCAGCAGAAAAAATGCAGATAAAATTGTCATTAATTATGACAATGAAGTTCCAGAGTACAACCAGAGAAACAATTGGAGATCTCTAAAACATGTTTCTCTGAACCGTCCTTTAAAATTTAATTTTGCTAAAGATTTAGAAGACCCATACTACAATCAGATTTTATATATTCCGACATTAAACTATAACTTATATGATGGTTTTACACCGGGAGTTCGTTTTCAAAATAAAACCATTTTAGACAAACCTTTTAATTTTGATATTAATCCGGCGTATTCCATAAAGGCAGGAACAATTTCTGGTTCGTCAGCCTTTTCATGGAATCAGTACTATAGAAACAGTACTTTATTCAATGTCCGATATTCTATCAGTCAAAATTATTTTCATTATGCGCCAGACGCTACTTATTTGAGATTAAATCCAATGGTGGTGTTTCGCATACGCGAAAAAGATTTCAGAGATAATAGAAAACAAACATTTTTATTTCGCCAGGTTATTGTAAACCGTGAAGCCAGCAGTTATATAACAGATAATTCAGAACCAAATTATTCAGTATTTAATGCGCGTTATGCTAATACAAAAACAGAATTAATTGATCATTTTAGCTTTATGACCGATCTGCAGTTTTCTGGAGGATTCGGAAAAGTTGCGGGAGAAGTAGAATACAGAAGATTGTTTGAAAACAATAAAAAGTTAAACTTAAGATTATACGCAGGAAGTTTCTTGTACAACACAACAAATTCAGATTATTTCAGTTTTGGCTTAGACCGTCCGACTGATTATTTATTTGATTATAATTTATTTGGAAGATCAGAAAGCACAGGATTTTTTAGCCAACAATATGTAATTGCCGAAGGAGGTTTCAAATCACAATTAGAGCCTTCTTACGCCAATCAATGGATGGCAACTCTAAACGCAAGTTATGCCGTATGGAACTGGGTTGAGCTTTACGGAGACATTGGTTTCTTGAAAAACAAACACCAAAGTGAGTTCTTTGCCTACGATTCTGGAGTGCGTTTAAATCTTGTTCCTGACTACTTTGAACTCTATTTCCCTGTTTATTCTAATAATGGATGGGAAATAACACAGCCTAAATACAATGAAAAAATACGATTTATAATCACATTTTCACCAAAAACGTTAGTCACACTTTTTACCCGAAAATGGTTTTAATCAAATGAATTTTAAACAAAAACTTGCGAAATTATCAATAAAATTAAATTTTACATAAAAATCACATAAATAAAATACGTAGTTTTTAGATTTGAATACAAATAATTAAATTATATTTACTTCAAAGAATTATGATTATTGATTGTTTTTAAGTAATTTCGCGACATAAACAACATGACCCTGCAAGATTATGATAAAAGAAAAAAGCAATACTACACTGACATTTGAAGATTTCAAAACTGAGGTATTGAATGACTATAGAATTGCGGTAACAAGCCGTGAATGTAGTCTTTTAGGTCGAAAAGAAGTATTAACCGGAAAAGCTAAATTTGGTATTTTCGGAGACGGAAAAGAAGTGCCACAGCTGGCAATGGCCAAAGCTTTTAAGAATGGAGACTTCCGTTCTGGATACTATCGCGATCAAACTTTTATGATGGCTATTGGCGAATTGGATGCTAAACAATTTTTCGCTGGTTTATATGGTCATACTGATTTAGCTTTTGATCCAATGTCTGCGGGAAGACAAATGGGCGGACACTTTGTAACGCACAGTTTAAACGAAGACGGTTCTTGGAAAGACTTAACGAAACAAAAAAATTCAAGTTCAGATATATCTCCTACTGCTGGTCAAATGCCTAGATTATTGGGATTGGCTCAAGCTTCAAAAATTTACCGAAACGTAGACGGAATTACCATTAAAGATAAGTTTTCTGTAAACGGAAACGAAGTTGCTTGGGGAACTATTGGTAATGCGAGTACTTCTGAAGGTTTATTTTTTGAAACCATAAATGCTGCGGGAGTTTTACAAGTTCCGATGGTAATGAGTGTTTGGGATGATGAATACGGAATTTCAGTTCACGCTAAACACCAAACTACTAAAGAGAATATTTCTGAAATTTTAAAAGGATATCAACGCGATGAAGATTCTAAAGGTTACGAAATCTTTAGGGTTAAAGGCTGGGATTATGCTGAGTTGGTTTCTACTTACGAAAGAGCCGGAGCCATTGCACGCGAAGAACATATTCCTGTTTTAATTCACGTAAACGAATTGACACAACCTCAAGGCCACTCTACTTCTGGTTCTCATGAACGTTACAAAAGTGCAGAAAGACTGGCTTGGGAAAGAGATTTTGACTGTATTCGCCAAATGCGTCTTTGGATGATTGCTATTAATATTGCTTCTCCAGAGGAATTGGCAGAACTTGATTTCGAATTAAAGAAAGAAGTTCTAGAAGCTAAAAAAGAAGCTTGGAACAGCTTCATTAATCCAATTATTGATGAGCAAAAGAATCTTTTAGCTTTATTGGAGCAAATTGCTGAAGCAAGCATCAATCATAAAGAAAGAATCAAAAAATTAATTTCTGAATTGGCTGCAATTAAAGCGCCGTTAAAAAAGGAGTTATTAGTTTATGCTAGAAAGATTCTTCGTTTTATTGAAGTACCAAACAGCAAAGTTCTTTTATCCAACTGGATTACAAGATTCTTAAACGAAACTCAGGAAAAATTCAGCAGTAATTTACATTCAGAGTCTAATCAAAATGTATTTTCAGTAGAAAAAGTTCTTCCTAAATATGCAGAAAATGCAAAACCAGATTTGGATGGAAGAATGATTCTTCGTGATAACTTTGACGCCATATTTGCAAAATATCCAGAAACTTTAATTTTCGGTGAAGATGTTGGAAACATCGGAGACGTAAATCAAGGTCTTGAAGGAATGCAAGAAAAATACGGAGAACTTCGTGTTGCCGATGTCGGAATTCGTGAAGCGACTATTATTGGTCAGGGAATCGGAATGGCATTGAGAGGTTTACGCCCGATTGCTGAAATTCAGTACTTAGATTATTTATTGTATGCTATTCAGATCATGAGTGACGATTTAGCTACATTACAATATAGAACTGTTGGAAAACAGAAAGCACCGTTAATCATTAGAACGCGTGGACACCGTTTGGAAGGAATCTGGCATTCTGGTTCTCCAATGGGAATGATTATCAATGCAATTCGCGGAATTCACGTTTTAGTTCCAAGAGATATGACACAAGCTGCTGGTTTTTATAACACTTTGTTAGAATGTGACGAGCCTGCTTTAGTTATTGAATGTTTGAACGGATACCGTCTAAAAGAAAAAACGCCTTTGAATTTTGGTGAATTTAAAACACCAATCGGAGTTGTAGAAACTTTAAGAGAAGGTTCTGATATTACTTTAGTTTCTTACGGATCAACTTTAAGATTGGTTATGCAAGCTGCTAATGAATTAGCAGAAAAAGGAATTGATTGCGAAGTTATTGACGTTCAATCTTTACTTCCGTTTGATATTAGCAAAGACATTGTAAAAAGTATTGCCAAAACAAATCGTCTTTTAGTAATTGACGAAGATGTTCCTGGAGGAGCTTCAGCATTCATCTTACAGCAGATTTTAGAAGAGCAAGATGCTTACAAACACTTAGACAGCAAACCACAGACTTTAGCAGCAAAAGCGCATAGACCTGCATACGGAACTGATGGTGATTATTTCTCTAAACCTTCTGCAGAAGATATTTACGAGAAGATTTACGATATGATGCACGAAGTTAATCCTTCTAAGTATCCTGCTTTATATCAGTAACTAAGAATTTTAGATATAAAAAAAGCTCCAAAATCTTGGAGCTTTTTTTATGTTTTTACCCAAAGTGAGTGCACAGTTTTGTCATTTCGACGAAGGAGAAATCTTCGTAAGTGGCTCGACAAAGATTGGTTCACATTGCGGAGTTTCTCGTGGAGATTTCTCCTTCGTCGAAATGACACAAAATGCGGTTAGAACATAATTTATATAAAATAATCCGTTTAAATCCGCGCTTTCGCGAAAGCGAATCTGTTTCATCCGCGTTCTATACGACGAATTAAAGATCCTTTAGCATAGCTCTCGCTCTCTCCAAATCCTCAGCCGTATCAATCCCGATTCCAACATGAGTCGTTTCGACCATTTTGATACGTTTTCCAAACTCTAAATAGCGTAATTGCTCTAACTTCTCAGAAGCTTCCAAAGATTTCATTGGAAGACTGTAAAAGTCCAATAACGCCTGTTTTCTAAAAGCATAAATTCCGATATGCTGAAAATACCTTACTCCAACATTTTTCTCTCTCGGATACGGAACTACAGAGCGTGAAAAATACAATGCAAACTGTGACTGATCAACCACCACTTTTACATTATTCGGATTATTAATTTCATCTTCGTTTGTAATTTCTCGCATTAACGAAGCCAAGTCAATCTTTCTATCTGGATCATTTTTAAAAACCGATAAAACTTGCGCTAAAGGTTCTGCTTCAGTAAAAGGCTCATCACCTTGGACATTTACCACAATATCAACATCGAGATCTGCAATAGCCTCAGCAATTCGATCACTACCTGATTCATGTTCTTTGATACTCATAATGGCTTTTCCTCCATTCGAGACAATTTCATCAAAAATCAAATCAGAATCAGTTACTACAAAAACATCATCAAACAATGCTGTCGAAACTGCTGCTTCATAGGTTCTCAGAATTACTGTTTTGCCACCTAAATCCTGCATTAATTTTGCTGGAAAACGTGTTGATGCATATCTGGCTGGAATTACCGCTATTATTTTCATTCTTATATTTTACTGAGTTTAAAAAACTCAAAATTTAATAATTTAATTTTCACTGCTTTTAAGTGTTTGCAAATATGCAAAAATTACTTTTAAATTCTCTGTTTTCTATTTCTGTAAAAGATGAAAATCATGTTCAAGAATATTAAGACGAAAAATTAAACCGAAACTGTAACCCGAAGATAAGTTGCTGGAATTAATGTAGAATTGTCATTACTTTGGTTTTGGCTATTAACTAATCCTTCAAGTTTAGCATACAAATCCGAAGTCTTTCCATTTTGTTCGGCAGCTTCAAAAGCATTCATCGTTGGACCATAGTAAGTTTTTAATCGATTTAGCCACTCCGAAGGTGGGAATGATGCTTTAAATGTAAAGGTATCTCTCTCAAAAGAAATACTTTCTTTAGGAACACCCGCATTTGTGAATCTTTCGATTACGTTATCCTCAATACCCCAAAGCATTGGACTTACAAAACCTTCCGGAGGCGGAGGTGTAAATTCAGCACTAATTTTCAAGATTTGTGCAATCAATGTTGGATCTCCTGGTATCCAATTACCCATAATAATTTTACCTCCAGGTCGTGTGACACGAACCATTTCTTTAGCAACATCAAAAGGTTTTGGAGCAAACATTGCTCCAAAAATACTCATCGTAACATCATAAGTTTGATTTTTCAATTCATTCAAATCGGTTGCGTCACCTTCTTGAAATACAATATTAACCAATCCTTCCTTTTTTGCTCGAAGATTACCCGCTTCAACTAAATTTCTTGCTATATCAACACCTAAAACATTGGCTCCTAATTTTGCCGAAGGTATTGCCGTAGTACCATCGCCACAGCCGAGATCTAAAACGTTACTGTTTTCTTTTATTCCAATTTTGGCAACCAATTCCGCACCGCTTTCTCTCATAGATTCTGCAACGCGTGTAAAATCGCCTTTTTCCCATAATGCTTTGTTTGGATTCATCTTAGTTTTATCAGTGATTATAGTGCTGATGCCGCACTTTTACTTCATTTGTAAACATCTTCTATCATTTTTTAAATTATCACCAGTTAATCACAAAAAGGCATTTAAAAAGCTACTTAAAAAGAAGACACACAACAAATAATCAACTGACAAACAATTACTTACACAAAAATAAACAAATTAAATGGAAAACGATTGGAAAACTTTGAGGCCTTCTTTGGCTATTTCCATCAAAAAACAGATATACTATTCACAAAGAGCTTTCTAAAATATATTTATAACATATTTCTCAAAGCATTGTATTTTAATATCTTATAAATATTTTTACTTTTATAAGAAAAACTATGAAAAGAAACTTTACTTCTCTCCTGCTCTATTTCTTTTTAATTCTAGGTTCAAATGTTTTCCCGCAAACTGGCAATTCAAATGCCTTAAATCCGTTTTCTAATCGTATTTTTTCAGGAAAAGGATATCAGCCTTTGCAAGATTTAAAATGGAAATTTAAAACTGAAGGTAAAATCTTTTCTTCTCCAATCGCTCAAAATGGAATAGTATATATTGGTAGTGAAGATGGCTATTTCTATGCTGTCGATGAAAAGTCTGGAACTCTAAAATGGAAATTTAAAACCAATGGAGCCGTTCATAGTTCTGCAAGTATTTATAATGACATTGTTTATTTTGGAAGTTTTGATGGCCATTATTATGCTGTAAATGCTAAAACAGGAAAAGAGATTTGGCAATTTAAAACCAAAGGCGAACACTGGTACAGTGAAATTGGAATGTGGGGCATGAAACCAAGTGATTTACTTATGGCCGATTTATGGGACTTTTATCTTTCAACACCCGTTATTTATTTGGATAATAAATTAGCTTTGGCAATTTTTGGAAGCAGTGACGGAAACCTATATGCTGTTGATGCTAAAACTGGAAGTTTAAAATGGAAGTTTCAAACAAAAGCCGCTATACACAGTACTCCGATTCTAGAAAAAAATACCGTTTATTTTGGCGGATGGGATGGCGTCTTTTATGCTTTGGATTGTAAAACAGGAAAAGAGAAATGGAAATTTACTACTGAAATCAAAACAGGTTTTACAGGAATTCAAGCTTCTGCTACTGTTTATAACGGAATAGTTTATTTTGGCGCAAGAGACCCTTATTTGTTTGCACTAGATACCGAAACAGGAAAAGTAATCTGGAAATACAACGCCGAAAATTCTTGGATTTTGAGTACAGCTGTTGTCAAAGACAATATACTTTATGTTGGAACTTCTGATACTTATGCTTTGTTGGCATTGGATCCCAAAACAGGAAAAGAAAAATACCGATTTAAAGGAAACGGATATGTCTATTCTTCGCCAGCAATTGCAGGAAACACAATCTATTTCGGTGATTTTTCGGGGAATTCCTTTAACTTAAACTTGCTTTCTGATGGAAAAGAATCGACTACTATTTCAACAGAAAACAGAAACAAATATGCCGCCAGCACTCTCAACAATGATCATCTAGATTTTGGATTTGCCGCCAAAAAAGCCGACTTGTCTATTTATACTGAAAATCAAAAAGTCATGGATGAATTTTACAAATTAGGTTCCATTGTTTCTTCTCCATTCATCAGCAATAATGTTATTTTTTACGGAAGTGCAGATGGCTATCTTTATGCTTATAATTTGAAAAAAGAAAAATAACCTTAGCGAATCTCTGCGTAATTCTTGGTGAATCACTGTGTAATAGTTATACCGCAAAGATTCGCAAAGGTTTCGCAGAGATACACAAAGTATATTACATGAGTTTTACTGAGGTCATACTTAATGAACCTGCCAATAACTTATCATTAAACAGGCTTAAATCGTCTGTTTTATCTTTCAGACCTAAAGTATATAATAACGGAAGATAATGTTCTGGCGTTGGAACCGCCAATTGAACAGCTTTATTCATTTTTTCGAAATCTATTAAAGGCTCAAAATTTCCATCAAGCAAATAATTATTTACCGTTTCTCGTGCTTCAATTGCCCAATCGTAGCCGTAATTATCTTTATCAAAATTTCTAAAATCGACCATTCTTAGATTGTGCACAATATTGCCGCTTCCGATGATTAAAACGCCTTTATAGCGTAGTGCCTGCAGTTTTTGAGCCAATTCGAAATGATATTGCCCCGATTTGGTATAATCGATGCTCAATTGAATTACAGGAACATCTGCATTTGGATACAAATGTTTAATGACGCTCCAAGCGCCGTGGTCTAATCCCCAATGCTCGTCTAATTCGACCATAACAGGGTCTAAAAGCTTTTTGGTTTCAACTGCCAATTCTGGACTTCCTTTTGCTGGATATTGCACATCAAAAAGTGCTTGCGGAAATCCTCCAAAATCATGAATGGTTCTTGGCATTTCCATAGAAGTCACTTTTGTTCCTTTTGTAAACCAGTGCGCCGAGACGCATAAAATAGCGTTGGGTTGTGGTAATGTTTTAGCCAAATTGCGAAAACCAGTCACAAACTGATTTTCTTCAATAGCATTCATTGGGCTGCCGTGTCCCAAAAACAGAACTGGCATTTTATCTGTATTCGAAAACGTCGATGAAATCGAATGTAAGTCGTTTAGTGTTGTCATTGTAAAAGTATTTAAACACGAATTACACAAATTTACACAAATCTAAATCGAAAAGAATTCGTGCTAATTCGTGAAATTAGTGTTTTATTCCTCAAAACTCTCATCTTTAAATCCTATCAAATATAGCTTATTTTTGGCACGTGTCATAGCGGTATAAAGCCATCTAATATAATCAGTATCAATTCCGTTTGGCAGGAAAGGCTGTTCGATAAACACCGTATTCCATTGCCCTCCTTGCGATTTGTGGCAGGTTATAGCGTACGAAAATTTAACCTGCAATCCGTTGAAATATTCGTTTTCTTTTACTTTTTGAAATCTCTTGTATTTAGTTGGTTCATCTTCATAATCTTTCATCACTTCTTCGTACAGACGATTCGATTCTTCATACGTCAAAGATGGTGATTCGCTAGTTAAAGTATCTAAAATTAAAACCGTTTCAAAAGGCTTTTGTTCTGGGTAATCGACCATTCTAATTTTTACTTTCGCAAACTTAAATCCGTATAATTCTTTAATTCCAAAAAGTTCTAACACTTCAATAATATCACCGTTGGCAATAAATCCTGCTTCGTCAGTTTCTTTTAGCCAGAAATAATTGTTCTTTACTACCATTAAGAAATCCCCCACTGAAAGTTCGCTTTCTTTAAATAAAATTCGGCTTCTAATCTGTTCATTGTATTGATTTGCCCTTTTATTAGAACGAACAATAAAGGCAGTGTCTTCAATGCTATAATTGCTGTATGCAGTGTTTATTGCATCTTGAATATCATACCCATCTGTCAGGCGAACAATGTCTTTAAACTTCTTTACATTAAATTTAAATTCAGTTATAAAGCTCTCTTTCAGTAATTCACGTAATTCAGTAGCATTGTACAAAATTCCTGAGCTTTCTTCCTGACGCATTACTTCGTCCAATTCGATGTGTTCAATTTCTTTGCTGTAATGAAAACCCAAAGTATCAATATCTAAAGCCGGACTAACATCCAAATTGACTGGCGGAAGCTGGGCTGTATCTCCCAAAAGAATCATTTTACAGTTTTGTCCCGAATACACATAATTGATCAAATCGTCTAGAAGTGATCCGCTGTCTAACGTACTATCTGAAATCATCGAGGCCTCATCGACGATAAAAATGGTGTTTTTATGTTTGTTGACTTGTTTGGTAAAAGCTACTCCACCACCAGAAGATTTCTTCGGAAAATAGATCTTTTTATGAATTGTAAAGGCTGGATTATTAGAATAATTGGCAATTACTTTTGCTGCACGTCCCGTTGGCGCCAATAAAACATACTTTTTGTTTATGTCTGCTAAATTATTGACAATAGTAGAAATAACAGTTGTTTTTCCCGTTCCAGCATATCCTTTCAAAACAAAAATGGTGTCATTTTGAGGTTCGGTCAGGAAAATGGCAATTTTCTGAAAAAAAATATCCTGTTTATATGTTGGAGGAAAAGGAAATCGCTTTTGTAAAATACCGTAAAACTGTGCAGAATTCATAAAATAATATTGAAATACAAAGGTCGTTCTTTTTAATGGCAATGACAAAATTCAATTTCAATCTCAATTTCAGATTTCAACAACCTAAAATATTCAATAAAAACAATCAAATTGTGCTTAACAAAATATAACCAATTAATTTTCAAATAAATATACTTTTTCTTAACCTTGTTTTAAACTTAGATTCAAATTGTTTTTTGAAATTGCAATTATAATTGTTCCTTTTTAATTTGTAAGTTTGTGGTCGCTTAAATTCTTTCTTGATTTAAAACAGGTAACGAATTGTAAATCAACTATGTCATTACAAAATACTAACATTACTTCAAAAAATTACAGAAAACTTTCTATTCAGGTCTCCCTGACTGGATTTTCATACTGCTGTTTTGATACTTTAAACAATGTCATTACTTCTTTCAAAGAAATAAAGTTTGACACCACTAGCAAAACAAGTCGAATTGAAGATTTATTCAACAATGCTTTCAAGACTAATCCTGAATTAAAAGAGACTTATGACGAAGTAATGGTTATCCATAATAACAATTTTTCGACTTTTGTCCCAACTGCTCTATTTGATGAGAATTATTTAGGAAGTTATCTGCAATACACTACAAAAGTATTTGAAACAGATCACTTTACTTTTGATCAAATTCCTAATTATCAAATGAATTCTGTTTATATTCCGTATGTGAATATAAACAATTTCCTGATTGATAATGTAGGGTCGTTTAATTCTAAACACGCCAATACGATTTTGGTCGAAAAAATTCTGGATAACTCAAGAAACAATGACGACAAGAAAATGATTGTGAATTTTAATCCAGTTAATTTTGAAATTATCGTGGTTCAGAATCAGAAACTTTTATTGTTTAATTCGTTTGAATACAATACTCCAGAAGATTTCATCTACTATATTTTATTTACAGCAGAGCAAATGAGCATGAATCCGGAAAGTTTCAAGTTAGAATTATTAGGAACAATTTCAGAAAACGATCCATTTTATGCTATAGCATACAAATACGTGCGCCATATTTCTTTCATGGATGTCTCAAAACTAAAAGAAAGAAACAGCTTTACAACCGCTCAAAATCAAAAACATTATATCTTATTTCAATCATGAGAATCATTTCAGGAAAATACAAAGGACGCAGAATTTTTCCGCCAAAAAACCTACCTGTAAGACCAACGACTGATATGAGTAAAGAAGCATTGTTTAATGTTTTGAATAATCATTTTCATTTTGACAGCTTAAAGGTTTTAGATCTTTTTTCGGGAACTGGAAACATCAGCTATGAATTTGCTTCACGCGGAAGCGCTCCAATTACTTCGGTTGATGGCGATTTCGGATGCGTAAAATTCATCAAGCAAGTTTCATCAGAATATGATTTTGATATTGCTGCAACCAAAAGCGATGTTTTTAAGTTTTTAGAAAACTGCAAAACCACTTACGATATTATCTTCGCAGACCCTCCTTACGGATTGGATCAGGCAACTTTTGAGAAAATTGTGCTAACAGTTTTTGAAAGAGATTTATTGGAAGATGACGGAATGATGATTATCGAGCATTCAAAATATACCAAATTGGATCATATGAGTAATTTTTCTTTCCAGAAAAGTTATGGCGGTTCGTTTTTTAGTTTCTTCGAACTAAATTCTACCGACGATGATGAAGAATTACCACACGATGTTTCTAAAAAAGAAACTGAAGAAGATGAAGGGTGAAATTTTAAAATTCCAATTTTTTAAATTCCAAATTCCAAATTTTAAAATTGAAATGTCAAATTCCAAATTCCAATTTTCTCCTGAAGCTTCAGAGATTGGAATTTGGAATTTTATTTTTGAAATTTTCAAACCTTATCTGATCCTGTTTTCACTTTCATTGACACTTTTTTCTTTGAATTCTGAATCTTTTATCTTTCCAAAAGAATAACGAACTGCAATAGAAATCTCATTTGCATCAACCCAATATTTAAACTTTGAATTTATGTTATTAATGCCAAAAGCATCTGTATAGGTCGTAGCTTTAAAAATATCATTGTAATTTAAGGTACAGCTCCAGTTTTTGCCAAATGTTTTTGCCAGTGATAAATCGACTATAAAATTGGCTTTTCGTTCAAAAATTCCATCGTTCTGTTTCGTCATTCCCCAAAAAGAAAAAACAAAACTGAAATCTTTCGGCAGTTTAAAAGTGTTGTTGGAATAATAATATAAATAAGGTTTTGATGGATGCAATAAAGCTGCGTCATCTTCAGTCTTACTTTTTGCAAAAACGAGAGAATTTGTTGCCGTCCAGAATTTATAAGTAAACGGAAGCGTCAAATCTATTGTAAAACCAGTTTCGCGTTTAAAATTAATATCGGTAATCATCAGCACATTGGTTTCCCCATTAAAAACAAAAGTCGGATTAACAACATCTTTGGTTTGATAATAACCAAATTTTAAAGTTTTATCCAGATATTGGAAAGAACTCGAAATTTCATCTACAAATGCCGGACCCAAATTTATACTGCTTCCGTACAAAAAATACGGATTTATATAGGTAGCAATCTGACTTAATGAAGAATATTTAGGCCTCACAATGCTTTTCGCATAATCTAGAATAATACTTTTTGTGCTATCGATAGGAAAAGTAAGATTGGCTTTCGGAAACAAATTGGTATAGTTTTTATCAATTGAAGGCGAAACTTGCGTTCTAAATTTTGCATATACATTGGTATTTTCGGCTCTTAGTCCGAATGAAAAGTCTACTTTTTTCAGCTTTCCCAAAAACTGAATATAAGCGGCGAGATTCTCTTCTTTAAAATCATAATCTGAAACTTCACTAGCATTTTTCTCAAAGTCAAAAATATCTGCGTTTGATACTGATTTTGCCTTTAGATACAATGCCCCATATTCCAGATTCATTTCATTTTTAAACTTTTTCTCCAAATCAACTCTTCCAGAAAAAACATCGACATTAAATTTCTGATCGCGATTTTGCGACAATTCAAAATCGGTTTCATTGTAATTATTGGCTACTAAACTCTTTAAATGCTGATTAAAATTAGAGTATTGAAAACCAGCAAAAAGCTGCGTGTCAATCGATTTTATTTTTTTTGAATAATTCACAAATGCATTTACAAAATCCTTTTTACTTGAATTATCACTCAGTGTAAAAACATTATTTACCACATCCTGATTTTGATTAAAAGTAAAAGTGTTGATATCGAACGTATCACTCTGAAGCTTTCCATTTACATTAATGGAGAAATAATCCTCCTCTTTTATTTTGTAAAACATTCCGCCTCCAAAAATGTATTGATTGCGATGTGTATTTGCCATTACATCATAATTGGAAATAATGGAAGCTTTTGGAATTTCATATTCTAGAGTATGCTTCTCCCAAGGATTTAATTTATTGTAATTAAAATTGGCTTTCCATTCTAATTTACCTTTCTTAAAACTAGAATTAAAACCTAAATAATTATTATAATTCTTTTTGAAAGACGCTGTTTCTGAAATTTCGGTTCTAAAACTGTCTTTTTTACTGAGTTTTCTGGTAATTAAAATGACAGCACGGCCTTCGGCTTCGTATTTTGAAGATGGGTTTTTAATAATTTCAATTGTTTTAATATCAGCGACACTCAAGGCATTCAAATCGGTTATCGTTCCTTTTTGCCCGTCAATGTAAATGAGCGGATTTCCTTTTCCGACAATCGAAATACTTTCGCGATCGGTACTTACTTGAACCGATGGCAATTTTGAAAGCAAATCGACTGGATTTGGAATTGTGCTGTAAACCGAATTGGCAACGTCAACTTTTATGTTTCCGTTTGAGTTTGTAAATGTCTTTTTCTCCTGGCTGATGACAATTTCATCTAATTGATTTGAAGTAGAGTCTTTTGGTGTTTCATTCTGAGCATTGGCAATATATGAAAGACAAAAAAGTAAAAGTGTTATTAGAAGTTTTAATGGCAGATAAAAATTCATTTTAAAATTTAAATTGATTAGTGTTGCTGCAAAAATGCTTTGAAAACCTAGTTCTGAAAGTTAATCGTAGGTTAATGCAGAGTTAATCTGCCATTTGATTAGTAAAAACAGTATTTTTGAAACAGAATTTTCGAAGGAATATGAAACAAAGAATCAATTTATTAATCACATTTTCTGTCATTGCACTAATCGTGCTTATGACGGTGCAATGTTATTTGGTAAAAACAGCCTACGAATATAAAGTGGCACAGTTTCATACACAGATCAAAAATGAAATTGCTCAGATTTCAAACAACTACAGTGATATTGACTCAGCTTTTGTGGCAAAAAAAGAAGCACTTTACAAAAGCCTTTCTGAAAGATATATAAAAGGAAAAAACAGCAAATTAGATATTAAGATTGGTGTTTTACAAAATGAATATCAGAGCGCTGTAACACAAGAAATCCAACGAAAATTTGAAAGAGATTTGCCGAATTTTAAAATTGATTTTGCCATTGTTCTCAACAAATTTATTTTATATCAAAGTGCCAAAAAAGCCGATACTATTTTCTCAGAGAAGCCTTTTATTCAGAATAAATTGTACGGAAATCTAGCTTCGCTTAATCATGCTTTTTTAGTGAGAAATTATGTTGGAACAACCAACGGAACTTTTGAAAATCAGGAATATCAATTGCTGACAGAAGATTCTATGTACGTTTCTGTAATAGATTGGGAAATGATTATTCTGAGACGAATGACTTTTATTCTCATTTTGTCTTTATTATCAATTCTGACTTTAATTACGCTTTTTGTCATTGCCTTAAAAGCTTTGATTAAACAGAAAAAAGTAAGCGATGTAAAAACCGATTTTATCAATAATATTACACACGAACTTAAAACGCCTTTGGCAACTTTAGGGATCTCGACAAAGATTTTAGCACAGAAAAGCATTCGTGAAAATGAAGAAAATTTCAACGCCATTGTGAATACAATTTCACGTCAAAATAACCGTCTTCAGAATTTAATCGATCAGGTTATGGCGAATTCTTTGGCAGAAAATGAAATTGAATTACAAAAGGAAAAAATAGATGCCGAAGATTTTCTGCTTTCTATTGTCAATGATTTTAAAATTACGTTTCCTAAAGTCAATCTTAAGACCGATTTTCAGACAGCGAAAACGATCCTAGTTTTGGATAAATTTCATTTAACAACGGCTTTCTTAAATGTTTTGGAAAATGCTGCAAAATATGGATCTAATACCATTACAGTAAAAACAAAAATGGTAGAAAACCAATTTTCTATCAGTTTTGAAGATGACGGAATTGGAATTGCTAAAAACAAACAAGCGTTTCTTTTTGAAAAATTCTATCGTGTGCAACAAGGAAATCTGCATAATACAAAAGGCCTTGGTTTAGGATTGTATTATGTCGACCAAATTGTAAAAGCGCATCAAGGTTCTGTAAATGTTATTAGCGAGTTAGGAAAAGGAACTCAGTTTACTATTTTATTAAAAGTTTAATTACCTTATTTTGAAAAGATTACTTTTAGCCGAAGACGATTTTGATTTTGCTGCAATTTTAAAACAATATTTAGAACTGCATCAATTTGAAGTAGTTTGGGCAGAAAATGGCGAGATAGCTTTAGATTATTTTAAAAACCAGGCTTTTGATATTTGCATTTTTGATGTCATGATGCCTAAAATGGACGGATTTTCATTGGCGGAAAAAATAATCACCATCAATCCAGAAATTCCTTTTATTTTTCTAACGGCAAGAAAGCTTAAAGAAGATAAAATTATTGGTCTAAAACTTGGTGCAGACGACTATATCGCAAAACCTTTTGAAGTTGATGAGCTGGTTCTTCGTTTACAAAATATTCTAAAGAGAATAGAGCAAAAAAGAAGTCTGGAAGGAAATAATATGATTGAAATTGGATCGTATATTTTTGATAACGAGCGTCTAACACTCAATAATAAAAATCATGTTCAGCAGCTTACAGAGATGGAAGCTTCTCTTATTGAATATCTATATTTGAATCATAATCAGTTATTAAAAAGAGATCAGATTTTAATGTCTATCTGGAAAAAAGACGATTATTTCTCAGGGCGAAGCATGGATGTTTTTATCAGCAGACTTAGAAAGTATTTTAATTCAGATCCAAAAATCAAAATAGAAAGTGTTCGAAATATAGGATTGGAATTTAAAATAGAAAAATAGTATTCGAATCATATAATTTCACATAAACAATTGTGTAACAGAAATTAACTTGTCAAAATTTAACTTTGTTAGAGAACTTTTAAATCTAACAATCATGAACCTAAAAAGATTTTTCGGCGGGTTGCTTACAATCCTCGGAATTATAGGACTTATTTATACGGCCGTTATTTTTGCCGGCACATCTGGCGAAACCAGAGATATAAAATCACTTATTATTTACGGAATATTAGGAATCGTGTTTTTTACATCGGGAATCAGCTTGGTAAAAACAACAAAAGACGAGAGCTAAAAAAGAATTGCCACGAAGGCACTAAGACTCAAAGTTTTTTCTCCCGCGGATTTTGCAGATTTTACAGATTGCAATTTTAAAAAATCTCTTAAATCTGCAAAATCTGCGAGAAAAATTAAAACATAATCAATTTCATTCACCCTCAGGATTACTCAAATCAAGCTCTATAAAATCTCTTTCTGTTTTAGAAATTATTATTGTTGCCACTGTGTTTCCAATTAAATTGGTAATCGCTCTGGCTTCGCTCATAAATTTATCTACTCCCAATAGAAATGCCAAACCTTCAACTGGAATTTTATGCAATGCGGTTAAAGTTGATGCTAAAACGATAAATCCGCTTCCTGTTACGCCCGCTGCGCCTTTCGAAGTAATCATAAGAATTCCGATAACGGTCATGATTTCAAAAAAAGTCAAATGCACATCGTAGAGTTGCGCAATGAAAAGGACTGACATCGAAAGATAAATCGAAGTTCCATCGAGATTAAAAGAATAACCAGTCGGAATCACCAATCCCACAACCGATTTACTGCAACCCATTCTTTCCAATTTTACCATAATACTTGGCAAAGCAGCTTCAGAAGATGAAGTCCCTAGAACTAGTAAAAGTTCTTCTTTAATATATTTTAAAATTGAAAGAATGTTGATTTTGTAATATCTCAATATGCTTCCTAAAACCAAAAAGACAAACAATGCCATAGTCAGATAAACACAAAGCATCAGTTTTCCAAGCGGAATCAAAGTTGCCAAACCAAATTTCCCAATCGTGTAAGCCATTCCACCAAAAGCACCAATTGGCGCTAGATACATTACATATTTTAAAGCCGTAAAAACGACTTTCGAAAATCGTTCCAGAACCAAAATAGTCTGTTCTCTTTTCTGATAAAAGTTCAACGCTATTCCGCATATAATAGCAGCCAACAAAACCTGTAATGTAAAATTGGACAAAAAGAACTGCAACCACGAAAAATCCTTTGCTGCTCCATTTGTATATTGGCTTGCATCGCCAAAAGTCAGTCCCGATTTATCAATTTTTCCTGGTTTAAATATATAAGCAACAGTCACACCAATTGCCAGAGCAACGGTCGAAACTACTTCAAAATACGTTAAAGCTTTAACCCCTATTCGACCTACTTTTTTAAGATTTCCCATACCCGAAATTCCTAAAACGATGGTCAGGAAAATAATTGGCCCAATGAAAAGCGAAATAAGCTGAATAAACTTCTTGCCCAGAAATTCCATCTTTACACCATTTTCTGGAGAAAAATGTCCAAGCAAAACACCCGAAATAATAGCAATTAAAACCCAAAAAGTAAGATTGGTTACAATGGTTCTAAAAAGGCTTTTTTTAGATTTTGACGAAGGATTTGGAGTCGTAATATTCATGAGGATAAGTTAGATAGTTCACAAATATATAAAAAATGCAGACCTGTAAGCCGGATTCTGTTCTTGTCTTATTTTGCAACAAAACAATACCTTATCATTTATCTAGATCCACCATTACTGATGGACTCAATCTACCTACCCTTCGGCAACGAACGAGAAGCCCTTAAATGCCGATATACTTGGTATTTCACCGCATAGAGTTTACCTGGTTTCACTACAGCATTACCTGTACATACTTTCTGCTGCACTTGTCCTAATCCCTTTCGGAACCGACGGGCGTTACCCGCTATGCTTCTCTATGGTGTCCGGACTTTCCTCCCTCCCGATCCCGATAGCTATCGGGACGGGACGACGATAAGGCGGTCTGCGCTGCAAAAATAGCGATTTAAGAACTAACAATAATGATTTTAAATTTTAGATTTTATGAGTTTTATCATAACTTTTTAATTTTAAAATAGTTATCTTTAAAAATCTATAATTTAATTTCAGTTTATCATGAAAAGAATGTATCATTACGCAACTGTTTCAAAAGCTTTAGATCAATTGAATGAAAAAGGATTTACGTGCGATTTTAATCGAAATGCTGATGCGATTAAAAAGAATCCTGAGAAATTTGAAATTGTTCATGTGTATCGATACGAGGGTGAGTCAGACCCAGCAGATGAGGCAGTTGTATACGGAATTAAGTCGACTACGGGCAAAAAAGGAGTTTATGTTGCTGGTTTCTCAGCCGATTCAGATCAGGAAACAGCACAGTTTTTATTGGATTTAAGCATTAAGAGAAGATAGTTTTTAGGAGCCGGGAACCTGCTGTCCGCTATATCTTTTGCTGCTCCCGATAGCTATCGGGACCGCCACAAAAGGATGCCGCTACCATCAGGGCTAGAGCAATCGGTTTCAAAAGAAAGAATCTTTTATAAATCAAGTAAAAGCAAATGAGAACAAAAAATGATTCAATAATCTATGTCATTCCTAGAAACTGAAATTCTTTTCATTCCTTAGGAATGACATAAAAATAAATTCTTCTCATTTTTTTAATTAGGTGAATAATCAAGCTTAGTCAAAACGCGATCTTCTATATTTCCTACTACATCACCGTATTTTGCAGTATATTGCTTTTTAACATCAATCCATTCCTGATCTTTTCTAAAACCTTCCCATGCTTTTTTCATTGTTGCTTCATCTGGCCACTCTAGAAAATAAACAAACTCTGTTTTCTTATCTGATTTTGATTCGTAAATAGAAATAATCTTAAAGTTGTATTTCTTCATAATGCGCATGGCATGATCGCGAAAACGTTCGTGAAATTCTTTCTTATTGCTTTCGAAAATCTCATAGATTCGCAATTGATAAATTGGACTCATTTGAGTTTTTTGTGCTTTTACAGCAAACGCTGCAAGCAAAACTAATACTAGAAAATATTTCTTCATGATTTAAATTTATCAGCTTCCTAATTTGCCATAACGCTGCTGTTCAGAAAAATAGATGATGATCGTTTTTCCGTTCTTTTTGTATGGGTAAAACAATTCATAATTACCATTGCTTGAACTATATCTTAACTCATCACTATTTTTATTAAAAACCTCATTAAGATAAGCTCTTTCTTCTTTATTAGTCTGATAAATATAATTTACTTTTTGAGGTTGTATTGTGTCACTATCTAAGCTTTCATTATAATAAGCATTAAAACCAAGAAAAACAGGTGAATCTTTAATGGAATCTTTCACAATTAAAGTTACACTCGGAAAGTTTTTATCGGTTGAAGATAAAACTCTTAAAATTCCTGTAGTTTCTTTGATGTAAGATTTGGAAAAAGTATAATTTAAAAGTTTATCGCTATTTGCCTTGTTAGATTCTATAATAGATTTCGCAGAGCTAATTAGCATTTTTTCTTTTTTGGCAGAAGTCAAATAATCACCGCCAAAAAGTATAACTAGAATTAACGGAAAAATTAAAAGCAGAACAGCAAACTTGCGTCGATTTGATTTTGTGTTTACTTCATCTTCATTTTTTCTTTCGGCAATTCTCGTCAAATTAAACATGAGATTCACTATTAGAGATCCTGCCATAAGAGCAAGAATACCGAGAATGCTTAAATAAAAGCTTTCGGTCATGTTTTCTCTAAAAACCTTTAGTCCGAAAACTTCAATTACAATAAATGTAAAGACCCAGTACACTAATAAAATTATAGAGGAAATTCCGATGATATTACTTAATTTAACTATTTGTTTTGCGTTCATATTTTCTAATTAATAATAAATAGGCTGTTAAATATTTTGCATTAAAAGTATTACTTTTTCTTTAAACGTTGCAGATAATATTTTTTTCTTTCTACAATTCAACCACTTAAAAATCTTTCAATTTTTAAATTTTTAAATCATTAAATTATACTCTATATTTGCTATCCAATAAAAGAGAATATGGAACAATTTGTAGTATCGGCAAGAAAATATCGCCCGCAGACCTTTAAGGATGTTGTGGGGCAAAAGGCCATTACAAACACTTTGTTGAACGCTATTGAAACCAATCACTTAGCTTCTGCTCTTTTGTTTACAGGACCGCGTGGAGTTGGTAAAACTACTTGCGCGCGTATCTTGGCAAGAAAAATAAATCAGCCTGGATATGACGATCCTACTGAAGATTTTGCATTTAACGTTTTTGAGCTAGATGCTGCTTCAAACAACTCGGTTGATGATATCCGTAACCTTATCGATCAGGTTAGAATCCCGCCACAAACTGGACAATACAAAGTATATATCATTGACGAGGTCCACATGTTGTCTTCGGCCGCTTTTAATGCTTTTCTTAAAACATTAGAAGAACCGCCAAAACATGCTATTTTCATTTTAGCAACAACAGAAAAACACAAAATCCTTCCAACGATTTTATCTCGCTGTCAGATTTTTGATTTCAAAAGAATTACAGTAAAAGATGCTAAAGAACATTTGGCTGATGTTGCTGAAAGTCAAGGAATCGTTTTTGAAGATGATGCATTGCACATTATTGCTCAAAAAGCAGATGGTGCCATGCGTGATGCTTTGTCTATTTTTGACCGTGTAGTTTCTTACTGCGGAACAAATTTGACACGTCAAGCTGTAACCGAAAACCTAAACGTTTTAGATTACGAAACTTATATTTCGATTACTGATTTACTTCTGGAAAATGAGATTCCGAAACTTTTATTAGCATACAATGATATCTTAGCCAAAGGTTTTGATGGACATCATTTTATTGCTGGTTTGGCTTCACATTTCAGAGATTTATTAGTAAGCAAAACACCTTCGACTATTGCTTTATTAGAAGTTGGTGAGCAAGCGCAACAAATGTATGCTACACAATCGCAAAAATGTTCTCAGGAATTTTTACTTAAAGGAATTGACATTGCAAACGACTGCGATTTAAAATACAAATTAAGTCAGAATCAACGTCTTTTAGTTGAATTATGTTTGATGCAACTGGCCTCTATCAACTTTGATGGAGAAAAAAAAAAGTTGAGCAATTCATAATTCCACCCGTTTACTTTAAAAACGGAGGCTATTCTATAGTTGAAGTTCAAAGTCCAAAATCGAAAATCGAAAGTTCTGTTGCAATTGAAAATCAAACTTCTCAAGCTGCAACTGAAACTAAAGTTGCCATTCCTCAACCAGAACAAGTTGCTGAAACTCCAAAAGTTCAGGCTCCAGAAGTTCCAAAGGCAGATACAAGCGGCGCTCCTAAAGTTTCTGCTTTTTCTCTTGCTAGTATCCGCAAGAAAAAAGAATTGGAAGCAAGCAGTAAATCGTATGTTAAACCATCTTCTGTTTTACCTACTGAAGAGTTTAATGAAACCGATATGCGTCTTCATTGGAACAAATATGCAGAACGCTTAGGACAAAAAGGGCTTAGAATTATGGAATCTATTCTATTGATCAGCGATCCTGTTCTAAACGGAACCACAATTTCTTATGAACTGCCAAATGAAGGTTCTAAACTAGAATTCGAAAGTCAGATGAATGGTTTATTGGGGCATTTAAAAGGTCATTTGCATAATCACGACATTACAATTGAAGTAATTGTAAACGAGCAGGCTGAAACAAAACGAACTTATAATAATCAAGATAGATATAATCGTTTCTTAGAAATCAACCCAAACATTGAGCTTTTGCGTTCAACATTTGGATTAGATTTGAAGGATTAATTTTTTTGTTAGCCACGAATTTCTCGAATTTTCACGATTTTTTTTCCTTTATTAATACTATTTAATAATTTACTGGATTTACTTCGCCAATTCGCTATCGCTCGAGTCGTAGCGAACAAAAAACTATTTATTTTTAAGCCCGAAATTGTAAACTTTATCTAGCCATTTTTTCCTTTGTTCTTCGGTCGAACCTTTTACAATTCCTACGTAGCTTACTTTTACTGGTTTTATACCACAGAATTCCAAAGTAGATTTCTTTAATTGATTCACGCTAGGTCTTCCAAAAAACAATCTATAATACCAGCTCGGCTGATCTAGGGTTGTGATAATGTGAGCTGTTTTGCCTTTTAGCAATTTATCCCACCAAACCGAATTTTCGCGATATTCAAATGCCATTCCCGGCAAAAACAAACGATCAATAAATCCTTTTGTTATCGCTGGAAGTCCGCCCCACCAAACGGGATGAATCCAAACTAAATGATCGGCTCTTTTGATTTTCTCCCAAGATTCTAATAAATCTGGTTCTAGATCGGTTCTTTTCTGATAACCAAATTTGAGATTTGGACTAAATTTTAAATTAGCAATTGTGATGGTTTCTACTTGTGCACCAGAAGCAACGGCGCCTTTTTGATACGATTCTGCAATTCCGAAATTGAAGCTTTCCGCGTTTGGATGTCCGTTTATAATCAGTATTTTTTTCATGTTTACGTTTTTTCAAAAATACTATTAGTACATTTTCTTTTACTAGACAAATGTCCTGAAAAGTGTTTTTGCCACAGATTAAATAGATTAAAAGGATTTTTAATCTAAAAAACTCAATTTATCAAACAACCACTTTTCTTATTCGGCTTAAATGTCTTGGGGTAATTCCTAGATAAGAAGCCAAATATTGCAAAGGAATTAACTGAATATACTTTTGATGGTTTTGGCAAAGTTCTTCGTAGCGCTGTGCCCCTGATAGTTTCTGAAAAGAAACCATTCTTTTGTGTAGATTTACAAATTCTAATTCGGTTAATTTTCTGCCTGTTTCCTGCCAGTTAAACCCTGATTGGTAGAGTTTTTCTAGAGCTTTTCTATTTAGAATCTGTAATTGAGTATCGGTAAGAGCCTGAATGTTTTCTTCTGCTTTTTCTTCTGTGATAAAACTGGCAAAAGAAGCCATAAATTCGTTTTCGAAAGCAAAACAATTGGTGATTTCATCGCCTTTATGATTGACGAAAAAGGAACGGAGAATTCCTTTTTCGATAAAAACTATTTCGTTGCAAACTTGATTTTCAGCCAATAGAAGTTCTCCTTTTTTTAATGTTCGAAATGTTATCAAACTATCTAAAAGACTTAATTCGTCAGCAGAGAAATCTTGAATGGACTGAAAAACAGCTTTCATAAACTATTCATTTTAAGAAAAAATCCTTCCGATTCTTTTGTCTGGAATAAGCCATAACATAGCAACTGTAAAATAAGCTGCTCCAGAAACCCACTGGTTAAAGAATGCCGTAACAATTCCGATAACGTATAGAACTAAGGAGATTTTACCTTTATAATCTTTGTTAAGTGCTTTTCTTAAAGCAGAATTACTTCCTTCACTGCACATTATAGTATATTGCAAAATAATATAAGAGATTGCCGAGAGAAGCAACACAACACCATACATTGTCATTGCAGCTTTCTCAAAATTATGCTCCCCCATCCAAGCGGTAGAAACGGGAATTAAAGACAGCCAAAACAAAAAGTGCAGATTACTCCACAATACTTTTCCGTTTACTTTTGATAAACCATGGAGTAAATAATGATGATTATTCCAGTATATTCCAACGTAAATAAAACTCAAAACATAACTTAAAAACTTTGGAATAAGCGGTTTTAAATCTGCAAATTCATGTCCTTGCGGCGCTTTAATTTCCAAAATCATAATTGTTATAATGATTGCCAAAACGCCATCACTAAAAGCTTCTAGTCTGCCTTTATTCATTAAAAAAAATAATATTAAATTTTACCGTAATACATTGCTTTTACGATACCATCAGAAAGTCCGATTTTAGGAACATAAATCTGGCGCGCACCACTCCATTTCATAGCATTCAGATAAATACGAGTGGCATGAATAATCACGTCGGCACGGTCGGAGTTCAATCCTAATTCGGCAATTCTCTGTTCGTAAGTCAATGAATTTAAGAATGCGTACTGTGAGTTAACATAAATGTACGAAAGCGGTTTTTCCTGCTGTTTTCCAGACATTTTAAACAACTTATTGATGTTTCCTCCAGAACCTATCAGCGTTACCTCATCGTAATCTGCTGTATTGGTTTTAATCCATTTTTCTATTTCATCCCAAACTGAATCGTGCACCATATTATTAAGTAAACGAACCGTTCCTGCTTTGAAAGATCTTGACGTAATCATTTTTCCGTCAGAGAATAAGGTAAACTCGGTACTTCCACCTCCAACATCTACAAAAAGATAAGTTTCGTCAGATTTAATTAAATGATGCAAATCTGTAGAAGCAATAATTGCCGCCTCTTTTTTACCGTCGATGATCTCGATTTTTATGTCGGCTTTTTTCTTAATTAAAGCCACAACTTCTTTTGCATTATAGGCTTCGCGCATTGCAGAAGTCGCAAATGCCATATAACGCTCTACTTTATGTACTTTCATCAAAAGGTTGAATGCTTTCATGGCATCTACCATTCGATCTATATTTTCTGGTGAAATTTCTCCAACCGTGAAGGCGTCTTGTCCTAAACGAATTGGCACACGAACAAGGGAACTTTTATTAAACTGCGGTTCTTTGCCTTCTTGTTCAACAACGTTAGCAATCAAAAGCCTCATGGCATTTGAACCGATATCTATCGCTGCGAACTTCCTAATATTAATCATGCTCACTTTATGATTTGAAATTGGTATTTATTATTAATTTACTTTTTGAGGAACCTCTTCAAGTATAGCTACTTTATTCTGATAATATTTATAGGTTTCAAATTGTGCTCTAAATGGCGCATGATGATTTTTGGGCTTATATTTATTATCTAATTTATAGGAGTGATATCTCACTTTTACATTTCCTTTCCAGGCAATATTAAAGTTATCAATCAATTCCTTTTTGATTTCAAGATCATAAATCGGGCAGGTTACCTCGACTCTGCCGTCAAGATTTCTAGTCATAAAATCGGCAGACGAAATGTAAACTTCGGTCAAACCAGCATTTCCGAAAATGTAAACTCTCGAATGTTCTAAGTAATTGTCTACAATACTTATGGCTTCGATGTTTTCGCTCATACCTGGAATTCCCGGAATTAGAGAACATATTCCTCTTACCTGAAGCTGAATTTTCACTCCAGCATTACTTGCTTCGTATAATTTATCGATCATTTTAAAATCGGACAAACTATTCATTTTTAATTTAATATGCGTTTTTCTACCTGCCAATGCATGAAGAATTTCACGATCAATAAGTTTGATGAATTTGGTTCTCGTGTAATGAGGCGATACAATTAAATGCTTGTATCTGTGTACTCTATAATTAATATCAAAAAACTCAAATATTTTTGATGTGTCTTTTAAGATTCCTTGGTGGCAAGTAAAAAGTGTTACATCGGTATAAATTTTTGCTGTTGCTTCGTTGAAGTTTCCAGTTGAAATGAATCCGTAACGACGGTTTTTACCTTCTTCCGTTCTTTCAATTACACAAATCTTACTGTGCACTTTCAATCCTTTGATACCAAAAATAAGCTCGATTCCTTCTGTCTGCATTTGTTCTGCATACGAAATATTCGAAGCTTCATCAAAACGTGCTTGAAGTTCGATTTGCACTACTACCCTTTTGCCGTTTTTGGCTGCATTTATCAGCGAACTGATAATTTGTGAATTCTTAGCTAAACGATATAAGGTAATTTTAATGCTTGTAACTTTTGGATCTAAAGCCGCTTCGCGCAAAAACTTAGTCAGATAGGAGAATGACTGGTAAGGCGCGTGCACCAAATAATCCTTTTTAGAGATTTTTTCAAGAATACTCCCTTCAAGATTCAAGCCAGGAACTGGTAACGGTTCGTTTGGCTTGTACAACAAATCGTATCTACCAAGATTTGGAAAACTCATATAATCGCGACGATTATGATATCTTCCTCCTGGAATTATACTATCTGTTTCTACAATTTTCATTTTATCCAAGAAAAATTGCAGGGTATCTTCTTCAATTAAATTATCGTAAATAAAACGAACAGGTTCTCCTATTCGGCGATCTTTTACAGACGAAGCAATTTTTTCAAGCATACTTTTACTCAAATCACTATCTATATCCAATTGTGCATCACGCGTAATTTTGATCATGTGAGCAGAAACGCTCTTGTAATCAAATATATTAAAGATGTTTTTCAGTTTAAAACGAATAACATCATCTATTAAAATAACATATTGTTTTTCTTCTTCAGAAGGAAGAACGACAAATCTGTTGATATTTTTTGGAATTTCAATTAAAGCATAACGAACCTCATCATTTGCTAATTCTAAACGAACTGCCAAATAGCCTAAAGTATCTTTTAGAATTGGAAAAACAGCCAAATCATTTAAAATGATGGTCACTAGTTCTGGACTTAATTTTTGGGTATAAAAGTCCTTTAAGAAACACTCTTGTTTTGGTGTAATCTGTTTTTCATTGATAATAAAAATATTTTCAGATTCTAGTTCTGCTTCAATGTTTCCAAGAATACGCAAACTTTCAGACTGTTGTTGAATTACAATTTCGGTAATATCTTTAATTAATTGATGCGCAGAAATACCTCCTAAATATTTTTCACCAGAAATACCTGAAAGACTTAATCGTCGAATGGCCGCGTACCGAACTCTAAAAAATTCATCTAAGTTGTTTGAAAAAATTCCAACAAAACGCAGTCTGTCTAAAAGTGGTACTGTATTGTCTGCTGCTTCCTGAAGCACTCTCGCATTAAACGCTAACCAGCTTTTTTCTCTATCGATATATTTCTGTTCGTACACTGTAATTATTTTAAATCTTTGGGGAAAATAGTTTTATGTGTTTTGCCCTTATGGATCGTGTCCCAACTTTCGGCATCAAACTGTAACGATACAAAGCCCGAAGTTGGTACATTTTCTATAAAAACATCCCCAAATTTATTAACAAAATTTGTAATAGCCTCGTTATGTCCAAAAAGAATAACGCTTTCAAAACTATTATCACACGATTTAATAACTTTTTCGAGCTGCTTCTCATCAAAAGTGTACAGATCATCTCTAAAAATGATGCTTTCTAATGGATAAGATATGTTTTGCGCAAAAATTAAAGCGGTTTCTGTGGCTCTCGCGGCTGTGCTGCTCCAAATAATATACGTTTTAGGAAGATACTCTGAAATATTTAATGAAACATCATGCGCATCTAAAATTCCTCTTTTCATTAATGGACGATCAAAATCTTTCAGTGGTGCTTCCCAGCTAGATTTGGCATGACGAATTAATATAAGATTTTTCATAAGTAGCAATTTTTAAAAACCTGAGTTGCAGGTCATTTTTTAATTAAGTTCTAATTTACAAAAGAAATTTTAAACCTTTTCCTTTTTTTATTTCCGTTAACATTATAACAAAATTTTAACAAGAATAAATGCCCTGTAAAATTTTTGGACTACAAAAATTAGAAAAGTCACTTTTTGTCATTTTATGTACTTCATCTATAAAATTAGTATTTAGTCGATATTCTTTAATCTTCTAAAAAATTAACTAAATACCTGATTATTAATCATTTAATACACTACAAAGAAACTTAATATCGTGAATAAAGCAAAAAAAGGAGAAGAAAAATTCTACTTTTTTGAGTTAAAAAAAAGTGTTTTTGGGTCATTTCTTGATAAAAAAACAACACTTCAACGAGTTTTTAGGTTAGTTACAGATAAAAAAATCATATTAGAAAAACTCTAATATAACTTTGATTCTGTTAAAATATTAAATATATCACAAAACAGAGAAACAATTTATAAGAATAAAAAAGTGTCACTTGAAAGGTCCTAAAAAGTGTCAAAATTGTAAGTTATTTTTTTGTTAGAAATGCACGATGTGATTAATAACCTATTTGTCCCATTTAAATGAATAGAACAGTTTTTCCATCTTCTTGAGATTTTTACTGAACATTAACCTAAAACTTAAAAAAAAATCAAAAACACTCATTTTTTCTACAAGCCAATTTTTTAAGTCAATATTATAATTTTTACCAAGAACAGCCTCGGCAATTTATAATCAATTAAAACGGATTATAACTCAAGAATCTCAAAATAAAATTTACTAAAGATTAAAAATTAGAGATTATGAAAAACATTACTTTTTTAACGAATATTAATTTTAATATTAAATGCGTTTATATTACGTTGCTTTTAATATTTACTACAAGTGGCTATTCTCAAAACACATATGATGGCAATTACTGCCCTGGTCCAGGTGCAGTTGGTGATGAATATGCGACTGGAACGGTTTACAGCACAGTATTATTAGCTAACCCTTCTTCAACATGCAACATTGGGACGATTCGTGCTAAAGTTGATACCCAAAATCAAGTTTTAAGATTAGGTATGGATATTGGGAATGGTGGTTCGGCACTTTTTAGATTGTACTTAGATACTGATAATAATCCAGCAACAGGATTAACATCAGATTCTTTTGGAGGAACTATTAGTGTAGCTGGCGCTGAGTATATCTTAGAAATTAATTCTAACGGAAGTGGTTTTACTTTATATACAGGAAATGGCAATGTTAAAACTCAAACTAATGTTATCCCTGCGGGTCTTGCTGCTCAGGCAGGTAAGGCCAATTGTAATTCTGGTGCTACATTTTTAGAGTTTAATGTTCCTTTTGGAAGCTTGGGAATTAACATTTGTGATCCCAATAATCCTGGTGTAATTAACGTTACAAAATTAGCTTCTGTTAGTGGTAACTCACCTAATTCAAGTCTATGTACTAATACTCCACTTACTTTTGGAATTCCACTAAAAGGAACTGTTGGACCAAACTCAACTATATGTTCAGGAGCTAGTGCTGCTTTAACACTAACAGGTCTCAATGCTGGTTCTAATGTAATTAAATGGCAATCATCTATTGCCCCTTTTTCAGTGTGGGTAGATATTGCTAATACTGTAGGCTTAACAGCTTACAATACAGGTAGTTTAACACAAACCACAAAATTCAGAGCAATATTTTCTAATTCAGGTTTATGCTCTGGAAGTAATATTGCGACAAGTGAAGCAACCGTAACGGTAAATACTCCAACTGCTTGTTCTATTACTGGTACTAGTGGTCCTGTATGTTTATCTTCTTCTAATGTTTTTGCGGCTCCAGCCAGTATGACGAGCTATTCGTGGTCTTTGCCTCCGGCAACTGCAAATGGTGCGACAATTACATCTGCTACAAATTTACAGAACGTAACTGTTCAAGCTGGCTCCACTTGTAATACAACGTTTAAATTATTATTAACTACTACTTTAAATGGATGCAGTTCTACTTGTGAAAAAATAGTAACTGTTAACGATACTACTGCTCCAACTTGGACAACTCAAGCAGGCGCTTTAAATGCGACTTTGCAATGCAGCGATACGGCAGGATTGACAGCAGCACAAAATCAAGCTCCTGTTGCCACAGACAATTGCGGTGGAACTGTAACCTATACTAAAGTGAGCGGAACTTTCGCCGCTGGAGCATGTGCCAATTCTGGAACTTACACCAACACTTGGACCGCTAAAGACGCTTGCAATAATACTTCAACAGTTTTCACTCAGGTGATCACTATTCAAGACACGACTGCGCCAACTTGGACAACTCAAGCAGGTGCATTAAATGTTACTTTGCAATGCAGCGATGCGGCAGGATTGACAGCAGCACAAAATCAGGCTCCTGTTGCCACAGACAATTGCGGTGGAACTGTAACCTATACTAAAGTGAGCGGAACTTTCGCCGCTGGAACTTGTGCCAATTCTGGAACTTACACCAACACTTGGACCGCTAAAGATGTCTGCAATAATACTTCAACAGTTTTTACTCAGGTGATAACTATTCAAGACACGACTGCTCCAACTTGGACAACTCAAGCAGGCGCTTTAAATGTTACTTTGCAATGCAGCGATGCAGCAGGATTGACAGCTGCACAAAATCAGGCTCCTGTAGCCACAGACAATTGCGGTGGAACTGTAACCTATACTAAAGTGAGCGGAACTTTCGCCGCTGGAACTTGTGCCAATTCTGGAACTTACACCAACACTTGGACCGCTAAAGATGTCTGCAATAACACTTCAACAGTTTTCACACAGGTAATCACAATTCAGGATACTACTGCACCAACTTGGACAACTGCTGCCGGCTCTTTAAATGCAACCGTAGAATGCAGCAATGCTGCAGGACTTGCCGCTGCTCAAGCTTTGTTTCCAACTGCTTCTGACTTGTGCGATGCCGATGTTTCAAACATAACTAAAGTAAGCGGACAGTTTGTAGCTTCTCAAGGATGTGCAAATGCCGGAACTTACACCAACACTTGGACGGTAAAAGACGACTGCAATAACACTTCTTCCGTTTTTACTCAGGTAATCACAATCCAAGACACTACTGCGCCAACTTGGACAACTGCTGCTGGTTCTTTAAATGCAACCGTAGAATGCAGTAATGCTGCAGGACTTGCAGCTGCACAAGCTCAGTTTCCAACAGCCACTGACCTTTGCGATACTGATGTTTCAAACATCACTAAAGTAAGCGGACAGTTTGTAGCATCTCAAGGATGCGGACATGCTGGAACATACACCAATACTTGGACGGTAAAAGACGACTGCAACAACACTTCCTCCGTTTTTACTCAGGTAATCACAATTCAGGATACTACTGCGCCAACTTGGACAACTGCTGCTGGTTCGCTAAATACAACTGTAGAGTGCAGCGATGCAGCTGGACTTATTATAGCTCAAGGAATGTCTCCATCAGCATCTGACTTGTGCGATGCCGATGTAACCAATATCATTAAAGTAAGCGGTCAGTTTGTAGCTTCTCAAGGATGCAGAAATGCAGGAACTTACACCAACACTTGGACTGTAAAAGATGACTGCGGTAATACTTCTGATACTTTCACTCAAGTGATCACAATCCAAGACACTACTGCTCCTACTTGGAATACTGTTGCCGGCACTTTAAATGTAACTTTAGAATGCAGTGATACTGCTGGACTTGCTGCTGCTCAGGCTCAGTTCCCAACAGCTTCTGACCTTTGCGATACTGATGTTTCAAATATCACTAAAGTAAGCGGACAGTTCGTAGCTTCTCAAGGATGCGGAAATGCAGGAACTTACACCAACACTTGGACGGTAAAAGATGACTGCGGTAATACATCTGGAACTTTTACTCAAGTAATCACAATTAAAGATACAACTGCTCCAACTTGGACAACACAGGCAGGCTCTCTAAATGCAACTTTAGAATGCAGTGATACTGCTGGACTTGCTGCTGCTCAGGCACAGTTCCCAACAGCTTCTGACTTATGCGATGCTGATGTTCTAAACATCACAAAAGTAAGCGGACAGTTCGTAGCTTCTGAAGGATGCGGAAATGCAGGCACTTACACCAACACTTGGACTGTAAAAGACGACTGCGGAAATACTTCTGATACTTTCACTCAGGTGATCACCATTCAGGACACAACAACGCCAACTTGGACAACACAGGCAGGCTCTCTAAATGCAACTTTAGAATGCAGCGATACTGCTGGACTTGCTGCTGCTCAGGCACAGTTCCCAACAGCTTCTGATCTTTGCGATGCCGATGTTTCAAACATCACAAAAGTAAGCGGACAGTTCGTAGCTTCACAAGGATGCGGAAATGCAGGAACTTACACCAACACTTGGACTGTAAAAGATGACTGCGGTAATACATCTGGAACTTTTACTCAGGTAATCACCATTCAAGACACAACTGCTCCAACCTGGACAACTGCTCCAACAGCTTTAAATGTAACTTTAGAATGCAGCGATGCAACTGGACTTGCAAACGCCCAAGCAACGTTCCCTGCTGCTTCTGACCTTTGCGATTCAAATGTTTCTAACATCATAAAAGTAAGCGGACAGTTCGTGGCTTCTGAGGGATGCGGAAACGCAGGAACATACACCAACACTTGGACTGTGAAAGACGACTGCGGAAACACTTCTGACACTTTCACTCAGGTGATCACCATTCAGGACACAACAGCGCCAACTTGGACAACACAGGCAGGTTCTCTAGATGTGACCTTGGAATGCAGCGATGCAGAAGGTCTTGCCACTGCTCAAGCTCAATTCCCAGCAGCTTCTGACTTATGCGATGCTGATGTTCTAAACATCACAAAAGTAAGCGGACAGTTCGTAGCTTCTGAAGGATGCGGAAATGCAGGAACTTACACCAACACTTGGACTGTAAAAGATGACTGCGGAAATACTTCTGATACTTTCACTCAGGTGATCACCATTCAGGACACAACTGCTCCTACTTGGACAACACAAGCAGGTTCTCTAAACGTGACTTTAGAATGCAGCGATGCAGAAGGTCTTGCCACTGCTCAAGCTCAATTCCCAGCAGCTTCTGACTTATGCGATGCTGATGTTTTAAATATCACAAAAGTAAGCGGTCAGTTCGTTGCCACTGAAGGTTGCGGAAATGCAGGAACTTACACCAACACTTGGACTGTGAAAGATGACTGCGGAAATACTTCTGACACTTTCACTCAAGTAATCACAATTCAGGATACAACTGCTCCTACTTGGACAACACAAGCAGGTTCTCTAAACGTGACCTTGGAATGCAGCGATGCAGAAGGTCTTGCCACTGCTCAAGCCCAATTCCCAGCAGCTTCTGACTTATGCGATTCAGATGTTCTAAACATCACAAAAGTAAGCGGTCAGTTTGTAGCTTCTGAAGGTTGCGGAAATGCAGGAACTTACACCAACACTTGGACTGTGAAAGACGACTGCGGAAATACTTCTGACACTTTCACTCAAGTAATCACAATTCAGGATACAACTGCTCCTACTTGGACAACTGTTGCAGACGCTTTAAATGTAACCTTAGAATGTAATGACACAGAAGGTCTTGCCTCAGCTCAAGCTCAATTCCCAGCAGCTTCTGACTTATGCGATGCTGATGTTCTAAACATAACAAAAGTAAGCGGACAGTTTGTAGCTTCTGAAGGATGCGGAAATGCAGGAACTTACACCAACACTTGGACTGTGAAAGATGACTGTGGAAATACTTCTGATACTTTCACTCAAGTAATCACTATTCAAGACACAACAGCGCCAACATGGAATACCGTTGCTGGCACTTTAAATGTGACTTTAGAATGTAGTGATGCAGAAGGACTTGCAGCTGCTCAGGCTCAGTTCCCTACAGCTTCTGACTTATGCGATGCTGATGTTCTAAACATTGAGAAAGTAAGCGGACAATTTGTAGCTTCTGAAGGATGCGGAAATGCAGGAACTTACACCAACACTTGGACAGTTAAAGATGACTGCGGAAATACTTCTGACACTTTCACTCAAGTAATCACTATTCAAGACACTACAGCACCAACATGGAATACCGTTGCTGGTTCTCTAGATGTAACTTTGGAATGCAGTGATGCGGAAGCTCTTGCCACTGCTCAAGCTCAGTTCCCTACAGCTTCTGACTTATGCGATTCAGATGTTCTAAACATCGAAAAAGTAAGCGGATCATTTGTTGCCTCTGAAAGCTGTGCAAATGCAGGAACTTACACCAATACTTGGACAGTAAAAGATAACTGTGGTAACATATCTGATACATTTACTCAGGTGATCACAATTCAGGATACTACAAACCCAACTTTCGCTGGTGAACTTCCTGTAGATATTACAGTTTCTTGTGACGCAGTTCCAGAGCCATTTAATATGGAAGCTTCTGACAATTGCAATGGAAACTTACCAATTGTTTTCAGTGAAACTAAAAGCGATATTAAAAACGAATGCGGTACAGAATATACCTTAACTCGTAACTGGTCTACAAGTGATTGTGGAGGAAATTCAGTTTCTTATACTCAAATTATAACAGTAAGAGATACTACACCTCCAACAGGCACTGCACCAGCAGATGTTGCTAATCTACAAAGTGCCGCAGACATTCCAGCAGGAAGTCCAGATGACATCAAAGATGCCACAGACAATTGCTCAGGAGCTGTAAATATCACAGTAAGTGACACTAATAATGGAGGAACTGGATGTAATGGAGCATCTTACATCTTAACCAGAACTTACACTTTAACAGACTGTGCAGGTAATAAAACTGAATTAGTTCAAACCTTTACAGTTGAAAATAAAGTTTCTGTAAGTGGCATTGCTACAAATGTAAGCTGTCAAGGAGAAAGCGATGGTTCTATTGCAGTTACCAGCACTGCTGGAGCTACTGTAGTTATTACCAATCAAAATAATGAGGTGGTTGGAAATACTAATCTGCCAGCTGGAACCTATACACTTACTGCAACATCTTCAGTAAATACTGAAAATGAAATTTGTACAGCAACTGCAACAGTGGTAATTACAGAGCCAAATTATAGAGTTAAAATATCTGGCCAAATCATAAATGTAGATACTAACACTCCTCTTGCAAATGTACCTGTAACATTGATTCCTCAGGGAACAACTACAGGACCAATACAAATGCGTATTACAGGTGCAGACGGAATGTACAGTTTCACAGGAATGCCAGCCGGAAGTTATTTGGTACAAGTACAAGATGCTAATTTAAATAGTGCATATCAATTATACCCTGTTGACACTAGTTTATTCTTTACTACTCTAGAAGAATGTGCTTTCCAAGTTCATAACTTCCAATATGGAGCTTCAACACTTCCTGTTCTTGGAGATTATGTTTGGTACGATACCAATAGCAACGGAATTCAAGATGAATGGTACGACGCTAATAACGATGGTACTATTACTAAAAATATTCCAGACTCAAATGGAGCTGTTGACTACAGCTTATGGGAATGGATCGATCTTAATGGAGACGGAAGCTATACTGGCCCTCTAAATGTCGGTGAGTTAAATGCTGGTGGTTTCGGAAATGCACTTAGTCCAAATGTAATTGTCGATGGTCCAAATGGATACCACAAAGATATTATTGTAGGAATTGCAGGATACTGGAGAGACCGTCCAGAAAGTGAAAATCCTTATGGACAATATACAGTAAAATTGGTAAGAGATGCAAATTTCGACACTATGGCTGCAAACTTAGGATTTACTGGTTTGGTAAAAGTTATTCCTTCAATATCAGGTAAAAATATTGCAGGTAAAGCAAGTAAAGCACAATTGCATACCGTTTGCAAAACAACAACAGAAAGCGGCTATGTCGTGACAGTTACACCAGAAGATTTAGTTCATTTAGATCTTGATTTCGGAGTAAGCTGTAAAGAATACAAAGACATTGTAGCTAATGATGACAGCGCAGGTCCGATTGCAGGCGTAAACCATACTACTACTAATGTATTAAATGTATTGCCAAATGATACTTTAGAAGGAAATGCTATAACTGCATCTGATGTAATCATAACAACTGTAACTCCAAACGAGTTTTTACAATTAAATGCTGATGGTTCAGTTGATGTACTGCCAAATGCTCCAGTAGGGACATTAACAATGGTATATCAAATCTGCGAAGCCGATCAGACAGATAACTGCGACACTGCTACTGTTACCGTTACAATAGAAGCTCCTGTAATGACTGTTACTGCAACATCGATATGCGTAAATGATGTACCATATCTTGACTATACAGTAACTCCAGGAAACTTTACTCCTGTAAATGGCGTGACCATTGCATGGGCAGACAGCAATAACAATGTAATAACAACAATGACCGATCTGCCATTAAGCGGACGTGTACTATGGCCAGGAGCTGTAGTAGATGATCAAGGAAAAGGAATTGACTGGCCAGGCTGGATTTTTGAGAACAACAGATGGATTGAAGGAGCTGATGGATTTGAAAAATTACGTCCAACAGCAAATGTGACCCTATCTCTAAATCCTAGTCAAACTATCACAGTTAGCTATCCTCCTGCAGATCCTTTCTGTACTGCTAGACCAACATTTGCTATTGTAGCAAATGATGATACTCCTGCACCAATAATTGGAGAGTCAGGACAAACTAATGTGATTAATGTTTTAACTAACGATACATTAAATGGTTCTACAGTAAACATAAATGATGTTACATTAACAACTGCTGTTGCCGACCCAACAGGTTCATTAACACTAAACCCTGACGGATCTGTAACTGTCGCACCAAATACGCAAGGCGGAACTTACACATTAACATACCAAATTTGCGAAAAAGCTGATTTTGGAAACTGCGATACTGCCATCGTAACTGTTACTGTAATTTCTTCTGTAATTGCAAATGACGACACCTATAATAATATTGGATGTAACACTTTTGGTCTGGTTGGCAATATATTAAGCAATGATTTTAAAGAAAAAACTCCTGTAACACTAGAATTAGTAAGCTTTACCCTTCTAGCCGAAGGAAACAATACTAAAACAGATCCAAACATCACTGTTGATGCGTCTGGAAATGTGAATGTATCAAGCTTAACACCTGCTGGCACTTATATTTACAGCTACACAATCTGTGATAAATTAAGTTCTCAAAATTGTGATTCTGCAACTGTTACTATTACAGTAATTCCAAATGGTGTTGTAGAAGTAAGCGGCACAGCATGTACTGATGATTCGACATTAGTTAACTTGAACAGCCTACTTCCTCAGGGAAGTCCATTAACTGGAGTATGGCAAGATAGAAATAATACTAATGCGCTTCAGGGAAGTGTTCTTAATCCATTTGGTTTAGCATTAGGCAATTATGCTTTTGAATATATAATAGCTGACGAAAAATGTCCGAGAAGCATCATATTAAATATGGAAGTCAATGATGACTGTAAAGTTCTAGCTTGTGGTAATGTCTTAGTACATAATGCTTTTTCTCCAAATGGCGACAATATAAATGATTTCTTCAAAATTGACAATATCGATGACACCACTTGTTATCCTGGCAATTCTGTCGAAATATACAATCGCTGGGGAGTTTTAGTTTTTGAAACTACAAACTATAATAATACAACAAATGCTTTTGATGGAACTTCAAGAGGAAGAACAACTGTTAAGCAGTCTGACGGACTACCAACTGGAACTTATTTTTACATTATTAACTATAAATCTCTGGATGGAAACAACAATGTTCAAGAACATAAATTAGACGGATATTTATATCTATCCAAATAGTAATTAAAACACCTTGTAAACTAGTTGTTTACAAGGTGTTAAAAAAATCCGAAAAATTTGATTAATTTTGAATAGAACACATTGAAATTCAATGATTTAAATAGTCAATAGTAATTATTAAATAAAATCTACTATGAGAACAAAATTATTTTTCTTCGTCATTCTGTTAATTACATGTTCAGGGTATTCACAGCAAGATGCACAGTATACACAGTATATGTATAACACAATAAATATAAATCCTGCCTATGCAGGTTCTCGTGGAGCACTTAGTATTTTTGGTCTTTACCGTACCCAATGGGTTGGTCTCGACGGAGCACCAGAAACAAGCAGTTTTTCAGTTAACTCTCCTATAAATAATAGTAAACTAGGTGTAGGCGCTTCATTAGTAAATGACAAAATTGGGCCAACAAATGAAAACAACATTTCAGTTGATGTTTCATATACAATACAGACATCTGCCGATTTTAAACTTTCATTTGGTATTAAAGGAACTGCAAACATCTTCAATCTGGATGTAAATAAATTAAATCCTGCAGATCAAGGAGATCCTCAGTTTCAGGATTTAAACAATAAATTCTCTCCAAATGTGGGTGCTGGAGTTTACTGGCATTCTAACAAAGCATACATTGGTTTGTCTGTTCCTAATTTTATTGAAACAAATCGTTACGACGATAATGATGTAGCAATTTTTAAAGACAAAATCAATTATTATTTAATGGGAGGTTATGTATTCAATCTTGACAAATACGAATATGTAAAATTTAAACCCGCCATTTTAGCCAAAATGGTTCAAGGGGCACCGCTTCAGGTAGACCTATCTGCCAATTTCATGTTCTATGATAAATTTATGCTTGGTGCAGCCTATAGATGGAGCGCTTCTTTAAGTGCTATGGTAGGATTTCAGATTACAGACGGACTTTATTTAGGGTATGGCTATGATCGAGAAACTACCAATTTAAATAATTACAATTCAGGTTCACATGAGATATTCCTTCGTTATGAATTCTTCTCAAACAAAGGCAAAATGACAACTCCTCGTTTCTTCTAAAAATAAGGTATCATGAAAAACTATACACTACTTTTCGTTACAATTATAGGCGCTTTTTCATTTAGCTGTTATGCTCAGCAGTCAAAAATAAATGCTGCAGACAAAAAATATGATGGCTATGCCTACGTAGATGCAATAAAAATTTATGAAAAAGTTGCCAATAAGGGCTACAAATCTGAAGACATGTTTAAAAAACTGGGAAATGCCTATTATTTTAATTCAGATTTTCAAAACGCAGCAAAATGGTACGGCGAATTATTTGCAATGAATCCAAATCCCGAACCAGAATACTATTTTCGATATGCGCAATCCCTAAAATCAACTGGTGATATGGCTAAAGCCAATAAGCTTTTGGATGATTTTAATGCCATTTCAAAAAATGACAATAGGGGAAAGCTCTATAAAGAAAATGCAAACTATATGGACAAGATAAAAGAAAATTCTGGGAGGTACCAGATAGAAGATGCGGGCATAAATAGTAGGTACTCGGATTATGGATCATTCGTTTACAATAACAAAATTTACTTTGCCTCTGCAAGAGATACCGGAAATTTCATAAAACGTAAACACAAGTGGACAGGAGAATATTTTACTAATATTTATGATGCCGATTTGGACCCTGCAACGGGCGGTACATCTAAAGTAAACAAATTTAAATCGGCTATTAATACCCGATTTCATGAGGCTTCTCCAGTTTTTACAAAAGATGGAAAAACAGTCTATTTTACCAGAAACAACTTTATTGATGGCAAAAAAGGAAAAGACGAAAGCAAAGTCACATTAGTAAAACTTTACAAAGCAGAGCTGGGAAAAGATAATAAATGGACCAATATTACTGAGCTGCCTTTCAATAGCAATAATTATAGCACGGCTCACCCAGCTCTTAGCCCAGATGAAAAAACACTGTATTTTGCTTCCGACATGCCTGGTTCAATTGGAGAATCCGATTTATATAAAGTAAGCATCAACGCTAACGGCGGCTATGGTCCGCCAGAAAATCTCGGAAATACAATTAATACAGAAGGAAAAGAAACATATCCTTATTTAACTTCTGAAAACGAGATTTATTTTTCCTCTAACGGACATCCTGGCTTAGGAGGTTTAGACGTCTTTGTTGCCAACATCGATAAAAATGGAAAAATAAGCGATATCCAAAATGTAGGAGCAGATGTCAATTCTCCAAAAGATGATTTTGCTTATATAATTGACCCTGAAACCAGAAGAGGTTTCTTCTCTTCCAATAAAGATGGCGGGCAGGGTTCTGATGATATCTATAAATTCTTAGAAACAAGAAGACTCAAATGTGTTCAGGAATTATATGGTGCCATAACAGATGCCGAAACTGGAGATGTGCTTCCTGGTGCAAAGGTAACTTTGTATGATGATCAGATGAATCTTAAAAACTCTGCTGTTGCAGATGCTTCCGGCCTTTACTCTTTTGATGTAGAATGTGGTAAAACATACTACGTAAGAGCCGAAAAACCAGAATATACAACTAGAGAACTAAGCGTAACGATCGAAAAAACAAGCGGCAAAACAAACTTACCAATTGCATTGGAAAAAGCAACGTGCAAAGTTACTGTGGGTGATGACTTAGGAAAATGTTTTGGAATTAAAATGATTTATTTCGATTTGGATAAATCAAATATTAGAACAGAAGCTGCATTGGATCTAGAAAAAATACTGGCTGTTTTGAACGATTATCCTAATATGAAATTAGACATCCGTTCACATACTGATAGTCGAGCTTCTCATCAATACAATGAGGCTTTATCTGATCGAAGAGCAAAATCAACTATTCAATGGCTGGTTAAAAATGGAGTTTCTCCTAAACGTTTAACTGGAAGAGGATATGGCGAAACAGAGCTCGTAAACAAATGCGCCGATGGTGTACCTTGTACAGAAGAAGAACATCAGGCAAACAGACGAAGCGAATTTATTATCACAGCTTTATAATCTTATCAATAAATAAACAAAAAAAGCTGCCTAAAATGGCAGCTTTTTTTAATTTAAAAAGTCGTTGTAATTCTATGAATCGCAACGACTTTTAAAAAACCAACCTGTTCAATAAATCTTTAAAGCTTAACAAATATGTTAGTATAATATTTTTTTCCTGTAGCCGGATCTGTCGTTACAGACAATCCAAAATGAGTATAATCTCCTACTATATTTTCTTTGTGACCTGGACTATCCAACCAAGCTCTTAAAGCCGCTTCGGGAGTTTTATAATTGTAAGCAACATTCTCCCCTACTTTTTTTGCACCCAGTACACTAGTCATATTACTAGATCTTGCCACAAAATCGTTATGATCCACAACATTATTTGCAATCATATATTTATTATGCTCTTCACATTTAAATGATATATGATTAATCCTTTCCAAGGCATTCAAACCAATACTCACACGGTATTCGTTTATCAGTCTCATCGTTTCTATTTCGGTATCGTTGTATGTGTAATTTGCAACAAGCGTTTCTGTTGGAGTAGCAGTATCCAAGCTTGCTTCGGCAGAATCAGCAGAACATGCGTTCATTGCGAACAAAATCGCAATGAACAACATGGTGCGCGTAATCTTTTTCATAATCATCAGCATTTTAGCGGTTTAAAGTAAATGTTGGGGCAAATCCTTTAAATTTATCTTTGAATAAATATCGTTTGCTTTATTGTATTCCAAACGTATTCAATTTACCGTTAAAGTGCAAAAATAATCGATGAAATGCACTTATTTTTTAATTTTAAATATAAAATTCCTACGTAAAAATACGTTTACGAAGATAACCTTTCAATCTTCCAAGAAAAATCTGACTGACTAGTATAACGAATCCTATCATGAAGTCTATTTGGTCTTCCTTGCCAGAATTCAACTTGTAGTGGAGTCACAATATAGCCACCCCAATTTTCAGGTCTCGGAATTGATTTTCCCTCAAACTCAGTTTCTAGTTTTTTTAAGTTTTCTTCTAAAAATGTTCTTGAAGGAATCACTTCACTTTGGTGAGAAACAATCGCTCCAAGTTTACTTCCATCAGGACGAGAATCAAAATAATTGTCTGAAATAACTTCAGATGTTTTCTGAGCAATTCCTTTAATAATCACTTGACGTTCGGCTTCCTGCCAAAAAAAAGACAAACAAACATTTGGATTAGCTTCTATTGCTTTCCCTTTTTCCGAATTGTAATTGGTATAAAATATAAAACCTTCCTCAGAAAATTTCTTCAATAAAACCACACGCGATTTCGGAAAACCATCTAATCCAATTGTCGAAACTGTCATGGCATTCACTTCTCCACTTCCACCAAAATCTTCCACTTCATGAAACCATCGGTTAAAAAGATTAATTGGATCTTCAGGAATATTAGTTTCCAGTAATTCACTTTTCTCGTAAGATTTTCTATAATTACTTAAATCATTCATAGTTTTTGATTTTAGTTTATTTTGTTTCAAGTTTCAAGTTTCAAGTTTGTCAGGCTGAGCGAAGTCGAAGCCTTTCTAGTTACAATAAGAAACTTAGCATCTTAGAACCTTAGAATCTTAGCATCTTTAAAATTCAAAACTCACTCCATCATCTGCTAAAAGCACGTTTGGAAAAACTGCTTCTGCTTCTTTTTTAAATGGCTCCAAACCATCATAACGAGTTGAATAATGACCTAAAATAAGCTGTTTTACATTGGCTTTTAAAGCAATATTTGCGGCTTCTTTTGCTGTCGAATGGAGTGTTTTTTCTGCCAATCTTGCTTCAGATTCCAAAAATGTCGATTCGTGATATAAAATATCTGTATTCTGAATAATCGGAATTATCTCTTCGTTGTAAACTGTATCAGAACAGAAAGCATAACTTTTGGCTGGTGGCGGATCAAAAGTAAGTTTCGCATTCGCCACTACAGTTCCATCATCAAGCGTGATATCGCTTCCGTTTTTTATTTTCTGATAATACGCTACATGTATATTATAGCGCTGAACAGCTTCAACATCTAATTTTCTTTCATCTGGTTTTTCCTGAAAAAGATAACCATTTGTGTAAACACGATGCTTTAGCGGAATTGTTTTTACAATAACTTTCTTGTCTTCAAAAATGACTTCACTTTCTTTCGATTCTAATTCATGAAAAAACAAAGAATAAGTCGTCCAAGATTCTGTTAGTTTCAATTGAATTAAAACAAATTCCTTAATTCCTTTCGGACCATAAATATGTAAATCTGTGGTTCTTCCTAAAAGTGAGAATGTCGAAATAGTTCCAATTAATCCAAATAAGTGATCTCCATGAAGATGCGATATGAAAATGTGATTAATTTTTGAGAATTTAATCTTGTTTTTGCGAAGCTGTACCTGAGTTCCTTCTCCACAATCAATTAAAAACAATCTGTTCTTAATATCTAAAACCTGCGAAGTCGGATTAGTAAGTGTTCTGGGAGTTGCGGCATAACAGCCAAGTATAGTTAACTTCATTTCTCAATTAAAAATTGATAATTGACAATTATTAATTTTTAATTATCAATTGTTAATTATTAGAAACCTAGGTCTCTTTCGATTTCTTCCATTTCAATAATATCGTGAGCCTCTAGAAGAGAAGGCACTACAACCAATTTATCTGAAATAGCATTAAAATCAAGATCGGTTGCTACAATTACAAACGATTTTTTTGCTTTTTTCTGAGCTTTAGATAGCGGTAAAAAAGCTTTTAAATCATTTTCTGAAATATTAGAATCAGCTGATAAATCGATTATAATATTTTGTTTTTCAAAGGTTTTAAATTGTTGCGTTACTTTTTCCAAGAAAGCATTTACATCTCCTTGCGTATCTTTAATCGTAACGGTATGTCCTTTTTGATCTACTTTCATTTTATATTTTTGAGGGCTTATATTTATGCTAATTTACTAAGTTTTTTTGTTTTTTGCTGTTTCACGTTTGAAGTTTCACATTTCACGTTTGTCAGGCTGAGCGAAGTCGAAGCCCACGTTTGCAAAGCACGTTTAGTTTAAAAAAACACTTCGACTTCGCTTAGTGTGACACTTATTTCAAAACCGAACACTGAAAAACTACTGTATCTTAGAAGCCAGCAAATAAATAACCGCCATTCTAATCGCAACTCCATTCTCCACCTGATTCAAGATCACCGAATGATCAGAATCAGCAACTTCAGAAGTAATCTCTACTCCTCTATTGATTGGTCCTGGGTGCATAATTACGATTTCTTTTCCAAGCGAGTCCAAAAGTGGTTTGTCTACTCCATATTGTTGTGCGTATTCACGCGTTGATGGGAAGAAATTCACATCCATACGTTCGTTTTGTACACGAAGCATATTGGCAACATCACACCATTCTAAGGCTTTTCTTAAATTTGGTTCAACTGTAACACCAAGCGATTCAATATATCTCGGAATTAGTGTTTTTGGCCCGCAAACTTTTACTTCTGCGCCTTGCATCTGCAAAGCATATATATTGGATAAGGCAACTCTCGAATGCAGAATATCGCCTACAATAACTACTTTTTTTCCAGCAACATCACCTAGTTTTTCTCTAATTGAATAACTATCTAATAAAGCTTGAGTTGGGTGCTCGTGCGCTCCGTCTCCCGCGTTTACGATACTCGCTTTGACATTTTTAGATAAAAAATAAGCCGCTCCGGGATTAGAGTGGCGCATTACAACCATATCCACTTTCATCGAAAGGATATTATTTACAGTATCAATCAAAGTCTCTCCTTTTTTAACCGATGATTGAGCTGCAGAAAAACTGATTACATCAGCAGATAAACGTTTCTGCGCTAATTCGAAAGAGAGTTTGGTTCTGGTACTGTTTTCGAAGAAAATATTGGCAATGGTAATATCTCGTAATGAAGGAACTTTTTTAATCGGTCTATTAATGACTTCTTTAAAATGATCTGCCGTTTCAAAAATCAGGTTAATATCATTCTCATTGATATATTTTATTCCTAATAAATGATTTACGCTTAATTCTTTCATGTTTAATGTTTAACTGTTTATTTGTTTAATCGTTTAATCGTTTGCTTTGCGATTAAACAGTTAACCGATTTAACGGTTCAACTTTTTATATTTTTAATTGTCTAATCATTGAGTTTCTCCGATTAAACAATTAACCGGTTAACCGATTAAACTAATTTGTCACTAGGTGAACAACATCTTCACCATCATTTTCTTTCCAGCTTACAATTACTTTTTCACCATTAATAGCATCTACCTGACGGCCACGGTAATCAGGCTGAATTGGTAAATGACGGCTGAAACGTCTGTCAATTAAAACCAATAATTCAATTTCTGAAGGTCTTCCAAAAGATTGAATGGCAGTTAAGGCAGAACGAATGCTTCTTCCTGTAAACAAAACGTCATCAATAAAAATGACTTTTTTGTCTTCAACTATAAAATTGATTTGGGTTTTATTGGCTTCAAGCGGTTTATCAGTACGACGGAAATCATCTCTAAAAAAAGTGATATCCAGATATCCTAAAGAAATTTCAGGAACCTTGTATTCGTTTTCTAATATTTGTTTTAAACGTTCAGCTAAAAAAACCCCTCTTGGCTGAATTCCAACTAAAATAGTTTCAGAGAAATCAAGATGTTTTTCGATTAACTGACAAGCCAAACGATGCAGTATGATAGTAACTTCTTTCGAATTAAGTAATACTTTTTGACTCATAAGTGATTGTAATGTTTGGTTGGGCAAATATACGGAATCTGATTTTATTTGTTGGGGTGTTGGGCGTGGAAAATATTTTTATGAATTAATTTGAGAATTTAAATTCAAAAATTTCATTCTTAATTCACTAATACTTTTTTTAGTAATTCATTGTGATTTTAATTATATATTAGCGAATAACATTACAAATAATCTCTTTACTGAAAAAATAAACTTACCAACCAAAACAAACTCAAAAGATGAAACTATTTCGATCAAAAAAAGAGGGAGAAATAAAAGATATAACTATGAATCAAGATAAAAAAGAAGAAACAAAAATATTTGAACAACCAAGAATATGTTCTGTAGATTTAAAAGAAGAAGATATTGATATATTAAAAAAATGCGGATTCACTGTATACAATGGTTCGATAGGTTCAAAAATAAGAGTTCCAAATTTACATAACAAAAACCATGAATTACTATTAAACTACGATTTACCAGACAATCTTCATGAATATGACATCATATTAATAGATTTAGAAGGATCTAAAACTTTAGATTACAATCCCAGTAATCATTTAAAGACCAACCATACTGGTAAAACTTCAACTTCTATTTTAAGTAGTTACCCTCAAACTCTGTTTGATCCTCGTCCAATGATTGGCACATTTTTGAAAGATGAACTAGCTAAAATAACCAACAGAAAACACTTAATTTTAGTTTTCTCATGTGCTTTTTATGAAATTGAATATGAACTTGTTGAAATATCAGAGCGCTCATATAATAGAGGGGACATTGAAAAACATAATATTTACTCTTTTAGAGATTATATTCAATTTTCAACTCAAAAATTTGGCAAAGAAATGAGAGTTTGCGAAATTAATACAGACTTAAAAACTCTTTTAGAAAAACACCTAAAAGATTCAGTTTACAACCAAACATTCCATCACCCAACTTATTACAAAGGATATGATTTAGTGGAAGAAGAGAATTATTTACCACTAATAAAAAATATGAATGGAGATATAGTTTCATTTTTAGAAACAAATGAGTTTGAAAATTTAATTATGCTACCTCAAATTAAAGAAAAAGGAGCTTTTTTAAAAGACTTTCTAACTAAAATTGCCCCTTCTTCTTTTCCAGAACTTTTTCCTTACTCTAGCACTTTTGAATGGAAAAATAATAAAGATTATTGGTTACCTAATCATGAAGCATTATTAAATGAAAAAAACAAAATTCAAGAAGAATTTGAATATAAATTAAATCAAAATCAAATTAAGATCGATGAGAATTTAAATACCTTCTCATTTTTACAAAATATATTGACCGAGACAGGAGATAATTTAGTAGAATCTTTAATTGAGTACTTCAAATGGCTCGGTTTCCAAAACATCATTGATTACGATCAAACAAAAGAAGAATCAAAAATTTTAGAAGAAGATATTCAAATTGAAATAGAAAATGGACTATTAATTATAGAATGCAAAGGAGTTGGTGGAACATCAACAGATTCTGATTGCAATCAAATTTCAAAAATAAAACACCGCAGATGCAGAGAGAGAAATAAATTTGATGTTTTTGCATTGTATATTGTCAATCATCAAAGATATCTTCCCCCATTAAACAGACAAAATCCACCATTTACGTCTCATCAAACAGAAGATGCTTTGAGTGATGAAAGAGGTCTCTTGACAACTTGGCAACTTTTTAATTTGTATTTTGATATTGAAAATAATATCATATCTAAATCTGATGCGAGAAAAACAATAACTAACTATGGATTAATTGATTTTAGACCTGCAAACTTAAAATTTTTATATAAACCAACAGAGTTTTTTCAAGACAATAAAATTTGTATTGTAAATGTAGAAAACATCCTTTTAAAAAGAGATCAAGATATATATGTAGAGAAAAATGGAAGATTTGAAATTACCAAACTTTTAGATATTCAATCGAATAGTACATCAGTTGCACAATCCAATAATGGCGAATTAGGATTAAAATTTAACAAGAAAATTTCAAAGAAATCCATTCTTTGGATTAAAGAAAATTTTGAGTAACATTATCAATCTCCAAATCCTAAAACATTTCCAAAAAATTCTATAACACATTTAGCAGATTCGCGAAGTAATTTTAAATGTGAATTTAAAACATCAGAGTCATGCAAAATAAAATACTAAGATTGTTAATGGTATTTGTAATACTATTTTCATTTACAAGCTGTGAAGTTATAGGAGACATTTTTAAAGCCGGAATGGGATTCGGGATTTTTATCGTAATCTTTATTATTGCAATTATTATCTGGATTTTCGCTAAAATGTTCGGAAGCAAATAGTAGTGAAATAAACAATAAAAAAAATCCCAAATTCCAATTTAAAACTTGGCGTTTGGGATTTTTTTTATGGATTTAGAACAAAGTCCAATCTTTGTCGAGCTTCTCGCGAAGATTTCTCCTTCGTCGAAATGACAAAAATACGCAAATCAACTTTATGATTTATCTTTTATCAAAGTTTCCATGTTCAAAAATTGGAATTTGGAATTTTTAAAATTGGAATTTAAAAATTTAAAGATTATACATCTTCTTTCTTTGTTCTTGAATTTTATCATCATCAAGGTATTCATCAAATGTCATGTAACGATCGATTACTCCGTTTGGTGTCAATTCTACGATTCTGTTACCAACAGTTTGCGCGAATTCGTGGTCATGCGTTGTGAAGATTACAGAACCTTTAAAGTTTTTCAATGAGTTGTTGAAAGCTGTAATAGACTCCAAATCTAAGTGGTTTGTTGGCTCATCTAGCATTAAAACGTTAGCACGCTCCATCATCATTCTAGAAAGCATACAACGTACTTTTTCTCCTCCAGATAAAACTCTTGAAGTTTTAAGAGCTTCTTCTCCAGAGAAAATCATTTTTCCTAAGAAACCTCTAATAAATACCTCATCACGCTCTTCTTCTGTTTTAGCGTACTGACGTAACCAGTCAACTAAAGTCAAATCGTTTTCGAAATATTTGTGGTTTTCAGCTGGCAAATACGCTTGATTTGTTGTAATTCCCCAGTCAAAACTTCCAGCGTCTGCTTTTTGTTCTCCGTTTAAGATTTCGTAGAAAGCCGTTGTAGCACGTGAATCTTTAGAAAAAAGAACGATTTTATCGCCTTTTGCCATATTCAAATCAACATCTTTGAATAAAACTTCTCCGTCTACTGAAGCTGCTAAACCTTCTACATTCAAAATCTGATCTCCAGCTTCACGATCCTGATCAAAAATAATTGCAGGATAACGACGGCTAGAAGGTTTGATTTCGGCAATATTCAATTTCGAAATCATTTTTTTACGAGAAGTTGCTTGTTTCGATTTCGCCACGTTTGCACTAAAACGACGAATAAATTCTTCCAACTCTTGTTTCTTCTCTTCTGCTTTTTTGTTTTGCTGAGCACGCTGTTTTGCCGCTAATTGGCTAGACTCGTACCAGAAAGTATAGTTTCCTGAGTAGTGATTGATTTTTCCGAAATCAATATCAGAAATATGTGTACAAACCGCATCTAAAAAGTGACGGTCGTGAGATACAACAATTACAGTGTTTTCATAGTTTGCCAAGAAGTTTTCTAACCAAGCGATTGTCTCGAAATCCAAATCGTTGGTAGGCTCATCCATAATCAGCAAATCAGGATTTCCAAAAAGTGCCTGCGCCAAAAGCACACGTACTTTCATTTTTCCTTCCATATCCGCCATTAACGTATAATGATCTGCTTCTGTGATTCCTAAGTTAGACAACATCGCTGCAGCATCAGAATCGGCGTTCCAGCCGTTCATTTCTTCAAACTGAACTTGTAACTCCCCTATTCTGTCTGCATTCGCATCATTATAATCTAAATAAAGTTCATCCATTTCTTTTTTAACAGCGTACAGAACTTTATTTCCCATTAAAACGGTTTCCAAAACAGTATGCTCGTCGAACATGTTGTGGTTCTGGTTTAAAACCGACATACGTTTTCCTGGCTCTAAATGAATGTGCCCCGAAGTTGGATCAATATCGCCCGAAATTACTTTTAAAAAAGTAGATTTTCCTGCACCATTTGCTCCAATAACGCCGTAAATATTTCCGTGAGTAAACGTAGTATTTACTTCGTCGAATAAAATTCTTTTACCAAACTGAACTGATAAATTATTGACTGTTAACATGAATGTCTTTTTAATTAATTTGGTGCAAAAGTACGGAAAAAGGTTCAGAGTTGCAAAGGCGCAAAGGTTCAAAGTTTTTTATGCTGATGAGGGGTTCTCGCAAAGGCGCATAGGCGCAAAGTTTTATTTTTTATGCAAATAATTATACACAATCTTGTCAGAAATAACAAACTGCATTTACACTTACTTCTATATGTGAATTTAGAAAATCAACTAACCGGAAAATCCGGATAATTCGATATTAAATTTCAACTACTCGAAAAATTCGAATAATTCAAAAATTACATTTTACTTTCCTTCGCCAAAGCCACTTCTAAGCTTTCGAAATTTGGAAGCACTTTAGAAATCATTCCTTCTTTGTTTAAAATGAAATGTGTTGGAAATGAATTCAATTGCAACGATTCATTCATATAAACTTTCATGTCTGGAATTACAGAATATGAAAGAGGTTTTCTAGCTAAGAATGTTTTTAATTGTTCTGCTGAATCTTCGGCTAAACTCATAAAAACAATATCTTTTCGGTCTTTGTATTCTTCTACTAATTTATTTACTTGAGGAAATTCTCTGATGCATGGCGTGCAGTGAATGTACCAGCATTTTATCACAATGATTTTTCCTTTCATGGATTCGTTGGTCACCAGATTTCCGTTTAAATCTTTAAATGAAAATTGCGGAAAAGCGGTTCCTTCCATTTTATAGTTTTTAAAAGCATCAAAACCAATTTGGTTTATTGTTGCTTTTATACTTGTATCTGTTTTTGGCTGAATTTTAAATAATTTATAAACGTAAACATTCGCTTCTGATTTTAATCTAATTGGAATGTAGTTTTCGTTTGCTAATTTATCTAGAAAAGCCTCTTTAGAAATTTCTTTTGATTCAGCATCAAGTGCAGTGAAATCTCTAGAAAGCATAATTCCTTTATTATAAACCGACCATTGCTCGTAAGTTTTCTGAATTTGTAATGGATCAATTTCTGGATTTCCGAATTTATTCTGACTGAAGGAAGTCGTAAAAATTAAAAATGCGATTAGAATATTGAATAATTTTTTCATGAAGTTTTATGCGATAATTGTAAAATCAAAAGTAATTAAAATAGTTTTTAATTTGGGTTAATTGTGTAGAAATGGTACGCGGATGAGGCAGATTCGCTAACGCGAAAACGCGGATAAAAACAGATTTTATATTAATCTATCTAAAAAAAATCCGTTTTTATCCGCGTCTTTACGAAGTAAATCCGCATCATCCGTGTACTATATTGAGTTATTACTTCATTTATCGAAAGTCATAAATAAAAAAACCTGGCAACAAAAATTGCCAGGTTCATAATGCGCTACTTGAGGCAAAAACCAAATAACAAATTACCTCAATTCACAGCATTTAAGAAATAAAAATTAGGTTAAAAAATAAATAACCAAACTCAATTTTAACCGTCCCAACTTTCTTATTTCTAAATTTTCAATTCTTTTATTTTAGTTTAAAAAGTTCATTACTTTCAATGACTTTTTATGACCTGATTTATCTGTTACTATCACAACAAAAATCTGTTTACTAGCAAAACTTGGGCTATTAAGCAATACTTCTTTATTGTTTTGGAGATTTCTATGGCTTGTAACATTCTGCCCTATCGTATTGAATACATCAACTTGAGCAATTTCTTCTGTTTCATTAGATACGGATAGTGTATTATTTCTAAAGTAAGCCACAGTCGTATTGCTTTCAGCCGTTATATCTCCTACAGCCAATGTTTTTGCTGTGCCTTGCGATGCAAAATAAGCCGCATACGCTTTAGACAATTCAGATGAATTACCACAAGAAGATGCATCCCAGTTTACAGACCAAGTCATTAACCCTCTTAAAGAAGGATATGGCCCGCCTGACTGCATAGTATATGTTCTTCCCGTGAAATTGGTTCCGTTTCTTAAATAATCCATAGCATTAATTCCTTCGGTTGGAGTCAGATAACCGCTACCTGCTGCACTCGGACAAGCTGGCAATGCAATAAGAACTTTTGAAGCTGGCAAGCCGTCAAAATGCATTCCTGTTGAAGCAATGTTATATCCTTTTATGATCATATCAGTCAAGGCTGTAACCATGTTTGCTTTCTTAGCCGTACCATAATACTGGCCGTCTAATCCGTTTTCTCCTCCTGTATTATACAATTGTACCGCTAACAAATCCAATTCGCTACGCAAGTTTTGAATAATAGGCAAGAACGAACCGAAAGTATCCGTATAAGTCGTATATCCTCCTTGTACGTATTGTGTTTCTGGAGCTGCAGTCAATAAGAATCCAGGACCATAGTACGCTTTTAATTCTTTGAAAGCATCTACTACGTTTTTCAATCTTGGATAAGCAGAAATACCCGCATACGAAATATCTCTTAAACCACCTGCGCTAAAATTCATAGATCCGCCTTCAAAATCAATATCAACTCCATCAAATTGATATTCGTCGATAATTGCTTTTAAACCATTAACGAAAATATTCTTCTGAGTTACATTTTCCAGAACAACATGACCATTTTGACCTCCAATAGAAACAATAACAGGAACGCCACTATCTCTTAAAGTTTTGATGTCATTTTTCAATAATTGCTTATCGAAAACGCCATTGGTCAAATATCTAGCATCATTAGTAGTAAGTATTGGCGTATAACCATCACGATTAACGGTTTCTACGAAAGCATAATCTACTACATTAAACTTACTTCCCTTAATCTGAGAAAAATATAAGAATGGAGCTGAAGTATTTTCCCAAGAATGCGCATACCCTAAAATAATTTTAGATGGAAGCGGAATAAATCTATTACCACTTATTGTAGCAATTTTAATAGTATTATTTAATGTTGTTACCGCAGCTTTATTATCTGTTGCTTTGATTACAATTGGATAATCCTGATAAGCAGTTGGCGTAAAATTGTACGTATAAGTATTATTTGTACCTGCTGTCATGTTAAATGTTCCTCCGTTTATGGTAATAGTAACACCTGAAACTGTTCCATCGCTATCAACAGCTGTAACTGAAATTGGCACCGCTTGGAAAGAACTTTGGTATACCGTAGTATTTGATGGCGAATTCCAAGTGATTACAGGCAATGTATTTGGACAATTTGCACCTGAACAAGTTAATGTAAAACTATAAGTTTTTGAATCTGTTTGTCCGTTTGATGCTGTAGCAGTAACGGTTAACGTATGAGAAACTCCAAACTGATTAGCAACCGGTGTCCAAACCGATGTATAAGTTCCTGATGAATTGGTAGCACTTATAGTTTGTCCGTCTAAATTAAATACAACAGATGAGATTGTAGTCGCATCTGTGGCACTTAATCCAACAGTTGCAACAAAATTAATTGATGATCCTAAGTTTATAGCAATCGTAGAAGCTGTTGGTGCTGTAATCGCAACGACCGGCTTAGTCACAACCGTTGTTTGTGTATTAAAATTATAAACTGTTGGCGTTGTAGGAACGGCAAAATTTGCTAAATTATTTGGATAATAAGCCACTTCTCCATTTTGCCATGAATTTAATTTCAAGCTTAAAATTTGTGTATATCCTGCTACAACTGAATTATCGAAAGCATAATTTCCTGATGCATCTGTTGTTGCCAGAACGCTTTTCCAGTTGTGCGTATTATCTGTCCAAGGCAAAACGATTTCCACTTTTGCATTCGCAACAGGCGTAGAACCATTTTTCACAGTTCCGCTGATTAAGTTTGTCGCTGCTGCCAATGCTGCTTTTGCTGTTGAACTTGTATTAAAGTTGTAAACTGTTGGAGTTGATGGAACAGGAAAATTTGCCAAATTATTTGGGTAATAATTTACTTCTCCATTTGACCAAGTATTTAATTTTAAACTTGTAATAGTTGTATAACCGTCTGTAACAGCATTATCAAAACTGTATTTTCCTTGTGCATCTGTTGTTGCCAAAACACTTTTCCACGGATGTGCATTATCTGTCCATGGCAAAACGATTTCTACTTTTGCACCCGCAACAGGAATTGTTCCGTTTTTAACTGTTCCGCTAATTTTACTTGTAGTTGTTGCAACATCTTGAGTAAAATTCAACGTTTTATTCGCATTCAAATTAGAATAAACTGTAGATGCTGGTGTAAAAGTTTGCCCAGTCAAAGCTGCTGTTACCGTATAATTTCCACCAGAAGCTAAAGTCAATAAATACGCTCCGCTAGAATTACTTGTTGCAGTAACATTTCCTGCTGTAGAAGCTGCTGTAATGGTTACGCCAGAAACTGGAGTTGTTCCGTTAAGAACTGTTCCGCTTACGGTATAAGTAACCACTGCTGCGCCTTGAGTGAAATTAAGCGTTTTGTTAGCATCAATTGCATTATAAACTGTTGAAGCTGGTGTATAAGAGAAGCCAGATTTTGTAGCGGTAACGGTAAAGTTTAAACCTGCTGTTAATCCTGCTACGCTGTAAGCTCCGCTTGCATTTGAAACTCCTGTTAATGTTGTCGTTCCAGAAACTGCTGAAACTGTAACACCAGAAACTCCTATTGTTCCGTCTAGAACTGTTCCGCTTACAGTATAAGTTGGCTGAGATCCGTTGATTGTAACGCCTGTTTGATTAACTGTAACATTTGTTAAACTTACAGGAACAAAAGTATAACTAGCTTTTGCAGCTGTTAACGAATAGTTTTGCCCTGAAGTTAAATTGTTGAATGTGAAATTCCCTGTCGCAGAAACTACTGTCTGAATAACTGCATTGGTTGAATTTCGCAATTCTACTGTAACATTGGTAACCAAAGCCGATCCGTTTTTTACAGAACCCGAAATACTTACTGTTCCCGGAACTACACTTCCAAAAGAAGTATCAACTTGGTTTAATAATGCGTTTGGAATTGAACCTCTTGTATCTTGAGATAATTCCCAAATCATACCTCCAGCTAAGTTTTTTGATTTTATATACTGCACTTTTAAGTCCATTGACTGTTTATCTTCATAAGAAATAAATTCTTTTGAAGTAGCATTATATAAATAAGGAACTTTAGTAGTATTATCAAAATAACGAACCCATCCTGCAGAAGCTGCACTTGCAGTAACCTGCATAGTATTTGGATCTAAATAAGCATGCGAATTGGTAACTGGATTTCCAACTAAATCGCAGATTTCGATACTTCCAGATTTTTCACAAGCTCCTGAACCATCCCATGTTCCTGTTGGATTTTGCGGATTTGTACATCCAGGAACTACGTATCTTGGTGCTGAAACAAACAATCCGTTTGTTGAATTTGTAGCAACGTTATCGAATTTTTTTCCGTAGAAAGGCAATCCCATGATTAATTTATTAGCAGGAAAACCAATTACATTTAAATATTGATTCGTTAATTCATCTAATGATTCTGATTGTGTTGCACCATATAAAGGATCATTTGGGTTTCCACTTGCATATAAAGGCGCATTATAACAGGTTTTATCATACCAGTTACCGCCAAAATCGTATCCAAAATAGGTGATATAATCACAATAAGTAGAAATGTCTTCTGTCATTCCGTATTGCGATCTATTGTTTGGCCCTAAATACTGTTTAGAAACATTTCTAACATTGTTTCCAGCAGCAATCGTAATTAGTTTATTTGGCATTGCCTGACGCATTGCTTTCAATAAAAGCACTAAATTTTTATTGTCATCAGGACTATATTTTTGTGGAGGAACAGGCGAACCATTTACTATTTCTGTACCGTCAGTTCCGCCCGAAAGAGGATATTCCCAATCGATATCGAAACCATCAATAAATGGATATGTAGTAATGAAGTTTGCCATATCTGCTGCTAAAGCCGCTCTTGCTACAGGACTTGCAGCAATTGGAGAAAGATCTTGACCTTTTGTCCAGCCACCTACAGAGATTAAAACTTTTAAATGAGGATACTTTTCTTTCAATTTCATTAAATCATAAAAGTTCCCTTTTACTGGCGCATCCCAAGGAATTCCGCCTTCCATATGCTCAAAATCAGCATAAGTGTCTAAACATTTTAATTTTGTATTCTCAGGATGGGCAGGATCATAAGTGGTCCCATAAAAAGAATAATTTAAATGCGTCAATTTACTTCCATCGATTTTCGGAACATTAAAATCCCGGGCATAGATAGACCATTGAGCATAATACCCTACTACTTTTTTTCCGTGGGCTGGTTGTGCCAACGCAAGTAAGGGAAACAGTAACAAAAAGAGCAATCTGTAATAATGTTTCATAATTAATAAATATTAGTTAATAGAAAATAAATAATTGGGCCACAGCAGCATAAAAGCTTCTGGGTTTCGCTCAACTGCAGGTTGGAAGGCTGCTGTCGATTGGAAATAAACTCAAATTACATTCTATAGATAAATATTACTATTACTGATTTTTACATAATCATTAGCCAATAGTAGTGATTGATATTTATTTATAATTTTTAAAAAAAATAATGTTAAATACAAATGATAAATTTGGGACGACTCATCAATCTATACTCTTTTTTTGTCATGTTTTATTCTATTCTTTCTATTTGGTTTTTAAAAGGTTAATACTCAGTTATTGGTTATTTTTAGTTTGTTATAATTTATTACTTAATTGTTGTCTCGGTCTAAAAAAAGAATTCCAAAATTTTAATCGTAATTACCTCTGCCATAAGCATGGCAGAGATAATCAACACTCTAAAAAAACATTAGTAACTCAAAAACGTACTAAATACTAATTCAAATCCAACTCTAAATTAATTTCTTTAAACTCTCATAAACAGACAGTTCTACATCTGCATGATCTTTTGTATTGCATTGTTCAATCAATTTTTTCAGATCTGCTGGTGCTAAAGTTGATTTATTATCTAAAACCAATAATAATTCCTGAGAAGCATCATTTAGTTTTTTAGACAATGGTAATATTGGCTGCACCAATGGCGCATTATTGCTTAATTCTGTCAATCCTTTGTGAACTGCAATCCATTTTGTAAAAAATGCAGCCACTTTGGCTTTATTGTCTGCCGACTTATTTGTTAAATATTGATTTACAGCGGCATCAAATGCAAGAGCATCTTTGGCATCTGGACCACAGGCATCTGCAAATAGAGTGAACGGAGAATACATTTGGTATTCTGTTCCTCCTTTATTACGAGTATATCCTTTCAATGGCTCACTTACATTTGAAAAATCTTCTAATGATTTGATATCCTGATTATTTGCAATATTTCTTAAAATCACATCCTTGTTACGAATATGTGTAATGCCTAATTCTTCTAATCTAAAAGAAATCGTTTCTAGACGTTTGCGCATATTCTCAACATCTACCACATCTTCTGCAGACCATAACCTTTCAGCAATTGCAGCTGTTCTCGGCCAAATTCTTGAATCTATAGTTGTTGGTGTAGCCAATTCTGTCCACATTGTAGCTTCTCCACCTAGAATTCTTGCTTTTTCGTCACCAGTTAAATTAGCACCTTTTGGCATCGGATCATTTAAGTAATGGCTCGCAATTGGATACATCAAATCGATATAATATCCATTAGACAAAACTGTTTTGTATCCTTTTTTAACTGCATCTACAAGAGATTGTCCTGCTGGCATTCCTTCGTTTGGGCCTCTCCATGAATGTACAATAGCTTCTTTTGATAAATCTTTAGTCAAAATTTCTTCCCAACCCATTAATTGTTTTCCGTGTTTCTTTAACATCGGAGCTAACTGCATTGTAAAATACGTCTGCAGTTCGTGGTTGTTTTTTAAATTATGCTTCTTTTTGAACTCTTGAATTTTAGGATTTGCATCCCAATCTTTTCCTTCGTTTTCATCTCCTCCAATGTGGAAATAAGCTCCTGGAAACAATGGGCAAACCTCATCAAAAACTTCGCTTAATAATTGATATGTTTTAGGATTTGAAGGATCTAATGTTGGTGAAAAAATCCCCGCATTTCTTTCAATTCCATAGGTAGCAATTGCTGTACCTTGAATATTTTTTTCGGATGTCCCTCCTGTCAGCGTAATCACTTTGCTTCCAATTTCTGGGTAAGCTGTTAAAATTGCAGATCCGTGACCTGGAACATCTATTTCTGGAACAATTAAAATACCGCGCTCATCGGCGTATTTTACGATATTTTTAATTTCCTCTTGTGTGTAATACATTCCGTCCGAAGCTACTTGAGTAAACCTTGGATGTTTTTTCATTTCAATTCTCCAGCCTTGGTCATCAACCAAATGCCAGTGAAAAACATTCATTTTCATTGCTGCCAATGCATCAATATTTCTTTTAACTACATCGATAGGCTGAAAATGTCTTGAAACATCCATCATCAAACCTCTCCATGTAAATCTTGGAAAATCTGAAATTTTTGAAACTGGAAAATAAAATGTTTTTGAATTGTTTTGAAGCATTTGCAGTAAAGTCTCCAAACCATGCAATGCTCCTAAATCGCTGGAAGCGTTTAAGGTGATTTTGTTTGAAGTAATATCTAAATGATAACTTTCGTCTTCATACAAACCAATTTTACCACTTTTGGTACAATTAATTTGTAATTCTGCATTTGGAACTTCATTTAGCTTTTCAATAAAACCTTGTTCGAAAAATATACCTGTTCTACCATCTAAACGGCGCAAAAAACGAGTTACTCCTCCAAAAATTCTTGGATTTGGATTTCCTGTAATATTAACTTTAAAGTTTTTACTTAAATTAAAATTACCTTCATTAATAACAACATTCTGAGGCCAAGGCATAAGATTCAGCTGCTCTTTCTGGACTTGAGCTCCTGCCGATATACCTGCAAATAATAGTACAAATAGATATTTCATTTTTCTTTTTTTTGGTTGGATAGTTTTAAGTATCCTAAATTTATATAAAAAACAAAACTCAGAGTGATTTCAGCTTTACCTCACTTTTGCTATGAGATCATCCTGAATTTTGCTATTTGATTCATTAAAAAACGAATCGGATTTTTTTAATAATCAAAACGTTTAAAGGCTTCAATCGCTTCGTATTCAGCCAAACCTAGTTCATCATATAATACGGCTGTGTTTTTATTTCGATCTTCTGCCCTAACCCAGAATTCACGAGAATCATTTCCTTGAAACATCACTCTATCTTTTTGAGACTGGTGGTGTAAAATGGCATGACGTTTTAATAAAACTTCAGACGGACTTAACGGAACGGCCATATCGATTTCATGAATATCCCACTCGTGCCAAGCACCTCTATAAAGCCACAACCAACAATCATCCATGTATGGTTCTGGTTTAAGTTCTTTTAATGCAGCGAAAATGGCATTTAAGCAAACCTCATGAGTTCCATGCGGATCGGCAAGATCTCCTGCAGCAAAAACCTGATGCGGTTTTATCTTTGCAATGATATCTTTTACAATCGCAATATCTTCTGGCCCTAACGGATTCTTTTTAACCTGTCCTGTTTCATAAAAAGGAAGATCCAAAAAGTGCGTATTCTCATCTTTCAATCCGATGTATCTTGTTGCTCCGTAAGATTCTCTTCTTCTAATCAATCCTTTTAATTTTCGAACTTCTAAAGAATCAATTTGATTTTCAGATTTGTTATTCAAAAATTCGATAACCGATTTGAAATTAATATCTACTTGACCTTCTCCAATAAAATCACTTGCCACTTCTGCAAATTTTAGTGCTTCATCATCTGAAACTGCGATATTTCCTGAAGTTTGGTACACCACATGAACATCGTGCCCTTGCTTGATTAATTTTGAAAATGTTCCTCCCATAGAAATCACGTCATCGTCTGGGTGCGGACTAAAAAGAATAACTCTCTTTTTTGCCGGATTTGCCCTTTCTGGACGAAATGAATCATCTGTGTTTGGTTTTCCTCCTGGCCATCCGGTAATGGTGTGCTGTAAAATATTAAACATATTAATGTTCATATCGTAAGCAGAACCTTCCTGAGCCAAAAGATCAGACATTCCGTTATTGTTGTAATCACGGTCTGTCAATTTGAGAATAGATTGTTTTGTTTTTTGACAAAGCCAAACAATTGCTTTACTTTTTAATTCAGGAGTCCAAAGACATTCACCAACTAACCAAGGTGTTTTGAAACGGGTTAATTCTGATGCTGCCGACTGATCTAAAACAAAAGTTGCATTTGGATGATTCTGTAAAAATGTAGCGGGAACCTCAGAACTGATATCTCCTTGAATGGTTCTCTTGATAATATCTGCCTTGTTTTGTCCCCAAGCCATCAAAACAATACGCTTTGATCTCATAATTGTTGAAACTCCCATTGTTATGGCACGTTTCGGCACGTTATCAATACCATTAAAAGCAGATGAAGCATCGACTCTTGTGATATGATCTAGGGTAATAATTCTTGTTCCTGAATTGATGTGCGAACCCGGCTCGTTAAATCCAACGTGTCCTGTTCTACCAATTCCAAGCAATTGAAAATCAAGACCTCCTGCGTTTTTAATATTCATTTCATAATCGATGCAGTATTGATTAATTTCATCAATTCCCACTGTACCATCAGGAATATTAATGTTTTCAGGTTTGATATCAATATGATTAAAAAGATGCTCATGCATGAAATAATGATAGCTCTGATTGTTCTCCTTAGTCATCGGATAATATTCATCCAGATTAAAGGTGATTACATTGCTAAAACTTAGTCCTTCTTCTCTGTGCATTCTCACTAGTTCCTCATAAACTTTGATAGGAGAAGAACCTGTTGCCAGACCTAAAACACAAGGTTTATTTTTTTCTTGCTTAGATCTAATTAGCTGCGCAATTTCATGCGCTACAATTACAGAAGCTTCAATAGAATTTTTGAAGATTTCGTTATGAATTTTCTCAAAACGAGTTTCTTCAAATTTCCCAGCGCTTTTGTAACTAATATCAGGTTTTATTTCTAAAGCACTTTTCATTTTTTTTCTTTTTGTAGTATTTACCATTTTGGTTTTAAGAATGGTATAGACAGCTTTCACCATCTATACCATACCACTAACCAAACTTAATATTCCATTTTTTTTTAGAATTTGTTTACTCCAGTATCCCACCAAAGTCTTGTTGCTCCAGTATCAGGACCTCCTAAAAGCTGAACACCTTGAGCATAACCTGTTGGATTAGAAGTTTTCTCATTTACATAGAAATTCAATCTTCTAACAAAAGTTCCATTAGGAATTTTTCCTCCAGAGAAGTTATTTGCTGGCAAGAATAATTTTGGATATCCTGTTCTTCTTGTTTCAGCCCAAGCTTCTTGACCATCAGGGAAACCAGCAATCCATTTTTGAGTAATAATTTTTTGTAGTTTAACTTCATTAGAAGCCGATTCTGACCATTTTACTGTCACTAAATTTTGTGCCGCAATATTATTCGCTGCATTTAATGGGTCAGTAAAGTTTGCTGGCATTGAAGTATCGTCATTAATGTAAGTAGATGCATCACCTGCTGCTAACTGAGCAAATGAAACTGCAATTCCTGCTTCGTAAAATGACTGAGCAGATCCACCAACATTCCATCCTTTTAATGCTGCTTCAGCTTTTAAGAAATAAGATTCAGATGCATTAAACCAAGGAATCAAGTTGTTTTCTACGATTGGTCCAACTTTAGAGAATAAATCAGCTTTTGCTGTTCTGTAATTAGCATCAACTAAAGTTCCCATTCTAATACCTTGATAAACACCTCCAGTAGCTTTATGGAAGAATACATCTCTTCTTGGATCATTATAACCATTCATAATAGATGTAATTGCTCCACCTGCATTGATATCTGCCCAAGGACCAGTGTATGTTTTAACAGGATGCTCAGCAATATAAGCCATGTTATCAGCATTAGAAGTAATTACTCCTAAACCTGCCAATGCAGCTTCTCCTTCAGTTTTTGCTTTTACAGGATCAACGTTAGAAATACGCAATGCTAAACGTAATCTTAAAGAGTTAGCAAATTTTACCCATTTCTGAATACTTCCAGCTGCAGTAGTTCCGTCTGTTGCATCTCCTCCTGCAAAGAAAGTTGTAGAAGCATCTGCCGCTTTTGGAGTTAAAATATCAATCGCAGTTTTTAACTCTGCAAAAAATTGATCATAAACCGCTTTCTGAGAATCATACGGAGTTGTTCCATCAGGATTTCCGAAACCTGAATAAACGATTGGCCCGTAGTAATCTGTAGTTTTATGCATTGCATAAACTTTTAAGATCAAAGACCAAGCATAAAACTGAGGATACTTATCTTTTGTTAATTTTTCAAGATTATATGCATTTACCATCTCCTTTTGGTACTTCTGAACCCATTCAGCGCCATTCCATCCATCCAAAAGCGCATATGTTGAATTATTTGCGTTTCCTTCAAAATCATGAGGTGTTCCCATATATCCTGAAAAGATATCTGCATTTAAGTTAAACTGAATATCTCCCTGCCAATCATCTGCAACCAAGATATACATTCCTCTCTGCATTGTTTTAAGAGGCGCTTTAACTTGATTAAAATCTTGCTCTAACTGCGATTGGCTAAAACCACTATCGTTAGTGTTTATCTCTTCAAAGTCACCTGTACAGCTCCCTAATGCAAGAGCTAAAACTGAACCTAATATTAATAATTTATTTTTCATCTGTGAATTTTTATCGTTAATTAAAATCATTTTTATTGATTTATAAGCTACCCATATCTAGGGTTTCAATGTTTGCCATTTTACATTATTTCTACATTCAATCAACAAACAAGAGTCTTACAACAACCAAAAGGTTTTGTCCTTTTATTAATTATTTTAGAAAGTTAAATTCAAATTAACACCTATACTTCTTGTTGAAGGCAATCCGAAAATATCAACACCTTGCAATCCTTCTCCTGAACTTAATGTTACGTTTGGATCAAACGGAGCATCTTTGTAGAAGAAAAATAAGTTTTTACCAACAAGAGAAACATTCACTGCTTTGAAGATTGTAGTTTTGCTGAAATCAAAAGTATATCCTAGAGAAAGCTCGCCTAATTTAACATTTGTTGCTTTGTACATATACTCTCCAGTAGCACCAGCTCTATCTCCAACTGAACTATAGTAATTTTGTGCAGACATTGTCGTTACTGGAACTCCATCTTCATCTAAAGCGTTTACTTTAACTCCTCCAGCAGCTCTTGCATCGCCACTAGCTTTAGATACACCATAAGAATCAAGCATTGCTTCTGTCATACTCATTACATTACCTCCAAATCTTCCATCAATAAGCACATTTAAGAATATTTTCTTGTATTTGAAAGAGTTTGAAAAACCTAACATAAAATCAGGGTTTGAACTTCCCATGTCTATCCACTTTTCCGTTTTTTGAACTAAAGCTTTATCTCCTTTACCAGCAAGCAACATCTGACCTTGATCATTTCTCAAAATATCCTTTCCTTGAATTGTCCCGAATGGCTGTCCTTCTTTCATAACATATCTGTAGCTATTTGGATCACCATTAGTCAATACAACTGTATTAAGTTCTCCATTTGCACCTGTACCTAAATCAAGTACTGTATTTTTATTTGAAGCATAATTCAATCCAAGATCCCAAGAGAAATTCTCATTTTGAATTGCTTTAGCAGTTACTGTAATCTCAAAACCTTTATTTTCAATACTTCCTGCATTAAATGCATAGTTAGCATATCCCGTAGTATTTGGAATTGGAGCTGGCGCCGTGATTAATTGATTTTTAGTTTCGTTATGGTAGTAAGTAAAATCAAATCCGATTCTGTTGTTTAAGAATCTCCATTCTGTACCAAATTCATAAGAATTTTGCATTTCTGGCTTCAAAGAAGTTCCTGGTTGTGGACCAACTAATGGTGGTGTAACAATACCACCAACTAAAGTATTTACTGGTGAAGTTAAGAAAGGAGAAATATCATTACCCACTTGAGCAAATGAAGCTCTAACTTTTGCATAACTAATTGCTTCAGGTAAAGATACCATTTGGCTTAAAACAGCTGATAAACCTACTGAAGGATAAAAGAAACTTAAATTATCTGTATTTACCAAAGTTGATGACCAGTCATTTCTTCCAGTCAAATCAAGATAAATCATGTCTTTGTAACCAATCGTTGCACTTGCAAAAAGTGATTGAACTTCTTTTTTACCTCCAACAGTATGAGCATTTCTTTCTGCAGATACAAAGTTTCCTGTATTAAACCAGTTTGCATTTACAAGTCCATTTTTTTGACCTGAATCACTTAAGTAAGCATCGTTGATTGTAGATTTTGTGATACTTGTACCAAGGTTAGCGCTGAATGAAAAATCATCACTGAATTTAGTATTGATAGTAGCAATTAAATCTCCATATAATTGGTTACTTTCACTATCTGAGTAAATATATCTACCTGTAGATGGTGCCAATGTTTCATTTGTACCAGCATACATTCTCTTATCAAAAATATTATCAAATTTATTATAACCTCCTCTTGCTTTAATGCTTAACCAATCTGTTGCTTTATATGTAATAGCTGCAGAAGTAATTAAAGATTGATTTTTATCAATAGATTGATTTCTATTTAAAATCCAACCTGGATTTTGAATAATATCGGATGTCTGAGCAGGCCATCTTTGAGTCATTAAGTTTCTTGACACATTGAATTCTTCAAAGTTTTTATAGTAATCGTTAAAATCATTTCCTCTTGGGAATAAATAAACACCTGTCAATGGATTGAAGTACAATCCGTTTGTTGGTTTATTTATAATTTTTTGCTCTGCATAAGATATCGCACCATCAATAGTTACTTTATCATCAAATAATTTAACGCTTTGACGAAGTGCAATGTTATTTTTCTTAAACTCGTTTGTTGGAATTACACCATCAACTTTAGTGTTTGCATAAGTAAGACTAGTTGACATTTTATCAGATCCACCATTTACAGATACAGAGTTGATCATAGTAAGACCTGTATTGTAAAAATCTTTTACGTGGTCAGGAGAGTTTTTAGGATCTCCCCAAGTTTTATCAGATGATGGCGCTGCACCATAACTAGTTTGAAATTCTGGTAATGAAACTACATTATCAACAAATACACTCGCGTTATAAGATGCTGTTACGTTTCCTTCTTTTCCTTTTTTAGTTGTAATTACGATAACACCATTTGCTCCTTGAGAACCATATAAAGCAGCTGCAGAAGCTCCTTTAAGAACTGTCATCGATTCAATATCATCAGGGTTCATCATAGAGATTGCATCTCCACCATCTCTATTTCCTCCAGCTGTATCACCAAAAACCTGATTTGCTTGAGATGAGTTAGAGTTTAACATTGGAATACCGTCAATAACATATAATGGCTGGTTATTTGTTGCAGATGAGTTACCACGTATAGTCACTTTTGCTGCACCACCAGCTCCAGCTGAACTTTTTCCAACAATAAGACCCGCAACTTTACCAGATAAGCTGTTCATTAAGTTAGCATCCTTAACTCTTGTAACCTCTTCCCCTTTAACTTCCTGGGCTGCGTAAGTCAAAGTCTTTTTTGATCTTTTAAGTCCCAATGAAGTTACTACTACTTCATTTAGTGCATTTGATGCAGCCTGTACCATTTTTACATTTATTGTAGCAGCATCGCCTACAACTATGTTCTGTGTTCCAAGACCTACATAACTAAAAACTAATGTCTGTCCTTTTTGAACTTCAATCGTATACAATCCATCAAAATCGGTAGTTGTTCCTTTTTGACTTCCTTGTACCAAAACAGAAGCTCCTGGTAATGGCATACCTTCAGAATCTGTAATCACACCTTTGACACTTTTTACTTGTGCAAGCGAAACTTGCGCCGTAAAAACAATCATAAAGATTAAGAAAATTTTTTTCATGTTTATTTTATTTTGTTAGTTATGAAGTAAAATTATTCTTAAGGCATTGTTAAAAAAAATAAATTAAACCAACGACAACAAAATTTAAACGAACGACATAAATCATTCAATAATACGCTTTACGAAAACGTTCTAATAGAAAAATTAAGCACCAATATCCTTTTTTTGCGAAATTTTATTCAAAAAAATTGGCATATTGCAGTTAATTGTTTAAAGTTGCACAATATTTCAATATTGTTAAGAAAAACTAAATTTATCTAACTCACCCAACCAATTGAAAGAAATAAGAAAAGTTAAATTTGACATCAAACTGCAAAACCATATATGGTTCTGGGGAGTATATTTTACTTTAAACTTTTTAAGATGGGGTGCTTACTTTAATGATTATCCTTATTCTTTCAAATCGAACTTAATCGAATTTTCATTAGTCATTCCTTTAGTGTATCTTAATTTGTTTGTTTTGGTTCCGAAGTATGTATTGAAGCAAAAATATATTATGTATACATTTTTATTGCTTCTAAGTCTATTTGCAATTTATTTGGCTAAAACCGCCCTTACCTACTATATAATATCTGAAAATATCTGGCCAGAAGCCAATAGAGAATACCATCCATTTGAAATCAATCACATAGTTGCCGTTTGCATTGGTGAGTTGTATGTACTGGCAATGGCATCATCTGTTTACCTCACGTTAACATGGTTAAGAGAAAGAGAAAGAAACCGATCTTTGAGAGAAAACCAATTTAAAATAAAACTTAAGTATCTTGAAAATCAGATTCAGCCACATTTCTTCTTTAATACATTAAACAATCTGTATGCTTTATCATTAGAATCTTCAAAGAAAGTTCCAGATGTAATTATCAAGCTTTCCAACTTGATGGAATATGTATTGTATGATGTAAAAGGAACCAAATTTGTTCCTCTAATTAAAGAAATCGATTATATCCAGAATTATATTGAAATAGAAAAACTCCGTTTTGAAAATGTAGAAGTAACGATAAACCTCGAATCAAATATAGATGATGTTGTCGTGCCACCTCTAATTTTTATCTCATTGGTTGAAAATGCCTTCAAACATGGCGGATTAAACAATAAAAACCTAAAAATTAAGATCAATTGCAGAGTTTTAGACAATAAAACGCTTGATTTTGAAATCTTAAATAATTTTGTAATTTCACAAACTCATAATCCAAAACGAGGAATCGGTTTAGTTAATACAAAAAAGAGGTTAAAATTAATTTATAGAAATAATTTCAGCCTTAAACATACCACTAAACTAAATTTCTACATAATCCGATTGCAAATACCTACCCAGAATGAAGATTAAATGCGTGTTAATTGATGATGAGCCTTTAGCTATCAAAGTCCTGCAAAATTATTTTACCAATTTTACAGATTTTGAAGTTATAGCAACATTCAATAACTCTTTAGAGGCGCTTGATTTTATCAACAGTACCCCTGTTGATGCTGTCTTTTTAGATATTAACATGCCTATGATGACTGGTTTTGAGCTTATCAGTCTCATTGAGAACAAAACTAAAGTTATCATTACTACTGCATTTAGAGAATTTGCTGCAGAAAGTTATGATTTGGATGTATTAGATTATTTGGTTAAACCAATTCCGTTGCCAAGATTTATAAAATGCATCAATAAAATCACCACCGAATACAATCTCAAAAACAATATTAAAGTAGAAACCACAAAAGGCGATTCTCATATTTTTATTAAAGTCGATAAAAAAATGATGAAAATTAATATTGAAGAAATTTTATTTGTTGAAGGAATGAAGGAATATATAAAAGTGGTCACGCCAGATAAAACCTATATTACTCATAAATCTCTTACATCGCTATCAGAAGAATTACCCGCAGATCGTTTCCTAAGAATACATAAATCGTATGTGATCGCACTAAATAAAGTAAAATCTATAGAAGGAAACCGCGTTCAAATTCAATCATACAACATTCCAATAGGCAGAAACTACAGTAAAGAAGTTAAAAACAAGATATTAGAATAAAACATAATTACGAATTACATTTTCTAACTAGGTTAAAATTAACACTTTGTTGAAAAAACATAGTCGTTGGTTTAAATTTAACATTATTTATACCTTTTTATTTTTTTTTGATAATCCTAACAAATATATTTACGGTCTTCAAAAAACAATAAAATAAAAAATTAACCTTATTATTATGAGTTCAGAAAATGTGCAAACCAAATGGGGGCAATTTATCTCTTTGATAATCGTCTTCTTCTTTTGGGGTTTTGTTGGTTCAGCCAATGACATCCTGATTCCAGTATTCAAAAAAGTATTTACGTTATCGCAAGTACAATCTCAATTAGTAGCTTGGGCATTCTACGCTGCTTATTTTGTTGGATCAATTATATTCTTTATCGTTTCTTTAAAAGTAGACGTTTTACAAAAATACGGCTATAAAAGAACCTTATCTGCAGGATTAGTTTTATCTGCTATAGGTTCATTTTTATTCGTTCCAGCTGCTACAATTCAAAGTTTCCCTTTCTTTCTAACAGCTTTATTTACAGTAGGATTAGGATTTTCAATTCAGCAAATTGTGGCAAACCCTTTAGCTATTAAAATGGGAAGCCCAGAAACTGGAGCACACCGTTTGACACTTGCAGGAGGAATCAACTCTTTCGGAACAACAATCGGAGCTATTTTATTAGGTATTGCCTTGTTTGGAATGGGAGACAACAAAAAAACAGCTCTTTCATTAGACGATATTAAATTGCCATTCATCATTTTAGGTCTTGCATTTATTGCTGTTGCTATTTTTATGAATTTTTCTAAAATCGAAGATCCGGTAAAAGAAGAAGAAGCAATCATCAAAGACAAACACAGTAAATTCAACATTCTTGACTATCCACAATTATACTTGGGTATGTTAGGAATTTTTATTTATGTTGGAACTGAGGTAACTATCATCAGTAATCTACCAGCCTTATTACACACTCACGAGTTCGGAAATGTACTAGAAGATGCTGTTGCACCATTTATTGCGCTTTACTGGGGAAGTTTAATGATCGGCCGTTGGAACGGTGGAGTAAACGTATTCAATACTTCTAACTTGGTAAATACTGCACTAAAATTTATCGTACCAGCTATAGCTTTTGGAGTAATCATTGGAGCAAATATCTTTGCTGCACACGATGTTTCTTCATTCTATATCTATCCAATCTGGATTTTACTATTTATTGCTGTAAGTTTTGTTGGTGGTAAAAACGCTGGAAAAACCTTAATGCTTTTCGGAATTTCAGGATTAACAATGATGGTTTTAGGATTAGCTTGGCCAAACCCAGAAATCGCTAAATTCTTCTTTATTTCTGGAGGATTGTTCTTATCTATCATGTGGCCTTCAATCTTCGATTTAGCGATTGCAGGATTAGGAAAAAACACAGGAAAAGCATCTTCTTTCTTGATCATGATGATTCTTGGAGGTGGAGTTATTCCATTGGTTCAAGGAAGTATCTGTGATTTAGATGCAACAAATCCAAACGGAATTTTCGGCATCACTTACACTCACTTCTCTTACATTGTACCGCTTATTGGTTTTGCATATTTAGGATTCTATGGTTTCTACTGTCCTAAAATCTTGAAAAAACAAGGAATCAGCCACGTACAAAGTGAAGGTGGCGGACACTAAAAATTAAAAAATAACAATATAAAAAAATCCAAATTCCAATTTTAATAACGGAATTTGGATTTTTTTTATTCAAAAAAGAAAAAACTTAGCTTCTCAGTATCTTAGAAACTTAGAATCTTTATTTAGCATTAATAATATTGCTCAAATTCTTCTTAAAAACAGCTTTATTTTGCGCCGATAAAGGATAAACAACATCTTTGTCTGCATGAATAATTACCTTGTCAATATCAGCATTTAAAAGCGCTTGAGGATCCCTTATTTTCAACGTACAAGCTCCATCAAAAAAGCCATCATCTTCGATAGTTTTTCTTGCCTCAATAACTGTCCCGTCACTTAAAACTGCCGAAATTTTCATCTCACTGTTTAGTGTTTTCGAATAAAATCCGTCCATAACTAATAAAAGACGATACGTGTTTTTTAATTCCGGACCTTTAAATTCGTGTCTCGTAATATTATATCGAAGACCTTTGGCAAGAGTTTGAAATTTAACCGAGCAATCCAACTCATAAGTTGCAACATCTCCAGCCTCATTAACCGAAGTAATAACTTTAGCAGCTTGGGCGTTTATAGAAAAACTTGCCACAAAAAATGACAACATAAATAAGATAATTTTCATATTTAACTATTTAAGATTCAATATAAAAGTAAAAAAAATCGCCTTTTCTCGTTAGAAAAAAGACGATTTTAATTTTGTAAATATCTAAGGATTATTTATTTCCTTTTTCGAAGTCAGCTACGAACTGAGCCAAACCGATATCTGTCAATGGATGTTTCAATAAACCGTAAATTGCAGAAAGCGGTCCAGTCATAACATCAGCACCAATTTTTGCACAGTTTACAATATGCATTGTGTGACGTACAGAAGCTGCTAAAATTTGAGTTTCGTAACCGTAGTTATCATAAACCTCTCTAATTTCCTGGATCAAGTTCAATCCATCAGTAGAAATATCATCTAAACGACCAACAAACGGAGAAACATAAGTAGCTCCAGCTTTTGCTGCCAAAATAGCTTGCCCTACAGAGAAAACAAGAGTTACGTTAGTTTTGATTCCTTTATCAGAAAAATATTTTGCTGCCATAACACCTTCCTTAGTCATAGGAAGCTTTACAACAATCTGCTCGTGTAATTCAGCCAGCTCCTCACCCTCTTTAACCATACCTTCAAAGTCAAGAGCATTAACTTCAGCACTTACATCACCTTCAACAAGATTGCAAATATCAACATAATGCTTAAGGATATTGTTTTTTCCAGTGATTCCTTCTTTTGCCATTAATGACGGATTAGTAGTTACACCATCCAAAACACCTAAAGCTTGTGCTTCTTTAATTTGAGCTAAATTAGCTGTGTCAATAAAAAATTTCATAATTTATATTATTTAAATTGTGTTGATTTATTCAGGGCGTGACCAGATTTGCAAAAGGCGCACCAATCAAACCGCTTACAAGCGCCTTTTCCAAATCCGGTCGGGCTATCCGTACTACTTCGGTAGTTTACTCCTGTCCCTCACGCAAACGCAGCTGCAAAATTACGAAATCAATACCAATAACAATTTCAAAAATCAAATCAATTTGTGATTTAAATCTAAAATCAAGTAATTAATTGCGATTTATAACTTATAATGATTCATAAGCATCTTCTCATACATTTTATCTGGAAGCGCACGTTTCAATACAATCGAAAACTTCTGCATAAAAGCACCAACTTTATAATGCACATTCGGTTTTTTGGTCTGAATGATTTTGTAAACAGCTTCAGCCATCTCGTTCGGATTACTTCCTGCATCAACATGATCGTTCATCGTTGCCAGAACATCTCCATACACCTTTTCATAAGCAGAATTTTTAATAACTGGCGCATGATAACGGCCTGCTGCAATATTAGTTGCAAAATCTCCAGGCGCAACATTTGTGATCTCAATTCCAAAAGATTTCACCTCCATTCTCAAAGCTTCTGTAATTAATTCCAAAGCTCCTTTTGAAGCAGAATAAACACTTCTGTATGGCAATCCCATATAACCAGCAATTGAAGTAATATTGATTATAAGTCCCGAATTCTGTTTACGCATTTGCGGAAGCGCAGCCTTCATAACTTCAATTGGACCAAAAAAGTTCGTTTCAAAATTATTTCGAATTTCTTCCGTCGGAATTTCTTCTAATGGTCCTGTAATTCCAACTCCAGCGTTGTTAATTACAATATCTAATCTTCCAGAAGTTGAAATAATTTTATCGACAGCAGTTTTAATAGAATCAGAATTTCGAACATCTAAAGCCACCAACGGAAAAATAGAATTTAAAACTTTTTCAGGATTTCTACTTGTTCCGTATACAACAAAACCTTTTTGATGCAAAAACTCACCAATAGATTTTCCAATTCCTGATGATCCTCCGGTAATTAAAACGACTTTACTCATTTTTTTAGTTATAAGTTATGGATTATGAGTTATGAGTTTTTGGAATTGGGTTTATTTTGATCTACGTAAAGCAGTCAACTTTTAGCTTCTAACCAATAACATCTAACTTCAGATAGGTTCAAAAATAAAAAAATCCTCCTAAAAGGAAGATTGCAAACTAATTAAATTCTAAAAAAAATGGCAAGCGACCTACATCGCACCGCTCAACCACGTACCCTTGCTATGTTCCCATCCTGGGGGAGTCTGCAGGAGCTGGTCGTGTAGGACTTGCCGGTGCAAATATACAATCTTTTTATATTTTTGCAAGAGCTTTGTTGCTATAAAAATAACATCGTATATTGGCTTATTGAAATTTTAAACTATGAAAAAATATAACTTCCTAGCTGTCATTTTATTAGGAATCACATTAATTGGATGCAAAGAAAAAAATAAAGGTGAAAATTCTTTATTTACTATCGATGATTCTGCTTTTCCGGCTCATTTTACGCAAAAAGAAGTCCTTAATATCGGAATTTTAAACCCAAATTCGAAAGAAATCGACAGTGTTGCTTACTTCATAAACGACCAAAGAGTTGGAGGAACAAAAGGCGCTGAAAATTTTAGATTTGAATTAATAGATCAAAAATTAGGATACCAATACCTAAAAGCTAAAGTTTATTTTGGCGGAGATTCTTCTGATGCTACTAAAAGAATCGAAGTAGTTTCAGATGTTGAGCCAAAACTTTTAAATTATAAAATCGTAAATACTTTTGCACATGATTCTCTAGCTTTCACTGAAGGTTTAGAATTTCATGACGGAAGACTTTTTGAAAGTACAGGACAAAAAGAAGACTCGTACTTTAGAGAAGTAGATTATAAAACGGGAAAAGTGATCAAACAAATTGATCTTCCGAAAGAATATTTCGGAGAAGGCATTACGTTTTTTGGAGGTAAACTATATCAATTATCATGGCAAGAAAAAACAGGTTTTATCTACGATGCTAAAACTTTTAAATTGGAAAAAACATTCAAATACGATAAAGATATTGAAGGTTGGGGAATGACACATGATGATAAATATATCTATCATTCTGATGGAACAGAGAAAATCTGGAAAATGGATCCTTCTAACCAAAAATTAATTGATTATATCAATGTTTATTCTGGCTCTTCAAAAATTAAGGCACTTAATGAATTAGAATTAATCAATGGAAAATTCTATGCTAATGTTTGGCAAAAAGACGCCATTGCGGTTGTAGACCCAAAATCTGGTGCAGTTGAAGGAATTATCAATTTATCTGGACTACGTAAATTTGTAAAAAGCAAAAATGCTGAAGTTTTAAACGGAATAGCTTATAACCCTGCTACTAAAACCATTTTTGTTACAGGTAAATATTGGGATAAAATATTCGAAATAACAATTTCTGAATAATCTTTAGAGAAAAACAATTTTACGAATTTCACAAGTTTTCACATATTAATCCGTGAAAATTTGTGAAATTTGTGTTTTATAACAATTCTTACTAATGATCACTTTAATCACAAACATACAAGAGTTACTACAGGTTCGCGAAAATTCAATTGCTAAAGTTTCAGGTTCTGAAATGGCTAATCTTCCAATAATTAAAAATGCTTTTTTAGTTTTAAAAGACAATTTAATTGAAGACTTCGGCTCAATGGATAATCTTCCAAAAATCAATGCAGATAAAACTATTGATGCAACAGGAAAAGTTGTGCTTCCGTCTTGGTGCGATAGCCATACACATATTGTTTATGCAGGAAATCGCGAGCAAGAATTTGTAGACCGCATCAACGGACTTTCTTATGAAGAAATTGCTAATCGTGGCGGCGGAATCCTTAATTCGGCTAAAAAACTAAACGAAACTTCAGAAGAAGAAATTTACGAGCAATCTAAAATTCGTTTAGAAGAAGTAATGCATTTAGGAACTGGAGCCGTAGAAATTAAATCAGGATACGGCTTAACAGTTGATGGAGAATTAAAAATGCTTCGTGTAATTAAAAAACTGGCCGAAAACTACCCTATTGCAATCAAAGCAACATTTCTAGGCGCGCATGCTTTTCCTTTACATTACAAAGACGATAAAGCAGGTTATTTGGATGAAATTATCAACGAAATGCTTCCAGAAATTTCTAAAGATAAGCTAGCAGATTACGTAGATGTTTTCTGCGAAAGCGGTTATTTTTCTGTAGAAGAAACCGAAAAAATCATGGAAGCAGGTTTAGCATTTGGCTTAAAACCAAAAATTCACGTAAATCAATTTAATTCGATTGGCGGAATTCAGGCTGGAGTTAAATTTAACGCCCTTTCTGTCGATCATTTAGAAATAATGACCCCAGAAGACATTCAAGCATTAAAAAACACAGAAACAATGCCTGTCGCTTTGCCTTCTTGCTCTTACTTTTTAAGCATTCCTTACACTCCTGCCCGCGAAATGATAAAAGCCGGTTTACCTATAGCTTTAGCAACAGATTTCAACCCTGGTTCTACTCCATCCGGAAATATGAATTTTGTGGTGGCAACAGCTTGCATCAAAATGAAAATGACGCCAGAAGAAGCCATAAATGCTGCCACAATTAACGGAGCATACGCAATGGGACTTTCTGAAACACACGGAAGTATTACAAAAGGCAAAAAAGCTAATTTAATCTTGACAAAACCGATTTCATCTTATTATCAAATTCCATACGCTTTTGGAAGCAATCTTATTGAATCTGTTTTTGTAGAAGGAAAAATTTTAGAATAATTATTTCAACAATTTAAATTTAAATATAGCCCGTGGTTTCAACCGCGGGAAACGTATTGTTAAGCACATTCCTTAGCAAAGCCATACGATTTCAAGCATAAAAAAAGGTCTGTGAAAATCACAGACCTTTAATATCTTAGTGGTATTTTATCCCTTATGGCAAAATTATCTTAAACTGAAACTAGTTTTAGAAACTAACTCATCATTATCAAATACATTGATAAAATAAGTTCCTTTAGCAAAATCTTTTCCTGGAAGATCTTCACTTACTTGTACAGTTTTATTTTCATATTTCACTGTAGTTTTAAAACTATAAGTTAAAGTATTATCACCAAAACTTTCTGTTTTCTTTTCACCTAAAACATTGTTTTTAGAATCGATAACTTGAACATAATACGTTTTGTCACCAGATTTAGCAATTTGGTTTTCAGCGATCGTAAAACTAACTTTTAAAACGTCTGCACGGCTTGCTTTATCTGTTTCGATTTGTTTACCAGAACTTTTCAATTTGTAAGCTGAAGTTTTAGTATTTAAAACAGATAATTTAGAACCTTTTTCTACAGTTTTAGCTAATTCTTCGTTTTGACCAACTAATACTTCATTATATTTTTTAGATTCTCCTAAAACTACAATAGTACTATCTCTTTGAGTAGTTAAAACACCATTTTGTTTTTTCAACTCATCGTTTTCAGCAACTAAAGTTTTCATTTTACTTTGCATTGCCTGAACTTGCGATCTGTATTTAGAAACATCTCCTTTAGACTTGTTCAAATCATCCATTAAAGCTACTACTTTATCTCTTTCTTGGATTAATTCGTCAGACATCGAAGTATTTTCAGCAATTGCAGCATCATAAGTTGCTTTTAACTCCTGTAAATCTTTCATTACAGATTCTTTTTCTGTCAAAGTTGTTGTAAGCTCAGTTTTAACCACCTCTGTATCAGAAGATAATTTAAAAATATACACTAAACTACCGATCAGTAGGACTGCTAAAACTGCGATTACCGCCTTTAGACTTGAATTGTTGTTCTTTGGGTTTTCCATATTTAAATAATTTTCTTTAATAACAAATTTAAGAATTAATATAAGGTAATAACGTAAGTTTCTACAATTATATTATTTTTGGAAAATAAATTTTTTTCATGGAAAAATTAATCCCTTTCACTATAAATGATTTAGCAAAAGTCACAAATTACAGAAGTGGTGAATTAAAGTTCGGAGAAAAAATGATTGTCATTCCGCCAGGAGTTGACAAAATCAATTTTCTCAAAGAAAGTGAAGCAAAGTATGTACTATTAGGAATTCCCGAAGACATTGGTGTTCGTGCCAATTATGGAAGGCCTGGAGCCGCATCAGCATGGCAATGTGCAATAAAAAGCATTGCAAACATTCAGCATAATAGATTTTGCAAAGGAAGCAACATTATTGTTTTAGGGCAAATCAACGTTGCAAATGAAATGCGAGAAGTAGAAAACCTTGATTTTAATGATATTGATGATCGTTCAAAATTAAGTCAGCTGGTTGAAAAAATAGACAAAGAAGTATCTCATATTATCTTTACCATAATTAAAGCTGGAAAAACACCAATTATTATTGGCGGAGGCCATAACAATGCCTACGGAAATATTAAAGGCGCCGCTCTTGCAAAAGGAAAACCTGTAAATGCGGTAAATTTTGACGCACATTCTGATTTTAGGATTTTGGAGGGTCGTCATAGCGGAAATGGCTTTTCTTATGCTTACGAAGAAGGTTTTTTAAAGAAATATTTCATTTTTGGACTTCATGAAAACTACACTTCAAAAAGTGTTCTAGACATTATCAAAAAACTGGAAGATCGTGTTCGCTATAATACTTACGATAGTGTCAATATTAGAAAAGAAAAAGACTTTAATCGCGAAATGATTACAGCTTTGGATTTTATTAAAAATGATGCTTTTGGAATCGAAGTCGACTTAGACGCAATTCCAAATATTGCCAGCAGTGCCATGACAATAAGCGGATTCTCTGTTGAAGAATTGCGACAATTTGTTTCTTTCTTTGGCGAACATAAAAATGCAGCGTATTTGCATATCTGCGAAGGCGCACCAGATTTAGACAATTCGCCAAACAATAACTTAATCGGCAAGTTAATTGGTTATTTAGTGACCGATTTTGTTAAAGCAAATATTGAAAAAGACTGATTCAAAAAAGCCTGTTTCTAATGTAAAACAAATTGGTTTTGCCAAATAAAAGCCAATTCAAATAAAGGATTAACCGAATAAACCTATCTTTGCACGGCATTTTAGAATTAAAACTAAAATAGTTAACACCTAAGATATGTTATTCGAAGATTTATCACTTTCAAAAAGTATACAAAAAGCCGTATTTGAAGAAGGCTATTTAAATCCGACTCCTATTCAAGAAAAAGCAATTCCAATTGTTTTAGAAGGTCGTGATTTAATTGGCTGTGCGCAGACAGGAACAGGAAAAACAGCAGCTTTTGCTATTCCAATCATACATCAATTACATCGTATCGTTGGTTCGTCAAAAAAAGCCAAACAGATTCGTGCGCTTGTAGTTACACCTACTCGCGAATTGGCAGTACAAATTGGACAAAGTTTTGACACTTATGCTAAATATACCAATTTAACACAGCTGACTATTTTTGGAGGAGTTTCACAAAACCCTCAAGTAGACGCTTTAAAAAATGGAGTTGATGTTTTAATCGCTACTCCAGGACGTTTGCTTGACCTTCATAAGCAAGGCTTTCTTGATTTAAATCATCTGCACACTTTAGTGCTCGATGAGGCCGATCAGATGCTGGATATGGGTTTTATAAACGATGTAAAAAAAATCATAAAACTTACACCTAAAAACAGACAAACTTTACTTTTCTCTGCAACAATGCCAATCGCTATTCGCGAGCTCGCAGAAATGTTTCTTCAAGATCCAGCAAAAGTTGAAGTTTCACCAGTTTCATCTACTGCAGAAAATGTAGAACAGCGCATTTATTTTGTTGACAAAACAGAAAAAAGAAACTTGCTATACACTTTAATTAAAGAAGAAAATTTATCTAACGTACTTGTTTTTTCTAGAACAAAACATGGTGCAGATAATGTTGTTAAAGCACTTCGCAAAAAAGATATTCCTGCAGAAGCAATTCACGGAGATAAATCACAAAATGCTAGACAAAGGGTTCTTGACGCTTTTAAAAACAAAGAAGTCGGTGTTCTAGTTGCAACTGATATTGCAGCTCGAGGAATTGATATTGAACAGTTACCATACGTAATCAATTTTGATTTACCGAATATTCCTGAAACTTATGTTCACCGTATTGGCCGTACAGGTCGCGCTGGAAATGGCGGAATTGCAATTTCTTTCTGCGGAAAAGATGAACTTCCTTACTGGAAAGACATTCAGAAATTAATCAAGGTTGATGTAAAAACAATTGCAGATCATCCGTATCAATGGCATTCTGGAAGTCCGGAAGCTGGAGAAAAAACTAAAAATTCAAACAGAAGCGGCGGTGCTCATAAATCGAGAAAATCGACAAACGCTAAGAAAAACAAAAAACGCTGGTACTAAACAGCGTTTTTTTCTTTTATAAGGAAATTGATTATTTTAAATAATTTAACCGGTTCAAAAGGTTTAATGATAATATCATTCATTCCAGACGAAATCGCTTCATCTGTAATTTCATCTTTATCAAAAGCGGTTAAGGCTACAATTGGCGTTTCTATACCCTGAAGACGTATTCTTTTTGTAGTTTCAAATCCGTTCATTAAAGGCATATTAATATCCATTAAAATCAGGTCGAACGTTTCATTTTCTAAAGCCTTAAGCGCAGCAAAACCATCATCGACTACTTTGCAAGAATAATTATTCTTTTCAATAATCTTTTTCGTCACAAGCTGATTAATCAAATTATCTTCTACCACCAAAATTTTATAAATTTCGCTAGAAGTCAAATCAACTTCAATTTCATCAATAATGCTTTTTGTTTTAGCTAAATCGTGCTCAAAAGCAATTGTAAAAGAAAATGCTGTTCCTTTTCCTAAGTCACTGTCAAGTGCAATTGTACTTCCAAAAAGTCCAAGTAATCTTTTTACAATACTAAGCCCTAAACCTGTACCTTGGTAATCTTCATCTCTCCTACCAACTTGGACAAACTTTTCGAAAATTTTATTCTGATCTGCAACTGCAATTCCGATTCCGTTATCTTTAATTAAGAAATCTAAATAATACAGCTTTCCTTCTACTTTATTCAACTTTACGTTAATTTCAACTTGTCCGTCTTTTGTGAATTTTAATGCATTACTTACCAAGTTCATTAAAATCTGCGCAAGACGCAGTTTGTCTCCAATTAAGTACTCAGGAATATTTGAGTCAATATTAGTGGAAATTCTATTATTATTTTTCTGCGAAAGAAAAGAAAGCGAATTTTTGATTACCGTAATTTCATCAGAAATATTAAAAGTTAGGTTTTCAAGTACAATTTTGTTCTCTTCGATTTTATTAATCTGAAGAATATCATTTACAAGAGATAGTAAATATCTCGCAGAGAATTTAAGAGAACTTAAATGCTGGCTTCTTGAGATTTCTTTATGTTCTTCAAGCAGCATATTTGTAATCCCCACAACACCATAAAGCGGCGTACGCAATTCATGGCTTATAGTCGATATAAATTGAGTTTTAAGCAAAGAGGCTTCTTCTGCAATTTCTTTCGCTTTAAGAAGCTCTAAATTGTGTTTCTTCTTATATCTAATATTCCTTATTAGTGTGATAATTAAAATTAAAAGAATCAACGAAATCAAAATAAAAAGAATCACAATAATTTTTGATTTCCTTAAGCTCTGCGATTGCTCTACTTTTTCTCCTTCAACCTTATCGATTTGCCTCTTATACTCATCCAGCTCGAGACTTAAACCAGCTTGCGACGCCTTTTTAATTTTCTTAACATCGTATAGATTATCTGAAAGATCATAATGCTTAACAAGCGCATCGTATGCTTCTTTATGCCTATTTGTTTTATTCAAAAAATGCGAATATTCTAAATAAGCATGTGACAGATCTATTTTCTCCTGACATTTTTTACCAGATTCAATGGCACTCAAAAAATAAGCATTGGCTGCTTTATTATCATTTTTATAGCTAGAGTAAATTCCATTCAGCATAGCAACAATAACCTCTGTCGATTCGTCATTGTACTTTATTTTAGTACTGTTTACATACTTTAAAAAAAGATATCCCTGATTGTAATTTCCAATATCAAAATAAGCCCATGCAATATTTACGTTTGTAAAATAAACTTCTTTTAAATCATTTATTTTCAAAGCATAAGCTACTGCTTTTTTATAACTACGGATTCCTTCATCAAATTGTTCTTTTCCGAAACAATACATGTTCCCTAAATTATTATAAAGGTTACATTTTAAAGAATCGTTATTGGTTTTATTGGCATAATACAAACCTTTTTTATAGAAAAAAATAGCTTTATCATACTCTGTCAATTCGTTGTAATTTGCAGCTATAATATTATAAGAGCGAGCAATAAGACAGTTGTCTTTTATGGCCGTTGCAGCGCTTAAGGCAGCTCTCGAATAGATTAGTGATTTCTCGAAATTAGATTCCCTAAAATTCAAAAGTGCTTTCTTTACCGTCTTATCAATTTTAGGATCGAGGTTGCAATTAGATTGCGCGATTGCTGAATTGGCAAAGCAATTCAGAACCAAAAATAAGAGTAAAAAAATCCGTTTGTGGGGCATTAATCGGCTAATTTGATCAAATATACACTTTAAAATAAAAAAAAGCTGCATTTCATAAAAAAATACAGCTTTTCAAATATTATTTCAATAACTAAGATAAAAAAATTAAAATCTCAGTATATTTTTATTCTTTATTCTCTTCCCATTGTCCTACAACAGAAGTTGCTAATGCATTACCTAATACGTTTGTAGCACTTCTAAACATATCGCAGAAGTGGTCAATTGGAAGAATCAATGCGATACCTTCAATCGGAATATCAAACATACCGCAGGTTGCAGCCACTACAACCAAACTTGCTCTTGGCACGCCTGCAATACCTTTACTAGTAAGCATTAAAACTAAAAGCATTGCCATTTGTGTTCCTAAATCCAAATGTACATTATAGAATTGAGCAATAAAAATACTCGCAAAAGTCATATACATCATACTTCCGTCAAGGTTAAACGAATATCCAAGCGGCAGCATAAAAGAAACAATTTTATCTTTTACTCCAAAACCCTCTAATTCTTCTGTTAATTTTGGAAATACAGCCTCACTACTTGTTGTTCCAAAAGCAATTGCTAAAGGTCCAGTAATACGTCTTAATAATTCAGTCATTCTTCCTTTAAGGAAAATATACCCAATGGCAATTAAAATAACCCATAAAGTACTGATACCTATTAAAAACGAGCCGAAAAATTTAAAGTAAGTAATCACCAATTCTTCTGCATCTCTTATGGCAAACACACCTGCAATTGCTCCAAAAACTCCAATTGGCGCAAATTTCATTACATAGTTTACCATTTTTAAAACGACATGCGATAGTCTATCAAAAGCACCAATGATAGGCTTTACTGTATCTCCTAAAGAAGCTGCCGCTAATCCGAAGAAGATTGAGAAAACTACAATTTGAAGAATCTCATTAGTAGCCATTGCTTCAACGATACTTTTTGGCACGATATGCTCAACAAAATTATCAAAAGACAAGTTTTGTGTTTTACCAGTAACTTCAGAAGCTGCTGCCATATCAACGTGATCCAGTTTTAGACCAACGCCTGGTTGCAAAATATTCACATAAAACAATCCGATTAGAAGCGAAATAAATGACGCTGTAAAAAACCATCCAATAGCTTTTCCTCCAATTCTTCCAACAGTTTTAATATCACCTAATTTCGCAATTCCAACCACCAAAGTCGTAAAAACCAATGGAGAAATAATCATTTGCACCAAACGAATAAAAATGGTTGCCAGCATTTTAATTTTACTGCTAAATGCCTGCGCTGCTTCGGGTGAAATGCTATTGTGCAGAATAATTCCTAAAATGGCTCCTAGAACCATCGCAATTATAATCTGCCCTGTTAATCCCGAAAGAAATGATGTTTTTTTAGTTTCTGTAACTTCTTGCATTAAATTATTTTTTGATTATTAAAATATAAGACCCTCACTGTCTTACCTTTTATTAATATGTTTTGTTGATTAAATAAAAATCTGCCAAAACAATTGCAGCCATCGCTTCTACGATTGGCACTGCGCGAGGCACTACACACGGATCATGACGGCCTTTTCCTGTCATTGGTGTAATATTTCCTTTATTATCTAACGAATCCTGAGTCTGCATGATAGTTGCAACAGGTTTAAAAGCAACTCTGAAATAAATATCCATTCCGTTACTTATTCCGCCTTGAATTCCTCCAGAAAGATTTGTTTTTGTTGTTCCGTCTGGATTATATAAATCGTTATGTTCGCTTCCTTTCATTTCAGAACCAGAGAAACCACTTCCATATTCAAAACCTTTCACAGCATTAATAGAAAGCATTGCTTTTCCTAATTCTGCGTGAAGTTTATCAAATACTGGTTCACCTAGACCAACTGGAACATTCTGAATTACACAAGTCACAACACCTCCAACAGTATCTCCCTGCTTGCGGATGTCACGAATATATTCTTCCATAATCGCTGCAGATTTCTCATCTGGACAACGCACTGGATTGCTTTCAATTTTAGAAAAATCTAATTCTTGGTAAGGTGTATCTAAATGAATTGGACCAACAGAAGAAACATAAGCATTGATCTTAATTTCTGGCAGCATTTGCTTTGCAATTGCACCTGCTACTACCCTGCTTGCTGTTTCTCTTGCAGAACTTCTTCCACCACCGCGATAATCACGGAAACCGTATTTCTGATCGTAAACATAATCAGCATGGCTTGGTCTGTAATTATCTTTTATATGAGAGTAATCGTCTGATTTTTGATTGGTATTTGGAATAATGAAACCTATTGGAGTTCCAGTAGTTTTTCCTTCAAATATTCCTGATAGAAATTGAACGCTGTCTGGTTCTTTTCTTTGTGTAACAATTGCCGACTGACCTGGCTTTCTACGAGCCATATCTACTTCAATTGCTTCAAAATCTAATTGTATTCCTGGAGCGCATCCGTCAATAATTCCGCCTAAAGCTTCACCGTGAGATTCTCCAAATGTAGTTACTTTATATAGTGTGCCGAAGCTGTTTCCTGCCATTGTGTTTTGTTTTGAGCAAATGTAAGTTTTATGAATTAAATTAAAAAATTTAAAACTGGTATTATTAACGAAACATTAAATGGAATAAAAATCACAATTTGGTAAAATTATCCACCTTTTAATAACCTTTTAATAAAGTCAGATTTCACAAACTTTCTTTCATTTGTAAAACTTCAAATCAAGAAAAATTGAAAAAAAGAAATGTCGAATTGGTCGTTCTTTCTGACGTCCATTTAGGAACTTACGGAAGTCACGCAAAAGAACTAAACAACTATCTTTCAAGCATTAAACCCAAAACTTTAGTTTTAAATGGCGATATAATTGATGCTTGGCAGTTTCGTAAATCTTATTTCCCAAAAGCACATTTACGCGTTATCCAGCGTATTATAGGAATGGCTTCTAAAGGAACAAAAGTGTATTATATCACTGGAAATCACGACGAGATACTTCGTAAATTCAGCGATATGAATATGGGAAATTTTGCACTTGTTGATAAATTGGTTTTAGAATTAGACGATAAAAAAGCCTGGATTTTTCACGGAGACGTTTTTGATGCCTCTGTACAGCATTCAAAATGGATTGCAAAACTAGGCGGTTTGGGTTACGATTATCTGATTTTAACAAACCGTTTTGCTAACTGGTGCCTGGCAAAATTAGGACGCGAACCTTACTCTTTTTCTAAAAAAATAAAAGCAAGCGTTAAAAAAGCGGTAAAATTTATTTCTGATTTTGAAACTACGGCAACTGATCTGGCTATTGAAAAAAACTACGATTATGTTATCTGTGGACATATTCATGAACCAAAAATCATAACCAAAGAAAACAAACACGGCTCTACTTTATATCTAAATTCGGGTGACTGGGTAGAAAACTTAACTGCTTTAGAATATCATAAAAAAAGATGGAAATTATTTTCTTACAAGGCCAGTAATTTTGCCGAAGAAGAAAATCTCTTAGAAATGGAAGATCTTCTTACGTCGCAGTTGATTTCATCCATAATCCTAAAATAAACACCTCAAAAGCAGGATTTTAAGATTTTTAACGCTTCAAATTCCTAAAAATGTAAATTATATAACAATTTTCAAAAATATTATACGTTTTGTATTCAACTGTAATAATACATTTGAATAAAATTAATTTACCATTTTTATGAAAAAGATACTTTTATCTGCCCTTATGCTTCTTGGTTTAGCATTTACGGCTCAATCACAAGAAATTTCGAAACACGCTTTAGGATTACGTCTAGGAGACAACAATGGATTTGGAGGAGAAATATCATACCAATTAGGTTTAAATCAAAAAAATAGACTTGAGTTCGATTTAGGATGGAGAAACAGCAGTGATGTAGACGCAATAAAAGGGGTTGCTCTTTACCAATGGGTTTGGAACATTGACGGAGGTTTTAACTGGTATGCTGGTGTCGGAGGAGGACTAGCTGCTTGGGATCATGATTATTATAACAATAACTACAGATACAGCGATAGCGGAACTTATGTTTTTGCAGCTGGAGATATCGGGATCGAATATAGATTCAAAGAAGTACCACTTACTTTATCATTGGACGCAAGACCAGAAATTGGTTCAGGATATTACGACGATGATAATTTTGGATTTGACGTTGGTTTTGGTGTCAAATTTAGATTCTAAAATAAAATTAAAAAAAATTATAAAAAGAAGCCTGTCGTTTAAAATAGACAGGCTTTTTTTTATGGTTCAAAAAGAAATTTAAAAAGGGGCTTCGACTCCGTTCAGCCTGACATTTTAAATCTAGCTTTCTCTTAATTAATGATAATCGCTTTTTTAGAATGGATTTTTACAACCGTATAAGGATATGAAATCACCTGCATAGTCATCGCGTCTTTTGCAGGACTATTTTCTTTTACGGTTATAATAATGTTTTTATCAGTTTCTTCAACCTTTTCAACATCTATCGTATAACCGCTAGTGTTTTTCTCACCCATATTCAGAATCACATAATTATAATCTTGAACATCTGGATCTTTCATCTTATGAGCCAAATTCGGATCGTTTTCAAGCATTTTGATTTCATTTGGTTCGGTCAGAATTTCGAAAAACTTAATATTCCCACCACCGTCAGATTGTGTTGTCAAAACTTCGTACAGTGATGCGTTTGAACTTCCTGTCTTCTTCACTCCGCAAGAAATCAAAACAAAAACCGCTAAAACAGAAATTACTTTTTTCATTTTTATCCTTTTAAATTAGTGCTTCTCCAATTTGTAATCATCAACCGCTTTTTGGTACAAAGCTTCATACTTAGGCAATATGTTTTTAATATCAAATTTTCTTGCTACCTCTAATGCATTTGCTTTAAACTGGCTCAAAACGGCATCATCCTTTAAAATCTTCAACGCATTCTGCGCCATTTCTTCAACATCGCCAACATTGCTTAAGTAACCCGAAAAACCATCGTAATTAACTTCAGGCAAGCCTCCAGAATTACTTGAAATTACTGGAACACCGCATGCCATTGCTTCTAATGCTGCCAAACCAAAACTCTCAGTTTCTGAAGGCAGTAAAAACAAATCGGTCATACATAAGATTTTATCAATTTCGTGACTATTTCCAAAGAAAATCACTTTATCCAAGATCCCTAATTCCTGACATAACATTTCTGCTTTTTCCTTTTCAGGTCCATCTCCAACCATCATTAGTTTAGCTGGAATTTCTTTCTGAACATTATAGAAAATCTTAATGATATCCGGAATGCGCTTTACTTTTCTAAAGTTACTAATATGCGTTATAATACGTTCATTCTCATTCGCCATTACATAACGGTGACAAGGTGCGTTTGGGTCTTTTTTGACTTTGTCCAACTCAATAAAATTCGGAATCACCTTAATTTTATTTTTGATTTTGAACAATTTCAAAGTATCATCTTTCAAACTTTGAGAAACCGAAGTCACATAATCTGATTTATTAATGCTAAAAGTCACCGCAGGTTTATAAAACGGATGATTCCCAACAAGTGTAATATCAGTTCCGTGAAGTGTAGTAATCATCGGAAGATTAATTCCTTCATTTTTAAGCATCTGTTTTGCCATGTATCCTGCATACGCATGCGGGATAGCATAATGCACATGCAGAAGCTCTATTTTGTATAATTTCACCATATCAACCAATTTGCTAGATAGCGCCAATTCGTAAGGCTGATAGTGAAATAAAGGATATTCCGGAACGTTTACTTCATGATAATGAACATTCGGATTTAAAAGTGCCAATCTAACTGGCTGGCTATATGTAATAAAATGTATTTCGTGTCCTCTTCTGGCTAATTCGAGACCTAACTCTGTGGCTACTACACCACTACCTCCAAAAGTAGGATAACAGACTATTGCTATTTTCATGGATTAAATTTAATTCTACGAAAATACTCAAAAATAGCGTTTAATTAACCGTTTAAATTGTTAGATTTTTGTGAATCTTAGATACATTCATTTTATATTTCAAGAATCTAATTTTACCTTTAATTTTTTCAAACCTTGATTCCGATAAACAGCTTTTTATATTATTAATATTATTATATGGACAATTATAATTTATTGCAAGAAAACATCCGAAAACGAATTGAGGTAACTGATGATGAAATGTCGTATTTTATTTTTTTATTGCAACAAAAGAAATACAACAGAAAACAAATACTGCATCGAGAAGGCGAAATATCTCATAGTTTTACTTTTATTGTTTCTGGATGTGTAAAAAGCTATCTTATTGATAAAAAAGGTGAAGAACATATCCTTACAATCGCACCAAGTGACTGGTGGATTACAGATATAAATAGCTTTGTCTCGGCCACACCTGGAAACTTATTTATGGAAGCCATTGAACCAGCAACTGCACTACTTTTAAGCCGCGAAAAGCAAGAATTACTACTGTCAAAACTCCCTAAATTTGAAAAATACTTTCGTATTCTAACCGAAAAAGCTTTTGCAGTAAGCCAGCAAAGAATTATAGACTATATGAGTTTAACTGCTTTAGAACGTCTTGAAAAATTTGTGGCCAGTTATCCTTCTGTGATTTCATCTTTAACACAACAGCAAATTGCCTCTTACATTGGTGTTACTCCTTCATTTTTCAGCAGGATGATTAAAGGAAAAAAAATATTTTAACATCTCAGTTGACCTAGGTCATTTTTCAAAAACAGGTCTGATTCTACTTTTGCTGTCAATAATAACAGTTAAAAATATTTTATACCATGATTAGAATTACATTTTCCTTTTTAATCACATTATTGTCTTTTGCAAATATTTATTGTCAACAAAAAAATCAAGAAAAAATGAAACAAGCACTAATTATCGTAGACGTTCAAAATGATTATTTCCCAGGCGGACGAATGGAACTTTCAGGATCTGAAGCAACGGCAGATAATGCCAGAACTATTCTGGAATACTGTAGAAAATCAAAAATAGAGGTAATTCATATTCAGCACATTGCAACAGCTCCTAATTCTACCTTTTTTCTTCCTGAAACAGATGGTGCAAAAATCAATGTAAAAGTAGCCCCAATTTCTAATGAAAAAATTATAACTAAACATTATCCCAATAGCTTTAGAGAAACCAATCTTTTAGCTTATTTACAAGAAAAGAAAATAACAAATCTCATAGTTACCGGTATGATGACTCACGTTTGCATTGATGCTACAGTAAAAGCTGCAAAGGATTATGGATTTGACTGTACAGTCATTTCAGACGCTTGTGCTACAAAAGATCTTGACGTACAAAGTAATAAAGTTGCAGCTAAAGAAGTTCAAAATGCATTATTAGGCGCTATGGCATTTTATTATGCTGAACTTAAAACAACCGCAGATTTTATTGCTCACTAAATTATTCAACTTTGTCAAAGTTTAAAGCTTTGATAAAGTTCTTTATACAACAAAACCCGACAGGTTTTAAAAGCCTGTCGGGTTTAATTTAAATCATTATTTAAAACAAAAAAGGCACAAAATCTACATTTCATGCCTTTAAATATATTTTAAATACTCTTAGAAAAATCTGCTGTGCCAGCTGTCAGCAGCAGGAACTTCCCAAGATTCATTAAATTCTTCGATATTGTTTACCAAATTATTGAAAACAATTGTATTCTCAGAAACTGATTTATCTTTTACCATTTTCTTGAAATCAATCAATGGTTTGTGTGCAATATGTTCTCCAAGTTTAAAAGTAACGTTCATTTTATCTAATAGATCAACGCTATATTTTTTCTCTAAACTTTGAATAAATTCAACAGAACTATCTATAGAACATCCCGTAGCAGCTTGCACTTCTTGATTTACTGCCAATATTATAAATCGATTATATTTCAATAAAAACGAAGCTTCAAGACTTGTTCCGTGTGCAGCCCACTGTTCTACAAAAGCTTTTAAATCTGTTTCGATTTCAGAAAACTCTTCCTCAGAAAATTTTCTGTTCGATTGGTAAATCCAGACTCTAGATTCACCTGGTAAATTTTCAAAAGGTATATACATTTTTTCTCTTTTTGTTTGTTTTTGTTTCAGGTTTCAAGTCTCAGGTTTCAAAACTTAGTAGCTTAGCATCTTAGAACCTTAGAATCTCTTTTACAAATCCTGTGCATTTGCAATTAACTCAGCAATATCCAGAACTTTAACCTGTCCTTCTTTTTCTTGGTGCTTGATACCATCGGTTAACATTGTATTACAGAACGGACAACCCGCAGCAATAATGTCTGGTTTTACTTCTAATGCATCTTCTGTACGAAGAACATTAACCTCTTTGTTTCCTGGCTCAGCATCTTTAAACATCTGTGCTCCTCCTGCTCCACAGCATAATCCGTTTGCTTTAGAACGTTTCATTTCAACTAATTCAACGTCTAATTTCTGAATTAAATCTCTTGGCGCTTCGTAAACTTTATTTGCTCTACCTAGATAACAAGGATCATGGAAAGTAATTTTTTTACCTTTAAACTGCCCACCTTCAACAGTTAATCTTCCATCATCAATTAATGATTTTAAAAACTCTGTATGGTGAATAACTTCGTAATTACCTCCTAATTCAGGATATTCATTTTTCAAAGTATTAAAACAGTGTGGGCAAGCCGTAACGATTTTTTTAGCTTCATAAGCATTCAACACCTCGATATTCATCATGGCTTGCATTTGAAACAAAAATTCATTTCCAGCTCTTTTTGCAGGATCCCCAGTACAACTCTCTTCTGTACCTAAAACTGCAAAAGAAACATTAGTACGATTTAAAATTCGCACAAACGCTTTAGTAATCTTTTTTGCTCTATCATCAAAACTTCCTGCGCAACCTACCCAAAACAAAACCTCTGGCTGTTTTCCTTCGGCAAGCATTTCTGCCATTGTTGGTACTACTAAATTTTCTGACATTTCTCTCACTTTTGTTTAATCGGTTAATCTTTGAATTGTTGAATAGCTAAAAGCCTCTACACAATTCTATAAAAACCGAAATATTATTTTAAAATCGATTAAACGGTTAAACAACTAACCGATTAAACAATAAATCTTAATTCTCGTTTTTCCAATTTAAACGGTCTTGCTGGCTGTATTGCCAAGGCGCACCATTATTTTCAATATTAGTCATCATAGCGTTTAATGACATTGGAGCAGCACTTTGTTCCATAACCAAATAACGACGCATATCCATAATGATAGATAATGGACTAATATTTACTGGACATTCTTCAACGCAAGCATTACAAGACGTACAAGCCCATAATTCTTCTGGCGTAATATAATCGTTTAAAAGTGATTTGTTATCTGGAACAAAAACACCTTTATTGGCGTCAATATTTTTACCAACTTCTGTCAAACGGTCTCTTGTATCCATCATGATTTTACGTGGAGACAATTTTTTACCTGTTTGATTTGCTGGACAAGAAGAAGTACAACGACCGCATTCTGTACAAGTATATGCATTTAATAACTGAACCCAGTTTAAATCCTGAACATCACTTGCACCAAATTTAGCGGGGTGTGCATTATCATCAGCTGGAGCTGCCGCAAAAGGATCTGCATTTGGATCCATCATCAGTTTTACTTCTTTTGTAACTGAAGCTAGATTATCAAACTGTCCTTCTGGTTTTAAGTTTGCAAAATAGGTATTCGGGAAAGCCAAAAGAATATGCAAATGTTTTGAAAAGTACAAATAGTTCATAAAAACTAAAATACCAACAATATGCAGCCACCAGAAAACTTCGAATAATAGCCCAACAACTTCGTTTGAAGTACCATTAAAAATCGGTGCTAAAAACTGGCTTATCGGATAACTTCCTGCTTTATGAAAATGAGAATATCCACCTGGAACATTCTGCAAATGCAAATCAGATGCATTCATCAATAAAAACAGAATCATTAAAACTGTTTCGAAATACAAAATGTAATTAGCATCGCTCTTTGGAAAACCAGTTAGATCTTTGCTTACAAAACGTTTCAAACGGATTACATTTCTTCTGATCCAGAAAGTAACTACAGCAATAATTACAAGTATCGCCAATATTTCAAATGAAGCAATTAGGACATCATAAACTACACCTAAATAAGGTGCAAAAACTCTATGTGTTCCAAAAAGTCCATCGATAATAATTTCTAATAATTCAATATTAATTATTATGAAACCGACATATACAAAAATATGAAGAATTCCTGCAACAGGGCGTCTCACCATTTTTGACTGCCCTAGAGCAATCAATGCCATGTTTTTCCAACGAGCTTTAGGATTATCTTTTCGATCTACATCGACTCCTAGATTAATATTTCGGATGATTTTTTTTACGCTCGCTGTAAAAAAACCGAAACCTACTATAAGAAGTACTGCGAATAAAATATTATCTAAATAACTCATTTATAATTATTTTTTATCGGTTGAGTTTGTTTCTTCTGTTGGTGCTACGTATGGCTTATTTTTCTTTCCGAAAAGAGAAACGTTTACGTAACGTGTTGGATAAAGACGAAGGTCTTGCAATAACAATTCAAGTTCTTTTGAGGTTTTTGTCAAATTATTATACAAAGCCTCATCGTTAAGTATTTTTCCTGCCGTGCCTTTTCCAGAATTCAAGTTGCTCATTAAAACATCAACTTTAGCTAAAGTTTGGTTCAAGTTGCGAACTGTTTTTCCTAAATCTGCTTTATTTAATGAATCAGAAATTTTATTGAAGTTGCCAGACATCTTATTGAAGTTTGTAACCATTCCATTAATCTGTCCTTTATTAGTATCCAAGATATTATTAAGACTTCCAGAAGCTTTATGAAATTGTTCCATTGTCTGACTTAACTCAGCAATTGTTTTCTTTAGATTTTCTTGAGTATTTTTATCTAAAGTATTATTTAATCCTGTAACCAAATTATCAATATTCAAAAGCATTTTATCAAGCTTTTGCTGAATTGGTTCAATTTTTCCTCCTAATGATTCTGTCAATCCTAATTCAACAGAAGAAACCAATTTCTGTCCGTCTTCTGCCAATTCTTTATCAGCAAAATTTGGAATAATTTTAATTTGTTTCCCTCCAATCAAACTTGGAGAATAAATAGAAGCTGTACTAGTTTTAGAAATTGGAAAATCTGTTTTAAGCTGAAGCTCAACTAACAATTTACCAGTAACTTCATCAATTGTAATTTTATTTACTTTACCAATCGCAAGTCCGTTAAGTGTAACTGGTGCAGATGGTGATAAATCTTCAACATTATCATATTCAGCATATAATATTGTATAATTAGTAAAAAGGTCTCTTCCCTTTAAAAAACTATATCCCCAGATAAATAGTAGAATGGATGCAATGACTAAAATAGCCGTTTTAATTTCTCTTGTTAGTTTCAAAATTCTAAGTGTTTGTACAAAATTAATATAAATATTCGAACTTACGCTTATTATTTAATCGCGTCCTGAATACTGATTTTTTCGCCATCTTTAGTTGCCACTAAAAACGCTGCGCCATATCCTTTACTTTTAGCTTCTTGCAGATATTTTTGCGCTGTTTCGTAACTTGGAGTTTCTTCGTAGAAATATTTATAAATATTATTTTCGTATACCATTGTTACATTTTTAAGCCCTTTAAAGTTTTTTGGCTCTAAAGGTGTTTTCTTGATGCTTGCAATAAGCTGCACTTTAAAAAACGTTCCTTTTGGCGCATTTTTAGCAACAGCAACTGGAGTATTTGTTTTTGGTTTTGCCTTAGTTGAGGTATCTCTTATGGGCCGACTATCCTCTGACTCAGTTCCTGAACCAAAGTATTCTCTTTTATAACTTAAAATAGCTTCTGCAATTGCTCTTGCAATATCATCCTGCCCTTCTTCTGAATTCAGTATATTTCCTTCTGTTGGATTAGAAACAAATCCAGTTTCAACCAAAACTCTAGGCATATACGCTTTATGAAGTACCATAAAAGGCGCTTGTTTTACCCCTCCATGACGAAGTTTTTTCCCTAACTTTTCAAAGTTTTCTTCGATTTTAGTTGCCAGAGTAATACTATTATCTAAATATTCTTCTTGCATTAGAGTCATACCAATCATCGATTCTGGAGAATTTGGGTCATACCCTTCATATTTACGTTTATAGTCTTTCTCTAATGTAATTACCGAGTTCTCTTTTTTCGCAGCTTCAAGGTTTGATGCTACTTTACTTAAACCCATTACATAAGTTTCTGTTCCGTCGGCTGCCGTATTTTTATTGGCGTTGCAGTGAATCGAGACAAAAATATTTGAATTTGCTCTGTTTGCAATATTGGCTCTTTCGACCAAATCAACAAAAACGTCAGTTTTACGGGTATAAATTACATTAACATTTGGATTTAGCTCTAAAATCTTCCCTACTTTCAAAACAATAGCTAAAGCAATATTTTTTTCAATTCGTCCGCTATAAACAGCTCCAAAGTCATGATCTCCATGTCCAGCATCAAGTGTCACTTTAAACACATTTGACTGACTGTGAGCACAAAAAGACGATATCGTTAGAAATAAAGTAAATATTACTTTAAATTTGTTAATTCCATTCATAAATCTAAAAGTTAATTTTAATAAAACGCAGCTGTTATAATTTTTAGAATTGATTATTTTTGCCAAAAAATTATATGTAAGTTTGACGTGTCAAAAAACAAGCCATAATTTTACAAAAATAGCATTTAAACCTTTGCATACAAACTTATTTAATATCGTTTTAATATCATTTTTCCTAACTATAGGTTGTGGTAATTTATATTCGCAAGAAATAAAAAACAAAAAAAAGCCTTTACCTGCTGTAAAACAAACAGATAAAGAAACTCCTGCGATTACAGACACCATAAAACTAGATACTGTTAAACCAAAAAAGACTTTTTTGGACGGAAAAGTTAGATATAAAGCTAAAGATTATGCTAAAATTGACCAGAAAAAAAAGCTGATTACTTTATATAATGAAGCTGAATTATACTATAAAGATGTAGAATTAAAATCGGGTATAATTGTACTTAATTATGAAAAAGACGAAGTTTATGCAGGAAGAATTAAAGATTCTGCTGGCGTATTAACCCAATATCCTAATTTCAAACAGGGATCAAGTGAAGTGCAGCCTGATTCTATCCGTTTTAATTTTAAAACCAAAAAGGCTTTAATTTATAATTCGAGAACAAAACAAGGTGAACTGAATATTAAGGCTTCAGTTACTAAAAAAGAAAACGACTCCGTATACTTTTTAAAAGGAGCCCGTATAACAACTGCTCAAGATATTGACAATCCTGAATACTACTTTCAAACTAGTAGAATTAAATTTGTGCCAGGCAAAAAAATCGTTGCTGGATTAACACAATTGGTAATTGCTGATGTTCCTACCCCACTTGCATTGCCTTATGGATTTTTTCCTTTAAGTAAAGAAAAAAGCGTTTCGGGTATTATCATTCCAAGTTATAACGATTCTAACACAAGAGGTTTTTCATTGCAAAATGGAGGTTATTATTTTGCCCTCAGCGACAATTACGACTTAACTGTACTTGGAGATTATTATACCAACGGAAGTTACGCCATGCGATTTGAATCGGCATATGCTAAACGATATAAATATAGAGGAAATGTCAACATCCGTTTTGAGAACTTAATTAACAGCGAACGTGGTTATCCTGATTACTCAAAACAAAACATTTACAACATTCAGTGGTCACATTCTAAAGACACAAAATCAAATCCAAATTCCACTTTCTCTGCTTCTGTAAACATGGGTAGCAGTAAGTACTTTAAACAGTCTATCAACCAAGCGAATATTGGATCAAACTTAAACAATACTTTAAGTTCTTCTATTTCATACAACAAAACTTTCAATACCATTCCTGGTTCTCGTATTTCGTTATCTGCAACTCACAGTCAGAATACGCAAACAGAAGACATTATTATGACGCTTCCGTCTTTACAAGGAAGTATTGACCGTGTATATCCCTTTGTTGGAAAGGATGGCGTAAAGAAAGGATTAATTAAGAATATCAACTTACAATATAATGTAAGCGGTAAAAACTATTTTAAAACAAAAGATTCGCTATTTTTCAAACCTCAGATGTTTGACGATGCGCAATTAGGTTTACAACAGACTATTCCGTTGAGCACCAACTTTAAGATTTTTAAATATTTTAGTGCTGGAGCTTCTACGACTTACCAAGAAACGTGGGTTAACAAAACTATCCAGAAAGAGTATGATCCTGCTGCTGGACAAACCATTAATAAAACCGTAAATGGTTTTGATGCTTTTAGAACTTATAATTTCAGCACCAATTTAGGTACTACTATTTACGGAACTTTCAATTTTGGAGCTGATAAAAAAATTCAATCTATTCGACACGTCATGCGTCCGAGTATAACGTATGCTTACACGCCAAGTTTCGAGAAATATTATGATACTTATGCTGTAGACGCTTCTGGAAGAATTACTTCTGAGTACACCAGATTCGAAAACGGATTATACGGAGCACCAGGAAAAGAGAATTCTAATATTGTAGGTTTTGCTTTGAGCAATACTTTTGAAGCTAAAGTAAGAGACCGTGACAGCACAAAAACAGAACCTAAAAAGATTATGCTGCTGAACAACTTAAACTTCAGCACAAGCTATAATTTCAACGCTGACGGAAAAAGTACGTTTGGATGGCAACCTGTATTAGTTAGCGGTGGAACGCAGTTTTTTGACAACAAAATGAATATGAATTTTGGTGCCACATTAGATCCGTACGCGATTGATAATGGAGGTAACAAAATTGATAAATTCAACATTGACAATGGCGGAAGTTTGTTTAGAATGACAAGTGCAAACGTAACTGTAAACTATTCATTCACGAACAAAGGAACCGGAAAAGAAAAAGAAAAAAATACTCAGAGTCAGCGAAACGGTGGTCGAAATGATGATTTATTTGGTACAAATACAGATTTAAATGACAGCCGTAACAGCCAGTTTGCCAATGAACCTGAAAGAGAAGATGCCATTACGGAATTCTTTAATTCTAAAGTCCCGTGGGACATGACACTTGCTTATTCATTAACGTATTCAAACGTAAAGCGAGAAAATACTATTTCTGGAAACTCCATCATGGTTTCCATCAATACCGACCTTACTCCTAAATGGAAAGCAGGGGTTTCAACTGGTTACGATTTTGTACAAAAAGGAGTTACCTTTACACAATTCCGTTTTGAAAGAGACTTGTTAAGCTGGAGAATGGCTTTCAACTGGCAACCATTAGGAACCAATTCTAACTGGAACTTCTTCATCGGAATTAAATCTGGTATGCTTAGCGATATCAAATGGAACAAACGTAGCGTTTCAAATAGATAAACTACTTTCGAATCAAAATAATTTCATTATGAAAAAAATCATTTTTACCGAGAAGGCTCCGGCTCCAATCGGACCTTATAATCAAGCCGTATTATCTGGAAACACACTTTATGCTTCTGGACAGATTGCAATCAATCCTGAGTCAGGAGAATTGGTTACAGACAATATTAATGACGAGACTACACAAGTTATGAAAAACATTGCTGCTATTCTTGAAGCTGCAGGTATGACTTTTGAGAACGTTGTAAAATCAACTATTTTCATCATGGACATGAATAACTTTGGAGCAATAAACACCGTTTACGGTTCTTATTTTAACGAAAAAACCGCTCCAGCTCGTGAAACGGTTCAAGTGGCTTGTCTGCCAAAAAATGTTAATGTAGAAATTTCTATAATTGCTGTGCAATAGCATCTAATAATAATTGTGCCGTTGCTTCATTGGTTGCCAGCGGCACATTATGCACATCGCAAACACGAATTAGCATATTAATATCTGCTTCATGCGGATGACTTGACAAAGGGTCTTTAAAAAAGAAAACCATCTGCGTAATTCCTTCCGCAACTCTTCCGGCAATTTGCGCATCGCCCCCAAGAGGTCCAGAAAGCATTCTCTGAGTTTTAAATCCAGCAGCTTCTGCTTTTCCTCCCGTAGTACCAGTACCGATCAGTCTTATTTTTTCATTATGCAAAACAGCTTCATTTTTGATCAAGAAATCAATTAAATCCGCTTTTTTTCCATCATGAGCAATAATGGCAATTTCCATAAAACCAGAACTATTGATTAGCGACATGGTAAGCAATTAATCCATCAATAGGTCTTCTTAAAACATTCCCTAATTGAAGTTCATATTTATTGAATGTCTCTTGTAATTCATCTTTCAAATAAAATGCAATAGAACCAACAAAATGTACTGGAACTTCTTTGCAGTTATCAAATTGTTTGATGTAATTCTTAACGAAAGACTTCATTCCTTTGAAGATGATTTTTCTGCAGAACTCAGTGTCTTTATGCTTAATCAAGAACTTAGCATAAGTTGCCAAATAAGCGTTTGGATTTGGTTCCTTGTATAATTTGTTTTTAATAAAATCTGGATCAACGTCGTACTCTTTTTCAAGTTCAACAGCCAATTCTTTAGGCATTTTATTAAAATAGTATTTTCTAATTAATTCTTTTCCAAAAACGTTACCGCTACAATCATCCATTACGATATAACCTAATGACTGAACTTTTTGATGCAATACTTTTCCATCAAAATAACTACAGTTAGAGCCTGTTCCTAAGATAGAAACAATCGCTTCTTCTCCTTTTGGAGTTGTTGCATAAACAGCAGCATAAGTATCTTCTTGAACGTCTACAATTGCGTTAGAAAAATATTCTTGAAAAATTCTTTTCAACCACTCTTTCATTCTGTCTGTACCACAACCGGCACCATAAAAGAATAAATGCGTAGCATTTTTTTTGTTTTGTAAAATATCGAAACGGTCATTTAATCTTTCTATGATTTCTGGCTCGTCTAGAATTTCAGGATTTAATCCTAAAGTTTGTGTTGTGAATAATACTTTTCCATTATCATCTATCGCAATCCAATCGGCTTTAGTAGATCCACTGTCAACTATTAATTTCATTTGTTTCGTTTTTGGAATTAGGTTTTTCTATTCTTAATTTAAAAGTGTATTTTTTACATTAATTATAGAAGTAACAAAATAAGAAAATCCCGTTATTGTAAAGTAACGGGATTTTGCAAAAATATATATTATTATTTTAAACCTGCAATATGTACAGATAAATCAATTAATTTGCTTGAGTATCCGTACTCATTGTCATACCAAGATACTAATTTGAAGAAAGTAGAGTTTAATCCGATTCCTGCACCAGCATCAACGATTGAAGTTCTTTTATCTGAGATAAAATCTTGAGATACAACTGCATCTTCAGTATATCCTAAGATACCTTTCATTTCGTTCTCAGAAGCTTTTTTCAATACAGCTAAGATTTCTTCGTAAGTTGTTTCTTTAGCAACTTTTACAGTTAAATCTACAACAGAAACGTCAGCAGTAGGAACACGGAAAGACATTCCAGTTAATTTCCCATTCAAAGATGGGATTACTTTTCCAACCGCTTTAGCAGCACCTGTTGAAGAAGGAATGATGTTGATTGCAGCAGCACGTCCACCTCTCCAGTCTTTTCTAGAAGGTCCGTCAGCAGTCATTTGAGTTGAAGTAGTTGCGTGAACAGTTGTCATTAAACCTTCAACGATTTCGAAATTATCGTGGATAACTTTAGCTAAAGGAGCTAAACAGTTTGTAGTACAAGAAGCGTTAGAAACAACTAAATCAGAAGCTTTTGCAGTTTCGTGGTTAACTCCCATTACAAACATTGGAGCATCAGCAGAAGGAGCAGAAATGATAACTTTCTTTGCACCACCTTTTAAGTGCTCACTTGCAGTTTCGATAGTTGTGAAGATACCAGTACATTCAGCTACTACATCTACATCAACTTCGTTCCATTTTAAATCAGCTGGATTTCTTTCTGCAGTGATACGGATGTTTCTTCCGTTTACATAAAGTTTTCCTTCTTTAACTTCTACAGTTCCGTTGAAACGACCGTGAACTGAATCATATTTTAATAAATAAGCTAAGTGATCTACGTCTAACAAGTCGTTGATTGCAACAACTTCTACATTATCTCTATTGAAAGACTCTCTAAAAACGATTCTTCCGATACGTCCAAATCCGTTTATTCCTAATTTTACTTTTGACATTTTACTAAATTTTTTGCTTTTGTTTTTATTACACTATTTCAAAGTCTAATTTCCTCACAATAAACTTCTCTTCTTTTTTAAACTTTTTATATTAGTTATGTCGACATAATGTCTGACACTCTTAACAATTCTTTGTCAATTTCTGATTTTCCTTTAATAGCTTGCTCAAGCGGAGTTAAAATCACTTTATCTTCACGAAGTCCAACCATATAATTTGATTTTCCTTCAATTAAAGATTCTACTGCTTTTACTCCTAAACGGCTTGCTAAAACACGGTCAAAACAAGATGGAGAACCACCACGCTGCATGTGTCCTAAAACAGAAACTCTTACGTCGTACTCAGGAAGGTTGGCCTCAACATAATCTTTTAATTCGAATACGTTTTTACCAATCTTATCTCCTTCGGCAATAACAACTATACTTGATGATTTTCCTGATGCTTTACTTTTTTGAAGTGAATCTAAAAGACGATCTAAACCTAAATCTTCTTCAGGAATAAGGATTTCTTCTGCTCCTGCACCAATACCTGCATTAAGAGCAATGTGACCAGCATCTCTACCCATAACCTCTACAAAGAAAAGACGGTTATGCGAACTTGCTGTATCTCTAATTTTATCGATACAATCTACAACAGTATTTAAAGCAGTGTCATACCCTAAAGTAAAACTTGTACCATAAATATCATTATCAATTGTACCTGGAATTCCCATTACAGGAAAACCAAATTCTGCATTAAAAATCAATCCTCCAGTAAAACTTCCGTCTCCACCAATAACAACCAAAGCATCAACACCAGCCTTAACAAGATTCTCGTGTGCTTTTTTTCTACCTTCAGGGGTTCTAAACTCAACTGAACGAGCCGATTTTAAGATCGTTCCACCTTTGTTTACAATATTATTTACGCTACGTGGTCCCATCTCTTTGAAGTCGCCCTCAATCATTCCCTGGTACCCTCTATAAATTCCGATACATTCGATATTGTGATATGCGCAAGTTCGAACAACTGATCGTATTGCAGCATTCATTCCAGGTGAATCTCCTCCTGAGGTAAGAACACCTACTTTTTTTATTGTTTTTGGCATTATTTAAGTATTAAAGTGTAAAATTAGCAAACATTCAGCACTTTTCGGGTTACGATTATCATAAATTAATAAAATTTGTTAAATTCAAACGTTTTCGTTAATAAGTTTTTTCTAAGAAAAAATTTCATTAAAAATAATAAAACGCTATTTTTTTAATTAAATCGTCAAAATTAACAATACCCTAATGAAGTGTTATAAAAATAGAATTTCCCGCTCACATGGAAAATTTTAAAAAAGTGCTTAAATTTAGCACAAAAAAAACCATTATGAGAATAATGGTTTTATAAAAGGCTATTTTTAACAAAGTGTTAATAATCATTATCAGGAATTAGTCCTTGATTATTGCTTGGTGTGTGTTCCTGTTCTTTTTTCTTCTTCTTTTCTTCTTCTTTTTTTCTTTTCTCTTCATCTTCTTTTGCTTTCTTCTTATTTTTCTCTGAATCTTTCTTGCTTGAGAAATTCATATATTCAGGAAGATACGAATCTTGAAGATCGTCATGAGAAGAACTTTTTACAGCTTTTTCAATTTTATGGTCTTTAAACAGCTTGTTTACAAGCTCGCTAAAGGTATCAAAATCGACTTCATAAGAAATACCGACACCTTGCGTATAACCAATTCCTTGTCCTATATAATTAATGTCGTTTTCTTTATTAAACAGACGAAGGTTCATTGTACCGTCTTCATTTACTCGATACAAGATTTCGATATCCCCAACAATTGCAGACTCGTTTACACCTCCTACAGGAACTCCTAATTTTCCGTTGATAGTAATTCGTTCATTAATCTGCGAAGATATATTGGCCACAAACTGACCGTCAACCTCCTGCCCTGTTCTTCTGTCTGCAGCAATGTAATTTAAGTCAATATTTACTTTATCATTATCCGACTTAATAATGCCACCTAACAAACTTGAAGCGGTTTCTGTTAATGTTCCAGAAAAATCTCCTTGACTAAATCCGTCGGTACTCATAAACGAACCTGTAGACAATAAATAAAGTGCCTGCGTCTGACGAATATCTTTATCGTCTAATTTATATTGTATTTCCGATTTTAAAACATTACTTACGGACGGAAACTGAATATCAAAATTAGGCTCTGGACTCGCCAAATCTCCTCTTAATCCAATCACGACTTCTACGGGAACTTTTTTATTGAATGAAGAAGTATTATCTAAAAGCACAGCTGGATTGGCTTGTGTTTTATAAACTGCTTCTAAATTCAGTTGGGCACGCATTGGGTTTCCTTCCCAAATAATCGAACCTCCTTTTTTAACCGTAAACTTTTTATCGATAAGTCCGCCGTATTTAAAATTATAAGTTCCTTCGTATGCCTGGAAATCTCCCCACATATTAAATTTGCCTAAAGTGTTGATTTTAAACAAAAGCGATCCGTATCCTTTTCCTTTCATACCATGGCCCGAATTTCGATCTAGAATAACTTCAACTTCGGCATCTGGCGTAATATCAAAATCAAACTCCAGTTCAAGTCCGTTATAATCTCTTGTTTTTTCAACAATTCCGTTCTCTAGATTATACTTTTCTTTTGGCGTTACAAAATGAATCCAGCTACTTTCTCCAACGCTTTGCGCATTATTAATTGGGATTTTGACTTCTGTGCCTTTTTCAGATTTCGCATCTACCTTAATAAAGAGACCTTCTACAGGTCCTTTTATACTGGCTGTTCCATTTATGAATGCTGTTCCGAAATAAGCCGCGTCATCACTGTCTTTTGTATCCAACGCCACTAAACGCTTGGATGTAATATTTAAATCTAATTTCCAGTCGCCAAAATTATTGTGCTCTATGCTTCCGTTCAGCAAACCTTTTGTACCGTATTTCGTATCTGTCAATTGATTATTTCTAAACAAGAATTTCTCATTGGTCAAATCAATAACCGTTCGATCGCTTAATTCGTAATCGGTATTTAAGTACGGAATTGTCATTCCAGCTTTTTCAACATACAAACGACCGTTGATTTCTGGTTTTTTCAAATTTCCGACAACGGCGGCATTTCCAGAAACAGACCCACGCACATTTGACAGAACATCTCCCCCAATAGTTCCTAAAGTTGCCAAATTAAAGCCTTCCAACTTCAAGCTCATATCCATGATTGTCTCCTTATTCTCTACAGCAAAAGTTCCGTTGGCTCTAAAAGATTCGGTAAAACCATTCTGAATCGACGAATTAACAGTGAATTTTCTAAAAGATTCATCACCAGAAATATCAAAATTAAGCGTACCGAGTTCTGTCTTGTTCATTACAAGGTGATCAATCTTAATGGATGCTGTGGGCTGATAAACATTTTTGTTCTGTTTATAATTGACACTTCCATTCAAATTACCATTAAATACAAATTTGGAATTGGCGGGGGTTATTTTATTAATATCAACATCTTCAAAGGTCAGTTCGAGATCTTTATAATCTTTTCCTTTTATAACTCCGTTCAAATCAATTTTCTGATTTTCATGAGATAAAACGATGTTATCAAATGTGAAATTTTTAAAATACTGATCAATAACAATCTGATTGTCTTTTTCAGCATCTTCATTTAAGTACCAGATATAGTCCTTAAACTTCATTTCCGATTTCTTGATTCCGACAATATTATTTTTATTCTTGTCTATTGTATGAAACAAATCAAGATTAAAGTAATCTTCACCTTTATCTCCCCCTTTAAACTCCGAACGAACAAAAAGAGTATCATTTGCCGTAACATTAATCAAATTAAAATCACGTATTTTATAATACGGTGTTTTTATACTGTCCAATTCGACATAAGCATTATAAAGCGGGTTTTTATTATCAATGTTAATTCGAATGTTATCGAATGTATTTTTGTCGGCTGTAATTTTTTTAGATCTGAAACGAAATTTAAATTCTTGCAAATCTGAATCTATTTTTCCTCTAACCACTGTAGAAGAATCAATATTGATGTCTGGATAAAGCATTTCGACCACTTTATCATAAACACGGAAATTAAAATTCAAGAATTGCCCTTTTCTAACTTTATAAGGCTTATAATTGGTATACAGACTACCAACAGAATTCATGACCAATTTATCCAATTGATCAAATCTAAATTTACCAACAATTTTTCCGTCTACAACATCATTCGAACTTACTGTAATGGTTCTTAGTCGATCTGCATCAAAACTTGAATTTAAATTTACCTGATCAAAAACATAAGTTGTTTTTGGATTTTGATATTCTGCATCGTTTATAAAAATATCTCCTTGCAGATTTTCAATAGAATTTCCAGACAATTGAACTACAACATCTCCTTTGAAGTGTGAAATAGAATCATTAATAAACTTAAGTTTTCTTAAATCTGAATTTTCAACATTAATATGAAAATCATAACGATTTTCTCTTTTGCTTAAATCGAGTAAACCATCAAAATTCAAATTTAAGTTTGGATCATTTATCGCAATTTGTCCTTTATAATATGGAAGTTTAAAATTTCCATTTACTACTATATTATTATAGGTGTATTTATTGTAATCTAATTTAGAAATATCCCCTTTTATAACGGTATTCAAATACTTCTCAGTAAAACCAACTCCGTCTACATCAAGATTCAAAGTCGTCTTTCCAATATCTTTTCTATTTAAAACAGTTCCGATATCAAAACTATTTAAAACAATATTTCCAGAATAAGAAGCCTTGTCAATAAAATCCATATTATTCAAATGAAGATCGACTTCTCCATTTCCTACATCTGTAGCAATCTTAAAAGCGGTTTCTAATTCTGTTGTCGTAACTTTTGCTTTTCCGACAATATTAAATTTCCCAATTCGCTTCATTTCTATAGGAAGTCTTTTTCCTAAAACCCCTGGAAGCAAAACCACTAAATCGTCATAACTAGAAAGCAGTTTGTTAAACTTTCCATCCATAGAAAATTTCTGCGTTTTACTGCCCAAAAGATTTCTGAAATTGATTGTTCCGTTAATTTTTGATCCGTTTGTGTCGCTTAGTCTCAATCCTGTAAGCGTCATATTATTCAACGGACCGTCTAATTTGGTTTTCAGTTTAAAATGCTGATTTTTACCCAAACCATCATAAAAATGGCGAATATCGTTTGTTGCAATAGAAGAAGAATCTATTAAAACATCAAATCGAACTTTATCTGTAAAATCAAGAAAATCTGATGGTTTATAATTTAAAATTGCAACACCATAAATAGAGGATCTTTTGGTTTTTATAGCCAGATTTTGAACTATAATCTGTTTTTTGGTATAACTAAATTTCCCCGCAAAATTAGAAACATACAAACCGCGATGATCCATAAATGAAAATCGGTGAATGTTTGTATTTACATCTGGACCATACAATTTAAACTCGCTGATATAAGCGTTTAATTTTGTAAAATCCAGAAATTTAGGAGTAGTCTTATTTTCATCGACAACAGAAAATCTCCCCTTTTCGATGTAAGCATTTTTAGCGGTTAAAAGGAAATGCTTCGTTGATTTTTTCTTAGGAGTATCTTTGACTTCAAAAGCCTGTATAAACTTATTGATATTATTTTCGTCTTCGCCTTTGTAGGTTTTTAGATTAAAAATCAAACCTGTCAAACGCAAATCTCCAAAAATTAAATCTCCATCTAACAATCTACTGAAACTGGCAATATCAGTTGTAATGATATTCGAATAAATCATCGTTTTTTTATGATGATCTAAAATCGTTACTTCTTTCAATTTTACTCCGCCAAAAATATTGATTGCCGTTTTTTCAACATTAATATTAACCTTGTAATCTTTGTTTAATGAGTTGGTAACATAATTGGCAATCTGTGTTTGAACCACAGGAAGAGATAGTATGATAGCAAGTGCTAACAAAAGTAAAATCAACACAATTAAGGTTCTTGATATTATTTTCTTTACTTTTTTGATAGCTTCTTTAATTTTAGTTTTCTTTTAATTTATTTGAACAGACAAAGAACGGCTGTTTTTGATAAAAATTCTTTAATTTTGGGGCACTGCTTAAATCAAAGAGATGTAATCGTTTGATTTGTCAAATATAATTCAAAATTTGTGCCTTTATATGCAAAATCCAGAGGTTTTTATTCTAGCCATCGAAAGTTCATGCGATGATACTGCTGCCGCGGTTTTACATAACGACAAAGTATTGTCAAATGTTGTAGCCAATCAATTAATTCATAATCAATACGGAGGTGTTGTCCCTGAATTGGCTTCCCGAGCGCATCAGCAGAATATTGTTCCTGTGATAGATGCTGCACTTCGTAAAGCAAATGTACAAAAAGAACAGTTAAGCGCAATCGCATTTACACAAGGTCCAGGATTAATGGGCTCTTTATTGGTGGGGACTTCTTTCAGCAAATCATTATCATTAGCCTTAAATGTGCCACTAATTGCTGTAAATCACATGCATGCCCATATTTTAGCTCATTTTATTGATGAAGAAGGCTACGATAAACCTGAATTTCCTTTTTTAGCTTTAACCATTAGCGGAGGACATACTCAGATAGTAAAAGTGAATAGTTTTTTTGATATGGAAATTATCGGAGAAACTACAGATGATGCTGTCGGTGAAGCTTTTGATAAAAGTGCCAAAATCCTTGGACTTCCATACCCTGGCGGACCTTTGATTGATAAATATGCGAAAGAAGGAAATCCGAAAGCATTTCCTTTTACAAAACCGAAAGTTCCGGGTTTAGATTTCAGTTTTTCTGGATTGAAAACGGCTATTTTATATTTCATTCAAAAAAACAAACAGCAGAATCCGAATTTTATCGAAGAAAATCTGAATGATATTTGCGCTTCTATTCAGCACACCATTATCGAAATTTTGATGGATAAAATTAAGCTGGCTGTAAAAGAAACTGGAATTACACAAATTGCTATTGGCGGAGGAGTTTCGGCAAATTCTGGAATTCGAAATACCTTAAAAGAAACCGAAAGCAAATACGGATGGAAAACTTTTATTCCGAAATTTGAATACACAACCGATAATGCTGCAATGATTGGAATTGTAGGATACCAAAAATACTTATCTAATCGTTTTGAAACTTCTGCTGTGGTTTCTAAAGCAAGAATCGAATTTTAATCATGCAGTTATTTTTTAATCCGAATATAGACGAGACAACCGAAAGTTTTTCTTTTGATAAAGAAGAAAGCCGTCATATTATAAAAGTTCTTAGAAAGAAAGATGCAGATATTTTGCATGTCACCAATGGTTTTGGATTATTGTTTGAGACTCAGATCACTCTGGCTTCAGATAATAAATGTACCGTTGAAGTGCTTTCTATAACAAATGCAGAAAAACCTAAATTCCATTTGCATCTGGCTGTTGCTCCAACCAAAATGAACGATCGTTTTGAATGGTTTCTAGAAAAAGCTACCGAAATTGGAGTTCAGGAAATCACTCCGATTTTCTGTGATCGCTCTGAACGAAAAGTAATTAATCGTGATCGTTTTGAAAAAATCATTCTTTCGGCAATGAAACAATGCAATGAAACCTTTCTTCCAAAATTGAATGAAGCTATTTCGTTTAAAGAATTTATTAAACAAAAACAAAATGGTTTACAGTTAATTGCACACTGCGAAGAAACCGATAAAAAGTCACTGAAAGAGGTTTTAAAACCAAATGAAGACATTACCATTTTAATTGGTCCAGAAGGTGATTTTTCTGAAAAAGAAATTGCATTGGCATTAGAAAACAATTACAAGCCTGTAACCCTAGGAAATACGCGTTTAAGAACAGAAACAGCTGCTGTGGTAGCTTGTCATAGTGTTGTTTTTTTTAATGAATAAACAAATTAAAGACAATTAAATTTGTCATTTCAAGAGAATAAATCAACTCAATATTGTCATTTCGACGAAGGAGACCCGAGCGCTAGCGAATCGGCGAAGCAAATCTCCGCGAGAAGCTCCGCAACGAAAAGCCAAACTTTGTAGAGCTGCTTATGGAGATTTCTCGTTCCTCGAAATAACAAATAGTACGATAAAGCCTTATAATTAAAATTATATGAAAAAAATATTTTACTTATTGTTACTCTTTTCAAGTGTTTCTTTTTCACAAGAAATTGCTTTGCTTAAATACAGCGGTGGCGGCGATTGGTACGCAAATCCGACTTCGTTGCCAAATTTGATCAGTTTTTGCAATGCTAATATTAATACACGCATCAAAAGCAAACCTTCAACGGTAGAACCAAGCAATCCAGATTTACTTTCCTATCCGTTTGTACATATGACCGGACACGGAAATGTTGTTTTTAGTGATGCAGACGTAACAAACTTGAGAAATTATCTAACTGCTGGAGGTTTTCTGCATATTGATGATAATTACGGAATGGATCAATATATTCGAAAAGAAATCAAAAAGATATTTCCAAATAATAATTTAGTCGAGCTTCCGGCGAATCATCCTATTTTTCAGAAGCCTTTTCCTTTCCCAAATGGATTGCCAAAAATTCACGAACACGATGGAACTCGCCCACAGGCATTTGGTATTTTTATAGACAACAAACTGGTTTTGCTTTATACCTATGAATGTGATTTGGGTGATGGCTGGGAAGATCCCGAAGTTCATAATGATCCTGCAAACGTAAGAGACAAAGCCTTGAAAATGGGTGCCAACATTATCAATTATATTTTTACTAATTAATGACTAGTCCCAAGTAATTAGTTACAAGTAATTCATCAATTTAAAAGAGAAAATTATTTAGATTCGGACTCAACACTATTTACTATTTACTTATTACTAATTACTAATCACTTTTCACTAACAAAAAATGCAACTGACTCACGAAGAAAATCAATTTGAAAGAAAAACGTTTCCCATTACTTTGGTATGCGATCATATTTACTTTCAGCAGAATATTGGTTCTTTATTTAGAATTTCTGAAGCTTTCGGAGTTGAAAATATTATCTTTTACGGAAAAGATATTCCGCTTACACCACGTAAAATCAATAAAACTTCTAGAAGTACACATCTTCATGTGCCACATTCTGTAATTGAAAATTTCAACGAACTTCATTCCTATCTGACTGATAATAATTTCGAAATTATTGCTTTAGAAATTACTTCTAACAGCAAACCTTTAAAAGAAGTTATGATTCCTTTCGATAAAAAAATCGCACTTTTGATTGGAAGTGAAATCAACGGAATTTCTGAAGAACTTCTAAAACTTTCCCATCAAATTGTGCATATCAATATGTTTGGCAAAAATAGCAGTATGAATGTGGTTCAGGCTGCGAGTATTGCGCTTTATGAGATTACTTCGTTGTAAAAAATTAAGCTTTAAAAATCTCTTTTAAAAGGAACCCTTCAGTTTTACTTCAAATTTATTTGTTAAAATTTATCGTTAAACGACAGATAATCACGACGAAATGCATTAAAAAAATAAAAAGAAAGAAAATACTGTATAATTTTTTAAAGATATTTTTTGTAGGAATCAATGTTTGTAAGGGATTGTAAAATTTCTCACAAAATTTTTGATCTAATATTTTGCAAGAAAGGTATTTTGTTATAAAATTGCCGCATTATTCAACTAATCAACAATTTTATAACAAAAACCCAAATTATTATGAAAAAAGTTATTATTACCACATTTGCAGCATTAATGCTGTTTGCTTGTCAAAATGAACAATCTGATTCTGCTAATGCAGATGCAAGCGTTCCAGCAAGAAGAGGCTGTGCAACGCAAGAAGTTTTAGAAGCTCAATTGAAAGCCGATCCTATGTTGGCAATTAGAATGAACGAAATCGAAACTTTTACTGCACAACACGCAGGTTCAAATTTCACAGGCCGTTTGGTAAATGGAAAAATCGAAATTCCAGTTGTAGTAAACGTTTTATACAAAACTGCTGCACAAAACATTTCAGATGCACAAATTCAATCACAAATTGATGTGCTAAACAAAGATTTCAATGCTTTAAACTCTGATTACAATAATGTACCAGCATTATTCTCAGGAGTTAAAGCTAACATCGGAATTACTTTTGTTTTAGATCAGGTTATCAGAAAATCTACTACAAAAACTTCTTGGGGAACAAATGACGCTATGAAAAAAACAGCTCAGGGCGGAATTGCACCTACTTCTCCAACTACAAAATTAAACCTGTGGTCATGCGTTATTGGTGGCGGAATTTTAGGTTATGCACAATTTCCTGGAGGTGCTTCTGCTACAGACGGAGTGGTAATTGATCCTAAATACTTCGGATTATCTGGTTCTGCAAATGCTCCATATAACTTAGGAAGAACAGCTACACATGAAGTAGGTCACTGGATGAACTTACGTCACATCTGGGGAGATGCAACTTGCGGAAGCGATCTTGTTTCTGATACTCCTACTCATAACACAGCAAACTACGGAGTTCCTGCTTACCCTCATTACAGCACTTGTACAGGTACACCTGTAGAAATGACAATGAACTACATGGATTATGTTGATGATGCTGCAATGTACATGTTCTCGACAGGTCAGAAAAATAGAATATCGGCTATTTTTACAACTGGAGGTGCTAGAGCTTCTTTTGCACAACCATAATAAAAAAAAACTTAATTAAAGGCGAGATGAAATCATCTCGCTTTTTTTGTTTACCCATAAATTTTAGAATGCTTTTTCCTATATTTATAGTCTAAATTTTAAGCATGATCACATCAAAAACTATTTCTTACGGAATATTAAGAGCTTTAGCTACAATTTTAATAATTGGTATCGTCTTATATTTTTTATATGAAATTCAAACTGTAATCGTTTATTTGTGCATTTCGCTACTATTGTGTTTGATTGCCAATCCGATGGTGCTTCTTTTAAAGAACAAATTAAAATTCAGCAATTCGATGGCCGCTTCAACCACAATTATCTTTTTCATTTTTCTAATTGTGGGCTTTATTCTATTATTTGTCCCTTTAATTATTTCTCAAGCAAATAATCTAGCTCTTCTTGACACAGTACATCTGCAGGCTCAATTTATAGAGACAGAAAACAGTCTCGAAAAGTATTTTAATATTCCGCATATAGATTTGAATAAAGTTATAAAAGATTCTAAGCTCATTTCTTTCTTAGATTTTAGCTATTTTACAGGATTCATCAATACTATAATCAACTTTATGGCCGATATGGGAATGGGATTGGTGTCTGTATTTTTTATTACTTTCTTTTTCATAAAAGATCAAGATATCTTTAAAGATCAGGCGAGAAGAATATTGCCAGATTCAAATGAAGACAAAATTTTAAACTCCATCGCAAAAATAAACCATTTACTGACACGCTATTTCATTGGTTTATTACTGCAGCTAATTGTAGTGTTTATTCTATATCTGATTGTATTGCTAATCTTCGGAAATAAAAATGCTTTTGTAATTGCCTTTTTATGCGCCATTCTAAATATAATTCCCTATTTGGGACCAATTATCGGAACTACTTTGGCTGCGATTCTGACTATGATAAGCATGATTGGAAAAGATTTTCAATCAGAAATTCTGCCAACAACAATCTATGTCGTTATTGGTTTTTTATTGGTTCAGGCAATTGACAACAATATTAGCCAGCCCATAATTTCGTCAAAAAGTGTAAATTCGCACCCGTTAGAAATATTCTTGGTTATATTAATCAGCGGTATTACGTTTGGAATTGTGGGTATGATAATAGCCATTCCAGCGTTTACGATGATTAAAGTAATTTTAAAAGAATTTTTCCCTGACAACAAAATCGTCTCCGTATTAACCGAAAGAATTTAGCTTTGAACAATCCTATTTTGCATCCAGAAATTCAAGAATATATAATTCAAAATACTGGTGCAGATATAACAAAATTGGCGCTCCAAAAAAATCCGTTTCCAGAAATGGATTGGATTTTAATTTTAAATCAGATTGAAGCCCGAACAAAAGCACAAGAAAAACTTCCGACTTGGTTTGCAACCGAAAATATTATTTATCCAAGCAAAATCTCAGTAGAACAAACTTCTTCAGAGAAAACTGCAGCTTATAAGGCTTCCTTAATATCTGGCGAATCTTTAATTGATTTAACTGGCGGTTTTGGCGTTGACGATTATTATTTTTCGAAGAAATTTAAATCGATAACGCATTGTGAAATAAATGAACAATTGTCTGAAACTGTAGCTCATAATTTTAAACAGCTGCAAGTTGAAAATTGTACTTTTTATGCTGGCGATTCTATTCATTTATTAGAAGAAACCAACCAAAAATACGATTGGATTTATATTGATCCTTCACGAAGAAACGACAGCAAAGGCAAAGTTTTCATGCTGAAAGACTGTCTGCCAAATGTTCCGGAATTGCTTGATTTTTATTTTGAAAAATCTGATTCTATTTTAATTAAAACTGCTCCTTTATTAGATATTTCGGCGGGATTATCAGAATTAAAGAATGTAAAGAACATTCACATCATTGCTTTAGAAAACGAAGTTAAAGAACTGCTTTTTGAAATTCATAAAGAGTATACCGGCGAAATAACTTTAAAGACTGCTAATATTTTAAAAGAAAAAACAGAAACTTTTGAATTTATTCTAGGCGAAGAATCTTTTCCTATTTATAATTTACCTCAACAATATTTATACGAACCAAATTCGGCAATTATGAAATCTGGAGGTTTTGATGAAATCAGCACCACTTTTCAGATTAATAAACTGCACAAACATTCTCATTTATATACTTCAGAAGATTTAATCGATTTTCCGGGAAGGAAATTTGAAGTTCAAAAAGTCATTCCATACCATAAAAATGAGATGAAAAACGAACTAGCCAATAAGCAAGCTAATATTACCACTCGTAATTTTCCTGAAACTGTAGAAAACATCCGAAAGAAGTGGAAAATAAAAAATGGAGGAAATTTGTATTGTTTTTTTACGACAGATGTAAAAGATAACAAAATAGTTTTAATTTGCACCAAAATAATCTAACACAATGAAACAATTAATTACGCTAACTCTATTTTTATTAACCTTTACCGCATTTGCCCAAAAACCTTGTGAATACAGTGTAAATGTAAACGACTCCATCGGATCTTATAAAATAACAAATGAATATTTGATGAGTGAGAAATATTTTGGCGGAAGCTTTAATTATATCTTCTTCTCTTTGGCTCAAACAGATGGTTTACCAACATTGAACCTACAATCTATTCAAAAAAGCAAAGATTTTATCAAGGCAAACTGCTTTGACAAAAACTCAAAAATATTTCTGCAATTAGAAAACGGAAAAATTGTAACCCTAATGCACATCAATCAAGAAAACTGCGGAACACTTGTTCGTGATGAAAAAGGGTTTGATAACCGTATCAATACTGGTATTTTTATGTTTATGAAAGATAATTATGAGGAACTAAAAAAATCTCCAATTTCAATAATGAGAATTAAATATCTTACCAATACAGAAGATTACATTGTAAAACGAGAACTTACTTCTGAATTAACAGGAAAGGTAACTAATCCGAATACTTATTTTATGGATAATATCAGGTGCGTTGAGTAATTAATTGCACTTCCATTTCTGGTTGGACACATTATCCTTTAAACCGGTTTTTAAATTGTAATGCCACCACTCAGAATCAAAAGAGTTAAAGCCATTTTTAATCATGGTCTTTTTTAAATAAGCTCTATTAGAAAGTATTTCTTTTGAAAGCTGTTTAAAATTATGACTCGCCATAATTCCGAAAAAATCAAAAGAAGTTCCCATATCAACTTCTTTTCCGGTTATATCCACCAAAGAAATATCTACGGCTCCTCCTCTATTATGGATGGAGCCTTTTTTTGGATCTGCAACATAAATAGGATTCGATACAATCTCCCACATTTTTTTCTGAATATCCAAAGGTCTGTAACAATCATATAATTTAATTCTATAACCTTTATTCAAAAAATCCTTATTGGCTGCAATTAATGCTTTTACAGTCTTTAAACGAAGCATACATTCGGCACAATCATAAACTTTTGTCTTTAAAAAATTATCATCTGTTGCGTATTTCATATCATAGACAAAATCATTGCTGTAATCTCGCAGATTCACAAATGTAGTATCAGAAATCTTTACTTCAGCTGAAGTTGTATAAGCTTCATTTTGTGCCTGTAAACAGCTTATTCCAAAAAGGAAAAAGACTAATATTTTGAAAATATAATTCATTTTAAGACGATTTTAAAAATTGAAATTAAACAAAAAAACTTAAAAACCGATTGAACAATTTCTCTTTAAGGGTAAAAAGTTTGTTTTTACAAATCTACAATTCGTCATAAATTCCTTTCAAACCAAACATTATTTTTAATATCTTTATGAAAATTAGCTCTTTACGACTTTGTAAATTAAATTATTAATTCTAAAAACCAGTTATATTATGAATTACAGAGCCAAATACATTTCAGCAGCACTTGCAAGCAGTTTACTCTTATTTTCCTGCAAAAAAGAAATTATAAAAGAAGTTCCTAAAACAGATTCTACTTCTATTAAAACTGAAGCTTTACAGGCAGACAGTATTGTTTTGAATCCAAATGATACTTTGTATGGTTTAGTAGATAAAAGTGTCATTGGAACACAGTTTTTAACCAAAAGCAGTTTAGCTCCGAGGTTAAAAAAATTACTAGGAGCAGATTACGATCAAATGACAAAAAACTGGAACACAGAAACTCCTTTTGAAAAACAAGATAATATACTTCACGCTTGGGGCTGCAAGCAACATGACTGCAGTACTTATTCTTATGATTTGTATATTGACGTTAAAAACAATAAAATCAATGTCTATAAATTTTCTGAATCTAAATTAACCGTTTTTAAAGAAGATAATTTTGATATTGAAATAAAAGATAACTTCTTAAAAGATTTAAATATTAAAAAGGAGAATATTCAAAATAAAAAATAATGCAAGCATAAAAAAAGCGGTTTAAAAACCGCTTTTTTTATTGGATATTTTTAGACTTATATTTCTCCTGTAATCAGAATATTTTCTTTTACACCTTTGTCTCTCAACATTCTAAAATGAGAACGAACAGCGTGGTAAAACGGATATGAGGTGTATGGCAAATTGTATTCTTCTGCATAACGTTTTATAATTGGCGTAATATACGGATAGTACGTATGTCCAACAGCTGGAAAAAGATGATGTGCTACGTGATGCGTAAATCCGCCGTAAAGAAAATTAGCCAGTTTGCTTTCTGTACTAAAATCTTTAGTTACTATCATTTGATGCATTACCCACGTATCGGAAAGATTTCCATCTTCATCAGTATGCGGAAAGTGAGCATCTTCATCAACGTGTGTAGAAACCAATGCCACAACACCAATCGCACTACCGCATAAATGCATAGATAGCCATGCAAAAAGCACGATATACCAAGGCTGGCTTAAGAGCATCATTGGAATGAAAAGCAAATAAATGAGATTGATAATCTTAGCCGCAAACAGTCTATAAACTTCTTGTCTCGGAATTTTATCTACTACTTTCTTTACATAGTTGTCCTTTGTACCAAAAAAGTCTTTAAAATCTCTAATATAAAGCCAATTGAGGCTATAAAGAGGATAAATAAACCACATGTAAATATGCTGATACTTGTGGTAATTAAACAGCGGACTGTTCGGAAATATTCTAATAATATCGCTCTGTTTAATATCTACGTCCCAATCTGGCACGTTTGGATAAGCATGATGCAGGCTTATATGACGTCGCATCCAAAGCCAATGATTACTCCCAAAGAGTTCTAAAACATATAAAAACCATTCATTATGCTTAGGCTTTCTAAACAAAGCTCCATGTGCAGCATCATGAAAAGCATTTATAAATAAAACGATCATTGTAATACCAGACAAAATGTAAAAAAGAAATAATAACGGGGTCCGGTTCCCGAAAAATAAAATACAGGCGTAGAATAAAAAAAATACTGCCAGAAGCCCTAAAGACTTCACAACATTTAATACATACAAAGACGAGTTTTTTAAGACCGTTTCATTCACTTCTAAACGCATCTTTTTAAAAAAATCATCTGCTCCAGGTTTAACATAAACCGGTCGTTTTAATTTTTCCATATTGGTTACTGCTAGAAATTGTTAACCAAATTTAGTAAAAAAAAACTTAAACTGTAAGTGTGAATTTAAATAAAAAAGGAGTATTTTAAATAAAAAAACCACTCAAAAAGAGCGGTTTAAATTAATACTGTGACATTTTAACTGTTAGAAACTTTTTGGAAAACTTTTTATTATTCCTCAAACTTTTTATCTGCCAGACGCAGGCGAATATTATGAATACGTCCTTCAATTTCTTGCAAGTCATTCAGAATATTCTGCTTCTCATAAACAGGTCCAGCTTCATTAACCTTATTTTGCTCATCGGCAAAAAGATCATTCAAATCCACATCTGGAAAATTTTTACTTAAGCTAAGTATAAATTCAGAACCTATACTAGCCGTTCCATGTAAATATCTTCCAATCATTGCAGGGCTAAATCCTAAAATTGCCCCGACTTCCTTCTGCTTTAATCCTTTATCCCTAAAGAATTTACTTAGTTTCTCGTGATACATCATTATTAAAATTCAAACAAAATATAGCTATAATATATTTTTTAACATTAAAAAGAATAAATAATATAATATTATTCTTACATTTACACGTAATAAAATACATACAAATAATTATTAGCAAATATATGTCAAAATTAATCAATAATAGCAATTTTAAAGAAGATAATTCTCACAATAAAAAAGCTTATGAATTTATAGATAGGCATTTACCTGTTACCTATGTTGATCTTACTATTGCTTGTATCGTAAAAAAAGGGCAGCCTGCTCCGAGCAAAGCATTAATTAGAAACGTAAGAAATAAAACCATTCTAAGAAATGATATTTTACTCGCATTGGTAGAAGTAGCCAATGAAAACAAAGAGGCAGTCGAAAAGATTAAACTTCTTACTTCATAATTTTCAAAAAACAGTATAAAACAATATATTACCAAAGCTTATTTTATGACAACTCGAAATAATAATAAAAAAGAAAACAACCAGCAAGAGGCTATTCATAATCATTTTGAAATCTTATCGTCAGATAAAAATGATTTTAAAAACATTGCTTATTTATACGGAATGAGTCTTGAACAGTATGAAGAAGGACTTGAAATCCATTCAAAATGTTTTAGCCAAATTGAAAAAGTGAAAAGAATTTTCAATTAAAAATATCATGCCTGGTCAATAAAAATCACATCAAATACACATCATCTCTCTTTTCATTATTGCACAAAATCAATAAAAATAATTCCTGCTATAATTTGCAGATTTTAGCATCAAGGCATTAGCTTTCGCAAATTTTATCTTTTTTGTAATTTGCACACTAGCTAAAAACTAAAAATTGACAAAGACATAAGTCCTAACAGTTTGTGAATCGATTTTGAAATGGAAGAAAAAGGCAATGAATGGCGCTGGACCAAACAGTGGATTCGGCATTTAGCCCTGTTTTTACAAGCGATAACCACAAGGTCTGAACCATAATTTATTTTGTCATCACAAAATTGCTTTCATGAAAAATTCAATAGTATTTATTCTACTTATTTTAAGCTATTTCTTTCAACCAGATTGCACAGCTCAAAAACAAAAAAAATCGCGATTTAAAGCTTTAGTTTTATACGAAAATGGCGGACATCATCTTCCGTTTACTAAAGCAGCTAAACCTTGGCTGAACAAACTTGCTATTGACAGCAGCTTTACCATTGATTATATTGAAAGCACCAAAACAATCAATGAAACACTTTTAAAACAATATCAGGTTTTTATACAATTAGATTATCCTCCTTATACTTGGAGCGAAGAATCGATGCAGGCGTTTCAGAAATACATGAACAGCGGAAAAGGCGGATGGGTTGGTTTGCATCATGCCACTTTGCTAGGTGAATTTGATGGATACCCAATGTGGAAATGGTTTTCTGATTTTATGGGCGGAATCAGATTTGTAAATTACATTCCAGATTTTGCTAGCGGAAAAGTAAACATAGAAGATAAATCGCATCCTGTAACTAAAGGAATTCCATCTGATTTCATTATCCAAAAAGAAGAATGGTATACTTATGACAAAAGTCCAAGGCCAAATGTTCATGTTCTGGCTTCAGTTGATGAGTCGACTTACGAACCCGATTCAAAAATAAAAATGGGAGATCATCCCGTAGTTTGGACAAACGATCATTTTGCTTCAAGAAACGTTTATATTTTTATGGGGCATGCTCCAGAATTATTCCAAAATGAAGCTTACACTACACTATTACGGAATTCTATTTCCTGGGCGGTTAAAAGAAACTAAAGATATTATTCTATCTAAAACATAATAAAAATACCCCTCACTTGAGAGGCACTTTTTCTATTTTTTCCAGTATTTTAAAAACAGCTTATACAATTCATCCGCATCGATTTCAATTTCTGAAGCCGAGTACATTATATTCAATTTAGAATTTTGCTCGTCATAAGCCATTTTCCATAGAAATTTAGAAACGCGACCATCATACTTGTCCACATTATCAGTCGTAACTGCAACCAAAGTGTCTCCTCCTACTTTTTGCAATTGCACATCGGTAACATCTTGCCATTCTATTCTTCCAAAAGCTTTAGCTACTGGAGTTGTTCTTCCAGAAAATCCATTTGAATCTATTTGAATTAAGGGAGATTTGTCTTTTATACTTGCAAGCATTTTAAATATCAAAACAAGCATTATCAAAAGAATAGCACCAGAAGCAATCGATAGTTTTATTTTAAATACTCCATCAAAAGTCCCTATTCCGTACAAAAGCATAATCGCTACTAAAATACTGATAGCGCTAGCATATAAAAGTAAACTTCTTGTTTTCTTAGCGTTTCGGTATAATTTAATTTCTTCATTCATGGGGTGTAGTAAAAATTTTATTTGTTATTAGAATTAAAAATGAAGATGCAATTTACTACAAAATAATTAAGAAAGAGCCAATCTATTTGGCAAGGAATTGTTGCGTTTTACTTTGGATTTGATTTAGTCTTTCGGAGGAACTTCCTTTTACTTCAATCACTTCCAAATCAAAATCATCAATTAATTCTCCGATAATATCATTTACTTCATACCTCAGTTCAGGCAAATCAGAGGCTGAGCACAAAATCCGATCTGGCTTTTCAATAGGAACAAATACAAAAACGTCAATTTCTTTAATTGCATTCTGAATTTTATTAAATATTGACGAAAAATTTAATTTATCATCGACCGCTAAAGCATATGCTAAAAGATCAATTGGACAGCGGTCAAAAATAGCGTTTCTGTTACTTTTTACAATTTGCTTTAAAGAATGTTCTAACTGGATTATATAATCATCCGCAGTAGGCATTTCAGTAAAAACAAATCCCATTTCCTGCAGTTCAAAATACGGTTCTGAATAAAACTCATAATCAGGAAGAGTTTCATGCAGTTTTTCTGCAAATGTGGTTTTACCAACCTTATGAGCTCCAAGTATTGCTATCCTCATACCATTATATTTTTTAATCATGAACAACTAAAAATAAGCAAAATAGGTACAAAACAAAAAAGGATGATCAAAAATGATCATCCTATAAAGTGATCCCAGAAAGATTCGAACCTTCGACCGCCTGTTTAGAAGGAACAAACTCACTTTCTTTTTACTTATTGTTTTACAATACTTTAAAAATAAACATTTTAAAAAAGTTGTATTTTATGATAGTTTCTACAAATAGTTTTTAAAATTTTATTTCAATTCCTTTGATAAATTTTTCAAAACTTGATCAAATTTTGTAGTAAATTTTTCATAATCATCACCTATTATTTCTTTATTATTATCCCTACCATTTATAATTAAAATGATAGAATCAAAAAGATCTTTGAATTTATCTGAACATTTAAGAAGATCGATATACTCAATTGAATAAAAATCATATTCATACAAATGCCCATATCTGTGTCGAAAAGATTCTAAATAAACAGTAATTTCTATTAGAGTATGCCTATACTCTTTTAACTTCAAAATATCATGTTCATCACTCAATTTTTTAGTTACTTTATTTTCATTTAGGACTGTGCTAACATAAACCGTAATTTGACCAATTTTATCTAAATAAGAAGCCAATTGATCAAAACTGTCTAATCTTCTAAGTAAAAAACTATTTTTTTTGTTTTCTGCATTTGATTGTTTATTAATCGAACTGGTTAAAATTGCCAAGATTACTAAACTACTCAGAGAAAGTATTGTATTAATTGTACCTCCCAAAAAATCTCCAAAAGTTCCCCATACTATCGGATCATCTGATAAAGCAAGTCCTGAAAATTTAATTACATAAAAAGTAATTGGAATTAAACAAGTAAAGATTGATATGAGAATCAACCACGAAACTACCATATTTTCCTTAAAAAATTCTTTCATTAAATAAAAATTAGATGATTCTATATCAAACTCTATTTCAGTCAATTGACCAATAAAAAACCCCTCAAATTGAGGGGTAAAAGTAGCATAAATTATTAATTTATGAGAAATTTTATTTTTAGAGCTTTACATTTAAAAGCTCTTTACCTAAACGATGTAAACCGTTTTCAATTTCTTTAGCTCTTTTTTCCGATATATATGTTTGTTTCTTTGCATTTGTATATTGTCTAAATAAAGTTGGATTTATTCCTATACTTTTTGCAAATTCTCCCTTATTAATTACTTCAAAAAAACTGAAAATCTCCGAAACTTCTAATTCGTATTCAAAATCAATTCCGTTTTTATATAATTCATAAGTTTCTGTATCGTTTTCTTCAGCTGCTTCTAAGTACAATTCCACAGCTTCTCTCATGTTATCTTTTAGATCATTGATACTTTCCCCGTCAGCCACCACTACTCCAGGTACATTTTGTGTTGTTCCCCAATAGCGACCATCAGATTTCTCAATCTTCACTTTGATTGCCATAATTTTTTTCCTGCTTGGTATAATAATATTTAATTTTTTTTGATTTATCTATAAATAGATACTAGTATAATAAGCTTATATAAGCCCATTTTACATTAAAGTTATAAGCGTCTCCCATAGTTTAAATTTTCATTTTTAGATTAATACTGGTTAAAGTAATACCCCTCGACTTTCAAGGTTAGTAACTGGTTTTTGCGAAATTATTCTAGTTCTAGCAAGTTTATATTTATATTAGAGTGAAATCCCTACAAGTTAGGGACTGAACTAAATCAGCCCCGCTTGTTTTAAAATGCTGTTTAATGTACCTTTCGGAATATCCTTTCTCGGATGAGGCACTACAACTATTCCTTTTTCCCCTGGGCGTTTAAAGATATGATGACTTCCATTTGTTCTACTAAGTTCCCATCCGTTAGTTCTCAATATCTTAAACAAATCTTCACTACTCATTCTGCCAAAATTTGTTATAATTATAATGAGACAAATATATATCATTTTTACAATATATATCAAATACAATATATATTTAACTAAAACTTTAACATTTGAGCTTAATTCTTAATTATATCAAAATCAACATATTTTATTTTTATGTATATTTATAAAAACTTTTCTATTTTATGTTTAAGCATGCTTTAATATTGTCAAGTCCGAAGATTTTACTTCCAGAAAATTTAAAAATTGATTTTATAACAAAGTTGTTAAATCAAGGTACTATCTCTACAATATTTTGGTGCTGAAACAGATAATCAACACGATTTCGTTGAAGACGACATGGAAATGCAAAGTTCTAAGACTTCCTTTTTTTAATTTTATTTTGATACTGATTCAAGTATTAATTACAACACGTTTGATGAAACTCAATCGATAAAATGATTTTGACTTTAATTGAAGATTCCGACAATTTGCAATTTGTTGTAGATGAAAAGGATATTCATATCTATTTGTAATATATTTTTTGGTCAAAACACAAATCAACTGTTGATAACTATTTCATTTCACAACCATTGAATCTACCTTTCAATAAGTAAAATAATGGTTTAACGTTATTATATATAAAGTTTTAAAACTGTTGACAACTGTGCGGATTTTTAACAAGATTCCATTTTTTATTATTCTACAATTGATAATCTTTGTAGTAAATGAAATTAAAAAAAAATGAGCCTAAAGACTCAGAAAGTCAATGGCTCAAATTTAAATTTCTCACTGTGTCTATAATAAGTTTTGGCAGACTCCTAGTTGACATAGTGAAATTATTTATCGAAAGATAGAATAATTAGTTTTAAAACCATCTACAATTGTAGATGGTTTTTTTATTGCACAAATATATTTATTCAAACGTGCACTTGATCAAAGTTAGGAATACTTTATCAACAATTTTAGTTAATTAACATAATTAAGACGAATATTTGTATTATTAAAATTTAAATCTCTTTAACATAACACAATCTAAGTCTCCATAAAAATATAATCAACAATTTTATAATATTTCCCACATAAGCAAGCAATATTTTTATTAAGAAAAAAATCATAATTCATAATTTTAAAATTGCAAATTTATGACTTCAATTATCTATTTTTATCTTTATAATCTTTTCAACAAGCTAGAAAAGCCAAAAATAAATAAATCTCCAAAATTAGATCGACAATATCATAGTTGAAAAGTTTTTTTTGAAGAAATTGTTTTTCTTCTTACAAATAATTAGATTTCTTAGAATCAAAATTGCATATGAAATATATAAAAAAATCTCATTAGCCTCAACCTTATAATTATTTAGTCTCAATTCCTCAATTTTTCATTCTAAGTTGCAATAAAGTTGCAAAAATCGACCAGAAAGTAATAATTTACGAAATAAATTTATAAATTAAAATTGTTCAAAACAAAAAAGCCACTCGATTTTGAGTGGCTTTTGTGATCCCAGAAGGATTCGAACCTTCGACCTACGCATTAGAAGTGCGTTGCTCTATCCAGCTGAGCTATGGAACCATTATTTTTAAATTTCTAAGAATAGAAATCAAACGTATATACATAAAAACAAAAAAGTCACTCTATTTGAGTGACTTTTTGTGAACGCAGAAGGATTCGAACCTTCGACCGCCTGCTTAGAAGGCAGGTGCTCTATCCAGCTGAGCTATGCGTCCATTATTTCAATTGTAGTCGGGGTGGCAGGATTCGAACCTGCGGCCTCCTGCTCCCAAAGCAGGCGCGATAACCGGGCTACGCTACACCCCGAGGCAAAATTTAAGCGGAGAGACAGGGACTCGAACCCTGGCGACGGTTACCCGTCGACAGATTAGCAATCTGCTCCATTACCGCTCTGGCACCTCTCCTTGCTAGTGGAATTGCTTCCGTTTTGCGAGTGCAAATGTATAACAACATTCCTTTTCTCACAAGCTTTTTTTTGAGTTTTTTTAGTTTTTTTTTATCTTTTTTCAAAACCGCTTCACAATCAAACAAATAGAATTAACAAAAATTTCACCTTAAATTTAAAATTCGTCTATTCAATACAAAATTTGAATTTATTCAAATAAACAGTAAATTTGCTTACTAACTATTATTAAACAGAAAATGAACAAAAGAGTTGTTATCGTTTCTGCCGTTAGAACACCTATCGGAAGTTTCATGGGCGGGTTATCTAGTGTACCTGCACCAAAATTAGGAGCGGCTGCCATAAAAGGGGCGCTTTCAAAAATTAATCTTGACCCAAAATTAGTCGATGAAGTTTTCATGGGGAATGTAATTCAGGCGGGTGTTGGACAAGCTCCAGCGCGCCAGGCTGCATTGTTTGCTGGATTATCTGAAGAAGTTGCTGCTACAACAGTAAATAAAGTATGTGCATCTGGAATGAAAGCGGTTATGTTTGCTGCACAAGCAATTGCATGTGGTGACGCTGAAATTGTGGTAGCGGGCGGAATGGAAAGCATGAGCTTGATTCCTCATTACGTACAAATGCGCGCTGGAAACAAATTTGGTCCTGCAACTATGCTTGACGGAATGCAGAAAGATGGTTTGACAGATGCTTACGACAACAACGCAATGGGAGTTTGTGCTGACTTGTGTGCTTCTGAATACAAAATCAGCCGTGAAGAGCAAGATGCTTTCGCTATTCAATCTTATGAAAGAAGTGCCAAAGCTTGGGATGCTGGAAAATTCGACAATGAAGTTGTTCCTGTTGAAGTGCCACAAAGACGTGGCGAACCAGTTATTTTCTCTAAAGACGAAGAATATACTAATGTGAAATTAGATAAAATTCCATCTTTAGCACCAGTTTTCACAAAAGACGGAACTGTAACTGCTGCAAATGCTTCTACAATCAATGACGGAGCTGCTGCTTTAGTTTTAATGTCTGAAGAAAAAGCAAATGCTTTAGGTTTAAAGCCTCTTGCATACATAAAAGGTTACGCAGATGCGGCTCAAGAACCAAAATGGTTTACAACAAGTCCGGCAAAAGCATTACCAAAAGCTTTAGACAAAGCAGGAATCTCAATTTCAGATGTTGATTTCTTCGAATTTAACGAAGCATTCTCTGTAGTTGGATTAGCCAATGCAAAAATATTAAATCTTGATAACGATAAAGTAAACGTAAACGGTGGTGCAGTTTCTTTAGGACATCCTCTTGGAGCTTCTGGAGCACGTATTATTGTAACTTTACTTAATGTTTTAGAACAAAACAATGCAAAAACTGGAGCTGCTGCGATCTGCAACGGTGGTGGTGGCGCATCGGCAATTGTTATCGAAAGAGCTTAAAACAATATCTCAAAAAATCAGGAGTTATAACTATGACTCCTGATTTTCAACTTTATAAATTTCCTTAGATGTTTGGAATTTGCAATCTAGCCATAGTACCTGTTCGAGCTGAAGCCAGCGACAGAAGTGAAATTGTTACACAGCTCTTGTTTGGCGAGCATATCGAAATTTTAGAACGCCATAATCAATGGGCGCGAATCAGAATTCAATATGATGATTACAAAGGCTGGGTAGATTCTAAGCAATATCAGGAAATTAGCAAAGAGCAATTTGATCTTTTGAGTAAAGAGTCCATTATTTTAAATGCTGACTTAATTGATTATATCACAGCTCCCAATAATCTTCTACTTCCTATTCCGCTCGGAGCTTCTCTATCTTTTTTAAATAATAGCGAAATCAATACTTCCAACTTTGATTTTGAAGGAACCAAAACCAGCGGCATCAAACCTAAAATCGCTTTAATTAAAACTGCTTTTATGTATTTGAATGCTCCATATTTATGGGGTGGAAAAACACCTTTTGGAATTGACTGCTCAGGTTTTACCCAAATGGTATATAAATTAAACGGATATAAAATTCATCGTGATGCTTCACAGCAAGCACTCGAAGGAGATCCGTTAAGCTTTATTGAAGAATGCGAACCAGGCGATTTGGCTTTCTTTGATAATGATGAAGGAAACATTACTCACGTAGGCATCATAATGGAAAACAACTACATCATTCACGCAAGTGGAAAAGTACGCATTGACCGTTTGGACCATACTGGAATTTACAATCCTGAATTAAACAAACACACTCACAAACTTCGTGTAATCAAGAAAATTATTTAATTAAGACTTTAAGTTAAAGTACACGGATAAAACAGATTCGCTTTGCGAAAACACTGATTTACTCGGTCTTTTTCTATTTTTCTCTCGCACATTTAACAATTCATTTTTAATTTTTAGTGCTATATGTGAAATAAAAACAGCCAAAAAATTAGAGTAAATTCGTGAATTCGTGGCTAAAAAAACTACGCACTCAAACGAATCGTCTTTCTAAATTCAGACGGACTATACCCTTTTTGCTTTCTAAAAAACTTATTAAAGTGGCTTTCATCCGTAAAGCCAAATTCGTATGCAATTTCGTTAATGCGCTTCTCGCTGAATTGCAAACGGTGTTCTATCAACTTCGTTTTATAATTACTGATATACTGCTGCATCGTTTCACTGGCATGTTTCTTAAAATAACGTCCTAAATACGTATTCGAAATTCCGAAATAATCACTGATAGATTCTGCTTTGATTTTTTCAGGATAATAAATATTGTTCTGAATATATTGCAGAATATCCATTGCTTTAGCTTCCGTATTTATAGTCACTTGCTCAGGAAGATATTTCGCAATATTTCTCGCCACAATAATAATCAACGTATTTACTAATTGCTGAATCAATTCCTGATTGTAAACATCTTTGTCCTGATGTTCGCGGCAAATAGCTTCAATCATCACTTTCACCAAACATTTATCAGGATCATTTTTAAGAATACAGCCCGGTTGATGATTTGCATTCTGAAGAATATATTCTAATCGCTGAATATTTTCATTCTGCAGACTCGAATTTTTCAAATAAATATCATTAAACCTTAAAAAGAAAAATTTCGTTTTGGTTTCAATTGTAAAATTATGGCAATCCTCGGGCGTCAATAAAAACAAATGCCCTGGATCATATTCAAAAATATTCTTATTAATACACTGCCTCCCCGTTCCTTCTAGAATATAAACCAGTTCGAAAAAATTATGACGATCTCCAACATCTGGATATTCATTCAGCGTTTCAAAAGAAACCGTAAAAGGTTCGTATAAGTTTTCTTTTTTCATAATTCCATTTATTTGAAGATGCAAATATACCTAAAAAAGACAAATATATACCAAATAAGAATCGTAAAAACGGTATAATTTTGCCTCATCAATTTTAAACATAAAAAATCACAATCATGGAATATAGAAAACTAGGCAACTCAGAACTTGAATTATCAGCTATTACTTATGGTGCATTTGCCATTGGAGGAACCATGTGGGGCGGAACTGAAAAGAAAGATTCAATAGCATCTGTTCAAGCTTCAATTGACCACGGTGTTACCACAATCGATACCGCTCCTTTTTACGGATTTGGTCTAAGCGAAGAAATGATCGGCGAAGCTATAAAACCTTATGATCGTTCTAAAATTCAATTACTTACTAAATTTGGTTTGGTTTGGGACGGAAGTAATAACGGAAAAGGTGATTTCTTTTTCGATGCTGACGACAACGGTAAAAAAGTGCCCGTATATAAATATTCATCAAAAGCAAACGTAATTAAAGAAGTTGAAGAAAGCTTAAAACGTCTTCAAACCGATTATATCGATTTATTGCAAATTCACTGGCCAGACTCGACAACGCCAATTTCTGAAACAATGGAAGCTGTTGAAACGCTAATCCAACAAGGAAAAATAAGAGCGTTTGGAGTAAGCAATTATAATGTGGCTCAAATTCAGGAAGCACAAAAAACGATTCAAGTGGCTTCAAATCAAGTGGCATACAGTATGCTGAACCGTAAAATTGAAGAAGAACTAATTCCTTTCACAGTTGCAGAAAACATCGGAATCATTGCTTATAGTCCAATGGAAAGAGGTTTATTGACTGGAAAATATTTCACCGACAGTAAATTAAAAGAAAACGATCATAGAAACGGCTATTTCAATCAGTTTGATCTTCAAAAAGTAAAAACTTTAGTTGAAGAATTAACTTCTTTAGCACATGCAAAAGAAGCAAGTTTATCGCAATTAGTATTACGCTGGACATCTTTACAAAAAGGAATTGCAATTGTTCTAGCAGGAGCAAGAAACGCAGAACAAGCCATTTCAAATGCCAAAACAATGAATTTCGATTTATCAGCTTCAGAATTGGAATTCATCAATCAAGCAATTGCTAAAATAAAATAATATTTTAAACACATAGAAACATAGTTTTACTTTGTCTATAAAGGCGTTTCACTGCATTAATAAACATAGTCAACATAATCTTGTTATTCCGAGGAACGAGGAATCTCCACAAGTAACTCCGCACGGTGAGTTGCCAATCTTTGTAGAGCTTCTCGCGGAGATTCCTCGTTCCTCAGAATGACAAACTTTGTGAACTATGTGTTAGAAACCAGTTTCTTTCCATTCTCTTTTCCAGAAAAAAAATTCTACGTTTCTATGTGTTAAAAAAAATCTCAAAAATTAAATAAATAGAATTTGGGCGTGTCCCTCCGGGTCGGGCTTTCGGCTATATTTTTTACTCCATTTCATTACGCAAAAAGATACCGCCTCTATCCCTCACGCATCCATTTTCATAAGAAATAACAATAAAAATGAAAAAGATATTTATAATTAACGGCGGACAAAAATTCGCACATTCAGGAGGACAATTTAATAAAACTGTTCAAGACTGGACAACTGAATTTCTTTCTAAAAACAACGATTACGAAATAAAAACAACTCATATTGAAGACGAAATAGATCTTCAAAAAGAAGTAGAAAAATTCGTTTGGGCAGATGTAATCATCTATCATACACCTGTTTGGTGGTTTCAAATTCCGAATCTTTTCAAAAAATATATCGATGATGTTTTTACGCAAGGACACAACAACGGAATCTATAAAAACGACGGAAGAAGCCGTGTAAATCCTGATATCAACTACGGAACTGGCGGACTTCTACACGGGCGCAAATACATGCTCACCACGAGCTGGAATGCACCTGCAACCGCTTTTACACTTCCAGGAGAGTTCTTTGAAGAAACTTCTGTCGATGACGGCGTAATGTTTGGCTTCCATAAAATGAACAAATTTACTGGAATGGAAAAACTAAACGGATTCCATTTTCATGATGTAGAAAAAGGCGCAACACCAGAAAATATTATTATCTTTAAAGAACAATACGCCAAACACCTAGAGCAAACCTTTAAAAACTTATAATTATGATTTCGATTACCGCAATTTTAAAAAGTAAACCAGAACATTTAGTTGAAATTAAAAATATGCTTACTCATCTAGTTACTGAAACAAGAAAAGAAGCTGCATGTATTCGTTACGATTTACATACTTCTGACAATGTTTTTATTCTTTGGGAAGAATGGAAAGATCAACCAGGATTAGATCTGCATAATACCCAATCTTACTTGCAAGAATTTATCAAAAAAACCGAACACCTAGTTTCAAGCCCGATTCAGGTTTACAAAACAGAACAGATTCTCTAAAGGTTTTTCGCCACGAATTCACGAATTTATTTTTCAAAATCTATACGCAAAGGATTTAAAATAATTCGTGACTCGAGCGATAGCGAACAGGCGAAGCAATTCGTGGCTATAAAAAACTACTTTATCCCTCCAAATGCTCCAAAACACATATTTTTGTGTAAAATTTCGACTTTTGAAAAACCTACTTTTTTCATCAAATCCAATTGATAATTCATAGATCTTGGCGAATCTTCTTTTTCGATATAATCCAAAACTTTCTGACGGTACTCCGCCCCTCCTATTCCTTCTAAATACTCGCCGTAACGCTGCCAAGTATATTCGTTTAATAATTCCGTATCCTGCGTTATTAAATCAGAAATCATCAAACAGCCACCTGGCTTCAACAATTTAAATAATTTTGTAAAAGTCGTTTCCCAATCGTTATCATCACGCAAATGATGCAAAACTGCACCTGCCAAGATAATATCAAAACTATTTTCTTCTAAATCTATTTCTCGAATATCACCTTGTTTGATTTCAACTTTTCCTTTTGTTTCTGCTGAAACTCTTTTAAAAGCACGATTCAACATTGGCAAACTCAAATCGACCAAAGTGCAATTCAAGTTTGGCGCTTTAGATAGCATTTTTAAAGTATAATTACCAGCTCCGCAACCCACATCCAAAATAGTTACAGCATTTGGTACAATGCGTTTTGAAGCTTCCGTTATTAATTCTAAAGAAATAGTGGCGTCAATTGTGGCAACTTGTCCTGTCTCTAAATTTGAAAATCGTTCGACATCATTGTCAAATCTTTCTTTGATTTCTTCAATAGTTGATTTTTTCATAGTCTTTGTTTTTTTTTTAATCTCTCGCAGATCAAGCAGATTGAGCTAATCTTTTTGCTATTATATGATTGGGATATTATTATGATTAAGATGATTTATCTAAAATTAATAATCTGCTTTATCTGCTCAATCTGCGAGAGACCTATTTTGCTTTAAAAAGTTATATTTTTTTTTGTTAAGAGTTATTCGTTACAACTTTCACTTTTAACGTTTCACATCTAACATTTAACTAAAAACCAAAACTACCTCTTTCATAAATACCTTAAAAATACTATTTTTATCAATTAATAATACTTTTAAAGTATCATGGAATTACGTCATCTAAAATATTTTTTGGCTGTAGCCGAAGAACTGAACTTTACCAAAGCTTCAGAAAAACTCTTTATTTCTCAACCTCCATTAAGCCGACAAATTGCAGAACTGGAAGAAGAACTCCAAGCAAAGCTTTTTATCAGAAATAATAAAAAAGTAGAACTAACTGAAGCAGGTAAATATTTTAAAGAAGAAGTTACAGCGATTTTTCAGAATCTAGAACGCATTTCTGTAAAAACAAAAAAGATTGCAGAAAATGTCTCTGGAGAATTCAGGATCGCTTATATCAGTTCGATATATTCTGCTGTGATTTCAGATTTAATCAAACATCTAAAGGCGCAATTTCCGTATGTAAATTTCAAACTTTTTGAGATTTCTACCACCAAACAAATTGACGCTTTAGAACAAGGAAAAATCGAAATGGGAATTATTCGATCGCCTATTCAATCACCCAAAATAAAATCGCATTTATGGTTTAAAGATGGTTTTTCATTGGTTTACAATAAAAAATTCATTCAGATAAAAACTGAAAATGAAATTGTAAAACTGAAAGACGAAACGTTTGTATTTTTCAATAAAGATTACGCTCCGCATTATCATGAAGTTTTATTGGAATTGTGTGCCTTTTATGATTTTACACCACAGATCGTACACGAAGCCAATAACATCAACTCCATCGTGCAATTGGTCAAAAACGGATTGGGAATTTCGATTGTTCCTTCAAATATTGCCAAAAATAATCAAGATTCTGAAATTGGTTTTATTGAATTGAAAAAGGTTAATCTATATACAAATGTCTCGTTAATTACATCAAAAGATGATCATTCTAAGATTACTCGATCTGCAGTTGATTTTTTATTGACGAAGAAGAGTTCTCGTTAAGTTTTGATTTTTTAATCTCGCAAAGTCGCAGAGACGCAAAGTTTTTTTTAAAAATTGGCTAATGGTTATATGCAAAGTTTGTCATTTCGACGAAGGAGACTCGAGCGATAGCGAACAGGCGAAGCAAATCTCCACGAGAAGCTCTGCAAAGATTGGCTTATAGGAACGGAGCTACTTGCGGAGATTTCTCCTTCGTCGAAATGACATACTATATGGATAATTTGGTAAAAGAAAAAAACTTTACGTCTTAGCGTCTTCGTGGCATATAAAAAATTCGTTACAAATTAGTACAGAAATCCACATCATAAAAAGAGAACTTTTAAATATCTTAGCAAATTCAAATTCTACAATAAAAATTTCAATATAAAATGGCTGAGCAATCTTCAATTCAGTGTCCAAACTGCGGAACTCCTATCGATGTAAATGATGTTTTAAAACATCAATTGGAAGATAGCATTCGTAAAGAATTCCAGCAAAAAGCTAATATTCAAAACCGTGAATTAGAGCTTAAAAACGAACAATTGGATAAAGCCAAAGCCGAATTTGAAGCCAAAAAGAAACAAGAAAATGAACTTTTTGCCGAACGTTTAGAGCGTGAGAAAAAAACAGCCGAAAAAGAAATCTCCGAAAAACTAAAAGCCAAACTTGAAGAAGAGAACAAAGATCGTTTACTTTTAATGGAGAAAGAACTCTCTGAAAAATCGGAAAAAATCAGAGAATTAAATAAAATGGAAGGTGAAATCGCCAAATTACAACGCGAAAAACTGGAAATGAAAGATGCCATTCAAGCTGAAGCCGAAAAGCAATTGAATGCTCAACTGGCTTTGGAACGTGAAAAAATCAGAAAGCAGGAAGACGATAAAAACGAGTTAAAATTTAAAGAACTCCAGAAGCAGCTTGAAGAACAAAAAAAGCTGACGGAAGAAATGAAACGCAAGCAGGAACAAGGTTCTATGCAATTGCAAGGCGAAATAATGGAATTGGCAATTGAAGAATGGCTTGCCAATAACTTCCCTCTTGACAGTATTGATGAAATTAAGAAAGGGGCAAACGGCGCTGACTGTCTTCAAGTTGTAAATACAAGAGAACACCAAAACTGCGGTTCTATTTATTACGAAAGCAAAAGAACCAAAGCATTTCAGCCTTCTTGGATTGAGAAATTCAAAAACGATATTAGAACCAAAAGAGCCAATATTGGGGTTTTGGTTACCGAAGTGATGCCAAACGGAATGGAAAGAATGGGCATGCGCGACGGAATCTGGATTTGTACGTATGAAGAATTTAAAGGTTTGAGCGCAGTTTTACGCCAATCTTTAATTCAGATCAATCAAGCGGTTCAGGCACAGGAAAACAAAGGCGATAAAATGTCGATGTTATATGATTTCCTTACAAGCAACGAATTCCGTTTGCAGATTGAAGGAATTGTAGAAGGTTTCACTCAAATGCAAAGCGACCTAGATTCTGAAAAAAGAGCCATGCAGAGAATCTGGAAACAACGCGAAAAACAAATCGAAAAAGTAGTACACAATACACTGGGAATGTATGGTTCTATACGTGGCATTGCTGGAAATGCGGTTCAGAGTGTAAAGGCTTTGGAATTGGATTTTATTGAAGGCGATGATACTGAAGAGGAAGAAACTAAGGAATTACTTGAGTAATTTATTCGTTATTTAAAACATAAAAAAACTCTCGCAGATTAAGCAGAAAAAATCCATTTGATCTGTAGAATCTTTGGTAGTAAAAAACATCTGCTCAATCTGTAAAATCTGCGGGAAACAAATAAAATAATTAATCCACCTTCTTAAAAACAGCCAATTTCCCAGAAGGATTAGACAAAATCAATTGATTATTTCCAATCGAATAAGTTGTTGTACTTTGCAATGCTTTAGTAAATTCTCCTTCTTTATTTCCTGAAGGACAAGCCATGAGAGTTGAAAGCACTTTTGAAAATCGAAGCAAATCCTTTTCATAAAAGATCGAACCGCTTATTGCATTACAACCGCCATAGCCAGAAAATCTATTCTCTGATGAATTAATTTCAATTCGAGGCATTTCTTTCTGAAAATCTGTTGCAAAAACTTTATATCCATTTAATTCTTCTAAAACCCAAATATCATGAAGTCTATAATCGGTAATATATTTTCCGCACCCGCTAAGCTTCTTTGTTTCTAATTCTGAATTATTTCTAATTTCGACTTTTACGCTATAAGGCGAAATCGCTCCAGACATCGAATCCTGACAATCCAATTGTTGAATCGTAATCGTTGCCGAAGTGGTTTCGTTACGTGCCTGATACATTTTCACATTAGCATCCATTGCTCTAATAGCATCAACGGCTGGAAAAATGATTTTTTCTTTTCCTGGTATTAATGAGGTAAAAACAATTTCCTCATTCCCTATTTTAATTCCCCAAAACGGCTCGTTTCCTGTTCCTTTAAAATAATATTTTAAATCCTCTTCTGTAGAACTTGTCGAAGTACTTCCGACAGTTTCTTTATTTGCAGCCGTTTTACATCCTATTATTAAAAATGAAAACAACAATATTGAAAGTATTTTTTTCATGAGATTTTAGTTTAAAAAAGTTCTTGCGCATAAAATACCTGTAAAATTCTTATGAATTTACAACATTTTTTTGAAATGCTTATTTAGAATCCTTTCAAATTTAAAAAACTAAGTACGTAAAAAATCATTCGAAATCCGCACTACGTAAAAGATTACGCCAAAATACGTAGTAATCAAAACATAATTATTGCTCAAAAAATAACATTATACGTATTTTTATAAGTATAAATACTTATATTTGCATAGTAATACTTAATTAAAGAAATCATGATTAGAGTAATAGTAGTTGGAAACGGCATGGTTGGTTATAAATTTTGCGAAAAGTTTGTTGCAAAATCAGGACAAGAGAAGTATCAAATCACAGTATTTGGAGAAGAACCAAGACGCGCCTACGATCGCGTTCACTTAAGCGAGTACTTTGGAGGAAAGACAGCTGATGATTTATCACTATCAACGACCAATTGGTACGCAGAAAACAATATTATTCTAAATACATCAGAGTTAATTACAGATATTAATCGTGATGTAAAAACTATTCATACACACTTAGGCAAAACACATACGTACGACTACTTAGTTTTAGCTACAGGTTCTTCGGCATTTGTGCCACCAATTGAAGGCGTAGAAAAAGAAGGTGTTTTTGTTTACAGAACCATCGAAGATCTAGATGCTATTATGGCTTACGCCAAAAAAATAAAAATAAAGGGTGCTACAGAAGCCGCCGTTTTAGGTGGAGGTTTATTAGGTCTTGAAGCGGCAAAAGCCGTTAGAGATTTAGGCTTAAATCCTCATGTGGTGGAATTTGCACCACGTTTGATGCCGAGGCAATTGGATCAAGGCGCGAGTGATATGCTTCAATCAAAAATAGAAGAATTAAATATCGGAATTCATCTTAACAAAGCAACACAATACATTGATGGAAAGGAAAGTATAACGGGAATGATGTTTGCAAACGACGAATTGTTAAAAGTAGACATGTTGGTTATATCTGCCGGAATTAAACCTCGCGACGAACTGGCAAGAGTTTCAGGACTTGAAGTTGGTGTACGAGGCGGAATTGTGGTAAACAATCAAATGCGAACATCAGATCCTTCTATTTTTGCAATTGGCGAAGCAGCTCTTTACAATCATAACATTTACGGACTTGTTGCGCCAGGTTACGAAATGGCCGATGTAGCTGCTGAACAAATCTTAAATGGTGATAAAACCATGAGAGAAACCATCGATATGTCAACACAATTGAAATTAATTGGTGTTGAAGTTGCGAGTTTTGGTGATCCTTTTATTGAAAATAATGATGTCACAGCTATTATTTATGAAAATAAATTAAGTGGCGTTTACAAAAGAATCAACGTTACTAAGGATTCTAAAAAACTTTTAGGCGGAATTTTAGTTGGAGATTCTAGCGATTACGGTTCGCTTTTTCAGATTTACATCAACGAAATGGCGTTGCCTAAAAACCCAGAAGATTTGATTTTAGGTTCTCGTGACGGTTCTGAAGGTTCTTCTTTAGGAAGCGTAATGGATTTGCCAGACACCGCCGTAATTTGTTCTTGCGAAAATGTTACAAAAGGCGCTATCTGCTGTAAAATTTTAGACGAAAGCTGTTCTTCACTTTCAGATGTCGTTAAAGCGACTAAAGCAACTTCTGGCTGTGGAGGCTGTAAACCAATGGTTTCTGATTTGGTAAAAGCAACACAGAAATCTTTAGGAAAAGAAGTAAAAGAAGTGATCTGCGAACATTTCAGCTACACACGTCAAGAATTATTTGATTTAGTAAAAATCAACAAATACGAGAATTTCTACGATGTTTTAGATCATCACGGAAAAGGCGACGGATGCGAAGTTTGTAAACCAGTTGTAGCTTCTATTTTCTCAAGTATCTACAATGATACTGCTAATAAACACGTAACTACACAAGATACAAACGATAGATTTTTAGCAAACATTCAACGAAACGGAACCTATTCTGTAGTTCCAAGAGTTGCTGGAGGAGAAATTACTGCTGAGAAATTAATCGTAATTGGCGAAGTGGCAAAACAATTCGATTTGTACACTAAAATTACTGGAGCACAAAGAGTTGATTTATTCGGAGCGCACTTAAGCGATTTGCCAAAAATCTGGAAAATCTTAATCGACAATGGTTTTGAAAGCGGTCATGCCTACGGAAAATCACTTCGTGCTGTAAAAAGCTGTGTCGGAAATGCGTGGTGCCGTTACGGAATGGACGATAGCGCCGGATTTGCGATTGAACTAGAAAACAGATATAAAGGAATCCGTTCTCCGCATAAACTAAAAGGTGGTGTTTCAGCCTGCATTCGCGAATGTGCCGAAGCTCGCGGAAAAGATTTCGGATTAATTGCTGTTGAAGGTGGATGGAATTTATACATCTGCGGAAATGGCGGAGCAAATCCAAAACATGCCGTTTTATTGGCTGAAAAAATCGACAAAGAAACTGTGATCAAATACATGGATCGCTTCTTAATGTATTACATACGTACTGCTGGTCCGCTAATTAGAACTTCAACTTGGTTGGAAAAACTAGACGGAGGTTTAGAGTATTTGAAACAAGTAATTATAGAAGATAGTTTAGGAATCTGCGAAACGCTTGAAGCTGAAATGCAGACTTTAGTAAACACTTTCGAATGCGAATGGAAACAAGTGCTAGAAAAACCAAGATTATTGAAACGTTTCAATCATTTTATAAACTCAGACGAAAAAGACGACAACGCTGTTTTCGTACCATTAAGAGATCAAAAAATGCCAAAAGCTTGGTCATAAATATTTAAAATTAAACACATAGAGACATAGATTTTGCACCTTAACAAAAAGCAATGTTTCTCCATAACAGGAATAATTTCTTTTGACAATTCTTTTTTCAAACTATTAAGTCTATGTCTCTATGTGGTTAAACTATAAAGCTCCGAAAAAAAAAAAAAAAAAATCATTAAACGTTTGCTGTCCTTCTTACCCTCTTTTTTACTGCGCCATCAAATCTCTCTTGATTGTAAAAAGAGGGCTAAGAAACAGGAACCAAAAACTCAATCAAAATGGAAGAAATCTTAAATCAATACGAAACAGTTCACGCGAGCGATGCAACAATTTGGTTCAAAGCAGGTAAAGTTGAAGATTTCCCAACCAACCGAGGAGGCTGCATTAAATACAAAAACAAACAAATTGCAATTTTTAATTTTACGCGTCGCAACGAATGGTACGCTTGCCAAAACGCTTGCCCACATAAAATGGAAATGGTACTTTCAAGAGGAATGACAGGATCTGCAGATGATATTCCGAAAATCGCCTGCCCGATGCATAAAAAGACTTTTTCACTTGTTGATGGTTCTAATTTAAATGGTGAAGATTATAGCATTGCAACGTATCCTGTTAAGATTGTTGAAGATGAAGTATTTGTTGGTTTTATAGACTGATTTAATCTCAATCTTGTCATTTCGACGAAGGAGAAATCTTCGCAAGTAGCTCCGTTCCAATAAGCCAATCTTTGTCGAGCTTCTCGCGAAGATTTCTCCTTCGTCGAAATGACAAAACTATCACAATTACTATGTGAATTAATGCAAGTGAAACGCCTTTAACCACAAACAAATCTATGTTTCTATGTGTTAAAAAAAACTATCAGCAAAAACTTAATTCCGTATCTTTGAAATTCTATTATCAAACCAAAAAATGACTACACCTTTTCAAAAAGCAAGCGAATGGATTGATGCTGAAAACGCACAAGACCCAAACATCGAATTAGACCAAAACAAAGAATATCCAAAAGAATTGTTGTATTCTGACAGGATGTATAAAAAACTGATGGAATTTGAACCGAACGCATCCGAAGAAGTTCAAATTGCTTCAAAAGCACAACACATCTGCCGATGGAAAGTCGCTCGTGAATCATATCCAATGGATCGAGTTGGTTACTTAAAATGGAGAGAAGAACTAAAAAAATTCCACGCAAAAACTACAGCTGAAATCTTAGCAAGAGCAGGTTACGATCAAACTTTTATCGATCGTGTTTCTTTCTTAATCGAAAAAAAATTACTTAAAAAAGATGCCGAAACACAATTATTGGAAGACGTAATTTGTTTGGTGTTTTTAGATTATTATTTAGAACCTTTCGTTCACAAGCACGACGAAGAAAAGCTGAAAAACATCATCAAGAAAACCTGGGATAAAATGTCTGACAAAGGACATCAGGAAGCTTTAAAAATCAATTATTCTGAAGAAAACTTAAACCTAATAAAAGCTTCTTTAGGATTGTAAAAAGATATGAAGAAAAGCAATCAGGAAGCAGCAGAAAAAATCACTTTCAAAAATTTACGCCGTCTGTATTTTTTTGCGCTTCTTACTATTGCCTTAACTATAATTGTCAGTCAGTTTCTGGTTCAATACAATCTGAATCAGCAGTTAAGCGATTCTAAAATCATTAATTTTTCTGGTAAGCAAAGAATGCTGAGCCAGAAAATTGTCAAAGAAGTCCTCATTTTACATTACGTTTCTGATTCGGCTACAGCCAAAAAAACTTCACACTTAAAAGAGGTCTTAGAACTTTGGAAAAAGAATCAAAATGCGTTGGAAAACGGGAATGACAGTCTAGCTTTTCCAAAAGAAAAAAGCGAAACGCTAAATAAATTGTATCTGGAAATCAATCCGATTTTCAATAAAATTACACAAACTACAGATTCTTTTCTGCTGAATTTACAACAGAAAAAATCGACTTCTGAAAACCAGAAACTAGTTCAAATTATTCTAGAAAACGAAGGTGTTTTCCTTTCAAAAATGAATCAGATTGTAACGCAATACGATCTTGAAGCGCACGAAAAAGTAACCGAGCAGCGCAGAATCGAATATTGGATTTTTGGTTTTACATTGCTTGTTCTGCTTTTAGAATTCTTCTTCATTTTCAAACCAACCAACAAGAAAATCGAAAGGCTCATTGCTCAGCTTTTATCTTCTGAAAAGAAAGCGCTGAAACTAGCCTACGACACCGAAATCATAAGTGAAATCAAAGAAAACTCAGTAAAAGAATTAAAATCGCTCAATTATGCGATGGAAAATACTTTACTGTATTGCCGAATTTCACCAGATGGCTCGATCATCCATATTGGAGAAAAATTTGCAAAACTTCTTAATTACACTAAGTTTTCATCTAACAAAAAGTTCTCTCAAGTACTGACAGAAGACGAAAAAGAACAGGTTAATTTTGACCGTCTTATTTTCGAAAAACAGCGCAGCGGCTGGCAAGGCGAAATCAAAATTATAAATAAAGATGAAAAAGAAATCTGGCTCGATTTATCGATGGTTCCCGTAATGATCAAAAAAGACGAATTGGAACTTTTGATCGTTTGTTTCAACATCACCGAACGCAAAAAAGCACAGCGTGAAGTTGAACGTTTGAACCTTGAAAACACTACCGAAAAAATCAACCAGCAAAAGATTATTTCAAGCAAAATTGTTGAAAATCAGGAAAACGAACAAAACCGAATCGCTAAAGAAATTCATGACGGAATCGGTCAAATGCTTACCGGTTTAAAGTTCAGTTTAGAAAGCATTAATCTAGACGACAGAGAAAAGTCAGAACAAAAAATAGAATATTTAAAAAAGCTTTCTTTAGATATTATAAAAGGTGTCCGTACGGCAACTTTCAACCTAATGCCACCAGAATTAAGCGATCACGGAATCGTTTCGTCATTATCAAAACTAACGCAGGAGCTTTCAAAACTTACGGGAAAAGAAATCCTTTTCTACAACAAAACCGATTTCGACCAGCGCTTAGATTCCTTAATCGAAATCAATATTTACAGACTTACGCAAGAAGCCATCAACAACGCCATTAAATATGCAGAATCCTCTCATATAATTGTACAGCTTTCGCACAGCGATACACTTTTAAGTATTATCGTTGATGACAACGGAAAAGGTTTTGATGTCAATTCAGTCGATAAAAAGCGTAACAGCGAATCAGGAATGGGGCTTTTATTTATGAAAGAAAGAATCCAATACATCAACGGCCGCGTTTTCATGAACTCCATTCCAGGTGAAGGAACGAGAATTACATTCAACATCCCGATCTTAAAATAATGAGTTAATGTGCCAATTAGAAAATTAGATAATTATTTAACACATTCATAAGAATTATCTAATTGACACATTAACTCATTATCTAATTATCATGGCGAGCCAGTATTGGGGAAAGTGGGCAAACAAACTTTGTCTATATTCGCCCACTTTCCCCAATACTGTCGGGCTATCCGGGCTACTTCGGTAGCTTCCTCCTATCCCTCTCGCGGGCAAAGGGTTTCAAAAGAAAATTTAATTTTACCAAGGAATTAAAAAGTGAAAAAATGAATTGCCTCCAGCTTTAGCTCGAGGTTACAAAAAAGTACTAGGAAGCGCTTTAGCCAAACTTACGCATTTGGCTAAAGCCCTCTCTTCTAGCTACAAAAACATCCAGCTAAAGCTGGAGACAATTAAAAACCAAACTTTATCAAAGTTTTATGCACGCTTGTCAGGCTGAGCGGAGTCGAAGCCTACGCGAGTAACTCTACAAAGATTGGCGATTTAGATTGTGGAATTTCTTTGCACTAGCTTCGACTCCGCTCAGCCTGGCAATCCTATATTCAATTTGGAATTTGGTATTTTAATATTCGAATTTATCTAAGGATTTCTAATGATTTTTTAATATTGGAATTTGGAATTTCAAAAAATTGGAATTTTAAATAAAAAAAGTACGTATATTAGCATCTTCTTTTTAGATGAATATACGTAAAAATTGAGAATCAAAATTAAGTAAACTATGAACAATATCATTCGTGTAGTACTGGCAGATGACCATGTTTTTGTTAGAGACGGAATCAAGTCTTTACTTGAAAACGAAGCAAACATCGAGGTTGTAGGCGAAGCAATTGATGGTGAAGATGCACTTGAAGTAGTTGCAGCAACACAGCCAGATTTACTTATAGTAGATATTCGTATGCCAAACTTAACAGGTATTGAGGTAGTAGAAAAACTTAGAAACGAAAAAAACAACGTAAAAATCATCATGCTTTCAATGCACGAATCGGAAGAATATGTCTTGAAATCAATAAAAGCGGGAGCCGACGGATATTTGCTAAAAGGCTCAAGCAAAGAAGAATTCTTAAAAGCATTGCATAGCGTTGCTGTAGGAGGAAAATATTTCAGCGGTGATATTTCTTCTATATTAATTAGCCAATTAACTAATTCATCAACATCATTAGAACCAAAACAACCTTTAGGTGAAGAAATGATGATTACCAAAAGAGAAAAAGAAATCCTAACCCTTCTTTTATCTGGAAAAGGAAACAAAGAAATCGCCGAAGCGCTTGATATTAGTAAACGAACTGCCGAAGTGCACCGTTTCAACTTAATGAAAAAACTGAAAGTAAAAAACCTTATGGAACTTTCTAATAAAGCGGCTGAATATTCTTTAATTTAAAAAAAATACGTATAAATACGTAATTATTTTTCTAAAACTGCGTTTTAGCAGGTTTTTACTAAGTTATAGTACTTACTTTTACATAAAAACAATAAGTACTATGAAAAATACAAACTCACTATCGCAGTCACACAAAATTTTATTTTTGAACACATTGGCATTTACAGTGTGTTTTGCCTGTTGGACATTAAACGGGGTTCTAGTAACCTTTTTAGTTGATAATGGAATTTTCCATTGGGATGTTATTCAAGTCGGATGGCTTTTAGGTATTCCAATTTTAACTGGATCAATCATGCGTTTGCCAATCGGAATCTTAACGGATAAATTTGGCGGAAAATATGTCTTTTCACTTTTACTTCTTCTAAGTTCAATTCCGCTTTTCCTTCTTCCTTATGCTGACAGCTTTTTTATGTTTGCGTTACTTAGTTTCTTCTTTGGAATGGTAGGAACCAGTTTTGCAGTCGGAATTGGATATACCTCAATTTGGTACCCAAAAGAATGGCAAGGTCGCGCACTAGGAATCTTCGGAATGGGGAATGCTGGCGCAGCTATCACAACATTTTTAGCACCTTCATTATTAAATCATTTCTCTATCGACGATCCGCAAAATGGCTGGAAAGTACTACCTGTTATTTATGCCATTTCATTAGTAGTAATTGGTGTTGCCTTTTTAATTTTCGCTCAAAACAAAAAAATAGAAAGCAGTGGTAAAACCATTTCACAAATGCTTACTCCTTTAAAATCAGAAAGAGTTTGGCGTTTTGGAGCTTATTACTTCTTAGTTTTCGGATGTTTTGTAGCTTATTCTCAATGGTTATTGCCAAATTTCATGAACGTGTACCAAACGAGTTTAGTTATGGGCGGTTTATTTGCAACAATGTTCAGTTTACCATCTGGAGTAATTAGAGCTTTCGGAGGTTATTTATCAGATAAATTTGGAGCGAGAAAAGTAATGTATTGGGTTTTGAGTTCCTCTGTAATTTTAAGTGCTTTATTATCGATTCCGAAAATGGAAATCACTACTTCTGGGCCAGGAATACTTGCGGCAAAAAAAGGTGTTGTTAACGAAATTAGCGACAAAACCGTGAAAATTGGCGATAAAGAATATCCAATTGCACAAAAAACAGCCAATAGTAATGAAAATGCTATTTTTCCAACTTCTACTAGCTGGCAAGATGTTGTTGTAGCACACAATCAAAGTGTTGCTAAAAAAGAATTGATTGCCAAAGGTGTGACCGTTATTAAGTTTGATGCCAATATGTGGGTATTTCTGGTTTTAGTAATTCTAATTGGGATTTCTTGGGGAATTGGAAAAGCGGCTGTCTACAAACATATTCCTGAATATTTTCCAAAAGAAGTTGGCGTTGTGGGCGGAATGGTAGGAATGATTGGTGGCTTAGGCGGGTTCTTCGGTCCAATTATCTTTGGATATCTATTAACTGCAACCGGAATCTGGTCAAGTTCATGGATTTTTATTTTAATCTTTTCAACTATCTGCTTAATTTGGATGCATTACACTATTACTCAACTATCTAAGAAAAAGGAAGTTAAAGTAAATAAAGCAAAATTAGAACCTGCCTATTAAACTAAGATTAAAAAAAAATTAGAAACATGACTATAATCATATTATTATGACGGCATTTTCTTATAAATTTACCTCTGATAAAAAAACAAAAATTTTATGAAAAAACTTAAACTAATTTTAATACTTATCGTAGGATTAAGTTTTGAAATACAAGCCCAAGAATTAGATGTAAATCTTCAAATCAGACCACGATTTGAATATAGAAATGGATTCAAACAACCGTTGCAATACGGCCAAGAAGGAACATCGCAAATTTCACAACGCTCTCGTTTAGGCATTAATTACAAACAAGAGGATTTAATCGTAAAACTGAGTTTACAAAATACCAGAACTTGGGGAGATGTACCAACGACAACTACTTCCGATAAAAATGGAGTAGCAGTTTTTGAAGCTTGGGCACAATATAATTTTACTGAAAAATGGAGCGCCAGAATGGGACGTCAAGTGCTTTCTTACGATAATCAGCGTATCCTTGGAGGATTGGATTGGGCACAGCAAGGACAAAGCCATGACGCGTTAATAGTTTCTTTTCATAATGAAACTCAAAAATTAGATTTTGGAGGTGCATACAATTCAGATGCTGAAAATCTTGTTCAAACAGCTTATACTGTACCTAATATGTACAAAACCATGCAATATGCTTGGTACCACAATCAATTCAACGAAAATTTAGGCGCAAGCTTTTTAGCATTGAATACAGGATACGAATATACTCGTAGTCCAAATACTCCAGAGAGTAAAATTCTAGTAGATTATAAGCAAACTTTTGGACCTTATGTTACTTATAAAAAAGGCAAACTAGACACCAGTTTCTGGGTATATGGACAAACTGGAAAAAGCAACGATCATCAAGTGAGCGCTTGGAATGCTGCTGCCAATTTAGGGTATAACATAACAGAAGCTTTTAAACTAGATTTAGGTTACGAATTTTTATCTGGAAAATCTTCAAATGATGGAAGCACGGTAATAAAATCTTTTAATCCCCTTTTTGGAACCAACCACGGATTTAACGGTTATATGGATTATTTTTATGTTGGAAATTACACCAATAGCTATGGTTTACAAGATGCCTTTATCAAACTAAACTATAATGTAAACAAATGGCAATTTGCTTTAATTCCACATGTATTTTTAACAGCTGCTGATGTAGTAAATGTTCCGCTTAACGAAAAAATGGATTCTTACTTAGGAACAGAGATTGACGCCACTTTTGGATATAATTTCAAGAAAAACATAACCGTAACTGGAGGTTACTCTCAGATGTTTGGATCTAAAACAATGGAATTTGTAAAAGGTGGAGATACAAGCCATACTAATAATTGGGCGTGGTTAATGATATCTGTTGATCCGAAAATTTTCAGTTGGAAAAAATAGTTTTTCTTAAAATTTAACCTAAATATTTTACCCTTTTCCTATTTCTGGAAAAGGGTATTTTTTTTATTTAATTATAGCGTGGATTATATGTATAATTATTTATATTTGAAGTGATTATGAACCCCCAATTCTATCCTAATGAAACCATTTCTAAAATTGTCCTTGCTGACTTTTATTGTCACGCAAACAGGTATTGCCCAAAAATACGATGATGCCTTAATTTCGAAAAACTCAGAAATTAATTTTGCCAAAACGCAAAAAAGAGGAATCAAAAAAAACAACATAGTTTATTATGTTGAAAATGATCTGCAGACCATTTCTGCCTACAAAAGAAAAAAACTGAAATGGCAAACCAATGTAATTTCAATCTGTGGAAAACCTAAAAAAGGAGAACCTGAAATTAGATATGTTGGTTACAACTCAGACAAACTGCTTATCGTAATCGGAAAACACAATTTTGCTGAAATCGACATTAACAGCGGAGAAACAAAATTTGTTGGTTAAGATTAAAGAAATTTATATATACAAACTACCCTTTTTCTATTTTGAGAAAGGGTAGTTTTTTGATCGATCAAAAAAATATCCTCATTAATCGCTATATTTGAGTGAGAAACAATTTAATTTTCAAATGAAAATCATCGCTTGGAATTGCAACATGGCATTCAGAAAAAAAGCAGAATTTATTCTAGCTCATAATCCTGATATTGCTGTAATTTCTGAGTGTGAATGTTCGGAAAAATTAAAATTCCCAACCGAAATACAAACACCAAACGACATTCTTTGGTATGGTACAAATCCGCATAAAGGAGTTGGCGTGTTTTCTTATAGTGATTATCGGTTTCAATTATTAGATTTTCATAATCCAGATTTCAAAAATATTCTACCAATTGCAGTAACAGGCGGAAAGATTGACTTTACTTTATTTGCAATTTGGGCAAATAACCCTGCGGATAAAGATGGCGCTTATGTAACTCAGATCTGGAAAGCGATTCATTTTTACGAAGATCTAATCAAAGAAACTAAAACCATTTTAATTGGAGATTTTAACAGCAATACGATTTGGGATAAACCACGAAGAGAAGGAAACCATACAACTGTTGTAAATAAATTAGCCGAAAAAAATATTTTTAGCACATATCATAAATACTTCAATCAGACTCACGGCAAAGAAGAGCATCCAACTTTATATCTTCATAAGAGTAAAAATAAGCCTTATCATATAGATTATTGTTTTGCTTCAAATGATTTTAATGAAGCTTTAGAAAGTGTTGAAGTTGGTACTTACAAAGATTGGACGTTGTATAGCGACCACAAACCTTTAATAATTAAATTCAATATATAAACCATGAACAACTGGACTCAGCGTTGGGACGACCGTTACAAAAGCGAAGATTTCGCATACGGCGAAGAACCCAACAATTACTTAAAAGAACAAATCGAAAAATTAAATTCCCGTTCAATTCTTTTTCCTGCCGAAGGCGAAGGGCGAAATGCAATTTTTGCTGCGAAATTAGGATGGAACGTTTCTGCTTTTGATATTAGTGAAGAAGGAAGAAATAAAGCCTTAAAACTTGCAGAAGCAAATGATGTTTCAATTGATTATCAAGTTGGCGAACTGGAAACTCTTGATTTCGAAGCAGAACAATTTGATGCGATTGCTTTAATTTATGCACATTTTCCGGCAGAAATTAAATCGGAAATTCATCAACAATTAGATACATTACTACGCAAAAACGGCATTATCATTTTTGAAGCTTTCAGCAAAAAACATTTGGAATATGTAACCAAAAATGAAAAAGTCGGCGGACCAAAAGACATCGAATCTCTTTTTTCAATCGAAGAAATCAAAGCCGATTTTCCAAATTACGAAATCATTGAATTGGAAGAAAAAGAAATCGAACTCAGCGAAGGTTTATTCCATAACGGAACAGGTTCTGTAATTCGATTTGTAGGAAGAAAAAAATCATAAATACGAAGTAGAGACGCATGCGGTAAAGACGCACTGCAGTGCGTCTCTACAATAAGAAACCTTAGCAACTTAGAATCTTAGCAACTTAGAACCCTAAAAATACTTATGCTCCATAATTTCAGATCTTAACTCTGAGACTTCCAAAATCCCAACACGCTTTCCTTCGGTTTTAATCAGCGATTCTTTTTTAAGACTTGATAAAATACGTATTGCCTGCTCTTCTGTTGTTCCTGCAAAATCGGCAATTTCTTTTCGCGAAAGCTCAATATCAATCAAACCATTCGTTTGTCCGAATTTGCGGTGAATATAAAGCAGTAAATCAATTACACGCTCACGAACATTCATGTGCGCAATCTTGCGGATATTGTTTTCGCTCTTGTTCAATTCTTCGGCATAAAACAACATTAAAGCATAGGTAAATTCCGGAATATGCTGTAAAATTTCGACCATAGTTTCGTTGCTGAAATTACACAAAACTGTATCTTCAAGCGCATAAGCTCCAATTAAGTATTTTTTACTTGTTCCAAATCCACGGAAACCGATGATATCGCCGTTTTTGGTTAAACGAACAATTTGTTCACGACCATTAATTCCCGTTTTTACCGTTTTAACTTTTCCCTTGCAAATAAAATAAAGCCCTTGTAAAGGCGCACCTTCCGTTATAAATCGATCAGATTTTTTACAAGTAATACTTCGTTTTTTAGAAACATAACCAGCCATCTGTTCTAAATGCAGATGTTTCTTGATAAAACAATTTTCATTGACGCAGGAATAACAAATGGTTTGCTCTTCTTTCATGAGTTCTAATTTTTAGCAGTTAAAAACTAATTTGTTGTTCCTCATTTATTTCCATCAAAAGTAAAAAAATAAATCTAAAAAATACGTATTAATACGTAAAAATACTTATTTTTGCATAAGTACTTTTGTAAAGTCAGACTATTAACTAAAAGTAGTATCTCTAAATAGAACACTAAATGCAAACTACGAAGATCAAAACTACCTGTTCCTACTGCGGCGTTGGCTGCGGCATAATCGTGACCAATGATGCTAAAAATGGCGTAATGGTTGAGGGCGACAAAGATCATCCTGTAAACAAAGGAATGCTTTGTTCTAAAGGAATGAACCTGCATTACGTAGTCAACGATACTTCCGATAGAATTTTATATCCAGAAATGCGAGGAAGCAAATCGTATCCATTAGAACGCGTAAGCTGGGATACAGCTCTTGATCGCGCCGCTGCGGTTTTTTCTTCAATCATAAAAAAACATGGACCAGATAGCGTTGGCTTTTATATTTCAGGACAATGTTTAACCGAAGAATATTACTTAGTCAATAAATTGGTAAAAGGTTTTCTTAAGACCAATAATATAGACACCAATTCAAGACTTTGCATGAGTTCTGCAGTTGTGGGTTATAAAAAAACTTTCGGAGAAGATTCTGTGCCAATTGCTTATGATGATATTGAATTGGCTGACACTTTTTTAATTACAGGCGCAAATCCGGCTTGGTGCCACCCTATTCTTTTCAGAAGATTAGAAAAACACAAAGAGAAAAACCCGAAAACCAAAATAATTTGCATCGATCCAAGACGAACAGATACTGCTGCTTTCGCCGATTTACATTTGCAGATTATTCCAGGTTCGGATATTATTTTATATCATGCGATTGCGAGACGTATTATCGAGAAAGGCTACGTCGATCATGATTTTGTAAAAAACCACGCTGAGAATTTCAAACAATATAAAGACTTAGTTTTAGGAACTTCTCTTGAGAAAGCTTCTAAACTTTGCGGAATTTCGGTAAACGACATCAAACTTGCCGCCGATATTATTGGTAAAGCAAAAGGTTTTATTTCGCTTTGGGCAATGGGATTAAACCAAAGTGCTGTTGGCGTTGATAAAAATACGGCTTTGCTGAATTTATCACTTTTAACGGGACAAGTTGGAAAACCAGGCTCTGGTCCATTTTCTTTAACAGGCCAACCTAACGCAATGGGCGGACGAGAAGTGGGTGGAATGGCAACACTTTTGGCCGCACATAAAGATATTGCAAACCCTACGCATCGAAAAGAAGTAGCCGATTTTTGGGGTGTCGATGAGATTTCAGATAAACCGGGCTTAACTGCCACAGAAATGTTTGAAGCTCTTGAATCTGGAAAAATGAAAGCCGTTTGGATTATCTGCACCAATCCGTTAGTAAGTTTACCAGATTCACGCAGGGCTGAAAAAGCGCTTCAAAATGCTAAATTCGTAGTCGTTCAGGACATTTCTCATAATGCTGATACAGCCAAATTTGCCGATTTATTGTTGCCTGCTGCGGGTTGGCTAGAAAAAGAAGGAACGATGACCAATTCCGAACGTCGTATATCGTATCTCCCAAAAGGAATCAATGCGCCAGGAGAAGCGCTTCCAGATATTGAAATTTTAATTCGTTTTGCTAAAAAAATGAATTTCAATGGTTTCAATTTCAACAGTGCCGAGGAAGTTTACAAAGAACATTGTGCACTAACTAAAAATACCAATATTGATATTTCGTTTTTAAATTATAATCGTTTAAAAACTGAGGGAACTTTTCAATGGCCAGTTCCTGATTATAATCACCCAGGAACTCCGAGATTATTTACAGACAAAAAATTCTATACACCTTCTGGAAAAGCGATTTTTAATCTGCCAGTTTCTATCGAAAATACATCGGTTCAGCCAAATGATGAATTTCCTTTTATCTTAACAACGGGAAGAATTCGCGATCAATGGCATACGATGACCAAGACTGGAAAAGTATCACGATTACTGACACATATTCCAAGTCCAGTTTTAGAAATAAATCCAATTGACGCTTATAAAAACGATATTAAAAACGGAGATATTGTTACCGTTACGAGCAAAAATGGAGAAGTTCGTGTAAAAGCAAAAGTTACAGATTCAATCAAAGAAAAAGTCGTTTTTCTACCGATGCATTGGGGAAAACAACTCGAAAATGATTTAAACAGAACCAATAATTTAACGAATACTGTTGTCGATCCAATTTCAAAAGAACCTGATTTTAAGTTCACAACCGTTTCGATAAAAAAATATGTAAAACCATTTCAGAAAATTGCGATTATTGGCGCTGGAGCGGCTTCTTTCCGCTTCATTCAAAACTATCGCGAATTCAATTCAACAGATGAAATTATTGTTTTTTCTAATGAAATGAATCCGTTTTATAATCGAGTTTTGCTTCCAGAATATATGACAGGAGAATTCAGCTGGGAACAACTTTTGAAAGTAAAAGACGGAGAAGCTTTCAGTAAGTTGAAAATCACAATGAAAGCTGGAGTGGCAATTGAAAAATTAGATCCAAAACAAAAAACAATTATAGATAGTCAAGGCGAAATTCACACTTTCGATTCGTTGATTATGGCAACCGGAAGCCGTCCTTTCGTTCCAGAAAATGCACAACTTCATCTTCCTGGCCGTTTTACCGTTAGAAGAAAAGAAGATGCTGATCGTTTAAAAAAACACTTAGACAACACTAATCTTCCGCCAGAAGAACAGCATGTTGTCATTATCGGCGGCGGATTATTAGGATTAGAATTGGCTGCAGCATTAAAACATAAAAAAGTAAAAACCACGATCGTTCAAAGAGCTTCTCGTTTAATGGAGCGTCAATTGGATCTAATTTCGAGCAAATTATTGGCCGAAGAAGTACAGCTTCGCGATATTCAAATTTATTTTGATAATGAAGTCAGCACCGTTTTTGAAACCGATAATCCAAATGAAATCGAAATTGCTTTAAAAAGCGGAAAAATCATAACGGCAAACGCTATTGTATATACCATTGGAACTATTCCGAATATCGAGATTGCTCGTGAAAGCGGACTTTCTTGCGGTCGCGGTGTAAGAGTAAATCAGTATTTACAGACTTCAAATCCAGATATTTTTGCGATTGGAGAAATTGCAGAATTTGATAATAAGTTATTCGGAATCACTTCTGCAGCTGAAGAACAAGCTGATATTCTAGCCAATTTCCTTGCAGGCGATATAAGCAGTTATTATAAAGGTTCGATTTTAATGAATATTCTAAAATTAGAAGATATCAACCTTTGCAGTATCGGCGATATTACGATTCCTGAAAATGACGATTCATATGAAGAAATTGTTTTTACCGATTTGAAAAAACGCTATTACAAAAAGTGTATCGTAAAAGACGATCTTTTAGTTGGAGCAATTTTAATGGGAGATAAAAACGAGTTTGCCGAATTCAAAACTATGATCGAAAGCAAAATCGAATTATCAGACAAACGAAATACGCTTTTAAGAGGAAGCTCAGATGCAAAACCGGTTTTAGGAAAATTAGTCTGTTCATGCAGTCAAGTTGGAGCTGGAAACATTGAAGAAACGATTAAAAGTGGTGTAAATGATTTCACTGAATTATGCAAAAACACAGGCGCAGGTTTAGGTTGCGGAAGCTGTAAAACAGAGGTTAAAGAGATTCTTGCGAAATGTAAAGTGTAGTAGCTTTTGTTATATTGAGTTGATCTAAACGCAAAGTTCGCAAAGGTTTTTCGCAAAGTTTCGCAAAGAATAATATTCTGTGCTTAAAATTGTTTTCTATCGAAAAAAGTCCGCAAAGCTATGCGCTAAAATCTTTACCCAAAGCTTTGTGAACTTTGGCAACTTATTATAAAGTAAAAAAAATCTTTGCGCTCTTTGCGTTAAAATTTATGTTCAAAGTAAAGTAACTTGAAACCTGAAACAAAGAAAACCTGAAACAAAGAAAAACAAAATGGAACTAACAAGATTAATAGTAAAAGGAGGCGTTATTTCGCCAGGGGAACTTAGAGAAGTTGTAAATATCGCTTCGGAAGAAGGATTGGATTCAATTTCGTTTGGTTCCAGACAGGATATTATTTTTCCGAAAGGATTTAAATCTTTGGACAAAACCACTTTAGGAAAACATCATTTTGTTTATCCTGACCAAAAAAGCGGCAACAATATTGTTTCTTCTTATGTTTCGACTGATATTTTCAGAAATACCAACTGGCTTACTGGAAACCGTTTTTTATATATTTTAGAAGAATTTAAAGAACAGCCAAAACTTAAAGTCAACATAACCGATCCGAAGCAGCAATTGGTTCCTTTGTTTACAGGACATTTGAATTTCATTGCTTCAGAACATGAAGATTACTGGTATTTATACATTCGTCTTCCAAAATGGGAAAAAATAGAAGTTTATCCTGTTTTACTTTACAGCTGGGATTTGGCTAAAATTTATTACGAAATCGAAAAAATATCAGAAGAAGATTCAGTTGATATTGAAACACTTTTCGCTTTGGTAAGTGAAGCTTTAGATACTAATAATCGAACAATTGACAAACCATTAAATATCCCATTTTATCCATTTCCGTATTACGAAGGAATGAACCGAATGGGAATTGATCAATATTGGTTGGGATTGTACTGGAGAAATAATTTATACGATTTGGATTTCCTAAAAGAAATGTGTGATCTGTGTTTTGAATGCAAAATTGGAAAAATATGTATTACACCTTGGAAATCCTTCATAATCAAAGGAATTCCGAAAGACCGAAAACTGGAATGGGAAAAATTCTTAGGAAAACGAGGGATTAACGTTCGTCATTCGTTGTTAGAGTTAAATTGGCATTTACCCGTTGCAATGGAATGGGCATTGAATCTAAAGACTTTTCTAGTTAGAACTTTAGATCAATTCGACATCAGTACTTACGGATTGAATTTCGGAATTTCAGAATACAATCGCGACGGACATTATTTCACTTCGATTGTCATCGAAAAAAATGAGCTCCCAGTAGCTTTAGAATCGATCAAAATCAGAGATACTTATAATGTATTGTTCGCCAAGAATTTCGACCCAAATACTCGCGAATATATCGTGCATTCACAAGATATTGATAAACTAGAACTTCCGACAATTTTAATTGAGTTAAGCCGAAAATATTTCGATGAACTCGGAAATTCAACTTCAGAGACAACTGAAAATTCTCAGAAAAAAGAAAAACCACAGTTAGACATTTATCAATGCCAGGAATGTTTAACGCTTTATAATTCTGAATACGGAGATGAAACCCAAGGTGTTCCAAAAGGCATTTTATTTGAAAATCTACCCGGAAATTATTGCTGTTCTCTTTGCGAGGCACCAAAAAGCAATTTTAGAATTTTGGAAACGGTTGAAAATTAATGAGTTCTAAAAAAGTGTCGCATTTTGTATTCAAAAATTGTGTATATTCAGCTTAACTAAGAATTTATCGTAAGGCTGCATCCTTCAAAAGCTTTGAAACCACTTGGTTAACATCTATTTATTCAATAAAAAAATACAGTTATGATAAAAAGAACAACACAATCTTCTGCTGAAAAAGCTACTGATATTCCAGCAGAAACAGCTGTAGAAAGTACTACAGAAATACAACCAGAAACTAAAACAACAGTTAGAAGAACCACCAGAACAGCTGTAAAACCATCAGCTGCCAAGACTTCAACAACGAAAACGACAGCTACAAAAGCACCAACTGCTACTGTCAAACCTGCAGCGAAAACACCAGTAAGAGCAGCTTCTAAAACAACTCCTAGTGCAACTGTGAAAAAAGCAGCAACAGCACCTGCAAAAAAAGAGCCTATAGTTTCTGAAATTGTAGAAATTAAAACCAATGATGCTGCGGAAAACAAGCCTGTTGTTACTGTTGAAAAAATTGGCAAAGAGAAAAACGATATAAAATCTAAGCTGAAAGCTAAACTGAAAGCCAAAAAAGAGAAAGAAAAGAAAAGAGAAAAAGCGATTAAAGCTGTTATCAAAAAATTAGAAAAAGCTAAAAAAGCAAAACTAAAAGCAGCTGAAAAGAAAAAGGAAAAGGCTAAAAAAGAGAAAGCAAAAGCTAAAGCTAAGAAACTTGAAAAGAAAGCTAAAGCTCAAAAAAAGGCAAAAGCTAAAAAGAAAAAATAATATTCTGAGAAAGGTTTGACTTTGAAAAAGTTAAACCTTTTTTTATTCACAGCAGTAAGTCATTGCGAGGAACGAAGCAATCACACGATTATTTGCAACGTTGCTTTTGTTAGTGCGGTTGCTTCGTTCCTCGCAATGACAAACTATGCGAATTAGGCTTCGACTCCGCTCAGCCAGACAAACTTTGTGTTATCACAAGAAGCTTAATTATTTATAAAGTAACTCATTCACAATTTACAATTAACCATTCACAATTAACATTACCCCCCAATCGCAATCATACTACGATTGTCAAAATGTTTTTTAGGATCGTCCATTTCATCCATCGTAACCATTCCCGCACGAACTTTCTTTTTATTCTGAATCGATTCTGAAATTAAATCAGTAATGGATTCTCCATTTCTAAAAGCAGTTAATAAGTCAGTTTCTGAATTAGAGAAAAGGCAGTTTTTTATTTTTCCATCTGCCGTCAAGCGGATACGGTTACAACTATCACAAAACGGATTTGTAATCGAACTTATGATTCCGAAATCGCCTTGAAATCCTTTTATTTTATAGTTTCTTGAAGTGAAGTTTTTTTCATCTTCTAATTTCAGAATTTCTTCTGACGAAAATTGAGCTCCAACTAAAGATAAAATTTCTTGTTGCGAAACCATTTTGCTTCTGTCCCACTCATTTCCCGCAAACGGCATAAACTCGATGAAACGAACAGAAATAGGAAGAAACTGCGTTAGTTTTACAAAATCAACAATTTCATTATCATTAAAACCTTTCATCAAAACCACATTTACTTTTACCTGAAAATCATTATTTAGAAGCAAATGCAAATTATCAATTACTTTCTCAAACTGATTTCTAAGCGTTATCGAAGCGAATTTAGATGAAACTAAGGTATCTAAACTCAAATTGATTTTTTTGACATTAAATTGCTTTAAAACCTCAATATGACGATCAATTAAAATTCCGTTTGTGGTAATGGAAAGTGAAATATCTAAATGAGATAGTTTAGAAACAATTTCTGGAAAATCTTTTCTTAGCAAAGGTTCGCCACCAGTTAACCTGATTTTGTCAACACCATTTTTTACGAAAGTTTGAGCAATGGCAAAAATCTCATCAGCCGTCATTAAACTGCTTTTTGGAGAAAGCGCAATTCCTTCAGCCGGCATACAGTACGTACAACGCAAGTTGCATTTTTCCAGCAGCGAAATGCGCAAATAATTATGCTTGCGCCCAAAACCATCCGTTAAATCAGTGTTAGAGGCTGTCATGATTTTTTCCTTTTAAAATATGAAAAACGTGCATTACATGTGGAAAAACAGCGTCCATAGATTCTCTTACTCCGTTTGTTGAACCTGGCAAAGCCAAAACTAAACTTTTTCCTAATGTTCCTGCAACACTTCTTGAAAGCATTGCATAAGGCATTCTTTGCTGACCGTAATTACGAATGGCTTCTTCGATTCCAGGAATTCTGCTTTCCAATAATGGTTCTAAAGCTTCTGGTGTAACATCTCTTGGAGACAATCCTGTTCCGCCTGTAAAAATCACCAGCTGATTTTCTTTGGCGAAAGCTTTAGTTTTTTCCTGAATAATATCCAATTCGTCTGGAATGATTTCATAATGAGAAGTCTCGACTCCGTATGAATTTAATTTTTCTACAATAGTTTTTCCAGAACGATCTTCTTTATCGCCCGCAAAAATCGAATCGGAACAAACGAAAACTGCGGCTCTAATTGCATTTGGAAATTTATTTTTGAAAGACGATTTTCCGCCTTCTTTATTAATTAATTTGATTGTTGAAATTTCGATTTCCTTATCAATTGGTTTTAGCATATCATACATTGTAAGCGCTACAATTGATGCTCCGTGCATCGCTTCAACCTCAACCCCGGTTTTATAAACGGTTTTTACTTTGAAAATAATATGAATATCTAAACCTTCAATATTGTATTCTACAGAAGTAAATTCAATTGGAAGCGGATGACAATCTGGAATGGACAAATGCGTGTTTTTTACCGCAAACAGTCCAGCAGTTTTTGCCATTTCAAACACGTTTCCTTTTGGCACTAAATTATTGACAACTGCATCAATTGTTTCTTGTTTGCTAACCTTTACAATTGCGGTTGCTGTTGCGACTCTTAAAGTGCTTATTTTATGCGTAATATCTACCATTTTATTTTGTTAGGTATTTTGTTTCCAAGTGAATGTATCGTTTTCAAACATTTCTTTGCCAAAAATTGGCACATCTGTTTTAATCCAGTTTACAATGGCTTCTGTAGCTTCATAAACCTGTTTGCGTCGCGTTGCCGAAACAAAGACAAACAAACAGATTTCACCTGCTTTTACAACACCTAAACTATGGTAAATGTGCATGCAGGTCAAATCAAATTTAGCAAAAGCTTTTTCACGGATTGCGTACAACGCTTCATTTGCCATGTCTTTATATGCCGAATAATCAATTGCTACGACGGTGTTGTCGTGAATAATATCGGCACGGACTTGTCCCAAAAAGATATTATGTGCTCCAATCGTATGTTTTGATTGGTGTTTGGCGATTGATTCGGCTATAAATTCAGGGGCAATTGGCCCTTCTATAAATACATTTTTACTCATTTTTTATTTTTTTTTTAGCCACGAATTACACTAATTTTCACAAATTAAAATCTATTTTAAAAAAAGTTAATCTCAATATTGTCATTTCGACGAAGGAGAAATCTTCGCAAGGAACTCCTCTCAGTAATTCGCCAATCTTTGTCGAGCTACTTGCGAAGATTTCTCCTTCGTCGAAATGACAAGCTAGACGAACATTTTAAAATCTATGACTATATTTTTATTTCTTGTAATAACTGTTTCATTGCCAAAGCGCCTCCAGCAATACTTTTTATGTTTTTAAATTGATGCTTTTGAAGCAATTCGACTGCAATTTTACTTCTAATTCCAGATTGGCAGAAAATGTAAATCGTTTGTTTTTTATCTAGATTTTCCAACTTACTTTCCAAATGCATTAACGGAATCTGAATTTGATTTTTTAAGCTGATTTTTGGCGATTCATCTGTATTTCGAACATCCAGAAAAAGAACCTCAGCATTATCCATTTCATTCAAAACCGATTCAAAACTCACTTCTTCAACTTCACATTTATTGTATTTTTCTTCGAATGCTTCTCTGGTTATGGTTTCAATATCGTTTTTTTCGAAATCATACTTTTGCTGTTCGTTATTCAGAACATTATAAACCAATATTTTTCCGCTTAAAACTTCACCAATTTCCAGAATCATTTTTAAAACTTCATTGGCCTGAAACATACCAATAATTCCAACTGAAACCCCTAAAACTCCTGCTTCTTCACAATTTATCGCATTCAAGTTTTCATCAGGATATAGACATCTATATGTTGGTCCATTTTGATAATTGAAAACCGAAACTTGTCCCTGAAATCTAAAAATAGATCCATAAACCATTGGTTTATTAGTCACGAAACAGGCATCGTTTATTAAATATTTAATTGCGATGTTGTCAGTCGCATCAACTATAATATCATATTTTTCAAATAACGAAATGGCATTTCTTCCAGATAATTTTTCAGAAATTGCTTTTACTTTCACTAAAGGATTCAATTCAGCAATCGTCGCTTTGGCTTCCTTTGCTTTTGATTTTCCGATAGCATCAGTTTTGTAAATTACTTGTCTTTGAAGATTAGAAATTTCAATAACATCGTGATCTAAAATTCCGATTTCTCCTACTCCTGCTGCAGCGAGATATGGCAGAATCGCAGCGCCCAAGCCTCCTGCACCAATTACTAAAACCTTTGATTTAGCTAATTTCTGCTGGCCTTCCTCTCCTATTTCTGGAAGTATAATTTGTCTATTATATCGGGTAGATGAACTCATAAATTATGTTTTATCCTCCTGCAAACGGCGGTAATAATGCTACAATATCGCTGGTCTGTAAAGTGTAATCTGAAGTTTTTGAAACTATTTTTTGATTTACTGCAACGCTGAAGGTCAGTGATTCAAACTCGTATTTTTGGTTCAGATCCTTCAATAGTTTTTGCAATGACAATTCTTCTGAAAAAGATAATTTTTCGAATTCACATTTCGTTTTTTCAGCGACAGCTCCAAAATATTTAACCTCAATCATTTTTATAAATTTAAATTTTGAAAAATAAATTCGTCATCAAAGTGCTCCTGAAAATATGAAATCCAACTTGATGTGTTTCTAACAACTTCGCCAATAACGATAATTGCCGGCGATGATATATTTTTTTCAGCTACCAATTTAGTAATTGTATTGATAGTTCCGATTACCTTTTGTTCTGAATTTTTCGTTCCGTTTTGGATAATAGCAATTGGCAGATCATCATTTCTGTTTTCCTGATAGATTGAAATAATTTCATTCAATTTATGCATTCCCATTAAAATAACCACAGTTGCAGCCGATTTTGAAGCCAAATGAACGTCTTTCGATAATTCATGAGATGAAGTTGTTCCTGTGATAACCCAGAAACTTTCAGCCACTTTTCGCTGTGTCAAACTGATTCCGACCGAAGCAGGAACTCCTAAAGCAGATGAAATTCCAGGAACAATAGCAGTTTCTATTCCGAAATCTTCTGCAAATTCAATTTCTTCGCTTCCTCTTCCAAAAACAAACGGATCGCCACCTTTTAAACGAACTACATGTCCGTGAGTTTTTGCCATCGAAACAATTAAATCGTTAATTTGATCTTGTGTGTAAGCATGACAGCCTAAACGTTTTCCAACAAAAACAATTTCTGCATTAGGTGCATATTCTAGTAATTCTTCATTTACTAAAGCATCGTACAAAACCACATCGGCACTTTTTAAAGCTTTAATTGCTTTTATAGTAATCAATTCAACGTCGCCTGGACCTGCGCCTACAATCGTCAATTTTGGTGTTTTTAAATTTCGCATAGTCTTTTAAGTTAAATTGATATTCAGGTCGTTTAACTCGTCAGCCGAATTAATATTGGTTAAATGAAAGTTCTCGCTTTCTTCTATGTTGATAATCTGATGCGGTAATTTCGCTAGCAGATCCATCATTTTTAATTCATTCGAATCAATTGCTTCTTTAATAACTGGGACAATACTTTTTGAATAAATCCCTATTAAAGGATGTGTTTTACTTTCTGATGCAAAAACTGTAATTCCAGCTTCTTGCGTATGTTTTGAAATTAATTCCTGTAATAATTCGGTCGAAATTAACGGAATATCACAGCTTAAAATCAGATTGAATTCGGTTTCAGAATGTGATAATGCCGTGTAAATTCCGCCCAGCGGACCTTTATCTATAATTAGATCGGGAATTTTTTCATATTTCAAATAATCATATTCTTTTGATGCCGTAATCAGTTTAATTTGATCTGTTATCGGTAAAATAGCCTGAATGATATGTTCTATAAATGGTTTATCCTGAAACAAAACCAATCCTTTTTCTGACTGCATTCTGGTGCTTTTTCCTCCGCAAAGAATAAATACTGTTAGTGTTTCCATTTTCTTTTTGTTTCAGGTTTTATTATTTATTCTGCCACAGATTTCACAGATTAAAGAGATTATTTTAAAATACTTTGTCTTGATTCTTTTGCCACGAATTACACAAATTTTCGCAAATTTTTATTTGTAGAAGCCAAAAAAACTTCATTTAAATTTGTTTAATTTATTGCAAACAAAAATCCTTTCTAATCTGTGAAATCTGTGGCAAAAAATTCTGCGTACAGAACTTATGAATTCTATTTTATTATTATTTCAAGGAAAAATCAATTTAACGCTTGCCATCAAAATCACTGTTCCTAATACCATTTTTAATGTTTTATTGGAAAAAGAGCCACTTCCGTAGAATCCTCCCAACATTCCTCCTACAACCGCAATTGGAACTAAATAAAAACTTTCCATTGGAATTGTTTTTCCTCCTAAAAAGAATCCTAACATTCCAGCAAATGAATTCACAAAAATGAATAAACTCGAAATTGCCGCTGATTCTTTTACCGACGCCCATCCTAAAAACAACAAAATCGGACTCAAAATAATTCCACCGCCAATTCCTAACATTCCAGATAATAATCCGATTGCAAAACCAATTGCTAAAGCAAACGGAAGATTTATTTTTACTTCTTCTTTTTCTTTAAAATTAAATACTCCAAACAATCTCAAGGCTGCAAAAACCAATACAATTCCTAAAACAATTTTATAAATCGCATTATCTAAGGTTATAAAACCCCCAATAAACGCCGCGGGAATCGATGCAATCGCAAACGGATAAAAGAGCTTGGGCTTGAAATAATTATTTTTATAATAAAATAAAAACGAAATACTCGACACGAACAAATTCAATAACAAAGCTGATGGTTTCATAATCGAAACCGGGAAAGCAAAAATGCTCATCAATGCTAAATATCCCGAAGCTCCGCCATGCCCAACGCTTGAATATAAAAATGCAATTACAATTAAGGCGAAACTGAATAATAGTATATTTTCGGAATTTAGGAGGTTCATTGGGTATTTGTTTGTTTCAGGTTTAAAGTTTCAAGTGACTCAGCTATATGTTTTTATTTACATACTGCTTTTCATCTTTAATAAGTAAAATCTTTTTTCTTCGCGCTTTATTCTATTTTCTTAAAATCTAATCAATTGGCAATAATGTTACCAATTGCCCTTTTTTATAATTTTCAATATCTTCCGGAACAATTAATAAACTGTTTGCAACTGCAAATGTGTTTAGCATTGCAGAACTTTGTCCATCCAAAACTGTTACGCTTGTTTCGTCGTATTTTGCTTTTAAAAACAATGTTTTTCCGGTATTGTTTTTTATTTCTGAGTTTAATTTTCGAACTACTTTCGGTTTATGAATTTCCGAAAATCCAATTCTGTTTTTCACCGCCGGAGCAACATAAATATAAAAATTAGTCAGAGATGAAGCCGGATTTCCCGGAAGCGCAAAAACTAAAGTTTCATTTTTAGATCCAAAAAACATAGGCTTTCCTGGCTTTTGATTGATTTTATAAAAAAGTTCTTTTACATCGTTTTGCAATAATGCTTCTTTTACAAAATCATAATCTCCAACCGAAATTCCACCAGAAATAAGAACGATATCATATTTTTTTAAAATCCCTTGCAACGCTTTTTTTGTTGCTTTTAGATTATCTTTTACTCTGTAAACTTTCGTTTTTTCAATTCCGATAGTTTGAAGCGCTGCTTCTAACATAACTGAATTACTTTCGTATATTTTCCCTTTTTTTAGCTTCTCACCTGCCTGAACTAGTTCATTTCCTGTTACTAAAATCGCTACTTTCGGTTTCTTATAAACTTCAATTTCTGTAATCCCTAAGCAAGCCAAAAAACCAATTGCTGCAGGTGTAATCAAAGTATTGGCTTCAAAAACAACCTCATCTTTAGCAATCTGTTCTCCTTTTGGACGAACGTTTGACAATTTCTCTGGCATTGTAGCAATTAAAATCGAATTTTTATTTGCCATCACATGTTCCTGCATTACCACTGTATCAGCATCATCTGGAACATAAGCTCCTGTAAATATTCTAATTGCTTCAGTTGCTTTCAGTTTTATATTTGAATGATCTCCAGCCTGAGAAATTCCAACAACATCATATTGATGGCGAATACTGTGTGTAAACGCATATCCATCCATCGCTGATTGGCGAAATGGAGGCATATTGATTGGCGAAATCACTTTTTCTGCTAAAACATATCCTAAAGCTTTGCGTACCGAAATATTCTTTGTTGGCATTTTAGTACTATTCGCTTCAATAATTGCTATGGCTTCTTCAACTTTAATCATTATGCTGGTGTATATTTAAAAGCAAAAAATACTTATTACAAATATAAGTATTTTTACTTAGTTAAAATCATTAAAAAACCTTAATTCTTTAAAAAATATAAATTTAGCGTAATTAATGCAAATAGATTCATAAAAAACCAAAATAGCTTTTTGAAATTAAGAATTTCGTTTTATTTGTTTCTGAAATTTCCCTTTGGAAGATAATAAAGCCAAGCAAACCCAATTAAAAATAAGATGGCAGAAGCGATAAAAGCAGGAATTAAAATCTCTTTATTATTATCTAATGCATTGTTTAATGATGCATACAAAAGCCAAATTTGAATGCTTACATTTAAAATCAGAATAAAGATAAGTGTCGAAAGTATGTTGTTCAATTTATTCGGATTCGCTCTGTTTTGGCTTCTTCTAAATGTGCTCATAATTCAAAATTTAAATTAGCTTTCTTTTTTCTCAATTAATGCTTTTACAAAAACAGCATTTTCTTTAAAAACTACCTCCAATTGTGGTAAAGCTCTCGGTGGAGGCCCAGCAATTACATCTCCCGTCATGGCATCAAACGATCCTTCGTGGCATGGGCAATGTATAATTCCGGTTCCAGGTTTATAAAAAACAGAACACGAAAGATGCGTACATTTTTGTTCGTAAGCTCTAAATTCACCACTTTCTAAATGAATTAAAATATACGGAATTGTACTTCCTTCTAAAACAAAACCTCTCGTCCCTCCAACAGGAACATCTTCTTTATTGCAAATAAAATGCTCGCCTTGCACTTCTTCCTTTGGCAATAAAAAAGCTTTTGCAGTCACAAATCCAGTTCCCACCATTAAGCCTCCAGAAACAAAAGTTAAGAATTTGGCAAAATCGCGTCGACTGACCTGGGTTGATTCTTGTTTTTTTATTGGAAAATCTTTTTTCCAGTTTTCATTTAAATTATCTTCTTTAGACATGATTTGTCATTTAATAAATTCGTAATTCTGTACTGCCTTTTGGCATCATAATATTGACTTTGGTTTTCACTTTTTCTTTTCCAAAAATGAAATTATTAATTGGTGTGCTGTTTGGTCTCATTTCTTCAATTTGTTCTCTGGTGCCATAAAACAAAGCACCGCTAGGGCAAACTGTTGCACACATTGGTTTTTTTCCAACGCTGGTTCTGTCATAGCACATGGTGCATTTCATCATCAAATCGTATTCTTCGACTTTTTTGGGCACTCCAAACGGACATGCCATTACGCAATTTGAACAACCAATACATCTTTCTGTGCTTGCTGTGTGAACTACGCCAAATTCATCTTGTGAAATAGCGTCTGCGGGACAAACATTGGCACAAACTGGATCTTCACAATGCATACAAACTTGAACTGTGGTCTGAATAGTTGCCGCGCGATCTACATAATTTACGCTGATTAAAGTTTGCTGCCCATTGGTTTCACACTCAGCGCAAGCCATCTCGCAAGCTTTACAGCCAATGCAGCGTTGCATATCTACAAAAAATTCTTCGCTGGTATTAAAATTCGTTAAATTCATACTATTCTTTTTATAGATTAAACACTTGCATAAGCTTCAGATTCTTTTGCTGGCGGGGCAATTGCCCCTTGCGGAAATAATTGGCAGGCACAGACTTTAAACTCAGGAATTTTAGAAATTGGATCTAATGTTCCTGGTGTTAACTGATTTGCAGATTTGTGTCCCGGCCAATGATACGGAATGAAAACAGTATCTTTTCTAATAGTTTCTACAATATTGGCGGGAAAAATTCCTTCGCCTCTACGCGTTACTACTCGAACTAATTCACGTTGTTTAATATTATATTTTGTGGCCATTTCTGGATGGATTTCGACCATTGGCTCCGGAAACTGATCCACTAATTTGCCAATTCTTCGGGTTTGCGTTCCACTCAAATATTGCGAAACTACACGTCCAGTTGTCAGTGTTATTGGATATTCATCATCGGTAACTTCACCCGGAAGTTTATATGGCGCGGGATTAAAATGCGCTTTCCCGTCAGGTGTTTTAAACTTTTTATCTTCCCAAAGTCTTGGTGTTCCCGGATGATCTTCAGTTGGACAAGGCCAGAAAACGCCCATATTATCTTCTACTTTTTTATATGTGATCCCGAAATAATCTGCTGTACCGCCTTTTGAAGCTACACGTAATTCATTGAAAATTTCTTCGCTATTATTGTAAGTAAATTTATCTTTTTCGCCCAAACGCTCAGCAATTTCTAATAAAATCGAAGTATCTGTTCTTGCTTCACCCGGTGGCGTAACGGCTTGCCTGATTCGAATAACACGTCCTTCTGCAGAAGTTGTTGTTCCTTCTTCTTCTTCCTGTAAAGAGCCTGCTAAAACAATATCCGCATGTCTTGCAGTTTCATTCAAGAAGAAATCAATACATACATAAAACTCTAATTTTTCTAAAGCTGATCGCACATAATTATTGTTTGGAAGCGAAACCAACGGATTAAAACAAATAGAAATTAAGCCTTTTATTTCATCTCTATGAATTGCTTCGATAATTTCGTAAGCTGTGAGTCCTTTTCCTGGTAAATCTTTTTCATCAATTCCCCAAACTTCAGAAATATATTTTCTATGTTCTGGATTTTCAATATCTCTGTTTCCTGGCAATTGATCACATTTATGTCCATGTTCCCTGCCTCCCTGACCATTTCCTTGTCCTGTAATTGTTCCGTAACCACAATACGGTTTTCCGATTCTTCCAGTTGCTAGAACCAAATTGATACAGCCTACAACATTATCTACGCCTTTTGAATGATGCTCAATTCCTCTTGCATGCAATAAAAAGCTAGTTTTTGCTTTTCCCCATAATTCGGCAGCAGCTTTTATTTTTTCCTTGTCAATTCCAGTTACTTCTTCTGCCCATTCTAAAGTATAGTCTTTTACAGCATCAATTGTTTCTTGAAATCCAGATGTATAATTATCGATAAAATCATGATCTAACATATCGTGATCTACCAAATATTTCAGCATTGCGCCATATAAAGCCGAATCTGTTCCGGGTTTTACGTCAAGATGAATATCGGCAGTTCTAGCCAGCGGAATCATTCTTGGATCTATAACAATTAATTTTGCACCACGATCTCTGGCTTTCCAAATCCAATGAGTAAGAGTTGGAAATGTTTCACTGATATTCGCTCCAGTTACGATAATAACTTCAGCATATTCTAAATCAGAATAATTGTTTGAAGCTCGGTCTAAACCAAATGCTTTTTTATTTCCTGCACCAGCACTTACCATGCAAAGTCTGCCGTTATAATCCAGATTTCTTGTTTTTAAGGCAACGCGAGCAAACTTTCCAACTAAATAACTTTTTTCATTGGTTAATGAAACGCCAGAAAGCATTGAGAATGCGTGTTTTCCGTATTTCTCCTGAATTCTTTTTATTTCAGAAACCGTTTTGTCCATTGCATCATCCCAGGAAACTTTCTCAAAACCTTTTCCTTCTACTCTTTGTATTGGATGCAAAAGACGATCAGGATGATTATTTTGAAGATAACGCTGTACTCCTTTTGGGCATAGACGACCTTCATTAAAAGGAAATTCCATCCATGGTTCAAAACCTACAACTTTGTTTTCTTTCACCATTAATTGAATGCCACATTGCATGCCACAGAAACAGCAATGCGTTTTTACAACTTCATCTGGTTCATCTCTTCCAGCATAACCGTCTACTGGCGCGTAGTTTAAATGTGGTCCAAAGTCATCTATTATTTTCTCTATTGATACTGGTAGTTTTGCCATTGCCTTTTTGTTATTTTTTGTTTTAGGTTTCAAGTTTCATGTTCTGTGCGAAACTTGAAACCTCAAATTTGAAACTTTATAAATTTTGTCTTCAGGTTTTACGTTCAGTCTGGAACTTGAAACTTTAAACCTGAAACTTTTTAAATTATCCAAATAAATTACCGCCTTCTAATCTGGCTTTTAAATGTGCTTGTGCTAAGCGCGATCTTTTTCCCTCAGGACTTAAATCAAGATGAGAAGTTCCATCTTCATGAGTAAAATCGAAACCTAATTGTTTGGTTACAATTTTTAAATCTTCTATATGAAGCTTCGTTGCAAATTCGTCGCCTGTATGAGGGCAAACAGCCATTCCTTTTTTAATTCCCTCTTGCTTATAAATATGTGCTCCAATTTGCGCGGGACGCTGAATGATGTGGAAGAATTTCCCAAACGGAATCCAAAGCAAAAACATAATTACTGTTACACAATGAATTACAGCGAGAAAATCATACGCGAAACCTTTCATGAATTGATACGAATAAGTCAAACACAATCCAGTAACGGAAATCGCTATTAATAAAATAAGAGGCAATAAATCACCTTCAAATGTTTGTGTTGCAATAAGTCCAGGATTGGTTAATCTTCTTCTTAAATAATAAACTGAACCAATTATAACAAGCCATGAAGACCAATTTAATGCATGAAAAATCAGAAATGCTAAAAATGAATTTATTTGAAAATCCATCATTTTGAATCCGAAGAAATGTGCTTCGTAAATGGAAATGGAATTGGGTGCTAATGTAAAATGAATCCATCCAAATGTTAGCGGAATTGTAATCGCAAAAGCGGATAAACATCCTATGGCAATACAAAAATGGGCAAACCAGCGCCATTTGCTTCTCGGATAAATAAATCTCTGAACTAAAATATTCTGTACCGATTCTTTTCCTAAAAACCATAAATGTGAAAACACTTTTCCGGTAAAAAGAAATTTAAGACTCCTTTTAAAATACATCCAAGTTGGAGGTCTTTGAAGCCAAACTGTGTATCGATAAACGATTCCAAAGAATGCAAATACAGTTCCGAAGAGGTATGTTACGAGAGCAGCATCAAAATTTTGCAACTGCCTTGAACCGTAAAATACTAGTATAATTGTAAGTATAGAAACTAGTGATGCAACCAGTAAAGCTTTGGTATTAAACGTTTTCTTTTTCATCCTTAATTTTTATTTTAATGATTACTTCTTTAACTTGGTTTCTCGCAATTCTTACGATTGTAAAACCACCAATTGATACCTGTAGCTAATATAGTAAAAAAAGCAACACCAATAAAGAATTGATTTACAGTGCCATTAGCCGAAATATTATTTCCTATTAATTTAGAAAAGATAAATGGTCCAAATGCCGCAATTGCAGCTGTCCAACCAATAACTCCTGCTGCCTGACGAGGATTTTCTTTAAAAATAATTGGATATTGTCTGAAGGTTCCAGCATTTCCAATTCCGGTAAAAAAGAACATTGCCAAAATTACTGCTACAAAAAGAGGAAACTGATCCATACTTGTTGGTGCAACTAATCCTTGAGTCACTAAAATAATAGCTCCGGCCAAAATTCCTAAACCTGTTATGGTTGTCAATACGGCTCCTCCTACTTTATCTGCAACAAATCCAAAAGCAATTCGGCTGGCAGAACCTATTAATGGTCCATAAAAAGCATATACTAAAGGATCTGGCGCATTTGGAAAATCTCCATATAAAAATTTAATCATTAATGGAAAAGCGGCAGATAAACCTGCAAAAGTTCCAAAAGTCATTACGTACGTAATTGTACAATACCAAGTATGTTTATTTGAGAAAATATCCAATTGCTCTTTTACAGAAGCCTTCATCGGTATACTTCTTAAATAAAACCAGCTTATAAATGCCATAATTATTAGAAATGGCGCGTACCAAAATGCTGCAGATTGCAAATAAATTGGTTTGTTTTTTACCGCTGTATTTTCGGCGCTAATGTTGTTTATTATTTTCTCTGCTAATTTTGGATTTGCATTTGCAATCGCTTTTGCTTTTGCCTTAACAGGAAGTGAAGCAAAAACAACTGCATTGTCTTGAGAGTTCACGGCCGTACTTACAGAATCAACAATGTTTTTCTTTACATTAGAAAGAATTTTCGTTTGTACTTCACTATCTAAAGCGGCAAAAACTTCTTTTTGTTTTTCAATTGAAGAATTTTGGAAAACAGTTAACGTTTCTTTCGGATCGATACTTGTAAAAACGGTCGAAGCTCCAAAAATTCCGACGCTTATTACTAATGGCGTAACGAATTGTGCTATTGAAACACCAAAATTTCCAATTCCTGCCTGAATTCCTAATGCAGTTCCTTTTAATCTCTGAGGAAAAAATAAACTTGTACTTGGCATATAAGAAGAAAAATCTCCACCGCCAAAACCTGTTGTAAAAGCCAAAACTGCAAAAACCCAGAAAGGCGTATTTACATTCATAATTGCAAAACCAATTCCGATTACGGGAATTAATTTAATTGCTGTCGCCAAAGAAATAATATGTCGCGTTCCAAAAATAGGAAGCAAAAATGTGTGAATAATTCGCAATAATCCGGCAGCTAATCCCGGTATTGCGGTTAACCAAAAAAGCTGATCTTTAGAAAAATTAAATCCTAATCCAGGCAGTTTTACCGCTATAACACTCATCATGAACCATGAGGCAAATGATAATACTAATGTAATTGTTGTAATTGTTAAAGTTCTCCATGCAATTTTACTTCCGTCAGAATTCCAATATGCTTCATCTTCGGGGTTCCATTTGTCTAACCAAGTTTTCATCTCTATTTCAATTTAATTTTTAATGATTGTCTTCTATTTCTCTTGTAAAATCGGGTGATTTACTTCGCATCGCATTTATGATTGTTCTGTGCATCCATACTAAACAAAGAACAGAAACCAGAAATATGAATATCCATGAGCTTGTCCAGAGTCCAGTATAATTGAGAAGATAGCCAAAGATTATTGGACCGAAGAAACCTCCTAAACCACCAATCAAACCAACCATTCCGCCCACTACTCCAACTTCATTAGGAAAATATTCTGGAATGTGTTTGTAAACAGCCGCTTTTCCAATACCCCAAGAAATTCCTATCAGCGTTACCAAAACAACGTACACCCAAAGATTGGCGCTGAAGTTGATTTGGGTAATTCCTTTTGCTAATAATTCTTTCTTTTTTACTTCCTGATTTTGTTTTACAATGATTTCCTGCCAAGATTTTTTTACAGGGAAAACAGAAGATTCGCTATTTATTTCCAGATCTTTTTTATTGTTTATTTGATGTGATTTTCCGTTAACGATTATTTTATCTGCCGAAATTTCTGTTACCGTCCCATTACTTAAAGACATAACTCCAGGACCCGCAGTGAAGATTTCCATTTTTGGAAACATCAATAAAAAACTGATTACGATTGATGAGCCCAAAACCCAATACATCACTTTTCTCGCTCCAAATTTATCTGAGAGATAACCTCCGAAAGCCCTAATAACTCCTGACGGAAGACTGAACATTGTCGCAAACATACCGCCCATAACGAGAGTAGTATTGTAGACATTCATGAAATTTGGAAGAAGCCACTGCGAGTAGGCTACAAAAAATCCGAAAACTAAAAAGTAATACGCACCAAAGCGCCACACTCTGACCTTTTTAAGCGGAGACATAAGTTCTCCCATAGTTTTTGAAATACCATGATTGGTTTTGTTTTTAGCAAAAACAATAAAAAGAATTCCGATAATTACTAGTATAGATGCGTATATAACTGGAAGCATTTTCCAACCGTTAAGTGGATCACTTTCAGATAAATTATTTAATAAGGTAGGTGCAATAAAAGTGGTAATGGCTGCACCGGCATTTCCCATTCCGAAGATTCCTAAGGCTCTTCCTTGCCATTCTTTTGGATACCAAATTGAAGTGTATCCTATCCCGACAGCGAAACTGGTTCCAACTAATCCGAAGAAAAAACTTAGAACTGCAAAACTCCAAAAGGAATTTGCAAAAGGAAGTAAAAAAAGCGGCACAGAACATAGGAGTAGTAAAACCGAAAAAACATATTTGCCACCATACTTATCTGTTAAAATTCCTATTGGCAGTCTGAAAACAGAACCCGAAAGAATAGGAATTCCGAGAAGCCAACCAATTTCTACTACAGTAAAATTGAATATTCCTTTATCAGCCAAAAAAGTGATCAAAACGCCATTTAATGTCCAACATGCAAAACATACGGTAAAAGCTAAGGTATTAAGAAATAAAATTCGGTGAGATTGAGACAAATTATTCATAAACTATGTAGATTACCTGAATATAATCGAGTGATTATCATCAATTATGCAAGCAAAATTATAGTCTCAATCTGATAATTTATATGACATATATCATATAAAAGATATTTTTATCTTATTTTAAAACATCCTAAATAACAGAAAATGAATATCTTTTAAAACAGAAAAAGCCTTTTCTGTATTTAGAAAAGGCTTTTTCTGTTTTTATAAATCTATTTTAATGTTTTCGATCCATATCTTTAGCAAATTCTGGTGATTTCTCTTTCATCAAATTCACAACAACACGATGCATCCATATTAAACAAATAAGAGAAACTGCCAAAATAAACATCCATGAACTTGTCCAGAAACCAGTTGTACTTAAAAGATAACCGAAGATAATTGGTCCAACAAATCCACCTAAACCGCCGAGTAAGCCAACCATTCCACCTACAACGCCAACTTCATTTGGAAAATAATCCGGAATATGTTTATACACCGCTGCAGAGCCAATTCCCCACGCAGAACCAATCAGAATTACTAAAACTAAATAAATCCACATATTGGCTTCAAAATGAATTTGGGTGATTCCTTCTGCCAATAAATCTTTCTTTTGAACTTCCTGATTTTGCTCTACTACAACTTGCTGCCAAGACTTTTTTGATGGGAAAAATTTACTGTGCGCAGCATTTTTATCTTCTTGAATTATCGGATAGGTTTTATCGCCAATAACAATTTTATCGTTTGAAACATCCGTAACTGTTCCCGCTTTTGCTGCTGTAATACCAGAACCAGATGTTGTAATATCCATTTTTGGAAACATCAGCAGAAAACTTAAAACAACTGAAGAACTCAAAACCCAATACATTACTTTTCTCGCACCAAAACGATCAGATAAAAATCCGCCATAAGCTCTGATAACTCCAGATGGTAAACTAAATATAGCAGCAAAAATTCCGCCCATAACCAAAGTCGTATGATATACGTTTAAAAAATTGGGAAGCAACCATTGCGAAAATGTTACAAATGAACCAAAAACAAGAAAATAATATAATCCAAAACGCCAAACTCGGATACTTTTAAGCGGTGTAAAAACTTGATTTATTGTTTTAGGTGCTGCTTCAATTTTTTTATTTTTTGTAAAAATCAAAAAAACAATTCCCATAGCAAGCAAAACACTTGCATAAATAATTGGAAGCCATTTCCAGCCATTTTCTGGATCACTTTCCGAAAATTTTGTCAATAATGTCGGAGCTAGAAAAGTGGTCAGTGCAGCGCCAGAATTTCCCATTCCGAAAATACCTAACGCTCTTCCTTGCCATTCTTTTGGATAATAAACTGAAGTATAGCCTACGCCAATGGCAAAACTAGTTCCTACCATTCCGAATAAAAAACTCAAAATCGCAAACGTCCAGAAATTATAAGCAAAAGGCAAAAGAAATAATGGAATTGAACTCAAAATCAATAAACAGGAAAAAACAGGTTTCCCTCCAAATTTATCAGTGAGAATTCCCATTGGCAAACGCATTACCGAACCTGTTAAAATCGGAATCCCGAGAAGCCATCCTATCTCGACGACACTCCATTCAAAAATACCACGGTCGTTTAAAAAAGTTACTAATACTCCATTTAACGTCCAGCAGGCAAAACAAATTATAAATGCTAACGTATTAAAAAAAAGAATGCGATGTGATTGGGAAAGATCAGACATAGAAAAATAGTGTTAGAATTATTACTGAAAAATTTAACCTATAAATCAATATTGCAGAAATATTTCAATTTTCCTGCTAAAAATAAGAATGTATTAAAATTAGAAAAAAAACAGTTAAAACACTAATAATAAACAATATAACAAAATTTAAAATTATTGCTACATAACTTACTAATGTTGGCCTTAAATTGTGCATCAACTCATTCTGAAACATTTATAAGACGTTTTTAGAGCTTTTACGTATCTTACAAAGTATTAGGAACAAGCATTTTAAATGTAAAATACTACAATTTTGTGCTTGAATTAAAAATTAAATTAACATTGTTTTTACATTAAACAAAACATACAATTACCTAAAAACCAACACATTATATACTATTTTACATTCGATTTCTAACTCTTAAAAAGACTTTTTCAAAAAAAATCGTCTAAACTTTTGGTTTTTATTATATAAAATTTAACTTTGTCTATAGGATTAGTAGAGTTTAAAATAATATTTCCAACTATAAAAAACTATTATTGTGAAAACAACAGAAAGCATATCGCGTTACATTCTTCCTAAAAAATACACTTATAGCACTTTTTGTTATATGTGTTTCTGTTGTTAATAATCTACTTTTATTTTGTTTGCCTTTAGAATCTATATCGAAGCAAAACATAAAAAACATCACCTAAAATATTTACTGAATTTTAACCAAGAAATCTCTCTGACACATTCGAATGTGTTGGAAAAGATTCTTGAAACTATATCTATTATTCAAAAATTTAAATAACTAACAACTAAAAAGACTAAAATGAAAACAATGCAAACCTGTTGCTGTAAATAAAAAAAGCCATTTCTGCGGCAACAGAAATGGCAAGGCTTAAAGAACATTTATCACTAAATCAAGAACACCTTTTAGAGTGCTGTATAAACAGTGCTCAGGGCGTCTTGTTAATTACTTAAAACCAACACAAAGAAATGAAAAAAAAGTTAAACATACACATACTGCTGTTTCTACTCTTCATAACAGCAGGAATACAAGCCCAGAATACCACCCCGCTCATTCAATCTAAACTAGACGGAACTGTTGTTGATGATATTACAAATCAGCCCATTATAGGTGCTTCTGTAACCATTAAAGGAACAACTCACGGTGTTGTTACAGATGCAGAAGGAAAATTTTATTTTCAAACGGGACAGAAATTTCCCTACACATTGATCGTAAGTTACATTGGATATAAAAAATTGGAAGTCATTGTTGAGAAAAATCCAGTAATTATTAATCTTAAAGAAGAACGCCAAGAACTAGACGAATTGGTAGTTGTGGGTTACGGAACTCAAAAGAGAAAAGATATTACAGGATCTGTAGCTTCAGTTCCAAAAGCCAATTTATCTCAGGTAACCTCATCGGCAGATAATTTATTAAGAGGAGCTGTAGCAGGAGTTGTAGTTACACAAAGTTCTGGACGTCCAGGAGCTTCTTCTAGTGTTCGCATTCGTGGAGGAAACTCTATTACTGCTGGTAACGAACCGCTTTATGTTGTTGATGGAATTTTAATTTACAACGATAATAGCAACAGTGGAGCTGGCGTAACTTATGCTGGGGCAACCGTAAACGTTCTATCGACTATTAATCCTGCTGATATAGAATCTATCGAAGTTCTAAAAGACGCTTCTGCGACAGCGATTTATGGTTCTCGTGGTGCTAATGGAGTTGTCATTATTACAACCAAAAAAGGAACAAAAGGACAAGATAACATCTCGTACCAAGGTTATTTCGGTTTCCAGAATATTTCAAAGAAACTGAGATTAATGAATGCCAGCGAATGGGCAAGTTTAAGAAACGATGTTCAGGCAAGTATTGGCCAAGCTCCTTCTTTTTCTCCTGAACAAATTGAAGCTTTAAAAACTTCTGGAAATTACGATTGGCAATCGGCAGCCTTTGTAACTGCGGCACCTGTACAAAACCATAATTTATCATTTTCTGGCGGAGATGAAAAATCAAGATATGCAGTTTCTGCAGGGTATTTTGACCAAGATGGTATTGTTTTAGGATCTGATTTCAAACGTATTTCTCTTCGAGCCAACTATGAAAGAAACTATTCTCAGAAATTCAAATTTGGGGTAAATGCCAATTATACCAACTCGATTGCAAATGGTGTCGGTACAAATGGCGGCGCGGGAGCTGGAAGGAATCCAAATCCATTGGTTAGCGTTGTTTTAACTGCTCCAGTTGTTCCAATCAAAAATGCGGATGGCAGTTACAATGTAACGAACAATCCTTATGCAACTTCCGTAAATGGTTATGTTCCGAATCCGATTAACGATTTGGATAACACAACCAACGAAACCAAATTAAACAGAATTCTAACTAGTTTATTTGGCGAGTATAAATTCAATAAAGAATTAACGGCAAAAGTTGCTGTAAGCGGTGATGTTTTGAATACGAAACAAAACTATTACGCGCCTTCAAACACTACTACAGGTGCAGGAACAAAAGGTTTGGCTTCTATTGGAGAAAGATTAGTAAGTTCTGTTCTGAATGAAAATACGCTGAATTATAATACTCATTTTGGCGCAGATCATAAGTTTTCTGCTTTAGGAGGTTACACCCTTCAATATACAAAAGGTGAGGTAGTAAATGCAGGTGCCCAAACTTTTGTAAATGATGCCAATACCTACAATGCCATTCAAGATGGTGTTCCTGTAAAACCGTATAGTGACGCTTATGAAAGTGTTCTGAAATCTTGGCTGGCGAGAGTAAATTACTCTTATAAAGGAAAATACAATTTCACTTTATCTGGACGTGCAGATGGTTCTTCAAGATTTGGTTCAGAATCGCTTTGGGGTTATTTCCCTTCTGCTGGATTTTCTTGGAATATTACTGACGAAGAATTTGCCAACAATATTAAAGGTGTAACGGAAGCAAAATTGAGAATTACAGCAGGAACTACAGGAAACCAAGAAATTGGAAATTATCTTCCGTTGGCTTCAATGGGATCTGTAAACTATTCTTTTGGAGGAACATTATACACCGGTTTAGCTCCTACCCGATTGGCAAATCCAGATTTGAAATGGGAAAAAACAAATCAGTATAACGTTGGATTGGATTTATCATTATTAGATCGAAAAATCAATTTTGTTTTTGATGTGTATTACAAAAAGACAAAGGACCTATTAATCAATGTTCCAGTGCCATTGAGTTCAGGTTATGCAACAGTTCTTCAAAACATTGGTGGAGTTGAAAATAAAGGTTTTGAAGTTGGTTTAACCACTGAAAACATCAAAACCGAAAACTTCGCGTGGAACTCGAACATCGTATTTTCTTTAAATAGAAATAAAGTTACCGAAATCGGAAATGGTGTAAACGAATTTTTTCCTGTAGTGCCAAACGGATCTTTGCTACAACAACAGCCCGTAATTGTAAAAGTAGGGTTGCCTTTAGGAACTTTTTGGGGATATAGAACCAACGGAATTTTCCAGACTCAGGAAGAAGTTAACACACAGCCAAAAATCAACAGTTTGGCAAACACCAAAGTCGGAGATAGAAAATATGTTGATACCAACGGAGATGGTGTAATTACCGCTCTTGACAAAGGAAATTTAGGCACTTCTCAGCCAAAATTTGTGGGAAGCTTCAGCAATACAGTTTCATACAATGATTTTGATTTGAATTTCTCTTTTCAAGGAGCATACGGCGGAAAAATCTTCAATGCTTTAAATCAGCAATTAGAAATCTCTACACTTGGAACCAATGCTGCAGCCACTTTAAATGACCGCTGGACACCAACGAACCCAAGTAATGAAATTCCTAGAGCTTCTAGTTCACCACTAGGAATTGTTTCTGAACGCTATGTAGAAGATGCATCTTTCTTACGATTAAAATTAATCACATTAGGATACACTTTACCTAAAAGCGTTTCTAAAAAACTGGGGACAAAAAGCGTAAAAGTTTACATCTCAGCAGAAAACTTAATTACATGGACAAAATACACTGGCTACGATCCAGAGGTAAGTTCATACGAACAAAATAACTTATATCCGGGAATTGATTTTGGTTCTTATCCAAACTCAAAAACATTCATCTCGGGCTTGAACGTAACTTTCTAAGTAAAAAAATATCAAAATGAAAAAGATCATTATAACATTCCTTTTAAGTGCCGGCCTATTGGTATCGTGCGCCGATCTAGAGGTAACACCTACCTCTTTTGTAACCGAAGACAATTATTTTGTCACTCAAGATGATGCTACTGCAAGTGTAACTGCTGTTTATGCTTCTTTAAGCCTTGACCCAGGCGAGCAGAGTTTGTTTGGAAGAAACCTTTATTTCTTAACCGATATGGCTTCAGATTATGCGGCAGCGGGAGTTTCGGCAACCAATCCGCAAGTTAGAGCTTTGAGTAGTTTAACGCATGATGCTACTTCAGATCGTGTTCAAGTGGCTTGGAGACAAATTTATAACGGAATCAACAGAGCCAATGTTTCTATTGATAATATTCCGAAAGTATCGGGTTCAGATATTATTAAAACTAGATTGATTAACGAAGCTAAATTTATTAGAGGTTTATTATACTTTCAGGCAGTTCGTCTTTGGGGCGGAGTTCCAATTGTTTTGCACGAAGCTACTTCTATCAATTTGGGAGATTTAAAAACAAATCGTTCTACGGTTGACGAAGTTTACAATCAAATCGTTAAAGATTTGACAGACGCCGAAGCCCTTCCAAAAACGTATCCAGCAGCAGATGCTGGACGCGCTACATCGGGAGCTGCAAAAGCGATTTTAGCAAAAGTATATCTAACTAGAAAAGACTGGCCAAATGCTATTGCAAAATCTAGAGAAGTAATTAATGGCGGTTATGGATATGCTTTGTTTGAAGATTTCCAAGACATTTTCACTAAAACAAAAAAGAACGGAAAAGAGCATATTTTCTCTGTTCAGTTTGAGCCAAATCAAGCAGGAAACGGTTCTAGCGGAAGTACTTTTCAAGCAACTTCTTTTACTGGATTCACCGCAACAGAACCAGCAGATATTATCTCAGACGTTGCTTTGTTTTACGATATCTATGCTGCAGGAGATAAAAGAAGAGATGTTAGTTATGCCAAACAATTGCTTAACCCAGCAACAGGAACGCTATATACTTTCCCGAAACCAATCTTCAAAAAATACTTGGATTTATCCAATTTGGCTACTCCAGGAAACGTAGCGATTAATTTCCCAGTTATTCGTTATGCGGACATTCTTTTGTCTTTAGCGGAAGCAATAAATGAACAAGGCGGTCCAACTCCCGAAGCATACGAATTGATTAATCAAGTGAGAAGAAGAGCTTTTGGAAAAGCGATTACAACTGCAGATGCGACCGTGGATTTAGTTGGATTAAATCAGACCTCTTTTAGAGCGGCAATTCAAGAAGAGCGCAAAAAAGAATTTGTTCAGGAAGGGCAAAGATGGTTTGATTTGGTAAGATGGGGAACATTGGTTACAGAGGTAAAAAAAGTAACAGCTAAAAACTCAGTTTCAGAACGAAATAATCTTTATCCAATTCCGCAAAGCGAAAGAAATATCAATCCTGATGGATTACCTCAGAATCCTGGATATTAAAAAAATTAAACACATAGAGGCATAGATTTTAAATTATTAATAAAGAAAGTAAAAGAGAAACTCGTTTCTCCACACATAGTTGCTATGTGAATTGAAATAAGTGAAACGCCTTTTATCGGCTCTAAAACTATGATTCTATGTGTTAAAAAAATAAGAACCATTATTTAAAACCATATAACTAAAAAACTATAAAAAATGAAAAATTTAAAAAATAGCATTTCAATCAAAGGCTCTAAGAAAGGGCTTTTGATTACTGCTGTCCTAATTGCACAATTAGGATTTGCACAGGACAAACAAGAATTTAAGGGTACAATCGGCAAAACTTTAGCCGATTCTAAAGAATATTGGCCAGATCCTGTAACGGCACCAAAAGGCGCTCCGAATATTGTTTGGATTCTTTTAGACGATGTTGGATTTGGAGCTTCAAGCGCTTTTGGAGGTTTAATCAATACGCCAACTTTTGATAATCTAGCAAATAACGGACTTCGTTATACAAACTTCCATACAACAGCAATTTGTGCTCCTACCCGCGCCGCTTTATTGACTGGAAGAAATTCAGGAAGAGTTCACGTGAGCGGATTTTCTCATACTATTTTATCTGCAGGTTTTCCTGGTTGGGATGGAAGAATTCCTTCTGATAAAGGAACCATTGCAGAGATTTTACGTGACAACGGATACAACACTTTTGCGGTTGGAAAATATGGCGTTACACCAGACGAAGATGCTACAGATGCGGGTCCGTTTGACAGATGGCCAACAGGAAAAGGTTTCGATCATTTCTACGGATTCTTAGGTTCGCAAACCGATCAATACAATCCTGATTTGGTAGAAGATCAAGTTCATATTAAACCTGATGGACGCCATTTGAATGAATTGATTACAGACAAAGCCATCAGTTATATTCAGAAACAGCAGAAAGCAGCGCCTGGGAAACCATTTTTCTTATACTATGCGCCAGGAGCTGTTCACGCACCTCATCAGGTTGCCGAAAAATGGGTTGAACCATACAAAGGAAAATTTGACGAAGGTTGGGATGTTTACCGCGAGAAAGTATTGGCAAACCAAAAGAAATTAGGAATTTTTCCTCAAAATGCTGGACTGCCAGATCGTAATGCTTTAATCACTGAATGGAAAAAATTAACTCCAGACCAAAAGAAAGTATACGCAAGATTCATGGAAGTTTACGCTGGATTCCTGACTTATACAGATTATGAAATTGGAAGAGTTGTGGATTATTTAAAACAAAGTGGACAATTGGATAATACTTTAATCTTTGTTGCTATTGGTGACAACGGAGCTAGTAAAGAAGGAACGCTGCAAGGAACAATCAATCAGAGTTTGTTTGCTCAAGGAAAAACAGATGAAGAAAACTTCCAAAGCAACTTAAACAACATTGGAGAAATTGGAACTGCAAAAGGTCTAAATACCAATTATCCTTTAGGATGGGCGCAGGCAACCAATGCTCCCTTTAAAAACTGGAAACAAGATGCACAATCTGAAGGTGGAACTCGCAATCCGTTGATTGTTTTTTATCCAAACGGAATAAAAGACAAAGGCGGCATCAGAAACCAATACAGCCACGTAACTGATCTTTTGCCAACGACTTTAGATATTGTTGGAATTAAAGCTCCAGAATATATTAAAGGAATCAAACAAGACATTATTCAAGGTTCTTCGTTCCAAGCTTCTTTAGATAATCCGAAAGCAGAATCATTGCACAAAGTTCAGTATTACTACATCTTCGGAAACAGAGCCATTTACAAAGACGGATGGAAAGCTTCTGCAGCACATTTGCCAGATTCTTTTGCTGTGAAAAAATCTTTAGGAAGCAATGAAAAACCTGCTCCAAGCAATTTTGATACAGACGTTTGGGAATTGTATAACCTAAACGAAGATTTTAACGAACGTAACAATCTAGCGAAAAAATATCCTGAAAAACTGGCTGAACTTCAAAAATTATTTGACGAACAGGCCAAAGAAAACAATCTATATCCTTTGATTGATTGGCAAGATGTGTACAACAGAAGAATCCACAACACGGGTGCTGACAAAGGAAAAACAGTTTCCGACTTGATTAAACAGGCAACTAAACCTGGAGGAACCAACAATTAATATTACAGAACCTGCAAGGTTTTGAAAACCTTGTAGGTTTCTACTAAAAAAACAAATACCTACAAGGTTTTGAAAACCTTGCAGGACATAAAACGAATAATTATGAAACGAGTAGATTATGAAATTATAGGAAAAAAGATTGTCGTGGGGATAATCTTGTTTTTAGTTCCGCTGGCGATTCTGGCTGGCGGATTAGCAGTAGTAAATCAATTTTTAAAATAAGAAATCATGGCAATAGTTCAAAAAGAAAAATTAACTAGAGACTTAACGATAAGTTTCTTCATTTATTCATTGCCAGTACTGGCAATTTACCTGTATTTTAAATTAACAGGCGGAGCTGTAAGTGAATCGCATATTACACTGCCGTCATTTTTAGAATTTGCCCAACCTGTTTTTGCTAATATTAGAACTTGGGGATTAACGGTATTTATGATCGTTTTAGGAATTATAGAATTTGCTGCTGGATTGTATGATGACGAATGGACAGGCGAAGAACGTAAAATAGACATTGTTTGTTTCTTAGCTCCAGAATTGCTTTTACCTCCCGTAATTGCTTTTTTCAGCTTAACAGCTTTGCCATATTTATTGCCAAATTTGGCCAATTCATTATCATGGGTTCCGTTTTGGGGAGGATTTTTCCTTATCGCAATTGCTGATGATTTAACGCAGTATTGGTATCATAGACTGCATCATCAAGTTCCGTTTTTATGGCGTTTTCACAGAACACATCACTCAGCTCCATATATGGGAATGGCGATGGCTTCTAGACAGAACTTTATTTATACACTTTTCTTCTCTCAGATTTATTTGACGACGACATTAACCTATTTAGGTTTAGGGCTTCCTGCTTTATTTGTTTTAGTAATTAAACGTTTCATCACTTTGGGAGCACACTCAAGCATTCCATGGGATAAACCTTTTTACAAATACAAAGTATTACATCCAATTGCATGGGTTTTGGAAAGGTTGATTTCTACTCCTGCAACACATCAAGCGCATCATGCAGATACAAGTGGAGACGGTGTTGGACATTTTAAAGGAAACTTTGGAAATATGTTTTTTATCTGGGATATCATTTTCGGAACCGGATTAATAACACGTAAATATCCAAAATCGTTCGGAACAAAATCATACAAACAAGAAGAATGGTACGCTCAGTTTCTATGGCCAATTTTTAAATCTAAAAAAGAAGGCAGTTCTCTTGCCGAAGGCGTATTATCGCTTCCGTCAAAACCTAAGGCAGCTTTAGAAGAAACTCCTACTCCAGTTTTAGAACAAGTTTAATACTTCTTAAAATGAAAAATCAAATCTTAAAAACCAGTATAACAGCAATTGCCTTTTTATGGGCAGTTGCTGCTTTTTCGCAAAATGAAATTCACAGCTCATTGTCGCTGGATTCATTTTATTCGAAAATAAAAAGTCAAAAAAATCCACAGATCGTTGATGCTAGAACTTCAGAAGAATTTGCTTTAAATCATATTGAAGGTGCTGTAAACTTTAATCTTCAATCTGAAAACTACACGCAATCTGTTGCTAAACTAGATAAATCTAAACCTGTTTTTATCTATTCTATCGGAGCTGGAAGAAGTGTTGCTTTAGAAAAAGAATTATTAAAAAATGGTTTCTCAGAAGCCTATAGTTTAGAAGGCGGAATTGCCAATTGGATTGGAAACGGAAAACCCTTTTATTCTAATCTAAAAAGCAAATTATCATTAGCCGAATTCAATAAAATTATTGCTGAAAATAAAACAGTTTTGGTTGATATTGGTTCGAAATACTGTGGTGCTTGCAAAAAAGCAAAACCAGTTTTAGAAACTATCAGATCTGAATACGGAAACAATTTAAAAATCGTAGAAATTGAGTTAGAAGACAGTCCACAGGTAATTGCCGATTTAAAAACAGTAAAAGTTTTTCCGACTTTAATCTTGTATGAAAACGGGAAAATTATTTTTAAGAAAGAAGGGATAAATGACTTGAAGAATGAAGTTGATGTTGCATTGGCTTCTAAGTAATTCTTTTAAACCGTACAGTTTGTCATCCCGAGGAACGAGGGATCTCCACAAGAAGCTCTACAAAGATTGTTTTTTTTCGTTGCGGAGCTACTTACGGAGATTTCTCCTTCGTCGAAATGACAAAAACTACGCGCAAAGCTTTGACAAAGCTCTTACACTCCTCTCAACACAAATCAAAACCTTAATATGGCAAACTATAAAAAAATAACCAAAATTGTTACCCCCATTTTAATCACGCTTTTCATTCTGGCAGCTTTTTTATTCTGGCCAATTAATACCTATGGAACCTTAATCAAAGAAAATCCAAAATTGGCAGAAGGAAAAAAAGAGTTTTTAGCTTCAAAACCTAAAGATTCTATTTCTGGAAAAAAGACCAATATCATTATCCTTCTGGCAGATGATTTAGGAAAATACGATATTTCGCTCTACGGCGGAAAATCGACTCCAACTCCACAAATCGATTCGCTTGCCGCATCAGGCGCGACTTTTACAGACGGTTACGCCTCTGCATCAATTTGTTCGCCATCAAGAGCGGGATTAATTACGGGAAGATATCAAGAACGTTTTGGGCATGAATATCAGCCGGGCGATCGCTATCCTAAAAACAATCTGGAATATTATGCTTTTAATTATTTAATTGAAACAGACAATTGGAAATTGAATGACAAAATCGAATATCCAAATGATGCATCTATTGCAACGCAAGGGCTTCCAAAATCGGAAATCACTTTTGCAGATTTGGCAAAAAGACAAGGTTACAGCACAGGAATAATTGGAAAATGGCATTTAGGTCACAACAAAGGATTTTTCCCTTTAGACAGAGGTTTCGATTATCATTACGGATTTTATCAAGCTTTCTCGCTTTATGCGCCAGAAGATGATAATCCAGATATTATTAATCATCATCATAAAGATTTTACCGACAAAACCATTTGGGGAAAAGGCCGAGTTGGAATTGGACAAATCCGTCGGGATACCACAATTATTGATGAAAAAGCCTATCTAACCGAAAAATTTGCGGAAGAAGCAGAAGCTTTTATTGATAAAAATAAAAATAAGCCTTTCTTGCTTTATATTCCTTTTAATGCGCCTCATACGCCGTTTCAGGTTCGCAAAAAATATTACGATCGTTTCCCAAATGTTAAAGACGAGAACAAGCGTGTTTATTTTGCTATGATTAGCGCTTTGGATGATGCCATTGGAAGAATTCGCGAAAAAGTCAAAAAAGAAGGATTAGAGGATAATACTTTAATCATTTTTGCAAGTGACAATGGCGGTGCCGATTATACTTTTGCTACAACAAATGCTCCACTTAAAGGCGGGAAATTTTCTCATTTCGAAGGCGGAATCAATGTTCCTTTTGCACTTTCGTGGAAAGGAAAAATTAAACCTCATACAGTTTATAAACAGCCTGTAAGCACTTTAGATTTTTTTACAACCATTGCTGCTGCGATTGGTTCTGATTTACCAAAAGATAGAATTTATGATGGTGTTGATTTGGTTAAAACAGTAAATGAAAATAAAGTAGCACACAAAGATTTATACTGGCGTTCTGGCGATGCAAAAGCCGTTCGAAGCGGCGATTGGAAATTAGTCATTAGCGGAAGAACGCATGAAAAATGGCTTTATAATCTTGCAAAAGATAAATCGGAAACTAAAGACCTCTCACAACTAAATCCTGAAAAAGTAAAAGAATTAGAAACAGCTTTGCAAACTTGGGAAAAAGGCTTAATCAAACCGCTTTGGCCAAATTTAACCTATTATGAATTCGACTTTGGAAAACAAAAGTACTTTGTTGATTTGTAATAAAAGTATTCTACAAACCCGACAGGTTTTAAAAACCTGTCGGGTTTAATCCTAAAGATCAATTACCTCCAGCTAAAGCTGGAGGCAATTCAAATAATATTCTTAAAGAATTTAATTCAACCCTTAATGTCAACCTCAACAAAACAATTTAATCTTCACGAAGATTGGACCGTCGTTATTCTCGGTTTTCTAATCATCGGAATTTCTCTCTTTATTTTTCTGCCAGAAGTTCCCGTTTTCAAGTGGACAAACGGAACAGACTTAATAAATAATGTTTTCGAAATTAAAAACACTCAAACAATAGGTCTTCAATTCCTTTATTTTATTTCTATCGGAACAATTGGAACATTCTTAGTTGGAAAATCGGTTAAAAATTTCATTTTGGGATTTCCTATAATTTATTTCTTAACGATAATTGCCTTAATCATTGCAGGAAATTCTGAGGTAAAAGCACTAAATCTAGAAGCAGTCATTTTCAGTTTGATAATTGGTTTAGCAATTGGTAATTTCTTTACACTTCCAGAATGGTTTCGTGCTGCTTTATCGACCGAATTATTTGTCAAAATCGGATTGGTTTTATTAGGAACCAGTGTTATTTTCTCTGATATTTTAAAAGCTGGCTCATTAGGATTAATTCAGGCTTTAATAGTGGTTTTGTCGGTTTGGTATTTTGCCTTCTGGCTTTGCAAGAAACTAAAAGTCGATGACGAATTAACCATGATGATTTCAAGTGCCGTTTCAATCTGTGGCGTTTCGGCGGCAATTGCAACTTCTGGCGCGATCAAAGGCGACTCAAAAAAATTATCTTATGTAATCTCGATTGTTTTGGTTACCGCAATTCCAATGATGATTTTCATGCCTATTATTGCTAAATATTTTAATTTCCCAGAAGAGGTAACTGGTGCTTGGCTTGGAGGAAGCATTGATACTTCTGGTGCAGTTGTGGCTTCTGGAACTTTGGTTGGAGAAACAGCACTAAAAATTAGTACAATTGTAAAATTTTCGCAAAATGTACTATTAGGATTAGCCGCTTTTGCTATTTCAATTTATTGGACTTACACACATAACAATTCCTCTGAAGCAATATCTAAACCGACTTTAAAAGTCATTTGGGAACGTTTTCCTAAATTTGTTATCGGTTTTATTTTAGCCTCTATCCTATTTTCTTTTTTTATAAGCCCAGAAGTTCGAGATACTGTCAAGGACAATCTGAAAAACCTACAAGGAGTTTGGTTTGCATTAGCTTTTACAAGTATAGGCTTAGAAACCAATTTTAAAGATTTACTTCAAAACAATAGCAGGAAACCTTTATTCGCCTTCTTAATTGCACAATTATTCAATATTATTATTACCCTTTTCATTGCTTTTTTACTTTTCAATAAATAAAAAACCAATGAAAATTAACAACAAAACAATACCATGAATACCAAACTAAAAAACATTTTACTGTCTTTTCTTGCGTCTGGAACGGTTGGTTTTTACCCATCGAATGCACAGAATAATTCATCAAAACCAAATATCATTTTGATTATGGTAGACGATATGGGATATTCAGATTTAGGAAATTACGGCTCCGAAATTAGCACTCCAAATCTAGATCGATTGGCAAAAGAAGGAACACGCCTTCGCGAATTTTACAATAATTCCATCTGCGCGCCCACAAGAGCTTCTTTATTAACTGGACAATATCAGCATAAAGCTGGAGTTGGTTTTTTTGATGTTAATCTGGGTTTGCCAGCGTATCAAGGTTATTTAAACAAAGAATCTCTGACATTAGGTGAAGTTTTTCGCTCAGGCGGATATAGCACGCTTTTATCAGGAAAATGGCATGTTGGTTCTGAAGATCAAGCACAATGGCCTAACCAAAGAGGTTTTGATAAATTTTATGGTATCTTAAAAGGAGCTTCTAATTATTTTGACACCAAGCCTTTGCCTTTTGGAAAAACACCTTATCCCGTGAAATTAATTCGTAATAACGAAGAGCTTCATCCAAAAGATGATTCTTATTATTTTACAGATGAAATTGGCAATAATGCGGTCACTTTCTTAGAGGAACAAAACAAAGAAAACAAACCTTTCTTTTTGTATTTGGCTTTTACAGCTCCGCATTGGCCATTACAGGCAAAACCAGTTGATATTGCAAAATATAGAGGCAAATTTGATCAAGGCTGGGATGTTTTAAGAGAAAAACGAATTGAGAAATTAAAAGCTAATGGCATCCTGCCCGCAAATCAAACTGTTTCGGCAAGAGATCCTGAAGTTCCAGAATGGAGCAAACTGACTTATGATGAGAAGCAATTCTGGAAAGCAAAAATGGAAGTCTATGCTGCAATGGTTGACAATATGGATCAAAACGTGGGTAAAGTTTTGAATAAGCTAAAAGAACTGAAAAAGGATAAAAACACACTAATTATTTTTATTTCTGATAATGGCGCTCAAGGCGGATTTAATACCTACAATCCGTTAGGGAGAGGTTTGGTTCGAAATGATGGTCCTGTAGGTTCTTCCGGTTCTTTTGATTACCAAGAACAAAATTGGGCGTATTTATCGAATACACCTTTGCAGGATTATAAAAACAATATGCACGAAGGCGGATTCAGTTCTCCATTTATTGCTTGGTATCCATCCAAAATTAAAGCAGGAAGAATCGATAAAGGAACTGGACATATTATTGATCTTGCTCCTACTTTTTACGAATTGACTGGAATTGAATATCCTAAAACTTTAAATGGAGTAACTTCTAATCCGCTTCCTGGAAAAAGTTTATTGCCTGTATTATTTGACAATGCTTCAGAAGTAAACCGTGGCGCGCCTTTATTTTGGGAAAGAGCTGGAAACAGAGCCGTTCGTGAAGGCAAATGGAAATTGGTTTCAATTTATCCATCTTACCAATGGGAACTTTATGATCTTGAAACAGACCGAGGAGAAACTACAAATGTGGCAGCTCAAAATCCTGGAATTGTAAATGATCTTTCGGCAAAATACTTTGACTGGGCAGATAAAACAGGAGTTGTAGAATACAGCAAATTCAAACAAAAAGGAGAATTGATTCCTGGTGCTGCTCCAAAAAAATAATTACTTTTTTGATATTTTAGTAATTATAACAAAAAGCGATTGTTACTGTAACAGTCGCTTTTTAAAACAAAAATGGTCTACAAAAAAAGCAGCAAGTAATTTGCTGCTTTTTATTTTTAAATTATTAGAAAGAATTATTTAAACTCATTCAAAGATTTCTCGATAATCTCCAGACATTCTTTAATCTGCTCTTCGGTCATTACCAAAGGCGGTGCCAATCTAATTTTATTTCCGTGAGTTGGTTTTGCCAATAATCCGTTGTCTCTAAATTTCAAGCAGATTTCCCAAGCCAAATCAGATTCTTCATCTGTATTAATTACAATTGCATTCAAAAGACCTTTTCCGCGAACTAGCGTAATTAAATTATTTTTTTCAGCGATTTTATTTAATCCGTCTCTTAAAATAACTCCTAAACGCTCTGCGTTTTCAGCCAGTTTTTCGTCTTTAATAACCTCAAGAGCTGCAATGGCAACAGCCGCGGCAACAGGATTTCCTCCAAAAGTAGATCCGTGCTGTCCTGGTTTAATCACATTCATGATTTCGTCATTACATAAAACTGCCGAAACTGGATAAACTCCGCCAGAAATGGCTTTTCCTAAAATTAAAACATCAGGCTGTACATTTTCATGATGAACTGCCAATAATTTTCCTGTACGTGCAATTCCTGTCTGAACTTCATCTGCAATAAAAAGTACATTGTGCTTTTCGCAAAGTGCCTTCGCTTTCGCTAAATAACCTTCAGAAGGAACATAAACTCCTGCCTCACCCTGAATTGGTTCAACTAAAAATCCAGCGATATTTTTTGATGAATTTAAAGCCTTTTCAAGCGCTTCAAGATTATCATATTCAATTTTAATGAAACCATCTGTAAAAGGTCCGAAGTTTTTGCGTGCTGTTTCATCATTTGAAAATGAAATGATAGTGGTAGTTCTTCCGTGAAAATTATTCTCACAAACGATGATTTGCGCTTGATTTTCTGGAATTCCTTTTACTTCATACGCCCATTTTCTTGAAATTTTTAAAGCTGTTTCAACTGCTTCAGCACCTGTATTCATTGGAAGAACTTTATCGAAACCAAAATATTTCGTTACATATTCTTCGTAATTTCCTAATTTATCGTTGTAAAAAGCACGAGAAGTCAAAGTCAGTTTTTGTGCCTGCTCAATCATTGCATTCACAATTTTTGGATGGCAATGACCTTGATTTACTGCTGAATAAGCAGACAAAAAATCATAATATTTTTTACCGTCAACATCCCAAACATATACGCCTTCTCCACGTTCTAAAACTACAGGAAGCGGATGATAATTATGAGCTCCATATTTGTTTTCTTTTTCAATCAAATTTTCTGATTTTGACGAAAGTGTTTTTTCTGTACTTATCATAATATGCTTTTTATTTTTACAAAAATATCAAAATTTAATTAATAACAATCCATAAAAACTGTTTTTGACTTAAAAATAACAAAATAAAAGTCAAAACTTAAATTTAAGCAGCGTAAAAAAAGCATATTTATTTTTTGAGAAATGAAATTAGAAGTTTAATTATTAAAAAAAAGAACTACTTTTATGAATTCGGAAATATTGATAATTACAGAACGTAATGTAGTCCCTACGGGACAAAATTATATTTGAAATTGCCTACCAATATTTAACCTCTACGAGATTATTCCGTTAGGAATAAAATATTGGTAAAATTATAAGGTCATAATTAAGAATGTTCCGTAGGAACTACATACATTCACTAAGCAACAATAAAACAGTTAATAATTTAAATTAATGGATATATTAGACGAATTTGATATTAGTATTCTTAAAGAATTAGAAAAAGACGGAAGAATGGCCTTTTCTGCAATCGCTACTAATCTGAAAATATCAAATACCATGGTGCATCAGCGTATTAACAGAATGATCGAACAAGGTGTAATTGGCGGGATTAAACCCATTATTCAGGAAAAGAAAATAGGCTACGACTGGGCATCTTTTACTGGACTCACATTAAACAAAGATTCTGATTCTGAACGAATTATTGAAGCACTTAAAGAAATTCCAGAGATTACAGAATGTTATTATGTGACGGGTTCGTTTACTTTATACATTAAAATCATTGCCAAAAATCACGAACATATGCGTCGTATTCTTTATGAAAAAATTGATGGAATTCCAGGTATTGACAAAACCGATTCGATTGTAGAATTGGGCTGCGCTTTTAAACGAAACATATCCTTATAAAAAGAAAATATTCTTTTAAAATATCGGTTATAAACCTCACAAGAATTTACTTGTGAGGTTTTTTTGTAACATAATATTTCTGATATTTGTTAAAAATTGAAGAAATCATGAAAAACTCGATAATCATTTTATTCAGTGCAATCTTATTTTCTAATCTCATGAATGCGCAATTAAAACCAATAAAATATACTGAAGGAAGCCAACAGCTAAATGGCTTATTTATAAAATCTGCTAAAAAAAGCAGCAACAACCCCGGAATCTTACTTTTACCAGCGTGGCTCGGAATTGATAACGCTTCTAAAGGAATCGCAGAAGAACTATCTAAACTGGGTTACCATGTTTTTATCGCAGACATTTACGGAGAAGGAAATTATCCTAAAAATACTGGTGAAGCAGGAAAACAAGCTGGATATTACAAAACTAATTTTGAAGCTTATCAAAAACGTATTGATATAGCCCTACATGAACTAATTAAATTAGGCGCTAATAAAGATAATATTGTTGCTATTGGCTACTGCTTTGGCGGAACTGGAGTTTTGGAAGCCGCAAGAGGCCATTTGAATGTAAAAGGAATAGCTTCATTTCATGGCGGTTTAGGAAAAGATGCCAGCAGAAAGAATGAGCCAATTTCTGCAAAAGTCCTTATTTGCCATGGCGCCGATGATCCTTTTGTTTCTAAAGAAGAAATCGCAGCATGCCAACAGGAAATGCGTGATGGTAAAGCAGACTGGCAAATGATTTATTATGCAAATTCGGTTCACTCTTTTACAAATCCTGAAGCGGGAAGTGATAATTCTAAAGGTGCGGCATATAATGCTGTTGCTGCAAAACGATCTTTTGATCACTTACAGCTTTTCTTAAATGAAGTTTTGAAAAAATAATTTCTAAAAACAAATACCTAAAAACTACCAAAACAAATCAATTAACATAAACCAATGTCACATAATAAAATTAGAGAAGACAAAACTTGTCTAAACTGCAGGCATGTTGTGGAACAAAAATTCTGCCCAAATTGCGGGCAAGAAAACAGCGATAGCCGAAAAACTTTTCATCATTTATTTGTTCATTTCTTTGAAGATTTGACGCATTATGAAAATGCTTTTTGGAAAACAATAAAAAATTTACTGTTTAAGCCTTCAACGCTTACAAAAGAATATCTTTCAGGAAAACGTTTGTCTTATTTAGCCCCTGTCCGATTATATATTTTTATCAGTTTTATTACTTTTTTATTAATTGCGATGTTTCCAAACAATGTCGGTGAAAAAATTGATAAAAGTGAAGAAGCACTGAACAAAGAAATATCTAAAGCTACTGATAGCTTAAGCATAAGCAGAAAAGACGACAAAAAGTACTTTCATTTTAAAACGATGAAAGAGATAGACTCGATTCAAAAATATGGAAAAGAAAACGAGAAGTTGAATGCTTCTTCGTATTGGTTTACTGAAAAAGCAATACATGTTACCGAAAAATACACTAAAAAAGAGATTTATGAAAAATTTGTCGAATCGTTCTTTCACAATCTTCCTAAAATCCTCTTTATAATTATGCCGTTTTTTGCTTTTTTCTTGTGGCTCTTTCACAATAAAAAAAGATGGTATTATTTTGATCATGGAATTTTCACACTCCACTATTTTTCTTTCCTACTGCTAATTTTTCTCATCATGTTTATTATAGACAGATTAATTGGTCTTTTTGGAGAAGATAGCCCGTTGTCTTTCATATCATCAATTACAACATTTGTAGGAACAATTTGGATGTGCTATTATTTCTATCCAGCGCATCATCGTTTTTATGGCGAGTCAAGAATAGTATCTTTTATCAAAAGTTTTTTCTTGTTTATAATAAACTCACTTTTTATCCTATTTTTACTGACTTTATACGTTCTTTACACATTTATTAATTTACACTAACCATAAGAAATGAAAAAATTACTCCTTTTATTCTTAATTGTCTCTGCGTATTCATGCAAAACCGCACAGTCAACTGCATCCAAAGACAATTCAGATCCTACAAAATACGTAAAAACAATTAGCGAAAAAGACTTAAAGAAAATGCTTTACACTGTTGCTTCTGACGAAATGGAAGGCCGCGAAACTGGTTCTAAAGGACAGAAAAAAGCAGGTCTTTATATGATCGAGCAATACAAAAAAAGTGGGATCTCTTTTCCAAAAGGAGCTAAAGATTTCTACCAGCCTGTTCCCGCTGCATTTATGAATGCAAGACGTAATCAAAATCTTCCAGATTCTGAAAATATCTGGGCTTACATTGAAGGTTCAGAAAAACCAAACGAAGTTTTGGTAATTTCTGCGCATTACGATCACGTAGGAATTAAAGATGGTGAAGTTTACAACGGTGCTGATGATGATGGTTCTGGAACTGTAGCGGTTATAGAAATGGCTAAAGCTTTTGCTAAAGCTAAAAAGCAAGGTCACGGTCCAAAACGTTCTATTTTGTTTCTTCATGTAACTGGTGAAGAACATGGTTTGCACGGATCACGTTATTATTCTGAAAACCCATTATTTCCAATCGAAAACACAATTGCAGATATCAACATTGACATGATCGGACGACGTGATGTTGAACATTCAAATACAAACAACTACGTTTATGTAATTGGTGCTGACAGATTATCTTCTGATTTACACAATGCGGTTGTCTCTCAAAACGAGAAATACATTAAAATGGATTTAGATTTCAAATTTAATGATCCTAAAGACCCAAACCATTTCTATGAGCGTTCTGATCACTATAACTTCGCAAAACACGGTATTCCAGCTGTTTTCTTCTTCAACGGAGTTCACGAAGATTACCACGGAAAAGGTGACGAGCCTCAAAAAATTGAATACGACGCTTTAACCAAAAGAACAAAACTGGCTTTTGTAGTAGCTTGGGATTTGGCTAATAGAGAAAATAGACCGGTAGTGGATAAAAAATAAGGTTCTAAGGTTCTGAGATACTAAGGTTCTAAGGTTCTTTTAGGAACGAATATAAAAAAGGATGAGTAAAACTCATCCTTTTTTATATTATATATTTTTTGATTTACTCAAAGCTAAAAAAAACTTAGAATCTTAGCATCTCAGAACCTTAGCAACTTTAACTAGTCATTCATCGAAATCAAAAACTCCTCATTATTTTTCGTTTTCTTGAAACGATCGTTTACGAAATCCATAGATTCTACCGGGTTCATATCTGATAGATATTTACGCATAATCCACATTCTTTGTAATGTTTTCTCGTCTAATAATAAGTCATCACGACGTGTACTTGATGATGTAAGATCGATTGCAGGGAAAATACGTTTATTAGCTATCTTACGATCTAATTGAAGCTCCATATTACCAGTTCCTTTAAATTCTTCGAAGATAACCTCGTCCATTTTAGAACCAGTTTCTGTTAATGCAGTAGCGATGATACTTAAAGATCCACCGTTTTCTACATTTCTAGCAGCTCCAAAGAAACGTTTTGGTTTTTGTAATGCATTGGCATCAACACCTCCACTTAATACTTTACCAGATGCTGGCTGAACTGTATTGTAAGCTCTCGCTAAACGCGTAATCGAGTCTAAAAGAATCACAACATCGTGACCACATTCTACTAAACGTTTTGCTTTTTCAAGAACGATATTTGCGATTTTAACGTGCTCTTGTGGCTCTCTATCAAAAGTTGAAGCGATAACCTCACCACGAACACTTCTTTGCATATCGGTAACCTCCTCAGGACGCTCATCAATAAGAAGAACAATCAAATAAACTTCTGGGTGGTTGGCTGCAATAGCGTTTGCAATATCTTTAAGAAGCATTGTTTTACCTGTTTTAGGCTGTGCAACGATCATTCCACGCTGACCTTTACCTATTGGCGAAAACAAATCTATAATTCTTGTTGAAATAGAACTGCCTTTTTCGGCTAGTTTGAATTTTTCTGAAGGGAAAACTGGTGTCAAGTGTTCAAAAGAAACTCTATCGCGAACCACTTGCGGATCGTGTCCATTGATTTTTAATACACGAACCAATGGGAAAAACTTCTCACCTTCTTTTGGAGGGCGAACCACTCCTTTTACTGTATCTCCCGTTTTTAAACCAAATAATCTGATTTGTGAAGTTGATAAATAAATATCGTCTGGAGAAGCTAAATAATTATAATCTGATGAACGTAAAAATCCATAACCGTCTGGCATCATTTCAAGAACGCCTTCACTTTCGATAATTCCATCAAATTCAAAATCAGAATCTCTGAAATTATTGTTATTCTTTTTATTCTTGTGATTAGGGTTTTGGTTATTGTGATTTCCGTTTCCATTCCCGTTCTGATTCGGGTTTTGATTTTGGTTCTGGTTCTGATTTTTATTCTGATTCGGATTAACCTTTTTTGCAGGAGATTGTGTAGTTTTTTCAGCTGTTTCTGCTGTTGGCTCAGAACTAATTGTTTCTGATGGAGTTGATTCTGCAACTTCTTCAGCAGTTACTTCTTTTACTGCCTCTTTCTCTTTTTTAAGAGCTACTTTTTTCTCGTATGCCTGCTTATTAAATTTTACCGCTTTAGGTTCTTTTTTTCCTGCCGCAGGTTTATTTTCCTGTACTGCTTCTGTTGCCGTTTCTGCAATTGGCTCCACTTTTTCTGCAGTTTCATTATTCTGAACAGTTTCCTCTACTTTATCAAATTCTAAAACAGGTGCATTTTTGGTATTTGCCGCTTTTGCTTTGACTGGTGCAATTCTAGCACGTTTTGGTTTCTCTTCTTTAGTTTCTGCTGCTTCAGTTTTTGGAGTTTCTGTCGACGCAAGAGATGCCTCTTGGTGTGCTAAAATCTGACTAATTAAAGTCTCTTTTTTGACACCAGTAATCTTTATTGTTTTAGCTAACTTAGCTATTTCTTGAAGCTCAGAAAGCTTCATTTCTTTTAATGCAGAAATATCAAACATGAATGTTCTATGAATTTAATTATTTTAAGGAATACTGTAAAAAGAATAGGTAGATAATTAATTTGAATTGACCGCAGTATGAAGTGCTTACGGTATTATGATGCAATAATACGAATAAAATTTTATCATACAATAGTATTTTAAAAAAAGAAAATATATTTTTGTAAAACATTTTTAGACCATGATACAAAGAATTCAGACTGTATATTTATTTCTAGCTTTTGCTGCAACTGGCATTTTAATGCTTTTTGTTCCGCTTTGGACAACTAGTGCAGGAAAACCATTCTTTTTTATGCAGGATCAGCTTTATACTGTTTTATTAGGTTTGACAACAATGCTTAGTATTATTAGTATTATTTCATTTAAAAAGAGACAAAATCAGTTTGTATTAAACAGACTGAACATCATATTAAATTTAATTTTATTAGGATTATTTGTATATCGATCACTAAATTTATCTGGAGGGACTGAAGTCTCTGAGAAAGGTATTGGGATGTTCATGCCGATTGTCGCTATCGTGTTATTAGTTTTAGCTAATAAGGCCATCAAAAAGGACGAAGATCTTGTAAAATCTGTTGATCGTTTGAGGTAAACCTATAAACTTAGTTTATTTTGTGCGAAGAAGAACCCGAATTTTTATTCGGGTTTTTTTTGCCCTATTATATTACAAATCAGACCTAAAGAGCATACTCAAAATGTGATTTACATGATAAATTTGTATTTTCAAATTCAAATAATCATGGCACCAAAAATAAGAGTTCATCTTGCAGACGATCATCAGGTCTTGATTGATGGACTATCCAACTTACTTCAAACCGTTTCAAACTTTGAAGTGGCAGGAACTTCACTAGACGGCACCACTGTCTATGAAGATGTCATGAAAGATAATGCCGATGTCTTAATTTTAGACATCAGCATGCCGAAAAAAGATGGTATTGAAACCCTTAAAGAATTTAATGAAAAACAGCTCCCTTGCAAAGTCATCATTTTATCTAGTTATGATGATTTAAAAATCATTAAAGAAGTAATGAAACTGGGCGCAAAAGGCTATCTTACAAAGAATTGCGCTGGCGAAAATATTATTGAAGCCGTTGAAGCTGTTTATCAAGGACAGGAATATTTTAGTGACGCCGTCAGAGAAAAGATCTTCAACTCTTTTATGGACAGTCCGAAACTGAACCACAGTGCAATTATAGAAAATCCTATTTTAAGCCCGCGAGAGATCGAAATTATTATTTTGATTGCTTTGGAACATAGCGGGAAAGAAATTAGCGAAAAGCTTTTCATTAGTTCACACACCGTAGAAACACATCGTAAAAACATCATGAAAAAGCTGAATATAAAAAGTACGATAGGTTTAGTAAAATATGCCCTTAAAAACAATCTGATTAATCCTTAACAATTGCTTTTATGCCTGTTTTCCGTTTTTTTATCTCTTTGCTATTATTTTTTGCTGTTAAAGGAACTAGTCTTGCACAGCCAAAAGACACTGTAAACACAAAGGCGTCGCAAACTCAAGTTGATAATAAAACTGTCCTTACGTCTATTAGCAAATCAGAACAATTACGAAATAAAAAAATTGTTAGCCTATCTATCATACTAACCATCATTGTTTTTCTTTTATTTTACTTTTTGTATCAAAACAATAAACTAAAGCAAAAAATAAAACGCAAAGACACCAAACAGAAAATTCTTCTCGACATCATCAATTCAGGCATAGATTCTCAAGAGGCAGAACACAAAAAAATTGCTTCTTTTCTTCATGATAATATTAATTCGCTATTATCTTCAGCTGGATTGCATTTAAATACATTTACAGCTCAGAACAATATAAAATCGGATGAAATACAAAAAGCAAAAACCATTTTATCTGAGGCTCACGAGCTCTTAAGAGATATGTCTCATGATCTTGTTCCAGCTCTTTTGGTACGCTTTGGATTAATTTATTCTTTAGAGGATTTATGCGAAAAAAACTCCAATTCTGCGATTGAATTTGAATTTTCAAGTTCAGTTCCGACCAGCAGACGATATGCTGAAAAATTCGAAATGAAAATTTATTTTATTGTAAGTGAATTATTTAGCAATATCACTAAGCATAGCAATGCCCAAAAAGCAAAACTTACTTTAAATGAAAAAGAAAACCAATTAATTCTGCGTATTCATGATGATGGTATTGGTTTTAAAACTCAAAAATTAAAAGATGCGGAAGGCTTTGGCTTAAACAGAATCAGAGCGCGAATCAAAAAATACAAAGGCTCTTTATCTATTGTTTCCAGAGAAAATCAGGGAACCAAAATAAAAATCGAGATTCCGCTACCACATTAATTATTTCGCTCCTATTTCAACAATTTCCAGATCTTTGATTTTATCATCATCAATTACAAATCGAAGCATCGTTCGTACTTTATGAAAACCGCTTTTCCCTGCCGCACCTGGATTCATGTGCAGTAAATTGTGCTTTTTATCAAACATAACTTTTAAGATATGCGAATGCCCGCAGATAAACAATTTTGGCGGATTCAAAGCCAATTCTTCTCTAACATTCTGATTGTACTTTCCGGGATAACCTCCAATATGCGTAATCCAAACCGATACATTTTCGCATGAAAAACGGTTATTTAGCGGAAACTCTAATCTTGCTTTTGCATCATCAATGTTTCCATAAACCGCTCTCAATGGCTTTAGTTTTTTAATAGCATCTGTAACACTCAAATCTCCAATATCTCCAGCATGCCAAACCTCATCTGCCTGAGCAACATATTTTAAAATTGTATCATCAATATGGCTGTGAGTATCTGAGAGAAGTAGGATCTTAGTCAATTTTTTTGAGGTTCAAAGGTTCATAGTAACAAAGATACAAAGATACAAAGGTTTTTCTGTAGAGACGCACTGTAGTGCGTCTTTCATAAAGTTTTATTTTCTTTATAAACATAAAAAATCCGATCTGAAAAACAGATCGGATTTTTGTAAATTATTAGACCTGACAGGTTTTAGAGACCTGTCAGGTCTTTTGTGAGCTAATTTATTTCTTAGTATTTTGATTTTTACCTTCTTTCAATTCTTTGGTATCCATCATTTCCATCAATTTCAATCCCAATAAACCACTGATTGAACCATCAGAACCGCCGTTTCCTGAAATTAATACATCTGGAATTACTTTGATATTTCCTTTACCAATTTCTTCGGTTACTTTATAACGGGTAAAATTATCTCCGCCCATTGCGCTAACTTGTAATTGATATGCTTCTGCAGTAGATTTACCAATCGCCATAATTTTCTCCGCTTCAGCCAAACCAGTTTTTGAGATTTTTTCAGCTTCTGCACTTGCATTCAGTCTTGTTGCTTCAGCTTGTGCTCCTGCTCTTGCTTTTGTGGCTTCGGCTTCTGCACTTGCACGCATTTTTGTAGCTTCTGCTTCAGCATTTACATTCAGTTTTAAACTTGTTGCATCTCCTTCCGCTTTCTTAACAGTTGCATCTGCAGTACGTTGTGCGATTTCAACACTTTGCGAAGCTCGTACAATTTCTTTCTGCATATCAGCAATTGCCGTTTCTTTTTCCATTCCCTGACGCTGTTCTTGTGCCAATTTTTGGGTTTGATATGTTTTCTGCTCTTCTTCGGCCAATTTTCTGTCTGTCAAAGTTTTCATTAACGAATCTGGCGGAACAATATCTCCAATTAAGGTATCAACAGCATTTACGTTATATTCATCAAGAACTAATTTAATATGGTTTTTAGCCGATTCTTGACGTTCTTTTCTAGTTGTAAGGAACGAAATCACATCGCTGTCTTGAGCTGAGTTTCTAAAATAGTTACCAATTGTCGGTTCCAAAACCTGAGAAACTAAATTGTTCATACTTCCAAAACGTGCAATTACTTTTGGCGCTTCGGCCGCCGGAACGTGAATAATTTGTGCAACATCAAGATTGAAAGGGAAACCGTCTTTTGAACGAACTGTAATTGTAGATAAGTTTTTATCTAAATCATGCGATTCACTTCTAGCATTAGCCCAGTTTAAAACCAAGTTTGTTGTCGGAACAGGTTCTAGCTTAGTAGTATATTTATTCAAAGCATACTTTCCTGGCCCGAAAGGCTCCATCCAAACACCACGCTGTCCTTTTGAAACAATATTTCCGTGTTTAAAAGTGTCACCTGTTACGTCTTGCCCATCTTCTCCAATATAAGAAATTACAACTCCAACATAACCAATTGGCACATCTGTCATTGGGTTTTGCTCAATTAAAATTCCCCAAGTATTAATATAGTAAGAACCCGCTAACATAACCTGAGGCTGCAAACCACGATTTCCGCCATGCTCAAGGAATTTATCAAAATCCTGAAAATTGTTATGGCTATCTACAAATTTACCTGCAATCTGTCCTTGCGGAATTGGTTCACCATCTAGAGCTGTTACAATACCAATCATGTTTTCGTAAATCTTGATTTGATCTGTAATTACAATCTCAAACAAAAACGTATTGATACGATACGATCCAGTTGTAATAAAAGCAGTCTGACGTCCTTTTTGTCCGCCGTTGTCTAAAAATGCTGTTGCATCTTGAAAGTTGTCACTTTCTACTTTTCTAGCTAAGATTCTTCCTGTCGGAATTTCTTTTCCATCTTTACTTAAAACCAATCCAATTTTTCCTTCTGGAATTAATGTGAAACTAGTCATGTCAATTGAATACTGCCAAATCCACATTCCCCAATATAACCCCGGGGCAAGCGTTTTAGCCTGATAGCCCGCCTCGCCTTTTGTTGCTATAATTCGGCCGTCGGGCAATGATTTGTCTGCGCCAAACAAAACAAACTTTTTGGTTACTAAACCGATTTTATCCTCGGGAACAATCACCATTCCGAAGAAAACGCGCAAAATAAATTTGTAAAAAAGAATGGCAAATACAATTAAAAGTATCCACCAATAAGAGGTAATTTCATTCATAGTTTTTGATATTTAGTGATACAAACATAGGAGAAATATGAAATGTTAAAATGAAAAATTTTAAAATTTAACATTTAGAAATTTCTGACTAAAAAAATTAAAAAATAGTTTCAATTATATCGTTGGAATTGTCAATTTCTGACACGATTTTTAGCTGGGCAAACTATGATTTGCATTTTGGGTTTTAAAGGATTTTAACAAAGTTTCTGAAACGCTAAGATGCAATGGGACTAAGTTTTTGTTTTTAGATTTTATCGAAATAGATGTTTATTGATTTAAAATATATCAAAAACAGTATACCTATATATAAGTACAATTTTTCCAATCGGGCGTGAGACGCACTGCAGTGCGTCTCTACAGATATAAACAACCCAAAAACCTTTGTAACTTTGAACCTTTGTAACTTTGCCACTAAAAAAGTTAGACGCACTGCAGTACGTCTCTACAGATATAAACAACCCAAAAACCTCTGTTACTTTAAACCTTTGTAACTTTGCCACTAAAAAAGTTAGACGCACTGCAGTGCGTCTCTACAGATATAAACAACCCAAAAACCTCTGTTACTTTGAACCTTTGTAACTTTGCCACTAAAAATTGTACCTTTGCCACTCAGAACCTCTGTCCCTTAAAATGAGATATTTTATTCAATTCGCTTACAACGGAACACATTATCATGGCTGGCAAATACAGCCAAATGCTTCTTCAGTTCAGGAAACTTTAAATAAGGCTTTTTCGGTTTTATTAAATGAAACTATCAGCATTATGGGTGCTGGAAGAACGGATACTGGCGTGCACGCGAGTGAAATGTATGGTCATTTTGATACAGAAAAAACTCTTGATATTCCAATTTTGGTTTATAAATTGAATTCGTATTTGCCAAAAGACATTGCGATTTTTGATATTAAACTAGTTCACGATGATGCACACTGTCGTTTTGACGCAACAAAACGAACTTACGAATATCATATCAATACGGTTAAAAATCCGTTTTTACAGGAATTGAGCTGGTATGTGACGCAAAAACTAGATGTGGATTTGATGAATGAAGCGGCGCAATTATTATTGAAACATACCGATTTTCAGTGTTTTTCAAAAGTTAATACTGATGTAAACACATTTGATTGCACGATTTTTGAGGCGTTCTGGAAACAGGAAAACGGAAAACTGATTTTTACCATTTCGGCCAATCGTTTTTTAAGAAATATGGTTCGTTCCATTGTGGGAACTTTAATTAATATAGGATTGCACAAAATCACATTGGCAGATTTTGAAAATATTATTGCCAGCAAAAACAGAGAAAAAGCAGGGTTTTCTGTCCCAGCACATGGTTTATATTTAACCAATATTTATTACGATTACATTTAATAGCCCTGATTGAAGTGAAAAGCTTTTTTGAAAAAAATATAGTTTTTGTAATTTTTATGGAGCGACCAACGGAAGCTTTATAAAAATTAAACAAAAACATATTTTTGAGAAAAACTTGTAACGGAAAGCAGGAAACAGCTCCTAAAAATAAATGAAAGCAAAAGCATTCGACACAGGATTATTCAAACGAATTTTAAAATATACCCGCCCTTATAAATGGCGTTATTATGGCGTAATTATTTTTGCCATTTCGCTGTCCATTTTTGCTGCGCTCCGTCCTTACTTGCTTAAAGAAACAGTAGACGGCTACATCAAAACTCATGATAAAATGGGATTATTGATGTATATTATTTTAATGGGTGTAGTTCTACTGATGGAAGTTTTCTCTCAGTTTTACTTCGTCTATTGGGCCAACTGGCTCGGTCAGGATATTGTAAAAGATATTAGAACCAAACTTTTTCAGCACATTTTGAGTTTCAGAATGAAGTATTTCGATTTGGTTCCGGTGGGACAATTGGTTACAAGAGCCGTTTCGGATATTGAATCTATTGCTCGAATTTTCAGTCAGGGTTTGTTTATGATTATAAGTGACTTGATGAAAATGGTTGTGGTGTTGATTTTTATGTTTTACATGAACTGGAAACTGACTTGGATTGTGGTAATTGCTATGCCAATTTTGGTTTATGTTACAAGGATTTTCCAACGTAAAATGCAAGTTGCTTTTGAGGAAGTAAGAACTCAGATTGCCAACATGAACTCGTTTGTTCAGGAACGTGTAACGGGTATGAAAATCGTACAGCTTTTTAACCGTGAAAAAATCGAAGCCGAAAACTTCAAAGAAATCAACAACAAACATAGAGTAGCCTGGATTAAAACCATTTTATACAACTCTATTTTCTTCCCTATTGCCGATATTATTTCATCTATTACTTTAGGTTTAGTTGTCGTTTATGGTGGTTTTAGAATTTTGAACGGTGATCATTTTACGACTTTTGGAGATTTATTCTCCTACACCATGTTTATCGGAATGCTGTTTAATCCGTTAAGGCAAATTGCAGATAAATTTAACGAGATGCAATTAGGAATGATTGCTGCCAATCGTGTTTTTGATATTATCGACACGCAAGATCATATTCAAGATACGGGAACAATTGAAGCGCCAGTTTTTAACGGAAGAATTGACTTTAAAGATGTTCGTTTCAGTTATATTCCAGAAGAGGAAGTAATCAAAGGAATTGATTTATCGGTTTCGGCTGGACAGACTGTTGCTATTGTAGGTTCTACCGGTGCAGGAAAATCGACTATCATTAATTTATTGAATCGTTTTTACGAAATCAACAGCGGAACCATCTGTATTGATGGTGAAAACATCGAAAACTACACTTTGGCTTCTTTGAGAAAACAAATTGCTGTGGTTTTGCAAGATGTCTTTTTGTTTGCCGATACAATTTACAATAATATTACTTTGCACAATCCGGCAATTACGAGAGATAAAGTAATTGATGCTGCAAAGAAAATTGGTGTTCATGATTTTATTATGAACCTCCCAGATAATTATGATTTTGATGTAAAAGAGCGAGGCGTTATGCTTTCTTCTGGACAGCGTCAGCTTATTGCTTTTTTACGTTCTTATGTGAGTAATCCGAGTATTTTGATTTTGGATGAGGCCACTTCTTCGATTGATACGTATTCTGAAGAAATGATTCAGCGTGCAACAGAAACGATTACAAAAGGAAGAACTTCTATTATAATTGCACATAGATTAGCAACAATTGTAAATGCAGATAAAATTGTGGTGATGGATAAGGGATTGATTGTTGAACAAGGAACGCATCAGGAATTATTACTGAAAGCTGATGGTTACTATAAAAATTTATATGACTCGCAGTTTGCTGTGGCAAACTAAGTCATAATGTTACTTTTTGAAATTTAGATTAAAAAATATTACTTCTAGGCGTGCTTTTTTAATATACGTTGTTGTCTCGATTCTGATTACGGTTTCGTCGGTTTACATTCTGAGCAATCTGATTACAGATTTAACCGAAAAATCGAATGATGATATAGCAACGCGTAACTTCCTTAAAAAACAAGAATTCATGTCTGAAGAACTTTCGAAGTTCTTAGAACAGGAAAAAAAGATTGAACAAGTTCTAAAAATCAGCACTTCGGGAAACCTTGATAACAATTTAAAGCTTTTGTCTTCTCTTCAGGCAAATAATAAATTGATTGTGAATAATTGGTTTCAGATTAATGAAAACGCTATTCAATACGGCAATCCTTCTATTTCTAACGAAATTAAAAATGACATAAAAGCATTTCTTATTCAAAATGAAAATGCCAAACATCTCAGTGTAATTCTTCCGCAAGGAAAGGAATGGGTTTGGCGCATTTATTTTAAATTAGTTTCAGAAAGCAAAACTGTCGTAAAATATGGTTATGACATCAATCTGAGATTGCTTCATAGTTACATTTCTAAAATAGACAAAACAAAAACAGCTACTAACTACGCTTTTGTTTTTGATAAAAACGGAACCTGCATTTACCATCCCGAAATTGCTTTTCTTGGAAAAAATATCTTTAAGATTTCATCTCTTAATCCATCTGATACGATTTATAGTAAGAAACAAGATTTCGTCAAAAGAACAACTCTGTCTGAGTTCTTGCAGTTGGATGTTATTCGTTTTACTAAAAAACTGGATATCAAAAACTCAAACTGGTTTGTCTGCGTTAACGTTCCTAAAATGGTCGCTGACGAAAATGTAGCTTTGGTTAAAAAATATTCAACTTCGATTTATTCGATCACAACAGTAATGTTGCTTTTGATTTTTTATCTTTTCTCTTATGCCAACAGACGTGCTTACAGAGAAAAGGGAATTGTCATAAAAGAGAAAAATAAACTCTTGGTTGAGAATGAAAAAATCATCAAAGAAAAAGCTTTGATTCAGCTGCAACAATTAAAAGAGCAAATTAATCCACACTTTTTGTTCAATTCGCTCAATTCGCTTTATATGCTTATTGGAAGTGATATTAAAGTTGCGCAGAAATTTACTTTAAACCTATCTCGTATTTATCGTTATTTAATTGATCCGCCAGAAAAGAACATTGTTCCTTTGAAGGACGAATTATTATTTATCGAAAAATATATCTTTTTGCAGCAAACCCGTTTTAAAGAAGAGTTATTCTTTTCTATCGAAATTGAAAACCAAGCTGCATTAAACAAACACATCCCTTATCTTGCTTTTCAGATTGTGGTCGAAAATGCTATTAAGCATAATAGAGCCACACAGGAAAGTCCACTTACTACAAAAATCCTGATTAAAGAAAATCAGGTAATTATCAGCAACAATCTTCAAAAGAAATTGACTGCAGAACCGAGTACTAAATTTGGGTTAAATTACCTAAAGAGTATTTACAATTATTATTCAAAAACAGAATTTAATACATCAGAAAAAGATGGCTATTTTGTTTGTATTCTTCCATTAATATCCATTCACTCCTAAAAAAAAGCCACTCACTCCTTTTTGTTTTTTTTCCGAACTAAAATAAAATAGTTTCGGATCGAAAATTAACCTAAACTTAACATCTGATGAAGGAAAAATCATTCCTGCATAATTTGATAATATTTTGCATATCCTTATTACTATTATCGTCACTTACTGTTCATTCTCAAAAGAAGAAAAAAGACAAAAAAGAGGACAAAACTGAAATTAAAAAAGATTCTACCGATTCTAAAAAAGGTAAAAAATACGACGACCTTGTAAAAAAAGGTTCGATCAAAAAAGGACTCTTCAATGTCATTCAGGTAAAAACCGATGTTTATTTTGAAATTCAAGACAGTTTATTCCAAAGAGAGTTTTTAATTGTAAACAAATTATCTCAAGTTCCTTTTCAAGTAAACGAAGCTGGCTTAAACAAAGGAATGAATTATGAAAACAAAGTCATTAGTTTTTATAAAGATACAATTGCAAAGAAGGTTTGGGTAAAATCGTATGTTCCAAAAGTTTCTTCACCAAAAGAAGATGCGATTACACAATCGGTTCAAAATAATTTTGCAGAATCTATTATTGAAGTTTTTGATATTGAAACCAAAAACAACGATTCGACTTCTGTTGTTATTAAAGTAAATAAGATTTTTGACGGAAAACAAAAAAGCTTCAATGATGTTTTGAGCAACACTGGCATTGGAGGTTCTGTAAAATCTGATTTATCATATATAGAAGGTTTAAAAACTTTCCCAAAAAATATTGTAGTAAAATCGCAACTGACAACTTCTTACAGCGATGGCGCATCGTCATTACCAATTACGCTTGGTGTGACAAGTAATATTATTTTATTGGACAAAACTCCAATGAAACCACGTTTTTCTGATAAACGAATTGGTTTCTTTTCTGAAAAGCATTGGTATTTTACCGATGCACAGCAAGCAATGGTTGAAAAAGAACTTATTACACGCTGGAGATTAGAACCTAAAAAAGAAGACAAAGAAAAATATTTGAAAGGTGAATTAGTAGAGCCGAAAAAACCAATCGTTTATTACATCGATCCATCGACTCCAAAACAATGGAGAAAATACATTATTGATGGAGTACACGATTGGCAGGCAGCTTTTGAAAAAGCGGGTTTCAAAAACGCTATTATCGCAAAAGAACCTACTGATAAAGATTTGGATTTTGATATTGATGACGTGCGTTACTCTGTAATTACGTATGCTGCATCTCCAAAATCAAATGCAATGGGGCCATCTGTGGTTGACCCAAGAAGCGGTGAAATTATCGAAGCCGATATTATCTGGTGGCATAATGTAATGACGTCGCTTCAAAGCTGGATGCGCATCCAAACAGGACCAATTGATCCTAAAGCTAGAGAAAATAAATTTAGCGATGAACATATGGGAGAAGCAATTCGTTTTGTTTCGTCTCACGAAGTGGGTCATACTTTTGGTTTAAAACACAATATGGGTTCTTCTTTTGCTTATGATGTAGAATCATTACGTTCTAAAGAATTTACAGCAAAAATGGGAGGAACAGCTCCATCAATTATGGATTATGCGCGTTACAACTATGTAGCTCAGCCAGAAGACAATGTTACAGTAATTACTCCAAAAATTGGAGAATATGATAAATATGCTATAGAATGGGGTTACAGATGGTACTCGCCTAACGACAACGAAACAACAAAACTAAACGCCTTAATTACAAAACATCAAGATGACCCCATTTATTTTTATGGCGAACAGCAGGGAAATGTAATTGATCCTCGTTCTCAGTCTGAAGACTTAGGAAATGATGCTATGAAAGCAAGCGAATACGGTTTGAAGAACTTAAAGCGTGTTGTAGATAATATCTTAAACTGGACTTACGATAAAGATCAGTCTTACTATGAAACAGGTAAACTATATATTGGAGCTATTGGCCAATGGCAAACATACACTGACCATGTATTGGCTAATATTGGGGGTGTTTATTTAAATACAACGGTTCACGGCGATAACAAACAAAGTTATGTTCCGGTTCCTGCTGCAATGCAGAAAAGAGCTGCAGATTATTTAGTTAAAAATGTACTTACAATTCCGCAGTGGCTGTTTTTTAATGACATTTTAGAAAAAACAAATCCGTTGAAAGATTCTCCTTTTGGACCTTACGAATACACACCATATACAATGGCACGAGGATTACAATACGATGCAATGTATAGCTTATTCAGAGACGACCGTTTACTTCGAATGACAGAAAATGAATTGTATCAGCTAAATAAAACTAAAGAACCCGTTTTTACCGTAAATGATTTGTTTAAAAAAATACATCAAAACGTTTTTGCTGGAACAATTGCGAATAAATCGCTATCAATTCTGGAGCGTATGACACAAAAGAATTATGTAGATGTTTTAATTATTTCAACAAATAAATTATTTGAAAAAACAGAAGCGAAGAAATCAATCGAAATTCAGCAGACTTTAAGCATGCCGCATTTATGCAATTATTTAAATGATGCACATACAGCAAGAAATATCAATAATGCTTTTTTAAGTAGAGTTGCAGAAGTAACCTCAGATAAAAAAGGCGAATTAACAAAAGTCCTTCAATTATTAAAAACTAAAAAGAATACAGGAGACCAATCTACCCAAAACCATTACCGCGATTTGATCCAACGAATCGAAAAAGCCCTAAATAATACAACCTTTTAATACACAACCCAAAAACATGAAAAAAATTTTACAAGCCTTACTGCTGTTCCTGGCCATCGCAGGATACTCGCAGGAAACCCGAACCATCACGGGGATCATTCAAGATGCAGCAGATTCATCGCCAATTCCTGGCGCATCGATCTTCGTTGAGAATAATTCGATATCAAACAAAACCGCTATGGCAGGTATTATCCATAGTGAAGCAATTGGAACTACCTCAGATTTTGATGGTAAATTCAGCTTGAAAATCGCAAAAAACGTTACTACTTTGAGAGTTACTTTCATGGGATACAAATCGTATACTCTTGAATTATCAGCTCAAAAAGATTATACTATCGCCTTAAATTCTGAAACAGCAAAACTTCAAGAGGTTCTTATAACAGGTTATCAGAAAATTGAAAAAAGAAAGTTGACATCTGCTATTACAAAAGTAGATATGGCTTCTATTCAACAGACTGGTGTATCTAGCATTGACCAATTATTAATTGGACAAGTTGCCGGAGTTGCTGTTACTACTCCATCAGGAGCGCCAGGAGCTGCAGCAAAAATCAGAATTAGAGGTACTGCCTCTTTAAATGGAACACAAGACCCTTTATGGGTTTTAGACGGACTTCCGTTAGAGAACAATGATGTTCCAAAAAATTACGATAAAGAGAATATCGATTTATTAAGCAACTACTCTATTGCTGGTTTAAATCCAGATGACATTAAAGATATTACCATTTTAAAAGATGCTGCGGCTACCGCTATTTACGGCGCACGCGCTGCAAACGGAGTAATCGTTGTTACGACTAAAAAAGGAAGAAGCGGGAAAATGACCGTTAGCTTCAACACCAATACTTTTATTACTCAAAGACCAGAATTTTCAAAATTAAACTTAATGGATTCTAATCAGAAAGTTGATCTTGAACTTAATATGGCGAGCCGTGCAGATTTGACTTATAGAGACACCGGTGGTGATGTTGCTCGTATCCTAAATGGAGCGAATGAATTAGACGCATACAGAGCCGGTGGATTCTCTTCTTTGAGTCCGCAAACACAACAGTCAATCAATAACCTAAGAGGCATCAATACAAATTGGGGCAATTTATTATACCAAAACGCAATCAACACACAACACGGATTAAGTTTGTCTGGAGGTAGCGAAAGATCTGACTACTATTTCTCTTTAGGATACTACGACGAAAAAGGAACAACAATTGGAACAGGTCTTAAACGTTACAATTTAACTTTAAAAAACAGCTACGATATTACTGATAAATTTAAAGTGGGTGTAGGTATTTTTGGTTCAGACACTAAAACGACTTCTTACGTAACAGATACTGATGGTTTTACAAATCCTGCAAACTATTCAAGAAACGTAAATCCGTATCTTACGCCTTACAATGAAGATGGAAGTTATAAATACGATCCAGACATTGCGTCTTATTCTGATATTAAATTGCCTTTTAATTTCTTAGAAGAAAGAAACAATACTTCTTATGATTTAAAAACAAGAGCTATAAAAGCATTGCTTGATGCTGAGTATAAAATCACAAAAGATTTGAAAGTATCAAGCCAATTAGGTTTACAGCTGGATAATTCTTCTAGTGAAAAATTTGCTGGCAAGGAAACTTTTTACACTAGAAAACAAAAAGAAAAAACAAGCTATTATTCTGGAGGAGTTCAAAAGTATTTCCTTCCTGAAGGAGGTATTATTCAAAATACAAACACAGACTTTTTTCAGTACAACTTAAAAACAATGGTGAACTATTCTAAAACTTTAGGAGAGAAACACGAAATTGAAGTAATGGTTGGTAATGAATTAAGAAGAAATAAAAACACTACTATCTTGACAAGAGGTTTTGGTTATGACGAAAAGAATTTGACAACACAACAAATTATTTTCCCTAACTCAAATTCTGTTAATGACGCTATTTACAAAACATTCATAAAAACAGAAAAAGAAAATGCCTTTGCATCATTCTTTGCAACAGCGGCATACACTTACAATAGAAAATATAGCTTCTACGGAAGTGTTCGTTACGATGGTTCTGACTTATTTGGTGTAGACCCAAAATACAAATACTTGCCACTTTGGTCAACATCTGGATCTTGGTTAGTGTCTCAAGAAAACTTCTTAAAAGACAGCAAAACAATTTCTAACTTAAGACTTCGTGCTTCTTACGGTTTACAAGGTAATATTGACAAAAATACTTCTCCTTATGTAGTTGGAGAAAATAAAACTACTACGATTTTACCAGGACAGACAGAACCTATAATTGAGGTAACGACTCCACCAAACAGCAAATTGCGTTGGGAAAAAACAGAAAATACCAACTTAGGTTTTGATCTTGGTATGTTTAACAACCGTATTAGCATTGTAACTGATTTCTACGGAAGAAAAAGTACCGATTTAATTGGTATGAAAGCGCTTCCTTTAGAAAATGGTTTTGAATTTACCAATATGAACTGGGCGCAAGTAAGTAATAAAGGTTATGAAATTGCCTTGGCTACAAAAAACATCGACCGTCCTAATTTTAAATGGAATACTACAATTAATTTTGCTCATAACAAAAGTAACATTGACCGTTTAGAAATAAGAGACAACAGTTATTTGCCAAACCAAGAAGGTCATGCTGTAAACGCTGTTTTTGGATTTAAAACAAACGGAATCGACGAAAACGGTTACCCGTTATTTGTAAACAAAAAAGGAGAAACTGTAAATGCACAGACTTTCTTTGGTCTATTTGACCCTTATGCTGAATTCTTGCCTGGAGAAATTACTCAGTCAAGTTTAACGCCAGCAGAATTTAGAGATCTATTTGTTTACCTAGGAGACAAAGATCCTAAATTTACAGGAGGTCTTACAAACACATTTAAGGTTCGTAATTTTGATCTTACGATTGCAGCGTCATTCAATATCAAACAAACGGTTACCAAAACACCTCCTTATAACGGAACAATAGTAGACAGAGGACAGAATTATACAACTGATATTTTAAACGCTTGGTCACCAACCAACACTTCATCTAATTTACCAGGTATTACAAGTAAAAATTCTGGTACGGGAGATTCATGGATGGCGTACAGCTGGTTTTCTGGTGCAAATCAAATCAATACTTATAACTACTTAGATACTTGGGTTAGCGAAATGAGTTATATGAGATTGAGCAGTGTTCGTTTTGGTTATACATTCCCAAAAACATTCACAGATTACATCAATATTCAAAGTATTCGTTTAAATCTTGAAGCAAGAAACTTATTTGTGATAAGCTCAGATTACAAAGGTTATTTTGATCCTGAAACTTACGGAAACATTTATGCGCAGCCAGTTCCTAGATCATTTACTTTAGGACTTAATGTTACTTTCTAAAAACTAAAAAAGATGAAAAAATTCTCAAAATATATAACACTATTCGTTGCTGCTATTGCTCTTAGCAGCTGCGATGACTATCTGGACATTACTCCAGTAGGAAAAGTAATTCCAGAATCGCTAGAAGAATTTCGTGCAGTTCTAACCAAAGGATATGCTTCATATCCAGAGCACAAATCGTTGTCTACAGTTCGTACAGACGAATTGTTAATGAACGAAGACAACAGTGAAGTTTCTATTTATAAAGATATCTATTTATGGAAAGATGCAAATCCTGATAAAAGTACATTAGAATTTCACTATCAAGATTTATACAATGTCATTTTTTACACTAATGTTGTTATCAATGAAGCATCAAAAAAAGTAAAAGCATCTGAGGAAAAAGATCAACTATTAGGCGAAGCTTATGCTTTGAGAGCAATGGCAAACTTTGATTTGGTTAACCTTTTCGGAAAACCTTACAACGCTTCAACTGCAGCTACAGACAAAGGAATTCCGTTAGCTTTAGAAATTGACTTAGAACAAGTTTTTGTACCGCACAGTGTAGAAGCTGTTTACAATCAAATTATTTCTGACACTAAAGAAGCAGAGAAATTAATTAACATAAATAAACAGGCAACAGGATTAAACTATCGTTTCTCAAAAGTGGCTTTATTTAGTTTAGAAAGCCGTGTGTATTTGTATCAGCAGCAATGGCAAAAATCATTAGATGCTGCCAACAAAGCTTTAGAAATCAACAATACTTTAATTGATTTAAAAGCAACTCCTGTTCTGGCTACAAAATTTGACGGAAAAGAATCGATTTTAGCCCTTGAAGATGGATATATCGTCGGTATTCAAAGAGCTTCATTTGCTTCTCCAGATTTAATTGCAGCGTATAACAAAACAACAGATTTACGTTTCCCGCTTTATTTTTCAGCTAGCGGAAGCCGTTTCAAAATCCTAAAAGGAGGAAATGACAATCAAAAGTCATCTTTCAGAACTTCCGAATTGTATTTAACAAAAGCTGAAACCTTGCTGAAACTGGACAATATTAATGATGCTAAAGCAACAGTTTTAAATTTCATTAAAAACAGATATTCAGCTACTGGATACACACAGTTAGAAGGCGAAGTTAATGCGATGAATGCAGCAGATTTGACGAACTTTATTTACGAAGAAAGACATAGAGAATTTGCAGTTGAAGGTCACCGTTGGTTTGATTTAAGAAGAACAACTCAAAAACAAATCGTACATAAATTCTTGAGCACCGAAAGCACTTTAATACAAAATGATCCGCGTTATACCATTATTTATCCAGCAAACGCGAGATTGAATAATCCCAATCTATAATTTTACCTAAATTGTTTTTTTTAAGAGGTCTAGTTTTTATAGCTAGGCCTTTTTTTTATAAAATCAATACAACAAAATGCGCTCTTTATTGCGTATAAGAATTCCTGAATTTATCTTTGCATTATAAATATCTGCAAAATGAAAATTGCTATTGTCGAAGACGAACATCTTGCTTCCAGCTATCTAAAATCTATTTTAGAGCAGCAGGACGTTTTATCGATTGCAGCAATCAGCGTTTTAAAATCGGTAAAAGAAGCTGTCGCATTTTTTAGCGAAAACAAAGTAGACCTCGCTTTTATGGACATTCATTTGGGTGACGGAAAAAGTCTTGAAATCTTCGAAAAAGCAGATATCTCCTGCCCTGTTATTTTTGTAACCGCTTACGATTCTTATGCTATTTCGGTTTTCAAACATTTTACAATAGATTATCTTTTAAAACCATTTGAAGAAGAAGAATTATTGGAAGCCCTTCAGAAATTCAAAAAAATAAAAGACAGTTTTAACAGCAATTCCACGCTTCAATCTTTAGTTGCAATAGAAAACCCCGAAAGCAATAAAATACAGCGCCATTTCTTAGTAAATCACGGCTATAAAATGATTTCTATTAATGAAAACGAAATCACCTATTTTGCTGCGACTGGAAAGCATCTTTTTATTCACATAAAATCTGGAAACAGTTATTTGTACAACAGTACTTTGACAGAAATTATAAACAGTCTTGATCCATTTCGTTTTTTCAAAATAAACCGAAAATATATCGTTAGCCGAGACAGCATTAAAGAAGTTATAAAACATTCTAATCAGAAAGTTGAATTGGTCTTGACGGTTCCTGCAGCTGAATCTGATGCTATTTTCATCAGTAAAAAGGAAATCAACAACTTCAAAAACTGGCTAGATCAATAATTTAATAATTATTTAGCTATAAAATCACATTAATTTAAAAAACAGAAAAACTGCGTTTTTGATAAATTGTGATTTAAAATCCGACTAAAAACTGCCAAAAACGCTTTAAAACGTTAAATTAGCGTTATAGAAATCATAAAATTGCCCTTTCACAATCAGTAAGATAGCTGAAATTTTTGGTTTATTATTTATCTTTGAGAATATAGAAATCAAATGTAAAAGACAATGCCACAAAATAGATTTTATCCTGATGAAAAATTCAAAGAAATAGAAATAAATGCCTCATTACAACTTAAATACGCCATTTCAAACAGAGGAAGATTAATAAGTTTTACCGACGATATTGAAAATGGCCGAATCTTAAAAGGCGGTTTAAGCGACGGATATCCTACTTTCCGTTTTAAGGTAAAAAAAGACGATAAAATCGTTAATAAATACCTTTTCTTATACAAACTAGTTGCCCAATATTTCATTCCGAAAGAATCGGAAGAGCAAACATATGTTCTGCATTTAGATTACAACAGGGCTAATGATGATGAACGCAATCTTCGCTGGGCAACCAAACAGGAAATGATGGCGCACAGCCGTAAAAGTCCGCGCGTTATTCAGGCAAAAAAGAACTTAATTGAACACAATCTAAAAGCCGACGGACGAAAATTAACCACCACAAAAGTGATGTTAATCAAAAAAATCCTAGCAAGACCTGAACAAAAAACTCGTCTTAAAATGATTGCAAAACAATTTGGCGTTAGCGAAATGCAAATTAGAAGAATTGCCAGCGGAGAAAACTGGGGACACGTTAAGATTTAATTGATAATTGATAATTGTCAATTATCAATTATAAAAAATTATAATAGCCACAGATTACACAGATTAACACAGATTTTTTAAAAATCATTTTAATCTTTTTAATCTGTGGCTTATTTTATTCAAAAAGATTCAGCGACTGTCAGGCTGAGCGAAGTCGAAGCCCACACAAAGCTCTTCAACTTCGGACAGAGAGACAAAATTATAATAGCCACAAACAACAAACAACAAACCATAAACCATAAACCACAAACCATAAACCACAAACCATCAACCATCAACAATTACTCACTAAATCACAAAAATCAATTCATAATTCACAATTTACAATTCACAATTACTTTGGTTTCTGTGAAAAGACCAAAATCTGTGTCTTTAAAAACAAAATTTCAGGTGTTCGTATAAAATAAATCCTTAAATTCGCAATCACAAATAACAAAAGAAGAAATCGAAAGATGAGTTTCGGAAATATAAACTTCATTTTCGATAGTTAATACTAAAAGCAAAAAAAATGAAATACGACGTTATTGTTTTAGGAAGTGGTCCTGGAGGATATGTAACAGCGATTAGAGCTTCACAATTAGGCTTTAAAACTGCTGTAGTAGAAAAAGAAAATCTAGGTGGAGTTTGCCTTAACTGGGGATGTATCCCAACAAAAGCGCTTTTAAAATCTGCTCAGGTTTTTGATTACCTTAAACACGCTTCTGACTACGGATTGAAAGTTTCTGAATTTGATAAAGATTTCCCTGCAGTTATTCAACGCAGCCGTGGTGTTGCTGAAGGAATGAGCAAAGGTGTTCAATTCTTAATGAAAAAAAACAAAATTGACGTTATTGAAGGTTTTGGAAAACTAAAACCAGGAAAAAAACTTGACGTTACTGATAAAGACAATAAAGTTACAGAATATAGCGCTGACCACATTATCATCGCAACTGGAGCTCGTTCTCGCGAGTTGCCAAACTTACCTCAAGATGGTATAAAAGTAATTGGATACCGTCAAGCAATGACATTGCCAACGCAACCAAAATCTATGATCATTGTTGGTTCTGGAGCAATCGGAGTTGAGTTCGCTCACTTCTACAACTCAATGGGAACAGATGTTACTATCGTAGAATTTATGCCAAACGTTGTTCCTGTAGAAGACGAAGATATCTCAAAACAATTTGAGCGTTCTTTGAAAAAATCAGGAATTAAAGTAATGACTAACTCTTCTGTTGAGCGTATTGACACTACAGGAGCTGGAGTTAAAGCTTTCGTTAAAACTGCAAAAGGAGAAGAAGTTCTAGAAGCTGACATCGTACTTTCTGCGGTTGGAATCAAAACAAACATTGAAAACATCGGATTAGAAGAAGTTGGAATCGCTGTTGACAGAGATAAAATCTTAGTAAACGCTTACAACGAAACTAACATTCCAGGATACTACGCAATTGGAGACGTTACTCCTGGTCAAGCTTTAGCTCACGTTGCTTCTGCTGAAGGAATCAACTGTGTTGAGAAAATTAAAGGTTTACACGTAGACCCAATCGATTACGGAAATGTTCCTGGTTGTACTTATGCAACTCCAGAAATCGCTTCTGTTGGTTTAACAGAAAAACAAGCTAAAGAAAAAGGTTACGAATTAAAAATTGGTAAATTTCCATTCTCAGCTTCTGGAAAAGCAAAAGCTGCTGGAAATGCTGACGGATTCGTAAAAGTAATTTTCGATGCTAAATACGGAGAATGGTTAGGATGCCACATGATTGGTGCTGGTGTTACAGATATGATTGCTGAAGCAGTTGTAGCTCGTAAACTAGAAACTACAGGTCACGAAATCCTTAAATCTATCCACCCTCACCCAACAATGAGCGAGGCTGTTATGGAAGCTGTAGCTGATGCTTACGGCGAAGTAATTCACTTGTAAAAATATACCGTTTTACGGTTATATATAATTCTCAATTTATAAAATCCGATTTGTGAAAACAGATCGGATTTTTTTGTGCCTATAGTTTTGTCATTTCAACTGAAAGGAGAAATCACAAAACTTTATCTGAAACAATCTTGCTTTTTAATTAATAATTCTAAAAAACAACTAAATATCATTTCTTCCAAAGTAATAAAAAGATTACTTTTATAAATCATTATAAATATTCATTTTTATGGAAGAAACAAAAATATTCTACGCCGACGGAGAAAATCCAAAAATGATTGAGGCTTACAAAAAAGCTCAAGAAACCTTTAAATATTTCTGGAGAGAATTATCTTGGGAATACAGACGAATAGTTCCAGGATTGGATGTTGCTTGCGTAAAACTGGCTTTTACTCAAGAAATAGACGGAGAAACCATCGTAGAACATATGTGGATTAACGATGTGAATTTCGATGGCGAAAACATATATGGCATATTGGTAAATGATCCTGATGAATTAACTAACGTCGCTAATGGAGACGAAATTGCAATTCCGATAAATCAAATCAGCGATTGGTTATTTGCCATCAATGGACAAACTTATGGCGCATTTACAATTCAAGCCATGCGTTCTGAAATGAGCGAGGACGAAAGGGAATCTCATGACGAGGCTTGGGGACTAGATTTTGGCGATTTTAACGACATTTTGATCGTAAACGAACAAAAAGAAAAACCCGAAAATCTAATTGAACACCCAATGAGCAAAAACATGAGGGAAAGCCTTATTGAGTTCGTTACCAATAATCCGGAAGAAGTATCCAACCAAGATGAATTAGGCTATACTTTTCTGCATCGCGAAGCCATTGCAGGAAATCAGACTTCTGTTGAAGTTTTACTGAAATCTGGAGCCGATAAACATGCTAAAACCGCAACTGGCAAAACTGCTTTGGATTTTGCCAAAGAATTAAAGTGGGATCATTTACTGCCTTTATTACAATAGAAAACTTTAAAATCCGATTTGTGAAAGCAGGTCGGATTTTTATTTTTATAAGACCCAATATTTTTCGACATAAAACAAAAACTATTCTACTTTTCATCTGTTTAAAATTAAAGAATGTGCTACTTTTGCTGCACCAAATCTAAACTGCCACAGAATGAAAAAATTATTCTTTACGCTAGTACTGTTAACCTCAGTTCTTTTATCTGCCCAAACAAAAAACGACACCGATTTTGCTTCTCAACTAAAAAGCTCTTTTTCAGGATCAACAGACTGTGTCAACGACTTCGAAAAAATATTAACACCAGTCGAGCTTAAATCTTTGAATACCACATTAAACGGTTTCGAAAAAAAATACCTTTATAAAATTGTTGTCATCACAACTCCTTCTTATTCTCCATTTAAGTCATTGGAAGAATATACATTGGAACTCGATAAATTTCTATCAAAAGACCCGCGATTAGACCCTACTCTTTTAATAATCGTAAGTAAAACATTAAGACAAATTCAGGTTATAAGTGTCGATTTTATACGATACAAATTAAGTACTGAAGACACACAAAACATAATTGCCACTTATTCTGTTCCTGAACTTAAAAAAGGAAACTATTATAAAGCATTAGAACTGGCTTCAAATGAATTCATGAAAAAGTTACAGCCATAAAAAAACATCAAAATCCGATTTGCATAAACAAGTCGGATTTTTTATTTAACTTTCCTACGCTTAACAAACAATAAATATATTCGAAATGGTAATTGTAGAAGAAGCGAAAAACATCAACTTACCACGTTTAAGAATCATCTTCTTAAACGAAAGACAGCGAACATTTACAGAGCAAGACACATCAGAATTCAAACTTGAAGATTTTGACAAACAGACAAAAGGAGAATATATTCTAACTGCACTCATAGATGATATTCCCGTCGGATTTATTTCGATTTGGATGCCTAATAACTTTATCCATCATCTTTATGTTGAGAATGCATATCAAGGAAAAAACATTGGCACCCAATTATTAAAAGCCACCATACAGAAAACAGCATTTCCAATTACCCTAAAATGCCTTGTAAGCAATACCAAAGCAATTGAATTCTACTTAAAAAAAGGATTCAAAGAAAAATCGAGAGGCCAGTCAAGCAACGGAACTTATATTTTATTTGAGCTGACAAAAGATATAAATTAACTTAAATGCTAAAGATATGAATCAGATTCAGGATTACAACGATTCTCAGACAGCAGAAAATAAAGAAATCTGCAATCTTCTTTATGACATTATAAATAAAAACTTAACTGAAGCCGAAAACAAAATCTGGCACGCTCATCCTGTTTGGTTTTTAGACGGAAATCCGATTGTAGGTTACAGCAAATTAAAAGATTCAGTAAGATTGCTCTTCTGGAGCGGACAATCTTTTGAGGAAGAAAAACTTCAAAACGAAGGCTCATTTAAAGCTGCTGAAAAGCGTTATACAAACATCGATCAGATAAATGAAGAAGATTTAAAACGCTGGCTCAAGAAAAGCAGAGAAATTCAGTGGGATTACAAAAACATTGTCAAACGAAAAGGCCAATTACTTCGGTTAAAATAAATCAAAAACAATTTAAATATCTAATTTTCAAAACTTTAATTTAATTTTATTACTGACATACTGTTGTCATAAAGCCATTTTACTTTTACAAAATAAAAATTAAAAAGATGGAAACTAAAGACGGAAAATTAGCTGTTTATGCTCCAACAAGACAAGATTGGCGCAACTGGCTTGAGGAAAACAGCCAGGCAGAAAAATCGGTTTGGCTGATTTTGTATCATAAAAAAAGTAAAATACAGAGTGTAAATTTAGTCGAAGCAACCGAAGAAGCACTTTGTTTTGGCTGGATTGACAGTCTCTGCAAAAAACGTGACGGAGAAAGCTATTACCTTACCTTCTCTCACCGAAATCCCAAAACCAGCAAATGGAGCAAACCTAATATCGAAAGAGCCGAGCGCATGATTCAGCAGAATTTAATGACTGAACATGGCCAGAAATTAATCGATATTGCGAAAGAAAAAGGGAAATGGATAACTAATGAACCATAATAAAAGCATGTTTTGTCATACCGAATTAGGATTTTACAAGAACATTTTGCTTTAAAATAATTTGTATTTTAGTAAGACCAGAAACCTAACTTAAAACCGTCTAAATCATGCTAAAACATTATTTTGTTGCCTTATTTTTTTGTATCGGAATCCAATTAAACGCTCAAGATCTCGGTTTTACAAAACCTGATTATAAAGCAATCGAAAAAGAAATCAGTGATAAGAATTCCAAATTCTTTTATCCGAAATTAATGGAAAGGCTGATTAAAAATGATACTCTTTTATCACATGATGAATATCGCCACTTATATTTAGGTTACTTTTTTCAACCCAAATACAATGCTTTTTGGACTTCTCCCAACGACGAAAAACTCCGCACTTATTACGCTAAAGAAAAACTCGAAACTTCAGATTATGACGAAATTATAAAACTAGCCAATAATTCCTTAAACGATTTTCCATTTGACTTAAGACAGCTCAACTATCTAGCTTACATTTATCATTTAAAAGGTGACGAAACTGCAGCAAAAATTGCTTCCTTTAAATTTCACAGTATTATGAATGTAATTCTTTCTTCTGGAGATGGCAAAAAATGCGAAACTGGTTTTCATGTCCTAATGGTAGACCACGAATACATATTGCTCAGCCTTTTTGAAATTGAATCGAAAGGACAATCATTGGTTGAAAACTGCGATTACCTAAGTTTCGAAAAAGGTGTTTACAATGTAGATGGCATTTATTTTAATATCGAAAAAATGCTCGAAAACGAAAAGAAAGTCCTCCGATAACAAGATTTTGAAACATATAAAAATAGCTTCAGCACCAAAATTATTGAAGCTATTTTTTTTTGATAAAAACTATTTATTTATTGTTTATCAATAAATTTTTATTATTTTAGCAGCATAACTTCTAATCTTAAATAGTATGGAAATTAAAATTGGAACACCACAGATTCTAAAAATCCTGAATATTTTATCGTGGATTATTTTTATTGGCTTATGCGTAGAAGCCGGTATGTATCTTTTTAACGGAATTTATACTATGACTATAAATTCCTATAATGCTCGCTTTCTTAATTTACTCGATCTCTACAATTACAGTCCTAGCTTTTACATTCAAGAAATATGTTTTATCAGCATTGTGGCAATATTAAAATCGATTATGTTTTATCTGATTGTAAAAATGCTGCACGAGAAAAAATTAAATATAGAACAACCTTTTACTCCAGAAACAGGACGCTTTATATCTTATCTCTCCTATTTAGCTTTCGGGATCGGATTATTTTCTTTTTGGGCTTTCAAATTCAACAATTGGTTGGTATCAAATGGTGTAAAACTCCCAACTTTAGAATCACTTAATCTTGAAGGCCATAACATTTGGATTTTTATGGCCATTGTGATGTTTGTAATCGGACAAATTTTTAAAAGAGGAATCGAAATTCAATCGGAAATTGACCTAACCATTTAAACCAAAATTATGCCCATTATAGTAAATTTAGACGTCATGATGGCAAAAAGAAAAATGTCATTAAATGAACTCTCAGAAAAAGTAGATTTAACATTATCAAATCTCTCCATATTAAAAACTGGTAAAGCAAAAGCAATCCGTTTCAGTACGCTCGAAGCCATCTGTAAAGTATTGGATTGCCAACCTGGAGATATTTTAGAATTTTCAGAAAAATAACTAATAGTTTTTACACAATCTTGTCATTTCGACGAAGGAGAAATCTTCGTTAGAAACTCGACAAAGATTGGGAATTACTTTGCGGAGCTACTTGCGGAGATTTCTCCTTCGTCGAAATGACAAACTGTACTTAGCTCTGACAGATTTTAAAATCCAATTCAACATCTTAAAATAAAATATTTTACTTTTAATTTGTATTTTCGTACAGAACTGATTTAAACTTTGAAACGATTACAAATCTAAAAAGTCTAAAAATGAATGTTTTAATTGTTTACGCACATCCCAGTAAAAAATCATACACCTTTCAGGTTTTGGAAAGATTAAAATCTGTTTTAGGCAATGAAAATTGGTATATTGAAGTCTCCGATTTGTATGGATCTAATTTCATCAGCGATATGTCTGAAGCAGAATATGAGCGTGAAGGATTTGCCAAGACACAGCTTCCAATTCCTTCTGATGTTTTAGCAGAACAAGAAAAAATAGAAAAAGCAGATGCTATTATTTTCTTGTATCCTGTCTGGTGGAGTGATTGTCCTGCAAAGTTAAAAGGCTGGTTTGATCGTGTTTATTCTGTTGGATACGCTTACGGACAAAATGAAACTTCAAGGAAAATGAAAACTATTCCGTATGGACTTGCAATCTGTACTGCCGGACATCCGAATGACTTTTTACATGAAATCGAAATAGCACAAAGCATGGAAAAAATTATGCTCGAAGACCGACTCGGAAAACGTTTTACGCACAAAGAAATGATTATTTTAGGAGGAACATTAGAGCTTGAAAATGTAATGGCAAAACATTTTGAACTGATCAATAAAATCCCAGAAAAAATTAAAGCAACAATATAAATCACAAATCTTACTTTATAAAAATGATTGAAGACAATAATTCAGAAAAATCAGTTTTTGAAGAAATTCCAACCGAAAAAATATATTCAGAAAAAGCCATAAGAATAGGAACATTTTTTGCTGGTCCACTAGTGGCAGGTTATTGCATTGCAGAAAATTTTAAAGCTTTTAATGACTTTGAAAAAGCAAAAAATACATGGATTATTACAACTCTATCAATGATTGCGATTATTGGGCTCATTTTTATCATTCCCGATAACTTTCCAAATATTCTCTTCCCAGTACTTTATTCAGCTGTCGCTTCTTATTTCTTGAAAAAATTTCAGGAACAGAATATTCAAAATCATATTAAAAATGGTGGCGAAACTTTCGGCGGATGGAGAGTAACTTTGATTGGTTTATTGAGCATTCTTATATTTTTTGGAATTATTATGAGTGTAGTTCTATTAACAGAAAGTTCCATATAACTTTTGTAAAAAATATTATAACAAAACATTTCGAACTACGTTAATCACATTCTTAAAAAAAACACAATAGATTATGCCTTTCAACAAAATAAAAGTTTACCACTTATTTTGGATTGTTTCTATTCTAGTTTTAATTATTGGTTTTATCAAAAGTTTTTATCCTAACTCTTTTCTGGATATTAATATTCATGACACTTATTATATAATTCCCAATCTTGAAATTACTGCTAGTTTATTTTTTCTCTATTTCTTTATGGGCTCAGGTTATTGGTTAATTGAAAAAGTTTTCAAAAAACAGCTTACAAAACCTTTGATTATAATTCACTCTATTATTTTGATTGGAAGTTTTATGATATATTGGTTTCTTTTTCTTTATTATAAACTAATTGCAAATAATGATTTCTCTCTCGTTGATGATTCTTTAATGCTAAATTTAGTATTAATCTTAGAAATTTTTGTTATCCTTTTTGTTGCCACTCCTATTTACATTGCAAATTTTATGATGGCTTTCTTACGAAAAGAATAAGAACAGAGTTTGTCCGAAAAGCACCTCAAAATTGTCTTTTAAGCACCTTAACCAATTGATTTTTAGATTGTAATTTTACTTTACTAATTTAAAAAATCAATTAATTATGAACACTCACGATTTTACCACAACAATACTTCTCAATCAATCACCAGAAGAAGTTTTTAAAGCTATACAAAACGTTAAAGGCTGGTGGTCTGAAGAAATTGAAGGAAAAACAGCAAACGAAGGTGATGAATTTAAATATCATTACGAAGATGTTCACCGCTGTAAAATAAAATTGACAGAAGTCATTCCGAATCAAAAAATTGTCTGGCTGATTGAAGAAAACTATTTCAGTTTTACCAAAGACGATACCGAATGGACCAATACAACAGCTGTTTTTGACATTTCTAAAGAAGGTAACATGACAAAACTCACTTTCACCCATGTTGGCCTAGTTCCAGAATACGAATGTTTTGATGTTTGCACAAAAGGTTGGAGCAACTATGTCGAAAACAGTTTGAAAAAATTAATAGAAACTGGAAAAGGCCAGCCAAATGCTACAGGAAAACCTCAAATAGAAACTGAAAGAGCATTATCATCAAAAGAATAATTTTCTTACTTTCGTTATAACAAAAAACGAAAGTTATGAATCCATTTTTAAGAAATACTTTGGCCGTAATTGCAGGTCTTGTTATCGGAAGCATAGTCAACATGAGCATCATTTTAATAAGCGGCTCTATAATTCCGCCTCCAAATGGTGCTGATGTTACGACTACAGAAGGTTTACAAGCTACTATGCACTTATTCGAGCCAAAGCATTTTCTTTTTCCATTTTTAGCCCACGCAATCGGAACTTTTGCTGGAGCACTCACAACTGCATCATCTGCTGCCTCTAGCAAAACAAAATTAGCGTTTGTTATTGGAGCTTTCTTTTTATTTGGCGGCATCACAATGGTCTTTACACTTCCATCTCCAATTTGGTTCAGCATTGTCGATTTAGTTTTTGCTTATCTTCCAATGGCTTATCTGGCTTCTAAAATTGCGGTAAAAAAGAAAATCTAAAGAAAAAGATGGAAACCAAAAATACTATAAAGCCAGCCAAAAAATGCTACAGTCATATTGGTGGTAAACTCGGCGAACTGCTTTTTGAAACATTCGCAGACAAAAAATGGATCGCAAAAAATGAAGCTTCAAACAAACATTTTTACATTACCAAATTGGGAGAAAAAGAGTTTGCAAAATTGGGCATTGATCTTTCTAAAATCAAATCGGAAGAAGTTTAATTTTATAAATTCCTAAGTATTTTCTGCAAAATTTATAGCGCTTTATTTCATAACTTAGTTTGTTTTTAAATTTTGAATTATGACTAATAAAGAAATCGCTAAAAACTTCCTGAAACTAGCAGCAAAAGGGCATCCTCATGAAGGTTTTCGATTATATGTCGGAAAGAATTTCAAACACCATAATGCCTACTTCAAAGGTGATGCAGAGACATTAATGCTTGCTATGGAAGTATCAGCCAGAACAAACCCAAATAAAGTTTTTAAAATACATCATATTTTAGAAGACGGAAACCTTGTTGCTGTACATTCGCATCTCAAACAAACGCGTTCAGATATTGGTTTTGCCGTCGTGCATATTCTCAAATTCAAATTGAATAAAATCGTCGAACTTTGGGATCTTGGACAACCTGTTCCTAAAGATTCTATTAATGAAAACGGAATGTTTTAGTTAATTGTGAATTGTTAATGGTAAATTATTAATTATAGAATACTATAAAAAATCATCAACTATATTCAATCGAGCAACCATTAAACATTAAACAATAACAATTTACAATTCACCATTAACAATTCACCATTAACAATTATAAATGAACTTCATCACCAAAATCTCCTTATTATTAGTTTTAATACTAACTTCTTGCAATTCATCGGCCCAAAAAAAAGACGATTATAAAAAAAGTATTGATAGTATACTTCAAAGCGCTAACCCTAAATTTAATGGTGTGGTTTTGATTTCTCAAAACGGAAAAACACTGTATTCAAAAGTTGAAGGTTTTTCAAATTTCGAAACTAAAAAACCTTTAAAATTAGATACGCAATTTGAAATCATGTCTAACAGTAAATTAATTGCTGCAACTCTGCTTTTATTAGAAGTCGAAAAAGGAAAAGTAGATTTGAATGCACCAATCAAAAAATATTTACCCGAACTAACTCAAACTTGGGCAGATTCGGTAACGGTTCATCAGCTTTTAAATCATTCTCACGGAATTGTCGATTTACAAAAACCGTTGGCATTTAAACCTGGAACCGATTTTAAATACGGAAATATAAGTTTTAATCTGGTTGCAAAAATTGTCGAATTCAGCTCTAAAAAAAGCTATACAGAGGTTGCCGAATCGCTTTTTAAGAAATTAAAAATGAATCACACTTTTTGTTATTCAAAAGATAAAGAACAAAATTTGGCAACGGGTTATTATAATGTGAAAAATCAATTGGAACCTGATACCTCAAGACAAATCACAGATGAAACCTTAGGCGCAGACGGCATAATTTCAACCGTTTCTGATTTAGCAATTTGGAACAATAATCTTCATAAGGGAAAGATTCTAAAACCAGAATCGTATCAATTGTTAATTAAAAATACCATTTTATCTCAGCATAATTTCTTCGGAAAAGAAAAACAGCCTTATGGATACGGAATTCGAATTGTAGAAGAAGAATCTGTTAAGTATCTTGGACATACAGGTTTGGGAGACGGGTTTTCTGGTGTAAATTTGTATTTCCCAAAAAGTGATGTAAGTTTGATTGCATTGGAAAATCAGATGCCTGAAGATGCTAATTTGTTTTATGCGACTGAATTTAAAATCAAAAACATTCTTTTGAAAAGCGATTTATTAAAGAAAAAGTAAACTAAAATGGCAAAAAATAAAACCACAGAAACTCAAAACAGCGTGACTGATTTTATTAACGCTGTTGAAAATGATGTTAAAAGAAACGATGCTTTTGAACTTCTAAAAATAATTGAGAAAATAACAGGTTTTGAACCCAAAATGTGGGGGCCAAGCATTATTGGTTTTGGAAGTTATCATTATAAATATGAAAGCGGACATGAAGGAGATGCGCCACTTGCGGGGTTTTCGCCAAGAAAAACAGCGATGACTGTTTATTTCTATCTGCCTGAAGAAAAAAGAGAAGCACTTTTATCTAAACTAGGAAAGCATACTTCGTCAAAAGCCTGTATTTACATTAAAAAATTGGCTGATATTGATATCGAAACCTTAAAAAAGATAATTTTACTTTCAATTGAATACACCCAAAATTTATATCCGCAAAATAAATGATAACATTCCTAATTCTATTATTCCTGATTGCTTTTGCAATTTATATGTTTCTGCAGCATCCAAAATTCGGAAAAGCACCTTCGGGCGAAAGATTAATTCAGATTCAAAATTCACCTCAATATAAAAACGGAAAATTCGAAAATCAGAGTTTTACTCCAGATTTAGCTGAAGGAGCAAGTATGGCTGGTGTTTTGTTTGAATTTTTCTTTAAAAAAGTAGATCGAAAAATCCCGACAGATTTGATTCCGTCTGTAAAAACCAATTTAAAGAAACTGGCCTTAGACCAAGATATTTTAGTTTGGTTTGGACATTCGTCTTATTTTATTCAGTTGGAAGGAAAACGTTTTTTGATAGATCCCGTTTTTAGCGGTAACGCCTCTCCTATTCCTGGCACAACAAAATCGTTTAAAGGTTCTGATATTTATTCAGTTGAAGATCTTCCAGAAATTGACTATTTATTGATTACACACGATCATTATGATCATTTGGATTACGATACGATTTTAAAATTAAAACCTAAAACTAAAAAGATAATCACAGCTCTTGGCGTAGGTTCTCATTTGGAATTCTGGGGCTTTGCTCCTGAAATTATTATTGAAAAAGATTGGTACTCAAAAATAGAATTAGATCAAAATCTAACCATTCATACTGCTCCTTCTCGCCATTTTTCGGGCAGAGGTTTTAAAAGATGCAATACGCTTTGGACTTCTTTTATACTGGAAACTAAAGATTTCAAAATGTATTTGGGCGGAGACAGCGGTTATGATTCGCATTTTGCTGCAATTGGCGAGAAATATGGCCCGTTTGACATTGCTTTGCTTGACAATGGCCAATACAATGAAAAATGGAAATATATTCACAACATGCCAGAAGATGTAATACAAGCCATGAAAGACTTGAAAGCTAAAAGGGTATTTCCTGTACATTCTTCGAAATTTGCTTTATCACTACATTCTTGGGACGAACCTTTAAATAAAGTGACTGAATTAAATAATCTCTCAGAAAATCCGATTCCGTTAGTAACGCCAATGATCGGTGAAGCTGTTGAATTAAAAAACGACAAACAAGAATTTCAACAATGGTGGAAAGAGGTGAATTAATTATGAGTTGTGAATTGTGAGTTCTAAATCTATGCAATGTCACCCTGAGCGAAGTCGAAGGGCGCTCCAATTGGTACTAGGGCTTCGACTTCGCTCAGCCTGGCAAAAGTAAGCAAAACATGAAACCTGAAACTTGAAACTCTAAAACCAGAAACAAACTAAATACCGTGAAACAAAAAATAATACTTCTGTTCTTTTTCTTCCTTTTAACAACCAGCATTTTTTCACAAAATACTTATGTGTTTTTAGGTTCTTATAATCGCGATAAAACGGCAGAAACGATTCAGGTTTATCAATTGGATACTTTGAATGGGAAACTCACTAAGTTTACTTCGGTTAAAAATATTGTGAATCCATCTTATTTAACAGTTTCTCCAAACGGTAAATATGTTTATGCATGCACAGATACAAAAACTCCAAATGCAGGAAGCGTAAGCAGTTTTGAATTTAATACCACAGCAAAAACTTTGACTTTTTTAAACAGCCAAAGAAGCGGTGGCGAAAATCCAGTGTATGTCAGCGTGCACAAAAACGGAAAATGGCTTGCCAATGCCAATTATACAGAAGGAAGTGTATCGGTTTATCCAATTCTGGAAAATGGCAGGATTGATTCTATTGCGCAAAATTTTCACTATACAGACGGAAGCGTAAACAAAGAAAGACAAACCAAATCTCATGTGCACTCGGCAGTATTTTCTCCGCAGGGCAATTATTTATTTTTACCCGATTTAGGCGCCGATAAAATACGTAGTTATGCTTTTGATGAAAATCAGAAAAAGCCTTTAATTAAAACTCAAAATCCATTTACGAAAACTGATTTAGAAGCTGGTCCAAGACATTTTACTTTTCATCCGAATCAAAAATGGGGATATTGTATTGAAGAAATGGCGGGACAGATAAGTGTTTACAATTATGAAAATGGTGTTTTAAACAAAGTGCAGCGCATTGCCACACATCCCGACAAAATCAAAGAAGGTTTTGAGAGCTCTGATATTCATATTTCTCCTGACGGAAAATTTCTTTACGCGACAAACCGAGGTAAAGAAAACAATATTGCGATATTCTCTATTGATGAAAACGGATTATTGAAAAACATTGGCTATCAATCTACACGAGGAAAACATCCTCGTATATTTGCTATTGACGAAAGCGGAAAATTTCTAGTTGCTTCGAATGTGCAAACCAATAATGTAGTTGTTTTTAAAAGAGATTCTAAAACGGGATTATTAAAAAAAGTAGGGAAACAGATTAAAATGCAAAATGTTTCTTGTGTGCAGATTAAACAGATATAATTTTTTGTTTCACGCAGATTTTGCAGATTAAAACAGATTTTATTTTGTCTTCCTGAGCGAAGTCGAAGGATCGCTAGTGAATTGACACAGATTAAAAATCAGAAACTAAATGGAATAAAAACGAACCATAAAAACCATCAAAAATGCAAACATCAAATTTCAATTTACAGCCAGATTTTTTAGAAAACGAAATCTCAAAATTAATTCCCTTAGAAGAAAAACATTTTGAAGCATTATTTGAAGCTGCTTCTGATCCTTTAATTTGGGAACAGAATCCTGTAAAAGACCGATATACAAGAGAAGGTTTTAAAACTTATTTTGACATAATAATCACAAAAAGTTCATTCTTAATTCTTGACAAACAAACCAATGAAGTTATGGGAACAACAAGTTTTTATGACTACAATCCAGAAAAATCGAATGTTGGAATTGGCTACACTTTCATTACAAGAAAATATTGGGGCGGGCCATATAATAGTTCAAATAAGAAATTAATGATGGATTATGCTTTCCAGCATGTTAATTCGGTGCTTTTTCATATCGGAGCAGAAAATTTCCGTTCTCAAAAAGCTGTTTTAAAACTAGGAGCCGAAAAAATCAATGAACTGACATTTTCTATTAATGACACTGATTTTCCTTATTTTGAATATGAATTGAAGAAAAACAGAGACTTGAAATAAAAGGAAAGAAGCAAGAGAAAAGATATTGAACATAATAAATCGTCTTTCTTCTTGCTTCTTTCATCTTGTCTAAAAAAAACTAAAGAATGAAAAGAATAACCGTTTTCTGTGCTTCGAGTTTTGGTACAGAAAAAATTTTCGAAGAACAAGCAATTTTAGTTGGAAAAACTTTGGCCGAACAAAATATAGAATTAGTTTACGGCGGTGCCAATGTAGGTTTGATGGGTGCGGTTGCAGATGGAGCATTAAATGCAGGTGGAAAAGTAATTGGCGTGCTTCCAAACTTTTTAAGATCAAAAGAAATTGCTCATTTAGGCTTAACCGAATTAATTTTGGTAGAAAGCATGCATGAAAGAAAAACCAAAATGAACGATTTATGCGATGGCGTAATTGCTCTTCCTGGAGGTTTTGGAACACTTGAAGAGCTTTTCGAAATGCTAACGTGGGCACAATTAGGATTACATAAAAAACCAATCGCTGTCTTAAACGTAAATGGCTATTATGATTCCCTGATTGAATTACTGCGAACTATGACAGAAAAAGGATTGCTTAAAGAAGTAAATCGAGAAATGCTTTTGGTAAGTGACAATATTGCTGATTTATTGGATCAAATGAAAAATTACGTTGCGCCAACTGTTGGAAAATGGATTGATAAAAAGAACGTTTAATTTTAGGCAGTAAAAGCTAATTACATGTATTCGCTCTTCCAAAATTAAATAACCTATTATTAAATGAAAAAAATTACCCTATTCCTTTTTACAATTACTTTAATCACATTCAAAACAACTGCTCAAGAATCAAAATTTAAATTTGGTGTGCAAGCAGGTTTAACCTACTCAAGTTTTAGAGGTTATGAATCTTTTATAGATGAAGACCCTGGCTTTTCTTATTTGTTTGGAATTTCAGCGCAATACAAACTAAATGAAAGTCTGTCTTTAAAAGCAGATTTGGATTACGACAGAAAAACACAAACTTCAAAAGGAGAAGTCAATTATATTTCGGATATATCATATGACCGTTATAGCATTAAAACAACTAACTATTTGAATTATATTACACTTCCTATCATGTTAAAATTCAGTTTTACTCGTAATAAGAGTTTTTATATTAATGGAGGACCTTATTTAGGTTATTTGCTTAAGTCAGGTTGGAAATATAAAACTTCTGGCATACAAAATTCAGATGAGAATTTAGAAGATACCAAATATAGAAAATCAATGGATTTTGGAGTTTCAGCCGGATTCGGAAAAGAATTTAAACTAAATGATAATCACAACATCTATATTGAATTACGAGAAAATTTAGGTTTAACAGATATTGCTAAACCTGCTATGCCGACTGACCAATCAATGAAAACAAATTCTCTTAATTTAATTGCTGGATTTACATTTTAATTAAATTTTAGCACATATTAATATCTGAATTCCTAAATTAGAAGTTTAAAAGTAAATCAACTTAAAATTTACTTTTAAACTTCTAACAAACAACTTCTAACCTAAAAAAAATGAAAACAGAAAACAATAAATATGCAAAGGCCGAAATGCTGATTAGAAAACCTGTTTCAGAAGTTTTTCAGGCTTTTATCGATCCTCAAATTACTAGTAAATTTTGGTTTACGAAAGGATCGGGAAAATTAGAAGAAAACCAAAAAACCGAATGGACTTGGGAAATGTATGGTTTTTCGCTTTCAGTAACCACACTTGTTGTACAAGAAAATAAAAAGATTGTCTTAGAATGGGGAAATCCAGACGAAATTACTTTAGTCGAATGGATTTTTAGCCCGTTGAACGAAAATGAAACTTTTGTGAGTATTACCAATTCTGGTTTTCACGGAGATTCAGATAAAATAATCGATCAGGTTCGTAATTCAACTGAAGGTTTTACTTTGGTTTTAGCGGGAGCAAAAGCTTATTTAGAACATAATTTACGATTGAATTTGGTCTTGGATCGTTTTCCTAAAGGTCTTGCTTAAACGTATGATTTAACCGCAAAATCTGAGTGTTTTTTTTTTACCGCAAAGATCCCAAAGGATTACGCAAAGTGCGCAAAGTCTTTTTGAGAATCATTAAAATGAAAAGTTCACAAAGCATTTTCTACATAAAGCTTTGCGAACTTAAAATATAGATTTTGCTTAGTCTTCGTATTAAAAAAAACTTAGCGCACTTTGCGGTAAAGATCTAACTGCAAAGAAAAGCAACTTGAACCCTGAAACCTGAAACTTCAAAAAACAAAAGAAAATGGAAGTTAAAAAACCCGAAAACATAGACGAATACATTGGCGGATTTCCGAATGATGTTCAGGAAATTCTAGAGAAAGTCCGAATGACGATTCAGAAAGCAGCTCCAGATGCTAAAGAAAAAATCAGTTATTCGATGCCAGCTTTCGAGCAGAATGGAATTGTGGTTTATTTTGCGGCTTTCAAAAACCATATCGGACTTTATGCTCTACCTTCTGGACATGAAGCTTTTGCAGAAAAACTTGCTAAATATAAATCAGGAAAAGGTTCTGTCCAATTTCCTTTGAAAGATCCAATGCCTTATGATTTGATTACCGAAATTGTTAAGTTTAGAGTAAAAGAAAATCTTGAAAAAATAAAAAAGAAGTAATCTTAAATCTTAGTATTTTATTATCATTTACAAAATCTTATTTAATGAAAAAAATAAACCTCCTTTTTTTGCTTTTTGCCTTTTTTGTAACCTTTTTGAGTTTCGCTCAAGACGAAGCTGCAATTGAAAAAGAAATTCTAGAACTTCATAAACCCACAAAAAAAGTTCGCGATTCTATCGTAAAACTGCAAAAAGAAGTGTATTCAAAAATTGAAATTGAAAAAGACTCGATAATTAAAAATCAATTAAATCTTCGTTTGGATGAGTTAGAAAATGCAAAAGATCAAAATGATATTGAAGAATTAAAACTTGATTTTGTTTTTGCTAAAAATCATCCTAATTCATACTGTTCTTTACAACTAATGCGACTTCATGTTAGTCGTTTTATTGGAATGAATTTTTATGACACTTTCGTGGAAGTTTTTGAAAATTTTACGCCAGAAATAAAGAATTCTGAAAAAGGGCAAGAAATGTCCGAGAAATTAAGATATTTTAACCAAAGCAAAGTTGGAAGTCCTGCTCCCTACTTTAACCTGAAAGACATTGATAATAAAGACATTTCGCTTGCCGATTTTAAAAACAAACAATATGTTTTAATTGATTTCTGGGCTAGCTGGTGTGCTCCTTGCCGTGAAGAATTGCCGTATATTAGAGAACTATACAAAAATTATAAATCGCTAGGCCTTGAAATTATAAGCATTACAAAAGATGAAAAATCGGATGCTTGGAAAAAGGCCATTGAAAAAGATAAAATCGAATCTTGGAAACACATTTCTATCCTAGAAAATAACAGTTCTATAGATAGAGATTATTTCGTTAGCGGAATCCCTCACAAAGTTCTTATTGATAAAAACGGTATTATTATTGGGAAATGGAAAGGTGGCGGAGAAAACAATAAACATGATTTACAAAAGCTTCTAAAATCGATTTTTGAAGCAGAATAACATACAGAAATGAATTTAACCGAACATTACAATCAGCTTTATAAAACATCTTCTGAAATCATTTCGGCAGGAAAATATTCTATTGACTCTGAACTTAAAAATGAGTCTGATTCCCGTTTCGGAATTACGTTGCTTATTCGTCCAAATGATGAAATTAAAGCTAATATTCAAACTTTCATTAATGAATTGAAAAAAGCAGAACCAGAACAGTATTTTTATCCAGATTCAGATATCCATATTACGGTAATGTCGATTATTTCTTGTTCGGATAAATTTACATTAAATCAGATCTCACCAAACGAATATATCGAAGTAATCTGCAGAAGTATGGTTGATGTTGAGAAAATAAAAATTCACTACAAAGGCATAACCGCTTCACCTTCGGCCATTATGATTCAGGGATTTCCAAGTGATGAAACGTTGAATAATTTACGAAACAGGCTTAGAGAGAATTTCAAAAATTCGGGATTACAGCAATCTATAGACAGCCGATATGAAATTTCAACAGCGCATTCTACCATAATGCGTTTTCAGGAAAAGCTTCATAATCCGAAAAAATTAATTGAAATTGCAGAGAAATTCCGCGATTATGATTTTGGAGAATTTGAAGTCAAAAATTTAGAATTGGTTTATAATGATTGGTATCAGCGTAAAAGTACAACGCGCGTTTTGGGTGATTTTGGATTGAGATGATTTTTTTTGCTTGCCACTAATTTCACAAATTTACGCGAATTTATCTACTCTATAATTTGAATAATAATTGGTGGAAATCGTGCAATTCGTGGCAAAAAATATTGCCTATTTAAACTTTCCAAAATGCCATAATACTCCAGCTGGATCATGAAGAAAACATTCGCTTCCCCAATCTAAATATTTTATCGGAGTTAATTTTGCTCCTTCATATTTCTCGGGAAGATTCAAAGCTAAAAGCTCTTGATAATAACGTTCAACATTGTCAACTTCTAGAAAAATCATCGTGTTTTCAATCCAGCTTTTATCATAATAATCTTGAAGATAAAAAGCGATTTCTCCTGTTTTAAAAACCGAAAAATTAGATTCTAAAACCGTTTCTTCAAATCCTAAATCGCGATAGAAGCTTCTTGATATTTCAAAATTTTTAGAACCTATAAATGGACGTATTGACTTAGCATTGTGATTCATATTTATGTTCTTTTGAAATTATTTCAAGCTTTATTGTCCCAAACCAATTTGTTTACGCAAATCAAGATTTAAATTATACTGTTCTTGAATTGGGATAATTTTTCTTGTGCTTTTATTGATATCAGTTCCTTCGGCTGTCCATAAAAATGGATAAAAATTAAAAACTTCATCGCCTTTTAATTTCGATACCTCCTCGCGCCATCCATTCCATCTATTCCCTTCATAGAATTTATCCAAGTCATTACTAAAACAAAAACCTAAAAACTCAGAGTATGTAATATCAAGCGGTTCATATTCTAAATTATCAGGCGAGAAATAATAGATCTTTCCAAGATCACTTCCTAATCCGCCTCCATTCAATAAATAAAAACCGCCAATGGCGTCATCAGCAATCAGCAGGAAACTTGGCGTTTCTCCAAACTCATTAAATGATTTTCCTTTATTCCAATCTGGTAACGTTCTATTAAATTTTGAACTTCCAGAACCTAAAATTCTAATCCAGCCATCGTCTATTAAAAGACCACCTGTCATAAAAATTACAGCTCCCATAGTTGACCTTGTTGTAACTTGGGTTTTATATAATGTCTCGCTTGCTCTCGCTTGATCAACTGGTAGAATCTCTACTTTATTTTTTGCGGTTTTAATCCACTCTTCCACAATTGGCCAGCCTGGATCGGCTTTATCAATAAGTTCTTTTGTGCTTTTCATCTTATTCTGTGAGCTTACTGTAAAAGTAATTGCTATCAATACAATTAATAGGAGTTTTTGTTTCATTTATTTGGTTTGCAGCTTTTAAAGATTGCCTAATTTTTCTTCAAAATACTTCCAATGCCTCGTCCAATCTGTTCTATAGCTTCAATTCCTTTTGCTAAAGGTGATGCAGTAAAATCTTCGTAAGCATCCATTGCGCTTTCTTTGCGATCGTCTTGCGGATAGACCAGTATCACATTATTGCTGTCAAAATATTTCTCGAATTTCTGTGGCAATTTATCAAAAATAGACTGATACGAAACAGAGCCTTTTCTAGAAAGGTTGAAGACAACTAAATCGGTTGGTTTTATTTCGTCTGAGATACTTTCAAAATCTTCCCAATCCGAAACATTTTTGAATCCTAATTTTGCATTTAGTTTTAAATTATTAGCAATCTGCTGAATGGTTTCGTGCGTTTTATATTCGGCATGAAGCACAATCGGAATGCTTAATTCTTGTGATAGACGGCATATTTTCTGAAGAAGCAAGTGAAAACCAACGCCTCTTTCAGAAAATGGAGGGCAGATAAAAACCAGTCTTTTTTCTTCAATAAAATTTTTCTGAAATCTACAGATAAACAAAGTCTTATCGACATTATTGATTATAGAATCTACATTTTCTCCAAAAATTTTATCAATAAATCCTGTCTTTCTTGGCCATCCTACAATCACAATATCAGACATAATTTCTTTTGAAGTTCTGGCAATTCCACTCGCAGGATTGTGGTCAATTCTGGCAATGGTATTGATTTTAACTTCTGAAGCAGAGCCCTGAATAACAAATTTATCAGCTGCTTTTCTGTACTTCAAAATATTTTTTTCCGCCTGATTGTTATTAGGAACAATCGTCAATAAAGTAATTGGGTTTGATGACTTCTTATCTTTTATCAGAAGTGCAAAATCTAACAGACTCGCCGCCGCCGAAGTTTTAGCCAACGGAATCAGAATATGTTCGTCAAGAATTTGGTCTCTTTCTGTATCTTCATGTGAAAATTCTTCTTCGCAGATTGCAATTTTCTTAGCGGCTTTTTCAGTAGCAAATGAAGCTACAATACACGTAATCAAGATTAAGATAATGGTTCCGTTTAAGATATTTTCGTCTAAAATTTTAGCTTTATAACCCACCAGAATTACCGCCAAAGTTGCTGCAGCGTGTGCACTGCTTAATCCAAAAATAAGCTGTCTTTCGGTTCTAGTGTATTTAAAAACAATTTGAGTAAAAAATGCTGCAATCCATTTCCCGAATATGGCCACAACACTTAAAGTTCCTGCTACAATCAAAGCTGTTGGTCCGCTCAAAATAACGCTGACATCAACTAACATTCCCACTGAAATCAAGAAGAACGGAATGAATAATGAGTTTCCAATAAACTCTATTCTATTCATCAAAGCAGAAGAATGCGGAATAAGCGGATTTAATGCCAAACCTGCTACGAAAGCTCCAATGATTGGCTCTACTCCTGCTACTTCGGCCAAAAAGGCTGCAAAGAAAACCACAGAAAGCACAAAAATATAATGGGCATGTTTTTCACTCTCTAATTTCTTGAAAAACCATTTTGCAACACGTGGAATAATTACAAACATTATGGCAGAAAAAATAGCTAAAGAAATTATTAGTTTTACCCAAAATGCTTGATTTAAATTGCCCTGAGCGCTTCCCATAATTACGGCCAGAATAATCAAAACGGCAGTATCGGTCAAAATAGTTCCTCCAACGGTAATGGCAACGGCTTGATTTTTAGCAATTCCCAATTTGCTGACAATAGGATACGCAACCAAAGTGTGAGTTGCAAACATGCTTGCTGTCAAAAAGCTAGCATTAAAATCATATTGAAGCAAATAAAAACAAACTGGAAACCCGATAGAAAGCGGCAGAATAAACGTAAAAAGACCAAAGAGTAAACTCTTATTTCTGTTGGCTTTAAACTCATTCATATCCAATTCCAATCCTGCAATAAACATGATATACAAAAGTCCAATTGTCGAAAATAAATCGACTGCAGAGTTTTTTGCCAAAATATTTAATCCGTGAGGTCCAATAATAACTCCTGAAATAATAAGCCCAATAATTCCTGGAATATTAATCTTTTTAAGTAAAATTGGTGAAAGCAGAATTATAAAAAGTATTAATGAAAAAATTAATACAGGGTTACTTAAAGGTAATTCGAATTCTTGTAATAGATGTTTGAAAAATTCTATCATATGGTAACTTTATCTTCTTGTGGCATTATAATTTGTAAAAAGACATTTTTCAGAATTCAAACAAAATCCATGAAGTATTAATATTGACGAATCGAGTATTCTTTACAACTCGTTCTTTTACAAAAATACCTAAAAATAGCTAACTTTTTACGTAAAGCGCATATTAAGGTTTTAAATTTATTTCGTTGCCGAATTATTAAATTTTAATATCTTTTTTAACAAATATGCAAGATTAACATTCAAAAAATAATCATAATTGCATTATTCGATTATCTTTGTCTTAATAAAAATTGAACAATGGAAGAATGTATCTCTGTTTTTGATATGCTTAAAATTGGCGTTGGCCCTTCAAGCTCACATACTTTAGGCCCTTGGCGTGCTGCTGAACGTTTTCTTGAAGAGCTCAAAGACGAAGCAATTTTAGACGATATTACTAGAGTAAAAGTCGACTTATATGGCTCACTTTCTTTAACTGGAAAAGGCCACGCAACAGATCTTGCCGTAATGCTCGGATTGAGCGGACAAGACCCTGAATATATTCCTGTTGAAGATATTGCAGGAATTATTAAAAAAATCGAAACTACAAACGAAATCAATTTGGGTAACCAAAAAGTGATTCCGTTCTTTTTTCTTCAAGACATTGTTTTCAACAAAGACTTTCTTCCGTTTCATGCCAACGGATTAAAATTTACAGCTTACAAATCTGATGACTCTGAATATGAATCAACTTTTTATTCTATCGGAGGCGGGTTTGTTGTAAAAGAAGAGCGTACCAATGCTAAAGAAAAGAAAGCAATAAAATGTGCGTTTCCTTACCCAATTCAAAACGCAGCTGAATTATTGAATTATACAATTACTGAAAACAAAACAATTTCTGAAATTGTATATCAAAATGAAATTTCGATGCGTCCAGAAGCCGAAGTGCATTCTGAACTAATGCGTATTTGGAATACTATGCTGGAATGCATGTACATAGGCTGTCACTCGGAAGGTATTCTTCCTGGTGGACTTCATGTAAGAAGAAGAGCTTTTGACATGCATCAAAACCTAATCGGATTATCGAATTATACCGACCCGCAAAGCTGGTTGGAAGAAATTAGAAAAACCGAAGTTAAATTTCGCCAAATTTTAAAATGGGTTAGCTGTTTTGCGCTTGCCGTAAATGAAGTAAATGCTTCTTTAGGACGTGTTGTTACAGCTCCAACAAATGGAAGTTCTGGAGTAATTCCGGCCGTTTTAATGTATTATATGGTAATTGAAAACCATAGTGCTGGCGAAAAAGAAATCAAACAATTTTTGATGGTTGCCGGCGAAATCGGTAGTATCTTCAAAAAAGGGTCTACAATTTCTGCAGCAATGGGCGGATGCCAGGCTGAGATTGGCGTTTCTTCTGCAATGGCGGCGGGAGCTTTATGCGAATTGATGGGCGGAACTCCTGCTCAGGTGCTTATGGCTGCTGAAATTGCAATGGAACATCATTTAGGTTTGACCTGTGATCCTATTGGCGGTTTAGTTCAGATTCCTTGTATCGAAAGAAATACAATGGGTGCCATTAAAGCGATAAATGCTGCTGAATTAGCTCTAGAAACTGATTCTAAAAATGCTAAAGTTCCTCTAGACAAAGTGATTAACACAATGTGGGAAACAGCAAAAGATATGAATTCAAAATATAAAGAAACTTCTGAAGGAGGTCTTGCAGTTGCCGTAAATATGGCTGATTGCTAAAATTTAAGTTGCCACGAATTCCACAAATTAGCACGAATTATTTTTATATAGATTAGTGTTAATTTGTGGAATTCGTGGCAAAAAAATATAGAAACATTCATGAAAAAACTTTACTTTCTATTTGCTTTTTGCTCTTCTTTTTTACTGCACTCTCAAGAAATATACTATATAAAATCGGACACAAGATTATTTACTTCTAAGAACAAATCATCTGATTTTCTGGGCTATTTTAAATATGGAGCATCTATAAAACTACTATCTAAAAATGAAAACGGATGGTATAAAATACAATCTGATAATTTTTCTGAAGGCTATGTTGAGGCAAAATATATTGCAGAAACACTCAATGCATCTGATATAAAAACAAAAGATAAAGAAAACCCAATCATTGAAAGTGGCGATAATTATTATGGTAGCCCTCATTTATTTGTTTTAGCTGCCGGCTTGAAAGCACGCGCAATGCCTGATAAAACTTCAAAAATCAGAGAAATTTTATTTACTGGAGATCCTGTTCCTGTAAATTATTACCCTAAAAGCCAAGATGAATGGGTGAATATCAGCGGTACATTTAGAGATGAATATAACAAATTTGTACAAAGAAAATATATTGGACAACGTCCTGATTTCGACAAATTAATTAATGAATTTGACAAACTGGATGTTTCAAAAATAAATGAAAGAAAAACACTAAGCGAACGAATTGTAGAGCTTGCCTGGAATAGTGGTTACAAAAAATTAGCACCTGCTTATCAGCGTTATTCTGCTGTTGTAAAGCAGATTAATGATGAAAAATTAATTTCGGAAACAGAACTAAATGAACTTTTAGCTAGGAAACTAGGACAACAAAAGACTTTTGATGAAATTACAGCTATCTCTAAAAAAGCAGAATTTTCACTAAAAGGAGTGAAAACCAAAACATTCAATCTTCCACTTAGCGAACTTTTAAAACTGTATAATCAGCCTTTAAAAAAGAAAACCATGGAAGACGGATGTGGCATTTATTTAAGTGATACTTTTTATTATTATTCCGATTTGGAAGTTTCTGTAGATGAAAGCAAAAATCTGGTTGAAATTGTAAAAGTTTTTTTAAATGAAAACAACAAATTTATTCTCAATTCAAAAACCATTTTTGATTATAAGCTCACTGAAAGAGACTTTATCGAAAAATATGGAACTTATATTGAAACGTCTCTAAAAACTCCACATCACTACTCATTAAATTTAGAAGATGGACAAATTCAGCTACAATTTAAAGACGGCAAACTATTTTCTGTCGAAATATTCTATTATTGCTGATTCCCCTTTTACAATTATTCAATACTTTTACATTATCAAAAAAACAATAAAATGTCAGTAGCAAAAAAAGATTATAAAAGAATCACAACAAAGTCATTAATTGAAATGAAAAGCAATGGAGAAAAAATCTCTATGCTGACTGCGTATGATTATACAATGGCTAAAATTGTTGATACCGCTGGTATTGATGTAATTTTAGTTGGTGATTCGGCATCAAACGTAATGGCGGGTCACGAAACTACTCTACCTATTACTTTAGATCAGATGATTTACCATGCTTCTTCTGTAGTTCGCGCTGTAGAAAGAGGTTTGGTTGTAGTTGACTTACCTTTCGGAAGTTATCAGTCAGATTCAAAAGAAGCCTTACGTTCTTCTATCAGAATTATGAAAGAAAGTGGTGCACATGCTGTAAAACTTGAAGGAGGAAAAGAAATTAAAGAGTCTATCAAAAAAATATTAAATGCTGGAATTCCAGTAATGGGACATTTAGGGCTAACTCCTCAATCTATCTATAAATTCGGAACTTATACGGTTCGCGCAAAAGAAGAAGAAGAAGCTGAGAAGCTAATCGAAGATGCTCAAATGCTTGAAAAAGTAGGATGCTTTGCTGTTGTTTTGGAAAAAATTCCAGCAGCTCTTGCTAAAAAAGTAGCTGATAGCATTTCTATTCCAGTTATCGGAATTGGAGCTGGCGGCGGTGTTGACGGTCAAGTTTTAGTAATTCACGATATGTTGGGAATGAATAACGAATTCAGTCCGCGTTTCCTTCGTCGTTACTTAAATCTTTACGAAGAAATGACAAAAGCAATCGGGCAATACGCAGCTGATGTTAAGTCTAGTGATTTCCCTAATGCTAATGAACAATATTAATTTTTTTTTAAGATACTAAGGTTCTAAGTTTTTAGGTTCAAAGAGGCAAAGGAACAAAGGTTCAAAGTTTTTATATAAATTGCCTCCAGCTTTAGCTGGAGGTTTATTTTTAAGCTATTATAGGGCTTTAGCCAAATAATTCGAAATTCTAATATGAAAATTGTTTCAAATAAAAATAACTTACAGATACTTCATGAAGACAATCACATTATTGTGGTTAATAAGCGTGTGGGCGATATTGTTCAAGGCGATAAAACAGGCGACAAACCTTTGTCTGATATTGTGAAAGAATATATTAAAGAAAAGTACAACAAACCTGGAGATGTTTTCTTGGGGGTGATTCATCGTTTGGATCGACCTACAACAGGAATTGTAGTTTTTGCAAGAACCAGTAAAGCTTTATCTCGAATGAACGAATTGTTCAGCAATCGTGAAACTAAAAAGACATATTGGGCTGTTGTAAAAAATAAACCTCGTGAAGCATCAGCAAAACTGGTTCATTATTTAAAACGAAACGAAAAAAACAATACTTCAAAAGCACATTTAAAAGAAGTTCCAGACAGCAAATTAGCCAGTTTAGATTATACAATCATCAAAGAACTTCAAAATTATACGGCGTTGGAAATCAATTTGCATACTGGGCGTCATCATCAAATTCGCGCACAATTATCTGCAATTGGCTCTCCAATTAAAGGTGATCTTAAATACGGTGCAGACCGAAGCAATCCCGATGGCGGAATACATCTTCATGCGAGAAAACTAACTTTTATACATCCTGTTTCTAAAGAAAACATTACGATTATCGCACCAACTCCAGACGACCCGATTTGGAATGCTGTATGATTTTTATGATTTAATTGTTAAGTTTTTAAATTTTATAAATTAACTTGCATAGGAAAAATTCAAGTTAATCGGAAAATGGATTATAAAAACAACATCGGATATCGAAAGGAAACTCTAAAAAAGTTATTGTACAATATTCAGAAAAGCGAAGATTTAATCGTAAAAGCTTTATACGATGACTTTAAAAAACCTGAATTCGAAGCTGTTTTGACCGAAACCAATTACGTCATTTCAGAACTGAAAGATGTTATAAAAAATATTAATAAATGGGCCAAACCTAAACGTGTCCTTCCATCAATTCTTAATTTCCCTTCTAGCGATTATATTTACAAAGAACCTTACGGAGACGTATTGATCATTGCTCCTTGGAATTATCCTTTTCAGCTTGCTTTATGTCCCTTGGTTGCTGCAGTAGCTGCAGGAAACCGAGTAGTTTTAAAACCTTCTGAACTTACACCTCATACCTCTGCCGTAATTGCAAAAATTATAGAAAAAACTTTTCATGTTAATCATGTTGAAGTTTTTGAAGGCGGAATCGAAGTTTCTAATAAACTGCTGGCACAGCGTTGGGATTATATCTTTTTTACTGGAAGCGTTGCTGTAGGTAAAATTGTTGCAAAAGCGGCAGCTGAAAATTTAACTCCGGTAACACTCGAATTGGGAGGAAAAAATCCTTGCGTTATAGATGAAACTGCCAACTTAAAACTTGCGGCCAAACGAATTGTCTGGGGAAAATTTATTAATGCTGGCCAGACTTGCATTGCTCCCGATTATATTCTGATTCAGAAAAACATGAAGGTGAATTTCATTTCATATTTAATTGAAGAAATCATCAAAGCTTACGGCAAGAAAATTGACAAATCTCCTGATTTTGCTAGAATTATAAATACAAAAAACTGGTACCGACTGACCAATATGATTCAAAATGAGCATATTTTATTTGGAGGAGAAAGCGATGCCAACAAACTTTATATCGCACCAACGCTTCTTGAAGAGCCAGATTTAGATAGTCCAGTTATGGCCGAAGAGATCTTTGGTCCCATTCTGCCGATTTTAGTTTACGAAAATGAAAACGACATCGAAAAGGTTATCAGCCGTTATGAGAAGCCTCTTTCATTTTATGTTTTTAGCGAAAATAATTCATTTACACAGAAATTAATTTCAAAATACTCTTTTGGAGGTGGCTGTATCAACGATTCTGTTATTCATTTTTCTAATAACAGATTGCCTTTTGGAGGTGTTGGCCATAGCGGAATTGGTGCGTATCATGGCAAACGAAGCTTCGACACATTCTCTCACCATAAAGCAATTGTAAAAAAAGCAAACTGGCTTGATTTACCTATGCGTTATGCACCATATAAAAATAAACTAGTTTCCATAAAAAGGATTTTAGACTGGCTATAAATCAGTTAAAAACATTTCGGAATGTTTTGTAGATTTTGATACAGAATTGATTAAAAATATTATATTTACGTCAAGATACCTTTCAAATATTATAAGTCTATAAAACAATTCTACATACAAATGAAATCTACACGTGATCAAATTGAGGACATTAAAAAAAATGGCTTTTCCCTTGATTTTTCTACAGTTTTTAACCACGCTTTCGAAAACTATAAAAAAATAGCCCTTTATTCGGGACTTATCATTTTGGTCTTAACCATTATCATTGTGATGGCATATATAGGAATAATGATTGCCTATTTTGGAATTGAAAGTCTAAAGGAAGATTATCTAAAGGAATTTACAAATCAAAATTTTACAGCTGTTGAACTTTTAGTTCAAACAATTGGCTTTTCTGTGCTAGCAGCATTAATAGCTCCTTTTGGCGCAGGATTTTTAAAAATGGCAGATTCTGCAGATAAAGATATTGAATTTAATGTCTCTACGATGTTCTGCTATTACAAAGGAAAATATTTTGCACAGATTTTCATCGCAGCTATTATTGCCGCTATTACAGGAAACTTACTTTCTAATTTAATTAGAAGTTTAAATATTCCCTTTGGAGAATTAATTGCATTTGCAATTCCCTACATTATATCCTATTTCGTTTATTTATCAACCCCTCTAATTATCTTTGGAAATTTAACAGGAATAGAATCCTTAAAAGCAAGCATTATTATAGTTACTAAAAATCCGCTAAATATATTTGCATTTTTCATCATAGGTTTTTTGGGTGCTTTAGTAGGGCTTGTAGCATGCTGTGTAGGAGTAATATTTACTGCAGTTTTTAACAGTTCAATGCAATATGCTACATATTTTGCCATTTTTGGAACACAATCTGAAGAAGAAGATTCAATTGATTCAATCGGAAAATACAATGTAGATTAAAATAGAAAATTCTTAATTATAGAGAACCTAACCACTTCTTTTTAAGAATTTTCAAAACGCTATTTACTTAACTAACATACCCCAAATTCTATGGTCGCAAACTGTAGTTTTTTCAATTCGGTTATCTCAGGAATTTCCGCTAGTGGAAGTGCCTTTGAATCAATTATGACCGGATGGTATGTATTTAATCCTGATATCATTTTCTACAATAATCATAAACTTATTGTTTTAGGATTATCGCTCTTTGCTTTTCTGTCGCTTTTGGTCTATCAATTTTTCAAAATCAAATCAAAAATTGGATATTTCATAGAAAAAAAGAAAGAACAAGATACTGTTAGCAGAGAATATCAGCTTTATATTTTATTTTTTGGCATTGCGGTAATTGTTATCGAAATTATCAATGAAATCTTCAAAATTAGACCCAAAAGCCTATTGGTAGTCAATGTTCTCATTGGCATTTTTGTTCTTTTCATTTACACTGTAACAAATAGAATCAAATGGGTAAGAGATCAAATCCAACAGATTTTTATTTCTTGCTTCTTTATTTATATTAGTTATGTCGCCTACAACATTGTTACCTTAAGAAATGACGTTGTACCGATTATTGTTTTCCTTATTTCTTTTTTCTTTTCGTACAACATCCTCAAGCCTATAAAAATTTACTGGACTTTTGTCGGCTTAACCTTTGCTTTTTTAATTGCCACGCTAGCATTTCATCTTATTCCAATAAAATCCTCCATTTTATTGCTTAATTTCTGCATTCTAATTTTCATTATAAATCAGGTAAAATATGCTGTTTTATTAAACAATCGCGACAATTTTAGGTTTGCAAATGAAATAGTTCACAAAGGAAATTCACTTACAATAGCCTCCAATCAAAAAAGCGAAATTCTTTTTTGCAGCGAAACCATAACTCCTATTTTAGGCTATCAGCCTGAAGAAGTTATGGGAGTAAAATTCTGGGAATTAACCGAGGATTCAGAAGAAAAATTAGATCCAATCAAAAACCACGAAAACAAGCTGTACATCAGGAAACTAAAAACAAAAAGCGGCGAATACAAATATATCCAATGGAAAGATAAAAAGTTCTCAGAAGATTTAATCATCAGTATCGGACAAGATGTTACGGAGCAGGTTATCGTTCAGGATCAATACAAAAATCTAATTCAGACCGCGACCGATATCATTTTTGAAATTGACGCCGAAGGCCATTTTACTTTCATCAATGAATTTGGCTTTTCTACTCTTGGCTATACTGAAAATGAAATCATTAAAAAGCATTATTCAAATTTTATTCACGAAAACTATATCACCAGTGCCGTAGATTTCTATGAAAATTTGGTGCTAAATGAAAATAATTATCCAATTATTGAAATTCCAATTCTGAAGAAAAACGGCGAAGAAATGTGGATTTCGCAAAAGATCATTGTACGCAAAAATGATTTAGGATTAACAACTGGCTTTTCTGGAATTGCAAGAGATATTACCGAGAAAAAGAATATCGAAAAGGAGAAAAAAAGACGTCTTAAAAAAATTGAAGCTTATAATAGTTCGACCAAGAAATTATCTACTACAGACTTTAGCAAATATGACGAACTAAACACAATCATTGATTTAATACTGAAAGAAGCTGCTATAATAAGCGATGTCAATCGTGTAAGTTTCTGGAAATATGACGACGACCTCATTACCTGCAAAAATCTTTTTAGCCTTGACAATCAAAGCGTAAGTGACAAAAATATTTTAAAAAAAGAATCCTATCCTATTTATTTTGAAACACTAAACAACAAAGCCATCATAAATGCTCCAGATGTATTCAACAAATTGGAAACATCTGAATTTCAAAAGCTTTATTTTACAAAAAACAACATAAAATCAATGCTGGATGTGCCTATTTTCTTAACAGGACAATTGGCGGGAGTTGTCTGTTTTGAAAGCACCGAACATAAACGCGAGTGGGATAATGAAGACATTAATTATGCGAGAACTATTTCAGATGTAATTTCGCTTGCCATTTCTTCACAAATGCGATTGGAGGCAGAAAGAAAATTAGAACTTAAGGGTCAGCTTTTGTCTGCACTTTCTTTGTGTACCGAAAAGTTCCTGCTAAGCAAAACTACTCATCAGATGTTTGAGGAAACGTATAACATTATTGGAAAAGCAGCCAAAGTAGATCATATGTATTACTACGAAAAAGATGCTATTTACAATACTGTAAGCCAGAAATACAAATGGTCACGTGAAGGGGTTACGCATCAGATCACGCCATTGCGATCTATGACCGAAGAAAATCTGCGAGAGATATACGATGCTGCATCGCAGAGAAAAATCTTAAATACGCTAACGCGAAATCTTAATGATGGTTTTTTCAAAAAGCTTCTGAGCGATAACGAAATTCAGTCAATTTTAATTTTACCAATTTACATAAATGACATTTTCACTGGTTTTATAGGCTTTGATGATTGCACGACAGAAAGAGAATGGTCTGAAGACGAAATTAATATCTTTCAGGTTTTAGCAAATAACATTTCGTCTGCATTAGAAAGAAACCGAAATGAAACCAAGATTATCCAAAGCGAGGAAAAATTCAAATTGATTGCCAATAATATTCCTGGAACGGTTTATTTATCAAAATTTGATGCTTTCTCGACCAAAATATTCTTAAACGATGAAGTCTCAAACCTTACAGGATATTCAAAATCTGAATTTATTGAAAATAATTTGTCTTTTCTGTCGTTAATTCATCCTGATGATAAAGAAGATGTAATTAACAATCAAATCGATAATCTCCAAAACGGAATGCCTTTGCATAATGTATATCGCATTAAGCGCAAAAGCGGAGAGTATATTTGGATAGAAGAATTTGGAGATGTAATTAAGCGAGATGATGAAATTGAATTTGTTGGCGGAATTTATTTTGATATTACAAGCAAAAAAGAAATCGAAGACGCCATAAAAGCCAAACAGCTAGCAGAAGCCGCAAGCAAATCAAAATCTGACTTTTTAGCCAATATGTCTCACGAAATTAGAACTCCTCTAAACGGAATTATTGGTTTTACACATTTATTAATGAAAACAGATTTGGAGGAAATTCAAGAAAAATACATGACCACAATAAATCAATCGGCTCATTCTCTTCTTGAAATTATTAATGACATTTTAGATTTCTCAAAAATTGAGGCTGGAAAATTAGAGCTCTTTATTGACTTATATGATATCAAAAAAATCTTAGGACAAATTTTTGATTTAATTATATACGAATCCAACAAAAAGAATCTAAAACTTGAGTTGAATATAGACCCTGAAGTTCCAAAATATATCTGGACAGATATTGTCCGCATCAAACAAATTTTGATTAATCTGCTTTCTAATGCAGTTAAATTTACAACTGAAGGTTCCATCAAATTAAATGTTTCCGTTTTAGAAAAAAACAAAAACAACAATTGTGTTATTCGTTTTGCGGTTATCGATACCGGAATTGGCATATTAGAAAAAAATCAAAAGAAAATTTTCAGAGCCTTTTCTCAGGAAGACAGTTCTACAACAAGAAAATTTGGAGGAACTGGTCTTGGTTTAACCATATCTAATCAGTTGCTTGCTTTAATGGAAAGCCGTTTACAACTAGAAAGCAAAATTGACGAAGGAAGCACTTTTTTCTTTGATTTGAATTTAAAAACAAGCAACCAGAGTATTAATGATAAATACAATGCCGAACTCAAAAGTTTAAACATCAATCTGGATTCTGATGAAATAGAAACAAACGGCAATAATATTACTTTTTTAATTGTGGAAGACAACAAAGTAAACATGCTTCTTCTTAAGACAATTATAAAAAATCTATACAATAATGCTTTTATTTTCGAATGTGAAAATGGATATGAAGCCATTCAGCAATTTGAAAAAATTAATCCGACCATTATTTTTATGGATATTCAGATGCCTATTATGAATGGTTACGAAACTGCCAAAGCAATCAGAAATACTAAAAAAGGACGCGATGTTCCAATAATAGCCGTTACTGCTGGCGCAGAAAAGGAAGAACGCAACAAATGCATTTCTGCTGGAATGGACGATTACATTTCTAAACCAATTATGAAAGGAAGTGTTGAAGAAGCTTTAATTAAATGGCTGGGATAAATTTTAGTTTTAAGTCGCAGTCGCAGTTTTCAGTTTCAGATTGTTTGCTGGCACTGAAAAGTGTGACCAAAAACTAAACATAAGCGTTTCAATTGTAAAATTTATCATAAAAAATCTATAAATTCGTACAACGTTTCAAACATAAAATAAAAACAATTCAATATGAAGTGGCAAGGCAGAAGACAAAGTGATAATGTCGAAGACAGAAGATCAATTTCCGGCGGAGGTAAAGCAATAATTGGTGGTGGAGTTATCGGAATCATTGTTTTACTGCTTAATGTTTTTGGTGGCGAAACTGGCCAGCAGATAGCACCAATTTTAGAGCAAATGCAAGGCGGTCAAGGCCAACAGACAGAAGCTGCAGCTCCTTTAAGCAAGGAAGACGAAGAAATGGGGAATTTTGTTAGAGTTGTTCTAGCAGATAATGAAGATATTTGGAGTAAAGTTTTTGCCGAAAATGGCATGACCTACGAAAAACCAAAATTAGTGCTTTTTAAAGGTAGCGTACAAACTGCCTGCGGAGGCGCATCATCGGCTTCTGGTCCTTTTTATTGTCCGGGAGATAGAAAAGTATATATGGATTTAGGTTTCTTTGAGGAGCTAAAAAGTAAATTTGGCGCAAAAGGTGGCGATTTTGCCATTGCTTACGTTATCGCACATGAAATTGGCCACCACATACAAACTTTGCTTGGTACGTCTGCAAAAATGCGTCAGGAACAGCAAGGAAAAAGTGAAGCCGAGGCTAATAAACTATCTGTTGCTTTAGAACTACAAGCTGACTTCTACGCTGGTGTTTGGGCACATTACAATCAAGAAAATCTAGATGTTGGCGACATCGAGGAAGCATTAAGTGCGGCAAACGCTGTTGGAGACGATGCTATTCAAAGTAAAATGCAAGGACATGTAGTTCCAGATTCTTTTACCCATGGAACTTCAGAACAAAGAATGTATTGGTTTAAAAAAGGTTACAAAACCGGCGATATTAAACAAGGTACTACATTTGAAGAAATTCAATAATACATAAACCAAATATAATAACCACCAGAAAAGCACAACTTAAGCAGTTGTGCTTTTTTAATTTCCAATATTTTAAAAATTCCAAATTCCAAACTCTTTGAGATTAGATTCAAAATAAAAAATTCCAAATTTCAAACTGCAATGAGTTGGAATTTGGACCCGAGCGATAGCGAATAGGCGAAGCAATTTCAAAAAATTGGAATTTTACTTTTTTTAGTTTTCGTCAGAAAACAAAAAAAGCCTTGAATTTCTTCAAGGCTTTAAATCTGGGTGGCTGACCGGGTTCGAACCGGCGACCCGCGGCACCACAAACCGCTACTCTAACCAGCTGAGCTACAACCACCATTTTTCTGCTTAGCGAGTGCAAATATAGAACAAAGGTTGAGTTCTACAAAGAAAAAAATGAAAAATTTTCATAAAAATTATATCAAATTTTCTAAGCTATTGACTGCCAAACATCTTTCAACTGTAAAACCTTCTGCAAAATCTTTCCCAACTAGTCTTCCTAAGTCTTTTGCACGATAATTTAGGCTTTCAAAAAAGTTTTTACTCGTAATTGGCGTCGCAGGTTCATTTGAATTCGGATCATAAAACTGGGTTTTATAAGCCATAATCGCTTCCACCTTTTTTTCTTCGAATCCTGTAATATCCACAACGAAGTCTGGAGTAATATTTTTCCATTGAATATAATGATACACTACTTTAGGCCTCCATGCTTCCTGTTTCACTCCGTCTATTGAAGTTTCAATTTTCATTAAACCCGATAAAAAGCAAGCATCAGAAACCAATTTGCTCCCTTTTCCGTGATCAATATGGCGATCGTCGATTGCATTGCACAATACAATTTCTGGTTTGTATTTGCGAATCATTTTAATAACTTCTAATTGATGCTTTTCATCATTAACAAAAAACCCGTCGCGCATTGCTAAATTTTCACGCACTAGAACTCCTAAAATGGCCGCAGCGTCTTTTGCTTCCTGATCTCTAATTTCAGCCGTTCCGCGCGTTCCTAATTCACCACGCGTTAAATCTACAATACCTACTTTTTTACCAAGTGATACTTCTTTTAAAATGGTTCCAGCACAACCTAATTCTACGTCGTCTGGATGCGCCCCGAAGGCTAATATGTCTAATTTCATTTATTTTTTGTTTCAGGTTTCAAGTTTCAGGTTTCAAGTTTCAGGTTTCAAGTTCTGTTGACAACTTGAAACCTTAAACTTGAAACAATTTATAAACTATTTTCTCAAGACTCTTTTCATCGTCATTGATTTATTCACGCTTTCTTCCCATTCTTTTTCGGGAACACTTTCTTTTGTGATTCCGCAGCCCATATACAGAATGGCTTTATTTTCCTGAATCTGCATACATCGTAAATTTACAAATAAATCAGAACTTGAATTATTTCCAGCAAAAGTGCTGTTTAATTCGCCTAGAAAACCAGTATAGAAAGTTCTATCGTAATTCTCATTATCCAAAATAAATGCTTTCGATTTCTTTTTTGGAAGTCCGCAAACGGCAGGTGTTGGATGCAAAGTATCAACCACTTCTTCTAGAGTTGAATTATCTTTTAAAACACCCGAAATATCCGTTTTAATATGCCAAATCGATCCTGCTTTTAAACTGTAAGGTTCAGAAACCACAACCGAAGCTGTAAATTCTCGAAGTCTTTTCACAATAAAATCGGTTACAAACTGCTGTTCATCTTTTTCTTTTTGCTGCCAAACAATTTCTGTTTCCTGATTATCTTTCTGCGTTCCCGCCAAAGCCATGGTTTCAAAAACATTTCCGTTTGCCTTTAAAAGTTTTTCAGGCGTTGCTCCCATCCAAAGTCCAATTTTCGGGTGAAAGAAACAATAACAGAAAGTAGCAGGATACAGTTGAACCAAGTGCTGAAAAGTTTCAATAAAATCAAATTCAGCCAAAGGCACCTCTTCGCTTCTTGACAAAACTACTTTTTTGAATTCTTCATTTTTAATGGCTTGAATTCCTTGAGCCACTAAATATTCATACTGAAATTTAGCTTCTGGATCAAAACTCAAATCGTCTATTTCAATTGGTTCGAAAGAAGTTTTTTCTTTTTCGGCAGTAATAATTTCCGATTCATTTTCAGGAATCAGGATTAATTGTTTTTCATCAAAAGAAGCAAAAACAAATCCTTTTTCGCTGTAATCAGAAACGGTATTTAAATTATTGTTCTGTTGTAAAATCCCAACAAAATTTGTTGAGTTAGGTTTTGAATAAAGTACAAAAGGCAAATTCTGTTCTTTATGATTTTTAATTTTTAAGAAAAATGAATTCATAATTTACTCACTTTTCTTTCTATCCAAAACCATATTCGTCAATTTGCAAAGCGAAACCAAGTTCCCTTCTTCATCGGTAATCTTAATTTCCCAAAGATGAAGGCTTCTTCCTTTGTGAATAATTCTGGCTGTTCCAAAAACATAGCCTTCACGAATACTTTTTAGATGATTTGCCGAAATTTCGATGCCTCTTACCTCCTGCTCTTTCGGATTAATAAAAAAGAAAGAAGCCGCACTCCCAACACTTTCTGCTAAAGCAACAGAAGCACCTCCATGCAATAATCCCATTGGCTGATGAACGCTTGGATTTACAGGCATTTTTGCAGTTAAAAAATCCTCTCCGGCGTCGATATATTCAATTTTCAGCGTTTCCATTAATGTGTTTTTAGAAAACTCATTACAGCGCGCTAAAATCTGTTCTTTTGTATAATTCATTAAAATAAACTTTAAAAACGTAAAATTAAAGAAAGATAAGACATAAATCTAAAATCAGATTCTAAAATTTAAAAATCAACTTCAAACCTGTAGGTTTTTTGTTATTTTTACAAAAACAATCAAAATCAATCTTTGGCTTTTTTTTGCCACTCCCGATAGCTATCGGGATACACAGATTAAAAAAATTAAAAAATGATATAGCCACGAATTACACTAATCTACACGAATTAATTTGAAATAAAATTTGTGAAAATTAGTGTAATTCGTGGCAAAAAAGAAACAATAATGCGTCAATACTTTGTACTTTTTATTTTCGGAATAATTCTAGCATTCAGTTCTTGCCGAACTGACTTTGATACTGTTGCCAGTTCTGGAGATTTAAAATTTTCAAAAGACACCGTTTATTTAGATACTGTTTTTAAAAACATTGGTTCAAGCACTTATCAATTGAAAGTCTATAACCGAAGTAAAAATGATATTTCGATTCCGACTGTACAATTTAAAAAAGGCTTAAACTCCAAATACAGAATGACGGTTGACGGAATGAGCGGCAACGAAGGAAAGATTTATAAAGATGTTACGCTTTTAGCAAAAGACAGTTTGTACATTTTTATAGAAACTACAGCAGATATTACAGACGCCAATCCAACAGATTTTTTATATACTGATGAAATTCAGTTTGACAGCGGTGCTAATTTGCAGGAGGTAGCTTTGGTAACCTTAATTCAAGATGCTGTATTTTTATATCCAAATCAAAATCCAGACGGAACAAAGGAAAAAATTAAAATTGACGGCAAAGAGGTTGACGGATTTTATTTGAGTGAAAATGATCCAACAAACGGAAACGAACTTCTTTTTACAAATGACAAACCTTACGTAATTTATGGTTACGCAGGAGTTCCCGAAAACAAAACAGTAACTTTTGAAGCTGGCTCAAGAATCCATTTTCACGCCAATTCTGGTTTATATGTCGGAAATAATGCTTCACTTCAAATTAATGGAACAACTTCTAAAACTGATAAACTCGAAAACGAAGTTATTTTTGAAGGCGATCGTTTAGAATCGCTTTACTCTGATATTCCAGGACAGTGGAAATCGGTTATTTTTGAAAAAGGAAGCACCAATCATGCTATCAATCATTTGACTTTAAAAAATGCTGTTACTGGTTTAGAATTCAGAAGTCCATTAAATACAATTGAAATTAAAAATACTCAAGTGTATAATTGTGTTGAGTACGGAATCTTAGCTCAAAATGCACAAATTAATGGAGAAAACATAGTCATTAATTATGCTGGATTAGCTAGTCTATCTTGTGTTTATGGCGGAAACTACAAATTTACACATTGCACTTTCAACAATAACTGGTCGACACCTTCTCAATTTGCGGTTAACTTAAGTAATTCTTTGGCAGGAGCAACTCCAGAAGCCAATCCGCTTACTCAGGCAACTTTTAATAATTGCATTATTTACGGTTCGGCTACAAATGAATTTAATTTAGATAAAAATACAAGCGCTCCATTTGTATATCAATTAAACAATTGTCTACTAAAATTCAGCAGTTCAACTACAAATCCTAATTATCAATTTAAAACCGATACTGAACATTACAACAACATTATTCTGAATGAAAATCCGAAGTTTTATAATGTTTCGCAGAATAAATTTAATATCGATAAAACTTCTGCCGCTTTCGCGAAAGGGAATCAGGCCTATATAATTCCAACAGATATTCTAGGAATTACAAGAACTTCTCCGCCAGATTTGGGTGCTTATCAAAGTCAAGATTTTCCTAAAAAGTAGTTTTTACCACAAAGACGCTAAGGCACAAATTTTTTTATACAAAGTATATCGTAGAGACGCACTGCAGTGCGTCTACGCAACGAATATCCACAATACGTTAGACGCACTGCAGTGCGTCTCTACAGAATACTGGAACGAAAATCTAATGTGCCGAAATAACTTTGCGTCTTAGCTCCTTCGTGGCAAATAAAAAAACATCGTAAGAAAATATATCTAAAATTAAACATCACTTAACGTATTGCTTTCATAAAAGTAGTAGATTTGCTATAACACATTTTTAAAAACTTAACAATCAGGTTTTTAAAATGGTTTTCTCAACCAAATCTTAAAACTATTAATTATGAAAAAAAACTACTTTTTACTGTTATTGATGTTTACTGCAATTGGTTTTGCCCAAATTCCGTCTGGATATTACAGCACTGCAACAGGAACGGGCTATACTTTAAAAACACAATTGTATAACATTATTAAAGGTCATACGGATAATGGATATGCAGGTTTGTACACTACTTATCAAACCTCTGACGTTGACAATTTTTACGAAAATGACGGAACTGTTTTAGACATGTATTCTGAAAATCCATCAGGAACAGATCCGTACACTTATACAACTGGAACTACTCAAAGATGTGGTAGCTATTCTGTTGAAGGCGATTGCTACAATAGAGAACACATTATTCCGCAATCTGTTTTTAATGAACAGTCACCAATGGTTTCCGATGCCCATTTTATAACTCCAACCGATGGAAAAGTAAACGGAATACGTTCCAACTATCCTCACGGAAATGTAAGCTCCGCAACCTACACTTCTCAAAACGGAAGCAAATTAGGATCAAGTGCTGTTTCTGGATATTCGGGAACGGTTTTCGAACCAATAAATGATTTTAAAGGCGATATCGCGAGAATGTATTTCTATTTTGCAACACGATACGAAAACACTGTTGCAGGTTATTCTTATGCTATGTTTAATGGTTCGAGCAACCAAGTTTTTACAACAGCTTTCTTGAATATGCTTTTGGCTTGGCATGCACAAGACCCCGTTAGCGCAAGAGAAATCGCTAGAAACAATGCAATCTATTCACGCCAAAATAATCGTAATCCGTTTATTGATCATCCAGAATATGTAAATCAAATTTGGGGCGGAACTCCTTCTGGCGATACTCAAGCGCCAACCGCACCAACAAGTTTGGCTTCAACATCAAAAACGGCAACCTCAATTACACTTTCATGGACAGCTTCAACAGATAATGTAGCCGTTACAGGTTATGATGTTTATGCTAATAGTGTTTTAAAAACAACTGTTTCCAGCACAAATACAACAATTACAGGTTTAACCGCTTCAACAGCTTATTCTATTTATGTAAAAGCAAAAGATGCTGCAGGAAATGCTTCTGCATCAAGCAATACAATAAGCGTTACAACAGACAGCAGTGGAACAGGAACCGCAACCGATCTTCTTTTCTCTGAATATATTGAAGGTTCTGGAAACAACAAAGCTTTAGAAATTGCAAACAATACTGGAGCTTCTGTTAATCTGTCTGCGTATACAATCAAAAAACAAACAAACGGTGCTGGTTCTTGGAGCACTGGATTGGCTCTAAGCGGAACTTTAACAACTGGAAGCAAATTTGTAATTGTAAACAGTTCTATGTCATCAAGCTGTTTCTCTACAAGCGCGGCCAATATTTCGACCACAGCAACCGAACTGACTTTTAACGGAAATGATGCTGTAGGTTTATTTAAAAACGGTGTTTTAATTGATATCATTGGAACTTTTAATGGTGGAACAGCCAATTTTGCCATCGATGTTACTTTAAGAAGAAAATCGACTGTGACTTCTCCGAGCACAACATTCAATTTAAGCGCACAATGGGATTCGTATTCTCAGGATACTTGCAACAACTTAGCTAGCAAAATGGTTCAGACTCCTGAAATCGAAGAAGAAGTCATTGCAGGCGAAATTGCAATTTACCCAAATCCGTCTAATGGAAATTTCAATATTCAGCCAGGTATTGTAAATAGCCCTTATTCTATTGAAATTTTCTCATTCTCTGGTCAGAAAGTTTTCGAACAACAAAACACAACTTCTCCAGAAGTTTCTGTACATAATCTTCCAACGGGAATCTATATTATTAAAATTATAAAAGGAGAAAAAACAGCTTTTAAAAAGGTTATTATTAATTAAAAATTAGATTTTCATCAACCAAAAAAGCGGCAAATTGCCGCTTTTTTCATTATCTGTGAAAGATTTTTCTTTAGAAACGTATTTTTTATCACTTTCTGCGTTTCGTAAATTTTGCAGATCTGCCCACGTATAAACACCAAAATTGCATCATTTCAATTTTCACTTTTTCCTTTCTAAAAGTTTAATATTACAGAACATATCAAAAAAGAAAAATTACTAAATCTTTAAATTTTCTCATAGACCGAAACCTCTTGATATTGCGTCTTTTTGGTAGAAAAAATGCAAGAAAAAAGCAATTTCATTTTTTTTGAAAAGAGATCGTTTTCAAATTTGCGCTTACTATTTATTTACATTAAATTTGCAGCTCAATACAACAAACTACACAAATGATCCATTTCTTTGAAAACCAAAGCAAAACTGTTTTTGCCGTACAAACGCAAAACGAAATTTCAGCTCAAGACATTTCAAAATTAAACTGGCTTTTTGCCGACGCAAGTAAGATCGAAAAATCTGCATTGACAGGTTTCTTTGTTGGTCCTCGCGCTACTATGATTACACCTTGGAGTACAAATGCTATAGAAATTACTCAAAACATGGGGATTTCTGGCATTATCAGAATCGAAGAATTTCATCCTGCAACGGAAGATTTTACTGATTTTGACCCAATGCTTTCTCAAAAATTCAATGAATTAGATCAAGAAATCTTCACTATCAACATTCAGCCAGAACCAATTTTGGAGATTGATGATATTGCAACTTACAACAAAGTAGAAGGTTTAGCTTTAAGCGAAGAAGAAGTTGATTACTTAAACAATCTTTCGACTAAACTTGGAAGAAAATTAACGGATTCTGAGATTTTTGCTTTCTCTCAAGCAAACTCAGAGCACTGCCGTCACAAAATCTTCAACGGAACTTTTGTGATTGACGGTGAAGAAAAAGAGACTTCTCTTTTCAAATTAATCAAAAAAACATCTCAGGAAAATCCTAACGATATTGTGTCTGCTTACAAAGACAACGTTGCTTTTGTAAAAGGACCAAAAGTGCAGCAATTTGCACCAAAATCGGCAGACAAACCTGATTTTTACGAAATAAAAGAATTTGATTCGGTTATCTCATTAAAAGCCGAAACACACAATTTCCCAACAACAGTAGAGCCTTTCAACGGAGCTGCAACAGGATCTGGAGGAGAAATTCGTGACCGTTTAGCGGGAGGACAAGGATCTTTGCCATTAGCCGGAACTGCAGTTTACATGACTTCATATTCTCGTTTGAAAGAAGACAGAAAATGGGAAAATGCTGTTGAAGAAAGAAAATGGTTGTACCAAACGCCAATGGACATTTTAATCAAAGCTTCAAACGGAGCTTCTGATTTCGGAAATAAATTTGGCCAGCCGCTTATTACAGGTTCTGTTTTAACTTTCGAACACGAAGAGGAAAACCGTAAAATTGGTTACGATAAAGTAATCATGCAAGCGGGTGGAATTGGATACGGAAAACTAGATCAATCAATTAAAAAGAAACCACAAGAAGGCGATAAAATTGTAATTCTTGGTGGAGAAAATTATAGAATCGGAATGGGTGGTGCTGCGGTTTCTTCTGCAGATACAGGAGCTTTCGGTTCAGGAATTGAGTTAAATGCGATTCAGCGTTCAAACCCAGAAATGCAAAAACGTGCTGCAAACGCGATACGTGGTTTGGTGGAAAGTGACAATAACCCAATTGTTTCTATTCACGATCACGGAGCGGGAGGACACTTAAACTGTCTTTCTGAATTGGTGGAAGAAACTGGAGGTTTAATCGATTTAGATAAATTGCCTGTTGGAGACCCAACACTTTCTGCAAAAGAAATTATCGGTAACGAATCTCAGGAAAGAATGGGATTGGTTATTGGTCAAAAAGATATCGATACATTACAAAGAATCGCTGACAGAGAGCGTTCGCCAATGTATCAGGTTGGAGATGTAACGGGAGATCACCGTTTTACATTCGAATCTAAAACAAATGGTTCAAAACCGATGGATTATGCTTTAGAAGATTTCTTCGGAAGTTCTCCAAAAACGGTTATGATAGATAAAACGGTTGACAGAAAATATGCTGATGTTGCTTACATCGCTACAGATTTCGAAAGCTATTTAAAAGATGTTTTACGTTTAGAAGCTGTTGCTTCAAAAGACTGGTTGACGAATAAAGTTGACCGTTGTGTTGGAGGAAAAGTAGCTAAACAACAAAATGCTGGTCCGTTACAATTGCCTTTAAATAATGTTGGAGTAATGGCTCTGGATTATTTAGGAAAAGAAGGTATTGCAACTTCTATCGGGCACGCTCCTATTGCGGCTTTGATTGATCCAGTTGCTGGATCTAGAAATGCAATTGCAGAATCATTATCAAACTTGATTTGGGCACCAATTAAAGATCAGTTAAAAGGAGTTTCATTATCTGCAAACTGGATGTGGGCTTGTAAAAACGAAGGTGAAGATGCTCGTTTATACGAAGCTGTACAAGGATGTTCAGATTTTGCAATTGAATTAGGAATCAATATTCCAACAGGAAAAGATTCACTTTCAATGAAACAAAAATATCCAAACGATGAAGTAATTGCGCCGGGAACGGTTATTATTTCTGCGGCTGGAAACTGTACAGATATTAGAAAAGTGGTTGAACCTGTTTTACAGAAAAACGGAGATTCAATCTATTATATCAATTTGTCTCAAGATGATTTCAAACTTGGAGGTTCATCTTTTGCACAAATCAGAAATACAATTGGAAACGAAACGTCTACAATTAAAGATGCTTCTTTCTTCAAAAATGCATTTAATACAATTCAGGAATTAATCGGCGAAAGCCAAATTTTAGCAGGTCACGATATCGGAAGCGGTGGTTTAATCACTACTTTATTAGAATTGTGTTTTGCTGATGTTAATCTTGGAGCTAAAATTGATTTCAGCGCTTTCGCGGAAAAAGACTTATTGAAAATCCTTTTCGCAGAAAACATCGGAATCGTATTCCAAGCTAAATCTGATGCAGCTGTTGAAACTAAATTAAAAGCTAATAATGTTGAATTCTTCAAAATTGGTTCTGTAACTTCTACAGCTACTTTAGAAGTCGGAAATTGGAATTTAGATATTCCGACATACAGAGACGTTTGGTTCGAAACTTCTTATTTATTAGATCAAAAACAATCTAAAAACGGAAGAGCTCAGGCACGTTTTGAAAACTATAAAAATCAGGTTTTAAATTATACTTTCCCAACACATTTTACAGGAAAAAAACCAGAAATCGACAATTCTAAACCAAGACCAAAAGCGGCTATTATTCGTGAAAAAGGAAGTAATTCTGAGCGTGAAATGGCAAATGCAATGTACTTGGCTGGATTTGACGTAAAAGACGTTCACATGACGGATTTAATTTCTGGTCGCGAAACGCTTGAAGATATTCAGTTTATTGGAGCGGTTGGAGGATTCTCTAACTCTGACGTTTTAGGTTCTGCTAAAGGTTGGGCTGGAGCTTTCTTATACAACGAAAAAGCAAAAACAGCTTTAGATAATTTCTTCAAAAGAAAAGATACGTTATCTGTCGGAATTTGTAACGGTTGCCAATTGTTTATGGAATTGGAAGTGATTAATCCAGAGCACGAAGTTCACGGAAAAATGCACCATAACGAAAGCCAGAAACACGAAAGTATCTTTACTTCTGTAACGGTTCAGAAAAACAATTCTGTGATGTTATCGACGTTGGCAGGAAGCACTTTAGGAGTTTGGGTTTCTCACGGAGAAGGTAAATTCAAATTGCCTTACGCAGAAGATCAATACAACATTGTGTCTAAATATGCTTACGAAGGTTATCCTGCAAACCCTAACGGTTCTGATTACAACACAGCAATGATGTGTGACAAAACTGGAAGACACTTGGTAATGATGCCTCATATTGAGCGTTCGACTTTCCAATGGAACTGGGCGCATTATCCAAAAGACAGAAATGACGAGGTTACGCCTTGGCACGAAGCTTTTGTTAATGCCAGAAAATGGATTGAGAAAAACTAAAAAATATATTTTTACTAAAAGCGCCCGAAATTATCGGGCGTTTTTTTTTATCGCCACAACTCGAGCGATAGCGAATAGGCGAAGCAATTCACAAATTTTTATTTACAAAAATAGAATTAATGAAATTCGTGAATTCATGGCGATAAAAATACTAGCAGATTCGTGGCAGCTGTTCTCCCACTAAAGGATTTACCACTCTTTTGCCTCCAAAAGCGCTTTCAATAATTATTTTTGAAGGATGCTCAGCAGTGATAAAACCAATTTCTGATGCATTTGGATTTATTTTTTGCAAAATTCTCAATACCTCATCTTTAATTTCGGGTGCAGCGACACAAACAAAAATCCCTTCGTTTGCCACATAAAGCGGATCTAATCCTAACAACTCACAAGCACTTTTTACCTGATTTTCTACCTTTATGTTTTCTTCTAAAAGTGAAATCCCCAAATTAATTTCTGTCGATATTTCATGTAGAACCGAAGCTAATCCGCCACGGGTTGCATCTCTTAAAAAATGAATTTTGTCTCCAAACTGCTCTATTAATTCTATAACTGTATGGTTTAAATTAGTGGTATCACTCAAAATATCACTATCAAATTCCAATCCTTCACGCTCAGACATAATCGCCATTCCGTGCGAAGCTATTGCTCCGTTTATGATTAAAACATCATTCTCTTTAATATTTCGAGTTTTGATATCTGTCTTTTCATGAATGATTCCAATTCCGGAAGTATTGATATAAATTTTATCTCCTTTTCCTCTCTCTACAACTTTTGTGTCTCCAGTGACAATTTGAACATTCGCGTTATCAGCCGCTTGTTTAACAGATTTAATTATTTCGGTAAATTCATCCAAAGAAAAACCTTCTTCAATAATTAAAGCCAACGAAAGATATTTTGGAACCGCACCGCACATCGAAAGATCGTTCACTGTACCATTTACGGCAAGCTCGCCAATATTTCCTCCTTTAAAAAATACTGGAGAAATAACATAACTATCAGTTGAAAAAGCCAGATTTCCACTTAAATTTAAAAATGCGCCATCATGGCGTACTTCCAAAATATCATTTTTTAAGATCTTAAATATTACCTCATTTAGTAATTTAGTCATATGTTCACCTCCGCTTCCGTGGTGGAGGTGAATCACTTCAGATTTTTTTTCCATTTTAAAAGTATTAAATCTCTTCGCCCATTTCTTTTAGAATCTCCATTGTTCTTTTGGCTTCGGCTTCATCAATAATACCAATGGCTGCACCAACGTGAACCAAAAGATAATCGCCAATTTTAGCCTCTGGAACAAGAGCCAGATTGACTTCTTTAATAATCCCTTCAAATGAGACCTCTCCTATTCTAAAGGTTTCATCAAGTTCTAATGTGACTTTTTCAAGTCGTCCAGGAACTGCTAAGCACATATTTATTTTTTTATAGATTGCGTTAAAAATTCGTACCAGGCAGATAAGCCTTCGCCTGATGCTGCAGAAACCTCAAAGAAAGTCAAATGCGGATTCACTTTTTTTGCGTATTCTTTTAGTTTTTCCAAATCAAATTTCAAATAAGGCAATAAATCAATTTTGTTGATCAGGCAAATTTGCGATCCCAAAAACATATCCGGATATTTAAGTGGTTTATCTTCACCCTCCGTAACTGATATAATTACAACTCGTTTTAGTTCTCCTAAATCAAACATCGCTGGACAAACTAGATTGCCAACATTTTCTATCATTAAAATAGAATCGGAAACGGGTTTGAGCTCTTTTACTGCTCTTGCAATCATTTCACTATCCAAATGACAACCTTTCCCTGTATTGATTTGAATTACTGGTACATTTAATTTATGAATTCTATCGGCATCATTGGTCGTCTGCTGATCTCCTTCAATTACTGAAAAAGCCATTTTGTCTTTCAAATCAGCAATTGTTCTTTCCAATAGAGAAGTTTTACCAGAACCCGGCGAACTCACTAAATTGATAGAAAAAATATTCAGAGCTTCAAAAAAACCTCTGTTTCTCTCCGCTGTCAGCTGATTTTTGTACAATATATCCTTTTCAAGCTGTACAATATTTATTTCATGAGAATGGCTGTGAGAATGATCGTTATGATGATGGTGATCGTGGTCATCATGCTCATGATCATGATCATGGTGATGGTCATGGTGATGATCTTCATGATCATGATGGTGATGATGGTGGTGATGTCCATAATGAGAATGAGAATATTTCTCTCCTATTTTAGTAAATCTTATTTCGTTTTCATCAGAACTGCATCCGCAAGTGGTACACATAATTATGCTATTTAATGATTATTTTTTTGATTTTCAATTCTTTGCCCGTGATGATTTCTTTAAAAGGGCTATTGCAATTTGGGCAGCTGTCAAAGCTTTTATCAATATGAAACTCCGTTTCACATTCGGCGCATTTTGCTTTTCCTTCAGGCTCATCAACAAACAATGTTGCCTCATTTAAAACAGTCCCAACAATACATTGCGGCCATATAAAATGAAAAGAACTCATTTCGACACCTGATAATTTTCCTATTTCCAAATAGATTTCAAGAGCTTTTCCTCCTCCAATTTTTTTCACTTCCTGATCGGCAATTTTTACAATTGAAGTAACAACAGAGAGTTCATGCATAATTTATCGTTTTTTCAAAATATATTTCAATCTCACAAGATATTACCAAAACATTTTTCAAAAACTGACAATTGTCACATTTACACCATAAATGTTTAGATAATTTTAAAATTTCTTTTTAAACAAAACCAAGCATTTTTTTAATCTATAATTTAAAACAGAAACGGATGGAGGAAAAAAATAATGAAAACGAAACCTATTTCAATAGTATTGAAAGACAAGGTTACAGCAGGAGAGATTTTTTAAAATTTGTTGCTTACATTGGAGCCTATATGGGCGTTCAAAGTTCTGCCATTGGTCAAATTGCCAAAGCTTTGGAAACTACTCCTCGACTGCCCGTTATTTGGGAGCATTTTCAGGAATGCACTTGCTGTAGTGAATCTTTTATTCGCTCTGATCATCCAATTGTTGCTGATATTATTCTGGATAAAATTTCTTTAGATTATACCTTAACCTTAATGGCAGCATCTGGGCATCAGGCTGAAGCTGCTAAAAAAGCCACAATGGACAAATATAAAGGTGAATATATTCTTTGTGTGGAAGGTTCAATCCCTATGGGAGCCGATGGAAACTACTGCTGTATTGGAGGACGAAGCGCTTTAGATATTCTTAAAGAATCTGCAGCTGGAGCAAAAGCTATAATAGCATGGGGAAGCTGTGCTACCTCAGGTTGTGTTCAAGCCGCAAAACCTAATCCAACTGGAGCTGTGCCTATAAACAAAATTATTACCGACAAACCTATAATAAATGTCCCGGGCTGTCCGCCAATTGGTGAAGTTATGGCCGGAATTATTGTGCATGTTGTAGCATTTGGAAAACTACCTGAATTAGACAGTTCTGGTCGTCCAAAAGCTTTTTATTCTAAAAGAGTCCACGACAGCTGTTACCGAAGACCCTATTTTGATGCCGGATTATTTGCAGAAAACTTTGATGACGAAAATGCGAAAAAAGGCTATTGCTTGTATAAAGTAGGATGCAAAGGGCCTAGCACTTACAATGCTTGCGGAAACATGAAATGGAATGGTGGCGTTAGTTACCCAATTCAATCTGGTCACGGCTGTATTGGCTGTAGTGCCAATGATTTCTGGGATGCAGGAAGTTTCTATTCTAGAGATTCTTCAATAAATCTTGGAAATATTGAGGCAAATGCCGATACACTTGGTAAAGTTGCACTTGGCGGAGTTGCTGTGGGTATTGGAGCTCACGCTATTCTTTCGAATGTATCAAAAAGAAAAGAACTGAATCAAAGAATCAGTCAAGGAACTGAAAACGAAAAACACTTAGAGGATTTATAATCTATAAAGAAATAAAATGGCAGAGAGAATAGTTGTAGACCCAATTACACGAATAGAAGGACACTTAAGAGCCGAAGTAGAAATTTCAGATGGCACTATCAAAGAAGCGTTCTTATCCTCAACAATGGTTAGGGGACTGGAAAATATTGTTAAAGACAGAAACCCGAAAGATGTTTGGGCATTTGTACAAAGAACCTGCGGCGTCTGTACCGCAACTCATGCAACCGCATCTGTACGTTCTGTTGAAGATGCATTAGGAATTGTGGTTCCGCCCAATGCCGAAATTGTGAGAAACATTATGCTTGGAGCTTTATATATGCACGATCATGTCGTTCACTTTTATCATCTCCATGCTTTTGATTGGGTTGATGTTTTAAGTGGCTTAAATGCTGATCCTGTAAAAACATCACAATTGGCACAATCTATTTCAAATTGGCCTAAAAGTTCGCCAGGTTATTTTTCTGATCTTCAAAAAAGATTGAAAAAATTTGTTGCCAGCGGTCAATTAGGAATTTTTGCTAATGGATATTGGGGACATCCACAAATGAAACTACCGCCAGAGGCCAATTTGATGGCAACGGCACATTACCTTGAAGCTTTAGAATGGCAAAAAGAAATTGTAAAAGTACACGCCATTTTTGGGGGTAAAAATCCGCATCCTAACTTTTTAGTTGGAGGAATGGCCTGTTCTATTAATCTTGATGACGCAAGCGGACTAAATGCTGAAAGATTGGCTTTTGTGAGACAGTTATTAGAAGAGGGAAAACGTTTTGTAGAGCAAGTATATCTTCCAGATGTTCTTACTATAGCGAGTTATTATAAAGACTGGGGAGCCATTGGCGGTTTTCATAATTTTATGACTTTTGGTGACTTTCCAACTCAAGGACATAACAATACAAATATCAATACTTTCAAATTTCCGTCAGGGGTTATTTTGAATAAAGATCTAAGTAAAGTCCATGATTTAGATTTAAGAGACTTAAAAACAGTCGAAGAATACGTAAACAATTCCTGGTATGATTACGAAGGAGACGGAAATTCGGGAAGGCAGCCTTGGTCTGGAGAGACTAAAATAAACTACACAGGCCCAAAACCTCCTTATACCCATTTAAACGTCGATGAAAAATACAGTTTCATCAAAACACCAAGATGGAAAGGTCATGCTATGGAAGTTGGTCCGTTGGCAAGAATGCTGGTTGGATATGCATCTGGAAGAGAAGAATTTAAAGAAAGTGTGGATCGTGCTTTATCACAACTGCAAGTTCCTGCTGGAGCTTTATTCTCAACATTAGGGCGTACTGCTGCAAGAGCTTTAGAATCACAATTGGTAGCCACTTGGAATTTAGAATTCTTTGATAGTTTAATTGAAAACATCAAAAAAGGCGATACTAAAATGGCCAATACAGAAAAATGGGAAACCTTAACTTGGCCAAAAGAATCACAAGGAGTTGGTCTTGTAGAAGCACCAAGAGGGGCATTAAGCCACTGGATTGTAATTAAAGATGCTAAAGTTGCCAACTATCAGCAAGTAGTTCCTTCAACTTGGAATGCATCACCAAAAGATCCTAAAGGACAACGTTCTCCTTATGAAAGCAGTTTATTGAATACCCCTATCGCAAATCCTGATCTGCCTCTAGAAATTATTAGAACCATACACTCTTTTGATCCTTGTATTGCATGCGCAGTTCACTTATACGATGAAAACGGTGCTATCATAAAAGAGGTAAACGATATAACAATTTGCGGTTCTTAATTTAAACTGTTCAGCATGTCAAAAAAAACTAACGATTATAAAAGAGCTTATATATGGCAGTTACCCATTCGAATTTTTCATTGGGTAAATGCTTGGGCTATTACAGGATTAGTCACAACAGGGTTTATTATTGGTAATCCGCCAGGATTAATTTCTACCAAAGAAGCTACAGACCAATTTTGGTTTGGATACGTTCGTGAAATTCATTTTATGTGCGCTTATTTACTAGTTGCTGTTATGATTTTGAGAGTTTATTTTGCCTTTAAAGGAAATAAATATGCCAATTGGCGAGTCTTCTTCCCGTTCAAAAAAGAGGGCTTCAAAAGAATGTGGCACGTAATTAAATTCGACATTTTTTTACAAAACGAAGAAACGCACGGTTCTCCTACAGGAGCTGTAGGTCACAATAGTGTGGCTGCAGCATCATATTTAGTCATGTTTTTTATGGGACTTATTATGATTGGAACCGGATTTGCCATGTACGCTCCCACTTCGACTTGGTTTTTTCCTAAAATGTTTGGCTGGGTAACCAACTTAGTTGGAGGAGATTTGAATGTTAGAATGATTCATCATTTTACTACCTGGACCTTTATTTTGTTTGCGATCGTTCATATCTATTTGGTTTTCTTCCACGATTGGTTGGAAGGCTTGGGCGAAACATCGGCTATGGTGAGTGGCTATAAATTTGTTCGCACAGAAAGAATCAAAAAAGACAATAATGAACTTCTGGAAACAGAAACAGCGAATCAAGATCCAGTACAAACAAAGGATTTATAATTGCAAATATGGAAACAGAAATTAGCACCAAAAAAATAGACCAATTTCATTCAGATGGCAATGACATACTTGTACTTGGAATAGGAAATTATTTAATGGGAGACGAAGGTGTGGGCGTTCAGTTTATAAACAGAATAGATAAAACTCAATTTCCTGAGAATATTTCCTTTATTGACGGTGGCACTGGTGGCTTTACTTTAATTCCCTACATTGAAAATCATCAAAAGGTAATTATTGTAGATGCCACAATGGATGGCAAGGAAGAAGGCACAATCACCCTTTTGAAACCACGTTTTTCAGAAGATTTTCCCATTTCGTTAAGTGGTCACAATTTCGGACTCAAAGATATGGTCGATATCTTGTCCATGACAGATACTATGCCCGAAATTTATTTATACACCATTACCATTTTAAAAATGGAGCCAATGTGCATGCAACTTTCTCCAAAAGTAGATGCTGCGATCGAAAAAGTAACCAAACAAATTATACACCAAATAGAAAAATTTAAAATTAAATAATAATCACTTCTGTTGAACCCTTCATTTCAAATAAAAATTTCTGGTACTGTACAAGGCGTAGGTTTTCGTCCGTTTGTATACAATCTGGCCGTCAAATTAAAATTAAAAGGATATGTATCTAATGCTGAGTCTGGTGTAATTATAATTGTGCAGGGAAGTGACAAAATAGTAACTGAATTTTATTCCGAAATTAGACGAAAGCATCCAAGAAATGCAAGAATAAACGAAATACAAATCTCTGAAATTTCAATAGAGCAAAAGTTTGATTTGTTTTTTATTAAACCTACTGAGAAAAATATTTCTGTCAATTCGCCTCTAACTCCAGATTTTGCAATATGCAAAAATTGCAAAGACGAAGTTTTAGATCCAGAAAATCATCGCTATTATTATCCTTTTATTAGCTGCACATCCTGCGGACCGCGTTATGCGATTGCAGAAAAATTTCCTTTTGAAAGAGAAAATACGAGCATGAATAAATTTAAAATGTGCGAAGTATGTCTTGAAGAATACCAAAATCCTTTAGATATTCGATTTCATTCTCAAACCAATTCCTGTCCTAATTGCGGTGTGCAAATTTCTTTTACAGATAATAAAGACACCATTATTTCAGGAAGCAATAAAGAAATTTTTGAGGCAATTGCAGAAAAATTAAACGAAGGAAAAATAATTGCTGTAAAAAACACATCTGGTTATTTGCTGCTTTGCGATGCTACAAGCAGCCAAACCGTTCAGGAATTACGCAATAGGAAAAAACGCCTAACAAAGCCGTTTGCAATACTATTTCCAGACACGAAACAAATCGAAAATTATTTATTCTGCCATAAAACAGAAAAAAATGCCATTAAATCTGCCCAAGCTCCAATTGTAATTTTACCTCTTAAAAAACAATTGGATTTAGCTATAGATCAGATCGCTCCAAACATGAAAACAATTGGAGCTATGTTACCAAACTCTGGAATTTTGCATTTAATTTCAAATTTATTTCAAAAACCTTTAGTCGCTACTAGTGGTAATTTCAACGGATCGTCAATTTTTGCTGATCAGGATGAAGCTATCAAAACGCTAAACCCTATCGCTGATTATTATCTGCATCATAATTTAGAAATTCAGAATTCACAGGACGATTCTGTTCTTAAATTTTCACGAAAAAATAAGCAGAAGATTTTTCTGCGTCACGCCAGAGGTTTTGCTCCAAATATTGATTTTTCGTTTTTACAAAACACTTCAGAAAAACTAATCTGTCTTGGAGCTACTTTAAAAAACACCATTACCATAACACCAAATAATCAGGTATATACGAGTGAATACATTGGCGATTTATTAAATTTTGATACTTATAACAGATTCGAAAAGAAAATAAAAAACTATCAGCATTTTTTTGATTTCTCTCCAAAAACTGTTCTGTGCGACCAGCATCCTAACTATGAAAATAACAAAATCATTTCGACATTCTCACATAAGGATACAAAAGTAGAAACGGTAAAAATTCAGCATCACGAAGCGCACTTTGCCGCTATTTTAAGTGAAAAAAAACTTTGGAAAAGATCTAAAATATTAGGTGTTGTGTGGGATGGAGCTGGGTTTGGAAGCCAAACAGAAATATTTGGAGGCGAATTTTATGAATATGACCACAGCACTATAACCCGAATTGGACATCTGGAATATTTCGCTTGGATTTTAGGCGATCAAATGGCTAAAAACCCAAAAATAGCTGCACTTTCAATTAGTAAAAACAGCAGTTATCTTCATTCTCACTTTAACAAAAATGAATTAAAAGTTTATAGTAAACTCATTAAAGAAAACTCGATTAAAACCTCATCAATGGGACGATTAATCGATGCTGTTGCTTTTATTCTGGGATTTACAAAACCTATTTTATTTGAGGCCGAAGCTGGAATGTACTTGGAAAATCTGGCTCAAAATGCTTTTAACAAATCTGAAATTAAACTGAGAGATTATCTAAAAGATGAAAAAATAACCCATTTATTGCCTACAAAAAAACTTTTACTGCAAGTTGCCAAAGCCGTTCAAACCAATAAAGATTTAGAGATGATTGCCCTTAATTTTCATTTTACTTTGGTAAAATGTATAGAAAAAATAGCGGCCTTTTCAAAATTAAAAGAAATCGCTTTTAGTGGCGGTGTTTTTCAAAACTCAATTCTTGTTGATTTGATTATTGATCATCTAAAGCCAAAATATAAACTGCATTTTCACGAAACACTTTCTCCAAACGACGAAAACATCTCCTTTGGACAACTTAATCATTACTTACATCTAAAAAAATAAATTATGGACATTCTTGAATTATTAGGACATATAGGCAAAACCGTAGAAAAAGATAAAATTTCGTATTCGGCTGGAGTTGTAATGGCTTTAAGCTTGAAAGACATTGGATTTGAAGAAATTAAATATGAAGATTATGTAGACGGAATGAAATCTGTTTTTGAAAAGAAAGGAGAAAAAATATCTACAAAACGTTCTATCGAAATCTTCAATAATTATGTCGCTCTTTTGCAGGAAGAATTAAAAGTGAAAAATGCGGCTATCGGAACTGCTTTTTTAGCTAAAAATGCGGCTAAAGAAGGTATTATTTCTCTGCCAAGCGGTTTACAATATGAAATTCTAACAGAAGGAAATGGCTCAAAACCAAAAATTACCGATACTATCAATGTAATTTATGAAGGTTATTTATTAAACGAAGATGTTTTTGATTCAACCAAAGATACAGGTCCTCAAAAAATGAAAGTATTACAAACTATAAAAGGTTGGCAGGAAGCATTGCAATTAATGCCCGAAGGCTCACGCTGGAAAGTTTACATTCCGCATGATTTGGCTTATGCCGAAATGGGAGCGCCACCGGTAATTCAGCCCAACTCTACTTTGGTATTTATAATTGAACTTTTAAATATCGTTTAAAATGAAATACTTGTCTGAATATCGAAATCCAGAATTAGTTAAACATTACATCAATGAAATCCATAAAATAACCACAAAACCGTGGAATATTATGGAGATTTGCGGTGGCCAGACCCATTCACTTGTCAAAAACGGACTGCTGGATTTATTGCCAGAGAATATAAGAATGATTCATGGTCCGGGATGTCCGGTTTGCGTTACTCCTATTTCGTTAATCAATAAAGCGATTGAATTAATGAAGCAAAGCGTAATTCTATGTTCTTTTGGAGATATGATTCGGGTTCCGGGTTCTTCAAAAAGTTTACTGCAAGCCAAAGCAGAAGGTGGCGATTTACGAATTTTATATTCGCCATTGGAAGCAGTAAATATTGCCTCTAAAAATCCAGATAAAGAAGTTGTCTTTTTTGCCGTAGGCTTTGAGACTACCGCTCCCAGTAATGCATTGGCGGTTCTTCACGCCCAAAAATTAGGTTTAACCAATTTTAGCTTATTGGTTTCACATGTATTAGTTCCACCAGCAATGGAAGCTATTTTATCTGATGAATTTTGCAATATACATGCGTTCTTAGGCGCCGGACATGTTTGCACGATTGTAGGCTTGGAAGAATATTATCCTATTGCAAAAAAACACAAAATACCAATTGTTGTTTCCGGATTTGAACCTGCTGATATGGTTCAAGCAATTTATCATACTATTTTACAATTAGAACAAGGAAAACATGAGGTAGAAAACCAATATACAAGATTGGTAAAAGAAGAAGGAAACCTAAGAGCTAAAGAAGTTGTAAATACAATTTTTACTATTGGAACTCAGGAATGGAGAGGTATCGGAGCCATTGAAAACAGTGGTCTTGTAATGAGAGAAAATTACAAAATGTATGATGCCAATAGCAAGTTTTCTATAAAAACAACAAACAGTACGACAGATAATTTGTGCATAGCTGGTCAAATCCTAACCGGAAACAAAAGACCAAATCAATGCCCTGAATTCGGAAAAAAATGCAAACCTTCAAATCCGCTAGGAGCACCAATGGTTTCATCTGAAGGCGCTTGTGCAGCCTACTTCAACTATTTATAAATTTAAAATGATTGGATTATTAATTACCATTTATGCCGGACTAGAACATGCTTTTGAAGCTGACCATTTATTGGCTGTTAACAATCTTGTTACAAATAGAGTCAAAATTAAAGATGCTCTTAAAGACGGAATGTTTTGGGGAATTGGCCATACTGCCACTATTTTTATTGTAGGCGTTATTATGATTGGCTTCAAAATTTCAATTAACGAAAACATATTTAGCTATCTCGAAGCTGTGGTTGGCTTAATGCTGATTACACTGGGCGTAATTCGTTTATTTAAATTATTATATAAAAAAAGACATTCGCATACGTATTGCCATAGCCACGAGCATACGCATAGCAATGGGGTTACACATACGCACATGCATGCTCATACCTATTATCACTCACATCCAATTGCCTCTTTTAAGCATGTCCATTTTGACGGATCGACAAACTACAAAACAGCTTTTGGTGTTGGACTAATTCATGGTCTGGCAGGAAGCGGATCTTTGGTTATTTTAGTCATTTCGCAAATGAAAACACCATTGGAAGGATTACTATATATCCTAATTTTTGGAATTGGTTCTATAATAGGAATGTTTATCGCCTCGGGACTATTTAGTATTCCGTTTACCAAAAGCGTTCTCAAATCTCAAAAATTACAACATGCATTAATTATAATTTCTTCGGTAATTTGCATCATCTTCGGATTCAAGATTGTTTATACCAATTTATTTTAAAAACTAAAGCAGTCTCCATAATTTTATGTCTTAATTTACACCCACTTTTTTGCTTTTCGGCTTGCACATTTTATTGAAGTAAAATATCAGGATAAGCTAAATTTGATTCCATAAGGTAAACTACTGTTTTTAAAAGGAAAAAAAAACTGTTTTTTTCATTATTCATTATAATTCTAATTAACATATAAGAATAGCTTAATGATATCTTAAGGCTATTATTTAAGACTCATTTGATGTGATAAATATCTTTGTCACATGAAAAAAATGATCCAAAACGCCGCCTTTATTATTATCTTCCTTCTTGCAAATCAATTTTCATTTGGTCAAAAAACAAATGCTATAACAGGAACTGTATCTGATGGAAAAGCTCCCATTGAATTTGTTGATGTTATTTTAAAAAACATAGCCGATTCAACAAAAACGGCTAATTATGCCACAACAGATGTTTCAGGAAATTTTTCTTTAGAAAATGTTCCTTCAGGAGATTATCATCTTCAATTTAAATTAATTGGTTTTAAAACCATTTTTCAAAAAGTAAAAGTTTCTGAAAATCCAATTTCCTTAGGAACAATCAAATTGCAAAACGACAATAATTTACTCAATGATGTTGTTGTAAAATCACAGAAAAAACAGATTCAGAAAACAAACGAAGGCTTTATTTTTAATGCTGTTTCGAATATTTCACAAACAGGCGGAACCGCTACAGATATGCTAAAAAGTATTCCAACTGTTGCCGTTGATGCTGAAGGCGGCATTACCTTGAGAGGAAAATCTCCTATGATCTTGATAAACGGAAAAAATTCTGCCATTACCAACATGGATCAGATTACCGCGAGCAGCATCGAAAGCATCGAAATAATTAGTAATCCAACGGCTAAATATGATGCAAATGCCGAAAGCGGCATTATTAATATAAAGCTTAAAAAGAACAATCTAAGCGGTACAAATGGTGCTGTAGCTTTAGGCGCAGGTTTTGGAGCAAAAGGGAGAGTCAATAGTTCCCTTCTATTTAACCATAAAACAGAAAAATGGAATTTTGGTTTAGGATATGACAATCGTTTTGCCGGAAGAACAAAGAAAATAAATGCTGACCGAACAAATTATTTTATTGATGACGAACATTACATTCATCAAAATAGAAATGATGAAAGAACCGAAGGCCTTCAGAATTTGAAATTAAATATTGATTTTTCTCCTAATGAAAAAAACAGCTTTTCTTTTGAAGCATTAGGAAATATCGAAACTCAAGACAATGATGAAACTTTATACACGCAAGTAAATACAAGCGCTAATGCATTTTTCTCTAACAACAGAAGACATTCTTTAGAACTGGAACGTTCAAGAGTTGGTGAGCTAGCTTTTACTTATGATCGAAAATTTGATGATGACCGAAAAAGTTTAAATACCTCAATTACTTCTTCTTTCGGAAAACACAGAGAAAACACTGATATTGATACTTATAATTATGATCAATACCAGCAACAGATTGGTGACGCGCAATTACAGCGAACGCACAATTATGAAAACCAAAATATTTCTAATGCAATTGTTAATTATACTTTTCCAATTTCAGAAAAATCGATTATAGAAACGGGTTACAAAGGGACTTTCAGGTTTTTTAATTCAGATTTTGAAAGTGCTGATATGGTTAATGGTGATTATGTTGTAAATCCGTTAGCGACCAATACTTTTGAATTTAACGAACAGATAAATGCCGTTTATGGTCTAATGAATTCTTATATTGGCGATAGCGAAACCCCAAAATGGAAATACAATTTAGGTTTGCGAGCAGAAAATGTTTCCAATACTGGCGCAACGCAAAATAACAGTGACCGATTTAGCAATAATTATTTGAAACTCTTTCCGTCAGCTTCTTTGCAATTGAATTTAAAATCAGATGAATTTATCAAATTAGGATATAGCAAACGAATTAATCGTCCTGATCTCGATGATTTAAATCCATTTATTGATATTACAGATGCATTGAATCCGCATGGAGGAAATCCGTACTTAAAACCAGAGATTATTCATATTGCTGAAATAAGCTATAATAAAAACTGGGAAAATTATTCCTTTTCAACCAATGCCTTTTACAGAAATGCAACTGATGCAATTAGACAATATGCACAGCTTTTAGACAATGGAGTAGTTTTGCTCCAGCCACAAAATATTGGAAGCACTGTTACGTATGGTTTGGAAACAATTTTCACCCTTAAACCAGTTGGCTTTTATGATGCCAATATTAGTTTAACAGCTTTTCAGCAAAACATTAACGCAGACAACTTACCACAAGCACAAGATATTGTAAGCAGTGCATTTAGCTGGTACGGAAAAGTGATCAACAACTTTGTTCCGTGGAAAGGCGGAAAACTTCAGATTATCGGAAATTATAACTCGGCCGTTGCCACTCCGCAAGGAAAAAGAATTCCAATTTATAATGTTGACATGGGATTTCAACAGAAACTCGGAAAAGGAAATGCTCGATTAGGCTTGGTCGTAACCGACATGTTCAACACTTTAGAAAGTGGTTATAAAAACAATACGCTTTTGTTTAGCAATCACCGCACCAACAAATCAGACACACGTGCTTTGATGCTTACTTTTGCTTACACTTTCAGATCAGATTTTAAAGAAAAATTACTCGAAAATCAGTTTTCTACAGAGTAAAAACTTACCTAAAATAAATAAAACATAAAAATTTCATTCTTGTATTTTTAAGCTTCCATTCTATAAAAAAAATGGATTATATTCGCCCAGCAAAAAATCAGCCACTCGATTTTTTCAGCCCAAAAACACTTAAACCTACATAGAATGAAATTTTTAAAATTACTTTTTGTTTTCAGCTTATTCTTTGCTGTTACGCCATCGCATTCACAAGTTCACGTAGATCCGATTATTCATAATTCTAAAGAGCGTTATATTACTACAACTATCGGATATCCAATTCCTGGAACTTACGCTCCTTTAAATCAAAAACAACCTATTACGGTATTAAATCCTGATGGAACAGGTTTCATTCAGGCTGAAGATTTGAGCAAGCAAAAAATTAACTGGGGAATAGAATGCACACAAGAAGGCGTTCCTGTATTCAAAGAAGGATTTAACAGTGCCTCTTATACCTTCTGGTACAGACCAAATGATAGCGAAGAATGGTATTATTCTCAATTTTCTATTCATTTTGTCAAGAAGAAAATGTTCTTAATGGGCGAAAGAGTGAAAGAATACGTAGATTACAACGTTCAATAAACTGTAAAAAACAGTCGCCTTATTAAATATTTATTCAATTTTACCCTCATTTTCTACCAAAAAGAAAACGTTTTCGTTGAATTTTAATAGTACCCGTAAATTTTCCGATTAAATTTTATAAATTTAAAAATCATACCCGATTTTTATTTAATTTGCAATAATAATTCAATATATTAAACATGGTTTCAATCACACGCCTTTTTGATTTTCCCTATTATCAACAAGAAACTTACAACCTTCCAGTTGCTCTCGCAACCAAAAAAAATGGAGTCTGGGAAAAAACATCTAGCGAGGAATATATTGCAAAAGCAAATGCTATTTCGAGAGCATTATTGCGCATGGGCGTTCAGAAAGATGATAAAATTGCTTTAATAAGCTCAAATAACCGTACTGAATGGAATGTAATGGACATTGGTATCTTACAGACTGGTGCGCAGAACGTTCCAATTTATCCAACTATTGCAGAAGAAGATTACGAATATATTTTAAACCATAGCGGCAGTATTTATTGTTTTGTTTCTGATGAAGAAGTTTTACAAAAAGTAAATGCTATTAAAGCCAACGTGCCTTCATTGAAAGAAGTTTATTCTTTTAATGAAATTGATGATTGCAAACACTGGTCAGATTTATTGATTTTAGGCGAAGATGATAGCAATCAAAGCGAGGTTGAGGCTAGAAAAGATAGTATTCATACAGATGATTTAGCTACTATTATTTATACCTCAGGAACAACAGGAAGACCAAAAGGCGTTATGCTTTCGCACAAAAATATTGTGTCGAATGTTTTAGACAGCTCGCCAAGAATTCCGTTTGATCCAGGAAAAAGCACGGCATTAAGCTTCTTGCCTATCTGCCATATTTTTGAAAGAATGATTTTGTACATCTATCAATATTATGGCGTATCGGTTTATTTTGGAGAATCTATTGATAAAATCAGTGATAACTTAAAAGAAGTCCGTCCAACTGTAATAACAGCTGTACCAAGACTTTTAGAAAAAGTTTACGATAAAATTTATGCTAAAGGAGCTGAATTGACAGGAATCAAGAAAAAACTGTTTTTCTGGGCTATCGATTTAGGTTTAAGATATGAACCATACGGCGCAAATGGCGCTTGGTATGAATTTCAATTAAAAATTGCCCGCAAACTGATTTTCAGTAAATGGAAAGAAGGTTTGGGTGGAAATCTAGATTTAATGGTTTCTGGAAGTGCCGCTTTACAGCCACGTTTGACGAGAGTTTTTGCTGCTGCAGAAATTCCAGTTATGGAAGGTTACGGTTTGACTGAAACTTCACCAGTAATTGCCGTAAACGACCAAAGAAACAAAGGCTTTAAAATTGGAACTGTCGGAAAACCAATCCGTAATGTAGAAGTGAAAATTGCCGAAGACGGAGAAATTCTATTAAAAGGGCCAAACGTAATGTTAGGTTACTACAAAGATCCTGAAAAAACTGCTGAAGCTGTAATTGATGGCTATTTCCATACAGGAGATATTGGAGAAATTGACAGCGAAGGTTTCTTAAAAATTACAGATCGTAAAAAAGAAATGTTCAAAACTTCTGGTGGTAAATATATTGCTCCGCAAATGATCGAAAATGCTATGAAACAATCTCGTTTTATTGAGCAGATTATGGTTATTGGTGAAGGAGAAAAAATGCCTGGAGCTTTTATTCAGCCAAACTTTGAATTTGTAAAAGAATGGGCAAAAATCCATAAAATTACTTTAGGAAGTTCTGATGCAGAAATCAGCGCAAATCCAGATGTAATTAAACGTATCGATGAAGAAGTAGAAAGCATCAACAAAAAATTCGGACACTGGGAACAAGTAAAACGTTTTGAGCTTACTCCAGATGTTTGGTCTATTGATGGTGGACAACTTACACCGACTCTAAAATTGAAACGTAAAATCATTAAAGAGATTTATAAAGATCTTTACGGAAAAATCTACGGAAACAATTAATAAATCAGAATAATATAAACCCAAAAGAAAAGCTGTCTTAAAATTTAAGACAGCTTTTCTTAGTTTATAAAAACAGGTATTTTTGCTTTGAACAGTAAACCATAAATCGTTTATTTTAGCTTTTCTCTAAAACTGAAAGCTATGCCTTGGAATGTACTAGAACAAATATGGAAACGCACCGTAAATCAGGAAAGCTCCAATTCGAATAATGCCAACTGGGATAACGAGGTAAAAACCCTTTACCAATTAGGCATTGGCATGGAAGATACTTTGCAGTTTTTATATTTCGAAAAACCCGATTTTGAAACTTTTAAAATTTGGATTAATAACCGAAAACGCGATACTGCTCCCGAAACCGAAGATTTAACTGAAAATGTCCTATCTGAACAAGATTTAGAATTCTGGAATCAAAATGGCTATGTTGTAGTCAAAAATGCCATTTCTAAAGAAGATTGCGAAGACACTCAAAAAGCCATTTGGGAATATCTCAAAATGGATCCTAATAAAAAGGAAAGCTGGTACGAAAGGCATGAAGATCAAAAAGGGCTTATGCTTAATTTTTCTGATCATAAAACTTTAAACCGTAACCGTTTTTCTCCAAGAGTAAAAAAAGCATATGAACAGCTTTATAAAACCACTAAAATTTACAAAACGATTGATAAGGTAAGTTTTAATCCGCCTGAAACAGAGAATTTTAATTTTCTGGGAAGTCCGCTTCATTGGGATATGAGTTTGAAAAAACCTTTGAATTTTGGCCTTCAGGGCTTGCTTTATTTAACTGATTGCGGGCCAAATGATGGCGCTTTTCATTGTGTTCCAGGTTTTCATAACCAAATTGATCAATGGCTAGACGAAGTAGAACCTCACGAAAATCCAAGAATAAAAGCGTTGCAGACTCTTAAAGCAAAACCAATTGTAGGTGATGCAGGAGATTTTATTATTTGGCATCAGGCACTTCCGCATTGTGCGACACCAAATAAAGGAGAAAAACCGCGAATGGTTCAATATCTCACTTATCTTCCAAATGATTATAATGCAGCTGGAGAGTGGATTTAAACCATTCTAGTTTTTTAGACACCAATGCAAAATCTTAGCGATGTTTTTAGCATCGTCAATTCCGCGGTGATGTGTTCCTTCTAACGGAATATTCAGCAATGCAAGCGCGCCGTTCATTCCGGTTGGTTTGACCAGGCCAAACTTTTCGGCAAAATGCTCTTTTACATTGATATGCTCCTCTCCCATCGGATACGGAATTCCAAACGATTTACATTGTTTTTTCAGCATATTCAAATCGTACTGCCCGTAACTTGCCCAAGTATATAAATCTGGATTGTATTCGTCCTTTAGCAAATCAATAGCTTCTTCAAAACTTACTCCATTTTTGTCAAGCAAATCTTGTGTAATAGTCGTCAGTTCAGTACAAAACGGACTGACATTAGAACGCTGGGGTTTAATTAAAATTCCTTTGTTTTTTGAAATTTCCCCAGTTTCGGTATCTAAGACCGCCAATCCGATTTCAATAATTTCATTTTGCTGTCCGCTCGGGACTGCGCCTTGCCAACATGTGGCTTCTAAATCGATAATAATTATTTTATCTGTTGTTTTCATTTTTTTAAATTTTATAATTCTCTTATAAAGAGATTTTATTTCACGAAGATTTCCTTCAATTGACCAATTACGTTTCCGCCACCAGAAATGGTTATTTCACCAATCTTGTCTGCGATTTTTTCAACGTACTCCATCTCTTTCAACTTCCACAACATTTCGTTTTCCTCCATCAGCTTAGCTGTGTTTAGCAAACTTCTTGTTGCAGCCGTTTCTTCTCTTCTCATGATGCTGTTGGCCTGTGCTTTTTTCTCAGCAACCAAAACCTGATTCATAATCTCTTTCATATCTCCTGGAAGAATTACATCTCTAATTCCAGCGTCTGAAGTTTTTAAACCTAAGTTTTCGATTTTTGAAGCCACTTCTGCTAAAATTTCCTCAGCAATAGCATCTTTTTTGTTTAACAATTCATCCAAGGTCAAACCTCCAATAAAAGCTCTCAAAGCCAATTGCATTGCTACATACAGCTGCTTTTCAAAGTCCTTGTTTTCTATCAAAGCTTTCATAATATCAACCACTTGGTATCTCACAAAGAAATTGATTCTTAATCCTGCTTTATCTTTAGTCAACAATTCCTGACCAGAAATTTCTAATTGCTGCTGTCTTGTATCAACAGTTTTCACTTCGATTGTAATGACGTTATTCCAGAAATAATGTGTCCCAGATTTCAATTCTTTCACAAAAGTTCCATTCACAAATAACAAAGCTTTGTCATTGCTTGCCACAATGAATTTTCTTGTGAAGTATCTCATCTTAACATTTTCCAATAAGTTTACTGGAATATTTTCTGTGATTTCAATCTTAGACAAATCTGCTTTAATGAATTCATTTTTTACAACTCCTTTCCAAAAAGCATATTTCCCTGGCGTTAAAACTTCTTTGAAATTTCCTTTTACAAATTGTAATACAATTTCGTTATCGGCAACCTCAACAACTTCCAAAAGAGATGCCAATACTTCATTTTGCAATAAAATATCCAACTCAAAAGGAGCCTGAAAAGATCCGTTTAGATCGTAAATCATAATGTTTTTGTTTCCAAAAATCCAGTGTAATCCTTCTTTTAATACTTTTTCTAATTTTCTATTTTCGAACACCAAGCCTACTTGGTAAGTTTCGATTTTAATTCTTTTTATCATAATATTTTTTTTGTTTAAAGTTTAAAGTTTCATGTTCAAAAATCTTTAAAACCTCTATACTCTATTCTCTTTTTTCTATTTTCTTCTTAATAAAAAAACCTCTTTGCCTTTCTCCTCTAAGAAAAACGGACGAATAGTTTGTTATTTGTCTACCTGAATTGTTTCTGATTCTATTTTATTGAGAGAATCCCCAAATTCTCTTAACAATCAAATCAAAAAGAAAACAAACTTTTCAAAACACATTGCGATTCGCACTGGCTTTATCAGAGTGTGAAGCATCAGATTCTAAAATCCTAGTTTCACTGACAAAGACAAATCAGTTTTTTCTAATGGTCATCTTTTTAAGAGTGATGGTCTCTACTGTTTACAGATTTTCAGTCTGTTGACTTACCGGATTCGTCCAACCGAAACGTGTTCGGTGCAGGATTCGAACCTGCATAAACATTCTATTACTCTAACCAACTGAGTTACCGCATTACTACGGATGGGAATCGAACCCACGACAAATAGATCGTGTGATAATTTTTTGGAAAACCACCAAAACCTCCAAATCAAGTTGCATAGAAAAACATAATTCGCTTTCGCGGAAAGTTCTCTACAATGGTGCTATACAGAAACACGCAACTGGACTTGTTTGATATTTTTAACCAAAGCCGAAACTTTGATACATTTCATTTTATAAAAGAACTTGTTTTATTTCTTGAACAAATATTCAAATCGAACTGCGCAATTATTTTGCGTAGAAAATAAAAAACTAAATTCGGGTAGATTTGCATTACTCGGTGATAGACGCACTGCTGTGCGTCTCTACCGAATATCTCTTGTTTTTAGAAGAACATGCTTTTAAAATCTAGAAAGAAACTTCTTTTCTTAGACTTTTTTTCATGCTTCTCCTTTTTAGCAGATTTCTTTTTTTCAAAAACTGCTTTAGCTTTCTCAATCCGTTTAACTGGTTTTATTTCTTCAGTTTTAGACATTTCGTAGAACTTTTTAAAAGGACGTGGTTCAAAATCTACCAAAATAGCTGCCATGTTTATAGCATCAATGTTTGACGGATCTGTTTCTCCCTTGAAGAAAGTTTCGATAGGTCTGAACTTATCTTTTTTCTCCTTAAACTTATTCTTTTTGCTATGATCGAAATCTAAGCCCAATAGGTTGCTGAAAACGTTCAAGTCATCCTTTGTTGGGTTGTTTTCGAAAATTAGCCAGCACAAATCACGAAGTTTTCCACGAGAAGGCTTGTACAAATAATCAAAGTATTTGCCTTCTTTTTCTATTTCGTATTTTTTTCTAATTGCTTTTTTATATTGTTGTAATGTATTGTTTTGCATGGTATTTTGATTTTGTAATTCTTGGGAATCTCAGGAAATCGAAGGCTTTTCTAAGAAATCCAATATCACATAAGTTCAAAAGCACCATTGCTTTACCAGAGAAAAATCTCTAAATGATATATATAATTTCCTTAAAACGCACCTTTTCTTTCCATAGGTTAATCAGTTCCAAATCTTTCTTTTTAATTGAGGCAAATGACGGTTCACTTGACTCCAGTTTGTCTGTTTGACCACTATGGCCCGACGCAAATCCTATTTCTTGATTCATCCTTAAATTTTTTATTGTTAAACTTCTTTTTAAGTTTCTGAGGCACTAAGATGTTAAGCTCCTAAGCTTTTTTAAACCTTTGCTCCTCTTTCCCTTTATTCCTTTGTCCCTAGGACAAAAAAAAAGCACCCAATTAAAGGTGCTTCTATAACAAATACGATATAACTATCCTATTGCCTATATTGATGCACCGACATGTAAAAGCATTCACGATCCGAAATCGCGGCTACTAATCCTGGGTTGTGTATGTATAATTTAAAACTCATTTTATTTGTTTTTTATAATTGTTGTTGTTGTTGTTGTTGTTTTCTGAAACGCTTTGTTTCAATTTTGTTCGGCAAAGATATGATGGAAAAAATCATATTTCCAAATATTTTTAAGAATAATTTTCTGATTATCAGTTAGTTAAACTAAAAATAAAGACAAAGAAATTCCTGTCCGCAAACTAGTGCAGATCTTCATTTTGTATCAAATGACTGTTACTCATTAGATTACTTTCCAAGACTATATCTTTCTATTTTTATTAATCATTAAACATTTTGGCTAAATATTTTTTTAGTTTTTTTAGTTCTGGTTTGTTTTTCTATCATTTTCTTGTCATGTTGAGCGAAGTCGAAACATCTTTTTTAATATCATCAGCAAATTCAAATTACTCTAAAAGCAAAAAAAGCGTCCTCAAATGAGGACGCTTTTCTATTTTATGACGAGTTTGACTCTAATTTCTATCTTACAATTTCATAAAAATATATATGCATCCTGAGCTTTCAGCTGAAGAATCTCCGGCTAAAGGTTCAAAAAATGTGCTTATTGAAAGTTTCATATATATTTTTCTATTATTAATTACAGATACAAATGTAGTATATTTTAGATTAATTTAACAAAATATACTTAAAATATAATTTTTATAACAAAAGCATTTCTCGCAAATTGCCTTTTGCAAAGACCAAACCTGACAGGTTTTAAAAACCTGTCAGGTTCAAAAATATCTAATTATGCATACGTCTTATCAATCTGACTCAAAATAGTTGGATCTTGAATTTCATTGTCTTTAGCAAACAATAAAACTTTAGACATAACCTCAGCCGATTTCGGATCGTCATCTGCAAATGGAAGGAATAAACGCCCTCTGTGTTGCGAATGAATTGGCAATATCGATAAATATTTACCTGGCATCTGATGCACAACCGCACTTCCTAAATGAACGCTGTATTCTGCCAATTGTCCTTTTATGATGGCATGGTTTCCTGTAATTTCTACATTCTTCACTTTGAACAAACGCAACGTTTCCCTTAACAATACGGCTCTCATTTCGATAGAAGAATGACTTGCTTCTGGATCTACGCCGCCAACATGGGCAACGCTTACCACCAAATCAATATCGCGCATTACTTCTGAAAAAATCCTTGGATTGATATCTTCAAAAGCAATGTTTTTATAATCTTTTAATGAATGGAATTCGATCGTTTCTAAAGTCGGACTCTCAACATCTGCTGGAGAAAACCAATCTGCCATTGCATACATTTTTACCTGATATCCTTCTTTATGGAAAACTTTCTGCAATCCTTCTTCGTAATCTACTTTCCAGCCTCTTGTTTTCAATAAAGCCAAAGTTTGATTCGGCTGAACTTGATGCCCTGCATAACGTCTTGAAACCGATTTCTCTTTCAATTCACCCGGCGTTGGAACATACAATTCTCTAAAAATCTGTTTAAAAGGTTGCTGTAATTTATTATCAAAACAATATTTCTGGTAATCTGTCCAAACATTATTTTTATGCAAATCGAAACAGTGTGCAATTCTAAAAGTCTGCTTTTCGTTTAACGAAATCATTTCTCCTAAACCGGTAACTAAACTTCCATCGACATAAAAACCAATCTGATTGTCATTAGAAATAAAGACCAATTTCTCTAGATGTTTTGAAATAATTGGATGCTCGAAAAGATTTTGCATTTCTGCGAATAAAAACTCATCACCACGAATCATACTTTCTTCCAAGCCTTTTCTTGAACGAGTCCATTGCTCTCGCATGGTTTTTCGGTAATTCGTCAGTTCTAGAATACCTTTGTCTTTTTTGTATTTCGGCGGAATCGATTTTAATTCCTTTCCTGCTTTATACGTAACCAAATCAGCTTTTCCTTCATTATTGATCACCAAACTTATGGTTACATCTTCTAAAACCACTTCGGTTTCTTTTGATAAAATATTCTGAACTTGTTTGGTTTCCATTGCCCAAGTCAAACGAACAGGATCTGGATAACCCGCATTTCTTGCCAAATTTTCCAATGCCACACGAATCGCCAAAGCTTCGCTCGCCTGTTTCATCGAGCCAAACTCTTTGCTTTCTTTTTTAAACTGCTGTAAATATTCGTAACGCGCCAAAATATCTTTTTCTGGACTTGCTTTACTTAAAGGCACCAACCCATAAACTCTTAAATAATCTTGGTCACGTTTATCTTTTACTTTGGCAGTAACTTCTCTAATTTTTAGATCTCCTGTAATCGTATCAGCGTACAATCTGGCACGTCTGTGACCATTTCCGTCTGTTACGTATTTCGCAGATTCGTATAAAAGTTCCCATTTGGCTTTTCCTAATTTTTTGTAAGCCGATATAAACCAATCTTTATCTACAGCACCATCTTTAAAATCTTGCAAATCTAAAGTCGAAAATCTCGCCGCTTCACTTTCTAATTCTGAATTTGTAGCACTGTAAGAAGCCGTTTTGGTGTGCGCATGAAACCACCAAATTCCTTCATCCAGACCATTCCAATCCAAATAACTGCTGATAAACTTTTGCCATTGAGGCGCATAAATAGCAGTCTGAATCAGTCTCTCTTCAGAGATTTTAGCTTTTTTAATTAAAGCATTAAAACTTTCCTGCGTATCAGTTTCTAACGGATAACATCTTTTCAACAAGAAACTAAATAATTTCTGTTTCGTTAAATCAGTATAGCTCCACGAATAAATATAACCTTTGTACAAACTTGCTTTTCCAAGCGCTGTAATCAATTCGACTAAGCGGTTTGCTCCAAAAATCTTCTGGAAACTCTGAACCAGATGTGTAACCGTAGTATTAGAATCTCCTCTCTTAACCTCAACATCCAAAAACGTCTCTCTGATTTTATCAATCATCGGAACTAAGAATGGAAACTTTTTAATTAAATCTTCGCTTCCAAAATGTCTGTAATGTTTCTTCTCGCTGGTTAAAACAGAAATTCTTTCTGGTTCTAAAATTCCCTCGTACAATTCACCTTCGGTAATTATTTTTTGCTCAAACGCAACGCAATACAAATGAATTGGCGGTTTGGCAAAAGATCTGTTTTTTTCTAAACCGTTTAATTGTCTCCATCTATATAGATTCCAGACTTTAGCATTTTGTTCTTCTGTTAAATCAAGTAAACCAATTTTGTTCAGATAAATATCAAAAAATCCTTGACTCTGCCAGCCATTTCCGTTGTTGTTATTGTAATAATACTCATCTTTAGCAGGCTTATACTCAAATTCTATTACAGATTCCGGAAGATCGGCATATAATGCACTACAAGCGTCGATTAAGAAATCAGCCTTTTCATTAAAAACATATTTAATCTGCAATGCATTCAGAATATTCAAAATTGCATTGTCCCAATCGTAACCTCTTTTATTTTGGTGAGGCAGCAGCTCTTTATAATAAAAAACATGCTTTTCTAGAAAATCTCTCCATATTTTTCGATCGCAATTGCTTACTAGCGTCATTAAAAACAAATCTCTATTGGCAAGACCTGATTTGGTAAACCATTCTTCCCAAACTTCATACAACGGATAATTAGTCGCTGCCAATTCGGAATTCTTTTCGTCTTTTAGATTTTTTAATGGTCTAAAAGAGTTTCCTAATAAAACAGTCGATTTGCTATTATCGTAATTTTCAGTTTCGTATTCGTAATTTCTGTTTTCTTCAAACAATTTATAAAGCTTCGCAATTTCGTCTTTAATATGCGACATCGATTTGGAGAAACCATACTGATGTTCTTTTACCGCTTTTGCATACAAAGAATCTGCTCCTACTTTAGGAAGTTCATAAGCAGAAATTTCGTTTGGCGTAAAAAATCCGTAACCGTTTTCTGCGCTTAAAAGGTCTTGTTTTTTTGAAGGTTCTAACTGCTCAATAAATTTGGTTTCTTTCTCGGTAATTTTTGGTCTTTGCAGATAATCTTTTACCCAATCATTAACCTTATCTGTCAGTTTATTGTTTTTCTGAAGCTGAAGCATTACGTCCAGCATAGACATACGCTGTTCTAAATCTCCTTTTTCTATGGTCTGATTAACAAAATTGACTACTTTCTGATCTTCTTGTTTGATTAGAATTGCTGTTAGATTCTTTTTTAAATTAGAATTTTTACGTTTAAATAATTCCTGAAAAACAGCTAATTCATCTTCGGTTAAACTCAAATTTTTTAAAACACAAATCGCCGAAGCTACAAGAGATTCGCCTCTATCTTTTAAAATACGCAAGGCAAAATTTCTTTGAAAGTCAGATGGCGTCTTCATTCCTTGCAGAGTATTTTCCTTTAAACTATAATACGAATAGTGATAAAAACTTCCCAATAAATTTCTCGTCAGTTTCTCTCTTAAGTTGATCGAGAAACCTTCAAAATGCTGTAAAACCGCTTCCAATCTTTCGTTGTTATCGCCAACCAAATTAATCGCTGCGGCATAAAGCGTATCTCTTTCGAACTTTACATTTAACCACGAAAACACTTTCCCTTCAAAAGTTTTTTCTTTCTCAGTAATGCTTTGTGCAAGATTGTAAACTTTATCAAAAAAGTTCGGATAATCTGCATTTTCGATATAGAATTTCGATTTTGTATTGGCTTCCAACAAAGCATTCATTCTCGGAACTGCAAAGGCTAAAATCTGCAGATTCTCATCTTCTAAAGCTTTAAAATAAAGAGGCATTTCGATATAAGGATCGTTGGTTTCTCCTGCAAATTTTAATGCCAACGATTTCTTTTCAGCCGAACCTTTTTCTAATAATTCATGTAGATACGGAACTGTTTTCTCGACATCCAAAACACCTTGAACCCAAAGCGCCATATAGACTTCGTTATTATTTTTGCTTTTTACGCCATTCGGAATCGTTTCTGGTTTGGTAAAATAACCCGAAGCCAACTCGATAATATTACGAACTGTAGTTTCTTTTTCAGAATCCCAGCCCAAACCTGTCCACGTATCGATGGCTCTTACAACCGATGAAAAACGAGTCAGTTTATTATCAATTAGCACTTTAATCATATATTGCAAAGCGCCAATGCTAGTTTCGTCTAAAGCCTCCAGAATCGTCTGGCGCAAACCTTCTTGACGCTGCGCCGCCAAAAGCAGTTTTTCTACCAACTCCCAATGCTGCTGTTTTTCGCTATTTAAAAGTGCTTTGATGATATTTCTAGACACTTTTCCGTGTGTGTCTTTATTGAAAATAATGTCTTCAAACAATTGAAAAAGTCCTTCTTTACCAGAATCCAACGCTGAAGACCAAACCATGAATTTATTAATAGAATTTGAAATCTCGGTATCGTAACGAATTTCATCTTCAATACTCAAATCATAATAAAAAGTACTGCTGTCCTGATAATTATATTTGTAAGGTCCGTTTAGCAAAGAACGCAGAAAATTGATCTGATTGACCAACAGATAACTTTTATGATTAGGCGCTCTAAAAGCTCTTCGTGTATACCCGTTCTGATACATTTTTTGCGGCAATCTGTTCCAAGCTTCTTTTACGAATGCGGCGGTTTCTTCTCCAAAAAAGTAAAGCAGCAAGTCGTAATAGTTTTTATCTTCCCAGATATTCTCTTTTACCAAAGCGGCAAACTTTTCGGCTTCTTTAGAACCAAGCGAAATATAATTGCTGTAATAATTGTCCTGAAGTTTCAAGAGTTCCAGACCAAACTCCGCCACTTCTTTTTTCAGTTTTTTTCCAGAAAGTAATTTAGAAAGCAGATTACTGTTTACAATTTCTTCCAGTTCTTTTTTAAATCTCTTAATTGGATTTTCGATTACTTTACTTTTTAAAAGATCTTCTATCGTCATGATTGTTTATTTTAGATTTTAGACTGTAGATTTTAGATTATTTGTTGGGATGTGAAAAGCAAAATGTGATTTGTTTTTCAACAAAAAGCACAACATTAACAATTCACCATTAACAATTAACAATTATAAATTACCAATAGCTTCCCGCCAAGAAAGTCAGCCTGATAAAAGTGAGGTTTTTATTTTGAGATAAATCGATTTGTTCGGTTAACGTTTCCAGCTCATCGTCTCCATAGAAAACAGCGTACAAACCATCTTCGAAAGCTACAATGGCATTTTCCTGCGCTTTGGCCAAATCTACTTGATTGTGATTGTACAGCGCGCCAAAACCAACTTTTCCGGTATCGGTAAGAATGGGTAAATAATTTTCTTTGGGAAGATGGATTTTGTCTTCGTCTTCAAACTCAAAGGATGAAGAACGGAACAATTGAACTTGATGATCAACAATCGATTCTATGAGTTTTTGTGTACTAATGACAGGATTTTCTATATCGAGAGCGATACTTTTTTCCTGAAGGAGCGGATGTTTTTTTCCTAATTGTTTAACTGAGATGCTTATATTCATCTTTACGGGCTTTTATTTTGGAGCCGTAATGTAAGATTTTTAAAGCGATTTTTGCTTAAAATAATGTCTTTTTAATGTTAAAAAAATCTACCTAGAAAACGCATTGAGGACGCGGATTATACGGATTCGCTAACGCGAAGACGCGGATTAAAAACAGATTTTTTATTTATTCTTAAGTAATCCGTTTTAATCTGCGTTTTTACGAAGTAAATCTGTTTTATCCGCGTCTCATTGCACGGACTTTCATAAAGACTGATACTAAAAAAAATCCCGACAAATAGACATTGTCGGGATTTGAGTTTTTATTGGGTTAATTTACGATTGCTACTACAAGCCTTATAAATCTGCTTCTCTGAAAATGGCGATAAGGTTTCTGCCAGATTTCGGCTGGTTCTTAAACAGCTCAGTATTTTTTGCCTTAAATTGATATCGTCGCCAAACTCTGTATGCATTAATAGCTCGAAGATTTCCTGCAAATACATGGGCTGTTCTTTGTAATCTCCCTCAAACAATTCGTCTGAAAGGAAATTGATTACGGATGGCACTACATCACGATGTGTTGGTTTTTGATTTTCTTTTGACATAACGGAAAATTTTAAACGCACAAAATCCCTCATTTTCGGTTGTGTCAAAACATCTCTAGGAAATGCGTTAGGGCTATCACTAGCACCTTCAACGTGAATGAGGGATTCGCTTATTATTAACTTATATTAAGTTTTCAGGATATAATCCTAGATTTATTTTGACAAGACAAATATAAGCTTTTATTTGAAAAGAAAGAAAAAACGTACAAAAAAAATTAAACTTCATAAAAAACATTCAATATTCCTTTAGCTTTACTTCTAGTAAATTTTGAAATGATACTGTACTCTTCTAAAATTTTAAGAAATCTTTCATTTTCTTCATTTAAATCAAAAGATACTTTTACATCATTTACAATATCAACAAATTTATCTCCCATTTTTTCTAACAAATCACAAATATCATATTCATTATTTTCATCAGAAAAAGCTAAATTAAATAAACTAATTTTATAAGATTCTTCAAAATCAACTGCGATAAGTTTTTTAAATAATGTTGAACTTAAATTCAAAGATTTATTTTTTAAATAAAATTCAGCTATTTTTTGCAAAAATTCTAAATTTTCGCTTTTAATTATTTCTACTTCTTTTTCAATAATAATTTTATCTAAAGATTCAATACTTAATTCAGAATCAATCAATTGTTCCAAAAATTCAATATCAAAACTATAATTACCTAGCTCTGAAATAAAACTATCTTCATATGAGATAATTAATTTGACTAAAACATCTCTATTATTTTTAAATAATGAATCGAACTCTTCTACGTCAAGCACGAAAAAAACTCTTTCTTCCAAAAATGAAATTCTAGAATCTATATTTATTCGATTTGATTTTAAAACCAATTCTCCTGATTCCGCAAAGATTGCTTCAAAAGAATCCTGCGAAAGATTTTCATCGTTTATAAGTTCATAAATAAAATCGTCACATGAATTATTTTCACCAAATAAAACATCTTCTTTTTCATAAATACCTAATACTGATATTTTTGTATAGTTATCACTATCATTTAAGAAAGTAATCAAATCTGAATCAATCAAACTTTCCCAACTATAATATTCTAAAATATTTTCCCAAGAAGAGAAAATTTTATTTCTCTGAATTAATAATGTTTGAATTTCTTTTACAGGAATACTATCAAAAGAATTTAATTTGTCTGTAAATCCTTTTTGTATTATTTTTATTTTATTTTCTAAATCTAGTATTTTATCATTTTGCTCTAGCAAGTACAAAACATCATCAGCTTTTTCATTTACATTTTCTTCAATAGCTAAATAAACATTTTCTACATATTCTTTTAAATTTTTATTTATTCTTATATATAAATTTGATGTTTCATTAGATTTTAAAAACCCAAAATTTGAATAAAAAAACTTGTTCGCATCATAATTATACTTTTTATCTATTTTAGAAAAAAGATTTAAATTATCAATATTAATTTGATACAAATCGTGCTGGTAAACTTTTAATAATAAGTTTTTAATTTTTTCAGAATAAGTTATTGAAGTAAATTGAACCTGTAAAACCTGTAAAGTTTTTATAAGATGATCTGTATTTATTCTTTCAAATGCATCTTTAAGTAAATCCTTATCTAAACTAATAAAATTTGTTAATCCTTTATTTTTATTCAACTTGATCAAAGTCCTATTGCCAATTTCATCTGAAAATAATTGAATTAAATCAAGCAGAATAATTCTTCTTAAATCTTCAGAAAATTTTGTTTCTACAAAATGCCAGAATTTATCCCATTTAGTTATTTCAAAATAAAAATTAGTCAGAGTAACATTATCATTGCTTATTTTTTTTAAAAAACTTTCAATAAAGTAAACACTTTCATCATGATAATTTTTTATCTGATCCAAAACAAAATCAAGTTTTTCATTTCTTAAATTAGGGTTTTGGCATTCTTTTAATAAAAATTGTAAAATGTCATAAATTAATATAGATTTATTTTTAAATCTTATATCTCTTATGTTCTTTACCAAATTCTCTACATCTTCAATTTTCTCTTCAAAAGAGGTAGTTTCATTTTGGTTTATTTTCATCATCAATTTATGATCACTGGAAGATAGTGAACCTGGATGAAAGTATGAGACGTATTCTATAAAATCTTCATTTAAATAATCATTTTTGAATAGATATTTAAATAAACTAATGTTAGGATTTACTTTATTTTCAGTAAATTCTTTACCATCAACATTTCTATATATTTTAGATGAATAAACTAGTTCTAAAAAGTGATCAACTCCTTCATTATAATTTTCACATAATTCAAATAAACTTAAATTTTTAATATTTTGCTTTTCATTATTTAAAAAAAGAATTTTTCTTTCTAATAAAGCTATTTTATTTTCATGAAAATCATTAATCAGCTTTACCCTTTTATTATATGTTAATTCACTATCCATTTCATCTTCAACATCTTTAAAAGAAATACCTGAGTTGTGATTTCTAACATAATCATAACTGAACTTAATATTACGAGATTCCTTTATTTTTTCGAAATTTTCATCAGCAATCAGGTTATCACTCAACTTCATCCCCTCTATATCTATAATTTTTTGCAAATGTTTTTCTTCAATTAACACCATCAAATTAAAAATATAAATTTTTCTTAGCTCGTTTACATCTCTCAAAACTTGTTTACTCAATAATTTTTCCAATTCATTCTTTTCTTCAATTTTAGCTTTCAACTGATCGTCAATTTCCACAATAATTTTTTCCAAATCTTTGTCTTTTTTAAAATCTTTTTTAAAAATTCGATGCAGTTTCGATTCATTTTTTTGAATTCTCGCAAAATCATCTGGAAATATGTTTTTGTAAAATATAATTGCAAAGAGCTTATTTTTATCAATACTAGGTTTATCAATAATTAAAATCTCATTGTACAATTTAAATTCATTACAAATATTGATAACTGTACGCATGTCATACACGTAATTAGAAACTTCGGAAATGAAATTTTTATCTAAAAAACTTTTATTTTCTATGACAACCTCACTTTCATTCTTTTCCTTTTCAAAAAAGCTTTCTAATTTTAAAAGAAACATATTTTTTGAATTACTATAATCAGTAATTGGTATAACAGGAACAATTATATCAAAAAACTTTGTCTTATCTTCTAAAATTAATTCATCTTTTACTGAATAAATAAACTTAACTGGCTGAATAACATCCTTAGACTGTTTAATTAAAATAGAAAGTTCTCTAATTTTAGAATATAATTTGATAGCTACATCATCACTAAATCTATCAATATCTTCAACAATAACAATATTCGTATTAGTTTTTTCAAAGAAGTAAATTATTTCATCGATGTTTCTATTAAAAACAGAAAGATCTTTATCTGTTTTTTCATTAACTATTTCAAGAGTGTTAGGAGTTAATTTTGAGAGTTTTAAATTCTTTATTTTATCAAATGATTTATAAAAAATATAAAATACTCCAGTAATAAAAAATAATTGTATAAATTCTGTATTTGTGCTAATTCCTTTAAAGAGAATAAGCTTTTTATTAATCCCTTCAAAAAATAAAAAAATTAAAGAATAGAACCACAATGTCAGTAAGCATATGAAAATTAATTTTCGAAAAGGCTTAGTAAAATCAATTCTTTTATATGAAGATTCTTTTATTTTTATTTTTTTCTCATAATAAAGAATTTGCTGAACTATACTCGTTTCTATTAATTTTTCGTCCGATTTATCATCTTTAAAACTTGCTAGGGAAATATGTAAATATTCATTACCTCTATTTCTTTTACAAAATTCGTTAATGATTGTGCTTTTACCAGTTCCAAACCCACCAGTTAACGCAATATTTGTTACATTTTCATTATGTATTGCAAAAGATAAAGCATCAAGATATTTATTTATCTGATTGTTTCTTGTTTCATTAGGCAAATTTGCAGTCAAATCTTCAAGTGACAATTGATTTGTGACTGGATTATCTTTATATAAGATAATTTCAACTTTAGTTAGATAATCAATAGTATTTTTAAACAGTATCTGTAAACACTTAATTAAAAACTCTTTTAACATTTCAAATTTATCTATTAAGAACTTTTTACTTCTCTTAAAAGACCACATAATTATTAGGATAGCTAATAAAACTAAGATATTTGAGTTTATGTATTCTTTCATAGATAAGCGTTTATTTAAATTTAGAACAGCGAAAGTTATTAATTATATAAGATTTAATCTTACGGTTTTCCTCACTAATTTTAATCTTGTGAATTTTCAAATATATATAAACAAAAAGCCTTCAAACCAAGTACAAACCCCTGATTTAAAAGCCAACAAATAATCTGATAATTAAAACTTAAATCCCAAAAAAGCTTTTAGAATTCCTAGTCGTTTCCTCCACTACTTTAGCTAAAGTAATTCCTTTAAACTGTGCAATTGTTCCAGCAACATACGGCAGAAAAGCAGGTTCGCAACGGCGTTCGTGGTATTTCTTCAAGAGGCTGTTCGGGACATTTTTAGGAAGCATAAACGGCGCATCGGTTTCAATCATCATTCGGTCGAGCGGTACGTACTGAATGACTTCTTTTAAATGACTGAAACGTTTGGCATCTGAAATCGCTCCCGTAAAACCCAGATAAAATCCATTATCGAGATAGGTTTTGGCTTCTTGCAACGTTCCCGTAAAACAATGCACAACGGCTTTTGGCAATTGCGGTAAATAGTCTTTGGTAATATTCATAAAAGAATTGAAAGCGCTTCTTTCGTGCAAAAACAAAGGTTTCTGTACTTCAATCGCCAATTCTAATTGGGCTTTATAACATTCTTCCTGTTTGTTTCGGGGCGAAAAGTCACGATCAAAATCGAGTCCGCATTCGCCAACCGAAACTACATGTTTCAGTTCTAATAATTTCCTAAGTTTCGAAATACTCTGCGCATCAAAACTCTTCGCATCATGCGGATGTATTCCCGCCGTAGCGTACAACACGCCTGGGTATTGTCGCGCAATCTTAGCAGATTCTTCGCTATTTCGTACGCTGGTGCCTGTGAGTATCATTTGCGATACATCGGCATCGAGCGCGTCTTGTACGACATCGTCTATGTCGTTTTGGAATTGTTTGTTGGTTAAATTAATTCCGATATCTATGTAATTCATTTTTTTTAAAGTTGCTAAGGTTCTTAGAGGCTAAGATTCTAAGTTTTTTTTCTCTCTGTTGCCTTAAATTATTTTTTATTTTTTGCCACTAAGGCACTAGGACGCTAAGTTTTTGTTTTTTAATCTCGCAAAGTCGCGGAGTCGCAAAGTTTTTTTTGTCACAGATTATTAAGATTAAAAGGATTAAAAAAAATCTGCATAATCTGCGAAATCTGCGTGAAAAAATTCTTTTTGTTTTTTGCCACTAAGGCACTAAGACACAAAGTTTTTTTTATTCTTTGTGTTGGTTATTATTTTTTTAATCTCGCAATCCCGATAGCTATAGGGAGCAGAGTCGCTAAGTTTTTTTAGCCACAGATTATTAAGATTAAAAGGATTATTTTAAAATCTGCTGAATCTGCAATCCCGATAGCTATCGGGAGCGTGAAAAAATCTTTAATCACACAGTTTGTCATCCTGAGGAACGAAGGATCACATCCAATATTCCTCAAAGAGAATCGCCAATCTTTGTAGAGTCTCTTGTGTGATCCTTCGTTCCTCAGGATGACAAACTGGGCGTTAGACGCACTGCAGTGCGCCTCTACACTGAAAACTGTGACCGAGACTGAACACTAAAAAACTGATCACTGACCACTAGTCCTCACGACTTCCATCATCTGCCATTCTAACCAGTTTAGGCGTAAACTTCGCTACCACATCCACCAAATCCTGCTGCGCTTCCATGACCTGATTGATATCTTTATACGCCATTGGGGCTTCGTCTAGACCTGCTCCGATAAGCGTAACGCCATGATCTCTCAGGATGGATTTCATTTCGGTTTGTGTAATGTTTTTTATGGCTTGAGTTCTGCTCATTTGTCTTCCTGCTCCATGCGAAGCCGAATTAATGGCGTTCTCCTCGCCTTTTCCTCTCACCAAAAATCCCGGTGCGGTCATACTTCCCGGAATGATTCCCATAACGCCTTTTCCGGCTGGGGTTGCTCCTTTTCTATGTACAATCACTTCTTCGCCGTTCCAGATTTCTTTCCAGGCGAAATTATGGTGGTTTTCGACTTTGGCTAAAATAGTTGCACCTAGAGCGCGTTCCATTTTGTTATGGATAATCTCGTGACAAGCCGAAGCGTAATCTCCCGCCAAATTCATCGCCAGCCAGTATTCTTGTCCTAATTGCGAATTCATATCCAGATACGCTAAGTTTTTGGCTACTTCTGGAAGTTTACATTCGTCTTTGGCGATTTTAGTATAATGTCCCGCAATAGTTGCTCCCATTCCGCGTGAACCGGAATGCGTTAACAAAGCGACGTATTTTCCTTTTGGAATATTTAAAACGGCATCGTCTTGCGCAAATTCCATGATTCCGAACTCCACAAAATGATTTCCACCACCCGAAGATCCTAATTGTGACCAGGCTTTATCTTTCAAGTTCTTCACAAACGGATTCATATTGAACGTTTCATTCTCCAAAACCGCATGATCTGATTTGTATTGACCGTGAAATCCGTGGCCCGCTCCAAAAATAGAATTCGCTATTAATTCTCTTTTGAATTTAGCTTCGTTTTCAAAGTAAAAATCTTCGGGAATATCATAAACCGACAATGCCATTCTACACCCAATATCAACCCCAACACCATACGGAATAATGGCATTTTTTGTGGCTAAAACTCCGCCAATCGGTAATCCGTAACCTTGGTGCGCGTCTGGCATTAAAGCTCCGGCAACTGTCACAGGAAGCTTCATGGCAACTTCCATCTGTTTTCTGGCTCCGTCTTCGATATGATCTAATCCGTAAGCCGAATACGCATTCGGAGTTTGATTTAAAGCAATGAAATCTTCTGGTTTTTCATTCGATTTTTCGATTAAAGCCACAGCTAGTTTGCTGAAGATTTTATCGTCTATATAGTTTTCTGGAGCTTCTAAGACGTTTTTGAAATTTGCAATCATTTCGTCTCTTGTGAATCCGTTTCGTTTGCTGTTTATTTTTAAGGCGATTCCGATTATTTTTCCTTCTGGGAATCCTAATTCTAATATATCTGTACCGTTTATTTGTGTTTTCATTTTTTCTTTTTTAAGGGGCAAAGGTCCTGAGGTTCATAGGTGCAAAGGTTTCTTACTGCTTCGCATTTATTTTACGTAGTTTTTTCTATTTTTTTTTGCTCAGCGAAGACATATTTCTCGCAAAGTCGCTAAGACGCAAAGTTTTTATTTAAAGTAATTAACACGCTGTTTGTCATTTCGACATAAGGAGACTCGAGCGATAGTGAACAGGCGAAGCAAATCTTCGCAAGTAACTCCGCAATCAAAATCACCAATCTTTGTCGAGCTTCTCGTGGAAATTTGCTTCGCCTGTTCGCTATCGCTCGAGTCTCGTTCCTCGAAATGACAAGCTGTGTCTTTAATTTTATTTAATTGATGTTTTCAACATTCATTTTTTAATTTTTAAAAGAGGTAACACTTAGGAATGGTCTAATTTTCTTGGAACGAAGTAACCATTTCCTGACGACACTCTTTTTTTAAGAGCAATATTCTATAAGCGACTTTTAGGATTCGAACCTAATATTATCATGCCGCGAAGTAGCGCTTAATAGACGGCATCTTATTTTTTGAAAAAGTAATAATTTATAAGAGTTAATATTCAACCTAAACGAAGTAGCTCTCATACACGACATTTTTCAGTTTTTAAAAAGAAGTAAAAAGCAATAAGAGAAACGGGGCTTGTCTTGCCAGAGTCGAACTGGATAACCTTGCTGATTTTACAACTTCGCTATTCCTCCCCAAATTTGAGACGAAGTAACTCTTATTTACGACATTCTTTTTTATTTTTAAAACAAGGCAACAAACGATAAGTGAAATTTACGTGCTCTACCACTGAGCTACACTTCCTTTTATATTTTTTTTCTTGCGGAAGTGGCGGGGCTCGAACCCGCGACCACGTCGTTAACAGCGAAGTAACACTTATCTACGACACTTGTTTTTTATTCTATTTTCAATGAACTTATTTCTTTTACAAATATTCAAATCATACTGCGCAATTATTTTGCGCAGTAGATTGAAAGTTTACAATTCTATTCGATTAATGTAATTCAAAGCGCTGCTTTTATCGTCTAAAGCATTCAAAACATCAAACACTTTATCTGACCAACCGGCTATTAAATATACATCGTTTTTTTCGATGTTTATTGGTGACTGACCGTAACCAGCCAAATCAAACAAATATAATTTTGCATTTGGTGCGATACTTTTGTATCGATTCCATGAATTTGCAAATGAGTCTTTTGTGTACGCGTTATTCCACATTTGAACGTCTGTAAACAACATTACTTTGTCTACAATTTCTTTTCGGCTGATTAAATCTTCCAAAACCAAATGACCGTTTGTAGCGTAACCTACTTCACCTTCGCGTTTGTAATATTCGTTGACGTTGGCCAATATGCTTCGTTTTGGCATATTGATTATTTTCCAACGATCACCAAACATACCGCTTACCACATTTTTACAACGGCTTTGCATTAACATCCCCAACATCAAACCGATATCATAAAGCAATACTTTACTTTTTGGTGAAATTGGCTGTTGCATTGAACCCGAAACGTCACAAGCAATTACAACTGATGTATTTACATCAAAACCTTTTATGTTTTGTGAACTCGCCATAACAGCATCTTCTAAGGCATCTAAAACCATTGAAGTGTATTTGAAATTCAAATCTTTCACTTCACGATAAGCGGCTAAAAATCGGAAAGGCAATTGTTTTGAGTTTGCTACTGCTTTTTCGTTAGAAAGATAATCGCATACTTTTTGGATATGAAAACCAGAAACATTCGCTTCTAAGATATTTCGTAAGTTACGCAACAAAGCCATGTAACCTATTTTACCGCTATCAATCAATTCCTCCCATTTTTGAGTAAATGCTTTTTGTTTTTCAAATTCGTTATAAAACTTTATTTGACCTAATTGCGACAACTCAGTTTCCCAAGTATATGGCGTTTGCAAAGTGTTACTCACAACTTTATTAAAAATGGTTTGTTGCGCTTCGTCTTTTGCTTTTGGGTGAACCAAAAACAAAGCATCTTTTAATTTCACCGCACCATCGCGATTGTATTTGGCAAACTGGTATTCGTCAAATTTATTGAATGAAACCGCTAAACCTTTTTGGATTTGTTTTGATAAACGGTTTAATTTCTTAACGCCATTACGTTCGTTTGCCATTTGATAATAAGCCAATAATTCTGTGATTTCATCTGCACGCTGAATTACATTGATTATCATTTTACTGATTAATGAATCGCCAGAATAAATTTTAGCCAATTCTACAACCAAAACTAATGGCACTGAACGCATATGCATTTCATTACGTGCATAAACTGCCAATTTTGCAACAAATACTGGATTACATTTTTTAATCAAGTTTTTGATTCGCTCTAAACGAGTTGTATCTTTTTCATAAAATGAAGCACTTAAGCTTGTTGTTACAACTGCCGCGTATAATTCGTATTCTGATGTTAAAGAAAAAGCCGGTGCATTTTCGTGATTAACTATATTGTTTTTCTCTTTTGCTAAAAAATTGAATTTCATAATTTCTGGTTTTTAAAATTAGACAATGGTTATTGTTTTATTTCTTGAGCAAAGATTTCAAAACTACTACGCAATTATTTTGCGCAGTAAAAAAAGAATTTTAAATTTGAGTAAAAAACAAGATGAATTTAGAGAAAATCTATTCTGAATTGCTCTCTAATATTGGCTTTTCAGCAAATGAAATTCAGCAAAACTGGTTGGATTTAGAAAAGGCATATTCCAAAAAATTAAGGCATTATCACAATCTCACGCATTTAAAAGAAATGATTGCCAGTTTTGAAACGTATCGTGATAAACTTCAAAATCCAAACGAAATATTATTTTCGATTTTCTATCATGATTTTGTGTATTCGGCTTCCAAAAAAGATAACGAACTTAAAAGTGCCGAATATGCTTTGTCTATTTTTACAGATGTTAAACCCGACAGGTTTTTAAAACCTGTCGGGTTTTCGGAATTTGATCGTCACTTGGTTTTTGACGCGATCTGCGCAACACAGCAACATCAACAAAATGCAATTGAAGATATTAATTGGTTAATCGATTTTGATTTGAAAATTCTAGCCAAAGATTGGGAAGATTATAAAATCTATTTTGAACAAATTAGAAAAGAATACCGCATCTATCCTGATTTTCTATACAAACCTGGACGTGCAAAAGCGTTGAAGCATTTTTTGGAGAATGAGTTTATTTTTCAGACGGATGAATTCAGAAATTTATACGAAGAAAAAGCAAGAATTAATATTGAAAAAGAGATTTCATTATTAATGTAGAGACGCAATTCATTGCGTCTACACAACGAATATATCCACAATGTGTTAGATCGCACAGCCAATGATTATCCACAACGAATATTCACAATGTTTAGACGCAATGAATTGCGTCTCTACGTTTAAAAAATACAAAAATGTCACAAAACAAAAACGCCTTAATCCGATACAAAACCATAGATAAATGCCTTCAGAACAAATATAGGCAATGGACACTCGAAGATTTAATCGAAGAATGTTCTGAGGCTTTATCTGAATACGAAGGACGCCAAAACCCAATTAGCAAACGAACCATTCAAATGGATATTCAATTGATGCGAAGCGAAAAATTGGGTTATAATGCGCCAATCGTAGTTTACGATAAAAAGTATTATAAATATGAAGATGAAGATTTTTCGATAACCGATATTCCCCTGACGGAAACAGATATGAATGTTTTAACTGAAACAGTTTCGATGCTGAAACAGTTTAAAGATTTCTCTTTATTTAATGATGTATCAGATATTCTGCAGCGTTTGGAAGATAAAATCTACGCCGAGAAATCGCATACCAAACCTGTTATTTATTTGGATAAAAACGAAAACCTAAAAGGGCTTCATTATTTAGATGAAATTTATCAGGCGATTATTAAAAAGATGGTTTTGATAATTACCTATAAATCGTTTAAATCGCGAGAAGAAACCAAATTTCATTTTCATCCTTTTATATTAAAGGAATTCAACAACCGTTGGTTTTTAATTGGAAAGAAAAAAGCCTCACAGCCGATTACCAATTTGGCTTTAGACAGAATTATTTCGATTGATTATGATTTTAATCTACCTTATATAGAAGAAGATTTTGATGCCGACATTTATTATAAGGATGTAATTGGCGTAACTGTAAATTCAGGCTTACAACCGAGACGAATTGAATTATGGGTGGATGCTTCAAACGCACCTTATGTACTTACAAAACCGTTGCATACTTCTCAGCGCATAATTAAGCAAAATGAAGACGGAAGTGTTATTATACATATATATGTAATACCAAATTATGAAATGGAACGTCTTCTGTTAGGGTTTGGAAGCTGTTTGGAGATTTTAAAGCCAGAAGGTCTGAGAAATCGTATGAAAAAGACTCTTCAAGACGCTATTTCACGCTATGATTCAGAACAACCAACTGAAATAAATGCATAATTTTTTACAGAATACAGAATTAAATGCGTTTTAAAAACTAAAAAAGGATTTTTACAGCATTAAAAATGTTAAAATCTAAAAAAAGAATAGTATATTACACTTAAAATAAACAACCAAAACCCTCTAAATCAGGGATATTTTATAACTAACCAAAAAATTATTAAAAAATTATATGCATGCATAGTATTTTTTAATTATATTTGAAATCGATATAGTTACCTATGAAAGACAAAACGATAGATTATATTTTAAGAGCGACATGGCAAGCTGTTTCAAGAATGTATAATGAAGAAGCTGCTAAATATGATGCAACAATGGCGACAGGGTTTGCTCTTTTAAGTATGGACAAGGAAGAAGGAACTCCGTCAACGGCTCTTGGCCCAAGAATGGGAATGGAAGCCACCAGCTTAACAAGAACCTTAAAATCTATGGAAGAAAAAGGTTTAATTGTTCGCAAAAAAAACCCAAGTGACGGAAGAGGTGTTTTAATCTATCTAACCGACTTTGGTAAAGAAAAAAGAGATTTATCTAAAAATACAGTTCTGAAATTTAATGAAACGGTTAGAAAACATGTTTCAGAAGAAAAACTGAATCATTTTATCGAGGTTTCTGAAATCATCAATGAACTGATTCACGATAAAAACATATTTAATCAAACAGAAAACACAGAAGAAAAGTAATCAATTTTGATTGTCCTGATTCTGTAAAAAAAACAAATAATAACAAATATGAAACGCACAATTAAAAAAGTTGCTGTAATTGGATCCGGAATTATGGGTTCAGGTATAGCTTGTCATTTTGCTAACATTGGTGTCGAAGTTTTACTTCTGGACATTGTACCGCGTGAACTGACCGAAGCTGAAGCTAAAAAAGGATTAACACTTGAAAGTAAAGCCGTTCGCAACCGTGTGGTAAACGAACATTTGGCGAATTCATTAAAATCAAAACCATCTCCTATTTACAGTCAGAAATTCGCAAACAGAATCACGACTGGAAATACAACAGATGATATGGCAAAAATTGCTAATGTTGACTGGATTATCGAGGTTGTTGTTGAGCGTTTAGACATTAAGAAATTAGTTTTTGAACAAATCGAGAAATTCCGTAAACCTGGAACTTTAGTTACTTCAAACACTTCTGGTATTCCAATTCACTTTATGAGTGAAGGAAGAAGCGAAGATTTCCAACAACACTTCTGCGGAACTCACTTTTTTAACCCTGCGCGTTACTTAAAATTATTTGAAATTATTCCTGGTCCAAAAACTTCTACTGAAGTATTGGATTTCTTAAACGAATACGGATCTAAATTCTTAGGAAAAACTTCGGTTGTCGCTAAAGATACTCCGGCGTTTATTGGAAACAGAATTGGGATTTACGGAATCCAAAGTTTATTCCACTTGGTAAAAGAAATGGGATTAACAATTGAAGAAGTTGATAAATTGACTGGTCCGGTTATCGGTCGTCCAAAATCGGCTACTTTCCGTACTGTTGACGTTGTTGGATTGGATACTTTGGTACACGTTGCCAACGGTATTTACGAAAACTGCCCTAACGACGAACAACACGAATTGTTCAAACTTCCTGATTTCATCAACAAAATGATGGAAAATAATTGGTTAGGAAGCAAAACTGGACAAGGTTTCTACAAAAAAGTAGATAAAGATATTCTTTCTTTAGACTTAAATACATTAGAATACCGCGCTGCAAAAAAAGCAAATTTTGCTACTCTTGAGCTAACAAAAACTATTGATAAACCAATCAATCGTTTTAAAGTTTTAGTAAAAGGAACAGACAAAGCGGGAGAATTCTACCGTAAAAGTTTCGCTGGAATGTTTGCTTATGTGTCAAACAGAGTTCCAGAAATCTCAGACGAATTATACAAAATTGACGATGCCATGAAAGCTGGTTTTGGATGGGAAAATGGTCCATTCGAAATCTGGGATGCTATTGGTGTTGCCAAAGGAATTGAAATCATGAAAGCGGAAGGTTTAGAGCCTGCTGCATGGGTTACTGAAATGTTGGCTTCTGGAAGCGAAAGTTTTTATACTGTAAAAGAAGGAGCGACTTATTTCTATAACATTCCGACAAAATCACAAGTAAAAGTTCCTGGACAAGATTCATTCATTATTCTGAACAACATTCGCGAAAGCAAAAAAGTTTGGAGCAATAGTGGTGCAATTATTCAGGATTTAGGAGACGGAATCTTAAACTTAGAATTCCAATCTAAAATGAATACAATTGGTGGCGATGTTCTACAAGCTATCAATAAAGCAATCGACTTATCTGAAAAAGAATATCAAGGTTTAGTTATTGGTAACCAAGCGGCGAATTTCTCTGTTGGAGCTAATATCGGAATGATCTTCATGATGGCAGTTGAGCAAGAATACGATGAATTGAACATGGCAATTAAACTGTTCCAAGATACAATGATGCGTGTTCGTTACTCTTCTATTCCAGTTGTGGTTGCGCCTCACGGAATGACTTTTGGTGGTGGATGCGAAATGAGCTTACATGCTGATAAAGTAGTTGCTGCTGCAGAAACATACATGGGATTAGTTGAATTTGGTGTTGGAGTTATCCCTGGCGGTGGTGGTTCTAAAGAAATGACTTTAAGAGCTTCAGATTTATTCCGCAAAAATGATGTGGAATTGAACGTTCTTCAAGAGTATTTCTTGACAATCGCAATGGCAAAAGTTTCGACTTCTGGTTATGAGGCTTTTGATACTGGACTTCTTCAACATGGAAAAGACATTATCGTAGTAAACAAAGATCGTCAGATTGCTGAAGCTAAAAAACATGCGTTGTTAATGGCTGAAGCTGGATATACGCAGCCAATTAGAAGAAACGATATTAAAGTTCTAGGAAAACAAGCTTTAGGTATGTTCTTAGTTGGAACAGATCAAATGCAAGCTGGAAAATACATTTCTGAGCACGACAAGAAAATCGCTAACAAACTGGCTTATGTAATGGCTGGTGGTGATTTATCTGAAGCAACTTTAGTATCTGAACAATATTTATTAGATATCGAACGTGAAGCTTTCTTGAGTTTATGTACAGAGCGTAAGACTTTAGAGAGAATTCAATACATGTTGACTAAAGGAAAACCGCTTCGTAATTAGAGAATAAGATGAAAGAAGCAAGAAACAAGACTTCAAAACAAAGTTTTGTCTTTTCTCTTACCTCTTGCCTCTTTCTTCTAATAAATCTTAAAAAAACAAAAACAAATGAAAACAGCATATATAGTAAAAGCATATAGAACAGCAGTTGGAAAAGCTCCAAAAGGTGTTTTTAGATTTAAAAGACCTGACGAATTAGCTGCAGAAACCATTCAGTTTATGATGGACGAACTGCCTAATTTTGATAAAAAACGTATTGACGACGTTATGGTAGGAAATGCCATGCCGGAAGCAGAACAAGGTCTAAACGTTGGACGTTTGATCTCTTTAATGGGATTAAAAGTGGAAGATGTTCCTGGTGTTACAGTAAACCGTTACTGCGCATCTGGATTAGAAACTATCGGAATGGCGACGGCTAAAATCCAATCAGGAATGGCAGATTGTATCATTGCCGGTGGTGCAGAAAGTATGAGTTATATCCCGATGGGAGGTTACAAACCAACTCCAGATTATAAAGTTGCTGCTGCAGGTCACGAAGATTACTACTGGGGAATGGGGTTAACTGCTGAAGCGGTGGCGAACCAATACAAAATCTCTAGAGAAGATCAGGACGAGTTTGCATACAACTCTCACATGAAAGCTTTGAAAGCTCAAGCTGAAGGAAAATTTGACAAACAAATCGTTCCGATTACTGTTGAGCAGACTTTCATCAACGAAAATGGCAAAAAAGAAACAAAATCATATGTTGTAAATAAAGACGAAGGGCCAAGAGCAGGAACTTCTAAAGAAGCTTTAGCAGGTTTAAAACCCGTTTTTGCGGCTGACGGAAGTGTAACGGCTGGTAACTCTTCTCAAATGAGCGACGGTGCGGCTTTTGTTCTAATCATGAGCGAAGAAATGGTAAAAGAATTAAATCTTGAGCCAATTGCACGTTTGGTAAATTTTGCTTCTTCTGGTGTTGAACCAAGAATTATGGGTATTGGTCCTGTAAAAGCTATTCCGAAAGCATTAAAACAAGCGGGATTAACATTAAACGATATCGAATTAATTGAATTAAACGAGGCTTTTGCTTCTCAAGCTTTAGCAGTTACTCGCGAATTAAATATAAATCCAGAAATCGTAAACGTAAACGGTGGAGCAATCGCTTTAGGTCACCCTCTAGGATGTACAGGAGCTAAACTTTCTGTTCAGTTATTCGATGAAATGAAACGAAGAGGTAACAAATACGGAATCGTTTCGATGTGTGTGGGGACTGGGCAAGGAAGCGCTGGAGTCTACGAAGTATTGTAATAAGTAGTATTAAGTAAAGTATACGTCCAGTTTGGTCATTGCGAGGAACGAAGCAACCTCGCTAACAATTGCGCAAAGCAAGTGTGGTTGCTTCGTTCCTCGCAATGACAAGATTGAGCAAAAACAAAATATAAAAAAAACATAATCATGGCAGATACAATCGAAAAAAACGTGACTCGTGGTGGTCAGTTTTTAGTTAAAGAAACAAAATGCGAGGACATCTTCACACCAGAAGATTTCTCTGAAGAGCAGTTAATGATGCGTGACTCTGTAAAAGAGTTCGTTGACAAAGAATTATGGGCGCACAAAGATCGTTTTGAGAAAAAAGATTACGCTTATACAGAATCATCTATGCGTAAAGCTGGTGAACTAGGACTTCTTGGAGTTGCAGTTCCAGAAGAATACGGCGGATTAGGAATGGGATTTGTTTCTACAATGTTGGTTTGCGACTACATTTCTGGAGCAACAGGTTCTTTCTCAACTGCTTTTGGTGCACACACCGGAATTGGAACTATGCCAATTACACTTTACGGTACTGAAGAACAAAAGAAAAAATACGTTCCGAAATTGGCTTCTGGAGAATGGTTTGGTGCTTATTGCTTAACTGAGCCAGGCGCAGGATCTGATGCTAACTCAGGAAAAACAAAAGCTGTTTTATCTGAAGACGGAAAATACTACTCTATCACTGGACAAAAAATGTGGATTTCGAATGCAGGTTTCTGTAGCGTTTTCATCGTTTTTGCTCGTATTGGAGATGATAAAAATATTACAGGTTTCATCGTAGAAAACGATCCAGCAAACGGAATTTCTATGAATGAAGAAGAGCATAAATTAGGAATCCGTGCTTCTTCTACTCGTCAGGTTTTCTTCAACGAAACAAAAGTTCCAGTTGAAAACATGTTGTCTGAAAGAGGAAACGGTTTCAAAATCGCAATGAATGCTTTAAATGTTGGACGTATTAAATTGGCGGCAGCATGTCTTGATGCTCAAAGAAGAGTTACTTCTGGAGCTGTAAAATATGCTAACGAAAGAATTCAGTTCAATACTTCTATTTCATCTTTTGGCGCTATCCGTTCTAAATTAGCTGAAATGGCAACTAATGCTTACGCTGGAGAAAGTGCTTCTTACCGTGCTGCAAAAGACATCGAAGACAGAATCGCAGCTCGTGAAGCAGAAGGAACAAGTCACCAAGAAGCAGAATTAAAAGGTGTTGAAGAATATGCTATCGAGTGTTCTATCTTGAAAGTAGCAGTTTCTGAGGACGTTCAATCTTGTTCTGATGAAGGAATTCAGATTTTTGGTGGAATGGGATTCTCTGAAGATACTCCAATGGAAAGTGCTTGGAGAGATGCTCGTATCGCTCGTATTTACGAAGGAACGAACGAAATCAACAGAATGCTTTCTGTAGGTATGTTGATCAAAAAAGCAATGAAAGGTCACGTTGATTTACTTGGACCAGCAATGAAAGTTCAAGAAGAATTAATGGGAATTCCATCTTTTGACACTCCAGATTTCTCTGAATTATTCTCTGAAGAAAAAGGAATTATTGCTAACCTTAAGAAAGTTTTCTTAATGGTTGCAGGAAGCGCTGTTCAAAAATACGGTCCAGAATTAGATGCTCATCAACAATTATTAATGGCGGCTTCTGATATCCTGATTGAAATCTACATGGCTGAAAGTACTATTTTGAGAACTGAAAAATTAGCAAAAGCTCAAGGCGAAGATAAAGTTCAAGAGCAAATCGCTATGGCAAAATTATACTTGTACAAAGCTGTAGATATCGTAAACTTAAGAGGAAAAGAAGGAATTGCTTCTTTTGCTGAAGGTGACGAGCAACGCATGATGTTAATGGGACTTAAACGTTTCACTAAATATACTAACCTGCCAAATATTGTGGCACTTAGAGAAAAAATTGCAGCAAAATTAGTAGCAGAAAACACTTACTGCTACTAATTTCAAAATAGTTTTTAGCTTTTAATTTGTTATAAACCCGCGCAAGTCCGAAACTGCGCGGGTTTATTTTTTCAATATTTTTAGCGAAAGATATTTCTTATTCTTCGCAATATTTTTGCAGTTATTTGCAAAATATTTGTTAAAATTAACTTTTAGACTTATACCGAATAGTTAAACATCAAATGGATTACAGTATATTTAACGTTCTAAAAACTATAAAAAACAAAATAATGAAACAAATTAACCTAATTGCATCATTTTTATTGTGTTTTTGCTTCGCTACCACCTTCGCACAAAAGAACAAAAAAATGGACATTATTGCTTATTACACTGGCGATTCTCAACTTATTGATAAATATGAAGTTGAAAAATTAAACCAGATTATTTTCAGTTTCTGCCATTTAAAAGATGGTAAATTAAGTGTTGATTCTGCCAAAGATTCTCTTACAATTAAACATTTAGTTTCGCTTAAAGCAAAAAATCCACAGCTTAAAATTATTGTATCTCTTGGAGGATGGGGAGGCTGCGAACCTTGTTCTCAAGCATTCTCAACTGCTGAAGGCCGCTTAAAATTTGCAAAATCTGTAAAAGAAGTAAGCGATTATTTTAAAGTTGACGGTTTAGATTTAGATTGGGAATACCCATCAATTGAAGGGCTTCCTGGACATTTATACCAAGCTGCTGACAAACCTAATTTTACTGAATTAGTTAAAATATTACGTTCAACTTTAGGTAAAAAATACGAATTGAGTTTTGCGGCTGGAGGTTTCCAAAAATGTCTGGATGAATCTATAGACTGGAAAGCTGTTGCTCCTTATGTAAACCGCATCAACATTATGAGTTACGATTTAGTAAACGGATATTCAAAAGTTACTGGTCATCATACACCATTATACAGCACAAATCCGAAAGAAGAATCTACCGATAGAGCTGTTGAATTTTTATTAAAAGCAGGTGTCCCTGCTGAAAAACTAGTTATTGGAGGTGCATTTTATACCAGACAATGGAAAAATGTAGAAAATATCAACAACGGATTATACCAAGCTGGAGAGCACTTTCAAGGTGTTGACTTTAAAAACTACGCTACAACCTACACAGAAGCTAACGGCTGGAAATATTTTTATGATGAAAAAGCGCAAGCGCCATATTGGTACAATGCATCAACTAAAACTTTTGCAACATCAGATGATTTAAAATCTATAAAAGCAAAAGCTGAATACGCAAAAGCAAAAAAATTAGGCGGAATTATGTTTTGGGAACTTACTTTGGATAGTTTCCGCGACGGAATGGTAAATGAGATTTACAAAGTTAAAACTGAGAAATAAAAAAAAACGGGAATCAAAATGATTCCCGTTTTTTTTTATAGACGAATATTTTACATCATTTTAGTCTTATTTTTATCCATTTCGCCAATAAATGGAATAGCTTCCAGAATTTCGCTTCTAATTATAGTTTGAAGATAAACCTCAAGCTGAATAAACTTAGCTGCATTTATTGAACCAATTGCTTTTTTGGCCTGATTATAAGTTTTAGAATAAAGCTTCTCATAATCAACATGATTTTTTAAAGTAGCTTTTGCCAATTCATCAGCTTTTGCATCAGTTAAAGTTTCATAATTCGCCGCATAATCATTTAGCAATTGAAACTTTGTCTGCCCTAAAGCTTTTCGGGAGGTTTCATAATCGTCGTACACTTTAGTAAAAGCTGCCGCTTGCGCATCAGATAAATTCATATACTGTTTTACCAGGTCAGCTTTAGATTTTCCATAAACACTTTGTACTACTTCTAAATCTTCTTTATAAGAAGACTGCGCATAAGATGAAAACGAGGCTGCCGCCATGATAAGAATAAGACTTAATTTTTTCATAGTTTCAATTTTAAATTTGTTTTTAAAAATATATGCATACTCAAATATACTGATTTTAAACACATTAAATCATAATCATCTTTTAAAAGAAAGAATATTGGTAAACTGCTGATAAGGCATAATAATTTAGTCCGTTGTTGGTATATGCCCCAACATGATATTGAAATCTAATAGACTGTCCTTTTGCAATTGGAGTAGAAAAAGTTCCCCCTACTCGCCAGTTATCAATCTGGCTATCATCGGAAACTCCATCAGTAATAGTTCGACCTCCAAAAAACCAAGTCGTATTAAAGCCAACCCACATTTGGTTTTTAAAATAATAGCTTGCGTGCGCCTGAAGACTATAGGTTGGTTTTTGCTCTAATTTTTTTCCTAGATAGTCGTTATTATCCGTATAAAACCACATTCCGCCATAGGCCTCAGCATAAACATGGGCAAACCTTTTCGACACCCCTATTTCGGGTTTAAAAGCCCAGCGGTTTGTTCCAATATTTACTTGTTTATCACCATAATATCTTCCTGTTGGGATTGAAGTAACCAAACTAACTCCAAGAATTGTTTTTTGCTCAAAACTTCTGAATTCAGATTTATCAAGTGCAGGAGAACCTAATAAATTAATTCCAAAACGCACTTTCATATCTGCAAAACCAGTTCTTGAGCCAGTAACCAGCTGATCACTAATTACAGCAGATCCATCCATAAACGTAAAAGGTAGCGCTACCTGTACACGAGCCAGTTTATCTGCCATCCCAAAAGTTCTAATATAATTTACAGCCATGTTGTGGCTTTGAAGTGTAAAATCTTTTATGGGTAGAGAAGGATCTGTCAGGACATTCCCATTCATAAAAACATAACCTGCAGCAATTACATTTAAACCTTTAGGAACATTTGCATACACTCTGGGTTCCAAATCCTGACCAAATACGCTGCACACACCAAAAAAGAAAAACAAAACCGAAAACTGCCACTTTAATAACAAAAAAAAGATTCTTACCATATAATACTCAGACGAATTTGTGACAAGTTTAGTATTGAATTATATCATTGTTTCTCTGCTGTTTTTGGAGCATATACTACTCCATCATAACTAATTGGGCCTCTATTATTGCTACTCACAGAAAGCGTTGTGCTTCCGTTATAAAAGATAGAAAACGTTAAATCGTACACATCACTGGCACCTCTTACTGTTGCTTTTAGAATGGTATTATTCTTTTTGCTTTCGACTCTAACATTTTCAGGTTTTCCTTCAAATTTTATTCCGCCATCAGTACTGTATCCAACATTATAACCACGTCCAAAAAAAGGAAGATCACAAGTTGTGTTATCAGTTTTAAACTTTAAAAAATAAGTATTATAGTCCAACTGAATCAATCTACCGCCTTGAGGTGTTGCTTTTTGTGCTTCAAAAACAAAATTTTGACTATCTATAAGCGCTTTGATTTCATTTTGTTTCTTGAGTTCTCTTTCTTGCTTAAGTTCTTTTTTTGTTTTTTCCTGTGCAGAAGCAGAAAAACTAAAAGCACTTAGTAAGAACAGCAAAATTGGTATTGCAGTTTTCATAACATTATTTTTTAGTAAAACGCATCATGGCAATATCCCCAGAAATAAAGTTTAAAGTCTTACCATCATCTGTTATATCGTAAGAAGTTATTTTTTGAAGCGTACTCAAATAAGTTTGTTCACCTTGCAATCCGTCCAAACACATCATTTTGGTTACTGCCATTGGCTGAGTAAAATCGATTTTGTTGCCATCAAGAACCAATTTTCCTGAGTATGTATTACAGCTCGCATTACCAGAAACCTGATTTGCTTTGGTATCAAAATTTATTGTTGGTTTTTTATTTGGGTATAAACCATCAAAAGTAATTCGTGGGCCAGTGATATAATTTAGTTCCCAAGTTCCATCAAGCTTAGAAACCGCATCCGTTTTTGCACACTTACAAGAAATTAAAAACGAACTAAAAAAAACGAGGGTAAAAATCTTTTTCATCATAACATTAAGAATTAAATGTGAGCGAATTAGACAAATGGCTTTCAGAAATTATTCGTTAAAAACCTATACGAATTTAAACAATATTTTCGGTTTTTAACTCAATCAATATCAAATTATAACGTATAGTTTGACTTTTTTTTAACTTTTAGAGTTAATCAAATCCGTTATTTTATGTTAAATTTACTTAATCTTTAACTAAAATGCCCGTAGATATGAAAAAACTAATTGTTTCTTTCGCTATAATTACAGCCTTAATCATTGGCTGTAAAACAAATACAAAATCAAACGATGCTAAAACTCTGACTGTTGCATTAGAACCAAAAAGCAATAGTAAAGTTGCTGGAACTGCCACTTTTGTTGAGAAGAACGGCAAAGTAACTTTTACAGCAAAAATCACAGGATTAGAGCCTGGAGTTCACGCTATCCATATTCATGAAAAAGCAGATTGTAGTTCTGCAGACGGAAGTTCTGCTGGAGGACACTGGAATCCAACTTTCAAAAAACACGGAAAATGGGGAGTTGGAGAATATCACAAAGGTGATATCGGAAACTTTACCGCTGACGCAAAAGGCAACGGATCTATCACTTTAACTACTGACGAATGGTGCGTTGGATGTGGAGATTCTAACAAAGATGTTCTTGGAAAAGGTTTAATTGTACATGCAGGAACAGATGATTTTACCACTCAACCAACAGGAAATGCCGGAGGAAGAGTCGCTTGCGCAGGAATCATTAAATAAGAAAAATTTGAATAACCGCTATTTTTAACAAAATCTAGCGGTTATTTCATTTTAAAATGAATCCTAAAACAAGAAAAAGACATAGCTTTGCATCAGCAAAATAAAGTCAATGATTAACCCATCAGCACCAGGCTGGATCGATAAGTTTTTTAGTGAACAGAAGTTTTCAGAAGCAATTCCTTTTGAAACAGTGGATTCGTTTTACTATAAAGTGAGAGAAACGGGTTTTATTTACGGCCATATTATTGCTATTGACTCTCAAATTCCAATTCCAATTAAGGGTTGGTTTAAAACCGAAATTTCAAAAGTAGCTTTACTGAATACGCTCTATCATGTTTTTTGTTTAGAGAAAAGAAATTCGGAACCTAAAAATTTTATTGCTGAAGTTTTAAAGTTTTACAAGCAGATGAATCCAGAAGGATTTAATTTGTTCAAAATTTTATTGCCAAAAGACACTCCTTCTCTATCTCTAGAAAATATTATTGACCAGAGAGTCCAAACTAACGATAGTATTATCAGTAAAAACTTTTCGCATTTGGTAACGAATGCTCTTTTGTTTATTGATGTTTTAGCTTTCAGACAGTATTTGGAACATGGAGAAATTCCTGAAAAATATTTAAAGAGAATAGAAGAAACAGTTCTAGGAATTGTCGGTTTGGCTTTAAAAACCAAAACTGTAAAATCACAGCACGACGATCTATTAATTAAACTTTTTGAAGCTTCTATACGTTATTCGAAATTTTCTAAAGTTACAGTTGAAACTTTGGAAACTTTACATCTTGACTATTTCAAAAACGAATTAGAGCATTATTATTTAATCGATATGGCCGGAATGGCTTTATGGAGTGATGGTGTAGTAGAAAACGAAGAATCATATTTTCTATATGCTTTAGGATCAACAATGGGAGTTCCTGATGATTTTGTGACCAAAAGCATGGACACAACCAACACTTTTATCACTACCCATAAAAAGAAGATTCCGTACTTTAATTATTCAAATCCTGTCAAGCATTTTTATGATCAAATGACGCACAGTGTAGTCAAACTAATCATACGAAACAAAAACAGATTGATTAAGGAAATTGTACAGAGTAAAGAATTAATGGTGCTACTCGCCTATTCTACAACGAGAGATTTGGATGCAAAAGAAAAGAAGAAAGTAAAAAAACAGCTTTTGGACATTTGTAAAACTATTCCATCTCTGACAATCTTCCTGCTTCCTGGAGGAAGTTTATTACTGCCAATATTAATAAAGTTTATCCCAACAATGCTGCCATCGGCATTTAATGAGAATCTAGACGAAAACGAATAAAAAAAATCGCCCTTTATGAGGGCGATTTCTATTTCTATCTATTAAAGATCTAATTGATAAACAGAATCCAATTCATCGTTTGAACTGATTGTTACATTCAAATCAGTTACAAAACCTGAATTTAATCCGTACACCCAACCGTGAAGCATTAAATCTTGTCCATTTTTCCAAGCATTCTGCACAATAGATGTTTTCGCTAAGTTATAAACTTGTTCTTTAGTATTGATTTCAACAAAAGCATTAAAACGCTCTTCTTCATTCTCAATTGAATTCAAGTATTTATCGTGAAGACGGTATTCATCTTTAATATGACGCAACCAGTTATCGATAATTCCAACAGACTGATGCCCCATTGCAGCTTTCACACCACCGCATCCGTAATGTCCGCACACGATAATATGCTTAATTTTCAAAACATTTACAGCATAATCTAGAACACTAAGCATGTTCATATCAGAATGCACAACCATATTGGCAATGTTTCTATGTACAAAAACTTCACCTGGTTTTGCACCAACAATTTCGTTTGCAGGAACACGGCTGTCAGAACATCCAATCCATAACAATGGTGGCTGTTGTCCTTTTGCCAAATCAGCAAAATAATTAGGATCTTTTGCTAATGAAGTTTCTACCCACTTTTTATTGTTCTCTAATAACTGCTCATAAAATTTTCTCATTTCTTTTATTTTTTGTGTGGTAATTTCTAAGTTATAATAGTCTCCAAAAATGAACTTGATGTAAAGTTACCTAAATTTTGACATTTTTACTGCCTTAAAAACCCCTTATTTTAATTATTCGCTTTTAACAACTTCTCTTTTAACCAGTTCTCTTTTTGCCACATCATAATAATGTTCAATCGTAACATGATTACTATTTTCTGGCGTATTTTCCAATTCGTAAGCTTCCTTAAACCCTTTAAGCTTCACTTTGATGTTTTCATCTACAGCTCTGGTTTCTTTAAATTCACGAATTAAATCCAAAACATCATGTGCAATATACTCTGTATCGTGAGCATTGATAATTACTTTTGAGTTTTCTGGAATTTCATTTAAAGTCTGTTTAATAGCCGCTTTGTTTAAGAACGAAACTTCCTGCGCTAAATCGATATGAATGATATCGCCATCTTCATATTCTTCTTTCTTGAAGACATAAGCTCTTTTTAAATTTCCTCTCAAAACAAAAATGATACTGATGATAATTCCCAACGCAACCCCTTTTAGCAAATCTGTTGCAACAACAAAGACCAAAGTTGCAATGAAAGGTACAAACTGGTATTTTCCCTTTTCCCAGAAATGCATAAAGGTTGCTGGTTTTGCTAATTTATATCCGACCAAAATCAAAACAGTAGCCAATGTTGCCAAAGGAATTTTGTTTAGAATTGCTGGTATAGACAATACACTTATTAATAAAAGCACACCATGAATGATGGCTGACATTTTAGATTTTGCCCCTGCATTGTTATTTGCAGAAGATCTTACTACTACAGAAGTCATTGGCAAACCTCCTAAAAGAGAGCTTACAATATTACCCACACCTTGCGCTCTAAGTTCAACATTGGTATTGGTGTAACGTTTTTGAACATCCATTCTATCAGAAGCCTCAATACATAAAAGAGTTTCAATAGAAGCGACAATGGCAATCGTAATACCAACTACCCAAACTTGCGGATTTGTAACAGCAGTAAAATCTGGCGTAATTATAATTGATTTAAAGTCTTCAAAAGATTTTGGAACTGGCAAAGAAACCAAATGTTCTTTCGCAATTGCCAAAGTGCTTCCTGTAGATACAAATATTTCGTTTAAAACTACTCCAGCAATAACAGCAACCAAAGCTCCAGGAACTAGTTTTATTCTTTTTAAGAAAGGCACTTTTTCCCAAGCTAACAAAATTACCAATGAAACGGCTGAAACTACCACAGCTCCTAAGTGAATATGATTTAAAACATCGAACAAAAATGAAAACGAATTACTTCCATCATTTTGAACAAAAGCTTGATCTCCTTCAAAATCTGCATCATAACCAAATGCGTGCGGTATTTGTTTTAAGATGATAATGATTCCGATACCCGCCAACATTCCTTCGATTACGTTTGTCGGAAAATAGTTCGATATACTTCCCGCTTTTAAAAATCCCAATGCTAATTGAATTAATCCAGCAATAAAAACAGACATTAAAAATACATCGAAAGCTCCTAAATCGGTAATGGCGGTTAAAATGATAGCTGTTAACCCAGCAGCTGGACCTGATACACTAATATGTGATTGGCTCAAATATCCTACAACGATACCACCCACAACACCAGCGATAATTCCAGAAAATAACGGTGCTCCAGAAGCCATTGCAATACCTAAACACAATGGAAGAGCCACCAAGAAAACCACTAAACCTGAAGCAAAATCAGATTTAAGGTTGGCAAAAAGATTGATTTTTTTTGTCATAATATAATACTAAAAAAATTATTCATTAAAGATTTACCCCATCTCAAAAGAAATGCGGCTAAAGATCAAAATAATCGGAAGTATTATGCTACGTTAGGTGGTGGGGCAAAAATGCTCGGAGAGATGTTGTCTAGTTTGACAATGTTTTCAGAAATGATTGTTTTTTTCTCGATATAAACCGGAATCAAAACTTCGTGCTCAAGAATAGTAGGGTGAACTACATTTTTAAGTTCTTTATGCACTTCCTCTTCAGCGATACTAAAAGATATAGTCGTATTATTTCCTTTCTTAAGCGCCTGAACAATTGTCGGGGTCGATAAGAAGGCAATAAATATGAATAATAATATGCGAGCTATAAATTTCATTGAAGCAAAAATAGCGTTAAACAAATAAAATCAAAGAGATTTTTATAGAAATTTAACATAAACAAAAAAGCAGAATGCAATTTTCATCCCATTCTGCTTCTATTTTACTAAAAACCAATATTTTATAATGATTCTTCTAACCAAGCATTCATCATCCAAATTGTTTTTTCTTGCTCAGCAATAAAGTCACTCATCATAGAATTAGTTCCTTCGTCATTAATTTCGTCAGATTTGTTCAATATTTCTCTTTCAATTTTTAATAAATCTGATAAAGAGTGAACAATCAATTGAACTGCTTTTTCATCGTTAGAAATATTTTTTCCAACTGTCAATTTATTGTTTTTGATATAATCTTCAAAAGTATGCAAAGGCGTTCCTCCTATTGTCAATACCCTTTCTGCAATCATATCTATTTTTAATTGTGCATCTGTATATAACTCTTCAAATTTTACATGTAAATCAAAGAAACGTTTTCCACGAATATTCCAGTGAATTCCTCTCAAGTTTTGATAATACACTTGAAAGTTTGACAATAAAACATTCAGTTCTTTTACTAACAACTCTGATTCTTTTACAGGTAATCCTAAAATATTTGTCTTCATAATTTAATTTTTTACACTAATTTACTACAAATTTAAAGTAACTTTACTAAAATAAATATAAATAAAAATTATATTTTCTTATTTTTGCATCACAAATTACTATCAACATGACTATAACTCAATTGCAATATGTGTTAGCGGTTGCTGAGCACAAAAATTTCACTCTTGCTGCTGAAAAATGCTTTGTAACACAGCCAACTTTAAGCATGCAAATACAAAAAATTGAAGAAGAACTTAATATTTTAATTTTCGACAGAAGCAAAAAACCGATCCAACTTACTGATATAGGACAGAAAATTGTAAGTCAGGCAAAAAACATCGTAAACGAAGCTGATCGTATAAAAGATATTGTAGAACAGCAAAAAGGTTTTATTGGCGGAGAATTTCGTTTAGGAATCATTCCAACCATTATGCCTACGCTTCTACCCATGTTTTTGAATAATTTCATTAAAAAATATCCAAAAGTTAAACTCTTAATTGAAGAGTTGAATACAGAGGAAATTATCCTGAAACTAAAAAACGGACACTTAGATGCTGCAATTGCTGCAACGCCGCTTGAAGACGAAAAAATAAAAGAAATTGTGTTGTATTTTGAGCCATTTGTAGCTTACATTCCAGAGCATCACGCTAGTTTCCAAAAAGAAGAAATTGAAGTAGCCGACTTAAACCTGAACGAAATTCTGCTCTTACAAGACGGCCATTGTTTTAGAGACGGTATTTTAAATTTGTGTAAAAGTGTCTCAGACGTCGACCAGACTAATTTCCAGATTCAAAGCGGAAGCTTTGAAACTCTCATTAAATTGGCAGACGAAGGCCTTGGTACAACGTTACTTCCGTACTTGCACACCCTAGACTTAAAAGAATCCGATAAACTGAAACTCCGTAACTTTAAGGAACCAAAACCGGCTCGAGAGGTAAGTTTGATTTACCCAAAGAGCGAATTAAAGATGCAAATCATTGATGCATTAAGATCTACAATTGCAGGCGTTGTAAAAGGCGCAATTGTTTTTCAGAATGTTCAAATCATTAGTCCGTTACAAAAGAAAGCGTAATAAAAAAGGAGCCAATTTGGCTCCTTTCTTTTTATACTTTAATTAGTTGTAGACTTTGTTTTAATTCTGGTTTTCCGACAACGAAATTCAGTAACCATTCTTGCAATTGTTCCATTTCGTAAGGTAACAGTGTTTTGATAGCTTTTTCTAGCTCTTTGCAGAAAAGTACCGGATCGAAACTAACTCTTTCAAGTATTGATTTCGTGTAATCAAACATCATTTTTGACATAATAAAATAAGATTTTCGGGGGTTATCTATTTTTTTAAACTCGAACCAAATTTAAACAAATAACTAACATAAATATTACTTTTAACTTATTTTTTTAAAAACTTTAGCAGCGAATACGTTTTCTTAAAACAAATAAATCAATGTAGAATTATTCTAAATTACTCATTTAAACCTTTTTAAAAGCTCTAAACATTTCTCTTTTTCCTGGAGGGCCTGTTAATTTTTCTACAGTAAATCCAACTTCGATCATACTTCTTTTAACAACTCCTCGAGCTGCGTATGTAACTAGAACGCCGTTTGGTTTTAAACTATTGTACATTTTCTGAAAAATTTCTGTACTCCAAAGCTCCGGTTGCACTCTATATCCGAAGGCGTCAAAGTAAATCAAATCAAAAATTTCAAAATCGTTTATTTCGTGAAAAAATTGTTTCCTTTTGGTTAACGAGAACAAGTCGCAAATTTCTGTTTTTTCATCCCAGTCCGATTTATGCATTTTTTCAAAAATGTTATAAAATTCCGATGCCTCCAATTCTTCAGCATAATTCATTTCCAAAATCTCATCTGCATCAACAGGGTATGCTTCTACTCCAACATAATCAATTTTCTGATTTTTTCTAATGGCTTCCAAATACGTAATAAAAGCATTCAAACCAGTTCCAAAACCTATTTCTAATATACTTATAGGATTATCAAATAATGATAGCCCGTTTTTAATAAAAACATGTTTTGCCTCTTGAATTGCGCCATGTTTAGAATGATAACATTCGTCCCATTCAGGCAAACGAATTGTAGTTGAGCCATCTAGCGTTTTAATTATTTCTCTTTTCACCTTTTAAGAATTTAATAATGACTTTTTATTGATTTTCAAGCCATTTCAATAATCAAATTTAGTCAAAACAAATGCGTAAAGCCTTAAAAAACGACACTTTTTTCATAAATTCTTTATAAAAATCAATTAAATATTTGAGTTTATTATAGGATAAATAAATCTCAATCAAAACCCACAAATAATGATTTTTCACTAAGCGTTTTAGAGATTTTTACGTAATTTTGCATTCGATAAATTTCATTTTACACGATATCATCACTTTAGATTTCTAATAGTGAAGAATATCTCACAAAAAACTTACATAACTATGAGTACAACTCAAACAAGCAAAATTGAAATCATCAAAGCTGCTTCTACAAAAATAAACGAAGTAGATTTTGACAACTTAAGTTTTGGTGCTGTATTTACAGACCATTTATTCGAATGCGATTTTAAAAACGGACAATGGCAAAATCCTGTCATTAAGCCTTATGCTCCAATTTTAATGGATCCGTCATCAAAAGTCTTCCATTATGGACAAGCAATTTTCGAAGGGATGAAAGCTTATAAGGATGACAATAATGATGTTTGGTTGTTTAGACCAGATGAAAACTTTAACCGTTTCAACAAATCTGCTGTAAGGATGGCAATGCCAGAAGTTCCTGAAGCTATTTTTATGGATGGTTTAAATGAATTATTGAAATTAGATAAAGACTGGATTCAGAGAGGAAATGGAGCTAGTATGTACATTCGTCCATTTATGATTGCTACAGGTCCTGGAGTTATTGCAAATCCCTCTGACGAATATAAATTTATGATTTTACTTTCTCCTGCAAAAGCATACTACGGAGGTGAAGTAAAAGTTATTATTGCTGAACATTTCAGTAGAGCTGCAAATGGTGGAATCGGTGCAGCAAAAGCTGCCGGAAACTATGCTGCTCAGTTTTACCCAACTAACTTGGCAAACAAAGATGGTTTCCAACAAGTTATCTGGACTGATGATGCAACGCACACAAAATTAGAAGAAGCTGGAACAATGAACGTTTTCTTCAGAATCAACGATACTTTATTAACAGCTCCAACAAGCGAAAGAATTTTAGATGGTGTTACCAGAAAAAGTTTAATTGCAATGGCAGAAAAAGAAGGATTAAAAGTTGAAGTTCGCCCAGTAATTGTTTCAGAATTGGTTGAAGCTGCTAAAAACGGATCTTTGAAAGAAATCTTCGGAGCAGGAACTGCTGCTGTTATCAGCGTTATCAAAGGATTCTCTTACAAAGATGAGTATTTTGAAATGGCTCCAATCGAAAATTCTTATGCTTCTTTCTTAAAAGAAAAACTAACAAGTCTTCAAAACAAACTTTCTGAAGATACTTTTGGATGGACAGTTAAAGTTCAATAATCCAAAACCATATAAAAAAAAGAAACCCGATAAATTTAGTTTTATCGGGTTTCTTTTTTTATCACTATTCTATAAAATAAATTTTAAACACATAGAATCATAGAATTATAGTGATGCAAAGAGAATAATTAAAAAGAAACACGTTTCTTAACACATAGCTATGTGTATTGATGCAAGTGAAACGTCTTTCTCTCTCAATTTAAAAACTATATTTCTATGTGTTTAAATATTACTTTTTTATAATAATTTAGAAAAATCAGGTTTAAAATAATTTGGACCTTTCATTACTTTTCCGTCTTCGCGATAAATTGGCTTTCCATCTTCTCCCAATTTACTCATATTGCTACGCTGAATTTCATCAAATACAGCTTCTATTTTATCTTGAAGTCCGTGTTCTATAATTGTTCCGCACAAAATATACATCATATCTCCAAGAGCGTCTGCAATTTCAATCAAATCATTATTTTGAACCGCTTCGTAATATTCTTCATTTTCTTCCTTCATTAAATTATAACGAAGTAATTTTTTCTCTGCTCCTACATCGGCAATTGGAGTTGCACTGTGGCCAATTTTAAAAGCAGTGTGAAATTCGGTTACGGCGTCAAGTTGTTTTTTCATATAGTAGTTTTCTTTTTTTTGCTAATTTAAGTCACTTTCTAATAAATCTGAAAATTTATTCAATGAAATGAAAAGGCAATTTAGCAGCAAATCGTTTACAAATCTCTAAATTTGCTAAAAATTTTTATAACTATGTTTAGTCAAGGACAAATACTATTTGGAGTATGTTTTTTTATTGCATTTGTAATCATTATGATATTTGCTTATCGAAAAGATTTGAAATTACACAAAGTTTTCTACAAAGGAAATTACAAAGTACTCCTTGCCTTTCTGCTTTTCATTGTCCTTTTGTTCGTAATTAAAATCTTTCTAAAAAGATAAATTATTCTGGTCCCAATAAAATAAAACCTAATAATTATGGGTTATTAGTAAGACTCATAATAAAATTTATAACTTTACCGAAACCAATTAATCTGCCATGAAAATTCTAAAGTATTTATTTCTTTTTGCACTTTTAAGCTTTGTCGCTCTTACTGTTTTTGTTGCTACTCAGAAAGGAGATTTTTCTGTAGAAAGAAGTAAAGTTATCAATTCGCCTCGTGCAACGGTTTATAACTACTTGAACGACTTTAGAAATTACGAAGATTTTGAATCATGGTCTATTGAAGATCCTTCTATCAAAATGACTTACGCTAATAAAACTAGCGGAAATGGCGCTACATTTTATTGGGATGGTGCAGACGGAAAAGGAAACTCTATCATCCTTAAAACAAAAGACGGCGAAAGCATTGACCAAAAAATGCAATTTGACGGTACTGAAGCCGATGTAAATTGGACTTTAAAAGATACTTTGAACGGAAAAACAAAAGTTACTTGGAAAGGAAAAGGAACAATGAGTTTCCTATTTAAAATATATACTGCTCTTCATGGTGGTTCTGACAGAGTTATTGGAACTATTTACGAAAAAAGCTTAGCTAATATTGACAAAAACTTAGACTACGAAACCAAAACTTTTGCTGTTACAGTAGATGGAGTAGTTAAGAAAACTGAAACTCCTTATATCAAGCAAACTTTTACTAGCGAAATTGCCAAAGTAAGTAAAAATGCTAGAATTGTAATTCCGAAACTTATTCACTTTAGCGAAACAAATGGATTGTCTGCAGTAGGAAAACCGTTTATTATTTATCATACCTACGACACTAAAACTGGTTTAGCAAAAATTTCGATCTGTCTGCCAATCAACAAAGAAATTTCAACTGCTTCTGGAAGTGATATTTTAGCAGGAAAACTAAATGGTTTTGATGCCGTAAAAACAACACTTAACGGGGATTACTCTCATAGAAATGAAGCAATTGCAAAAACAACTGCTTATATCAACAATCAAAAGATTATTCCAGATTTAAGCTGGTCTCATCTTGAAATTTTGACATTAAGTAAATTGGATGTAAAAGCTTCATCAAAATTGGTAACCGAAATTTATTTTCCAATAAAACCAAAAGTAGTTCCTGCTGCTACTGTTGTTACTGATCCTGTTTATGCTCCAGAAAGCACTGGTGGAGAAACTTCAAGCGAACCACGCACTGAACAGCCACGTACAGAACCTGTAAAACGCAAACCAGCGGCACCAGCTCCTGCTCCAGCACAAACACCTGCACAAGAAGAAGATTCAGAATTTTAAATAATTTCTAAAGGCGCATTAAACCTTTTGCTATAAATTCTGTCTAACTTCTATTAAAAAAGTTTACAAAACAAAAAGTTTGATAGAAGAGAAAGAATTTATAAAACAATTATTAACCCCTGAAACGCAAAATGTTGCGTTTCAAAAACTCTTGTCTGATTATCAGCGTCCTTTGTATTCTCATATTCGAAACATTGTTTTGAATCATGATGATGCTGATGATGTTTTACAGAACACTTTTGTAAAAGTCTTTCAAAATCTTAAAAACTTTAAAGGAGAAAGTAAACTTTTTTCCTGGATGTACCGTATTGCCACAAACGAAGCTTTGACTTTTTTATCGCAAAAAGCAAAATTGAGCGGAATTTCGTCTGAAGATCTGCAAAACAAAACTATCGATGGTTTAAAAGCCGATCTGTATTTTGATGGAAATGAAATTCAAATCAAACTTCAAAAGGCAATTGTAACACTTCCAGAAAAACAGCAATTAGTTTTCAAAATGAAATATTTTGAAGAATTAAAATATGAAGAAATTGCAGATATTTTAGGAACATCTGTCGGAGCTCTTAAAGCATCTTATCATCATGCAGTAAAAAAAATCGAATTATATGTTACATCAAATTAAACCTTTTGTAACTAAAACTGTCTTATAAGTATTATGAAAACATTTAAATTAGAAAACGAACCCAAAGTAAAATCTGGCTTTAAAACTCCAGAAAACTATTTTGATGATTTTTCAGAAAAGGTTTTACAACGATTAAACGAAAAAGAAGTTAAAGTAATTCCTTTTTACAAACGCAAAAAAACACTTTGGACGGCTGCCGCTGCTGTAGTTGGCTTTGCATTATTGATTCCTGTCATCAATAATTACAGAACAAATTCAAACGATCTTGACGAAGCTACTTTAGAAAATTACTTATCCTATCATTCTAATATTAGCCAATACGACTTAATTCAAAAATTAGATGACAGCGATATTGAAAAATTAGGCAACGATGTTACTCTAGAAGATGAAACATTAGAAGATATCTTGGCTACAAGTCCAAATTTGGAACACTTAATTTCAGAACAAAATTAAATCAAACTTAACTCAACAACTTAGCTTAACAATGAAAATAAAAAACATTTTACCGCTATTGCTATTTCTGACAAGTTTTTCAATTTTTGCCCAAAATGGAAAAATTGATGAAAAGCGAGAAAAGATTAAAGCTTTTAAAGTGTCATTTTTAACGACCGAATTAGAATTAACTTCAACTGAAGCCGAAAAATTCTGGCCAATTTATAATGCTTATGATGACAAGCAGTATGAATTAAAGTATTTAAAAATGAAAACGTATCTGAGACAATTAAAAGATGACAATTTTAAAAACCTTTCAGATAAAGAAGCAGCGACATTATTATCTCAAATTGAAAGTACAGATAAAGAAATATACCAGCTTCGTGAAAAATACATGAGCAGTTTAAAAAAAGTACTTCCTGCAAAGAAAATATTATTGCTTAAAAAATCTGAAGACGACTTTAATCGAAAATTATTGCAGCAATATCGAGACAAAGGAAATAAAGATTAAGCTTAACGATACAACAGCGATAAGAACCCTATATAATACTTACTTTATTATTTAGGGTTCTTATTTTTTTTATTTAAAATTAAGTCGAACTACTTTATTATGTCCTGCAGCAATTGCAGTATTTCTGTTCACAAATCGAATGGTAAAAAATCTGTTATCTGTAGAAAGTTGCATCCAGTTTTCTCCTCCATTTTGAGAATATTGTATTCCTTCAGAGCCTACACAAACAATTTCTCTTCCATTTCCTCCAGGAACATATTGTATGCATGACGCATAGCCAAATCCCATATTTTGGCCAATTAATTGCCAAGTTTTACCACCATCTTTTGTAAAAGCTTTATTATTGGCTTTATTATTAGGAAGATCATAATCTCCTCCTGCAATAAAACCTTGTTTAGAATCGTAAAAATCGGCAGTAAAAATTCCTGTCATTTGTTTTCCTTGTACAATAGGAGTTTCTACAACTTTCCATGTTTTTGCCTTATCTGGAGAATAAAAAACACGTGCTTTTTTTCCGCCCGAAACTAGCCATGTATCGTTTCCTTTTATAACGATATTGGTATTGCTGGCAGCAAAAGCCGCTTCTCCTGTGCTATTTGTTGGCAATTTATCAGAAAGCAGTTTTGTCCAAGTTTCACCACCATCACGAGTAACAATAATTGAGAAAGTATCTTCTGTAGGATCTCCAATTGCAATTCCTTCCTTATCGTTCCAAAACTGCATGCTATCGTAAAAAACTTTCGGATTAATTTCTTTGTAAACCAATTTAACTTTGCGGTCCTTTTTTGAAACAGAATAAAGAAGTGCTGGGTTTGCCACACTCAGCAAAAAAATATCTTTTGAAGTTTGCGCTATACTTCTAAATTCCAATTTGAGCGTATCACGATAAATATGTTCTTCAAATTTTTCCTTTTTATCCAAATCATAATATCCAAAACGCGAATTATCGGCCCCGTACCAAACTTTATTTTTATCAATTAGAATTGCTCTAATACTAATTCTGTCTTTAAATAATGTATCTACTGTCATTGATGTAAAGCCATTATTGTAAACAACGTCAGTTTTATAATTAAATGTCCTAAAAGACATCAGCAAAATAAAAATAACACAAAATAAAGCGAGTTTTTTCATAGGAAATTTAAAATTTGGTTAACGCTAAAATACGATTATTTATAAAATATCAAAATCATTCTGTATTCTTTTCTGGCATGATAGTTGTTTTCTTACAAAATAAATTTAACAAGTAAAATATGAAAAATATACTTTTTATAGGAAGTTTTATATTATTAGTAAATTCACTTAATGCCCAAAAAGTAAACGTTTACCCTAAAAACTCTTATGTAGAAGACAATTTAGACTTGAATGCTGTTTCTATGATATATTCTCAATCTGTAGACGCGGCAGATTTTGAAACAAGGTTAAATTATCCAGATGAAAGAATCTCAAACTTAGATTTAAACCATGATGGAAAAGTTGATTATTTAAGAGTATCAGAAAAAATTCAGAACAATATAAAAATCATAATCATTCAGTCTGAAATACAACCAAACATATATGAAGATGTTGCTACTATTAATATTATAATGAGTTCTAAAAATACTGGCTACAGTACCGATTCAGGAATTCGTCCGAAAGATATTATAATTCCATTTGTATTTACAGTGCTGGATGTATTTCTACACAGAAGATAATAACAAAAAAACAATGATAATCAACAAACTAAATCCGTAATTATGTTCAAATAATTTTATGGCACAGTAATTGAATATCTCAGAATATTAATCTTCAATATGATTTTATCATGAAAGCGAAAATACTTTTACTAGCCTTATTTGCATTAGGAATTAGTTCTTGCCAAGCCCAAGCTGGAGCTACAGTTTATGCAAAAAACTCAGATATAAGCGATAACTTAGATTTAAGAGCTGTTGCTTCGATGTTTGGAGAATCAGCTAACCTTCAAGATTTTGAAAGACGTTTAAATGATCCAAAATATCAAATATCAAATCTTGACCTTAACGGTGATGACGAAGTGGATTATCTTCGTGTAATCGAAAGTGTTGAAAACAGAACTCACGTTGTTATTATCCAAGCAGTTCTAGATCGTGATGTTTACCAAGACGTTGCTACGATAGATGTAGAAAGAGACAATTACAATAAAGTAAGTGTTCAAATTGTTGGAAACTCTTATTTGTATGGAGCAAATTATATCTATGAACCTGTTTATAGTGTAGTTCCTGTTATTTACACCTCATTTTGGGTGACAAATTACAGACCTTATTATTCAACTTGGTATTGGGGTTATTACCCAACATATTATAGCGCTTGGAGACCTTACCCTGTTTATAGATACAGAAATAACATCAATGTTTGCATCAATGTACATAACACATACAATTATGTAAATACGAGAAGAAGCTATAGAGCTCCCGCAATCTATGAAACAAGACGTACTTACGGTTATGAAAGAATGCGCCCGAACTACAGTTTTGCTGAAAGACATGCCAACACATCTAATAGATATGAACTAGACCAAAGACGTGTGGCAAGCAGAGATGCTAATAGAAATACATATAATACAAACAGAAATTATACTGGAAGAACAACATCTGATAATGGCGTTTCTAACAGAACATATGCTGAAAACAGAAACGCAACAAACAGATCATCTGTTGACAGAAGCAGCAATAGCAGCAATAGTAACAGAAGCTATAACCCTACAGGCAGAAGTTCTGAAAGTGTAAATACAGAAAGAAGCACAAATCGTGGTGGCTATTCAAATAGTGGCTATAATTCTCAAAGAGCTGAAAATAGCGCAAGAGTACAAAATACTCAGAGAACAGATTATGGAAACGGAAACAGTTCTAATACATCAAGAGACTATTCTAATCGTGAAGTGTCTGCACCAAGAGCTGAAAGAAGTTCAAGAAGCTACTCTGAAAACCAGTCTAGCAATTCAAACCGAGATTACTCTGCTAGACCACAACAAAGCCAACGTTCAGAATCTCCACGTATGAGTCAGGAATCTTCTAGAGGAAACCAAGAATCCAGAGGCGGACAGAGCCAAAGAGACAATGGCTCAAGCTCTAGAGGAAATGGAAGAAGAGGCTAATTTTCAAAATAAATAATACTCAAAAAAGAAAGCACAATTTTACGATTGTGCTTTTTTTTATCTTTTTAATTTTAATTGTCGCTAATTTGTTTTAAAACAGTAAATTTGCAACCGTCTTTTATAAAATTATACATGAGCGCATCGCATAAAAACTTACATAGTAAGTTGTCTATTGGGGGTTTATTGATTACTTTAGGGATTATTTATGGAGATATTGGAACTTCTCCATTGTACGTAATGAAGGCTATTTTGGGCGATCACACGATAAATGCCGATATTGTTTTAGGAGGTATTTCTTGTGTGTTCTGGACTTTAACATTACAAACTACAATTAAATATGTACTTATTACTTTAAGTGCAGACAACCACGGTGAAGGAGGAATTTTTGCTTTATATGCACTAGTCAAGAAAACAAAAATTCAATGGCTCATAGTACCCGCAATTATTGGAGGTAGCGCCCTGCTCGCTGACGGAATTATAACCCCGCCAATTTCGATTTCTTCTGCTGTAGAAGGAATTAGAGCATTCTACCCGACAATGCAGACACAAACCATTGTGTATATTGTAATTACAATTTTATTCATTTTATTCACGATTCAGCAGTTCGGAACTAAATTGGTTGGTAAATTCTTTGCGCCAATGATGTTAATCTGGTTTGCTATGCTGGGAACTTTAGGAACAATCCAAGTAATTAATTATCCTGAAGTAATTAAAGCGATTAATCCTTACTATGCTTATCATTTATTATCGATACATCCTGATGGTTTCTTCGTTCTTGGTTTCGTATTCTTATGTACAACTGGAGCCGAAGCTCTATATTCTGATATGGGGCACTGTGGTAGAAAAAACATCAGAATTAGCTGGATGTTTGTAAAAGCGACATTAGTTTTAAACTATTTCGGTCAAGCAGCTTATTTAATTCACCACGAGGGAAGCACATTACAGCAATTAGGCGGAGAAAATGGAAATCCGTTTTACTTGATTATGCCACATTGGTTTTTACCATTCGGAATTGTAGTTGCGACTCTTGCAGCGGTAATTGCCTCTCAAGCTCTTATTTCTGGTTCGTTTACATTAATTAACGAAGCAATGCGTCTGAATTTCTGGCCAAAAGTAAAAATCAAATATCCAACAGAAGTAAAAGGTCAATTATATATTCCTTCAATCAACTGGCTTTTGTTTTTTGGTTGTGTTGGAATCGTTTTACATTTCGAAAAATCAGGAAACATGGAGCATGCGTATGGTCTTGCCATTATTCTATGTATGATCATGACGACTATTTTGCTGAACTACTACTTAATCATGAAACGTGTAAAACTGTACTTCATGGTACCGTTGATTACTATTTATTTGTTGATTGAATTCAGTTTCCTTTTTGCTAATATTACCAAATTTGCAGAAGGTGGTTATGTAACCTTAATCATTGCGAGTTTGCTGATTTCTGTAATGACAATCTGGTATTTAGCTAAGAAAATCAACAAAAACTACACTAAAGTGGTTAAAGTTGACGACTACAAACAAGTTCTTGTAGAATTAAGCCAAGATTTATCTATTCCGAAATATGCTACGCATTTGGTTTATATGACTAATGCAAATCGCGTTGACGAACTGGAGGAAAAAATCATTTATTCTATTCTTCAAAAACGTCCGAAAAGAGCTGATATTTATTGGTTTGTTCACGTAAACATTTTAACTGAGCCTTACAAAACACAATATAAAGTAACCGAAATTGCTAAAGACGACATTTATAGAATTGATTTCAACTTAGGTTTTAGAGAGCCAACCAAAATCAATTTGATGTTTAGAGAAGTTATCAAAGACATGGTAAAACGTGGCGAAGTAGATATTACGAGCCGTTACGAATCTTTAAACAAAAACAATATTATTGGGGACTTTAAATTTGTATTGTCTGAAAAATTCTTATCAAATGACAACGATTTAAGATGGCATGAAAACATTATCATGAATTCTTACTTCTTCATCAAAAAACTGAGTTTGTCTGAAGAAAGAGCTTTCGGCTTGGACAGCAGCTCTGTTAAAATAGAAAAATTCCCGATGGTGCTTCATGCTCCAGAAAATATTGGATTAACGCGAATTATTTCAAAAGAATAAAAAGCTTAACAATAATTTCAAAAAACACTCTAAATTAGAGTGTTTTTTCATTTAGTGAAAGTCTAAAGCAAGATTCAGTATTAAAAATTTAACTTTCAATCAATTAATAGTACCTTTGCAACTCAAAATATAGAAATGAGATTACACAGAAATTTAGTTTATACTACCATTGACTCTTTAAATGCAATTTTCAACGAAGGAGAATATGCCGATAAAGTGGTAGCTAGAGCATTAAAAAAAGACAAACGTTGGGGAAGTTCTGACAGGAAGTTTGTTGCTGAAACCATATACGAAATTGTTCGCTGGAAACGATTATACGCTGAAATTGCCGAAGTAAAAGAACCTTATGACAGAGACAATCTATGGAGAATGTTTGCGGTTTGGGCTGTTTTACGCGGTTATCCAATTCCAGATTGGAGACAATTGGAAGGAACTCCTGAAAGAAAAATTAAAGGTCGTTTTGACGAATTATCTAAAACTAGAGCCATCAAAGAATCTATTCCAGATTGGATGGATGAATTGGGTGTGAAAGAACTTGGAGAAAAAGTTTGGGCAAAAGAAATTGCAGCTCAAAATCAGCCTGCAAAAGTTATTCTTAGAACCAACACTTTAAAAGGTACTAAAGAAAGTCTTCGCAATACTTTAATGGACTTAAATATTGAAACTGAATATTTAAAAGACCAGCCAGAAGCTCTTGTTTTAAAAGAAAGAGCCAATGTATTTTTGACAGATGCTTTTAAACAAGGTTTATTTGAAGTTCAAGATGCCAACTCTCAACTAGTTGCAGGATTTTTGGATGTAAAACCAGGAATGCGTGTTGTAGATACTTGCGCTGGAGCGGGCGGAAAAACATTGCACATGGCTTCTTTAATGGAAAATAAAGGACAATTGATTGCAATGGACTTGTACGAAAGTAAATTGAAGCAATTGAAATTAAGAGCAAAAAGAAATGGCGCTTTTAATATTGAATATCGCATTATCGACAGCACAAAAGTGATTAAAAAATTACACGAAAAAGCTGATCGCGTTTTAATTGATGCACCTTGTAGCGGATTAGGAGTTTTGAAAAGAAACCCTGATTCTAAATGGAAATTACAACCTGAATTTATCGATAACATTCGTAAAGTTCAGAGTGAAGTTTTAGAAAACTATTCTAAAATTGTAAAACCGGGCGGAAAATTAGTTTATGCAACTTGTTCAGTTCTTCCATCAGAGAACCAAGAGCAAGTAGAAAAGTTCTTAAAAACAGAAATCGGAAAACAATTTACTTTTATTGAAGACCGTAAAATGTTAGCTTCAGAATCTGGTTTTGACGGATTCTATATGGCACTACTGGAACGTAAAAAATAGGGAATTCCAATATTTAAATTCCAAATTCCAATTTGTTTTGGAATAACTCAATACTAAAAATTCCAAATTCCAATCTTAAAACTTGGAATTTGGAATTTTTTATTTTTTTCTACATATAGTTTTGTCATTTCGACCGAAGGGAGACCCGAGCGATAGCGAATTGGCGAAGCAAATCTCCGCAAGTAGCACCACCCCAAAATGTCAAATCTTTGCGGAGTTTCTGGCGAAGATTTCTCCCTTCGGTCGAAATGACAAGATTGCGAAAAACTTGAAATTTATTTTTGCGTTCCAGCTTGGAACGTCACTAGTCAAGTTTTAAACGCTCAGCATTGGAATTTGGAATTTTTTATTTTTGAATTTTACTCTTGCAAAGTAGGTTTACGAAGTAATTTTCCGTTTTCGTTTTCTTTGAATTTAGAAACAAAAACAATTTCTTTTGGTTTTTCGTACTTCCCTAAAACATCGAAAAAATCAGGAGCAAATTCTTGTTTTTCCCCTTCCACAACCAAAATCAATTTTTCTCCCAAAGTGGTATCTGGAAGTCCTGTTACAAAAAACCTGTTGGCAATTTTCCCAATCAACTTAGCTTCAATCTGTTCTGGAATCAGCTTCACTCCTCCACTATTGATTACGTTATCAATTCGACCTAAAAACTTAAATTGCTGTTCATTTACTAATTCCACCAAATCATTCGTTACAATTGGCTCATCAGAAATAGAGGCGACATTAATAACCAAGCACTGACGATCGTCTTGGGAGATTTTCACATTTGGAAGAATAGAAAAAACAGAATCACCTAAACGTTTTGCAGCGATATGAGTGATAGTTTCGGTCATTCCGTATGTTTCGTAAATTTCTGTTTTAAGAGGTAATAATTTTTCTTCAAGAGCCGAATCTAATTTTGCTCCTCCTATAATTAGTTTTCGCACTTTAGAAAGTCCTTCTATAGAGTTCTGAACTTGAAGCGGCACCATTGCCACAAAATCGTATGTTGTTGTATTAAATTGCAATGGATGCAAACTTGGTGAAACCACATCTAATTCCAATCCTAAAATTAAACTTCTCACCAGCATCATCTTCCCTGCTATAAATTGAGTCGGCAGACACAGTAAGGCTTTATCTCCTGGTTCTAAACCAAAAAAATCACCTGTTGCCAAAGCTGACTGGATCATGGATTGTTTCCTTAATTTAACTAGTTTTGGAAGCCCTGTTGTTCCAGAAGTCGTCATCTCGATATAATCCTTTTTATCAAACCAATCCAAAAAGAATTCTCCAATGGATTGTTCGTAAGCATCACCTTCTTTTATGTAACTATAAGCGATTTGACACAAATCTTTTGCATTTAAATGATATCCATTTAATTTGAAATAATTGTGAACTTTATTGTGAGTTAAGTTTTGCATATTCTTAAGCATTTAATTCGACATTACTAATTTTTCCTGTTAGTTTTTCTTTCCAATTGGTCCAGCCATATTTTTTACTAAAAATAAAAAGCAGGATTGGGTAAATAACAACAACTGGCAGAATTACATCAATTCCTGCCGAAGGTTCTGAAAGATCTTTAAATATAGAATTCGTTTGAAAAACGGTCCAATCTGAAGTAACCAATAATGCTCCAACAAGATTGTTAGCAGCATGAAATCCAAGTGCTAATTCCATTCCTTCGTCCATCAAAGTGATAACCCCTAAAAATAATCCAGTTCCTATATAATAAATCATGATAATACTTCCCATTTTTTCGACTTCTGGATTGGTCCAGTGCATAGAGCCAAATATAAGAGAAGTCATTAGGAGCGGAAACCATCTATTCTGAGCTAAATTGGCAAATCCCTGCATTAAATATCCCCTAAAAACATATTCTTCAGTAGAAGTTTGAATCGGAATTAAAACACATCCTAAAACTGCTAATATCAAAAATGGTACTAATTTAAACTGCAACACAAACTGCTCTGGAGATCTTAAATATACAAACAAAAAACTGAGCACTGAGAAAAATGACCATAAAAAGAAAGAAAACCAGATTCTTTTCCAATCTACTTTAGATCTTGATGTTGTCACCGACAAGAGAGTTTGATGGTGCATATATTTTACCACAAAATAAATTCCTGCAAAGGCAAAAATAAAAGAAATCATTACTAGAAAAAGAGTTGTATTGCTTTCAAACATTTTCATCACTCCTTCATTTGTAGTTGGAAAAGCAATATGATCTCTAAATGTTTTATAAAATACAGCTGCAGTAATTGGAATTTGCCCTATAAAAGAGGCCGAAATAATAAAGACTGACCCTAAAAGATATTTCCAAAATTTGTTTTCGGGTTTAATCCCTTGCTCTAAAAACATAAAATTAAAATTTTAAAAAATGAGAATTTAAATTTGATAAGTTAGTCTTACTTTTGATATTGCTAAAATACCTCCTTTTTAATGTATGAATATTAAACATTTAAATATAGCAAAATGATACAAATCTACCACAATCCGAGATGCGGAAAATCGAGAAATTGCCTTGCTTTTATTGAAAAGTCGAATCAGGATTTTGAAATCATACCTTACTTAACTGAAACTCCATCTTTTGACCAGTTAAAAACATTATTGGGACAGTTAAATCTTGAACCAATCCAGCTGATTAGAACCAAAGAAAAAATCTGGATTGAAAATTTTAAAGGCAAAACTTTAAGTGACGATGAGATTATCAATGCCATGGTAGAAAATCCTATTTTAATCGAGCGTCCAATTGTTGTAAAAGACGGAAAAGCGATCATTGGCCGCGATCCAGAACTTGTTGCTTCTTTTTTAGATTGATTCTAAAATACCCTATTAACATTTTTTTGTGATTTTTCTCTTTAAACCAAAAACTACATTTGGCGTCTAAAGAGAAAAAGAAAACCAGAAAATGAAAAAAATCAAATTTGCTGTATTACTTGTATTCTTGTTTACAAGTTTTTACAATTATTCTCAACAAGGTCCGGGTGGCAGACCCAAAGTAAAAGTCACTGGAAAAGTTTTCGAGAAAGTAAGCAAACAACCATTAGAATACGCTACAATTTCGCTTACCAAACCAAATGACACAAAAGTTGTTGCTGGTGGTATCACAAACCCAAAAGGAGAATTTGAAGTTGCGGTTGCACCCGGAACTTACGATATAAAAGTGGAATTTATTTCATTCAAATCTACTGAAATTAAGCAAAAAAGTATTCAGGATGACACCAATTTAGGTGTTGTAAACCTATCTGAAGATGCTGCACAACTAAACGAAGTTGTAGTTCGTGCTGAAAAATCGACAGTCGAAATTAAACTGGACAAAAAAGTGTACAACGTTGGTCAAGACATGATCGTAAAAGGCGGAAGCGTGAGCGATGTTTTAGACAATGTTCCTTCTGTTTCTGTTGATACTGAAGGAAATGTAAGTTTAAGAGGAAGCGACAATATTCGTATTTTAATTGACGGAAGACCTTCACAGGCAATTAACGTTGCAGAAGCTTTGAGACAACTTCCGGCAGATGCCATTGATAAAGTAGAAGTAATTACAAATCCATCAGCACGTTATGATGCAGAAGGTGGATCTGGAATTATCAATATCATTCTTAAAAAAGGTAAAAATCAAGGTTTTAACGGAACTTTTATTGCCTCGACTGGTTTACCAGAAACGTATGGCGCAAGTGCCAACTTAAACTATAAAACTGAAAAGTTAAACTATTTCACAACTGCTGGTTACAACTATAGAACTACTGAAGGAGCTGGTAAAACAAACTCAGAATATTTTGATCAAAACGAAGTAACAAAAAGCTATTTAGACGAAAACCGTGATACAAAACGTGTCAGAAACGGATTTAACGAACGAGCTGGTGTTGAATGGACACTGACTCCTTCTACATTTTGGACAAATGCCATCAATTACCAAAAAAATACTGGTGATGATAGAGATTTGATCAATTATTACAACTACGATGCTGCACATAATTACACTGGAACATCGTATCGTTTAAATGACGCAGATACTGGAAGTGAAAACTTTGAGTACACTTCGAACTTGATTAAAAATTTCAACGATAAAGGACATAAACTTACTGCAGATCTTTCTATTTCAAGAAATACAGATGACAGCAATAGTACCATTACAGCTTCACCTAATTTCAATAATACGCTAAACGATCAGGTACAAAAACAAGTATTATTTCAGGCCGATTATGTTCTTCCATTAGGTAAAGGTGGGCAATTTGAAGCGGGTTACAAAGGAAGTTTTGGAGATTTGAATAATGAATATTATGTAACTACTATCGAAAATAATGTTCCAGTAAAAGATCCTAATCTATCAAACACATTAGAATACAAAGAAAATATCAATGCCCTTTACACTCAATATGGCTTCAAAGCAAACAAATTCTCTTATTTATTTGGTTTAAGATGGGAAGACACAGATATTCATGTAAACTTGCTAGACAACAATAATTTCAATACTAAGAAATACAACAACTTGTTTCCAAGTGCTTTTATTAGTTACGAAATCTCAGATCAAAGCAATTTTTCGGCAAGTTATAGCAAACGTTTATCTAGACCAAGAGGACGTTTCATGAACCCTGCTGTAAATTATGCGAGTAATATTAATATTTTTCAAGGAAATCCAGATTTAGATCCTTCTTTAACAGATAAATATGACATTGGTTATATCAAAAAATGGGATAAAGTAACCTTCAATACATCTGCTTATTTTGAAGACACAAAAGACGTTTTCAGCTTTGTAAGATCTCCTACCGGCGATTATGTAACTGCTGATGGTGAAGTGGTAACGCCTGCGCCAGGTGAGGTAGTTGACGGTACTCCAGTAATCAAAAGTCAGCCTATTAACTTAGGAAGAGAACAAAAATTTGGTTTCGAATTCACATTCAATTACACTCCGTATAAATGGTGGAAGTTAAACAGTAACTTCAATTTCTTTAATGTAAAAACTACAGGAGAGCATAGTTACATAGATACGCAAGGAAATACTATAGTTCAAGATTTAGACAATCAGGCTACATCTTGGTTTGCAAGAGTAAACTCTAAAGTTACTTTACCATATAAAATTGACTGGCAATTGACAGCAATGTACAACGGAGAGCAAAAAACAGCTCAAGGTAAAAACCTAGGGCAATTTGGAATGAATACTGCTTTAAGCAAAGATGTTATGAAAGATAAAGCTACTATTGCTTTCAACATTAGCGACGTATTCAATTCAAGAAAAATGAGATCTTACACTTATTTAGATGGAGTGACTTCGTATAGCGAATTCCAATTCCGTAAACGTCAATTCAATTTATCATTCACTTACCGTTTCAACAAACCAAAGAGCGAAAGAGATAAAAATGCACAGCCAAGAAATGACGGCGGTGGAGACGGCGGTGGAGATTTTCCGGGATAATTTTTTTAAATTCCAATACTGAAATTCCAAATTCCAAACTGGATAAAAAATAACAATAAAAAAAATTCCAAATTCCAACTTTTACGATTGGGATTTGGAATTTTTCTTTTTAGCCAATTTATTTAATCATCCAAGTTTGTCAAAGTTTGGAAATTTGAAATTTGGATTTTTCTATTTCTAACGAAACCCGACAGGTTTTAAAAACCTGTCGGGTTTAAATAAGCTCATCAAATTAGAATTTGGAATTTCAAGTATTGGAATTTCTCTTTTTTTTTGCACAAAAAAAAGAACCCTAATGGGTTCTTTTCTTATGACATCAATCTAAAATTAAATAGATTGTTCTTCTTGTCTTTTTCTAGCTCTTTTCTCTTTGATCATTTCCCAGCTAGCACCCGTAACCCAGTAAGATACGAAACCAACTAAGAAAAACATTAACCAAAACCCTATAGTAAGTATGGTTAAGAAAAGTAAAAAGCCTAAGTACTGTGAAAATTCAAACATGTTTTCCGGAATTTTTGAATGTTACGACAAATGTAGGGTATATATTTTTTCTCAGCAATAAAATCTAAATCAATTTTCGTTAAATAACATTTATCCGTATATTTATACTCATTTTAAATAAGCTTTTTTAGGACATACAATCCCTTTCTTTAAAAGAGCTCAGATGAATTTCATCAAAACATTTCACCTTTTACAGATAACATTTTTACATACAACATAATGAAATACAGAATAGAAAAAGACACCATGGGCGAAGTTCAAGTCCCAGCCGATAAATATTGGGGTGCACAAACAGAACGTTCCAGAAATAATTTCAAAATCGGACCAGCGGCATCTATGCCAAAAGAAATCATTGAAGGTTTTGCCTATCTAAAAAAAGCTGCCGCTTATGCTAATTATGATTTAGGCGTTCTGCCAATAGAAAAAAGAGATGCCATTGCAGCCGTTTGCGACGAAATCCTTGAAGGCAAACTAGACGATCAATTTCCTCTTGTAATCTGGCAAACAGGTTCTGGCACACAAAGCAATATGAATGTAAATGAAGTAATTGCCAACCGTGCTCAAGTTCTTAAATGTTTTGAAATTGGCGAAGGCGAACAATTCATAAAAGCCAATGATGATGTAAATAAATCCCAATCATCAAATGATACTTTCCCAACTGGAATGCACATTGCGGCTTACAAAATGGTGGTAGAAACTACTATTCCTGGAGTCGAAAAACTTCATGCTACTTTAGCAAAAAAAGCAGCCGAATACAAAGACGTTGTTAAAATCGGCCGTACACACTTAATGGATGCAACACCCTTAACGCTTGGTCAAGAAATTTCAGGTTACGCCGCTCAATTAGCTTTCGGATTAAAAGCTTTAAAAAATACTTTAGCTCATTTATCTGAAATTGCTCTTGGAGGAACAGCTGTCGGAACAGGGCTAAACACGCCAAAAGGTTACGATGTAAAAGTTGCCGAATATATTGCAAAATTCACCAAACATCCTTTTATAACAGCGGAAAACAAGTTTGAAGCGCTTGCCGCACACGATGCGATCGTAGAAACACATGGAGCCTTAAAACAATTGGCTGTTTCATTAAATAAAATTGCCAATGATGTTAGAATGTTAGCTTCTGGTCCACGTTCTGGAATTGGCGAAATTCATATTCCTGAAAACGAGCCAGGTTCTTCTATTATGCCTGGAAAAGTAAACCCAACACAATGTGAAGCTTTAACTATGGTTTGTGCACAAGTCATTGGAAACGATATGGCAATTGCTGTTGGAGGAATGCAAGGTCACTACGAACTAAATGTTTTCAAACCTGTAATGGCAGCTAACTTTTTACAATCGGCGCAATTACTTGGCGATGCTTGTGTTTCTTTTGATGAACATTGCGCCCAAGGAATCGAACCAAATCATAAACGCATCAAAGAATTAGTAGACAATTCGTTAATGCTCGTTACCGCTTTAAACACTAAAATTGGTTATTACAAAGCAGCAGAAATCGCTCAAACCGCTCATAAAAACGGAACGACTCTTAAAGAAGAAGCTGTTCGTTTGGGTTATGTAACACCAGAAGATTTTGATGCTTGGGTAAAACCTGAGGATATGGTTTAAGATTAATTGTTAATTGTTAATTGTTAATTGTTAATTGTTAATTGTTAATTCTCATCGATACGAATAAAAAAAGAGCTTTCTAAAATTTGAAAGCTCTTTTTCATTAACCATTTATAATTAATAATTAACCATTATTAACGTAATCCTGTAAATAACTGAATCTTTCCGTCAATTTTCCATTCTCAGTGATTTTGGCACGTTTTAAGATTCCGTCTTTATCACCATTGAAGAAAGCCGGAATTACGTGTTCCATAAATTGCTCTCCGAAACCTTCGCTGGCATCTTTTGGAATTTCGCAAGGTAGATTATCTACCGCCATTACAGCAACAGCTGCAGGATGGAAGAAATCAACTTCACGATCTTCTAATGGAAAATACCCGTATAACGGCTCTTCAATTGTAGATGAACGAACTGTACAAGCTATCGGTCCGTTAACATCACAAGAAATATCTGCCACCACTTTCAATTTGCAATCGCTTGCATTCAGCATTTCTTTTGTCAAAATCATTGGAGCATTATTAGCATGAAAATGCCCAGCGAAATAAATATCCGAAACCTTCGTAAATCTTTCAAAATCAGATTCATATTCTTCAGGATGATTCACAAAATCTATAAAATCTAAAACCTGACCGTCTTTTCTTTTGTTATATTCCAAAACATCCAACTGAACGTAAACCGCTTGAGCATATTTTTTAGTCAAATAATTATCAATCGTAATTTCTTTCACTTTTATAGCATCCAAAATTTCTTTTGCCCCACTCCCAACCTTTCCTGTTCCTGTAACAACAAATTTTAAAGCAGGCATTGTAATGCGTTTTAAATGCTTTATCAAATCTTCTTTTCCAGAAAGTGACTCTGCTTTCGGAAGTTTAAACAATTCAAATTTAATTCCAAATGCACGAATTCCATTATAAACCCCAACCATACCAGCATATTTTCCGAAACCAATTAAACGATGATCGTGTTCGTTTACAATCGTTTCATGATCATACAAATCGATATTTTTTTCTAAGATCGCCTGAAGCAGTTTTCTGTTATGAGGTTGTTTTTTAATCGTATGAGAAAAAAAGAAATAAGCTTTGTTTGGAATCAAATCGTCTACAGGAACTTCTTTTACACCAAATAAAACATCACAGTCAGATACATCATCAGTGACCGTAATTCCCATATTTTTATAATCATCGTCAGAAAATATTCTAATATCAGAACTTTCAACTTTTACAGAAGCATCGTGATAAAGCTGTTTTAATCTTGTCAATTCATTTGGAGAAAAAACTACTCTTCTATCAGGCGGGTTTTTTCTCTCTTTTATAATTCCAAATTTCATTTAATGTGGTTTTTTAGTTTTTAATAATATAACTTTTTAAAACATATTTGTTTCAAATATAACAAATTTAGTTAAAATTTTGTTTTAAAAATTCTATCTGGAATGCTTAAAAACCGTTAAAAGCTGAAAAACAACTGACTAAAATTTACTTTTCTTAAAAATATGTTAAAAAACGCAAATTAGAGCCACAGAACCAAGAATACAACAAAATTGAATTCGATATATTTGTTTTTAAAGAACGATGCAAATGATTTTCCTTAAAAAGACAAAGATACCACAATTACTTTTTTCAATACTTGTTTTAAGCTCTTGTGGTCAAAACAAAACAACAGCAACAGATACAACTCAGACAGTCGAAGATACCTTACCTAAAATGAAGCCGTTAGGAGCTGAACCGAAAGTTTCACAGGCTTATAAAAACACGGTTGTCGGCAGAATAAATCACTTTTATAACAAAAATTGGCCAAACAATACCATGAATGGAAGCTTCTTAGTGGCCAAAAATGGACAGATTTTATTTGAAAGATATAACGGTTTTGCCAATAAAAATGAAGGAACCGAAATAACTCCTGACACTCCTGTGCAAATTGCTTCTGTGAGCAAGGTACTAACTGCAACAGCGGTTTTAAAATTGGTGAATGCAGGAAAAATTGACCTCGATCAGAAAGTAAATACTATTTTAAAAACTTTCCCATACGAAGAATGTACGATCAGAATGTTATTGGATCACCGTACAGGAATGCGTAATTATGCCTATTTTACAGATCGCGATAAATCGATCTGGGACAGACATAATCAATTGACCAATAAAGATATCTTGGATATTCTGGCAACAAAAGATATTGGTTTAGAATCTAGAACTGGAACTCGTTTTAGCTATTGCAATACCAATTATGCAATGCTGGCGCTTATTATTGAAAAAATTACAGGTTTAAGTTATAAAGAAGCAATGTCTCAAATGATTTTTAAGCCTCTTGGAATGACTCATACTTATGTTTTTGATGACGATAAAGACAGAAAGAAAATTGTTCCTTCATATAAAGGTAACGGTGTAGAAATCGGTTTTGATTATTTGGATAATGTCTATGGCGATAAAAATGTTTTTTCTACAGCAAGAGATCTTTTAAAATTTGATCGTGCAAGACAATCACCAGATTTTCTAAAACCTGAATTGCTGAAGCAAGTATACACAGGTTACAGCAACGAACGCAAAGGAACTAAGAATTATGGCCTTGGAATTAGAATGATTAATTGGGAAACAGGACAGAATTTCTATTTCCATAACGGCTGGTGGCACGGAAACACCTCATCTTACATTACTTTGATGAAAGAAGGAGTTACGATTATTGCATTATCTAATAAGATGACAAGAAACACTTATGCAGTTCGCAAACTAGCTCCTGTTTTTGGAGATTACCCTTTTAATTTTAAAGACGAAGAATAACAAAATTTTTCTGAAAATTTTAGCAGAAAGTAATTTCAAATACTCTAAATTTGCAGACTTATTTTTTGGGGTCGACTGGTTTTGACAGCAAGTCGAATTGAACAGTAAGCACGTCGAGCATTGAGACCTTGCTCGTAAATATAAGATCTCGAACTTTTACACGGCGAAAATAATTACGCTTTAGCTGCATAATCCGAATCATAGTACGATTGCGCCACGTCTCTACAAGGTAGAGAAGCTGGATTCTCCTGGAAAGCCTTGGTTTGTGGCGTTCCGTTCAGGGGAACCGTAAAAATAAACCTAGATTTCCATGAGCTTCGGGTGGATTTCGAAAATTAAGAAGATAAGTGTTGGGTGGTTGTTTCTGGCCTAGCTCAACATCGAAAATCTAATCAGGAAATAAGCGTGTAGAAAGCTCTTTAGTTGCTTGTTTGGACCCGGGTTCGATTCCCGGCGACTCCACAAAAAAGCCTGTAAACTCTTTGTTTACAGGCTTTTTTTATTCTTAAAAAAACACACTTTTCATTATCAAAGATCAAGGCAAGTGTAATTCACTTATATCTTTAATGGAATAATAGCCTAATTTACGATAACTCTCAAACTGTGCTTCATCAAAAAATTGATCTCCTGTCGATTGTTGCGGAAAATCTGGATTCGCCAAAGCATATTCTCTAATATCAGCTGGTTCCTCGCCTGTTACAACAGTTTTGATATATATGAGCGTTCCAATATCTTTTTTATCACCTGGATACTTAATAGCTCCTTTGGCTATATGACTCTTTCCTTTAATAATATCATCAATTGAAATATCAATATCAACTCCAAAATCTATTCGGCATCGTCTTATAGCATTTGCAAGCCCTTCACAAGTCCCTCTATTATCCTGCTCTGCATCACCCAATAAAATATACTGACAACGTCTTCTTATAAGTTCATATAAACCCGTATTGTCAAAATGCCCCCCATCGGAAAGACAAACATACTTCATATTAATATCTGACTTACCAATAAGATCTCGCATTAAATACAATAAGCCAAATACTGGATCAGGATTCTTCCATTTAGCCAGTCTCGGATTACCAATCCACCAGCCTAGACGCAGATTAAAAAGCGTAAGTAAAAATGCCATAGTAGAAGAAGAATGATATCCCCAATTTGGGTTAACTGCGGCACCGGATATTGCCATTGCAGTTCCCATTGTTGGACCACCATTTTTATTAGAAAACTTATTTGTTGGTCTGTATCCATACTCATAAATTCTATCTACGTTATAAGTCGAAGAACGCGTAGGACTAAAATCATAACCACAATATAATGGAGAAAAAACAAATGATTCCCCCTTACGATCCTGTCTGTCTAAAGCAGAAACTACAGTAGCATTGAGTGTAGCATTTATAAGTGGAAGAGGCCCAAAATAACCATCCTTAACAGTCATTGAAGACAATAAAATATCATCATAGGCATCAAATCCTGTAAAAGCATTGGCTGTTTTTATTCTTTCTTCTCTGCTTCGAGTTGCCCCCATAAAAGCCCTAATAAGCCTATTTCTATAAAAATGATGCAATGAAAATTCATTAACACCTACACGCCAACTCACTAAGACTGTAATAATTAATAAACTTATAGTAATACAACCAAATTTACCCCAGTCTTCTTTTATATTCGGAAAAAAATTAAATCCTTCTATTTTGTCTAATATCCAAGAACCTATCAACAGAACTCCAACCATAAAAACAAACGGCACGACTTTAAGTAAAATATCAATATAGCTTTTCTTTTTGCTTTCACTTTCATCCGTAGCTTCAAAAGCTTTTTTCATACCCCAGCCAATAAATCCAGCCCAACCAGTCCAACCTGTTAAACTTTTCCAGTCAAAACCTTCCAAATTGCTTTTTGAATATTTCTCCCATAGATCAGGCATAATCAAAGAAGCAAAACTTATGATAATCCAAAAAAGTATGAAGCGATGAACCAAACCGCCAATTCTACCCCACCATTCTCTTCTATAGTCTGGAAAAAGATTTCCCATAAGTGCCATTCTGATAATCACAGCTATTGAGAATATTTCAAGGATACAAGGAATACCAATAACAAAAAATACTTTACAAGAATTTGAATAATGCTCTATAAACAAATTGTAAATAAAATTTGTATTGGACCAAAAAACTATCAAAAGAAATACTAGCACCGCCGATGCTACAAGAGAAGATAAAGCAATTGCCCAACCAACTTTTTTCTCAAATATTTTTTTAGATTCTTGAATTTCATCTTTAGCGTAATCATTTTTTTCTTCTTTTGGCGTAACATTTCCTACTCCTCTTTTCATGAGATCCCATCTTTTATGGTAATTACCCCAAACAGCTACCCAGATAAAACCTGAAAATGCCGCACAAAAAACCAAACCTATAAACCAAAATTTATCATTTCCAATAAAATTTGGATTATATGCCGCAAAATAAGTACTAATAATTAATGCACTAAATCCGCCCCAAATCAAAATTATATTAGGGATAAAAGTTCCTAACTTAAATTTTCTCGTAAAATTTATTATTGATTTCCTCAAATTTATTAACCATAGTTTATGTGATTCTTTTTCTTCATCACTATAAAAAGTACGCATTGGAATCGCAACAATGAGAGAACCTATTATCAATATGATACTGCTCCAAATAGAAACACATAAAATACTTTGTTGCGTTATACTTTCTCTAGCCCAATCCCAAAAAGAATAAATAGTATAGATACAAGATAGGATAGTTAATAATGTCAGCAACAATACCGTTTGATTAATCATTGTATTGCGCACCCAAGTCATACCAGACGTCCACGCATCTGGAGACATTATTCCAACATTTGGGGATAAATAATTGCTGAACATTCTAAGCCATCGTATTGGACGGACTTCATCTGCTAACGGATCACCAGATTTATCAGGAGAAAGACGGTCATTAATTTTGCTAAAAGAACCTGATCTCTTTATCCATGAATTAAACCAAGTTCCAATATAACCACCACCAGATACAGTTGAGATATAATCAAATTTGTGAAGAGCATTTAATGCTGCTAATCGTTGTAGAATACCCAGATTAAAAGTGGCAGACCTGATTCCTCCTCCTGAAAAAGCAAGTCCCATAAGTTTCATCTCACTAGCTTCTCCCACAGCATCAAAAACCTGTTCTGCTTTAATAGAATGCGACGCTAAGGTTTCACTTTTATAATCATTGCTTACCGAAGCTAGATTTAATTCTTTATCTCTTGCTTTTCGTGCCCTAGAAATTTCTATTAACTCATCTCTAAAGAGTGTTTCAAAGGGAATCGAACATCCGTTTTTTATTAATTTTTTGAGCAATTCTTGATCATTTTTTAGGTATGATTGAGCAAATTCAGCCTCTTCACTTTTCCAAAACTCAGCATGTTTGTCCTTATCTTCCCTAGTCAGAAGATCATGATCATTAAAAGTTACCACTGTTTCTGATTCCTTTTCGAATATTTTCTTTATATAAAATTGATAAAGTCTTATCGTATAATCTTTCTCTTTTTTTAATGTTATAGCCAAAATTACCTGTACTGGCATATATTCTAATAATTCTACCAGTTCAAGACGTTTGTCTGACTCCTTATATAAAATGTGTCTGATTTTCTCCCTCCAGAAAAATGGGGGTTTAAACAAAATTAGTTCTGATGTTCCTTCCGCAGATAATAATAAATCGATCTTTTTTTTACCTATCAGTATATTTTCAGAAAGCCAATCTAAAAGCAAAACAGTCCTCTTAAAATATATCCTGGCAAGATCTTTAGTGTTTGCTTTTGTAGGGCTATGCCAGACCAAATCTCTAATTTTCTCTTTTTGATTAGGAGTTAAATTATCAATAAGCAAATTACATACATTAAGCGATTTCCACTCTGTATTGTTAATCAAATTGTTCGGTACAGTTGATTTGGGCTGGCTTTTTAAAATATCTTGAAATAAGGTGATATAAGAAACCGCTTCTGCTGTAAGATCTGTTACTATATCCATGGCTATTTTTGTTTTTAGAATCTATCAAATTTGATATCAAGGAATATCTCAGGAATTTTCAATTCTTCTTTCTAACCCTATAATCGATATAAGAATATGCAAATCGTATATAAGTGAAAATGCTCGACAATGACATTTTATAACTTAAAAATGTCATTTTTGAATATTAGCATAAAACATCTGAATTGTTCTGCTCTTATTTTTCTAAAATTGCGAGGAGTGGGCTTGTAGGGGATTTTTAATTTGTAGGAACAAATTTAATAATAATATCTGAAAAAGAAATAAGTACAATTACCTGTTTTTCAAATAATTAGACTCAATAAATCTTTCCAAAACAAATTAAAAAAAGAAGATTTCAATAAATATAAATCAGAGTATTTTTTATATTCCATAACAGCTTAATTATACTGCTTCAAATAATAACACAAAAATTCCCTTAAATTCTTTTTAAGCAAAAAATTATAAAATCCATTTTTTATAACTAAATTTTCGTCTCAAATGAAAATTTGATAAAACTGCAAGGAAATTATATAAAATCGTTAGCCCTCTTACAATGTAATTTTAGAATAATCTAATTAAAGAATTAGCCACAATTATTCATTCATTAAAACTGATTAATATGAAATCTGAAAATTACACATCTGAAGAATCTGCATTTGCAGCAAATTCTTATGAGCAACAGCTACTTCTAAACTATGACGATTATCTAGCAGGTGACTATACTGATAAGCTCACAGCTTCTAATCACTACAATCTAGAACTTGGAGAATTGGAAGAAAATCTTGAATACGATTTTGAGTCAGAGTACGATGAAAATGACTGGGAAGAGGAAGATTTGGATGGAAATCTTGCGGGAGAATACGATAAAAATGAAGAAAAGCCAGGAAGTTTCGAAATGTTGAGCTAAAAAAATACTGCTATGAAAAACTTGTCTGTATTTCTAATTTTAATTTCCGTTTTTTCATGTCAGCAGAAGGAAAACAAAGAAGCTTCTGCTGAATCACCAATACCTGTTGTTCAAAAAGAAAAAAAGCAGGAGAACAAAAAAATAAGCGACACTATTGCTATGAATTTTAAGAATGAAGCAAATGTGTTTTGGGCAGAAGGCCATATAGATTCTCTAAATTCAAAAGTTTATGTTCAATTTAAAAATGAAGATTTGGGCGAATTAAACGCTCAAATAATTCCAGATGGAGGAAAAGGAAACATCCGTTTTAATCAAATTATTTTTCCTGATAAAACTGCAGACGGACCATTTGGAATGGATTTGAAAATTCCGCTCAAACAAAAAGGAATTCACGTTTTAATAATCGGACATTCTTTAATGGCTGATAATCCTTATTATGGCAATTTTAAAGTGCAATTAAATATTAAAAAAGAATAAAGCGCCAGAAAATTACGCTTTAATTCTCCTTTTATTTCTTGCCCAATACGTAAGATATGCAATCCCTAGAATTAACACCAGTATATCAAACCTAATGATTTGCGGTATACGGTCAATTTGATCGTTATAATAAGTTCCACCTAAAAGAGCGCCTAAACCGATTCCAAGTTCCATCGAAATATACATTGTTGCCACTGCTTTTCCTCTATGTTCAGGATTACTCATGTCAATAGTCCATGCGCTAATTGCTGGTGACAAAATACCAGTACCGATTCCGTAAATTCCAGCTCCAATTAATAACATCTGAATGTCTCTTCCTGCACTTATTACAAAAAGAGCAATTGAAGTTATGATTAATCCCGCCATGATAACTTTTGGTCTTCCATGTCTATCGGAAACTTTTCCTGCGCCAAAACGTACCATAACCGATGCGACAGTAAAAGCCGTAAAAAATAATCCTTTATTTGTTGCGCCCAAATGTTCGCTCCAATCTGGAATTAAAGTTAAAATAAGTCCGAATGCGGTGTACGAAAGAAAAGTAATAATTCCTGCTGGAAACACATTTCTATCAACAATATCATTTTTTCCTATAATGAACATTGACCAATTCAATTTTTCTTTTGTCGCAAGAGTTTCCTTCATATTCATTACAATAATAATTGAAAAGAAGGCTAAAAATGAAGAAGTGTAAAACATCACATTGATTCCGTACGAATTCACAATCATACTTCCTAGCGCTGGTCCTAATGCCCCTCCGATACTAAAACATAATCCGTGCATTCCGAGCGCTTCTCCCCATCTGTGCTGCGGAATAATATCTGCCACATAAGCCGAAGTTGATGTAGGTTTAAATCCTGTTGAAAAACCATGAACCAAACGCAACAATAAAAATCCTGAAACAGAACTCAAAATTGGATACAAAAATCCGCATACCACACAAACCGAAGAACCTATTGCCATAACAGGAACGCGTCCCCATTTATCGGTAAGCTTACCGCTGAAAGGGCGCGAAATTGCTGCCGTCAATGTAAATAATGAAATGATAAGCCCTTTGTATTCTGCTCCTCCTAGACTGCTTAAGTAATTTGGAAGTTCAGGTATCATCATATTAAAACTTGATGAAAATAATAGGGAACTCAAACAAAGTAAAATGAATTGTAAGGTATAAATTGATTTTTCGTTTTGTGACATTATTGGATTTTTATATAACTAAAGGCTGATAGAAAATTATGATTTTTAAAATAATTCCAGCTGATTGTATGGGTTTATAGGTTTCTTTTTAGGAGGTTTTGCATCGCCAAAAACGGTTTTTCCGCCATATTTATAAGATTCCTCTCTTTCTCTTTGAATTAAGGCATCAAAATTAGAATTTGGCGTAAAACTTTCTTCTGCTTTCCGCGAAATCTCAGATAGTTTCTGAATGGCACTTAATTTATCGCTATTCCCAATTTTAGCACGATTAATAGCTCTTTGCAACGTATCGATAGTTTCATCGTAGATTTTAACGGGAACAGGAAACGGATGTCCATCTTTTCCACCATGAGCAAATGAAAAACGGGCTGGATCTTCAAAGCGAGTTGGAGTTCCATAAATGATTTCGCTTACCAAAGCCAAAGACTGCAAAGCTCTTGGCCCCATTCCTTTTAAAAGCAGTAACTCTTCAAAATCTTCGGGCTTGTTTTCGTGAGTAGCCCAAAGCATGGCGCCCAGTCTTTTCATGTTCACATCTTCCATTCTCACATCGTGATGCGCGGGCATAGAAAGATGCTGCATTTCTTTTATGATTTTAACTGGCGATTCTTTTACCAATTCTAAAATACCTTCACGAGATTTTGTGGCTTCATTTGCCGTAAGATTTAAAATTGAGCCTTGATTTTCGCCATAAATAAAAGTATGCGGTTCATTTATAAAAGACTTTAAATCTTGCGAGTGCCAATGGTATCTTCTGGCAGTTCGCGAATTCGGATTCATTCCCTGCTGGATAACAGCCCACTGCCCTTTATTATCGACAATAAAATTATGCTGATACAATTGAAATCCGTCTTGAATGGCGGTATTGTCCACTTTTGCAGTAAGTCGGCTGCAGCTGGCAAGATTAATTCCATCAAGACCCGTTTTTTCGCCAACGAACAAAAGTTCTTGTGGCGTTGCCATAGAATGCTTTCCTTTTCCTCCGCAGATATAAATCCCAAGTTCTTTCGAGTGCGGATTAACCGATTTCTTTAATGCTCCAAGAACCGAAGTAGTAATTCCAGACGAGTGCCAATCCATTCCCATAACAGCTCCAAAACTCTGAAACCAAAAAGGATTGCTCAATTTACTTATGACCTCAGCAGTCGAAAATTCCATTGCAATTGTTTCTACAATGGCAAGACCAAGTTTAGACATTCGCTCAGCAAGCCATAATGGAACATGCCCATAATGTAAAGGAAGATCTGCTGTACCGGAACGTTTCATTTGCTGGAATTAGAATTCTGCAAAAATACTTCTTTTAATTGTGAATTATAAATTGTGAATTGTTAATTCAAGTGTAAAAAATTTAGGGTGTGAAAAGCAAAAAACCACTTGCATAACACAATTAACAATTTATAATTAACAATTTACAATTTAAACCCTCTCAATATCTTCTTCTGGTTCTGCAACAGGTTCCGCATTATCATCCAACCATGCTACAAACAATTTATATCCTATTGAAAATACAATAGGCCCAACAAATAACCCGATGAAACCTGACATAATAAAACCGCCTATCACACCTAAAAAAATCACAAGCATAGGTACAAGAGCTCCTTTTCCTAATAATAAAGGCTTTAAGACATTATCAGACAATCCGCTGATGATAAAAAATATAGTCCAAAAAACGGCGTGACCAGAATCTCCAGTTGAGAAAAGATAAATGATCACTCCAATATTAATTATAATAGGTCCAATCTGTAAAATAGAAAATATCAAACAAATCAAAGTCAATATTCCCGCATACGGAATATCAGCCCAAAACAAGCCGATAGCTTGAATAATGGTCTGAATAACCGCAACTCCCAAAATCCCTTTAACCACTTGGTAAATAGTTGAAACCGAAATCGTCATAATTTCTTCAGCTTCATTTCCTGCAATTTTTTTCAGGAATTTCATAAAGAAAGCTTTTCCTCCTGGCGATACCAATAAAACTCCTGCAATAATAACCGAAAGTATAAATTGCAAAAATGCTGCACCAGAGCTCAAAATACTTGCCATAATTTTAGAAGACAATTCTTTTATCTGATCTTGATATTTAACAACGCCTTGTTCTAAATCTGTTGACATTGAAAGTAAAAACTCATAGAGCGGTTTACCTATTATGGGCCATTCTTTTATAGAAGCACCCGGCGGACTAATTTTAAGTGTTCCTGCTTCAAAACTATTTTTCAGTTCTAAAAAATTTCCCGTTGCCGCTTTCAGAAAATAAATGAGAGGCAACACCATAATGGCAATAATCAAAATAGTAATGACAACCGATGCCAATGCTTTTCTTCCTTTTAATATTTTCTGTAATGAATTAAATATCGGATAAAATACAACAGATAATATTACAGCCCACAGAATAGGCATAAAAAAAGGCAACAGCAGCTTAAGACAAAACCCAACAAGGAGAAATATGAAAAATAACTGCAAAATAGTATCAAAGAGTTCTTTCTTTTTATTCGAATTGATTGTTTTCATGGTTATTGTTTTTTAATGGTGAGTTGTTAATGGTAAATTGTGAATTGTTAATGGTAAATGATTTCTTTAAATCCTTACTCTGCTTCTCTAATCTTGCTTCTTTATACTCTAATCTTGGTTCTTGTCTCTTGATTCTTCTTTACTTCCCAGTCTTATTAATAGAGAAATTGGCATCTGAAACCAGCCTTCCAATCAAGATTATCGGATATAAAACTCCTGTAAGCACCTCAATCTGAACCAGAGAGCGAGCCAAAGGATGAAGAGGCGCTATTTCGCCAAAACCTGTTGATGTGATACAGATATAACTGAAATACATAAAACTAGCCAGATCGCTATTGCTTGTAAACTTTGATTCTGTTATTTGAAAAGAACCATCAATATGCTGAAAAAGAAATAAATAAAGCGTAGACCAAAAATGAACCAAAAGCATATACACGACAATCGAGCCCACAATGCGATAAGTAGTTACAGGACCAGGCTCCAAAACTTTTATTAAAACCAAAGTAATGAGAAGCAGCATAATGGCAACCGAGAGAATAAGATCGGCAAATAGGATAAAAATATTATGTTCAAAATAATTAATCCATTGTGTTATAATAAATAAAAAGGGAATTATAGAAATAAGAAAAGCTTGCTTTTTATGTTTTGATAAAGCTATAATTCCAGCGAAAAGAAATAGTATCCAAAATATATTAACTGCTGTCATAAAACGCATATAACTGCCAAAAAACGGAATGACAATAAAATGCATGATAAACAAGAGTATCAGCATACCACTGAGTCCTTTCTCTTGCGTCCAAATACGATATAAAAAACGGTCTTTTTGTGCTATCATAATATAAATTCCAAATATTAAATTCCAAATTCCAATCCCGAAACCTAAAATAAATTCCAAAAACTAAATCCCAAATTCCAATCTTGAAGTCTAAAAACAAATTCCAAAAACGAAATTCCAAATTCCAATCCCGAAACCTCAGGAAAAGTTCTATATTCTTACTTCTTTACTCTTGCTTCTTGCTTCTTTAATCCCCACCCTCAAATCGGTATCGGCTCTACTTCTACTCTTCCAATTGGTCTTCGCCAAAGTTTAAAAAGCAGAATAATGAAAATGGGCAGAAAACAAACTGCCGACATTACGAGATAAATATCTTTATAGGCCAATAACATAGAAGCCTGAGAGGTCTGATTAGAAAGACTTTTTTCTGCTTTTTTCTGCGCTTCAGCATCTGATAATCCCATATATAAAAATTGTCTTTTTGAGTTTTCCAGCTGCTGTTCGGCTTGTTTATTTATCGGACTCAATTGCTGGCTTAAACCCGTTTTATGCTGCACATTCATATTTGAAATAAAAGTTCCTAAAACAGCGCCTCCGAGTAAAGAAGCAAAAACAGCCTGAGCGATAATTCCAGTCATCATGCGTGATGTACTCAAATTTGGAGGAATTCCTTCTGATATATATAAGAGCGAAACTGGAAACAGAAACCCCATTCCTAAACCTTTAAAAATTAATGGCAGATAAAAATCAGATGCATCGATTCCTGGATAGAATCTGAAAAAAAGTATAATATGATACATTCCGTAGCAAGCGAAACCAATTACCCAAATCGTAGCCAGATAAATTCGTTTGAATAAAAGATAAGTCGAAAGCGGAATCGAGATGCATAACCCAATTAAAAGCGAAAGATGCGTTACCGCTCCCAGAACGGGATCAAAACCTAATATATTGGTCATATACCCTGTTATGACACTTCCTGTTCCATTTATTAATCCGATATAAAACATCAAAAATGCCCCCGGAATGACATTCTTAAATTTGTAAACATCTGGATTAATTAAAGGTTCTGCGGTAAAACGAACATGAAGCAGATAGATTCCCGCCACAATAAATAAAACTGCAGAAGCCAACGTTACTTTAGGATCGCTAAACCAATTTCTAGTTTGTCCTTCAGCACATAAAAAAAGGATAATGGTAAAAAATAAAATCAGGATAATCCAACCTCTCCAATCAAATTGAAATTTGGCTTTTAGAGGTGCCACATCAGCTTTATAAAAATACCAAGCCAGAACAATACAAATTAAAAAATTGACATTCAGGAAATAAATTCCAAACGTCCAGTTATGAAAACTCACAAAATGTGCTCCTAAATATTGATACAAATGCTGACTTCCTTTCTGTATAAACTGAAAAATTCCGTACATCAAAGCCATATTAAGAGCAGGATTGTACTTTAATAAAATAGGCACCATCGAAGCAAATATTCCAATAATAGAAACTATTGCCAAAAGAGAACGGCATAAAACAAACCAAGCGATCGTTGGCGCAAATAATGAAGCCGTGTTGAAAAGCAGAGACAAAAATGAAACGGATAAAATCATGGTACGAACCTTAATCTGTTTTCCCAGTTTTAATCCTAAAGGCAAAAAAGCAAGCATTGCAAAAATGGGAATGTAAACCGCATAACTAAAAGCGGTCGTAGAAGGCCCAAAATGTCCTAATATCTGCGAATTATCATAAGTCGTAACATTGAGTCCGTTAAAAAAAGGAATCGTCAGGATATATAATCCTGTCAGTGTAAAAAGGCTCCTTTTTTTCCCTGCAAACATCTCTTATTTTTTTACTTCAACAGTTACATTCATTCCTGGTCTTACTTCTTGAAGCTCTTTAGTCGGAGTTTCAAATTCAATTTTAACTGGAATACGCTGGGTGATTTTAACAAAATTTCCTGTTGAATTATCAGGCTCAACCATCGAGAATTTGGCTCCCGTAGCAGGAGAAAAACCAGCCACTTTTCCTTTAAATTCTTTTCCATCCAAAGCATCAATCGTAATGGTCACTTCTTGTCCGTGTTTTATTTTCTCGATTTGAGTTTCTTTGAAATTGGCCGAAATCCATAATTTTTCAGTCAGAACCATTGTAGCAATAGTCTGATTAGCATTAATTAACTCGCCAATAGACAAATTTCTTTCACCCACAAAACCATCCGCTGGCGCCATTATAGCTGTGTAGGACAACTGCAATTTTGCGGCATCAAGATCTGCTTTTTTTCTGGCGACGGTTGCTGTCGCTGCTTCGAGATTAATCGAACTCTGTTTGGTAATCGAACTGCTTGCTTCTAGACCTTTTCTGCCTGCTTTAACATAAGCTTCTTCCGATTTTAATTTAGAAATAACCTGATCATATTGGTTTCGTGTTACTGCCGAATCGGCATACATATTCTTGAAACGCTGATAATCTTTTTGAGCTTTTTCTAAACTCGCTAAATCTCCTGCCAGCTTTTCTTTTCCCGAAGCCTGATTAGAAACTGAAGTCGTTATATTTTGCTGCAGCGAATGCAGATTACCTTCGGCTATAGCCAAATCTGCTTCGGCCTGTTTAACTTTAATAATGTATTCTTCATCATCTAAAACAACCAATGTATCTCCCTTTTTCACCTGCTGATTAGATTCAAATTTTATTTCTTTAATATGGCCAGTCGCACGCGCCGCAATATTATTTATGTAAGCTTCAACTTGCGCATTATTGGTGGTTTCATAGGAACTGAAATCAAAGAACAAACTTAAAATCCACAATCCTCCTGCAATTAAAAAAACAAAAGACAGTACCGTGAGAATTGTGTTTCTCTTTTTTTCATTTTTCTGAACTGCTCCATTTTGTGTATCTGCTTCGCTCATAACAAGAAGTTTTAAAGTTTGCCCATTGCATATTGAAGTGAGTAATATTGAATGATTAAATCTAAATTGGCGTTTACAAGTGAAATTCTAGAATTATTTAATTGCAATTCCGCATCTACAATCTCACTGATTAAAGCAAAATCGTTATCATATCGGCTTTTTACAATTTTATAATTGCTCATTGACAGCTCTACATCTTTTTTATAGGTTTTAATATTTTCTTTGCTTTCTACATATCTCACGTACGCATTTTTAACTTCGGTAGTAATCTGGTCTTTGGTCACTTCTAGAGCTATATTGCTTTTATCGATTTCCAATTTATCGCTGCCTATGCGGTGTTTCAGGTTATAAAAACTCGAAATATCCCAATTCAAAGAAAGTCCTGCTGCCCAATAATTGAGAATATTAACATAATTGGGCCACTGCGCCGGATATTCGGTATTCAAAATTAAGTTTGCATTTAAGCTCGGTTTAAATCCGCTTTTGGTGAGACTTAATGAAGATTCTGATAACTTAATTCTTATATCTGCCCGTTTCATCTCTTCCCTATTCAGAAATGCTTCTTCTAAACTTTCCTGCAGATTCATATTTTCTGTCGGAATCATACTTTCTGCCACTTCGGGTTTCAGAATTGTATTAGTCGGAAATCCGATTAATATATCCAGATAATTACTGATAAGCTGAATCGTATTGGTGCTTCTAAAAACCGAAACCTTAAAATTAGACTGCTGCAATTCGGTTCTCAGAAGATCACTCGTAAGATTCTGACCATTTTTTACACGCGATTTTAACTGATTGATTCGAATGTCAGTATTGATAATATTCTGTTTCGTAACCTCAATTTGTCGGTATAATTTCTCAAGTGTAAAATATTGTTCGGTAATGGCATTTTTGACATCAGCTTCGGTCATTTTTACAGCCGATTCCTGCATCTCACTAATTAATTCCTGCTGATTAATTCTGGTATTAATGGCATTTCCAGCATAAATTGGGAGCGAAGAAATAATATTGGCAAAGGCCTGATGATCGTAATAATATACGGTAACATTTCTAGCATAAAATCCTTCGTAAAGTTTAGGATCTCCAATATAATTGTAACCACCGTTTAAACTTATTCTTGGCGCTTTTGCAATTTTAGCCTGACTGACATTTTCATTGGCAATAGCCAAATCGGCATTTGCCAGTTTCAATTGCCGGTTATTTTTAATGCCTAATAAAATTGCCTCATCAAGTCTTATCTTTTTTGCAGATGCCAGACTACTGGTATCTTGCTGCGCAAAACTTAAATTACAGCAGTACAATAAGACAAAAGTCAAATATTTTAAATTTAAAACTCTAAATTGCCAATAATACATCCGATTATATTGATTTAATTTTTCATTTTTGGGAATCTGTAATCAATATTCTTCAACAACCTTTCGGTAAAACTTGAAATCTTTCTTTAAAAAAAGCCACGGCGTAAACTCTAAAATTATTTTTTGCAATAATTATTCTGACAATAAATTTAAACAATTATTATTCAACACTTTATAGTACAAACACTTAAAATTGTTCCAATTTATAAATTGAAACAATTTTTAAGTGCCTCAAGACCAATTTTAAACAAAAAAAAATTGCAACAATCAGCTAGATTATTGCAATTTTAGAAATAAATCAAAATGTAGTTATCGGCTTATAATTTTATTTTTCAGTTTTCTCAGCATCCAGTAAAACAGCCAATTGAATGCATGGCGAGTCTGATTTATTACTCCACGCATGATTGGTGCCACGCTGAATTACAATATCTCCAGCTTTCAACAAAGTTTCTTCTTCGTCTACAATCAGGTAAATTTCACCAGAAATGATAATGATATAATCTAGAGTGTCGGTCTGATGCATTAAAGGATGCGGTTCTCCTTCTGTGACTATCACACCCAAATCTTTATCAGGCGGAATCTGAACATAACGGAAATAACTTCCGTTTTTTGGTGTATTGGGAAAAGCAGTATTCTCAATAACTTTCTCCTCAAATTTTGCGGGTGTAGAATCTGTCGACCAGATATCAGAAATAATTAATCCAGGAAAATGTTCCGATACATTCGAAACGATTTCATCTTGCTCTATAATTGATTTTCCGTCTCGTAAGCCTGTTACGATTCTTCTTGGTATTGTTCTCATTCTTTATATTTATTCTGGTAAAAAACAATTCATTCCGTTAGGAATGTTTGCTTAGTAGAATCAAATTTCAACACACGTTTATACGTTCCGTAGGAACGTCTGATAAACGAGGCAAATCATATCCTGAAACAGGTGTCCTTACAGGACACAACGCAAAACGATATCATTTTTTTTCTACCGATGAGATATTCCTACGGAATATTACTCTTTTGGAAACCTGACAGGTTTTTAAAACCTGTCAGGTTTAAAACTTAACTAACTATATTTAATCTAACTTAAACCATTCATTTACTTCTCTTGCAATGGTATCTTTAATCTCGGGATTCTCAAATTCATTTGAAACCGGATTATATTCATAATCTTTTTTCCATTTTTTATAATTCGAAGCTACTTTTTCAATCGCATCGCAGATATAAAAAAGCTCTTCATTGGTTGTAATTGGATGCAGTGATAAACGAACCCAACCTGGTTTATTGGTCTGATTTCGCTGTAATAATTCATTTGTAATTTCTGCCGATTTCTTTTCGTTGATATTAAACAGATAATGCGCATAAGTACTCGCACACGACCAGCCCCCGCGAACCTGAATCCCAAAACGGTCATTTAAAAGTCTTACGATCAAATTGTAATGAATATCCTCAATCACAAACGAGACACAGCCAATTCGTTCTGTGGTTAAATCTCCTAAAATAGATAAGCCTTGTATTTTTTGAAGTCTGGAAAAACAAAGATCTAGCAACTCTTTTTCTCTTTCTCTGATTTTCTCCACGTTCATCTGCTCTTTCAATTCTAAAGCCAATGCCGTTCTAATAACTTGCAAAAACCCCGGAGTTCCGCCATCTTCTCTTACTTCTATTACATCGCTGTAACAATATTTCCCTAACGGATTAGTCCATCTTACATTTCCTCCGCCTGGATTATCAGGAAAATCAGATTGATATAATTTTTCATTAAAAACCAAAATACCGCAAGTTCCGGGTCCGCCTAAAAATTTATGTGGCGAAAAGAAAATCGCATCCAATTGTTCGTCTGGATCTTTTGGATGCATATCGATTTTGACATACGGAGCTGAGGCTGCAAAATCTACAAAACAAAGTCCGCCGTTTTGATGCATGATTTTGGCTAATTCGTGATAAGGCGTAATAATTCCCGTAACATTCGAACAAGCAGTAAACGAACCGATTTTTAAGCTTCTGTCTGCATATTTTTTGATTGCCGATGAAAGAGCTTTTGGGTCGACTAAATTGTTCTCATCAGGCGGCAGAATAACCACTTCGGCATTTGTTTCATACCACGAAACCTGATTAGAATGATGTTCCATGTGAGTAATAAAAACCACAGGTCTATCTTCTTCCGATTTGGTTCGAAGCGCCATAATACGCTGCAGTTTTGATAAAGCTGCCGTCATACCGCTTCCTGTAGTTACCAAAACATCCGATTCGTTGGCATTAACGGACTTTTTAATAATATCTCTCGCATGCTGATAGGCATAAGTCGAGGTTTTTCCTGTCTGACTTGAAAGCGAATGCGTATTGGCAATCATGGGACCAATTTTATTGAGCATTATATCTTCAATCGGCGCGTATAATCTTCCGCTGGCAACCCAGTCTGCGTAAACTAGATTTTGTTCTCCATAAACCGATTCAAAAGTATGGTCAATTCCTATTGTATTTTCTCTAAATTTAGAAAAGTAACATTCAGGCTCTGTTGGTTTTGTTGTTGGCTCAATAGCATTCATATCCTTGTCATTTTAATTAATTAAATTTATTATTGATTGAATCTTTTTAAACACATAGAAACATAGATTATATTCTAAATAATAGGTATTTGAAAAAATCTAGATTTTCACACATAGCTATGTTTGTTAAAACAAATGAAATGCCTTTTTAGATAAAGAAAAACTATGTTACTATGTGTTTAAATAAATTAATTTGCCTGCCCTAAAAGTCTTTTTAATGTAGATTGCAACTCTTCTCCATGCAGGTTTTTCGCGACGATTATTCCTTTAGAATCTACCAAATAATTCCCTGGAATAGCTCTTACACCATATAATTTGGCAACGGCACTGTTCCAGAAAAGCAAATCAGAAACATGTGTCCAGGTTAAATTATCATCCTTAATTCCCTTAATCCAGTTTTCTTTCTTTTTATCCAGAGAAATCCCGACGATGTTAAACCCTTTCTCATGAAATTCTTTGTAAGCCGCTACAATATTCGGGTTCTCTCTTCGGCAAGGACCACACCATGAAGCCCAAAAATCTACTAAAGTATACCCTTTCAAATTATCATAAAGGCGAACTGGCTTTCCATCAGGATCATTGGCTGTAAAATCTGGGGCTTTTTTACCTACTGCTAATCCGTCTAAAACAATAGCCAGTTCTTTTAATTCTTTCACGTAAGTGGTGTTTTGAAGACTTTTATCTAGCAAAGCAATATTTTGTGTAATCTGCTCTGGCGTTAATCTATATGACCAGTTTCTGTATAATACATAAGCCGAAACGATAGATTTTGGATTTTCTGTTATGAATTTGCTGATTTCAACATCTTTGCTCTTTTTATAGGCTTCAAACAAATCCTGTGAAGCTGAACCTTCAACCACAGAGGCTGTATAATATTTCTTCGGACTTAGTTTTACCGTAATCGGGTCTTTTTCAAGAAAAACATACAATGGCGAACTTTCTGTATTGACGCTTAATCCGTATAAATCTGGTGTTTTTACTTTTGTTTTAAAACTAAAGTTTCCGTCTTTTACTTTTGCCGAATCAATCGTGGTAAACATTTTATTGTGAAACTTCTGCAAGTAAACGTATTGCGCCACAGTATCTGCAACAGTTCCTTTTAATTGTAAATTACTTTCCTGTGCCTGAGTTTGAACAACTCCAAGAAACAAAGCAAAACCTAATAGTATTTTTTTCATTTTATTTTTAGTTTTTAAGATTAGACAAAAGAGTTTCTGGCCGATGAAAAAACCATCAGCAAATTGCATTTTAAAAAGAAAATCTAAGAGAGAATTGGTGTTTTACATTCGAAAAACGGCCAGACTATTTTCTTCGAAAATTATATTCAAAAGCTCATAACCGGCATATAAAATTGATTCAGTTTTCATTTTAATAATTTTTAATTGGATGATCTTAAACAGATTTACGGATGAAATCTTTCTTATCTGCCCGCATTTTGCGGAAGGATTTAGCACCTTATTCGGCAACAGGTTGCTAAGACTTCAATGGGCCTATTCCCTCAGTCTTTCTGGATAAGTATCATTTTATAATTTTTCTGATACAAATATATAGTAATTCTACCGAATTAATCAAGTTTAAATTTTGTTTTTTTCAAATTAATTAAAAAAGCGCTTTTTAACAACCCAATAAAACACTTATAATCAAAACATTAAAACAAAAAATAAGTTTATTTTGAAATTCTTATTTATAAAAGAAATTCATACGTTTTTTAGATTCTGAATCGAAATGCATTTATAAATTCTAAAGAAAAAGATGCAGATATTTATTCTTTTCCAGATTTAAAAGAGGCTCTTTGAATCCGTTTTCGAGATTTGAAGTAATTAATCCGAGGACTTGTTTTAGATCGTTAAAATTATTTGGCTTCACAAAATAACAGAATGCTCCAAGGTTCCCAGCTGCTTCCATATCATTTTTGTGCGAAGAAGTAGAAATCATAATTACCGGAATATCTTTAAAATTCTCTTCCGATTTTAATTGTTTCAAACATTCCCACCCATTCATAATAGGCATATTTAAATCTAAAAAAACGACACTTGGAATTTTATCTTGATTTTTCAGCATTTTCAATGCTTTATCACCATTTTCTGCACAATGACAAACAATATTTTCATCTATATCAGCCAAGGCTTCGCAAAACATTTCTGCGTCATCTTGATCATCGTCAGCTAATAATATTATTTTCTTACTCATGATTAAATATCTTTTTCTCTTTGTTCAAATGGCAGTGTAATACTAAAAACAGCTCCTTTATCAGCAATTCCGGTTGCGGTAATGTTTCCTCCGTGACGTTCCGCTATTTTTTTACAAAGAGATAATCCTAAGCCAGTTCCTTCATAACGGTCTTTAGAGTTTAGACGGGTAAAAGTTTCAAAAATGCGTCCAGTCTGATCGAGATCAAACCCAATTCCGTTGTCTTCTACCGTAATTACAGCTGTCCTTCTACCGCCTTCAATTTGTTCTTTTGCATTAATGGTAATCAGTGGCGGAACATTTTCTCTAGCAAATTTAATAGAATTGTTTATCAGATTATAGAATAACTGATAGAGTAGTACGGAAGCTCCTTCAATAACAGGAAGCCCTTGATAATAAATATTTCCGCCTGTTCTTTGAAGTGAAATTTCAAGATCGGTTTCTATGCTTTTTATGACTTCATTGAGATCAACGATTGTTGCTTTTTGCGAGTCGGCATTGATTTTAGAATAGGCAAGCACACCGTCAATCATAGTAAACATTCTGTCTGCCGCTACATGGATTCTTTCAACATATCTCGTTGTCGATTCATCCAGCTGATTTTCGAGATGGTCTTCTAAACGGCTTACAAATGTTTTTATTTTTCTAACGGGTTCTTTTAAATCGTGCGATGCAACATGGGCAAATTGCTGCAAATCATCATTTGAACGTTGGAGTTCTTTGGTGCGGTCTGCTACCAAAATTTCCAGTTTTTCGGTAATCGATTTTTGTTCATGAATATCGGTGCAGGTGCCAAACCAATTGGTAATGATTCCTTCTTTATCTCTAATAGGAAGTGCTTTACTCAAAAACCAATGGTATTCTTTCGAAATTCCATTTTTTAAACGAAATTCCATTTGATAAGAAGAACCCGCATTAACGCTTTGGTACCAAGTTCTTAAAACATCGTAAACATCGTCAGGATGGAGCGCTGGAACCCAACTTGAATCGCCAAATTCATGCTCGTTAAGATCAGTGTACTCATACCATCTGCTGTTGAAATAATCTACAAATCCATCGGGTTGTGCGGTCCAGATAATTTGCGGCACCAAATCTGCAAGCTGCCTAAATTTCTCTTCGCTTTCTGCAATAACATTTTGAAGTTCTTTTTGTGAAGTAATATCACTAGCAGCGCCAAACCATTCTACAATTTTTTCTTTTTCATCTAATATCGGAACCACTCTGGAGAAAACCCATCGTACAGAATCATCTTCTTTAATAATTCTGTGTTCCATTTCAAAAATGCTTTTCTCTACGATAGATTTAGAAATCAGATGAACTGCTTGTTCCAAATCGCTAGGATGAACAAATTTATCTAGCCAATTGACGCTATGGCCACCAGAGCCAGAAAGCCTTCCTCCTCCTTCAAGACTTTGCATCACCATCCAATCGGCATCCATACGATAAACCAAATCAGAAGATGCATTGACTAAAGCTCGAAAACGGTTTTCGCTTTTTTCCATTTTCTGACGGGCTTCAACTTGTTCTGTAACCTCAACCGCCACTTGTATCATTCCTGTTATCTCCCCTTCTTCAATTAAAGGTCGATACGTTAAATTATAATAATAGTTTTTTAATTCTCCCGTTCGATTGTGTGGCACAAGAACTTCACTTTGATCAAAAGGAATTCCTTCGTTATAAACCTTTAAAACCTGCTCCCATACATATTGGCCTTCAAGCTCAGGCAGCACATCAATCAATCGCATGCCAATAATTTCTTCACCACGGCCAATCATTTGCAGCATCTGTTTATTTATCTGCTCAATAATTAAATCGTCACCTTTTAACACCAAAGTTGGAGCCGGCGTCTGATGAATCATTTTGCGAAAACGGCTTTCACTTTGCTGCAGTTTTTCTTCTGCCTGTTTACTTTCAGTAATATCCCTTGTAGTTCCAACCACAAGTTCGACTTCTCCTTTTTCATTAAAAACTGGAACAAAAATATAGTCGTAAATTCTTCTTCCGAGTTCTGCATGCGGAAAAGAAACAGTTCCTCTAATAGCTTTTTTTTCAGCCACTACAGTATCTATTTCCTTTTCGTGCATTTCGGCATGCCAATCTTCATATCCGTTTTCTATTAATCCGCGTCCTATAGCATCCTCAGCCGATTTACCCCACATTGTCAATAGAGCTTTATTGGCATAAGTAAACTTATAATCCAGATCAAATACATAAACCAAATCGGGAGTTCCGTTTATTATAGAATTGTAAAGTCTTTTTTGTTTTTCAGCTTCAATTAATGCATTATTGAGTTCATTTTCAGAATGCTTCTCTTCGGTAATGTCTTCCATTGTCACCACCAATAGTTCGTCTTGCATAACCGCTGTAAATTTCAACCAATGGTTTCTTCTTTCATCATCATAGCATTGCTCAAAATGGGATGTAATTCCTGTTTCTGCGGTTTCAATACATTTTTCGAGAATTGTGTTTCCTCCTATTTTAGAAAAAACTTTACTGAATCTTTTTCCTTTGTAGTCTTCGTTATTGATCCAGTTTATAAAATAATCATTAAACAGCAACACCGAAAAATCTTCAATCTTATTTTTAGTAGTATACAAAGATTTTAAAACTGCAATACCATTTGGCGCAGCATTAAAAGCGGTTTTTAGAAGATCTAAATTATTTATTAACTCCATCATCTACTGAGTGAAAATAATTTTTAATGCTGTTTAATTTTATAAAATACACTCAAATTTGTTAAATTCCTTCTCAAATATAAATAAAAAGGGATTTACTATAAACATTATTCAATGTGATTTCATAAAAATTAAATATCAATATAAATCCTCCTACAAATTCTTTGATTTCAAAAATCAGAATCATTTAAAATTCAGTTTTTATTAGAATTAAAGATTCGTGCTGCAGCTGCATAATATGCAAAAGAGCGGAAATTTTCCGCTCTTTTACTATCAATCTGTTTTTGTATCTTCATTTCCAAAAGTACTAATATTCATATCAGAACTCTTTTTATGCCTTAGCTCTTCGTAATCACTATCATCTCCCCAATCACCAGTGTTAGGTTTATGAACAGCGTCGTTTCTTTCCTTTAAATCTTCATCTATACTTTCTTCATGCGGAAAATACATGTGGTATCCTAAAATTGGATCCCAATTTGCCTCCTGAGTACGATCTACACTTTCTTGGGATAAATCGTTTTGATTATTTCTTCTGTCCATTTTTTTTCTGGTTTACACTTTCTTAAAATTGAAAGTTGATTATCATTTCATTCGTAATTCAGTAAAATTCAACAAATTAAACCATAAAATTATTATATCATTTTTAAAAAAGTTTATATGATTTCTTAATTTAAACAAAAATTAACATTTTAGAAAAAAGTCTTTATTTAATTAATGCAAAAACAAAACAGCCTGTAAACATAAAGCTTACAGGCTGTTTCTAACAATCTAAAGTTCTGAAAAAAATTCTCTTTAAAAAGTAACCAGTTTTACCCCCAAAGTAAACCAGCGTGATGGCAATGGAACTGCTCCTACCTCATAATAAGTTGCATTAAAAATATTCTGTCCATCTAAGAAAATAGTGAATTTATTAATAGCCTGACTTACTCTAAAATCATTTACCCAATAAGAAGGACCTGTAATTCTTTCGTTAAAACGAGTGGCAAACATTACAGATAAGTTTTTAAACTGATAATCTATTGTATTGGTAATTTGATGTTTTAATGACGAAATTGCATATTTTGAATACGTTTCTGTACGCGTACTATTGAATTCTGAATCTAAATATGTGTAAGCTAAAAGAATACTTAATTTAGAATCTTTAGAGAAATCAAATCTGTAATTTCCGCGTAAATTGATTCCATTTGTGTTTAAATCTCCTTTGTTCTGACTCTGCCAAGGCACATTTGTAGCATTACGCATCCAGTCGATGTAATTGTCAATTTTTCTGTAGAAATAATTCGCATTCAAACTCAAAGCTCTTTTGTTGTATTTGAATCCAATTTCACTTTGAAAAGCATTTTCTGAATCTAAATCAGGGTTTCCAACATTTCCTGTTTGTTTCAAATATAAATCTGTAAAAGATGGAATTCTTTGACTTGTTCCCACATTACCAATAATCTTAAATGCATCGGTAATAGCATAACTAGCATCGATTCCTGGATAAATCTGCCATTTATAATCTGAATTGTAATTTAAATATGTTCCGATATTTACATCCAATTTTTCAGTAAAGCTTCTTCTGTATTCTGCATAAAGTCCCACATTTTCGCGATCGTGATCTCCAATGTTTGAAGAGTGGATATTTTCGTTTCTAAACTCCGCTCCAAAACCAATTTCTCCTTTAGATAATTTAACTGTAGAGTTCAATTCTCCTGCAATAGAATTGGTATAATGCTGACTTCTTCCAACTGCCAGATTTGAATTTCCTAAATAACGGTAATCATCATAATTGTAGCGGTACGTAATTCTCGGCATGATTTTCCAGCTATCTGTAATTTGGTGATTTGACTGAAGGTTGGCAAATGTAGTCTGAACAATTTCTGTTGAGTTTTTATCTCCAGGTGCAGCGTAAAATCCGTTTGCTCCAAATCCGTTTTTGATATAACCTGCAGAACCTAAAATTTCATTTTTATCATTGATCTGAACATTTCCCTGATAGAAAATTTTGTTGTTTTCGAATGCTGTATTGTAACGGTAACCATTGCTTTTATCATGCGAAGCAAAAAGAATATGCTGCTGTTTTTCTTTTCCTAAAACTGCTCCAGCCTGAACTCCTGCTCCGTAAAAAGTATCACCAGTATCTTGAGTATCTTTTTCGAAATTTGATCCTGCGTAAGTGCTTACCATAAATCCAGAATCGGTTGGTTTTTTGGTAATAATATTAATGGCTCCTGTTAAACTGTTAATTCCGTAAATTCTTGCTGCTGGTCCACGAACCACTTCGATTCTTTCAATTGCTTCAACCGGAAGAGGCAGGTTTAGCATATTATGAGCCGTTTGAGAATCGATTACTTTTGCTCCGTTTAATAAAACAACAGTCTGCTCAAAACTTCCACCATCAACACTGATGTCGGCTTGAGTTCCAAATGGTCCTCTTTGTCTGATATCTACTCCGTTGGCATATTGCAATACTTCTTGCAATGTTCTTCCTGGCAGTTTTTTAATGGTTTCGCTCGAAATAACATATACATTTCTGTTTTGTTTAGAAATTGGTGTATTAAAACGGCCTTCATTAATAATGACTTCATCCATTTGGTTGATGGAATCTTTTTTTGTCTGTGCGTAAAAATTGGTACAAATTACTGCAAAGGCAGCAAAATAGATCTTTTTCATTTTGGTTTTTATTTTTTTTGGCAAAAGTAATTGCTTACCGTACCAATAAAGCATACCAGTTTTGTAATTATAACTAGTCCGGATGAATTAATGATCTATTTTGCCAAAAATTAAGCAAAAGTGAGAGATATTACTTATAAATCAAACATTTAGCACGCATTTTTTTAATGCAACAAAACTTTCTTTCTAACTGTTTCTGATTTCTTCTTCTGAAATTCCAGCCTCAATCTGATTATGATTAGTTTTTTTGATTACGCTTATTTTTTTGCCACAGATTAAAAGGATTCCCACAGATTTCTTTTTTATTTTGCCACGAATTACACGAATTTTCACTAATTCTTTTTTTACATATTTTATGAAAAAAAATCATTCTAATCCTCTTAATCTGTGGCTAAATTTTTCTCACAGATTGAAAAAATTAATTCGTGGAAATTCGTGCAATTCGTGGCAAACTTTTATTTATTAATTTGCCTCCAGATTTTAGCACTAAAATCGTCTTTGTACATTAACCGGTTTGTTCTAGTTGGGTTAACTCGATTCGTCAGAATAATTAAAAATCGATTTGTATTTCTATTCATAAAGAAAAAAGTTCCTGTAAAACCCGTATGTCCAAAATCATCTTTTGTAAAAAACTCGTCTGGTTTTCTCTTATCAAAACCTAAACCGCGATAAATTCCTTCTTTGGCAAGCGGAGAATCTGTAAACTCTTTTACAACTTTTGCTTTTAGAATCTGTTTTCCTTTATAATTTCCGTTGTTCATTAGCATTTTGCAGATAACAGCAATCGATTCTGCATTGGCAAACAAACCTGCATTTCCGGAAACACCGCCAAAAATCGCTGCCGCTTCATCGTGTACATAACCTTTTACAGTATCTTTTCTAAAAAAATTATCTACTTCAGTTGGCATTACATTATCGATCGAAGTCCATTTTAGCGGATTATATCCAATTTTTGAAATGCCTAATTCTTTATAAATTTCATTGGTAAACTGATCGAGTTTTTTTCCTGTTTTAGTTTCTATCATTTGTTTTACCAAAAGAAGATTTAAATCGCTGTACAAATATTTCCCTCTCGGATTTGTATTCGCTTTCGCAATCTTTTCATAAACCGACGGATAAAATTCTGGATTGAGCCACATGTTTTTATAAATCTGAACCCAATTTTCTTTTGGCTCAAAAACCAAATATTTAGAATCGTAAACAATGTTTTTATTTACATACATATTATCAAAAGGCTCAACATATTGTTCCGATTTTTGATTACTCAAAAATGGCGAATTATCTGGCGTAGAAAGCAATGCTTGATAAAAAGTGATACTTGGCGTTAATCCAGAAGTATGCGTTAAGAGTTCAAAAAGCGTTAAATCGGAAATCGCTGTGTTTTTGTAAATCGGAACAATTTCTCCAACTTGATCTGTCAATTTAATTTTTCCATTTCCGACCAAACGCATTGTTACAAGTGTTGCGCCAAGAACTTTAGACATTGAAGCCAAATCAAAAACATCCTCTGTTTTTACCAATTGCTTTTTGGTATAATCATGATAGCCGTAGTTTTTATAAATCAAATTAAAATCCATTGTACCAACAATAATTTGTGCTCCTGGAAAAAAGCCTTTTTCAAGCGCATTTGTCATCATCGAATCGATGTAAACTTCATTGCGTTCTAAACCATCTGGTTGTTTTGAGTTTTCCTGAGCATAACCATTTATTCCTAAAAAAATCAAGGAAACCATTAAAATTTTGATGCCAATATTTTTCATAGTATTATGGATTGATTTTTAAGTCCTGACTTGCCATCAAAGGCTCATTATTGGTTCCTGTAATTTGTATTCTAACTGCTTTTACAGGCTGTTTCGGATAAATTGAAGCATTTCCGTAGTCGAAATTATCGCCTTTTATGAAATCGGTTCCGTTATACGAATACTCCACAAATCCATTATTAATGATAAATCTCGGGTGATGCGGAATTCCAGTTAAAACTTCAATTTTAGAAGAGGTTACAGGATTAGTAAAGGTATACAAAATCCAATCGCCATCTTTGCAAGCAACATCGGTACGCAAATACGATTCTTCGTTATAATCTTGCAGATTCGAAATTGGAAACTTCGGATTTTCTGCCATCGATGAAGTCACTTTTACTTCTGGTTCCTGATAAGGAGAACAGTTGAACTTTACATTTGCAGCAGACTTTTTCTCTTCTTTATTTTCGACTGTAAAATCTAATCTATACGTATTTTTTTCGTTGTAATTATCAATCAAAAATCTCAAACGAGGTTTTGATTTTAATGCTTTTTCGTCTGCATAAGTCTGCATTAATTTATCATTTTCAAAAAGCGAAACATTTTTGATCATTCCGTTTGCTCCGTCATCTGTCGGATTAAAAGCCAAATACCAGATGCCTTTTTTATCTACATATTGTGAGATATTTTCAGAAATAGTCAAAACTTCTGCTTTTGATGTATCCCAATTAGCAACAGGCAATTTTTCTGCTTTTACGGCAGGGCTTGCCGAATATTCATTAAAAAATACTCTGAACATATATTGCTCGTAATTTTTAGTTTGAATTGGTCCTGTATATAAAGGCGATTGTCTAGTAGGCTCATTTCCGTCTTTATCAAATCGTACAACGGCACCTTCATAAGGTGGCGTTACCGTGATTATTCCATTTTTATAAATAGCTGTTGGAGGAAAATCTCTAAAAGCAATTCCCATATCAGCCAGTCTTTTTAAATGGCTGTTGGTTAATCTTCCATAAAAATCATCCCAGTTTTTATCTTCTTTTTTAGACCATCCAATTTCAGACAACGCGCTGATTCTCGGATAACTTTGGTATTCCATAATTCTTGCAGGACGATCTAAATATTCGCTCCACAAAGCACCTTGAACTCCAATGATATTTTTTTGTTCTTCTGTAGTTAAATCAGCATCAGGAATTGGTTCAAACGAATAGGCTCTTTTTGTATCTGTAATTGCTGCCCATCTGTGACCGCGTTCTGTTTCAGATTGCGCCATATCATAATAGGTAAATTGTCCTGGCATCATGATGGTTTTATACCCTTTTTTTGCCGATTCAATTCCGTAACTAATTCCCTGCCAAGCAGAAATCAAAGTATTTGGATCGATTTCTCCGCCTTTCAGGATTTCATTCCAGCCATCCGTTTTTTTATGGTATTTGTCTACAATTTTTTGAACTCTTTTAAAAAAATAATTCTGAAGCTGAAAACTGTCTGTAAATCCTTCCTTTGCCATTAAAGCTTGACATTTTGGACAATGTTCCCAATTGGCGCGATTCACTTCGTCTCCCGCAACATGAATATATTCAAAAGGAAATAATCCCGAAACTTCTCTAATGATTGAATCCAGAAGATCATAATTTTCTTCACGCCCAACACACCAAACATTTTTTACTTCTCCTTGAACACTTTTAAGTTCCTGCGTTATCTCGCAACCCACTTCTGGATACGAAGCCGTTACCGCACGCGAATGCCCCGGAATTTCGATTTCTGGCATTACAGAAATACCACGATCGGTAGCATAAGCCACCACTTCTTTAATATCTTCTTGCGTATAAAAACCTCCATAACGTTTGTCTCCAGAACCATAAGATGGCAACAAAACTTCGCCTGGACCTCTCCAAGCGCCTTTTAAAGTTAAATCTGGCAATGATTTTATTTCGATTCTCCAACCGTTATCATCTGTTAAATGCCAATGAAAAACATTCATTTTATGGGCAGCCAGCCAATCGATGTAATTTTTTACAGTTTGTTTATCGAAAAATTGTCTTGAACAATCCAACATCATTCCACGCCAGTCAAAACGAGGATAATCTTCTATTTGTACAAAAGGAAGGGTTCCTTTTTTAACTTCTTTCGCAGAGCAAATTTGCAGTAAAGTTTGGAATCCGTTTAAAACGCCTTTATCTGTTTTTCCTTTTACGAAAATCCCTTTTTCATTTATTTCCAATTGATATCCTTCACTTGGAAGATTCAATTTCTTATCAACCAGAAATGAAATAGTATTTTTTCCGTGTTTTTTTCCAATTGAAACAATTGGGTTAATTCCAGTATTTTTTGAAAAACCTGTCGTAATATAATCCCCACTATTTTTTAGTTTTTTGTCTACCACAATTTTTAAGGATGGAGGCAAAACAAACTGACCCGCACTTTGCTGAACTGATACAGGTTTCGGAATTAGGTCTAATTTTTGGGCTTGTACAATACTAAGCGAACTTAGAAATAGGGCTAATAGAAGAATACTTTTTCTCATTTCTTTTTATATTTTATTTTGCTGAAAATTCAATTGGACTGCTTTCCGTCTGAGTCTGACTCAAAGCGGTGAGCGCATAAACGTAGTTTTCCAAATCGACGTTTGGCACTTCTAGTTTTAGAGCTGTTGTCACATAATAAATATTCTGAGGATTTGAGAAATCGGTTATTCTTCCTTTTGGGAATTTGTAGATTACATATTTTTTGTCATTAATGGCGGCTTTCCAAGTTAAAACTGCATTATTGCCTTTTTTGGCAATTACAGCATTTGTTGGCGGTTCTGGTTTTAATCTTGTAATTCTGTTGGCTTCGGGAGTTAAAGCAATATATTTATATTCTTTTTCAATAAGAGGTTTTCTCAGCGTATCTCCTTTTTTTAGAAAATTTGAAGCAGTAAAATGCATTGAACCATCAATTTGAGGCATTTTACGAATCATTTCGATTTGTTTTACAATCTGGTCTGGACTTCTCCATTCTGGTTCTTTGGCGGTAGTTGAAATTTTATAATCGCCATGACCCACGTAAACATTTGCTCCATATTTATGTTCTGCCCACCATTTTGCCAGAACTTCAAAATTGGCGCGATCAAAACCAATGTGCCAATAGAGTTGAGGCGTTACATAATCGATCCAGTTTTCTTTCTGCCATTTTAAAATATCAGCATATAAATCATCATAATTGGTTGCTCCTGCTCTGGTATTAGAACCTTGCGAATCTTTGGCAATATTTCTCCATACTCCAAAAGGCGAAATTCCGAATTCGACTTCAGGTTTATTAGCAATAATTGTATCTCTAATTTGTTTGATGATTAAATCGACGTTGTCTCTTCTCCAATCGTCTTTATCTTTAAACTGACGCGGTCCTTTAGCGAAAGCTTTATCATCTGGAAACTCTTGCCCTTCAATTTTATACGGATAAAAATAATCATCCATATGCACGGCCTGAATATCGTATTTACGAACAATCTCGCCTACAACAGAAGCAACAAAATTTCTAGTTTCTTGCATACCTGGATTAAAATATCTCGTTTTTCCATACGTCAGGAAAAGGTCTGGTCTTTTAAAATATAAATGATTTTTCGAAAGCACATCTCTTACTGTATCTTTCTGAACACGATATGGATTAAGCCACACATGTACGTTCATTCCACGTTTTCCTGCTTCATCGATCATCATCTGCAATGGATCAAAACCCGGAGCAACGCCTTGAGTTCCGGTTATCCAATGCGATGCTGGTTCCTTTGTTGATTTATAATACGCATCGGCAGTTGGGCGGATTTGAAAAATTACCGTATTAAGATTGTTAGATCGTAAATTATCCAAAATGGCAATCATTTCGTTCTTCATTTCTTTATCTGATAATCCCGGTTTTGACGGCCAGTCGATATTTTCTACTGTAGAAATCCAAGCAGCGCGCATTTCTCTTTTTGGAGATTGCTGACTGAAAATTTTGGTCTGAATCAGCAGTATTAGGATTAGTAATTTTAGACTTTTCATAAGGTTGTATTTTGGGTTAGCTAATTGTTGTTGAATAATTTAACCGCAATCCCGATAGCTATCGGGAGCTAAGAATTACGCAAGGTTCGCAAAGTTTTGTTTTAAGTTGTGTCCTTTTTTTATCTCGCAAAGTCGCAGAGTCGCAAAGTTTTTTTCATTTTAAAATTATCGCCAAAGCGCTTTTGTTCGCCTTTACAAAAAACTCTGTCCCTTTGAGCCTTTGAATCTTTGAACCTTAATTATAAAATTATTCTAACAGAAATATCCCTCCTTCAATAAGTGATGCCCAAACTTGTCCTTTGTCATCAAGCGTAAAGCCATTTATACTTGAACTTCCCAAATTGATTTGTTTTATGATTTCAAATTTTGTGGCATCAACAATTACAACTTCACCTTTTCGGCTTCCTAAATATATTTTATTGTTTTTTTCTAATATGGCTGCCGGATTGTGTTCATATCCCCATTTTAAATCCAAAACTTTGCTTTGGCTTACAACATTTTCTTCAGTCAATTCAATAGTATCATTAAGCGGCACCCTTACCAGTTCTCCTTCCATTGTTTTGCCATAAAACCATTTTCCGTCTTGGCTTTTCCCCATCGATTCTCTAATTTTCCATTTTTGAGTTCTTAAAAGCGTTTTCCCCGTTTCAATATCTAAAATGGTCAAGAAACGTTGAGGCGTAACAAAATAAAGTCTATTTTTTGATGCAACCATATTGACATTTCCAGCAGAATACAAAATTTGTTTATCGTTGCCATTATTCCATTTCCAGATTAGTTTTCCTGTATTTTTATCCAAACAATACACATACGAATCCCAAACTCCAAAAATTATTTTATCGTTTTGTATTAATGGAGTTCCCTGCGAATAAGAAGCTGGTAAATTACTCTGCCAAATAACTTTACCTGTCACAGCATCTGCACAAATAAATGCTGTAGAACTGGCTGTATACACTTTATTGTTTTCTGCAATTGGCGAACCTACCAAAACACCACCAACAGGAATAGTCCATTTCTGTTTTCCTGATTGAGTGTCAAATCCTAATAGATTTCCTTCTATTGTACCTATAACCAAATTATTATTTACAATTATTGGAGAAAAATAAATCGAATTTCCTGTTTCCGTTTTCCAATTTACATTTTTATTTTTCTGATTAACCGATTTTATTTCGCCAATTGAGTTAGTGAAATAAAGATTCTTTTTATCGAATGCAGGAAGCGAGTAAATAGAAGCAATATCTTTTATAAAAGGAGTTTGGAATGCAACAGTATCTTTCGGAATTTCAATTTTGGAAGGTTTTGATGGTACCGAAAATTTAAAAACTCCTGGTTTATCAATTTCTTTTTGATAGATACTGATACTGTCTTTGCTAATAATTACTTGATTATAACTTTTTGTTTTTCCGTCAAGCGAAGTTATCGAAGTTCCCATTATACCACTCAAACCTGAGAAATTATACTTTCTTAAAGTATGTCCGTGACCGCAAAAAGTGGCAACAGTTGGATATTTTTCTAAAACGGAAAGCACTTCTTTATAGTTGCTCACGCTGTTATCTAACGGATAATGAGCAAAATTCAGTACTTTTTTATTATTATTTTTAAGGTTTTCTTTTAAAGTTTTATCCAGCCAAAGTACATCTTCGTGTTTTACAAAACCATCTCCCATTTTCATGTAAGGTCCACACGGAAAGCCTATAAAGACATAATCACCTTTTGAAAAAACAAATCGATCCTCGCCAAATATTTTTTTGTACGTCAAACCAGCACTTTCACTCCAGTTCGTTTCATGATTTCCAGAAATTACATAATATGGAATCTTCAATTGAGAAAGTATCGAATGTACCTGTTTCAATTCATCATCAGCACCGCGATTGGTTAAATCTCCAGTTACAATTGCAAACTCAAAATCTGAATTATTGATTTCTTTTACAATATTCTGCAATAAAAAGTCATTGTCATTTCCTACCGAAACGTGCAAATCAGTTAGCTGTACAAATTTGATATTTTCTGATTTTCCTGCATTTTGAGAGAACCCAGAAACTATTACAAAAAGCAATAATATTCTTAAAAATAGATTTTTCATTGGTGTTTTTTTCTTTATTAAACAATAATTTATTTTAAACAATTCCTATTATGGAATTTGTTTTATTACTTAACCGCAAAGAGCGCGAGGATTTACGCAATGTCCGCAAAGTTTTGTTTTTTAATCTCGCAAAGGCGCGAAGACGCAAAGTCTTTCTTTTTTAAATATTTTTTTCTTTGCGCCTCTATGACTTTGCAAGCAATTTCATTTACAAAAAAATTTAAATCCTTTTATCCCGATAGCTATCGGGAGTGGCTATTTTTTCTCTCGCAGATTTAGCAGGTGCAGCAGATTTATTCGCGAAAATTTGTGCCATTCGTGGCGAAAAAATCTTTTTAATCCTTTAATCTGTGGCTACTATTTTCTCTCGCAGATTTAACAGATGAAGCAGATTTTATTCGCGAAAATTTGTGCAATTGCTTCGCCTATTCGCTATCGCTCGGGTCGTGGCAAAAAAATCTTTTTTATCCTTTATCCCGATAGCTATCGGGAGTGGTGAAAAAAATACCTAACAGGTTTTGAAAACCTGTTAGGATAACCAACCAAAATTTATGTCTTGCCATAAATCAACAAAATGGCAATACATTTAACGTTTACTGCATTTTTTCAGCATCATTAAAATAATTGTAGAAAAACAGCAGTTGATATTTTAAGGAATTCTCCCAGTATTTTAAATTATGTTCGCCTGGACGTTCTATATAATCGTGATTTATCTTTAGGTCTAACATTTTTGCATGAAGTTCTCTGTTTACTTTCATAAAGAAATCATCAACCCCACAGTCAATAATCAGTTTTAATTTATTGTCTTTTACCAAGTCTAACATATTGGTAACCGTATTCTGATTCCAGTTTTCTGGGAATTCTGTAATTGGGCCTAATCGTTTTTTGATATCCCAATTTTCAGGAAACGGACGAAAATCTACTCCTCCGCTCATGCTTCCTGCCGCACCAAATACATCTTGATGTCTGAATGAGAGATACAAAGCTCCATGTCCGCCCATGCTCAAACCTGAAATGGCTCTTGCTTTACGGTCTGCAATTGTTCTGTATTGTTTGTCAATAAACGGAACCAATTCTTTTACCACATAAGTTTCATATTTAAAACTTGGATCTATAGGACTATCAAAATACCAGCTTGAATAATTCCCATCAACACCAACCACTATAAAACCGTATTGATCCACTTGTTTTCCTAATTCTTTAAAATCTTTTGCCCAAGATCTATAATTTCCGCTGTAGCCATGAAGCAGGTAAACAACTGGAAATGCTTTCTTGCTTTTTTTATAATGGTCAGGAACTACCACGCAAGTTTTAATATTCTTCTGCATCGAAGAACTAAAAACCTGCAAAGTGTCAACCTTCGCCGCTTTGGCTGTAAAAATGAAAAGCAGCAGTAAGATCGAATAAATTATTTTTTTCATAATTGATGTTTTTGAAGAGCACGAGTAAAACTCAAAATTATTTCAGACAATCTTTTAAAATAGTCACGGGATGCAAGGCCTTTCTGCTGGTTCCGTCAAAAATCTGATGACGACAACTGGTTCCTGCAGCTGCAATTTCAGTTGATTGCTCTGTTGCCCTGATTTTCGGAAACAAAGTATCTTCTCCCATTTTCATACTGATTTCGTAATGTTCTTTTTCATAGCCAAATGAACCCGCCATTCCGCAGCAGCCAGAATTATAAATCGTAACTGTATTGTTTTTAGGAACATTCAACATCGCAAACGAAGCTTCAACTGAACTCAATGATTTTTGATGACAATGCCCATGGATTTTGATGTTTTTCTCTTTTTCAGAAAATTGATCTGCATGAATTTTTCCGTTTCCAATTTCTCTTTTGAAAAACTCTTCGACTGTAAAAGTATTTTTGGCTAATTTTTCAGCACTTTCCTTATCTGCAGCCAATCGGATATATTCGTCTCTAAAAGTCAATATGGCTGATGGTTCGATTCCGATTAAAGGCGTGTTTTCAGAAATTATATTTTTAAAAGTATTGACATTTTTGTTCGCGATTTCCTGCGCTTCTTCCAAAAAGCCTTTTGAAATAAAAGCTCTTCCGCTTTCTTCATGATCGATTACAATTACTCTGTAACCTAATTCTGTTAAGAGTTCGTACGCATCGATTCCGACCGAAACATCATAATAATTGGTAAATTCATCACAGAAGAGATAAACGCTGCCGTTTTCAAAAGAACTGCCTATATTCTGTTTTCTATTCTTTTCATACCATTTTCTAAATGTCTTTGGAGCCAGTAACGGCACTTGTCTTTCAGGAGCAATTCCCATGCGTTTTTTAACGAATGAAAGATTAGAAGCCCAATTGGTAATAGATGGCGCAATACTTCCCAATTCATTCAATTTTGAATTGAAAGCAAAAATTTTATTTCGGAAAGAAAAACCGTTTGCTTTTTGATATTGATATAAAAATTCAGCTTTTAAAGTTGCTACGTCAACATTACTAGGACATTCGCTCGCGCAGGCTTTACAGCTTACACATAATTCAAAAACCTTATATAATTCTTCGTGATCGAATTTATTTTCTTTTTCAGAATTCGTCAGATATTCTCTTAAAGCATTCGCACGTGCTCGCGTAGTATCTTTTTCGTTTCTTGTCGCACGATAACTTGGACAAAGAGTTCCGCCTGCTGATGGCATTTTTCGGCAATCGCCCGAACCGTTGCATTTTTCTGCGGCACGCAAAACTCCCAAACTATCCGAGAAATCCTGAATCGTTTTTATTTCAGGTTCAATTCTTCCCGCTTCAAAACGAAGATTTTCATCCATTTTTGAAGCATTTACGATTTTTCCAACATTCAAAATCGTGTTCGGATCAAACGCTTTTTTTACTCGTTTTAGCAACTCGTAATTTTTATCGCCAATCATAAACGGCAGAAATTCTCCGCGTAGAATTCCGTCGCCATGTTCACCGCTTAACGAACCTCTATATTTTTTTACCAAATGCGCTACTTCAGTAGATAAATTTCTAAACTGATGCAATCCTTCTTTTGTCTTCAAATTTATCTTCGGACGCAAATGCAGCTCGCCCGCTCCGGCGTGCGCGTAGTAAATGGCACTTTGTCCGTGTCTTTCCATCATCGCTGCAAAATCGGCAATATAGTTTGGAAGATCGCTCAATTCAACCGCTGTATCTTCAATAGAATCAGCTGCTTTATCGTCTCCCACAATGCTTCCTAAAAGTCCAAGACCTGCTTTTCTCACCTCGTTTACTTTGTCAATATCGGCACCGTAAATCTTTGGCAAAGCATATCCGAAACCATTATTTTCAAGATCTTTAATTAATGCATCAGCTTGCAATTCGGCATCTTCCATACTAATATGCGATCCAACTTCAAGCATAATAACTGCTTTTGGTTCGCCCACAATAAAAAATCGGTTTTTAGCCTGTTCCCTATTGGTTTTCGTACAATCTAATATTGTATCATCCATCATTTCGCAAGTGTACAAATGATGCTTCATTGCAGTGACAACAGCTTCCAAACTTTCCTGAATCGTATGAAAATGCGCTACCACCATAATATTGTTTACTGGCGGCAAATCATCTACTTTCAAAGTGATTTCTGTCGTAAATGCCAAAGTTCCTTCACTTCCGCAAAGGAGTTTTCCTAAATTGATGGTATCTTCAGTTCCCGAAAAAAGTTTAGATTTTAGCAGGACATCAATCGCGTAACCTGTATTTCGTCTGTGAATTTCTGGTTTTGGAAACTCTTTTAAGATTTCTTCCTGATTTTCTTTGTTCGAAAGTTCTTCGTAAATCGTTTTGTAGATTTTATTTTCTAAAGAATCTCCTTTTGTTTTCTCAATAAACTCTTCAGAAGTTAAATCTTTGAATACAGCTGTAGTTCCGTCACTTAAAACGGCTTTTATTTCTACAATTTTATCTCGGGTAACACCGTAGCGAATCGAAGTTGTCCCAGACGAATTATTTCCAACCATTCCCCCAATCATACATCTATTGGTAGTTGATGTCGTTGGTGCAAAAAATAATCCGTGTGGCTTTAGATATAAATTCAGTTCATCGCGAATTACTCCAGGCTGAACCGTTATGGTTTTCTTTTTAGGATCAAAAGAAACAATTTTATTAAAATGTTTAGAAACATCGACAATGATTCCGCTTCCAACGGTTTGTCCGGCTAATGATGTTCCTGCCGTTCTTGGCGTTATAGAAATTTTATTTTTTGAAGCAAATTGGATAATATTTACAATATCATTTTCTGATTTTGGAATAGCCACGGCAAGCGGCATAATTCTATAAGCAGAGGCATCTGTGGCGTATATTTTTTTATGAAGGTCATCATAAAAAAGGTTTCCTTCTAAGGAGTTTTCTAATTCTTGTAATTGGAGAGAATCGGACATTTAATTTGGTTCTGTTGCTTTTGGTTCTTTAATACATGTTTTATTTCTGCACTTCGCTAAAAAGCGGTTTGGCAAAAACAATACATTCTAAATTTTATTAGAATTCAATATTTATTAAAGTTCCTCGTGAAAGCTTCGTACTTCTTCAAATGCGTTTCAGAAATGGCAAACAGACAAAGGGATGATTTTCATAAATATATCTTACTAATAAAATTAGTTTTAACAAATATAGATACAAAAAGCATACAAATACATTATTTTGCGTTTTTTAACATAATAAAATTCAAATAACGCAACAAAACGCAAAAATCACATTGTATAAGTTTAAAGTTATAAGATAAAGACTCCAGATTTTCTATATTCATCTAGTTTTTCATCTTCTGGATCTAATTCTGTTACAATCGTATCCAGTTGCGTAAGATCGCATACCCCATGAGGCATCTTAGTATTCAATTTATCTGAAGAAAACATCGAAACTACTCTATCAGAAGCTTCTATCATTGCTTTTTTGACAATTGAAATTTCGTAACCTACTTCTGTAAGTCCTTGTTTTATATTTATGCTGCTGGCACCAATGAAACAAATATCGGCTTTAATTTTAGAAACCACCTGAATCACATCCATACCAATAGTAACCATTGCGTTTTTTTGCATTTTTCCACCAATAAAAATCAAATCAATATTGGGATGCTGAGATAATTGCATAGCTATTGGTAAACTGTACGTATATATAGTAGCTTTTAAATCTGCCGGAATTAATTTTGCAAAAACGAGATTGGTACTTCCTCCACTCATTATAATAACCTGATCGTCATGAAGTAGAGATAACGCTTTTGTAACTATTTTCTTTTTCTGCTCTTCGGCAGTTATTGCAATATCAAAGACATTTGCAGACTTTTCTTTAACCTGAACCGCGCCGCCGTATACTTTCTCTAACAGCTTTTTGCTGTCCAATTCATTCAAATCTCTTCTTATAGTATCTTCTGACAAATCGAGAGCCAAAGCTAAATCTGTTGTAACAACTTTTTGGTCCTCAATAAGTTTAGTCATTATATATTTCTGTCTTTCAGCCTTCAGCATTTTTTTATAAAAGTTAAAATTCATCACAAATATATCAAATATTTCATTCCATCTCAGAAAAGACCCAAAAAACTGCAAAATCATGCAACAGTAAGATTTTCAAAACAAATTCAATTCTTATTTTTTATTAAAATTTGCGTTATTTTGCGTTTTTTAAATTATTTTTTGAAAAAAAACAGTAAATAATGCATTTATATGCAATAATTAAATATATTTGCTCAACAACAACCATAAAAAACCAGATTAATCATGAAAAAGTTACTCTTTATTTCAGTGTTGGTTTTGTGCATTCAAACAGCATTTGGACAAGCAAAAACAGTTACTGGAACAGTAAAAAGCAAAGCAGACGGAATTCCAATTCCTGGAGTCAGCGTCGTTATTCAGGGAACGAATAACGGTACGACAACTGACTTTGATGGACACTACAGTATTTCTGTAGCATCAGGACGAACTCTAAACTTTAGTTACATGGGGTATGAAACCCAATCAATTAAAGTGGAAAGCCAACAGAAAATAGATGTTGGTCTTTCAGAAAGCACTTCGAAACTAGACGAAGTTGTTGTTGTAGGTTTTGCTTCTCAGAAAAAAGCTAATCTTACTGGAGCGGTTGCAAAAGTAGATGTTAAAAAAGCTCTAGGAAGTGTCCCTATTACTGATATCACAAGAGGTTTACAAGGAACTACTCCTGGACTTAATATTACTTTTAATTCAGGTAATATAAGTAAAGGATCAAACGTTAACATTCGTGGAGCCGGAACTATTATAAATGGAGAAGCTAAAGGATCACCACTTATTTTAGTTGATGGTGTTCCAGGCGAATTGTCTATGCTAAATGCAGAAGATGTAGAATCTATGTCTGTACTTAAAGATGCCGCTTCTGCTTCTATTTATGGTGCTCGTGCTGCATTTGGAGTTATATTAATTACTACTAAAAGCGGTAAAAATTCTAAAGGAAAAGTAAGATTCGCTTATAGCAACAATACAGGTTGGAGCAATCCAATTTCTTTGGTTCAATTTAATGATCCAACTGTAGAGCTTCCAGCAATGATTGACGCGCAGGCTAGAGCTGGAAATGCAAATCCAGAATCTTTCGGTATGAACTACAAAACATTATTGCCTGGTATCATTAACTGGAAAGAAAAATATGCTGCAACTAGAAATCCAAATGACAAAAACATGATCTTAGGAGAAGATTTTGATGTTATTGGAGGAAAAGAATATTTCTACAGAATTTGGAATCCGCATGATGAAATGTTAAAGAAGAATGCGGTACAAACACTTCATAATTTATCTGCTCAAGGTTCTTTGAGTGACAAAAGTTCATTTATTGTTTCGTTAGGGCTTTCTAATCAAGATGGTGTAATGAAAATTAACAATGAAACCAACCAAAGATTCAACCTTAACCTTGGTTTGACAACGGAATTAGCAAGCTGGCTTACTGGAGATTTTAAAGTATTGGGAACTTTCCAAGAATACGATTCTCCTTTTAACTACTACAACAATGGTATTGATACTGCTGGTAACGGATATTTTGGATACTATATGCGTTGGGGTTCTTATTTCCCTTATGGAACTTATAATGGTACTTACTTTAGACATGCGCCTGGTTATATGGCAAATGCATCTCAAAACGAAAGTAAATCAAATGATATGAGGATAAGCGGAAGACTTACTGCTCAAGTTACAAAAGACTTTAATATCGTTGGAGAATACAGTTATAATACCAATTTTTCTAGTCTAAAAATGAATGGTGGTCAAGTACCGCTTTGGGACTGGTGGACAAGTGCTGCTGACTTAGTTGCCGGAAAACCTACTTCAATGGAAACTGCCAACGATTTTGTTGCGCAAGCGAAAACATCTTACACTAGAAATGTAGTCAATATCTTTGGAAATTACACTAAGACATTAGGAGAAAACCACAACTTTAAAGTATTAGGTGGTTTGAATACAGAATGGTACGATCAAGAAAGAACTTATGCTCGTAGAAATACACTTTTGGACAAAACCAAACCAGAATTTAACTTAGCTATTGGCGACCAATTTACTTCGCCTCTAGTTTCTAATGACATTTTAAATCCTGGTTTATCAAGATATGCCATTGCAGGATTTTTTGCACGTGTAAATTATGATTACAAAGGTAAATATCTATTGGAGGTAAACGGACGTTATGATGGTTCGTCAAAATTCCCTACTAATGAGCAATGGGGATTCTTCCCTTCTGCTTCTGTTGGATATAGAATTTCTGAAGAAAGTTTCATGGAAGGAACAAAAAGCTGGTTAAATGATTTGAAAATCCGTGGATCTATTGGTTCAATCGGAAATCAAAATATTGCTAACAATGCCTTTTTACCAGTTATGACTAACGTTACTACTAATCCTAACCCTTATTGGATTGGTAGCGGTACAACCATTCCTCCTACTGTTAATCAGCCAACAAACGTTGACCCGAATTTAACTTGGGAAAAGGTAACTACTCAAGATATTGGTATTGATATTAGAATATTTAGCATGTTAGGTTTAACTTTTGATTATTATCAACGTGATACTAAAGGAATGTTAGCTCCAGGTAAAACACTTCCGGGTTCATTTGGTCAGGCTGCTGCCAACACAAACTCAGGAAACTTAAGAACAAGAGGTTGGGAACTTGCACTTAACTTTAATAAACAAATCAACAAAGACATCAGTGTTTATGCAGATCTTACGCTTTCAGACAATACTACAGAAGTAACAGAATGGAACAACTCTGCTAAGTTAATCAGTACTTCGTCTTTTTACTCAGGTCAAAAATTGGGTGAAATCTGGGGATTGGAAACAGACCGATTAATTCAAACAACAGATCAAGTTGATGCTACAGGATTAATAGTAAACGGTGTTGATTATAAAAATATAAGAAGTGGAGCGTTTAAATTTGGCGCAGGAGATGTAATGTATAAAGATTTGGATGGAGACGGAGTAATCTCAAGAGGAGATGGAACTGCTCTTAAACCTGGAGATTTAAAAGTTATTGGTAACACTACACCTCGCTACCAATATGGAGTACGTTTAGGTGGTGCTTTATACGGATTTGATATAGATGCTTTCTTCCAAGGAGTTGGAAAACGTGATTACTGGACAACTTCAGACTTAGTATTGCCTTTCTACAACAGAACAGATGCTATGTATGAGAACCAAAATGATTACTGGACAACAGAAAATACAGATGCGTATTTCCCTAATCCATATCCTGGGCATGCAACTAATGCTTTTGGAACTTATGCTCCTGGATCAAACAATTTTGTGGCGCAAACTCGTTATTTATTAGATATGTCTTATTTACGTTTAAAATCGATGACTCTTGGATATACTTTCCCAAAAAGTATTTCACAAAAAGCTGGATTTGATAAAATTAGACCATACGTTTCAGGTTTCAACTTAGCTACTTGGAAAAGCAGCAAATTACCAGTAGACCCAGAAATTAATGAAAGTGAATCAATGTGGGGAAGAACTTTCCCTTACTCTAAAACATGGTCGGTTGGTATACAACTTGCGTTTTAATAAAGGTATTTAAAAATCAAAAATTAATTAAGATGAGAAAATTAATCATAAACTCTAAGATAAAACTATCAGTTGCCTTGCTTACTTTTGCAAGTCTAACTGTTAGCTGTTCAGATTTTTTGGATACACCTCCGGAAGATGTATTCACTGACAACAATTTTTGGACTTCAGAAAATAACGTAAAAACATTTTCTTGGTTGAACTATAATACCTTTAATGGATACGGAAACAATGCTGGTACTACGGCAGATTTTTATTTCCATGCTTCGGCAACAGGTTTAATAGATGACAACTTGGCGATGAACGTTTTCACTAACTTTCTAACAGCTCCAAATGCGACTAACTCAAACTGGAATGAATATTACACTTTGATTCGTCGTTGCAATCTTATGTTAGAAAGAGTGCCAAATGTTCCAATGGATCAGACTAAGAAAAATCACTATATTGGTGTTGCTAAATTCTTTAGAGCTCACACTTATTTTCGTTTAGCACAGCAGTTTGGTAATGTTCCTTATACAGACCAATATTTAGCTCAAAGCGATGCAAATGTTTATAAACCTGCTTTATCGAGAGCAGAAGTAATAGATAATGTAATTAAAGACTTAGAAGAAGCGATTCCGTTGTTATTAAACGTTGATGATAGCAATGTAACTGTAAATAAATATACTGCTTATGCATTATTAAGCCGAGTATGTTTGGGTGAAGGTACTTACAGAAAATACAATTTGGCTCAGAATGGAAATGCGTATCTTCAGAAAGCTAAAGATGCATCTTTAGCCGTAATGAATAACAACGCTTATAAATTAAACACAGATTGGAAATCTCTTTACAATTCTGTTGAGTTATTAGGAAATACTGAAGTAATCTTAACAAAAAGATACATCAAAGGTGTTTTAGGAAATGGAATCCAAGCCTATACTAATACATCTACTGTTCAAAACGGATTAACAAAATTTGCTGCAGAAAGTTATGTAACTACTAACGGATTGCCAATTAAACAAACTGGTAATGCTCAATATTTAGGAGACAACACTATTGCAAATACTTTTGCTAACAGAGATCCAAGATTTGCTAAAGCTTTCAGCACAGCAGACTATGCTTACTCTGACAAACCTTATAACGGTTTAACATCTATAACGGGTTATGTATTTCAATTGTATAATAATCCTGCTACAACAGGTACAGAGGTTACGACAATTGGACAAAATCAAATTGACGCTCCAGTTTTCACACTAAGCGAAGTTTATTTGAATTATGCTGAAGCATGTGCTGAATTAGGTACAATCACTACTGCAGATTTAAATTTATCACTTAACAAAGTTCGTACACGTGCTGGAATTGCAACTTTGACTACAGATGGTGCAAATGCAAGTGCAAACGGCGTTCAGATAGATGACCCGCAAAGAACAACTGCATTAGAGCAAATTTCGGGAATTGTTAATCCAATTATATGGGAGATTCGTCGTGAGCGCAGAATCGAGTTTATGGCTTGGACAACAATGAGAAAAGAAGATCTTATGCGTTGGAAAAAAGGAGATTATCTAGATACTAATTCTAATCCAGATGTTATTTTAGGAGCTAGAATAATGGCCTTAATAGGAACTAACTCTAAAACAAAAGTAAACGCGCAAGGATATGTAATTCCTTATGCAGCTGGTGTGTCAAGATTATTTATATCGCCAAAAAATTACTTGAGTGCAATTCCGACAAATGATATCAATTTATACGCTGCAGAAGGTGTAGAATTAAAACAAAATCCAGGCTGGTAATTCGGTAAAAACTAAAATACCACATCTAATACAACTGCCTCCGACGTGAGACTTTTCGGAGGCAGTATTTTAAAATACTCTTTTTAGACGCATTGTGACCAATAAAAAGACCAAGTAGAAAAATTAATCCTGATTCATGCAGGTTATATCTTGTTAGTTTTTAGATTCCCCAAATCTGCCTAAAACATTCATATACTCCAATAAAATAGTAATTTTATTAGTCCAATTCGTCTTTAACTAATAACTGTATTTAAAATGATAAAATTTATAGCAAAAAGTGCTTTTGTTACAGCATTTCTGTTTCATGCTACGTCATATTCGGCAAACATTCAGCCCAATACAATAGTTATTTCAGCAGAAATCAATAACACTGTTATAAAAACGGGAGCTGACAATTACGAAAAATATCTTCCGCTATTAAAAGATAAAAAAGTCGGAATTGTAACCAATCAGACTGGAATTTTATCCAACAAAACCCATGTTGTTGATTTTTTATTGGAGAAAAATATTGCTGTTCAGACTATTTTTGCTCCTGAGCACGGATTTAGAGGAACAGCCGATGCCGGCGAACATGTTGTTGATGGAAAAGATCAGAAAACAGGCTTGCCGATTATTTCGCTTTATGGCGACAACAAAAAGCCAAAACCAGCGCAGTTATCTGGAATTGATGTCATGATTTTTGACCTGCAAGATGTAGGAGCACGATTCTACACCTACATTTCTTCTTTACATTATGTAATGGAAGCTTGTGCAGAAAATAACGTTCCGCTTATTGTTTTTGATCGTCCAAATCCAAATGGCTCTATCGTAGACGGCCCACTTTTAGAAAAAGAATTTACCAGTTTTGTCGGCATGCACCCTATTCCGCTCCTACACGGAATGACAATTGGTGAATATGCTCAAATGGTAAATGGAGAAAAATGGCTGAAAGATGGCGCTCAATGTAAACTAACCGTTATTCCTTGCGTAGATTACAGCAGAACAATGCCATACAGTTTATTGGTAAAACCGTCTCCAAATTTGCCAAATGACCAGTCTATAAATTTATACGCAAGTTTATGCCTTTTTGAAGGAACAAATGTGAGTATGGGACGCGGAACCGAAAAACAATTTCAAATCTACGGTTCTCCCTATTTAACCAAAACCAATTTCAGTTTTACTCCGAAACCCAATTTTGGCGCAAAAGATCCTTTATACAATGGAAAAGAATGCTTTGGCGAAGATTTGACTGCTTACCCTAAATTGAAACAATTAGAACTGAAATGGCTTATTAAAGCGTATCAGAATACGAGCGATAAAACAAAATTCTTCAATGCCTTTTTTATAAAACTGGCAGGAACAAAAAAATTACAGCAGCAAATTGAAAGTGGTGTTTCTGAAGGTGAGATCAGAAAAACATGGCAGAAAGATCTAGAAGCATTCAAAAAAATGCGAACAAAATACCTGATTTATAAATAATATTTCTAATTCAGTTCTCTTAGACTTAATTTTTTAAACACTAGAAACATAGAATTTGATAGACCTACAAAAAAGCGTTCCATTAGCATAAACACACACATATATATTGCTAGCAGAAATGTAGTTCTCTTTGGTTTGTTTTTTTAAAGATTGGTTACCTTTTTAAACAAAAATCAAAACCTGTGTTTCTATGTTTTAAAATTAAATTCCATTCAAGATAAAAACAGCAAACTATTAATGTAAAATGAGATCCTGAAATTGAAAAATTTTAGTTTCAAAAATCAAAAAAAAGAAAAATGAAAAATAAAAATCCTGAAACTGAACAAGAATCTTTGTACAAAGACTTGGATCAAATGAGCGTGAAAGAACTTCTTACAAACATTAATACAGAAGACAAAAAAGTTCCGCATATTATTGAAGAACAGATTCCTAAAATAGAAAAACTGATTAAAGCCATTGTAAAAAAAATGCAGCTGGGCGGAAGATTATTTTATATCGGAGCCGGAACTTCTGGGAGAATCGGAATTTTAGATGCATCTGAATGTCCACCAACTTTTGGTGTTCCGCATGATATGATTATCGGAATTATTGCTGGCGGAGACACTGCGATCAGAAAAGCAGTAGAAAATGCAGAAGATGATACCGAACAAGCTTGGAAAGATCTGGCAAAATTCGAAATTTCGAGCTTAGATATGATTATCGGAATTGCTGCTTCTGGTAATACGCCATACGTTTTAGGAGCCCTTAAAAAAGCTAAAGAACACAATATTAAAACGGGAAGTATTTCGTGCATCAGCAACGGACTTATCGCTCAAGAAGCTGATTATCCGATTGAATTGATTGTAGGACCTGAATTCTTAACAGGAAGCACAAGAATGAAAGCAGGAACAGCTCAAAAGCTTACTTTGAATATGATTTCTACTTCGGTAATGATCAAACTAGGAAAAGTAAAAGGCAATAAAATGGTTGATATGCAGTTATCTAACGAAAAATTGGTTAAACGCGGTATCAAGATGATTATGGAAGAACTTGCCATTGAATATGAAGTTGCCGAAGAATTGCTGCATAAACATAAAAGCGTAAGAGGTGTACTTCTTGCTCACAACAAAAACCAGGAAAACTAAAAACACACTATCAAAATCTTTTTATAGATTTATACAAATTCAAAAGCTGAATAAAATCATTTTTTGGAGTTTTTAACACCGACCTGACAGACTAAAATCCGTCAGGTCAATTAAAAAACAGCTTCCAGTTTATATTTAACACATAGAAACATAGTTCCGAGGCTTCAGGATTGCGTCAAAAAAAGAAAATAAAAGAAACTAGTTTCCACACATAGTATAGCCTATGTTTATTTAAATTAGTGAAACGCCTTTTTTAAAATTTTGAAAAAAAACTATGTTCCTATGTGTTAAAATAATTGCAGCCAATAGCTTTAAATAATTCATAAAAACCAAAAATTACCAAAACTATAAAATGACACCAAGTACCATCCTTCTCCTTATTATTATTTATTTCGGAACATTGTTCTATATATCACACAGAGTCAGCAGAAAAGACAGCGGAAATGAAGCTTTTTTTACAGCCAATAAAAACTCAAAATGGTATTTAGTCGCTTTCGGAATGATTGGAACTGCTCTTTCTGGAGTAACCTTTATTTCTGTTCCTGGAGAAGTTGGCGCACCAAGTGGTGAACAATTTAAATATTTTCAGTTTGTTTTAGGAAATGCGCTTGGATTTATTGTCATTACAAAGCTTTTGCTGCCTTTATACTACAGAATGAATCTGACTTCGATTTATGGATATATCGAGCAAAGAATGGGTTTTTTCAGCTATAAAACAGCAGCTTCTATTTTCTTAATTAGCCGTACAATAAGTTCTGCTTTCAGATTGTATTTGGTTGTGATCGTTTTACAGCGTTTTGTGTTCGATTTTTATCATGTTCCTTTTGCGTTTACTGTTTTAATTTCGCTGCTGTTAATCTTCTCTTATACCTATAGAGGCGGATTAAAAACAATTATTATTACAGATACGTTACAGACATTCTTTTTGGTTACTTCTGTTTTCCTTACTATTTATTTCATCTGTGATCGTATGGATTTAACTGCCATCAGCGCATTTGAAGAAGTAAAAAACAGTAATTACTCTAAGATCTTTTTCTTTGATGATTTTATGGGAAGTAAATTCCATTTTGTAAAACAAATTTTGGGCGGAATGTTCGTAACTATCGCTATGACTGGTCTAGATCAAGATTTAATGCAAAAGAACTTGAGCTGTAAAAACATTGGCGAAGCACAGAAAAATATGTTCACTTTTACAGGAATCTTTGTTATCATTAATATTTTCTTTTTGAGTGTTGGAGCGTTGTTATACATCTATGCCAATAAAAACGGAATTGCTGTTCCAACCGATTTAATTACAGGAAAACCAAGAACCGATTTACTTTTTCCTGAAATTGCCTTAAACCATTTAGCACTTGTTCCTGCAATTGTATTTTTATTGGGAATTATTGCTGCCACTTTTGCAACCACAGATTCTGCTCTAACAGCCTTAACAACTTCTTTTTGCGTTGATTTTTTAGGTATGGATAAAGCCGAAAACAGCCATAAGAAAAACACCGTAAAAATTAGACATTTAGTGCATATCAGTTTTTCGGTTTTAGTCTTTTTTATCATCCTTATTTTCAACTCAATAAATGACAGTTCTGTGGTAGGAATGATCTTTAAAGTCGCTTCGTACACTTACGGCCCATTATTAGGATTATACGCTTTTGGTTTATTCCAAAAATCGAGACATGTAAATGATAAACTGGTTCCGTTTATCTGTTTGCTTTCTCCATTATTTACCTATTTCATCAATGAATATTCTAAAGTTTTATTTGCAGGATATGTTTTTGACAATGAATTAATTATACTAAACGGATTAATTACTTATTTAGGATTATTTATAACCAGTTCACGCAGTGAGAAAGAAATAAGTTTTTAATTCAGCTTAATACTATTGATGAATCAATTTGAATTTAAATGCATTAAACTCAAATTGATTCTTAAAAAAAATGATATGAAAAATCCATTCATAAAAATCAGTTTATACGCCGCTTTTATATTTTTAATTACCAATTGCGCATCCAAAAAAAATAATGGAACGACAGACGCTAAAAAGGATATTCCTTTAAAAGACACGGTTGTTTACGTACCAAAAAATACTTCAGATAAAAAAACTTTCTTTAAAGATTCTGATAAAGAAACGGCTTGGGTTGACAGCATTTATAACAAAATGACTGTGCAGGAAAAAATCGGGCAATTGTTTATGGTTTCTGCCTATTCCAACAAAGATTCTGTACACGTTAATCAGATTAGTAAATTGATTGAAGATTATAAAATAGGAAACGTTATTTTCTTTCAAGGCGGGCCAGTTCGTCAAGCGAAATTGACCAACTTATATCAGTCAAAAGCTAAAGTTCCTTTGATGATCGGAATCGATGCCGAATGGGGTTTGGCGATGCGATTAGATTCAACGTATCGTTATCCTTGGAATATGACTTTGGGCGCGATTCAAGATTTAAGCTTAATTGAAAATGTGGGGAAAAATATGGCAGCCGAAAACAAACGAATCGGCGTACATTTCAATTTTGCACCAGTTTTAGATATTAATACCAATCCGAAAAATCCAATTATCGGAAATCGTTCTTTTGGTGAAGATAAAGTCAATGTAACCGAAAAAGCTCTTGCTTTAATGAAAGGAATACAAGGAAATGGCGTTTTCTGTACCGGAAAACACTTTCCTGGACATGGCGACACTTCAACCGATTCGCATCATGCTTTACCTACCGTTAATTTTTCTAAAGAACGCATGGAATTGGTCGAACTATATCCATATAAAAAATTATTCGACGAAGGTTTGGCTTCTGTAATGGTGGCGCATCTTAATATTCCGAGTTTAGAATCACAGCCAAACTGCCCTTCTTCTGCTTCTTATAATGTGGTAACCAATCTGCTTCAAAAAGAATTAGGTTTTAATGGCTTAATTTTTACAGACGGTCTGGCGATGAAAGGTGCTGCCAATTTTAAAGGCCCTGGAGATTTGGAAATCGCTGTTATTTTAGCCGGAAACGATATTTTGCTTTGTCCAGAAAATGTACCAGTTGCTTTTCAGAAATTGGAAGAGGCTTACAATGCGCAAGTAATTACCGAAGAACGATTAGCACATTCGGTTAAAAAAATTCTTCATTTTAAATACAAAGCAGGACTGAACAAATACAAACCGATTGATTTAAATAATTTGTACAATAATTTGAATCCGTCGCAAAATGATGCTTTACATTATAAACTGTATGAAAATGCCATTACAGTTTTAAAAAATGAAAAAGAAATTCTTCCGATAAAAGATTTAAGCGAAAAAATTGCCTACATAAAACTAGGTGAAGATACCAACAGCGCTTTTGTTTCAACATTAAAAAAGTATACTGAAATCACCGAAGTGAAAGACACCAATCTGGACAGTCTAAACAAAGAATTGAAAAAATTCGACAAGGTTATTATCAGCTATCATAAAGTAAATAAAGCTTGGGAAAAACAAGAATTTACATTACAAGAAATGCTTTGGTTGAAAGAAATTGCAAAACACAACAATGTAATTTTAGACATTTTTGCAAAACCTTATTCGTTATTATCTATTAATAATTTTGATGATATTGAAGGATTGGTAGTTTCCTATCAAAACTCAGATATTAGTCAGGTTGTTTCGGCAGGATTGCTTTTTGGTGCCATCGAAGCCAAAGGAAAATTACCTGTTTCTATAAATGATGCTTTCCATGTAAATGATGGTTTGACTACCGAGAAACTAAATCGTCTGGCTTTTACAGCTCCAGAAAATGTAAATATGAATCCGGCAATATTATCTAAAATTGATGCCGTAGCACAAAAAGCAATTGATGGAAAAATGGCTCCGGGAATGCAGGTCTTAGTGGCCAGAAAAGGAAATGTTATTTTTCAGAAATCGTATGGAGCGCAAACTTACGATAACGGAAAAAAAATCGCAGATACCGATTTATACGATGTGGCTTCAATTTCAAAAATGATTTCGACATTGCCAAATGTGATGCAATTGTACGATAAAAACAAAGTAGAGCTGGACACAAAACTGAAAGATATGCTGCCTTTTTTTGCCAAAACAAACAAAGAAAACATCACTTTCAAAGATCTGTTAAATCACTACGCAGGACTTCAGGCTTGGATTCCGTTTTACAAAGCAACTTTAGACAAAAACAACAAACCTTCTGAGAAATATTATCGAAAAATAGCCGAAAACGGTTTTACAACAAAGGTAGCGGACAGTCTTTATATTCGAAATGATTATCATGACACGATTATGAAAATCATTGCTGAAAGTCCAGTAGCTCTAAAAAAAGAATATAAATACAGTGATTTTACTTTCATCATTTTAAAAGAATATTTAGAAAGAAAAACACATAAAAAACTAGAAGACCTAAGTAAAGAAAACTTCTTCAGTTCATTAGGAATGACTAATACGCTTTACAGTCCTTTAGATAAATTTGACAAAAGCAATATCGCTCCAACCGAAATTGACAACTATTTCAGACATCAGGTTATTCAAGGTTATGTACACGACATGGCCGCAGCAATGGAAGGCGGAGTTGCAGGTCACGCAGGAATTTTTTCTAATGCCATGGATGTAGCCAAAATGATGCAGCTGTTTTTACAAAAAGGAAATTACGGCGGCATTCAATATTTTTCTCCGCAGACTTTTGATGCTTTTAATACCTGCTATTACAAAAATCAAGGCGTTCTAAGAGGTTTAGGATTTGACAAAAGAGTACACAAAGGCGGGCCAACTTGCGACTGTGTTTCTGAAGCAAGTTTTGGACATACAGGTTTTACAGGCAACATGGCGTGGGCAGATCCAGAAACCGAAATTGTTTACGTATTCCTATCCAACAGAACCTATCCAGAAGTAGTAAATGACGAAAACAAATTAGCCAAAGGAAAAATCAGAGAAGAAATTCAGCAAATAATTCAGGATGCAATTATGAAATAAAAATTCCAAAATTTAAATTCCAAATTCCAAACAATAAACCAAAAACTATAAACCATAAACCATAAACCATAAACCATAAACTATCAACCATAAACTATCAAACCCAATGACAAAAGAACGTTTAACTTCACTCGATGTCTTTAGAGGATTTACCATTCTCTTAATGACGATTGTCAATAATCCGGGAAGCTGGTCATCTATTTATCCGCCCCTAGAACACGCCGAATGGCATGGTTGCACGCCTACTGATCTAGTTTTCCCGTTTTTTGTTTTTATTATGGGAACTGCAATTCCGTTTGCAATGCCTGTAAAACATTTTGACGGAAGTGTTTTCAATAAAATCTTAGTTCGCTCGCTTCGAATTTTCTGTTTAGGATTATTTTTAAGTGTTTTCAGTAGAATCCATTTATTTGGTTTAGAAGGAATTCCGTTATTAGGATTAAGATTGGTAATTGCTTTTGCCGTTGCTTATGCCCTTTTAGGAAATTTTTCAATGAAAGTAAAAACCATTCTGGCTATTGGCGTATTTCTAATCCTGATTTCATTATCATTTAGCGGACTTGAACATTTTGAAGATACCAGAATCCCAGGCGTTTTACAGCGAATTGCGATTGTGTATTTCTTTACTTCAATTTTATATTTAAAGACCAATTTAAAAACACAGCTTTTGGTTTTAGCTACGCTTTTAGTTGGATATTGGCTTGTAATGGCTTTTGTTCCCGTTCCTGGATTTGGCGCTGCCAATTTCGACAAAGGAACGAATCTTGCCGCTTGGATAGACGATACACTTCTAAACGGACATTTATGGGCATCTTCTAAAACTTGGGATCCAGAAGGAATCTTGAGCACTTTGCCAGCCATTGGAACTGGAATTTTAGGAATGTACATTGGTCAGCTGTTAAATTTATCGGTTGATAAAATGGAAATCGTAAAAAAGACCGCCATTGCAGGAACTGCTTTAGTAATTGGAGGCTTAATTTGGAACATCTTCTTCCCTATTAACAAATCACTTTGGACAAGTTCTTATGTTTTATACACAGCTGGAATTGCAACACTGTGTTTAACGCTTTTGTATTATATAATCGATATTAAAGGGCATAAAAAATGGACGAAATTATTCCTGATCTGGGGCGTAAACCCGATGATTGTGTTTTTCTTTTCTGGAATAATTCCGAGAGTTTTAAGCGGTATAAAAGTAGCCGATCCTGAAAAAGCTGGCGAAGAAATTGGACTTCAAGCATATATTTATAACCACGGAATTGTTCCTTGTTTTGAAAACCCATTAAATGCATCACTCGCTTATGCTTTATCTTATGCTGTTTTCTGGTCATTTATCTTATGGATTTTCTACAAAAAGAAACTGATTTTTAAAGTCTAACTATTTTTTTTAACACATAGAAACATAGTCTTGCAAACTTAAAAAGGCGTTTCACTAATTTAAATAAACATAGCTTGGCTATGTGTGGAAACTTGTTTCTTTTGCCATCTTTTTTTCGAAACAAAAAACTATGTCTCTATGTGTTAAAATTAAATTATATTCAGTTTCAGCCGGACTTAATAGTTTGATTTGGTCATCGTTCTAACACTTATGTAAAGATCATTTTTCTTTTTTTCTAAAAATTTTAAGAAAAGCAGTATCTTGCCGTACCAACAAAAGTGTCAGTTTATAAATTATGGATAGTCCGGTTGAAATTCCTTTTAAAAGCTTTATTCAGCTTAAACCCGAAGAAAGCACTGCTATTTATTTGCAGCTTGTTTTTGAATTTATCAAAGCCATACAAACAGGCTTTCTTCCCGAAGGCACCAAACTTCCCGGTACCAGAATTTTATGTAAAGTGCTTTCTGTTAACCGAAACACTTTAATCAAAGCCTTTCAGGATTTAGAATCGCAGGGTTGGATTGAAACACTTCCGAATAAAGGAACTTTTATTTTATCACAGCAAAAACAAAAAAACAAAGCTGAATTTACCGTTTCGAAAGAACAAAATACCACTCCAGACAATATTGGTTTCAGTTTTCAGCGATCTACTATTCTTGAAAGTCCGATTGAAATCAGTAATCTGCCGTATCAATTTAATGACGGAATGCCCGATTTACGATTGGTTCAAACCGATGTTTTGGCTAGATTATATGTTTCAAAATTAAAAAGACGAAAAACGTCCAAAACCTACGAGCAGATAGAATTGCGTTCGCATTCTAATTTTAAAACTCATTTTTCCAATTATCTGAATCTTACCCGAGGAATTCGTATTTCGACTTCAAACCTTCTTACAGCCAGCAGTCACGAAATTGCTCTGTATCTGGTTACAAAAGTACTTATTGCTCCAGGCGATAAAGTAGTAGTTGCATCGCCGGGATATTATATGTCAAACATGACATTGACCAATACCGGAGCGCAGATTATTTCTATTCCAGTAAATGAAGACGGAATTGACACCAAGCGTTTGAAGGAAATTTGCGAAACAACCAAAATCAGGGTTTTATATCTAACATCCAATTATCATTATCCAACCACTATTTCCCTTAGTGCTAAAAAAAGAATGGAAGTTTTGGATTTGGCCAATCAATACGGATTTGTGATTCTGGAAGACGATTACGATTTTGAATTTCATTACGATAATAATCCTGTTTTGCCCTTGGCTGCTTTTGATTCCAATCAGAAAGTGGTTTATATTGGTTCTTTCGGAAAATCATTGCCATCAGGATTCAGTTACGGATTTGTAGCCGCACCTGCCGAATTTATCAAAGAACTCGAAAAGCATCAAAACATCTTAGAACCCAGAATTGATGTCATAAAAGAGCAGGTTCTTACCGAATGGATTACAGAAGGCGAAGTGCATCGTCTTTCTAAAAAAAATAAAAAAATCTATAAAGAACGTCGCGATTATTTTGTTTCAATTCTAAACGAAAAACTTAAAGGCAAAATCAAGTTTAAAGTGCCACCAAGAGGATTGGCAATTTGGGTCGAATGGCTGGATCATTTTAATCTGGTTCAGTTTCAAAAAGAATGTTCCAAACAGGGTTTATTTCTGCCAAAGACCATTTTATACCAAACCAAAAACCTTACTGCAACCCGTTTAGGATTTGGGAATTTAGAACGTGAAGAAATGGAAAAAGCAGTCCCTATTTTAAGCGAATGTCTTGCCATTATTACACAACAATAAACATTTATCTTACTGACAATTATATAAATTGTAAAGTTAATCCTATAACAGAAAAAAGAGCTGTTGAAAGTAACTTTGATATAGAGTTTTTATTCAAAAAAGACTTATTGAATTTTTATGTGATTACTGATCTTCTATTGTTATGGAATATCAAAATAGTATGGGTAAAGAAGTACCAATTTCGCCACTCAATACACTTATTTCAGGGGTTATCAGTGGTGTAATTGGCATATTCAGCTGGATTATTCGATTTAAAAGTAACCAAGTATCAACCCCCAATTGACTTTAACGGTTGCGATATTCAGCTGTTCTTTGCCCATATTTTTTTGCAAAAAAAAAGACCTCAACAAATGAGATCTTTTAATTGGAAATATTATTTTCTTACCAGCCTTTTACTGCTCCGCCTTTAAATTCTTGCTCGGCTGCTTTTTCTACTTCTGGAGATTGAAAAGCTTGTAAAAACTGTTTTACTTTTTCTTCATTTTTATTGTCTTCACGGCTTACCACCAAATTCACATAAGGAGAATCTTTATCTTCAATAAACAAGGCATCACGAGAAGGAACCAATCCAGCTGCAGAAGCAAAAGTATTGTTGATAATAGCGATAGAAACATTCTCATCATCCAAAGCTCTTGGCAATTGAGGCGCTTCCAATTCTAAAATTTTCAAGTTTTTAGGATTGCTCACAATGTCTGTTACTTTTGGCAATAAACCAACATTTTCTTTTAATTTCAATAATCCGTTTTTCTGTAGAAGCAATAAAGAACGTCCGCCGTTTGTTGGATCATTTGGAATAATAATCGTGCTTTCGTTTTTCAATTCAGAAAGGCTTTTTATTTTTCTAGAATAACCAGCAATAGGATACACAAATGTATTCCCGATAATAGCCAATTTGTAGCCTCTTTGTTTAGATTGCTCGTCTAAATAAGGTTTGTGCTGAAACGCATTTGCGTCAATATCTCCTTGACTTAAGGCCTCGTTTGGAATTACATAATCGTTAAAAGAAACTAGTTCTACTTCCAATCCGAATTTTTCTTTTGCTACTTTTTTAGCCGCTTCTGCCACTTTCAATTCTGGCCCAGAAGCAACCCCTACTTTTATAAAATGAGGATCGTTATTTTTACTTTTTCCGCAATTGGATAAAACAAGCGCCAAAGCCAAAACTCCAGCAGTTTTTAAAATATTAAGTTTCATATATTTCTAATTGTAAATTGTTAATTATAAATTGTTAATTGATCATTATCTATGATCGAATCGTTTTGATAATCTATCGCCCGCAAACTGAATCACGAATACTAAAATGACCAATAAAGCCAAAACTGAGTTCATTGTTACGGCATCATAACCAATATAACCGTATTGATAGCCAACTTGTCCTAAACCGCCTGCACCGACAGCTCCGCCCATTGCAGAATAACCTACGAGAGTGATTAAAGTAATTGAAGCTGCATTGATTAAAGAAGGTAAAGCTTCTGGCAACAATACTTTGTACACAATTTGCAAAGGAGTTGCTCCTAAAGCTCTTGCTGCTTCAATTAATCCTGATGGAAGGCTTAACAGACTATTTTCTACCAAACGAGCAATAAATGGCGCCGCACCAATGCTTAACGGAACCAAAGCCGCACTCACACCAATTGATGTTCCAACTATGGCACGTGTAAACGGAATCATCCAAACGATTAAAATAATGAATGGTATAGAACGAAAAACGTTTACCACGATTGATAATATTCTATTTAAAACGGGCTGTTCTAGAATTTGATTTTTACGAGTTAAGAATAATAAAATTCCTGTTGGAAGTCCTAACAAAAAACCGAAAAAGCCCGATACAAAAGTCATAACAATGGTTTCCCATGTTCCTTTTAACAATAAATCTATAAGAGAATCAGACATAACCTATAATTTCTGTTTTAATGTGTTTTGAATTAAAATATTGAATGGCAGCATCGTAATTTTCGCGTTTTCCTGATAATTCGATCAGCATTACACCAAAATTAACTTCGCCTGCCTGATCCATTTGTGCGCTAACGATTTTAAAATCGGTATCAAAAAGTCTTGAAACTTCTGAGATAACAGGCTCGTTAACCGATTTTCCTGTCATTTCCAATTTCAATAACGGATTCAGATTTCCGTTGTCTTCTTTTTGTAGTTTGTCTTGATATACAGACGGAACTTCGATATGAAGCGAAGAAGAAATAAACTCTTTTGTCAATTCATGTTTTGGGTCGGCGAAAATTTCTCCAACACTTCCCTGCTCGATCAATTTTCCGTGACTGATAACCGCAACTTCATCACAAATAGATTTTACGACTTCCATTTGGTGCGTAATCAGCAAAACGGTAATATTAAGGCGTTTATTAATGTCTTTTAATAAATTTAAAATCGATCTAGTTGTTGCAGGATCTAGCGCACTTGTAGCTTCATCGCACAATAAAACTTTCGGATTATTGGCTAAAGTTCTTGCAATCGCTACTCTTTGCTTCTGACCTCCCGAAAGACTTGCTGGATAATCGTTGGCTTTTTCTGCCAATCCAACCAATTGCAATAATTCTAAAACACGAGTATTGATTTCGCTTTTTGAAGTTCCAGCCAATTCTAAAGGAAAAGCAACATTTTCGAAAACCGTTCTCGAAGAAAGCAGATTAAAATGCTGAAAAATCATTCCGATTTGTCTTCTTTCAATCGCCAGTTCTGCGTTTGATAACTGCATTAAAGCTTTTCCGTCAACGATAATTTCGCCAGAAGTTGGTCTTTCTAACAAATTCACGCAGCGAATCAGCGTACTTTTTCCTGCTCCGGAAGTTCCAATTACACCAAAAATTTTCCCTTCAGGAACCTTTAAAGAGACATCAGACAAAGCAGCAACAATTCTGTCTTTCTGATGAAAAGTTTTGGTTACATTTTTTAATTCAATCATTCTTTACAGTTTAAAAACAAAAAAGCCTTCCATTAATTAGTTGAAAGGCTTATTCGAAATAAATTTTATCATTTTATATATTAAGCCAGATCAATAAATACCATTACAATAGCACAGCACATCATGCTGTAACGATAATAATTATTCATTTTCTGGTTATCTTTCTTCATAGCGAGTGCAAATTTAAATAGTTATTTTTAATTTTTAGCTATAAATCCTTAAAACTTTTATTTCCCTATCAATGTAGTAGGTTATTTTAAAATTCCAATCACTAAATTCCAATCACTAAATTCCAATCACTAAATTCCAATCACTAAATTCCAATCACTAAATTCCAATCACTAAATTCCAAATTCCAATTTTGAAAAATCCAAATTCCAAATTTCATTTCAATTAAAAAAAAATCCAAATTCCAATTTGTTCCGAAACTTCGGGATTGGAATTTGGAATTTTTAAAATTGGAATCTAGAACTAGTTGTTTTGTTCTGCGATTGTCGATTTGTTCAGTTTTACGATTCTAATTTTCTTATTGGTATTATCTGATAAGAAGATACGATCATCAAGCTGCGCAGTTCCTACGATAGTCCCAAACTTATTCTCGCCAAAAATATCTGAAGCATTTAAAACCGCTTTGTAATTCTTTCTGATAAATTCTTCTTTTGGATACAATCTTAAATACGATGTGCTTCCTTCATTTTCTGAAGTTACTGCCCAATCTTTACTGAAAGAAACTGCAATTGGCTTCACATCTACAAACTGCAATTTATCAGGCTCAATCGGGGTTGTTAGTGAGTTCTTAGCATTTGCTTTAATGTTTGCAATATCATAGTACAAATAACTTTTGGCATCTCTTCCTGCAACCACAAGATTTCCGCCATACACATCCATAGAATATACTTCTGTGTAGCCATTTAAGGTATTTAATTTAGCGATTGGTTCTAAATTCCAATTGCTTGTCTCGGTAATCTGAGAAGTTTCAAATACTTTAATGCTTTTTTCTTTTTCCTTTACGAATATCAATCCGTCTTTTACCGCAACGCCAAAAACGTGCACAAAAGTCTGCCACCATTGTCCGTTTCCAACCGTACTGATTCCAGCATTTGTAGTTTCATCAAAAACAAATAATCTAGATTCTGTACTTCCAACATAAATACGGCCGTTATCAACAGCAACCGAAGTCAAGCTTGTAAGCGGAATTGTAGTTGTTCCTTTTGTATATTCTTTAATTGTTTTAATATGCGCTAATGTAAGAGCATTAAAAACTTCTAAAACATTTCCGTTAATAACATATAGTTTTTCGTTTGCAACTGCAATTCCTTTTGGATCAAAAGCCTCGGTACTTCCAGGAATATTTTCTGCTGTTATCGAAGCTTCATCAGTTGGGTAATAATAGCTATAATCTTTGGTCTCATTGTCGTCTTTGCTGCAATTGGTAAAAAAGCAAAGAGCAAATATCAGTGGCAAAATATTTTTCATCGTTGTTTTATATTTTAATTCCATTTTCCTTCGCCTTTGTATTTGACTAAAAATGGATTTTTCGGGTCTATTTTAAATACTGGTTTTTTATAAGTTCCAGTTACATATTTTGTTTTCGCATACGTTTTTAAAACGTCAGGATCTGTAAAAGGAAGATCATTCAAATGAATTAAATATTTATAAAAATCAGTCAGCATTCCCTGTTGGCCTCCGCCTTCTCCACTGTTTGCCAAGTTACTGCTGTGGCTAAAACCAATATGATGTGAATATTCATGCGACCAAACCGACATTTCTCCAACCCAATGTCCAGTTACGTAGCCCGATTCCCATTGCGATGCCAGATTTCCTCCACCCCAAGCAGAATCTCCTCCAACCATTGCCATGTAAACGGTTCTTTTATCTAGATAATTCCAGTATATTTTTTCAATTTCTTCTTTAGAATAATAATCGTAAACACCATCTACATCATCAGCATTTCCGTGCCAGTTTAACGCGCCGTTTATTCCTGTTCCAGCTGCAGCTGCCTGTTCTTGTTTGTATTTATCAAAATTGGTGAATGTGCTGTAATACAATGGATGGCTCAAAGCATAAGAATAGTTGATAATCATTGTGATTGCTTCTTTTGCTAAAGCGGGATTCATCGGAAGAAATTTACCTAGTTCATTAATATGGTATCCATCATGAAATTGAACTAAATGATTTGATTTTATCTTTTTGAATTTTTGAAATAAAGGATCATCCGATTCAACTGAGAATTGAATTGCTCCAGAAGAAAATCCTTCAATTTTTTCGATCGTCACCGTATTTCCTGTTTCTAATAAATAATCGTTTGCTTTTTCTGTTAAAGGAAGTTTATGAAACGAACGGTGAAAAGCTGGTATTTTAGAAAAGGTATAAAGCACAAATTTTTTATCGTAATTTGGCAGTTTCGCATAGATCTTCACATTTGTAAGTCCGACTGGAGAATACAAAGAAATCTGTACAGAATCTTTTCCTTTCTGGATAACCTGAAGCGGTTCGTTTACTCGAAACCATCGATCAGCTTTGTCATACATTTTTGAAGGACTTTCGTCATCTTCAAACATAGTCATAGGTTTATTTTCTGCAGGTAAAGTTGTGGCATCTATAGTTGGCAGATAATTCGGCTTGTACGAATCTGCATCGTCACTACAGCCCAAAAAAATACTTGCCAATAGGGCAAATACAAAAAAGTGAGTGTTTTTTCTCATCAGTATGTCAGTAGGTTTGGGGTTAAATATCCGTGCAAAACTATAAACATACTTTGTATATACAAGGAAATTGCAAGAAAAATACCAATCAAAAGTTTACTGAAAATATTTTTTAATAAACTCCCACTATACTTAAAGGTCAGGTTTTAAAGTTTCTATTCCCTAAAATCTAAAGTTTTGATTGTAGCTAAATCAGAATCAAATTGTACAAAACTTGCAGGAAAACCTATCTTGATTTTTCCTACTTTTTCTTTCATGCCAATTGCAGCGGCAACTCTTGTGGTTGCCATTTTTATTGCTTCATCGGTAGAAACATGTAGACGATTATAAGCATTTTGTACAGCTTCTGTCATTGAGATTGAAGCGCCTGCGAGATTTCCATCTTCGTTTCTGTAAAAGCCGTCTACTAAATGAGCATCAAAATTATCCCATTTAAAATTGGCTACTTTTCGTCCTAAAAATGTAGCATCGCTGATTAAGAAGAATTTTTCTTGTTTTAGCTTATATGCAATTTTAGCAGCAGCATAATCACAATGCACACCATCTAAAATTACTGGAGCATAAACTTCTTCGTTCTCAAAAACTGCTCCTACTAAACCAGGTTCACGATGCCCAAACTGTGTCATCGCATTGAATAAATGTGTTACAAGATTAATTCCTTTTGCGAAATATGGCTGTGCTTCTTTATGTGATATTGTCGAATGTCCGATTGAAATTGTGATACCGCTTTCAATCAGCATATTTAATTGTTTTTCGGTAAAACATTCTGGAGCTATCGTAATGACTTTGATAACGTCTTTCCCTTTGCTTATAATTTCTTGAAGTTCTTCATCAGTAGGTTTTCTAACCTGATCGATGCTATGTGCACCACGTCTCTGCGGATTTAGAAAAGGACCTTCTAAATGCATTCCGATAACGCCATTATTGTATTTTTTCATATAAGAACGAACCGCTTCAATTCCTTCTAAAATGGTTTCTTTTGAAGAAGATATCAAACAAGGTAAAATATGCGTTGTGCCGTATTTCATACTGGCATCGTAAATATCCTGAATGGTTTCTTCATTGGGAGTCTGGCTGAAGTAATATTTTTCCCCGCCATTAATTTGAATATCTATAAATCCTGCTGAAAGATGATTTCCGTTTAAGTCAATTATTTCAACATCATTTGGAATTTCTTTTTGAACCGAAATAATAGTTCCGTTTTCTACAACTACAACTCCATTTTCTACTATTTCTTCTCCTGTATGTACGACAGCATTTATAATCGCTTGTTTCATTTTGTTTATTTCTTATAACGTTCCAAAGTTAAATATTATAAGCTTTAAGCAAAATAAACTATTTTAAAATCACTAGAAATAATTTGGTTAATCTGCGCCTCCGTCAACGCTATCAAATGTTTCGCGCTCTTTTGGTTTTACGCTATATTTTAATGAAACCATTGGTCCGTAGTAAACATCAAATTGCGTTCCGTTGGTTCTTAGCTGCATTTGTCCGATCACGCCTGCTAAGAAGTGGATATTTGGCGTAATTCCAGCAGTATAATAAACCGATAATCTAAAAATGTCAAAATGTTCGTCGGCATAATCTTTAGAGGCAAATTTCAGCATCAATTCGGTATAATAGCCAATATTTGGCGCTAGAAAAATTGGTTTTTCTTTGCTTTGTCTTAAATAATGATTGACTCCAAAACGTGCTCTTATTCTAGGTATTGTCTGGTGATTGCCGTTTCTGTCATCAAAAAACTTGGTTTCAAATCGCACTTGTTCAAAAAGAGATCCTTTGGGCATTTCCTGTGTATAGGTTCCCATAACAATAAGCCTGTTTTCTAAAGTTTTGTAATTTCCCGCTTCTTCTATTGCATATTTCTGATTGTGTGCATATCCGAGCCAAAGCTTCATATTTTTTAAACCAGAATAAACAATCCACGGTCTTATTACTTTTCGCTGTGTATATTCGAAAGGATTGCCGTTTGTGTAAGCGCCTTGAGTAACGAGCTGCATATCTGCCTGACCGCTCAAATGCCATTTTTCTATTAACGGAAACGCAACATCAACTTCGCTTATAGATGCTGGAATAAATCCCATTGTGTAAGGAGCATCTTGGGCTTTTAAAACTTGAGAAAGGATGATGCAACAGAATAAAAGAAAACTCTTTTTTAATAAACTCATAATTCGTCAATATTAAATTACACGGCTTCGAAATAAGAAAGTCTATCAAATTTAAATAAAGATGTTTTTTACTTTAAAAAAAAGCGGTTTCATGTTATAATATGAAACCGCTTTTTAAACATTTTTTCAAAACAAAAAAGCTTTAGAAAAATATCTAAAGCTTTTTTTAAACTCAAATTCTGAAAATTAATATGATGCAGATTGTACAGGCTACATATTTTTTTTTAATCTGGATTTGCCAATATTTTGTACAATTCGGCATTCGACAGATAAAACTGATTCTCTAAACTTATTTGCGACAATTTTGCGCTGACCAAATTGTTTTCTCTTGAATTGATCAAGAAAATTGAACTTTCGCCAAACGAGAATAATTTTTCTTCTGAGTTTAGCATTGTCATATAATCTTTTACAAGATTGTCAATTACAACTTTCTGCTTTCTTAATGATGCAATTTCGGTCTGCTGTGCTTTAATTTTATTTTTAAGCTCCAAGCGCTGTTGTCCAATATCAAACTGCATATCCTGAATTTTCAGTTTTGCCATTTTCAAGCTTCCGCGTTCTTTTCTTAAGAAAATCGGGAAACTGAAATCGATATTAAACTTATAATCATCGGCATTGAAATTATTCCAATAATTGGGTTCTGAAATATAGTTATAACCTACATTTATTTTCGGAAGCAACGAATTGGCTTTCAACTGGCGATTAACTTCTAGAATATCCATTTTTGTTTCTAAAGACTGAATTTTTGGATGCGAATCTAACGATTCCACATCGACCATCATGGCATCTGTCTTTAGAGTTTCTTCTATAGTCTGAATTAGATTCTGCTCTGGTTTCACCAAATCTCCTAACTCAACTGGAACATTTTCAATCCATAAAAAATTAGCCAGTTTCAGTTTTGCTTTTGCTAATTTCAGGTTTCCGTTTTCAACGTTCAGTTCTCTGTTTCGTACCGTAATTTTGGCTTCAACGCTGTCAATTGCTGGTGCGTCTCCAGCAGCGATTAGTTTTTTAACTCCTTCAAAACGAGTGCTGGCAAAACCTAGGTAGTTTTTATACAGTTCGGCTTCGTTATAACTTTTTCTCCATTCAAAATAAGCTTCACTTGCTTGGTACAAAACTTCGATAGCTCTTAGTTTTCTTTGAGCATCACTTAGTTTTACATTAAGCTTTCCTTCACGCACATCAGCCATTCTTTGGTTAATGAACATTCCCTGACCTAAAGCAACGTTAATTCCTAGCGAAGTTAAACCTGCTTCTGGCGTTTTGTTCTGCGGATTGTAATATTGCCCTTCTGTATCGTCAAAACCTGCTTTAATTTCAATTCCGTACCAAGTAGGGATTTTGAAACTGCTGTTTAATAACGAATAGTATTCTGTGCCTTTAAATTCTTTCTTATTGTAATCTACTTCAATTTTTGGATCAAATCCGCCTCGAGCCAGCATCAATTTTGCCTGAGCATTTGTGACTTCAAGATTGGCTTGTTTTACCAGCGGATGGTATTTTTTTACATATCCCAAATACTCGATAAAAGTAAGTTCCTCTTGATTAAAATTCTGGCTCTGCAGTGTAGAAAAACTCAATAGAAATAAGAAAGAAAACAATTTTACAAGATTTCTCATTTTACTTTTTCTCCTTTCCTTTTTCTTCTTTTTCTCCTGAATTATAATAGTTTGGCGGGAAACCATTTAAGTTTCGCCAAATCTCATACCATACCGAAACGGTTTCTAACAATGCAATACTTTGTGCTCCTGCACCAATACTCAATTCTTTTGGCCAATGGCGATCTTCTCCATCTGGCGAAACCAAAATTCTGTATTTTCCGTTCGGGCTAATGAAGTTCTCTATCGCTACCACTTTACCTCCGTAAGTTCCGTAAGACAATCCTGGCCATCCAGAAAACACGATTCTAGGCCAACCGTCAAACCAAACACGAACTTTTGCACCTTTATGTACCAGTGGCAAATCGATTGGATCTACATACGTTTCTACCGCAATATCATATTTAGATGGCATGATGCTTACTACAGGAGTTCCTTCTTTGATTGTTTCTCCAAGACCAGCCAATAAAGCGCGGTTTACATATCCGCTTTGTGGCGCTGTAATGTAATACAACCCATTTCTTAATCTGTAATTGGTATATTGGTTTTCTAGTTTGTTAACCTGAGCTTCTGTATCGTATTGCGTGCTTAAAGCGGTAAACTTATCGCTTCTCGATTTTGATATTTTCTCAGCATATTCAGCCGTAATTCTACTGATTTCTACTTTTGCGTTTATCAATTCGTTTTTACTGCTCAGCAATTTGTTTTCCTGAGTAATTACATACGCTTCAGACTCTTGCAGTTTCAATCTTTTCTGCTCAACATCTGTCATTGGTTTTAAACCTTCTTTGTTTAAAGCAGTCGAACGGTCAAACTGCGTTTTTGCAATTCGAAGCTGTGTTTTTACCGCAACCAAATCCATACTGTCGCTTTTTATTTTAAGCTGCGACTGACGAATTTTATTCTGTGCCTGCTGCAGTTTCAATTGTCTTTCTGCGTTTAAAGACTGCGCCTGAACATCAAGAGAATTTACTTTATCGCTATACGATTCTGCTGCCATTTTTTTGGCATCTACCTGCTGTTTGGTATTGTCAACCAAATTAGGATCTAAGTAATCTTCTTTGATTTCTGAAATATAAAGTATCGTATCTCCTTTTTTTACATAATCGCCTTCTTTAACAAACCATTTTTCGATTCGTCCAGCAATGGCATTATGCACCGTTTGCGGTCTTTGATCTGGTTTTAAAGTGGTAACAGAACCTGTTCCCGAAATGTTCTGTGTCCAAGGCAGAAAAAGGCATGCAACACAAAAAATCAAAAATCCGATTATAACTTTATTTAAAATTTCATAATGAGGTCTTCGGGCAACGCTTGTAATCGATTTGTATTTGCCCGGCGTTATAAGTACGTTGTTATCTTTAGATAGGTTGAGCATGATTAAAGCTTTATGTCGTTAATAATTTTTCCGTCATCAATCGTAATCATACGACTGCATTTGCTTTTCCAAACATCATTTTTAGAAGTTACAATAACTGTCCAGTCATTTTCATCAGAAAGTAAAAAATCAACAATTTTACTCGAAGTAATTTCGTCCATTTTATCAACTGGGTCTTCTAAGAATAAGATATTTGGTTTCCCTACAATACTTCTTGCCAAAAGAATCTTTTGAACATCAGAAGCAGAAAGTTCTCGACCACCGGGATGGATTTGATTCTCCAGTCCGTTCTCAAAAGTTTTAATGTACGGAGTTAATCCAACATTATCTAAAGCCCATTTTAAATCATCACTATTTAATTCTTCATTTCCAAAAACAATATTCTCGCGAATGGTTCCTGCAAAAAGTGTATCACCTTGCAAATATGTTCCTGCTTGTGCTCTATACGTATCTTCATTAAGACGATTCATATAATTATCAGTCACATACATGGCTCCGCTTTCTGGTTCTAATACACCCGAAAGAAGTCGTAACAAGGTACTTTTTCCTGCACCATTTGTTCCTGTAAGAATGATTTTTTCTCCTTGAGAAATTTTCAAATTAATATTCTTAAGCGATTTTTTATTGTGTTCTGGATAAATGTAGCTGATGCTTTCGGTTTCGATATTGATTCCTTTTTCTGTTTTGTCTGAAGTCTGCGGAATGCACGAAATTTCCATATCGGTCACCTGCCCTATTTTTTCAACAGAAGTCAATACATCATAGAAAGACTCCAATCCGAAGATGATTTTTTCTACCGAGTTGATCAATAATACAATTACAATCTCAGCTGCTACGAACTGCCCTATGTTCATTTGGTGGTGAATTACCAGAAAACCACCGATCGATAATAAGGCAGCAGTAACAATTACTTTAAAAATAGTAAGCTGAATGTATTGTTTTTTCATTACCTGAAAGTGCTTTTCACGGTAATTGACATAGTTAGTTACGTAACCATCATTTCGTTCCAAGGCATATTCAAAAGCTCCTTTTCTGCGGAAGCTTTCTCTATTTCTTGCAATTTCCTGAAGCCATGCTGCAACTTTATATTTAAACTTTGATTCGTTTAAACTAGTTTCTAAACCGTCTTTGTACGAAAATTTAAAAATGACATATAATATGACAATAAAAAGGAGTCCGATTACCATAAAGAAAGAATGGTAAAGAACCAATAAAATGATCCCCAGACCAACCTGAAGAAATGCTGTACAGAAATCTAATAAAAGTTTGGCTGTTCCTTTCTGCACCATAAGCGTATCAAAAAAGCGATTGGCTTTTTCGGGAGCATACTCTGAGTACATTTCTTTAAATTTGATTAAGGGCATCCTATAAGCAAATTCAAATGAAGAACGAACAAAAATTCGCTGCTGCAGATTCTCCACAATACGCAGCTGTAAAATGTTCAGCACTCCTCCAAAACCAACGCCAACCGTCACTAGAAACACAAGAACGATCCACGAGACGCTCAGCTGTCCGCTTTGAATAAAATTAATAATAGCTTGGATTCCCAAAGGCAGAGAAAGATTTACTAACCCTGCAAACGCAGCATAGAAGATAATTTGATACACATCGCGCTTATCTAGCTGCAATAAGTTGTAAAATCGTTTGAATGGTGTCATGAATTTAAGTATAAATACAAGATTATTACATAGAATAAATATACGGCAAAAACCGCATTAATGGATTAAGATTTTTACCCTAATCCTTAAAAAACAAGTATTTATGAATTCAACCGAGGAGGCGGTATGTCTATTTTACCATGAAACCCAAACGAGAAGATTGTATTATCAATATACTTTTTCCCTTCAGATTCTATTAAAAAATAAAAATTAGGCATTAGCGATTCTGATGAAACCAGATATTCCATTAAAGGAATTCCTTTTGCCAATTTAGCCGTTTTAGTATCTTTTGTTTTGTAATCGTCCAATTCTTCTGGGATTCCGTCACATTTAAAGATTTTTTTCAAGAAGTTGCAAGTAATGCCTTTTACGGTATAAGTTTCAGCATTATCGCTTAAGATTCTCCCAACGCTATTAGAAATATTTAAACTACTAATTAGAAAATAGCCTACAAGCAACGCCTGAAGGCATTTACATAAAAAGCTATTTTTAATTTTGTTCAACATACTCTAAAAAGGCTAAAAATTTAATTAAATCACATCGTTTTGAATCAAAATCTCCAATGATTTAAGGCATTTACTGTAATTTTTATGAGCGCGCAAGTTATACCCAATTTTTTTCTGGAACATTAAAATAACATTAGAATTTAGAATCATTCAAAACTTTAAAATTATATTAACAAGGCATTCTTACAGGGTTATCGGTATTATGTAAAGATCAATGGCAATTCTATTTTCTACCAATGAAATGTTACTAACGGAACATGGAAATATGCAAAAAAGCGGTTATCACATTTTGTGATAACCGCTTTTTTGCCTTACGGCAAGGAATCATTCCATAGGAATGTTTTATTGATAAAACGTAAATATTAGCTTTTCTCAAAATTAGAAACCCCTTTTTTAAGCCAATTCAAATATTCTTCAATATCTGGATTATAAGCTGAAGTTTCGTTGAGCGTTTCTCCGTTATGATCTACTAAAACATAAAAAGGCTGTGCATTGGTTTTGTAAGTCAGCGTTTGGAATTCGCTCCATTTCTGTCCTATATATTTTAATTTTTTCCCAGTTATCTGAGAAGTAATCTGTTCGCTCGGATTCAGTTCTCTTTTGTCATCTACATAAAGTGAAATTAAAACCAAATCTCCTTTTAATATTTTCTGAACCTTTTCGTCAGACCAAACATTGTCCTCCATTTTTCGGCAGTTTACACAGGCGTGACCTGTAAAATCTATCATAACTGGTTTTCCTATTTTTTTGGCATATTTCATACCTAAATCATAGTCAGTAAAAGCCATAATATTATGCGGTCCAAGCTCTGCTCCTTCTGGAAGATTTTGCGTTATTTCGCTTGAAGAAACATTATTCAAACCATTCGGAATTTCGCTGTAATGCATTGGCGGAGGAAAACCGCTAATCATTTTCAGAGGCGCGCCCCAAATACCTGGAATTAAATAAATGGTAAAAGCTAGAACCAAAACTCCTAATCCTAGTCTTCCAACGCTTATATTGGAAACCGGACTATCATGCGGCAGCTGAATTTTTCCGAATAAATAAAAAGCCAGTGTTCCAAAAATAGCAATCCAAATTGCCAGGAACGTTTCTCTTTCCAGCCAATGCAATTGCAGAACCAAATCGGCATTAGAAAGGAATTTAAACGCCAAAGCCATTTCTAAAAATCCTAAAAATACTTTAACCGAATTTAACCAGCCACCCGATTTTGGAAGCGAATTCAGCCAGCCCGGAAAAGCGGCAAATAAAGTAAATGGTAAAGCCAAAGCCAGAGAAAATCCAAACATTCCGACAAACGGAGCAATTCCTCCGCGAGAAGCTGCCTCAACCAATAAAGTGCCAACAATTGGTCCTGTACAAGAAAAAGATACAATTGCCAAAGCTAGAGCCATAAACAATATTCCGACGATTCCGCCTCTATCAGCTTGCGAGTCGACTTTGTTTGCCCATGCATTTGGAAGCATGATTTCGAATGCGCCCAAAAATGAAAACGCAAAAATCATTAAAAGCACAAAAAAGATCAAATTAAACCAAACGTTTGTAGAAAGCGCATTAAGCGAATCTGCTCCAAAAACCCAAGTTACGACAGCACCCAAAAAGATATAAATGGCAATAATGGCGATTCCGTAAAAAACGGCTTTTCTTATTCCCTGCGATTTAGTTTTACTTTGTTTGGTAAAGAAACTCACCGTCATCGGAATCATCGGAAAAACGCAAGGCGTTAGCAATGCCGCAAATCCAGAGAAAAATGACAATAGAAAAATCGTCCATAAACTTCTAGATTCAGTTTTTGGTTCTCTTTTTTTGATTTCTTTTTGAGGTGTTATTACAGTTTCAGCAGGAACAATTTCTTCTGTTTTTTCTTTTATTTCGGTAACCGAAGAATCAATTACAGCTGTTTTTATTTCTTCTTTTACTGCTGCTTCTATTAAAGTTTTCGCTTTCGCGGAAGGGCTAACGGTAAACTCCAATTCGTCTGAACTTGGCGGAAGACAGTTTTCATCATTACAAACCATAAATTCAACCTCAGCTTTGATTTTGAAAGGTCTGGACGAAAGTATCTTAACTCGCTGTCTAAAAGTCGTTTCTTTTTCAAAAAACTTAATCTGCATTTTAAAGACAGGATCATTAACCGTTTTCCCCTTTTCTTCTTTTACAGCATCCGTTAACTGAAAATCTGCGCTTTTAATAAAATTAAAATGAGTTGGAATCGGACCTCCGTCTGCAACTTCCTGACTATATAAATGCCAGCCCGATTCTATAATGGCTTTTGCCTGCAATTCGTATTCAGTATCAGAAATTTTCTCGACACTGGTTTTCCATTTTATGGGATTGTATATCTGAGCCTTTACGAATATGGAAAACAGCAGGAAAAAGCCCAGTAAAAAAATATTCTTTTTCATGGGTAAAAATCTTTAAAAAGAGGGTTGAATAGCAAAAAACAACCCTCTAAGTAATCCGCTATACAAACTAAATTGCTTACTAATCCAAAATAATTATTTGATAGGGAAATACAAATTAAACTCTAGTAAATAAAAAGGGTCAGATTATTTTAATGGTTTAAAAACTACTTCATAAGAATCTGCTTTGTTCAAAAATGAATTGGCAAATTCTTGAATGTCTTTTGCAGTAATGCTTTTTACAATGTCTTCGTAATTTTTTGGATCATTCATGTCATACTTATTCTCAAAATAATTCTGAAGAAGATTCAAGCTGTAAGTATTAAAGTTTTTACTGTCTTCTTTTAACTTCAAATAATTAGTTCTGGTTTTCTCAATATCTTCTGCAGGAATTTCTCCTTTTTTGATTTTATCAATTTCTTGATACACAATTGGCAATAAGTGTTCTACTTTATCTGCATCGCAATCAAAAATAACATTCATTCCAATTTTAGAAATTGGGAATTTTTCTAAGCTTGCCGATACATGCGCTCCATAAGTTCCGCCTTCTTTTTCGCGGAGACTTTCTGTATAACGCAAGGTTAAAATATCAGCCAAATAAGAAGTCAGAATTCTGTTTTTTTGACTAAAAGCGTACTCTTTAGAAAATGCAATTCGAACAGAACTTTTTGGTGTTTCCATTTTAATAAAAACATCCTTGTCAATTTTAGGTGCAATCCAATTTGGTGTATCATTTTTAAAACGTTCTTTACGTTTTATTCCTTCAATACTTGCAATGTATTTTTCCAGCAATGGTTTTAAAACTTCTGGAGTTACATCACCAACAATAAAAAATTCAAAATTTGAGACATCTGAAAAACGATCTAAATAAAATGATTTCATTTTTTCAAAAGACAAATCATCAATGAACTGCTGATTCATGATGCGAATTTTTGGATTGTTTTTTCCATAAATTGCAAAAGTTAGGCTATCTTTCATTTTAGATGAAATATCGTTTTGTCTATTTTTTAAAGAATTTTGCATTCTCTGTTTCAGCAAATTGTATTGATCGACATCAAATCTTGGTTTTGCAAATTTTAAATAAACCAGTTGCATAAATGTTTCTATATCCTTAGTATTGGAAGAACCAGAAACTGATTCGGTTAAGCTAGAAACATCTGCAGATACCCCAAGAATTTTCCCTTTTAATACTTTTGACAGTTCTACATTAGATAGCTCTCCAACTCCTGACATTGCTGCGAAATCTGAAAGTGAGTTAATTGATGGTAAATCTTTAGCTTCATATAGAGAAGATCCTCCAAGACTTTTTGCTTGCAGCAAAACTTGTTTCTTATTTTTATCAGCAAATTTATAATGCACTTTTACGCCATTGCTCAATACAAAAGTTGTCGCATCGATTGCCTTTTCTTTTTTCTCTGAAACAATTTTCCCTGAATTTATTTTCAGATCCCCTAAAAGTGTTTTTCCTTCAAAAGTGTCCACATAAGGCTGTAACGAAGCATCATTTTCTGCTTTCTGAATAATATCAAAAGCTTTTTCCTCCGTTAGATTGTTTTCGTTTTCTACACCTGTAACGGTTACAACACGATTTTGTGCGGTATATAATTTACTTATTTGCTCTTGAAGAATTTTTGTATCAACATTATTCAAAATATTTTTTACCATTTCAAATTCTGCTTTTGGATCGGCAATTACCTCATGGTTCAAATAATCATCTTTTACCATTCCGATAACTTGCTTATGCGAAATCTCATTTAGCTTTTCTAAATAATTTTCGTAGCCCGAAATAGTCTCTGTAATGGCTCTTTCGATTTCTCCTTTAGAAAAACCAAATTTATAAGCTCTAACCCATTCGTTCATTACCATTGCAAAAGCTTCGGCTTGTTTTTCTGGTTTTGGAGAAACACTCGAAATCCAGATATCATTTAAACGAGTATAGTTTTGATATCCAATTGAGGCACTTTTAAATGGGCATTCTTGTTTCTGCGCCAGTTCTGCCAAACGATTATTTAGGATAGAAAAAGCAAGACTTCTTTGGGTAGATTTTTCTAATTCAGCATAAGTATTTGTTGATTTTTCAGCTGTATGACGAATCATATAGCTAATATTCGAAGCCGAAATTTCTTTGTCTAAAGCCAATTTAAAAGTTGGTTCTACTCTTTCTGGAATCGCAATTTCAAAACGCTTTTTAGGATTTACTGGCGTCGGAATATCTGCAAAAAGCTTTTTGATTTTTGCTTCAATTTCGTCTGCATTAATATCTCCTACAATGGCGATTGCCTGCAAATCTGGGCGATACCAATCTTTATAAAAATCTTTTAAAACTTGATATTTAAAGTTCTTTACAATATCCATATCGCCAATCGGCATACGATCTGCATAAAGCGAATTGTTATAATAATACGGTGCAAGCTGATTGTAAATTCTAGCTCTTGCATTTTGTCTCGTACGCCATTCTTCGGTAATTACACCACGTTCGGCATCGATTTCTTCATTTGTAAGCGATAAGAAATTAGACCAATCGTGCAAAACCAATAAACAAGTATCAACTACTCCGCCATCTTTTGACGGAATATTGTCTAGGTTGTAAACGGTTTCATCTGTGCTTGTATATGCGTTGATATTTCTCCCGAAAACAGCACCTTGTTTTTGAAGCGTATTCAGGATTCCTTTTCCTTCAAAATTTTTCGTTCCGTTAAACGCCATGTGCTCCAAGAAATGCGCCAGACCTTTCTGCTGGTCATTTTCTAAAATCGAACCAACGTTTTGAATGATATAATAACTTGCCGTATTTTTATTGACATCTGTCGGATAAATATAATACGTCATTCCGTTTGGCAGCACACCTTTTTTTATTTTTTGGTTGACTGCAATCGGATCTGTTGCTTTAAAGTTTTGTGCTTGCGCGAAAGTTAAACTTCCGATAAAAAGCAGTAAAACTGATATTTTTTTGCTGTATTTCATAAAGCTATTAATTAACTCTTCAATAATTTATCCAGTTGCTCTCTCAACTCTGGATTTGACGGACGAAGTGCATCTGCATTGATAATGTTTCCTTTTGGATCAAACAATAAAAATCTCGGAATTGCATTTACATCATAATTCTTAGCCACATCAGAACTAAAATCTTTATCAGCCATTAACTGAATTCCTTTTAATTGTTCTTTGGTAACGTAATCTTTCCATTTTTGAGCATCTTTTGGCTTATCTAACGAAAGACTTACAAAAACAATATTTTTTCCGTGATAATCTTCTTCGATTTTTTTCATGTGAGGAATCTCTGCTTTGCAAGGTCCGCACCAAGTTGCCCATAAATCGATGTACACAAATTTACCTTTAAAATCTGAGAAAGAAACTGGTTTATTATTAATGTCATTGTATGTAAAATCTAAACCTTTCTGTCCTACATTTTTATGCAATACTTTTTCATATTCTAATAAAAATGCTTTGCTTGCATCAGAAATCATGAAAGGTTTAATGCTTGGCGCAATTTTTTCGTATTCTTCAATTTTCATTCTTGAAGTGGCAACTTCTTCACGAAGGTAAACATCTTTTAAAGCTGGATCTGTAATATGCGTAATTGATTCTGTTAAATCTAGACGTTTTGGTTTCTCACCACCATTAATGGTTACGTAGAAAAAATAATTTGTCATTAAAGAAACTCCATTCGCTAATTTCAACAAATCTGGATCTGTAAATTTCTTGTCTGTCATCCATGTTTTGATTACTGCTGGACGGTCGTCTTTGTCTGGGAATGCGGTTCTTGGCATTCTGAAAAAAGTATATGTTAATTCTTCGACATCTGTTGCAACGGCTAATTTTAATAATTTATTGAAATTAGCATCTTTCGTTTTAATAGATTTTGAAAATTCATCTGCTTTGGCAAGACCTTTATCAATAAATGGGTAAAATTGCAAATACGTTATATTTTCACCCAAACGGGCAAAAGGAGCAAACTCATTGTAAATTTCGTTTGCTTTTTGCACCAAAGCATTTTGTCCAATATTCTTTCCGCTTAAAACATAATTTGTTTTATTAACTACAAGATTAATATCTAATTTAGGTTCTAAATACAAACGAATTAATTGGTTTCTACTTTTAAATTGACCGTAATCTACATAATAAAAGCCAGCAGCTGAAACTGGTGTCATAAAGCCAAATTCCCCCAGCGAATTAACTTTTGCGGTAGCAGCAACAGCTGGCTTTCCATCTTCAACATTGTAAAGTGTAATTTCTTTTGCTTTGAAATCTGGAATTGAAATTGTTCCTCTAATTACTGCATATTCTGAAAGGTTTGCAGCAAAACTCATTTGAACCATGATGAAGGTTAAAATGAAATAAAAAATGTGTTTTTTCATTGTTTCTTTGTTTTTTGGTTGATAGTTTTAAATTGAAATTCTCATGGATTGATCTCCTTGTTCGATAATAAAATCTTTGCTTTCTTTAGTTTCTTTCAGTTTTTTAATATTTTCAGGATTCAATAAATCCTTGGTCTCAAAATCATTGATTTGTGTGACTTTTGCATCAATTTTGACTTTCTTCAAATCTTCATTTTCCTGATCGATAATTCTCTTTATCAGAAGATTTTGGTTTTCGTCAAAATCTAAAATGAGTCCGCTTAAATAGAAAGAAGAAGTCTTTTTGAAATTTTTATTGGGTTCTAGATAAACCGTTTTATCCAATAAATTGATTGTAAAATTGAATCGTCTGATTAAGTCAATTCCGAGAGAACCATCGGCGAAAGCCCAATTTTTATTGGCTTCGTCATATTCTTGCAAAGCAATTGTTACGTTTGGAAAATTGTTTCCGTTTAAACCAACATTTGGAATAGCGCCACCAACAATTCCCGTTTGTTTCCCTAAACTGAAATTGACTGATTTATATTCGGTCTTTAGACTTGCTTCGAGATTATTTTTATGGTTGAAAGGCCCATAAGCAATTAAATCGTAACCTGCTCCAGTATCAAAAGTGAAACTGCCTTCGACTGTTTTTTTATCTTCAAAAGTCAGATTCATTTTTACTACCGGAAGTCCCGATTTATAATCAAAAACCAATGGCTTTGCTTTTCCCCAATACTTAAAATTTCCGAAATTGTACAAGTCAATCGTCATCGTATCAAAATTGACAGAAGTAATAAAATTGCGAAGCAGATTCGCACCAAACAATCCGTCGTAAACTCCATGTTTTGGAAAAATAACCAAACCTTGATTTTTCAGAACTTGATCGCCAATATAAATAGTGTTATCCGCAGAATAATCTACCTTCTGACTTCCGCCAACTACAGAAGCCGATTTGCTTTTGGTAACCACAACTCCAGCTTTGTATGCGCTATCTGGATTAAGCGCCATTCCGTCTGCACCAGTATCAAAAAGCATTAAAAATTCACGATCAGCTTTGTTTAGTTTTATTTTAATGGCGATTCCGTTTTCGATAATTTCAAACGGAATGCTTGCTACTTCTTTTACTTGTGCGTGTCGGTCAACTCTGTATAAAGAATCGAAAAAAGTCACGTACAGCATTTTATTTTCTGAGTTGAAAACAATTTGAGAGGGCTTTTTTTCTTTTCCATTAAAGCAAAAATCTACCAAGACAAAAGTTTCATTTTTAATCGCCACAGACTTTCCAATCTGAATTGAGTCTAAAGCAGGAAATGCTTTAAAAATACCATTCAGATAAAATTCGTTTGAAGAAGAATCTCCAACGCCAACAGTAAACTGCGGCGCTAGAAGATCTTTCATTTCATTATAATTTTTGTTCTGAAAAGCTTTTTCGAAAGTTTTAATAGATTTCTGAATGTTATTTTGAGCATGAATTGTACAGCCAAAAATCAGCATTAAAAAGAATAGTATCTTTTTCATTTCGAATTACTTTTGTGCTGCATTTGGTTTCACTACAACTTTTTCTACTCCAAAATCTTTTAATAAAATACCCGAATATTTGGCAAACTCTTCTGGCGTATAAAGTTCTTTCGAATCATTTACCAATTCTGTAAATCCTTTCAAATCGTTCTTTTTTTCGAACTCTTTTTTCTTGCGCTGTAAAATACCGAATACATGAGTTGTCACATTCCATGTTCCGTAATCTTTTGCTAATTTTTTACTGTTAAAAAGAAATGCATCATCATATTGTTTCCCTACTCTTAAACCTGTAATAATTACGAAAGAAATTTCGTCAGAAGCTGCTCCAGATTTTAAATATGTATCGATAACATCAAATGGAACATTTCTTTTTCCGTCTAGATAGGCTTGTTTGTAAAAATCAGGATACTCTTTTTCCTGAATTTCTGGGGTATACTTTTTGAAATTTCCTTTTTTAGCCGCTTCTTTTGCGTTTTGAAGCAAGGCTGTAAATTGCTCTACGTTATGAAAACCGCCTGCAATATCAATTACTTTTCCCTCTGCATTCATCAATAAAAAAGTCGGAAACCCTGTAACGCCATATTTCATGCATAGCTTTTTACCAATTTCTTCTTTCAAAATATCTGATTTGAAAGTGACAAAATCAGCATTTAAAACTGCTGCAACTTTTGGATCTGGAAATACTTCTTTATCCATTTGTGCGCATGGCATACAGCCTGTAAAATACAAATCGACAAAGATTAATTTTTTCTCTGTTTGTGCTTGCTTTTTGGCTTGTTCCCAACTTTCTTGGGTCGATTGCGCTTGTACTTTTACGGCAATAGACGGACAGGCAAGCAGCAAAACTGCGCTTGCGATTCTAATAAATCGTTTCATAAAATGTGGTTATTTAACCGAATGAATTTTGAAATTCATTCGGCTTTGATTTAACAATTTTTAATTATCTCGCTCGGTAAGCAACATCAACAATTCTGCACAAACCAGAGTAGCTATAGTCAAGTATCAAATTTCCATTTACAGGAGGAACTGTAAATAATTCTAATTTTCCTGATGAACCATTGTAGCTTCCAACAATTATTTTTTTATTGTACAACTTATTAGCTCTTGCATTGCAATCTAGATAAGTGATTTCTTCACTGCCTTTGTCGAGCATTAATTTTGCAGACTGCGTTCCGTTATCGTATTCATATAGTTTTCCTCCAACTGCATAAAACAAGTAACCAGAATCTGGACTTACAGCAAATTTTGTAGCTTTATCAAAATCTGGTGCGTTCAAGATTTCTTTATAATAAGTTTGCGCTAAAGCTTTATTGAATCGCAGTAAATGGTATTTACCTGTTGTAACATTCTTTAGAACTGCAAAATTTTCAAAAGAATTATATGCAGAAGTTGTCATAAACACTAAATCGCAGTTGGTATTGTTCCAATCCAAAACAGTTGTAGAACCAGAAACTGGAGGCATTATAGAACAATTTCCTTTAACAACATTCAAACGGGCAAAACGACGCAAATCTTTATCAAATAAAACTGGCGGACCACCGTATCCTTGGTTATCTGCTATAAAGGGTGCTGCATAAAATGGTTTCGTTTCTGTATCAAAAATATTATTAGGCAAACCATATTTAACTTGCTGCACTTTTACGTAACTATAAACATTTCCTTTGCTGTAAATAAGATTTTCCGCAGGACCGGCCGATTTCATAAAATCAACGCCAAAATTGGTATCAAAAGCACTGCCAACACTTTCGTAAGCAATATTTTGAGATTGTTCCCAAGCAAAAGAATCTGGTTCCAATCTTGCTGTACCTGTTTCTGTAGAAGTAACATAAATTCCGTAAGCATTGGAAGTTGCAAGGGCAGACCCAAAACATTCTACATCAACGGCTTTCCCACCAAGTTTTAGATCTGAACCAACAGCGTCTAAAACATCATTAATAATGCGTGTAGGACCATTTGGTATTATAGAAACCATATCTAATCTAGGTTTTCCATCAGCATCGCCTATTACAAGCCAGCCTTCATAAATTGCCGAAACTACATTTAACGTAAAATAGTCCTGTTGCTTTTTAACTCCAGTAGTTTTATCAGTAACTAAATAATCCTGTTGCCAAGTAACTCCAGTAACTTTGTCTGTAATTAGGTAATAAATCTTGTACTGTCCAGGAGACAATTTTATTGTGGCATCAAAATCTTTTGTTGTTCCTATAACGGTTCTAGTTCCTTTTAACGCAACCCATTCAAATGTATAGCGATTAGGATCAGTCCCATCATCTTTGGTAGGATTCAAATTTGGAGATACTTTAAAATTTTCTCCAGTATAAACAGTATACTCATTTTCGATACCAGTTACATTTAAGGTATTAATATCAGTATAATCGTAATTGCCTTCATCGCTTACACAGCTGTTCGCTAAGATTAATAGGAGCAACGCAGCGATTTTAATTTGTATCTTTTTAATCATTTTAATATGTTTTATATGAAATGAATTTGATAATTTATGGAAGGAACATTTCTGTGCCATCTTCTTCATAGATTGTATTTCCAGATTTCTTCTGATCTGCTAAATAACGTTTCATAAAATTTTGATAATACGTAACATCTGGAACCGTTAATCCAGGAGAACCCAATTTCTGGGCAAACATTTCTGGCTCCAAGTGCATAAGCTCACACATTAAAAAGAATTTTTTGGCGGTAAAAACCCCCAAATAAGCGGCAAACCATCCTGGAGGCTGTGTTAATTTATCATCGAAAGTTATTTTAGATCGAATAAAACTCATGGTTTTCCCTGTAATAGAATTCACCACTTTTGTCTGCATTTTTGTGGTAAACCATTCATTTTCTTCAAGATTTAAAACCAATGTATACTGATTGGTTTTCATATCTGGAGTTCTAAAAAAAGTAACATCGACTGTATCCACATGTTTTCCTGCATGAAGGTAAATTTCTTTAGGAAGAGAGAAATGAGTTCCTTCAATCGCTGTGCTTGATGGATCTACAGTAAGTTTTACTTTTCTATCTACATCGCTTAGGTTTCCTTGAACCCTAATTGGAATTTTGAAAATTCTTCCTGTAATAGCTGGTCTATCTAAACTGAAACTAAATCCTGTACTATCACGAACAGGTTCGCTGATTCCATTAGGAGCATACAAGGCATTAGAAAAATAAATATTATCAGTCTCTTGGTATGTTTCGATTTCTTCTTTCTCGCAAGATGTAAATCCTAAAAAAGAAACGAAGATTATACTTAAAATCAATATCTTATTCATATTTAATCTTTTAAATTATTGAAAGTTAATTTCAGAATCTGGTAACGGTACTACATATTGAGTGGCATTCATAGTCAAATTTCCTGATGCCGCAGCACCGTTTGGTATATTTGCAGAATTGATTCTTTTGTAATAGAAAAACAACTGTCCTTCTCCAATAAATTCTTTTCGGTATTCTTTTGTAACTTCAGTTGCTAAAACGGCTGTTGCTGCCAAATTCCCAAGACCTCTGTTAAAGCGAAGTGTATTTAAATAAGAAATTCCGTTTGCAGAAACAGTTGAAGTTTCGGCGGCTATTAAATACATTTCTGAAAGCTTAAACATCGGAATCTGCAGACGAAACACTTTAGTCTTATCAGTAACATCTTCATATTTGAAGAATGTTTTCTGAGTTTTACCTCCAACAATTGGAATTTTCCAACTTGGAAGACTTCTATAATCGTTATCATTAGATTCAAAAACGGCATTAATCCTAGTTAATAACGGAGAATATATTTTACCATCTGCCAAACTAGAATCGAACAAATCTTTTTGTTTGGTGTACAAAGTATAATCGCTTAGAGCAAAGAAATTTTCTGAAGAAAAAGTACGGTCAGGATCTGATGCATTAGTTGCATCTAAAAAAGTTGTCCACGGAAAAAGAGTATTTGACTTTGTAAAATTTATCACTTCATTTGCAATAGTCGAAGCACCTGTCTTATCTCCAGAATACAATAGGACACGAGCTTTTAAGCATTTTACTGCCAGATAATTCATCCTGTTTCCTCTGTTTACAGAATAATACGGATTACCTCCAAAAGCTCCTGAACCTACATATCTTCCAGTAGTCAAAATAGGATCGTTTGCCAAAAGAGTTAAAGCCTGATCAAGATCTGCAAGCACTTTTGTGATTACATCTTTAGCTGGCAAAATTGGGTTGTTGGTTGTGACATATCTATCATAATAAGGTATTCCCGGATCGGCAGGAGCGACTTTATAAATAGGCCCATAAAGACGCAGCATATCAAAATGAAGCATGGCACGAATCGCAATCGCTTCGCCTTTTAACATATCCGCTTTATCAGTAGAAATTACACCCGCATGCTCTTCTATGCTTTCCAAAAATTTATTGGCTGATAAAATGGTTGTAAATGCTGTTTCCCAAATACTCGTGAAAGTTGCCTTAGGTGTTTTTTCTGCATAGTTATAACTCGCCATAGTATATTTGTCATGATTTGACTGTATATTATACTGCTGTGCCAAAATCTCAACGGCATCCATAGTCAGCTGTTTGCCATAAAGATTATTAGAAGCCAATTGCAGATAAAGTCCGTTGTGCACATTCTGAACACCTGTTTCTGAACTGTACATCTGTGATTCTAAGATTTTATCCTGAGGTACCACATCTAGAAAATCACTACAGCCAACAGCTATAAGAGATACTAGAAAAAGGAATGAAATTTTATATATATACTTTTTCATACTAATTAAAATGATAAGTTTAGATTAAGTGAATAAATTCTTGAAAAAGGATAATCGATACCGCGTTCTGCTTTCATAGAAGACACTAGGAAAAACTCGTTTGCAATAGCATTAAATCCTAATCCTGTTAATCCTGCTCTTTTTAACCAAGCTCTATCAGTTACTCGATATCCTAAACGAATAGATTCTCCTGCGATATAATCGTCTTTTTGAATAAAACGAGAAGATATTGGAGTAGCATTTGTCAAACCAATAGCTTTAAACTGTGCGATTTGTCCTGGTGTAGTCCAACGATCTGTAAAAGCTCTCGCATCTTGATTATCAAAAATGTTATCCTTCGAAATATTTTCTACTTTATTGTATAAGGCACTGTTAAATCTTTCTGCACCAAAACTGTATCGTACAAATAATCCGAAACTGAAACCTTTATAGTTCACGTTTGTCGAAACAACTCCAGTAGCAATTTCTCTTGAATTCCCCATTACCACCTCGTCTTTTTTGTCTAATGTAAAAGTCGATTGTCCGTTTTTCTTCAAAAAGACTTCTCTTCCTGTTGCAGGATCAATTCCTAGTGAAGGAACAGCCCAAAGGTCATTGCTACTTGCCCCATCATAATAACGTGTAAGACTTGTTGTTTTTTGAGCAGCCTCATTTAGAGAAGAAAGAGCGTTATTAAAACCTCCTAATTTATTGTCGCCCGAAGCTCCCATTATACCAATACCCCAGATAAAATTCTTTTGAAGGTCATAAATAAAGTTATAGTTCACTTTCCATTCTATTCCTTCTGTAGTTAAATAACCAATATTTAATGGATATGAATTTACTCCTGTTGAAGCAGCCATGTCGATAGCCACAATTTGTGGAGAAGTTTTACGTCTGTAAGCCCCCAATGTTGCGGTCAATCGGTTTCTGAACATTCCTAAGTCTAATCCAACTGATAAATCTTTCGTTTTCTGCGCTTCCAGATTAGGATTTGCCAATTGAGAAATGGCTAATCCAGGACCGAAAATATTAGTATTAATATCATAACTATAAACATCAAAAGAAGCAAAACCAACTAAATTCTGATTTCCTGTTTGTCCAATATTTCCTCTAAGTTTTAAAATATTGACAATGTTTTCGTTCATTTTGAATTCATTATTAATATTCCATCCAAAACCTATACCCCAGTATGGAGAATATTTTTTATTAGTTCCAAAGTTGGTTGCTCCCGAAATTGTCTGTGTGAAATCAAACAAATATTTTCTGTCGTAAGCATAGTTGACCTGATTGGTTAAATCAACGCTTCGAATTAACTCAGTATATACTTTAGGTTTTCCATTTGGCTCGTAACCAAAAGCAAATGCAGGATTCCCTCCAACACCTAATGGAAATCCTCTTAGAGTTGTACCAAAAGCATTGTTTCTCGTTTCTAATGCAGAGGCTCTAATAGTGTAATTGAATGAATGGACATTATTAAAAACATTAGAATAAGTAGCACCAAGATTGGCGTTCCATTTATCAGTAATTGCCTCATTTTTAAAGTATGATCCTTTTTCAGTTGCAATATCCTTAATATATCTAGTGTCATCTGGCGATACAAAAACAGTTGAAATTGTACTATTTCTAGTTACCGATAAAGCTCCAGTTGCTTTGATATGTGAACTTACATCATAATTGATAGCAAAATTATTGGTAAAATTGAAGACGTTTGATTTATCATAACTTCCCAAGAAAACATTGTAAAGGGGATTAGGAGCCTGATTTACCACAATATTTTTTGCTTCTAATGGTAATGACGAACCATCCAAATAACGAGTTATAATTCCATCTTCATTATATTTTGGATAATAGGGACTTGCTTTTGCCCAAGTTTCAAAAGAGCCATAAGGCGATTCTTGATTATCTCCTCCAGAAACAAAAAAGTTATCATTGATACTCAATTTATTTTTTCGGTAAGTCAAAGAAGCGTTGTAACCCCAAGTGTTATGCTCTGTTCCTTTCATAGTTCCTGTAAGCTTTTTATAATTTCCGGCAATATTGAATCGGAATTCATCACTTCCACCACCAAAATTCAAACTATGTCCAGAGGTAATTCCCATTTGGATTGGCTCATTTAACCAGTACGTATTGATTCCGCTGCGTACACCTGCCAAACGTCTTTGATATTCTTTTTGTACTTTAAAGTCAAATTCAGAAGCGGGGTTAGAAGTGGTATATACTCCAGAAAGTCTTTCAAATTCGAGTTTTTGCTCTGCATTCATTAAATGATAAACACTCAAATCGGCTAACTCATAAGATGAATTATATACATAAGAAAATTGCAATTTTCCAGGGATAGGTTTGTTCGTTTCAATAACCACAACTCCATTTGCAGAACGAGAACCATACAACGCAGTCGAAGCTGCATCTTTTAATAAAGTGATGCTGGCAATTCTATTAATATCTAAATCGACAACCTGCTGTAAAGTGGTTGGAAATCCGTCCAAAATAAACAAAGGCTGATTTGGATCATCTCTAAATTGGCTATCAACCTGATTGGCTGTTAAACTTGTCTGCCCTCTCACCTCTATTGTTGGCAGAATATTTGGGTTTGAACCTGCAATATTATTATTGATAACAATAAAAGACGGATCTAATGATTTTAGAGCTTGTACCGCATTTTGCGTAGAAATCTGCCTTAATTCTTCTCCCTTAAAAATAGTTACTGCACCAGTTATCAATTCTTTTTTTCGAACTGTAACTCCCGTATTTACAACAACTCCTTCAAGTTCTTTTCGCTCTTCCTGAAGTTTTACATTAATTACTTTTCTGTTATTGACATCAACAATTTGCGCGCGATGTCCTATATATGTAAATAAAATCTGCCCGTCGTTTGGAGCCATGATGCTATATTTACCATCAAAATCGGTTTGAGCAGCAGCTCCTGTACCTTTTACCCTGATGTTAACTCCAGGAATAGGCTCTCCTTTATCATTCGTGACCGTTCCTTTAATTTCTATTAATTTAGATTCAACGACTACTTTCTCAACTTTTCGTTCTTTTACTATAATCGTATTTCCAGCAGAAAAACTAAAATCAAAATCCTTATTAGAAAAACTGGCTTCCAATAAATCATTCACTTTAATTTTTCCCTTTTTTAAATGTACTTTAGGTAATTTTTTAAATAAATCTTCCTGATAAATAAAAGTATAGTTGGTTTGTTTTGTAATGATGTCAAAAACTTCGTCAACAGATACTGTTTTATCAGCTGCAATTACAACTTTCGTGTTTTGTGAAAATAGATTTACGGGCGAAAAACCAAAAATTGTAGTACAAAACAAGAAGATAAAAGTTCTCATAATGTTAATAATTAGCCGCTTTCTAAAATAGAAATAGGCACTGGTTAATTTAAATTTCATAAATTTACATGTTAATTGGTTGGTTGGTTAATAAAACTGACTTACTGGTTGATACACAGAAAGGGATAAAGCGCAGTACGGTGAGAGGTCTAAACTTTAATCCCTTTTCTTTTTTATTTAATTATAATTTTATTGTCTTTTTTCTCATAGGCATTAATAAAATTAATATTCTTGATCGTGGTTAATATGTCTTCTAATTTCTGATTCTTGTTTAAAACCCCATTAAACTTAACATTGCCAAGCGCTGGATCTGCAAATACAATATCTACATCATACCATCTTGACAATACTCTCGCAATATCTTTTAGTGGCATTCCTTTGAAGACAAATAAGCCTTTTCTCCAAGAAATTTCATTGTAAACATCTACTTCAGAAACATTAATATTTCCGTTATATTCAGTTATTTTAGACTGCTGGTTCGGAGTCAGAATTTGCTTTTTGGCTGCATTACTCACAGCAACAACTCCTTCTACCAAAGTGGTATAAATAGCAGGTTCGTCTCTGTAAGCCTTAATATTAAATTCGGTTCCTATAACCTCAACATTCTGCTCTTGGGTTTTCACTTTAAATCTTGAACCTTTATGTTTGGTGCTTGGCGATACTTCAAAATAAGCTTCTCCATAAACCAATTCTACTTGTCTGGTTTGCCCGTCAACAAAAGCAACAGGATATCTTAATTGCGATTCAGAATTTAGCCAAACTTTTGTGCTGTCGGCAAGCTGTACAAAAAACTGTCCGCCTCTCGGAATCGTCAAAAGGTTATTGGCAATCGCTACAGATTTTCCGTTTGAATTGTAAACTAGTTTTTCTCCATTACTAGAAGCATTTCCTTTGGTATATGATTTTCCTTTTTCTAATGCAATTACAGAACCGTCTTCCAGAGTCAGAGTCGCTTTATCGCTTCCGATTAAGATTTCTTTGTGCGCTACTTGCGGAGTCTCAATCTTAAGCGGATTTGTTTTGCTTACTATTAATGAAATTGAAATCAGCAATAACAATGACGCCGCCATTGCAGTCAGTTTAAAAGCTGTTTTGGTATAGAATGGCTGAATTGGTATTATTGGAGTTTCTTCAGATTGAATGGCGTTTTGCAGACGGGTTCTCATTTTGAGTTCAAGTTCATCTTTAGATCCTAAAGTTTCGTCCCAATCCTTATCTGTCTGAAAACTTTCATAATAATTCAATAATTTATTATTCTCCTCGAGATTGGTATCACCGGAAAGATATCTATTTAGTAACAGTAAGAAATCCTCTTTTTTCATTTTTTATTGTATTATTTCGGGAGTATATGAGATAAGTAACCAAAAAGGAATATACCCCCTAGTCCAAATTGTATTTTTTTTGATTTTTTTTGAAAAAGAATTAAAAAAGAAGAAAAACCATACATCGTCAACCCAACCACTTCATTTTTAATTTTGCTAAAAGATATTTTTTGAGAGCCATAAAATCATCGCCATACTCATGCTTTCCCCCATAGAAGATCGAATGGTGTGCAATGCTTTTGTAATATGGTTTTCGACTGTTTTGGTAGAAATATTAAGTCGTTCGGCAATTTCTTTATGACTCAGCTGTTCTTCACGGCTTAATTTATAAACGGCCTGGCATTTTTCTGGAAGCGATTCGATAATTAAATTCAGCTGTTGCACCAATTCGTTGTGCATTAACTGTGTTTCTGGAGTTGTAGATAAGAAACGCTTTTCTAAATCATCAAAAAGTTCGACATGAACTTTGTCTTTGTTTTTTCTCAAATGATTAAAAACCTGATATCTCGCACAAGCATACATATACCCTTTTAGCGAAATATGAATTTCGATTTTTTCACGATTGTGCCAGATATTCATGAAAATATCCTGAATGATATCTTCACACAATTCTTTGTCTTTAATCACATTGTAAGCAGACATAAAAAGTGCCTGCCAAAATCTATTATACAATTCTGTCAATGCCAATTCATCGCCGTCACGAAGACGATCGATTAATATCTGATCCTGATTTAAGACGGAATTTGGCAATGATAGCGGTTTATGGAGATTGAATAATTCGCAACAAACTTAATAAATTCCGTTAATAATCCTAATTTGTTCTCGACAACACCTTTTTATCTTTGCAATAAACCTTAATTTTACAAGTGGAATAACTTTGTATATTTTTCAATTCTAACTACGAAACTTCTTTATTTTTTAAGCTTAAGTAAGATTCATGATTAAAATAAAATGAATTTTTTAAAATATCAGATTTAAATTGCTGTTACGTTAAAATTGTATTTTTATTAAATTTCAAAAAAATGACGTAGCCAATTTCTTTAAATCTAAATTTGAGTTTTTTCAGACTTTCTTTTTTAACTCAAAATTTCCTAAATAAAAAAAAAACACAAAATTAGACACGGATAAAAACAGATTCGCTATCGCGAAGACACGGAAAAAAACTGATTTAAAAAATCTGCGTTAATCTGCGTTTTCGCGATAGCGAATCTGCTTTATCTGCGTTCAAATCTAGTTTCCCTTAAAAAACATTCTTTCCGCTTAATAATAAATGTTCAGGATAATATTCGACTTCGAACTGTCTATTATTTTTTCGAGCCTTTTAAAAAATACCTCACTTACCATTGGACAACCTTGGCTAAGGGAAATATAATGGTCCTGTTCTCCTTCTGGAACTGCAGAATATGAATGCAGAACAATCATTCTCTTAACCGCGTTATTATTGGTTTGATCCAATCCTTTTAAAATATAGGCTTTACCAAACATTCCTTTATACGATTTTCCTATGGCATAGCGCCCAAGCGATGTACATTTTGAATTGGGCTCATTGCTAAATTTCAACTCTCCTTTTATACCTGTTTCAGAACCTGCACCATTTGCAACTAAACCTTCATCAATTACTGTATTGTTTTCTAAATCATAAACAAAGAATCTGTTTTTACCCGATTTAATTCTCATATCGATAAAGAATGCGGTTTTAGAATTATAAGCGCCAGAGGCAATCATTTTTTTAACATTTTCTATCTCCTGATTAAAACGTTCTTCTTCAGAACCGTTTATTGCATTTTTTTCTTTTGGTTTTGGATTTCCAAAAACACATGCTGTTATCAGAAATATTATATTCACTATTTTCATAAGACTTCCATTTTTAAACCATTACAAATCAATTATTTGACAGTGTAAAATTAAAATGAGAATTCTAAAAAAATGTTTCGTAAAAGTCTAAAAAACAATAAAATAAGATTTTTTTTCAATACAAATAATATCGTTTTTTCGTTAAAAAAAGTTAATTTTGGACTACCGAAGAAACTCATTTCACCAATAGCAAACAGTCCAGATGCTTCGCCCTTGGCCTTTAGAAATTCAGCTTGATAAAAAATCAGATAAAGCCATTTATCTGCAAATTGCCGATGCTGTAATTGATGCTATAAAAACCGGAAAACTAGTTAGTGGAAATGCACTTCCAGGCAGCAGACAGCTAGCCGAGTTATTGAAAGTAAATCGAAATACGGCTGTAGAAGCTTTAGATGTTCTAACTGCCGAAGGCTGGCTCGTAACAATTGATAGAAAAGGAACATTTGTAACAGATTCACTTCCAACCATCAATCATTTATCAGAAAATAAAATAGATCCGAAAATTGTTATTGAAGAACCTAAAAGTTTCTTAGTTTTTGATGATGGACTTCCCGACAGCCGTCTTGCACCAATGAATGATTTGGCAAGAGCGTATCGAGAATTGTTCAGCCGAAAATCGCGCTGGCAGATTATGGGTTATAGCAGTGAATTGGGAAATTTGGAATTTAGAAAATCTATTGCTCAAATGCTGAACTTCAAACGTGGTATGAGTATTTCGCAAGATCAAATCTGTATTACACGCGGAAGCCAAATGGCTATGTATCTTGCTTCACATTGTATTTTAAAATCTGGCGATTATGTTTTGGTCGAAAATCCAGGTTATAAACCTGCTTGGGAAGCTTTTGAAAATGCTGGCGCAACATTACTTCCCGTAAATGTAAACTCGGACGGATTGGATATTGATCAGGTCGAAAAATATCTGCAGCATAAAAACATTAAAGCCATTTATGTTACCCCTCATCATCAATTTCCTACCACGGTAACGCTTTCTCTAAAAAAGAGATTAAAACTTATTGAACTTTCTAATCAATATAATTTTACGATTATTGAGGACGATTATGATAATGAGTTTCATTTTGGACAGCGCCCAATACTTCCTATTTCGAGCTATTCGGCTTTGAAAAACTATATTTATATTGGCACTTTCAGTAAAATTGTTGCGCCAGCGCTTCGTATTGGATATTTAGCCAGTTCTCATGAAAATATTCAGAAGATTGGAAATCACAGAAAAATCATTGATGTTCAAGGCGATAACATTATGGAAGAAGCAATTTTAAACCTCATCAACGAAGGTAAAATAAAACGTCATCTTAAAAAAGCCAATTTGGTTTACAAAAACAAAAGAGACTATTTTGAAAGCTTGCTAAATCAATATCTTCAAGATAAAATCACCTTTACAAAACCTGAAGGCGGACTTGCTTTTTGGATTGTTCCAAAAGAAGAAATTGATGTTCTTGAGATTTTCGAAAAGCTAAAATTACAAGGAATTCAGATCATGAGCCCAAGCCGATTTAGTTTTGATGAAACCATTAAAGGTTTTCGTCTGGGTTATGCTTCTCTTTCAGAAAAACAAATGGAAGAAGGAATTAGAGTGCTTGCTAAACTTTTATAATTTTTTTTTAAACACATAGAAACATAGTTTTGTTACTGTTGAAAGGCGTTTCCTTATATTAAAGCACATAGTCTATGTGTTAAATGATGAGTCATTTTTTTTTAAACCTTTTTCAAATAAATATATTAATCTATGTTTCTATGTGTTTAAATTAATTTAATTGCAATTTTCCATTTCAATAATAGAAAACCCATTTGCCCGAATCTGATTTTCAACTTCAATCGGCGCTTTGTCTATGTGGCAGAAACGGCATTCTTTAGAAGATAAAGTCTGTCCTTCCTGTGAAACACTTTTCAAGTATATTTTACCGTACTCATATACTTGTTCTGCATCGTTAATATTTTCATCAACCAAAATATCAAAGTGCATAATTTTTCCGTCTTTGCGGGTTACATAAGTATCCCAAACTGCTATTTTCATTTTCTAAGTTTCTAAGTTACTAAGTCGCTAAGGGACTAAGTTTATTGTTTTATGGTGCAAATTTACATTGGATTTAAAAGTTGAAAATCATCCAGTTTTTTCATTTTTTGAGATGTACTGGTCCAGTTGGTTTTTCTAGTTTAGCCATAGTTTTGCAGTATGAAAAACGATATAATTTTTAATTTAATCAAAGTGCATCAGCGTATTGAAAATGCTTGCAAAATTGTTGGCAGAAATCCTGATGATGTTCAGCTTTTATTGGCGACCAAAACGGTTCCTGCAGAAAAAATTCGAATTGCGATTGAAGCCGGAGAAACTTTAATGGGAGAAAACAAAATGCAAGAATTGCGAGATAAAAATGATATTTTGCAAAATCTTCCAGTCGAACGCCATTTTATTGGACATCTTCAAACTAATAAAGTAAAAGATGTTTTGAAATATGCGACTTGTATTCAGTCGTTGGATCGAATAAATCTTGCTGATGAATTGCATAAACAGCTTCAGAACCAGAATAGAAAATTAGATGTTTTTGTGCAAGTCAACACCTCTTACGAAGAAAGCAAATTTGGATTACCACCAGAAGAAGTTTTATCTTTCATTAAAAAAATTAAAACTTACGAAACCTTCAATATTAAAGGTTTAATGACAATTGGTTTATTGGATGTTGAGAAAGAGAAAATGATTCCGTCTCTAAGACTTTTAAGAACTATTCGCGATGAAATTTATTCAGAAGAAATTGAAGGTTTAACCGATTTAAAGCTTTCTATGGGAATGTCACAAGATTTGGAGCTTGCCATTGCCGAGGGTTCTAATATGGTACGAATTGGCACTTCGATATTCGGAAACCGCTTTTTAGGAAAAGAAATCTGGAACGAAAACATTGCAGAATAAAACTTAATTTTGCAGCAAATAATACGCAGATGAACCTGAATGATCTTACCGTAATTGATACTGAAAAAATTGCTTTAGACGATTTATTTTTTAGTGATGAAAATAAAGCCGCTTTGCTTCAGATTATCAAAGAACATCAATATATCGAAGAATTAAAAAAATACAATCTTAAGGTTGATAATAAAATTTTATTGCACGGAAGTTCTGGCTGCGGTAAAACGACAACGGCAAAAGCGATTGCCAATACGTTAGGCAAAAACATTATTATTGTAAACCTAAGTACGGTTGTCGATTCTAGAATTGGCGAAACTTCTAAGAATCTGAAAGCTATTTTTGATAAAGCTATCAGAGAAAGGGCGGTTTTGTTTTTAGATGAATTTGACCAGATCGGAAAAAGCCGAGATAGCGACGATAAAGACGTAGGCGAAATGAGACGTTTGGTCAATACCATTATTCAACTTTTTGATTATTTCCCTTCTGATAGTTTATTGATTTGTGCCACTAATCATTACGAAATAATTGACAGTGCTTTATTGCGAAGATTTCAGCTTCGCTTGAAATATGAAATGCCTTCAGAAAAACAGTTGAATATTTATTATGATAAAATTTTAAGCAGTTTTCCAGAACATTTTCAGAATATAGAAAGACGTTATTCGATTTCTTATGCTGAGGCTTTAGATTATATCAATACGACCATGAAAAAGCAAATTATTGCAACTTTGGATTCAAATAAAAACGCATAAAAAACCCGCTGCAAAAGTTTGCAACGGGAATCTTCTTGGGTGGAGTTTTATATAGAGTGAAAGTGTACTTTTTATAAACCTCTTGTCAACCAGCCTTTTTTGTTGGCTGTTGCAATGGCATAAGGCGCAATCCAGAATAAACTGAAAGTGTAAAAAACACTGTATGAATAAGCCCAGAATGATTCTGAAAGCGTGTATCTTTTTGCGTAAAACGCCATTGAAAAACTTGAAAAAATTAAGATTGCCAATAATGTAGAACTTAAAAATAATACTGGGTGAACTGCAATAAAGTAAAACATAAATAATAAAAACGGATATGTCATTGCAATTTTAAAGAACTGGTTTAAGAATAGCATTCTCGCGCCAAATTTTGATCCTTTTCTAAAATCTGTAAAAACATATTTTGCCATCATAAGGTTTTCACGAACGTTACTTCTCGCCCATCTTATGAACATTTTGTATAGACCTTTGTATTCTTCAGGAACATTTGTTAATACCACTGCATTTCTTTGAAATTTAACTTCAAAACCTTGTTTCAAAATCATATTAGTCAAAGCACGGTCTTCTCCAATATCTGATGGTTCGCCCATAAAAGTTTGATTGATCCATTCTGGAAGACAGTTAAATACAGCATCTCTTCTGTACGCTGCTAAGGCACCAGGAGTACATAATACAGAACCTAACTCGCTTTCAACAGAACGCTGGAATTCAAAACTCATTACGAAACTCACATTCAACATTTTTGGCAAAATCGCTTTTTTATTGTTCAAAACCTGAACGTTTCCTGCAACGGCACCACATTTTTTGTTTGCCACAAACGGACTAACCAAGTTTCTTAAAGTATCTTTTTTTACAATAGAATCGCTATCTACAGTGACAAAAATTTCTCCTGTTCCTAATTTAAAACCTCTGTATAATGCCTGACGTTTTCCTTGATTTTTTGGTTGCTGAAAAATCGTTACACGATCTCCCAATTTTGCTTTTGCTTCTTGCATCCAGTACCAAGTATCATCTTTACTTCCATCGTCAATAGCCAAAAGCTGTAGTTTTTCTGCTGGATAATCGCTGTCTGCAAGACTCAATAAAGTGTCCCAAACTAATTTTCCTTCATTATAAGCTGGAACGATAATCGTACAAGTTGGCAACAAATCATCTGATACTGATGGAACTGCTTTATATCTTAAATACAGATAAGAGCTATACAAGAAAACACCTGCCTGATAAAAGAATAAAATGGTAGTTATGATTAAGAATGGTAATCCCCAAGTTGAAGCAATTCTTTCAAAATGAAATTGTTCAAAATCGTCTTGCAATAAATATACTACTCCAACACCTGCTAGTAGTAATAAAAAAGTTCCGATAAGAACTGCCAACCCGAACGGACTTGTTGGTCTTTCTACATGTATTTTTTGTGATTTTTGTTTAGTTCCAAAAAAAGAACCGTTTATTGTTTTTTCGCTGATCGCCGAACTGCTGTTCGCGTAAAATTGTTCTGAGATAATTGTTTCGCTTTCCATGCTTATACTCCTTTTTTAATTTGCTTAATGTGGCTTTTAGTAAAAATCTTTTCTTTTCTAATTATTTGCGACTCTTATTTGAGAAACAATAAAAAAACAAACACATCAAAGATTTTGACATTAACACATTTTGCAAGCGACGTGCCAATACGTTTTCAAACTGGTATAGAGCATTTTAGAAAAAAAGGCATAAAAAATAGTGTGTAATTATTTCACACTTTCTGGATACGGTATACACTAAAATTGTAGAATTTGGAATTGAAAAGACTAGATTTTAAAAGGCTTCAGAGCGTTTTTACTTTTGCTTTTTCGAAAAAGAAACGAAGTTTCAAAATAATTTTCTGACGAAAAAATGGTAAGAATTAATAAAACGTCATTGTTGAAATAAAATTGTTTAGAAGGAAGAAATATAGATTTAAAAGCAGCTTTTTTTGAGCTTTTGAAAAACATTCTTCATAAAAAATCAGGAAATCTTGCCGAAAAAAGTTAAATTTATCGAAGCAAACTTAAAATAAGGAGATTAAAAAATGAGTAAAGAGCATTACTATCTTTTACTTGCTGACGATGACGAAGACGATTGTCTTTTCTTTAAAGAAGCTCTCGACGAAATAGCTATCAGCGCCGATCTTTTAACGGTTCATGACGGCGTACAATTAATGGATTATTTACAAAGTAATATTTCTAATCTTCCAGAAGTTCTTTTTTTGGATTTAAATATGCCACGAAAAAACGGCATCGAATGTTTGGATGAAATAAAAGATGACGAAAATCTAAAAAATCTGCCTATAATTATTTTCTCTACTTCGCTTGATAGTGAAATAGTAAACAAACTTTATCAAAAAGGCGCTTCTTATTATATTCGAAAACCGGGTGATTTTTCTAAGCTTAAAAACGTAATCGAAAAAGCACTGACAATTGCATCAGAAAATAACTTTAGACAGCCCGAAAGAGCTAATTTCATACTGCAACCTTAATCTTCTTTGGAAATGAGCCATAAAAAAAAGGAACATTATTTTCTTTCCGAAGGTGGAGAAATGGGAGAATTAATTCGTTCTACAGATTGGAGCAAAACCTCTTTGGGTGATCCCGAAAAATGGCCGCAAAGTTTGAAAACAATGACCGCAATGATGCTCGGCAATCCGTTTGGAATGTACATTGCGTGGGGAAAAAATTACATTCAATTATACAACGATGCTTTTCGTCCTATTCTTGGCACTTCAAAACATCCTGATGCTTTGGGCGGAAGTTCTAAAGATACATTTGCAGAAATCTGGGATACCATCGGACCAATGTTTTCTGATGTTATGAAAGGACATGCTGTGAGTTTTCCTGATTTTAAAGTTCCTTTGCATCGAAATGGCTATACAGAAGATTGTTTTTTTGATTTTTCGTATAGCCCCATAAAAGTAGAAGACGGTTCTATTGGCGGAATTCTCGTTACAGTTATCGAAACCACCGAAAAGAAAATTGTTGCAGATGCTTTACAGGAAAGTAATGCCCGATTTGTCAATAATATTATGCAGGCTCCTGTGGCAATGTGCATTTTTAGAGGTGAAAATCATGTTGTTGAAATTGCCAACGAACAAATGCTTCGTCTTTGGAACGCAAAAGCAGAAAACATAATCAACAAACCTATTTTTGAGGCTCTTCCTAAATTGAAAAAACAAGGACTTGATGAAATTCTTCAAAGCGTTTTTATCTCTGGCAAAAAAGTCGTTACAGAAGAACTTTTTGTTCCTTTAAATAGAAATGGTCAAACCGAAAACACTTATATTAATTTTGTTTACGAAGCTTTAAGAGAAGCAGATGGCACTATTTCTGGCGTTGCCGCAATTGCCACAGAAGTTACTGCTCAAGTCTTGGCTCGTACAAAAGTAGAAGAAAGCGAGAAGAGATTCAGATTGCTTACTGAAAGTATTCCGCAATTAATATGGGAAACCGATGCCGATGGAAATGCTCTTTTCACTTCTGGAAGATGGCTTGAATATACTGGAATTGAACCTGGAATAGAAGGATCATGGCAGAAAATGATTCACCCCGACGATTTCGAAGAAAATATCAAAATCTGGCAGCATTCACTCGCAACGGGAGAAATGTACCGCTGTGACGTGAGAATGCGTAGAAAAGATGGCTCATACCGATGGCATACAGTTATTGGAGAGCCCGTATTTGGCCCCGATAATAAAATTGTAAAATGGGTCGGTGCCTTTACTGATATTCATACCGAGAAAGCTTTTACACATGAACTTGAACAGCAGGTTACAGCCAGAACTAGAGAACTAATCCAGATTAATGAATCGCTTCGTAAAAGTGAGGAGCGTTACCATTTGATGGTAGAAGAGGTTCAGGAATATGCTATTTTATATTTGAATAGCCATGGTATTATTGAAAATTGGAATACTGGTGCCGAAAAAATAAAAGGCTATAAAGCCGAAGAAATCATCGGAAAGTATTTTGCTGTGTTTTATACCGAAAAAGACCAGAAAAACAATCTTCCACAAAAACTGCTGCAAACTGCGAGAGAAAAAGGAAAAGTTATACATGAAGGCTGGCGCGCACGTAAAGACGGAAGTCTATTTTGGGCAAGTGTTGTAATAACAGCCGTTCATAATAAACAAAAAGAAGTTATTGGTTTCTCTAAAGTAACACACGATTTAACCGAAAAAAAGAAAGACGAAGACAAACTAAGAATGAATGCATTAGAACTGGCTCAAAAAAACAATGAGTTAGAAGAAATGAACAAAGAACTCCAGTCTTTTGCCTATATTTCAAGTCATGATTTGCAGGAACCGCTGAGAAAAATACAGACTTTTGCTTCTCAGATTATTGAGAAAGAAGCTGAAAATTTATCAGAAAACGGAAAAGATAAATTTAAAAGAATGCAAAACGCTGCACAGCGAATGCAGACTTTGATTAATGATTTATTAGCTTATTCTAGAACAAACGTTCAAGAACGTATTTTTATAAAAACAGATCTTGCCCAAATTATAAATGAGGTAAAAGAAGATTTAACCGAAGAATTGGATCAGAAAAGTGCTGTAATTGAAATTGAACAAAGTGTTGCAGTTAATATTATTCCGTTTCAATTCAAACAACTATTGTATAACCTTATCAGTAATTCGCTAAAATTCTCAAATCCTGATATTCCGATTGTAATTAAAATTAGAAGTAAAATTGCTTTAGGGAAAGATTTAGAAAATGAAAAACTGATTCCTACCAAAAAATATTGCCACATAGAAGTTTCAGATAACGGAATTGGTTTTGAAGCACAATACAACAAAAAAATATTCGAAGTTTTCCAGCGCCTCCACGGCAGAGATCGTTACAATGGAACTGGAATCGGGCTGGCAATTGTGAAAAAGATTATTGAAAACCATAACGGAATCATCACTGCTTCGGGTATTCAGAATCAAGGAGCTTCTTTTGATATTTATATTCCTGCAAAATAAAAGTTTCTCAAATTTCAAATTTCAAATTCTAAACTCCAAATTCCATAAAAAAACGGAAACTGCAAATAAGCGGTTTCCGTTTTTCCATTTCAAAGGAAATTGAAATTATCACAAAACAAATTTTATCTAGTATAAACAGTAATTACACCTGTTGTTTTGTCTTTAATTTTTAGCTCTTTGTTGGTAAGATTCATGATATCGCTAGTAGAACTTACATTTCCAACAGTAATAGTCAAATCGTTATGAGATCTTACATAAGTACCCGTAGTTTCTGTCAAAGCACAATTACTTCCATCATAATCACCAATAACTGCTGCATTACTTAATCTTAAGTCTAAATAATCTCTGTTGCATCCTGCTTGATTCTGCGGAGCATCAACTAACACTTCCTGTCCATTAACAATTGTTCCTGTCTGGCTTAGATTATATTTCCCTTGAATTGGAACTATTGTTTCTCCTTCATTATCGTCGTTACTACAAGAGGTTACGAACATTCCCGCGCTTAAGGCTAATACGAATAAAAAGTTTCTATTTTTCATGATTTCTTTGTTTTTTATTAATTTAATTCAATAATGCTAAATTAAAAGTATATACTTACAAAAAATTTCATGATTCTGCGAATATTTTACATAAATCGCATTTTAATAGTTTTTTACTTTTTTACATATTTATTCAAAATATATCTCGTTACAGGTTTTAAAGAGCTATTATTCTCAGGATGTCTTCCATGTCCATTAAAGAAGTCTATTCCATTTGCTGTTTTGCCATACCAGACAATAGCTTCTCCATTTTTGTCAAAAAATGGCGTCGTGTCACATACTTTTATCTTTTTTAAATCAAAAACAGTTTTATCAAAAGGTTCTACAACATTAAAACTTCCTAAACCATTCACTTCCAAATCACAACTTACTTTTTCATAATGATCGCTTGACCATTGCATACATTGTTTTTGAAAGAAGGCAAAATAGACCACACCTCCAATTGAGCAAAAAATTAAAACAGTAATCATTGCTGTTTTTCCTAATCGCTTTAGAAAATTTTCAAATAGGAGTTGCCTCATTCTCCTAAAAAACTTTTCTCTCTTTGTTTCGGATTTCTGTGATTCAGGATCATTCCATTTAGATTGATCTCTTTTAACATCATCAATCTCTTTAAAATTTACTTCAGATTTAGTAGTCTTTACATTTTCTTGTCCTACTCTATTAAAAGCATAACTGTCGTTGGTAATAAATGGCAGAGGTACGTATGGTTTTTCTTTTTCTTCTTCCTCATTTTTCGAACTAGGAAGTTTTTCGATGTCGGCATCATTACTAAAACCAACAGAAGAAAATTCAGGTTTATAATGTTTGGTGTCTCTTAACTCTTCAATCAATTTCAAATTCTCTGGATCAATTTCTTTTCTAAATTTATTAAAAGGTCTAGGATTAAAATCTACCAAAATTGCTGCCATATCAACAACATCGATTTTATCTGGATCTGTTTCTCCTTTAAAAAATTTTTCTACTGGTCTAAATAGATCAGTCTCTTGCTTAAACTTTTTTTTTGCACTAATATCAAAAGAAAGCCCAAGTAAAGAATTGAACACATTCAAATCATTTGAATGCATATCATTATTCGCAAATTTTTCCCAACATAACTTATTTAGTTTTCCTCTTGTTGGAGCGTTCAAAAAATAAAAGTCATCACCATTTTTTACTTCTTCATATTTTTCTTTAATGGCTTTTTTATATAAATCTTCCAAAGTATTGTTATTCATAGGCTTCATTTTTTTGGGTTTTTAAGGATTTATAAGGATCAATAGGGATTTTATAAAACTTAATCGGAAATCCCGGAAATCCGTATCAACACAGGCTCAAAACCATTGTTACTTTGCCTCAACAAAATTAGTTAGCGCTTTGATCTGCAGGTCAAAACAAATGTACAAAACTAGTTTAGTCAACGAGTATGGAAAACCGTAAGATAGATTCTATCTGGGAAGTATAGATGAAAATCTTACGGCCCTACATACTCCTCACTTCCCATCAAATGGCATAATTCAGAAAAGTTCTGAACAGCAATGCCTATAACCAATCTAAAAAATTCAATTATGAAAAAGATTTTTTTATGGGGAGCATTTACCCTGTTGACAACTACATTATTTTCTTGCACTGCTGATGAATTCGAAACAGCTAAAGACAAAACGGAAGTAAAAAAGGATACAGCTCCGGCGAAAGATATGCAGGCTACCGGACCAGACGACGATCCAGTTGTGGTGCCACCACCGCCAAAAAAATAATTTAAAATTTTGGAAAAAAAACTGTAGTTTATAATAAATTACTATTTTCGGGGAAAGTAAGATTTATGTTACGATCCCCGTTTTTTTATCTGCTAATCATTCTCTTTTTCTTTTCTTGCAAAGAAAAAACAATTGCACCTGCTAAAGTAGACCTCAACCGTGAGAAAGCTTTTAAATTAAGAGATTTAGGCATTACTAATCTGCAAAACAAAAATTACAACAGTGCTTTTTTCAATTTTAATAAATCAAAATTAGATTTTGAAATTTTAAAAGACAGCGCCAATATCGTTTACAATTTAATTCAGATGGCTTCTATCCAACAGATAAATGGGGATTATTATGGAAGCAAAGAAACACTTACAGAAGCTCTTCCATATGTCAAAAAGAAAGATATTTATACGGTTTCCATAAATAATTTTTTCGGAATTGCAGACAAAGAACTCGCACTTTATGATGATGCTATTTATTATTACAACGAGGCAATAAAAGATGCTGAAAATAATGTTTCTAAATTTTCTCCTCTAAATAATATTGCTGTCATTTACATTGAACAGAAAAAGTATGAAAAAGCAATTCAGATTTTAGAATCGATTTTAAATGAAAACCAAATTTCAAAAACAAGTAAAGCACGTGTTTTAGACAATCTGGGTTTTACCTATTTTAAAATTGGCAATACAGATAAGGGACTCGCTTTAATGCAGGAAGGCCTTAAAATTAGAAATGAAGCTCAGGATTTATACGGCATTATCGGAAGCAATCTTCACCTCGCTCAATATTACTCAAAATTCAATATTCAGAAATCAAATGCATATGCCACAAAAGCATACGAAATTGCGACAAAACTGCGTAGTATCGACGAGCGCTTAAAAGCATTATCTTTTCTCATTTCAAACGATTCTGAAGCTCAAAATGCTTATGCTCAAAAATTTATTTTTTTAAACGACAGCATAATAAAAGTTCGAAACAATTTTAAAAACAAATTTGCCCGAATTAAATACGACTCAAAAAAAGAAAAGGAAGAAAACCAAAAACTTCGTTTAGAGAATGTAGAGAATGAAGTTGCTCTGCAAAAAGCCGAAAATCAAAAAATATTATTTCTTTCTGGATTCATTATTCTCTGTATTGTTTTATTTTTTGTAAAGAAAAATCATCAAAACAAAACTAGAACCATAAAACTAAAAACAGCTTATGATACTGAAACCCGAATTGCCAAAGACATTCACGACGAACTAGCCAATGATGTTTTTAACACCATTACTTTCACCCAGACACAACCATTAGAAATTGAAAATACGAAGGAAACTTTAATTCAAAAACTAGATCATATTTATGCGCGAGTACGTGGTATTTCGAGAGAGAATAATACTATCGACACCAAGACCAATTTTGCATCTAACTTAAAAGAAATGCTTTCTACTTACAATAGTGACCATACCAACGTTATTATTAACAATATCGAAAAAGTAAATTGGCATTTGGTTGATGAGTTTAAAAAAGTTACGATTCATAGAATTCTACAGGAATTGATGGTTAATATGAAAAAGCACAGTCAAGCATCAATAGTTGTAGTAAAATTTGAAAGCAACGGAAAAACAGTATTTATAGATTATACCGATAATGGCAAAGGAGCCGATAAAAATAAAATTATAAAAAATGGCTTGCAAAATATGGAAAACCGTATTTTGGCCATAAAAGGAACTATTACTTTTGACACTAAACCCGATAAAGGTTTTAAAGTAAAAATAACAATGTCTAAATAAAAGCCTATGTTTAAAAAAGTAATAATAGCCGAGGATTTTGAAGAATTCAATTTAGCTGTACAACAAACTTTGAATGATTTCAACATTGTCAATTTTCAGCATGCGAAATATTGTGACGATGCCTTTCTTAAAATAAGAAAAGCGATTCAGGATAATGAGCCATACGATTTATTGATTAGCGATCTTTCGTTTAAAAAAGACCATCGTGAAGTAAAAATCGGCAGCGGTGATGAGCTGATTCGAAAAGTTCGTGAACTGCAGCCTGAGATTAAAATCATCGCCTACTCTATCGAAGATAAAAGTGCTCGTATAAAATCACTTTTTGAAGATTCAGAAATTAACGCTTTTGTTCTAAAAGGCAGAAATAGTATTGAGGATCTCAAAAAAGCATTGACCATAATTTCGTCTTCCGATCAAAAATTTATTTCGCAAGAAGTTGCTTCTGCGCTTCAGGAAAAAGGCAATTACGAAATAGACGATGTAGATATTAAAATCTTAAAATATTTATCTGACGGAACATCTCAAGATGAGATTATAGAAATATTTAAAAGCAATGATATAAAACCAAATAGCAAAAGTGCTATGGAAAAAAGATTAGCAAAGCTAAAAGACTTTTTTAAAGCTAATAATACCATTCATTTGGTTTCGATCACAAAAGATATGGGAATAATTTAAGTTCCTTTTTCACTTATTATTAAAGCTCCTTTGGGAGCTTTTTTTATTTCCAAAAATTAAAATATCGGATTATGGTTTTCCGTAAAATACTGGTTTTGATTGGTTTTACTTTTGAGGTTATCAATTTAAAACTACAAACCTATGGAAATGAACATTCAACTAAAATCATTAGCTGATAAAATAAATCAGCTGAAAAGTAAAATTGAAACCGAAGAATCTACAAAACACGCTTTTGTACTGCCTTTTATACATGCTTTAGGATACGATGCTTTTAATCCGCTAGAAGTAGTTCCAGAATTTACAGCCGATCTTGGCTTAAAAAAAGGAGAGAAGGTAGATTATGCTATTTTTCAAAATGGAGAACCTATTATCATTGTAGAATGCAAAAGCTGGAAAGAAAAACTTACCGTTCATAATTCTCAGTTATTCCGTTATTTCCACGTGACCAAAACTCGATTTGCACTTTTAACAAACGGAATCCAGTATCAGTTTTTTACCGATTTGGACGACCAAAACAAAATGGACGAAAAGCCTTTTTTAGAATTTGATATCTGCAATTTAAAAGAAAATACTATAAACGAAATTGCAAAATTTCATAAAGCGAATTTTGATGTTAATAATATTGTAAGCAATGCAAGTTCATTAAAATACATTAAGGAAATTAAAAAGCTTATCAACGCTGAATTAGAAAGCCCTTCAAATGATTTTACAAAACTCTTCGCGAGCAAAATATATGCAGGAAGACTGACGGAAAAAGTTGTGGATGAATTTAAAGATTTAGTTCAAAAATCAGTTAGCCAATTTATTAATGACAAAATTAATGATCGTTTAAATGCGGCTTTAAGCAAAGAAACTATTAAACAGCAAGATGAAGAAATTATCTCGGTTGAAGATGACAGCAAAGTGGTTACAACCGAAGAAGAACTTGACGCTTATCGCATAGTAGTTGCCATTTTACGCCGAAAACTGCCAGTTGCTAGAATTGTATCTCGCGATACTCAATCCTATTTTGGAATACTGTTGGATGATAATAATCGAAAACCTCTTTGCAGACTTCACCTAAACAGCGGTAAAAAATACATAAGCCTTTTCAACAATAATAAAACGGAAGCTAAAATTGCAATTTCATCCATTGATGATATTTATCAATACGAAAAAGAATTACTAGAAACGGTGGCTCTTTACGAAACAGAATTAAATCCCGTATAAGTACTCATTTTAAAAAATTTAATTCTAATTAGATTTATCGCATCACAAAAATTACTAACCCATAATCAAAACACTATGAAACCTAAACATTACATAATTGCCGGACTTTGCTTGATTTTATTGGTCGCTGCACTTACTAATCCTGGAACTGAAAAACATAAAGAAGAAGTAAAACTGAAAATGAATGCATTTTTAGAAAAAGAAATGGATAAAGAAAATACAACGCAGGACGATGAAATGTCAAATGCTGGAGGAATGCTAGGAAATGCTCTAGCACAATCGATGGTAAACATGCTCGTAGACAATATAGTTTCTTCATCAAATTACATTCTTTTTTCGACAACAGATGTTACTGTCGATGGAAAAACCAAAACTATTGGCTTTGGTATTTTGGGAAATGTCTTTTTATCTAACAAAATAGATGAAGCAATAAAACAATAAAAAACAGAATTTTTCAGCTCACTAAATACCACGTTGCCTATGCAAAAAAACTACCTCATCTTACTTTTATTATTTTCATTTTATTCGTGTAAGAAAGCCGCCTCTCCGCCTCCATTGCCTCAAGTAAATTCATTTTATAAATCGGTAATTACTGCGGATGATCGAAAGACAATCACTCCCCAAGAAGCCAGAACATATCACGTAAATAAAACTTATCAGTACGAATATAGAACAGGAAACCCTGGAAATTATGAGTACAATTATGATGTAAAAGGAATAAATAGCGCAGGAGATTCTGTCTCTGGCAATATAAATGTTTCGGGAAAATACGGCGCCGGAATTTTAACAACTGATACGATTCCAGAAATCGAAATCAATACAGAATGGGTTTCATACGGGAAATTAAAAGCTTTTGATAAAAAAGGAAACGAATATCAATTAATTGTCAAATAAAAAATATCTAAATGAAATATACTTTACTGTTACTTTTTGTTTTTGCAACTTCATTTAGTCCACCAGAAACCAACGTCTATATTTGTGGCCCTACTGGTGCAAAAAAATACCATTATAATGAAAACTGCCGTGGCTTAAGTGCTTGCAGTCATGGAACGGTAAAAACATCACTTAAACAAGCACAAGGTTTAGGCTTAACACTATGCGGATGGGAAGATTGATTATCTTCCCTTTTTCATATTTAATCATTTGATAATAATCACTTTACAATAATTTCACATTAGTTTTCTTAATTTGATATAAAACTAATCGTTATGAAATTCTTTAATCTAAAATTCCTAGTATCATTCAAAGAATGGCTTTTTTTAAGAGCAATGCAATCTTCTTTCCTACATTAATAAACCATTATAAATAAAGGAAAGCAGTATTGAATGAATAAAATTGAAAGCTCTTTTTTGAACAAAAACCAATTTGGTAACGACTTCTTGTGGGGTGTTTCTACCGCCGCTTTCCAAATTGAAGGTGCACACGATGCCGATGGAAAAGGTTCTTCTATCTGGGATGTTTTTACTTCTCAAAAAGGAAAAATCAAAAACGGACATCATGCTATAACTGCTTGTGATTTCTACAATTGTTATCAGGACGACATTAATTTAATTAAGGAATTAAATATTCCGAATTTTAGGTTTTCTATCAGCTGGCCTAGAATTATGCCGACTGGAGTTCATCCCGTAAATCAGGCTGGAATCGATTATTATAATAAAATTATAGATTCGTTGCTGGCTTCGGGAATCGAACCTTGGATTACACTTTATCATTGGGATTTACCGCATGAACTGGAAATAAAAGGAGGTTGGACCAATCGCGAATCGGTTTCTTGGTTCAAAGAATATGTTGAAGTCTGCGTACAGTATTTTGGTGATCGTGTCAAAAACTGGATGGTCATTAACGAGCCTTCTGTATTTACTGGTGCTGGTTATTTTTTAGGTATCCACGCGCCTGGAAAAAAAGGCATTACCAATTATCTTAAAGCCATACATCATGTAACTCTGGCAACTTCTGCTGGAGCTAAAATAATTCGAGAAAGAATTACCGATGCACATATCGGAACTACTTTCTCCTGCACGCATATTGAACCTGCAACTGAAAGCGCAAAAGATGTTGAAGCCGCAAAACGTGTAGATACTTTATTGAATAGGACTTTTATTGAACCCATTTTAGGATTAGGTTATCCGCAGAAAGATCTTCCTGTACTTAAAAAATTGAATAATTATATTCTTGAAGACGATTTAAACAATCTAGCTTTCGATTTTGATTTCATCGGATTGCAGTGTTACACTCGAGAGGTTGTAAAACATTCTATTTTAACTCCATATATTGGCGCCGAATTGATAAGTGCTGAAAAGAGAAATGTAATCTCCACCGAAATGGGCTGGGAAGTTTATCCACCTGCTATGTATCATATTCTTAAAAAGTTTAACGAATATGACGGAATAAAAAAAATCATTATTACCGAAAACGGAGCTGCTTTTCCAGATACTGTCCAAAACGGAAAAGTTCATGATATAAAACGAACTCATTTTATTCAAGACAATCTGGAACAAATATTAAAGGCAAAACAAGAGGGCTTAAATGTTGAAGGCTATTTTGTATGGAGCCTTACTGATAATTTTGAATGGGCAGAAGGTTATAATGCCCGATTCGGATTAATTCACGTTGATTTTGAAACGCAAAAAAGGACTATAAAAAACTCTGGATTGTGGTTTAAGGATTTTTTATCCTAGCTGTTTTGGTTTTACCGCAAAGCACACAATCCCGATAGCTATCGGGATACGCTAAGTCCGCTAAGTCTTTTTAAGATACCTTTCAGTTAAAACAAAGTTCGCAAAGCGATATATAAATTGCTTTGCGAACTTTGCGTTTATCTTTGTCCCTTTGCGGTTAAAAAACCAACCCAGATATCATTAAGACTTATATTTATAATTCTGTTTTAAGATTCCAACATTGACTTTTCCATTAGTTTTTAAGTGTGCCATTATTCTAATGTATTTCTCTTCAGGATATTTTACATTAAAACTAAAGGTGGTATCTTTTGTTTTTACCTCAAGCAAGTGCTTTCCTTCATCAGATATTGATAATCCGACTGTTTCATAAGTAGGCAACGCTTCTGTTGCTTTTAAGGTAATTTCTTGAACTTTTTCTTTATCCAGAAATACTTCTAGTTTTAAATTGTCCAATTTCATATCTGTTGGTTGTTCAAACGAAACAACATATTTTTTACAGCTGACAGTGCATAAAACAATTAAGAGTATTAGGAGCTTTTTCATAAGGGGTATTTTAGACTAATTTTTATTAAAAATCAAAACCGTTTTTAATGTTTTATAAATATAAATAATTTTACTTCAATCTGGCTAAAAAAACAAATTTTACAATTTTTCAGAATACATATTTACTCCAAAAAAGACAGGAAAAAACTCTTCAAAAAAAGTAAAAAAAGAACAAAAAAATCTGTTATTTCATTGAATTTCATTAGGTTTATCGGGATTTTTTTCTTATCTTTATAGTGTAAATAACAGTAAATATATGCCGAAAAACACATCTTTTAAACGCCAAAATTGCACTTCAAAAAATTATTCTTTTTATTCCTTCAAGCATTTTATTTTTCAAAATGCATTCAGATTTCATTTCGAAATTATGTTGCTTAATCTTTTTTCTGCACCAAGTATAAACATGCAGAAGACACCAGAGCAACTGTTCCAACCGCAATCGTAATTATTTTGCGAGGATATATTTTCTGAACCATTTCTTTAGAAAATAAATCTTTAAAATTTAGCATAAGATTTTCCTTTTCAGGAACTTCTTTAGACTCTTCATTTTCATTTTTCAACAAAACATTTTCTTCTATGCCATTACTATCAATTTCAACGGTTACATCCTTCGCGACATTCTTAATTTGTTTTGCTTCTTCAATTCTACATTTTTCATTGAACTTTTTAAAAGGACGCGGCTGAAAATCGACTAGCACTGCGGCAAGATTTATCGCATCAATATTGGTTGGGTCTGTTTCGCCTTTAAAGAAAGTTTCAATAGGCCTAAACTTATCTTTTTGATTTTTAAACTTATTCTTTTGGGTATAGTCAAAATCTACGCACAGTAAATTTCTAAAAACTTTTAAATCATCTTGAGTCGGGTTGTCTTCAAAGATAAGCCAGCATAAATCGCGGAGTTTTCCGCGGGAAGGATGGTACAGAAAATCAAAGTACTCACCGTCTTTTTCAATCTCGTATTTAATTTTAATCGCCTTTTTATATTCTTCTAATGTATTGTTCATCTTACTTTTTTAGAAAATTCTTTTGACTCCTTTTTTTTCATTTTTAACCAAAACTTTTTTATATGCCTTTATTTTCAACCTCTAAATTAAATCTTTACGAGCAATTCAATTTCTGTTCCAAATCTATACTATTTCTATATTTTTTTTAATATTTCGCACCCAACTTTTGACAGAATTATTGCATCTATTATAATAAGAGATTTGTCTAAAATTAAATAATTCAAACTAGACTTTTACGCTTTCTCTGGGAATTTCTGGGAATCTCAGGAAAACGCGGGAATTCCGGGAATCCCTTACCAGTTAAGGCCTGGAAGCTCCTTTACTTTGCATCAAGAAATTAGTTCAGGTTTTGTCTGCAGACTAAAACAATAATGAAAACCAGTTCTAATTAAGAGTGTAAAAAAACTGTAAGACCGAGTTTATTCGGGAAGTATAAATAACGTCTTACTGTTCTACACACTTCACTTCCCAAAACCAATGTTGGTATTGTCCCAAAGCCTCTGGATCATTCCGGACAGCAATACCTATGTCTAATTTCTTAAAAATAAACAAAATGAAAAAACTAATACTATTTATCGCTTTTGCGTTATTGTTCACGATATTTTCTTGCACTCCTGATGAGTACGAGACACAAACAGTTAAAAAAACTGAAAAAACTACCCAGCCTTCATATGCTGGTGATGCTAATCCTGATGGTCCTGGTGATAAGGGAAATGTCCCTCCAACAAAACCATAAGTTAAAATATATTTTTAGTATCTAATTAATTACTATTTTCGGGGAAAGTAAATTTGTATGTTACGGTCCCCGTTTTTTTATTGTCTTATTTTGCTTGTCCTTTTTTCCTGCGAAGAAAAAAAGCCTATTGCTCCTAAAACAGAGTCTATACAAAAAGAGGCTCGGGCTTTGCGCGATAAAGCAATTGAAAGTTATGACAAACAAAACTTTAACATCGCTTTTTATCAGTTCAATAAATCAAAGGATCTTTATAATATTGTAAAAGACAGTGGCAATATCTCTTATGTACTTATCAGAATTGCAGAAATCCATCAGCGAAATGGCGATTATTATGGTAGCAAAGAAATTTTAACCGAAGCTTTGCAGACAATACCACATAATGAAAAAGATAGAAATTATCCTGCTAGTATAAATAATTATTTAGGCATCGCTGATAAAGAACTTTCTCTTTATGATGATGCCATTTATTATTATAAACTAGCAGCAAATGAGTATACTGATCCACTCTTAAAACATGCTCCTCTACAAAATATTGCCGCAGTTTATATTTATCAAAAAAAATATGATAAAGCAATCCCTATTTTAGATTCTCTTTTACAATCTCTTTCACGTAAAGATTTAAAAGAGAAAGCGACGCCATATGACAAGTCTATACTACTCGATAATTTGGGTTATGCCTACTTTAAAAACGGAATAAAAGATAAAGGATTTCATTTAATGAATGAAGGTCTACAAATTAGAATTGACTCTAAAGACACGTATGGAAGTATTGAAAGCTATTTACACCTTGCCGATTATTATTCAAAAAAAGACATAACGAAATCGGATGAAAATGCACTTGCTGCTTACGAAATAGCTACAAAATTTAATAGCGTCGATGAAAGATTAGAAGCTCTTCAAATACTAATCTCAAATGATAACAGTCCTAATACTGCAAAATACACCCAAAAGTACTTTACATTAAATGACAGCATTATTAAAGTTCGAAATAATTTTAAAAATAAGTCTGCCAAAATTAAGTACGATGCCAAAAAGGAAAAAGACGAAAACGAAAAACTTCGTTTAGAAAAGGCCGAGAATCAATTATCACTTCAAAGAGCCAAATACCTAAAAATTGTATCGGTAATTGTTTTTGCTTTTTTAGTTATTCTAATATTCATTCTAATACGCTATTATAAAAATAAAAACAAGGCTATCGAATTTAAAACTTCGTACAACACCGAAACCCGTATTGCTAAAAAAATCCACGATGAACTAGCGAACGATGTTTTTCAAGTTATTGCTTTTGCTGAATCTCAGCCGTTATCTGTAGAAAACACCAAAGAGAATCTACTGCAAAAACTGGATGATATCTACAGCCGTGTACGAGGGATTTCAAGAGAAAACAATAGTATCGATACTGGCGAAAATTTTACCCACAGCATAAAAGAAATGCTCTCTGCCTATAATACACGAGAGAGAAATATTATGATTACCAATTTAGAAAACATAAATTGGGAAAATATTGATGATATTAAAAAAATCACCATCAGCCGAATTTTACAGGAATTAATGGTAAATATGAAAAAACACAGCGAAGCAAGTATAGTTGTAATACGATTTGATAGTGACCAAAAATCAATTTCGATAAATTATAGGGATAATGGTAAAGGTTGCGAAAAAAGTATGGTTGTGAAAAATGGCCTTCAAAACATGTCAAACCGTGTTCTTGCCATTAATGGCACATTTGATATTGAAACAGAACCAGACAAAGGATTTAAAGTAAAAATATCGATGCCAGAGCAAACACAGATTAAGGTGAAAGAAAAATTCGCATATTAAAAAAACCTTTCAGAATTAATCCGAAAGGCTTTTTTGCTTCAAAAAACAAATCATAAAGTATCTAATTTAATTACTATTTTCGGGGAAAGTAAATTTATATGTTACGGTCCCCGCTTTTTTATTTTATTCCACTTATTTTTCTTTTTTCTTGTAAAGAAGAAAGCTTCACTCATCCTGATGCAGAATTGATTCGAAAACAAGCACTTAGTTTACGAGATACTGCAGATATAAATTATGTAAAAGAAAACTTTAATAACGCTTTTTATGAATTTAACAAATCAAAAGCTCTTTTTGAAACTTTAAAAGATAGCACCAATATTTCTTATGTCCTTATCCAAATGGCAATCATTCAGCAGATCAATGGAGATTATTATGGCAGTAAAGAAACCGTAACTGAAGCTTTGCCTTATGCTAGAAAAAACAAAAATCATAGAAGTTGCATAAATAACGCATTAGGGATTGCTGATAAAGAACTTTCTCTTTACCAAGATGCTATATTTTATTATGAGGAGTCGGCTAAAGATTCCGATAGTTTTCAGGAGAAGCTGCCTTCTTTAAGTAATATTGCAGTTGTCTATATTCTTCAAAAGAAATATGATAAAGCAATTACACTTTTAGAATCAATTTTAAGACAAAGATTACTAAACGAAAAATCTAACGCTCGTACCAAAGGAAGAATACAAGATAATTTAGGTTATGCTTATTTTAAAAAGGGAGCGGAAGATAAAGGATTTCATTTAATGGATGAAGCACTCCAGATCAAAATGGAAACTAAGGATACCTATAGCAGTATCGAAAGTTATCTACATCTTGCAGACTATTATTCTAAAAAGAATCTTCAAAAATCAGACGAAAACGCTCTTACAGCGTATAACATTTCTACAAAACTAAATAGTATTGATGAAAGATTAGAAGCCTTGCAAATATTAATCTCAAATGATAACACTCCTAATACCGCAAAATACACCCAAAAGTACTTTACATTAAATGACAGCATTATTAAAGTTCGAAATAATTTTAAAAATAAGTCTGCCAAAATTAAGTACGATGCCAAAAAGGAAAAAGACGAAAACGAAAAACTTCGTTTAGAAAAGGCCGAGAATCAATTATCACTTCAAAGAGCCAAATACCTAAAAATTGTATCGGTAATTGTTTTTGCTTTTTTAGTTATTCTAATATTCATTCTAATACGCTATTATAAAAATAAAAACAAGGCTATCGAATTTAAAACTTCTTACAACACCGAAACTCGAATTGCTAAAAAAATCCACGATGAACTAGCGAACGATGTTTTTCAAGTAATTGCTTTTGCTGAATCTCAGCCGTTATCTGTAGAAAACACCAAAGAGAATCTGCTGCAAAAACTGGATGATATCTACAGCCGTGTACGTGGAATTTCTAGAGAAAACAATAGTATTGATACTGGCGAAAATTTTACCCACAGCATAAAAGAAATGCTCTCTGCCTATAATACACGAGAGAGAAATATTATGATTACCAATTTAGAAAACATAAATTGGGAAAATATTGACGACATAAAAAAAATCACCATCAGCCGAGTTTTACAGGAATTAATGGTGAATATGAAAAAACACAGCGAAGCAAGTATTGTTGTAATACGATTTGATAGTGACCAAAAATCAATTTTGATAAATTATAGGGATAATGGTAAAGGCTGCGAAAAAAGTATGGTTGTGAAAAATGGCCTTCAAAACATGTCAAACCGTGTTCTTGCCATTAATGGCACATTTGATATTGAAACAGAACCAGACAAAGGATTTAAAGTAAAAATATCTATGCCTGAACAAACGCAAATTAAGGTGAAAGAAAAATTCGCGTATTAAAAAAACCTTTCAGAATTAATCCGAAAGGCTTTTCTCTTCAAAAAACAATCCTATTATAACCTTATTTAGCTTATAATGTTTCGTTTAAAACAGCCACCGCTTCTTTCCAGTTATTTACTCGTAAATGGTGTGTTTTGTTTATATTATGAAAGGCCGTAAACATAATAGGTTTGCCCATGCAATGGTCTAGATTTTTACAATGATCGTCAATCAGATAATCGGTATTGATAATTCTTTTGCTGCCGCACAAAACTATATTTTCCCATTTTATAAAAGGAAAATGCTCTGCAAGCCAAGCTACTTTTTCGGCAAGAGAGATTGGAAATTCTGTTGCTGCCGAGACAATAAAAATTTCAAAATTCTTTTGAAGTTCTTGCAAACTCTCAACTGCATCTGGCATTACGGGCAGGTTTCTAAAAAAATTTCCTTTATTTAAAATTCCGTGCAAAAGTGCTCTCTCTTTAAAAGCTTCTTCTTCACTTAGTCCCTGAATTCCTTCTTTCGAAAGGTTCATTCCGTATTCTTTATTATATTCTTCGATCAATTGGGATTCTATATCGGCTAGCACCCCGTCCATATCGACTGCAATGGTTTTCTTTCTCATGATAATTTTATTTTGCGGTAAAATTATGCAAAAATTGCAAAATATTGCAATTTTTAACTTATTTTTGCAATATAAAACCGCAAACAAAATGAAGAAGGAAGAACGTCAAAAAGCAATTTTAGAGTATTTATCTAAAGAACACCGTGTTAGCTCTATCGAATTAAGTGAATATTTGAGCGTTTCAGAAGATACAATCCGACGTGATTTAAAAGAGCTTTCAGATCAAGGACTTTTAAAAGCAGTTCGTGGCGGTGCAGTTGCTCCTTCTCCAATTCCGCTTCATTATAGAAAAAGAGAGAAGCACGATATCGAAAACAAAAAGATTATTGCCCAGAAAGCCATTTCGTATTTGAAAGACGGACAAGTCGTTTTTATTGATGGCGGAACAACTTCATTGGCTTTGGTTGCCAGTTTTCCTTACGATTTAAAATTGACGGTTATTACCAATAGTTTTCCCATAGCTTCGTTGGTTGAAGATTTACCCAATATTGATCTAATTTTTGCTGGCGGAAAAATGTGCAAGACTTCTTTTGCGACATCGAGTATTGAAACGATTGATTTCTTTAGGAATTTTAGAGCAGACATCTTCATTCTGGGAATCTGCAGTATTCATCATGAACGCGGTATTACAGGAATTCTATACGACGATTCTGTGCTAAAAAAGAATATGATTAAGAACTCTAATTTTGTGATCGCCTTAAGTTCTATTGAAAAAGTTGAAACTGCCGAATCTTATTTTGTTTGTCCAATAAAAGACATCGATGTTTTGGTAACCAATGTTTCTCCAGATGAGGAAATTTTAAAGCCGTACAAAAATACTGGTTTGACTATTCTTTAATTTCATAACTTTGATATAGACAATGATTTAACATTAATCTAGTGCAATGGAATTCCAATATTTTCTACCATCAGAAATTCTGAAACCTTATATAAAACACTATTATATTTTTGAATCAGATTCTGATATCGAATTTCAAGATACTGTTTTTCCTAGTGGCGAAATGGAAATGATTTTTAATCTAGGAGATGGCATTTGGGAATCATTGATTGATGAAAAATTTCATAAAACACCCAAAATTGAATTGTGGGGACAAATAACAAAACCGCTAGCCATAAAATCAAAAGGCAGACACACTATGTTGGGTATTCGGTTTTATACCCATTCTGCAGCTTATTTTTTTAACGATGAGGTCGGAATCTTTAACGATCAGATTTTAGATTTAGAAGACGTTATTGGCAAACCCATAACAACGCTTCATTTACAGCTTTTGGAAACTCCAGAAATTCAAAAGCGAATTGAACTTATTGAATTATTTTTAATCAAGAAACTGATAACGAATGATAATAAGTCGCAGAAAATTCAAAAAGTAGCTCATATTCTGTCTAGTTTAGTCCAAAATCCATCAGGCAGCGACATCAATACTATTGCGGCCAAATACGGAATGACGCCTCGCTATCTTCATAAACTAGTTTTTCAGCACACGGGTCTGGCTCCAAAATCCTTTAATAAAATTATCCGTTTTCAGCGCAGTTTAAAACTGATTTCTAACAACGATTCCCCTTTAACCTCAATTGCTTACGATTCTGGTTACTTTGACCAATCGCATTTTATAAGAGATTTTAAAGCTTTTACAGGAACTACACCTACTTCTTATTTAGAAAACCTATCTCCAATAAATAATTTGATTATTTAAATCAATATTCAGCTTCTTAGCATCTTAGAAACTTAGCAACTTAGAATCTCCAAAAAAAACAGTTCCGATTTGTACAATTTTAAAATTTTCAAGCGCAATACCTTTGATTAAAATAATATCATTTTATTCTTTTAATTAAAAACTAACGTTATGAAAAATTATGCTCTTGGTACAATCTTAAAACTAATTGTATTTACCATATTCTTAAACAGCTGTGATTCGGCATCAAAAAAAGAAACAGCCAATTTAGACGAAGCAAAAAAAGCAATTCAAGAAAGTAATGCTATTTATTTTGATTCATTTAAAAATAATGATTCGTCAATTTTTATAGATCGTTATGCCGATGATGCTTCAATATTGCTTCCGAATGCGCCTCAAATTTATGGAAAAGAAGGCGCTGCCAAATTCTTCAGAAAAGCCTATGACGAATATGGCTTAAGAGGCGGTAAATTTATTACGACAGCAGTTTACGGCGATGGCGTAGAATATGTTACCGAAGAAGGTTTATGGCAGTCTTTAAACTCAAAAGGCGAACTTATGGATGATGGCAAGTTTCTTGTTCTTTGGAAAAAAACTCCTAAAGGCTGGAAAATGTTTAGAGATTCTTTTAGCAGTAATCGTCAAGCACAATAAAAATGCTTATTTGAAAACCGAAAAAGCCTTTCAGAATTTTACTTCCGAAAGGCTTTTTCACTACAAATTAACAGGCAAATTTTATTTCCATCCGCCGCCCAAGTCTCTGTAAACATGGACTGCAGCATTTAATTGTTCTTTTTTAGTATCGATTAATTCCAATTTAGCTTCCAATGCATCTCTCTGAGTCATTAAAACTTCGAAATAATCTACTCTAGCCGACTTAAACAAATCGTTTGAAACATCAATAGAAGTATTTAAAGCGTCTACTTGTTTCGATTTAAGATCATATCCTTTTTGAAGATTCTCGATCTTAGACATTTGATTTGAAACTTCTAAATAAGCATTTAAAACCGTACGATCGTAATTGTACAATGCTTGAATCTGTCTTGCATTGGCACTCGCAAACTCTGCCTTAATTGCATTTCTGTTAATCAAAGGCGCCACAAGATCTCCTGCCAATGAATACAAAAGCGATTCTGGCATGGTGAACAAATAAGAAGGTTTGAAAGCCTGAACTCCAATAGCTGCTGTAATATCTAAAGAAGGATAAAACTCTGCTCGCGCAACTTTTACGTCCAATTTTGCTGCAACCAATTCTAATTCTGCTTGTTTCACATCTGGACGATTCTGTAACAGTTGAGATGGAATTCCAGAACTTACTTGCGCAGGCAATAAGCTTAAGAAGTTCGTGCTACTGGTTCTTTTAATTTCTTGAGGATATCTTCCTAGCAAAAAGTTGATTTTGTTTTCGTTTTCTTTTATTTTTTGTAAAATATCAAACTCTAAACTTTGTGAAGTTAAAACCTCTGCTTCAAATTTCTTAACTCCCAATTCAGTTGCTCTTGCCGCTTGTTTTTGAACTTTTACAATTTCTAAAGCGTTAGTCTGCAATTTGATGGTCTGCTTAACAATATCCAACTGATTGTCTAAGGCAAGTAATTCATAATAAGAATCGGCAACTTCGGCGATGAGGTTTGTAATCACAAAGTTTTTACCTTCTACAGTAGCCAAATATCTATTTAATGCTGCTTTTTTAGAATTACGCAATTTTTTCCAGATATCTACTTCCCAATTAGCATAAGCAGCGATAGTAAAATCTCCTAGCGGATCTGGTGTTTCAACTCCCGGTTTAATCTCTGTTGTAGCATCACCCGCACCTTGACTAGTATATCTACCCACTTTTTCTACTCCCGCTCCAGCACGTAAACCTGCTGTTGGTAATAGAAGTCCTTTTTTTACACGAATATCATTCTTTGCAATTTCGATTTCCTGTAAAGTAATATTTAATTCCTGATTGTTTTTAAGAGCAGCCTCTATTAACTCAACAAGGTTCTGATCTTTAAAATAATCTTTCCAGTTTAATGCCGCTGTATTATTGTTGGCATCTTGCGTTTGAGCTGTTGCTCCAAACGACTCAGGAACTGGCGTACTGGTTGTAACTGCTGCCTCAGGTGCAGGAGTTTTACACCCTGCAACTGCTAGACAAACAGCTAATACAATACTATATTGATATGATTTAACTTTATACATGATTATTATCAATTTCTTCTGTTAATGGATTTTCTTCTTCATGTTTTACCAATTTGTACTTTTCAGCAATTTTGGCAAAAATGAAATACAAGCCCGGAATTACAAATACACCGCAAATGGTTCCGATAAGCATACCTCCCGCAGCGGCAGTACCAATTGTTCGGTTACCAATTTTACCTGGACCAGTTGCAAAAGCAAGCGGCAATAAACCTGCAATAAAGGCAAATGAAGTCATCAAAATCGGACGGAACCTTGCTTTTGCTCCTTCCATTGCTGATTGTAAAACGGATAATCCTGCGGCATGTCTCTGAATCGCAAACTCTACGATCAGTACGGCATTTTTACCTAATAAACCAATCAACATTACCATCGCAACCTGTGCATAAATGTTGTTTTCTAATCCTGTTAATTTCAATAAAAGGAAAGCTCCAAAAATACCCGCTGGTAAAGAAAGAATTACTGATAATGGCAGAATGAAACTTTCATATTGTGCTGCTAATACCAAGTAAACAAATCCTAAACAGATTAAGAATACCCAAATCGCCTGATTACCTTGAGCAACCTCATCGGCAGAAATACCTGCCCAGTCAATGTCATATCCTCTTGGCAATTTTTCGGCAGCAACTCTCTGAATTACTTTAATTGCAGTACCAGAACTATAACCTTGAGCTGGAGAACCACTGATCTGTGTTGAGGTGTACATATTATGACGAGTGATTTCTGAAAGTCCGTACACTTTTTCTAATTTCATGAAAGCAGAAAAAGGAACCATTTCATCACGATCGTTTTTCACGTACAATTTCAAGATATCATCTGGCTGTGCACGATATTCTGGCGAAGCCTGAACAATAACTTTATAGTTGATACCGAATTTGATAAAACTGATTTCGTAGTTACTTCCCACAAGAGTTGATAACGTATTCATCGCATTCTCGATAGAAACCCCTTTTTGCTGTGCCAAGTCATTATCAACTTTCATCATGTATTGAGGGAAACTAGAGCTATAGAAACTAAATACGTTTGATAATTCTGGCTGTTTGTTCAACTCGGCAACAAAATCGTTGTTAACCTGCTCCATTCTCTTATAATCTACAGAACCAGTTTTGTCTAACAAACGAAGCTCAAATCCTCCGGCAGCACCATATCCAGGTACAGCAGGCGGTTGGAAAAATTCGATATTTGCTCCTGCAATATCTTTACATTTTTCCTCCATTTCGTGCATAATTTCAACAACAGATTCTTTTCTATCACTCCAGTCTTTTAAGTTAACCAAACACGTTCCTGAGTTGGCACCTGTACCTTCAGATAGAATCTCATAACCTGCCAATGAAGAAACCGATTTTACTCCGTCAATCTCTTCTGCAATTTTTTGAACTCTCTCTGCAATATTATTTGTTCTCTCTAATGATGAACCTGGTGGTGTCTGAATTACGGCATAAAACATTCCCTGATCCTCATTTGGAATAAATCCAGAAGGAACTGAACTGCTTATTAAAAATGTTCCAATACAGAAACCTATAAGCGCCACAATGGTAACTACTCTTCTATCAACAATTTTACCTAATAGATTTTGGTATTTACCTTGTGCTAAATTGAATTTTTCGTTGAAAGCATCAATAAATCTATTGGCAGGCGTTGGCTTTTTAGGCTGTCCGTGATTGTTTTTTAACATCATCGCACAAAGCGCAGGCGTCAATGTCAAAGCCACAATACCAGAAAGAATAATCGCCGTTGCCATAGTTACAGAGAACTGTCTGTAGAAAACTCCAACTGGACCAGACATAAACGCAACTGGAATAAATACCGCCGCCATTAAGAATGTAATGGCAATAATTGCTCCTGCAATCTCATGCATAGCTTGTTTAGTTGCTTTAAATGGCGAGAGATGTTCTTCTTCCATCTTGGCATGGACAGCTTCGATAACCACAATCGCGTCATCGACAACGACTCCAATTGCCAATACCAAAGCAAATAATGTAATTAAGTTCAATGAAATATCAAAGAATGTCATGAACACAAAAGTTCCTACCAACGATACAGGTACTGCAATTGCTGGAATAACCGTAGAACGCCAGTCTCCTAAGAAAAGGAAAACTACTAAACCTACCAGAATAAATGCTTCAACAAGAGTATGAATTACTTTTTCGATAGAAGCATCAAGGAATTTAGAAACGTCATACGAAATTTCATAATCCATTCCTTTTGGAAATCTTTGTTTGATTTTTTCAAGCTTAGCTTTAACTTCTTCAATAACCTGATTCGCGTTACTTCCAAAAGATTGTTTCAATACAATCGCAGCTGAAGGTCTTCCATTCAAATTAGAATAGATATCGTACATCGAGCTACCAAATTCAACTTTGGCAACATCTTTCAATCTCAAAAGCTCTCCGTTTGGATTTGCTTTTACTACAATATTCTCGTATTGCTCTTTTGTTGTAAAACGTCCTGAGTATTTCAATACATACTCAAATGCTTGAGAACGTTTACCAGAACTTTCTCCCGTTTTACCTGGAGAAGCCTCCAAACTCTGACTAGACAATGCTTCCATTATCTCATCAGCAGAAATTTTATACGCTAACATACGGTCTGGTTTCAACCAGATACGCATTGCATATTCACGTGTTCCTAAGATATCTCCAGAACCAATACCGTTTACCCTTTTCAATTCAGAAAGTACGTTGATATCGGCATAGTTGTATAAGAACTTCATGTCGGTATTTTTGTCTGTACTGTAAAGGTTCACGTACATCAACATACTTGGTACCTCTCTAGTAATTTTAATACCTTCACGAATTACCAAAGGAGGAAGTTTATTAGTAACAGAAGCCACACGGTTCTGCACGTTAATTGCAGCTTGGTTAGGATCTGTTCCTAAATTAAAAACCACTTTAATTGTAGCTTCTCCATCGTTACCTGCATCAGAAGCCATATATTTCATCCCTGGAACACCATTTAAGGCTCTTTCCAAAGGAATAACCACTGCTTTAACCATCAGCTCACCGTTAGATCCAGGATAATCTGCGGTAACGTTCACCATTGGAGGTGAGATTGTTGGGAATTGGGTAATTGGTAAATTTAAAACCGACAATACCCCTAAAAAGACAATAATCAACGATATTACGATCGAAAGAACAGGTCTTTGAATAAATTTATTAAACATTTTAATATTTTTTAAATGATTAAACTTATTGAAGTTTAAAATGTTTCAAGTTTCAGGTTTCAAGTTTTAGGTTCAGTACGTAACTTGAAACCTGAAACTTGAAACTATTAAAACAAAAAACTATTCTGCTTTTAAACGTAAATGATTGATTACTTCTTTAGGAGCTTCGTAATCGAATTTAATCTTGTCGTTTTCTTTTACTTTCTGAACACCTTCAAGCAAGATTCTGTCATTTTCTGTAATACCGCTTTTGATTACGTACAAATCAGGAATTTCACCCGTAATTGTAATCTCTCTAGAACTAACTTTACTGTCTTTACCTACTACAAAAACATATTTTTTATCTTGAATTTCGTAAGTCGCTTTTTGTGGAATTACGATAGCATTTTTAAGAGGAACATTCATTTGAACCTGTCCTGTTTCACCATTTCTAAGTAATTTTCCAGAATTAGGGAACCTTGCTCTAAAAGCTATGTTTCCTGTTTCGTTGTTGAATTCACTTTCAATTACCTCAACATTTCCTTTTTCTTTGAAGATATCCCCGTTAGCCAAAACTAAGTTTACTTTGTTATCGGCACGGTCTTTAATATTAGTCTCATAACTAATATATTCTGGCTCAGAAACATTGAAATAAGCAAACATTTGGCTATTGTCTGAAAGGCTTGTCAATAATTCACCTTCATCGATTAAACTTCCTAGTTTTAAAGGAATACGGTCAATTGTTCCGTCAAATGGAGCTCTGATTTCTGTGAATGATAAATGAAGTTTTGCTAATGATACTTCAGCTTTTGCAGATTGCAATTTTGCTTGCGCAACACTCAATTCGTTTTTAGAAACGATATTTTTATCTGCCAATAATTTAGAATTTTGCAATTCGATTTCTGCCGATTTTTGTTCAGACTGTGCTTTTAATAATTCAGCCTGATACATGTTTGGCATAATTTTAAACAACAGTTGTCCTTTTTTTACAAACTGTCCTTCGTCAACATATATATTTTGTAAAAACCCTTTTTCTTGGGCGCGAAGTTCGATATTGCGAACCGATCTAATTTGCGAAACGTATTCTTTGGTAAATGAAGTATCAATTCTAACCGGATTAGTGACCGTAAATTTTTCAACTTCTTCTTTTTCTTCTTTTTTAGATGTGCAGCTCGTTAAGCACACCAAGGCCATTAAGCCTGTGAAAACAATGATTTTTTTCATGATTTAGTTTGGAAATTAAGCGATTGAATGCTTTGGAATGAAAATTCCTTTTGGATGTTAAAATGCATCAGTCAGCCTTAGTCCAGACCTTAACCTTCATATAAGCAGAAGTAGAAAAATATACAACAGCAAGATACGCAGAGATCAAAACTCAGGTAACCGATGTATACTGTAAAATCAAATTCTTAATACTCGTTGAGTAATATAGATAGGATTTGAATGCCCGAAGACAGGCGTAGAAAATTTTAAACGATTAGAATCATTCGCTGCAGACTGATCTGAAAGTGCCAGATACAACGCGTCTACCAAACTATACGAAGCAGTAAAATACTTGTTCGTTAGTAAATTAGTATCATCACCACCCACTAGATCCTCTTCTAGATCAATATCTGTAGCTTCTTCAATTGTTGAAGTTCCGCGATCTTGATTAGTAAATTTAACCCTGTGTTTTTGTAGATGATGGTGATTATGAGGACCAAAAGTATTTGCATTCAAATATTGGCCTCCGCCAAACAGAAGCATATTCATGAATACTAAAAATACTATTAACTTTCTCATTTCGGTGCGAAAGTAATAAAAGAATTAAAACAAAAAAAGATTTTTTAACAAGCTTTAACAGTTACATAAAATGAAAACGTTTTCGGTAACTTTTTATATGAAGATTAGATGAAGAAAAGCATTATCCAATTAAAAAAATGCAATATAAACAACTACAAAACAAATATTTACCCAAGACAAATAAATTATATTATGAAAGCTTAATTTGCATTACTGTAAATTCTTGACCAGCTTTTACAAATGTTTTATGAGTATCTATAAGTCCGATATTTTCATAAAAAGACTTTTTATTGCTTCTGGCGTTGCACCAAACTTTTTTTATTTTTTTACTTTTAGCAAATTTCAGAATGTGTTTTAAAAGATAAGAAGCAATTCCTTTCCCTTGATATTCTTCTAACGTAGCTAATTTTCTAAACTGCATTTCTTTCCCTTCGATAAAACAAGAAACTATAGAAACTAATTTATCATCTTCAAAAACTCCAAAATGAAATCCTGAATCATCTTCTTCTAATTGCACAAATTCAAACGGTTGGTCAGGCCACATTACTTCGTGACGAATCTGCCAAGTATCAGACGCTTTTATTGTTTTAATTTCCATTTCACTCTATTATTTGCTCAAAAATAATTCATTTTGATTTGATTATAAAAAACAAATCCAGAATATAGATATAACTAGCTTTCAAAACTTTACATAAAAATAAATCAGACAAATCATTCAATTTTAATCTATTATCATTATTTTTATAAAACCAAAATCAAATAGATTACGTTATGAGAAAATTCTTTTTAGCAGTATTTTTATGTATTTGTGCTAATGGATTCGCACAATTAATACAAATTGGCCCACAGTTTTCAACTAATATTACTTCTGTCAATGCCAAAAGTTTCAGCTCCGACCATACGAATACAGGAATTGGCGCTGCCGCTTTTGCTCGATTAAATCTTGCACTTTTTTATGCTCAGGGTGAATTTGGATATGCTCAAACTAATTTCAGCGTATATCAAGACGGAGTTGGAGAAACTAAATTTAAACTGGCAGGAACAGATGCTTCGCTAATTGCTGGGTTTAAAATTGTTCCCCTTGGAAAGGCTGGAAACGTAAGACTTTTTGTTGGCTACAACTGGAAAAATTATTCAGACATAAGTACCAACAATAATCTTAATTCTATAGCCTTGGAAAGAAACAATCACAGTATTCTTGGAGGTGTTGGAGTTGATGTCTGGAGACTAACGTTTGATCTTAGATATCTTGCCGGCCTAAGCGATATAGATGCTTCTAATAGCGAAATTAAAACTGGAGTAACAAATCTATCACTTGGATTTAAATTCCTATAAACATAAAACAAAAAAAGGGAATCGATTGATTCCCTTTTTTTGTTTTTATAGTTTAACGTAATAACTCTCTTCATTATCACTCATTATCTTTTGTATTCCTTCTTCTGTTTTAACAGCTACATTTACAACATGGAGTATGTTTGACTTATCATTCAGACTACAGTTCCAGATTGTCCCATCTGAAAGAATAATCTCTGAGAATGCTGATACATTACAGTTATTATCATTGTACACTAGATTTTCTGTTTTGACAAGTTTCTTTACCTGTGTTTTTTTGTCAACTTCGTAAAATAAAATCTCGTTTTCTTTAATTTCTACTAATTCATCAAAAGCAGATTGATTCACACTTACCGTAGCTGAAGACCAGACTGGTTGATTTCCTGTTCTTTTCCAAGTTCCAACAACTTGACTTAAAATTTCTTTTCTCAAAACGCCACGCAAAGTGTCTACTTTACTTACAGCATCTTTTCCGATTTCGTTTTCAGGTTTAATCTTCGCAGCTAAAGAAAACAAATCTATAGCTTTTACAAAATCAGCTTTTTTGTAGTAAGAAATAGCCAATTCATATTTGTTTTTTTGAAATGCAATCTTTTGATCGTTCTGCCCAAAAAATTGAATGGTAGTTAGCAAAACAATCAGAACAAAAGTATTCTTCATTTGGATTTGGAGGTATTTTTAGTATTTCGCAAACGTAATATTTTCCTAACAAATATCTTTACGGTTTTCCGTAATTTTGTATATTTTTAATTATTTTAAACAAAAAAAGTTACTTTGCGAGAACAAAGTAACTTTTTTAAATAGTTTACTACAGTTAACTCAATTATTTAACATTTAACACATTGTTTTCTGGTGTTGCATCCATAAAAATTCCACCATCAAGCTCAATTTTTTCTATTTTTTTTGAGCTTTTCAAAATTATTCTAGCCGTTTTTTGATTTTTCTCCCAAATCGCTGGCGTTTGATGCAAAGTAATTTTTGATTTATCAGCATAAGTGATTACAACGTCAAACGGAATTGCAAAACCTCCAATATTTTCTACCGTTATAATTTTCTTATCGGCAGAAATTCCTTTTATGGCAATATCTAAATAATTGTTCGTAAAGAACCAATTATTGAAAAACCAATTTAAATTCTTACCCGTTGCTGTATTAAATGAATTAAAATAATCCCACGGAATTGGATGTTTTCCATTCCAAGTATCCATATAGCCATGCAAAGCTTTTTTAAACAAATCATCTCCTAACATATCTTTCAAAGCCAAATAAGAAAGAGAAGCTTTTCCGTATGAGTTACTTCCATAACCTGCTCCAGACACCTGTGTAGACATTGTTATAATAGGCTGATCTTGTTCTGAAGAGCGATCATAAATATAATGGCTTACTCTAAAGTCTTTATAAAATTTATCTGCTGCTTCTTTACCGCGCTCTGCAATTGCGATTAAATATTCAAAAGTGGTTGCCCAACCTTCGTCCATAAATGCGTAACGCGTTTCGTTAATTCCCATATAGAATGGAAAATAAGTGTGGGCTACTTCATGATCTTGAACCAATTGCGCAAAAACAGCATTTCCCATTTCTGAGTCGTTGCACATCATTGGATATTCCATATCTGCAAAACCTTGAAAAGCTGTCATTTTTGAAAATGGATAAGGAACTCCTGGCCATTTATTTGAAAACCAATCTAAAGCATATTGATTGTTTTTTACAGAATTTACGAAATCTAATCCTTTTACATCATAAGCAGCCTGAATACTTGCGCGACGATTTGTCTTTTTATCGACTACGACACTGCTGGCATCCCATAAATAATGATCGCTTAAACCAAAACATACATCTGTAATATTTTTAGCTTCAAATTTCCATACATTCCAATCGTATTGTTTGGTTACAATGCCGCTTTTCATTTCCTGTTCGTTAGCGATATGCAGGATTTCATCTGTTGTGTATGATTTTTTTAAACGTGAAGCAAATTCAGGCTGTAAGACCTCATCTGGATTTAATAAATCTCCTGTTGCATAAACCACGTAATTTTTTGGTGCTTTTACAGAAAAAACATAATCATTAAAATCATTATAGAATTCTTGGCGGTCTGTGTGCGGTATTCTATCCCAGCCATTATAATCATCATACACTGAAACTCTAGGATAACTATACGCAACGAAGAAAGTAGTTTCGTCAATCTGCCCTTCTCGCCCACTTTCTTTAGACAAAGGATAATTCCACTGAATATTTATAGTAGTTTTTGAATGTGGCAAAATTGGTTTCTGCAATTTTACATCCCCAACAGTCCCCCAATTTCTAGCGTCTTCTTTGTACACCTCATTTTCTATTTTTAATGACGAAATTGTTAATCCATCACTTAAAAAGTCATTACTCAAATCACTCCCATGAGACGAAGTAGGTTTATGAAGATTATTTACAAAACGGATAACTAACTCTTTTAAAGTGTCTTTGCTGTTGTTCTCATAAATAATAGTTTCTGTACCTGAAACCATTCTAGTTTTAGGATCAACAGAAATTTCCATATTATATTTCCCTCGATTCTGCCAATAGTTTGTGCCTGGTTTTCCATCTTTAGAACGTGTTCCGTTCTCGAAGGCCTTTTTAATATTTCTAGGCATGTAAAGCTCTTGGGCAATAGTATCTTGAGCAAAAAGAACAAATGCTATTAATGCAAACTGCAAAAATTTCTTTTTCATAAATGATTCTTAGGACTTTAAATTGTTTAATATATAAGACTGCTGTTTTAAAACAATGTTACAAATTTAATTATTAATTGTGAATTGTTGATGGTTTGTAGTTGATGGTTAATGGTGCTTTTTAATTTTTAATTAAAAAAACTAAGCATCTTAGCACCTCAGAACCTTAGCATCTTTAAAAGAAAAACCGTCTATCACCAAAAGTAACAGACGGCATCTACAATTAATATATAACCTTGATTACTACAAAATATAATCGGTATTGATAAAATTAGATTCTTTGCTGTTAAGCAATTCCTGCAGAATCTCATTATTATAATCGATATCTTTTGAAGCTACAAACGTACGGATTGAGAATGAACGCAATGCATCTGGAATACTTAATGTCCCTACAGCAGAATCTTTTCTTCCTGTAAAAGGGAAAGCGTCTGGCCCTCTTTGGCAAGAGCTGTTTAAGTTTACTCGGCAAACTAAGTTAACCAAAGCATCAATTAGCGGTGCCAATGTTTTTATGTCTTTACCAAACAAACTTACTTGCTGTCCGTAATTTGATTCTGCCATATCTTTCAATGGTTCTTTGATATCTTTAAAAGAAAGCACAGGAACAACTGGTCCGAACTGCTCTTCGTGATACACACGCATTTCTTTGTTTACTGGATACAAAACGGCCGGGAAGATATAATTATCAGTATGTTTTCCTCCTTTTTCATTGATCACTTTTGCTCCTTTATGAACAGCGTCATCAATTAAACCTTGAATATATTTTGGTTTATCTGTTTCTGGAAGCGGTGTCAAAGAAACTCCTTTTTCCCATGGATTTCCAAAAACTAAACTATCTACTTTTTCAGCAAAACGTTTATTGAATTCTTCTCTAATAGATTCATGAACATATAAAACTTTTAATGCCGTACATCTTTGTCCATTAAAAGACAAGCTTCCTGTTATACATTCCTGAATAGCCAAATCTAAATCGGCATCTGGAAGAATAATAGCTGGATTTTTAGCTTCTAAACCTAAAATCAAACGCAATCTGTTTTTGTTTGGGTGCTGATCTTGTAAAGCAATCGCCGATTTACTGTTTCCAATTAATGCCAAAACATCAATTTTTCCAGATTTCATAATCGGAGAAGCTACTTCGCGCCCTCTACCGTAAACAATATTGATTACACCTTTTGGAAAACTACTTCTGAAAGCTTCCAACAATGGCGAAATACATAAAACACCATGCTTAGCTGGTTTGAAGATTACGGTATTTCCCATAATCAAAGCTGGAATCAATAATGAGAAAGTTTCGTTTAAAGGATAATTGTAAGGTCCAAGACAAAGTACAACTCCAAGAGGTCCACGACGAATCATGGCGTTTACTCCTTGTACTTTTTCGAAGTGTGAACTGCGTCCATTTAATTCTTTGTAACTTGCAATAGTATCATAAATATACTCTACAGTTCTGTCGAATTCTTTTTGCGAGTCTCCTAATGATTTTCCAATCTCCCACATTAAGTATTTCACTACTTCTTCGCGGGTTTCTTTCATTTGCTTCACAAATTTTTCCATGCATTTAATACGATCCACTACTTTCATAGTTGGCCATAAACCTTGTCCCATATCGTATGCATTGGTAGCAGCTTCGACAACTTCTACTGCTTCTTTTTCTCCCATAAAAGGAATAGATCCTAATAAAGTCGGCGAATATTTTTCTGTTGAAGAAATAGTAGAAAACACAGGTGTGGTTTGCCCTGTCCATTGTTTCAATTCTCCATTTACAAGATAAGTATCTTGATTTATCAGCGCATTAATCTGATATTCTTCTGGTATAAAACTCATAATTTGGTTATTTAATGGTCTGGTAATTCTATTTTCAAAAGAAAAAAGAGGCTTTTTTATTGCCTCTTCTTCTTTTATGGTTGTACTGTTTCACCTTCCCAATCTAGGATTCCTCCAAGCAGATTGTAGGCGTTTTCTATACCTAACTCGTTCATGATCTGGCATGCTTTTGCGCTTCTCGCCCCAGAACGACAGTATACATAATAGTTTTTATTTTTATCCAATTCTTCTATTTCATAGATAAATGCCTGCCCTTTATTGATATCAATATTAAGAGCATTCTCAATGTAGCCGTCATTAAATTCGTCTTCAGTTCTTACATCAAGTATAACTGCATTTTCGTCAGCCTCTAACTGAGCAACCCAATCTTCTTGTGATAAATTCATAATAAAATGTGTTTTTGTAAAATTACGACGTTTCTATATATAAAAAACGTACCAAATGCGATTTCGATTATTATTCTCAGAAAACGTTTTAGAGAAAGTATTATAATCAGTGAATTACAAATTTAGTTACTATTTTTAAAAATTCAGCCTACAAAATCGATAGAAAATAGGATTTTTTCATTTTCATAAAATTAATCTTAAATCTAGTTTTCTGATAATTATTCCCATCCCAAACCCTTATCTTTGCAAATAATCATATATTTTAATTCTATTTTGATAAAAATATTCGCCACGAACTAGACTAATTCTTAAAAGTAAATTGGTGTGAATTAATGTAATTCGTGGCAAAAAAAACTATAAAATGCAGCATTCATTAAAAACCATATTTCCTAATTTCTCCAACGAGCTTATCGCTACAATTGAAGAAAACGGAAGCCTTCAGGATTTTGAAGCAGGAACCATTTTAATGCGTACCGGACAGTATATTAAAAATACCGTTTTGATTATTAAAGGTAAAATCAAAATCTATCGCGAAGGCGAAGACGGCGGAGAGTTCTTGATGTATTATTTACAACCAGGACAAGCTTGTGCCATCTCGATGATTTGTACCGCAAAAAGCGAAAAAAGCCAGATAATGGCAAAAGTTGTTGAAGATGTTACTGTGATGATGATTCCGCTGCAATTGATGGACAAGTGGATGATGGAACACCGATCTTGGTATGAATTTGTAATTGAAACCTACCGAAGTCGCTTTGAAGAAGTTCTCGAAGTGGTTGACAACATCGCCTTCCGTTCTATGGATGAAAGATTAGAGTTTTATTTAAAACGTCATTCTGATGCATGCGGCTGTTCTGAAGTGAATCTTTCGCACCAAGAAATCGCAACCGAATTGAATACTTCACGAGAAGTGGTTTCCAGATTACTCAAAAAAATGGAACAGCGCGGTCTAGTCAAACTCAACCGAAACCAAATTGAGTTATTAAACACGAACTTCACGAATTAACACGAAACTTTTTTAACACATAGAAACATAGCTTAACGAAATCTACAAAAGGCGTTTCACTTGCATTAACGCACATACCTATGTGTAAATGACTAGTCATTTATTATAATCTTTTTCAAACAACTAAAATCTATGTTTCTATGTGTTTAAAATTTATTATGTGCAGAAAAATTCGTGTACATTCGTGAAATTAGTGTTTAATAATCCTCTTCTGTGATAAATGTTACTGTAGGATTCTAATTTCCGAAGCAACTTTGCATTAAAATAAATGCAATGGAATATTTAGGATTTTTCGCTTCAATCGTAATTGGAATCACACTTGGCTTAATTGGCGGAGGCGGTTCTATTCTCACTATTCCTATTTTAGTTTATTTATTCAAAGTCAATCCCGATCAGGCAACTTCTTATTCCCTGTTTATTGTGGGATTAACAGCATTATTTGGAAGTTACAGCCATTACAAAATGGGAAATTTAAAACTGAAATCGGCTTTGTACTTTGCAGTTCCTTCCGTTATCTCGATTTTGATAATACGTGAAGTAATTTTTCCTCAAATTGCATCGACTTTGTTTTCTGTTGCTTCTTATACTGTTTCAAAAGATTTTCTGATTATGATCATCTTTTCCGTTTTAATGATTACGGCAGCAATTTCGATGATTAAAAAAAATCAGTCTGAAATAAAATCAGCAGAGACCAATTATTTGCAGCTTAGCTTAATTGGATTTTTAGTCGGAATCGTAACCGGTTTTCTTGGCGCTGGCGGCGGATTCTTAATTATTCCTGCCCTGCTTTTTTTCGCCAATCTTCCCATGAAACAAGCCGTTGGAACTTCATTATTGATTATTAGCATTAATTCTTCAATAGGTTTTGCGGGCGATTTATATATCGGAACACCAATAAATTATACTTTTTTATTAAGCGTTTCCGCAATGGCCTTAATCGGTATGCTTGTTGGAAGTCAGCTTTCTAAGAAAATAGACGGCACAAAATTAAAACCTCTTTTTGGATGGTTTGTCCTCGTAATGGGATTTTACATCATTGCCAAAGAAGTTTTATTTTAATAGAACTCACAAATTTTATTTAGTTTCACTTGTAGAGTAATCTTTGTCAAAGCCTAACACTTTGACAAAGATGAAACTAAAACCTTCAAATTGTTCCAAACTTATCTTTATAACGTTCCAACTCAATTTCGGTTCTCGAAAGCAGTTTTTCTAGCAACTGAATTTTATCTTCATAAAGCTCTTTTATAATCGAAGTATTATCGGCATTAATTAAAATACTGCCATTATTATTTCCTGTAATTTTATTGAAACTATTAAAGTATTTATCGTATTCAAAACTAATTATATCCTCAACGCTGACATCTAAAATCCTTCCTATTTCAACTAATTTTTCGTAACTCAAAGAAGTCTTTCCTTTTTCAATTTTACTGTAACCCGCCTGAGTTACACCTAATCTTTCTGCCATATATTCTTGAGTGTAATTTTTTAACTCTCTAATGTTTCTAATCTTGTTTTTAATTGTTGTGGCCATAATTTTATTCTGATTTGAGGTCATGTATAGCTAAAACAGCCAGCCGTTAATTTCTAACGACTTAACTATACTTATTTTTGGATATTCGTTAAGCTACTTCATAATGAACATACTATGAATTAGCATATTGTTATTTTTTTCTTTTTGATAATCAAACAACCATATATCAATGCTGCCATTATGAAAAAGCGTCATAACGGAAAATATTAAATACAAACATTTGTGATTCTTTTTTAAGCAGTTCTTTGTATACTGCGTTCAAACTGAAGATCTAAATAATAATCAATCTGCTTACCAATCAATCTACGATCTCTTGGTGCAATTTTAGTTTTTATTTCATTTTGGTAAATATCTTTAACAAAAACAAAATATACAAACTCTGCTTTAGTGTTAAAACTTACTGCCATAATAAACAGATAACATAAAATTGCAGGAATGCTATAATACATATCTATTAAATTAAAAAATAGCATGCAATAGTACGCCACGATATTTAAAGCAATAAAAGTGACATTTTTAAGAAAATATTTTTTCTTTTTTTTGAGCAGTCCAAGTTCCTTAATTTCGTCAAACTGATACTGCCAATTCTTAGATTTGTAACGAAATCTAACCTTGTCGGAAAAAATTGTTAAGGGCATAAATTTAGTAGGTAAAAATAGATTTAAGCTTTTAGTAAAAATCATTTCTAGAAATTCTTTAGGGGAAAAAATTCTTAGATACGCAATATTAAACATTAACTGCTTTTTTTTCTTACAATCTGACTTATAGAATATAACTCTTGGTTGTAATTAAATCTTTTGTAAAAATTGCCTTATGGTTTTATAATAAAATATTCTTCAATTAAAAAATCCGTTTATTCATAGAGAACAAACGGATTTATCTTTTTATTTTAAAATTTTTACTTTTTAAGAAGCTTTTCTAAATATTCTACTTTTTCTTTTTCAGCCTGCACTAATCGCTCGTAAAGCTCTACCACCTTATCCAAAGGATTAAAAGTCGCATACATTCCTTGATTAAAGCTATTTCCCTGACTTGAACTATTATCATAAAAGTTATTAAAGAAATTGAAAACAGATTCTTCTGAGAAATTTTCAATTGCTTCGATAGTAACACCAAGTGCTTTTGCTATTTCTGCTAACTTTTCACTATCAACCTTTTCACTCGATTCGATATTCGAAACAGTTTGCTGGCTTAAACCAATTGCCATTGCCAAAGCTTCTTGCTTCATTCCTTTAAGCTCTCTAATTCGGCTTATGTTTCTTCCTATATGTTTTGGTTTTGCTATTGTGCTCATAATTCAAAGATATTTAAAATTCTTGAATTTTTTTTGTTTTGCTAAAATACAGTCTTTTTTGGCTACAGTATAATTTCAAAACACCTAAATTCAAAAATTGCTTCGACCAAAAATATACTTTTCAAATTAATCTCTCATAAAAAGGTCAAAAGTATTAAGCAAATTAAACTTTTAATTCATGTATTTTATAGACCAAATTTTCAGTGATTGTTTTTGCAACATTCAATTCGAAGCATAGCAATTCCATCACTTCTAAATATTGCTCTTTTGCTTCTTTAAAAACAGGATGATTTATTGAAACTGTAGCCATTGCATCTTTAAGAGACAAAAAAGAATCTAATGCATACTTTATAGTAAAAGGAAGATTATCAGCAACACTAAAATCAGCTCCAAAATCAACCGCTTTTAATCCATTATAATGCATTTTTAAAGCAATCTTCTCAAAAGTAAAAATACCTACAGAATATAAATGCGAAAATATCTCTGTTTCACATTCCGTTCTCTTAGAAATAATTTTTATTGAGTCCCCAAATCCTTTATATAATGATAAAATTTGAGGACTCTCTTCAGACAATCCTTCACTAATAAAAGAAAATAATTTCTCTTTAAAAACCACCGCTTTATCATTTAAAGATCGGGTGATTTCACTTAATTTATTAATACTAATTGTAGCTTCTGGTAGACACTGAATATCTTCTAACAATAAATATCCTCCTTCATCCTCTTCCCCCATGTATATGCGAAAATTTTTGTCATTTTGTTTTGACAATAAACTAGTTAATTCACTTTTCGACTTTTCATCTAACTTTTGTGAATATGGAATTTCTATTTTCCAGCGCTTCCTAGTTTTCTTAAAATTTTCTTTTGAAATTAATTGCCAATAAGTCTCTTTTTTTTGTGGCAAATGTGCTATCAGAATTATTGGAACACTAAGATTCAACCAGTAATCATAATGAATATTCGACACATAATGAGACAATGATTTTTCTGAAGCATAGAAATTCCCTTGTCCACTTTTAATTTGTACAGCTAGGAATTTTCCAGTAGGCTCATCATTGACAACTTCTTCAATTATAGCATCTAGTCCCACATCAATTATAGGTTGTTCTCTGAAGATCCATCCAATTTTATCTGTAATAATACTATCAGCAGCAATAACTCCTAATCTTTCTGTTTTGTCGTATCTCATCCTTTTTTAAGCCAAATTAAATCTAACAATCAATGTTCACCATACCCTATATCATCCATTTTACCGCTAAAAACTCGATATTGAATAATAAAATAAATAATCACTAGAAACAAAGCTATAAAAAACCAGCTCAAACCAGCGTTTAATCCGTATTCGTGAGCGGCTGTGTTGTAAATCGTTAACGACGGATTCACTTTATTGGTTGAAGGCAGAACATTCGGAAAAATTGAAACTGCTGTCGAAGCAAATCCGCCAACTAAGAATAAAGTTGAAAAAATAAATCCGTGGCCGTCTTTTTTAAAGGAACGAACTTTGAATAATCCAGCAATTCCAACAAAAGTCATTAAAGGAAAAAACCAAAGAATCGGATTTTCAACAAAATTATGAAATGGTTTCGGTTCGATAAAATGCCAGATTCCCAAAGAGATAAATACCAAAACCAGCAAAACAAAATTCAATCTAAAAACTAAATTTTTCAATTTCGGATTCAGTGCCGAATTTGTTTTATAAATAATCCAGTTTGCCCCGTGAATTGTCAAAGCGACAACACTTACAACACCTAGAAAAAGCGTAAACCAGTCGATAATTCCCAATTCATTTGCCTGCGGACTAAAAGTCGGATTCCATAAAGGCAGAAAGAAATAATGCGCTTCTTGCGTTGAAACGCCGTTTTGAACCATTCCGAGATTGACACCACGAACGATATTTCCAAGAGCAATTCCGAAGAAAAGAGCCAAAAGCAAACTTGCGATTCCGAAAGCTTTATCCCAAATTGCTTCCCACATATGATTATGAATCTGTCCACGCATTTCAAGTCCGATGGCACGGAAAATCAGAAGCCATAAAATCATAATCAAAGGCAGATAAAATCCGCTGAAAGATGATGCATATAAAGTAGGAAAAGCAAAAAACAAAACTCCTCCAGCCGCAATAAGCCAAACTTCATTGGCATCCCAAAACGGACCAATTGCATTTGTAATTGCTTTTTTGTCTTTTTCTGTATCAGCAAAAAATAAATGAATAATTCCTGCACCAAAATCATAGCCGTCTAAAACCAGATAAACAGCCAGAATTCCCATTAAAACTACGTACCAAAAAAATTCCATACTTATATTTTTTCTGTTGAAAGTTCCACATGATGCGGCCCTTTATTGATAATTTTTCCAACCAAAAGCAAAAACAGCATTCCCAGCAAAAGGTATAAACCGATAAAACCCAACAATGTAAATAACGTATTTCCAGAAGAAACTGTTGGCGAAGCTCCAGCAGCTGTTCGCATTAAATTATAAACTAGCCAAGGTTGTCTTCCTAATTCTGCCGTGTACCAGCCTGTTGTATTGGCGATGTACGGAAATGGCATCATAAACATCAAAGACCATAAAAGCCATTTGGTTTCAAAAAGTTTCCCTCTTATTAATTGGAAAAGAGAAATTACCATCAATCCGATAAACACAGTCCCGAGTCCGACCATAATATGATAAGCATAATACAATCCCGAAATATTGGTCGGATGCAAGTCTTCTTCAAACTGATCTAAGCCTTGAATTTCCTGATCCCAATTTCCGTAAGTCAGGAAACTCAGAATATTTGGAACGGCAATTTTATTATCCAGTTTTTTGTCTTTTACGTCTGGCTGTCCGATTAAGACAATTTCAGAACCTTTCTTTTCGGTATGAAAAATCCCTTCCATTGCAGCAAAAGTCACAGGTTGATATTTCACCACATTTTTAGCAGCCAAATCTCCCGTTGGAACCGCCACAATAATGCTTGAAATCAATCCGAAGATTACTCCTGTTTTCAAGAACAATTTCCCGAAAGAAACATTCTTTTTGCTTAAAATATAGAAAGCTCCAATTCCGGCAACAACAAAAGAACTTGTCACCAATGAAGCGGCTTGATTGTGCAGATAAGAAGGCCAAAGCCAAGGATTTAAGAATAATGCTTGAAAGTTATTCAATACAAATTTTCCGTTTTCCAAGATTTCATACCCCACAGGGTTCTGCATCCAAGAATGTGTGGCAATGATTAAAAATCCGCTGGCCCAAGAACCTATCATAATTAATAATCCGGTTACAAAATGCCATTTATGCCCAAGAAGTTTTTCTCCAAATAAAAATAAACCAAGGAAAGAAGATTCGAGAAAGAAAGAAAACATTCCCTCCATTGCCAAGGTCTGACCGATGATTCCTCCTGTCAATTCGGAGAATTTTGCCCAGTTGGTTCCAAACTGAAACTCCATCGGAATTCCCGTCACAACGCCCATTGCAAAATTGAGGGCAAAGATTTTCATCCAAAAATGGGTGGCGTGATTGTATTGTTCGTCTTGAGTTTTTAGATATTTCCACTTGAAGTACACAATGATCAACGAAAGACCCATTGTAAGTTGCGGAAAAAGGTAATGAAAAGTAATCGTGAAGGCAAATTGCATTCGATCATAAAAGAGCATTTCTTCCATAATGGTAATTTGTTTATGAAGTTCCACAAATTTAACCATTAGAACCCGAATTAATGCCTTTAAAAAAAAGTTTATCTCCCGATATTTGTTAAACTTTTCAACAATTTAAAGAGTATTAATTACACTTACAATTTTCACAAAGTTTGTCATTTCGACGAAGGAGAAATCTTCGCAAGTAACTCCGCAACGAGAAGCCATTCTTTGTTGAGCTTCTTACGAAGATTTCTCCTTCGTCGAAATGACAAGATTGCGTATAATAATTTCTAAAAACAAAAACTATTATTTTTCCAAAATCCCTTTTTCTACACTTTCATTAATCAAACCTTCAGCATAATTCCATATCGATTTTGACCCCTCTTTAATAATGCTTTTCTTCTCGTAAACTTTATCATATTTCACTCCAAACTCTTTCCACGTCCCACCATTGTTAGAAGTGTTTTGCAACAAAGGCTCCAATCTGTCCATAGATCTTGCAAATTTGGCTTCGTTGGTTTCTCCTGCTTCAAATTCTTCCCAAATGGCAATTAATTCTTCGGCTTGCTTTTTTGGAAGCAAACCAAAAATTCTATTGGCTGCTAAACGTTCTTCATCTGTATTATCATGACTTTTTACGGTATCATAAATAAAAACGTCGCCAGCATCAATTTCGACAATGTCATGTATCAAAACCATTTTTACCACTTTCAAAACATCAATCGGTTCATTGGAATGTTCTGCCAAAACAATTGCCATCAAAGCCAAATGCCAGCTGTGTTCTGCATCATTCTCACATCTGTCGCTGTTGAATAATTTTGTCTTGCGCTGAATGTATTTTACCTTATCAATTTCTTTTATAAAAGCAATTTGATCCAATAAGTCCTTTGTGTTCATTTTCTTTTTTGTTTTAAAATGACATTCGTCATACGCAAAATTAAAGCTAAAAGCGTAATTGCTCAACTTAAAATTAATTTATCTCAGATCGCATGACAAAATCCATATTATTTTACACAAAAACCTAATTTCTGTAACATTAGTCACCTATTTTTTTAAAAAACAAGACTACCTTTGTCTTCCATTATTTTTATTACTGAATCATGAAAATAGAACAAATTTACACCGGATGCCTCGCTCAAGGTGCATATTATATCACTTCAAATGGCGAAGCGGCCATTATTGATCCGCTTAGAGAAATTCAACCTTATCTAGATCGTTTAGAACGTGACGGAGTAAAACTGAAGTATATTTTTGAAACACATTTCCACGCCGATTTCGTTTCAGGTCACGTTGATTTGAGCAAAGAAACTGGAGCGCCAATCGTTTATGGCCCAAATGCTTCCTGCGAATTTGACTGCATTTCTGCAAAAGACGGTCAGGAATTTAAAATCGGAAAAGTGACGATTAAAGTTTTACACACTCCTGGCCACACTATGGAAAGTACAACTTTTTTACTTATCGATGAAAACGGAAAAGATCATGCGATTTTCTCTGGAGACACTTTATTTATTGGTGATGTCGGACGCCCTGACTTAGCTCAAAAAGCAGCTGGAATGACACAAGATCAATTAGCTGGAATTTTATTTCATTCCTTAAGAAATAAAATCATGACGCTTGCTGATGATGTAATTGTATATCCTGCGCATGGAGCTGGAAGCGCTTGCGGAAAAAATATGAGCAAAGAAACTGTTTCGACTATTGGAAACCAAAAAGCAACCAATTATGCTTTGCGCACTAATATGACCGAAGAAGAGTTCATCAAAGAAGTAACAGACGGTTTATTGCCTCCTCCTGCCTATTTCAGCATGAACGTGGCTATGAATAAAGGTGGCTACGAAAGCTTTGAAACGGTTCTAAACAACGGAATGAGAGCCATAAACGTAAAAGATTTTGAAGCTGTAGCCGAAGAAACTGGCGCTTTAATTCTAGATACAAGAAGTGCTGCCGATTTCAGTAAAGGGTTTATTCCGCAATCTATCAACATCGGAATCAACGGTGATTTTGCTCCTTGGGTTGGAACTTTAATTGCCGATGTAAAACAGCCAATTATATTGGTTACCGCGGCGGGAATGGAAGAAGAAACAGTAACTCGTTTAAGCCGTGTAGGTTTTGATACCATTATTGGACATTTGGAAGGCGGTTTTGAAGCTTGGCAAAATGCAGGTTTCGAAATTGATACTGTTAACAGAATTACTGCTGAACAATTTGCAAATGAGTTTAAATTTGGTGAAGATAAAGTTGTAGATATTCGTAAAGAAACAGAATACGCAGCAGAACACATAGATGACGCTTACAGCAAACCTTTGGCTTATATCAATGATTGGGTAAAAGACATTAATCCAAATGAGCATTTTTATCTGCATTGCGCAGGGGGTTACAGAAGTATGATTGCATCCTCTATCCTTCAAGCAAGAGGTTTCAGAAATTTCTCTGAGGTTGAAGGTGGTTTTGGTGCAATTTCTAAAACCAATGTTCCAAAATCGGATTTTGTTTGTCAGAGCAAGGTTTTGAAAGCATAAATATAATTTTTACCATTAAGATATTAAGTTAATTAAGTTGGAATGCTTAATTTTCTTAACCTTCTTTTGAAAAGTTTCATTAAGTCAGATTTGCTTAATATTCTTAATCTCTTAATGGTAAAAAATAAAAAAACTAAATTTTAAAAGTAAATGAGTATACTTGAAATTATTAAAGAACCATGGCCTTGGTACGTAGCAGGCCCGCTGATTGGATTAACAGTTCCAATTTTATTAATTATAGGAAATAAATCTTTCGGGATTAGTTCTTCACTTCGCCATATTTGTGCGGCTTGTATTCCTGCAAATATTTCATTTTTTAAATACGACTGGAAAAAAGAAAGCTGGAATTTATTCTTTGTTCTTGGAATATTCTTCGGAGGTTTTATTGCTGCGCATTTTCTTTCGAATCCAAATCCGGTGGAAATTGCTCCTGAATTATCAGAGAAATTAGCCACTTACGGAATTACAGATCATAGTGGTTTGGTTCCTTCACAATTATTTTCTTGGGAAAGTTTATTAACGCTTCGCGGATTTATCATGATTGTCGTTGGCGGATTTTTAGTAGGTTTTGGAACTCGTTATGCGGGCGGATGCACAAGCGGACACGCGATTATGGGATTATCAAACTTACAATGGCCATCATTGGTTGCTACAATCTGTTTTATGATTGGAGGTTTTGTAATGGCACTTTTGATTTTACCTTATATTCTTTCACTTTAAAATTTCAAAAATGAGTTTAGAAAATAAAAATATAGACGGCGAAGGAATCAACGCAAGTCAGAAAAAAGAAACGGCATTAGGAAACTTAAAATATTTAATTGTTGGAATCTTTTTCGGAATTGTATTCGTAAAAGCTGAAATTATCAGCTGGTTTCGTATTCAGGAAATGTTCAATCTAGAGTCATTTCACATGTATGGCGTAATTGGATGCGCTGTCGTTGTTGGGCTAATATCAGTACAATTGATTAAAAAATTCAATATCAAAACTCTTGATGGCGAAAAAATCGAAATCCAACCAAAGACTTTTAACAAAGGACAAATCTACGGCGGATTGTTATTCGGTTTCGGATGGGCGATTACTGGAGCTTGTCCAGGTCCGCTTTTCGCTCAAATTGGTACAGGAGCAACCGTAATTGTAGTTACTTTGGTTAGCGCCATTGCTGGAACTTGGGTTTATGGTTTGCTTAAAGACAAACTGCCTCATTAATTCTTTATATATAGTAAACTAAAAAAATGAATTCTACAGAACAGTTAGTTTTAAGAAAAGCAGTTCTTTCTGAAATACCAGCAATTTGGGAAATACTGCAAGATGCCATCGAACAGAGACGATTAGACGGAAGCACGCAGTGGCAAGATGGATATCCGAACGAACTTTCTATTAAAAGCGATATCGAAAATGGTTACGGATATGTTTTTACAGAAGACGAATCGATTCTGGCTTATGCAGCGATTATTTTTGACAAAGAGCCTGCCTACGAAAATATCGAAGGCAAATGGCTTACCGATGACGATTATACTGTTGTGCATCGCGTAGCAGTTTCAAAATTGGCAAAAGGAAAAGGGATTGCAACAAAATTATTCCAAAGCATTGAAGGCTTATCTGTCGAAAATAAAATTTATAGTATAAAAGTAGACACAAACTTCGATAATACTCCGATGTTGAAAATTTTAGACAGACTAAAATATACATATTGCGGCGAAGTTTATTTTAGAGGCTCTGCAAGAAAAGCATTTGAAAAACGATTGATATAAATATAAAATCCGTAAAATTGATAACCCGACATTTTAAAAATCTGTCGGGTTATTTTTTTTGATCTAGCAAATCAAACTTGAAACCTGAAACCTGAAACTTTTTTCTTCATCAATTTTTAATTTCATTTCGTTAAGTTTGCTTTAAACAAAAAAAGTCCCATACATATATGAACCGCTCCACGCAATTAACCAAACTACAAAATACTGAAAATTGGGATGTAATAATAATTGGCGGAGGTGCAAGCGGTCTTGGGACGGCAGTTGACGCAGCAAGTCGCGGTTACAAAACCATTTTATTTGAAGCCGTAGATTTTGCAAAAGGAACTTCAAGCCGAAGCACCAAATTGGTTCATGGCGGTGTACGTTATTTGGCTCAAGGTGATGTGCATTTAGTTAGAGAAGCATTAAAAGAACGAGGCTTATTAGCACAAAACGCGGCTCATTTAGTCAAAAATCAATCGTTTATAATTCCAAACTATCATTTACTGACCGGTTATTTTTATACGATCGGATTAAAAATTTACGATTTATTATCAGGCTTTTTAAGTTTAGGAAGTTCCAAATATCTTTCAAAAAATAAAACTATTGAAATGCTTCCAAACGTCGAGGAAAAAGATTTGGTCAATGGCGTTATTTATCATGACGGTCAATTTGATGATTCTCGTCTAGCCATCAATCTTGCTCAAACCGCTGTAGAAAACGGAGCTTGTCTTTTAAATTATACAAAAGTTACCAATTTATTGAAAGACGACAAAAATCAAATTATTGGAGTTCAGGTTCAAGATCAAGAAAGCGGAATTAAATATGATATAAAAGGTTCTGTGGTAATAAATGCAACAGGAGTTTTTACAAACGCCATCATGAAATTAAATGATAAAGTTTATAAAAAATATATTGTCCCAAGTCAGGGAATTCATTTGGTTCTAGACAAATCTTTTCTTCCAGGCGAAAATGCTTTAATGATTCCGAAAACAAAAGACGGAAGAGTTTTATTTGCTGTTCCGTGGCATAACCGAATTGTAGTTGGAACAACTGATACTTTAATAAAGAAACAAAGTTTAGAACCTATCGCTTTAGAAAGCGAAATTCAGTTTGTTTTGGAAACTGCGCAAAGGTTCTTGGCAAAAAAGCCCGAAAGAAAAGATGTATTATCTGTTTTTGCAGGATTGCGTCCGTTGGCTGCGCCGAAAGAAGAAGGCAAAAGCACTAAAGAAGTTTCTAGAAGCCATAAAATTATAGTTTCAGAAACGGGTCTTATTACCATTACTGGAGGAAAATGGACAACATACAGAAAAATTGCGGAGGATATTATTGATAAAGCTATCAAAACTGGCAAATTAGAAAAGAAAGAATGCAGTACGGAACATCTTTCAATTCATGGAAATCAACCAACGAATTCTTTAGATAGGGAAAATCACCTATATATATATGGTACTGATATTCCAAAAATAATAGAATTACTGGAAAGCGAACCTGAGCTAAAAGAAAAGCTGCATCCTAATCACGAATTTACAATGGCAGAAGTTGTTTGGGCAGTTCGTTACGAAATGGCACGAACTGTAGACGATATTTTAGCCAGAAGAGTTCGTTTATTATTCTTAGATGCCAGAGCTGCAATTGAAGTTTCGGAGAAAACAGCAAGAGTAATTGCCAAAGAATTAGGACATGATGAAGCTTGGATAAACTCAGAAATTGCCAATTTTAAGCAAATTGCAAAAGGTTTTCTACTGTCTGAATTCCGATAAATCGGAAAAATAGCTGATTATGAGAATCTTTTAGCTTAAAGTTATCTTACAAAAAATCAATTGCTAAATATTTTAAAATTAAAAATCGTCTTGATATTAAAAAATCATTAATTAACAACATATCAATACGTTACACCAAAAATTATTTTAATTTTATTCTCTAAAAAAACATTCTTTTAGTTCTTGCAGAATGTGTATTTAAACATATTAACAAAAAATTAACACAACACTTGTATATACAACTATTAAAAGTTATACATTTGTATATACAAATTATACACTTACGACTATGACAATTGAAGAGGTTATTAAGAGTACGGTTAAGATGGATAATGCGAAAAAAGTTATTCTGAATATCATGTACACGCAAAATGTGATTCAGGATCATTTCAACGAGTTGATCAAACCGTATGATTTATCTGGAGAACAGTACAATGTGTTGCGTATATTAAGAGGACAAAAAGGAAAGCCTGCTAATATGTGCGTGATACAAGAGCGAATGCTTGCTAAAACAAGCAACACAACACGTTTGGTAGACAAATTATTATTGAAAGATTTTGTTACACGGAATGTCTGTCCGAATAATCGAAGAAAAATTGAAGTTTCGATTACACAAAAAGGATTAGACGTTTTAAAAGAATTAGATCCGAAAGTAGATGAACACGAACAAACGTTTGCAAACAATTTAAAACCAGAAGAATTAGTTTTCTTAAACCAACTATTAGAAAAATATAGAACCAACAAATAAAATAATAAAAACTATGAGCAATTTTTTAGCAAATCAAAATTGGCGATACGCAACTAAACAGTTTGATGCATCAAAAAAGATATCAGATGCTGATTTCAATACACTAAAAGAAGCAGTTAGATTAAGTGCTTCTTCATACGGATTACAACCTTATAAAGTAGTTATTGTTGAAAATCCAGAATTAAGAGAAAAATTAAAAGGTGCAGCTTGGGGACAAACTCAAATTACAGACGCTTCTCACCTATTCATTTTTGCAAACGACTTAAGCCTTGATGCAGGTTCTGTTGACAAATATATCAGCAACATCAGCGAAGTAAGAGGTGTTCCAGTTGATGCTTTAGGCGGATTCAGCGATATGATGAAAAATGTAATTTCAAACTTATCTGAAGATGCAAAACACATATGGACTGCAAAACAGACTTACTTAGCTTTAGGAAACTTATTAAATGCAGCGGCTGAATTAAAAATTGACGCAACACCAATGGAAGGTTTCAATGCTGCTCAATTTAATGAAATTTTAGGTTTCGATAAATTAGGTTTAAACGCTTCAGTTATTGCAACTGTTGGTTACAGACATGATGACGACAAATCTCAACACCAGAAAAAAGTTAGAAAATCACACGAGGAATTATTTATCACACTATAATTATTTATTAATCAAATTCAAATTTAATTTTAAAAACATGAAAAATTTAAAAACTATTGCAATAGCATTATTCGTAGCAGCAGCTGGAATCTCAGTAAACGCTCAAACTAAAAAAATCGACGTAAAAGCTTCTACTATTAAATGGGTAGGTAAAAAAGTAACTGGAGAGCACTCAGGAACTGTAAACTTCAAAGAAGGAGCTGTTATTTTCAAAGGAAAAAAATTAGCTGGTGGTAACTTTACAGTTGACATGACTTCATTAACTTCTACAGATTTAACTGGAGAATACCAAGGTAAATTAAACGGTCACTTAAAAGCTGACGATTTCTTTGGAACTGAAAAATTCCCTACTTCAAAATTAGTTTTCAAAACTATCGGAGCTAAATCTACTGACGTTTACACTGTAACTGCAGATTTAACTATTAAAGGAATCACTAAACCAGTAACTTTTGATATTACTGTAAAAGGAAACACTGCTACAACTGCTTTCAAAGTTGACAGAACTAAATACGATATTAAATACGGTTCAGGTAGTTTCTTCGAAGGTTTAGGAGATAAAACTATCAACGACGAATTTGAATTGGCTGTAGCTTTAAAATTCTAATATTTCAAGCCTTACTAGTTCAGAAATACAATAAACCCCAGCAGTTTTTACTGTTGGGGTTTATTTTTTTTAAACTTTTCAAAAACTTAACGTTCTTAATAATATAGTAACTCTTTCGTAATAAGTATCAGGACTTTGATTAACATACGGCTTCTATTTTTGGGACAATTAAAAAAATCAAAAACTAGAAATTAAAATCATAGTTATGAAAACAAAATTACATATTGCATGCATAACCTTCATTATCAGCTTTTTTGCACAGGCTCAGCAACAGCCAAAAGGAATCATTGGTTCTTCAAACTGGATGACTAACTGGACAAACTTTAAGCCTGCTGCAAATGACTACGGTGAAGCTACTAATATAATTGCAGGAACAATTGACAAAGACACTCGATTAGTAAAACGTAATATTTATCATTTAGTTGGTGTTGTGTATGTTACCAATAATGCAACTCTAACGATCGAGCCAGGAACGGTTATAAGAGGTGATGATAAAACCTGTGGAACTCTTGTAATTACAAACGGATCAAAAATTGTAGCTGAAGGACTAGAAACTGATCCAATTGTTTTTACATCTGAAAATGAAATAAATAACAGAAAACCTGGCGACTGGGGCGGAATTATTATTTTAGGAAAAGCTCCTATAAACTCTCTAGGAGGAATTCACACTTTACCTTTTGATTTAGATCCGACTTTAAATCATTATGGAGGCCAAGATCCAGAAGATAATTCAGGAATCATGAAATATGTGAGAATCGAATATGCTGGTAGAAAATTAAGTGCATCGAAAGAATTAAACGGTCTTTCTCTTGCTGGTGTTGGAAGAAAAACAACGGTTAGCCACGTTCAAATCAGTTATTCAAATGATGATTCTTTTGAATGTTATGGTGGAGATTTGAATCTGAACAATTTAGTTTCGTATAGAACAACTGATGATGATTTTGATTTTACGCAAGGTGCTCAAATTAATATCTCTAACAGTATTGCAATTCGTCATCCGTTTTCTTCAGATATTTCAGGTTCAAGATGTTTTGAGGTAGATTCTTATGAAAAAGTTGGCACAACAGATATGACCAAAAAAATGACCAAAATAAATGCAAGCAACATCACATTGGTTAACTTAGAAGAAAACAATCAAGGTTTGGTTAGAGAATCTGCTTACATTAAAGAAAATACCTTTTTCAATTTAACTAATAGTGTCGTTTCTGGGTTTGCTCCTTTTATTTTATTGGAAGGAAATATCGGAAACGGTGAAGCCAATCTATCAAAAATTACTCTTAAAAACGTTGTGGCAAATAATTGCCAAGGTGAAATTGAAAGCGAATCTGGAAGCAATATTCCAGGTATAAAAAGCTATTATGGAAACCCAGCTTATGGCATAGAATATACAAAAATGAAACTTAATGAGTTATTTGCAATACCAAATATCAAAGGGAATCCAGATTTTAGATTAAACGTAAACAATACGATAGCAAGTGGAAACTAAGGAGTTATAGAAGCATTCGGAATCAAAATTTAACAAATTTTACAAATTCGAAAAGTTTTTTTTCAAATTTTATATACTCTAATTAAAATTACATTTATATCTTTGTCACATCAAAATAAAGAAATGAGAACAATTTTAAACAATACTTGGTGGTGGAGCAATTTACGTCAGACGTCGTGAACGAAGCTTCCTATGGTATTGTAAGAAATATAAAAATATAAAGGGCTTGTCATCACGACAAGCCCTTTTTTTTGATCAAAACCGAAATATAAATTAACAACACATAAAAACTATATATTTTGAAACCTTTTATTCTTAATACACATTACAAACAAATTCTGGCAGATACGGTTACGCCAGTAAGCATTTATTTCAAAATAAGAGATAAATTCCCAAACAGTTTATTATTGGAAAGTAGTGATTATCACGGAAATGACAATAGTTTCTCTTACATCTGCTGCAATCCGATTGCTACTATAAAAATCGAAAATGAAGTTATCTCTAAAACTTTTCCTGATGGAACTTCAGAAAGAATCGCTATTGATGGTTCTACTAATATTCCTCAGGTAATTCAGGAATTTTCAAGTCAGTTTCAATCAGAGAAAAACGATTTTAAATTCATTAATAACGGTTTATTCGGATATATCTCTTACGATGCAGTTCGCTATTTTGAGAAAGTTTCAATTGCAAAAAAAGACAATGCCACTTCAATTCCCGATGTTTTTTATGCTGTTTATCAAAATATTATTGCAATCAATCACTTCAAAAATGAAGCATACATTTTCTGCCATAGCGTAGATAACAAAAATAATATTGCAGAAATCGAGCAATTGTTACAATCAAGAAATATTGCTTCTTATAAATTCTCTAAAGAAGGGGAAGGTTTCTCTAACTTAACAGACGAAGAATTTAAAGCAAATGTAGCTTTAGCTAAAAAACACTGCTACCGCGGAGATGTTTTTCAATTAGTTCTTTCTCGTCGATTTACTCAAGGTTTTAAAGGAGACGAATTTAACGTATACAGAGCTTTAAGAAGCATCAACCCTTCTCCATATTTATTCTTTTTTGATTATGGCGATTTCAAAATATTTGGTTCTTCTCCAGAAGCACAAATTATCGTAAAAAATAGAAAAGCTGAAATTCATCCAATTGCCGGAACTTTCAAGAGAACTGGAAACGATGAGCGTGATGCACTTTTAGCAAAAGAACTTTCTGAAGATAAAAAAGAAAATAGCGAACACGTTATGCTAGTCGATTTGGCAAGAAATGATTTAAGCCGAAACGGACATGATGTAAATGTAGAAAAATACAGAGAAGTTCAGTTTTTCTCGCATGTAATTCACCTAGTTTCTAAAGTTACAGGACATTTACACGATAAAGCGACAACTATGCAAGTCGTGGCGGATACTTTTCCTGCAGGAACTTTAAGCGGTGCTCCAAAACACAGAGCCATGCAGTTAATTGAAGAATGTGAAAAAACAAACCGTAATTTCTACGGAGGCGCAATCGGGGTTATGGACTTTGACGGAAACTTTAATCACGCGATTATGATTCGAACGTTTCTTTCTAAAAACCATCAATTGCACTGTCAAGCAGGAGCTGGAATCGTAGCAAGTTCTGATGAAGAAAGCGAAATGCAAGAAGTTTACAATAAATTAAGAGCATTGAATACAGCCTTGGAAATGGCAGAAAACATTTAGTTTCAAGTTTTTTTAGTTTCAGGTTTCAAGTTATTGGAACGTGAAACTTAAAACCTGAAACCTGAAATTTTAAACAATTAAAAAACAAACTATAAAAACCACAAACTATGAAAAAAGCAGTATCAATTTTAGTTTTAATCATTACCCTTAGTTCTTGCAATTCAGAAAAAAAACAAAACCCGATTGAAGGAACCTGGCGTCTTATATCAGCTGAAACCACTGAGAAAGATTCAACTTTTTCAACTTTCAATTCAAAAACAAAAATGATTAAAATTATTAACGATACACATTTTGCTTTTTTTAATCATGATTTAAAGCACGGAAAAGATTCAACAGCAGCATTATTCTTTGGCGGAGGCGGAAAATATACTTTAAAAGACAGTGTTTACACAGAACATTTAGAGTTTTTCAACAACCGTGATTGGGAAGACAACAAATTTGAATTTGTGGTGAAAGTTCAAAACGACACCTTAATTCAAAAGGGAATAGAAAAAGTAGAAAAATTAGGCGTAGATCGTGTTATCGTAGAAAAATACGTTCGAGAGAAATAAAAAATTTAGTTGCCAGTCTCAGTCACAGTTTTCAGCAAAAAAACTTAGTAACTCAGAACCTTAGCAACTTAGAACCTTAAAAAAAATGAAAAAGATTTTAGTTATAGACAATTACGATAGTTTCACTTACAATTTAGTGCACTATTTAGAAGATTTAGATTGCGAAGTTACTGTTTACAGAAATGACGAATTTGATATTGAAGAAATTGCTGGTTTCGAGAAAATATTACTTTCTCCAGGACCTGGAATTCCAGATGAAGCAGGTTTGCTAAAAGCAGTAATCGAAAAATACAGTCCAACAAAAAGTATTCTTGGAGTTTGTTTAGGACAGCAGGCAATTGGAGAAGTTTTTGGCGGAACGCTTTCTAACCTTGACAAAGTGTATCACGGCGTTGCAACAAATGTAAAGACTTTAGTAGACGACGAAATTTTATTTGAAGGTTTAGGAAATGAATTCGAAGTTGGAAGATACCATTCTTGGGTTGTAGACAGTAATTTGCCAGAAGATTTAGAAGCCACTTCGGTAGACGAAAACGGACAAATCATGTCTTTACGTCACAAAAATTATGATGTAAGAGGTGTTCAGTTTCATCCAGAAAGCGTTTTGACACCAAATGGGAAAAGGATTTTAGAGAATTGGATTAAGAGTTAGTGATCAGTTTTCAGAGTTTTAGTGTTCAGTCGCAGAAAACCTGAAACATTAAACTTGAAACAAAAAACATAATATCTCAGAACCTTAGCAACTTGAAGCCATAAAAAATGGAAATAACAATTTTAGAAACAAGAGATATCAACATTGATGATATTTTAGTTTTGTACAAAGCAAATGGATGGAGTTCAGCTAGTAAACCAAACGAATTGTACAACGGATTATTAAATTCAGAAACATTAGTAACGGCTTGGGAAGGCAAAAAACTTGTTGGACTTGGGAATGCAATTTCTGATGGATTCTTAACAGTTTATTATCCGCATTTACTAGTACTTCCTGAATATCAAGGAAAAGGAATTGGAAAATTGATTTTGGATAAAATGCAAGAAAAATACAGCAACTTTCACATGCAAATGTTAACGGCAGATGGGAAATCGGTTGATTTTTATAAAAAAAATGGTTTCGAAAGAGCTGGAAAAACAGAACCCATGTGGATTTATCAAGGGAATGAACATTAATAAAAGTATTCAGTCTCAGTCACAGTAAAAAACTTAGAATCTCAGCATCTTAGAACCTTAGCAACTTTAAAAAAAATGAAAACAATATTAAATAAATTAATCAACCACGAAGTGCTTTCTAAAGAAGAAGCAAAACAGGTATTGATTAATATATCAAGCGGTCAGTATAATCCAAGTCAGATTTCGGCATTTTTGACTGTTTTTATGATGCGAAGCATAACAATTGATGAACTTTCGGGCTTTCGTGAAGCTTTGTTAGATTTATGTATTCGTGTCGATTTATCAGCCTATAATACAATCGATTTGTGTGGAACGGGCGGTGACGGAAAAGACACTTTCAACATTTCAACTTTAGCTTCTTTTGTTTCTGCTGGAGCAGGAATAAAAGTGGCAAAACACGGAAATTACGGAGTTTCATCTATTTCTGGATCAAGCAACGTAATGGAAAAAATGGGAATTAAATTCAGTAACGATCCTTCGTTTTTAGAAAAATGTATAGATCAGGCTGGAATCTGTGTCTTGCACGCTCCCCTATTTCACCCAGCAATGAAAAATGTTGGACCAATTAGAAAAGAACTGGCGGTAAAAACATTCTTCAATATGTTAGGCCCAATGGTAAATCCATCATTCCCACAAAATCAATTGGTTGGGGTTTTCAATTTAGAGTTGGCAAGAATGTATGCGTATTTATATCAAAACACCGATGTGAATTTTACCATCTTACATTCGCTTGACGGATATGACGAAATTTCATTAACTGGCCCGACAAAAACAATTTCTAACCACATGGAAGGAATGTTGAATCCAGAAGATTTTGGCGTTCACCTTTTATCTCAAACTGAAATCGAAGGCGGAAAAACCATCGAAGAATCAGCTGAAATCTTTACCAATATTATTTCAGGAAAAGGAAACGAAGCACAGAATAATGTAGTTTGTGCCAATGCCTCAATGGCAATTTCAACCGTTACAAAATGCTCTCCAAAAGAAGGATTTGAATTAGCAAAAGAAAGTTTATTGTCTGGAAAAGGACATCAAGCCTTAAAAAAATTACAAGAATTAAGTAAATAAAATTTTGTTTCAAGTTTCAGGTTTCAAGTTATTTTGAACGTTCTACATCTTGAAACATGAAACATGAAACGTGAAACAACACAACAATGAACATTTTAGATAAAATAATAATAGATAAAAAAAGAGAAGTTGTTCTAAAGAAATCAATTATTCCAGTTTCTCAATTGGAAGCTTCTGTATTTTTTGGAAAACAGACTATTTCTCTTAGTCAGAAATTAAAAGAAAGTAATTCTGGAATTATCGCAGAACACAAACGCCGTTCTCCTTCAAAATCAATCATCAACAATAATTTTACGGTTGAAGAAGTAGTAAAAGGTTACGAAAATGCTGGAGCTTGCGGAATCTCAGTTTTAACTGATGGAAAATATTTCGGTGGATCACTAGATGATTTACTTTTAGCAAGAGCATCAGTAAATATTCCACTTTTGCGAAAAGAATTTATTGTAGACGAATATCAGATCTTAGAAGCAAAAGCACATGGAGCCGATTTGATTTTATTAATCGCTGCGGTTTTAACTCGTGACGAAATTAAATCTTTATCTGAATTTGCCAAAAGCTTAGGTTTAGAGGTTTTGTTAGAAGTTCACAATCAAGAAGAATTAGAAAAATCAATTATGCCGACTTTAGACATGATTGGTGTGAATAACAGAAACTTAAAAACATTTGAAGTAAGTTTAGATTTTAGCAAAGAATTAGCATCTCAAATTCCAAATGATTTTGTAAAAGTATCCGAAAGCGGCATTTCATCAATTGAAGCCATCCAAGAACTAAAACCATACGGCTACAAAGGTTTCTTAATTGGAGAAAACTTCATGAAAACCGATAATGCGGGACAAGCAGCAACGGAATTTATTAGTAGAATATAATTTTGGTTTGCCACGAATTACACCAATTAACACGAATTTAATTAGTGGAAATTCGCGCAATTCGTGGCAAAAAAACACAAAACTTTGCGAACTTTTTCGCATTCATAACACAATACAATAGAAAAAAACTTAGCGCGCTTTGCGCTAAAAAAACACAACGAAATGAAACTCAAAATATGCGGTATGAAATATCCTGAAAATATTCTCGAAGTAGGCGCGCTTTTGCCTGACTATATGGGATTTATTTTCTGGGAAAAGTCCGCTAGATATTGCAACGGGAATGTTCCCGAATTGATAAAGACAATCAAAAAAATGGGCGTTTTTGTCGATCAGAGTCAGGAAGAAATTCTAGAAAAAGTCACAAAATACAATTTACAAGCCGTTCAATTACACGGAAATGAATCGGTTGAATTTTTAACGAAATTAAAAAATCAATTGCCAAAGAAAATTGAAATCATAAAAGTATTTTCTGCAGATGAAAATTTTGATTTTGAAATAATTAAGCCTTTTGAAGCGGTCAGCGATTATTTTTTGTTTGACACCAAAGGAAAACTTCCAGGAGGAAACGGAACAACTTTCGATTGGACCATATTAAAAAAATACAATTCCAAAAAACCTTTCTTTTTGAGCGGTGGCATCGGAATGAAGGAATTAAAAGCTATTGAAGAAATTTCAAAAACCAATTTACCAATCTACGCTGTCGATGTAAATAGTAAATTTGAAATTGAACCAGGGCTAAAAAATAAAAATCTATTAAGCAACTTCAAACGCAAATTTGATGTTGCCAACTTTTAAAATTTAAAAAAATGAGTTTTAACGTTAACGAAAAAGGATATTACGGAGAATTTGGAGGAGCTTATATTCCGGAAATGTTATATCCAAACGTAGAAGAATTACGCCAAAAATACTTAAGTATTATGGACGAACCTGACTTTAAAGCAGAGTTCAACCAATTGCTTAAAGATTATGTGGGACGCCCTAGTCCGTTGTATTTTGCAAAACGCTTGTCTGAAAAATACAATACCAAAGTTTATCTAAAAAGAGAAGACTTAAACCATACGGGAGCACACAAAGTAAACAACACCATTGGACAAATCTTACTTGCAAAACGTTTGGGCAAAAAAAGAATTATTGCCGAAACTGGAGCTGGTCAACACGGTGTTGCAACTGCAACAGTTTGCGCTTTAATGGGAATTGAATGCATCGTTTATATGGGCGAAATTGACATTGCACGTCAGGCACCAAACGTAGCGCGTATGAAAATGTTAGGCGCAGAAGTTCGTCCGGCACTTTCAGGTTCAAGAACTTTAAAAGATGCAACTAACGAGGCAATCCGCGATTGGATCAATAATCCTGTAGATACACATTATATTATTGGGTCTGCAATTGGACCGCATCCTTATCCTGATATGGTGACGCGTTTTCAGAGTATCATTTCAGAAGAAATCAAATGGCAGTTGAAAGAAAAAGAAGGACGCGAAAATCCTGATTACGTTGTGGCTTGTATCGGTGGAGGAAGTAATGCTGCTGGAACATACTATCACTTTTTGCATGAGCCAGAAGTTGGAATTATTGCCGTTGAAGCAGCTGGAAAAGGAGTTGATAGCGGTCATAGTGCGGCAACAAGCAAACTAGGTAAAGTTGGTGTTATACATGGCTGTAAAACGCTTTTAATGCAAACTCCTGATGGACAAATTACAGAACCGTATTCTATTTCAGCTGGATTAGATTATCCTGGAGTTGGTCCATTACATGCACATTTGGCACAAACAGGGCGCGGCGAATTTTTCTCTGTTACCGATGACGATGCTATGAATGCTGGTTTACAGCTTACAAAATTAGAAGGAATTATTCCAGCAATAGAAAGCGCACACGCGTTTGCGGTTTTAGATCAAAAAAAATTCAAACCAAGCGACATTGTTGTAATAAGTCTTTCTGGACGTGGCGATAAAGATTTAGATAATTACATTGATTACTTTAAATTGTAATAAAAGTATTAATTTGCACATCTCTAATCGCAACTATTAACGAGAAAAATATAATTATGGAAAAGTTATTCTCATACGGAACATTAAGATCGAAACAAGTTCAAATGCAGATTTTTAAAAAAGTATTAGTTGGAACTCCAGATCAGCTCTTGGGTTATAAACTAAAAAGTTTACAGATCGAAGAAGAATTTGGAATGGCAGATTATGTGGTTGCAATTGCAAGTGAAAACGCGGAAGAAAATATACATGGTGTTGTCTTTAATGTTACCAGTGCAGATTTAGCAAAAGTAGATTTATTTGAATCTAATTCGTACCGAAGAGTTCAGGTTAAACTGCAATCAGGAACAGTAGCTTGGGTTTATACCGAAAATAAATAACAAAATGATTTTAGCGGCCGCACAGACAAAACCAAAACGTGGAAATATTGCTTCAAATTTATTAGACCATTATCGGCTTATTGAATTGGCGGCACAAAATGGAGCTCAATTGATCGCTTTTCCTGAAATGTCAATTACTGGATATGAAAGAGAAAATGCTTTGGAAATGGCTTTTGCCGAAGATGATTATAGAATAGACCATCTGAAAGATTTGGCAACCGACAATAATATTGTCATTATTACTGGCGCTCCAATTTTAATTGAAGATCAGTTGTTTATTGGCGAATTTATAATTGCTCCCAACGATTCGGTTTCTATTTATACGAAACAGTTTCTGCATGAAGGCGAAGATGAATTTTTCCAATCTTCTTTTGATAATAATCCAATGGTTACGATTGAAGATCAAAATATTGCATTTGCGATTTGTGCTGATATTGATAATCCGAAACATCCTGAAAATGCAGCAAAAAATAACGCAGACATTTATATTGCGAGCATTTTCTTTTCGCCAAACGGAATTCCAAATGCATACAGAGATTTACAAAATTATGCTGAAAAACATCAAATGAATGTTCTGATGTCTAATTTCAGTGGTGAATCTTGGGGTTCACCTTCGGCTGGACAAAGCGCTTTTTGGAATAATAAAGGCGAATTAATTGCACAAATGAATGATTCTGACTCTGGATTATTGTTGGTTGAAAAACAAAATGATAATTGGATAAGTAAAATCATAACACTTTAAGTTCCTGCAAGGTTTTCAAAACCTTGTAGGTATAATTAAATTACATAAAATAAGAAACCTACAAGGTTTTGAAAACCTTGCAGGAGAAAAACATACTAAAAATGAACAGAATAACTCAAAAATTACAAGAAGATAAAAAGATCCTTTCGATCTATTTTTCTGCGGGATATCCCAACTTAAATGATACCGTGCAGATTATTCAGGATTTAGAAAAAAACGGAGTTGATTTAATCGAAATCGGACTTCCTTTCAGTGATCCTTTGGCAGACGGACCGACAATTCAGGCGAGTTCTACACAAGCGCTTCATAACGGAATGACAACCCAAATTCTTTTTGATCAGCTGAAAAACATTCGCGAAAGCGTAAAAATTCCGTTGATTATTATGGGATATTTTAATCCGATGTTACAATACGGAGTTGAAGCTTTTTGCCAGAAATGTGCCGAAATCGGAATTGACGGTTTAATTATTCCTGACCTTCCGGTTGATGTTTATGCTGATGAATACAAAGCGATTTTTGAAAAATATGGTTTGATCAATGTTTTCTTGATTACGCCACAAACTTCAGACGAAAGAATTCGTTTTATTGATAGCGTTTCAAACGGATTTATCTACATGGTAAGTTCTGCAAGCGTTACAGGATCACAATCTGGTTTTGGTGATGTTCAAGAAAGCTATTTTGAAAGAATCTCTAATCTGAATTTGAAAAATCCTCAAATTGTAGGTTTCGGAATTTCAAATAAAGAAACTTTTAATCAAGCTACAAAATATGCTAAAGGTGCTATTATTGGAAGTGCTTTTATCAAACATTTAAGCGAAAGCGGAAGTGGGAAAATTGCTGAGTTTGTTAAGGAGATTCGATAAATTATTTATATGAATTATTCATAGATCGCGTTTAAAAACAATTTTTAAATACCGTTTTTAATTTTAAGAATCTGTAAACATAACCTCTTCAAATATTTTATACCTTTGAATAAAATCAAATATTATGGATTTAGAAGCTCGCAAAATATCATTTGTACAAGAATTTCTTAGATTGCAAAATGAAGAAATAGTAAATCAGCTCGAAAATTTGCTTCATGAACAAAAAGTGCAATTATTGGATTTGGAAATGAAACCGATGAGTTTAGATCAATTTAATAATGAAATTGATCAATCTATAAATGATGTTGCTCAAGGTCGAATTACTTCAGCTAAAGATTTAAAATCAAGAATTCAAAAATGGGATTAACTGTTTACTGGACTCAATTTGCCGAGGATAAACTAACAGATATTTTTGAATATTATAAATATAAAGCTGGAATAAAAGTTGCAAAAGCATTGATAGATGGTTTAGTAGATTCTTCTCTTTCACTTGAACATAATGCTTATGGTGGCCAGAAAGAAGAACTTTTATCAGAAAGAATTCAGAATTTTAGATATTTAGTTTTTAAAAATTATAAAATTATTTACTGGATTGATGAATACAGAAATGTTGTGTATGTTACCAACGTATTTGACACCAGACAAAATCCGATCAAAATAAAATTAGACAAATAAACTCCTTAAGAGCTGAAATACTAAAGTGTTTCAGCTTTTTTATTTTAACTAATTAAAGAACAAATTAACATAAATTATCGAAAACGTCTTATGTTAATATTATGTTAAAATAAAATTAAACAAGCGTTTAAATTAAACAAGTGTTTAATTTTGCATCCGATTAGAAACAATACCATGTCACACATCGAATTGAACGATAAAAAAATTCAGATTCTTAATGTTGCAGAAAGACTTTTTTCTGAGAAAGGATTTGAGGGTACATCGATACGGGATATCTCCAAAGAGGCCAAAATTAACATTGCTATGGTCTCTTATTATTTTGGTTCAAAAGAAAGGCTACTTGAAGCTCTGATTTTTCACAAAACTGTTGATTTAAAACTACAACTCGAAAATTTATTGCAAGAAGACATAGAACCTCTTGAAAAAGTCAATAAATTAATCGAAATTTACATCAACAGAATTTGCCTTAACAAAGGGATTTACAGGGTTTTACATTTTGAACTTTATAACAAAAAGAGAGAAAAAAGCCTTCAAGCTTTTACTGAACTTAAAAAAGGAAATTTAAAATCGGTAGAAAGCATTATCAAACAAGGTCAAGCCCAAGGAGTTTTTAGAAAAGATGTTAACATCCAACTCATTACGCCTACGATTATCGGAACCTTTTTTCACTTTCACATGAATCGCTCTTTCTTCGAAGAAATATTTGATTTAAAAACAGAAGAAATGTTTAACAATTACATTAAAAACGATCTTACAAAGCACATTCAACAAACTATAAAAGCGCTACTTGTTTATGAAAATTAGTCAATTAATGCTCTTTGGAGTTTTCTTCATCGGAATATCTTCAATGGAAGCACAAGAGAAAACAAGTTTAACCTTGGGTGAGGCCGTACAAATGGCTTGGGAAAAGAGTAACGAAGTTACGCTTGCCAATACTAAGGTAAACACAAAAAAATACGAATTAAAAACCGTAAAAAACAATCAATACCCAGATCTTAAAGTTTCTGGTCAATATCAGCGTCTTACTAAAGCATCGATTGATATGCCTAATCAAGGTGAAAGTGCTTCATTAGCTTCTCCAGACAGAGCAATGCTTGGAATGGCAAACTTAAGTCTTCCTATTTTTGCTGGATTTAAAATTCAAAATAGCATTGATGCCTATGAAGGAATGTACGAAGCAGAAACGGCTAATGCTGCAAAAACTAAAGAAGATGTTGCTTTAAAAGCAATCACTTATTATACAGCATTGTACAAGGCTCAAAAAACTTTAGATGTCTTAAACGAAAATCAAAAAAGCGCAAAACAGCGTGTTACTGATTTTACAGAGTTGGAGAAAAACGGAATTATCCCGAGAAATGATTTGTTGAAAGCGCAATTATTAGTTTCAAAAACACAATTATCTATTGATGAAGCTAATAATAACATCAATAACATCAACTTTTATCTGACTACTTTACTGAAATTAGATCCAAATGTAAAAATTCAGGTAAATGAAGAAGATTTCTTTAATCTTAAGACAAGCAATTCTATAACATCTGATGCTGTTGCACTTGAAAGCAGAAAAGATTTAGAAGCAATAAGATTGCAAAGCAAAGCTTCAGAAGCTAATGTAAAAATTGCAAAAGCTGGATATTACCCTTCAATTTCACTTTTAGGCGGCTATACTGCATTTGACCTAAAAGACATTGTAACTGTAAAATACGCAATGAACTTTGGAATCGGATTATCTTATGATTTATCAGGAATTCTAAAAAATAATGTTCACGTAAAAGAAGCAGAAAGCAAAGCTTTGGAAGTAAAAAATACCGAAGCAATTATGACAGACCGCATTAAAGTAGAGGTTCAAAAATCTATTGAAGATTATGACCTTGCAATTAATCAAAGTGTGGTTTATGAAGAAGCATTACAACAAGCAGCCGAAAACTATAGATTAGTAAAAGATAAATTTGACAATGGTTTATCTGACACTAATGATTTGGTAGAAGCAGATGTAGAGCATTTAAATGCCAAAATTCAAACTGCTTTATCTAAAGCAACCATTATTCAAAAATATTACGAATTACTTTCAGTATCAGGACAATTATCACAATCATTCAATCTTTCTAAAATATAATCGATAGCTCTCATGGAAAAGAAAAAAACAAATAAAAAATTCATCATCATACTTGCAGTTCTGATTTTAGGAGGCGGAACTTACGGAATATCTAAATACCTACACGGCCAAGCTCACGAAGAAACTGATGATGCTCAGATCGAAAAAAGAATGAATCCGATTATTCCTAGGGTTTCAGGATATATCAGCAAAGTTTATGTGAAAGATAATGATTATGTAAAAAAAGGAGATACTTTATTTACTATCGACAAGAGAGATTATCAATTAAAAATTGATGAAGCTAACGCTGCATTATTGGGAGCTGAAGGGCAATTTGAAGCTGCAAAAGCAGATATTGGAAGTGCTTACGCAAGCATCTCTGTTTCTGATGCTCAAATGAGATCTGCAAGCGGTTCTATCGAAAGTGCTAGAATTAGATTGAGACAGCTTACAAATGATTATAACCGTTACAATAACTTGTACAAAACGCACACGATTACAAAACAGCAATACGAGCAAGCTTTAACTGCAAAAGAAGAAGCTGAAAACCAAGTACGCGTTTTAGAACAACAGCAAAAAGCTACTTCATACCAAAAATCGGTTATTCAATCAAAATCTAAAGTTTCTGATAAACAGACAGAAGTTGCTGCTGCAAACATCAAAAAAGCAAAAACAATGCTTGATGTTGCGCACTTAAACCTTTCTTATACAGTAGTTACAGCTGCAATTGACGGTCAGGTTTCTAAAGTTGATATTCAGCCAGGACAATTGGTTCAGCCAGGACAATCTTTATTTTACATCATCAACAATAATGAAGCTTGGGTTGTAGCTAACTTTAAAGAAACACAATTGAACAAAATGGTTGTGGGTCAAAAAGTAAGCTTAAAAGTAGATGCATATCCAAACTATGAGTTTAAAGGAACTGTATCTTCTTTCTCTCCTGCAACAGGATCTCGTTTTTCATTATTGCCTCCTGATAATGCAACAGGAAACTTCGTAAAAACAATTCAGAGATTACCAGTAAAAATTACCATAGACGAATCTAACGATCCTGAAAAAGTGAAACTTTTAAGACCAGGTATGAACGTTGACGTAGATGTACATTTGAAATAAGATAAATGGCTACAGCAGTACAAGACGACGATTTAGTAGAATACGGTTTCAGACGTGTTATCATTACGATTACAGCAGTACTTTGCGCACTGCTGGAAATTGTTGATACGACGATTGTTAACGTAGCGCTGACAGACATGCGCGGGAGTCTTGGTGCAACCTTGACCGATGTGGCATGGGTAATTACAGCATACGCAATTGCGAATGTTATTGTAATTCCGATGACGAGCTGGCTATCGCAGCAATTTGGAAGACGTAATTATTTTGTGGCTTCCATTATAATATTTACGGTCTGTTCTTTTTTGTGTGGTAATGCCACAAATATTTGGGAACTTGTAGCTTTCCGTTTCGTACAAGGTATGGGTGGTGGAGCATTACTAGTAACAGCCCAAACGATTATTACAGAAAGTTATCCAGTAGCAAAACGTGGAATGGCGCAGGCTATTTACGGAATGGGTGTAATTGTTGGTCCAACTCTTGGTCCGCCTTTGGGAGGATACTTAGTAGATAACTATTCTTGGCCTTATATTTTCTATATCAATATTCCGTTGGGAATTATTGCTACTATTTTGGCTTTAACTTTTGTTAGAAGTCCGAAATATGGGGAAAAATTAAAAGCCAATCAGGTTGACTGGTGGGGAATTATATTGTTGACTGCCTTTATCGGTTCTTTACAATTCGTATTAGAACACGGACAGCAAGACGACTGGTTTAATGACTCTACGATTGTAACCTTGAGTGTTGTTACTGTTCTTGGTTTGGTTCTTTTTATTTGGAGAGAGCTTACCTATGAATATCCAATTGTAAACCTAAGCGTTCTAAAAGACGGAAACTTAAGAATTGGAACCATTATGTGTTTTATTCTTGGTTTCGGATTATATGGTTCTACTTTAATCATCCCAATTTATACGCAGTCAATTTTAGGATGGACGGCAACTGATGCAGGTTTATTGTTGATTCCAGGATCTATTACAACGGCTATTATGATGCCATTTGTGGGAAATATGATTCAGAAAGGTGTGCCTCAAGGCTATATGGTTGGAGTAGGATTTTTAATTTTTTTCTTCTTTACCTTTATGATGTACAGCCGTATGACGCCTGACACGGGAGTTGAACACATGTATTGGCCATTAATTTTGAGAGGAATTGGTTTAGGATTACTTTTCGTTCCTATTACAACACTTTCTCTTTCAACTTTAAAAGGAAAACAAATTGGTGAAGGAGCTGCATTTACCGGAATGATGCGTCAGTTAGGCGGGTCTTTTGGTATTGCAATTATCACTACTTTTATCACACGTTTCAGCCAGTCGCACAGAGTAGATTTAATTAACAACCTAGATCCTGCCAAATTTGATGTGCAGCAGCGAATTGCAGGAATGCAGCACGCCTTTATGGCAAAAGGATATAGCGCAGATGTTGCTTTGAAAAAAGCTTATCAAGCTATAGAATATTCTGTAATGAAGCAAAGCACTGTAATGGCTTATATGGATATCTTCCTTTATCTAGGAATCATGTTTTTATGTTGCATACCGATTATTCTCTTTATCAAAAAAGGGAAGAACAAAATTAGTGCAGCCGACGCAATGCATTAATAATAATAGATTTATAATACGCAGAAACGCCGAATTCATCATTTAGAATTCGGCGTTTATTTTTTATAGTCACAGTTCTCAGTGGCAGTTTTCAGTTTATAAACTTTGCGTTTTTTTGCGCTCTCTGCGTTAAAAAACTTAGAATCTTAGTATCTCAGAACCTTAGCATCTTTAAAAAAATCTATCTTGTAAAAACCAAGTGATTCCCTTTAGAAAGATTGGCATCAAACTGATATCCTTCGTAATTAAAACCTTTTAAGTCATCGATAGTTTCTGCGTTGGTATCAATAATATAACGCACCATCATCCCTCTCGCCTTTTTGGCAAAGAAACTGATCATTTTTAGTTTTCCGTCTTTGTAATCTTTAAAATCTGGTGTGATAACAGGAACTTTTAATGCTTTTACATCAACAGCAGAGAAATATTCATTACTCGCTAAATTCACGAATAATTCATCTTTTTTCAATTCTTTGTTTAAAGCTTTAGTCACAACAGGTTTCCAGAATTCGTGCAAATTTTTATATTCACCAACAGGCATTTTAGTTCCCATTTCCAAACGATACGCTTGCATTAAATCAAGTGGTTTTAAAAGACCGTAAAGACCCGATAAAATTCTAAGTTTATCTTGCAAAACATCTAATTTTTCTAAGGGAATTGTATAAGCGTCTAAACCTGTATACACATCGCCATCAAAAGTATAAACCGCTGGTCGCGCATTTTCGGGCGTGAAAGGCGTTTTCCAATCCTGATTACGTTTCCAGTTTAAATCGGCTAGTTTGTCTGAAATAGACATTAATTCTGACAATTCAGCTGGCTTTTTTGTTTTTACTACTTTATGAACCACTCTTGCTTCTTTTAAAAATGAAGGTTCAGTATATTGAGATGTTGGTAATTCTTTTTCGAAATTCAGTGATTTCGCAGGAGATATAACAATTTTCATGTGTGTTTTTTTCTATGTTTCAAAAATACAAATTGAATTTCTAAAAACAGATTATAGCAATTGATTTGTTTTATGGGGGTATAGATTTTTTTCTGCCACGAATTGCACGAATTTCTACAAATTATTCTTTTGCGCAAATTGTTATATTTTTTTGCCACAGATTAAAATGATTTACACAGATTTTCTTAATCTATTACTATTTTTTTTCTGCCACGAATTGCACAAATTTTCACTAATTAAAAATCTTTTTTAATCCTTTTAATCTGTGGCAGAAAAAATAAATTCGTGAAAATTCGTGAAATTCGTGGCAGCCCTTTCTCAATTCATAAAAATCAATGCAACAAAATGTGAAATTGTTCAAAAAAGTGAGCTCTAGATTATAATAGGCATTTTCTATGTTGTAAATTTGCATGCATTTCATTTCTTAGAAATTTGAAATTGCATTTTTACTCAATAATTAGTGAATTCGTGGCGATACAAACAAACTATAAAACTGCTTTACAAAACAAAATCTTCGATATCATTTCGAAAGCTTCTCAGGAATTAAATGTTGACTCTTATGTGATAGGAGGATTTGTTCGTGATTTGCTTTTAAACCGAGGTTCTAAAAAAGACATTGATGTAGTGGCTGTTGGAAGCGGCATCGAATTGGCTCTTAAAGTTTCAGATTTACTTCCGAATAAACCAAAAGTTCAGGTTTTTAAAACGTATGGAACAGCAATGCTTCGTTTTGAAGATACAGATATCGAATTTGTTGGCGCGCGAAAAGAATCTTATAACCGAGACAGTCGAAATCCGATTGTAGAAAACGGAACTTTGCAAGACGATCAAAATCGTCGTGATTTTACCATCAATGCATTGGCTTTATCATTAAATTCAACTAATTTCGGAGATCTTCTAGATCCGTTTGACGGATTAACCGATTTAGAAAATAAAACAATCAAAACGCCTTTGGATCCAGACATTACCTATTCTGATGATCCTTTGCGAATGTTGCGCGCCATTCGTTTTGCCACTCAATTGAATTTTGAAATCGAAGAAAATTCACTAAACGCTATCACAAAAAATGCTGAACGTATTAAAATTATTTCTGGCGAAAGAATCGTTGATGAGTTAAACAAAATTCTCATGACCGATAAACCTTCAACTGGATTTTTACTTTTATACAAAACTGGGCTTTTAGATTTAATCTTACCAGAATTAACAGCGTTGAATCAGGTAGAAGAAATTGAAGGTCATACACATAAAAATAATTTTTACCATACGCTAGAAGTCGTTGATAATATTTGTCCAAATACAGATGATGTTTGGTTGCGATGGTCGGCATTATTGCATGATATTGGAAAAGCACCAACAAAACGTTTCACTAAAAAACAAGGATGGACATTTCACGGACATGAGTTTCTGGGCGGAAAAATGGCTAAGAAAATCTTCGAACGTTTGCACATGCCATTAAACCACAAAATGAAATTCGTTCAAAAAATGGTTATCATGAGTTCACGTCCGATTGTTTTGGCGCAGGATATTGTAACCGATAGCGCAGTTCGCCGTTTAGTTTTTGATGCTGGCGAAGATGTAGAAAACTTAATGACTTTATGCGAGGCAGATATCACAACCAAAAATCCATCAAAATTCAAAAAATATCATAAAAACTTCGAGCTTGTCCGCAAGAAAATTGTGGAAGTCGAAGAACGCGATCATGTTCGTAATTTTCAACCGCCAATTTCTGGCGAAGAAATTATGGAAATATTTGATTTGAAGCCTTCTCGCGAAATCGGAATTTTAAAAGAAGCGGTAAAAGAAGCAATTTTGGAAGGCGTTATACCGAATGAATATCAGGCCGCTTATGATTTTGTAATTAAGAGAGCTGAAAAATTAGGCTTAAAAAAAGTTGAGAAATAAGTATTATTTAATAAAATGAAAAAAGAGAATAAATCAGTAATCATTTGGTTACTATCGGGTTGTGTTTTATTGTTTTTAATGGTTGTCGTGGGCGGAATTACGCGTTTGACCAATTCAGGTTTATCTATGACCGACTGGCATTTGGTAACTGACACATTTCCACCTCTAACAGAAGCCAAATGGCAAGCCGCTTTTGACGAATACAAGAAATTTCCAGAATATCAGAAAATCAATATTCATAACGATTTTCAATTAGCCGATTATAAATTCATTTATTTCTGGGAATGGTTTCACCGTTTCATCGGGCGTATTATTGGTTTGGTTTTCTTTGTGCCGTTTGTTTACTTTTTAGCCAAAAAGAAATTAGATACTCCAACTATTAAAAAATGTATTGTTCTTTTGGCAATGGGAGCTTTCCAAGGATTCTTAGGTTGGTTCATGGTAAGAAGCGGATTAATTGACAATCCAGATGTAAGTCATTTTAGACTTTCACTTCACTTGACTTTTGCGTTTATCACTTTCGCTTATACACTTTGGGTAGCATTAGATTTGATTTATCCTGAAAGAAATATCAACAAGATTTTACCTCTTAGAAATATTGCTCGTTATGCTTTGGCAGCTCTTCTTATCCAGATTATTTACGGCGGATTTGTGGCTGGACTAAATGCTGGATTAATTCACAATCATTGGCCTTTAATGAGCGACGGAGAATTTATTCACGAATCGGTTTTTATTGAGCAGTCTTCTTTAGTCAAAAATTTAATCGAAGGAAAAAGTGGGGTTCAGTTTGTACACAGAACTTTTGCTTACGTTGTTGTGGCCATTATTCTTTTCCTTTTCTTTAAAAGCAAAAAATATACGCTTACTCACACGCAGGCAAACGGAATCAAAACTTTAGTTGTTTTTGTTTTCATTCAGTTCTTGCTTGGCGTTTTCACTTTATTATACAGTGTTCCTTTGGCTTTAGGATTAATTCACCAAATTATGGCATTTTTCCTTTTAAGTGCTATGACGTATACATTGCACCGTTTGAGCAAATAAAACAAGAAATATTAAAAACATAAAAGAGCCTTAAAAAATTTTAAGGCTCTTTTTTTATGATATCGACTTTAATCAAATGAATTAAAATCTGCTAAATTTCTTGCTTTAATTAATGTTTTTTATCCCAACCAAGCTTTAAAATCCTGTACCTTCTCTCGGCTTACAATTACCTCATCATCTTTATAACTTGGTAGAATAACTTTTAAACGTGAATTGGTATAAACTTGAATTTCCTTGATTGCTTTTAACGGAACAATAAATTTTCTGCTTACGCGAAAGAAATCCTTTTTGTCCAGTTCTTGTTCTAAGATTTCCAAAGTCGAATCTATCAGATAATCACGATTGTCGTACGTATGAATATAAGTTCCTTTATTTTCACTGAAAAAACATTCGATTTCTTCTGTAGTAATAACTTTTAAATGCTGACCAATTTTAACTGTAAATCTCTTTTTATACGTTTTTTCAAAAGGGTTTGACAGCATTTGGCGAATCTGTTCAAAATCTAATTGCATATTTGAAGATTCTGCTGCAGCTTTTGGAAGACGTGATTTGAATTTTGAAACCGCTGTTTCAAGATCATCTTCGTCAATCGGTTTTAGAAGATAATCTATACTGTTTAATTTGAAAGCTTTTAAAGCATATTCATCGTAGGCAGTAGTAAAAATAATAGCACTTTTAATGTCTATTTTTTCAAAGATTTCAAACGATAAACCATCCGATAATTGGATATCCAAAAAAATCAAATCAGGATGCGGATTATTTTCAAACCAATGAACCGATTCTTCAACAGAGTGAAGCATGGTTTCTACAGTTACTTCTAACTTTTCAAGTTTTCTCTGCAACAGTCTTGCAGCAGGTTTTTCGTCTTCTATAATTAATGTGATCATTTACTATAATGTGAAATTTGAAAAAAATATGAATTCAAAGTTACTCCCATTTATTTTTATTTGCTGCATCTCTTTCCATGTATTTTTGGATTTTTCTTTTCTCCCAATCTGGCCCAAAAATCCAATCGGCACCAAAAACAGATAATGCGTGAGCTAATAAACCAATTCCCCAAAAAAATGCAGTAGAATAAGTATGCCATTCTGTTAAGCCACTTAAATCCATTACCAGTAGACCTGCAGATTTGTCTCGAGTCAAACTCGATACAATGATGATAATATTTACAATAATGAAAATTTTCAAATGCGAGTAAAATCTTTTAAGTCTTTTTACTCTTCTATAAGCTGCATTGTAATTTGGATCGTCTGTATACTCTCCAAAATGATGTCTTGCATAATCTTCGTACATTTCTCTTCTAAAACGTCCCATAACTATATTTTGATTATTTCCACTTGTTTTTATTCTGTTTTTCCTTCTCCATAAACTCTTTGATTTTTCTTTCTTCCCATTCCTTACCCATTCCTGGAAAAACCTCAAAGACTTTTAATCCGTGAAAAACAACTCCAACTCCCCACCACAGCAATGGCCAGAAAAACCATAAATAGCTTGGTGATGTATATAAATTGATAAAAATCAAAATTGCATTTACTAATATATATGCTAGAAGATTTCCGTAAAACCCTTTAATGTTTTCAACCTTCTTTTTGGCTTGGATATATTTTTCTTCGTCGCTTAAATTCCTTTCCATAACTATTCCCATTTTTGTTTTTTATATTTCTTTTCTAAAATGCTTCTTAATTTTCGTTCTTCCCATTCTTGCCCAAAAATCTTGTAAGAAGCAAACAAATCTATTGCAGAGCCAACTACAACAGCCGACCAAATAATTACAACGACCCAATTTAAATATCTAATTGGAAAAAATTGCAGTGGCAAATTGGTATATTCTTTTAAAAGAAAAAGGATCATTGCAATGGCATAAACAAACAAATGCTTATAAAAATATTTTAACTGAATCACTTTTTTGGTTGCCAAATCTTTCAAAATGGTTTCTTCTTGCTCGTTATTCAAATCTGTTTCCATGACTATTTTCTAAACGTTGCTGATTTTCTTTTTCTAGAATTTCTCTTATTTTTTTCTCTTCCCATTTCTTATTAAAGAAAGGCGGTAGACTAAAAACTTTCAATCCGTGTAAAACAATTGCTATTCCCCAGCCCATCACAGACCATATCCACCATAGATATTCTGGAGAAGTCATATAATTTACAACAATCACAATCGGGTTGCATAAAGCGTAGACAGTCAAATGCTCGTAAAATCCTCTTATCTCTTTTACTTTTTTCTGAGCATCATAATAACGAACTGTTTCTGTGAAATCTTTTTCCATTACTTCCACGTTTTTTGCTTGTTGTCTTTCTCTAAAATTTCGCGAATTTTTCTTTCTTCCCAATCTGAGCTGTATCCAAAAACTTTAAAAGCATGCATGGCAACTCCAAATCCCCAGCCTAAAGCCGAAAACCAAAACCATTGAAATCCTGGCGAAAATTTTAAATTAATAAAGATCAAAAACGGAATCACACAGCAATACGAAATGATATTTCCGTAAAATCCTTTCAATTCTTCTACTCTTTTTTTAGCTCTATAATAAGCTTTTGCTTCATCGGTATATTCTGCACTCATTTCCATAACGGCAATTTGTTTTGTTAAAATTGGAATTCTAACTGTGAAATTCTTTCCATCTTCCTCAATCTTCACTTTTCTATCCGTTATAATTCCGTATCTGTTTACAATATTCTGCAGTCCGACACCTTGCCTATCCTGCAAAACTTCTTTTTTCTGAAGATCATTCTGAATGGCCAGATAATCTTTATCAATAAAAATTCTAATATGAAGCGGTTTTTGTTCGCTCACCACATTGTGTTTTACAGTATTCTCCAGTAAAAGCTGTAAAGAAAGCGGCACCACTTTGGCCTCTGGATTGATATTTTCTGTTGGCAATTCGTAAAACAAACTATTTTCAAAACGCATTTTCAGCAAATTCATATAGGTTTTTGCAAACGACAACTCGTCTTCAACCGAAACCAATTCTTTGTCTTTCTGTTCTAAAACATATCGATAAATTTTAGATAACGAAGTAGTAAAACGCTGCGCATTATCTGGATTTTCTTCTATTAAAGAACTAAGAACATTTAAGCTGTTGAAAAGAAAATGCGGGTCGATCTGGTTTTTTAAACTTTCAAATTTGGCATTTGCTGTTCCTGCAATAATTTTCTGCTGTGTTACTTTGTTTTCCTGATAGAGTTTATAAAAATTAAGTCCATGAAAAAACAATAAAACAATAAAAGTCATTACTGCAGATTCTATGTAATTTTCAGCCTTTTCATTTGCTAAAAAACCAATAATTGTCTTATTCTCGATTATTACACTTGTAAACAAACGCAACACTCCAATAACAATCATCGATACTAAAAAAGAACTTGCAAAACCAATTAAAATTCTCTTTACTGAATATGGATTTTCTCTAAAGACTCTATCTAAAAAATCAAAAAGAACAACGTTTACGATATACAAAACCACACTGTAAAGCATGCAGTACAAGAAATAAATGTAAAGATTCTTGTTAAAGACTGCTGTTCCTAAAGAAGCAAACCGAATTAGAAAAGAGAACAAAAATACTATTCCTCCAACTAAGCATGCTTTTAACAAATTAGGTTTTAATATCATCATATTTTATACTACTGAATTATTTACAAGTTTTCTGAATTTCTAAAGCTCTATCCAATCCCCATTTTGGAGAATAAGGTGTTGCTGGTTTAAAAGTATTAAAAAGTTCAATAGATTTATCAACTTGCGCGCATAAAGGTTTTGTATCTACTCCTGTCCATTTTGCTCCTCCTATTTGATAATCTGCTTCACCAAAAACTGCTCTCGGATTATTTGGATCTAATGCTTTAGCTTTTGCGTAAGCTTCCATCACTTTAGCAGAATATTTCATTCCGTTTGTCATTGGATCTGCCACAACATATCCTGTATAAATTAAAGCCTGCATTACATACAATTCAGAATTGGCTTGGTCTTTAATCAATTCAATGTCCAATGCGTCTTGCGCTTTTGTCAATAACAAATCGATTTTTGTTTTGTCTTTTTCTGTAAATACAGCTGTTGCATTAATTAAAGCTACGTAATAATTTGGCAAATAACTGTTTTTTTCTGCCGCGGCGATTCTTTCAAACAATGCAGAAGCTTCAGTATTTTTTCCTTCTTTCCAAAGTCCGAATGCTTTGTTCATTCCTTGTTCAAATTGTGTTTGAGCTGAACTTATTACTACTACAAATAGTGCAATTAAAGTGATGATTTTTTTCATTTTATAAGTTATTTAATGGTTTGTTTATATGGATTAGTTATTTGTTTGTTTAGAATACAATTTCAATTTTTGAATCTTTAGTGACATTAAATTTAGCATCTTGATATGATGGAGGTCCCATAAATCCTTTAGCATTGTTTGAAGCTGCATATTCTTCTGATGGAGCTCCCATTGCATTTCTATCAAGCTTTCCGTTGATGTTTTCATCATGATAAGTTGAAATTGCATATTCTCCAGCTGGAAGATTTTCAAAAGTTACAACCGCCTGATTGTTTTTAATTTCCGAAGCCAAACTTTTGTAAGTTGTTTTAAGGAAAGTTCCGTCTGAATTATATAGTCCTACTTTAACAACGCCTGTATCATTTTTTAAACCTGAAACGGCAACAGTTAATTTTACATTTTGAGCAGACATTAAGCTGCAGATAAATAAGATAGTTATTGTAATAATTTTGGTCATAATTTCTTTTTTTTTAAAGTTTCTAAGTTACTAAGGTTCTGAGATTCAAAGTTTTTCTTTTTAAGCTTCTGAGGTACTGAGTTGCTAAGTTTCTAAGTTTTTTTTCTTAGAATCTTAGAGTCTTAGCAACTTATTCTCTCGAATTTAATTGATGATTAAAACTCTTTTTTTTGCCTCTAAGTTTTTAAGAAATCTAAGTTTCAAAGCTTTTTAAACTTAGAATCTCAGAATCTTAGCCACTTAGCGACTTTTTAATTTATACTTCAAAAGTATGCTGGTTTTTAGTCTTTTAAAATTAAATGATACTGAGTTGTTGATTTTTGATGATGAATTGTTTTTTTTTAAGTTGATAAGGTTCTGAGGGACTATCCAGATAGTTATCGGGACTAAGTTTTTATGGCAAAAACCTTAGCAACTTAGAACCTTAGTATCTTAGCATCTATACCTCGAACTACAAGTTTTTCAACTGATTCTCGTTCTTATTCTGGCTGATTGTCCAAAAGAAACCTACAAAGAAGAATCTGTCTGCTGTTGGCACTACGGCTTGCCTTTGATATACTCCGCTTGCATCTGGTGTTTTAGCATAATCATATCCGAAGATATTTTGAGTTCCTAAAACATTTGAAACTGAGAAATAAAGGATTTTTTGTGTTGTTAATAAATACGCCCAGCTAAAACTTAAACTATTATACGATTTTGTTTTTCCGTTCATAAACTGTGTTTGGTTCGGATCGTTGTACGGACGTCCAGTGCTGAAACTATTTGTTAAACTCGCCTGAGATTTCCAGTCTGTAATAAAATATTTTGCCACAACAGATAAGTTATGATTGGCAATAAAACTTGGAGTTGCCATGTTTGGAAAGTTTTTATATTGTCTTTCTGAATCGATATAAGAATATGAAATCCAATATTCTAAGTTTTTATACAAATTGCTGTCTCTCCAAAATAAATCCAATCCTTTTGCATAACCCGATCCGTTGTTATTGAAAACTGAATTGTATTGAATATCTCTCGTATCGTACTGCACCAAATTGCTGTAATCTTTGTAATAAGCCTCTGCTCTAAGTGTTTGTCCTGGTCTTGTAAACGTATAATTGAAAATATAATGTCTTGCTTTCTCACTTTCAAACTGATGGTATTTAGAAAATTTAATGTAATCTACAACCGGTGTTTGAGAATAATCTCCGTAAGCAAAAGAGAACTGGCTATTTTTTGAAGCTTTATATCCTAATGAAGCTCTTGGTGCAATATTGTTTTCGTTTAATAAACTGTTGTTTGAATATCTCAAACCAACTTTCAACGCTAATTTTTTAGAAAATAAAATATCACCTTCAGTATACGCTGCAAAAATGTTCGAATCGTAACCATTTGTAACATTAAGGGAAATATTATCGGCTACGTTTTCATCGTATTTTGTAATGAAATAATCGCTTCCGAAAGACAATTTAAAAAAGTTTGAAAATTTCTTGCTTAACTTCAGTTTCAACTGCGCTGCATTTTCTTGACTATCAATTCCTGTAATATCATATTTCAGTTTGTTTTTGCTGTAACCGTAACTCACTCCAGAAGTAATTTGCCATCCCGTTCCAAAACTTCCTTTATAAGATGAATTCAAATAGAAGTTATTGTTGTTCATATCTGTTCGAATCGGATTCTCGAAATTGACATTTTTCTGATTCAAGTCAAACTTTTCAGAATCAAAAGAAGCATACAGCTTAAATATTCCGTTTGTGAAATTGTATCTATAAACGGTTTCACCTCCAAGTGATTGATACGGATTATTCCACTCTACGTTTTGCGGAATAACAGCTTGATAAGGCGCTAAATTCACATACATCATATTTACACTCAATGAACTTTTTTTGAATTTCTGCGTATTTCCTAAACTCAAACCAACCGTCATAAGCCCAATATCTGTTTTATCATGATCCTCTTCGTCTTGTGTATTTAGAAGCAAAACACTCGACAAGGCTTCACCATATTCTGCAGAATAACCACCTGTAGAAAATGCGATTCCGCTAAACAAAAAAGGAGAAAAACGGCTTCTTGTTGGTAAGTTATTTGTAGTTGCGCCATAAGGCTGCGCTACACGAATTCCGTCAACAAAAGTCTGTGTTTCGCTGGCTTCTCCTCCACGTACAAACAAACGCCCATCTTCTCCAACAGTTTGAGTTCCTGGCAAAGTCTGCAATGCAGCCACAATATTTCCAGCAGAACCTGCTGTTGTAACAATATCTAAAGGCTTTAAAACAGAAACTCTTGCTTTATCTCCAGATTCTAAAGTTCCAGCAGTAATGACAACCGCATCTAGAGTATTAACGTTCTCTCTTAATTTTACCGTTTGATCTTTATAATTTGTAACATCAATTTCTTGCTTGTAAGTTTCGAAAAGTAAAAAGCTTACTACTAAAAATTTATTTCCAATTTCTGTAGTTTCAAAAGAAAACGCTCCTGTTTCAGAACTTGTCGCTCCATCGTAAGTTCCGTCAATATATATATTTGCTCCAACAACAGGTTTTCCTTTTTGATCAACTACTTTTCCAGAAATAGTATTTTGAGCAAAAATTAAAACTGTAAAAAATAAAAAGCTTATTGTAAAAAATAATTTGGTTTTCATGTCATCTTTGGTTTTTGATGAAGCAAATGTATTTTAACAATTCATGTTAAAAAATATATAATAACCCAATTGTAGATTTTCGAGGATGAGTTGTAAAATACTAATTTGTATCTTAGCTAACGTGTTTCTAAAAACTATTAACTATGTCAGAAAGTAAAAGAGTTTCGAATTTGTATCAATCCATTTATAATGGAAATCCATGGCTTGAAGTGACCTTAGCAGATACTTTAAAAGATGTAACTGCAGCTCAGGCTTATAAAAAAATCAACCCTAACTTAAACACAATTTGGGAAATTGTCAATCACCTAATACAATGGAGAAGAAATATACTAAAGCGTGTTCAAGGAGAAATAATTACAACTCCCGATCATAATTATTTTGTACCCATTTTAGATTCATCTGAACCCGCTTGGGAACAATCACTGCAAAGTCTGGCAAAATCTCAGGAATTATGGAGTGCTTGCCTGAATGATTTTAATGATGAAGATTTCGAGAAAATAGATCTAAACAATAATCATAATTTTTATGAAGACATTCACGGAATCATTCAACATGACGTGTATCATTTGGGACAAATTGTTATTTTGAAAAAACTGCTTTAAAAATACTTAATCATGAAAAAGCCACTTCTAGTTTTTGTTTTTTTAGTAATGAGTGCAATCGGCTTTTCACAAGAAACCGAAGTGAAATATGATGAAGCTCTAGCGAAATCGCTCCATGCCGACGAATACGGAATGAAGAAATATGTTTTCTGTCTTCTAAAATCAGGAAGTAATACAACCGCTTCTAAAGAAGAAACCAAAAAACTTTTTGCAGGCCACATGGAGAATATTGGAAAACTCGCCAAAGAAGGAAAACTGGCTGTTGCCGGACCTTTCATGAAAAATGATCGAAATTATCGTGGCATTTATATTTTTAATGTAGAAACGATTGAAGAAGCCAAAGCTCTTGTTGCTACCGATCCAGCAATAAAAGCCAATTTACTCGAAGCCGAATTAACGCCTTGGTATTGCTCTGCCGCTTTGCAGGAAATTCCGAAAATGCATGAAAAAATTGCCAAGACGAAAATGTAAAATATGAAAACAGAAAAAGAAAAAATGATCTCTGGCGAATATTACAACGCCTTTGATCCTGAATTATTAAAAGGTCGCCGTGCGGCAAAAAACCTTTTACACAGCTTGAATGTAAAAGAATATAGAGTTACCAAAAAAGCAAAAGAGATTTTAAAAGAATTAATTCCAAATGCTGGAGCTGGTTTATATATTGAACCTCCTTTTCATTGTGATTATGGGTACAATATTTTTGCTGGAGAAAATGTTTATTTTAATGTGAACTGTGTGGTTTTGGACTGTGCGCCCGTAACAATCGGATCAAATGTGTTTATTGCGCCAAATGTTCAAATTTATACCGCTTCTCATCCGCTTGACGCTGAATTACGAAAAACATTAGAAAATGCTTATCCTGTTACAATTGGAGACGATTGTTGGATTGGCGGAAATTCTGTTATCTGCCCTGGCGTAACAATCGGAAAAAGATGTGTTATTGGTGCTGGATCTGTGGTTACAAAAGATATTCCAGACAATTCGCTTGCTGTTGGAAATCCAGCAAAAGTTATTCGAAAATTAAATCAAGAATCTGAATCAAAATCATAATGCTTACCCTTAATAAAGTTCATCATATTGCCATCTTATGTTCCGATTACGAAAAATCGAAATATTTCTACACTCAGATTTTAGGTTTAACCATTATTCGTGAAATTTACCGTGAAGAACGCCAATCGTACAAATTAGATTTGGCTTTGAATGGCTCTTATGTTGTCGAATTATTTTCATTTCCAAATCCGCCGCAAAGACCTTCAAGACCTGAGGCGGTTGGTTTAAGACATTTGGCTTTTGAAGTCATTAATCTGGAAGAAACGATTGCTTTTTTAAATTCAAAAAATATAGAATCAGAACCGATCAGAGTTGATGAAACGACAGAAAAACGTTTCACTTTTATTACCGATCCGGATTTGTTGCCAATTGAGTTTTACGAGAGATAAATTAAGTTATTTTTTAATCTCGCAAAGTCGCAGAGTCGCAAAGAATTTACTTAAAAAACTTTGCGACTCTGCGACTTTGCGAGCAATTTCTCTTCATTTTGCCAAGTAAAACACACGACAGAATTTTCCTGTTTATATTCATTTTAACACACTAAAATGAAGATTTCCTAGAAAAAACCGAATTTGATGCTTAATTTTGTAATCCGCAGAAAAAAAATGCGGAATTCTCAAACTTATAATGATGAACAAAAGGGCGCAAATCAAAAAAAATCATCAATTAATCAAATTTCGAAAATTAGTTATTGTTTCTATCTTAATTGGCTTCCTTTCTGCCTTTCTCGGAATTTCACTAAAAAAAATAACCGAATATTACGAAGAAATCTTCTTTCACGAAGTTTCGGTTCATCCCATTTTTTACATCATATTTCCTGTTTTTGGTTTGTCGGTAATTTATTTCCTAAGACAATATCTTTTTAAGAAAAAAGAAAACAAAGGAATCAAAGAAGTTTTTGAAAGTACAGCATCAAAATCTAAAAATCTACCTTCTTATAAAATTCCATCACATTTCATAAACGGATTACTAACTGTTATTTTCGGAGGTTCTACAGGAATTGAAGTTTCTACCGTTGTAGCCACAGCAACTATTGGTTCTGTTGCTCACGAAAAAGAAAATGTTTTCCGTCAATACAAAACAGAACTAATCTGCGCGGGAGTTGCGGCGGGAGTCACAGCACTTTTCAGCAGTCCGATTGCAGGAGTTTTATTTGCTTTCGAAGTAATTTCCAGAAAAGTAACACGAGCATTTATCATTTCAAATTTAATTGCCGTTTCTATCGCATTTGGTTTATTGACCATTTTAAAAGAAGAGCCATTATTTGCGGTTTCAATTACAACATGGAATTTAAAAGCGATTCCGTACTTTATTCTTTTAGGAATTTTAGCGGGAATGAATTCGGTTTATCTGACACGTTGCGTTTTATTCTTCAAATCTCAATTTGGAAAAATCGATACGCATTATTACAAAATCATTCTAGGATCTGCTGTTTTAAGCCTTTCGTTATTCTTTTTTCCACAATTATACGGAGAAGGTTATCATGCCATTAAAGGAATTTTCGGAAATGTGCATCAAGCTCAATTGACCATTACTTTAGCGCTGACTTTCATCGGAATTTTAATTCTAAAACCAATTGTAACTTCAATTACGTTGGCTTCTGGCGGTGACGGCGGTGTTTTTGCACCAAGCTTATTTATCGGAGCATTTTTGGGATTATTGCTGGCTTCTATCTTAAACAGCTTTTTCCATGTAAATGTAATTCCGGTTAACTTTATGATTATTGGAATGGCGGCGGTTCTAAGTGCCAGCATTCATGCTCCTTTTACAGCAATATTTTTAGTTTGCGGATTAACAAACGATTATACTTTGTTTTTCCCAATTCTTGTAGTTTGTTTAATATCAAAATACACTGCAAAAACAATTTATCCGTATACTGTATACAGTTATTCCCCAAGCCTAATTAAATAACCTCAAACCGACAAGCTACAGATTCACAAAGCAATAAAGTCTGATAACATACCGCAAAGTATATTTAAAAACATAACGAGCAAAATAATACCACATACTATGCCCACTGAAAAAATAAAAAGAAGCTATCGCAAAACACGTTACATTCTTTACAAAGAAACCTTAATAGACTATAAGGAACACTTTTGGTCATTTTTAGGTTCATTTATTGGAATCGGAATTTTGGCTTACGTTCAATCCATACATTTTTCTGGTCCTGATGCGGTTTATTTAATTGGCTCTTTCGGAGCTTCGAGCGTATTGGTTTACGGAATTATCCAGAGTCCGTTTTCTCAGCCTCGAAATTTAGTCGGTGGACACGTAATTTCGGCTCTTGTTGGAGTTACAGTCAATAAACTGGTTCCTGATATTATGTGGATTGCTGCGCCTTTAGCGGTTTCAATCGCCATTATTTTAATGCAGATTACCAAAACGCTTCATCCGCCAGGAGGAGCAACGGCTTTAATTGCAGTTATTGGAACAGAAAAAGTAAAAGCTCTTGGTTATATGTATGTTCTTTCCCCAGTTTTCACAGGAGTTATGATTTTACTTTTGACAGCCTTGGTTTTTAACAATATGACTTCAAGCAGAAGCTATCCAAGTCACAGCACTTATCACAAACATTATCATAAAATTAGAAAAAGACTGGCGAGAAAGTAATTTTGTTTTCCGTCTTAGTGTCACCCTGAGCGAAGTCGAATGGCGTTCCAATTGGAAAAGGGCTTCGACTTCGCTCAGCCTGACAAACTAATTGAAAATCAATTTTCTAAAATCTTTTCAACAAATCACGATTCGTAATTCGTATTTCGTTTTTTATATTTTACCTTTGACCTCTCAATAAAAACAAAGATTATGGTTTATAAATTTAGAGTTATTCTAGACGCCGAAGAAGATATTTTTAGAGACATTGCTATTCTTGAGGAAGATACACTTGAGGATTTACACAATGCAATCTTCAATGCTTTTGGCTTTGACGGATCAGAAGTGGCTTCATTTTATACTTGTGATGATACATGGAATCAAGAAGATGAAATTCCGCTTTTTGATACAGGAGATGTTCCTGGCGAAATGAGAACCATGAACGATTATCCGTTATCTAGTATTTTAGACAAAGAAAATACAAAGATTATCTACGTTTACGATTTCATCAGCATGTGGACTTTCTTAGTCGAATTGGCTGCTATCGAAGATGAAACTGTTGGAGCAACTTACCCTGAAACTCTATTCTCTCACGGTGAAATGCCAGATGAAGCTCACGAAAAAAACTTCGAAGCTGATGACATGCACGACGATATCTACGGAGAATTTGAAGACGACCTAGACGAAGACGATCTTGATATGTTCGAAGGTGATGACAGCTTTGAAGATTATGGATTTGAGGAGAATTGGAACTAACGTCAAGTTGCTAAGACTCTAAGACTCTAAGATTCTGAGTTTTTAACATTTGAACGAATTTTCTTATTTTTGAATTTATTTTAAAAAATAAGTTAATGAGTCATTTTAGAAAGATTTTGGTCTGGCAGAAATCAATTTCCTTAGTTACAAAAGTTTATAAAGTAACAAGAACTTTTCCAAAAGAAGAAACTTTTGGATTAACTTCGCAAATACGCCGAAGTTCAGTATCAATTCCAAGTAACATTGCAGAAGGATCTGGAAGAGAAAGTAATAAAGATTTTTTACGGTTTTTATATATTTCTCTAGGCTCCTTATTTGAAATGCAGACCCAACTTGAAATTGCAAAAAATATAATTTATATAAACGAAGAAGAATTTAACCTTTTATATGAGGACAGTAGAGAGATCGAAAGAATGTTAGCGTCGTTAATCAAAAAATTAAAAGACACTATCTAAAAAACTTAGTATCTTAGAAACTTAGAATCTCAGCAACTCAAAAAAATGATCAACTTATTCAACACCCACATCGACACGCTGTCAATACACCGCGTAGGAAACAAAAGCCGTAACGAAGCGATTTTTTTATCGGAGCAGCCGTTTAATTTAAATGACGAGATTGTTCCTTTGATAAAAGAATTCTTTTTTAAGCCTTTTAGAGAAAAAGAAGAAAACTATTATCAGTTTGCACACGAAGTGGACTTGGACTACAACGACATGTTTAAATATGCAACTGAGATTTTTGCTAATCCGTCAAATGTTCATGAGGTTTCTAAAAACATCACAAAACATTTATATGAGCAGTCAAATCACCCGCACATTAAAAATGGAGAGGTTTACGTAACCTATTTAACAAACCTAAGTATTGACAACAATGTTGTTGATGCAATTGGAATTTTTAAAAGTGAGTTACAAGCAGACTTTTTACAGTTTGAAGAAAATAACAGCAACCTTGAGATGATTTTACAACAGGGAATCAACCTGAATAAATTGGATAAAGGATGTTTGATTTTCAACTACAAAAAAGAAGAAGGATATAAAATCCTTACTGTAGACAGCAACCGTTATGATGCGCGTTACTGGTTAGAGCACTTTTTATCTGTTGACGCTTTTGAAGATGAAAATTTCATCACTAAAAAATATTTGAAATTCTGTCAAAACTTCGCAAAAGACGTGGTTTTGCCAGCCGAAGACAAGAAAGAGGAAGTAATGTTTATGAACCGATCTGTGAATTATTTCGCTAAAAATGATCAGTTTGAAGAACAAAATTTCTTGAATGAAGTACTAGACAATCCTGATTTGATTCCTGAATTTAAAAACTATAAAGTTGATAAAGGAGAAAAATACAGCATCGAAGATGTAACCTCATTCCCTATTGCCAACGCAGCAGTTTCTGACGCTAGAAAATCGATTAAAAACGTAATTAATTTGGATACTCACATTCAGATTAAAATGGATTTCATCAATCCTGAAAGTGCAGAAAAATTTGTTGAAAAAGGCTGGGATGAAGAAAAACAAATGTATTACTACTTAGTTTACTTCAACAAAGAAGAGAAAAGCTAAGAAGTTTTCATTTTCTATTACTTACTTAATACAAAAAAAGGCAATTACAAATGTAATTGCCTTTTTTTATTCCAACTGATTTTCTAAAATAAAGCGAAAATTGATTTTAAAATATCATCGTAAACCTGTTTATCTTTTTCACCGGCACGAGCCAAAACTCGAATTCCAGAATAATTATTAAAGATAAATCGTGCTAGTGATCTCGCATCTTGTCTATAAGAAATCTGACCTAAGTCCTGCCCTTTTTTTACAGCATTACAAAAAATGTCTTCTACTACCTTTTGGTTATCATGAACAATTTTTGCAATTTCAGGATCATGCATCGCAAGTTCGACTGCCGAATTTACCATAAAACAGCCTTTTGTAATTCGATCTTGAAGACTTTCTATAACAGCTTGTTTGAATATATCAGTTAAAGCAGTTTTGATATTTTCAGCATTTTCAAAAAGCTCATTGAGACTATCTAGATTTTGCTTTTGATATCGTTTTAATGACTTTACAAAAAGCTTTTGCTTATCTCCAAAAGTATCATACAAACTAGAACGGCTTAATCCTAAATGATTTACCAAATCTTGTGCAGAAGTTCCGTTGTAACCTTTGTGCCAAAAAATCTCAATTGCTTTATCTAAAGCCTGATCTTCATTAAATTCTTTCGTTCTAGCCATGACATTCCAATTAAATTCTTCTACAAAGATATAAAAATACGGAACAATCGTTCCTGAATTGGTCAAAAAAATTATAGCACTGTGTTTACGATAAGTCCACCGTCAACTACAATTTCAGATCCAGTGATAAATGAAGCGTCATCTGAAGCTAAGAAACTAACTGTTTTGGCAACTTCAGCAGCTTGTCCAAAACGTTTCAATAAAATTTTCTCCCCCAAAGCAGATCCTAATCCTTCTACTTGTTCTTTTTCTAAACCAACTTTTCCGTACAATGGTGTTTCAATTGGACCAGGAGAAACCGCATTTACTCTAATTTTTCTTGAAGCCAATTCTACTGCAAAAACTTTATTTAAAGACAAAACCGCTGCTTTACTCGCTGCATATACACTTGAATTTGGCATTCCCACGTGAGCATTTACAGAAGTATTAAAGATAATTGAACCGCCGTCATTTAAAATTGGAAGCAGTTTTTGAACTGTAAAATAAACTCCTTTTACATTTACATTCATAATGCTGTCGTAATGATCTTCTGAAGCTGAATCTAATGGTGCAAAAGCTGCAATTCCAGCATTCAAAAATAAAATATCCACTTTTCCGAATTTTGATTTTACTTCTTCTACCAAATTGTCGATTGATTTTAAATCAGATTGATCTGCAACAATTCCTGTAACATTCAATTCTGATTCCGCTTTCGCTAAAGCTTCTTTGTTTCTTCCTGTTACAATTACTTTTGCTCCTTTTGCAACTAAATCAGCTGCTGCTGCGTATCCAATTCCACTGTTTCCACCTGTCACGATTGCTACTTTGTTTTCTAAATTTTTCATTTTATTATTATTTAAGTTATTGATTATTCAATTATTATGATACAAAGATATAATAACGGAACGATCGTTCCGTTATTATTATTGTTAATTTTTTGTTAAAACAAAAAATACCCTCCTAGATGTCTTTATTTTAAAGGCAATCAGCTATTTAACTATAAGCGAAAGAAATAGCAAAATGTCGTACATTCTTAATTTATGCTTAATTTTGTATTAAAAAATAACTCAGATGGATATTCAATTTTTTAAAGAAAGTCCTTTTACCACTATAATTTCATTTCACAAGCTAATTGAATCTTTTGAAGAAATTGCTCAATCAGACGTTGATTACAGATCAAATTATGCCAAAGCGATTTTAGAACAAATTGAATTAATTCCGGAACTTAGGACTGGAATCCAGGATTATTCGGTTATCAAAAACAATGAAGCTTTAATTAAAAATATATTAGCCGATTTATTTCCGACTGCATTGACGCACAACGAGATAAAAGCGGTTACAATTCCATTTCAAAATATCTCCTTTAATTATACAGAGCGTTTCAAGAAAATCCTCAAAAATGCAGGAGATGAGTTTTATATGGAAATTCGCGACTTTAGCGACCATCAATTCTATATCAATAACTGCTGTTTAATTTTGAGCAGTTATTACAAACAGCATATTGATTTCAATCAGCCGTTTTTCTATGACATTCCTAATGAAAATGGTATTGAAAAGCACTATCGCATTTTGTACAATGCTGATTTCATGGAAATTACTCCAACCGAAAACGCTGTTCCACTAACTCAAGAAGATATTGATCAATTACTTGATAATTATAACGATATCAATTTATGGAAATCTAAATTCCCAAAAGGAAGCTGGATTTTAAGAGGTTTTGGTATTGTTTCTTTATTTGATGCGACAACAGAAAGTGCTATTTCTATATTGAAAAGTAATCTTCTGAAACCTGGGCCTAAAACGGTTGAAACAGATCAAGAAGTCTCTAATATTTTTCAGTCTATCTTTAATCTTCCAAATTTAAAAGTCGGATTTATTATCTATAATCCAGAGGAAGAAAAATTTATCAGACCAGCAAAATATGAAAATCAGATGAAAAGCTTCTTGCTTTCGGCTGATCAGGAAGTCGATTGTAAAAATGCTTTGTTCGGATGTTCTTTCGAAAATTTATTAGATAACAATGAGCCTTTTGTTATTTCTAATGTGCGTAAATTCACTGAAGAACAAACAAATAAAAAACTTGGTGAGCATTTACTGTCACAAGGCATACAGAGCTGTATATTTGCACCAGTTATAAAAAATGGGCATTTACTAGGAGTTGTAGAATTAGTTTCACAAAACATACAAGATCTAAATAGTGTAAATGCTACAAAACTAGATTTGGTTCTGCCATATTTAACCGATACTATTGATCGTGTTAATACCGACATGCAGCATCAGATCGAGGCGATTATTCAGCGTGAATACACTACGATTCACCCAAGTGTGTATTGGAAGTTCAAGAGAGAATCTCAGAACTATTTTCAAAATATGAATCATACTAAAGATTATATTTTTAAAGAAATTGTTTTTAAAAATGTATATCCGCTGTATGGACAAATTGATATTAAAGGTTCTTCTGAACATCGTAATGAAACAGTAAAAATTGATCTGAAAAGTCAACTGACAGCTCTTATGGAAATTTTTGATAATCAAGAAGAAAACTCAAACTTAGTTCTTCTTGAGCAGAGAAAATTTGAATTGGAATCGCTTCGAAGCGAGTTGGATTATCCACTAAAAGCAGATACAGAACAGCACATACAGCGTTACATTGAAGAAGAAATTCATCCGATACTGAAAAATACAAAAAGCAATGTTAAATCTGAAAAATTAGAACAATTATACTTTGATAGCTTAGACGAAAAAACAGGAATGTTTTATCAGGAAAGAAAGAAGTTTGACAATGCCATGTCGATTATCAATAAAAGATTGGCAACAGTTTTAGACAGAAAACAAGTTGAAGCTCAGCAAATTTATCCGCATTATTACGAACGTTTTAAAACGGATGGTGTAGAACATAATTTATATATTGGAGCTTCGATCTCGCCAACAAAACCTTTCGATATTATGTATCTGCATAATCTTCGTTTGTGGCAATTGCAAACTTTATGCGAAATGGAATTGGAACACCATGAACTTAAAGAATCTCTGCCTTACGAATTGGATGTTACTTCGTTAATTCTAGTTTTCAGTTCTGCGCTTTCTATCCGTTTTAGAATGGACGAGAAACGTTTTGATGTAGATGGAACTTACAATGCAAGATATGAAGTCGTTAAAAAACGAATTGACAAATCGCACATCAAAGGAACAAACGAACGAATTACTGAAAAAGAAAAAATTACAATTGTATATTCTCAAAACAGCGAGGAAGCAGAATATTTAAAATACATTAAATACCTGCAGCATAAAAAAATTCTTGAACCTTCAATTGAACAATTTGAAGTTGAAGATCTTCAGGGAGTTTCTGGTTTGAGAGCGATTCGTGTGAAAGTAATCAACAATAATTCGAACCCAGGAATTAAAAAAATAACTTATCAGGATTTATTAGATGAGCTCAACTAAATAGTTGAGCTTTTTTATTTTTTAAACACATAGAAACATAGATTTTGAAACTTAAAAGGCGTTTCACTTGTATCAATGCACATAGGTATATGTGAGAAACTAGTTTCTTTCTTTATTCTTTGTAGATAAAGAAAAAACTATGTTTCTATGTGTTTAAAAATATTTTTGTTAAAAAATTTGTCAAAGTTCTCTAGACACGGATAAAACAGATTCGCTATCGCGAAAACGCGGAAAAAAACGAATTTTTTTCAATCTAAAATAAATCAGAAAAAGAATCTGTGTTCATCCGCGTTTTCGCGATAGCGAATCCGTAAAATCAGCGTCTAAAATTTTAAATAGATTTAAAAGCAATCACAAACGCAATTACCGTTATGATAATTCCGAACATAAAAAAGTTATAGGCAATTCGCAGTAAATTATATTTTCGCTGCAAAACCAATCCCAAGTAATACAAATCTTTGATCATGGTTGAATACAGATAATCTCGGTCTTTCATCATTTCATTCATTGCCCAATCGTAATCTTCGAGAGGCATTTTGTAGAAATTTCCAAAAAACATCAAATTCACTTTCTTAGCTTCCACATCATCTCTGGTGAAAAATCCTGATGTAACTTTTGGACGTGTCGAAAGAATCGCAAAAATAATCGTAATTACACTAGACATCAGCATAATAAACGTCGGTACAACCAAATGCGCATTTTTCGGACTATCTAGTTTTGGAATAATAGATGATAATGCAATCGAGATAATAATCGCATTTACCGACAATAGAATATTGGCTTTACTATCGGCAATTCCACTTAAACGTGTATGATTTCCGAGAGTGACACGAAATAGAGTATCAATTCCGCGATCTGGTTTATCAGCTTTTTCAGCTTTTTCTCTTTTTTTATTTTCTTCTTCTAGTGCAGCGGCAGCTTTCAATTCCTGTTTGTTTATTTTTTTCTGAATTAATAATAGATTTTTTTCTTTCAGAGGTTGCCATTTTCTCAAGGCATAGTCTGTGTAGAATCTGTGTTTATTCAATAAAAAATTAAGATTTTCTCTAGTCCATTCTTCATTAGAAAAGCTTACAATTCCAGCATTTTTTAATTCCAAACGAAGTAATTCGCAAGTTGTGGCATATTCAGCTCCCATTAAATGGGCGTAATCTGCATCTCTAATAATTTTTTCAAGATGCGTTTTAGGCTCATATTCTTTAACTGTAGCCAAAATTAAACTCGCAACAAGTGCGATAAATTCTTCCGATTTTCCTTTTTCGCGCAAAAACTCAGCAGCAATTTCGGTGCTTTTCTTTTCATGATTTTCATACCCTTCAATATATCCAGTGTCGTGAAACCACGCAGCCACCAAAAGCGCTTCCTTATCCTCACCGCTTACATCTTCTTTTTTGCAAAGTTCTTTTACTGCTGTAACAACCGTAAAAGTATGATTAAAATTATGGTAAGAATATAAATTAGAAAGTTTATCTTTGAGTAAATTACCGACAAAATCCTCGGATTGTTCTATTAGATTCATAAAGAATATTTTTATACCACTAAATTATGAAATTGTTTTTGGATAATCATTTTATTGCTAAGATTAAAAACTGTTTATTAGCAATAGCGACACTATTCATCGTTTATTCCTGTGCAACACGTAAACCGCAATATGGAAAAAGTGTAAGCGCCAACGAAACAGAAAACGCAACAGATACCATAAAAATTGCACATACTTTTTTTCTTGTTGGCGATGCTGGAAATGCCGATGAAGAACAGGCACAGCAAACGTTAGAACTTCTGCATCAAAAGCTAAAAAAGGCGAACAAAAAATCGACATTGCTGTTCTTGGGCGATAATATTTATCCAAAAGGCTTTCCGAGTGACAAACATCCTGAAGACAAGGCTTTAGCGGAAACTAAATTGACCAATCAATTAAAATTAACGAAAGGTTTTAAAGGAAAAACAGTTGTCATTCCAGGAAATCATGATTGGTATAGCGGCATCAAAGGCCTAGAACGTCAGGCTGATTTTGTAGCCAAATATTTAGATGATAAAAAAGGTTTTCTTCCAAGAAAATCCTGCCCAATTGAAAACACAAAAATTGACAGTACTACTACTCTGATAGCTGTTGATAGTGAATGGTTTCTTGAAGATTGGAACGATCACCCAACTATAAATGACAATTGTGAAATTAAGACCCGAGAAGCTTTTTTTGAAGAGCTAGAAGGTCTTTTAAACAAAAATCAAGAAAAAACCGTTGTTTTAGCTATACATCATCCGTTATTAAGCAACGGAACACATGGCGGACAATTTTCATTAGAAAAACAATTATTCCCTTTAGAGCAAAAAATTCCGCTTCCAGTAATTGGTTCGTTTATTAATTTATTGCGAAAAACTTCTGGCGTTAATCCGCAGGATATTCAAAACAAACAATATACGATTTATACTAAAAGAATTAAAACGCTTTTGCAAAAACAGAAAAATGTAATTGTCGTTTCAGGTCACGATCATAACCTGCAATATATAAGCAAAGAAAATATCCAGCAGATTATCAGTGGCGCTGGATCAAAATCGGAAGCCGCTAGAGCTATTAGCCCGTATGACTTTTCATATGGCGGAAATGGTTATGCTACTTTAACTATGTTTAAAAGCGGAGATGCGAAAGTTTCTTTTTATGGAAATGAAAACGGCAAAGAAAAGCTTCTTTTTGAACGCGAAATAATAAAAGCCAAAGAAATTAATTGGGCTTCAGATATTCCGAACAAGTTTCCTGCAAAAGTAACCACTTCGATTTATTCTCCAGAAATGACTCGAAAAGGGGCATTTCACAGATTTTTATTCGGTCAGCATTACAGAAAATATTACAGTATGCCAATTGAAGCTACAACGGCTACCGTTGATACTTTAAAAGGAGGCTTAAAACCAATTCGCGAAGGCGGAGGGCATCAATCTGTTTCTTTGAGAATGTCTGATCCTCAAGGGCGTGAATACATCATGCGTGCGATGAAGAAAAGTGCGACCGTATTTTTGCAGTCAGTGGCTTTTAAAGATCAATATGTGGTAAATGAATTTGAAAAAACATACGCCGAAGATTTCTTGTTTGATTTTTATACTACTTCTCACCCTTATTCTTCTTTTGCAATCGGAAGCATGTCTGATCAAATTGGACTTAGACATACGAATCCTATTTTATATTATATTCCGAAACAAAATGGTTTAGGCGAATTTAATGCAAGTTTTGGAGACCAATTATATATGGTTGAAGAAAGACCTGCAGATAATCATCTTGACGGAAAAAATTTCGGAAAGCCAAGCAATATCATTGGAACTGATGATATGATGCTGAACCTTCATAAAGATGAAAAATATACTGTTGATGAAAAAGAATATATTAAGGCGCGTTTGTTTGATATTCTTTTGGGTGATTGGGATCGTCACAGTGATCAATGGCGTTGGGCTGAATACAAAGAAGATGGAAAAGTAATCTACAGACCTATTCCGAGAGATCGTGATCAGGCTTTTGTGAAATATGATGGCGCTTTGCTTTCACTTATAATGAATATGCCTCCTCTTCGTCATATGCGAACTTTTAAAGGCGACAGAATCAATGTAAAATGGCTTGGAAGAGAACCTTATCCAATGGATTTGGCATTTCTAAAAACTGCTGGAGAAAAAGAATGGGTTGAACAAGCCAAATATATTCAGGAGAACTTAACAGATGCAGATATCGATTTGGCTTTTAAAAATATGCCTAAAGAAGTTCAAGACGAAACGGTTGATGAAATTAAAGCAAAGCTAAAAAGCAGAAAAAAAGATCTTCAGAAATATGCTCGCGAGTATTCTGAAGTGTTAGATAGGACTGTTATGATTGCTGGAACAGACAAAAAAGACAAATTTGTTTTGAATCATAATGTGAAGAAAGGAATTGAAATTCAGGTTTTCAGAATCAAAAAAGAAGGTGATGAATTACTTTATACTAAAAACATAACCGATGATAAAACCAAAAATCTTTGGATTTACGGACTAGACGACAATGATGTTTTTGAAGTAAAAGGAAACGAAAAATCTAGCATTAAAATTCGTTTGATTGGAGGTCAGAACAACGATACTTATAATATTGAAAACGGAAGAAAGGTTATTGTTTACGATTTCAAATCAAAAGAAAACACATACAATCTAGATTCTAAAACGCAAACACAGCTTACAGACGATTACGATGTTAATGCTTACAATTACGAAAAACCTAAATATAATGTAGTTTCTGGTCTTCCAAATATTGGATATAATCCAGATGACGGTGTAAAAGTAGGAGTTAACGTAAATTATACCGTTAATAATTTTAAGCAAAATCCGTACACACAAAAACATATTTTTAATGCTTTCTACTATTTTGCTACTGGTGGTTTAGAGTTTAATTATGCGGCGCATTTCCCTGGCTTATTAGGAAAATGGGTCATTGATGTGGAATCATTGTATACGACTCCGAATTTTGCCATGAACTATTTTGGCTACGGAAATGAATCGCAATACGATGATGATCTAGGAATGGATTACAATCGTGTACGCATTAGAAAATTTAATGCTTCGGGTGCCATTCGTCATGTAGGAAGATATGGAAGCGAGTTTAGCATTCAGCCAATCTTCCAGAGAATGACAGTTGAAGATACCGAAAACAGATACATTAATATCCCAGGAATTGTAAATCCTGAGGTATTTGATAGTCAGAATTACGGAAGTTTAAAAGTAAAATATCAATTTAAAAATTCAGATTTCGCAGCAAAACCAACTTTAGGAATGGCTTTTATGATTGCTGCAACTTGGACGACGAACTTAGATGACACAAAGAAAAATTTCCCTACTTTGGAAAGTTTCTTAGGTTTTACTCATAAAATTGATCATAACGGAAAATTGATTTTAGCAACTTACTTTAAAGGAAAAGCTATTTTTAATAATAATTATGAATTCTATCAAGGTGCTTCTTTAGGTGGTGATACCGATTTGCGTGGTTATAGAAATGAGCGTTTCTTAGGAAGTTCATATTTCTCTCAAAGCTCTGATTTGCGTTTAAGCATCGGAAAAATCCGTAAAACGATTGTGCCTTTTACGTATGGAATTTTAGGAGGTTTTGACTACGGAAGGGTTTGGCTTGATGGTGAAAATTCTAAAAAATGGCACCAAGATTACGGCGGCGGACTTTGGCTGAATGCCATAAATGTGATTACAGCAAGAATCTCATATTTTAAATCTCCAGACGAAATTGGAAGATTGATTTTTGGAGCCGCTTACAGCTTCTAGCTGTAGGTTCAAAGTTGCAAAGGCTCAAAGTAACAAAGTTTTTATAGCCACGAATTACACTAATTTCCACTAATTTTTATTTAAATATAATTCGTGAAAATTAGTGTAATTCGTGGCTAACTTTTGACTTAGTAACTTAAAGCTTAAACTCGTAGAGCTTTCCTCCTATTTTGTTTGTTTTTTCGTCGGCGATTAGTAACGTATTATTATCTTTAAAAACGATCGCTTCTTTTTGTGAAAAGTGATTTAAATTTAACTCTGTTTGAGTTCCTTTATGATATAAATCTCCTTTAAAGCCTTTAAACAAAAGCACTTTATCGTGACTAAGTAAAGCTACTTTTTTCCCATCGGGACTAATTGTTGCACTCGTAAGAACGCAATGATTATAATTACTGCAGGTTTTAAACTCTCCTATTTTAACTGCTTTTTGAGTTCCTGCAGCATTTTTGATTTTGTAGATAAAAGCTGTTCCGTCAAAACCTTTACTTCTGTTTTTGGTAAAAAGATAGAAATAACCGCCTTGTTCGAAGAAGCCTTCAACATCGAAAAACATTTCTTTTTTCTTTGGAGGAAATTCTTTTTGTTCCGGATACGAAAATGAAATTTTATATTCCGTTTTAGCGACATCACTATTCAGTTGATTTTTTGCTACTTTATAAATGCACAAATCTCTTCTTTCGTTATCATTATTTCCAAAATCTCCAATGTAGATATTTCCAGTTTTATCTTTTGTAATATCTTCCCAATCAACATTTGTAGCGTTTGAAATCGTAATGGTTTTTGCCAATTTCCCTTTAGAATCGATAGCATAAATCGCATTTTTATTTCCGCTGTCTTCCAAAGTATAAAGCGTTTGCGTTTCGGGAAAGTAAGTTATTCCAGAAACTTCTTTTAATTTTTTCGGAAGCGAATAAAGTTCTTTTAAATCAGAACCAGATTGTTTCTGGCAAGCCAATAAAACAATTGAACAGATAATTAGGAAAGATTTTTTCATAAAACTATTTTTTGAACCATATAAGTTAATTTAAAAAGACAGGCTTAATTAAACTTATATATCTTATATGGTGAAATGATTTAAACTAAGTTAGTGTTTTTAAAATTACGGGTAATAAATTCAAATGCGGCGTGCATGATGTGCCCCATTGATTTTGCGTTTTTGAATTTCATATCGTTTGTATAACGGTATAATTCCATTTTTAATTGCAGTAAATGTTCTTGCGTTGAAATGGTATCGTGGCACATAATATTCAGCAATTTTTTGATTCTCGTTTCGGCAGAATGAATACGTTTTGCCAAAATCGCTCTCTCTTCATCTTTATATTGAATAATCGAACGTTCTTCTAATTTCTCTTTAATCAATTGAATCATTGGAAAGTTTTCCTTGAAAAACTGCGGACGATACACTTTAAAATTCCCCTCGTAACATTGCTGATCAAAATCGATTGGACGAATTTTATAGACTACTTGATCAAAATCGTGAATCGGGACAATTACATAATTGTACGCACGCATGTCGCCTAAAAGCCGAATCATACAACGTTCATTAAATTTCACAAATTCTTTTGCTATTTGTGCTTTTTCCATTTCACTACATTTATCAAGCAAAGTATCCATAAAAACATCGCCTGGAATTCCGATAATATGCTCTTCGATTAGAGTGTCTTTATAAACCAGAAAGTTGATTTTATCTGGCGAAAGAATATCTTCTAGTTCTAATCCGTAAATACGGGAAGCATCTGCTTTTTTGATATAAAAATGAACATAGTTATCATTGAGAATATTTCGGACTTTAATTCTAAAAGGTTTTGAATTTCCGAAAGTACAATAGTCAATGGCATCAACATTTAGATATTGAATAATTTCGCTATTACCATCAGAATGCAGAAGTGAATATATTTTCTTTAGATTCAAATCAATTTCATTACGCTCAAATTCGCCATAATATACCCGAATCCAAAGCGTGTCTGTATCATTCTTATCATAAACATTTATAGAACCCGAAAAACGAAGCAAGTCATCATAAAACACAGAAACTTTAGAAATACGCTCGTATCGCTCTAAATAACTTAAAAGTGGCTGTGTTAAAGGGTAAGACGGTTTTTTTAAAACCATTAAAGGCTCGCTCATTTTGAATATCTTTATTACAAATTTACGTCAATACGATTTAAAGTTAGAATTTAAAGTAACAAAAATCAACTTGGCTCGTCATACTAAAAACTAAAACCAGAAAAATTTGGAAACCATATTAACCATTGAGAATTTAAGCAAAAGATACGGCCGCATTCAGGCTTTGAAAAATGTATCTTTTCAAATACAAAAAGGTCGCGTTTATGGCATTCTAGGGCCAAACGGCAGCGGAAAATCGACTACATTGGGAATTGTATTGAATGTTGTCAATAAATCGTCTGGCGATTATCGCTGGTTTGATGGCAATGTTGAAACTCATGACGCGTTGAAAAAAGTGGGCGCCATTATAGAAAGACCTAATTTCTATCCGTACATGACAGCCGAGCAAAACTTAAAATTGGTTTGCAAAATCAAAAACATCAACTATTCTAAAGTCAATGAAAAGTTGGAATTAGTGGGTTTAAGCGAAAGAAAAGACAGTAAGTTCAGTACTTTTTCATTGGGTATGAAACAGCGTCTAGCTATTGCATCGGCACTTTTGAACGATCCTGAAATTTTAATTTTAGATGAACCAACCAACGGATTAGATCCACAAGGAATTCATCAAATTCGTGATATCATAAAAAAAATCGCATCGCAAGGAACGACTATTCTGCTTGCTTCGCATTTATTGGATGAAGTCGAAAAAGTATGCTCGCAAGTAATTGTTTTAAGAAAAGGTGAAGTTTTATATTCTGGCCCTGTTGATGGAATGTCTTCTAACGAAGGTTTCTTTGAGCTGCAAGCCGATAATAATTTAGTTTTAAAAACTGTTTTAGCCGAACATCCTGCTGTTGATAGAATTGCTGAAGAACATGATAAAGTTTTAGTTTACCTAAATTCTAATTTATCGGCTTCAGAATTAAATCAGTTTTTGTTTTCTAAAAACATTGTTTTAAGCCATTTAGTAAAACGTAAAAACAGTCTGGAAGCACAATTTTTAGAATTAACCAAAAACGCTATCGCTCAAAAAAACTAAACCATGAAAAGACTTCTTTCTATAGAATTGCAAAAAATCTGGATGAACAAAGCCAGTAAAATATTAACTCTAACTTATTTTATATTACTTTCTTTTATAGCCTTAATTGCAGCAATAAAATTTGACATAGGTCCTTTCAAATTTCATTTGGCAGAAATGGGAATTTTTAATTTCCCTTTTATCTGGCATTTCAATACTTACGTTGCCGCTTGGATGAAATTCTTTTTAGCTATTGTAATTGTTTCGATGATGGCCAATGAATATAGCTACGGAACTTTAAAGCAAAATTTAATTGATGGTCTTAGCAAAAAGGAATTTATTTTATCCAAATTTTTAACCGTAGTTTTATTTGCTTTTGCCTCTACTGTTTTTGTTTTTGCAATGAGTTTAATTTTAGGGCTATGCTTTTCTTCTTACACCGAATTTGGTATTATCTTTAGCGATTTAGATTATCTTCTAGCCTTTTTTGTAAAATTGACCGGATTCTTTTCTTTCTGTTTATTTTTAGGAATCTTAGTAAAACGTTCTGCTTTTGCTTTAGGCTTTCTTTTAGTTTGGAATATTCTTGAAGGCATTATTAAAGGTATTTTGGCATTTAAGGTTTTTCCTGACAGCAACACTAATCAGAAAATCATGCAGTTTTTCCCATTAGAATCAATGTCAAATTTAATTGTCAATCCGGGCCCAAGATTATCTGTAGTTAAAAATATTGGGACACAAATGGGAATTGAAACTGAAACTGATTTTAGTGTTGATTATTTAGCCGTATTTATTGTTTTGATTTGGACTTTTCTATTCATTTATTTTTCTTACAAATTATTAAAAAATAGAGATTTGTAGTATATTTGTTACTATGAGTCCTTCAAGAATTTTATTTATAATTTTCATTTTGTGCTGTTTTGGCAATCAAATCAGTGCACAGAATATTTCTGTAAATTCTACTGCAACCCCAACTGATTTAATTCAGAATGTTTTAATTAATAGTTCTTGCATTGATACTGAAAGTGTCAATGCATCAGGAAATCCAACGCCAAACCAGCAGAGTTACGGCTCTTTTACAGCAGGTGCAAATTTTCCATTTTCTAGCGGAATAATTTTAAGCACCTCACCAAGTAAAAAAGCAGAAGGTCCTTATAACCAGCAAGACTCAAAAGGTACACAAGTGCCGGGCTGGAATGGTGACCCTGACCTTAATCAAGCTTTAGGAATTAGCAACAGTACACAAGCAACATTTTTAGAATTTGATTTTGTGGCCCTAACCAATTCAATAAGCTTCAATTATATTTTTGCTTCAAATGAATATCAAAATAATTTTCCCTGTATTTATTCAGACGGATTTGCGTTCTTGATTAAAGAAGCAGGAGGCAGTGAAAATTATAAAAATCTCGCGGTTTTACCCAATTCTACAACCGCGGTTTCTGCTACAACAGTTCACCCTAAAATTAATACGATAAATGGCAGTGGCGGAGAACCATTGATAGGATGCGAAGCTGTAAACGAGAACTACTTTAATGGCTATAATACAGCTACAAGTCCTATTAATTATGCTGGTCAAACTACAGTAATGAATGCTTTTACAGATGTCATTCCAGGTAAAAAATACCATTTAAAATTGGTTGTTGCCGATGATGCCACAAGACAATACAACTCGGCAGTTTTTATTGAGGCAGGCAGTTTTGTAACAAAAATAAATTTTGGTGACGATAGAACAGTAGCTAACAATAATCCAATTTGTTTTGGCGAAAATTATGTATTAGATACCAATTTAAACTCTGCAATATATACTTTCAAATGGTTCAAAAAAGATGCTTCCAATAATTACGTTCAAATTCCAGGAGCAACATCTTCCTCCTATGCTGTACAAGCAACTGGAACGTACAAAGTTGAAGCAAATTTGGCTACTACAACATGTATTTCTGTTGGAGAAATTACAGTTGAGTTTACACCTCAAATTCAATCAACCAATACTTCTTTGCTACAATGTGATGATGATGCTGATGGTATTACTATTTTTGATTTGACTAAAGTTGCTAATATTGTAAAAAACAATAACTCGCAAATTATCAATCAAGGATATTACGAGACTCTGGCCGATGCACAGGCAAAAACAAATCCAATTTTAAATCCGCAACGTTATACCAATAAAACGCCAAATCAAATCATTTTTGCAAGGATTGAAAATACGTTTGGTTGCAGTGCGATAGCTCAAATTACACTTAATGTTTCCAGCACTGTAATTCCAGATCAATCTCCAATAGCGAAATGTGACGAAGACGAAACTCAAGACGGATTATATCAATTTAATCTAGAACAAGAGGTAACTCCTCAAATTTTAACAAGTTTGCCTCCTGGATTAGTAGTCAATTATTTTTTGACAGCTTCTGATGCAGTTACAGAAACAAATCAGCTGCCGAATATTTTCAAAAATACTACGCCAAACAGCCAGACTATTTATGCTCGTGCAGTAAATGGTTCCGATTGTTATGATATCACTCCTATAGAATTAATTGTCCACACCTTCGACCCTCCAAATTTTGAAGATGAGACGCAATATCTTTGCAAAGGAGATCAAATAACATTATCTGTTGCTACAGGTTTTAGCAGTTACTCATGGTCAAATAATGGCAGCACAACAAATTCAATTCCTGTTAGTAGTGCTGGCGATTACTCCGTAACTGTAACAGATGCAAATGGGTGTCCAAAAACTAAAAAATTCAAAGTAATTTTATCTGAACCAGCTACAATTACAGGAGCAGATGTAAAAGATTTCTCTGGAATAGACAATTCTGTAAAAATTCTCTATACTGGTGTTGGAAATTATGAATTTTCTTTGGATGGAACTGTTTTTCAAGACGATCCAACTTTCACACAAATAAGTCCGGGAGTTTACAATGCGATTGCTAGAGACAAAAATGGTTGTGGTCCTTCTAATGTGTTTCAAATATATGTTTTAGATTATCCACGTTTCTTTACTCCAAATGGAGATGGCTACAATGATTTATGGGTAATTAAAAACATTGACCAAATGCCAGATTATACTATCTCTATTTTTGATCGCTACGGAAAATTATTAAAGCAAATGAACCAAAATGGATCAGGCTGGAACGGAATTTTCAACGGAAGAGAAATGCCTTCAGACGATTATTGGTTTACTCTTTTATTTGTTGACGGAAAAAATGTGAAAGGACATTTTAGTTTGAAAAGATAATGTTTTAAAATCCAAATTCTGAAATTCCAAATTCCAATACTTAGTCAGAAATCTAAACTCACATTCCAATTGCAAAAAGCAATTTCAATTAATCATAAAAAAGAATCCCAAACTCCATGAAATTGGAATTTGGGATTTTTTATATTGAAAGTTAAACTAATTAGATTTTGTATCTTTTTCTATCAGTTTCACTTAAGTAAATCTTTCTTAAACGTAAAGATTTTGGAGTTACTTCAACGTACTCATCTTTTTGGATATACTCTAAAGCTTCCTCTAAAGAGAATTTGATAGCTGGAATAATTCTAGCTTTATCATCAGCTCCAGAAGAACGTACGTTAGAAAGTTTTTTCGTTTTAGTAACGTTAACTGTCATATCGTCGCTACGAGTATTTTCTCCAATTACCTGACCTTCATAGATATCCTCGTTAGGATCAACGAAGAATTTACCACGATCTTGTAATTTATCGATAGAGTAAGGAATAGCTTTTCCGTTTTCCATAGAGATTAATGAACCGTTGTTACGTCCAGGAATTTCTCCTTTGTATGGTTCGTATCCGATGAAACGGTGTGCCATAATAGCCTCACCAGCAGTAGCAGTAAGCAATTGATTTCTTAAACCAATGATTCCACGAGATGGAATGTTGAATTTAATAATCATACGCTCACCTTTACCTTCCATAGAAAGCATTTCCCCTTTACGGATAGTTACAAACTCAACCGCTCTACCTGAAAGGTTTTCTGGCAAGTCGATCGTTAATTCTTCAATTGGCTCACATTTAACACCATCAACTTCTTTGATGATAACTTGTGGCTGACCAATTTGAAGCTCATACCCTTCTCTTCTCATTGTTTCAATAAGAACAGATAAGTGAAGTACACCACGACCAAAAACCATGAATTTATCAGCAGAATCAGTTTCTCCAACTTTCATCGCTAAGTTTTTCTCAAGCTCTTTTGTTAATCTTTCGCGGATATGACGAGAAGTAACAAATTTACCTTCTTTACCAAAAAAAGGAGAATCGTTAATTGTAAACAACATACTCATTGTTGGCTCGTCGATAGCAATAGTTTGTAAAGCTTCTGGATTTTCAAAATCTGCAATAGTATCACCAATTTCAAAACCTTCAATACCTACAACAGCACAAATATCTCCAGCAACAACCTCTTCTACTTTTCTACGACCTAAACCTTCAAAAGTGTGTAATTCTTTAATTCTAGATTTGATGATTTTACCATCTCTTTTTACTAAAGAAATTGGCATTCCTTCTTTTAAAGTACCTCTTTCAAGACGTCCGATAGCGATACGACCTGTAAATGAAGAGAAATCTAAAGAAGTAATCAACATTTGTGGAGTACCTTCAGAAACTTTAGGAGCTGGAACATTAGCAATAACCATGTCTAATAATGGCTCAATGTTTTCTGTTTGATTTTTCCAATCATCAGACATCCAGTTGTTTTTAGCAGAACCGTAAACAGCTGGGAAATCTAACTGCTCTTCAGTAGCTCCTAATTCGAACATTAGGTCAAAAACTTTTTCGTGAACTTCTTCAGGAGTACAGTTTTCTTTATCTACTTTGTTGATAACCACACAAGGCTTCAATCCTAAATCGATCGCTTTTTGCAAAACGAAACGAGTTTGAGGCATTGGTCCTTCAAAAGCATCAACTAGCAAACATACACCATCGGCCATGTTCAATACACGTTCTACTTCACCTCCAAAATCGGCGTGGCCAGGAGTGTCGATAATATTGATTTTTGTTCCTTTATATTGAACAGATACGTTTTTAGAAGTAATTGTAATACCTCTCTCGCGCTCTAAATCATTATTATCTAAGATTAAATCACCTGTGTTTTCGTTCTCACGAAATAACTGACAGTGATACATAATTTTATCAACCAAAGTTGTTTTACCGTGATCGACGTGGGCAATAATTGCAATGTTTCTAATAGATTCCATCTGTGATTTTTAATGGGCGCAAAGGTACACTTTATTTTTTAAAAAAAAATGTTTCTGCCATAGTTTGCGTATATACAATCAATTAGTTAATATAAATCATAAAAATATCGTTTTCAAAATGACATTAAGATACGTTCTGTTATAGTTAAATTAACTATATTTGAGGTGATGAAAAGTAAAACTCTCCAAATTACTCTTATTTATACCATCATCTCGATAATTATGGCGGTCTTATGTCATAAATTACTCATAACCTACTTTTCTTCTTCAGAATACTTATACTTCTCTTTAATAAAAGACGTAATATTTATTCTAATTACAGTATTGGTTTTCAGTCTTATTCTTTCAAAAAACGAAAAACGAAACATAACCATTTTTGAAAAATTAAACAAAACCAACGAAGAAATAAAAGAATCTAATGAGAAATATGACATTGTAGCGAAAGCGACTAGCGATACGATTTGGGATTGGAAAATTCAAGAGGACAGTATTAATTGGAACAAAGGAATTGAAGGTGTCTTTGGTTACGATCCAGCAGAAGTGGGCAAAACTTCTAAATGGTGGTTTGACAAAATTCACCCAGAAGACAGCATCCGAATGTCAATAAAGCTATATTCTTTTATAGAACAAAAAACAGAAAAATGGCAGGATCAATACCGTTTTAGATGCGCAGATGGATCATATAAATATGTTTTGGATCGAGGTTTTTTACTGAAAGATGAAAATGGCAGAGCCATTAGAATGATTGGAGCTATTCAGGATATTACGAAGCAAAAAGAAGAAGAGCAGCGATTAAAACTTTTGGAAACTGTAATTACGCAATCTAAAGATTCTATTTTAATTACCGAGGCCAATTCTTCTGAAAGAAAAATACCAAAAATAGTTTACGTGAATCCTGCATTTTCTCAAATGTCAGGTTATCAGTCCAATGAAATTATTGGAAAATCGCCAAACATTTTTAAAGGGCCGAAATCAGATTCTGACGAATTAAAGAAACTTTTAAGAGCCATAAAAAATGAAGAAGAATGCCTAATTGAAACCATTACTTACACCAAAAGTAAAGAAGAATACTGGGTTCGTTTTTCTATGATTCCTATCTTTAATAATGAAGGCATCATTTCTCACTGGATTTCAATACAGAGGGATATTACAGACGAGAAAAAACTGGAAACAGAAAAAGAACATCTTATTCGAGAATTAACCCAAAACAATAAAGATTTAAAACAATTCTCTTATATCACGTCACACAATCTTAGAGCACCACTTTCTAATTTGATTGGACTTTTAAATTTAATAGAAGACATACCTATAGAAAATGAAGAGCTTGAAGAAATATTAGCAGGCTTTACAAAATCAACACATTTGCTAAATGAAACCATCAATGATTTAGTAAAAGTTATTATCATTAAAGACAATCCTTCTATGCAAAAAGAAGAAGTATCTTTAAAAGAAGTTTTTGAAAACGTATTTAGCCAATTATCTTTTCAAATCGAGTTACACAAACCAATAATTAAACTTAAATTTGACAAAGTACCTGAGCTTATTACAAATAAGGCCTATATTGAAAGTATCTTATTAAATCTCTTAACCAACTCTATAAAATACAAATCAGAAAACAGAAAACTAAAAATATCTATAATAGCAGAACAAATAGAGCAAAGAACAATCTTAACCTTTAAAGATAACGGAATCGGAATTGACCTTGAACGAAATCGCGACAAAGTATTTGGCCTTTATCAAAGATTTCATAATTACCCTGACAGCAAAGGCTTAGGATTATATCTTGTAAAATCGCAAGTAGAAACAATGGGAGGCACAATCTCTATTGATAGTGAAGTTAATAAAGGAACTACATTTACGATAACATTTAAAAATTAATTACTATGCTTGAGCAGATTTTATGCATTGATGATGACCCAATAACATTAATGCTATGCAAAAAGGTAATTTCAAAATCTTCATTTTCACATGAAGTTGTTACAGCTCAAAATGGCGAAGAAGCCCTTCATCATTTCAATGTCTTAAAATACGCAAAGGACAAAACAAAAAAAAGGCCTGAGTTAATTTTTTTAGATTTAAATATGCCTATTATGGGAGGATGGGAATTTCTAGACCATTTCACCTCTTCGGATTACAAAGAGTTTAATACTGTTCCAGTAATCGTCTTATCTTCTACTATTGACCCCGAAGATCTTGCCAAAGCAAAAAAATATCCAATTATAATAGATTTTCTTTCCAAACCAATTACACAGCCAATGCTAGAATACCTTAAAAAGAAAATTGATTTATAAAATTTAAAATCCCAATATTTTAAATTCCAAATCCCAAAACCCCACAATACACAAAATCAATCAAGGTTTAAATTTTTAAATCTCTCAAATAACAAAATTCCAAATTCCAATCTATTTATAAAATTGGAATTTGGATTTTTTTTGTTGGAATTTTATTTTAGATTTAAAACAAAAAAAAGTCCTCTTTTGGAGGACTTTTATATTTTTAATAAATTGTTTTAATTACAATTTAGCAACATGTTTAGTTAATTTAGACTTCAAGTTAGAAGCTTTATTATCATGAATGATGTTCTTTTTAGCTAATTTATCAATCATAGAGATTACAGTTGATAATTTTGCAGTAGCATCAGCTTTATCAGTAGCTAATCTTAACGCTTTAATAGCATTACGAGTAGTTTTATGCTGATATCTGTTAAGAACTCTTCTTTTTTCGTTACTTCTGATTCTTTTTAATGCTGACTTATGATTTGCCATTTTCTTTTAATTTTAGATGTAATAATTATTATAAATACTAGTTAAAAAAGAAAAACCTCCCACAACTGTAAAACAATCACTTTGGTTTTAACTAATAAAACAAAAACCGAGACACCAATCTTTGTTTTACAAAACTTATTTACAACTAATTTTGTAGTCCGTAGGGGAATCGAACCCCTGTTACCAGGATGAAAACCTGGCGTCCTAACCCCTAGACGAACGGACCAATATTCTCCTAAGTTGGAAACTTTTCAATATGTAATATAACTTGTAGTCCGTGGGGGAATCGAACCCCCCTTACCAGGATGAAAACCTGGCGTCCTAACCGATAGACGAACGGACCGCGCTTCTGTATTGCGGATGCAAAGATACATCTATTTTTTATTTGCGCAACACCTAATGCAAAAAAATGTATTTTTTTTTAATACGCCTTAGCAAAAAGCACTCTTTTAGAAGATGGTTTCCCAGTAAATACACAGGTTCCCGCCTCTTCAATAGCATCCAAAGGAATACAACGAATTGTCGCTTTTGTCAATTCTTTTATCTTCTCTTCTGTCTCAGCAGTCCCATCCCAATGAGCAGATAAAAAGCCTCCTTTTCCTTCTAAAACTTCTTTAAATTCCTCAAAACTATTTACTTCCGTAATATGGGTATTACGATAATCTAATGCTTTAGTAAATAAGTCCGTTTGAATCTGTTCTAAAAGATCATTTACATGTTCAACGATTTTTTCGCTAGCAACAACCTCTTTTGTCAAATTATCTCGTCTTGCCACCTCAAAAGTTCCGTTCTCTAGATCTTTTGGACCAACCGCAATTCGAACAGGAACCCCTTTCAATTCCCATTCTGCAAATTTAAATCCTGGCTTTTGAGTTGTTCTGTCATCAAACTTAACCGTGATTTTCAATTTTCTCAATTTAGCTGTTAAATCTTTAACGGCTTCTCTAATTTGAACCAATTGTTCATCAGTCTTATATATAGGTACAATAACTACTTGAATTGGAGCCAAATTTGGAGGCAATACCAATCCTTGATCATCAGAATGCGTCATGATTAACGCTCCCATTAAACGAGTAGATACTCCCCAAGAAGTTCCCCAAACGTGTTCTTGTTTCCCTTCTGCATTAGCAAACTTAACATCAAATGCTTTTGCAAAGTTCTGGCCCAAGAAATGAGATGTACCAGCTTGCAACGCTTTTCCATCTTGCATTAACGCCTCGATGCAATATGTTTCATCAGCACCAGCAAAACGTTCTGTTTCGGTCTTAAAACCTTTAACAACTGGAATTGCCATAAAGTTCTCAGCAAAATCAGCATAAACATTCATCATTTTTTCAGACTCCTCAATAGCTTCTGCTTTTGTAGCGTGAGCAGTATGCCCTTCCTGCCATAAAAACTCAGCAGTTCTTAAGAACAAGCGCGTACGCATTTCCCATCGAACCACATTAGCCCATTGATTAATCAACAGAGGCAAATCTCTATAAGATTGCACCCATCCTTTATATGTAGACCAAATAATAGCCTCACTTGTTGGACGAACAATAAGTTCCTCCTCTAATCTTGCATTCGGATCAACCATTAATTTACCTGGTCTTTCCTCATCATTTTTTAATCTATAATGCGTTACAACCGCACATTCTTTTGCAAATCCTTCAGCATTTTTCTCTTCAGCCTCAAACATGCTTTTCGGCACAAACAAAGGGAAATACGCATTTTGATGTCCAGTTTCTTTAAACATACGATCTAACTCAGCTTGCATTTTTTCCCAAATAGCATATCCGTATGGCTTAATTACCATACATCCTCTAACTCCTGAATTTTCAGCTAGATCTGCCTTTACAACCAGTTCGTTATACCATTTCGAATAATCTTCTGATCTTGTAGTAAGGTTCTTACTCATATTATATTTTTTGGCACAAATTTTGTTTTAAACAATTTTAACTAAATAGTTTGACAAAACTAACTAATTTTGTAATGTGCAACAATAAAAAACACCACAGATATGAAAACTTACCTTTCACTCCGCCAAAACTCTAATCATTTTTACTTAATTGGATTATTGAGTTTATTGCTAGCATCGTGTGGTTCTTACCAAAATTCCTCTTATTACGATAATGATGGCGTTTATGGTGGCTCATCTGTAAAATATGCGCAAACTACTGGTACAAACAACCAATACAAAGAATATTTCAGATCACTGCAAGATAACAATCAGTCAACTGAAATTTTTACTGATGTTGATAATTACACTAACTATTCAGATAGCACTCAAACCGCTTCAACAGGTTATCCAGCTTGGGGAAGCAGCAGTTCTGATGTTTCTGTAAGCTTCTACACTACCCCAACATGGTCATTCGGATTTGGATGGGGCTACCCTTATTACGGCTATGGCTATTACGGATGGGGCTACCCTTACTACGGATGGGGATATCCAGGATGGGGCTACCCAGGCTGGGGTTATCCAGGATGGGGATATCCATATTATGGATATGGCTACAACTATTCTTACAACTATGGAAGAAGAGGATCTGCAGCTTATTACGGAGACAGAAACTATGCTTACAACAGAAATTACAGCACCAATAGAGGATACACAACCAATAGAAACTACACCACTAATAGAGGATACACTACTAATAGGGGAGATTACACAACAAACAGAAATTATACCACAAACAGATCTAACAGCTACACTGATTTTAGAAGAACTTCTACTTTAAACAGAGGAACCACTAGTCCTACATTTACAAATAGAGGAAATTACAACAACGGCTCTAATTACAACTATAGCAACAGAAGATCTTATAACAATAGCGGAAATACCACAACAAACAGAAGCTACACGCCTAACTACAACAATGGCTCTTCTAGAAGCTATACACCAAGCAACAGCAGCTCATCAAGAAGCTACTCTCCTAGCATGGGAGGCGGAGGCGGCTCTAGATCATACAGCGGCGGTGGCGGCGGTGGCGGAATGAGATCTGGTGGCGGTGGCGGAGGAAGAAGATAACCTTTCCTCAGCACACTTAAATTCGAACTAAAACTTATCAAAATGAAAAAAATACTTTTCCTATTAATAACAGGACTAACTGTCAGCGCGTCATATTCTCAAGAAGTTTCAGATGCTTTACGTTATTCTCAAGAAAACCTTACCGGAACTGCACGCTATAGAGCCATGAGTGGTGCTTTTGGAGCTGTTGGAGGAGACATCTCTGCTTTAAGCGTTAACCCTGCCGGATCAGCGATTTTTAATAGCAATCAAGTTGGAGTAACCTTTAGCAATCAGAACATTAAAAACAATTCTAATTACAACGGAACTCAAACATCAGATAAAGAAAACTCTTTTATCTTAAATCAAGCTGGAGGCGTTTTTGTATTTAAAAACCACAACCCTAATGTAGGTTGGAATAAAATTTCAATTGGGGCAACTTATGAGAATACCAACAATTTCAACAATGAAGTTTTCTCGGCAGGAACAAACCTTAACCATTCGGTTGACGCGTATTTTTTAGATTATGCAAATTACAGCAATGGAGGCGCCCCTGTTCCTCAGGAATTTGTTACTTTACAACCAAACGAAACGGTTTCTGATCTATATCAATATTTAGGATCCAATTTTCCAAACGGCCAATATCCAAACCTAAGCGGCTTCTCTGCACAACAAGCTTTATTAGGAAATCTTGGACGTGTTATAGGAATTGACGAAGCAAACAATCCTAATAGCACGTATTCCACAAATGTTCCAAAAGGCGGAAATTATTATCAAGAAAATGAAATTTATACTAGAGGATACAATAGCAAAGTAGGCTTCAATATCGCAACGTCTTACAAAGACCGATTATATTTAGGAGCAAATTTAAATGTTCATATTACAGATTATAGAAGATCTACAAGTTTCTATGAAGACAATGACAATCCGTTACAACCTAACGAAACAATATCAAGCATAAGATTTAATAATGATTTATATACTTATGGAAATGGTTTTTCTTTCCAACTTGGAGCAATCGGAAAAGTAACTGACAATTTTAGACTGGGTGTAGCATACGAATCTAACACTTGGTATGAATTGTACGATGAGCTTTCACAAAGTCTATACACAACGAGACAAGCTGCAGGCGGACCAATTGTCAATGCTAATGTAGCTCCTAATGTAGTAAACGTATATGAATCTTATACTTTACAAACACCTGATAGATGGACTTTTAGTGCTGCATATATTTTTGGAAAATCAGGATTATTAAGTATTGATTATGGCATAAGAAATTACGGAAACGCTAAATTCAAACCAAGCAATGCGGGCTTTGGCGGCATTAACAATGAAATAGATAACACTCTAACTAGCACTGGAGAGCTTCGTATAGGTGCTGAATACAAAATCAAACAATTAAGCTTAAGAGGCGGATACCGTTATGAAGGAAGCCCTTATAAAAATGGAATTACAGTTGGAGAATTAAACAGTTATTCTGCTGGTTTAGGTTATAATTTTGGATCTACAAAATTAGATCTGGCTTACTCTTATTTAGAAAGAGATTCGAATCAAGGTTTCTTTACAAGAGGATTCACTGACGGAGCTAACATTACTTCGAAATTAAACAATGTTACTATGACTTTATTATTTGAATTGTAATTAAAAATCAAAATAGATGATTGAAATTTCCGTCAGGTTTTTCCTTGACGGATTTTTTTTTACTCTTTCAAAAAAACATTTGTTTTAAATTCAACTCAAAAAGCACAAGTAACCAAACCGGTTAACTTCATAAAAAACAGCTAAAACAAACTGCAAACTAGTGCGGTTTGAATAAAAAAAGTGTAATTTTGCACTCCAATTTATAAAAGTATGAGAACCAAGTCTTTAAAAAAGAACAAAATTAACGTAATCACTCTTGGGTGTTCAAAAAATGTTTATGATAGTGAAGTCCTGATGGGACAGCTTCGCGCGAATGGAAAAGAGGTTGAACACGAAGCTCCTGCAGAAAAAGAAGGAAACATTATTGTAATTAATACTTGCGGATTTATTGATAATGCAAAAGCAGAATCGGTAAATATGATTTTGGAATATGCAGACAAAAAAGATAAAGGACTTGTTGACAAAGTTTTTGTAACAGGATGCTTGTCTGAACGTTACAGACCAGATTTAGAAAAAGAAATTCCAAACGTTGACCAATATTTCGGAACTACAGAATTACCTCAACTATTAAAAGCCCTTGGAGCCGATTATAAGCACGAATTACTTGGAGAACGTTTAACCACAACTCCAAAAAATTACGCTTATTTAAAAATCGCAGAAGGATGCGACAGACCTTGCAGTTTTTGTGCAATTCCGTTAATGAGAGGTTCTCACGTTTCTCAACCAATTGAAAAATTGGTTAAAGAAGCAGAAGGTTTAGCTAAAAATGGGGTTAAAGAATTAATCTTAATTGCTCAGGACTTAACTTATTATGGCCTTGATCTTTATAAAAAAAGAAATCTAGCAGAACTTTTAGAAGCTTTAGTAAAAGTAGAAGGAATTGAGTGGATTCGTTTACATTATGCTTTCCCAACTGGTTTCCCTATGGATGTTTTGGAAGTAATGAAACGCGAACCTAAAATCTGTAACTATATTGATATTCCGTTGCAGCACATTTCAGATTCAATTTTAAAATCAATGCGACGTGGTACAACTCAGGCTAAAACCACTCAATTATTGAAAGACTTCCGTGCTGCAGTTCCTGGAATGGCAATTAGAACTACACTAATTGTTGGATATCCTGGTGAAACTCAAGAAGATTTTGAAATTTTGAAAGATTTTGTTCAGGAAATGAAATTTGACAGAATGGGATGTTTTGCTTATTCTCATGAAGAAAATACTCATGCTTATTTATTGGAAGATGATGTTCCAGATGATGTAAAACAAGCAAGAGCAAATGAAATTATGGAATTGCAATCTCAAATTTCTTGGGATTTGAATCAAGAAAAAGTCGGTAAAGTATTTAAATGCATCATTGACAGAAAAGAAGGCGCTCATTTTGTAGGACGTACAGAATTTGATAGTCCAGATGTTGACAATGAAGTTCTAATCGATGCTTCTAAACATTATGTAAAAACAGGAGAATTTGTTAATATCAAGATAATTGAAGCAACAGAATTTGATTTATACGGGGAACCTGCTTAAATTTACGCTGAACAATTGTTAATCACAGATAAAAATACTTTTATGAAACCTTTTCAAACTTTATTTATTTTAGTTTTTGGCTTATTTACTTTTACTGTTTCTGCTCAATATGGAGGAGGATACAATAATGGCTATGGTGGTGGTTATGGTAATGGTTACGGAAGAGGAGGCGGAATGGGCATGGACAGAAGTATGATGGCTGGACAACAGCAGGGTTCTCAAAGCAAACCTAAGGAGACTCCACCTGAAGAGACTGCAGCATATATTGTTGAACAAATGAGACCGCAAGTAAACTTAGATGAATTACAAGCAATTGCAATCACAAATGTTTTAGCTGATAGTGTGAGAGAACAAGGTATTTTATTAAAAAACGAAAGCAGCAGCCAAGAGCAAAAAATTGAGCAGATAAAAGCTTTACGTGAAAGCACTGATAAAAAAATCACCTCTTTTTTAAATCCAGATCAAATTGAGAAGTACAAAACTTTCATGGATACTTTAAAAGACGTCAAAAAAACAAAATCTAAAAAGAAAAAAGATAAAGATTCTAAAGACTCAAAAGAAGTAAAAGAGACTCCAGCAGATACGAAAATTTCAGAATAATCGTTATTAACCTTTAAAGCAACGAATTATGACAAAAAAACTTTTTTGTTATCTTATTTTAGCTGTTATTATCAGTGCTTGTTCTACAAATCCGTACAAGAATACTGAAAAAGCTTATGATCAGCAGCTAAAAAATTTGGAGAACCAAATTACAAGTAAAGAAGCCAAACCAATTCCAGCAGTTTCACCTGTTGTTATTGATACTTCGTATGCACAACAGCTGAGAATTGTAAAAGACACTTTATCTAAGACAAATTCGACTTATTTACAAAACGGAATTAACACTGAATGGATTGGTACGGTAAATTTCAATTTAAGAAAACCAAGTTTTGTTATTATTCATCATACGGCTCAAGATTCTTTGCAGCAGACGATTAATACTTTTACAAAAACCAAGACTCAAGTAAGCGCACACTACATTATTTCTGAAAACGGAAAAGTAGTGCAAATGCTGAATGATTATTTAAGAGCTTGGCATGCTGGAAATTCTACTTGGGGAAAAACAACAGATTTAAACTCTTGCTCAATAGGCATTGAGTTAGACAATAATGGATTTAAGCCTTTTACTGAAGCACAAATCAGCAGCTTAGTTGCTTTGTTGACCAAATTAAAAAAGGATTACAATATTCCGACACAAAACTTTTTAGGTCACGCTGATATTGCTCCGGGAAGAAAACAAGATCCAAGCGCTTTATTTCCATGGAAAACTTTAGCAGAAAAAGGATTCGGAATCTGGCCTGATGAAGTTTTAGAACCTGCTCCGTTTGATTTTAAAATTGAACCTGCATTGAGAATTATCGGTTATAACACTAAAAATTTGACTGCGGCAATTCAAGCATTTAAACTACATTATATACAAACTGACGCAACATCGGTTTTAGATAGAAAAACAATTGATGCTATTTATTCGATTTATAAAAAACAAATCCAATAAAACCTCAACAATTAAATAAAAAAGCGTTTCTGTAAAAAAAATACAGGAACGCTTTTTTTATTATTTATTATGAAAAATTTCTTGTTTCGAACCCTACAAATCAAACGTTCCTACGGAACGTATAATCGCGAGGCAATCAATTCAATTCTACCAACAAAACATTCCTACGGAATGATTATCACCTATTCAACTTCAAACTTCAAACTTCAAACTTGAAACTTCAAACTTAAAACTTGAAACTTGAAACAAATAAAAAAGCTGCCAAAACAATAATATGTTTCGACAGCTCCAAAAAAAAAAAAAAATATCAATCTTTATCTCTAGAAAGAGTATGTTGTTGCAATTAAGGCATAGAAACTTCCGCCTGTCGGCAATGCATCTTTATCTAAGAATATATCTTCAGACGCTGCATCGTATCTTAGCTCAGGAATTATAGTTAGTTTTCCAACTTTGTAGTTTAAAGAAACTGTGTTAGCAAATACATTTGATCCTGACAAAGTTCCTAAACTTGGAGCTGCATTTTTAGCGTCAAAATATTCCATTCTGTAAGCCAAAAGCAAAGATGGCTTAAAAGTATAAGTGGCATATCCTACCAAAGAAAACCAATCTCCATCCAAATTACTATCAAAATCATTTGTTGTTTTAGCATAAGTTGCATTTAAGCCAAGTGAAAAACTATCTGAAATTCCTTTAGAAGCTGTTAAATCAAACTGTGTTTTGTTTTCGTCTGAAACCGGAATTGTACTTCCTGGTATTGGGTTAGTACTTCCTGTTGTAAAATTCAAATAAGCACTTCCTGTATCACCTATATACCCTACTTGTCCAATGAACGTTTTTTGATATGAACCTGCATCCATAGCCGATTTAAAGTCTGTTGGGTTGGTTAATCCTAACATGGCTGTAAATTTACCAGAAGTATATTGCGCTTTAACCCCAGTATTGAAAAATGGCCCATAAGAAAACGCATAAGACATACTGTAGTTTTTATTATCTACGGCATCTAATACCTCATAACCAATATGGGTTCCGAAACTACCCGCTACTACTTTAAATTCATCAGTCAAATTGTATGTAAAGAATAATTGTTTAATCATAAATTTTGCACTTGCATCTTTATCTGGTGTTTCATTATATGAAAATTCTGCTGCTCTTTTTCCGAAACCTAAGTCTACAAAAACTGAAGCTTTTCCAAAAGTATGACCCGCTTCTATCGATGCCATTCCTAATTCGAATGAATTCTGTGAGTTGGTAAAGCTCGTTAATCCATTCATTTGTTTTGAAAAATCATATTTATAGTACGCATCTGCAGAACCTCCCCATGTGGTTGCTGGGGGAGCTGCTGCTTCCTCTTCTTGGGCAAAGGCAAAAGAACTTGTTAACATCGCGGCTAAAATGTGAAATGCTTTTTTCATGTTTTAATTTGGTTTTTAGTTATTAATTGATTCTGGTTAGTTAATCTTTTATATATCTATTTAATAGCATAAGTCATTTCTAAAACCTTTCATGCGCCCTTCAAATCATCATCATTTTCATTAGCGAATTTATTAACTTTTGTATGAGTAGAATAATTCAAAACTGCTTTTTTAACGTTTTAGACGAAGAATTATGGATTACAAAAATTATATCGCCAATAATCGTGATTTGACATTTATCGATAATTGTTTTTGAAAATTCAACAACACATTTATAGTCGATTTTCAAAATTTACAATGGGTTAAAGTAAAAATTACTACAAAAATCAAACTAAAAACAACACAAAAACATATACAAAAATAAATACCCCTAAAAAAATAGGGGTATATAAAAAATATTAAAAATAACAGACTCAAAACACTTTCAAAAAAAGACAACTTAAAAACCATTTTTAAGCACACAAAATTCTTACAAATAACAACCCTACAAAACACCTCTTGATTGCGATCTGAAAAGCACGGTTTATAATATAGAAAAATCAAAAAAGCCCGTTCATTTAAGTGAACGGGCTTTTATATAAACGACTCAAATGATCTATTCTTCTTTATTGTATTTTCTTAAATACTCACGGACTTTAATTCCAGAATCTTTTAAATCCTCATCCTTCCATTTTCCATCCGATTTAGCAGATTTCTTCAAAATAGAACAAGTTTCATCTTTATCAGATACTGACCAAGTTATCCAGCTTAGTTTTCGAGCTTCCATCCAATCTATGTATTCTTGCCAAGCTTTATAATTGAGAGGCCCATCTCCAGAAGCTTCCATTCCAGCCGATTCTGAAATAAAAACAGGAAGCCCTCTCTTAATAGCCAAATCTGTTCTATCTCTCAACTCTTTGCCATGTGTTGCAGCGTAAAAATGCATGGTATACATTATATTCGTATAACCTCTTATCGGATCTTCGGCAGGAAGATCTACATCTTGATCCCAATGTGGACAGCCGACTAGAATAATATTATTAGGATCGTTTTCGCGAATTACACGAATTACTTCTTCTGCATAATTTTTCACTTCCCACCAAGTTTCATAATCAGGCTCATTAAACACTTCATATATAATATTAGGATACTTGGCATACTTTTTTGACATCTCTGCAAAAAACTGTTTGGCTTCTTTCAAATTTATATTATGACTATGCCAATCTATAATTACGTATATATCCTCTTTTATTGCCCCTTTAACAACGGCTTCTATTTTCTCTTTAGAAAATTCTGGATCATTTATATAAGAATGATCTCCAAGTTCGATTCCCATTGCAGCGCGAACCACATTACAATTAAAATCCTTTTTTAACCAGCTTACTGCTTTTTCATTATAAAATCTCGGCCACATGCTATGCCAGCCAAAACTTAATCCGCGAAGCACAACCGGATTATTATCTTTATCTACAAGCTGAGTTCCAAGAACACTTAATTGACCATGTTTTTTAACAAATTGCGCTTTTGAAACATTTACAATCAGTAAAAGCAAAATGGCGGCACACCAAAACTTTGATTTCATAATGTATTGATTTAAGGGATTAATTTTAAGGTAACAACATCATGCGAAGCTATTTCGGCCGTAAAAGCCTTTTTTGTATTTCCGATTTCTTTGTTCTTCCAAAGATCTTTTACTTTGAAGATTGTTTTGCTAAAATCAGCTTCATAACCAAAATCAGCATCTATGATATTGTTTTTCTTCCAATCGAAATTGATTTTTTTTGAAGTTTCAGTTCTATTTACAAAGCTAACTGCCCAAGCTCCATCTGAAAGTGGTTTTACCCACACTTCTACTCCATCCAAAACTGCATATTTAAAACCTTGAATTCCTAATTTATCTTGATTTACAGAAAGCAATTCCTTATTCGTCAAAATTGCTAAAGTCTCTTTTGACATTTTTCGATAGTCATTTCCAGTAAATAAAGGCGACGAAAGCATACACCACATCGCAAAATGAGTTTTATCTTCAATATCATTCATTTCGTTTCCAACTTCCATCATATCAAAATCATTCCAATGATCTGGACCTGAATATTTACGAATATCTTTTCTCATATCGGCGATTTTCATGAATCCCCAAGACGACCAATTTTCTGGGTGTTTGAATTCGCAGTCAAAACACGGATAAATATCTCCCGATATTCTCCAAAGATTTCCAACTGGTTTTCCCCATTGCCATGGCTGATTATCTCCCCATTCGCAAAGACTAAACACAATTGGCCTTCCAGCTGTTTTCAATGCATTGCTCATTGTTGTGTAAGCTTCTTTTGCCGTGATTCCTTCTGTATTACACCAATCGAATTTTAAGAAATCAATTCCAAGTTTTGCATAAAATCTTGCATCTTGATATTCATATCCTCTTGTTCCTGGATAACCTGCACAGGTTTTGGTTCCAGCGCAATTATACAAGCCAAATTTCAGGCCTTTATTATGAACATAATCAACAAGGGCTTTCATTCCGCTTGGAAATTTTTCTGGATCAGGCACTAAATCACCGTTTACATCACGTTCATGAGTCATCCAGCCATCATCTAAGACAATATAATTATATCCCGCAGCCGCTAACCCCGAAGAAACCATAATATCGGCAGTTTCTTTTACTAATTTTTCGTCAATATTGGTTGCAAAAGTATTCCACGAATTCCAGCCCATCGGCGGAGTCATTGCCAACCCTTCGTATTTTCCGCCCGTTTGTGTATGCGTATTTCCCTGACCGAAACTGAAAATTGAAAAGCACAGAGAGAATAATAAAATTATTTTTTTCATCCTATTAAATTTAAATGTATCACAAAAAAATATTCCCTAATTGAGTAGATTAGGGAATATTTAAACAAAACTAAAACCAAAATAGATTCTTTACTTCTATTTTAAAACAAATCCCATGTCATCCATAAGAATTGTATTTCCTCCAAAATTTCCAGATTCTTGAAGAGTCAGCTGATCAAATGTTGTTGGATTTCCGATGTCAGAAAACGGAATTTCGATAGTCGTCCATTTGTTTGTTAATGGCTTTTTAATTTGATAAGCCCATCCGCCAAAAACAAATATCACACTAGCATCTGTATTAGTAGAAACACTTTTTACTTTTACTCTAAAGGCTTTATATTTAGAAACATCTCTTGAGTTAAACTTCATATCAGCTCCATTCCATCCGCCAAAAACAAATTTAATCGCTGCTTGGCCCTGAACTACATCATCTTTAAAATTAGTATCAAAAGTATCGCTTCCGCTCCACATCCAATGTCCAGCATCGCCTTGAAGAACATCATCATATAAAGCTGACCCAACTGCTTCTTCAGATGTTGTAGTTCCTGAAATATTAGTAACACTTACATATTTATCTGCCGAATTTGCAGGCATTTTAAATTTAATCTCTGTTAATGACGAAGAAACTATTTCTGCCTGTACAGTTCCAACCTTAACTATAGGATCAAGGAAATAATCTCCATAAATGGTAACCACATCACCATTTGCTGCATTTATCGAATTATAACTTCCAAATTTTGGAGTTGGAGGCGCTATAACAAAATCATATAGAACTGTTCCTTGCTTTGTAACCAATTTCAATTTATTGCTTGCATCTGCATAAGGTGTTTTTTCATCAATTAAAACAAAAATTGCAGTATCGGTAACCAGCGTAGGATTAAAATAAGTATCAAAATCATTAAAGTAAATTTTTGTAACACCAGAAAGCCCTTGCCCTTGAATAATATAGTAGTTTTTAGGATCTCCAATTGTAACAGGAATCAAATCGCCTTCAACAGATTTTGCTACACTTGTAATGACTGGCGCTCCAGAACTTCCTGAAGAATCATCATTGTCACATGATGAAAACACGCCCAGTACCATAAATGCCATTGTAATGAAAGGCAAAAGGTATTTTATTTTTATATTTTTCATATTAGTCTAATTTTTGGAATTATTTAAAAGTATACGGAACTGGAGCCTGCAATAACTTAGGGTTTTTAGCCACTTCGTTATCTGGATAGTCCATATAGAAATCATTTGTTGCGTGATCTTCACTATAAACTGGTGTATAGTGGCGTTCTCCGTATCTGTCTCCTCTATTTTGTGCCGACATAATAGCGATTGCTTTCGCTTTGTCTATACGTCCTAGATCAAACCAATAATCTCCTTCAAAACATAATTCTTTTCTTCTTTCTAAAAATATATCATCAAAAGTAATTGAAGTTAAAGCTGCCAAACCTGCTCTCTTTCTTACCGCATTGATTGAACTTAAAGCTGCTGCATCTGATGTGCTTGCTCCTCCTCCTAGAACTGCTTCAGCATGAATTAACAGCAATTCCGCGTAACGCATTACATAAGTATTGTTATCCATCATTGCCCATCCATCTGCCTGACCTGTAACATTTCCGTTAACCACACCAATGCAATATTTTTTAATTGCTCCTCCAGACGCTTGAGCAAGATCTTTACCAGACGGAACTGTAAACCCTATTCCTTGTGTCGTTTTAATATTTGGATAAGTATCACCACCAATCATTACCGTTTCATGCTTTCTTAAATCTCCAGCACCATATAAAGACAGCATAACTTCTTGGCTTGGGCCAAAAACTCCAGCGTAAGATGCATTAGAAGTTGACAATGTGCCGTCTTGGAATCCGAATTGCGTGTTACAGTTATTTGCAGATCCATAAGCCCCATCTCCTTTCCATTGAATCGCAAAAATTGACTCTTCGTTGTTATTGTTGGCATACGTAAACAAATCACCAAAACTTTTCCCAGGAAGCTGATCTCCTCCTAAAAGTTTAAACTCACCACTACTGATCACCTCTTCTGCCATTGCTCTTGCTTTTGCATAGTCTTTTTGATACAAATACGCTTTTGCTAGCATCGCTTTTGCAGAACCTTTAGAAACATGCCCATTATTTGCATAATTAGTTCCTCTGTTTTTTGCCACCAATAGATCAATTGCCTTTAAATAATCAGATGTGATTAATTTATAAATATCTTCAACTGGGTTTGTATTTACATAAGGATTACTCGTATAATCTAACGGGTTTTCAATAATTGGCACTGGCCCCCAAAGTCTCACCAAATCAAAATAAGCAGTAGCTCTCATAAAATAAGCTTCTCCAATAGCATTATTCAAGACATCTTTAGAAACGTCTGGCCCTACTCTTGCAGCAAGAAAGTTAATAATCATATTAGACTGCTGTACATTTGCCCATAAAGACGACCATCCGTTTACTAATTCTGGATCACTTCCGTTTAAAGAGAAAGTTCTTAATCCGCTTACGTCAGGAGAACCAGAATACATGTTTCCAGAACCTACTTCCAGCGCCCACCAAAATTTATTATACATTTGAAACCAAGTTCTACTGTACATCCCATTTGTTGCCGATGATACTTGGTCGTCTGTGCTGTAATACGAATCCAAACTTATTCCATCTTCAGAAGGTCTGTCGGTAAAATCCTCCTGACAAGATCCGAAAGTCAAAAATGCCACTGCTACAAAAAGCAGGCTATATCTATTTAAAAAAGATTTCTTTTTCATTTTTCTTTAATTTTTAAAATTCTAGGTTAAGTCCAATTAAAAATGTTCTCGCTACCGGATATCTTCCGTTGTCAATTCCTGATAAAAGCACATTCTGATTAAATGAACCAATCTCTGGATCGTAACCTGAATAATTTGTAAACGTATACAAGTTCTGAGCAGACCCATACAATCTTAATCTTGATATTTTATATTTTGAAATTACATCTTGCGGTAAAGAATACCCTAGCGTAATATTCTGAATTCTTAAGTATGATCCATCTTCAACATAACGATCTGAAATAAGAAGGTTATTATTTGAAGAATCTGCAATTGGTCTTGGGTTATTACTTGATGTATTTGTTGGAGAATAATAATCCATTGCTTCCACCAATTGATTGTCATATAAAGAAGCATTTGTTGTACCAGCTCTTCTAGTCAAATTCATAACATCATTTCCGTATGAACCTTGAAGAAAAATAGAAAGATCTACGTTTTTATATTTGAAATTGTTTGTAAAACCGTAAGTGAATTTTGGATGTGGGTTTCCGATGAATGTTTTATCATTTGCATCAATTTTTCCATCTCCATTTACATCCACATATTTAACATCTCCCAAAGCTGTTTCTCCCGCTCCAGTTCCTACTGCTTGGCCAAATTGTATTGGCGCATTGTTTAAAACTGTCTGATCCTTAAAAATTCCATCTGTTTTATATCCGTAGAACAATCCAATTGGGTTTCCAATCGTAGTATTAGTAACCACAACTGGCTGATATCCGTTGGTATTCACCTCTTGAGTTAACACGATTCCGTTAGCAATTTCATCTAAATTGTTTTTGTAATGAGAAACAACCAAAGAGGCATCCCAATTAAATTTCCCTGAAGATCTTAAATCATATCCAACCGTAATATCGTAACCTTTATTACTCATAGTTCCCAAGTTAGAGTATGGCGCAGAAACTCCTCCGTACTGACCTCCGCCACCTGTCAGATATAAAGGCAATGGCACTTGAAACAAGAAACCTTTAGATTTTTTATCATAAACATCAAAACTTGCAGAAAGCTTATTGTTCAACAATGTAAAATCTATACCTAAGTTAGTCTGATTCAAAGACTCCCAAACTAAATCTGGATTTGGATAATTTGAAGGCAAGAATCCGCTTCCTAAACCTGAGTTTTGAGTTCCTAACATTGCAGAATAACTGTTATTCGGAATCTGCTGATTTCCAGTTTCTCCATAACCCACTCTAAACTTAATATTGTCTACATATTTACGAGTTCCTTCCATAAAAGACTCATTAGACAATTTCCATGAACCTGAAATAGCGTTAAAAACCCCTTTTTGGTTATCTGTAGTAGGATCAAACTTTGACGAAACGTCCTGTCTGATAGAAGCCGTAATACTATATTTATCATTAAAGTCATAAATAATACGAGCAAATAAAGACGAAAGCGAAGCACTTCCTTTATACTGCGTTATAGTATTATTATCAACATCAGCTAAATTAATAGTATGAATTGAATTTGTTTTAAACCCTTGCGCAGATGCAATCAAGCCTTCCCAATGAGAATCATTTGCTTCCTGACCTGCCAAAAGTGTTATTTTGTGCTTGCCAAAAGCTCTGTCATAAGTCAACAAATTTTTAATATTTGTAGAATACCAATTTTGTCTTCTTACATCTAAATCTGCTAATAAATTCACCTGGCTTCCCCAAGCATAAGATGGTCTGAAGTCATCATTTTCAGAAAACTCTGTATTTGCTGCAATCTCAATGCGATACTTTAATCCTTTAAAAATATCTGCCTCAGCATAAACATTTCCTAAGAAATTTTTTCTAACCAATTTATTATCTCTAGTCAACGCCTCTGCTACAGGGTTATAATATGTAACGCTTTGTTCAGAAGATGGTGGGCCTGCAAATGAGCCATCAATATTTCTAACCGGAATATCAGGAGATTGCAATAATGTATTTGAAATTAATCCTGAATAACTTTGGTTTACTGTAATTCTTTCGTTTGTAATACCTCCTGTTAAATTTCCACCAACTCTTAACCAAGATTTAATTTTTGAATCTAAATTCAATCTTACTGTATACCTTTTTAATCCAGAATTTATAATAGTCCCTTCATTATCCAAGTAACTTCCAGACAAATAGTAGCTTGTTCCATCTTTTGCACCAGAAAATGAAAGCTGATGGCTGTTTGAAATAGCCGTTCTATACACTTCATTTTGCCAATTTGTACCAGGCCCTAACAATTCTGGGTGAGAAAACTCCTGACGAGTCTGAAAACCCCATTGTTTAGCCAGATTGGTTTTTAGAGTTGCATATTCAGACAAATTTAAAACATCCAATTTATTGCTTACTGTTGCAAAAGAAGTATAGTTCTCATACGATACTTTTCCACCACCTTTTTTACCTGATTTAGTTGTAATGATAATAACACCATTTGCACCGCGTGATCCATAAATTGCAGTTGCCGAAGCATCTTTCAAAATATCCATCGATTCAATATCATTTGGATTAATCATAGACAACGGACTCATCGCAGTATTACCGCTTCCTCCAGAAGCAGAAAATCCGTCTTTACCAGCCAAAGTCTGTCCGCTCGTAGATTTACCAGTTGCATCTCCAGAAATTGGCACACCATCAATTACGTATAAAGGCTCATTTGTTCCTGTAATAGAAGTCGTTCCACGAACCCTCACAGAAGCCGCACCACCTGGCTGGCCTGAATTATTTGTTACCGAAACCCCAGCAGCTTTACCCTGAAGCATCTGATCAATAGAAACCTGTTTTAAGTTTTCAATATCTTTTGATCTAACAGAAGAAATGGCACCATTTACATCTTTCTTTTTCTGAGTTCCGTATCCAATTACAACAACCTCTTTTAAGTCTTCTGAAGATGGTTTTAAAGAAATATTGATTTTAGTTTTGCCAGCGATGGCAATTTTTTGAGAATCAAAACCGATAAATGACACTACCAAAGTCCCATTTGAAGGAGCATCAATACTATATTTACCGTCAAAGTCTGAAGATGCAGTATTTTTAGATCCAACAACAGAAATGTTGGCTCCAGGAATTGTCATTCCTTTATCATCAGACACTACTCCTGTTATTTTAACCTGAGCAGTAATAAAATTACTAGTCAGCAGCAAGAATAAAATCAAAGGAACCGCTCTGTGGTTAGCATTCCAATGAAGAAAGTTAGTCATTAGTTTTTTCATAATAATGTTTGGTTAGTTAAATTTGTTTATTGCATAATTTTAAAAGTAAATGCCAGGGTAATTTTTACTTTTAAATTATTTAACAAATCTATAACAGAGAGAATTATCAAATCGATAATATTATATCATTTAATGATAATATTTTTACTGTAAGCGATTAAAAAAACACATATGAAAATAAAATCATATAAAAATTAAATTATTCGCAATGACAATCCTCAAAAAGAACCTAAACAATGAATAAAAACCAATGAAATCTCAAAAAGCAAACGTTTTCGTTAAAAATAATATTTATTAGTGATAAAAAAGTATCACTATAAAATACGCTTCAAGCCTGAAAATTCTTCTCGATATTGACTTGGCGTGCAATTTTTTGTTGCTTTAAAACTGCGATTGAAGTTTGCAATATTATTAAAGCCCGATTTGAAAGCTACTTCAGAAACACTCATATCTTTCTCCACCAGCCAACGTGCGGCGTAACCAATTCTTATATCATTTATATAATTGACAAAAGTTTTCCCAGTACGCTTTTTAATAAATCGATTAAACGAAATAATAGACATGCTCGCTACATTTGCCGCATCTTCTAAAGTAATTTTTTCTGCAAAATTTTTCTGCACATACTCGTAAACCAATTTCATTTTGTCGTAATCATCAAAAGTATCGTAGTCTACCGTATATGTAGAAAGCAAGCGCTGATTTCTAGAATTAGCCAGATCATATAATAAGGAAGTGATTTCTAAAAAATAATCCATACCATCCAATTTAGAAAGCCTCACAAGCCTTGGCGTTAACTCCTCTGCGGTTTTTTTTGAAAACAAAATTCCATGAATAGACCGGTTAAACATATCCCGAATCGGATTCATAATACGTCTTGCAAGCAAAGATTCATGAAATAAATCATTATGAAACTGTATGGTTATTTCATGTATTTTTTTATTTGTGCATTTATTCAGTTCCCATCCATGATATAAATTCGGCCCAATCAAAACCAATTCTACATTATCAATTTCTTCAATATTATCTCCCACAACTCGCTTTACTCCTTTTCCGTTTAGAATAAAATTGATCTCAAATTCTGGATGATAATGGACTGGAAAATCGAAACTATCTTTTACGCGATCAAAAACCAAAAAACTGTCACTTGAAGCAAGTGGCGCTATTTCTCTATAAAAATTTTTCGTAGTACTCATATTAAAAAGTATTTTTCAGAAAGATGATATTCTTTTTTTTGACTGCAATAATATGATATATAATTGATAAAATAATATTAATTACAGTTTAATCATCCGTTTATCTTTGAAAAAATTAATTATCATTTCTTTAAAAAGAATATTAATAATAAACATTAATCATTTTTAATCAAATAACTTTTTATAGTTTTAATAATTTTAACAAGGATAGCATAAAGAATTTCGAAAGAACAAACTCTATAATCAAAAAACTGTAAACCATTGTTTATTTTGCTTTTAGCTAAACAATCAACCAATAATTTCTCAATGAAAAAACATTTTTTAACGCTTTTGACTATAACTATAATAAGCAATTCCTGCTTATCTCAAAAAAGTATCACTGATACTAATTTGTCACTTTCAGATAAAAAAGCAACAACTGAAACTAAATCACTTTATAAAAACTTAAATACATTATCTCAAAAAGGATTCTTATTTGGGCATCAAGACGACCTTGCTTATGGTGTAAAATGGAAATATGAAGACGGACGAAGTGATGTAAAAGATGTTGTAGGCGATTATCCAGCTGTTTATGGATGGGATATTGCAGGTTTAGAAAATGATAAACCAAATAATATTGACGGCGTTCCTTTCGCTAAAATGAAACAATATATTATAGATGCCAATGCTAGAGGCGGAATTTCAACCATAAGCTGGCATTTTGATAATCCTGCAACAGGAAAAAACGCATGGAATAATGTTCCTAATTCTTTAAAAACCATTTTGCCTGGAGCCGAAAACCATAAAAAATTCACTTCTTGGCTAGATAAAGCCGCGGCTTTCTTTTTGTCTTTAAAAGATAAAAACGGAAAAAACATTCCGATACTCTTCAGACCTTTTCATGAACTTACTGGAGGATGGTTTTGGTGGGGAAAAGGGAATTGTACTCCAGAAGAATTTAAAACGGCTTGGAAATTTACAGTTGATTATTTAGAGAAAAAAGGCGTTCACAATCTAATTTATATCTACAACACAGGAAGTTTTAGTAGTGAAGCCGATTTTTTAGCCAATTATCCTGGAGATAATTATGCCGATATTTTAAGTTTTGACACTTACCAAAATAATGATGATCCAAATGGTGAAAAATTTATCAGAGAAGTCCAAAATCAGTTTAAAATACTCAATGAAATCAGTACAAAAAAACATAAATTGATTGCCTTGGCCGAAGCTGGTTATGAAGCTGTTCCAGATCCAAAATGGTGGACAGGAACTTTACTAAAAGCCATTGGAGATTATAAAATTTCTTATGTTTTGTTGTGGAGAAATCATGGCTGGCAGGAAAAAGAACAGAAAATGCACTATTATGCACCATTTAGTGGACAAGTAAGCGAAAAAGATTTTGTTGATTTTTATAATCTCGATCAGACTATATTTGAAAAAGACATTCCAAAAAAATTAAAATAACCGCCCGAAACAAATTACAACCTTAAAAAATAACCAATGCACGACAAAATTAGTTTAAAAGAAAAAATCGGTTACGGACTAGGAGATGCTGCTTCCTCTATGTTCTGGAAAATTTTCAGTATGTATTTACTGTTCTTCTACACCGATGTTTTCGGATTGGCGCCTGCTGTAGTCGGAACCATGTTTTTAATTACCCGTATCTGGGATTCTTGCTTTGACCCGATTGTTGGAATTCTAGCCGACAGAACCAAAAGCAAATGGGGAAAATTTAGACCATACTTACTTTGGGTAGCCATACCTTTTGCCGTGATTGGGGTTTTAACTTTTTATACTCCAGATTTTGACGAAAAAGGAAAAATCATCTATGCTTATGTAACTTATTCTTTAATGATGATGATTTATTCTTTGATCAACGTTCCGTATGCATCACTTTTGGGCGTAATGTCATCCGATAGAAAAGAAAGAAACACGCTTTCGTCTTACCGAATGGTTTTTGCTTTTGGAGGAAGTCTTTTGGCACTTTGGCTAATTGAACCTTTGGTCAATTATTTTGGAGGAAATTTAAATTCTAAAAGCGGTTGGCTGGCAACAATTGCCGTTTTCGGATTCATTACAACTGTCTTTTTCTGGGCTTGTTTTGCTTTCACAAAAGAAAGAATCAAACCCATTGCAGACGAACAAAATAACTTAAAAGAAGATTTAAACGATCTTCTAAAAAATAAACCTTGGTGGATTTTACTAGGAGCTGGAATTGGCGCTTTGGTATTCAATTCTATCCGCGATGGAGCTGCGGTTTACTATTTCAAATATTATGTAAGTAGTTCTGTGAATTTCGATTTTTCGCTTTTCGGAACCGATTTTCATATGACACCAACCTCTATTTACTTGGTTCTAGGGCAAGCCGCAAATATCATCGGAGTTATTATTGCAACTCCAATTGCCAATAAAATTGGTAAAAAGAAAACCTTTTTCGGAGCAATGGCTTTAGCAGCAATCTTAAGTCTTGTTTTCTATCTATTCGGAAAAGAAGATGTTTTCTTAATCATGAGTTTCCAAGTTTTAATTAGTATTTGTGCAGGCTGTATTTTTCCATTAATCTGGTCAATGTACGCCGATAGTGCTGATTATTCTGAATGGAAACAAGGCAGAAGAGCAACAGGATTGGTGTTTTCAGCATCCTCAATGTCACAAAAATTTGGATGGACAATTGGCGGTGCTGGAGCAGGATGGCTTTTAGGTTATTTTGGCTTTCAGGCCAATGTCGAGCAGACTGCAACCGCTCAAAACGGAATTCAATTAATGTTAAGCATACTGCCAGCAATTGCGGCCGCGATATCAGTAGCTTTTATAGCATTTTACCCTTTATCAGAAGAAAAATTACAGATTATAGAACAGGATTTAAACGAAAAGAGAGATCAAAATCAATAAAAAACCAAAGACAAAGAAATCAATTTATATGACAACAATAACATCTTCAGTCAATTTTCAAGAAAGAAAATTGGCACTAGAAAACGAACATAAAACACTTATCGAACAAAAAAACGAACCGCAGGAAATTGTTGGAAATGGTATATACGACCGCTACAAAAATCCAGTTGTTACCGCTTCTCACATTCCGTTAAACTGGCGTTTTGATTTTAACGAAAATACAAATCCGTTTTTGCAGGAACGAATTGGCGTAAATGCAGCATTCAATGCTGGGGCAATGAAATGGAACGGAAAATATCTACTTGCCGTTCGTGTAGAAGGAATTGATAGAAAATCGTTTTTTGCCATTGCCGAAAGTCCAAATGGAATAGATAATTTCAAATTTTGGGATAAACCTTGCGTAATTCCACAAACCGAGGAACCTGATACAAACGTGTACGATATGCGTTTAATAAATCACGAAGACGGTTATGTTTATGGAATTTTCTGCACCGAAAGAAAAGATCCAAAAGCTCCAAAAGGCGATACAAGTTCGGCTGTTGCCAATGCAGGAATTGTTCGCTCTAAAGATTTAGTAAACTGGGAGAGATTACCAGATTTAATTTCGAATACAGGACAACAGCGAAATGTAGTGTTGCATCCTGAATTTGTAAACGGAAAATATGCTTTATACACACGTCCGCAAGATGGTTTTATTGATGTTGGTTCAGGCGGCGGAATCGGTTTAGGGTATATTGAAGACATGAAAAATCCAGTTGTTAAAGACGAAAAAATTATTTTCGGAAAACAATATCATACTATTTATGAATTGAAAAACGGTTTGGGGCCAGCTCCAATTAAAACTTCAAAAGGCTGGTTGCATTTAGCGCACGGTGTACGTAATACTGCTGCAGGATTACGCTATACTTTATACATGTTCATGACCGATTTGAATGATATTTCTAAAGTTACGCACGTTCCAGCTGGACATTTTATGGGGCCTGAAGGAATTGAAAGAGTTGGTGATGTTTCGAATGTTTTGTTTTCTAACGGATGGATTGAAGGCGAAAACGGAACAGTTTACATTTATTACGCTTCATCAGATACGAGAATGCATGTGGCAGTTTCTACAGTTGACAAATTGGTTGATTATGTGATTAATACTCCTTCTGACACTTTTATTTCTGCGGGTTCAGTTCAAACGATTATTAATCAAATCGAAAAAAATAACGCAATCTAAAAATACCGTGTCATTACAACTAAAGCTTTTAAAATCGGAATTAACCGCAGAACTGGATTCTATTCTAAACTATTGGTCTCAACGAACTGTAGATGAAAAAAATGGCGGTTTTGTCGGACAAATCGATTTTAACGATCAACTCATTGCAAATGCAGAAAAAGGTTCGGTTTTAAACGCCCGAATCCTTTGGACGTTTTCTGCCAGTTACAAAACCACAAATAACGAAAACCACAAAAAACTGGCAGAAAGGGCATTTGAGTTTCTTGCAGCTAACTTTTATGATACACAATTTGGAGGTCTTTTTTGGAGTATTAATGAGGATAAAACTCCAAAAGACACCAAAAACCAGATTTATGCTTTAGCCTTTGCGATTTATGGATTGTCTGAATATTATTCGATTTCAAACGAAGAAAAAGCTTTAGATATTGCTAAGAAACTATACTTAAAAATTGAGGAACATAGTTACGATCCTATAAACAAAGGGTATTTTGAAGCTTTCACAAGAGATTGGCAGCCCATTGAAGATTTGCGTTTGAGCGCAAAAGATGCCAATGAAAAGAAAACCATGAATACGCATCTTCACATTATTGAAGGTTATGTGAATTTATACAAGGTTTGGAAAGATGAAAAACTGCTTGCCACTATCATCGAATTACTAGAAACCATCGAAAAATATTTTATCAATACCGAAACAGGCCATTTGCATTTGTTTTTTGACGAAAACTGGAAAGAAAAACCAGACGTTATTTCATACGGGCATGATATTGAAGCCGCTTGGCTTTTGCAGCAATGCGCCGAAATTTCAGGAAATAAAACTTTGATTGCTAACTATAAAAAACATGCCATTCAAATTGCAGAAGTAACCAAAGAAGGTTTAGATGCTGACGGCGGTTTATGGTACGAATTTGATCCTGAAAAAAATGAATTAATTGCTGAAAAACATTGGTGGCCACAAGCTGAAGCTATAATTGGTTTTTATAATGCATATCAATTAACTGGAAAAGAAGAATATCTGGACATTGTTTACAAAAACTGGAAATTCATAAAAAAACACATCATAGATCCGCAAAATGGAGAATGGTATTGGGGTGTTTATGGCGATTATAGTATAATGAAAAAAGACAAAGCCGGATTCTGGAAATGTCCTTACCATAATGGCCGTGCTTGTTTGGAGCTTATTAATCGAATTGAAAATTAAGATTCAGATAAAAATCAAAACGTCTTGAAGAACGTAAAGCCCTAGCCCCGATAGAAGTGGAAATCCTTTTTGTGCTGGGGTTCAGCACAAAAAGATTGGAGCGGATAGCGGGATTAGCTCCTTAAAATATAAATTATGAAAAAAAGATTTTTTAAAACCCTTTCATTAGCCTTGATTTTTTCTGCAATTGCTTGTCAGGCGCAAGAAAGAATAACCGTAAAAGGAAATGAATTTTACAAAGGTGATAAACCGTATGCTTATATTGGAACCAATTATTGGTACGGAAGTATGCTGGCTTCTAAAAAAATAGGCGATCGTAAAAGGCTTTTGCGTGAGTTGGATTTAATGAAGAAAAACGGAATCGATAATTTACGGGTTTTAGTTGGCGCTGATGGCGGAAAATATGATTTTACAGTTCGTCCGGCACTGCAATACGAACAAGGAAAATACAACGAAGATTTATTGGATGGATTGGATTTCCTAATCAGCGAAATGAGCAAACGCGGTATGTATGCCGTTTTATACTTGACCAATAACTGGGAATGGTCGGGTGGAATGTCGCAATATTTGGAATGGAATGGCAAAGGTCCAGTTCCGGTTCCGAATATTCCGCCGAATACATGGCCACAATTTATGTCATATACAGAACAGTTTCATAGCTGCGAACCTTGCATGGAAGCATTAAACAATCATGTGAAGTTTATTATTGGCAGAACAAATGCGTATTCTAAAAAGAAATACAACGAAGATAATACGATAATGTCTTGGCAAGTTGGAAATGAACCTCGACTTTTTACGGTAGAAAATGAAGCAAAATTCACAAAATGGCTCAATAATATTGTGGATTTGATTGATAGTTTAGACAAAAACCATTTGGTTTCTACAGGTTCTGAAGGGAAAAATAGTTCCAACGACAGCATGGAAATCTTCGAGAGAACGCATCAGAATCCGAACATCGACTATTTGACGATGCATATCTGGCCTAAAAACTGGAATTGGTTTAAAGCCGATAATGCCGAAGCTACATTTTCAAAAACCATTGAAAACGCTGGAAAATATATTGATGATCATATTAAAGTCGCTAATAATTTAAAACGCCCAATAATTATTGAAGAATTTGGTCTTCCGAGGGAAAACGAAAACCTGAACGCTGGAGCTTCTTCTGTTTACAGAGATAAATTTTACAGCTATATTTTTGGAAGAGTTGCAGAAAGCGTTAAAAATAATGGCCCATTAAGGGCTGCCAATTTCTGGGGTTATGGCGGCGAAGGAAAAGCAATTCATCCAGACGGAAAATGGACCCCAGGAGAACCTTTTACAACAGATCCTCCGCAAGAACCGCAAGGTTTAAATTCAGTTTTTAATGGAGACAAATCAACATTAGAAATTGTAAAAAAATACAATTCAGAATTAAAGAAATAAAAGGATCATTTATCCCTATTTTCTGTAGAGACGCACTGCAGTGCGTCTTATGCGCAACGAATATACGCGTCGTAAACTGGGCGTAGACGCACTGCGGTGCGCCTCTACAGAATAACAAAATTGAAATTTGATAAAAAATACAACATGAAAAATACATTCATTCTTTTTTGTTTTTTATTTCTGAACACCTCTTTTTCTCAAAAGAAACAAGACTTTGTTCTAAAATCTTCCGACGGAAAAATCGAAGTTAAAATTACTGTGAATGACAAAATCAGCTGGACAATCTCGCATGAAAAAGATTTGATTTTGGCTCCATCTGAAATGTCGATGACTTTAGATCAAAATGAGGTTTTAGGAAAAAATCCTGTTGTTTTAAATTCGGAAAAAGAAAGCGTAAATACTTTTTTTGAAACGCCTTTATACAAAAAGAAAACCGTTAAAGATCAATACAACAAACTGATTCTAAATTTTAAAAATGATTTCAGTATTGAATTTCGTGTTTTTGATGATGGCGCTGCATATCGATTCATCACAAAAAAGAAAAAAGAAATTACGGTTAAAGACGAAGAAGTGATGCTGAATTTCGATAAGGATTATAATACTTTGATGCCGTATGTACGTGATTTAAGAAATCCAAAAGATCAGTTTATTTCTTCGTTTGAGTCGCATTATGAAAACAAAAAAATAAGCGAATTTTCTAAAGACACTTTAGCTTTTCTTCCATTTTTAATTGATTATAAAAACCGTAAAAAGGCAGTTTTCTTAGAAGCCGATCTCGAAGATTATGCGGGATTATTTGTAACGAATAACAAAAATAAAACAGGTTTTGAATCTCGTTTTTCTAAATATCCAATTCAAGAAACCAACGGAGGATTTAATCACCTCAACAAACTAATTACAGAAAGAGCCGATTATTTGGTAAAAACAAAAGGAACGAGAACTTTTCCATGGAGAGCAATTGTGATTTCTGAAAATGATGCCGCTTTGGCCAATAATGATATGGTTCAGAAATTGGCAGAACCATCAAAAATAAAAGACATTTCTTGGATAAAACCTGGAAAAGTAGCTTGGGATTGGTGGAACGACTGGAACATCTACAATGTAGATTTTAAAGCTGGCATCAATACGCAGACGTATAAATATTATATTGATTTTGCTTCTAAAAATAAAGTCGAATATGTGGTTTTGGATGAAGGCTGGAGCATTGAAACCGATATCATGCAACACAATCCAAATGTAGATTTGGAAGCTTTAATAGCTTACGCGAAAGAACGAAACGTGGGCATTATTTTGTGGGCTTCATGGATGGCTTTGCATGAAAATATTGATCGCGTTTTTGACAATTATGCAAAACTGGGCGTAAAAGGTTTTAAAGTAGATTTTATTGACCGTGACGATGCCAAAATGGTAAATTCTGTTTATAATATTGCGCAAAAAGCAGCCAATCATAAATTGATTATTGATTTTCACGGTATGTACAAACCAACTGGAATTCAGAGAACGTATCCAAATATTTTAAACTTTGAAGGTGTAAAAGGTTTAGAAAACAATAAATGGACACCAAATGATGATGTTCCGCTTTATGATGTAACAATTCCGTTTATTAGAATGATGGCTGGACCAATGGATTATACACCTGGCGCAATGCGAAATGCTACAAAAAGCGAATTCAAGCCAAGTCATTCCACTCCAATGAGTCAGGGAACAAGATGCCATCAATTGGCACTTTATACCATTTTTGAAGCGCCTTTGCAAATGATGGCTGATAGTCCGACGGCTTTTATAAAGGAACAAGAAAGCACTGATTATATTGCTAAAGTTCCGACCACTTTTGATGAAACTACCGCTCTTGATGGTGAAGTTGGAAAATATGTTTCTATTGCCCGAAGAAAAGGAAATACTTGGTACTTAGGCGCAATAACAAATTGGGATTCTAGAGAAGTAACAATTGATTTTTCTTTCCTTGAAAAAGGCAAAAAATTCCAAGCCGAAATCTTCTCAGATGGAATAAATGCCGACAAAGCGGCAACTGATTATAAAAAGGAAATCATAACCGTTGACTCGACAACTAAACTAAAATATCGTTTAGCAAGCGGTGGCGGATTGGCGATGATTATAAAATAAAATCCATTTCTATAAACAAACCCGACAGGTTTTTAAAACCTGTCGGGTTTAATATACATTATATTAACGAAATGTAGACGCACTGCAGTGTGTCTCTACGATTATGCCTCTTCGTCATTTCACAATTCACATTTTACAATTAAGATAAAATCTTCTCAATCGCATTTAATTCATCATTTGTAAATTCAGTATTTTGCAGACAATCAATATTATTACACAATTGTTTTACAGAACTAGCACCAATTAAAACCGAGGTAATTCGTTTATCTTTCTGCAACCAAGCCAAAGCCATTTGCGCCAAAGACTGATTTCTATTTTGAGCAATTTCATTCAGCTGAATTAATTTCTGAATACGTTCTTGCGTCACCTCATCTTCTCTCAAATGTCCATTCGGATTATGAGCTCGTGAGTTTTCGGGAATCCCTTTTAAATATTTATCAGTCAGAAGTCCTTGTGCTAAAGGTGAAAAAGCAATACAACCTACTCCCTTTTCTTCCAGAACATCCAATAAACCATTTTCAACCCAGCGTTCCAACATGGAGTATTTTGCTTGATGAATCAAACAAGGCGTTCCCAATTGTTTTAAAACATCAACAGCAACACGAGTCTGTTCTGCCGAATAATTACTGATTCCAACATACAAAGCTTTTCCGCTTCTAACAGCGTGGTCTAAAGCCATCATAGTTTCTTCAATCGGCGTTTCTGGATCAGGACGATGCGAGTAAAAAATATCGACATAATCAATGTTCATTCGTTTCAAACTCTGATCTAAACTTGACAATAAATATTTTCTCGAACCCCAATCTCCATAAGGGCCTTTCCACATAGTATAACCTGCTTTAGTAGAAATCACGATTTCATCACGCAGATTTCCTTGAAAATTATGCCATAATATTTTACCAAAATTCTCCTCAGCAGAACCTGGAACTGGTCCGTAATTATTCGCCAAATCAAAATGGGTAATTCCTTTATCAAAAGCTTCAATAGCAATGCTTTCTGCGTTTTCAAAATTATCAACCGAACCAAAGTTGTGCCATAATCCTAAAGAAATTTCAGGAAGCAACAAACCGCTTTTTCCGCATCTGTTATATTTCATGTTTTTAATTTAAAAGTTGGAGTTTTAATAGATTTTAAAGGTAAAAAAAACTCCCGCAGATTTAGCAGATTTAGGAGATAAAAAATCTGCCGAATCTGCTAAATCTGGGGAAGAAAATTAAAATCTAATTCTTTTTAAACTAAATCGTGTAGTTTTTTCAGTTTGAAAGAAAAATAAATGTAAAAAATACCACTTGCGATGAAAGCAAAAGCAGTCCAATATACTATTGAAAGTCCTGCAAAAACAGGATTCCATAATAATAAAAATGAAAATAACAGTCCTAAGATCCCCAATCCTAAAAGATTTTTCCAATCTGGAACAGAATAGCTTTTTAAATTAAAAGCCATAAAAATAGCCATTACAGAACGAAATAAAATAGCCAATCCAACATAGAGTGGCAAAAGTGTTACCGAAACTAACGGATTAGCAATTAATACTATTCCAACTCCTAAACCTATAATTCCAGATACTAGTGTCCAGCCCCAATTGTCTATTTTTTTTCTGTTTGAAAGTGCAAAAATAATTTCAAAAATTCCGCTGACCAGAAAAGACACACTAAATAAAAATGCCAATGTTAAATATGCTTTTACAGGTGTGGCAAAAGACCAAAATCCAATGATTACAAAAAGTATTCCCACTAATAACGGAATGTACCAATAATCAATTGCTGCTTTCACTTTTTTAAATAAAGAATGTTCCATAATACTATTTTAAAATCTTGCCTACTCTATAAAGTTTTCAGCTTACCTTAAACACCAATTAAAAAATATTTTTAATTGGTTGTCTATCAAAGATAAAACAAAAGCATAAACCAAAATAGTTTTTATATAATAAAATACTGACATATAACACCTTAAGCATACAACAAATCAATAGTATCCAGCTTTAGCTGGGTGAAAACATAATCAAATGAAAAGGGCTGTGGCCAAACCTACAAAGTTTGGCTAAAGCCCTTTCCTTATTCAAATCTTATTCCCCTAGCTAAAGCTAGGGGCTATTCAAAAAATATGAATTGCTTTTGAAGAAATTATTGAGAATTTTACAGAATTAAATAAAGAAGATATTCTTGTTGCTTTAGCTTTTGCAACATAACAATTCAATAGCGTCCAGCTTTAGCTGGATGAAAACATAAACACAATAAAAAGGGCTTTAGCCAAACCTACAAAGTTTGGCTAAAGCCCTTTCTTATTCAAATCATGTTCCCCTAGCTAAAGCTAGGGGCTATTCAAAAAATATGAATTGCTTTTGAAGAAATTATTGAGAATTTTACAGAATTAAATAAAGAAGATATTCTTGTTGCTTTAGCTTTTGCAACATAACAATTCAATAGCGTCCAGCTTTAGCTGGATGAAAACATAAACACAATAAAAAGGGCTTTAGCCAAACCTACAAAGTTTGGCTAAAGCCCTTTCTTATTCAAATCATGTTCCCCTAGCTAAAGCTAGGGGCTATTCAAAAAAACTTTGCCACTCTACTCCCGATAGCTATCGGGATTGCAAGATTAAAAAACTTTGAACCTTTGTTACTCTTGTCCCTTTGCACCTCAAAAAAAACTTACTCTTTTATCTCAAAACCACTTTGCAAACCTTTATCAGAGCTTCCTCCAACCATGATTTTAAAAGTTCCAGGTTCTACTAAATAAGTTCCTTCATTATCATAAAAGCCAAGTTCCTTATCAGTTAAAGCAAAGTTTACTGTTTTCGTTTCACCTTTTTTCAGGTTTACCAATTCAAAACCTTTCAATTCTTTTATTGGACGAACGATACTTGCAAATTCATCATGAATATACAATTGCACTACTTCTTTTCCGTCGTAATTTCCAGAATTGGTAACCTCAACGCTAACTTGAACCTTTTCACCTTTTGCGAAAGCCGTTTTATTTAATTTCAAGTTTTTATAATCGAAAGTTGTGTAGCTCAACCCAAAACCGAACGGGAACTGAGGTGTTTTCTCCACATCCATATAATGCGACCAGAAAACATTTTTATCACTGTCAATTGGTCTTCCTGTACTGTATTTGTTGTAATAAATTGGTACCTGACCTACATTTCTAGGAAATGACATTGGCAATTTTCCACTCGGATTATAATCGCCATATAAAACCTGAGCAATTGCATTTCCTGCCTGAGTTCCTAAATGCCAAGCCTCTACAATTGCCGGAACATTTTCTGCTGCCCACGGAATACTCAACGGACGACCATTATTTAAAACCAAAACTACATTTGGATTTACTTTGTAAATTTCTTCTAACAATTCTTGTTGCAAACCTGGCAAATTCAAATCAGTTCTACTTCTTCCTTCACCGCTTTGAAAACCATATTCACCTAAAACCATTACTACAACATCTGCATTTTTTGCAGCTGTTTTTGCTGCTTCAAACCCGTTTTTGTCTGTCGTATTAAAAACTGTTTCAGTCAAGAAAGTTGCTTTTTGCTTTAATAAATCAACTCCTTTTTCAAAAACCAATTGATTGTCTTTATATTGCTGCATTCCTTCTAAAACCGAAACTGCCGTATCATCAGAAGCCGCAATTCTCCAGCTTCCCAACGGACTGTTTTTATCATTGGCTAAAGCACCAATTAAAGCGATTTTCTGCCCAGATTTCTTTAGCGGAAGCAAACTCTTTTCATTTTTCAAAAGAACAATTGACTTTTTCGCCATATCCAAAACGCCATCGTTGTTAGCTTTACTTCCAACCACTTCTTTTTCGCGTTTTTCATCACAATATCTGTACGGATCATCAAATAATCCTAACTCAAATTTCACTCTTAAAATTCTGCGAACCGCATCATCAACCAAGGATTCTTTTACTTTTCCAGATTTTACCAAATCAACCAGTTTTGCCACATACAAATACGATTCCATATCCATATCAGAACCTGCAATCACCGCTTTTGCCGTTGCATCGGCTTCGTCTTTTGCATAACCGTGCGCGATCATTTCACGAATCGAAGCATAATCTGAAATCACAAATCCGTCAAACTTCCATTTCCCTTTTAAAATATCGCGCTGCAAAAAGGCATTTCCAGTCGCAGGAACACCATTCAAAGTATTAAATGAATTCATAAACGTACGAACTCCAGCGTCAACCGTTGCTTCAAAAGGAGGCAAAACCGAATTATACAATTTCGAATTACTGATATCTACAATATTATATTCTAATCCCGCTTCAACATAACCATAAGCGGCAAAGTGTTTCGCGCAAGCCGCGATCGTATTTACTTTAGCTAAATCAGCAATGGTTTCTCCTTGAAAACCTTTCACTCTCGCATAACCTATTTTACTTCCCAAGTATGGATCTTCTCCCGCACCTTCCATCACACGTCCCCAACGCGCATCATTTGCCACATCAACATTAGGTCCAAAAGTCCAATTAATTCCGGATGCTGAAGCTTCATCTGCCGCAATTGCCGCCGATTTCTTAATCGCTTCCAAGTCCCAACTTGCCGCTTCTGCCAACGGAATCGGACTTAACGTTTTATAACCATGAATTACGTCAAAACCAATAATTAACGGAATTCCTAATCGTGTTTCTTCAACCGCAATTTTCTGCACCGCACGAACTTCTTTTACGCCGCGAACCGTAAGCATCGAACCGACCAATCCTTTTCTTAAATGTTCATATTTTAATTCGGCTGTTCCGCCTTTTGGTGCTGGTCCCGTAACATCCCAAAAACCATTGTACTGGTTCATTTGCCCTACTTTCTCCTCCAAAGTCATCATTGGCAAAAGCAAATCAATTCTTTGCTCTATCGTTTTGTTTTTATCCAGATATGTTTTTTTCTGTGCATTCATATTTCCAACAGTAAACAGGGAAAAAATCCCAATGGTTATTATTTTATTTTTCATATGTGGTTTAGTTAGTTTTTTTTTTAGTTGCTAAGGTTCTAAGATGCTGAGATCCTAAGTTTCTTTTTTTGGGCGTGCCCCTCCGGGTCGGGCTATTCATTACAAGTCCTCGCACTTCCTTCGTCAGGCTCCGGGCTTTCCACTGCTATCCCTCACGCGAACGCTTTCAAAAGAACTTTTTGGCTTTTGTTTTTCAACACATCGTTTTGTCATTTCGACTGAAAGGAGAAATCTTCGCAAGTAGCTCGACAAAGTTTGGCGACTCTCTGTACGGGGCTTCGACTTCGCTCAGCCTGACAAAAATTGCGAAAAGACTTAAAATCTAAAATCTTGCTTCTTTCTTCTTTAAACACTCACTCAGAAACAAAACAAGAAGCAGGCAGATTCGCTTTATTAAACAAATCTGACTGAATCGTATTTCCCCATGCAAATCTCACTTTTGCTGGAGAAGCCACCTTTTTGCTTGTTAAAACCACTTCGTTATTTTCAATTGAAGGCTCTGCAGGATAGAAAATTCCGTCTATTCCTGCAACTTCAAACTGATTCGATTTTTTGTCTTTAAAGTGTAATCCGTCTGCGTAGTCAAAAGAAACGGTTACTTTATTTTTATCAATTTTAATGGATTTAAAGAGCGGTCCATTAACTAAATTCGTGTTGACTTTATAAGTTTCAGCTAAAGCTAAATTTGCTAGACGAATTCCAACCGATTTTTTATTTTTTGGATGAATATCAATTGTATCCGAAATATCACTGATTACGACCATTCCCGTTTTTGAAACTTCTTTCAACAGTTTTCTCTGAGAATCTCTAACCGTTACATTTGAAAAATTATTCTTTCCTGTCTTAAACGGCGCAATTTGAACATAATAAAAAGGAAATTCATCTTTCCATTCCTTTCTCCATGAAGTAATTAAAGCGCCCAGAGTTTTATCATAAACCAAAGAACCCACATTCGATTCTCCTTGATACCAAAGCGTTCCTGCAATTTTAAATCCGACGATTGGGTAAATCATGGCGTTGTAAGCGCGCCCGGGTTGTCTTGGTCCGTATTCTTGTTCGTTCAATTTTTTAGCATTTTCTAGTAAAACAGGATCGTTATTTACAACTTCTGATGGCATCCAGATTTCAGCAGGAGTTCCGCCCCAGTTGGAAGAAATTAAGCCGATTGGAATATTTTTTAAATCTTCGCGAAGGCGTTTCGCAAAAAAATAACCAACACCGCTAAAATATTTCATGGTTTCAGGAGTCGATTCAGTCCAATTTCCCAGCAAATTATTCTGCGGATTTTCTGCAGTCAATTTCGGAACCGTAAAAAATCGAATATTAGGATTTGTAGCATTTTTCATTTCTTCTTCACCATCGTCAATTCCCCAGCTTACCGACATTTCCATGTTAGATTGTCCAGAACAAAGCCAAACTTCTCCAATCAAAATATTCTTTAAAACCACTTCATTATAACCTTTTATAGAAATGGTAAAAGGCCCTCCAGCTTCAGGAGTTTTAATCGTCAATTCCCATTTTGCCTGATTATTGGCAACGGTTTTATATTCCGTATTATTCCAACTCGAAATTAATTTGATTTCTTCTTTTGGATTGGCCCAACCCCAAATTTTCACTTCAGAATTGCGCTGTAAAACCATATTATCACCAAAAATATTCGGAAGCGAGACGTTTGCCATCATAGTACTGGAAATCAATAGAAAGAAAACAAACTTAAAAATATTATTTTTCATTTAGCAACTTCTTTAAAAATGGACCATATTCTTCTGCCAAAACCTTATGATCTGCTACGTCTGGATGTCCCGTACATCCATTTGGAGTCATTGGTTTGAACTTGAAAATTTGAATTGGTTTGTGCGCTTTGTCATTCGCGAAAGCATTTTTAACTTTATTCAAACATTCTTCAAAAACTACTGCCCTTTCTCCGCCAACCATTGGGCTGTTTGTAATTACAATTTGCACGTTCGGATTGTGTTCGTATAACATCTTTATAAAATTGATGTAATTCGAAACATACTTTTCAGGATTAAACGGAAGACGTTCTTTTTTACCATCTCCACCAGAGAAATCATTTGTTCCTAAAGCAATACTGATAATATCTGGCTGAAAAGTGAAATCATATTTAGGCTTTGAAGCATCTTTCGTTAGATATAAATTAGGATAAACATCTGGCATTATCGCTTCGTCTTTATGCTCATCGTTCCAGTTTCTGTACATTCCAATTCCCGAAACACAACTCATTAAATAATCAACACCAATTGTTCTTGAAAGTGTTGGTCCATATGCATAATAGCCATTATGATGATCCATATATTCTCCTTTATCACAAGGAACATCTGACGGATCGCTCGCTGCACCGCACGTAATAGAATCACCAATAAATTCTATTTTCTTTCTCTTTTGAAACGAAATCGGAACCAGTTTTGCTGTTGTTCCAACAAACAAAATATTACCGCTTTGAGCTTCTGTATTTTTATAAATCTCTAATCTGTGCTTTTTTATATTTTCGGTAACTTTTATTGGAAATGACTGGATTGCTCCTTTTTCAATTCTAATTTTCCCAATATACTTATCGTCCAAAACCAATTGGACATAATTATGATGGTCCTCAACGCTTTGTAGTGAAATCGAACATTCATTTCCAGTAAAATTAAAAGCAACTGAAGAAGCTGTTCCAATTAAAATAACCTGATCGTTTTGAAGTTTGTCAACTCTACCTTGATATAAGAAGGTTTTATTTGAATTTAGCGTTTGCGAAGTGGAAACGGCCGAAATCAGCAAAAACGAAATTAAAATAGCTATTTTTTTTGGAAACATAATTTATTTGTTAAAATCTAAATACGATTCACAAATATATTGGAAAGAGATTATCTAAAAAGATACTAAAATGTCAAAAAGTAATAAAAAAACACCACACAAACCCATCATTCGGGCAATTACATGTGTTAATTCTTACATTTATAAAAAAGAACTTACAATTTAGATTTATCTTTGTCGTTTTATACTTTTACAATCCGTCAAAAATGAAAGCCCTGACCTTTATTTCTCTATTGTTTTTTATCACTCTTTCTTCTTTCAATTTAAAAAAGGAAAAAAAACAAAATCAAAACAATCCAACTCAAACCGAAATCAATCGTGATTCTATTATTACTTACGCCAAACAATACTTAGGGACTCCTTATGTATACGCCAGCAGTAATCCGAAAAAAGGATTTGACTGTTCAGGTTTTGTGTGTTATGTTTTTAAAAATTTTGGAATGACACTTCCAAGAAGTTCCAGCGGTTACAAAAATTTAGGCAAAGCTCTAAAACCAGAAGAATTTAAAGTGGGTGACGTTTTAGTTTTCTACGGATATAAAAACAGAAATGTTGTTGGTCACGTTGGTATAATTTGCGAAGCCAACGGAATGCAGTCAAAATTTATTCATGCTTCATCTGGAAAAGCGCAACAGGTAACTATAACAGCACTTGATACAGAACATTACACCAAGCGCTTTTATAAATGTGTTGATGTTTTAGCGAAATAGTTTTTTTCGCCACTAATTACACGAATTTCCGCGAATTATTTTTTGCGACTCCCGATAGCTATCGGGATAAAAGGATTATAAAGATTATAAAAAATCTGTGCTAATCTTTTTAATCTGTGGCTTTCATTTTTTCGCCACGAATTACACTAATTTTCACTAATTTTTTATTCGCAATACTATAATTTAATTCGTGATAATTCGTGCAATTCGTGGCAACCTTAAACTTTTATTCTTCTGTCAATAGTTTGATCATACTTTCATCTCTTCCATAAATATCTTTATAGAAATTTAAATTACCTTGTCGATCTACCCAAGCGGTAAAATATCCGATATAAACTGGGACTTTTTTCTTAAGCGTGTACCAGCTTTCTTTTCCGGCATGCATAGCTTTATCAATTCTTTCAGGATTCCATTGCGGATCGACTTTTAATAATTCAATTGCCAATTCTCTAGGTTTTGCTACACGCACACAACCGTGGCTAAAAGCTCGGCTTTCTCTTTCAAACAAACTTTTTGATGGCGTATCATGAAGATAAATATTGCTTGAATTTGGAAATAAAAACTTAACCAAACCAAGTGAATTATTTTTCCCAGGAAGCTGACGAACGGCTCCATTATTCCACTCTAGATTTTTCTTTTGCAAATAGTTTTTATCTCTAGCCATTCCAGGTTTTATCTCCGATTTGATGATACTCGGCGGCACATTCCAATACGGACTGAAAACAATATTGCTCATCATTCCGCTAAAAATAACGGTTTTCGTCATTGCTCTTCCTACAACAACCGGTGATATAAAAGCAATTTTACCATCTTCGACTATATACAATCTAAACTCAGGAATATTGACTTCTATATACTTCTGCCCTTTTTCTAATTCTGGATCAATCCATCGGCAACGCTCCATATTGACAATAATGGTTTTGATACGTTCTGAAACTGGAATATTTAAGTCTTCAATATGTTCTTTAAGAATAGTGTTTTTTGCGGTGTACCCGTGACGCAACTCGTAGTTTTTCATTGCTTTTATCAAAACTGTGTCGCAAACTGCACTTTTGGTGTCTTCTTTTAGATCCTTAGTTATAAAAAGTCTTTCTCTAATTTGAGCAATAATAGTAGACGAATCACCAACTTTTAGGCTTTTATAATCTTCGCCAACTTCTATAGTTTTCCATCCGCCGTTTTTCTCGATTTCTCTATATTCTTTAAGCGCATCACGAAGTTTGTAATATTGGCTGAACATTTTTCTTTTCTTATCATCCAGAATGGTTGATTTTTTAAAGATCGAATCTGAAAGCTCTTGGTAATTCAGTTTTTTGCGAGGTAAAAGCCATTCTAAAGAAACTACTGTTTTTTCGTCAAAGCCACCCACTTTTTCACCATAATAGTAATATAAATTAGAAAGCAGTAAATCGGTATCTTCTTTTGAAAGCTTAGTATTGGCATTATTATCAAAAACAGCACTTAACTGCTCATTGTACGGATAATTGGCTTTTAATCCTTCCTGATCCAGATTTTTATATTGATTAAAAAGTGTATTGGCAAATTCGACAATTCCTTTATTGTCCTGCCACAATTGAGTCGACTTATTTTTTTGATATAAAGCGCTTACATCATTTTTAAATTTATCCAATTTCGGATAATTTTCGTAAAACTTAGCAATGCGAACACTGTCAATCGTAAGTTTTAATTCAGGGACTTTTTCAACCGTTTTTATCGAGTTTTCCTCTTTTTTATCAGCTTTCGAATTACACGAAAAAACAGCGAAAAAAACAGTAGCAATAATAGGCGTATACCAGATTTTCATAACTCAAAATTTTTGATTAAAAGTAGAAAAAATTCTATTAAAACCAAGAACTCAGCAATAAATCTTAAGCCTTATTTTTTTGAAGTTTAAGTGGTTAATAAAATAAAAGCTCCAAACAATTTTCATGTCTGGAGCTTTCGCCATATAACCAACCTATTAAAATTCTAATTAAATAACAGTACCTTTTAAAGTAAGTACTTTTGGTGTTGTTTCTGCGCTAGTCGTAACAGTAACCGTTTTTGTAAAAGCGCCTTTGTTTGCAGCATTGTAAGTTGCAGTAACTTTTCCAGATTTACCAGCCTGAATTGGCTCTTTAGTATAATCGGTTGCTGTACATCCGCAAGATCCTTGCACGTTTGTAATCACTACAGCCGTTTTTCCTGTATTTTTAAATTCGTAAACAATTGCTTTTGGAGTTCCCTGCGGAATTTGCCCAACATCAATTGTTTCTGCTTTCCAAGCAATTGTAGAACCTGCAGTTGCTGAAACTTCAGTTTCTGAAACTAAAGATTGTACTGGAGCAATTGCTGAAAAAGACATTAGGCCTAAAGCCAAAGCTAACATCGAAATTTTGATCATTTTCATAACTGATATATTTAAAATGGTTTATAGTTCATTTTTGATATTACAAAGGTAATTCAGACAAATTCAAGTCGCTGTTAACTGGTTTCAAACGTTTGTTAATGACTTGTTAACCGCCTGTTTTTAGGCCAAAATTGATTAATATTACACTCTAAAAATTCTTTATTCTTGAAAATTAATAAACTCAACAGCATCATTCTCTTAGGATTAGTGGCTATCATTAGTATTTTGGTGGCTCAATTGCTATGGACAAAAGAGGCTTTTACAATAGAACAAAAAAAGCTTAGTCAGAAAGCGCATATTGCTTTGCTAGAAGTTGCTAAAAAATTATACGAAGGAACCAATCACGAATTGCCGGTTCAGAATCCAGTTCAAAAAATTGCAAACGATTATTATATCGTAAATGTGGATAATGAATTTGAACCTGATATTTTAGAATTTTATCTGAAAACGGAATTCAAAAAAATGAATATCACCACCGATTTCGAATATGCAATGTACAATTGCCAAAGTGACGAAATGATTTATGGTGATTATATTTCGCTTTATAAGAAAAAAGCAGAATGTAAAAAGACTGTTTATTTTCCAAAGCATAAAAATTTGGTTTACTATTTCGCAGTACGTTTTCCAAATGAAACAACCTATTTATTTAGTTCGATGCGTTTTTGGTTTATCCTTTCAACCGCATTGATTCTAATTCTCCTGATTTATGTGTATTCGATTTTTACTCTTTTACAACATAAAAAATATTCAGAACTGCAGCGTGATTTTATCAATAATATGACGCATGAATTCAAAACGCCACTAGCTTCTATTCTGATTGCATCAAAATATCTGATTGAGCAAAAACCAATTAAAGAAGATAAAAAACTGTATACGTATACTGACATTATTATCAATCAAGGAAATAAGCTAAATAGTCATATTGAAAAAATTCTAAATATTGCAAAGTCTGATTATGCTCCTTTAGAACTTAAAAAAGAAAACATTTTAATTGTTCCGATAATTGAAGAAGCAATTGAAAACATTAAATTAAAATATCCTGAAGCTTCTATTACAATTGAAACGGTTTCAAGAGAATACTTACTAGAAACGGATACTTTTCATTTTGCTAATTTAGTTTATAATTTACTGGATAATGCAATTAAATATTGTAATGAAAAGCCTGAAGTTAGAATAAAAATCATCGAAAATAATAACTGTTTAAAATTGGAGTTTATTGATAATGGAATCGGGATTAATCCTAAAAAAATATCTTTTATCTTTGATAAGTTTTACCGTGTTCAGAATGAGAAAAGCAACGAAGTTAACGGATTTGGACTTGGTTTATACTATGTAAAAGAAATCTGCAGTCTGCAAAACTGGAAAATAAAAGCCGAAAATAATTCAGAAAAAGGTGTTACTTTAACTTTATCAATTCCTTACAAAAAATGAGAAATTTCAAAATACTATATGCCGAAGACGATGAAACTCTAGCGTTTTTAACCAAAGATAATTTGGAGCAAAACCATTATGAAGTAATTCATTGTTCTGATGGAAAATCGGCACTGAAAATTTTTGAGGAAGAAGAATTTGATATTTGCATTTTTGATATTATGATGCCAAAAATGGACGGTTTTGAGCTTGCCGAAGCCGTTCGTAAAATTGATTTAGATGTTCCTATTATTTTTCTTTCGGCTAAAACTTTAAAAGAAGATCGAATAAAAGGTCTTCGTTTAGGTGCCGATGATTATTTGGTAAAACCCTTCAGTATTGAAGAATTACTTTTGAAAATTGAAATTTTCTTGAAACGCTCACAGAAAAACATTCCGGTTGCAAAAACGATTTATGAAGTTGGCAAATACCAGTTTGACACCAAAAACTTTATTCTTTTTAATAACGAAGAAAAAGTTGGTTTAACACAACGTGAAGCCGAATTATTGAAACTTTTCTTGGATCACAAAAATTCTGTTTTGAAAAGAGAACAAATCTTAACTTCTCTATGGGGAACAGACGACTATTTTATGGGAAGAAGTTTGGATGTTTTTATTTCGCGTTTACGTAAAATCTTGGCAAATGAAGAAGGCATTTCAATAGAAAACCTTCATGGAATTGGGTTTAGGTTTTCTATTGGGTAAATCACAATTCTGTTAAAAATAAAGAAAAATCTGTAAGCAGTTTTTCGAAAAACTTTGTATTTTTAATATCTAATTTTCTTGGATATGAAATTACATCATTTGCGAAATGCCTCTTTGGTAATTGAAACAGAAAAGCATGTCATTTTAGTTGACCCAATGTTAGGTAAAAGAAAAACAATTCCGCCTTTTACTATTTTCAGATATAAACCAAAACGAAATCCGCTGGTGGCATTGCCTAAAAATAGCCGTGAGATCTTAAGCCGTGTAACACATTGTTTGATTACACATTTACATCCAGATCATATTGACAAAGCTGGTGAAGTTTTTTTAAGAAGAAAAAGCATTCCGGTTATCTGCAGTTCTAAGGATGAAAAGGCACTTGTACAAAGAGGATTAAGCGTAATTCAAACTTTAGAATATTGGGAACCGCAAAAATTTCTAGACGGAAAAATCACGGGAATTCCTGCTATCCATGGCTATGGATTTGTTGCTAAATTAATGGGAAATGTAATGGGATTTCTTATCGAATTGGCTGACCAGAAATCAATTTATATTAGTTCAGACACCATTTTTACAGAACATGTAAACAAAGTCCTAACGCAGCTTAAGCCAGATATTTCTGTTGTTGCCTGCGGAACTGCAAGATTAGATATTGGACAGCCATTATTAATGCGAATGGATGATATTTTGAAATTCGTAACACTCGCTCCTGGGAAAGTTCTCGCCAATCATTTAGAAGCTTTAAATCATTGTCCGACAACACGATTGCAATTAAGAACTGCGCTTTCAGATCATAATCTTTTAACTAAAACTTCCATTCCAAATGACGGAGAATGCATTGAGTATTAGCTAAAAAATAAGTCTTTTTTTTTGTGTGCTTTTATTTCTTATTCTCTCATAAATAGTATATTTGGCTCGCTAACCAAATCAAAATAAATGACCGATTTTTTAAGAAAAATACACTTAGTTAAAGACATTTCTATACAATTACCAGTTTCAAAAATAGATTTTATTCAAAAATTCAGAAGTCATGTTGATGAATCTGATTTAAGTTTTGTTCCGTTTGAAGTTTTTCAATCCAGCAAAAATGAGTACAAAGGCAATATTTCTAATAATTATTTTGAATTAAAGAAACGAAGAAAATTATTTGACACTAACTATTCATTTGCAAAAGTAACAGCCCATTTTAGTGAAGATAGTAACCGTTTAAACATTGAAGCTGAAATTAATGGCTTTAGGAAAAGAATGCTTTTGTTTGCAGGACCTATGGTTCTATTTTATTCGATATTTATTATCACTTCTCTTTTTCTTACCAGCAATAATTCTGCTTCCTTTTTTGTTTTGCCTTTCCTTCTATTTCACATGTCTATAATGTTAGGAATTCCTTATTTCATTATCAGAAGAAGTGTAAAAAGAATGATTTATGATTTAGAAAGAGATTTTCATTATTGGGTAACCAAAAATTAATTTAGAAATTTAATTATAAAACCAATAATCCAAACTCACGCAAAGTATTTACTGGTTTAGAATACCAAAACAATTCGAAATCTTCCAATTCGGTTTCAAAATCATTTTTAACTTCTTGAAAAGTATAACCTTTAGAACCTGAAACGGCTATTTTTGATAAAATTGAAGTCAGCCACTCGCCTTCTTCTTTACTGGTTTGAATATCGAAACTTTCTTTTTTATCATGAAAAGTTAGCGACATCATTTCCCAGCTTCTTCCTTTTTTAGATTTTGTAAAAATTTCTGCAGTAGGTTTTCCTCCAAGCCAAACCACTTTTGCATTTGGTTTTGTATTGAAATCGTTTTGTTCTTCTAATGCATTAAAAATAAAATCGGGATGGATTTTGGTTTTTGGAATTTTAAAATCAAACCAATCCTGAAGTTCGTAATCAAAACAGATTCCGTGCATGAAATTAAAAAGTGATTTCTTTAATCCGAAACTGAATTTATCATGATTGATTCCCGTTGCATCGGTATATTCAATATCATTATTGGCAAAAGTTCCTATTGCCTCTGTTTTCTTAGTCACACCAAATTGCTCTGGATACAACCCAACAGGACTATGTGCCGTCAATGCAAACTGATGCCAAAATCCTGATTGCAAAACTCCAGCTTCAAACAATTGACGAACCATTTCTAAACTATCAACCGTTTCTTGAATGGTTTGTGTTGGATATCCATACATTAAATAGGCATGAACCATAATTCCTGCTTCGGTAAAATTGCGCGTCACTTTTGCCACTTGTTCAACAGTTACTCCTTTATCGATTAATTTCAACAATCGGTCTGAAGCTACCTCTAAACCACCTGAAACTGCAATACAGCCAGAAGCTTTCAGCAACAGACATAAATCTTTTGAAAAGCTTTTTTCAAAGCGAATATTGGTCCACCAAGTTACAGCTAGCTTTCTTTTAAGGATTTCAAGAGCCAAAGCACGCATTAAAGCTGGCGGCGCTGCTTCATCTACAAAATGGAATCCGTTTTGGCCTGTTTTCTCTATTAGTTCTTCGATTCTGTCACATAAAAGACTTGCTGCAACAGGTTCATAAACTTTTATATAATCTAAAGAAATATCGCAAAAAGTACATTTTCCCCAATAACAGCCATGTGCCATTGTGAGTTTATTCCAACGGCCATCGCTCCACATTCTGTGCATGGGATTTACAATTTCGATAACCGAAATATATTTATCCAAAGGCAAATCTGAATAGTCTGGTGTTCCAACTTGCGATTGTTTATAATCGTGCTTTAAAGAATTGTTTTTATAAACTACTTCTCCATCTTCTAGCAGAAAAGTTCTTTTATACGAATTGTGATCTGGATTTTCTAAATTGGTAATTAATTCTTCAATCGGCACTTCACCATCGTCTAAAGTAATGAAATCGAAAAACTCAAAAACACGTTTATCAGAAAGCGAACGCAATTCAGTATTCGGGAAACCGCCACCCATTGAAATCTTAATTTCAGGATGATTTTGTTTTACCCATTGTGCGCATCGAAAAGCGCTATATAAATTTCCTGGAAATGGTACGGAAATTAAAAATAAAGTTGGTTTTACGGTATCAATTTTAGCTTTTAAAAGTGAAATTAAAATCGAATCAATATAAGTTGGCTCTTGTTGAAGTGCTTCGTATAATTCATCAAAAGAATTCGCGCTTCGTCCTAAACGTTCAGCATATCGGCTGAAGCCAAAATTTTCATCAACACATTCGACAATAAAATCTGAAATATCCTCAAGATATAAAGTCGCCAAATGTTTGGCTTTGTCTTGAGTTCCCATTGAACCAAAAGCCCAATCGAGTTCTTCTAATTGCGTAAAACGAGAAGCTTCTGGCAGAAAATCTTCCTGACAGATCTGCAAAGCCAACGTTGGATTTTTTCCTTGAAGAAACTGAATTACAGAATCGATTGTCTTGGTATATTCATCCTGAAGAGCAAAAATACGTTTAGAATTGTCTGAAACTTCAGAATTTGAAACTTGAAACTCTGAAACTTGAAACAAATCTTGCAATCCTTTTTTCGAAAACAATTCCAAAATCACATCAATACCCAAATCAGCCTGAACCGATTCGATATTTTTGGTATTCAGAAAACCTTTTATATAAGCCGTTGCCGGATACGGTGTATTCAGTTGGGTAAAAGGTGGCGTAATTACAAAGAGTTTCGTTTTCAAAAGGGAATTATTTTTTTGCAAAAATACGGGATATTGTGGATTTTTTTAGCGAAAAGATTTTATTACCTAAGAGGTCGCCTTATTTAAATAGATTTCGTAGATATTTAATTACATTTGCTTTAACCAAAAACGACCAATTTTGATGCATTCAAAAAAAACAAAGCTCTTTTTATTACTATTTTTAATTTTTCTAGTTTCATTTTCTACAAATGCCCAAAACTTTAAATGGGCAGGACAAATAAAAGGCATACGTTATGATTATGCTGATTATGCAAATAAAATGGAACTAGATTCAGATGGGAATTCTTATATTTTTGGAGAAACAGAATCTTATTTATTCGATATAGACCCAACTATAAATGGAGTTGAAGTTATAGACAATTCTAATATTCAAAATTTTCGTGGACTTTATTTAATCAAGATGGATAAAGACGGAAATTATATATGGGGGAAAACCTTTGGCAATTACAAAAGGGGTGGTGAATATACTTATGGAATAAAACTGGATAAGGATGGAAATGTAAATCTTCTAGCCACCATATCTGAATTAAACAGTACTCAAAATATAGTAGAGAGTTATATTAGCATAATAAAACTAAAACCAAATGGAGATTTAATTTCGACAAAAAAAATACTTAAAAACTTTCCGAATGGAGGCTCTATAAATCCACACTCGTTTGATATAGATAACCAAAACAATATTTTTATTACAGGATATCTTATTGGCACTATTTCTCTAGATCCTCTTAATCCATCATTAAATTTAACAGCAACAGGAATAGACAATTATATCCTTAAAATAAATAATTCTGGAAATATTGAGTGGATCAAAACCTTTGATAATAATGATGGAGACATTGCAAATTCAAAAGTTATTATTGGTAAAGATGGAAATATTCATTTGCTCAATGGACAAAGTTTGTATAAAATTAATCCAACAGATAAATCAATTATCTGGGAGAGAAAATTTACAAACCAAAGTACAGATGTTTTTCACATTACTGAAAACAATATTATTTTAATAAACCATAAAAATGATTATAATGCTACTGTTGATGTAGATCCTTCGCCTTCCTCAACTGTAAATGTACTTTCAAATAATTATATAATTTATTTAAATTTAGATGGAAATTTTATTGATGTAAAAAAATTCGAAAAACCTTTTAACGGCAATATTAATTTTTATTCAGTTGCAGAAGATTATAATGGTAATTTAATGTTTGTTGGAAGCTTTAAAGATACTGTTGATTTTGATCCTTCATCGTCTGTTTTTAATTTGACTTCGATCAGTGATTACGGAGAAGGATTTTATCTAAAATTTGATGCTAACAGAAATTTTGTAAATACTTTTAAAATTGGGCATGAAACACCTCAATTAAGTCCTTATAATAATTGTGCAATGTTTCAAATAAAAAATATAAAAGTTCGAAATAATGAAACGTATTTATCTGGGGATTTTATGTGGACATGTGATTTCGATCCGTCACTAACAAAACAATATACATTACGAACCATAAATATTTCAACAATAAATCGAGATGGTTTTATTCTCAAACTTGCAGAATGTGAAACTGGTAAACCAAATGGAGAATCTGATCAATCTTTTTGCTCTTTGGATAGTAAAATTTCTGATCTAAATCCTAAGTCCAATGATATTAAATGGTACGACTCACCAACTTCAACAAATCCTCTTTTAAAAACTACTCTTCTTATTGATGGAAAAACCTATTTTGCATCTCAGCAAAATGATAATTGCCCAGAAAGCACCGAAAGATTAGCTGTAACAGCACATCTAAATGTTGTTCCGAGCCTACCCTCTATAATAAACTCTGCTTTTTGTAAAAATGATAATCCCTCTTTAGGAAACATAGAGATGTCAGGGCAGAATATAAGATGGTACGATACTGTTTTTTCAGCTGTACCGTTATCAAACTCAACCTTATTGGAAAATAATAGAACCTACTACGCTTCACAAACAATTAACTGCGAAAGTGATAGAATTCCTGTTTTGGTTAAAATTTATGATACTCCTTTACCTACTGGAAATAATGATCAGCAGTTTTGTATTGATGAAATAGCGACAATCGAAAATCTTAATATAACCGGAACCGATCTTAAATGGTACGAAGCAGAGGTAAATGGCAATATTTTACCCGAAACAACTTTATTGCAAAATGGAAAGTATTATGTTAGTCAGACCTTAAACAACTGCGAAAGCGAAAGATTACCTATTACTGTAAAAATACAAGACACATCAATTCCAATTGCCGATTCTCCACAGCAATTCTGCATTCAAAAAAATGCAAAAATTAGCAATATTGAAATTAATGGTCAAAATATCAAATGGTATGAAAGTTCTACCTCTACAGGTAAATTATCAGAATCAACCTCATTAGAAAATGGAATTACGTATTACGCTTCTCAAACAATAAACACTTGTGAAAGTGATAGAATCCCTGTAACAATAAGTGTTTTAGAGGCTACAGCTGGAGATTGTATTCATTTGGTTAATGATCTTCCATTTCCAAAATTCTTTACGCCAAATGGCGATGGTTTTAATGACACTTGGACAATTGATCCAGATTATTTGGCTCCTAATTCATCTATTAGAATATTTGATCGATACGGAAAATTAATTAAAGAATTGGCATTAAATACTTCTTGGAACGGAACTTATCTTGGTAATCAACTACCTACATCAGATTATTGGTTTACCGTTACCAGAATAAATGGAACGGAATATCGAGGTCATTTTTCTTTAAAAAGGTAATCAGTTATAGCAAAAAAGGTTCGTATTTAAACGAACCTTTTTTTTATTTAAAACTTTATAATATAATGCATTACCAATTCTACTAGAATAACTATTACTTTTATCATGATTCCTAAATTTACATTTGGCCTTTCTTTTTCAAATTCCTATATTTCAAATAAGAATAAGCTATAGGCACAATTGCTATAGCAAAAACAATTGTCAAAAACACTTTAGCGAAAATAGAACTGTCAAAAATCAAACTTCCCAAAATAATGATCAGCCCAGCAATAAACCAAAGTTTTCCAGCAAATAAGTGTGTCGTTTTCCAGACTTCTTGATTTTCTAAAGTCCACGGTGTCTTAATTCCGACAAAATAATTAGGCCTTATCACTTTAAAATAGTTTCCTAAAATCATAAACAAAGCGCCAGCCAAAACGAAAATAAAACTTGGACTGGAAATAGTCTGACTTTTTGTACTGTAAATAATAAATAAAGCTAAAAGCGACATAAATAAAACCAAAACAAATTTAAGCTGATACAATTTTCCTCCCATTAAAGAAATTCTTTTCTTAGGATCAATCTTTGTGATAACAGACAAGACGATATAAGTTAAAACTGGAAGCATAAAAAGCATTGCAATCAAAGTCAATTTATTTCCCCAGCCATCTATTTCTCCTCTAGAATTCCAGTGAATAGGAACTATCTCTGGCAGACTTTTCCAAACTGCAGCCAAATAAACACAAGGAATCAAAACAATCCCAATTAAAGGGAGCTCTTTTTTAAATTCTAAATTCATTTTATTATTGTTTAAAGGTTAGTATCCATTGCAAAACATCTTCCATTATGGTGGTATTTATGGAATAAATGATGAATTGCCCGTTTTTTTCAGACGTTATTAAATCGGCTCGTTTCAGAATATCTAAATGATGCGAGATGCTTGGCTTGGAAATATTAAAAGCATCTGCAATCTCTCCAGCCGACATATCTTTTTGCTTCAGAAGATCCAGAATCTCTCTTCTAGTCGCATCATTTAATGCTTTAAAAATATCATTCATTACATTTATATATTTAGACAAATATCTAAATACTTTTTAAACAAACAAAAAAAAAGCAGTAATTTTTTACATTACTGCTTTCAAATATTTCAAAAGGAACTTGTTTAAAACTTATGTTCGTCTTTGCTAATTACCAAAAATGAAACTAAAGATATAAGTGCAGCAGTAACTAAATAAAAGCCTACATAACTCACATCATAAGTCTTAGCTAGCCAAATCGCAATCATTGGCGCAAATGCAGCTCCAAGGATTCCTGCCATATTGAACGTTAATGATGCTCCCGAATAACGAACATTGGTTGGAAATAATTCAGACAAGAAAGTTCCTAAAGGACCATACGTAAATCCCATTAAAGACATTCCGATACAGGCAAAAATGGTCACTAACATAATATTTCCTGAGCTTAAAAAGTAAGAAAAGAAAAATCCGAACACAGCAATCGCCGCTGTAGCCGCGATAAGCATTTTTCGGCGTCCAATTTTATCTGCAACTACAGCCGAAACTGGAATAAAAAGCGCGAAAAATAATACTGAGAATAATTGTATCAGCAACCCGTCTCTTTTTACAATTCCTAAATCTGAAGTTGCCCAGCTTAGAGTAAAAACTGTCATTAAATAGAAAACCAAAAATGTTGTAATCGCGGCAAAAGTTCCGAAGATCAATTGATTTTTATAAGATTTCACCAATTCTAAAAATGGCACTTTTACTTCTTCTTCATGCTTTTTAGCTTCTTCAAATGAAGGTGTTTCAGTAATTTTTGTTCGAATATAAAAACCAACAATTACCAAAAGTGCGCTGGCAATGAAAGGAATTCTCCATCCATAACTCATAAAATCTTCATTACTCATCGAATCAGTAAGCAATAGAAAAGTCCCACCTGAAAGTAACAATCCGATTGGCGCGCCTAATTGCGGAAACATTCCGTACCAAGCGCGTTTATTTGGTGGCGCATTCTCAATGGCAAGCAAAACTGCTCCTCCCCATTCTCCTCCTAAACCAACACCTTGTCCGAATCGGCAAAGCATCAATAATAATGGAGCGGCAACACCAATACTTTCATAACTTGGCAGAAAACCAATTGTAACAGTAGAAATTCCCATGGTCAACAAAGCAGCAACAAGAGTAAATTTACGTCCGATTTTATCTCCGTAATGTCCAAAAAAGGCAGAACCTAACGGACGAGATAAAAAAGCGATAGAAAAAGTGGCTAAAGATTCTAGAGTCGCCATCGTCGAATCTGAACTTGGAAAAAATAATTGTGGAAAAACCAATACGGCAGCATTGGCATAAATATAAAAATCAAAAAATTCGATTGTAGTGCCAATAAGGCTTCCAAAAAGAACATGTTTTAAAGAGTTCTTTTTATTCGGGTTATTTTTCATGAAAAATGATATCTTTTTTATTTGCAAAAATAGAGTTTCATTATTAAAAATTGATACTTACATCAATTACTTTTGCAACTACTTTACATTTTTAACAAATTATCTAAATTTTTAATTTTCAGCAACCTTACAAAATCAAAATTTAAAACCCTGATTACAACGCTTTTAAAAACATCAGAAAAAAATCAAATCTTAAGCAATTGTTAATAGCGTTTTTAACTGTATATTTTCATTAAATTTACAGCTGTCAAAAATAAATTATAAATTATGCCTACCGACTGTATCAGCTTTCAATCTTCTGGATATTTCTCTAAACTAATGCAGGATTATTTAGATCAAAAGCCAGAATTAAAACCGCTGTACAATAATTTTCCAGTCTTAGAAAATTTCGAAAAACAAATTGCCGAAAAATCAGCCAATTTTGACCACAGCAACCGAACAGTGTTGGTTGACACTTTGCATAAGCAATATCAAAACATTGAAATTTCTGATTTAACGAGACAGAATATTTCGCTTTTATCTCTCGAAAACACTTTTACAATTACAACTGGTCACCAACTGAATTTATTCAGCGGACCATTATATTTTTTATATAAAATTATTTCAACAATTAATTTAACTAAAGAATTAAAATCGAAATACCCTTCGTACAATTTTGTTCCAGTTTACTGGATGGCGACAGAAGATCACGATTTTGAAGAAATTAATTATTTTAATTTTAAAGGAAAAAAAATCCGTTGGAATGCTGAAAGCACTGGTCCAGTCGGAAGACTTGCAACTGATGGTTTAGAAGATTTATTTGAAATTTACTCTCAGGAATTAGGTTCAAGCACAAATGCAAATGCACTGAAAAAGCTTTTTGAAGATGCTTATCTAAAACATTCAAATCTAGCAGATGCAACCCGTTATTTAGCAAATACACTTTTCGCTAGCCATGGCTTAGTAATTATAGATGCAGATGATGCCGATTTGAAACGTGCTTTTATTCCGTATGCAAAAGAAGAATTAGAAAATCAGACTTCGTTTAAAGAAGTTCAAAAATCAATTGAAGAGCTTGCCGCATATACCGTTCAGGTAAATCCACGCGAAATCAATTTATTTTATATTGAAGATAAACTGCGCGAAAGAATCATTTTTGAAAATGGCAAATATTGGGTTAACAATACCAAAATTTCATTTTCTAAAGAAGAAATTCTAAAATTACTGGAAAGCAATCCAGAAAAATTCAGTCCAAACGTAATTATGCGTCCATTATATCAAGAAATTATTCTACCTAATCTTTGCTACATTGGCGGAGGCGGAGAAATCGCTTATTGGTTAGAATTAAAAGCCTTTTTTGATGCCGTAAATATTACTTTTCCGATATTATTAGTCCGAAATTCAGTTCTTCTAGCAACCGAAAAGCAATCTAAAAAAGCTGATAATTTAAATTTAACTTGGAAAGATTTATTCAGCAAATCCGAGAATTTAATCAATGAGATTACTCATAAACTTTCTCCATTTCCTATAGATTTAACTCCTCAAAAGGAAGCGCTTGAAAAACAGTTCGCCTATCTTTTTGAATTGGCTGAAAAAACAGACAAATCTTTCACAGGAGCTGTAAAAGCACAAGAAGTAAAACAAAAGAAAGGTTTAGAAAATCTAGAAAAGCGTTTATTAAAAGCGCAAAAAAGAAAACTGGCTGATCAATTGGAACGTGTTACCGATTTGCAATGTGAATTATTTCCAAACAATAGCCTTCAAGAACGCCAAGCTAATTTCTCTGAATTTTATTTAGAAAAAGGAGAACAATTGATTCCACTTTTAATTCAGAAATTAAAGCCTTTAGAACATAATTTTGACATCATAATAATCTAAAATAATTATCTTTAGAAATTCAAAAGCGATAATTTAGGAACAAATAACCAGCTCATTTCCGATATTATTGCTGTCTCAAACCAAATAGAATTATATTTTATAACCTATTTAACGAACTAACCTAATGGTAAGAGAACGCCTAATTTCGCTTGATGTCTTTCGCGGACTGACTATTCTATTGATGACAATTGTAAACAATCCCGGTGACTGGGGCAATGTTTATCCGCCACTTTTGCACGCACAATGGAACGGCTGTACACCAACAGATCTTGTATTTCCGTTTTTCATCTTTATAATGGGAGTTGCTATACCACTTGCAATGCCCGACAAAAAATACGACGAAACAACGTTCAATAAAATCTTGATTCGTTCTTTAAGAATGTTCTGTCTGGGGATTTTCTTTAATTTCTTTGGAAAAATTCAGCTTTTTGGTTTAGATGGGATTCCACTTCTTATTGGCAGATTGATTATTACTTTTGCCGTTGGTTATGCTCTGATGGGGAATTTCAGTAATAGACTAAAAAACATTTTTGCTTTTAGCATTTTAGCAATATATCTTATTTTAGCTTACGGAGGTTTTGAAAATTATGCAGACGTGAGACTTCCTGGAGTACTACAACGTATTGCAGTTGTCTATTTTGTAGTTTCGCTTTTATACTTAAAAACATCACGAAAAACACAGTTTATTACAGGAATCGTTTTGCTTTTTGGCTATTGGGCTGTTATGACTTTAATTCCTGTTCCGGGATTTGGAGAAGCTAGTTTAGAAAAAGGAACCAATTTAGCTGCTTGGGTTGACAGCGTGTTTTTAAAAGGACATATGTATCATGAAACCAACACTTGGGATCCTGAAGGAATCTTGAGCACACTTCCGTCAATTGTAAACGGAATTATTGGTTTATTTATCGGGCAAATTCTACTTCTTGGTGTAACTAAAATCCAAAAAGTCCAAAGAATGGGAATGATTGGTACATCGTTAATCTTTTTCGGATTAATCTGGGATTTAGTTTTTCCAATAAATAAATCCATCTGGACAAGCAGTTATGTTTTATATACAACAGGATTAGCAACAGTTTGCCTTACGGTATTATATTATATAATTGATATAAAAGAATTCAAAAAAGGCTTTAAACTATTTGTTATTTGGGGAGTCAACCCAATGATTGTATTCTTCGCTTCGCAAATTATACCGCAAGCCTTGGTAATGATTCGTTTTCAAAATCCGTCACTTCCAAGCGAACAAATCAATCTATTAGATTATTTGTACAGATTTGGCATTGCACCATTTTTTAGCAATCCAATGACAGCATCATTGGCAGGCGCATTAACCTATGTAGCAATCTGGACATTTATTTTATGGATTTTTTATAGAAACAAGTTGATTTTTAAAGTTTAAAAACAATAAAAATATTTTTAAAGACGCGCAATTGTGCGTCTTTTTTTTGACTATGATTCACAATTTCTTCCATTCTTAATCAAAACATCATTCCAGCATGTTTAAATTATGAATTTATTAAAATCAATTCACAAAAAAAGTATACTTTTGCACAAAATTTAATAAAATACAAAATGGCAACAAATAGAACTTTTACAATGATTAAACCAGATGCTGTTGCAAACGGACACATCGGGAATATCTTAGCAATGATTACTAATGGTGGTTTCAAAATCGTTTCATTAAAATTAACTCAATTAACTGTAGCTGATGCGAAAGCATTTTACGCAGTACACGCAGAAAGACCTTTCTACGGAGAATTAGTTGAATTCATGTCTCGCGGACCAATTGTTGCTGCTATTTTAGAAAAAGACAACGCAGTAGAAGATTTCAGAACTTTAATCGGTGCTACAAACCCAGCAGAAGCTGCTGAAGGAACTATTCGTAAAGCATACGCTACTTCAATCGGAGAAAATGCAGTTCACGGATCTGACAGCGACGAAAACGCTGCTATCGAAAGTGCATTCCACTTTGCAGGAAGAGAGCAATTCTAAGACTTCTTAAATCATAAAAAAACCGCTTCATAACTGAAGCGGTTTTTTTATTTACTTATAATAATATTAAAGACTTTCAGAAGTCTTCTTTACCATTTTCTCAACTCTTCCATCCAAATCTTTTAAAAGTTCGTCTAATGCGCTTTCGCACATTGGCAATACTTTATCAAAAGATAAAACAGGAATTCCTCCTACTATTGTTCCCGTTTTCTTTGAATTTGCTCCTTCATTAAAAGCAAAAACTTTTTTTCCATTTTTATCATACAAAGCAATTCTTGCATAAGCTCTCATTTTAACAGTACCAGTTCCGCCAACTGCAAACCCTTTTACCACAGCAAAGTGAATCTCTGTAAACAAGACACCATCTGCATTATCTTTAAACATAGTAGCTGTCGCCACCTCATTTGCTGAACCGTTTGTTCCCTCATAGATATATTTATATCCAGGGTAATTGATAATATATTTTCCTTTTTCTCCCTCTCTATCAAAATGAGGAATATAGTCAATATACTCTTGTTTTTGAGTTACATCTGTTTCAGGAAGTAAATCGAATGGAAACTTTTTAGAATAATCATTAAAAAAAGCATTGTGATACTTTTCTAAAATTGGTTGTAAGTTAAAATTTGGATTGTTTCCTAAATCTGTTACTGCAGCAACAGCACTTAAACCAAGCTCAGAAAGATCAATTGTTTTGTCAGTGTAAAAAGCAACAACAGCAACTTTTTTCTTTTGTGAATAACCAGTTAACGTACATAATACGGTTAAAATTAGTAAAATTTTTTTCATTGATTTTTTATTGTTTTGGGTTTATAAAAAAGACGCTATTTTGAAGAAATAACTGCCCAAATGTATCGTAAAAAAAAACACTTCACAATAGAAGTGTTAATTAATTTTAAAATTTATCTTACTAAAAAAAACTACCGCAAAATCACGTCTTTCACCACTTCACGGCCCAATTCTTCATTGATCATTTTTACGATTTTATACTTTCCGTGAGTCAACTCTTCACGTAAAACAGAAGACCCCAATTCTACATAAAGCGTGCTTCCTTTCAGAACAATATTACGAGTATATGTATTTACACCATTTCCCATAAGCTGTCTCCAAGCCTCCCGAACATCAATATCATCCATTCCAGACTGCAATTTGTTCACCTGAATAATTTGCTGTAAAACAGCACCGATTGTAGTTTCGTTATTTAGTCTTTTCGCCATCGTTCAGAAGATTTACGGGTCCTGCTTTTTTATAATGATATTCTATTTTTTGCGGGTTCTTAACCACTAATTTGTCAGCTGAAAGCGAAATAATTTTTTCACTCCATTTTGCATACTTTGTTTTATAATCCAAGAAAACCTGCTCTCCAGCAAAACGAACCGAAACATTTTCAAAAGTATCTGTAGTCAAAAATGTTCCGTCAAACTGTGGCATAACTTTCGTTCGGACACCTTTATTATTTTTAATTTGAAAAAAATCAAAAGTCTCGTTCATTTTATACTCCTTCTCTTCTCCTTTCTCAAAAACCACTTTTTCAATTTCCCAATAACCGTTCAATTTAGCAATATCTGCTGGTTTTATTTCTTGTTTACAGCCCACAAACAAAAGCGAACAAAACAAAACTATGAAAGCATTTTTCATAAATAAAAATATTAAAATTTACTCTTTTTTCTTTAAAATGAAGTCGAAGATTTAGGAGCTGATTCCTGCTGTCCGCTATATCTTTTGTGCCGAACCCCGGCACAAAAGGATGCCGCTCCCATCAGGGCTAGGGCTCCCGTTTTCAAAAGAAATTTTATCGAACAACAAAGATAATCTTATAATCATCAAAAGAAATAAAAAATCGAAAAACACATGAACTATTTTTAAAAGCAATTGTTCCCTAATAAAAAAGCCTTTAAATAGAAAAACCTAAACGATATTTCTATTTAAAGACTCAATACTTTTTAAGCAATCTTTATTTTTGGTTGGTTTTTATTTTCTTAAGAACTCCTAAAAAGAACAAAACAATTCCCAAAACCAGCAAAATATAATATACTGAAAGATTTTTATCCTTTAAAACATTTGCTAGAACAAAAGATATTACACTAGCAAAATAGAACGTTAAAGCTGATATATTTTTCATTATAAATTATTTAAAGAAACTATCAACGAATTCATATTTATTAAAGACTTGCAAATCTTCAATTCCTTCGCCAACCCCAATATATTTAACCGGAATTTGAAATTGATCAGAAATACCAATTACAACTCCTCCTTTTGCAGTTCCGTCCAATTTAGTTACAGCCAAAGAAGTAACTTCTGTCGCTGCCGTAAATTGTTTTGCCTGTTCAAAAGCATTCTGTCCTGTTGAACCATCCAAAACCAAAAGTACATCGTGAGGTGCATCAGCCACAACTTTCTGCATTACACGCTTTACTTTTGTCAGCTCATTCATCAAGTTTACTTTGTTATGAAGACGCCCAGCAGTATCAATAATAACAACATCAGCATTTTGAGCCACAGCCGATTGCAAAGTATCAAAAGCTACAGAAGCAGGATCGCTCCCCATTTGCTGTCTTACAATTGGCACGTTTACACGATCTGCCCAAACTTGCAATTGATCAATCGCAGCTGCACGAAAAGTATCTGCAGCTCCTAAAACCACATTATGACCCGCTTTTTTAAACTGATAAGCCAATTTACCAATCGTAGTAGTTTTTCCAACTCCATTCACTCCAACAACCATTAAAACGTAAGGTTTTTTATCTTTTGGAATTTCAAATTCAGTTGCTTCACCTGTATTCGTTTCAGACAGCAAAGCCCCAATTTCATCTCGCAGAATTTGATTTAATTCGTCTGTTCCTAGATATTTATCTTCAGCAACACGTTTTTCAATTCTTTCAATGATTTTTAATGTAGTATTTACTCCAACATCAGAACCTACAAGAACTTCTTCAAGATCATCTAAAACATCATCGTCAACTTTAGATTTTCCTGCAACGGCTTTGCTTAACTTTGAGAAAAAAGTAGTTTTTGTTTTTTCAAGACCTTTGTCTAAAGTTTCTTTTTTTTCGCTAGAGAATAATTTTTTAAAAAAACTCATTTTTTGTAGTTTATTAGATTATTAGGTTTCTCGATTTCCTGACCAGAAACCCAAATCTTTAAAGAAAGTGCAATGGTTTCCTTAAAAAGAGCCAATTGTTACGATTCTTTAAATTTTTAGACAAATATAGGTAATAAAAAAGCTACTTCCGAATGAAAGTAGCTTTTCTATATAATGTAAATGTAATTATTTCTTTTTCAAGAATTCATCAACTTCTTCAGGAGCCATAATAGATTCTACGAATGTATATGCACCAGTTTTAGGAGATTTTACCATTTTGATGGCTTTTGATAATCTCTTAGAAGATGTTTGTAACGATGCTACGGTTTTCTTTGCCATGATTCAAATGTTTTGGAATTCAATAAATCTTCAAATGAAAAACCATTTGAGATTTTATCAAAATCTCTAATTATTACTTAATTTCTTTGTGAACAGTTACTCTTTTTAAGATTGGATTAAATTTTTTAATCTCTAATCTATCTGGAGTATTTTTTTTGTTCTTAGTTGTAATATATCTAGAAGTTCCTGGAACACCAGAAGTCTTGTGCTCAGTACATTCTAAAATTACTTGGATTCTATTACCTTTCTTTGCCATCTTGCTATATATTTATTTAGGAAAAGATTATTTGATAAATCCTTCTGACTGCGCTTTTTTCAAAACTGCAGTGATTCCATTTTTATTAATTGTTTTTATCGTAGATGCTGCTACTCTAAGAGTAATCCATCTATCTTCTTCTGGAAGATAAAAACGCTTTTTAACTAAGTTTACAGAAAACTTTCTCTTAGTTTTGTTCATAGCGTGAGAAACGTTATTTCCTACCATCGCTCTTTTACCTGTAAGGTCACAAACTCTTGACATTATACTTATCTTTTATCGTTATTCAAAATCAGGGTGCAAAGAAAAGAAAAATAAACCATTGTAGCAAAAAATTATTGCACAAATTTTAAAATTTCTTTCTGTAAAATTTCCAAACTCTTAACTGATGCCCTATCTATCACTTTTTCACGCGGTTGTCCGAAGTTAAATTCTTCCACAATTACTCCGTTTGGCGTCGCTAAAGCAATAAAAACAGCGCCTATTTCGGCATCCGAATCACCTTTTGAAGGCCCTGCATTGCCTGTCGTTGCTAATGCATAGTCGGTTTTCAGCAAATCTTTAACACTCAAAGCCATAGCCGACGCAACCTCAGCGCTTACTACCGAAAACTCATCGATTAAATTTTGCGAAATTCCCAAAACATTTACTTTAGCTTCTGTTGCGTAAGAAACAACACTTCCTTTAAAATAGTTTGATGAACCTGGAACAGACGACAGTAGCGAAGCAATTCTTCCTCCTGTACAACTTTCTGCTGTTGAGACGGTTTTATTTTGTTTAGAAAGCAGTTTGCCAATTACAGTTTCAATTGTTTCATTTTCTTCATAACCCACAATTATATCATGAATTATAGCATCCAATGATTGCACATTGCTTTCTATTGCTGCTTCCAGTTCTTCCTTATTCGTTCCGCGAGCTGTTAGGCGGAGACGAACTCGCCCTGGATTTGGCAAATAAGCGAGTTTTATAAATTCTGGAAGATTATTCTCCCATTGCTCAATACGTTCTGCAACTAAACTTTCGCCTTGACCATAAGTTAAAATGGTTTTGTGAATAATATAAGGACGTTTGTATTCGCGAACGATTTTTGGAATTATTTCCTCTTCTACCAAATATTTCATTTCATAAGGAACTCCTGGAAGCGAAATAAAAACCGTATTTTCTTTCTTCATCCACATTCCCGGCGCAGTTCCCACTTTATTATGCAAAACAGTACAAGTTGACGGAACTAGAGCCTGATCTTTGTTCAGTTGAGAAATTGGTCTTTTATAAAAACCTTCAATTAATTCTGTAACGTGTGCCAAAACTTTTTGATCGACTACTAATTCATCATCAAAGTATTCACAAAATGTTTTCTTTGTAACATCATCTTTTGTTGGTCCTAATCCGCCTGTTACAATAACAACATCCACTCTGTTTTGCAATTGAGCAAAAGTATTTAATATATGTTTTTTGTCGTCGCTTATCGATAGCATTTCTGCCACCTCAACTCCAATTTTATCGAGTGATTTAGCAATAAAAGCCGAATTTGTATCTACGATTTGGCCAATTAAGATTTCATCTCCAATAGTAATAATTGCTGCTTTCATATCAGTGAAATATTTTTGTCACTTACTTTTAGTAAGCTATAATTTATAAGTAGAAAATTTAAATTTTGTCTTGGAGGGAGGGTATTAACGGCTTTTACAAACTATAAGCCACTTACAAAATTTAAAAAATGATTTTGACTTATTCCTTAATTTAAAGAAATCAGGAATAAGTCAAATTTTATATTAAAGATCAAAATCTTTTTTAATTTCTTTAATCGCTTCTTTTACTTGTACTTTAATACTTTTAAAAGTTTCGATAATATCTTTTTTCTTGCCTTCAGCTTTTGTCCAAGCTTCCACTTGCAAGATTTCTTCAAAAGCCACATTTAATCCCATTAAATCTAATGTTGGCTTTATTTTGTGGGCATACGAATATGCATATTTATGATCCTTCTTTTTAATTCCTTCTTTAATTTGTTTTAAATCTTCTGGAACTTCTGTAACAAATAAAGTTAAAATCTGATTTACAAATTCAGGATCGTTATCTGAAAGCGCATATACTTTCGAAAGGTTATACTTTAAAGCCATTATTTTACTTGTATTCTGAATAATTTTTTATCTTCTAAAAAGCCTTCTAAAATGTCATTTGGTTTTACAGCCGCAACACCTGCCGGTGTTCCTGTAAAAATAATATCTCCAATTTTTAAAGTAAAAAACTGAGATACATGAGAAATCAATTCGTCAATTTTCCAAAGCATCATACTTGAGTTCCCTTTTTGAACCACTTCTGAATTGCTTCTTAATTCAAAATTAAGATTTTCCATAGAAACAAAGTCAGTTTTTGGCAAAAAATCACCAATAACCGCAGAACCGTCAAAAGCCTTGGCTTTTTCCCACGGAAGCCCTTTTTCTTTTAACTTACTTTGCAGGTCTCGAGCAGTAAAATCGATTCCTACACTTATTTCATCATAATATTTATGGGCAAATTTCGGTTCAATATATTTCCCGACTTTATTAATCTTAACGATTATTTCAACTTCATGATGAACATCTTCAGAAAACTCTGGAATTACAAACGGATGCTGTTTCAGCAAAACAGCAGAATCTGGTTTCATAAAAACAACCGGCTCACTCGGACGCTCGTTTTTCAACTCTTCTATATGATTGGCATAATTCCTGCCGACACAGATAATCTTCATTTTTTTTAAGGTTCTAAGACACTAAGATGCTAAGCTTCTAAGGCAAAAACTCAGAACCTTAGAAACTTAGCACCTTAAAAGCTTACTTCGTATTTAATTTTCTTAATTTAATTGCTGTCAAAACTTTTTTGGTATACAGTGGGAAATCAGCATTTTGAATCCAGCTGAAATATCCAGGTTCTGTTTCTAAAACTTTCTCCACTTTGGCTCCTTTATGTTTTCCAAAAGTAAAAATTTCTTCATCATCTTTATCAAAAGCAATCATTCCCGCAAAATCTGCTATTTTTTTACGAGTTGTAAATTCAGATAAAGATTTCATGTCATTTTCCAATTCCGGATAACGATCTAACTGCGCTTTCAAAATTTCGTAAGTTGCCATTGTATCTGCTTCTGCCGAATGGGCATTATCGAGACTTTTACCACAATAAAACTTCAAAGCCGCACTCAAAGTACGCTCTTCCATTTTATGAAAAATAGTCTGTACATCTACAGAAACTTTGTTCTTCATATCAAAATCAACTCCGGCACGAAGCAATTCTTCTGCCAAAAGCGGAATATCAAAACGATCTGAATTAAATCCACCCAAGTCGCTATCTTTAATCATATTATGAATATGCGGAGCAAGTTCTGCAAAAGTAGGTTCATTGGCCACTTTCTCGTCAGTGATGCCATGAACTGCAGTTGTTTGTGGAGGAATTGGAATTGTCGGATTAACCAACCAAGTTTTACTTTCTTTGTTTCCGTTAGGAAAAACTTTGAATATTGAAATTTCTACGATTCTATCTTTACCGATATCAATTCCCGTTGTTTCGAGATCAAAAAAGCAAATTGGCTTGTTAAGTTTTAATTCCATTTCTATTTTTTATAAGTTTACAAATGTAATTTTTAAAGCGGAATATCCCTCTTTATTCTGATTTTTTTTGTCAAAAAACACATTCAATTACTCAATTTTAACTTTTAAAAATTAAGCTCATAGCAAGCCTACGTAATAGTGCCTAATTCTTTTCTTACAAAATAAAAAAAATCCGGCAAGTTTTAAAACTGCCGGATTTGAATTTATTTTAAAAATGAATTTTAGAAATCTCTATCTACATCAAAAGCTTCTAAATATTCTGCTACTCTTTTCACAAAACTTCCTCCCAAAGCTCCATCAACAACTCTATGATCGTAAGAGTGAGATAAGAACATTTTCTGACGAATTCCGATAAAGTCTCCTTCTGGAGTTTCAATAACCGCAGGCACTTTACGAATTGCTCCAAGAGCCAAAATACCTACTTGTGGCTGATTGATAATTGGCGTTCCGAAAACACTTCCAAAAGTACCAACATTCGTAACTGTATAAGTTCCGCCTTGTGTATCGTCTGGTTTTAGTTTTCCAGCTTTTGCACGGTTTCCCAAATCGTTAACCGCTTTTGCCATTCCAACCAAATTCAACTGATCTGCATTTTTAATTACAGGAACAATTAAATTTCCGTTTGGCAATGCTGCCGCCATTCCTAAATTGATATTTTTCTTTTTAATAATATAATCTCCATCAACAGAAATGTTCATCCCTGGGAAATCTTTTAAAGCTTTTGCAACTGCCTCCATCATAATCGGAGTAAAAGTCAGTTTCTCGCCTTCTCTTTTTTCAAAAGCCGTTTTTACTTTATCTCTCCATTTTACAATGTTTGTTACGTCAACCTCAATAAAAGATTGTACGTGGGCAGAAGTCTGAACCGAAGCCACCATGTAACCAGAAATCAGTTTACGCATTCTGTCCATTTCCACAATTTCGTCAGCACCGTTTACAGAAACTGGAACTGCCTGCTGGCTTTTTTGAACAACTGGCTCAACTGCTTTTGGAGCTTCTGCTTTAGGAGTTTCAACAACTGCTTTTGGAGCTGCTTCAACTGCTTTAGGTGCCTGAACAGAACCTGATTTACGATCTTCTACGTATTTCAGAATATCTTCTTTAGTCACACGTCCGTCTTTTCCAGAACCTGCAATATTTTCAAGTTCGTTTAAAGAAAGACCTTCTTCTTTTGCAATATTTTTTACTAATGGAGAAAAGAATTTATCTGATCCTGAAAAATCTTGAGAAGTTACAGTTTCTTTAACCGATTCGATTGTTTTTTCAATTTCGGCGACTTCTGCAGGAGCGGCAGTTTCTTGAACTGTATTTACAGCTTGTGGAGCTGCTGTTTCTCCGCTTTCAGTTTCAATAATGGCAATAGTCTGCCCTACTTGCACTAAATCATCTTTACCAAACAATTGCTCAACTAAAATCCCTGATACTTCACTTGGCACTTCGCTGTCAACTTTATCTGTTGCAATTTCGAGTACGGCTTCATCAGCCTCAATTTTGTCTCCAACTTCTTTCAACCAGTTAGTTATGGTTGCTTCAGCGACACTTTCTCCCATTTTAGGAAGCTTTAATTCAAATCTTGCCATATTGTTAATCTAAAAGATGTTTTTGATTTTCAGATTGCGAAATTAATGAAAATTTTAAATATAAATTTCATTTAATATAATTTTTTACTCGATTTTCACGATTTGCCCTCTGTCATTCCTTGAATTACTTCCAATAATAAAACCTGTATTTTTGGGAAAAATTTTAAAAGTAACCTTCTTATCTTTAAGAGTTTCTATGATTTCGATACATTTTTTGAATGAAATATAGTGATTATCCAAAATGATCTCTGCCTTTTTACCCTTTAAAATTAGCCACGAATTTACCATTTTTTCTCCTTTGAAATCTAAAAAACCAACTTTATTTTCCAAAATCGGAGCCAATTTTTTAGCGAAATTCTCATTTTCGGAGTATAAAAAATAACTTTCTGGCAATGTGTTTTCTTTTGGTTTTCCTTGAAACATTTTAGCACTTGAAAACAAAAAAGCACCAATTTGAATAAAGATACTAAAGAACTGCGATTTCTTAAAATGCTTTTGATAAAAGAAATTCATAGCCTCCTGAAAACGCATCATATACTTTTCGTCTTTTATTGTACTTTCTCCTTTATAATGCAAAACGGTAGTTTCATGAAAATAATAATTTTTCTTTTGCATTTGTAAAGCGCGATACGACAGATCAATATCATCGGCGTACATAAAACAGTTTTCATCAAAACCATTTAAATCTTCATATAGTTTTCTTTCCAAAAACATAAAAGCGCCAACGAGAATATCTACTTTTCCCGTTTCGTTTTCGTTTAAATGCTGAGCGTAATATTGATTAAAAAGTTTTGTCTTGGGAAATATTTTATACAATCCGAAAATTTTTGTGAAGGCAACCCAAGGCGTTGGAATGCCGCGTTTGCTTTCTGGAAGAAATTGCCCTGTTCCATCAATTAATTTACAGCCAATGATTCCGAGATTAGTTTGCCTTTCGGCGAAAGCCAAAATCTTTGTAAAAGTATCTTCTGCAACGACAGTATCAGGATTTAAAATACAAACGTACTTTCCTTTCGCTTGACGAACACCAATATTATTGCCTTTTGGAAAACCAAAATTTTCTTTATTTTCAATTAGTCTTACGTTTGGAAATTTTTCTTTCATCATCAAAACGCTTTCGTCTGATGAATTATTATCTATTACAATAATTTCTGCATCGATTGACGCAATTGCTTCCTGAACACTTAAAACACATAGTTCTAGAAAGTAGCGTACATTGTAATTTAAAATAACAACCGATAATTGCATGAATAATTGAGTCTGTAGATTTTGGCCGAAGTTAGAAATTTTCTGATAACCCCAAACGTAGCGACCAATCGTTTTTACTGATTCCGTAATCTAAAGCGAGATTACTGCCGTTACGTTTATTCCATTTAATGCGAATTCCAGTTCCGACAGCAGGATTCCATTTTTTAAATTCGTATGTATCAAGTTTAGAAACCGAAGAAACATTGGTAAAAAAAACAGCACCCAAAAATCCGTTACGGGTTATATCAGTTCTATATTCGGTTTCAAAATAAATTAAAGCATTGCTGCGATATCTATTTTTGGTGAATCCGCGGCCTGTTTTCCCTTCTCGATCCCAGCCAATACTTGGTAAATCCAAATAATGCGGTTTCCCTCCAAAAGTGGACCAAAAGAACGCCCTAGAAGCCCAAACCCGATGTTTGGTTTTACTAAAAGAATGGTATTTTCGGGCATCAAAATATATAGACTGCCACTTGTCTCCTTCTACTCCGCTGGTGTTTAATCGTAAATCGGCTTCGACATACAAGCCCTGTTCTGGATTAATGATATTTTCTCTAGAATCGTATAAACCTTGAATGGCAAATCCGAAAGAAGTCTCATCAGAATAATCACCATTCATATATTTATAATAATCTGTTTCTCCGTCTATATAAGATTCTTCAGAAATATTTTTATAATTATCGAAAAGGAAACCAACTCCTAACCGATAATTACCGACAATCTGCCTTGTAATAAACTGATAGAAGCGCCACTGCTGATAATCGAGCGTTGACATTTCTTTTTCTGAATTGTCGGTACCCAGTCCGTAAGTATCTTGAGGATAAATCATGTAACGATAATCTCCCATCAGATTCCATTTATTGTCACTTGTATAAATATAAGATTGGATTGGAAATACAAATTGATTGCTAAAACTAAAATAAGGCGAAAAGGTAATCTGAGACATTTTGGTTTTTTCTGCGTCTCCCAAGTAAAAAGTAGTCAAAAAAGAAACCACCAAACCATTGCTGGAATTAACACCGACTGGAACAGGCAGTAAAGAAAAAGTTAGTTTTCGTTTTCGATCCGGACGAATGGTATCCTGTTTATCAAAAATTTTATGAATGACGTCTAAGATATCTCTAGTTTCCACGGTGGTACTATCATTCTGCGCCTGACAAAACGATCCTATTAAAAATAAACTTAAGATATATTTAATTTTTAAACTACTCACACGCAATGTCTTAAAAACCGCCTCTTACAAATTTAAAATTTTATTAAGAATATTAAGGTTGATTTTGAGGAAAGTTTTCAGTCGCGGTTTTGAGTCTCAGTTTACAAACCGAAAACTCAAAACTGCGACCGAGACTAAAACTCTAAAGATGCAGCTGAATTTTATATCTATTCAAAATCTTCATTACAAAAAGCATAATTATTGAAAACACCAGAGACCATAAAATTCCAGGAACTCCTACTCTGAAATATCCTGGTATTATATGAAAGTTAAAAGCTTTACAGAAATAATAAATAACGCCCGGTAAGATATAAATCAATAATGGGTTTGCAGCTGCAGGCATGAAGAACTCGCTCCATTTGGTCTGCTTTTTAACTTCCATAAGCCAATACAGAAAATAGAAAAGAGCGGCGCAAATTGCTGCCGAGAACATTGTCCAAGATGGTGTTCCTTTTATTTTTGATATTCCGAAATACGGACGAAGCAAAATTGCTGTTAACGTAAACAAGCCAATAAAACCAATTACTGGCCAATTGATTTTAGAACTAATTTTTCGGTCAAAAAATAATAATGAAATTATAATTCCAGCCGAAGTCAGAGAAACATGTGTAAGATGTCCTGCTATAAAACTCAACCAAGAAGTACTTTGAACAAAAGAGTTTTCGATTAAATTAAGAGAATTCATGGCAACAGCAAAAACTAGAAAAGCAATCATTGCCCACAGATTTCCTGAAACTAGCCAATAATAAATTACTGTAAAAAGATACGCCCAACCTATCAACCCAAGAATTCCCCACCATTTTGGTGTCATTCCGCGATCTCCAGTATCTTGCACATAAATGAAATAAAGTGTTACAAGTACTAAAATCCCTCCATATTGAAGCACATTTTTTAACCAAACAGGAAAATCTTTTGGATATTTATTCCAAATTGGAATTGGCATGCTATAAGCCAAAAGTCCCCAAAATGCTGGCGCGATAATCATTTTTGTCGCATCAAATCCATACTCAGCATTGACCATAAAAACACCTATTACAATAAGGGCAATGGCTCGCTTAAGAGTATGTGTCCAAATTGTTTTTGGACTGTCTTTTTTTATGAGTCTGGCATTAAAAGCAAACGGAATAGACATTCCGACAATAAATAAAAAAGCAGGAAAAACTAAATCAACAAAAGTCATTGCATCTGCATCTGCGGGCATGTGTTTCATCCATTGCGGTACGTTTTGAATACTTGCAAGTTCGTTTACAAAAATCATTACAAAAATGGTAATTCCACGCAAAGCATCGATAGAAATAATACGCTGATTAAACAGATTCTCTTTTATTTTCATAATTTTTTACTTTTTTACTAAAAATCAAATATAGCATAATTCTAAAACGTCTTGTTACAAATTCTCGACTAATTTTGTACATTAATATTTGATCTCTACAGTTTTATTTTTATGCTATCATTCCTCAAATCAAAACCTATTTTAAAAGACCTGCTTGATGGCAGTTTTGTAGATATTCATTCTCATATTCTGCCAGGAATTGATGATGGTGCAAAAACCATTCAACACACAAAAAATCTAATTAAATCTCTTGAAGAAATTGGCGTTTCACAATTTGTAACTACACCACACATAAGTCATTATATTTGGGATAACACCCCTCAAACCATTACAAATACCTACAGAGAAACTAAACATATTTTAGAAAAAGAAAATATAAATATTTCCTTTAAAGCTGCCGCAGAGTATTTTATGGATGATTGGTTTGAAAAACATTTTAAAGATGAAGAGCTTTTAACATTAAAAGATAATTATGTCCTAGTTGAAATGTCATACATGAATGCTCCATTAGAACTTTATAAAATACTTTTCGACTTACAGGTAGCCGGATATATTCCGGTTTTAGCGCACCCTGAAAGATATATTTTTTATCACAAAAGTTTTAATGAATATGAGAAATTAAAAAGAGCTGGCTGCAGATTTCAGTTAAATTTGCTTTCTATAGTTGGTTATTATGGTGGAGAAATCACTAAAATTGCTGAAGAGCTGCTAAAAAAAGGCATGTATGATTTTGCAGGAACTGATGTACATCATGCCAAACACATTAAAGCCTTTGATGAAAAAGTAAATATTAAAAGCGTTTCAAATCTAAAAGAAGTTATTGCTAACAATGCTTTTTTTAAATTTCAAGAGGGTAACTAATATGCATTTTCTTCCCCTTGAACAATATTCATGATTGTTCGAATTATAATTTTAACATCCAACAACAAATTCCAATTTTCTATATACCAAATATCACATTCAACTCTGTTTTCCATGTCAGAAAGCTTTTTTGTTTCTCCGCGATAGCCATTTACTTGCGCCCATCCAGTAATTCCTGGTTTTGCATAATGTCGAACCGAATAGTTATCTATTAGCTCTCCATATTCTTTAGCAAGATTTATCATATGAGGTCTTGGTCCGACAACAGACATATTTCCAAATAGAACATTAAAAAATTGAGGTAGTTCATCAATACTTGTTTTTCGCATAAAAGCTCCAAACTTTGTAATACGCGAATCCCCTTTTCTAGCCTGCTTATCATGTGCAAAATCATTAATATACATGCTTCTAAATTTATAGCATGAAAATGTTTTATTGTCACGACCAGAGCGCTCTTGTTTAAAAAATACTGGTCCAGGCGATTCTAACTTAATAAGCAACATCACTATAGGAAATAACCACGGAAAGATTAAAATTATAACCAATATTGAAAAACAAAGATCAAATATTTTTTTTATAAGTCTATTAACTGCAAGTTCTAATGGCTCGCGTCGCAACATCAAAACAGGTGTGTTTTCGTAAAAAGCAACCTCAACTTTACTAGATTTTGTGTACAATTGAAAATCTGGTATAAATTTGATTCTCACCAAATTTTGCTCACATATTTTTGTCAGTTTATTAATTATTTCAATATGATCAATATGTAATGCTACATACACTTCTTCTACTTTTTCTCTAATAATGAATTCCTGCACATCATCAAATCCGCCAATAATTGGTATTGGTTGATTTTCAATTTCATTTTTTTGATCAAAAAATCCTAAAAATTTATAACCATAGGTCAAATTTTTAGCTAATATTTTCCGCATTTTCTCTCCAGTCTCATTTGCGCCAATAATGATGAATTTTTTAAAATTATATCCTTTCGCTCTCAAGTTCTTTAAAAGCTTCATGAAAATGTAGCGAGAAATCAATAACAGAATGAAGAAAAATAAATAAAAATATAATAATCTAAGCCTAGAGATATCTGTATATTTCAGAAGTACTACAAAAAAAACGATTAACGCAATATGTATAAAAAGCTTTTTAATAGTCCTTCTTAGAATTGATTCTATATACTCTATTCTAATAATTCTATGGGAATCTTTTTGCATCAGCAAAGCTACCCAAATCAAGTTTGCTAACAACGAGATTGTTTTTTCGTCTTTCAAAAAAAGCTTGTCTAAATCTCCAAATCGCGCCATAGCGGACAGATAGATCGCAAGATTTAATAATAATAGATCCCAGCACACAAATAATAGTTTGGAATAACGCGAAATACGATAATGTGATAAGTTTTGCAAAAAATTCATTTTCAACTTATTTGCCTAGATAAGATTTGTTTGGTATAGATGACGAAAATAATACTTTAATTATTGTTATATGCTATTTTTTAAATCAATTCTTGCAAAACATTAGATTAAGAATATATTACCAAATTTGAACTCATAAAAAAAAAAAAAACGGCTCAAAATATTTTGAACCGTTTTTTCTTATTTTAGCTGATCAGTTTTTTAAACCATCCTTTTTTCTCCAATTTCTCTCCATAACCGTAACTATACTTTCCTTTCGGTTTTGTATCATTGAGAACAATGCACATATTAGGAAGTTTTTTATCTCTAAAAAATCTGTTTGCAATAGATATCATTCGTTTTTCTAAAAATCTAGCACGCATTACATAAACAAATGTGTCAGCATTTTTTGCTATGAGCAATGTATCTGTTACGAGACTAGCTGGAGCAGTATCAACTAGTATATAATCATATTCTGTTTTTAAATTTTCAAATAACTGATCTATTTTTTTACTCATCAATAACTCAGCTGGATTAGGAGGGATTATCCCTGCTGGCAGAATATAAAAATTTTCGTATCCTTCATATTTTATAATATAATTTTCGATAGTTTTATTTTCCGAAGACAAGTAATTCGTTAATCCTTCAGAAGGCAGGGTAAGATAATCTGTTAATTTCGGATTTCTAATATCCATACCAATAAGCAGAACTTTTTTACCTGCTAATGCAAAACTGGCTGCTAAATTTGTCGAAATAAATGTTTTCCCTTCGGAAGCAAAAGTTGATGTTACAAATATTTTTTTTGCGATTTTTTCTTCGGTATTATTGAGCATAAAACCAAGATTGGTTCTAACAATACGGAGCGCTTCAGCAGAACTACTTCTGCTATTAGGTCTGATTAATTCTGACACATGCTCACAATTAGGTACATCTCCGATAAAAGGAATTTGAGTTTTCCCTTCTAAATCATCTCTACTTTTAATTTTAGTATTTAATAAATCATCTGCATAAATAATACCCAACGGAATCAATATCCCAAATAAAATTCCTGCTAGATAAATTATTTTTTTCTTTGGACTTACTTGATTTTTTTCTGCTTTTGCTGTATCAATTATACGAGCATTAGGCTCAGTTGCAGCCAAAGAAATTGCAGTTTCTTCTCTCTTTTGCAATAAGTACAAATACAGCTCTTCTTTTACTTTTTGCTGCCTTGCTATCGCTCTAAACTGACGCTCTTGAACCGGAATTTTTCCAATTTTACTGTTCAAAACTCCTTCTTTAATTTTTAGATCGCGATTTTGAATTTGCAAATTAGACTGCATTCTATTCAAACTTTCTGCTACATTAAGTTTTAAAGAATTTATCTGCTGGTCCAATTTTACAACCGCCGGATTCTCACTTGTTGCCGATTTCAAAACTCGGTTACGATCTAAAACCAATTGGTTGTAGGAATTAATCAAATTAGACGCATCTCCTTTATCTAAAATTAAATTAGAAGGCAACAAATCTGAGTTTGAACTTTTTTTAATAAAATCAAGCAAAGAAGAAACTACGTTTAACTGAATTTCTGTTTCAACACCTTTTTTATCATATTCATTTGAACTTTCAACATACAGCTTTGCATCAGACTCAATATCAGTTAGTCGATTTGATTTCTTGAAGCTCTCAACATTTTGTTCTACACCATCAAGTTCTTGTGTAATCAGGGCAAGCCTGTTTGCAATAAAATTAGAGGTGTTTTCTGAGATGAAATTTTTATCTTGTGCCGCACGCTCATTATAAATCTCAACCATATTGTTTAAAAACTCCTCGGCCTTTTTAGCAACGGGATCTGAAATTGAAATACTAACCACGCTACTGGTTTTACTAATAGGCTCTACTTTTAGTTTTTTTCTAAAATCTTCTGTTAAATCATCCAATGGCTTTATCAAAATACAGATAGCTCTCTCTCCATTTGAATAAAAATCAGAAAAAAGAGCTGTTTTATTTACTACTAAAATTCCTGTTTTCGTGAGAATTTTTTCTCCAAATCTAAACTCTTTCTTAGGCGAGACAATAAAGTTTTCCTTATTTTCAATTTTCTCTATTAATGAAAAAGTTTCAGCAGTTATTAATTCGCAATTAAGATTAACATTTGCCTCTCCAAATGATTGCATTTTTTTTATAAAATGAATTTCTATTGGAGACTCTCCATACATATCACGCTTTGTAAAACTTTCCTTATAAAACAAAGCGATATTTAAATTAAGTTTCAGAATTGTACTTTCTGCTAAAGTTCTTGATTTTAAAATTTCAATTTCATTGTCAATATTACTTTTCACACTTGCTCCCAAACCTAAATCTGAAAAAACGGAAAGTTCTGAAAGCATCCCACCTTTTTTCTCATCCTTAACAAGTATTGTAGTTGAAGCCTCATAACTAGGTGTTGATAATCTTAAATATAAAAAAGCCAACAACAGACCTATTATAATACTCAGTAAAAACCAACGCCAATGAGCTAAATATTTTTCTAATTGTTGTGTAAGACCAAGATCTTCGATATCATCATCCTCAACATCATTGTAAAACTCTTTCATTATACTTTATTATTTCGATTTTATTTAAAAATTAGAACTGAAAGCGAGACTAAAATAGAAATCGCAGAAATGATTACGGAGGTATTTGGCCCGACAGCCGAGGAATTCACTCTAGTTTTATTAGGCTCAACATATACTACATCATTTTGAGCTAAATAGTAAAAAGGAGAATTAATAAAATCTGATTTGGTTAAATCCACTCTATTGTATGATTTTACGCCATTAACTTCACGTATAACCAAAACATTATCTCTTTTTCCATATATAGTCAAATCCTTGGCCATACTCAAGGCCTCAATTAATGTAATTCTCTCTGAAGCAACAGAATAAGTTCCTGGTTGATTCACTTCCCCCTGCAATGAAATTTTGAAATTTGTTATACGGAGATTGATTATTGGATTTTTAATGTAATTTCCAATTTTGTTCTGTAATAATTCCAACACTTCTGTACGACTAAATCCACCAACTTTTATTTTCCCAACTACAGGAAACTCAATATTTCCGTTATGATCTACCAAATATAATTGCACCGTTTCTTGACTACGAGCAATATCCAGTTTATTGTTGCCGGCAATACTAAATGTTTTTAAATTAAAAGGAATAGCAGCCTCAGGATCATCAGCAGAAACAATAATCATTAATAAATCATCAGGCTGAATTTTAACTTCATAAGAAGTTATATTTTGCTTGGTTTGAAGGGAATCAATATTTTGGTAATAGACAAGATCTTTCTTAGAAGCGCAAGAAAAGAACAAGATAAAAACTGATAAAAAAGCAACAGTTTTTATCAAAAAGACAAATTGAAATTTCATTATGTTTGAATTTTAAATCATAGAACATTTACAACAAAATAGAAAACCTATCCTGCAAATGTATTTTTACTAAAAGGGATTGTATTTTTAACTTGGAAGAAATCTAGTATGCATTTTTTTCTCCTCGAAAAACATTAATAATTGTTTTTATAATGATTTTCACGTCAAGAAGTAAGCTCCAGTTTTCAATGTACCAAATATCGCATTCAACTCTATTTTCCATATCAACCAGTTCTTTAGTTTCGCCACGGTAGCCATTAACTTGTGCCCAGCCGGTTATCCCAGGTTTTGCATATTGTCGAACTAAATAATTATTGATTAGCTCACTATATTCTTGTGTATGATACAACATATGTGGTCTTGGTCCCACTACTGACATATTACCAAGAAAAACATTAAAAAACTGAGGCAATTCATCGATGCTTGTTTTACGCATAAAGGCACCAAACTTTGTAACGCGTGAATCCCCTTTCTGTGCCTGTTTATGATCTGCTGAAGCATTAACAGTCATACTTCTAAATTTAAAACATGCAAAAGATTTGTTATCCCGTCCAGATCGATCTTGTTTAAAAAAAACAGGTCCTGAAGATTCCATTTTTATAATTAGCATTATAATCGGAAACAGCCACGGAAATATTAATAAAATAACCAACCCTGAGAAGCAAATATCAAAGATTTTCTTCAGTAATCTATTTATTGCATATTCTAAAGGCTCTCGACGAGACATTAATACAGGTGTATTCTCATAAAAAGAAATCTCAACTCTACTTGATTTAGTATACAACTGAAAATCAGGTATAAATTTCACACGAACCATATGATGCTCGCAAATATCTATTAAATAATTAATGATATTAACGTTATCAATATGCAATGCGATATACATTTCGTCCACGTGAACTTTTGCCATGTAGTTTTGAATATCATTGAACCCTCCCAAAATACTATCGCTTGCTGAATCAGAGCTATTTTGGTTTTCATCAAAAAAGCCTAGAAATCTATAACCATAAGTTAAGTTTTTGGCTAATATTTTACGCATTCTCCTCCCCTTATCGTTAGCTCCTACAATAACAATGTTTCTAAAATTATATCCCTTAGACCTAACATGTTTTAAAAACCGCATCAAAAAAAATCTTGATAACATCAATAACACAAAAAAAAACACATAAAAGCAAAATAATTGCATTCTAGAAATATTGGAATATTCTAGAAAAACTACAAAAACTGCAACAATAGAAGCGTGAATAACAACTTTTTTAATTGTTCTGCTTAAAATTGATTCTAAGGTTTCTATCCTAATAATTTTATAAGAATTCTTATAGAGCAATAATCCAATCCATATCAAATTGCCCAATAAAGAAATAGTTCTTGATTCTTTTATTGCTAGTACATCAAGATCACCAGACCTAATTAAACCAGAAACAAAGACTGCAACATTTAACAAAATCATGTCCCAAACAATGAACGTAATTTGGTAGTATCTCGAAAAACTATATTCAGATAGTTTTTTTAAAATTTTCATAATTGAAAAGAACTCTATTTGAAAATACTTTTAATTTTTTTTTCTAAAATTAGCTTAATAAAAACTGGCCCGTAATACAAATATCTTTTCCACATTCGTTTGGGTTCTTTTACTAATCTCACAAACCATTCTAAACCTATATTTATCCAGAAATTACTTGGTCGAGCAATAGTATCGGCATAAAAATCAAAGACAGCACCAATTGAACAAATTAGTTTTACGTCTAACTCATTTTTATACATATTTGACCATTTCTCTTGCTTGGGAGCTGTCATTCCTACAAATAACACATCTGGTTTAAAACCATTGACCTCATCCAACATCTTCTTGATATCGCATGGTGAAAATTCATCTTTATATGGCGGTGAAAAGGTTGATAATTTTATATTTGGAAATTCGTCTGAAACTCTTGAAGCAATTCTATTCAATGTATTTTGAGAAGATCCTAAATAAAAACAAGTTCCACCTTTTTTATTCAAATTAGCAAGAAGAAATTGATGGATATCCGCTCCTGCAATTTTTTTAATGGTTTTATGTGTTAATAATCTAACAGCACTAATAATACCAACACCATCGGGTAATAAAATATCAGAATCCAACAATGCTTTTTTAAAATCTAAATCTTTCTCAGCAATGCAATAAGAATATTGATTAATGGTATTAATTAAAACTTTTGAACCTGTGAAACAATCTGAAAGATCTCCACTGTAAATAGAATAGTCCATTAAAGGGACAACGGAGGCTGGTTTGGTCATTATGAAGTATATTCTTTTATCGCCTGTTAACATTCTAAAGTACTTACTCTACAAAATGTTTATGAACATGCATTTCTAATTCTACTAAAGACAGTATTTAAAAGGATTTTAAGAGCTAGTATTTAACTAGTGCCAAATCTATTGAATGATTATTTTTAAACTTAATTGAGATTTTAGAAGCTTTATTATCAAAAATCTATTCTTGCAATAATTTACGATGATCCTCCAAATCTTTCTTAAATTCAAAGCGGTCACGTATTTTTTTTCCAGGATTACCGGCGTAAATAGTATAACTTTCAACATCCTTTGTTATAACTGAACCCGCAGCAATAATTGCTCCCTCATTTATTGAAACACCTTGCAATATTGTAGAGCCATAGCCAATCCATACATCACTACCAATTTTCGTGACTAATCCTATGCCTTTCCATGAATAATTATCTTCCCTTATCGATGCTGCCAATCTAATTGGTGTTCCTATCTGCTGAAAATGATGGTCAAACTTACCTATGATTGCCACACGATTTCCAAAAATGACATTATCACCAATAACACAATCCGTCTCTATAAACGAATCTCTCCCTATGTAAAAATTTTTGCCAATGCATAAAGTAGATTTAGCCCAAAGCCTTACACGAGCACCCGCAGAAAATCCTTTACCAATCGAATATCTGCGATATTTTATCTTCACGAGATAAAGGTTTCTGATTTTCTTTAAAATTTTTATCAAAATCATAAGCCTAAAAAAGTTTCTATTTTAGATCTTAATCTAGAAAACAAACTCATTTTATATTGAAATTTCTTTTGAGCTGAAATTGTTAAACCAATAGCGGGTGGATAATTAATGCCTACATTTTTTTCATTATCCAAAATAGGAATATATCTACGTGACGAACCCTTTGTGTGTGTAGCATCTGCACCAAAGCCTTCGTTTATGATTTTTGATTTAATTGGATATACAGTTAATCCATTAAATTTATATTGATTATAAAACCATCTTATAGCCCATGAATCAAGCTTACCTGTCATTTGTTTCTCAAGCATAGTGTTCAAATCTGAACCGCCTTGAGAAAAAGCCTTTCTTGCTTTTTTATTTTTCACAAACAACTCATAATCTTCAATTTGCCAATCAACTTGTTCCCACCTATCTTTCCATGTTGCCCAACCCCAAGACCATCCTCTATTAAGAAAATAAATATCATAAGGATATTTTTTATCCATATTGAGATTGAATGAAAATCCTGAAACGGAAAAAACTTTTTTATGATCTGCAAATCTTTCAAGCGATTCATTCATGAAGTTTAAAAAATTACTTGTCGTAACCAAATCATCTTCTAATACGATAACATTTTGATGGACTTTTAAAACTTCACTTACACCATCAATTATTGAGGTCGCCAATCCTTTATTTGATATTCCTTCATGGATTGTAATAGATTTAAATCCATCAATAGAATTTATATATTTTCTAACTGCACTGACAGCCTGTTTATCTGACTCTCCTTTAGCGGCATCAGAAAAAATATAAAGATCAGATTCAGCAGCAAGATAATTTTGCTGAAGTGATTCAACTGTTTTCTTTAAAGTATCAAGACGCTTAAATGTGAATAAGACTATTGGAGCAAGTTCCATTTATATATTTTTTTTAAATTCTGATCCAAGTATTCTACAGTAGTCAAATAAAAAATAAACAATACTACAGCAACTATTTTTTTTTGCCCAATACCACCTTCTTTTTATGTTGACAGGAGATTTTTTAGATGTAAGAGTATCTCGCCAGTATTTAATAGTTTTTTTTCTATGTAAATTTTTTAATCCAGTAGCGTTTACTTCACTAAAAACAACAGAGGAAGTAGAAACAAATAATGAGTACCCATTTCTTTTACATCTTAAAGAAAAATCTTCGTCTGCAGAGTAATGAGGAAAATAAATTTCATCAAACACACCAAGAGATTTAAAAACCTCAATAGGATATAAAGTACCTCTACCAGGCAGAAGATCACTTTCTATAATACTATTATTTATTCTTAAAGTTTCGTATTCCTGTTCTAAACTAACGGCTGAACGATATTTTGCAGTAACTGAATTCCACTTAATTCCAGCAAAAACAATTTTATTTATATCTCTTCTATCAACAGACACACTTCCTATAATAGATTTATATTTATCTGCAGCTGTGCTAATTATAGTTTCCAAATAATTTTGATCAACTATTAAATCATTATTTAAAGTTAAAACATATTCTGCTTGATTATATAAAGCGTATTTAACACCTAAATTAGTAGCTGCAGTCCACCACATATTTTCGTTTCCTTGCAGAATTATTACTTCGGGAAATATATTTCTAATTTCGCTTGAAGTTTCATCAGTAGAGCCATGATCAACAACGACTATTTTATATTTGGAATAAGTCTGAAAGCACAAACTTTCTAAACAAGCTTTTGTAAAATTCCATCTATTTAATACTGGAATAATAATATAAATCATTTAATATGCATGTTATTAGAAATTAACAATTTACAGAAACGATAAAATAAATATGTATATACCATAACTGTTAAACAGCCAAAAAAAACAGTTGCTTGTCCGTTAATAAGTAAAATAAAGAGGGCGAATAGAATAGAATTCTGAATTAAGTTAAAATAAGAATTTGGATTCATTAATTTTTGGGATATGTTATTAGCAAAAAATGCTATTAAGATCATTATTGGTAAAACTAAAAATCCATATGCAAAATATAATTCACCCACAATTCCAATTCTAATTCCAAATTTTTCATTGTATAAATTCATAAAAGCATGATGGCTACCCATCTTATATAATTCATTTTTATCCAAATCCAGCATTTCTAGAATAGTAGAATTTGCAAATGATCCAAAGGCACTCCATTCAAAATTATAATTTCGGATTGATTGAATATTATACGTATTAAAACAATGAACATAGTCTTTAAATTCAACTCCAAATGGAATATTTTCTACCAAAAGAGTAAGAGATTCTCGTATATCGGAACCTGTTCTTAAAATATTAATTAAAATATAAACTATTCCGACACTTGAAAAAGACAAAATAATAGGGCTGTAATCAATCTTTATATCTCTACTTATAACTTCGAATTCGTTATTTTTTAAATTAACCATCAAAGGGACAAAACTTAAAATACACATTAAAAGAATAAATCTTTTTCCATCAACAGAAACGATAAATAAAATAACTAATAAATAAAAAAAGGAAAAGATTCTCTTATCTCTAAACATTAAATAAGTTAGGCTAAAACTATATACACAGAGAAATTTCAACCCATAAAAGAAACCATAATTAAACTCATACATATCGCCAACAAAATCCTGGCCACTAAGAATTGGAAGAATTCCTATGTTTGTATATATACTATATATAAAAACCAAAGGATATATTAACATTAAGTAAATAAATGGTGTCTTTAAAAAGACATGTTGGTCATTAACAAATCGTTTTTTTTTTATTTTCTTTCTTTCAAAGAAAAGAATACCTAAAATAAAAACAAGTAAACATAAAAGATACAAAAATGAAGCATCATGTATTTCGAGATTCCAGATATTAGTTCTTGACTTGGAACTATTAATATTTAAAACACCTAAAAAATAAAAAATGAGCCAAGTTCCAGAGATAATTTTATTAAACACGTTTTTCATTCTGCTTATTAAAAAACAATTAACAAAGCAAATTATAATGATGTCAAAAGGAATTGTTTGAGCGATATTTCCTGGATAAACTAAGACAATTAATTCATTAAATAGTAAAATAAAAATATACGGAATTAAAATTTTAAAGTTGAAGCTCGTCTGATTTAAACTATTGCTTTTCATCTAATTTTCTAATAAACTTCGCAGGATTGCCTGCCCAAATTTGATTTTCAGGAACATCTTTAGTAACAACCGAACAAGCTCCAATTATTGAGTTTTGCCCAATCGTTACACCCTTTAGTATTGTTGAATGTGCCCCAATAAAAGCATTACTACATATTATGATAGGTTTATTTTTTGCTCCTAATCTATCTTTATAACTATCTTTTCTTTCTTCTGGGTTTAAACTATGGAAATCTGTATCATAAATCACGACATTCCCTCCCAATTTCACATTATCACCAATCTGCACACTATTATGACATACAATTGCTGATGAACTAATCCCTACATTATTACCAAATATTAAATTTCCGTTCTTCCCAACCATAAAACTACATCTCTTAAATCTACCAATAGGATTTGAGACCTCTCTATTATTCATTTTAAAATTTACGCCAATTACCATCCTTCCTCCACGAGCAATAAAGACTTTAGGAACTCCATTCGTTATGAATTTATCAAATTTTACTCCGTTTGAGTATAGAATAAAACAACAAAAAACTTTATCTAATACTTTTAGAAAAGTATAGTAAACTTTTCTAAAAACTTTAAAAAAGAGAATAGTTATGGATTGAAACGAACTCATAAATTCCAAATTCCTTTTGCTTTTTGAGAAATTATCTTATTAAATTGAACAGTAGAGATAATTACACTCGGGACAATACAAATTATAGTTCCCAAAATAATTCCAACTGGTCCAATATTAAGATGTTTTGCAAAGAAAATAGAAATAGGAATATTCAAAACACTCATAAAGATAGTTTGATATAATTGCAATTTAACCTTGCCAATCCCATTTATAAAATAATTAAAAGGCGTTAAATATATTATCAAGCAGGTATAGATACACATTGATAAACTCATATAAAATGGCACATCAGCTTCTTTACCTAACCATATTTTATACAAAAAATCGGAGCACAGTAATATCATCACAGAAATTACGCAAAAAATGACTATAAACATTTTCAAATTTTTCATAGCTACTTTTATCCACATGTAATCACTTTTAAAATATGCTTCAGTAAAAGAAGACCAATATGGTGTAACAATAATAGTAAACATCATTATTGAGATACTAAACAACTTCAATGCTAAATTATATGGAACAACTTCTTTAGGAGAAAACAGTTGAGAAATAATTATATTATCTGTTGTTGTAATAATTATCCAAGCCATTTGTATAAAAAAAAAGCTAAACCCCAAGCCAAAAATATCCTTAAAATAATCCTTCTTCCACAAAGAAAAAACAGGTTTGTAATCTTTATAAACATTTGTAAAAGCAAAAACATTAAGTCCAATCAATATCAAAACTGGTAATACAGAAAAAATAATTCCAAATAAAAACAAAGAACTTTCTGTTGTTTGTATCATAAACCATATTGCTATTAAGGAAAGTAATGAAGTGTAAAAATTAATTTTTCCTTGCATCGAATGATTTTGATCTGCAGTATAAATAGTCGTGATTAATTTCCCTACTAAATTCAAACAAAATAAAGCAAACACAATTGGCATAAGTAAACTAAGTTGTTTCTGGAAATTTTCATTGGTATTAAAAACTTTTGACCAATCAACAAAAAAATTAAAAAGAAAAAAAACTGGAATTAGAATAAAACAAATAGACCCAATTGTAAAATAAGCAGTGCTCACGTAAGTTTTTGCTAAAATCAAGTCTTCTTTTGCTTTGGCCTCAGCAAATTTATTTCGCAAACCGTTTCCTATACCAATGTCGAAAAAAGAAAACCATGCTATAAAAGAACTAAGTGTAAGCCATACGCCATAATTATCTGTATCTAAAAACTTAATAGTCAATGGAACCATTAGAAAAGAACAAATTATACTTCCACCTTTATAGAGAAAAGAAATGAACACGTGTCTAGTAATATTCTTTGTACGGTTGCTCTTAATTCCGGCCTTATCATAAATCTTTTGAACTAAATGTTTCAAATTTTAATATTTAATTTTATAAAAAATGGTTTTCAGTTTAAAAGCGGAATATCAAAAATTACTCAAAATAATTTAAAGTTTTATACCCAACTTCTTTCAAGTATTGATCTTTTTGCATGAGTTCCAAATCACTTTGCATCATATCTGTCACTAAAGCCTGTAAATCATAATTGCAATCCCAGCCTAATTTACTCTTTGCTTTAGCTGGATCACCGATCAGCAAATCGACTTCTGTAGGCCTGAAATACTTAGGATCAACTGCCAATACTTCTTTGCCAATCTCTATTTGAAAATTAGAATTATTACAAGCTTTTACATACCCTTTTTCATCAACTCCATTGCCAATAAATTCTAACTCAATTCCGACTTCAGCAAAGCTCATACGTACAAAATCTCTAACAGTAGTTGTCTTACCTGTTGCAATTACCCAATCTTCAGGTTTATCAGCCTGAAGAATCATCCACATCATCCTAACATAATCTTTAGCATGTCCCCAATCGCGTTTAGCATCTAAATTTCCCAGGTGCAATTTATTTTGCAACCCTAGTGCAATTCTGACAGTTGCTCTTGTAATTTTTCTGGTCACAAAAGTTTCTCCTCGTCTTGGAGATTCATGATTGAACAAAATACCATTGCAGGCAAACATATTATATGCTTCTCGGTAATTTTTTGTTATCCAAAAACCATAAATTTTAGCAGCACCATATGGAGAACGTGGGTAAAATGGAGAGTTCTCATCATAAAACCCTTTTTCATTCTTATTATCTGCCAAACCTCCATATAATTCAGAAGTTGAAGCCTGATAAATTTTTGTTTTTTTCTCAAGTCCTAATATCCTAACTGCTTCTAAAATGCGCAAAGTCCCAATTCCATCAACATTTGCTACATATTCTGGAGAATCAAAAGATACTTTTACATGAGACATTGCTCCTAAATTATAAATTTCGTCAGGCTGTACTTCCTGAATAATTCTGATAATATTAGTTGAATCTGTCAAATCGCCATAATGCAATTTGAAATTCACATGCGACTCATACTGATCCTGATAAAGATGATCTATTCGCTGTGTATTAAAAGACGATGCACGTCTTTTTACTCCATGTACCTGATATCCTTTTTCTAATAATAATTCAGCCAAATAAGATCCGTCCTGACCTGTGATTCCTGTAATAAGTGCTACTTTCATATTTTATTCAATTTTGGACAGTATAGTGTTCCTTTATAATTTTATCTGCTTAAAATTTTCAATGTTTTTTGAAAACCAATCGTAAGTTGTTTTAATCCCTTCATAAAGTTCTACTTCATGCTTCCATCCAAGTTTATGCATTTTTGAGACATCCATAAGTTTCTTAGGTGTGCCATCAGGTTTGTCAGCGTCCCAAATAATCTTTCCAGTATGGCCAGTAACTTGCTGCACAATTGTGGCTAATTTTTCTATTGCTAGATCTTGGCCTGTGCCTACATTGTATAAATAGTGAGGCAGCTTGTTCTCTAAAGCAAAAACAACCGCTTTAGCCATATCATCGACATACAAAAACTCTCGCATTGGCTTTCCGCTCCCCCAAAGAGTTACTGGGGCGTTATCATTTATTCTAGCTTCATGAAATTTTCGAATCATAGCTGGTAAAACATGTGAAGTATTTAAATCAAAATTGTCATGTGGACCATACAAATTTGTTGGCATAAGACTTACATAATCTTTTCCAAATTGTTTTCTAATAGCTTGACAAGCTTTTATACCCGAAATTTTTGCAATAGCATACCATTCATTGGTTGGTTCTAGAGCATCTGTTAACAGATAATCCTCTTTTAACGGTTGTGGAGCTAATTTTGGATAAATACAAGAACTTCCTAAAAAAATAAACTTTTCTACTCCACTGCGCAAAGCAGCATCAATTAGATTATTTTGAATTTGCATATTCTCCATTATAAATTGATATGGAAAATCATTATTAGCCAAGATTCCCCCAACACGAGCGGCCGCATCAATCACAATTTCAGGCTGGCTGCCGGCAAAAAAATCATAAACTGATTTTTGATTTCTTAAATCTAATTCTGCACTAGAAAGCCCAATTAAATTTGTAAATCCTTTTTCAACCAAAATTTTCCAAATGGCGCTACCTACCATTCCTTTATGACCTGCAATATAAATTCTGCTATCCTTTTTCATAATCTCAAAATACTTTATTGCACTTTAGCCAACTCCCTAACAGCCACTTCCTTTCTAAGCCCACTACTCGAAAAACGATGATCACGTTTGTTAAAATAAATCTCAATTCCTTTTTCTTCACAATATTTTCTACCAGTAAATTGTTTATGTTGATATTCATCGCCTATTATGCGAACATCAATTTTAAAAGCTCTTAGGATATCTTCTAAGTCTTGTTCTGTAGAATAAGGAACAATTTCATCTACAAACTTGCATCCCTTCAGCTGAATGTATCTTTCAACTACAGTTTGAGCAGGTTTGTTTTTTTCTGGTCTATCTAATGTTGGATCTGTTTGTAATCCCACTATTAAATAATCACATATCTGCTTTGCTTCTTCTAACATTTTAATATGGCCTGCATGCAGTAAATCAAAAGCGCTAAAAGTTATTCCTATCTTCATTTCTTAGACTTTAGTTTATTTATTTATAATTGTCAAATTCTTAGCTGACTGGCACAGCTTCGCTACTCCCACTCACATAAACTGGGATCAAATCTGATTTTGATTATATACACAAACCTTCCTTAAATATGTCGTAGGCTTATGTTCTTATTTTTTTGCAAAAGTAGCCTAACGTAAAGGTAGGATACAAGGCAAAAAGAAAGAATTATCTTATTTTATCACAAATAAAACCTTTAGGGGTTATCTCCAAAATGGGGCAAAAAGACATTTATAGCAATTAGCTCCTATTTTTCAGACATTAAACCCTATTTTTACTTTCTTAATAAACCTTAATCAAATGATTAGAATATTAGTACTTTGGGGCCTACTTATCTCTTCAGCTTATAGTCAAAATGAAGTGCATCCAGATGTAAAAGCTAAAAATTACAATTCTAAAGCAATAAACACTGGTAAACTCAGCAATAAAAACCTGAAACTAAAACCCGAATATTCCATTCGTTTGAGTGATTCCATAAAAGAAACTTCTGGATTAATCGCCTTCGAAAATCTTCTTTGGACACATAATGATGATCACGACAAAACGATTTATGGACTGGATTCTTTAGGAAAAATTAAAAAGAAAATTGTTTTGGAACAGGCAGTGAATCACGACTGGGAAGAAATTTCGCAAGACAACACAAATATCTATATTGGAGATTTTGGAAACAATTATTCTGGAAATCGTTCGGATTTGAAAATTCTTAAAATCGATAAAAAATCTTTTCTGGAAGGCAATCCAAATATTGAAACCATTTCTTTCACCTATTCCGATCAAACCGATTTTTCTCCTTCAAAACCTAACAAAACTGATTTTGATTGCGAAGCTTTTATTGTTTCCAAAGACAGCATTTATCTTTTTACCAAGCAATGGAAATCATCCAAAACCAATATTTATGTTTTGTCGAAACAAAAAGGAACACAAACTGCAAAATTTAAATCAACACTCGACACCAAAGGTTTGGTTACGGGTGCAACCTATTTAGAAGATAAAAAACTCATTACTTTGTGCGGTTATACTAAGGTCGGAAAACCGTTTTTATATCTGCTTTATGATTTTAAAAATCAGGATTTTTTGTCTGGAAACAAAAGGCGAATCGATTTAAAACTTCCCTTTCATCAAGTAGAAGGAATTGCAACAAAAGATGGCCTCCATTATTTTATTACGAATGAATCTCTTGTTCGGAAACCTGTTTTAAACAATCCGCAGCAAATTCATTATTTTGATTTGAGTTCTATCCTTAGCTTGTATCTCCATAAATAATTCGCAAATGCAAGATAATAGTTTACTTTTGCAGAAAGTTATGTTTTAGAAACATTCATAACTCATAATTTATAACTTATACTTACAAAGTGAATTACTTATCTGTAGAAAATATATCAAAGTCATTTGGCGAAAGAGTCCTTTTTGACAACATTTCTTTTGGGATTAATAAAGATCAAAAAATCGCTTTTATCGCAAAAAATGGTTCTGGAAAAACCACCATAATGAGCATTATTAACGGATTGGAAGAACCAGACACAGGACAAGTTGTTTTAAGGAAAGGAATCAGAATGGCATTTCTTTCGCAAGACAATAATCTTCAAGATGAACTAACGATTGAAGAAAGTATTTTCGCTTCAGATAATGAAACTTTAAAAGTTATTGAGGCTTATGAAAAAGCTTTAGAAAATCCTTCAGACGAAGAAGCTTATCAAAAAGCTTTTGATGCTATGGACCAGCATAATGCGTGGGATTTTGAAACACAATACAAGCAGATTTTATTCAAATTAAAACTGGAAGATTTTAAACTTAAAGTGAAGAATCTTTCTGGAGGACAGAAAAAACGTCTTTCATTGGCTATAATTCTAATCAACCGTCCAGATTTATTGATTTTGGATGAGCCAACCAACCATTTGGATTTAGAAATGATCGAATGGCTTGAAAGTTATTTTGCCAAAGAAAACATTACGCTGTTTATGGTAACGCACGACCGTTTCTTTTTGGAGCGTGTCTGCAACGAAATTATCGAATTAGACAACGGAAAACTATATCAATACAAAGGGAACTATTCTTATTACCTTCAGAAAAAAGAAGAAAGGATCACTTCTGAAAATGCTAGTGTTGACAAAGCAAAAAACCTTTTTGTAAAAGAATTAGAATGGATGCGCCGCCAGCCAAAAGCAAGAACAACCAAATCTAAATCGCGTCAGGACGACTTTTACATTATTAAAGAAAAAGCGCAAAGCCGACGAAAAGAAAATAAAGTTGAACTTGAAATTAATATGGAAAGAATGGGAAGCAAAATTATTGAGCTTCATAAACTTTCTAAAAAATTTAAAGACAGAGTTATTCTTGATAACTTTAGTTTTGATTTCCAACGTGGCGAAAGAATTGGAATTATTGGTAAAAACGGAACTGGGAAATCTACTTTCTTAAATCTGCTTACAGGAACAATTCCGCCAGACAGTGGTCGCGTTGTAAAAGGTGACACTATAAAAGTCGGATACTATACACAATCTGGAATTAATCCAAAACCAGGACAGCGCGTTATCGATGTCATTAAAGAATACGGAGAATATATTCCGTTGGCAAAAGGAAAAATTATTTCGGCCTCTCAACTATTAGAGCGTTTTCTTTTTGATGCTAAAAAACAATATGATTACGTCGAAAAACTGAGCGGAGGTGAATTAAAGCGTTTGTATCTATGTACCGTTTTAATTCAGAATCCAAACTTTTTGATTCTGGATGAGCCAACAAACGATTTGGATATTGTAACACTAAACGTTTTGGAAAGTTTCCTTTTAGATTACCCTGGATGTTTATTGGTAGTTTCTCACGACCGTTACTTTATGGACAAAATTGTCGATCATTTATTTGTTTTTAGAGGAGACGGAGTTATCGAAAATTTCCCAGGAAACTACTCTGATTTTAGAGCTTACGAAGACAGCGCCGATGTTGCTCAAAAAGAAGAAAACAAAGCCGAAAAGAAAGATTGGAAACAAAATAATCCGACAGGAAATTTAAGCTTTAACGAACAGAAAGAATATCAGAAAATCGAACGAGAGATTAAAGATCTTGAAGCTGAAAAAGCTAAAATCGAACAATTATTCTCTGACGGAAAAGTTGCTGATGCCGATATCGAGAAAAAAGCGAACGAACTTCAAAATATAATTAATAAAATAGACGCTAAAGAAGAACGCTGGTTTGAACTTTCGGCTAAACTTGAGGGATAAATTTTTAGTTTTCAGTCGCAGTGACAGTTTTCAGTTTTTCTTAAACTGAAAGAAAAATCCTAATTTAGCAAAAAAAACATGGATTTTAAAGAATTATTAGCTTATAAGAAGTCATTTGAACTTGCTATGGAAATTTTTGAATTGTCAAAGACGTTTCCCAAAGAAGAAAAATTTTCTTTAACAGATCAAATACGACGATCATCGAGAAGCGTTAGCGCTAATATTGCTGAGTTCTATAGAAAAAGAAGATATACAAATCATTTTATAAGTAAATTAACTGATAGTGATGCTGAAAACTCAGAAACAAATACATGGCTTGAATTTTCATTAGAATGCCAATACATTACAAAAGAAACATTTGAAAAACTAAATGTTAAAAGTCTTGAAATAGGAAGATTGATAAATTATATGATAAATAATCCAAGTAAGTTTGGTTGTGGATAGAACTAAGACTGGCACAAACTGAAAACTGCGACCGAGACTGAGACTAAAATTAATTCTTTATATTTACGACTTTTAAAATAAATACCACATGAAAAAATTATTAATCGCATTATTTACATTGACACTTTTCGTTTCGTGTTCTAGTTCTACTCCTGACGATATCCTACCACCACCAAAGGATTATACGGCACAAAATGATAAAGAAATCACTGATTATCTTGCTAAAAACAATTTAACAGCAACAAAAACAAGCACAGGATTATATTACATAATCAAAACAGAAGGCACAGGAAAACAACCAAGTGTACTATCTACTGTAACTGTAAAATACAAAGGATACTATACATCTGGCAAAACATTTGACCAAAGCAAAGATGCTGCTGGTGCTACTTTCCCATTAAATAAAGTAATTCAAGGTTGGAAAGAAGGAATTCCGTTTTTTAAAGAAGGAGGAACTGGAATTTTGCTAATACCATCACATTTAGGTTATGGAAGTTATGACGATCCAAGAGGTGTTCCTGCTGGTTCTGTACTTATTTTTGACATTGAACTAATTTCAGTAAACTAATTATTGTACCCTGAAAAGTAAAAATGCTATTTCAAATACAATCTTATTTAAAATTTCTTTGGCATTCTAAAAATGAACACGCGGTTCATTCGCCGTTCGTTTTTAGCCTGCTTACCAAATGCTTCTACGATAAGAAATCCAAACCTGAATATGCAATTCTAAAAAAATACAGAAAAACGCTTTTAGAAAATAAAAACTTTATAGAAGTGACTGATTTTGGAGCAGGATCAAGAGTTTTTAAATCAAACAGAAGACAGATTTCTAAAATTGCGCAAACAGCGGGAATTTCGCCAAAACGAGCTGAATTATTGTTTCGAGTTACCAATTATTTTCAGCCAGAAAACATCCTCGAAATAGGGACTTCTTTAGGCTTAGCAACTTCTGCTTTGGCTTTAGGAAATCCGAAAGCAAAAGTAGTTACAATTGAAGGCTGCCCAAATACCGCAAATGTTGCCCAAAATCAATTGGCTGAATTTGATTGTAAGAATGTTGAAAATGTAATTTCTGAATTTGAATCTTTTTTAGTTTCTGAGAACATTCAAGCCACAAATTACAATCTGATATATTTTGACGGGAATCATTCTAAAAAAGCAACTTTAGCATATTTTGATCTTTTACTGCCAACTATCGACAATGATTCTGTTTGGATTTTCGACGATATTCATTGGTCTCCCGAAATGGAAGAAGCTTGGGAACTAATTAAAAATCATCCGATGGTAAAAGTCACAATTGATACTTTTCAATGGGGATTTGTATTCTTTAGAAGAGAACAGCCGAAAGAACATTTTATAATACGAGCATAAAAAAAGACGATCAAAAATGATCGTCTTTTTGTTTAATTGAAAACATATTAAAATCTTATTTTTTTGCGTCTTTATTTTCTTCAGACTTCGCTCCCATTCTATTTACAGTATACATTGGTGCAAATTTGATTTTTAAACCAGCAATTTTTCGGTTATCTTCTGCCGACAAACCTTCTTTCTCAACTGTATTTTTACGACTATCAAGAGCTTCATACATTAATTTAATTTCATCCCAGTCTTCTCGAGAATATCTGTCTTTATTATTTTCTACAGTATGAACAAACTGCTGATAAACGCTATGAATATTTTGAGCATTTACCCAACTGAAACTCATATCGTCACCAATTTTTCCTGCACCAAACAGGGCGTCTCTTAATTGTTGTTTCGGACTAGGAGCTGGAGGGGCAAATTGGGCGGTCATTTCATTTTTAAATTCCTCGTATTTAATTTTACTTGCATTTACTTTTTCAGTTGCAGCAGCATTATCTTTGATATCTGCTAAAGCAGCTTGCGCTTCCAGAGATCTTCTGTCATATTCGGCTTCTACACTTTTCCAATTGTCTTTTAAATCGGCTGCTGCCACATTTTTAACAGAATCAACGTAGATTACATAGTTCTCAACTGTTTTTTGAGCTTTTTCTTGTTTTTCATCTTTACACGATGCAAACCCTAATACTAGTAATGCAATTCCTATAGCTATTTTTATATTTTTCATAATCTTAGTTATTTAATTAATTTATATATCAAATTTACTTAATACCAATTTTAATAAATTACATTATTGTCACATTTTAAAAACAAAAAACATATTAAAACTATAAAACATTAAAAATAATGCGAATTACACAAAATTAAAACCAAATCATATAACTCTTTTGCTTTTGAAAATCATATTTTATTACTCGTTTCGATACGTTTATTAGCGTAAGTGATTTTGTAACAAAAACCAATTATCAACTACTTATTCAAAAGTGTTTTGTACTTTTAAATCCAAAATTGTAAACTCAAATGGCTGAACCATTAATTAAAATAACCGACATAAAACGAAATTTTACTTTAGGAAACGAAATCGTTTATGTTTTAAAAGGAATAGATCTAGAAATACAAAAAGGCGAATATGTTGCTTTAATGGGGCCTTCCGGATCAGGAAAATCTACATTAATGAATTTATTAGGCTGTTTAGACACACCAACTTCGGGTCGTTATATTTTAAATGGAAAAGATGTCAGCAAAATGAAAGATGATGAACTGGCCGAAATTAGAAACAAAGAAATTGGTTTCGTTTTTCAGACCTTCAATCTTTTACCAAGAACTACTGCTTTAGATAATGTTGCCTTGCCAATGATTTATGCTGGTTATGGAAAATCTGAAAGAATAGCCCGTGCAACCGAAGTTTTAAAACAGGTTAATCTCGCAGACAGAATGGATCACCAGCCAAATCAGCTTTCTGGAGGACAGCGCCAGCGTGTTGCAGTCGCAAGAGCTTTAGTAAACAAACCATCGATTATTTTAGCCGATGAGCCAACAGGAAACTTAGACAGTAAAACTTCAGTAGAAATCATGAAGCTTTTTGGAGATATTCACGCACAAGGAAATACTGTAATTCTAGTAACTCACGAAGAAGATATCGCTGCTTATGCGCATAGAATTATTCGTTTAAGAGATGGACTGATTGAAAGTGACACAAGAAAAACTGTTTAATCGTTTATTTGATTAATCGTTTAATCGCAAAAGAAAACTTATAATTTTAGCACGATCCTAACAGCTTTCGACAAAGCAAAAAAATAAGCTCAAAGAAAGAAAAACTTAGAATCTTAGCATCTCAGAACCTTAGCATCTTAAAAAAAAATGAAAGTATATACCAAAACAGGCGACAAAGGAACAACGGCTCTTTTTGGAGGAACTCGAGTACCAAAAGACCATATCAGAATTGACAGTTATGGAACTGTCGACGAACTAAATTCTTATATCGGATTAATCCGCGATCAAGAAATGGATTCGCATTACAAAACTATTTTAATCGAAATTCAAGACCGCCTTTTTACGGTTGGTGCCATTTTGGCAACTCCACAGGAAAAAGAAGTTTTAAAAAACGGAAAACTACGCTTAGAAAATCTAGGCATAATTGATTCGGATATTGAATTATTAGAAAACGAAATAGATAAAATGGACGAAAGTCTTCCGCCAATGACTCATTTTGTTTTACCTGGAGGCCATCCAACCGTGTCACATTGTCATATAGCACGCTGTATTTGCCGTCGCGCAGAACGTTTAGCAGTGCATTTAAGTCATAATGAACATGTTCCTGAAATAGCAATCACCTATTTAAACCGACTTTCTGACTACCTTTTTGTCTTGGCACGAAAGTTGTCCTCAGACTTAAAAGCGGATGAAGTGAAATGGATACCCAGAAAATAAATTTTCTGGAAATTCCAAAGGAAGAATTAAATTCTTTTCGAATTTAAAAAAAGAAAAAAAACTTCGATTATAAATTGGAGTTTGGAGTTTAAGTCACTGGTATTCAAAGGCTTTTTATTGGAATTTGGAATTTAAATTTTGGGATTTAAAATTCATTTTTGGGATTTAAAAAGAGACGTTCTTAAATTTTATTAAAATAAATCAAAATTTACTTGTCTTTTTCAGTAAAAAATTTATTTTTGCACAAACTAAACAGATAACAGATGTATTGGACATTAGAATTAGCATCTTATTTAAGTGATGCGCCATGGCCTGCTAACAAAGATGAACTTATTGACTACGCCATTAGAGCAGGTGCTCCATTAGAGGTAGTAGAAAACCTTCAATCAATCGAAGACGAAGGTGAGATATATGAATCAATGGAAGAAATTTGGCCTGATTATCCAACAGACGAAGATTATCTTTGGAATGAGGATGAATATTAAAAAATAAACCAAAGGAAAAAGTCTCTCATCATAGAGACTTTTTTTTTGGTTCAAATACATATTATATAATAAAGAAATACAATAAATCATGAGTTTCATAAACAGTATTATTAAAGTCTTTGTCGGCGATAAGTCGCAGAAAGATGTCAAAGCTTTACAACCTTACTTAAATAAAATTAAAACATTCGAAACTCCTTTAATGAGTCTATCAAACGACGAATTAAGAGGAAGAACCGTTTATTTTAAAGATAAAATCAAAGAAGCTAGAGCTGATAAAGATGCTAAAATTGCTTCGCTTAAAGCTGAAGTAGAAAACATCGAAGACATCGATAAAAGAGAAGACATTTACGATGCTATAGATGCTCTTGAAAAAGAGGCTTATGAAATCTCTGAAAAAACTTTATTGGAAATTCTTCCAGAAGCATTTTCTGTAGTAAAAGAAACGGCTCGCCGCTTTAAAGAAAACTCACATATCGAGGTTACTGCAACTCCAAAAGACCGCGAATTTTCAGCAACAAAAACATATATTACTATTGAAGGTGACAAAGCAATTTGGGCTAACAAATGGAATGCTGCTGGAAAAGACATCACTTGGGACATGATTCACTATGATGTTCAGTTAATTGGTGGTATGGTACTACACGAAGGTAAAGTTGCCGAAATGCAAACAGGAGAAGGTAAAACTTTAGTTGCTACCCTTCCACTTTACTTAAACGCTTTGACAGGAAACGGAGTTCACTTAGTAACGGTGAATGACTACTTGGCAAAACGTGATAGCACATGGAAAGCTCCTTTATTTGAATTCCACGGTTTATCTGTTGACTGTATCGATAATCACCAGCCAAGTACAGAACAAAGAAAGAAAGCATACGACGCCGATATCACTTACGGAACTAACAACGAGTTTGGTTTTGACTACTTAAGAGATAACATGGCGCACTCGCCAAGCGATTTAGTTCAGAGAAAACACAATTTTGCAATTGTCGACGAGGTTGACTCTGTATTAATTGATGACGCTAGAACACCGCTTATCATTTCTGGCCCAGTTCCTCAAGGAGATCGTCACGAATTCAACGAATTGAAACCAAAAATCGAAAACTTAGTTGCACAACAACGTCAGTTAGCAAATGGTTTCTTAGCTGAAGCTAAAAAATTAATCAAAGAAGGAAATACTAAAGAAGGTGGTTTCTTATTATTAAGAGCTTACAGATCTTTACCTAAAAATAAAGCATTAATTAAATTTTTAAGTGAAGAAGGAATTAAACAATTGCTTCAAAAAACTGAAAATCAATACATGCAAGATAACAATCGCGAAATGCACAAAGTAGACGAAGCTTTGTATTTTGTGATTGAAGAAAAAAACAATCAAGTAGAATTGACAGACAATGGTATTAAATACCTTTCTGGAGATACAGATGCAGATTTCTTCGTTTTACCAGACATTGGTACAGAAATCGCAGCGATTGAAAAACAAAAATTAGATAAAGACGCTGAAGCTGAAGCTAAAGAAAGATTATTCCAAGATTTCGGAGTAAAAAGCGAGCGTATCCATACTCTTACTCAACTTTTAAAAGCTTACGCTTTATTCGAAAAAGATGTAGAGTATGTTATCATGGACAACAAAATTATGATTGTCGATGAGCAAACAGGTCGTATCATGGACGGACGCCGTTACTCTGATGGTCTTCACCAAGCGATCGAAGCAAAAGAAAACGTAAAAATCGAAGCTGCAACTCAAACTTTTGCAACTGTTACATTACAGAACTATTTCAGAATGTACAACAAACTGGCTGGTATGACTGGTACAGCTGTTACAGAAGCAGGAGAGTTATGGCAGATTTATAAATTAGATGTTGTTGAAATTCCAACAAACCGCGGAATTGCAAGAATTGACAAAGAAGATTACATCTACAAAACAACGCGTGAGAAATTTAACGCTGTAATTGAAGACGTTACTGAATTATCTCAAGCAGGAAGACCTGTATTGATTGGAACAACTTCTGTAGAGATTTCAGAATTATTAAGCCGTATGCTTAAAATGAGAGGAATCACTCACAACGTATTGAATGCTAAAATGCACAAGCAAGAGGCACAAATCGTTGAAGAAGCTGGTAAAGCTGGAGTTGTAACTATTGCAACAAACATGGCTGGTCGTGGTACCGATATTAAATTATCTCCAGAAGTAAAAGCTGCGGGAGGTTTGGCAATCGTAGGTACAGAGCGTCATGACTCTCGTCGTGTAGACAGACAGTTACGTGGTCGTTCTGGTCGTCAAGGAGACCCAGGAAGTTCTCAATTCTACGTTTCTCTTGAAGACAACTTAATGCGTTTATTTGGTTCTGAAAGAGTTGCGAAAGTAATGGATAGAATGGGATTAAAAGAAGGTGAAGTGATTCAGCATTCTATGATGACTAAATCTATCGAACGCGCTCAGAAAAAAGTAGAAGAAAACAACTTTGGTGTTCGTAAACGTTTATTAGAATATGATGACGTAATGAACTCTCAACGTGAAGTAGTTTACAAACGTCGTCGTCACGCATTGTTCGGAGAGCGTTTGAAACTGGATATCGCAAACATGCTTTATGATACTTGCGAATTAATTGTAAGCAATAATAAAGTAGCAAATGATTTTAAAGGATTTGAATTTGATTTAATTCGTTATTTCGGAATCACATCTCCAATTTCAGAAGCTGATTTCACGAAATTAAATGATATCGAAGTTACAGGAAAAGTATATAAAGAAGCTTTAGCATTCTACACAGAAAAAACTGAAAGAAGCGCAAGAGAAGCTTTCCCAATTATCAAAGGAGTTTACGAAGAGCCAAACAATCATTTTGAAAGAATTGTAGTTCCATTTACTGACGGAATCAAAACTTTGAATGTGGTAACAGACTTGAAAAAAGCTTACGATAGCGAAGGTGCTCAATTGATTGCTGATTTTGAGAAAAACATCACGCTTTCTATTGTTGATGAAGCTTGGAAAAAACATTTACGTAAAATGGACGAATTAAAACAATCTGTTCAATTGGCTGTTCACGAACAAAAAGATCCATTGCTTATTTACAAATTAGAAGCTTTCAATTTGTTTAGAGGAATGTTAGACAACGTTAACAAAGAAGTTATTTCATTCTTATTCAAAGGTGATTTGCCAGCTCAAAACGTTCCTGAAATTCACGAAGCAAGAGAAGTGGCTCGTCCAAAAGAAAATTTACAATTAAGTAAAGACGAAATCCCAAACAGTGAGAGCATCAACCGTGAAGCTGGAGAAACTCAACAACGCCAAGTTACTGAAACTATCGTTAGAGATATGCCAAAAATCAACAGAAACGATACTGTTGTAGTTCAAGAAGTTGCTACTGGTAAAACGGAAACAATGAAGTACAAAAAAGCAGAAGCTTTAATCGCTGAAGGAACTTGGATTTTGATTAACTAATAATTTCTATTTCAAATAGCAAACATAAGTAGACCCGACAGATTTCAAAAATCTGTCGGGTTTTTCTTTTCTAATCCCTCCAGTTGTTCTTTTTTTACATTAAATGACAAAAATCGTTCTTGCAAATAAATTTAAAATGTACTTTTGCTCTCAAAAACAACGAAACATATTTTGAAACGACTTTTCGTCATATTTCTTTCTTGCATGCTATTAGTTCCGTCTTTTGGCAGTTTCTTTGTTTATACCTCATTCAAATTAAATCAGGAAGAAATTTCTAAAACAATCTGTGTACAACGCAAAATGGTTTTCAACAGCTGTAATGGTCGTTGTGAACTTCAAAAAAGCTTAAAAAAATACGCAGATAACGAAAAAAGAATGCAAAACAATCTGAAAGAAAAAGCAGAAGTAATTTACATTCAAACTTCAATCTTAAACAATTTCAAATTAACGGGACTTATCGAATCAAAAGCAAAAATTTTCGCTTCATTCGATAAAAAACCTATTGCAATAGCAAATTCAATTTTTCACCCTCCATCCTATTTTATATAAATTTTAAAAGTCTTAACTATAAGACTTACAGTTCATAGCTTACGGCGTATTGCCTATAGCTTACAGCTTTAATTTATATAATTCAAAATGAAAAAAATATACTTTACCCTATTAATCATAGGGCAATGTGTCTTTGCACAAAACAAAACCGAGCAAGACACAACAAAGCAAGAACTTGAAAATGTTTTTGTAACGGCAAATCGTACAGCAACTTTGAGAAAAGAAACTCCAGTTGCGATCAGTAAATTGACTGCAAAAACTATCAATGAAACCAAGGCTACAGCAGTTTACGAAATCATAAATAAAACTCCCGGAGTCTTGATGGTAAATCTAGGAAACGAACAGCACATGATGTCTATTCGTCAGCCTATGACCACAAATGCTTATTATTTATATCTGGAAGACGGATTGCCAATTCGTCCAATGGGAATTTTCAACCACAATGCATTATTGGAAATAAACCAATACAATCTGCAAAGTATTGAAGTTGTAAAGGGTCCTGTTTCTTCTTTATACGGACCAGAAGCTGTTGGCGGAACTATCAATTTAATTTCGATAAAACCTCCAGTTGATCCTGAATTTAAATTCGGGATTCAAGCTGACAATTATGGCTACAGAAGATTTCAGGCCGCAGGTGGCGCCACAATTGGAAAAGTTGGTTTTCATATTGCAGGGATTTCAAGTTTACAGGAAAATGGCTGGATGACCTATTCTGATTACAATAAAGATAATCTGAATGCTAGAATTGATTACAACATCTCGCCTTCTACCCGACTGATCAGCAATACGATGTACGGAAAATATTATTCTGACATGAGCGGAACTGTTAATGAAGAAGCTTTCAACAACAGAACTTACAAAAGCACTTCTGATTTTACTTATAGAAAATCTGATGCTTTGCGAACTCGTTTAACATTAGAACATGACTGGAATAGCAATTCAAACAGTTACATTACCGCTTATTTGCGTGACAATAAATTAGGTCAGAATCCGTCATACGGAATCAAATGGAGCCCGACTGTAAATCCAACAACAGCCAAAGGTGAAGTAAATTCAAACAACTTTAAAAGTTACGGTGCAATAGGACAACACACTCAAAAATTTGATTTTTTAAACACCAAACTTGTTGCCGGAGCTTTATACGATTATTCTCCTGTAACCTATTGGTCGTATGTAATTGATTTAAAAGCCAATTTGAATCCAGGACAGCCAGGAAAACAAACGGTAGATTCGTATGAAATTATTGCCGAACATCCTGATTCTAAACTTTCAGATTATACAGCTGATATTTTTAACACTGCGGGTTATGCGCAAATCAGTTTCAATCCAATTGAGAAATTAATTGTTACTGTTGGCGGACGTTATGACAATATGAAAGTGAATTATGATAATGCAATTGATCTTTCTACAGGAAGCAAAGTATATGACAAATTTACTTTTAAAGCTGGAGCTAATTACAATCCTGTAGAATTTGCGGGGTTTTATGGCAATTATTCTCAAGGTTTTGCGCCTCCAGGAATTACTTCAATTTTCAGAGCTAAACCGGGAACTGGCGGCACATCAGGCGTTCCTGCCGAATTTTATTATAACCTGAAACCTGCAGATTTTGATAATTATGAAATTGGCGGATGGCTTTCTTTCTTCGAAAATAAGCTAAACCTTGATTATGCTTTTTATTATATGGAAGGCAAGAATGAATTGCTAAACATCAAACTTCCAGACAATTCAACCGATTATCGTTCAGCTGGAGAAACCCGTCATAAAGGAATCGAATTTGGCGCTTCATACAAACCATCAAAACAATTCAATATTCGTCTTGGCGGTACATATGCGCAACATACTTATATTGATTTTAAACTTTCAGACAAACCATCCGATCCGATTCAAGATTTAAACGGAAAAGAAATGCCATCGGCTCCAAAATGGTCAGGAAATTCAGAAGTGAGTTATTATCCAAACTGGCTTCCAAATTTAAGAACATCACTAGAATGGCAACTTGTGGGCAGTTATTATCAAGATCAGATTAATACCGTAAAATATGACTGCTACAATATTTTCAATGCACGAATTGGTTATCAATGGAAAAAAATTGAGGTTTACGGAAACGTGCTAAATCTTACTGATAAATTGTACGCTTACAATGTTACCAGAACCAATGTTGCCAATGCTCAGCCTACTTATACAGCTGCCGCGCCAAGGACTTTTGTGTTCGGAATTCAATATAATTTTTCATTAAAAAAATAATATTTAGCCACTGATTAAAATGATTAACACAGATTAAATAATCTTTTCTAATCTTTTAAATCTGTGGCAAAAAAAAATTAACTATGAATAAAGAAACCAATAAAAAATCTTTGAAAAAAGATTCCAAATTCATCAAAAAAGTCAAACAAAACATGTACAAATGGCATCGTGTTATTGGATTGATTACAATTGTTCCGGTAATTTTCTGGACATTTTCTGGTTTGATGCATCCATTTATGGCGCACTTTTTCAAACCTGAAATTGCTCATGACAAAATCGAACAAGCCATTATCGATAAAAATCAATTGCATTATTCTATTCAAGAGGTTTTACTGAAAAATGAAATATCGCAATTCAAAAATTTTAGAATTGTCACTTTTAATAATTCAACTTATTATCAAATAAAAACTATTCTTGGCGAACTTTGGTATTATAATGTTTCGACTGCTAAAAAACTAGAAAACGGAGATCAAAAATATGCCGAATGGCTTTCTCGTTATTTCTTAGACGATCAAAAAAGTCCTGTAAAAAATACTGAAATTCTAACCGAATTTACTGCACAATACAAATATGTAAATCGGTATTTACCAGTTTATAAATTAAGCTTTGACCGTTCAGATGCTATGCAAGTATATGTAGAAACCTCATCTAGCAAACTGGCAACTTATAACCCAATTTCTCGACAAGCTTTTATCTGGTTTTTCGACACTTTTCACAATTGGTCTTTTATAGATGCCATAAGCAACAATAGCATCCGAATTATTACAATGATTTTCTTATTGTCAATTATTGGGTTTTCTGCCTTGAGCGGGATTCTAATTTATGGTTTGCTTTGGAAACAATTCAAAAAAACAGATAGTTTAACGCCAAAAAAAGGATTGAGAAAATACCATCGTCAAATTGGAATCTGGGTTTCGCTTTTTACTTTGACTTTTGCTTTTAGCGGTGCGTATCATGCGACTACAAAATGGGCGCCTTACACGTTATCGCAAATGGTTTACGAACCAACTTTTGTGACCAAAGAAATTCCTAGTGCAAACAATAATCTTAATTTAGATTGGAATCGTTTTCAAAACATCAGTTTAATTACATTGAATGACTCTACTTATTATAGATGTCAATTGCTTGAAAAAGAAACTAAAAGGTTCAAAATACCAAAATCAGATTCAAAATGGAATAAAAAAGAAGATTCAAAATCTGAAGTGGTTTACATTAATGCCACAACAAATAAAGTTGCACCAAATCTCGATTTAGAATATGCTGAGTTTTTAGCTTATTATTTTACTGACGGAACTCCAAAAGCTTCTTGTTGCGAAATGATTGATACTTCAGAAGATGATTCTCAACCTTCTTTTGAAAATATAAAATTGCTTGAGTCAAAAGTTTTAACCGATTTTGATAGCAGAGAATATGGTTTTGTAAACAAAAGGCTTCCTGTCGTGAAATTGGCCTATGACACGCCAGAAAAAACAACTTATTTTATTGAAACCTCAACATCAAGGTTGGCCGCGGTTGTCGATAATTCAGATCTAGTTGAAGGCTATTCTTTTGCCATTCTTCATAAATTTTTATTTATGGATTGGGCAGGAAAAAATATTCGGGATTTAGCGACTGTTTTGGCCGCGCTTTCAATTTTAATTGTGAGTATTTTAGGTTTTGTTCTTTTTCTGAAAAAGTAAATTTTAAGATGCTAAGTTGCTAAGATTCTGAGATACTAAGTTTTTTTCTTAGAACCTTAGAATCTTAGCATCTTAGAACCTTAAAAAATTATTTAGGATTATCTTGGTAATAACGAGCTTCAATTCTTTTAATATCTCGAATTGAATTTTTAGCCCAATCTAATCTTTTTACCAAAATCTCTTCTTCAGACAATTTCCAATCGATATCAGATCTTCTAAGTCTGTTCGTTAAGCTTTGAATGATAATTGCGGCAGAAACAGAAATATTTAAACTTTCTGTGAAACCAACCATTGGTATTTTTAAGAAACCATCGGCGTTGTCCATAATTTCTTTTGACAAACCTTCTTTTTCAGTTCCGAAGAATAAGGCGCTTGGTTTTGTAATATCGAAATCTTCCAACATACAGTCTTTCTCGTGCGGAGTTGTTGCAATAATTTGATACCCTTTACTTCTTAAATCAGAAAGGCATCCTGAAACTGAATCAAATCGATTGATGTCAACCCATTTTTGCGCACCTAAAGCAATTTCTTTATCGATTCTTTTTCCAAAACGCTGCTCGATTACATTTAACTCTTGAATTCCAAAAACTTCACAGCTTCGCATTACCGCGCTTGTATTATGCATCTGATAAACATCTTCTACTGCAACTGTAAAATGTTTTGTTCTATTTTCTAGTACTTTTAAAAAATTAGCTTTTCTGTTTTCAGTCAATATATTTTCTAAGAATGCGAGGTAATCTAAATCAATCATTTTATTTAAGTTTGGCGCAAAAATAATAAATAAAAGGGAAAGAAGGTTTCAACAGATTTTTCACTCTGCCAAATCTGCAATAAAATTGCTATTAAGTTTTTTGTGTAATACATTGAGCTGAACTAAATCTACAGACAAAAGATCATCTTTATATGAATCTCCCGTAAAAACAGCATTTTCATTTTTAGAATGTTTTTTAAGACGTTCCAACATTAGATTTATTTCATTTTCAGAAAAATCGACATCAATAAAAGATATAAATCGTTCAATGACATTTTTCATTCCATCATTGTAATTGAGCATAATTACATTGCTGTCAATTTCATAAAAATCCAGAAAACCTTGAAAATACTTTTCTAAAACCAAAGCTTGATATTGCTGTAAACTCAGCTCTTGAATTTCTTTAGAAGCAATTCCAAAAACGCTTGACGGAATTATATTTGGCACCATATGCATCCCAGCTTGCTTTTGATGCGATCTTAAAACTTCTCCTGGATTTCGATACAATAACGCAAAAGGAATTTCAGGAAAAACAGACCTAAGATAAGAAGCCTTAAAAATACTCCACGCGTCCAATTTTACAATAAGATTCTTTTGTTCTTCAAATCTCTTCTGTCCAAGCAATCTAATAACCGATTCCAGCAAAATTGTTTTTGTATTCTCATTAAAAGCATCACTTCTTAAAATTTCATCAATAATAGGTGCTTCAGAAACCATTATATTTTCAGACGAAGTTGCCAAGGACTGACTCAACATGGTAGATCCACATCTTGATACATGAAAGATCAATCCTTTCAATTCTACAAAATCGAGTTCTTTAGACCAATCAATAAGATTTTCAACCGTACTTATTAATTTAAACCGCTTTGAATTATAGCTGTGACTTCTGCATTTTGCAATTGTTTCGTCAAAAAAAGGATCTGCAAAAGGTATGTCTGAAAGATAAATCCATTCAAAATAGACTTCATTTTCTTTTTCAATCAATTTAATCGGAATCCAATTTGAAATAAGATGCTGCATATTTTTCATTTTTATAAATTCATTTGTGATTGAATTTCGGCAATAATCTTAGCGTTAGTTTCAGATGGATTTCTTAAAAGCTCTGCAATAATCTGCCGCTTAACCTCATCTGAATATTGTCTCTTGGGTACAAAATTCAAATCAAAACCCATTTTAGAAAACAATTCATCAGACCAATCATTTCTGATGCAATCAAGCGTTAAGTGAATTCTAGGTTCAGCACTTTTGTTCTGAACACTATGTGGTAATTGAAAATTGGCATACCAGCACTCTCCCATTTTCATTGGAACTAGTTTTTTATCTACATAAAAATAAACTTCAGAGTTCGTAACAATAGGAACATGAATTCTGAAAAAACCATCTTCATAAGAAGTATCATTGTCAACGTGTTCTTTAATTTCGCTTTGAGGTCCAAGTCTTAATAGTCTCACCGCTTCTTTTTCACACTGAAACCAATCCATTATTTCTTTAAAATAAGGACAGCTGTCAAGCAAAGGCGTGTTTTTATATTCTTTGTCAGCAAAAGAAAGTATATCGGTTTCTAAACCAGATTGTGACCGCAAAGAAACGCTTGTCCAATTTCCCTCATATCGATAAGTATTAAAATGTGGCGTCCAGAGATTATTTTCACAAGTCAATAAATCATTTTGCAGTTTTTCTATCGAAAAAGAAATGGGAAGCTGACAAGAAGAAGGATTCATAAGCCTTAAAAATTTAAATTGCTAATTATAAAATTGTATAGTTTATTGGCAGAAACCGAAACCGTTTCAGAATCTGTTTTTAATACTAAATCTGCTTTTTCTGGAATTTCAAAAACATCACTTATCCCCGTAAAACTTCTAATTTTATTTTGATCATGGTCTGGAAGTAAAGCTCTTTTGTATAATCCTTTCGGGTCTCTTTCTATTAAATTAGCAATAGAACAATCTAGAAATACTGTTTTTACAAATTCAAAAGCTCTTAATTCACTTCTAACATTTTCATAGGGATTTATAACTGACATCAAAACGATTTTATTTTCCTCGATCAAACTTCTACCAACGTTAAAAAGACGTCGTACATTTTCGCATCGATCTTCTTTAGAAAATCCCAAATCTTTACAGATTGTCTGCCTATAAACATCGCCATCTACTATCTCTGCTTCGTAATTATTCTGAAGCAACAGATGCCTGACATTCTCAGCCAATGTTGTTTTTCCTGAACCAGAAAGCCCTGTAAATTGAATTAAAATCATGTTGAATCGCTTTTACCAAACAGAACATTAAAATTAAACAATTCAGAAAGAGAGACAAAGCGTATAAACCCCCATTATTTTATTCAAAAAAGTGTAGCCTCTCCTTACTATTTACTAAACATTTGAATAAAGAAATCACTATTTTTATCTTTTAAAAAACTAAGAATGAAAAAGAAACTTGTTGTTTTAACAGGAGCAGGAATCAGTGCCGAAAGCGGCATTAAAACTTTTCGCGATAGCGATGGTTTATGGGAAGGACACGATGTGATGGAAGTTGCCACTCCAGAAGGCTGGCATAAAAATCAAGAGTTGGTTTTAGATTTTTATAATAAAAGACGCCAACAGTTAAAAGAAGTAAATCCGAATTTGGGTCATATTATTTTGGCTGAATTGGAAAAAGACTTCGACGTGCAGATTATCACGCAAAATGTTGACGATCTTCATGAACGCGCAGGAAGTACAAACGTTTTGCATTTGCACGGAGAATTACTAAAAGTACGAAGCACTCAAAATAAAAACCTGATTTTAGATTGGACAGAAGATTTGCTTACTGGAGATTTTGATGCAAACGGACATCAATTGCGCCCACATATTGTTTGGTTTGGTGAAGAAGTTCCTGCACTCGAGGAAGCCATTGACATTACTGAAACTGCAGATTATTTTGCTGTAATTGGAACTTCGCTTCAAGTTTATCCTGCTGCTGGATTAATTTCTTATACTCCAAGCACAACTCCTGTTTTTTATATAGATCCGAAACCTATTTCAATTCCGAACCTTCGCAATAAAGTTGAAACCATTGCCAAATTTGCTTCAGAAGGAGTTGCCGATTTAAGAGAAAAATTACTGAACTTAGAAAAAACAACATGATTTTTGAAAGCTGGTTGCATCAATTATTCCAATTTAATATTGGCTGGCTCTTTGTTTTCTTTTTAATTGAAAACTCACTGCTAGTTGTTTTATCAATTTTAATTGGAAAAATATTGGAACCTGAAAACACTTTTTTAAAACATAAAGATCGAAAATGGGTACTTTCTACACTGCTTTGCAATACATTCATCACTTTAATTGGTTTCGAATTATATCGCTACGGAATCCTAAAAATAGATTTTTCGGCATCTATTCAACTTATCATTTTTGATACACTTTTATTGATTCTTTTAATGGATCTTTTCATGTTCGTTTTTCATTATCTGGTACATCATTTAAAATGGCTTTACCCAATTCATAAACTGCATCACACCCATGTAGAAACGAACGTTTACAGTTTATATGTGCTTCATCCGATAGAAACTCTAGGCTTTGGTTTTATATGGCTATTTTTAATTACAATTTTGAAGTTTAATTATTTGAGCATCATCATTTATCTTGTTCTAAATCTGTCTTATGGAATATTCGGACATTTAAAAAAAGATATCTTTCCATCTTTCTGGTACCGCAATTACTTCACAAAATGGATTTCGACTACTAAATTCCATAATGATCATCATAAAAATGAGTCTCACAATTATGGTTTTTACTTTACAATTTGGGATAAAATTTTCAAAACCATAATTTAAGCATCAATATAGCTTTCAGAAGTTTTAACAATAGCTTATATTTGCACCTTTCGAAAAAACAACATCACAATGACTACTCTAAACGAATTGAATGCTATATCGCCAATTGACGGAAGATATAGAAATAAAACTCAAAATTTAGCACCTTTCTTCTCTGAAGAAGCTTTAATAAAATACCGCGTTTTGGTTGAAGTGGAATACTTCATTGCTTTATGCCAAATTCCATTGCCACAATTGCAAGGTATTGATTCTAGTTTATTTGAAAGCTTGAGAAACATCTACAAAAACTTCTCAACTGAAGATGCTCTTTGGATTAAAGAAACAGAAAAAGTAACCAACCACGACGTAAAAGCGGTTGAATACTTTATAAAAGATGCTTTTGAGAAATTAGGTTTATCTCAATACAAAGAGTTCATTCACTTCGGATTAACGTCTCAAGATATTAATAATACTGCCATTCCGCTTTCAACAAAAGAAGCGTTTGAGCAAGTTTATATGCCAACTTTAATTGCTGTAATTGCAAAATTAAAAGAATTAAGTGTTGAATGGAAAGACATTCCAATGTTAGCTCGCACGCACGGACAGCCAGCTTCTCCTACTCGTTTAGGAAAAGAAATTTTGGTTTTCGTAGAGCGTTTAGAAGAGCAAATGCGTTTGTTGTTCAATATTCCGTTTGCAGCTAAATTTGGAGGAGCAACAGGAAACTTTAATGCGCACCACGTAGCATACCCACAAATTGACTGGAAACAATTTGGAAATAAATTTGTTGAAACAGATCTTGGTTTAAAACATTCTTTCCCAACCACTCAAATTGAGCATTACGATCATTTTGCTGCTTTCTTTGATGCTTTAAAAAGAATCAACACGATTATCATCGATTTAGATCGTGATATCTGGACGTATGTTTCAATGGACTACTTCAAACAAAAAATCAAAGCTGGAGAAATTGGTTCATCTGCAATGCCTCATAAAGTAAACCCAATTGATTTTGAAAACTCTGAAGGAAACTTAGGAATTGCAAATGCTATTTTCGAGCATCTTTCTGCAAAATTACCTATCTCAAGATTACAGCGTGACTTAACTGACAGTACTGTTTTACGTAATGTTGGTGTTCCGTTTGGACATACCATTATTGCTTTTGAAGCGACTTTGAAAGGTTTAAATAAATTACTTTTAAACGAAGGTAAATTTGCTGAAGATTTAGAGAAAAACTGGGCTGTAGTTGCTGAAGCTATTCAGACTATTTTACGTCGTGAAGCTTACCCGAACCCTTACGAAGCTTTAAAAGGTTTAACAAGAACCAATGAAGCAATTGACAAAAATGCAATTCATAATTTCATTGCAACTCTAGAAGTTTCAGATGCTGTTAGAGCAGAATTATTAGCTATAACTCCTAGTAATTACACAGGAATCTAAGAAAAATACCAAATATTTTACCAAAAAAAGCTATCTTTATCGAGATAGCTTTTTTTTATTAAATCCAGAGGCTAAATCCAGATTATACTCCTTTTCATTTTCGACTGGAGTTCGTGCATTTCATTTGAAATAAAAAACTGGATCAGCCACTTAAAAAAAATACCACGTTTTTATATGATTGCATTAAATGCCGCAGCCGAAAGTACACACCACTTACAACCATTAATTAGTGATTTGGGATTAATCCTGATGACTGCCGGAATTGCCGTTCTATTATTTAAAAAATTAAAACAACCTTTGGTTTTAGGTTACCTGATCGCAGGATTTTTAGCCGGAAACCATTTTGATTTTTTCCCATCTATAACCGACATGAAAAGTGTCGAAGTCTGGGCCGAAATTGGGGTTATATTTTTACTTTTTAGTTTAGGACTCGAATTCAGCTTTAAGAAACTAATGAAGGTTGGAGGGACTTCGTCTGTCACCGCCATAACCCAGATTTTGTTTATGACCGTAATTGGCTACGCAGTCGGACAATGGATGGGTTGGGGAAAAATGGACAGTATTTTCTTGGGCGCAACACTTTCTATTTCGTCCACAACCATTATCATCAGAGCTTTTGATGAATTGGGAGTAAAAGGAAAAAAATTCGTTGGAATTGTTTTTGGAGCTTTAATCGTTGAAGATATCGTTGCCATCTTAATGCTTGTCTTACTGTCAACTATTGCCGTGAGCGATCAGGTTTCTGGAACCGCATTACTGCAATCTGTTTTAAAACTTATTTTCTTTTTAATTATCTGGTTTTTAGGAGGTATTTTTATCATTCCAACTATTTTCAAAAAAGCAAAACATCTCTTAACCGACGAAATGCTGCTGATTATATCTTTGGCATTATGTTTAATGATGGTAATTTTTGCTTCAAATGTAGGTTTCTCTCCAGCGTTAGGTGCTTTTATCATGGGATCTATTATCGCTGAAACTACGATGGCAGAAAAAATTGAACATTTAATTCAGCCTGTAAAAGATTTTTTTGGTGCCGTTTTCTTTGTATCGGTCGGAATGTTAATTAATCCTGTAACATTGGTAAATTACGCCCTTCCTGTAGCTATAATTACTCTATTGACCATTTTTGGAAAAGCTTTTAGTTCTTCTATTGGAGCATTAATTTCTGGTCAGCCGTTAAAACAATCAGTTCAAACCGGAATGAGCTTGGCGCAAATTGGGGAGTTCTCGTTTATTATAGCCACTCTCGGAATGTCATTAAAAGTTACAAGCGACTTCTTATATCCAATTATTGTGGCTGTATCTGCAATTACCACCTTTACTACTCCATTCTTAATTAAATATTCAGAAGGATTTGCTTTATACTTAGAGGCTAAAATGCCGAAGAGATGGGTTAAGAACATTAACCGTTATAGCGTGAATGCACAAGCCATTAAATCTGTCAGCACTTGGCAGATTGTTCTTCGTTCATCGATCACACAAATTATTCTTCATACCATTATTATTACTGCCATTATATTATTGTCTTCTAAATTTGTAGCGCCATTGGTTGCCGACACAAGATTCGGAAATACTTTGGCAGCTTTGCTTACGCTAGTTGTAATTGCACCATTTTTATGGGCACTTTCTCTTCGCCGAGTTAAAGTAGATGAAGTCGAAGCGTTATGGGAAGAACGCAAATATCGTGGAGCACTTTTAATGCTGATTTTGATAAGAATGAGTCTTGGCTTATTCTTTGTCGGATTCTTATTGAATATTTTCTTCTCTCCTTTAGTGGCTTTCGTAGCACTTATCATTGCCATCGGAGCTTATCAAATTTTCCCTAAAAAACTAAATGAGCAATACCATAAAATTGAAAATCACTTTTTGAAAAACCTCAACGATCGTGAAAACAAAAAAATCGACAGACGATATGCCAATTTAATGCCGTGGGACGGACACATGTCTTTCTTCGAAATTAAAAAGGAATCTAATCTGGTTGGACAGACTTTACAGGAATTAAAGATTCGTGAACAATTAGGAATTAATATTGCTTACATAAAACGAGGAGAAGTCACAATTCCGATTCCTACCAAAACAGAGCGTTTATTTCCAGGCGACGAAATTTGCGTAATTGGAACTGATGCTCAAATTGCAGAATTCACAAAATTCTTAACTCAAAACGAAACCGAACCACCTGCAAAAGTAGAAGAAACCGATATTGTTTTACGTCAGCTAGAAGTTTCTCAAGATGAATTCATTCAAAAAAGCATCGGCCAATTCAGAGCCAAAACAGACGGAATGGTCGTAGGAATTGAGCGAAACGGAAACCGTATCCTAAATCCAGAATCTAGTTTGATCTTAGAGAAAAATGATATTCTCTGGGTTGTTGGAGATAAGAAAAAAATGAATGCTTTGTTGGCGACTAAATAAGTTTCTGAGATGCTGAGATGCTGAGATTCTAAGTTTTTCTCTTGCCTCTTTTTAAACTTTCGTAAAAAGTAAAGCGCTAAGATTTCATTATGAAATCTTAGCGCTTTTTATATTCATTATTTTGAAAAAACTTAGAATCTTAGCATCTCAAAACTTAGAAACTCAGAATATTATTTATTCGGCTGCGGAGTCAATCTCAAATAAGGTTTTATTGGTGTATGTCCTTTTGGGAATTTTGCTGGAATATCGCTATCTGGAATTGCTGGTGCAATTACCACATCTTCTCCATCTTTCCAGTTGGCTGGCGTTGCAACACTATAGTTTGCTGTCAATTGCAAACTGTCAATTACACGAAGCAATTCGTCAAAATTTCTTCCTGTTGAAGCTGGATAAGTCAGCGTTAATTTGATTTTTTTATCTGGTCCGATAACAAAAACAGAACGAACTGTAAATTTATCACTTGCATTTGGATGAAGCATATCATATAAATTAGCTACTTTTTTATCCTCATCAGCAATAATTGGGAAATTTACTTCTGTATTTTGAGTCTCGTTGATATCTTTAATCCACTCTTTGTGCGAATCTAAACCGTCTACACTCAAAGCGATAACCTTAGTATTTCTTTTTTTGAATTCTGGCACATAGTTCGCCACAGTTCCCAATTCAGTTGTACAAACAGGAGTAAAATCTGCTGGATGCGAAAATAAAACACCCCACGAATCTCCTAGCCATTCGTGAAAATTAACTGATCCCTGAGTGGTCTCTGCGTGAAAGTCCGGAGCTATATCGCCTAATCTTAATGTTGACATAATTTCATTTTTTTAGTTCATCTAAAATTAACTAAAAAATGCATTTAGAAAACATTCAAAAGGTAAAAAAAAGTTAAAATTCTACATTCTCTATCTAGTTAGTATTTTAAACTTATTTGAAGCGCAATTATAACACATAGAAACATAGCTTTTATAATTCTAAAAAAGGCGTTTCACTTGCATTAATAAACAGAGACTATGTGTTAGAAACTAGTTTCTTTTAATCTTCTCTTTTAGACAAAGAAAAAGCTATGTCTCTATGTGTTTAAAAAAATATAACCAACGATTAAAGATTATATAAAACCCAGCACAAAATACCAGAAAGCAAGCGTGATAAAAGAAATTGGAATTCCGAAGCCGATCATCATACTGCTTAGTTTTGGTTTTAATCCGTAAGTCGAAGCAAGGATTGCACCTGTGATCATGGGCGCCATAGCAGTTTCCATAATCGTAATTTTTATAACTTCAGAATGCTGATTGAAAATAAAAACATACAGCACAAAAATTACAAAAGGAATTAAAAGCAGTTTAAAGAAAAGTCCAAGTCGTAAAAATTTCCAATGCTGGCTTTTTCTATCAAAAGTCAATTGTAAACCAACAGAAAGCAAAGCTAAAGGTGTTACTAAACTTCCGATTTTCAGTAATACAGATTGGATATTTTCATTTAAATTATAATCGAAAATATTCATCAGGCATGCCAAAACAAACATCAGAAATGGCGGAAACGTGATGATTTTTTTGAAAATCCCTAATGCGTTTGGACTTCCCTTTGAATAAAAAGCCGCAGTAAAAACGCCAAGTGTAGAAACCACCACAAAAGTTCCAGGCTGATCTACTAAAACTGCAGTTTCTAAACCTTTCTTTCCAAACAAAGCTTCGATAATCGGATAACCCAGAAAAGAGCTATTGCTTAAGCCAGCCGTTAGAATCAAACATCCTATCAATTTATTTGACCAGCCATTTCTTCTTCCCAAAAAATGAAAAAAAATAAAAGCCAAAATATAAGTAATCCACCCCGCTCCTATTGGAAACAGCAATTCGCTGCTCCATTTTATTTTAGGAATATGATATAAAGTAATCGCAGGAAGACAGAAATAAATAACAATTTTATTGAGCGTCTTATAGATATGAGTAGGAAACTGTTTTACGTGCTGCAAAACTAAGCCCAGCGAAAGAAAGAGAAATATTAGTATAAAGTTGTTCATATCATGGCGTCAAGACAAAAATAGGAAATTATAAATTGATGAATTGAACAAATTATCTCCTCTCTTTGAGTTTTTTGTTACTTTTAATATGTAATTCGAAAAATCTATGCAGCAAATAAGGGATAATCTTGAACTAATGACCAAACTTTCTGATGAAGACTGGAACATCTTTTCGTCAAAACTCATTCGTCAGGAATTTTCGAAGAAAACTGCGATACTTCAAACTGGCCAAATAGAAAATTATCTTTCTTTTATAGAAAAAGGAATTCTTAGATATTATGTTCCTTCTGAGAATAAAGACTTAACGTTTACTTTTGTATTTGATGGCGAATTTACAAGCGGATATGATTCATTTATTACCAGATTACCAATAAACTACACTATCGAAGCACTTTCTGACACCATACTTTGGCGCGTTTCTTATAATGATCTTCAGGACATTTATGCCGAAACTAAAGTTGGCAATACTATAGGCCGATTAGCAAGCGAAGATTTATTTATTAAAAAATCAAAGAGAGAGCTCTCTTTGCTAAACGATTCTGCAGAGCAACGCTATCTTAACTTATTCACCGAGCAGCCTCACTTAATACAAAAAATTCCGCAAAAATACCTTGCCTCTTACATTGGCATTACTCCACAAGCTTTAAGCCGAATCAGGAAACGCATTTATTAACCTAGGTTCATTGTTTTAGGCTTCTTTACTGTGCAACTTTGTGCAATAAAAAAAAGATATGGAAACCTTAATCGTGCTTTTTGGAGTTTTTATCGCCATACTGCTTATTATTTGGCTTACCACTAAACGGTTTGAATTAGCATTTGCGGGAAGAGTAGCCATGGCGTCTATGCTGACATTTACTGCTGTTGGGCATTTTGTTTTTGCTAAAGGAATGGCGATGATGATCTCTTTTTTGCCTTGGGCAAATGCTATTGTGTTTGTTACAGGAATCATAGAATTAATTGCTGCAATTGGATTGCTACTGCCAAAAACTAAAATCCTTACAGGAAAACTGCTGATTTTATTCTTTATCTTACTCCTACCCGCTAACATTTATGCCGCAAGCCATAATATCAATTTACAAACTGCCGATTATACCGGCAAAGGCTTATCGTATTTATGGATCAGAATACCAATGCAACTTCTTTTTATAGCATGGGTGTATTTTTCTTCACTAGGAATCAATCAAAAATCAAAATAGTCAATAAGGAAATTGTACGTCACTCATAATTAATGATGTGCATTTTCCTTTACTTTTATTTTATGTTTCTAATTACTTTAATTAACTTTAAGTTAAAATTGTTTTTTGCATTACAAAAAGACGTAAATTTGTAACATATTTTATTACAGTATGATTTCAGGTAAATTTGCCATAACGATTCACATTCTTACTTTGCTCCATAAATTCCCAAATGATTATTTGTCATCGGAGTTTATTGCGGGAAGTATTAATCTAAATCCTGTTTTGGTCAGAAAAGAAATTGCCAATCTAAAAGCACACCATATTGTAGAAAGTAAAGAAGGAAAAAATGGCGGTACAAAATTGGCAGTAAATGCTGCTGATCTGACTTTAAAACAAATATTCGAAATGACCTTTGAAACGATTGGTTTAGGTTTTGCAAAAAATCAGCCGAATCCCGATTGCCCTGTTGGAAAAAACATCAATCAGCATTTGGAAGTTTTATACAGCGAAATGAATCAAAATGTCAGCAAACAGCTGGAAGGAATTTCATTGGAAGATTTTTCGAATCAGTTTTAAAACTATTTTTTTAATCCAAACTGTAACATTTTTTATTACTAAATAAATTTATATATTATGAAAATCGCACTTATTGGAGCTACAGGATTTGTTGGCTCAGCAATTTTAAATGAATTAGCAGACAGAAAACATGAAATTACTGCTATTGCAAGGACTCCAAAAGATACAGCAAACGCAACTTGGGTTGCTGCAGATATTTTTAATGTTGATGCTCTGGCAGAAATCTTAAAAGGTCACGATGCTGTTGTTAATGCTTATAACCCAGGATGGACTAATCCTAATATTTACGATGACTTTTTAGCAGGTTCAAAAGCTATTCAGGAAGCGGTTAAAAAATCAGGCGTTAAACGTTTCATCACAATTGGTGGAGCTGGAAGTTTATATGTTGCTCCAGATTTGCAAGCCGTTGATACTCCAGATTTTCCAAAAGAGATTTTCCCTGGGGCCAATGCTGCAAGACATTATTTAAATATTATTAAAGAAGAAAAAGATTTAGATTGGGCATTCTTTAGTCCTGCTTTCGAAATGCACGCTGGAACCAAAACAGGAAGAACTGGAAAATACCGTTTAGGTTTAGAAAATCCTGTTTTTAATGACGAACAAAGAAGTATTTTATCTGTAGAAGATTTGGCTGTTGTTATTACTGATGAAGTAGAAACTCCAAAACACCATCAAGTTAGATTTACAGCTGGATATTAATTCTTTTAAGATGCTAAGGTTCTGAGATTCTCAGCTACTAAGTTTTTTTGCCGCGCCCCAAACGATGGCGAACAGGCGAAGCATTTACACAAAATTTCTGTTATTTTTTTTGTTTTTTATATCTTCCTGAGCGAAGTCGAAGGACAAACAAAGAAATTCCACAATACTACTCAGACTCGACAGATTTTAACTCCGCCCCGAAGTATCGGATCGGAACTGTCGGGTCTTTTTGCGTTAAGCTATTTGGCTAGGTCAACTTTGACCAAAAACTATTTTAATTTTTCTTTAAAAAAAATCGCACTCAAATTTTCATGTTATTATCCCGATTTTCATAAAATGAAATCTCTTTTTCTAAATGAAAAACAACCTTTTTTAGACTTTCAATAGTATCTTTTTGTGTTTCTGCCAATTTTTTATACGTCAGATCATTTTCTGAAGGAATAATTTCCGGTTGATAGTTATCGCTATAATCATCTTTAAGCATCAGACCTTCACTTTTCAACAACCATTCACAACTATACTTGGGATATTTTTCAACTATTTTTATCACCCACTTGGTTTGAATATCACTGTTATTAGCCATTGCACGATACAAAACGCCTTTACTAGCGCCAATTATCCGCTCTAATTTCGCTACAGTAACACCTTCATTATCAGCTATTTTCTTTATATTTTCTAAGATCACATTCATTAAAGTAGGAAATTTCCCTTATTTTTCTTTTTTAGTTGAAAATTATCACCTATCTTTGTTTCTAATTTTAAAACAAAGTGAGCAATGGACAAAAGTAAAACAAAAATCTATAAATCCTACGACTCTAACATTCTGGAAGCATTGTTTTTAAAGTATGGCGTTTCAAAATATTATATACGTCAGAGCATCAATGGTGCAGTTCATGGAGTCAAACCGGATAATATAAAAAAAGACTATATAAAAATGGAAAAAGCAAACAAAGATTTAGTGTTAAACCTAATTCGAAAAACACTTTAAAAAAGAGAATTAAATATTTAAAAACAACACAAGTAAAACTACTGTCTGCACTATATAAACTTACACTCCAAGTTTTAACCAGCAGTTTCGCCTCCCCTATTTCCCCAAAAAGATTACTTGGAGGCACCTTATCATCTTCATAAGTCCTATTAGCAAATAGCACTTATTCTTTACCACAAATACCACAAATATAGGCGAGTACCCATTAAAGGTATTCAAAATATATGTCTTTTAATGTCTTACTCTTAGGGTAATGATTAAGAGGTGTATTATTTAATAATATAAATGATTTAAATAATGAAGAAAAATCTATTTTGCATGTGGCTTATGCTCATAGCCATATTATTCTCGGCAAACACGCAGGCCCAAATGACCATCGGGGGCAAAAAAGAGCCCGAGGCTTTCTCAGTGCTCGAACTCCTCAACAAAGGCGGACTTAGACTGCCTCAAATGACTACTGCAGAACGCGATGCCTTTGCAGTAAAAAACAACGAAAAAGGAAACGGGCTTACTATTTACAATAAGACAACCAATTGTGTGGAGTATTGGAATGCTTCTCGCTGGGTAAGTTTATGCGATGGTACATCTCAGGCGACAATAAGCCCGCAGCCTTGTATAAATGTAGCGGCTGATGGCAGTGGCTGTGACCAGACATTTAAGATTACAGATCCTGACTGTCCTAATGGGCCATTTAACATCAGTATTGTTGCTGGAGGCGAATATGCATCTTTAGTTGATGTAGATAATGCTAACGGAAGTTTTAAAATTAACTTTTTTCCAAATGAAACTATAAATCTGCATACGGTATTGGTACGTGTTACCAGCACCTGTACAAGTTTATATAAAGAGTTTTTATTCTCTCAAAATGGGGTAGACTGCAGCTCTATGTCGTATGCAGTGCCTACATTAACAGCATCTGGAACAGTTTTATGCGCTGACGGTTCGGTATATTTATCTGTTCCTGCCAATACGGCGAATCTTGATAAATTAATCTGGACCCGTAACGGTATTGAGGTTGCCCGCGGCGTTAATTATTATATCGCAACACAAAAAGGAAAATACAATATTTCCATGGGTGCTGTGGGCTGTAACACAAATGCAGGGAATGAAAAAAACATTACGGAATCTACTACAGTGGCACCAGCCAGCATTGCAGCATTAGCTTCAAATAATGGTGTGCTTTGCGGTACAAATTCAGTCACACTTTCAGCATCCGGAACTGCGGGTAGTGTAGTTTGGTTCCATAATGGAGTTGAAGAAAAATCAGGATTAACCGTTAATATAAGCGGCGATAGCAGTGTGGGCGATTGGTTTGCAGCGGTAAAAGACGGAAGCTGCTATTCTAAACAGTCTAACACTATTAATGTGACGAAAAGTGCAGCTAGCGTGCAGATAACTGTTCCTGACACTGATATTTTGGTGAACGGAAAACCGTTAAACACCATTACATCATTCTGTGCTGGCGGAAGTCTGGATTTAAGCATCGCTAATAAGCAGAGCGGAATCACCTATACTTGGTATAATGGCAATGACGTTATAACGGTTAACCCATTTATAGTGCCGGCTTCTCAGAGCACCATGACACTTCGTATGATTGCTACTGATAACACCGATGCAAAATGTCCTGCAGAAGCGCATGTAATTGATAAGAATATCACAAGTGGCAATACACCTTCAAAACCGACAATAAACAGCAGCAGCAACAGTACACGCTGCACCGGTTCGGCAGTTTTAACTGTTTTAGAAACGGGCACTTACACTTGGTACAAGGATAACGTTAAAATGAGTGAAACCGCTAAAGAAATTACGGTTACAGAAGACGGCACTTATGGAGTAACTATAACCAACGCAAGCGGCTGTACAAGCCCTATGGCAGTAAAAACAATTTTAGGAAATTCAAGTGCACCTGTCATTTCGTGGAACCCGGCTCCTCCTGCTCAGGCTACTTATAATTCTGTAATTGATTTTTCTCTTACCACTGCATTCAATCCTACTTCTTATGTATGGACTAAGGATGGCGTTGTAATACCAAATATTACTGGACAGACCGCAACAATTACGCTTCCAAGTACTGGAAGTTCTGTAAAAATTGGGGTGACAGCTAAAAACGACTGTGGAGAACAAACAATTTCACAGGATATAGCATTAAACGATGCATGCCCTACGCCAGTTATTACTACACAGCCTGCTTCGCAGTCTATAATAGCAAAAACGAGCGTTACGGTAAAAGTAGCGGCGAGCGGCAACAATACAAAAACATATCAGTGGTTCCGCAATACCTCTGACAGTACAACAGGAGGAACACCTGTAGGAAATGCCATATCATATACTACGGCAGATCTTACAGAAGGCATCTATTATTTTTACTGTATTGTAACAAATGGCTGTACAGGCAATCCTAAAGCAACATCGCAAACAGCCAAGATTACGGTAACTAAAAATCCAGCCGATATACCTTTAGGAACCGGAACCTTAAGTGGCAAGACCTGTTTTGATGTTGTACAAATAAATAATAATGCAGATTGTGGCACACTTGCCTCCCGTTCTGGCCAGAAGGCAGATTTTAGTCCAACTTATACCTATACATTTACCCCTCAAGGCACTGTAACCAATTTTCATTTTACATTAGTAGAAACAGTAGGGGCAGGCAATATTGTTGAATCATATACAACCAGCGGTTATACAGTAACGGTAAAATACAAAGCAGATTTGTACAATACAGCAAAAGGGCTGTCTACTGCAGATGCATTTAAACTCACTATATATGCTATTTTCAATGACGGAACTGGCACAGAGAAAGCAGTAAATCTTACGGCACAAATAAAAGACTGTATGTGTTGCGGAGCTATGATTAGTCCTACAGAATGGAGAGGCTTTATGTGTCATAACTTAGGTGCTGATAGAACTTTGGATCCTTTTACTTTAAATACCGGATTAATAGGATCATATTATCAGTGGGGAACATCTACTCCTGCAGTTTCTTATGTGAATTTTAACAGTCCTGCATTTAGAAGTGCTACCACATGGGTTGATGCTAGCGGTAAAAAAACAGCAAATGATCCTTGCGATGCAGGCTACCATATACCTACAAAAGCAGAATGGCAAGGACTTATAGATTATTATACTACTAACTCTTCTTTGAGAAAGACTGTAGGTAGTGCTACATCCCCTGGGTTAGGCGGTGTTTTTTATGGCACCTCATTAATGTTGCCAACTACAGGAATTAAGACATCTACAGGGACATTTAATAGCCAGAGTACAGTGTATCAAACTAGTGCATATACTGGTAGCAATGGTCAATCTTCGTCCTTTGCCCCTTACCAGAGTAGGGTTGCCTTATCTGATCAGAATTGTGGAATGCCAATACGCTGCATAGCTGACAAATAAGAAATTTAATGTTCGGAAATTGGTTTTCAGGAAAATAATTTTCTTTATTGCTATGGCTACCTAAACAATAAATATTACCAAAGAGGACTTTTGCGCTTTTCATTTCCTGTCGTGAGACAGGTTTGAAAAGCGCATTTTTTTTAGACTTACTGTTTTGGGTTTACGCAAGATAAAAGAATACCACAGCCAAAGGAAAATTTAAAATGACACGCCAGAAACTCTACAGGGCACAGTTCTAAAAGTCTTTGTTAAAGATCTACACACATAATCATTCCAAAAAACGAAGCGCCCGCGCTAACAATAGACAAAGTAAGATTGCATCTTTCCCTTGCAAGGCCAACCAAATAAGCCACAACTTCTTACTCAAGAAGCAAAAAAAGCTATAATAGATTTGCGTAATTGCTTTGCCTGTTCGCATTGTTCGAGTCGTAGCAAACTAACTTTTTGAAACTGTTTTTGTTTTCTGTACTTTTACATCTCTAAAAAGTGCGTTTTGTCAAATTCTAATAAACAAACTGGCAGTATATCTGAAAAAGCTGGAATTTCACCTCCTGAAATCACCAATATTGCGGCTATCAATCAAATTAAAAGCAAACGCAGACAACAGCCCACTTCTCAAGAATTAATTGATGGTATTTTAGAAGGAAACAGAACTTCTCTTAGCCGCGCGATTACTTTAATTGAAAGCACCAATCCAGACCATTTTGATAAAGCTGGCGAAGTGATTCAAGGCTGTTTAGCTCATGCCAATAAATCAGTTCGAATTGGAATCACGGGAGTTCCCGGAGTTGGAAAAAGTACTTTTATTGAAGCTTTTGGAAAACATCTGACACAATTAGGAAAAAAAGTAGCAGTTTTGGCAGTTGACCCAAGCAGTTCGCTTTCGCATGGAAGTATTCTCGGTGACAAAACCCGAATGGAAGAATTGGTAAAAGATGAAAATGCTTTTATTCGTCCAAGCGCTTCTGGAGAAACTTTAGGCGGTGTGGCTCGCAAAACCAGAGAAACCATTATTCTTTGCGAAGCGGCAGGTTTTGATACTATTATAATCGAAACAGTCGGTGTTGGCCAAAGTGAAACCGCTGTTCACAGCATGGTCGATTTCTTTTTGCTTTTAAAGATTTCTGGCGCTGGCGACGAACTTCAAGGCATTAAACGCGGTATTATGGAAATGGCAGACGCTATTGTCATTAACAAAGCTGACGGCGATAATATAAAAAAGGCCAATCAGGCGAAATTGGAATTTAATCGCGCTTTGCATTTATTTCCTCCAAAAAAATCAAACTGGCAACCTAAAGTAACTACTTGCAGTTCGCTGATAAAAGATGGCATTGCGGAAGTTTGGAATACTATTTCTGATTATTTTGAAATGACAAAAGAAACTGGATTCTTCCAAGAAAAAAGAAATGAACAAAATCATTTCTGGATGATGGAAACCATCAACGAACAGCTTAAACAAAATTTCTATAATCAACCAGAAATAATTTCGCTTTTAGAAGAAAGCAAAAAAGCAGTGCAAAATAATGAGATTTCATCTTTTGCAGCTGCTGCTGAGTTATTAAAATTGTATTTTAATAAAGGTGCAAAGGCTCAAAGTGACAAAGGTTCAAAGTAGAAAAAGTCGCTTTGCTCCTTTTAATTCCTCAATAATCTCGATACACAATCTTGTCAGTTCGAGCGGAGTCGAGAACCCGCAAAGCATTTCAATTTCTCTAAAAAGAAAAAGGTTCAAAGTAAAAACCTTTGAACCTTTGTAACTATGAACCTTTAAACCTATTTCTTAGGCCTAAGCTTATATTTACTCTCTTTATACAAATTTCCTGCTGTAATCACATGTGCTAAAGCATCTTTTGCTAAATCTTCGTTCAGTTTTACAGGAACTAATGTTGTATCATTTTTGATTTCAAATTGCAATGGTTTCAAATTTGGCTGCATGATCACAACTTGATTCTCAACTCTAAATGCATTGATATCATTAAACTGCATAATAGATCTTCCTTGCACTTTCGGATCCAATTTACTTAGGTTTCTACCTACCATTGGAGTTTCAAACGGAAGTCCTAAATAGCTTAACAATGTAGGCGGAATATCAATCTGACTTGCCAATCTGTCATAAACAGCTCCTTTTGGAACTCCAGGTCCCATAATAAATGCTGGAATATGGAATTTATTAATTGGAACTAAATTTTTACCGTAAGTTCTGGTATTGTGATCAGCAATTACAATAAAAATCGTGTTTTTAAAATACGGTTCTTTTTTAGCCATTTCAAAGAATTTTCCAATTGAGAAATCGGCATATTTCATGGCATTATTTACTGTATTAGGCTTTTTATCATAAGGCTTAATTCTTCCTGTTGGATATTCAAATGGTTCGTGATTTGAAGTCGAGAACATTAAAGAGAAAAATGGTTTGTCTCCTTTTGATTTGAAATACTGATTGGCTTTTGTAACCAAATCTTCATCAGAATAGCCCCAAGTTCCTTTGAAAGCATATTTATTTCCATCAGACTCAAAATCACTTTGGTCTACGATGTCTGTAAAACCATTTCCGTTGAAAAACGAAGCCATATTATCAAAATTCGCCATTCCACCATAAATGAAACTTGTATCGTAACCTTTTTGTTTTAATGCGTCTGCCAATGTAAAAAATCCTTGTTGTGAATTTCCAAGCTTCACTACACTTTCTGATGGCGAAGGCAAAAATCCAGTTACTACCGCTTCAATTCCACGCACACTTCTAGTTCCTGTGCAATATAAATTGGTAAACAGTAATCCTTCTTTAGACAATTTATCAAATTCTGGAGTTAATGGTTTTCCTCCTAAAATTCCAACGTACTCTGCACCTAAACTCTCTTGTAGAAAGATCACCAAATTGTATGGCTTTTTCATAACAGAATCTGGTTGCTGCACATGTAAAAACGGAATTTCTTTATCTGTAAAATCACTTGGACCAGCGATCATGTATTTTTTTACACGAGCAATAGCTTCGGCCTCATCCATTTTACCATACATTTTGGTATTTCCTTCATTTTTGATCGAATACGCCGCAAAAGCAACGGTATAAAATGAATTTAACCCTAAAGTATTTGTAAGCTGATCTGTTGAGAAAACAGCATTACTAGCATTAATTGGACGCTTTGAAGTCAAACTTGAACGTGCTCCGAAAAACAATAAAAAAGCTACTAATGGGAATACCATTAATTTGAATTTATATTCTGTACTTGTAGTATAAAATAATTGTTTCCCTTTTTTGAAAGCAAAATAAATTACAACTCCAAGAATTAGAAAAGTCACAATGATTGAAGTCAGATAACTTTTTAAAAGCATTCCAACCACTTCTTTTGGATAAATAAGATAGTCTAAGAAAATCTTATTCGGACGAGTATCATATTGTTTTACAAAATCTGGAGAAGCTAATTCTACAAAAAGAATTAAAAACAGAAATAGAAAACTATAAATTACCAGAAATTTATTGGTAAACTTTATCGCCTTATTCGGCAAAAAAGTGATTAACAATGCTGGAAGAAACGACAAATAACAAAGCAATATCAAATCCATTCGAAGACCGATTGGAAAAATATACCAGAAATCTGGCGTCTGCACTACTCTTTCTTTAAAAAGAAAAAACAGAAAGATTCGGCTTAAAGTGGTAATCAATAATCCGATCAATATAAAACTGAAAATAGGTTTTAAGAAACGTAAATTTTTCATTAAAAATAGTATAAGAACGTGAGATTAGAAAAACAAATTACTCTTCGTAACGGTTAATTTCTCTGTCATAAAACTCATTAGCTTTTTCAATTAAACTTTCCATTTCGGCGTTTAATTCAGCTTCATCAAGATCATCTGGTTCTTCTAAAAACTCAACCTCATCATCTTTCAAATTGATAATGAATCTTGGGTAATCTAGGTGAATGATAAAAATATCGTCTGGAAAATCAGTGTTATCTCCAAGTAAAAATTTAGGTAATTCCATATCTATTTATTTTTTTTAATGGTTATTTTTTAGCCACAGATTATACAGATTAAAAGGATTTCTCCTGACTTTAGACTTTATGATCTTTGACTTGTTTTTATTCAAATTTAGTTATTTGAAACTGACTTGGTAATCAATTTCTTTGTTAAGTAATGAAAACGAATGTATAAACAAATTGCCGCTGCGGTTAAACCTGCCAAAAGTCCGATCCAAACTCCTTGCGCCTTTAATTCGGTGTGTTCTCCTAAATAATACGAAATCGGAAAACCAATAACCCAATAGGCCACAAAAGTAATGTACATTGGTACTTTTACATCCTGCAATCCGCGCAATGCTCCTAAAACCACAACTTGTATTCCGTCAGAAATCTGGAAAATTGCTGCAATTAAAAGCAGTTTTGAAGCAATTCCTATCACTTCTTCGTTATCTAAAATTTGTCCTGTATTTTCCATATTCAAGAAAATATATGGCAGATAGTCGTGGAAAACGATAAAGAAAATCGCAAAAATGGTTTCTAAAATTATAGCAAGCAAAAAGATAGAACGTGCCACAACAATTAGTTTTTTATAATCCATCAAACCTCTCTGATTGCTGACACGAACCATAGAAGTAACGCTTAATCCCATTGCAAACATAAAAGTCATCGATGCCAAACTCAAAGCAATTTGATTTGCCGCCTGACTTGTTTTTCCAATATTCCCACAAAGCCAGATAGAGGCTGTAAATAAAACCACCTCAAAAAGCATCTGCATTGCAGAAGGAAATCCGATGCTGATAATCTTATTTATAGTTGCCTTTTTTATTTCATTAAAACTAAATCCTTTAAAAAAGCGCTTTAAATCATCTCTTCTCGAAAGCATAATATGCATGAACATTACCAAAAATATTCTTGAAATCACCGTTCCTAAAGCAGCGCCGATAATTCCCATTTTTGGAAAAATCCAAATTCCGTAAATTAAAACATAGTTTATACCAACGTGAAGAACGTTTGCCATTACCATGGCATACATAGAATATTTGGTTAATGACATTCCGTCTGCAAACTGTTTATATCCCTGATACATTACCAACGGAATTAGAGAAAAAGCCACCCAGCCTAAATAAGGTTTTGCTAATACAATAACATCTGCTGGCTGTTTCAGCAATTCCATTATTGGTTTGGCAAACATAATTACCGTAAAAAGCACCACTCCTAAAATGGTACAAAGAAATAATCCATGATGAAAAGCAGAGCGAATTTTAGTGTCATTTTTCTCAGCATCACCTTCTGCAACAATTGGCGTAATAGCTGTAGAAAACCCAATCCCTAAAGACATGGCGATAAAAATCATACTATTTCCAAGCGAAACCGCCGCTAGTTCTGTGCTTCCTATTTTACCAACCATTATATTATCGACAATACCAATTAAGGTATGTCCGACCATTCCTAAAATAACAGGATATGCCAGTCTTAAATTATACGAAAACTCTTTAGTGTACTGCTTTAAATTCACTTCTATTCTATTTTGTGCGCAAAGATAGTCAGAAGCTTCGAATTCTATCCTATCTATAAAAATATATCCCAATTTTAAGACAAAAATAAGATGAACTAAATATTATGTAACGATTTTTAAAAATTGTATAACAAACTCCAAATGGCTTGCATATAATTTTACATCATAGAAATTTCAAAAATATAAGCCATGAAAAAATTACAGATGTTATGCCTAGCTGCTTTCACATTTTTATTCGCCAACACCACATTTGCTCAAGAGACAGAAGCAACAAATTACGATCAAGGTTTTAGATTAGGTTTTGGCTTAAATGGGGGATTGCCAACCGACAATGATTACGACTGGTCTCTTGGGGGAGATGTTCGTTTACAGTATGATCTTTCCAAAAAAACATCGTTGACCTTAACAACAGGTTTTACGAATTTATTTATGGGAAAAGACGATCTTGGAAATGACATAAAAGATCTTGGATTTATTCCGGCCAAAGCAGGTTTTAAAGCTTTTGTCTTAAAAGATCAATTTTATGTTTTAGGAGAACTGGGTGCTGGTTTTGCTGTAACAAATGGGTACAATCAAACCACATTTTTATGGGCTCCAGGAATTGGTTATGCCAACAAATACATTGATTTAAGTGTTCGTTACGAAGATTATCATGATTTTAGAACCAATCAGGTAGCATTGCGTGTTGCTTATGGTTTTCAACTCTAAAAAATAGGTTTAATTTATTATTTTGTTTTTGGTAAAAACCCGATAGTCTAAATAGTCTGTCGGGTTTTTTATTTTATACCATTGGTCAAAAGAAAAGTGCTAGTAGTCAAATGATTTTTTGGGATTGATTTAGAACGCGGTAATTCGCAGAAAAATTAATCAAATCATGAACAAAACAGTTTTTTATCTTTCGCAGCTTTTTCTTTTTTTACTGGCTACCCTTGCTGCACGCTCACAATCTGGAATTTCAGGTGAATTCAAGGTCGATTATGTCCCTTTTTCTAAATATGTACGACCAATGGACAGCACAAAAACAAATGCCGAAAGCAATTTTAAAAGAGCGCAATTGGCTTTTGAAGTTCCGCTATCTTTAAAAATGGACAAATACGATCATCCAAAACTCTGGTCAGTATTTTTTAGTGGCAGTTATGCCAAAATGGAAAACAGAAACTATAATATTCAAGATCTTCCCGCAGCATTTCAAGGCGGATTTCCAGATGAATTGCTCAATACACAAATTGGAATCAAGCATTTGCGTTCCATTTCTTCTTCGTGGTCGCTGTTAATAATGGCTTCTGTAGGCGTTTATACAGATATGGTTGAAATTAATAAAGACGATGTCCTGCTTCAAGGTGGAATTCTTTTTATCAAACAATTTAATCCTAAACTGGCTTTGGGTGCAGGTCCAGTTCTGACTAATAGTTTTGGTGTACCGATGGTTCTTCCTGGAATTTATTTTAACTGGGAATCTACAGGAGCTTTACATTTTAAAGTTGCTTTTCCAGAAGGTGTAGAAATTGGCTATCGAATGTCTGATACTTTTGACTTAAAAGCAGTAGCCGAAATAAGCGGAATGACAGCTGAAACCAAAATTGGAAATAAATCTACACTACTTGGATATCAGCAAATAATTGCAGGCTTAAGACCTCAGATGAAATTTGGAAAGCATTGGATTTTAGAACCAACTGGAGGAACTACTCTTCTTCGTAGTTTTTCGACAACAAACCGAAAAATTAAAGAAATTTTCAAGGAAAAAGATATTGCCGATCCAAGATTCACCACTACGTTTTATGGAGCAATAGCGCTGAAATGGAAATTCTAGAGCTACCTGCTTAATAAGTTTTTATAGACTACCTCTTTCAATAATTCCTCACGGCGAGTTCTTGAAATAGGTAGTTCTTGTCCTTTTATAAATAAACGTCCGCCAGAAATAGAATCTATATGCGTAACATTTACGAGAAATGATTTATGGATTCGAAAGAAAATTTCTTTGGGAAGTGTTTCTTCTAATGAAATCATCGTTTGATGAATAATCAGCACTTTATCTTTAAAATGAAGCTTTGCATAATTTTGCATTCCTTCGATATACAAAATATCTATCCAAGAAATTTTCTGAAATCCTTCTTCCTGACGCACATATAAAAACGGATCCAATTGATTTTGCTTCGGAGAGTTAATCATCTGATGCCATTGCTTAGCTTTTAAAGAAGCTTGATAAAATCGTTGAAACGTAATAGGTTTTAATAAATAATCTACCACCTGCAAACGATATCCATCTAAAGCATGTTCTGAATAAGCGGTTGTAAAAATCACTAAAGGCGGATTTTCTAATGATTCCAGAAACTCCAATCCCGTAAGATAAGGCATATTGATATCCAGAAACATCAAATCAATTTGCTTTTCCTGAAGAAACGAAGTCGCTTCTAGAGCAGAAGCACAAGTACCAATAGTTTCAAGGAAATCAATTTTAGAAACAAAATCTGCTATTCCGTTTCTTGCTATAGGTTCATCGTCGATAATGAGACATTTCATTTTCATAGTTTTTTTTCTGGTTTGTGTGTGTGTTTATTTCTCGCAGATTTGGCAGATTTAGCAGATTTTTTCTTTAACCGCAAAGAACGCAATCCCGATAGCTATCGGGATACGCAAAGCTCGCAAAGTTTTAATTTTTTAAAAGGATGCTAAGATCACAAAGCATTGCGGATTAAAATTTGTGCTAATTTGGGTAATTTGCGGTTAAAATAAAATCCTTTTTAATCTTTATATCCCGATAGCTATCGGGAGTGGCTAAAAATTTTAACGCAAAGAACACAATCCCGATAGCTATCGGGATACGCAAAGTTCGCAAAGTTTTAATTTTTAAAAGGATGCTAAGAGCACAAAGCAATATGTTAAGATTTTGAAGATTAAAAATTCGTGCTAATTCGTGTAATTCGTGGCTAAAATAAAATCATTTTTAATCTTTATAATCTGTGGCTAAAGTTCACTTCAAATCTAAGGTCACAATAACTGTAAAATTAGAATCCGTTTTATTGATATTAAATTGATGTTTTTCCGGATATTGAATCGTCAGCCTTTTCTTTACATTTTCAAGTCCTAATCCCTGACTTTTAGACGGAATTTTATATTGCTCAGTATATGAATTTTCTATTTTAAAATTCAGCTGATGATTTATTTGTTCGCAAGACAAATGCACATATCCTTTTTGATTTGGAAGTCGAGAAACATGTTTAAAAGCATTTTCAATTAACGGAACCAAAAGCAACGGTACGATATGAAGCTGTCCGTCTTCTATATTCCATTTGCTTTTTACTTCCAATTCATTTCCCCAGCGCGTTTCTTCAACGGCAATTAAATCTTTTAAATATTTAATTTCCAGATGCAAAGACACATATTCTTTATTGCATTCATACAATTGATAACGCAAAATATCCGAAAACTGAACCAATAAATCTGAAGCTAACTTTACATTGCTCTGCATCAGAATATGAATATGGTTCAAAACATTAAACATTAAATGCGGATTAATCTGATCTTGCAAAATCTTGATTTGAGCTTCAAGATGAACCTGCTGCAATTGCGCATGATTTCTTTCTATAACATTATGTTCCTGATAAAATCGGAGCCCGCAAGCGGTGCCGCAAATTAAAATCGCTGACGGAATGTTGCCGTAAAATCGCGACCATAAAAAATGAAGAGAATCTACATCTGCTTCTTCAGGATATGCCTTCCTTCTTATAACCGAATCAGAAAAAACAATATAAATCAATGACAGACAAAATGCCAAAAGCAGTACAACAACAACGCTTTGTACGGCAAACGAGCTCATTTTATTTTGTTTTAGCGCTTTGGGCAGTATAACATCACTTAAAATATGAGCTAAAACGGCAGAACAAAACAAAACCAAAATAGCCTGAATCGTAGCCGTCAAAAAATCGTAATCTTCGATCATCTGCGCCCAAATCGTGATGCCTAACAAACTCCAAAAAAAGACTAAAAATATCCAATGCCTATTTTTATTGATTGCGATCATCTATAAATAATTTATTGAGAAAATTTGACTTCAAAAATAGTTCTATATTTTTTAAACAAACAGCAAAGAAGCACAAACCATAAGCAATATTGAAATTAATTTGACGAACTGCGTTTTTGTTTTGACCAATGGAATCTACAAAAGCAGTTTAAAAATTTTCGGATATAAAATAAACCCGACAGGTTTTAAAAACCTGTCGGGTTTACAAAAAAATTATCTCATGGACTAATTATCTCAATTATCAAAATTATTTCTCTCCAAGTTCCTTTTTATAGAGCTCGATATTTATAGCCGTTTTCTCGTCCAATTCAGGTTCTTTAATATCGGTGTGTTTTTTCATTTCTTCCCAGATAATTTTCGCTACAATATAGCGTGACATTTCTTTATCATCTGCAGGCACAATATACCATGGCGCATGAGGTGTTGATGTTTTATTGATCGCTTCTTCATAATACTTCATGTATTCGTCCCAATAACCACGTTCTTTCAAATCACCTGGAGAAAATTTCCAATTGTGTTTTTCTTCCTCCAAACGACGTAACAAACGCTGGCGCTGTTCTTCTTTACTCAAATGAAGATAGAATTTCATTACTATTGTTCCATTTTGGCAAATATGCTTTTCAAAATTATTGATCTGCCCAATTCTATTTTCCCAAAATTCAGGCGTAATATCATCAACAGAATTAATATCTGGAAGGTTTTCAGCCAAAAGATATTCAGGATGCACGCGTGTCACCAGAACATTTTCATAATGTGTCCTATTAAAAATAGCAAACTTTCCTTTTTCTGGAAGCGCGATATAATGACGCCACAAATAATCATGTTCCAGTTCTGCCGAAGTTGGCGTTTTAAAACTATGCACCACTACTCCACGCGGATTAAATTCCTTAAAAACCTCTCGAATCAAACTATCTTTTCCCGAAGTATCCATTCCTTGAAGACAAATCAAAACGCTGTATTTGTTGTGCGCATACATTACGTCTTGCAAATCGCTCAATTTGGCTTGAACTTTATCTAGTTTTTCTTCTTTTTCATCGTCATTTGCGTTGACATTCAAAACAGTCGGAATTTCTTTGAGCTTTATTTTATCTACAACTTTAAAATCTTTCGGGTCTATTGATTTCATATTTTCAAATTTTATATCATAAATATACTACTTTTACGAAGCATATTCCTGCTATCCATTGCAATACTTTTCAATAAATAGCTTTTTTCCAAAGCCATAACAAGAGCTTCCGTTGGTCGCTTTCTTATGTCAGGAAAAAATGCAATTTCTTTTCAAAGTATTTCCATTACTATCAGGGCTAGGCACTTATTTTCAAAAGAACAATTCAAATATTTCAAATTCATAATGACAAAACGAATTCTATTTTTGTTGCTGTTTTTTACTATATATATCGGAAATGCTCAAACAAATAACAAAGCAACAATTGATCAATTAGTTTCTAATTATACTAAAGAACTTCAATCTAAAAAAATAGATACAATTTGTATTTATAAAAAATATTGTGTTGGAAGTGTTAAAGCTTATGATTTAAGTCCATCTGAAATCAATGAATTTTGTTTTGAAGATTTTCCAAATAATCCAGTTTATATTTTTTGGATTAAGAAAGGAAGAAAGTATTTGACAAAAATAAGTATATGTGCAGAATATGCCGCGAGTTTAGATGATGACAACATTTTTTGGCATATGTTTTTTCCAAACAAAGGCATTATTGAAAAAGAAGAAATTAAGCGGTTTGCCTATAAAGAATCTAACAATAAAATTTATCATTTGGGGGTAGACCATTCTTGTCATCAAAATTTTAAAATACTAATAAGTAATCAAATCATCGAAAAACATTTTGACAGTTTCAATTTAAAAAGAGAAGACAATTCAAAAGTAAATATAAATTACGATCACAACGTCAAATTAAGAAGTAAGCGAGTAATTGATATTCTTGAAAAAATAACTTCAGAAGCCGAAAAAAACAATACATTTAAAAAGATAAAGTCAAGATAATTCAAAGACTTCAAAACAAAAATTCATGGAAAAATTCACATTAGAAATATTATTTCAAATTATCGGAATCGGCTCAGCATCGGGATTATTTTACAATAATGATGCACTTTATGTTATTGGCGACAACAGCGGATTTCTTTACGAATACAATATGCAAAATCAGCAACTAAATCAGCATGCTTTGATTGATAATCCAACACAGAATATTCCGAAAAACTTAAAACCCGATTTTGAGTCAATCACACATCATAATGATACGCTTTATGTTTTTGGCTCTGGTTCAACTGAAAACCGAAACAAAATGATTGAGTTTGACACAAAATCGAAAACCGTTTTACAGAAGAATAATTTAGTTGATTTGTATGCTGTAATGCAGAATTTCGGCGAAATAAAACCAGAAGATTTTAATCTAGAAGGCGCTATTTTTGATGGCGAAAACTGGTATTTATTCAATCGCGGAAATGACGTTTCTAACAAAAACACGATTTTTACCATTCACGCCAAAAATCTAGGAGAAGAATTTGCTCTGATTTCAGTGAATTATAAACTTCCAAAAATAAAAGGCGTTCGTTCCAGTTTTACCGATGCCATTTTAGTTGATGATAAAATCTATTTCCTTTCAACTGCCGAAGACACAAAATCAACTTATGATGACGGAGAAATCTTAGGAAGTTTCATCGGAAGAATTGACGTAAAAACCATGAAAATCGATTTTACTCAAAAAATCACCTCAACCAATAAATTTGAAGGTCTGACTTTCTATAAAAAAGAAAACAATAAAATCGAATTTTTGCTTTGTGAAGATAATGATACCGAAGTTTTAGAAACAAAGATTTATAAATTAACATTGCCTCTTAAATAAATTGTAACATTTTTCTTAAAATAGCGTCTTTTACACCAAATAAACTAAGATAAACGAATTTAAAATTAATGATCAGAAAAACCACTTTCGCTCTTTTACTTTTTATTACAAATCAAGTCACACAAGCTCAGTACAAATATCCTACTACTCCTGAACGTCCTGTCGTAGATGATTATTTTGGAACAAAAATCACCGATTCATACAGATGGCTTGAAGACATGAATAGTCCTGAGGTTCAAAAATGGTTCAAAGACGAATCGGATTATACAAATTCTATTGTAAAAACTATTTCTGGACGTGATGACCTTTTTAAAAGAATGAAAGAAATTCAAGCTTTGGGTGGAGATCAATACGGTTACATCAGGCAGGTTGGAGATATTTATTATTATACTAAAAATAAAAAAAATGAAAATATCGATAAATTGTACCTTCGCAAAGGTAAAAACGGAGCCGAAATTTTATTGATAGATCCTAGTACGATCAAAAAAGGGGCAACTATTACAAGTTTTATTATTAGTCCTGACAATAAAAAATTGGCAGTAACCATCTCTCAAGACGGTGCAGAAGTTTGTGATCTACAAATTATGGATCTTGAATCGAAAAAGTTCCTTTCGCATAAACTTACACCTATTTGGAGCGAATTCCCTTTTGAATTTACGCCAGATAGTAAGGCCATAACATATACACAAATGGTTACCCGAGATAATACCAGTGATGATTTTCTAAAAAACATGAAAGCATTATTACATATTATTGGAACAGACTCAAAAACAGATAAAATATTAGCTTCAAAAGAAAACAATCCTGAATTAAATCTTCTTACTGAGCAATTTCCTAAAATCTCATTTTCTAATGATTACTCCTATATTATTTTAACCATTGGATCTACAAAAAGTGACGAATTATCATTTTATGCTCCATTTTCAGAACTTTCAAAACCAAAAATAAATTGGAAACCACTGATTAAATATGAAGATGAAATATCCGGAAGCCATATTATTGGAGACAAGATATTTTTTCTCACCCACAAAAATGCTCCCAATTATAAACTAGGCTACACAAGTATAGAAAACCCTGATTTTAAAAATCCTACAATTCTTATTCCGGAAAATGACAGAGTAGTACGAAGAATAAGAAAATCTAAAAATTTCATTTACTATAATTTGAGTGACGGAATCAATCAGGAAATTTTTCAGGTTAATGGCAAAACTTTAGAAACTAAAAGAGTACCGTTGCCTGTAGGGTCTATTGCAGGTTATTCATTAAGTCCACGTCAGAATGATGATATGCTGTTTTTTATTGACGGCTGGGTTATTCCCTCAACCACTTATGATTATAATGCCGAAACTGGAATATTAAAAAAAGCCACCGAATTTACTTCTAGTGGTCTATATCCAGATTATACAAAAAAATTTGCTACAAAAGAAATAGAAATACCTAGTCACGATGGTGTGATGGTCCCGTTAACCATTATGTATCCTAAAAATATAAAAATGGACGGTTCAACACCATGTTATATCACTGGTTATGGGGCTTATGGAAGCAGCGATTTTCCTTATTTTGTTGGTCCCTCTTTAATGACTTTGTTAGAACAAAATGTCGTTGTTGCCATTGCGCATGTACGTGGTGGTGGCGAGAAGGGAGACAAATGGCACAAGGACGGAATGAAAGCTAAAAAACCAAATACTTGGAAAGACTTTATTGCTTGCACAGAATATTTGATAAATGAAAAATACACTTCTAAAGAAAAGCTTATAGGAAATGGAGTTAGCATGGGAGGCATCTTAATCGGAAGAGCTATTACAGAACGTCCTGACCTTTTTAAGGTAGCACTAATTGAAGTTGGAGATACTAATACCATTAGAATGGAAACGACTCCTAACGGTCCTAATCAAATACCAGAAATAGGTTCAATAAAAAATGAGGAAGAGGCGAAGCACATCTTAGAAATGGACTCACAAAGCAAAGTGAAAAAAGGAGAAAAATATCCCGCAGTTTTAATTCGTACTGGTATTAACGATCCTAGAGTTACTCCGTGGGAACCAGGTAAATTTGCCGCTATTTTACAAAACTACAACAGCTCGACCAATCCGATTTTATTACATGTAAATTATGTCAATGGTCACCACTCTAGTGATTTGGATGTTACTTTTGGAGATGAAGCCGACATGTATGCCTTTGCCTTATGGCAAGTTGGGAACCCTAAGTTTCAAATTGCAAAATAACAAGACTTTGCGAATCTTTGTGTTATTGTTTATCACGAAGATTCGCAAAGTTTTTTATATAGATTCTCTAAATCATAAAAAACATATTCTTGTTAATGAAACAACTCTACAAAATTTTAATTATTCTTTTTATTATCAGCTTAAAAAGCTATTCTCAAAAACAAGAAGCGATACTTTATTTTAAAGATGGTGATTCGATTGAAGGATTAGCCTATTTAAAATTCAACAAAATAAAATTTAAAGTTGCTCCCGAAGACAAACCTGATACTTGGGATGAAGAATTTGTTAAAAAAATTAAGTTTGTAGATTTTGGTTTTGCCAGAACTTTCGAATATGTAAAACTAAATTCTTTGGACAAACCTAAACTGGTAGAAATTATTACCCAAGGAGAAGCGACTTTATATAAAAAGTTTGGTTCAGATTTTAGTCTCCTCGACCAAATTTATAATCCATACGATGATCGTCCAACAAGTTCTGGAGGCACAAACATAAATCCAGACTTTAAATCTCAAGTAAGTTCAGATATGCAGTTGCAGCCATATAACCCTTATGGAAATTTACCTGACCCCTCCGTATTTTATTATGTCAAAAAACAAAAAGACAAATATCCAACGTGTTTAAACTGCGGTGTCATAAATGCTTGGCGAAAAAACACTTCGAAAGTTTTTGCTGACTGCGATTTTATCGTCAAAAAACTAAAAAGCGACAAATGGATTTTCGAAGACATTAAAGAAATCGTAGAATTTTATAATGATATTTGTTTAGGAGAATGATTACGGTCAGATGCACTGCAGTGCATCTCTACAATAAACCTTTGTAACTTTGTAGCTTTGTAACTTTGAACCTAAAAAAAATATTTTAATATTTTTTTCACCCTCGTCCCAACCTTTTTATCTTTTTATCTCTCTATATAAGAAAGACAACAATTGTGATAAACGAAACTCAAATAGCAAACTGTAAAAAAATGCACCGCGATGCCCAGCGTCAGGTGTACGAATACATGGCGCCAAAGTTGTACCGCCTTTGCAAAAGATATTTAAAAAAGGAAGAGGAAATCGAAGAAGCTTTGGCCGATTCTTTCTTTACTATTTTCACCAAACTAGAACAGTTAAAAGAAGCTTATGCTTTTGAAGCTTGGGCAAGACGCATAACTGTAAATCATTGTTTGGCGACGATTAGAAAAGAAACCAACTTTAATATGTATTTGGATGATGTGAAACTGCTTTCGCAACCTTCTGTCGACGAACTGAATACATTAGAAGAAGAAGATTTACTGAATTTATTAAACCACATTCCTGACGGCTGTAAAACTGTGTTTAACCTTTTTGTCATTGAAGGTTTTTCGCATAAAGAAATAGCCGAAATGCTAAAGATTTCTGAAGGCACCTCAAAATCACAATTGAATGCCGCTAAGACCAAACTGAAAGAACTGGTTAATAAACTGTATTATCAAAAAGCAAAATAGTCATGGACAATCAAGATAAATTATTCGATAAAATAAAAGAAGCTTCGCAAAAAGCCGAGTTTCAAGACTTTCCGGGAATGGAAAAAGTCTGGGCACGTGTAGAAGAAAAACTGGACAAAAAAGAAGACAAAAAAACAATTGCTTTATGGAAAAAAATAGCGGTTGCAGCTTCTCTTCTATTATTACTTTCTTTAGGATTTCAATTTTTAAATTCTAATAAAGAAACTATAACAGAAACTCCAAAAGTAGTTCTTGAAGAAAAAGAAATAAAACAGCCTCAAACTCAAGAACCAATTCTTAAACAAAATGATGCAACTTCTTCAGGAATAGTTTCAAACGAAGAAGCCGTTAAAATTTTAGACAATCAAACTAAAAAGAAAGAACGAGTTGCTATTCAAGAAGTAACTACTCCTCAGGCAGAACCAGTATTTTCTGCACCAGCTCCGAGTATTGCAGCAGAAGCTGTTGTTTCTGCAAATGCACCTCTTAGAAATGAATCTTATGAGGAGGAAAATAACATTGTTTCAAAAAAAGAAGTAACTCCAGAAATGGGGTATTCAAGCTATCCCCAAAGAGAATCTGCAAAAGTGGCTTACTCTGCTGCACCAACACAGCGAGCTAAAAAAAGCAGTCCTTTAGTAGTTCTTAACGGAAATGCAATGGCTCACAGCAACGACGCAAAAAAAGATAAAATGATGCAAGATGAGCTTCCAAACCTAGATCCTGAAAATGTAGATTCTCTTGTTGTTCTAGATGAACCATTATATATCATCGATGGGATTTATTATTCTGAAAATGATTTATTCGGCAAAAATCCAACAAGCCCTTATGCGCCTCTTGACAAACAAGACATTAAAACCATAACAATTCTACAAGACCTTGAAGCGACCGAAAAATATGGCGAAAGAGGCAAAAAAGGAGTTGTTATAATCACTACAAAAAACGGAAAACCGGCTCCGAAAAAATAAGCTCATGCTTTGTCAAAATCTGCAGCTTTGACAAAGCAAAACCCAAACATTAATTCTAAAACTTATTATCATGAAAAGTCTAAAACTTATTTCATCAGCCATTGCTATGCTTATATGTTTCGTAACCATGGCACAAGAAAGAACAATTTCTGGAATCGTTTCAGATGAATCTAATTTACCGCTTCCTGGTGTTCAAATAACCATTAAAGGCACTAAAAAAAACAGTCAAACTGATTATAACGGAAACTATTCAATTCAAGCACGTAAAGGAGACGCTCTTGTTTTTAGCTATATTGGTATGGAAACTAAAACCATTCTTGTAAAAAAATCAGATGTAATTAATGTTACATTAAAAAACAATTTTAACAAACTTAATGAAGTTGTTGTTACTGCTTATGGCGTTTCGAGAAAACAAATGAAAACAAGTGCCGTAACAATGGTTCGAGGTTCAGCTGAAGAAATTCAAGTTCAAAATTCTATGGGATATTCTGCTATGCCAAATCCAACTGTTTCTATTCGCGGAAATGAATCTGTTTCTCCAAAGAATGAACCAATGTATATTATTGATGGAGTTCCAGCAAAAGCCAATCAAATGGCAAAAATTAATCCGAATGATATTGATAATGTTTCGGTTTTAAAAGATAAAGATGCGACTTCAATTTATGGAAGCAAAGCTTCAAATGGCGTTGTGGTTATTTCAACCAAAAATGAAATCTATAAAAACCTTTCAGAAAAAGAATTGGATAAAAAATTAAACATCCTTCCGATTCCAGCTGAACCAACTCAGGAAGATTATGATGCTTTTGTAGAAAATGCTTTCGAAAGTCCAAAAACAGCTCCGCTTTCCACATTTTCTATCGATGTCGATAATGCTTCTTATACCAATATCAGACGTTTTTTAAACAACGGTCAGGAAGTTCCAAAGGACGCTGTGCGTGTAGAAGAAATGGTAAACTTCTTTAAATACACTTATCCACAGCCAAAAAAAGAACATCCGTTTTCTATCAATACAGAAGTGAGCGATTCGCCTTGGAACAAGAACAATAAAATCTTAAAAATTGGTTTACAAGGAAAAAATATTCCGACCAATGATTTACCAGCTTCTAATCTTGTTTTCCTAATTGATGTTTCGGGTTCGATGAGCGATATGAATAAATTGCCTTTATTGAAACAATCTTTAAAAATATTGGTAAACGAGTTACGTGCAAAAGACAAAGTTGCGATTGTGGTTTACGCAGGCGCTGCAGGAATGGTTTTGCCTCCAACTTCTGGAGACGAGAAAAAAACGATTATCGATGCTTTAGATAAATTACAATCTGGCGGAAGTACAGCCGGAGGCGCAGGAATTGAACTAGCTTATAAAACGGCAACTGAAAATTTCATTAAAGGCGGAAACAATCGCGTGATTCTAGCAACTGACGGAGATTTTAACGTTGGAAGTTCTTCTAATTCTGATATGGAAAAACTAATTGAAGAAAAAAGAAAAACAGGTGTTTTCTTGACTTGTTTAGGTTACGGAATGGGAAATTATAAAGACAGCAAGATGGAAATCTTGGCTGATAAAGGAAACGGGAATTATGCTTATATCGATAACATTCAAGAAGCAAATCGTTTTTTAGGAAAAGAATTCAAGGGTTCGATGTTTGCTATCGCTAAAGATGTAAAGATTCAGATCGAGTTCAATCCGAAACAAGTTCAGGCGTATCGTTTAATTGGCTATGAAAATAGAAAATTGCGTCCAGAGGATTTTAAAAATGACGCGATTGATGCAGGCGAATTGGGAAGTAACCATACTGTGACAGCTTTGTATGAAATTATTCCAGTTGGTGTAAAAAGTGATTATTTAGCCGAGCAGCCAGATCCATTAAAATACACTAAAACTGAAACCAGTTCAAACAATTACAGCAACGAACTGGCAACGATAAAATTCCGTTACAAAAAACCTGATGGCGATAAAAGCATCGAAATGGTTCAGGTAATCGAAAACAAATCGGTTGCTTTGGAGAAAGCTAGCGATGATATGAAATTTAGCTCTGCCGTAGCTTGGTTTGGTTTGAAATTGAGAAATTCAAAATTAATTGCCGACAAGTCTTCTGAAGAAATTGTAAAACTGGCGAAGCAAGGAAATTCAAACGATGGCGAAGGTTACAAAGCTGAATTTATCCGTCTAGTTGAAACTTCTAAGCAATATAATTAATAAATATTGTATTACATTTGCGGCTTTATTTTTCAAACTTATTTTACACACGTATGAATCCTATTTTAAGCCAAAATCTATTTTTAGTAAAAGAACATGTTGGAATGTTCAAAGCCGCAAACAATTACGATATATATCATCCAGAAACCAATCAAATCATTATGAACTGCCGAGAAAACAATCTTGGTTTCTTCACAAAAGTATTTCGATTTACAGATTATAAAAGAGCAACTCCGTTTAATGTTGAAATCACAACTGCTTCTGGAGAAAAATTAATTACAGTAAGAAGAGGTGTTGCCATCTTTAGATCTACTGTTGAAGTATTAGACGAGAAAGATCGTTTGGTTGGAACTTTCAAACAAAAATTCTTTTCGATTGGAGGAAAATTTAACATTCTGGACAAAAATGAAAAACCTGTGGCGACTCTGCAAGGAAAATGGACAGGCTGGGATTTTAAATTCTCACACGAGAATAAGCAATTGGCTCAAGTAAGTAAAAAATGGGCAGGATTAGGAAAAGAGTTTTTTACAAGTGCTGATAATTATGTTCTTCAGATTGAAGATACAGTTACAGCTGACAGTCCATTGAGACAATTGATTTTAGGAGCTGTCATGTGTATTGACATGGTTCTAAAAGAATAACAAAAGTTGTTAAACTTAGATTAAGAATATCTTTTAAAGCATCATTTTAGTTTTCAAAATCTTATTTTTGTAAGACTTAAAATGATGCTTTCTGCATTTCTAAAAACACAATCATGACCGACTTAAAAAATAAAAACGCCTTTATTACGGGCGCAGGAAAAGGAATAGGAAAAGCTGTGGCAATTGCTTTGGCAAAAGAAGGTGTAAACCTAATTTTGGTTTCTAGAACCAAAAGTGATATTGACCAATTGGCAGAAGAAACTTCAAACTTGGGAGTAAAAACTTTGGCTTTGTCTGCTGATGTTTCTGACATCAATTCTATAAATGCTGCCGTTGAAAAAGCTATTACTGAATTTAAACATATTGATATTTTAATCAACAGTGCCGGAATTGCTTCTTTTGGAAAATTCTTAGAATTGGAACCAGAAGCTTGGGAAAGAATTATTCAGGTGAATTTAATGGGAACGTATTTCACAACGCGTGCAATTATTCCAAACATGATCGAAAGACAAACTGGAGATATTATCAATATTTCTTCAACTGCAGGATTAAACGGAAACGCTCTGACAAGTGCTTACAGTGCTTCTAAATTTGCTGTTTTAGGCTTAACCGATTCTCTAATGCAAGAAATGAGAAAACACAATATTCGTGTTACAGCTTTAACGCCAAGTACAGTGGCAACTGATATGGCAAAAGATTTAAACTTAACTGACGGAAATCCAGAAAAAGTAATGCAGTCTGAAGATATGGCAGATTTAATCATTGCTCAGTTAAAACTAAACCGAAGAGTCTTTATTAAAAATAGCAGCATCTGGTCTACTAACCCATAAAGAATAAATTCTAAATTTTTGAAATTCCAAATTCCAATCTCAAAGCAATTGGAATTTGGAATTTAAATATTGGAATTTGGAACTAAATTATTGGAATTTAAAAAACACATGATGGAACAATATTTAAGACAATTGGTCGAAATAGAATTTCAGGATAAAAAGGAAATCTTCAGCGGATTTTTAATTGATTATTCTGACGAGTGGATTTTGCTTCGAAATAATCCTGTAGACTTTGTTTTGGATGGTTTTGTTATTTTAAGAAATAAAAATATTGAAGCTGTAAACCGCGATCATGATCTGGCCTTTACAGAAAAAGTAATTCGTCTGAAAGGATTAAAAATTAATTCTGATGATATTATCCCAATCAAAGATTTAGCTTCAATTATTGATTATGTTTCAAAGAAATATGGCATTTTTCAAATCGCCAAAAAATCATCTAAATCAGCCTATTTAGGAAAATTAATAAAATTGAATAACGAAGAATTGACAATTAATTTTTTAGACACAAGAGGTCAGTTTGGCGGAGAATTAGATTTTAATCCCGAAAAAATTCGAGTTATTGAATTTGATACAGATTATATTAATTCTTTGAAATTGGTGGTTGGAGAAGATAATTGATTTTTATACCACAGAGACGCGCAAAGATTTCTCTGAGATTCGCGAAGAATTTTAATAAAAAAAGCTCTTTTATAAACTAAAAGAGCTTTCTTGTTTTTTATGTTTGTGCAAGACACACTACAGCGCGTCTCTTCGACATCGCAATTTTAAATCAACTTTGTGTGTCTCTGCGAAATCTTGGAGTATCTCTGTGAAATAATTAAGCTTCCGCCAGTTTATTCAAAAACTCAATGCGAACACTTCCGTCTTCGTCTATTTTTGTCAAATTGATTTCTTGCAAAGTATTTACCAATTCTGGATTCCAAGGTGTTTTTACTTTTACGTAATTTTCTGTAAATCCGTGAATGTATCCTTCTTTATTTTCACTTTCAAAAAGAACTGTTCTATTTGTTCCCAATTGACTTTCATAAAAAGCTCGACGCTTTTTAACAGACAATCCACGAAGCATTTTACTGCGTTTTGCTCTCACATTTGAAGGAACGACGCCTTCCATATCAACCGCTTCTGTATTATCTCTTTCTGAGTATGTAAATACGTGCAAATACGAAATGTCTAAATCATTTAAGAAATGATACGTCTCTAAGAAATGTTCATCTGTTTCACCAGGAAAACCAACAATAACATCAACACCAATACAAGCATGAGGCATTACTTCACGAATTTTACTTACGCGTTCTGTATAAACTTCACGTAAATAACGGCGTTTCATTAATTTCAAAATATCATTGCTTCCTGATTGTAACGGAATATGAAAATGAGGTACAAAAGTTCGGCTTTTCGATACAAATTCAATTGTTTCGTTTTTCAAAAGATTTGGTTCGATAGATGAAATTCTCAAACGTTCGATTCCTTCTACTTTATCCAAAGCTTGAACTAAATCTAGAAAAGTATGTTCGTGTTTTTTATTTCCGAACTCCCCTTTTCCGTAATCTCCAATATTTACACCCGTTAAAACAATTTCGCGAATATTTTGAGCCGAAATTTCCTTAGCATTTTTTAGCACATTTTCTAAAGCATCACTTCTAGAAATTCCTCTTGCTAATGGAATGGTACAATACGTACATTTATAATCGCAGCCGTCTTGAACTTTCAAAAATGCTCTTGTACGATCTCCAATAGAATAGCTTCCTACATAGAAATCGGCTTCAGCAATTTCACATGAGTGAACTTCACCCATATCGTTTTTGCTCAAATCATGAATATAGTCGGTGATTTTGAATTTTTCTGTCGCTCCCAGAACCAAATCAACCCCATCAACTGAAGCTAATTCTTCTGGTTTCAATTGTGCATAACAGCCAACAGCCGCAACAAAAGCTTTATCATTTAGCTTCATTGCTTTCCTAACTACCTGCTTAAACTGCTTATCTGCATTATCTGTTACAGAGCAAGTATTAATGACATAAATATCTGCTATTTCTTCAAAATCGACGCGGTCAAAACCTTCGTCATTAAAACTTCTGGCGATTGTAGAGGTTTCTGAAAAATTCAGTTTACAACCCAGCGTATAAAAGGCAACTTTCTTTCTATTTTCCATAATTTGTCTTAAATTAATGAAATCGTTGTCAAAAAATTTAAGGCTGCAAATTTACAAACAATATTCATCAAAAGAAAGCGATTAATGCACTTCCATTCAATAATTTGCGCTATCGTTAATTTAGAAACATTCAAAAGCTAATCTTTTTTACCTTTATTTTACAACAGACAAAGCTTTCATTTTTTAAGATTTTAGCATTGAGATAAGAATAAATTGACAAAATTATCGACTAAATGCAAGTTTTATCGATTAAATACATTTTTTTCTATTTTAAATTCAAAATTTCTTACATTTACCATTGTTATGAATCAAGTTGCCAATAAATTCATATTAAAGAATTTTAATACCCTTTAATTAATTTAATAATAATTCAGTCATAACAATTTTGAATTTTACTCGTTATGTTGTTGTTTTGTGTTACAAAATGAAATGGGAAAGCCGAAAACCAAAGAGAGTAGGCAAAATTATAATAACAAATACCACGCTTTATGAAAGCATTTTTACCCACAATCTGCTTGATGTTCTTAACCCTATTTAGTTCGCAAGCGCAAACTAATGCTCCAGCCGCAAATGCAAATCCATTTCCTACTATTAGCACATTAACGACTTGGGCAAGCTTTAACTCACAACAGCAATTTGATGTTGCTATTCGTGCAGTTGGGTTTAAGTTTGAAGTTAAAGAACCAGGTGAAGGATCTACAGCTTATACCTACATTCGTAAAGTAACAGTTAACGATGTAAACTATACGGATAGAATTGTATACAGAATCACAAATAACAATTCTGCAAGTATCATTTCTTTAGTAACTGCTTCTACTGATTTGGTTAGTTTATACACACCACAATTGGCAAGTTTTAAAAACAACAATTGTAAAACAGAAATGTCTAAAGACAAAAACACAACTTGTAGCTGTTACGAAAGTGCAAATTTTGCAATCGATCTTTGCGACGAGCGTGTAAAATTAACTATGGGTGACGGAAATAAATATTTTGTTTCTGTAGCTAAAAAATAATTATAACTCTGATTTGTTTCCAAATCTTTACTGACTTTTAAGTATGTAAAGATTTGGAACACATTTCTTAGTTTGAGTTTGGATTTTTAAGTTCGTACCAAACTTCTAATTCTTCTTGATATTCGAAAGAATTCACAAAATGAAAACCTAATTTCTCTAAAATTTTTCTTGAGTTTTCATTTCCTGCATCTGCGTAAGCATACAGCACTTCTACTTTCATTTCGTTAAAGGCATGATTAATAAAAGCTTTTCCTGCTTCGGTTGCATAACCTTTTCCCCAATGTTTTTCGATAAAACGATATCCTAGCTCATAAAAATTTTTATGGCTATTAATTTCGTCTGTAATAAACTTTATTCCAGACCAGCCAATAAATTCATTTGTTTCTTTCAAAACAACTGCCCAACGGCCAGTTCCAAGATCTTTGTATTGTTTCTGAACAAATTTGATATATTCAATACTTTCATCAATATGTTTTACAGGTCTGTTGCCAACAAATAAATGTACATTCGGATTAGAATCCAATTCGAACATTCCTTCAGCATCAGAAAGTTCAAGTTCCCGTAAAATTAGACGTTCCGTTTTAATTGGATTTTTCATTTTAGTTTAGTTTAGAATATAACGTGTTACTACTTCAGCAACACCATCATCATTATTTGAAGCTACAATTAAATCTGCTTTATCACGCAATTCTGGCGTTACATTATCGACCCAAACTCCTAAGCCAGCATATTCGATCATAGTTAAGTCATTTCCTGCGTTTCCTACGGCTATAATTTCACTTTGGTGAATTCCTAATTTATCAGCCAAAAACTTTAGGCTTGCCGCTTTATCAATTCCTTGCTGGGCAGCCTCTAAGAAAAATGGTTTTGACATCGAAACGCTTAAATGTGGCATAGCCTCTTTTAAATCATTTTCTAACGTTTTTAAATACGCTGGATCTTGAAGCAAGATACATTTAACCGCTGGTCTGTCTACATAATCTTTAAAGCTTGGCACTTTATGATGCGCCATTCCAGTAATTTCTTTTTCAACTTCTATAAACTCAGAATCTGTTTCGCTGATAATTTCATCATCCAAATAAGTAATGATATGTGCATTTTTCTTTATGCTATAATCGTATAACGCATGAATTTGCTCTACAGTTAACTTTTGTTCAAACAAAACCAAATCATCTTTAACACGGCTAATTATGGCTCCATTAAACGAAATCATATACGAATCGTTTTTATCCAATTCCAACTCCTTTGCATAAGCTGTCATTGCTGTAGTTGGCCTTCCAGAAGCCAAAACCACATAAACACCTTTTGCCTGAGCTTCTAATATTACTTTTTTGTTTAAATCTGAAATTCTATGATCGTCTGTCAACAAGGTATCATCCATGTCGAGCACTAACATTTTGTATTGCATATTTTTTTAATTTTCAGTCGCAGTCACAGTTTTCAGTATTCTAACTGTAAACTGTGACTGCAAACTGCGACTTTTTTAAAGACTCATTCTAAAATTTTCAATAACAGGATTTGCTTTTGCAAAATCGGTTTCTTGAATAAAAACCTCAACAGCCAAATCTGTCTGGCCAAAACCTCCTAAACGAGCCGATTGAATATTATCTTTTTTTACTGTTTCTACTCCCGCTTCTTCTAATCTTTCTTGCAGAGCAATTGCTAATACTTCGCTTCCCGAAAATACTTTCATTAATCCCATCGTATTCTTTGTTTTATTTTTTTCTAATTTCCTTAAATTTAAAAATCCCGTTTTTCAATAGCTTTAGACTGAAAACCGGGACTGTAAACTGTGACTATATATTATTCTTCTTCAATATCGTCTTCCTCTTCATCAAGCTCTTCTCCATCTTCATCCATATCAAACAAATAAGGTTCGATCATGATTTTGTCTGCCAAAATTTCAATGCGTTCTGTCAAAGTTTCAGCAAAAATGATTCGCTGTGTTTTAGCAATACTATTAGAAATACGAGTGATTTTAGCATCATGACGTAATTTCAAAATCGGATCTGCATCATCTATAATAAACATTTTAAGACGATTTACATTGTAACCCGCTGTACTAAACATATCATTTAGTTTGGTTGGCGTACCAATTAAAACATCTATTCCAGTGGAAACGTAATTTTTATCATAATCCATGTCGCCTTTGTCATGAACTCCATAAACTTCTAGATTGGTATATCTTCCGTATTTCTCAAAAAGCTCTTCCATTGCCAAAACCTTTTCTTTGTCTTCTACAATAATCAAAGCCCTAGGCGATTCTTCATTCTTTCCTGCCAATTGCTGAATTACATTCAATACAATTGTAGTTGTTTTTCCGCTTCCTTTTGGAGAAATAATAACACAGTCAGCACCACTTTTTATGGTTGAAAATGTTTCCATCTGCAAAGCATTGGCTTCAGTTAAACCATTTTCAATTAAGGCGTCTTGTAATTTCTCGTTTATCTTTTTTAGTTTCATTTTTTTTGAGCTTTAGGCTTTAGGCCAAAATTATTGTGAGTTTTTTAGCTTAAAGCCTAATGCTTATAGCTTATTGCGCGAAGCACCTATTTGCTTGCGAACATTTTTACATCGGTTTCAGAAATTTCGCTTCCTCCCAAAATGATCAATCTTTCCACTACATTTCGAAGTTCACGAATATTTCCTGTCCAATCGTATTCTTGTAATAATTTTATGGCTTGCGCCGAAAATGACTTCACTGCATTTCCTTGTTCTGAAGCTATTTTTTCTGTAAAATGAGAAATCAAAGCTGGAATATCATCACGTCTTTCGTTCAATGGCGGAACTTTTATTAAAATTACAGCCAAACGATGGTATAAATCTTCACGGAAACGGCCTTCTGCAATTTCAGTTTTTAAATCTTTATTGGTTGCCGCAACGACACGAACATCGACTTTTATGTCTTTATCAGCACCAACTCTAGTAATCATATTTTCTTGAAGCGCACGTAAAACTTTGGCTTGCGCTGAAAGGCTCATATCTCCAATTTCATCTAAGAAAATAGTTCCTTTATCAGCAGCTTCAAACTTTCCAGCGCGATCTTTTACAGCAGATGTAAAAGCACCTTTTACATGCCCGAACAATTCACTTTCGATTAATTCGCTTGGAATTGCAGCACAGTTTACTTCAATCAAAGGAAATCCAGAACGCTCACTTTTTTCGTGCAATTGATGCGCTACTAATTCTTTTCCCGTTCCGTTTGGACCCGTAATTAAAACTCTAGCTTCTGTTGGAGCAACCTTATCAATCATCACTTTGATATGATTAATCGATTCGCTATCACCAATCATTTCGTAGTTTTTACTGACTTTTTTCTTTAGAATTTTATTTTCAACTACTAATTGCTTTTTGTCTAAAGCATTACGAACGGTATTCAGCAAACGATTCAAATCTGGCGGTTTCGAAATGTAGTCAAAAGCTCCTAAACGCATAGTCTGAATAGCCGTTTCCATATCGCCATGCCCCGAAATCATCACCATCGGAATTTCTGGTTTTATCTTCTTCACTTCTTCCAAAACCTCAACACCATCCATTTTTGGCATTTTGATATCACACAAAACCAAATCGTAATCGTTGTTTTTTATTTTTTCAAGTCCAGCAACGCCATCTTCAGCCTCATCAACCTGATACGAATCATTTTCTTCTGATAAAATTTTTACCAAAACTCTTCTGATTGCTGCTTCGTCTTCTACAATTAGTATTTTACTCATTCTTTTAAAGATACTAAGATACTAAGATGCTAAGATTCTGAGTGTTTTTAGCTAAAATCTTAGCATCTCAGAAACTTAGAAACTTAGAATCTCTAAGTTAATATTTTAGCCACTTATACAATTCCTTCCAAGTCGGTTTTTTGCCGTACATTAAAATACCGATTCGGTAGATTTTTGCAGCGAACCAGACAACAAGGAAAAATGTTGCAAACAATAATGATACCGAAATTGCGATTTGCCACCACGGCACCCCAAACGGAATACGCATTAACATTACAATTGGCGAAGTTAACGGAATCATTGAAAAGATTACCGCAACACTTCCGTGAGGATCGTTTACTACAGTAAAAAATCCGATATAAACGCTCAAAATCAGAGGCATTAGAATTGGTAATAAAAACTGCTGAGAATCGGTTTGATTGTCAACTGCGGCACCAATTGCGGCATAAAATGAGCTATATAAAAAATATCCTCCAATAAAATAAATTACAAATCCGATTAAAATACTGGCAATAGGCAAATTCCATAATTCAGCAATATACATTTGTGCCGATCCAGAAAGTTCATGCTGCGTTGCCTGCATCATTTCAGGTGAAATTCTGGCTGTTGGGCCAACATTTACTCCAAAAAATGCTGAAGCTGCAAACATCAAACTTAAACCAATTATTGCCCAGATTATAAATTGTAGAATTCCTGCTAAAGAAGTTCCCACAATTTTACCGATCATTAACTGAAATGGTTTTACAGATGAAATAATGATTTCGATAATACGATTTGTTTTTTCTTCAATTACGCTTCGCATTACCATATTTCCGTAAATGATAATAAACATCATAATCAAGTAACCAAATGCACCGCCGATTCCGATTTTAATTTCGTTTAAGCCTTTTAAACTTTCTTCTCCAGAGGCTTTAACCAAATGAATATTTACATCTGACTGTGCTTTCTGAATAGCAAGTGTATCCAATTTCGCCTCTTCCAGATTCAGTTTTGTGATTTTACTTCCGATAATATCCTGAGTGTTTTCAATAAAAGAAATACTTGGACTGTTATTAGAAATAAATTCAATTTTACTTTCTAAATCTTTTATGTTTTTTGTTTTCGGAATAACAATTAATCCGCTGAAATTTTCTTTTGTAATACTGTCTTTTAAAGCATTTACATCAATTTCAGATAGGTTGAGATATTTAAATTCGGCTCCTTTTTTATTCTCTTTTAAAAAATCTGAAGCAAAAAGTCCAGTTTCGTCATGAATCGCAATTCTTTTCGTTTCTGCCTTCATAGTACTCAAATACCCAATAAAAACAGCAATAGCCACAAACAAAAGTGGACTCAAGAAAGTCATGACAACAAAAGATTTATTGCGGACTTTGGCAATAAATTCTCTTTTTATAATCAACGAGATAATACTCATAAATAACTAATTTTCAAATTTTAAATTCCAAATTCCAATTTATAAACTTGGAATTTGGAATTTCTATATTGGAATTTTTAAATTTTGTTTTCAGTAACCGTTTGGATAAAAATATCGTTTATGCTTGGAATTTTTTCAACGAAGTGTGTTACTTGTCCGCGTTGTGTCAAAACATTCAATAATTCGTTTGGACTTGCATTTCCAATCTGAATATTTAATTTTAAATCATCATTTAAAGATTTAAAACTCGCTGAAGACACGGTAAACTTCTGAGTGATATCGTACATCAAGCCTTCAACATTATTAGTCAAAATTCCAACTTCGAAACTATTTGTTCTAAACTGGCGTTTCACATCGACCACTTTTCCTTCTATCAGTTTATTAGATTTATGAATTAAAGCAATATTTTCACAAAGTTCCTCAACACTTTCCATTCTATGAGTCGAAAAAATAATTGTTGAACCTTGTTCTTTTAAAGCCAAAATTTCGTCTTTGATGATATTTGCATTTACGGGATCAAATCCTGAAAATGGCTCATCTAAAATCAGCAATTTTGGTTTATGCAAAACACAGACTACAAATTGGATTTTCTGTGCCATTCCTTTAGAAAGCTCTTGTATTTTTTTATTCCACCATCCTTGAATTCCTAATCGGTCAAACCAATAATCTAGTTGTTTTTTGGCTTCGGCTTTAGAAAGACCTTTCATTTGCGCCAAATACAAACATTGCTCGCCTACTTTCATCGAACTGTACAAACCTCTTTCTTCTGGAAGGTAGCCAATTGTCTGCACATGTTTTGGCTGTAATCTTTCTCCATCCAAAATTACCTCGCCACTGTCTGGCATTGTAATTTGATTTATGATTCTGATAAGGGAAGTTTTTCCTGCTCCATTCGGACCTAATAGTCCATATATACTGCCTTTTGGCACATTTAATGAAACTTCGTTAAGTGCTACATAGTCGCCATATTTTTTTATGACTTTATGTACTTCAAGTAAGTTACTCATGTTATTTTTAAGGATTTACTGCGTTGCTTTTCCTATTACGGTTCAGCGACTGTAAAAGTAAATAATTACTAGCGAATCTGCGCCATATTACGCAAAAAACCCATTCTAATTTATACTAGAATGGGTTTTTATTTTTTTATAACCTTTTAAAAAAGTTCAGATTATGAGAACATATCTTTTACTTTTTCAAAGAATGACTTCTCTGATTTCTCTGGACTTGGAGCAAAGTGCTCGTTGTTTAGCGCATTTTCAAAGAATTGTTTTTGCTCTTTATTTAATGTTTTTGGAGTCCAAACATTTACGTGAACCAATAAATCTCCGCTTCCGTAACCGTTCAAACTAGGAATTCCTTTTCCTTTTAATCTTAAGATTTTTCCTGATTGAATTCCTTCTTCCAGTTTAATACGCACTTTTCCGTTGATTGCTTCAATATCTTTTGAAGCTCCCAAAACTGCTTCAGGGAAACTGATGTATAAATCGAAGTGAACGTTTTCACCTTCACGCTTCAAGAATTCGTGTTCAATTTCTTCAATAGCAACAATTAAATCACCTGGAATACTGTTTCCTGGAGCATCGTTACCTTTGTTGGCAACTTTCAACTGCATTCCGTCAACAACTCCTGCAGGAATTTTGATTGATACTGTTTCGTCTTCTTGAACCATTCCTTGAGCATCTGCCTCAGAAGGTTTTTTATCTAAAATTTGACCAGAACCACCACAAGTAGGACAAGTTGATGCAGATTGCATTCTTCCTAAAATAGTATTGGTTACACGCATTACTTGTCCTTGACCGTTACAAGTCGTACAAGTTTTATACGTTACACCTTTTGCCTGAACTTTACGTTTTACTTTTACTTTTTTCTCAACTCCATTTGCAATTTCTTCTAAAGTCAATTTTACTTTAATTCGAAGATTGCTTCCTTTCGCACGGCGAGGACCTCCGCCTCCGCCTCCGAAACCGCCAAATCCGCCACCAAAAATATCACCAAACTGGCTGAAAATGTCGTCCATATTCATACCACCGTGACCGCCGCCAAATCCGCCAGAACCATCAAATGCTTGATGACCATATTGATCGTATTTCGCTTTTTTCTGCGGATCACTCAAAACTTCATAAGCTTCAGCTGCCAATTTGAAGTTTTCTTCTGCCTCTTTGTCGCCTGGGTTTTTATCAGGATGATATTTTAAAGCGCTTTTTCTATACGCTTTTTTAATTTCGGCAGCATCAGCATTTTTTGAAATGCCTAGTATTTCGTAAAAATCTTTTTTCATAATTTAGGTTAAATTCTAAATCTAAAATCCCAAATTCCAATTTTTAAAAACTGAATTTCAGAATCTTAATTGCTTTTAGTTTCCAACTACAACTTTAGGGTAACGAATAATTTTGTCTCCTAATTTGTATCCTTTTTCAATAACATCAACAATTTTCCCTTTTAATTTGTCAGACGGAGCTGGAATTTGGGTAATTGCTTCAGCAATATCAGCATTGAAAGCATCTCCTGCTTGAATTTCAACTTGCTCTAAACCTTTAGAAACTAAAGTGCTTTTCAATTTTTCGTGAATCAACTCAACACCTTTTTTCAAATTCTCATCCTCAGACTTGTTGATCTCTACTGTCGCTCTGTCAAAATCATCTAAAACTGGAAGCATAGCCAACAAAACCTCTTGGTTTGCAGTTTTAAACAATTCAAGACGTTCTTTTGAAGTTCTTTTTTTGTAATTTTCAAATTCAGCAAATAATCTCAAAAACTTATCTTTTTCGTGAGCCAAGTCTTTAGCTAATTGCTCCTCAACACTTAATTCTTCAACAATTAACTGCTCTCCGTTGGCATTGTTCTCTAACGTTACGTCGTCTAATTCCTGATCGAATTCTGTATTTTCCGTAGTCATATTACTTTTATTTTTAAAAATATTTTTAAACTTCATTTTTATTTCTTTCTGTTGGATTGCAAAAGTACTGCCAAATCTTATAAAATGTCAAATTGTCACTTTATTAATTATGAGACATTTAAAAAACGCATTTGCCCAGAAAAAATTTATTATAATTTTAAGACTATTACGTTTTAGTTTATCTTATCTTTGAGACCAATAGATATAAATTTTTACCACCAAAAATTGAATTTAAGGGTTGGCTTTGGCCTCTAAATAATTATTAATTCAAATTTACCTTATATTAAAAAAAGCTTCGCCTACAGAGACGAAGCTTTTTTTTATGTTTGAGCTTAACATGACAAGGTTGTCATTTTCTATTTTTGCACGGGCGGAGGGATTCGAACCCCCATCAACGGTTTTGGAGACCGCTATTCTACCCTTGAACTACGCCCGTAACTTAAGGTCGGCAAATTAAGAGTTTTTTTTCTTCTCTAGCAACTATTTTAGGCAGAGATTTTAAAAGAAAATCCTTTAAATCTGTTGAATCTAAAGCAAAAACTTTTGTTCCAGACAGTTAGCCTCGGAAAGTATTTTTTAATATTTCACACAGATTTAAAAAGATTTATGCAGATTAAAATAAATTTACTTTTTAAATCAAATTAAATCTGCGCTAATCTGCAATCCCGATAACTATCGGGAGTGTGAAACAAAAACCTAATTACGCCTGTAAAGCTTTCTTCAATCCGTCAAAATCAACAGAAACCTGCTCGCCAGTCACTAAATTTTTAAGCGTATATGAATTTGAATTAATCTCCTGATCACCAACCAATACCGCAAACGGAATCAAACGTTTGTCTGCATATTGAAATTGTTTTCCAACTTTTACACTATCAGGATATAATTCTACTTTTATATTTTCCTGTCTCAATTTCTGAATCGCTTTTGAAGCATATAAAGCTTCTTTGTCTCCAAAATTCAAGAATAATGCTTTAGAAGTCGCCGCAACTGTTTCTGGAAATAATTGCAATTCTTCTAAAACTAGATAGATTCTATCCAAACCAAAAGAGATTCCGACACCACTCATATTTTTCAATCCAAAAATACCAGTCAAATCGTCGTATCTTCCGCCACCGCCGATAGAACCCATTGCAACTGTTTTTGGCGCTGCAACTTCAAAAATAGCTCCCGTATAATAATTTAAACCACGCGCCAAAGTCACATCTAGATCTAAAATTGCAGTTGACAAACCTAAATCTGCAACATTGTCACAAATAAATTTTAATTCTTCAACTCCCTTCATTCCTTCTTCAGAAGAAGACAATAAGTCCGAAAGCTGTGCAATTTTGTCTGCAAAAGTTCCTGAGAAACTAAAAAGCGGTTGCACTTTTACCAACGCTTCTTCAGAAATTCCTTTTTCGATCATTTCTTTTTTAACGCCATCTTCTCCAATTTTATCTAATTTATCAAGAGCAACTGTAAAGTCAATTAATTTATCTGAAGCACCGATAACCTCAGCAATTCCAGATAAAATTTTTCTGTTATTGATTTTAATTGTAACACCTTCTAAACCTAAAGAAGTAAAAACCGTATCGTATAATTGAACCAATTCTACTTCCTGCCAAAGCGATTTTGAACCAACAACATCGGCATCACATTGAAAGAATTCTCTAAAACGTCCTTTTTGAGGATTATCTGCTCTCCAAACTGGCTGAATCTGATATCTTTTAAAAGGGAATTCAATTTCACTTTGGTGTTGCACCACGTATCTTGCAAATGGAACTGTCAAATCGTAACGCAGTGCTTTCTCAGAAATTTTTCCTGTAAATTTATTCAGCTCGACTCTTTGCTCTAAAGTGATTTTTTCAGCAGAATTTAATTGTAATTCTTCAATAGATTCTGGCAATTCGATTTTACTTTTATTGTAGAAAAAATTACCTGAATTTAATATTTTAAAAATCAAACGATCTCCTTCCTCTCCATATTTCCCCATTAAGGTATCTGAATTTTCAAACGATGGCGTTTCGATTGGCTGAAAACCAAATTTCTCGAAATTAGCTTTTATAGTCTGAATAATATATTGACGTTTTGACACCTCTGCTGGTGAAAAATCTCTTGTCCCTTTTGGTATACTTGGTTTTGAAGCCATCTTCTTTTATTTTAGATTGTTGATTTTAGATTTTAGATTGTTCCAATCTTTATCTAAAAATCTTATACTATTAATTTATTTCTATTTTTTTTATTGCTGGTGCTTTCGACTTTCGTCTTTATAACTTTCCAACTTTCGACTTAATTTAAGTCTGCAAATATCTTACTTTTTAAAATAAATAATAGCACATCGAAAGCAAACTTGTAACAAAAAACGTATTTTCGTGACAAATTGGTCATGATGCTAAAATTATTTAAAGAAAATATCCGAATTGCTTTTGGTTCTATCAAAACACAAATTCTGCGTACTATTCTTACCGTTTTAATTATTGCTATCGGTATTACCGCTTTGGTAGGCATCTTGACTGTAGTTTCTGCATTAGAAAATACAATTTCTACCAATTTTGCATCAATGGGAGCCAATACTTTCAACATTAACCAATATGAAAATAAGGTTCGAAATCGTGGCGGAAATGAGCGCGAAGTTATCAATCCGATTATTTCTTATCCTGAAGCTGTTGCCTTTAAAAACAAATACAAATATCCTTTTACAGAGACATCTCTTTCGTTTACCGCAACCTCAAAAGCTGAAGTGAAATATTTAGACACCAAAACAGATCCTGAAATTACCGTAGTTGGTGTTGACGAACATTTTATTGCCAATTCTGGTTTAGAAACTACTTTAGGCCGTTCTTTTAACCAGTTTGACATTGACAATAATACCTATTCGTGTATTGTTGGTTCTGATTTTGAAAAAGGGCTTTTAAAAGATGTAAATCCGATAGACAAAACCATTTCGATTCGCGGTGCACGATTTAAAGTTATTGGTGTTCTAAAAGAAAAAGGCTCTACTTTTGGCAATAGCCAGGATTTACGAGTTTTGATTCCGATTCAGGTGGCAAGATCCTTGTTTTCTGCACCTGACATTAACTATACAATCAGCGTGATGGTTTCTAAAAAAGAACTTTTAGACGAAGCCGTTGATAATGCCACAAGTACCATGAGAAGAGTTCGTAAATTGAGTCCTGTAAGAGATAATAATTTCGGAATTGGACGCAGTGACGATTTAATAAACCGAATTTTAGGAATTACCAAATATTTAGGTTGGGCCGCTTGGATTATATCCGTTATTACCATTTTAGGATCTTCTATTGCCTTAATGAATATTATGATTGTTTCGGTTACAGAACGCACACGCGAAATTGGCGTTCGTAAAGCTTTAGGAGCAAAAAGATCAACCGTTGCTTTTCAGTTTTTTATAGAAACTTTATTGATCGGACAAATTGGTGGTTTGGTTGGAATCGTTTTAGGAATTCTGCTTGGTTTTGCTATTGCAACTGCCATGAGTTTCGTTTTTGTAATTCCGTGGATGGCTATTTTTGCCGCTTTTGCAACCAGTTTTATGGTCGCAATAGTTTCTGGCTTGTATCCAGCTATCAAAGCATCAAAACTAGACCCTATTGAGGCGTTGCGTTACGAATAGTTTTTTAGTATTCAGTGTTCAGATTTTTAGTATTCAGTAGCCAGACTAAATTAAGTTTTGTCGCAAACCAAAACTGAACACTAAAAATCTGAACACTGACCACTTTAAACACTTCCTTTCAACATTCTATCGTTATCATAGATATCTTTTCGAAGCTCAACATTTTGAAAACTCATACCCTCAAGCAAATCAATCATTTCTTTTCCGAGATACTGATTGATTTCGAAATATAATTTTCCTTTTTCTAGAAGAGCATTTTTTGCCAATGAAGCAATTTTTCTATAAAAAATCAAAGCGTCGTTGTCTTCCACAAAAAGAGCCAAATGTGGCTCATAGTCCAAAACATTTTTCTTGATTTCTTCTTTTTCTAAATTTCGCACGTAAGGCGGATTAGAAACAATGATATCAAACTGGCATTTTAATTCTTCTTCTTTTAAAATATCTAGCAAAACAAAAGTGACTTCAACGTTATTCTGCACTGCATTTCTTTTGGCAGTTTCGATTGCCTTTTTAGAAACATCAATAGCAACAACTTCTGCATTTGGAAGGTTTTTTGCTAAAGAAATAGCGATACATCCGCTACCTGTTCCAATATCTAAAATTCTTATTTTTTTGCTTTTATCTGGGGTTGCATTTTCATTAATAATCCATTCAACCAATTCTTCTGTTTCTGGTCTCGGAATTAAAACATTTTCATTTACTTCAAAATCCAAACCGTAAAAGTTTGTTTTCCCAAGCAAATACTGAATTGGAACTTCCTTTTTAAGCTGTTTTAGCAATTCGTCCCATATCTCGAAATCATTCTCATCAAACATCAGCTCATGATTTAAAGCTAAATCAATTTGGCGAAGTTTGTGTTTATCTTCTAGAATCAAATAAAAAAAACTCTCCGCTTCGTACGCATCGTAAAAAGGAGATAATTCTTGAATAAACTGAGTACGATATTGTTTAATTTTCATTTTTATTTTTTGAGCATTTCTATCAGCCTAAAAGCTGACATTTTACTTTCAATAAGTCTTACTGGTTTAAATTTGTTACACTAAAATCACAAAACTTTCAGCATCCATACAGGACAAGAATTATGTCCAGTGCAACCCATTGGCGCATCTAAATATTCAAAACCAGATTTTTTATACAGCTTTTGTGCAGCATGCATAAATGGCATGGTTTCAATATAACATTTTTTAAAACCAAAAGTTTTTGCTTGCTCTAAACATTTTTCCATCATTTGCGATCCAATCCCTAAACCTCTTGTTTTTGGAAGGAAATACATTTTCTGTAATTCACATATTTCCGGATCTCCATTTTCCAAAGGTGCAATTCCTGCACATCCGACAATTTCCCCATCATTTTCGACAACAAAATATGCCGATTGAGGCTTGCTATATTCTTCAAACATCAAATCTAGATAAGGATCTTCGTATGCGGTTCCTACTTTAGGAATCTCCATTTCATCAAAAACAGACCGTATCAAACTTGCAACTGATTGATTGTCTTTCTTTTCAATTGTGCGTATATGCCAATTTGCCATTTTTTTATTCTAAATCATTATGAATGCAAAAGTAAATATACTTTTTCTATAGTTCCTTAACTTAGCCATAAACTCAAAAATAACTACTTTTGCACTGTGAATATACATGAAAAATATATAAAACGCTGCATCGAACTAGCACAAAATGGACTTGGAACAACATATCCGAATCCGATGGTTGGCAGTGTGATTGTTTATGAAGGCAAGATTATTGGCGAAGGCTGGCATAAAAAGGCTGGAGAACCGCATGCAGAGGTAAATGCCGTCAATTCTGTAAAAAATAAATCACTGCTGAAAAAGGCTACAATTTATGTAAGCTTAGAGCCATGCAGTCATTTTGGAAAAACTCCTCCATGCTGTGATTTGATTATTGCAAATGAAATTCCGAATGTTGTAGTCGGCACGGTTGACCCTAATGAAAAGGTAGCTGGGAAAGGCATTTTGAAATTAATTGAAGCTGGAGCCAATGTTACAGTTGGAGTTTTAGAAGACGAATGCAACGAACTGAATAAGCGTTTTTTTACTTTTCATCAGAAAAAAAGACCTTATATCATTTTAAAATGGGCCGAAAGCCAAGACGGATTTTTAGCTCCTGAAAAAACAATTGATCAAGATCGAAAACCAATTTGGATTACGAATCAATATTCTAGACAATTGGTTCATAAATGGAGAACTGAAGAGCAAGCCATTTTGGTCGGAACACAAACCGTAATTGATGACAACCCAAAATTAAATGCTAGAGATTGGGACGGAAACAATCCGACAAGAATTGTTATAGATCGAAATAACCGAATTGATAAAGACAGTTTTATTTTTGATGACAGCGTGAGAACTATCATTTTTTCTAATGAAACAGAAAAGTCATCAAAAGAAAATACGCAGTTTGAGACAATTAATTTTAACAAAAACATTGTACCTCAGATTTTAGATGTTTTATACCAAAATCAAATTCAATCGGTAATTATTGAAGGCGGAAGACAAACGCTTCAATCTTTTATCGATGAAAATCTTTGGGACGAAGCACGAATTTTTATTGGAAAAACAAGTTTTGAAAAAGGAACGAAAGCGCCAGAGATTTCAAGAAAAAACACTATTAAAACCAACATTTTAAGCAACGAATTAATACAGATTAGAAATTATGATTAATGCGATAATTTTTGACTTTGGAGATATTTTCATCAATTTAGACAAACCTGCCACGATTTCTGGTTTACAAAAACTAGGAATGAAAGAATGGAATAACGAATTAGATCAATTAAATCTTTCTTTTGAAATTGGAGCTATTTCTCCAGAAGATTTCGTTGGCGGTTTTCAAAAACAATTGCCAAATGCTACTAAAGAAGATATTTTGAAAGCTTGGAATGCCGTTTTAGCAGATTTTCCTTTTTATCGTCTGGAATTTCTTCAGGAATTATCAAAAAAATATCGCTTGTTTCTTTTAAGCAATACCGATTCTATTCACATCAATACATTCGAAACAAAAAGTGGCGTTTCTTTTTACAAAGATTTTTATGCTTGTTTTGAAAAAGTCTATTTTTCTTTTGATATCGGAATGAGAAAACCAGATCCAAAAATCTATCAATTTGTTTTGAATGAAAATAATCTAATTGCAGAAAACACTTTATTTGTTGACGATAAAACAGAAAACACAGACAGCGCCGCCACTTTAGGAATTAAAGTATGGAATCTTCAAGTTGGCAAAGAAGATGTGGTAGATTTATTTAGCAAAGGATTATTATAAAAAAATATTTTAGCCACTCCTGATAGCTATCGGGATATACTGATTAAAAGGATTCAAAAGTATGTTGCCACGAATTACAAAATTTCCACTAATTGAATTGGCTTAAAAATTAAAACTAAAATTCGAGGAAATCTGTGTAATTCGTGGCGAAAAAACTTAAAGCTTAGCATTTGGAAATTAACGATACTTATCAAACTATTGCGACTGCATCTGAAGAAATACTGTTTAAAGAAAAAGGCAGTAAATTCTTTGGCTATGCTTTTCCGATAGATCATGAAGATGAAGTAAAACCCATTATAGAAGGACTCAAAAAACAGCATCCGCACGCGGTGCATTATTGTTATGCTTACCAATTGGGGGTGGGAAATAAAATTTCGTATCGTGCCAATGATGATAGTGAACCAAGCAACACAGCTGGAGCACCAATCTACGGACAGATACAATCTTTTGGCGTAACGAACGTTCTAGTTGTAGTGGTTCGTATTTTTGGAGGGGTAAAATTAGGCGTTGGCGGTTTAATTGCAGCTTACAGAACAACTGCTCAACAAACTTTAGAAGTTTGCGAGATTGTTAAAAAAACTATTGATGTCGAATTTTTAATTTCGTTTGATTACAAAAACATGAATAAAGTGATGCGTGTGATCAAAGAAAAAAAGTTAGAAATTGTATCTCAAGAAATGGAAATGGATGAAGTTTCTGGATTGCCAATTGGCAAAATTGTGACAAAAACGCGAAAAAAAAATGCCGAAACAGTATTCAGCATTTTTGATTTAATGTTCGAAATTGATATTAAAATTATATAATTTAACATCAAAAAGAGGGTTGTTTTAACAATTTTCATCAAGTGATTTGAATATGTCTAAAATGTATTCTGGAGGGGCTGTTGGACGACCTGTTTTTAACGCAACAAATACTAAAATAAACGTCGCAGTTGTTAATAACTCATTTGCCTCATTGTAAATCGCACAGTCAAATTCGATCTTCACAGAAGAGTGACTTTTGAATGTGGTATGAATTGTCAAAAGTTCATCGTATCGTGCCGATTTTTTGTAGTTGATATTCATGTTGACAATTGGAAGACCAATTCCGCTTTCTTCCATGCTTTTATACGAAACCCCTTTATTTCTAAGCCATTCCACGCGTCCAATCTCAAAATAAGGCACATAATTTCCGTGATAAACAACTCCCATTTGGTCAGTTTCTGAGTAACGAACTCGCACTTGAGTCTGGTGATTTTTCATTTATAAAATATTAAAAAAATTCGAATTTAAAAAGCCTCATTACAACTTTTTTTTATAAAATTAGATGCCGAAATATTTTTTTTTACAGAAATTTGTTCACATATTTGTTATCCCGAAATACGGAATAAAATTGCTCCACTTTTATTAGGAGAATCTTTATAACAATAATAAAAATTTATCTGAATCTATGACTAAAACTGCTCAATCGGTATGGGAAAACTGTTTGTCCTTTATAAAGGATAATATTCAAGACCAAGCATATAAAACTTGGTTCGAACCAATCAAATCAGTTGAGCTAACCGATAACGCATTATACATTCAGGTTCCGAGTAAATTTTTCTACGAATGGCTCGAAGAGCATTACGTAAAATTATTGAAAGTTGCGCTTACCAAAGAACTGGGAAAAAACGCAAAGTTACTCTATAAAATTAAAATGGAGAACACTTATGGCAATAAACAGCCGTTTACCGAGCAGCTGCCAAGTGCCAACAGAGTGCCAATGAAACCGCAAGAGGTTGACGCTCCGTTTAAAAACTTAAATCCTGAACTTAAAAATCCTTTTGTAATTCCTGGAATTAGAAATTTAAAAATTGAGTCTCAGTTAAATCCAAACTACAGTTTTGATAATTTCTTAGAAGGAGATTCAAACCGTTTGGCTCGTTCTGCTGGTATGGCAGTTGCCAACAAACCAGGGGGAACTTCATTTAATCCGTTATTGATTTTTGGAGGAGTTGGTTTAGGAAAAACACACTTAGCGCATGCTATAGGTGTAGAAGTAAAAGACAAATATCCGGAAAAGACCGTTTTATATATTTCTGCTGAGATTTTCACGCAACAATACATTGATTCTGTTAAAAAGAATAATCGTAATGACTTTATTCATTTTTATCAGTTAATCGATGTTTTGATTATTGATGATGTTCAGTTCTTATCTGGAAAATCAGGAACACAAGATGTATTCTTCCACATTTTCAACTATTTGCACCAAAACGGAAAACAAGTAATCTTAACTTCTGATAAAGCTCCTGTTGATATGCAGGATATCGAACAAAGATTATTATCTCGTTTCAAATGGGGATTGTCTGCAGAATTACACCAGCCTGACTACGAAACTCGTATCTCAATCTTAAAAAACATTTTATACCGCGATGGTGTAGAAATGCCAGAAGATATTTTAGAATATGTTGCTCGTAACATCAAATCTAATGTTAGAGAACTTGAAGGCGCTATTATTTCGTTAATCGCCCAATCATCTTTCAACAAAAAAGAAGTTACGATCGAGCTAGCAAAAAGCGTTGTAGAGAAATTTGTTAAAAACGTAAAGAGAGAAATCTCAATCGATTATATCCAAAAAATTGTTTCAGACTATTTCCAATTGGATATTGAAACACTTCAATCTAAAACCAGAAAGAGGCACGTTGTACAAGCTAGACAACTAGCGATGTTTTTTGCAAAAAAATTCACCAAAGCTTCTTTGGCTAATATTGGTTCACAAATTGGAGACCGCGATCACGCAACTGTTCTTCACGCTTGTAAAACAGTCGATAACTTAGTTTCTACAGACAAACAATTTAAAAAGTTTGTTGAAGACATCAATAAAAAACTAACGCTTTAAGACGCGCCATGCCTGTAAAAATCTTAATGGTTTGTTTAGGGAACATTTGCAGATCTCCTTTAGCAGAAGGAATTCTTGCTTCTAAACTACCCGAAGATAAATTCTTTATTGATTCTGCCGGAACAGGCTCATGGCATATTGGTCATTGTCCCGACAAACGTTCTATAGAAGTTGCGAGAAAAAACGGAATCAACATCAGCGCACAAAAAGGACGACAGATAAAAGTCTCTGATTTTGATGAGTTTGATTACATCTATGTGATGGATAATTCTAATTTTCGCGATGTTGTCCATTTAGCTAAAACTCCTGAACATAAAAATAAAGTTCGTTTGATTTTAAACGAATTATTTCCAAATGAAAACGTCGATGTACCAGATCCGTATTACGGCTCTGCAAACGGTTTTGACAACGTTTACCAAATGCTGGACGAAGTAACTGATTTAATTGCAGATCAGCTTCTTAAAAAACACTCCTAATCTAATTCAATTGTTTCCAAAAAAGAGATAATTGAATTTTTTAATTTTAAACAAAACACATTATGAAATCTTTCGGAAAACTATATTTAATTCCAACCACAATGGGCGAAAGCGATCCGATGGATGTTTTACCTCAAACTGTTAGAAGAACGATAGAAGTTATCGACCATTATATTGTTGAAAATGATAAAACTGCCAGAAAATCTATAAAAGCAGTGTATCCAGAAAAAAAACAATCTGAACTGGTTCTTTTTACTTTAAACAAAAGAACAGAAACTAGCGAACATAATGATTTCATTAAACCTTTATTAGAAGGAAAAAACATGGGATTAATGAGTGAAGCTGGCTGTCCTGGAGTTGCAGATCCTGGTGCTGCAATTGTAAAACTGGCGCACGAAAAAGGGATTCAAGTTGTACCTTTAGTTGGTCCTTCTTCTATCCTACTAGCCATGATGGCTTCAGGAATGAACGGTCAGAGTTTTACTTTTAATGGTTATTTGCCAATTGATAAAGATGAAAAAAAATCGGCAATTCGTCATTTCGAGAAATTATCTTATGATAAAAATCAATCGCAACTATTTATTGAAACTCCATACAGAAACAATAAATTAATTGAAGATCTTTTGCAAATTTTAAGTCCTGCAACTCATCTTTGTATTGCAGCTGACATTACACTTCCAACGGAATTCATCAAAACAATGAAAGTTTCTGATTGGAAAAAACTAAAAATTGACATTGATAAACGTCCTGCGATTTTTATTATTCATAAAATGTAAACTAACTCTAAAACCATCATAATGAAAAAATTTCTTCTGTTAATTTTGATTTGTTTTGTACAAAATATATTTGCTCAAACTCCAAAAACAAAAACTGACGATGTTCTCACAATTGACGAACCTACTAATAAAGCTTACCCAGAAGGCGATATTCCTAACGATGATTACAGTGTTTACAATACTGCCGGAATAGATATCAAACCTGATTTCCCAGGAGGAATGATTGAATTTAATAAATTTGTCGAGAAGAATTTTAAAATTCCTGCAAGTAATCCAGAATTAAAAGGAAAAATCTATGTCACTTTTGTCATAGAAAAAGACGGTTCTTTAAGCGACATTAGAATATTGAGAGATATTGGTTTCGAAACAGGAAGGGAAGCAATTCGTGTTTTAAAAATGTCTCCAAAATGGAGTCCTGGAAAACAAAACAATAAAACCGTTAGAGTTCTTTTTTCTGCACCTATGTATGTAAATAGTTCTCCAAAATAATTACTCGCAAGTTTTTTCCTAACCAAACTTTATTATGAGTAAACTTCCAAACGTAACCACAAGCATTTTTACGGTAATGTCAAAAATGGCAGCCGAATACAATGCAATCAATCTTTCGCAGGGATTTCCAAATTTTCCTGTTGATGAAAGATTAACTGATATTGTTGCCAGATTAGCGAAAGAAAATGTACATCAATATACACCAATGGCAGGTTATCCGCCGTTGATGAACAAAATTGCAAAATTAACTCAGGATTCTTATAACAGAACAATTAATCCAGATACAGAACTTTTGGTTACTGCTGGCGCTACTCAAGGAATTTTCACTACAATTTTGGCTTTAGTAAAAGAAAACGACGAAGTAATCATTCTGGATCCGAGTTATGATTCTTATGAATCTCCAGTTTTATTGTGCAAAGCAAAACCTGTTCGAGTAGCACTAAACGATGATTATACACCAAACTGGGAGAGAATTGAAAAAGCATGTTCTGCTAAAACCAGAATGATGATTATCAATAATCCGCATAATCCGACGGGGAAAATTTTAACCGAAAATGATTTTGTACAGTTAAAAAATCTTCTTGAAAAATATCCAGACATTATCATTTTGTCTGATGAAGTTTACGAATATATCACTTTTGAAGAAAAACATATTTCGGCACATACAAAAGATTTTCTTTTAGACCGTTGTGTAATGGTTTCTTCCTTTGGAAAATCATTTCATATTACGGGCTGGAAAATTGGCTATACCATTGCGCCAGAACATTTAATGAAAGAAATCAAAAAAGTGCATCAGTTTTTGGTTTTCAGTGTAAACAGCATTTCGCAATTTGCTATTAGCGAATATCTTGATGTTGTTGACGTTAATCTTCTTGGAAAATTCTATCAAGAGAAACGAGATTATTTTCAGAAACTACTCCAAAATAGCCGTTTTGAATTGAAACCTTGCGAAGGAACGTATTTTCAAGTCGCTTCTTATGCCAATATTTCAAATGAAGACGATGTTACTTTCTGCAAAAATCTGATTATAAATCATGGTGTTGCGGCAATTCCAATTTCAACTTTCTATTCAGATCATAAAGATCAAAAATTAATTCGTTTCTGTTTTGCCAAAGACGATTTTACACTTGAGTCTGCAGCAAAAAAATTATGTGAAATATAAAATTTATTGAAATTTTATAACATTATTATGCGTGCATCCTATTTTATTTAATTAATATTGTAAAAAAAAGAAAAAATATGAGCTACACAGATAAAATGTTACGTGATGATGCTTTAAAAGGCAAAGTCATTGTCGTTACAGGCGGCGGAAGCGGTTTAGGCAAAGCTATGACCAAATATTTTCTCGAATTAGGAGCTCAAGTAGCCATAACTTCTAGAGATTTAGAGAAGTTAAAAACTACAGCTGCCGAACTGGAAAGCCAAACTGGAGGTAAATGTCTTCCTCTTCAATGTGACGTTCGTCATTACGAAGAAGTTGAAAATATGCTTCAAGAAACTTTAAAAGTTTTCGGAAAAGTAGATGTTCTTTTAAATAACGCAGCAGGAAATTTCATTTCCCCAACAGAGCGTTTATCCGCAAATGCATTTGATACTGTGATAGATATCGTACTTAAAGGTTCTAAAAACTGTACGCTTGCTTTTGGAAAACACTGGATCGATACAAAACAAACTTCGGCAACGATTTTAAATATAGTAACCACTTACGCTTGGACAGGGTCTGCTTATGTTGTTCCTAGTGCTACGGCAAAAGCGGGAGTTTTGGCAATGACAAGAAGTCTTGCTGTAGAATGGGCAAAATACGGAATTCGTTCTAACGCAATTGCTCCTGGACCATTCCCTACAAAAGGTGCTTGGGACAGATTATTGCCTGGAGATCTTTCAGAGAAATTTGACATGGCAAAAAAAGTACCATTAAAAAGAGTTGGAGATCACCAAGAATTAGCAAATTTAGCCGCTTATTTAGTTTCTGATTTTTCATCTTATATCAACGGAGATGTAATCACAATTGACGGTGGCGAATGGTTAAAAGGTGCTGGACAATTCAATTTATTAGAAGCAATTCCAGAAGAACTTTGGGATCAGCTTGAAATGATGATTAAAGCAAAAAAGAATAAATAATTACAAGTGCTTACTAAATTCAGAATATTTTTTTAAACTATACTGATTGCACAAAATCCCGAAGGTTTACTTTCGGGATTTTTTTATGCTTTTTAACCATATAAGTGATATAAGTTCAATGAAGTAAAAAAATGTTTAAAAATCTGATTGCTTAAATTTACTTACATTACTTATATGGTTAAATTATTTTAAATGTTTAGCGATTCAGTTAAATTATTATTTTTGCCAAACAAATATCAAACAAAAATTTTATGCTCATTATTGGAATTGCAGGAGGAACTGGAAGCGGAAAAACAACGGTTGTACACCAAATCATGAACGAATTACCAGACACTGAAGTTGGCGTAATTTCTCAAGATTCGTATTATAAAGAAAACCATAACTTGTCTTTTGACGAGAGAGCATTAATCAATTTTGATCACCCTCGTGCCATTGATTTTGAATTATTGGTAAAACATCTAAAAGCTTTAAAAGCAGGTGAAACCATTGATCAGCCTGTATATTCATTTATTCAACACAACAGAACTGATGATACAATTACCACTCATCCTAGAAAAGTAATGATTGTTGAAGGAATCTTAATTTTGACAAATCCAGAATTGCGTGAGCTTTTTGATATCAAAATTTATGTTCATGCCGATTCTGATGAGAGATTAATCCGTCGTTTAAAAAGAGATATTTCTGAACGCGGACGTGATATTGACGAGGTTTTAAACCGTTACCAAACAACTTTAAAACCTATGCATGAGCAATTTATAGAACCTACTAAAGCATTTGCAGATATTATTATACCAAATGACAAATACAATACAGTAGCAATTGATGTAGTTCGGGCTGTAATTAATCAGCGTATTTCATAATTTTTATCGTAAATTTAAACCATAATAATTAGAAGCTGATTCCCGCTATTCGTTGCAATCTTTTGTGTCTCGTTAAAGAAACGAGACACAAAAGGATTTTCACTTCTATCGGGGCTAGAAATAACAAATTCAAAAGAAATATTCGTTTAAAATGAAATTTAAAAATCCATACAAAGACAAAAAATGGTTCAAATACCTTGGAAACAAATACGTTTGGGTTTTGCTATTTTTTATCGTTTGGATGTTATTTTTAGACAATTACTCTTATTTTGATCATCGTTTTCTGGATCAACAGATACATGAACTTGAGGATAATAAAAAGTATTATCAAGAGGAAATCAGAAAAGATCAAGAACAGATTAAACTGCTCAAAAATCCAGAACAAATTGAAAAATACGCTCGCGAAAAGTACTTTATGAAAAAAGACAGCGAGGATATTTACATCATACAATTTGAAGGAGACACAATTCAAGAAAAAGAATAATCAAAAAAACTACAATGGCCACTAACCTATTCGACGATTTTAATCCGATTTCATCCAAACAATGGAAACAAAAAATTCAGTTTGAATTAGATGGAGCCGATTACAATCAAACTGTTATTTGGAATTCGCCAGAAGATATTCAGGTAAAACCTTTTTATCATAGCGATGAGTTTACAAAAGCAGCAAATGTAAATACTCAAGCCTCAGATTTTAAAATCTGCCAAAATATCTTTGTTTTCGATATAGAAAAATCTATCGAACGAGCTTTAAATACTTTAGAAAGAGGTGCAGAAAGTCTTCGTTTTACAATTGAAAATGATAAAATTGATGTTCAAAAACTATTGGAAAATCTTCCTTTAGAAAATAAAACCGTTTACTTTAATTTCAATTTTATCTCAATCGATTTCGTTAAAAAATTAGATACTATTTCAATACAGAAAAAAGCTAATTTTTATTGCAATTTTGATCCAATCGGACAATTAGCAAGAGAAGGAAATTGGTTTACAACTTCGGAAAAAAATAATTTTGAAACTTTAGATTTACTCTTTAAAAATACAACCAATTTAAATCTTCTCAGTGTAGATTTGGGATTGTATCAAAATTCGGGTGCCAATATTACACAGCAAATTGCTTATAGCTTAGCACACGCAAACGAATATTTAAATCGTTTCTCTGCTACAGCAAAATCTATCGTTTTTCAAGTTTCTGTAGGAACAAATTATTTTTTCGAAATAGCTAAACTTCGTGCGCTTCGAATGCTTTTTGATTTAATTGCACAAGAATACGATTCAAAAATCGAATGTCATATATTGGCAACACCAACAAAGCGAAATAAAACCATTTACGATTATAATGTCAATATGCTTCGTACCACAACTGAATGTATGTCAGCAATTTTGGGCGGTGCAGATGCAATTGCCAATTTGCCTTACGACGCATTGTATCACAAAGACAACGAATTTGGCGATCGCATTTCAAGAAATCAGCTATTGATTTTAAAACACGAAAGTTATTTTGACAAAGTAGACAACCCAGCCGACGGAAGCTATTATATCGAAAGCTTAACGATGCAATTGGCAGAAAAAAGTTTAGCCTTATTTAAAGACATAGAAGCAAATGGAGGTTTTCTAAAACCGCTAAATGAAGGCACAATCAAAAAGAAAATTCAGGAAAGTGCCAACAAAGAGCAGGAATTATTCGATTCTAAAAAAGAAATTCTTTTAGGCACAAATAAATACCCTAACAAAGAGGATAGAATGAAACATGATTTAGAGCTGTTTCCTTTTGTAAAAATTAAACCTAGAAAAACATTAATTACACCAATTATCGAAAAGAGATTAGCTGAAAAGCTGGAACAGGAAAGATTAGAAACTGAAGAATGATATGAAAAAAATTGCCATACTTATTTTGCTTGTGAGCTCACAATTAATGCTTGGCCAAGCTAAAATTTACACTGAGGAAGAAGTTAAAGACAATCCCGTTTTCCCAGGCGGATGGAATGAATGGGTTGATTTTGTTCAAAAAAATATGCAATGGACACCCGAAAAAAAAGGAGCCCAACATATCCAAGTAGAATTTACGGTACAAAAAAATGGTGCAATTACCGATATTAAGATAATTAATCCAAAACCAACTATAAATGAAAAAGAGGCATTACGTGTTATGGCATTAAGCCCGAAATGGTCACCAGCAACCTTGGCAGGAAAAACTGTTCCGTGTCGTCTGAAGAGAGGCATGTACAATCCTTGGGCTGATGAAGAAGGTGGTATAGGTGCGCTTACTATAGATGAACCAAGTCATACAACTACAATAGCTCCTGACGATGACAATTTGATTTACAATATAGCTGGTATAGAAGTAAAACCTGACTTTCCTGGAGGATTGGAAAAATTCTATCAGTTTTTCAACAACAACTTCCAAATACCTGATGAAGAAGGCTTAAAAGGAAAGGTTTACGCAACTTTCGTCGTAGAGAAAGATGGTGCTCTATCGGAAATAAAGATTCTTCGTGACATTGGGTATGGAACAGGTAGGGAATCTATTCGTGTGCTTAAGCTTTCACCTAAATGGATTCCGGGAAAACAAAATGGAAAAATAGTACGGGTACTGTATTCAATGTCATTTCCAATATCTGAAATTAAAACTGAGCCTGTAAAAAAATAATTATGTCGAGAAAAAACATTCAACATATTAAGTTAGATAAGCCAAAAAAAAGAGAAAAGAAGCAAACCAATAGCTTTCTCACCGCTGAAGGAATTGCTATAAAGCAATCCTATTCTGAGCAGGATATTGAGCATTTGGAACACATTGATTTCGGAGCTGGTTTTGCACCAAATTTACGCGGTCCATACGCAACAATGTATGTACGCCGTCCGTGGACCATACGTCAATATGCAGGATTTTCTACAGCGGAAGAAAGTAATGCTTTTTATAGAAAAAATTTAGCTGCAGGTCAAAAAGGACTTTCCATTGCTTTTGATCTTCCAACGCATCGCGGTTACGATTCAGATCATGAACGAGTTGTGGGCGATGTTGGTAAAGCAGGCGTTGCAATTGATTCTGTAGAGGACATGAAAGTGCTTTTCGATCAGATTCCGCTTGACGAAATGTCCGTTTCGATGACTATGAATGGGGCCGTTTTACCGATTATGGCTTTTTATATTGTTGCTGCAGAAGAACAAGGCGTTAGTCCAGAGAAATTAGCAGGAACAATCCAAAATGATATTTTAAAGGAATTTATGGTTAGAAATACTTATATCTACCCTCCAACTCCTTCTATGAAAATAATCGCTGATATATTTGAATTTACGAGCAAAAAAATGCCAAAATTCAATTCTATTTCCATTTCTGGCTACCACATGCAGGAAGCCGGAGCAACGGCCGATATTGAATTAGCTTACACTTTAGCAGATGGTTTAGAATACATCAGAACTGGATTATCTACAGGAATGACGATTGATGATTTTGCTCCAAGACTATCTTTCTTTTGGGCAATCGGAATGAATCATTTTATGGAAATAGCCAAAATGAGAGCTGGGCGAATGATTTGGGCAAAATTATTACAGCAGTTTAATCCAAAAAGTGATAAATCTTTAGCTTTAAGAACACACTGCCAAACCAGCGGTTGGAGTTTAACAGAACAAGATCCGTTTAACAATGTAGCAAGAACTTGTATTGAAGCAGCAGCGGCCGCTTTTGGCGGAACACAATCACTTCACACCAATGCTTTAGACGAGGCAATCGCGCTTCCAACAGATTTCTCTGCTAGAATTGCTCGAAATACGCAAATCTTTCTTCAAGAGGAAACCAAAATCACTAAAACGGTAGATCCTTGGGCAGGAAGTTATTATGTTGAAAGTTTGACTAATGACATCGTAGAAAAGACTTGGAAATTAATTGAAGAAGTAGAAGAACTCGGCGGAATGACTAAAGCCATTGAAGCTGGAATTCCGAAACTTCGAATTGAAGAGGCTGCCGCAAGAAAACAAGCAAGAATTGACAGCGGGCAAGATATTATTGTCGGCGTAAATAAATATCGTTTAGAAAAAGAAGATCCGTTGGATATTCTAGATGTAGACAATCAGTTGGTTCGTAAACAGCAAGTCGAACGTCTTGAAGAAATAAAACGAACAAGAGATTCTGAGAAAGTAAATAAGTCACTAGAAAAATTAATCCATTGTGCGCAGACAGGACAAGGAAACTTACTAGAAAATGCAGTTGAAGCCGCTAGAAACAGAGCAACATTAGGCGAAATCAGTAATGCATTGGAAACTGTTTTTGGCCGTTTTAAAGCACAAATTAAATCTTTTAGCGGAGTGTATAGTGCAGCAATAAAAAATGACGAGAATTTTGAGCGAGCAAAACAACTAGCAGATGTTTTTGCTAAACAAGAAGGTAGACGTCCTAGAATTATGATTGCAAAAATGGGACAAGACGGTCACGATCGAGGCGCAAAAGTAGTTGCTACAGGTTATGCCGATGTTGGTTTTGATGTTGATATAGGCCCATTATTTCAAACTCCTGCAGAGGCGGCAAAACAAGCTGTTGAGAATGATGTGCATATTTTAGGAGTTTCTTCATTGGCAGCAGGACACAAAACTTTGGTTCCGCAAGTAATAGACGAATTAAAGAAACATGGACGCGAAGATATTATGGTAATTGTAGGTGGTGTTATTCCGTCTCAGGACTATCAATTCTTGTTTGATGCTGGGGCTTCGGCAGTTTTTGGACCTGGAACTAAAATAAGTGAAGCGGCAATAAAAATCTTAGAAGCTCTAATAGATTAAGTTTTACAGTCTCAGTCTCGGTTTTCAGTGATTACCGATATGGAAAATAAATAGAAAAAGAGGTTATTTCACAAATGTGAAACAACCTCTTTTAATTTAGTCGTTTACTGTTGCGTTACTATCTGCTTCTATAAAAGAAAGATCGTAACCTGCAAAATCTCTCATGTAGCTTTTCAAAGAAGTTCCGAAAGCATCTCTAAAATGTCTGCTTCCTTTGTTTTTGAAAAAATTCTTTACAGAACCTGCACCACCTAAATGCGCTGCAGCTAAAATTCCAGATTCGGTAATTTCGATACCACTGATGATTTTACCTTGATACTTTTCAATTTCGTAACGTAAAATCCATTTGTTTTTGGCTAGTAAAGCCATAAAAGCTTTTTCTTGTAGAGCAGGATCTTTTAAAAAGGCTTTATTATCATTAATTCCGATTGCTCTCAAAGCTTTAGAACCAAATTGATATTTACCCATATAACCAAGAGTGTTTACTAATCTGTATTGCCCTTGTGATTCTTTAAAAGCGACTGCTTCTTTAAATCCTATAAGACGATTTCCTGTAAATGGGACATTTGCGATTTTAGGATAATCATCTTTTTCTTTTGATGGAAAAATGTATTCTGATCCATCTGTTTTTTCAATTAAAAACCAAGGTTTGGTTTCATGGTTAGAAGGAATAAATCCCAAACTTAAAAATGTAATAATAACGACTAAACTCGCATAAAAATACCATTTCTTTATCATAAATTGTTTTTCTTCAAGACGCTGTCACCCTCTTGAAATTTCTACGCTGCAAAGATAAGCTATTTTAAAAATATGCTTAAAATCAACAGATTAGCGTTTTTTACGTAAAAACGTAAATCACTTTCATCCCAGTTATCATAATGGTTTCCGAAAGATTTGAAGCTTATTTTTTTGACCCTAAAAATTGAAAAATGGAGCCAAAAAAAATCGCTTTTTATATAAATTTTAAGCAAATTTCATCAAAAAGAAAGTTTTTTCTCACATTAAAATCATGAGTTTTTATACAAATCTTGAAAGTCACTTTTTGAATTTTATAAAATTCAACATTAAAAAATGTTTATTTTTTTATTACTTCAACCTAAAAAATATCCAAAATCATAATTTCACAATTTTTCAATTCTAGAAGTATTTTTACATCAAAAAACAACAACAAAAAAACCGAAGTAAAATTTACTTCGGTTCTTAATATTTTAATGGATAAATAAAATTATCTAGTTACCCCCTGACTTGCTATCCAATCAGAATATTTTTTTGCATTTACATTATGTTCTGCTAATGTCGCCGCAAATTCATGATATCCGAAACGATCAACACTTGCGCAGAAATAGATATAATCGTTCTTCTCTGGATTTAAAACCGCTTCAAGAGCTGTAATATCAGGCATTGCGATTGGTCCTGGCGGAAGTCCTTTATTCACATAAGTATTATATGGAGATCTCATTACCAAATCATTATAAAAAACTCTTTTTATAACTTGATCAAAATCGTTATCTCTCAATTTTAAAGCATAAATAACCGTTGGATCTGCTTGCAATGGCATTTCTAAACGCAAACGGTTTAAATAAACTCCCGCGATTCGAGGTCTTTCATCTTTTTTAACTGATTCTTTGTGAACAATTGATGCTAAAATTGTTGCCTGTACAGGTGTTAAACCTTGCGCTTTTGCTTTGGCGATTCTATCAGCTGTCCAGAAATTGTGATATTCTTTAATCATTTTATCACGGAATTTCTCAGCCGAAGTATTCCAATAAATTTCATAAGTATTTGGAATAAACATTGCAAAGACATTTTCTTCATTAAATCCGTTTGCGGCTAAAAATGTAGAATCTTTGATAGCTTTCAATAGTGATAAACTATCAGCTTCGATTTCTTTTCCAATTCTTCCTGCAAAATTCTCTAAACGTTCTTGATTATTAAAAACCAACTTAACTGGAATATTAGAACGCATTGCACGAACTAAGTCGATATTATTCATGTCTTTCTTTAAAAGAAAACGACCTGATTTTACGTTTTCCGGATAATCTCTTTTTTCGGCAACCATTTCAAAGTTGTCAAAATTCTTGATGTATGGTGCTAATATTTTTTTTACATCAGTATAATTAGCGTCTGTCGGCACATAAACGTATATCTCTTTTTCTTCAAATTTAGTATTAGAACTAAATATTTTACTGATTAATATAAAACCATAAATCAATAAAACTGAAATTATGGCTACGGCACTTATTGTGATTATTTTTTTTAGACTCAAAGCTTAAAATTTAAATTTGTTTGTTAATTAGCTGAAAAATTGCTTCATCATGATAGTGGTTATGATACAAAATCCAATCTTTTTTTATTCCGATTTTCTTGAAACCAAATTTAGTAAAAAGTGCAATACTCGCTACATTTTGCACACCAATATTTGCATATAATTGATGGAGGTTTAAGTTAGTAAAAGAATATTTAATTAAAAGCTCTAAAGCTTCAGAGCCAATGTTTTTTCCTTGATTTTCTTCTTTCTGAATGACAATACCAATCCCTGCCCTATTATTTCTAGGATCAAATTCAAACAAATCTATTAATCCAATTGCAGGAAAATCTTCGTCTTGACAGATAGCCAAACGAAGCTGTTTTGCCTCATAAATGTCTTGATGGGCATTCTCTAAATATTGTTTAATCAAAAAACGGCTATAAGGAGTTTGCGTATTGCTAACTTCCCAGATATTCTCATCGTTTTCTATAGAATAAATGAATTCTAAATCTTGAGGTTCGAGTGCACGCAAATAAATCGAATCGCCTTTTAATGTTATCATTTTACAATTTTAGATTTTTGATTGTAGATTTTAGATTTAAATCTCAATTGTTCCTTTGAATACAAATTTTGCAGGTCCTGTCAGGAAAACATTGGTATAACCACCATTATCTTTATCAAAAGAAACGACAAGTTTTCCTCCTTCAACATTTAAATTAATTGAAGTTTTATCTGTTTCTCCTATAGCATTCATAGCAATTGCTACTGCTGTAGCACCAGTTCCGCAGGCAAGGGTTTCGTCTTCAACACCTCTTTCGTAGGTTCTTAAAGAAAAAGTATCGTTATCTACTTTTTTTACAAAGTTGATATTGCTTCCTTTTTCTCCATACAATTCTCCATAACGAATTGCGGCTCCGTTTTCTTTTACGTTATAATGTTCCAAATCTTCTACGATCTGAACATGATGCGGTGAACCTGTATTTAGGAAAGTATAAGAATCTTTTCTCTGAATTTCGTTTACATCGATCATTTGTAAAGAAACAATTGAATCGGCATTTACAGAAGCGTGATGCAATCCGTCTGTAGCAATAAAAGTCGTTTTGTCATCAATTACTCCCAATTGATTAGCAAAAGCAACAAGACAGCGACCGCCGTTTCCGCACATCGAACTTTGATTTCCATCAGAGTTATAATACACCATTCTGAAATCAGTTTCAGAATCATTTTCTAAAAGAATTAATCCGTCTGCTCCAATCCCGAAACGTCTGTCACACAGACGTTCAATAAGTTTTACATCGTCTTTTGGAAAGAAATTGGAACGGTTATCAATCATTACAAAATCATTTCCTGTACCTTGATATTTATAAAATTCTATTTGCATTTTTTAGTTGTTAGAAATACAAAAGTACGAACTATTAATTAATGAAATGTTAATCATTGTTAAAGAGAGTTAAACCATTTTTCCAAATAATTTTTTGAAGTATTTTTACGTTAAATATTAAAAACATAAATTTCTAATAACTTAAATTATAAATTCTAACATGAAAAGATTTTCAGCCTTATTTTTAGTGTCATTGCTAAGTGGTGCTATTACTCTTGGTGCTTACAAGTTATTATTTGAAAGCAACAATTCTTTTTTTGGAAAAGGAAATTCTGTTGTAACTCTTGCCTCTAACTCTTATGGAAAAAATGTTGGTTTAGGTGCCGAAATACTAGATTTTACCGAAGCCGCAGACAAAACCGTTCACACCGTTGTTCACGTAAAAAATGTTTCGAGAAGAACTGTAAGCAATCCAATGCTTGAGTTTTTCTACGGATACGGCGGACAGCAACAGCAAGAACAAGTAGGAACTGGTTCTGGTGTAATTATTTCTGAAGACGGATACATTGTGACTAATAATCACGTAATTAAAGACGCTACAGAAATCGAAATTACTTTAAACAATAAAAAATCATACAAAGCGAAGCTAATTGGTACTGACTCAAAAATGGACATTGCTCTTTTAAAAATCAACGCCGATGAGAAACTTCCTTACACTGCTTTTGCCAATTCTGACAATGTAAAAGTTGGAGAATGGGTATTGGCAGTTGGAAATCCGTATAATTTAACTTCAACAGTAACTGCAGGAATTGTTTCGGCGAAAGCCAGAAATTTGGATCAAAGCGGAATCCAATCTTTCATACAAACTGATGCTGCGGTAAACCCAGGTAATAGCGGTGGAGCGTTAGTAAATGCAAGAGGAGAATTGATTGGAATTAACACCATGATTTCTTCAATGACAGGTTCTTATGTTGGATATTCTTTTGCCGTCCCTTCTAATATTGCTCGCAAAATTATCGAGGATATTATGGAGTATGGAAATGTTCAAAGAGGTATTCTTGGTGTTGAAGGAGGCGAATTGAATGCAACGGCTTCTAAAGAATTAGGAGTAACAGAAACACAAGGATTCTATATTAATAGAGTTTCTAAAAATTCTGGTGCAGAAAAAGCTGGTTTAACAAAAGGAGATATTATTGTAAAATTGGATGATCAAAACATCGCTACTTATGCAGATTTATCAGGTTACATCAATACAAAACGTCCAAACGATGTTGTAAAAGTAACTTATATTAAAGAAGGAAAAACGAAAACCGTTCCTGTTACTTTAAGTAAAAATGAGTTTTACAGCGCCGAATTTAAAGGAATTGAATTAGAAAACATTGATGCCGCTGACAAGAAAAAATTCAGAATTGATTACGGGGTTAAAATTAAAAACATCACAAACGAGAATTTAATGCAATATCAAAACGAACTACTAGGAAATATTATCCTAAGCATTGATAATGTAAAAGCAACAAACGTTGAAACAGTTTCTAAACTTTTAAGTAAAAAAGACGAAGGACAAAGCGTACGAATTGAAATGATCAACAGAAACGGAGAGATTTTCAGAATAATTATTTAAGTCGCCATTTTTAGTCACAGTTTTCAGTTACTAAAAACTGTAAACTGTGACTGCGACTGAAAACTTCAAAAAAGCCATCTTAATAAAATAAGGTGGCTTTTTTATTTTCAAAAATAAATGCTAAAATAGTTTACGAAATCGATTGAAATAGATACTTTTGCGCAAAATTTTAAAATAGTGAGCATTTTATTTTTTCAATTATGAGTAACAAATCATTGTACCAAAAAGAGGTATCCTTACAAGTCGACCGAAGAAAAGCCGGTGTCGAATTAATTAAAATCATAAGCGATTTATGGTATGACAAGTCTATCGAAATGGTTTTATTCAAAAATCAATTATTGGATAAAAACGTTAGTGATATTATAAATCTTCATCAATATGCCGGTGAATTCGTGGGCAAACCGATAAGTATTTTTGATTCGGTTGAAATCGCAAAAGTAGTTTTATCTTTAGATCTTCCGCCAGCAAAAATAGATCTTGGAAAACTAACTTATGAATATCGTTTAGAAGATGAAAAATATCCTGATGCAAGATATTTTGTTATTGAAAAATTGAAAAAAGCAAAATCTTCAAAAGAAATCAAACCAAAAGATATTGTTTTGTATGGCTTCGGAAGAATTGGACGTTTATTGGCGAGAGAGCTAATGTCTAAAACTGGAAAAGGAGATCAATTGCGTCTGAGAGCAATTGTAACCCGTGATAAAAATGATGCAACAAGTTTAGAGAAACGAGCTTCTCTATTACGATACGACTCAATTCACGGAGATTTTCAAGGCTCTGTAATTGCCGATGCTAAAAACAACGCTTTAATTATAAACGGAACAACGGTTCACATTATTACAGCCAATTCACCAGAAGAAATTGATTACACTACATACGGAATTAATGATGCTTTGGTAATTGATAATACTGGAGCGTTTACTACTGAAGAAGCATTAAAAAGACATTTAACATCAAATGGAGCGAGCAAAGTTTTATTAACTGCTCCAGGAAAAGGTGTTCCAAATATTGTGCATGGTGTGAATCACAATGAATTTAATCCTGAAGAAGTAAATATATTCTCTGCCGCATCTTGCACAACAAATGCGATTACTCCAATTTTAAAAGTGGTTGAAGAAACGCTTGGAGTTGTAAAAGGGCATTTAGAGACCATTCATGCTTACACCAACGACCAAAATCTGGTAGATAATATGCATAGAAAATACCGTCGTGGTAGAGCAGCAGCTTTGAATATGGTTATTACCGAAACTGGCGCAGGAAGTGCTGTAGCAAAAGCTTTACCATCATTAGAAGGTAAATTAACTTCAAATGCAATTCGTGTTCCTGTTCCTAACGGCTCTCTTGTTGTTTTAAATTTAGAAGTTAAAAAAGCAACATCAATTGCAGCTATTAATAAAATCATGAAGAAATATGCTCTTGAAGGAGAACTGGTAGAGCAAATAAAATATTCCTTAAACAACGAATTAGTCTCGTCTGATATAGTTGGAACTTCTGCTCCATCTATTTATGACAGCAATGCTACAATTGTTTCAAAGGATGGAAAAAATATAGTGCTATATATTTGGTATGACAATGAATATGGATATAGTCATCAAGTTATTCGTTTAGCAAAATATATTGCCAAAGTAAGACGTTATACATATTATTAATTCAACCAAACTAACTTTTTTTCTTAAAACCATCAGGACTTTCTTGATGGTTTTTTATTTTAGTTTAAATAGGAAGAACAGTAGTACTTTTTACCTCCGAAATCACAAAAACGGTATTTATTAAAGAAACTTCAGGTAGAACCGATAATTTTTTCTGATGAAAATGATGGTAGCTTTCCATATCTGGAATTATAATTTTCAGCATATAATCGAAGTTTCCTGAAACATAATTACATTCGACAACTTCTGGCAAATTCAAAATCGATTGATTAAATCCTTCCGAAGTATCGTAAGTCTGTTTTGTCAGCGTAACTTGACAGTAAACCGTCAAATTATTCCCAAGTTTTTTCTTGTCAAGAAGTGTCACATATTTTTCGATAATACCATCTTTTTCAAGGCGTTTCACACGATCATGAACAGGTGTCAAAGACAAATTTATTTTGTTTGCGATGTCTTTTAAAGTGTAATGCGCATCTTCCTGTAAAAGGCGTAGGATTTTTTTGTCAATTTCATCTAAAGCCATAACGAAAACGTTTTATTAAAATTAGTCCGAATTAGTCATTTTTTCTTTTTGAAGAATGAATTTCGTCTCAAAACAGAATATTTTTCTGTAAAAGTAAAAAATAAAATAATATTTTCTTATTTATTCAGCATTAAACCATAATTTATTCTCTATCTGTAGATTTGTAAAACAAATTCAATAAAAACAAAAAAATATAACAAAATGATAATAGGTGTTCCTAAAGAAATAAAAAATAACGAGAACAGAGTTGCCTTAACTCCTGCAGGTGTTTCTGAAATGAAAAAACACGGACATACAGTTTATGTTCAATCTACTGCTGGTTTAGGAAGTGGTTTCGCTGACGCGGAATATGCTGAAGCTGGTGCAATTGTTTTACCAACAATTGAAGAAGTTTATGCTATTGCAGAAATGATCATTAAAGTAAAAGAACCAATTGCTTCTGAATATCCATTGATCAAAAAAGATCAATTATTATTCACGTACTTCCACTTTGCTTCTTCAGAAGAATTAACGCATGCAATGTTAGAAAAAGGAGCTGTTTGTTTAGCTTACGAAACTGTAGAAAAAACAGACAGAAGCTTACCATTATTAGTTCCAATGTCTGAAGTTGCAGGGCGTATGGCAATTCAACAAGGAGCAAAATACCTTGAAAAACCATTAAAAGGAAGAGGAATTCTTCTAGGTGGTGTTCCAGGTGTTCCACCAGCAAAAGTATTAGTTTTAGGTGGAGGAATCGTAGGAACTCAAGCTGCTAAAATGGCTGCTGGATTAGGTGCTCAAGTTACTATTATGGACTTAAGCTTACCACGTTTACGTCAATTGGATGATATCATGCCAGCAAACGTAAACACAGAAATGTCTAACCACTACAATATTACTAGAGCAATTAAAGATGCTGACTTAATTGTTGGTGCAGTTTTAATTCCAGGAGCAAAAGCGCCTCACTTGATTACTCGTGATATGCTTAAATTAATGCGTCCAGGAACTGTTGTTGTTGACGTAGCTGTAGATCAAGGAGGATGTATTGAAACTTGTACTCCTACAACACACGAAAATCCAACATTCATTATTGACGATATCGTTCACTACTGTGTAGCTAATATGCCAGGAGCTGTACCTTACACTTCTACATTAGCTTTAACAAATGCAACTTTACCATACGCTGTACAATTAGCTAACAAAGGATGGGAAAAAGCTTGTGCAGAAAATGAAGAATTGAGAAAAGGATTGAACGTAGCTAATGGAAAAATCCTTTACAAAGGGGTTGCAGAAGCTTGGAATTTACCTTTTAACGAAGAAATAGTATTAGCAAACGCATAGTGCTAATACTTATATAAGTGCTTACTAAATCACTATTACAAAAGGCTTTTCTTAATTGAAAAGCCTTTTTTTATGGCATAAAAAAACCTGTCACGAAGACAGGTTCTAAAATTATACTTTTTTTACTTCTTATTATCCAAAACTTCAGTCATAACTTTTGCCTCGGTTCCATTTGGAAAAGTAACTTTAATTTTTTGGGCAATTGTTGGAGCAATTTCCGTAATAGCTTTCTTATCGTAAGATTCTCCTTTTTTGATATGCCATCCATAAAAAATAGCTGGTACATGTGTATCATAACTATAAATTGTTCCATGTGATGTTCCTGTTGGAGTATATTCTATCATTCCAGGTTTATCTACAATAACCAAATCACCATTTTGGGTAACATCATAGCCTTTTGCCACAAAATTAAGAGCATAATCATTTCCAGCATTAGCTAAAATTTCCTCTTCCGTATAAACTTTTTTAACTTGAGGTTGAGTAACTAAAAACTTTTTAAAAGCATCTTTAACTTTATCCAGATCCAATTTCTTATCCTTAATAATCTGTTTATTAAAGAAAACATTAAAGTTTGAATAATTTTGAACTAAATCTACACCAAAAGTCTTAGTAGAAAAATCTTGTAAGCTTTTCTTAACTTCTTTTGAAGGATAATTATCTACATTATATTTACGATCTTTCAAGTAAATTACATTCTCAGCACCTGCGTGGTCAGCTGTCAAGAAAAGTAAATAATTTCCTTTACCAACCGTTTTATCAAGATAAGCTAAAAAATCAGCAATGGTTTGATCCAATCTCAAGTAAGTATCTTGAAGTTCCATAGATCTTGGACCAAGTAAGTGACCTACATAGTCTGTTGAAGAAAAACTAACTGTTAAGAAGTCAGTAATATTATCTTTACCTAATTCTTCTTTCTCAATAGCTCTTTTTGCAAATTCAGCCAACAAATCATTTCCGAAAGGAGTAGCACGGATGATTCCAGCATCATTTTTCTCATACATTGATTTTAGATCGTATGGAAAAACTGGTGCCGCACTTCCATACAACTTTCCTTCATAAGGATTATTATCAGGAAGACTTTCATTATAAACCGAAGCTGGCTTGTATAAATCCCAACCTTTATTAATATATTTTAAGTAGTTTTTTTCATTGTTGAATTCGGTAACCCACTCTGGCAATTTTTCACCATAAAAAGTACTAGAAATAAAAGAACCAGTTTTGCTGTACCAAAATGCCCAGTTCGCAAAATGTCCTGCTGGCAATATAGCACCACGGTCTTTTAAACTCATTCCGATAACTTTTCCTGTAAAATTAGTAGCCATTCTAACTTCGTCTGTAATTGTAGTGCTTTGAAGGTTTTTTGGAGACATAGCACCTTCTTCTGCTGTACCATCTCCTACTGTTTTAACACCAGCATCATCAGTACAATACGTTTCTTTACCAAGCGTTCTGCTAAACCATTCGTTACCTACAATTCCGTGAGTCGCTGGAGTTGTACCTGTGTAGATTGAAGCATGCCCAGGAGCAGTATAAGTTGGCATATAATTGTAATGCATATTCTGGAAAGTAAATCCATCATTCATTAGTCTTTTAAAGCCATTTGGAGAAAAATCATCTGAAAAACGATATAAATATTCCATTTTCATTTGATCGACAACTATACCCACCACTAACTTTGGACGTTGTTGTGCACTTAAGCCTGTAACAGCAAGAAGCGCTAACAATAAAATATTTTTCTTCATGTTTAAAAAGTAATTTAAACACAAAAATACTCATTCAAATTCAAAAACTCTAAAGTATCAATATTTAACGACTACAATTGACTATAATTTAACACTTCTAAACTCAAGGTTTCTAATCCCAATGGCGTTTCCCGCCACGGCGGGCCGTGTTGTCCGCTGTATCTTTTGCGGGAGTATACATAGGGAAGAAAGAAGCTCTCGAGTCCTGCAAAAGGATGCCGCTTCCATCATTGACGTGGCTGGCTGAGACAGTTTTTTTTTTTCAAAATCATATAAAAACAAAAAATCCCCATCAGATAATGATGAGGATTCTTAAAAGAAAGGCGACGACATACTCTCCCACAATGATGCAGTACCATCTGCGCAGGCGGGCTTAACTTCTCTGTTCGGGATGGGAAGAGGTGAGCCCCGCCGCAATAACCACCTTAAGGCTATTCGCTGCAAGCAGCTTTTAATTATTAATTATCAATTGTAAATTGTTAATTATCAATTAAACAATATTTTAACATACTGAGATAAAGAAACAAATAAGCTTTATTTAAGAAAGTTCCTTCCCGAGCCATTGGCTCGGGAAAAAGGGTGTGCATAAGCTTACGGATTATTAGTACTACTCGACTGTGACATTACTGCCTTTACATCTGTAGCCTATCAACGTGGTCATCTTCCACGATCCTTAAAAGAAATCTCATCTTGTGGTGGGTTTCGCGCTTATATGCTTTCAGCGCTTATCCCTTCCCAACGTAGCTACTCTGCGGTGCCCCTGGCGGGACAACAGATACACTAGAGGTTAGTCCAATTCGGTCCTCTCGTACTAGAATCAGATCCACTCAAATTTCTAACGCCCGCAGTAGATAGAGACCGAACTGTCTCACGACGTTCTGAACCCAGCTCGCGTGCCACTTTAATGGGCGAACAGCCCAACCCTTGGGACCTTCTCCAGCCCCAGGATGTGACGAGCCGACATCGAGGTGCCAAACCCCCCCGTCGATATGAGCTCTTGGGGGAGATCAGCCTGTTATCCCCGGCGTACCTTTTATCCTTTGAGCGATGGCCCTTCCATGCGGAACCACCGGATCACTATGCTCTACTTTCGTACCTGATCGACCTGTATGTCTCTCAGTCAAGCTCCCTTATGCCATTGCACTCTACGCACGGTTACCAAGCGTACTGAGGGAACCTTTAGAAGCCTCCGTTACTCTTTTGGAGGCGACCACCCCAGTCAAACTACCCACCAAGCACTGTCCCCCACATCGCGGGGTTAGGCCTCAGATAAACAAAGGGTTGTATTTCAACAATGACTCCACAGCGCCTGGCGACGCCGCTTCAAAGTCTCCAACCTATCCTACACATCATTTATCCAAGGTCAATACTAAGCTATAGTAAAGGTGCACAGGGTCTTTTCGTCCCACTGCGGGTAAACGGCATCTTCACCGTTACTACAATTTCACCGAGCTCATGGCTGAGACAGTGTCCAGATCGTTACACCATTCGTGCAGGTCGGAACTTACCCGACAAGGAATTTCGCTACCTTAGGACCGTTATAGTTACGGCCGCCGTTTACTGGGGCTTCAATTCAATGCTTCTCCGAAGATAACATCTCCTCTTAACCTTCCAGCACCGGGCAGGTGTCAGGCCCTATACTTCATCTTACGATTTTGCAGAGCCCTGTGTTTTTGATAAACAGTCGCCTGGACCTCTTCACTGCGGCCCCGATTGCTCGGGGCGACCTTTCTCCCGAAGTTACAGGTCTATTTTGCCTAATTCCTTAGCCATGAATCTCTCGAGCACCTTAGGATTCTCTCCTCAACTACCTGTGTCGGTTTACGGTACTGGTTCTTACTGCCTGAAGTTTAGAGGTTTTTCTTGGAAGCCCTTAGGCGCACTATCTCTTTGTCCGAAGACTCCGAGTACTATCGCATTTCACCAAACTCTCCGGATTTGCCTAGAGAGCCTATAGCTAGGTGCTTTAACGAACTATTCCGTCAGTTCGCGGCGCTTTCATCACTCCGTCACCCCATCACAGCAATAAGAAGTACGGGAATATTAACCCGTTGGCCATCGACTGTCCCTTTCGGGTTCGCCTTAGGTCCAGACTAACCCACAGCTGATTAGCATAGCTGTGGAAACCTTAGTTTTTCGGTGTGCGGGTTTCTCGCCCGCATTATCGTTACTTATGCCTACATTTTCTTTTCTGACCGGTCCAGCATACCTTACGATACACCTTCAGCCCTGTCAGAATGCTCCCCTACCACTTTGTGTTGCCACAAAATCCATAGCTTCGGTAATATGCTTATGCCCGATTATTATCCATGCTCGTCCGCTCGACTAGTGAGCTGTTACGCACTCTTTAAATGAATGGCTGCTTCCAAGCCAACATCCTAGCTGTCTGGGCAGACAAACCTCGTTCTTTCAACTTAGCATATATTTGGGGACCTTAGCTGATGGTCTGGGTTCTTTCCCTCTCGGACTTGGACCTTAGCACCCAAGCCCTCACTGCTGTAAAACATTATATAGCATTCGGAGTTTGTCAGGAATTGGTAGGCGGTGAAGCCCCCGCATCCAATCAGTAGCTCTACCTCTATATAACTATTATCAGCGCTGCACCTAAATGCATTTCGGGGAGTACGAGCTATTTCCGAGTTTGATTGGCCTTTCACCCCTACCCACAGGTCATCCGAAGACTTTTCAACGTCAACCGGTTCGGTCCTCCACTGTGTGTTACCACAGCTTCAACCTGCCCATGGGTAGATCACACGGTTTCGCGTCTAACACTACTGACTAAAGCGCCCTATTCAGACTCGCTTTCGCTGCGGATCCATGGCTTAACCACTTATCCTTGCCAGCAGCGTTAACTCGTAGGCTCATTATGCAAAAGGCACGCCGTCACCCCACGAAGGGGCTCCGACCGCTTGTAAGCGCATGGTTTCAGGATCTATTTCACTCCGTTATTCACGGTTCTTTTCACCTTTCCCTCACGGTACTGGTTCACTATCGGTCTCTCAGGAGTATTTAGCCTTAGCGGATGGTCCCGCCAAATTCAGACAGGGTTTCACGTGCCCCGCCCTACTCAGGATACCGCTATCCTTTACATTCATTACTTATACGAGGCTATCACTCTCTATGGCTCTACTTTCCAGCAGATTCTAATTCTTTATGCAAGAAATGTCGCGGTCCTACAACCCCAGCAATGCCGTAACAATCCTGGTTTGGGCTAATCCGCGTTCGCTCGCCACTACTTACGGAATCACTTTTGTTTTCTTCTCCTCCGCCTACTTAGATGTTTCAGTTCAGCGGGTTTGCCCACCTATCGGTGTGCTATATCTTCAATATAGCGGGTTGCCCCATTCGGATATCTGCGGATCAATCGGTGTGTGCCCGTCCCCGCAGCTTTTCGCAGCTTATCACGTCCTTCATCGCCTCTGAGAGCCTAGGCATCCCCCATGCGCCCTTATTTTGCTTATTGCACCAATCTTGTTCCTTAAAACAAGACCGTTTTGTTTTGTTTTTATTATTGCTAATAAAAACGCTTTCTACTTTCTTATTATTTTCTTATCTCAATATGTCAATGAACTTTTTTCCTTTCGGAACTGTGGAGAATAACGGAGTCGAACCGTTGACCTCCTGCGTGCAAGGCAGGCGCTCTAGCCAGCTGAGCTAATCCCCCAAATCTAATGATGAATTGTGAATTATGAATTATGAATTAATATTCATAACGCTTCAACTCTAGAATTTCCTTCTCTTTAAGCCTTAAAAAGTAGTCCCGGGCAGACTCGAACTGCCGACCCCTACATTATCAGTGTAGTACTCTAACCAGCTGAGCTACGAGACTCTGTTTTTTTTTACTTAAAAGTTTATTTCTTTAAATTAACAGCAAGAGTAATGCAATTTCAAGATCCAGAACCTAATGTCCGGCATCTTATTTCCCAAGCGTGCCCTGAGGCTAACACTTTGGGCTCTAGAAAGGAGGTGTTCCAGCCGCACCTTCCGGTACGGCTACCTTGTTACGACTTAGCCCTAGTTACCAGTTTTACCCTAGGCAGCTCCTTGCGGTCACCGACTTCAGGCACCCCCAGCTTCCATGGCTTGACGGGCGGTGTGTACAAGGCCCGGGAACGTATTCACCGGATCATGGCTGATATCCGATTACTAGCGATTCCAGCTTCACGGAGTCGAGTTGCAGACTCCGATCCGAACTGTGACCGGCTTTATAGATTCGCTCCTGGTCACCCAGTGGCTGCTCTCTGTACCGGCCATTGTAGCACGTGTGTAGCCCAAGGCGTAAGGGCCGTGATGATTTGACGTCATCCCCACCTTCCTCACAGTTTGCACTGGCAGTCTTGTTAGAGTTCCCGACATGACTCGCTGGCAACTAACAACAGGGGTTGCGCTCGTTATAGGACTTAACCTGACACCTCACGGCACGAGCTGACGACAACCATGCAGCACCTTGTAAACTGTCTTGCGAAAGATCTGTTTCCAAATCGGTCAGTCTGCATTTAAGCCTTGGTAAGGTTCCTCGCGTATCATCGAATTAAACCACATGCTCCACCGCTTGTGCGGGCCCCCGTCAATTCCTTTGAGTTTCAAACTTGCGTTCGTACTCCCCAGGTGGGATACTTATCACTTTCGCTTAGCCACTGAACTTGCGCCCAACAGCTAGTATCCATCGTTTACGGCGTGGACTACCAGGGTATCTAATCCTGTTCGCTACCCACGCTTTCGTCCATCAGCGTCAATCCACTGGTAGCAACCTGCCTTCGCAATTGGTATTCCATGTAATCTCTAAGCATTTCACCGCTACACTACATATTCTAGTTGCTTCCCAGTAATTCAAGTCCTGCAGTATCAATGGCCGTTCCACCGTTGAGCGATGGGCTTTCACCACTGACTTACAAGACCGCCTACGGACCCTTTAAACCCAATGATTCCGGATAACGCTTGGATCCTCCGTATTACCGCGGCTGCTGGCACGGAGTTAGCCGATCCTTATTCTTACGGTACCGTCAAGCTCCTACACGTAGGAGTGTTTCTTCCCGTACAAAAGCAGTTTACAATCCATAGGACCGTCATCCTGCACGCGGCATGGCTGGTTCAGGCTTGCGCCCATTGACCAATATTCCTCACTGCTGCCTCCCGTAGGAGTCTGGTCCGTGTCTCAGTACCAGTGTGGGGGATCTCCCTCTCAGAACCCCTACCCATCGTAGCCTTGGTAAGCCGTTACCTTACCAACTAGCTAATGGGACGCATGCTCATCTTCCACCGTTGTGACTTTAATAGCCAAACCATGCGGTTTGGCTATGCTATGAGGTATTAATCCAAATTTCTCTGGGCTATCCCTCTGTGGAAGGCAGATTGCATACGCGTTACGCACCCGTGCGCCGGTCTCAAAGCCCGAAGACTTCTACCCCTCGACTTGCATGTGTTAAGCCTGCCGCTAGCGTTCATCCTGAGCCAGGATCAAACTCTTCATCGTATATTTTAATATTATATATTCGATGCCTTTACTGTCGGTTCTTTTCGAATCTCTCGATTCCATTACTCTTATTTTTTCTTGTTCTGATTTTCATCAGAACGGCTGTCAATTCAATATGTCTACGAACGTATTTTTTTTTGTCTTCGCCTGTATCTCAAAGCGGGTGCAAAACTAAAACTTCTTTTTGTTTCCTGCAAGAAAAACTTGAAAAATTTTTGAAGCTTTATTTTCGCCTCATCTTTTCGTTTTTCTCACCAGTATCTCAAGGAACTTTCCGTGTTTTGCGGGGTGCAAATGTAAAAAGCTTTTTCTTTTCCCGCAAGCTTTTTTTAATCTTTTTTTTCGGAAATCTCTTTCCTCAAATGTAATCAAGCTGCCGGAATGTCTAAGAGCGTTTTTCGCTGTTGCGGGTGCAAAAGTAGAACCTTTTTCCGCTTTTCCAATGCTTTTGCCCAGCTTTTTTCGATCTTTTTTCGGATTATTTCTTAACTGTCTCATAACGGCAGGTTTACATTTTATGATTTTTCGGATATGTGTGGGATTTTTCTTCCTTACCATGCCTTTTCGGCATTTTTCCAAGGCTGCAGCTTTCCGTTTTTAGGGAATTTTCAGCCCTTCCCCCTTCTTTCTGCCGATTTTCCATTCTTTTTAAGGGGCTTCTCCGAGGAAAGCTTCTTCCGAAAACCGATGCCCATAGCCCCGATAGGAGCGGAAATCCTTTTGGGGCCGGGGTCCGGCCACAAAAGATTGAAGCGGATAGCGGGAAATAGCTCCTAATTAATATTAAAATTCCAATCTTTTAAATTCCAAATTCCAAAACTGCCGATAAAAAGGCTTCGCTGTGCTCTGACTGACAGCCGAAGTTTTCTCATTATCATATAAACATAAGGCGCACTGCGGTGCGTCTCTACAGGGAATTGAAATTTGATCAATCTCATTATACCTATATACGTATAACAAAAACAAACCCGACAGCTTTCAAAAACCTGTCGGGTTAAGAGCAAGAATTACCCTTATATATAATAATGAGTAAAAACCATATTATATAATAAAGTAAACTTCTACATATATATTGTATGTATTTTTGTAATCATGTATATTTGCATTCACAAAATTATAAACAATGATCAAGATTACTTTACCCGATGGGTCAATTAGAGAGTTCGCTTCGGGCGTAACTCCAATGGAGGTCGCTAAAAACATTAGCGAAGGTTTTGCTAGAAACGTGATTTCTGCATCTTTTAATGGTACAACTATTGAAACCGAGACTCCATTAACGACCGATGGTAATCTTATTTTATATACTTGGAATGACGCTGAAGGTAAAAAAGCTTTCTGGCACTCTACTTCGCACGTAATGGCTCAAGCTCTTGAGGAATTGTACCCTGGAATTAAATTAACTCTTGGACCTGCAATTGCTAATGGCTTCTATTATGATGTGGATTTTGAAGATCAGAAAATTTCTGAAGCAGATTTCAAAAAGATCGAAGACCGTATTCTTGAAATCGCACGAGGAAAGTTTGATTTTAAAATGCGCCCTGTAACTAAAGCGGAAGCGCTGGAAATGTACAAAGACAATGTTTACAAGACTGAATTGATTTCAAATCTTGAAGACGGAACTATTACATTCTGCGACCATTCTACTTTTACTGATTTATGCCGCGGTGGACATATTCCGAATACTGGAATTATCAAAGCTGTAAAAATCATGAGCGTTGCCGGTGCTTATTGGAGAGGTGATGAAAAAAACAAACAGTTAACTCGTGTTTATGGAACTTCTTTCCCAAAACAAAAAGATTTAACTGAATATCTTGAACTTCTTGAGGAAGCAAAACGTCGTGACCACCGTAAACTTGGAAAAGAGCTTGAGTTATTTGCTTTCTCTCAAAAAGTTGGTCAAGGCTTACCTTTATGGCTACCTAAAGGAGCTGCCTTAAGAGATCGTTTGGAGCAATTTTTAAAGAAAGCACAAAAGAAAGCTGGATATGAGCAAGTTGTTAGTCCACATATTGGTCAAAAGGAACTTTACGTTACTTCTGGTCACTATGCTAAATATGGAGCAGATAGTTTTCAACCGATTCACACACCAGCTGAAGGTGAAGAATTTTTATTGAAACCAATGAACTGTCCTCACCACTGTGAGATTTACAATGTAAGACCTTGGTCATACAAAGATCTGCCTAAGCGTTATGCTGAATTTGGCACTGTTTATAGATATGAGCAATCTGGAGAATTACACGGTTTAACTCGTGTAAGAGGGTTTACTCAAGATGATGCACACATTTTCTGTACTCCAGAGCAATTGGATGAAGAGTTTAAAAAAGTAATCGACCTTGTATTGTATGTATTTGGTTCATTAGGCTTTGAAAACTTTACAGCTCAAATTTCATTGAGAGACCAAGAAGACAGAGATAAATATATTGGTACAGACGAAAACTGGGAGAAGGCTGAAAACGCTATTATCAACGCAGCAAAAGACAAAGGTCTTAATACTGTAGTAGAATATGGCGAAGCTGCATTTTATGGTCCAAAACTAGACTTCATGGTAAAAGATGCTTTGGGAAGACAATGGCAATTAGGAACAATTCAGGTAGATTACAACTTACCTGAGCGTTTTGAATTGACTTACAAAGGTGCTGATAATGAATTACATCGCCCTGTTATGATTCACAGAGCTCCTTTTGGATCTATGGAACGTTTTATAGCAATTTTACTTGAGCATACTGCAGGAAATTTCCCACTTTGGCTAATGCCTGAGCAAGCTATTATCTTGTCTTTGAGCGAGAAATACGAAAATTATGCTAAAAAAGTTTTAGATTTGCTAGAAAATCACGAAATTCGCGCCCTAATTGACAACCGAAATGAAACTATCGGTAAGAAAATTAGAGATGCAGAAATGCAGAAAATCCCATTTATGCTTATCGTTGGTGAGGAAGAAGAGAAAAACGGTACAATTTCTATTCGCCGCCACGGTCAAGAAGGAAAAGGAAATATCACAGTTTCAATCGAAGAATTTGCTGCGATTGTAGACGAAGAAATAAAAAAGACATTAAAAGTATTTACAGTTTAACTTAAATTAGAAAGTCATAGCAATAAAAAGTAACAGAGGTTTTCAACCTCGAGTAGAGAAAAAAGATGCGCACAGAATAAACAATCTTATTCGTGTTCCTGAAGTACGTCTTGTAGGTGAAAACATTGAACCAGGGGTTTTTAAAATCGCCGATGCGCTACGTTTAGCTGACCAATTTGAATTGGATTTAGTTGAAATCTCGCCAAATGCAGAACCGCCGGTTTGTAAAATCATGGATTACAAGAAATTTGTTTACGAACAAAAGAAAAGAGATAAAGCTTTGAAGGCTAAATCTTCTCAAGTTGTAGTAAAGGAAATTCGATTTGGTCCTCAAACAGACGAGCATGATTATGAATTTAAAAGAAAGAACGCTGAAAAATTCTTAAAAGAAGGAGCTAAATTAAAAGCTTTCGTATTCTTTAAAGGACGTTCTATCATTTATAAAGATCAAGGTCAGATTCTATTATTGCGTCTTGCTCAAGATTTGGAGGAACATGGTAAAGTTGAAGCTATGCCTGTTTTGGAAGGAAAGAGAATGATTATGTTCATTGCTCCGAAGAAAAAGAAATAAGTCGAAAGCTTAAAGTCTTAAAGTCGAAAGTCATAAACTGACTTTTGACTTTTGACTTTTGAACTTTTAGACTCAAGATATAAGTAAGTAAGAATAAATTAAAACACTAGGAAAAATGCCTAAAATGAAAACAAAATCTAGCGCTAAGAAACGTTTTAAAGTTACTGGCTCTGGAAAGATTAAAAGAAAGCATGCTTTTAAAAGTCACATCTTGACTAAAAAATCTAAAAAACGTAAATTAGCTTTGACACATTCAGCGCTAGTTCACCAAACAGATATGAGAAGCATTAAACAACAATTAAGAATTATCTAATTATAAGTCAAAAGTTAGAAAGTCATAAAGCTTAAAAGTCAGTATCTGACTTTAGACATTTGACTTTAAGACATTAGACTAAAGATTTTCTTTAGGTTAAAAAATTATTTATATAACCTTGGAGTATGGCTTTAAGTTCCTTTGATTCAATTCAGGACGCCTGCTACAAAAACACATTAAAATTATGCCAAGATCGGTAAATTCAGTTGCTAAAAGAGCAAGAAGAAAAAAAATAATGAAGCAAGCCAAAGGTTTCTTTGGAAGACGTAAAAACGTTTGGACAGTTGCTAAGAATGCAGTAGAGAAAGCGATGAGCTACGCTTACCGCGATAGAAAACAAAACAAAAGAAATTTCCGTTCATTATGGATTCAACGTATCAACGCTGGAGCTAGATTAGAAGGAATGTCTTATTCTCAATTCATGGGGAAAGTTAAAGCTAACGGAATCGAATTGAACCGTAAAGTTCTTGCAGATTTAGCTATGAACCACCCAGAAGCTTTCAAAGCTATTCTTAATAAAGTAAAATAAAACGTTTTATAAACTCAATTTAAGATTACTTACTTATTATAAAAAAACCATTCGTTTATTCGAATGGTTTTTTGTTTTTATTATCTTTCGATACGAATACAATAAAGAAATGAAAAAACTCTTTGTAATTTTATTCATTACACAAATGCTTTGGACAAAAGCTCAAGAGCGCAATGTTGATAAAAACTCCATACAAACAATCGTTGGTATAATTGACAAACGTGATGTTGGCTGTCTCTTGGAAATTAAGAGAGCAAAATTAGATTTTAAATCTAAAGAGGTCCTTTATGATATTATTCCCGAAGGATATCTTGACAGAGACTATAATAGACATTATCCTTATTTAATAAATTTACTTAAAGAAAAGGGCATTAATTATTCTGAGTCTGTTGAACACGAGTTTTCATCAATTTGGAGTTCAGATGATGCAACTAAATACCCATTAGCAACAAACTGCTACTGTAAAGCATCTAATGAATTGTTGAATGTAAAATATGGCCAAAACTTCATTAAAAACATAAAAAAGACTGCTGACAGTTTGTATGTGATGAGTAGAATACATATACCTTTTGAATATCCTTATGGGGTAGATGATTACTGTATGGTATACCCAAAAGCTGGAGACTTCCTGGAGCAAAAGATTCAAATTCAAAAAGATTTTTTCTCTTCGTTTGTATTCCCTAAAAATTTTATTCAGAGCAATGAAAAAAGAGATTTTTTTGCCAAAACTAAATTCAAAATCAATAAAGACAATTCTATATCTAACATTATTGTAAAGATTGAATTTAAGAATCAAAAAAATGAAAAATTTTACAATTTGATAGCCGACCAAATCACCGCATTTATTAAACATGCAGACTGGACTGCTGCGGTTAGTAATGGCATAAAAGTAAATAGTAACTTTGATATCAATTTCTACAATTAAAACATATAAATTTCAAAGTAATGCAAAACTCACTTATCCTTCATATTAAAAAATTCATTTCTCTTGAAGCTTCAGATATTGATAAACTAGAATCATGTCTAGAACTTTCGAAAATAAAAAAGAAAGAACACATTTTAGAAGAAGGTCAAATATGCAATACAATGTATTTTGTTGTTAAAGGCTGCGTAAGACAATATATCATTAATCCAAAAGGATCTGAGCAAACCTTGCAATTTGCTATCGAAAATTGGTGGATTACTGATTATTTGAGCTATCACAATCACATCCCATCAAGCTTCTATTTGCAGGCTGTAGAAAATTCAGAAGTTATTGCAATTGATAAAAACGTTCTAGAATCCTTGCTAATTGAAATTCCGAATCTTGAAAGATACTTTAGAATCGTCACTCAAAAAAGTTTCGGCGCCATGCAAATGCGAATTAAATTCTTATTTACAATGTCAGCTGAAGAAAGGTATCATCACTTTAATGACCATTTTCCAGAATTTGTTCAACGTGTTCCTCAATATATGCTTGCCTCCTATTTAGATTTTTCCGCAGAATTTATGAGTAAAATACGAGCTGGAAAAGTCTGATTTGGATTTCTTGAAGTAGTTCAAGTTTTTAAGAGTATCCATTACTGACCTTTGTAATGAACTTTTAAAACAAATAAAAATGAACACAAGAATTGTTATTCCTCAAGTTGCTCCAGAAGCGTATAATGCTTTATTAAGCCTAGAAAAATATATCTCATCTACTTCATTAACTCCTGTACACAAAGAATTAATTAAAATACGTGCATCCCAAATAAATGGTTGTGCTTACTGTATTAATATGCACACTGCCGATGCAAGAAAACTAGGTATTTCTGAACAACGAATTTATCTAATTAGTGCTTGGCGCGAAGCCGATTTTTATTCTGAAGAAGAAAAAGCAATATTAGCCTTGACCGAAGAAATTACATTAATAAGCAATCATGTTTCGGATGAAGTTTATCAAAATGCGGCTCAATTATTTGATGAAAAATACCTTGCCGAAATCATTTTAGCAATTATCACAATTAATGCTTGGAATAGAATAGGAATTACAACTGGAATGAGAGCTATTTAAGTTTTATAAAGATAAGTTTTACAACATTTTAAAATTTTAACAACCCTCACTCTGAGGGTTTGTTTGTATATCATTGTAAATGAATGCCAAAAAATAAATAATATCGCTTTTTTGTAAAAACAGGTATTTATACTCTTTCACAGGAATTCAGATTTTTTATTTTTGGCGCATGATACCCAAAAGAATACAATTTTCACTATATATACTTTTAATTTTTGTGGCTTTTTTCGCCTGTCAGAAGAGAAAAAAAATTACTACAGAAATTACCAATAACAAGGTTAAAATAGAAAAGACAATAAATGCCGCTGATTCATTCTACAAAAATAAACAGCTAGATAGTGCATTTTATTTTTACAATAAAGCGAGAACAAAATGCAACCCAAACAAAGACACTAAAAACTATGTTTATTGCATGTATTACATGGCTGAGATTCAACAAGACCATGAAGATTTTATTGGAAGCATTATTACTGCAACAGAAGCAATTCCTTATTTAGATAAAATAAATAACCCAAATCATGTATGGAATATCTATAGTGTTTTAGGACGAAATTATTATTATACATATGATTATCCAAAAGCTATTTATTATTACACCAAAGCATTTGCTTTGAAAGTTGACAGAATTAATATACTCGAAGCAAAAAACAATATTGCCGCAATTTACCTTAAACAAGGTAAATACAATAAAGCCTTGCAAATTTTCTTATCAATAAGCAAAGAAAAAATTGTACAGCAAAACCCAATATATTATTCCAAAATACTCGATTATATTGGTATTTGTTATTTCAAACTCAGAAATACAAAAGCCCTGTCCTTTTTCCAAAAGAGCATACAAATCAACTCTGAAGCAAAGCATGAAGACGGTTTAGGCAAAACATATTATAATCTAGCTGAATATTATAATAACAATAAGGCTTTATCGATGATGTATGCCAAATTAAGCTATAAAAATTACACATTATCTGGCAATACCAATGATCGCTTACTTGCTTTAAAATTTATTATCGATAATACTAATTCGGCTATTGAGACAAAAGAAAAGTCTCTTCTTTATATTAAAGTGAATGATAGCATTTATATAATGAGACAAAAAGCAAGAAATCAATTTGCAAAAATGAAATATGATTCTAAAATAGAGAAAGAGGAAAACTTAAAACTAAAGGCTCAAAAAATAAAAAACGAACTTCAATTAGAAAAACAGGAAAGCAGAAATATTATTTCATATATCATAATCATATTGGCATCATGTCTAATTGTGATTGTTTATTTCTATTTAACGGCACGAACCAATCGCCAAAAAATTGAAGCAACTTATCAAAGCGAAACTAGAATTTCAAAAAAACTGCATGATGAATTAGCTAATGACATTTATCATACGTTAGCTTTTGCAGAGAACAGAAATCTCTCTGCTGAAGAAAACAGAAGCCATTTATTGAAAAAGCTAGATGATATTTATTCTCGAACAAGCAATATATCTAAGGAAAACAATCCGATTTTATGCGATCAAAATTTTACAATTTCACTTAAAGAGATGATTTCTGGATTTAATACATCTACAATAAACCTCTTAATAAATGGGTTAGACGAAATTTCATTGAATCAACTGGATGAAATTAAAAAAGTATCTGTTTACAGAACCATCCAAGAATTATTGGTGAACATGAAAAAACATAGTGACGCTACTTTGGTTGCCATAACTTTTAAAAAAAGAAACAATATTATTTTAATTAATTATACCGACAACGGAAAAGGAATCGATTCAAACAAAATGGTTCACAAAAATGGCTTACATAATATTGAGAATCGAATTCGAGCTATCAAAGGCGAGATCGAAATTCATTCAGATTTAGGAAAAGGTTTCAAGGTTTTAATTAAATTTCCTGTATAATGATCAAGAACTTCTCCCGCTTTTTTCAAAAAAAAATTATTCTTTCTTGCTTGCTAATCATTTGTTTGATTTTAGCAACTCTTTTTTCCGTACAGTTTTCTAAAACAGAAAAACAACAAAAAAATCACCTTAAAGCTGATCGTTCAATTAAAATAAAAAAAACATTAGAAAAAGCCCATGCTTTTTTTAATGTTGCTAAATATGACAGTGCCTATTTTTATTTCAACAAAACACAATTGCTATGCGATCCGAAAGAAGATTATCCAGATGAATATGTTGGTTCATTAAACTACATAGTCGAAATCTTGCAACGATATGGCAATTTTTACGAAGCAGAAGCTACACTTATAAAAGCATTTCCTTATTTAGAAAAAACATCAGATAAAAAGTATGCCATTAATGCTTACACATTTATGGCTTACAACTATTTTTATACTTATGATACCGAAATGGCACTTTACTATCATAAAAAAGCATTAAAAAAAGCAATATCCACATTTAGAAAAGCGCGAATATTATCTGAAATTGCATTTGTATATGTTCAACAAGAAAAATATCAAGAAGCGAAAGATATATTAGAGCCAATATCTAAGTGTAAAATTGCAGATAAAATCACGCCTTCAAATACAAATCTTGTGCGTTCGGCTATATTATATAATTTAGCTCTATCCTACATAGGCCTCGGAAATCATAAAGAACAAGCTTTAAAGTGTCTTAACGAAAGTTTGGAATTAACTATTCCATATAATAATGATTTTGAACTAATTGCCAATTATTTTGGTTTTTATCTTTATTACTCAAAATACAACAATCCTGAACTAAAAAAACTTTATGCAGAGAAATCATATTATGCTGCAAAAAGAGCAAAATCAGCTGGAAATGAGATCGACAGATTAGCAGATCTAATTGAGGTGGACAAAGCTGAAAACTCAAAAAAACTCTGGAAAATTTATACTAGAAAAAATGATAGTCTCTATTTAAGCAGAAAAATGGAAAAAAATCAATTTGCTGACTTAATATACGACTCAAAGAAAGATAAAAACGAAAACTTTGAACTCAAAAATCAAAAAGCAGAAAAAGAATTACAATTGCAAAGACAAAAAAACAGAAGCTACATTTCTTATGTCGTAATTTCTTTAAGCTTATTCATTATACTTTTTTTAATATTTTATATTACTACTAAAGGTAAACGAGAAAAAAACGATATCATATTTAAAAGCGAAATGAGAATATCTCAGAAATTGCATAGTGAGCTTAACTCAAATATATATGAGACATTATTATTTGTACAGGATAACTATCTAGAAAATAAAGAAAATAAAGAAAAACTACTAGATAGTCTAAATAATATTTACTCAAAAACTCGCAACATATCGAGAGAAAACAGCAAAGTCACGACAGACGATGGATACTTAGCTGCTTTAAAGGAAATGATTTCAGAATACAAAACTAAAGATGTAAATATCATTTTAAATGGATTTGACTCAACACTTTGGAGTAAAATTGATAAAAATAAAAAAATAATACTCTATCGAATTTTACAAGAATTATTATTCAATATGAAAAAATCTAATAGCTCTAGTTTAGTGAGCATTATTGTAAAAGAAATAGATAAAAACCTAGTCATTTCCTATACTGACAACAGCAATAAAGTTGCTTCAGAAAATAGTATTTTAGAAAAAAGACTACAAAATGTGGAAAACCGTATTGAAACAATAAAAGGAACATTTAATTTTGATGCAAATTCAGAAAGTGGTTTTAAAATAAGTTTCAAATTCCCTATATAACCCAATATATGTTTAAAAAAGTTTTAGTTGCCGAAGATCTAGACAGCATCAGCATTGCAGTAGTTCAAGTACTTGAAGAGTTACAAGTTCCAGTAATTCATCACGTAAAATATTGTGATGAAGGTCTACTTAAAATAAAGAAAGCGTTGGCTGACAAAGAACCTTATGATCTATTGATTACTGATTTGTCATTTAAGTCGGACCATAGAAAAGTAAACCTAAATAGCGGTGATGAACTTATTGAAGCTATAAACAAAGTACAGCCAAATTTAAAAAAGATTGTTTTTTCTATAGAAGACAAGAGCTATAGAATTAAAACTCTTTTTAACGAATTGGGTATCAATGCTTACGTTTCTAAAGGACGAAATAGTATTACGGAGTTAAGAAATGCTATTGAAAGTACATTCAATAATGGAGAAAAAATACTTTCTTCTGATTTGTCTTTTAATTTTAACGACAAAGCCTTAATCGAAATCGAATCGTACGACATTTCAATCTTAAAACTTCTATCGCAAGGATACATTTTAGAAAGTATTTCAAAAGAGTTTAAAGATTTATCTATTACACCTAACGGAACAAGCAGTATAGAAAAAAGAATCAATAAATTGAAAATTTACTTTAAAGCTAACAATAATGTCCATTTAATTGCTATTGCAAAAGATTTTGGCTTAGTGTAATTTTTATAGCGCTTTACGGGTTTCCGTAAGGATTACACTTTTGATAACGCTAAATTTGTGATAATCTAGTAACTAACCATGGAACCAAAAAGTAAAGCGAGTATTATATTCTCCAAAATTAATACTACTCAAAATAAAATTATTATGAAAACAATGTTACTTTGTCTTTTTTTATCAATTAGTTTTGCCTTTGTTTCTGAAAAAACAGGCTGGCTAGAAATTGATTGGAAATTAATCTTTATTCCAGCATTATTAGTATTGCAAATTATAATTATCGGAACTGCTCTAAAAAACCGATATAAAAAACATTAATTAATTTTAAGAAGGGCTTGATTATTGCTGGAAAAGAAAATTTACATCTTATTCCATTACATTCTTACATGAAAAAAAATCTCTGCCTCGTCTTATTATTCTTTACATTTTTATCTTTTGCACAAACCAAAGTTTTATCTTGGAATATTGAAAATTTTGGAAAATCAAAATCAGATGCACATCTAAATTATATTGCCAAAACAATTTCCAATTACGATATCATTGCAATTCAAGAAGTTGTTGCTGGAAACGGAGGCGCTCAAACTGTTGCAAAATTGGCATCATTACTTAATGAAAAAGGAAGTAAATGGGATTACAAAATAAGTGACCCCACCTCTAGCAGCAGTTACAAAACGGAACGCTATGCATATATTTGGAAAACCCATAAAGCCAAATTAAAAAACAAACCATGGCTGGAGAAAAAATTCAACTCAGAAATTGATAGAGAACCTTACTTTGCAACTTTTGAGATTAATAAAAAGACAATCACACTAGTTAATTTTCACGCCATAACACAAAAAAAGCAACCAGAAACTGAAATCAAATACTTCAAGTTTCTGCCAAACCAATACCCAGATTTAAATCTTGTTTTTTTAGGAGATTTTAATTGCCCCGAAAAACATTCTGTTTTTAACCCGTTAAAAAAGATGGGATATTCCTCTATATTAAAAAATCAAAAGACAACGCTCAAACATAAATGCAAAAACAATATCTGTCTAGCATCTGAATTTGACAATATCTTTTATAAGATATCCAATTTAAAAGTCATCAATTCGGGAATTATCAAATTTTACGAAGATTTTGATTCACTTCAGAACGCAAGAAAAGTATCCGACCATATCCCGATTTGGTTTGAATTTTCTTTAAACTAATTTAAGTTTTAAGCTTTTTCTTTCTAGCAGCCGGAAATAAAACATTATTCAAAATCAATCTATATCCTGGCGAATTAGGATGCAAATCTAAAACCGTTGGCGGATCTCCAACCTGATGCTGAAAATCTTCTGGGTCATGTCCGCCAAAAAAAGTAAACATCCCTTTGCCTTTTTCTCCATGAATATATCTTGACTCACCATTCAATTCGCATGTTCCCATGATCAAGATATTAGATTTTATTAGTGAAGTATCAAATGAGGTTGTCTGCCCCATAAAACCTTTTACCAATTGGGTGTGATTTTGACATAACATACTCGGAATTGGATCCCATTTTGCCGAAAATTCCATTAACGTAAAATAATCTTTCTCCATCAATATTCGTCTTTTCGTTGTCATATCGATATCTGAAAACTCATAAACTTCAGGTCTTCTTTCAAGAGTGAAATTTTTGAAGGCAAAAGAATTATTGTAATTTAATTTTGACTGATAATTAGATTCACTTGGGTCTCCATCAAACATGGTTTCGCAAATATCCACACCATCAGCAGCAAGCGCAATATCAAAACTATCTGTAGCAGAACACATAGCAAACATAAAACCTCCTCCAATTACAAAGTCTCTAATTTTCTTTGCCACTGCTCCTTTTTCTTGGGATACTTTAGCATATCCTAGTTTTGCGGCCAAGGCTTCTGCATCTTTTTTTTGATCAATGTACCAAGGCGTATTTTTGTAAGCTGCGTAAAATTTTCCGTATTGTCCCGTAAAATCTTCATGATGTAAATGCAGCCAATCATACATTAATAGTTGGTCACTTAAAACTTCTTCATCATAAATTGGCGTAAACGGAATTTCGGCATAAGTTAAAACCAAAGTCACAGCATCATCCCAAGGTTGTTTTCCTTTTGGAGTATAAACAGCTATTTTAGGAGCTTTTTCTAGAATCACTGATTCCATATTCTGAGAAGGACTCGATATTTCATTTAAAATAGAAGCTTGTTCGCTATCTGAAATTACTTCAAAACTAACTCCTCTTATTTTACATTCTTTTCTAATTTCATCAGCATCAGGAAGTAAAAAAGAACCTCCGCGGTAATTTAAAAGCCAGCTTGCTTTATAATCCCTACTCAAACACCAATAAGTAATTCCGTACGCTTTTAAATGATTTTGCTGCGTTGTTTCGTCCATCGGAAGTAAGATAAACGAAGCTCTAGCATTAAGTGTTGCTAATAGTATAAAAATGTAGAGTAAACTCTTATTCATCAGAAAATTATTTTAGTAAAGATATAAAAGGCTGCAACAAAAAAGAACGCATCCCATCTTTTTCTGATATAATAGAATGTTAAATAAGAATAGTGCGAAAAAAAAGGAGATTTTCAACAATAAAAAAACAGGTAAAAATACCTGTTTTTTGATAGAATATTCTCTCTAAATTTGCTATCCCAGGTTCACAAAACTAATCGCTGTAAAAATTAGCCACTATGAAGTTTAATGAAAGTAACAACCAACAAAAGGGTTTAAATATGATTCAGAAAATAGGTTTAGGTGTTCTTGTAATAACAATCATATTATATTATGTGTTGTCAATTCAGTTTTTGACAGCATAATTTTTTAAATTGTTAAGACTGCCAATTCATTCTGTATAGCATAAACAACCAAACCTGCAATATTACGCGATTCTGTTTTAAGCAATAAATTATTTCTATGTCCTTCAATAGTTCTAGGACTTAAAAAAAGATGCTCTGCAATCTCTGCAGTGGTTTTCTGCTGGCAAATTAATTGCAGAATTTCGATTTCACGAGGAGAAAGAAAATTAGTTTCTAAACCACCTCTTGTATTTTTAGGCGAAACTATTGTTTCTTGAATTGTTTTTAAGACATTTTCGTTGTAGTAGAAGCCTTTTTTTGCAACTTCGTTTATTGTATGAATTAAATCTTTTGGAGTAGTATTTTTTATTAAGTAAGCTACTGCCCCAACTTGAATCATATTTGCAATAAAAGATTTGGTGTCATAACTAGTCAATGCAATAATCTTAATATCTGGAAACAGTTTTTTAATAATTTTAGTGGCTTCGACTCCGTTTAAGACCGGCATCTTTAAATCCATTATTATTATATCTGGCTTTGTCTCTCTTTCGTTTAATTGTGAAATAAGCTCATCGCCGTTTGAGGCTTCAAAAATCACATCTATATTTTCTTCTCTCTGTAGTAAAAAAGAAATTCCTTTTCGAAACAAAATTTCATCGTCGACTAGGGCAATTTTTATAGCAGCATTCATCTTATTAGTTTTTGGTCGTTTAATTTGGTTTGTCGAAATTACAAAATATGATTTAGAAAAAGTCTAAATACCTTATTTTATTGACTAAAAACCTTAATAAAAAACATAATTCTACCTAAAAAGTGAAATTTACAACAATACCATTATTAATTTCAGAGGCAATTTCTATTGTTCCTTCCAAAAATGATATACGGCTATCAATATTCTTCATTCCTAAACCTTTCTGATTTTCTGCATTTGAACTATCAAAACCAACACCATTATCTTTATAATCACAAATATTTACTCCGTTTATATTAGCAAACGAAATCCATATTTCTGTTGCTTTTCCATGACGAATTGAATTACTCATAAGCTCCTGCAGGATCCTGAAAACATGCAAATGCCTATCTATGTCTTTTTCATCAAAATCAATTTCGTTTTTATAATGCGTTTTTACCGATTTGCTACTTTCAAACTCTTCACATAGTTCTTCGATACCCGCACTTAAACCAAATTTTTCAAAAACAGGAGGCAATAAATTATGGGCAATCTTTCTAGAATTTTCTAAAGCTTTTGTAGTTAGATTAATTATATTCTCTGTTATTTCTGCAGTTTCGGTCTCTGTAAGATTTGGTGCAGTAAGCAAATGGCTGTTTAATGAAACAATATTTAATTTAGAACTAATATCATCATGAAGATCTTGCGCAATTCTTTTGCGCTCTTCTTCCTGAGTAAAAATAATTGCATGCAATTGTTCTTTTTGATACCGAAGTATTAAATCTACTTTTTCTAATTCCTTTTGGATTATTTTTTGCCTAGAAAAATAGAAGAAAATAATTAAAACTACAGCTAGAATCATAAGAAACATAGAGATGTATAAAATAATTGCGACTATCTCTTTTTCTGGCAATGCATGTACACTCATATTTATAAAATAATACTAGTTAGCTGAGCTTCTTGACAAATTCTTTTTCCAATCATATAAAATAAATCCATAATACATAATTAGCAAAATAGAGTTTAACTCCCAGCTTAAAAATTTAAATTCTTTACTTAAGTTATGAGTCAAATTGCCTATTAAAAACAACACTGTACTCGTGAGTAAGTAAAACACAACAGCAATACTGATGAAATAATATTCTTTGCTTTCTGTAAGCATATTGTAGAAATGAATTAATGCGAAAATTACAACTAACAAAGACGTCAAAGTTATTTCAAACAAATTGAAACGTAAAAACTGATTCCAATCCATTATAAATTGAACTGCAAGTATTAATAGCGCAACAAGAATACTAATCAAGACAAATTTCTTTTGGCTTTTTAAACTAAAAATAGAATTGTAGAATAAACCTAAGAGTATCATTTGTCCTATAATAAATATATTGACCAGAAATAAATTATTCATTCTTAAATGATAGAAAGTCTCCATCGAAAACTGCATTAAAAAAGAGAATGCAAGGTAACATACAAAAAAAACATTAGCTTTTTTCTCTCGAAAAAAGCTATATGTATATAGAATTAAGTCTATCGTTAAAATAAAATAGCTTATATATATAAAAACGTCAAACATTTTTATGGGTTTAATGGGCTGTCTGGATCACCATAAGGAGGAACTGGGCGAGCACCATCATAAACAACATCTCCACCAGTAAATAGTCCGTCGTTTTTGAAAACATCAACATAAATTCTCTTTTCAGGATCCCATTTTGCGCCAACAAATATTAAAGTCTGCTCTCCATCATTATTGATTCCGTTATAAGCACGAACAGCTTGAATATCCTGATCTAATACTAATTTTAAAGTTTCTAATGGAATTAAGAAACCGTCAACTTTTTTTCTTTTACCTTCTTCAATTCCAGTATCTTTACGATACTTATCTGCCCATGTAATACCTTCAGACAAAGAAATTCTAATACTTTCTGAATTTAATTCTTCACTCATAATTTAAAATTTGTTTATTGGTTAATAATTTAAAAAATTAATAGTTTGTAATTGGTTCAGCTAAACTACTGATTTTAATTAGAAAATTAACATTTAAACACAAAAAAAGCCTTAAAAATAAGGTTTCTTGATTTTTTTTAGAATGGAACATCGCTATCGTCATCGTCGTCGTTTAAATTACTTCCGAAGGCTTCATTAGCAGATGGTAAATTTTTTGTTAGGAAAGGATTATCATCATGATTCATTTTAGATGGTAAATCATCATAACCTCCTGTAAATTCTTCTAAGTTATCGAACTTACCTAAATGTCCTAAGAATTTCAGACGAATATTTTCTAATCCACCGTTACGGTGCTTGGCTATAATAAACTCCGCCTGACCTGTTGTCGAAGAGGCTTCATCATCATCCCATTCTTCAATTTTATAATATTCCGGACGGTATATAAACGATACAATATCGGCATCCTGCTCAATCGCTCCAGATTCACGAAGATCCGAAAGTAAAGGTCGTTTACTAGATCCACGGGTTTCAACGGCACGCGATAACTGAGAAAGTGCAATTACCGGAACGTTCAACTCTTTTGCCAAAGCCTTTAAGTTTCGAGAAATTGTAGAGATCTCTTGCTCACGGTTTCCTCCTCCTTTTCCGCTTCCTCCTGCAGTCATTAACTGCAAGTAGTCAATAATAATTAATTTAATTCCGTGCTGAGAAGCCAAACGACGGCATTTTGCACGTAAATCAAATATCGAAAGCGAAGGTGTATCATCAATAAACAACGGTGCTTTTTCTAAGTTTTTCACTTTAGTACTCAGCTGTTCCCATTCGTGCTTTTCTAGTTTACCAGTTCTTAATTTCTCAGAAGAAAGTCCAGTTTCAGAAGAAATAAGCCTCGTAATCAACTGAACCGATGCCATCTCCAGAGAGAAAATCGCAACCGCATGCCCAAATTGAATACTTACGTTTCTGGCCATCGAAAGGACAAAAGCCGTTTTACCCATACCAGGACGAGCCGCAATAATAATCAAATCCGAAGGTTGCCATCCAGAAGTTACTTCATCTAGTTTCTCAAATCCAGTTGCAACACCACTCAAACCTTCTTTACCAGCAATTTCTTCAATACGCTTCTTTGCTTGAAGAACCAAACTCTGAGCTGTTTCAGAACTACGCTTGATGTTTCCTTGTGTTACTTCATACAATTTAGATTCTGCTTTATCCAGCAAATCGAAAACGTCTGTAGTTTCGTCATAAGATTCTTCAATAATTTCAGATGAAATTCGAATCAAACTTCTTTGAATAAATTTTTGAAGAATAATACGCGAGTGGAATTCGATGTGTGCCGAAGATGCAATTTTTTGCGTAAGCTGGATTAGATAGAAATCTCCCCCGGCTAAATCTAGCTTTCCATTTTTCTTTAACTGTGTAGAAACAGTCAGCAAATCTATCGGCTGAGTTTCTGTAAAAAGCTGTAAAATTGCTTCAAAAATATGTTTGTGTGCATCTTTATAAAAAGCATCTGGCTGTAAAATATCAATTACATCATCTACCCCTTTCTTATCAATCATCATCGCACCAAGAACTGCCTCTTCTAAGTCGATTACTTGCGGAGGAAGCTTACCTTTTTCTAGATTAATAATTGTGGTTTTGTCGACCTTGACAGGGTTTACATTTTTGAAATTTTCCATATAGCGAAAGTAGCAAAATTTAAAAAAAATCTGCTATCGAGTTATAACTAATAATTGTTTATAAATAATCTTGATTTGTTCATAACCAAAAAAAAATCCGAAACCGCAGGGCTTCGGATTTTTAATTCTATTTTATGAATTTACTCTTTAAACTCGCCCATATTACTGTATTTGTCCATTCTTTGGGCAATTAAATCGGCTGTTGATAAGTCTTTCAATTCGTTATATCCTTTTGTAATATATTCCGCTACTGTTTTAAAAGTAGTTTCTCTATCATAATGCGCTCCTCCTAGTGGTTCTGGAATCACATCATCAACAAGTTTTTGTTTTTTCATGTCAGAAGAAGTCAGTTTTAAAGCTTCTGCTGCACGCTCTTTATACTCCCAGCTTTTCCATAAAATAGAAGAGCAAGATTCTGGAGAAATTACAGAATACCAAGTATTCTCTAACATATATACTTTATCACCAACACCAATTCCTAAAGCTCCACCTGAAGCACCTTCACCAATAATAACGGTAATGATTGGCACCTGCAGACGAACCATTTCGAAAATATTTCTAGCAATAGCTTCTCCTTGTCCTCTTTCTTCAGCTTCAAGTCCTGGATACGCACCTGGAGTATCTACCAAAGTAAGAACTGGAATTCCGAATTTCTCTGCCATTTTCATCAAACGCAAAGCTTTACGGTATCCTTCTGGATTAGCCATACCGAAATTACGGTATTGACGTGTTTTTGTATTAAAACCTTTTTGCTGACCGATAATCATAAACGATTGTCCGTTTATTTTACCAAGACCACCAACCATTGCTTTATCATCTTTAAAACCTCTATCTCCATGAAGCTCTAAGAAAGTATCTCCACAGATTGCTCTAATGTAGTCTAAAGTATAAGGTCTATTTGGATGTCTTGACAATTGTACTCTCTGCCAAGCCGTAAGGTTTTTATATATTTCTTTTTTAGTCTCTACTAATTTTTTGTTGATTTCCTTGCACGTCGGCGTTACGTCAACGTCAGATTCTTTTCCAATAATAACGCACTTTTCTAACTGTTCTTCAAGTTCTTTAATTGGAAGCTCAAAATCTAAATATTCCATGGATTTTTGAATTTTGTTTGTAAATCGAACCGCAAATATAAAAATATTATATCATTGGCGAAGTTAATTGTTATTTAAAGTATAAAAATGCATTTTAATAATAAGGAAACTATTACAAGTTTTCTTTCTTGTTCTGATAATGCTTGAATACACCGTTTAGAATAACTGTTATGATTATTATAACAGCTCCGATGTAAAACTCAACACTCATTTTTTCTTTTCCTCCTAATATAAAATAAGCCAAAACTATTCCGTAAACTGGCTCTAAATTAGTGGTTAACATTACAGTATAAGGCGTCAATCTCTGCATTACTTTAACCGAAGCTGTAAACGCATAAGCCGTACAGATTGAAGCTAAAACCAATAATAAAACCCAATTATTTAAAGACATTTGGAAGAAATCTGCTGTAAATTTTCCTTGAAATAAAAAATAAACTGTAATAAAGAAAACTCCCGCCCCAAATTCATAAAATGTAATAACTGAGGGTTCATGATCTGATATTAACTTTCCATTCATTAAAGTAAATAATACTCCTAAAATGATCGCTGCCAAAGCATAATAAACACCCTCGAGGTATTTTATTTCAACCTGAAGAATCAATCCTAAACCGGCAATTATTACAAGCCCGAAAAGAACTTCATACCAAAGTACTTTTCTTCCATAAAATAATGGTTCTAATAAAGAAGCAAAAAATGCTCCTAAAGAAAATATAGAAAGTGTAATAGAAACGTTGGAAACATGGATTGCCCTAAAAAAGAAAATCCAATGAAGTGCAATCAATAATCCGACAAAAATCAATTTAAAAAATTCTTTTATCGGAACCTGAAAAGACTGCTTTTTATAAGCAATAAATCCGCCGAGAAATATCATGGCAATCAACATTCTGTACCAAACCAAATTTTCGGCATCAATTGTAATTAAAGCGCCCAAAATGGCTGTAAAACCCCAGATAAAAACAATTAAGTGAAGATTTAAATAACTTTTTAAATTATCGTTTCGCATTACGTAATAAGTAAACTGCTAGTATTCCGAAAACAATATTTGGGAACCAGACAGCTAATAAAGGTGAGAAGGTAGATTTTTCAGCTAGTGTACCAAAGATTTTATCAAAGAATACAAATGAAAACGCAATTGCAATTCCGATGGCAAGGTTCATTCCCATTCCGCCACGACGTTTCATAGAAGAAACCGAAACCGCAATAATGGTCAAAATAAATGCTGAAACTGGAATACTATATTTTTTATAAAGAACAACCAAATAGGTATTAATATTTCCTGAACCTCTTTTTCTTTCTTTTTCAATAAAATCAATTAATTTACCAAGAGTAAGAGTTTCTGCAATATAAACTACTGGCGTTAAATCTGCCAATTCAAATTTAAAAGCTACATTTCTTTCGGGAAATTTTTCAATTACATCATTTAATTCTCCTACTGTTCTTTTAGTATAATCGTACAAAACGTAAATCTTCTTTTTAGGATCCCATTTTATACGACTTGCAGTGATTTTATAAGTCAATTTTTCATTTTCAAAATGTTCTAAAGAAAAATTGAAAGCCGTTTTTGATTCTTCATTAAAGCTGTTTACAAAAATAAAATCATGATCGTTAATTTGTCTGTAAACATTAGTGTTTTCACCTCGCATGAGCTCTTTTCCATTTCCTTTCAAATAAGTATACCTAAAATTATTATACCCTTCGCTCGCCGCAGGAACAATAAAAAATCCCATAAGCAACACAAAAATTGAAACAATTGTTGCACCTATAATATAAGGACGCAAGAAACGAGTAAATGAAATTCCAGAACTCAAAATGGCAATAATTTCAGTATTATTGGCCAGTTTTGATGTAAACCATATTACCGATAAAAACAAAAATATCGGGAACAGCGAATTAATAAAATAGATTGTAAAGTTGTAATAATAGAAAGCAATATCTCCAAAAGGAATCTTGTTTTCAAGCATTTTATTCACCTTTTCAGAAACATCAATCACAATTCCGATCGGTGCAAACAAAAGCAGCATGACAGAAAAAGTTCCCAGATATCTTTTTAAGATGTATTTATCTATTATTGTTAACATAGATTTTTTGTTTCAAGTTTTTCTTGTTTCAGGTTTCAAGTTTGTTAGATTCGATTCTTACCAGAACCTGAAACTTGAAACCTGAAACTTAAAACTTTTTAAAGTCTTTGGCTCATATTCTTAACCATCATTTCTTTCCATGGTCTAAAATCGCCTGCTAAGATATGTTTTCTAGCTTCACGAACCAACCACATATAGAAACCAAGATTATGAATGGTAGCAATTTGTTTTCCTAAATATTCATTGGCCGCAAACAAGTGTCGTAAATATGCTTTTGTATATTCTGTATCAACAAAAGTATGTCCCATTTCATCAATTGGAGAAAAATCAGCTTCCCACTTTTTATTCTTGATATTGATAGTTCCGTTTGCTGTAAACAACATTCCATTTCTTGCATTACGAGTTGGCATAACGCAATCGAACATATCAATTCCTAACGCGATATTTTCTAAAATATTAATCGGAGTTCCAACGCCCATTAAATAACGAGGTTTATCTTCTGGAAGAATTTCGCAAACTACTTCAGTCATAGCGTACATTTCTTCAGCAGGTTCACCAACAGAAAGTCCTCCAATTGCATTTCCTTGCTGACCAGCATTTGCAATATATTCAGCCGACTGGCGACGCAAATCTTTGTAGGTACTTCCTTGAACAATCGGGAAAAATGTTTGTTCGTATCCGTATTTATAAGGCACTTTTTCCAAATGATTGATACATCTGTCCAACCAACGATGTGTCATATGCATAGAACGCTGTGCATAACGGTAATCACAAGGATAAGGCGTACATTCATCAAATGCCATAATAATATCAGCTCCAATGGTACGCTGAATTTCCATTACATTTTCTGGTGTAAAAAAGTGGTACGAACCATCAATATGCGATTTAAACTTAACCCCTTCTTCCTTTATTTTTCTATTTGAAGAAAGAGAATACACCTGATATCCACCAGAATCTGTCAAAATATTACGATCCCAGTTCATGAATTTATGCAATCCACCCGCTTTTTCCAAAATCTCGGTTTGCGGACGCAAATATAAATGGTATGTATTTCCAAGAATAATATCCGGATTTATTTCTTCTTTCAATTCGCGCTGATGCACTCCTTTTACAGAAGCAACCGTTCCAACCGGCATAAAAATTGGCGTTTCAATTACGCCGTGATCAGTAGTTATACTTCCCGCTCTTGCTTTAGACTGCGGATCTTTTTGTAATAAATCGAACTTCATTTCTTTCTTTTTTCAGTCGGCAAAGATAAGCTAATTTCAGGGAAATTTAATTAATTAGAAAAATTGTGAATTATAAAATTGAGTTAATTCAAAAACAATATAAAACCTAAACTTGATAAATTTTTAAATTTGAATAAAATCTATTGAAAATGAAATGTAGTGCTGTCTGACTGAGCGAAGTCGAAGTGCTCACACAGCAAATTCACAACAATAAAAAATCAGATGAACTTAGCACAAAAACTCGGATATCCTGAAAACACCAAATTATTAATCATTCACGCCGATGATGCGGGATTATCCCATTCCGAAAACCAGGCAACTAAACAGTCTCTCCAAAACGGATCTGTTAATTCTTATAGCATAATGGTACCTTGTCCATGGTTTTTTGAAATGGCAACTTTCGCAAAAAACAATCCGAATTATGATTGCGGCATTCATTTGACTCTAACCTGTGAATGGGAAAATTATAAATTTGGCCCCATCCTTCCAGTTTCTGAAGTCTCAAGTTTAGTGGATCAGAATGGCTATTTTTATAAAAACAGACAGGATTTCAAAAACAATGCAAAACCCTCTGAAATTAAAAAAGAACTTACTGCACAAATAGAAAAAGCTTTGAAGTTTGGCATTGAGCCAACGCATCTCGATTCGCACATGTGTAGTGTTGGCGTCACTCCTGAAATTTTAGAAATCTATAAAGAGCTAGGAAAAACATACAATTTACCTGTTTTTATCAATAAAGACTTTGTAGAATCAATTTCTTTATCTGATGAAAAATATAATTTTGATGATGCGCTTTTGACCGATAACCTTTTAATTGGATACTATACTGACTTTGAAAAAGGAGAACTTAAAAAATCTTATGCAAGAGCTTTAGATAGTGCAGTTTCTGGATTAAATGTTTTCCTGCTTCATCCTGCCTTTGATGATTTTGAAATGCAAGGCATCACAATAAATCATCCTAATTTTGGCTCAGAATGGCGTCAAATAGACTTTGATTTTTTTATAAGTGATGAATGCAAAACAAAACTAAAGGAGAATAATATTCAGTTAATTACCTGGAAACAAATTGGGCAAGTAGAGAATTTGTCAAGTAGAGAATAAGATAATTTCTTTTTCTGAAAATTTATAACATACTGATTTTAAAAATATAAGCATTGAAAGCATAGATTTCATAACTTTATAATAGAAAAAATCTGTTTAATAATATTTAATACTGGCATTATGATAAACTCAGAAGATAAAAACACCTCAAAAGAAAATGAAATAGAAAGAAATCTGGAAAATCTAAATTATCCATCAAATGAAGACATTTACAATCGTGAAGATAAGTTAGATGATATTGACCCAGAAAACATTTCTACTGACAAAACCATTATTCAAAATAATAATGAGTGGAAACAAAACAGCGACAAAATTGGAAATGATTTAGACATTCCAGGTGCTGAGCTAGACGATGATCAAGAGGAAATAGGCTCAGAAGATGAAGAAAATAATTACTATAGCGAAGGAGATACCGAGTAAAAAACTTTCTATTCTTAATTCCACACATAAAAGTCTTGCCAAAATGCAGGGCTTTTTTTCTGCCTTATTCAAAAATGAGAAAAATGCATTTATAAAAAATCAAAAACAAAACCCTCACGATATTTTATTTCATAATGTAAAAAAAACAGTAAAATTTAACAATTGCTATAAAACTAAAGCAAAAAATCATTTGTCTCCCCGCAAAATAACGATTACTTTTGCTCCAGTTTAACTTTTACATATAAAATGAAGCCTAACACACAACAATTAAGCGATTTAACGATCCAAGTAAGAAGAGATATTCTTAGAATGGTACATGCTGTAAACTCTGGACACCCAGGTGGTTCATTAGGTTGTACTGAATTTTTGGTAACATTATATCAAAATATAATGGACCGCAAAGAAGGTTTTGATATGGACGGAATTGGAGAAGATTTATTTTTCCTTTCAAACGGACACATTTCTCCTGTCTTTTATAGCGTTCTAGCACGTAGTGGTTACTTTCCAGTTTCAGAATTAGCTACATTCAGATTATTAGATTCTCGTTTACAAGGACACCCAACAACTCACGAAGGTTTACCTGGAGTTCGCATTGCGTCTGGTTCATTAGGACAAGGTTTATCTGTAGCTTTGGGAGCTGCTCAAGCTAAAAAATTAAACAAAGACAATCATATCGTATATAGTTTGCACGGAGACGGAGAACTACAAGAAGGTCAAAACTGGGAAGCTATCATGTATGCTTCTGCAAAAAAAGTAGACAACATTATTGCTACAATTGACCTTAACGGTAAACAAATTGACGGAACAACAGATGAAGTTTTACCAATGGGAAGTCTTCGCGCTAAGTTTGAAGCTTTTGACTGGGATGTTTTAGAAATTAAAGAAGGAAACAGCATCGATGCTATCATCGCTGGATTGACTGATGCTAAATCAAGAACAGGAAAAGGAAAACCAGTTTGCATCTTATTACACACAGAAATGGGTAATGGTGTAGACTTCATGATGCACACTCATGCTTGGCATGGTAAAGCTCCAAACAATGATCAATTGGCTAGTGCTTTAGCTCAAAACATCTCAACTTTAGCGGACTATTAAAAAGTACTCAGTCTCAGCAGACAAGTTTTCAGCTTAGAAACTTAGTCACTTAGAAGCTTAGTACCTCAAAAGAAATAAAATGAAAAAATACGAAAATACAGGAAGTAAAGATACTCGTTCTGGTTTTGGAGCGGGAATGACTGAACTAGGTCAAAAAAACGAAAATGTTGTAGCATTATGTGCTGACTTAATTGGATCATTAAAATTTGATGATTTCAAAAAAAATCATCCAGAGCGTTTTTTCCAAATCGGAATTGCTGAAGCAAACATGATCGGAATCGCAGCAGGTTTAACAATTGGAGGAAAAATTCCTTTTACTGGAACTTTTGCTAACTTTTCTACAGGAAGAGTTTACGATCAAATTCGTCAATCTGTTGCTTATTCAGATAAAAATGTAAAAATCTGTGCTTCTCACGCTGGTTTAACTTTAGGAGAAGACGGTGCAACTCACCAAATCTTAGAAGATATCGGATTAATGAAAATGTTGCCAGGAATGACTGTAATCAACACTTGCGATTACAACCAGACTAAAGCTGCAACTATCGCATTAGCAGACCACCATGGTCCTGCTTACTTACGTTTCGGACGTCCAGTGGTAGCAAACTTTACTCCTGCTGACGAGCCATTCGTAATTGGAAAAGCAATTCTATTAAACGAAGGAACTGATGTAACTATTATTGCAACTGGACACTTAGTTTGGGAAGCTCTTATTGCTGCTGAAAAATTAGAAGAAAAAGGAATTTCTGCTGAAGTAATTAACATCCACACCATCAAACCTCTTGACGAAGAAGCTATCCTTAAATCGGTTGCTAAAACAAGATGTGTAGTTACTGCTGAAGAGCACAACTACCTTGGAGGTCTTGGAGAAAGTGTTTCTGGAGTATTAGCTTTAAACAATCCAACTCCACAAGAATTTGTAGCAGTAAAAGATAGTTTTGGTGAATCCGGAACTCCAGAGCAATTAATGGAAAAATACAAACTAAACAATCAAGCGATTGTCGAAGCTGTAGAAAGAGTAATCAAAAGAAAGTAATCTTTAAACTTTCTTACTTTATAAAAAAACCTCGAAATTCATATTTCGAGGTTTTTTATTGGCCTGCCTTTTCTTAAAAACTGACAGATCAAAAATCTGGGTTTTCTCATAAAAAAAAAAGCCTCAAAATTTACATTTCGAGGCTTCATTTTATAATATTAAAAAATTATTTCTTTTGATAAGGATACGTTTTATCAAGATGAATTCTTAATCGTCCTGATGCCGTATAATCTTCCGGAACAAATTTACGAGGATTGTCAATTGACTCAGGTTTAGCAGGATCAGTAAGCTCTCCAGTTGGCCTTCTAGGAATTCCTCTTGGCTCTGTTTCATCAACATTTGGCGTATTAGTATCATCAGTCATTGGATCCCAAGGATAATAATTTCTTATTCCAAAATAAAAAGATGTCCCATCTAATGTCCCCCAACCTATCTGATCAGTAGGCTTTGCAAGTTCAAATCTAGTTGTATAACCATCTCCGTCGTCGTCAAAATCTAAAAAGTCAGGAATTCCATCTTTATCAGTATCTTCTATTTTATCATCTGACAAAGTAGGATATCTTGCAGTATCTCTCGGATCATAAAGATAACCATCACCATTAAGATCTTCCAAATAACTTGACACACCATCACCTACTTTTGTTTGTGTAGAAGCGTTGTACTCAAGATCAGATCGTTTTAAAGCTAATAATTTAAAGCTAAACACTAAAGGAGCATATTGAGGAATACCTGCTGGAGGATTTCCATAATATGCCAATCCTGAAGGCAAAAACATTACTCCAGCACCATAGCCATCATATGTAAAACTTCCATCAGTACCAGCTGGATTACGAGTTCCTACTCTAAATTGTGGCATAATCTCAGGCCAACCATCTATAATAGGTCTTGTAACATAAATATCTAAGTTAAAATCACGCTCAACCCCATAAGAACTATCAAACTGCTTATTATCTAAAAATGTTCCTGTGTATGAAACAGTAATCTCATCAAAATTACATGGTCTCTCGCCAACACCTTCTCTAAAACTTAGATAATAAACTTTATAATCAACACCACGACTAGAAACAGATCTAATCCTCAAAGGATACTCTTGCTGTTCCCAAATAGAAGTCTGTGTTCCTCCTGCTGGAATCTTTGCTATTGTAACATCATAATTCTCTGTTACCGTAATATAATTAGTCTTTAAATATTTTTCAATTGAATCATTATCTGCTTTATACTGCTCTGAATAATCCCTTAAAGGAACCACTACCACCTCATCGTCATCCTTTTTACTACAAGAAGCGATAGCTAGACCAGCTAGTAATAAAACAAAATAATATTTAAATTTATTCATTATTATCATTTTTTTAGGTGCGCAAGATACAATATTGATTTATTTTTGTAAAGAATTTAACTTGGATTTTAGAAAAATTATGAGAATAGATAAATACTTGTGGTGTGTTCGTTATTACAAGACCAGAAACATGGTTACTGAAGCTTGCAAAAAGAATCAGATCACTGTAAATGGACAGATTGCAAAACCTTCAAAAGAAGTTTTTCCTACAGACCGAATTACCTTTAGAAAAGATCAAATTACACAAATTATAACGGTTTTAGATATTCCGCAAAGTCGTGTTGGAGCAAAATTGGTAGATATTTATCGAAAAAATGAAACTCCGCCAGAAGCTTATGCACATTTAGAGTTATTAAAACTTTCCAAAGAACATTACAGAAGAAGTGGCACCGGGCGTCCAACTAAAAAAGACCGAAGAGACATTGATGATTACGGAGACGAAATTTACGATGACGAAGAAGAGGAAACTGAAACCGAATAAATCTAAATTTCATTAAATTCCAAATTTCAAAAAACAATCAAATTCCAAACAGAAAAACAAAACAAGCTTCCCTTAAAAATTGGAATTTGGTTTTTCTATATTGGATTTTAAATTAATTATCTTAGCAAAAAATTATATTATGAGTAGCAATATTATCCTAACACATCAGGAAATCGAACATAAAATAAAACGTATCGCTTATCAAATTTACGAGACTTTTGTAGACGAAGATGAAGTTGTTATTGCCGGAATTGCCTCTAACGGATTTGTTTTTGCCGAAAAAGTCGCTTCGGCACTCAGCAGCATTTCAACCTTAAAGGTTTCTATCTGCGAAGTCAAAATCAATAAACAAAATCCGCAAGAAGCGATACAAACTTCATTAAGTACGGAACAATATAAAAATAAAGGATTGGTTCTGGTTGACGATGTGTTAAACTCGGGCACTACATTAATATATGCTGTTCGTCATTTCTTAGACGTTCCGCTTAAAAAATTCAAAACAGCAGTACTTGTTGACCGAAACCATAAAAAATATCCTGTAAAGGCAGATTTCAAAGGAATTTCACTTTCAACTTCTTTATTAGAGCATGTTCAAGTAGTTTTCAATTCAGAAAACGGCGATTACGCTTCTTTAAGCTAATATTTCTAAAATATCCTGAACCGTTTCTTCGACAGATTTATCATCTACCGAAACTTTATGTTTTGCTTGATTGTAATAATAACTTCTGTCGAATAAATGTTTCGCGATAAATTCTTTCATTTCCTCTTCATTCATATTAGCAATCAAAGGACGTTTGCTTTTATTATGCACCAATCTATTATATAAAGTATCAATAGATGCTTTTAAATATATAGAAACAACATCATCTCCTTTTAATAATTCATGATTATTGGCATAACATGGAGTTCCTCCACCTAATCCGATAATATTATTATCGGGAGATTGCAGCAATTCGACAAACATTTCGTGTTCTAATTTTCTAAAATACACTTCTCCGTGCTTCTCAAAAATCTCATTTATGGATAAATTTGCTCTTTCTTCGATACATTTATCCAAATCTAAGAACGGAATATTTGTAATTTTTGACAAATTTTGGGCAATTGTTGACTTTCCGCAACCCATGTAACCTAACAGTACAATTTTTTTCATATTAATAAAACCTTATAAACTAAGCAATTGGAGATTTTTCCAAAAAAAAGACAAATTTATGATAAAATAGCTTGGAAACTTCAAAAAAAACTCCTTATATTTGCACCCGCATTCAAGAAATTAAATGACTCGATAGCTCAGTCGGTAGAGCACATCACTTTTAATGATGGGGTCCTGGGTTCGAGCCCCAGTCGGGTCACAAATTTTGTGATTAACAAATTAAATTTCTTGAAAGCAATGACTCGATAGCTCAGTCGGTAGAGCACATCACTTTTAATGATGGGGTCCTGGGTTCGAGCCCCAGTCGGGTCACAAAGGTCGGGTAATTTATTTTACTCGACCTTTTTTCTTTTTAGGCCATGTGGAGAAACGGTAGACTCGCCATCTTGAGGGGGTGGTGCTCGCAAGGGCGTGAGGGTTCAAATCCCTCCATGGTCACTAAAAAAGCCTATTTCGTTCTGAAATAGGCTTTTTTATTTTACTTCATTCTTATTGCATTAATTACTATTAAAGCCTGATTAAAAAATTTAAATAACCATAAACGCTTTAATAGATTATTTCCCTATAATACACGTCTGGATTTTCTTTTCTATCACTTTTTTTAACTATCCAATTGCCATGCTTATCCCTTTTATATGAATAATTAGTTTCATCCAAACCATTAGACTTACTTGAAGCAATTCTTTCTACATCTGCATTCTTTAAGCTATCTACATTATATTGTTTATTGAAGTATTCTTTTCGCCATACAGTCACTTTATTATTGCTATTATAATTGGAAACTTCAAGAATACGATTTTCATTAATGACTACTGTTCCACCTTTTTGAATCTCTTTCCAAGTACTGTTAGTTACTTTTTTTACAACATTCCCCATTTCATCATATTTCTTAAGACAACCAAAGTAAACTGTATCCGATTTAACTTTCCTTAAATCATCAACCAATCTATTATCAACCTTATCTTTAAAATAAATAAACTTTTGCACAAATTTTTCCCCAAGAAAGTTTTCGCTTGAATTTATTACTAATTGATTATTTTTAAACTTATAAATATGACAATTGGCATCTACTTTTATAGAATCAGATCCAACAATTTGATAACAAGTTTCATTAATACCTTTCGGATTACCATACAAAGTATCCCCTTGAAAAATCAACATTTTGGGTTCATCATAAACTTTCCCAACAATTAATGAATCTAAAGAATTATCAAATTTTTCAAGCGCAACATATATTTCTTTTTTTGAGTTTTGACAACTAACCAAACTTACTGCAAAAATTAGAGGCATTAAGATTCTATTCATTCGATGACTAATATTATAAAATTCACATTACTTACATAACCTTCAATTCTTCTCTATTTCGAAAAGAAAAAGGACACAATTTATATAGCTAATATAAAACTATTTTTGAGGTAAAATAATTTCCGTCTCCTTAATCAGTGAGTTTAAAAAATATCCCGCAAATTAAATAACCCCAAGTCTTTCTAAAACATTTCTTTTTCATTATTGAAGTCTTTACAAAATATAAAAACATATTTCACTACAAAACAAGCACTTAAAACAATAATTAAATTTTATTCAAAAATTCATTAAAAAAAGGCTTGTTAAGCTAAATAAAGTACTTATATTTGCACCCTCATTGAAGAAATGAAGACTCGATAGCTCAGTCGGTAGAGCACATCACTTTTAATGATGGGGTCCTGGGTTCGAGCCCCAGTCGGGTCACAAAAGGTCAAGTAATTATTTTACTTGGCCTTTTTTGTTTTTAGAGCAATTCTACTTATAGTTAATAATGCACGAAAGTGCCAATGCTTCCAAATCTAAATCAATTGCAAGAATAGGCTTCTTAATACTATTCAATATTGACTCCTTCATATTACTCCCTGAAATAACGCCAAGATTATTTTCAATTGCAATTTCTATAAATTTCAAAAATTCCTGAAAATAGTCTTCAGAATCAGCATCCGTCGAAAATAAACTTTCTTTATCCATCCACAAAAGCTGCAAATCGTCATTAGTAACCCAATTTACTATTCCCGAATTATACGGAAAAACGCTTCCGTATTCCTGATCTGTAATTCTTGTAATAATTTCTGCTGCTGCCGACTTTGGTCTCGCATTAACACGACTTCTAAAAATATTTCGCCCTAAAATCAAATGCGGATTAAAACTAGCACATTCAGAAAAAATCAGCAACGGTAAAATCTCAGTTAAGTCATCAATCACCTGACTATTTTGTTCTTTAAACTCTTTTTCATCTTTACGAATTGCATGTAAAGCTTCTAAATATTGTTCGCCTGGTTTTTTCTCCCTAGATATAAGAGCATACAAATCCTGATGCACTTTAAAATCTTTGTCAAAAAAATGACAAAATTTTAAAATCGCATCAATTCTTTCTTTAGAATTCCTGTTGTCCCACAAAATATTGTTTCCTAATTTTGATTCAAAATGCTTTTTTAACAGCTCCCCTTTCCCTAATAAATCAGGAACAACTTTTGTGTAAAAGGTTTTATCATCAAAAAAATGCAGTGTATTCCAATCGCTCATTTTATATTTCTTTAATTACGAATGTATTAATAATTTACTTTTCCCAATTATTCCTTTTTTAATAAATACTTAAATTTTCTAACCAATATTTAAAAAAGAAATCCTCTTACAAAATAAAAACTTTCTTAAATTCGTTGACAAATAATAAAATCACTAATCCCAAATTAGTTTTATGAAAAACCTACTATTAGCATCATTTATGATGATTACATGCTCTATCTGGGCACAATCTGCAACTGGCTATTTTGACAAAGCCATGAAAAAAGCTGAAGCTGGCAACACAAAAGGCGCAATCGCCGATTACACCAAAGCCATCAGCATGAATTCTAAATTTGTCGAAGCTTATCAGAATCGCGGTGTCGCAAAATTCAAACTAAATGATTTAAAAGGCGCTCAAGCCGACTTTAGCAAAACAATCGAGTTGGACAGCATGAATGCCGACGCTTTTACAGGCAGAGCCAATGTGAATTACAAATTACAAAACTATCAAGGGACTATCGATGATTGTACAGCTTCTTTAGGTTTAAATCCGAAAGATTACATTGCCTACAATCTAAGAGGTTTGGCTTACAACAAAATTGGCGATAAGAAAAACTCTTGCAAAGATTTCAGCAAAGCAATTGAGCTTGGAAGTCAGAGCGCTATAAAAAACAAAGCTACTTTTTGTAAATAACAACAGCCTAAAAATTAAAAACGGACTGCATATCAAAAATATGCAGTCCGTTTTTTTTATCAAAGTAATATATTTCTTAAAAATTATATACCTGATTATAGGTAAAAAATATATTTTGAATACCTAAACCTCTAATCCTCTATCTTTTTAATGTAGTTTTAAGGCCGAATCTAAGATTTTATTTTACATTTGTTGACTTAATCGCGAAAAATGATAAACAATATTAAAACTGTTTTCAGCATTAAAGATCTTGAGAACTTATCTGGAATAAAAGCGCATACCATACGCATCTGGGAAAAGAGATACAACATCCTTGAACCTATGCGAACTGATACTAATATTAGATTTTACAATCTTCACAATCTGCAGAAACTTTTAAATATAACGTTACTGCATGAATACGGTTATAAGATTTCCAAAATTGCAACATACCCTGAAGAAAAGATACCACAACTGGTACGCGAAATAATCTCGAAGAAAAACTCTCAAAACTACGCCATTACATCTTTTAAAATGGCAATGATGAACTTTGATCAAGAGTTATTCTTTAATACATTCGATTGGCTAATTACCGAAAAAACGTTTAAAGAAGTTTTTAAAGAACATTTTTTACCTCTTTTAAAAGAGCTTGGATTATTATGGCAATCTGAAACCATCACTCCTGCAAATGAACATTTCATGAGCCATTTGATCAAGCAGAAAATCTTAATTTACACAGAAAGTCTTCAAATAAGAAAACCCATAAAAACTGATCGAATTTTTGTTTTATCACTTCCGTTAAACGAAATTCACCAGATCGGATTATTGTATCTGCAATACGAAATTCTTGATAAAGGCTACAAAACCATTTATCTTGGAGAAAGCATGCCAATTGAAAACCTACAAGATTTAACCAAACATTTTGAGAACATTACGTTTATTTCTTTCATGACTGTCCAACCTGACAGAAGTGTAATTAATCAGTATGTAAAATCTATGGGACAGAAATTGCTGCAGGAAAATAACGAAATCTGGCTTATGGGTAAAATGGTAGAACATATCGACCAAAAAATCATTACAGACAGAATTCGCATTTTTGATTCTATGGAAGAAACTATTAACATGCTTTAATTTAGTTTTGTTTAAGTTTTTCTTATATTTGTTAAACAAATGAGAAAGACGATTCAAATAATAGGTTCAGGCTTCTCTTCTTTAGCAGCCGCATGTTACCTTGCCCAACAAGGAAACGAGGTAACTGTTTACGAAAAAAACAATACAATTGGCGGACGTGCGAGACAGTTTAAAGCAGACGGTTTCACTTTTGACATGGGACCAAGCTGGTATTGGATGCCTGATGTCTTCGAACGCTTTTTTCAGGATTTCAATAAAAAGCCTTCTGATTATTACGAACTGATAAAATTAAATCCAGCCTACAGGGTTTATTTCGGAATCGATGATTTTATCAGTATTTATGATAATTTGGAAGAAATAAAATACACTTTTGAAACCATAGAAAAAGGAAGCGGTATAAAACTGCAGAATTTTATTGACCAAGCTAAAAGCAACTATGACATTGCCATTAAAAATTTAGTGTATCGTCCAGGAATCTCTCCTCTCGAATTAATCACTAAAGAAACTGCTTTAAAACTGGATCAGTTTTTTAAGAATGTCAGCAGTGATATTCGCAAAAATTTTAAAAATGAAAGATTAATTCAGATTCTAGAATTTCCCGTTTTATTTCTCGGAGCAAAACCGGACAAAACTCCTTCATTTTACAATTTTATGAATTATGCCGATTTCGGTTTAGGAACTTGGCATCCAAAAACAGGAATGTTTGATGTCATTCAAGGAATCGAAAAACTGGCTTTGGAACTTGGCGTAACTATTAAAACCAATTCGCCAATAGAAAAAATTATTGTTGAGAATAAAATCGCAACTGGAATCGTGATTAACGGTGAGGCTCTAAAAGCTGATATAGTTCTAAGCGGAGCAGATTATCATCATTCTGAAACTTTACTTGAAAACGAATATAGAATGTATTCTGAAAAATATTGGGAGAATAGAATTTTTGCACCTTCATCTCTCCTATTTTTTATTGGTTTTGATAAAAAAATAGAGAATATTTCGCATCATGCCTTGTTTTTTGATGTTGATTTCAATCAGCATGCAGCAGCTATTTACGATCAGCCAAAGTGGCCAGAAGCTCCATTGTTCTACGCCAACTTTCCATCTAAAACAGATAAAACTGCTGCGCCAGAAGGAATGGAATCTGGGTTTTTCTTGATTCCGCTTGCCCCTGGAATTGAAGATAATGAAGAACTGAGAGAAGAATATTTTGAAAAAATCATATCCCGCTTTGAAGAACTTACCCAGCAAAAAATTAAAAATAACATTATCTTTAAGAGATCATTCTGTAAAAACGACTTTGTAACCGATTATAATGCCTACAAAGGAAATGCTTACGGAATGGCCAATACTTTATTGCAAACGGCTTTTTTGAGACCAAAATTAAAAAGCAAAAAGGTCAAGAATCTATATTTTACAGGACAATTAACTGTTCCTGGCCCAGGTGTTCCGCCTGCTTTAATTTCAGGAAAACTAGCAGCTGAATTAATTCAAAAATCTTTTAGATCTTAAAAAATGAAATCACTATTCGACGCCGTTTCTTTCAAATGCAGCAAATTGGTTACCAAAAATTACAGCACTTCATTTTCTCTGGCTGTAAAAATGCTTTCGCCAAGTATTCGTGATGCGATTTACAGCATTTACGGATTTGTACGTTTTGCCGATGAAATTGTAGATTCATTTCATGGCTACGAAAAAGAATATCTAATTGAAGATTTTGAAAAAGAATATTACAAAGCAATGGAATTGGGCATCAGCTTAAACCCGATTTTGAATTCTTTTCAGCAAACTGTAAAAGAATATAATATTACCGACGATTTGGTTCAGGCTTTTCTAAAAAGCATGAAAATGGATCTTATAAAATCAAATTACCAAACACAAACCGAATACATCGATTACATTTATGGTTCTGCAGACGTTGTGGGTTTAATGTGCCTAAAAGTTTTTGTGACTGGAAAAGAGCACAAATACGAACAGCTGAAATACGAAGCCATGCGTTTAGGATCGGCTTTTCAGAAAGTAAATTTCCTGAGAGATTTAAAAGACGACAATACCATCTTAAACCGTTCATATTTTCCTGGCATAAACTTGAATAACTTTAACGAAGATTCAAAAAACCAGATTATCAAAGAAATTGAAGAAGATTTTAGAATTGCTTATCAAGGAATTGTAAAGCTGCCTATAGAAGCTAAATTCGGAGTTTATACTGCCTATGTATATTACAAAAAATTGCTCAAAAAGCTAAAAAATACGCCTTATTATGAAATTGGAAATGCAAGAATTCGAGTTTCCAACTATACCAAAGCGGGACTTTTGGCGCAGTCTTTTGTGACTTATAAATTGAAGTTGGTTTAATTTTTAAACACATAGATTCATAGAATACTAAGTCTATAAAAGGCGTTTCACTTGTATAAAGAAGCATAGCTATGTGTGAGAAACTAGTTTCTTTCTGCAATCTTTTACAAATAACAAAAATCTATGTTTCTATGTGTTAAAAAAATAAAATCTATTTGAGTCAATCTTTTATAATCTAAAGCAAAACTCAAAAACAATAAAACGATAATTTTAAAACATCAACATTACAAAATGATTTCTTTTTTAATCTTTTTAGGCGTTTTTCTGTTCATGGAATGTGTGACTTGGCTTACGCACAAATACGTCATGCATGGTTTTATGTGGTATTTTCACGCCGATCATCATCAGCCGAAATATGAAAACACCTTTGAGCGCAACGATATTTTCTTTGTCATTTTTGCCACTCCGAGTATAATTTTATTCTATTTTGGTGTCGAAGGCGGATTCAATTATCTTTTTTTTATCGCATGCGGCATTACACTTTATGGCGCTTGTTATTTTCTAATCCATGATGTTTTAATTCATCAGCGATTTAAATGGTTTAAAAACACCAAAAACAAATACCTCATCGGACTCCGAAAAGCTCATAAAATACACCACAAACACCTAGAAAAAGAAAAAGGAGAATGTTTCGGAATGTTGTTTGTTCCATTCAAATATTATAAAATATAGCATTATTTGGGCGTTTTTCAAGAACAATTTGATTATGAAATTATACAAAATAGTAACCGTACAGCATATAAATGCTAGTGTTGAAGATTGCTGGGATTTTTTCTCAAGTCCGATAAACCTGCAAACTATTACACTAGATACCATGAATTTCCAAATTCAGGATTATGACGGCAAACGTATGTATCACGGACAGATTATTACCTACACCTTAAAACCACTTTTTGGAATCAAAATGTCTTGGATAACTGAAATTACGGCTTGCCAAGAAAATGAGTATTTTGTAGACATTCAGCAATTCGGTCCTTATAAATTATGGCATCACAAACATTTCTTTGAACCAACATCAGATGGAGGAACAAAAATGACCGACATTGTTCATTACGCTCTCCCATTTGGAATTCTAGGAAGGATCATAAACCGTTTAGTCGTAAAAAACAAACTGAAAAACATTTTCGATTACAGATATAACAAAATCGAAGAGTTATTTAATTCTAAAAACGCTTAAAAATTCAAACACATAGAATCATAGAATTTAGATTGAGAAAAAAGGCGTTTCACTTGCATAAACACACATAGCTATGTGTTAGAAACTAGTTTCTTTCCAAACTTCTTAAAAAGTAAAATAAATCTATGTTTCTATGTGTTGAGAAAAACAGTACAGAGAATAAAAAATCATTTAAATCCCATTAATCTGTGGCAAAAAAACAAAACAATGACAAAACAAAAAGTTACTTTATTCTGGTTTAGACGCGATTTACGTTTAGAAGACAACACGGGATTATTTCATGCTTTGCAATCAGATTTTCCTGTTGTTCCATTATTCATTTTTGACGATGACATTATAGAACATCTTCCTAAAAACGATGCCAGAGTAACTTTTATCTATGATTCATTAGAAAAAATAAATTCAGAATTAAACAAACTTGATTCTTCCATTTTAATTAAAAAAGGAAAAACTACTGACGTTTGGAAATCGCTTATTGAAGAATTTGACATTCAAAGTATTTTCTTCAATAAAGATTACGAACCGTTTGCTATCAAACGTGATACTGTAATTTCATCTTTATTACAAGAAAACAACATTGAAACTTTCTCTTTTAAAGATCACGTCATCTTCGAAGAAAAAGAAATCACAAAAGCTGACGGACTTCCATACACGGTTTACACGCCTTATAAAAACAAATGGCTAGAGAAATATCATTTTTTAGGATCAGCTCCAGAATATGATTCTACTTCACATCTCTCTAATTTTGCAAAAATTAATTTCAAATTTCCTGACTTAACCGAAATTGGTTTTGAAAGAAGCTCTATAAAAGTTCTTCCACACAACTTAACACAAATTGCCAATTATAAAGAAACCAGAGATTTTCCAGCCTTAGACAGCACTTCTTATCTTTCGCCACATTTACGTTTTGGAACAGTTAGCATTAGAAAATTAGTAAACTGGGCAAATAGAAAAAATCAGACATTTTTGAGCGAATTAGTTTGGAGAGAATTCTTTATTCAGATTTTATTTAGTTTTCCAAATTGCATCAATCATAATTTCAAATCTAATTATGACGGAATCCAATGGCGAAATAATGAAGAAGATTTCAAACGATGGTGTTCTGGAACAACCGGATATCCGATGGTCGATGCTGGAATGCGTCAGTTAAATGAAACTGGATACATGCATAATCGCGTTCGCATGGTTGTGGCGAGTTTTTTATGCAAACATTTGCTGATTAACTGGCAATGGGGCGAAGCGTATTTTGCCGAAAAACTTTTAGATTTTGAATTGGCTTCAAATGTAGGAAACTGGCAATGGGCAGCAGGAACAGGTTGTGATGCCGCGCCTTATTTCAGAGTTTTTAATCCTGAAATCCAGCAAAAAAAGTTTGACCCAAAAGGAGAATACATCCGAAAATGGATTCCTGAATTTGATTTAGGCTATAACGAACCGATGGTTGATCATGCTTTTGCGAGAGATCGTGCGATTGCTACTTATAAAAAGGGAATTATTAAATAAAATACCCAATTTTAAAAAATTCCAAATTCCAATGTCTGATTCAATTGGAATTTGGAATTTAAATATTGAAAATTTTGAAACTTAGTATTTCAAATAATTCTCCACAACGATTTTCGCTTTCAAATCAAACATTAAATTATATAGACCAAAGAAAGTACGATTCATATAAATAAAGTGCTTAGAGCCGCGATTTCCGTTCATTTTTTTCAAGTTTGTATCTTCTGAGAATCTTTTACCTAATTGAGCAATCGCATTGAAGAATTCTTCATCTGCAAAATCGAACGTATCGTTTTGAAACGGTTTAGTAAAAAGAGACAATAAGTCATGAAACATTTCGGTGAAATATTCAATTTCTGCTGGCGTATCATCTGGACGAAGAATTTCTAATTCGAATAATTTCTGATTGAAAAGCTTCTCATCTGTTATGACATTTTTATTGATCAGCTCAAAATATGGTGTATAGAAATCGTCTGGAATTTGTTTCATACAGCCAAAATCTAAAGCAATTAATTGATTTTGATCATCAACCAAAAAATTTCCTGGATGCGGATCTGCGTGGACTTTTCTTAAAACATGAATTTGATACATATAAAAATCCCAAAGCGCCTGACCTAGTTTGTCACCAGCTTCTTGATCTTTGTTTATAGCTGTAAATTCAGAAAGATGAATTCCTGTCATCCAATCCATTGTAATTATTTTCTCAGATGAAAACTCTGGATAATAATTCGGAAAAGTAATATTTTCGATTTTACTACAAGCCTCGACAACCTCTTGGCTTTGCTTTAATTCCAGCAAATAGTTGGTTTCTTCAATCAGTTTATCTTCAACTTCTTTGAAGTATTTATCAGAATCTTTTCCTTGTAGATTAAACATTCTAATTGCAATAGGTTTTACCAAAGCTAAATCGGAAGAAATACTATTGGCAACACCTGGATATTGAATTTTAACTGCCAGTTTTTTATCGCCTTTCTTTGCCAAATGCACCTGACCAATACTCGCCGCATTTACAGAATTTGGGTTGAACTCGTCAAAAATCTCATAAGGCGTTTTTCCAAAATTGCTTTTGAACGTCTTTAAAACCAAAGGAGCAGAAAGAGGCGGAACAGAAAACTGCGACAATGAAAATTTCTCAACATAAGCTTGAGGCAGAAAGTTCTTATCCATACTCAACATTTGAGCCACTTTCAAGGCGCTTCCTTTTAAGCTTTTTAGTCCGTCATAAATATCTTCGGCGTTGTTCTCGTTAAGTTTGTCACGGCTCAAATCTGGATTAACCATTTTTTCGGCATAATGTTTTACGTAGTTTACGCCAATTTTAGCACCAGTCTGAACCAATTTTCCTGCTCGTTCTATTTTTGAGGTCGGAATATAATCGATCGTTTTCATTGTCTGCTGTATACTTTTTCTTTGAACAAAAATTTTCCGAAATCTATCAAATGATTCATTGGCGCAACATTCATCAATTCAAATGATGCATTAACAGATTTTTCAATAAAAATATCTGTCTTTTCGAAAGCAGGAGATTCATCTTCCATCCAGAATTTGATTGTCATCATTAATTGCACCCAAGAAGATTCCTGAATGGCTTTTTCTTGAAATTTCTGAAACTTTTCCTGTTCTAATCTGTAATCATCTGTCAGGATTTCAGAAACATATTCTTTAAAACTATTTCGAAGAGCAGTTAGCTGAACTAAATTTTTAAGCGGATTTTTGTCCATCTTTAGCGATTGCAAAACATAGCTTCTGTTGGCAGTCAGGATTTCGAAGAAAGTAAAATAAAAACTCAGCATTTTATTTTTCATATCATATCCTTGGTATTCTTCGTTTTTATGAAGAAGATTAACCGTATTTTCAAAAAACAGTCGGAATATTTCTTTTTCTAAACCTTCTAATGTTCCAAAGAAAGCATAAAATTCAGCTTCTGTAAAATCATTTTCTTTGGCAAAATGATAAACCGATTTTGGTTTTTGGCCTTTTTCTAAAACCTCTTCCATATATTTTGAAACGATATCATCTTTGGTAATTACCTTTTTTTTAGTCGCCATCTTATTAAATTTTAGAATTTGCCATAAAGGTAAACATTGTTTAAGTACCTTTACTAATCCTTAAACAAGTAAGACTGTTAAATATATTATAAACTATTATGGCTCAAAATGTTCTATTGACAGGTGGAAGTGGTTTCATTGGAAAACATTTGACAGATGTCCTAATCGAAGCAGGTTTTTCTGTGTCTGTTTTAAGCCGTTCTGATAGAGAAAATACCCCAAGAGTTACCTATTACAAATGGGATATCAAGAAAAACTATATTGACAAAAATGCAATTCTAAATGCAGATTACATCATTCATCTAGCTGGCGAAGGAATCGTCGAAAAAAGATGGACCAAAAGACGTAAAAGAGCCATTATTGAGAGTCGTGTTAGACCAGTCGAAATGATTTATTCCGTTTTAGAAATGAATAATAAAAAACTGGAAGCTTTTGTTTCTGCTTCTGGCATCGGAATTTATGGCGCTATTACAAGCCATAAAATATGTACTGAAAATACGCCTCCAGCCGATGATTTTTTAGGCACAACTTGTCAAAAATGGGAAAGCGCCGCAGATAAAATCAGTTCTTTAAATATTCGAACAGTTAAAATTAGAACTGGTATCGTTTTAGGCAAAAACGAAGGCTTTTTAAAAAAAATGACTCCATCATTTAAATCTGGTTTTGGCGCCATTTTGGGTTCTGGCAAGCAATACCTTCCTTGGATTCATATTGAAGATCTGTGTCAGATTTATTTAAAAAGCATTGAAGACACTAAACTAGAAGGTGCCTACAATGCTTGTGTAACAGATAATACAACAAATGCCAGATTTTCTAAAACTTTGGCTAAACTGTACGATTATACTATATGGTTGCCCAAAGTTCCGCCTTTTGTATTAAAGATTATGCTTGGGCAAATGAGCGTAGCAGTTTTAACCGGACAGCGTGTTTCGTCGGAGAAAATCCAGAAAGCAGGTTTCGAGTTTCAATTTACCGATTTAGAAAAGACGCTTATCAATTGTATCAAGTAACTCTTATTTCAAAGTTAGCATTGTCTCGTCACTGCGAATAATACCCGTCAGTTCTGTATTGGCTGTTGTAGCAATTTTTGACGCTATAGAACTTGGAATATGAATATTAAAATCAGATACCAAAATTGGAAAATCTGAAATAACCTGAATGCCTTCTGGCACTCTTTTAATCAAAGCGTTTACGATAATCTCTTTTGATTTTCCGCGTAAATTAAGTTTCCCTTTTATCTGATATTGTTTTTCAATCTCATTAATATCTTTTAAATCGAATTTTTCAATTTTCCCTTTAAATACAGCTTTAGGATAGCGATTGCTTTGCATGTAATTTTCATTAAAATGCTCTTGCATCAAATCCAATTTAAAGCGAAAATTTTTGACAATAACAGTACAGATAAAAGTACTTGTTTTAGGTTCTAAAAGTATCGCAACTTGTCTATTTACCGCTCTAACTTCTTCAAACATAGGAACAGAAGCTTCAAAGTTTATTGTTCCAGTATTCGTAAAAAATTTGTCTTGGGCGATGACAGAAAAGGCGGTAAAAAATAAAAATAATAAAGTAGTTGTTTTCATAATCGTCTGCATTTAAACAATTATGTCATTCAATTTATTCTGACTAAGAGAAAATAAAAAAAGAGATTTTAGTTAATCCGAAAAATCGAACGGCAATACCCAGTGAAAAAATTCCGTAACCCAATAATTATACTTAAAGTTACGAAATTTCTGCATTAAAAGTTCTGAGATTAATGCTAAAAATTTGTGAATTTTTCCTTCATTAAAGAGATCGTAAAAAAAGTCCCTACGGGACAAAATATAGGTGTGTCTAATATTTTTTCTCTACCGATATTTAATCTCTACGAGATATTTCTTCACAATATCATTTTCAAAATATTCTGTTAGTAATTATATATCGGCAGAAAAAATATTGCGTGTGTAATTTTTTTCTGCCGATACGTAATCTCTACGAGATATTTCTTCACAATATCATTTTTAAAATATTCCGCTAGGAATTATATATCGGCAGAAAAAATATTGCGTGTGTAATTTTTTTCTGCCGATATGTAATCTCTACGAGATATTTTTTCACAATATCATTTTCAAAATATTCCGCTAGGAATTATATATCGGTAGACAAAATATTGGCGTGTGTATTTTTTTCTACCGAAATGTAATTTCTTCGAAATATTTTTTTAATATCAATTTTTCAAGTATTCCGCTAGGAATTACATATCGGTAGAAAAAAAATATTGGTTCATCCACATTTTGTCCCGTAGGGACTTTACGTAATTTTTGACAGCGAATTTCTATGCTTTTACCTCTGTGCAAATCTCAATCAAAAAACCATTCAAATCTCTTGCGTACGCTACAATTTGTCCCCATGGTTTTTCTACCGGTTCTGAAACGATAACGGCTCCATAAGAAGTTGCTTTTTGTAAAACTTCAGGAACATTATCTGTAATAAAACCAATTTCGATGGCAAAAGGCTTATTTTCTAAACTACTTTCTATAAAACCATCGGGTAAACTTTTTGAGGCTAATTTCTTGGAAGCAAACGAAAGCGTTGTTTCTCCCGTAATCAATTCGCCATAATCCCCTTCTGGCGTGACAAACTTTCTCGAAAAACCAAAAGCATTTTCATAAAACGCAATAGATTCTTCGACATTTTCGACGTATAAAATTGTATATCCAAACTTGACCATAATTTCTAATATTTAATGTGCGTTAAATAAATATAAGAAAATTTAGCTAATTTCTAAAAGGACATTATACTTTTCTAGGCTTGCTAAATCTTCAATAGAGTTTATATTGGCCAATTTTTCGTGTTCTTCTACTTCTTTTCTAACTTCAATATGTTTTATTGCTTTTCTAAAACGGCGCACCTCTTCTAAGTTTGACAAAATTAATCCTGGCACCTGCACGCTTTTCCCTTCTTTATCTTTGGCAACCATTGTAAAATAAGACGAATTGCAATGTTTGATAACTCCTGTCTGAATATTTTCTGCTTCTACGCGAATGCCAACAACCATTGAACTTCTTCCAACATAATTTACAGAAGCTTTCATAGTCACCAATTCTCCAACTTCAATTGGCTTAAGAAAGTTTACGGTATCTACAGAAGCTGTTACGCAATAATTTCCGCTGAATTTTGATGCTGATGCAAAAGCAATTTGATCTAATAATAGTAAAATATATCCTCCGTGAATTTTTCCGCTAAAGTTGGTATGTGATGGCAGCATTAATTCTGATATACTAACTTTTGATGAAGAAACGGGCTTAAAATCTGTACTCATGTTTTTGTTTTTGGTATTTTGATTAGTTGTATTTTTTTTCAACACATAGAAACATAGTTTTTCTATATCGTTAAAGACGTTTCACTTTTATTAACAAACATAGCCATGTGTTTAAATATTTTTTTCTTAGTTCAATAATTCATTTTCATCTAAATTTATAGCTCGTGCAATAATGTTATCTGGAAGTGATTTCTTGGCTTTGGCTCCCATTTTTTTCAATCTTTCTACACTGGAAATCAGATTTCCTTTTCCATCAACCAATTTATTCATTGCACTTTCATATTCAGTTTTGGTATCTTTTATTTTATTTCCAATTCGGACTAAATCGGTTACAAAACCTTCAAATTTGTCATATAAAGCTCCTGCCTGTCTTGCAATTTCTAAGGCGTTTTCCTGCTGTTTCTGATTGGTCCACATACTATCAATAGTACGTAAAGTGGCCAAAAGCGTGCTTGGCGTTACAATAACAATATTTCGATCAAAAGCTTTAGTATATAATGTAGGATCTTCGTTTAAAGCAACGGCAAAAGCGGGCTCCATCGGAATAAAAAGTAAAACAAAATCTGGGCTTTCCATTTGATATAAATCATGATAGTTTTTGCTGCCCAACTGCTCGACATGTCTTTTTATAGAACTGACATGTTCTTTAAGAAATTCTATTTTTAAAAGTTCCGATTCTTCGTTAACCCATTTTTCATAGGCCGAAAGAGAAACTTTAGAATCAACAATCATTTTTTTACCGTCAGGAAGATTAATTACTACATCTGGTAAAACACGATTTCCTTCACTATTTGTAAAACTCTGTTGCACTTCGTATTCTCTTCCTTTTTCTAATCCCGATTTTTCTAAAACACGTTCTAGCACCAATTCGCCCCAATTCCCTTGCATTTTGCTGTCGCCTTTTAATGCTTTTGTAAGATTTAAGGTTTCTTTGCTCATTTGCGCATTCATTTCGCTCAAGCCAATTATCTGCTGACGAAGCGCCGCATGATAATCGATGCTTTCTTTATGCGTCTGTTCTACTTTCTGCTCAAAAACCTGAATTTTATCCTGCAAAGGCGTCAAGATATTTTTCATGTTTACGGTATTTTGTTCGGTAAACTTTGCCGATTTTTCTTCTAGAATTTTGTTGGCAAGATTTTCAAATTCTTTAGTGAATTTTTCTTGAAGCTCGTTGATTTCGCTTTTTTGTTCTTTGTGACGTTCCCATAAATTTTCAAAATCGACTTCTTTTTTTGAAAGCTGAATTGCCAGACTATCTTTTTCTGTCCTAATATTTTCTTTCTCAGAAATACTCAGCTGCAACTGTTTCTGAAAATTATTTTTTTCACTTTCAAACTGTTCTTTTAGCATTTGCAATTGACTATTTAGCGCATTTAATCTCTCCTCAGCAATTGTTTTTTCTGACTGAAACTTCGAAGCAGAAAGCATTCTGCCTACGTAGATCCCTGCAAAAAGTGCCACAACAAAACCTAATAAAAACGGTATATAATCAAACATAACTAAGTTAATTTTAAGTAAAAGTACGCAATAATACGTAGTACTTGATTTTTAAAATAGAAATTTCACGAATTGATTTTCAAATCCAACTAAACCAACATTTTATTTTTTTTTGAAAAAAGTTTAACCTCAACGCAACCTTTTTTTAAAAGCTCTATCTACTAAGATATAAACCTATTAAAATGATTATGAAAAAATTAATGCTTGGCTTGTTTGTAGCCTTTGGATTCAGTGCTTGTTCTCTCAATGACGGAAATAAATATGTAGATTGTGGAGCTAATACAGTTGTAAATTTTACCGGTTTTCCTTTTGCATGTAATTATAGTGTAAAATCAATGCCTAATAATCCTGCTGCTGTTGTTATTGTATCTCAAGAAAAAATGGATGAGTTTTTTACAAAACATGATAACAACTGTCCTGTTGCAAGTGATCCGAATATTGATTTTACAAAAGAATATCTAGTTGGAATTTTTGCAGGCGCTAAACCTACAAATGGATATGCCATCAAAATTACTTCGATTGTAGAAAACAATTGCGAGATCGTTGTTAATTACTACGAAAAAGCTCCTGCTCAAGGTGAAAACGTAACCCAAACGCCTACTTATCCTTATGATTTTGTTTTGATCCCGAAAACATCAAAAGGAATGATTTTCAACAAAACAGCAGAAAGTCCTGACAATATGATTATTGGAAGTTTCAATAACCAATGTTTAAGTTCTGACTGCCAAAAATTCTATCAGATTAACGACTATAATACTTTAAAATTCTTAAATGTTGGAGCTAATCAATATGATTTTGGACAATATAGATATACTCCGACAATTAAAAGAGGTGAATATACTTTATTATTAAAAAGTGTTCCTGCTGAAATCTTGGCTTTAAAAGGACAAACTAAAACGTATGGTTCTCCAGATGCTGCAGATCAAGGCGGAATTTATTTTGAACTTCGTCAAGGAGCAAGTACTACAAAAGTTTACATCGATAATAACGATACTGCAGATCAAAGCACTGAAATAAAACTTTTCAAAAAAGCGATTCAAGAAAAAATTACAAGTTTAAAATAATAATTCGGTCATGAAGAAACTCTTTTTATCTTTTATTATCTGTTTTCTTTTTACATCAATGATTTCTATAAATGATTCTAAAGAAGCAGCAGGATCAATAGTAAATACTTGGACTTGGGAAAAATCTATCGGAGGTTCAAACAATCCTTATGTAGCTACACCAAAAACAATTGGATTTACTAAGAAAATTATTTTCACTCCAGACGGAAGGGTTATTACTTATAAAAACAATGTAGAAATTAGAAACAGCGCTTATCAGATAGAAAAAGGAAAGGGATATTTTGATCAGTCAGAACATGATCTGATTACGTTTGAAGGGAAAACTTACGTAATAGAAAACCTTGACAATCAAAATCTAACCATTGTAAGCAACAGTCAAGACGGTACTCGAACTATTTTTAAAAGATAGTTTTGTAAGCTATTTAAAACTATTTTTGCCAAATCAAATTTAAACCATTTCTTGAAAGACGAGTTAGAAAAATATATCAAACTGTGCATGAAAAATGACAGAGAGGGACAGCTGAAAATTTATCAGTTGTTCTCTCCTGTTTTATATGGTATTTGTTTGAAATATATGAAGAACGAAGATGACGCGAAAGACGTTTTTCAGGAAGCATTTGTAATTGCCTTTCAGAAAATAAGCCAATATAAATTTGAAGGAAGCTTTGAGGGATGGTTAAAACGAATCTTTATAAACAAACTCATTGAAACTTTAAACAAAAAGAAAAAAGAAAGTTTCTTTTTAGATGTTTTTGATCCCGATACAGATTTTATTGAAGAAGAAGAACTGGAAGCTATTCCGATAGAACAGGAAAAACTGTTGGAGTACATTCGGGATTTACCAGATCAATATAGAACGGTTTTTAACTTGTATGTATTCGAAAAAATGAAGCACAGAGAAATTGCCGAACTACTAAAAATCTCCGAAGGGACATCAAAATCAAATTTAAATCGCGCCAAACATATATTACAAAAGCGAATTTTGAGCATAAAAAATTTTAAGATAGCATGAAGAAGCAAAAAATAGAAGATATTTTTTCATCAATGGAAGACCTTTCGAGTATTCCGCCTCCAGAATTATGGAGTCAGATTGAAGAAAAATTAGACAAACCTAAAAAGAAGAAGAGAGTTGTTCTTTGGTGGTCGGCTGCTGCATGCTTATTATTAGGGTTGCTTCTGCCTTCAATTTTACATTTTACTAATTCATCTGAAAATACAAACCTCAACAACGGCAATTTAGAAAACAACACAAACAGCGTTGTTATTGACAAAAAAACAAACGACATTCATAATAACAAAGATTTAAATCGAAATAAAAGTACTGGCAAAGCGATAGATTCATTAAACGGAAATGCTGTAAAAAATCAATTTAATACTGACCCACAAATTCAGTCTCAAGAAACTTCTATAGCAGAAACAAACTCTAAGAACAAAACCGGTAAAAAAGATTCTAAATCTAACACAGTAGTTCCAGCAAATGCTCCGAACCAATCTGTTGCTTATCAAAACTCTGGCTCAGAAGAAAAATCAATTGTAAAATCTTCTAAAAAATCTAGTACAATTGTTCCTGCAAATGTTCCCAACCAATCTGTTGCTTATCAAAATTTAGGTTCATCACAAGAAAAATCAATCGCAAAATCTACTAAAAAATCTATTTTAGAAAGCAAGGCAAAGTCTTCTAATTCTTCCATCAAAGGGATTTCTGAAGAAAGAATTGCATTTGGAAAACAAAGCAAGTTTAATTCGACTGCAAAAAAGCAGCTTTCAAATTCTATTTTTGAAGAACAGATTGCTCCGAAAAACGATAAAAATATTGCCTTCAATAATCAGCGCTATTCTGCAAATAATAACTCTTTTGCAAATAGCAGTGCGTATAATTCAACTAATGCCGTTTCGGGTAAAAATGAGAATAAGCGAACTGACAAAGCGGTTATCATAAAAGACGATGTAAAAATTGCTAACGGCTTGAGTAAAACAGACTCTATGCAGCTGGCTGAGCTTCAGAATTTAGAAAAAGGAATTTTAGCTCCAGAAAAGGAAAAAGAAGAAAAGGAGGAAAAAGACAATCTAATCAACAAAAAAGAAAGATGGGCAGTTGCTGTTTTTGCTGGTGTTGCAAGTTCTGAAAATACTAAGAACGAGAAAACTTTGGGTAACGTAAATGACTCTAAACAGTCTAATTCTTATGGTGTAAAAACAAAATACAGCATTAACAAAAAATGGGCTGTTGGTTCTGGTCTAAAAATTAGCGAATTAGGACAGAGTGTTGCCAATGTATCGTATTTAAGCGCCAAAAGCAATGCTTTTTTTAATCCTGGTGCTCTAAATGCCGATAGTAATAACAGTCCCGTCGTTTCAGCAGACCCGTCAAGCCAAGGTTATCTTTTTATTTCAAATAGCACAAAAGAAGCTTTGAAAAATGAAAACGTGCAAACTGGTAAATTGGATCAAAATCTAAGATATGTAGAAATGCCTCTTGAGGTTTCTTATTCTGTTTTCAATAAAAATAAAGCGAGCATTAACTTAAACACTGGTGGTTTCGTTGGTAAATTAATTTCTAATAATGTAGCCCTAGACGGACATTCTATTGGAGAGAATATGAATGCCAATGATTATGTATATGGCTCTACTTTGAGCAGTACAGTACAATATCGTGTGTACAAAAAGACCAATGTTTTTGTTGAACCGGCTGTCAATTATTATATCAATCCGCTAAATAGCCAGTCTTTCAACCAGTTCCAATGGGGATTAAATTTTGGTCTGAATGTTAATTTCTAAAGTAAATTTGTAGTAATTTTCAAACTATTTTTAAAATAGATTTTTATGAATTTTACCATTGGCTCACCTGATTTAGTATTGAGCAAAGAAAGTATTTTTGACAGAGCAGATTTGCAGATGACTTCTTTAGAAAAAGAAAAGGAAAGTGAAGAATACAGTGCATTTCGTTTTCAGCTAGACAATAAAAATATTTGTTATAGAGAGGCGAAAATTACCCCAACCAAAACGGGACAGTTCGTCACATTATGGAAACGAAACCAATCAGGTATAATTGAACCTTTTGATTATTCGGATACTATTGATTTTGTAATTGTGACTGTTCGAAAAGATGAGAATTGGGGACAGTTTATTTTTCCAAAGAAAACGTTACTTGAAAAAGGCATTTTCTCTACCCAAAATAAAGAAGGAATAAGAGCTACAAGAGTTTATCCGCCGTGGGACGAAACCACGAGTAAGCAAGCGCAGAAAACGCAGAAATGGCAATTGGATTATTTTTTCAATTTTTCAGATCATAGCAATATTGATTTAGAGAAATTGAAAAAAGTATTTATATAAAAAAAGGCAGTCATTTTAAGACTGCCTTTTCTGTTTTTTTATAGAAGATTTTTACTTCTTGATGACTTTATCTTTAAAAATCACTTTATTATTTTCTGTAACCGTGTAGAAATAAACTCCAGAAACTAAATTACCAACAGCAACAACTGCGGTGCTAACTTCAGATTCATTCTTAACACTGATTGGATTTCCAATAGCACGACCATTAAAATCATATAACCTGATTTTTAGATCTCTTCCTTGCGTTGTTTTTACATCAAAATTCAAAACATCTGTTGCAGGGTTTGGATAAGCTTTTACAAAATATTTATTTTTTCCAAAATCTGGCGTAGAAAGTACATCTTGTTTCAATTGGAAACGAGCAATTACTGGTCCGTGGTCAGAAGTTGTTGTCGTGTAATTTGCAATATCATTTCTTGGATCGTAAACTGCAATCGACTTATCGATATAATCATCATTCAATTCATTAGAAATTAAAATATGATCTAAAAATCCTTGTGAACTTAAAAAACTATAAGCTCCAGCCTGACTAATATCCCATGTTAAAGCATTATAATTAACAGTATCATCTACAAATTTCTTATAAGAAGAAGCTGTACTTGCATTTCCAACCCAAGCTTTTACATCATCATTAAAATCTCCTAAAAGAATTAAATTCGCATCTGGATATTCAGCATCTAGCGCATCTTTTAAATAGTCAATATCATATTTACGCTGATTGTACTCCTTTATAGATGTCCCGCTATTTGCACGTGCATGAAGGTCGATTAAAGTAACGTCTTTTTTAATGCCACCAATATTGGTTTCTAATTCGACCACATAAGGCAAACGCCCAGAAGAGAAAAAGCTGTCATCATTTTTTTCTGGAGTATCTGAACCTGGATAATTGGGCAAAACTAAAGTTTGAGCTAGAATTTGATCATAAACTTCTTTAAACAATACTTTTGTACTTTTTACAGAAGTAGTTTGCGTATTGTACAGGACAACTAATTTCTGAGGCGGAAACTTCGGATCTGGAAGCTTCCAAGAATAAGACCACGAAGAACAGATTACCTTATCGTACGTTTTTCCATTCACGTTTATCTTCTGAATCAGCATATCAATTGAAGGATCATCAGAAACTTCTTGAAGTGCGTAAACATCTGCATTTAATTTATTCATGACTTTGGCCACATTTTCAATTTGTAACGCATCATTAGTTGGGCCAAATTCTTGTCCGTTGCTCCCCACTACATCAGTTCCAAAAAACTCTAAGTTATAAGTTACTACATCAAAAGTATCCACCTTTAGAATAGATGATCCCGTAAATAAGCCAATTTGCTTGTTTAGCGATGTTCCTGTAATGTTCAACACACCAGAAATTGTTGGTTCTTTTGCAGTTGGAGCAAATCTTGCATAAACTGTTTTTCCGGTTAATGCATCTGCTGCAGCAATAATAATGCTTGATGAAAATGAAATATTATCTAATGACAATTCGTAAGAAGCGGGAGCTGCAATAGTGATATCGCCATAGCCTGCTGCTGCAAAAACAAAAGTTTGACTAGCAGAAACCGAATTTGGACTTACATCTGCAAAATCTAAACGCGGATTAGAATCCACATATTTTGATTCGTCAATAATCGCAAAATCGTCAAAAGACCATTCTGCGGCATTATCATTTCCGCCAGAAGTAGTTTCATAAACCCAAGCCAAATAAGTATGATCTGTTTTATAAGCCGATAAATTTATATATTCAGATTTCACATAACTTCCTGTATCTTGTGGAAATCTTCCGTTTATCGGTGTCCATGTTGCAGTATTTGGATCACTTACTCCATCATAATTGGTTGAAACCATTAATTTTAAAGATGGCCCATCATAAAATTGACGAGAATAAAAAGATAATAACGGAATTTGACTAAAACCATCTAAACGTAATCTTGGAGAAATCAACCAATCTTTACTTGCACCACTATCCGAAAATCCGTTCATTAAAACAGCTCCAGTTCCAGAGTTAACATTACGTGACTGATTCGTATAAGCCCATTTGTTTATTGGTCCAGCCTCATTATATTGTAACCATTTACTATTTGCAAAAACATTTGCATCATCAAAATTCTGTACAAAAGGATTTACTCCAAGAGCTGTCAGATTAACTGTCTTAGTTGTACCTCCAGTTGTTTCATGAGTTATTGTACCTGTAAAACTGCCAACTGAAGTTGGGGTAAATTTTACATAAACTGTTGGCGTTGCATTAGAATCAAAATCAGTAGGAACAAAAGTTAAAGATGTTGAGAATGCCACGTTATCTTTTGAAATAGTAAAATTCCCTGAAGCTGTAAGCACAACATTCGCCGTAAGATCTGAAGCTCCTATCTGATAGCTTTTTGTTAAAGGATCAAAATTTGGTTCAGTACCTCCTAAGTTTAATGCAGAAACAGATGGAGATATGGCAGGAGGCATTACACTTAAAGTTGTCACATCTACTTTATTAACTGATGCTTGAATATTTCCAGCAATATCTTCTGAGATAGAAAAAACAGAATATGCCGTGCTTAAAGGTAATCCTGTAAAACTTTTAATATATTCCTGAGCAGAACTTGTTACATCAAAAATTCCTGATTGTAGTGCTGGAGTTCCATTTGAATCTTGACCTGCTTTTATCTGTGTAATTGTTGGTTCAGCGCTTCCACCTGGCAACAATACATAATATGTTTTTCCAACTTCATCTATTTTATTAATAAAATTGAAACTATCTCCTAAAATGCTAGCTACTTTTGGATATCCAGAAACATTTGTTGGAGCATAAATATCTTTTTTAACATCGACGTCATCAATTGCAAAAGAAGGACGAGAACCCTGTCCTGAAACTTGCCTTGTTAACCATCGTATTTGAACTATTGGCTTATTATCACACTCTGCAGGCAACGTTACTCTTATATGCCCTGTTTGCAGAGGATCGGTTTCTTTTGTGCGTGTAGTTGTATTATTCTGAAAAAAAGTTTCTGATAAGGTTATAAAATTTCCTGTCTCTCCCACACGATATTGTAAAGCTAGCTCATTAATACGACTATTAGAAGTTCCTGAAACATATGGATTACGAATTACCAATACATTATATTCCACTTGTACTCCAGTATCGTTATTTGTATTTAAAGCAAGTACTATTGATTGATCCAGATAACTTCCTGCATTTAAAAAACCTATTTTTTGATTGAAATTATAAATATTTCCACCTGAAGAAGTAGCTGAACCACCAGTAGCCATAGTTTTATCCGAGGTAGTTGTAGTCGTAAAAGACGAAGGTGTAGGCAAAGTCGAACTTGTCGGAGTACTTGCATTCCAGCCTTGAAAACCAGGAATATCAGAATATGAAGTAGATGTTACTGGCAATAAGTTAAAATCCTGAAGATAAGGTACATCTTGAGGGGCTGGCATTGTCTGCGCATTTAAGGCAAAGCAATAGAGAAAACCTAAAAAAGTCACTAAATGACGAAAAGAGTAATTGTTTTTCATACGTTAAAAAATAGAGTTTTTAGAGTTCAAATTTATAGTCTTTAAAGTTAAGCGAATATTACAAAAACATAAACTTAATGTTTTTGTTTTTGTAAATATTTTTCATCAAAACTTAACACATCGCTAAATGTAATAAAATAAAATCAACAAAAAAGGCATAAAACAAAACATTATTCAAAACAACCAAAGCACACGAAAACCCCGAAAACGCTAGGTTTCCTACAAATGAAACAGGTTTAAAAACAAAAAAAGCAGTAAACTTTCGCTTACTGCTTTTACTAATTCAAAATAGTATTCTCTAAAAAAATATTAAACCGCGGTATAACCACCATCGGCAATAATATAACTTCCTGTTGTAAATGATGATTTATCAGAATTTAGAAAAACGACCAATTCGGCAACTTCTTCTGCGGTTCCTAAACGGTTCATTGCAGATTTTGCCGCAACGGCCTGCATCATTTCTTTATTTAAATTATCTTTTAAAAGTGCTGTTTCAATATAACCTGGTCCAACGGCATTACAGCGAATATTTTTCTGTGCATATTCTACGGCAATATTTTTAGTCAAACCAACTACACCGTGTTTACTTGCTGTATATGCAACACTATTTGGCGCGGCTACCTGTCCGTGAATTGAAGCAATATTTACAATGCTTCCTCCCCCATTTTTCTCCATTTGTTCCAATTGGTATCGGCAAGCATAAAAAACACCGCTTAAGTTTAATGCAATAACTTTATCCCAAGCTTCTGGCTCATATTCTCCAGTTGGTTTTGCTGGCCCTCCCATTCCCGCATTATTACAGGCAATGTCCAATCGGCCGTATTTGGAAACTGTAACCTCAACCATATGTTTATTATCAGCTGCGCTTGACGAGTCTCCTTTTATGAAAAAAGCTTCTCCACCCTTTTCCTTTATCATTTTTACGGTTTCTTCACCGTGTTCTACATTTATATCAGCTACTACTACTTTTGCTCCTTCTCGAGCGTATGCTTTTGCCACTGCGCGTCCGATTCCAGATCCTCCGCCAGATACAAAAGCTACTTTATTTTCTAAAAGTGCCATTTTGTATATATTTTAAATTGATTCCTCTAATTTACGAAGATCTCAACCGATACAGAAGCTTTAAAAAGAGTTTAAAATAACATTAACTCGAACCGCTAATGTTATGTTATTTGACATTTTATTGACTCTATTTTGTTTTAAATTTCGTATTGTCTCATTCCTCCTCATCCAATTTCATATTTCCACGATCTTTATGATTATCGGGATGTGAATTTGGATATCGATTTGGAGTTATATCAGAATTACGATCTTTGTTCTCAACTGTTTTATTGGCTTCTTCCTCTGTTTCCACTCCACGATTTGCATTTGGATTATCAGGATTTGTTTTATGAAGCTTTTGGTTAATGTCTTCATTCTCATTTCGCGCTCGCTCCACAATCTTTTTATCTCCGTCTGCGTCTGTTACCAATTCTTTATTCAGTTTTGCATCTTTTAGTTCTTTATCATGCGAGACATTTTTTCCTTTAGATTCATCAATATTCTTTTGTGTCCCGTTTATCTTTTTTGCTCCTAAATTATTTGTTTCCATGGCATTATTCTTTTTTACATTAATGTATAATATTACGAATTCTGAGCACGAAAAAATTATGACTTACTATTGCTTTTCTTTTATAATTGCCACCTGTTTTTTATTTATTACCTTTATTAAAAGCAACTTAACACCTAATTATTATGAATTTCTTCAAAATTAAAACCAGCTGGTCTAATGCCGAATTTATATTGATTAAGCTTTGTATGGCTTCTGTTTATATTTTGGTCGGAAGTTATTTTCATGAATTTTTCGAAAACTATTATTCAGTTTTAATTGTCATTTTTGCCGTAACTGTAATTTGGTTTGTCTACCAATGGTTGAAAAAAATGAAATCTGAAAAATAGTTATCAGTTTTAGTTTTAAGAAAGAAGCTATCTTTGCAAAAAATTAAAAATGCACCGACACTTCATTCTTTTTAAACCTTACGGTTATTTGAGCCAATTTATTTACGAATTAAAAAGAAAGAAAAAGCTTTTGGGCGAATTGTACGATTTCCCAGAAGGTACAATGGCAATTGGAAGATTGGATGAAGATTCTGAAGGATTGCTTCTTTTGACAACTGATGGAAACATGAGCGAACTCGTAAGAAGTAAAAAGGTTGAAAAAGAATATTATGTTCAGGTTGACGGATTAATTACGCCAGAAGCAATTGAACAATTACAAAATGGGGTAGAAATTGGACTTGACGGTGGGAAATACAAAACGAAACGCTGCAAAGCATCTATCGTGACCGAAATTCCAGATTTTGGAGCGAGGGCAAAAAAAATAAGAGACGAGCGTCATGGCCCAACCTCTTGGGCATCCATCACAGTAAGAGAAGGAAAATTTCGTCAAGTCAGAAAAATGACCGCTGCAGTTGGTTTTCCAACCTTGCGTCTCGTTCGCGTTCGAATAGGAAATGTATATTTGCAAAACTTAAAAGCGGGTCAAGTTTTGGAAGTTTCCGATTTTCAATTAGATAATTAGTCAATGTGCCAATTAGATAATTTCCAGAAACTCATAACTTATAACTCATAATTCATAACTAAAAAAAGATGTTAAACGTTGTTCTTGTAGAACCAGAAATACCAAATAATACTGGAAATATCGGCAGATTGTGTGTAGGCACAGAAAGCCGTCTTCATTTAATTCATCCTTTCGGATTTGTGATTAATGACAAAAATCTAAAACGTTCTGGATTGGATTATTGGGTTCATCTTGATGTTACAGAATATCAAAATGTAGAAGAATGGATTGCACAGATTCCAGATCAATCTCGCGTCTTTTTAATGAGTTCACATTCTGATAAATCGTATTTAGAAAACGAATTTCAAGATGGCGACTGGCTGGTTTTCGGAAAAGAGAGCGTTGGTTTGAGCAAAGAATTTATGGCAAGATTCGAAAATCATTTAACGATTCCGATGTCACCGCTTATTCGCAGTTTTAATATTGCTAATTCGGTTGCTTTTGTGGTTGGAGAGGCCAAGAGACAGATTGGATTGAAAAAAATTTAATTGTTTATTTGCTTCATCAAAATATGCAAATTAAAATCCTTCTTTAATCTTTATGAAAGAAAACGTAACGGTAGATCAAGCATTAAGCAAAGGCAGATGGCAATTGAAATATTTGCCTATGATTGTAACTTTTGGCTTTATGTGTGGCGGAATTTACTTTTCGTACATAAAATTGTTAGAAGGATGGATTATTCCCGTTGGTTTTCTTTTAGGATTTGTATCTGGTTGGCTAGTATGGAGTTATTTTGTTAATAATTGGAAAATATGGGCATATGAAAATGTTAGAAATATCCATGAATTACAAAGAAAAGCCATCGAAGAAAAATTAATTTGGGAGAAAGGCAGCTGGTTTGAAAAGACAGAATTTAAAAACTATCAGCAAAAACAAAAATTAAAACAATTAGACAAAAAATTTCTAGAAAAAGATATTTTCAAAGATGATATTTCGATTCCAAAAGAAACAGTTATTTATTTTTCGAAAACTATTATTCTCTTCTTTCTGGCAATGTACGTGGGAAGTATTTTTTTAGGTGTTTATATGTTAATTGAAAAAGAATATTGGGGAATACTTTTTTTAGGACTTGGTTTTTATGGAACTTACAATCAAATTAAAAAATTACTAGATAACAGTCCTCAAATTATAATAAATGATGAAGGAATTAAATTAAAAAACCTAAAACTTCTCAACTGGAAAAACATACAAAACGATAGAGTTTTTAGCGAAAGACGAGGGAAAAATTCCACGACTTACTTAGCATTTAATAATGAAAAGATTGATATTGGAGAATTAGATATAAAAAATCAAGAATTAGAAAAACTACTTCAAGTCTATCGTGTACGTTTTGAAAACAATAATTCTAACTCACAATAAACTTCCCTTTTTCAGCATCAAAAACAATATGTTCATCTTTGAATAAATTGCTGAAACTTCCATTAGAAATTAAATTACAAGGCTGATCTTGCACTATATTTTCTGGTGTCATCATAATCATTTCATCACTTAACTGAATAGCCAAATCAATATCATGTGTAGAAAACAAGATACATTTTTGAGTTTCTTGTGTTAGCTTCTTTAATAACTTAAACAAGGAAACTTTATGCAGTAAATCAAGATGCGTTGTTGGTTCGTCTAAAATAATCAAAGGTGTATCTTGCGCCAAAGCTCTTGCAATTAAAACTTTCTGCAATTGTCCATCGCTAATTTGAAAATGTTTTTTTGAAGCTAAATGTTCGATTTGCGTCAAATTCATTGCTTCCTGCACTTTTAGAACATCTTCGTCAGACAATTTATCAACCCAATTGGTATAAGGTTGGCGACCCAGAGCTACCAATTCAAAAACAGAAAGATTACTTGGTGGCAGTTTTTCGGTTAAAACCAAACTGAGATTTTGTGCCAATTCTAGAGGCTGATAGTCTGAAATATTTCTTTCGTTCAAATAAACATTTCCCGATAAAGGTTTCTGAATTCCTGTAAGCGTTCGGAGTAAAGTTGACTTTCCAATTCCGTTTGCTCCTATCAAAGTAATTAATTTACCCGCTTCAAAATTAAGATTAAGATTCTCAGCAATAGTCGTAACACCTTTCTTGGATTTGTATCCAATGTTTAAATTTGATGTCTTTAAAATACTTCTAATCATTGTGGTTGTTATTTAAACACATAGAAACATAGATTTTCTATTTTTTTTTATTTAAAAGATTATTTGAAAATTTACTCGTAAATTAACACATAGACTTTGAGCTTAAAACTTTGGCAACAATTTAAAATATTCATTTACAAATGTCTTTTGACCTTCTTTAAAAATATTAAAACAATTAAAATTAATCAAAATGCCTTTAGGCGCTCTTAAAAGTTTCATATAAGTCATTAATTGCGCTTCATATATAGGATTTAATTCTGATGTTGCTTTTAATTCTACAACTAAACAATTCTCTACTAATAAATCACATTTGAAATCTGCGTTTATTTCTTTGCCTTTGTAAATTAGAGGAACTTTCATTTCGGAAACAAAAATTATATTTCGACATCTAAGTTCTTCTTTCAAACATTGATGATAAACATTTTCAAGTAACCCTTTTCCGATTTCCTTATGCACCTCAATACATGCTCCGATAACATTATAAGTTAATTCATCTAAATATTTTTGGGTAATCATAGTCTTTTTATAAGTAGAACATCGTCTTATTTATTCTTGCAAAACTATGATTGTTGCAAAAAGTGAAACGCCTTTAATCGGCTTTTAAAACTATGTATCTATGTGTTTAAAAAACTAAGATATTGCTTTTTTGTAATACTTTACTTAAAAATTTCTTTTTCTCATTACCAGCCAAATAACAACCGGCGCACCGATAATAGAGGTAATTGCATTTATTGGAAGTGTGACATCATAACCAGGCATTTGTGAAACAATATCACAAAACAGCATTATTATCGAACCAAAAAATAAAGTACTCCAAAACAAAATAGTATGATTGCTTGTATGAAAAGTCAGCTTTGCAATATGAGGTACCGCCAAACCGATAAATGCAATTGGCCCTACAAATGCAGTGATAGCCCCAGATAATAAGCTGGTTGCCAATATAATTATTAATCTAGCCTGTTTAAAATTCAATCCCATGCTTTTGGCATAATTTTCTCCAAGCAGCAAAGCGTTTAATGGTTTGATACTTTTGGCACTCAAAAGTAACCCTATTCCAACACAGAAAGTTAAAATTCCAATGTTTGACCATGAAAGATTTCCGAGGTTTCCCATTGTCCAAAAAGTAAATTTCTGAAGCTGTTCTGCCGTGCTAAAGTAAGTCAGAATACTTACGATTGCCGTGCTAAAACTTCCAAACATCAGTCCCACAATTAAGATTGCCATTGTATTCCGTAATCTTTGCGAAACAATTAAAACTAAGAAAAGAACCAATGTGCTTCCTAAAGTAGATGCCAAAACAATGGCGTAAGAAGACAATGCAATTACACTTAAAAATGAAGGCAAAAATCCTGCTCCCAAAATTACAAAAGCAACACCTAAGCTAGCTCCAGAACTTAGCCCTAAAACATAAGGTTCTGCTAGCGGGTTTCGAAACAAAGTCTGCATCAAAAGTCCGCTCATTGAAAGTCCTGTTCCTGCTAAAACCGCGGTGATGGTTTTAGGAAGACGGTAATTAATAATAATATATTCCCAAGTCGATTTTGTTGCCTGACCTCCTGTTAAACTGGCTACAACATCTTTTAGCGGAATTGTAACCGACCCTAAACTAATGCTCGCAAAAAACATTAGCAAAAATCCTAAAGCCAAAACGACAAATAAAATGGTATTTCGTTTTTTATTTGCCAATTTAATTCAGTTTTGATGCAAAAGTAAATTCGTAGCCTGCCAGTAAATCTGGATGAAAAATCTTGATATAATCTTTTAAAACTAAATCGGGACGGCTTGGTGCAAGTTCATAATAAACTGTTCCGCCTGTTGCTCCCATTTTCCCTTCAAAATTATATACCGTTTTATTTTTAAAAGCGTCAAATTCTGCATAATGCGGATTTGCTTTTTGCAATTCATCCAAACTTTTAAAAGATCCAGAAGCAATCCATATATTAGCTATTTTTGCCTTATCTAATACTTGTTCAAAAGACAATCCTTCACTTCCCGTTCCTTGCAAGTCGGCCCATAAATAATTAGATTTTGCATCTTTCATAAACTGCGCCACCCAACTATTTCCTTTGGCAACATACCAAACATCTTCGTACATAGAACCATATAAAACTTTTGAAGTTGCAGGTTTATCGGTTACTAGTTTTTTTGCTTGATTGTAACTTTCAACGATTTTATCAAAGAGCTCTTTTGCTTTTTCTTCTTTCCCGAATAAAGCACCATAAAGTTTAATCCATTCTGCTTTTCCTAGCGGAGACTGTTCCATCCAATCGCCTTGAATAAGAACTTTTAAACCGCTTTTTTTCAAATTATCCAACATCGGATTATTATTATCGACACCAAACGTAACGATCAAATCTGGTGACAATTCTATTAATTGTTCAATGTTCAATTTTTCATTTTGTCCAACGTTTTTCACAGAACCTTTATCAATTAATGCTCTAGTTTTTTCTGAAGAAATATAATCGGTATGAGGAAATCCGACCAATTTATTCTCAACTTCCAACATTTCTAAAAAAGGAATATTTGTAGTTGAAGTTACAACAACACTTTCTAGTGGAACTTTTATTGAGGGATATTTTTTTAAACTGTCTGGAATTTGTGAGTCTTTTTCCTCTAAAATGTAAGTGAATTTCTCCTTAGCATTTGGCCACGGATTCACCACATTTACAATTGAATAGCCTTCGTTTTTCACAATTGAAAGTCCCGATGCAAATTCGATGCATTCTTTGGCAGTGGCAGATTTTACAGGAGTTTGTATCTCATTTTTTTTACAGCCAACTACTATAAAAAGTAAAAAAACGACTGATAATTTATGGAAAAAATATTTCATATTTTATGTTTTGAATAGCAACAAAGGTAAATCAATTTCTATTTTTTTTGTTTACCTTTATTTGTACAAATTTAAACAAATAGCCTTTTATTTAATGAGTGCACCAAAAACAAAAATTTGCTCCAGTTGTGAAGCCGCTTTTTCATGCGGAGACATTTCATCTGAAAATAAGTGCTGGTGTAATGATTACCCTCCTATTTTCAACCTTGCCGACGGAGGTGACTGCCTTTGTCCTCTATGTTTTAAAGAAGCTTGCGAAGATAAAATCGATGCTTACATTGAAACTTTAACCCCAAAAAAGGCACTTAATAATAAAGCTATGCAATTACCCAAAACCGACAATCTAATTGAGGGAATCGATTTTTATATCGAAAATGGCAATTATGTCTTTAAAACTTGGTTTCATCTAAAAAGAGGAACCTGTTGCGGAAATAATTGTCGACATTGCCCTTATTAAAGAGTTATGAGTTATAAATTATGAGTTATGAGTGAGTAGCTCATAATTTAATTTATAAATTGCCAAACAAAACTCATAACTCATAATTCAAAACTTATAATTAATAAAAATGATTTACTTAGTAACTGGTGGCGAACGTTCTGGAAAAAGTGGTTATGCACAGAAACTTGCTTTAGAACTTTCCGGCTCTCCTATATATGTAGCAACTGCCCGAAAATGGGATGCTGACTTTCAAAATCGAATTGATCGCCATCAGCAGGAAAGAGACGAACATTGGACGAATATTGAAAAAGAAAAATATTTAAGTGAAATTGATTTTTCTGGAAAAACTGCCCTAATTGATTGTGTAACGCTCTGGCTGACTAATTTTTTTATCGATACTAAAAATGATGTCGCATTAAGCCTAGAAGAAGCAAAAAAAGAATTTCTTGCCATTGCAAAACACAAAAATGCTAATATCATTATTGTAACAAATGAAATTGGCATGGGGGTTCATGCGGAAACGCATATCGGAAGAAAATTTGTTGAGCTTCAAGGCTGGATGAATCAATTTCTTGCGACAAATGCCCATGAAGTGGTATTGATGGTTTCTGGAATTCCGGTTAAAATAAAAGGATAAATTCCAATACAAAAAATTCCAAATTCCAATAAATTGAAACGAAATTCCAAGTTTTAAACTCCAAATTTCAAAGCTATGCTTTATCTTTACTAGAATCTTTCCTTTTTCAGATTTGGAATTTGGAATTTAAAAAATTGGAATTTAAAGAAATGAGCAATTTAGACGATATATTAAAATCACGCCGCGACACACGACATTTTACTGCCGACGAAGTTCCTGATCACGTAATTGAGAAAGCTTTACAGGCTGGACATTGGGCTCCGTCTGTAGGACTGACCGATGCTACAAGATATTATCTCATTAAATCTCATGAGGTTAAAACGTCTATTAAAAAGCTGTTTTTAGATTACAATAAAAAAGCCGAAGAACTTACTGATAATCCAGAACAAAAAGAACTTTACAGGTCCCTTAAACTAGAAGCAATCGAAGAAGCACCAATCGGACTTATAATAGCTTATGACCGTTCCGTTTTAAATCAATTCACAATTGGAACAATTGGCAGTAACGAAGCCGTGAAATTCAGTTCGGTTTGTGCTGCGCAAAACATCTGGCTTTCGCTTACAGAACAAGGTTACGGAATGGGTTGGGTTTCAATTCTTAACTATTATCAGTTTAAAAAAATTCTCAATTTACCCGAAAATATAGAACCGCTTGGCTATTTCTGCATCGGGAAACCAGCAACCAATTATAATAATCAGCCAATGCTGCAGCAATTGCATTGGAAACAAAAATCAGAAGCTCCCATTTGCACAGAAATCAAAGAAATTCATCAAATAAATGTTTCTTCTTTCGATTTTCAATCAGAAAACAAAATCCAAAATAAAACCGATTTCTACACCATTTTACAAGATAAAATAGATTCTAAAACAAAACCTGTTGGTTCTTTGGGAACATTAGAATCTTTGGCTTTCCAAATGGCAACGGTTTTTGAAACTTTGAATCCAAAAATCGAAAAACCTAATATTGTAGTTTTTGCTGCCGATCACGGAATTGCCAATCATGGCGTAAGCGATTATCCGCAAGATGTCACGCGACAGATGGTCAATAATTTTCTAGATGGCGGTGCTGCTATAAACGTTTTTTGCAATCAGAATAATATAGAATTATCAATTGTAGATTCGGGTGTTAATTATGATTTTCCAACCAATGCAAAATTAATCGATGCAAAAATTGCCAAAGGAACTCAGTCTTTTCTTCACGTTCCTGCAATGAGCGAATCTGAAGTGCAGTTATGTTTTGAGAAAGGAAAATCAATTGCTGAAAATATCGCAAAATCTGGCTCGAATTGTATTGGTTTTGGAGAAATGGGAATTGGAAATACTTCTACCGCTTCTGTTTTAATGAGTATTTTAACAGGTTTCCCTATTGAAGATTGTGTCGGAAAAGGAACTGGAGTTGAAAACGAAAAACTGCTCCTAAAACAAAATTTACTCAAAAAAGCAATTGAAACCTATTCTGGTCAAGCCGAAATACTATCGCAACTCTCCTATTTTGGAGGTTTTGAAATTCTTCAAATGGCTGGCGGAATGCTGGCTGCTTTTGAAAACAAAATGCTGATTCTTGTTGACGGTTTTATTTGCACTGTCGCGTACTTGATTGCTTTTAAAATAAATCCGAATATCAAACAAAATGCTGTTTTCTGTCATTGTTCTGCCGAAAAAGCGCATTCAGAATTGCTAAATTATTTAGAAGCAAAACCTATTTTAAATCTTGATTTGCGTCTAGGAGAAGGAACTGGCTGTGCCATTGCATTTCCGATTTTAAAATCGGCTGAGGCTTTTTTGAATGAAATGGCTAGTTTTGAAAGTGCAGGTATAAGTAGGAAATAACTTTCTTTTAAGATTTAAAGTTCATAGCTTTGAATTTCTAATTGAAATTACTTATTACATGCCTTTTACAAAAGTTTATATTCATTGTGTCTGGAGTACCAAAAATAGATTCCCGTTTTTAAATACAATTAATCTTCGTCAAAAAGTATGGCATCACATACAAGAAAATGCTTTAAAAAAGGAAATTTATCTTGACTTTATTAGTGGCCATTCTGATCATTGTCATTGTTTAATTTCACTGGGAAATAATCAAACTATACAAAAAACAATACAATTATTAAAAGGCGAATCTTCATATTGGATTAATAAAAATCAGTTAACTAAACATAAATTCGAATGGCAAGATGAGTATTTTGCTGTTTCAGTTTCAGAATCTATTGTAGATAAAGTTCGGGATTATATTAAAAATCAGGAAGAACATCATAAAAAGAAAACATTTCAAGAAGAATATGATGAATTTATGATCAAATTTGGGTTTAAGCATTTATGAAAAATTTGGCTAAAGCCTCATTCTTTGACATTTTCTCAACCTCCAGATAAATCTGGAGGCAATTCAAAAAAAGAGTACGATTAAATTTTGAAAAAGAAATACTAATAGATTTACAAATACAAACTGAATTGCCAACATCTTTAGATGTTGGTTTAATATTGACACCCAAAAAGGGCTTTAGCCAAATAGCCCTAGTCAAATGAAATATGACAAATTTTATAGTCAATTTTGAATGTAAGCAATCTCAAGAAAATTTGGCTAAAGCCTTTCTTAATACATATAAACAAACCAACATCTAAAGATGTTGGCAATTCATAGAAATCTTTTTTTTCAAAATTTTATTTTGAATTGCCTCCAGATTTATCTGGAGGTTATAAATTTGCTTCCAAAGAAGCTTTAGCCAAATAATCACAATCAAATGAAAAAAGAACTGCACATTTTCTTCACCTGTTTAATGTTTTACACCAGAATTCCGTGTCCAAAAAACATTACGCATCATCCAGATTATTTAAATAAAGCCACAAGATATTTTCCTTTTATTGGATGGATTGTTGGGAGTATTTCCTTTCTGACTTTTTATCTTTTTTCATTTTTTCTTTCAACAGAAATTGCTGTTATTTTAGCGATTATTGCTTCTATTTTAACAACAGGAGCTTTTCACGAAGACGGATTTGCCGATGTCTGTGATGGCTTTGGCGGAGGCTGGACTAAAGAAAAAATCTTGATGATTATGAAAGATAGTGCCATTGGTGCTTATGGAGCAATCGGATTGGTTTTACTTTTTTTATTAAAATTCAAATTGCTTTCAGAATCTATTTTACTTTTTACTAATAACATTTCACTAATTTTCCTTTTATTTATTTCCGCGCATTCTTTGAGTCGTCTGGCAGCAATCAGCATTATTTTTACACACGAATATTCTCGTGATGATGCTTCGAGCAAAAGCAAACCTATTGCCAAACAATACACTTGGAAAGAAATTTTTGGTTCTTTCTTTTTTGGATTAATTCCGCTGATTGTATTTTCTTATTTCAATTTGAAATTTCTTCTTGCTATAATTCCTGTTTTTATAACTCGATATTTTCTAGCGCGTTATTTTCAAAAATGGATTGACGGTTATACAGGAGATTGTCTTGGAGCGACACAACAGGTTTGTGAAGTGGTATTTTATTTAAGCATTTTATTTTTATGGAAATTTATTTAGTTCGCCATACCGAAACTGTCTGCGAAAAAGGAATCTGTTACGGGCAGTCAGACGTTGATATTGCTGAACCTTTTGATGAAATTTTTGGCAGAATTATTTCTAAACTTCCTTCTGAGGCAATTATCTTCTCAAGTCCGTTAAAGCGCTGTGTTATTTTAGCTAAACATATTCAAGAAAATATCAAAACTATTTCTTATCAGGAAGACGAACGCTTAAAAGAAATGAATTTTGGAGATTGGGAATTGAAAAGCTGGAACGATATTCCGTCTGAAGAACTCAATCCATGGATGGAAGATTTTGTAAACATAAAAGTTTCAAATGGAGAATCTTTTGTAGAACTGCATAAAAGAGTTGGTGACTTTTTATCTGAAACCATTTCAAAAATAAATCAGCCAATCGTTATTGTTGCTCATGCCGGAATCATCAGAAGTGTCTTATGCCATCAGAGTTCACTGCCATTAAAGGAAGCTTTCAATAATAAAGTTGATTTCGGAGAAGTTATAAAAATCGATTTTTAATGCAAATAATTTATAATTTTTCATGAAACGCAAAACAAATTTGAATAATCAATATTTTTAACTTTATCTTTGCAGCAAATTAAGGTTGTGTTTTTGATTTAAAAATACATTAAAAGGGAATCAAGTAAATTCTTGAGCTGTACCCGCAACTGTAAGCTAAGTTCAAAACGAATGCTTGCTGTTAACTACAAACCACTGTCACGCCTTGCGTGATGGGAAGGTAAACAGCAAGACGCAAGCCAGGAGACCTGCCTTTGTAACAATTTATCGAACTCTCGGGAAAAAGAGTGAAGAATTTATGACTTTAAAACGACTTTTTGCTTTTTGCTTATTTGTAATGTGTCAGATTATTTCGGCGCAAAACGATTCTATTACCAGTCTTAAAGAAGTATTGGTTTCAGACAAAAATTTAAAATCCTATTCGGTTTCACAATCTGTTTTAAAACTAAATGACTCTGTTATTAGTAAAAACGAAGCTCTTTTAACCGATTTATTAAACTTTAATTCTACGATTTACTTTAAAGAATATGGTCGCGGAATGTTATCTACGGTCGCTTTTAGAGGAACAACTTCTTCTCAAACAGCAGTAATTTGGAACGGAATAAACATCAATTCTCAAATGAACGGAAGCACCGATTTCAACACAATTTCGGGTTCAGATTATAATTCAATAAGTGTAAAAGCAGGTGGCGGAAGTGTTATTTACGGAAGTGGTGCAGTTGGAGGAACGGTGCATTTAAACAACGATTTGTTATTTTCTAATCGTTTTGAGAATAATTTAAGACTAGACTATGGCAGTTTTAATACGATTGGTATTAATTATAAAACTTCTATTTCTAACAAAAAATGGAGTGCTCAAATCGGACTTTCGAAAAATAGTTCGACTAACGATTATAAATATCTGAATCAGTACAACTGGAAAGGCGAACAGCGCTGGAATCAAAATGGGCAATATGATGTTATTACCCTAAGCGCCAATGCTGGTTATAAAATTAATGCCAAAAACATTCTAAGATTATACACCCAAAGCTCAAATACAGATAGAAATACTTCTTTAGTGTCCGAATCGGAAATGAAAAGTAAATATGTTAATGGTTTTAATAGAAACTTACTAGAATATGACGGTAACTTTGGGAAGTTTACAACCAATTTAAAAACCGCTTATATTTTCGAGAACTATCAGTATTATGCAGATAATTCGAGTAATATTTATACTTACGGAAAAACTGAAAGCTTTATCACAAAAGCAGATTTAGGATATCAATTATTCAAATCATTGCAAGTCAACGGAATTTTGGACTATAATCGAACGAAAGGATATGGTTCTGGTTTTGGTGATAATGTAAGAGAAATAAGTTCTGCAGCTTTACTTATTAAACAAGATGTTTCTGCTGACTGGAAAAATGAATTCGGTGTTCGCAAAGAATTTACGGACAATTATAAATCTCCTGTTTTGTTTTCCGTTGGTTCTTCTTATCAGTTTGGAAAACTATACAATTTGAAATTGAATGTATCACGAAATTTCAGGATTCCAACTTTTAATGATTTGTATTGGGAAGAAGGCGGAAATCCAAACTTAAAACCTGAAAGCTCTTATCAGGCTGAAATAGGAAATATTTTTACTTTTCAAAATTTTAATATATCGCAGACCTTTTATTACATGAAAATAAAAGATTTGTTGAGATGGGTTCCTGGAACAAATGGTATCTGGATGCCACAAAATACAGACAAGGTAAATAGCTATGGAGCTGAAACATTGTTGGGCTGGAAAAAAAGTTTTGGAAAAAACAACTTGACAGCAAATGCAACTTATGCTTATACAGTTTCGGAGAATGTTGAAACTAAAAAACAATTGTTTTTTGTTCCTTTCAATAAAGTAACGGCATCTGTTGCTTATTCAAGAAAAAACCTTTCTGCGTATTATCAATTTCTTTATAATGGCTTTGTCTATACACAATCTGACAACGATCCTGAGAAAATTGTTGATGCCTACAACGTATCAAACATTGGAATTGATTACGATTTTAAACTTTTATCATCTTTCAAAGTAGGATTTCAAGTTCTAAATCTTTGGAATACATTTTATCAAAGTTTAGAATACAGACCAATGCCAGGAAGAAATTTTAATTTGTACTTAAACCTTAAATTTTAATATAATGAAATTAACTAGATTATTTTTAGCAGCACTTAGCGTTTCGCTTCTTGTTTCTTGTTCTAATGATGATGACTCCAATGATCCAAAAGGAGTTTATGATAATGGTATTTTCATCTTAAACGAAGGAAATTTCACTGATGGCGGTTCTGTTTCTTTCGTTAGCGACGATTTAAATACTTTCACAAAAGATGTATACAATACTGTAAATGGTTCTGATTTTGTTGGAAAATATCTTCAAAATATATTCTTCGATGGAGATAAAGCATACATCATTGCTGGCGGTTCTAATGTTATAAATGTTGTAAATCGTTATACATTTAAACTTGTAGCAAAAATTGAAACTGGTTTAATTACTCCACGATATGGTGTTGTAAAAGACGGAAAAGCTTATGTAACTAATGCTAATACGTATTGGTCTAAAACAAACCCTGCTGGTAACACTGATGATTTTATCGCCGTTATCAACTTAGCTACAAATAAAGTAGAATCTACAATTGCGCTAAATACAACTGCTAACCACATTGAAGTTTACAACAATAAACTTTATGTAACTGAACCTTACAACAATGACAAATTACTTGTAGTGAATACCGCAACAAATAAGCTTGAAACTCCTGTAAATCTTGGTCTGGGAGCAGATACAATGGAAATTAAAGATGGTATTTTGTACGTAATTAGAAGCACATACGGAGAAAGAAGCGAAATTGTAAAAGTAAAATTATCTGATAATTCTATCAGCAAAATTACTTTCCCTGAATCTCTTGACGGAGTTAAAAATCTAGACATTAACAACAATAAAATCTACTATACTCTAGAAACTGCGGTTTATGCTATAGACTATACTGCAACATCAGCTTCTACAACTCCTATTTTCCAATACAGCTCAACTTCTGAGTATGGAAAAATGTATGGTTTTGCGGTAAAAAATGATAAAATCTTTATTGCAGATGGTGGTGATTTTGCTTCAAGCAGTAAAGCATACATTTATAATTTAAGCGGAAGCTTATTAAAAGAATTAACTGTAGGTGTAGGTCCAAACGGATTCTACTTTAACGATTAATTTTACAATTAGAATTAGTTTTTGTTTTTTTTTATGGAAAAGGCTTTCAGTGATGAAAGCCTTTTCTATTTAATTGGATTTTATTATTCTAAAAATTCTTAGGAGCATTTTGAAAATACATTCCGTGTCTTAATCCATTTATGATTTTTGAATCTGTCAAATAAGGAGTATTTGGCGCAGAATCATCCAGAATTCTTTTAGCACTAGATCCTGTAATTTTTGAAATAGCCAAATTAAGCAAAGGCTCTGAAGTTTCTCCTAAAACACCATAAGTGCTTACTTTCTCGTACTGTTGATATGTTGGCTGTAATCCTTGAGTATAATCTCCAAAACCGGCAGAGTTTGAAATTTTAAAAACCAAAGGCTGCATTGCATATTTATGATTTGGATTGATTCCTTTTTTAGTAAACAAAGTTTCAGAATCATAAATCGTATACGAACCAACATTTTTACCTGTTGTAGTTTCTCCAATCTGAACTACATTGATATAAGGTTTTAACCCGTTTACAACCAATTCGCTCGCAGATGCTGTACTCGCAGTTGTAATAATATAGACTGTGCTTAAATTTAAACTGTTTAATGCCTTTCCATCAATATTATTCACAAATCTGTAATTTAAACTTTCTAAATCTTCGGCAGTCATGTCTTTCATCCACTTAGCATTAAATTGCGTTTTTGCAAAAATCTGAGTATCAAACTGTCCTGTGATCATACTAGAAAGTCTAATTGCAGATGCAACAGATCCTCCTCCATTGTATCGAAGATCTAAAACTAAATCTGTTATACCTTGCGATTTCAATTCGCCAAAAGCCAGATTCAATTTATCATCATATCCTGGGTAAAAACCATTATACATTAAATAACCAATTTTATGACTTCCAGAAGCAATCACTTTATTAATCAAAATTGGATTTTCTTCTAAGACAGTTTTAGTTAAAGCAACTGATTTTCCGTTTAGAACATAACTTGTTCCATTATAATCTGCCAAATCTAAAGTATAGCTATCCTGATTTAACAACAGCTGCTGATAATTAGAAACCGTAAGTTTTGTTCCGTTTACACTAGTAAACAGATCACCACGTTTAATTGCTTTTGTAGAGGCATCAGAGTTTGGTATAATGTATCGTACAAAACCCACCACGTCATTTGATCCTGCTGCAACGCGACTCAATCTGAAATCGACACCATTATTTTTTGTAACACCACTTAATTCCTGTTCTAAAACAGTATAATCGTTAACAATCCAGCTGAAACGATCAATCGCATCTCCGTTTGGATATTTACTCACTGGCTTGTTCAATAAATCTTGAAACAAATCTTCAGGTTGATTGTACCCTCTCAAAAACTGATCGAAATCTGGTTGTAAATTACGGCCATCAGCTAGATTTGGAACATCTTGCTGCCATAAGTAAACTTCATTTAATCCTCTCCAGATAAAATTATTAATCTGTAGATCTGCTGGAGCTGCAACATCATCCTGATCTTCGCAAGACTGTAAAGAAAATGCGAATAAAAATAGAAAAAGAACGCTCTTAAAATTTGTTTTCATATCATTTCGGTATCTTAGTAGTATTACTGTAAAAGTAGCATCTTTAATTTTAGCTACGTTAAAAAGCAGTATTTTTTTACGTGAAAAAAATATTTTAATTTTTCTTGTAACAAATATAATTGTGCCTCGTCTTGAATATATAAGCTAACGATTAACCATCAGATTAATGAACCAAGTTGTATTTATAGAATTAATAAATCCTTTCAAAGACAAAGTTTTTCGTCTGGCAAAAAGATTGCTTACCAGCACTGAAGAAGCAGAAGATGCAACTCAGGAAGTAATGGTAAAATTATGGAACAAAAAAGATAATCTGCAAAGCTACAATAGCGTCGAAGCATTGGCCATGACAATGACAAAAAATTATTGTCTGGACCAGCTAAAATCTAAAAGAGCCAGTAATCTTCAGATTGTCCATAATAATTTTACCGATCGGCAGCCGCAATTGGATAAAAAATTAGAAGACCAAGACAGTTTAGAATGGGTCGAAAAAATTATAAACGAAATGCCCGAACAAATGCAACTATTAATTCAGCTTCGGGATGTTGAACAATATGAATTTGAAGAAATAGCCAAAATCGTAAACATGAACGAAACCGCAATACGAGTGGCACTTTCTAGAGCGAGAAAAAAAATTAGAGAATCAATGACAAATACACACCTTTATGGAACTAAATAAAATAGAAGAGATATTAGAAAAATACTTTCAGGGAGAAACTTCTATTGCTGAAGAAAATCAATTAAAAGAATACTTTTCTTCATCAAATGTTGCGCAGCATTTGGAGCAGTACAAACCTATGTTTGGCTATTTCTCTCAAGCAAAAGAACAAAAATCGACGTATGAGATTCCACTACAAACTAAGAAACGAAACGTGGCGTGGTTATCGATTGCAGCTTCTGCTGTTGTTTTGCTGGGAATCGGGACTTACTTTTTTGTTAGCGAAAAAAATGACACCACTGCGGTAGCTTCGCAAACAGAATTAGGAACTTACGATGATCCCGAAGAAGCCTTAAAAGCAACTCAAAAAGCTTTGGCTTTATTATCAAACAATGTTAATGTAGGTATTGAAAGTGTACAGTACATTAAAGAATACGAACAATCAAAAAACAAAATTTTTAAACAGTAATTAAACAAAATAATCATGAGAAATTTCATTATAACTTTAGTCTTCGCATTCGTTTCGACCACTTTTTATGCACAAAGTGCTTTTGACAAATTTGATGGTCAGGATGACGTAACCTCAGTAATCGTAAACAAAAAAATGTTCGATTTAATGAGCAAAGTAAAAACTGACACTTCTGATAAAGAAACACAGCAATATATTGCTCTGATCAAAAAACTGGATTACTTAAAAGTGTTTACCACTAAAAATCCAAAAATCGAGGCAGACATGAAAGCAACTGCTGATAAGTATGTAAAAACTGCCGGTCTTGAAGAATTAATGCGAGTGAATGATGGTGGAAAAAATGTGAGAATAATGGTAAAATCTGGCGCTACAGACACACAAATAAAAGAACTTTTAATGTATGTTGACGGTGCAAAAAATGACGAAACCGTTTTACTATCTTTAACTGGTAATTTTGATCTAAACGAAATCTCAGTATTAACAGATAAAATGCAGCTTCCTGGCGGTTCAGACTTAAAGAAAGCTTCTAAAGGCAAAAAATAAAAATGAAAAAAAGTATCTTCATCTTAGCACTTACAGCTCTTCTAACTTTAGGGAGCTGTAATTCTGAACCTTCACTCCAAAAGTATTTTGTTGAGAATTCAGAGAAAAAAGATTTTATTTCTTTAGATATTTCACCAAACATTTTAAATGTTGATCCAACAAAATTATCGACAGAGCAAAACGAAGCTTTAAACTCGTTTGATAAAATGAACATTCTGGCTTTTAAAGCAGATCAAAGCAATCAAACTCAGTTTGAGACAGAAAGAGCAAAAGTAAAAACCATATTAAAAGATCCGAAATATCAAGAATTAATGAAATTTGGCTCTGGAAAAGATGGTGCATCTGTTAGCTACGTTGGAAGTGACGACAACATCAAAGAGTTTGTCATTTTTGCCAACAGAAAAGAAACCGGATTTGCAGTAGTTCGTGTGTTAGGAGAAGATATGAATCCGAATAATATTATGACTTTAATGTCTGTTTTACAAAAATCTAAAATAGATATGGAGCAATTAAAACCTTTGGAACAATTGCTTAAAAAATAAAATACATCTTACTTTTTACATCAAGAAAAGCTCCAATTAGGGAGCTTTTTCTTTTATATATTTGAAAGATTTAACTGAATAAAACGACATATTTTTATTTTGTTCTGAATCTAATTTAATTATATTTGCTTCTTACCAAAATACTAAATTATGATACAAAAAACATCAAATGCCTTTATCGCGGCATCTTGGGTTGCACTTGGAGCAGGAACAGTTGGCTTTATTGTTGGACTTGCCAGAGCTGAAATGCTTCTAAACGAAAAAGGATATTATTTCACTGTTTTAATGTTCGGGCTTTTTGCTGTTGTCTCATTACAAAAAAGCGTAAGAGACCGATTAGAAAAACTTCCTGTTACTGATATTTACTATGGAATCTGCTGGTTTGGAACATTACTATCAATCGTTCTTTTAGTTGTTGGATTATGGAATGCAACAATTTTACCAAGCGAAAAAGGATTTTATGCCTTTGCTTTTCTATTAGCATTATTTGGCGCTATTTCTGTTCAGAAAAATACTAGAGATAATATGAACTTTAGTCAAAGTGAATAAACATAAAACAGATTAAAATAAAAAAAGCTCCAATCTTCAATGGAGCTTTTTTTATGCAAATTTTCAACTTTACAATTAAAAACAACCTCATTTTAAATTAAACAAAACTATCTCTAAAATATATTTTCCTACAAAAAAGAATAATTTACTCACTTAAAAGTATATCTTTGATAAAATCCTAAATATACTATATGAAAAAAATTTTACTCTTTACATTATTATCAACATTTGGCATAAATGCTCAAACTCCTACAGATTACGTAAGCGGATTTAATACTCCAAGCGGAATTGCATTTGATGCTTCTGGAAATTTATATGTTGCAGATTTCTATACATATAAAGTTACTAAAGTAACGCCAACTCTAACGCAAAGCACTTTTGCAACAGTCAATGGAAACGTCCAACAAATTACTTTTGATTCAACTGGTAATCTTTGGCTTGCTGGATCTGGCTTCATTCAAGGTCTCGAAAAAATCACACCTGCCGGTGTAGTTACTGCTTATGCTGGCAGCAATAGCCCATACGGAATTGCTATCGATGCTTCTGGAAATGTTTTTTATTCAGAATTGAATGGAGACATTAAAAAAAGAACTACAGCTGGAGTAACATCAACTTTTGCTACAGGTATCACTCAGCCTAATGGTTTAGCATTTGATAAATCAGGTAATTTGCTTGTTGCAGATAAATTAGATGGCGTCGTAAAAAAGATAACTCCTACAGGAGTAGTATCAACACTAATTTCAGGAATGAGTAACCCAACCAATCTAGTTGTTGCACCAAATGGTGATTTATACATTTCTACAGGTTCACAGAATAGAATTTTCCGTTTTCCTGCAGGTGCAGCCGATGGTGAACAAGAACTATTTATCAGATTTAATACTAACTATGACACTCCTGCTCAAATGGCAATTTACAACGGAGCACTATATGTTAGCACCAGTTCTAGCACTAAAAAGGTTATAAAAATAACATCTCCAACTTTAGGATTAAGTGAAATTAAAAAGCCTACAAACAGCCTTGCAATATATCCAAACCCAACAACAGATTTTGTACACATTGAAAATGGCAGTGACGTTACAATTGAAACTATTGACTTGTATGATGTATCAGGAAGAAACGTTAAAAGCTACAAATCTTCAGATATAAAAGACAATGTTATTTCTGTGTCGAATGTAGTTCCAGGAAACTATATTCTAAAAATAAATAATACATCTAAAAAGATTATTGTAAAGTAATAAAACATTCTAACCAAAAAAAGCTCCAATTTTCATTGGAGCTTTTTTTTATAATAGAATTTGAGATTATTTACTCAAATACATTTTTCTTCTAGAGTACAATTCGTAGAATTGATCATCTTTTAAGTCATCAATAAACAAGATGCTTTCTCCTGTCGATTTCATTTCTGGTCCTAACGCTTTGTTTACGTTCGGGAATTTGCTGAAAGAGAAAACTGGTTGTTTGATTGCATATCCTTTTAATTGCGGGTTAAAATCAAAGTCAGTTACTTTATTGTGTCCTAACATTACTTTTGTAGCGTAGTTTACATAAGGCTCTCCGTAAGCTTTTGCAATAAACGGAACCGTTCTTGAAGCTCTTGGATTTGCCTCGATAATGTAAACTGTATCATCTTTAATCGCAAACTGGATATTGATTAATCCGACTGTTTTTAAAGCTCTCGCAATTTTATGTGTGTGATCTTTTATCTGTTGCATTACAAACTCTCCTAAGTTGAAAGGAGGCAATGTTGCGTTACTATCTCCAGAGTGAACTCCACAAGGCTCAATGTGCTCCATAATTCCGATGATGTAAACATTTCCGTCAGCATCACAGATGGCATCAGCTTCAGCTTCGATTGCTCCAGCTAAATAGTGATCTAGTAATAATTTATTTCCTGGAATTGCTTTCAGCAAATCGATAACGTGCTCTTCAAGTTCTTTTTTGTTGATTACAATTTTCATTCCTTGACCTCCTAATACATAAGAAGGACGAATTAAAAGTGGAAAATCTAAAGTATCAGCTAATTTCGAAGCTTCATCAGCCGTTTCAGCGATTCCGAATCTTGGGAAAGGAATATGCAATTCAGTCAATAAATCTGAGAATCTACCTCTGTCTTCTGCTAAGTCAAGTGCATCAAAACTAGTTCCGATGATTTTCACACCGTATTTAGATAATTTATCTGCTAATTTAAGAGCTGTCTGACCTCCCAGCTGAACGATTACACCTTCTGGCTTTTCGTGTTGGATAATGTCATAAATATGCTCCCAGAAAACTGGCTCGAAGTATAATTTATCAGCAGTATCAAAGTCTGTAGAAACCGTTTCAGGATTACAGTTAATCATGATGGTTTCATAACCGCATTCTTTTGCCGCTAAAACTCCGTGTACACAAGAGTAATCAAACTCGATTCCTTGTCCGATTCTGTTTGGTCCAGAACCTAAAACGATTACTTTCTTTCTATCAGTAAGGATGCTTTCGTTATCTACATAACGCTCTCCGTTTGCTTTTTCGATTTCTGCCTCAAAAGTTGAGTAGTAGTAAGGTGTTTTAGCTTTAAACTCAGCCGCACAAGTATCTACTAATTTGAATACACGGTTGATGTTCATGTCCATACGTAAAGCGTGAACTTCACTTTCTAAACAGCTCATCATGTGCGCCAATTGTCTATCTGCAAAACCTTTTTGTTTCGCCTCAAGCAATAATTCTTTTGGAAGATTTGAAACTTTGTAGTTTGAAATTTCTTTTTCTAAAATATAAAGTTCTTCATATTGCTTCAAGAACCACATATCGATTCTTGTAATTTCGTGAATGGTGCTCAACGGAATTCCCATTGCAATTGCATCGTAGATTACAAAAACACGATCCCAACTTGCATAAGTTAGTTTCTCAATAATTTGCTCGTAATTTTTGTATCCTTTTCCATCAGCTCCTAAACCATTTCTCTTAATCTCTAAAGATTGAGTTGCTTTGTGAAGCGCTTCTTGGAAAGAACGTCCGATTCCCATAACCTCACCTACAGATTTCATCTGAAGACCTAAAGTTCTGTCAGATCCTTCAAATTTATCGAAGTTCCAACGTGGTATTTTTACAATTACATAATCTAAAGTTGGTTCGAAAAGAGCCGAAGTAGATTTTGTAATTTGGTTTTGCAATTCATCTAAGTTGTATCCTAAAGCTAGTTTAGAAGCAATTTTTGCAATTGGATAACCTGTCGCTTTTGATGCTAAAGCAGAAGAACGAGATACACGAGGGTTGATCTCGATTGCTACGATATCTTCTTTTTCGTCTGGAGAAACTGCAAATTGTACGTTACATCCTCCAGCAAAATTTCCGATACTTCTCATCATTAAGATAGCGTAGTCACGTAATTTTTGGAAAGTTGTATCTGATAATGTCATCGCTGGCGCAACTGTAATCGAATCTCCAGTGTGGATTCCCATTGGATCCATATTTTCGATAGAACAGATAATTACAACGTTGTCATTTTTATCTCTTAAAAGCTCCAATTCATATTCTTTCCATCCCATCAAAGCTTTATCAATTAAAACTTCGTGAATTGGAGAAGCTTCAAGTCCGCGAGTTAAAAGCTCATCAAAATCTTCTTTTTTGTAAACTACTGCTGCTCCAGTTCCTCCAAGTGTAAACGAAGGACGAATAACAAGCGGGAAACCAAACTCCTGAGCAATTTCTTTTCCTTCTAAGTAAGAAGTAGCCGTTTTTGCTGGTGCAGTTGGCACATTAATTTTTTCTAAAAGCTGTTTAAACTGCTCTCTGTCCTCAGTAATATTAATTGCGTTAACATCAACACCGATCAATCTTACTCCGAAATCCTGCCAGATTCCTTTTTCCTCAGCTTCCAAACACAAGTTCAATGCTGTTTGTCCTCCCATTGTTGGTAAAACTGCATCAATTTGCGGATGTTCCTTAAGAATTTCAATAATCGATTTTGTCGTTAAAGGTTTCAAATAAATATGATCGGCCATAGATGGGTCGGTCATAATCGTCGCTGGATTCGAGTTAATCAAGATAACCTCAATTCCTTCTTCACGAATCGAGCGTGCAGATTGAGATCCCGCATAATCGAATTCGCAAGCTTGGCCAATAACAATAGGTCCTGAACCTATTATTAAAACTGATTTTATTGATGTGTCTTTAGGCATTTTGTATGTATTGTGTAGTTATTTACGTTTTAAAAACCTCCCTAGTGCATTATAAACTAGAAAGTTGGATAAAATTTTACCGAAAAGGTATAAAAAAAGGCGATACTAAAAAAGTAATCGCCTTATGTATGTTTATACAAACATTATTTTTTGTGTCTAGGCTCGCTAGAAACAGTTAATTTATGTCTTCCTTTTGCTCTTCTACGCGCTAGAACTTTTCTTCCATTCGCAGAAGCCATTCTGTCCATAAATCCGTGCTTATTTCTTCTTTTTCTTTTCGATGGTTGAAATGTTCTTTTGCTCATTGCTTTGTATCTTTAAAAATGGTATCTATTAACTCGTTTATTTGGTTTTGGATATCGTTGTTCAAAAACCGAGTGCAAATATACAAAGACTTTTTTTTCTGGCAAGCACTTTTATAAAAATATTTTTAATTCCTTTTACTATCTTTGCAATCACAAATTTACAATAATTATGTTTCACAAGAATATTAAACTTATTTTGGCCGGACTTCTTGTAGTGGCGGGCATTTGGCAATTTACAGAAAGTAATATCGGGAACGGAATATTCCTTATCTTATTGACTGCAATTCCGATTTTTCTTTATTTCAAAAATGAATTTATCCTTTTAGCTTTCCTTAAATTAAGAAAACAAGACTTCGCAGGAGCTAATAAATGGTTATCATATATCAAAAATCCAGAAGGTGCATTAGTAAGAAAACAACAAGGATACTTAAACTATTTACAAGGCATCATGTTGTCTCAAACCAATATCAACCAAGCAGAGAAACATTTCAAAAAAGCAATCGAGCTTGGACTATCAATGGATATGGATTTAGCTGTAGCTAAACTAAACCTTGCTGGAGTTGCTATGTCACGCAGAAGAAAGCTTGAAGCGACTAATTTACTTAACGAAGCTAAAAAATTAGACAAACAAGGTATGCTGAAAGAGCAAATCTCTATGATGAAAGAACAAATGAAGAAAATCTAATTTTCTAAATCACAATACTATAAATCCCAAATTCCAAAAGGAGTTTGGGATTTTTTTATTGTAGATTGTTGAGTTTAGATTTTAGATTTTCTCATTTTATGTCTTCCTGAGCGAAGTCGAAGGACACGCAAAGTACAGACGCACTGAATGGATCTTGCATGTGATCCTTCGACTTCGCTCAGGAGGACAAAACTTTGTGACTACTTTGTATAAATTTATTCATTTTAAAGAATCTCTTTTACGAGGTACAAATTTCACTTCTGAAATTACCATTTTATTAATTTCTCTTAGATCTATTTTTTTATTTATTTTGAAAAACTGAAGATTGGACTTAATTTTATCTAATGTTTCTCCAAAATGCCAAAACTGTTTAGGCCCAGAAATCCCATAAATTTTAAGCTTTTTAGATTCCTTACTATTCTTTAACACGAACGCATTAGTTTCTCCATCATTAAATACTATATCTTCAAAAGTATCATTCTTTGGAAAAGTTATAGTATCTAATACCTTTTGAATTTTTTCTTTTTGCTCTTTATTTAAAATTGCAAAAGAAGTCTCTAACTTAATTCTAGAGGCATCTACACAATAAAGCGTATCCGAAGAATTAAATTTCAAATAATACGAATCATGGATATTCCATTTAAAGAAAGTAAGATCATAATCTTTCTTTGGAGATTTACATCCTACCAAAATTAACACCAAAACTATTATACTAATTCTCATATTTTTTCTTGAATCACTTTACGGAGTTACTTGCGAAGATTTCTCCCTACGGTCGAAATGACAAGATTATGTGTAGGCACTCTTGAATACATCTTTGTCAAAGTTTGAAAGTTTGACAAAGATTTGGAATTTGGAATTTAAAAATTGGAATTTTATTCCAAAATTATCGAAGGCAAATTCTCATTCAGCCATTTATACTTATTGAGAATCATAATATGAGTTCCTCCTTTAACTAAAATGCATTTATCAATATATTTAATCGGAAAAACATCATCTTGATCTCCATGAATATGAATCACATTTTCGTCAATTTGATCGCGATCCCATAAAATTACGCTTTCTACAGCCCACTGTAGATAACCTAAATCACGTACAGATAGAAATTTTTCGTATAATTTTATTCTCTTATTGACTTTTTCGCCAAAAGAAAACTTAGCCAGTTTTTCAACATTAAGAATCAGCTGCATCGGGATTAGCTTATACGCTTTTGTAGACTTCCCTATTTTCATTCTTCTAGGAAACTCGTGATTGCTTCTTACACTTGATATAATAATGACTTTTCGCGCTTTTATATGCTTCGAAATTTCCTGAACCAGAATTCCGCCGAAGGAAACTCCGATTAAAACAGGATTTTCGTGTTTTATATTTTTACTAATTCGAAGCGCATAATCTGATAAAGATTCTTTTGGGTTCGGAATTTCCCATTCTAGAAGATGTGTTTCAAAAATACTTTCATCCAATTTTATTCTCTCAAAAATAGATGAACTCGCAGCCAAACCTGGCATAAAATAAACTGGAATTTTACTCATAACATTAAAATGAAATTACCATTAGGATATTTATTCTAAAAAATAAAGTTACCTTTTTTTAATATCATGATAATCAAATTTCAGACCTATTTATTGCTTCTAGCCCAAAAAATCAAACTTCAAAACAATAACTTAAAGTTTATAGCTGCAAAAAATAATTTAATATTGAAAATCAAATGATTACCTTTGCATTTCGAAATATTTTTTGATTTTAAATCTTATAAAGAATTTTCTTTCAATACGTATTTCGAGTCCCAAATTCACTATTTACCAATAACCTAACAAGAAATTACTATGGAAACATCTGTAACTATGGAAATCAAAGACAACACATTTGCACGCCAATTCGAAACTGTCATTCCTGAGGGAATGTTGGCAGTTGAGTATCAATTTCAAGAAAAGAAAATCTTTTTAACCAAAATCAACAAACCTGATTCATTCGAGAACGAAGAAACAATCAACACTTTACTTAAAAACATATTAGAGTTAAGTTCTGAAAAAAATTACAGAGTAGTTCCTATTCACCCAAAGATTGTTTCGTTTTTCAAAAAAAATCCTAAATATAAAGAGCTACTTCCTCCAGGAATTAGAATCTAAAAGTATCCAATTATTCGGAGCCACAATCCTCCTATTACCATATAGATTAAGAGCATAACCAAACCGGTTATAAGCCCTTTGACCCACCAGCTCTTTAGGTCAACGTAACCGCTCCCGAAAAATACGGGTGCCGGACCGTGGCCATAATGAGTTAAAGTTCCGTAAAGAGATCCGACAAAACCAAGCATAAACGCTAGCAACAAACCCGGAATTCCGAGCGAAACACCAACACCAAGTAAAGCTGCGTACATTGCTGCAACGTGCGCAGTGGCACTTGCGAAAAGATAATGGCTAAAGAAATACACTAATATAATAATTGGAAAAGCCATTTGCCAGCTTAATCCGCCAATTTGTGCTTTTACCAAATCACTGAACCACGCTATAAAACCCAATTCATTGAGCGAACTGGCCATCATAACCAAAACAGAAAACCAAACAATGGTATCCCAGGCCCCTTTTTCTGATTTAACATCTTCCCAAGTCAAAACTGAAGTTAGAAGCAAAATTACCAATCCGATAAAAGCCGTTGTTGTTGCATCAATAGAAAACAAATCTCCCGTCATCCAAAGGAAAAGAAGAATAAAAAATGTAAGCAGCATCATCCATTCATCTCTTGTGATCGCTCCCATTTCTTTCAGTTTTTGTGTTGCAATCTGTGGCGCATCTCCCGTCTTTTTTAATTCTGGCGGGTAAATTTTATATAAAACAAACGGAATTACAATAAAAGCACATAAACCCGGAACAATCGCTGCAGCCGCCCATGACATCCAGCTGATTTTTATTCCTAAATTAAGCGCAAACTTTTGACACATGGGATTACTTGCTGTTCCTGTCAAAAACATAGAAGAAGCAATCAGATTCATGTTATAACTATTCAAAGTTAAATAAGCCCCTAACTTTCTATGTGTTTCTGGCTTGTCTGGCATCGAACCAAAACTCATCGACATAGATTTCATGATCGGATAAACGATTCCTCCTCCTCTAGCCGTATTACTTGGAACAGCTGGCGCTAAAACTAAATCTGCCAATCCTAAACCATAGGCGAGCCCTAAAGAACTTTTTCCGAATATTTTTATGAATAAAAAAGCAATTCTATTTCCAAGACCTGTTTTTATAAATCCTCTCGCGATGAAAAATGAAATTCCGATCAGCCAGATTACTTTATCACCAAATCCTTTTAATGCCAATGTAATCGACTTTCCAGGATCTCCTGGAGCTAAGACCTGAGACATTGCCGTTAGAGCAATAGCAATCATACACATAGTTCCCATCGGAGCCGCTTTTAAGATGATTCCTAAAATAGTAGCTACGAAAATGGCAAATAAATGCCACGCTTCTATCACAACACCTTCTGGAGCTGGAATAAACCAAATGGCAACTAAAACTGCCAGCGTAATTAGAGTCTGCGGAATTTTTACTTCTTTCATAAAACAAAAATTAAGTGAATTAAATTCTGAGCTGCAACTGAATTAAAAATAAATCATTATCATAGGTTGTTGTACCTGGAATGCTTTTATCGAATCTGTCAATCTCAAATCCCATTTCGATACGACCTGTATACGATTTTCCGAATTCTAAACTGACCATTGGCGTGTAAGTAGTGCGTACGTTTGAATTGATTTTGTAACTAGGATCAAAAGTTTCGTAACGACACGACAATTCAAGCGCTGTGAGTTTTTGATAATTTATGGTATATCTAAAGTTTGGCAAGAAATAAATACCTCGCATTTGATAATCGGCAACATTACCCATTCGGCTTTCAACTGGCAGGGAATAATATAAATTATGATTTGTTCCTTGCTTATACTCTATCTGTAAATCAAAACTAAATTTATCTGTCAATTTAAAATCGCTGGTAAAATCTGCTCCAATTGCAAAAACATCTTCTTTAAAAACTTTTCCGAAACCGCCGTTTAAACCTAAATTAATCTCATATTCTTTTGATAAACCGAAAACCCATCTCGAAGAATATTGCTTTCCGTTATCTTTATCCATTTCCTGATTTTTTCCGTTTCCGTTTAAAACCGAAACAGCATAATTCACTGGAATTTTCCCAATATCAAAAGCTCCAGTTGCCGATGCTCCAATTTGAAAGCTAGTCCATCCGTTTTTTCCAAATTCATAATATTGATTAGAAAAATCGAAAGATTTAATAATATCTACTGGAACAAGCTCCTCAATACCAAAGGCAGGACGAAACTGCCCTCCTGTTAAAGCTATATATTTATTGAAAGTATATTTTCCGTAGGCATTTTCAAGAACTTTCCCTTTTGTATCTGATTTAAAGTCTGCCAAATTAACCAAAATTACAATTTCTGTAGTTTCACTTAATTTGGTATTCAATCCAACACGCATTCTTTTTATGTCAAAAGAACTTTGTGTTGCATCTCCTGTTGAATGCTGAGTTCCTAAAACATCTACATTATCTCCAAAACTTTCTAAATATCTGGCTTGAAGAAGTCCTTTTAACTGAAACTGTGGATATTTTATTTCTCCATCCTCTTTTTTATCTATCTTATCAGCTCCCTGATTCAAATCTCCTTGTGCGTGTAAAAAAATTGGCATTAAAAAAAGAAAAAAAAATGGCATTAGTAGACTTCTACTCATAGGCTTAAAATAAATTGAAATATTAATGCTTATATAGCCGATTTAAAAAAAATCAGCTCTTTATTCTTGAGATCAAAAGTTAACAGCTTATAGTCAACACGGAATGGAAACACTAAAATAACAAAAAAAGATATTTTATGTAAAAAAAATTGCATTAAAATACTGTTATTAAAATAGACAGCAATAAAAAAGGGCGCAAGATTAAAACTTGCGCCCTTTTTAGATTTTATATTAAAAATATTATTTTTCGATTTCTCTCATAGAATCCATTTTCTTATGTGCTAAGAAACCTGCCACATCTTCAAAATGCTCTTTTACTCGTTTATTTCCGAATTCGAAAACCTTAGTTGCTAATCCGTCAAGGAAATCACGATCGTGAGAAACTAAGATTAAAGTTCCGTCAAAATCTCTTAAAGCATCTTTAATAATGTCTTTAGTCTTCATATCCAAGTGATTCGAAGGCTCATCCAGAATCAACAAGTTAACTGGCTCCAACAATAATTTAATCATTGCTAAACGAGTCTTTTCTCCTCCAGAAAGCACTTTTACTTTTTTAGTGATATCATCTCCTTGGAACATGAAAGCGCCTAAAATATTTTTGATTTGCGTTCTAATATCTCCAACCGCAATACTATCAATAGTTTCAAAAATGGTAGCATTTTCATCTAATAAAGCGGCTTGATTTTGAGCAAAATATCCGATTTGTGCATTATGTCCGATTTCAACACTTCCAGAATCAACGCCAATTTCTTTCATGATTGCTTTAATCATGGTAGATTTTCCTTCACCATTTTTTCCAACAAAAGCTACTTTCTGTCCGCGTTCGATTACAATGTTTGCATCTTTAAAAACAACATGATCTCCATAAGCTTTAGACATTTCTTTTACAATAACTGGATATTGACCAGAACGTGCCGCAGGTGGGAATTTTAAACGTAATGCAGATGTATCTACTTCATCAACCTCTACTATTTCAAGTTTCTCAAGCATTTTAACTCGAGATTGAACAGCATCTGTCTTAGAAAATGTTCCTCTAAATCGCTCAATAAAAGCACGATTTTCAGCAATCATTTTTTGCTGTTCATCATACGCTTTCTGCTGATGGATACGACGGTCTTTTCTCAATTCTAAATAATGAGAATATTTTGCTTTGTAATCGTAAATTCTTCCCATTGTCACCTCAATCGTACGATTTGTAATATTATCTACAAACGCTCTATCGTGCGAGATTACCACAACTGCTTTTGCTTGAGTCAATAAGAAATCTTCTAACCATTGAATACTTTCAATATCCATATGGTTTGTTGGCTCATCCAGTAAAATTAAATCTGGTTTTCTTAAAAGAATTTTAGCCAACTCGATACGCATTCTCCATCCTCCTGAAAATTCTGAAGTTTGACGTGCGAAATCTTCTCTTTCAAAACCTAAACCAACTAATATTTTCTCAACTTCTGCTTCGTAGTTAACTTCTTCAATAGCATAAAATTTCTCGCTTAAGTCAGAAACTCTTTCGATCAATTTCATGTATTCGTCACTTTCATAATCAGTACGAACTGTTAATTGCTCATTGATATTATCAATTTCAGCTTTCATTGTAAAAATCTCGCTGAAAGCTTTTGATGCTTCTTCCATTACTGTCGCACCATCTTCAGTAAGCAAATGCTGAGGCAAATAAGCGATTACAGCCTCTTTTGGAGCAGAGATACTTCCTGTAGAAGGCTTGTTTGCACCTGCAATAATCTTTAAAAGTGTCGATTTCCCCGCACCATTTTTACCCATAAGGGCAATTTTATCATTTTCATTAATAGCAAAAGAAACATCGCTAAAAAGTGTAGTTCCGCCAAACTGAACCGAAATATCGTTAACTGTAATCATTTGTGTTTGTGAATTTTGTTTAATCGGTTAATCGTTTATCTGACTACCCATTTTTTTCGTGCTGCAAAGATAGATTTAATTAGATAATGTGCCAATTTGATAATTAGATAATTTTGAAAATGTGCCAATTAGATATATTTTTTTTTGCCACAGATTAAAGGATTTTCACTGATTATTTTTTTTTGAGAATACATATTCTAAAAAAATCTTTTTAATCTTTTAATCTGTGGCAAAAAAAAAAGCTTGATTGATTTATAAAACTGCTCAGATTTTCAAATTTCAAAATTTTAGTCTTAACTTGTCCTATAATTTTAAAAATCAGCAAAATATGAGAACGAAATTAAAACTGACCGTCTACTTAATTGCAGGATTACTATTTGGACTTACTGCAAATGCTCAAAAAACTGTAATTAAAAAAGAAGCTTTACCAGGAAATGCACAAACCTTCTTAAAAACACATTTTGGATCTAAAAAACCGAGTTATATACTGGAAGACAAAGAGATTCTCTCTACAGAATACAAAGTTCAGTATGACAATAAAATCGAAATTGAATTTGACAAAAAAGGAAACTGGAAAGAAGTGGATGCTAAAACAGGAAAAGTACCAAAATCTATTATTCCCAAAAAAATTGCTACATATATAAAATCAAACTTCCCTAAAGAAGATGTAACCAAAATAGAAATTGAATCTTCTGGTTATGAAACAAAACTAACCAATGGTCTAGAACTAAAATTCAACATGAAAGGAGATTTCATTAAGATTGATAAATAAGAAAATATGGCAATTTGATAATGTGGCAATTAGAAAATTCTCAAAGCCTTAAAATAATAAAACCCGACAGGTTTAAAAAACCTGTCGGGTTTGCAAAAATTATCTAATTGACTAATTATCTAATTAAAATCAGTCTTTTCTCCATTTTTTAGTTTCTTCAAAAATATGTTCCATTATTGCAGCTTCAGTTACATCGAACTCAATATTTCTTCGGCTCATTACCAATCTTGCAGTTTCGAAAGCTTTTTTGGTTACATAAGTTGTAAAACCTGCTGCGCCACCCCAAGAAAAACTTGGAACAAAGTTGCGAGGAAATCCGCTTCCAAAAATATTCGCGCTTACACCAACGACAGTTCCTGTATTAAACATCGTGTTGATTCCGCATTTACTATGATCTCCCATCATTAAACCGCAAAACTGAAGTCCTGTTCTAGCAAAACCTTCTGTTTCGTAGCTCCATAATTTTACTTCTTCGTAATTATTTTTTAGGTTTGAATTATTAGAATCAGCTCCAATATTGCACCATTCTCCTAAAACAGAATCTCCTAAAAATCCTTCGTGCCCTTTATTTGAATTAGCAAAAAGAACTGAGTTCTTAACCTCACCCCCTATTCGGCTTCCAGGCCCAACAGTTGTTGCACCATAAACTTTAGCCGACATTTTTACCATTGCATTTTCGCATAAAGCAAATGGCCCACGAATTACGGTTCCTTCCATAATTTCGGTATTCTTACCTATATATATAGGTCCAGTTGATGCATTTAAGGTTACAAACTCTAGTTTTGCCCCTTCTTCGATAAAAATATTCTCAGGCGAAATTACATTAACACTTTTAGGAATTGGTTGAGACGTGCGGTCTTCAGTCAGATATTTAAAATCCTGACGAATTGCTGCATCGTTTTTAGAAAAAATATCCCAAGTATGCTCTATTGTAATACAATCTTCGTTGTATTGAATAATTTCGTAAGAATCAAAATCGACTTCTTCCTGATTTTCGCTAGCAAAAAACGCAATTACATCTTCTCCTTTAAAAATTGCCTGATTTTCTGTCAAATTAGAAACCATCTCCGCAAGAATATCATTTGGCAAATACGCTGCATTGATCATTACATTTTCTTCCATTTCAACCATTGGAAATTTTTCAGACAAATATTCTTCGGTTATTGTAGTGATTGTAGAACCTAGATATTTCTCCCATTTCTGGCGAATTGTCATAATTCCTACCAAAATATCAGCTACTGGCCGTGTAAAAGTAAAGGGTAATAAAGCATTTCGAACGGGACCGTCGAAAAGAATGTAGTTCATAAATAATTGAGTGTTTGTTAAAATTTGATTTGGTTACCAGGCTCCAAAGTTACAAATATTTATACGTTACATTAATCATGTTTATATGTAAATAGCCACGAATTCACAAATTTTTAAATTACTCTTAATCTTAGTTCATCCAAATTAAGATTATTTGACAAGCTGAATAGCTTGATTGTTCAATCCTCAGGAAAAACACAACCAGCAGTTTCAACCGCTAGAACACTACATACTCTCAATACGTTCCCCGTGGTTGAAACCACGAGCTATATTTTATTATTAAGGAGAAATTATCTTTTTTAAACAGCATCAAAAACAATCTCATCTAAAAACATAGCCAGCGGTTTCAACCGCTGGAACGCAATGTATTTGCAATACGTTTCCCGTGGTTGAAACCACGGGCTATATTAAAATCAGATTCCCTTCCTTTTAATTATCAAAAATCGGCGCATAAAAAAAAGCCTCCCAGAATTGGAAGGCTTTTGTATAATTTAAAACAGCTATTATTTTTTAGCGTGTTTAGCATATTTAGTTTTGAATTTATCAATACGTCCTGCAGTATCGATAAGTTTAGATTTACCAGTATAAAAAGGGTGAGATGTTCTAGAAATCTCCATTTTTACAACTGGATACTCAACTCCGTCAACTTCAATTGTTTCTCTTGTATCTGCAGTAGATTTAGTGATAAAAACCTCATCGTTAGACATGTCTTTAAATGCAACTAATCTGTAATTTTCTGGGTGAATTCCTTTTTTCATCTTTTCTTTTATTTATTGTTTGGAGTATTTTTATTTTGAAGCTTTTTCATGGTTAGAAAAAGGTATAAACAAGCAATACTCTTTTTTGTTTAAAAATTTAATTATTTTTGAGTGTACAAATTTACAATTCTTTTTTAATAAACAAACAGTTAGCTTACTTTTTTTTAGTTTATTTCGAAAAGCTTTTTTTATATCCGATTATAGTGGGAATTACTATATTTGTGGATTAATTTTAAACATATCGAAATATGATTAATGAAGTTATAAAAAAGAATGGAGTTACGTATGGTGTAATGATAGGAATTGCATCGGCTTTGGTTACCGCTACAATCTATGCTGTTGATTTAAATCTATTTACAGCTTGGTGGATGGGAATACTAGGAATCGTAATAAGCCTTACAATTAGTATCATTCTACTTTCTAAAACTAAGAAAGATTTAAACGGTGTTTTTCCTTTTAAAGATGCTTTTACTACTTATTTTATAGCTGCAGTAATCGGTATTTTAATATCTACAACTTTCAACATTGTATTATTTAATGTAGTTGATCCAGGCGCAAAAGATACTTTGAGCGAAATCATGATCAAATATACTGTTGGTATGATGCAGAAATTTGGCACGCCTGCTTCAGCAATTAATGAAGCTGTTGCCAAAATGAAAGAAAGCAATCCGTATTCTACTTTTGAATTATTAAAAGGATCTGTTTTTGCTATGGTTGTAAGCGCAATTTTCGGATTAATTTTCGCAGCATTTTTTAAAAGCAAATCTACACAAGAATAAAAATATAAATGAATTTATCTATACTTATACCGCTTCTAAACGAGGAGGAATCACTTAAAGAACTCTACACTTGGATCATTAAAGTGATGCAGTCTAACAATTACTCTTATGAAATCATTTTTGTAGATGATGGTAGTACAGATAATTCTTGGCAGATTATTGAAGGTTTCTCTAACGAAAATCCAAATGTAAAAGGAATTCGTTTCATGAAAAACTTCGGGAAATCTCAGGCTTTACATGCTGGTTTTGCAAAAGCGAAGGGTGATGTTATCATTACCATGGATGCCGACTTGCAAGACAGTCCAGACGAAATTCCTGAATTGTACGAAATGATTACAGCTCAGAAATTCGATTTGGTTTCTGGCTGGAAAAAGAAACGTTACGATTCTGTTGTGGCAAAAAATCTTCCTTCAAAATTATTCAACTGGGCTGCCAGAAAAACTTCTGGCGTTGAATTGAATGATTTTAACTGCGGATTGAAAGCTTATAAAAATGTCGTGGTAAAAAACATTGAAGTTTCTGGCGAAATGCACCGCTATATTCCGGTTTTGGCTAAAAATGCTGGATTCGGAAAAATTGGCGAAAAAGTGGTTATTCACCAAGCTAGAAAATATGGTGAAACTAAATTCGGAATGGAACGTTTTATAAACGGTTTCCTAGATTTGATTACCATTTGGTTTTTATCAAGATTCGGAAAAAGACCAATGCACCTATTTGGCGCTATGGGTTCTTTAATGTTTATTATCGGATTTTTAGCAGCTGGATACATTGGGATTTCTAAACTATACCATATGTATACAGGAATGAAATACAGCTTGGTTACAAACAATCCATGGTTTTATATTGCTTTAACAACCATGATTCTTGGAACTCAGCTTTTTTTAGCAGGATTCCTAGGGGAAATTATTTTAAGAACAAAAAATAACGAAGCAAGATATAAAGTAGCACGAGAGGTTAATTTTTAAAAAAGCTTTTTCAACAATATTTTCATTAAGCTGTAAAAATATTACATAAAGCACATTTTACCCTCCATAACAAACTATTTTAAACAAACATAAAACGAAATCTAAAATGAATATCGCACCAAACATACTAAACGCAGTCAATGAATGGTTAACGCCAACATTTGACCAAGAAACACAAGCCGCAGTTAAAGAATTAATGACAACTTCTCCCAAAGAACTTGAAGAAAGTTTTTACAAAAACTTAGAATTCGGAACTGGAGGAATGCGTGGTGTTATGGGCGTTGGTGACAATAGAATCAATAAATACACGCTTGGAAAAAACACTCAGGGATTATCTGATTACCTGCACAAAGTTTTTCCAAACGAACCTTTAAAAGTAGTAATAGCTTACGATTGCCGTCATAACAGTAATACTTTAGCAAAAGTCGTAGCTGATGTTTTCTCAGCAAACGGAATTCAAGTTTACTTATTTTCTGATTTGAGACCAACTCCAGAATTGTCTTTTGCTCTTAAATATTTAAAATGCCAGTGCGGAATTGTTTTAACAGCTTCTCACAATCCACCAGAATATAACGGATACAAAGTATATTGGCAAGATGGAGGACAAATCGTTCCTCCACAAGACAAAGAAATTGTCAATGTGATTGAAAGTTTAGGTTATGACAAAATCAAATTTAACGCAAACGAAAATTTGATTCAGTACATCGATACCGAACTTGACAAAGCATTTATAAAATCATCTATCGAAAACGCAAGTTTTAATACTCCGGCTGAAGCCAAAGACAATCTTCACATTGTTTTTACTTCACTGCACGGAACTTCTATAAAATCTATTCCAGACGTTTTATCTCAGGCTGGATACAAAAATGTTCATATTGTTCCTGAACAAGCTGTGCCAGACGGAGATTTCCCTACAGTAAAATCGCCAAACCCAGAAGAACCAGAAGCTTTAACAATGGCTTTGGCATTAGCAGATAAAACAAATTCTGATATTGTAGTTGGGACAGATCCTGACTGCGACCGTTTAGGAGTTGCTGTTCGTAATAATGACGGTAAAATGATTCTATTGAACGGAAACCAAACTATGGTTTTAATGACTTCGTTCTTATTGAAACAATGGAAAAAAGCAGGTAAACTTAACGGAAAACAATTCGTTGGCTCTACAATTGTTTCAACTCCAATGATGATGGAATTGGCAACAAGCTACGGTGTTGAGTGCAAAGTTGGATTGACAGGTTTCAAATGGATCGCAAAAATGATCAAAGATTTTCCTGAACTAGAATTTATCGGAGGAGGCGAAGAAAGTTTCGGATTTATGGTTGGTGATGCCGTTAGAGATAAAGATGCTGTTGCTGCAACTTTATTAATATGCGAAGTTGCCGCTCAAGCAAAAGCTGCAGGAAGCTCTGTTTACAAAGAACTTTTACAGCTTTATGTTGAAAATGGTTTCTACAAAGAATTCTTAGTTTCTTTAACCAAAAAAGGAATGGAAGGTTTACAGGAAATCAACCAAATGATGATCGATTTACGCCAAAACCCTTTGAAAGAAATCAACGGACAAAGAGTTATTATGGTTGAAGATTATCAATCATCTATTGCCTTAAATTTATTAGATGGTTCAGAATCTACAATGGATATTCCGAAATCGAATGTATTGATTTATTATACAGAGGATGGTTCTAAAATTTGCGCAAGACCAAGCGGAACTGAGCCTAAAATCAAATTCTATATCAGTGTAAATGCAGAAATAGAATCAGTTTCAGATTTTGACGAAGCAGAAAGTTTCTTAGATCAGAAAATCCAGAACATTATTGCAGATATGCAGTTGAATTAAATAAATCCTTTTTTTGAAAATATTTCCATTTGCAAATAGTCTTTAAAAACAAGGAGTCCAATATTTAAAACTCTGATTTGCATTTCTTAGAAGATGCAAAATCAGAGTTTTTTTATAAAAAAAACTAAAAAGAAATTGAAAACAGTCCAATTGGATTAATTTTGTGCAGTAAAAATTCGTTAACGCGAATTCATTATCACAGAAAAAATAATGCTAAAACTCAGACAAGCATAACCAAGCAGAAAAAATAACATCCAAAAATAAATGAGTAATTTCAAAAAAATAGTCCCTTTTATATACCCTTATAAAAGATACGCATTCTTAAATATCTTTTTTAATATTTTATATGCGCTTTTCAGCACACTTTCGTTCATTGCCTTAATTCCAATGCTTCAAGTTTTATTTGACAAAACCAAAGAAAACTACGAAAAACCTTTATACACGGGAATTTTGAATATTAAAGAATATGGAGAAAATTACTTAAGCTACTATATTACTACTTCAAAAGGAACTCACGAATCTGGATATGTGCTATCTATAATGGTTGCCATAATCATCTCCATTTTTTTATTAAAAAACTTAGCTGATTACTTGGCTATGTTTTTCATTAATTTCTTAAGAAATGGTGTTTTAAAAGACATGAGGAATGCATTGTACAAAAAAACATTAGAACTCCCTTTGGCATTTTATTCTGAAAAAAGAAAGGGCGATGTAATTTCTAGAATTTCAGCTGACGTAAACGAGGTCCAAAATTCATTTTTAGCAATTTTAGAGCTTATCGTAAAAGAACCTTTAACGATTATTTTTACGATCATCGCTATGCTTGTCATTAGTGCCAAACTGACTTTATTTGTTTTCATTTTTATTCCCGTTTCTGGATATATCATTTCATTGATCGGAAAACAGCTTAAAAAACAATCTACCAAAGCGCAAGAAGAACAAGGAAAATTCCTTTCTACTATTGAAGAAACAATTGGAGGATTAAAAGTGGTAAAAGGATACAATGCTGAAAATTATTTTAATAACGTTTTCCAAAATTCGACAGACCGCTTTTTCTCTTTATCAAATAGCATTGGAAACCGTCAAAACCTAGCTTCACCAGCGAGTGAATTTATGGGAATTACCGTAATTGCTATTTTACTTTGGTATGGAGGTCAGATGGTTTTGATAGATAAAACTTTAGAAGGCGCAGCATTTATCGCCTACATGGGATTAGCATACAACATCCTGACTCCTGCAAAAGCCATTTCTAAAGCTTCTTATGGAGTAAAAAGAGGAAATGCAGCTGCAGAACGTGTTCTTGAAATTTTAGAGCAAGAAAACACAATTGTTTCTAAAGAAAATGCAGTAGAAAAGACAACTTTTGATGATAATATCAATGTTCAAAATGTCAATTTCAAATATGAAGAAGAAACCGTTTTAAAAGACTTTTCTCTTCAAATTAAAAAAGGACAAACTGTTGCATTAGTTGGTCAATCTGGAAGTGGAAAAAGTACTATTGCCAATTTATTGACTCGTTTTTACGATGTTAATGATGGAGCCATTTCTATTGACGGAATCAACATTAAAGACATGAATTTGCAATCGCTTCGAAGCTTGATGGGATTAGTAACGCAAGACAGTATCTTATTTAATGATACAATCAAAGCCAATATTTCTTTAGGTAAACTAGATGCAACTGATGACGAAATTATTGAAGCTCTTAAAATTGCTAATGCTTATGAGTTTGTAAAAGATCTTCCGCAAGGAATCTACACCAATATCGGAGATAGCGGAAATAAGCTTTCTGGAGGACAAAAACAGCGTTTATCTATTGCAAGAGCAGTATTGAAGAACCCACCTATTATGATTTTGGACGAAGCAACATCGGCATTGGATACAGAAAGCGAAAAATTTGTTCAGGTTGCGCTTGAAAACATGATGCAAAACAGAACTTCGATTGTAATTGCACACCGTCTTTCTACGATTCAAAAAGCAGATGTGATTGTGGTAATGCAAAAAGGAAAAATCGTTGAACAGGGAACTCATGAAGAACTGATTGCTCACAACGGAACTTATAATAAATTGGTAACCATGCAGTCTTTCGAATCATAAGATTTTTACATACCCAAATAATCTAACACAGATTAAGGAAATATTAAAACTCAGTTTAATTTCTTTAATCTGTGTTTATTTTTATAACTTTAGGATAGTTAACGATTGAAACTAAATTCTTTCAGAAAATGTATCTTAACAACCCCAACATAAAACTTCCCGATGATCCCGATACTATTGTTTGGAAATATTTAGACCTATCCAAATTTCTTGATTTATTGCTTTCGAAGAAACTTTTTATGTCGCGTTCAGACAAGTTTGAAGACCAATATGAAGGTACTTTTAGCGAACCCACTTACGAAGAGATTAAAAAACTTGCCGCAGATAATCCCGAATTTTTAAATTACTACAAAACGCATCGCGAAAAAGTAGCGATTAGCAGTTGGCATATTAACGAATATGAATCTTTTGCGATGTGGCAGATTTTTACCAAAAACAACGAAGGCTTAGCCATTCAGTCTACCATTAGAAGATTACAGAAAGCTGTGAGACCTGAAAACAATTTTGATCAGTATATTGGCGAAGTAAACTACATCGATTATAAAAAAGAATATATTCCGTTTGATGATTTATTCTTTCCGTTTTTATTTAAAAGAAAAAGTTTTCAATACGAAAGAGAAGTCAGGATTCTGAGTGATACTTCAAAAAGCGACATCAAATTAAACGACGGATTAAAAATCAATGTCGACATCAATCAATTGATCGAAAAAATATACATTCACCCGAAATCTGAAAACTGGTACAAAAAACTAGTAATCGAGTTAGTAGAACGCTTAGGTTTTGGTTTCGAAATTGAAAAATCAGACTTGGAAAGTGATATATTAATTTGAAGTTGCTAAGATACTGAGACGCTAAGATTCTAAGTTTTTTTTCTTGCCACAGATTAAAAGGATTAAAAAGATTTTTTCCCGTTTCTGATTTGATTATGTTCCGTAGGAACATTTCATTGGTAGAAAAATTATATCATTTTGGTTGATTTTACGTTCCGTAGGAACGTTTGATTTAGACATTTTTTTTGACAATCCAACACACCAAACGTTCCTACGGAACGTAAATTGGCTGGCATGATTTTTTTCTACCGATCAAACATTCCTACGGAATGAACGAGTCTAGACATAAAAATGGAAAACGTTGTTTTCATTATGGAAAACAATTTAAAAGAGAGAGGCTGTTTCAATAAATTGAAACAGCCTCTCTCTTTTATAAAAAATCTTTTTAATCCTTTTAATCTGTGGCAAAAAACTTAGAATCTTAGAATCTTAAAAACCTTAGCAACTTAGATAGGTTTATAACTTTTCACTTCCCATTTTTTAGAAGCCAAATCTATATAATTGTAATGAAGAACATCATTTTTATCAAACTGACCGTTTTGATTGGTATCTTCAATAGTTCTAAAATATAAACGGTTTTTAGATTCAATTAAACTCCAATCGACCAACTCTTGTAAATCAGCTGAAACTTTGGTAAAATTTTCTCCGCTGATGTCACTTAAATATAAAGTTTTAATGTCGCTAGTATCTATTTTACCATCTTTATTGGTATCAGAATCCGTAAGCGTGTAAACCATCACGTTATTATGTGTTTTGTCTGCAACCGTTTTTAAATACGTAGCAGTTAAAATCAAAACTGGTTTATCAGATAAAGGTCGGATAGAATCTGAATCTACTTTTTGGAATTTTAAATTCTGCAGATATCCCGTTATTTCATATTCGCCTAAATTAGAAATTGTAAAACTCACATCATTTACGCTCGACGAACCAAATCTAGCTTTAGATCCTCTTTCAAAAACTCTTAAATCTCCAACTGGATGAATTAAATAATTAGTTCCTTCCATTTGAATTGGCAAATCTGCTATTTCAATTTGAGTTGTATCGGCTTTAGTAACACTTACTTTGTTTGAAGCGCCATAACTTACTTTCGGTTTTTGAACTTCTTCTCGGCAACTTATTACTGTTCCGATAAGTATTAGGGCGATATATTTAAAATACTTTTTCATCTACAATGATTATATACGATTATCAAATATACTATTTTTGATTGTATTTTTGAGTTTTATTGAATTTTACTGAACAATTACGAAGCAGATTACAACCTCGCATTTATCTTAACGTTAAAAACCCTCGAAGTCATATAATTTGGAATCGCATATTGATTTTTTGAATACACATCACGAACCCAAGTATTGGTAATAGCGTTTTGATTATTGAAAAGATTGAAAATTTCCAATCCAACAGCTAATTCTTTAAAGTTTTTCAGCCAGCCTTTTTTTGTGTTTTGCGTACTTGCGTCAACAAAAACCTTTGCAAAACCAATATCAGCTCTTCTGTAATCATTCAATCGGTTTTGATATAAATACGGATCTGAATATGCTGGCGCACCTCCTGGCAATCCTGTATTATAAACTAAATTCAAATACACTTTTACACTTGGAATATTCGGCATGTAGTCTTGAAAAAGCATTGCAAATTTCAAACGCTGATCCGTCGGACGAGCAATATAGCCTCTATTTTCGTAATTTTCTTCGGTTTTCAAATATCCAAAACTTATCCAAGATTCAGTTCCCGGCACAAACTCTCCATTTAATCTAAAATCAAGACCTTGCGCATAGGCTTTTGCATTGTTATTGGCAACGTAGCGAATTCGAACATTATCAATCGAATACACATTTACATCAGAAAGTGATTTATAATACAGCTCCGTCACCCATTTAAAAGGACGATTCCACATTTTAAAATTATAATCGTTCCCTAAAACGACATGAACAGCTTCCTGAGCTTTCACATTCGGATTCACAACTCCTTCCAAATCTCGCAATTCTCTATAAAACGGAGGTTGATGATATAAGCCGCCTGAAATCCTGAAAACCATATCACGATCCCAATCTGGCTTTATCGCAAATTGCGCACGCGGACTTACCACAAACTGTGTTTTTCCTTCTTCTAAAGCTCCCGCAACATTCCAGCCTTGAAAACGCGCTCCCAAATGATACCAGATCTGGCTCGAACCAATTTCTGATTGTTTGTTCCATTGAGCGTAACCTGAGAATCGATTTATGGTATTAAAATTGGTCGCCCGAATATTTTGATATGGCAAAAGCGGTCCTGTATAAGGTGTATAAGGCTGATTATTTTTTGGAAGAATGACTAAAGGCGGATTTATAGAAAATCCTGCCGAGTCAATAACTTCCCACTCCACTACTCGATCTCGAATAGATTCCCTAGTATATTTTAAACCAAATTCCAACTGGCTTTCTTTCCAATCTTTAGTTCCTTTCAATTCAATATTTGCGATTAGGGCATCCAAATCATTTCGGGCATGATTCAGCTGAGAACCAATTCCGCGAGTAAAATCAACTGCAGATGCATTTTCTGGATCTTCAGCATTTACATTCCCTAAACGATATTGTGCCAAAATATCAAAATGCTCTTGTTCTGTGGTATGAAACAAAGATCCAATTAATTTCAGAGTAAGCGTTGGCGATGCTTTAAAAGTAGTTTTTAAAGCTCCAAAATAAGTATTATATTGATCTTTTTCCTGTCCGTCGTAATAAACTGCAAGTGCCATTGGCTGATCTAAAGTACCAAAATTAGTCTGACGAACTAAAGGCTCATACGAATATTTGTTTTGAGAAATATTTCCTAAAAAGCTCATTTGCCATTTTTCAGAAATATCATAATTCACATTGGTTTGAATATCGGCAAAAGTTGGCTTATAATTAGTATCTGTATCTTGGCTATTTACCAAAAGACTATTATTTCTGTAACGAACTCCTGTTACCGCAGACCATTTTTTATTTTTTGAAACTAAATCGACTGCAGCGCTTCCTCCTAAAAAACTGGCTTCAAAAGCTGCCCCAAACTGAGTTGGCTTTCGATATGTAATATCCAAAACAGAAGATAATTTATCGCCGAACTTTGCCTGAAATCCACCCGCAGAAAATTCAACATTTTGGACTAAATCTGTATTGGTAAAACTAAGTCCTTCCTGCTGTCCCGAGCGAATTAAAAACGGACGATATACTTCTACTTCATTTACATAAACCAGATTTTCGTCATAATTTCCGCCACGAACCATATATTGAGTGCTCAATTCGTTATTTGAATTAACACCAGGAAGCGTTTTCAGAATATTTTCGATTCCTGCGTTGGCGCCTGGAATCTTTTTTATGGTTTCAGTATCAACCGAAGTAATTCCCTGAACTCTTTTTCTGTTTCCAGAAGAAACAAAAACTTCTCCCATTTGCTCTTCCGAATTACTCATAATCGGATTAAAAACAAATACTTCATTTGTTTTTAAACTGACCGTCAAACTCATCATTTTTAAAGAAACGTGAGTAAAAATCAGCGAAACCTTTTTGTTTGATGGAATTTCAATTTCATAAAATCCATTTGCATCAGATTGCCCAGCAGTTCCTTGAGACGAAATATTTACGCCCCCAACAGGATGTTTTTCCACATCTAAAATTATCCCTTTTACGCGGGCATTTTGAGCTAAAGCAATACAGCTGAAAAATAAAAAAAGAAAAACGAATGTAAACCTGTTGTAATTCAAAGATTTTGGAGTTTTATTTTTGTTGACTTCTAAAAAAACGAGTTTCAAAGATAGTAGTATTTCCTACATTATCAACAACTTCAACTTTTAATACGTTTTCACCTTCTGCTAAATATTGATCGTCAAAAGTATGCGTAATTCTTCTGGCTTTATTTTCGTATTCAAACAAGACCCAACTTCCGTTCAAATAGCCATTATAAGATTTTATGCCAGACAGAGAATCGCTTATCGTTAAATCAATTTTCTTTTGATCGCTAATCCATTTTCCTTCAATTGGTTTTGCAATTTTAATAACTGGCGGAATTGTATCGAGAACTAAGCCGTATGTACCTAATATTTTTGCTTTCGCAGTAAAAACATCTCCTTTTCTGATTGTTCCGTTATAACTTGTCCCTTTACCAATATAAAGTTTATCTCTTAATGATTCTGGATAAGTATCATCTTTTATGGTAATTGTAAAATTAGAATGTACTGGAACCGTATCGTCATGAATAAAAAGTTTATTACTTCTAACATCAAAATTCATATTAAAATCATCGTAGAAAGTTCCAGCAGGAAAGAAAACCGACATGTTATCTTTCTCAAAATTGGCATCTCTATTATATTTTATAAAATACTTTCCGTTAACTGACTCTGACTCCACAAGAGGTGTTGCAGTATCAAACTCAATTGGAACCGTGATCGAATTCATATTCCCAAAATAATCTGAAACCTCGATTTTGTAATTTGAAGTTAAATTAGATTCTGCTTTTACAATACCGCGAAGTGAATCGGTTTTAATAATACTTAAAGCGAAAGGCGTTTTCATAAAAAGTTTCTGAACACGCTGTCCAGATTTTTTATATCGAGAATAATCAATCAAAGCGTTGATGTAGCGCATTTCATCAAAAGAATAAGTATTAAATTGATAGTTATAATTCTGATTTCCGTTTAAAAAAGTCGAAACGTTAAAAACCCCATTTCTGTTATGTGACACATCATCCGTATCAATAGCATTAATTCCAAAACCAATTTTTCCGTTTGCCTTAACTTTTGAAGCTAGATAAGTTCCGTCTTTTTGAAGCGCCATGTTTACCAGAAGAGGCTGTTTAGATTGGTTTACCGTAGCATTATCCAACGGATAAACATATAAACTAGATAAGGTTGGTTTTTTAGTATCTTTTAAATTTTGGTCAAAGCCAAAGAAAATCGGGTTGATAACAAATTCTGTTTTAGTATCTCGAATTTCAAAATGAAGATGCGGTCCTTCTGACGAACCTGTGTTTCCTGAAAGTCCGATTATATCACCCTTTTTCACAGGAAGTTCGTCTGGTTTTGGAAACATTTCAATCTCATAGGCTTTTTCTTTGTAATGCGTTTTTTTTACATAATCTAAAATTGCCCCAGTTGGTGTTTGCAAATGCCCATAAACAGAAGTATACCCGTTTGGATGCGTGATATAAATACATTTTCCATTTCCAAATGTCGAAATTTTAATTCTTGACACATATCCATCAGCAATTGCATGTACAGTTAAACCTTCTCTTTGATTGGTCTTTAAATCAAAACCTGCATGGAAATGATTAGGTCTCAACTCACCGAAATTACCAGAAAGTTGCATTGGAATATCTAATGGCGGACGGAAATAATCTTTAGGATATTGTGTTTGAGCAAACACAGAATTACAAATTAAAAGGGCAAGTACATATAATCTCATAAACAACATTTTTGCTAAGATAAGCAAAAACAAGCCAATAAAAGCAAGAAAAAGGCTTCAAAATCACAATTAATTGAATTACAATATATTTATCTAAATTAATGCAAAAAAATCGATAAAAAATTGCATTAATAAAAAGGAATATTAACTTTGTAGGATTAAGTAATGAATAGGATGCATAATGAGTGTAATTGCAGAAATAATTGATACTCTTGAATATAAAGTTGAAAAGCTTTTTGAGAAATCGAAAGCCTTTGAACAAAACAATCAAGTATTACGATTAGAACTAGCCAAAGCTGCGCAAATTATCCAGAAACAATCTGAGGAAATGGAAGCTTTGAAGAAGCAAAATGAAACACTTAAGATAGCCAATTCGTTGCTTGGCAGCGACAATAACAAGAGAGAGACAAAGCTTAAAATAAATTCATTAATTCGCGAAATTGATTACTGCATAGCGCAATTATCAGATTAATAATATGGACGGAAAGCTTAGAATTAAAATATCAATTGCCGATCGCGTTTACCCACTTACGGTTGAACCCGCTCAAGAAGAAGGACTTAGAAGTGCTTCTAAAAAAATTGATGCTATGATTAAGCAGTTCGAAGAAAATTACGCGGTTCGTGACAAACAAGATGTTCTAGCCATGTGTGCATTACAATTTGCATCGCAAGTAGAACAAAAACAGATTGATAATGCAATCGATGGAGAAGAGACTATCGAAAGAATTAAAAGATTAAACACGCTTTTAGATCAATATCTCGAAAATTAAACGTTCTTTACAGAAACTAAGATACTGCCTACATTAGTTCACATTTGGTAAACTCAACACTAACAATTTAGAATGAGCAAATCGTCGCTACTATAGTATGCCCTCCATTTGGCTGGGAAACTTGAACAGTGAGTTAGCTCAAAACTTGTCTTTACGAGTTTATACAAGCAATTAATGTAGGCTTTTTTTATATATAAACCCTAACAAACATGGACATCATAACGATCATTATTGGTATTGTAGGTATTGCAGCAGGATTTGCAATAGCTAAAATTATCGAGAAAAGTAATATTTCAAACCTAATTAAAAACGCTAAAAAAGAAGCGGCTTCTATCTTAAAAGACGCAAATTTAGAAGCAGAAAATATCAAAAAAGATAAAATTCTTCAAGCAAAAGAGCGTTTTATCGAACTTAAATCAGAACACGAACAAGTTATTTTAGCACGCGATAAAAAAGTTGCTGAAGTAGAAAAACGCGTTCGCGATAAAGAATCTCAAGTTTCTAACGAACTTTCTAAAGCTAAAAAAGTAAACGAAGACTTTGAAGCTAAAACAGCTGAATACAACAATAAAATTGAGGTTTTAGACAAAAAACAGGCTGAAGTTGACAAACTTCACAAAAGCCAGTTACAGCAATTAGAGGTTATCTCTGGTCTTTCTGCTGAAGAAGCTAAAGAACAATTGGTAGAAGGTTTAAAAGCTGAAGCTAAAACAAAAGCAATGTCTCATATTCAAGAAACAATTGAAGAGGCAAAACTTACTGCACAGCAGGAAGCTAAAAAAATCATCATTAATACGATCCAAAGAGTTGGAACAGAAGAAGCAGTTGAAAACTGTGTATCTGTTTTCAACATTGAATCTGATGATGTAAAAGGACGTATTATTGGACGTGAAGGACGTAACATTAGAGCGCTTGAAGCTGCAACTGGAGTGGAAATTATTGTTGATGACACACCAGAAGCTATTATCCTTTCTTGTTTCGATCCTGTTCGTAGAGAAATTGCTCGTCTGTCTTTACACAAATTAGTAACTGACGGACGTATTCACCCAGCTCGTATTGAGGAAGTTGTTGCAAAAACTGCAAAACAAATCGACGACGAAATTATTGAAGTTGGAAAACGTACCGTTATTGACTTAGGTATTCACGGCTTACACCCAGAATTAATTAAAGTGGTTGGTAGAATGAAATACCGTTCTTCTTACGGACAAAACTTATTACAGCACTCAAGAGAGGTTTCTAAACTTTGTGGTATCATGGCTGCAGAATTAGGATTGAACGTGAAATTAGCAAAAAGAGCTGGTTTATTACACGATATCGGAAAAGTGCCGGATACAGAAAGTGATTTGCCACACGCGCTTTTAGGTATGCAATGGGCTGAGAAATACGGTGAGAAAGAAGAAGTATGCAACGCAATTGGAGCGCACCATGATGAGATTGAAATGAAATCTTTACTGTCTCCAATTATTCAGGTTTGTGATGCTATTTCTGGAGCTAGACCAGGCGCTAGACGTCAGGTTCTTGATTCTTACATTCAACGTTTGAAAGACCTTGAAGATGTAGCTTACGGATTCAGCGGAGTTAAAAATGCTTACGCAATTCAAGCTGGTAGAGAACTTCGTGTAATTGTAGAAAGCGAAAAAGTTTCTGATGATAATGCTGCAAACTTATCTTTCGAAATTTCACAAAAAATTCAAACAGAAATGACTTATCCTGGACAGGTAAAAGTTACAGTTATTAGAGAAACAAGAGCTGTAAACATTGCTAAATAATCCAAAGAAAATATAAAAAAACAAAGGCTGTCAATTGACAGCCTTTATTTTTTATAATAATTTAAGTTTTACATATCATTAAAAATAATTTTAAAACTTGTTCCTACCCCAACTTCACTTTCTACTGCAACCGTTCCTTTCATTGCTTCAATTTGATTTCTTGTAATGTATAAACCAATACCTCTCGCCTCTTCATGTTTATGAAAAGTTTTATACATCCCAAATAGCAAATCACCGTAGATTTTCAAATCGATTCCGAGACCATTATCTGTAATCGTAAGCGATTTAAATCCTTCGGGTTCGATTGCAAAATCAAAAGTAATGATTGGATCTCGATCTGGATGTGCATATTTAATCGCGTTTGTTGTAAAATTCAACAAAACACTTTCCATATAAGCAGGATTAAAATTAATCGTCAAATACTTCGGAACATTGTTTATAATAGTAACCTTTCGCTGTTGATGATATCCTTTAATCGTCGAAATAGTTTTCTCGATATACTCGCAAAGTTTTAGCGGAACGACAGCAATATTGATATTACTCTGCGTTTTTACAATTTGAGTAAGATTTGAAATAGTTTCATTCAGATCGTTAGAAACAGCTCGCAAGTATTCCAGCATTTCAGCTACAGTCTGCTTACTAACATCGGCATCAATAAGATCTAAAATTGATTTTATATTTCCGGCTTGTGTATTTAGATTATGGGAAACAATATGCGAAAAGTTTAATAAACGGCTATTTTGATCGCTATATAGCTTCATGGTTTTCATAAGCTCAAGTTCTTTTTCTTTCTGAGCCGAAACATCTGTATGCGTTCCAATTACACGCAAAGGCTTTCCGTTTTCATCGCGCTTAATTACTTTTCCGCGATCTAAAATCCACTTGTAATTACCGCTAGAAGTCATTACACGATGGTAATTTTCATAAAACGGAATTTTATTGTCAAAATGTTCATGTATATCTGAATAATATTTTGGAAGATCATCAGGGTGCACAATTTTATCCCATCGCTCCGGATCATCAAAAATATCAGTAGATTCTAATTCTAAGATTTTAAGAGACAAAGAAGAGTAAAAAACCCTATTAGTAACCATATCCCAGTCCCAAATTCCAGCAGTGGATGCATCTAGAGCAAATTGAAAACGCTCTTCAGAAATTCGAAGCTTTTCTTCTTTATCTTTTAATTCAGTAATATCTGAAACATGCCCATAAAAGACAACATTTCCATTTGCTGCAGATTCTGTTTTGGCAGCAATTTTGAACCAGCGAATTCCTTTTTCAGGAAGAGTAGCCCTAAATTCAATTTTCCAAGGTTTTATTTCTTTTCTAGCTTTGACTAAAGACTGAAAAAAAAGTTCGCGATCTTGAGGTAAAATTCGATCGTAAACTATAAACTTAATATCATTATTAAAATCCGTTGAAGAAAGTTCAAATATTTCATCTGCTGATTTACTTACAAGGGGAAACGTGTAATTATTATCAGCATCAATAACAAACTGAAAAAGCAGGTCAGGCATTTCGGCCAACAATTTTTTATAAAAATTATTTACCTCTAAGCAATCTTCATTTCCATATAAATCAAAAACCATATGCTACTCTTTTATGTAAATTAAGATATTGGGGCTTATTCAATAAAGCAAAAAAAACAAACTCAACTTTGTTTTTCGCTTTAATTAAAACAAAATTTTAACACAATATATAAATTTTCACAACAAAAACATAGACAATTATAAAAATAATTACCTCCTAGGATGAAAACTATGCATTACTTCTTTTAAAAAACTGCGATCCAAATGCACGTAGATTTCAGTAGTTGTAATAGATTCATGACCAAGCATTAATTGAATCGATCTTAGGTCAGCACCATTTTCAAGCAGATGAGTTGCAAAAGAATGTCTCAGTGTATGCGGACTAATACTTTTTTTTAATCCCATCTTTTGGGCAAGATCTTTGATAATAGTAAACACCATTGCACGAGTTAACTGATTTCCTCGTCTATTTAAGAACAAAGTATCTTCAGCTCCTTTTTTTATAATGAGATTTGAGCGAACAGCATTTTTGTAAATTTCAATATATTTTTGAGTTAACGGCCCTATTGGCACAAACCTTTCCTTGTTTCCCTTTCCTGTAATTTTAATAAAACCTTCATCAAAAAAAAGATCTGAAATTTTAAGTGTAATCAATTCAGAAACACGTAATCCGCAACCGTATAAAGTTTCGAGCATGGCTCTATTTCTCTCTCCTTCATTAGTGCTCAAATCGATTGTTTCTATTAGAGCATCAATTTCCTGAAGTGATAAAGTATCAGGTAATTTTCGACCAGTTTTTGGCGCTTCAATTAATTCTAAAGGATTATCATTTCTATAATCCTCAAAAACCAGATAGTTAAAGAAGCTTTTAAGACCCGAAATAATCCTTGCTTGCGACCTCGGATTCACCTCCTTAGCTACTGAATAAATAAATTGCTGTAAAGTCTCATCGGAAATTTTTATTGGAGAAACATCAATTTGATTGGTTTCTAAAAAAAGACATAAGCGTTCAATATCAAAACCGTAGTTTTCGATTGTATTTTTAGACAAACCTCTCTCAATCCTTAAGTACGACTGATAATCTTTTATATATCTGCTCCAATTCATATTTACAAAGTAAGTAATTTTTTGGTACAAAAAAACCTTCTCTGCTTAGAGAAGGTTTTATAAAACTCATTAAACTATAAACTAAAATTTATAATTAAATCCGATATTTAAAGAAGATAGAGTTGCATCATCAGATATTGCTTTATAGGAAGCAAACAATTCAATTTTTTCGTTTTGATAACCAAATTTAGGTTGATACAAAACACCTCCATCTCCGCTTCCACTTGATGCATAAATTGCATAACCTAAATCAGCACCAAAAAACAAATTATCTGTTATTGAATATTGTGCAGTTGCTGCTAATGGAATAAAACCAGCATTAGGACTTTTAATCCTGTATGATATATCCCCATAATCATAATTATCAGATTTAGGAACATAAGCAGTATAGCCTGTAGTTGCTCCAACGCTAAATTTATCAGCAACATTCCAGAGATACGCAACATCAATACCTAAATTAGCGGAATAGGAATCTCTTAAATCACCTAAAACCACCCCAGCATGAGCTCCAACTTTAAAGTTCCCATTCTGTGCATTTGCAAAACCAAATGCCATAACTGCAATCGCAGATAAAAAAATTTTCTTCATTTTATTTGTTTTGGTTAAATAATTTAGCCAAATATAAAAATATACTTATTAAGTATTGCCTTATTTTTTTAGTAAATAAAATAATACATATTTAAATAGAGACATAAAAAAACCTTCCGTTATCAGGAAGGTTTTTCAAATATTTTAAAATTCAGATTAGAATTTATATCCTAAAGAAATCTGAAAATTACCATTTTTTGCGCTATCATAGTAATCATCTGAATCATCAATATCTCTATCAGAAATAGGAGACAAACCGATAGTATAACGAAGACCTACAAAGAAATTTTCAGTAAAATCATAACCTGCTCCTAAATTAAAGCCTAAATCTGTTGATCTAGTATAATCTTTGAAATCTTCACCATCTGATTTAGCTGATAGTAAAATACCTAGTTGTGGACCAGCTTCTACACTAAACTTTTTGTCAACAATGTAATACTTTGCTAATACAGGAATGTTTAAATAATTTAATTTTAAGTCTGCGTCAGATCCAAAAGGACCATCAAATTTAGCTCCTTGAGCAGAGAATAAAAGCTCAGGCTGAATAAAAAACTTTTCAACTACATGGATTTCTGCTAAACCACCAACATGAAATCCTACCAATGATTTACTATTGTCTACATCTCCTCCAACAATACTTGAAATGTTAAGACCACCTTTTACTCCAAATCTTGTTGACTGTGCATTTGTGAATGCAAAAGCCATAATTGCAATGGCAGATAAAATAATTTTTTTCATTCTAATTTGTTTTGGGTTAAATTAATGAGTCCAAATATAAAAATATTCTTCATAAATGTTTATTAGGAATTTAACAAATAAAATAGTAACTATCACGCTGATTGTTAATTTTAGATTAAGTCAATTAAAATAAAAACAAAAGCCCTTTCATTTCTGAAAAGGCTCTTAAAAAACACTATTAACTAAATCTTAAAAGTGTAATGCAAATCCAATATTGAATTGGAAAACATCTTTTCCATAATCTTCGTTCATTGAAATATTGTAACGAAGTCCTGGTTCAATAGAAACATTTTTCCCAACAAACCAAGCATATCCTCCTTGTAAACCTAAGTACGAAGGATTTTCATTAGCATCTTTAATGCTTGCTCCTGTATAAGAAGCTTCAAGAGGAAATTTATTTAACAAATAATATTTCGCTCCTACTTTATAAGAAAATGCATTGTCACTGTGTCCAAAATCATTATAACCAAGACCTGCTTTTACTGCCAAATTATCAGCAACAAAGTAACCACCTTCTGCACCAAGTCCCCATGACGTTTCCCCGTCTTCAGATCTCAAACTAAATCCTGTATTACCAACATTAGTAGCCCCGAAAGAAGTATTAGTTTCAATTAACCATTTCCCTTTTGCTGTTTGTTCTTGAGCATTTGCCCAACCGAAAGTCATTACTGCAATAGCAGCTAAAACAATTTTTTTCATAATTTTTTTTAAATATTATTTGATTAATATTCAACAAAACTAAGATTAGACCTACAAAACATACTCCCCAATAAGTTTAAAAAGTATCAAAATAAGACAAAAATAAAACCGGTTTTGAACAATTGAAAATCAAAGCATTGAAAGAATAAAAGAGGTTTTTCGAACGTAAAAAATCAATTTGAGTGGGAATTTTAGTAATTATTTAATGCAAATTATAATGCAATAAAATGCTAAATATGTAGTTTTGAACTTTAAATAACATTTTAAAATACCAATTTTTAAAAACCTTTTTATGAAGAAAATACTTTTAGCAGCTTTTATGTTCATTGCAACATCAGCGGCAGTACAAGCACAATTATTGAAATTAGGGGTAAAAGCAGGGGTTAACTTTGCTAGTCAAACTGGAGACTTTCCAGACCAAATTAATAAAGATGGAATTACTAGTTACCATGCTGGTTTGGTCGCTGAAGTAAAATTATTAGACAAATTCTCTATTCAGCCAGAGCTTTTATACTCTACTGTTGGTGCATCTTATAAATTTAGTGACGTTAGTGAAGATGTAAAAAACGAACTAGGATATATTTCTATTCCAGTAATGGCTAAATTTTACTTAAACAACACTTTTAGCTTAGAAGTTGGTCCACAAGCTTCTTTCTTGGTAAGTGAAAGAAATGATTTTGATGTTAAGAATGGTGAAACTTTTGAATTTGGTCTTAATGCTGGGTTAGGTGTTAAACTTACTGAAAACATCTTTTTGCAAGGACGTTACGGCTTAGGATTGACAGAAGCTTCAAAAAATGCTGACATTAAAAACTCTGTATTCCAAATTTCTGCTGGATTCATGTTCTAAAAGAATATCACATACTTTTATAAAAACCGCTCTATTTATTAGTGCGGTTTTTTTTATTTTTACACTTATATGTGAAGTGTCATTTGTGAAATGTAAAATGCTTTTGCATCACTTAATTAAAAACAAAATTACTTTATGAAAATCTGCATTATCAACGGCCCCAATTTAAACCTTTTAGGAAAACGTGAACCAGAAGTTTATGGAAGCCAGACTTTTGAAGATTATTTTGAAACGTTGAAACAAAAGTTCCCGAATATTGAACTTTCTTATTACCAAAGCAATATTGAAGGCGAACTGATTGGTAAAATTCAGGAAGTTGGTTTTTCATTTGATGGAATTATTCTAAACGCTGGAGCCTATACTCATACTTCTATCGGTTTGGGCGATGCTATGAAAGCCGTTACCACACCAGTAATTGAGGTTCACATTTCAAATACTTACGCTCGTGAGAGCTTTAGACATCAATCGTATTTATCTGGAAATGCCAAAGGTGTTATTTTAGGCTTCGGACTAAAAAGTTACGAATTGGCTATTCAATCATTTTTATAATTTTTTTCAACAAATGTCATCCTGAGCGTAGTCGAAGGCTAATGAAAAAGACGGGCCTTCGACTACGCTCAGCCTGACAAACAAGTCAGTAGTTACTTATCGAATTTAACAAATTATTAATAAGCTCAGATTTAACTTATTATATTTTTGTAAGATATACCACACTTGCATGAGAAACTATACTATACTTGCCTTTCTATTTTTTTCACTTTCCAATTTTGCTCAAATCAGAGGAACCGTAACAGACGATAAAGGAAATCCGCTGCCCTTTGTATCCGTTTTTGAAGAAAACACTTATGCTGGAACCACTACAAATGAGCAGGGAAAATATCAGCTGAATGTAAAAGAAATTGGAGGAAACATTATCACTTTTCAATATTTAGGCTATAAAACAAAAAAAGTAACTATTATCGCTGCAACGAGGCTAGTCAATGTAGATGTTAGCCTTCAGGAAGAAAGTTTCGCTTTAAATGAAGTTATCATTGATCCTAAAAACAATCCTGCTAATGCTATTATAAAAAGTGCAATAGCAAATAAAAAAGAAAACTCAGATAAAACCGGAAGATACACAGCCGATTTCTATTCGAAAGGAATGTTTAAAGTCAAAGATCTACCTAAAAAGATCTTGGGCAAAAAAGTAGATTTAGGCGATGATATGGGTTCAAATTTAGATTCAACAGGAACAGGGATTTTGTATTTATCTGAAACTATTTCGAAAGTCACTTTTGAAAAACCTGATAAGTTAAAAGAGAAAATTATTGCTTCTAAAATTTCAGGAAACAATCGTGGTTATAGCTATAACACAGCTGCTTTATCGACTTATGATTTTTATGACAATACTTTAGATTTTGATGTAAAACTTATCTCTCCTATCGCCGATAATGCTTTCAATTATTATAAATACAAATTAGAAAGCACTTTTTATGACGACAATAACCACCAGATTAATAAAATCAAAGTTATCCCGAAACGTGATAAAGAACCAGTTTTTGAGGGTTATATTTATATTGTAGATGACAGTTTTGCGATTTATGCCATTGATCTCGATATTAAAGGGTATCGAATGAAAAATGAGTTTACAGAAGTGATGACTCTAAAACAGAGTTTTAGCTACAATACCAAAAATAAAATCTGGTCTAAGAATGCACAAACGCTTTCTTTTAATGCAGGCATTTTTGGAATAAAATTTTCTGGGAATTTCAACTATGTATACTCCAATTATGAATTTCCTGATTCTTTTGACAAGAAAACTTTCGGAAACGAAATTGTTGCTTTTGAACTTAATGCCAACAAAAAAGATGATGCTTTCTGGAACGAAATTCGTCCAATTCCGCTAACAATTGAAGAAAGCAGTGATTATGCAAAAAAAGACAGTTTGCAAACCATTAGAAAATCAAAAAAATATACAGATTCTATTGATGCTAAAAATAATAAGTTTAAGGTTTGGGACATTTTAATGGGTTATGATTACAAAAACACATTTAAAAAATATTCCTTTGATTATAAAGGCCTGCTTAACATTGCTTCTTTGAGTTTTAATACCGTTCAGGGTTTTAATTTGGATTCTGGTTTCTCTTTTAGAAAATGGGATGAAGAAAAAGGAACAAACACTTCAATAAGCACCACTTTTAACTATGGCTTTTCTGACGAACGTTTTCGTGCAATTGGTGAATTTAGCCATCGTTTCAATACAATAAATCATGCTACAATATGGGGTTCTGGAGGCGTAAAAACAGCCCAGTTTAATAGCGCTGAACCAATTAGCAAATTTGTCAATTCTATAAGTTCTTTATTCTTTAAAGACAATTATATGAAGCTTTATAACTTAGAATTTGCTGAAATCAATTACGGACAAGATATTGCAAATGGAATAAATCTTACCGGAAAAGTTGGTTACGAACAGCGTAAACCGCTTTTCAACACAACCGATTATTCTTTCTTTAAAAAAGATGATGTTTACTCATCTAATAATCCTTTGGCGCCAAACGATTTTACAACTCCAGCATTTGATCAGCATCATTTGTTTAAAGCTCTCGTGACAACAAGAATCAATTTCGGCAGTAAATACATCTCAAGGCCAGACGGAAGATTCAACATTAAAAACGACAAATATCCTACAGTTTATCTGGCATTTGAAAAAGCTTTCGCGGCAAGTGAAAAAAAATATGAATATGAAAGAATCGGTGCTTCTGTCCAATACGATTTATCACTTGGAAATAAAGGTCTTTTAGGAACCAATTTTAGAGGAGGAAAATTCTTTAATGCCGAAAACATTTCGTTTATCGATTATAGACATTTTAATGGAAATCAAACTCACATCGGAACAAGTGATCGCTATTTGAATGTCTTTAATATGATGCCTTATTATTCTAACAGCACAAACGATAGTTATTTTGAAATACACACAGAATATAATGATACTGGTTTTATCATGAATAAAATTCCGCTGTTGAATCTTCTGAAATCGACAATGAATGTTGGTTTTCACGCTTTAGCAATTCCAGACAGAAAGCCATATTCTGAGTTTACTGTTGGATTAGACAATCTAGGCTTTGGAAAATTCAAATTATTCCGAGTCGATTATGTTCATTCTTACCAAGGCGGCATTCAGCAAAATGGGGTGGTTTTTGGCTTGAAGATTTTAAATGCGTTGGATTAAAGATGCTAAGGTCCTGAGAGACAAAGGCTCAGAGTTTAAATGCTTTGTGAGATTTCTTTTCGAAGCTTCATGACGCTCAGCAGACAAATATATCAAATAGAAAATCCGCTTATTTAATATAATAAACGGATTTTTTATTTCAATCTTTGATAAAAGTTTCAGCGAAAAAACCTTCGCACCTTTAAACCTTCGCACCTTTAAACCTTTGCAACTTTGCACCTTAAGAATAATCATCTGGCTCTATATGTATCAAAACATTTCCTAACTGCGGAATTTGTTCTTTCAATGTATCTTGTAATTTGTGAGATAAATCATGACCTTCTTTAACAGAAATTTTAGCTGAAACTATTGCGTGAAGATCGACATGATAACGCATTCCAGCTTTTCGTATGTAACATTTTTCTGTTCCAAGTATTCCAGGAACTGTCAAGGCAACAACACGAATTTCTTCTACCAAATCATCGTTTAGATTTTCATCCATGATTTCTCCAAGTGCAGGTCTGAAAATTTTATAACTATTGTAGAGAATAAAAAAAGCCGCAAAAAGTGCAGCCCAATCATCTGCAGATTCGTAGCCTTTTCCCATAATTAAAGCAATCGAAATCCCGATAAAAGCTGCTACAGAAGTTATTGCATCGCTTCTATGATGCCAAGCATCGGCAGCTAGAGAAGTACTATTGGTTTGTTTGCTTCTTTTCATCACCAAACGAAAAGAGTATTCTTTCCAAATAATAATAGCACCTAAAACATACAAGGTCCAAGATTTAGGCAAATCGTGTGAAGTGCCTATATTGGCAATACTTTCGTAACCAATAATAGTTGCCGAAGTAATCAAAAAACCTACAACCAAAAACGTAATTAGAGGTTCTGCACGGCCATGACCATAAGGGTGATTTTCATCTGCTGGTTTGTTCGAATATTTGATTCCAAACAGCACCAAAAAAGACGCAAATATATCCGTCGTTGATTCAATTGCGTCTGCAATTAAGGCATAAGAATTGCCAAAAAAACCTGCAAGACCTTTTATAAGGGCCAAGCAGGTGTTTCCAACTATACTAAAGATAGTAGCTTTTATAGCTTTTTGTTCGTTTGTCATTTAAAGACATTTATTTTTTTGCCACGAATTACACAAATTACACGAAGACTAACATTGTGTTTTATTTCATTAATTTTTAAAAATTAAATTCGTGTAATTGAATTTCAAAAATTAAAAATTAGTGCAATTTGTGTAATTCGTGGCTAACTTTTATTTAAGCTCTAACGATTTTTGCGCCGATTGCTCTTAAACGCTCATCGATACGCTCGTATCCACGATCGATTTGCTCGATATTCTGAATTGTACTTGTTCCTTTTGCAGAAAGAGCAGCAATCAATAATGAAATTCCTGCACGAATATCAGGAGAAGACATTGTGGTTGCTTTCAATTGAGATTCGAAATTATGCCCCATAACCACAGCTCTGTGCGGATCACATAACATGATTTTTGCTCCCATATCGATTAATTTGTCCACGAAAAACAAACGGCTTTCAAACATTTTTTGGTGAATTAAAACGTCTCCTTTAGCTTGAGTTGCTACAACCAAAACGATGCTTAATAAGTCAGGTGTAAATCCTGGCCAAGGCGCATCGGCAATAGTTAAGATAGAACCGTCAATATCTGTTTTTACTTCATATCCATCTTTGTGAGCTGGAATATAAATATCATCATTACGTTTTTCAACTGTAATACCCAATTTTCTAAAAGTGTTCGGAATTAAACCTAAGTTTTCCCAGCTAACATTTTTGATGGTGATTTCGCTTTTTGTCATAGCCGCAAGACCAATCCAAGAACCGATTTCGATCATATCAGGAAGAATTCTGTGCTCGCAACCTCCAAGGCTTTCAACACCTTCGATAGTCAATAAGTTAGAACCAACTCCTGTGATTTTAGCTCCCATAGAGTTAAGCATTTTACACAATTGCTGTAAGTAAGGCTCACAAGCTGCGTTATAAACTGTAGTTGTTCCTTTTGCTAAAACCGCAGCCATTACAATATTTGCAGTTCCAGTTACAGAAGCTTCATCTAGAAGCATATCTGTTCCTTTAAGACCTTCTTTCGGAGTTTCTACTCCATAAAAATGATCTTCTCTGTTATATCTAAATTTTGCTCCAAGGTTAATAAAACCTTCAAAGTGTGTATCTAATCTACGGCGACCGATTTTATCTCCTCCTGGTTTTGGAATATATCCTTTTCCGAAACGAGCCAAAAGCGGACCAACAATCATAATAGAACCACGAAGCGCTCCACCTTCTTTTTTGAAAGCTTCAGTTTCTAAATATCCAACATTAACTTCATCAGCTTGAAAAGTAATAGAACCCGGTTCGTTACGTTGAATTTTCACCCCTAAATTCCCCAACAAAGTGATTAATTTATTGATGTCTATAATATCAGGAATGTTATTAATTTTCACTTTCTCTCCTGTTAGAAGCACGGCACATAAAATTTGTAATGCCTCATTCTTTGCTCCTTGCGGAGTGATTTCTCCTTTTAAAGGAGTTCCTCCTTCGATTTTAAAAATTCCCATAGATTTTTTTTAGATTCTTTCAAAGTTTCTAAGATTCTGAGACTCTAAGATTCTAAGTAAAAAAACTCAGCAACTTAGAAGCTTAGCAGCTTAGCAGCTTTTTTATTTTTGTTTTTGTTTATTTTAAAATTTCTAAGAGTCTAAGAAAACTTAGCAACTTAGTCCCGATAGTTATCGGGATAGCCTCTTAGCAACTTTTTTTTTACTTCTGATTATTGTTTTTTTGAAAATTCTTTTTCTGACCGCCTTTGTTATTGTTGTTTTTGTTATTCTGAATTTTAGGCTGTGTTCCAGAAGCAGTTTTATTAGACATACGTTTGTTTGTACGCATTAAATCAGTTGTATTTAGCAGTTCTTCTGTACTGTGCAATAAATTGATTTTGCCTCCAGATAATTCATATAAATGCTCAAAAATCACATCATCTTTTACGGTGTCTTTGTTCCAGCTTAAGAAAGATTTTTTCATGTGATTGGCAATGACCATCACCAGTGCATTTTTCATCTCGCCTTCTTCCCATTTATTTGCAACTTCAATCATGTATTTGATATTATTGCCATAAAATCTGTATTTAGGAAAATTCTGCGGATACTGCAATATCTCTGGCTTTAGCTGCAAAACATCTCTTGACGGAATCGGGTAAGGAGACTCAACATTCAGTTTAAAATCAGACATAATAAAAAGCTGATCCCAAAGTTTATGCTGAAAATCTGGCACATCACGCAAATGCGGATTTAGGCTTCCCATAACCTGAATGATATATTTTGCGGCTTTATTGCGCGTTTCATCATCTTCGATTGCAGTTGCCTGATCAATCAGTTTTTGCAAGTGACGACCATATTCCGGGATAATCAGACGTTGCCTTTCAGAATTGTATTCTAAATTATACACAACGTCGCTTGCGGCTTCTCTTTTATATTTTTCGATCATAAGTTTATAATGAAACTATACCTTCTATTGTAGAAACTTCTTTGTATTTACTGATCACATCATCTGAGCTGTGCATCGTAACATCTACAGAAACACTGGTAAATTTACCTGTTTTAGATTTTGTTGTTTTAATAACCGCTCCCATTCTATCAAAAGCTTTTTCAACACGCTCTACATTATCACCTACAGAAGGCACAATAAATTTATACAAATATTCTGCTGGCCAAGTGTTTGCGTTATCAAGTTCTACTTTTAATCTTTCGTAAAATTCGGCGGTGTTTTTTTCTTTATCGTTCTCCATTCGTAATTAAAAATAAACGCAAATATACGGTTTTGATTTCAGATTTATGATTTTAGATTTTAGATTTTTTGACTCTAAAAATGAGGCTGTTTTTTTGCCACAAATTACACTAATTAACACAAATTATTAAATCCTAAAATTCAATTTCCCTAATTTTAATTAACTTGGCAAATCAAAAAATAATAATTAGCGAAAATTCGTGGCAAAAAAACTTTGCGACTTCGCGACTTTGCGAAATTAAAACACATTACAATGAAAAAACTCCTTTTACTTCTTATCGCTTTTACACTAAATTCAGTTCAAGCACAAGAGATTAAAACACTAACGTATTTCCAAAACGACACATTAAAATTGGATCTAGATTTATATCTGCCAAAGAAAAAAGCTGGTGAAAAAATTCCGCTGATTATGTTTGCTTTTGGTGGAGGCTTTTCTGGTGGAGAACGAACAAATGAAAAAGATTTTGGAAAATTCATGTCACAAAATGGTTATGCCGTTGCGAGCATTTCATATAGTTTATACATGAAAGGAAAAGATTTTGGCTGTAAAGGAACTTTGACCGAAAAAATAAAAGCGATTCAAATTGGCGTGAGCGATATGTGGCAAGCAACAGCCTTCATGATTGAGAATGCGGATAAATACAATCTTGATACTTCAAAAATCTTTATTTCCGGAATTAGCGCTGGAGCAGAAATTGGTTTCCATGCTTCGTTTTGGGATTATAAATTAATGAATTTATACAAAAGCAATCTCCCAGAAAACTTCAAATACAAAGGTTTTATCGGTGGTTCTGGAGCAATACAGGATATTAATTTGATTACGAAAGAAAAAGCAATTCCGATGTTATTGGCTCACGGAAGCAATGATGACACAGTTCCTTATGCAGCAGGTTCGCACCGTTCTTGTCCGACAAATGCTTCTGGCTGGCTAATTCTTTTTGGTTCTTATGCCGTTTACAATCAAATGACTGATTTACATAAAGACATCGAACTGATTACTTTCTGCGGCGGCGGACATGAATTTTCGGGTTATCTTTTTCACCAAGGACAGCAATATGTTTTGGATTTTGTAAATGATGTTTTGAATGGCAAAAAATTCCAATCTCATTTGATTGTTCCTTCTAAAAACGGAAAAAGCTCTGGGAAGTATTTGTTTTGTGAGTAAATAAACAGACTAGATTTATGAAAATAAACTATGTATTATCATTCTTCATTTTAGCATTAAACATGCAATGTCAAAATGAAAATTCTAAAAAAACAGCTCCTAAAATTGAAAAGATTAGAGCTATAAATAATTACAATTTTATACAAAATTCGAGTTTTAAATTTCAATTCTTTTCTGATAGTTCTTACGTTTTCACTATTGATGAAAAAGGTTTAAATCATGAAAAACTAGAAAAATTTAATGATTATTGTTATAAAAAAAACGACACTATTTATTTCAGTCAAACACGTTTTCGCTATAACGGAAGCACAAAAGCAGTCATAAAAAACAATTTTATCGAATTCATTGATGGTGATTTTCCACTAAAAATTGAAATCAAAAAAAATCTATATTACACAAAAAACCATTTAGATTTAAAAAATTATAATGATTACGCTTTTTTTAGTTTTGAAGAAAAATTTCACAAAAGATATTTTCAAAACCAACCTGGAAAACTAAAAGCCTCAGATTTAACTCAGAACGAATTAGCGGAGTTGGACAAAATTTTAAGAAAATGCTTTTCGAAAAACAATACTAAACTTAGAAAAATAGATCAATACCTAAAACAGTGTATTGTTGTTGTAAATGAAAAACAAGAAAAAGAAATTTTGGTAAATTGTTACTGTAAAGATTCTGATTTGGATAAGAAATTTCAATATGACTTAATAGATATGAGTGACGGCGGAAATTGCAATATTAGTTTAAAAATTAATTTGACTACACGTAATTATTCAGATTTAAATATTTCGGGAAGTGCATAAAGCTTTTTTTGTTATTTCATTTAGAGTTTGCTCCAGCGGAGCAAAATATTTATAGCAAATACAATTTCTCACACATCAAAAAGCTCCAGCGGAGCGACATATAAATCACTTTAAATACGTCGCTCCGCTGGAGCTTTATATTAATAACGCATAATTCTTCTATAAATATGTCGTTCCTCTGGGACTTTTTTCTTTTCTAAAGTTATTTTTTCAATAACTCCAAAAACAAAACCATCTCTCCTTTTTAACCCTGATGGAAGCGAAAATCCTTTTGCTTTTTCCTTTAAAAAGCAAAAGATTGTAGCGAACAGCAGGAAACCATGCCAACTAAAAATGCCAAATCTTTCGTTTCTGATAAATATTCTTTTTAATTATAAATAAGTTTAGGTAAATTTGCGCTTTATTTTTAGAATAGTGCAAAAAGAAATTATAGTCTTGCTTGGCGGACCAGGTACTGGAAAATCAACACTTATTAACGAATTGGTAGCTCGTGGCTTTTGCTGCTATCCTGAAATTTCAAGACAGGTTACCATGAAAGCGCAACAACAAGGCATTGAACAGTTGTTTCTGGAACAGCCGCTTTTGTTTAGCGAAATGTTATTGGAAGGTCGTATTGAACAATATAAAAATGCTCTTGAAGAACCTGACAATGTGGTTTTTATTGACCGAGGAATTCCAGATGTGGTAGCTTATATGGATTATATTGGTGATGAATATCCAGAGAATTTCGTTAAAGCGTGCGAAGATTATAAATATTCTAAAACTTTTATTTTACCGCCTTGGGAAGAAATTTACCAAAGTGATTCTGAACGTTATGAAAATTTTGATCAGGCTGTAAAAATCCAAGAGCACCTTGTTGAAACTTACAAAAAATATGGTTACGAACTTATTGAAGTTCCTAAAGATACAGTTGAAAACAGAATTCTTTATATCTTAGACAAAATTTAGCAGTATGGTTTAAAGTTGCAAAACTAGAAACTGTTTTCTAAATTTTTAACTTTAAAACCAAGGCAATGCTCGGAGCACAGGATATTCTTCTAAAATACTGGAAACACGACAGTTTTAGACCGTTGCAAAAAGAAATTATCGATTCTGTTCTTGAAGGACAGGATACTTTTGCGGTACTCCCGACAGGCGGAGGAAAATCGATTTGTTTTCAGGTTCCCGCTATGATGCAGGAAGGAATTTGTCTTGTTATTTCTCCTTTGATTGCTTTAATGAAAGATCAGGTAGCTAATCTGCAGAAAAGGGATATAAAAGCGATTGCGCTTACGGGCGGAATTCACACTGAAGAATTGATTGATCTTCTTGATAATTGCCAGTACGGAAATTATAAATTTCTCTACTTATCTCCAGAGCGTTTGCAATCGGATTGGATTCTGGAGCGCATTAAAAATTTACCCATCAATTTAATTGCTATTGACGAGGCGCATTGTGTTTCTCAATGGGGTCATGATTTTAGACCTGCTTATCTTAAAATTTCGGAGCTGAAAAAGTTCTTTCCAAAAATTCCGTTTTTGGCTTTGACAGCTACAGCAACTCCAAGAGTTATTGAAGATATCAGATCGCAGTTAGAATTAAAAAATCCAAAACATTTTCAACAATCCTTTGAGCGAAAAAATATCGCTTATATGGTTTTTGAAGTTGAAGATAAATTATACCGCACGGAACAAATTCTCAAAAAAAATCCGCAGCCTTCTATTATATATGTGCGAAATCGCAAAGCATGCCTAAACATGTCTTCACAATTGCAGTCACTTGGCTTTACGGCTACATATTATCATGGTGGACTTTCATCAAAAGAAAAAGATAAAAACATGCAGTTGTGGATGTCTGAGCAGGCGCAGGTTATTGTAGCCACGAATGCTTTCGGAATGGGAATTGACAAAGACAATGTAAAAACGGTTATACATACACAGCTTCCAGAAAACTTAGAAAATTATTATCAGGAATCGGGGCGCGCTGGACGAAATGGCGCAAAAGCTTTTTCGGTTTTACTTTATAACAATTCAGATTCCATCCAGACAGAACAACAGTTTTTGAGTATTCTTCCCGACAAGAAGTTCCTTAAAACCATGTATAACAAACTTTGCAATTATTTTCAGATTGCATACGGAGAAGGTTTAGATGAATCTTTCTCATTCAAGTTAAATCATTTCTGCAATAAATATGAGTTCCCGACTTTAAAAACTTATAATGCTTTACAGTTTTTGAATCAGCAAGGAATTATTACGATGTCTCAGGAATTCTCTGAAAAAATTAGCATTCAGTTTTTAATTGAATCTAAAGAAGTGATTCGATACGTGAGTCTGAACCCGAATGACGAAGAAATCATTCTGGCGATTTTACGAACTTATCCTGGGGTTTACGAAATGAAGTCTAATCTGAATCTAGGGCTAATTGCTAAAAAATCAAATCGTCCCGAAGAACAGGTTATCGCTCTTTTAGAAAAACTGAAAGAAAAAGAAATTATAGAATACAAATCTAAAAACAACGACGCTACTATATTGTTTAACGAAGTCCGCGAAGACGATCTTACTATAAATAGAGTTGCGAAATATTTAGAAAAACAAAATGAGGTTAAAAAAGAACAGCTTTTATCTGTTCTACATTATATAAAAGACAACAAAACCTGCAAAAATAGATTGGTTCTGGATTATTTTGGAGAAGAAACAATCGAAAATTGCGGCATTTGCTCGTACTGCATTACACAAAAAGGAAAAATTACAGAAGCCGATTCGATTGCTGACAAAATTTTGTCTCTGCTTAGAACAGCTTCTCTGACTTCGAGAGAAATTGAAAACCAGATAAAAATGGATGCAAAAGACATTCTGTTGGTTCTTCAGGAATTACTCGAAAACAATCATATCATTATACAAGCGAATAATAAATACACTTTAAAATCATAATGGAGAAATTGAGAATTATATTTATGGGAACACCAGAATTTGCTGTTGGCATTTTGGATACCATTATTAAAAATAACTATGAAGTTGTTGGCGTAATTACTGCTTCAGATAAACCTGCAGGACGCGGACAAAAAATAAAATATTCGGCTGTAAAAGAATATGCTCTTGCTAACAATCTTACTTTATTACAGCCAACCAATTTGAAAGACGAAAATTTCTTAGCAGAATTAAAAGCGCTAAATGCTAATTTACAAATTGTAGTTGCCTTTAGAATGCTTCCAAAGGTTGTTTGGGAAATGCCAAGTTTAGGAACTTTTAATCTTCATGCTTCATTGCTTCCAAATTATCGCGGGGCCGCCCCTATTAACTGGGCCATTATTAACGGAGAAACTAAAACTGGAGTTACTACTTTCTTTATTGATGATAAAATTGACACTGGCGCCATGATTTTAAATTCTGAAATCGACATTGAACCAGAAGAAACAGCAGGACAACTGCATGATCGTTTAATGCATTTAGGAAGCGCAACTGTAATTGATACTTTAAAAGTTATTGAAAACGGAAATGTTACCACAACAATTCAAGAAGATAACGACGATATCAAAACAGCGTACAAGTTAAACAAAGAGAACTGCAAAATTGATTGGACAAAATCTGGAGCAGAAATCAATAATCTGATTCGTGGTTTAAGTCCGTATCCTGCTTCTTGGTGTTATTTGAAAGACCAAAACGAAGAATTGAACATCAAAATTTATGAAGCAAAACTAATCTCAGAATCACATTCTTACGAGATTGGAAAGCTCATTAGCAGTAAAAAAGAAATTAAGATTGCAATAAAAGACGGTTTTATTCAGTTATTAAGTTTACAATTTCCAGGAAAAAAGAGAATGCTTGCTTCAGAATTATTAAATGGGGTGAGTTTTTCAGAAGCTGCAAAAGTGTATTAACGTCAGTAAAACAGGGGTTTGTACTTGTTTTTTATCGATAAACAACACTCTTTATGAACAAAAAAAGCAAGTTATCAACAATTTTTGCTAAAAATAAAGAAAACACTTGCACGCAACGGATTTCCTACTAAATTTGTGTATTAACAATTTTTTTTAACCAACAATTAATAACTAATTATTATGAACAAATCAGAATTAATCGATGCTATCGCTGCTGATGCAGGAATTACAAAAGCTGCGGCTAAATTAGCTTTGGAGTCTTTTTTAGGTAATGTAGGAACTACTTTGAAAAAAGGTGGAAGAGTTTCATTAGTAGGTTTCGGATCATGGTCAGTATCTTCAAGAGCTGCTAGAGACGGTAGAAACCCTCAAACAGGAAAAACTATCAAAATCGCAGCTAAAAACGTTGTAAAATTTAAAGCTGGTGCTGAATTAGAAGGTGCAGTGAACTAAGTAAGAAAGTTCTCTAAACTTATAATATAATTAAAACCTTCCATCTGGAAGGTTTTTTTATGCGGTTTAACGATTTTATTTGGGATTTTAATTTTTTTATGACTAAATTTAATAAAAATTGTAACCGTATGATTTCAGAAAAATTAAAAAAAGGACACCTGCTTATTGCCGAGCCTTCAATAATTGGAGATTTATCTTTTAACAGATCGGTAATTTTATTAGCAGACCATAACAAGGAAGGATCAATAGGTTTTATAATTAACAAGCCATTAAAATATACTATTAATGACTTGATCCCTGAGATTGATGCTAACTTTAAGATATATAACGGCGGCCCTGTAGAACAAGACAACCTTTATTTTATTCACAATATTCCTGAGTTAATTCCAAACAGTGTGGAAATTTCTAATGGGATTTATTGGGGAGGCGATTTCGAGTCCACTAAGGACCTAATAAACAACGGATCTATTAGCAAAAACAATATACGTTTTTTCTTGGGCTATACCGGTTGGGAAGAAAATCAGCTTGAGAATGAGATGCAAGGAAACTCATGGATCATTGCTGATAATAATTACAAAAATAAAATTATCGGAAAATCTACTACTCACTTTTGGAAAGAGCAGATTATTGAGCTTGGCGGCGATTATCTTATTTGGTCTAATGCACCTGAAAATCCATATCTGAATTAATTTTCAGAGATGGATTCATTTAGTCGTTGCACTAATAAATGAGCCAGATTTGTTGCGAACTCCTTTTTTCGATATTTAGTTATCGGTTGTATTCCTGTGATTACATTGGTCAGAAATAATTCATCAGCTTTTTGAAGATCAAACGGCGAAATTACTTCTTCTACAACCTCTATGCCTTCTACTTTTTTAGCTAGGGCTAAAATCTGTTTACGCATAATACCGTTTAAAGCACCTTCAGAAACTGGAGGTGTAATAAGCTTTTTACCCGTTACCATAAAAATATTCCCTTGAAGCACTTCTACAACATTTTTACTATCGTTCAGTAAAATGCAATTGGCGAGGTCATTTTCGTTTGCATAAATACTTCCTGTAATATTAATCATTTTATTAGTCGTTTTAAGAGACGACAATAATTGTTTTGTTACATAGAAGTCTTTATAAAGGTCTACTTCGTATTCATTTGTATTTACAGAGTAAGCTTTGTTTCCTAGAGAAATGGCGTTGATTAAGAATGAAATATCATTACTTTTTGGAAGATACAAACCGCCATCATTTCTAAAAACGGTAATTCTTGCACGTGCCGAAGCTGCGATTCCTTGCTCATTTACTAGATTAAGAATCTGTTCTTCAAAATATTCCATTGTAAAATCCATAGGAATCATCATTCTAACTACACGCATTGAAGCCATTAGTCTGAAATAATGATCCTCAAGAAACAAGATTTTTCCGTTGACAATTTTTACTGTTTCAAATATTCCGTCACCATACAAAAAAGCGCGGTTAAGAGTTAGTATATTATCTTCCTTCCCTATGTTTCCGTTAAAATTAATCATAAAAAAACCCTGAATTTTGTTCAGGGCAAATATAAGGTATAAAATAGACTTTTACTAAACAGATCCTATAAGATGTTTTAGATCTGAGATTTGGTTCTCCCACAACTGTTTAGCTTCGCCTAATTCTTCTTTATCGGCAAAATCTACTACCATAAGCGATACATCTTTAGTCAATTCATCAACTAAAATATGGAGTTCAAAAAAGTACTCAGTATCCTTACTGCTTTCGTCAACCCATTTAAATTTTACTTTTTCGCCAGATTTTTTTGAAGCCAAGCGTGCTTTTTCCTGCGAATCATTCCAGATGAAAGTAAAAAATTCACCTCTCGAATTAACATTGTCAGCAAACCATTCTTGTAAACCTGACGGAGTTGATATATATTGATACAATAATTGTGGCGAAGAATTGATCGGAAACTCGATTTCGTAACGTATTTTTGAATCCATGTGCTACTTTAATTTTTTTCGAAATATAAGAATATATGTCCAAAAACAATGCATTTTTAAAAATATTTTTTTTTCTTCATTTTATGCTTGTATGCTTTAATAATATTTATATCTTTGCACCCGCAATCAGGAATTCATGATAGCAGTCCAGGCGAGGTAGCTCAGTTGGTTAGAGCGCAGGATTCATAACCCTGAGGTCACGGGTTCAACTCCCGTCCTCGCTACAAGAAGGTAAAACCCTTAAACAGAAATGTTTAAGGGTTTTTTATTATTTTTAAATAAAAAACAAACCTGTTTTTATGGAAGGCGAAATAAATTTAAACACTATTTTGGAGAATCTTAATCCAGTTCTTAACGACGGAAAATATGTTTTTACAAAAGTAGATTCACTAGATCAGATTCCTTTTTCAAAAATTTTGTTTCTATTTAAAGAAAAAGAAGGAATCACTATAGTATTAGAAAAACGCTTTGCAGAAGAACTTAATCTTAAATTCTCATACATTGCTTCTTGGATTACTCTCGAAGTTCATTCTGCTTTGGCTGCTGTAGGTTTAACGGCGGCATTTTCTCAAGCTTTAGGAAATGCCAATATCAGCTGCAATGTAGTTGCGGCATATTTACACGACCATATATTTGTTGATGAAAAGGACGCTTTTAAAGCGATGGATGTATTGTTGAAATTAAAACAAGAAAATAAAAATTCTTAGCAATTAAAAAATCAAAAAATATCTATAATAACTCCCATTAAAATAGTTATTTTGCAGAGGTAATTTTCTAATATATGGACATAGTAAAATTTAAGATCACATCTAAAACAATCAAAGTAGAAGTACGCAATTCGAATAATTATGTTTTTAATTTCAATACTGCTTTAGATATTGCCAAAGAAGACAAAGATGTTTTATTAAAATTGTACAATGCACTCGACCTACTTTTTAAAAAAGAACAAGTTGCCGAAAACAAAAATTACATTTCGCCAAATCAGACTAATATATTAGATCAGATCTCTGCTGCAGATTTGGAAAAAGAAAACCAATAAGCATTTTCTTTTTCCTTTCAAACAATATAAAAAATACAAAAAGTCCTTGAATAAAAAATTCAAGGACTTTCTTTTTATAATTATTTCCTCCTCTTCTCAAAAAACCGTAATTTTATCTGTACCCATAAAAAAATCATTTTCTGTATCTGTACCCAAATCTGCAATAGCAATAATTTTGCTAAAAAAAGATATGGAATCTAAAGCAGTTACTCAGAAAAAAATAAATTTTAGAGAAGTTTATGTATTTGATATGGAAGTTTTGCAAAACATCTTCATTCAAAATATGCGTGAGAAAGCGGAAGACAAAATGCTTTTTGGAATCCCTTTTCTTCTCTGCGAAAAAGACAATAAAATAAATTCGTTTGCCAGTTTAATTTTAAATCAAAACAACGAGATAGAATTTAGAATTTATGATGACGGTAGTTTAACAAATGAAGATAAAGCACTATTTAACAATTATATCAAAAATTTCCTGAAGAAGAAAAATAGCGCTAATTTCAACAATGCCGCACAACTCAGACAAAGCACCAATCAGTTTGTCCATTGTCTGTCTTTTTAAACGCTTAAGAAAAAGCAAAAATGAAAAATCGAGAAACATTATACTTGAAACTTGCCAAAATCATTGAAGATCAGATTCACAATGAGACTTTAGTATTTGGCGACAAATTGCCTTCTGTACGAAGTGCACAAAAATTGTATAATGTAAGTTTGAACACTATTAAACAAGCTTATCTAGAATTGGAAAGCCGTTCGCTTATAGAGTCACGTCCAAAAACGGGATATTACGTGAGTAAAAGTTCGCAGCGTACAACAGCACTTCCAACAATTGCGAGTATAGACAATAAGGAGACAAAAAATACTCCCGAAGAGCTTATTGATAAAGTTTTTGGCACCATCACCCAAGTCGACGTAACCCAATTTGCACTTGGTATACCTGGAAAGAATTTCCTGCCCATCGCAAAACTGAATAAAGGAATCATCAATGCTGTTCGCAACAGAGACGACGCAGGAACTGCTTACGAGCCAGTTCAAGGACCCGAAAGTCTTCGTCGTGCTATTGCAAAATGGGCACTAGTGATGGAAGGAAAAATTACCGAAGATGATATTGTCATTACTTCTGGTGCAATGCATGCAATTTATAACGCACTTATGGCAGTGACATCTCCTGGAGACAGTGTTGCAGTAGAAAGCCCAGCTTATTTTGGAATACTTCAGGCGATAAAAGAATTAGGTTTAAAAGCAGTTGAAATTCCGACACATCCTTTGTTCGGATTAGACCTCGAAGCTTTGAAAAAAGTTCTTCCCGAAATTAAAGCCTGCTGTTTTATTACCAATTTCAATAATCCGATGGGATTTCAAATGCCTGACGATAACAAAAAGGAATTGGTTAAACTGATCACGCAATATAACGTTCCGCTGATTGAAGATGATATTTATGGTAATGTTTACTTTGGCGCAGAACGTCCGAAACCCTGTAAATTTTATGATGAAGCCGGTTTAGTTTTATGGCTCGGATCGGTTTCAAAAACACTTGCGCCTGGATATCGAGTTGGGTGGATTGCTCCCGGAAAATTTAAGGATAAAATTATTCGTCAGAAATTGGTTCAGACGGTTTGCAATTCTTCATTGTATTCAGATGTTATTACAGATTTCTTAGAACACGGACGTTACGATCATCATTTAAAAACATTCCGAAATAAGCTTTATGCCAATTATCTACAGATGAATCGTGCTGTCGAAACTTATTTCCCAGACAACACCAAAATTGCACAGCCAAAAGGTGGTTTTATGCTGTGGCTAGAATTAGATGAAAGAATATCAACAACAGAATTATTCAATACGGCCCTAAACCAGAAAATTAATTTCGCGCCCGGAAGAATTTTTTCGCAGTACAATCAATACAACAATTGCATGCGAATGAATTATGCATTGGAATGGAATGAGCGCGTAGAATCTGATTTAGAAAAATTGGGCAGAATTATAAAAAACAGTATTTAATGTATTATGAAAAATAAAGAGCAAGTAGAAATAGTAACTTATAAACCTGAGTATCAAAAAAGCTTTAAGGATTTAAACATAGAATGGATTTCAAATTATTTTGTGGTTGAACCTAATGATGTGAAAGCGTTAGATCACGCCGAAGAATATATTATAAATAAAGGTGGAGAAATTTTTTCCGCAATTTTAAATGATGAAGTTTTAGGTGTTTGCGCTTTAATTAAAAGTAACGGAAAAGAGTACGATTATGAATTGGCTAAAATGGCTGTAAGTCCGAAAGCGCAAGGAAAAGGCGTTGGAAATTTATTGGCAGAATCGGCTATAAAATGGGCTAAGGAAAAAGGAGCTTCTAAAATCTATCTGGAAAGCAATACAAAACTGAAACCTGCTATTAAATTGTATGAAAAATTAGGTTTTAAAGAAATAACAGGCGTATCTTCTTCTTATGACAGAGTAGACATTCAAATGATGCTAAACATTAATTTTTAGATTAGTAGAACCAAAATAAAAAAAGTAGAACCCTTGACATTTCTGTTTAAGGGTTTTTTATTTGAAACAAATTGTAACATTTAATCTACAAAAGCGTCAAATCTTGAATTAAATTACGGTTCTTTGTAACTTATTACATTTTCATTTGAGATTACTCAATTCCTGAATACAATAATATTGACTCTAAAGAGTTTAGAACTAGGAAGCTAGCACGATACTTTCGTTATGGACAATAAAAAATTTATTTTAAGTTTAAAAAAAGGCAATGAAGTAGCTTTTAAAGAAGTTTACTTCAGCTATTACGACAAACTTATAAATATTGCCAAACGATTCAATTCTTCTGTATTTACTCCCGAAGATTTTGTTCAAGAGACTTTCATTAGACTATATAATAAAAGAGAACTGCTTAACGAAGATGTTTTGTTTGACAAACAGATATTTGTTATCTGCAAAAACATTATCATCAATCATGTTAACAGAGAAAATAAAATAGTACAGCTTGATCCTTCTCAAGTTGAAATGCTAGATGAAGAAACTGATTCAGGAATTTTTGAAGAAAGACAAGAAAAACTTCAAAACTTCATTAATCAGCTTCCAGAACAGCAGCAAAAAATATTCACTTTACACAAACTGGAAAACCTTAGCTATAAGGAGATTGCAGAATTAACGGATCTTTCTGAAAAGACCATTGCCAATCATATTTATCTCGCCAGTAAATTTATTCGAAAAAAAATCGAAAACCATTAGGAACTTTTTAGTTCTCGTTTGTTATACTAAAAAACAAGAACTAAAAATGCATATCGAAGCGTATAAAACTAATGTTAAAACAAAGAAAGAGGCAAACTATCTTGTCGCTCTTTTGCAGTTTGTCATTTCTGACTGTATCATAAATTTTGATCGTCAAGGACGCGAAAACATCCTCAAAATCGAAACTAACCGTGACATCAAAGAAATGGTTTACGGCGTTTTTAATAAACAAGGATTTCATTGTCAAATTATTTAAGTTAGAAAAGATGGATAAGGAGAAATTTGACGAGGAATTTAAAAAGTTATGGGAAGAGTCTCCCCTTTCTCATTCCGACAGCGAAAAAGAAGCTTCGTGGGAACAATTTCATGCTAAAACATTTTCAGAGAAAAAAAGAAAATTTAAGCCTTGGCATCTTTATGCAGCGGCTTCGGTTTTACTTTTTGCACTTATTGGAACTGGAATTTATTTCAATAACGAATCTACAAATGAAAATGTAGTTCTAGCTGAAAATGTAATTGAAAACACAACCTCAGCAATAAAATATGTTGTCTTGCCAGACAGTTCAAAAGTTGAACTGAGCCCCAATTCTAAAATCTCTTTTGGAAGCAATTTCGCTTTAAACAGAAAAATTGAAATTGAGGGAGAAGCTTATTTTAATGTAAAAAAAGACAAACAGCATCCTTTTCAGGTTTTTTGTGATGAAACCACAACTACTGTTTTAGGAACGTCTTTTACAGTTAAAGAATCTGAAAACGAACAAGTTACTGTTGAACTTTTTGAAGGAAGCGTTCAGATGAATGTAAAAGGGCAAAGCCAAAAATGGATTTTGAAACCGGGAGAAAAATTTACATACGGAAACCAAACTGCTTCAGTATCAGAATTTAGCCGTTTTATAGATTTTGATAATGAAAATCTTTCTGCTGTAAGTCATTACATCGAAGAGAATTATGGCTATAAAGTGGTTCTTCCGAAAGAAAACCAAAATCAGAAAATCACTATTCGAATCAATCGAAAAGAAGATTTAAAAACGATTCTACAATTACTATCAGAAATGTATAACCTAAACTTTGAAATAAATGAAGATTTAAAACAGATCACTTTTCAATGAAGACAAAAAAGGATGTAAGCCGCGAAACTCCACATCCTCCTTAATGTTCAGGATAACATTAAGTTATCCATTTAATAATATTCAAAAATACAAAATTTCATGAAGCATATAATTTCAGCGTGCTTTTTTTTATTCAGTTTATGTATGTCTGCCCAGAGCGTCACAGTAACTGTAGATCAAAATGTAACTTTAAAAGAATTCTTCAAACAGATCGAAAGTCAAACCGATTTTAAATTTGCTTTTACAGATCAGATAGATACCAATAAAAAGTATTTTACGCAAAAAAATACTTATAAGAATGTTGAAATCAGCAAGCTAATTACGGAATTAAACCAAACTTCTATTGTACAATTTTCGATAGTTGGCAATAATATTTTTGTGAAGCAGAAATCTCAAACTCCGAAACCAGCCAAAAAAAAAAGCAAGCTGACCGGTCACGTTTATGATGACGAAAGACAACCTGTTATTGGAGCCAATATTTATATTAAAGAATTGGAAACAGGTGTTGTAACAGATGCTAACGGAAAATACAGCATGGATGTTCCAAACGGAACTTATACTGTACAGGTGAGTTATGTAGGATTTAAGAATGAAGAGAAACGTGTCTCTGTATCAGACGATACCAAAGTCAACTTCAATGTAGATGCCGACAGCCAGCAATTGGGAGAAGTTATTGTAATGAACAATAAAGCGGTTGATATTAAAACCACTCAAATGAGTGTGAACAAGCTTTCGATGCAGGAAATCAAAAGAATTCCTGTTGCAATGGGAGAGCCTGATCCGTTAAAATCAATTTTGACTCTGCCGGGAGTTACCAATGCAGGTGAAGCCTCTTCGGGTTTTAATGTTCGTGGAGGTGCTGCCGATCAGAATTTGATTCTTTTGGATGGTGCGCCTGTTTATGCAGATTCACATATGTTTGGGTTCTTTTCTATTTTCAATGCTGATATTGTTAACGGTTTAGATTTATATAAAGGAGGAATTCCTTCAAAATTTGGAGGACGCGTTTCTTCTGTTCTCGATGTTACGCAACAAACGGGAGATTTTGAAGAATATAAAGTAAACGGAGGAATTGGAATTATCTCAAGCCGACTTTTAGTTCAAGGTCCTTTACAAAAAGAAAAAGGTTCGTTCATCCTTTCTGGACGAGCTTCGTATGCGCATTTGTTTATGAAACTGGCCGACAATAAAAACTCGGCCATGTTTTATGATTTGAATGCTAAATTAAACTATCGTTTTAATGCTAAAAACACATTGTCTTTTTCTGGTTATTTTGGAAATGATTTATTTGATATCAGTGATCGTTTTGCAAGTACTTACGGAAGCACAATGGGTATTTTGAGCTGGAAACATAAATTTTCTGATCGCTTAAACAGTAATTTATCTACTTTCTATAGTGATTACAGATTTAATCTAGAAATTCCGGTTGAAAGTTTTAAATGGGATAGCAACATTGCGAGTTACGGATTGAAATACAATTGGAATTTCCAACAATCTGAGAAGTTTAAAATCAATTACGGAATTGATGGTTTGTATTACAATTTCAATCCTGGAGTTGTACAGCCAACCACTCCAGATTCTCAGTTTAATTATATGCAATTGGATAAAAAATATGCTTTAGAAGCTTCTGCTTTTGTTGATTTTGAAAATCAGATTACAGAGAAACTGAATTTCCGTTACGGACTTCGTTACAGCATGTTTTATCGTTTAGGAGACGAAACCATCAGCACTTACGAAAATGGTCAGGCGGTAGTATATAATCCGTTGTATAAAATTTATGAGGAAGGAACGCCAAACGGAAGCATTTCGTACGGAAAAGGAAAAACCATCAGCAAGTTTAACAATTTTGAACCTCGAGCTGCCTTGTCTTATGCTTTTAATGACGAAACTTCTATAAAAGCGAGTTACAACAGAATGGCGCAGTACATTCATATTTTATCAAACACACAGTCTCCATTGCCAATGAGCATCTGGACACCAAGCGGCCCTTTTACAAAACCTCAACTTTTGGATCAGTACGCGATGGGGTATTTCAGAAATTTCAAAGACGGAGATTATTCATTAGAAACCGAGTTATTTTATAAAAATGTACAAAATCGTATTGATTATATTGACGGAGCTGATGTTTTGGCTAACAACAATATTGAGCAGGTTATTCTAAACGGAAAAGCGAGATCGTATGGAATGGAGCTGTTATTCAGAAAAAATACTGGTGTTTTCACTGGATGGATTTCGTACACTTTATCTCGTGCTGAACAAAAAACTCCGGGAAGAACTCCAGAAGAACCAGGAATTGCAAATGGCGACTGGTATTTATCTGGTTATGACAAATTGCATAATCTGAGCATTGTGGGAAGTTACGAACTGAACCCGAAATGGTCTTTTAATGGTAATTTCACTTTACAATCTGGTCAGCCTGTTACTTATGCTAATGGCTATTATGAAATGGGAGGTATTCATGTTCCTAACTATTCTTTGAGAAATGAAAACAGATTACCGCTTTTCCATCACTTAGATGTTGCGGCAACTTATACTCCTAAACCAGACAAAAAGAAAGGATGGCAAAGCTATTGGGTATTTAGCCTTTACAATATTTACAACAGAAAAAATGCCGCTTCTATGAGTTTTACAACCAATGAAGATACGGGAGCAAATGAAACCAGAAGACTTTCGATTTTCGGAATTGTTCCTGGGGTTTCTTATAATTTTAAATTTTAATGCTATGAATAAATTGAAAAAATATACGATAATGAACAGAGTGCTAGCATTAATGACTCTTCTTTTTGTTTTTTCTTTTGCGTCATGCGAAGATGTGGTCAATCTGGATCTGGAAACAGGAGAAACCAAATTGGTTGTCGATGCCGAAATTATCTGGAAAAAGGGAACTGACGGAAAGGAACAAACCATAAAAATCAGTAAAACGGCTCCTTATTACAGCGGTTCTACGCCAAAAGTTTCGGGAGCGCAAGTACGAGTAGAAAACAGCAACGGAGATATTTTTACTTTTAACGAAACCGAAGCGGGAGTTTATAAATGCACCAATTTTGTTCCAGTAATTGATGCCGATTATAAATTGTTTATTACTGCCGAAGGACAAAGTTTCACAGCAGTTGAAAAACTGACTTCTGTAACGCCAATAAATAAAATAGAGCAAAATATTGTTCCTGATTTTGGCGGAGAAGATGTAATTGAGGTAACATTTTATTACAACGATCCAGTAGATCAAGTTAATTTTTACGTAACCGATTTTCAAAGTGAATTCTTAATCTATCCTGAATACGAAATCACGAATGATGAGTTTTATAACGGAAACGAAATCAGTACGAGATATTCTCATGAAGATAAAATGAAACCTGGAAACATTCTCAAAATCACCCACAGAGGCGTTTCTAAAAACTTCTTCAATTACTGGAAACTAATTTTAGAAGCTTCAAGCTCAAATCCTTTTCTTGTTCCGCCAGGAAATATTAGAGGAAATATTATAAATACTTCAGATGCTAATAATTTTGCATTTGGCTATTTCAGACTTTGCGAAGCCGATCAAGTTGATTATTTAGTGAAATAATTTTTTATATGTCGCTCCTCTGGAGCAGTTTCACAAAACAAAAGGGCCGACTATTTTAAGTCGGCCCTTTTGTTTTTCCAGTCTTCTTTATTTATTTGATACACAAAATTCAATTTTGGCTTTTCTCCAAAATAAGCTACTTCTTCTTCAGCCACTTTTTCGGCTCCTACTCTTGAAATTGCAATTTGCGATCGGATATTTTCTGAACCAATATGAAACTTTACTTTCGAAACATATTGAAAAAGATAATCCAGCATTGTTTTTTTTACGCTTTGATTAATACCTTTTCCCCAATACGAAACAGCATAAAAAGTATAGCCGATGAAAATACTATCGTCTTCTTGATTGAAATCATAAAATCTAGTGCTTCCGATAAACTCTCCTGTTTCTTTACTTATAATCTTAAAAGCGCCTTTACTTTTCATGGCCCCTTCAAAGAAATTTTCAAAGACTTCTTTTTTCCATCGGTCTTTGTTTGGATGCTGTTCCCAAATTTTAGGATCGGAAGCTACTTTGTACAAGGCCTCAAAATCTTTTTCTTCTAAAGGAGACAAAATGCAAAGATCATTTTCTAAAACGGGCTGTAAATTAAAATTCATATTTTTTGTTGTTATAATACTAATTCCTCAAAAATAGGTTCTTGCAAAAGTGATGCATACAAAGATTCTATAGATTTTTTTGGACCATGTATTTGCCATTCTAAAACCACATGATCTAGATTGCGACGCTGTGTAATCAGTTTTGATTTTACGCCATAGACTGAAAAAAGCTCATTGCATCTTGCGTATCCGCTATCAGAACGTTTAAAAGTTATTTGAAGGGTTTTATGTGCGTTGATGAGGTCTATTTTATTCTGAAGAAAAGTAAGCACCGTAAGAATGGAAAGAATCATCAAGGCCGCACAAGCCGATGCAAAATAATAACCCGCTCCTACTCCCATACTTACAGCCGCAACCGACCATATTGTTGCCGCCGTAGTAATACCGCTAACATGATTATCTGATCTAAAAATCACTCCTGCACAAAGAAAACCTAAACCGGTTACAATATTAGAAGCTATTCGATCAGGATTTCCTGCTCCGCCAATCCATTCAGACATAAAGGTAAAGAAACAAGCTCCCACAGAAATCATTATTGTGGTACGAAGACCAGCCGCTTTTCCGCTATATTCTCTTTCGGCACCAATTAAAGCTCCCCAAAATGCTGCTAAAAGCAATCTTATGACAATTTCTAGTTCCATTAAAGTCTTCTATTTTTTCAAATAAAATTAAGGAAAAAACACAAAAAAACCTCCAAAATCAAAATGACTTTGAAGGTTTTCTACTTTGTCTTACTTATATTCTTCTTCTTTTTGCTTGTACCAATCTTTCATCACATAAAAAGCTTTCTTTTTGATTCCGTTGCTAGAAATTAATCCTTTACGGTTAAAGAAATCCTGAATGTTTGGCAATTGTCTTCTTGGAGATCTGAAATCAACGAGAATCCAAGGAGAAACTCCAGCTAAACCTTCAATACGATTGAACATTTGCGTATTTTGAATGTATAATTCTTCTTGATATTCTTCGTTCCAGCGTTCTTTTTTATCTCCATGGCGGCCTTGTAAAGCTTCACCTCCAAATTCGCTAATGATAACGGGTTTGTTATACGGAATTACCCATTGCATGTCTTTGCAAGATTCGTTTGCTCCTCTGTACCAGCCCAAATATTGGTTGAAACTTACAATATCTACATATTCATTCATATTGTCATGAAGCGTATTGATGTTATTTGAACTCGAAGTAACTTCCATCGCCATGCTAATCAAACGAGAATTATCTTGTGTGCGTGCATATTTTGCCAATTTACTCAAGAAAGCATCTCGGTCATCGCCATGTGGCGTTTCATTAGCAATTGACCAAATCACGATTCCGCAACGATTTTTATCTCTGTAAATCATATCGTGCAACTGATGTTCGGCATTGGCATACGTATTTGGATTTGTCCATGAAATCGTCCAATAAACCGGAACTTCAGACCAAATCATCAATCCCATTTTTTCGGCTTCTTTTACCATATTTTCGTTATGCGGGTAATGAGCTAAACGAACATAATTACAACCCAATTCTTTTGCCCAAGTCAATAATGTAATGGCATCTTCTTGAGACCAAGCTCTTCCAGATCTGAAAGGTGCTTCTTCGTGAATACTGATTCCTCTTAAAAAGACTTTTTTTCCGTTTAGCAGAATTTCTTTTCCTTTTGTTTCGATAGTTCTAAAACCAATTTGATCTGCGATATTTTCATCTGCTTTAGAAATGGTTACATCATACAATTTTGGTTTTTCAGGCGTCCATAAAACGGGCTTGGCTTTTATTTCAAAATAGGCAATTCCCTTAGCATCGGTCGTAACGCTTTTTTTAATTTTCAATTCTGGAATTGAAACCGAAACAGACTGATTTGCCGATTCGCTATTTAATTTTATCCAACCAGAAATTTTTCCTTTTTCGTTTTTATCCAATTGAACTAAATAATCTTCAATATAAGTATTCGGAACTTGAGCAAGAGTTACATCTCTTGTAATGCCGCCATAATTCCACCAATCCATATTTACAGTTGGTACATTATCTTTGTGGCGTTTGTTGTCGACTTTTACTACTACGAAATTATTTCCATCAACTAATAAATGGGTTACATCAAAATTAAAAGGTGTATAACCGCCAACGTGAGTTCCTGCCAGTTTTCCGTTTACATACACTTTTGCATCATAATTGACCGCGCCAAAATGAAGAATGCCTTTGCTTTTGGCATCTTTCTTATAGTTAAAGTCTTTCTGAAACCAAACCGTTCCTTCATAAAAAAACAATCTTTGATCTTTCGAATTCCAATCAGACGGAATATCCATTACTGCTGAGGTTGCAAAATTGTATTCGCTCAGTTCTGTGGTATTCCATTTTTTATTTTCGAAAAATCCGTTGTCTTTAAAAGGTTCTAAACGGTAATTAAAATATCCGTTTTCCAGCGGATCTACGATATAACTCCATTTTCCGTTTAAAGTAATATGGTTTCGAGCTGAAATATTAGATACCAATGGAATTTCCTGCGCTATTGTTTTTCCCATTAACAGAAACGCACAGCACAACATTATTATTTTTTTCATAGTTAAAATCATTTTGGTTTCGAAAGGTCTTTAGTTAGTAAAATATGAAGATTATAAAGTTAAAAAGTTTCTCAAATTCCCTAGTAAACAAACATTCCAGATTACAGAAAAATAACCCATCAAATACTTATCAATTTTACGACATGAGGCGTATTTACTTTGTTTGTCTCAAAACGATGTATTATCAATAAGAATTTATATGTCGCTCCGCTGGAGCTTTTTGAATCTGAGAATTTAAATTATGCTATAAATATTTTGCTCTGCTGGAGCACTTCATAAAAACTCAGAACTTTTAGATATTAATTTTAGTGTATATTTAATCTTTAAAAAAATTATCTTTTTTCATTAAACATGGAACAATTAGAAAACATAATAAAACACGTTTCAACTAAAAATAAAAGAAACCTTTTTACCTTTTTAACGGGCGCTGGAATTTCTTCTGAAAGTGGAATTCCGACCTATAGAGGCCTAGATGGTATTTGGATTAAGGGAACAAAATTTCATAAGCCTGAAGAGTTTGGAACTTTTAAATACTTCAAAGAAAATCCCGAGGAAGTTTGGCAATATTCATTGTTTAGAAAAAAAATGTTTGAAAATGCAAAACCAAATGCAAGCCATTACGAATTGGTTGAAATTGAAAACATTTTAAAAGACAGATTTCATCTAATTACTCAAAACATAGACAACCTACACCGATTAAGCGGAACAGAAAGAATTTTCGAAATTCATGGAAATAACAGACAGATAAAGTGTTCAAACGGTTGCAGAGAAATCATAAATCTACCCGAAGAAATAAAAGGAAAAGACATTGATGAAGATTTAACTGAAAAAGAAATTGAGCTTTTAAAATGTAAAAGTTGCGGAAGTTGGATGAGACCAAATATTTTATGGTTTGACGAATATTATGATGAACAAACAAATAAAAAATTCAGTTCTTTGAAAATTGCCAAAAACTCTGGAATACTTTTTATTCTAGGAACTTCTGGTGCAACAAATTTACCAATTGCAATTGCAGAAACCACTTTAAAATATGGCGGAACTATTGTTGACATCAATATAGAAGACAATCAGTTTACAGCTTTAATAAAAGATAAAAAAAATAAAATCATTATTCGAAAAACATCTAGTGAAGCTTTAAAAATGATTAAAGAAATGATTAAAAATATACATATTTCCTCATCTTGAAAAAAGCTGAAAAATTCTATTAGAAAAATAAAACATTACTACTATTATGACATAGCCATGAGAGTAATAAATTTGAATTATTTAAAATAAAAAACATTATGATTCTAAAATATGAAACCATTATTAAAAAAATCCATCTTCATTCTAGTTCCATTTTTATTATTTCTGAATTGTAACTCAAATCAACGTAGCAGTCGTATTAATTTGTATTCAAAAGATAAATCTCAGGCAATAACCATATTTAGTAATTATTACGATAACGAAAGAATAATAGCTCTAGGCAAATTAAATGCAAAACCAAGCATCGATTATGTGAAGTTAGAAATATCTGAAGTAACAGAATTAGGTGATGAAATTGGGGTTTGCTGGTTTGGGGAAAAAAAGGGATGGCAACTTGTAAGTGATGGATCTAAAATTGTCGAAGTACATTTAGATACCACAAAATATAAAATTAGAACAAAATGGTATAAAGACGAAGATAGCATTCCAAACCCTAAATATTATAGAGATAACAATTGTTTTACAATTGATATGTTACCGCATTCTACAATTTATCCTTCTGAAAATGGATATATCGAAAGGTATTAAAAAAAGCCATTTCAATTAAGAAATGGCTTCAGATTCTTTTATCAATCCCAAAATTTTACCATAAGCAATTGCGGCTTTATGAACTTGAACCGTCCAATCTTCGGCAGCGTTATCATCGGCTCCGTCAGAAATATATTTTAAACTTAAAAACGGAATATTTTCTTTCATGGCAATCATAGCCAAAGCGTAAGCTTCCATATCGACCACATTATAAACATCCGATTTATGTCCCATTTCGAAGTTATCGCCTGTTCCGCAGATTCCTTCTTTTAGATTATCCATTAACAAACCATATTCTAAAACTGGCGGTAAACCAGAAAGTGGTGTTTCGTACAATGCAAAACCTAAACCGCGAACGTCCATATCTCTTTGAACAAATTTAGTGCAGCAAATCACATCGCCTTTCTGAAAATAACTGCTTCCCGCCGAACCCAGATTAATAATTACAGACGGTTTTTTCTTTTGAATTGCTTTTGTCAATTCGTAAGCTGCATTTACTTTTCCTATTCCAGTAAATAAAACATTGTGGCCTTTAAAAACTTCCGCCGCTTCAGATTCGAGAGCAAAACAGAATAATATATCTTCAACAGCAAAAGATGCCGTTTGGTTAATTTGTATCATGTGTAACTATATTTTCGGTTTACAAAAATACGTTTAAAAATTTACGTTACTCTAACCTAAATTTAAAAACTAAAAAAGACGTTAAAGTCTGTTTTCTCTATTGGATTTAATGATATAAAAAATACATTTGCTAAAACCAGTAAAAAAATTTAAAACCAGAAAGAATAACTGCATGGATAATGAAAAATTTATTTTCTGCCTTGAAGGCGTTAAAGATATAGACGATCATACGCCAACACATGTGGTAAAATGTCTCGAAGAATTGGCTATTGACCAAGGCATTTCGAGCATTCATAAAACCTGCGACACAATCGAAGGTTTAGAAGAAAGTCTGAATATTTTGCTTTATGAAGATCATAATTTCAAAGATTATGAAATTATTTATCTAGCAATGCCTGGTCAGGAAAACAACATCTGTCTTCACGATTATTATTACAGCATTGAAGAAATTGCCGAATTGTTTGAAGGAAAAATGAAAGGCAAAATTATTCATTTTGCCAATCTTAAAGTTTTAGACTTAAACGAAGAAGAAGCACAATATTTCTTAGATATTACTGGTGCTAGAGCAATTTCGGGCTACGGTTCTACTTATAATAAAATTGCGAGCTGCAGTACAATTGATAAAGCCTTTTTTAGTCTGTATCAGGAAAACGACAATTTGATTGAAGTGGTCGAAGATCTTTATACCAAACATTACAATCTCTGCAAGTTGCTTGATTTTAGATTATATTATTAAAAATGAAAAAGAAGCAGGCAGAGAAAATAAAAACGTATGGGCCAAAAGGATTTCGAGAGAAATTTTTAGGAGAAGACAATCCTATTCATTTGCTTTTCAAATCGAATTCGGATCATTTTTTCTGTCTTGAAATCGAAGAAATGATGCAGATACAGCATCCTGTTCCTCCTTCTAAACATTCTTGCCATACTTTAATTTTTATTTCTTCTGGTCAGCATGTTATGAAATTAGGATATCAGGAATATGTCACAACTGATAAGGAAATGATTATGGTTCCGGCAGGTCAGATTTTTTCGCTTGATAATATTAATAATATTCATAAAGGTTATATCTGCCAATTTCATCCTGATATTTTGATTCGGAAATATGGCAGCCGTGAGTTGCTGAATGATTTTGATTTTCTGAAAATTTCTGGAAATCCGAAAATCAAACTGGCTCCCGAAGATATTGAACCAATTACAAATATCTTTGAAAGATTGAAAAAGGAATATTCAGAAACTACAATTGCAGATTTGAATATTGTGCAATCTTATCTGATTACGCTATTTTATGAGATGAATAAAAATGCAGTAAAACCTATTAAAAACATTTCGGCAGCTGAAGCAATCACAGCAAAATTTAAAGAGCTGATTCATGATCATATAAAAACCCAGCATCAGGTAAATTATTACTCTTCTCTATTAAATGTTACTCCAAACCATTTGAATAAATGTGTCAAGACCATCACAGGGAAATCTGCTGTTAAATGGATTGACGAAAACATATTACTCGAAGCTAAATATTTACTCTTTCAAACTACTCTTTCTGTAGGTGAAATCGCAGCGCAAGTAGGCTTTGAAGATCAATCTTACTTTAGCCGTTTCTTTAAAAAGACAGAAGGAATTTCTCCCATTCGATACCGAAAAATGATTGATAAATCCTAATTATTGATTAGAGAGTCCTAACAAATATGTAGATGTTTTTCAGAAATTTGCTTCCTCAAAATGCAAATTATGATTTATGTTTTTAAAACTTCCGTTGATAATCAGACCAAATTCGAATCGGCTTCTGCATTACTAAATCAATTATTACCAGAATCTCAATGGAATTTCGACCTTGAAGATTGCGATAATATCTTACGAGTGGACAGCGAATTGAATGTTACAGCTTTACTTCAAAACAATCCTGTTTTCGATTGTATCGAATTAGAATAAAACCTTGTACGCCTTTTTAAAAATTTATATGGAATCAAAATTATACCAAAACAGAACTTTTGAAGCGATTGATTACTCGGATCAAAGTTTGGCCAATACCGAATTTGTAAACTGCGAATTCATTAACTGCAATTTTTCTAAAAGTGATTTGAGCCATAACGACTTTTTAGATTGTACTTTTAAAAATTGCAACCTTTCTTTGGCAACTTTAAGAAATACCGGATTGAAAAACATCAAGTTTATTGGCTGTAAATTAATGGGATTGGATTTTAGTGCTTGCAATAGTTTTCTGTTTTCAATGAATTTTGAAGATTGCATTTTAGACTATTCTACTTTCATTTACAAAAAGCTAAAGAAAACTACTTTTGCAGATTGTTTTTTAAAAGAAACTGATTTTTCTAATACCGATTTGTCTCTGGCAGTTTTTAAAAACTGTGATCTTTCTGGTGCCACTTTCGTGGAAAGTATTCTGGAGAAAACCGATTTTAGAACTTCTAGAAACTATGCATTTGATCCATCAGAAAATAAAATTAAAGGAACAAAGGTTTCACATACGGCGCTTGCAGGTTTATTAGAAAAATTTGATTTATCTATTGAGTAGTTGTTAGTTTTCAGTCTCAGTCTCAGTTGTCAGCTACCCCCATCACTGAAGATTGTTACTAAAGACTGAGACTGAAAACTAAAAAAGCGGGATTACAAAATAAATTGTATCCCGCTTTTTCTATTTAATCAACCACGATTTTTTTATTTTATCCAACGTGGATCTCCTACTTTTCGATCAATTAATGTTTGATTCTTAATAGTAAAGTCTCCTGTTGTCGCACTTGTAAATTGAGGATCTAATACAGTTGCAGAAGCATCTGGTCTATTGTTTCCCGTTGTAATCTGTAAATTAGGCGAATTGAAATTATTATTATTTGAGAACGTCGGAACAGTTGTTGCAGTAGTATTGGTATAAACTGCTGATCCAACATTTAAGATTGTATTACGCACAATTAAAGCATTTGTAACAAAACGCACATACAAGATTCTACTTGCAGCTGGAAGTGTAGGCGCATAAATTGTACATCCATCAATTAACACATTGCTTGTTAACCCTGTTCCTGTTAATCCTGCTGCTGCATCTAAACGTACGAAATCACGAGACGAACAAGTGTCAAATGTACTTTTTGTTAAAGATACATTTGCTACATAAGTAGTTCTGAAATCGATAAAATCAGCACCAGAAGCGGTGTTTACATTTTTAATAATACTATTATCTACAGTGAACGATTTTAATTTTGCAGATGCATTTCCGTACATCAATTGAGATGGGAAATCATGAACGTAACTACCACTAATTAAAACATCACCTAATTGTGTTGTAGCTGCTGAGCTAATTGCAATTGCACCACCAGTTGTTCCTGCTCCACTTAAATCGATATCAACTAAAGAGAAATTAACTACTTCACTTGCATTATTAGGGTTGTTAGCAAGAGTGAAATTAAACTTAAGTTTTGGTTTATCACCTGGTCTCAAACCTCTTAATGTTAATGTTTTATTTACTGCTATTGTTCCTGTTTGAGCTGTGTAATCACCTGGCATGAAAACTAAAACAGATCCAGAAGGTGCACTAGCAATTTTTTGAAGTACATCATCTCCTAATTTAACTAGTATTCCTGTTCCAATATCTATTCCTGTTGTAAATGTTGCATCACCTCTTTTCTTCGTACCGTTGTATAAAATTGCTGTATAAGCAGTTTCAGGTGTTAAGCCTGTTAAAGTAGCTACTCCAGCTGTTTTTTCAGCAGCTGTAATAGTATGTACGACATTTCCAGGCATTGCGGTAATTTGTGTCACAGAGCTATTTGGAACCCATCTTAATGTAACTTTAGTTGCTTCAATATCTGCATCTTGAACCGGGAACATTATTTGTTCTGATAATGTCGTAGCAGTTATAACTGACCATTTTGAATCTTCTAGTCCTGAAGTAACCGATTTTACTCTAATAGAATAAATTGTTTCTCCCTCTAGAGGTACTTGTATAGGAAGTTCAGAAGGCGCAACATTTATGGTTTTATAAATTGTAGAGAAGCTAGGATCATCGGCACTAAATTCTACTACATAATGATCTGTATTTTCATCTGATTTAACCGTCCAATTTAATTCAACTACAGTTTTATTTCTAATTGTAGCTTTAAGCCCAATTGGAGAAAATTCCCTTGTATTTCCTATATCGTCTAATAACGCTTCATTATAACTTTCGCAGCTAGAAACTGCCACTGAAAGAAGTAATACGGTTATTAATCCTTTAAATATATTTATTGTTTTCATCATAATAACTTATAATTTATTATTAGTTTTTTGAAAAATTTTAATAACCGTAATCATTTTTTAACTGACCATTACTTCCATCAAGAAATACTTGCCATATTGGCCAGAATTGTCTATTATCAGGATTAACTCCTACTTTATATAAAGAAGCTATTTTAGCATCGGCAGCTGTACCTGTCCATGTCCAAGGAGTAGAAGAATACAATATTCCTGGATTTGTAGTTTCTCCGCGATTAAGTCCATATACATCCAAACTTACATTATCCGATTGGTATTTATAATACAAAGTAGCTGGCACATCAGCATATTGTCCTGTACGAGTAGATAATTCTGCCATTTTTTGTTTTGCTTTATCTAAGTTTGCTTTAAGCAAATTCCAGCGGATAAGTGCTTGTTTACGTTCCATTTCTCCTGTAAACTCATATTTATTTTCATCAACAAGCGCATTAAACATTGCTTCTTTACTAGTTAAAGAATTCACATAAGTTTCAACTTTGGTAGCTTGATCTGCTGAAGAAAATGATCTTCTTCGTACTTCTTTCAAATAAGGCATTGCTGCACTTGGTCCTTCCAATTCGTTTGCTGTTTCAGCAGCAATTAAAAGCACCTCTGCATAACGCATGTACATTTTATTAACTCCATCATCATTTGTAGAAGTTACATAACGTTTCATCCATTCGTAACGGTATTTACCAAAATACCACGTATCTAAAGAACCTAACTCTTGTTTTGCAATACCATTAACTGCTGCACCATATTTATAAGGCACACAAGTAACATTTCTACGAGCATCGGCTTGATCATAATCATAGAAAACAAATGGTAATGGGCCTGCAACACCTCCACGGTTAGCTCCATTAGCTTGAAATTGATCAGCAGCAGCCGTGTGTTTTACAGCAAAAGTGAATAACATTCTACCACGTCCATCAGAAAAAGGAAGTTCCCAAAGAGATTCTCCTCCTGCAGCAGTATTTTCTTCGTTGTATTTTCTCCATAATCCCTCAAAAGTAGATTCTAAACGAGCAGAACCACTTTGAATTACTTCACGAGATTCTCTTAATGCCAATGCATACATAGAAGCCACTGAAAGTTCTGGATCATTACTTCTTCTCACGCCGTCAGGATATTGTTGATAACCACTTGCTGCCAAAGCCAAACGCGCTCTAAAGGCTTTTACAAAAGCTTTATTTACGTGTTCAACTGTGCTTGTATAAGAAGTTTCATTAGGCCAAGCAACCAATGTTGAAGCTTCTCCTAAGTCAGCTATTAATTGTTTGTAAATAATATCTCTGTTTGATTTAGGCAAATATAAAGTAGCACTAGTAATTGGTTCAAAACGAGCAGGAACATCACCCCAAGATTTAAGCAAATCAGCATAGTAAATCGCTCTCAGTGTTAAAGCCTCTCCTAATAATTGTCCTAATTCTGTTCCTGGAGTAGGATTTCCATATTGACGTAAGCCTTGAATACAAACATTTGCACGCTCAATCCCTGAGTACATCATGGCATAAGCATTATTGGTAGTATTCATTTCTGTATTGCTTGGCTTTGCATCATACACACACAAATCTGATTTATCTCCCGCTGTTTGTGAAGTATTATACCATTCTACATCTGTATTTAATCCGTAATAAGGTAAAAATCGTCCTCTATAAGAGTTTGTTTCTGCAAATGGCACTTTAATCCCGTCAATAGCTCCTTTTGCAAGTCCCGCAGTAGAGAAAATTACAGAAGCATCTAATGTTGATTGTGCAGGCGCTTCTAAATAGTCATCTTCAAATTGCTGACAAGAACTAAATAGACCCGAAATAATCAATCCTGCTATAATTATTTTATGTTTCATTTTGTAGTCGTTTAAATTAGAAATTAAGATTCATTCCAAAAATCATTTGTCTGCTTCTTGGATAAGGACTCGAATCAACCCCAGGAGTAAGTGGAGTTTTTCTTTTTGTTGAAACTTCTGGATCAGAACCAGAATAATTAGTCCAAACAAAAATATTGCTTCCTGTCAAGTAAAATCTCAATTTAGAAACTCCAAGTTTAGATGTAAACATCTCAGGCATTGAATACCCTAATGTTAAAGTATTTAATCTTAAAAACGATGCGTCTTCAACTGCCCAATCAGTAAAAATAGCTTGTCTCATGTATGGAGACCACATAGTTGTATTAGTATTAAGAGCTGCTAAAGCTTCAGGATTATCCGTTACTAATTGACCAGTTGCTGGGTCTAAATTAGTCCATCTTTTTCCATCTGCCATCGTAGAATTTAAATTCTTATATTCTCCCGAAGCAGTAGCTGTCGAAAATTCAATTTTATCAGCGTTGTATACATCATTACCAATGCTCCAGTTAAAAGCTGCCATTAAATCAAATCCATAAGCATTACCGTTGATAACAAAACCACCAGAGCTTTTAGGATTAACATTACCAATAACTGTCTTATCGTTAATATCTACTTTACCATCTCCGTTGATATCTTTTAATTTCATATCTCCAGGTCTAAGGCCATTTCCATCACCAACTAAAGAAGTAGAAGTATTAACTATACCGCTTTTTAAAACATATTTCCCTCCAACATAATCAAAGTCTGAAACTTCATATCTTCCATCATTTTTATAACCATACATACTACCTAAAGAACCACCAACAGCAATAAGGTAATCATCTCCAATTTGTGAAGAAGCCCATCCTGTACCTTGTCCGAAGTCACTCATCATACCTAATGAATTGATACGGTTTTTGTTTACCGACATATTGAATGAAAAATTCAATCCGTATTTAGCTTTTTCAATAGCAACAACATTAATTGTAGCCTCAAAACCTTTATTTTGTGTTTCACCCATGTTACGGTATTGGTAGTCATATCCAGATCCGGCTACTGGGAAATTAATTAATAAGTCACTAGTAATATTTTTATAGATATCAAAATTACCGCTCAAACGATTTTTGAAAAATGCGAAATCCAAACCTAAGTTTTGAGTTACTGTTGTTTCCCATTTCAAATCAGGATTAGGCATTGTTTTAGAAGGTGCCCAAACGCTAGTAACGCCATTAATCCACGATGTTGCTGTAGATTGAAAAATTTGAATTTGCTGACCAACAGGTATATTATTATTTCCTGCTTCACCATAACTTGCTCTTAATTTTAAAAGGCTTAACCAAGTTTTATTTTTTAGCCAATTTTCTTCTGACATTTTCCATCCTGCTGCAAAAGCTGGAAAGTAACCCCAACGATTCTCTGCCAAAAATTTACTAGATCCGTCGGCGCGAAATGTCGCTGAAAGTAAGTAACGGTTTTTGTAATCATAATTTGCACGTCCAAAAAATGATAATAATTTATCATCTGGGCTGTAATAATTATCAACAGATTGAGGAGTTCCTTGCGTAGTTAATTTTTTTGCTTGATCAAAATTAAAAAACGTTGGATATCCATGTATAGTGCTTGTTACAGTATTTGAGCTATATGTAATATTTTCTTCTCCAACAAGAACATTCAAATGATGATCATCTCCCATTAATTTTTTAAAATCATAAGTAAGCGTATTAGCATTTCTAAAACGTTTCTCCTTAGCATCTGACATAATCATTGCTGGCATGTTCTGTAATGTAGCCAGTGGTGAGTTTGCCACATAATAAGTAGTTAGTCCATAAAAACGATAATCTTGGTTGTTGAAATTGTCTAAACCTAAATCAACTTTCAATTTTAAATTATCAACAATTTCCCATCCAAAACTTCCTAACATATTAAAGTTTTTACGAAACTGCTGACGATCGTTATCAGAAATAGACGTAAAAGGATTTATTAACATATCTGTTCCATCCCCATTAACATCTTCTGTTGTTAAGCCTGCAACTGGAATTGGCGCATAACCCACAATAGTACGCATACGTGAATCTGATGAAGATTTCTCATTTTGCTCGTTTACACCACCACCATCAATCTCTGTATCTGAATAACGCATAGTAAAACCAACGTCAATCTTGTCATTTAATTTACTTTTTAAAGCTAATGCTAAGTTGTTTCTCTTATAGTTTGAACCTACCATAATCGCTTTTTCATCAAAATGAGCATAATTAAAATTATAATTAAGCTTATCAGTTCCTCCTCTAATTCCTAAATCACGGCTTTGCACCTCACCTGTACGCCCGAAGATTTGCTCTTGCCAATCGTCCCCTTTCACACCTGTATACATATCATGATCTTGCCAATTTCCAAAATACTTAGTATATGAATCTGGATCAGAAGCTACTTTTGGAGTCCCTTGAGATAGTAAGGCATATTCATATTGCCATTTAGTATAATCTTCTGGCGATAAAACATCAATTTTCTTCGCCATCGTTTTCATACCGTAAAACATATTGAAGTTTACTGCCATTTTTCCATCTTTTCCGCTTTTTGTTGTAATAAGAATTACCCCATTTGCACCACGTGATCCGTAGATAGCAGTTGAAGCGGCATCTTTTAAAACAGTCATTGTTTCGATATCAGATGAAGAAATATCATTCATATTATTGATAGGAAAACCATCCACGATAATCAACGGCGAAGAATCTTGAGTAAGTGAACCACCTCCACGAACTCTAATTTTTATATCTGCATCTGGAGAGCCTTCAGCTGCAGTTACCTGTACACCCGCTATACGACCGGTTAAAGCTTCAGCAACATTTGCAACGGGCACCTTTTTCAAATCAGATCCTGAAATAGTTGACACAGCACCTGTTAAATCAGATTTTTTAGCTGTTCCATATCCGATTACAACAACTTCATTTAAGTTATTAGCATCTTCAATCATTGTTGCATTTACTTTAGTTTTTCCGTCTGTTGAAACATTAATGCTCTGAAAACCTATAAATGAAAAACTTAATACCGCTTTCGGATTGGTCAGTTTTATTTTGTAATGCCCGTCAAAATCGGTAGAAGTTCCGTTCTTAGTTCCTTTTTCTAAGACGTTTACGCCAGGAAGAGAAAGTCCCGCGGCATCCTTCACGGTTCCCTCTATCGTTGTGCCCTGTGCGTATACCTGACTGCCGATCAATAAGCACAGTAAGAAAACAAGTTTAAAGCAAAAATTTGCTCCTTTGTTTAATAGTTCTTTAAAGTTCATGGTTGATTGTTTAAGTTATTAAAAGTTTTTTCTTTTTGGTTTAAGTGGTTTTTTGTGGTTACTTTCAATTCATTTTATAGTTAATATTTGTGGTTTTTATTTAACAGTAATTTATTTACCTCCTCCTCAAAGCTTTATTTCTGCTCTGTTTTCCATCTTATAACTTAATCGATTTCGAAGGTCAAAAACAAAGTTGTAATCGATTACACAAACATAGATATTTTTTTAAAACGAAAAATAAAATTTCATAAAAATTTCATAAAAAAAATTACATATTAAAAATTATATCGGTTTTTTCTATTACATATATAATTTATCCCGATTTAAAATATTAAATATATTTTTATTAATCGTGCTTTTGATTCGATTTTTATAAAAAAAACAATCGATTACATCAATAACTATTACGAAATTATTAGGTGTTATTTTTACACTTAAAAAGTTAAAGTCATGCTAAAAAAAATGAAGAGATTTCCTTTAAATTTTAAAATTTACAACGATTTTACCTATAAATAAAACCACCGAGACAACAGAAAAAGTAATTTTGACCATAAGTTCATATCCTTATAAGCATAAAAAAAGCCCTTAAACAAAAGTTAAGGGCTTAAAAAAATTAAATTCTTAGTATTAAATGCGCTGCAACTGCAATTGCTTTTGATGTAATCTCATCAATACAAATGTGATAACCATTCCGATAACCGACATTATTACTCCGATAAGATTAGGAGAAGAATAACTGAATCCCGCCGCCAAAGGCAATCCGCCAAGAAAAGCGCCTAAAGCATTACCAATATTGAAACTTCCTTGAAGAGAAGCTGAAGCGATCATCTCTGCTCCTTTTGCGGTACGAATCATCAGCATCTGAATTGGCGCAATTACTGAGAATGAAATAGCACCGGTCAAGAAAGTCAAAAACAACGAAATATATTGATTGAATGAGAAGAAATAAACCAAAACCAAATCGGTAGACATAACAAGCAATAAAGCTAGAGTTGTCGGAGCTGGTGAGAAACGATCTGCCAATTTACCTCCCACGAAGTTACCCACTACCATTCCTAATCCTGCTAAAATCAGGATAGATGAAACATCTTCTGGCGAAAACTTCGATACATTAATTAAAAGAGGCGCAATGTAACTGATCCAAGCGAAAAGACCTCCAAAACCAATTGCTGTAATTCCGATAATTAACCAAGCTTCTGTTTTCTTAAAAAACTGAAGTTGTGTTTTCATGTTTACACTTTCTCCTTTTTCAAGATTTGGCATCCATAAATAAATAGCCAAAAAGGTCAACAATCCCACAAAAGCAATTAATACAAAAGTATAACGCCAAATAAAATGATGTCCTATATAAGTTCCAATCGGCACACCTATTAAGTTAGCGATAGTTAAGCCGGCAAACATTATAGAGATTGCCTGTGCCTCTTTTCCTTTATCTGCCAAACGGCTTGCGACTACCGCTCCCACTCCAAAGAATGCTCCATGCGGCAATCCAGATAAAAATCGAGAAGCAAATAGGATAGTATAATCGGGAGCAATAATGGACAATGAATTAAAAACTGCCAACATTAAAGCTAAAATTAGAAGCATTTTTTTAGGCGCATAATTTCTTCCTGCGATTACTAATAAAGGCGCTCCAATAACAACTCCAAGCGCATAAGCCGAAATTAAATAACCAGCAACTGGAATTGAAACTTTCATATCTGAAGCAATATCTGGGAGTAATCCCATCATTACAAATTCTGTAATACCAATGGTCAACCCTCCTAAAGAGAGTGCAATAAGACTTTTTTTCATTTTGATTATTGTAGAAAGGAATAGATTTCTACAACGCAAAATTAACACCGTTAACCTTAAAAAAAGTTGTAAATTTGTGATATAAAATTGTACATTTATGTTATGCCGAAATTAAATCAATTTAAAACGCTTGTTTTGGATGAATTTGAAGAAGAGAAATTTCATCTTCCTCCACATACTCATACGTATTACGAAATCATTTATATAAAGAAAGGAAGTGGCATACATCACTTAAATAATAATCTGCTGCCGTATAAAGCAGGAGATTTATTTGTTATTTCTCCAGATGATGAACATTATTTTGATATAAAGAAAAGTACCCGATTCATTTTTATCAAATTCACTGATAATTATTTCAACTCAAAACAGAATCTTACTTGCGATGAATTTTTAGTAAATACTCCAGAAAGTTTCATGAGAGATAAAATTCTAAAAGAAACTGTTTTGAAATTTGATGAACCTTGCAAAACGATTCTAAAAAACACAGTTGAAAACATTGTAACGTATGGACATTATATAGATGTTACCTCATCTCCTATTGTTTTCTATCAGATTCTTTCCCTTTTTGGTTTAATTAAAGAAACAATCCGAGGGATGAATTTACAGATGAAATCGACTCATTTGGATAGTGAACAAATTGCTAATTACATTCATCAAAATATTTATCAGCCAAAATTGGTCCAAGTAAAAGTAATTGCAGAACATTTTAATATTGCTCAAACTTATTTTAGTGCCTATTTTAAAAGAACTTTCAGCATTAGTTATCGCGAATACATTCATAATTTAAGATTGACTTTAATCGAAAAAAGATTTCATAACAATCAATTGCCAATTAAACAAATCGCGTACGAATTTGGTTTTACAGACGAAAGCCATTTGACCAATTATTTCAAGAAACGTAAAAACATGAAACCCACCGATTTCAAAAAACTCTAGTTATCGAAATCTTAAAAAATAATTTTCTCAAGCATTTTTAACTAAATTTGCATTTCTAAAACAATTTCTTTGAGCAAGAAAATCCACATAATGATGATTTTTATAACACTTAGTTTCTTTTTGAATCCGAGTTATACTTACGCATGCCATAATGGAAACTCAAAAGAAATTGTTGTTAAAGAAGAAAATAGCTGTTCTCAAAAATGCTGTGAAAAGAAAACTTCAAAAGAAGAAAAACATAATTGCGAAGGAAAGTGCCGTCACTCAGGCTGTAATACCTCAACATTAAACCTTCTTTTGATTTCAAATGATTTTGATTTACAAAACGATGTTTTCAATTTTTCTCTAAAAAACACAATTTCCTCTTATAGTAATTCTACTATTTCTTCAGGATTTACTTCTATCTGGCTGAAGCCGAAAATATAATTGTTTGTATTTGTGATAGCCCATATTGGGTCTTTTTAAAATCAATTTTTTTAATTAATTTTAAAGGAATTAAAAATCCTTTACCAAATATTATATACAATGAAAAAATCAATTATAGCTTTAGCAATGGCAGTAACAGTATTATTTACTGCAAATACGATTCAGGCAAAAACGAATAGCTCTGGTTTAACAGAAATTGAAATGGCAGATTCTCAATTACAATCTGTGTATGATGCTTATTTTTCTGTAAAAGATGCACTTATTAAAAGTGATAGCAAACTAACTTCGGCGAAAGCTGCAACTTTATTGACTGCTATTACTGCCGTAAAAATGGACAAACTAAAAAGCAACGAACATACAGTTTGGATGAAAGTAGTTAAGAAATTAACTGCCGATGCCAAAAGTATTTCAGCAACAACAGATCTTAAAAAACAGCGTGAGACTTTTAAGTCTTTATCTAAAAGCACTTACGATTTAATAAAAGTTTCAAGCCCAAGTGAACCAATCTACAAACAATATTGCCCAATGGCAGATGCTGATTGGTTAAGCAAAGAAAAAGCAGTTAAGAATCCGTACTACGGTTCTTCTATGCTGACTTGCGGTAACGTGGTAGAAACGATCAAATAAATATGAAGCTCTACATCAAAAATATGGTGTGCAGCCGATGCAAAATGGTAGTGAAGTCTGAGTTTGAAAAACTCGGACTTCAAACTACTTCTGTAGAATTAGGAGAAGTCGAATTGACCGAAGAAATCAATGACGATCAAAAAGAAATCTTGCTTAAAAACCTGCAAGCATTGGGTTTTGATTTAATTGATGATAAAAAAACAAAAACGGTTGAAAGAATAAAAAACCTGATTGTAGATTTGGTTCATCACAAAAACAATGATTTAAAAATCAACCTATCAGAATATCTGGCAGAAAACTTAAATCAAGACTACAATTCGCTGAGCAATTTATTTTCTGAAATCGAAAACACTACAATCGAAAAGTATTTCATCAGTCAGAAAATTGAAAAAGTAAAAGAGTTATTGATTTACAATGAACTTTCATTAAGTGAAATTGCCGATATTCTCAACTACAGCAATGTAGCGCATTTAAGCAATCAATTTAAAAAAATCACAGGCTTTACCCCTACTTCTTTCAAACAATCAAAAGATAAAATGCGTATTCAGATTGAGAACATTTAATCTCTCGCAAAGTCGCAGAGGCGCAAAGTTTTTTTTACTCTCCCGCAGATTCAGCAGATTTAACAGATTTAAATTTTAATACTTAGAATTAATTTATCTGCCAAATCTGCTGAATCTGCGGGAGAGTATTTTTAATTATCTTATTAAATATAAAACTTCGCGCCTCTGCGCCTTTGCGAGATTAATATCATCTTAAAAAAATCTGACCTAATCCGCAAAATCTGCGTGAAACAAAAATCTTTGTAAATCTTACAAATCATTCCCAAAATTCTACAAACCGAACTCGCAGATAGTTCGGAAATTTGCATTGTAATACTTAAAAACCAATACAATGACTCATCAATATATAATTTCAGGAATGTCGTGTGACGGCTGCCGCAAAAAAGTAGAAAAAACTTTAAATGAAGTTGAAGGCGTTCAGGCAGAAGTAACTTTAAATCCTCCAACGGCTACCATAACAATGGAGAAACACGTTCCTACTGAAAAGTTTCAGGAAGTTTTATCTGCAGCTGGAAAATATACTATTGAAATGGATTCTCCTAAAAATCATGGAGAAACTGGCGTTAAATCTTGCTGTTCTAGCCATAAAAAAGAGCATCACGGTCACAATCACGATCATCACAAAACAGAAACAAAAAAAGTACATCAGCACAGTGCCAATGGCGTTTATTATTGTCCAATGCATTGCGAAGGTGACAAAACATACAACAAACCTGGAGATTGCCCAGTCTGCGGAATGGATTTAGTTCCGCAAGTTGCCATCACAGCAACACAATTTACCTGTCCAATGCATCCAGAAATCGTTTCAAACGAGCCAGGCGATTGTCCGATTTGCGGAATGGATTTAGTTCCGATGCAAGCCTCCGAAAGCGAAGAAAACAAAACCTATACTGATTTATTGAAGAAGATGAAAATTGCGATTTTATTTACGCTTCCTATTTTCATTATTTCCATGTCAGAAATGATTCCAAATAATCCGCTTTATAATATAATGTCTATTGAAAAGTGGAATTGGGTTCAGCTTTTATTTTCGATTCCCGTTTTGTTTTATGCAGGATGGATGTTTTTCGTTCGCGCTTACAAATCGATTGTGACTTGGAATTTAAACATGTTTACTTTAATCGGAATTGGAACAAGTGTCGCTTTCCTATTTAGTATTGTCGGAATGTTTTTTCCTGATATTTTTCCATCCGAATTCAAATCGCATCATGGAACAATTCATTTGTATTTTGAAGCTGCAACGGTAATCATCACTTTAGTTTTATTGGGACAATTATTAGAAGCTAAAGCACACGGACAAACCAACGGAGCAATAAAAGAATTATTAAAATTAGCGCCAACTGAAGCGACTTTGGTTGAAAACGGAGTAGATAAAGTAATCTCCATTCACAACATTAAAAAAGGAGATTTACTTCGTGTAAAACCAGGAGAAAAAATTCCAGTAGACGGTAAAATAACTTCTGGCGAAAGTAGCATTGATGAATCGATGATAACGGGAGAACCAATTCCGGTTGACAAAAAAACAGGTGATGCCGTAATTTCTGGAACTATAAACGGAACAAAATCGTTTGTAATGATTGCCGAAAAAGTGGGTTCAGAAACGATGCTTTCGCAGATTATCCAAATGGTAAATGATGCGAGCAGATCTCGCGCTCCAATTCAGAAATTAGCCGATCGTGTTTCTAAGTATTTTGTACCGACTGTAGTTATCATTTCGATAGTAACCTTTTTTGTCTGGGCAAAATTTGGTCCAGAACCTGCTTATGTTTACGGATTAATCAATGCGATTGCTGTTCTTATTATTGCCTGCCCTTGCGCACTTGGGCTCGCAACTCCGATGTCGGTTATGGTTGGTGTTGGAAAAGGAGCTCAAAACGGGATTTTAATTAAAAATGCCGAAGCTCTGGAAAACATGAATAAAATTGATGTTTTGATTACCGATAAAACAGGAACAATTACCGAAGGAAAACCATCTGTAGAAAAAATCTATGCCATAAATAATGACGAAGATTTTCTGCTTCAAAACATTGCTTCTCTAAATCAGCACAGTGAACATCCTTTGGCGCAAGCCGTAGTCAATTTCGCGAAAGCAAAAAATAGTTCATTAAGAGAAGTTCAAGGTTTCGAAACTATTGCAGGTAAAGGAGTTTTAGGAAGTATCGAAAATATACGTGTTGCTTTAGGAAATAAAAAATTAATGGATGAAATTGGTGCTTCTGTTTCTAATGATTTAGAACAAAAAGTAATTTCTGAACAGAATTTAGGAAAAACTATTTCGTACATCGCCATTGAAAAAAGCGTTTTAGGCTTCGTAGCCATTACCGATGCCATCAAAGAAAACAGCGCGAAAGCCATTAAAGAATTAATCGCTCAAGGGGTTGAGGTTATCATGATGACTGGTGATAACCATAATACCGCAAAAGCCGTTGCAGAACATTTACATTTGAGTTCTTTCAAAGCAGATTGTCTTCCAGAAGATAAATTAAAAGAAATTCAACGTCTGCAAGCACAAGGAAAAATCGTTGCTATGGCTGGAGACGGAATCAATGATGCGCCTGCTCTTGCACAATCGAACATTGGAATTGCAATGGGAACAGGAACTGACGTCGCGATTGAAAGTGCTAAAATCACTTTGGTAAAAGGCGATTTAAATGGAATCGTAAAAGCCAAAAACCTCAGCCATGCTGTTATGTCGAATATCAAACAGAATTTATTCTTTGCTTTTATCTACAATACTTTAGGTGTACCAATTGCAGCTGGAATTTTATATCCATTTTTAGGAATTTTGCTTTCGCCAATGTTGGCTGCGGTTGCCATGAGTTTAAGTTCTGTATCCGTAATCGTAAATGCGTTGCGATTGAGAAATTTAAAACTATAAGTTGGAATGAAATTATTTTAAACACATAGAAACATAGTTTTGCATTGCGCGTAAAGGCATTTCACTTGCATCAATACACATAGCTATGTGTGGAAACTAGTTTCTTTTATTCTCTTTTTTTTAGACAAAAAAATCTATGCCTCTATATGTTAAAAATAAATTGTGTTCAATATAGACCAACGATTTAAAATTATAATTTATGATTAAGATTAAATATATCCTTATCCTTTCTTTAATTGCTTTTCAACTAAAGGCTCAAAAAGTAGTGCGTTACGATTTGCGTGTTCGTGATACTATTGTCAATTTTTCGGGTAAAGAAAAACGTGCAATTTCAGTTAATGGACAAATTCCGATGCCGACGCTGACTTTTACCGAAGGCGATATTGCAGAAATTTATGTGCATAACGAATTAAAAAAGGAAAGCACTTCAATGCACTGGCACGGATTATTTCTTCCTAATAAAGAAGACGGAGTTCCATATCTTACGCAAATGCCAATTGAACCTGGAACAACTCACAAATATACATTTCCAATTATTCAGAATGGAACGTATTGGTATCATAGTCATTCTGGCTTGCAAGAACAAATTGGTTTATACGGACTTTTTATCATCAATAAGAAAAAAGACGATTCTACTATCAGAAAAGGAATTGACGATTTGCCGACGATTCCAGTTATTCTGAGTGAATGGTCAGATTTAAAACCAGAGAATATTCAGCGAATGCTGCACAATGCCAATGACTGGTTTGCTATCAAAAAAGGAACAACTCAAAGTTATGCCGAAGCTGTAAAACAAGGACATTTTTCAACCAAAGTGACCAACGAATGGAAACGAATGAACGCGATGGATGTCAGCGATGTTTATTATGAAAAATTTCTCATCAATGGAAAAAACGAACAGCAGTTTTCAGACCTTAAACCAGGCTCAAAAGTCCGCTTACGAATTGCAAACGGAGGCGCTTCGAGTTATTTCTGGCTGACTTATGGCGGAGGAAAAATTACGGTGGTGGCCAGCGACGGAAATGATGTTGATCCTGTAGAAGTTGATCGTTTGATTATTGCCGTTTCTGAAACTTATGACGTTGTCGTTACCGTTCCAGAAAATAATAAATCTTTTGCTTTTTTGGCTACAGCCGAAGACAGAACGGGATCTGCGTCTTTGTTTTTAGGAAGTGGAGAGAAACAGCCTGTTCATCATCTTTCGAAATTAAAATATTTTGAAGGGATGAAAATGATGAACGATATGATGAAAATGAACGGCGACATGAACGACATGGGCATGAATATGTCTTTGAATAAAATGGACATGAATGCCGTAATGTATCCAGAAATTTCGGGTGAAGATGAGAATGCAAAACCTAAAATGGATCATTCGAATCATAATATGGAAAACATGAAAATGGAAAGTGACAGCACTGAAACTTCAGAAATTGTGACTTTGAATTACGGAATGCTGAAATCTCCTTTTAAAACTAATCTTCCAAAAGATGCACCTGTAAAAGAATTGCGTTTCACTTTATCTGGAAACATGAATCGTTATGTCTGGAGTTTGGATAATAAAGTGGTTTCTGAAACCGATAAAATCTTAATTAAAAAAGGAGAAAACGTTCGTATCGTTTTATATAATGGTTCGATGATGCGTCACCCAATGCATTTGCACGGACATGATTTTAGAATTCTGAACGAACATGGAGATTATTCTCCACTAAAAAATGTGATTGATATTATGCCAATGGAAACCGATACGATCGAATTCCAAGCCAACGCAGATGGCGACTGGTTTTTTCACTGTCATATTTTATACCACATGATGGCCGGGATGGGAAGGATTTTTACTTATGAAAACTCTGCTCCAAATCCGTTGATTCATCATCCGGAAATGGCTTTCAAAATGTTGAAAATGGACGACAGAATGTTTCATTTTATGGCAGAAAATGATTTTGCCACAAATGGAAATGATGGTGAAGCTATGTTTAGCAATACGCGTTGGAGCATTGGAACCGAATGGAGATTGGGTTATAACGATAAACATGGTTATGAAACCGAAACTCATATTGGCCGTTATTTTGGAAAAAATCAGTTGCTAATGCCTTTTATTGGTTTTGACTGGCGATACCGAAAAATGGGAATGGACGAACAGGAACAGAATCTTTTTGGTCAAAAAAACACAAAAGACAATCGTTCGGTTTTTAGTGCCGGTGTCGAATATACTTTACCAATGCTCATAAAAGCACAAGTTGAGGTTTATACTGACGGAAATGTAAGGGTACAATTTGAACGAAAAGATATTCCGCTATCTCAAAGACTCCGAATGAATTTAATGTGGAATACTGATAAAGAATACATGGCCGGATTGAAATATATCGTTGGCCGTAACTTCGGAATCACAACACATTATGATAGCGATATGGGAATTGGGTTTGGGGTTAATCTTAACTATTAAATACAATAGTGGAGACTTTACAACTCATTAACAGATTTTACAAAAACATTAACAATTTGTAAGAATAAGCTATAAGAATTCGAATTATATTTGATTCACCAATTATAATCTCTAACACAAAAAACATTTAAACAAAATGACAAAAGTAATCACCGTAGTAACAGTTGCTTTCTTTTCTATTGGCGTAATGGCTCAGGACACAAAACCAACAACAAAAGACAAAACCAAAAAAGAATCGTGCTGTAAAAAAACAACAGACAAAAAAGACACAAAATCTTGCTGTGTTAAAAAATAATTGAAATGCTAATTTCAAGATAAAGGCCTCAAAAATATTTGAGGCCTTTTTTATATTTATTTCTTTGCCACTAATTCCGCGAATTAACGCGAATTAATTTGTGTAAATTAAATAACTCATTTAGTTTTCCAACTTAAAAATTAGTGAAAATTTGGGAAATTCGTGGCAAAAAGATTCAAAACTATTTCACTCGAATACTCCACTCAAAATCCATTTCTGAAACTTGAACCCCTTCTTCGTTTGTTCCAATAGATTTCATCCAAAACGTCTGTCCTTCTCCAGTTTCTATTGTTTTTTTGATGGCATCAGCAATTAAATGTCCGTCTTTGCAGACAAATGTAATACGTCCCGTAGCTTTTTTAGTAAAGTTGCCTTTGTTGTTCGCTACTAGCATAGAAATCTTTTTACCGCTTTGCTGAATTTGAGAAATCACCAAAGCTCCAGTTGTCAACTCAGCAGCCATTGCCTGAACTGCAAAATACATCGAGTTAAACGGATTCTGATTGATCCATCTATGTTTTACTGTGACTGTACAACTGCTATCGTTTATATCTTTTACACGTACTCCGCAAAAGTATGCCGAAGGCAATTTGAATAAGACGAATTTATTAAGTTTTGATACCGAAAGTGCCATAGAATATATTTTTTATGTAAAAATACAAAAAAACTATGCACGCACAATAAATTATTAAACTATCAAAGCAACCCCAACAAACACGGAACTTCCGAATGATTTTCAGCAATTTAAACAGAATTTCTTACTTGGATATTTGTTAAATTTATGTTAATAATTAGTACTATGCAAAACAAGATACTGTCTTTTAGACATATATTTGCATAAGAAATTACTATATACTTTTAATCATGGAAACAACAACACCACTCATCATGGAAAAAACATCAGAAAAGAATACAGCAACATTTACTCATTTGAGTACTTTAAGCCAATATATAATTCCGTTTGGGAACTATATTTTTCCGCTAATCATTTGGACTAACTATAAAGACAAGTCTGAATTTGCAAATCATCACGGAAAACAGGCTTTAAACTTTCAATTAAGCATTCTGCTTTATTCGTTGATTTTAGCTCTTATTGCGATCCCGATTTTCGTTACTGTTTTCTTGCAGAATCTTCCATTAGAAGCTGTTTTTAATGACGACGATTTTGTAATCAGAAACTTTAACATTCAGGCAAACATCGGAATTTTAAGTGTAGGCATAACAGCTGTTATACTTTTCGGATTATTAAAATTTGTTGAATTCTTTTTAGTAATCTATGCTTCTATAAAAGCTTCAAACGGAGAATTATACAAATATCCAATTACGATTCCTTTTATAAAGTAATTTAAAACATTAAAAGTTATAGTCGAAACATCAATCAAATCATATAAGTTTCGAAATCAATCATCACTCGAGAGCTCTGCTCGAACAGGCGAAGCAATCAAATCATCATCAATCAAAAAACGAATTGTTCAATCAAAAAAAAACAAAATGAAATTATGAACATTGAAAACACAAAAGCACAGATGCGCAAAGGTGTTCTTGAGTTTTGCATCCTATCTGTATTAAAAGAAAAAGACGCATATACATCTGAAATATTAGACACTTTAAAAAACGCAAAATTACTAGTTGTAGAAGGAACCGTTTACCCGTTGTTAACTAGATTAAAAAACGATGGTTTACTTAATTATCGCTGGGAAGAATCGACCTCTGGGCCACCACGAAAATATTATGGATTAACCGAAATAGGACAAACATTTTTAAACGAACTTAGCGGTACTTGGACAGAGTTATCCGACGCCGTAAATCTAATCACCAATCAAAATCAATAAGTCATGAACAAAACAGTAAATATTAACTTAGGCGGGATGTTTTTTCACATCGATGAAGATGCATACTTAAAATTGACACGCTACTTTGACGCTATAAAACGATCACTTAACAACTCATCTGGTCAGGATGAAATCATTAAAGATATCGAAATGCGTGTTTCTGAATTGTTGACAGAAAAACAAAAAAGCGAAAAACATGTTGTTGGACTGAAAGATGTTGACGAGGTGATTGCGGTAATGGGTCAACCAGAAGATTATAGAATTGAGGACGAAGAAAACGCAAATCAATCTTTCAATAACTATACTGCAAGAAAACACAAAAAATTATACCGTGACAAAGAAAATGGTATGATTGGAGGTGTGGCTACAGGTTTAGGCCATTATTTTGGAATTGATGCCGTTTGGATTAAAATCACATTCTTAATCTTTGTTTTTGCAGGTTTTGGAACTGGAATTTTAGCTTACTTCGTTCTTTGGATTGTAACTCCTGAAGCGGTTACAACTTCGGAAAAATTGGAAATGACAGGAGAGCCAGTAACAATTTCAAACATCGAAAAAAAAGTTCGCGAAGAAATTGATTCACTTTCTGAGAAATTCAAAAATGCAGATTATGACAAAATGGGAAACCAGGTAAAGTCGGGAGCTGGGAGAATAAGTAGTTCATTTGGAGACTTTGTCATGACGGTTTTTAAAATCTTTGCTAAATTTTTAGGCGTAATCCTAATCATATCAGGGATTTCAACCTTAATCATGTTATTGATTGGCGTATTTACTCTAGGGACTAATATTTTTATCGATTTCCCTTGGCAGAATTTTATTGAAGCTGGAAACTTTACAGAATATCCGCTTTGGTCATTCGGATTATTAATGTTCTTTGCTGTTGGAATTCCGTTTTTCTTCTTAACTCTTTTAGGATTTAAACTGTTATCTCCAAACTTAAAATCAATCGGAAACATTACAAAATATACGCTTTTAGCTCTTTGGATTATTTCTATTGCAATTCTTACTAGTATTGGAATCAAACAGGCAACTGAAATTTCATACGATAATAAAGTAGTAGAGAAAAAAGTTCTGGCAATCAAACCTGTCGATACTTTATACATCAAGTTCAAGTACAATGACTATTATACAAAAAGCTTGAACCACTATAGAGAATTCGAATTTGTACAAGATTCTGCAAACAACGAATTGATTTATTCTAATGACGTGCGCTTACACGTATTACACACAGACGAATCGGCTCCGTTCATTCAGATCGAAAAAAGTGCAAGAGGAAACTCTTTTACAAACGCTAAAAAAAGAGCAGAAAAAATTAATTATAAGTTTCAAATTAGCGGAAATCAATTACTTTTGGATAACTATTTTCTGACAGATGTAAAAAACAAATTCAGAGGACAAGAAGTTGACATTTATCTTTACTTACCAGAAGGGCAATTAGTTAAACCAGATTCTTCTGTAAGAGATTACTATAACTCTGATGACAATTTCTTCGAATTGAATTACAACGGAGATTACAATTACAAAGTTGTAGGATCTAAAGTAAAATGTTTAAACTGTCCAGCTGATGAAGACAATGACAACGATGAAATTGACCACGAGAATATAAACGAAGAAATTAATAATGCCATTGATGATACTGACACTATAAAAGAAGTTTCGGTTAAAATTAACGGTAAAGAAGTTTTAAACGGAAAAAAAGGAAAATTAACTATTGATAAAAACGGAGTTGTAATCAAAACTAACTAAACCATGATAAAAATAATCATTCATATTACGAAATTTATAATTGCGACTGTTACAGCCTTATTATTTGCTTCATGTAATTTTAACATGAATGCAATTGAAGGAAGCGGAAATGTTACAACAGAAAAAAGAACTGTTCAAGGAGAGTTTAAAAACATCTCTGTAAGCAACGCCATAGATGTAGTTGTTGTACAGTCTGATGCTACAGAAATTACAGTCGAGGCTGATGACAATCTTCAAAAAGAAATTGTTACTAAAGTAGAAAACGGAACTCTTATTATTGAATGTAAATACAGCTCTTTCCGCAACATTACATCAAAAAAGGTAACAGTAAAAATGCCTGTTGTACATAAAATTGAAGCTTCTAGTGCTTCAACTGTTGAAACTGATGGACTTGTTCAAGGTGAAGATGTTACTTTGGAAGCTTCGAGCGCAGCATCGATGGATGTTAAAATCGAATCTGACAGAATTGCAATAGATGCTGGAAGCGGAAGTTCTATAGATATTGAAGGTAAAGCTTTAAGCCTAACGACTTCGGTTTCAAGCGGAGGAAGTATTGATGCTGAAAAATTAATAGCAAACGACATTCATGCTGATGCCTCTAGCGGAGGAACAGTTTCTGTACAACCGGTCTTAAGCTTAAAAGCAGATGCTTCTAGCGGAGGAAATATTAATTACAGCGGGAATCCAAAAACGGTTGAAAAATCTTCAAGTTCTGGAGGAAGCGTAAGCAAAAGCTAAAAAAGCAACTGTTAAATATAAACGAAATCATTCATCAAAAGTGGATGATTTTTTTATATTTGTCAAAATCAAATCTAGAATTAATGAAAAAAAGTACCGCCCTACTCTTATTATTATTTGTTACGACTCTGACTTTCGCTCAAAAAAGAGAAAAAATTAAAGGTTCTAAAATTGTAACGACCTCAATAAAAGAAGTTGGAAGTTTTGATGCCCTTGAAGTCGATGATAATCTTGAAGTTTATCTAGAACAAGGAGAGAAAAACGAAATTAAAATTGAAGCCGATGATAACCTGCACGATATTGTAGGAATGGATTTAAGAGAAAAAACACTTCGATTATATACTAATAAAGAATCTACTATTTTCAAGAAACTTTCTGTTAAGGTTACTTATACTAAATCATTGAATAAAGTAATCACCAAAAATGAAGCGATAGTGTATGCTATTCAAGAGCTACAATTGGATGACATTACAATGAATTGTCTTGATTATTCTAAATTGTATTTGAATGTAAATTCAAAAAAATTCACTTTAATTGCCGATGATAAATCAAGAACAGAATTAAACTTAAAAGCAGAGGACGGAAGTTTGCAATTGAGTAAATATGCTGGCGTTAAAACATTGGTTTCTGCTATAAAATTCAAATGCGATTTGTATCAAAAAGCAACCGCAGCAATTGAAGGAATTGCCGAAAAAGCCACTATTCGTTTAGACAATAATTCTGTTTTTACTGGAACAAAATTTACTTTGAAAGATGCAAATGTAACAGCTGAAGGTTCTGCCGTTGCTACAATATTAGCAGATACGACTATCGCAATTGCAGCTGGAGACAAGTCTGAAATTTCATTATATGGTGATCCAAAAATAGAACTTACACGCTTTAGCGAAGAGGCAAAACTGATAAAAAAGCCAGGCGCAACAAAAGCAAAAACAACGACATTGTAGACTTTGAAAACTTTTTAGGGTTTAAGATATAATGAAAAAGTCCCAATCATAAAGATTGGGACTTTTATTTTATAGTCTGTAAACTGTGACTGAGACTGTAAACTAAAAATTACTCTTTAGAAGCTAAATATCTTTCAGCATCCAATGCAGCCATACATCCAGTTCCAGCAGCAGTAATTGCCTGACGGTATACATGATCTGCAGCATCACCTGCTACGAATACACCGTCAACATTTGTTTTAGATGTACCAGGAGTATTTATAATATATCCTGTCTCGTCAAGAGTAATATAATCTTTAAAAATATCTGTGTTTGGTTTGTGTCCAATTGCCACGAAGAAACCAGTTGCAGGAATTTCGATTGTTTCGCCAGTTGTTTTGTTCAAAGCTTTAACGGCATGAACTACATTGTTGTCTCCTAAAACTTCGACAGTATCGTGATGCATTAAAATCTCGATGTTTTCAGTTTTACGAACACGCTCTTCCATAATTTTAGAAGCTCTAAATTTATCGCTTCTAACTAACATGGTTACTTTTTTACAAAGTTTAGATAAGTAATGCGCTTCTTCACACGCAGAATCTCCTGCTCCAACAATAACAACATCTTGGTTTCTGTAGAAGAATCCGTCACAAACAGCACATGCAGAAACTCCACCACCCATATTTAAATAGTGTTGTTCTGATGGTAATCCTAAATATTTAGCCGAAGCACCTGTAGAAATAATTACAGTTTCACAGTGCAATTCGATAGTATCGTTAATCCAAACTTTATGAATATCTCCAGAAAAATCAACTTTTGTAGCCCATCCATCACGAATATCTGCACCAAAACGTTTTGCTTGTTCCTGTAACTGAATCATCATTTCTGGTCCTGTAACTCCATCTACATAACCAGGAAAGTTTTCAACCTCATTAGTCGTAGTCAATTGACCACCAGGCTGCATTCCTTGATATAGAACTGGATTCATGTTAGCTCTAGCCGCATAAATAGCTGCAGTATAACCTGCGGGGCCAGAACCTATAATAAGGCATTTAATTTTTTCGATTGTATTTGACATAGTAATAGTTTTTTTGAGTTGCAAATGTAAACTTTATTATAAAAAATATCGCCGAAAATAAATCTGAAATAGCTATATCAAAATAAGTTTTATTTATTTTCATTTTTTCCTTTTACAAATCAAATTTATTTATATCTTTGCATCCGCTTTCGGGCACTACAATAAAAATTACATCTTCGGGGTGTAGCGTAGCCCGGTTATCGCGCCTGCTTTGGGAGCAGGAGGCCGCAGGTTCGAATCCTGCCACCCCGACAAAAGCCGAACAGAAATGTTCGGCTTTTTTGTTTAAAATCTATTTTATGTTTTTCGTTTATATTCTTTACAGCACTACCAAGGAAAAGTTCTACATCGGTCAAACAAATGATATCGAAGACAGACTTAGAAGACACAATAACGGACAATCATTATCTACAAAAAATGGTGCTCCATGGAAAATCATTTATACAATTCAATTAGACTCAAGGTCTGAAGCAGTGACTTTGGAAAACAAAATAAAAAAACGTGGCGCAAAAAGATATCTTCAAGACATAAATTTTGAATATCAACTGTAGCGTAGAACGGTTATCGCGTCCCGCCTTAAAGCGGGATGGCCGCAGGTTCGAATCCTGCCACCCCGACAAAAGCCGAACAGAAATGTTCGGCTTTTTTGTTTAAAATCTATTTTTATGTTTTTCGTTTATATTCTTTACAGCACTACCAAGGAAAAATTCTACATCGGTCAAACAAATGATATCGAAGACAGACTTAGAAGGCACAATAACGGACAATCATTATCTACAAAAAATGGTGCTCCATGGAAAATCATTTATACAATTCAATTAGACTCAAGGTCTGAAGCAGTGACTTTGGAAAACAAAATAAAAAAACGTGGTGCAAAAAGATATCTTCAAGACATAAATTTTGAATATCAACTGTAGCGTAGAACGGTTATCGCGTCCCGCCTTAAAGCGGGAAGGCCGCAGGTTCTCCCGAAAGCTTTCGGGACTGCCACCCCGACAAAAGTCTTTTCATTTATTTAAAAAGACTTTTTTTTGCTTTAGACTCAAATAAAAAACTTTGCGCCTTTGTTAGCTATTCCTTATACATACTAGAAACGAAACAAATAGTATTCGCCACGAATTCACGAATTTTCTTTTTAAATACTTTATCTAATATTATTCGAATTAATTCGAATAAATAATCGCGAAGATTTGAAAAAATAATTCGTGAATTCGTGGCGAAAAAAATCGTTCTTATTATTTTTCCATACTTATATAAGAAGGATAGGACTCCTTATTAGGCAAAATAAAATCTTCATCAAAAGGCTGTGTGCCTTCTCCGTTATTATAAGATGGTACACGTTTTGCACCAGTCGCTGTACTTCCACCTGTACCATTTATAACATTTTGAATATTTCCTGGGCCTGCAAAACGAGTAATACACATTTTTTCCAATTTCACATTTGGGCTATTAGGCACTTCAAAACCATTCTTCTTATTCGCATTTCCATCAGTGCCAGTAAAAACGGCATAAGATCCCATTCCTATTGTATGATGTTCTTTTACAGTATTTGCTACTTTAAATGCTGCATAGCCATCAACTTTTCCACCTTGACTGCTCCAGCTTGCTTGATTTGGCGCATCGTATGGAGGTTCGTTCTGAAAGAAAAATGTTCTACCACGTTCTCCTAGCCACAATACTTCATATTCCTGAAAATGCTCAACAAATAATGCGTAAAGTGTAACATCATTACCAGTAACTATAAGTCCGTTTTTACATCTATCTCTTTTCCAGCGTGCGTCACCGCCTTTCTGCGAACCATGATCGGCACGCCACAACCAGAAATGATCGCCTACCACATTATTACTATTTATTTGCATAGAAGCCTGAATCTGAATGTTTTTTGACTGGACTCCGCCTACTCGACAAGTAATATCGCTAAGCAGAATAGGATCTGCACTATGATCTGCATTTGCCCCTTCATTACCAATTCTAACCTGATATGTCGTACTATTTAATGAATCCATCAAAAGTCCAGCAATGATAATTCCATCTTTATCATCAGCATAAATACATCCCCAAGTATTTTTTTCTGTTGGCTCAAGCGTTACAGAAGCAATACCAGCTCCCAAAAGTATGGCATCTTTTCTATTTACCTGAATTGGAGCATTCAATGCATAATGTCCAGGAGTAAAAAATATATTCTTACCAGCTTTCAATGCAGCATTAATCTCAACATCGGTATCTCCTTCTTTAGCAACATACCATTTTGTATCCAAATCCTGAGTTCCACCTTTCCCCATATCAGTTGCGGACCAAGAAACTCCTACTCTATCCTTTTGCCATGCAGGAACAAAAACTTTATATTCTCCATCATTATCAATAAAAAGAAAAGGTTTTTCTCTAATAATTGGCGTCGTCGGAACTGGCGAATTAGAATCATTTGCTTGCGGAGGATTTACACATCCCTGCCAAACCATATTATAAGAACCTCCCATAGCTCCAGAACCCGAAGGAAAAACAGTATTTCTTGTGTACCATTGCTGCTGTCCACCCCAATTTGGTCTCGAAGTTGTATAATGAGCATCTGCAATAAAACCGCCACTGCCCCAAAAGTTTGTATCTCCAATATCCGAAATATATTTTGAAGTACTTTCAATCAGTAATCTTCGCGCACTGGTTGATTGAGAAACAGTCCAAGAGAAATCACGCATTACTTCTACATTTTCTACAGAACGCCAGAATGTACAAGTTGCATTTGCTCCGCCTGAAAGATGAGGTCTTGTAAATATTGCCCCAAGTTTAACATCTGACGGCACTTTACCCAATCCTCCAATATGAGAATAAAAACCTAATTCTATTGCATTTGCCTTTTCAGATGAAGCAGAGCCTGATCCACGAACATCGTAAGTTTGTCCATTTACATTTGGTTTAAAATAATAAGCTTGGCGTTTTGTTGTCCACTCGCCATTTGCCCCTCCTAAACCAATACTACCAAATTGCGAATTGATATCATTTCTAGCCGTTTCAGCTTTTTCATATTTTCTATCATAGAAATACATATTATCTCCAAAAATCTCATTTTCGAGCGAGATTATAACGGTAACATCATTTCGGGTTATTTTATAATAGTTCTCGTATTTATTCATATAAGGCTTATTGTCATCAAATGTCAATTTAGAAGTTGATCCTACCGATACAAAATCAGATGCTAAACGACTGCCGCCTCTAGTAATAATATAATTCCCCGAAGAGCCAAAAGCAGACCATGATAATGTGAAACTATGTTTCTTTTTGTTGTAAACAATTTTGCGTTCAATTTTTTTATTTCCTTCTATTTTTTCATTATTCGAAGATGACGAAGCAAAACTGCATAAAAACAGCAGAAATGTAAATGACGTAAATAATGAAATTACTTTTTTACTCATAATAATGTTCATTTTGTGGTTTGATAGATTGTAATAATTGTGTTTTTAAAAAGCCCAAAATAGCAATAATATCCAACCTTAACGTCCGTTTTCAGGCTCAATTTTCTCATCAAAAACACTACAAAACCTCAAAATTTTGTCTTTTTCTGACACAAATAAAGCTTATCGAACATATCTATTTTTCTTTAATAGTCTTTTTTTGTCCGTAAATAGAAAGAGAAAATAAAATGAAAAAGATCATACTGTCTATTGCCTTATTTTTTTCTGCCATTGGAATCGCACAACAAAAAAACATTACTCCTATTGATTCATGCGCTTCAATTAGAAAAAGCATATTGTACAAACAAAATGCGCATGCTTCTTACTATCACAATAAATTCAATGGAAGGAAAACAGCAAGTGGAAAAAGATTTAACAACAATGATTATACCGCTGCGCACAAAAAATTCCCTTTTGGCACCATACTAAAAGTAACTAATGAAGTAAATAAAAAATTTGTAATTGTAGAAATTACAGACCGAGGACCTTTTATTAAAGGACGAGAAATTGATCTCAGTAAAAGAGCCTTTATGGACATTGCTTCTAATAAAAAAAGCGGTTTGGTTTATGTTAGTATTGAAATTTTAAAATAAGACTTATTTTTAAGGGTAATTTTAAAATTCTTGTCATTTCACAGCAGAATGATCGAATAAATTGATCAAAATCTTAAAGATAATTTTATTCATAACTAAAATTATTTTCTGCCAAACTCCCATGAAACCCCGATTAAGCGAACTTTCACAAATGTTAACAAAATAGATTTTCAGAAACCATAAATAATTGTATTTTTACGGTTCAAAATTCAGAAAATAAATGGGCAAAATCATTGCTATTGCTAATCAAAAAGGAGGCGTTGGAAAGACTACTACATCAGTAAATCTTGCTGCCTCATTAGGTGTTTTAGAAAAAAAAGTATTGTTGATCGACGCTGATCCACAGGCCAATGCTACATCTGGTCTTGGAATTGACGTAGAGACAGTTGAAACTGGAACATACCAAATACTTGAGCATACTGTAACACCAAAAGAAGCCGTTTTAAAATGTACAGCTCCAAACGTCGACGTGATCCCTGCTCACATTGACCTTGTTGCTATCGAAATTGAATTGGTTGACAAAGAAAACCGCGAATACATGCTAAAAAAAGCATTGGAAGAAGCAAAAGAAGAATATGATTATATCATTATCGACTGTGCTCCTTCTTTAGGTTTGTTAACCTTGAATGCTTTAACAGCTGCCGATTCTGTAGTTATTCCTATTCAATGTGAATATTTCGCACTTGAAGGATTAGGAAAATTATTGAACACTATTAAGAGTATTCAAAAAATACACAACCCAGATCTTGACATTGAAGGCTTGTTATTAACAATGTACGATTCAAGATTACGTTTATCTAATCAGGTTGTAGAAGAGGTTCAAAAACACTTTAACGACATGGTTTTTGACACTGTAATTCAGCGAAATGTAAAACTAAGTGAGGCTCCAAGTTTTGGAGAAAGCATCATCAACTATGATGCTACAAGTAAAGGTGCCGTTAACTATATTCATTTAGCACAAGAAATTATAAAGAAAAACAGTAAATAGTTTTTATGACAAAAGTAATTAAAAAACAAGCCTTAGGAAGAGGATTATCTGCCTTATTAAAAGATCCGGAAAACGACATTAAATCAGTAGAAGACAAAAATGCTGATAAAGTTGTTGGAAATATCATTGAACTTGAAATAAGTGCAATTGAAATAAATCCGTTTCAGCCTAGAAGCAATTTTAATGAAGAATCATTACGTGAATTAGCTACTTCTATTAAAGAACTTGGCGTAATTCAACCTATTACTGTTCGTAAATTAGATTTTAATAAATACCAGTTAATCTCTGGAGAGCGTCGTCTTCGTGCATCCAAATTGGTAGGACTTACTCATGTTCCTGCCTATATCCGTATTGCAAATGACAACGAATCATTGGTTATGGCATTGGTTGAAAACATCCAACGTCATGACTTAGATCCAATTGAGATTGCTTTATCATACCAGCGTTTGATTGACGAAATTCAATTAACTCAAGAACAAATGAGCGAAAGAGTGGGTAAAAAACGTTCTACAATTGCCAATTATTTACGTCTTTTAAAATTAGATCCGATTATCCAGACAGGTATTCGTGATGGTTTTATCAGCATGGGACATGGTAGAGCAATTATCAACATTGAAGATTTAGACGTTCAGACTGATATTTACCAAAAAATCGTTAGCCAAAATTTATCTGTTCGTGAAACAGAAGCTTTAGTTAAAAATTATCACGAAGGCCAGCAGCCAAAAGCTGATGGAAAACCAAAAGCTGAATCTGCATTTGTGGTAAGAGAAACACAAAAGAACACTTTCAACGATTATTTTGGCTCAAAAGTTGATATAAAAGTCGCTGGTAACGGAAAAGGAAAAATTACAATTCCATTTAATTCTGAAGCTGACTTTAACAGAATTATAAAATTAATAAACGGATAGTGAATAAGATTGTCCCCATTGGTTTATTGTTCTTTCTAACAGGAACCGTCTCTCTTTTTGCCCAAGCAAAAAAAGACACGGTTTTGGTCGTAAAAGACACTACTGCATTAGAAGAAATAGACCCGCTTACACCAGCAAAAGCAGCTTTCTATTCTGCTGTACTACCAGGTTTAGGTCAAGCATACAACAAAAAATACTGGAAAATTCCATTGGTTTACGGAGCAATTGGAACAAGTTTATATTTCTATATAGACAATAACAAGAAATACCATGATTATCGTGACGCTTACAAACGAAGATTAGAAGGCTACAACGATGACAAATATCAATTCTTGGATGACAGTCGTCTTATTGATGGACAAAAATTTTATCAGCGAAATAGAGATTTATCTGCTTTATTTGTTGTTGGATTCTATGTCTTAAATATCATCGACGCCAACGTTGATGCCGCTCTGATACAGTTTAATGTAAACGAAAGACTTTCAATGCGTCCAGAAATTTATCCCGACGATGTAACATTTAGACCAAATGTCGGACTAACCTTTAATTATAAGTTTTAATAGATCATATTCTATTTAAAAAATCAAAAAAAACAAATCATAATGAAAATTGCGCTTTTAGGATACGGAAAAATGGGTAAAGTAATTGAAAGAATTGCTTTAGAAAGAGGTCATGAAATAGTTTTAAAAAAAGACGAATTTAACACCTATGACGGACTTTCAACAGCCGATGTTGCCATTGATTTCAGTGTACCATCAGCAGCAGTTAGCAACATCTCAGCATCTTTTAATGCTAATGTACCTGTAGTATCAGGAACAACAGGATGGCTAGAGCATTATGATGAAATGATTGCGCTTTGCAATGAGAAAAAAGGAGGATTCATTTCTAGCTCAAATTTCAGTTTAGGAGTAAATATCTTCTTCGGACTGAATGAGTATTTAGCTAAAATCATGAAACAATTCGATTCTTATAAAGTTTCGATGGAAGAAATCCACCACATCCACAAACTTGATGCTCCAAGCGGAACCGCTATTTCTTTAGCTCAAGGCGTTATTGAAAACAGCAATTACGCTAACTGGACTTTAGAAGAAGCAAAAGCAAACGAAATTCATATTGAAGCAAAAAGAATCGGAGAAGTACCCGGCACTCACACTGTAAATTACGACTCCGCTATTGATAGCATCGAAATCAAACATACTGCTCACAACCGCGAAGGTTTTGCTCTTGGCGCTGTTATTGCTGCAGAATGGCTGGCAGGAAAACAGGGAATTTTCTCTATGAAAGATGTATTAAACTTACAATAAATTGACCAAAACTCAAGATCTTCAAAAGCTTGAGTTTAAAACTTAAAATACAATATTATGACATTTTACTCTTGGTTCGTATTTTTCCTAGGTGTTCAAATTATTCACTTTCTTGGAACATGGAAATTATATCAGGCAGCAGGAAGAAAAAGCTGGGAAGCTGCAATTCCCGTATACAATTCCATTGTTTTAATGAAGATTATTGGACGCCCAACATGGTGGACAATATTGCTTTTTATTCCAATCATCAACCTAATTATGTTTCCTGTTGTATGGGTAGAAACGCTAAGAACATTTGGTAAAAAATCAACTTTAGATACTATTCTAGGTCTTTTTACTTTAGGTTTCTATATCTATGTGGTCAATTATACTCACAAATTAGAATACAACAAAGACCGTAAATTAACTCCAGAAAACAAAGCAGCAGATACTGTTAGCTCTCTATTATTTGCCATTATAGTAGCAACATTGGTACACACTTATGTTGTACAGCCTTACACTATTCCGACATCGTCTTTAGAAAAATCTTTATTGATTGGTGATTTCTTATTTGTAAGCAAATTAAACTATGGGCCTAGAGTCCCAATGACAACGGTTGCATTGCCAATGGTTCACGACTCTATTCCTATGACAAAGAGCAAATCGTATTTAAGCTGGCCACAATTGCCATACTTAAGACTACCTGCTTTTCAGAAAATAAACCGATGTGATATTGTCGTCTTTAACTGGCCTGTCGATACGGTTCACTATTTCTTTGAGCCAAAAGGAAGACCTGGTGTTATCAAACCAATTGACAAAAAATCAAATTACGTAAAAAGATGTGTTGGTATTCCTGGAGACAGTTTAGCAATAAAAGACGGTTATGTTTTTATTAACGGAAAAAAATTAGTTTTACCTGAAAGAGCTAAACCACAATATTCATACGCTGTAGCATTAGACGGAAAAACACCAATTGATTTTGAAACTATTTTCAAAGAATTAGACATTACAGATCCTGCAGGCTTTAGAACAGAAAAAAGAGACACCCTTTATTTAGGAGCCTTAACAGAAGCTGGAGCAGAAAGATTTAAAAACACTCCTGGCGTTACTGCAGTTATCAGAAAAGTTGATCATGGAGATGACAATGCTATTTTTCCACATATCAACAAATGGAACCAAGACAATATGGGACCAATTTATATTCCTGAGGCTGGAAAAACAGTTGCACTAACAAATGAATCCCTTCCTTTCTATAAAGAGATTATTACTAATTACGAAGGCAACACCTTAGAATTGCAAGGTTCAAAATTTTTAATTAACGGAAAACCAGCAACAACGTACACTTTCAAACAGAACTATTACTGGATGATGGGAGACAACCGTCATAACTCAGAAGATAGCCGTTACTGGGGGTATGTTCCAGAAGATCATATCGTAGGAAAACCAGTATTCATTTGGATGAGCTGGGATACCAACGGTAAAGGCATCAACAAAGTTCGCTGGAGCAGAGTATTTACAACTGTAGATGGTGAAGGTCAGCCTCACTCTTACTTTAAATACTTCCTAATACTTCTTGCTATTTATTTCGTTGGAGATTTTATCTGGAAAAAAAGAAGAGAGAATAAAGCATAATAAAAAATAAGTTATTTTTGTTTCAGGTTTCAAGTTTCAAGTTCACACAAAAACTTGAAACTTGAAACCTGAAACGTTTAAACAAGAATTAAAACTATGAATTCCTTAATACTTCCAACTTATTTCCCATCTATTAGTCATTTTGCTGTTATAGCACAATCTGACAGTATTACTTTTGAAATGGAAGATAATTTTCAAAAACAGACCAATAGAAATAGAACTTATATCTATAGTCCAAATGGAATTCAATTATTAAATATTCCTGTTAAGCATTCTAAAGCAGCACATCAAAAAACGAAAGACATTTTGATCGAAAACGAATTTGATTGGCAGAAACAGCATTTTAAATCGCTTGAAGCGGCATACAGAAGCTCACCTTTCTTTGAATATTTCGAAGATGATATTACTCCTATTTTCGAGAAAAAGCACCAATTTTTGATGGATTTAAACTTCGAAGTCTTAGACGTTGTGACGAAATGCCTTCGAATGAAGCTGGAATTCGGAAAAACTACAGAATATTTTCATGAAGTTGCTGATCTTACCGATTTCAGATATTTAGCAAACGGTAAAAAAGACGCTAATTCTTTTGAAAAATACACTCAGGTATTTGATGACAAACATGGTTTTATCAACAATTTAAGTGTTTTGGATCTACTTTTTAATGAAGGTAAATTTGCAATGGATTATTTAAAAACGCAAAAAATCATATAAGTTGTGAATTGTGAATTACACTTTTTGACTTTCGGACTTTTGACTTTTGACTAAAAAAAATCATTCCACCGAAAGTCTTGTCATAATTGGATAATGATCTGAATTTTCAAAATCAGGAAAACTTTCAAATTGCTTTACTTTCATTTTACTGTCTGTAAAAATGTAGTCAATTCTAGCAGGATAATATCTAAACTTATAAGTTGCACCAAAACCTTTTCCTGCTTCTTCAAAAGCATCTTTCAGCTTGCCTTTGATACTTCTATAAACATACGAGAACGGACTGTTATTCATGTCTCCACAAATAATAATTGGGTAATTACATTTCTTGATATGCTCTTTAAAAATTTCAGCCTGTTCTTGCTGTTGCGTGAATCCCTTACTGATTCTCGCATAAATACGCTGCGATTTTTTCTGATTCACATTATCAATATCATCAGAAATCTCACTTACATCTGGCGATATCTTAATGGATTGCAAGTGCATATTATACACACGAATAATATCTTTTCCACGCTTAATATCAGCATAAACTACATTATTGTCTGACTTAGGAAAAATGATATTTCCCTGATCAATAATAGGAAACTTAGAAAAAATAGCCTGACCAGTTTTAATTTTCTTCCCATCAATAAAAATATAACGGTGCGGGTATACTTTTAAATCCAAATGTGCCGAATTGGAATATTCTTGAATACACAAAATATCAGGATCTTTTTCGTCTATAAAAGCCTTTATATTTGACGGAATATCATCACGATCCAGCCATTTAAAAACATTAAAAAGACGTACATTGTAACTCATTACAGAGAAATCCTTTTCATCTTTCACATATTCTTTTCCAGAAAACTTATAAAATTTACTGATGAATGTAATTCCGGTCAGCAGAACCAAACCAGACAAAATAAGACGTTTTTTAAACTGAATTCCCCAATAGATAAAGAACAATATATTGGCCACAAAAAAAGCAGGCATAAACAAAGTAAGCACCGATAAAAGCGGAAAACTTTTAGGTGCTAAAAAAGGCAAAACATAGACGCTAAATGTAAGCACAGTTAACACTATGTTCAAAAAGAACATTATTTTATTAAACCAAGAAAGGTTCTTCATATTTAAGTCTCCTACAAGTTTATTTTCCAGCTTTAAATAAAAACTCTTTTTCTTCCTTTGTCAGACAATCATATCCCGACTGGCTTATTTTGTCTAAAATCTCATCAATCTGCTGTTGCGTTTTATCTTTCGTAACAATTCTCGATGTCGTTTTTTCTGTAGGTTTTTTGTAATTTTTATGAACTTTTGTAAATGGGGTCGTAGGAGATTTTCTAAAAAGATTTACAAAGAAATCTAACGTTTTAGAAACAATGATACTTAAATCGGTACCGTTTTGAAGCAATTTAATATAAGCAAATCCGAAGAAAGCACCCGCAAGATGTGAAATGTGTCCGCCCATATTCCCTAAACGAAACTGCATTAAATCTAAAATTAGAATAACAGCTGTTATATGCCAGAGTTTCACATTTCCGAAGAGAAACAAACGCACATTCATTAAAGGAGAATAAGTCGTCGCGGCCACCAAAATAGCCATAATAGCAGCAGAAGCTCCAACAATGGAACCGCTGATATTAGAAAAATAAAAACTCAGCGCAAAAGCAACTCCTGCAAAAAGAGCGCTTAAAAGATATAATCCTAAATATTGCTTTTGAGTAAAATAAGTCAAGAACAAAGTGCTCGCAAAATTAAGCACCATCATATTGAATAACAGATGAAAAAATCCGTCATGAAAAAAAGCATACGTTAAAAAAGTCCAAGGTTTAAACATAAAAACCTGAGGATCTGACGACAAAGCCAGCCAATTTGGAAATGCAAACTGACCTACTGAAAATTGATAGAAAAAGATAAGTGATACAATAAAACATGCTATGTTCCAATACATAACTCGCATAGCGATACCACCCAATCTATACTGTAATTTTAAATCGTCTAGAATATTCATAAAAATTCTTCTATTTTAGAATTCGTACTTTAAAGTTAAAAATTAATTCCAACGGTTGTTATTAAACTGATTTTTTTTCCAGTACCACATCATTAAAAAACCAGTAATTGCACCTCCAACGTGGGCAAAATGCGCTATACCTGTACCGCCACCTCCAAACAAAGAAGTACCTTTAACACCTAAAAACAAATCCATTAATAAAAGTCCAGGAACAAAATATTTTGCCTTGATTGGAACTGGAATAAACAAAAGTGCCAATTCTGCATTTGGAAACATAAAAGCAAAAGCCGTAAGCAAACCGTAAATAGCACCAGAAGCCCCAACGACAGTTCCAATATAAGCACTTGTAAATCCATCAAATTGAGCTGGATTTACTAAAGTCTGCCATCTCGTATCGATTTTTCCTTGACTTAAAATATTTAAGATGTCAGCTTTATGAAATCCGTTTGCTGTCAAGATATTAATTGTATCCTCAAAAAAGTAATAATTTACCGCTGTATGAAGCAATGCCGAACCCAAACCACAAGAGATGTAAAAAAACAAAAACTTTTTACCTCCCCAAAAATGCTCTAAAGCAGATCCAAAAGAAACCAATGCAAACATGTTAAACGCAATATGCATAATCCCGCCATGCATAAACATATGCGTAATAGGCTGCCATACTCGGAAACTTGGATTTTCTGGAAAGAACATCGCAAAATACTCGTAAGATATTGGCACCAACTGAGAACCAATAAAAAAAATAATATTAATAATTAGCAGTTGTTTAACTACTGGAGTCATATTCATCATACGGCAAACTTTTTATCTATATCTTCAACACGCATCGTGATGAAAGTAGGTTTTTGAAAAGGTGAAATATTTGGATCTTTACAGGCAAACAAACCGTTTACCAAATTATCTTGTTCTTTTTCGGTTAAATAAGATCCTGTTTTAACCGCTAAACTTTTAGCCATAGACTTGGCAATTGTATCATTCTGACTGTAGCTGTTTGCTGGAATTCCGTCCTGCAAATCGCTCAATAATTGCTCAATTACTTGCGAAACTTCGCTTTCTGTAATATTTACAGGAATTCCCGAAATTACAACGTGATCTGTTTTACTTTCGTCAAAAACAAATCCAGTTGTTGCTAGCGAAGGTTTTAACTCTTCGATTAATTCCATTTCAGATGCCGAATAAAACAAGTCTAAAGGAAAAAGCAACTGCTGGCTCGAAGCTTGATTAACGGTCATATTCAGTAAAAATTGTTCATACAAAATTCGCTGATGTGCACGCTGCTGATCCACAATAATCATTCCTGATTTTATTGGCGATACAATGTATTTTTTATGTATTTGATACGTTTTTTGCGTTGCTTGTTCTACTTCTTCATCATCAAACAAAGAAGAAGTTACTTCCTCGTTTTCGAATGTAAAAGGCGAACTTTCTATGCTTTCAGGATTTTCAACATCTAAACCAACATATAAACTTTCCCAGCTTGCCGTTGGCTCTACTCTTTTAGAATATCCTGAATACGACGATCCAGAAGATGATGATCCTGATGAAGACGAAAAAGAAGATCCCGAACTATATCCTGACGATCCAGAAGCAGCTTTGCTATAATGCTGATTGGTTTTATCATCAGTAAAAGGATTAAAAGTTCCATCAACTTGAATAGTCGGAATTCCAACTTCTACATCTTTATAATGATATGGCGTATCTAAATTGGCATCTCTATCAAAATCTAAAACTGGAGCGACATTAAACTGTCCTAAACTATGTTTGATAGACGCTCGTAAAATAGCATAAAGAGCTTGCTCATCATCAAACTTAATTTCTGTCTTAGTTGGATGAATATTGATATCAATTGTATTTGGCGGAACTTGCAGGTATAAGAAATAACTTGGTTGAGAACCGTCTTTCAACAATCCGTCGTATGCAGACATAACGGCATGGTGAAGGAAACTGCTTTTTATAAATCGATCGTTTACAAAAAAGAACTGTTCTCCCCTATTTTTCTTTGCAAACTCTGGTTTGCATACAAATCCTTGAACATTGATAATCTCAGTATCTTCGTTTACCGGAACTAATTTTTCATTGGTTTTTCCAGACATGATACCTACAATTCTCTGGCGGTATCCTGCTGCTGGAAGATTATACATTTCGCTTCCGTTATGATAAAAACTAAAATGAATATTTGGATGCGCCAATGCTACACGCTGAAATTCATCCATTACGTGACGAAATTCAACTGTATCTGACTTTAAGAAATTACGGCGAGCAGGGATATTAAAAAATAAGTTTTTAACCGCAAACGAAGTTCCTTTTGGCAAAACGGCCACTTCTTGCGAAACAAATTTACTTCCTTCGATTACAATATGCGTTCCAAGTTCGTCCTGATCCTGTTTCGTTTTCATTTCCATGTGCGCAATAGCCGCAATAGAAGCCAAAGCCTCTCCACGGAAACCTTTCGTTCCAAGCGAAAACAAATCTTCAGCCTGACGGATTTTTGAAGTTGCATGGCGGGCAAAACACAAGCGAGCATCAGTAACAGTCATTCCGACTCCATTATCGATAACTTGCACTAGCGATTTACCAGCATCTTTTATAATTAATTTGATATCAGTTGCTTTGGCATCGACCGCATTTTCTAACAATTCTTTTACGACTGAAGCTGGTCTTTGAACCACTTCTCCAGCAGCAATTTGGTTAGCAACGTGATCAGGAAGCAATTGAATAATACTCGACATTAAGCAAAAATAGGTTTAAAAGTTAGATTTGGTTTTTGCAAACCAAGAAGTACAAATTTAATGAATTTTGGTCGGCTTTTAGAATAAGAATAATCATAAAAAAAACAAAAAAACCTATACCGTTATTACACAGTATAGGTTTTAATATTTTTAAAACAAACGTGCTTTATTCGTTTTCTATTTTTTTAGGAGAATCTTCAATTTGAAGCGCTCCCGAAGTCAATAATGGCTGATTGAAAGCATGAGACATTGAAGCCTGCTGACGAATGTAAGCCATTTTGATAGCTGCAATTGCCGCTTCAGTTCCTTTGTTGCCGTGAGCACCGCCGCTTCTGTCAATTGACTGCTGCATATTATTATCTGTTAAAACACAGAAAATAACTGGAATATCCGTTTGAACATTCAAGTCTTTAATTCCTTGCGTAACACCTTCACAAACAAAATCAAAATGTTTTGTTTCCCCTTGAATTACACAACCAATTACGATAACCGCATCAACATTTTGAGTCTGAAGCATTTTTTTTGCTCCATAAATCAACTCAAAACTTCCTGGAACATTCCAACGGATAATTTGCTGAGCAGGAACATCGCAATCAACTAGAGCGTCAAAAGCACCATTATAAAGTCCTTCTGTTATAGTATCATTCCATTCAGAAACAACAATCCCAAACCGAAAGTCTTTCGCGTTTGGGATTGTGTTTTTATCGTATTCTGATAGATTTTTATTTTCAGTAGCCATCTGTAATATTTTAGATTTGTGATTTTAGAATTTAGATTCTTTACAAATCTACAATCTAAAATCTAAAGTCTAAAATTTTTATTGCGCTAATCCGATCAAAGCATCAACAGATGCTGCTTCTGGAGCACTGTCGTAATTATCTTTAATGTCATTGAAATATTTCAATGCATCTTCTTTTTGTCCTAAAGCTAAAGCTGTTTTTCCAGCTTTTAATAAGAAACGAGGCGTTGTAAAATCATTTTTGTTAGACTCAGCAGCTTTTACATAAAAATCTAAAGCTTCTTTTTGCTGATTTTTTTGAGAATAAGCATCTCCTGTAGCTCCTTTTGCTAAAGCGCTTAAGATTACATCTTCTGATTTGAATTCACCTAAATATTTAATTGCCTCATCAAATTTACCAGTATTTAAGTAAGCGATACCAGCATAGTAGTTTGCTAAGTTTCCTGCATCTGTTCCAGAATATTCGTCAGCAATTTTAATGAATCCGAATTTACCTTCAGAACCATTTAATGATAATTTGAATAATGAATCGCTAGAAACACCATTTACAGCTTTTTCAAAGTTTTGTTGAGCAACAAACATTTCACTTGCAGCCTCTTCTTGTTTAGGAGTTGCAATAAATTTTTGGTAAGCCAAATATCCGATAGTTGCAACTGCAATACCAGCAACTAAACCAATAATGATTTTTTGATTTTTAGCCACCCAATCCTCAGTTCTTGAAGCAGTTTCATCTAATTTTGAGAAAACTCCAGCTGTAGTACTGTCTTTTTCGTCAATAATTACTTGTTGCTCTTCAGTAACCACCTCTTTTACTTCCTTTTCTTTTGGTGTCTTATATCCTCTTTTATTGTAAGTTGCCATTTAAAATTTATTTAGTGAACGGCAAAAATAAAATTTTTCTTGAAACTGAGGTAAAAAATTTCAATTTTATCACTATTTTAAAAGAAATATTTTCCTTATTCGCTTATCCTTTCGCGGAAGCGGTAAAATAAATAAGCTCAAGAAAGCCCTAAAGCCAATTATATCGATAATTTTCGGTAATTTGCAGCCTCTAATTCAAATCACCTTTTCAAAGCTAAAAAAATGATTTTAGCCACGGATTTCACGGATTCACACAGATTAAAAGCTTTAAACAAAAATCTTTTTAATCATTTTAATCTGTGGCAGAAGAAAAAAAGATAAGTTGACACGAATTTCAAACTTTATCTGTTACAGAGTCACGAAAAAAATGCATTTAAACAAAATCTCATTATTCAATTATAAAAACTTTTCCGAAGCAAGTTTTGATTTTGACATTAAAATCAACTGTTTTGTGGGTAAAAATGGCATTGGAAAAACCAATGTGCTCGATGCTATTTATCATTTGGCTTACGGAAAAAGCTATTTTAATCCGCTTGCTGTCCAAAATATCAAACACGGCGAAGAGTTTTTTGTTATTGATGCAGAACTGGAAAAGAACGAAAGAACAGAACAGATTGTCTGCAGCTTAAAAAAAGGACAGAAAAAGGTTTTAAAACGAAATGGAAAACCTTATGACAAATTCTCCGATCATATTGGTTTTATTCCTTTAGTTATCATTTCACCAGCCGATAGAGATTTGATTATTGAAGGAAGTGAAACACGCCGTAAATTTATGGATAGCGTGATTTCGCAATTAGACTCTACTTATCTGCATCAGCTTATTCAATATCAAAAAGTGATTGTGCAGCGAAATGCTCTTTTGAAGTATTTTGCACTCAATCATACTTTTGACAATGATACCTTACCTATATATAATGAGCAATTAAATGAATACGGAAAATCGATCTTTGAAAAGCGAAAAGATTTCTTAGAACAGTTTATACCTATATTTAATATACACCATCAAGCGATAACAGGATCTGAAGAATCTGTACAACTGGTTTACGAAAGTCATTTATTCGAAAAAGATTTACTGACGCTTTTACAGGAAAACATTAACAAAGATCGAGCACTGCATTATACAACTGTAGGAATTCATAAAGATGATTTATCTTTTGAAATTGATTCGCATCCGATAAAAAAATTCGGATCGCAAGGACAGCAGAAATCTTTTCTGATTGCTTTGAAATTGGCTCAATTTGAATTCCTGAAAAAGCAAAGCGGTGTAAAACCTATTCTTTTGTTTGATGATATTTTTGATAAACTAGACGAAACCCGCGTTGCCAAAATTGTAGAAATGGTAAATAGTGAAACGTTTGGGCAGCTTTTTATTTCGGACACGCATCCAGAAAGAACTGAAGCAATTGTAAAATCAACGCATCAGACTTATAAGATATTTAATTTGTAAAGTTTTTTTTGCCACTAATTTCACGAATTTACGCGAATTATTTTTGCTACAGATTGCAAGGATTAAAATGATTCAATCTGTGTAAATCTTTTAATCTGTGGCTAAATAAGAAAATAAATTAGTGTAAATTCGTGCAATTAGTGGCAAACTAAAAAAAACGAATTAGAAAAAAAGTAACTGCATTCAAAAAACACAGAATATGTTAGCGAAAGAATCATTGCAATTTTTAGACGATTTAAAAAAGAACAATAACAGAGAGTGGTTTCAGGAGAATAAAAAACGATATGAAATCTTTAAAAAAGATTATCATCAATTGGTAAGTGATTTTCTGGACGCAATGAAACCGCTTGATCCTTCTTTAGAATTATTGGAAGTTAAAAATTGCACTTTTAGAATCAATCGTGATATTCGTTTTTCAAAAGACAAATCCCCTTACAAAGCGCATTTAGGAATCTGGATGTCTGGCGGAACTAAAGGCTTAAACCGTGCCGGATATTATGTCCATATAGAAAAGGGCGCTAGTTTTATAGCAGGCGGATTTTATTCTCCTGAATCGGAAGATTTGAAAAAGGTTCGCAAAGAAATTGCTTTTTTCTATGATGATTTGCAGGAAATCTTAAATGATAAAAACTTTAAAAAGGAATTTGGAAGTTTAGATTTTAACGAAAATAATTCGCTTAAAAGCATGCCTCGCGGTTACGAAAAAGACCACCCTGCAATTGAGTTCTTAAAACTGAAAAGTTTCACAGCAACTCAAAAATACGATATCTCCGAAGTTACTCAGAAAGATTTCGTAAAAAAGATAAGCCAAAAACTGATTGCTCTAAAACCGCTAAACGAATTTATAAATCGCGCTTTAGATACTGAAGAATTTTAGTTTTATTTGCCACAGATTTAACAGATTCTCACAGATTAATTTTTCGCAATTCCAAAATCCTTTTAATCTTTTTAATCTGTGGCAAAAAACAAATAATTGAATGAATAGGAAAATACTTTTTCTTGGAGAATCTTATCGTGCCGATGCTATCACTTGGATGAAAGGCCTGAAAGAATTTGGTGATTTTGAAATTATCACTTGGGAACTTCAAACATCAAACAGCCAAAGATCTAAACGTATTTTAGAGTATTTCTTCGCTCCTATTTCCATTCGAAAAATAATTAAAAAAGAAAAACCAGATATCGTGATTGCAGAAAGAACTACCAGTTATGGTTTTCTTGCAGCAATATCAGGTTCTAAAACGATAGCAATCGCACAGCAAGGTCGTACCGATTTATGGCCAGAAGAGTCTAAATTGTATCCTTTTAAAAAATTTATTCAAAAATATGCTTTTAAGAAAGCGCATTTAATTCATGCTTGGGGGCCTGTAATGGCAATTCACATGAAAGAAGTCAATGTTGACATGAACAAGGTCTTAGTTCTCCCGAAAGGAATTGATTTGTCGATTTTTACACCTTCAACTAATAATTCAAATAAAATTGAAGCCATTGTAACACGTTCACTGCAGCCAGAATATCGTCATGATTCTATTTTAAAAGCTTTCGGAATTTTAACCCAAAAAGGAATTGATTTCTCTTTGACAATTGTTGGCGATGGAAACAGATTGCAATACTTAAAAGATTTAGCAAAAGAACTCCAAATTGAAAATAAAGTGATTTTTACAGGAAGAATTCCGAACACGGAACTTCCAAAATTACTGCAGCAATCAAATATTTACATCAGCATGCCAACTACTGAAGGTGTCTCCGCATCTTTGTTTGAAGCAATGGCTTGCAATTGTTATCCAATAGTTTCAGACATCCCAGGAAACCAAAGCTGGATTACACATCGAGAAAACGGTCAATTGATTGAAGTGGATCATATCGAAATGCTAGTCGAAGAATTAATCTGGTCTTTTGAAAATCCCCAATTGCGAAATGAAGCGATTAATCGAAATAGAAAATTTGTGGAAGAAAATGCGAATTATGATATTAATATGAAGGTTATTTCAAAGAAATATCATGAGTTGTTGAATTCTAGAAATATTTAACCGCAAAGTTCGCAAGGGTTTACGCTATGAACGCGAAGCTTGCAAACTTTGCATATTTGCGGTTAAAAAAATTATTTGGGATAAACCAAAGAAAGCTTTTCATGATCCTTCAAAATCCCATTATTTGCAATCAATCGAATTGTTTCTCCTTCTTTATGAATGTAAAAAAAACCTAAATCTCTAATAATATCTTCTTTATTTAGATTTTTTATCCTGCAAGTTAAACCAACAAAATGAACATCTTTTACGATCAATTGTATATGGTCACTATCAACTTGCTTATATGTTCCAGAAGTAAAAACGAAGCAATCATTAAGACATTTCACTGGCGTATCACAAAAAAAAGTACCATCTGACTTGAATGTTAAACGGTGGCCATAATTGATTTCCTCTACTTTTGTCAAAGAGAATTCTGCAACATCAGCATATCCAATTATATCTTTTGTTTTCCATTCTCCAACTATATTAGTTTGAGCAAAAGAAGGCATTAACAAAAATGCATTTAGAATAAGAAAAAACACTAGTCCGTTTTTACTAATTGATTTTGCCATAATTACATTATTATTTAATTCAAACTTACAAAAAAACAGACTCTAAAATAGGTAGTAACATTTTCCACTCCCTATCGACATATTACTTATTACAGTATCTAATTTAATCTATATGAAATATGAACAATAGAAGAAACTGGTTAAAACAAATAGGTCTAGGCGCAATCGGATTAAGCTTCACATCATTCGAAACATTCGCAAATACTCCATCAGAAACATATATACTTCCAGATTTAGACCAATCGCCCATATTATTACGATCAAATGAAAATCCGTATGGGCCTTCTCCACTTGCTCGCGCTGCCATGCAAAAAAGCATCAATAGCAGCAATCGATATGGTTGGAATCTTTCAGACGAATTAATTGCCCATATTGCTACAAAAAATAATCTTTCAAACCAGAATATTTTACTTGGTGCTGGCTCAACAGAAATTCTAGACTTGGTTCTTCAGTATACTGCATTACAAAAAGGTAATTTTATACTGGCCGAAACAACTTTCAATTATTGGACATTTCCTTCTGAAAAATTAGGGTTAAAAAAAATCACAGTTCCGCTAACTGCCGATAAAAAACATGACCTATCAGCAATGTTAAAAGCAATTGATTCAAATACAAAAATGGTGTATATCTGCAATCCTAATAATCCGACTGGAACAATTTGCGATTATGAGCAACTAGTTTCTTTTGTAAAAGAAGCTTCCAAAAAAGCAATTATTTTTGTGGATGAAGCTTATTTAGATTTCACAAAAGAAAAATCGTTATGTGATCTTGTAATCGAAAATAAAAATATAATCATTACCAAAACTTTTTCAAAAATGTATGGTCTGGCCGGTGCGCGTATAGGTTATGCCGTTGCATCTTCATCAACAATTGAAGAACTTAGCGCTTTAAAATCCACGCCAAATTTATCTGTCAGTGTGGTATCAGCAACTGCAGCAATCGCGTCATTAAATGATGATAAATTTATTCAACAAGTACACATCGCAAATGAAGAGGTAAAAAAATATACTATTGAACGGCTTACTAAACTTAATTTAACTTGCATTCCTTCACACACTAACTTCATCTATTTTTCTTTAGATAATTATAAAAAAGATTATTTCAAACAATTAGAAAATCACAATATACAAGGAACAAAAATCTACGAAGAAAACGGAAAATGGACCAGAATTACAATTGGCACAATGAAAGAAATGCAACAATTTATTGAAGCCATAAAGTAAAATTTTGAGAAAAGTCTTTTTATAGAAAATTGATTCAAATAAATTATAATCGTTACTTTTGATCTCAGAATTTTTCCGAAGTTTCGGAACTTAAAAAGCCTTTTTATTTATGGAAATCCAATCCAATTTTTCTTTAAAAAACTACAATACTTTTGGCATTGAGGCCAGCGCTAAACAATTTGTTGCCGTACATTCTATTGCTGAATTAAAAACTATTTTAGAAGAAAACAAAAACGAGAAAAAATTCATTCTTGGCGGCGGAAGCAATATGCTTTTAACCAAAGATATTGACGCTTTGGTGATTCATATTGATTTAAAAGGTAAAAAAACAATTAAAGAAGACGAAGATTTTGTCTGGGTTGAGAGTCAGGCTGGCGAAACTTGGCATGATTTCGTTTTATGGACAATCGACAATAATTTTGGCGGATTAGAAAACATGTCTCTTATTCCTGGAAATGTTGGTACAACTCCAGTTCAGAACATCGGAGCTTATGGAACCGAAATTAAAGACACTTTTATTTCTTGCGAAGCGATGAATATTGCTACTCAAGAAATAAAAACTTTTGACAATGCTGAATGCAATTTTGGCTACCGCGAAAGTATTTTCAAAAATGAAGTAAAAGACCAATATATCATTACTTCGGTCATTTTTAAACTGACCAAACACAATCATAAAATCAATACTTCTTACGGAGATATTTTGGCTGAATTGGCAAAAAATAACATTACAGAACCCACTTTAAAAGATGTGAGCAATGCTGTAATTGCCATCAGACAAAGCAAACTTCCAGACCCAAAAGAATTAGGAAACAGCGGAAGCTTTTTTAAAAATCCGATTTTATTGAAATCTGATTTTGAGAAAATCCATCAGAAATTCCCAGAAATGAAATTCTACGAAGTTTCAGAAACTGAAGTAAAAGTCCCAGCTGGTTGGCTTATTGAACAAGCTGGTTTTAAAGGAAAACGTTTTGGAGACGCGGGAGTTCACAAAAACCAAGCTTTGGTTTTGGTGAATTACGGAAACGCAACTGGTCAAGAAATTTTAGCCGTTTCAAAAGAAGTGCAAAAAACGGTTTTTGAAAAATTCGGCATTCAAATTGAGGCAGAAGTAAATGTGATTTAAAAAAATATTCGCCACGAATTACACAAATTAACACGAATTTAATTAGTGGAAATTCGTGTAATTCGTGGCAAAAAAAAGACAACAATGTATACTCCAGATTTATACAAAAACGAAAATCAGGAAGAAATAAGAGCTTTTTTGAAAGAAAACAGTTTTGGAATCCTGATTAATCAGACTAACGGAAAGTTATGCGCAACACACATTCCGATAGAACTGGAACTGAATGCTGATGGAAAAGAAATCTTGCAAGGTCATATTTCAAAACTGAATCCGCAAGCAGAAGGTTTTAAAGAAAATGACCAAGTTTTGGCTGTATTTACTGGTCCGCATAGTTATATTTCATCTTCTTGGTACGATCATGAAAATGTTCCGACTTGGAATTATATAGCCGTGCATGTTTACGGAAAAATTAAGATTGTTGATTATGAAACTTCAATAGAACAACTAAAAAAGCTTGTAGATAAATACGAAGCTAACTCTGAAAACCCTATTAGAGTTGAAGCTTTATCTGAAAAAACAATGCGTGAGGCACGAGGAATCTTTGGTTTTGAAATCGAAATTGAAGAAATTCAAGCCACCAAAAAACTCTCTCAAAATCGTGACGATCACAATTACAAAAACATAATTTCTGAATTGGAAAAAACCGAAAACCCTCAGTCTATTGCTGTTGCAAAAGAAATGTCAAAATGCCGAAAGTAAATCGGCTTTAGCTATTGAATTTAGCGAATTGATAAGTACATTTGCAGTCGCAGAACGTGAAATTAATAGAATCAAATAAATCAGATGCTTATATACATATTTTACTTTTTTATTGCTATTGTTGCAGTTCAACTTTTTTATTATCTCGGAGTTTTTGGAAAATTTGCTTTTGCCAAACCACAGCACGTGAAGCCTAAAAATCTTCCTGTTTCTGTAATTGTGTGTGCTAAAAACGAAGAGGAGAATGTCAAAAAATATATTCCACTTTTGGCACAACAAGATTATCCTGATTTTGAAATTGTTTTAATTGACGATGCATCAAGCGATGAAACTCTTGAAGTTTTTGAAGAATTTGAAAAAGAATTCTCTAATATCCGTTTGGTAAAAGTTGAAAACAATGAAGCTTTTTGGGGAAACAAAAAATACGCTTTAACACTTGGAATAAAGGCAGCAAAGAAAGATTATTTACTTTTTACAGATGCAGATTGTTTCCCAAGTTCTAAAGATTGGATTACCTCTATGACTTCGCAGTTTACCATGAACAAAACAATAGTTTTGGGTTACGGAGGTTATGAAAAAGTAGAGCGCTCATTTTTAAATAAAATCATTCGCTTTGAAACTATTCTTACTGCAATGCAATATTTTTCATGGGCAAAAATGGGGCTTCCTTATATGGGAGTCGGCAGAAATCTTGCCTATAAAAAAGAAGAGTTTTTTAATGTAAATGGTTTTATCGACCATATTCAGATTCGTTCTGGCGATGATGATTTGTTCATTAACCAAGCCGCAAATAAAGCTAACACTACTATTTGTTACACACCTGAAAGTTTTACCTATTCCGAACCTAAGAAAACCTATAAAGAATGGTTCACTCAAAAAAGAAGACATATTTCTACTGCAGAACATTACAAGTTTTTTGACAAAATGCAGCTGGGATTATTCTTCCTATCACAATTATTTTTCTTTCTATTAGTTATTATACTATTAGCGTTTCAATTTCAATGGATTGCCGTATTAGCAATTTTAGCAACGCGCTATACAATAGTATGGACCGTCGTTGGATGTTCCGCAGGAAAACTAAAAGAAAAAGATATTAAAATTTGGTTTCCAGTTGTTGAGATAGCGCTTATATTAACGCAAATTAATATCTTTATAACTAATATCTTTTCAAAACCCGTATATTGGAAATAAATTCTAAAATAGAAAAAGCAAAAAAAGGCGATCAGATCGCCTTTACTTTTTTATTAGATCATTATTGGAATGAGGTGTATTCGTTTATGCTCAAACGTACCGAAAATGAAACCACCGCAGAAGATATTACGATAGAAACTTTCTCCAAAGCTTTTGACAAAATTGCTTCTTACAATTCAGAATTCCAGTTTAATACCTGGCTTATCGCAATTGCAAAAAACGTCTATATTGATTTGCTTCGAAAAAAGAAAACCAATCTTTTTATAGAAATCACAGACAACGAAGACCAACAGGCATACAACATTGCCGACCCTACTCCATCTGCAGAAGATGCATTAATCAAAGAACAGAATCTTTCGCGTCTGCTTCTATGCATCAAAGAACTCAAACCGCATTATCAAGAAGTAATTCAGCTTCGCTATTTTCAGGAAATGTCTTATCAGGAAATTGCCGCTAAGATTGATGAACCATTAAGCAGTGTCAAAGTAAAGCTTTTACGTGCTAAAAAATTATTAGCTGAAATTATCGAACGTAACAGATAATTTACTATCTTTAGTCAAAGAATAAACTATTCTCATGTTTATTCTTAAAATAAAAACATTTCCACAACATTAAAACTACAACATTTACGTTGTTAGCTCAAACCTAAAACCTTTTCTGCGTATGATTTAAAGTTACTTAACCTTAAAACCCAAAAATTATGTCTAAATTAAGCATTTATGAAAACAAGTGGACCGATCTTGTTTTCGAGAACAAAAACAAAGAATACGGCGCATATCAATTACGTCAGGAGAATTCCAAAAATTCTGTTACAGCTCTCTTTATGGGTTTATTGTTAATAACGGCTTTAGGAAGTGCACCGGTACTTATTAGTAAAATTATGACTTCACCTGCTGAAGTTGATCCAGAACCTCAGATTTACGAACCAACGATTGTAAACGTTGACCCAATTGTTGTGCCACCGCCGCCAGCTCCGCCTGCACCAGTAGTTGAGCAAAGTGCTGTAAAATCAACAGACGCAACTCAATTAACAAATCCAGTGATGACAAGACCAGAAGAGGCAGTTGATAAAATTGCTTCAAACACGGAAAATGTACCAACTGTAGACAATGCAAATGGAAATGGAACTGCGGTCAATCCAATGCCTGCAACAGGAGGTGGAGAAGGCAATGGAGTTGTTGCTTCAGTAGCTCCTAAAATCGAAGGGCCTGTTTCTTCTGCAATTTTAGACAAACAACCTGAATTTCCAGGAGGTATTGCTCAGTTTTACAAGTATGTTGGAAACAATTTCCAAAGACCAGAACTTGACGTAGAGAAAACACTAAGAGTGTATGTTTCTTTTGTAGTTGAGAAAGATGGGTCGCTTACGGACATTATTGTTAGAAATGATCCAGGCTACGGAATGGGGAAAGAAGCCATTAGAGTTTTAAAATCATTAAAAACAAAATGGGCTCCAGGAATTCTTGACGGAAAACGAGTGAGAACTGCATACAATCTTCCTATTACAATAAAAACAGAAGTAGAATAATATAAATATTTTGAAAAGTGAGAAAAGCAGAACTTAGGTTCTGCTTTTTTGTTACATTTAATTCCTAAATCAAAACTAAAAATCAACTTAATGCCTTTCACTTTTTCGCATCCAGCAATAATTCTTCCTTTGAGATATTTACCAAAATCATGGTTCTCTATAACAGCATTAGTAGTTGGAAGTTTAACACCAGATTTTGAATATTTTCTGCGAATGAAAGTTAAAAGCGATTACAGTCACACTTTAAACGGCATTTTTTGGTTTGATTTACCTCTTGCTCTTTTATTGACTTTCCTTTTTCACAATTTTACAAGAAATCTATTATTTCAAAATCTTCCTTCATTTATCAGAAGCCGAATTCTGGTTTTTACAGATTTTAACTGGAATGTTTATTTTAAAAGAAATTGGCTTATCGTTTTAATCTCTTTACTGATCGGAATATTTTCTCATATTTTATGGGATGCCTTTACCCATAAACACGGTTATTTTGTCAATCAAATTGAAACTTTGAAAAACACGATAGCAATCTTTGGAACAGAAATTCCGTTCTGGAAAATAGCTCAGCATTTCAGTAGCTTGATTGGAAGCATTATTCTATTGATATCTATCTTTGGATTGCCAATAGCAGACAATTCTACAATTTCGATTAATAAATTATATTGGAGTTCTGTAATTTTATTTACCACAGCAATTTTATTTATGCGATTTATACTAAATCCAAAAGCTTTAAACTTTGGTAATTTAGTTGTCACTTTTATAGCCTCTTTTTTAATTGCAATAACAATAATTCCATTCATAATTAAATTCAAATCGATTCAGAAAAAATAACAAAATCCACTACATTTACTCCTTCAAAACGGAAATCATTTTAACTAAATTAAAACAGAGTAATGGGAATATTTTCAGCTATTCTTGGCAATGCAGGTTCAGTAAGCCAAGAAGATTTAATTAAGAAATACGGACAGCTTTTAACAGCAAATGAAGAAATCGAAATGGGTTTCAAACTTATCCGCGACACTTTCATTTTTACTAATAAAAGATTAATCTTAGTCGATGTGCAAGGAATCACGGGAAGCAAAACAGAATATAAATCTATTGGCTACAAAAGCATCACAAGATTTAGTGTAGAAACTGCAGGAACTTTTGACTTAGACGCCGAATTAAAAATCTGGATTTCTAGCGAACAGCACCCAAGTATTGTAAAGCAATTCAACAAATCGGTTAATGTTTATGAAGTGCAGAAGATTCTAGCTTTTCATGTATTAGGATAAAAAAAAACAAACCCAGCAAACAGAAATTTGCTGGGTTTTATAATTTAAGAAATAACGCTTACTTCTTTTTTGTCGTCGTTGTTTTCTTTGTGGTTGTAGTTGTTTTTTTCGTCGTTGTTGCTGGAGCTGTGTTTACAATTTTCTGCTGCACATACGGTTTATACAAACCATCTTTTTCCGCTCTTTTCTTAGCATCATCGGCTCTTTTCTGAGAATCAGGATGTGAGCTCATCATTTGATCAATAAATGAAGCTTGTGAACCTTCGCTCATTTTTGCCAAAATTCTAAAAGCAGATTCTTCAGCATTTACATTGTAACCGTTTTTCTTCATGAAATTATAAGCAAATAAATCTGCTTCCGATTCTTGTTTGCGGCTATATTTACTATCGATGATAGCACTTCCAATTTTTCCGAGCTGGCTATCTGTAACTGTTGCCACTGTTGCCGATTGAGAGGCAGCACCATCCATTAATGCTTCTTTTTGATAAGCTGCACGAATAGCATCTCTAGAATCGTTGTTTGCTACGTGTCCGATCTCATGTCCGATTACGGCGATTAATTCGTTGTCATCCATGATATCCATTAACCCTGAATACACACGCACGCTTCCGTCTGCGGTTGCAAAAGCATTTACTTCTTTTAGTTTATAAACTTTATAGTTTAAAGTAAATCCGTCACCTGCTGCATGTTTTCCAAAAACACGATTTAATCGTATAGCATAACCATCTGTTGGTCCTGCAATTTCATGCTCTGCATCTAATTTATCTACAGCTTCTTTAGATAATTTTGCCGCATCGGCATTGCTAAAAGTAAAACCGGTAACTCCTTTCTGAACTGCCCCAATTGCTTTATCTCCAAAATTAATCTGTGCAGTCATTTTAGTTAAACCAAATGCTGTAAATAAAAGTCCTACTATTATAAATTTCTTTTTCATATTTTTTATAATTACAATTTAACAACAAATGTAGCATAACAAAATGCTATTTTAATTTTACACAAAACTTGTTTTTCAACAAATAAAGATATAACATTTTTATGAGCTGATAATCAATCTACAACCGTTTTTGATTCTATACTAAAAAAGAAAAACCGGCAAACTTTTTAGGTTTACCGGTTTTTGAATCATGTATAGCTTATTTCTTTTTTGCTGTACTTGCTTTCTTTGTTGTTGTGGTTGTCTTTTTTGTTGCAGTTACAGGAGCTGTATTGACAATTTTCTGCTGCTCATAAGCATGATACAAGCCATCTTTTGTTGCTCTTTTTTTAGCCGCTTCTGATCTTTTCCCAGAATCCGGATGTGAACTCATCATCTTAGTCATGAAAGATGCCTCTGCTCCCTCGCTTAAATTTTGAAGAATTCTAAAAGCAGATTCTACAGCATTCACATCATAACCATTTCTCTTCATAAAATCATAAGAGAAATTATCTGCCTCAGATTCTTGTTTTCTACTATGCTTGCTATCAATCATAGCGCTCCCTATTTGCCCCAGTTGAGATTGAGTAAGAGTTTCTACTTTTCCTGATTGAGATGACGCTGCATCTAATAAAGCTTCTTTTTTATAAGCCGCTTTTATGGCATCTCGCGTATCATGATTAACAACATGTCCAATTTCATGACCAATAACAGCCAACAACTGATTATCATCCATAATATCCATTAAACCTGCAAACACACGAACACTTCCATCTGCACATGCAAAAGCATTTATGTCTTTTACTAAATATACTTTATAATTTAAAGTAACTCCTTCGCTTGTTGTATGTTTTCCAAACAAACGATCTAAACGAATTGAATATCCATCTTTTGGACCGGCAACCGGATTGTTTGCATCCAATTCCGCAATAGACTGCTTGGCCAAAGCTGCAGCATCGGCATCACTAAAAGTAAATCCTGAAACGCCTTTGCCTAAAGCTCCCATAGTTTTATCTGAAAGTATTTGTGCATTTGTTTTGGTAAAACTTAAAATTGCAAATAAAACTCCTAATACAATTATTCTATTTTTCATGTTTCTTAACTATTAAATTAAGAGCAAAATTAGCACAGCATAAATCTCGCGAGTTCCCAAGAAGCCAAATTTGTAACAGATTAAGACCTAACTTTTATATTCCATAAAAACCAAACACATCATTAAAATATTAGATATAAATCAAAAAACACACCTTAAAAAAAATTAAAAAACAATCTATTAACACTTGAATTAAATTATCTTAAATATTCTTTATAAAGATAATATGCAAAGGAAAAGCAAATAAACATCTCAAAATAAACTACATTCCGTATCTTTGTACTTTGAACATTGATATATGGAAACAGCCACTGAAAAAATATCTACCACAAAACCAAAGTGGTTAAAAGTAAAATTACCTATCGGACAAAAATATACTGAACTTAGAGGTTTAGTTGATAAATATAGTTTAAATACCATTTGCACTTCTGGAAGCTGCCCAAATATGGGAGAATGCTGGGGTGAAGGAACTGCAACTTTTATGATTTTAGGAAATGTCTGCACGCGTTCATGTGGCTTCTGCGGTGTAAAAACTGGAAGACCTGAGACAGTAGATTGGGACGAACCTGAAAAAGTGGCTCGTTCTATTAAGATTATGAACATTAAACATGCTGTAATTACTAGCGTTGACAGAGACGATATTAAAGATGGTGGTTCTATCATTTGGATGGAAACTGTTCGAGCTATCAGAAGAATGAATCCTCAAACTACTCTTGAAACTTTGATCCCAGATTTTCAAGGAATCGAAAGAAACCTTGATCGTATTGTAGAAGCAAACCCTGAGGTTGTTTCTCATAATATGGAAACGGTACGACGTTTGACTCGCGAAGTTCGTATTCAGGCAAAATATGACAGAAGTTTAGAAGTGCTTCGTTATTTGAAAGAAAAAGGAATCAACAGAACAAAATCTGGAATTATGCTTGGTCTTGGAGAAACTGAAGAAGAAGTTTTTCAGACTATGACTGATTTAAGAAATGCAAATGTTGATGTTGTAACAATTGGACAATATTTACAGCCAAGTAAAAAACATCTTCCTGTAAAAGAATTTATCACGCCTGAACAATTTGCCAGATATGAAAAATTTGGTCTTGATTTAGGTTTTAGACATGTCGAAAGCGGACCTCTTGTTCGTTCTTCTTACAAAGCACAAAAACATATTTTATAAATTTCAGATTAATCGTTTAACTGGTTAATCGTTTAATCGCAGAGACGTTTAACGGTTTAAAACAATTAAACGATTTTAACGATTAAACGAATAAACCAAATAATTGAAAACAAGAATTGCCATTAATGGATTTGGAAGAATTGGAAGAAATTTATTCCGATTGCTTTTAAATCACCCTGAAATCGAAGTCGTTGCTATAAATGACATTGCAGATAACAAAACCATGTCGCATTTAATTAAATATGACAGTATTCATGGCGTTTTGAAAGCTGAAGTAAGTCATGACGAAAATAGCATCATTGTAGACGGAAGGCATTTTTTCTTTTTTCACGAAAAAAGCATTTCAAATATAGACTGGAAATCGCATTCGATTGACATTGTAATCGAATCGACAGGTAAATATAAAACGCATGAAGAATTAAATGCGCATCTTGAAGCTGGAGCAAAAAAAGTAATCCTTTCTGCTCCATCAGAAGTTGATACTATAAAAACAGTAGTTCTTGGTGTAAACGAACATATTTTGGATGGAAATGAAGATATAGTTTCAAATGCAAGCTGTACCACAAACAATGCCGCTCCGATGATTAAAATCATTGAAGAATTATGCGGAATTGAACAAGCTTACATTACGACTATACATTCGTTCACGACAGACCAAAGTCTTCACGACCAGCCACATAAGGATTTGCGTCGTGCGAGAGGTGCTAGCCAGTCGATTGTTCCAACAACTACAGGTGCAGCTAAGGCATTAACAAAAATTTTTCCTAAATTGCACAATAAAATGGGTGGCTGTGGCATCAGAGTCCCAGTTCCAGACGGTTCATTAACAGACATAACCTTCAATGTAAAACGCGCTGTAAGCATTGAAGAAATAAATAAAGCATTTAAACAAGCCTCAAAAACAAATTTAAAAGGAATATTAGATTATACCGAAGATCCAATTGTTTCGGTTGATGTAATTGGCAACACGCATTCTTGTTTATTTGATGCTCAGCTAACTTCGGTTATTGACAAAATGGTAAAAGTTGTAGGCTGGTATGATAATGAGATTGGCTATTCATCAAGATTGATTGATTTAATTTTACTGATAAGAAAATAATAAGATTCATTGTAAAAGCATTGCCATACATGAAATACTGTCTTTTTATTGTTGTTTGTTTTTTTAACTCGTTTTTGTATTCTCAAGCCAAAAAGAATACGGATAGCGTGACCTATTATAACAAGCTTGCAAATACTAATCTGAACAGTAAAAAGTACAATCAGGCCATTTTTTACACAGAAAAGTCAATTAATTTTTGTGAAGAAAATGGCAAAAAAGAGAACCTAGCCAATCAGACTTTCAAACTTGGTAAAATCTATTACAATCAGAGAAAATTTGAAGATGCCTTAAAAAACTTCCACAAAACAGTTTCTCTATTTGACACCTTAAAACCTAGCTGCACAAAAGTTTTGGCTCTGCATTATATCGCGGTAACCAATACCGCCAAAGGAGATTATAAAACAGCTACTGTCTATTATTCAAAAGCTCAAGATTTATTAAAACAGCTAGACATTAAAGACAATGCAGAAGTTTTAAACTATCAAAAGGCTTTGGCTTTTAAAACGAACAACGATCTTAAATCAGCTGTAAAAACTTTTAAAATAATTACCCAAAAACCAGATAATAACGCAATTATAAAAACAAAAATTGATGCGTATTATCAGCTTGGTTTAATTGAAGGGCAACTCAAAAGAAATGATTCGGCTATTATATATTTTGATAAAGCGTTAGATTATAATGATAAAATTAGTGATCTTCCAAAAAAATCGAAAATTGTATTAGCGATAAGCCAATACTATAAACAAAATAAAAATTATGATTTAGCTTATTCTTACTTAGACGAACATTATCAGATTGAAAATTATCTATTAAAATTAAAAAATGCCAAAATTGATTTGGACGAATATGAAAAATTCAAAAAAAATCAATCATTAAACAATACTATTAAAAAAGAAAACGAAGAAAAGTTTCAGCTTAAAACCTATCGCTACTCCAAGCTAGTCAGCATTTTGGCAATTGCCTTAATTTCTATTCTATCGCTTTTGAGTTTGGCTCTGTACAAAAACAATATTATAAGAAATCAGAACAATTTACTGCTTCGCGAAAAAAACAAGGAATTAATTTTAGCCAAAAACAAAGCGGAAAAAGCATCCAAAGCTCGATCTGAGTTTCTTTCGACTGTGAGCCACGAACTCCGGACGCCGTTGAACGCCATTAACGGGATAACTCATATCCTACTCGAAGATAAACCAAAGAAAAAACAGCTCAAATACTTAGAGTCTTTAAAATTCTCTGGAAACTATTTAACCACTTTTATCAATGAAATTCTAGAAATTAATAAAATTGATTCGACTAAAGTTGAAGTTGAAAATATTAGCTTTAACTTAAAAGAATTGCTTTTTAATATTCAAAGTTCATTAAAAGAGCTGGCAACGGCCAACAAAAACTACTTTAATTTAGAGATAGATAAAGCGATTCCTGACAATTTAATTGGAGATCCTACCAAATTATCTCAGATCATACTAAACTTAATCAACAATGCTTTAAAATTTACTCAGAACGGACATGTAAATGTTATTGCAAAACTGTATTCGCAAGAAGGAGAAGATGCAACGGTTTATTTCGAAATCGTCGATACTGGAATTGGAATTCCTGAAGACAAACTTCAATCTGTGTTTGAAAGTTTTTCTCAAGGTTCTATAGAAGTAAACAGAAAATACGGCGGAACTGGTCTTGGTCTTACCATTGTAAAAAAATTGATAGAACTTTTAGGAGGTGAAATAAAACTAAAAAGTGAAGTTGGCAAAGGTTCTACATTTACCTTCAAATTAAATTTCAAAATTAACAACGAACCATTGGAAGTAATCGAAGAAGTAAAACCTTATAACGACAAACAATTGAAAAACAAATCTATTTTATTGATTGAGGATAACAAAATCAATCAGATGATCACTCGTAAAATGTTGGAGAACAAAAACATTACCTGCGAGATTGTTGACAATGGAGAAGATGCTGTAGAACTTTTAAAAGTCAAACGTTTTGATATGATTTTAATGGACGTGCATCTTCCTGGGATTAACGGAACGACGGCTACGAAATTAATTCGCGAATTTGATAAAGCAACTCCAATTATCGCTTTAACGGCTATTTCGCTTGACGAAAATCGAGATATGCTTCTTTCTTTCGGGATGGATGATGTTATTACAAAACCTTTTGTCCCAGACGTATTCTACAGCACTATTGCTAAGTTTTTTAATTAGCTAAGGTTCTGAGATGCTAAGATACTAAGGTTCTAAGTTTTCTTTTACATACTCTAAAATTGTAGTATCGAAGTCTTGTTGATGGTTAATGAAAGAGCTTTTTATTGGCAGATAATACAATTGATCAACCAATTCTGAGTCTTTTAATCGCACGTAGTCTTTCTCGGTTGTAATTATTTTTCTTCCGTTCGCTTTGATTTTTATCGAATCTAAATCTGCATCAGAAAAATGGTGATGATCTGGAAAAGTAAGACATTCATCACTTTCATTTTTTAAATAATCGAAAAACGGTTTTGGTTTTGCAATTCCCGCCAACAATAGCTTAGGTTCTGATTTGATATCGCTAACTGCATTTTTTTCGCTTTTGCCATAAACTACCATATCGTAATCTATAAAAGTAAAAAAGACTTGCTGTGCCGTTTTTAACTTCAATTTCAATCTGATCTCAGTTTGTTCTTCTTCCGTTAAAATTTTCGGACATTTTGTAACAACCACTATACTGGCTCTTTCTGCCCCACTTCTACTCTCTCTCAAATTTCCTGTTGGCAGCATAAAATCATCTGAGTATAAATCTCCATAGGAAGTCAGTAAAATATAAAATCCAGCTTTTACTTTTCGGTGCTGATAGGCATCATCCAATAAAATGATTTCTGGTTTTCCGTTTTGAGAAAGCAATTGCTGAATTCCATTTGTGCGATTGGCATCAACCGCCACCATAACATTTGGAAATTTTTGATAAAACTGAAAAGGTTCATCTCCTAAAATCTCAGCGTTCGAATTTTCATTGGCCAAAACAAAACCTTCTGACTTTCTCTTGTAACCACGGCTCAAAGTTGCCACTTTATATTTATCAGATAATAAACGAATCAAATATTCTATTTGCGGCGTTTTCCCAGTTCCGCCCACGCTCAAATTTCCAACTGCAATTACAGGAAGATCAAATGAAGTCGATTTTAAAATCCCTTTATCAAAAAAGAAATTTCGGATCGAAGTTATAAATCCGTATAAAATAGCGAATGGGAAAAGTATTTTTCGAAGTATGTTCATAGAAGTTATTTATCTGAATAATGACCTTTTGCAGAAACGACAAAAATTGTCACCGTATCATCTTCTAGATAATATATCATTCTGTCTTTTTGATTTATTCGTCTCGACCAAAAACCAGTAAGTTCATACTTTAAAGGCTCAGGATTACCTATTCCTTCAAAAGGTGTTTCAGAAAGCTCTAAAAGAATTTTCTCGATATTTTTAATACTCTTTCTATCTCCTGATTTATAATGCTGAATAATGTGTTTTTTAGCTAATTCTTTTATTTCAATCCTAAACTTCCCCATACATCATTAGGATTTATTTCTGTACTTTTTTTATCCTTGGCAGATTTCAAAACCATTTCTACAAACTCTGGATTGTAAGTACTCTTTTCTTCATTAACCTGCCCATATTCATTCGTTTCGACAACTTCAATGCCATCAAGACCCTTAAAAAAAGCTTCGAACATTTCCATAAATGCTTTTCCTGTCTTCGTACGTTCGTTAATTTTTATTGTAGTCATGACTTACTAAATTAAATTATAACCTTACAATTAATAAATTATTAAAAATTAATATTTTATTAATTACGCAAATATACAAAATCAAATCACTTCATGAAGACACTCAAAAGCCAGATTTATGAAACTGTATTTTTTTTCGTTAATTTGTTCAAGGTTTTGGCACAAGTAATAGAACTTGAAACATGAAACCTAAAACTTGAAACAAATCTTAAAATGAAAATTAAAGAAATAATCGCAGTTCTTGAAGAAATGTCACCTTTGGCTTACGCCGAAGATTTTGACAACGTTGGACTTTTAGTTGGCAATTCGGAAACTGAAAGTGCTGGTGTTTTAGTTTGCCATGATGCTTTAGAAAATGTAATTGATGAAGCGGTTGCTAAAAATTGCAATTTGGTAGTTTGTTTTCACCCGATATTATTTTCAGGAATTAAAAAAATTACGGGTAAAAATTATGTAGAACGCGCTATTTTAAAAGCAATTAAAAATGATATTGCCATTTATGCCGTTCATACCGCGCTCGACAATCATTCTCAAGGCGTGAATAAAATTTTCTGTGATGCATTAGGTTTAGTGAATACCAAAGTTTTAATTCCAAAACAGAATTTCATTCAAAAACTAATTACTTATACCGTTCCAGATAATACGGATAAAGTCCGTAAAGCATTATTTGAAGCTGGCGCAGGAACAATTGGCAACTATGATAATTGCAGTTTTAACTCAGAGGGAACTGGAACTTACAAAGGAAACTCTGAAAGTAATCCCGTAATTGGTGAACGTCATGAACTAACCGAAACCCAGGAAATAAAAATTGAAGTTACTTTTGAAAAACACTTGCAATCCCGCATTTTAAAAGCACTTTTTGCGAATCATATTTACGAAGAAGTAGCTTACGAAATTTATAATCTTGAAAATTCACATCAAAATATTGGTTTGGGAATGATTGGTGAATTTGAAACTGAAATGGATGAACAAGAATTTCTTCACTTTGTAAAAGATAAAATGATTGCCGATGGAATTCGTCATTCTGCTTTTTTAGAAAAAAAAATAAAAAAAGTCGCTGTACTAGGAGGTTCAGGAAGTTTTGCCATAAAAAATGCAATTCAAGCTGGAGCCGATGCTTTTTTGACAGCCGATTTAAAATATCACCAATTTTACGAAGCCGAAAACAAGTTACTTTTAGCAGATATTGGTCATTTTGAGAGCGAACGCTATACAAAAAATTATATTGTTGATTATCTTCGAAAAAAAATTCTTAATTTTGCAATCATTTTATCGGAAGAAAATACAAATCCAGTTAAGTACTTATAAAATATGACGAATACGAAAGAATTAAGTGTTGAGGACAAGTTAAGAGCAATATACGACTTACAGCTTATTGACTCTAGAATTGACGAAATCAGAAACGTTAGAGGAGAACTTCCTTTAGAGGTTGAAGATTTAGAAGATGAAGTTGCAGGTTTGAGCACTCGTTCAGAGAAACTGAAAGGTGAACTTGAAGTGATTGAGGAGCAAATCAAAGCAAAGAAAATTGCTATTGAGGAGCATAAAGAGGTGATTAAAAAGTACACAAAACAACAAGAATCAGTACGTAACAACAGAGAATTTAATTCTTTAACAAAAGAGGTTGAATTTCAAGAATTAGAAATTCAATTGGCTGAAAAGCAAATCAAAGAAATGAAAGCTTCTATTGAGCACAAAAAAGAAGTTATTTCTAACTTAAAAGAAAAACTTGATGCTAAAAGCTCTCATTTAAAACATAAAAAATCTGAATTAGATGCTATTATGGCTGAAACTCAGAAAGAAGAAACTTTCTTAACTGAGAAATCTGCTGAGTATGCTGCACAAATCGAAGACAGATTATTGGCTGCTTACAACAGAATCAGAAGCAGTGTTCGTAACGGATTGGCTGTAGTTTCTATCGAAAGAGGAGCTTCTGCTGGATCTTTCTTTACAATTCCACCTCAAACTCAGGTTGAAATTGCTTCAAGAAAGAAAATCATCACTGATGAGCACTCTGGAAGAATCTTAGTTGATACGCAATTAGCTGAAGAAGAAAAAGAAAAAATGGAACAATTGTTCGCAAAATTCTAAATATCAAAGTCCCGATTAAATCGGGACTTTTTTTTGCGTTTATTTTTGCCACTAATTCCACGAATTTGCACAAATTATTTTTTTAATCTATAATGCTGAGAATAAAAATTCGTGGTCATTTGTGTAATTCGTGGCAGACCTTTTTTTACCTTTAGAAAAAAATTTAAGTTTTGGGAATTAAAAAAGGAATTCGGTTCATCACATTAAAATCGGTTGGATCTTACATTAATTTTTTGAGTTATGTTCGTCCGCAAAAAGCCATGGAACTTTCTTATGCTCTTTTTAGCCAGCCTAGAATTGGCAGATTAAAAAAAGAAGAGCTGCCAAAAGTTTTGAGACATACAGAAACAGAAACGTTTCATCATAACGAACACCATTTTCAAACTTACATTTGGAAAGGAAATCAGACCAAGATACTTTTGGTTCACGGCTGGGAAAGCAATGCTTCTCGCTGGAAAAAAACTTTACCACATCTTCAAAAATCAGGAAGTACCATTATTGCAATTGATGCTCCTGCTCATGGACAAAGCAGCGGAAAAGAATTTAATGTTCCGCTTTACGCTGAATTTATCAATAAAGCAGTTGAGAAATATCAGCCAGAAATTATTATTGGACATTCTATCGGCGGTGCTGCCTGCGTTTATCATCAATATTTGTTTCCGAATACCAGCATCAACAAAATGGTTATTCTTGGCGCTCCTTCTGATTTAAAAACTTTGATTGATAACTATATCGCAATGCTGAGTTTGAACAGAAAAATGCTTCCGCTTTTAGAAACTAAATTCATAAATCGTTTCAACTTTAAACTAGAAGATTTTTCAGGACAAAAATTTGCATCCGAATTTACTATTCCTGGATTCATTGCTCACGATACTTCTGATAAAATTGTGGCTTTCGCCGAAGGACAAAAAATAGCAAGCAATTGGAAAAATAGCCAGTTTATTGAAACCACTGGTTTAGGTCACGGAATGCATGATGATGAATTGTATGATAAAGTGATTGAGTTTCTATTTTCTGAAGTTTCTGAGCCGCTAAGTCGCTAAGATTCTAAGCTTTTTTAATCTAAAATCTAAAATTAAAATGATTGCTGTAATTTTTGAAGTCATTCCCAACGAGGGAAAGAAAGAAGAATATTTAGATATCGCTGCAAATTTAAAACCTGAATTAAGCCATATTGATGGTTTTATTTCGATAGAAAGATTTCAGAGTTTAGCTGATCCTGGAAAAATTTTGTCTTTATCTTTTTGGAGAGATGAAGAAAGTATTCAACAATGGAGAAATCTCGAGATGCATCGTGTGGCACAGGCAAAAGGCAGAAATGAAGTTTTTAAAGATTATCATTTACGAATTGCAACCGTAGTTCGTGACTACGGAATGTTCGACAGAAAAGAAACACCTGAAGATAGTTCGATTTTTTATGATTCGTAAAAAAAGGTTCAAAGGTGCAGAGGGTCAAAGGGACAAAGATTTTTTTTCAAGGTTCTAAGTTTTGCCTATCTAAAGTCTAAAATCTGAAATCTAAAATCTTTTTTTTTGTCTACTTTTGCAGTATGGAAGAAAATTTAAAACGTCTTAATAAATTTATTGGTGAAACAGGTTATTGTTCTCGTCGCGAAGCTGATAAATTAATTGAAGAAGGACGCGTAACAATAAATGGCGCTGTGGCTGAAATGGGGACTAAAGTTTTTCCAGATGATGAAGTACGTATTAATGGAAAATTAATCGTAGAGAAAAACGAAAAAATGGTTTATCTGGCTTTCAATAAACCTGTAGGAATTGAATGTACTACCAACTTAGAAGTTAAAAATAACATCGTAGATTATATTAATTATCCAAAACGTATTTTTCCAATTGGACGATTGGATAAAGCCAGTGAAGGATTAATTTTTATGACTAATGATGGCGATATTGTAAACAAAATTCTTCGTGCTAGAAATAACCACGAAAAAGAATATACTGTTACGGTAAACAAACCTATTACTGAACGTTTTATTCAACGAATGGGAAATGGTGTTCCAATTCTGGATACAGTTACTAAAAAGTGTAAAGTAGAGCAAATTAGCAAATACACTTTCAAAATCATTTTAACGCAAGGATTAAACCGTCAGATCAGAAGAATGTCTGAATATCTGGGTTATGAAGTTACAGCCTTAAAACGTATTAGAATCATTAATATATCTTTGGATGTTCCTGTTGGAAGGTATAGAGATTTAACCGATGCTGAAATAAAAGAATTGAATCAGTTAATTGAACCTTCTAGTAAAACGGAAGAAGCAAGTTTTCCTAAAGTAGAAAGTTCAGCTTCAAGTGCAACTCCAACTAGAAGAAAAAACTTTATCTCAAAACATGATCCTAGATTTAAAAAAAGAGGAGATAATAAATAAAGAAAATCCCATTCGTTTGAATGGGATTTTTTGTTATTTCTTTTTATCCAAAAAATCATAATACAAAGCTTTCGATAAAAAACTTGAATTTTGATAATTTGAAATCAATTCTTCCCTTACTCCTTCTGTATATTTCCCATCTAAATTATTTTGCTTGAAATATTCACGACGGATATCATCATTAAAATTCAAACCACTTAAAAAAACAGGTTCAACTCCTTTGTTCACAGAAATATTATAATTAGTCACTAAACTTCCCCAGTTCACATAACTGCATAAAAGAATTGTTCCATAAAAGTACCAAACCATCTGATTGAAAAGATAAGCATTCGTTTTTTGTTTTCTTATTTTCTGAAATGAAACTGACAATCCGATAATAGCCAAGATTAAAAAAGCATAAACTCCAAGACGTTTATACGTTAAACCATAAAAAGAAACATATTCTGTATTTTTAATCATAGCACTTACAATTAAAACCACATTTAATGCAAGCCAAACTTTAGCCAAGTTTTTTAAAGATTTAGCTTTCTCATCAAAATTAAATCCACCTTTAAAGTAAAATAAGATTACGCCAACTGCCATTAGAATTGAAAAAATTACAGCATTTACGCGTTCGTGTGTGTCAGCGCTTAAGTTTGTTTTTTCTACAACTTCAAAAAATTGCTCGTAGTTGTAAGTTCCAATAAAAACTAAAAGCATAATATTCAAAAGAAACAATGTGATTTCCCCGCTTTTTCTTTCGAAGTCCAAATCAAGAAACGAAAATGTACTTTGATTTTTGACTTCAGAAATATCACTAAAATCATTGTTTAGCTTCGGATTGAATTCGTAACAAGCATCTGGAACCCAGTAATTCCAAAAACTAAACGAAATATAAAATCCTAAAATGCACATTGCAATTAATTGCGGTAGATTGATATCTAACTCATAATCTGTAAATAATGAAGAGAAATGATCGCTTCCAAAAGAATAAACGATAAAAAACAAACCAAGAAAAATGACTGGAATAATAACAAACGCCACTAATTTTTTAGCAAAATCGTTATGAATTTTTCTTTCTGGAAGCCATTGACTGAAAAGAAAAATACGTCCTACTGATGTAAATCCGTTTAAAATTATTAATGGAAAGATTTGTATCGTTTTGAGCTCTCCATCATGAGTTTTGAATTGCAAAAATAAAATTGATAATGCTAAAGCAAAAAACGATGCCGCATCTCCATACCAAGCAAAAGCAAAACAAGATAAAATAGAAGTCATAACCAAAATAAGATGTGATCTGTCAACTAACTTTTCTTGAAAGAAATAGCTAATTAAAAGCGTCAGCAAAACGCCAAAAATAGAAATATTGATTCCGACAGATTCGTTGTAAAAAAGCAGTATAAAAACCGCTGTACATGCGAAGATAATTTGATGTTTTTTCATGATTTTAATTTTTAAAAGTACTTTGTAATTCAAAGTTTTTAGATAAAAAATTTTAGTTTCTAAGATTTCATTAATTTTTCGAGGTAAGAAAGGTGTTCTTTAAACGCCGCGCGGCCTAGCGGTGTTACTTGATAAGATGTTTTCGGCTTTTTGCCCACAAATTCTTTCTTAATTTCGATATATTCGGATTTCTCCAGTGCAGAAGAATGACTTGCTAAATTACCATCGGTGATATTCAAAAGCGTTTTCATCTCGGTAAAATCTACCCAGTCGTTAACCATCAGAACGGACATGATACCCAGTCTGACACGGCTTTCGAAATCTTTATTTAGTTTGTCAATAATTCCCATTCAATTATTTATATTTTTTGAACATTACTAATCCGTATAAGATATGTAGAATTCCGAATCCAAGAATCCAGAAAATCAACCCATACCCGATATAGAAAAGAGCAATTAATCCTAAACAAAGTTCGCAGAAACCTAAATATTTTACATCAGAAAAAGTATATTTTTCTGCATTAATAAGCGCTAAACCATAAAACAGCAAAGTAGATGGCGCAACCAACCCAAAGTATCCGTGATACATTAAAGCCAAACAGAAAACACCTCCTGCAAACAAAGGAACCGCCAAATTGAAAAGCATTTTCTTGGTGGCAGACGTCCAAATTGGCAAGTTGTATTTTCGGCTTTTTCTAATGGTAAAAAAGATTCCGAATGCAAATGCACAAACTAAAATTCCAATTCCTATCCAGAATAATTCTGAAACTAAATTGGCAGAATACAATCTATGTTCGTCAGTTAAATAATCCATTCCATTTGCCTTGAACAACTGGTATACATAGATTCCACCAATTAAAGCCGAAAGACCTGCGAAAACTCCTGAAAGTCCGCTTAACGATATAAATCTTGAAGAGCGCTCCATCATGGAACGAATATGTGCTAAATCTTCTTGGTGCTTTTGATTCATAATTAAAGTACTTTGCGATACAAAGTTATTATTTATTTTGAATTGGCAAGTAAAAACTTGAAAAAATAATTGAAAATAAAATTGATTTATATCTTGATCTGTATTCTCTTCCTTTGAAATGTGTAATCCCTATGGGATATTCTATTCTGGCATTAATAATTTTAGCTACCGATATTCAACTCCTAACGGAGTTGTTTATGCAGATAAAAAATGGCTGGATGGCTACCGACATTTAACTCCTAGCGGAGTTGTTTGTGCAGATTAAAAAATGGCTGGATGGCTACCGATATTTAACTCCTAGCGGAGTTGTTTATGCAGATAAAAAATGGCTGGATGGCTACCGATATTTAACTCCTAGCGGAGTTGTTTGTGCAGATTAAAAAATGACCGGATGGCTACCAATATTTAACTCCTACCGGAGTTATCTGTACAGATTTAAAAATGACCGGATAGCTACCAATATTTAACTCCTACCGGAGTTATCTGTACAGATTTAAAAATGGCTGGGTAGCTACCGATATTTAACTCCTAGCGGAGTTATCTCGGAGAGATTAAATATTGGTAGAATAATAATTTACGTCGTTTTTTTGTCCCGTAGGGACTAGATTTTTAAAAGATATCCAATATCTCTCCGAAAAGTTGCGTGAGGGATAGGAGCATGCTACCGAAGTAGCGCGGATAGCCCGACCCCGACACGTTGAGAGGGCGTATAAGCGCAAAGTATATTTGCCCTCTCAATGGGTTGGGGTCACGCCCAAAATATAAAAACGAAAAAGCCCATTCTTAACGAATAGGCTTTACATAAATTTAAAGTTTTAGAACCATCTTCTGCGTTTGAATAAAAAGACTCCAAAAGAAGATAGAATAATTGAAATTAAAAGCAGAATCCAGATCCCATATTTGCTTTCTTCTAGACCGTTTGGTACGTTCATTCCGTACAAACTAGCAATTAGGGTTGGAATCATCAAAATGATCGAAATGGATGTCATCTGTTTCATAATATTATTCATATTATTGGAGATTACAGAAGCGTAAGCATCCATCATTCCGGTTAAGATGTTGTTGTAGATATTGGCTGTATCCTGCGCTTGGTTTAACTCGATTTCGACATCTTCTAATAATTCTGGATCGTAATTGGCTTTGTGCGCTTTTAAGTTTTTGATTCTTTGGAATAAAACATCATTTGCTTTTAGCGACGTGATAAAGAATACAAAACATTTTTCGATTTGAAGCAAGGCTTGCAATTCTTCATTTTTGATAGATTTCTCTAAATTATCTTCTGCCAGTTTTATTTTATGATTAATTTGTTTCAAATATTTCAAGTACCAAACGCTCGATGATAAAAGCAATCTTAAAACTAAGTTGAAATTATCTTCTATATCGATGTTTTTACGCTGAGAATAAGCTACAAAATCTTTTATGATTTCTGTTTTATAAAAACTGATAGTTACGCAAATATCTTCTTTAAAAATGATTCCGAGCGGAACGGTATGAAAAGGAATTTTTACGTCGCCACTTTTAATGGGAATACGCATAATAATCAAAGTCCAACCGTCTTCGATTTCGATACGAGGTCTTTCATCAATATCCTCTATATCATTGTAAAAGGCTTCAGGAAGTTGAAGCTCTTCTAATAAATAATTTTTATCTGATTCTGTTGGAGATTCGATGTGAATCCAGCAATTTGAAGTCCATTTTTGGATTTCTACTAATCCGTTGTTGTTTGTGTAAAAGGCTTTCATTTCAAAATACAGGTTTTTAGCGCAGCATTTTGAAATTTCAAAAGCTGCTTAATTTAATACTAACGAATAATAATAATCGTCCATTTGGAGAAGTGTTATTTTTTAAAGTGCTGCAAAAGTATCCTTTATTTTTAAGAACCGAAACTTTAAACTATTAATTATATATTAAAATGGTTTTTAAACACATAGAAACATAGATATTCCGTGTGTAGAAAAGGCGTTTCACTTATTAAAACAAACATAGTTAGAGGTAAAGTTACTATGTTGGAGAAATTTGTTTCTCTTTTGTATTCTTTTTTAGAATTCAAATTCTATGTTTCTATGTGTTTAAAAATTTTAAGCTAATTCCATAAAAAAGCCCGTTCTATATAGAACAGGCTTTAGAATATATTTTGACGCAATATTATTTATTTCTTGCGCTTCTCATTTTTCTTGCTAAAAGTGTATTCTTTAACAACATCGCAATTGTCATTGGTCCTACTCCACCAGGAACTGGCGTAATGAACGATGCTTTTTTGCTTACTCCGTCAAAATCAACATCACCTTTGATAACGTATCCTTTTGGGTTTGAAGCGTCATCTACGCGTGTAATTCCAACGTCGATAACCGTAACTCCTTCTTTTACCATATCTGCTTTTAAGAATTCTGGAACTCCTAAAGCTGTGATAATGATATCGGCATTTTTAGTGAATTCTGCTAAGTCTTTAGTACGGCTATGAGTCAATGTAACTGTAGAATCTCCAGGATTTCCTTTACGGCTCATCAAGATGCTCATTGGGCGTCCCACGATATGACTTCTACCTATTACAACAGTATGTTTCCCTGATGTTTCTACTTTGTAACGCTCTAACAATTCCATAATTCCGAATGGAGTTGCTGGAATAAAACTTTCCATTTCAAGTGCCATTCTACCAAAGTTTGTTGGGTGGAATCCGTCAACATCTTTGTCTGGATCGATTGCTAATAAAATTTTCTGTTCGTCGATATGTTTTGGCAAAGGCAATTGAACGATGTATCCGTCTAGATTGTCGTCTTCGTTTAATTCTTTAATTTTTGCTAATAATTCGTCTTCTGTAATCGTTTCTGGCAAAGCAACTAAAGTTGAATCAAAACCAATTTCTTGGCATGATTTTACTTTACTTCCTACGTAAGTTAAACTTGCTCCGTTGTTTCCCACTAAAACCGCTGCCAAATGAGGCACTTTTCCTCCAGCTGCTTTTATAGATTGAACTTCGATTGCAATTTCGTTTTTAATGTCGTTAGATGTTTTTTTACCGTCTAGTAGTTGCATTGTGTGTTGTTTCAGGTTTTAATTTTTGTTTCAAGTTTCAGGTTTCATGTCAAAACGAAACTCTTTATATATTAAGTGAAAAAGTTTCAAGTTTTGGTCTCTTAACTTGAAACCTTAAACTTGAAACTTTTCTTATTTTATTTCGGCATTCCTCCTGGCATACCACCCGGCATCCCTTTCATACCTCCCATCATTTTCATCAGATTTTTTCCGCCTGGACCTTGCATCATTTTCATCATCTTGCTCATTTGGTCAAACTGCTTCATCAGCTGATTTACTTGCTCGACTTTAGTTCCTGAACCTTTTGCGATTCTGGCTTTTCTTTTTACGTCGATAATGGCTGGTTTGCTTCTTTCTCCTGGCGTCATCGAATAAATGATCGCTTCGATATGTTTGAAAGCGTCGTCTTCGATTTCAACGTCTTTCATCGCTTTTGAAGCACCTGGTATCATTCCAACCAAGTCTTTCATATTACCCATTTTCTTCACTTGCTGAATCTGCGTTAAGAAGTCATCAAAACCAAATTCGTTTTTAGCAATTTTCTTTTGAAGTTTTCTTGCTTCTTCTTCGTCAAATTGTTCCTGAGCTCTTTCAACAAGAGACACAACGTCTCCCATCCCTAAGATACGCTCAGCCATACGTTCTGGATAGAAAACATCAATTGCTTCCATTTTTTCTCCAGTACCAACAAATTTGATTGGTTTGTTTACAATCGATTTGATTGAAAGTGCCGCTCCACCACGAGTATCACCATCTAATTTCGTTAAGATAACTCCATCAAAGTTCAAGATATCGTTGAAAGCTTTTGCTGTATTTACAGCGTCTTGTCCTGTCATAGAGTCTACAACGAACAATGTTTCTTGTGGCTGAATTGCTTTGTGAACACGTGCAATTTCGTCCATCATTTCCTGATCTACTGCTAAACGACCTGCTGTATCGACGATAACAACATTGAAACCGTTTGCTTTAGCGTGTTTAATTGCATTTTGAGCAATTTCTACGGGATTTTTATTTTCTGGTTCTGAGTAAACCTCAACACCTATTTGATCTCCCACAACATGCAACTGATTAATCGCCGCTGGACGGTAGATATCACAGGCTACAAGAAGTGGTTTCTTGTTTTTCTTAGTTTTTAAGAAGTTTGCTAATTTTCCAGAGAAAGTCGTTTTACCAGAACCTTGAAGTCCTGACATCAAAATCACAGTTGGATTTCCTGATAAGTTAACACCAGCAACATCTCCACCCATTAATTCTGTCAACTCATCTTTTACCAGTTTTACTAATAATTGTCCTGGCTGTAAGGTTGTAAGTACGTCCTGACCAATTGCTTTGTCTTTAACTCTTGCTGTAAAATCTTTAGCAATTTTAAAGTTAACATCGGCATCAAGTAATGCACGACGAACTTCTTTTAAGGTATCGGCAACGTTTACTTCTGTAATTTTACCGTGCCCTTTTAATATATGGAACGCTTTATCTAACTTATCACTTAAATTATCAAACATATCATTTTCTTTATATGAAGTGCAAAGATAATCTAATTAGATATTTCAGGCAATTTTTATTTAAATGCTTTTTTTGCCACAAAGGCACTAAGACACAAAGTTTTTTTGCCACGAATTACTCTAATTTCTCGAATTATTTTTCTCTCGCAGATTTAGCAGATTACTTTTATTTTAACAGTTTAAAATCTGTTTGATCTGCTAAATCTGCGAGAGAAAAAAAATCATTTTAATCCTTCTAATCTGTGGCAAAAGAAAAAGGCACAAAGAATAAAATCTTTGTGCCTTTGTTGCTATGAACCTCCAGAATTAAAACTGGAAGTATATAAATGGCTGCGAACCGGCAACTGCTGTTGCATAAACAATCCAGTAAACAAATCCCAAGATTATTGCTTTTACTAATAATGGAGTTTTGTCGAAAACCGATTTCATTCCGTTAGTGAAAGTTTCTGGCAAGAAATGCCAAACATAACCGAACAGCATTAATCCGAATACATTTTTATATCCAAGAACAATTGTTTTCCAAAGTTCTGGTTCGAATGTTAATTGTCCGATATTATTAATTACTTGTAATGCCGTTTCAAAATCTCTTGCGCGGAAAAATATCCAACAGAAAACCACAAAATGAAAAGTAATTAAGATTGAGAAAAATCTCCACAAGAAATTTGGGCTTTTACCTTTCTTCGACGGAAAGAATTCCATGAATATTTTATGAACTGCCAAAGCTAATCCGTGTAATGCTCCCCAAACAATAAACTGTGCTCCTGCTCCATGCCACAAACCTCCTAAAAGCATTGTAGTAAACAAATTGAAATTGGTTACTAAAGTCTGTTTGATTTTGCTTGAAAGTAAAAACGACAAAGCAAAAATTAAAATACTGATTCCTGCAATAATAAGCGGAATTATACTTTCATTATAACAAGACATTCCCCAAAGCAACAATCCGAAAAAAAATAAACTTGGGAATAAATATCCTGCGAAAGATCCATTACGGTTTCCTCCAATAGAAATGTATAAAAAGTCTTTTAACCAAGTCGAAAGCGAAATATGCCATCTTCTCCAGAAATCGGTAATCGAAGTTGACTTATACGGAGTTCTAAAGTTGACTGGCAATTTAAATCCGAGTAATAACGCTATACCAATTGCCATATCTGAGTATCCAGAGAAATCACAGTAAATCTGAATCGCATATCCGTACGAAGCCATTAAATTTTCGAACGAAGTGTAGCTCATCGGTGTATCAAAAACACGATCGACAAAGTTTACTGAGATATAATTTGAGATTACGGTCTTCTTGATTAAACCTCCAATAATCAAAAATAAAGCATTGTTTACGTCTTGTTTTGTTAAGTTTAATTTTTGATAAATCTGAGGAAGGAAATCTTTTGCGCGAACAATTGGTCCTGCAACTAATTGAGGAAAGAATGATACGAAGAATAAATACTCAATGTAATTTTTTGTCGGTTTAATTTCTTCTCTATAAATCTCAATAATATAACTCATCGACTGGAATGTATAGAACGAAATTCCAACAGGAAGGAAAACATTATGAAGTGCAAAATTACCATGAAACATATCATTGTAAGTCACAATCAAGAAATTCATGTATTTGAAATAGCCTAAAAGTGCCAAATTCAAAATGACACTAATTACCAAGTAAAATTTCTTAACTCCGTCTCTGCTTTCTCGGTAAATAATCTGGCTCAAACCATAATCTACAACTGACGAAAGCAATAAGAGCAGAAAATAAATACCGCTCGATTTATAGTAAAAGAATAATGAGAAGAGAATAACATACGTTAATCTCAAATAAAATGTTTTGCGTAAAAAACCATACACAAAATAGAAAACCAGAAATAAACCTAAGAATAAACCGGTATTGAATAAAAGTTTTTCGTCTTCATTATAAACAAACCAACTTTTAACTTGTTCTATTGTAATTGCACCAAAATTTTGAATGAACCAATTATTAATGCTATCTATTGTTGTCAACTTACTTCTTTAATTTAAAATTATCGTATGATCTTAAAAACGCCTGAGCAAACAGATTTCCTTGTTTCTCGTATCCTTTTTTTGAATAATGAACCCAGTCTGGCCCAATTAATCCCTGTACTTTTAATTGCCTGATTCCGCTCATGCCTCCAAACTCATCGTACAAATCCCAAACAGCAAAACCGTCTTTTTGGGCTATATCTATAATTTGCCTTGTATAATTATCAATATAGGTATTTGGCTTTCGTCTTAACAATGATGGCGGAGGTGTCATTACAATTATAGGAGCATCTATTTTTTGTGCTCTTATATTATTGATAAACTCTCGCAATTCTTTAATATAATTTTCTGGATCTAGGTGTTCATAGCTTTCATTTGTTCCCAGCGAAAAAACCAGCAGGTCAGGATGCAATGATTTCAATTGATCAAAAAACAATGGATATTTATTGTAATCTGAATATTTAGCTCCATTTACTCCAATACTGCTATAAATAACCCCTGGAGCATCTTTTTCTAACACAATTCCGTTCAATTCGTAATCCTTTGCTTCTTTATTTGGAATCAAGAAAATTCGGCTTAAAGCATTTTCTGAATTATAATAATGTGAAAAAGAATCTGATTCGATTGCCAGCGGAACAAACTCTGACATTGAAATGGTTTTTGCTCTTGTTTCGTTTGTTGAAATTTTTAAAGTTCTCCCGGCACGGATATTATTCGACTTTAAATGATTTTCTCTTTTAATCTCGGCAACCGAAACATTGTATTTATCTGCAATACTTCCAAGCACCTCACCTTTCTTAATTTTATGCGTAATGACTCTTCGCTCTGTTGTCTGAATAGAATTGATTTTAGAAGAAGTAGCCAAATCAAACATATTCTGATTTTGAGGCGTAATAATTTTTATTGTATTGAATTTGTACGCAGGATCTTTTACGTTCATTTCTAAAACAAATCCGCCTGAATCTCTCCAAAGCCCAATTCCGCTTATCCCGATTGGACATTGCTTTACGGGATATATATTTCTATAACTCTCCCAAGTTCTGTTCGATCTAAAACGCTCGTTGTAAGATCCGTTTGTTCTGGCTAATTGATAAGGAAAAACCAAACCGCGTCCTGCATTACCAAATTGCTGCTGCAGTTTTTTTCTAATTTCATTCGTCATCAAATCGCTTTGAATATGCGAATCACCAATATGTACAATATTGATTTTTTGGTTTTTCTCACCTTCATTTTTTTCAAGCTTGTGAAAAAGATCGCTTATTGCTTTTGCATTATAAATTTGACCATCTATAGGCTCATCAATTGCTGCGGTATCCACTTTTTGAATCATGCTTTTTGGTATTGGCTGTACGTCTGTTTTTGGAGTTTTTTCATTTGTTGTAAAAAAAAGACAACAAAAGAAAACCATAAGTTTATTTATCATACACTATCTTTTGTTACTGAAACGGAATCGGGTCTGGCTCTTTTTACTGGTTTTGGCTTAGTCCCTTCAGCATCTCTTTTTTGTCTGAGTACTTTATATTCTTCGTATCCTTTATTTAATTGTCCATACAGCAAATTACCAATGGCTTTTGCGCCACGCTGGTTAAAATGCGTATAATCTTTATTTGCTTTGGCTGGAGTTTCATCAACCCATTTTATCATAGAACCGTCTCCTCCCATCAAAGTATATAGATTTACAAAACCTGCTTGTGTTTCCAATGCATAATGTTTTTGTGCTTTCATCAAAGGAACTACGGCCGAATCGGTTTTCATTTCCAAATCATATTTTGTTGACTTATCAGCAGTTGAAACAATTAAGATAGAAACTCCAGGGAAAGATTCTTTTATTTTATTAACGGTTTTCGTCATTCCTTTTTCATACCAAGAATAATTTTTTGTTCCATAATTTAAAACGTTGGTTCCGTAGTGCAGAATAATCAAATCGTATCTTAAGCTATTATTAAAAGCTCTCATTACATCGGCATTGAACATCGAAATTGGAAGTCCTGAATTTCCTCTTTGCGAGAAGTTATCGACATGAACTCCGCTTCCATTATCAAAATTAAATCCGTAAATCGGAATAGAATCTGCTTGTACAAAATTTGCTTTAAAAGCTTTTAAACTTCCTGATGAAACTTTCAATGTATTTACTAAACTATTCGGAGAAAGACTTTTCTTAAGTGTATCTTTTCCTATAATGAAATTCACTTTTCCCACTTTAGACGAACGTCCGTAAAATAATGTTGCATTATCTAAAGAAGTTGAATATTTGTTCAATCCAGCTTCATACTGAACCCAAGTTGAATTGGATTTATCATTTGCAAAAAACACATGCCCGTTAACGCCAAAAGGACTTGTTGGTCTTTTTACGTTTAAATAAGACTGCGTTTTCCAGTTTTTAGAATAAGTTGATTTTACAGATCCTCTAGAGGCTGCGGATTCTGAAGTAATAGGAACAAAACCGACACCGTTTCCTCCAAAACGTTCTTGATAATTGGTACGAACATCTTGCACGATTAAATCTCCATCGGTCATAGAATCTCCGTAATAAGCGATTCTTACTTTATTCTGCGGATTTTTCTCTAACTGATACAATTTCTCATAGAAAGAAATCAGATATTGATATCCTTTATAGTTTTCGAATGTTTCAGCAGGAAATTCAATTCCTTCTGTTTCATCAAAAACAATTTTCTGCCCATTTAATGCTTGCTCACTTTTTGCAATACTGTCTTTGTCTAGCGATAATGAATCGTCGGCAACAGATTCTAAAAGCATACTATCTATCAATATATTTTTAGAATCTAACTTAGTCTCAGAAAATATTTTATCTGGAAGGATTTGTTTAAACCCAATAAAAGCAACCAGCGCTAACGCAACGATCGCAAAAGACTGAAAAAAATAAGACTTTGTATTCACTTAAATAATTATAATAAAATATGAGGAACTGCATTCAAAAATTAAACCAATTAAATTATGGTTAACTCACTGCAGAAAAAATTTGTGCAAAGATAGAATAACATTTTGTTTCTATTTCATTTTAACAAGAAAGTAGAACAAAAAAAAGAGGCTAGAAAAATTCTAACCTCTTGCCAAAAAAAAATAAAAAAAACAAAGCTAATGATTCACTAGATTTTTGATGTTTTTATTTAAAAGTACCTGTATAAAATAAACTATCCAAGCTTATTACCCTTTAATTAGAATGTTGTAGTACTGTTTGCTTGATACGCGAAATTAAAGGTATAATATCCAGATACAGAAGTTTCCGATGGTGTTGTTGGAGCATCTTTATAATAGCTTAATATTTCAAATTTTGCATATTTACCGTCATTAGTTTTTACAACAAAAACTTTACCAGCGATTGGAGAAATAACATGAGTTGTTGCATTATAGCTGTACCAACCGTTTCCGCTTCCCGTAGGAATTGCATATGCTGTAGCGCCATCTTGAACAAAAGTAGAGGCTGAAGGAAACAATGTTACTCCTGAAAATGTACCTGATACGATACTTACGGCACCAGATCCGGTTCTACTTGGCTCTGCATCAGCTTTTTTAGCTCCTCCATTAACCAGAATAGTAGTTTTACTAAAAGCAATATCCCATTTATCACCAGTAACCACTTTGTTTTCTGAGAAGCTGAACTTTGTAAATTCCGCTGAAGTTGCGTCTAAATTAGAAACTTTTGTAGTTACTACTGGTGCAACTTCATTTTTATCGTCATCGCTACTGCAAGATGCTGTAAAAATAAATAATGCTAAAAGCGAAAGTTTTAAGAATTTTGTTTTCATTTTGTAAAAGGTTTAAATAAATATTGATTAAAAATTATATTGAATTCGTGCAAAAAACTGTCTGCCTGCCAAGTTGCTAATTTGGCTAGGATCTGTAAAATCAAATAAATTATTGGCTCCTGCCTGAAGCATGAATTTATCTCCGATATATTTTGAAATTGACAGGTTTGTTAAGAAATAACCATCGATAAATGTGTCATATTTGTCAAGTATCTGATTACCGTTTGTATCAAACATTCCGTATTTACTTCTGTAAAAAACACGCAAGTTGATGTCGGTTTTTATTTTAGGGATAGTGTAGGCGAATTTAACATTGGCCGTATGTTTTGACCTGTTAAACAATCCGAAATAATCAGATTTTTTAATTTGAACGGTTTGTAAATCTGAGTTGCGGATGTATTGGTAATCTTCGAAATTATCCAAAACAGATTTGTCTTTTGCCGTTAAAAACTGATAACCAAATGATACTGATAATTGTTTTGTAAAATCATAAGTTGAATTAAACTCTAAACCGTACGTAAAGATTTTACTAATATTAAAATAACTGAAGACATTCTGACCATTCGTTTTTTGAGCAACAACTCGAGTATCAATTAAATTTTCTATTGAATTATAGAACGCATTCACGTCTAGTCTTAATTTATTTTTCTTGTAAAAAGTTCCAAGATTCACGTTTATTGAGCTTTCTGGCTTCAGAGGTTCACCAAAATTTACTCCATCTACTCTAGACAAAAGTTGCCCCTGTTCTTCAAGTTGATTTAAACGGTCTTCTGCAACATTATATCCCAAAACCGTATATCCAACCGATGGATTTGTAAAATCAAAATACAATTGACGAAAATCTGGAGCCTTGTAACCATATCCTACAGAAGATTTTAAAGAAAAATTCTCATTAACCTTATAATTGACAGCTAATTTTGGGCTAAACTGCGAAGCATATTCACTATGATTATCATATCTAAACCCAGCAAGAATATTCCATTTTTCCGTTGGGTTGTAATCGTATTGCAGGTAAACATATTGCGAATTAAAGTTTACTTGTTTTTCAAAATAAGTTCTGTCTAAAGTCTCATAATTTAATCCAACTCCACCTGTTAGTTTATCATTTTTTAATGAAATCGTTGTTCTAATTTCTGGACGAATTAACCATTGATTGTAATAAGCACTTTCATAAGGAACATTATTCTTATCATTTAAAAAGGAATCATTTTGGTAATTCGTCGTGTAGAACTCATATTCAGAATACACTTTTGAGCTCCATTTATGCTCAAATTTAATTTGCGAATTCCATTCTTTTTCTTTTGCATCGCCTTTATAGTTTTCAGAATCGATAATTGCCACATTATCCATTTTCATATCGTAAAAACGGTTGTTTACAATTAGCTTTAAGTTCTCTGAAAAATCGTAATATATCTTAGGTTGGATTGTAAAATTATAAAATGGCTCTACATTTTTTAGAGGTGTACTTTTATCTAAATCATAACCATCTGTAGAATAAAAATTGGCAAAAAGATTAGCTGAAAATTTCTTCTTTTTCCACAGCAAATTCGTGTTAGCATCATTGGTATTAAAAGTTGCGTACCTATAAGAAAGACTTCCCGTAAATGTATCTTTTTTAGGTCTTTTTGTAATTACATTTATTACTCCTCCCATTGCTTCAGAACCGTACAATGCTGAAGAAGCTCCTTTAACGATTTCAATTCTCTCTATATTTCCCACGGAAACCCTTGATAAATCCAAAACACCAGCACTTCTACCTACTAATGGCACTCCATCAATTAAAATCATAGTATAAGCCGCATCCAATCCTTGCATTTGAATTCCTTCAAAACCACTTTCGTCAGGAATTAAAATAATACCAGTTTGCTCGCTTAAAATTTCATTTAATCTTGTAAGACCAGACTTCATAATTGCTTCAGATGTAATAATTGTCATTGGCAAAGGCAATGACGAAAGCACTCTTTCTGTTCTAGTTGCAGTAGTAACTTTAACTTCCGATAATTCATTTGTTTCCACACTATCTTTTTTAACATTCTGAGATACAGAAATTTGACAAAAAAACACAACAGTAAAAAGAGTAATTCTAAAATTCATTATTTTTATTCAGTCTTAATAATCGATGCAAATATATAACTATTTTTAATTGTTCTAAATAAAATTTATATATTTGCGAAAATTTTAAAAACAAAACAATAAGTTATGATTTCAAAAAGCCTATTTATGTCAGCCGCTATGGCTTTAACATGCAGTCTTGGTTTTAGTCAGGACAAAAAACAACAAGACATCAAGTCAATTAAATCTATGTGTGGTTGTTATGAAGTGAAGTTTAATTTCACAGAAACTTTCTCATACCCTAAAGATTCTCTTACTTATAAACCTTCTGAAACGAAACACGAATCTGCTTTAGAATGGGTTGAGCTACTAGAAGATACCCCAAACAAAATCGTAATGCAGCATTTACTTATTGTAAGTCCTGATATGATTATCAAACACTGGAGACAAGATTGGCTTTACGAAAACACAGACTTATATACTTTTGACAAAGGCAATTCTTGGAAATACAAAAAATTAGATAAAAAAGCGGTTAAAGGACAGTGGACTCAAAAAGTATATCAAGTAGATGATAGTCCAAGATATGAAGGATCTTCAACTTGGGTACATGTTGATGGACAAGACTATTGGGCAAATGTTGCCGATGCACCGCTTCCAAGAAGAGAACAGACAAAACGTAACGATTACAATGTTTTGAAAAGAAGAAACATTCACGAAATCACTTCTACAGGATGGAATCATGAGCAAGACAATGATAAATTGGTTCGTGACGATGCTGGAAAAGATGTTTTATTAGCGCAAGAAAAAGGCTTTGATGTTTACACAAAAGTCCCAGATTCAAAATGTATTGCAGGACAAAAATGGTGGAAAGAAAATAACGCACTTTGGAAAAACGTTCGCGACAAATGGCAAACGCTTTTTGACAGACACCAAGACTTAAACTTAGAGGCTAAAGTTGACAGAAAAGCACTTTACTCTCTTTTATTTGATTTGAAACCAGATGCTTCAAAAGCAGAAACAGATAAAATCATTGACAAATTTGTTAAGTAAGTTAGAATTAGTTGTTAAAACGAAAAAGCCGGAAGTCTCAAAACTTCCGGCTTTTTTTTATTTTTTTTCATACAATTACTGAGCACACTCAGAATAGGTAACAGCATGTTTTGATAAATCTGTCCATTTTGGATCTGCTGAAGATGCAGTGATTAATTTATCACATCCACTCCACAATGTTGCAAATTCTTTTTTGTATTCTTTTTTCTTTAATAAAAATGCAGGTGCATCTTTTTTAGCAACATAGTAAGATTTAGCATCTCCACCAACAAATTTAACACCTCCAACTCCAAAAGAAGTAGTTTCTTTTGCACGTGGATCACAATATATTCTAAGTTCTTTACTGAATGCTGGATTCAATAACTGCATTAAAAGTTTTGAAGTTTTTTTCTTTACTTGTACATCTGCTGTTTCAAAATAAGCGTAACCTTCTTTAAGGTACTCTTGGTTCAATTTATCGTCGTTCCATTTTTGGTAATCTGAAATAAAATCTAGCTTTTTAGTTAAATTATCAAGTCCGCTTGGTGGTAAGTACATGTGCTTAATATCCTCTGGTTTAAGTTTGTGTTTTTTTCCAGCTGCGTCTTGTAACTTAATAAATTCAATTAACCCTTTGTCTCTATCAATATCCCTAATAGTTCCGCTAAGTTCTGTTCCATCTGTTAACGTAATGTAAGCTGTTTTACTGTGTGAAAATCCATAAGATGGGTTAATTAAATCTTGAGCTTTTGTTGCTGTACACGCTACAAGAAGCATCATGAAAAGTAAAGTTTTTTTGATCATTGGTTTTTGGGTTTAAAATTTTGCCTACTCTCTCGATTTTCGGCTTCCTCGTATTTATTTTTACACTAACATCAATTGTTTTTCCCTTGATTTATTGATACTTTCAACTAAAAAATAACCAATTATTTCTTACCGTAAACATACTTATAAAATTGACACTTACAAATCTTGTTAATACTTTTTTACACGAAAATTCATCTTTAGATTCTTAAGCTTATGATGAATTAAACTTAACAATTAAGAGACATTCTATTAAATACATTAACAAAAAAAGCGAGCTCGTTTTTTTCGAGCTCGCTAGTTATAAGAATTTACAATTCGTTTTGTATAATCAATGGGTTTGCGTCAATTTCAACTTTTGGAATCAACCATTGCCATCTTTTATCTGAGGGTCCTACATTCATAACTCCATTTGTAATACCAACATCATGATTAGAATCAGTTCTATCCAATGTCGAATTTGTTCTTTTTAAATCATAAAATCTAAAGCCTTCTCCCCATAATTCAATTCTTCTTTGAAGCAAAATTTCATCAACAAGGGCCTGTCCTGAATTTGTCGATAACACATAAGAAGGATTTCTCGTTTTTTCAAATTCAAAAAGTACTGTTGCTGCATCTGCGTTTCCAAGTCTTGCTTTTGCCTCTGCTTCTATCAGATACATTTCTGAAACACGCATATATGGAACATCGCATCTACTATCACCTGTACTAACAGCCAAAAACTTTTGACTAGTATATGGAAACTTTGCAAAATTCGAAGGAAGTGCCAATGCAGTATGTTTTCCTGTTTTATCAAAAATCGTAGAACGCACATCAGTTGACGGAATCATATTATATAATTTACTATTGATCGCTTTTGGGCAAGAACGAATTACCGTTGAACTAAAGTTTCTAGACATATAAGCTCCAAAATTTCCAAAATACTGAGTTTGAACTTCATTAATATGGCTTCCCCACATCCATTCTTTATTATTATAATCATTAAAACCTAAAGCATATTCAGACATTGGCATTAAAGTCTTTCCAGCTCTGGCTTTATTTGCATATTCAGCCGCAATTGACCAATTTCCTTGAGTCAAAGCTACTCTTGCTTTTAAACCTTGAGCTACCTTCAAATCTAAATGTGAATTATTCGGTTTTGTATAACCAATTAACAAACTATTCGCTTCATCTAAATCCTTGTTAATTTGAACATACACCTCTTCAACACTTGAACGTGGAAACTTGTCATTTCCTACTGTCAAGATAATTGGCACACCAAGCTGAGAATTTGCATCACCATTTATATATCTCTTACCAAATAACTGTACCAATTGATAGTGACAAAATGCTCTATAAATTAAAGCTTGTCCCTTTACAATTTTCTTATCAGCATCAGAGCCAATTGCCACATCAGTTGCATTTATTATTGTGTTGGCATTTCTAATAATTCTATAATACGTTCTATAGGCAAAACGAAGTTCTGTAGAATTTTCATTAGTCATTGCGCTCCAATTATAAACAGTCAAAAACCATCCGTTAGTAATTGGAAAAACCACGTCGTCACCTGCGATATCAATTTGTTCCATTAGACCGCCTAAACCTCCTTGACTCTGATCCTCGTAGAGATAATACAATGACCTGTGCACACCATTCAAAAGCGTCATTAAATTCTCCGTGGTTTTTGTCGCTCCTTCGTAATCAACAAATTCAGTTGGCTTTTTATCTAAAAAATCATCCGAACAAGAGCCTAAAATAGTTATTGCTAAAACAGCAACTATTAATTTAATATAATTTGATTTCATAATGTTAAAAATTTAAATTCACTCCTAATGAAATTACTCGAGATGGTATATATCTATTTTGAGTCGTTCCATTAAAAGTTTGAGTTGGATCCATTCCTTGGCGCTTTGTGAACAGCATTAAATTTTCCCCGTTCACATAAATTGAAGCATTATCGATTTCGAATTTTGATATAAACTCTGAAGGCATTTTATATGATAAATTGACTTGTCTTAATGATAAATAATCTGAACCTATTAGCCATCTATCAGAAGCTGCACTTGCCGAAGTATTTCTATTAACATCTAATCGAGGCACATCTGTTATATCACCAGGCTTCTGCCATCTTCTAAAAATATCTGTACTTAAAGCAGATCCATAATTACTACCCGTATGCATTAAAACAGAATAATTAGTGTCATACATTTGTCCGCCTATTTGATATGCACAAACAACATCTAACTGAAGTCCTTTGTATTTAAATGTATTTCCAAAACTTCCAAACAAATCTGGAATAGCTGATCCTGCGTAATGGTATAATGCTTTATTTTGATCTGTTGTCACATTTACACCATTTACAACTCTTATTGAAGCATCACTTGAATTTACAAATTTTGGATCTGCGACATATAAAGCATATCCATCTGAAGAATCTACCCCATACCAATCTCTTAGCCAATAATCATATATAGAATGGCCTACTGAAAGTTTTTTAGTTCCGTCAATAATTTCTCCCTGAGGAAGTTCTGTAATTTTATTATTAATTGTTGACGCGTTAACATTTAAACTCCAAGAGAAATCATTTGTTTTAATGATAACACCGTCTAACGAAATTTCAAATCCTTTATTGACCATAGAACCAATATTTTCTACTCTATTGTCTAATCCTGAAGACAAAGGATTAGGCACTGAAAAAATTAATCCATCAGTATTTCTATTATAATACTCTACACTTCCTTTTAATCTGTTTTTGAACAAACCAAACTCTACAGCAATATCTTTCTGAGTATTAACTTCCCATTTTAAATCTGGTGCCGCGGCAGCATATGTTACGATACCACCTTCATTTCCATTATCATAACCTAAACTATAAGTAGGCTGGCTAACATAATAATTTAAACCATTAATTTTTGATCCTGCATCATTTGTATCGCCAATTATATGAGAATCATTTCCAACTTTCCCAATTGAAGCTCTAAACTTTAAATCATTAAGCCACGTATAATCCTTTAAGAAATTTTCCTTAGAAATTACCCAAGCTCCACCTAAAGACCAGAAGTTCCCCCAACGATTATTCTCAGCAAATTTGGAAGACCCATCTCTTCTTAATGATGCTGAAAAAATATACTTATTCATATAATCATAACCGGCTCTTGAAAAGTATGATTCTGTTGCATAATTTCTTGTAAAAGATGTTAAACCTGTAGTTGTAGCATAGTTAACAAATTCAATAATATCTGGCGCTACTTGACCTGTTTTACTACTACTGGTCCAATTTGTTTCATAATCAAAACTTTCATGTCCTAGTAATATATTGAATGAATGTTCTCCAATTTTCTTCGAGTAATTCAATAACTGGTTATATGTAATCCCTGTTAGTATTTTATCTTCTTTGCCCATTAATCCAGTTGGTGCTCCATCTCCAATTTCAGTATTATAGGAATAAGTTCTATTTCTATATGTTTTGTCAATAGAAGCATTTGTTGTAAATTTCAAATCCTTAGTAAATGAAATCTCAAAAAAAGTTCGTGCTGAAAGGGCTAATCCTTTTGCCACATCAGTATTATTTAAAGTTTCATAAACAACGTTACGTCCATTAGAAGCCCCTGATCCTCTCACAGTCGAATAAACACGATCACCATTTACATCAAGTACATAATCGCCATTTTCTGTATGATCAAAAACTGGATAAATTGGCCCCATTGTTCTTATCGTTCTAAATGGATTATTAAACGAATTGGTATTTTCAACGCCATCAGTTCCTAATTTAGAATTAGTCAAAGTCCCAGATATGTTTACCCCCGTTCTAAACCACTCTTTTAAACTTGTATTTAAATTCAGCCTTCCCGTTGTTCTTTCAAAACCTGATTTCTGTATGTATCCTTCTTCATCCAAATAACCTAAAGATGCAAAGTAATTTGATTTTTCAGATTTTCCTTGATAAGAGAAATCTACATTTTTGCGAACACCTGCTCTTTCCAACTGGTTTGCCCAATCAAGATCTTGAGGATACAATAACTTTGCATTAGGATTTAATTTACCATCGGTTCCAACTATGCTTCCATTAGGAACATTAAATGGGTTGGTCACCAATACAACAGGAACTCTTGCAGACGCATAAATATTCGCCGCATCTATTTCCGCTTGATTACCCATTGGGCGACTATTTCTAATCGCTTCCCATTCTAAAGGATAATAATCAAAAGCATTTACTCTTTTATAATCTTTAATAGATCTAGAAGTCATTCCAGTACTTAGATTAAGGGTAAATTTATCCTTTTGTGACTTTCCTGATTTTGTGGTGATAATAATAACACCATTTGCCGCTTTTGACCCATATAAAGATGTAGAAGATGCATCTTTTAAAACACTTAAACTTTCAATATCGCTTGAATTTAAATTACTTATATCTCCTGCGTATGGAACACCATCTACAATATACAAAGGAGTATTTGATCCATTAATTGAACTAAAACCACGAACTCTAATTTCTGGAGCTGCACCAGGCTGTCCGGCAGAACTTTGAATTTGAACTCCAGATGTTGATCCCTCCAAAACCGACAATGCATTTGTCAGTGGCCTATTTTCAAGTTGTTCTGATTTTATTTGTGTAGCCGATCCGACATAAGAAGTTTTTTTAGCTGTACCATATGCAACGACCACAACCTCATCTAATTCTTTTCCATCCTCTTGCAATTTAACATTTACAGAAGATGAATTACCAATAGTAATAATCTGATCTTTCATTCCCATGTAAGAAAAAACCAAAACATCACCTGTCTTTGCCTTTATCTTATACTTTCCATCAAAATCAGTTTGAACACCACTACTGGTTCCTTTTACCACAACATTCGCACCTGGAATAGGTCCGTTTCCATCTGACACAATTCCTGATATTGTTTTCTCTTGTGCAAAAAATACTTGCGTGAAAAGAAGAAACACCAGAATTGCTAATCCTTTAAATTTTTGTTTCATTATTTTGTTTTTTAATTAGAGAGGGCGAACTTAAAAAATTAAAATAATTTTAACAAGAATCAAACTACTTTTAACAATATAAAATATAATATTAATACTACAAATATATAGTTTTCGTGTGAGGTTGTGAAAAAGGAAATATTTTCCGAGAAGAAAATTGAATGTAGCAATGTCATTAAGAATAAAAAACCATCCAATAAATTAGATGGTTCTTTTATCTCAATCATTTTTCACTAAAAGTGTACTAATTCAAAATAGTTAAAAATGAATATTAGAAGAATTGACTTAAAACTTTATCACTTGCATTGTAATACTTACAAAAGCCATCGCAAAATTATATAAGAATTTCACCTCGCATATCCCATCAAAGTCAAAAAAGCAATAAAAAAAGCCAATAGTTTTGAACTATTGGCTTTTGACTCCTTGTATATATTTTTAAATCTTACATTCTTTCTGGAACTTCAATTCCTAATAATTGGAATGCAGATTTAATTACTTCTGCAACTTTTTGAGAAAGCTGCACTCTGAATATTTTTTTAGTCAAATCAACTTCTCCTAAAATGTGTACTGACTGATAAAAAGAGTTATATTCTTTTACTAAATCATAAGTATAATTGGCAATTAATGCTGGACTATGGTTTTGAGCCGCATTCTGAATTACTTCTGGGAAAAGTTCGATTTGTTTTACCAATTCTTTCTCTTTCTCGTGCAACTCTTCGATTTCAATTTTATTAGAAAAATCAAAATCGGCTTTACGGATTATCGATTGGATTCTTGCATACGTATATTGAATGAAAGGTCCTGTATTTCCTGCAAAATCTACAGATTCTTCTGGATTAAATAAAATACGTTTTTTAGGATCTATTTTCAAAATGTAATATTTCAAAGCTCCTAAACCAATCGTTTTATACAATTTCGCTTTTTCTTCTGCAGAATAGCTATCTAGTTTTCCTAAATCTTCAGAAATTTGTTTCGCTGTATCGGTCATATCCTGCATTAAGTCGTCTGCATCTACGACAGTTCCTTCGCGACTTTTCATTTTTCCAGAAGGTAAATCAACCATTCCGTATGACAAATGATATAAAGTTGAAGACCAATCAAAACCTAATTTTTTCAAGATTAAGAATAAAACTTTGAAGTGATGATCTTGCTCGTTTCCAACTGTGTAAACCATTCCCCCAACATCTGGCATGTCTTTAACACGCTGAATTGCGGTTCCAATATCTTGCGTCATATAAACTGCTGTTCCATCAGAACGTAAAACAATTTTACGATCAAGACCTTCGTCTGTCAAATCAATCCAAACAGAACCATCTGGATCTTTTTCAAAAACACCTTTGTCTAAACCTACTTGTACAACATCTTTACCTAAAAGGTATGTGTTGCTTTCGTAGTAATATCTATCAAAATTAACTCCAAGATTGGCGTAAGTTGTTGCAAAACCTTCATAAACCCACTCGTTCATTTTTTTCCAAAGTGCAATCACTTCTTCATCACCAGCTTCCCATTTCTTAAGCATATCTTGCGCTTCAATAATAATTGGCGCTTGTTTTTTTGCTTCTTCTTCAGTTTTACCAGCTTCGATCAAACCGCTAATTTCGTTTTTGTAAGCTTTATCAAACTCTACATAATATTTACCAACTAGTTTATCTCCTTTTAAACCAGAAGTTTCAGGAGTTTCTCCGTTTCCGAATTTTTCCCAAGCCAACATCGATTTACAGATATGAATTCCTCTATCATTGATAATTTGCGTTTTATAGACTTTTTTACCCGAAGCTTTTAAAATCTCTGCAACAGAATAGCCTAATAAATTGTTACGAACGTGTCCTAAGTGCAAAGGTTTATTGGTATTTGGAGAAGAATATTCTACCATAATCGCCTTCTCATCTGGGTTTGAAGCTACAAATCCGAATTGTTTTTGATCTTTTATTCCGTTAAAGAAATTTACATAATAGCTGTCTGAAATAACAATATTCAAGAAACCAGAAACTACGTTAAAGCGAGCAACTTCAGAAACATTCTCAACTAGATAATTTCCAATTTTGTTCCCCAATTCAACCGGATTACTTTTAATCACCTTCAATAAAGGAAAAATTACCATCGTAATATCTCCTTCAAACTCTTTTCTAGTAGTTTGAAACTCGATTTTATCAACAGTAACATCAAATAATGTTTGTATTGCTTTTTGTATAGAAGGTGTAAGAATTTGTGATAATGACATGTAAACTTATTTTAAAGTGAGCAAAGATACTGCTTATTCATCAATTAGAGAAAATCAAAAACATATTAAATTCAAGAAAAGAGTTTCAATTTGACAAAAAAGCATAAATATTAATTGTTAAAATTATCAAAAAACCAAAAGGCTAATCTATTACAAAACAGCCTATGAGAAAAAAAATATGCTTTTTTCTGAAATTTCTTGTAACATATCAACCCTAAAAGAGTCTTAATAGAGACTTTAATTTTTTTTGAAGTCAGGAAAAACAAAAAGAAAAAGCTAACAAAACGAAATCATCATCAATCAAATCAAAAATAATCAGTAAAAAAATCATGAAATTAAAATTCTTTCTGTTTGCGTTATTTGGAATAATCGCAACTGCACAAGCCCAGAATACTGGAAATGTTTCTGGAAAAATTACAGAAAAGTCAAACAGCGCGCCGATTTCTTACGCCACTGTTTCGCTTAAAGAAAATGGAAAAGTAGTTTCTGGAGTAAATACAGATGACAACGGAGACTTTTCATTTAAAAATATTGCCTTAAAAAGTTACACGATCGAAATTCAATATATCGGATTTAGAAAATATATTGGATCTGTTCTTTTGAGCGAAAACAAAAAATCGGCAACTGTAAATGTAGCTCTTGAGGAAGAAGCTACACAGCTTAAAGGTGTAAATATTGTTGCTGAACGTTCTACTATTGAACAAAAAATCGATAGAAAAGTAGTTAATGTTGGTAAAGATTTAACTACAGCTGGAGCTTCAGCATCAGATATTATGAACAATATTCCTTCTGTGAATGTAGATCAGGACGGAAAACTTTCGCTTCGCGGAAACGATAATGTTCGTGTATTAATTGATGGTCGTCCTACAAACATTGATCCTGCTCAGTTATTGAAACAGATTCCGTCTACTTCTATTAAAAAAATTGAGCTGATTACCAATCCAAGTGCAAAATATAATCCGGAAGGAATGTCTGGAATCATCAATATTGTCTTGCATAAAAATGCTAATACTGGTTTTAATGGAACTTACAGTGGAGGTATTACTTTTGGTAAAACTGCGAAGTATAATCAGTCTTTAGATTTAAACTATAAAACGGGTAAAGTAAATTTCTTTGGAAATGTGGGACAAAACTTTGGAACATACCAAAATAAAGGTTTCATACAAAGATTTGATCAAGATATCACTCAAAACATTAATGTATTGAATGATAACGATTCGTACTTATACAAAATCGGAATGGATTATTTAATTGACGATCATAATACTTTATCGATCTATACCAACCAAAACAAATCAACTGGTAAAGGTTACGTAGATACTGATATTGATTACAATAATGTAACGGGGTCTGACATTTCAAACATTTTCCAAAAATCAAGATATTGGGGACCTGACAGAGTTGGGACATACAATTTGGCATACAAACATATCTTTAAAAAAGAAGGTCACACTTTAGATTTTGAAGCAAACTATAGCGATAATAAAGAATCACAAAATGCTTCTTTTGATACTAAAACCACTAAAATTGACAATAGTGCTTCAGATGTTGTATACGATGATTTTCTACAAGGCACTAGAAAATTAAGCACTGTAAACGTAGATTATGTTAATCCGTTAAACGAAAAAACAACTCTTGAAGCTGGTGCAGAAGCTAGAATTACAAGAACGGCTAACGATTATATTACTGGAAATCCTTTATTACCAGTAGCAGACCAAACGTCTCACTATACTTATGACACAGATATTTATTCTGCTTATGTAACATTTGGACAGAAATTCAAAAAACTAAGCTATCAAGTTGGAGCGCGTTTTGAAAGTTATAAAGTACAAGCAAACTTAAATTACGGGCAAACTAAATTTGATGATGATTATATCACTTTGTATCCATCTGCTTATTTAACATACAATATCACTGAGAAAAATACTTTGCAATTAAGCTACAGCCGTCGTGTAGACCGTCCGAGTTTAGAGCAGACAAAACCTATTCGTGAATTTGCTACTCCATTAGTAACTTCGATAGGAAACCCAGAATTAAGACCGCAATTTACTAACTCTGTCGAAGTAAATTATACTAAAACTCTTGAAAAAGGAAGTTTTACAGCGGGTGTTTTTGTGAGAAGCATTAATGATCAAATCAGCAGAATTTTATATCCAGATCCTAACGATCCAAGTGAGCAAAAGCAAATTATGAGTTATACAAATTTTGATCACAATACTGCTTATGGATTTGAAATGTCATTCAATTATAAAATTACAAAATGGTGGGACATCCAGCCATCGATTGATTTTTCTAGTATTGATCAATCAGGAGTTATATATGGTTTTATTCCAGAAAAAAATGAAATTGGGCCTAAAAATAAAACAGTTACTGTTGCTGCATTTAATGGACGTATGAATTCTAACTTTAAAGTAAACAAACGCTTAAGCTTTTTAGCTTTCGGATTCTATAGAGGCGCTACAGATGGACTTCAAAACAACAGCCACGAAATGTACAAAATGGATATTGGTACGCGTTATACGTTGCTAGACAACAAAATGAATTTAAGTGTTCGTTTCAATGACGTATTCAACACTATGAAATATGCTTTCGATACTGAAAATCCTTATCCTCAAGCAGGTCAGTTTAAATGGGAAAGCCAAACGGTTTACTTTGGTTTGACTTACAACTTTGGAGGTGGAAAAATCAAAAAATTACAGCGCAAACAAAGAGAGGACAATACTAGCCAAGGCGGGGGCGGAATGTTCTAATCTTGTCTGAGAAGATTTTAAATAATTTTTGAATAATTTCTTGTAGAAAAAAAGTCTGGAGCTTGCCAACTCCAGACTTTTTTTGTTTTATACATTATTACAAGAAGTTTCGTAATTCCTTTATTTCTTCGGGATTTGCAATTTCAGAATTATCGGTGATTGCAGACGAATGATAAAAAGTCAGATCTAATTTTTCTTGCAGTAATTTTATATTCGAAGATCGCAAACCACCACCAGGCATAATTTCTATTCTATCGCCGGCTAGTTCTTGAAGTCTTTCTAAAGCAACAATTCCTTCTTCAACATTTACTCCTTGACCAGAAGTCAGAATTGTTTTGAAACCACAGTCAATAATAGATTCAAGCGATTTTTCTGGATTTTTAACCACGTCAAAAGCACGATGAAAAGTACATGATAGCGGATGCGCTAGATGTACCAATTCTTTATTCTGCTTTTTATTGACTTTTCCGTTTTCCTTTAAAATTCCAAAAACAAAACCGTCAACACCCAGCTTTTTATAGTGTTTAATATCTTGCTTCATTTCGGTAAGCTCTTCATCCGAATAAACAAAATCGCCACCTCGAGGTCTTATAATAACATGCATTTTTATATTTAAACTTTCACGGACTTTTACCACTAAAATTGAGTTTGGCGTTGTTCCTCCCAGTTTCATGTTTTCACATAGTTCAATTCTGTCCGCACCATTTGCTTGAGCAATTAATGCCGATTCATAATTAAAACAAGCTATTTCTAGTTGATTTTTTTTCATTTTGATTTTATTAAAAGGGCTTTCGTTTCACTCAGCCTTACAAACTTCAAAACAATTATGTTCAATCTTTGTCTCCCTGAGCGGAGTCGAAGGGCGCTCCTGTTGGAACGTGAGCTTCGACTCCGCTCAGCCTGACAAATAGCTTGTGTTCTACTGAGCAAAATCGACTGCTAATTTACTACTAAACATCCTTTTTATTAAAATTTTCATGAGTTGTTTTATTCAAACATTGAGAAAGTTTTTTCAAATCCTCCCATTTATCTTTTATTATAGCTTCTTTCTTTTTTCTACTCCAGCCTTTTACTTGTTTTTCAAATGCTATTGCTTGGATAACGTCATTAAACTCTGTGCAAAACACTAACTCTAAAGGTCGTTTATTAAAAGTATAGCTTTCTTTATTTAACCCATAATCATGCTCATTTAATCTTCTATTTATATCATTTGTCATTCCTGTGTAATAACTTCCATCAGAGCATTTCAATATGTAAACGTAATATCTTTTCATAATTTCTATTTTGCAAATAAAAGTAAGAAATTTAATTCAAAAATATTAAATGGAAGAGCGTGCCAATTGGAACGGGGCTTCGACTTCGCTCAGCCTGACAAATAGAAATCAATCACATGTTATCGTCAAAGATTTGTCTCCCTGAGCGGAGTCGAAGGGCGCTCCTATTGAAACGTGGGCTTCGACTCCGCTCAGCCTGACAAATCTGTATAAAAAAACCTGCTCCAAATATAGAAGCAGGTTTTAAAAAAATATAATGTAAGATGATTATTTTACCATTTAATGATAGCACTTGCCCAAGTGAATCCGCTTCCAAAGGCTGCTAAAACAACAGTATCTCCAGATTTGATTTTTCCTTGTTCCCAAGCTTCTGTCAAAGCAATCGGAATAGACGCTGCTGTTGTATTTCCGTATTTCTGAATATTATTATGAACTTGATCGTCTGTTAATTTAAATTTATTTTGAATGAATTGCGAAATTCTCAAATTTGCCTGATGCGGAATTAACATGTCGATATCTGAAACCTGCAATCCATTTGCTTCTAATCCTTCATTGATTACTTCTGCAAAACGAACTACAGCATTTTTAAATACAAACTGTCCATTCATATAAGGATAATAACTTTCGTCGTTTGGATCATTGTCAGCAATAATATCTGTTACCCAGCGTGCTCCCATTCCTGGCGCTTGCAGTGCCAATTCTTCAGCATGTTCTCCTTCAGAGTGTAAATGAGTGGACAAGATTCCTTTTGTTAAATCTTCCTCACGGCTTAAAACTGCTGCTCCTGCTCCATCTCCAAAAATTACTGAAACTCCACGTCCGCGTGTTGTCATGTCTAATCCTGTAGAGTGAACTTCAGAACCAATTACCAAAATGTTTTTGTACATTCCTGTTTTAATGTATTGGTCTGCCACAGAAATTGCGTAAACGAAACCAGAACATTGATTTCTAACATCTAATGCTCCAACTGTTCTTAAACCCAAATCTCTTTGAACCAAAACTCCAGGTCCTGGAAAATAATAATCTGGACTTAATGTAGCAAAAACTACAAAATCAATATCTTCTTTGGCAACACCAGAACGTTCTATTGCAATTTTAGCTGCTTTTACTCCCATTGAAGTCGTAGTGTCTTCTCCACGAATGATGTGTCTTCTTTCTTGAATTCCAGTTCTTTCCTGAATCCATTCATCATTGGTATCCATTATCTTAGACAAATCATCGTTAGTTACGACATTGGAAGGAACATAATATCCTAAACCAGCTATTTTTGAATGATACATAATCTATTATTATTTATTAAAAAATTGGATTGCAAATTTACGCATACTTTAAAATATACGTACACAAAATACTTTTTTTTTCGTTATTAGCAATTTAATATATTTTAATTCTAAGGTGACTTATCATCATTTACTTCTTGAAAAGGCAATATTAAGACACAAACATTGAAAAAAATTAAAAATCAGACCTAAGATGTAACAACATAAAAGTATTTTAGACAAACATTTTGAATACTATTATAAACACCAAAAATTTAAACTATGAAATTAAAGGTCACGCTGTTTTTATTTTTAAATATAAGTTTTTTCTCTTTTGCCCAAGAAAATCTAACTTATCAAAAACCTTCTAAATCCATTTTGGATTTGGCAGATTACCAAAGAGCACCTTCTGTGTCTATGGACACGAAAAAAGAAAACATGCTCTTAATGTATCGCAATACCTATAAAACACTCGATGATCTGAATCAAGATGAAGTTCGTTTGGCAGGTTTAAGAATTAATCCCATAACTAATATTTCAAGCACTGCAACTTACCTAAACAATCTAAAACTAAGAAAAATAAGTGGTAAGGAAGAAATTCAGGTTAAAGGCCTTCCTGAAAATCCAAAAATAACAAACATTCTCTGGTCGCCAAACGACAAAAAAATCTTATTCTCTAATACTACAAATTCGGGTGTTGAACTTTGGGTTTTGGATGTGGCAACAGCACAGGCTGAAAAACTTACAGAAGCTAGAGTAAATGCAAATCTTGGAAATCCGTTTAGCTGGTTTTTGGACAGTGAAACTATCTTAGTAAAAATGCTTCCTAAAAATAGACAGCCACTCTTAGATTCTAAAAAAGATCTGCCTACCGGGCCAATTATTTCGAATACATCGGGAGAGAAATCTCAAAACAGAACTTATCCTGATATGCTCAAAAACAAAAACGACGAAGCTAATTTTGAAAACTGTATAACTTCTGAATTGTACAAAGTAAAACTAAATGGCAATGCTGCTTTGTATAAAGAAGCTGCTATGTATTTTGGAGAAAGAATTTCGCCAGACGGCAATTACATTATGCTGACTACCATTCAAAAACCATTTTCTTATGTAGTTCCTTTGTATAGATTTCCTTCTAAAACTATTATTTATGATTTAACTGGAAGGGAAATTAAAGTGGTAAACGAGGTTCCTTTAAACGAAATTATGCCAAAAGGTTTTATGGCTGTTCGAAAAGGAAAAAGAGAAATGGCGTGGAGAAACGACAAACCTGCAACTTTATCTTATGTTGTGGCTTTAGATGAAGGAGACCCAGCAAATAAAGTTGATTTTAGAGATGAAGTTTTTCTTTGGGATGCACCTTTTGACAAAGAAGCTTCTTCATTGGCAAAAACACCACAGCGTTTCAGCGATATTACTTGGGGGAACGACAATTTAGCGGTTCTTTCAGAAGAATGGTACGACACGAGAAATACTAGAACTTTTTTAATAAATCCATCAAATCCAAGTGAGCAGCCAAAATTGATTACCGATAGAAATTCTCAAGATGTTTATTCAGATCCTGGAGTTTTTGAAACAAGAAAAAATGCCTATAATAAATATGTTTTAGCTATCGAAAAAAACAACTTGTACAGAATTGGCGAAGGTTACACCAAAGATGGACAATTTCCTTTTGTTGACGAATTCAATCTGGAAACTTTAAAATCAAAGCGTATTTATACTTCTCCATACAAAGATAAAAAAGAGGATATTTTAGAAATTGAAGATTTTAAGTCTGGCAAAGTCTTAGTTCAAATTCAGTCAAAAAGTGAATATCCGAATTATTTTTTCAGAAATATTAAAAAACAAAATAGCTTAACACAAGTTACTGATTTCAAAAATCCGTTTGAAAGCATTAAAAACGTAAGCAAAGAAGTTATTAAGTACAAACGTAAAGACGGATTAGAACTTTCAGGAACTTTATACCTTCCTGCCGGTTACGATAAAACTAAAAAAGAAAAATTGCCTTTATTAATCTGGGCTTATCCAGCCGAATATAAAGATAGAAACAGCGCTTCGCAATCGACTCAAAATTCTAACGAATTTACATTTCCTTACTACGGATCATTTGTATATTGGGTTACAAAAGGATATGTTGTTTTAGACGATGCCGCTTTTCCAATTATTGGTGAAGGAACTACAGAACCAAACGACAACTTTATTTCGCAATTAGTCGATAATGCTGCCGCTGCGATTGATGCTGTCGATGCTTTAGGATATATTAACCGCAAAAAAGTTGCTGTTGGCGGACACTCTTACGGAGCATTTATGACGGCAAATTTATTGACACATTCTGATCTTTTTGCCTGCGGAATAGCAAGAAGCGGCGCTTACAATAGGACTTTAACCCCATTCGGATTCCAATCTGAACAGAGAAATTACTGGGAAGCTCCCGAAGTTTACAATACCATGTCTCCATTTATGAATGCCGAAAAAATGAAAACGCCAATTTTATTAGTTCATGGAGAAGCAGATAATAATCCAGGTACATTTACTTTGCAGACAGAACGTTACTTTCAAGCATTAAAAGGTTTGGGAGCGCCTGCAAGAATGGTTATTCTTCCAAAAGAATCTCATAGTTATGTGGCTAAAGAAAACATTCTACACTTATTATGGGAACAAGATCAGTTTTTAGAAAAATATCTGAAAAACTAAATCACAATTTGATTCCAAAAGTAAACCCGACAGTTTTGAAACCTGTCGGGTTTATTATTTTAACAATTAGAAATTATCTAATTTTCTAATTGACACATTCTCTAATTATAAATAATTTAATGCTAAAAACACTTCTTGCTCAAGCGGTAAATCTATTTCGCTTTCAAAGAAAATCAATTGTCTTTTATAAACCGTTTCAATCAAATAATGGCCTCCTCTAAAATAAGTTCTTCTAATCTTTACCATTAGTTTTGATTCTGAAACCATTTTAAACTGATGTGGATAAACTAATGTTTTATGAGTTTCGTCTTCGTACGATAATAATAAATGAGTTGGAATTTCATTTACTTCTCCAAACAAAGAAGCGACATATTTAATTTGCGGATCTTCATATATTTTTGAAGGATCATCTTTTACTAAGACTTCTCCGTTTCGCATCACGATTGCCTGATCTGCAAAAGACAAAGCATCAGTACTGTCATGCGTTGCAATAATACAGGTAATTCCTTTTTGCTTTAGGTAACGAAATAAATTACGTCGCAATGCATTTTTTCTAAAAGCATCAATCTGACTAAATGGCTCATCTAGCAAAATCACTTCTGGTTCTAAAGCCAAAACTCTTACCAAAGCAACTCTCTGTTGTTGTCCACCACTTAAGAATTTGGTCTTTACATTAGAAAACTGATCCATTTCTACCATCTCCAATAATTCCTGAACACGAAGTTTTTTCATGTTTGCAAAACCATTTGATAGAAACTTACCTACGTTTTCTGCTACAGTTTCATAAGGAGATAAATCAAAATCTTGGGCTAGATATTTCATGTAAGGCATTCCTGGAATCAAATTAAACTTTGGTCCCAAAACTGGTTTATCTTCATAAAAAATCTTTCCCTCGTCCAGATCGTAAAGTCCATATATAAGCTTGAGCAGCGTACTTTTTCCGCAGCCACTCTCGCCAATAATGGCAATGTTCTGGCCTTTTTCAATAGAAAAAGAAATGTTTTTTATAACGGGGCTTTCGGTGTACGAAAAAGATATATTTTGTATGTCGAGCATGAGTTGTAATATGAGACGTCAAATTTACAATGTTTAATTTCTAAAGTCAAAAAAAAGCTGCTTCAATTATGAAACTCTTCTTAAGTAAGTTTATTGTCAGAAAAATTATTTAAAAATTAACATCATAATTTTATCTGTAATCTTTTTTTTACTTTATTTGTTTGAAATTTATAATTAATTTATGAAAAAATTGCTCCCTTTAATAATATTGCTTTTTACATCATATAGAATTGAGGCAGCGTGGTTTACTTCTATGGAAGATGCCCAAAAGGCAGCTTTAAGCACACACAAACTGATACTTGTAGATTTTACTGCAAAATGGTGTGGTCCTTGCAAGCAAATGGATTTAAATGCTTGGAATGATGTCCAGATTCAAACAATTCTTAAAGATTTTGTAACCTTAAAAATAGATGTCGATGTGAATCGGGACATTGCTTATAAATACCAGATTAGGCTTCTTCCCAGTATATTTATTATTGATCCTAACGGAAAAATTATTCATCAATTTACAGGTTATCAAACTGCTTCTGATCTAAGAAGAGAATTAATACAATATAGTTTATCTACAGAATATCTAGCCACAGAATTAATTGGTTTCTACCAAACTCAAAAATACAATACAGCTATTCGGATATCGCAGAAATATTACAATTATTCTCTATTAGTAAATAACAATATTAAAGGAAGAATAGTTCGTGTTGCTAATGAATATTTAAAAGATGCTAAAGATGAATTAAAGAAAAGTGACGAAAACTATTTGCAAAAGAAACAAAAACTTGAACTTTTAGTCCTTTACGAATTAGCATATCGCTTTGATTTTGAAAAGCTGAACAAAAAAATATCAGCAATTAAAGCAGAAGAAATTAACGAATTGAACGATTATCAATATTGGTTTTTAAAATACTTATCCATTAAGAACAATTCTGAAGAGGCAGTTGTTGTAGAAAAATTTCTAAAAGAAAATGATTTAGAAAATGTCATTGAAAACTGCAATCAACTTTATGCTTTTTACGAAAAATCAAAGCAAAAGAATCATTAACAAAAAAAAGCTGTTTCAATTATGAAGCAGCTTTTTTTTATATTTTATTTTGTTTTGAAATTATTTCCCAGCCTCCGCTTTTGCATCATTTACCATTTTGTCGTTTGCTGTAATAGAGAATTCAACACGACGGTTTTGCGCTCTTCCTTCTGGAGTGTCATTTGTTGCAATCGGATCTGCAATTCCTAAACCTGAAGTTTTAAAACGGCTTGCTTTTAATCCTTTAGAAACTAAATAAGCTTGAACAGAAGCGGCTCTTTGTCCTGAAAGCGTCAAGTTATATTCTGGTTTACCAGTATTATCAGTATAACCAAAAATTTCAATATTAGTATCTCCGTAATCTGTAAAAACAGGGATCAACTTATCTAAATTAGCTTTTGCTTGAGTAGTTAAAGTTGATTTATTAGTATCAAAACGAACAGCGTTTTCGTTCAAAGTCAAGTGAATTCCTTCACCAACTCTTTCAACATCAGCACCTGGAAGCGCCTGATCGATTTCACGAGCTTGCTTATCCATTTTATTTCCAATCAAAGCTCCAGTTCCACCACCTACAGCAGCTCCAATTACCGCTCCTAGTGCAGCGTTACCGCCTCGACCAATATTATTTCCTAGAATACCTCCAATAACACCACCTGCAACAGCACCAATTCCAGCTCCTTTTTGTGTATTATTGGCATTTTTTACTGAATCGCAACTTGTAAAAAAGCTAGCTAATACCAGTAAACTACTTAATCCTAAAACCTTTATCTTTCTCATTTTTTATACCTTTAAAATATTAATTAGCTCTTTGAAATTGGTAGACCACATCTTTTACCTGACCTCCAACATTTATATTATCTACTAACTGAAATGAACTTTCAGTTACTCCAGCAACTTTTAGCAAATAACCATCTCTTACTTTTTTAGCTTTTTCGCCTGCATTAAGAATTTTAAGCACAAACAAACCTTGGCTGTTTATACTCCATACAATTGGAGAAGAAAATCCAGTACAACTTGGTGATGTTAAAGCCATATTTCCTTTATTATTATTAGAAATAAAACTCCAAGTACTTCCAATAAAACATTTAGAATCGGCAAGATCAAAAGAATTTACTTTGATATAATCTGAACCAGGATAAGATACATTAGTTAGAACCCAATTTCCTTTTAGGGCTACCTGCGTTTTCTTGTCAAGTTTAGTTGAAAGTGTAGTAGCCTCAGAAGATGAAGCTGTTGTGGACGAAGATGATTTACACGCAAAAAATAGAGCGGCAATCATACACATTAAAATACTCTTCTTCATTTTGTACAATTTTTTTAGATTAATATTTGTCTTTTTAACAATTATTGTACCACAAATATACGATTCGTTGAGATATTTTTAGTTCTAGAATCCAATTATTTTCTTTCAAAATTAACATTTCCGACATTTTGTCACCCAAAAAACAATTGGTATTCTATTTGAACAAATGAAAATCATCAAATTAAATCAAAAATTAAAAAATATGGCAACAGGTAAAATTAATGTTTCAGTAGAAAACATTTTTCCCTTAATTAAAAAGTTCTTGTACAGTGACCACGAAATTTTCTTGCGTGAGCTTGTTTCTAACGGTACTGATGCTACTTTAAAATTAAAACATCTTATCAGCATTGGCGAAGCTAAAGTTGAATACGGAAACCCGATTATCGAAGTTAAAGTGGACAAAGAAGGTAAAAAAATCCACATTATCGACCAAGGTTTAGGTATGACGGCTGATGAAGTTGAAAAATACATTAATCAAGTAGCGTTTTCTGGTGCTGAAGAATTCTTAGACAAATACAAAGATTCTGCTAAAGATTCTGGAATTATTGGACATTTTGGTCTTGGTTTCTACTCTGCTTTTATGGTAGCTGAAAAAGTTGAAATCATTACAAAATCGTACAAAGATGAACCGGCTGCACACTGGACATGTGACGGAAGTCCTGAATTCACTTTAGAACCAGCTGACAAAACTTCACGTGGTACAGAAATCATTCTTCATATTGCAGAAGATTCTTTGGAGTTCTTAGACGATTCTAAAATCAGTGGCTTATTAAACAAATACAACAAATTCATGCCTATTCCGATTAAATTCGGAACAAGAACTGAAACGCTTCCAAAACCAGAAGATGCTCCAGAAGATTACGTTAATGAAACTGTTGAAACTGACAACATCATTAACAATCCAAATCCAGCTTGGACAAAACAGCCTTCTGAATTATCTGATGAAGATTACAAAAACTTCTACAGAGAATTGTATCCAATGCAGTTTGAGGAGCCATTATTCCACATTCATTTAAATGTCGATTATCCTTTTAACTTAACTGGTATTTTGTATTTCCCAAAATTAGGAAATGACATGCAGATCCAGAAAGATAAAATTCAGCTGTATCAAAACCAAGTTTACGTTACAGATAACGTAGAAGGAATTGTTCCTGAATTCTTGACGATGCTAAAAGGTGTGATCGATTCTCCAGATATTCCGTTAAACGTTTCTCGTTCTGGATTACAGGCTGATGGTGCGGTTAAGAAAATTTCTAACTACATTACTCGTAAAGTAGCAGATAAATTAAAAGCTTTATTTAACGAAAACCGTACTGATTTTGAAGCAAAATGGAACGATATTAAAATCGTTTTAGAATACGGAATGCTTTCTGAAGAGAAGTTTTACGAAAAAGCAGGTGCATTTGTTTTATATCCAACTGTAGATGATACTTATTTTACTTTAGAAGAATTAAAAGAAAAACTAAAAGAAAACCAAACTGATAAAGATGGTAAGCTTGTAGTTCTTTATGCTGGAAACAAAGATGCACAGCACTCTTATATTGAAGCAGCAAAAGAAAAAGGATACGAAGTATTGCTTTTAGATTCTCCGATTATTTCGCATTTAATCCAGAAAATCGAAAACGATAATAGCGGATTAACTTTTGTACGTGTTGACTCTGATCATATTGACAACTTGATCAAAAAAGAAGAAAACACTATTTCTAAATTATCTGATGACGAAAAAGCAGCTTTAAAAACTTCTTTAGAAGCCTATATTCCAAAAGCATACAGCGTTCAGCTAGAAGCTATGGATTCTCAAGCGGCTCCATTCATTATCACGCAGCCAGAATTTATGCGAAGAATGAAAGAAATGAGCCAGACTGGCGGCGGCGGAATGTTCGGAATGGGTAATATGCCAGAAATGTACAATTTGGTTGTAAATACAAATTCTGATTTAGCTTCAAATATTTTAAATACTGAAGACAAAACGCATCAAGAACATTTAGTAAAACAAGCTTTAGACTTAGCTAAATTATCTCAAAACCTTTTAAAAGGTGAAGCGCTTACTGCGTTTGTTAAAAGAAGTTTTGAAATGATTAAATAATCATTCGAAAAATAAAACTCAGAAATCCTGCAAATTAAGTTTTGCAGGATTTTTTTTATTGATTAAAATTCAAGTAGTTACACCCGACTCAAATCCAAATTAATCTTTTACTTTTAACCTTTGTTTTAATTAATCCACAAAACAAATGCACAATACTTTAAACCCATTTTAAAAAATCAAGAGGAGCCAGCCAAAAATCCTAAAACGAGTAGGCAATTAAATTTTTAAAATATGTTCTACGTTAGATTAAATAAGTTAAGAATTATTAAAAATGGAGATCTGATTGGAAAAGGAGAAATACAATTTATGAGTTTTATAAACCAATCAAGTGATAGTCTTCCAAATTTGAATGAGTTTTTTGAAACTAATGACGAAAACCGAAAGAAAGAAATCATAAAGGACTCTGTATCTCAGGTCATTCAGTCGAGAATATTAATGACAATTTATAAAGTAAAAGACAAAAGCATCATCACATTTGGCGATACTGGCTATATTGTTTACAAAGATGATAAAATACCACAAGATTTTAGCTGGCAAATAGTTGGAGTTGAATTGGATAAAAAAATGCGAGATAATGCTGCTTTAATTAAAGCCGTTTTAACAGATTCAAATATTAATGTCATAACAAAAGGCATTGAAGTTCTAGCAAAAACAAGCAACCCTATAAGCGGTGCTGTTGTTGAACTTTCTAAATTGGTTGTTGGAGCAATTTTAGACATAGCAAAAAACAAGAAAGACGACCAAGTCGGTTATTATTTAAGCTCTTTTATAGAAAAATTAGATTACCCTAATGGAATTAGAGACAAACAAGATGTGCCAGATTTAACAGGTAATATGTTTGTTGATTATTCAATCTTCGGATATCTAGATTATGCAACAAAAGGAGTTGAAGCGCAAAAAAGCTAGTTTCTCCACTTCGTATTAGCTCAATTATAAAAAACTCTTTTTTTTTACACAAAACAACAAATTATACTCGCCTAAACTTTGATTTCGGAAATTTTCATAAACACAAAAGACAGTAGAATTTTCAAATCACTTTGATTAGGAGGAATCAAAAAAACAAGAGAAGCTAAAAGCGCTTATCATAATTTTTTCTTCAAAAAAACGTTATAAAATCCTGTAATCTAAGCATTACAGGATTTTTTATTTGCAATTTATTTTTTTTATTACATTTGAATGCCTTATTAATCTAATCCAAAACAAAACCCATTATGAAAAAAACTGCTATTTTATTAACCGCTATTTGTGCAACAGCACTTTTATACGTTTCTTGTTCAAGTGACAATCATGAAGATACCGTTTCAACAAGCCTTACAGGTATTGGGGCTTCAGTTGCTGTTGACACTTCAAACGAAATGGATCTTAACACTGGTCTTTTAATCAGCACAAGCACCTCAACGACAGGAAAAACCGCTGAAACAGCTCCTGGAATTTGCGCAACAATTACCATTACTACACCAAACGGAACAGATTATCCTAAAGTCTTTTTAGCCGATTTTGGAACAGCGGGATGCACAGACGGAAATAATCTTCTACGAAAAGGAAAACTAAAAGTAACTCTTTCAGGACCAATTACTACAACAGGAAGTAAAATGACAATTGAAAGAATTGACTACTCTATAAAAGGTATCAAACTAGAAGGAACGATTGAATATACCAATACTACCACCACTCCTACTATACCGCAATGGACCAGAAAAGTAACTAATGGTAAATTAACTGATCTACAGGGCGGAGTTTATACTAATTCTGGAATTTACACTACTAAACAAACAGCGGGTGTAGATACGCCTTTTGTTTTATCTGATAATGTATACGAAGTTACAGAAGGAACCCATACAGTAACTGCTTCAAATGGAGAAACACTTACTTTGACTGTAAAGGAACCGCTTATTAAAAAATATTCATGTCTATTTATTTCTAAAGGACAATTAAAAGTTCAAGGAGGCATTTTAAACGGTGTGATCGATTACGGAAATAACGACTGTGATGCAATTTATACGTATACGCACGAGAACGGCTCTTCATTCAATTTATCGATGTAAGACCTTTTCCTGCATGATTTTAAAATCCCAATTTAGAAATAGATTGGGATTATTTTTTTTTATAAAAATAAAACAGCCATCTCTTTACATTTAAACTATTTTCTTTATTTTGCACCAAAATCTCAAAAACCAATGAAAAAAACATTAATTGCTTTTGTTACTCTTGCAGTATTAGCATCTTGCAGCAAAAAAGAAACAGCTGCTGATAATTTACACATCACAGGAAACATTAAAGGTTTAAAAACCGGAACTTTATATATCCAAAGAGTTGTTGACACTTCACTTGTTGCTATTGATAGTATTAAAATTGATGGAAATTCAGCTTTTGAAAGGGACATTAAATTAGAATCTCCTGAAATGTTATATTTATATTTAGATCGAGGTGTAACAAATTCATTAGACAATAATATTTTATTCTTTGCTGAACCGGGAAATATTAATATTGATACCAATTTGGATAACTTCATCGCTGGCGCAAAAATTACTGGATCTAAAAACCAAGAATTATACGAAGAATATCAAAAAATAAATACTCGTTTTAGAGATGAAAACCTTTCAATGGTTGAATCAAAATTTAAAGCATTAAAGAGAAAAGATCAGAAAGCAATTGACAGTATTGACGCCAAACAACAGTCAAACATCAAAAGAAAATATTTATACGCTACAAACTTTGCCATCAACAATAAAGATCACGAAGTAGCACCTTATATTGCTTTAGCAGAGATTTATGATATCAATTTGAAGTTTCTTGATACGATTCAAAAATCAATGACTCCAAAAGTAGCTCAATCACTTTATGGAAAAAAATTGACAAAGTATGTTGCTGAAATTAAGAAAAGCGAGCAACCTAACTAACTTAATTACATAAAAAACAATAAGTTACAACTAAAAAATACATTTTTTTCCGTCTTCTCATAAATCCTGTTTTTAAAAGAACAGGATTTTTTTATGCCCTTTTTTTTACAATCGATCTTTATTTTCATAAATACCTGACAATTAAACAATTAAAAGTTAAATTGTCAGAATACACATATATATTATATTGATTTGTAATAACTTAGCCTTAAACTAAAAAACTACATTTATGGAAAATTTAATCAGCAACATCAGTCGACCTAAGTATGATTATATTGATTCGTCTGTTTTTCACAAATTAGAATCTTATAATCCAAAACATTCTCAAGCAGAAAAAATTCCAGACCAAGAACCTTACACTTTAAATGGTCAAAAATTACGTCTAAATTTTATTCGCAGCCAATTAAACTTAGACCTAGATTTTCTTTCTGGAGAAAAGGTATTCACTAACAACGAAAGTCTTAAAGGCAACATAGAAAATTACATCGGAATGAGCCAGATTCCTACCGGAATTATTGGGCCATTAGTAATAAACGGAAGCCTCGCCCAAGGCCCTTTCTACGTTCCTCTCGCCACAACCGAAGGCGCATTATTAGCCTCTTACAATAGAGGTGCAAAAGCCTGTAGAGAATCTGGCCCTATAACTGTTGTCACACTTCAGGAAGGCGTGCAGAGAACCCCAACCTTTAAGTTTAAAACCGTTATTGAACTAGGTAAATTTGTCTCATGGGTTTTAGATCACACCGAAACCTTTTCTGCACTAACTAGAGAAACCAGCAATTATGCCATTTTAAATGACATAGGCATTAATATCGAAGGAAACATTCTAATCTTAAAATTTGAATTTACTTCAGGCGATGCTTCGGGTCAAAACATGGTAACAATTTGTTCGGATAGAATATGCCAATATATTTTGGAAAACTGCCCAATAAAACCTGTTTTCTGGACTATTGAAGGTAATTTTTCTGGCGACAAAAAAATAAGCCCCTTAAATACCAGAGTTCGCGGAAAAAAAGTTACTGCAGAAATCGTATTGAAAAAAGAGGTCATTAAATCGGTTTTAAAGACAACTCCGGCATTATTGCACGAACAATGGAGAATATGCGTTTCTGGAGCAAAAAAAGCAGGTGTAGTGGGCGGCGGAATGCATCCTTCTAATGGACTTGCAGCTTTGTTTATTGCCTGCGGACAAGATGTCGCCTGTACAGGTGAAGCTTCTGTTGCTGTAACGCGAATGGAAATCACTGAAGATGACGACATTTATTTTGCCATTACAATGTCAAATATGATTGTAGGTACGGTTGGCGGCGGAACTTCATTTCCGACTCAAAGAGAGTGTCTTGAGCTGTTGGACTGTTACGGAGCCGGAAAGAGTGGCAAATTTGCTGAAATCGCAATTGCCGTCTGCTTAACTGGTGAGCTTTCAATTTTGGCAGCAATGTCATCAGGACAATTTACGGCTGCACACCAAACACTGGGAAGATAAATTAATTAAATCCTAAAATTCAAATTCCAAATTCCAAATTCCAATTCTTAACTCGAACTGAAATTTGGAATTTTTTATTTTTATCATCTTTGTCAAAGTTCAAACTTTGACAAAGATGATAATTTGGAATTTTAAGTATTGGAATTTGTCAAGATTTGGAATTTGTCAAGATTTGGAATTTGTCAAGATTTGGAATTTGGAATTTTAAATATTGGAATTTATTTTTTTTTGAACAAAAAAAAAACCACCACATTTCTGTGATGGTTTTTGAGCCGATAGAGGGACTCGAACCCACGACCTGCTGATTACAAATCAGCTGCTCTAGCCAGCTGAGCTACATCGGCCTATTTTGCGAGTGCAAAGATATAAATGTTTTTTAATATTCCAAAAAAAATTTCACACCTCTCTCTATAATTAAAAAAACCACCACATTTCTGTGATGGTTTCCGTTTTTTTGAGCCGATAGAGGGACTCGAACCCACGACCTGCTGATTACAAATCAGCTGCTCTAGCCAGCTGAGCTACATCGGCGTCATTACGGGTGCAAATATAAAGCGGTTTTTCAATTTCCCAAAATATTTTTGCACTTTTTTACACTTTTTTTTGCTTAAAGCGCGTTGATTTTTTCAATCAATTGATTAGCAGTTTGTTCTAATTCAACATTGATTTGTTTGAAGTGTGCTTTTTTATTTTCAACGTTCTTAGCGTTCACTTTTGTAATCAAAGTATCGAATGCAGCGATAGCTTCATCGATTAAAGCATTCGTTTCTGGAGTAGGATTTCCTGTTGTAGACATCTCAAACAAGTAAACTGCCTCAATAATATCTCCTAATACAAAATTGATGTCTTTCTTTAAATTTTTAACGTTTGCCATTTTTATTATAATTTTAATTTGCGTTTGCAAAAGTACATATTATCTTTAGAATAAGTGTTAAGAAATGTAAATTTCTAAAATTGAAGCTTTTCCACTCAAATTAAATGCTTTTATTGCAGCTGGCACCAAAACGGTATCTCCTTTTTTGTAAGCCTGCTTGAATCCGTCATATTCGATTTCGAAGCTTCCTTCAATACACATATAAACTGTAAATGTTTCTCCAGATTTCGAAACTGTTACTTTATCTTCTAATGGAATAAAATTTGTCGTGAAATAAGGACAATCTACAACAACATTTGATGTATTAGTTTTTGAATCGTATTTCTTTTGTGTATCAACTTTATTGTAGTTTATAGCATCTAAAGCTAAATCTACATGTAATTCTCTTTTGTTTCCTTGAGCATCTACACGGTCAAAATCATATAATCTATACGTAATATCAGATGTCTGCTGAATTTCTGCAACTACCAATCCTGCTCCAATTGCATGAACAGTTCCAGTTTCTAAGAAAAAGACATCTCCTGATTTTGCTTTCACATCATCTAAGATCGAAACCAAGGTATTGTCGTGCAAATGTTTCAAATATTCTTCTTTACTAGAATCTTCTTTAAAACCAACAATAATCCTAGCATCTGCATCAGCTTGCATTACGTACCACATTTCAGTTTTACCAAATGAATTGTGACGTTCCTTTGCCAATTTATCGTTTGGATGCACCTGAATAGAAAGATCTTCTCTTGCATCTAGATATTTAAAAAGAAGCGGAAATTGTTTTCCAAATCTTTCATAAACTTTAGTTCCTAAAATAGCGTCTGGTGTTTCATCGATTAAATCCATTAAAGATTTTCCTTTTAAAACTCCATTTGCAACCACACTTACATCTCCTTGTACAGTAGATAATTCCCAGCTTTCGCCCGTAATTTTAGAAACGATTGGTTTGTTTAGAATTGTTTTTAATTTTTCTCCTCCCCAGATTCTTTCTTTCAAAATCGGTTCAAATTGCAAAGGGTATAAATTTTGACTCATGTTTTTTAGGCTAATATATTTGTTTAATTAATTCTATTCTGATACTATTTTGGTTTTCTATGATACTAATTCCTGTACGGCTTCTAAGGCTTTTGGTATATGTTTAGCAGCATTTGCGCTATCAAATATCGAAATCACCAGTCCATTTTTATCAATTATATAGGTAATGCGTCCTGGAAGAAGTCCAAATAAAATATTACGAACACCAAAAAGTTTTCTTAATCTTTTATCCTGATCTGAAAGCAAAATAAAAGGTAATTTATGTTTAACAGCAAATTTATGATGTGACTTTACACTATCGCTGCTAATACCAATTACCTCAGCCCCCAAATCCTTAAAATCCTCATATTGATCCCGAAAACTGCAAGCTTCGGTTGTACATCCTGGCGTATTATCTTTTGGGTAAAAATAAATCACCAGCGGCTTTCTTCCTAAAACGCTTTGGCTTTCAAAAAGTTCACCATTGTTGTCTTTCGCAGTAAAATTCGGAACTATATCTCCTATTTTTAATGACATTTTTTATTCTCCTTTATAAGTTACAAAATTTCGGTCCGTTTCGTTCAGCACAACTTCAAGATCAAAGTCAGTGTGAATTCGTTGTCTAATTTTATTCCATATCACAACAGCAATATTTTCTGCGGTCGGATTCAAATCTGCAAATTCTGGAACATCCAGATTAAGATTTTTGTGATCAAACGGAATTTCTACTTCTTCTCGTATAATATCCGCTAATACTTTCACATCGAGAACAAAACCAGTTTCCGGGTCAATCTTTCCTGTAACACTTACTGTTAAACCATAATTGTGACCATGAAAGTTAGGATTATTGCATTTTCCAAAAACAGCATCGTTTTTTTCAAACGACCAATCCTTTCGATGCAGTCGATGTGCAGCATTAAAATGTGCTTTTCTTGATATGGTTACTCTCATTTATGTTTTTGGTTAGTTTGGCTATAATTTATGGTCTTCTAGATAATGATCAAATTCGTCAAAAATTATCTTAAACCATACGGTATAAATTTCAGGCTGTTTTTCAATATCTGCTTTAACATCTTCAATACTCATCCATTTCCAGTCTTCAACTTCGTCAGGATTTATGTTTGGTTCCTCATTATAATAACCAATCATAACATGGTCCAGCTCATGTTCTGTCAAACCATTATCAAAAGGTGCTTTATAGATAAAATGAAATAGCTCTTTCAATTCAGCTTTAAATCCCATTTCTTCAAACAACCTTCTACTTCCCGCTTCAATGTTTGTTTCTCCTTCTCTCTGATGACTGCAGCAAGTGTTTGTCCAAAGCAACGGAGAATGATATTTATGATGAGCACGCTGCTGCAGCATAATTTCGTTTTTACTATTTAAAATAAAAACCGAAAAGGCACGGTGCAAAAGCGCTTTTTCATGTGCTTCTAATTTTGGCATCAAGCCAATCTGTTCATCGTTCTGATTAACTAGTATTACGTTTTCTTCTGTCATAAGGCTTCTTAAGCAAACAAAAATACGAAAAAAGAAATGGCTTAAAAATGCTAATTCCGTTTGGCAAAAGTTAAGCTTTTCATCCTATTTCTATTCTACTGATTTACAACGTTATATTTTATGCTAAATTTTAAAAGCAGTTAAAATTAAGACATAAAAACTACATTGCGTTGTTTTACGTAACTAATAAAAAGTTAAAACACACTTAAAAAAATCTCAATAATAACACAGTCTGTACTTTGAAGCTAGTTCTCAACGTATCTTTGATATACAGATTAATACACCTAAGAACTTATGAAATCTAAAAACCTAATTTTCAGCCTTTGTTTTTTGATTCCGCTTTTTATTTTACAAGCCTGCGGACAAAACACTAAAAAACAAACTGCACAAACTGCTGTTATGGAAAATAAAATCAGTAAACCCGGAAATCCTTATTATTCAAATACCGACACAACGAAACTAAATGTAAGCAATGCCGAATGGAAAAAAGTACTTCCCGAAGATGTTTATGCTGTAATGCGCGAAGCCGACACAGAAAGACCTTTTACAGGAAAATATTGGAATACTGACGAAAAAGGGACGTATTACTGCGCTTCTTGCGGAAACTTGCTTTTTAGATCTACAGCAAAATTTTCAAGTAGTTGCGGATGGCCAAGTTTTTTTGAACAAGAGAACAAAAAAAGCATTGTGTTTAAAGAAGATAATTCACTTGGAATGGAAAGAACTGAAACGCTTTGCGGACGATGTGGCGGGCATTTAGGACATATATTTGACGATGGTCCTGCTCCTACAGGAAAACGCTACTGCATGAATTCGATTGCTCTTGATTTTATTCCTGATACTAAATAATCACAAAATGAAAAATATACTTTTAATGTGTCTTTTTGCGCTTTCGCTAAATGGCATTTCCCAAAACAAAAAAGCGAATCTAGAAACTATAACACTAGGCGGAGGATGCTATTGGTGTGTTGAAGCCGTTTACGAAAATTTGGACGGAGTAAAATCTGTTGTTTCTGGATTTTCTGGCGGAAAAATAGCAAATCCAACTTACGAAGAAGTTTGCACAGGAGAAACGGGTCATGCCGAAGTTGTCCAAATTACTTACGACAAAAATGTAACTGATATTAATGAAATCTTCAAAGTCTTTTTTACCGTTCACGACCCAACAACTTTAAATCGTCAAGGAGCAGATGTAGGAACGCAATACCGTTCTGTTATTTTCTATAAAAATGACGAACAGAGAAAAGCGGCTCAAAGCATTATTGCAGAATTGAATAAAGCGAAGGTTTATAACAGTCCAATTGTGACAAAAGTGGAACCTTTTAAAGTTTTTTATAAAGCAGAAGATTATCATCAAAATTATTATTCAAACAATAAAAATCAACCCTATTGCAAAATGGTGATTCAGCCGAAAATAGAAAAGTTTGAAAAGGTTTTTAAAGATAAGCTGAAAAAGAAATAAAGAATATTAACCGCTTCTATCTTTTGGAAAGCTCCAGAGGAGCGAAATATTTATAGCAAAAACGTTTTTTACAATATAAAGCTCCGGAGGAGCGACATATATTAGATTATAAAATATATGTCGCTCCTCCGGAGCTTTTTTTTATTTGTCTTATGAAATTCTATACATATTTTACCCCGCTGGGGCTTGCTGACAAGATTATTTTATAAATTCTTCGATTTAATCATCCTTTTTTTTTGTTTACTAACCCTTATAAACATTGGGGTTTTCTTTTAATTGAAAAAATATTTTATTTTTTTTCATCTTTTTTGTCCAATCCTGAAAGTTCGATTGTTATTAGGGTATAAACAATTAAAAAATATACATCATGGAAACTAGACTTAATTTATTCGAACAAGGTCAAAAAGCAGTTAGCACATTATTTGGAATCAGCGGTTACTTGAAAAAAGGTTCAATCGAAGCTTCTCTTATGGAATTAATAAATTTCAGAATCTCTCAAATCAACAATTGCGGTTATTGCTTAGACATGCATTCAAAAGAAGCTTTGGCCGCTGGAGAAACAGCACAGCGTTTATTTGGATTAAGCGTTTGGAGAGAAGCTCCTTATTATACAAAAAGAGAAAGAGTTGCTCTTGCTCTAGCAGAAGCAGTAAATGCCTGCGATGTTCCAGACGAGATTTACGAAATTGCAAAAGCTGAATTTACAGAGCAAGAATTAATAGATCTTACACTTGCAGTCGCAGCAATTAATGCTTGGAATCGTCTTAATATTACTTTTGCCAATGTACCAGGAACTTATAGAGTTGGCCAGTTTGGAAAATAATAATTGATTTTTATTTTCTAAAAACATTTAACTTTATACAACTTAAAGCAGATTATTCAATTATAAAAACATAAAAAATGAATGAGTTTTTATTGATTTTCAGAAGAGATTTTAAAACAAAAGAGGCACAGCCTTCTCCAGAAGAATACCAACAGCACCTGCAACAATGGCAAAACTGGTTTGGAAGCCTTGCCGCTCAAGATAAACTGGCGAGACCTTTACAGCGTTGGGACGGACAAGGAAAACTAGTCAATTCTAAAGGAGTAACTGATGGTCCATTTGTTGAAATTAAAGAATCAATCGGCGGCTTAATAATCATTAAAGCCAAAGATTATGACGAGGCAGCCGAAATTGCACAAGGATGTCCAGTTTTAAATTTTGGCGGAAATGTCGAAATTAGAATGGGTGTTTAATAATAAACCAAATGAAATAAAAATGCCTTTGTATCTTTACTCAGGCATTTTTTCTTAAAAATATGGAGCACAAAGAACTTTTACCCAATTTATTCCGAACCGAATATCAAAAAATAGTTTCAGTTCTCTGCAGCTTATTCGGAATTCAACATATCGAAATTGCAGAAGATATTGTAAGCGATACTTTCCTCACCGCTTCAGAAACTTGGGCAATTAAAGGAATTCCCGAAAACCCTTCTGCTTGGCTTTATACAGTTGCCAAAAACAAAACCAAAAATCACCTAAAAAGAAATAACGTTTTTGAAACCAAAATAGTTTCCGAAATAAAACATAATACACCACTAAACAATCCTGAAATAGACATTGATTTGTCTGATCAAAATATTGCCGACAGTCAACTTGCTATGATTTTCACGGTTTGCAATCCGTGTAATTCTGAAGAAGCGCAAATTGCTCTTGCCTTAAATTTACTATGCGGTTTTGGAATAAATGAAATCTCTGATGCCTTTTTGTCCAACAGAGAGGTCATTTATAAAAGAATTAATCGAGCCAAAGAAAAACTCAAAGAAGAAAATATAAAAATTCAGAATCCCAGCAATTCCGAAATAAAAGACAGAATTCAAACCGTTCTAAAAACCATTTACCTGCTTTATTCTGAAGGCTACTACTCTATTTCGCAAAACACCACTTTACGAAAAGATCTTTGTACCGAAGCCATGCGCCTGACTTATTTATTAATTCAAAATGAAAGCACCAATCTACCTCACACCAATGCTTTGATGGCTTTAATGTGTTTTCACTCTTCAAGGTTTGATGCGCGAACTGGTTCAAATGGCGAAATTATTCTGTATGAAGATCAAGATCAATCGCTTTGGAATCAGGAATTAATTGGTAAAGGAACTTACTTTTTAAGCCAATCTTCAACAGGAAACACACTTTCAAAATATCACTTAGAAGCCGGAATTGCTTATTGGCACACCATTAAAAAAGAAACCACAGAGAAATGGAAAAATATTCTGGAACTCTACAATAATCTGATCATTTTAGAATATTCGCCAATTGTGGCTTTAAACAGAACTTACGCTTTGTCTAAAGTAAACGGAAAAGAAGAAGCAATCAAAGAAGCCGAAAAATTGAATTTAACAGATAATCATTTTTATTATTCTCTACTAGGAAATCTTTATTCTGAAATTGACGTAAAAAAAGCATTTCAGCATTTTGAAACTGCATTTGGCTTAGCTAAAACAGCATCCGATAAAAATATTATCAGCAAAAATATCGAGCAGTTGAAGTTGAAAACCAATTAGCTTTAGCATAAAAACAAAAAAGGGGAAATGAAAAATCTTTTCCCCTTTTTTATACTGATTTTTAAGACTATTGCTTAGCTACTTTTTTAAATCTCATTACCGGAACATCGCCCTGAATTAAATTTAGTTTCCCATCTTTATCAATAGAATAACTTGTAATTTGTCTAATTTGTTTTAAGAATACTTGTTCACCTCCACCTTCGCAAAACATCATAGTAGTTGGCCCTTCTTCTCCAAAAGTCAAAGACTTTCCTTTTAAGGTATAAGACGCACTGTAACCGTTACATCCGTTATTGCCATAAACTTTTGTTTCTTTTTGATCGAAAGTAAGCTGTGGTTTTTTATTTGGGTATAATCCTTCAAAAGCAATTCTTGGCCCTGAGATATATTCCAACTCCCAAGTTGTACCAAATAAATCGCCATCATTAGAAGCAGATTTTGACGCCGTACATGAAGCAAATAATAAAGTTAAAACTGAAAGGACTGCTAATGTGTATTTTTTCATAAAAGTGGATTTTAAAGATTTATAATTTGTTTTTTGAAGTATAAAATAATTCTATAAAAATTCTTTTCTCAATATTCGTGCCCAGTTACAGGTTTATCAAAGTTTTAATTTTAGCATAAACCGTAATTCTCTGTCTCTAAGTTACTACAATTTATTTAAAGTTTTATCTCTCAAATGTTTAAAATAAAACAAGTGACATTATTTTTTTTGTAATTTGCGTCGATCAAAAAACCAAAAATCATCAATAAAAAACCAAAAAATGAAACAATTTCTCTTCTTGTTTGTATTTGCATTGACAGCACCATTTGCTCATTCGCAAGAAAACCTTCCAACAGATTATCTCACAAAAGAATTTCACCAAGGACGCCGCGAAGCTTTTAGAGCTTTAATGCCTGCTAATTCGGTTGCCGTTGTTTTTTCTTACCCCGAAAGAGTTTTTTCTAGAGATATCGACTATAATTATCATGCAAATCCTGACATGTATTATTTATCAGGATATAAAGAACCTAATGCAATATTGTTAATTTTTAAAGAAGAACAAGGATCAGAAAAATACAATGAAGTCCTTTTTGTTAGAGAAAGAAATGCAGCGCACGAAATGTGGACAGGCAGACGTTTGGGAGTTGAAGGCGCAAAATCGAAACTAGGCTTTACAACTGTTTATAACGGAAAAGAATTTAATGCGTTTGCCATTGATTTTGCAAAATTTGATAAAATAATTTATGATAAAATCCCAACAGATGTTGCAGAAAACAATAATCCTGACAATTTATATGCATTATTAAAATCATTTAAAGCTAAAGCTGGAATTACGCAAGAAAATGAAACTTCAACAGAATTATTCAATAAAATTACCAGTTCTCTTCGTGAAATAAAAACTCCTGAAGAACTTGTTTTGATGCGTAAAACAGTAAAACTTTCTTGTGTTGCCCACAATGAAGTGATGAAAGCTGTAGGTCCAGATATGAGCGAAAACGAAGCCGACGGAATTCACGCCTACATTCATAAGCATTATGGCGCAGAAGGCGAAGGCTATGGACCAATTGTAGGAGCTGGAGCAAACGGATGTATCTTGCACTATTGGGAAAACAATGCCACAAAAATCGACAATCAATTATTATTAATGGATGTTGGTTCTGAGTATCATGGCTATTCTGCAGACGTAACAAGAACAATTCCAGCAAACGGAAAATTTACCGAAGAACAGAAAGCGATTTATCAAATTGTTTATGATGCTCAAGAAGCTGTTTTTAAAATCTGTAAAGAAGGAACTCCGCTAGTGGCTTTAAACGAAACTGCAAAAGATGTAATAGCAAAAGGTTTAATTAAATTAGGAATTATTACAGATCCGAAAGATGTAAAATTATATTATCCGCACTCATGCTCACACTTTCTTGGTTTAGATGTTCACGACAAAGGAACTTACAATGGACCACAGACTCTTATAAAAGAAAACATGATTCTTACTGTAGAACCTGGAATTTATATTCCGGCAAATAGCAAATGCGATAAAAAATGGTGGAATATAGGTGTTCGTATCGAAGATGATATTTTAATGCTAAAAGATTCATACGAAAACCTTTCTGCAGATTCTCCAAGAAAATGGCAAGATATCGAAGCTTTAGCCAAACAGAAAAGTACTTTTAATGATATGAAATTGCCTAAAATATAAATCCTGAAAAGTTTTTAAAGGCGACCTAAAAATAAAACCTAAAAACAATTATCAAACCATTAGTAAATAACAGAGTATTTGCTAATGGTTTTTCTATATAATTTCATGAATATTCAGGCCAAAACCAACACAAACAACTAAAAACAAATAAGTTACAACAAAAAACAAGACTAATAATTCAATTTTAAAACATTCCACATCTCTTTTTTTCGTAAATTAGTAGTCCCAAAAATGGACACTATTTATCGCACTTCAATTTCCCAAACCTGTGAAGATAAGCCGAAAAAAAACGACGGATTCAAACAGACGATATGGGAATCTTCAGTACCTAAATCCAAGGATCTCACATCTGCAAAATGAAATCCAGTTTTTCTAGCTAAATATCCTAACTGTAATTTTTCGAATCAGGAAAATCCTGCCTCTTCGCATTAATTAAAAAATGCATTGCAAGAGAGCTTTGTCTTTTTCATAAAACACAACTACGACAAAGTTCTCAAAAAGAACATGTAATAAACAATTCTGGAAAAATTTAACCAATAAAAAAGAAATGAAATGAAAACAATTACAAAGAATTTAATGTCTCCATTCATACTATTACTTTTAATATTAAGTATGAATATCTATGCGCAAGACCCATTAAAAGCAGCGCCTAACGCGTATAAAAAAGTACTTCTTGAGAATGAAAGAGTAAGAATAATGCAAGTTGAGATTACTCCGGGAGAAACAATTCCATGGCATCAGCATCCTGACCACACCATCTATGCATTGGCCGATGGAAAAATTGAAATAACCGATAAAGGCAAAGCGCCTGTTATTATAGATATTAAAGCCGGAGATGCCATGTACATACCTGCTGTTACACATATGGCAAAAAATTTAGGAGATACAACTGTGAGTTTGATTGTAACAGAAATAAAACCTAAAGCTAAAAAATAAACCACTACAGGTATCTCAGCCTGTTTAATTTAACCCAAAGTAACAACCTGAATTCAGGTTGTTACTTTTTTTTATTTTTAAGATTATCTTTAAAATGGAGCCAATATATTTTCCGTTCTTTGTATACTCAAAAAACTAAAAATGAAAGCACTTACCTTTTCTTCTTTTGGAGAATCAGATGTTTTAGAATATATAGAAATCCCTAATCCGCAATTAAAAAAGGATGAGATTTTAGTTGAGATGAAAGCCATTGGATTAAATTTTGCTGATGTTTATCGTCGAAAAGGGAATTATCATTTAAAAGGAAATCCACCTTTTATTGCTGGTTATGAAGGAGCAGGGATTGTGGTTGACGCCAACAATCATTCGGAATATAAAATTGGAGATCGTGTGGCTTTTGCCGATGCACCATTTGCCAATGCAGAATTGGTTGCCGTAAATGTAAATCACATTATTCCGTTGTCTGAAAATATTTCTTTTGAAACTGCGGCTTCTGTTTTACTTCAAGGTTTAACGGCTCACTATCTTGCAACCGACAGTCACAAAACGGCTAAAGGAGAAACTGTTTTAGTACACGCTGTCGCTGGTGGAGTTGGTCAGATTCTAACCCAAATCAGTAAACTTCTTGGAGCAAACGTTATTGGCTTAACCTCATCTGCAGAAAAAGCAAAAATCGGATTTGAACAAGGTGCAGATCATGTTTTTCTTTATAACGAAGACTGGAAATCACAAGTTTTCAAAGTAGCTCCAAACGGTGTCGATGTTGTTTATGACAGTATCGGAAGTACTTTAATGGAAAGTTTTGAAGTCACTAAAGAATGCGGACAAGTTGTTTTCTTCGGCATGGCGGGCGGAGACCCAGCACATGTAGACCCGAGAATGCTAATGGACGGTTCAAAAACTTTAACAGGTGGCGATTTATGGAGTTATTTAAATTCTAAAGAAGAACGAATTAAAAGAGCAACTCAACTATTCAACTGGATTACAGAAGGAAAAATCAAATTGTCAGAACCGACATCGTTCAAATTATCTGAAGGAAAACTGGCTCATGATTTCTTAGAAAGCAGAAAAAGCACAGGAAAAATTATTTTGATTCCTTAATTTTTTTCGCCACGAATTACACCAATTTTCACGAATTGTAATTTTTAATATTAAAAAATTAGTGCAAATTGGTGTAATTCGTGGCTATATTTTACAGCTGAGTAACTTCAATTTTAGTTCGGTCAGACAATTCTAAAATTCTTTCTACTTCATCTTTATTTACCACAAAAAACAAATAGCTGTCTCCATAGGTTTCATAAGTCAATAACTCCAGATTTAATTTTTCCAATTCCGATTGAATGTACGGAAACAGATCATGACTATAGGTTTCTTCTGGATAATCAAATTTGAAATCTTCACCAAGCATCTCAGAAATAAAATATTCTGCGTCTTCTGGATCAAATTTCCAATCGCTATGCCAAGTATTTATTTCGTCAAAAAAGCTAAAATGATCTTCTGTCGTTTCATAATACGTTTTAGTTTCGGCATTGAAACTTTCAAAAAGCTTCTCTGAATATTTTTTCACATCATCTTCCTCGATATTATTTCTCGAAACCAATTTGACAAACTCTTCAAAGTCCTCCACAGCCGCTTTATCATCTAGTACTAGATTTTCTGAAGATGGAAGCTCAATATTCGCAGGAATTTCAACATTAAAATATTGGCATATAGCTTGTAAAACTTTTTTGAAATCATTAACTCCTATTTCCTGAGTCTCATCTTGAGGATTCTTAAAATCAAGATATTCTGAATCTAGCAAACCTTTTACATAATCAGAAAAATGATTGCTAGAATACAACATTCTAAAATCGTTTATTTCTAAACTATTGGTGCAGCAAAAGAAAATCATGAAATTATTAATCACACTTGTAAAGTGCTTTTTCATTTCCTGACTTGGTCGCGAATAAAACTGAATATGAATAAAATCATACTGTAAATCGTCCTGCATTGCTTCTTCTGACAAACCTCCAATATTCAGTTTCTTATACAATTCATTAAGAACTTCATACGCATTATTGAATCCCGCTTTTTTAATTTCTGCCCTTCCCTCTTCATGATCCAATGAGGAAGGAACAGAATACAAATTTACAGTAACCGTGTCATGAATTCCTTTTACTTTGAACTCTATGCTATTCGATACATGATGTAAATTACTATAGATCGAATCAATGACATCAAAAGAAATGATTGATTTCGGATCGTTGTTTCTATTAAATAAATTGGAGAAAAAGCCCATAAAATATTTTACATTAAAAAGTTAATCGTTTGAATATTTAAAACTCTGATTCATTTTATCAAAAGGGATTACTTCATTGACAATAGATTCTAATTCGAAATCTGTCAATAATCCTCTCGCCGATTCCACAATTTTTGGCGAAACATGTATTTCATAATCAATTATATCACGTTCTAAAATGGCTGATAGAATTGTATTTTGCTGCTCAGTCAGATATTTTTTATGTGATTTAAAAACTGATTCTATATCATCTCTAAATTCTTCATCCGTCAGTTCATTGTAGACATCTTGTTTTGACATATCAATCAACAAAACTTTGAAGATAAAATCCTGAAGGTTTTTTGCCAGATAATTGACTTCGTTGGAATCGTGCCAGACAAAAACGATCGGCACATCGCCATTGTTTTCTTCGTTTAAAAAGAAACAATAATGATCACCGCCGCCACTTTTGGCAAAGGGAATAAACTTAAATTCTGGGTTGATATTTCGATAATCCTCTGGATCTCTGAGCTCTTCTATTTCTTCGGCAACCGATTTCAAATTCAGCGATTCAAAATCATACGAATGCAAAAGCAAAGGTGGATTATCTTTTAAGGTTGGATAAACTTCTGTATACCAATTTGGGCCATACTCTCCGACATCCAACATACCGTCAGCGTCTAGCTGTTTGTATAAAAGCGGAAAATGGAATCCGTATTTTTTCTCTATTTCTTGTATTGTCATCTTTGGGGCAAATTCTATTACAATCAAACCACTAAGATAACAATCTTTTTACTACACCAAAAAACCTGAGGCCAATTATTTCAAGGATTACGCGATGATTGAAGTATTTTTTACTTGGTTGAATATTCAAAACTAGTATCCATTTTATCGAAAGGAATAATCTCTACAAGTATTTTATCTTTCTCTTCATAGGTTAATAGTCCTCTAGCATTTTCTTTACTATCTGGATATATAATCTCATAATCTTTAATCTCAAGATTTAAGATATTCAATAAAAGATCTTTTTGCTGTTCTGTTAGATATTTTTTATGAGACTTGAATGCCATTTCAAGATTATACCTAAATTCTTCATCTGATACATCCTCATCTATATACACCATATCAGTCAATAATGCCTTAAAAATGAAATCTTGTAAATTTTTCGCTAAGTAATCCACTTCATTTAAATCATGCCAAACAAAAACAATTGGAACATTTCCATTGTTTTCTTCGTTAGGAAAGAAACAATAATGATCTCCACCGTAACTCCTACCAAACGGAATAAATCTAAATTCTTTGTTGATTTTTCGATAATTTTCTGGATCACCTAATTCCTTAATTTCATCATCAACAAGTTTTAAACTCATTAATTTAAAATCATAAGTATGCAATAATAAAGGTGGATTTTCTTTTAATTTTGGATAAACTTCGAAATACCAATTAGGCCCATATTCACCCATATCAAGCATTCCATCTAAATAAAGTTGCTTGTATAATTTTGGGTATTCAAATCCATATTTCTTCTCAATATCTTGCAATTCCATTTTACTTAGATTTAAAAGTTTAAATACCTCACAAAAATATAAAACTTTTACTACAATATAAAGTTGATTATTTCAATGCTTCCGCAATCATCAAGGCACATTTTTCACCATCAATTGCTGCAGAAATAATTCCGCCAGCATAACCTGCACCTTCTCCACAAGGATATAAACCTTTGATTTGCAAATGCTCTAAAGTCATCGGATCTCTCGGAATTCTCACTGGAGATGATGTTCTACTTTCTGGTGCGTGTAAGATTGCTTCGTTAGTTAAATAACCACGCATTGATTTTCCAAAATCCTGAAATCCCTGACGCATAATCTGAGTTAGAAATCCTGGAAAGACCTGCCCCAATTCTACCGAAGTGGTTCCTGGAACATAAGAAGTTTTCGGAATATCTGCCGAAACTTTGCTTTTAGTAAAATCTATCATTCTTTGAGCAGGAACTTTTTGAGTTTCACCGGCTAAATGCCAAGCTTTTTGTTCGATGCTTTTTTGAAATTCCATTCCAGCCAAAGCTCCAAATTTTGCAAAAGGTTTAAAATCTTCCAATTTTAATTCGACTACAATTCCAGAATTTGCTGTTGACTGATCACGCTTAGACGGCGACCAACCGTTTGTAACCACTTCTCCCGGACTAGTTGCACAAGGTGCAATTACACCTCCTGGACACATACAGAATGAATACATTCCGCGACCATTAACTTGTTTTACAATAGAATATGGTGCTGGAGGCAAATGTTCTCCACGGAAATCACAGCTGTATTGAATACTGTCGATTAATTCCTGAGAATGCTCTGCACGAACTCCCAAAGCAAAAGGTTTTGCTTCTATTAAAATTTTCTTTTTGTCTAATAATTCAAAAATATCACGAGCCGAATGTCCCGTTGCCAAGATTAATTTATTGGCGTGAATTTTATCTCCGTTTTGAGTTACGATTCCTTCAACTTCATTATTCTTTACCAAAATATCGCTTACACGGGTTTCAAACAAAACCTGACCACCAAACTCCCTAATTTTATTTCGGATATCTTCAATGATTTTTGGCAGTTTATTGGTTCCAATATGCGGATGCGCTTCTACCAAAATATCTTCAGAAGCGCCAAAAGCAACTAAAAGCTCTAATATTCGGGTTACGTCACCACGTTTTTTAGAACGGGTATATAATTTTCCATCAGAATATGTTCCTGCTCCTCCTTCACCAAAACAATAATTTGAATCTTCGTTTACAATATGTTCGCGATTTATTGCTTTCAAATCACGACGGCGTCCACGAACGTCTTTTCCTCTTTCGAGTACAATTGGTTTCAAACCCAATTCAATTAATTGCAATGCCGCAAAAAGTCCAGCTGGGCCTGCTCCGACAACTATAACTTCTTGCGCATTCGAAACATCCTTATATATAGGAAGGTCAATTTTAGTTTCTTGAAAAGGTTCGCCTTTCAAATAAATAAGAACTTTCAAATTGATTTTAATCGCTTTCTGACGTGCATCAATAGAGCGTTTTAAAATTGAAACGTGCTGAATTTCTTGCGCAGAAACTTTAATCTGCTTAGACAAATAGTCTTTTAGCAATGATTCGTTTGCAGCAATTTCGGGTGTAACTTGAAGTAAAAGTTCTTTAGGCATTTTTATAAAAAAGGTAATTAATATTATTAATAGAATTTAGACATTAAAAAATACAAGACAACATATGCCAGCATTCCAATTCCTAAAGCCATATAATGCATTTTTAAATATCTAAACGAAATTTCTAATGCTTCTGAATCATCATCTCTAAATGCTATTTTGACATTTAAAGAAAATTTATATAAATAATAAAGTGGAAAAAAAATTATCAAAAAGGCTAAGATATAAATAGGCAATAACTCCATAATCATTATATAACCAACTCCTCCTCCAGTTGGAACATCATCCCAATTAGATAACGACATATAGTCATAAAGTAAACGAAGAATAAAAAAAGCGACAATTAATAATCCAAAACTAGATATTACATAAACCCATTTTCCTGCTGTCTGTAAATGCGCTTTTGCGCCTTCACTTAACAACAACTCCTCTGAAACTGAATTATCCTCCATTTATAATTATTTTTTTTTATGATTTGAGAAACCTAAAATACTCTGCAAAAATAGTACTTTGAAATGAGATATTATATTTACTGTAGAATTTGCCCACCGTTTGAGACAAATTAATAGATTTTCAGCACAAAGAATATCGTAGAAATGCACTGCAGTGCGTCTCTACACAGAACCATTAAGAAAGACTTTGTATCTTTGTTCCTAACAACCTTTGCACCTTAAAAAAATGTCTAGAAAAATAAAACTGATCTGGGATTTCCGTGGACCAGCTTCTGCAAAAACAGCAGAACATCACGAAATACACCTTAAAGAATATATTGCAATTGAAAAACTACCTTTAAACATTACTGGATTCAAAGTCATAGACGAAATGTACGCCATAGCTTTTATGGTAGTAACAGATGAAAATATGATTCAGGTAAGAGATGCTTTGAAACCGCATCGTGGAGAATTATATACTGAATAAAATTCCAATATTTGAAATTCCAAATTCCAAAACTGAAATACTTAAAAAAATGAAATTCCAAATTCCAATGCTATAAAAAACTTGGAATTTGGAATTTTTATTTTGAATATTCCCAAAAAGGGTTGGAATTTGGAATTTAAAAACTTTGGAATTTATTTTTTAGTTCGCTACCTCGCTGATAAACTTAATACGCATTAAACGAAGTTCATCAATATCGTAATCGCCATCAAATTCTTTTAGCGCATCTTCGATTTTATCAGATTCTGATTCCATGAAATAGTCATGAATTTCTTCTTGCTGATCGTCGTCTAGAATATCGTCTAACCAATATTTGATATTCAGTTTTGTACCAGAATAAACGATTTGCTCCATTTCTTTAATCAGCGCATCCATAGAAAGCCCTTTCGCGGAAGCGATATCACTTAAAGGCAATTTTCTATCAATATTCTGAATGATGTATAATTTGTTGGCAGAATTTACTCCTGTAGATTTAACCACTAAATCGTCTGGGCGAATAATATCGTTATCCTCAACATATCGACTGATTAAAGCAACGAATTCACTTCCGTATTTTTTAGCTTTTCCTTCACCAACACCATGAATATTATATAATTCCTGAATTGTTATCGGATATTTTAAAGCCATATCTTCAATGGAAGGATCTTGAAAAACCACAAACGGAGGAACTCCAAGTTTTTTAGCCACTTTTTTACGAAGTTCACGAAGCATACCTGTTAAAACTTCATCGGCAGTTCCAGAAGATTTCCCTCCTGTTACAATAGTTTCATCATCAGCTTCAGTGTATTCATGATCTTCAGACATCATAAACGAAACTGGCTTTTTAATAAAATCTAAACCGGCTTTTGTAATTTTGATTACTCCATACGTTTCAATGTCTTTAGACAAATAACCAGAAACCAAAACTTGTCGCAATAATGCCATCCAGTATTTTTCGTCGTGGTCTGAACCAGAACCAAAATAAGGCTGAGCGTCTGTTTTATGCGCTTTAATAACCGCATTAATGCGCCCGATTAAAGTAAAAACAATTTCTTTTGATTTGTAAATATGTTTGGTATCGCGAACAATTTCCAGCAATTTAACTACTTGTTCTTTGGCTTCAACTTTATGTTTCGGATTACGAACATTGTCGTCCATATCAGCACCTTCACCTGTTTCGCTGTCAAATTCTTCCCCGAAATAATGCAGCAAGAACTTTCTACGCGACATTGAGGTTTCGGCGTAAGCCACAACTTCCTGTAAAAGTGCAAAACCAATTTCTTGTTCGGCAACTGGTTTTCCAGACATGAATTTTTCTAGCTTTTCTACATCCTTATAAGAGTAATATGCCAAACAATGTCCTTCTCCTCCGTCACGACCTGCACGACCAGTTTCTTGGTAATAGCTTTCAAGTGATTTTGGAATATCGTGGTGAATTACAAAACGAACGTCTGGTTTATCAATCCCCATTCCGAAAGCGATTGTTGCCACAACGACATCGACATCTTCCATCAAGAACATATCCTGATGTTTAGCCCGCGTTTTGGCATCTAAACCTGCATGATAAGGAACAGCACTGATTCCGTTTACTTGCAAAACTTCGGCAATCGATTCTACTTTTTTACGGCTTAAGCAGTAAATAATTCCAGATTTGCCTTTATGCTGTTTGATAAATCGAATAATATCCGACTCGATATTTTTTGTTTTTGTACGAACTTCATAGTATAAGTTCGGTCTGTTGAACGATGCTTTAAAAGTATTGGCATCGGCCATATCAAGGTTTTTCAAGATATCTTCCTGAACCTTTGGTGTTGCGGTTGCAGTAAGACCAATAATTGGCACTTTACCCAGCTGCTTAATTATATTTCTCAGATTTCTATACTCTGGTCTAAAATCATGTCCCCATTCTGAGATACAGTGTGCCTCATCAATGGCTACAAAAGAAATAGGCACGCTTTGTAAAAAGGCTACATATTCTTCTTTTGTTAGTGATTCTGGGGCTACATACAAAAGTTTGGTCAATCCAGATGTAATATCTTTTTTAACCTGAGCAATTTCTGTTTTGGTTAGAGAGGAGTTTAATACATGTGCAATTCCATTTTCAGACGAAAGGCTTCGAATTGCATCAACCTGATTTTTCATCAAAGCAATTAAAGGAGAAACAACAATTGCTGTTCCTTCTTGAATTAAAGCTGGCAGTTGATAGCAAAGAGACTTTCCTCCACCAGTCGGCATTATTACGAATGTATTCTTCTCGTCTAAAATACTCGTAATGACTTGCTCTTGCAAGCCTTTAAATTGGCTAAAGCCGAAATACTTCTTTAATTCTTTATGTATTTCAATTTCATTTGAATTCATTCTCTATATTAATGGTATTTTGTATAAATTTGCAACACATAAAGATACAACTTTCTTTTATACATACAAATTTTAAATATTCTGTTTTGATCACAAAAGAAAATATATTGGCGATCGCCAAGAAAACAATACTCTCTGAAAGTGAAGCAATTACAAAACTAATTGATTTTTTGGACGAAAATTTTTACGAAGCTGTCCAACGCATATACGAATCTAAAGGCCGTCTAATCGTTACAGGAATTGGAAAAAGCGCGATCATTGCACAAAAAATGGTGGCTACTTTTAACTCAACTGGAACTCCTTCTATGTTTTTGCATGCTGCAGAAGCTATTCACGGCGATTTAGGAATGATCCAAAATGATGATGTCATTATCTGCATTTCTAAAAGCGGAAATAGCCCAGAAATTAAAGTCCTTGTTCCTTTATTAAAAAGATTCGGAAATACTTTGATTGCCATTACAGGAAACACAACTTCATTTTTAGCAAAAGGCTCTGATCTAGTTTTAAATACAACTGTTGACACAGAAGCCTGCCCTATCAATTTAGCGCCAACCAACAGCACAACAGCTCAGCTTGTTATGGGCGACGCTTTGGCCGTTTGCTTAATGGAAATGCGTGATTTTAAACCAGAAGATTTTGCGGTTTATCATCCTGGAGGCGCTTTAGGAAAAAAATTACTGCTTCGTGTAAAAGACATGATCGAGCATTCATTAAAACCAGCTGTCACTCCGGAAACTTCTATCAAAAAAGCAATTTTTGAAATCTCTGAAAAAAGATTAGGCGTTACAGCAGTAATTGAAGACAACAAAATTATCGGAATTATTACTGATGGAGACATCCGAAGAATGCTAAACGACGTAGATAGTATTGCGGACTTAACTGCAAGGGATATTATGTCAAAAAATCCAAAAGTAGTTTCGTCTGAAACTATGGCAGTCGATGCTTTAAATATTTTAGAAGACTTTTCTATTACACAATTGATCGTTGCAGATAACGGAGAATACAAAGGAGTTTTACATTTACATGACATTTTAAAAGAAGGAATCGTATAATGGCAAAGAAAAATCTTGGCGAAATGTCATTTTTAGATCATCTTGAAGAATTAAGATGGTTATTGGTTAGAAGTACACTTGCAACAATCATAATGGCAATTGTAACTTATTTTATTAGTGATTATTTATTTGATCAAATTATTTTAGGTCCAATTAGACCAACATTCTTCACGTATGTTTGGTTTTGCGACTTATCTCATTCATTAGGATTTGCAGACAGTATCTGTATTACAGAACTGAACTTCATTATTCAAAATACTGAAATGGAAGGCCAGGTCAATATTTTTGTCTGGATGTGTCTTCTAGCAGGTTTCATTTTGAGTTTCCCTTATATTTTATGGGAAATCTGGAAATTCATCAGTCCTGCACTTTATGAGAAAGAAAGAAAAAATGCGAAATTATTCATCTTTGTTTCTTCTTTACTTTTCTTTTTGGGAGTATTATTTGGCTATTTTGTTGTAATTCCGATGTCGGTAAACTTCGTTGCCACATTCTCCATCAGTGATGTTGTAAAAAACCAGTTTACATTAGAATCTTATATGGGAATGGTTAAAACGAGTATTCTTGGAAGTGCGATCTTTTTTGAACTTCCAATTGCTATTTATTTCTTAACCAAATTAGGTTTAGTAACTCCCGAATTCTTAAGAAAGTATTGGAAATATGCTGTCGTAATTATTTTAATTATTGCTGCAATCGTAACGCCACCAGATGTTGTGAGCCAAACTATTGTTGCAATTCCGATGTTGCTTATTTACGAAGTTAGTATCCTAATTTCGAAGATTGTTTATAAAAATAAATTAAAAGAAAATGTCTGATATAGTTCAAGAATTTAACGACTATCGTTCTAAAATGAACGAAAAACTGCTTGCTGACAACAACAAAATTGTAAAGCGAATTTTTAATCTTGACACCAATGCCTATGCAGAAGGCGCTCTTGATGTAAAAACAAAAGAACTTTTAGGTTTGGTAGCATCAGCAGTTTTAAGATGTGACGACTGTGTGAAATACCATTTAGAAACAAGTTATAAAGAAGGTGTTTCTAAAGAAGAAATGATGGAAGCAATGGGAATTGCTACTCTTGTTGGAGGAACAATTGTAATCCCACATTTAAGAAGAGCTTACGAATTTTGGGAAGCACTGGAAGAGCAAGGCAAATAATTAGAAAATGTGTCAATTTGATAATTAGATAATTTCTCTCGAAATGCGCTAATTATTTAATTTTGAAATACAAATTCTAAGTTTTGAAAACGCAATAATTTGTTAATTGATTCATTCTATTGAATATTTTACACTTATTTTGCCTTTCAAATCAAATTATAAAATTGATTATGATTTAGTTTTTTTTTTAATTATCTCATTTTCAAATTATCTAATTTTCACATTAAACAAATGAAGCTAAGAGCCGATAATTTAATCAAAACCTATAAAGGGCGAAGCGTTGTAAAAGGAATTTCTGTTGAAGTAAATCAAGGAGAAATCGTAGGGCTTTTGGGGCCAAATGGAGCGGGAAAAACAACGTCTTTCTACATGATTGTAGGATTGGTAAAACCAAATCAAGGAAATATTTTTCTTGATGATTTAAATATTACCGACTATCCGATGTACAAACGTGCACAGCAAGGAATTGGTTATTTGGCACAAGAAGCTTCTGTTTTTAGAAAATTAAGTATTGAAGACAATATTTTGAGCGTTTTACAATTGACTAAACTTTCTAAAGAAGAGCAAATTGCCAAAATGGAAAGTTTAATTGAAGAATTCAGTTTAGAGCATATTCGCACCAACCGAGGCGATTTGCTTTCTGGAGGTGAACGTCGTCGTACAGAGATTGCACGCGCATTGGCAACCGATCCAAAATTCATTTTATTGGATGAACCTTTTGCAGGAGTTGACCCTGTTGCGGTTGAAGATATTCAGCGAATTGTAGCACAATTAAAAAACAAAAACATCGGAATCTTAATTACCGATCACAACGTTCAAGAAACTCTAGCAATTACAGACAAAACATACTTAATGTTTGAAGGTGGAATTCTTAAAGCCGGAGTTCCAGAAGAATTGGTAGAAGACGAAATGGTTCGCCGCGTTTATCTTGGACAAAACTTCGAGCTTCGTAAAAAGAAACTTGAATTTTAAGAAAGTTATATGAATGGTAAAAAGCAAATTGCTTTCTACCATTTTTTTTAATCTTAAGATTCTTAAAAAAGTTGCAAATGAAATCAGAAAAACCAACTCAGGAAGATTACGATAATTGGCATAAAGACCCAAAGAATTGGTATTTCTTCAATAGCTTTTATTACAACCCAAAAGACAAAAGATTACTTCCTCCCAAAAAGATTCAATGGATGGGCTAAACAGTAAATTTTGCCAATCCATACTCTGTAATGCTTTTATTGCCTTTTATAATAATTGTCATTTTGGTTTTATCAAATACCCTCTGAAAACTGAAGACTTTTATTCCACTGTAATAAAATGCAATTGTTCTAAATCGCCATTGTAAATATTAACATCAACACGGTGTTTGATTCCTGGCAGCGAAGCTTTTTCTGTAAACTGCCAAAACAGCCAATCATCTTCAATTTTTTCTCTGTAGAAATTGTAATTGGCAATCCAAAACAAATAATCTCCGAATTCTTCTTTTAAAAAATCCGAATAATACCTTTCTCCTGAATAAATGATTGGGCGAACTTGATAGTGTTTTTCTACTTTAACTAGCCAACGCTTTAATCCTTTTTTCAAACTGTCTAAAGATTGATTTTTAGGCAATTTTTCGATATCCAAAACAGGCGGAAGATCTCCCTTCTGCAATTTTACAGTTTTAATAAAAAGATCAGCTTGCTCTATTGAATTTTCGTTTGGACGATAATAGTGGTAAGCACCACGCATTATTTTATTCTCTTTTGCGCCTTCCCAGTTTCTTTTAAACTGTCTATCAACACGATCATTTCCGGCAGTTGCTCGGATGAAAACAAATTGAACAGGATATTTTTCATCTAAGATTTCGACTTCTTCCCAATCTACTTTTCCTTGAAATTCAGATACGTCAATTCCAATTACCTTTCCTTTATGATTTTCGAGAACTCGAATATTTCGCACATCAGAAAGATGCTTGTCAACCTCATCCTCTTCTAAAACCTTTTCTGTTCTAAAACCTAAATAATAAGCAAGTCCTTTGCGATAATGATAGATTAATGCAATGAATAAAAGTCCGAAAAAAATCAATAAAAGACCTCGAAAAAGTCTGCTCAGAAAAGATCTTCCTGCTGGTTTTCTTGAATATGTTTTACGATAAGTCGTTTTTCTTGCCATTAAACAAAATTACTTTTTCAAAAAAAGATTATTAATGATCGACAAGAATACGTAAAAAGCAATAATCAATGGAATTGCTATATACTGAAGAAAAACAATCATTAATACAGAAATAATCAAAAACACAATCTGAAGTGCGTTTTCTTTAAAACTGAATTTTTTAATTTTTAAAGCAAATAAAGGAATTTCAGCATTTAAAATATAAGCACTGCATAATGTGATTACCAATAAAACCCATTGATTAGTTAAGATTTCTAAAACCATCAAAGAATCTGAAAACGAAATAACCAAAGGAAGACTTAAAATAAACAAAGCATTTGCAGGTGTAGGCAATCCGATGAAAGAATCGGTTTGACGTGTATCGATATTAAAATTAGCCAAACGATAGCAAGATCCTAAAGTGATAATAAATCCTAAAAACGGAATTGCTGGATGTGTTCCTAACTCGTGCGCGCTGTTGGTAAACATACTATACATTACATATCCTGGAGTTACACCACTTGTTACCATATCCGCCAAAGAATCTAACTGCAATCCAAGTGGGCTTGACACTTTAAATAATCTGGCAAAAAAGCCATCAAAGAAATCAAAAAAGATTCCTAAGCAAACCATATAAAAAGCCATTAAATAATTGTTCTGAGAAACATAAACAATTGCGACACAACCGCAAAAAAGATTTATTAATGTAATTAGATTTGGGATATGCTTTTTAATATTCATAGCTTAAAAATTTGATAATGGTAGAGAACAAATTTAGCATAATAACTGGATGCAAAACGAGTTTTTTCGAGAGTTTTTTATTTCTAAATGTGACTTTGGGAATATTTAAGCAAAGGAACTTATTAGATGAGTAAAATATTATATTTTTGATAAAAAATTTAAAACAGGCCTCGATCTGCAAAAACATATACGTTGAAGAAATATTTAGTGTTTTTATTCTTTTGGAGTTGTACTTTTCAGTATGCGCAAACCGTTCGAAAATATTCGAATGAATTTATGAATATTGGAGTTGATGCCGCTGCTCTTGGGATGGCAAGTGCCGTGACAGCTTCGACAAACGATGTAAATGCAGTTTACTGGAATCCTGCAGGTTTGACACATCTTGAAGATCATCAAATTGCTTTAATGCATGCCAGCTATTTTGCCAATATTGCACAATACGATTACATTGGTTACGCAAGTCCAATTGATGACAGAAGCGCATGGGGAATTTCGATGATTCGTTTTGGAGTTGATGACATTATGGATACCACACAATTAATCGATAACCAAGGAAATATAGATTACAATAGAATCAACCTTTTCTCTACGGCCGATTATGGTTTTACTTTTTCTTATGCTAGGAAACTTCCTGTTGACGGATTTCAATATGGCGTAAATGCAAAAGTAATTAGAAGAATAATTGGAAAATTTGCCAACTCGTGGGGTTTTGGATTTGATATCGGACTTCAGTTTGAAAGAAATGACTGGAAGTTTGGTTTAATGCTTCGCGACATCACTACAACTTACAATGTGTGGAATATTGATGAAAAAGAATATGAAAAAATCGCCAATGCCATTCCAGGAGAAAATAACACTTTACCAGAAAGCACAGAAATAACATTGCCAAAGGCACAATTAGGCGTTTCAAAAAGATTTGATTTTCATAATGAATGCAGTCTTGTGACCTCTGCTAATTTAAATATGCGATTTGAGCAGACAAATGATATCATCTCTTCAAAAGCAGTAAGTATAGACCCAGCTCTAGGGTTTGAGTTTGGCTATACTGATTTAGTTTTTGTTCGTGCTGGCGCTGGAAACTTTCAGAATGTAACCCAGCTGGACAATACCGAAAAAGTAAATTTTCAGCCTAATATTGGTGTAGGTTTTAGATATAAAGGCATACAAATTGATTACGCTTTGACCGATTTAGGAAATCAAAGTACCGCTTTGTATTCTAATATTTTTTCATTGAAAGTAGATTTAGGTATCTTTAGATAATTAGAAACCATAAAACATTTAAAATTTTAAATCATGAAAACTGTCATGTTCAAAAAAGCATTTTTTATTTTGTTATTCTTAACCGGTTTTATTGGTTTCAGCCAAAGTTTAGCTTTATCTAAAGACGCCAAAATAAGTATTTTGACTTGCGGTCTTGGAAATGAAACGTATTCTTATTTTGGACATACAGGAATTAGAGTTTTAGATCCTGTAAACAATTTTGACGTTGTTTACAATTATGGAACTTTTGATTTTAGAACTCCGAATTTTGTTCTAAAGTTTGCTAAAGGAGATTTGCAATATTTTGCAACTGTGCATTCGTATGCCGATTTTTTTAATGAATACACTTATGAGAAAAGAAGTATTTATGAGCAGGAATTACTAATTTCTCAAGATTTAAAACAAAAACTTTTTAATCAGTTAAATGCAGTTTTAGATTCTGAAGAACGTTATTACACTTATAAATTCATCGATAGAAACTGCACTTCGATGGTTGTTGATGTGGTGAATAAAACTTTAGGCGAAAATGTAATTGTCAAGAAAGAAGATACAGACAAAACTTATCGTTCTATCCTATTTCCTTATTTTGATGGACATTTTTACGATCAATTGGGTACAAGTATTATTTTCGGAACAAAAGTCGATCAAATGGGAACCAGAATTTTTCTTCCTTTTGAATTGAAAAACAGTTTAGATAAAACTACTTTCCAGAATAAACCTCTTGCTGCCAAAAGCAAAACTTTATTAGAGTTTACAAAAGAAACACCAAAATCTTGGTGGAACAATATTTACACTTATCTTTTTATTTTACTTTTTGTAATCTTTGCGAAAAACAAAATGGTAGATAAAATCTACTTTTTGATTCTCTCTCTAATTGGAATATTCTTCGTGATTATGGGATTTTATTCGTTCCACCAGGAATTGGCAATGAATTATAACGTATTACTTTTTAGTCCGCTTTTATTGGTTCTAGTTTTATTTTCAATTTTCAAAAACAAACTATGGACTTATAGATTTTCGTTGATTAACTTTGTAATGCTTGTGATTTACTTTTTATTTTTAATCAATAAAGCACATTTCTTCATCACTTTACCGTTGATCATTACAAGCGGAGTGGTTTTAGTGCGAACCGCAATTCGCAACAAAAAACCAATTCCGATTATAATTTAAAATTTTACTGACCTCTGTAGAATAAAACTGTCGTAATAGTTTTGAAAGTAATACTCAAATCTAGAAATATACTTCTGTGTTTGATATAATACAAATCGTACTGAAGTTTAACCAAACTTTCGTCGATTGATTCTCCATAAGAATAATTAACCTGTGCCCAACCAGTGAGTCCGGGTTTAATTACATGGCGCGTTTCATAAAAAGGCATTACAGCGGCGATTTCTTCAACAAAAAATGGTCTTTCAGGTCTTGGCCCAATTACCCCCATATCTCCTTTTAAGATATTAATAAACTGAGGAAATTCGTCAATTCTAGACTTTCGCATAAATTTACCAAACGGAGTAACTCTTTTATCATTATGAGTCGCAAAAACAGCACCATTTGTCTCTGAATTCTCAGTCATAGTCCTAAACTTGTAGATCTTGAAAACTACTCCGTTTTTACCTACCCTTTCTTGGGTATAAAAAAGACTTCCTTTATTAGCAAAAAGGTTGCAAACAAAAATTATCGGAATAAAAACCAAGCTGATCAAAAGTCCTAAAACAGAAAACATAAGTTCAATAAGACGAACGAAAAATAAATAGAGTTTGTTGCTATTACTTCTACTAAAAGGAAAAAATCTATAAAAATCTCTTTCTATATGATGAACAGGAATTCGTTGTGTTTTGCTTTCGTAGACTTGCGTATACTCGCGAATAATATTTCCTTTTTCCAATAAATGAAGCAACTGCTGATATAGGTCGGAAGTAATACCATCTGTTTTCTGAGAAGCGATTACAATTTCTGAGACATAGTGGGTAGAAACAAAACGTTCTAAATCTTCCTTCTTTATTTCGCTTACATAATGAAAATCTAAATTCTCATCTGTAATGGAATCAGAATTAACAAAACCAACAATTTTGTAATGAGGATCAACGTTTTCCAATCCTAAAACTAATTCTTCGACTTCGCTTTGATCACAAATCAAAACAACATTTTGCGAAAAACGATGCGAGGCTAAAAAATAGCAATAAAATAAACGCCAAAGCAGTAATGTAATTAGTATTGTAAAATAAAATATTACGATTACTAATCTTTGTTTGGGTAATACAGGGGAAAGAACTGGCGTAAGTAAATAAGCCAAAACAGTTGCAGTAGCCGTAAAAATGACATTCTGCAGAATCTGAAGATGATTGCTTGCTACTTGTAAATTATAGATTTCAAATATTACACCAAAGGCATAAAGATAGCTGACCAATAAAAGTATACTGAGCGAGCTACTTAAATCAAAGGTGAAATAATGATAATCAAAGATTGTGCTTAATAGATATAAAGCAAATAAAATAAAAACAGCATCGAAAGAAAGGAGCAATATCTTCCTCTCTGAAATTTCGAAATGCATTTTCTTTTTTGATAACATCTCTTGTAGGTTTTAATTTGGTTAGGGCAAAGCAAATGTATCGTAAAAAAATATAACTAATCTATTAATTTTCTGTTTCTTCAGGAATTTTTAGTTGCACAGAAAGAAGACATAATGCATACACAAAAGCAGGAGCCGCAATTCGCATTGCCGCATGATTTATTGTTAATAGCCAAAAGAGAAAAAAAGAGAAAAAATATATATGCTCTCTATTATTTATATAAACAGCAAAAGGCGCAAAAAGTAAAATAAGAAAACTAAATATACCAAATAATCCATGTTCGCTGAGTAAACGTGAAATCTCGCTGTGAGCTGCTACTGCTTGCCCTAAAGATTCTTTTCTAATTTCTTTTCCCATTCCTACTCCAATACCCAAAATTGGATTATCTACAAACAGTTTTAAATCTGTATCAATAACAGCCTCTCTTCCTCCTAATCGATCTTTTTTTATTCTCCCTTTAGCATCTTGATTTGCATATCTTTTTTCAATAAGCCCATAAGTTTGTAAAGAGGCATACGAGAATATTCCTATGCCGAGAACTCCTACTAATAAAAAAACCAAGGCAATTTTCCTTCTGCCTCGATCATTTGAAAAAGAAAAAAGCAAAAGCAGCACACAAAGAATCATTACAACTCCCGTTATTACTCCTCCTCGTGAAAATGTCGCAATACCTCGATAACTTACTGCTATTAATAAAATAGTATTTAGTATTATTTCTTTTTTTGTTTTTGAAAAAAGAACCAATTGCGAAAAAAAAACAAATATTCCCAATCCTAAAATTGTAGATACTTGATTAGGACCGAATCCCCCTGAAGTTTCAAAATTAGATTGAGTTCCTGTTACTACATCTCTCACACTAGGATTATATAAAAACAAGTAAACAACTGTTGAAATAATTGGAAGACCCATTGCTATTATTACATTTTGCAATTTTGGGAACAATAGCTTTTTTTTGTACATATACATAGAAGCAATCGCTAAACAAAACGAACCTGACAAGTTAAAAGCTACAGCCTTTTTAAGATCAAAACCAAGATTTTCGACAGAAGCTGCAACTAAAATTCCCGGAATTAATAAAAGCAGAAAAACAACATATAAAAATGATCTTATTGAGAAATTACTATAGAACATCCCAATTATCATAAAAAAAATGACGAGAAATTTTACATATTCGTTATTAAAATTACCACCAGTCATTCTCAAAAAAACCTCTACTCCTACGAGATATGCTGCCACATAAATTACTTCATTATTTCGATTCTGATTTCGAATAACAATCGAAAGCCCTATGATAGGAATTAAAAGTGCATAAATTTTAGATAAAAATGGCAAAATAAAAATAACCAATCCTATGATTACATGAATCAAAACAAGAAAGGTATATGACAATGATCTCTTTTTATTTTTCATTTTATGGTGCTTTTGCCATTTTTAATAGCAGGAATAGTACACGAATTTAACCACATAAGATAGTTATCAGTAACTTTTTCTTCAATAAAATTCAATTTAATTTTATTATATAACGTTAATCCTAAATTTTCTCTATATTTCTGATCTAAAATAAGTTTTTCAATTGCCGCTACTAATTGTTTAAGATTATTAGACTCTATGATTATCCCTTCCTTATCTGAACTAATTACGTTTGAAATCTGCCCAACATTTGTGCTTATTACAGGTAACTTATTCAATCCGTATTCTAGAATTGCTAATGGAAGTCCTTCTGACAATGAAGGCAGTACAGCAATCTGTGATTGTTTAAGAGCTGATGAAATATTATTTGTTGTTCCATAAAAGAAAATCGTTTTTTGTAATTTTAAATCCTCTATGAGCTTTCTCAGCTTATTAGAGTAATCATCCTCAAAATCCTTTCCGAAAACATGGAAAGTCCAATCTGGATATTTTTCCTTTATTAAATTTGCCGAATCAATTAATAATTCATGGTTTTTTTGTGGACGTAAATTTGCTACACAAACAATTCTTTTATCTTCACAACCTTCCAAATTTAGTTTTTCATCACTATTCGTTGATTCATCAATAAAGTTTGGTAAATAAATAATATTTGAGCATAACAAATAACTTTTTGCCCAATTCTTTAAATCCAAATTTACAGAAATGACTCCTCCAAAAAAAAGTGACCCTATTTTTAAGCTTAAATTTTTTCTTGCTGATAAATCTTGAGAGATTCCATAGTGATCATGCCAGACAATCACAATTTTTGGTGAAATTAATTTTACTAATATTGCTAAAAAGAAAGAAGAACTATGAGCATGAACCACATTTATTCCATTCTTTTTTATGTATTCCTTTAATTTTAAAATTGATTTTATATCAATCTTTTTTGCTTTTCTCAGAAACAAAAAAGAAACCTTTTCATCTATTTCTTCTAAAAGCACTCCTTGCTTTCTAGTTGATATGAGTCCTGAGAATTCGATTTTTTTTGATAATGCATTTGCATAATTAACTGCCATTCTTTCTGCTCCTCCTGGTTCTAAAGAGTCTATTATTTGTAGCACCCTCATTTTGTTAGCAAATTTTTAATTTCTATTGCGAACAAATCTGTTGTATAGTTTTGAGCCCACTTAACTGCAAAATCGCTTTTCTCAAAAAAATCATCTTTATTTACCAATAATTTTTCTATTTGCATTAAATCTTCCGTCAATTTCATATTTAACAAAACTCCCCTTTTTCCATAATTTAACATAAAAGGAACACAAGAAATACTTGTTGTCAAGGGAACACAGCCCCAAAACATTCCTTCAGCAATTGCCTTTGGCCATCCTTCACTTCTCGATGGTAGGATAACAAAATGAGATTTCTTGTAAAATTCTTTAAGTGCTTCTTTATCCTTATTCCCTTGTAAAAAAACAAACTTTTCAAGTTGCTTTTTTTTTATATAACCTTCTAAATTTGTCCGTTCAGGTCCTTCACCACAAATATGAAGTAACACTTTCATATCTTTTTTGGCTAACTGTTCAATTAGTTTTATAGCATACATTGGATTTTTTCCAAGAACCAAACTTCCAACAAAAATAAAAGTTGTTTCGGGACTTTTGTTATCTCTCATTAGAGACTCTTTTTCAGATTCAGAATAAGTAGCCGTGAAAAAAGCCTTGATGTTTTTTGATTGATTTTCCCATTCACCATACACTAAAACCTGCATATTTCTAGTAAGAAATGTATTACTTAATATCCATTTTTGCAAGCGATATGCTATAGGTTGTTTACTCCTTGGATCCCAATTTCCAGCATATTTCGCTGTTTTTTTCTTTAAAGGAAAAAACATTTGAACAATGCAGCCAAGCAAACCCATATTCCCAGGACACCTTAAATGAATATGATCTGCATTTTTCATTGCTAAAAATATGTTCCAAAAAATTTTTGGCAATTTTAAAAGTGACTTAACACTATTTACAGCATTCACAAAATTAAAACTAGGAACGTGGTAAAAATCAATATTATTATGCTCATATGCTGTATCGATAGCTGTCGGATTTCCTTGTGTTGCATGAGCTACAATCGTCACCTCATCAACATCTTTTAACCAGAGATTCATTTCTCGGATATATGGAGCATAGCCAAAATACTGATTATTGCTTTTAATATGAGAAACATGGGTAATAATTGCAAAATTCATTAAAATGGTAATAAAATTTATAAGTTTATTTTTTTGACTTTATTTATGTTTTAAAAATGATTCAATATTGCTTTATTTTTTCTTCTTAACGATTCTAAATTCAACTTTCGATTACTTCTTTCATTTTTTTGCAATACTCCTCAATTCCAAATTTTTCCATATATGTTTTTCTCGCGTTTACCCCCATAGCAATGTTATTTTTATTATTTTCTACTCTTTGAAACAAAATTAACATTTCTTCAAATGTTGGTTCAAATTTAAAACAATCCCCTCCATCTTCAAGTTCATTTGCTAATCCAGTATTATTTGAAATTAATAAAGGCGTTTGGTTCATCATTGATTCTAAACCAACCGTTGGTAAATTATCAATCAGAGAAGGTATGATTGTATAATGACTTTTATTTAAATATTGATCTATTTCATTGTAAGGCAAGGCTCCTTTAATTCTAATATAATCATGCTCTTTGCTTAGTTCTAATATTTTGATATATTGACTCCCATTACCAGCGATATTTAATACAATTTTCGAAGATTTACACTTTTTCTTATATGCTATAAAAGCTTCCATTAGTTCAACAACTCCTTTTGAAGGCTCTAAGCGCCCCAAATACGAAACTATTATTGGAGAAGAATTTAAAGTTCTTTTACCTGAAAATCGATCCTTCATTGGATTAAGAACTTTAATACTATTTTTTCGGAAGAAACATTGTTTTAGATCTTCTTTTGCTAATTCAGAAGGACATATAACTAAATTAGCAAACCACTTGTATAACAATTGTTTTCTATACTTTTTTATATTTCTTTTAAGCGATGAAGTTGAAACGTCTTTATTAATTTGATTTGATAATGTGTGATAATAAGGAAAAACTTTAGCTTTATTGAATGAAAGGAGTTTTGAAATGATAGCTGTTATATTAACATTTACAAAATGACTTATTATTACTTCCGGCTTGTGCTCTAAAAATAATTTTGAATACCAAAGAGCATCCTTAAATTTTACTGGTCGGTCTTCTGTTGGCCAAGAATATACAAGTAATTTTCCATTTTCCATTTTTTCTTCAAAAGACTTAGCGAAAAATGGTTTATGTGAAATGAAAATAACTTTATTCCCCTCTAGAGCCATAGATTTAGCAAGATAATAACTCATGTAAGCAAATGAGCTTTCTGTATAATTATGTGCTATTAAGATTGTTCTCATTCAAACTATTTTTTATACACTAATTCTAATTTTTACACACTAATTCTAAAACTAAATCATTCCATTGATTCATGACTCTTTCTTTTGAGAAAACGCCCAGTTTAACCTCTTGATTTTCAATAAACTTTTCTCTAAGAAGAACATCATTCATAAGCAAAACTAATTTTTCCGAAAAAGCTATTTTATCATTCAAAGGAACAATAAAACCATCCTTTCCATCGGAAACAATATTTTTGGGCCCATGAGGAGAATCATATGAAACAATTGGAAGTTTAGCTTCCATTGCTTCCAATAAAACCATTGGAAAAGCTTCTGATTTGGACATTAATACAAAAATTTTAGCCTCTTGCATTTTATCCTTTATTTCAGGAGTTCCTGGAAAAACTTTAAAACTTTGCTCTATCTTTTTTTCGACAATTTTTTCACGCAGGCTCTTAATATTACCATCTCCATAAACATGAACTTCCCATCCTAAATTCTTAGAGTTTAAAGCAGCCCAAATATCAACCAAGTGATTCACTTGCTTTTCTATAACTATTCTCCCTGCATAAATTATTATGTTCTTCTTTATCGATATTCTCTGTTTAGAACTCTGATGATCAATAAAATTTGGTATTACCACCAAATTATTCAATCTGTAATACCCCTTTTCATCGTTATTTAGTAAAACAACTTTATCATATTTATTGATAATTAGATTTTTTAGACCCCCCCCTTTATTATTGCAAGCGTAATTAGATCTATGAATTTCTGCGATTTTTGGTATCTCCTTTTTTATAAAAGGAATAATTAGAGAATCCATACTAATCATTGTTGTAAACAACACATCAATATTTTCACACTCCAAGATTTTTTTTACTTGTCGATATAACTCAATTCCTTTAGGTATATTTTTTATATACTGCCTAATTCCACCGCTCGATTTTGTCGAAATATTTAGATTATAACGTTTACATTTATCATTTATATTATAAAAAACAGGCAAATCAGTTTCATTTTTGGTTATTAAAACTACCTCATAGCCAAACATTTCAATCCAAGCATTAATTTTTTCAGCAGTAATACGCTCAATTCCACCGATACCGCGCATTCTATATACTAAAATACCAATTTTCATTATGCTATTATTTATTCTTAAATATGTTTTTATAAAAATCAATATTCTGAGTTAGGATAACATCCAAACCATACTTTATATATGCAAAATCGCGAGCCTTTTCTACCATTGTTTTTACCTTTTCAGTATTTGAAAATATCCAAATAATTTTTTCTGCAATATCTTTTGGATTGTATGGATCACACAAAAGTCCCGTAACAAAATCTTCTATTGCCTCTGGTCCAGGTCCGTATTTAGTAAAAACAACCCCTTTCTGCATTGCCATTGCTTCAGGTGCAACCAAACCCTGCGTTTCCATATGTGATGGAAAAACACATACAGAAGCTTCAGAATATACTTTCGGTATATCTTTGTAAGAAATAGCTCCGTGGAAATGAATATCTTCTGCTAGTTTGCCTAAATGCGGAATTTCTTTTTCTTTAAGCATTTTAATATAGGAGCTCCCATCTGAAAAAAACCAATCTCTACCATAAATTTCGAGAGTTGCATTGGGAAATTCTCTTTTTACAAAGGGAAAAGATTGGATTAATTGGCGTACCCCTTTCTTTTCGCAAACTGTGCCAGCAAAAACAATTTTGTTTTCACTTTCCTGTTTACTTTCTATTGGAGTAAAAAATTCTGTATCAATAGGATTGCTTATGTTAGCTATAGGTTTATTATCGTAACTTAAATATTTCCCCGTGTGATTTTTTACATAATGTGAAACCGCAATAAAACCATCACTTTTCTTAAATGATCTTTTTTCCTGAAAGCCTTTCCATTTATTAATCTTTCTTTTTTCGCTTTCGGCAAAAAAATGATGTCCGCCGTGAAGCCTAATAATATATTTTACAGCTTTTATTTTGGAAATAAATGCAAGACCTAGTTCAGAAGATTCAACAATCTGAATGGGATTTTCTTTATGAATTTCTCGAAGTTTGGAATTGATTGCTTTAGAATTGAAATACCACGTCAATCCTTTTTTTTTATTTGGCTTTAATCGATAAACATCTACGCCATCAATGTTTTGAGCCTCAGTTTCAAATGTATAATTAATTCCGACAACAGAGACTTTAATTCCCTTTTTTACCAATGCTACAGCCAATGTCTTGACAAAACTGCCAATTCCTCCATGTGGGAATCCTTCTTTAGGGTATTCATTAGTTAAGAAACAGATATGCATTATGAATGTTTTTTAATAAAAGTATCTACTGGCAAATAAAAATCATTTACGTTCAATTTAACTTTTTCTTCAGACCAATCCCACCAAGAAATCTTATTAAGAGCCTCTACATTATCTTTATCATGTTTAAACCGAATCACTTTTGCCGGTACACCACCAACAATAGCATAATCTGGAATATCTTCAGAAACTACAGCTCCCGCCAGAATTGTAACCCCATTACCAATTTTTACTCCAGGTAAAATGGTTACATTCATTCCAATCCAAACATCATTACCCACAATAATACCACTTTTTAAAGGCTTTAGTTGTTGAGTTATCTCCTTCACAGCATATGAAGTCTTATTAATTATTACATTGTCATCTTTTTCTAAAATTTCATGAAATAAAGGGAATGATGTAATTTGACTTTCGGTGTGATAACCCGAATCACATACAAAGTTCACATCGTTTGCAATAGAACAATATTTACCTATATGTAATGAAGAGCCGTTAAACCATTTCCAAACAAAGGCTCCATTATCATAAGTCTTACTCCCTATGTCTGCCCACTTCGCATCTTTTAGATAAACATGACGTCTTCCTTTTAAATAATCATAATAGTTTATTCCTAAGAAACGCCAAAACATTTTTCTTATAGTATTGATCATAACATTACTCTTTATAAAATTTCTCTAGCACATTAGAAATATTAATAGATGCCTTATCATTATTTTTTCCGATTAAAATTTCAGACCATTTTTTCAAAGGCTCAAATGATTTCCATCCTCTTTTAAAAACAATCTTATCAACGATTTCCTCTTTTCTATTCAACCAAATAACTGCATCTGCATTTGGCATGCTTCGGAAGTGCTGATAATTGTAAATTGTTTTTACTGACCAATCATCAACTGTTTTTTTTTCCTGATCATAATTAATGAAAACACAAGGCTTATCGAACATCCCAAAATCAAAAGCCATTGTAGAACCAACATTTACGACAATATCACAATAAAATGCTGTACTGACTAATAGTTTAACATCTTCCAGGGTTGGATAAACAGAATTCCATTCGTTAGATTTACTGAAATACCATAAAGGTGGTGCTTCTTTAATTAAATCTTTATACTGACTTACAACATTATCAAATCTTTCCGAAAAATCAACTGGGCATCGTCTCAATAAGATCTGATATTCATGTTGCAAATCTGCTTTTGTAATTTCTTCTGCAATATCTTTCAAATATTTTGGATCATCCGGAGAGGTTTTTGTATCGTCGCCAGAAAAACAAATGATTTTCTTATCAAGATTTAAATTATAAGTATTATAAAAAACTTCTTTACTAATAATATTAGCATTGTCTTCATAAAATTCAAACTGTGGAGTTCCTGTAACACTAATCTGATTTGAGTTAATTTCAGGATAATATAAATTCAACTCGTCCTTCATGTATTCTGACCAAACGAAATAATTATCTGCCCACAAAGCCATTCTAGCCTTTGGCAAATTGTCCCATGAATAAATTACAGTTGTAGTTTTGATTTTTAAATCTGTTGCCGCAGCAAAGATTGGCGCCGCTTTTAATGCTCTTTGATGTGAGCAAAAGACTATATCGGGTTGAGACTTTTCTAAGAAAGCTTTTACCTCATAATAAAAAGGGTTTTTACGAATAGCTTTCTGGTATTTTTTTTCCAAATTTATAATACTAGAATACTGTTTAAAAAATGGAGCTAAGAACTCAATTACTTTATAAAATATTTTCTTTGAAAATGTTTTATGATTCCAATTCCAATTCTTTAACAAAGTTGGATTATTTACTTTTGAATTATTATAATATAGCCTTGAAAGACAGATTAACTCTCTCCAAAATTTCTCTTTTAAGGATTCCTGATATTTTGGAATCAAAATTTCTTGACTTAATGAAATGTTTTGCTTTATAACATCAATTGTTTCAGGATCAAAGTTATGATAGAGAATCAAATCTGTATCCAAATTATTAAAAACATTTGAATACAAATAGTTTCGAATTCCAACTCCGTCTGGGAACAATAATAAAACCTTATCTTTTTTCATTTTATTCTCTTGCGAAAAAATCTTTTAATATCCTTGCTGTAAAAATCTTAGCCCCTGCATCGTTCATGTGTCCACAAGTTGAAAAGTATTTATCTTCTACCACTACATCTTCATAGTTATGAATTTCTGGATAGATTTTTTTAACCTTTTCAAAATAATTCATTCCAGCAGTATTTTCACAAATAGGAGTCATTACTGGAATAAAATTTATATGATGTTCTTTGCAGATGTTTCTAATCTCTTCATAATATTTGTTCCGATTTAACGGGTTCAAATTGACAATATTATTTTTCATATTGCCATTTTTATGCTTTTCAAGAGGATAATATCCTAAATTATCTTGAGCATTTGTTTTTCTACCAATAGAAATGAAAAAAATCTCTCTAAATCCGATCTTACTGTCGTATTTGATATATCTATAAAAAGGAACATAGTACAGCTCATTAAAATCTGATTCACTAGAGAAATGATCTTTTATAATTTCTGAGTTATGAATGTATGGCAAGAATCTGGCTGAAATTCCTTCCGCTTGATGATCATTAGAAAGATTTAAGTCAGCCTCAAGGATAACATTTTTTATCTCATATTTTCTTTCAATCATTAATTTTAGCATTAAGGAAGCTTCGAACAAATGTCCTCCACTCATTCCATAATTAAATGTTTCTAGCCCTTTGTCTTCAAACATTTGAGCTACAAAATGATTGTTTGCTCTCGAAGACCCTAGAATCACAACATCGTACTTTTTAGCGTCAGAATTGAAAACTTTCTCAATTTTTCCTCTTTTATTAGATTGCATAAAGGCATAGGTATAGATTCCGTCTAATAGAAATGCTATTAACACAGTCATTATAACAATCGTAGCTGTATAAATTAAAAATTTCTTCATTAAAACTGAAAGTATATAAATTCTTTATAATCTGAGAAAGTTCCAAAAGCCATTATCGCTAAAATGGCTAAAGCTGTTTTTAAAAGGCTCATTTTTCCTGAAAGCGGTTCTATTTTTGAACGATTATTCCATTCGATTAAAACAAACACCCCAATTATCAATAACAGCTCATAACTATAACGTTCATTATCGAGATACTGAAAGCTGAAATCTTTACTTGTTATAATGCGTTTTAGATATGAAATTGCATCTGTTATTGTTCTTGCTCTAAAAAAGACCCAAGCGATGCAAGTCAATACGAATGTGTATAATATACTGGCAAATACTTTTATCGAATCAAAATTGAATTTCAATTGAATGGTATCCATATTGTTTCGATTGCTGTTTGATAAAAGTAAGGGCAGAAAGTAGACTGCATTTATAAATCCCCATGCAATATATGTCCAATTTGCTCCATGCCAAAAACCACTGACCACAAAAATTATAAAGGTATTTCTAATTTTCATCCAGAGCCCGCCTTTGCTCCCTCCCAATGGTATATATAAATAGTCTCGAAACCATGACGAAAGCGAAATATGCCAGCGGCGCCAAAACTCTGCAATATCTCTCGAAAAATAGGGATAATTAAAATTCCTTAACAGATCTAAACCGAATAATTTTGAAACTCCTAAAGCAATATCTGAATATCCTGAGAAATCTCCATAAATCTGAAAAGCGAAGTAAATTGCTCCTACAATAAGTGAGAAAGAATTCATCGAAGTGTAATTATCAAAAATGGCATTCGCATAAGGTGCACAAGTATCTGCGATAACCACTTTTTTTACTAATCCCCAAATGATTTGATAAACACCTTCTTTCGCTGTTTGAAAATCAAATTCTCTTTTTACTTTAACCTGAGGCAATAAATGTGTTGCTCTCTCTATAGGTCCAGCAACGAGAAGTGGAAAATAGCTTACAAATAAAGAATAATCTACAAAATTGTATTCAGCTTTTATTCTTTTGAAATAAATATCAATGACATACGAAAGTCCGTGAAATGTATAAAATGAAATTCCAACCGGAAGAATTACATTCAATAAAAGAGGACTTGCTTTAAATCCAGCTGAAGTTAATAATTCTGCGAAAGAAGAAGCGAAGAAATTATAATATTTAAATACCCCTAAAAACCCAAGATTCACTGTGATACTGAGCCAAAACCAAAAATTTCGACTTTTCTCAGATTTTCCTTTTTCAATTTGAATTCCTGTATAGTAATCCAGAAAAGTTGAAAAAACCAATAAAAATAAAAATCTCCAATCCCAGCATGAGTAGAAATAATAGCTCGCAACAATTAACAATGCATTTTGCGTGCTTTTGTTTTTATTAAAAACAAACCAATATAGAAAGAAAACGATTGGCAGAAAAATAGCAAAAGCTATAGAGTTAAAAAACATATAGGGTTATAATAATTTTCATTTTATTAAGAAAGCGCAAAGGAAGGGATTATTCTTTAAAAAAGATTTAAAATTTCGCATTCAACATCTTTAATAGGATCACGATTTATTGATGTTTTTTAAAATCCAATTATTTCATTTTCTGATGAACAATTTCTTCAGCTTTTTTCCAATCAGCGAGTGTATCAATATTAATATAAAATTCAGGATCTGACTCGATAAATGCAATACTTTTTCCGTACAAGGAATGCTGCTCAAGTAAAACTTCCGATTTCGTAATATAAATACTTCCGTCTCTATGATAAGTAGTTGGTAATTCTTGTCGTCGACTGATTATTTTACTGTCACCAGTAGCATTTTTAAGATTTCCTTTATCATCTTCTTCAAATGTCCAATGCGGATTATAAACATGTGGCACTTTGAGTACTGAAACTAAAGAATCTGTATCTTTCGCTACAAATCTTTCAATTGCTTTATCTAGAAATTCGACTGTTCTGAAAGGACATGTTACTTGCAAAAGACAAACAGCATCAAAAAAAATGGATTGTTTCTTGTAACAATTTAATATATCTACAACAACATCAATAGTGGGTGTATTATCTTCTGCCAATGATGTAGGCCTAACAAATGGCACTTTAATCCCTAAACCTTTTGCAACCTCGATAATTTTTTCATCTTCCGATGAAACAATCACTTCCGTTAATAAATTAGAAGCAAAAGCTACCTCAGCGGTGTAAGCCAATAATGGTTTGCCATTAAGTAATTTGATGTTTTTACCTGGTACACCTTTAGAACCGCCACGGACTGGAATAATCGCTAAGATTCTCATTTTAGTAAGCAATAGTTTTATGAAACTGCAAAGGCAGCGTAGCTAATAAATCGCCAATTTTTTTGCCAGCACTTCCATTCCCATAAATTAAGGACGGGTCGACTTTTCCTTTTCGAATAGAAGCTATAATTGCATTTTCTATTTCCAATTGCGAATAATTTACATCGACACTATTTCCTCCTCTATCTCTTCTATTTTGACGAGAACCAATGTTAACAACAGGAATTCCTAAAAAAGCACATTCACGAATTCCAACACTTGAATTTCCGATTAGGCAATCACTATGCTTCAGTAATTGCAAAAAATCTTTCCCTTCCATATTTTTAAAAAAATGGACATTCGGTAACTGATGTTGCTCTCTAAAGGCGCGGATTCCTGTAGAAGTTCCGTCTGCTCCAGCATCTACATTTGGCCAAAACCACAGTGTAGGCTTATTTAATTTGTAAATAGCTTCAAGTGTAACTTCTATATGTTTTCTAGAATCTTTATATTCAGTTGTAACCGGATGCTGCATAACAACCAGATAACCATTGCTTAAATCGGGGCTTGCTCCCACACCACCATACTTCTCATAGGGATCAAATGGAAGCGTTTTGCTATTAATTATTTCTGACGCTAAATCAATTGAGGGACATCCAGTATTAAAAACCATTTCTGATTCTTCACCCAACTTTATAACTCTCTCTTTAGCACTTTCAGAAGCTACGAAATGGTAATCTGCTAATTTTGTAATTGCATGGCGTACTTTTTCATCGATATTTCCAGTTACTTCTCCACCCTGAATATGTGCTAAAGGAATATTCATATAAGAGGCAGCGATTGCAGTTGCCATTGTCTCAAATCGATCTGCGACAGTTACCACGATATCTGGTTTCAAATTATCAAAAACGGTAGATAATTCTAAAATACCAATTCCAGTAGTTTTTGCTGCTGCTGTAAGATTTTCTCCTTCCAACACATTAAATACTTTTGCCGCAATAGTAAAACCATCTTTTTCAATATAATTTACAGCAGATCCGTATCGGTCTAATAATGCTGAAGCTGCAACAACCAATTGCAATTCTAGATTTGAGTGTTCCTGAATTGCTGATAGTACAGTTTTTACACGACTATAAGAAGGACGAGCTGTGATAACTACAGCTATTTTTCGTTTTTGCATTTTTAATTTTAATAATACTTTGGGATAAATGTAGGTAAAAAAGGATCAGATAAAGATATTATTTTGCTCACCTTTCAAAACAAAAAAATCATCTTAGAATAAATCAAATTCATTTAAAAAATCCCATTTTTTTAAATCTTTATTTAAAGTTTTTCCGATTACTTCTTTAAATTTTGAAGCATCTATTCCAAAACCTTTTGGCTTTTTAGATTCTAGATCATCAAAAGTCAAAACATGATTTTTAGATAAATCTTTATTTACAGCCAAAGATTTTTCAAAAATTTGTTTTAACGAAGAAAAATTTTGATTATCATTTTTATCAATAGGGTTAGACATTGCGCACGCAATATTTCTTACTGCCGCCACTAATTCTTTTGTTTCTGAAATAGTTAATGAAGATTTTGAATCAGGTCCAAAAATTGCCCTATCAAAAACAACATGAAACTCCAAAATACTTGCTCCCAAAGAAGTCGCAGCTATACATGTTTCTATTTTTGCTGAATGATCGGAAAAACCAATCGGAACATTATAACGATTCTTCAATTCTTGTATTACATTCAAACCGTATTGATTCGGTTGAGTTGGATATGCAGTTGTACATTGTAAAATAGAAAAATCAACATTTCTTTCCTCTAAAAATAAAACTGTTTTGTCTAATTCTCCATAAGAACTCATCCCAGATGATAAAATTAGAGGTTTTCCTGTACGGGCAATCTTTTCTAAAATCAAAAAATTGTTCACTTCGCCTGAGCCAATTTTATATGAATTGACACCTATTTCTTCCAGCCAATCAACAGCCAAATTACTAAATGGGGAGCAAATAAATTCCAATCCTAAATTATCACAATACATTTTTATATCTTTCCATTGTTCTAAAGAAAATCCCATTCGTTTCCAATAATCAAACCTCGATTTATCCTCTAATGAAAATTTTACCCGAAAAGGTTCATGCTCGCTACTTTCAGCTTCGGCAATATGCATTTGAAATTTCACAGCATCAACCCCTGTTTGTGCAATAGCATCGATATAAGAATACAAGATACCTAAACTCCCCTCATGTGCTTGACCTATTTCGGCAATTAGGAATGGTTTATAATCTTGTCCTATTTTACGATCTGAAATTTTAAAATAAGTACTCATGGTTATTTTTTTTCAACTAAATTTTAAACTCTCAAAAGTTTAACCCTCCTAGCTTTAATTAAATTTTGAATTGGTTTTTCTATATATAGATATGAGACTGATGCTGTAATTATTAAAAGAATTAATCTTAAAAAGAAAACCATTGTCATATCTGTCATGTGTAAATATTTTTTAACAGAGTAACTGCTGATAACACTAAAAACAGGATGCTGAAGGATATAAATTCCAAAACTAATTTCACCTAAAAATACGAATGCTTTTTTTTGAAACAATTTTGTTATCCAACCATTATTTAAGGAAAGTAAAATTATTAAAGGAATAAAAAACACAGCCAACAATCCATTGTGAAAACTTAAATTCATTGAAAACTTTAAAGCTAAAATTATCAGAACTACAAAAGCTAAAATTAAAAAATCATAATTCCCTACTCTTGATTTTAATTTTTCAGTAAAAAGAAAACCTGCCAAAGTTCCAACCAAAAATTCATTAATATGCAATAATGGATTATACATTATAAAATCTCTTGTAATTGCAAATTTATCTATTTCAATATATCCTAGATACAGTAATTGAAAAATAATCTGACTTAAAATCCAAAATAAAATGATGTACAAAAATATTCTTTTCAGCTTCATTTTCCTAAAACCTTGATTAAACAAAAAAGGAAAAATTGCATAAAAAATAAATTCTACCGACAATGACCAACCAGGAGGATTAACACTCAAGATCTTCCCAGAAACCCAAGCTTGAATCAAAAAAACATTTAAAACCAACCCTAAAACATCTAAATTTTGTATATGGGCTTGTAACAAAAACATAATCAAAAGAGCCAAAAAATAAACTGGATAGATTCTGGCAAATCTATTTATAAAATATTCTTTAGCAGAAATTTCCGTTCTTTTTGCATACGCAACCATCATTACAAATCCAGACAAAATAAAAAAATAACTCACACATACATCTGCATTACTAAATATAAAGTTTACATATTTATTATTAAACAGAAAACTCTTTTTGGCATAGTGAAATATAACTATTGAGATTGCTGCTAAAAAACGTGTAAAAGTCAATTGTTCTATTCTCATTTGTTTATATGCATTTCTAATCGTTTTTTTGCTTTTTCAATAATTTGATTCATCCCATTTCTCCATGACGTGATTGAATACAAATCTTCATTTATTTCTGAAATTTCAAACTTATTTTCTAAATAATCATTTATTGCATCTATCCATTCCGAAACAAAATGCGGATTTTCAATTAATTTACCCAGTTTTCCATACTGCAAAACTTCTGGCACCCCTCCCATTGCCGATGCTATACAATAATTACCACAGTGCAAGGCTTCAATTAAACTGAGTCCAAAACCTTCCTGACAAAGTGTTGAAAAAAGATAACAGTCTGATGCTTTAAGGTATTTTGATAATTCATCATTTGGCATTTTTCCTAAAAACTTAACGCCTTCAATTTCGTCCCTTCTTTCACATCCTATAACTAGCAGAACAATATTCTTGTGAGAATTATAAATATTTGCCCATGCTTCTAAAATAATATGTAATCCTTTCTTCGGCCGGTCTTGCGAACACCAAACAAAGACTTTTTTATTATCTACATCAAATTTTTTTCTTAGATCTTCTCTTTCTAAAACAGATGCTTTCTTAAACTTCGTTGTATCTATACCGTTATGGAGAACAGAAAAACGACAGGGTAAAACATTAATTATTTTTTTGTGTTCTCTATAACTTTCATAAGTTAAAACGATCAATTCATCAATAACATCATAAAAATTAATTCCAGAACTTGTTTTAATGTATGGAGAGAATCCATGATAAAAAAAATGAATGTAGCAATTGATTAAAACTTTTTTAGAAATTAAATAATCATAAACAGGTTTCACCATTCCATAATTATCAATAATCTGGATTATGTATTTCTCATTTGGTTGAATAATCCTATCTAGAGCCCTTAGATATTGCTGATTTTTACGTTTAAATACTCTTTGCAGTAGCCTATCCAAAAAAGTTTCCTTAACAAAATGATATTGTATTGAATTATACTTTTTATTTGTCTCAGGGCAAACAATATAATCTATTTTATGATCGTTTTCTAGATAATTATTATACAATGTCGACCAACTTCCTATTTTTGAATAAGGAAGAGGGATTTGCGATATTAGAATAACTTTTATTGAATCGTTCATTTTTATTAATATTTTACGGCCTCTACGCTTGAAAGTCCTTTATACTTTATACAATATCTCCAAATTTTTTTTTGTGTAATGATTCTTGAAAACATTATATTTTTTATAAAAAATCCAAATTTTGAGGATCTAATATTTTTCAAAATAATTGGTTTTTCAATAACATAATTATTCGATTTTAACGTATCCAAAGCTTCTTTCATCCATTGTTCTTCTACATTTCCCAAATGATATGCAAAGTTATCTTCTGTAGAAAGTCTCCACATTCCTTTTTTAATGACTGGTAAATCTAACAATTTCTTCTCACTTTCTCCTCCAAGGACGAAATCTGAATATTTCAAATTATTTTTTTCAAAAACTTCTTTTCTATAAGTCGTCACAAAATGCCCTGCTCCAACTACTGCCACACTATTTTTATTAGAAACCGTAAGATACTTTTCGAGATGTATTTCATTATAAAATTCAGGATTCCCAACACTTTCAGCAAACACTTTTAAAGCCTTTGGATTCTTAACTTTTGAAAAAAAAAGTGATTTTGAAAAAAACAATTCAAACCAAATATTAGATGTATAATTTTTGAGAGAACGTGAAGAAGGGGTTGGACAAACTGCTCCGGTTTTAGGAAAGTTTTCAAACACTTTATAGGTTTCTTTCTGCCAATCATTTAAAAAAAGAACATCGCTATCTGACACTGTTATGAGCGAAAAATCATGGCCAGAGATACCTTTTAAGACAGCATTAAGCTTTCCGACATTAGTGGTATGAATGATTTCGTGTATCTTTCCATTTCGGTACAATTCTTCTAGATAATCAGCTACATCACCACAGCTTCCATTATTAACTAAAGTTATAAATGTTTTAGAATGGGTCGTCTTTAATAAAGATTCCAAGCAATATTTTAGAATCTGAAAACTTTCTCTAAAATATCCATTAAAATTTGGTATATAGATAGGGATAACAACCTGATGAAAAAAAACACTTGTACTTTTATGTACGTCTTTATTTGGATTAAAACCTATCCGCATAATATCCTATTCTAAATTTGTTATTAAAATTTTGAATCTTTTTAAAACATCTTTTTTAAACAATAGCTTGGTCTAAAATAAAAATCAAATTTATTGTTAATTACAATCTGCTTAGGAGATAAATTATTATGTCTTCTTATAGCACTTTTCAATAATCTCATCGCTATAAAATACAAGATAATAGGATTTTTAATCCCCATATCCTTAAAATTTGTCAACATTTTTTTCTCTATTCCTCTATATTTCTCCTGTTGTAAAGATAGTCTTCCGTCATTATTGTATTCTCTATAGAAAGCTAAGGCCTCATTTATATATCCCACTTTATGCCTAAAAAACATACGTTGATAAAAATCGATATCTTCTCCTGCTTTTATTGTTTCATCAAACATTAAATCCTGTTGAAATACTTTTTTTCGGATTAAAGGTGTGGGAGATTTTATTACCCATGCGCACAATGCATTCCAAAAAACATAACCTGATCTTTTTTGAACCTTATTAGGAGAAGCTCCATAATATTTTCCTGTATGTTTTCCATTTTCATCGACAACTTCAGCTGAAGAATGAACACAGTCTATTGAAGGATTCTCTAATAATATTTTTATTTGTTTTTCAATTTTTGAATTTCCCCAAAAATCATCATCATCCAAAAAAGCAATGAACTCTCCCTTTGCTAAACTAATACCGTAATTTCTAGCAGATGATAATCCTCCGTTATTTTTATAAAAATAGAAACAATTTGAATAATTGGAACATATTGATTCTGCATAATTAATCTTGGAACCATCATCAATAACCAGAATCTCAATATTATTATAAGTCTGCAATGAAACACTTCTTATCGCTTCTTCAAGATAAATGTTGCGGTTATATGTTGGTATGACTACGCTTACTAACGGATTTGACATATATTTTTTAACTTATTTAGTACACGTTTTATGATACCAGAAATTGTTTGCTTTTTAACTTGATTGAGTTCTCTTTGCAAACAAATCATATTTTTATAATCTTCATAAAATATTCCATAATTTTCTCGAAACATCCTTTCATTTTCTGATGCCTGTTCTTCTTTATGCAAAGAATTATTACTTATTCCTGATAAATCGTAAAGTGTTAGTAAATAATTAATGTGGGTAAAAGTAAATCTATTCCTTAAAAAACATTTTATAAAAAATTCCCTATCCGAAACTATTTTATATTTTTCATTATAAAAACCCATTTCATCAAAAACCTTCCTTCTAAAAAATGTACTTTGATGCGGCAAAGATGTACGAACAAAAAAAAATGGCGTTAAATAATCCGGGAAAATTTTTTGTCCATTCTCAAACTTATAATCCCCGTAGACGATATCACCATGAAAACCCTCATGATTTATAAAATCATCTAAAGAAGTATTCAGGTTTAAAGAGTCTCCACTATTTAAAAACAACAAATATTCGCCACTAGATACTTCAATACCCTTATTCATAGCGTTAAAAATCCCCTTATCAGGTTCACTAATCCAATAATAAATAAAATCTTTTTGCGTTTCTATATATTCTTTACTACCATCTTTACTGCCTCCATCAATTACAATATATTCAATATCCTTAAATGTTTGTGATATTACAGATTGAATAGTCTTTTCTAAACCTATTTTATTATTGTAATTAATTGTAATTATTGAGAGAAAAGATTTTTTATCGTTATCCATTTTTTAATTCAAATAATAAATTAACTGATTTTGAAGAAATATTACTTAATCAATAACTTTTTTATTCATTTTTAAATTTTATCCTTCATGTATTAATCAAACAAATAATTCCCTAATAGATTTGTGCCTTCAGCCTATTGGAATAATTTAAAAGCACTTCAGGTAATTTCAATAACATTTTCTTTAATATTAAAAGATGAACTACTTGAGTCTTAAATATCAATTATTTTATATTTCAGGAACAAGCCCATCTTGTTTCTGATTAAATCTTTTTGCGCTAAATTCAGGAAAGCTTCGTTCAACATTTTTCAGTTTTAACCATTACTGAGATTCATTTTCAAAGGAAACTGCAAACCCTCTTTTATTTAACTAAATAATCCTATTCCATTATGAACGCTTAATGATATTCCATACCTTACTAATAAAAGGAGGCAACACATTATCCAATATAACTTTATAAAAACTCTTTTTTTTAACAACCTTGTCCTCCGTTTTAATATAATGACATTTAATTTTTGAAAAAAAACAAATCTTATTTTCTATTAATTTATTATGGTATTGACTATATAATTGATTTATTTCATTTGTTAATGTAACAGTATTATATCTATTATAACCCTTCGAAATTAATTCTGGTTTTGTATAATTATAAGAACTAAAATGATAGAATACTAAATGAGAATCATCTTGCATAATATATTGCTCATTATTTTTTTGAATTAAATTTCTTTCGTGCAAATTCCAAGGCGCAACATTAAACCCATACTCTCTTAAAATCTTGACATTCTTAAAAAATATTGGCACTAAATTAATCCATAATTGATCTACAAATAACCCTTCTGAAACTCTGTCAAAACCAATTTTCAATGTTTTTTCTTCCCACCAATTAAGCAAGCTAATTGAATTTTGGCTTTTAGCATTTAAAGCCAAAAATCCTAAATTATAAATTCCATAATTTAAGAATAAACTTTCCGAAGGAGAAAAATCATCAACGCTTATTGGAGTTAAAATATGGGGTGTAATTAAAATATCATTCTTTTCTAAGTATTTTTCTAACAAATCTAATTTGTTAAAAATCTGTATATCCGGATCAAAATAGATAATAGTTTCGAGCTCTTTATATCTACTTATTAAATACTTAAAAAATGAAGGCTTAATTGACGTATTTAATTCAATTATATTATATTTTTTTATTATTTCATCAAAACAATAAATTTCAATTTGAGAGACAGGAATAATTTCAATACCCTCAAAAAAAGAATAATCAATATCATTCGATAATTGATCACACAGACCAATTATAAACTTATAATCTGGATTTTTTTCGAACAAAGAATCTCCTAATATTTTAGCTTGCGCAAGATAATTATTAGAACAAATAGTAAATGCAATTTTCATAAATTACGTAATATGTTTATTAATGAAATCCTATATCTTATCCAAGACAAGACCTATTCTGGATTTATTATTGATTATATAAATTACTTCTCTTTTTTATACGCTCCAAATATAGAAAACCCAAAAAAAGTACTACAGAACAAATCAATTACGAACTTTTTACTTTGTAATTTAGATGAAAAATACTCTCTCTGCTCACTCAATTTATAATTCAATGCAGCAAATGATCCATAAAATCTAATATAAAAATCTAAATGTTTTGTAGATAAATACTCTAGCATTAAGTTTTTTTTCTCTATGTCAATTCTTTTTAACATCGAATCTGGTTTTATTCGGTAATAGAAACCAACATCCTCTAAACGTTTAACAAACCCACCATTTTTTAGAATTGAAATCCAAAACTCCCAATCTTCAAGTCCATATATCATTTTCGAATCATAGCCTCCTACTAGTGACCAGTCACTTTTCTTAAAAAAAGCAGAACAAAAAATCATGTTGTCGTAAGTAAGTCTCTCTAAAGAAAATGGCGGTAATTCCCATAATCCATTTTTAATACCAAACTTTTCAGCTTTACAATAAACCACTTTTAGACTTCTATCTTGTTCAAAAGCACGCATTGCTAACTCTGTATAATTTAATGCAATTTTGTCATCAGCGTCCAATGGTAAAATAAATTCTCCTGCCGCTTGAGAAATACCAAAATTTCGGGCACAAGATAACCCACTATTTTCTTGAAAAACATATTTAAAACGAGTATCCTTTTGCAACCATATTTTAGCCACTTCATCTGTATTATCAGGGCTACCATCATTAACAATTATACATTCCCAATTTACATAGGTTTGAACCAAAACTGATTGTAAAGCCTCATCTAAATATAATGCTTGGCTGTAACAAGGTACAATTATAGAAACTAATGGATTAGCCATTTATACAAAAAGTGATTTCAATTTATATCTTATATTATGTCTAGGAAAGACAACTATACTCTTGAAAAAAAAATAAAATTTCACACAAAATTGATTTTTAGTTTTAGCTCTTTTGAATCTTGAGAAATAATAATTTGATTTAAGTCTTTTAATTTCCAATACTGTGAAATTATCTATTACATGGTTAAATTTTATTCTTCTTTCAAAAGCTTTTACCATTGCATAGAAATGCCAATATTGCGCTTTATAAAGATTTTGATTTGCCGAAATACTATTTTCGTGAATTCGATAATAATACAAAGCCTTATCAATGAACAAATGCTTTCCCTGCTCTTCTAATTTATAATAAAGATCTTGGTCAACAGCCCGTTTCATTTTAGGATCTATTGTACTCGTTTTTAGATAAAATTCTTTTTTAAAAGTTGCAAAAGCAGTGAGTGCGCCCATTCCATATGTTAGATAAGATTTTCCAGATGGGAGGCTACCTCCGTGTGATCCTATACTTTCAAAATTCATATTTAAATCTACCAAATTGTATTTTGAGGTTATTAATGCAATATCTCTATTCGCTTTATGTTTCTCTACCATTATTTGTAATGCATCAGTAGTTATTGCATCGTCAGGATCCAAAAATCCGAGAATCTCTCCCTCCGCTAATTCTGCACATCTTTTTTTTGTAAAACCGCAGCCTCGATTTACTGGATTGATATACAATTTAAATCTAGTATCGTTTTTAATAAAGTTTTTAATAACTGCCACAGAATCATCTGTCGAACAATCATCCACAATTATTACTTCCCAATTCTGGTAAATCTGATTTTGAATGCTTGTATAGCAATCTTTAAAAAAATCACCATTATTGAAATTGGCTATTAAAATTGAAAATAACATTTTTATTTATTTTACCTCGTTAAAACCGCATCTGCAATTAATTTATTTAGAACATCTAAATGTCTCTTCTGAGAGAAATTAGATTTTATCCTTTGTTTTCCATTCTTTCCTAGTTTTATGGCCAACTCCTTGTTTTCTAACAAAAGAATCATTTTTTGAGCCATTACATCTATATCGTGTTCTTCAACTAACAATCCTGTTTCTTCATTAGTAATAACATCAGGAATTCCGGCATGAAATGTCGCTATAACTGGTAAGCCAGCAGCACTAGCTTCTAAAACAGCAACAGGAGTCCCCTCCTGATCCCCATTAATAGCTGTAATAGAATGTTGGACAAAAGCACGTGAATTTTCTAGATAAAAGATAAATTCTTCTTTTGACAAAACACCTGGTAAGAAAACATTCTTTTCAATTTTTAAATAACGAATTAAATTTTTACAAACTTCAAATAAATTACCATCACCCCCAATAATTAATTTAGCATCTGGATATTTTTTTAAAACCTGATTAAAAGCTAGAATTGTATAATAAGGAGCTTTTTTTTCTACAAAACGACCTATAGCAATAAAAGTCTCTTCACTAAATTTAGGAGATAAATTATCAAAAAACTTATTAGGTCCATAAACATTATAAACGATTTTTTCTGCGGAACATCCAAGTTCAATCAATCGTTTCGTCATAGAAGTAGAAACTGCAATTACAAATTTGCTATAATTAAAAACTTCATCATATCTATTGCAATCTTCAATAGTAGAATAAATAGATGCATCATATCCGTGAAAATGAGTAATCAATGGTATGTTCAAATATTTACAAATCTTTACCAAACGATGAGCAACTGGACCATATTGAGCAAAAACTAATTTGATTTTGTTTTGCTTCAAAGATGCTATTAAAGCTAATTCGCCTGGACTAAAACTTGTAAGTCGAAACTTTCGCATTATTTTGTACAATAAAAAGTTTCTTTTTAAAAGAAGTAAACCAAAATTTTCTAAGTGTGTTGGTAGATTTCCTCCATAATAGTAGAAAACTTCAGCCTCTAACCCATTTTTCTGCGCTTGAATAAATGTTTCAGAATAAGCATCAAACGATGGTGATACCATCGCAATTCTATTTTTTTGCAATACCATATAATCCAGTTATCATTTGACCCTCAATAAAATTTACTTTTAGATTCTTATCTTTTTTTATCAGAAAAAGAACTATTGGTTTTAACAAAAAAGATAAAACCTTTCTTTTTATAGGATTCATCGGAGACCTTCTAAGCCATAAGCCTAGCATTTGAGCCATCGAAGCATGCCAGCCCCCTAAAGCTTTTATTTCGATATTGTTAAATCCCGAATTTTCAAGATGACGTTTCAAAGAAAAAGGTGTGTAACGATACTCGTCATGAGGTACCTCGTGCAGATTCCATAGAAAAGGAACAGTAAAGAAAAAAATACCCTCAGATTTTAAAACACGATAAACCTCTTTTAAAACAACTTCTGGATTAGGACAATGTTCTAAAACTTCAGTGCCAAATGCGCAATCAAAACTATCATCTTCAAAAGGCATTTTTTTCCCATCCCAAGTAAAATCAGGATATATATTTGAATCATAAATCAAAGCTTCTTCTATGTCCAGTCCTACATAATTATCAACACTACTGTTTTTTAAGATATATTCCTTGTAGGGCATTTTACCACATCCAATGTCTAACAAGTTATTTTCAAACTTAGGAAGTATCGCTTTTAATGCATTAAAGACTGAAGTCCTCACATAAAATCTATCCAAATTTTCAGTTTTGAAAGAAATATTGATAAAATCTTTACTCATCTAACAGTTTTAAGTTTGCTTGAAAAGAGATATTTCCCCAATTTTTTGGCCATTTATTAATAGGATCAATAATATTATTTTTATGAGTTATTTCAAAAGTTAAAACATCATAAACAATATCAAATTCAACATTTCCATATTCTTCATCTCCTCTTCCAACTGAAAATGCAAAATAATAAGTCCCTTTAGCAAGATTATGATTAATCAAAGATAGCTCTAGGGATAGATTTTCGTGTAAAGTTTGCAAATTCTTAACATTTGTAAAAAATGTTCCTACCTTAATTTCATCATCATTAAAAATAGAGCCTGCAATTCTAAAATTAGGAACTAATTTATTTATTTTCACTTCCATTCCTAACATAATCTTCTGATTTGATGCAAAACAGTTATCATATAGTGGATTAAACAATTTTACCTTTAAAATCTCAATTTCTCTTGTAGTTTCAAACTTCCTATTTTCCTCAGAAATAACAACTTCAACATTTACGTTTCTTTTTTTATTTGAATTTAAATAAAAATTAATAGAATCAGTAATTCCTCCCTGAAATGCAACTTTACCAAATTCTAAAACAACACCTCTTGTACATAACTGCTTAACTGCAGCCATGTTATGACTAACAAATAAAACTGTTCTTCCTTGTCCTTTTGAGATATCTTGCATTTTGCCAATTGCTTTTTTCTGAAACTCAGCATCACCAACGGCTAAAACCTCATCGATAACTAAAATCTCGGGTTCTAAAAAAGCTGCAACAGCAAAAGCCAGACGAACAGTCATACCAGAGCTATATCTTTTCACAGGAGTATCTATATAACGCTCACATCCAGAAAACTCTATAATCTCGTCAAGTTTTGATGTAATTTCTTTTTTGGTCATACCTAATATGGCTCCGTTTAGAAATATGTTTTCTCGTCCGGTCATTTCGCCATTAAACCCTGTTCCAACTTCTAATAAAGAAGCAATACGTCCGCGAGATTTTATACTACCAGTTGTCGGAGCTGTAACTTTAGAAAGAATTTTTAAAAGTGTAGATTTTCCAGCACCATTTTTTCCAATAATACCTAAAACTTCTCCACGTTCTACTTCAAAACTAATATCCTGCAAAGCCCAAACATAATCTGAATCCCCCTTTTTTGAGCGATCATTTACATCTCCAATTTTTAAATATGGATCTTCTTTGCCACGAATTTTGTGCCACCATCTATTTAAATCATGTTTTAAAGTTCCTGTGCCAACTTCTCCTAAACGATATTGCTTTGAAATGTTTTCGGCTTTTAATATTATATCTTCCATTTATACAGTATCTATAAAGCTTTTTTCTGTTCTATTAAAAACCAATAATCCAGCAAAGAAAACAACCAATGTGATTACTGTTGTATATAATAAACCCAACATTGATATACTACCAATATTCAAAAGCATATAACGAGACGTTTCGATTACATAAGCTAAGGGATTATATTGGACAATCCAACCTAATTTTGGAAGTTTTTCTTTTATCAATTCCATCGGATACATCACAGCAGATATATACATCAATAACTGCACTCCAAATCCGACTAAATTATTTAAATCTCTATATTTTGTAACCGTTGAGGAAATCATCATCCCCAAGCCTAACCCCAAAATTCCCATGAATGCAATTAAAACAGGAAAAAAAAGTAATGATATATTTAAGCTTAGATCTGCACCTTGCAAAAAAAAGAAAATATAGAAAACAACAAATATGCAAAATTGAATTCCAAATTTGATCAAGTTTGAAATCACAATAGATAAAGGGGTGATAATTCTAGGAAAGTATACTTTGCCAAATATTCCTGCATTAGATTTAAATGTATCTGAAGTCCCATTTAAACAAGCAGTAAAATAATTCCAAACCATAATTCCACCAAGATTAAATAAAAATGGCGGAATACCACCAGTCTTAATTCCTGCGACATTATTGAATATAATAGTAAAAGTTATAGAAGTAAATAGAGGCTGAATTAGATACCAAAGAGGTCCTAGAATTGTCTGCTTATATACCGTAATTATATCTCTTTTTACAAAGAGCATCAATAAATCTCTATATTGCCAAATCTCTTTAAAATTTAGAGCGAAAAATTTATTTTTGGGTGTTATTTCAAACAGCCAGTCATTTGTGTTTTTAGAATCCATTTAAAAGAACTAAAAAAATCTTATCTAAAAAATTAACAAGATTTTTAACATTTTAAAATTTATTTAAAAATGTCAAAAGGCGTTTAAAAAAACACCTTTTGATTATATTAGAATTTATATTTTGTCTTTAGATTATTTGTCTAAAACCTCAAAAGCAGAATTCATGCTTTTAAATTCTGGAACAATTTTTTTCATCTTAGCGACAATATCATCATTTTCATAAAAATCAGCAATACCAATTAATTCATCAACATCATTATGAAGAGTTTCATATTCGTCTTGAATTTCTTGTGCAATCATAATCTTATTATGATATGTTGGAAGAGTTTTAGATGTATCATTTAATAATTCTTCATAAAGCTTTTCTCCAGGCCTTAGACCTACAATTTTAATTTTAATTTCCTTATCTGGAATAAAACCCGCCAGCTTAATCATTTTGCGTGCTAAATCAATAATTCTAACTGGTTTACCCATATCAAAAATATAGATTTCTCCACCATTACCCATTGCTCCTGCTTCTAATACAAGTTGACAAGCTTCTGGAATTGTCATAAAATAACGTATAATATCCTGATGAGTAATTGTTACTGGCCCTCCTTCTGCAATTTGTTTGGTAAATAAAGGAACTACAGATCCATTTGACCCTAGAACATTTCCAAAACGAGTTGTAATGAATTTTGTACCACCTTCAACATTTTCTCGTTGATTCTTTAAGAATAAAGACTGAACATATTTTTCAGCAATACGTTTACTCGCTCCCATTACGTTACTTGGATTCACAGCTTTATCTGTAGAAACCATTACAAATTTCTTTACATGATATTCACAAGCTAAATCAGCAAGGTTTTTCGTCCCTTTAATATTAGTTTGAATTGCTTGCGAAGGATTTTCTTCCATCAAAGGCACATGTTTATATGCGGCAGCATGGAAAACAACATGAGGATTATAGCTTTTAAATACTTTTTCAAGCGCTTTCTTACTTCTTACATCTGCAATTACAGCCACAATTTTTGTGCTGAAATTCATTGATTGAGTTTCTAAACATAAATTATGCAAAGGTGTCTCAGCATGATCTAAAACAATAACATTTTTTGGATTGAAATTTAGAACCTGTCTTACAATCTCACTTCCAATTGACCCAGCTGCTCCAGTAATTAAAATAGTTTTGTCTTTTAATTGTTTAGAAATGGATTTACTGTCTAGAACTATCGGTTTTCTTTCTAACAAATCTTCAATCTGAATATTTTTGACTTTCTGAGAAATCTCTTTTTGATTTTCCCAATCAGAAATCAACGGAACGGTATATACTCTATAATTAAATTCTAGACATTGATCAACAATAATAAGCTGTTCATCTTTAGTCAAACTTTTATCCGCTATAATTACTCCCTCTGCAGCAACAGACCTCATTAATGCAGGAAGCTTCTTTCTTAAAATCAAAATGGGTAAATCAAGCATACGTTTAGACGCATTCTGATTATTCTTATCTACAAAACCAACTATTTTAAATCGAGAAGGCGTTTCAAATTTTAAGGCATTTGCTACTGAAATTGCATTTGCATCTGTACCGTAAATAACTGTTCTTACAAGTTTGGTAGTAGCTTTTTCTGAAAAATACATCTCAAAAGTTTGCTTTACAATTACACGATATAAAAACAGTCCACAAAAAGATAAAACTAAATTTATAAATAGAGCCGTATTTAAAAAAGCTTTATGGCCTGTGTATAACTCAAATACTAGATTTATAAAAAGAAAGAAAACTAAAACTGACATTTGTGAAAAAAGCAGTTTTATCGCATCTATATACGACGAATGTCTAATAATTCCCGAGTATGTTCTAAAAAGCCAAAAGAAAAATATATTGACAATTATTAAACTAGCTACAAAATAAAAATCATGAGATGTTATAATATACCCTATTGCAGTTCCATCAAAAAGTAAATAAGTAAAGGAAAAAGAAAAAAACAGAACCATTACGTCAATAGCAATAATAATCCACCTAGGCAGATAACTCAAATTATTGATATTTGCCCTCAGATTTCTTGGAGAAAAGGTTTTATATAGCAAGGAAGTTATATTATTTGGTTTTTCTGTATTCAATTTAGCTTTTTTTAAGTCAGTAAAATTTGAACTTTATACAAAAATACAAATTAAAGGTTTTAAACAATTAGTTCGTGGCTCAAATTAAATTTTAACACCTTTTTTCTTTTGCTTCAAAAAGTCTAAAAGATAGGTTCCATAACCTGATTTAAGTAAGGGTTGGGCCAATTCTTCAAGTTGAGCATCATTAATAAATCCATGCCTCCATGCTATTTCTTCAATACAACCTACTTTTAGCCCTTGTCTTTCTTCAAGAACTTGTACAAATTGTCCAGCTTGCATCAAACTATTAAAAGTTCCTGTATCCAACCAAGCTGTTCCTCTGCTTAAGATACCTACTTTTAATTTTCCTTTCTCAAGATACACTTTGTTTACGTCTGTAATTTCATATTCACCGCGGGCGCTCGGCTTAATATTTTTGGCAATTTCAACAACAGAATTATCGTAGAAATAAAGTCCTGGAACTGCATAATTAGATTTTGGCTCCAACGGCTTCTCTTCAATAGAAATAGCATTTTTATTTTCATCAAATTCAACCACTCCATACCTTTCAGGATCTGAAACATGGTAAGCAAAAACAACTCCTCCTTCTGGATCAGCATTGTCTTTTAAAAGCTGTTGCATATTGGTTCCAAAGAAAATATTGTCTCCAAGAACTAAAGCTACTTTGTCTTTTCCTATAAACTCTTCGCCAATTACGAAAGCTTGTGCCAAACCGTTTGGATTTGGCTGTTCAGCATAACTAAACTTACAACCAATTGTACTACCATTACCCAAAAGTTTTTTAAAATGTGGTAGATCGTGAGGAGTCGATATAATTAGAATTTCATTAATTCCTGCCATCATCAAAGTTGATAACGGATAATAAATCATAGGTTTATCATAAACTGGCATCAGCTGTTTACTTACCGCTAATGTCAAGGGATGCAATCTTGTGCCAGAACCTCCTGCTAATATAATTCCTTTCATATATTTCGATTTTAGATTTTAGATTTTAGATTTTAGATTTTAGATTCCTTTTAATTTTGAAATTCTGTAATGCAAATCTTCAAATCCTTTTAATTTAAGCAAACATTTTCTTTAAACTTTCTTTATAATGAGGAATAGCTACATTATAAAATTCTTTTATTTTTCCTTTATTCAACAACGAATAACTTGGCCTTTTTGCTGGAGTTGGATAAGATAAAGATGGAATCCCTCTAACTTTACAATTATAATCTCCAAGTTCTTTAATACTTTCTGCAAATTCAAACCAACTAATTTCGCCTTCGTTCGAATAATTGTAAATCCCAGAAATCCATTTCGGAAATTCGATGATATCAATCATTGCTTGCGCTAAATCAGCAGCATAAGTTGGTGAACCTATTTGATCATTTACCACATTAATTTCATCTCTTTCCTGCATTAGTCGCTGCATAGTTTTAACAAAATTATTTCCAAATTTGCTATAAACCCATGAAGTTCTAATTATAACAGCTTGTGGGTTTTCTTTCAAACAAGCAATTTCACCTGCCAATTTACTTTCTCCGTAAACATTTATTGGATTAGTTTCAGCTTCTTCATTTAAAGCAATTGATGAAGAACCGTCAAAAACATAATCCGTCGAAACATGAATTAATTTGACGTTATTTTCTTTAGTATATTTTGCTATTAACTCTATTGCCAAATGATTTACTTTAAAAGCTAAATCTTTTTCTGATTCAGCTTTGTCAACAGCTGTATAAGCTCCACAATTAAATACAATATCAGGACGAATTACTTCTAATTGAGATTGAAGCATTTCTAAGTTATCCAATGTAATTTGCGTTCTATCTGCAAAGACCCATTCATATTGCGGATAAGAAGGTGCTAAAACTGAAAGTTCTGATCCTAATTGTCCTGTTGCACCAGTTACTAGAATTTTTTTCATTAAAATAAACTATTACAATTTTCAATAAAAGGGAGAATTTGATCTTTTTCTGAAACTATTGCTTCATCCAGATTCATTCCCCAATCAATCTTCAAAGACGGATCATCATATTTAATTCCACCCTCAGAGGCTTTGTTGTAAAATTGATCGCATTTATACATTACTGAAGCTGTTTCACTAATAACAGAAAATCCGTGTGCAAATCCTTGCGGAACTAATAATTGTTTTTTATTCTCTGCTGATAATAAAACACTAAATGCTTTTCCATAAGTAGGAGAATCTTTTCTTAAATCTACCGCAACATCAATAATTTCCCCTTCTAAAACGCGAACTAATTTTGTCTGTGCGAATGGAGGATTTTGGTAATGCAACCCTCTTAAAGTTCCTTTTTTTGAGAATGATTGATTATCTTGAACAAATTCAATATTAATTCCTAAATCTTCAAATTTAGTTTTACTGTAAGATTCAAAAAAGTAGCCTCTTTCGTCTCCAAATACTGTTGGTTCTAAAACTACTAAATCTTTTATAAATGTTTCTTCAATTTTCATTTTTAAATTTTATATTGATTTAAAGAAATTAATAATAACTTCTTTTATTCTGCTTTTATCTATATCAGTTAAATTCGACCCTGATGGCAAACATAATCCTTTTTCAAATAACTGTTCAGAAATACTATTGCCATAAAATGGATATTTCTCAAAAATTGGTTGTAAATGCATTGGTTTCCATAATGGGCGACTCTCTATGTTAGCTTCTTCAAAAGCAAGTCTTAAACTTTCCCTTTCTTCTACTGTTTCAAGTAATATTGCATTTAACCAATAATTGGAGAAAAAGTCATCGTTTATAGTATCAAAGAGCTTTACATTTTCAAATTCTTTAAAAATATCTCTGTAAAACAAATGATTATTTTGTCTTAAAGCAATATTCTTTTCTAAGATTTCCATTTGTCCAAGACCTATTCCTGCACAAATATTACTCATTCTGTAATTATACCCTATTTCACTATGCTCATAATGTACAGCTAAATCTTTTGACTGTGTAGCATAAAAAATTGCTTTCTCTTTTGTCTCTTTAGAATTTGAAATCAATGCTCCTCCGCTTGAAGTAGTAATAATTTTATTTCCGTTGAAAGATAAAATACCAAAAGCTCCAAAACTACCACATTTTTTCCCCTTGTAACTGCTTCCAAGGGCTTCAGCACTATCCTCAATAACTGGTATTTGATATTTATCAGAAATCGCGTGAATTTCATCAATTTTATAAGGCATGCCATACAGATGAACAGCTATAATTGCTTTTGGTTTTTTTCCCTTTTTAATTCGATCTTTTATAGCAATTTCTAAATATTCTGGACAAATATTCCAAGTATCAACTTCGCTATCTACAAATATCGGACATGCATTCTGATATAAAATTGGATTTGCTGAAGCCGAAAAAGTCATACTTTGGCAAATTATCTCATCACCTGCTCTAATACCTAATAAGATTAGAGCTAAATGTATAGCAGATGTTCCAGAATTTGAAGCGGCAATAAAATATTCATCTCCAAAGTAACCCTCAAGTCTATTTTCAAACTCCTCGACATTTGGTCCTCCAGAAGTAATCCAATTTGACTTTAAAGCGTACTGAATATATTCTTGCTCAAATCCGCTTTCTTGAGATAATGATAAATAAATTCTCTTATTTATCATTATTAAAAAGCCAATAATCGAATGGATAACGAATATCGTCCTCACTAACATTACTCAATGGCAATGTAGAAAAAGATATTAATTTTGAATTTTCATCTAGCGATTCTACTGCATTTGCATAACCAGCAGGTATGTGAACAATTTTACTGTCAGATTCAGAAACAAAAACAGTCTCAACAACCAAATCTTTTGAAGGATTTTCCCAATTATCAATTTTTATAAAATGAATATTAAAAGAACCTGAAAGACAATAAAAATTTTTAGCGTCTAATTTATGCCCCTGCCAAGCCCTAATCGGGTTTTCGTTTGAGTTACTTATAATATAAAACCTTTCAATACCAATAAAGCTAAAATCATTAACATATGATATGCTTCCTCGATAATCTGAAAACTTTCCTCCCTGAATTATTTTAGGCTCCATGATTCAATCGTAAATTACTTTTATTTAACAAATAAAATTTTGAAGAGTAAAGTAACAATAAGGGCAAAATTACAATTAAGAACACAATAGAATCTTGAACTTTTTGATAAAGAAAAATAACTAAAAAAGAAATCCCTGCCTGTACAATTGCATATAGCAACGAAACTACCCTGTGTTGTATCTTATATTCATTACTGAGTACTTGGTATAGATGCAAACGATGGGCTTCAAAAATATTTTGTTTCAAGTAAAGTCTATGTAAAATTGTGCAGACAGCATCTACTCCATATACCCCTAAAAACAATAACCAAATAATTGATTCTGTTGCGAGAATTAATTTTAAAACCAAATAAATTATCCAGAAAGCGATAGCAATACTTCCAACATCTCCAGCAAAGCATTTAGCCTTTCTTCTATAATTAAAAAATAAAAAAACTAAACTTGCAATCATTGCATATTTTACAAAAGTTCCATCGGTAAAAAGCTGATTTTTAGTATTCACATATAAAAGTGAACTCATAACTACTAAGGTATACAATCCCGTGATACCATTAATCCCATCCATGAAGTTATAAGCATTTATTAATCCTATGGCTAGGACATATGAAACTATAACTCCCCAAATAGGCAATAAATGGAATAAATCTAGATCATAAAAAATTAAAGTAATTGAAAGAAAATGCACCCCAATTCTAATTTTATTTGATAAACTTTGAATATCATCCCAAAAGCTTACCAAGCTAACTAAAGTTATACCCGTGAAGAAAAAGTAATTATTTTGAATATGCTGTACAAAATAAAGCAAGGCAGAAAACCAAAAAATGATTCCTCCGCCTCTTAAAGTTATTTCTGTGTGAGAACTCCTTTGGTTAGGTTTGTCGATTATATTAAAACGATCTGCAACTTTAAAATAAAGCAACATGATAATCATTAAAACAAGCCCTAAAATTGTATATTTCATTTTATGATTTACTCCCAGTTAGTATCTTTTACTTCTTCATAGACTTTCTTAATACCTTCCTCTAGACTAGTTTTAGCTTTCCATCCAAAACTGTTTAATTTTGAAACATCCATAAGTTTTCGAGGAGTTCCATCAGGTTTAGAAGTATCTGTTAGAATTTCTCCTTCAAAACCTACTATCTTTTTCACCAAAATAGCCAAGTCTAAAATCGAGATGTCTTCTCCTACTCCAATATTTACTAATCCTTGTTCGTTATAATTTTCCATTAAATACAAACAGGCCTCTGCAAGATCATCTGCATGTAAAAATTCTCTTTTCGGACTTCCTGTTCCCCAAATAGTTACTGCGGCTTCATTATTGCGCTTGGCAGTAATAAATTTTCTTAGCATTGCTGGAAGAACATGTGAATTTTTTAAATCATAATTATCATTAGGCCCATACAAATTTGTAGGCATTACAGAAATATAATTACAGCCAAACTGGTCTCTGTAGGCATCGCACATTTTAATACCTGCAATTTTTGCGATTGCATACGGCTCATTAGTGGGTTCCAATTCTCCGGTAAGCATATATTCTTCCTTTAATGGCTGAGGAGCCATTTTAGGATAGATACAAGAAGATCCTAAAAACATCAATTTCTTTACATCATTTAAATAGGATTGATGAATTATGTTGTTTTGTATCATAAGATTTTCATAAATAAAATCTCCTTTGTAAGTATTATTAGCAATAATCCCTCCAACTTTTGCTGCGGCCAAAAAAACATAATCTGGTTTTTCTTCAGCAAAGAAATCTGCCACAGCTTGTTGATTTCTTAAGTCAAGTTCTGAAGAGCTCTTCAATACAAAGTTTGTATATCCTTTTTCTTTCAGTTGACGTAAGATGGCTGACCCAACCATACCTCTATGTCCAGCTATGTATATTTTATCTTGTAAGTTCATAATGTTCCTTTTCTCAATCCAGAATACAAATTATTATAATATATCTAGTTAATATCTAATAGCTGATCTTACTTCATTTAACATCTTCTCTCTTTGAACATATGCAAGATCAGATATCATCATTTCTCTTACTAAACCAGCTAAATCATATTTAGCTACCCATCCCAATTTTGTTTTTGATTTTGTTGGATCTCCGATAAGTAAGTCTACTTCTGTCGGACGGAAGTATTGTGGGTCTACTGCAATTACCTGTTTACCAATCTCTAATTGATAATTTGGATTACTGCAAGAAGCCACATATCCTTTTTCATTTACTCCTTCTCCTTTAAATTCAATATCTATTCCTACTTCAGCAAATGACATTCGAACGAAATCACGAACATAGGTCGTTTCCCCCATTGCAATAACATAGTCTTCTGCAACATCTTGTTGAAGAATTCGCCACATAGCTTCCACGTAGTCTTTAGCATGTCCCCAATCACGTTGCGCATCTAGATTTCCTAAATATAAACAATCCTGTTCCCCTAAAGCAATCGCTGCAGTGGCCATAGTAATTTTTCTTGTTACAAAAGTTTCTCCTCTACGAGGTGATTCGTGATTAAACAAAATTCCATTACAAGCAAATATATCATAAGCCTCTCTGTAATTTTTAGTGATCCAGAAACCATAAATTTTTGCTACTCCATAAGGTGAGCGTGGATAAAAAGGAGAGTTTTCATCATAGAAACCTTTTGCATTTTTATTCTCAGCTAAACCACCATACAATTCAGATGTTGATGCCTGATAAATACGAGTTTTCTTTTCTAACCCCAAAATTCGTACTGCTTCTAAAATTCGTAAAGTACCAATACCATCTACATTAGCAACATACTCCGGAGAATCAAACGACACTTTTACGTGGCTCATTGCTCCTAAATTATATATTTCATCTGGCTGAACTTCTTGAATAATTCTAATAACATTCGTAGAATCTGTTAAATCACCATAGTGCAACTTAAAATTAACATGGGCTTCATGTTGATCTTGATAAATATGATCGATACGTTGTGTATTAAAAGAAGAAGCTCTTCTTTTAACGCCATGAACCATATAACCTTTTTCTAATAATAGTTCTGCTAAGTATGAACCATCTTGTCCCGTAATTCCTGTTATAAGTGCAATTTTCATTTTTAAAATTTTATATTTTATTATTATTTATATAGTCTATTACCGATTGCGGTTTCCAGTCAAATAACATTTTTGCTTTATTATCATTAAACGTTAAATCTGAAGTCATCTTTCTAACTTTCGAAGTATTGATTGGTGCTCTCTTGCCAAAAAAATCACCAAACTTTCCAATAAACAAAGCTAAATTCATTGATAAGTTTTTTGGTTTCTTTTTATTCATATTGATTGAGATAGCGGCACTTAAATCATTAAAAGTGGGATGACATCCGTCAGTCAAATTGTAAGTACCTCCTATTTTAGCTCCCTTTATAATTATTGAAGCTACATCTTTAGCCAAAACCATACTTTTTCGAGCTTTTCCTCCTGCGACATTAAAATAATATCCTTTATCAATCGCACTTACCATGGAACCCAAATTTCCAGGAGCATTTTCTCCCACTAATAATGGCAAACGTAAAATTGTACAAATAACATTTCTTTCCTTACACCATTTCGACACAACTTTTTCAGCCTCTATTTTACTTAAGCCGTATGGATCAGTAGCACCCAAAATGAAATTTTCATCAATTTCTTTACCGATTTCTTGTCCATAGACTGCTACTGAACTTATAAAAACAAATTCTTTAGGAATAGTTGAATTTTCTAATCCCTTTAATAAGTTTTTGGTTCCTAAAACATTCACATTATAAAATTCTTTTTTTTGTGTTTCTGTTTTTGGAACGCTGTGTGCCTTACCCGCAGCATGTATTACAAGATCAAAACTATGGTTAAAACTTGGAATCTCTTTATCTAACGAACACTTATAAGTACAAGAATTTCTTGATAGTTCAAAGATTTCATTTTCATGGTTTAATTGTTCACAAATAAATTTTCCAAGAAAGCCACTTGAACCAGTTAATAAAATTTTCATTTTGCTTTAAATATTTTATCTCTTAAATAAATTGAATTAACCGCTTAAATATCCTCATTGGCATTAAATAAAATGGGGCTCTATAGGAATTATTTTTCCATGCCCTAACAATTTCTTTATTCTGATTAAGAATATTTGTAAAACTTTGATTTGTAGCTCCACCTAATCTCATTTTAACAATTAGCCTATCAATGTACTTAATTTTAAAAGTATGTTTTTTCAACATTCTAAACATCAATTCATAATCCGCAGCTAACTTATAATCTAAATTAAATAATCCCACTTTATCATAAACAGCCCTTTTTACAAATAATGTAGGATGTGGTGGAACATTTCCATTCTCAAAAAAATTATTATAATATGGCTTTGATTTCCAATTTCTTACAACTACATTAGTATCATCACTTTTTACATACACAAGATTCCCATACAAAATGTCCAAATCAGAATCAATGCTAAATTGTTTCATAACATCTGCTAAAACTTCAGAATCTTGATATAAATCATCTGAATTTAATATTCCAATTATATCTCCGGTCGCGGATTGAATACCTTTATTCATTGCATCATATAATCCATTATCTTTTTCCGATACAAAATAACCTAATTTGTCTTCATATTCTTTAATAATTGATACAGTATTGTCCTTAGACTTTCCATCAATAATTACGTATTCTATATCTTTATAAGTTTGTCCAAGAACCGATTCTAAAGCATCTTTTATAGTTCTTTCATTATTATAAACGACTGTGATAATTGATATTTTCATTAAATTTAATTGTTGAGATTATAGCATTCTAAAGTTTTTTCCGCAGTTTTTTTCCAACTAAAACCACCTCTATTAATTAATCCTTTTTTAATTAAATCTTCTCTTACTGAATCATCTTTCAAAATTTTTAACATTACTGCTTCCATTTCACTAGTATTATTAGGATTAAAGTATAATGCCCCATCATTCCCCACTTCTGGTAAAGAAGCAGCAATACTGCAAGCTACTGGAGTACCTGTTGATTGAGCGTCAAGAAGGGGAATCCCAAAACCTTCATAAAATGAAGGAAAAACAAACAACTTGGATGCGCTTATTAGTGGAAATATATGTTCATCTGGTACAAACCCAGTAAAAAGAATTTTTTCTTTTAAATCAAGGCTTATAATATAATCTTGTAATTCTTTATTATTATGCTGATGCCCAACTAAAATTAAAATAACATTAGAACATTTTTTTTGTAAATCTGAAAATGCTAAAATTAGGCCCATAATATTTTTATGAGAACTAGGACTTCCAAAGGCAATAATATAGTCAGATTTAATATTATATAAAGATTTTATGTCAATATCAAATCTATTTTCATATTGATCATTCGAGCCAGATAAATGGGTTACAGTTATTTTATTTCCTTTGACATTTAATCCTTCCGAAATTTCTTTTTTTGAAAATTCGGAAATAGTGATAATTTTATTAGAAAATATAGACATCAATTTTACCATCGAGCCTAAAAGAACTTTTTTAGAATATGACATACTCTCAGCATGTCTTTTATAATTTAAGTCTAAGATTGATACTATATGCTTTGTTGGACAAAATACTGGTCCTACATACCCTAATGAATGCAATAAGTCCAAATTATCTTTTAATAAATAAAACGGAAATAAAAGTTGTTCCCAAAAGTATCTAACATAAACAACTTTATTATAAAAAGGTATTACTTTAATTTTGAAATTGGGACTAGTTAAAATCGGTAGATCGATACAATCTTTATTAACATAAATTATATATTTATTGATTGTATCAAGCTTTATAAGCTCATTGATCAGATTAATACCATACGTAATAGATCCGCCTGAAAGACGGCGATTCATGTAAAGCAAATTAATCCCTATGGTACGCGATTGATTCATGATTTATTTATTTATTTATTTGTTTTTCTTCATCATCCAACATTAGCTTAATTATGTCCGCAATTTCATTCTTTGCTTCCCAATTTAAGATTTTTTTTGCTTTCGAAGGATTTGCATAACCAACAGAAATATCGGTTGGACGCATTAAAAGTTCATCTACAGTTACATGATCTTTCCAGTTTAGGTTAAGTAATTCAAAAGTAATTTTAATAAAACTTTCCAAACTAGTGGTTTTACCCGTAGCAATAACAAAGTCATCTGGTTTTTCTTCCTGTAGCATTAACCACATTGCCTCAACATATTCAGGTGCCCATCCCCAATCTCTATGAATATTAATATTTCCGAGATTTAACTTTATATTTTCGCCCTGTGAAATTCTAAAAGCCGTTGAGATAATTTTTTTAGTAACAAATCTATCTTTTCTAAGAGGTGATTCATGATTAAAAAGTATGCCTGTGCACGCAAATAAATTATATGCTTCTCTATAATTGGCAACTTGCCAAAAGGCAGTGGCTTTTGCAACACCATAAGGGCTTCTCGGTCTAAATGGAGTCTCCTCATCTACAGCATGATCTGCATTACCAAAACACTCACTAGAACCTGCATTATAAAATTTAATTGATTGCCCCGAAAATCTAATTGCCTCTAGCAAATTTAACGTTCCTGTTATAATACTTTCCATAGTTTCAACAGGCTGTTCAAAAGATAGAGCAACAGAACTTTGCCCTGCAAGATTGTATATTTCGTCTGGATTAATTTTATTGATCGTCTGAAAAACACTTCTAAAATCGTTTAAAGTAATCGAAACCACATTAATCTTATCAAGAATGTTTAGTTTCTCGAGATTTCTGAATGAAGTGTTGTGAACATCTCTTGACCCTCCATATACTTCATAACCTTTTTCTAGTAAAAGTTGAGACAAATAGGCTCCATCTTGGCCCGAAACGCCACAAATTAATGCTTTTTTTATTTTATTATTATTCATATTATAATTTTTGAATATTTTTTTTAGAGATCACTAAATAATTCATAGGGTTAAACTCTAAAATATATTGAATTACAAGAGTAAAAATAATCAGAACTGGAACTATTGCAATTATATTAAAAAACCTAGCCACTGTAAACGCTTGATCTTGAAATATATAAATCAAATTAAAAGAAAAAAGTGTGTAAATAGCGCCATAAATAATATTATTAGGCAGGAGTTTAAAAAATGTATTTCTCATAAACGAGGTAATTAATCCAAGTATAAAACAGTAAATAATCTGTCCTAAAGTTCCAAAATATAGAATAGCGAAATAATTGTACCTAGCATTAGGTCCTGAAAGAGTACCATTTGGATAATGATATTGATATATCTCAACACCACAATCTAATGGAAGTTTTTCCCATGAAACTATACGAAGCATGCCCAAAGGATCTTTAAACAACTGTAATAGGCCACTGTCATGATTCATAATTCTAATAACATTGTCGGGGAAAGTCATATAATAAATATCACCAAAAGAAATTATTCGTTGTCCTAATGCCAATAAAGGAGAATCTTCCGATTCACTTCCAGAATTTACAAGCTGAACATACATTACAACAAATATTAGAGGAATTGAAGATAAAATTAGAATTTTTTGAAACTTAGATATTTTTTTTATTACTCCTGCTACTGAATTTCCTTTTATTTTAAGCATAAATAAGTTTAAAAAGAACAAATAGTATACTAAAAAAATTAAATTTGTCTTATTTCCAGACAATAATAAAAATATAATCACTGAAAATAAATAAAGATAATTATATAGTTTTCCCATTTTTGAGATTTCCTTACAATAAAACACTCTGTAAAGTAATATAAAAGTACCTACAACACTTACCACTTCTAGTAATCTGCCCACAAAACCAAAACCACTTCCTCCGGCAAAAGTCGACATTCTAGAATCTAATAATATCGGAATTCCTACGACTATATATGTTAGAAGTTGAAAAAAAATATGCAACAAGCTTGAAAGATAAAATAAGATACTTGTAAATTTTTCGTTAAATGTATTCGAAATTTTTATGTTTCTATTTTTTAAATAATTATCAAATTTTATTGGTTTAAGTAAAAAAAAGCCTGCAAAAAAAGCTAATTCTGTACAAATAAATCTATAAAACAATTCATCACTAATGGCACTATTAAAATATAAAAAAAAAACAGTAGATGTAGATAATCCAGAAATGGACACTATTAAAAAAAAAGGATCAAAGATAGATTGAATGTATTTCCTATAAAGCAAGAAATAACACATAATTATTGTTATTGAAAAAAAAATCAAGCTTACAATATGCTCTTCTGCAAAAAGAAAAAAATCAATATAATTCATATTACATCACCTTAGAATCTCGAATTGCCTTTATAATGACTTTTTTTCTTTTCATATCATACAATACAATTTTAGCAACAGAAGTAAAGTATGTATAACACAATGACGAAACAAAAGACAGACCTTTAAAATGTTTTTTAATAAAATAAAGTCTGTTTCTCAAAAAATAGTAAGTTGAAAATAAAGAACTTCTTCCACCTGTACTAATACTTACTTTATGCTGAATTACATAAGATGGCAGATACAATATTTTGAATCCTAATTTTACTGCTCTTACCATAAAATCCGTATCGTCCCAATACACAAAATATTTTTCGTCCATTACCCCTACTTTTTCGAAAACTTCTTTGTGAAATAATACGAAGCATGTAGGTGCATATTCTGTAAATCTTTCCACTTCATCCCTGCTTTCTGCATACTCATTTTCATGAATTGCAAGAGCTTTATATTTATTAATATGTCCACCTGCAAACCAGATTTGATTTGTATTATGATATAACACCTTTGGAGCAACAATCTTATTTATTTCACATTTTTTAACAAGAACATCAAAGAGATCTTTCTGATAAAATTCGACATCATTATTTCCAATAAGAATGTAATCACAACCATCTTTTATAGCTAACTCGATACCTTGATTATTACCTTTAGCAACGCCTTCATTTGCTGAATTAATAATATGTCTTATCTTATTTTTTATATTAAAATTTTCAACTAGTGACTTAATAAATTTTTCTGATTCTTCCGAATAACTGTTATCAATCATGTATACGATAAAGTTTTGATTGCTTTGCAAACTCAAACTTTCAAAAAAACCTTCAAGTACACTATCACTATTAAATAGTACAGTAACAAACCCTATTTTACTCATTTTAATAAACCTTTATCTTTCATTTCAGTCACAGACTTTTCATATTTACTTTCTTCAATTTTTTGTGTTAAAACCCACTCTGAAAAAATTCTAATTCCGTCTTCAAATGAATATCGAGGTTTAAAATCTAATCTACTCGAAATTTTACTCAAATCAGCATAATTATGTCTAATATCTCCTAAACGGAAGTTTCCAGAAACTGTAAGTGGAACGTTAATATTGTAATTTTTCATTAATTCATTGGCAACCGTAATTACATCAGTCGGTATTCCAGAACCAACATTAAATATGTTCCGGTTTGCTTCTGGTTTTTCAATTCCTAAAACAGTAGCATTAACTACATCTTCGATGAATACAAAATCTCTAGACTCTTTACCATCCTCAAAAATATTAATCTCTTTTCCGTTTCGAATTAACGTAGAAAATATAGACAAAATTCCAGTATATGGATTACTTAACGATTGTCCAGGGCCATACACATTTTGATATCTAAAAGCAACAGGTTCAATCCCTATCGTCGGACATACTGTCATGATCATCTGTTCCTGATTTTGTTTTGTAATTCCATACACTGAACTTGGGTGAATTTTAGATTCCTCATCAGTAGCTACTAGTGCTAATACTCCTTCACAATCCTTATACTTCACTTCAAAATCACCATTGCTCATATCCTCAGAATTACGATGTTTTGGATAAACAAAGCCTTTATCTTTTGAATAATATTTGCCCTCACCGTATATTGATCTTGAAGAAGCAACAACAATTTTTTTTATTGTATGCGGATTATTAGCAAGTATATCTAACATTAATGCAGTTCCTCCTATGTTTACATTAGAGTACTTTTCAATTTCATACATAGATTGACCAGTACCTGTTTCCGCAGCCAAATGAACGATAACATCATTACCTTGGATTGCTAATTTTATGTTGTCACTATTTCTAATGTCCCCTTCTATAAACTTTACTTTATCTTTGATTGACAAATAAAGAAAAGAATTGTTCTTTGCATCAACTCCGTGTATTTGCGGAGATAAATTATCGAGAACTGTAATATTATAACCTTTTTTAACAAGTGCTAAACAAAGATTAGATCCTATAAAACCAGCGCCACCGGTAATTAATATATTTTTCATTTTTTTTTAAATTTTAATTAAATTCTCCAATAGAATTTGTTTTTAACCAAGCTTTATTATTTACACAATATCTTTTAACAATTTTAACTGGATTTCCAACGGCAACACAAAAATCAGGAATATCTTTATTTACTATAGAATTTGCTCCGATTACGCAATTTTTACCAATTGAGGCTCCTATAATACAAACATTCTCTCCAATCCAAGTTCCCTCACCAATAGACACATGCTTTAATTGCTTTATTCTTTGTTTGTGTATTGGCATATCTATTGAATCATAAGTATGTTGGTTATCTGATATGTAAACCTTATCTGCCGTTAAAACATCTTTTTCGATAATTATTTTAGATGTCGCATATATATGATTAAAATTACCAATTCGAGCTCCACTTTTAATTTCTAAAGTACACTTACTTCCAGTTAATGGAACAGCAGCAAGCCAAGAATATTTGCCAACAACAACATCACTTCCTATTAAAATGTTTTTATAACCTTCAATTTTAAGAGGCTTCATTATTCTACTAAATCCTTCTATTTTTTTAAACAAAAGAAAATAGTATGGGTATATGAATAAGTAGTAAATTATCGTTTTACACTTATTCAAAATATTAACAATTATCATTATACAGTTTTATAATACAAATATCTTGCTGACCATTTAGCTAATTCCTTCAATGCAATAATTTTATACTTAAAACTTGGCATCACTTTCCAATTGTACCAATAAGTGAGCACTATAGTCCAAGCCATTTTAGTAGAACGTTTCACTGCAACTCCCGAAGAATTGTTAGAGTGAACTCTATACTTTGCACCAATAAGATCTTCAAAAATAAGCAAATTATGAGCTGCGGCCCTTTGATAAAAATACCAATCTTCTGCAATTAAATTTTCTTTATATCTTCCAATAATATCGAAAATTTCACGATTGATTATAATACTTGGACCAGAAATTTGTGGACTAATTAAAGTACATAACAAAATAGCATCATCAGTCAAAAATCTAGATTTATCTCCTTTATTATAGTCAACAATACTGCTATCCATAATAACTTTATCATTTTCATCAATAACTAATGAATCACTTATTAATGCCTTTTTATGAGGATTATTTTCCAGAATAGTCACTCTTTTCAATATACTTCCAGATACTAGCAAATCATCACTAGGAAGAGGAATTAAATATTTACCTTTAGATAAATCAATAAGCTCATTCAATGTCTTACAAAGACCTCTATTTTCCCTATTTTTATATACTATTTTTAAAGAATGCTGATTATTATTTTCTATCCATTCGCTAATTATTCCATGTGATTTATCAGAAGAGCCATCGTTAATAATAATCAGTTCTTTGTTAGAATAATCATCTTGTAAAACTGTTTTAAGCATATTTAAAACATACTTCTCATGATTATAACAAGGTATTATAATTGAAACTAAAGGAAGGTCACTCATTTTTATAAAAAATTAATTTTCGAAAGTAACTTAACATAAATATAAAATAAATAAAATAGTTTATTACAAATGCTATTGTCAAACCTATTAAACCAAATACATCCACACATATATACCCAAAAATAAGATATGTTAAGCTAAAAACAATTTCGGTTATAATAAAAAGCTTTGTCATGGCCTTTGCCAACATTAAATATGAAATTAACCATGCAGCAATTTTAAAAAAATCACCAATTAGTTGATACAAAAAAAGCTGTTCCATTTCTACAAAACTATTCGTATAAAGAAGTTTTATGATGAATAATCTTGAAAAATATATTAATAAACAGCTGATAAAAACAACTGGCATAATTATTTTGTAACCATACAAGATTTCATTTCGAAGATCTTTATCTTCTTTTAATGAAGAGAGCTTCGGCAAATAATAAGTGCTTAATGCTGTTGTTATTAATAATAAATATCCATCTGACACCTTCATCATTCCTTGCCAATATCCCGCCGCATCCAAACCAATTTTTGAAATTACCATATCACGTAGTAAAATCTGAACAACAGGAGCTGTAAATACAGAAACTAAAGCCATTAAACTAAAGCCTCCAAGTTTCTTTGCAAGCGTTTTATCAAATGAATACTTAAAATAACTCCATGAAAACCAATTGCTTTTAATCACAAAGAAGAGAGTAATAAAAAAAACTATAGATTGGGAAAGAACAATAGAATACAAAGCTCCTTCAATTTTGCAAAAGTAAACTAATAATACCGTAAATATTAGACCTACTAAACTCCCAAATGTATTTACAATTGTATATTTCTTTATTTCACTTTTGCCATTTAAAATAGAAATCAAAAGATTATTTAATGAATAAAAAATTATTGTTATCCCTAAAACTCTAATTGCATTATTGTAAATAGAGTTTTTTAGTATTAAATTTGAAAAATAATTAGCCCATATAAATAAGAAAAAACCAAAAAAAAAGGAGCAAAACATTGAAATTCTTAATGCAGTACTGAGCATTTTCTTTTGTTTAAGCTCATTGTTTTCATATTCGGCTGTATATTTTACTACTCCCGTGTTAATTGCTCCATTAGAAACTGTCAAAATAATGGCAACAAAATTTGTAAATTGACCAATTACTGCAACACCAGCAGGTCCCGTAAATATTGCTACAATTTTATTAGCAATAAACCCAGAAGCAATGCGTATAAATGTTGTAATAGCAGAATAAAGAGAAGTTTTAATTAATTTCAAAATACTTAAAACTTATTTAAAACTTCTACGATTCTCGCTATTTCATCATTACTCATAACAGGACTAATTGGCAAACTCAATACTTCTTCATGTATTTTCTCCGTTATTGGTAAAGAAATACTTGACATCTCAGAATAACATTCTTGTTTATGCAGAGGAATCGGGTAATGTATTAAAGTCTGAATTTTATGCTCTTGTAGATAAATCTGTAATTCATCACGGTTATTTGCACGAATCACAAAAAGATGCCAAACATGTTCTTCTGTTTTATTAATATGTGGCAATATTATTTTATCATTCTTTATATTCTGCATATAATAATTCGCTATCTCTCGACGCAAAATTGTTTCATTATCTAAATAATTCATTTTAACATTTAGAAATGCCGCTTGAATTTCATCCATACGACTGTTTAACCCTTGATATTGATTTATATATTTTTGAGCGGAGCCGTAATTTGCTAGAGTACGTATTACTTTAGCTAATTCAATATCTTTCGCAGTGACAGCCCCTGAATCACCCAGTGCTCCTAAATTCTTCCCTGGATAAAAACTAAATCCAGCTGCATCTCCTAAATTACCTGTTCTAATACCATTCCAACACGCTCCAATAGCCTGAGCGTTATCTTCAATTAATTTTAAATTATTAGATTTGGCTAAGATTTCAAGTTCTTCACTCCAACAAGCACGTCCATAAAGATGAACTATCATTATAGCTTTAGTTTTTGAGGTAATCTTATCTTTTAATAAATTTAAATCTAGATTGTAAGTATCTAAATCTGGTTCTACAAGAATAGGAATCAATTTATTGTCAGTAATGGCTAAAACAGAGGCTATGTAAGTATTAGCAGGAACAATAATTTCATCCCCTTCTTGCATTACCCCCAATTCGATATAGGCTTTAAAAATAAGGCGTAAAGCATCTAAACCATTAGCAACCGCTACTGCATTTCCACCCCCTTGATAAGTTTCGAGATTTTTTTCGAACTCCTTTACTCTCTCCCCTAATAAATACCACCCGCTGTCAATTACCTCATCTGCAACTTTTTTTAATTCAGTTGTATATTGAGCATTTATTTTTTGTAAATCTAAAAATTTAATCATATTTTACTTTTTATATATAACAACTGCTCCCCAAGAATACCCTACTCCGAATCCTGCCAAAAGAAAATTATTTTCATATGTCGACTCTTTAATTTTGTTTTTCAAGACAATAGGTATAGTTGAAGAAACAGTATTCCCATAATTTTCCATATCGATAATAAATTTATCTTTTGGAATATTAATTTTTTTTCTGAGATATTCTAACATAAAAGTGTTAGCTTGATGGAAAACAAAAGCCCCTATTGAATCAATGCTCTCATTGTTTTTTTCCAAAGTCTTACTAATCAGTTCTGGCACAGCTTTAGCGGTAAAATTGAATATTTCTGGACCATTCATAAAAAGATTATTATCATTAGCTTCATCAGAATCTAAAATTTTAGCATTCTTAACAGCTCCATTTTTAACTATCAAATTTTGGAAACCACTCCCATCACTTCCTAATGAAAACTCACCAATTCTATACAACCCATTATCTGATATTAAAGTGGCAGAAGACGCATCACCAAATATACTACGATTGCCTTTATCTTTTTCATGAATATATTTTGAATACATTTCTGCTGTAACAAGAATAACATTCTTAGCAACCTTAGAAATGATTAAGCCTTTGGCCAAAGAAAGTCCATAGATATACCCTGAACAACCTTGATTTATATCAATAGCAGCACAATTAGTTGATAATCCAGATTTATTCTGTACAATACAAGCAGTAGTAGGTAAAAAATAATCGGGTGATTGAGTGCATAAGATTAAATAATCAATCTCTGATTTATCTATTTTATATTCACTACAGAGAATATCAATAACCTCAGTCGCAATATCTGAAGTATATTGATCTTTATCGGTAATGTTACGATTTTGAATCCCTATTTTTTGAATTATTTTCTCACTATCCCACTCTGGAAATTGAGTTGCTATATCATCGTTACTTAGTTTATTGCTTGGCAAATAATAAGATACGTGCTTAATAAAGGCTTCCATTACTTACTCTCTTGAACAAAGTGATATAATTCACCTACTGATGTAAAGCTTGAAATCTTCTTTATATCAATTTTTACATTGTACTCATCATCTATCATCATTTGAATAGTTACTGCTGTAAGAGAATCCCAAAAATCTGAATTCACATAATCTGTATCGGCATTCAAATCAGTATCGACATCCTCTAATTGTCTCTTAAAATTTTCAATAAATTTTTCCATAATTTAATAATTTAAAATAATTTTTCAAATTTTATTCTATTAGCTAAAAAGTCTTTCTTTTCTAAAACAAAATAATAATTTAAGTCATCTTCATTAATCAATGTCGGATGAAATTTTTTATGATAATTAACGACAGATTTATTCTCTTTTCTAACTTCAAATTCTAGTCGATCTAAATTCAGTTCTTCAAAAACATATGACTTTAAAATCACGTCAACCTTAATTACATTTATCGGATTATCGTAAAAAGGTTTTGAAACAAAACTACCAATTTCAATAGAATTTTCCTTTTTATTATATAATCTATAAGTAGCAAAACTCATCCCATCTTCATCTATGCAAATGAAATAAAACTCCTCTTGAGACTTCTCCCTTTTCTTATAATCACAAATCCATAATTTTTGCTTTTCAATATCTGAATCTGTTTGGCTAATAAATCTTGATTTAGAAATATCTGTTCTTATGGCAACTATAAAATCAGCATCGCTTTCTTCTACCAAACGGAGTGATATATTATACTTATTTATTTGATTCAATGCTAATATAATTTAAATATTCGTCATAATTTCTTAAGTAATCTTTCTCGTCATATTCATGCGAGGCTAGAACTAAACATATAGATCCACTAGAAAAATTAATTTCAGAAGCCCAAATACCTGGAGGTATATGCAATCCTAAATCTGGTCTATTCAACAATATTTGTCGTTTTGTCTTACCATCATCTAACAAAATTTCAAAGCTACCGCTAGCAGCTACTAAAAATTGGTGACAATCTTTGTGAGCATGAGCTCCTCGAGACTCACCGCCAGGAATATCATATAAATAAAAAATCCTTTTTACAGCAAAAGGAATTTCACTATTGTTACTAACTGCTGTTATATGGCCATTTCTATTTCCTATCTGACTCAAATGCAAAAGACTACACTCAAAAACACTTTTTTTAGACTGCATCATTTGTTAACATTTTAAATTCATTAAAATCTCTAATATAATCTTCTTTAGAAAATTTCTCACTAGATATATGTAAAACTAAAGAGTTTGTGGAAAAATTCTCTATATGTCTCCAAGTTTTAGCAGGCAAATAAAGACCGTAGTAACTTCTATTCAAAGAAAATTTTTCGGTACTACCATCAATATTTGTTATTATTATATCAAAACTTCCGCTTAAGGCAATGATAATTTCTTTTTGCTCATAATATGCATGTCCTCCTCTTATTCCTCCGCCTGGCACATCATAAGTCCAAAAGGTCCTTTCAATCTTAAAGGGTATTTGGTCAGAATATTGCAAAAAAGTTAAATTGCCTCTTGGATCTTGAATCTTAGGAAAAGTAATTAATCTTGGCTTCATTATAAAATAATATTTTACTATTTGTTTTTTTTTAAATAGGTTGAATTAAAAAACTAAATCTCAAATCAGCTTTCTAATTCACATTAAGTTGTCGTAAAATCCTTCTCAATATTACAGCAATAATGGATAAAAAAGCACCAATAAATCCGCCTAAAAGTAATGCTTTTGCCTTTCCAAACTTATTTTTAGGTAAAGGTAAAATAGGCCTGTCAATTACTTGAATTAAAGGTGTTTCTTTACGTAAAGTTACTTTAGCTAACTCAGACTGTTTTACTAATTCAGTTAAAATTGCTGTATTAGCCTGAACATCTACTTGTCTTCTTGCAGAAGGTGCTCTACGAACATTTAAAGCTGGATTCAAATTAAATGTGTTATCATTTGCAACAGCAACACCTGTAATAGCTCCATTAAGTTCTCCTCGAACAGAATCAACTTGCCTTTCTAAAATTGACATATTCATTCTTGCTTTCTTGCTTTTTGTTTCAACATAAAACTTACCAACCTGTATGGCTAAAGCTTCGCAAAAATACTTAGCAAACAATTCATTTTTTGAAGAAACATCCATAGTGATTATTGATACCTTTTTATCTTTTTGATTAACCCCTAAATCTGATTTAGACAAATCAGTATACATCAATCCCAAAATACTATCTTGCTCTCTTGTGAATTTTTTTCTATCAGCATTTGGCAGAAACTCAATTGACGCAATTTTTGGCTCGTCAGACCACTTTTTTCTCCATTCATTATTCTGAATATACATTTCTGCAAGAGAAACAACTTTACCATTTAAATTCACTGAAGACAATAGTGTTTTTTCAACCATTGTTCTAGATTTAAAAAGTTCTGTCAAATTTGCACCCGCAAAAATTCCTCCTCCATTACCTCCTAAATCCAAGCCAAACGAGCTAGCCAAGCCTAAAGCCCCGCCTAAACCACCAGCTCCCTTTTCATCTTCGACAGCAAATGTTAATGTTGCTGTATATATAGGTTTTTTAATAAATGAATATGCTAAAGCGATTGCTGCTCCAATTATAGATGCTAATACAATTATTTTCCATTTAGAAAACAAATATATATACCATTGTCTTATTTTTTGAACAACTTCTTTTAACGACATTTCCTCGTTTTCAATATCTATATTCTCCATGAAAATGTATTATTTAAAAGCAGTTACAATTAATAAAGCTAAACTGGAAACTACACTACCAATACCAACCCATTCCCCCGCAGTCATTTTTTTCTTTTCAGGCTTTTCAGGCACAACAATTTGCGAGTCAGGCTCCACTTTCGGGTAAGATTTGAAAAACAAGAATGAAGTTGTTACCGCCGCTTTCCCGTTTGGATAAATAATATAAGCTTTTCTCTTCCATCCTTTATTATCTACACCACCAACAGAATTAATATAATATTTGAATCCTTTTCCACTTCTATATGGAATTTCAGAAGTCAACAACACATTACCAGTAACTTTTACTCCTTCGTTATACACTGCCACTTCAATTTCGTCTCCAGGAAATAAAGTAACATTAGAATAGTGGTTTTTATCTTTTACAATTTTTTCCCAATTAACAGGAATAGTAGTGTATTTTAATTCGTCTCTTAATTTTTTTGATAATTTAGATTTAAGAGTGTCCTTAATTTTAAGATTTGATTCTTCTAAAATTCCCTCTTTTTTCTCTAACGTTTCCTTCTTCTCCAAATTAAGATTTATACTTTCTAATTGTTCTATTTGTTCTTCTTTGATTGGTCTTTTTATCTTCATACCATCTAAATTTGCGATAGATGTTAATCCTCCTGCTCTCATTACCACATTGTAAACCCTTTCTTTTTTATTTGCCAAAACATATTTCCCCGGATAAGTTACAGCTCCGCTTACTTTTACCATTTCCGGTTTTTCATAAACCGCCATTCTACGAATATTAATAACATCGAAAGGTTTTAAAACAAAATTTTTAATTTGTTCATTATTATCCGCGGTAATTTCTAGTTCAACTAATTCTACACGTTTAGGATCTGCATCATCAATAGCATCTGATTTAATCATTCGAGCAATCTCAACTCTTTTTGATGCCGAACCTGTTAATCCGCCTACTTGAACAACTAAGTCATTTAATGTAAGATTCTCAAAGTATTCATATTCACCCGGATTTTTTACTTCCCCATCTATTGTCACTTTATATTCTTCTCTAAACTCAAGAATAGAATATACTGTTACTATATCTTCTCTTTTTAATTCAATATCCGCATTTAAATCTCCCGACAAAGCAGCACCTAGATCAACATTAACGATTTCTGTTGTCAAATCAGTTTTTAAACGAATAATTCGTGCTCGTTTACTATAAGCATCTTCTTTCAATCCTTCTGCTCTTGTTACAAGGTCTGAAATTCTCATTCCTTCAGTAAAAGAATAATAATCTGGTCTAAAAACAGCTCCTTCAATCTTGATACGATTTTCAAATCGATTTAAAATCTTAGTAACTCTAAAAACGTCCCCAGATTGAGGTTGATAAGAATTGTATTCGCTTTCATTTATATCGTGTACTTTAAATTCTTTTCCGGTCTTTTGCAGTACATTAACCGAAGCTGTATAAGCAAATTCATTAAATCCAGAAGCAAAATTTAACAAATCAGAAAACTTCTCACCTTTTTTCATTTCAAAAATTCCAGGACGTTTAACTTCTCCCTCAACAGTAACTCTTTGACTATAAGCAGGAATTCTAATTACGTCATTTTCCTTTAGGGAAACATTATCAGATTGATCTCCTTTAACTAAGAATCTATAAATGTCAATATTCTTGTAAACCTTATTGTTTCTTATCAATTCAATATTTCTATAGCTACCGTTTTTCCCAGGTCCGCCAGCCAAATGCAAAGCATTATAAACAGTTGATAATGACGATATAGAATAATTACCAGGTTGTTTACCACCAACAATGGTAACTTTTATAGTACGTATTTTTCCTAAGCTAATGCTTACTTGAGATTGTCCAGAACGAACCGTGCTGTATACCTTAGCAATTGCTGCTTTTATTTTTTGAGTTGCAGCCTCAATAGACATCCCAGAAACCGAGATTTGTCCCACATAATCAATACTTACCTTTCCTTCTACACTTACAGGTGTATTAGCATTATATTCTTGGACACCATAAACGCTAATTTGTAATTCATCACCAGGACCAAGAACGTAATTCATAGGAGTTGCTAAATTTAAATCGGGTTCAAAATTCAGAGTAGGGTTATCAAACAATTCCGAACCAAAAATTAAAGTATTCAGAGAATCTTTTACTTTATCATTTTTTATTTCATTCTGTTTTCTTCCAAATTCTGAAGTTTTCTCTCCTATCTTTGATTTACTATCTTTACTTTTATCTTTTGCATTTTTCTTCTCATAGTCATTAAGCTTAATCTTAAGTCTATTAAACTCTGTCTGACTCATCCCTTTTGAAAGCACCATCGATTCAACTTGATCTATAGTCGCATTATTACTTTTTAGCTGAGCACTAATTTTTGCTAAATCATCATCAGATAAGTAATCAACTTTCACTGTACTTAAATCTTTAGATTTCATAATATCTTGTGCTTTCGCATTAAAAGTAATTAATGCAAAAAACAGGGTAAGAACGTATAATATTTTTTTCATATAAAAGGAAAAATTATTTTTAAAGATATTTCTTATGAGTATTGCTTTTGATAATACTCTTTGTAAGCTCCTGATGTAACATTCTGAAGCCACTCTTGATTATTTAAGTACCAATTTATAGTCTTTTCTAATCCTTCTTCAAAAGTCACAGAAGGCGTCCATCCTAGTTCTTTATTAATTTTTGAAGCATCTATTGCATAACGCAAATCATGACCAGGCCTATCTTTAACATAGGCAATAAGTTTTTCAGAAGTCCCAACTTTTCTTGCAAGTTTACCATCCATTATTTTACATAATAACTTGACAAGATCTATATTTTTCCATTCATTAAATCCGCCAATGTTATATGTTTCATGATTCTTTCCTTCATGAAAAACCAAATCTATTGCAATGGCATGATCTTCTACGAACAACCAATCTCTTGTATAATTTCCATCACCATATACTGGTAGAGATTTGTTATTAATAATATTATTGATAAACAAAGGAATTAATTTTTCAGGGAAGTGGTATGAACCATAGTTATTTGAACAATTAGTTAAAACATAAGGCAATCCATAAGTCTCACCATATGCCCTCACAAAATGATCTGAACTTGCTTTTGAAGCCGAATACGGAGAGTTTGGATCATATGGTGTTTCTTCAGTAAATAACCCTGTAGAACCCAAAGAACCATAAACCTCATCTGTACTAATATGATAAAACCTTTTTCCATCAAAGTTTCCTTTCCATTGATTCTTTGCTGCATTTAGCAAATTCATTGTACCAATAACATTTGTTTTAACGAATGCCAGAGGATCTTCGATTGAACGATCTACATGAGATTCTGCTGCTAAATGCAAAACTCCGTCAAATTCATGAAGATTAAAAAGATCATTAATAAAAGTTTCATCAACAATATCTCCTTTTACGAAAGTATAATTCGGTTTATTTTCGATGTCCTTAATATTTTCAAGATTTCCAGCATAAGTCAATGCATCTAAATTGAAAATTTGATATTCCGGATATTTGTTTACAAAACGTCTTACTACATGAGAACCTATAAAACCAGCGCCTCCCGTTATTAGAATTTTTTTCATTCGTGACTAATTTCTATTAATTTAATAAATCTGAATTTTGTTTTTCCAATTCGCTATAGATATCTTTCACATCTTGTGAATTTTCTTTTTGCAAAATTAGATTGGCAGTTTTTGTATAGACAAAGATGGTATTTTTCAATCCAAGAAAAGTGGTGTGCTTATCACAGCCAATAACCATATTTCCATTTGAATCTGTATAGTGCCCCTTTGAATTTAAATAATCATATACGGATTCAAAAGAACCTAAATCTGACCAAGAGAACGACGCAGGAACAACCTTAATTTTTTTGCTTCTTTCCATTACAGCATAATCAATACTGATAGAAGGGATTTCCATTGATAAATCTAAATCTAAAAATCCTTCTTTACTAACTTCCCATACCGTTTTTGATTTCTCATAAACATCAGGTTGGAAATTTTTCAATTCTTCTAAAAGAACGCTTGCTTTAAAGCAAAACATTCCGCTATTCCATAAAAAATTCCCTTTTGCAATAAACTCTTTCGCTGTCGTTTCATTTGGTTTTTCGCGGAAAGAAATTACATTATCTCCTTCAGCTTCAATATAACCGTATCCCGTTTCTGGTTTCGTAGGAATAACACCGAAAGTTACAATAAAGCCCTCATTAGCTTTTGTAATAGCCTGATTCATAGCCTGATTATAATCTTCCATTTGATCTATAATATGATCGGATGGCGTAATAATTAAAATATCTTCAGGGTTTGATGCAAAAGCAGCGAAAGCAATTGCCGCAGCCGTGTTTCGTGGAGTCGCTTCCACAATATTTACGTACGAAGTATTGGTCTTATCCATTACTTGCCCACTTAATTGATGATTGTCAATATTTCCAACCACCATTACTTTTTTAGCTAAATGGCTATTGCGCTCAACAGTCATTTCAAACAAAGATTTTTCTTCAAATATTTCTAGATATTGTTTCGGCCTACTTTTTCTAGAAAGAGGCCATAATCTACTTCCAACTCCTCCTGTAAGGATTACGTGCGTTATCGTTTTATCTGAATTCATATATTTTTAAATAAAAAAGGAAATCTAAAGTCTATTGTCTGCCAAAGATCCTAAAACTCCTTTTACATCATAAATTAAACTTTTCTCTTTTTGCAGATTCGAAAATTCTATTTGAAGAAACTCCGAATGGGCTACCCCTAATACCAATGCGTCAAATTTTTGTTCAGGAATAGAATTAATAGTCTTTAATTTATATTCTCTTTTAACTTCTTCGGGATTAGCCAAAGGATCAAAAATAGTAACCGCTATTCCGTAATCTTTTAATGCTTTTATAACATCTACAATCTTAGTATTTCTAACGTCTGGGCAGTTCTCTTTGAACGTTATCCCTAACATTAACAGCTCAGCTCCATTAACAGAAATGCCTTTTTTAATCATTAACTTCACTATCTGTGAAGCTACGTACTCACCCATACTGTCATTTAGACGTCTTCCCGCCAAAATTATTTCAGGATGATATCCAAATTCTTGTGCTCTTTGTGCTAAGTAGTAGGGATCTACACCAATACAATGTCCCCCTACAAGACCTGGTTTAAAAGGCAAAAAATTCCATTTTGTCGAAGCTGCGGCCAATACTTCTTGTGTATCAATATTCATTAAGTTGAATATTTTAGCTAGTTCATTTACAAAAGCAATATTAATATCTCGCTGAGAGTTCTCAATAACTTTTGCTGCTTCTGCAACTTTTATAGTAGGTGCTAAATGTGTCCCAGCTATAATTACCGATTTATATAAAGCATCAACTTTTAAACCTATTTCAAGTGTTGAACCAGAAGTAACTTTTAGGATTTTTTCAACTGTATGTTCCTTGTCTCCTGGATTAATTCTCTCTGGAGAATATCCTGCAAAAAAATCTTCGTTAAACTTTAGACCGGAAACCTGCTCTAAAACTGGAACACATTGTTCTTCCGTAACTCCAGGATAAACTGTAGATTCGTAAATAACTATATCTCCTCTTTTTAAAACTTTACCAACAGTTTCACTAGATTTATAAAGAGGCGTTAAATCTGGTCTATTGTTTTTGTCTACTGGTGTAGGAACTGTGACTATATAATAATTACATTCAGCAATGTCCGCTCTGGAGGTAGTACAATATAATCCTTCTTTTTCATCAGTTTTATCTACCAAGACGCTTTGTAAAACATCATCCTCTACTTCTAAAGTAGTGTCTATTCCAGATTTCAGAGAACTAACTCTCGATTCATTTATATCAAAACCAATTACAGAATATTTTGTCGCAAACAGTCGTGCTAATGGCAATCCGACATAGCCTAAACCAATAACTGCAATTTTAATATTTTTTTCTAACTCCATTTTCTTAATTTCTTTAGGCTTTTAAAAATTCACGGCTTCGCCGTTCCAAGTCACAATATCTGACTCAGATGCCTAAATTAATCATTTTCGCGCAAATATAGTATAATAACTCTAGTTAATCAATACGGTTTCCCGTAATACTCAAAAACAAATTGTTAATAAAAAAACGCTTAACCACAATGCGTTATTAATCAGGCTGTAAATAATTACTTTATAAAAAAAACAGAAGAAAAAAATCTAAAAAAGACTTTCTCTTCTGTTAATTTTACTAGGATAACGCTATTATTTATATTTTATTTTCAAAATACATCCTAAACTTTCCAAAACTAAAGTGTAATAATTATTAGAAACCTCTTGTACCACTCCACTTTGATTGCTGAATACACCCGATTCTAATTTAATTTTATCTCCAACTTGTATAGCAGATACTGAAACATCGCTAATATTAGGTGCCTTAAGACTTTTCTTTATTGTTTCTATTTCTTCATCTTTCACAATTGCGGGTTTTCCCAGCCAAAACAAATACCGAACTACTCCTTGTGCTTGAAAAACTACATTACGATCGAAATCTGACAAATGAACAAAAACATAGGAATTAAAAAGAGGCGTTTCAACTTTCTTTTTTCGATCTGACCACTGTTTTATCTGAGTAATCAGTGGACAATAGCATTCTATTCCCAGTTGATTAAGTTTGTCTGCAACTTTCTTCTCCCATTTAGGCTTTGTATAAACTACGTACCAATTCATTCTTATTCATTTAGCATGAAACAAGGCATTTTGTTCCATTTTATTTATAAACACAAAAATCTGTTTATGATCCAATACCTCTGTAAACGAATCCTATTGTTTCTAATTGTTTAGCATCAAGAATATTTCTCCCATCAAAGACAAAAGCTGGCTTATGCATTGAATCGTAAATCCTTTGCCAATCATAAGTTGTAAATTCATCCCATTCTGTCAAGATTGCTATTGCATGAGCATCTTTACATGCTTTATAGGCGTCCTCAAACACATTTAACGCTTTTGCATTTTCTTCACTTGATCTTGTTTCTAAATAGTTAAGATCACTTAACATCTTATTTTCTGAAACTTTCGGATCAAAAACTGAGATTTTTGCATGTTCATTTATTAAATCATCAGCAACATAAATTGCCGCAGATTCTCTAGTGTCGTTTGTGTCTTTTTTGAAAGCCCAACCTAAAAAAGTAATTTTCTTATCAGCTACTGTATTGTATAATGTCTGAACAATTTTACTTGAGAATCTTCTTTTTTGATGATCGTTCATTATAATAACTTGCTCCCAATAATCCGCAACTTCATTCAATCCATATGACTTTGCTATGTAAACTAAATTTAAAATATCTTTTTGGAAACAAGAACCTCCAAAACCTACAGAAGCTTTTAAGAATTTCGATCCAATTCTGCTATCCATCCCAATTGCTCTTGCTACTTCATTTACATCAGCCCCTGTTTTTTCACATAACTCTGACATTGCATTAATAGAGGAAATACGCTGTGCTAAAAATGCATTTGCGGTAAGTTTAGACAATTCTGACGACCAAACATTTGTTGTCAAAATTTGATCTTTCCCTACCCAATTTGAATAGACTTCTACTAGCGAATTAATCGCCTCTTCTCCTTCTAGCGTTGTATCTCCACCAATTAAAATTCGGTCTGGATTTAACAAATCTGCCACTGCAGTACCCTCTGCCAAAAACTCTGGGTTAGATAAAATTTGAAATTGAACGCCATTTCCAGTGTTATCTAATATACTTTTAATTGCTTCAGCTGTTCTAACTGGCAAAGTTGATTTCTCAACTACAATTTTATTTTGTTTTGCTACTCTTGCAATTTGTCTTGCACATAACTCAATGTATTTTAAGTCAGCCGCCATTCCTTTTCCTTTCCCGTAAGTTTTGGTTGGAGTATTAACTGAAATAAATATCATTTGCGCTTCATCTATTGCTTTATCAACATCTGTAGAAAAAAACAGATTTCTACCTCTCGCTTCTGCTACAATTTCAGAAAGACCTGGTTCATAAATAGGAATGTTTTCAGGATTCGGATCATTCCAATCCGCTATTCTCTGTTCGTTTAAATCTACAACTGTAACCTGAATATACGGACATTTTTGAGCAATAACTGCCATTGTTGGCCCGCCTACATACCCTGCACCAATGCAGCAAATTTTTGTAATTTTCATTTGATCTATTTTATCTTGATCTGTTTATTTTAAATTATTCCAATACCACCCTACAGCCTCTTTCAATCCATCTTGCAAAGAATACTTTGGGTTATAACCAAGATTTCTTTTTGCTTTTTCGATACTTGCTAAAGAATGAGGAATATCTCCTACTCGATTTTCACCATAGATAACTGAAATATCCTTTATTTTTGGATCAAAATCTGACAAATATTCCTTTAAATACTTAACTAAGTCATTCAGTGTATTTCGATCTCCAAACGCTGTATTATAAACAGTATTAATGGCTTCTGGGTTTTGACAAGTCATTGCTAACTCATTCATTTGAATAACATTGTCTATATATGTAAAATCACGAGAATAATTTCCGTCACCATTAATCACTGGACTCTCATGATTCATAAATTGCTTCACAAACTTTGGAATTACAGCGGCATAAGCTCCATTTGGGTCTTGTTTTCGTCCAAAAACATTAAAATAACGAAGCCCAATAGTTTCTAATCCGTACGATTTACTAAATATTTCAGCATACAATTCATTTACATATTTAGTAATTGCATAAGGAGATAATGGTTTCCCTATAACATCTTCTACTTTTGGGAGTCCTTGAGAGTCTCCATAGGTAGAAGAACTCGCTGCATATATAAACCGTTTTATTTCAGCATCTCGCGCTGCAGTAAGCATATTTAAAAAACCAGAAACATTTACATCATTTGTTGTAATTGGATCTTTTATTGATCGAGGAACAGAGCCTAACGCAGCTTGATGCAAAACATAATTCACTCCTTTAACTGCTAAACTACAATCGGCTAAATCTCGGATATCACCTTCAATTAATTTAAAATTTGGATTATCTAAAAAATCTTTCAAATTATGATGATGACCTGTTGAAAAATTATCCAAACAAACAACTTTATAGCCTAAGTGTAAAAAATACTCAGTCAAATTCGAACCTATGAATCCAGCTCCTCCAGTAATTAAAATTGTATTTTTTGTTTTATTTTCCATTTATCCAAACTTAACTTTTTCTAATTCGACTCATAAATGCTTTCCAAAACCCAACTTTTACTTCTTCTTCATGATAACCATTTGAATATGTTCCATAACCGTAGCCATAACCGGAACCATATTTTGCTTTATTTTCATAACCATTCAGCACAATACTCACATTACTTAGCTCCCCACGTTTAAGTCTGGTATTTAACAACGTTATCATATCTTTTTTAGTATAATTCTGTCTTACAATATACAATGTTACATCTGCAAACTGAACCAACTCTAATGAATCTGCCACTAAACCAACTGGAGGAGTGTCTAAAATAATATAATCATATTTCTGCTTCAACTCATTAATCAATTCTTTCATTGTCTCACTTAAAATTAACTCAGAAGGATTTGGAGGAATTGGTCCCGACAGAATCACATCTAAATTTGGAATTGGTGTTGAATTAGTAATTTCTTCCAAATTATTCTGCCTTATCAAATAATTTACAACTCCTAAAGTCGATTTTATTTGGAATTCATCTGCTAATCTTGGTTTTCGTAAATCTAAACCAACAATTACAGTTTTCTTTTCACTTAAAGCAAAAACGGTAGCAATATTAATAGAACAGAATGTTTTTCCTTCACCACTAATCGAAGAAGTAATCATTAATGTTTTTGACCCGCTGACTTGTTGTTTTTTATACAAAAACTGAAGTGAAGAACGAACCCCTCTAAAAGCTTCCGAAAGCGCTGATTTAGGTTTATCAAAAACTGCTAAATTACCCGAATCCTTATTTAGCCCAATAACGCCCAGTAAAGGTATTTGTGTTAGCTTATTAATATCGTCACTATTCTGAATTGAATTGTTAATGAAAAAAATCACTAATACAAATAACAATGGAATTAAAATTCCTAAAAACAGAGCCATTACGTAATTAACAGAAGTCTTAGGACCTATCAAACCTCCTCCAATATCTTTTGCTGGATCGATAAAGTGAATATCAGACAGGTTAGACGCTCTAACAATTTCTGCTTCGTTTCTCTTTTGAAGAAATTCTGTATAAATATTATCATTTAAATCATATTTTCTTTTGATTTTCAATAATTCTTGCTGTTCTGCCGGTAGTCTTCTCACTGTACTTTCTGCCTGACCAATTTTTGCATTCACCAACGATAAGTCATACAATAAAGAAGCTTTAGCGGTAACAATATTCTCTTGCAGAACATTTTTCACTGCCGCCATTTGATTATCAAAATCCTTAAATATTTTTTCACTTTTTACTGCATAAGCCATTTCAGATCTCTGAGTAGAAAGCGCAATAAGTTTAGAAACATTTGCCACAATATTTGGATCTTCAATTCCAGCAACAGAAGGAGCTGGTAATCTAGAATAATCGACACTATTATTCAAATATGCTTTTAACGAATTATAGTAAGCTATTTTTCTTGCCAGCAAATCTTTTTCAACATCAAAATCCATTATTTTCTCTGAAACTTTAGAACCACCTCCTTCTATTTCATAGATGTTTTTATCTTTTTGAAAAGATTTTAATTCGTTACCAGTTTGCTTAAGCTGAGATTCCATTGCTACGAGAGTACTGTCAATAAAATTAATAGTATTTGCAGCAAATTGATTTTTGCCATCGAGCTGAATTTTAATCAGCATTTTCACGGTAGAATTCAAATAATCGACCATTCTAGCTTTATTTGTTCCTTGCATTGATAAGGTCAATATCGACCCTCCACTTTTACCTGCATCTACCTCTACATCTTTGTATTGAGAAACCGTTCCATCAAAATCCTTAAATCTGACAAAATATTCTTTCCCTTTATAAAAACCTGGATTATCAGTTATTTGGAGTTTCCAATTTAAAAACGGAAGAATTACTTTGTCCCCTACTTTATATTTTTTAACAAAAGTTACAGGCTGTACAGAAGTATTACTATAAGAATTACTGCTGTAAGTAATTAACGAAACAGAATTACTTTCAAACGGAATCTCAATTTGATATTCATTTTCGCTTAAAAATTTTATACCAATTAATGTATTTGCCAGTTGTCCTTTTGTTTTGTCAATATCTACATAAAATGGTACTGCTCCGTAAGAATCTATTAAATTGTATTTTCCTTGTTCTAAATAATCAATATAAAATCGAAGTTTATCTACAACCAATTCATTATGAGATCTTGATTGAATAATTGTAGATATGCCATTTACCTGATCTGAAACTCCGCCCCAATTGAATACCAAACTTGTATTCGACGTAAAAAAAGGATTATTTTCTTCTTTGATAGAAATCAAAGTCTGCATTTCGTAAATTTTTTCTTTACGAATGTTCACCTGATAAGCAATTGCGAAAGTAATAATCAAACTTATCAGAAACCATTTCCAATAGCCTACAATTTTTAACAGAAAGCCTTTAAAATCAAAATGAGAATGATTTTCAAAAATAGCGAAGTCTTTAATGTCTAACATTTTAAAAATCTCTTTTTACTTTATAATTAGGTAAACTGTAGTTGCTAAAGACAATAATGTAATTATTGTCCCAATAGATTGTATTCCTGTCTGACCAGTTCCCCAAGTTTTTTGTCTCAATGGCTTAACATAGATATAGTCATTTGGCTGTAAATAATAATAAGGTGATTTCATTACATTCACATCTGTAAGATCAATATCATGCATTTGCACACCTGTTGGAGTCTGGCGAATTACTGTTACTTCTTTTCTATTACCAACTGTTGTAATATCTCCTGCATTTGCAACAGCTTCCAAAATAGTTACATTATCTTTAAATAATGTTTTTGTCCCCGTACTTCCAACTTCTCCATTAATAGTATATCTAAAACCAGCTAACTTAACGGTAACAAAAATATTAGCTTCGCTTTTAAAATATTCCTCTAGTAATTTCTTTTCAATTTTCACACGAACTTCTTCAAGAGTATAACCAATCACATTTATTTCTCCTAGAATTGGCATCCTGATATTCCCGTGATCATCAACTGTAAAGCCATCAAAATATAAACCAGACTCGCTTTTTCCTCCCTGTCCCCCTTGATCCTCTGTTGTATTAAAAATAGAAACCAGTTTTGGATCAATCGCCTTTATATTTATTTTTAAGATGTCATTAACTTGTAATCTATACGGTTTTGACTCTACCGCTGCAATCGCTGTTTGCTCGCCTGAATCATTTTTATCCTGAAGATAAACCAGATCTTTAATAGGAATACACGAGGTAAATAATACAGAAATTAATAAGAATAGGAAAAAACTTTTTTTTGTCATTCGTTCAATTTTATCGCAAATATAGTTTTTCCTTTAGCCTTCAGAAAAACCAAGTTGTCATTTGGGGTTGGTTAATTATTTTTAAATGTTTTTTCAAAAGGCACTCTGTGTAAAATACTTCGTCCTAATGTTATTTCGTCTGCATATTCCAATTCATCTCCAACCGATATTCCTCTCGCAATCGTTGAGATGATAATTTCAGAATCTGCTATTTGTTTATAGATATAAAAATTCGTTGTATCTCCCTCCATTGTTGAACTTAATGCAAAAATAATTTCAGATACATTTCCAGATTTCACTTTTGTCACCAAACTAGAAATATTCAACTGATTTGGTCCAACTCCTTCAATTGGCGAAATTTTTCCGCCTAGAACATGATATATTCCTTTAAACTGCCCAGTATTTTCTATCGCCATCACATCTCTAATATCTTCTACGATACATATTGTTTCATGATTTCTAACTGGATTAGCGCAAATCTCACAAATTTTAGTATCAGAAATATTATGACAGCTTTCACAAAACTTAATATCCTCTCGCATATTCAATAATGCTTGAGATAAAAAAGCGGTTTGCTCTTTAGGCTGTTTTAGCAAATGAAGAACTAATCGAAGTGCCGTACGCTTACCTATACCAGGTAATTGTGACATTTCGTTTACTGCTTTTTCAATTAATTTTGATGAAAATTCCATGACGACAAAAGTAATACTTTTAATGATTTAGCCTACATTACAGCCATTAAATTCAAGACCTAATGCTATTTGAAATTTATTACGAAACCTCCTTCTTTTGTGGGCTCAAACAAAAGCAGCAACTTATTGTTTAATACTGATTTGTAGCTAATAAAACTAATGTGCAAGCCACTTCTACCTCAATACCATTCGACTCTAATAATTGATATAATTGTGGATTCTCTGTCCCTGGATTAAAAACTACTCGTTTAGGATGCGATTCAACGATATAATTATAGTAATCTCTTTGACGAACAGGATTTAAATACAAAGTAATAGTGTCTATATTTTTAACTGGCATTGCCTTAGTCTGAATTTTTACTCCAGCTACTTCGCCTGTTTTTTGTCCAATTGCTAACACTGAATGCCCTTTTCCTACCAACATATTTATAGCTCTATATGAATAACGTTCAGGATTTGTTGATGCTCCTATAACTAATGTTTTTTTACTTTTCATAGTTTTTATTTAGACTGCAAAAGTAATCAAAAAGAACGATTTAACTTTATGTCTTTGATACAGAATCGGCAACAATAAAAAACATTATTATAACATAATTTCACACAAAAGCATTAAAAAATAACTACATTTACTTCACTAACCAATATTGTATGGAATTATTTATTTACTTATTTGCTGCCTTATTCTCGGTATTAAATCCAATCGGTACAGTACCCATTTTTGTTGGCCTAACCCAACACGATTCCCAAAAAGAAAGATCTCGAATTTCTCTTTGGACTGCTATTAATGTTTTCATCATATTATTGGTATCTTATTTCATTGGTCAATATGTTTTAACTTTTTTCGGCATCAGTATAGACGCTTTAAGAATTGCGGGCGGAATCGTAATTGTAAATTCTGGATTTTCTTTACTCTCAGGTAAATTCAACAAGAAACGAGGAATTAATAAAAAGATTGAAAATGAAGCACAACACAGGAATGACATTGCCCTTACGCCATTGGCAATACCAATGCTTGCGGGCCCAGGATCTATGTCTCTTTTAATTGCTTTTTATCAAGAACATCATGAAATAAACGAAATCATAATTTCGTCGCTAGCTATTTTGGCTATTGCTGTCGCCATTTTTGCCATTTTAAAAAGTGCTCATTATCTAGCTAGAATTTTGGGAGCTTCAGGAATTGTTGCTATTTCAAGAATTGTTGGCTTTATCGTTATTTCAATAGGCATTCAATATATTGTAAGTGCTATCATTAATATTGTTAAAGGAAATTTCTAATCAATATTACTTACTGCATAAAAAGAGAAGGGATGAAATTATTAATATAATTTCATCCCTTCTCTTTTTATCAATTTAGTTTTTTAAGCTCTTGGCAAAAAAACTTCAGCCATCATACATCTGGCACTTCCTCCACCACATGCCTCGATGGTATCTAAACTTGAACTTAAAATTTCGGTGTGATTTTCTAATTGCGAAATTTGCTTTGGAGTTAAGCTTTGATGTGCCGACGCACTCATTACAATGTATCTCTTATCATCTTTCCCTCTAACTTCCAGCATATTTCCTGCAAAATTATTCACCTGATCTTCAGTTATTAAAATGACTTCTTTTTGATCTTGTTTAAGATTATCCAAAACCATTTTACGCTCTTTCTTATCATCAATAGAATCTGCGCAAATAACAGCAAAAGTTTCACCTAAGCACATCATAACATTTGTATGATAAATTAACTTGCGTTCTCCATCAACAGTTTGAAAAGCCTCAAAAATCACAGGAGCATAATCAAAATCTTCACAAAATTCGATAAACAACTCTTCATCTGCTCTTGGAGATAATGCACAATATGCCTTTCCGTTGGCTCTGTCTAAAAGCAAACTTCCTGTTCCTTCTAAGAAAATACCGTCTTCTTCCGCAGAAGTATAATCCATGATATTTGCAATTTCGAATCCTTTTTCTTCCAAAGTATCCAAAATATCTTCACGACGTTCTTGACGACGATTTTCAGCAAACATTGGATAAAGTGCCACATCTCCATTTTCATGAAATGAAACCCAATTGTTTGGAAAAATACTATCTGGAGTATCAGTATTTAAATTATCATCAACAACAGTTACATCAACACCAACCGCTCTTAGCTTTTCTACAAAAGCATCAAATTCTTGTTGCGCTTTAGCATTAACAGTACTTGGTAAAAGTCCGTCTAACACTTTTTGATAATAATTATTAACAGCCGTCTGCTCATTCATTCTGAAAGCAACTGGACGAATCATCACGATAGCATTAGTAGTTTGTTTCATTTTTTATATATTTTTTTAGTTTCAAGCTTCAAGTTTCAGGTTTCACGTCTTATAAAAACTTGAAACCTGGAACTTGAAACAAAAAAAAAAACTCTTTTAGTCTCTAATTAACGGAAGCGTTGAACATCTCAACAAACCTTCTTGTTTTGAAATTTCAGCGTACGGAATTTCTTCAACCGTAAAACCATTTTCACGAAGCCAGTTATTCAATCTCGTAAAATTCTTTTCAGAAACTACCACATTTTCATCAATTGAAAACACATTCGAGAACATATTATACATCTCATTTCTTTCGATATGAAATAAGTTTTCTTTTCCAAAAAGTTTTACCAAATAACGATAATCTGCTTCTTCGCGAAAACCTCTTTTATAGATAATTCCTTTATCTTTTCCAACAGGCTGAAAACAACAATCTAAATGCAGTGCATTATCTCTTGCTTCCAACTTAGATTTTACCAAATCAAACTCTTTCACAATTTTATTTGGAAACAATGATTTTATATAATTTACACCATGCATGTTTGTTCTTGCCGTAATGTAATCTTTATAATCGCTTCCTTTATAAGTCCCAATAAAAATATGGTCGTTCCAAAGCATAACATCTCCTCCTTCTATATGAACTTCTTCTGGAGGTCGAACCACTTTTACAGGATCAATCTGATCAATCACATATTGAATAGCATCTAATTCTCTTTCTCTATCCGGCAGAATATTAGATTTCACAAAAACATCGTCAATTACAAATCCAATATCACGAGCAAAAATCTGATTGTAATTTTCAATCATTTCCGGACGATAAACAGTTACATCATATTTCTGAAAAACAGCATTAAAAGCTTCCATTTCAGCAACCATATCTTTTTCTACAGGATAAGTCCCTGCTTTAATATGTTCCAATGATTTAGGGTCATAAGCCTCATCTATAGTTGGAGTTGGACCATTATGAACAGCAGAACCCAAAACTACAGCCCGAAGCCGAGACGTTTCGTTCTTTACATTTAATTGCAACATAACTTTATTATATTTTGAGCAAAGATAAAAAAAGCTTCACATGTAAGTGAAGCTTTCGTTTTTTTATTTATTAGACTTAAACTCTCGTAAAGGATGTCCTGTATAAATTTGTCTTGGTCTTCCAATTGGCTCTTTATTTTCACGCATTTCTTTCCATTGCGCAATCCAACCTGGTAATCTTCCAATTGCAAACATTACAGTAAACATATCAGTTGGAATTCCTAAAGCTCTGTAGATAATTCCAGAGTAGAAATCAACGTTTGGATATAAGTTTCTTGATTTGAAGTATTCATCTTCAAGAGCTGCTTTTTCTAATTTTCTTGCAATCTCTAAAATCGGATCTTCAACACCTAAAGTTTCTAATACTTCTGTTGCTGCTTTTTTGATGATTTTAGCTCTTGGATCAAAGTTTTTGTAAACTCTATGTCCGAATCCCATTAAACGGAAAGGGTCATTTTTATCTTTCGCTTTCGCTAAAAATTTATCAGTATCTCCACCGTCTTTATTAATTTCTTCTAACATTTCAAGTACCGCTTGGTTTGCACCTCCATGAAGTGGCCCCCATAAAGCAGAAACCCCTGCAGAAACTGAAGCAAATAAACCAGCATGAGAAGAACCTACCATTCTTACTGTAGAAGTAGAACAGTTTTGCTCATGATCTGCATGAAGAATGAATAATTTATCTAAAGCGTTTACAATTACAGGATTTGCGGCGTAAGGTCCTGTAGGCAATTTAAACATTAATTGCATAAAGCTTTCTACGTAACCTTTTGTGTTATCATAGTAATTTAAAGGATAACCCATAGATTTTCTGTAAGTCCATGTAGCAATCACTAAAAATTTTGCCATTGTTTTACAAATAGCTTCGTACATTTCTTTTTCATTATCAACATTAACTGCTTTTGGATTAAAAGCAGTTAAAGCGCTTGTTAAAGCAGATAACACTCCCATTGGGTGAGCTGTTTTAGGGAAACCGTCAATGATATTTTTCATTTCTTCGTTTACCAAAGAATGTTTTTTAATACCATTTTCAAAATCTTCTAATTGTTTAGCCGTAGGTAATTCACCAAAAATCAAAAGATATGAAACCTCTAAGAAACTAGCTTTTTCAGCAAGATCTTCGATTGAATATCCTCTGTAACGTAAAATTCCTTCTTCTCCATCTAGGAAAGTAATTTCACTTGTACAAGATCCTGAATTCTTATACCCTGGATCAAGAGTAATATAACCTGTTAAATCACGTAATTTGTTGATATCGATAGCTGATTCGTTTTCACTCCCTGTGATTACTGGAAGTTCAATCTTTTTACCATCTATTTCTAATGTAGCTATTTTTGACATAATATACTGGAAATAATTCTTTAAATAATAATTTATCAAATCTAATGAATTTAAGACTAATTAAAAAAAGAATACTGCTATGAATTTGTTAAAAGTCCAAAAAAAAACCATCCGCTGTGGCGGATGGTTTTTCCCAATATATAATTTATTCAATTATTTGATTTTAAAAGCATTTAAACCAGGGAAATAAGCTGTACTTCCTAATTCTTCTTCAATTCTCAATAATTGGTTGTATTTAGCCATACGATCTGAACGTGAAGCAGAACCTGTTTTAATTTGACCACAGTTTAAAGCAACAGCTAAGTCAGCAATTGTATTATCTTCAGTTTCTCCAGAACGGTGAGACATTACAGATGTATAACCAGCATTTTTCGCCATGTTTACAGCAGCAATTGTTTCAGTTAAAGTTCCAATTTGGTTTACTTTCACCAAGATAGAGTTAGCAATTCCTTTTTCGATACCAGTTGATAAACGAGCAACATTAGTAACAAATAAATCATCACCAACTAATTGTACTTTATCTCCAATTTTTTCAGTTAAAGCTTTCCATCCATCCCAATCATCTTCGTACATACCGTCTTCGATAGAGATAATTGGATATTTAGCAGCAAGTTCAGCTAAGTATTCAGCTTGCTCAGCAGAAGTTCTGATTTTTCCAGTTTCTCCTTCAAATTTAGTGTAATCGTATTTTCCGTTTACATAAAATTCAGAAGCAGCACAGTCAAGAGCAATCATGATTTCGTCACCGAAAGAGTATCCAGCTTTTTCAACTGCAAGTTTGATAGTATCTAAAGCATCTTCAGTACCACCTGCTAAGTTTGGAGCAAAACCTCCTTCATCACCTACTGCAGTACTCAAGCCTCTATCGTGTAATACTTTTTTCAAGTTGTGGAAAATTTCAGTTCCCATTTGCATAGCATGTGTAAAAGAAGTTGCTTTTACTGGGAAAATCATAAACTCTTGGAATGCGATAGGTGCATCAGAGTGAGAACCACCGTTGATGATATTCATCATTGGAACTGGTAACGTATTAGCAGAAACACCACCTACGTATCTGTATAATGGCAAACCAAGTTCGTTAGCAGCAGCTTTTGCAGCAGCCAAAGAAACACCCAAAATAGCATTAGCTCCTAATTTAGATTTGTTTGGAGTACCATCTAAATCAATCATTAATTGGTCAATTGTGTTTTGTTCGAAAACAGAAGTTCCAACTAATTCTTCAGCAATAATAGTATTTACATTATTCACTGCATTCAAAACACCTTTACCTAGATAAGCTTTACCTCCATCACGTAATTCAACAGCTTCGTGCTCTCCAGTTGATGCTCCAGACGGAACAGCAGCTCTACCTAAAACTCCATTTTCAGTTACTACATCAACTTCAATAGTAGGATTACCTCTAGAATCAAGAATTTGTCTTGCGTGAACTTTAATTATAATACTCATTATTTTTGTTTTTTATTAATAAATTATATTTTTTTTTCGAAATTATAAAAATATTTAATACTATAAGCGAGCTTTAGTCATTAAACCCGTTTATTTATTAACTACATCGTTTTAGACTTTGCTACTTTTAATATTCTCCACAAATTGGTCAAACAAATATGACGAATCGTGTGGTCCTGGACTAGCCTCTGGGTGATATTGCACTGAAAAGCAATTTTTGTTTTTCATTCGCATTCCAGCAACAGTGCCATCATTTAAATGTAAGTGAGTAATTTCTAACTCTGGATGATTTTCTAATTGTTCTTTTCTAACAGCAAACCCGTGATTTTGAGAAGTTATTTCACCTTTGCCTGTAATGATGTTTTTAACTGGATGATTAATTCCTCGGTGGCCATTAAACATTTTATAAGTTTCAATACCATTTGCAAGACCAATCACTTGGTGCCCTAAACAGATTCCAAATAAAGGTTTATTATCGGCTAAAATTTCTTTTGCCACCTGAATTGCTCCAAACAACGGATCTGGATCCCCAGGTCCATTTGACAAGAAATACCCATCTGGATTAAACTCAGACATATCCTTGTAAGTTGAGTCGAAAGGATACACTTTAATATAACAATCTCTTTTAGCAAGATTTCTTAAAATATTCTTTTTAATCCCAAGATCTAAAGCCGAGATTTTGTAGGTAGCATTTTCATCCCCAAAGAAATATGGCTCTTTAGTTGAAACTTTAGAAGCTAACTCTAAACCTTCCATATTTGGCACATTAGCCAATTCCTTCTTTAAATCCTCGATTGAAGTCCCATCTGTACAAATAACAGCATTCATTGCACCATTGTCACGGATATAACTTACAAGTGCACGCGTGTCAACATCAGAAATACAGATCAAATTTTGTTTAGTGAAATAATCTTCTAAACTTCCAGAAGCATTTTCTCTAGAATAATTAAAACTAAAGTTTTTACAAACTAAACCGGCAATTTTAATACTATCAGATTCTACTTCTGAATCATTAACACCATAGTTTCCGATATGTGTATTTGTAGCAACCATAATTTGTCCGAAATAAGAAGGATCAGTAAAAATTTCCTGATATCCCGTCATTCCCGTATTAAAACAAACTTCACCGAAAGTTTTACCGCTAATCCCGATAGATTTTCCGTGAAAGATTGTTCCATCACTAAGTAATAAAATGGCGCTTTGTCGTGTTGTGTATTTCATTATTTAATTTGTATTGTTTTTTTTAATCAAGTTATAAAACCAAAATAACGGTTTTAAGTGTAATTAGAATTTTGCAAATTTACTTCTTTAAAATAGCCCTTCCAAGATTTTTTAAAACTTTCATTCGTAAAAATAAAACCTATCATTTTAAATAAGTTACATTTCTCTTGTTTCAAAAAAATCAAAAAAAAAGGATAAACTAAAAATTAGTTTATCCTTTAATATTATAGAATGATTACTCTCATAATTATTCAGAAGCTTCAGTAGTCGTTTCTGATTCAGCAGCAGGGGCCTCAGGAGCAGCAGTTTCAGCTTTTTTAGCTTTACCACCACGACGGCTTTTCGCTTTTTTAACTTCTTTTTTACCTCCGTTGTAAAGTTCATTGAAGTCAACAAGTTCGATCATCGCCATATCAGCGTTATCTCCCAAACGATTTCCAACTTTAATGATACGAGTGTATCCACCTGGACGGTCACCTACTTTAGCAGCAACATCTCTGAACAAATCAGTTACAGCGTATTTGTTACGTAAGTAAGCAAAAACAATACGACGATTGTGAGTCGTATCCTCTTTTGACTTTGTGATTAAAGGCTCAACAAATTGTTTAAGCGCTTTAGCTTTAGCAACAGTAGTGTTAATACGTTTGTGCTCAATAAGAGAACAAGCCATATTAGCTAACATAGCTTTTCTATGTCCAGTCTGTCTGCTTAAGTGGTTGAATTTTTTTCCGTGTCTCATGACGTGTTTTTTTTATCTTCATCTTGCTACAATCCACTATGGAGAGCAAAATATGAAGTAAATTATTCTTTATCTAATTTGTATTTAGCTAAATCCATTCCGAAAGTTAAATTCTTCACTGCAACAAGTTCATCAAGTTCAGTTAAAGATTTTTTACCAAAATTACGGAATTTCATTAGGTCATTTTTATTGAACGATACTAAATCACCAAGTGTATCAACTTCAGCCGCTTTCAAGCAATTTAATGCTCTCACAGATAAATCCATATCAACAAGCTTAGTTTTAAGCAATTGTCTCATATGCAATGACTCTTCATCATACGATTCTGTTTGTGCAATTTCGTCAGCCTCAAGTGTAATTCTTTCGTCAGAGAATAACATGAAATGGTGAATTAAAACTTTAGCAGCTTCAGTAAGAGCATCTTTTGGATTAATAGATCCATCAGTTTTGATTTCAAAAACTAATTTTTCGTAATCTGTTTTTTGCTCTACACGGAAATTTTCGATTGCATATTTTACATTTTTTACCGGAGTAAAAATAGAATCTGTAAAAATTGTTCCAATTGCAGCATTCTGTTTTTTGTTCTCTTCAGCAGGAACGTATCCTCTACCTTTCTCGATTGTTAAATCGAAGTTCAATTTGATTTTAGAATCTAAATTACAGATAACAAGGTCTGGATTCAAAACTTGAAAACCTGAGATAAATTTTTGAAAATCACCTGCTGTTAATTGATCTTTACCAGAAACAGAAATAGTAACTGATTCATTATCGATATCTTCAATCTGACGTTTGAAACGTACTTGTTTTAGATTAAGGATAATTTCGGTAACATCCTCAACAACACCTGAAATAGTAGAAAACTCATGATCTACACCTTCGATACGAACAGATGTAATTGCATAACCTTCTAACGCTGAAAGCAAAACTCTTCTAAGTGCATTACCAACTGTCAATCCGTAACCAGGTTCTAAAGGTCTAAACTCAAATTTACCTTCAAAATCGGTTGAATCGATCATGATAACTTTATCGGGCTTTTGAAAATTAAATATTGCCATAAATTTCGACTAAGTCAATTATTATTTGTTGTACAACTCTACGATTAATTGTTCTTTAATGTTTTCTGGAATTTGAAGTCTCGCAGGTACAGAAACGAAAGTTCCTTCTTTAAGATCATTATTCCAAGTAATCCATTCATAAACATGACTTGAATTTGATAAAGAACGTTCGATAGCTTCTAAAGATTTAGATTTTTCACGAACTGCAACTTTATCACCAGGCTTAAGGTGGTAAGAAGGAATATTAACAACCTCTCCATTTACAGTAATGTGTCTGTGAGAAACGATTTGACGCGCACCTCTTCTAGATGGAGCAATTCCCATTCTAAAAACAACATTATCTAATCTTGCTTCGCATAATTGTAATAAAACTTCACCAGTTACTCCTTTAGTCGCTGATGCTTTTTCGAATAAATTTCTGAATTGTTTTTCTAAAATTCCGTAAGAATATTTAGCTTTTTGCTTTTCCATTAACTGAACAGCATACTCAGATTTTTTTCCTCTTTTTTTAGCCATCCCGTGTTGTCCAGGTGGGTAATTTCTTTTTTCGAAAGATTTATCATCTCCGAAGATTGCCTCGCCAAATTTACGAGCGATTTTGGTTTTAGGACCAGTATATCTTGCCATTTTAAAAAAAAATTTAAGGTAGAAATTATGAATTCAGGTCAAATCCTTCGATAATCTATGTTCTACCTTGTTTATACTATAAAAATAAAAAATTAAACTCTACGTCTTTTTGGAGGACGACATCCGTTGTGTGGCATTGGAGTAACATCAATAATTTCAGTAACTTCAATTCCGCCGTTATGAATAGAACGGATAGCAGACTCACGTCCGTTACCTGGTCCTTTTACATAAACTTTCACTTTTTTAAGTCCTGCCTCAAGTGCTACTTTAGCGCAATCTTCTGCTGCCATTTGAGCTGCATAAGGAGTGTTCTTTTTAGAACCTCTGAAACCCATTTTACCAGCTGAAGACCAAGAGATAACTTCACCTTTCTTATTAGTCAAAGAAATAATAATGTTATTAAAAGTGGCAGAAATATGAGCCTCACCCGTTGATTCAACGATAACTTTACGTTTTTTTGCAGTTGCTTTAGCCATATTACTTATTATTTAGTTGCTTTTTTCTTGTTAGCAACAGTTTTTCTTTTACCTTTTCTTGTTCTTGAGTTGTTTTTAGTTCTTTGTCCTCTTAATGGAAGACCAGATCTATGACGAATACCTCTGTAACATCCAATATCCATTAAACGTTTAATGTTTAAAGAAATTTCAGAACGTAATTCTCCTTCAATTTTGTAAAATGAAACAGCTTCACGAATTGCTCCGATCTCATCATCATTCCAATCTTGAACTTTTTTATCTTGGCTAACTTGAGCTTTTTCTAAAATCTCAATAGCTCTACTTTTTCCTAATCCGAAGATGTAGGTAAGTGCGATAACACCTCTTTTGTTTTTTGGGATATCTACCCCTGCTATTCTTGCCATAATTATCCTTGTCTTTGTTTAAATCTAGGATTCTTTTTGTTTATTACGTACAGTCTCCCTTTTCTACGCACGATAATGCACTCGGCACTTCTCTTTTTTACTGATGCTCTAACTTTCATAGTGAATATCCTTTAATATCGATAAGTAATTCTTGCTTTTGACAAATCGTAAGGACTCATTTCTAGTTTCACTTTATCACCAGGTAATAATTTGATGTAATGCATTCGCATTTTACCAGAAATATGAGCAATTACAATATGTCCATTTTCTAACTCTACACGGAACATCGCATTTGATAATGCTTCAATGATTGATCCGTCTTGTTCTATTGCTGATTGTTTTGCCATAAATATATTAAGCTACCGCTTTTCTATTTTTACCAGTCTTCATTAAACCATCATAATGTTTGTTTAACAAGTATGAATTGATTTGTTGAATAGTATCTATTGCAACACCAACCATAATTATTAATGAGGTACCTCCAAAAAACATTGCCCAAGATTGTTGTACATCCATAATACTTACAACAATAGCTGGGAACACAGCAATCAAAGCAAGGAATAAAGATCCTGGGAAAGTTATTAAAGACATCACTTTATCAAGGAAATCAGAAGTTTCTGCTCCAGGACGAACTCCAGGAATAAAACCGCCGCTTCTCTTTAAATCATCAGCCATTTTGTTAGTAGGTACAGTGATTGCAGTATAAAAGAATGTAAATACAATAATTAAAGTTGCAAAAACAAAATTATACCAGAAACCAAACATATTACTAAATGCACCAACAATAGATTGTGATGTATCTGATTTAGACAATCCAGCTACAGCCGCAGGAATAAACATAATTGCCTGAGCAAAAATAATTGGCATAACTCCAGAAGCATTAAGCTTTAGAGGAATCCATTGTCTATTACCTCCTGCCAAATCTTGCTCGTAATCTCCTGTAGTTGTACGACGTGCATACTGAACAGGAATTCTACGTACCGCCATTGTAAGCAATACACAAGAAATGATAACTAATAACCACACAATAATTTCAATAACTAATAACATTGGACCTCCATTGTTATTGGTAACTCGAGTTGTAAACTCTTGGATAAAAGCTTGTGGTAAACGAGCCAAAATACCAACCATAATTAACAATGAAATACCATTTCCAATACCTTTATCTGTAATTTTCTCACCCAGCCACATAGCAAAAATTGTACCAGTAACTAAAATGATAACAGACGAGAACAAAAATTCAGGAGAATTAAAGCCTAGCAAAAATGCATTACTAGGCAATGTTCTGTATAAATTATAGATATAAGTTGGACCTTGAACCAATGTGATAGCGATTGTCAACCAACGAGTGATTTGATTAATCTTTTTTCTACCACTTTCCCCATCATTTTGAAGTTTTTGTAAATATGGAATCGCAATCCCCATCAACTGAACAACAATAGACGCAGAAATATAAGGCATGATACCTAAGGCAAAAACTGAAGCCTTAGAGAAAGCACCCCCGGTGAACATGTCTAGAATAGATCCTAGACCATTTTTAGTTTGTCCCGCTAAACCAGTCAATTGCGTTGCGTCAATTCCAGGAAGCGTAACGTGTGCTCCAAAACGATATACTAAAAGTAATCCTAAAGTAATTAAGATTCTATTTTTTAGTTCTTCGATTTTCCAAACATTACTTATTGATTCAATAAATTTCTTCATCTTAATAGATAAGTTATATAGTTACAGCTTCTCCACCAGCAGCCTCAATAGCAGCTTTTGCAGTAGCAGTAAATTTGTGGGCAGTTACTTTTAATTTTGCTTTCAACTCTCCTCTACCTAAAATCTTAACGATTTCATTTTTAGTAGCTAGACGATTTGCTACGAAATCTGTCATTGAAACAGAATCAGTAATTACACCGTTATCAACTAATAATTGAAGAGTATCTAAATTAACACCTTCGTATTCTTTACGATTGATGTTTTTGAAACCAAACTTAGGTACACGTCTTTGAAGTGGCATCTGCCCTCCTTCAAAACCAATCTTTTTAGAATAACCAGAACGAGATTTTGCTCCTTTGTGTCCACGTGCAGCGGTACCACCTTTTCCAGAACCTTCTCCTCTACCTAATCTTTTATTTTGATTGTGTGTAGATCCCTCAGCAGGTTGTAAGTTACTTAAATTCATAACAGTATTTGTTATTTAGCTTCTTCTACAGAAACTAAGTGTTTAACTTTGTTTATCATCCCAAGGATAGCAGGATTTGACTCATGCTCCACAACTTGTCCAATTTTACGTAGACCTAAAGCTTCCAACCCTCTCTTTTGAGAAAGAGGACAGTTGATTTTGCTTCTTACTTGTTTTACTAATAATTTAGCCATAATTTCCTGAATTAACCTTTAAAAACTTTCTCTAAAGAAACACCTCTCTGTTTTGCAACAGTATGAGCGCTTCTCATTTGCAATAAAGCATCAAAAGTTGCTTTTACTACGTTATGTGGATTTGATGATCCTTGAGATTTAGACAATACATCGTGAATACCTACTGACTCAAGAACTGAACGAACAGCTCCACCAGCAATAACTCCAGTACCATGAGACGCTGGAATTAAGAATACACGTGCACCACCAAATTTACCTTTTTGCTCGTGAGGAACAGATTGTCCATTTAAAGGAATTCTAACTAAGTTTTTCTTAGCATCTTCTACTGCTTTCGCAATTGCTTCAGAAACGTCTTTAGATTTTCCTAATCCATGACCAACTACTCCATTTTCATCACCTACAACTACAATAGCAGAAAAACCAAAAGCTCTACCTCCTTTTGTAACTTTAGTAACACGATTAACACTAACTAGACGATCTTTTAATTCAAGACCACTAGGTTTTACCAATTCTACATTTTTGTATTTAGACATAATATATTAGAATTTAAGTCCAGCGGCTCTTGCGCCTTCTGCTAATGATTTAATACGACCGTGATATAAATATCCACCTCTGTCGAAAGTGATGGTATCAATCCCAGCTTTTAACGCTTTCTCTGCAACTAGTTTTCCAACAGCAGCAGCTACTTCAACGTTAGTACCTTTTCCTATTTCTTTTTCTCTAGAAGATGCAGCTAAGATAGTAACTCCATTTACATCATCAATGATTTGAGCGTAAATTTCTTTATTACTTCTAAAAACAGAAAGTCTAGGTCTTGCAGCAGTACCACTAACCGATTTTCTAATTCTGAATTTAATTCTCTGTCTTCTTTCAGATTTTGTTAATGACATAATCTTATATTTTAAGCTGATTTACCTGCTTTTCTTCTTAATACTTCACCCACAAATTTAACACCTTTTCCTTTGTATGGCTCTGGCTTACGGAAACCTCTGATTTTCGCAGCAACTTGTCCTAAAAGTTGTTTGTCAAATGATGTTAATTTTACGATTGGGTTCTTACCTTTTTCAGATATTGTTTCTAGAGATACTTCTGGAGCAATTTCTAAAACAATATTGTGAGAATATCCAAGAGCTAAATCTAACTTTTGTCCTTGGTTTGAAGCTCTATAACCAACTCCAACTAATTCAAGTTCTTTTGTAAAACCTTCAGATACACCAACAATCATATTACTGATTAATGCTCTGTATAATCCGTGTTTTGCTCTTTGGTCTTTATAATCAGATGATCTTTCAACTATGATTTGATCACCTTCAACTTTTACAGTTACGTCCGAAAACTCCTGAGTTAGTTGACCTTTTTTTCCTTTTACCGTAATACTACCGTCTTTAACTTCAACAGTTACACCAGCAGGAATTACAATTGGGCTTTTACCTATTCTTGACATCTTATCTAGTGTTTAAAATTAGTATACGTAACAAATTACCTCACCACCTACATTTAATTGCTTTGCTTGTTTTCCAGTCATCAAACCTTTTGATGTAGAAACGATAGCAATTCCTAATCCGTTAAGGATTCTTGGTAATTTGGCAGCACCTGCGTACTTACGTAAACCAGGTTTACTAATTCTTTGAATATCTTTAATTACAGGCTCTTTAGTATCTTTATCATACTTTAAAGCAATTTTGATAGAACCTTGAACTGTGTTCTGCTCAAATTTGTAACTTAAGATGTAACCTTGATCAAATAAGATCTTAGTTATCTCTTTTTTAAGATTAGATGCCGGAATTTCAACAACTTTGTGGTTTGCAGCCACAGCGTTACGAACTCTAGTCAAATAATCTGCAATAGGATCTGTATACATATGTATTTGATTGCGATTATGGTTTTCGGGAGACACCCGTCTCCCGAACCTTTAATCAATTAAAATTATTTTTTGGTTTGCAAAAGTAATAACTTATTGCGAGATTACCAAGATGCCTTTTTAACACCTGGAATTAATCCATTGTTAGCCATTTCACGGAAAGTTACACGTGAAATACCGAATTGACGGATATAACCTCTTGGTCTACCTGTTAATTTACAACGGTTGTGTAAACGAACTGGTGAAGCATTTTTAGGTAATCTTTGTAAACCTTCGTAGTCTCCAGCTTCTAATAAAGCTTTTCTCTTCTCAGCATACTTAGCTACCGTTTTCTCTCTTTTCACCTCGCGGGCTTTCATTGATTCTTTAGCCATGTCTTAATTCTTTTTAAAAGGTAATCCTAATTCAGCCAATAATGACTTTGCTTCCTTGTCTGTTTTTGCAGTAGTAACAAAAGTAATATCCATTCCTGAAATTTTATTTACTTTGTCAATATCAATTTCTGGGAAAATGATTTGCTCTAAAACTCCAAGATTGTAGTTACCTCTTCCGTCGAAACCAGTAGCTTTAATACCACTAAAATCTCTAACACGTGGCAAAGCAGAAGTAATAAGTCTATCTAAAAACTCATACATTCTTTCTCCACGTAAAGTAACTTTTGCTCCAATAGGCATTCCTTTTCTCAATTTGAAAGACGCAACGTCTTTTTTAGAGATTGTAGAAACTGCTTTTTGTCCAGTGATCTTTGTTAACTCATCAACTGCATAGTCAATAAGTTTTTTATCAGATACAGCTGCACCAACTCCACGGCTTAAAACGATTTTTTCAAGTTTAGGAACTTGCATTACGTTTGTATATCCGAACTCTTCTTTAAGAGCAGAGATTACTCTACTCTTATATTCTTCTTTTAGTCTAGGTGTATATGCCATTACTATAGTACTTGATTAGATTTTTTTGAAAATCTTACTTTCTTATCTCCTTCTACTCTAATACCTACTCTAGTTGTCTCCTTAGTTTTAGGATCAATTAAAGCAATGTTAGAAATTTGAATAGAAGCTTCTTTCTTAACGATACCTCCTTGAGGGTTTTTAGCACTTGGTTTAGTATGTTTAGAAACCATGTTTACACCTTCAACGATCGCTTTGTTTTTTTCACGGTAAACACGTAAAACTTTACCTTCAGCGCCTTTATGGTCTCCAGCAATAACTCTTACGATATCTCCTGATTTTATTTTTAGCTTTATCATCTTAAAACGAATTAAAGCACTTCTGGTGCTAATGATACAATTTTCATGAATTGTTTTTCACGAAGTTCTCTTGCTACCGGACCAAAAACACGAGTTCCTCTCATTTCCCCTGCAGCATTCAAAAGAACACATGCATTGTCATCGAAACGGATATAAGAACCATCAGCTCTTCTCACTTCTTTTTTAGTACGTACAACAACTGCAGTTGAAACAGCTCCTTTTTTCACGTTTCCGTTTGGAGTTGCATCTTTGATAGAAACTACAATTTTGTCACCAACAGAGGCATATCTTCTTTTAGTACCTCCTAAAACACGAATAGTTAAAACTTCTTTAGCTCCCGTGTTATCTGCTACTTTTAGTCTTGATTCTTGTTGTACCATAATTATTTAGCTCTTTCTAAGATTTCAACTAATCTCCAACATTTTGTTTTACTTAAAGGACGCGTTTCGCTAATTCTTACAGTATCTCCAATGTTACAGTCGTTTGTTTCGTCGTGTGCAACATATTTCTTAGTTTTCAACACGAACTTACCGTATAATGGGTGTTTTACTTTTCTTACTTCAGAAATAACGATAGATTTATCCATCTTATTTGAAGTAACAACACCTATTCTTTCTTTTCTTAAATTTCTTTTTTCTTCCATCTTTCAGCAGAATACAATTATTGTAACTCTCTTTTAGTTAACTCTGTAGCCAATCTTGCAACTGTTCTTCTAACGCTTCTAATTTGAAGTGGGTTAGCAATTGGAGAAATAGCGTGAGCCATTTTTAGGTCAGCATATACTTTCTTAGTTTGACTAAGCTTTTCTTGCAACTCCGCTGCAGAAAGATCTTTTATTTCTGATTGTTTCATAATAAATATAAATTATGCTTCGAAATCTCTAGCAACGACGAACTTAGTTTTTACTGGAAGTTTTTGAGCTGCAAGACGTAAAGCCTCTTTTGCAACTGACAATGGAACTCCTCCAACTTCAAACATAATTCTTCCTGGTTTAACAACAGCAGCCCAATATTCAACTGCTCCTTTACCTTTACCCATACGTACTTCAAGAGGCTTCTTAGTGATAGGTTTGTCTGGGAAAATTTTAATCCACAATTGTCCTTCTCTCTTCATGTAACGAGTTGCAGCGATACGTGCAGCTTCGATTTGACGAGATGTTAAGAACATTCCATCTTCATGTACAGATTTAATACCAAACATTCCATTTGAAAGTTCATGCCCTCTTTGAGAGTTACCCTTCATTCTACCTTTTTGTACCTTACGGTATTTTGTTCTTTTAGGCTGTAACATTTTTCTTTAGTTTAAAAATTTACTTTCTTTTACGAGCGTCTGGTTTTCCACCTTTGTTAAAGTTAGATTTGCCTCTAGGAGCATCTCCACCTTTTCCACCACCTGTACCAGATTGTTTTTTGTCCATTCCAGCAAGTGGAGAAAGTTCTCTCTTACCGTAAACTTCACCTTTCATGATCCATACTTTGATACCCATTCTACCGTAAGTAGTGTGAGCTTCAGCCAAAGCATAATCAATGTCAGCTCTGAAAGTTGATAGAGGAATTCTACCTTCTTTGAAACCTTCTGAACGCGCCATCTCTGCACCATTCAAACGACCAGAAATCAAAACTTTGATACCTTCAGCGTTCATACGCATAGAAGCAGCAATAGCCATTTTGATTGCACGTCTGTAAGAAATACGGCTTTCGATTTGACGAGCGATGCTTGTAGCCACAAGATAAGCATCTAGCTCAGGTCTTTTAATTTCAAAGATGTTAATTTGAACCTCTTTGTCAGTAACTTTCTTAAGTTCTTCTTTTAACTTGTCTACCTCTTGTCCACCTTTTCCGATAATGATACCAGGTCTAGCAGTAGTGATAGTAACGGTTACAAGTTTCAAAGTTCTCTCGATGATTACTTTTGATACACTAGCTTTTGATAAACGAGCATGGATATACTTTCTGATTTTGTGATCTTCAGCTAATTTATCGCCGTAATCATTTCCACCATACCAGTTTGAGTCCCATCCTCTGATGATACCAAGTCTATTTCCAATTGGATTTGTCTTTTGTCCCATGCTGCTTAAGAATTGCTTTGTGTGTTATTGATAGCTCCAAGCACGATTGTAACGTGATTAGAACGTTTTCTTATTCTGTGTGCACGACCTTGTGGAGCTGGACGAAGTCTTTTCAACATCATTCCACCATCTACTCTGATCTCTTTAACAAATAATCCAGCTTCTTCTAAATTACCTTCACTATTTTTTTGCTCCCAGTTATTGATTGCAGATAATAATAGTTTTTCTAATTTTCTTGAAGCTTCTTTAGAACTGAATCTTAAAATGTTAAGTGCTCTTTCTACCTTCTGACCTCTTACCAAGTCCGCTACTAAGCGCATTTTTCTAGGTGAAGTAGGGCAGTTATTCAATTTTGCGAAAGCGATAGACTTATTAGCCTCTTTTCTCGCATCTGCTGTTTCTCTTTTACGAACTCCCATTGCTTCTTTTATTTTTTACCTTTATTTTTTGCTCCAGCATGACCTCTAAAAGATCTAGTTGGTGAAAACTCTCCTAATTTGTGACCTACCATGTTTTCTGTTACGTAAACTGGTACAAATTGACGACCGTTATGAACTGCGATAGTTTGTCCAACGAAATCTGGTGTAATCATTGAAGCTCTAGACCAAGTCTTAACAACTGCATTTTTACCACTTTCTACGTTTTCTTGAACTTTCTTGTCTAATTTATAATGAACGAAAGGTCCTTTTTTTAATGAACGTGCCATATCTTATTATTTCTTTCTACGTTCTACGATATACTTGTTACTCGGGTTTTTCTTAGAACGAGTTCTGTAACCTTTAGCTGGCAATCCGTTTCTTGAACGTGGGTGCCCTCCAGAAGAACGTCCTTCACCACCTCCCATAGGGTGATCAACAGGGTTCATCGCTACTGGTCTAGTTCTAGGTCTTCTTCCTAACCATCTTGTTCTACCTGCTTTTCCAGATACAACTAATTGGTGGTCAGAGTTAGAAACAGCTCCAATTGTAGCTGAACAAGTTAACAAGATTAATCTTGTCTCACCTGATGGCATTTTAATTGTTGCGTATTTCCCGTCTCTTGCCATTAACTGAGCAAAAGTTCCAGCTGAACGAGCAATAACAGCTCCTTGTCCTGGACGTAACTCAATACAAGATATAACAGTTCCAAGAGGAATTCTGCTTAAAGGTAAAGTATTACCAATCTCTGGTTGAGACTCTGGTCCAGAAACTAATTTCTGACCAACTTTCAATCCGTTTTGAGCGATAATATAAGTTTTCTCTCCATCAGCGTAAGCTAATAAAGCGATAAATGCAGTACGATTTGGATCGTATTCGATTGATTTCACTGTAGCTGGAATTCCATCTTTAGTTCTTTTGAAATCGATAATACGATATCTCTGCTTGTGACCACCACCCGTATAACGCATGGTCATCTTTCCTTGACTATTTCTACCTCCTGAGTTTTTTATCGGCGCTATCAAAGAGCGTTCCGGCTTATCAGTTGTAATAGCGTCATAACCATTCACAACTCTAAATCGCTGACCCGGGGTAATAGGTTTTAATTTTCTTACTGACATTTTTCTATCTTAGATATTGTTGTAAAAATCAATTGTTTCTCCTTCTTGTACTTGTACAATTGCTTTTTTATAAGCATTTGTCTTTCCACTGATTAAACCACTTTTAGTGTATTTAGTAGATCTATCTGGTCTCACATTCATTGTGTTAACAGAAACGATAGTTACTCCATAAGCAGCCTCAACAGCTTTCTTAATCTCAACTTTGTTTGCTTTTTTGTTAACAACGAATCCGAAGCGGTTTAGAACTTCACTTTCTTTGGTTACTTTTTCCGTTACTATAGGTCTAATAATAATGCTCATATTCCTATTATTTACTTAAATTTTCTTCAATTAACTCTAAAGAACCTTCCAAAAGCACTAAATTGTTAGCGTTTAATATTGCGTAAGTGCTTAATTCTGAGCTAGTTACGACGTTTGAAGCCTTTAAATTACGTGACGACAAATATACGTTTTTATTTGACTCACCCAACACAAATAAAGATTTTTTATTCTCTAACCCTAAAGCTTTCAAAACGTTAATGAAATTTTTAGTGTTTGGCGTCTCAAAATTAAAGTCTTCTAAAACCACAATATTTGACTCTTTTGCTTTGATTGAGAAAGCCGATTTTCTAGCTAATCGCTTCAAGCCTTTATTCAATTTGAATGAATAACTTCTTGGTCTTGGTCCGAAAACTGTTCCACCACCTTTAAACAATGGACTCTTAACACTTCCTGCACGAGCAGTACCAGTTCCTTTTTGTTTTTTAATCTTACGCGTACTTCCAGTTACTTCAGCTCTTTCTTTAGCTTTATGAGTACCTTGTCTTTGATTAGCAAGATATTGCTTAACATCAAGATATACAGCGTGATTGTTTGGTTCAATTGCGAATACTGAATCAGAAAGTTGAACTTTTCTTCCAGTATCTTTTCCGTTGAAATCTAATACTTTTACTTCCATTACTTCTGAATGATTACATAAGAGTTTTTGTGCCCAGGAACACATCCTTTAACAACAAGTAGATTCTTTTCAGCAACTACTTTTAAAACTCTAAGGTTTTGAACTTTTACATTTTCTCCTCCCATTCTTCCAGCCATACGCATTCCTTTGAATACTCTAGATGGATAAGAAGAAGCTCCTACAGAACCCGGCGCTCTTAAACGGTTGTGCTGACCATGAGTAGCTTGTCCAACCCCACCAAAACCGTGACGTTTAACAACACCTTGGAAACCTTTACCTTTAGACACACCTTGTACATCTACAAATTCTCCTTCTTCAAAAATAGTAACATCAATAAGATCTCCTAATTTTTGTTCAGTTGCAAAATCTTGGAATTCAACGACTTTTTTCTTAGCAACAGTTCCAGCTTTTTTAAAGTGCCCTAAAGCAGCTTTAGTAGAATGTTTCTCGTTTTTGTCATCGAAACCAAGTTGCAACGCTTCATACCCGTCAACCTCGTTGGTTCTGACTTGGGTAACAACGCATGGACCAGCTTCGATTACTGTACAAGGAATGTTTTTCCCGTTTTCGTCGAAAATACTAGTCATGCCGATTTTCTTACCAATTAACCCAGACATAAATATTAATTATTAATTACTAAAATTCCCTTCAATTTGAAAATAACAGAAATTTCCAAACAGGGAGTGCAAAAGTAGATATTAAAATTGAATAAACCAAACGGTTACAAAAATTAAATCGCTCATTATCAAAATCCAAGCATCAAAACAAGCTTCTTTTACTCAAAAACACAAATCTCATTTTTCCATCAAAATCAATACAACACTTAACAATTATTTAAAAAATCCACAACAAAAAACTGTCGCACCTCCTTAAAACAAAGACATTTACACTTTTTATCAAATTTTATAACCGCAGAAATATCACATCAAAAACAACTATTTAACAACAAAAAAAAGCGAGACATTTCTGTCTCGCTTTTTATATAAAAAAATATAAAAAATTATACTTTTATCTCTACTTCAACACCACTTGGCAATTCAAGTTTCATTAAAGCATCAATAGTTTTAGATGAAGATGAATAAATATCAATCAATCTCTTGTATGACATTACTTCAAATTGCTCTCTCGCTTTTTTGTTAACGTGCGGAGAACGCAATACAGTGAAAAGTTTTTTGTGAGTTGGCAACGGAATTGGACCTGTTACAACCGCTCCAGTAGTTTTTACTGTTTTTACGATCTTTTCAGCAGATTTATCTACCAACATGTGATCGTAAGATTTTAGTTTTATTCTGATTTTTTGACTCATTTTCTTAAAATTAAGCGTTACCTTTTGCTTTTTTGATTACCTCTTCTGAAATATTAGAAGGTGTCTCTGCATAGTGAGAGAACTCCATTGTAGAAGTAGCTCTACCAGAAGATAATGTTCTTAATGTAGTTACATAACCAAACATTTCTGATAAAGGCACATCAGCTTTGATAGTTTTAGCACCATTTCTATCACCCATATCATTAACTTGACCTCTACGACGGTTCAAGTCACCTACGATATCACCCATGTTTTCTTCAGGAGTAATAACTTCGATTTTCATGATTGGCTCAAGAATAACAGCTCCAGCAGCACGTCCTGACTCTTTATACCCCATTCTAGCAGCTAATTCAAAAGAAAGAGCATCAGAATCCACAGGGTGGAAAGATCCGTCTAATAAAGTTACTTTTAAACTATCAACAGCATATCCAGCTAATGGACCTGTTTTCATAGCTTCACGGAAACCTTTTTCAACAGCAGGGATATATTCCTTAGGAACGTTACCACCTTTTACCTCATTTACAAACTGTAATCCAACCGGAACTTTACCATCAACTTCATCAGCAGGCTCGATTCTAAATACGATATCACCGAATTTACCACGACCTCCAGATTGTTTCTTATAAGTTTCTCTATGTTGAGCAGATTTAGTAAACGCCTCTTTGTACTCTACTTGTGGCTCACCTTGATTAACCTCTACTTTAAACTCACGTTTCATACGATCAACTAAGATATCTAAGTGAAGCTCACCCATACCAGAAATAATAGTTTGACCTGAAGCCTCGTCAGTTCTTACTGTAAACGTTGGATCCTCTTCAGCTAATTTAGCTAAAGCCATACCCATTTTATCAACGTCAGCTTTTGTTTTAGGCTCGATAGCAATACCAATTACCGGCTCTGGGAATTTCATAGACTCCAAGATAATTGGATTCTTTTCATCACACAAAGTATCTCCAGTTTTGATATCTTTAAATCCTACAGCAGCTCCAATATCTCCAGCCTCAATAAATTCGATTGGATTTTGTTTGTTAGCGTGCATTTGGTAAATACGAGAGATTCTCTCTTTGTTACCAGAACGAGTATTTAAAACATACGAACCAGCATCTAAACGTCCAGAGTAAGCACGGAAGAAAGCTAAACGACCTACGAATGGGTCAGTAGCAATTTTAAATGCTAAAGCAGCAAACGGCTCTTTTACATCTGGGCGACGTAAGATTTTAGTTTGATCTTCTTCTAATAATTCAGCATCATCAGGGTGAATTCCTTCGATACCTTCTTTATCCAATGGAGATGGCAAATATTTACATACAGCATCTAACATAAACTGAACTCCTTTATTTTTGAAAGAAGATCCAGCAAGCATAGGAATGATTGCCATATCAATAGTAGCCGCTCTTAATGCATTGTTGATTTCATCCTCTGTAATAGAGTTTTCATCTTCCATGTATTTATCCAAAAGATTTTCATCGTAAGTTGCAATCTCTTCGATAAGGATAGAACGATAGTGTTTCACATCATCAACCATGTCAGCTGGAATATCAACAATATCAAAAGTAGCTCCTTGAGTTTCATCATGCCAAACAATAGCTTGATTTTTAACTAAGTCAACAATACCTTTAAAATCTGCTTCATCACCAATAGGCAAAGTAATTGCAACCGCATTCGATTTCAACATATCTTTAACCTGTCCGCACACAGCTAAAAAGTTAGCACCTTGACGGTCCATTTTGTTTACGAACCCCATACGAGGAACTCTATATTGATCAGCAAGTCTCCAGTTAGTTTCTGATTGAGGCTCAACACCATCAACAGCACTAAACAAGAAAACTAAACCATCAAGTACACGCAAAGAACGGTTTACCTCTACAGTAAAGTCAACGTGCCCAGGAGTATCAATAATATTAAAGTGATAAGGCAATGATTGAGGAATAACTTTTCCTTGATCTGTTGGAAAGTTCCATGTACAAGTTGTAGCAGCAGAAGTAATTGTAATACCTCTTTCTTGCTCTTGTGCCATCCAGTCCATTGTTGCAGCACCATCGTGAACCTCACCAATTTTGTGTGATTTTCCAGTATAAAAAAGAATACGCTCAGTTGTTGTTGTTTTACCAGCATCAATGTGAGCAGCGATTCCGATATTTCTTGTATATTTTAAATCTCTAGCCATTTCTTACGAATTAAAATCTAAAGTGAGAGAATGCTTTATTAGCTTCTGCCATTTTGTGAGTATCCATTCTTTTCTTAACCGCAGCACCTTCTTCTTTAGCAGCAGCTAAACACTCAGAAGCTAAACGTTGTGCCATAGATTTTTCATTTCTTCTTCTAGAATAAAGTATTAACCACTTCATTGCCATAGAAATTTTTCTGTCTGGACGAATCTGCATTGGGATTTGGAATGTAGCTCCACCAACTCTACGGCTACGTACTTCTACGTGAGGCATAACGTTTGTTAAAGCATCTTTCCAGATCTCTAATGAAGTCTTCTCATCATTTTGCTTTTTAGTTTCAATGATATCAATTGCATCATAAAATACTTTAAAAGCTGTAGATTTCTTACCATCCCACATTAAGTTGTTCACAAAACGCGTAACTAATTGGTCATTAAACCTTGGATCCGGTAAAAGTGGTCTTTTCTTTGCCGCTCTTTTTCTCATGTCTTTTTCTTAAAAGTTTTTAAATTACTTTTTTGCTTCTTTTGGGCGTTTAGCACCGTACTTAGATCTTCTTTGCGTTCTTCCTGCAACACCTGACGTATCAAGAGCTCCACGAACGATATGATATCTAACACCTGGTAAATCTTTTACCCTTCCACCTCGCACTAATACTATCGAGTGCTCTTGTAGATTATGTCCTTCTCCAGGGATGTAAGCATTCACCTCATTACCATTTGTCAAACGTACACGCGCAACTTTACGCATTGCAGAGTTTGGTTTTTTTGGTGTAGTAGTGTAAACACGCGTACAAACCCCTCTTCTTTGAGGACAAGAATCTAAAGCAACCGATTTACTCTTCTTAGTGATCTGAGTTCTTCCTGTTCTTACTAATTGTTGAATTGTTGGCATAATTAATACTAAAAATTATTATGTTTATTAAATTCCCGCTTTTTACGGGGTTGCAAATGTATAAAATAATTTTCACTATACAAACGTTAAATCATTAATTTTCAACAACATTATTTATATCTATGATTTCAACGAGAAACATTAGATATTTGCTTTACATTTAACTAACAAAATAATTGCATTTGAAACAATTACAATACATACTCATTTTACTTTTATCCTCAAATTGTTTCGCACAATCTTTTTATTTGAATATAAATGGAATCAATAAACAGCAAAACTCGACAATCGATTCTATTCCATATGCAAAAAAACACATAAACGTAAAATCTCTCAATAATGAAATTTCAGCTACTTTAAACCACCTCACAAAGCAAGGCTATATAGACTCCGAAATAATAGAAAACAAAAAGATCAATGATAGCTCATATATTGTTTTGATTGACCTAAAAAACAAAATAAAAGAGATACATATATATATAGGCACAAATAGTCTCTTTTATGATTCAAATAAAATTTCAAAAGACAGTATAATTATCCCCTACACAGAACTTGAAAACTTTTTAAGTCAAGAAATTTCAAATAAGGAAAAAGCTGGCTATGCATTCACCAAAATAAAACTAGAGAATCTTAAAAAAAAGAACACCATACTATATGCAGATTTAAGCCTTTACTCTGAAAAAAAAAGAGTTTTGAATTCAATTGTTCTCAATTACAACAATCCTTCTGTGAAAGGCTTTTTCCCCGAAGGAGCGTTAAAGCAATTAAACAGAAAGTATATCGATAAAACCTTCAACCAAGAAACCGTTAAAAAACTTTCTGACGACATCAATAGTTTTGAATTTGTTACTCAAACCAAATACCCAGAAATCTTATTTACCAAAGATTCAACAAAAGTCTATACATATATAGATAAGAGAAAAGCAAACACTTTTGATGGTTATATTGGCTTTTCAAACGACGACAGCAAAAAAATACGACTTAATGGTTATTTAGACATTTCCTTACTTAACACGCTTCATGCAGGAGAACAATTTTCATTATATTGGAAAAGCGATGGAAACAAACAAACAACATTTAATACAAAACTGGAAATCCCGTACATTTTTAAAAGCCCTCTAGGAATAAAAGCCCAACTAAATATTTTTAAACAGGACAGTACATTTCAAAATACAAAAACAGAAATAAATTTAGGCTATTTTCTAAGCTACAATTCTAAAGTATATATAGGATATCAATCAACAGAATCTAGTGACATACAAAACACTAACAGTTCAACAATAAGTGATTTCAAAAACTCATATCTTACTTCCACCCTTGAATACAAAAAAAACGATAATTCCAACTATATGTTTCCAAGGAAATCATACGCAAACATATTATTTGGCTACGGAAAAAGAACAACAAACAACACCCCTGAAACAACAGAAACAACGAATCAATTCTACACCAATATAAATCTATCTTACAATTTCGAATTAAACAAAAAGAACTTTATTTACATCAACCCACAAATCTTATATTTAAAAAGCGACAATTATATAATAAATGAACTTTTCAGATTTGGAGGATTAAATTCAATTAGAGGCTTCTCCGAAAATAGCTTACAAGGAAACATTGCAAATCTATTCATTACTGAATACAGATATTTACTTAGTTCAAATTTATACATCCACACAATACTTGATTATGGAATTTACCAAGATCAGGTTTCAACCAAAAGCAACAAAAAATTCACCAGTTTAATTAGTGCTGGTGTAGGTTTAGGACTACTAACAAAAAATGGCTTATTAAAGATAATAATAGCCAATGGTAGCACAAATCAAGCCGAAATAAAATTTTATAACAGTATACTTACTATCTGTTACAATGTTAAATTTTAGGATTTTACAAAAAATCATTAACAAAATATTAGGATTTTTAACAAGTATTTACGAATATTACATGACTAATCCAAAATATTTGACAATATGAAATCAAAACCAAACAGATTCTTAGTGCTTTTATTAGCACTAATGGCGCAACTAACCTTTGCGCAAGAAAGAACTGTTTCAGGTATTGTTACCGATGATGCAAATATGCCTCTACCAGGTGTAAGTGTATTAATAAAAGGAGCAAAAACTGGAACACAAACCGATTTTGATGGAAAATATTCCATCAAAGCATCACCAAATCAAATTTTAGTTTTTAGCTATATTGGAATGAAATCTCAAGAATTTCCAGCTAGCTCAACAAAAATTAACGCTAAACTATCAAGCGATGCACAACAGCTAGAAGGAGTTGTTGTTACTGCTTTAGGATTATCAAGAGAAAAAAAATCTCTTGGTTATGCAACTCAAGAAGTTAAAGGAGAAAACCTTGCCGCAGTTAAAAGCGACAACTTCGTAAATGCCATATCAGGAAAAGTTTCTGGAGTACAAGTAAAGCGAACAACAAACTTTGGTGGTTCTACCAATATTGTAATTAGAGGAAATTCTTCCCTAACAGGAAACAATCAAGCTCTATTTGTTATTGATGGGGTCCCAGTAAGCAACAACAATTCAAATACGAGAGATCAGGAACAATCTGGAGCAGGTTATGATTACGGAAGCGCCGCATCAGACATTAACCCTGAAGACATCGAATCTATCAACGTGCTTAAAGGCTCTGCCGCAAGTGCACTATATGGATCGAGAGCTGCAAATGGAGTTGTCGTTATTACCACAAAAAAAGGGAACAAAAAAGCAAAAGGCTACTCAATTACGGTTAATTCAGGCGTAACAATTGGTTCTGTCGACAAAAGCACTTTTATCAAATATCAAAAACAATATGGTGCCGGATATGGACCTTACTATGGTCCCGACGAAGATTCGTATTTAGACCACATTGACATTAATGGAGATGGAGTTTTAGACAATGTGACTCCACTAACCGAGGATGCTTCTTACGGACAAGCTTTCGATCCGAATTTAATGGTTTATCAATGGGATGCATTTTATCCTGAGTCTCCAAACTATATGAAAGCTACACCTTGGGTAGCGGCAAAAAATGGCCCTATTACTTTTTTCCAAAAACCAGTGGCTCTTACCAATTCTATCTCAATTGATAAAGGTTTAGAAAATGGCTATTTAAGATTAGGGGCAAATAATCTTGATCAAACCGGGTTACTGCCAAACAGTAGCTTAAAAAGAAACACTTTCACCCTTAATGCATCCACTTTGATTAATGACCGATTAACTGTAGCTGGATATGGTAACTTTACAAAAACTAGCACGATTGGTAGAAATAGCACAGGATACAATGATAATATTGCAGGTAATTTTAGACAATGGTGGCAAACCAATGTTGACTTAAAAGGTCTAAGACAAGCGTATGAACTTACAGGACGTAATGTAACATGGAATCCTAATTCATATACAAATCCAACTCCAATATTTTGGGACAACCCTTATTTTCAACGCTATGAAAATTATGAATCAGACAGCAGAAGCAGATTCATCGGAAATGTTTCTTTAAACTATAAAATTGCAAGCTGGCTAGATGCCTTTGGTCGAATTTCTGTTGACACGTATGATGAGCTACAAGAAGAAAGAAGAGCCATTGGAAGTGTACCAGTTGATTTTGGAATTGGAACTGGAGGTGGCGACGGCTCTCTTAATAGAAACCCCGCATCATCAGGTTACTCACGAAAAAACATTGGCTTCAGTGAATACAATTATGACTTCATGTTAAACTACAACACAGACATCACAGAAAAGCTAAACTTAAAAGGTGTTGTCGGAGTAAATATTCGAAGAAGCTATTATAATTCAATATTCGCAGCAACAAATGGCGGACTTGCTATCCCAAAACTATATTCTTTACAAAATACTGTAAGCCCTCTTCTAGCACCTATCGAAAGAGATGAAGCTATAGGTGTAGATGGCATCTATGGAAGCGCATCTTTTGGATACGAAGATTATTTATTCCTTGAAGGAACAATCAGAAGAGACCACTCTTCAACTCTTCCAGAAGCAAACAGCACTTATTACTATCCTTCCGTTTCCTCTAGTTTTGTATTCTCCAAATTTATAGAAGCAGATTGGTTATCCTTTGGAAAAGTACGACTTAATTATGCTGAAGTTGGAAACAGCCCTGGCTTTGACAGAGTCTTAGACACCTACGCTGTTAACACTGCATTTGGAGCAGCATCAGCATCAGTAAAAGACACTAAGAACAATCCTAACCTAAAACCAGAACGTACAAAAAGTTACGAAGCAGGTTTAGAGCTTTCCTTCTTTAAAAAGAGATTAGGATTTGATTTCTCTTACTACAAATCAAACTCAATTGACCAGATCATTCCATTAAGACTTACTGCCTCTACTGGATATCTATACGAATTAATTAATGCCGGAGAAATTGAAAACAAGGGGATTGAAATAAGCCTAAATGGTACTCCAATAAAAACAGACACTTTTTCATGGGAAGTAAATTTAAACTTTGCTAGAAATCGAAACAAAGTATTAAATCTATTAGAAGGTATTGACAACTTACAATTAGGATCTTTTCAAGGAGGTGTGACAATAAATGCCGCCGTTGGACAACCATACGGAGTTATATACGGTACAAAATACACTTATTTAAATGGACAACCAGTTGTTGACCCAAGTAATGGCCAATATATCAAAACTTCAACGTCTGACAATCCGATTGGAAATGCAAATCCTGATTACACGGGAGGTCTAAACAACAAATTCGTTTATAAAAACTTTTCATTTGAATTCTTAATCGATATGCAAAAAGGCGGACAAATATTCTCACTAGACCGCTATTATGGTTTAGCAACTGGTCTTCCAGACGATACAGCTTTTATAAATGAATTAGGAAACCCTATCAGAAACCCATTAACTTCAGGAGCTGACAGTGGAGGCTTTATAAACCCGGGGGTAAATCCTGATGGAAAAGTAAACACTACTAGAATTGAAGCAAGCCGATTTGGAGCTCAAGGTTACAGAAGAGGTTTACCAGACGAAGCATTTGTATATGATGCGAGCTATATCAAACTGAGACAAACAGCAATTACATACGCCTTACCAGAAAGAGTGTTAAAAAATACATTCATCAACGGAATGACTTTTAGTGTTGTTGGAACAAATCTTTGGATTATACACAAAAACTTACCAGATGCAGATCCAGAATCAGGATTAGGAGCTGGTAACCTACAAGGCTACTCAACAGGATCTTTACCATCAACAAGAGATGTTAGCTTTAACATTAAAATCCAATTTTAAATCAAGAAATCATGAAAAAAATATTTATAATCATACTCACCGCAGTTACATTCTCGTCCTGCTCTGATGATATAGAAAAATTAAACGTGAATGTTAAAGATCCTTCTAATGTGCCAGGTGAGGCATTATTTACCAGCGCACAAAAAAGTTTGGTGGATCAAATGACAAACACTAATGTTAACAACAACATCATAAGATTAATCAATCAATATTTTACAGAGACTGTTTATACAGACGAAAGTAACTATGACTTAGTTACAAGAACAATCCCAGAACAACACTGGCAGTTTTTATATAAAGATGTATTAAAAGACTTAGACCAAAGTGCAAAAAACATTACCAACACACCACTTGGCCTAACTGAAAATCCATTAGACAAACAAAACAAACTTGCAATCATAGAAATTTTAAATGTTTATACGTATGCAATATTAGTCGAGACATTTGGAAATATACCTTATTCTCAAGCTATAAATCTTGACTACAAAACACCAAAATACGATGATGGCTTAACAATCTACAAAGATTTGATTAAACGATTGAATAATGCAATAGCTAAACTAAACACTGGCGGCAAAAGTTTTGGCGACAATGACAGAATCTATGGAGGAGATGTACCGAAATGGATTAAATTTGCAAATACTCTAAAATTAAGAATGGGCATAACCATTTCTGATATTCCAGCAGAAAGCGCATTGGCTAAAGCAACGGTATCAAGTGCTGCTCCATTTGTTTTTACATCGAATCTTGACAATGCAGATCTAAAGTATCTTACTGCGACACCAAACACCAATCCATTATATGTCGATCTTGTGGCAAGCGGTCGTTCTGACTTTGTTCCAACTAGCACTATAATAGATATGATGAATAATTTGAGCGACCCAAGACGTGCGAAATACTTTGACAACAATATGGACGACCCATCTACCCCAGAAATTGAATACATAGGCGGGGAAAATGGCTCAAGTAATTCATTTGCACAAAAAACACATATTACACCAACAATCCAAGCTCCAGACTTTCCAGGGACAATTCTAGACTATGCTGAAGCTGAATTCCTTTTAGCAGAAGCAGCCGAGAGATCTTTATACGGAACACCAAGCGATGCTGAAGCACACTATAATGCAGCAATAACCGCTTCTATTTTAGATTGGGGAGGAACACAATCTGACGCTACAACCTACTTAGCAAACCCTGATGTCGCCTATGCAACCGCAGCAGGAACATGGAAAGAAAAAATAGGAACTCAAAGCTGGATTGCTTTTTACAACAATTCGTTTGAAGGCTGGTCTTTCTACAGAAGATTAGATTTTCCGGTTTTAGTGGCGCCGCCTGATGCTGTGTCAGGTTTCCCAATGCGTTATACTTATCCAATTATCGAGCAGTCGTTAAATAAGGCAAGTTACACAGAGGCAAGTGCTGCAATTGGTGGTGACGCTGTAGAAACTAAGTTATTTTGGGATAAATTCTAAATTGAAAAACTAAAAGTAAAGAAAAGCGATTGCAAATAATGCGATCGCTTTTTTTATAAAGCCTATTAACTTTAATTTTACATTTAACTTACTTTAATAAGAACTCTAAAACAAAAAAACGTTAAAAACTATTAAAAATAAAATTACAATTACACCCTTATTTAATAGCCAAAAAACTTTGTTTAGTTTTCAAAACATTATTACAGTATAAAAACACTTTACACACCTCTTAATACTGTCTATTAAAGATTCAGAATCTTTTCAGCAAAATTTAGGAATAAACCTGACAGTTTTTTTTGGACAAAAGTTATAAAAAAAACATTTAAACACCCTTCATTCATAAATTTAACATTTGAGTGTTTGACAAAATTTTTAATTATTATCAAATTTAACACTAAAAATTACGGATTTGTAATTTTAAGTTGATTTTAATCGATAAAACAGCAAAATCCCATCCTAAAATCATTATTTAACTAAAAAAAAAGCTTTTTAAATTAGGTAGATTAACAAATTATTAAGATTTTTGTCGGACTAATTCAAAATATTTAAAAATGAAACTAAAGTTCAATGGATTCTTAGTACTTTTATTAGTACTAGTTGCGCAACTTTCTTTTGCGCAAGAAAGAGCTGTTTCGGGAACAGTTTCTGACAATGCAGGAATGCCTTTACCAGGTGTTAGTGTATTAGTTAAAGGAACTAAAACGGGAACACAAACTGACTTTGATGGTAAATTTTCGATCAAAGTATCACCAAGCCAAATTTTGGTATTTAGCTACATCGGAATGAAAACTCAAGAGGTAGCAGCAAGTTCTTCAACTGTAAATGTAAAATTAGCAGATGCAGGAGCACAAGAACTTGAAGGAGTAGTTGTAACTGCTTTTGGTATTAAAAGAGAGAAAAAATCTCTTGGTTACGCGACTACAACTTTAAAATCAGATGCGCTTACTCAAGTAGTTAACACTAACCCTTTTGAAACTCTATCTGGTAAAATTGCCGGAGTTGATATCACTGCTCCATCACAACCAGGAGCGGCTACAAAAGTTATCATCCGTGGTTTGAACTCTATTACAGGTAACGTTGGACCTTTATACGTAGTTGATGGATCTCCAATCAACAACACTTCTACAGGTACTAGTAACAATGGTGTTGCATCTAGCAGTAGATCATATGATGCTGGTAACGGTGTAAGTGATTTAGATCCAAACAACATTGAAAGCATGACTGTACTTAAAGGAGCTGCTGCTTCTGCATTATACGGTTCAAGAGCTGGAGGTGGTGTTATTATCATTACTACTAAAAAAGGAAAAGCAAATTCTGGAATAAAAGTAGACTTATTAGCTTCAACTGAACTAAGTGAAGTTGCAAGAGTTCCTCACTTACAAAATGAATTTGGACAAGGATGGAATGGACATGGTTACACAGGAAACGGAGCTAGTAACGAAAATGGTTCTTGGGGACCAAAATTCAATGGCGAAGTTAGACCATGGGGAACTGTTTATGAAAACAGCCAACAAATTAAACCTTACGTTGGATTAAAAGATAATGTTAGAGATTTCTACAACACTGGTGTTTTAGCTACACAATCTGTAAATCTTAGTGGTGGTGGAGATACTTCAGATTTCTCTTTAATCTTCTCTAATGTAAACAGTGACGGGGTTGTACCTACAGATGCTGATTTATACAAAAAACAATCTATTGGATTCAACGGAGGATTAAAAGGTAAAAGACTTACTTTAAGAACATCTTTAAACTATATCTACAAAGATCAAAGTGTTGTAAACACTGGTCAAGGTGATGATGCTGGAGAAGGTTCTACATTACAACAAGATTTATTACAAATCCCAACTGATATTAGTATCGTAGATTTGAGAGATTACAAAAATAATCCTTTCAACACTCCTTCTTACTATTTCACTCCTTATGCTTCAAATCCATATTTTACTGTTAACGAAAACAGTACTAAAATATACGGAAACAACATTTTTGGAAATGCTAACTTAAGCTATAAAATTACTGACAAATTAACTGCTTCATGGCAAATTGGTGGTAACTTTAGAACTGAAAGATTAAAAAGCCACGGTGCTATTGTAAACTATTTACCAGGAAGCCCTCAAGATATTGCAGGAAGTTTAACTGTGGGTGGTGTTACAGAATCAAGATCTGAATTCTCTGAATTTGATACATTCTTCAACTTAAACTACAACACAAACTTAGGTGAAGACTGGACATTAAACCTTTTAGGTGGTTTTAACTACAACAGAAGAGAAAGCGACAGATTAAGTGCTTCTATCACTAACCTAGGAATCCCAGGTTACTACGAGCTATCTAACTCTGCTGTAAGACCAGTTCTTACACAATCTAATACTCTAAGAAAAACTGGAGCTGTTTATGCATCTGCTGAATTTGCTTTCAAAAACAGATATTTTGCTACAATTACAGGTAGAGAAGATGTTACATCTACATTACCAATTGGCAACAATGCATATTTCTACCCAGCATTATCTTTAGGTGCTATCGCAATTGACAACGGAAACACTTTCTTAAAACTAAGAGCTGCTGCTTCTAAAATTGCAAATGACACAAATCCATACGTTACTGAAAACTCATACATTACAGGATCAGCAGCTGCTAACTTCGGAATTCTTGCATCTCCAATTGGTGGGGTAAGTTTCTACGAAGCTTCTGGAAGATTAGGAAATTCAAGTTTGAAACCAGAAAGTACTGTTGAATATGAAGTTGGTGCTGAAGGATCATTCTTCAAAAACAGAATTAGTTATGATATCGCTTTATATCACAAAACTACATCTGACTTAATCGTTAACTTACCATTAGATCCATCTACTGGTTTTACACAAAAAGCAATCAACGCTGGTGATATCGTAAACAAAGGTATCGAGCTTTCTATTACTGCAAGCCCAATCAAAAACCAAGACTTTACTTGGAGCTTAACTTACACATTCACTAAAAACCTTAATGAAGTTACTAAGTTAGCTGATGGTTTTGACAGAATTGACTTAGCACCTGCATACGGTGTAACTTACTCAGCAGAAAAAGGACAGCCAATCGGTTCATTCTATTCGTTAGTTACAAAAACATCTCCAACTGGTCAGCCAATTGTAAGTGCTACAACAGGAATCGATGTAAACACAACTCAAGTACAAAGAATTGGAAACTCACAACGTGATTTCGTTATGGGATTACAAAACACATTTAAGTACAAAAACTTCAACTTAGGAATGTCTTTAGACTGGAAACAAGGTGGAGAAATGTATTCTTACACAAAAAGATTGTCTCACTTCGTAGGAAATGGTATCGAAACTACTTACAACGACAGAGCTCCTTTCATTGTACCAAATTCTGTTAACGAAGTTGTTGCTCCTGATGGAACTGTATCATACGTAGAAAACACTACACCAGTTTCATTCGAAAATGTTGCTAACTACTACAATACTCAAAGTAACTTAGCGATTGAAAACACTCACATTGTTGACAAAACTTTTGTTAGATTAAGAGAGATAAATTTAAACTATGATTTCCCTTCTTCATTAAGTAAAAACATGGGTCTAAACAAAATTACAGTTGGTATCTACGGAAGAAACTTATTTATGTGGACTCCTGGAGACAACCCTTACGTAGATCCAGAGGTAAGTACTTACGGTACAGGTGTACTTTCAGACTTAGGAGAGTTTGGAGCTAACCCATCTCAAAGATCAGTAGGTGGAGTTTTAAAATTATCATTCTAAAAATAAATATAGAAAAATGAAAAAGATAGCAACATTAATAACAGCTCTTTTCTTATTAGTGTCATGTGATGAAACATTTGACATTAACAGAGACCCGGATGCATTGCCTCCTGGACAAGCAAATAGCACAATATTTCCTGCTGGTATTGCAGGACTTGCAGGTGCACAAGGATCATACTACGCTATAATAGGTGGTTTTTGGTCTCAATTTTGGACACAAAACCCAACTTCTAACCAATATAGAGATATTGACAGCTACAGTATCGGAGCAAACAACTACTCAGCAGCTTATACTGCTATGTACGATGCTTTAAACGATATCAGAACTGTAAAAGCTCAATCTGAAAAAGAAGGAAACTGGAACTATTATTTAATGGCAACAGTTCTTGAAGTTGAAGGTTCACAAGTTTTAACAGATTTGTATGATGACATTCCTTATGCAGAAGCTAACAATGTTAACATTTTACAACCTAAATTCAATACAGGAAAAGAAACTTATGAATTAATGATTGCTGATTTAAAAGCAGCGTTATCTAAAAATTTAAGTGCTTCTGTGGGAGATAAGCCAGGTAAAGATGATTTCATTTTCAATGGAGACATGGAAAAATGGACAAAATTTGGAAACACTCTATTGTTAAAATTACACATGAGATTAACTGCAGTTAATCCAACTCTTGCTCAGTCTGGAATCACTACTTTAATTAATTCTGGAGCACAATTCTTAGATGTAGATGCTGCTATGACTCAATTCGAAGATGCTGCTGATAGAAGTAACCCACTTTATGAGTCTGACAGAAGACAGTTAAATACTACTTTGAACTTAAGAGCTAGTAAAACTATGTTTTCTTACCTATCTCTTAATAGCGACCCACGTTTAGCTAAATATTATGCACAACCTGGTAACCCTAACAATCAAGGTGACTGGAATAACACTTCAGTTCCAAACTTATCTTTAGTTCAATTAAGCCCATTAACACCAGTTTTCTTTATCAGCAAAGAAGAAAGTTATTTCCTTCAAGCTGAAGCTCTTACAAGATACTATGGTGGTGCTGGCGCAAAAGCTAAATATGACGCTGGTGTAACTGCTGCTTTGGTAAGATGGGGACAAACTGCAACGGATGCTGCAGGTTTCGTAAATGGAGCGTATGCATTCCCTGCAACAGGAACTGATGCTCAAATTGAAGCTATCATTACTCAAAAATGGATCGCAAGTTTCCCTGGAAATGGTTACGAATCATTCTTAGAGCAAAACAGAACAGGATATCCAAAAGAGTCTGCTGTTAAACAATCAAGCGAATTATACATTCCTGGACAATTGGCAATTGCAGTTGAAACTAAAACTGGTAACGTATTCCCAAGAAGAATTGTATTACCAAACGTTGTAACAACAAGAAATCCAAATGCACCGGCAGCGAAACTAATCACTGACAAAGTTTGGTGGGATGTTAACTAATAAAAATTAGATCATGAAAAAAATATTTATACAACTAATGGTAATCCTAACTTCAGGATTATTATTTACTGCTTGTGATGGTGATTCAACTGCGAATGTTTCAAAAGTTACTTACTATCCTAACTTAACTATGCATGGAGATGCACTTGTTGTACTAACACAGGGAGATACTTACACTGAAAAAGGTGTTGATGCTGAAGCAAACGGACAGCCTTTACAAGTAACGACTACCGGTTCAGTAGACACGAGTAAACCAACTGTATACAAAATTAACTATTCAGCTTTAAACAGTGACGGATTCCCAGCTACTGTAACACGTACAGTTGTTGTATTAAGCAACAAACCTAGTACGATTAATTTAGAAGGTACATTTGTTAGAGGTGCGAATGTTAATAACGTTAAAAAGTTAGCTGACAGAAAGTACATTTGTGATAATGCTACAGGTTATAACGTTCCTAATGACTACATTACATTGGAGTTCTATAACATCGATGACAAACAGATTTACGCACCTTATGCTGAAAATACTTCTAAATCAGGAATTTCTGCAGAAAGTAATATTGGAACCATTACAGACAAAGACCACTGGAAATGGGTTATTTATGCTTCAGCAGTATTTGGTACAGCTGAAAGAATATTTACACGATAATTTAAAAATATTAAAATGAAAAAATTAAAACTAAATATAACACGTGTACTTGTAGCGATTCTTGTACTTACGTCATTCGTAGCTTGTGACGAAGTGGGAGACACAAATCCAGGAGGAACATCAGCAGAATTTCTTGCAGGTGACTGGTATGTTTCAACTACTAATCCAGCTGGAGCAGTAATTATTGATCATGCTTTGTTCTCTACTTACAACACAGCTGCCAATGATAACACATTATGGTTAGATGATCATAACACTGCTGGTCTTAAGAGATTCAAAGTTAAAGTTACTTTTAACAGTGATAATACTTTCTCAGCAACTGCTGCAGCTAACTCATACAATGCTAAAACTGTAACTATTACAGCTGGTAAAGTAGAAAAAGATGCTGCTAAATCTCAAGGTGGTCACACAGTTGATAAAATCAGCTTTAAAGCTGAGTTCAGCAACGAGCCAGGAGTTATTTACTCTTATGAAGGTCACAGAAGAACAGGTTTCTTAGAAGATGAATACTAAGATTTTTTAATCTAGGCACTTTAATATTAAACCATCCCATTAATTTGGGGTGGTTTTTTTTTATATAACATATTACCTATATTTGTCCAATGGGAAAAGAACATCAAATATTTGGCATTAGAGCCATAATAGAAGCAATTCAGGCAGGAAAAGAAGTAGACAAAGTTTTCATTCAGAAAGAGATTTCTAGTGAGCTTATGAAAGATTTAATGAAGGTAATGAAACGTGCAAACGTTAACTTCTCTTATGTTCCAGTAGAAAAACTAAACCGCCTAACTCCAAACAATCATCAAGGCGCTGTAGCTACCATCTCTCCTATTGGTTTTATCGATCTAGAACATCTTGTTGAATCTACAATTGAGTCTGGTGCAAAACCTCTTTTTCTTATCTTAGATCAGATATCTGACGCTAGAAATTTTGGCGCTATTATTAGAACAGCAGAATGCACTGGTGTAAACGGAATTATTGTACAAAAGGCAGGTTCTGCTCCAGTTAATGGAGATACTGTTAAAACATCTGCAGGAGCTGTATTTAATGTGCCAATCTGCAAAGTTGAACACATAAAAGACGCTATCTTTTATCTGCAAGGCTCTGGAATCAAAACAGTAGCGGCAACTGAAAAAACAGATCAAAACATATATGATATATCATTGGCAGAACCACTAGCAATTATCATGGGATCTGAAGATCGAGGAATTAACCCTTCTGTTTTAAAAATAGTAGATGAAAAAGCAAAACTGCCTATGTTTGGATCGATTGGGTCTTTAAATGTATCTGTTGCCTGTGGTGCTTTCCTATACGAAGCTGTTCGACAAAGAACTTAATAAAATACAATGAAAGATTAAGATGCGAATGAAATAATTAAATACCTTTAATTAATGCTTTCAAAATCTAATTCAAAATTCAAAATTATACTATTCCGAAGTCTGTTTGTAGTTTTATTAATTACAAACAGCTACGGACAAAATACTACATATAATCAGTTCTGGAATGAAATTCAGTTTAACCAAACTATTAGCAAAAAATGGGCTACTGAAATAGATTTCGCCGCAGCGTACAGCAGCACTGAATCATCACCAAACTTATTCGAAAATACTATACAAAGATCTATTAGAGGCTGGGGACATTATTACTTTTCTCCAAGATGGAAATTCTCAGCTTTTATAGCGTATTTCAACAATAGGGATGTTCCCGAAATAGGTCAATTTGAGTCTCCCGAAACACGATTTGCTCTTCAAGGAATTTATTATTTTCATAAAACTGGATATACTTTAAGCACAAGAATGCGTACTGAATTCCGTCATATGAAAAACAAAGATGACGATTATGAAAATGTTTTTAGATATCGTCAGCAAATTAAATATATACAGCCAATCAATAGCAAGATATTGAGAGGTGGTGTTATATATGCAATTGCTTCAGATGAAGTTTATTTTAAATCTGGAGCAAATGTTACGGGCGAAAGTTTCTTTGACAGGAATAGATTCAATATTGGAGCTGGCTATTTATTTTCGGATGATTTTCAGGTAGAATTAACTTATTGCAATGAATATCTCCCACGAAATAGCGGAAACCAGACAACCAATGCAGCCTCACTTACTGTAACTTTCAATAATCTTTTAAGAAATCTTCAAAAGAAAATCAAAGCCAATAAACATCCTGAAGTTAAAGATGAAGAATAGCTTAATTTTCTTCTTTCTTTATAAAACATTTAAGCTGTTCGACAATAGCATTTTTATGAAGTTTAAAATTATAGCTTCTAATGAATTCAGTCCCTTGCATATTGATTTCTGCACTAACAGCTTCATAATTAGAAAAAGCATCGAGATCTTTATCATCAATCAAATAAAGAACTTGCATTATAGAATCATTACGTCGATATTGTGTATCGTAATGTGCTAATTTATAGGTTTTATTATCTGCAAGATGAATTATTAAATCATCTTTTATCTTTTTCCCAACTTTCTTTTCAGGAAACGGCGTAGGTTGCAATGCAACAAAATAATGCTCTTTGTCGGTAACAATATTAATTTTTAACGATTTTGATTTCGTAGTATAAAATACGGCAGGCTCAAAATAGTATATCATACTCCCATCTGCTTGTACCCTATTTTTGATTTCGCATTGAGCAACACCTTTTACATTAAAAACAAAACATAAGAACAAAATTAAAAACTTCATTTTCTTCATAATGCATAAAAATTAACTTGTTATCTAACAAATTTAATCTTTTTATCTGAAAGAAATTATTAATCAGTTTTCTTCCTCTTCTTGTTCTTCTTTTCTAGTAATAATGTAATTCACTGGATGACTAGACAAAAAATACCCCAAATTAACATCTTCTTCTTCATTAGGAAAAACAACAAAATTTCCATTTTCATCAAAATGCTTCATAAACGGATCACTATTTGGATCAAAATCTGGACGCTGCCAATCGTAAACAATTGGTTTGGCATATTCGGGCGCTTTGTAAAACAATGAAAGCACAAAACCCGTAATAAGTCCAGCTAAATGCCCTTCCCAAGAAATAGAATGATCAACATCTGGAAAAACGTACCAAATCATTCCGCCATACAGCAGAATGACAGTTAAAGACAAAGCTACTAGTCTGTAATATTTAGTTTGAATACCTTTAAAGAAAATAAAGCTTACAAGAACATAAATTAATCCGCTAGCTCCAATATGAAAATTCTCTCTTCCTATTACCCAAGTAATCAATCCTGAAAATAGAATCCCGTACCCAATAACTCCTAAAGTTTGTTTTGGGTAAAAAAACTGCATCGCTGCCAGCAATATTAAAAGCGGAATACTATTATTATATAAATGATCTAAATTTTCATGAATAAAAGGACTGAACAAAACGCCACGAAGTCCTAAAAAATCTCGAGGATAAATTCCGTATCGATAAAAATCAAAATCAAAACGTATTTGAAGCCAATATACAACCCATAAAAAAAGGACAAAAAATAATGGAAGTCCAATAACCGAATTTGAAAACTTAAAATTAGTGTCGCTCATGTTTTTAAAAAATAACACCTAATAGAACTCAAAAAACTATCCAAAAATAATTTACTGATATTTTGTCATATCAAGATAAAAAAATGTCTCAAATCAGAACAATCCTTCTTTCTACTAACTGTTTTAACTTTTGAATGAATGAAATTTAAATCTTAAAATAGTAATTTTGTATCTATGGAAGCACCTTTAGCAGAGCGTATTCGTCCGCAGAAATTAGAAGATTATATAAGCCAGCAACATTTGGTTGGACCAACTGGTTCTTTAACACAGCAAATTTCAAAAGGAATAATTCCTTCGTTGATTTTCTGGGGGCCTCCTGGCACAGGAAAAACAACTTTGGCTCAAATCATTGCTCAGGAATCAAAAAGACCTTTTTACATTCTAAGCGCCATAAACTCTGGTGTAAAAGACATTCGCGATGTTATTGATAAAGCAAAACAAAGTGGCGGCCTTTTTACTGCTAAAAACCCTATTCTATTTATTGATGAGATTCATCGTTTTAGCAAATCACAACAAGATTCACTTTTAGCTGCTGTAGAAAAAGGCTGGATAACTTTGGTTGGTGCCACAACCGAAAACCCAAGTTTTGAAGTAATTCCTGCATTATTGTCACGTTGCCAGGTCTACATACTAAATGCCTTTACAAAAGCCGATTTAGAAGCTCTTTTAGAGCGTGCAATGAAAACTGACTCCTATTTATTGACAAAAAAGATAAATCTCAAAGAAACAGAAGCTTTATTGCGTATTTCAGGCGGTGACGGAAGAAAACTTCTAAATGTTTTTGAACTTGTCGTTAATGCTTCTGCAGGCGACGAAATCACAATAACAAATGATCGTGTTTTAGAACTTGTACAGCAAAACACAGTTCTTTATGACAAAACTGGTGAACAACATTACGATATAGTGTCTGCATTTATAAAATCAATTCGTGGCAGTGATCCAAATGGAGCTGTTTACTGGCTAGCAAGAATGATTGAAGGCGGAGAAGATGTAAAATTTATTGCCAGAAGAATGCTGATTCTAGCTAGCGAAGATATTGGAAATGCAAACCCAACAGCACTCATAATGGCTAATAATACTTTTCAAGCCGTTACGACTATTGGATATCCAGAAAGCAGAATCATATTAAGTCAATGTGCCATTTATTTAGCGACTTCGCCAAAAAGCAATGCATCGTATATGGCAATTGGAAATGCGCAGCAATTGGTAAAACAAACTGGAGACTTGCCTGTTCCACTCCACTTGCGAAATGCTCCAACCAAATTAATGAAAGAACTAGGATATGGAGATGAATATAAATATTCACATGATTATGCCAATAATTTTGCTGAACAGGAATTCTTGCCAGATGCTATAAAGCAAACGGTTCTTTACAATCCTGGAAACAATTCTAGAGAGAACAGTACCCGCGAATTTTTAAAGAACCGTTGGAAAGATAAATACGGTTATTAAACCATATTTTATATTTAGAATTTAACTACAATTTTTTCTGAAACTAATTTATCATTCTGATAAGATTCAAAATACCATTGTCCATCTCCTTTTAAGATTAAAGAACCCTGAACATTATCTTTGCTCGCAATGTACACATTTGGTTGTGAAGTTTTGAAAAGCTTCATTACCACTTTTGGGGTTTTATCGATCAATTGGTAACCTGATTCTGTTGGCTGAGCATATAGTAAATTTGGATCTTTTAAGTCTGGCGAAGACGCAGCAACAATTTGTGTCGCTGCAACAGTAGTAACTGCTGTAGCTGCCACAGTTTTTGCTGGAGCAGGTGTTTTTGAAGTCGCGACTGGATTGCCACTATATTTATAATGTAAAGTAAAGACTGACTTAAAAGCGTTATCTAATGCTTCTTTGTAAGCTACATCATAATCCTTCTCTTTACTTCTTCCTACTTCTGAAGTATAAACAACCTGACCAAAACAATCTTTGAAGTTCACTATAAGCTTAGTTACCAAGAAAGCATTATCTTTTACTACATCAATATACAAAACCTGACAACGATCAGTATAACCATCAGGAAGCTGCTCATTTGAATAAAAAGCTTCAAAACCAGCTTTAGTCAAATTTTGTTTGCTTAATGTTGCCAAACGATATTGATTATCAGTCTTCATAAACTCATATTTCAAAGGAATAATTACAGCTTTGTAATCATTAATAGACTGCGCAAATCCAACAACTGAGCATAAAAGTGCAGCAAATAAAAATTTAATTCTCATCATTATAAATATTTTTTTAGTTCTAATAAATGGTTAATTTGTTTATAGTTTTCCGAAACGTCGATTTTTTTCTCATTAAAGAAAATAGCATCTAGACCAGCATTTAAAGCACCATTTACATCGGCTTCAAAATCATCTCCAATCATAATGCTGTTTTCTTTTGAAGTATTAGCCAAATTTAATGCATAATCAAATATAATACTATTTGGCTTTTTAACCCCAGCTAGCTCCGAATTTGTAATAGTGCTGAAATAACCTCCAAGCGAAGCATTATTAATTTTCTTTTCCTGCACGTGAGCAAATCCATTTGTAATGATATGAAGTTTATATTTTGGTTTTAAATAATCCAAAACTTCAATTGCTCCATCAAAAAGATAATTATTATCAGTCAAAAACTCAATATAATCATTGGCAATTTCCAAGATATTCTCTTCTGAAATAGTATAATTCAAAGCATCAAAAGAAAACTTCAAACGATTATAGCGCAATTCTTGATGCGTAATTTTATCATTCTGATACAATCTCCAGCATTCTTGATTGATCGGAATATATTCTCTAATAAAATCTTGAGTAACGATTTCTTGATACTTAGTTTTGAAAATTCGATCAAAAGCCATTTCTGAGTTTTTATCAAAATCCCAAAGCGTATGATCTAAATCAAAAAAGATGTCGGTAATATTGGTATTCATGTATTAAAAAATTCCTTCATCTACAAAACTATAATATTTTGATTCAGTTATAATAACATGATCCAAAACTTTAACATCTAAAATTTCTCCTGCTGTTTTAATTTTCTTGGTAATCTGTTTATCGGCACTACTTGGAACTAAACTTCCAGAAGGATGATTATGACACAAAATCAAGCCTGTAGCACCATTTTCTAATCCCAATTTAAAAACCAATCGTATATCTACAATTGTTCCAGAGATGCCTCCTTTACTTAATTGAGATTTAGAAATTACTTTATTTGAATTATTAAGAAAAAGTACCCAAAACTCTTCATGCGAAAGTTCCCCAATAATGGGCTGCATAATATCAAAAACAGCTTTACTTGAAGTTATTTTTTTTACTTTTTCCACATCTTCTATTCTTTGCCTCCTACCCAACTCTAAAGCCGAAACAATTGAAACAGCTTTTGCTTCACCTATGCCTTTAAATTTCATCAATTGAGAAGTCGACATTTTTCCTAAAGCAGTTAGATTTTTTGTAGTAGCCAAAATCCGTTGGCTTAATGCTACGGCCGACTCATTGCGGCTTCCCGAGCCAATTAAAATTGCTAATAATTCGGCATCACTCAAGGCATCTTTTCCTTTGAGCATTAATTTTTCACGAGGTTTGTCATCGTCTGACCAATTTTTTATAGCAAAATGACTTCCTTCCATAATAATAAATTTAAGAAGCGAAGATATTCAAAAAGAAGAAAAATCCTTCAAAAAAAATATTGGTTTAAATAAAAAAGCCGACTGTAGAAACAATCGGCAAATTATCTAATTGACTAATTTTCTAATTAATCAAACTTTTTACCTCATCAAAGTTTAAGCCTCCGTAATTTCCAGAACTCATTAATAAAAGTGCAGAATTGTCTAAATTTAAATTGAACAAATATTCTTTAAACTCAGCAGGATTGGTATAAATGATTAAATCTTTTCTATTGAATGCAGTAGCAATCTGTTCATAAGTTACTTCTTCTAACTGTTTAATTTTTACCGCATCTGGAGAATAGAAAACAACAGCAACATCTGCATATTCTAAAGCGCCCTCATATTCCTTTAAAAACTCAGCATTTAGACTACTATAAGTATGCAATTCTAAACAAGCTACTAAAGTTCTGTTTGGATATTGCTCTTTTACCGCTTTTGTTGTTGCAGCCACTTTACTTGGCGAATGCGCAAAATCCTTATAAGCTACTTTTCCTTTTCCTTCTGCAATTTTTTCTAAACGTTTAGATGCACCTTTAAAACTTGCAATTGCTTCGTAGAAATCGGCTTCATCAACGCCCATATTTTGGCAAATCCATTTTGCTCCAGCCAAATTATTTAAGTTGTGTGCTCCAAAAACTTCAATTGGCATATCGCCCTCTGGAGTTTTTAATAAAGTTACTCCTTCACTCACAGAATATTCAGGAGTTGAATAAGCAATTTTTCTAATCGGATTTGTCGCTCCCTCAGAAACACGTTTTACTTCTGGATCATTTTCGTTGTAAACTAAAATTCCGCCATTTGTAATTTTTTCGATGAAAATCTCAAACTGCTCCACATAGTTTTCATAAGTTGGAAAAACATTAATATGATCCCACGCAATTCCAGAAATCAAAGCAATATTTGGCTGATACAAATGAAATTTCGGACGTCTGTCAATTGGTGAAGACAAATACTCATCACCTTCCAAAACCATAAAATCGTTTTCTTCAGTCAAATGCACCATAGTATCAAAACCTTCCAACTGCGCGCCAACCATATAATCAACCGCAATATTGTGGTAATGCATTACGTGTAGAATCATTGAAGTAATCGTAGTTTTACCATGAGAACCACCAATTACAACACGAGTTTTATTTTTAGATTGTTCGTATAAAAATTCAGGATACGAATAGATTTTCAAACCTAATTCTTGCGCTTTTAACAATTCAGGATTATCTGCTTTTGCATGCATTCCTAAAATAATTGCGTCAATATCTGAAGTGATTTTTTCTGGAAACCAACCCATTTCTGCCGGAAGAATTCCCTTTTTCTCCAATCTCGATTTTGAAGGTTCAAAAATTGCATCGTCACTTCCTGTAACTTGGTATCCTTTATTATGTAATGCTAATGCCAGATTGTGCATAGCGCTTCCGCCAATGGCGATGAAATGTGTTTTCATTTAAAATGTTTAATCGTTAAACTGTTTAATCGGTTAATCGAAATGGCAAATAACTTATTAAACTCCATAATTATTCTTCAAAAATAAGGAAATATAATATGTCAAATTTGGTTTTGAAAATAAATTAATTAGAAGACAATAAAAAAACCCGACAAGTTTTGAAAACGTGTCGGGTTTGATATTTACAATCAGGAATTAAAGATTATTTTGCGATCGTCAATTCGTCGATAATGTTTTTAGCTCCAGCGTATTTGTCGATAATCCAAAGTACATAACGAATATCTACGTTGATTGTTCTTTGCAATTTAGAATCAAAAATAACGTCTCCAGCCATTGCTTCAATGTTTCCGTCAAAAGCAATTCCGATTAATTCTCCTTTTCCGTTAAGAACTGGCGAACCAGAGTTTCCTCCAGTAATATCGTTATCTGTTAAGAAGTTTACTGGCATGTAACCCGCTTTATCAGCATATTGTCCGTAATCTTTTTTCTTGTTCAATTCTAATAAACGAGCTGGTAAGTCAAATTCCTGATCTCCTGCTTTGTATTTTTTAACCATACTTTCCATTGTAGTATAGTTGTTGATTTTAGCATCATTACGAGGATCTGCAGGTAAAGCGCGAACTTTTCCGTAAGTCAATCTCAATGTAGAGTTTGCATCTGGATATTTAATTGCGTTCAATTTAGACTCTCTTAAACCTTCAACCAATTTACGGTAAGCTGCTGCAAATCCATCATCTGCTTTTGCCTGATCGTCTGTTTTAGCACGGTATTTAGTCAATAAATCATTAGAAATAATATACAACGGATCGTGTACAATTGCTAATGGTTTCGGATCAGCCAAAAATGCCAATACTTTTTCTTTGCTTGTGAAATAACTAATTTCGGTTGCTTTTGCTACATCAGCAGTAAAGTCTCCATTGTTAGCCGTTTTCATTTTCGCAACCTCTGGAGCAAGTCCATATTCTGCAGCTTTAGAAGCATACAGATTCAATTGAGCTACTAAAACATCTTTTTCTAATGGAGCATAAAAATCTCCATAAATGCTTTCTACCATTGCATTAATTTTAGGAAGCATTTCTGCTTTCTTCGCATCATTTTCTTTATAATAAGCAATTAATGCATTTCCTAAATTAGCTGGTCCAGTCGCATAACTAGAAGTTCGTAAAAGCTGAGTCAAATAATTATCGTGACGTGCTTTTAAGTTTGTTTCTCTGTAATAATCGTTGATAGTCGGAATTACATTCTCGTACTTTTCTTTGTTTGCAGGTTTAGTAGCCCACTCATAGAATTTATCTTCTTGTGCTGTTTTAGTATCAACCGTACCTGCTTTTGTTAAAGCATCAATCATACCCTGACGGTTTTTCCAGTAGTTTGCAGTTGAAGCATATTTAGAAGCGTACTGTAAACGAACAGTTGCATCTTTATCCATATACTTTTTCATTACATCCATTCCTGTTTTTGCACCTTCAACCCAAGCAGGATAAGCATATTTAATGTTTTGCTCAATTCCTCCAGCTGGCATCCAACGGTTTGTTCTTCCTGGATAACCCAAGATCATTGCAAAATCATTCTCTTTTACACCTTTTAAACTAACAGGCAAATAGTGTTTTGGTTTTAAAGGCACATTGTCTTTAGAATATGTAGCAGGATTTCCGTCTTTATCTGCATAAACTCTAAACATAGAGAAATCTCCAGTTTGGCGAGGCCACTCCCAGTTGTCTGTATCTCCACCAAATTTACCAACGCTTTCAGGAGGAGTTCCCACTAAACGAACGTCTGTGTAATCTTGGTAAACAAAATAGTAATATTCATTTCCTTGAAAGAAAGGACGAACAGAAACTGTGTATTTTCCGTTTTCGCTGTTTTCTTTTTCGATCAAAGCAATTTCTTGCTGAATGATTTTGTTTCTTTCAGTTTCTGTCATTTGATCGTTTACTTTAGATAAGATTCTTTTAGAAACATCATCCATACGAACGAAGAAACGAACGAACAAAGATTTAGGTTTTAGTTCTTCTGAACGGCTTTTTGCCCAGAAACCATCTTTTAAATGATTTTGCTCTGCAGTTGAAAGTTCTGCAATTGCGCTATATCCACAGTGGTGATTAGTCAAAACCAAACCGCTGTTTGATACGATTTCTGCCGTACAACCTCCATTGAACTGTACAATCGCATCTTTTAAGCTATGGTGATTAATGCTGTAAATTTCTTCGGCTGTCAATTGCAAGCCCATTTTTTCCATATCTCTATGGTTCAATCTTTCGATAAACATCAAAAACCACATTCCTTCATCGGCTCTCATTGGGAAAGCCATAAGGCACATGGTCAAGAATAAAATTACTTTTTTCATGTTATTTTGTTTAAGTGATGCGAATATAAGCCATTTTAGCAAAAAAAATAAGCTTTACATTCAAAAACAAAACATAATAAATTGAATAAGGCATGATTTTGCGAAATTCACAATTTTCAGAAAACTAGGATAACATTTAATTTTCTTAGGTAAACACATAAAAATTAATAAAAACATTATATAAAACAATTGCATCTTTTAAATAAAAGCAATTATTATAAAAATAAACTTTCAAAACAAAAATAATACAATAAATTATTTCCTACAATTTATTTTGTACTACATTTGCGTCCCAATAAATATTAAGTGAAAATGAAAAAAATGTTAGTAGCAGTTGTAATCATATTTACAACTATGGCAAGTGCACAAAAAAATTCTATCCTATTAGGTGGCAACGTTGGATTCTCTTCTGAGAAAATTGGCGATTCTAAATTAGAAAACTTCGAATTCTCACCAAAAGTAGGGTATCAATTTGCAGACCAATGGACAGCTGGAGTTGAAGGTTCTATCATGAATGTAAAAGCAGCAGGAGCAGACACAACTGAAAAATACAAAATTGGAGGTTTTGTACGTTACACAGTTCCTCTTTCGGATATGTTCTCTGTTTTTGGTGATTTAGGCGCTGGATACCAATCAACTAATGTTAATGATGCAAAAGGAATTTATGCTAGTCTTACTCCTGCTTTATTCATTAATATGAAAAGAGGATTTGGTTTAAATTTCTCTATTGGAGGAATTAACTACGATAATCTTGACGGTAAAAATGATCCAAGACAAGAACGTTTAAGCTTTAACTTTGGAAAAACCCTAAACATCGGAATTTCTAAAAACTTCGGATTGTAGTTTGAACTTATCACGTAAGATTTAGCCATCTTATATCTTTTTGTTTTTTTTCGTACAAAAAGAAAAACCCGACAATACTGTTTATTGTCGGGTTTTATGTTTTTAATTGAAACTTTTTTACTCATTAAGCATTTTCCAAAGCCTATCTTTCAAATCTGTCAAACCTTGTTGTGCAACAGATGAAATAAACATATAAGGAACGCCTTTGAAAGAAACATCTAATTCTGCTTTCAATTCTGCTTTTAGTTCATCGTCCAACATATCGCATTTTGAAATCACAACAAGACGTTCTTTATCTAACATTTCAGGATTATACTTTGTTAATTCGTTAACCAAGATATCATATTCTCCTTTAATATCTGCCGTGTCAACGGGAATCAAGAACAATAAAGTTGAGTTACGCTCAATATGACGCAAGAAATAATGCCCTAAACCTTTTCCTTCTGCAGCGCCTTCAATAATTCCTGGAATATCAGCAATTACAAAAGATTGGAAATCTCTGTAAGCAACGATTCCTAAATTTGGCTTTAAAGTTGTAAACGGATAATCGGCAATTTTTGGTTTTGCTGAAGTTAAAACCGAAAGTAAAGTAGATTTTCCTGCATTTGGGAAGCCAACTAAACCAACATCAGCTAAAACTTTAAGCTCCAGAATCACATCCATTTCTACCCCAAGTAAACCTGGCTGTGCATAACGAGGTGTTTGGTTTGTAGAACTTCTAAAATGCCAGTTTCCTAAACCTCCCTTTCCTCCTCTTGCAAGGATTTGCTTCTCTCCGTGTTCTGTAATTTCAAAAAGTGTTTCTCCAGTTTCCTTGTCTTTTACAACAGTTCCTAATGGCACTTCAATTACTTTATCTTCTCCATCAGCTCCCGTACTTCTGTCTGAACCTCCATCTCCACCGTGACCTGCTTTAATGTGACGTGCAAATTTTAAATGAAATAATGTCCAAAGTCCTTTATTCCCAACCAAATACACATGTCCTCCGCGACCTCCATCTCCTCCGTCGGGACCGCCTTTTTCAATAAATTTCTCTCTATGTAAATGCGTAGATCCTTTTCCTCCTTTTCCGGAAGAAACATATATCTTAACGTAATCTACAAAATTTCCTTCTGTCATTTTCTTTGTTTATGTAAAGTTTCAAGTTTCAAGTTTCAAGTTTCAGGTTACGTAATGCATAACCTGAAACTTGAAACTTGAAACTTGAAACAAATTTTCTCTCTACTCTTTTAATGCTCTTACAAGCACTTTATCAATCTTAACACCGTCCATATCGATTACCTCTAGAACGAATTTCTGCCAAACTAATTTCTCTCCTTCTTTTGGAATATGAGACAACTCAGTCATAATCATTCCGCTTACAGTGTTTACTTCGTAATCGTTTGTTAATTCGTCTAATTCGAAATATGTCAAGAAATCATGCAACGAATAATGTCCATCAACCAGCCATGAACCATCTTCTCTTTCTATAAGCTGGAATTCATCTTTATAGAATTCAGCGGCATCACCAACTAAAGCCTCTAAAATATCATTCAAAGTAATCATACCTTGAAAAACACCATATTCATCTGAAACTAAAGCGTAATGAACTCCTGTTTTTTTGAAATTCTCTAATGCTTTATAAGCCGTAGTTTGTTCCATTAAATAAGGAGCATCAGACATTATGGCTGCTAAATCGAAATTATCTTTTTCAATATTCGCAAAAATATTTTTAAGTGTTACAACACCAACAATATCATCGTAATTATCATTGTAAACTGGATAAACAGCATGCAAATCCTGAACTACTAATTCTTTAATTTTTTCTTTATCTGCTTTTAATGGCAGCATATCTACTGACTTGCGGTGTGTCATTAAAGAGTTTACTTTTCTATCTCCAATATGAAAAACACGCTCCACAATGTCTTGTTCTATTTCTTGAACTTCCCCAACTTCAGTTCCTTCTTTAATAATGGCTTTAATTTCTTCTTCTGTAACTTTTCCATCAGCAGTTGGTTTTATCTGAAGAACATTCAGTAAAAAATCTGTTGAAGAAGTTAGCAACCAAATAAATGGTGCCGTAATAATCGAAATCACTTTCATTGGCATCGCCACCATTTTAGCAATAGCTTCTGGATAATTTAATCCAATTCGTTTTGGAAGCAATTCTCCCAAAACCAATGAGAAAAAAGTTAAAACTACCACTACAATTCCAACAGCGATTGAATGTGCGTAAGGTTTAAGAACGGCAATTCCTGCAACAAAAAGTTCAACATCTGCCGTGATTTTATCTCCAGAATAAATACCGGTTAAAATTCCGATTAAGGTAATTCCGATTTGTACTGTAGACAAAAATTTATTTGGGGAGTTGGCTAAATCGAGTGCCGTTTTAGCACTTTTATTGCCTTTTTTTGCTGCCGTTTCGAGCCTGTTTTTACGGGCCGAAATCAAAGCGATTTCAGACATGGAGAAAACTCCGTTTAATAGAATTAGAAAAAATATTATTAGTATTTCCAATTGATAGGGGATTCGTTATAAAATAGTCTCGTTAATGTAATTTGCAATCGTAATCTAAAATAGCCCAGATGGAAGAGAAGAGCCCGGAGCTAAAAAAACTAATTTTTCTTGCCAGAAAACAGCGACCGAAGGAAGCTCGTTTTATGGTATAGAAAAATAGTTTTTTTAGCGAGGACTCGTAACGTACAGCTGGAAAAAGCTTCTACAAATTATCTATAACTGACGTTAAGCGCTCTGTAATTTGTTCAATCGTTCCGATACCGTCTACGGCATGAAACTTATTTTGTTCTTTGTAATATCCAATTAACGGAGCAGTTTTCTCATTGTATTCCTGATATCTCACACGAATTTTTTCTTCGTCTTGATCATCAACTCTTCCGCTTGTTTTTCCTCTTTCTAATAGACGTTTTACCAAAATTTCGTCATCAGCTTCTAAAGCAATTGTTGCAGTTACGTTAGACCCGATTGTTGGTAAAAATTTATCTAAAGCTTCAGCCTGGTTGATTGTTCTTGGGTAACCGTCAAACAAAAATCCTGCTGTATCTGGGTGTTTTTTCACCTCATCAATTAACATTGCAGTTGTTACTTCGCAAGGAACCAATTCTCCATTGTCCATAAAAACTCTTGCTTGTTTTCCTAGTTCAGTATCATTTTTTAAATTGAAACGAAAAATATCTCCTGTTGAAAGGTGTGTTAAATTGTATTTCTCTTTTAAAAATTCTGCCTGAGTTCCTTTTCCTGCACCAGGCTTTCCAAATAAAACGATGTTAATCATAATTGAAATGAGTGTTGTTACTTCTGTCTTTCAGAAGTCTTTAAATGAATATTTAGTTGTGTTTTGTTATTCTGCTAATTTGTAAATCTCGGTTAAGTTTCTTCCTAAACCATCATAGTCCAGACCGTAACCTACAATAAATTTATTCGGAATACGAATTCCGATGTAATCTATTTTTATGTCTTTTTTGTATGCTTCTGGCTTAAAGAATAATGTTGCAATTTTAAAATGCTTTACATTTTGCGCTTTAAACAAGTGCTTTAATTCTTCAATTGTATTTCCGGTATCAATAATATCTTCGATGATAATTACGGTTCTTCCTGAAAGATCCTGATTGATTCCGATTAATTCTTTAACAGCATTTGTTGTTTCAGTTCCTTCATACGATGCCATTTTTATAAACGAAACCTCGCATGGCTTTTTATATTTTTTTAGAAAATCTGACACGACCATAAAAGCACCATTCAAAACTCCAATAAAAATTGGCGTATCATCTCCAAAATCATCTTCTACCTGAGCAACTATTTTAGTTAAAGCAAAATCAATTTCTTTAGCCGAAATAAACGGAACAAATTGTTTATCGTGAAGTTGTATCATTATTTTTCTTTTTAAAATAATGGACAAAGATACAGAATTACAACTTAACTGCTTCTATCAAAATAAACTGTATCGAGATATTTTTTAAGAATGTTAAATATCAGTTAATGTTTACAAAATATTTTTTAACCCTATTCCAAATTTAAGTAAATTGCTGTACCCTAACCATTTAACCGCAAAAATAATGAAAAAACCCTTAGCCCTATTTTATATACCGCTATTAGCCTTAATGACAGGCTGCAATGGGCAAGTAAAAAAAGAAGAAAAAGAAGCTCTTGCCAAACAGCCCGGAAATGTTGTAAAAACTGCCATTGGAGATATTACGCTTCCTGCACCCTACGCTATCGAATCTAAAAGTAATGTCACTAAAGTGACTGTCTTGCCTATGGGCAATTTTGAAGCACCAAATTCCAACTCTAAAAAGATTCTAAACACATAGAAATATAGATTTTTGTTTAAAAAGATGTTACAAAAAATCTCATTTTCTTGCATGACCCCGAAGCATCGGGATGTGAGTTTTAAATAAGTCAAACGCCTTTTTTGCCTCAATCAATGCTATGTTTCTATGTGTTAAATAAAATTGCGTTCTATCCCAGCTCTTTTTATGCCTTTCAAAAAATATTTTCTTCTTCTTTGTTTTTCTTTTTTATTCTAAAAACAGTTCCGCCTAAAAAAATGAAGTCCAAAATATTGATAAGGTCCATTTTCTAGTGTTTATGGCGCTGAATTGTGTGGAGCGATTTTACTATCTCATACCACTCACAAACTATTACGAAATTGTCTCGCTAAATTATTTATTTTAGCGCCGTATTAAATCTCAAAAACAATGCTTTCCGAACTGCAGAAAAAACTGGATTACGTAAATGCTTATAGAGAAAACCGTCTAAAAGCTGCGCAAGATGTTCTAGAAAACCCATCGCTTTTTAGCGAATTGGTTTCGATTTGCTTTTCACCCGAAGATAAAAACAATCATAAAGCTTGTTGGATTTTAGAATTTGTTTCGTACGAAGAATTAAATTGGTTACAACCTCATCTAGATTTTTTCTGTTCAAATCTGAAAGTCTTAAAAGACGAAAGTTCTATGCGTCCGATTGCAAAAGTCGTTCAGCTTTTGGTAAAATCGCATTATAAGAAAAACGAAAATGGCATAAAACTCTCCGAAGAAAATCTTCAAGATTGTATTGAAGCTTCTTTTGACTGGCTTATTAATGACACCAAAGTTGCCACAAAAGCTTATTCCATAAGAACTCTATACATTCTAGGAAATCATTACGACTGGATACATCCCGAGCTAAAAGTCATAATCGACAAAGATTTCGGGGATCATACTGCAGCCTATAAAGCCGTAGCCAAAGAAGTTTTAAAGAAAATAAAATAGGTTTTAGTTGCCACGAATTACACAAATTTTCACGAATTATTTTTTTTTTTCAAATTCGGTCTAAAAAAATTAGTGGAAATTTGTGCAATTCGTGGCAAACAAAAAAAATCCTTTCTAATCCTTTTAATCTGTGGCATAAAAAACTAAATTTTGGCTAAAAAAGATTAAAAAGTATCTTTGCAAAAACACAACACAAAATGAATTATTTTTCTTCTGATTTTAAATTAGGAATATTAGGTGGCGGACAATTGGGCAAAATGCTTTTGTTTGACACCAGAAAATTTGATATACAAACTTACGTTCTAGATCCAAGCGACGAAGCGCCTAGTAAAATTGCCTGCAACAAGTTTTTTCAAGGCGATTTAATGGATTATGAAACGGTTTACAATTTCGGAAAACAAGTCGATGTTTTGACTTTTGAAATCGAATTGGTAAATCTTGAAGCTTTAACGCAACTAGAAAACGAAGGCTTAAAAGTATATCCATCTCCAAAAACCTTAAAAGGAATTCAGAATAAAGGCGTTCAAAAAGATTTTTACGCTAAAAATAATATCCCAACTGCACCTTTCAAAAGATTTGAGAACCTTGAAAATCTAAAATCAGAAATCGTTAATGAACAATCAACAATCAAATTGCCATTTGTTTGGAAATGCACCGAATTTGGTTACGATGGAAATGGTGTAAAAATAGTTCGCCAAGTTTCAGATTTAGATACATTGCCAAATGTAGAATGTATTGCAGAAACTATGGTTCCGTTCAAAAATGAATTGGCTGTAATTGTAGTTAGAAATCCATCGGGCGAAATGAAAACGTATCCGGTTGTGGAAATGGAATTTCACCCAGAAGCAAATCAAGTTGAATACGTAATCTGTCCAGCAAGAATCGACGATAAAGTAGCCGAAAAAGCAAGGGCTGTTGCTTTAAAAGTTTCAGAGAATTTTAACCACGTTGGTCTTTTAGCAGTTGAAATGTTCCAAACTCAGGACGACGAAATTTTAGTTAATGAAGTTGCTCCTCGTCCACATAATTCTGGACATTATTCTATCGAAGCAAGTTATACTTCACAATTCGAAAATCATTTACGCGCTATCTTAGATCTTCCGTTAGGAAATACAGACAGCAAAGTTGCCGGAATTATGGTAAATTTAGTAGGTGCCGAAGGTCATTCTGGAAATGTGGTTTATGAAAACATCGAAACCATTTTAGGATGGGACGGCGTTACACCACACATTTACGGAAAAAAACAAACTCGCCCTTTCAGAAAAATGGGTCACGTGACAATCGTAAATGAAAATATGGCCGAAGCCAGAAGAATTGCGCAGGAAGTTAAGAATACTATTAAAGTGATCAGTGGTCAGTAATTTTTAGTGGTCAGCCGCAGTCATAGTATTCAGTTAAAACTAAACAAAGAGTGTTTTCAGTTTCCAACAACTTGAAACTTTAAACCTGAAACAAGATAAACAAAAAAACATGAGCAAAGTAGCTATTATAATGGGAAGCATCTCCGACATGCCAGTTATGCAGGATGCAATCGACATATTAAAACAATTTAATGTAGAAGTTGAAGTAGATATCGTTTCGGCACACAGAACGCCGGAGAAATTATTTGATTTCAGCAAAAACGCACACACTCGTGGAATTTCAGTAATTATTGCTGGTGCGGGCGGTGCGGCGCATTTACCTGGAATGGTGGCTTCAATGTCTCCGCTTCCAGTAATTGGAGTTCCAGTAAAATCTAGCAATTCTATTGATGGATGGGATTCTGTTTTATCAATTTTACAAATGCCAGGCGGCGTTCCTGTCGCAACTGTTGCTTTAAACGGAGCAAAAAATGCTGGGATCTTAGCAGCACAAATCATCGGAAGCCACGATAAAAAAGTTTTAGATACCATTATTTCTTATAAAGAAGAATTGAAAGCGGCAGTTAATAAAGCGGCTGAAAGTCTTAATAAATAAATTTAGTGATCAGTGGTCAGTTTTTTTAGTGTTCAGTAGTTGTCTTTATGAGAACTGAACACTAAAAAAACTGACCACTGACTACTTTTAAAAAACTCTACTTATGAGCGTATTAACACAATATTTCAACACCAAACATAACACTGCACCTTTTTCGCAAATTAAAATTGAAGATTATGTTCCTGCTTTTACAGAAGGAATTGCTTTGGCTAAAGCCGAAATTGATGCAATTGTAAATAATCCAGATGCGCCAACTTTTGAAAACACAATTGTAGCTATGGATTTTTCGGGTGATATTTTAGATCGTCTTTCAAGTATTTTCTTCAACTTAAATTCAGCTGAAACAAATGACGAAATGCAGAAAATTGCACAGGAAGTTTCGCCTTGGCTTTCAGAATTAGGAAATGACATTCGCTTAAATGCTGAATTGTTTGCAAAAGTAAAAGCTGTTTATGATCAAAAAGAAAGTTTGAATCTTAATCCAGAGCAAACGACTTTATTAGACAAAAAATACAAAAGCTTTTCTAGAAACGGAGCGAATTTACCAGAAGACAAGAAAAATCAATTAAGAGAAATTGACAAAGAATTATCGAAATTGAGTTTACAGTTTGGCGAAAATGTTTTGGCCGAAACCAACAACTTCGAGTTGCATTTAACCGATGAGAAAGATTTATCTGGTTTGCCAGAAGGAACAATCGAAGCGGCAAGATTATTAGCCAAAAATCAGGAAAAAGAAGGATGGATTTTCACTTTAGACCATCCAAGTTATGTTCCGTTTTTGACTTATGCTGATAATCGTGAATTGCGTAAAAAAATGGCAATTGCGTTTGGTGCTAAAGGTTTCCAAAAGAATGAATTCAACAATGAAGAAAACGTTCTAAAAATTGCCAAACTTCGTCATGAAAGAGCTAATTTATTAGGTTACAAAACACATGCGCATTTTGTTCTAGAAGAAAGAATGGCCGAAAGTCCAGAAAAAGTATTCTCTTTCTTAAATGATTTATTGTCTAAAGCAAAACCAGCAGCTCAAAAAGAATTTGCAGAATTAACTGCTTTCGCAAAAGAATTGGACGGAATCGAACAATTGGAAAAATGGGACGGGGCATATTATTCTGAAAAATTAAAACAACAGCTTTTTAATTTAGATGATGAAAAGCTTAAACCATATTTTCAATTAGAAAAAGTTTTAGACGGCGCATTTACCGTTGCCAAAAAATTATACGGCTTAACTTTTACAGAGGTTTTTGACATTGATAAATACCACGAAGAAGTTACGACTTACGAAGTAAAAGATAATGATGGAAATTTAGTATCGATTTTCTACGCCGATTTCTTCCCAAGAAAAGGAAAAAGAAACGGCGCGTGGATGACTTCATTCAAATCTCAATATGTAAAAGATGGCGTAAACGAAAGACCACATATTTCTAACGTTTGTAATTTTACAAAACCAACAGAAACAAAACCTTCGTTATTAACTTTTAATGAAGTAACAACTTTATTTCACGAATTCGGACACGGTTTACACGGAATGTTAGCCGATACAGTTTATCCGAGTTTATCAGGAACTTCTGTTTATTGGGATTTCGTAGAATTACCAAGTCAGATTATGGAGAACTGGTGTTATGAGCCAGAGGCTTTGGCTTTGTTTGCAAATCATTACGAAACAGGAGAAATTATTCCGATTGAGTATGTTCAGAAAATTAAAGAAAGTGCAAGTTTCCAAGAAGGTTTGGCAACATTGCGCCAGTTAAGTTTTGGACTTTTAGACATGGCTTGGCACGGACAAGATCCAACTTCGATTACAGATTTAAAAGCTTTCGAAACCGAACAATTTGCGAACACGCAATTGTATCCTGATGTAAAAGAAAATGCTATGAGTACTGCTTTTTCTCATATTTTCCAAGGTGGATATTCTTCTGGATATTACAGCTACAAATGGGCAGAAGTTCTAGATGCTGATGCTTTTGAATATTTCCATGAAAACGGAATCTTTAATGACGAAATTGCGAAGAAATTCAAAGACAATGTGCTTTCAAAAGGAGGAACAGAACATCCGATGACTTTATACAAACGTTTCAGAGGGCAAGAACCAAAACCTGAAGCTTTATTGAAAAGAGCAGGATTGTTGTAAAGATTCTAAGATACTAAGGTTCTAAGTTGCTAAGCTTTTTAGAGAACCGAATTTTGAAACCGAAGCTTTTTTGCTTCGGTTTTTTTATTTGATTTTTCTTAGAAATAAATTTACTTATCTTCGTGTTTTAAATCTTAATCTTACAAATACAAGCCGTGAAAAAATATTTTAAAATAGCACTTTATCTTGCCATTATCGGATTGACTGCCATTGTCTCAATAAATTATTACGTGAAATCTGCGACCAAGAAGAACATTTATTATTCAATAAAAAAGTTCCCAAAGAATGATGTCGGAATTATTTTTGGTGCGGGAATTAATGGAAATCAGCCAAGCAAGTATTTAAAAGATCGTTTGGATGCGGGAATTATGCTTTGGAAAGCCAAACGCATCAATAAAATTTTACTTTCGGGTGATAATGGTCGCGATGAATATGACGAATTAACGGTAATGAAAAACTACTGTTATAATCATGGTCTTGACACTACAAAGATTTTTATCGATTATGCAGGTTTCGACACTTACTCAACAATGTATCGGGCAAAACATATTTTTAAGATTAAAAAAGCAACTTTAATTTCGCAGGAATATCATTTAAATCGTGCTATTTATATCGGACAAAAACTTGGTATTAAATCTTCTGGATATTCCGCTAATAAAGGAGAATATCTTGGATATAATTATGTTCGATTTAGAGAATATGGTTCGATTTTCAAATCTTTTTTTGATGTTTTGAGAAATCGCGAACCTCGTTTTTTAGGTGGAGAAATTAATATTAATGGAGAATCTAATTATTCTAAAGACGATAAACGATAAAAACAAAACCCTGCAAAGAACTTGCAGGGTTTTTAATTAAAAATTTAATGACAAAGAACATAAGTCTTGTTTCTTTGCTCTTGTATCTATTTCTAAATCTTTACTCCTTCTCCAAAACTCTATTAGCTAACTTTCCAACTGTCAATCCTTGAACAACAATTGAAAATAATACCACAATATAAGTTACTTCCAAAAGCAGGTTTTTATATTCTCCCTCTGGCATAGAAAGCACTAAGGCAATAGAAACTCCACCACGAATTCCGCCCCAAACCAAAACCATCAAAGAACCTTTGTTGTAGGCCGATTTGATTCCGAAGAACTTGAATATATCAAAGAATTTCCATGGCAAAACTATTGATGTTAATCTTGAAAAAAGCACTATAAAAATGGCAACAACCCCTGTCAATAACTGTTTGTCTAAATTTGGAAGCAACAACAATTCAAAACCTATAAAAAGGAATAAAACAGCATTCAAAATCTCATCGATAAGCTCCCAAAACTTGCCAAGATAATCTTTAGTTACTTCACTCATCGCAACTTTTTTACCATAATTTCCAATAATCAATCCAGAAACCACCATTGCAAGCGGACTAGAAACATGCAACGCTTGAGCAACTAAAAAACCTCCTGTCACGATAGAAAGGGTAATTAAAACCGAAACCTTATAATCGTCTATTTTCTTCATCACCTTAGATGCTGTAAATCCGAAGACAGCTCCTAATAAAAGTCCGCCAATTCCTTCTTTAATAAACAACCAACTAATTGAACTAAAAGTAGCATCAAATGTTGGATCGGTCGCCATTTTAAGGACAACCGCAAACATTACAACCGCAACTCCGTCATTAAATAATGATTCACCAACAATCTTGGTTTCGATTCTTTTAGGAACTTTGGCTTCTTTTAAAACCCCCAAAACCACAATTGGATCGGTTGGAGAAATTAATGTTCCGAAAACCAAGCAAAAAATATACGGAATAGTTATACCTAAAAGTGGCGCGATATAATATAGCAGAACAGAAATAATTAAGGCTGATAAAACGACACTGACTGTCGAATAAATCATGATTGGAACCTTTTGTTCCTTAAGGTCAAACATATTTACGTGAAGAGCTCCCGCGAATAAAAGGAAATTCAACATCGCTCCCATAAGGATTTCATTGAAATCAAATTCTTTTATCAGATCAAAAAAATGCTTTGTCGTTGCAGGAAAATAAGAATCTCCCAAAAGACGAATTCCTACTGAAACCAACATAGCAATAATCATAATTCCGATGGTTCCAGGAAGTTTTAAAAATCTTAAATTCAAATAGGCGAAGAATGATGCTAATACAATTAGCACCGAAAAAGTATAGTATAATTCCATAAAAAGTGATTTTTACAAAAATATCCTTCTCATTATTTAATCAAAAATTTCAAGGGTCGAATTAACACAACTTTATAATTTGTTAAATATGTTTCAATTATTTTTGAAAGTTTAAAAACTTTTACTTACATTTGATCCATGGAATTCAAAGAAGCAAAAAATAAGTTTGTACAAACCTGGGGAGCATTAGGTTCTCAGTGGGGAATTAATAAAACGATGGCACAAATCCATGCTTTATTAATGGTCTCAAACGAAGCTGTTTCTATGGAAGACATTATGGAAGAACTGCAAATTTCTCGCGGAAATGCCAGCATGAACTTACGAGCATTAATGGATTGGGGAATTGTTTATAAAGAATTTAAAGCTGGAGAAAGAAAAGAGTTTTTCACAGCTGAAAAAGATTTAGACGAATTAGCAGTTAAAATTTCCAGAGAAAGAAGTAAAAGAGAAATTAAACCAACGCTGAAAATCTTAAAAGAAGTTTCGACAATCGAAGCTAAAGATTCTGCAGAAGAAAAACACTTTGTGGATCAGACAACTAAATTGTATGATTTCGTTTTAAAAGCTGATAATATGCTGGACAAAATGACTGAATTCAACGAAAATTGGTTAGGAAAATTGGTTATAAAAATGATGAAATAAAAAAATTTAATCAAAACTTTCATTTTTTTCTGAAAGTTTAAAAACAATTAATAGTCATGAAAATTATAAAAAAGATCAACACGTTTGCAATAGCTCTTCCATTTACAATTTTCCTAACTGCCATAATATTCGGAGAAGGCGCTGTAATGTTAGCATTATTATCAACGATGCTTACAGGTTTTCTACAATTTTCTATAGGTGTAAAAATGCTAGTTGAAAATCCCAAAGATCAAAGTTTACAAATTTATATGACTGGGGTTGCATTCTTCTTTGGACTTTGGTTTATTAATAACCTAATTGGCTATAATAATACCTTAACATTTACTCTGTTTCCAATGCCTATTATACTGGCAATTTATCTATCTATCATAGTCTATAAAAAATAATCATCATGAACTTCTTAAAAGCAGAATGGAAAAACTTAGCACTTGTCAATTATGAAATTGATGCTGAAATCTTAGAAAAATATCTTCCTGCAGGAACTGAGATCGACATTTGGGATAACAAATGTTATGTCAGTCTAGTTGGATTTATGTTTAAAAATACCAGAGTTTTAGGATTGAAAGTTCCGTTTCATATCGATTTTGAAGAAGTGAATCTGAGATTTTATGTAAAACGTTTTGAAAACAGTGAATGGAAACGTGGTGTAGTTTTCATTAAAGAAATTGTCCCTAAAAAAGCCATCACTTTTATTGCCAATACTTTGTATCAAGAACATTATGAAACTCAGAAAATGAGACATGAAATAATAGAAAATCACAACACGAATACTTTTATCTATCAATGGAAAAATGACAAAGAATGGAATACAATCGAAATTGAAACCAAAAAAGATTTAAGTAAAATCGAAATCGATTCTGAAGCCGAATTCATTACAGAACATTATTTCGGATATACAAAAATCGATAAAGAAACCACTTTTGAATATGAAGTAACACATCCAAGATGGAAACAATTGGAAGTTTTAAATCATACAATTGATATTGATTTCGAAAAAAATTATGGAAATGATTTTGGATTTCTTCAAACTCAAAAACCAACTTCCGTTCTCTTAGCTCAAGGCTCAAAAATTACAGTGAAGAACAAAAGAAAATTGCAAATGCTTCCTGTTCTGAAAGAGATGTATTAACCTCATAAATTGGGAAATCATGAATTTTAATATCATTGGGTATTTTGTTTACCTCAGCATAACCATTTTCATTATCCTAAAAGTTGGAAAAATCTGCTACAGAAACGGAAACATTTTTGTTTTAGAACTAATTCCAAACCACACCGATCTCTGCCAAAAAATTAATCAGGTTTTGCTTTTGGCCTATTATCTTTTAAACATTGGCTATTGTGCGATGACTTTAATTTCCTGGCAAAAAATCGTTTCATCGACTCAATTGATCGAAACAATTTGTATAAAAACAGCTGTCATCGTTTTTATTATTTCAATTCTGCATTACCTCAACATTTTAATTATAACCAAATACGTTCAAAAATTAATTCACAACAACTAAAATTTAAATATCATGGAAACTACAAAAATCTTAATCGGTTACGGAATTTATTTACCAGTTGCTTTATTTCTAACTTACTATGTTTCTAAAACACTTTTCAAAAATGGAAAAATATTTATGCTTGACATTTTTAAAGGACGCGAAGAAATCGCTGAAGCAACCAACAAACTTTTTGAAACCGGATTCTATCTTTTAAATATTGGTTTTGCATTAATGATTTTGGAACTGCAATTAAGCAATGACAGTTATCAGGAATTAATTGAAAGATTGAGCTACAAAATTGGCGGATTTTCTATTTATCTTGGTATCATGCTATTCTTCAATTTATATTTCTTTTTTAGAGGAAAAAGAAAAGCTAAAGAAGCTCAGCGAGAAGAGAGATTAGTTTTTAAAGCTTAATTTTTAACGAAACCCAACAGGTTTTTAAAACCTGTCGGGTTTAATACTTAAAAACAAATGAAAAAACTTATAATCGCAGCCGGAACTGGTTTTCTTGGACAAGTTTTAGTGAATCATTTCAAAAATAAATTTGAAGAAATTGTAATTCTGACTCGAGGAAAATCTCAAACAATTGACGGAATTAAATATATAAATTGGAATGCCAGAACTTTTACTGGCTGGGAAAAGGAATTAGAAAATGCTTCTATTCTAATAAATTTTGCAGGAAAATCTGTTGATTGCCGATATACGAAAGCTAATAAAAAAGAAATTCTTTGGTCGAGAATTGAAAGCACAAAAATCTTGAATAAAGCCGTTTTGAATTGTAAAAATCCACCTAAACATTGGTTGAATTCATCAACGGCAACTATTTATCGTTTTTCACTTGACAAACAAATGGATGAAGTTGATGGCGAAATCGGAAATGACTTTTCTATAAACGTGGCACTTTCTTGGGAAAAAGCATTTTTTAAAACTGAAACTCCAAATACTCTAAAAACGGCTTTGCGGACTTCTATTGTTTTAGGGAAAAATGGCGGTGCATTTATTCCGTTAAAGACTTTGGCAAAAATGGGTTTCGGAGGAAAACAAGGAAGCGGCAATCAGTTTGTAAGTTGGATTCATGAAGAGGATTTTGCAAGTGCAGTTGATTTTATTATTGAAAAAGAAATTACTGGCGTTATCAATGTAGTTTCTCCAACGCCAATTCGAAATAATGATTTTATGGAAAGACTGAGAAAATCTATTGGTTTTCCTTTTGGAATTCCGCTTAACAAATTCTTTCTTGAAATTGGTTCTTTTTTGATTCGAACTGAAACCGAATTGGTTTTGAAAAGTAGAAATGTGATCCCGAAACAACTTTTGGAAAATGGGTTTCGATTTAAGTTTGGGAATATTGATAAAGCTTTTAAAGATCTCATTTAAGCGTCTTATTTGTCATTTCGACGAAGGAGAAATCTCCACAAGTAACTCTACAAAGATTGGCGACATTCTGTGCGGAGCTGCTTGTGGAGATTTCTCCTTCGTCGAAATGACAAAATTGCGCTAAAATGAACTTAAATATAATGACAACAATAAACCTCACAACCAAAATAAAAGCACCAAAACAGATCGTTTTCGACGCATCCAGAAATATTGATATTCATCAACAATCTGCGAGCCCAACAAAAGAAAAAGCAATTGATGGTGTTATGTCAGGCTTAATAAATTTGGGAGAAACCGCAACTTGGCGAGGTAAGCATTTTGGATTTTATCTCACTCACAAAAGCCGAATTACTGCAATGAATCTTTATGATTATTTTGTGGATGAAATGGAAACAGGCAAATTCAAATCCTTCAAACACAAACATTTTTTTGAAGAAGAAAATGGAATTACGATTATGAAAGACAAATTACAATATGAAACGTCTTTTGGAATATTCGGACAACTTTTTGATATTTTATTTTTGGAAAAGCATCTTACTAATTTCCTTTTGGAAAGAAATAAAGTTTTGAAAGAAGTATCAGAAAATTATAATTAATAAAATTTCTTTTGAAAAATGAATTTTCTCCTTTTACGTTTTGCGTGAGGGATAGAAGTGGAAAGCCCACAGCCTGACGAAGGAAGAGCGAGGACTTGTAACGGATAGCCCGACCCGGAGGGGCACGCCCAAATCATTTTCATACTTGGACTCAATTTACCCTAAAGAAAAACCACCATCAGCCACCAAAAAATTGGAACACTTTCTACCCAAAAAGAAGTATAATATTTGGAACGATTTGGGTTCGCAAAAGCGATAAACAACATCAGCATGACGACCATAATGAGATTAATAAAGGCATCATGATAATTAAAAGTTGATACGAAAATCTCCAAAAACCAAAACGGAACCAGTAATAGAAATCCTAAAAGTTTAGTCTTCTTCACTCCTATTGTCTGCGGAACGGTTTGCAAATGTGGATCATCATTGGCTAAATCTAAAATTTCGAAAACCAGAATCAGCACAAAAACCAATATAAATCGCTGAATGCATTTAATAAAGAAATCTGTTGTAAACGGAATTTCGGCATTTATTAAAGGCAATACCAAAGTGGCACCAACCCAGCAAAGTGCAACAATATAAATTTTTACGCCTGCCCAGTTTCGGGCATTTCTTCGGTTTGGGAAAAATGGCAAGGTATAAAGTGCTGTTATGGCAAAAATTCCGACGGAGACAATTTGCGTGATTCTTTGCAAATGGAAAAAATAATAACCGACTAAAACGACCGAAATAAAACTCAAAACAGCAATAATTTTTAGCTGAGTTCCAATCGGATTTTTCTTTACGCGAACAAGCGCATCATATTTTACGAAATTATATCCTACAATTGTGCCAAAAAAAACAAAAAGAGCCATCGGCTCATCATACTGAATATGAAATACATGAAACGTGATTCGCACAAGAGCGTAACACGATAAAGCCACATGAATACTGCTATTTAGATAAAAATCTAAGATGCGTTTTGATACTATCATACCTCAAATCTAATCATTTATTAACAAACCAAGTCTTTGATTATAAATTTGATAAAAAATGAAGTTAAAAATACCTATTAAATTATTAATAATACTTAATTTTGCGCCACAAAAAAACAACACATTTACTTTTAAATGTGATTCATACCATAAAATGGTGTACGAACACATTAATTAAAAAAACTTAGATAGCTACATGAAAACAGATGCTTTTGCTTTAAGACACATTGGTCCAAGAGAAACGGATCTTCAGCATATGCTGAAAACTATTGGAGTTGACTCTATCGAGCGACTTATTTATGAAACCCTTCCAGACGACATTCGTTTAAAAGCACCTTTGAATTTAGATCCTGCGATGACTGAATATGAATTCGCAAATCACATTCAGGAATTAGGAAAGAAAAATAAAGTATTCAAATCTTACATTGGTTTGGGTTATCACCCAACTATCGTTCCTGCTCCAATTCAAAGAAATATTTTTGAAAACCCAGGATGGTACACAGCTTACACACCTTATCAGGCAGAAATTGCTCAAGGTCGTCTAGAAGCTATCTTAAATTTCCAAACTACGGTTATCGAATTAACAGGAATGGAAATCGCAAATGCTTCTTTACTTGATGAAGGAACTGCTGCTGCAGAAGCGATGGCTTTATTATTTGATGTTCGTACGAGAGATCAAAAGAAAAACAATACACATAAATTCTTCGTTTCTGAAGAAATTTTACCACAAACTTTATCTGTACTTCAAACACGTTCAACTCCAATCGGAATTGAATTAGTTATTGGAAACCACGAAACTTTTGATTTTTCAAATGAATTCTTCGGTGCTATCTTGCAATACCCTGGAAAATATGGTCAGGTAAATGATTACAGTGCTTTTGTTGCTAAAGCAAAAGAAAACGAAATCAAAGTTGCCTTTGCTGCTGATATTTTATCACTTGCAACTTTAACTTCTCCAGGAGAAATGGGAGCTGCTGTAGTTGTTGGAACAACACAACGTTTTGGTGTACCAATGGGTTACGGTGGTCCTCACGCCGCTTACTTTGCTACTAAAGATGAGTACAAACGTTCTATGCCAGGTCGTATCATTGGAGTTTCTGTTGATACAAATGGAAACCGTGCTTTACGTATGGCTTTAGGAACTCGCGAACAACACATTAAACGTGAAAAAGCGACTTCAAATATTTGTACTGCTCAGGTTTTATTAGCAGTTATGGCTGGAATGTACGCGGTTTACCACGGACCAGAAGGATTAAAATACATTGCAAACAAAGTTCACGCATCTGCAGTTACTACTGCTGAAGCTTTAAATAAATTAGGAGTTTACCAAACAAACACGGCTTACTTTGATACGATTTTAGTAAAAGCTGATGCTCAAAAAGTAAAAGCTGTAGCAGAACAAAACAAAGTAAACTTCTTCTATCCTGATGCTGATTCAGTTTCGATTTCGTTAAACGAAACAACTTCTGTTGCAGACATCAACCAAATCGTTGCGATTTTTGCTGAAGCTTTAGGAAAAGAAACTGTAACAGTTTCTGAATTAAGTGAAGCTAGCCAATTACCAGCTTCGTTAGAAAGAACTTCTTCTTTCTTAACGCATGATGTATTCAACAATCATCATTCAGAAAGCCAGTTAATGCGTTACATCAAAAAATTAGAGCGTAAAGATTTATCATTGAATCACTCGATGATTTCATTAGGTTCTTGTACGATGAAATTAAACGCTGCTTCTGAAATGTTGCCTCTTTCAATGCCAAACTGGAACAGCATTCACCCGTTTGCACCAGTTGAGCAAGCTGAAGGTTACATCACAATGCTTAAAAAATTAGAGCAACAATTAAATGTAATCACTGGATTTGCTGGAACAACTTTACAGCCAAACTCAGGAGCTCAAGGAGAATACGCTGGATTAATGGCAATTCGTGCTTACCACATGTCAAGAAACGAAGGTCACCGTAATGTATGTTTGATTCCTTCTTCAGCTCACGGAACAAATCCTGCTTCTGCTGCTATGGCTGGAATGAAAATCATTGTTACTAAAACCACCCCAGAAGGAAATATTGACGTAGAAGATTTAAGAGCAAAAGCTATTGAACACAAAGATGACTTATCTTGTTTAATGGTAACGTATCCTTCTACTCACGGAGTTTACGAATCTTCAATTATTGAAATCACTAAATTAATCCACGAAAATGGCGGATTAGTATATATGGATGGCGCAAACATGAATGCGCAAGTTGGATTAACAAATCCTGCTACTATTGGTGCTGACGTTTGTCACTTAAACTTACACAAAACATTCGCTATTCCTCATGGAGGTGGTGGACCTGGAGTTGGACCAATTTGTGTGAACGAAAAATTAGTTCCGTTCTTGCCAACAAACCCAATCTTAAAAGTTGGTGGTGAACAAGCAATTACTGCTATTTCATCTGCTCCTTACGGATCTGCTCTAGTTTGTTTAATTTCTTACGGCTACATCACTATGATGGGTGCTGACGGATTAAAAAGTGCTACAGAACATGCAATCTTGAATGCTAACTACATGAAAGCACGTTTTGAAGGACACTACCCAATTCTTTATACAGGAGAATGTGGAAGAGCTGCTCACGAAATGATTTTAGATTGCCGTGCATTTAAAGAAAACGGAATTGAAGTTGGTGATATCGCTAAACGTTTAATGGATTACGGTTTCCACGCTCCTACGGTTTCTTTCCCAGTTGCTGGAACTTTAATGATCGAGCCTACAGAATCTGAAGATTTAGCTGAGTTAGATCGTTTCTGTGATGCTCTTATCTCAATCAGAAAAGAGATTGAAACTGCGACAGCTGATGATACAAATAATGTATTAAAAAATGCACCTCATACATTGGCTATGTTAACTTCTGATGCTTGGGATTTCCCTTATTCAAGAGAAAAAGCAGCTTACCCATTAGATTACATCGCTGACAATAAATTCTGGCCATCTGTTCGTCGTGTAGACGATGCTTATGGTGACAGAAATTTAGTTTGTAGCTGTGCTCCAATTGAAGCTTACATGGAAAGCTAAAATTTAGTTTTCTTATAAATATTCAAACCCGACAGATTTTAAAACTCTGTCGGGTTTATTTTTTTGTTTCGGGTTTCAAATTTCGGGTTTCAAGTTTCAGGTTTCAAGTTTCAGGCTCTAGCATAACTTGAAACCTGAAACTTGAAACTTTTTTAAACCAAACAACAAAGAAGAAATCTGATTTAAAGAAACATAACTTTTAGCCAATGTTTTGTGAAATTATTTTTATAAAATCGAAAAAACTTTGAAAAAACTTTACCTTCAAAATCGTCTTCAATCGTTTGAAATCTAGGAAATATTAAAAAATCATTAGAAGAAAAACAATATATCATCCGAAAAATAGTTATTTCATAATTATATGCATGCATACTATTTTTTATGATTGTTATCATAATATTATTTATACATTAGCACTAAATTTATCGGATAATTAAGGGAAAAATGAAAATAAAAATTATTGGCATTGGGAGCTATATTCCTAATCTAGAAGTAAAAAACACAGATTTTGATAAACATGTTTTTTTAAATGAGGATGGAACTCCTTTTGGTTATCCGAACGAAGTTGTTATTAAAAAATTCAAAGGCATTACGGGAATTGAAAATCGCCGTTATGCTGAGCCACAATACAATGCCTCTGATTTAGCTTTTTTTGCTGCTGAAAAAGCAATTGCAAATGCTGCTATTGATGCAGAAACTTTAGACTATATTATCATCGCCCATAATTTTGGGGATGTAAAACCAGGAACTACTCAGTCTGATATTTTACCGAGTTTAGCAACACGTGTGAAAAACAAACTAGGCATCAAAAATCCTAAGTGTGTGGCTTATGATATTATTTTTGGATGTCCAGGATGGATTGAAGGCGTTTTGCAAGCCAATGCTTTCATCAAATCTGGAATGGCAAAAAGAGTAATGGTTATCGGTGCCGAAACGCTATCAAGAGTTGTTGATGATCACGATCGTGATTCAATGATTTATTCTGATGGTGCAGGTGCTTCAATATTAGAAGCTTCAACAGACGAAACTGGATTATTAGCATACGAAAGTGCTACTTATGCAACTGATGAAGCTGGTTACCTTTTCTTCGGAAAATCATACAATAAAGATTTAGATCCAGATACGAAATACATTAAAATGTATGGACGTAAAATCTACGAATTTGCTTTAAGCAATGTTCCTTGCGCAATGAAAAGCTGTTTGGATAAAAGCGGTATCGGAATTGACGAAGTGAAAAAAATTCTTATTCATCAGGCAAACGAAAAAATGGACGAAGCAATTATCGAACGTTTCTATAAATTATACGATAAAACAGCTCCAAAAGATATTATGCCAATGAGCATTCACGATTTAGGAAACAGTAGTGTTGCAACTGTACCAACTTTATATGATTTAATTCTTCAGAAAAAAGTTGAAGGCCATGAAATCAATAAAGGTGATGTTCTTATTTTTGCTTCAGTTGGAGCTGGAATGAATATTAATGCCTTTGTTTATCGATATTAAATAAAGCTTTACAAGCTTAAGCGAAATAATCTCGCAAAGACGCGAAGTCGCAAGGTTTTTTTTGCCACAGATCAAGAGAATTAAAAAGATTAAAAAATCTGTTTAAATCTGCCAAATCTGCTTGAAACAGAAAAACTTTGCGACTTCGCGTCTTTGCGAGAAATTCATTTTAAAACTTAGCACCTCAACTGAATACTAAAAACTAAACACTGATTACTTTTTTAGTATATTTGCGACCTAATTAACAATTCATGAACGAGAGATTAGTTCGTTCGCAATGACTATGTACGAAAAAACGTTTCCGAATAAAAGATTCAAACTTACTTTAGAGTTTTTAAAAAAACATGTTAGCACATCTGAAACTATTTTTGATTTTGGCGTGCCAAATCCGTTTTCAAAAATAATGGAAGAAAACGGCTATACTGTAAAAAACACAAAAGGCGAAGATTTAGACAACGATCAAACAGCTTTACAAACAGAAGATTACACCGTTTTTACAGCTTTTGAAATTTTCGAACATTTACTAAATCCATACACTATTCTACAAAATGTAAAATGTGATAAATTGTTAATTTCAATTCCGTTACGTTTATGGTTTTCGCCAGCATATCGTTCTAAAACAGATATGTGGGACAGACATTACCACGAATTTGAAGATTGGCAATTGGACTGGCTTTTGGAAAAAACTGGTTGGAAAATAACTGATCGTCTTCAATTTACACATCCAGTAAAAAAACTTGGAATCAGACCATTATTAAGATATTTTACTCCGAGATATTACCTTGTTGTTGCGGAAAAGATTAAATAAATTCCAAATTTAAAATTCCAAATTCCAATTTTAACCATATAGGTAAGATTGGAATTTGGAATTTTAGAAGATTGGGATTTATTCTCAGAGATTTGGAATTTGGAATTTAAAAATTGGAATTTGATATGAGATATTACATCGTCATCCCCGCACACAACGAACAAGATTTGATTGGCTTGACATTGCAGTCTCTAGTTACTCAAACTGTTTTGCCAGCAAAAATTGTGGTTGTAAACGATAATTCGACTGATAAAACAGAAGAGGTTGTATTGAATTTTGCAAAGGAAAACCCATACATTTCTGTCGTAAACAAAACTTCAGATGCGATTCATTTACCAGGAAGCAAAGTTATTCAGGCTTTTCAGAAAGGTTTTGAAACTTTAGATTCAGATTACGATATTATTGTAAAAATTGATGGTGACTTGATTTTCCCATCAAACTATTTCGAAACTATAATCAGACATTTCGAATCTGATCCAAAAATCGGAATGGTTGGCGGATTCTGCTATATTGATAAAAACGGCGAATGGGTTCTGGAAAATCTAACCGATAAAGATCATATCCGCGGTGCTTTGAAAGCGTATCGCAAAGAAACGTTTCAGCAAATTGGAGGTTTAAAACCCGCAATGGGCTGGGACACAGTTGATGAATTACTTTGTAAATATTACGATTGGAAAATAGTTACTGACCAGTCTTTGCATGTAAAACATCTCAAACCAACTGGCGCAAACTATAACAAAACAGCCCGTTACAAACAAGGCGAAGCTTTTTACACTTTAGGTTATGGTTTTTGGATTACTGCTATTGCTTCGGCAAAACTGGCAATGATGAAGAAAAAACCATTTCTATTTTTAGATTACATTAAAGGATTTATGAAAGCGAAAAGCGCTAAAGCTCCTTTATTAGTAACTCCCGAACAAGCTAAATTTATTAGAAATTATCGTTTAAAAAAAATGAAAGAAAAGTTAATTTGAGTACCAAAACACTCGAAAAAACTGAACTCATAACTCATAACTCATAACTTCTTTTTACCTTAGCCAATATTTAAAACTTATGATGCTAATTCGTTATTTATCCCAAATAGGAAAATATTTTTTAATGCTGAAAGAAATTTTCAATAAACAGACTAAATGGTCGGTTATGAAAAATTTAATTTTCAAAGAAATTGATGATTTGATTATTGATTCCCTTGGAATTGTCTGCTTTATATCATTTTTCATTGGAGGAGTTGTTGCCATTCAAACAGCTTTAAACTTAACTAATCCATTAATCCCAAAATATTTAATTGGTTTTGCAACACGTCAATCTGTAGTTTTGGAGTTTGCCCCTACTTTCATTTCGGTAATTATGGCCGGAAAAATGGGATCTTACATTACTTCAAGTATTGGGACAATGCGTGTAACAGAGCAAATTGATGCTTTAGAAGTTATGGGAGTTAACTCAGTAAATTATCTTGTTTTCCCAAAAATTATCGCTTTATTAATGTACCCTTTTGTAATCGGAATTAGTATGTTTTTAGGAATTTTTGGAGGATGGCTTGCTTGTGCTTACGGAGGATTTTCAACCGGCGCAGATTTTATTATGGGAGCTCAGAAAGATTTCATACCATTTCATATTACATATGCCTTTATCAAGACTTTAATCTTCGCCATGTTATTGGCAACAATCCCGTCTTTTCATGGTTATTATATGAAAGGTGGCGCATTAGAAGTTGGTAAGGCAAGTACAACATCGTTTGTATGGACATCTGTTACTATCATCCTTTTAAATTATATATTAACTCAATTATTACTAGGATAATGATAGAAGTAAAAAATATAGAAAAATCATTTGGCGACAGCAAGGTTTTAAAAGGCGTTTCGACGGTCTTTGAAACTGGAAAAACCAATTTGATTATCGGACAAAGTGGATCTGGAAAAACAGTTTTGTTAAAGACATTGTTAGGAATTCACACCCCAGACTCAGGAACAATTGAATTTGACGGAAGAGTTTATTCTGATTTAGACAAAGACGAAAAACGTGACCTGAGAACTGAAATCGGAATGGTATTTCAGGGAAGTGCTTTATTTGATTCTATGACTGTTGAAGAAAATGTAGCTTTCCCTTTAAAAATGTTTACCAACAATAATAAAGCGCAAATTCAAGAGCGTGTAGATTTTGTTTTAGAAAGAGTAAATCTGGTTGACGCACATAAAAAATTACCTTCTGAAATTTCCGGAGGTATGCAGAAACGTGTGGCTATTGCACGTGCTATTGTAAACAATCCGAAATATTTGTTTTGTGATGAACCAAACTCAGGTTTAGATCCAAATACTTCGATTTTGATTGATAACTTGATTCAGGAAATTACAAAAGAATACAATATCACAACCGTAATCAACACACACGATATGAACTCTGTAATGGAAATCGGTGAAAATATTGTTTTCTTAAAGAAAGGATTAAAAGCTTGGCAGGGAACTAAAGAAGAAATCTTTAGAACCGATAATGAAGCAATCGTAAAATTCGTCTATTCTTCAAATTTATTTAAGAAAGTACGTGAAGCTTATTTGAAAGGGCTTTAGATTTTTAAATTCCAAAATATTTAAAATCCCAAATTCCAAAAATAAGAATACTCAAAATATAAATCCCAAATTCCAACGTTAACTAAATTGGAATTTGGGATTTTTTTATTGACTTTTCCTGTAATTGAATTTGGAATCTAGATATTGAAATTTTTCAGCGTTACCAATTCCACTTCCGCATTTGGATTAAAAAGGTACGTTTTTCCAGAGCTGATTTCTAAACACTCAAAACGTTTTGTTCTAACGGCTATTTTTTTAAAGACTTTGCCATTCTTAATTCTAAAAATACTTCCATAAGGAATTTCGAAAACGTAATTTTTATCATTTTCTTTATCATATTGCTTTAAAGCTAAAGACAAAGTAGTATCCGTATCACTACTTGCAGAAGGATTCTTAAAATGTCTCGCAAGCAAAGGCAAGATCTGCCCAGGAAATATTTCTGGCCGAATAAACGGAACCATTAAACGCTGAAAAGTATATTTCCATTCATTTCCGTGCGGTTTTATATTTCGTCCAAACTTCTCAAAAGCAACCAAATGTGCAATTTCATGAATTAATGTGATTAAAAACCTATACTTATTCAAACTTGCATTAACCGTAATTTCGTGCTTTCCGCTTGGTCCGCGTCTATAATCTCCATGACGGGTCTGGCGTTCGTTTACGATTTTCAAATGAACCTGATTGGCCACTATCAAATCAAAAACGGGTTTTACCGCATGTTCTGGAATATATTTACCTAAAGTTTCGCTCAATTTAAAGTTAAATGTTATTAGTTAGATGTTAGACGTTTTTAAATTGGAATTTGGAATTTAAATATTGGAATTTAATTTAAGGGTTTGTTGAAGAAACTTCTAATACTTTTCCGTTAAAATATTTATTTCCGTTAAGCGTAAAATCATAAATATAAGTTGCCATTCCTTCTGCTGAAATTGGCGCTTGGTATCCAGGAAAAGCTTCGTTTAGCATTTCGGTCTGAACAGATCCTAAAGCCAGAACATTAAATGAAATTCCTTTTTCTTTATATTCTTCTGCTAATAATTCGCTTAAAGTAATTACAGCGCCTTTACTCGAACTATACGCCGCCAATCCGGCAAACTTCAAACTTCCGCGAACTCCGCCAATCGAACTTATAGTAACAACATGGCTTCCTTTTTCTAAATACGGAATACAGATACGAGTCAAATTTGCTACTGCAAAAACATTCACTTTATAAATATTCTCAAAATCTGCTTGAGTAGTTTCTGCAAAAGGCTTTAGAAGCAAAGCTCCTGCATTATGAACCACAGCATCTACTCTTTTCCATGTTGAGGAAAGAAAATTGTCGACTTGACCTAAAGCCGTTTCATCTGCCAAATCAACAGACAGACAAGTTACGTTTTTATGTTCTAAAAGTGCTTGCGGTATTTTTCTGGAAATGGCCAAAACCTGATGACCTGCTTCGGCAAATTTCAAGGCTAACTCATAACCAATTCCTCTGCTTGTTCCTGTAACGATAATATTTTTCATGTCGCAAAAATAATCAAATGCTGTAAAACAGCCTCTTATTTATTCATGGTTATTTCTTGCGTAGGCGAAACCGCAATTTTTGTCACCGCTGGTAATAATTCTTGTGTGAATCTAGTAATATGAGGAATGTCCATTACTTTAAATTCATCTGAAACATGATGATAGAAATCGAAGTTTTCAAAATCAAAAGTACTTAGAGACTGACATGGTTTTCCAAAAGCTTGAAAGAACGAATAATTATCAGAACGATAGAACAGTTGATATTCTGCTTCTTTTGGTAAAAATCCGATTGTATTTTTTCCTGTGTATTCATTTATTTTTTGCGCCATATTCGATTTATCAAAACCAGTAATATAAGCTAGATAATCTCTTTTCATTGGCACACCAATCATTTCGATATTTAATTGTGTATAAAGGTTGAAGCTTTGTTTTTTCAATTTCTCAACTAAACTTTTAGAACCTAATAATCCTTTTTCTTCTCCGGCAAAGAATACAATTAAAATACTTCTCTTATTTGATTTTGTTTCGCTAAAATATTTTGCCATCGCCGCAACAGAAGTTACCCCCGAAGCATCATCATTCGCACCATTATTTATTTTATCGGCTTGCTCTTTTTTCTCCAAACCAATATGATCATAATGTGCACTTAACACCACAAATTCTTTTTTTAATTGAGGATCAGTTCCTTCAATAACTCCAACAATATTAAAAGCTGGCGAATCAAAATTGGTCAAAGTATCACGATAGGTTTTAAAATACGGTTTAATTTTATTTTTCTTTAAAAAATCCTCCAAGAAAACAGCCGCTTTTTCAATTCCTTTCGTTCCAGTTTCACGTCCTTCCAATTCATCAGAAGAAAGATACTTCAAAAAATCTGAGATTTCATTTTCTTTTACTTTATAGCTAATTTCTAGTGGTTTTGCATTTGTTTTTACTTCATTTTCCTTTGTCGTAGAAGTTCCCGATTTACAGGCTAAAAAAATAACTGGAAGCAAAAAGTAAAGCTTTCTCATGGTTTTCTGTTTTTATTGATGATTGATAATAAATTTTATTGGAGTATAAACTTATGAAAAGTAATAGAATATTCATAAAAAAACCCTTTCAACTAAAAGCCGAAAGGGTATAAAAAAAAATCTAAGATTATTTATCCAGCAATAACCGCTCTAGAAATTACGATTTTCTGAATTTCAGAAGTTCCTTCGTAAATCTGAGTAATTTTTGCATCACGCATTAAACGCTCTACATGATATTCTTTTACGTATCCGTTACCTCCGTGAATTTGAACCGCTTCTACAGTAGTATCCATTGCAACTTGCGAAGCAAATAATTTTGCCATTGCGCCACTCACATCGTAATTTTTATGATTGTCTTTATCCCAAGCCGCTTTCATACATAAATGACGCGCTGCTTCAATATTAACAGCCATGTCAGCCAATTTGAAAGCAATTGCTTGATGATTGCAGATTTCAGTTCCAAAAGCTTTACGCTCTTTTGAATATTTAAGAGCCAATTCATAAGCACCAGAAGCAATTCCTAAAGCTTGAGAAGCAATACCAATTCTTCCTCCAGCAAGAGTTTTCATTGCAAATTTAAATCCGAAACCATCCTCACCGATTCTGTTTTCTTTTGGAACTTTCACATCAGAAAACATTAAAGAGTGCGTATCAGAACCGCGAATTCCCATTTTTTGCTCCTTTGGACCAACTGAGAAACCTGGCATATCTTTCGTCATAATCAAAGCATTGATTCCTTTATGCTTCAATTCTGGATGAGTTTGTGCAATTACTAAATATACAGATGCTGTATTTCCGTTTGTAATCCAGTTTTTTGTACCATTAACTAAATAATGATCTCCCATATCGATTGCAGTCGTTTTTTGTGAAGTTGCATCACTTCCTGCCTCAGGCTCACTTAAACAGAATGCACCATGAATTTCTCCAGAAGCTAAACCTGGCAGATATTTTTGTTTTTGCTCTTCGGTTCCAAACTCTTGCAATCCCCAGCAAACTAATGAATTGTTTACTGACATAACAACAGAAGCAGAAGCATCAACTTTAGAAATTTCCTCCATCGCAATAACATAAGAAATAGCGTCAAGACCGCTTCCTCCGTATTTAGGATCAACCATCATTCCCAAAAATCCAAGCTCACCCATTTTCTTGATTTGCTCAGTTGGAAAAATTTGTTTTTCGTCACGTTCAATAACTCCCGGCAATAATTCATTTTGAGCAAAATCTCTTGCTGCCTGCTGAATCATTAAATGTTCTTCGGTAAGATTAAAATCCATAGTAGTTTACTTTAAATGTTTTTCTCAACCAGATTTCAAACAGATTTCTTTAGTTGATGATTTTTTATGTTTTTTTGTGATTTTTCGTTGCCTTATTTTTTTATACAAAGGCTTCCAAAGATACTTTTTAAATGTTTAAATTACAATGCGCGCATATAAAATTAATAGATCAGCAAAGATTACGATAACGTTTTCGCTATTATTTAACTTTTTTTTGAAAAGAGCATTAATTTGATAACAATTTCTATAAAATTTCTGATTGAAAAATTAGGCTCGAAAGTGTTCTAAAATTTGAAAAATGCGGTTTTTTACCACCCAAAAAATTAAACAATTCTTAAAATCAGCAAAAGTACGTAAACCTACTCTTACTAATTTGATTGTTAATGTAATACAAAGTCCAAACATCAAAATTTTAGTAAAAAAACATTTTCAATATGACCTAAATATTAATAAATTACTATTATTTTTGCCTTAAAAATAAAAATTTGATAGAATATGAAAAAGATTTTACTTTTACTGACAGTCCTTTTAAGTTTGCAATTTTCTACTGTTTCAGCCCAAACCCAAATTGATGTTAATGGTGTTACAGTTCCTAGAAAAATAGAATTTCAAGGCAAGCCATTACAATTAAACGGAGCAGGCGGAAGATCAAAAATGTGGTTGGAAGTTTATGTTCAAGCATTGTACTTATCACAATTAACTCAGGATCCTCAATTCATTATCGATAGTGATACTGAAATGGCTGTTAGAATCGAAATTACTTCTTCTATGGTTTCTTCAAGTAAACTGACAAAAGCAATGAATACAGGTTTTGAAAAATCTGCGGGAGCAAATCTTGAGCAGTTGCGCCCAAGAATTGAGCAGTTAAAAAGTTATCTAAGTGATGCCATTACTGAAAAAGATGTTTTCATTTTAGCATACAATCCTTTAGATCAAAATGTTTACGTAAGTAAAAATGAAGTTCTGAAAGGAAAAATTCCTGGATTCGATTTTAAAAAAGCATTATTCGGAATCTGGCTTTCTGACAAACCAGTTGACGAAACTTTGAAAAAACACTTATTAGGACAATAAATCTTAATTTTTTAAATATTCGAAAAGCCGAAAACGGAATAGTTTTTGGCTTTTCTTTTTTGTTTTATAAATTTGATGCGAAATACATTATTCGCATTATTCTATTTTATACATTTACGCAAAATAAACATATCACAACAAAATGAAAGATTTATTACAACAATTTGAAAACAAAGCACCTGAAATTGTTTTCAATTGGAAAGATTCAGAAACAGAAGCCGAAGGGTGGACTGTTATTAATTCACTTCGTGGAGGAGCTGCGGGTGGAGGAACAAGAATGAGAAAAGGTCTGGACATGAACGAAGTTTTGTCTTTGGCTAAAACTATGGAAGTTAAATTCTCAGTTTCTGGTCCTGCAATTGGAGGAGCTAAATCTGGAATAAATTTTGATCCGAACGATCCCCGCAAAAAAGGTGTTTTGCAGCGTTGGTACAAAGCCGTTTCTCCGTTATTAAAAAGCTACTACGGAACTGGAGGAGATTTGAATGTTGATGAGATTCACGAAGTTATTCCAATGACAGAAGAATGTGGTGTTTGGCATCCGCAGGAAGGTGTTTTCAATGGACACTTCAAACCAACAGAAGCTGACAAAATCAATAGAATTGGGCAATTGCGTCAAGGTGTAATTAAGGTAATCGAAAACCCAAAATTCTCACCAGACGTTACTAGAAAATATACTGTTGCCGATATGATTACTGGATATGGTGTAGCAGAAGCAGTTCGTCATTTCTACGCGACTTACGGCGGAGATATTAAAGGTAAAAAAGCAATTGTGCAAGGTTTCGGAAACGTAGGTTCTGCCGCTGCTTTCTATTTAGCTGAAATGGGCGCAAAAGTAATCGGAATTATTGATCGCGATGGTGGATTAATTAAAGAAGAAGGTTTTTCTTTTGAAGAAATCAGAACTTTGTTTTTAAATAAAGACGGAAACAAATTAGTTGCCGACAATATGATTCCGTTTGAGGAAATCAATTCTAAAATCTGGACAATTGGTGCTGAGATTTTCACACCTTGCGCCGCTTCAAGATTGGTAACGCAAGCTCAAATTGACAGTTTAGTTGCAAACGGATTGGAAGTAATTTCTTGTGGTGCAAATGTTCCTTTTGCTGACAAAGAAATTTTCTTCGGTTCTATTATGGAAGAAGTAGACAGCAAAGTAAGTTTGATTCCTGACTTTATTTCAAACTGCGGAATGGCAAGAGTTTTTGCTTATTTCATGGAGAAAAAAGTTCAAATGACAGACGAGGCTATTTTTAATGATACTTCAGATACAATTAAAAATGCTATTGTTAAAGCTCACGCTTTGAGTTCGTCAAAAACAAATATTAGTGCAACTGCTTTTGAGATTGCATTGAAACAGTTAGTGTAATATATTCTACACTTTAATATATAAACGAGCCTGATTTCTATTTGGCTCGTTTTTTGTAGTGTAGATTTTTAAACCGCAAAGCACGCAAGGGTTTTGCGCAAGGAACGCTAGTTTATTTCTCGCAAAGTCGCGAAGTCGCAAAGTTTTTCTTTTTTAAGTTTCTTTGCGACCTTGCGCCTTTGCGAGATTAAAAAAAACCGCTTTGCGAACCTTGCGTAAACCTTTGCGTGCTTTGCGGTTAAATAGCTAGCAGTTTTTAACGCAAAGTACGCTAAGGCATTTTAATTTGAAGCGCAAGCAATATCTAAATATTAAGTTCGCAAAGCTTTGTGTACATCTAGCTTTGCGAACTTCAATCGGAGATTTACTCAAAGTTAAGACAAATAAAACTTTGCGTTTCTTTGCGTAAATCTTAGCGTGCTTTGCGTTATAATTTTTTAAAAAACCTTAGCACCCTTTGCGGTTAAATTCTCTCTTTCATTCTAAACAATTTTTACTACTTTTAAACGTTTTTAAAATAATACATTTCAAAATTTAGAATTTAAATGAGTTCCTCAATTTCTTCAGATCAAAAGAAATCATTGCTATTCACAACAGCTATATATGCAGTAATAATTCTATTACTGTTTTTTATCCGTTTCTGGCCACCATACAATCCAGAAAATAATGTAGCTCTTGCCGATGGCGGCGGAGGCGGCGGTGGCGTAACCATAAATTTTGGAGACAGTGATTTAGGTTCTGGCGCCAATTATAAAAGCGAAGTTCTAGATGTAAAAAACAATGTAAAACAAGCTCCAGCAAAAGCAACTCCAGAAGAGGAATCAATAATTACACAGGAAAATACAACTGCAGACAATGATGTTGTGATTCCGACGAAGGAAAAACCAAAGAAACCTGTCCCTGTTGAGAAACCTGTACAAAAGCCGGTACCAGAAAAACCAAAAGTTTCTAATTCGACAAACGATGCGTTAGCTAGTATAATGAAAGGTTCAAACAAAGGTGGTGACGGAGACGATAAAGCAGCAGGAAATAAAGGAAAAGCAAACGGAAGTCTAAACTCTAGCGGATATTACGGTTCTGGTGGTTCTGGCGGAGGAACTGGAGGCGGTAACGGAACTGGAAATGGCATTGGAACCGGAAGCGGTTACGGAGCAGGAACTGGTGGCGGTTCTGGTGGAGGAACTGGGTATTCTCTAGGAAACAGAAAAGCACTTTCTAAACCTGCACCAAAATATACTTGTAATGAAGAAGGCAAGGTTGTAGTTGAAGTTAGCGTGGATCAGAACGGAAAAACGATAAGCGCAACAGCTGGAATTAAAGGAACTACCAATACTGCAAAATGCTTGCTAGATCAAGCAAGAATTGCGGCAATGAATACCAAATGGGAATCTGATAGTGATGCTCCTGCTAAACAAGTTGGAAAAATTATTTATAATTTCAGTTTGGATTAAAAAACACGAGTTATACAGATTTACACTAAATCTGCCGTCATAGAAAAAGGCTTTCAGGAATCTGAAAGCCTTTTTTTATTGAGTTTTATTTCGACTCGCTCACTTCGTCTAGTTTGTCATTTCGACGAAGGAGAAATCTTCGCGAGAAGCTCTACAAAGATTGGATTTTCGTTGCGGAGTTACTTGTGCAGATTTCTCCTTCTTCGAAATGACAAGATTGTAGCACATTCCTTAATGTGATTGCTTCGTTCCTCGCAATGACTACTTCGGACTCGTTGCAATTACAAACTTCAAATTATTCTTCACTCCTATCTGTAAAACATCTACTAAGTCTTGAACTTGCAGGTTAAACGGAATACGAACAACAACAGTTTGTTCTTTATCTGTTCCTATTTTTGACATTAAGCTGGTTTCTAGATTTTCAAAATCTACTTCCTGTTTGTCAATGTAGAACTTTTTATCTTCGGTAACCGATAAACTAATTAACTGTTTATTGGTCTTTTCATTCGCTTTAGCTTTTGGCAATGTCATCTTAATCACGTTCGGATTTGCCAGTGTTGAGATAATTAAGAAAAACAACAGCAGGAAAAACATGATATCGCTCAAAGATGAAGTCGCAACTTCGGCGTGAAATCTTCTTTTTCTTTTAATAGACATGGCTTATGCTCTTTGAATTATATTGACAAATTCTAAAATCTGTTTCTGAATTTTTAAAGCAAAATTATCAATCTTTCCGTTCAATAAGTGGTAAGCGCTATAAGCAATAATACCCACAATTAATCCAGATCCTGAACTGATCATTTTTTCGTATAAACCTCCAGAAATGTTTCCGATACTGATGTTTTCGGTAACCGAAATGCTGTAGAAAATTTTAATAACCCCAGAAATCGTTCCAATGAAACCTAACGTTGGCGCAATACCAGCAATAAGTCCAAGATGACCTAAATGTCTTTCCATTTCGCCAATTTCGATATCGGCAGCACGGTCCATGTTGGCTTCAATTTCGGCAATTGGTCTTCCAATTACTAGAACGCCTTCTTTTAAAATATTTCCAGCCGCAGTATTGTTTCTTTCTACAATTGTTCTTGCCAATTCAATATTTCCAGAATGTAATTTTTCGCCAATATCTTGCATTAATCTGCTGTCAATTTTAGACGCGCGGCTAATGTACATATAACGTTCAAAAATCAGGTAGATAGTATAAAACAACAACAACGCGATTGGAATTAAGAACACTCCCCCTTTCATAATGAAACCAAACATTGAAATTTCATTTTGCGGTGCTGCGATCTTTTCGACCACTACATTTGAAGCATTTGCGATTGTATCTGTTTGTAACTGAATAAAAGTAAACATATATTAATTCTGGTTTTTAATAATTAATTCTAAAAAATATTTGAAATTTGCAATAAAGATAATTTTCGCTGTAATATTAAACTACAAAAATCGAAATTTATTTCAATGAACAACCATTTTATCTAAACAAATGAACTATCAAGAGACTACCAATTGGATGTTTAATCAGCTTCCAATGTACCAATCGCAAGGTGCTTCTGCGTATAAAGAGGATTTAACGAATATCAAATTATTGACAGCTCATCTTGATAATCCGCAAAACAGATTGCAATGCATTCATGTTGCGGGAACAAACGGAAAAGGTTCTACCTCTCACATGCTTTCTTCTGTTTTACAAGAAGCGGGTTACAAAGTCGGATTATATACTTCTCCGCACTTGAAAGATTTTAGAGAAAGAATTAAAATAAACGGAAAAGAAATCTCTGAAGAATTCGTGATTGAATTCGTCGCAAAACACAAATCTTTTTTTGAAGCCAATGATATGAGTTTCTTCGAAATGTCGGTTGGATTGGCGTTTGATTATTTTGCTGCCGAAAAGGTAGATATTGCGATTATCGAAGTTGGTTTGGGCGGAAGATTGGACGCTACTAATATTATCACGCCTTTGGTTTCGGTAATTACCAATATTGGTTTAGACCATACTCAGTTTTTAGGAAATACTCTGGAAGCTATTGCAGGCGAAAAAGCTGGAATTATTAAACCAAACGTCCCTGTTGTTATTGGAGAATATACCGATGAAACTAAACCTGTATTTTTGGCTAAAGCCGAAGCGAACAACGCGCCAATTTATTTTGCTTCAGATTTGATTGACCAGATTTATTTGTCTGATTTGATTGGAGATTACCAGTTTCATAATAAAAAAACGGTTCAGCAGACGATTTCGATTTTGAATAACGAAACCGATTTTAAAATTTCGACCGAACAATTAAAAGAAGGTTTGCTTAATGTTGTAAAAAATACTGGTTTACAAGGCAGATGGCAGCAATTGGGAGAAAATCCAAAAATAATCTGCGACACGGCTCACAACAAACACGGATTATCGGTTGTAATGAATCAGCTGAAAAACGAAAAATACGAGAAACTTCATATTGTTTTGGGTGTTGTAAATGATAAAGACTTGGATTCTATTTTACCTCTTTTCCCAAAAGAAGCGCAATATTATTTCTGTCATCCGAATTCGTCACGAGCTTTGCCTGCCGAAACTTTAAAGAATGCAGCCGAAAAATTCAGTTTAATAGGAGAAAAATACGATTCTGTTGAAATCGCTTTCGCGGAAGCAAAGAAAAATGCCTCGGAAAATGATTTTATTTATGTTGGCGGAAGCACTTTTGTGGTTGCCGAACTGCCTTTGAATTAAAATATACTTTTGATATAGAAAAAACTTCAAAAAAGTCATTTTAATAACAAATTCATAAACAAGGAGATATAAACTATTTTTAAAAAAGTTTTATTTTTTATTCGAATTTCTTTGCAGAACTCAAAAACTAGCGTATATTTGCACTCGCAATCACAAACGATAGCAACCTAGTAAAATAGGGCGATTAGCTCAGCTGGTTCAGAGCACCTCGTTTACACCGAGGGGGTCGGGGGTTCGAACCCCTCATCGCCCACCAAGAAACTCCTTAAGAAATTAAGGAGTTTTTTTTTGCCCTTTACTTAATTCTGTTTTTCTAAAATTTAAAATTATGAGTGAATTGATCGGATTCAATATTAGGGTTTATGCCTTTTGTATAAATGAAAATAAAATTTTGGCACTGCACGAAAGATATGCAGGAACACCAATATGCAAATTACCTGGAGGTGGTCTTGAATTTGGAGAAGGAACAATTGAATGTCTTCATCGAGAATTTCAGGAAGAACTAAACTTAAAGATTGAAATATTAGACCATCACTATACACAGGAAGATTTTATTGAATCTCGTATTAAAGACAACAAACAGATTCTTAATATTTATTATACTGTCAAAATACTAAATATTGAAGATTTAAATGTTCAAATTCCGGGATTGGAAAAATTAGAATGGATTGATATTGATTCAGAAAACAACCCTTTTGTTTTAAAAGCAGATATAATTGCGTTTGAAAAATTAAAGAACTCTTTACTTAGCAAAAAAAGCATACATGAAAAATGAAGAAGATTACCCAAGAATTCATCGATATTTATTTTCTGATATGTATCTATCTGACAAAGGAATTGAATTGTCAAAAAAGGCAATAATTAAACGATTCGAAAATCGCAATAAAGATGAGTTCTACCACAGATATATAAACTGGGAAAGAAAAGAAAATGAAATCATTGTCTTTACACTTTATGCTTATGCAGACTTAAAGATATATAAAGAATTCGATTGCATTTTCAACATCAACAACCCTGACGAGTTTGTTTTCGAGAAATTTATTTTAACTCAATCAATCTATGAAGGATGGGCGCCAACAGACACTATTGACAGGGGACACAAAAATTTATTAGTTTTTAGATTTGAAAAAGAAATTCCAAAAATACTTTTCAAATTACATAAGGAAGAAACTCATGGAGACACTAGACCAAAAGATTACGTAAAACTAGGTTTCTGTAACAAAAATGATTTTGAAGCTATAGCTAATGGCCTTAAAAAATATCATTTGTTAAGAGAAAAGTATGGAACAGAATATTGGAAATATGAAGATCAAGGAATAGAAGAGTAAAGCATAAAAAAACTCCATTATTTCTAATGGAGTTTTTTTATGATTAAACTTTTTTATTTACCCAACTCTTTGTCAATTTCTTTAATAAGCTCAACTGCAAGTGGTTTTGTATTTTCTTTATAAACCCTTATATTATTCTTACCTAATTTAACAAGATATGCAAGTGTCTTTTTATATTTTGGGTCAGAGTATAATTCTTTTTCTGGCTTATCTGCATTTTCTATTTCTTTATCAAAACACTTAAACAAAAACTCAGTGTACATTTTATCAACTTCGTTAGCAGCTGGAACAAATATTTGGTAGTAGTTTAAGATTTTCTGTTTCAATTTTTCGTCTTCAATGTAGCCCAGTTTACCACTAGACTTAAAACTTTCATAGTTACCTATAGTTAATGTTTGTCCGTGCGAATGAATTGGAAAGTTTACTTTACCTTTAGATTTATAAATACTATCTAGTTGAGAAGGCGTTAATGCTAAAATTTTTTCGTAGTCTGCATTTGTCTTTTGGTATGCGTGTATTTCTCTGTCGATACTTTCTACATCATTCTTTAAATCATTCTTCATATTAGCAAGAAAAACAGATACTTCTTCTTGTTGGTGTCTATGCTCACTCCATCCGTGTAGCCATATTGAAAGCGTCACTGCAAAAACGATTATGAATATTTCTATTATGATTTCTTTTACTTTCTCTCCTAATGTATGTTCTGTATTTTTCACAGTTTTATAAATTTTGTTTGAATGCTTGGTTATTTCTTCTTGCATAATTTAATTTTGAAATTTTAATTCTGGTTGTTATTTGTAGTTTCTTTTATTACGGTATTTAATTCTATAAGTTCAAAAGCGAATATAAGACTATTTGCAAAATCTCTTACTAATTTCTTAAATTCCACATAAAACTTTTATTAAACAGTTAAAATAAGAACCATAAAAAAACTCCTTAATTTCTTAAGGAGTTCTCTACACGCTTTTAAACTTTAATAATCAATCATTATTACTTTGTATTTTCTCGCATACTTTTTCAAGAAGACTTTTGGTTTGCTTGAAATATTTCATTTTATCATCGATCTCTTTTATTTTGGCTTGAAAAAGCTCTAGCGTTTCTGGTTTCGAATCTGTTGTCTCGAACCAGCTTATCAATATTTTTTTTATTTCTGCTAATGTAAATCCGACTTCTCTTGCTTCTATAATGATTTCTAAACGCTCAATAGTATTAGCATCATAATGTTTATAATTATTAGATGTCACATTTTCATCAGTCACCCCTTTGATCATTCCTAAATTTTCGTAATATCTAATAGTATGTATTGACAATCCTGTTCTTTTTGATAATTCGTTTACTAGCATAACTTTATTTTTTTTAAAAACAATAAAGCATAGAGTATAGTCTATACTTATGAGATACAAATATACTAATTGTTTTTACTTTTAAAATTTTAAAACACGAGAAATAAGGTTTTACATAAAAAAAACTCCACTATTTCTAATGGAGCTTTTTTTTATATAGAAGTTTTTTATTTCAATTTCGTCAACGCTTTAGAATTTCTCAGCAAAAACACGTATTGAAAATAATCAGTCGCAGAAGCATCTTTCAGAGGCACAATATTTTCTCCAAACGCTCTCGATTTTACTGTTATTAGATTCTGAGATTTTGAATAAGGTGAATTTTTCGAATCAAGTTTAAAAAGTGTGATTGATTCTGGTTTGCTCAGTTCTTTCAAATCATTAATTCCTTTTACTAGCATTAATGGTCCATCGGCATTTATCCAATTTACTTTTTCATCTTTAGGAGTTGGAAATTGAGGATTTTTAGGCAGATACATTTCGCTGTCAATTGTATAACTTACAAAACTTGTCACTTTTACTCCCGAATCTTTTAATCCTGCAGCAAAAGTTGCTCTGCCCGATTCTGTTTTCTTTTGCAGTGTATGGAAATATCCGAAAAGTCCATAGAATTTTTCATTTTCAAGATGCTTTTTCTGAATTGCATTTTTAAAATTACTCACCATTGCTTCATCTCTAGAACCTTTTGATTCATCATCAAAATTTTTATCAATTCCGATAACCGTAATTTTTAGAGAGTCAGCCAAATTTTGATTGTAATCATGCACAGCGCTCCATTTATCAAATAATTCTTGGCTAGATTGCTGTGGAATTCTTCTTTTGATAGATTCAACGACTTCTCTCAAAGCCACTTTATTTTTTTCCCTTTCTAAAAATAAAAAAGCATTTAACTTTTTAGCTGTCAAACTATCCATCTCGGCAATATAATATTTGATTCCTAATTTTTTATTCAAGAAAAAAAGCATTTCTTGATCTATCTTTTGATTATCGGCATAACCATGAATTTCTCCTAGTAAAAAAACTTGTGACTTATAAAAATCTGCATCAAACAACTTTTCGTCAATAGAAGCTCCAATCTGAACATTGTTTTCTGCCAAATACTTTACATTATCATCATCTTTCGATTCTAAAAATATTTTATTGCTGATGTATAAATAAGCAATAAAAAGTAAAATAATACTCAAAAGGCTAATAAACGTGATTTTGATAAATTTTAAAATTTTCTTCATGGTTATGGATTATGGTTGTTTTGATTTTGATGTAAAAGTATTTTTATTCAATACAACATTCAATTTTTATTGACCGAATTGTCGTTTACAACTGATGAATTGTCGCATTCTTCAACATTTTTTTTTATCAATATCTCATATAATGAAGCTTTACATTATCAGAGAAAAGAGATATTTTTCTTTTAAATTTTACGATTCCTTGCAAGGATAGAATAAATCATTCTTAACTTTAAAGAATCAAAAGAGAATTAAAAACTTTATAAATAAAATGGAAATATTAATAATTACTGGTCCTCCGTATTCTGGAAAAGGCACTCAGTGCGAAATTTTAAAAGACGAACTTCATTTTGAACATATTTCAACCGGAGACAGATGCCGTTTGGAAAAACAAAATGAAACCGAGATTGGAAAAATCATGTCTCAATATGAAGAAAAAGGAGATTTGGTTCCAGATTCTATAATGAAAGATCTTTTTAGTAAAATATTGGATGAAAACAGAAATGCTAACGGAATTATTCTTGATGGTTACCCAAGAACTAAACCACAAGTGAATGATTTATTAGAACTCGTAAAATCTAAAAATCTGGAAATCGGAAAAGTAATTAATATTGATGTTCCAAAAGGAGAACTTTTAAAGAGAGCGCAAAAAAGAGCTGAAACTTCTAACAGAAAAGATGATAAAGATGCCAATATTCATCTTAAAAGAATTGATGTTTTTGAAAGTTCTACTAGACCTGCAATCGAATACATGAAGTCAAAAATTAAAGTTTTAACTTTTGACGGAATGGGAACAATTGAAGAAATAACAAAACGAATTAAAGATAATCTATAAAAGAAGTTCGCTTTTATTTAATAAATTAAAAAACTCCAAAGTCAGTTGAATTTGGAGTTTTTTTTCTAAAAGATTATTTTTCTTTTTTGGTTAATTGAACTTGAGCTTCTGTACTGAGTTTATCTCTTGTTAAAGTTACAGAAGTTAATTTTCCATCGCTAAAACCAAATTTCAGTAAGTTCGGATAATCAACAATTTTAAAATATCCGTTTTTAAGATATATTAGCTCATTATCATTTTTTCCTTTAAAATGATCCAATAACATGGATTCAACATACAGGCGATTATTTTTCTCTACAATTTTAGTTTCTACACCTTGTGCATAAAGAAAATCATCATAAGAACCAATTAGTTTTTCTTTTAGGCTAGAAGGCATTTCCTGAACTTCTTCATTAGATGCATTTTTATTCCAGTTCATCACTTTTAAAATCTTTCTTTGAGTTTGTTTCATCACGGGAAAACGATTTGGTTTTTCGCCATTGGTCAAAAACACAAAGCCATTTCCGTCTGTCATCGTCGCAAAAACACTTCCTCCAACTCCTGTATTTGAACCATTACACACAAACCAATCATAGTTATTATAACCAAAAGACTTTTGCCATCCGTAACTCCATCCGCCAACAGCATCTTTTAAGGCAGTTACTTGAGTTACTTTTTTTGCCACAGTATTAGAAATCACTTTATTGTTTTTATTACGCAAAGCATTTTGCATCTCGATAGCAATTTTAGCTAAATCAGTTGGCGTTGACCACATTCCTGAAGCCCCAACTTGCGGTGTGATAGGTAAACCTGTTCTAATCACTTTTCCGTTTTCATCATGTACAAGAGCTACGTTTGTTGGAAAACCTTTTTCATTAGGCTGTATCATTGTAGTATTTTTTAATCCAAGAGGTAAAAAGATATACTCTTTGGCAAGTTCTCCAATAGACTTTTTAAAAGTATCTTCTAATGCCATTTGAACAATTACATAACCTCCGCCACTGTATGCCCAATCTGTTCCTGGTGCAAACAAGAATTCAATTTCTTTATCATATCTCGGAATTTTCCCTAAAAGACTTTCTTTTATTGTCGGTATGGTATCACCTTCATAATAATCTGCAAATCCGCTTTGGCTTGTGCCCGTCGTGTGATTAAGAAATTGTCTCCATGTTGGACTGTTATTTTCGGTAAACTTACTTTTTGGCAAATGCCAGCGTTTTAAATAACCATCTATTGGAGTGTCTAAATTTATGAGTCCTTTTTCTTCCAGAATAAAACAAAGAAGTGCAGTAATTGGTTTTGAAATTGAAGCCGTAGAAAAAGCAGTATTTTGATCTATTTTCTCTTTTGAATTTATCGATTTTACACCAAATTGGTTTGAGTATACAATCTGGTAATTCTCAAAAACAACAACACTAAATCCAGCAAGTTTATTTTTTTCTAATTGTGATTCGATATTTAAGCTATCAGTAAGAAAGCCATAATCTTTTTCTTTTGACAGTACTTTTTTATTTGTCTGACCACTTGTAACTGTTACTATAAGAAGTAATAAATAAATAATGTTTTTCATGATATTGGATTTTTTAAGGTTAGTAATTTATTTCGGTACAAAGATGTGGGAGAAATTAAACCTACACGACCGAATAAAACTATTCGAACGCATTTGTCTGGCATAATGCGTACGAGTAATTACAAAACACTGTAAAACAACATCTTAAAACAGAAAGTAAATATTCTTTTGATAGACCGTTTCTTTTATTCGGACTAAAATAAAAATCTCCCACTTCTCTATTCACACATAAAATCTACCTTATTACATAAATCGATCGTTTAAAAATGGAACTATTAAAACGTAAAAAACTCCTTAATTTCTTAAGGAGTTTTTGCATTCTATTTTAATGATATTATTTACGTCTATTACAAATTTGCATTATCTGACTTCATATCTTTTAAGATCGTGTCATAAATAGTATTGAACAGCGTTTGTCTCATTTTTGAATTTCTGTAATCTAACAGTATTACGATTCCCCAATTCTTAGCTCTGTCATAACATATTATTGAAGACTGTCCCATTGAATCGCCTGTTTTCATGTAAATCGTATTTTTCTCATCTGTTACAATATTTATACCCAATCCTAATTCTCTCTTTTCATCTTTATAAAATATACTTTCGGTAACCAGGGCTGCCTTTCCTACTTTAGTTTCTTTGTTTAAAATTGCTTTTAAATATGTAACCATATCAGAAGCATTAGATTTTACTAATCCTGCAGGTGCAGTAATATTCCAATTAAAAAACTCTTGAATGCCTCCATCAGGATTGTGGGCAACGGTACGGTTTTTTACATTAAAATCTTTAGTTAAGGTATGAGTCATTTTTAATGGTTTTATCATTTTGCTGGTGATAATCTCATCGTAACTTTTGTTATACACTTTTTCTAATATTTGCCCAAGCAAAGTATATCCGATTGTAGAATAACGGTATTTTCCATAATCTTTTAATTCTGTGCAGTTATTTACAATTGCAGCCAATGATTCTTTGGTTACGCTACTTACAGGCTGTTGCGGATTTAATTCTATTAATTTTCCAAAATCTATGTCTGGCAAACCTGATTGATGAGATGCTAAGTCTGAAATTTTAATTTTGTTTTTAAGATTGTTTTGAAGCACATATTCTTTTGGCAAATAGCTGTCAATATAATCTTCTAGTTTTAATTTTTTCTCAATAACAGCCTGTGCGATTAAGTTAGAGGTTAAAATTTTAGTAATAGACGCAATTTCAAATATTGATTTTTTGTCAATTTTTGTTTGACTCTCAGCATTCAAATTTCCGTATGCTGTATAATATTCTTCATTGTTTAAAACAAAGCCTACACTAATGCTTACATTGGGATTTTTTTGGTGAGTATCTTTTATTATCGAATCAATCTTTTGAGAAATTCCTTGTCCAAAAGAAAAATTAGTTACTAATAAAAGTGCTGCTAAAAGTTTTACTGAAGTTTTCATCGTATCGTTTTTTATGGTTATAAATTTATTTCGATACAAACTTGGGAAAGAAACTTATGGTACGCGACCGAATAAAACTACTCGTACGCATTTCTTAAAAAAAAACGCGTACGAATAATTACAAAACTATAATCTACAAGGATTTACGAAAATCAGTAGGAGTAAAACCAGTATGTTTTTTAAAAGCAGTATTGAAAGAAGATTTTGAATTAAAGCCTACTTCGTACAAAATTTCTAAAATAGTCACTTTACTTTTTGTAATATCTTTTAAAATATTCTTTGCATCTTCTATGCGATAAGCATTAATAAAATCGTAAAAGTGCTGTTCTAGTTTATGGTTGATCAAAAGAGATAAATCTCGAACAGGAATTTGAATTTCATTTGAGACATCTTGAATTGTTAGAGAAGGATTAAGAAATGGCTTTTTTTCATTCATATAACGCTGCAGTTTCAATAGCTCCTCATTGTACTCTTTTTCGCCTACTACTGTAGGTGTATTAGTTTTTTCTTCAGAAACGATATCTTTTACCAGTTTTAATTTTGAATCGATATTCCTGAATAGATCAGGATTATTTAAAGCTTTAAACAAATACCAGCAAATAATAAAGAGCTGTAATACCATAATTCCAACTTTTATCCATTCAGAGATATATGGATATTCTGAAAATTTGAAAATATTTTTTACAATGACAATCAAATACAGAATCGCAAGAACAGTTGTAAACTGAAATAACCAATTATAAGAATTAATATGAGTGCCAGCATTATTCTCGAGATACAGCTTTTTCGCTTTTTTTAATAGCATAAAAATAGCTGTAAAATAAACAATGATCTGAATATGTATTAAAATATGAGTAAACTGCAGTTCGATCATACTTCTGCGATTTATAATAAAATCCATTTTCGAAGCGGCATCCACAGCATAAAAACGTGGCACTAAAACTGCATTTACTATTAAAAACGGAATTGCATGTATGAGATATTTCGGTTTTAATTTAAAGTCAGAATAGGAAACGGATAATACATAAAGGTAAAATATCGGAATTTGAAAAAAAGCAATTGTAGTTTTAAACATTCCAAGATTTGAGGGACCATCAAACATTAATCCGAAGAGAGGATCTGTTAAGTCTATTGCATTTATAAAAAGAAAAACAGCAAAAAGAATATTACTTGTTTTATTTTTTGTTTTAACGGTGAGCAGAAAAAATATTAGCAATAATGAAATGAACAAAGTAATTATGGTTGCAATAATTAATACATTAATCTTATCCATTCACTATTTTATTTTTTGGTTTTATTTTTTTTCAATCAGACGAATATAAGAAATATTATCGCCGAGCTTATTTTATAGAATTAATTAATACTTGCAAATCAGATTTTTTCTGATTCACAATTATCAACTGACTTTTATCGGCTAAAAAAAACTTGTCTGCAAATTCTTTATCGGGATTTGCTTTCCAGTTTTTCAATTCATTAAACTTATTTTTTAGCAATTTAATTTTTCCCTTACTGTCTTTTGAAATAATTACCATTTTGGTCAATGGCGTCTGCTTCATTTTTTCTATACTATTTTCTGTGATTTGATCTTCGTATTCTGTTCTGGAACGATAACGAAATATCTTGTTTATATCTCTAAAATCTTTTTCGTTTTCTGTAATCACATAACGATACGTCATTATGTTGTCTAGTTCGTTAATCCAATCTGGAAAATTGGCTTCATATAGCTGAATGTACTGATCTATGAAATTTTTATCAATTGGCTTCTTTTGTTCAATATATTCTTTGGCTAACGGATAAATTTGTTTTGCCATCAAATTGATATATTTATTATTGTACCATTCTCCAGCATCTACTTTTCCATCCAATTTTTCATAAACATATCCGTTGCCCAATACGGTCGCCAAAACTTCGTTTAATAACTGATACGCATAATTGCTGTATTTTGATTTGTTTTCCTTGAAATAAGTGTCCATTTCTCTTTTGACTTCCAGCGATTGTTCGTCATAAATGATATGGTAGGTCTCGTGCATCATTACACTAAACAAATCTTTATGTGATTTTAAATCTGTTTGAATTGCACTCACGAAATTATTGCAAAAAGCAGAGGCCGTAAATCCTTTTGAATTGGGTAGCGGATAAAAAGCAGCTTCAAACGGAATTGAATTATCCCAACTGGAATTATAAAACACTAATCCTGTTTTAAAATAATTTTCTATCTGATGTTCTTCAGAATATTTTTTAATTTCATCTAGCTGCTTTTCGAACTTTTCTCTATTCTGATTATAGATCAATTCATTGTAAATCGGGGTAAATTCCGAAATACATTCTCCTAAATCGCTCAAAGTTTTATTAGGAATCATTCCCATAGAACGAACTTTGAAATCATTTAAATTATTCGTTTCAATCAAATTCTTTTTCAAAATATCCTGCGTCTGCATTGTTTTCTTTGATCCGTACGGAAAATCTTCAAATCGAAAACTATAAGAAATAGACAACTGATCAAATTTTGAGATTATATTTTTATACTTCTCAATATTGTATCTTGAGTTTTGAAATTCTGTTTTAAAAGCATTGTCTGGATAATAATCAGATAAATTTTCCAAAAAAACAAAAACAGCCAACTGTTCTGAATATTTAATTTTAAAAGTGGCATTTTGCCCAAATGTTTGTACTGCTAAAAGAAGAAACAAATACTTTGTTACAATATTAATTTTCAAGCTGACTTATTTTAAGTTATTAAACCGTTTGTAAGATTATAAAGCTAATATACTATGTTTATTAATTCTGATATCGCAATTAACAGAAATAACCAGAAGCTCATATCGAAAATTTATACTTAAGGATTTGCTGTTGCCCTTTTCTTTCTTTTATTGTTCAAATAATTTCGTAACGGAATATCATATATAACCATTACTAAATATGCAAACCCAACCAACGAAATGACAGAAGTTGTTACAATTAAAGTCAATTGTGTTGTATCTGGTTTATAGTTGGTATAATAATTTCCAAACATCCATAAAACTGCATAATGCGTCATATACAATGGATAAGATATTTTCCCAGAAAAAATACAGGCTTTTTTTAATCCAGGTCTTAAGACAGCTCCAGCTCCCAAAGAAATTAATAATGGAAAATAAACCAACACAACTAATGGTTCCGCAATCCAATTCAATTCTGAAAATGGCATAATAAAAGCTAAAAGCAATAAAAAGGTTAATCCGCCAAAACCAAGCTTATTTTTAATAATCCAATTGGATCTGTAAATAAGTAATCCTGCTAAAAAAGAATATGAAATTCTAGCACATCCATCCCAAAAAGTTGGTCCGCTCCAACCTCCTAATAAATTTCCTGAATTATATCCGACATAACAAATAGCAATCGCAGATAATATAGTTAACAGCAACAGAAAGCTTTTTCTAATTCTATAAAGAACAAATGCATAAACTATATTGGCAATATATTCCCAAAACAATGACCAAGCAGGCGCATTAAAACTAAATAAATTAAATCCGCGATCGGCAATAACAGGAAAGGGAATAAGAAACAGAGAACAAATAAATGTCAAAATAATTTTTCCTGTACTATACAATTCCAAATGTCCCCCAAACGGATCAAACAAAAAAGCCAGTAATCCTAATATTGATCCTGCTATAACTAAAGGATGTAATCTGATAATTCTCGATATAAAGAAATTGCGAAGTCCCATTTTTGCAATACGATCATCGTAAGCATATCCTATTACAAATCCCGAAAGGCAAAAGAAAAAATCGACAGCCAAAAATCCATGTCCTATAAAATTCTGACTTGGATCAGTAAAAATCCATTCCATAAAATGAAACACAACAACTGCAAAAGCTGCGATACCTCTTAATCCATCTAAAATTTCAAAATGCTGTTTTGTTTCAAGAACTACTGTAGTAGGCTGGCTTGTACTCATTAGATTGTAATAAACTTATAAATTAGGTAATTTGGTATCGTTGCAAGTTCTACAAATTAATACTGAAATCAAAATCAGATTTATTCAATTCAATTGTTAAAATGTTTGAAGTTTCACATTTAAATAACTTTTTACATTTTTTCATTTCCCGTCATTTGCATAAGTTTGCTAAAATTCAAATTTAAGCATGCACGTAGCAGGTTGTCTTTCACCACCAGAAAATTAATACTACTTTTTTAGTATTGACACTCGACTGAATCTTCAGTCCGATTTCTTGTGTCTTTACCTCAATCACATTATTAATATTCAAAATATATCCTCCAAAAAAGGATAGACAACTTCTTATGAAAAAATCTTATCTAATACTGCACACTGCAGTTTTACTTGCTGGTTTTACTGGCGTTTTCGGAAAACTTATTTCTCTCAACGAAATTACCCTAGTTTGGTACAGAGTATTTTTTGCTTCAATTATTCTCTTTTTCATTTTAAAAATTTATAATCTTAAAATGCTGAAGTCTTTTTCTGAAGCCATAAAAATTTCCAAAGCTGGAGTGTTGATTACCATTCACTGGATTTTCTTCTATGCCAGCATTAAATATTCTAACATCTCAATTGGTGTCGTCTGTTATTGTCTGACAAGTTTTTTTACAGCTTTTTTTGAACCTATACTCAACAAAAAAAGATTCAATTTGGTTCAGGTTTTATTAAGTATGCTAACCTTACTAGGAATTAGTCTGATTTTTCATTTTGATTCTTCTTATCAGCTCGGAATTTTACTCGGGATAATTTCTTCTGCATTTGCTGCTTTGTACACTATTTACAATGAAAGGCTAGTACAATTTTATGACAGTAAACTCATTAATTTTTATCAGATGCTTGGCGGAACTTTAGCATTAGGACTAATTCTACCACTTTATTTTTATAATTTTCCAGAACAGAATTTTATTCCAAGTCTAAAAGACATTTACTATTTATTGATTTTGGCTTCATGCTGTACGGTTGCTCTTTATGTAATGTTTGCAGAATCGCTTAAAAAGATTCCTGCTTTTACGATAAATCTAACTTTCAATCTAGAGCCAATTTATTCAATAATATTAGCCTTTTTATTTTTTAATGAAGGCCAATCGGTTAATTTCTCTTTTTACATAGGAATAAGTTTGGTAATGACTTCCGTTCTGCTCCAATCTATAATTTCTATCCGAAAGAAAGATACGGTAGAGCAACCAATCTCTTAGCAGTATAAAACAAAAAACTCCTTTGTACAAAAGGAGTTTTTCTTTTTATCGATACTTTTTAATCATTCAATCCCTTTCCATCTAAAATTCGCGAAATATTTTTTCCCACTCTCGCTTCTCTTGTTTTAGATTGTTTAGGCTGAGAAAAATGAAGCAAATATGCACGTTGTCTTCCTGGAGTTAAAGCATAAAAAGCTTTTTTAAAATCAGAATCAGCATCAAATTTATGCTGAAGTTCTACGGCAATTTCAAATTCAGAAACTTTTTTCAACTCTACTTTTTGTCCTGATTTTTCAATTTCAGCAGCTTCAAAAATATACTTTTTTAAAATTTCTTTCTTAGCCAAAATATCTTCCACATTCGTAAATCGAACTTGACGCGCTGCCTGAACATTATCTGATTGTTGAATCAGAATATTATCTGGATCTTTCATTAAAGCACCTTTGAAAAACAAAAAAGCACAATATTCCTTAAAATAATGGATCAATACAATATTTGCTTCTTCAAACGTATAGCAAGGAGATCCCCATTTCAATTCTTCAGACAAATGACAGTCTAAAACAATTTCTCTCATTTGTTCTATTTCGGCTTTCCATTTTTCAGCTTTTTCAAAATAAAAATCAACTTTAGAGTTTGCGCTATATTTTGTCATATACAATTTCATTAAAAAATAGTTTACTAAAGATAATAAATCATTTAATTAAAATTCAACCCCTTTAAGAATTCCTCTTTTTGAGTTATGAATAAAATTTAAGATTTTATCTCTCTCTAAAGTCTGTTCAAATTCTCTTTTGACTAATTCTAACGCAAATTTTGTATTTCTTTTTTCTTGAAATATAATTTTATAGATAGCTTTTAGCTCATCAATTTTGCAAGAGTCAAATTCACGTCTTTTTAATCCTACTGTATTTAGCCCAGCAAAACGTAAAGGTTCATGTGCAACCATGATATAAGGAGGAATATCTTTTACAACCCGACTTAAACCACTAATCATAGTATTTTCACCAATCAATGAAAACTGATGAATAGCTGTTAATCCGCTAATATTAGACCAATCTTCGACAGTTACTTCACCTGCCATTCCGACGCTAAAGCCAATTATACAATTACTGCCAATAACGCAATCATGACCAATATGGGCATTGGACATAATCAAATTAGAATTTCCGATACTAGTTATGCCTTTGGAAATAGTTCCCTTGTTTATCGTAACAAATTCTCCGATTATATTGTTATGCCCTACTTCTAAAAAAGTACATTCTCCCTTGTATTTAAGATCTTGCGGAATTCCACCTAAAACGGCATTAGAATGTATCTGGCAATTTTCACCGATTCTTGTTCCTCTTAAAATTGAAACGTTATTTCCAATTTGAGTGTTTTTACCAATTATTACATCGTCTTCTATAGTAACGCAGTTTCCAATATTGACATTGGTCCCAATTACAGCTTGTTTATGAATGAAAGTATTTTTCAATTTTTAGTATTTTAAAATAAAACACAAAAGTTGAAAAAGTTTAAATCTTTTTTTTTGATGTAATATCAAATAATTGATGCTCGAATCCTGCTCAATGTTTCTTGGCTTACCCCGATTAATGATGCAATATGCTTCAACTTGGCTTTTTTAATAATTTGAGGAAATGACTCCAACAGAAATAAGTATTTTTTCTCAGCAGTCATTAAACGAAATAAATGATTGAATTCGTTTATTTTAGAAAGATAATATCGAAGCTGTTTAATATGAAACTTCACAAATAAAGGATACTCTAGCAAAACCTGTTCATCCAAATAAGACAACGAATAAACGATTGTTTCTTCACAAATTTGAAAATTCTCAAATGATGGCTTTTGTTCAAAAAAACTACTCATCGAAGTTATAAACTGATTATCGGTATAAATCCACTTCGTAACTTCTATACCATCTTCAATGCAAAATCTTCTTACCGCCCCACATTTTATAAAATAGATCCTATCACAAATTTTACCACCTTTAATAATAAAATCATTCTTTTTAAAAGTTTCTTCTACAAAATATTTTTTCAGCGCAAGTTCTGTCTCCGAATCTAATTCCTGAAAACTATTAATGACTTGAATTAGCTCTTCCATTTATTTTCTATATTATAATTTCAAATTTAAAGTTTTAATTCGAAAATTATAAAGCAATATAACCGGCAAATGAAAACATCTATCCAAAGCCTCTTTTTTCGCTATTTAAAGCTAAAATATTAAAATTACAGCGTCTTAATCACAAAATAAAATATCGCTGTAAAAAGACATTATTTCTAAGAGGTTTTCCAAAAGAGAATCTTTTAAGTATCTGAAGATTGATTTCGATCAAGATTTCAAAATCATATAAAAACAAAAAACCCTATCCGATTTGGATAGGGTTTTTCAAAAGAAAGGCGACGACATACTCTCCCACAATAATGCAGTACCATCTGCGCAGGCGGGCTTAACTTCTCTGTTCGGGATGGGAAGAGGTGAGCCCCGCCGCAATAACCACCTTAAGGCTATTCGCTGCAAGCAGCTTCTGATTATTAATTATCAATTGTAAATTGTTAATTATCAATCAGACAATATTTTAACATACTGAGATAAAGAAACAAATAAGCTTTATTTAAGAAAGTTCCTTCCCGAGCCATTGGCTCGGGAAAAAGGGTGTGCATAAGCTTACGGATTATTAGTACTACTCGACTGTGACATTACTGCCTTTACATCTGTAGCCTATCAACGTGGTCATCTTCCACGATCCTTAAAAGAAATCTCATCTTGTGGTGGGTTTCGCGCTTATATGCTTTCAGCGCTTATCCCTTCCCAACGTAGCTACTCTGCGGTGCCCCTGGCGGGACAACAGATACACTAGAGGTTAGTCCAATTCGGTCCTCTCGTACTAGAATCAGATCCACTCAAATTTCTAACGCCCGCAGTAGATAGAGACCGAACTGTCTCACGACGTTCTGAACCCAGCTCGCGTGCCACTTTAATGGGCGAACAGCCCAACCCTTGGGACCTTCTCCAGCCCCAGGATGTGACGAGCCGACATCGAGGTGCCAAACCCCCCCGTCGATATGAGCTCTTGGGGGAGATCAGCCTGTTATCCCCGGCGTACCTTTTATCCTTTGAGCGATGGCCCTTCCATGCGGAACCACCGGATCACTATGCTCTACTTTCGTACCTGATCGACCTGTATGTCTCTCAGTCAAGCTCCCTTATGCCATTGCACTCTACGCACGGTTACCAAGCGTACTGAGGGAACCTTTAGAAGCCTCCGTTACTCTTTTGGAGGCGACCACCCCAGTCAAACTACCCACCAAGCACTGTCCCCCACATCGCGGGGTTAGGCCTCAGATAAACAAAGGGTTGTATTTCAACAATGACTCCAAAGCGCCTGGCGACGCCCCTTCACAGTCTCCAACCTATCCTACACATCATTTATCCAAGGTCAATACTAAGCTATAGTAAAGGTGCACAGGGTCTTTTCGTCCCACTGCGGGTAAACGGCATCTTCACCGTTACTACAATTTCACCGAGCTCATGGCTGAGACAGTGTCCAGATCGTTACACCATTCGTGCAGGTCGGAACTTACCCGACAAGGAATTTCGCTACCTTAGGACCGTTATAGTTACGGCCGCCGTTTACTGGGGCTTCAATTCAATGCTTCTCCGAAGATAACATCTCCTCTTAACCTTCCAGCACCGGGCAGGTGTCAGGCCCTATACTTCATCTTACGATTTTGCAGAGCCCTGTGTTTTTGATAAACAGTCGCCTGGACCTCTTCACTGCGGCCCCGATTGCTCGGGGCGACCTTTCTCCCGAAGTTACAGGTCTATTTTGCCTAATTCCTTAGCCATGAATCTCTCGAGCACCTTAGGATTCTCTCCTCAACTACCTGTGTCGGTTTACGGTACTGGTTCTTACTGCCTGAAGTTTAGAGGTTTTTCTTGGAAGCCCTTAGGCGCACTATCTCTTTGTCCGAAGACTCCGAGTACTATCGCATTTCACCAAACTCTCCGGATTTGCCTAGAGAGCCTATAGCTAGGTGCTTTAACGAACTATTCCGTCAGTTCGCGGCGCTTTCATCACTCCGTCACCCCATCACAGCAATAAGAAGTACGGGAATATTAACCCGTTGGCCATCGACTGTCCCTTTCGGGTTCGCCTTAGGTCCAGACTAACCCACAGCTGATTAGCATAGCTGTGGAAACCTTAGTTTTTCGGTGTGCGGGTTTCTCGCCCGCATTATCGTTACTTATGCCTACATTTTCTTTTCTGACCGGTCCAGCATACCTTACGATACACCTTCAGCCCTGTCAGAATGCTCCCCTACCACTTTGTGTTGCCACAAAATCCATAGCTTCGGTAATATGCTTATGCCCGATTATTATCCATGCTCGTCCGCTCGACTAGTGAGCTGTTACGCACTCTTTAAATGAATGGCTGCTTCCAAGCCAACATCCTAGCTGTCTGGGCAGACAAACCTCGTTCTTTCAACTTAGCATATATTTGGGGACCTTAGCTGATGGTCTGGGTTCTTTCCCTCTCGGACTTGGACCTTAGCACCCAAGCCCTCACTGCTGTAAAACATTATATAGCATTCGGAGTTTGTCAGGAATTGGTAGGCGGTGAAGCCCCCGCATCCAATCAGTAGCTCTACCTCTATATAACTATTATCAGCGCTGCACCTAAATGCATTTCGGGGAGTACGAGCTATTTCCGAGTTTGATTGGCCTTTCACCCCTACCCACAGGTCATCCGAAGACTTTTCAACGTCAACCGGTTCGGTCCTCCACTGTGTGTTACCACAGCTTCAACCTGCCCATGGGTAGATCACACGGTTTCGCGTCTAACACTACTGACTAAAGCGCCCTATTCAGACTCGCTTTCGCTGCGGATCCATGGCTTAACCACTTATCCTTGCCAGCAGCGTTAACTCGTAGGCTCATTATGCAAAAGGCACGCCGTCACCCCACGAAGGGGCTCCGACCGCTTGTAAGCGCATGGTTTCAGGATCTATTTCACTCCGTTATTCACGGTTCTTTTCACCTTTCCCTCACGGTACTGGTTCACTATCGGTCTCTCAGGAGTATTTAGCCTTAGCGGATGGTCCCGCCAAATTCAGACAGGGTTTCACGTGCCCCGCCCTACTCAGGATACCGCTATCCTTTACATTCATTACTTATACGAGGCTATCACTCTCTATGGCTCTACTTTCCAGCAGATTCTAATTCTTTATGCAAGAAATGTCGCGGTCCTACAACCCCAGCAATGCCGTAACAATCCTGGTTTGGGCTAATCCGCGTTCGCTCGCCACTACTTACGGAATCACTTTTGTTTTCTTCTCCTCCGCCTACTTAGATGTTTCAGTTCAGCGGGTTTGCCCACCTATCGGTGTGCTATATCTTCAATATAGCGGGTTGCCCCATTCGGATATCTGCGGATCAATCGGTGTGTGCCCGTCCCCGCAGCTTTTCGCAGCTTATCACGTCCTTCATCGCCTCTGAGAGCCTAGGCATCCCCCATGCGCCCTTATTTTGCTTATTGCACCAATCTTGTTCCTTAAAACAAGACCGTTTTGTTTTGTTTTTATTATTGCTAATAAAAACGCTTTCTACTTTCTTATTATTTTCTTATCTCAATATGTCAATGAACTTTTTTCCTTTCGGAACTGTGGAGAATAACGGAGTCGAACCGTTGACCTCCTGCGTGCAAGGCAGGCGCTCTAGCCAGCTGAGCTAATCCCCCAAATCTAATGATGAATTGTGAATTATGAATTATGAATTAATATTCATAACGCTTCAACTCTAGAATTTCCTTCTCTTTAAGCCTTAAAAAGTAGTCCCGGGCAGACTCGAACTGCCGACCCCTACATTATCAGTGTAGTACTCTAACCAGCTGAGCTACGAGACTCTGTTTTTTTTTACTTAAAAGTTTATTTCTTTAAATTAACAGCAAGAGTAATGCAATTTCAAGATCCAGAACCTAATGTCCGGCATCTTATTTCCCAAGCGTGCCCTGAGGCTAACACTTTGGGCTCTAGAAAGGAGGTGTTCCAGCCGCACCTTCCGGTACGGCTACCTTGTTACGACTTAGCCCTAGTTACCAGTTTTACCCTAGGCAGCTCCTTGCGGTCACCGACTTCAGGCACCCCCAGCTTCCATGGCTTGACGGGCGGTGTGTACAAGGCCCGGGAACGTATTCACCGGATCATGGCTGATATCCGATTACTAGCGATTCCAGCTTCACGGAGTCGAGTTGCAGACTCCGATCCGAACTGTGACCGGCTTTATAGATTCGCTCCTGGTCACCCAGTGGCTGCTCTCTGTACCGGCCATTGTAGCACGTGTGTAGCCCAAGGCGTAAGGGCCGTGATGATTTGACGTCATCCCCACCTTCCTCACAGTTTGCACTGGCAGTCTTGTTAGAGTTCCCGACTTGACTCGCTGGCAACTAACAACAGGGGTTGCGCTCGTTATAGGACTTAACCTGACACCTCACGGCACGAGCTGACGACAACCATGCAGCACCTTGTAAACTGTCTTGCGAAAGATCTGTTTCCAAATCGGTCAGTCTGCATTTAAGCCTTGGTAAGGTTCCTCGCGTATCATCGAATTAAACCACATGCTCCACCGCTTGTGCGGGCCCCCGTCAATTCCTTTGAGTTTCAAACTTGCGTTCGTACTCCCCAGGTGGGATACTTATCACTTTCGCTTAGCCACTGAACTTGCGCCCAACAGCTAGTATCCATCGTTTACGGCGTGGACTACCAGGGTATCTAATCCTGTTCGCTACCCACGCTTTCGTCCATCAGCGTCAATCCACTGGTAGCAACCTGCCTTCGCAATTGGTATTCCATGTAATCTCTAAGCATTTCACCGCTACACTACATATTCTAGTTGCTTCCCAGTAATTCAAGTCCTGCAGTATCAATGGCCGTTCCACCGTTGAGCGATGGGCTTTCACCACTGACTTACAAGACCGCCTACGGACCCTTTAAACCCAATGATTCCGGATAACGCTTGGATCCTCCGTATTACCGCGGCTGCTGGCACGGAGTTAGCCGATCCTTATTCTTACGGTACCGTCAAGCTCCTACACGTAGGAGTGTTTCTTCCCGTACAAAAGCAGTTTACAATCCATAGGACCGTCATCCTGCACGCGGCATGGCTGGTTCAGGCTTGCGCCCATTGACCAATATTCCTCACTGCTGCCTCCCGTAGGAGTCTGGTCCGTGTCTCAGTACCAGTGTGGGGGATCTCCCTCTCAGGACCCCTACCCATCGTAGCCTTGGTAAGCCGTTACCTTACCAACTAGCTAATGGGACGCATGCTCATCTTCCACCGTTGTGACTTTAATAGCCAAACCATGCGGTTTGGCTATGCTATGAGGTATTAATCCAAATTTCTCTGGGCTATCCCTCTGTGGAAGGCAGATTGCATACGCGTTACGCACCCGTGCGCCGGTCTCAAAGCCCGAAGACTTCTACCCCTCGACTTGCATGTGTTAAGCCTGCCGCTAGCGTTCATCCTGAGCCAGGATCAAACTCTTCATCGTATATTTTAATATTATATATTCGATGCCTTTATCTATCGGTTCTTTTCGAATCTCTCGATTCCATTACTCTTATTCTATTTTGTTTTGAAATCTCTTTCAAAACGGCTGTCAATTCAATATGTCTACGAACGTATCTTTTTCTGTCTTCGCCTGTATCTCAAAGCGGGTGCAAAACTAAAACTTCTTTTTGTTTCTCGCAAGAAAAACTTAAAAAATTTTTGAAGCTTTCTTTTCGCCTCATCTTTTCGTTTTTCTTACCAGTATCTCAAGGAACTTTCCGTGTTTTGCGGGGTGCAAATGTAAAAAGCTTTTTCTTTTCCCGCAAGCTTTTTTTAATCTTTTTTTTCGGAAATCTCTTTCCTCAAATGTGATCAAGCTGCCGGAATGTCTAAGAGCGTTTTTCGCTGTTGCGGGTGCAAAAGTAGAACCTTTTTCCGCTTTTCCAATGCTTTTGCCCAGCTTTTTTTGATTTTTTTTCGGATTATTTCTTAATGCACTGATAACGGCAGGTTTGCATTTTGGATATTTTCAGCCATGCGTAGGACTTTTCCTCTTTAGCATGGCTTTTCGGCATTTTTTGCAGGCTGAAGCTTTCCGTTTTTACAATGTTTTATTCTTTTTATTCCTTTACCAGAATCTTTATAATTTTCAAAACCTTACTACATATCCCTAATTACACGTTTGGAAAATATAAAAATCCTCACCAATACAATCTTTTAAATTGTTAATTTGACACAGAAGCACAACACCAATAGATCTCTCTTTTTTATTTTACCACATACTACTTAAAATACAACCCCAAAAAGAAGAGTTTTTAGACCGAGTGAAACTGAAGTGATTCCGGTTTAAAATCCAGGACTTCTTCTTTAGATATTAATTCTTGATAAATACTTCATTCTTTTGCCAATTTTAACTTTTTACGAATGACACAAAAAGCTTTATCAAAATCCTCAAAAAATTAGAGCTTTTCAAAAAGTTTTCGCTTCCACCTTTTCTTTATTAAGACAAAAGCTAACTTCTATTAACAAACCAATATTTCCAATAGACCACAAGAGCCTTGAAGCCTAATAATAAATTGACATTACAACTTTAATAATAAAAATTAATGCAATTAAAGCACATAAATCAGCCTTAATAACAAACAACTCAATTAGCGCTGTTTTCCCCTTGGAGTCACGCAGCGATCCGTATCTTCTGCAGGAGAAGAATAAGGAGAAAAAAGAAGATTTGCGTGTCCCGCAAAAGGATGTCGCTCCCATCACTAACACGGCTTTCTATTGCTGAACCCGCATCCAACCTTGAGACTTGCTATTTAAAGCTAAAATATTAAAATTACAGCGTCTCAATCACAAAATAAAATATCGCTGTAAAAAGACATTATTTTTAAGAGGTTTTCCCAAAGAGAATCTTTCAAGTATCTGAAGATTGATTTCTATCAGATTCCAAACCGGCATAAAACAAAAAATCCCCATCAGATAATGATGAGGATTCTTAAAAGAAAGGCGACGACATACTCTCCCACAATAATGCAGTACCATCTGCGCAGGCGGGCTTAACTTCTCTGTTCGGGATGGGAAGAGGTGAGCCCCGCCGCAATAACCACCTTAAGGCTATTCGCTGCAAGCAGCTTCTGATTATTAATTATCAATTGTAAATTGTTAATTATCAATCAGACAATATTTTAACATACTGAGATAAAGAAACAAATAAGCTTTATTTAAGAAAGTTCCTTCCCGAGCCATTGGCTCGGGAAAAAGGGTGTGCATAAGCTTACGGATTATTAGTACTACTCGACTGTGACATTACTGCCTTTACATCTGTAGCCTATCAACGTGGTCATCTTCCACGATCCTTAAAAGAAATCTCATCTTGTGGTGGGTTTCGCGCTTATATGCTTTCAGCGCTTATCCCTTCCCAACGTAGCTACTCTGCGGTGCCCCTGGCGGGACAACAGATACACTAGAGGTTAGTCCAATTCGGTCCTCTCGTACTAGAATCAGATCCACTCAAATTTCTAACGCCCGCAGTAGATAGAGACCGAACTGTCTCACGACGTTCTGAACCCAGCTCGCGTGCCACTTTAATGGGCGAACAGCCCAACCCTTGGGACCTTCTCCAGCCCCAGGATGTGACGAGCCGACATCGAGGTGCCAAACCCCCCCGTCGATATGAGCTCTTGGGGGAGATCAGCCTGTTATCCCCGGCGTACCTTTTATCCTTTGAGCGATGGCCCTTCCATGCGGAACCACCGGATCACTATGCTCTACTTTCGTACCTGATCGACCTGTATGTCTCTCAGTCAAGCTCCCTTATGCCATTGCACTCTACGCACGGTTACCAAGCGTACTGAGGGAACCTTTAGAAGCCTCCGTTACTCTTTTGGAGGCGACCACCCCAGTCAAACTACCCACCAAGCACTGTCCCCCACATCGCGGGGTTAGGCCTCAGATAAACAAAGGGTTGTATTTCAACAATGACTCCAAAGCGCCTGGCGACGCCCCTTCACAGTCTCCAACCTATCCTACACATCATTTATCCAAGGTCAATACTAAGCTATAGTAAAGGTGCACAGGGTCTTTTCGTCCCACTGCGGGTAAACGGCATCTTCACCGTTACTACAATTTCACCGAGCTCATGGCTGAGACAGTGTCCAGATCGTTACACCATTCGTGCAGGTCGGAACTTACCCGACAAGGAATTTCGCTACCTTAGGACCGTTATAGTTACGGCCGCCGTTTACTGGGGCTTCAATTCAATGCTTCTCCGAAGATAACATCTCCTCTTAACCTTCCAGCACCGGGCAGGTGTCAGGCCCTATACTTCATCTTACGATTTTGCAGAGCCCTGTGTTTTTGATAAACAGTCGCCTGGACCTCTTCACTGCGGCCCCGATTGCTCGGGGCGACCTTTCTCCCGAAGTTACAGGTCTATTTTGCCTAATTCCTTAGCCATGAATCTCTCGAGCACCTTAGGATTCTCTCCTCAACTACCTGTGTCGGTTTACGGTACTGGTTCTTACTGCCTGAAGTTTAGAGGTTTTTCTTGGAAGCCCTTAGGCGCACTATCTCTTTGTCCGAAGACTCCGAGTACTATCGCATTTCACCAAACTCTCCGGATTTGCCTAGAGAGCCTATAGCTAGGTGCTTTAACGAACTATTCCGTCAGTTCGCGGCGCTTTCATCACTCCGTCACCCCATCACAGCAATAAGAAGTACGGGAATATTAACCCGTTGGCCATCGACTGTCCCTTTCGGGTTCGCCTTAGGTCCAGACTAACCCACAGCTGATTAGCATAGCTGTGGAAACCTTAGTTTTTCGGTGTGCGGGTTTCTCGCCCGCATTATCGTTACTTATGCCTACATTTTCTTTTCTGACCGGTCCAGCATACCTTACGATACACCTTCAGCCCTGTCAGAATGCTCCCCTACCACTTTGTGTTGCCACAAAATCCATAGCTTCGGTAATATGCTTATGCCCGATTATTATCCATGCTCGTCCGCTCGACTAGTGAGCTGTTACGCACTCTTTAAATGAATGGCTGCTTCCAAGCCAACATCCTAGCTGTCTGGGCAGACAAACCTCGTTCTTTCAACTTAGCATATATTTGGGGACCTTAGCTGATGGTCTGGGTTCTTTCCCTCTCGGACTTGGACCTTAGCACCCAAGCCCTCACTGCTGTAAAACATTATATAGCATTCGGAGTTTGTCAGGAATTGGTAGGCGGTGAAGCCCCCGCATCCAATCAGTAGCTCTACCTCTATATAACTATTATCAGCGCTGCACCTAAATGCATTTCGGGGAGTACGAGCTATTTCCGAGTTTGATTGGCCTTTCACCCCTACCCACAGGTCATCCGAAGACTTTTCAACGTCAACCGGTTCGGTCCTCCACTGTGTGTTACCACAGCTTCAACCTGCCCATGGGTAGATCACACGGTTTCGCGTCTAACACTACTGACTAAAGCGCCCTATTCAGACTCGCTTTCGCTGCGGATCCATGGCTTAACCACTTATCCTTGCCAGCAGCGTTAACTCGTAGGCTCATTATGCAAAAGGCACGCCGTCACCCCACGAAGGGGCTCCGACCGCTTGTAAGCGCATGGTTTCAGGATCTATTTCACTCCGTTATTCACGGTTCTTTTCACCTTTCCCTCACGGTACTGGTTCACTATCGGTCTCTCAGGAGTATTTAGCCTTAGCGGATGGTCCCGCCGAATTCAGACAGGGTTTCACGTGCCCCGCCCTACTCAGGATACCGCTATCCTTTACATTCATTACTTATACGAGGCTATCACTCTCTATGGCTCTACTTTCCAGCAGATTCTAATTCTTTATGCAAGAAATGTCGCGGTCCTACAACCCCAGCAATGCCGTAACAATCCTGGTTTGGGCTAATCCGCGTTCGCTCGCCACTACTTACGGAATCACTTTTGTTTTCTTCTCCTCCGCCTACTTAGATGTTTCAGTTCAGCGGGTTTGCCCACCTATCGGTGTGCTATATCTTCAATATAGCGGGTTGCCCCATTCGGATATCTGCGGATCAATCGGTGTGTGCCCGTCCCCGCAGCTTTTCGCAGCTTATCACGTCCTTCATCGCCTCTGAGAGCCTAGGCATCCCCCATGCGCCCTTATTTTGCTTATTGCACCAATCTTGTTCCTTAAAACAAGACCGTTTTGTTCTGTCCTTTACAGCATAGCTGCAAAAAACGCTTTCTACTTTCTTATTATTTTCTTATCTCAATATGTCAATGAACTTTTTTCCTTTCGGAACTGTGGAGAATAACGGAGTCGAACCGTTGACCTCCTGCGTGCAAGGCAGGCGCTCTAGCCAGCTGAGCTAATCCCCCAAATCTAATGATGAATTGTGAATTATGAATTATGAATTAAGATTCATAACGCTTCAACTCTAGAATTTCCTTCTCTTTAAGCCTTAAAAAGTAGTCCCGGGCAGACTCGAACTGCCGACCCCTACATTATCAGTGTAGTACTCTAACCAGCTGAGCTACGAGACTCTGTTTTTTTTTACTTAAAAGTTTATTTCTTTAAATTAACAGCAAGAGTAATGCAATTTCAAGATCCAGAACCTAATGTCCGGCATCTTATTTCCCAAGCGTGCCTTACAGCTAACACTTTGGGCTCTAGAAAGGAGGTGTTCCAGCCGCACCTTCCGGTACGGCTACCTTGTTACGACTTAGCCCTAGTTACCAGTTTTACCCTAGGCAGCTCCTTACGGTCACCGACTTCAGGCACCCCCAGCTTCCATGGCTTGACGGGCGGTGTGTACAAGGCCCGGGAACGTATTCACCGGATCATGGCTGATATCCGATTACTAGCGATTCCAGCTTCACGGAGTCGAGTTGCAGACTCCGATCCGAACTGTGACCGGCTTTATAGATTCGCTCCTGGTCACCCAGTGGCTGCTCTCTGTACCGGCCATTGTAGCACGTGTGTAGCCCAAGGCGTAAGGGCCGTGATGATTTGACGTCATCCCCACCTTCCTCACAGTTTGCACTGGCAGTCTTGTTAGAGTTCCCGACATGACTCGCTGGCAACTAACAACAGGGGTTGCGCTCGTTATAGGACTTAACCTGACACCTCACGGCACGAGCTGACGACAACCATGCAGCACCTTGTAAACTGTCTTGCGAAAGATCTGTTTCCAAATCGGTCAGTCTGCATTTAAGCCTTGGTAAGGTTCCTCGCGTATCATCGAATTAAACCACATGCTCCACCGCTTGTGCGGGCCCCCGTCAATTCCTTTGAGTTTCAAACTTGCGTTCGTACTCCCCAGGTGGGATACTTATCACTTTCGCTTAGCCACTGAACTTGCGCCCAACAGCTAGTATCCATCGTTTACGGCGTGGACTACCAGGGTATCTAATCCTGTTCGCTACCCACGCTTTCGTCCATCAGCGTCAATCCACTGGTAGCAACCTGCCTTCGCAATTGGTATTCCATGTAATCTCTAAGCATTTCACCGCTACACTACATATTCTAGTTGCTTCCCAGTAATTCAAGTCCTGCAGTATCAATGGCCGTTCCACCGTTGAGCGATGGGCTTTCACCACTGACTTACAAGACCGCCTACGGACCCTTTAAACCCAATGATTCCGGATAACGCTTGGATCCTCCGTATTACCGCGGCTGCTGGCACGGAGTTAGCCGATCCTTATTCTTACGGTACCGTCAAGCTCCTACACGTAGGAGTGTTTCTTCCCGTACAAAAGCAGTTTACAATCCATAGGACCGTCATCCTGCACGCGGCATGGCTGGTTCAGGCTTGCGCCCATTGACCAATATTCCTCACTGCTGCCTCCCGTAGGAGTCTGGTCCGTGTCTCAGTACCAGTGTGGGGGATCTCCCTCTCAGGACCCCTACCCATCGTAGCCTTGGTAAGCCGTTACCTTACCAACTAGCTAATGGGACGCATGCTCATCTTCCACCGTTGTGACTTTAATAGCCAAACCATGCGGTTTGGCTATGCTATGAGGTATTAATCCAAATTTCTCTGGGCTATCCCTCTGTGGAAGGCAGATTGCATACGCGTTACGCACCCGTGCGCCGGTCTCAAAGCCCGAAGACTTCTACCCCTCGACTTGCATGTGTTAAGCCTGCCGCTAGCGTTCATCCTGAGCCAGGATCAAACTCTTCATCGTATATTTTAATATTATATATTCGATGCCTTTATCTATCGGTTCTTTTCGAATCTCTCGATTCCATTACTCTTATTCTATTTTGTTTTGAAATCTCTTTCAAAACGGCTGTCAATTCAATATGTCTACGAACGTATCTTTTTCTGTCTTCGCCTGTATCTCAAAGCGGGTGCAAAACTAAAACTTCTTTTTGTTTCTCGCAAGAAAAACTTAAAAAATTTTTGAAGCTTTCTTTTCGCCTCATCTTTTCGTTTTTCTTACCAGTATCTCAAGGAACTTTCCGTGTTTTGCGGGGTGCAAATGTAAAAAGCTTTTTCTTTTCCCGCAAGCTTTTTTTAATCTTTTTTTTCGGAAATCTCTTTCCTCAAATGTGATCAAGCTGCCGGAATGTCTAAGAGCGTTTTTCGCTGTTGCGGGTGCAAAAGTAGAACCTTTTTCCGCTTTTCCAATGCTTTTGCCCAGCTTTTTTCAGTCTTTTTTCGGATTATTCCTTAACTGTCTCATAACAGATGGTTTACATTTTATGATTTTTCGGATATGCGTGGGATTTTTCTTCCTTTACATGCCTTTTCGGTATTTTTTGCGGGCTGAAGCTTTCCATTTTTAGGGAATTTTCAGCCCCTCCCCCTTCTTTCTGCCGATTTTCCATTCTTTTTAAGGGGCCCGTCTGCCAAAAGCTTCTTCTGAAAGCCGAAGCCCATAGCCCCGATAGGAGCGGAAATCCTTTTGGGGCCGGGGTTCGGCCCCAAAAGATTGAAGCGGATAGCGGGATCAGGCTCCTGATTAAACGCAAAATTCCAATCTTTTAAATCCCAGATCCCAAAACCGGATGCGATTCGCTACGCTCAGACCGGCAGACTGACTCTATATATTATAGTGCATAATAAAAAACCCGACAGGTTTTAAAAACCTGTCGGGTTGTATTTATCTGAAATCTCTTTATCTAATCAAAACGAATTGCTTTAACTGGGGATATTTTTGTTATTATATAAGACGGAATTAATAATACCAAGAAACAAACAGTAATAGTGAGCAAATTTAACAAGAGTATATAAATCCAATTTAGATAAACTGGAGCTTGATTAACATAATAATTTTCAGGATTGAGCTGAATTACTCCAAATTGCTGCTGAATTAAAAGAATTGAAATTCCTATTAGATTTCCCCAGAACAATCCGCGTAGAATTAAGTAAAAGGCATTATACAAAAATATTTTACGAACTGACCAGTTATTGGCTCCCATAGATTTCATTATTCCAATCATCTGGGTTCTTTCTAAAATAAGCACCAAGAGGGCTACTACCATATTAATTGTTGCAACCAATATCATAACTCCTAAAATAATTACGATATTAAAATCAAATAATTGGAGCCAATCAAAAATGTAGCTGTATTTTTCTATAATGGTTTTTGTATCGAGATTAGACGAAGTTGATTCATAAACTTTATTCCCAACTGCTTTAATTTCGTCAAAATCTTTTACAAAAATCTCAAATGCTCCAATTTGATCTTCGCTCCATTTATTAATTCTTTGAATGTGGCGAATATCTCCAATAATGTATGTAGCATCAAAATCTTGGAAACCTGAGTTAAATATAGCTGCGATTTTAAATCGGCGACTGTTCGGAAGTTTCCCTTGTTCTTCTTTTATAAAAAAGGTATTGAATTCGTCTCCGACTTTCAAATTTAAACGGTCTGCTAGAAACCTTGAAATAATAACATCTTCATTTAATGCTTTTGTAAAATCTGGCAGTTTACCTTCTACAATGTACTCTTTAATATTGTTCCAATCGTAATCTGCCCCTACTCCTTTAAATATAATTCCTTCAAAAGCGTTTTCTGTTCGAATTATTCCAGCTTTACTTGCCACTGCTTGAATATGGCTTACTTCTGGCACTGACTTAAAATTAGGATAAAAATCTTGTTTCTTCGAAATTGGAACCGTTGTAACTTCTGAATTATTATTATCATAATTAGAAATTATAATTTGACCATTGAATGCAGAGACTTTATCTCGAATTTTTTTCTGTAAACCAATTCCAGTTGCTACAGAAACAATCATCATAATAATTCCGATCGCTATTGCAGAAATAGCAATTTTTATAATAGGTGCCGAAATACTGCTTTTGTAATCTTTTGCAGTAATAAGTCTTTTGGCTATAAAATATTCTAAGTTCAAATTATAAGTTTTCTCTAGGTTGATTAATTATTCCTTTCTCAAAAGTACATCTTAAAAAAAGAAAACGATGATATTACCACTAACAATTGTCCCTTTCTTTTTATAATGGTAATTTCTTTTTCATTTCTTCTACTATATTATATGCCGCTGGACAAATTTCGACGTTTTTCAGAGTTAGATTTGAAATCTGATAGAATTTATTTCTATCTGTATGAGGAAACTCTCGACAGGCTTTTGGACGAACATCATAAATCATACAATAATTCTCATTATCCAAAAAAGTGCAGGGAACGCTTTTCAAAACATAATCTTTATCCTCATCAATTCGCAAATACTGATCAATAAATTGCTGTGGCTTTTGTCTAAAATGTTTCGAAATTCGCTCAATATCCGCCAAAGTAAATAGGGGGCCTGTTGTTTTACAGCAATTAGCGCACTTTAAGCAATCCGTTTTTTTAAATTCAGCATTGTGCAAATCCTGCATAATATAGTCTAAATTTTTTGGTGGCTTCTTTTTAAGCTTACCGAAATACTTTTTATTCTCGTTATGCTTATCTTTGGCTAACTTACTTAAGTTATTTAAAATCTGTTTCAAGTTTAAAATTTAAAGTTGATCTGCAAAATTAAGCAACTTTGAACTTGAAACCTTAAACTTTGAACTAAAACAATGAAAGATCTTTTTGGGAAAGCAATATTTGATTTTTATACCAAAAATTCGCCTGAAGATATTATCACCGAAACTTCGATTTCTGAAGAAGACGAAATGAGTGTTGAATATCTTTTCCGAACTTACAATGAAATGCCTAAAATTGAGCAAAAAGCTTTACAATTGGCTAAAGGAAAAATATTGGATGTGGGATGTGGAGCCGGAAGCCATGCTTTATCATTGCAAAATGAACGTAATCTAGAGGTAACCGCAATTGATATTTCAGAAAAGGCAATTGAAACCTGTCGCCTTAGAGGAATAAAAAATGCTAAAGTTGAAAATGTTTTAGATTTTCAAGGAGAAAAATTTGATACAATCCTCCTTTTAATGAATGGTACAGGTATTTTTGGCCAGCTAAAAAACTGTAATAAATATTTGTCTAAGCTAAAATCTCTTTTAAATCCTGGCGGACAAATTTTAATTGACAGTTCTGACATCATTTATATGTTTGATGAAGATGAAGATGGCGGCAAATGGATTCCGTCTGAAAATGATTATTATGGTGAACTTGTTTTTAATATTAGTTATAAAGGAGAAAAAGAAGAATCTTTTGACTGGTTATATCTAGATTATAATACGCTTCAAAATGCAGCAGTTGCAAATGGCTTAAACTGCGAACTTATTCTTGAAGGAGAACATTACGATTATTTAGCTAAACTTTCCATTTAAAACAAACCATAAAACCATGAATGAACTAGATTTAGAGAAATTAAAATATCCGATTGGAAAATTTACAGCTCCAGAGCAGTATTCAACAGAATATATTTCTGAAAAAATTACAGAAATTGAAACTCTCCCTGAAAAACTAGCAAAAGAAACGATTCATTTAACCGACGAACAACTGGATACTCCTTATAGACCTGGCGGATGGACAGTAAGACAAGTTCTTCATCATTGTGCCGAAAGCCATATGAATTGCTACGTTCGCCTAAAATGGGCTTTAACGGAAAATAATCCCGTAATTAAGCCTTATGACGAAGTTCTTTGGTCTGAATTAAGCGACAATCTGACAATGCCAATCCAACCAACTCTAGATTTACTGAAAGGACTTCATTTCAGATTGGGCTATATCATGCGAAGTTTATCAACAACTGATTTAGAAAAAACTTTTATACATCCTTCTGATAATTCAGAAATTAAACTCAAAAGAATGATTGGAATGTATGCTTGGCATGGAAATCACCATTTGACACATATCACTTCTTTGAAAAAATATAAAAACTGGAAATAATCACTCGTCAGTTTTAATACAGATGTATCTTTACCAAACAAAAAAACTCTTCACTTGAAGAGTTTTTTTGTTGTTTTTATGGAATATTAAGATATTTATGCGTTTGTAATGAAACTCTCCATTTTGGATTATTCATAACATAATCAACAATGAGCGGAGTCATTTCTTCTTTTTTGCTCCATTCTGGCTGAAGAAATAAAATCGCATTATCATTTACTAATTCTGCTTGTTCTTCAGCAAAAATAAAATCATGTTTGTTGTAAATGATCACTTTTAATTCGTGAGCATTATCATATACTGTCTGAGTTGGCAGTTTATTCTTTTTAGGTGAAAGACAAATCCAGTCCCAAGTTCCTGATAATGGAAAAGCACCTGAAGTTTCAATATGTACTTTTAAATTTTTCTCTTTTAAACGTTTTGTCAAAAAAGTCATATCCCAAGACAAAGGCTCTCCACCAGTTACAACAACTGTATCAGCATATTTTGCAGCATTTTCCACAATTAAATCTACTTTCGTTGGAGGATGAAGTTCAGCATTCCAGCTTTCTTTCACATCACACCAATGACAACCTACATCACACCCACCAATCCTAATAAAGTAAGCAGCTCTTCCTGTATGCGAACCTTCTCCTTGAATGGTATAAAATTCTTCCATCAACGGAAGCATAGCTCCTTTATTTACTTCTAATTGTATTTCTTTTGGTAACATTATACTATTTTAAGAGTGCAAAGATAGTCAATAAAATACGGAACAAAAAAACCGATAGTTTTTTTAGAACTATCGGTTTTTATATTCTCTTTAAAATCTTCTAATTATTTTAAAGCTTTTATAGATTGTGTAGCATATGAATTAGCTGGATCTAAAACTAAAGTTTTATTGAAATACTCAATAGCTTTAGCTTTATCTGTATTAGCATAAGCAGCACCAATACCATTGTAAGCTTCAACAAACTTTTTAGCTACAGCTGGCTTAGCCACTTCCTCTGCACCTTTTGCTGAAATTTTAGCAACATACTCTTCGTAGTTTTTAATGATCATATCATCTTTATCTAATAGAGAGTTGATTCTAGCTTTATATAAATATGCTTCATCATAACTAGGAGCAGTAGTTAAAATTTTATCGAAAACTGCATCAGCTTTTCCTAAAGCAACAGCATCACGGCTTTCTTTTGGTTTACTAGCATTACCATAGTATAAAGAAATTCCATAATAAACACTGTCATCTAAGTAATTTTTAGACTCAGGGTTGTTTGCTCCAAGTTCAAAAATAGATGCTGCCTGAGCATATTGTTTTTTACCGAATAATTCTTTTCCAAAATCTGCGAATTCTTCAACTACTAAAGGCTCTAATTCAATCGCTTTTTTGATATCTGCTAAACCAGCATCAAAAGCTGCTTGATTTACTGTACCATCTGCTCCAGTTCCTTTTTTAATTTTAGAAAGTCCTAAATAGTAGTAATCTCTACCAATTACTTTGTTTGACGGTGTATTAATATAATCTTGAAGAGATTTAATAGCTACATCAACATTTCCGTTTTCGTAAGCTGCATATCCTAAATATCTGAAAATTCTAGGATTTACTTTATCTTGAGCGATCATTTTGTTTGCAACAGTTTCTAATTGCTTGTAATCTTTAACCAAGATCAAGAAATCCGCATGACGCATTTTAGAATCAAGAGAGTAATCTGTCAAACTTAAGTACTTCTCGTAGTTTGTAATTGCATTTTGCAAGTTAACTTTAGCAGTAGAAGGTTTGTTTCTTGCCCATTTGTAATATGTTTCAGCAAGTTCTCTGTAAACTGGCCCGTAGCTAGCATCTAATGCGATAACTTCATTGAATGATTTAATTGCTTCATCATAAGATTTAGCACCTTTTAATAAAACTCCTAATTGCATTTTTGCTCTCAACAAAGTGTTGTCAGCAGTAAAAGCATCACGGTAAGCTTTATAAGCATCATTTTGGTTGTTTGCTCCGTAGTAAGCATCACCAATTGCTAATAATGCTTGTGCGTTTTGAGGATCAACTAATAAAGCTCTTTTCAAAACTTCAGTAGCATTTTTATAATCTGGATTCTCAGAATTCATGTAAGCTCTTGCGATGTAAATAAATTCATTTACATCTTTTTTCTTCATGTCTTTTGTTGCCAAAGCAAAATTAGCTTGAGCAGCAGCACTATTCTTAGCATCAAGATCTAATTGTCCTAAACCGATATAGCTTAAATTTTTCTTGTCTGAAGCTTGTAATCCATTATTGTAATAGATTTTTGCAGAATCGACAACAGATTGATTTAAATAAACATTACCTAAAACAAAATTTGCTTCCCCATCTGAAGGTTTACTTTTGATGATTGATTTAAGGATTGTTTTTGCTTTATCAAATTGTTCAGCATCAATTGCCTTCTTTGCTTGGTTGATATCCTGCGCTTTTGCTGCGGTAGCCGAAGCAACTAATGCAAGACTTAAAATTTTAAATTTATTCATCTTTATTGTAATTAATTTATTCTTTATCTTTTATAATTTCACTTCTAATCTTTAGTTTTCGCCCTGGAGTTTTATATGGCAGCAATCCAGATTTTAAAACTATTCGCTGTCCTATATCGCCTGCTATAAATGAAGCAAATCCCATTCCAAGTCCCGAATAACCTTGACAATTGATAATAAACAAATCACGTGCCAAAGGATATTTCCCAATTTCTAAGTCATTCTGAGTAGGACTGTAATATTCATTACTATTCAACCCTTTAACATAAAGGACGTTTATCTTATTAATAGTTTCAGTCATATCAGGTGTTGGCTGATAAAACCAATTAATACCAATAACCCCAATCATTCCTTCGTTTTCTGAAACAAATTTGATTACTTCATTATTTGTTTTAAATGAGAAAACTCCTGATTTAGGTATTTCCTTCACCTTCGCTAATTCCTTCATGTAACGAACAGTACTTGAATTAGGATTATCGAAAACTAGTCCTTTAATTTTACCATCTGTTTTACCTTGCATGAAATCAATAACACTTTTCAACGCAATTAAAGTATCATTATTGCTTTTGTTTGAAATAAAAGCAATAGCGTCATGGGCAAATGGAGTTACTCTCGGATTAATTTTACTTTTATCAAAACGAGCTCTTTCTTCTGCAGTTAAATCTCGAGTTGTAATTGCAACCTTAGTTTTTTGATTTAATAGATCATTAATTACTTCAGCTTCTGAATTTGGCTTTACTGTTATTTTTGCATTATAGTAAGTACCTTCAAAAACAGCAACCTGATCGTCTACAATTTGCTTTACTGTTTCGTCAACCGCAATATCAAGTGATCCTTTCAAAATGGTCTCTTTTTCAGTTTCACTTTTGCTTTTTTGGTTGCACATGGCAAACAAAAAGACAAAAACAACCAAACCCAAAGCCTTACTATATTTCAACATAATTATTCTTCTTTTGAATTAATTAATCTTAAAAATCTTATTCCCGAATACACAATTAGCAATCCTCCAAAAGCATATCTGTATTTCCATTCCATGTTTAGCGGGAGTTTCTCCCAGAACATAATCATTAAACCGAGCACAAGATAAATTAAAAAAAACAGTATTCCTAAAACAAGAAGAAATCGCTCTTTGAGCGATTTCTTCTGAATATTATTAAGCATATCTTTTAACATTATTCTGCAGATTGAATAGTAATAGGAAGAGAGTACAATACCCTAACTTTTTTACCATTTTGCTCGCCGGGAGTCCATTTCGGACATTTTTTAAGAACACGAATTGCTTCTGCTCCTGTACCATAACCGATATCTCTTAAAACTTTGATATCTGTTAATGACCCGTCTTTCTCAACTACAAACGTAACGTAAACTTTACCTTTTAAACCTTCTTCTTCAGGAGTTTTGTAGTTGTTTCCTACGAATTTGTAGAATTTATCAATACCTCCTGGGAAATCTGGTTTTACTTCGATACCAGCTGTATTATATACAGTGTTATCTTCTTGTACCACCTCTGCTACTGGTCCTTTTCCAACTGGCTCATCAACAGTTAAAACTGCATCTGGATCTCCTTTGATAGTCTCAGCACCAACTTTTTTGTCTTTTAAATCAACAATTTTTGGTGGGTCTTCAGTAACTTCTTCCGCTTTTGCAACCACAGGTTTAACGAATTTAACCTGATCCACTTTTGGTGGCGGTGGCGGTGGCGGTGGCATATTAGGCTTAACTTCCTCTTTTTTCGGAGGTAATTTTACCGCAGCCATCTTAACCTCTTTAACCTCTTCTTCTTCTGTAGAGTCTGGTAACAAACTCGCAATAAGAGGAGCAGCTACAGCAGCACTAAAGATAAGAGAACCAATAACAAGTGCTTTCACAGTTGTTTTTCCGTTTGATTTTCTCAGCTCGTATGCTCCATATATCTTATTACGTCCTTCGAATACGATATCAAGCCACTGATTTTTTATAATATCTAATTTCATACTTCTTGATTTTTAAGTCGATAAAATTTAAGATTGCTCTTATTTTTTATCTATCACTTTTGTTTCTTCCGGTGTAAACTCAGGAACAATCGCATACGTATCAACTCCAGTGATAGCCATTTCGTCCAAAATATCAACCAAATTACGGTAATTTGATTTTTTAGTTGGTTTAATGATCACAATGATTCCGTTTTTAGGTTTCCCTAAAGCTGCAGAATACGCCAAAACATTTTTCTTTTGTTTTAACAATTCTCTACGGATACCATCTTTACCATATGTAATATCTTTCGGCCCCACTTTTGGTGATGCCAATAATCCCATATAGAAAACCATTTTATTATCACCACCTAACATCACTGTCATGGTACGGTTTTCATCTACCTTAGTTTTATCGGTTGGTTTTTCATCCTCCTCTTTATTAGGCAATGACAAATCCATCGATTGAGGTTTTGACAACGAAGTAGTTAACATAAAGAATGTAATCAATAAGAATGCCAAATCCACCATCGCTGTTAAATCGACTTTCGAATTCTGCTTTTTACTTCTTACTTTACCACCTTTACCACCACCGCCGTCGCCGGTATTTAATTCAGCCATCTTAGTGTATATTTTTTAATTAAAAGTCTCTTCCTCTCTTACCTGTAACTAAGTTAAAGGAATTGATTTTCTGATCTTGCAAAATATCCATAATTTTTTTAATTCTTGGATATTCTTCTTTAGCATCTCCTTTAATCGCAATCTGCAATTCTTTGTCATCCAAATCAATTGTAGCTCTTCTAGAAATTAGAAGCCATTCTTTTAATTGATTATCTAATGAATCCAAAGGAATTCCAGGTTGGTTTGCTTTGGTTCTGTCCGCCGCTTTCATATCAATGATTTGCTTTAAACCTGTAATTGGCACACCAAAATCATCCATAAGAGCAAATTTGGTTTTATCTTCTTCTGAAAATTCAATACCATATTTTGCACCCATTCCTTCAAGAGTTCTTTTACGGACTTCTCTTCCTTTGATGTCAAAAAATACTTTCCCTTTTCCTACTGTAATAATAGCCAAATCAGTATCTGGCAGTTTACTTATCGCAACAGAAGCAGGCATATCCACAGGCAATGCCTCAGGCACTTTAGCAGTAGCGGTCAAAATAAAGAACGTTAGCAAAAGGAACGCTACATCACACATCGCAGTCATATCTGTCGATGTAGACTTTTTTTTCATTTTTATTTTAGCCATTATCTTTTATTTTATTTTTTTGATTATAAAATCAAAAATTAATTATTGTCTTAAACTTCCTCTGAATTTTCTGTAAGTATTAACGATAGTAGTACCAGCCTCATCGATAGAGTAAGTTAAATCGTCAATTTTAGCAGTAAAGAAGTTGTAAGAAACAATTGCTAAGATAGAAGTAGAGATACCTGTAGCAGTGTTGATAAGTGCCTCAGAGATACCTGTTGCAAGAGCAGCTTGGTCAGGAGTACCAGCAGAAGCTAACGCACCAAACGCTTTAATCATACCAGATACAGTTCCTAATAATCCTCCTAATGTACCTAAAGATACTAAAGTAGAGATAATAGTCATGTTTTTCTCTAACATTGGCATTTCTAATGAAGTTGCCTCTTCGATTTCTTTGTGGATTACTTCTGAAGCTTCTTCGCTGTTGAATCCTTCTTTTTTAACATCTTGGTATTTTACCAAAGCAGATTTAATTGCGTTTGCAACTGAACCTTGTTGTTTGTCACATGAAGCGATAGCAGCTTCGATGTTTCCTTCTTTAATACTACCTTGAACGCTTTTCATGAATTTGTCAAGGTTAGTTTTTCCTGCAGCTTTACCGATAACAATAAATCTTTCAATAGAAAAAACAACAACCATTAAAAACATACCTAATAATACTGGTACGATGAAACCTCCTTTATATACTTGTCCTAATGTATTGATTGGATGTCCTGTTTCTGGATTACCTCCTTCGAAGTTCGCAGAATCCCCCATGATTACTTTCCAAATAAACACCCCTACTAAGATACACGCTACAATAATGATTCCTGTGATCATTCCTCCGCCATTTGAAGTGCTTTCTTTTTTAACTTTAACGTTTGCCATTTTTTTTAATTTTAATAGTTTTAAATAATTTTTATTTTTTAGTTATATTTAACTTGTAGAGGAGCAAATTTATACGTTTAGTTTAAATAAAAAAACTTTTTTTAATTTAATTGACCGAAATTTAACTTCAAATTAAAAAATATCTCATTAAATTGGCCACGTCATTTTTTAGATAAAACAAAAAAAAGGAGGATAATTAGAAAAATTACAACGTTTTAGTAAATATTCAAAGATTCCTTTGATATCTTCTTAAAAAGTTGCGAATTTTTTTTTTATTAAATTTTCAATCAAAAAAAGCTTTTTCTTACTAAAAAAAACCACATAAAAAGCACCCAAAAACAAAGCAATACTCATATAACAATCTAAATTACAAATAAAAACATGAATAAAAAAGAGAATTTTATTTCAGATATAACTACAGGGTATTCTTCGAAGGGAGACAGTATTATACTTGGAGGGGCAATGCTTGACGGTGAGCCAATTGCAGAAGCCCATGTGAAAATTCCGCTAAAAACTTTAAACCGACACGGATTAATTGCTGGTGCAACTGGAACAGGAAAAACCAAAACAATTCAGGTTTTTTCTGAACAGCTTTCTAGTGCAGGAATTCCTGTATTAATGATGGATATTAAAGGGGATTTTAGCGGTATAGCCAAAGAAGGTAAAGAAGAAGGTTTTATTACAGAACGTCATGCTAAAATTAATATACCTTATAATGTATCCGCATTTCCTGTTGAGTTGATGTCTTTATCTAAACAAAATGGTGTTCGTCTGCGTGCTACTGTTTCTGAGTTTGGCCCTGTCCTATTTTCACGAATTTTAGATCTAAATGATACTCAAGCTGGAGTTGTAGCAGTTATCTTCAAATATTGCGATGATAACAAAATGCCTCTACTTGATTTAAAAGACATTAAAAAAGTAATCAATTATATTACTGAAGAAGGTAAAGATGAAATTGCGGCTAGTTATGGCAAAATCTCAACTGCCACGACAGGAACCATTCTTAGAAAAATAATAGAATTGGAACAGCAAGGCGGCGATTTATTTTTTGGCGAACTGTCTTTTGAAACTGATGATTTAATGCGAATTGATGAAAATGGCAAAGGTTACGTTAACATTATCCGCTTGACGGATATTCAAGATAAACCAAAATTATTCTCGACTTTTATGTTGAGCCTTTTGGCCGAAATTTATCAGAAGATGCCAGAAAAAGGAGATGCAGATCAGCCTGAATTGGTTATTTTTATTGACGAGGCGCATTTAATTTTTAATGAAGCTAGCAAAGCATTATTAGAACAGATTGAAACGATTGTAAAATTAATTCGTTCTAAAGGTGTTGGTCTGTATTTTGTTACACAAAACCCAATGGATGTTCCGAGTGGTGTTTTAGCTCAGTTAGGATTAAAAATTCAGCATGCGCTTAGAGCTTTTACAGCAAATGACCGTCAGGCGATTAAGAAAACAGCCGACAACTACCCTACTTCTCCTTATTATAAGACTGATGAACTGTTGACGAGTCTAGGAATTGGGGAAGCTTTGGTGACAGCGCTTAACGAAAAAGGTATTCCGACTCCGCTTGTGGCGACTATGATGCGTGCGCCAATGAGTCGAATGGATGTTTTGTCTCCATCTGAAATTGATGAAATAAACGGTAAATCGAAACTAGTTAAAAAATATGCTGAAGAAATTGATCGCGAAAGTGCTTTTGAAATTTTGAACAAAAAACTGACGGAAGCAGCAGAGGTCGCAGCACAACAAGAAGAGCAGGCTCCTGCCAAATCATCAAAAGCTGGGCCAAGCACTACAGAAGTTGTTACAAAATCTGTTTTGAAAGTGGTAACAAGCGCTACTTTTATACGAGGCGTTTTTGGTGTTTTAACTAAAATATTTAAGAAATAAAAAACTAAACCATATAAGTTATATAAGTTCATTTAATTTATGCGAAACGCATTTATACTGACTTAAATAACTTATATGGTTTAAAAATTTTATCTATTTTCTAATAACTCCAGAATCTTGTTTTCTACTTCTGGACCATCCCAGATGTTTTCGATATTTTCCATTCGAAGTACTTCTTCCATAATTCCATTTTGATAATCTCCGATTGCTAAAGCTTCGGCATACGGGCGGTCACTAAAAGTAACACGACTATAAAGCGGAATCCATTTGTCTGGATGTTTGTCTGAAAAGACTTTTTCTATTTTCTTTTGCAACAAGAATTTTTCATCTGCTGTCTTGGTACTCATTTCCAAGAAATTTCGATACGAAAGCTCTGCAATCGCATCTGCATTCGGTTTTCTAGAGATTTGATATTCTGAAAATATCTTCTTCCAATCGTCTTGGTACTTTTCAATCATTTCGCTCAAAACAGTGATATCTTCAAAACCAGCATTCATACCTTGTCCGTAAAATGGAACTATGGCGTGACAAGCATCTCCAATCAAGGCAATTTTATTTTCGTAAGTCCAAGGAAAACATTTCATGGTTACCAAAGTACTCGTTGGATTTTTAAAGAAATCATTTGCTAATTCTGGAATTACATCAATAGAATCTGGGAAATTTTTCTCGAAGAAATCTTCGACCATTTTACGATCTGTCAATGATTCAAAAGAATTTTCTCCTTCAAAAGGCATGAATAATGTACAAGTAAAACTTCCATCAAGATTAGGAAGCGCAATTAACATATACTCGCCTCTTGGCCAAATATGAAATGAGTTTTTATCTAATTTATGAGTTCCGTCTGGATTTGCCGGAATGTTCAATTCTTTATATCCCATATTCAAAAATTCCTGCGAATAATTGAACATACTCTGACGCTGCATTCTGTGACGAATTCTAGAGAAAGCTCCATCGGCACCAAAAACCATATCAAACTTTCTTTCTTCCCACTCGCCTCTTTCGCTTTCACCAATATGAAGCGTAGCATCGTTCAAGGTAACATCCCAAACTTTCTGTTCAAAGTGAAATTCGGCTCCAGCTTCTTCAGCAAGATCGATCATCTTTCTGTTTAGTTTTCCTCTTGAGATAGAATATATAGATTCGCCTTCTTGACCGTAATTCTGAAAATTTAATTTGTCTACCAAGTGAATGGCACGTTTATCCATCGGAATTGCAATTTCCCGAACCGAATCTCCAACACCAACTGCATCCAAAGCCTTCCAGCCACGGTTGGACATTGCTAGATTAATAGAACGGCCAGAAAAATTTATTTTTCGGATATCTGGGCTACGATCATAAACATGAACAGTATGACCAGCTTTTTTAAGATAAATTGCCAGAAGCGACCCTACAAGTCCAGAACCAACTACAGCAATTTTTAATGATGTTTGCATCGAGGGAAAATCTAATATTGGGTCGTAAAAATAACTAATAATTGTACATGAGCCTTAAAATAAATGAACAAATTGTTTGCAAATAGTGATTCACAAAGATTATTCTGTTTTTTGGCATTTAAAAAATATAACAAATTGTTGTTTTATCTGATTTATTCACAAAAATTAAACAACTAATTTCGCTTTCGATTTAATTCATTCTATAAAAACAAAATTCATGAACAGCGAAATTTTACAATCGGACATTATCTTAGAAAATGAAAAAGTTCTTTTACTCCCTTTTGAAAGCAAAAGAAATATAGAACTAAAAGAAATCATTTTTGATGAGGAAATTTGGAAATATATGGGAATGTATGTTCGAAACGATCAAGACTTTGAAAACTATATTAAAAACACATTACACCAAAAAGCAAATGGAATTTGTTATCCTTTCCTTATTATAGATAAAGCGACAGACAAAGTTGCAGGAAGCACTCGTTACGGTTATTTAAATCACGCTAGCCAAAAATGTGAAATTGGCTGGACTTGGTACGGAAAAGAATTTCAGGGAACTGGCTTAAATAAAGCGTGCAAATATGAGCTATTGGATTTTGGTTTCGAACAAATTCAATTTAGAAGAATACAATTCAGTGCAGATCTTGAAAATTTAAGATCTCAGAAAGCTATTGAAAAACTGGGCGCTGTAAAAGAAGGCATTTTTAGAAATAATTATGTAGATTCTGACGGAAACAGTAAGGATGATGTTTATTTCAGTATTATTTTGGAGGAATGGAAAAATACTAAACGAGATTATTTTGCAGAGTTTGTCTAAACAATAATGCAGAAAACTGTAATTTAGTCTGCGATTTCAGATCATGAATTGATATCGCAGAACTAAAATGCAACTATACTCAGAACATTACGTGACCCAAAAATCTGAAAGATTCGTCAATAAAATTTGGTGTTTGGACAACAGCATTGGCGAAAGCCTGATCGAAAACAAACTCGTTCTCCCAAACGGTTGTTTTAATCTCGCTTTTGTAACTGGAAATGCTATCGAAGTTCATACAAGTAAAGCCAAGTATGAAATGAACGCAGGTGTTTACTTCTGTTCGCAGATGACTAATAAAGTTTTAGTCAACATCCATCCAAAAACTAAAGTTATAATTGTTCAGCTTCACACTTGGACACTTTCCTTGTTTCCTAAGTATGATTTAAGCGATTTTACAGATTCTATTATCAAAATTAATCTTGAAGAATTGCCTTTTAAAATTAAGATTGTTTCTGATATTGAAATTATTTTAAATACAATCAACGCTTATTTTGAAGCATTATCTGATCTAAATTCGGAGAAAACCATAATTGAAAAAATCTGCGAAATCATTAAAAATAAAGAAGAAGTATCTGTTTCAGAAATTAGTGAAGCTTTAAAATCTTCTCAACGTTCACTTCAAATTAAATTTAAAACCGCAACTGGTCTTACGATCAAAAAATACATTCAGATTTTGAAGTTCAGAAAATCGGTAGATCAAATGGTGAATTCTGACTTAGAAAAGCTAAAACTGACTGATATTGCACTTTACAACAAATATTTTGATCAGTCTCATTTTATCAAAAAGTTTAAAGATGTGACTAAAACCACTCCGAAAACATTCGACCCCGATTCGTATTTTCTTTCTCATAAAAGATAAGTTTTCGCATTTGTACAATTTTATGAGTTTTGATTGATTTACTTTTGCAGAATCATCAATCAAAATCAATTACAAATGAAAATCAATCAATCGTATTTTCGATTAAAATTTCTTTTAATTGGAATTTCATTCATCCAAATTCAATTTGGATTTTCTCAAGAAGCTAAAAGTTCGGCTTTATATAAAACCATTATGGCAAAAGACAGTCTTCTTTTCGACATTGGTTTTAATACCTGCGATGTAAAACAATTTGAAAATCTTTACACGGAAGATTTCGAATTTTATCACGACAAAGACAGCATTTCTGACAAAGCACGATTTCTAAAAACATTTCAAAGCGGAATCTGTTCTCCAACAAGAAAATATAATTATCGCAGAGAATTAATAAACGGAAGCACAGAAATTTATCCTTTGTATAAAAATGGTGTTTTATATGGCGCGATACAAATGGGAACACATCGTTTTTACGAAAGCTCTGCCGGAAATGCAGAACAAGCTGGAAGTTTTGCCAAATTTACTCATCTATGGCTTTTAAAAAATAAAGAATGGAAACTAGCAAGATCATTGAGTTATAATCATCAAATGACAAGTTCTACTGCTGGCATATCAAATCTTTTTGATAATGATCAAGAAACCGAAAAATGGCTTAAAGAGAATAATATTCCCGCTTTAGGAATTGGAATTATTACTGACGGAAAACTAAAACAGGTAAAAGTTTTTGGTGAACTTAAAAAAGGTGTTTCAGCACCTTATAATACTATCTGGAATGTAGCTTCGCTGACAAAACCTATAACTGCCATAACGGTTTTGAAATTGGTAAGCGCAGGAAAATGGGATTTGGACGAACCGCTTTACAAATATTGGATCGATCCAGATATTGCAAAAGATCCAAATTTAAAATTACTAACCACGAGAATTGTTTTGAGTCATCAAACAGGTTTTCCAAATTGGAGATCTTTTAACGAATCTAAAAAATTAGATTTCAAATTTAAACCTGGAACACAATACCAATATTCGGGTGAAGGATTTGAATATCTGCGAAAAGCGCTGGAGAAAAAATTCCACAAAACATTAGATCAATTGGCTTCAGAATTCGTTTTTGAACCTTTAAAAATGACCGATTCTCAATTAATTTGGAATGATAAAATAGATCTTTCGAGATATGCTGTCAATTATGACAAAAACGGCAATCCTTATGAACTGACAAAAAATAAAACTGCAAATGCTGCCGACGATTTATTGACCACGATTGAAGATTATGGCAAATTTTTATCGAGCGTAATGAACAGCGAAGGATTAAGCAAGAAGGTTGCTGAAGATATGATTTCGCATCAAGTTCAGACCAAGAAGAATAAATATTTTGGTCTAGGTTTCGAAATTTACGACTTAGGAAATAAAAACTACGCTCTTTCGCATGGCGGTGCAGATCAAGGTGTTCAGACTATTTTTATTTTGCTTCCCAAAACAAAACAAGGTTTAGTCATTTTTACCAATGTTGATGACGGCTATAAAGTTTATGAAAATATTGTTGTGCACTATCTCGGAGAAAACGGCCAAAAAATAGTTGATATTGAAACGAAATAATTTTACCTCAATTGGATATTAACCCTAATCTAAGAACATGCTAAAGTTTTTTATCCTTTTATTATTATACATCTGTAAAATTTTGACTGCTTAATAGCATTAAAAATATTTGTTAGTTATGAGCATAGACTAAGTTTTAAAACAACTTGTCTGTGCTCTACTTTTTTATATTCTAAAAAAAATAAAAAAAAGTGGGTTAATCGTGAAACCAAATCGCAAATCAATCGTCTAAAGTTTTAGAGCATCTTTTTTATTTCATTTAAGAAGTTTCAATCATCAATCAAAAAACGAATCATTCATTAATCTTAAACCATAATCAATCCATTATGAAAAAATCAATCAAACTTGTTGCACTTTTTGTTGCTTTTCAATTTTCATCCTTTAGCACATTTGCTCAAGATAAAGCACAACAAATTGAACAGCTTTTAAACAAATACAACGAATACGGACAATTTAATGGTTCTGCTTTAGTATCCGAAAATGGAAAAGTAATTTTCAAAAAAGGTTTCGGTTCTGCCAATATGGAATGGAATATCCCGAACCAGACGGATACTAAATTCAGATTGGGTTCTATCAGCAAACAGTTTACAGCACTTTTAATTGTAAAATTGGCTGAGGAAGGAAAAATAAAACTGGATGTCCCTATTACTACTTATCTTCCAGATTATCCAAAAGAAAATGGCGATAAAATCACGATTCACCATTTATTGACGCATACATCTGGAATTCCAAATTATACTAACGCGCCAAATTTCCTTAGAGATAAAGCAAAAAATCCTTATACTCCAGAAGCTTTTGTAAAAACTTTTTCTAGTCTGCCACTTGAATTCGCTCCAGGTGAAAAGTTTAATTACAGCAATTCAGGTTATTTTCTATTAGGTTACATTGTCGAAAAAATTACAGGCAAAACGTATGAGCAAAATTTACAAGAAACGATTTTCACACCTTTAAAAATGGTAAATTCAGGTTATGACCATAGTGAAGTTATTATAAAAAATAGAGCTGCCGGTTACGAAAAAGAAGGCAAAAAAATTGTCAATGCTTCGTACATTGACATGAGTATTCCGTATGCTGCAGGATCTTTGTATTCTACTGTAGAAGATTTGTATTTATGGGATCAGGCTCTTTATACCAATAAATTGCTTTCTGAAAAATCAATGGAATCTTTATTCAAACCTTACATCAAAGCTTGGAATGGTTTCTACGGATACGGATGGTCAACTTATGAAGTGCCAAACGGAAACGATAAATTGACTGTTGTTGAGCACGGAGGTGGAATCAACGGATTTAATACCATTATTTCGCGTATTCCTAAAGATAAAAATCTTGTTGTTTTATTGAATAATACTGGCGGAACTGTTTTAGGCGAAATGAATACTGCAATTCGCAATATTTTATACAATCAGCCATTTAATCAGCCGAAAAAATCTCTGGCTCTTGATTTATTAGATGTTTATACTGAAAAAGGTGCAACAGCAGGAACAGAAACTTACAAAAAGCTAAAAACCGATCCAACTTATGCGATTAAAGAAGGCGATATGAACCGAGTTGGATATCAATTATTGCAAACTGGAAAAAAGAAAGAAGCCATTGAAGTTTTCAAAATCAATGTTGATACTTTTCCAAAATCTGGAAATGCTTATGATAGTTTAGGCGAAGCTTATTTGGCTAATGGAGATAAAAAACTAGCAATGGTTAACTACAAGAAATCTGTTGAATTGGATCCTACAAATGAAGGCGGAAAAAAGGTTTTGGAAGAACTTTCTAAAAAATAAAGACAGATAATTATAGCTTAAATTCTTAAAAAATGGCTCCGAAAAAGCAGATTCAAAATCTGTTTTTTCGGAGCTTTTTTTGTTACAACTTGGGACATTCAAACCTGATGATTTATTTTTCTAAAGTACTATTTTAGCCCACCCAAAATAATTGAATGACCTATGAAAAATCTAAAAAATCACAATTTCTTAGCTGTATTATTATGCCTTTTTATTTCTTCTAAATCCTTATCGCAAAACAATCAGCCACTGATGCCAAGTCAGCAAAACAAAATTATAATTGATAAAATTGTTGAAGCAGCACGTTATAAAAACTATGTGATCGATTTTTGCTTATCTAAAATAAATGAAGCTTCGGCAAAAGAAGGCTGGAACGAACAAAAAGCAATGGAAATTACCCAAAGCATCAATTACAAAAATTTTAGAGATGCGATTTACAACAGTTTTGTTGTTTTTGATGAAGTTGAACTGGAAACTTTATTGAAAGCCTATGAAAAAGATCCACTTTATCAAACGCAAAATGTTATGACCAACAATAAAGTGCTTATTAATAATCTGAACATTTTTGCTGATGATATTGTGAAGGGAAAGTATATTTCTAAATAAGGTGCTAAGGTTCTGAGATACTAAGGTTCTAAGTTTTTTTTAGCCTTTGTCAAAGTTTAAAACTTTGACAAAGGCTAAAACTTGAAACATTAAACTTGAAACAAAATTTTATTTCTTCGGTTTTAAAACCAATTTTGTCGATGTTTTTATAATTTCGTCTTTGTTCAATTTCATTTTTCTGAACTTTCCTGCATTGTACATTTCGGCTTGATCGCTATAATGTTTGCTGAAAGGATTTCCAGATTGACCTGTTGGCAAAATACTCCAGCTATTTTCTACATCGGCAAAATCGACAATTCTTCTTGTTGAAGGTCCGCCTTTGGTGTAATATTTTCCTTCGTCATTAAATCCGAAAAATAAATTATTGATTACTTCATTTGAACCTGGAGAATTAAAAGGCCCAACATTAAATAATCCGCGAAGCGCTTTGACTTTTCCTAATGGATGTTCGTGTTCTACCGTATGCACTTTTCCCCAATTCCATTCTGCAATATTTTCTCCTAACTGATTTTGCAAAGCAATAACAGCGTCATGAAAAGATTTTGAAACAACCTCTGTTCTCGTTTCTTTCACATTTTTTGTTTTGATATTATCCCACCAAACCGAATTTTCATTTTTTATCTGATTGGCGATAACTTGTTTTCCTAGAGAAATTCCTAAAAATAAATTGAAGTTGTCTTTGCCCATTTCATCCTCAAATGTGTTTTTCAGATACAAATAAATCCATTTGTTATAAATCGTTGGTGCAACATCTTCTAAATTTGTTGTTCCTTTCCAAGATTTTAAAACACCCAGAATCTCTTTTTCATTATAGGAAAGCGGTTTATTATCTAAAGCTGCAATTAAGTTTTTAGTAGTTTCAACGGCCACATCAGAAGTATTATCGTAAATCATTTTACTGATGGCTTCTTTATCCCAGTCTGATTTTGCATCTAGAATTCCTGAAATTCTTTTAGCGCGATCTTCTGGCAGATAATATCCTGGATACAAATAACCATTATCTATAGCTTCCGGCTGATTATTGGCAGAATACACATATCCCCATTCTGGATTTTCAGCTGATGGATTTTTTTCAAAATCCAAAAACTTCGTAATATCATCTTTTCCGCTTGAACCGTCTAAAATCAAATGAGTGTTAACTCCCTCATTATGTCGATACAATTTCCCGCTCGCCCACCAAGCCACGTTTCCTTTGGCATCGCCGTACATTACGTTCAATCCAGGAGCGGCAATTAAACTAACCGATTTTTTAAAATCGGTAGTGTTTTTAGCATGCGAAAGTCCGTAAGCAGCATCTAGAATCAAGATTGGTTCTCGCGTATACGTCCATGACATTGCAATTGGATTTTTCTTTTCTAAACGATCTATAAAATCATTCATAACTGGTCCGTGACGCGTAATCTTTATTGTTAAGACAACATCCGAAGAATCTTTTACTTTAATCGTTTTCTTTCTGATTTCATATTTACTGAAACCTGTCGGTGTCTGATATTGAGAAGCATCGTCTGCTTTGTTTTTTTCTTGATAAAAATCGATATCATCATTTTCAAACATCGTTAAGCCGTAAGCATAATTTCTATTGTGTGCCAAAAGCGGAAATGGAGTTCCTGCCAAATAACAGCCATACAATTCGTGTTTCGGAGTTACAATATGCGCTTCGTACCAAGTGGCAGGCTGAGAAAATCCAATATGCGGATCATTCGCAAAAATAACTTTCCCAGTTTTCGATTTATGAGGCCCAACAACCCAGCTATTACTTCCAACAAACGGCGGAATCGGAGACTGATCCAACATTGCAGTTATAGATTTTGAAATCTCGGTGTATTCTTCAGTTTTCTCTTTTGAGATTTTAATTCTAGTAGTATTGAATTCTCCTTCAATACCTAAATCTTTCAAATAAGCAGCGCCGTATTTATTTTTTATGTCTGTCAACAATGGATCTGTTTTCTGCGCCATAGCAAAACTAAAAGACATATATCCAAAAATATTATAAACGTCTTTTATAGTAAACTTTTGCTTTTTTACGCCAACCAAAGTAAACTCAATTGGCGTTACTCCTTCTTCTAAATACTGATTAATTCCGTCTAAATATGCTTGAGTGAGTTTATAGCTTTCGCTGTTTTTATCCAACTTTGCAATCGCTTTTGCTGAAGCTTCTTCAATTCCTATTCCCGCAAAAAACTTGTCATTTTTAAGCGCGACTCCACCAAAAATTTCAGATAAACGTCCCGGCGCTATTCGACGTAACAATTCCATTTGCCATAATCTTTCCTGCGCATGCACATAACCAAGTGCTCGCATAGCATCTTTTTCAGAATCTGCATAAATATGAGGCACTCCAAAATCATCAAAATAGACTGTGGTTTCTTTCTCAAGATTTTTTAATTCTAATGAACCTTCATATTTCGGTTTTAAATGAAAAATATAAGCGCACAAACCAATCGCAAGAATCACAATAAGAACCAATAATGTCAACAAGATTTTTTTAATTATTCTCATATTCTAAAAAAATGAAATTTGTAATGATATAACTTTTCCGCAAAATTTTATAAGAGACAGCCGTCTTTAAAACTCTAAATTTATGTATTTAAAATTAATACTATAAATGTCCATCTATAAAAAAATAGCTATTGTCGTACTTTCTCTGCTTGCCCTTGTAATTCTTGTCAATATCGGGCTGAATTACTGGATCAAAAAACAGCTTCCGATTATTATTCACGAAAAAAATAAAACGGCTTATAATATCAATTATGAAAAAATTGAAGTCTCTCTTTTTTCTAGAAATATCAACGCACAGACTTTATTGGTTAGCCCGAAAAATGAACCAAAAGATAGCAAAAATGGACTTTTCTCTAAAATCGAATCTATCACTATAAAACACTTCAATATTTGGGATTTGGCTTTTCGGGATATCATTCAGGCGGAAAGCATTATAATCAATAAACCGCGAATCATTTTATACAAAAAAGGCGAAAAATTAATCAATAACAGTAAAAGCATTGAAAAAGAAATTATTGATCCTTTTCGAAAAATTATTGCAGTTTCTAATATTTACCTCAACGACGGATCTGTTGATGTTGTCTCTTTAGATACAGAAAAACCTATTTTCAGCATAAAAAAAGTTCTTTTAAAATTGGAAGGAATATTAATTACCGATGCTACATTAAAAGAAAAAATTCCGCTTCAATATAAAAACTACGCCTTGGTTTGCGACAGTTTGTTTTACAGACCAAATGGTTTCTATTACATCAATATTGGAAAAATAAGCACCGAAAAGAATTTTTTAAAGATTAATAATTTTTCTAATCTTCCCCAATTTGAACGATACGAATTTTTAAAGCGTCTTGAAAAAGAAAAGGACATTTACAATTTAAAATTTGATTCGGCTCAAGTCGCAAAAATGGACTGGGGTTTCAAAAATGACCGTCTTTATTTTAAAGCCAATTCGCTTGTAATTCATCATTTTGATGCCAATATTTATCGTGGTAAAATGCTGAAAGACGATCCGAGCAAAAAGTATCTTTACAACCATTTATTGCGAAATCTAAAATTTCCGCTTCAAATTGACACATTGCAAGTTTTAAAATCGAAATTGGTTTATGAAGAGGAACTTGATTTTGCCAAAGGTCCTGGAGTTTTAACTTTCGATAAATTCAATTTGCAGGCTACCAATTTAAAAAGCGGTTTTGGCTTAACAAAAACAGATGATTTAAAAATCAAGGTCAAATGTATTTTTATGAAAAATTCTCCTCTTGATGTCGATTGGAGTTTTAATGTTCTGGACAAAAGTGACGGATTTCATATTCAAGGCGTGATTTCGAATTTTAACGTTCAAGGAATGACAAGATTCACCAAACCATACATCAACACAACTTTTACTGGAACTTTCAATAAATACCGATTTAATTTCTACGGAAATGATAATGGCTCAAAAGGAAATGCTTCTCTAGATTATGACGATCTCAAAGTCAAATTATATAAAAAAAATAAACCAGAAAAAGAGGCCAAACTCAAAACTGCTGTTGCCAATTTATTAGTTAAAAACGATTCGAAAAACGAACCCAAAACAGCCGAAGTTGAAGTAGAACGTCTTCAAGACAGATCGTTCTACAACCTTTTGTGGAGAAGCATAGCCGAATCTTTGAAGAAGATTTTGATTTAGGAGTTTTTTTTAGCCACGAATTACACTAATTTTCACTAATTCTTACTGGCTGATTTAAAAAATCAATTTGTGTTAATTCGTGTAATTCGTGGCAACCAATCTGCAAACCTGACATTTATCAGGTTTTAGGAGAAAATATTTTTTTTCATTTGTCACTATTTTAATCCGAATACAAATGACAAAAAATAATCTGCATACTTTTCATATTCCAGTAATGGGACTTGCTTATACCATTGACAGTCCTATTCGAGTAGCGCAGTACGGAATTTCATCTGTTGTTGCCTTGGCAGACGATGATCTGATTGAGAAGATGCGTAATTTTTACAGCACCAAATTCAACATTCCTTATGAAGAAATTACCCAGAAATTTCATGATTACCGCGCTGAAAGAATTACCTCTTATTTGAATTTAGTTGATAAAATTGTAAAAGAGAAATTCGAAAACTTTAAAACAGAATTGGCTGAAAGCAAAACGGCTTTAGAAAACTTCATGTCGATCCTGCCGAATACTTCTGATATCAAAAAAGGATTTCAGAATTTATTGGACGACGGAATTGCTTTTAAGGAAAATATTCAAAATTATATCGAAACACACCTTTTTCCAGGAGAAATTGATGTAAACATCATGACGAAATTAGACAAAGATAATTTCATCAAAAACGAACAGCTTCCAGTTGAGTTTAACGACGCGCATGCTGCGTTAAGAGGTTTTGCCAATAGTAATTTGGAATCTTCAGTAGTGCTTTCCGCTGGAATGAATCCGAGATTGTTTGGCTATTTCGAAAACTTCAAAGATTTTTTTCCAAATGAAAATAATGAGCTCAGAAAGAAAATCATCTTAAAAGTAAGTGATTTTAGATCGGCTATGATTCAAGGAAATTTCTTGGCTAAAAAAGGGCTTTGGGTTTCAGAATACAGAATAGAATCGGGATTAAACTGTGGCGGACATGCTTTTGCTACTGACGGCCTCTTATTGGGCACCATTTTAGAGGAATTCAAGCAGAAAAAAGATCAATTGGTACAATCAGCCCACGATTTAATGATTAAAGCTTTACAGGCCAAAAATCTGCCTGTTCCTGAAAATTCTTTAGAGTTAAAAATTACAGTCCAAGGCGGAGTTGGAACAGCGGCAGAACATGAGTTTTTATTAGACAAATATAAAGTTGATTCTGTAGGTTGGGGTTCGCCATTTTTATTGGTTCCAGAAGCAACATCTGTCGATAAAGAAACTCGCAACTTATTAATGAATGCCAAAGAAGATGATTTTTACTTAAGCAATATCTCTCCATTGGGAGTTCCATTTAATACTTTGAAAGGAACCACGAATGAGTTTTTAAAACAAAAACGAATTCACGAAAATAAAGCTGGAAGTTCGTGTCCGAAGAAATTTTTAGCTTTAAGCAGAGAATACGACCCACACGGAATTTGCACAGCTTCAAAAAAATATCAGGATATAAAATTGGAAGAATTAGAGGCAAAAAAAGATTCGCTATCTACTGATGAATTTGAAAAAAGCAAAGTCAAGATTACCGAAAAATCATGTTTATGTGTTGGTCTGGCCAATGCTTCTTATCTAGAAAATGATATAAAAATAAAAGGTCAAGCGCAAGGCGTTGTCATTTGTCCGGGCCCGAACTTAGCTTATTTTGATCAAGAAGTTTCTTTAAAAGATATGATTCATCATATTTATCAAGGAAAATCGATTATTAGAACCGAACGCCCAAACTTGTTTATAAAAGAGCTTAAAATGTATGTTACTTATTTTAGAAATGAGATTCAATCTGTTTCTGGAGAACTTACAGCAGCTCAACTTAAAAAATGGACTACTTTTAAATCTAATCTGTTAGATGGAATTGAGTATTATAAAAATTTATTTGAATCGACTATAGCCTTTAAAGGAGACTTAAATCAACTCGATTCTTGTAAATCAGAATTAGTTGGTATAAAAATTCCCGTTTCAGAGTTGGTTTAAAATTGAAAACCCCAAATTATCAGCTAATTTGGGGTTTCTTTTTATGCATAGAATAACTATTCTTTCTTTTTGTTTTTACTGTCAATAACAGCTCCTGTTCCTGTTCCAACTGCAGCTCCGGCTAAACCACCAATAATGGCACCTTCTCCTTTTTTCTTACTAACAATTGCTCCTGTTGCAGCACCTACTCCAGCACCAATTACAGCTCCTTTAGCAGTCGCACTCCAACCTTTCTTTTTAGCTGGTGCAGCAGCCGTTGCATCTTGCTGATGCACTACAACAACTTTCTCTTTTTGAGCTTCGATCTTCTCTTCATTTAATTTCGCCATTTCAGTCTTCATCGAATCGATAACACGCTGTTTGTTAATCTCAACTTTCATTGAATCAATGCTGGCTTGTTTGGCTTTATTTATATCTTCTTTGCTTTGGTTTTGGCAAGAAGTTAAAAATATCACGGTCAATAAAATATATAAGCCTTTCATGATTATAAGTTTTTAAATAATTATACATCACAAAGTTCTTAATATCTGCTATAATGGTTATTACAGAATTTTTAAGAAAGTTTATAAGATTTGAAGATTTTTGCGGTGTTTCTCGCTGAGTTTTATTTTTTAAACTGATGATTTAATCTCGCAATCCCGATACCTATCGGGATTGCGAGATTATTATTTATTTCCCTAAAATTCCTTTTTTAAGAATTTGTCCAAAGTCATACATGTCTTCATAAGAACAATACAAAGGAACCGGTGCAAGACGAATAACGTTTGGTTCACGCCAATCTGTAATGACACCATTTTTCATTAAATAATCAAACAAAGCTCTTCCTTCTCCATGAAGAAAAACAGATAATTGCGAAGCTCTTTCTTCAGGATTTGAAGGAGTAATGATTTCGAAAGTACTTTCTACTTCTTTATCAATCTCGTGAAGAATAAATTCCAGATATGAAGTAATATGGTCACGTTTTTTAATTAAAGCATCCATTCCAACCTCAGCAAACATTTCTACAGATGCTAAATATGGCGCTAAAGATAGAACTGGTAAGTTACTAATTTGCCATCCGTCTGCGCCGTGAACTGGGTCAAAAGTAGGTTCCATTTTAAAACGACGTTCTTTGTTGTGTCCCCACCAACCTGCAAATCTTGGCAGATTTGAATTATGATGCTTTTCGTGAACAAAACAACCAGAAGCATTTCCTGGTCCTGAGTTCATATATTTATAACTGCACCAAGCGGCAAAATCTACATTCCAATCGTGAAGTTCTAGTTTGATATTTCCAGCAGCGTGAGCCAAATCCCAACCTACTTTTGCTCCAACTTTTTGTCCTGCTGCGGTTATCGTTTTAATATCAAAAACTTGTCCTGTATAATAGTTTACTCCGCCAATTAAAACTAGAGCCAATTCATCTCCAACTTCTTCAATTTTGGATAAAACATCTTCTAGACGAATATTATGTTCTCCTTCTCTGCGTTTAATTTCTACAATCGCATCTTCAGGTTTGTATCCGTGAAAATTCACTTGGCTCTGAAACATATATTGATCTGACGGAAAAGCTTTTTCTTCGCAGATAATTTTATAACGTTTCCCTTTTGGCTGATAAAAAGAAACCATCAATAAGTGAAGATTTACTGTCAAAGTATTCATCACTGTAACTTCAGACGGAAGTGCACCAACAATTTTACTCAACGGTTCTGCAAATCTTTCCTGATAATCCCACCAAGGTTTTTCGGCATAAAAATGACCTTCAACAGCCAATTCTGCCCAGTCATTCATTACTTCATCAATATAGGCTTTGGTACGTTTTGGCTGTAATCCTAATGAGTTTCCTGTAAAATAGATTACTCGTTTATCATTTACTTTAGGAAAAATAAATTGGTCTTGATAATGTTTTAATGCATCTTTCGAATCTAGCTCTCGTGCAAATTCGCGTGTATTTTGAAAAGTCATTGTGTTTTTGTTTTGGATGCTAAAATAACAACTTTTAGAATATAGTACACACAATTAGCTAATTCATCCAAAAATCGACAATACTAAATCTAAATAATTAATTAAATTTTAACATTTTGTAGCCAAAAAACTACTAATTTTACAGTGTTTCAACTTTGAATATCTAAATTCAGATCTCAATTACAATAAAATGAAATTTTCAAAAAAAATCTTTATTACTTTTTTCTCATTAATAACATTAATAGCAAAAGCACAGACCAATAATTGGAAGATATTTAAAATAAATAATCAATATTACGATGTAACGATTGAATTTCCTAGTTACTTCAAAGAAGGAATTTTTACAAATTCTCAAATACAATATTATGACAGCTATCTTACTGATAATCCAAACAAAAACACAATTTTTTACATAGAAATGTATGGGAAAAGCACAAAAAAAGATCTAACAGACGAATACAAACAACGTATTAAGACTGAAACAGGTATTAAATATAATACTTTGAAGGATAATTTTTTTGTGATTAGTGAAAAGAATAATAATATTATAAACTATCAGAAAACCATTTTTAAAAAAGGACAAATTTATAGTTTACATATTATGTACGATACAAAATATAAAGAAATAATTGAAAGCATATTGCCACGAATTTCAAAATCTTTTAGATAACACCCAAAAATTAAAAAAACCCGTCAATGACGGGTTTTATTCTATCAAAATCTTTACAACGATTATAAGATTAACATTGCATCTCCGTAAGAATAGAATTTGTATCCTTCTTTGATCGCTTCTTCATATGCTTTTTTCATTAAATCGTGACCACAGAAAGCAGAAATCATCATTAATAATGTTGATTTTGGTGTGTGGAAGTTTGTAATCATACAGTTTGCAATACTGAAATCGTGAGGAGGGAAAATAAATTTATTTGTCCATCCTTCGTATGGATTCAAAGTATTTGCAGAAGAAACAGAACTTTCGATGGCACGCATAGAAGTTGTTCCTACAGCACAGATACGTTTTTTCTTTGCTTTTCCTTCGTTAACAATATCACAAGCTTCTTGAGTAATGATTAATTCCTCAGAATCCATTTTATGTTTAGATAAATCTTCAACCTCAACTGGGTTAAATGTTCCTAAACCTACGTGTAAAGTTACCTCAGCAAAGTTCACCCCTTTGATTTCTAATTTTTTCAAAAGGTGTTTTGAGAAGTGCAAACCAGCAGTTGGTGCCGCTACAGCTCCTTCTTCTTTTGCATAGATAGTTTGGTATCTTTCAGCATCTTCAGCAGTTACTTCTCTGTTGATGTATTTAGGAATTGGAGTTTCTCCAAGTTCAGTCAATTTGTTTCTGAATTCTTCATAAGAACCATCGTATAAGAAACGTAAAGTTCTACCACGAGAAGTTGTATTGTCAATTACCTCAGCAACTAACGAATCGTCATCACCAAAATAAAGTTTGTTACCAATACGGATTTTTCTAGCAGGATCTACTAAAACATCCCAAAGGCGTTGCTCTGAATTTAATTCTCTTAATAAGAAAACTTCAATTCTAGCTCCAGTTTTTTCTTTGTTTCCGTACAAACGAGCAGGGAAAACTTTTGTATTATTAAGAATTAAAACGTCTCCGTCATCAAAATAGTTGATCACGTCTTTAAACATTTTATGTTCGATTGTGTTTTTTTTACGGTCAATTACCATTAAACGAGATTCATCTCTGTTTTCTGCTGGAAATTCAGCCAAAAGTTCTTTCGGTAAATTGAAATTGAAGTGTGATAATTTCATATTTGAGTTGTTGATTTTAGAGTGTAGCTTTTAGATTTGTTTATCTAAAAATTTAAATCGGTTGCAAATATACGATTGTGAGATAGGCGTTGTCAAGTGTTTTGGCTTTTATTTTCAAAAGTCCTTGATTTAGTGAGGTTTCTAGAACCATTAAAAACGTTTTTTTTCTACAAAAAACATTTTCAGCATTTTATTGTCATTTCGACGAAGGAGAAATCTCCACAAGAAACTCGACAAAGATTAGATTTTGATTGCGGAGCTACTTGCGGAGATTTCTCCTTCGTCGAAATGACAAACTTTGCGTTTATATTCAAACTTAGACATAAAAAGACCTCTGGTTAAAACCAGAGGCTATGTTTTATTGCGCTTTAATTTAAATGAACTTACATTTTCTTATATGGTTCAAAAAAAAATTTACAATTCTGAGATTTGAAAGTTTAAAGCTTTTAAATCATTCCAGAAATCCGGATACGATTTAGAAACTACTTCAGCATCATCAATAATAATTGGCACTTTGATAGCTAATGGAGCAAATGCCATTGCCATACGGTGATCATTATAAGTTGCAATATGCACATCATGATTAATATCGCCAGAACGCAATAAAGTCAAGCTATCATTAGTAACTGAAATATTTGCTCCTAATTTTGTAAGCTCAATTCTTAAAGCTTCTAGTCGATCTGTTTCTTTAATTTTTAGAGTATGAAGTCCTGTTAGGTGACATCCAATTCCTAAACCTAAACAAGTTACTACAATTGTCTGAGCGATATCTGGTGTATTATTTAATTCAAAATTTACATCTTGATAATTGAATCCAGCTACTTTTTCCAAAGTCATTTTGTTGTTTTGAAAAGTCGTTTTCACGCCCATTTTTTCGTAAAGAGAAACTAATTCTGAATCTCCCTGAAGACTGTTTTCTTTGTAACTACTCAAAGTAATTTTTGCTGCATCGGCCAAAGCAACTAAGCTAAAGAAATATGAAGCAGAACTCCAGTCAGACTCAACAACCATTTCTTTAGTTTCAACTGATTCTTTAGGAAATACTTTGATTACATTTCCTTCAAAGCTTGTTTGAATATCTAAATCATTTAGCAGAGCCAAGGTCATTTTGATGTATGGAATTGAAGTAATTTCTCCTTCTAAAGTCAACTCTAAACCATTGTCTAATTTTGAAGCCACTAATAAAAGTGCCGAAATATATTGACTGCTCACATTTGCTGCCAAGTTTACTTTTGAAGCCGTAACTTTTTTTCCTTTAATTCGAATTGGCGGATATCCTTCTTCTTTTTCATAAGAGATTTCAACTCCCAATTGTCTTAAAGTATCAACCAAGATTTTGATTGGGCGTTCTTGCATTCTGCTTGAACCTGTCAGAACTACTTCCCTACCTTCATTAACAGAAAAATAAGCAGTTAAAAAACGCATTGCAGTTCCAGCGTGGTGAATGTCTACGATTTCGTCATTTCCAGCCAAAGCTTTCTGCATTACTTCGCTGTCGTCTGAGTTTGAAGTATTGGCTAAAGTGATGTTTGGAAATAATGCTTTTAGTAATAACAAACGGTTCGTTTCACTTTTAGAACCTGTAATATTTAGTTGCGAATCATCAATAGTGAATATTGAATTCGTGCTTAGTTTTAAATTCATTTTTTTAATTGTAAGTTGTGACTTATGAACTATGAATGATTAGAAACATAATTCAGCCCCGCAATTTACCACTCCCCATTCATAATTCAAAATTCAAAACCCATAATTCAAAACTTATAAGCGATATTTCACAATTATTTCAATTTATCGTTGTTTTTGTGACGATCTTTATCTCTAACCGATTTCAGATCCATTTTTTTGTCAAAAGCCGCTTGTAAATCGATTCCTGTTTGATTGGCCAAACACAGCACTACGAAAACAACATCTGCCAATTCTTCTCCTAAATCTTTGTTTTTGTCACTTTCTTTTTCAGATTGTTCTCCGTAACGACGTGCAATAATTCTGGCAACCTCGCCAACTTCTTCTGTAAGCTGCGCCATATTGGTCAATTCATTAAAGTAACGAACTCCATGTTCTTTTATCCAGGTATCAACATCTAACTGTGCATTTTTCAAATCCATCTTCTATATCTTTTTAAGAATTATTTTTTCATTTTGGCTTACGATCATCTTCTGAAAAAACTCTTTTATCATTCCGTAATCCTCCGCTGCAAAAATACTATTGTTGATTTCTTTTTGGCTTACAATTTGAATTTTGTTTTCTGTAACTGAAAAATTTAAGATAAAGGACATCTGTTTGTCCTCTGAAGTTATTTTTACCGGTTTTGGAATAGATTCTACAGCATATCCTTCTGGAATCTGAATACTAAAATTGTACTTTTCCATGTTTTTATATCCGAAATAAACTGGCATTTGTCTTTTTTCCTGATTGAAAGGATTTTTACTTCGCGTAAAAAACAATAGTGGATTGACAAAAATCTTACCCTGGATAATATCCGAACGACTGCCTGAAACAAAAGAAAAAGTTTCAATAACAGACTGATCTAAATTTGATTTCTGATTCTCTATTTTATAATTTGAAATACTCAAACCTCCTAAATTATTCTCAAATTTTTCAAGATAAGCGTCTTCCGTTTTAGCTTTGTTTTCTTCTCTAAAACTATAGGCATCATATTCTGTTCGCTGCACTCTACCCTGCCCGTTCATTTTTCCGTCAGGTTCAATTTTGACTACAAGGCTGTAAATCTCTTTCGACTGTATTGCCGGATCTAATTCAATTTCTTGCGAATTTCCATCTTTCGTAATTAACCTTCCTTTCCAATTTAGAACATTTAATGGCAAAATATTGGGAGCTGTAAGCTTACGAGTTGCATCCAAAAGAATTCTTTTACCATCAATTTCGGCTGCCGCTATAACGTAATTGAATCCTGTTCTTGTGGGATAAACCGGAAGTCCATTTTGAATTGTACTTACCAAAACAGGATTTGCTTCTATACCTGCTGCTCGAAGCATATTTATCAAAATAAAATTGATCTCTGCAACATTTCCAGTTTGTTCTTTATAAGCTTTTTCAACTCCTTTTTCTGTATAACAACTATTAATTTCGTTCCAATTCATTCGATTTTTGACATACGTAAAAATCAGATTCAATCTTTCTTTTTTATCGTCTACGTTAGTCAATAATGTATTCAGATCATCCGTAAATAAAGCCCCTTGATTAAGCTGTTTTCCAAAGCTTTCGTCTTTAAAAATAGTTTTGGCAACACCTTCCCAAGTTAAACTGTAGTCTTTTACAGGCTGATCAGGAAGACGAACCCTTTCAAGTTCTTGCTGAATGCTTCCACGATAATTTTCAAGATTATTAATATAAGGTTCTTCTTTTAATGCTGGAACGTCTTTTCCTGTATAAAAAGTTTCAATTTGTTTATAGCTAAATGAGCTTGTCTGACTGTAGAGGTTATCAAAGCTCTGACTACCATTTGTAAATTTAGATTCTGTTTCAAGCGGAATTCCTCCAATCAAAAGCGGTTTATAGATATAAAACTCTGGAATCTGTGTTTTATAATAAAAATAGTTAAGAGGAATATCAAACTGAATGTCGAAATCAGGGAATTTCACAAGATTTTCTGACCTCAAAACATATTTGTACTCAATAATAGCCCCCACTTTTACATTGGGTAAAGTAATAGTCTTTTCTTTCCAATACTTATTAATCTTGGTTTTAAATTCTCCCTGATTATTTAGTTTTGTTTTTACAATGTTTCCGTTCTCTAAATTGTAAGTCACCGCTTCTGAAAACTCTAAACGATCCTCATTTAAATTTTCATACCCGATATAATAACGCACTTTCTGGTCTGCCCAATTTAAACCTTCTTTCTTATAGATTTTGATTTTTACTTCACATACATGATTGGCATAAAATCCAACGTCTTTGTTATAACCAAAATAAGTTCTTCCCTTTTTAAACAAGATAGCAGCGGGTGCGCTGCTATCTTTAGGGTGAACTTTTTCATTTAATTCGGCAATTGTTACTTTTCCCAATTCATAATTTTGGGCTTGAATCGTCATTGCGCTCCAAAAAAAGGCAATATAAACTAGGGAAATTCTTAGCATAATTTAAATACGTTTTAAAACGATTTTTTCTGTTTGTTTGGCAATCATCGTCTTATAATATTCTTTTAGCATATCATACTTTTCGGTAGAAACAATCGCTTCATTTATCTGATGTAAAATAGACAATTGTAAAGTATCACCATTGGCTGCAATATTAAATTTAAAAGCACCCAGATTATCTTCCATTGTTAGTGCCGCCGGAGCTGGCAATGTTTCAACTGCAAAACCTTCTGGAATCTTAATTGTGATATTATACTTATCTGCAAAAGGATAACTAAAATCAACTGGATATTCTCGCACTTCTTGCTTAAAAGGGTTTTTATCGTTGGTAAAAAACAACATTGGACTTACGTATATTTTATCGCCAATTAGCTCGCATAGATTATTTCCTGTAAAAGAATACGTTTCTATAATAGGAAGAAGCATATCTTTTTCATTCGTTTTTGAGTACTCACTAATTTCTATTTTATTATTTTGGTTTTCTAGTTTTTCTAAATATTCTTCTTCTTTTAAGCTTTCAATATTACTTCGTGTAATCATTGCATTATAATCCATGCACTGTCTTCTTGTTTTACCTGTAACTTTCCCAGTATTATCAATACTATAATTCATAAAAACATTATCGGCCGAAGTTTTTTCTGGCATTAAATTAATCTCTTCCGACGACCCGTCTTTTCTGATCAATCTTCCTGACCAATTCAAAACTCTTAGCGGTAAAACATTCGGAATCGAAAATTTTTCTGAAGCATCTAGTAAAATATATCCGTTTGGAGTTTCGACAGCAGCAATTACATAATTGAATGCCGTTCTGTTTGGAAACAGGGCAATTCCGTTTGAGCGCGTACTAACTAAAACTGGATTTGCAGTTAAACCCGAATAACGCAACATTGCTGTAAGCATTAAATTTATATCGGCAATATTTCCTGTTTTTTCTTTGTAGGCTTTTTTTACCCCATTATCACAGCTATACCCTGTGTAATTGTTCCATTTTACGTTTGATTTTACATGATTAAAAATAACCCAAATCTTTTCTTCTGACGTTTTAGTATCTGCAAGCAGCTTTTTTAAATCCTCTTCAAAATATCCTGTTTTATTTAATTCAGGGCCAAAATCGTCATATTCATAAATTGTTTTTACAACAGAATTCCAATCTGAAGAATATTCTTTCATTGGAGAATTTGGAAACTTTGTCAATGATAACTCATGAGAAACCGCTGACATATAGTTTTCTATATTATTTACATAAGACTCATCTTTCATTGCCGGTAAATCTACAGCAATAAAAGTGCTCTGATTCTCTATATAATCAAGTTTCTCTGTTGAAAAAGAAGTAGTTTTAGAAGCATATCCACTATTTCTTTCTTTAATATTAAAAGTTATAGATTTTGGATTTTTTGTTGTAGTAACTTTCGGAAAAAGATATCCTTTTTGTCTTGAATTAAAAACATAATATTCAGGAATAAAAGTTGAGAACTCAGAATAATTAACAGGAATGCTGGATTGAAAAGCCCATTCTCTAATGATTCTATCACTCGGACATTTTATAGTGTATCGAAACTCTATTACAGAACCTTCTTTTACATTCGGCATTGTCATTTTCTTCTGACCTCTGTATTTATTCAAGACTTCATCAAAAACCCCATCGCTCTTTAGCTTTGTTTTCTCAATTTTACCATTCACTAAATTATAAGTAACAGCATCATCAAAAAAGACTTTTTCTTTTAAATTAGTAGTATTGTAATACCATACTTCCTGATTAGCCCAATCGTATCCTTCTTTTTTATAAATTTTAATTCTAGTTTCCACATCAGTTAATATGACAAAACCATCATTAGGATCATATTCAACTCTTGCTGTCCCTCTTTTATACAAAATCGCTGCTGCAGCTGTAGAGTCTTTCGGATGCACTTTTTGTTCTAATTCTGCAATGGATACTTTTCCTAATTTAAATTCCTGCGACATTGCTTTTGAAGCTATCAATAAAATCACAGTGAGACTAAATAATTTAATAATTTTCATTGGTAATTTTTGGTTTATTTTAGGTTATAATTGTTAACTTTTGGTCAATATTATCTTAGCATTATCGTTTCGAGAAACTTGTTCCATAAACAAACGATACTCATCATATTCTTTGTTTGTATAATTTCCTTTGTTCAAAAACATTGATCTTTTATAAGTCAATTTGTTATTGTCTTTTTTAATGATTTCTGTTTTGTACTCACCAAATTTTCCTTTTAGCTCATAATTTGAAGGCAGGAATTCTATCTGATAACCTTCGGGAAGATTTATCTCGATTTCATCTGTATCTAAATAGCCACGCTGAATTTGAAATGGATTTTTTCGGTTTCTAATTCGTTTTACATTTCCTGTATACTGATTAAAAGCGTCAACTACAAAAATCATTTTATTCCCAGTCAACGTTCCATAATTTGCAGCACTTAACTGAACATCTTCAGTAAAACGAATGTTCTCTTTATCGTTGGTAAAAGTTATTTTACCCAATTTCAAATTGCTGATATTATCCCAATAATCTTTGTAATGATCTTCTTTTTCGTTTGGTTGCATGGTCTCAACGCGCAATTTAGTAGCATACTGGCTTCCCTCTGATGCTATTTTTAATGTTCCTGAAAAATTTCCAGCTCCATCAATTGTGTAGACTCCTTTGCCAGCTTGAGTATTTCCTTTATCATCGTAGATTTTAGTACGAACAATTTCTCCTCCTTCTGGCTTTACAACCAAAACATCACGATCATCAGTAAAAGTTCCCTGATAACCAAACGGATCTTCCTGACTTGTGCACTCTAGCCAGATGTATTTATCTTTATTTGGAATTGCGAGAATCATATGGTTTCCTTGCATCGATACAAAATCGGACTGAATATCTGCTTTGTAGCGATCACCATATAAAATCGTATTATATGACGGAACATCTACAACTTGCAAAAGTGCTTTTGTATAATTTGACAATGCTTTACAATCGCCATATCCTAAACGATCAACATCATTTGCCAACATAGGTTTCCAGCCACCAATGCCAACTGCGATGTTTACATATCGGGATTTTTTTTGCACATAATCGTAAATGATTTTGGCTTTCTTGACAGGATCTTTCTCATCTCCAACAAGAGCTTTGATTTTTGTTTTGGTTTCTTCGGGTAAAATAGTTGTTCCTGTTAAGATTTTATCACCATACCACTTACCAAATGCTTCCCATGTGGTTGCATTTCCGTCAACTCCTTCTAAGTGGAAGTTTTCTAATCCCATCATAACTTTAGGAAAAAGATCTGAAGGAGAAGGACTAAGGTCTTCTTGTTTTTGAGCAACTATATTCGTTGCTATATAACTTAAATTGGTATCAGTATCGGCTGTTTTTTGTATATTAAAATTATCAAATCGAAACTCTTTTTTCTTAAATCCCAATCCTTTCGGAAAAGTAATATTCAAAATACATTTTTCTACGCTCAAGTTGTAGCTATCAATAAAATACCATTGCGGTATAAAGGCTGTATTTGAAGTTTCAGTCTCGCACGAAAAAGCAATTGTAAATGGATACGAAATTGGGGTATAATCTAAATAAAGCACGCGGTTATCTGAAAAAAGTGTACTTCCGCTTACAGCGCTCTGATCCCTAAAGTCTTTTCTTTTGATTTTCTTTATCTCATTTCCTAAAGCATCATAAACTATAGCTTCAATATTATTTATCGAAGTTGTTTTATCATAGTGACTAAAGGCATCAATATCTTTTAAACCTTTTTCATTTAAAACCGAAACGACTCTTTGAGTTTTGATACTCATACTTCTTTGCGAAGCAATGACGATATCCATTTGGTTTAAACGAAGAACAGCATTCGCATTTTGTTTTAAACTATCAGCAACGGCAGCTATAGGATATATGTTCTTTTGAGCAGAAATATTGGCGGTAAATAATATAAAAAATAACGCGCAAAACAGGTTTTTCATTAGTAGGTATTTTCGTCAAATATATATTATTTTCAGAAATCCTTAACAAATGTTTAATAATATTTTACTCCCTGTTTTTGCTATCCATTACGATTGTAACTGGGCCATCATTTAAAAGGCTGACTTTCATATCCGCACCAAAAATTCCAGTTTGAACCTTCTTCTCCAACTCTTTTTCTAATGCCTGAACAAAGTTTTCATACATTGGAATTGCAAAATCTGGTTTGGCGGCTTTTATATAAGAAGGGCGATTTCCTTTTTTGGTTGATGCGTGAAGCGTAAACTGACTTACAACAATAATATCGCCGTCGATATCCTGAACCGAACAGTTCATGACATCATTTTCGTCACCAAAGATTCTCATTTTTATGATTTTTCCAGCAAGCCAATCAATATCTTCCTGAGTATCGACTTCTTCAATTCCAACTAATACTAATAATCCTTTTTTAATATCGGCTGTTCTTTTATTATCAACGGTCACTGATACTTCTGAAACTCTTTGGATTACAACTTTCATTTATTTTATTTTTAGCCACAGATTAAAAGGATTAAAGAGATTTTAAATTCTAATGTTAGATGCACTGCAGCGCATCTAACTACAATAAATCATTTTCGTATTCTGTTTTGGAATTTGGAATTTAAAAATTGGATTTTATTTACTTACGTGTTTCATCACTCGCTGCGCGATCTTCACCGTAAGTATCGGTACGATAATGCTCATCGTCGCCTTCAAGGATTTTAAGATAACTGTTGTAGCGCGACCAAGCAATTTCATCTTTTTCTAAAGCAGCTTTTATGGCGCAATGCGGTTCTTCTTTGTGTAAACAGTTGTTAAACTTACATTGATCTTTCAATCTGAAAAACTCTGGAAAATAATCGGTGATTTCTGTTGGTTCCATATCAACGATTCCGAAACCTTTAATTCCTGGAGTATCAATAATTCGGGCATCAAAAGACAAATCGTACATTTCTGCAAAAGTTGTAGTATGTTGTCCTTGTTTACTTTGTTCTGAAATTACTGTTGTTTTTAAATGAAGACTAGGTTCCATTGCATTGACCAAAGTTGATTTTCCAACTCCCGAATGTCCAGAAAACATACTTACTTTACCAATCATCATTTCCTTTAATTTGTCAACACCTTTATTTTCTGTTGAAGAAATTCTCAAACACTTATATCCAATTTCTTGATAAATATGTTGCAAATAAAGCTGATCATCTAAAGTCTGATCATTTAAAGTATCGATTTTATTAAAAATCAAAATAGCTTCAATTCCGTAAGCTTCGGCAGTAACCAAAAAACGGTCAATAAAACTTGTAGTTGTTGGCGGATTATCAATTGTAACCAATAAAAAAACCTGATCGATATTGGAAGCAATAATATGAATCTGTTTTGACAAGTTAACCGATTTACGAACGATATAGTTTTTTCTTTCGTGAATATTATGAATCATTCCGGTAACGGCATCTGACGTTTCCTCCAATTCATAATCAACAATATCGCCTACAGCAATTGGGTTGGTACTTTTGATACCTTTTATTCTAAATTTCCCTTTCATACGGCATTCTATAAAATCTCCTTTTTCAGATTTTACGGTGTACCAGCTTCCTGTAGATTTGTATACGGTTCCTGTCATTCTTTAATTTTAAATTGCTGATTTTAGATTTTTAAATTCTAAACCTAAATCTTTGCAAAGATAAATGAATAATTTAAACCATATAAGTTATATAAGTGAATATAAATAGCCACTTCTTAAAACAAAAAAAATCCCCATCACTTTTTTCAAAGCAACAGGGATTTTTAAAAAACAATCTAATTTTAAATGCGTGATATAATTAAACTCAACAACAAAGCTTTTAAAAAACTTAAATCATCTTATATCACTTATATGGTTTAAAACAAAATTATGCGTTGAAAATTTTCTCTTGGTGACCAATACTTTCTTGGTGAATTGCTTTGAACATTCTCAAAACAAACTCTTCAGTAAGACCTTTTTTCTCACCTTCCAAAATCATTTTCCCTAAGATTTCGTTCCAACGGTTGTTTTGAAGAATCGCAACGTTAGCGTCTTTTTTCACTTGACCAATTTCATCAGCCACTTTCATACGTTTTCCTAACAATTCTAATAAGTTAGCATCCAAAACGTCGATGTTAGCTCTTAGTTTTTTCATTTTTTGGCTGTACTCATCTGTAGTATCATCCGTTTTTCTGATAGTCAAATCTTTAATGATTTGTTTCAAAGCATCTGGAGTTACTTGCTGAGCCGCATCAGACCAAGCGTTGTCTGGATCGATGTGCGTTTCGATAATCATACCATCGTAGTTCAAGTCTAAAGCCTCTTGAGTTACTTCGAAAATCATTTTACGATCTCCTGTAATGTGAGATGGATCGATGATTAATGGTAAATCAGGGAATTTGTTTTGCAATTCGATAGCAATCTGCCACTCTGGAATGTTTCTGTATTTTGTTTTTTCGTAAGTAGAGAAACCTCTGTGAATAACACCTAATTTCTCGATTCCAGCCATGTGTAAACGCTCAACACCACCTAACCATAAAGCTAAATCTGGGTTTACAGGGTTTTTCACCAAAACAATTTTATCAGTTCCTTTTAATGTATCAGCAATTTCTTGAACTGCGAAAGGGTTTGCAGTTGTACGTGCACCAACCCATAATACGTCGATATCGTGTTCTAAAGCTAGTTTACAGTGCGCTGCAGTTGCAACTTCAGTTCCCATTAATAAACCAGTTTCAGCTTTAGCTTTCTGTAACCATTTCAATCCAATTTCACCAACACCCTCAAATCCTCCTGGACGAGTTCTTGGTTTCCAGATTCCAGCTCTGAAAACGCTTACTTTTGAATCTTTCAATTCGTGAGCAATTTTCAATACTTGATCTTCAGTTTCTGCACTACAAGGTCCAGCTATCACAAGTGGGTGATTTAAATTGAAATCCTCTAACCACTTTCTCATTTCTTTTTTATTTTCCATCGTTTTTATAGTTTACTTTTTTATAGTTATTCCGTTTAATATTTCTCTAATTTTATTTACACTTTCCATTTCTTCAAAAATGGCGTTGTAATTGTCCTCTGCCAGCAAATCTCTAAACTGAGTTAAATTTGCAATATAACCTTCTAAGGTTTCCAGAACGTATTCTTTGTTTTGTTTAAAAATGGGTGTCCACATTGCTGGTGAACTTTTTGCTAGACGAACGGTACTTTCAAATCCACTTCCCGCCATATCAAAAATATCTTGTTCGTCTTTTTCTTTTACCATTACTGTTTTTCCGAGCATAAACGAACTGATATGCGATAAATGCGAAACATAAGCAATGTGTTTATCGTGCGAAACGGGATCCATATATCGAATTCTCATTCCAATTGAAGTAAAAAGATTTAATGCTTTTTCTTGTAATTTAAAAGCAGTCTTTTCAACTTCACAGATAATGTTTGTTTTTCCTTGAAACAAACCTCTTATTGCTGCTGATGGACCCGAAAATTCGGTTCCTGCAATTGGGTGCGTGGCAATAAAATTTCTCCTTTTAGGATGATTGGCCACCACATCACAAATTGGCTTTTTGGTCGATCCTACTTCAAAAACAATTGTCTTGTCTCCAACTGCATCCAGAACTTTAGGCAAAACTGTCAGCGCTACATCTACTGGAACCGAAACGATTACAAAATCTGCTTTTTGTAAATCTTCGAAGCTTCCTGCTTCATCAATAACTCCAAGGTCAATTGCTTCCTGCAAATGTTTTTCGTTATTGTCGATTCCTAAGATAGTCGCATCAGGATAACGCCCTTTGATGTCTAACACCATTGAACCACCTATTAACCCTATTCCTATTACGTATACTTTCATAATTTTTAAAAATTCCAAGTCTTAAAATTCCAAATTCCAATTAAATGGCTTCGACTTCGCTCAGCCTGACAATCTGGATAAAAGTCTTGATTCTTGCTTCTAAAATCTCAATACTCTAAAATCGATCAATAGCTTCCTGTACTTTTTCTTCTTTTACACACAATGAGAATCTAATATAGCCTTCGCCGTTACTTCCAAAAATGGTTCCCGGTGTAATGAAAATATGTTTCTCATATAATATTTCGTCAATGAACTTCTCTGCTGATTCGATTCCTTCTGGCAATTTTGCCCAAACAAAAAGTCCAACTCCTTCTTTATATACTTTACAGTTTAGCTTTTCAGCTAATTTCTCTGTTAATTCTCTACGGCGTCTGTAAATTTTGTTTTGATCTTCGAACCAAGATTTATCACATTTTAACGCTGCGATTGCACCTTTTTGAATTCCGTAATACATACCACTGTCCATATTGCTTTTTACTTTTAGAACTGCGTCGATAATTTCAGGATTTCCTAAAACCATTCCGACTCTCCAGCCTGCCATGTTGAATGTTTTACTCAATGAATTCAATTCTAAAGCCACATCTTTAGCGCCTTCAACCTGTAATAAACTCATCGGATTATCATTCAAAACAAAACTATACGGATTGTCGTTGATCAATAATATATTGTGTTTTTTAGCAAAAGCAACCAATTTTTCAAATAACGCTAAACTTCCTCTTGCTCCTGTAGGCATGTGTGGATATCCCAACCACATAATTTTTACTTTCGAAAGATCCAGTTTTTCAAGAGCTTCAAAATCTGGTTCCCATCCGTTTTCTTCTTTCAAATCATAATAAACCGGAACTGCTTGAACCAAATTGGTTACCGAAGTATAAGTTGGATAACCTGGATTCGGAATCAAAACATGATCGCCTTCATTTAAAAATGCCAACGAAATATGCATAATTCCTTCTTTCGAACCCATAAGAGGTAAAATCTCATTATTCGGATTCACTTCAACACCAAACTGATCACGATAAAAATCTGCCATCGCCTGCCTCATTTCTGGTAATCCCTGATAGCTTTGATAACCATGCCCGTTTTCATCTTGAATTGCTGCAGCGACTGCCTCAATTACTGCTTTTGACGGACTCAAATCAGGGCTTCCAATTCCCATGTTGATGATCGATTTTCCTTCAGACATCAACTGACGAACTTCTCTTAGTTTTGATGAGAAGTAGTATTCTTCAACTGTGTCTAATCGTTTTGCTGTTGTAATCATTTTTTTATTGCTTTAGGCCGTAAGCTTTAGGCTTTAGGCTCTTTTTTAACTTTCTAACTTTGTAGGCTTCGACTTCGCTCAGCCTGACAATTCATTATTTTTAACCTTTGGAATTTCAAAATTGGAATTTCCTTTTTTTAAGGTCTTGTATTCTTATATTCTCCTAACACTTTGAAATATTCTGCCATGATGTTTAATAATGTTTTAGCTTTTGCAAAATCTTCGTATTTCTCGAATGTTACATCTACGAAGAATGAATATTTCCAAGGTGTTTCAATTTTTGGAAGCGACTGGATTTTTGTCAAATTCAGTTTACAGTCACTCATTACATTCAAAACTGCTGCTAAGCTTCCTCTTTTATGATCTAATTCAAATTTTACAGAAGCTCTATTAATTTCGCTTTCTGGCAAAAATGAATTTTGCTTTTTAATGATTACGAAACGTGTCATATTGTTTTTAATCGTTTGAATCGATGATGCAATAATATCCAGATCGTACATTTCAGAAGCAGTTACGCTTGCAATTGCTGCAATTCCAGTCAACTGTTTTTCTTGAATTCTTCTAGCTGTTTCAGCTGTATCTTTATCCTCAACCAATTTGATATTTGGATATTGTTTCAAGAAATCCATACATTGCAAAAGTGCCATTGGGTGTGAATGAACTTCTCTTATGTCTTCAATTTTCTGACCTTTTAAAGCCATTAAATTCTGCTGAATGTTTAAATAATGCTCTCCAATTATGTGCAAATTATTCTTGTCAATCAATGCATAATTTGGAATAATTGGCCCTGCAATTGAATTTTCGATTGCCATAACAGCCTGATCCGATTTTCCGGCAATAAGGCTGTCGATCAATTCTTCAAAAGACAAGCATTCATCAATATCCACATTTTCAGAGAAATACTCTTTCACAACCTGATGATGAAATGATCCTTTTATACCTTGTATTGCAATTTTCGTTGTCATATAGTCAAAAAAAAATCCTGATTTGCATCAGGATTGTATATTAGTTTTATTTGTCTTAAAATTTTTCTCAAATAACCATAGCACAATCCTGACTTCTACTAAAGAAGAAATAAAAATTGTTGCTAAAATAAAAACGGTTACTTGCCATTTTGTTTGTGTTATTTTGTAAATTCTCTGCGAATGTATAAATTATTTTTAGTGCACCAAAAAAAAGATTGCATTTTATGAAACAAAAAGGGATTTCTTAACAAATTTAGCAGGTTTTGTATGATAATATAAAAAAATCGGCTTAAAATGAGATATATACAATGGCTTTTTTTAAGATGCTAAGATACTAAGCTCCTAAGATTCTAAGTTTTTTTGCCACGAATTCACGAATTAGGGCAAATCTTTGTAGTTAATTCATTCAAATTACACAGATTACTCTCGGTGTTTTTGTCATTTCGAGGAACAAGAAATCTCCACAGGAAGCTCGACAAAGATTGGCGATTTTGATTATGGAGTTACTTGCGAAGATTTCTCGTTCCTCGAAATGACAAGATTGCTATTTATGTAAACAATCCCGAAATCGGCTTATTCGAAATCCCTATTTTAGCATAATCGAAGTTCATTTTTTCTTTTAATAAAGAAGCATAGACACTTCTGAAATCAATTTCGTATTTTAAATCGCCATTATCCAAGTCTGCTAGATTTGGATTTTTCCCTAAAATAGTTCCTTTATTATTTCCTCCAATGATAAACATTGGCGCCGCAGTTCCGTGATCTGTTCCGTTGCCGTTGTCTTTTACTCGTCGCCCGAATTCTGAGAAAACTACAATTGTGACATTCTGCACTAATTGTGACTGCTTTAAATCAGAATAAAAACTATATAAGGCATCATTTAAATCAGTTAGTTTTCTTTCGTGAATAGAAAGCTGGTTATCGTGTGTATCAAATCCGTTGAGCGATGTGTAGTATATTTTTGAATTTAGATTTCCTTTTATCAATCTCGCAATCCATTCTAAGTTTTTAGATAATTCTGTTTTTGGATAACTGATTTCGGTTTTAGACTTTGCCAAAGCTTTCTGAATTTCATCTGAACCTTCAGTTACCGAATTGGCTATTTTTCGAACAAAATCCAAATGCGGATTCTGAGACAAAGTCACATTTTCTTCTTTTGATTTGACTTTAAATCGGTTTGGATCTTTTACCGTTATAAAATTCGGCTCCACTCCTTTTAAAGCCAAATTATCAATCGAATCTAAATTTATTCCAGCTGTTGCCTGATGTCCGTTGCATTGCAAATCCAGAAATCTTCCGAGCCAGCCTTCATTTATGTATTTATTAGAATCCGTTGCAGTCTGCCAAATTTCTTGACTCCTAAAGTGCGAACGAATTGGCTCAGGATAACCCACATTCTGAATTACCGTTAAATCACCATTTTGCTGCATTTGGGCAAAATCTTTTAACGAAGGATGAAATGCCATTCCTTTATTTTTCCCAACAACAATATCTTTATTTAAAGCAATCTTCGTTCGTAAATCATAATACAAAGGATCATCATACGGAATGAAAGTATTTAAACCGTCATTTCCTCCATTCAGCTGTACAAAAACAACACATTGTTCTCCCACAACCAAATTGTTCTGAGAACCAAAAGCGTGTAAAAAATCAGGAAGCACTAGCAATCCGCCTGTAAAAGTTCCCGTCAATGTTAGAAAATTTCTTCTGTTCATGATTACTGCTTTTTAGATTAATTGATATTCGGGAAGTTTTGTGATGTAGTTGAAAAGTCGGACAACAGCAAAATCAGCGTGCGGATCTTTGGGGTCAAAATCGTATTTCAGAAGATTCTCCATATCTTTTTGCATCGATTCGTTTACATCAAATAAAAGTCTGTTAGATAATTCAGTAATAATGGTTTTATTGTTTCCGCTGGAATCAAAATCAATCTTCACATCGATTTTTTCAAATTCTGCTTTTGGCGACTGAATTTGCCCATCCATTGTGTTTAATATTTTTCTCGAAATTGTCCTTCCATTACAAAGTAAATCTGAAGTATTGTTTCGCTGCAAATACACCTGAGAAGTCAACCATGAATTTCCGCCATCCCAACCTTTTACATTCACCTGATTGTACAAATCCATTCCTTGTTGTCTCAAGAAAAGTGCAATCATGGCATTGTCAAAATCTTTAATTTCCAATTCATCAATAAGCTGTATAATATAAACCAATGGATCTTTGATTTTGTTTCCCGCATTGTCTTTGGCATATTCTTCTGTGAAAATTTTGGTCAGCAAAGGTTCAATTTCGAAGTTTTTCTTTCGAAAGTAATCGCCATAATGAACCACCAAATCTTCTGGCGGATTGTCATAAACAAACCATTTAAGAATTTTTCGCGTGATTAAATACGGAATGTTTTTCTGTTCAAAAATAATATCGACTAAGTCATCTGCCTTCCAGTTTCCGGTTTTCCCGAAATAGATTTTATCGCTGTTATCTTCTATATTTTTTCTATAAACTGCGCCATCATCACCATAATTTAACCCAGCCAATGCCCGCGCGCCGTTCTTAATATCGCTTTCAGAATAATTCCCAATTCCGATTGTGAATAATTCCAATAATTCCCGACTTAGATTTTCGTTGAATTTCCCTTTTTTATTATCGACATTATCCAGATATTTAATCATGGCATTCGATTTTAGAATCTGCTTGGTTAATTCCTTAAAATTCCCAAAAGCATTTTCGCGCAAAATCATGTTATGCTGATAAATCCAGTAATTGACTTTTACTTTTTGGGTCGTCGACACGAAGTGATTGTGCCAGAAACAAACCATGTTTTCGCGAAGGGGAAATTCATCCGTCCGCATTTTATCAATCCACCACTTTCTGAATTCTATAGCCGAATAAATTTCTCTTTTCAGAACTTTCTTCTTAGCTTCTGAATCAGCATCTTTAATGGATTGTTTTAATTCCTTTAGTTGAAGAAGTGTTTTAGGATCGTCTTCTAAAAAAGCGGGGAGTTGTTTATCAGCTTTTGAAGCATAAGACTTTTTCAGAAATTTTTCAATTCCTAATTTCTCGATTTCATCGGCTTCTTTTCCTGAGAAGCCTAATCGTAAGGACCAAAGACTGCTTTTTTTCATCGTTCAGAAATTATTACAATAAGACTTTCCTTTCTCTTAAAGGTTTAATTTTAAAAGATGCTATCCCAATAGCTATCGGGACTAAGATTCTGAGGTGCTAAGTTTTAAAAGTCTTTGGTAATAATTAGAACGGGGAATTTTTGGTGATATTGTTTACGCAACATTTGATAATCATAATCAAACATAGCCCGTGGTTTCAACCACGGGAAACGGATTGGGGAAATGCATTGTGCTCCCGTGGTTGAAACCACGGGCTATGTTTTACAAAAAAACGTTAACCTTTTTAATATAAAAATTCGTCTATGAATTCTTTATTTTCATTTAGATATAGAAAATAATTCGCCGTCTTTTTTTGATTTTCGAAAAGATCTAGTTTGATTTCAATGCATGGAGTAGGAATAAAATCATGATCTACTAAAATTGAGATTGATTTTGAAATGATTTCGTTAATATTAAAGTCAAGAATATCCATTTTTTTTAAATATTCTTGAGCTAACTCATAATATTCATTTTTACACTGAATAACTTTTAAATCCATTCGAACATTAATATTTTACTTTTTTCCAGCAATAATCAGCTCTTTCAACATCATCAATTAAAAAAGCTATTTTTTTATTATTCACTTTGATAAACTTCATTTGCTGCCTATTATCATAAAGCAATAAGGTATCTCCAGACATTTTCCATTTACCATATTCATCAACCGAACTCCTTAAAACATTTTTTCTAGCCATTTTTCTGGCATTATACTTTTGATCTGAAAGTCTATAACTATGATCATCTCGCAAATACAAAACACTTATTCCATAAAAATATCCACCTGCAGTATAAGAATCATATGAGATTCTATAAATAACATCTCTTTTCTGAGAAAATGCAGAATTCATTAAAAAGAAAACTAAGATCAAAGTTTTATTCATATTAATACTCAATACGTTTAACAACAAATAAACGAAAAAAGCAGTTATCATGACGATAACTGCTTTTCATATATCAATTTAAAAATCTAAAATCATTAAGATCCACACATTTCACAATCTTCAGGATCTGCAGCTTGTGCTTTAAGCAACATCGCTTTGTAATCCTCAACGCTGATTGCTTCAGTTTCTGCAACTAATGATGGAGCTGTTTCTTCTTTTTTATCGTTGTTTAATGTGAATTTAATCGCATCTACAGCCGCTTTTGTTCTTAAGTAATACATACCTGTTTTTAAACCTGACTGCCAAGCGTAGAAGTGCATTGACGTAAGTTTAGAATAGTTTGCATCTTGCATGAACAAGTTTAGCGATTGAGACTGGTCAATGAAATATCCTCTTTGACGAGACATATCGATAATATCTTTCATCGACATTTCCCAAACTGTTTTGTAAAGATCTTTCAAGTCTTGCGGAATCTTATCAATATTCTGAACAGATCCATTATGACGCATAATTTCTTGTTTCAAATCTTCGTTCCATAAACCTAGTTTTACTAAGTCTTCTAGTAAATGTTTGTTTACTACGATGAATTCTCCAGACAATACACGACGTGTGTAAATGTTTGATGTATATGGTTCAAAAGCTTCGTTGTTTCCTAAGATTTGAGAAGTAGAAGCAGTTGGCATTGGCGCAACTAATAAAGAGTTACGAACTCCATGCTCTACAACTTCTTTTCTTAATGAAGCCCAGTCCCAACGACCAGATAATTCTTCATCTTTCATTCCCCACATATTGTGTTGGAATTCTCCTTGAGACATTGGCGAACCTTCGAAAGTAGAATATGGTCCTTCTTCTTTTGCCATTTCCATAGAAGCAGTTACAGCAGCGAAGTATAATGTTTCGAAAATCTCTTGGTTTAATTTTTTAGCTTCATCACTTGTAAACGGCATACGCAACATAATGAAAGCATCTGCTAAACCTTGTACACCTAAACCAACCGGACGGTGACGCATATTAGAATTTTCAGCTTCTTTTACTGGATAGTAATTTCTGTCGATTACTTTGTTCAAGTTACGAGTTACACGTTTTGTAACATTGTAAAGCGCTTGGTGATCAAATTGTCCGTTGTCAATAAACATTGGTAAAGAGATTGAAGCCAAGTTACAAACTGCGATTTCATCTTTAGAAGTAAACTCCATAATCTCTGTACACAAGTTAGAAGAACGGATAGTTCCTAAATTCTTGTGGTTCGATTTACGGTTTGCCGCATCTTTGTACAACATATATGGCGTTCCAGTCTCGATTTGAGATTCTAGGATTTTCTCCCATAATTCACGAGCACGGATTGTTTTTCTTCCTTTTCCTTGAAATTCGTAATCAGTATATAAAGCTTCAAATTCTTCTCCATAAACGTCATATAATCCTGGACATTCGTTTGGACACATTAAAGTCCATGTTGAATCTTCCTGAACACGTTTCATGAATAAATCTGATGTCCACATCGCGAAGAATAAATCTCTTGCACGCATTTCTTCTTTTCCTGTATTTTTCTTTAAATCCAAGAAATCAAAGATATCAGCATGCCAAGTTTCGATGTAAATCGCAAAACTTCCTTTACGTTTTCCACCACCTTGATCTACATAACGAGCAGTATCGTTGAAAACTCTCAACATCGGAACAATTCCGTTTGAAGTTCCATTTGTACCGCGAATGTAAGATCCAGTTGCACGAACGTTATGAATAGACAAGCCAATTCCTCCCGCAGATTGCGAAATTTTTGCCGTTTGTTTTAATGTATCATAAATACCGTCAATACTATCATCTTGCATTGCCAAAAGGAAGCAAGAAGACATTTGAGGTTTTGGAGTTCCTGCATTAAACAACGTTGGCGTTGCGTGCGTGAAGAACTTTTTAGACATTAAATCGTAAGTTTCAATAACCGATTTTAAATCGTCTAAGTGAATACCAACAGATACACGCATTAACATGTGCTGCGGACGCTCAACAATTTTTCCGTTTATTTTAAGAAGGTAAGAACGCTCTAAGGTTTTAAAACCAAAGTAATCGTAATTAAAATCTCTTGTATAAATGATATGAGAATCTAAAAAAGCAGCATTTTCCTGAATCACTTTGTAAACATCATCAGCAATTAATGGCGCATCTTGACCATTTCTTGGGTTTACATAGTGATACATATCTTTCATCGTTTCTGAGAAAGATTTTTTTGTATTTGAATGCAGGTTAGAAATTGCTACACGAGCTGCCAATTGAGCATAATCAGGATGCGCAATTGTCATAGAAGCCGCCGTTTCTGCTGCAAGATTATCCAATTCAGAAGTCGAAACCCCATCATACAATCCTTCGATAACTCTCATAGCTACCTTAACTGGATCTACGAGCTCATTCAAGCCGTAACACAATTTTTTGATTCTTTCTGTAATCTTATCAAACATTACGGGCTCTCTGTGGCCATCTCTTTTTACTACATACATAAGCTTACCATTTATAGTTATTGAAAAAATGAAAGTAACTAGAGAACGGACTCCAGCACTTAAACATTGCGTGTTTTTAAATTATTTTTTGAGAATTACCAAATTCTCAATAGTTACTCGTTTCAAATTCGAAAACCGAACTTAAATACGTCAAAAATTGTTATTGAATCTACGATTTGGGGAAAGAGATTCAACCTAAAAATATTCTGTTAATCTTTTTTCAGCGTCTCTTGAAGAACAGTCGCTAAAAGTATTTTTGTTGTCTAAAAATCTGCATCAAATGAAATTTTCTGAGCATCACTATCTGTGTTCATTACACCAGATTTTTGATACTCTGCAACACGTTTTTCAAAGAAATTGGTTTTTCCTTGAAGAGAAATCATGTCCATGAAATCAAACGGATTCGCTGATCCATACACACGCTCACAACCTAATTCTACTAATAATCTATCAGCAACAAATTCTAAATATTGCGTCATCAAAGTAGCATTCATACCAATTAAACTTACTGGAAGAGATTCTGTTACGAATTGTCTTTCGATATCTAAGGCATCAACTATGATTTCTTTGATTCTATCTTTTGGAACTTTGTTAACCAAGTGATGATTGTGCAAGTGAACTGCAAAATCACAGTGTACGCCTTCGTCACGAGAAATCAGCTCATTAGAGAAAGTCAAACCTGGCATTAAACCACGTTTTTTCAACCAATAAATTGAACAGAAAGCTCCTGAGAAAAAGATTCCTTCAACTGCAGCAAAAGCGATAAGTCTTTCAGCAAATGAATCTGACTCGATCCATTTTAAAGCCCATTCTCCTTTTTTAGCAATAGCAGGAAAAACTTCCAAAGCATTAAACAATTCTGTTTTTTCTGCTTCGTCTTTCACGTAAGTGTCAATTAATAAAGAATACGTTTCACTATGAATGTTTTCCATCATAATCTGGAAACCATAGAAAAACTTCGCTTCAGCATATTGAACTTCATTAACAAAGTTCTCAGCCAGATTCTCATTTACGATTCCGTCAGAAGCAGCAAAAAATGCTAATATATGTTTAATGAAATATCTTTCATCGTCATTCAGTTTGTTATTCCAATCTGTCAAATCTTGGTGCAAATCGATTTCTTCAGCAGTCCAGAAACTTGCTTCCATTTTTTTATACCATTCCCAAATATCATGATGTTTGATAGGAAAAATAACGAAACGATTTTTATTTTCTTGTAAGATTGGTTCTACTTGAGACATGACAATTTTTATTTAATTTTTATACCGAATTTTTTACTAATTCAATAGACTACAAAGATTGTCAATTAACGCCAAAAATGAAAGTCAAACTTATTCACAATTTGCTGTAGTTTTTAACAACGTTAATTTTTTGAGAAACTTTTCATACAATAATTAATTTACTGTAAATGAAACATTTAAAACCAATAATTACACCCGAAAGCCCCGTAAAATATAGACTTTTAAATATAAAAAGCAAGAAATTTTAAATAGTTTTAAAAAGTTTTTTTTGAGTTAAAACTTTGTTTTTTTGAGTCAAAAAATGAAGTCAAAAAAAGGTATAAATCACACTTTAAATTTTAAGAATTTTTGAGTTCTTCTGCTACCTTTTCAAGTTCCAAATACCAGTCCTCTCCAAAACGGCGAATCAGCGCTTCTTTTACAAATTTGTAAACCGGAACTTCCAATTCTTTTCCTAAAGAACAAGCATCATCGCAAATATCCCATTTATCATAATTTACCGCTGCAAATTCTGTGAAGTCTTTTACACGAATTGGATATAAATGACAAGAAACTGGCTTTTTCCAGTCGACTACTCCTTGATTATATGCTTGCTCAATTCCACAAAGCGCAGTTTTTCCATCAAAAATTACGTAAGCGCAATCTTTATTATCAATAAGCGGAGTTTCAAGATCACCATCAGTTCCTTTTACCCAAGTTCCTTGAGCTTCGATTGCCTCTATTCCTTCTTTTCGTAAAAAAGGTTTTACTTTTGGATAAATTTCTTCTAAGATTTTAGTTTCAGCCTCATTCAAAGGCGCGCCCGCATCTCCATCAACGCAACAAGCTCCTTTACAAGCAGACAAGTTGCACACAAATTCTTTTTCCAGAATGTCCTCTGAAATAATAGTTTTACCTAACTGAAACATGATATTTAATACTGTAATTTATAAAGTGCAAAGATAGTCAAAGAAAGCAGATAAAAAATGTATCACAGAGATTCACAAAGCTAAACACAGAGTTCCACAAAGATTTCTCTCGAATATTGCCATTTTAAAAAATATTACTTCGCGAGTCTTTGCGAAAAATCTTTGTGAAACTTTGTGGCAAAAATTACAATTGTTACAAATATCACTTTTTTAATCAATAAAACATGTTTTTATAACAAAAATACATTGTATCGAAAAAACACCTAACTTTATTAACTACTTTTGCAGCAGTTTTTTAAACCCTAAAAATCAAAGCGATATGTTAGAAATCGATTTTAAAGAAATCATTACCGTTAGTATGGTGCTTTTTGCCGTAATTGATATTGTTGGTTCAATTCCGATTATAGTGAATTTAAGAGCTAAAGTCGGACACATCGAATCTGAAAAAGCTTCTATTGTGGCAGGTGCCATTATGATTGTTTTTCTTTTTGTTGGGGAAGGTTTATTAAATTTAATTGGTATTGATGTTCATTCGTTTGCTGTTGCAGGATCGTTCGTTTTGTTCTTTCTGGCTTTAGAAATGATTTTAGGAATCAGAATTTATCGTGACGAAGAACCTGGATCTGCTTCTATCGTTCCATTGGCTTTTCCTTTGATTGCAGGAGCAGGAACCATGACCACTTTATTATCGCTTCGATCTCAGTTTCATACGATTAATATTATTATTGCAATTGTGCTGAATATTATATTGGTTTATATCGTTTTGAAGTCTTCTAAAAAAATAGAAAATCTATTGGGAGAGAACGGACTTGGAGTGGTTCGCAAGACATTTGGAGTGATACTTTTAGCAATTGCTGTTAAATTATTCGCTGCTAATGTTAAAGGTTTGTTTGTCTAAATTTTATTTTTATAAATTTACCCGTAAAATTTCTAAAATACAACTTTAAGGCAATTTTCCCATAAAGTTCTACTTTATATTTTTAGACAAAAACAAAAACAACCTTATGAAAATTTTCACTTCAATCTTAGTGCTTTTGGCATTAGCTTTAATTGTTTTTAATATTACGCTATTAGACTTTCAAAACCCTTTTCAAGGAGATAGTATGGTAGCTTTTATTGGAATCGCCGCTTCATTTTGCGCTGTTTTGATTCTTTTGATTTTTAGAATTTCTAAAAGAATTGAAGAAAAAATGAATGACAACAGATAATATGTTTGATGTTTTAATTATCGGCGGAGGAGTATCAGGCATGTCTTGTGCTCTGGTCTTAGGGTCCGCAAAAAACAAAACTTTTGTTACTGATAAAAAAATCGGAATTTTTACCCACCAGAAAAATTCTTCTTTACAAGAGGCAATATTTTATAACGCTTACGGAATTACACCAGGAAAATTAGGTTCTGAACTTTTAACTGAAAGCACACAGGATTTAGCCACAACTTACCCGCATATTACTCAGATTCCAAATGAAAAGGTAATAAAAATTGAGGGCAGCTATCCTGAATTTACTGTAGTTACCAACAAGAATTCATACAAAACTAAAAATATTGTGGTCGGAATTGGTTCTGCCAATACTTTCGACATTGAAGGTTTAATACAATTTGTTGAACCTCACAAAAAAGCACTTCCAGAAAAACAGCGTATTCAACTTAAAAATGAAGATCATAAAGTAGCTGACGGCATTTATGCAATCGGAACTTTAGCGGGTTGGAGAAGTCAATTGGCAATTGCAGCTGGAAGTGGTGCGGCTGTTGCAACAGATATTCTTACTTTATGGAATAACGGCGTGCAAACTCACGCTCACGATAGTATTCGATAATTTTTTGTTTTTACCATTAAGAGATTAAGAAAATTAAGTGTTATTCTGACGAAAACTTAATTATCAAGTTTCATTAAGAAGAAAAAAAAAAAAAAAAAAACTCCAAACAAAAAACCATTAAGAGATTAAGAAAACAAGCTATAAAGCTTAATAAACTTAACCTCTTAATGCTTTATTTTTTTGTTAGTCTGTCGATTATTTAACCGAAACGATTTCTGTTACTTTAATATGGTTTTCCTCCTCGGTTTTCCATTTTTCTCCTTTTACAGATACCACATCTCCAATTTTTAATTGTTTGTAGTTTTGAGGTCCGCCAACGTTTACAATACTGATTGTTGCAAAGTATACTTCTTTGGCGTCTGTTGTAATTTTAGCCGTGTAACCATCTTTACCTGCTTCTATGCCATCAACTTTTCCTGAAACTATAGCATTCGCATCATTTTTCATAGTGGTGCAAGAGATTACAAAGGTCATTAAGAGTACAAGAAAACTTATTCTTTTTAGATTTTTCATATATTTTAGCTTAACCGCGAAGTTCGCGAGGATTTACGCAAGGTTCGCAAAGTTGTATTTTAAGTTAACATTAAATTATTTCATCAAACTTTACGCCAGCTGAACACAGCTTCCTGCTATAACTTTTAGATTTTTCCCTATTTTTTTCCAGACTCTGATGTACTTGAAAACTCCGTTAATCGGATTGCCATCATAAGCTCCTTTTAACGCGACTGTAACAGTGACTACGGCAGAATCGCCAATTATATTCACGATTTGATCTGAACCTTCCAATGAATCAATTTTAATCTTTCCAGAACGGTATGTTTGTAAATCGAAATCTTTAGTGATGGTTTGTCCGTCGGGCATATTAAACAATAAATCATCATGAAGGATTGTTTCCAAAGCCATAACATCCGATTTTTTAATTGCAGTCAAGAGTTCGATTTCTGCATCAACAACGGTTTCTATTTTCATGATATAAGGATTGAAGTTATTTCTTCGGGGTTAGAATTGTTTTTATCATGGCATCTTCTTTTAAGATTACATCATAATAATACAATTCTCCATATAGCTGTCGTGCGAATTCAGCTGTAATATGACGGTTTACGAGCGCTTTCGTTTTATCCAATTTCAGATCCAGACCTGTCATCAAGATATAATTTTTGAACTTTTTGAAATACACATCTGAGTTTTTCATTTTAGCTAAAAACTCAGCAAAACTATCGCCTGCAAAAGCATTTCTGTTTTTATCTAATTCTTCAAAGACAAAATGACCAACAATTCCTGTTTGCAACAAATAAGCCACATTTTCATTTCCGTGCTCTGCTTCCATTGGTACAAAAACATCTGGAACAATTCCGCCGCCGCCATAAACTATTTTTCCTTTCGGAGTTTTGAATTTTAAAGAATCTGCCACTTTTATACTGTCTTTTGCATAAAGTTCTCCTGTAGCAATTCTAGACTCTGATTCTTTAAAATATTCTTCGTTTCCTTTTTTGTATGGTTTCTGTATTGATCTTCCTGTTGGCGTATAATAACGAGCCACAGTCAATCTTACTGCAGATCCGTCGTTAAAGTCCATTTCACGTTGCACTAAACCTTTTCCAAAAGAACGGCGCCCAACGATCGTTCCACGGTCATTATCTTGAATTGCTCCAGCTAAAATTTCGCTTGCAGAAGCACTATTCTCATTAATTAAAACATATACTTTTCCAGTTTCAAAACTTCCTGCTTTTGTTGCGTATGTTTTTTCAGTTGAGCCGTTTTTGCTTTTCGTGAAAACGATTAACTGTTTATCTTTTAAAAACTCATCAGCAATAGCAATCGCTTCTTCCATATAACCGCCTCCATTATCGCGAAGATCAATTACAAGCGACTGAATTCCTTTTTGCTTTAATCTTGTCAAACCAGTTTTAAACTCATTAAAAGTGGATTCTGCAAAACGGTTTATTTTGATATAGCCAATATTATTTCCAAGCAGCATAGAAGCATCAACACTTTTAATCGGAATAACGTCCCGCTTAACCTTAAATTTCAGTTTCTTCTGTTCTGATTTTCTAAAAACAGTCAATTCGATTTCTGAACCTTGAAGTCCTTTTAATTTGGAGAATAAACTATCTGAAGGCAATTTTCTGCCATACAATTTGGTTTTTCCTGCGAATAAAATTCGATCGCCAGATTTTATTCCTGCTTTTGCTGAAGGTCCGTTTTCTACTGGTTTTATAATCGCAACCGAATCTTTATACATATAAAAATTGATTCCGATTCCCACAAAATCACCTTTCATGCTTTCGGCAACCTCAGCTTGTTCGCTTGGCGGAATATAAACTGAATGCGGATCTAATTTGGAAAGTATATTATCGACTGTAAGATTCACAATCGAATCTGTATTGACACTATCAACATATTCGGTATTGATAAAATCAATAAGCTTATTAAGTTTGGTTTTAGAGTAATTTTTAGCCAAAAGTTGGTCGCTTGCTGGAGCGTTCATAAGGCTACCAGCAATTGTTCCAAGAGCAAAAGTTGCTCCTATTACTATTGGCAAATATTTCGGATTAAATTTCATTACTCTTCTAAAACAGGAATATGTTCTACCTCTACGCCTGCTTTTATTAAAAATTGAATTCCAGAATCGTCACGATATCCATCTTTATACACTACTCTTTTTATTCCAGATTGATGTATTAATTTGCTACATTCTTTGCAAGGCGAAAGCGTGATATATAGTGTCGCTCCTTCGCAAGATTGTGTTGATCTTGCTACTTTTAGGATAGCATTCGCTTCAGCATGTAAAACATCCCAACGTGTTAATCCGTCTTCGTCTTCGCAGCAATTTTCAAATCCAGAAGGTGTCCCGTTGTAACCGTCAGAAATGATCATTCTGTCTTTTACAATGATAGCACCAACTTGTTTACGTTTACAGTAAGAAAGCAAACTCCACTCTTTTGCAATTCGCAGATATGCTTTATCGTATTTATTCAGTTTTTTTACTTCCATTTAAATTTATCTGTTCCAAATTGGGCTTTCAATAATCATCGGAATTACAACTCCAATAATAAAAGCCGACATTACAAGTGCCCAGTCGCGTTTTGAAAAACGGAAAACCGTCTGCACTATATATGAAATTACCAGAACAACAAAAACCACTACCAACTGAGCAGCTTCTATTCCTAAGGCAAACTCTCCCAAAGGTAACAATTTTGAGGTTGCAGAACCTCCTAAAATTGTTTTGAAATAATTAGAAAAACCTAGTCCGTGAATAATTCCAAAGAATAAAGTTATGAAAAATACCAGATTTACGCCATCATTTTTTGAGGTCTTTCCAGCCGTAAACAAATGATAAAGTGCTGTTATGAGAATTGTAATCGGAATCAGGAATTCTACAACATCTACTTTTATGGCAATTATGCCGTAAACAGAAAGAATTAAAGCCAAAGTATGGCCAATTGTAAAAAGAGAAACCAATAAGAAAATTCTTTTCCAGTCTTTAAAAAGATACGGAACGGTTAAGGCGATTAAAAAAAGAACGTGATCGTAAGCATTGATATCTAAAACGTGTTTTAATCCTATTTGAAAATAAATCCAAAATTGTGACATAGGTGTAATGTAATTAAATAATTAGGGGTTGTAAACTTACGATTAATTTTCAAACTTAAATATTGAAGACTCCAAATCCTTCAATAAAGAAAAGTTAAATTTTATGAGAATTTTAAAATCGATAATTTAAAATAAAATTTATCTTTGTTTAACAAAAACACTTTTAATTATGTCATTTTCAGAATTATTTGATAGCGAATTCAAGCAAAGAAACAAAGGACACTTTTCTGCTATTGTTCGTGTAGCTTTAGCTGATGGTGTTGTTTATCCAGAAGAAAAAGCCTTTTTAGATAAACTTGCTTCTCGTTTAGAAATTACAGAATCGGAATACGAAGAAATTCTTAGCGATCCTTTAAAATATCCGATCAATCCACCTTATTCATATGTTCAACGTTTAGAGCGTTTATATGATTTAACAAGAATGGTTCATGTTGATCATCATCTTGAAGACAAACAAGAAGTATTATTGAAAAAAATAAGTGTTGCGTTAGGATTTACGCCAAGTAACGTAGATTATATCATTGCAAAAGCATTGTCGTTGGTTGATAATAAAGTTGATGCAGATACTTTTATCTACGAAATGCAGCACATGCATAAATAGTATTCAGTAATCAGTTTTTAGTATTCAGTTTTTGTGCTGAAACTTGACTGCGAATAAAAATTTAAAAAACAAAGCCCGATAATTGATTTTATCGGGTTTTGTTTTTTTAATCCTTTATTTTGACTGCGTGATATTTATATTATCAAAATAGTTTCCTGACTGTAATCCTATATTAAGAATTCTTTCTGTACCCGTTGTATTTTTACTCATGGTAATAATCAAGGTGTTTCCGTTTTTCCTTTCTACCTCAAAAACATCATTTTTAAAGATAAAATTGTCAGCAGACAAATTTACAGTTCCTTTGTCAATTCTTACTTTGTCTAATGCAAAACCATTTACCCACCACCCTTTATACTCTGTAATAATCGTAACTGTATTGGTTTCTGCTGTAAAAGAAGCTTCTTTTTTAGAAAGCTTAATATTATCTTCAGATAATCCAATTGGAGGATCAACATGCTCTTCTCTACTGCAGGCAACAAACAAAACTGAAAACATTCCGAATAGAATCATCAATAGTTTTTTCTTCATAATAATTTACTTTTTGGTTTTTGATTAGTTTTAAGTCATTTACAAAAAAATTAATCCATAATTTCTCATAAACAATTGGTTCTTTTTAAAGATTGACAAAACTAAAAATGGTTGCGTCTTTTTTTTAGTTTTCTGTATTCAGTCGCAGTTAACAGTTTTGTACTTTACTTTTTAAAAATTTTATTCAAAACAAAACCCGACAGGTTAAAAAAAAACTGTCGGGTTTGCTATTTATAGTCCAGACTGAAAACTGCGACTGTGACTGAACACTAAAAACTGAATACTGAATACTTTCACTCAGCCGTGGCCATAAACTCTTCGGCTTTTTCTACCATATTATAACTTCCACAGAAGAAAGGTACTCTTTGGTGCAATTCAGTTGGTTGAATTTCCATAATTCTTCCGAAGCCGTCTGTTGCTTTCCCTCCTGCCTGTTCTGCCAAAAATGCCATCGGATTACATTCGTACAACAAACGTAATTTCCCTTTTGGTGCTTTTGAACTTGTTGGATAAATATAGATTCCGCCTTTAATCATATTCCGATGAAAATCGGCTACCAAACTTCCGATGTATCTTGAAGTATAAGGTCTGTCACCTTCTTCACGTTGGCAGTATTTAATGTAGTTTTTTACTCCCTGCGGAAAATGAACATAATTTCCTTCGTTTACCGAATAAATATTTCCGTTTTCTGGAAATTTCATGTTTGGATGCGAAAGATAAAATGTACCAATCGCCGGATTTAACGTAAAACCATTTACGCCATGTCCAGTGGTGTAAACCAACATCGTTGAAGTTCCATAAATTACATAGCCTGCTGCAACTTGATTGATTCCCGGCTGTAAAAAATCCTCGCTAGTTACCGGAGTTCCTATTGGGGTTACTCTTCTGAAAACAGAAAAGATAGTTCCCACAGAAACATTTACATCAATGTTTGAAGATCCGTCTAGCGGATCCATTAAGATCACGTACTTATTATTATGACTGTTGTCGCTCCCCTGAACAGTAATAAAATCGTCGTTTTCTTCAGAAGCAATACCACAGACAATCTCACGGTTTATTAACGTCTGGATAAATACTTCGTTTGCATAGACATCTAATTTTTGCTGGTCTTCGCCTTGGATATTCTGTTCGCCTGCCGCTCCCACAATATCTACTAAACCCGCTTGGTTTACTTTATGATTGACCACTTTTGCTGCCAATCGAATAGAGTTGATAATTCGCGAGAGTTCTCCCGACGAATACTGAAATGCTTTTTGGTTCTCAATAATAAACTCTCCCAGTGTTTTATTGCGTTCTTCCATTTCTAAATCGTTATAGTTTTATTTTTAAGTCACAAATATCGCTTATTTTGTGAGAATGATTTAAAAATTATTTTGTTTGTTTGCTACTATTGTATATTTGCTAATAATCTGCAAAAAGCACTAGTTAAAATGAAGCTTTTTTAGATAATAAATAGCTAAAAATAGGAATATATGAATATTAGAAAAGGAAATCCTGAAGATATGAAATCGGTGTTAGGGCTTATTCAGGAGCTGGCTATATTCGAAAAAGAACCCGATGCAGTTGTCATTACAGAAGAAGATTTAGTGCGCGACGGTTTTGGTGAAAAACCATTATTTAATGTGTTTGTAGCGGAGATCGAAAATGAAGAAAAACAAAAAGAAATTGTTGGAATAGCATTGTACTATTATCGCTATTCTACCTGGAAAGGAAAAACAATTCACCTTGAAGATTTGATTGTAAAAGAAAAGATGCGAGGCACTGGTTTAGGTTCTGCACTTTATGCTGAAATCATGAAACAAGGAAAAAGAGATAATGTTAGAAGAGTTGAATGGAATGTTTTGGATTGGAATACTCCAGCTGTTAATTTTTACAAAAATTCTGGCGCGAGAATTCTTGATGGCTGGCAGGTTGTTCAAATGGATGAAACGGGAATTAATTCGTTCTTAGAAAAATTATAAAAAAAATATTTAGCCACAGATTATAAGGATTAAAATGATTTTAAAATCTGTGTAAATCATTTTAATCTGTGGCCAAAAAACAAATACTAGGTTTCGGTTTGAATCTGAAATCTAAAATCTAAAAATCTAAAATTAAAAATGAGAGTATTTAAATTTGGTGGTGCATCGGTAAAAGATGCAGATGGAATTAAAAACGTATATGACGTTTTACAAAAAGTGGGTTATGAAGACGTGATTTTGGTAGTTTCTGCGATGGGAAAAACTACAAATGCTCTCGAAGTTGTAATCAAGAATTACTTTGAAAAATCGACAGAATTAAATGCTTCTGTTCAGGAAATTAAAAAATACCACAATCAGATCTTATTGGATTTGTTTGAAGATGAAAGTCATGCGGTTTTTGCAGCAGTAAATGCTCAGTTTGACGAATTAGAATATTTCTTAGCTCACAATAAATCTCCAAACTACAACTTTGTTTATGATCAGGTGGTAAGTTTTGGTGAATTGATTTCTACAAATATCTTAAGTCATTATATGAATTTCAGAGGAATTCAGACACAATGGCTTGATGTTCGTAATTTCATTAAAACCAATGCCAACTACAGAGATGCAGAAGTTGATTGGGAAACTACACAACAAAACATAAGCAAAAATGTACCTAGAAAACAGCTAAATATTACTCAAGGTTTCTTAGGTGCAGATGAAAATAATTTCACCACAACTTTGGGCCGTGAAGGTTCTGACTATACTGCCGGAATTTTTGCTTATTGCTTAAACGCAGAAAGTGTAACAATCTGGAAAGACGTTCCTGGAGTTATGAATGCCGATCCGCGTTATTTTGAAAATGCTAGTCTGTTAAACCAGATTTCGTACCGTGAAGCGATCGAATTGGCGTTTTACGGAGCAACTGTAATTCATCCAAAAACATTACAACCGTTACAGAAAAAAGAAATTCCATTATATGTAAAATCATTTATCAACCCACTATTAAAAGGAACTTGCGTTTCTAAAGGAGTTGATTTGGAACCGCAATATCCATGTTTTATCGTAAAAAGAGAACAGCTTTTAATTTCGCTTTCTTCTATTGATTTCTCTTTCATTATGGAGGAAAACATTAGTGAGATTTTTGGTTTATTCCACGAATTTAAAATCAAAGTAAACCTGATTCAAAACTCAGCAATTAGTTTCTCTGTTTGTGTGGAAGATAAATTTGGAAATTTCCCAGAATTGAATGCTATCCTTTCTAAAAAATTCAAAGTAGAATACAGCGAAAATGTAACTTTATATACAATCCGTCACTTTACAGAAGAGGCAGCACAGACTGTTGAAGCTAACAAAGAAGTTTTATTGAAACAAGTTAGCCGCGAAACCATGCAGATTGTCACTAAAGAATTAATCTAATATTGCTTTATAAAAGGTAATTATTTAATTCAAAAATTATTGAAAAGGCTTCACATAATTGTGAGGCCTTTTTTATTTCGAAAGAATTTTCTTCATTTATCATTTTTTGATTATATTTACTTTTCTTTCTAAAGAACTTAAAATGAGTAAAAAAGGCTTTTTATTAGTTTTCATTATTCTTGGTTTATTATACATCAGTATATCTTTAAGTCCATTACTTGCAAAAGACATAAAAGACATTTCTTATTCAGATTTTAAATTGGTAATCGGTCCATTTTTATCTACAGTTGGAATTCTTATAACCTATACACAACTGAAAAGAAGAAAAAATTAATTATTTACCTCGCCCTATTATTCTCCGACTGTTCCACTTCTGACTTTTTATAAGTTGTCTTTTTTGAATCTCCGAAATTGTATGTTGCAATTAATTTAAAATAATTGGTGCTATAGGTTCGGTGATAATAAATCTGAGTTTGTCCCACATTATAATCGCCAGAAACCATAAACTTATGAAAGATGTCGTTTGCAGTAAAATTGAGTCTTAGCGCATCTTTAAAAAAATTTCGCTCTATTCCTAAAGTTACTGTCGAACGTCCGTTTTCACTTCCTAATCCATAACTTCTATCGCTTAAATACCAAGCCAAAAGTTGGAGCTTAAAAAGTTTAGGAATCGTAAATGTATTATTAGTATATAAATAAATCTGAGGTTCTACAGGACTAAATTCAAACTCATAATAATTGTCTACAGATTTCTGCCATGTGATGCTTGCAGTATTAACAGAATTCCACCATTTGACGTTGAAAGATCTGGAAAGCGAAGTAAAAAAAGTATGCCCTTTTTCAAGATTCAGCGCTCTTAAAATATAGCTATTTGGTGTGTCGCCACGCAGAGCTGCCGCAGAAATCGGATCTATTTTATAAGTGTATCCGACTTTAAAATCAAACTTTTTGTACATCGCACCTATTTCAAAAGCATGTGTTTTTTCTGGAAGCAGATTCGGATTTCCTTCAATCGTCGTAAACGGATCCTGATAAATTACATACGGATTTAAAGCCTGATATCTGGGTCTTGTAATTCTGGAAACATACGAAAAATGCCCTTTCCAATCTTCTGAAAAATTAAAATTTAAAAGTGCATTTGGAAAAAAATTACCGTACGATTTATCAAATTTCTGAATTCCGTTGGCATTTGTAAATAAATTATAACTCGTTTTTTCTGCCCTTACGCCAAGAGAAAAATTAACCTTTTTGTTTAATTTTCCAATATAATTAAAGTACACGGCAGCAATTTTTTCATTGTATTCAAAATCACTCGAAAGCTCATCGTCCAGCTCAAAATTTATTTCATCATTAGAAATCAAGAAATCTGTTCCTGAGTTTATTGTAGCGTGACTAAACTTCGCCCCTATTTCGAGTTTAGTTTTTTCATCTATTTTCTTCGAGTAATCTGCTTGAACTGCGATTATATTGATTCGGCTTCCCACATTATTCTTTAAAAATCTTTCAGAATCTGTTTCTTCTACCAAACTGCTTTCTTCAATAAAATCTCTTATGGTTTGGTTGTAATTTGAAAATTGCGATCCTATAAATAGTGAAGAACCTTTGGCCGTTGTCCAATTATAATTCAAATTGATGAACTGATTTAATAAAACATCGTTTCGATCAACATCTGTGGCATAAAAACTCTTTCCAGAATTGTTGGCAATGGAATTTCTGCTTTCTGTAATTCCGCCTAAATCATTCACATTTCCGCTATAAGCCAATGAAATATAATTATTTGGAGAAAAACTATATTGAACTCCAAATCCGAAATTAGAATAATTATTAAATCTTCTTTTCCAATCGGTAGTCAATTCAGATTTCATAAAATCATCAGGATTTGGACGCGTTCTCGTTGTGTACAGCAACTCGCGGTTTCTTCCCAATTGCAATCCATAATTAGTAACAAAAGAGAATTTCTCTTTAGAATAATTAAAATCCAAAAGCGTGTTATAAAGTGTTCCTCCAAACTTAGAAACTGTTACGTGCTGATTGACCGTTCCCATTACACCACTATCCATATTTTGTTTGGTTACAATATTGATTACGGCTTTTCCTTCAGCATCGTACCTCGAAGAAGGATTGGAAATAACTTCAATCTTTTGAATCTGCGAAACGGGAATTGCAGCAAATCGTTCGTAATTAATCAAAACTCCGTTGAGATAAATTATGGCTTCCCCTTTCCCGACAACGCTTATTTCTCCGTCGGCAACTACAACATTTGGCACTCTTCCTAGCAATTCGTTTACCGAACTGCTGGTTGCAAGAATAGTTCCGTTTACATTGACATCAATATTTCCGTTGGCTCCATATTTTAATAATGAAGGTTGGCTTTTTATAACCACTTCATTTAACTCATTGTGCTCTTTCTCTTTAATGACCACAGTGTCTTGAGCAGACTTTAATGACTTTTTCTCGAGGAGTACATCATCACTATAATAACTTTTATCCTTACTATTTTTTATGCGTTGCCCTTTTATTTCTATTGATGAAAAAGCAAGGAAAAAAATAGAAATAATAACCAATTTTAGAAATCTCATAAATTTTAACGATTAGCAGTTTGACTTTTATTTGAAACAAAAGTCATCTGAAAATCAATAAAATAGATTCCAAAAAGTGAAATCAGGAGTACGGATTTATAAATTAATACCCCAATTTACGGCTGTAAAGCCTGAATCTGATAATTAAGCGGAGTGGTTCCCGTATGTTTTTTGAATGCTGTGAAAAAGGTAGATTTAGAATTAAAACCGACATCGTAACCAACAGATTCTAAAGTTAATTTATCTGAAGAAGTGATAATTTTACACGCTTCGTTGATTCTGAATTCGTTTACATAACTGGTAAAATTCTTTCCTAAATTATTATTCAGAAACTGCGATAATTGATGACTTGAAATATTAATTTCTTGAGATAGATCTTGAAGCGTTAAGTTTGGATTTTTATATAAACTCTTTTCAAACATGGCTTTTTCAAGTTTTTCTGACCAGATTATGGCATCCGCTGATTCTATTTTTCTATTCGAGATTTTTCCATTCAACAAAAACAAGTCTTCTGTTTTTTTTCTGTACAAAAGAATCGAAATTCCTAAATATAAAATGAATGAAAAAACAACCGCACCACTTATGTATGTTGCACCTGGCGCGCCAATGATCGCCAAAAAGTAAAATAGAAATAATAAACCATTTCCAAAATAGAGCATTGAAAACCACATTTCGGCAGGAGTTGCTTTTTCTTTTCGGCTGAGGATTTTTTTCAAAACGCCACGAAGTGCAAAACCAGCTGAAACAATGTAAACAAACCATTGAAAATAAATGATTCTTATCAAAAAGCCTCCCCAAAATTTCGGATACGTTTCATACGGATATAAAATGCCAACAGCTACAATAAAGGTTCCCCAAAATGCCAGAATAAATTTCCATAATTTGGGCATTATCTGAACTTCATCGACTGCCGATTTGATGAAATAATACAAACATGGTCCGATAAAAAAACAAGCTGTAAGTCCAAACTGAAGATACATTTTTGGCAGTTCGGGATGAAAATATACAAATACAGATTTTCCAATACGAATACTTAGTGCAAACAAAAGCGCGCCCAGAAAATAATTCGTCAGATATTTTTTCTTGGTGAAAAAGAAAAAATAAATGCCGAGAATAATTCCGTTGAAAGCTCCTAAAGCACTAAAAAAGAATAAAAGTTCTTTGCTAGTATCCATAATTTAAGTTAGTTATATCCTTAACAAAGCTAAAAAAAAGATTGTCTTCAGGTGAGATTTTTTCTGCAATTATTTTTTATTCTGCAATTTTAAAAACCTAAAAACTGCTTCATTTTCCAATAAATAAAAGCCTCGTAATTTCTTGATTATAAATACTACTTTTGACTTTTTAGAGTTAGAGTATTTATGTTGAAAAAATTACTGTTTTTGACGGTTTTCTTCTGGTTTTCTGCGCTTCAGGCTCAGGAAACTGAATCTCTGTACAAAACCAAAAAAGTAATCGTTTCAAAAGACACTATTCATCTCGAAAATGTCTCCATTAACTCTGGATTTTTCCAGATTCTGAATACTAAAAATGAGCCAATTGATTCGGCTTTTTATAAGGTCAATTTTCAAAAAGGATATTTACTTTTAAATGAAAATTTCCAATCGGTTTCAGATACTTTAATTGTCAATTATCTTAATTATCCTGATCTCTTGACTAAAGAATACAGTCTTTACAAATCGGATCAAATTGTGAGCGGTGATGTTGGAACAGACAAATTGTATCGCATAGACAATAATTCAAATGCCAAAAAAGCAACTCCTTTTGACGGACTTGAAACTTCTGGAAGTATTACCCGTGGCGTTACGGTTGGTAATAACCAGAGTACAGTTTTAAATTCCAATTTAGATTTACAGATTACAGGAAAGCTTTCAGAAAAAGTTAGTTTAAGGGCTTCTCTTCAGGACAATAATATTCCGTTGCAAGATGGCGGTTATTCACAGAAACTCGATCAATTTGACAATATTTTTATAGAACTTTTTAGCAATGACTGGAACATTCGCGCCGGCGATGTATTTTTAGAAAATAGAAAAACTCAATTTTTAGGCTTTAATAAAAAAGTTCAGGGACTTTCTGCCAACTTTGATTTTGATACCGAAAAAAGCAAGACCAATGTTTTTGCTTCGGTCGCTTTTGTAAAAGGCCAATACGCCAAAAGTACTTTTACAGGTCAGGAAGGAAATCAGGGTCCGTATAAACTAAAAGGGCAAAATGGCGAATTGTATGTTTTGGTAATTTCGGGTTCTGAACGGGTTTATGTAAATGGCGTTTTATTAAAAAGAGGCGAAAACAACGATTATGTCATCGATTATAATGCTGGAGAAATTGTCTTTACTTCGCTTTTTACCATTACTTCAGAAATGCGTATTAATGTGGAATACCAATATTCTGAACGAAATTACAACCGATTAGTTACTTACGCAGGCGCAACTCACGAAAACAAAAACTGGAGTTTTGGCGGATATATTTATTCTGAAAATGATATGAAAAATCAGCCTTTGCAGCAAAATCTTTCTCCAGAACAAGTTCAGATTTTAAGTCAGGCAGGTGATGATGTTAATCTAATGAAAGCGCCTTCTGCTTACGAAGATACTTATGCCGAAAATAAAATTTTGTATAAAAAGACACTCATCAATTCGGTTGAAGCTTATGAATATTCGAATAATCCCGCTGATGTTTTGTACAATGTAAGATTTAGCCAAGTTGGTGCAAATTCTGGAAATTATATCATTCAAAACAATAATTCTGTTGAGCGTATTTATCAATATGTAGAACCTGTAAACGGGATTCTACAGGGAAATTACGAACCAATTGTACAGCTTGTTGCACCAATGAAACTTCAGGTGGCAACGTTTTTAGGAAAATATAATCCGAATGAGAAAACTTTAGTTGATTTTGAATTGGCTGTCAGCAATAATGACCAAAATCTATTTTCTGGAATTGATGATGCTAATAATCAAGGAGTCGCTTTTAAAACCAATCTTAAAAAACGTCTTTTTTCTAGAAGCTGGAACTTAGACGCTTTCGCGAATTATCAATTCGTGCAGCAGAATTTTAAATCGGTGGAACGTTTGTATAATATCGAATTTAACCGCGACTGGAATTTAACGGGAACCCAATATGGCAATCAGAGTCTTTTGGTTACGGGTTTAAATTTTGATTTATTTTCGAAAAAAGAGACTTCGAATATTGGTTTGCTGACTTATCAATTTGAGAAATTAGATTACAGCGAAAGTTATTCTGGAGCAAGACATACTACAAACGCTTTATTCAAATTGAAAAATTGGACAATCGAAAACAACGGAAGTTTCCTGAATTCTGATGCTACAGCTTCTACTTCAAAATTCATTAGAAACCAAACCAGAACCAAATATCATTTTGGCAAAAACTGGGTTGGAGGAACTATGCAATTGGAAGACAATCAGCAGAAAGATAAAGTTACCAATCAGTTTTCGGCTTTAAGCCAAAGATTTTCAGAATATGGTGTATTTACCGGACGTGGCGACAGCACCAAAGTTTTTGTGGAAGTTGGTTTTCTGCAAAGACGCAACGATAGTTTGCAAAACGGATTATTACAGCATGTCAATAATTCGCAGACGTATTATTTAAAATCAAAATTGATTCAAAACAAAACAACCGATTTGGCGGTTTATGCGAGTTATAGAAATTTAGATTTTACTGATAAATCGAGACAAAATGAACCTTCGTTAAATTCGAGAGTTTTATACAATGACCGCTTTTTTAATCAGTTCATGCAGATTGGAACGGCTTATGAAACGAGTTCGGGAACTATCGCGCAACAGGAATTCACTTATGTAGAAGTGCCAACAGGTCAAGGTGTTTATACTTGGAATGATTATAATGGCAACGGAATTCAGGAATTGGAAGAGTTTGAAGTTGCCGTTTACCAAGATCAAGCGCGCTATGTTAGAGTCTTTTTGCCGAATCAGATTTACATTAAAACCAATCAAAATAAATTTTCGCAGTCTTTAACTTTGAATCCGTTGCAATGGCAGAATGAAAAAGGCTTTAAAAAATTGCTATCTTATTTTTATAATCAGACCTCATTTATAATGGATCGAAAAGTTAAGAGCGAGGGCGAAAAATTAGAACTCAATCCGTTTGATTCATCAGAAGAAAATATTCTGGGTTTGAATTCGAGTTTCAGAAACAGTTTATTTTACAATCGAGGCAAACAAAAACACTCGGTTACGTATTCTTACCTTATAAATAAAGGAAAGAGTCTGCTTTCCGTAGGTTCGCAGCATGTGCAAAATTATTCGCATCAAATTCAGTACACACATTTATACCAAAATAGCTGGCTGTTTAATTTCTTTACCAAAACCATAAAAACCGATTTGGTTTCAAAAGATTTTGCAGAGAAAAACTATGATATTCAAGGTTGGCAGCTGGCACCAAAAGTCAGTTATTTATTTTCTAAAAACACCAAATTGGATTTCTTTTATGAACTTCAAAACAAAAAAAATCAAATTGGAAATTTTGAAACTTTAGACCAAAACAGAATCGGAACTTCTTTTTCTTATGCGGGCGAAAAGAAAGTTACAGTTAATGGAGAATTCTCTTTTTATGAAAATAAATTTAACGGAAACGAATTCTCTTCAGTCGGTTTTCAAATGCTCGAAGGACTTCAGGCGGGATCAAATTTGGTTTGGAAACTGCTTCTGCAAAAGAACATTACGTCTTTTTTGGATATTAATTTAAATTATCAGGGAAGAAAAAGTGAAACAGGAAATACGATTCATACAGGAAATGTTCAGCTTCGTGCATATTTTTAATGTGTTGCGAAAAAGATGACAATAAATTGTTTAATTTTAATTGAAATTTAAACTTTTAGCCTTATGAAAAAATTAGTATTATTATGTTTAATGGTTGTTTTCTCTTCTAATTTTTACGCACAGGAAACAACTGCAAAAACTACGAAAAGTAAAACAGAAGCTTCGGCAAAAAAAACGAAAGCAAGCGCAGATAAAGCTTCGGCTGATGCAAAAAAAGAGGCCACAAAATCTAAAAAAGCAGCAGATGATGCAAAAGCAGCTTCAACAAAAGCCAAAAAAGAATCTGCTGACGCAGCAAAAAAGACTGCCGATAAACAAGCTACAAAAGCTAAAGCAGATGCAAAAAAAGCTACTGTAGAATCTGACAAAGCAAAAAGTACTGCTGACAAAGCAAAAAGCACAGCAGACAAAACTAAAGCTGATGCCAAGAAAACAACTGCAAAAGCTGACGCTACAAAGAAAGATGCCACAGCTGCTAAAAAGTCGGCTACTAAAACTTTAAAAGAAACGAACGAAAAAGCGCCATCTGTACCAGACAAAGTTACTGGCGAATACAATGGTAAAAAAGTATATACAGGTCCAAGAGGCGGTAAATACTACATTAACAAAAATGGTAATAAAACGTATATTCAGGATTAAGTTTCTAAGATGCTGAGACGCTGAGATTCTAAGATTAAGCCGAACTTATAGTTCGGCTTCTTTTTTTAAACAGAAAATATTTGAACTTAGAGACTTAGCATCTTAGAAACTTAGCACCTTAAATTAATAATTTCGTAATACCTTCGAAATAACATAAAAAACATATTTTTCTATCTTCGTTTTTAAAAACGTGTTAAAAATGAGCATAGATTATTCTGCGAATAAAACTATTTTAGTGGCTCCATTAAATTGGGGACTTGGACATGCCACTCGATGCATTCCTATTATCAAGGCGCTTCAGGAGAATAATTATATTCCGATTATCGCCTCCGATGGTGTTGCGCTGGCTCTATTACGAAAAGAATTTCCATATATACAAACTTTAGAATTGCCTTCTTATCATATTGAATATGCAAAGAATGGCAAAAACTTTAAATGGAAGCTGATTAAAAATCTTCCGAAGATGATTACAGCTATTCTCGATGAGAAAAAAATGATCAATCATTGGATAAAAAAACATAGCATTGATGGTATTATCTCAGACAACAGATTGGGAGTTATCAGTAAAAAAGTGCCTTCTGTTTTTATTACGCATCAATTGAATGTCATGACAGGAAACACAACTTGGTTTACGAGTAAATGTCATCAGCATTTTATTAAAAAATACAATGAATGCTGGGTTCCCGACTCCAACGAAAAAACAAACCTGACTGGAGATTTAGGCCACTTGAAAAATAATGAGCTGAATCTAAAATATATCGGACCGTTGAGCCGAATGAAAAAAAAGGATACTCCAAAAATATATGATTTGATGATTATATTGTCTGGACCTGAACCTCAGCGCACTTTCTTGGATGAAAAATTGCAGAAAGAAGCGGCAAAATATCCTGGAAAAGTGGTTTTTGTACAAGGAAAAGTAGAAAAATCGCAAGAAAAATGGCAGGCTGGAAATGTCACTTATTATAATTTCATGAACTCTAAACAGCTGGAACAGACTTTTAACGAAAGTGAGTTTGTATTGTGCCGTTCGGGTTATACCACTGTTATGGATTTGGCAAAGCTAGGCAAAAAAGCCTTTTTTATTCCAACACCTGGACAATATGAGCAGGAATATCTAGCGATAAAACTGCAGGAAGAAAATCTTGTACCGTATGCCATGCAGGATGATTTTACCATTGGAGACTTGTCGAAAGTAAAGTCATTTAAAGGATTGTCTCAATTTGAAAATAATATTGACTGGGATTCTTTATTTAAGGTTTTTGAAGACAGGACAGCGTAATTAAACGCGGATGAAACGGATTCGCTATCGCAAAGACGCGGATTAGGCGGATTTATCGGTATTCTTCACTACAATAAAAAAAAACCTCCAGTTTTAGCTGGAGGCAATTATTTTTTTCTCAAAATAAAAAATCAGTTTTTATCCGCGTCTTCGCGATAGCGAATCCGTTTTATCTGTGTACTGATTTTTAGAAATTAAACTGCACTTGCAATCTTAGTACATTTCCTTGCTGTCTGTTTATTGGCAGTGCGCTATCTTCAAAAGTTCGGTCTGCTACAACGTATTCTGCTGTAAGTTCAAATGCTTTGATTGGCTGCCATTCAACACCAAATTCGTAATCTCTTACTACATAACTTCTAGCATCTTTTTCATATTTTTTTCCTCCATCATAATATTGAAATTTAGCAAAAGGATAAATACGCTGTTTTTTAAGATCCCATTTATAGTTTAACAAAACGTAACCTCCATTCAAATCGGTTTGGTCAATATTTTTGGTAAGCGTATTGTATCTAGGCCCAGTTCCGAAGTTGTATTCCGTTTGAATTCCGAAAGGTCTTGGATATAAAACAAAAGTTGCTCCAACACGCTGATCTTTTACATATTGAGGATCGTTAACCGTAACTCCTGGTGAAACTTCTCCTGTAAAAGCCCATTTTCCAGTGTAAGCCTGAATTCCAGGTTCTATAATCTGGCTTCCAATAACAAAAGGATAAGTTACTCTCGCCACCACGTTTAAATCTCTATTTCCATCCAATTTGTTTGCGATTTGACCGTTGTAAACACCTAGTGCAAAAACACCAAAATCTCCAGAACCTTTGTAGCCGTCTTTAACCAGCATTTCAAAACGCTGTCTGATTTCGGCTGGAGCCCAATAAAAGAATATTCCTAAATCACGCTCATTCAAAATTGAAGAGTTAATTGCATCGGCGCGGTCTAGAGTTAAACGCTGCGAGCTTGACTGCATATTTTCAAATCCGTATGGAATTTTACTTTGCCCTACACGTACTCGATATTCTTTTTTCTTATCAAAAGAAAGATCAAAATACAAGTCACGAATCTGAACGAAGTTATTAATTCCGCTTGACGGTGAACTCGCAAAATCGGGCTGGAAATAGAAAAATACATTCGGATGCACTTGTCCAGAAAACACTAAACGGGCACGGCGAATAAAAAGTCCGTTGTTTGCTTTTGCATCTGGAGCTGTCGAAGTTGTTCCCCAAGATCTATCACATTGCTCACAAGAAACTTTATCGTTTGTAGAAAACAGTCCATTGTATCTAATCTGTGCATAACCTCTTAAAGAGATTCTATCATACCAATGTTCTTCAACTCCTCCTCCAGATTTAGTCTCCGGAAGTTTTGCTTTGTTTATAGAATCTAAAATACGCATTACTTCGTTTTTTACATCCTGTTTATTCAGCTCTTGCTTGTTTGTTTCCTGTGCATTGGCAGCACAAGTTAGCAGTAATAAAACTGCCAATAGTTTTCTTTTTATCATTAGTTCTGTAATTCCCTTAATTTCAGGATGCAAAGATGGAGCACCTATGTTAAGAAATCATTAACCAGATGTTACTATAATAAAAATTTAATGTTATGGCCTAAATCGAAATGTTTATTTATTGTTAAACACCTTTGTTTTAGGGCTTTTAGCAAAACCTTCGTTACGTTTTTTTAACGTCAGTTCTTAGTGATTTATTTGCTTTTTCGAGTGTAAAAGAGAATTCAGAGCCAATTCCGAACTCACTTTCTACATAAACTTTCTCTTTATGCGCTTCAATAATATGCTTTACAATCGCCAATCCTAAACCAGAACCTCCTTCAGATCTTGTTCCGCTTTTATCCACTCTATAAAAACGTTCAAAAAGTCTCGGAATGTTTTGTTTTTCAACGCCTTCTCCATTATCACTAATACGAATTAGGACTTTTTTCTTGGTTAAGTTTACCACGCCAACTTCAGTCAGACCACCTTCTTTTCCGTATTTAATAGAATTTACAATTAGGTTTTCCAGTACTTGCTGAATTCTATCCTGATCTCCTCTAATCATGACAGACTGCACATTTTTACTTTCAAAAGCCAGTTTAATTTTCTTCTTGTCTGCTTTCATTTCCAAAAGCTCAAAGACATTCTGGATCAATTCAACAATATCAAAATCAGTCATATTCAAATCTAAATCTCCCGATTCTAATTTGGTAATCATATCTAAATCTTCTACTATATAGATAAGACGCTCTACACCTTTTTCGGCGCGTTTTAAGTATTTCTTTCTGATATTTTTATCGTCCATTGCTCCATCAAGCAAAGTTGAAACGTAGCCTTGAACAGTAAATAAAGGTGTTTTCAATTCGTGCGAAACGTTTCCTAAAAACTCTCTTCTATATTGTTCACGAATTTCGAGCATTTCGATTTCGAGCTTTTTATCGGTCGCGAACTTTTTCACTTCACGCGAAAGTGTTTCCATATCGGTATTAATCGGCTGATTAATTAATGTTGTGGATTCTAATAATGAAACCTCATCGTAAATTTTCTTTACCCTTCGGTAAATAAATCGTTCTACACGATATTGTAAAACCAGAAAAGAAAAAATATAGATTACGATTATGAAAATTATTCCAAACGCAACTTGATGTTTTAGTTGATTTTTATAAAATAATGACATTAACATCAGTACAAATGCTGTTGTAAAGAGACTGATATACAATGCCGATTTTATGGCAAATTTGTATGTTTTTTTAAAATTAATCTTCATTGAAAAAATTGAACCATTAAGAAATTAAGAAAATTAAGTTTTGCTTTAAGCTATTTTTCTTTTGATTAAATCAAAAAACAAAAAATGAATAACTCAAAAACCATATAAGAAAATGAAGATTGTAGAGCTTCAATTCTTATATGGTTTAAATGTATTGAATATTTTTAAAAGAATTTGAATGGATTTAAAAACTAAGTGCCTTAGCAACTTAGTATCTTAGAACCTTAGCAACTTCAAAATCTAAACTTCAAATTTATAGCCTACACCTTTTATGGTTTTAAAAAGATCTTCGCCTATTTTTTCGCGCAATTTTCTGATGTGAACATCAATTGTTCTTCCTCCAACTACAACTTCGTTACCCCAAACTTTATCTAGGATTTCGTCTCTTTTAAAAACTTTTCCAGGTTTTGAAGCCAACAGATAAAATAATTCGAATTCTTTTCTTGGCAAAGCAATTTCTACATTGCCTTTTATGATTTTGTATTCTTCACGGTTAATCTCGATTCCGCCTACATTTAAAGTATCTGTAACAACTTCTTGTTCTTTTAACCTTCTTAACAGCGCCTTTACTTTTGAGACCAATAATTTTGGTTTGATAGGTTTGGTTATATAGTCATCGGCACCGGCATCAAAACCAGCTACTTGAGAATAATCTTCGCTTCTTGCTGTAAGGAACGTTATGATAACATTATTTAATTCTGGAATTTTTCTAATATGCTCGCAAGCCTCCATTCCGTCCATTTCTGCCATCATCACGTCCATAATGATTAGTTCTGGCAGCTCTTTCTGTGCTTTTGCTATAGCATCTTTTCCGTTAGAAGCTGTAACAATCTGGTAGCCTTCCTGAGCAAGGTTATAGCCAACGATTTCTAAGATATCTGGTTCGTCGTCAACTAATAAAATCTTAGTTTGTGTTTTTTTCATAAATAGCAAAAATTGAGATTTTTATATCGAAACTTCTTCATTAAACATTCGATATTTCTTATTTCACAGGGTAAATATACTAACAAAAGAACCTTTAAAAAATGGTGTTAACCGTAATTTAATCTCGTAACAATTTGATAATCTTAACAACACAAAAACATAACAAGTCGGTAACATGGACTTCACAGAGCGGTTCTTTCTTTGCACAAAAATAATAAGACACAAACACAACACTGAAAAAAAATGAAATTCAATTTAAGATTTCTCTTTATTGCATTATTTATCTGTACGATTTCGATCGCGCAAAACAAAGGTACGATTTCTGGAGTTCTAACTGATAAAGATATGAACAACGCATCTCTACCATTTGCTAATGTTTTAGTTAAAGGTACAAATATTAGCGTAAATACCGACGTAGACGGAAAATATTCCTTAAGCGTAAATCCTGGAAATTATACTTTAATCTTTAGTTTTTTAGGATATGAATCTGTTGAAGCTCCAGTAGCTGTTAAAGCAAACGAGACTATAACTGTTAATAAAGGACTTTCTTCTGGAAGCTATACGCTTAAAGATGTAGTTGTAAAATCAACAGCTAACAAAGAAAAAGAAACTGCTTTACTTTTAGATCAAAAAAATGCTGTTGTAATCAAACAAAGTATTGGTGCACAGGAAATGTCTCGAAAAGGTGTAAGCGATGTTGAAGAGGGTTTGACAAAAGTAACTGGAATCTCAAAAGTAGGTTCAAGAGGTATATTTGTACGTGGTCTTGAAGATCGTTACAATAACTTATTGATTAATGATCTTGCTGCTCCATCAAACAGCCCATATTCAAAAATCGTTCCGCTAGATTTATTCCCAACAAACATTGTTGGTGTAATTGATGTTTACAAAACTTTCAATCCAAATATTTACGGAGATTTCGCTGGAGGAACTTTCAATATCCAAACTTCAAAACCAACAAAAGCTGTCACTAAAATAAATATTGGAGCAGGATATACAACAGGAAACAGCTTCAAAGATTTCTTGCTTTCTGGAGACGCAGATTCTGCTGCTGGTTTCTTCGGGTTTAATGGTAAAGACAGAGAATTGCCAAGTTTCTTAAGTGAAACTGCCGGAAGAACAACTTTCACAAAAGATCAGGCATTAAACTCAGTTAGCGGAGATAAAGGTTTTAACGTTAGCAAAAGCAAAAGCCCATTAAACTCAAGCTTCAATTTTCTGCACGCTGAAAAATTTGACTTAAGCAACAACCGTAACCTTTCATACTTATTGTCTCTTAATTTCGATAATAACTTTGCAGTTAGAGAAGGTGTTAACAGAACACTACAAACACTTGGTGATAAATACAACAATGACTTCATCAATACTGAATACCGTTTCAAAACTAGCACTTCTGCATTAGTTGGTGTAAATTATTCAGCTGAGCGATACAAATTATCTTTCAACACTTTATACCTGAAAACTACATTAAACTCGATCTTAGATCAATACGGAGTTTTAAGCAATAATGGTATCAAGAACAACTTTATCCGTACGAATCAATTGGATAAAACAGATTATCTAAATACTCAATTATTAGGTGAATACAATTTGACAGAAGATAAAAACCAAACTTTAAAAGGTGGTGTATCTTATGCAAATACTAAATACGGTCAGCCAGACAGAAAATTCTACACTGGTACTCAAGAAACTGACAACCAAATTAACACTTCTTATGGAGGTAACAACTTCTTACGTCAGTATTTAAGTGTAGACGGAAATGTATTTGTTTCTGGATTATTAGAATACAATTTAAAATTTGGAAAAGACAAACAAAACAAATTGACTGTTGGTTATAACGGAAATTTTTCTAAAATGGAATCTTCTTACCGTTTTGTATCAAGTTATGGTGGTACCTTTTCATCAAACGACATCAACAATATCGATTCGAAAATTACAACTGACATCAACAACAACGTAGTTGCTTTTGCTGAAAGTTCAAACACAACTTATAAAGTAAAACTTAACGAAAGTGCAAATGCAGGATACGCAAACTTATTCTGGAAATTTGCTGACAAGTTTGAACTTAACGGAGGTGTAAGAGTTGAAAACACGATCAAAGAAACATACTTCAGAACTTTAGGTTCTTTTGATGATCCATTCAAAAAGAAAACATACAACAATCTTTATGTTTTACCTTCTGTAAACTTGAAATATCTAATGACAGAAACGTCTAATATTCGTTTCGCAGCAAGTAAAACGTATACAAAACCAGTTGTAATGGAATCTTTCCCTATCTCATACATCAATGCAGATAATACTTCAACACAAGGTAACTCATTATTGAAAAACAGTGATAACTATAATGTTGACTTGAAATACGAATTATTCCCAACTGCAAAAGAAATGATCACTTTTGGAATATTTGGAAAATATATTGACAATCCGATCGAAAGAACATTTATTGCAAACGCTACATCGGGAACTGTAACTACTTTCCTAAATTCAGATAATGCAACTTTGTACGGAGCAGAAGTTGAATTCCTTTTAGGATTAAACAGAATTAGTGAAAATCTTGAGCATTTCTCTTTCGGATTAAACGCTTCATTAATGTCTACGAAAGTAAATGTTGCAAAAACTTACGAATCTCAGGATGAGGATGGAAATGTAACGGTTAAAAATTCAATCGAAACACATAGCTCAAGATCATTGCAAGGTGCATCAGACTGGTTAGTAAACTCAGATTTGAAATATGAATTTAACTTAGGCAAAGACTGGACAAACACTATGTCTCTTGTTTATGGAGTATTCGGAAAAAGAATTTATGCAGTAGGAACAAACGGTCAGGATAATACTTATGAATTGCCTGTATCTCAATTAGACTTTGTTTGGGGAAGTAAACTCTCAGAGCATTTTGATGTGAAATTTACAGCAGACAACTTATTAAACCCAGCAAGACAGTTAGAATTTGGAAATAACGGAACTGTAAAAGTTGATGAACCATCTTTATTAGCAAACAGCTATAAAAAAGGTGTAGGATTCTCAGTTAAAGTTGGCTATACATTCTAATATTAAGAACACAATATACTTGAAAGCTCCAGAAATTCTGGGGCTTTTTTTATGGCAGCAATTTGCATAAATCTACTTAACATTCCCTTCACATTTTAGTCTATTTTTAATAACCGTAATGTAATACTCAGATAACACCCTAAAAGGATTAACCTCATAATTTTGACAAAAATAAAAACGAATAATACAACACAAAACTATGAAAACTAAAATTCTTGCTTTAGCACTTGCTACAGGTTTATTTTTTAATTCTTGCTCAAGCAGCGACGATCCAACTCCTGCACCGACACCTGCTACAGGAGAAATTACAGGTCCTATTACTGCTAACAAAACTTATGCTTACGGTAACTACACTTTAAAAGGAATTGTAAAAATTAATTCTGGTGTAACTGTAACTTTTGATGCAGGATCTACAATCACTATAGACAAAGCTACTGGAGACAACGCTTTAGTTGTTTTAAACGGAGGAAAACTTATCATCAACGGAACTGCTGACAAACCAGTTGTTTTTACTGAAAAATCTAAACTTCCTGGTTCTTGGGGAGGTATCATCATGTACGGTGATGCACCTGCAAAAGTTGCTGGAGGAGGAACTTCTTCGACTTCAGAAGATGGAAACAATATTTCTTATGGAGGATCTAATGCAACTCACAATGGTGGTTCATTAAACTACGTAAGAGTTGAGTACGCTGGTTCTAAATTAGCTGATGGAACAAAAGAAAACAATGCTTTCACATTCTACTCTGTAGGTTCTGGAACAACTTTAGATCACTTAGTAGCTTACAAAGGTGCTGACGACGGATTCGAATTCTTCGGAGGAACTGTAAGTATGACAAACGCTATCTCTTACGGTAACTATGATGATGCTTTTGACTGGCAAGATGGATGGCAAGGAACTGCTAACACAAACTGGTACGCTTACCAAACTGGAAAAGGAAACTACGGAATGGAAATCGAAGCATCTGCTAATGATAATTCTTTCGGACCAAAAGTTACTAACATCACTTTAAAAAGAGAAGCTGGAAACGTTCCTGAAGTTGGAGATAACCAAGTTGATGCTTTCCAATTCAAAAGAGAAGGTAACGGAGAATACAGCAACATCGTTGTTGATGGTTACGGAAACTTCACAACTGGAGCTACAACTTATCAAGGAGCAGTAGTTAGTATCTTAGATGCAGCAACTAACACTCACCAAGTAAATACATCTAAAATTAAAATTTTAAATGTAAAAATTTCTAACACAACAAACGTAACTCCTATTGCAGGTGCTGCTGGTTTTACAGTTGCTTTCCCAGCTGGAACTTTTACAACAAGTACTACAGCTACTGGAGCTTCATTAGCAGCAGGAGCTTGGGCTTCAGTTGATGGCGCTAGCTTAATCAAATAATTTACTTCGAATATAAATTGTTAAAAACATCCTAAAGAATTAGGATGTTTTTTTTTTGGCGTCATTTTTGTATTTTTTTTTGTATATTTACTGTAATCAAATACATGCGATGGCAAAAAACTACTTTTATATTACTTTCTTATTGGCATTTTTCTTCACTTTAAGCGTTTCGGCGCAAGATAGTAAGCAATTACCAAGACCTCAGGAATCTACTTCTATTGAGGGTCTAAGCTTGTATCCTAACCCAGTGACAAACGGAAAAGTCTATATCTCATCTAAAAACGATTTAGAGAAAGAAATTATTGTGTTTGATATTCTAGGCAAAAAAGTATTGCAGGCACATTTAGTATCAAAAGAATTAAATGTTTCAGACCTGCCACCTGGCGTTTACATTATCAAAATAAGCGAACAGAATGCATCGGCAACACGAAAACTCATTATAAGATAAATAGAAAAAGCTCCTCCACAGGAGCTTTTTTAATATTCACTATTTAGCTATTAGTATTCAGATTATTTTTCATTTAAATATTTTTTTTCTAAGCTGAGCACTTATTGGATGTACAAAAAACTGAACACTGAACACCAAAAAACAATATCTTTGCAAAAAAAAGTTTTGATTACATCCAGCGATATCTTTACCATTTCAAGTCAGAAGCAATTTGAAAAAATAGCACTAAAAGTGTTCCGTTTTCAGCATGAAAACAATAAAGTTTATCGCGATTTCTGTGATTTTTTAAAAGTAAATCCACAGCAGGTAAAATCACTACAGCAAATTCCTTTTTTACCCATTCAGTTTTTTAAAAGTCATGATGTCGTTTCTAATACAGATCCGGCACAAGTAACTTTTACCAGTAGTGGCACAACCGGAATGATTACCAGTAGACATTTAGTGACCGATGTTTCCCTATATGAGGAAAGTTACCGCAAAGGTTTTTCTCAGTTTTATGGCAACATAGAAGATTATGTTGTTTTAGCCCTTTTGCCGTCTTATTTAGAACGCGAAGGCTCTTCGTTAATCTATATGGTCGAAGATTTGATAAAACTCTCTAATCAGCCTGAAAGTGGGTTTTATTTGCACAATCATGACGACCTTATCAAAAAGCTTCTTGAATTGGACGAGGCAGGCCAAAATGTAATCTTAATTGGGGTTACTTACGCTTTATTAGATTTAATTGAAAAACACGAATTCAATCTTCAAAATACCATTATTATGGAAACTGGAGGAATGAAAGGAAAAAGAAAAGAAATGATTCGCGAAGAATTACACGAAATTTTATGTAAAGGTTTTGGCGTTTCATCCATTCATTCAGAATACGGAATGACTGAACTTTTAGCACAAGCCTATTCTTTGGGCGAAGGTGTTTTTGAATGTCCATCTTGGATGCATATTTTAGTTCGAGATCCAGAAGATGCTCTTACTTACGTGAATGATGGGAAAACTGGCGGAATCAATGTGATAGATTTAGCCAATATCAATTCATGTTCTTTTATAGCTACGCAGGATTTAGGCAAAAAATACTCCAACAACTCTTTTGAAGTGTTGGGACGTTTTGATAATTCTGATATTCGCGGGTGTAATTTGATGGTCTTATAGGTTTAATCGTTGATTTGTTTAATCGGTTAATCGATATTCATCGCATTGTTCAAACGTTCCTACGGAACGTATAACTGCAAACTAAATTTTAACTACCGACCAGACATTCCTACGGAATGTTTTTTTTCAATAAAAAAATCCCAATATTCTTTTGAACATTGGGATTTATATATCAATTTAAGATTTTCATGAATCGATTAAACAATTAACCGATTAAACAGTTAAACCTTTTTAAACAACACGAATCACAAAATAATTCTTCTTTCCGCTTTGCAATAAAACGAATTGATTGTTGATTAAATCATTTGCTGTTAAAACAAAATCTTCTTTTATTTTTTCTCTATTTACAGAAATTGAGTTTGCAGTTAAAGCACGTCTCGCTTCTCCGTTTGATTTAAAGAAACCAGTTTTTTCGTTTAAAACCGTGATAATTTCCAATCCGTTTTCTAAATCAGATTTTGCAATTTCAGCTTGCGGAACTCCGTCAAAAACTTCCAAGAAAGTCGATTCATCCAGATTTTTCAAATCTTCAGTAGTAGATTTTCCAAATAATACATTTGAAGCCTGAATCGCTTTTTCTAATTCTTCTTCACCATGAACAAAAGTTGTAATTTCTTTAGCCAATGCATTCTGTAAAATTCTTAAATGTGGTTCTGCACGATGAATAGCGATTAAAGATTCTATATTTCCTTCATCTAGGAAAGTAAAAATCTTAATATATTTTTCTGCATCTGCATCAGTTGTATTAATCCAAAATTGGTAGAATTTGTATACAGAAGTTTTATCAGCATCCAACCAAACGTTTCCACCTTCAGATTTTCCGAATTTAGATCCGTCAGCTTTTGTAATCAAAGGAGTTGTTAAAGCGTAAGCTTTAGCATTTTCACCTCCCATTCTACGCACTAATTCTGTCCCTGTGGTAATATTACCCCATTGGTCAGAACCACCCATTTGCAGAATACAGTTGTTGTTTTTATATAAATGATAGAAATCGTAACCTTGAATTAACTGATATGTAAATTCTGTAAAAGACATTCCCTCACCTTCGCCGCTAAATCTCTTTTTTACAGAATCTTTAGCCATCATATAGTTTACAGTAATTCTTTTTCCAACTTCACGTGCAAAATCGATAAAAGAGAATTCTTTCATCCAATCGTAGTTATTCACCATTACAGGTGCATTTACTTCGGTTGAATTAAAATCTAAGAAACGAGACAAAACGCTTTTGATTCCAGCTACGTTTTTAGCTAGAGCCTCTTCGTCAAGCAAGTTTCTTTCATCAGATTTACCAGAAGGATCCCCAATCATTCCTGTTGCTCCACCTACTAAGGCAATCGGTCTATGTCCGAAATTCTTTAAGTGAACCAATAAAATGATCTGTACCATACTTCCGATGTGCAGTGAATCTGCCGTTGGATCAAAACCGATATAGGCAGTGGTTGCTTCTTTTAGCAATTGTTCTTCCGTTCCAGGCATACTATCATGGTATAACCCGCGCCATTTTAATTCTTCAACTAGATTCTTCATTTTTTAAATAATTTGCGCAAATGTAATCAATGTCGATGGCAATCACAAAAAGCAATTTCATTATCAACAATAAAAAGCCCTTTCAATATAAATTTTAATCATTTAAACTAAAAACATGATAATGAGATTTATTTAAAAACTCACTTTTCTAATACAAAAGGGCAAAGGATATTTAATAAATCACTTTACGGAAACACGTAAAAATCTATTTTATTTTTTGTTTAGATTCGCCCACCAAAAACTACCAAAATGAAAAATACCTTTTTACTTATTCTTTTTCTTTACTGCACCTTTATCAATGCACAGATATCTTTTGAAAAAGGATACTTTATTTCCAACAATGGAACACGAACAGAATGTTTCATCCGAAACTTAGACTGGAAAAACAATCCAACCGATTTCAAATACAAATCCCAGATTAATGACAACGATTACAAAACAGAAACCCTTGCTAATGTTCAAGAATTTGGAATCGACAATACTGTAACTTTCAAAAGAGCCAAAGTAAAAATGGATCGTTCCAGTGATAATTTAGACAAACTATCAGAAACTGGACAACCTGTATGGGAAGAAAATACTCTTTTTCTAAGGTTATTAGTTCAGGGAGAAGCAACACTATACTCGTATACCGAAGGAAATCTTATTCGATATTTTTACGAAACAAAAAGTACCCCGTTAGAACAACTTATATATTTAAAATACACTCTGACAAAAGGAGATAAATCAACCGGAGAATTAAGAGAAAATGATTCCTACAAACAACAATTAAACAACAATGTAAGATCTGCAAATACAACCGACAGCGAGATTACGAATCTAAAATATAAAAAAGCTGATCTTACCAGATACTTTTTAAAACACAATAATACCGACAACAAAACAAAAAACAGTGTAATATCTAAATCTAGTGAAGGTCATTTTCATTTAAAAATAACACCTGAACTTAGCTTTATCTCAGGATCTATGAATGATGGAGACAGTCCATCAATAGATGTAAATTTAGATAGCAATACTAATTTTAAAATAGGCTTGGAAGCAGAATATCTTCTTCCTTTTAATAAAAACAAATGGAGCCTCTTTTTAAATCCTGCTTATCAAAAATACGAAACCACCAAACAATATAGCAGACCAGGTCTTTTTGCGGGATCTCCCCCTATAACTCGTAACATAGAAGTTAAATACACAAGCATCCAAGTTCCAATAGGATTACGTTATTATTTTCTTATTAATAATAATTCAAAAGTTTTCATAAATGCTGCTTACTCTTTTGATATAAATGGAAAAGCAAGTTTATCCTTTGATAAAAATGCAGAGCTTGAAAGTAAAACGGGATCTAATTTTACTTTTGGAGTAGGTTACAACTTTAAAAACAAATTCAGTGCTGAAATTAGAACAAATACAAAAAAACAGCTATTAGGAGATTACAACACCATTTCTGTTGACTACAAAGCAATTGATTTGGTATTTGCCTATTCTATCTTCTAGTACACAACAGGAACTTCACAAAAAAAACTAAAGCAAAGGACAAACATTTATCCTTTGCTTTAGTGTTTTAAATAATTTGTGCAAATGCAATCAATATTGATCGCAATGACAAAAAACAAAAAACTCTTTGAAACTCTGAAACTTTATAAAAAATCCTTTGCAACTTTGTTCCTCTGCAACTTTGCTCCTTCCAACCAAAAACTTATCTTTACAACATGATATTAGTAACTGGAGGAACTGGTTTAGTAGGCGCACATTTATTGCTTCATTTAATTGAAAATGGAGAAAATGTTCGGGCAATTTACAGAACCGAAAAGAATATTCAGAAAACAAAATCGGTTTTTGATCTTTATAAAAAAACAGATTTGTTTGAAAAAATTAATTGGCTTGAAGCCGATATTTTGGACATACCTTCTCTTGAAACTGCTTTTATCGGCATCACAAAAGTATATCATTCCGCAGCTTTTATTTCTTTCGAACCAAAAGACGAAGAAACCCTTAGAAAAACCAATATCGAAGGAACTGCAAATATGGTCAATTTTGCTATCGCCAAAGAAGTAGAAAAGTTTTGCTATATCAGTTCGATTGCCGCTTTAGGAGATATTGCAGCGCATGAAACACACATTACCGAAGAAACAGATTGGAACCCTGAAAAACCACACAGCGATTATGCCATTTCTAAATATGGTGCCGAGATGGAAGTTTGGCGCGGACACCAAGAAGGTTTAAATGTTATTATTGTAAATCCAGGTGTAATTCTAGGTCCGCCAAAAATGATGGATATTTTTGATGAAGGTAGTAGTGAAATATATCGTAAAGTTTCTAAAGGACTTCCATTCTACACATTGGGAAGCACTGGTTTTATCTCTGTTGATGATGTTGTCAAAACCAGTTTTGAGTTGATGAAAAGCGATATAAAAAACGAACGTTTTACACTAATTGCAGACAACATTGTTTTTAAAGATCTTTTAGACACTGTTGCTGACGCTTTAAAAGTAAAAAGACCGCATATTCATGCCACACCATTTTTAATGAATTTATTGTGGATTACTGACGGAATATTTTCGACCTTATTTTTCAGAAAAAGAAGCATCACAAAAGCAACAGCAAAAGCTTCGTACTCAAAAAATCTGTATAGTAATGAAAAAATAAAAACCGCTCTAGGAACGGTTTTTACAGATATTCATCAATATATTATTGATAGCTCAAAATTATAGTTTTCTTCTATTTCTGTGAGCTTGTTGTATAGAATCAATATTAACTTTTGGAGTTGTTTTCTGAACAGAATCTTTTGACATTTCTTTCAATTTATTTCTCGCTTGCTTCGCTGCTTTTTTCTCATCAATTTTAACTAAAGAATCAGCTGCTCTTTGATTGACTTCAATTCTTTTATTGACCTGATCAAACATGTCTTTATAACTATCATAATCAGAAGCATAATACATGTTGTTCTGTGCAAACTGAAGACTGTCTACTTTGTATTTTTTAAAAATAAACCTTTTCGGATCATTATCTATCGAATCCAAAGACAATGGTTTCTGATATCTCATTGCTTCCAAAAGAGACAAATCATACATAATATCAATCATTTTATCTTTCTCAATAAGCTTTGCAGGCTGTTTTACCACATCCTTTTTACAGCTGATAGAAAGAAACAAAACCAATATTATTACTATAAAATTCTTCATAGTTGCTTTTTATCTGTCAAACAATAATCTTTTACCCGCTCTAGTATCTTTTACTTTGAAATTATTGTAAACCAATTCTCCGTTTACAAAAGTATGCGTAATTCTTGATTTGAAAGTATAACCTTCAAACGGCGACCATCCGCATTTGTATAAAATGTTTTCTGGTTTAACGCTCCAAGGCAGACTTGGATTTATGATTACTAAATCGGCGTGATAACCTTCTTTGATAAATCCTCTTTTTTCAATCTTGAAAAGCTTAGCTGGATTGTGGCACATTTTCTCCACAATTTTCTCCACACTAATTTTTCCTTGATGATGCGCTTCAAACATAGCTACAACAGCGTGCTGTACCAACGGGCCTCCAGAAGGCGCATTTAGATAAGATTGCTGTTTTTCTTCTTTGGTATGCGGGGCGTGATCTGTCGCGATTACGTCAATTCTTCCGTCGTTAAGAGCTTTCCAAAGTTCAGCACGATCTTCCGCTGTTTTAACCGCAGGATTCCATTTAATGAAATTTCCTTTTGTTTTATAATCTTCATCTGTAAACCAAAGATGATGCACACAAACCTCAGCAGTAATTTTTTTCTCTTCTAATGGAATTTTATTGGTAAACAATTCCATTTCTTTCGCAGTAGAAAGATGAAAAATATGCAACCTTGCGCCAGTTCTTTTAGCTAAAGCAACAGCTTTTGAAGAAGAAATATAACAAGCTTCAGCACTTCTAATTAAATTGTGTGCCGTAACCGGAACATCGTCTCCATATTGCTCTTTAAAAGCAACAAGATTATTTTTAATTGTAGTTTCGTCTTCACAGTGAACTGCAATTAACATTGGAGTGCTTGAAAATATTTTTTCTAAAACCGCTTCATTATCAACCAACATATTTCCTGTAGACGAACCTAAGAAAATCTTAATTCCCGCAACATTTTTTGGATTCGTTTTTAAAACCTCTTCCAAATTATCGTTTGTTGCTCCCATCATAAACGAGTAATTCGCAAATGATTTTTTTGACGCAATTTGATATTTATCTTCTAAAATTTCTTGAGTAACCGCATTCGGAACCGTATTCGGCTGTTCTATAAAAGAAGTAATCCCGCCCGCAACAGCTGCACGAGATTCTGATTCAATGTCGCCTTTATGCGTTAAACCTGGTTCTCTAAAATGAACTTGATCATCGATCGCGCCTGGCATTAAATAATTTCCTTCGGCATCGATGACAATACAATCTGAAGTTTTTAGCGAAATGCTGTCTGCAATTTCAACAATCAGATCGTTTTCAATTAAAACATCACCTTCAAAAATTGTCCCTTCGTTTACAATTTTGGCATTTTTTATTAAAATCCTGTTCATCTCGGTTGGTTTATAATGAATTGACTAATTTTCTTAATCTAAGCGAAATCACTCCAAGTATAGCTTCTTTGATAATAGCATTACTCATTTTAGAAACTCCTTTTGTTCTGTCTGTAAAAATAATTGGGACTTCCGTAATTTGGAATTTAGCACAGTACGTTCTGTACTTCATTTCAATTTGAAACGCGTACCCGACAAACTTTATTTTATTTAAGTTGATTTTCTCTAGAACTTCTCTTTTGTAACATACAAAACCTGCAGTGGCATCGTGAATTTTCATTCCGGTGATAAATTTCACATAAACAGAAGCAAAATAAGACATCAGAACTCGGCTAAGTGGCCAGTTTACCACATTTACCCCTTTTACATAACGAGATCCAATTGCAAGGTCAGCTCCGCCGAAATGACAAGCATCGTATAATTTTTCTAAATCATTTGGATTATGAGAAAAATCGGCATCCATCTCAAAAATAAATTGATAGTCGCGCTCCAAAGCCCATTTAAAGCCATGAACATAAGCTGTTCCCAAACCTGATTTTTTAGTTCTCTGCTCCAAAAACAGTTTTCCTGGATATTCTTCCTGCAATGCAATTACTTTCTTCGCAGTATGATCAGGAGAATTATCATCGATAATCAGCAGATGAAAAGATTTATGTTGTGAAAGTACAGCTCTAACTATACTTTCTATATTTTCAATTTCGTTATAAGTGGGAATTATGACAATGCTATCATTCATTTTTTTCTCGGTAATTTCACCGCAAAAGTAAACTTTTTATAGCATTTGATTCATAATAAATATATAATAAAAGTATTGCATCAAAAAATTACTAATTTTGTAACGCTATGATTGAACAATTACACCCTCGAATTCTTGAAAACAAAGACTGGGCAACACTTTTATTTGTGCTGACCTTTGCTGTTGTTGCCATGACAAAATCGGCTTACGAAACAAGATTTAGTGAGTTTAGTAAACTTATTTTTTCTGATAAATACGCCAAAATTTATCGAGACAATAGTCACATGAAAAACAGCTTTACGGTTGGTTTATTTTTTGTGCAGATTGTATCGTTTGCCTTTTTCATTCTGCTAACGATGCATATATTTTCACTAGACCAAAAAACTGGAGCCTATACTATTCAAAAAACTGACTGGCTTTTATTTATCCGAATTGCAACTTTTCTACTTTATTTCATTTTAGGAAAATATTTGATTGAGAAAATTGTAGCTGCTTCTTTCAATATTGATGAATTTGTAGAACTTTTTAACTTACAAAAAGTAACCTACAGAACGTATATAGGTGTTTTAATCCTCCCTATCAATGCCATTTTGTTCTATTACAACAATATTCCACAAATTATACCGCTAGCAATCATAGGCATTTCGCTGTGTATTAGCGTATACTCTTACTTTATTTCAATTAAAACGTATCAAAACGTAATTATCGGTAAGTTATTTTATTTTATTTTGTATCTTTGCGCTCTTGAAATAGCCCCTTATTATTTTCTCTATTATTGGATAACAAAAGGGAGTGCTTAGAAAATATTTATAATATGAAAGTGAAAACAATTTTGGTGTCACAGCCTGAACCTAAAGTGGAGAATTCTCCTTACTTTGAGCTCCAACAAAAACACAAAATAAAAATTGATTTCAGACCATTTATTCATGTAGAAGGGGTTAGCGCAAAAGAGATTCGATTACAAAAAATCGATCTTAATCATTACACTGCGATCATTTTAACAAGTAGAAATGCTGTAGATCATTTTTTTAGAGTGGCTGATGAAATGCGTTACAAAGTTCCTGAAGGGTTGAAGTATTTTTGTCAATCTGAGGCTGTTGCGTTTTACCTTCAAAAGTATGTTGTGTACAGAAAACGTAAGATTTACGTTGGAGCAAAAGATTTTGCAGATTTATCTCCGTTAATTAAGAAGTACAAAGACGAGAAGTTTTTACTTCCTGCATCTGACCAATTAAATGCAGATGCTCCTGTTACATTAAACGGTTTAAAAGTAGATTGGGCACAAGCAATTTTCTACAGAACTGTAATGAGTGATTTATCTGATTTAGCAGATGTTTATTATGATGTCTTAGCTTTTTTCAGTCCGACAGGAATTAAATCATTGTTTAAAAATTTCCCAGATTTTAAACAAAACGACACCAGAATCGCCGTATTCGGAAGCACAACTCAAAAAGAAGCTTTAGATCATGGTTTAAGAATTGATATTCTTGCTCCAACTCCTGAAACGCCTTCTATGACAATGGCTTTAGAAAAATACGTTGCAGAAGCAAACAAAGGGAAATAATCTCTTATAAAATATACAATTTTTAAAATTCCAAATTCCAAGTTAACCGCTTGAAATTTGGAATTTTTGTTTTTAGGTTTTATTCTATACATTTCCCGTGGTTGAAACCACGGGAAATGATTGGAATTTGGAATTTGGAATTTGGAATTTGGGATTTCAATATTAGAATTTCCATTTCCCCTTCATTTTGACTACATTTGATTTCTATTGATAACCCAAATCTTAAAAATAGTTTCAAATTATAAGTTATGAAAATCAACTCCCTTTTAATTGAAATTGACGGAATCGACAAAGAAATACTTCGCTATCTCATGGACGATGCCCGAAAACCAATCTTGCAAATCGCTAATAAAATAGGAATTTCAGGCGCAGCCATTCACCAGAGACTAAAAAAACTAGAGCAATCTGGTGTTATTTCTGGTTCTAAATTTACTGTAAACCCAAAAGTTCTAGGCTATAACACCATGGCTTTTGTTGGAGTTTATCTCGACAAAGCTTCTAGAAACTCTGAAGCCGTAAAAGAACTTAGAAAAATTCCAGAAGTTTTAGAATGCCATTATACGACAGGAAACTGGTCTGTTTTGATTAAAATTATCTGTCGTGATAACGAACATTTAATGCAGCTTCTTAACACAAAAATCCAAGCAATTGAAGGAGTTTCAAGAACCGAAACTTTTATTTCACTTGATCAGCAGATTGATAGGCAAATTCAACTTTAATTAGAAAATGTGTCAATTCGATAATTAGATAATTTCCACTCGAGCTGTCACCTTTAGCGAATTTGAAAGGCTTAATTACCTATAAAGGCTTCGACTCCGCTCAGCTTGACAAACTTCATAAAACACAAAACCCGACAGGTTTTTAAAACCTGTCGGGTTTGCTATAAATTATCTAATTGACTAATTATCTCAATTATCCAATTAATTCCTTCTACTTCCAGAATAAATTGATATATAGTACAACAACGTTGCTATCGAACCAATTGCAGCTACGACATACGTTCTTGCTGCCCATTTTAAAGCATCTTTTGCCCCTGCTTGTTCTTCTTGCGTAAGCATATGTTTGTTTTCTAACCAAGCCAATGCACGGTTACTCGCATCATATTCTACTGGAAGTGTTATAATAGAAAACAAAGTTGTTGCCGCAAAAATGATAATTCCGACTAATAATAATCCTGGAAAAACTTTAATCATTAAAATTCCTGCAATTAAAATCCATTGTACAAAATTTGAAGCTACACTTACAATCGGCACTAATTTAGAACGCATTGTAAGCCATTCGTAGCCAATTGCATGCTGCACTGCGTGACCGCATTCGTGTGCTGCAACGGCTGCCGCGGCTGCGCTGCGATGGTTATAAACTGCCTCACTTAAATTTACTGTTTTATCTGATGGATTATAATGATCTGTTAACTGACCTGGCACTGAAATAACACGAACATCTGTAATTCCGTTATCGGCAAGCATTTTTTCAGCAATTTCTCTTCCGCTCATTCCGTTTCTCAATTGCAATTTCGAATATAATTCAAATTTGCTCTTCAGCTGCGAACTTACTAGCCAGCTGAACAACATTATAGCTCCAGCAATAATTAAATATCCTGATCCCATTTTTTTGTGTTTTTAGATTGATTTTAAATTTACAAAACAAACTGCAAAATGTGAACCACTTTAACAAAATGTCATTTTGACATCATTTTACCACTTTTGACTTAATTCAACATGTTATTTTTGAGTAGAAAAGCAATTAATTCTGCCACATTCTTCATTTTATACTTCTGAAGAATATTGCGTCGGTGTGTTTGAACGGTTAGAAAACTCAAAAACAAATCGTCTGCTATTTCTTGAGTCGATTTTCCTTGCGAGAGCAATAAGGCAATATCGCGTTCTCTTCTACTCAAACCCGGAATCCTTTCCAAATCTTCAGACAAAGGCTGACTAATTATAGTTTTTACTTCTTCGCTAAAAACAATTTCGCCTTCAATAGCTTTGTAAATACATTCTTTAAACTCATCAAAAGAAGCGTTTTTAAGAATATATCCGTTTCCACCGTTTTGGATAAACTGCATAACTAGGCTTCTTTCAGACTGGCTGCTCATACCTATAATTACAATTCTAGGATGCTTTTGCTTGATTGTTTTGCACAAATCAACTCCATTTATTACCGGAAGAAAAATATCCATTAAAATCAAATCGACTTTATTGTCTTCTATATAATCTAAAAGCGCAATTCCCGATTCGAATTTATCTACAATTTCAATATTATCTAAATCCGACAGCAAACCTGAAATTCCAGAAATCACAATCGGATGATCGTCTACTATTACCGTTTTATACTTCATAATCATGATTTGGGTTATATTTTAGTTCAATATAAGTTGAAGTTCCTTTATCCAGAACAGAATCTATTTCCAATTTTCCGTTTAAGAAAGCCACACGATTTTTAATATTTCGCAAGCCCATTCCATCTCTTTTTTCTGCGTATTCTACGTTAAAGCCAATTCCGTTATCTTCAACCGTAATAAAAAACACATCTTTGTTCTGCGAGCAGGAAACCAGAATCTGCGATGATTTGGCATATTTCAAAGAATTATTCAGAAGTTCCTGAATGATTCTGAAAATCATAATTTTAAAATGCTGTGGCAAAGTTGTTTTTTTAATCAAATACTGAAATTCGATCGTGGTTTCGGCCGTTGAATGCGAAGCACATAAATCTCTAAGCGCATGTTCAAGCCCAAGTTTCATTAAACTTTCTGGCATTAAATTCTGAGAAATATTGCGAAGTTCTTTAATCGAATCATTCAACAAAACATTAATGTTTGGTGCGTTTTCTTTATTCTCTCGATCGGCGAGATTTAAATGCATTTTAAGACCAGAAAGCATACTTCCAAGTCCGTCATGCAGATCCCTGGCAATTCTTTTACGTTCAATTTCTTCTCCTTCAATCAAAGCATTTGAAACGGATAATTTTTGCTGATTCTCTAATGCTTCAAGTTCTTGTTTATGATTGACTTCTTTTTGAAAACTTATCTTTTTCTGATAATTATTCCAGCTCCACAAAAACAAAACCGTCAGAAACAAAACAAACGAAAGCACTGCAAAAAGCAACATATTCAAACGGTTATTATTAACCTGCAAAACCGCTTTTTCATTCTCCGACTGCAGCAGACCAATTTTCTTTTCGCTTTCTGCTTTTTTATATTTTGCTTCAAGTTCTACAATTTCAGTTTTCAGTTTAGCATCGTTTAGACTATCGTTTATAACATTGTATTTGTTCGAATAATAATAAGCTTTTGAATATTCTTTTGTTGCATTATAAACTTTAGACAGCTCTTTGTAATAATTCTTTTTATCTACAATAAAAGGCGTTTTTGCAATTAGATATTCTAAATTGCTTTTAGCTTTATCGTAATTTTTCAGTTTAAAAAGCACTTCATATTCAGCAAATTTCAATCTGTTTACTGCAATTGCATTCTGATGGCTTTCTGCCGATTTAATTCCTTTTTCAAAACTTACTAATGCCTCGTTGTGTTTGTTTTGTTTCGCATAATAAAGCCCTTCAGAATAATAATAAGAATCATTTAAGTTTGATTCTGGATATTTTTTTAAAGTCTCAAAAGCTTTGTCCAGAATTTCTTTGGCATCATAAAAATGTTTCAGCTCGACTAAATTTTCTGCATTTATAATATACGTTTCCATCTTAGACTCTGCTAAAGTCGCAGATTTTTTGGTGGCGCTCTCAATATATTTCTGCGCTTGGTCCAGATATTCTGCCGCTTTTTCGCGTTCATCATTGTTCATAAAAATAATGGCAACTGCTTTATTTAATGCACTGATTAATTCATAATCACCACTTTTTTTGGCAATGGGAATCGCTTCATTTACCAGCAATTTCATATAAGCATTTTCATTATTCTTACGCTGCTGCATTATACCATAATTCTGAAGTATCACAGCGCGAAGTTTATACGCTTCTTTATTACGGTATTTTTTGAGTCTAGAGTTAGCTTCTAGCAAAGCTTTTTCAAAACCATCTAAATCGCCTTTTTCTATAAAACTATAAGCATTATAAAAAATAGAAGCATCTTTTAGAAAAGGAAATTTGACTTTAAGCTTATTTGCCTGTTCAAGATATTCTTTAGATTTTTTTGCATCCTGCGACATCAAAAACAGTTTTGATAATCTGAAACTATTCAAACTTTTAACGCTATCTGATTTTGTATTTTTTGTGATTTTAACAATACTGTCAATGTAAACAGTATCATCATCTAATGAAAGAATTACTTGTGAATTGGAAATTGCGGTAAAAAATAAAAAAAATAAAAAGGCGTAGATTTTCTTCATAAATGTGGCATTTACTCAAAGTTATTAAAGCTTAATGACTTTCGAAAAGAAATTCCTTGCTTTTACCTGATATCAGGTAATAAAAAATACATTTTATCAGGTATTGTTCTCCCATAGTTAAGGGGCTAATTTTGTTGTAGATCTTACTATTAATTAAATATATACTTATGAAATCAATTTTGAAAACCTTAGCAATTGTAATGACTCTTGCTTTTACTGGAGTTTCTTGCAGCAGCGATGATGATAAAGGCGGAAACAACTCAAGAGACGTTAAATATGAAGTAACAGGAAACTTTTCTGGACAGATGGATGCAGTTTATATGGAGTCTGGAGATGCTGGACAAAGTGTTGATATTGCCAAATTACCTTGGACTAAAGAATTTACTGCTTCCGCAGGTACTACCGGTGCTGCAGTCCAGGTTTCAGGTCATGGAGGTGTTGTCGATCAAACTTTAACTGTAAAAATTTATGTTGGAGGAAAACTAGAAAAGGAAACAACTGCGAAAGCAAAAGCTGATGGAACAATCGTTGCGATTCCTGGCACTTACATTTTCCCACTATAGTTTATAGAAATTTAAAATTTTAGATTTTTGTTTTTGGTAAAAGAAAGCTTCGCAATTGCGAAGCTTCTTTTTTTTATGATTCTAACTGATGATTAACTTCTTCAAATTTTTCAATTAGACTATTTATTTTTTCCTGCTGTTTTCTAGTTTGTTTTGGATGAATATAGAACCAGTTAAACAACATCCAGAACAATGTCATTCCATAAATCAAAATCGCCATCAAAGGTTTCATTCTACTTGCATATTCGTACATATACAAGCAAATTCCAAGGGTTAACAAAACAAAATACAAAGTCATCAGTTTTGTCTGCATGAAGTTTTGTTTCTTTTTAATTAAAATCAAGTTTTGCAAATATTCCTGATTGGTTTGATTTGCGTCTATATTTTTATAATTACCTAATAGTTTGTTGTAAACCATTAAATAAATCAGCATTGCTAAAATCACCAAAACAATTCCGATTTTAGTCGAAACAAATTGAGGCTGATAAGAGACCCAAATAAAAGCAATGAAAGCACTAGTTGCTAAAAGCAGAATATTTGTAAGCCATAAACAACGCAAACTTGTTTTCTTAAACTTATTTATTCGCGCCAGCAAATCGCTCATGTCTGACTGACTTACAGATTGTTTTTTCCATAAATCTTTAAAATCTATATTATTATCGTTGTCCATTTTCTTTAAATTTTTGAGTCAGTTTTTCTTTAATTCTGTGAATTTTCACTCTAACATTGGCTTCAGAAAGACCGACAATTTTAGCAATTTCATTTTGTTTGATATCTTCTAATTCTAACGAAATAATGATACGATCGGTTTCTGGAAGCTCAGCAATACATTTATACAAGAATTGAATCTGAGGTTCTAATGAGGTTTGTTTTTCTTCTGAAAGATGAACGGGAAGTTCAGATTTTGGAAAACGCTTCTGTTTTTCTATCTGCCTCAGGCAATTATTAGAAGCGATTCTGAAAATCCACGTACCTATAGAAGATTCATTTCTGAAAGTTTCCAGTTTCTGCCAAACAATTATAAAAGTTTCCTGAGTCAAATCCTGAGCGGCATCATAATCGTTTACGAAACCCATGCAAAGTCTAAAAATTCTGTCCCAATAAGTTTTATATATTTCTTCGAATTTCATTTTAAGCTTTTAAAAAATTGTTCAACTGCCCCATGTACCAAGCCGTATCATCGTACATAATAAAGTGCAGACCATTTGTGGCGTATTGAAAATTGGCCGCTTTTAAATTTTTATACTGACCTTCAATTGCTGGTTTTAAATTTATAAAATAAGATTCTAATAAAACTAAAGACGGGCATTTAATCTGTGAGATTTTTTCTCTTAAATCGGTATTATAAAAATCACAATACATTTGCCCAAAAGTGTTTCGGTCAGATTTTACACTCCAGCTCACAACCGTCTCCAATTTAGATTGATCTTGTAGAAGTCTCGGCATCATTTGTTTCTGCATATCGTAAAACTGCGTTTCGTTCATTCCCGTCATTTTACTTACAGTTGCCGTACAATCGTTATTTTCTTTTGATTTAAAAGAAGGATCACTTAAAGCGGCCAGACAAGGAAGTGCATCCACAACCACAATTTTCCCAATCAATTCTGGATAATCTGCCGCAATAGCAAGTGCCAATCCTCCGCCCATACTGTGGCCAATTACAATTGGTTTTTCAATTTTATTGTCTTTGATATAAGTTGCGATTTCGTTTTTCCAATTTTCGAATGAAGGATTTGGCTGTGGTTTTACTCCTGCAAAACCTGACATGGTAAGCGTATAGCAAGTGAAGTCTTTTTCGAATGTTGCTTTTGTTTCATTCCAAACGTCTCCAGAAGAAGCAAATCCTGGAATGAAGATTATAGATTGTTTTCCTTTTCCTGTTTTAATTACTTCAAAAGGATATTGTTTTGTTTGTGCAAAAACATTTAGACATAATGCTGAGAATAAGAATGCGATAATTAAGATGATATACTTTTTCATTTTTAATAGTTTTAAGTTGTTAAAATTCTAATAGCAATAAATTGTTAATTAAATCGGATCCATGCTTTTGATACGGCAACTATTAAAATGTTACAACTTAATTTAAAATTTCAATAAAAAAAATTCCAAATCCCAATGTTTACGGGGGTTTATAAGGATAAAAAATGTGAGTTTTTTTTCTCGCAAAGGCACTAAGCCGCAAAGTTTTTTCCACAATCTTGTCATTTCGACGAAGGAGAAATCTTCGCGAGAAGCTCTACAAATATTGGCTTATTGGAACGGAGTTACTTACGAAGATTTCTCCTTCGTCGAAATGACAAACTTTACGTATTGTCAGTCTGAGCGAAGTCGAAGACCAAAATAAAAAATTCGTGGAAATTCGTGCAATTCGTGGCAAAAAAACTACGCACAAAAAAAATCCCAAACCCCAATCGTAAAATTGGAATTTGGAATTTTAAATATTGGAATTTTAAAATAATTAACCGACTAGGTTAATTATTTTTCCAGGAACAATAATCACTTTATTTGGTGTTCTTCCGTCTAAGTGTTTTTGAGTTCTTTCGTCTTTCATTACGATTTCTTCGATTTGTTCTTTAGTTAAATCCAAAGGCAATTCGATAGTGAAACGCATTTTTCCGTTGAAAGAAACTGGATATTCTTTATTGGTTTCAACTAAATGTTTTTCTTCAAAAATTGGGAAAGCAACTTCTGAAATTGAAGTTGTATGTCCTAATTGCGACCATAATTCTTCTGCAATATGCGGTGCATAAGGCGAAACCAAAATTGCTAATGGCTCTAAAATCGCTCTTGAATGACAGTTTTGAGAAGACAATTCGTTTACACAAATCATAAACTGAGAAACCGAAGTATTGAAAGAGAAATTCTCGATATCTTCAGCTACTTTTTTGATGGTTTTATGCAATGATTTCAAGTTGTCTTTTGTTGGTTCGTCGTTATTTACGATTAAACCATTATCATCAAAATACAATCTCCATAATTTTTTCAAGAAACCAAATACTCCTGAAATTCCGGCAGTGTTCCAAGGTTTTGCCTGCTCTAATGGACCTAAGAACATTTCGTATAAACGTAATGTATCTGCACCGTATTCTGCACAGATATCATCCGGAGTTACGACATTATAATATGACTTCGACATTTTTTCGACTTCACGGCCAACAATATATTTTCCGTTTTCGTCTAAAATAAATTCTGCTGTATTGAAATCTTCTCTCCAAGCTTTGAACTTTTCGATATTTAATTCATCCGAAGAATTAACAAAATTTACATCAACACGGATAGGCTGAAAATTATAATCAATATTCACATCAATATATTCATTTGTTCCAATGATTTCTGTTAGTCTATTCTTAAAATCATTTTTTAATTTATCAATATCTGAATGTAATAATTCTGATGTCGTTTCATTATTCAATGAATTCAACATATTCTTCGAAATAAAAATTGGAGACTTTGCCACTTCATTTTTCAAAATTTCGTCAAATTCAGTAGTATTGAAATTTACTTGATAAAAATTTCTATAAACATAAGCAGTCGTTCCTAAAATCATTCCCTGATTAATCAGTTTTTTGAATGGTTCTTCGGTAGGAGCGAAACCTTTGTCTTTTAAGAATTTGTTCCAGAAACGAGAATACAATAAATGACCTGTTGCGTGCTCACTTCCTCCAATGTATAAATCTACATTTTCCCAGTAAGCCAATGCTTCTTTGCTAGCAAATTCAGTTTCGTTGTGCGCATCCATATAACGCATCCAATACCATGAACTTCCCGCCCAACCTGGCATGGTGTTTAATTCAAGAGGAAAAATAGTGACATTGTCAATCAACTGTGTACTAACTACTGAACACTGAACACTGTCCCAAGCCCAAACCGCTGCGTTTCCTAATGGAGGCAAACCGTCTTCTGTTGGTAAATATTTCTCTACTTCAGGCAAAATAATTGGCAAATGCTGAGTTTCGATCATTTTAGGTAATCCATTCACATAATAAACTGGGAATGGTTCACCCCAATAACGCTGACGAGAGAAAACAGCATCACGTAAACGGTAATTTGTTTTACCTTTTCCTTGTCCGATTTCTTCTAATTTTTCAATCGCTTTTTGAGTTCCTTTTTTATAATCTAATCCGTTTAAGAAATCAGAATTTGCGATTTCAACGTTATCTTTTGATCCGTAAGCTGCTTCAGAAATATCAACATTCGCGAAAATATTTTTGATTTCCTGCATTCCGTTCTGACCTTTAAAGAAATTAGCAAAAGCATAATCTCTTTCGTCTCCGCAAGGAACCGCCATTACAGCGCCAGTTCCGTAACCTGCCAAAACATAATCCCCAATCCAAACCGGAATTGATTCTTTTGTAAAAGGATGTTCAGCATAAGCTCCCGTAAATACACCAGAAATAGTTTTTACATCGGCCATACGCTCACGCTCAGATCGTTTTGCTGTTTTTTCGATATACGCTTCAACAGCTTCTTTTTGTTCAGCAGTTGTAATTTTAGCTACCAAATCATGTTCTGGCGCCAAAGTCATAAAAGTAACTCCAAAAATAGTATCAGGTCTTGTTGTGAATGCTTCGATTACTTCATCGTGATTTTTCACATTAAAAGTCACCAAAGCTCCAACCGATTTCCCGATCCAGTTTCTTTGAGATTCTTTAATTGATTCACTCCAATCAATATCATTTAAACCTTGAAGCAAGCGTTCGGCATAAGCAGAAATTCGCATACTCCATTGTGTCATTTTTTTTCTTATAACAGGAAAGCCTCCACGTTCAGAAACTCCATTTACAATTTCGTCATTTGCCAAAACAGTTCCTAAGCCTGGACACCAGTTTACTTCTGTTTCTGCCAAATAGGTTAATCTATATTGCAAAAGGATTTTTTCTTGTTCATCTTTAGAAAATGCATTCCATTCGCTTGACGAAAAAACGGCAATATTATCATCAGAAACGGCGCTTACATTTGCATTTCCTTCTTTCTCAAAAACTGAAATTAAAGTCGAAATATCTTCAGCTTTGTCTGTCGTTTTATTATACCAAGAATTAAACAACTGGATAAAAATCCATTGTGTATGCTTATAGTAATCAGGATTTGAAGTACGTACTTCACGCGCCCAATCAAATGAGAATCCGATTTTGTCTAATTGTTTTCTGTAACCAGCAATTTGTTTTCCTTCTTTGTCAACTCCACCGTCAATATTTACGCGCGTTGTATCTTCAGGACGCTGTCCTGTCTGAATCGCATATTGTTCTGCAGGCAATCCGAAACTATCGTAACCCATTGGATGCAAAACATTGAAACCTTGATGTCTTTTGAAACGAGAATACACATCTGAAGCTATATAACCCAGCGGATGCCCAACGTGCAGTCCTGCTCCAGATGGATAAGGAAACATGTCGAGAACATAATGTTTCGGTTTTTCAGAGTTATTTTTTGCTGCAAAAGTTTGACTTTCTGCCCAATATTTTTGCCATTTGGCTTCAATTTCGTTTGGATTGTACTTCATTTCTAAGTGACTAAGATTCTAAGTTACTAAGGTTCTAAGCTTTTCACTAAATTAATTAAGCCACAAATTTACATTTATTGCGGATTGTACCAAAGCTATTTCATTGACAAACAAATAAAATAACAAAATACTTAATTTTAATTACGTAAAAATACTTATGTTTGCAGTCAAAATACTTAAGTCGTTTATTTTCTTCAAGCTTAATTTTAAATTCTGGAAGAATATTTTTACATTAAAAAAGAATTATTTTTACAAAGTCATTAAAAGAATAAAATGAGCAACGATAAAAAATATTCGGTAGAAGTCCGTGTTTGGATTGAAGAAGCTGAAGGTGCGTTTCTTGGAATCGGCAAAATTTGGCTTTTAGAAAACATCGAAAAAACGGGATCAATTACCAATGCTGCCAAAGAAATGAAAATGGCGTATCGTCAAGCTTGGCAATTGGTTGAAGAAATGAATCAACGTGCTGAATCTCCTTTGGTCGAAAAACTTCTTGGAGGAAAAGGTGGTGGCGGTGCTAGATTGACTGAAGCTGGAGAAAGAGCCATTGCTGTTTTTTATGAGGTTGAAAAGCGTATTAAAGAATTTGCCCTGAAAGAAACTCAGAATTTGAAATTTTAAAAAACTTTATCCTTTCAATTTTTATCGATATGATTTCGGTCACAACTTATATTATAAAAATAGATTTTTTTTGTCATCAGTATTCATTTAAAAACACACTGAATTTTCAATAAAAAAACAATTAGCCAAAAATCAATTTACAAACCATCAGTATTCATTATAAAACATACTAAAAACAACTAACCAAAAGCATGAACCATAAATTATATTTCCTTTTACTTTTTTTCGGTCTAAAAAGCTTTTCTCAAACTGAAAATTCAAAAACAAAACAAGATAGCATTAAAAAAGAAGAACTGAACGAAGTTGTCATTACGGCATCGCGTCGTTCTGAAAAATTAATGCATTCTCCCATCAGTATCGAGCAGTTAAAATCGGCGGAAGCCAAAATAATGGGATCACCAAGTATTTATGAAGCGCTTGAAAATGTAAAAGGGGTTCAGATTATTACGCCAAGTTTAGGTTTTAAAGTCATAAATACAAGAGGTTTTGCCAATTCTACCAATGTTCGATTTGCTCAATTGGTAGATGGAATCGACAATCAGGCTCCGCATTTAGGCGCTCCAATTGCCAATGCGCTTGGAGCAAATGATCTCGATATTGATAAAATCGAAATTATTCCTGGAACGGCAGCCGCTTTGTACGGAATGAACGCTATTAACGGTTTAGCCAATATTCAAACCAAAAATCCTTTTGAATATCAGGGAATCGCTGTTCAGCAATTAACCGGAGTGAATCATGTCGGGAATATTGATCGGTTTTCACCGAAAGTGTATTCGCAGTTTAATTTAAGAATTGCCAAAGCTTTTAATGAAAAATTGGCCTTTAAAATAAATGCATCCACAACCGGCGGAACAGATTGGGTTGCAGATGATAGAACCGATTTGGCTCCAAACGCCAATGCTTCGACAGGTTTGTTTGGTGCAGATAATCCAGCTTACGACGAAGTAAACGGTTACGGAAATGAATCGGCAAATCGAAAAACTTTAAACTTAAATGGCAAAAATTATGTTGTGGCCAGAACGGGTTATCGAGAAACGGATATCTCTGATTATGAAATCAAAAATTACAAAGCAGATTTCGGATTGTATTTTCGACCAAAAAAAGATCATGAACTTTCTGTGACTTACAAAACAGCTTTAATCAACACGATTTATCAGCGTTCGAACCGATTTAGATTAGACAATTATACTTTAAATCAATTTTCTGCAGATTATCATACGCCAATTTTTCAGGTAAAAGCTTATGCAACAACAGAGAACACTGGCGATTCATACAATATGCGTTCTTTGGCAGAAAATATGGATCGCGCTTATAAGTCTGATGATAAATGGTTTGCCGATTATAGTACAGCTTATAAAAATGCTGTTGCTGGCGGAGCAAGCGTTGCCGATGCACACAGAATTGCGAGAACTCAATCTGACGCAGGGCGATTTCTGCCTGGAACAGAAGCTTACGAACAAAAGAAAAACGAATTGATCAATATTAATAATTGGGATATTGGTGCAGCTTTGCGTGTAAAATCGACATTGGTTCATGGCGAAGGATTAATCAATTGGGATAAAGCTTTTGTCTCTTTCTTCGAAAAAATTGATGCAAAACTTTTGAGTGGTGTCGATTACAGAAATTATATTATTGTTCCCGACGGAAATTATTTTATCAATCCAGTTCATGCTGACGAAAATCTGACGTATCAAAAAACTGGTGCTTTCACGCAAGTGACAAAAGATTTTTTCTCAGATAAATTACGTTTGGGTGCAACTGTTAGAATGGACAAAGCCGATTATTTTGATGCAAAATTTACGCCTCAGTTTACAGCGGTTTATTCGCCAAAAGAAAGTTTGAATTTTAGAGCTTCGTATCAAAACGGTTATCGCTTTCCAAGTATTTTTGAAGGATTTTCGAATGTCAATTCTGGCGGTGTAAAACGTGTTGGCGGATTGCGAATTATGTCTGACGGAATTTTCGAAAACTCCTATACAAAAGCTTCAATCGATAAATTTCAGGCGCAGGTAAATACAGATGTGAATACAAATGGTTTGACGCAGGCGCAGGCGATCGAAAAAAATAAAAATACGATTCAGAAAAATCCTTATACATATCTCGAACCAGAATTTGTAAAATCTTTTGAAGTTGGTTTTAGAGGAATGGCTTTAAATAGAAATCTTTTTATTGACGCCGATTTCTATTACAACTCTTATAAAAACTTCATTGCTCAAGTTGAAGCCAGCATTCCGAATACAACAGATCCAAACTTGATTCCGACTGCTTTATATTCTAAAAACACCCAAAATCGCTACAGACTTTGGACCAATTCAAAAAGTAAAATTTACAATTACGGAGGAAGTTTAGGTTTGAAATATCGTTTTGATAATACTTTTAGTGCTTTAACCAATCTTACTTATACCAAACTCGACCGAACGGACGATAAAGATGGCTTGGAAGACGGATTCAACACACCCGAATTTAACGTAAACGGAACATTGATCGCACAAAATATCTGGAAAAGTCTTGGCGCAAGCGTTACGGCACGTTATCAAAACAATTTTGATTATGTTTCATTTTTAGTCAGCGGAACTGTTCCTGCATACTGGTCAATGGATGCTCAGGTAAATTATAGTTTCAAAAAAGGCATTTCGGCTAAATTAGGCGGAACAAATATTCTCAATAAACCCTACACTTCTATTCTTGGCGGACCATCGATTGGCGGATTATATTATTTGTCGCTTGTTTGGGAAACCCATAAAATTTAAAAAAGCAATTAACCAAAAAATCTATTTTCAACCAGCAGTATTCATTTTAAAACATACTGAAAAAAACTATTTTTATGAAACCAAAATTATTAATCATTCTGTTATTTCCGCTCATCGGATTTGCACAGCAAAACAATTCGAAAACCTCAGATTCACTCAAAATTTCCAACGTCTTTAACCTTGGAGAAGTCATTATTACCAATCATCAAAACAAAGACACTTTAAATCGAATAACCTCAAAAACAATGGAATCTCAAAATAAAATGGAGGTTTCAAAAGCCTTAAATATGCTGCCTGGAGTCAGTTTAACTGCTTCTGGACCAAGAAATGAGTCAATGGTTTCTGTTCGTGGTTTCGATTTAAGACAAGTTCCCGTTTATATGGACGGAATTCCAGTTTATGTTCCGTATGACGGTTATGTCGATTTGGCTAGATTTACCACTTTTGATTTGGCAGCTGTCGATGTTTCAAAAGGATTTTCATCTGTACTTTATGGTCCAAATTCGCTTGGAGGCGCAATCAATCTGGTTTCTAGAAAACCTTCTAAAAAGTTGGAATATGATGGTTCTTTAGGAATGATTAACGAGAATGGATACAGAGGAAATGTAAATATTGGTTCAAACTTAGGAAAATTCTATGTTCAAGGAGGTTTCTCTTATTTGGACAGAAACTCCTATAGAATGTCTTCTAATTTTATTCCGACAGCAAATGAAAATGGCGGACAAAGAGACAATTCGTATCGAACCGATCAAAAAATTAGTTTCAAAGTTGGCTGGACGCCAACTGAAAAAAGCGAATATGCAATTGGTTACATCAATCAGCAGGGCGAAAAAGGAAATCCTGTTTATACGGGTTACGATACACAAAATTCGCTTTTACTAAAACCTCGTTACTGGCAATGGCCTAACTGGGATAAAGAAAGTTTTTATTTTATTTCGAATTCTTCTTTCGATGATAAAAATAGTTTTAAAACTAGATTATATTTTGACCGATTTAAAAATACTTTGGACAGTTACGACGATGCTACTTATTCGACACAAACAAAACCTTACGCTTTTGAAAGCATTTACAATGATTATACTTTCGGAGGAAACTTAGAATACAACACCAAAATAATTCCGAAAAATGATTTAAAAATTGCTTTTCATTTTAAAGAAGATGTTCACCGTGAGAACAATTTAGGCGAACCCGTTCGCCATTTTATAGACAATACGGTTTTAATTGGAATTGAAGATGTTTATAAAGTAAGTTCAAAGTTTACCGTAATTCCGGGTGTTAGTTACAACATTCGAAAAAACAATGAAGCCGAAGATTACAACAGCACTACAAAAGTAATTTCAGATTTTCCAGATGCGGGAGCAAGTGATGCTTTTAATGCACAAGTTGGATTTTTCTATCAATTAAATAATCAGCAAAAACTAGGCGCAACCGTTTCTCAAAAAACAAGATTTGCCACTATTAAGGATCGATATTCGTATAGAATGGGAACTGCGATTCCTAATCCAGATTTGAAACCTGAAAAGGCAATCAATTACGAATTGAATTATACAGCCAATCTTTTCGAGAAAATCACTTTCCAAACAGCACTTTTCTATAGCTCACTTTCAGATGCAATTTTGAGTGTAAGCAATGTTGAACCAGGAAAATCTCAAATGCAAAATTTTGGAGAAGCCGATTATAAAGGGATTGAAGCGCAATTAAATTATGCTGTTTTAGAAAACTTGTCGCTGAATTTGAATTATACGTACATCGAAAGAAAAAACATAACAAACCCGAATATTCATTTTACAGATGTTCCGAACACAAAAGTGATGGGAACTTTAGAATATAGCCCAATCAAAATTCTTCGATTGATCGCCAATGCCGAATTTAATTCGCCACGTTTCAGTACAAGTTATGGTGCGCGAGTTCCAGATTATACACTTTTAAATTTATATGCCTCAGGAAAAGTCTCTAAAAATTTTAGTCTAGACGCCGGAGTTAACAATATCTTCGATAGAAATTATAGCTTAGTCGAAGGCTATCCTGAAGAAGGGCGCAATTTCTTCGTAACACTTCGTTTTTTCAATTTCAACTAATTCAAAAATTATATTTATATGAAAACACAAAATTATATTCTCGTTTTACTGATTGCATTTTCATGCGCCATGTGTAATTCTTCTAAAAAAGATAAAGAAGAAATCGTTACTACAGAAAAAATCGCAAAAACAGACAATGACAAACATCCTGTCTTAACTCCCGAAGACAGTTTAAAAATGGTTAACCACTCGATAGAAGTAAAAGGCGATGTCGAATTTCCTTTAAACTTAACAGTTGATTCTTTAAAAAAGATGAAAGTCGTTACGCTTGATGATTTTAAAGTAGTCTGCCAAAGCGGTGAAGTTAAAAAAGACAATAAAGTTTGCAAAGGTGTTCTTTTGAAAGATATTTTAGAAAAAGCCAAAATCAAACAAAACGGGCATAAAGACAGAAACTTTTACATTGTAGCAAGAGCTTCAGACGATTATAAAGCAACTTTTTCATGGGCAGAACTTTTCAATAATCCAACAGGAGAAAATGCCTATATTCTTTTTGAAGAAAATGGAAAACCAGTTAAAAATGGCGAAATGATCGCGATTTGCAAAAATGATATTAAAACTGGACCACGTCATGTTTATTGGTTAAAAAGCATTGAAGTTTATAAGGTTGAATAAAGATGCTAAGGTTCTGAGATACTAAGTTGCTAAGTTTTTTTTGCTCGCAAAGTCGCGGAGTTGCAAAGTTTTTCTTCTAAGATATATTAAAAACTTTGCAACTCCGCGACTTTGCGAGATTAAAACGTTTTTACATAAAAACTTTGATTGCTTTACAATTAAACCCGCTTTTATTCAAGATTTAAATTGTACTTTTAAGTATAAAAGTTTGTTATTAACTTTAAATAAAGAAATTCTTTATTATTTTTACCACATAATTTAAGTATCTATGAGTTCTAACTTTGATAAATTTCAAAAGCGCAGGTTAATTTCCTCTTATTTTTCGGTAGTTTTAAGTGTATTCTTGGTTTTATTCCTTTTGGGAGTACTGGGATTATTCATCATTAATTCTAAACAATTGGCTGACGATTTTAAAGAAAAAATTGCCATGACAGTTTTCTTCAAAAATGAAGCGAATGACAGTATTATCAAAGCATTCAACACTGAACTTAAAAGAGCGCCTTTTGCAAAATCTTTTGTTTATGTATCGAAAGAAAAAGCGGCAAAAGAACACACGGATATTATCGGAGAAGATTTCTTAACCTTTTTGGGAGAAAATCCTTTATTGAATTCATACGATATTCACTTAAAAGCAGATTACGTAGAAAGAGACAGCATCGTTAAGATTGAAAACAACTTTCGCAAAAATGCTATGATTTCTGATATTGTTTACGACAAACAATTGGTAAATCTTGTAAATGACAACATCAGAAAAGTAAGTATGTGGATTTTGATCATCAGCGGTTTCTTGACAGTAATTGCGGTTTTATTAATCAATAGTTCATTACGTTTATCGATACATTCAAATCGTTTTATTATCAAAACCATGCAAATGGTTGGAGCAACAAAAGCTTTTATCCGTAAGCCTTTTGTAATGCGTAGCGTAAAACTTGGAATGCTTGGTGCTGGTTTGGCCATTATTGCTCTAATTGCACTTTTATTATATGTAGACACTAATTTCCCTGGTTTAGGAATTCTTGAAGACAAAGTTTTAACTGGTTTGGTTTTGGTTGCCGTTTTCGGATTAGGAGTTCTAATTACTTGGGTAAGTACACATTTTGCAACGCAACGTTTCTTGAACTTAAGAACTGACGATCTTTATTAATTTTTGATTTTAGATTGCAGACTTTAGATTTTAGATTGAAATATAAACCCATATAAAAAGAGGATAAGATTGCTTCGTTCCTCGCAATGACAAAATGAAAAACAACAATAATAAAGAAGAACAACAAGTTCAAAAACAGGAATTCCTTTTTGACAGCATCAATTATAAAATTTTATTGATTGGTATTGCTGTAATTGCGCTAGGATTTATTTTAATGTCTGGTGGAGGAAGTAAAGATCCAAATGTTTTTAATGAAGAAATTTTCAACTTTAGACGTATTCGTTTAGCACCAACAACTGTTTTAATCGGTTTTGGAATCACGATTTATTCTATATTCAAAAAATCTAAATAATAAAGGTTTATAGATTTTTTGTCACCCTGAGAGAAGTCGAAGGGCAATCTAAAATCTGAAATCTGAAATCTAAAATTCTAAATGAATACATTACAAGCTATTGTTCTTGCCATTATTGAAGGAATTACAGAGTTTTTGCCTGTTTCTTCTACAGGTCACATGATTATTGCTTCTTCTTTTTTCGGAATCGCTCATGACGATTTCACTAAACTTTTCACCATTGTAATTCAACTTGGCGCAATACTTTCGGTTGTAATTTTATACTTCAAACGTTTCTTTCAAACTTTTGATTTTTACTTTAAACTTCTAGTCGCTTTTATTCCAGCGGTTGTTTTAGGATTATTATTAAGTGATATTATCGACGGTTTATTAGAAAATCCAGTAACAGTTGCTGTTTCACTTTTAATTGGAGGTGTTATTTTATTGAAAGTTGACGAATGGTTCAACAAACCGAACGATCCAGAAGTTTCTACTGAAATCACTTATGCTAAAGCTTTAAAAATTGGATTATTTCAATGTCTTGCTATGATTCCTGGAGTTTCTCGAAGCGGCGCAAGTATTGTTGGAGGTATGGCGCAAAAACTGACTAGAACTTCTGCTGCAGAATTTTCATTTTTCTTAGCTGTTCCAACAATGTTAGGAGCAACTGCAAAAAAATGCTATGATTATTATAAAGCTGGTTTTGAATTATCTCATGACCAAGTTAATATGCTTGTTATTGGTAATATTGTTGCTTTTGCTGTAGCATTATTAGCAATTAAAACTTTCATCGGATTTTTGACTAAAAACGGATTTAAAGTTTTTGGTTATTACCGAATTATTGCTGGAATCATTTTATTATTGATTCACTTTTTCATTCATCCGCTTACGATTATATAATGACACCTGAAGAATATTTAGAAGGACAAGTTTTATTGATTGACAAACCATTAAAATGGAGTTCATTTCAAGCTGTCAATAAATTAAAATACCTTTTAATTAATAAAGTCGGACTTCCGAAAAAGTTTAAAATTGGTCACGCAGGAACTTTAGATCCTTTGGCGACTGGGCTTTTATTAATCTGCACCGGAAAATTTACTAAAAGAATTGCAGAACTTCAAGGTCAGGCAAAAGAATATACAGGTACATTTTATATTGGAGCTACTACTCCATCGTACGATTTAGAAACCGAAATCGATCAAACGTTTCCAACCGAACATATTGATGAAGCTTTGATTCATGAAACTGTAAAACAGTTTTTAGGAGAAATCGATCAGAAACCGCCAATTTTTTCTGCAATTAAAAAAGACGGCGTTCGTTTGTATGAACATGCTCGTGCCGGAGAATCTATTGAAATTGCAAGCAGAAAAACTACTATTCACGAATTTGAAATTACACGAATTGCATTACCAGAAGTAGATTTTAGAGTAGTTTGTTCTAAAGGAACTTACATTCGTTCTCTAGCTTATGATTTTGGAAAAGCAATGAATTCTGGTTCGCATTTAACTGTGTTACGCCGAACGAAAATTGGCGATTACGATGTAAAAAATGCGATTGATATTACTTTGTTTGAAGAAGAACTCCTAAAAAAATAAAACCTTGTATGAAGAGAATTTTACTGACTATTGCATTTATAACCTTTTTTAGTTCATTCATACATAGTCAGGCAACCAAATTCACATACCTACAATTTGACTTTGCTGTTTCTATAACTGGAAACCCTAACACAAATGATTCATATTACGATCAAGAATCAACATCTACAAATGCTTTTCTTGTACCAAACGGATTAGGTACAAAAATTGGGTACGGAGTTCACTATAAAAAATGGCTCACATTAGGTCTTCACAGTGGTATTGACTACAAATGGGATGACAAACTTGTTGCTGTTCCTGTCTTTTTAAATCTTGGTATAAGTCCAAAAGTAGGACCTGAAACGCGAATTATGCTTCAAGCTGGTTACGGAAAAGGGTTTGCCATAGGACGCGGCGATTTAAATGGAGCGTACAAAAAATTAAAACTCGGAATTGGTTCAGACGATTTTATTCTTTTTGCAGAAATCTGTGATTATGATTTTCCTCTTCACGATGAAAGAAGCATTGGTATGATTTCTTTTGGAATAACTCTTCAGGATTTCTTTTATTACTCATCATCAGAAGCAAACTAAATATTTGGTTCCAAAAAAAAGCACATTACAAATTTGAAAGTAATGTGCCAAGCTCCTAAAACAAGTAATTTTGTTCCATACTCATCTCAAATTAATAGTGAGGCACATTCTTTCCTCCAAATAAAAATGTAGAAAAGAAGTCATAAAATCTTTCGAATAACTTTTTCATAATAGTGTACTTTTAATTGTTAAGCATTAAATAAACACCAATAAAAAGAGTAAATCTGAAAGCTATAATAGACGTGGGATTAGTTTTACTAAGTTACGAAATTCTATTGAAGTCAAAAAGACTTTAAGATAATTTTATTAACAAATAATCTGTTTATCAACACATTAATCCGATTAAAGGCGATTATACTTAATATTTTCCATAATTTCGACCAGTTCTTCCTGAACAGAAATTCCTTTATCAGCCAGATACCATAACTGCAGATCTGTTTTTATTTTTTCGTCAATAGCACCGACTTCTCTTTTATGTTTTTCCATTAATTCGGTTGCTCCTTTTGGTCTTGGTCCCCAATCTGCTCGTACAATTCCTGCTTCTTTACAAATTACGATTATTTTTGGAATTGCTCTTCCTCCATTTGTTAAATAATGGCTCATCAAATCATCATTTTCATCGCGAAACGCAATTCTCAAATCGATCTTTTTATGAGAAGCCAAAGCCATTTTATTTAAAATTGGAAGAATTTGTGCTGCATCTCCGCACCAGCCTTCTGAAAGCACTAGCCAGATGTAATGATTATCTAAGTTTTGAAGTTTCTCGGCAATTGTATCTGAAATAGTTATCGTTTTTTCCAGCCTATTCATTCTGGCTTCATTCAATTTAGAATAATTTGTAAGACTTTCAGATTGTTCGTTCCCTGTAGATTTTCCTTCGGTCAATAAATCGGTTACAATTTTTCTGTATTCAGCATAAGAATGACTATTGAATAATGCTTTGGCTACGATGCTTTTCATATTTGTTTCATTTTTAGAATACAATAAAAATACAAAATTTAGGAAGACGGAGAAAATGACATTTATCACATTTAATTTAAATAACTGTAAAGCCTTTCTAAGCCTAAAATTGGAGCAAGAATTAATTTTTTGCAAACATTATTTTTAAAAATCAGAATATGTCTATATTTGCACAAATTAACGCAACACACACATGAAATATAAAAGAATTCTTCTTAAACTTAGCGGAGAAGCCCTAATGGGTGATTTACAATACGGTATTGATCCGAAAAGATTAGGCGAATATGCAGATGAAATCAAGCAGATTCACGACAAAGGAGTAGAAATTGCTATTGTTATTGGAGGAGGAAATATTTTTAGAGGCGTTGCCGGAGCAAGCTCAGGAATGGACAGAGTGCAAGGAGATTACATGGGAATGCTTGCAACTGTAATTAACGGAATGGCTTTGCAGGGCGCTCTTGAAGATAAAGGAATGAAAACGCGTTTGCAAACTGCTTTAAAAATGGAATCTATTGCAGAACCATACATTAAAAGAAGAGCTGACCGACACCTTGAAAAAGGCAGAATTGTAATTTTTGGAGCTGGAACCGGAAATCCATATTTTACAACTGATACTGCTGCAGTTTTAAGAGGTATCGAAATCAATGCTGATGTTATCTTAAAAGGAACTCGCGTTGATGGTGTTTACGATTCTGATCCAGAAAAAAATGCTTCTGCAGTGAAATTTGATTTTATTTCGTTTGACGATGTAATCAAAAAAGGATTGAATGTAATGGACACTACTGCGTTTACATTAAGCCAAGAAAATAAATTGCCAATCGTTGTTTTTGATATGAATAAAATCGGAAACCTTTTGAAGATTTGCGAAGGCGAAAATATCGGAACTGTAGTAAATATATAGTCATCAGTAACAGTTTTAAAGTCGCGCAAGACTATAACTGAAAACTGAGAATGAAAACTGAAAACTAAAGAAAAAATGACTGAAGAAATAGACTTTATTTTAGAAAGTACTGAGGAATCAATGAACGGTACTATTGCACACTTAGAGAAAGAATTTCTTAATATTCGTGCAGGAAAAGCTTCTCCAGCTATGCTTGGAGGTGTTTTTGTTGATTATTACGGATCTGCAACACCGCTTTCTCAAGTATCTAAAATTAGTGTTCCAGATGCTAGAACAATTACATTACAGCCATTTGAAAAAAATATGCTGCAAGCAATTGAAAAAGCAATCTTAATCGCTAACATTGGTTTTAACCCAATGAATAATGGAGATATGGTAATCATTAGCGTACCGCCATTAACAGAAGAGCGTCGTCGTGATTTAGCAAAACAAGCAAAATCTGAAGCTGAAGATGCTAAAATTGGTATTCGTAATTCTCGTAAAGATGCTAATACTGACATCAAAAAATTAGAAAAAGAAGGAACTTCAGAAGATATCTGTAAATCTGCAGAAGAAGAAGTTCAGAACTTAACAAATGCTTACATTAAAAAAATTGATGAGTTATTGGCTGCAAAAGAAGCCGAAATCATGAAAGTATAAGTAAGATTTGGTTATAAAATAAAAATCCGTCTGGTTTATTACACCAGACGGATTTTTTTATTGCTATTTTTGCATACGAAAATTAATTTCTTTTCGTTTTTGAAACTATATCATTCTGTATGAAGCTATTTTGTTTTTTGACTTTGTTTTTTACGCTTACTCTTCAGGCGCAAATTCAAATAAACGGAATCGTAACCGATTCAAACAACAAACCACTTCCGTTTGCCACCATTACCACTTCAGAAAACAATAATACGATTACAGATGTTGACGGAAAATTCATTTTTAAAATCAGTTCCTCTGCAACATCACTTACGGTTTCTTATATAGGTTTTCAATCAAAAACTATTGCTTTAATCAACAGCAAAACCTTTTATTCAATAGCGCTTTTACAGCAGACCGATGATTTACAAGAAGTTGTGGTTTCTAATGAAAATCCTGCTCTCACGATAATAAAAAAAGTTATTGCCAGCAAAGCAATAAACGATCCGCAGAAAAAGCTCAATAATTTTGAATACAAAACCTATAACAAACTTATTGTAACGGCCAATCCAGATTCGATCGACGGTCGCATTGATACTTCTGCGGCTTATAAAGATTTAAACAAAAAAATCATCAACATCGATTCTTCCGATTATAAGTTTAAAGAAATTGTAAGCAAACAACACTTATTTCAAACCGAGAAAGTTTCGCAATATCAATTTGGAAACAACAAACTGAAGGAAACTGTTTTAGGAACAAAAATCGCTGGTTTCAAACAGCCTATTTACGAAGTTCTTGCCTTCAACCTTCAATCTATTTCGATTTATGATTCTAATTATGAATTATTCGAAACCAAGTACGAAAACCCGATTTCCAAAAATGCTCCTTCAAGTTATAACTACAAACTTTTAGATACTGTTAGCATACGAGGCCGTGATGCCTACATGATTTATTTCAAAAACAAATCAAAACACAGAACAACTGGGTTAGAAGGAGTTTTATATATTGACAAAGAAAATTACGCTGTCGCGAAAGCGGTAATGCGAATAAAAGGCGTTTTGGACATCAGCGGTATTCATGAATTTGAATATATTCCGAAAGAAAAAATCTGGTTTCAGAGCAATACCACTTTTAAAATTGTAAAAGGAAAAAATGATGATGATATTCGTATTTTAGGCGGTACCATTCAATTTGATGGAGATGTTGAGGACAATTTCGAACGAAGAAAAAAAGTGGCTTCAGACTTTACCTATCTACTTTCTGAAAGCAATAGTTTTGATATTCGCGTAAATACTGACACCCCAATAAAAAGCCCTTCGCTTTATATCGAAATTAAAGACGATGCGGCCAAAAAACCTGAAAGTTTCTGGGAAGCTTACCGAAAAGAAAATCTAGACTTAAAAAGCCAAAAAACCTACTTATTATTAGACAGTCTTTCTGTTCGAAATAGGATTGAAAAACGATTAGGAATTGGCCGAAAAATCATTAACGGCTTCTACCCAATTGGTCCTATCGATTTAGATTTAAAAAAGATCATAAGTTATAACAATTACGAAGGCTTTCGTCTTGGTATAGGCGGTATTACAAACGACCGTTTGTCTAAATATTTCCGCGTTGAAGGCTACGGTGCTTACGGAACAAAAGATGGCGTTTTTAAATACAGCGTTGGCGGAGGCGTTCTGTTAGACAAACATACCAACACTTGGTTTAATGGTTATTATGCCGATGATGTTCGAGAGATAGCGAGTACTGTTTTTAGCGTTGATAAACGTGTTTTTAAAATTTATGATCCTCGTCCCATCAACATTAGTACTTTTTATGAATATGTTGGATGGCGTGCCAATGTTCAAACCAAATTTATTCCGAAAACCGAGGCTGTTTTAGAACTTTCAAGAAATTATATCGAACCAAAATTCGATTATCTCTATAATCTAAACGGAAAACTGTATTCTAATTATATTATGACCACAGCAATGCTTTCTATTGTTTGGGCGCCTTTCAGTAATTATATGCAGACTCCGACGGGAAGAAACGAAAGCGATAAAAAATTCCCGAGGTTTACTTTTCAGTATACTCAATCTCTGCCGAATGTTTTTGAAAATGATTTTACGTTTAGCAAAATAGATTTTAAAGCTGAATACGAAAAACAATATTTAAACCGTCAGAAAACAGGTTTGCTTTTACAAGCTGGTTTAGCAATGGGAGATGTTCCTATTACTCATTTGTACAATACGGCTCCAAACAACTTAACAAAGGAAACTGTTGTTCAGCGTATCACTTTTGCGGGTAGAAATTCTTTTGAAACCATGTATTTTAATGAGTTCTTCTCGAGTCAATACTTAATGTTTCAAATCAAACATGGTTTTGACCGATTGACACTTTTCAAAAAAGTAAGGCCATCGTTAGTTTTAGTTACAAGAATGGCTTGGGGAAGCATGGAAAAACCAGAACAGCACGTTGGTCCAGCTTACAAAACTTTAGATAAAGGTTATTATGAATCGGGATTAGAATTGAACAGAATTTTTAAAGGTTTTGGTTTGGGAGGTTTCTACAGATACGGACCAAATCAGTTAATGAGGTTTGAAGACAATATTGCGGTTAAGATTTCTTATGTTCTTGATTTAGGACTATAATAATTAAATCTCAATTTTAAAATTCCAAATTCCAAGTTGGGAAATTCCAAATTCCAATCTGAACGCAAAATTAACACGACGTATATCTGTAGAGACGCACTGCAGTGCGTCTAACCCATGATGATATTCGTTGCGTAGACGCACTGCAGTGCGTCTCTACAGAATATTGGAACGAAATAAAAAATCCCAAACTCCAACAATCAATTGGAATTTGGGATTTTAAAATTTTAGAATTTCAACTTTTATGGTTTCAGAATCAAAACTGATGGAGAATTATTTAGCCAAATACTTTGAGATTCTATAAGTTTTTTCCAGCTTTCTAGACTGATGATCATCAAATCTTGGCTTTCTAAAAACTCTTTCTTCAAGGTTCTGTCATTCATAATCATGATGTGATTTGGGGCAATCTGTTCAATAGAACGAATGGTTTCTTGAATTTCTCTTGTATTTTTCACTTCTCCACCAGCATCTAAAACTGTAATCTGAGAACCGTTATTATTGATTAGTTTTTTAGCATAATCAATTAAAAAAGCATCCTCTTTATTAAAAACAGGAATAAAAACTTGATTGACTTCTTCTAGATCTTTTTCAATAAAAATTCCAACTGGCATTTTAGCTTTAGCAATAATGTGTCGCGTTCTTTCATCAAATGGAGAATTTTCAAACAATCCTTCTTTTCCTGTAAACTTATCAATCAAACGATCTGGATTTACAATTCTGGTTGTAAAGCCAAGAATTTTTCCAAGCAATGTTCCGTCAAAAATAGATTGTCCTAAACCAATTAGCAGTAAATCATATTCGCCTTGATTTGCAGTATCAATAATATCCGAATCAATATCATTAGAAACTTTAAACAAACTTACCACATTCTGATTCAAACGTTGTGATTCCTCAATTACAGGAACCAGCATTTTGCGTTCGTGTTCTTTAATATCAAAAGAATGCACTTCTGTACTTAAAGACAAATGCATTGCTGTCACAATAGAATTGTCTCCTTGTTTTTTAACTAAACTATTTGCAATTTGAAGCAATTTTTTACCTCTTTCTGGAGTAGCAAATGAAAGCAGAATCTTATACTTGCTTTTGGTTCCAATTTCTTCCGGAACGGCTGTCGCTTTATCTTTAAAAATAAATCCGATAAAATCTAATGCAGGACCTGTCATAAAAGTAGTCACCAGTGCCATAATTACCATCATAGTAAAAATCTCAGTAGATAATACTCCCAAATCATAACCAATATTTAAAACCACCAATTCCATTAAACCTCTAGTGTTCATCAAGGCTCCAATAGACAAGCTGTCTTTCCAGTTCTGCCCCATAAATTTCGCCGCCAAAGCACTTCCGAAGAATTTACCAACTACGGCAACCAAAATGATCAAACCAGTAATTTTCCATAATTCAGGATCATTCAATAATCCGATTTGTGTACGTAAACCAGTAAACACGAAGAACAGTGGCAACAAAACAATAATCGAAACGTCTTCAACTTTTTCAATAAATATATTTCTGAATTTGTTGTTCTCTGGCATAATTGCTCCAGCCAAAAAAGCTCCAAATAAAGCGTGAATTCCGATTAATTCTGATGCATAAGCAGAAATTAAAAGTGTAATAAAGAAAATCGCAACAACAGGTTTGTTCAAACTTTCGCGCGTTGCATTCAAATCTCCAACTCTTTTTAAGAACGGACGAACGATTTTAAGCATTATAATGACATACAAAATCGCCATTCCAATTACATACAATGAGCTCGCAAGCGAACCTGCTTTTACAATGGCAATAACAACCGCCAAAATACACCAAGCCGTAATATCGTCTGCTGCGGCGCAAGTAATGGCAATAGTTCCAAGTCTAGTCTTTTGCATACCACGTTCTTGGACAATTCTAGCTAAAACTGGGAAAGCAGTAATACTCATGGCAATTCCCATAAACAATCCGAAAGAAGAAAATTCAACTCCCATTGGAGCATAGATTTCATAAATAAAATAAGCTAATGATAATCCCAAAGCAAACGGAATAACAATACTCGCGTGACTGATGACAACTGCATCATGCGCTTTATTTTTTAGCACTTTCAAATCCAATTCCATTCCAATAACAAACATGAAAAGGATTAAACCGATTTGGCTTAAAAACTGTAGATTGCCTAAAGATTCTTTTGGAAATAAAGCCGCTGAAAATTCCGGAAAATACATTCCGACCAAAGATGGCCCTAACACAATTCCGGCAATCATTTCACCAATTACAGAAGGTTGTCCTATTTTTCTAAAAAACCAGCCAAATAATCGTGCGACTAAAATTATGGTAATAATCTGTGCCAATAAAATGGCCAACGGATGCTGTAAATTATCAACCATAGAATGAAGAAAGTCTTTCCAGTGATTGCTTTCAACACTCTTTTTTACAATATTGCGTCCCACTTCTAATGAAACACCTTTTGAAATTACCCAATATATCAGTGCTGTAAAACCACCAATAATTGTTACATAGAATAAAGAGTTCTTAATGTTATTCATAACTCGTTCTTTTAATTTATTGCAGCAAATATCAGAACTGAGTTTTAAGTGAAAAAGCAAACTTCCTGTTAATTTTCAATGTATGTAACAAGTCGGAAAAACTTTGTAATAAGTTATAAAAATGATTGTCATCCTGAGCGAAGTCGAAGGCTTAACACTCTGCATCGGGCTTCGACTCCGCTCAGCCTGACAGAAAACAATTTGTTTTAAATGGCTATAATTTTACCTTTTTCAAAAAATCAGAACGATAGGTTTCGCTTAAGATTAAAGCTATATTTTTATTATTTTCTTCTAAATGATGAAGCACAATTTCGTTATGGTTAAAAAATTTTATAGCCTTTACTGCTACAATTTCTTTTTTATTAATTCTACAAAAATCGGCATCGGGCAATTCTTTCAAAAGCGTATCAAATTTTACGTTTTTTAAATTCAGAAAACTTCCATCAGCAAGCAAAACTGTTTTGTCGCGACTATCGCTTATAGCAGTTGTTATATATTGAATTTTGTTAAAATACAGCAGCGTTTTTCCTCTGTCTGTATTAAGCTGTATGAATTTTTTATCTGAATTTGATTTTTCAAAACGTTCAAAAGCTTTTGCAATTGCTTTTTGCAGACGTTCCAATTTTACTGGTTTTGTAATATAATCTACTGCATCAATATTAAACGCTTCGGCTGCATATTCTTTATAAGCCGTACAGAAAATCACCAATTTGTCTTGCAATTTTTCAGCCAGATGCAATCCGTCAATTCCTGGCATTTCGATATCCGAAATCAGCAGATCAAAATCTAAATCGGGAATATCAGACAAAAGTTTTTCAGGATTATTAAATGTTTTCACGATTTCCAATTCTGGAATTTGCTCGCAAAGCATTTTAAGGTAAGTCAATCCCGGAATTTCATCGTCCAGAAGCAAGCATTTCAGTTTTGTATTCAAGTAAATCTATTTTTAGATGAGCAATATAAACGTCATTTTCTATAAACTTGTCAAGTTTGAAATTATTCTTGTAAATAATTCGCAGTCGATGTTCTAAAGTAGCGTGGCCAAAACCGCTTCGTTCTTTTTTTAATACTTTTTTATCAGAGATTTTATTGGAAACCGTCATAAAAAAAGCATTGTTTTTAAATTCAAAAACTACCGAAATAAAAGCATCTGCACTTTGTAAGTCAGCATGTTTAAAAGCATTTTCAATTAAATCAATCGAAATTAAAGGCGCCAGCAAAGGCTGATCGTACAATTTGTCTTCCTGATGAATGTTGGTTTTGACTTTAAGTTCAAAAAGCGGACTGATTTTAATTTTATTGATTTCGATTAAATTCATCGCAAAATCAATTTCTTCTTTGGCCGTTACAAATTTCTTTTTGCTTTCGTACAAAATATAATCTAAAACATTTGCCAGCTTATCTAGAGCAAAATACGTCTGATACGCATGCGACTGAATCGAATTTAGAATATTCTTAAACAAATGTGGATTCAGTTTTGATTCTAAATTTTCCAATTGCAAATCATTGACTTTAGATTCTAAGGCATAAAAACTTTTTTCTGCATCTTCTTTTGCTTTTTTGGTTTGCATTAATTGATACACCATAAAACAAATGATGACAACTAAAAGCAATAGAATTGCCAGAAAAATAAAAGTGGTTGTATTGTTTTGCTGCATTTGTGTGTTTTTATATTTAAGTCAAATTCAAGAATAAAATTACTGAATCTGCTTCAATCTGTTGAATCTGCGTGAAGCTTTTTCACTAAGAAAACAACTCAATCTAAATTTTCCTAAAATCTAAATTGTTTGCAAATATGAGAAAACCTAACGGTTTACAAATAAAACAAGGCAAATTATAGCCAAAACAGCACTATCAAATTTGTGTTAACGTTAAGTAAAATAGAACGGAATATTTATGATTTCGAGCACTTTTCACTACATTTGCATCCATTTTTAAAGATTTTATGAAAAACACTGTCCAAGTTGGATTTTGGGAAAAACTTGCCCGAATTATACTTAAAAACCGAATTACGATTCTGGTTATACTTTCTGCTTTAACTCTTTTCTTTGGTTATCAGTGGAAGAATCTTTCTATGACTTATACTGAAGCTAACTTGCTTCCGAAAGATCATATTGCAAATAAAGATTATCAAAAATTCTTAGACAAATTTGGCGAAGAAGGAAACTTAATTGTTATTGGTTTTAAAGATCCTAAATTCTTTACACCAAAAAATTATGCGGCTTGGACCGAATTGATGAACGGTTTGAAAAAAGCCAAAGAAGTTGATTTGGTAATTTCTTTGAATGATTTAAAGAAACTTGAAAAAGATACTGTAAATCAGAAGTTTGTTCTAGCACCATTTATCGAAGAAAGCAAAGCTCTTGACGCTAATTATTTAAAAAGTGTACAATATGATTTGTTTCACAATCTTCCTTTTTACGAAGGATTGTTGTTTAACAAAGAAAGCGGTAGCGTTCGCTCTGCTATTTATATGAACAAAGCCCTAGTAAATACGGCAGAAAGAAAAACTTTTATCTTAAATGATTTAGTTCCTAAAATCGATAAATTCGAAAAAACAACTGGAATCGATCTTAAAGTTTCGGGAATGCCATACATCCGTACAATCAATGCGGATAATATGAAAGGTGAAATCGGACTTTTTATTGGAGCGTCTTTATTGACCGTTTCTCTGATTTTCTTTTTCTTTTTCCGTTCTTTCAGAGCTACTTTTATTTCGATCTGCATTTTAATTGTCGGAGTAACTTGGTCGTTTGGAACACTTGGATTATTTGGTTATAAAATCACGATTTTAACAGCAATTATTCCACCGCTGATTATCGTAATCGGAATTACTAACTGTATTTTCCTGATTAATAAATATCAACAGGAAATAAAACTGCATAACAATCAGGCAAAAGCTTTACAGCGTGTGATTTCAAAAATTGGATCTTCGACTTTGATGACCAATTTGACCGCTGCGATTGGTTTTGCAACTTTGATGATTACAGGAAACGAACTTCTTTTTGAGTTCGGATTAGTAACTTCTATCAACGTGCTTTCTGTTTATACTTTGACACTTTTTATCGTGCCAATTATTTACAGTTTTATGCCATTGCCAAAAGAAAAGCACTTATATCACTTAGACAAAACGTACATTTCGACACTTTTAAACACAGTTACAACTATCGTTAAAGGCAAAAAAACAATTGTTTATTGCATTTACGCTGTTCTATTTCTTGTGAGTTTAAATGGAGTGAGACAAATGAAAGTATCAGGAAGTTTAATTGGTGAAATGCCAAAAAGCGCTTCTTTCTTTAAAGATATTTTATTTTACGAAAAAGAATTCAACGGTGTAATGCCTCTTGAAATTATGATTGACACCAAAAAGAAAAAAGGTATTATGAAACCGTCAACCATTCGTAAAATGGATGAATTGCAGAATACTATTTCTGAAATTCCAGAATTGGCGAAACCAGTTTCTGTTGTAAACTTGGTTAAATATGCAAAACAGGCTTTCTATAACGGAAATCCTGAGTATTATCAATTGCCAACTTCACAAGAGCAGACTTTTATTTTGGGTTATGCTAAAAATGCAACCAAAAACAGCAAAGAAAACTTAATGAAAGCGTATGTGGATTCGACTGGACAATATGCCAGAATTACGACTTTCATGAAAGATATTGGGACAGATGAAATGGCAAAAGTAGAAGGAAAACTTCGCAAAAAAATTGATGAAATTTTCCCTAAAGACCGTTATGAAGTTACGATTACAGGAAAAGCTTTAGTTTTCCAGAAAGGAACAACTTATCTGGCGCATAACTTAATCGAATCATTATTGTTTGCGATTGCAACTATTGCGATTTTGATGCTGTATTTATTCCGTTCGTTCAAAATGGTAGCAGCTTCTTTGATTACGAATATTTTACCGCTTTGCATTACTTCAGGACTAATGGGTTATTTTGGAATTCCATTAAAACCATCAACGATTCTGGTATTCAGTATCGCTTTCGGAATCTCGGTGGATAATGCAATTCAGTTTATGGCGAAATACAAACATGATTTGATGCAAAACAAAGGAAAAGTGAAGAAATCGGTTTTCAGCGCCTTGAGAGAAACTGGAGTAAGTACGTTCTATACTTCTGTTGTTTTGATTTTAGGTTTTGCGACTTTCACATTATCAAGCTTCAGCGGAACTATTGCTTTAGGAGGATTAATTTCTTGTACTTTGGTTTTTGCAATGTTTGCTAACTTGGTGGTATTGCCTTCGTTGGTTTTAACTTTTGAGAAGAAGAAAACAAGGAAAGAGGAATTGGAGAGTTTGGAGAAGTAATTTTCTTTCCATATAAAAAATATCCGCCACGAATTCACCAATAAAAAACAAAAAATTCGTGAATTCGTGGCTTATAAATTCACACGAATACAAAAGTCAATCAAGTATGAAAAGGATTATATTGGTCATTCTTATATTGAGTATAAACTCAACATTCTCTCAAAATTATGTTGCGAATTTAAACTTAGCATCAACTCAAAATTATTTTGAGGGTAAAAATTTATACTGCAAATCTGAGAATCCTGAAGCAATGAAAATTTTCAATGGCGGGATTGAAATTCTTTATCTAAACAAATCTTTAGACAAAAAATATCTTAAGATTACATCAAATATCTTTTTCGATGCATATAAAAAAGACACAACATTTTGTGATGCTTTGTTTTTTGCAGGATACACACTAAGATTACTAAACGACAAAAATGCGTTGGCACTTTATATTGCTGCTGATAGCTCTTACCATAAATCGTTTGAATTTAAAACCAACTTAGCCGCAGAATGTTTAAGATATGGCAATGAAAAAACGATTAAAATTGCCAGAAAAAAATATACCGAAATAATTAAATTATTTCCAGAAAGTCCTGAGGGTTATTACGGATTCGCACTTACTTCACCCATTCTAGGAGATTACGAAAAAGGATTAGAAAATATAAATATTGCTGTTGAAAAATACAAAATCATAAATCCAAAATTAAAGGATGATGTGATTTATTTACAAGGAATTTTACTTTCAATGAATAATAGGCATAATGAGGCTTTGGAAAACTTAGACAAAGTTTATTCTTCGTATAAAAAAGATTTCAATTTTAAAGTTTATTATTCTCTATCACTTTTAAAAGTCTCTCAAGAAAAGAAAGATGACAAAATGAAAAAGAAGGCATTAAGCATTTATGAAAAAATAGATGAGAAAGATCAAATTCCTAAGGAAGTAAAAGACCAATTAGTGTTTTCTTAATTGTAGAATTACTAGTTCGATTTCTCATTCCTCGATAATGACAAATTTATTTCAAAAACTTCTTTTGGAACCAAATGCCCTAGCCCCGATCGAAGCGACATCCTTTCTATTTTTTCTTTAAAAATAGAAAGATATAGCGAAGAGCGGGAAACAGCTTCAAAAATTAATTATTATCGATTATATTTGCAGTTGTTCAAAACGAATATTATTTAATATCAATTATATATAAAAATGAAACACACAAAAGTTAGAGACTTATTAAACAGTACGACGACGTTACAGGAAGTGAATGCAAAAGGTTGGGTGAGAACTTTTAGAAATAATCAGTTCATCGCTTTAAATGACGGTTCTACAATTAATAATATTCAATGTGTTGTTGATTTTGAAAATACACCAGAAGAGACTTTAAAAAGAATCACGACTGGAGCTGCGGTTTCTGTAATTGGAACTTTAGTTGAAAGTAAAGGTGCGGGTCAGAAATATGAAATTCAAGTAAACAAACTTGAAATTCTTGGAGATTCTGATGCTGAGAAATTCCCAATGCAGCCTAAAAAACACTCTTTAGAATTTTTACGTGAAAACGCTCACTTGCGTGTACGTACAAATGCTTTTGGTGCGATTATGCGTGTGCGTTCGGTATTGTCTTATGCGGTTCACAAATATTTTCAAGATAAAGGTTTCGTTTATGTAAACACGCCAATTATCACTGGAGCTGATGCTGAAGGTGCAGGAGAAATGTTCCAAGTAACTTCTTTGCCATTAGATAACCTTCCTAAAAATGAAGAAGGAAACATCGATTTCAAAAAAGATTTCTTCGGAAAACATACCAACTTGACAGTTTCTGGACAATTAGAAGGAGAAACTTTCGCTATGGCTTTGGGTCAGATTTATACTTTTGGACCAACGTTCAGAGCAGAAAACTCAAATACTTCTCGTCACTTAGCAGAATTCTGGATGATTGAGCCAGAAGTTGCTTTCAATGACCTTGATGACAACATGGATTTGGCTGAAGATTTTATTCAATACGTAATTAAATATGCTTTAGACAACTGTAAAGATGATTTGAAATTCTTAGAAGGAAGACTTCTTGAAGAAGAAAAATCAAAACCACAGACTGAAAGAAGCGAAATGGCTTTGTTAGAGAAATTGAACTTCGTTTTAGAAAACAACTTCAAACGTGTTTCTTATACAGAAGCAATTGACATTTTAAGAGATTCAACTCCAAATAAAAAGAAGAAATTCCAATATTTAATCAACGAATGGGGAGCTGACTTACAGTCAGAACACGAGCGATTCTTGGTTGAAAAACACTTTAAATGTCCGGTAATTTTATACGATTACCCAGCAAACATTAAAGCGTTTTACATGCGTTTGAACGACAACACAGAACCAGGAAGAGAAACAGTTCGTGCAATGGATATCCTTTTCCCTGGAATTGGAGAAATCGTTGGTGGTTCTGAAAGAGAAGAGCGTTACGATGTTCTTGTCGAAAAAATGGAAAAGCTTGGAATTGACAAAGAAGAATTATACTGGTACTTAGATACTAGAAGATTTGGATCGGCAACTCACGCAGGTTTCGGTTTAGGATTTGAGCGTTTAGTATTGTTTGTAACAGGAATGACAAACATTAGAGACGTAATTCCTTTCCCAAGAACTCCTGGAAGTGCAGAGTTTTAATCTGAGGTTCTAAGGTACTTAGGTACTAAGATTCTAAGGTTTAAACATATAATAAAATTTGTTTCAGGTTTCAAGTTTCAAGTTGTGGCACGTTCTTCAACCTGAAACTTGAAACTTGAAACTTTTAACAAAATCAAATGCTAAAGCAATTTTTAAATTTAAAATTATCCCAAAAATTATCTCCACAGCAAATTCAGCTGATGAAGTTAATTCAATTGCCTACGCAAGCTTTTGAACAGCGTTTATTAGAAGAAATGAACGAAAATCCGGCGCTTGAAGCTGGAAAAGAAGACGATTACGAAGCTGATGAATACGCTAATGAAGACTATGACGATTATGATGATGCAGAATCTGACAGAATCGAAGCAGACGACATTAATATTGATGAATATCTAAGCGACGACGATACACCTGATTATAAAACTCAGGTAAATAATTATAGTGATGACGAGGAACGCGAAACGCCATTTGCAGCTCCTATAAGTTTCCATCAGGATTTGATCAATCAGTTGAATACTTTTATTTTGAATGATGAGGAACGCGAAATCGCTGAATTCCTTGTTGGAAGTATTGATGATATGGGTTATATCCGAAGAAGTATTCCAGACATTGTAGACGATATGGCTTTTACTCAGGGAATCTACACTGATGAAGCAATGGTTGAAAAAATGTTGACGGTAATTCACGAACTTGAACCTTCAGGAGTTGGTGCGCGTGATTTACAGGAATGTTTATTGCTTCAGTTAAAACACAAAACACCAACTGAATATGTTGATTTAGCAATCGACATTATCGAAAATCAGTTTGATGCTTTTACGAAGAAACATTACGATAAACTTTTACAGAAATACAGCATTTCTAACGAACAGCTTAAAAAAGCAATTCATGAAATTGAAAGATTAAACCCAAAACCGGGTGGTTCTTTTGCTGGAAACAATAAAGTTACAGAAAACATTGTTCCTGATTTTGCCATTAGAATTGCAGATGGCGAATTAGAATTAACCTTAAACGGAAGAAATGCTCCTTCCCTGCACGTTTCTAAAGATTATCAGGAAATGATGCAGACGTATAAAGAATCTCGCGATAAATCGACTGCGCAGAAAGATGCGGTTCAGTTTATCAAACAAAAACTAGATTCTGCTAAATGGTTTATTGATGCCATCAGACAGCGCCAGGAAACACTTTTTGTCACTATGAATGCAATTATGCATTATCAGGAAGAATATTTCTTAGACGGCGACGAAACCAAGCTAAAACCAATGATCTTAAAAGACATTGCAGATATGGTTGGTTTGGATATTTCGACAATTTCACGTGTGGCAAACAGCAAATATGTTGAAACACCATACGGAACTAAATTGATTAAAGAGTTTTTCTCTGAAGCTATGAAAAATGATCAGGGTGAAGATGTTTCGACTTTAGAAATTAAAAAAATTCTTCAAAACACAATTGAGGAAGAAGATAAGAGGAAACCGCTTCCAGATGATCAACTTGCAGAAATCTTAAAAGAAAAAGGATATCCGATTGCGAGAAGAACAATTGCTAAATACCGAGAACAACTTGATATTCCCGTCGCGAGAATGAGGAAGAAGATTTAAGGTTTTAACCATATAAGAGCTCTAAGTTCATTTAAAACAACAAACCCGATAGTTTAACTATCGGGTTTTATTTTTTTATTGAAGTAAGAAATTCCGAAGGAGTCATAACTGGAATTTCTGAATTTTTAAAATCTTTTTTATTTCTGGTTATCAATACATTACATTTATGATGTAATGCACTAAAATACTGGACAGCATCTTCGAAATCATTAAAGTTTGAAATGAGACTTTTATCAATTACAATTTCATCAATAGCAGAAACTTCGCATATAAAACGAAATTTTCTCAAGGCTTCCAAAACAACTTTCTTTTCAACCACTTTTGAAATTACATAAACCGTATTTACAAAAGACAAAGATGAGCTTGCTAACCTAAAATTTTTATTTTCTGCAAGTGAGGCTATCATTGCAATATCATTAAAAAAGGGTTCTCGTTCTCCTATTAAATCAATTAAAACATTTGTATCTAAAAACAGCTTCATTACTTATATTTTTCAGACAAGTAGTCTTGTCTATCTTTTTTATAGTCAAAATCATTGTCAATTTTGCCTTTTCCAACTGCAAGACTTTTCACAAAAGCGCTTATTTCACAATTCTCAGAAGTACTATCTTTTTCAATTATTGTTTTTAAATAATTTTCGACCAAAAGTGACAAGCTGTGCTTATGTTCTGCAGCATATATTTTGGCCCTATCGATAACGTTTTTATCTAGTTTCAATGTTAATTTCGCATCCATAATTTTTATATTTATTCTATACGTACAAATATACAAAAAACATCCGTGCACAATTAAACCCGACAGGTTTCAGAAATCTGTCGGGTTTAATTATTTTAAATCATCTATAAACCTTTATTTATACTGATCAGGTAATACTTTTATATCAAACAAAAAAACTTTCTTTTTGTCACTGTAGCTATAAACCAGAGTATAATCATTTTCTCTGAATACCTGAAGTCCTGTATTTGCTTTTGCAGTACTTAAAAGACTTTTCTTAATTTCTTCTTGAATTACATTTACCTCAGCAGTTTTTTTCATCACATTCAGCAATGTCAAATTGTACTGAACTGTTTTTTCTTCATGCAGACTTACACTGTCCAAACGAATACCTTCCTGAATATTCAAAGGACAGCTTTTATTATATTTTGCAATTAATTCTACTACTTCAGTATTTACTTCATCTTCTTTTTCGCCTAGGTAAAATTGAAAATAAGCTACGAAAGCAACAGCAATTCCAATTAATACTAACAATAAAACAGTCGATTTTCTCATATTTTGTAATGTCTTTGTCATGGCTTATAATTAAGTAAAACAATCTATTTTTCGTGATTCTTTTTCATTGCTTTAAAATACGCTGCACGGCTAAGTGGTTCGTACTCTTCTGTTTCTCCAAGCATAACCAATTTATCGTTATCCGTTTTTCTAAAACTATAATTGGCTAAATTTCCAGTTCTAGTACAAACGGCATGAACTTTCGTTACATATTCTGCTGTCGCCATCAATCCAGGCATTGGTCCAAACGGATTTCCTTTAAAATCCATATCCAAACCAGCCACGATTACACGAATTCCTTGATTAGCCAAATCGTTACAAACTGTAATAATTTCGTCGTCAAAAAACTGCGCTTCGTCAATACCGATCACATCACAGCCTTGCGCCAAAATCAAAATATTGGCAGCTGCTGGAACTGGAGTTGAGCGGATTTCGTTGGCATCATGAGACACCACCATTTCGTCATGATAGCGGGTATCAATAGCAGGTTTAAAGATTTCGACTCTTTGTTTGGCAAATTGGGCGCGCTTTAATCTTCGGATCAGCTCTTCGGTTTTACCCGAAAACATTGATCCACAAATAACTTCAATCCAACCAAATTGTTCTTTGTGATTTACTGTATTTTCGAGAAACATTTTGTATTTTTCTACCTTTAAAAATGAATAGTTTTTATTACTTTGTACTGGCAATAAATTGATGTAAAAATGTACTGTTTTACATTTTTTCAAAAGTAGAAAATTTTTAGCAAACCTTAGATTCGCGAAAGCGTATTAACAGAAATAAAAAATTATCTTTTGAATTTCCTTGAGAATAGAGACATTCAGACATCAAATACACTAAAATACCTTATTCACTATAATTTTCAACAGTTATGAAAAAAAAATTGGAAGCTGATTTAATTAGCATTGCACATCGAATTTTAAAACTTAAAAACAAATCCGATATCAATCAATTGTATCTTGAAACTCAGAAATTATATGAGAAATTAGCGGTATTAAAATTTGTAGAAGAGAATTTCGACGCTGTAAAACCAACAATCGGCCAAAATGATATTGTTGCGGAATTGGAAACGATTTTTGAAAAAGAAGAAGACACAACTCCTGCTGTAATTGAACTTGAAGCACCAGCTGAAGAAAAAGTTATTGCACTTGAAGAATCGTACGAACCTGAAATTTCAGAGGAAAAACCAGCAGAAATTGTTGAAGTTGCTGAACCAATCGCTGAAGTTGAAGAACCAATAATAGAAGAAATTATTGAACCAATCATTGCTGAAATTGAAGCTCCAATTATTGAAGAAACTATAGAACCAGTTGCTGAAAAAATAATTGAACCAGAAATTGAAATAGAAGAAACCAAAAATCCTGTTGAAGAATTTTCGTTTACAACTGTAAATGAATTAAAGCCTATTCCGGATTTCAAACCTGCCTTCGAATTAGAAACTGAGGCAATAGAAGAAGAAATTAAAGAAGAACCAAAAGCTGCGACTTCTGCTCAGCCAACAATTTTGTTTGAAGATTTCGGAATTAATTATGCCGATGCGCAATTCGTAAAAGTAGATAGTTTTGAGGCTGTTCCGCCAGTAAAAACTCCTTCGATTAGCGATTTTAAAGAAGAAAAAAAGGACGAGAAAAAAGTCGAAACTGCTATTCTTGAAACTCCAGTTCAGCCAAAATCGGTAAGCTTAAACGAAAAACTGGCAAGAGGTTTTCATATTGATTTAAATGATAGAATTGCTTTCACTAAAAATCTTTTCGGAAATAGTACAGAAGATTATAGCCGTGTTTTAAACCAATTAATGACTTTTGATTCTTATAGCGAAGCAAAAGATTTTATCGAAGACATGGTAAAACCTGATTATAATAATTGGGAAGGAAAAGACGATTACGCAGAACGTTTTATGGGAATTATTGAGAAAAAATTCTCGTAAAACAAAACACAAATTTCACAGATTAAGACGATTTTTTCTTTGTAAAATTTTTACTAGAATTCAAAATCTGTGATAATTAGTGCAATCCGTGTTAAATATTTAAAATAAATTATGTCAAAATTATACATCGTTCCAACGCCAATTGGCAATCTTGAAGACATGACTTTTAGAGCCATTCGGGTTTTGAAAGAAGTCGATTTGATTTTGGCGGAAGATACACGCACAAGCGGAAAATTGTTGAAGCATTTTGAAATTGGCACGCACATGCACAGCCATCATATGCACAACGAACACAAAACAACTGAAAACTTAATTGCTCGTTTGAAAGCTGGTGAAACTATCGCTTTAATTTCAGACGCAGGAACTCCAGCCATTTCAGATCCAGGATTTTTATTGACGAGAGCTTGTGTAGAAAATAAAATCGAAGTTGAATGTCTTCCTGGAGCAACAGCTTTTGTCCCAGCATTGGTAAACAGTGGACTCCCAAATGATAAATTTGTTTTTGAAGGTTTCCTGCCTGATAAAAAAGGACGTCAGACTCGTTTTTTGACTTTAGCCGAAGAAACCCGAACGATGATTTTATACGTTTCTCCGCATAAACTCGTTAAGACTCTAGCCGAATTTGTACAATATTTTGGAGAAGACAGACAAGTTTGCGTTTCGAGAGAATTATCAAAATTACATGAAGAAAATGTACGCGGAACCGCAAAAGAAGTTCTGACACATTTCGAAAAAACAGCACCACGCGGCGAAATCGTCGTTGTCGTTGCTGGAAAAACTATAACAAAAGAGCCTAAGAAAAGCAAGTTTTCTAAGGATGAAGAAGAATAAATAATTATTTCAGCCACAGATTAAAAAGATTAACACAGATTAAAATAAGGTTGCCACGAATTTCACAAATTAGCACGAATTGAATTAGTGAAATTCGCGAAATTCGTGGCAAAAAAAATCCTTTTTAATCTCTTTAATCTGTGGCAAAAAAACTAAATCATAATCATGAGCATTCAAGCCTTTTTAGAAAAAGTAAAACAAACTCCAACACAAATCACATTTCCTGAAACTATTGCAGTAATTGAAGAAAATTACAATTTTACACCAACTGCTTTTCAAAACGGAACACAACATAATGCAGCAGGCGAAAATTCAGGTTCTTGCAAATTGTTTTCTTTCGCGAAACTGCAAAACTTAAGTAAAGAAGAAACATTAGCGTGTTTTGGAGCTTTTTATTTTGAAGAAGTTTTAGGAGATCCAAACGGAACAAACCACCAAAACATTAGAAATTTCATCAACTCAGGTTGGGACGGAATTCAGTTTGAAGGAAATGCTTTAGAAGCGAAGTAATATTTTAGATTTTAGAGTGTAGATTTTAGATTTCTGAAATCTACACTCTAAAAATCAAGCTATAAAACTTTATCAAAGTTGAAACAGAATATTTTTGCCACAGATTTCACAGATTAAAAAGATTAAAAATTGAGAATTAAAAATCTGCTAGATCTGCAAAATCTGCGTGAGAAAATTAAACACATAGAAACATAGATTTTTATTTGTGAATAAAAGAAATTAAAAAGAAACTAGTTTCTAACACATAGAGCTATGTGAATTTATGCAAGTGAAACGCCTTTTTTAAGTTTCCAATAAACTATGTTTCTATGTGTTAAAAAAAAATTACCAATCAGATTAAACGATTTCCGTCCCGATAGCTATCGGGACTAAAATCAATAATCTAAAATCTAATATCAATCCATGCGTTGGACATTGAAACCAAAACCTTCTGAAGATAAAATCAAGCATCTGGCGCAAGCCTTAAATGTAGAAGATTTTGTAGCAACATTACTTATTCAACGCGGCATTGAAACTTTTGACGAAGCCAAACATTTTTTCCGCCCATCTTTAGAACATTTGCATGATCCGTATTTAATGAAAGATATGGACAAAGCTGTTGCTAGAATTGAATTGGCAATTGAAAATCAAGAAAACATTCTAGTTTTCGGCGATTATGATGTAGACGGGACAACGGCGGTTTCTTTAGTTTCTTCATATTTAAAATCTCACTATCCTCATGTTGCCACTTACATTCCGGATCGTTACGACGAAGGTTATGGCATTTCGTATAAAGGAATTGATTATGCAGACGACAACGGAATTTCTTTAATTATAGCTCTCGACTGCGGTATCAAATCGATTGATCATATCGCTTACGCGAAAGCTAAAAAAATCGATTTTATTGTTTGTGATCACCACCGTCCCGGAGAATTTCTTCCAGATGCGGTTGCTGTTTTAGACCCAAAAAGAGGAGACTGCTCCTACCCTTATGATGAATTGTGCGGTTGCGGAGTTGGTTTTAAACTGATTCAGGCTTTGGGACAAAACCGAAATGAAACGATTGAAGATTTAGTTCCGTATCTGGATTTGGTTGCTACTGCAATTGCTGCTGATATTGTTCCGATAACGGGAGAAAATCGTGTTTTGGCTTACTTTGGATTGAAGGTGATCAATAGCGAACCAAGACCCGGAATTAAAGCTTTAACGCATCAAGTAAAAAAGAAAGTTCTAGATATTACTGACGTTGTTTTTATCATTTCACCAAGAATTAATGCTGCAGGACGAATCAAACACGGAAATCATGCCGTAGAATTATTGACCGAATTTAATTTTGAACAAGCACAGCAATTCGCTTCAGAAATTGAACAATACAACGCCGACCGAAAAGATTTAGATAAAAAAATCACCAAAGAAGCTTTTCAGCAAATTATAGAAAATAACGAAGAAGAACGTTTTTCAACCGTTGTTTTTCAGGAAGACTGGCACAAAGGCGTGATCGGAATTGTAGCTTCAAGATTGATTGAGACCTATTATCGCCCAACTTTAGTTTTCACTAAAAGTGGTGACAAATATGCGGCCTCTGCCCGATCTGTAAAAGGATTTGATGTTTATAATGCATTAGACGCCTGCGCCGAACATTTGGAACAATTTGGAGGCCACATGTACGCTGCAGGAATGACTTTAAAAGCAGAAAATTATCAGACCTTTAAAGACGCTTTTGAGAAACAAGTTTCTGAAACGATCTTACCCGAAATGCTTACTCCAGAAATTGAGATCGATGCCGAAATCAATTTCTCTGATATAACACCTAAATTAATTCGAATTTTAAAACAATTTGAACCTTTCGGCCCACAAAATATGACGCCTGTATTTATGACTGAAAATGCGATTGATACAGGTTATGCAAAAACTTTGGGTGCAGAAGAAGAGCATTTAAGGCTTTTTGCCAAACAAAACAACTCCGACGGAATCGCAGCAATAGGTTTTGGCTTAGGAAAAAAATTAAATATTGTAAAAAATCAAAATCCGTTTCAATTGGCATATTGCATTGCCGAAAATGAATGGAACGGCACAATTTCAACTCAGCTTATGCTGAAAGACATTAGAACAGATGGAAGAAATTAAATCCAATAAACCTGATCCGTATCAGGCACTTCGTTATAGAGAATTCAACGTATTTTTATTATTGCGTTTTGCGATGGTTTTTGCCTGGTCAATGCAATTTATTGTAATCGAATGGGAAGTTTACAGTTTAACTAAAAACCCGCTTTCGCTAGGAATTATTGGTTTAATGGAAGTAATTCCTGCCGTCGGAATGGCTTTGTTTGCAGGACATATTGTAGACCAAAGAGAAAAGAAAGGATTATTGGTAAAATGTATTTTAGGATTTTCAGTAATCAGTTTTGGGCTATTTTTGCTGACTTGGCCTAAAGTAGTAGGCGGTTGGTCTTCAAATGTAATCTTGTATTCCATTTACGCTTTAGTATTTTTTGGAGGATTGGTTCGTGCTTTTATGGGACCAACTATTTTCTCGCTTTTATCCTTAATTATTCCTAAAAAAGTATACCCAAATGCGGCAACTTGGAGCAGTTCGGTTTGGCAGATTGGAGCCGTTATGGGACCAGCATTAGCAGGATTCTCAATCAACTGGATTGGCGTTCACTGGTCAATGTGTCTCGTTTTCGGATTCTCGATTCTTTCCTTAATTGCTTTATCGCAAATTAGTGCAAAACCAATTATAAATCCGAAAATTGGCGAATCAATTAAAGATAGTCTTACTGAAGGTCTAACTTTTGTATTTAAAAACAAAATTGTTTTAGGTGCATTATCACTTGATATGATTGCGGTTCTTTTTGGAGGCGCCGTGGCGTTACTACCGGTTTTTGCTCAAGATATTTTAAAAGTAGGGTCTGAAGGTTTCGGAATTTTAAGAGCGGCTCCTGCTGTGGGTGCTTTTATTACAATGATTGTTTCGGCTTATGTACCTTTATACAAAAATGCAGGAAAGAAACTTTTAATTGCCATCTTTGTTTTCGGATTATCGATCATTCTATTTGGTCTTTCTACTTATTTCTGGCTTTCTGTTTTCGCCTTATTTTTAAGCGGATTGGCTGATGGAATTTCAGTAGTGATACGTCAGACAATTTTACAGCTTAAAACTCCAGACCACATGCGCGGACGAGTTGGTGCTGTAAATTCAATTTTTGTTGGATCTTCTAATGAATTAGGTGCTTTTGAAAGTGGTGCGACTGCCAAAATGATGGGCGCTGTAACATCGGTTGTTTTTGGAGGAAGTGTTACACTCTTAACTGTAATTTTCACTGCATTAAAATCGCCAACATTTAGAAACTTAGATTTAAAGAGAGATATGGATGAACATCATAAATTAGAATAGGTGAAATCATTTTTTCTTTCTTTTTTTCTCGTGTTTTCCTTTTTCGCCAAAGGGCAAAATCTCTACATCAAAACTTACGGAAATGAAAAGAACAAACCCATAATTTTCATTCACGGAGGACCAAGTGGCAATGCAACCTTATTTGAAGGAACAACGGCTCAAAAACTAGCCGATCAAGGCTTTTATGTTATAGCTTACGACCGAAGAGGCGAAGGAAGATCTGCAGATCCAAATGCTAAATTCACTTATGAAGAAGCTTTTCAGGATTTGAATTCCCTTTATAAAAAATATAATTTAAAGAAAGCTATTATTCTAGGCCATAGTTTTGGCGGCTTGGTGGCGACACTTTATACAAATAAATATCCGCAAAATGTAAGCACTTTGGTTTTGGCTGGCGCTTTATTTTCTCAACAGGAAACTTACGATCACATTTTAAATACGCTGAAGAAAAAGTACAGCAACGATTCTGAACAATTAAAAAAAATCAGCATTGTTGAGAACCTAAATAAAAATTCAGCCGAATATAGAAAAGGATGTTATGAACTTGCTGGAGAAAATGGCTTTTTTAAAATGCCAAATCCAACTGTAGATTCTAAAAAACTATATGCCGATTATGAAGCTGGTGAATTTTATAAAACTAATATTCGAAACAAAAATGCACCACTTCTTTTTTATCAAAACGAAAAGCAAAATAATATCGATACTCGTCCAATTTTAAAGAAAATCAAAACCGCTGGAGCTCCCATTTATGGAATTTACGGAAAAGATGATGGCATTTTTTCATTAGACCAAATCAATTCTCTAAAGGAAATAACTGGAGAAAAACACTTTACTTTGCTTGATAACTGCTCGCATTATTTATTTGTTGACCAACAGGCAGCATTTATTTCTAAGCTAAAAAATTGGCTAAAATAATCTTATTATGAGATAAAATTTCATAAAAAAAACAAAATCACGAACACTTTATAAACAGCTAAAAATCAAATAGCAATATTGGTTTTTAGCTTTTTTTTATGCTTTTCTTAGTCAAGTATTAATACAAAGAGTATGTATCTTTGTAGCCTAAAAAAATTGCCATGAAAGACATCGAGCAGATATACCGAAACGATTTTGGAATTTCATTTTATTGGAAAGAAGGCAACGAAATTATATCAGATAAAATCCAGTTGCTTTTTAAACAAATGGGATTTTATTTTTCAGTTGAGGAATTAAATGAATTTCACAATTTAATTGAAGACTGCGTAACCGACCACAATGATTATGATGCACGTGGAGTAAAACGCGCCTTCGATAAATTTTTATTGAAAACTCCTTATGTTGCTATAGATTTAGAAATATCACCAGTGGAATTAGATTCTATAAAAGACTTGGTTGATGGTTCATTATTTCGACTTCACCTTAATGAATATATATACGGTTCGGGTATGAACTAAAGCGTACTCAAAAAAAATCTTTTTCAAACTTTTATGATTTTTTTATTTAGAATTAATATAAATAATATTTATATTTGTTGAAATAAAAGGATTTAAGATGAGAGAAATTGAGCAGATATATCATAACAACTTTGGAATAGCTTTTTACTGGAAAGATCACAACACTACGATTTCAGATAAAGTGCAATTGGTTTTTAAAGAAACTGGTTTTTATTTTACCGTTCAGGAATTAAATCATTTTTGCGATTTAATTGAAGACAGCATGATAGAAAATGCTTGTTGCAAAGCATGTGAATTGAAATATTCCTGTCATAAATTTTTATTGAAAACACCTTGCAATTCTATAGATCTGGCTGTAAACATGACCGAATTAAAATCGATTAAAGATTTGGTTGAAGGTTCTTTATTTAAAATTGAACTGGATGAATATGTTTATGGAGTTGGCATGAATTAAGAAGCATTCTAAATATTTTAACAGCATTTTTTCATTATTGAAATATATTTTGATTCAATTCAAAAAAAAGTATATTTACAGCAATGAAAAAAGCTGCATTTCTACTTACCTTATCACTTCTGGCAATTCTCTTTGCTAGTTGCAACAACAAATCAGAGGAATATATTGATCCGCGTGGGACTGATTATGCGGGTTCAGAAAGTTGTATACAATGCCATAAAGTACAATCTGACATGGCATTCAAAAGTTCGCATTTTAAAGCAACCGCTCCAGCAATTTTAGGAAATGTTTCTGGTGACTTTGATTCTAAAAATCATACTTTCATTTATGACAAAGAGACCAAATTGGTCATGGAAAAACGTGGAGATAGTTTGTATCAAGTCGTTTACAAAAATGGTAAAGAAACAGCCAAATACAAATTTGAAATTGTTTTTGGAACCAAGCACGCTCAAACTTCTGTTTACTGGAAAGATAATAATACATACGAATTGCCAGTTTCTTTTTATCACTCCATAAACAATTGGGCAACAAGTCCAGGTTTTCCTGCCGACAAGCCTTATTTTGATCGAATGGTGGTTAAAGATTGCTATTCTTGCCATGCCTCAAATGCTAGCAGCCGAAGCGTGAATCAAAATTCTGAACAAAGAAATATGATGTCTATGGATGTTGAAGATATCATTAGAAAAGAAACAATTGTTTACGGAATTGATTGCGAACGCTGCCACGGTCCCGCAAAAAAACACGTTGAGTTTCATTTAAAAAATCCAAATGTCAAAATTGCCAATAGCATTACAAGTTTTAAAACTCTAAATAGACAGCAAAAATTGGATGCTTGCGCTTTATGTCACGCAGGAAATGATGGTATGAAATTAAAATCTCGTTTTGAGTTTAAACCTGGAAATAATTTATCAGAATTCTTTCGTGAGACCAAAAGTATTACCGATACAGCAAATTTTGATGTTCACGGCAATCAATATCGATTGATGGCTCAGAGCAAATGTTTTATAAAAAGCGATAAAATGGATTGTATTACCTGCCATAATCCACATGAAAATGCTTCCAAAAACATGGCTTCCTATTCTAAAATCTGTATGAGCTGCCATCAAGGTTTAAAGCACAAAGAAAGCACTTTAAAAACAATGCCAGAGAAATTATTGACCAGTAATTGCGTAGAATGCCATATGCCGAAAAAAGCATCCGGAGCAATTAAATTTCAGCTTTCAAACAGCAAACAGCTTTCAGAATATATTCTGCGAACGCATAAAATTGGAATTTACCCAACAAGCGCAAAATGAAAATTTTGTTTTATTTTTTTTGACAAAGGACTTCGAATTAAGTTCAACAATAATATTTGCCCTTTTCGAATTTCGACTTTCGACTTTCGACTTTTTGACTAAACTATTTTTCGAATTTTTTAAGCTCGAATTTTTCGCCGTCAAAAACACCGTAAGTAAAATATCCAATCCAATCGCCAAGATTTACATATTCGGAATTTTCGCCAACTGGAATAATCATTGGCAAATGGCGGTGTCCGAAGATAAAATAGTTATAATGTTTGGTTTCTAGTTTTCGTTTGGCATATAAAACAAGCCATTCATTTTCTTCACCTAAAAACTTCACATCTTCATCGCCAGAAATCAGTTTATTTTTGACCGATAAATATTGAGCTAAACTTACGCCGACATCGGGATGTAACCAACGGAAAAGCCATTTTGAAAACGGATTTGTAAATACCTTTTTCATTCGCTTGTAGCCTTTATCACCAGGACCTTTTCCGTCTCCGTGACCAATTAGAAAGGTTTTTCCATTAAAAGTAAATTCTTTGTTATCGTGATAAACCGGAATATTCAATTCGGTTTCAAAATAATCATTCATCCACAAATCATGATTTCCGACAAAAAAATAAACTGGAATTCCGCTGTCACGAATTTCGGCCAACTTACCTAAAATTCGAACAAAACCTTTCGGAACAACCGTTTTATATTCAAACCAAAAATCAAATAAATCTCCCAATAAAAAAATTGCTTCGGCATCTTCCTTAACCTCATCAAGCCACGCCACGAATTTCTTTTCACGCGGTAAACTCAATTCTGGAGTTGGCGCACCAAAATGCTGATCTGAAGCAAAATATATTTTTTTCATGAGAGAAGTTAGAAGTTTTTTGTTAGGAGTTATGAGGAATAAATTAATAGCTAGAAGTTATACGTTTCGACGTCTAACTTTTAACGTTTAACTTATAACCTTTTACTGATTATCAGATGCGTACCATTCTGCAAAAGACGATTCTGTTTCTTGAAGTTTTAATGAGAAAAGAGAAATTCCTTCTGGCAGACGACTTTTAATTCTTTCAGCAAAATCAACCACCATATTTTCGCTTGTTGGCTGATAATCTACTAAGATAACGTGATGTCCGCGGTTTTTCAATTCATTTGCCAATTCGATATGCGGAGTTGTCTGATTAAAAACAGTAGCATGATCAAATTGATCGACGATTTCTTCTTTTACAATTTTCTTTAGATCAGAGAAGTCAATCACCATTCCGAACTTTACATTCGATCGGTCAGTAATTGGCGAACCAATAACCGTTACCGATAATTTATAACTGTGTCCGTGAACGTTCTTGCATTTTCCGTCGTAACCGTACAAAGCGTGACCGGTTTCGAAACTAAATTGTTTTGTAATTCTGATATTACTCATCGATTTTTAATTTTAAGCTTGCAAATTTACAAATTAATTGCCGTTTTTAGCTCTTTTTTTAGCTCTAAGATACATCCACAAAGCAATTCCGCCCAAAACTAGAAACGGAATAAAAGATCCAATGACAACCCCAATTTGATAACCGCTATCTGGAGCATCTTTAATTTTCTCTGCAATATCAACTTTTTGGAATAAGGAAATGAATTTCATTTTAAAAAATGTTTTTAATCCTGCAAGGTTTTCAAAACCTTGTAGGTATTTACGAAATATTCTATTCTATCAATCAAACCTACAAGGTTTTGAAAACCTTGCAGGATCTCGCTTAAATTATTTTTTAAACTGCAGCAAAGCATTTTTAGTAAAATCAGACAAAACAAGTTTGCCTGTAATCGCTGCACGTTCAAAAAGGAGCGATTCCCAAATTTCTGTTCCTTCCCAAATAATCTTTTTCATTTCGTAAAGCGCTTCAGGATTATAAGAACTTAGTTTTTGAGCAAAACTTTCAACTTCAGCATCCAGATTTTCTGCTTCACATAAAACCGAAAAAAGCCCTTTTTCAAAAGCCCAATCTGCCGATTTCCATTCGTGAGCAGCTAAAGTCATTTCAGTCATAGCTGTTTTTCCTATTTTACGGGAAACCGCTGGTTCAATGACAAAAGGACCAATTCCGATAGCTAATTCAGATAATTTTATATCACTTCGAGAAGTTGCAAAAACATAATCGCAAGCCGAAATAATTCCGACACCGCCTCCAACTGCTTTTCCTTGAACACGTCCAATTATAATTTTATTGCAATTTCGCATGGCATTCAGCAAATGTGCAAAACCCGAAAAGAATTCTACACCTTGTTCTTCATTTTCAACTTTCAAAAGTTCATCAAAAGAAGCTCCCGAACAAAACGTTTTTTCTCCCTCGCTTTTTAAAATAATGACCGAAACATCTTCATTTCGACTTAAAGAATTAATTTCAGCTGTAAGTCTATTTAACAATTCACGTGGAAAAGAATTACTTGCAGGATGACCAAATTGCACAGTCGCAATCGTATTTTGAAAAGAAGTTTCTAAGCTTCCATTTGTATTTTCTAGGCTCATAAAAATTACATTTAAAGGTAAAGTTACGCTTTTGAAAATAATTCATCCGAAACTTCTGGAAATTTGTTTTTTGAGAATTAATTGACTTTATTTGTTAAGACTTTGGGGGATTAGCTCATTTGGCTAGAGCGCTACGCTGGCAGCGTAGAGGCGACCGGTTCGAATCCGGTATTCTCCACTAAAAACCGTATTACTTACTTGTGATACGGTTTTTTAATTTTAACAATACCCTAAACTATTACTATTAAGACTTATATAGGCATTACAACAAAATTTTCCATCTGACTTTTGCAGAAAAACACAAAGATGATGAAAAAGTTATTAGTCTTATTATGTATGGTTTTTATGTATTCATGTACATCTGATGAGCAAGATTCTTCAAATGGAAATAGTAAAAATGGTAGAGTTAATCCACCGTCATGGATTCAAGGGACATGGAGTGATGCAAAAGGCAAAACCATTCAATTCACAAAAAATGATCTCATTATTGACCCAAACGGTAATCCTTATTCGGCAAAAGGAGAAATTGCCTACTATATAATTAAAGATGAAGACCCAGAAATTGTTGAATCAGCAACTGAAACAACTTACAATTTACAATTTAAAGACTCTGCTTCTTCTAAAAAGAATTTCAAGTTTACCAAAATTTCAGATACAGAAATAGAATCAACAGGTAATTCTAAAGGAACTTACACTAAAAAATAAAGTTTATTTCAAAATAGTACATGATAAAAAAACCGTTTTTACTTAATAGTTAAAAACGGTTTTCGTTATTTCTTTATTTCTCATTTGCAGCATCATCTGCATCAACTCTCTTTTTTTCAGCTTTTTTAAAATCGTTATTTAACATTTTTTCCAATTTCTTTTTTTCTCGCTGATTTTTTCTGATTGTTAGCACAACAAGAATAATTACCAATATTGCTACAATCGCTATTATGTTCCAATTGACATCCATAATTAAAATTTTTAATTAAAGGTAAACAATCAAAAATATCTATCATGTTATCAAAGAGTTAAGTATTAATATTCGTTTTAAAATTTATTTAGATAAAAATGAAAATAGAAAACACAGATACCTGCATATTTATATTAGTTGATAAAACTCTAAGCCCTCCAGAACTTTCTAAACTAAGAGAACTTAGTAAAGAAAACAAACTCTCAATTCAATTTACTGTACAGCAAACATACGAGATCTGGAAAAAGATTAATGAAATTATTAAAATATATAATTCTTCTCTACAATTAAGCCTTACAAGTAATGGAAATTGGGGTCAGTGGAAGAACCTATCATTTTTAGAACATTTACCCGATTTACAACAAATAACAATTAAAGAATGGCATATAGAAGATTTGAGTCCTTTGACGAATTTGATTCATTTAAAAAAAATTTTGATTTACAATGAATTTAAATCTAAAAAAGCAACTTTAAAACCTCTTAGAAGTTTAAAAAACATCGAAGATTTTGCCTCATCTCATATTGATGACATTGAAACAATATCGTGCTTCAAAAAATTAAAAAAGCTATCTTTAGATTCTGTTAAGAATAGTAATTTGGATTTTTTATCCAATAACTCTAACTTAGAAACTGTTTGGCTAAGAGGTACTGACCGTATTATAAATTTTTCGGGATTATCACATCTACCAAATCTTGAAAAAGCTTATTTTATAAGAAACTATAAATGTCCAAATTTAAATTTTATATCAGACCTAGTAAATTTAAAATATCTTCATATTTCAGACTTTAATCAAATAACACAAATTCCTTCTCTAAAATTTCTAACAAGACTTATTGACTTTTCTATTTCAAATTGCAAACAATTAAAAGATTATTCAAATTTAATTGAAGCAAAAAGCTTAGAAAATCTTTTTTGTGGCACATCAAAAGAAGTACTACCTGAACAATTTGAATTTTTAAAGTTTAATACTGAACTAAAAAAGTTAATTGTACTTTTTAATACTACAAAAAAGAATAATGAATTTGAAACATTAAAGACAACATTTTTCATGGCAACAAATAATTAAACTATACTAAATATTAGTTTCAAAAAAACTGAATAAAAATAAACTCTAACTGAACAAAAAAGTTGCATTCTATAATTTGAAAGATATTTCTTCAAAACTGTTTTCTACTTTTGTATGATACAAAATTCAAAACACTATATTTTTATTAGTTTATCAAACGTTTCAAAATGAATCAAAGCTTAAAAAACAAAATATTATCATTCATAAAAAAAACACTTATAATTGCAACTATACTTTTCATTTTTACTTTCTTAGAAATCTATTGGGCAATGGGAAGCTTTTCTGAAAGAATGTCGAGTGGCTGTTTAGATTGTTCTTTTTTTGATGATGCTTATTTAATGTCAGTATTCTCAACCGTTTTCCTGACGATTGTTTTTTTACTCTTTACACTCCTAAAAAACAAATATTTACAAATCGGACTTGAATTCATCTGCTTAATTTTTGTTTGGTTTTTATGGGATTATGGCATTTTTGTTGATCGCGAATCTGCATGGAGTACTTATCTTCTAAATGAAGAAATTATGTACACGCTTTCATTTTCCTTCTTCCCTATTCTAGTTTTATCAACTGTTATGCTAGTTGCTTTACATTATATCTTAAGAAAATTATGAGTCAAAATAAAAAAATAATATTGCGAGTTTATTTCATTATCTGCATACTTTTTGTATTGGACTGCCTTTTATATTACTTTAAAGAAATTAGTCTTCGCGGTTATTATAGTGATGTAATTTTATCATGGCTTTGGCTGATAAGTAATTTTGTAATTATAATTACCTTTTGGAAAAACCTAATGGCAAAACTTTTTTTGGCAGCAATAACAATAACATTTGCAATAAGCATTATGGCCATGATGATGCCTTTTTTCGCCTTATTGCTTTCAAGTACATCATTGGGTTTGTACCAAAACAAAGATTTGAATGAAAAATACAGAGCGCAAATAGTGGGCTACAGCGCGATGGGTCGTCCATGGCTGGAAGTAATTGAAAAGAAAGGATTATTTGAAAAAAGAATTATAAAATGTACTGATTCTCAGCTTATGGATGATAATTTGGATATCAAAATCAGGACGGCAAAAGATATTCTTTTTAAAAGTGAAACTGATAGCACACTGACGTTGACACTCTTTTACGGCGGACCGAACAAAACCATTACTTTCAATAAAAAGACAGGAAATATTATCGCAATAAAAAAATTGTAAAATATAATCTCTGTTAAACTTCTATTCATACCAAATGGTATAAAAACACCTTTTTACTTTGTAAGAAAAAAGACAAAACAGCTTTTAAAAGTTATCAATTCCTTAAACTTTTGACTTTCAAATTCGACCAAATTAAAGTACTTTCGTACATAACGAAACCCAAAATCAAACTTAAATAATGACAACAAAATCGTTCTTTTTATCAACCACTTTTTTAATCCTATTATCTGCCTGCAATAAAAAAGAAAACACCACAACAGCTACACTTCCTGAAGTAACAGAACACGCAGAAACTAAAACCGATACTCTTCAAACTGAAGAAGCTTCAAAGAAAGAAAGCATTTATCTATTTAATGTTATTCCAAAAGACAGCAGTGATGTTGCTTTTGTTTCTCTTTCGGACATTTATCCTGTTAACGACGAAAAAGATACGCTCGTTTTGCCCAACATAGAAAAAATAGGAAAATATGATGCGCAATATTTTACATTCGATAAAAGCTATAGAAAAAGATTTTTGTCTAAAACCAATATCTCTGAAACCGATTCATTATTTGTTTACGATTATGCAAAAAACAAACTGATTACTTTTGCCGTAAAAAATCTGAAAACTGCTGCAATGTTAAACGGATATTCTTCGGAAGAAGATTGGCCTTATCATAATTATGATTTTATGATTGGGTTCGAAATCAATAAAAAATATTTAAACGGCTTCAGTGAATATTACAGAGACGCTTTGGTCTATGTAGGCAAAGAAAATCCGTTTTCAAAAGAACGTATGAAACCAATTTCATGGAAAAAAATCGCAAAAAAGGATTATCCGTCAAAACCAATGAAAAATGACGATCGTGCTTTGCTAAAGAACACAGTAACAGGCAATACGTATTTTTACAAAACAGATAGTTATGAGTATTTTTTACAAGACTACCTGGACAGCAATAAAACAATTTATGGCAGACGCCTTTTGGTCGTTGATTCTAAAACCAAAGATGTTATAATCGAAAAACTTTTCAGCCAAAGCGAAGGCACATCTCCTTCTCCTTTAAATTATGAAAATGGAGAGAATTCTATTGACCAATGGACAGGAAAACTTTTTAAAAATAAACCCGAAGTTGTTTTTGGTTTCGAATATGTTTCTTTTGGCTGTCCGAGTATTTCGGTAATCGACAAATCAAATGAAGAAATTAATATTCAATGCGACAATCGACATTAAGACCAATCTTCGAAATTTAAAAAATTTTGAAGAGAAAATAAGCCTTTCAATTTATTATAACAAAAAAGCCGTTTCTGTTTTCCGGAAATGGCTTTTTTGTTACAAAATTGATCAATATTTTCAATCAGAGTACTAAAAATGTGAATTGATGTACCGCTAGAACGATAAAAGTCAAGAAATATATTGGTATCAATGAGTATTTTCATTTATTATTCTTTTCATTCAATCAGAAAAAATAAGCAATTTCTTTTAAAAATATCATTTGTTTTTATTCCTATCAATAAGTAAAAAAACTGATGCCAAAAGCAAACTTACTAAAAGAATAAGTATTCTAATTGATACAAGTTTTATATCTGTATAACCTCTAAAATATCTAATTTGAAAGGCATTAGTACTAATAAATTGCACCATACAATAAATAAAAAAAATTGCAAAAATTAAGGATAATATTTTATATATAAATCGACTCATACTCCCAGATATGGTTATTATTTAAGCAAAAACCCCATTCTAATAGACCCATAAAAATATCCCGAATTAGTATCAATTCCAGGATCATTCAATTCTCTTCCTCGATAAAGGAAAGAATACGATATGTTGAAGTTATTGTGTCGGTATTTTAAACCAGCTTCGGCATTGAAACGAAGCGGTTCTAAATCGAAAGTAACTGGACTTGTATCATTAAACATGCTTCCTTCGATTGTGGCATCGTAAAACTGATAATTGACACTTGGAGCCGCGTAGAAATAAAATTCTCTAATGTCTGGTTGAGCTTGTGCACTTACAGAAGCATTATACATATTAGAATCGTAAATTGGAAGGAGTTTTTTAAATCCAAATCTTGCCATAAATCCTGTTGAAACTCCAGAAAAAATAGTTCCAAGATTTCCTTCTGACTGCCAATGAAGATCTACAAAATCATTGTGCTTTGAAGGAAACATTTTTTTAGAGTAAATAGCATGCGCCTGGACACCTAAAGCATTATGCAACTGGTTTTCCCAACCGTAAACTTTTTTATAGCCTATAATTTTATGAAAACCAACCTGAGTTTCTTCTCCCAAAGCATTTGGTCCCATAAAACCCAATTGAAAATCGGTTTTTAGAACTGACTCACTTTCGTAAAAAAAACTTTTACCAACTTCTGCAAAAAGATAAGCTGTAAAAGGACGATCATTTACAATAACGGCTTCTTTGTTTAAAAATCGAGGGTTGTAAATATATTGCCCGATACGAAATTCGGTAATTTTTTTATTGATTTTTGGATTATCGTTTTTTGATAAAAACCTGCAAAAAAGTTCCAAACCATTGGTATAATACATATCGTACTTAGACGATGTGTATAAATCATTATCTGATATAAAACCAATTTCTGTTGTTTTTCCTTGTCCAAAAGTTAACGTTGCGGTCAATATCAGAAAAGCAAAAAGCAGTTTTTTACTTTTTCTTTTCTTCTTTTCCATTATAATTGATTTTTCCAACGTAACGCATCTCGCGTACAATTCGTTCTTTTCTTCTGTTAATATAACTTGAAGAACCTGTAGCTTTAAATTTTCTAGGGTTCGGTAATATCGCAGCAATTCCAGCGGCCTGCATTGGCGTTAAACTCGAAGCATCTCTACGATACCAATGTTCTGTTGCCGCGTAAGCACCATAAACTCCGTCTCCCATTTCGATACTGTTCAGATACACTTCCATGATGCGCTCTTTACCCCAGATAATTTCAATTAAAACGGTAAAATACGCCTCAAGCCCTTTACGGAAATAGCTTTTCCCTTGCCATAAAAAGACATTTTTGGCTGTTTGCTGCGAGATTGTACTTCCGCCACGAATTCTGCGTCCGCGTTCATTACTTTTATATGCTTTTTGAAGTGCTTTAAAATCGAAACCATTATGCGTAAGGAAAGTTCCGTCTTCACTTGCGATTACAGCTTTTTGCAAATTCATTGAGATTTTATCAATCGGTTCCCAATCGTGGTCAAAATAAACTTCTTTTCCAGCCATTTTATTTTCGATGGCACGAATAAGCATTAATGGCGTAAACGGTACAGGAACATATTTAAAAAATATAACCGACCCGATTGAGATTCCAAAAAACCATAAAGCCGCTTTGATAAAAAACCATTTTATTTTTTCTCCAAAAGAACGATTCGATTTTTTTGAAGACGAAGTCTTCGGTTTTGGTTTGTTTGTAGTTGTTTTTGGTGCCGGTTTTTTGGTTGCTGCCATTATATTAAATCTGCTAATTCTGTTCCTATTAAACTTCCTATCGCTACGCCCATTCCGCCTAAACGCACTCCGCAGAACACATTTTCGGAAAGCTGAGTTACGACAGGATTCTTACTATTTCCGATTCCCATGATACCGCTCCATCGGTGCGCAATCTGAAAATCCTGATTTGGTAAAATTACATTTTTCAGTAAATCTTCCAATCTATTTTGAATAATTTTCGTCTGTCCAAATTCAGTAGTTGTTTCTCCTTCAAAATCAAGATTTCTTCCTCCGCCTAACAAAATACGTTCATTTATATTTCTAAAATAATAATAACCACGATCTAAATGAAACGTTCCTTTGATGTCTAAATTGTGAATTGGCTCTGTAATAAGCACTTGCGCTCTTGCAGGTTTTACAGCTCCTTTTGTTAGTTCGCTCGCAAAACCGTTTGTTGCAAAAAGTAGTTTTTGTGTTTTAAAACTAAAATCATTTAAAACTACTTCAACATGATTTCCTGCGTCGGCATACGATTTTACGGTTTGCTGATTTAAGATTAAAATATCTGCCGAAACAGCTTGCTTCAATAATTCCTGCATCATGTTTCCAGTATCGATTTGTCCTTCAAACGGATTAAAAATTAAATAGTCCTGAATATTTTGAAATCCAAATCGGTCTACTTCTTTCGAAAAAACATCGGCTTTAAAAAGCGGTTTTAAAACTTCATTAATAAATGGAATTTTAGAAATGCATTCATTAAATCCAAATTCGTCTTCTTTTAAAAACAATTCATATCCACCATGCGGTTTAAAATCGATTGCCTGATCTCCCAATCTTTTTCGAAGTAATTGTAAACCTTTCCAGCGTTTTTCGATGAGTGCCACAACATCTTCTTCTGAATGCGTTTTTAAGTCATCCATAATTTCAGACAGACTTCCGAAACAAGCAAAACCAGCATTTTTGGTACTTGCACCTTGTGGCAACATTCCACGTTCGAGAACCAGAATTTTAGCCGCAGGAAATCTTTCGCGTAAGCGTAATGCAGTATGAAGACCAACAATTCCGCTGCCCACAATTGTGTAATCTACATTCGTAAACCAATTTTTAAGTTCCCAGTAGCTTAGTTCCATTTTCAGAGTTTTTTATAAAAATAATGATTTTTTTGAACCATATAAGTAATTAAAGTTCATTTAAAATCTTTGTCAAGCTGAGCGAAGTCGAAGCCTCTCAACGATGCGCCCTTCGACTTCGCTCAGGGTGACAGTAATAAACTTTAACAAAATTTGGGATTTGGAATTTAACAACTTGGATTTTAAATGTTGTATTTTTAGCGTCACAAAAAATAGAATATTTAATTATGAAAAAACTAGTATTAACAACCTTAATAATGATGAGTTTAAATGCTATCGGACAGAATGTAATGTCCCCAGAATTGTTATGGAAATTAGGAAGAGTGACACCTCTTGGCATTTCTAAAGATGCGAAAAATGTCGTTTTTAAAGTTTCAACGCCTTCTGTGGCCGATAACAAATCGACTTCTAAAATCTACACGATTCCTGTAAACGGAGGAACTGCAACCGAAATTAAAGACATTAAAGAAATTTTGGCTGATAAAAACATTTCGCCTGACGGAAAATTTGTCGTTTACAATGAAGAAGTAAAAATTGATAAAGTTTTAGGTAAAGATTTCTACCCAAGTCTAACAAAATCTGATGCTCAAATTTATGATGGTTTAGATTATCGTCACTGGGATACTTGGAACGAAGGAAAATTTAATCACGTTTTTTATAAAGAAAACAAAGACGGCGCAAAAGGAATTGACATCTTGAAAGGTGAAACTTTCGATTCTCCACAAAAACCTTTTGGTGGTGACGAAGATTATATCTGGTCGCCAGACAGCAAAAGCATTTTTTACGTTTGCAAGAAAAAAGCAGGAACTGCTTATGCTATTTCTACCAACACAGATATTTATGAGTACAATTTAGAAACTCAAAAAACAACTAATAAAACCGAAGGTAATTTAGGTTACGATACAGCGCCACAATTTTCTCCGACAGGAAATTTAACTTGGCTGCAAATGAAACGTGACGGTTACGAGTCGGACAAAAATGATATTATTGTTGAGTTTAAAGGAATCAAAACTAACTTAACAGCAAACTGGGACGGAACTGTAGATAATTTTATCTGGAGTAAAGACGGAAGAACAGTATTTTTTGTAGCACCTATTGACGGAACAAAACAACTTTTCTCGGTTAATTTTCCTGGTTTAACTAAAATTGCAATCAACGTACGTCAATTGACAAACGGAGATTTTGATGTGAATGATTTAGTTGGTTTTTCTGGAGATGATATTATCGTTACCAGAACAGACATGAATCATGCTGGTGAAATTTTTTCTTTCAATTTGAAGAAAAACACTTGGAAACAATTATCAAACATCAATACAGAAACGTACAAAACTTTAGCTTTAAGCAAAACAGAAAAACGTTATGTTACTACAACTGATGGCAAAAAAATGTTGGTTTGGGTAATCTTGCCTCCAAATTTTGATGCTTCTAAAAAATATCCAACTTTATTATTCTGCCAAGGCGGACCACAAAGTGCATTGACACAATCGTACTCTTTCCGTTGGAATTTCTCTTTAATGGCTGCTAAAGGTTACGTAGTTGTGGCGCCAAACCGTCGCGGAATGCCAGGACACGGTGTTGAATGGAATGAACAAATCAGTAAAGATTGGGGTGGACAAGTTATGGACGATTACCTTTCTGCAATTGATGATGTTGCAAAAGAAAGCTATGTTGACAAAAGCCGTTTAGGATGCGTTGGCGCTAGTTACGGAGGATATTCTGTATTTTATTTAGCTGGAATTCACAAGAACCGTTTCAAAACTTTTATCGCTCATGATGGTGTTTTCAATACCGTTTCTATGTTAGGAACTACTGAAGAAGTTTTCTTTAACAACTGGGATTTTGGCGGACCATATTGGGAAAAAGATAATGCGGTAGCGCAAAAAGCATATACAACTTTTAATCCTGCAACTTTGGTTCAAAACTGGAATAAGCCAATTTTGATTTTCCAAGGAGGAAAAGATTTCCGCGTGCCAATCGGACAAGGACAAGAAGCTTTCCAAGCTGCTCAGTTAAGAGGAATCAAAAGTCGTTTTGTGTATTTCCCAGACGAAAATCACTGGGTTTTAAAACCACAGAACGCTCAAGTTTGGCAAGGTGAATTCTTCAAATGGTTAGATGAGACTTTGTAACAAATAAAAAACAATATTCACAGCCGTAGATTTACATAATCTACGGCTGTTTTTCTTTGTAGACCTTACAATTATGTAACATATTGGACAGTTTTACTCTTCGTAAAACAGATTTTTTTAGATAAATTGCAATGTTTTAATAATACCCAATTCCCTCAAATCTTTCAGCAAAATATGGAGACCAAAAGAAGTTACACCGCAATCAAAGTTTTATTCAGCTATGTTGCATTACTGGCTTTGGTTGTTACAGTTGGATGGTTTCTGTATTCTGAAAATGTAGTTTACAACAAACTGGAAGATAAAATTGCTTTAGAAAAAATCAAAATTCTGAGAGTCAGTCGACTTTATTCGAATGTATATAAAACTGAGAGTTTAGCCAGACAGACAATTCAGAATAATTCGGAGAAAGATTTCAAAAACTATTTAATTGAAACCGATTCGCTTCGCAAAAGAATTGACACTTTAAAACAGATTGTTACTACAGAATACCAAAAAAAACTTTTGGATAGTGTTACCTATTTCTTAGCTGAAAAGACAGAAAACATCAAGCAGTTAAGAGAAATAAAAAACAAAGCTGATGACGAAACTTCCGTAAATAATGCGATTGACGAAATCACTAAAATGGAGTTTAATCTTAGAAAACTTGAACTTCAGGATTTCACCAAAAATCCAAATCAGTTAGGAAGCTATCAGCGAAGTGTCTTGCAGCGTTATGTTGATTATTTAAATTCAAATATTCCTGATGACAGCACCAATACGCTGAGCAAAAAAGCTTCAGATTCTATTTTGGCAAATTCTAAAAAGCTTCTGAGTTCTGTAAAAATAAAAGCTGAAAAAAAGAAAGAATCTTTGAATTTTGAAGAAAACAAACTGCTTCAAAATGAAATTGCGATTTCGGATCAGCTTAGAAAAATACTTCGAATTATTGAAAGAGAAATCATTATCAATTCGATAAAAAACAATTCATTAAAAGAAAAATCATTAAAAAGAGTCAATGAAATTGTGACGGCTTCTGCTGTTATTGGTTTATTGCTGACGGTCTTTTTCTCGATTCTAATTGTCAGCGATTATTCAAAATCTCAATTGTACAAGAAACAGCTTGAAATTGCCAATTTCAAAACCAAAAATCTGCTCAAAAGCCGAGAACAATTAATTTCAACCGTAAGCCACGATTTGAAAACACCTTTGAGTACCATTGTTGGCTATTCTGAACTTTTGGGCAATTCAGATGTTAATACCAAGCAATCGTATTTCGTTAAAAACATTAAAAATTCATCTGAATATATTACGCAACTCGTTCAGGATTTATTAGATTTTTCGCAGATCGAAGCCGGAAAAATTTCTATAGAAAAAGTTCCATTTTCATTACCCGAAATCATTGAAGACGTTGCCCGAAATATTCAAACGGTTTACAAACAAAAAGATATTGATCTCATTATAAATGTAGACGAACAGTTTCATCAACGTATTGTTGGAGATCCTTTTCGCTTGAAACAGATTCTAACCAACATTATCGGAAATGCTTATAAATTTACCGAAGAAGGTCATATTCGAATTGCCGCTTACGCGAATGACGACCAATTTTTTACCATTTCGATTCAAGATACAGGAATTGGAATTGAAAAAGCGAATCAGAAATTGGTTTTCGAAGAATTTGCACAGGCAAATGAAGGCATCGAAAAGAAATACGGCGGAACCGGCTTGGGATTATCAATCTGTCAAAAGATTATTTCTATTTTGGGCGGAAGTTTAAGCTTAGAAAGTATTTTTGGAAAAGGAAGCACCTTTATTATTCAGCTGCCACTATTATTTGATAGTAGCCAAGGAAATATGTCTTTAAACGGAATCAAAGACAAACCATCAAAAAACACTAAAAAACAAACTTTTATTGTTGTTGATGACGACATCAATCTTTTGAATCTAACAAGTGGTGTTTTAAAACAGGAACAGCATCAGGTATTTTCGTTTACAAATCCGGCGAAAGCTTTAGAAACAATCAAAAGTACACCTTTCGATTTTGTCATTACTGATATCCAAATGCCAGAAATTGACGGTTTTCAATTTTTAGAAAAACTTCGTGAACTTCCAGAAACGGTCTTTAAAAATCAGCCTGTAATTGCACTTACTGGCCGCACAGATCTAGATCTTTCAGTTTATAAGAATGCTGGTTTTACAACAGTTATAAAGAAACCTTATTCTCCAAAAATTCTATTGGAAACGATTCAGCATATTTTGGATCATGAAGAAGTTCTGGTAGCCGAATCTACAGAAACTGTCAATAAAAGCAGTTCTCAATTGTATTCTTTAGAAACTTTAAAAGATTTCTTAGGACAAGACGAATCTGCCTTGAAAGAAGTTTTAAAATCTTTTATAGACACTACTATAGAAAATATCGAGGTTTTAAAAACTGCTGTTAAAGAGCAAAATCACGACGAAATAAAATCTATTGCACATCGTATTGCTCCCATGTTCAAACAAATTCAGTCGAACGAAATTGGTGAACTTTTAAAAGATCTGGAAAAAGAAGATTTAAACACAATTGATCTAAAAACTACATTTTCAGATTTAGAAGGAAAAATAAAAATTCTTTTTAAGGAATTGAAGCAAGAAATTTAAAATACCGCTTTCTAGAAAAGTACTTTTTTACTCAATGTTGTATTGTTTCAATTTATTGTAAAGTGTTTTTCTCGTAATTTTAAGCAGTTTTGCCGCTTCAGATTTATTATTCTGTGTTCTTGATAACGCCTGAATAATGGTTTCTTTTTCATTTTCAGATAATGAAAAAACTTCATTTGCTGAAGGCTGCTGTTTTTGAATCTGAAAGAATTCTGCCGGAAGCACGTCACTTTCTATAAATTCACCACGAGTTAAAAGAGTGGCACGTTTTACGCAATTTTGCAATTCTCGTAAATTTCCTGGCCAGTTGTAATTCTGAAAAATAGAAACTACTTCTGGAGAAAATCCGATAACCTCTTTATCTAATTGCTGATTGGCTTTTTCTAGGAAATAATCGGCAAAAACCATTAAATCTTCTCCGCGATCTTTTAAAGATGGTGACTGAATCGAAAACTCATTGATTCTATGGTATAAATCTTCTCTAAAATCGCCGTTTTTTACTGCCTCGCGCAAATCTTCGTTGGTAGCTGTAATAATGCGTATATCGACGTTTATTTCTTTATTGCTTCCAACAGGTTTAATTTTTCTTTCCTGAAGTGCTCTCAACAATTGAATTTGATTCTCGTAAGAAAGGTTTCCAATTTCGTCCAAAAATAAAGTTCCACCATTAGCGGCTTCAAAATATCCTTTTTTATCGCTGATTGCTCCAGTAAAAGATCCTTTTAAATGCCCAAAAAATTCACTCGCCGCCAATTCTTTCGGAATCGCACCGCAATCTACGGCAATAAAATTATTGTCTTTTCTTCTGCTCTGCTGGTGAATGCTTTTGGCTATGATCTCTTTTCCTGTTCCGCTTTCGCCAATAATCAGAACAGACATATCCGTTGGACTTACCAATTGAATATGATCTAAAAGTTTTTTTGAAGCTACAGAAATTCCTTTAACAAATTCGTTTTCTGTCGCAACTGGCTTTTTGACTGTTTTTTTCTTTTTTTCCGGAGTTTCTAACTGTTCTTCTACGTCTGCTTTTGGAGCTTGCAACGCATTGGTAATAACCAGAAGAACTTCATCTGGATTAAAAGGTTTAGAAATATAATCAGCCGCTCCGTTTTTAATGGCTTTAACTGCAGTGTTAACATCAGAGTAGCCCGTCATTAAAATAACAGGAATATGAGGATGCGAGTTTTTAAATTCAGACATAAGTCCAATACCATCAGAATCAGGCAAGCGAAGATCTGTCAAAATCAAATCAAAAGATTCATTTTTAACTGCTTCACGCGCTTCTGCTGCGGAGAAAGCTATCGTTACATCGTACGCTTTTTTAATTAGAAATTTTTCTAATAATTTACAAAACGCAATATCATCTTCTATTACTAATATCTTCGGCATCTGCTTTTAGGGACTTTTTGCTAAAATAATATTATTAAACTTGTTATTTCATAAAAATATGTAAAATATGTAAAAAAAAAGAGATTGCACGACGCAATCTCTTTTTCACCAAAAACATAAATCTAAATTCACCTAATTTATATCTTCAACCAGTTACCATTGACATCTGAGTATACAGTAGCCTTTTGGTCTCCAACTGATATTTCGAGTTTATACTCTTTTTTTTCATTTACAAATGCTTTGTCCAGTTTTGCTCCTGGATAAGCGGTCTGCAAGGCTGTTTTTACAGCTGCAGGCACAGCATCTGCCGTAACTTCTGTATATTCTGTTTGAATAGTTACAGCTGCATTAGTGTTTTGCGAAATAGGCAAACCATTTGCATGGATTGACATCGTTCCTAAAACAACTATTGCTGATAAGATTAATTTTTTCATGATGCTGATTTTTAATTATTTCTTGATGATGTTACCAGAAGCATCTGTAAAAATAGTATACTTCTTGTCTCCACTTGAAATTTCGAGTTTATACTCGTTTTTATCGTTTTTATAAGCTTTTTCTAGCTTAGTGTTTGGAAACGATTTTTCAACCGTAGACTTCACAGCTGCCGGTATTTGGTCTGCAGCCACCTCTTTAAATGCATCTTGAAAAATTACTGATTGAGTAATTGAGATTGCTGGAAGAACTGCAGCATTTACTGAAAGACTTCCTAAAACAATCGCTGCTGATAAAACTAACTTTTTCATAATATTTGTGGTTTAAATTATTTTTTAAGAATATTACCAGAAGCATCTGTATAAACGATCGATTTTTCTCCTCGAACGGTTATCTCAATTTTATACTCCTTTTTATCATTTACCCATGCTTTTTCAAGCACTACACCAGGATAAGCTTCATCTAAGCCTTTCTTTACAGCTGCCGGAACTCCGTCTACTTCTTTATATCCATCCTGATCATTAACTGTCTGTACCATTCGGCTAGTTACAGCAGTGGTTTCTGCATGCATCGACAAACTGCCTAAGACAATTGCTGCCGATAAGATTAACTTTTTCATAGTTATAGTTTAAGGGTTAGACTTCATTATTTTTTAATCCAAGTTCCATCTGCGTTAGCAAAAAGATTTCCTGTTTTATCTCCAACAGTTACTTCTAGCTTGTATTCAGATTTTGTATTTTTAAATGCTTTAGAAAGCACCGCATCTGGATATGCTTTTTTCAAAGCGTCTGTTACAGCTGTTGGAAGCTCTTCCAATTTAATTTCTGTATAATCATCTTGGATAGAGATTGTTTTTACGATTGTATTTGAAATTGGCGAAGTTGAAGCAAATGATGTTAAACCTCCCAAAACGATTGCGGCTGATAAAAATAAATTTTTCATGATAGTTGTTTTTTAATATAGTTAATTTGATCTTAGTATTCTTGATCCGGATCTTCACGAGACCTTAGTTTAAGATTATTGTTTAATCCAAGTTCCGTCTGCATTTGCAAAAAGGTTACCCACCTTGTCACCAACAGTTACATCAAGTTTATACTGGGCTTTTTCGTTTTTGTATGCTTTAGTAATTACCGCTTCTGGATATGCTTTTTTCAAAGCATCAGTAATCGCTGCTGGTAATTCTTCTAATTTGATTTCTGTGTATTCGTCTTCAATAGAAATCGTTTTTACAGTAGTATTTGTTACTTGTGTAGTTGAAGCGAATGAAGTTAAACTTCCTAAAACAATTGCGGCTGATAAAAATAAATTTTTCATAACGTATATATTTTAATTAATAGTTGTTTACGCTTGAAGTAATGAAATTATTATGCCGTAAAGAAAAAGAGCTGTGCCAAAGACCATAAAATCCTGTTTTTAAAGACTTTATATCAAATATACCAAAAAAAGAAATACAGTGAAAGGTGTGTAAAAGAGAAAATAAGTGTGTAATAAGTAAACACTTATAGTGTAACCTTGGAAGAAATTCCAATTTTTGTAAATTCCAAATTCCAAAGTTTAGGTTTCCAATATTGGAATTTGGAATTTGAATATTGGATTTTATAAAGGCTTATAAAAGAAAAAGGCTTCCAAATCTGGAAGCCTTTATAATTATTCTGGACTATTCATTTTAAATGTATCCATAAATGCAGTCGTATAATCTCCTGCAATATATTTTGGATCATCCATTAATTGTCTGTGGAAAGGGATTGTAGTTTTCACACCTTCAATTACAAATTCATCCAAAGCTCTTCGCATTTTGCTGATAGCTTCTTCACGAGATTGCGCAGTTGTAATTAACTTAGCAATCATAGAATCGTAATTTGGCGGAATGCTATATCCTGAGTAAACGTGAGTATCTAAACGAACTCCGTGTCCTCCTGGCATATGAAGCGTAGTAATTTTTCCTGGTGAAGGGCGAAAATCGTTATAAGGATCTTCTGCATTAATACGAACTTCAATAGCGTGTAATTGTGGAAGGTAGTTTTTACCAGAAATTGGAATTCCAGCTGCAACCATAATCTGCTCACGGATCAAATCGTAATCGATAACTTGTTCTGTGATCGGGTGCTCAACTTGAATACGAGTATTCATTTCCATGAAGTAGAAATTTCTGTGTTTATCCACTAAAAATTCTACAGTTCCAGCTCCTTCATATTTAATGAATTCAGCAGCTTTTACAGCAGCCTCTCCCATTCTTGTACGAAGTTCATCTGTCATGAAAGGTGAAGGTGTTTCTTCAGTAAGTTTTTGGTGACGTCTTTGAACAGAACAATCTCTTTCAGAAAGGTGGCATGCTTTTCCATAAGAATCTCCAACAACTTGAATTTCGATATGACGTGGCTCTTCAATAAGTTTCTCCATGTACATTCCGTCATTTCCAAATGCTGCAGCAGCTTCTTGACGTGCGCTTTCCCAAGCTTTTTGAAGCTCTTCTTCTTTCCAGATGGCACGCATACCTTTTCCACCACCACCAGCAGTAGCTTTCATCATAACTGGATAACCAATTTCTTTAGCTACTTTTTGTGCATGTTCGTAAGATTCTAATAATCCGTCCGAACCTGGTACACATGGTACTCCTGCCGCTTTCATTGTAGCTTTTGCAGAAGCTTTATCTCCCATACGGTCGATCATTTCTGGAGCAGCACCGATAAATTTAATTCCGTGCTCTTGACAGATTTTAGAGAATTTAGCATTCTCAGAAAGAAATCCATAACCTGGATGAATTGCATCTGCATTTGTAATTTCTGCAGCTGCAATAATATTTGACATTTTCAAATACGATAAGTTACTCGGAGGAGGGCCTATACAAACCGCTTCGTCTGCAAATTTAACATGCAAACTTTCTGCATCGGCTGTAGAGTAAACTGCAACAGTTTTGATTCCCATTTCCTTACATGTACGAATTACACGAAGTGCAATTTCTCCTCTATTCGCAATTAATATTTTTTTAAACATCTTATTTAAATTAAAAATTACAAATTCCAATCTCCAAATTCCAACTCATTGGATTTTGTGACTTGTCTATTGGAATTTTTAAAAATTATGATGGATCTACTAAGAATAAAGGTTGATCAAATTCTACTGGAGACATATCGTCAACTAGAATTTTTACAATCTTACCAGAAACTTCAGATTCGATTTCGTTGAATAATTTCATTGCTTCAATTACGCAAAGAACATCACCTTTAGATACAGTGCTTCCTACTTCTGTGAAAACAGGTTTGTCTGGAGATGGTTTTCTATAGAATGTTCCAATGATTGGAGATTTTATAGTAACATATTTAGAATCGTTAGCAGCTGGCGCCTCTGGAGTTACACTTACAACTGTTGGAGCTGTAACCTGTGGAGCTGTAGCTTGAGGTAAAGCCGCCTGAGCTGGTAATTGCTGTACGTAAGTTGCTTCAGTTACATTAGTTTCTAAAGTTGTTCTGATTGTGATTTTTACATCATCCATTTCTAACTTCACTTCTGCAACGCCCGAATTTGCAACAAATTTGATTAGGTTTTGAATTTCTTTTAAATCCATAATGATTCGTTTTTAGTTTTAATTTATTTCTTATCGTAAGCCCATTTTAAATAGATAGATCCCCAAGTGAATCCACCACCAAAAGCGGCAAAGATAATGTTATCTCCCTTTTTAAGTTTACTTTCAAAATCAGCCAATACTAATGGCAAAGTTCCAGAAGTAGTATTACCGTATCTTTCGATGTTTACTAGAACTTTAGATTCGTCTAATTCTAATCTTCCAGCAGTAGCATCAATAATACGTTTATTAGCTTGGTGTGGCACTAACCAGTCAACATCTTGATTTGTCAAATTATTTCTTTGCAAAATCAATTCGCTGGCATCTGCCATATTAGTCACAGCATATTTGAAAACAGTTTTACCGTCTTGCATAATATTGTGCTGTCTGTTTTTTATAGTTTCTTCTGAAGGTGGAATTAAAGAACCTCCTGCTGGGATTTTAAGAAAATCTCTCCCTACACCGTCACTTCTTAAATACTCATCCTGCAATCCTAAACCTTCATAATTTGGTTCGAAAAGAACTGCACCAGCTCCATCTCCAAAAATAATACAAGTTGCTCTGTCTGTATAGTCTACAATTGATGACATTTTATCGGCACCAATTAAAAGTACTTTTTTATAACGTCCTGACTGAACATACGCTGCAGCAGTCGACATTCCGTACAAGAAACTTGAACATGCAGCCTGCAAATCGTATGAAAATGCGTTTGTTGCTCCAATTTCTGTAGCAACATATACTCCTGTAGAAGCCACCATCATATCTGGTGTCGCAGTTGCCATTATAATCATATCAATCTCTAGCGGATCAATATTTGCTTTTGCAATCAAATCCTTTGCAGCTTGTATCGCAAGGTACGATGTACCTTTATCAGCGTCTTTAAGAATTCTTCTTTCTTTAATTCCTGTTCGAGCGGTAATCCACTCATCATTGGTATCAACCATTGTTTCTAGTACTTGGTTCGAAAGAACGAAGTCAGGAACATAAGCTCCAACAGCGGTAATTGCGGCTGTGATTGTATTCATTATATTCTATTATTTTCTTTTCAAATTGTGATTAATTTGAAAAATTTTTAAAAGACCCGAAAATTACAAAAAAAAACGTAACGAATTTGTCTATATTTTCCTAAAAAACGAAAATTATAACCAACAAAAAAAACTCTCACTATGTGAGAGTTCTAGTATAATTTACAAAAACGTATTAAGCAACCGCTTCAGATTTATCGATAACAACTTGCCCTCTGTAGTACATTTTACCTTCATGCCAGTAAGCTCTGTGGTATAAATGCGCCTCACCTGTAATAGGACATGTAGCGATTTGAGCTACAGTAGCTTTGTAATGTGTTCTTCTCTTATCTCTTCTTGTTTTCGAGGTTTTTCTCTTAGGATGTGCCATTTTACTATATTATTTATCCGTTAATAGTTTCTTTAATTTTTCCCAACGCGGGTCAATATCTTCTTCTTTGTTACTCTCTTCTTTTTGTTCTTTTACACTTAACTCATTCAGTTTTGTCAAAGCTTCTGTTTGCAGACTTCCGTCTTTAACACCTGGATGAATTCTCTTCTGCGGAACAGAAAGCGCGATCATTTCATAAATATATTGTGCAATATCTATTTCATGTTCACCATGTGGCAAAATCAACAACTCTTCATTATCATCATTAAATTCTTCTCCAAAGCGAACAATCAGTTTCATTTTCCCTTTTATAGGTAAATCAAAATCCTCGCCCGTCAGATCACAAGGCACATTTACTGTTCCTTTGTGTTTGAATTCTAACTCTAACATATTACTCTTCTTATCGAAAAGCAAATTGACTTTAATATCTGAACTTTGAAACTCATCGTACTCAAAGTCCTTAAAGAACGTGTTATTTATTTGATACTCAAAATGGTGTTTTCCTAGTTTTAATCCTACGAAAGGAATTAAAAATTCTTTTGTTTTGCTCATTTCAACATCAATTTGATCAATTCAATTCTAAAACTAGATATCTGAATTGGGGTGCAAAGATATAAAATTATTACAAATCTAATAATCTTATTCACCTTTTTTTGTTTATAACTGTTTTTCTTTTATTTTAAGAGGTTTTTGGCTAATCTCCTCATACTGATTACGCGAGCGAAAAATATCGATCGCAAGATAGACTGCTTCTTTAAATGAATTGTAATCTGCCATATCTTTTCCTGCAATATCGTAAGCTGTGCCATGATCTGGAGAGGTTCTAACCTTATTTAGACCTGCTGTATAATTCACTCCTTTTCCAAAAGAAAGCGTCTTAAACGGAATTAATCCTTGATCGTGATACATTGCCACGATAGCATCATATTTTTCATATTGAGAGCTTCCAAAAAAACCATCTGCAGGAAATGGCCCAAAAACCATAGTTCCAGAATCAAATAATTTTTTAAGAACAGGTTTTAAAACCAATTCATCTTCTTTTCCAATCACTCCACCATCACCAGCATGCGGATTTAATCCTAAAACTGCAATTTTTGGTTTCACTATACTAAAATCCTGAATTAAAGATTTTCTAATAGTTTCTATTTTTTTAGTAATCAGTTCCTCTGTCAAATGAGAAGCAACTTCGTTTAATGGCACATGATCTGTAATTAGACCCACTCGCAAATTATCCTGCACCATCATCATCAAAGCATCTCCTTCTAATTCCTGATTCAAATAATCGGTGTGCCCAGGAAATTTAAAATCTTCAGACTGTATATTATATTTATTAATAGGAGCTGTAACTAGAACATCTATTTCGCCATCTTTCAACGCTTTTGTTCCCGCTGCAAAAGATTTAATTGCATATTCTCCTATTTTAGGATCATTTACTCCAAAATTGATATCAACACCCTCTCTCCAAAGATTCAAAACATTTACCTTCCCTGGAATAATTTGATCTATTTTATCAACTCCGTGAAATTGAATTGTCGATGTAAAGCTTTTTCTAACGAAAGAAAGGATTTTAGCATTTGCAAAAATAACCGGCGTACACAATTCCAACATACGAGAATCTTCGAATGTTTTCAGTATAACTTCGCTTCCAATACCGTTTAAATCTCCTACTGAAATTCCAACAATTATATTTTCTGCTTTTTTATTCATGAGCTCAGTTTATTTATTACTAATTTTGATGTGCAAATTTAGTAAAATAAAACCACAATGTTCACAGGAATTATAGAAACACTCGGCAAGATTCACGAAATCAAAAAAGATCAAAACAATCTTCACATAACAGTTGACTCATCCATAACACACGAATTAAAAATAGATCAAAGCGTTTCACATAATGGAATATGCCTTACGGTTGTAGCCATTAAAGATTCTCTTTATACTGTAACAGCTATTGACGAAACAATTTTAAAAACCAATATCGGCAATTGGAAAACTGGCGATATAATTAATTTGGAAAGAGGGATGAAGCTTGGAGACCGCTTAGACGGTCATATCGTTCAAGGTCACGTAGACCAAACTGGAACTTGCATTAAAATTGAAGAAGCAAACGGAAGCTGGAATTATACTTTTGAATACGATAAAAACCAAAACAACATCACAATCGAAAAAGGCTCAATAACAGTAAATGGAGTTAGTCTTACGGTTGTTAATTCTAAGACAAATGAATTTAGCGTTTCAATTATTCCGTATACTTACGAACACACTAATTTTAAAGATTTCAAAGTAGGAACAAAAATCAACCTTGAATTTGATGTAGTAGGAAAGTATATTTCTCGACTTTATTCGATAAACAAATAACACCTAGATTTTCCATAAAAAAAGCTTCAATATTAAATTGAAGCTTTTTTTATTTTATTTTTATATATGGCCACAGCACCTAAAGCTAAGCCTGCGACAAGAAGAAAACCAATATTTTGATTTATAGGAAAACCTTCTGGACATGATGGACAAGCTTGAGCACTAGCTTGTGCGTTCGTTTTATTGGCATCACCAGGAACAGGCATATCTTTACCTTCCGCTTTAACCAATGAAACATTTAATAACAATAAGGCAATTACTAAAAATGGGGCTTTTAGATTTTTCATAATTTCAAGCTATTACAAACAGCAAGTCTAATAATTATTTACAAAATATTCTTCGATAGAAATTCCCTACAACTAAAATTCTACCTCTAAAATCTTGGAACAAAAGTATAAGTTTTTTGCTCAAAAGCAACTTTTAATTTGAAAAAGACAAAACAAATATTAACATTTTTATTTTCAAATTCCATTAATCCTTTTTAGAAAACGCCCTAAGTGACAATCTTCCTTTTTATTATTATTTACAAGAACCACAAACTTGTAAGAATTTCCTGATTTTAAAAACCCTTCTTTTTTCATAAAACCAACACATTCAATTTATATCAAAGAAGAACTTCATATTCAATTCTAACCACGCAATAGAATATCCTCAAATTAATATATTTGCACAATTCAAACCTATTACAACCAGAATTAAACACATGAAAAACAGATATACAGTCGGAAGTTTATATGCAGGCGTAGGCGGTATCTGTTTAGGTTTTGAAAATGCAGGATTCAAATTAGAGTGGGCAAATGAATTTGACAAAAAAGCCTGTGTTACTTATAGAAACAATTTCGAGCACAAACTTATTGAAGGCGATGTAATGCAGCTTGATGTAAAAAAACTCAACAAAATAGACATTCTTACCGCTGGATTCCCATGCCAGCCTTTTTCTCTCGCCGGCCACAGAAAAGGTTTTAATGATAGTAGAGGAAATCATTTTTTCAAGATATTGGATTTTATTGACGAAATGAGACCGAAAGTAGTATTCCTTGAAAATGTCAAAAATCTTAAAGGACACGACAAAGGAAATACCATGAAAGTAATTCAGCGCGAAATCAAAAAACGCAATTACACTTTTGACAGCGCAATCCTGAATACCAAAGATTTTGGAAATATTCCGCACAATCGGGAACGTATTTTTATGGTTGCTTTTAATAAAGATTTCGTCAAAAAAGGTTTTAAATTCAATTTTCCGGAAAAAGAAGAATTAACGCAAAAAGTTACCGATTTAATCACAAAAGAAAAAGTCGATAAAAAATTCTATTATACCGAAGATAAATATATGTACAACATGCTGAAAGAAGCAGTTGTGAGAGAAGACAGAATTTATCAGTTTAGGAGACAATATGTACGAGAAAACAAAAAAGAAGTTTGCCCTACTTTAACTGCCAATATGGGAACTGGCGGACACAATGTCCCAATTATCACAACTGAATTCGGCTTTAGAAAATTAACTCCAAGAGAATGCTTTCGTTTTCAAGGTTTTCCTGACAGTTACAAATTACCTAAAATTTCCAATTCTAGCCTTTACAAGCAAGCAGGAAATTCGGTAAGTATGCCCGTTATCGAAAGGCTTGCCTCAGAAATATTCAAATGCATTGAAAAAATCGAAGCCAAACAATTAAAAGCAGAAAAGGTCTAAATACTCAAAAGCATTATTGTCCCTTCAATTCTAGCGAGACAAACCTCTAGATTCTTCTCAATTTCTTTACTCCAGAACCGCAAAATCGTCCAATTTTCAGAAATAAGAAAAGCGTTAACTTCTTCGTCTCGTTCTATATTTCTTTCAATTTTCGGAATCCAGTATTCGCGATTTGATTTAATTCTCAGCTGTTGCGTTTCCCAATCTTTTCCATGAAAAAATTCGCTGTCAACAAAAATGGCAATTTTATATTTGGCAAAAGTAAGATCAGGTCTCCCAAATATCTTCTTATTATTTTTTCGATATCTGTAGCCCAATTTCCATAAGGCTTTAGCCAGTCTTACTTCGCCTTTTGTAGCAGTGCTTTTTATTGCCCGCATAGTTTTACTCCTTTGTTCGGGAGTTAATCTATCCATCTGAAGATTAAATTTGTTTTGGATGGATAAAGTTAAGGTATTTTACAGAAACGGGAATTTAATTATTAGGTATCAAAAATTTCAATTTTCACATTTCAAAAAGTGCTGAAAACTAAAAAGCCTCTACATTTCTGTAAAGGCTTCTGTTCTAAATAGAAGTGGTCCCACCTGGGCTCGAACCAGGGACCACCTGATTATGAGACCGAGGCTTTTAATTTTCTTTCTTTTTCTTTTTATTTCTTATAACTGAAACACTACAAATTAGCTAAAACTCTGTTTTCTTTTATTTATATATTATTTCATATTATAGATTAAATGTTTCAGATATGTTTCAGACCACTTTGCAAGTTTTCTTTTTCTTGCAAGGATGTAAAACTTGCAAAACATGTAATTTCCTGTGTTATTCTAGCTTTTATTTATTGCTTCAATTACTTCTTTATCTTTAAAGATAGTTTCAAATAACTTTTTCATTGCTTCTGGCATGTAAGTTTTAAAATCACCCGCACCAAATGCTACATTTCCACCTAACTTTTCTTTTCCTTCAAAAAATTTGTACTTTAACAAAACTCCTTCTTTATCATAAACATAAAGGTTTATCTTAGAGTATAAGAATTGAATCATGTAACCATCTGTATTTAATTGATCAAATACTAAAAGAATCTTTTTATCTCCTGTTTGGCTTAGCAACTCTGTTTTTACTGTTTTTTCGTCATCTTCCCATTTAGTCGAAAGGCTTGTAGCTTTTATATCATACCTCTTTAATGAATTGATTATACTATTTGACAGATCATTCATAAAGCTTTCTGTGCTTTCTGTGCTTATTGGATAAGCTATACCAACATTACTTCTCATGTAACCAACAAAATCTGGTTTTCTAGAGCCATCTATGACAGCCTCTCTATGGTCTAAAAGAGCGAAGTCTATTTTTTGTGTTTTAACATCAAACAAATCTAATTTAAGGTCATTATATTTTACTTTTCTTCCTACTACACAACTTGTTAGTAGAATACAGATAAATACAGCTAATACTGCTTTTTTTATTTTTTTCATTATTATTAAGTTTGAATTCTATACTATATAAATATTATTAAGATTTAGTTTACCAGTCTATACAGAGCATCTATAGAAAGAAGAGCACTGTTAGTAAATCAATTTTTATTTAAGAATGTTGCACCGTATTGTGTTAAATACGTTTCCAAATCACTATTCTGGAAAACTGTTTTTACTCCGACTATATTTCCGTTTTTCTCATCATAAATAATTGAAAACAACCCCATGTCTGATTTTGGTCTTTTTTCCAAAGTATGATTTACTATGTCTGTAGAAAAGACCATATTGTATAAACCTGCATTATCATAAAATGTCTTATCAAATCTGATTAAATAACTATTATTTAATTGTATGTCAATATCAGTAATAAGAAGTTTTCCATTCTCAACATCAAAATAGAAGCTGATATTTTCCTTTGCGATACTCCTATCAGGCTTCAATCTAAAACTGACATCAATTTTTGTACTCCTTTGTGCATTCATTATACTGCAAATACTAACCAAAATAAAGCACAACAACCTGTTTAATCTTTTTTTACAATACATAATTTTTGTTCTTCACATTAAAATTTGATACTATTTTCATCTCTTTCTTTATCACTACTCCGTTGAAATGTAACATCCTCGTCTATAATACAACTATCACAAGAAAATCTCCCCCAACTAATATTATTCCATATTATTTCATAAACAATATAGAATACCATCAGTATTAAGAAAATAATCAATCCATTTACAATACCTGTAAAGGATGTAATAAGAACTATCGCAAATATTTTAAACAGAACATCCCTAACTTTTTTTCTTTGTTTTGTTTCTATCATAGAATAATAAGATTTAATTAATAGTTACAAATATAGATAGTATCAAATTTGATAACAATAAATTTATCAAATATCACAACTTTTGATTACATAATAATTAAAGGTTGAATAAAAAGGATTTTCAAATAGCATTAGGTAATAGAATAAGACAGTTGAGAGAAGAAAGAAATATTTCTCAAACTGAATTAGGACTCTTGTGTAATATTGAAAGGACTAATATGAACAGAATTGAAGCAGGAAATACAAATCCTTCAAGCTACTTACTCTATATAATTTCTGAAAAACTACAGGTAAAAGCATCTGAATTACTAAATTTTAATTTAACTTCAGAAAAATAAAAGCTATTAATACTAATCAGCAACTTCATTATAGCTTAAAATTCAATGGAGTATTCTAAAGATTTAAGCACGTACACCTATTCAAAACTTCGAAAGTATAAGAAGCAAAAAAAAATTAAAGACTTCCATCTTCGGTAAAACTAAAAAAACTTGATCTACTAATTATAATATGATCCAGTAAAGTAATTTCTAACAAATCGCAAGAATCCTTTAACCTCCTGGTAATTCTTCTATCTGCCTCACTTGGTTTAAGATTTCCACTTGGATGATTATGCGCTAAAATTATTCCTGAAGCATTACATTTTAAAGCAATACCTAAAATGATTCTAATATCAACTACAGTTCCTGAGCTACCACCTTTTGATAGACTATAAATCCCTAATACGTTATTCATTCTATTTAGCAAAATAACTTTACACTCTTCTTGAAAGTCTATAATATCTAAATTCCATTGAGATAATATAAAATCAAAAGTTTGTCTACAATTATTTAAAGCGATTTTTTTCGGTTGATTAGTTGAGTAACTAACATTTATTTCTGCTATTTCCATAAGTAATTTTTAAAAAGAAAACCTACTTAGTACTGAAATGAAATTCAATATAAAGTAGGTTAATCCATTCTTAAGCGTGTTCTAATTCAAATTTTCCATTCTTAGAAAATACATCTTGATTAGATCCAAAACTGCCAAAGGGTTCATGTCCTCTGTTTAACCCTATTTCTTCTTGTTTATAAACATATCGATGAGACATCATAATAACTTCTCCCGATTCTTTATTTACATACTCGTAAGGATCACATTCTTCTTTTATGATTTGTCCCTGCATTTGAGTTCCAATAAGAGCTTTACAAGTAGCTTCATCAAAAGTCGCAGGAATAAAAGCTTTTTTTGCTGTGGCATAGAAATTTCCTGTAACCTTACTTTGGATCATTTCAATTCCGCCTTGAGCTTCTAAAACAAAGAATATTTTTCCTTCTTCAGTTTGTCTTTCTTTAAAATTAATAATCGTTACCATTTTTTTTGAGTTTTTGAATTGATCTTTGCTAAATAGATATTTAAAGATTGCTTAAAGATTTCAGCTATCACCTTGAATTTTGTGCAAACTCCTTATTTATTTAGCACAATGATTATCATTGCTCCAAATAAGTGAGGGTTTTTAAGATAGTTGTCTAAGAAAGTTTTAAAAATTATCATATTCAAACTATATCGAATAGAATAATTAACAAACAATTGCAGTAATTGAAATAATAATCATTGACAAAAATTATTCATTTTTTGCTCACAATTAAGTCTGAAATTTCATCGAATTATTTACTACAGGCGTAAAGAAGTTACATTCAAATAAAAATGGGCGGGGTTACTCTCATTAATAAGTAAGGGTGGAGCTTTGTAGAAGGAAGTTTGGACTCTTGATTTTTTTTTCAGAAAAAAATTACCAAAAAAAATATATCTTTATCAATACCAATTATAAACACTTTTTAATCTTAATAATTATATATGAATATTTTTAAGAAAATAAATGAGCAAAAGCAAAAGGACATAGAACTTCCTATTGACCCAAATGAATTATTTTATAGTCTCAAAAAGGAAAAAGAATATTCATATCTAAGAGGTATTCAAGAAGAAGCACTAACAATCTGGCATAGTAAAAGAAATAACAATAATCTTTTATTAAAAATGAATACAGGTGCTGGTAAAACACTTGTAGGGTTATTAATTTTATACTCCAAAATGATTGAAACAAAAAAAAGATCAATCTTTTTATGCGCTGATAAACAATTAGTAAACCAAGTTTTTGAGCAATCCAAAAAATATAATATACCTACATGTTGCATAGGAAATGATAATGAGTTTCCTGAAGATTTTTTAAACAACAAATCCATCTTAATTACAACAGTTCATAAATTATTTAATGGTAAAAATATTTTTGACAAATATAAAATTGAAGTTGAATCAATTGTAATAGACGATGCTCATAAGTGTATCGAAAAAGTCCAAGAGTCTTTTACCATTAAAATACCTAGAGAGCACAAAATGTACGAAGCATTGCTCAATCTTTTTTCTGCTGAATTAAAAAGACAAGCTCCTGGTTCTTATGAAGCAATTAAAACTGAGCAACCGGATTACTATATGAAACTACCTTTTTGGAGTTGGATTGATAATAAAGAATCCGTTATTAAAATCTTTTCAAATTATTTAGGAGAATTAGATACATTACTTTTTAAATGGGATTTATTTCACAATAATTATAACCAATATGAATTATACATTAAAGGGTCACAAATTGAAATTTCACCAATTAAATGCTTTACGCAAAATATTATTACATATTCAAATGCGAAATATAAATATGCTCTATCTGCCACATTTGAAAATGATTCTGACCTCTTATACGATTTGGATTTCTCTTTAGATGCTATAAACAATCCTATAGAACCTAAAGACAGAAAAGATTATGGACAAAGATTAATTCTGACTCCGCAAAGATATTTTCAAGGGTTTGGTGTTGATAACATAAAAGAAATTGTAGATCACCATTTAAAAAATAGTGAGAATGTACTAGTATTAGTTCCATCTTACAGAGAAGCAAGATTATGGGAAGATATTGGAGCTACAATTATCAATGAAAATATTGAGAATGAAATTGATAATCTTAAAAATTCAAAAGGAAATTTTGTTGTCTTAGCAAATCGATATGATGGTATAGATTTAGGAGGAGATTCATGTAATGTCTTAATTATTCATGAACACCCAAAATATAAATTTATTAAGGATAGATATTATGAAACAATTCTACATAAAACTAACACTAATATTATAGCCCAAACTATCGAACAAGGATTAGGTAGAACGGTTAGATCTGGAAATGATTATAGCGTCATTTATCTTCTTGGCAAAAATATATTAAGATTTTTAAGATATAAAGAGAATTTCAAATATCTAAATAAACACACAAGGAAGCAAATAGAAATCGGACTAGATTTATTAACACAAGGTAAGGAAGAAGAAGAGCTTACCAGTGAGCAATTTAATGATTTAATATGCGAAACTGCAGATTACTGTCTTTCACAAGATGATCATTGGCTTGTGACCTACCAAAACTTCATGAATGAAACAGAAAATGACAATTTAGATTTGAATAGAGAAGAAATATTAGAAATAAAAGATTTAGAAAAGAAAGCCATTTTAGAGTTTATTAATGGGAAAATTCAAAAATCACTAGATCTAATTCAAAAAATATTGAATAAAAACATTTCTTCTCCAGAAAGAGCGATTTATACAACACTATACTCTAATATAGCATATTTAATAGACAAGAATCTATCTAACGATATGATTATTAAAGCTCGAGATTTCTCTCGACATACTTTTGATCCTTTCCTATCGCAAGAATTTGCTAAAAAACAATTAAAATTTGACAACCAAATTTCAAAATCATTAAAATATTTACAATCTTTTTCAACTTTAAATGATGCAATTCATTCTATTAATGAAACCATAAATGACTTAAGATTTGATCCTAATAACCCATCAGAAAAATTTGAAGCGGCAATTAAGTCCCTTGGAAAAATTTTAGGTTTTACGTCTTTCAGGCCTGAAAAAGAAAAAAATGAAGGCTGTGATAATTTATGGTTAATGGAAAACAACACATGTTTAATTATGGAGTCAAAGTCCGAAAAATTACATCAAAATTTGATTTGCAAGGATAATATTGGACAAATAATGAATTCAATAAATTGGTTCAATGAAAAGTATCTGAATGACAATATAATATATTACGGAGTTACAGTACAATACAATAAAAGAAAAGAAAGAGATGTAGTCCTAAACGAAAGATTACGATCTATAGATAATACAAGTTTAGAGAAGATAAAAAGTTCTTTATTAAAATTTACAGATTTTCTATCAAAAAATCAATTAAATAATTTATCAGAACAACAGATCAAAGCTGAATTTAATTCATACAACTTTCTTAGCGAACAATTTGTGTCTACATACTTAACAAAGATAATTTAACAACATAACTCTTCAATTATTTCGACAAATCCAATAATATATCTAAAACAATCAACTATAGAACAACAAAACAAATACATAACTCTATTTAAATAGATTTTATATACTTTTGTAAAAAAGCAATTTATTATAATTATGAGCAAGGACATTAAAATAGAAGCTTTCGAATATCTTTTATCACGGTTAATTGATTGGAAAAACCAATATTCAAATAATAATGATCTTGGCATTTTAAAAGTTTTAAAACTTACTTTTTTTGTATCAGCTGCTGGAACGGATCAAAATTCTAAAGAAACATTACTAGATGATATTTTTAACAATTTTGTAGCAATGCCATATGGACATGTAGAAAGTGATGTATATAAATATATAAAAAATGGATTACTATCTAATGTCTCAATAAATAACAACACTTCAAAACTGTCTGAATCGTTTAATATATTAAACTATGATAGTAATGTGAGAAATAAAATAGACAAGTCAGTACAGTTGTTAAAGGAAATAAATCCTGAATTAATAAACCTCTCCTCTTTTGATTTAGTTGACCTGAGTCATTCATGGTATTCTTGGCAAAAATATTTTAATGAAGCTAAATCTAAAGGAAAATTAAGCACTGTTATACCCGTTGATGAAATTAAGAAAGAAGATAAAATTTATCAAATTTAAGAAAATTGGCATCTGAGATACACAAATTAAAAGGTGATATTGAAAATTCATTTCCTAATGATTGGCTTAGTGCCTATTTAGGTGAAGATGATAAAATCATCAACAGAAAGGCTTTTAAAAAACTTTTTTCCAATACTTTAAAAAAGGTTGTGGATTCATTTTTCTTGTCACTTCTAAGGGGTGAGTATATAATTAATACAGGAAAAAAAATCAAAGAATTAAAAGATTTATCTGACTTTATAAATGATCAATTTTCTTTTCTTCTAGAGAATGAAGAATCGCAAGAAATGGTTATCAAACATGTTAAAGTTGGCTTTACAGATGTTATAAAAGTTTATTCAAATTTATACGTAAACTTTATAAAGTTAATTGAACTTCAAAATAAAAATCCAAATCTAGACATTCTTTTTGATGTCGATTATGACACGAGGTCATATTATGAAAAAATAAATGAAACCAACAAAGATTCTATAAGACTTTTTGATTTAACTATCTTTTTATTCAAACTTGATCATTTTTTTAATGACACGGATATTGTCTACAAAAACTTACTCCAATTAGAAAGAAACATAAATGATTTTTCCGCAATAAGATATACTGTTCTAATAAAAGACAAAATACATTTTTTAAAATTTAAATGGGAAGTAAGACAAAAAAGCTATAATAAAAATTCAATTAAGGCATATATTGTAAATAACGAATTGTTCATAACTACTGATGTAATAAATTTCCATTCAGGAAGTGAAAAAATAAAAGAGTGGAAAAAATATATTGAATCTTACTACGAATTAGACAATTGGAAGAATAACTTAAGAAGTCAGGTCAATTTATTTAAGCATAAAAAATTTGATGTTTTATGTATTTTACAATTATTGCAGTTGTTAAAATTCTATAAAGATGTAGATTCTAATATTTATAACTTATCAGAAGTAGTTAATGAATTTCATCGTCGATTTATCAAAAATGAGCATACAGAGCAAAGATATATTTACAACAAAATATATCTTTATGCACTTAACAATCAATTCTCTTTATTGTTAATGCAAAATTCAATAACAGATTTAAAAATCAATGAACTTAGAGAAGAAATTGAAAAAATTCAAAGCAAATGCAATATTGACAACTTTTTTATTGACTTTAAGTACATTAGTTACAAATTAGATCAATTAAATAAAAAATTTGAAAAAAGAGAAGAATTCGAAGATTTTGCAAAAGAAAAAACAGAACTTGACAACCTTGAGACAGCTATAAAATCTTACAAGCATAAATTAGGATGGTCAAAAAACAATCATAATTTACTTTATCAACTTCCTTACAAAGAAAGCTTAGTAGAATCAAGTATAAATGATTTATCAATATATTATGCATCTTCAATCGTCTTACCTCTTTCCTTAGAAGAAAGTGAAAATAATTTTCAAATCATTAGTGACAAGTACAAAAGATTAAACCAATTGGTATTGTCAGTCTCTTCATTAGGTAAAGAATTTGATACTATTAAAGATATAAAATCCAATGAAATAAAAACTCTTGAAATTATTGGTATATTTACTGCTATTACAGCATTTATTTTAGCAAGTATTCCATCTTTTACGTTTGTTAAAGATTTTAATCAAGCATTACTTTTTACAGGTATTATTGGTTGCTCATTATTTTTAATGGTCTCTTTAATATTTTTATTTACTCGGGGCTTTAAAAAAGCAAATACTTGGATCGTATTATTTTCTGCAATTATTTTGCTAATTATTAGTATGAAGACTTTGGAAAACGTAATAGAGAAAGAAAACATCAAGGAAAAATCTAAAGACCACAAAAATAATATTGATAAAAATAATAAGCAAGAATTAAAAAAACCAACTCCACACTAGGAGTTGGTTTTTTCTCAATTCAAAAACCAATGATAATCTCCATTACCAATTAGTGCTTTTTGAATACCCTGAGTAAAATCAAAAGCATTCACATTTCTATCAAGAAAGGTATCAATATAACTGCCTTTGTTTGCTTGTGTAAAGAGATTATATACATTCCATAAGTTTATATCTCCTTGCTGATTTCTACTAAAACTTTCATCTTCATAATAATCTTTTACAATAGTATTAATATGACTATCCGTGAAGTTTAAATTTGGAATTAAAGACTTTGCTGTTTTTGGTAAATGTTGATATAATCTTGTTCTCCCTATTAATTGAGCGAATTGATTTTCTGTCAAAGACTGTTGTGATAACTCTTTCATCCCTAACAAATGTTTTTCAGCATTGTAATTTTGTATAACAGATAAAACCTTGCTTTGCAGTTCCTGGCATGAATAAACTTTCATGTCATCCACAAATCCATCACTCCAAACGCACAAATTACAACAAACTTTATTTTGAAATCCAATGAAAAACTTGAATTTTTCAAATGTCTTTTTGCTGTATAAATTCTCCAAATTATAGCTTCTTACTCCACCGATAGTAAGAGCAATTTCATTACCATTGATAGTTTCTAGAATACTAGGAACTCTAATAATGAAAGCCATTCTTTCAAAATACTGAGTTCTCTCATGTTCCAATAAATCATTAACATTTTTATGAATGGCTCCTGGTGTTCTACCTTTAATTTGATGGCTTACTCTAATTTCTGTTTTGTCAAAATTGGTGTTTGGAAACACTTTTGAAAGCGATTCCTGAGCAATCTCTATAAATTCCTGATGAGCAATTGTTCTTTCATTATCTTTTGAAAATACAGGTATAACGCAGTTGTTCTTCAACTGATCTAGGTTAATTTCTGTAGTATTGGCTTCAATAAAAGGTTTATTTGGAAATTGTGTCACAATTGGTATAATATGTCTTTCAGATTGAACATTGCCAGGAAACGTAACCCCATTATGCTTTACAGGTATTAATCTATATGGTTCTTGATTGTTGTTTTGCTCAATTGTTGTAATTAGCGCTTCCATTAGTACTAAATGTTTTAGGGTTTAACAATAGTTCATTTGAGTTAATAGTATCTTTTTGAAGTTTAAAATCATACTCCAATAATTCTCTCCAATTGCTATATTGATTGTAAAGAACTTTTAATTCCTCAACTGTTCTAGTTGTTTTAATTCTTTCTCTAGCATCTTGTAAATTAGTTCCACTATTACACCAATCCAATATCTTTTTACCTGTATTAGAATTTATTATAAACTCAGGTTTTCCCATAAACAAACCAGTCCTGTCTTTACTTGAGATAGCAAAATGCTTTATGTCGATTTCAAAAACTAAGGTAAATTCATAATCTAAATCATTTCTTTGAATGGCTTTTAATCCAACTTTTTCAGGAATAAACTTCCCGTCTTTTTGATTTAAGACGTAATCCTGTTTTGTTCTCATAGTTGCAATAATGTGAGCATCTATTTGTAGAATTTTATCAATGAAAGCATTTTGTCTTGGTGTAACTTTTGCCCAATTAGTAAATGAGTTCCCTGCTAATGAGCTATGATAATCCAATAACTCTTCCCATGACTGAGAAATAGAATCAATAATTATGGCTTCCATACCTGCCTTTTCGCACACTTCAATTGCTTTAATGTAATTTTCTGGTGTAAATGGTGGTTTTAATGAGAGCACATTATATTGCCCTAAATGAGCATATAAATCTGCGCTTCCATTTTCGCTATCAATAACAGCGACTTTACTAAAATCTCCATTAGTTAAACCTTGCGCTAATAATAAACTAGAATATGTCTTGCCTGATCCGCTACTACCTTGAACAGCCATTTTTATTTTAGCTTTTTTTCTTTCTGATTTTCTTAATTGCATAATATTAATATTTAATTTATTTAATATTTTTCTGAACGCTTAAATTTTTAAATAAAAAAAGGCTAACCTCAAAAAGAGGTTAGCCTAAAAAAAGGATTGTAGACAGTTACAAAAAATATTTTTTAATATGGTTTATACCATAAGTCGATATTAAAGGAGTTTCATATCTGTTATCCGCAACTTTAAAAAAGACAGCATTCCTCCAATTATCTAATGGCTCATTATACTCATTAAGGACATTCTTTTCTCTCAATAACTTAAAAAGATTCTTTTGACCTAAACCTTTACAATTAATAATTTTAGCAGCCTCACTAAAAGTGTAAAATTTCATTTCTCCAACTATATCATCTAAATTGGAACTAAGCTTACTAAAATCCATCATAAATTCAATAATTTTTCATTTTCATTATCCAGCGTTTCATTTTCAAATTCCTTTAAATAAGCTTGTGTAATTTCTACATTAGAATGTCCCATTGACTGAGAAATAATATCCGATGATACCCCCAGAAATTTCATGTTTGTAGCGTAAGAATGACGAATTACATAACTTGTTAAATTACTTTCAACACCAGCAATTTTTGCTAACTCCTTAAGATCTTTATTAAACTTCTTCAACGTTTTTGCCTTTCTATTTTCCAATTGTGTTGGTGTCATGTTTGAATTGACAATTATAGGAAAAACATAATTTGAATTATATTGCAAATCTTTATAGTAGATCAACACTTTTTTTACTGGCTCGAGTATTTTTATCACAAATTGCTTATTTGTCTTACTCCTAGTATAATAAATATTTTCTCCTAGGATATTTGACCATTTCAATTTCATTATATCTATAAAATTCATGCCTCTGCAATAATATGAAAACACGAAATAATTAAATGAATTCTGCAAATACGGATATTCTAACATATTTACATTCAAAATCTTTTTTACTTCATCTCTTGTCAATGCTCTTTTTGTTACCTTGCCTTTTAATTTAGAGATCTTATATTTCTTAAAAGGATAAAACTCTTCACTAGCAACTCCTCTATTAAGTGCATCATTGTATAATGCTCTTAATTGACGCATTTTAACTGCTATTCCACCATCATTATTATTATTTGATCTTAAATAAACTTCATATTTTTCTAAAAAGGTCACTGTAATATCATTAAATCTTAAATGCGGATTTTTTGAAAATTTTAATACTGAATTTTTAGTGTCTTTATAAACTCTCGCATTTCCAGTTTTCCCAGATTTAATTTCATCTTTAATAACCTCATCAAAGAATTCAAAAACAAGAACATACTCTTTTGTTTTACCTATAAATTTATTTTCAAAATCAATTAATGAAAAATTTATTTTATTAGCTTCAAAGTCATCTATAATTGACAAAGCTTTTAAAACTTGTTCCGATAGAATTAAATTCCTTTTTTTATGTAGCTTATGCTTTTTATTAAAACGTTCATTTTCAAACTCATCAACTTTAGTTCTAAACCCCAAACCTATTTCTTTCTTCTTCCTATCTTTTGTTATTCTTAATGCTACAGAAAGAAGACCTTCAGCATTAGGCTTATTTTGCAATACAATTTTTACGCTTGTACTTTTCATAATCAATATTTTTAAATAGCAAATTACCCCTGAATAGGGGCAGTTTTTACATGTTTTGCAGGAATTACATCCTTACATATTACAATCTTTTATATTTACCTTGCTCGACTTTTTTTATGGCTTTCTTTTTTTGCCATTGTTTTAATTTATCGTCAATAGTTCTTTGGGGAATATTAAGTTCTTCACCCACTTTGATTGCTTCTTTTCTTGTAAAACTCGGATTTAATGAAAACAATAGTTCTTCATCCTGGTCTGATAAACCACCATCATTTAATGAATTATGATTTATAATTGCATGTTTCAAAACAACTTTAATTATTTTTAAAGCTGTAATAAAATCTCTGTTAGAGCATACTAATTCAGACTTCTCGGATATTTCTTCTACATTTCTTAAGACTGTTAAAATCATACACAATCTAAACATAATTAAACCATGCCTATGTAAACTTGAAATTACATCATGACTATGATTTTCTAAAATGTCTTTATGAATAAACATAAAATCTTTAAGAAATCTTTTATATTGATTATCTGTCAGTTTAAATAATAATTCATCTTTTAATTGAAACATTTTACCGTAGAGATCATACACCACGTTTCCTGATTTTTCAAAAATTTCTTTGTAATTGTGTGTTTGAGGTGCAAAGACATTTTTAAAACCAGAAACTTCATCAAACGAATACATTAAAAATCTACTAAAAAGCCCATTCCCTTTTGATTTGATTAGTGGTTGTAACTGATCTGGCGTACCACTTACAATCATTGACATTTTAGGCTCATCAATTTCAATATACCTACTATCCAATTGCCTGCTCAATGATATACTCTCATGATGAAATGCCTTACGTAGTAAATCACTATAATTTGACCAATCATTTTTAAGCATATTTGACAAAGTATCTGCTTCAGATTCGATAATTAAAACTCCATTTTTTGAAACATTCAAATAGGAATACATTTCTGAAGTACTAATATTTGCAGGAATTATTTTTAATTCAAGTTGTGGACATTCCACAAAATCCTTGTCTTTATCTTTTTTCTTTTTAGCCTGACAAATTGAATTTTGAAGTTTACTATCTTCTAATATTTTAGAATGAATTCTTTGGACTAATATTTTGGAAAAATTCATTACTCCTTTGCCAGATGCAGGAGGAGCAATAATTAGAACAAATAAGTTAGGATAAACTTTATCTCCATCATAAATACCATATACATTCGGAATACTACAGCTTAGTACACCAAGTGATGAAAGCAATACAATATCTCTTTCTCTCCCTGAAAATATATCAGTAACATTTTTTAATACTCTTGGTAAATTTTTATATACCAGTTCTGGAATGTATTCGTTTTTAAGAATAACAAGTTTTTTATTATCTGTTTCCATTTCATTTAGATTTTAGATAATTGTTTAAATTTTCTTGTAAAACTCCGATGCTTTCATTTCTGTTTTGAAGCATCCAATTATCCAAATCAATACGCTGAAAATAGATTAGCTTGTTGTTTGGTTTTGAAAAACTAATTTTGTTTGATGAAGTTAATTTGTACAAAAATGATTTTGATACATCTAAATAATTAACTGCTTCGTTAAAACTCAAGATTTCTTTTTGAGGTAATAGTACTACGCTCTGAAAATCTTCACCTTTGTTAAAAGTGATTTTTTCCATCTTTTTCTATTTTTAATTATAAAAAACCAGAAAACTCAATCAACAAGATTTGTTGATTAATGTACCAAAGAATAGGTACGAATAAAACGTAGTGATTTTTGAATATCAGATGCAAAGTTACATCCATTTTCTAAAACTCCAAGAAAATTGGCTATTAAAAATTTATGACATGACCTGAAAACTTAAAAATGTTTCAGATATGTTTCAGACATAAAATTAAAAAAGCCTCTACATTGCTGTAAAGGCTTGATTCTAAAAGTGGTCCCACCTGGGCTCGAACCAGGGACCACCTGATTATGAGTCAGGTGCTCTAACCAGCTGAGCTATAGGACCGGTTTAGAGGATGCAATATTACTACTATTTTTCATTCACTCCAAATATTTTAAGACATCATTTGTATTTTATTTTAAATCTTTTTTTGAATCTCAAAAACGAAATTGATTTTCAACGTCTTATTCAAAAATTAAAATGACATTTTTTTATTTAATTTCTTGGCAAAGCTCGACCAAAACACCATTTGTGTTCTTCGGATGCAGAAAAACAACCAATTTATTATCAGCACCTCTCTTTGGAACTTCATTAATCAAGACAAAACCTTCACTTTTTAAACGAGCAATTTCAGCTTCGATATCATCAACATCAAAAGCAATGTGATGAATTCCTTCTCCTTTTTTCTCTAGAAACTTAGCAATCGGACTTTCAGGATTTGTTGCCACCAAAAGTTCGATTTTATTATTTCCCGTTTGAAAGAAAGAAGTCAATACGCCTTCGCTTTCTACGGCTTCCATTTTATAAGACGGAACGCCAAGCATTTTTTCGAACAAAACATTCGCGTCATCCATGTTTTTTACTGCAATCCCGATATGCTCTATTTTATTTACCATTTCTCTTATCTTGATTGATTTATATAAGTATTAAAGTAACCACACTCTGCAATTACATCCTGATAATATTTGGTATCAGAATAGTCTTTTCTTAAAGCTTTGAATGAGTTCCAGGCAATAAAATTAACTTTATCATCTTGAATTTCCCAATAGCTATTTACGGTATTGTATTTTTTATTGTAGTAATCATTTCTTTCGCATTTCGAAATCAAATACAAACATTTTGCTTTTTGCTCTTTGTTCGAAGCTGCTTCAAATGCTTTTTGGTAATACATTTTAGAAACCGAATTATTTGTAATCATCTCTTTCATCGAATCTCTAAATGAATAAGGACTTGAACCATAGCCCACAATACTTATTTCATAAAAAGTTCTTCCGTTTCCAAAATGAGAAATATTATAAAAGGCATTCCCTAACAAAAGACTGTTCGTGTAAACATCTTCTTTCTGAGCCAGTTTATCCTGCATTTCTTTTATTGTAGTTAAGAAATCCATGAAAGTATATTTTCTTTTCTGGTACGCCGCATGTTCACAGTCGTGGCAATCTTTAATATTTCCGTTAAACGGATTTCCTAAGAATTTAACATACTGAACAGAATCAGTTTGTTTCATAAATTCAATCGCTTCTGGAATTTTATTTTTAAATGTCGCCTGAACCGCCTGAAAATTATTAATATCTTTCAGTTTCAAACTATAAATTCCTGCACCAATTTTTTCGATTTCAGATTTATTAGATTTTTCCAAAAAGCTTTTTAATGCCAGCAAATTCTTTTCATTGTCATAATATGCATTTCCATCGTTCCAATAACTATAGCGTGATTCGCCATAAATCTCGGCCATAACCTGATCTCCTTTTTCTTTATACAGATGTGACAAATAGCTTCTGCTCCATGAAGAAGCATTTTGGTAACGAAATTCGTTTCCTTTATAATTTTTAGGAAGTTCATAATACAGCCAATTCAAATCAGCTAGGATTGTTTTCTCATTTTTATCTGTCAGCTTATCAATCTTGCTTAAATTGTTTACAAAACGCAATAAACGAAGCTGCATTCCTGCCAATTCTGTTTTCGGAAGTGTTTTTTCGGCTTTGCTGTAATTCTTATCTGCATTAGTATAATCTCCTTTTAAGGTCTGAAGATATCCAAGTGCAATATCCCATAAATATGGTTTATAGGTATTTCCTGCGGCAGAAATTTTCGCTATCAAATCAACAGCGCTATTGTCTACTTTTGCTTTGTTTTCTGTTTTATTTTCGGCAACAGTCTGCGGTGTAGGAGGCTTGCTATAATCCCCACTGCTCACCTGAAATGAGTTGTTTATTTTTTGTTCCAGCGAATTAACCAATCTTGTCCCTAAATAATTTAAATGTTCGCTTTTTGGATCTAACTCGTAGATTTTTTCAATCGCTTGTTTTTCATCTTTATAATATCCATGAATTGCCCAAAGCGCTGCTTTTTCTTTGTTGGTTTTGGCCATTGCCAAAGCTTTAGTCCAATCTGACTCGTTTTTTGGTTTGAAACTATAAGCTGTGACCACTCTTAATTCTGGACATTTATCAAAAACTTGAGCGTATAAATAGTTTGAAGTTGCATATTTTTTCTGCTTATAATTAATTCCAGCAACATACGCCAAAGCACGATAATACAAAGTATTCTTTGCAACAGAACTTTCGGTTTTATTAAAAAAGTCAATTGCTTTTTGTTTATCGTTACTATAAAAACGCGCTTTCATGGTTAAGAACCAATATCTGTTTTTCAAAAATGGATCTGACAAAGTATTGTACACATTTTCAATAGATTGAATCATTTTAGCGTCATTGAAAGTTTTTGCCACAACAGGATCATAACTCCAATAATCATCTCCAATCGAAACCGTTTCTATCTTTTGCGCTAAATACAAAAATTCGACAAAGTTTTTTACTTTCTCATCTTTCAAATTCAGCTTTTTGCCCCATTTCTGAGAACTTTTATTTTCCTTTTTTGTTTTATAGTAAACATGCAAACCCTCAATTTCTTCTTTGTTTTTGATAGCATCTTTTTCATCAGAATAATATCTCGGCTTTTCATCACCAATCAAAAAATAATTGACTGTTGTTGTATCTGCTTTTCCTTTAAGATAATCTGCCCAATCTGATTTTATATTTTTATTAAAACGAGAATTGTGCTGAGTATCAAAACCAATTCCGTAGAAAATTCCACCTGATAAAAACAAAGGCGAGTATGATTTGTCGGCAAAAGTTTCTGGAGTAAAATTTGAATTATAAGCACCAAAATAATCCCAATCTCCATCTGCGCAGGCATAAATGATTCCGCAAGCAAAAAGGAATGCGGCACTAAAACCAAGAAACAACTTGCTTAAAAATATTCTTTTCATAATTATTTAAATTGAATTCGTCTAAATCGTAAAATATAATTTCGTTTGGCTTTTCGACAAGATTATCTTGCAAATCTTCTGCCATTTCTTTTAAATCTTCTGTTTTAATTTCCTCTATTTTCAGAAGATCATTTTCTTCATAAAAAACACCATTTTTATAATTGGAATGTTTTGCCCTGAAAAAAATCGGACCTGTTTTTTCAAAATTAGAATCCTTTTCTAATGCTGCGATACTCATTTTAGAACGAAGCCCAATTACTTTATTCTCTCTGATGTGAACTCCCCAAGAATAAATTGGAAATGCAAAATCGAGATGCAGCGGATATTTCTTCAAACTTTTAAGATATCGCTCTGCTACTTTCTGATCGTAAATAGAATTTAGCGAATCTGGAGCAATCGATCCCATATTGTAATACATCAGAACTCCAGAATCTACATTTGGGATTTTTGTTTTTTTGAAGTATTTCACCTGATGCAAACGAATGGTAGCTGAAAGTTTCTTTTTCGAAAGTTTTTTAAAAACCTCTATAAATTTCAAATAATTCTCTTTGCTTTTTAATGTCCAATCGCAATCTATTTGAATTTCCTGACAAGAAATTTTATTTTTCGAATTGATTTGTTCTATAAAATCAAACGTTTTTTGAGCCAGATCTTTTACATCAAGATTGGGTTGCAACATGACTTTGTTCTGAATAAAAACCACGGGAACAATCGTGTATTCTTTTGGATTTTCTTGAAAACGCACGGGGCTTATAGGAATAGGAAAATTTGATTCTGGATGAAGTCCAATGTCAAAATATCTTACATAGAGTTTTTTGACATTGTTTTCATTCAAAGCTTCTTTTTCTGCTTCAGAAAATTTAAACACTGTTTTCCAGTAATAAAAAGAGATTACAGGTTTTTCATTTTTAGTGCATGACAACATTAAAAAGAGAAACAAAACTGGAAAAAGTCGCTTGAACAAAACTTAGGAAAATTATATTTTAGTTCAAAAGTAAGAAATTATATCATTTTAAAATGTTTGAAACACCAAAATTTTAAAAGATTCGCAAAAACTGCAAATCCTAATAAATGGATAAAAAATTTCAATTAAAGCAAATATAATCGTTATTTTGTGCAATCAAACTGAAAAACCGTTATGTTGAAAAACACCCTTAAATATATTGCATTTATAATTTTAATATCAATGATAAGCTGCGCCAAAAGAGGCAGCATTACCGGCGGTTTAAAAGACACACTTGCTCCAGTTTTAATTTCGAGTTTTCCTGAAAACTACAGTACAAATTTCAAAGGAAAGACCATCACTTTGAATTTTGACGAATATATCAAACTGAAAAACACCAATAAACAATTAATCATTTCTCCTCCGTTTAAAAACGAGCCATTAATCTCACCTCAGAGTGTTAGTAAATTTATAAAGATCGAAATTCGAGATACTTTACAGCCAAACACTACTTACAGTTTAAATTTTGGGCAAGCGATTCAGGATAATAACGAAGGAAATGCTTTAAATCAATTTAAATATGTGTTTTCTACAGGAGCCTACATTGATTCGCTTAAACTGAGCGGAAGAATAAAAGATTCTTACGGAAAATATGTTGACAATTTTGTTTCTGTTATGCTGTACGAAGTAAATGATAAATTTAAAGATTCAACCATTTACAAAGAGTTTCCGCGATATATTACCAACACTTTGGATAGTATGCGAACTTTTCAGTTTGAAAATTTAAAAGAAGGAAAATATCTTTTGGTTGCTTTAAAAGACAAAGGATCAAACAATAAATTTAATCCGAAAGATGATAAAATCGGATTTTTAAAAAGCTATATCACAATTCCAACAGATACTGTTTACGAGTTAGAATTGTTTAAGGAAACGCTCCCGCTAAAAACTTTCAAACCAATTCAGGCTTCTGGAAACCGTTTGTATCTTCCGTATGAAGGGAAACAGAATTTCAAGAATTCAAAACCAAAAATTACACTAAAAAATGGCAATGAGGTTTTAGAAACTATTGTAACTCAATTTCCTAAAAAAGATTCACTTCAAGTTTGGTATAAACCTGTCAAAGCTGACTCGTTATCAATGGAAGTTGAAAAAGGAAGCTACAACAAAAAGTTTTCTTTCAAAATTAAAGCTCTCAAAAAAGACACTTTAAACATTAAAGCGGTACAAAATGGCCAGCTTAATTTTAGAGAGCGTTTTACATTGGAAAGCGAAACTCCTTTAGTAAAGTTTGATAAATCTAAAATCAGATTGGTTAACAAAGATTCTGTTGCCGTTCCTTACACTACAGAATATGACGAATTTGACCAGAAACTGTACATTGATTTCAAAAAAGAACCTTTAGACAAGTATAGTTTTACTTTCTTACCAGGCGCTTTGACCGATTTTTATGAAAAAGCAAACGATACTTTATCGTATAAACTCGCCACTAAAGAATATGCCGATTACGGAAATATTATATTGAATCTGAAAAATGTAAAACGTTTTCCTATCATTGTCGAATTGACCAATAAAAAAGGTGATGTTGTTTTAGCCGAAGGATATTCTGAAGGCGCAACTACTCTAGAATTCAATTTATTGCAACCTGACGTTTTTACCGTTCGCATTATTTATGACGACAACAAAAACAAACAATATGATACTGGTAGTTTCTTAGAAAAAAGATATTCTGAAGAAGTATTTTACAATCAGGAGGAATTTGATGTCCGTGCCAATTGGGATCGAAACGAAACCATTGACCTAAGCATTCCGTTTAATCCAGAGGTGGAGAAAAAACAAGACGATAAAAAGAGAAAAGAAGCAGAAAAGAAACGCAAAGCTTTTTAAAGCCTAATTTCAAACTGATCTCTATCGCTTAAAAAGTCTAACTTTTTACGCGTTTCATACATGGCGTTTTTGTCTAGTTCTACGACAAAGACACCATTTTTTTCTTGTGGCTCTAAAATATAATTGCCTAAAAAATCTATTGCCTGCGAATGGCCAATATGTTCAAAATTGTGAGCATCCTTCCCTATTCTGTTTACTCCAATTACATAAGAAAGATTTTCTATTGCTCGAGCTTTTAGCAAAGCATCCCATGCATTGGTACGTACTTTTGGCCAATTGGCCACATACAAAATTAGATCGTAATTTTCTGCATTTCTAACAAAAACAGGAAATCTCAAATCGTAACAAATCTGAAGGCAAATTTTCCAATCTAGATAATCTATAATCACTTTTTGATTCCCGCGCGTATATACTTTATCTTCGCCTGCCAGAGAGAATGAATGACGTTTATCGTAATATTGAATTTCGCCAGACGGAAAAACAAAAATCATTCGATTATAATACTTCCCATTTTCTGCAATGACTACACTTCCTGTAATTGCAGTATTTTTTTGTTTTGCTTTAAACTTCATCCAACCAATTGTTTCACCTTGCATAGTTTCAGCAACTTCAGGAGCATTCATTGTAAATCCGGTTGAGAACATTTCTGGAAGTACAATCAAATCTACTTCCGAATCAATCTCATTAATTTTTGAATCGAAGTTTTCTCTGTTTTTACTGGCATTCTGCCAAAAAAGATCGGTTTGGATTAAAGCTATTTTCATTTTTATAATTGTATGAAAGTCAAAAACACTTTGAAATTATACCACAATAAGACTTGGAACAGCACTTTTATAAGCCTGCAGTTTTTCGTGATTCGGCTCTACTTCTGTGATTACATAATTTACCTCAGATAAATTCGCAATTTTCATTTTAAGAACCGTATTCAATTTTTCAGTAATGGTCAAAACCGCTGTTTTTCTAGAAGCATTAATCATCGCTTTTTTCACCTGAACTGTTTCCCAGTCAGAATCTGAATAACCACCCTCAACATCAAGAGCATTGGTTCCTAAAACCAAAAGATCTGCTTTTATGCTCGCTAATTGCTGAAAAGCTTCTCCGCTCACACACATTTGACTGTAAGAAGAAATACTTCCGCCAATCATAATGGTTTTAATATTAGGTTTATCCAAAAGCTGAACAGCCGTTAAAGCAGTAATAGTAAAAACAGTCAGATTAAGATCGTTTGGTATTAAACGGATAAATTCACGAATGGTGGTTCCTCCGTCAACAATTAAAACCATACCATCATGAAGAAGATCGACTGCTTTTTGTGCAATAACTTGTTTCGCTTCTACGGCATAAGTCTGATTCAAGGAAGAATAGTGATAACCTTTGGTCATAGCACCACCTTTTACTTTAATAATAAGTGCTTCGGCATCAAGTTCGTTTATATCACGTCGAACGGTATCCTCAGAAACACCAAGTTTAGCCGAAAGAGTTTCAAAACTCACACGCGTATGCAAGTTGATCTCTTTTAGGATATGATTTTTACGTTCTTCTTTGCTGTAATTTAAAACTTCATTTTCAGTGCTCATGCCAATTATTTTTTTCTTCTTACAAAAATAAGAATTTAAATGTAGCCTGAGAAGCTATCAAACCTGAAAAAAGACTTTTTATAGGCGTATTAGGCTTGTTTAGAGAAAGAATTGAAGACAAAACAGCATCTTGCCCATATAAATAAAAAAACGCATTCAAATCAATGAATGCGTTTTTCTAAAATTATACTAAATTGTGTATTATCCTTTTAAGCTCGCTGCTAAATACTCACGGTTCATACGTGCAATATTTTCAAGCGAAATTCCTTTTGGACATTCGATTTCACAAGCTCCTGTATTTGTACAGTTACCGAAACCTTCTAAATCCATTTGGTGAACCATGTGTAAAACACGATCTGTTGCCTCAACTTTACCTTGTGGCAATAGTGCATATTGAGAAACTTTTGCAGAAACGAATAACATTGCTGAAGAGTTTTTACAAGTTGCAACACAAGCTCCACAACCAATACAAGCAGCCGCATCAAATGATTTATCTGCATCGTCTTTTGGAACTGGAATAGTATTCGCGTCAATTGTATTTCCTGAAGTGTTTACAGAGATAAATCCTCCTGCATGTTGGATTCTGTCAAAAGAACTTCTATCTACAACTAAATCTTTAATTACTGGGAAAGCTTTTGCTCTAAATGGCTCGATAAAAATTGTATCACCATCTTTAAACATACGCATGTGTAACTGACAAGTTGTAACTCCTCTGTCTGGCCCGTGCGCTTCACCGTTGATGAATAAAGAACACATTCCGCAGATTCCCTCACGACAATCGTGATCAAATGCTACAGGCTCTTCTCCTTTATTGATTAAACCTTCGTTAAGAACGTCTAACATTTCAAGGAAAGACATGTCTGGTTCGATTCCATCGATAGGATATTCTACAATCCCTCCTTTATCTTGAGCGTTTTTTTGACGCCATATTTTTAATGTAAGTTTCATACCTTTTTCGTTTGAAAGTCATAAAGTCGAAAGTCGCAAGTCGCTCGGCACATTTTGCCTTTTGACTTTAAGACTTTGGGCTTTCGACCAAATTCTTATTTATAACTTCTTTGAACTAATTTAATGTTTTCGTAATTAAGAGGTTCTTTGTGTAACACTGCATCACTTGGTTTTCCTTTGTATTCCCAAGCTGCAACGTATGCAAAGTTTTCGTCGTCACGAAGTGCTTCTCCTTCTTCTGTTTGGTATTCCTCACGGAAGTGACCTCCACAAGATTCGTTACGGTGTAAAGCATCTTTCGCGAACAATTCTCCTAATTCTAAGAAATCGGCAACACGAGTTGCTTTTTCTAATTCCTGATTAAATTCGTAAGCACCTCCAGGAACTTTTACATCTTTATAAAACTCTTCACGTAAAGCAGCAATTTCTTCGATAGCTTCAGTTAAACCTTTAGCATTACGAGCCATACCTACTTTATTCCACATAATTTTTCCAAGTTTTTTGTGGAAATAATCTACAGAATGTTTACCGTTGTTATTGATGAATTTATTAATTTGATCTACAACCGCTTTTTCAGCTTCAACGAATTCTGGCAAGTCAGTAGAAATTTCTCCCATTTTAATATCTGGAGCTAAATAATCTCCGATAGTGTATGGCAATACGAAATATCCATCAGCTAAACCTTGCATTAAAGCAGAAGCTCCAAGTCTGTTTGCACCGTGGTCAGAGAAGTTAGACTCTCCAATTGAGAAACATCCAGGAATTGTCGTCATTAAGTTATAATCAACCCAAGTTCCACCCATTGTGTAGTGAACCGCTGGGTAAATCATCATTGGTGTAGTATAAGGATCTTCGTCGACGATTTTGTAATACATCTGGAATAAGTTTCCGTATTTACTTTTCACGATTGCAGCTCCCAATTTAGTTACCAAAGCAGCATCTTTATCATCTAAACCTTTTACATAAGCATCTTCAGTTCCGTAACGTTTAATTGCTGCTGCGAAATCTAAGTAAACTGCTTCTCCAGTTTTGTTAACACCAAAACCAGCATCACATCTTTCTTTAGCCGCACGAGACGCAACGTCACGAGGCACTAAGTTACCAAACGCAGGATATCTTCTTTCTAAGAAATAATCTCTTTCGTCTTCAGATAAATCAGTTGCTTTTTTCTTTCCTTCACGGATAGCCTGAGCATCTTCTAATTTTTTAGGCACCCAAATACGACCGTCATTACGTAAAGACTCAGACATCAAAGTCAATTTTGACTGATGATCTCCTGAAACCGGAATACATGTTGGGTGAATTTGTGTGTAACAAGGATTTGCAAAAAATGCTCCTTTTTTATGAATTTTCCAAGCTGCTGTTGCGTTACTTCCCATAGCATTTGTTGAAAGGAAAAATACGTTTCCGTATCCTCCAGAACCAATTACTACCGCGTGAGCAGAATGTCTTTCTATTTTTCCTGTGATCAAGTCACGAGCGATAATACCTCTCGCTTTTCCGTTCACGATTACAATGTCAAGCATTTCGTGACGGTTGTACATTTTAATTTTTCCACGACCAATTTGACGGTTCATTGCAGAATAAGCTCCTAACAATAATTGTTGTCCAGTTTGTCCTTGCGCATAAAATGTACGAGAAACCAAAGTTCCTCCAAAAGAACGGTTATCTAAAAGTCCGCCGTATTCACGAGCCAATGGCACCCCTTGAGCCACACATTGGTCAATAATATTACCTGAAACTTCAGCCAAACGATAAACGTTTGCCTCACGAGCACGGTAATCACCACCTTTTACAGTATCGTAAAACAATCTGTAGATAGAGTCACCGTCACCTTTATAGTTTTTTGCCGCGTTGATACCCCCTTGTGCTGCAATAGAGTGCGCACGACGTGGAGAATCTTGGAAACAGAATGCTTTTACGTTATATCCTAACTCAGCCAAAGTAGCCGCAGCCGAACCTCCAGCTAAACCTGTACCAACAACGATAATATCTAAATTACGTTTGTTAGCAGGGTTTACTAAATTAATATGATCTTTATAATTTGTCCATTTGTCCGCTATAGGACCATTTGGAATTTTTGAATCTAATGCCATTATAATTGATATTAATTATTGAAATGATGAAATAAAGCGATAATTACGAAAAGCGCTGGAACTACAACTGCAAACCAGTAACCTACTTTTGATAAAAATCTTGAGTATTTGTTGTGCATCCCTACAGATTGAAGAGAAGATGCAAACCCGTGCCATAAGTGGAATCCTAAAAGGATGAAAGACACACAGTACAATGCCGTACGAATTGGGTCGTGAAATTTGTGAACTAACTCACCATAATACCTTGTAGCATCTGGCGCTGTACCTGCAATATATTTGTAGGTAACTTCAGGAAACCAGAAATCATAAAAGTGCAATCCTAAGAAAGCTAAAATAACCAATCCAGAAATAATCATATTTCTAGAACTCCAAGAAGCATTCGCAGCTCCGTTGTATTTAGCGTACGCGATTGGTCGTGCTGCGCTGTTTTGAGCCGTAAGAATAAATCCCATTACAAAGTGGAAAATTACTCCAATTGCCAAAATTGGCTGCATTACGTACTGAATCAGCGGATTGTATCCCATAAAGTGAGAAGCTTCATTGAAAACGTCTTCACTAATAATAGAAATAAAATTTAAGGAAACATGCAGCGCTAAAAACGTGATTAAGAATATTCCCGAAAGAGCCATAGCTACTTTCTTTAAGATGGAAGCATTCAATAGTGCAGATTGTGCCATAAGTGTTAAGTAGTTTGTTTTAAAAAATTACACAAAAATAATTCAATTACAAAAGAACTACAACCATTTCGCTCTTATTTATAATGATTTTAAAATAGCCTTGTTCTACGTACTTTTACGTACAAAAATAAAGCTACTAAAAAATAATTCACTATAGCAAATCTCAAAACACTGCTTTTTAACCAATAACAAGGGAATTCAATTCTAAGTAGATTACCAAAAATTTATCATATTGTTATTTTATTCAAAGTTTTGATTTATTTTCTTCAAAAGTGCTCTTGAGCAGCAATTTTGTCTAAGTAAAAAATTGTCATTCCGTAACATAGTTTTACCTTTAGCGGCTCAAAAAAATAAGAATGAAAACAGGAATTGATGCTATTTCGTTTGATGTAGCAAACATACATTTACCCATAAAAACTTTGGCAATTGCCAGAAATATTGAACCAGAAAAATTAGAAAAAGGTCTTGGATTACTAAAAATGACTTTTCCAGACGTTCACCAGGACTCAGTTGTTTTTGGAGCAAATGCTTTAACCAAGCTTATCATCGATAATAAAATTGACTTAAAAGAAATAAGCCGAATCTATGTTGGTACCGAAAGTGGTGTTGACAGTTCAAAACCAATCGCTTCTTATTTAATTAGTTTAATGGAGCAGAAGTTTGGCGAAGATTCTCTTGCAGAATGCGATGTTGTTGACTTTACTTTTGCTTGTATTGGCGGAGTTGATGCGATGCAAAACTGCCTAGATTTCGTAAAACTGAATCCGACTAAAAAAGCAATTGTAGTTACTTCTGATTTCGCAAAATACGATTTAAACTCAGGCGGAGAATACACTCAAGGCGCTGGAGCTGTTGCCATGTTAATCGCTGCAAACCCAAAAATCATTGCTTTTAATGACAATTGGGCAACGAGTACAAAAGGTGTTTTCGATTTCTTTAAACCATACAGAACTATTTCTAAGGAAGAAATTACAAAAAACAGCAACAACGATTCTTGGTTTGACAATTTAGAAGCCGAAATCGAAATCCATAAAGACCAACCTGTTTTTGATGGACAATATTCGAATCAATGTTATATGGATCGTACGCGAAATGCTTATTTTTCATTCAAAAAACTAAAAAATACTACTGAAACTTTATATAACACTTGGCACAGTATCGTAATGCACTTGCCATATTCTTTCCAAGGTCGCAGAATGTTATCTGAAATCTACGCTTTAGACAGCGCCGAAAAAATTATTGCCGATGATATTGCACCAGCAGATTATCAGACAAAAATTAAGGAAGTAGCAAAATCTGATGATTACAGAAGTTTTGTAACTGAGAAATTGCAACCTGCAGAATTGGCTTCTTCAATAATTGGAAACCTATATACAGGTTCTATTTTCATGGGATTGTTATCTACTCTAGCTCATTTTTATGACACTAATAAAGAAGTAGTTGGAACTAAATTCGGTTTCTTAGCTTATGGAAGCGGATCAAAATCGAAAGTTTTTGAAGGAACGATTCAACCAGAATGGAAATCAGCTTTAGCAAACGTAAAACTTTTCGAAAACCTGGCTGAAAGCGTAGAAATTGATTTCAATACTTACGAAAATCTTCATAAAAAAGAACAAAAACAAAGCATAAGAACTCCAAAAAACGAATGGGTTTTAGACCGAATTGAAAAAGAAATTCCTGTTCTGATTGGAGCGAGATATTATAAATGGATGGATTAAATTTTTAAATTCTAATTTTTGATCCCGATAGCTATCGGGACCAAATTCCAATAGAAAACCGAAGCTATTTGCTTCGGTTTTTTTGTTTTATTATTGCAAATCAATTTGAAAATTGACTTTTCCCAGAATTACTTTTTACCAAGGACTTTCTTCCGTTTCATCTTCAATATCATTACTGAAAAATTTTCCAGTTGGCGCATTGTCATCTGTTAAAGTGTGTTTAATAATAAAAGACGCAGCACTTTCAACGGTTCCAGGCCCATTATGATGATTAAAATCAGTTGCTGTATAACCCGGATCAATTACATTTACCTTAAATGGTAAATCTTTCAACTCATAAGCCAATATAATTGTGTAAGTATTTAAGGCCGCTTTCGAAGTTACATAACTAGTCGCCTTGTAATCGTAATATTTCCAGCTTGGGTCACTGTGCAATGTTAAAGATCCAAGACCAGAAGTAATATTGCTGATTCTTGGACTTTCCGACTTTTTAAGCAATTCTAAAAACACTTGTGTAACACTAATTACACCAAAGAAATTGGTGTCAAAAACATTTTGAATATCTTTTATTGATGCATCTGAAGTCTTTTGAGGAAACACTCCACTAATCCCGGCATTATTAATCAGAATATCCAATTTCCCCTGCTCGATTTCAACAATATTCTTTGCTCCTAAAATTGAATCAGAATTTGTAACATCAATTTCGATAGCCTGAATATTCTCAAAACCATTTTCCTTTAATTCTTTTACCACAGCCTTACCTTTTTCTAGGTCGCGGCTTCCTAAATATACAAATAATCCTTTTTTAGAAAGCTGTTTTACTAATTCCAAACCAATACTCCTGTTGGCTCCTGTTATTAATACTGACTTCATTTTTTACTATTTAAAATTAATAACACAAAGGTGATTGGTTTAGGAATGAAATCATTTGCCATTTGGCAAAAAGCAATTTTCATCGAATGCTCTTTCTAATTCTGCTCAACGAAGATTGTGTCATACCCAAATAGGAAGCAACATAAGAAAGCGGAATACGATTGATTGCATTGGGATAAATTTTCAAAAACATCAGATAGCGTGTCGCAGCATCTTCTGTAACCATAGGACTTCTTCTTTCGACTTTCTGTATTAAGGCTCTTGAAATAATTTTATTTACAATAGTATTCCACGGAATAATGATATCCAAAAGTTCCTTCCAGTCTTTTTTAGAAAAAACGATAAGTTTACAATCTGTCACCGCCTGTACATAACAATGGGAACAAATATCATTATTGAAGCTTTCCAAATCAACTACCATATTGTTTTCATCAATAAAATATTTGGTAATTTCATCGCCTTTGTTGTTGTAATAACAAACTCGAACAATACCATCCAATACAAAACCAACTTGTTGCGCAATTTTTCCTGCTTCCGAAAAATATTCATCTTTTGGAAGTTCAAGCACATCCGCTTTTTTGGTAATTAAATCAATTTGCTGTTGGTTCAAATCGCCATACTGCAAAATATAATCTATAAACTCTTTCATAACTGCAAGTTACTTAAAGTTATTTTTACTCGATTTGCCATTTGGCAAAAAAAATCAATCTTTCTTATCCTGTTGTTCTGTTTGCACAAAACTTCCATTAATTGAGCGATCTTTGGCATTTATTCCGTTAGACATTCCTAACATAAAAGCCGTTATAATAATTATAAATTTTCTTTTTATCCAATGAAGAAGTGGTCGTTTAGATTGCTCCAAACGAGAATTTTTATTTTGTTTATACATTTTAAAAATGATAAATGATTAGACATTATTGATCATCTATGCTTAGAAATAAATTTTCTTAAGCGCTGTATAAACTTTTACTGAAATGAATTGAAATGATTATTTCATTTATAAAAACAGATTGATTTATAAATGATGTTAGTTTCTGATGAAGGAAATTTTGAAGCTTCAGCAGTTTTTTGATTTGAAAAGTAAAGACATTTTCGATTTTAAGAAAACTCAAAACAATCGAAAACCTTATTTGATTCCAAGAAACAACTTGTCCGAATTTATATAAACGAGAACTTTTGAGATTTGATTCTCTTCTTAAAATTACAAATGAAGATTCGTAATATTCTGCCGATTCAGATTTAGAATATAAAGCACCATCGCCCACAATCACGACCAAAGTCAGAAAGAGTGCAATTAGGTATTTTATATGTTTTTTCAAATCTTTTTGATTTTAATTATTGAACGAAAATACAATTTTTATTCTTTTCAGACTTTTCCTGTTTCTTTTTTATAAAGCAACAATCCCAATCCTAAAACAAAAATCAAACAGCTTAAAACCATCAAAATTCCGTTTTTCAAAGCAAAAAAGGAAACTCCAACAGCAACCGCACCAATTATTACCATTAAAGATTTTAAAGTTTCCGTCTTTATAAAAGTAAATGCATGAACTGCTAAACCCAGAAAAAGCAAAGACGGACCAACAGCCACAAACGGATAAAAAAGTAATGGAGAATTGCTGATATGCTGACTTAATTCGGCTTTTTCGATTTCATTATTTCCGTAGCTCGACATTATAAAATCGATTGTGCAAAGACCAATATGTGCAATAACGCCCAAAGCTGTCAAAACAGAAGCAACTTTATTTGTCTTAGTTTTTGGAAACACATCATTAAAAGACAATAAAAAACAAGCTCCTATTAAATTAAACCAATGCGCAAAATCTATCGATTCGCTTAAACTTGGTAAAAGTTTAGAAAAGAATAAATAACTGATTAGAAAAAACACTAATCCGATCAAGCAACGTTGTTTTGTACTCATAGTTTGTTTTCTCAACTTTTATAATTTATAAATCGTAAACTTATTATGACTCAAAGTAAAACCAAGATTCTCATAAATCGCTACATTCTCTACACGCTTTTTATTTGTCGTCACTTCAATACTTTTCAAACTATTTTTGTCAGCAAAATCTAAAATCTCATTTATCAATAATCTTCCAACGCCTTGACCGCGATATTTTTTGTGAATGAAAAACTCCTGAATTTCACCAACCAATCCACAATGATGCAGCAAATTTTGAGTATGAAAGCTAATAAAACCTAAACCTTCATTTTCGTTTTCAGCAATCAAATAAAGGTTTTTAGGGTTTGAAATGTTTTCATTGAATATTGTTTCGAAAACTTCAAAATCCAAAATTTCATTTTCGAGTTCGCAGATTGCTTTGTAGACGAAGTCTAAATCTTTAGGTTCTATTTTTCTTATTTTCTGGTTTGATTTCACGTTTTCCACATCAATTTACACTGACAGCCATTCTAAAGTTATAAATTTATCACAATCATTTTTCATATCGGCAACCCAATCAATAAGTATCGCAGAGCCTCCATTTCTAATTTCATTTCTAACAATATCATATGTTTCTTTTGCATCAACAGGTCCTTGTCCCGCTAATTCAAAAACGATATGTTTTGTTTTAGAGAATGTTGCATACAATGAAAGTAGTCTTTTAGAATTCCAATGAAGTTCATTTATTTTCGTCTTTTTATTAATCCACGGAATTTCATAAATTTTCTGGATAAATTTGCTTTCTAGATTTGCTTTTTTCTTTAAATATTCGCCAACTCTTAATGGAAAAAACAAACTTCTAAATTTTGATTCTCTAAAGTAATCTACATAAGTCAATGGCTTAATAACAGTTACATTTTCATTTTTTATTTTTCCAGTAAAAATATTAACTAATTCCGTTTTGATACCTTGAAAATGAGCCCCTTCATACAAATATAAAACAAGTAACTCCCCTTCTCTTAACTCAAAAGGTGGTATAAAATACTCTTTGATTCTTATTCCTTCGCTTTCTATTACTAATTCTTTCATTTTTAAAGCCTTTTAAATTTCCACTTGTACTATTGAACATATTCATCCTATTTTTTTGATTTTTGAAATAGAATTCTAATTTATTCAATAACATAAATTAATTTAGGAGTGCCAGCATCATGTTCTGCAACAGCTAAATAAAAAGGTTTTTTCAAATTTAATTTTTGGAATACTTTTTCTTTATCAGCTCTTTTAAACAATTTATTCATTTCTATTAATGCTGTAGCTTCAAATAGTTCATAAATATTATTCACATCCAGAAAATCATCAAAATTATCCTCTTCCCCTTGTATCTTTTCTGTTAAATGATATAAAGTCGGTGACAGAAAAGCTGGAAGACAAGAAATAGTATCCAAATATTCCATTTGATTGTCATCGATTTCAAGTTCTGATATTTTTCGACCTGAATCATTAAAATCAACGGCAAAAGCTTCTAATTCTCCGCCATACAAACCACCATGTTCAAAATAGATCATATTGAAACTTTTATCAATATCGCTATTATATTTCTCTGCAAGCCAGTATTTTTCAATATTATTTTTTAATTCCTCTATCATTAAATTATCATGTTCTTCTCTATTTTGTCTTTCCCATAAATTATAAAATGAATTATATGCTTCATTTTGTGAATCTTTTAAATCTGTTATAATAACTTCTTTTGCTTTTTTTTCAATTTCCAGCAAACTGTCAAAAATCAAATCATTAGTTTTTTCCATATATCATTTTAAATTAAAGTAGAATACCAATATACAAAACACCATAATCTATAAAATGTTTTTTCTCATCGAAATAACAAGATTGTGGCTACCTACAACCTTTAAAAGAAAAAACCGAAGCCTTATATTGACTTCGGTTTTTTCAGATTCTATTTATTCTTTTCCTTCCAATTCTATATTAAAATGCCAATCATGGTCAAACCAAACATTTGCATCTTCTAGACTATTTTTTTTACTAATTCTAGACTCTCCAGAATAACCACTGGTAAAACAGAATCCATCTCCAGCTTTAGTGTTAGCTGAACTAGCTGCATAAATACCTAATTTTTCTCCGTCAACTAAATACCAATAAAAACTATATTTCTTATTAGCTTCTAAATAAAGATTTAGCGCTTGCAGATCAAACGGAATAAATCCTCCATTAAAAGACTCAGAAACCTCTGTAGTTGTAGTGGCTAAAATATTACGATTTGCATCCTTGACAATTAATTTCAAAGTTACTGGTTTATTATATTTTTGTCTACCTTCATAATATACAAATCCTTCCTGAAGGTGAATTCTAAAAGTAGAAGGAACTAAATTTTTATCAACTATTACAGTTTGCCCAGTTCCAATATTTCTATCGAAAGGTAAAATATCTGGAGCATTTGTTCTATTATCTCCACCAAACCATTTTGATGCATTTGATTCAGAACATGATCTAGATATGTAATTATTCATATACTCTAATTTTACTTGGTAGATTTTTTCTGCCCCAGATTCTGATTTAACAGTAAAATTTACTGGCTCAGAATAATCTTTTATCGTTTTAGGATCTGGCGTTATAGTTGCATGTTTTGAAAACTTTAATTCTACATCCAAATTTTTAAGATCATTAATTTCAGGGATTCTTTTGGTTATTAATCCTCTTTCATTATTAATATCAGCACTCAATACCAAATTTGGAGTTTTCACATTCAATTCTAAGATAAAATTATCAGTACTTGGCTCTCTTCTTATGTCGGCCAAGTAACTTTTTACATCTCCATTTTCTGCCGTAACTACAAAAGTCAGTGGCCCATTAATAGACTTAATTGTTGCTGGATCTGGGTTTATATTTGCGCCTTTAGGAATTGAAATTTCTAAACTTATGTTTTCTAGTTCGAATGTACTTTCTACGATACCATTTATCGAGTTGCCTTCAATTGGAAATTCTTTGGTAACACTTTCTTTTGTTATGCTAAAAGATTGAATTGTATTATCGCCACTTAAACTTGCTTCTGATACGCAAGATGTCATTAAAAGGGAGGCAAAAAAGAAAATTGCAAAGAGATTAATTTTAGTTTTCATTAAATTTAAGGTTAGTTTATTTTTTCTACAAATATTATTATTTATAAAACAATTTAATTACGGGAAACCGTATTCTATGAAAATCATTTTTTTTATCGTTGTAGATAATTATGAGAACGAAAAGAATCTATGCTATGAAAAGAAAAACCAAAAGCTTTGAATTGAAAGCTTCTGATTTTTTTATATTCAAAGTTTGAATCCTACTTTGCGCAGATCCTTCGACTTCGCTCAGGAAGACAAAGCAGGATGAAAAATTTTGTGCCTTTGAGTCTTTGTGGCAAAAACAACAAATAAGAAAACTTTAATAAATCTGCTATACGCCACTAATTCAAAAATCATTAATTTTGAAATTCGAAGTTCAAAAACGAAATAATTATGAAATATCATCAAATAAACAGCGCTCTTTTTGTAAAAAACCGCAGAAAGTTCATGGCTGAAATGAAACCTAACTCTGTTGCCGTATTCAACTCAAATGACATTTATCCAGTTAGTGCCGACAGTACTTTGCCTTTTGCACAACACAGAGATATTTTTTACCTGAGTGGTGTTGATCAGGAAGAAAGCGTTTTGCTTTTGTTTCCAGATGCTCCTTACGAGCACCAAAGAGAAATGCTTTTCTTGAGAGAAACCAATGATCACATTGCGGTTTGGGAAGGTGAAAAACTAACTAAAGAACGTGCTTTTCAGGTTTCTGGAATTAGAACGGTTTATTGGCTACAAGATTTTCATAAAGTTCTGAATGAAATGATGACGTATGCCGATACAATGTACATCAATACCAACGAACATTACCGCGCTACAGTTGAAACTGAAACTCGCGAAGCTCGTTTTGTAAAATGGTGGAAAGAACGTTATCCAGCACACAACGTTGCAAAAAGCAACCCGATTTTACAAAGGCTTCGTTCTGTAAAAGAAAGCGAAGAAATCGATTTGATTCAGCATGCTTGCGATATTACAGAAAAAGGTTTCCGTAGATTGTTAGGATTCGTAAAACCAAATGTTACCGAATATGAAATCGAAGCTGAATTGGCTCACGAATTCATCAGAAACCGTTCTAAAGGTTTTGCTTATACGCCAATTATTGCTTCTGGAAACAATGCAAATGTTTTACACTATATCGAAAACAATCAGCAATGTAAAGAAGGCGACTTGATTTTACTTGATGTTGCTGCAGAATATGCTAACTATTCAAGCGATATGACAAGAACAATTCCAGTTTCTGGACGTTTTTCTGATCGTCAAAAAGCAGTTTATAATGCTGTTTTGAGAGTAAAAAACGAAGCTACAAAAATGCTTACGCCTGGAACGCTTTGGAAACAATATCATGTTGAAGTAGGTAAAATTATGACTTCTGAATTACTTGGTCTAGGTTTAATAGACAAAGCCGATGTTCAGAACGAAAATCCAGAATGGCCAGCTTACAAAAAATATTTCATGCATGGAACTTCTCACCATTTAGGACTTGACACGCATGATTACGGATTGCTTCACGAACCAATGAAAGCGAATATGGTTTTCACAGTTGAGCCAGGAATTTACATTCCAGCAGAAAAATTCGGAATCCGTTTAGAAGACAATGTTGTGGTTCAAGAAAAAGGAGAGCCGTTTAACTTAATGAGAAACATTCCTGTTGAAGCAGACGAGATCGAAACGTTGATGAATGAATAATATTCTGATGAAAAAGATTTTTCTTATTGGCTTTTTATTCATTGCTTCAAATATTTTTGCTCAGGCTGAAGGTTTTGCGCTGAATAGTGATGGAAGTAAAACCTATTACAAAACATTCGGAAAAGGCGAACCGCTTTTAATTATAAATGGAGGCCCTGGAATGAACAGTAATGGTTTTGAAGATATGGCGAAAGTTCTGGGCGAAAGCCAGCAAACGATTATTTACGACCAAAGAGGAACCGGAAAATCGAAACTTTCAAAATTAGACGCCAAGACCATTTCTATGAAAATAATGGCCGATGATATTGAATCCTTAAGAAAACATCTTAAAATTAAAAAATGGAATATTCTCGGACATTCTTTTGGCGGAATGCTCGGTTCATATTACGCAACAATCTATCCGAATAGTATCAATAAATTGGTTTTATCTTCTTCGGGAGGTATCGATTTATCTTTATTAAAAGGTCCGAACTTGATTGAATCTAGTCTTTCTCAAATCGAAAAAGATTCTATGAATTATTGGAACGATAAAATTGAAAAAGGTGACACTTCGCATAAAGCCCGTTTAGGACGCGGACGTGCGATGGCACCAGCTTATGTTTACGATCAGAAATTTATTCCGATTATAGCCGAAAGATTAACTCAGGGAAATTCGACAATTAATAGTTTGTTATGGTCTGATATGCAGAAAATGAATTTTGATTGTAAATCTAAACTGAAGAATTTCAAAAACCCTGTTTTAATTATTCAAGGAAAAGAAGATATTATTAGCAATGAAATTGGAGAATTAGCAAAGCAGACTTTTCCAAATTCGAAACTGATTTTATTGGAACATTCCAAACATTACGGATGGCTCGATGCAAGAGAAAAGTATTTCTCGGATATTAATTCATTTTTAAAATCATAAAAATTTAAAAAAGCTGTCTCAAAAGGACAGCTTTTTTGTTGGACGAAATTTTTACAAAATTTATTCTAACTGTAAAAACCCCTGCGGGGTGAAATATTTATAGAATTACAATAAGACAAACAAAAAAGAGCTGTCCTTTTGTAGACAGCTCCTTTTAAAATTATATAAATCGTTTATTATCCGATTTTTGAAATCTGAACATCCAATTGGAACTTTCCATCAGCTTCATTTCCGTTGATTAATTCAAAAAGCTCTAAAGCTCTTCTTGCGTTTTTCTCTTCTTCTCTTTGCTCAGCTACATACCACATCATAAAGTCTTCAGTAGCATAATCATTCTCCGCTCTACATTTTGCGATTACTTTATTGATTGCTTGAGTAACTGCAATTTCGTTTTGCAAGGCAATTTCAAATACTTCTCTAAAAGAAGCAAATTCTTGTTGCACTTCTGGAACAGATGGTGTTATTGCAATCCCTCCCATGTCGGTAATATATTTGAAAACTTTTAGAAAATGCTCTCTTTCTTCTTCGGCTTGCTTGTACAAATAAGACGCTGTATTTGCGTAACCGTTTCTATCTAACCATGCTGCCATAGCTAAATATTTGTTTGAAGCGTCGCTTTCTATTTTTGCCTGTAAGTTCAATATATTTTCGATTCCTTCAACTAATGAAGTACTTGTTCTTAGTAAATCTTTCATAACCTTTAATTTTTATACGTGTAAAATTACAAAAATTAAAGACGGCATCTCTAACTGCCTGAAAATTTGGATTTAATCTAAGTAAGAATCTAAATAAGCTCTACGTTAACAATATTGCAAAGCATAGAATGCAATGTAAGGGTAAATTTAGTTCCGTTTAATAAATCTCTTAACTGCACTATTTCGCAGATAGTAAGATTTCTGGAAAAATTTCTTTTAGTAGTTTCAATTAACTGAGCATCTGACTGATCAGACAAGTCATAAAGCATGTTAAGAATGTCAACGCTATTAACCTTTCTTTGAAAAATCAAAAAATCCTGAATTTTATAACTTGACACTGTATCAACAAAATTGATAATTATACTATTGGTCAAATCACATTGATAACTGTATCCTTTTTCGGTTTCAAATAATACTTTGGTGGTCAAATCACTAACTAATGCCATTCTGATAAAATATAATAACGGTGCAAAAATATAGAATTTAAAGCAATTAAATACATAATTAAGACTAATTTAAAATAACAAAATCATATAATGTTCTTAAAAACAGCTTAAGTACGCTAAAGATTGTAACATTATTCAGCATTATTAGTCTAATTCTAAAAACAAAAAAATTAGAAATTATGCAAGCGCACGAAATAGATTACCAGATTTTTGGAGAGGAAATGCAATATGTCGAGATAGAGCTAGATCCACAAGAAATTGTAATTGCCGAAGCCGGCAGTTTTATGATGATGGAAAACAATATCCAAATGGAAACCATTTTTGGAGACGGTTCTCAGCAACAAGGCTCAGGTTTGTTTGGCAAACTTTTAAATGCAGGAAAAAGAGTTCTTACAGGTGAAAGTTTGTTTATGACCGCATTTTTAAATCAAGGCAATACCAAAAGCAAAGTTTCATTTGCATCGCCTTATCCTGGAAAAATTCTTCCGATTGATTTAACCCAATTTCAAGGCAAGTTTATCTGTCAAAAAAGTTCATTTTTATGCGCTGCCAAAGGCGTTTCTGTCGGAATAGAATTCTCTCAGAAATTAGGTCGCGGATTATTTGGCGGTGAAGGTTTTATCATGCAAAAAATTGAAGGAGACGGAATGGCATTTGTACATTCTGGAGGAACAATGGCCAAAAAAGAACTGGCTCATGGAGAAGTCCTAAAAGTAGATACGGGATGCATTATTGGCTTTACCAAAGATGTAGATTATGATATTGAATTTATTGGAGGAATTAAGAATTCAATTTTTGGTGGCGAAGGATTATTTTATGCCACTTTAAAAGGTCCTGGAACGGTTTACATTCAATCGCTCCCTTTCTCTAGATTGGCTGACAGAATTATTGCTTCGGCGCCAAGATCTGGCGGAAACAGTCGCGAAGAAGGGAGTCTTCTTGGCGGATTAGGAAATCTCTTGGACGGTGACAATAGATTTTAATTAGAATGGCTTTCAGAGACGAAAGCCATTTTTTATTATTCTTCAGGCATCAGTTTGTTATAAATAAATTTATAGCTATTTTAAAGATTTCCCAATTAAATCAAGACATCACGATATTTTAGTTCAGCTTTCTTAACTTTGTATTTCAGAACAAAAAATCTTTCATTTTGAAAACGCTTTTATATAAAAATACTAAAATATCATACTCAGATTCGGGAACTGGAAACACAATAGTTTTACTTCATGGTTTTCTGGAAAACAAAAAAATGTGGAAAGATTATGTTGATTTTTTCTCAGAAAAATATCGAGTAGTCACCATCGATTTATTAGGCCACGGCGAATCTGAACCATTGGGTTATGTTCACGAAATGGAAGATAATGCCAATGCAGTAAATGAAGTTTTGGAATATTTAAAAATTGAAAAAGCTACAATTGTTGGACATTCGATGGGTGGTTATGTTGGCTTGGCTTTCGCCGAATTGTATCCGCAGAAAATTCAGAAATTGGTTTTATTAAATTCAACTTCAAAAGAAGACAGCGCGGAGAAAAAACTAAACAGAACTCGAGCAATTAAAGCCGTAAAACAAAACTACGTTAGCTTTGTAAGTTTAGCAATTGCTAATTTATTCAGCGAAAATAATAGAACACGATTAGCGAAAGAAATAGAAGAAGTAAAAACTGAAGCCTTGAAAACACCTTTACAAGGAATTATTGCTTCTCAAGAAGGTATGAAAATCAGAAAAGATAGAGAATGGCTTTTAAAAGAAAACCGTTTTCCAGTTTTATTGATTCTAGGCAAAAAAGATCCTGTTTTAAACTACGAAGAAAGCCTTTCGCAAATCGAGGACACAACTGCAGAATTAATTTCTTTTGAGGACGGACACATGAGCCAAATAGAAAACAAAGAAGAATTAAAAACAGCTTTGTCACATTTCTTTGAATAAAAATCTAAATAGTAAAATCGAAAAAGGCCATTTCTAACCTAGGGTTGAAACAGCCTTTTTCTCATTCTTGGGGGCAAAATATCGTTATAACTTTGAAGTAATATCTTTTTTGTATTTGGATAAAGTCGCTCTTGTCAAACCAAGATTTGCTTTAGTCGAATCTACTGCCAAGTAGATAAAGTATCTTCCGTCTTCAGAAACATCAATAATATGAATCTGATCTGTCAGGGTAATTAAAATATCATTAATTTTTTGATTTAATCCTAAAGCTTTAATCGCATTTAATTTTGCTTTTACAACTTCTAAATTATAAGCAGAAGCTAATTCTGGATCAAAATCTGATTTTACTGTTAACGAACAATAAGACATTCCTGTTTCAACTTCTGTAACAGAAACAGCAATAAATCCGTTAATATTCTCTTTTAAATCGTTTTGAAAGTTTTGCAAAAAATCTGACATGTGTATTAAAATATTTGGTTTTAAATTAATTGTTAAAAACAGAATCCATTCTTCTCAGCAATAGCCCCATTTTACTTAAATCTTTAGAAAGCAACGCGACGCAATTATCATCTTGATTTTTGCTTGCCACAACAATTCCGTCATTATTTTTGATCATAACTTGTTTAAGATCTCCATTGTTAACGTCTTCAGACATTTCAAGGCACATCTTCAAGATCATTCCGATCATTGCTGCTACATTTCCGTCATATTCTAAATTCACAGACTCGTTTAAGATGCCATCAATATTAAAACTTAGCCCAGACTCTGCGCCAGTCTCTTGCACCAGTGTTTGTAAATCAATCATATTCTTATTTTGTCATGTTTTTGGAAGCGCCAAAGATATTTTAATATTAGCAATTGTGCGATAAACACTTGTTAAAAAAAGATGCAATATAACGTACTGGCACACTTTTATTTATCACTTAATTAATCCCATTTTTTTGCAAAAAAAACGCAAAAAAAATTAACATAAAAAGCAAATAATACTAAAAACGTAACATTTTACTTAACAAAACTCATTTCTAAAATTAACATTTGCAGATTATTGCATTTCACAAAAGTTTTTCTATAGCTTTGCAAAAAAATTTACTAAAAATGAAAACTGTTGACGAATTACGCTTTGACTTAAATGTAAAATTGGAGAAGTTTAGAAGATTTCGTATTGAAAACGGACACATTAATACTACGGCTTCTGAAGAGAAATCTAAAAAAGGTTTTTTCAAGAAAATATTCAGCTAATAGCGTCTAAAAAATTGTCGAATTTGCCAGATAACCTTCACTGATAAGTTCGGCTTTTTTATTGATTACCCGCAACTTACCCTCCTTTAACATTCTTAGATCTGTTGCAATTCCTATCACACTTTTATAATTATGATCGGTAAGGATTATTCCTTTTTCTTCAGAATTTTCTTTAATTAATAGCATTACAATCTCAATCATTTTTGGAGATAAACCACTAAACGGTTCATCCAGCAATACAAATTTTGATTGATTAAAAAACATCAATTTAATCTGAAGATAACGTAATTCTCCAAAAGACAAATCCTTAATTTTTTGATTCAAGAGAGGTTTTAAAAAATCATCTTCGCAAAAAACAAATATTTTTTGTTTATCGACAGACAACCGAATGGTTTGAAAAACCGAAAAATGATTTGGAATAAATTGGTTTTGATGTAGATAACTAATTTCATTTAACAACACAGAAGAATTATTCTTTGAAATTCCGTTAATAAAAATACTTTTATCTAAAGCAGGCACTATCCCAAATATAATCTTCAATAATGTAGATTTTCCAGAGCCATTTCTACCAAATAGACCAATTATTTGACCCGTTTCCAATTTCAAATAAATATCTGAAAGCAATAATTTATCATTAAAACTTTTTTGAATACCACTTATTTCAAGAATATGCTTTTTCAAGATATTTTTTGAATTGAAATTAACGCGACAGCAAACAAAAATACAAGCGCAAAATTGAGCAAGAAACAGTAAAACAAAAGCCTTCTTTTCGAAAAACCATTATTCATATAAAATAAATATTCATTTTGGCGATACATTTCTTTAAACCCAATACTTGATGCAAAACCTAGTGTGGCTATCATCAATAAAAAATGATCAACTCCCCCAAAAAGAAATGCAATAACAGAGACCGTCAAATTCACAATCAAAGTTGACTTGTAAAACTCAAATATGTTTTGAAATTTTCTGATAGAAAGAGTCTAGATTTTTTCCTCGAAAGGAATATTAACATCAAAAATTTCTCCCAGTAAATTGGCAATTTCTTCCAAATAATCATCCAATACCTGAGATGTAACTACAACATCTAACTCTTTTTCTTCTTTGAAGCCAAAAGGCAAAAATCCAGATTTTAAGTTTTTAAACGAAATGATTCCTGCTTCTATCGGAAGTCCCCCTGCTTCTTTCTCAAACATGAAAGCATAAGCCAAGACCTGAATAATTTTATCGTTTTTAAGCTCCTGTGTTAATCCGTTCCAAGTTTTCAAGATTACATTAGACTTCTCTACTTTTCCAGTCTTATAATCAATAATTCTAATTCTTCCGTCTCTGCGTTCTATACGATCTACATTACCTTTAATTAAAACAGGAAATGGCAGTTTTGGATGAGTAAATTCGCGCTCAAAAGTCTGCTCTAAAGCAACAATCTGAATCGCTTCATTATTTTTCACAGATTCCAACTCCATTTTCAGAAAATTAGAAACATTTCGTTTTGCCACTTCAAAGGCTAGAAGATTTCTTCCTTTTTTAATTTCTCCTTCCTTATAAACAAGCTTAAACTGCTTCAAAACTTCATCATCCAACAATTTGAAACAATTTAGAAGATCGGTCTCAGAAATAAATTTCCCAATAAAAGGTTCATATAGTGCTTTTAAGGTTTCGTGAATAATTGTTCCCAAAGTATTCAAAGCGATATTTTCCTCAACTTCTTCTACTTCACGGATTCTCAATATTTTTTGAAAGTAAAACTCAATCGGATTTCGTATATAGCTAGTCAAAGCAGAAGGTGAAAAACCATTAATAGCAATTTCTTTCAATCTTTCCATTACCAATTCAGATTTAGAAACAGAGATGGGTTCATAAGCCGTATTTGGCAATTCCGGATTATAAATATCAAACGTTATGCTGTGCTTTGATTTTTTCTCAACTTCCAATTGCGTAATAAAACGACTCCTTTCACCAGCGTCCAATCCGTCATTTTCAGTATTATAAATCAAATAAATATTTTTAGCCCTCTGAAGCAAATGATAAAAGTGATAGGTATAGATCGCATCCTTTTCTTTAAATGTCGGAAGCCCCAATTCTCTTTTGACATCATATGGAATAAACGAATTCTGAGATTTTCCAGCAGGAAATTTCCCTTCATTCATAGAAGTTATGATCACGGTTTCAAAATCTAAAACACGGCTTTCTAAAACCCCCATAATCTGAAGACCGTGCAATGGTTCACCTTCAAAAGATACTTCGGCCAAGTCTATAATTTGTTTATAAATCGAATAAAGCGTATCGATATTATCAATATGATGATGTTTCGAATAATAATTAATAAGCTTATTAATTACTTTAAAAACTCCGTATACAAATGCTTTTGCGATTTTTTCTTCTTCATTATCATTACTAAAATGATCTTTAATCGTAATTAACAATGTAGAAATATTCTTTAGAACAGCAATTGAACCATTTTCCCATTTTTCAAACAACAAATTAAAAAAACTCGAGGACTCAGGATGGAGTTCTAAAATTTTATGATGCGTAATAAAAGTATAATTGTTTTCTTTAATAATCCTTACCAGTTTTTGTGCATTGGCATACGGCTCCACCAATGGATGCGTTAAAATATCAAGCACATCTTTATAATAAAAAACATAACTGCCCCCTTTACGAGAAAGCGCATTGGTATGCATTTTAAACAATTTAGCAACAAAAATCTGTGACGGATTGTTCTTTCCCGAATATCCCATTGTAATATTCAAAGCACCAACAGACGCAGGAAGAGAATACAAAACAGGAACTAATAAATTTTCTTCACCAAGCACAACTGCAACTTTATCTAAAGAAGCATCCGGATTTTGATCAATTAAACTCTCAATAATACTTCCAGCAAATTTGGCTTGGCCGATTGTTTTAGGAGTTCCAATTACCTGAATGTTTTTGGACTGCGAAAAATCGTCCACAATCCATTCAAAAACATTTCCTTTATAGTGTTTCCAACTTTCTTTAAATCGTCTTAAGAAAAGTCCAGCATCATGATACGGATCATTTAGAAAGGCTTGGTCTGCATCCCAATAAATCTTTGCCTGATCTAGCGCTAATAAATGCTGCACAATTTTTTCTTCGGCGGCATTCAAAGCATTGAATCCTGCAAAAATAAAAGTGCGATTTCCGATAGTATTTGAAAAATGATTCAAGTTATTTACTGCTTCTCTATAAATCAGCCCTTGATATCCAATCGATTTGAACAGCAAATGATTATATAACGACTCGTAATAAACAGGAAGTAATTTCCAGAAATCAATGTAATTTTCAAGAAGCTTCGTTTTTTGATCCACTTCAAGTCCCCATCTTTTTATATCTTCAATATCTTTTAAATAAGACAGAATGTGTGAAGGATCTAAAAGGTATCTGTCTATTTCATTAAAATCTTGAAGAAGAGTTTTTGCCCAATTTGCAAATAATTCAAATGACTGTTGATTATTTTTTTCTGTAATAGATAAATATACCTCGTAGAATTCAAACAATAGTTCAATTGAATCTATAGCACGAATTGACGCAACATCTTGAACAAAATCTTCTATGCTAGTAATCTGTGGCGCAATTATAGTATTTGAAGTTGCATTTTTAAGTGCTTCAATCAAGAAAACCTTTGCTCTTTTATTAGGAAGAATTATAGTTATTTCAGAAAGTTTTCCAACATAATCCTGAATCACAACAGAGGCAATTTTTTGAAGAAAAGAATCATTTATCATAGTATAAAAATAAAAAAAGCCATTCAATTAAGAATGGCTTTTCATATTTATTTAGAAAACTAATTATAGTTTACCTTGGTATTTAGAACCAATGTGTCTAATTTCAGTTCTTCTGTTTTGTGCTTTACCTGCAGCAGTTTTGTTACTTGCAACTGGTTGGCTAGATCCAAATCCTTTAGCTTCTAAGTTCTCTGGGTTAACACCTCTTTGAACTAATGCATCTAATACAGCTTTAGCTCTCTCTTCAGAAAGTTTTTGGTTGATTTTAGCAGAACCTGTACTATCTGTGTGTCCTTCGATAGAGAATTTCGCGTTTGGATAGTTTTTAAGGATTTCTTTAATAGCATCTAATCTAGCTGGAGTTTCTTTGTCACCAGTTTTGAAAGTAGCTTTTCCTGAGTTGAAGTAGATTGCTCTAGCTTGAACTTTAAGATCTTCTAATGCCTCAGAAGTTACTTCTGGACATCCTCTGTTACTAGCAGGACCTGCAACTGTAGGACAGTCGTCATCTTTGTCAGCAACACCATCTTTATCAGCATCTAAGAATGGGCAACCACCGTTTTCTTTAGGACCAGCAACTGTAGGACATTTATCGTCTTTATCAGCGATTCCGTCACCGTCAGTATCAGGACAACCTTTTAAAGCAGCTAAACCAGCAACATCTGGACAAGCATCATCTTTATCAGCGATTCCGTCACCGTCAGTATCAGGACATCCGTTTAATGCAGCTAAACCAAATACATCTGGACAAGCGTCAGAAGCATCAACGATTCCGTCTCCGTCAGTATCAGGACATCCGTTGAATTGTTTTAAACCTGCAACATCTGGACAAGCATCGTCTTTGTCATAGATTCCGTCCCCGTCAGTATCTTTACCTCCGAATTTGAAAATCAAACCAGCAGTGTGTTGGAAATGAGATGGAGTATCAATTTCTCCATTACGATCATTTCTACCAGGATTATCTCCTGAACCTGCTGCAACAGCCCATTTATATCTTGTAGCAAGCTCAAGACCAATTGCATCTGTAAACCAGAAAGTAACTCCAGCACCTGGATTAACAGTTCCGAAACTATCATCTCCTAGGAAAGTATAACCTCCACCAACAGATAACGAAGGATCGATTACTTTAGATTTAATTAATTCTTGGAAGCTGTATTTGATAGTAGCATCAATTCCGTAGTACATTAAATCACCAGGATTAGTTACCACATTACCTCTTCCATCGTGCCCTGGAGCAGTTGGTCTAAAATAAACCGCTTTATCAATTTTGTTTACAGATCCTTGTAAACCAACTGAGAAACCATGCCCTACATATCTATTTACTCCAATGTAAGATAAAGATGGAAGAATATTCCAGTTGTCTTTTACAGCAAATGGCTGAGAAAAGTGTTGGTCAAAGAAACCATGACCAGCACCTGAACTTGTTCTAGTATCCACAGCATTAACCCCGAAAGAGATCGCCCATGGATTGTTACTGTCTTGCGCGTGAGAACTTAAACCCATCGCCATCAATACAGCAACTAAAAGTTTGTTAAGATGTTTCATACTTAATTTTTTTAATTACAATTTAGTTAATTACAAGCAAAAGTAACACCAAATTTTTTAAATACAAAATGAAATGTTAAAAAAAACCTACAAAAATTTAACCAAAGTGGTAATTATATAACTTTTAACATTTTACCTACAACTGTAAAGGCATTTATTGCTTTATCTAAGTGTTCTTTTTCATGTGCTGCAGATAGCTGTACACGTATTCTAGCCTTCTCTTTAGGAACTACCGGAAAGAAAAAACCAATAACATATATTCCTTGTTTCAAAAGTTCGTTTGCCATTGTCTGAGATAATTTTGCATCGTACAGCATAACTGGAACAATTGCAGAATCTCCGTCAATAATATCAAAACCTGCTTTTTTCATACCTTCTTTAAAATAGTTGGTATTCCATTCTAGCTTATCACGAAGCGTTGTATCTTTTTCTAACAATTCAAATACTTTTATCGAAGCCCCAACAATTGCAGGTGCCAATGAATTTGAAAACAAATATGGTCTAGATCTCTGACGAAGTAATTCTATAATTTCTTTTTTCGCAGTGGTGTATCCTCCCATAGCACCACCTAAAGCTTTACCAAGAGTTCCTGTAATGATATCTACTCTTCCCATTACTCCTTTTGCTTCAAGAGTTCCTTTTCCTGTCGCTCCAATAAAACCAGCAGCATGACATTCGTCCACCATTACCATTGCATCATATTTATCAGCTAAATCACAGATCTTATCCAATGGCGCCACTAAACCATCCATAGAGAAAACCCCGTCAGTTACAATTAATTTAAAACGAGCACCAGCTTCATTTGCTTTAATTAACTGCTGCTCTAAATCTTCCATATTGTTATTTTCATAACGATAACGAGCTGCTTTACACAAACGAACTCCATCAATAATAGAAGCATGATTTAAACTGTCTGAAATAATAGCATCGTCCTCTCCTAATAAAGGTTCAAAAACCCCACCGTTTGCATCAAAAGCAGCCGCATATAATATAGTGTCTTCTGTACCGTAAAAATCAGCAATCTTTTTCTCTAATGTTTTATGAATATCTTGTGTTCCACAAATGAAACGTACTGACGACATTCCAAAACCATGTGTATCCATCGCGTCTTTTGCCGCTTGCACCACTTCTGGATGCGAAGAAAGCCCTAGATAATTGTTAGCACAAAAGTTCAATACTGTTTCTCCTGTCGAAATTGTGATTTCAGCACCTTGTGGAGAAGTAATAATTCTCTCTTTTTTGAAAATTCCATTTTCTTCAATCGTCTGCAATTCTTTCTGCAGATGTTCTTTTATTTTACCGTACATTTTTTATTTATTTAAAACGTTAAAAATTAACAACTTAACCAAAATTAAGCTTCGTTTTTTCTTTAACATCTGATTAATTTTTTCACAAATTTACTACTTCAATTTCCTCTCCTATATATACAAGAGCTTTTTTTAACACTGTGTACCCTAAATCTTCAATTGCATCTTGATATTCCTGAATTTGCTGCAGATATTTAGCATTAGACACTCCAGTTTTATAATCCAACAAATAAGCCTCTTTGTTTTCCAGAAACACAATCCGATCTGGCTTTAAAATTCTTCCTTCTTTCTGAACGATCGTCTGCTCATTGAGAACCGTATGATTTCCATCAAAACACATATTGAGCTCTGGATGATTTACAATTTCTTTCAAAGTCTGCAGTACTTGATCCTTTTGATCATAAGTTATCAAACCATTTTCGAGCGATTTTGTAACAGCCAAATCAATATCTGACTTATCTTTAACAAAAGCCAAAATCTCATGAACAATGTTTCCATAGGAAATCGCTTCCTGCTGATGTGTTCCCCACATTAAAGCCTCGCGCTGAGCAATTTTAATATTTTTAGGATTTAAAACTTCTTTCACTATTGGAATAGATTTAACCATATCAATAATTTTTGACGCTTTTGACAATCTAGCCTTATTTCCAAATTCGTAATTCAATTTTTCTTCATCATAAACTCCTTCATGAATCAAAAATTTAATAAAAAAGGAAGCCATATTGTTCGGATATTCACCATCACTTTTAGCTTTTAGCGATTGAGAAATAACATACAATTGTTCTTCAGCGCGAGTAAGAGCAACATAAAGCACATTTATATTATCTAAAAGCTCTTCTTGTTTTTTTAAATTAAAAACTGCCGATGCGTTTTCTCCAAAACTTTCAACCGCACTACTATTATCAACTAAAGCTTTTGGAACTCCCAAATCTATTTCTTCTGTGTCTAGCCACAACTTATCTTTTGGTTTTCGATTATAATCTTCATCTGCAAAAGGCATAATTACGACTGGAAATTCCAAACCTTTAGACTTATGAATAGTCATGATTCGAACAGCGTTATTTCCTTCAGGAGATGGAATGCTAAATTTTTCCGCATTTTTATCCCAAAAAACTAAAAAATCTGAAACTCCTGCCTGATTTCTAATATCCCTTTCCAAAACAATATCCAAGAAAAACTGCACATAAGCATTCCCTTCTGATGGAAGAATGAATTTAGAAATGATAATTTCAACCGCTTCATACAGAGATTTCTTTCTAACATCTTCAAAAGAAAAAGAAACATCAAAAGTTAAAAGCCATTCTTCAAATTCTTTTTCAAATCGATGATTCATTCCCATCGCAATAAAATCATGAACTGGCATTGACAAATCTTTCGTTGAAGCCAAGAAATGCAAAAAGTTAGCTTTTGATTCTAGATCTGAGCTATTATTTAAATATCTAAGAAGATGAATGATCAGACGAACTTCTGACGCATTCTGAATCATTAATGTTTCCGAAGACAGCAACGGAATTCCCTGTTCCGTCAAATAGTTAGCAATTGCAATTCCTTGATCTCTTTTTCTAGTCAGGATTACAATGTCTTTATATTCGAAACCTTGCTTAACTACTTCTTGAATCGTATTTAAAGTTGCTAAAACATACAAATCTGATTTTTCTACAACATCGTCTTCATCTGCAAAATCATTTTTATCAATAATTGGAAGAAATGAAATGTTTACATAACCGCCTTTTTTCGAATTTATATTTTGAAAACTATGATTTTCGTACAGATTTTTATAATCTTCATTTGAAAATTCACTAGAAATCAATTTAAAAAAAGCGTTGTTAAACTCAATGACTTCGCTATAGCTTCTATAGTTTGTATCGAGATGTTTTACTACTTTTTCATGATGAAAAAAAGCCACCTCTTCTTTACTCAGTTCTATAAATTGCTCTGCTTTTCCTCCGCGCCAGCGATAAATAGATTGTTTCGGATCTCCAACAATCATAAGAGTTCCTTTATTTCCAAAATCATCCAAACCAGAAAGCGAATTATCAATCAGCGGAATCAGGTTCTGCCACTGCATTTCTGATGTATCTTGAAATTCATCAATAAAGAAATTTCGATAACGCTCTCCCAAACGCTCATAAATAAACGGCGCTGGCTGATTCTGAATTTCGCGGTGAATTATTGCGTTGAATTCTGAAATGGATAAGATATTCTGTTCTGATTGAATCTTTGCAAGTTCATTACTTACGGTGTTCAACAAAGAAAGTGGCGTAATATTTTTTAGAAAGGCTTTGTAAAAATCTCTTTTTTCGAAATTCTGATAAATCTCTTTCAGTATTTGAAGTAATTCAGGAATAATATTTTCGATTAACGCTCGGTCTTTAGCCGTTTTATTAATCGCAATATCATCAAACTCATGAAAGGTTTTATTTTTCGGATTAAATTTCCCGTCACTAATACTTTGCAAATGGTTCGGAAAAGTTCCTCTTGAAAATGACTTTGGGTCGATTCCGTTTTTATCAATTAATTCAATTGCCTTAGCCGCAAGACCCTCATTGGTTTCTTCCAATTCTTTACAAAGCCCTTGCATTTTCTTTTTAATCTCAACAAACTCTCCGATTGTTTTATTTTGAAAATGCAGAATTTCATTTCGATTGTTTTCATTCAAAACCAATCTACCTGTATCGAGAATTTCACGAGAAATATCCCAACTTTTGTCGTCATCGGTTTTTTCCATTGTGAAATCGATGAGCAATTTGGTTAAAGTTTCATCTTCACCCGCTTGCGCAATAATAGCATCAACAGCTTCAACCAATAAGTTTTCGGTATCCAAAGTCACCTCAAAAGTCATTGGAAGATTAAGATCATGTGCAAAAGCACGAATAACTTTATGTGTAAATTTATCAATAGTAGAAATATCAAAAGCAGCATAATTATGAATTAAGTGCTTAATGATTTGCTGCGATTTGGTTTTAATTTTAATGATCGAAAGTCCAGTATCGCGTGAAAGATCTTCCATTAAATCAGCCGCTTTTGGAGACGGATCGTCTTTTGCAAATTCAGATAAATTTCCAACAATACGGCTTTTCATTTCATGAACAGCCTTATTGGTAAAAGTTATGGCTAAGATATTTCTGTATGCATCGTTTTTTGGAGAAGAAAGAATAATTTTTAAATATTCTTTTACCAATGTATACGTCTTTCCTGATCCCGCAGAAGCATCATAAATGAAAAAAGACGGACTTTGCATAAGTTTGGTTTTTAGTATTGTAAAAATAATACAATAATATTAAATGCCAATAATGAAAAATTCCAAATTCCAATATCTATTTATTGCGAATGCTCTAAATATTGGAATTTGGAATTTGGAAAATTTTGGAATTTATGCGTGTTTAGGAAAAGCTCTTCTGTTAAAAACCAAAAGTATCCCTACACCTGTAGAAATTGCAACATCGGCTATATTAAAAATAGCATTAAAAAAGGCAAAATGCTTTCCACCGAATAATGGAAGCCATTCTGGAAGATTTCCTTCCCAAATAGGGAAATAAAACATATCTACGACTAATCCATGAAACCATGTTCCATAAGGAGCTGGAGAAAAAATTGTTGCAAGGTTGTGCGTGCTGTCATCAAAAATAACTCCATAGAAAACAGAATCGATAATATTTCCTGCCGCTCCTGCAAAGATCAAAGCAATAGCAACCACTAAATATGTAGAGTGACGTTTTTTTATAGAATCAGAAAGCCACCAGCCAATTCCAACAACAGCAAAGATTCTGAAAACCGTCAGAATCAGTTTTCCGTATTCTCCTGGTATTTTTGTTCCCCAAGCCATTCCTTCATTTTCAATAAAATGAATTCTAAACCAATCAGCAATTACAACTTCTTCACCAAGAACAAAATTTGTTTTGACATAAATTTTAGAAAGCTGATCAACAATTAAAACTAGAAATATAAGGAAATACGCTTTTCGTAATGACATTTTATGATTTTTTGATGGGCAAAAATAACAATTAAATCAAAAAAAACGCTCCTAAAGGAGCGTTAATTCTTTTGCAACAAACCAAACAAGTTTATCTGCTAATCTAAACGTAGTAAAGTTTACTTTTTTACAGCTGCTTTTGCTGGCGCTTTCGGACTGTCGGAGAAAAAATCTGAAATCGATTTAAAGATTCCTTTGCTCTCTTTTCCGGCAGCCAGTTTCTTAGCTTCACCCTTTTTTACATCTGCTTTAAATTTAACACGCAGTTTTTCAAATTCTTTCATTCTGCGTTCTACATCAGAGTTTACTTCTTTGAATTTCAATACTTTAGCCATAATGTAAGTTTTTCGTCGTAAATAATTAAAATTATTACTGATTTGGTACTACAATGATACATAATTTAATTTATATTTGTTAATAAAAATTAACACTTGTTTAGGATAACTTGCATTAATTTTTGAAAACGAATACCAACACAAACTAAATTTAACATTCCTCCCAAAATCCTACAAAATCATGAATGAAATCACAACTACACTAAACGACTTTCTTGTCAGCACAAAATCTACTGCTGCATTAATTTTGAACGGAAAAGGAAAACTTATCACTTCCTTAAATCTTGACTACGGCGACAGTATTGCCGCAATGAGTGCAGCTATTTTATCTATGAGCGAAAAATTTTTAATTGATTTAGAAAAAGGCTCTCTAAAACAATTATACCTAAAAAGTGCTGAAGGCGTTATTGTTGGAAACAAAATAAGCGGCTCTAACTTTATCGTTGCTTTTTCTAAAGAAGGAAGTAATCTGGCCTTATTAATGCGTTCTACAGAAGAAGTTTCTGTTGAATTAAGCAAAAATTCTCTATTGAAATAACATAAAATTCTATTAACAAATAACCCAAATGAACTATGAGCAATGATTTTTTAAACGTGTTTTTAAATGAAATGAAAACTAACGTAAACGGCTTTATCGCTGTAGCAGTAACAGAGATTGAATCTGGATTAAGCTTTGGAAACCTAACAGTCGATCCTAGTTTTGATCCTGAATTAGCCGCTGCGTACAACTTAGAAGTTGTAAAAGCTAAATTGAGCGCTGTAAAAGCACTTAATTTAAACCAGGACATCGAAGATATTTTGATTACATTATCGAATCAAATTCACATTATCGATATTTCTCCTAACAAAAAATTCATGATCTATCTTGCAGCTGACGCTTCAAAAGCAAATTTAGGTATGACAAGAGCTATTTTAAGAAAACACAAAGCAGACGTTGAAAAAAATCTAGCGTAATTATGCAACAATTTTACTTTTAAAAAACACCGCCCCTAACCAAGGCGGTTTTTTTTTATTTATTGCAAAAAATCTTAGGTAATTTCACCTGCTTAATTCTTACAAAAAAAACAACCTTAAAATTAGCTTATCTTGATTAATTATAAATAATTTCTTTCAATAGTAATTTACATCATCAAATCTGAATTTCAGTGAACATTAAACAAAAAAAAAGCTCCCTTTTTAGGAGCGTTTTCTTTCTATCTAAAGATATTTTATAATTATCTCTGCAAGTTTTTAGCTTCGATACTCATTGTTGCATGAGGAACGATTTTAAGCCTTTCTTTGCTAATTAATTTACCTGTTACTTTGCAGATACCGTATGTTTTGTTTTCTACACGGAATAAAGCATTTTTTAAATCGCGAATGAATTTCTCTTGTCTGATAGCCAACTGAGAGTTCGCTTCTTTTGACATGGTCTCACTTCCTTCTTCAAAAGCTTTAAAAGTTGGAGAAGTATCGTCAGTTCCGTTATTCAAATCGTTCATATAGGCACTTTTGATCAAATCAAGATCTTCTTGCGCTTTTTTAATTTTTGCTTGGATTATCTCTTTGAACTCTGCTAAATCTGCGTCAGAGTATCTTGTAATTTCATCTATCATTTTCTAACTATTTTGAAATTAATATAATGGTTCTAATGTCATCAAACTCAATTTCTGTGCCGTTTTCTAACGTGTCAGCAAAAACCAGTTCGTCTGTTAATGTTTCTGACTTAATATAGTCTTCATTTTTTGAAACTGCATCTTCTAAAATACCGTCTCGTTTTATTTGAACTTTAATCTTATCCGTAACCTCAAATCCTGAATCTTTACGAATGTTTTGTATTCTATTAACTAATTCTCTAGCGATACCTTCATTTTTTAATTCTTCGGTAAGAGTAATATCAAGCGCAACTGTTATTCCGTTTGAATTAGCAACCAACCATCCTTCGATATCTTGTGATGTAATTTCCACATCTTCTAATGATAAAGTTACACTATTTCCTGCAATAACAATATCTAGCGTCCCTTGCTTGTCTAGCTGGTTAATCTGATCTGCAGAAAAACCTTGTATCTCCTTAGAAATCAGACCCATATCTTTACCAAAACGTGGTCCAAGAGCTTTAAAATTAGGCTTAATCTGTTTCACTAAAATACCTGAAGCATCGTCTAAAAGTTCAATTTCTTTCACGTTCACTTCGGCTTTTACAAGGTCCGAAATTGCTTCGATTTCAGCACGCTGATTCTCGTCAAGTACTGGAATCATTACCTTTTGCAGAGGTTGACGAACTTTAATCATCTCTTTTTTACGTAGTGACAACACCAAAGATGAGATCGTTTGCGCCTTCTGCATTTTGCTTTCCAACGTTTTATTAACAAAGTTTTCGACAAATTTTGGGAATTCTGCCAAGTGAACACTAGCAAAATCCTCGGTTCCCGTAGAAGCTGTCAAATCTCTGTATAATTTATCCATAAAAAATGGAGCTACTGGAGCGCTAAGTTTACTGATTGTAAGTAAACAAGTATAAAGCGTTTGGTAAGCCGCAATTTTATCTTTAGCGTATTCTCCTTTCCAGAAACGACGACGGCATAAACGAACGTACCAGTTACTTAAGTTTTCCTGAACGAAGTCAGAAATGGCTCTTGTCGCTTTTGTTGGTTCATAATCTTCGTAGCATTCGTCAACAAATTTGATTAGCGAATGTAATTCAGAAATAATCCATTGATCAATTTCAGGTCTTTCGTTTAACGGAATTTCGGCTTCAGCATATTTAAATCCGTCGATGTTTGCATATAACGAGAAGAACGAATAGGTATTATAAAGTGTTCCGAAGAATTTACGTTTCACCTCAGCAATTCCTTCAAGGTCAAACTTCAAGTTATCCCACGGATTTGCATTCATAATCATATACCAACGTGTAGCATCTGGGCCGTTTTCTGCAATGGTTTTAAACGGGTCTATGGTATTTCCTTTACTCTTAGACATTTTAATTCCGTTTTTATCCAAAACAAGACCATTTGAAACTACGTTTTTGTACGCTATTTTATCAAAAACTAAAGTTCCGATAGCGTGTAAGGTATAGAACCATCCACGAGTCTGATCTACTCCTTCGGCAATGAAATTCGCTGGAAAATCTTTGTTTCCGTCAATTTTATCTTTGTTCTCAAAAGGATAGTGCCATTGTGCATAAGGCATCGCTCCAGAATCAAACCAAACGTCGATTAGATCACTTTCGCGCTTCATTGGTTTTCCAGAAGCCGAAACCAAAGTGATAGCATCAACAACATTTTTGTGCAAATCAATTAAATCATAGTTTGATTCAGACATATTTCCAATCTCAAACCCTTTAAACGGATTTTCTTTTTGGAAACCTGCTTCGATTGACTTTTCGATTGCATTGTACAATTCTTCAACAGAACCGATAATAACTTCTTCTGTTTTATCTTCTGTTCTCCAAATTGGCAACGGAATTCCCCAATATCTAGAACGAGATAAGTTCCAATCATTAGCATTTTTAAGCCAATTTCCAAAACGTCCTTCACCAGTAGATTTAGGTTTCCAATTGATAGTTTCGTTCAGATCGAACATTCTATCTTTTACATCGGTTACTTTGATGAACCATGAATCTAGAGGATAGTATAATAACGGCTCGTCTGTTCTCCAGCTGTGTGGATAACTGTGCACGTATTTTTCAACTTTAAAAGCTTTGTTTTCTTCTTTAAGACGAATAGCGATTTCAACATCTACAGATTTCTCTGGAGCTTGTCCTGCATCGTAATATTCGTTTTTAACATATTTACCAGCCAAATCACCTACATGAGAAGTGAATTTTCCTTGCAAATCAACTAAAGGAACTGCTGTTCCGTTTTCGTCTAAAACCAACATTGGCGGTACTTCTGGCTTAGCTTCTTTTGCTACTTTAGCATCATCTGCACCAAAAGTCGGAGCCGTATGCACGATTCCTGTTCCGTCTTCTGTTGTAACGAAATCTCCAGAAATTACTCTAAATGCATTTTCAGCATTTTGGTATGGCAATACGTATGGCAATAATTGCTCGTAACGGATTTCTACTAAATCTGCTCCTTTCGCTTCTGTTAAGATTTTGTATGGCAATTTTTTGTCGCCATTTTTTACATTGTCAAAATCAGCATCGTCTTCACTTACGAAATATCCTTTTCCGAATTGTTTTCCAACTAAGTTTTTAGCCAAAATCACATTGATTGGCTCAAAAGTATATTGATTGAAAGTTTTAACTAAAACATAATCGATTTTTGGCCCAACTGTCAAGGCTGTATTTGACGGAAGTGTCCAAGGCGTTGTCGTCCAAGCTAAAATGTGAATATCTCCAAATCCTTGTAAAAAGTTCGGCAGTGTTTCTGATAAAGTTTTGAATTGCGCTACAATTGTAGTATCCGTAACATCTCTATAAGCTCCAGGCTGATTTACTTCGTGAGAAGACAATCCAGTTCCTGCTTTTGGAGAATACGGTTGAATCGTGTATCCTTTGTACAACAAACCTTTATCGTAGATTTGTTTCAAAAGCCACCAAACAGATTCCATATATTTTGGTTTATAAGTCACATACGGATCATCCATATCAACCCAATACCCCATTTTTTCGGTCAAATCATTCCATACGTCCGTATAACGCATAACGGTTTTTTTACACGCTTCGTTATATTCTTCGATAGAAATGGTCTTGCCAATATCTTCTTTTGTAATTCCTAATTCTTTTTCGGTACCCAATTCCACAGGCAAACCGTGAGTATCCCATCCAGCTTTTCTTTTTACTTGAAAACCTTTCTGAGTCTTATATCTGCAAAAAATGTCTTTAATCGCACGTGCCATTACGTGGTGAATACCAGGCAATCCGTTTGCTGAAGGCGGACCTTCAAAAAATACGAAAGGCTCAGCACCTTCGCGAGTTGTTACACTCTTTTCAAATATATTTTCTTTCTTCCAAAAATCAAGAACTTCAGACGCTACAGTTGGCAAGTCAAGTCCTTTGTATTCAGTAAATTTTGTACTCATTTTATCCTTTTCTTAAACGAGGTGCGAAAGTAAGGAATTTTGAGGAAAATAGATAAAAGATAAGGTAAAAAAGACCAATTCAAGGAAATTTTGAGTAGATTCCGCAACAAATAATATCTTTTTTATTGATTTAAGAGAAAACTTCCTTTAAAACCTCTAAAGATTTAGGTTTTTTGAATCCTTCTAAATGTAAACTGTAATAATCAATCAGAATTCTCAGTAGAATTTGTCTTTCCAAAACATGAAAAACTTTTTGATCATTATCAAATTTTAATTCAAGGAGTTTTTTAAACAGATTGGTTTCATGTTCCGAAAGTACATTCCCATTCTGAAAAAGAGTAAAAATCCCTTCATTCATTTCAAAAAAAGGAAGATTAACCTCTGACAAATCAGGATAAAAACCGAGGTATTTTGTAATTTCTAAGAGGAGTATTAAATGAAAGTTAGAAATTTCATCATGATGATCTAACCAAGTTAGCGCCGTTTCTAAAAACAAGAAAAGCTGTTCGTTTTTTTCTTCTTCCTGAATGGAATAATGGAGCATTTCTGAAAGAAACATTACCATTGTACTTTTCACAATGTCAGTGTGAATGCTTTGAAATGGAACGGCCGTTTTTATTTCTTTAAAATTTTCAAGCGTGCCTTTATTTTTATGGACAGCTTCAATTTCTAAAATCGAAAACGGCTGAAAATAGGCAATCTTCTGACTTGCCTTTCTGCTAGAAAAAGCATCACGCACAAAATAAGATTTCAGTCCGCTTGAAAGTGTAAAGCATTTTACAATCAAGCTTTTTTCCTGAAATTTTAATGCTGAAATTACTATGGCTTTTGTTTTGACGAGCATTTTTAATTTTAGATTGTAGATTTTAGATTTTAGATTTCTATCCAAAACTAAAAACTGTGACTGTGACCGAAAACTGCGACTGAATACTAACGAATTATCATTATTTTTTTAACCTTAGTTTCCCCACCATCTTCTGCAGAAATAAAAACCATATAAACTCCAGAAGCTACTTTGTATTTTCCAAAAGCAGTTGTATCCCACTCGATCGTTCCGCCTTCCGAAGTTGTTTCGTAAACTAAATTGCCTGCAATGTCAGTAATTTTAACATTTGCTTTATCAATTAATCCAGCAACTTTTACTGTTCCGTTATAATTTGGGCGAACCGGATTTGGATAAACATATACATTACTCAAATCATCGTTTGCATCTGTTGCAATTCCGTTAAATGAAACTAATCCTTTATTGGTTGCAATAAAAACTTCTCCCGTTTTAGCATTTATCTTGATATCGTTTACATAATTGCTTGGTAACGGAGAATTATTTATGGTAAAATGATATTTGGTTTCCTGACCATTTGGCGAAACCATAAAAACTCCAGAATCGGCAGTTCCAATCCATTTATTGTTTGCGCCATCAACTACAATAGAAGTAATAAACTGCTCATATAATAACTCTTGAGCCAAATCGTCTTCTGTAATAATAATTGCATTTGCTTTTAGCTGACTTTCCGACTGAAAACTTCCGATATTTGATAAAACTCTCAAACCTTTTGTTGTCCCAATCCAAAGCTGATTTTTTGTGTCTAAAGCTAAAGCTCTAATATCTGCAATAGGCAGATTTCCTGTATCAACTCCAAAAGTCATTTTTTTGAAGACATTACCACTTTCATTAAAACCAACAACTCCATCTTTATTGGTTCCAATCCATTTTACATTATTACGGTCAATAACCAAACTCGAATAATTACTTTCCCCAGCATTGTCTAAAATAGCAGTCATAGCATAACTTCCCCATTGTCCATTTGCCTTTAAAACTTTGAGCCCATTTTTAATTCGGCTGTTTGTTACCCAAAGATTTGCAGATTTATCAAATGCTGTTGCATTGATACGGATATCAATATAATTTGGATCTCCTGTTGTTAAGGATTCTAAACCGCTATTTTTTTCGTTGTATAAAAAAGTCGGAACATCATTTTCAACTTTCACCAAACCAGAAAAAAATGAACTTGCATAAACTTGTTTTTCATTGTTTGGGTTAATAAGAACCTTTGCAATTGATTTTGCATCATACACTTCAGAATACGGAATATTCAGCCATCCTGAAGCATTATACTTACTGATTCCGTAATTATCTAAAGGATAAGGATTATAGGAAACATCATAATCGCCATAAACCGCCCATAAAACACTTGAACCTGCATCTATGGCAAAAATATTGTTTCGAACAGGCCCCGCAGGCGTATTATTCTCAAAAGCGGCAATAGTATTGAGAGAAGAGACAAACAATCCTTTTTCTTTTGTTCCAATAAAAATCTGATTTCCAACTGCCGTTGCACAGCTAAAATTTAAAGTATTATCTAAAACCTGAGAATTTGTAATTTGTCGGTTCAGTACCATCTGATTATTATAAACATAAACCGTATTGGCAGTGGTAACAAATAAACTATGATTTTTTGCTCTTGTATCTACAGCTGTCTGAGGCAATTGCAAAAACCCAACAAATGTATTTGCATTGAATCTATGAATATATCCAGAATCATTTATCGCAATAAGCTCAGTATCTAAAGCCTCTACACTAGACCAATTTCCGCCATTTACAACCGACCATTGCTTGTAATCTATAAGATTGCCATTCGTCTTATCTGCTTTTCTAATACCACTCGATGTTGCTGCAAAAATAAATCCGTTAAATATAGTGGTTTGTTTAACGCTTATTTCAGCGCCGTTATCACCAATAAAATAAGTATCACCAAACTGAGAAGTTTTCAAATTAAATTGCACAATTCCAAAATCACAAGAAACATAAACCAGCCCATGATCTTCCATAAAATGATTGATCTTTTTTGTGTTTGCTGGCAGTTGTTTATTAATTATATCAACTACTTTTAGAATACTTCCGTCAACATCATTAATCAAAATCATCAAGCCATTTTCGTAGCCGATTATTGTTTTTTTGAATGTCTCACTATAATAAACCGCAGAAATGGTCTGACCTGATAGCCCGTCAACGGTGGTCGTGGTTTTAAGAATATTTGTCGCCGTATTTTTTGCAAACAATGCATTTTCTGAAGCAGCAAATACACTCGTAGCCGACTCAGAAATATCTTTTATTTCATTAAATGAAAAATATCCCTGCCAAGACAGTTTGCCTTGTGCCTCGCACAACTGAATGAGAAGTAAAAACAAACTGCAGAAAAATACTTTTTTCATCATTTAATGTATTCGATTAGGGCAAATATACTACAAACAAGATTTTATTTAATTTTTAGCACAAATAAAATACCCTCGATATCTTATGACGATAATCGAGGGTATTTTTTATAGTAGTAAGTAAATCTTAAACAACACCTTGTGCAAGCATCGCATCGGCAACTTTCACAAATCCGGCAATGTTTGCTCCTTTTACGTAGTTCACATATCCGTCTTCTTCAGCACCGTATTTTTTACATTGGTTATGAATTCCGATCATGATTTCCTTCAATCTCAAGTCAACTTCTTCACTTGTCCAGTTTAAACGGATTGAGTTTTGAGTCATTTCTAATCCAGAAGCGGCAACACCACCAGCATTTGCAGCTTTTCCTGGCGCGAATAATACTTTATTATCTAAGAAAAGTTTAATAGCATCTAATGTAGAAGGCATGTTTGCAGCTTCAGTCACACATAAAACACCATTATCGATTAATTTCTTAGCATCCTCTCCGTTTAATTCGTTTTGAGTAGCACATGGAATAGCGATATCTACTTTTACTTCCCAAGGGCTTTTCCCTTTATGGAATATCGCGTTTGGATATTTCTCTAAATATCTTTCTGCTCTATTATCTCCAGTAGCTCTCATTTCAACCATATGGTCAATTTTTTCTCCAGAGATACCTTCTTCGTCATAAATGTATCCGTCAGGTCCAGAGATTGTAACTACTTTACCTCCTAATTCATTTACTTTTAAAGCTACTCCCCAAGCTACATTTCCGAATCCTGAAATAGCTACTCTTTTACCTTTAATCTCATGTCCGATAGTACGAAGCATTTGATCTGTAAAATAAACCACTCCATATCCTGTAGCTTCAGGTCTGATTAATGAACCTCCGTAAGCCAAACCTTTTCCAGTTAAAACTCCAGTAAATTCATTTCTAATTCTTTTATATTGTCCGAACAAATAACCAATTTCTCTTGCTCCAACACCAATATCTCCAGCTGGAACGTCAAGATCTGGACCAATATGACGGCATAATTCTGTCATGAATGACTGGCAGAAACGCATAATTTCTGCATCAGATTTTCCTTCTGGATCAAAATCAGAACCACCTTTACCTCCACCCATTGGAAGAGTTGTTAAACTGTTTTTGAAAACTTGTTCGAAAGCAAGGAATTTTAAAACTGATAGATTTACTGTATGGTGAAATCTAATTCCTCCTTTATAAGGTCCGATTGCAGAGTTCATCTGAATTCTAAAACCTCTATTTACAATAATTTCTCCTTTATCGTCTACCCACGGAACTCTGAATATTATTGATCTTTCTGGTTCAGCGATTCTTAAAAGAATATTCTTTCCATCATATTTTTTACGCTCAGATATAAACGGAATTACAGTTTCTGCAAATTCTCTAACTGCTTGAAGAAATTCTGGCTCATTTGGATTTTTTGACTCAACAAGAGCCATAAACTCATTTATTTTTTGTTCCATCTTTGAAATAAATTTTCAGATAATTTAGATTTAATTTTTACTCTTATAAAAATAAGAAAACCCGTTTAAGAAAACGTTTTCGTTTTAACTGACAAAGATATAGCAAATAATGATTCGATGTTACATTTTTCACTTTTTTGAAACGATTTGTGGTTTTTTCAAACATTCCAAAAAAAACACATTTTTCATGTAGGTGTTTACATGCAAATCACCTTTTAAAAGTTAGTAAATTAAGTATTTTGTTACTTATTTTTCAATACAGCAATTTAATATTTTGAATCGATTAGGTTTTTTATATATTTGCCTCGATTTGTAAGCCCCAAAAAAATGCCTAAGCACCTATTTATCACATTATTTGCCTTATTGGGCATCTCAACTGCTGTATCAGCACAAGGAATAGCCCAAGAGATCGGAATCTATGCAGGACCAGTAACTTTACAGTCCGATTTTGGAGAGAGAAACAACTTTGATAATAATGTTGGAAACACAGGTTTTGGCATTGGAGTCATGCACTTTATTAACTTCTCTGCCAATAACAATAGAGAAAACTTTTTCACAGAACATTTTAAAGTAAGATCTGATCTGTCTTATAGCAAAACTACTTTAAAGCATCATGGCCAATGGGTTGAACATAAACCTAATGGATTATTTGCTACGCAATTAAGAAACATGCACGCAAGCTCAAGTATAGTAAGTTTGGGAGCACAGATTGAATTTTCTCCTTTTATGAAAATTCACGATTTTGAAAACACAGTTGGTAGCTTCAGTCCGTACGGAGCTTTAGGTATCCAAGCAAGCTATTATTCTGCAAAGATTGGATCTCGTTTAGGAGACATGACGCTTCCTGCTAATACTCCAGGAAAATATTTAACTCCTTCTGATGGACGTGCACACGGATTTTCTACTGAAACTGGCGTGGCTTTAGCAGCAACAGCAGCAGTTGGTGTACATTACAAACTGACTGACATGAGTGATTTAATGTTTGAAACTCGTTTTCATATGTACAGCACAGATTGGATCGACGGATTAAACCCAAATAAAGATATTTACAAAGAAAACAAAGCTAACGACTGGCAGGTTTGGTTTAACTTTGGATACATCTACTATTTAGAATTCTAAAAAGAATTAAAAACCAAGATATGAAATCCCAAATTCCAAAACTATTAAACTGGAATTTGGGATTTTTCATTAGACATATTTAGTATCTGAATATTCTAAAAAATTTTAAATCCTAAAATATAAAAATCCCAAATTCCAAAGTAATCAAAATTGGAATTTGGGATTTTAGTTTATTGGAATTTCTTTTTTAAGAAAGCGCTTGCTCTAAATCTGCGATTAAATCTTCTGCATCTTCGATACCAACACTCAATCGAACCAAATCATCAGTTATACCAACCTCTGCTCTTTTATCTGCAGGAATTGACGCGTGTGTCATTAATGCCGGGTGATTGGCCAATGATTCTACTCCGCCTAAAGATTCAGCCAATGTAAATACTTTCAGTTTTTCTAAAAACGCAATAGAATCTTCTTTTTTACCAGATTTGAAATCAAACGAAACCATTCCTCCAAAAGCTTTCATTTGTTTCTTTGCAATTTCGTGAAACGGATGGTTTTTTAAACCTGGATAATAAACTGTTTTAATCTTTGGGTGATTACTTAAGTATTCTACCACCTTTTCTCCATTTTCACAGTGTCTCTGAACTCTTAAAGCCAAAGTTTTAATTCCTCTTAAAACCAAAAAACTATCCATTGGCCCAAGAGTTGCTCCTGTTGCAAATTGTTGAAAATGCAATTGATCTCCAAGGGCTGCGTCTTTTACAATTAAAGCTCCAGCAATAACATCAGAATGACCTCCTAAATATTTTGTAGCAGAGTGCATTACAATATCAGCTCCTAAATCAAGAGGTTTCTGTAAATAAGGAGTTGCAAAAGTATTATCTACAGCAAGAAGAATTTTTTTCTCTTGAGTGATTTTAGCTATTTCCTGAATATCTGCCAATTTCATCAACGGATTGGTTGGTGTTTCTACCCAAATCAGTTTAGTATTTTCATTGATTAAACTTTTCAATTTTTCGATATTCGTCATATCAACAAAATGAAATTTAATACCTGAATCTTTGTAAACACGAGAAAACATTCTGTAAGTTCCTCCGTACAAATCATCCATTGCAATGATTTCGTCTCCCGCTTTAAACGATCTTAAAACGCAATCTGTAGCTGCAAGACCAGACGAAAATGCCAATCCGCGGGTTCCGTTTTCAATACTTGCCAAAGCGTCTTCTAAAGCAGTACGCGTCGGATTTGAAGCTCTACTATATTCGTAATCTGCCAAAGGCTTCCCTGGGCTTGTTTGCACAAATGTTGAAGTTTGATATACTGGCGGCATAACTGCACCTGTACTTGGATCATGATGCTGCCCGCCGTGTATTACTTTTGTATTGAATTTCATATAGTTATAAATTTAAATTCCTTAATTCTTTTACAAATTTACCGCTTAATTTATTTTATCGCGACACAACTTCTTACCTTTGTAGATAATTAACACTTTTTGATATGAAAAATTACTTATTTATAATCTTTTTGTGTTTGATTTTTACAAGTTGCAAAAAAGAGCTTTCATTTGAAAATGAAACGTTTGAAGAGAAATCTACTATCCCGTGTGCAAATGACTGCCCGAAAATCACGATAGAAGTTCCAATTGCTAAAAATATTAAAGTAACATCAGACAGCATTAATAAAAAAGTTTTTGCTGTTATAAAAGAGATTGTATTTTTCGAAGAAGATTCAGTAAAAGTTGATGATTATAAATCGTTGGCAAAATCGTTTATTACCTCATACGAAGAAATGCATCAAAAATTCCCAAATGACACTTTTGGATGGGAAGCAAAAATTATTGGAAATGTCGAATTTGAATCCGATCAAGTTTTAAACCTTAAAATCGACCATTATACATTTACTGGCGGCGCTCACGGCTATCAAGGCTACCGATCATTATTGTTTGATAAAAAAACAGGAAAAACCATTTTCAACAAACAGTTATTTAAAAACGAAAATGAGTTTAAAGCTTTCGCCGAAAAAACTTTTAGATCAAAATATAAAATTCCAGAAAAAGCCAATATTAATGCTACGGGTTTAATGTTTGAAAATGATAAATTTCAGTTGCCTCAAAACATTTTTTATACTTCTCAAGGTTTACTTTTATACTATAACTCATACGAAGCCGCATCTTACGCAGACGGCCCAAAAGAACTTGTATTTCCGTATGAAGAAGTAAAAAAGTATTTGAATTTTCAATAATAATTTCAACATGAGTTAGACGCACTGCAGTGCGTCTCTACTGGAAAACCTTTGTCACTTTGTTTCTCTGAACCTTTGCACCTTTCTATTGAACATCATACTTCATCTTACGCAAAACTCTCAAAGCCTCTTTAAAAGAAGAATAGATATTTTTATAAGGTTTCAGTAATAATTTTGCATCAATTAACTTCTGTCTGGCATCTTCAAAACCATTCAAATAACAAATCATAAAAGTAGAAGGAAGGTTTTCCAGATCTTTCATTTCGCGTTCAGATAGAGAAATTTCTTTCTCCAGTTTTCTAAGCAGCGCTATATTAGAATTATAAATATGATGCAGCATTTTTCGGTTAAACTCAGGTGGCTGAAAAAGCATTTGTCGATCAATTTTATAATATCCGTTATCAAAAAAATAAATCGTTTGCTCTTCTAGCGGATAATAACTCGTTTTGTCATTTAAGCCTAAAGGAACATATTCTGTTATGGTAAAAGTATCATCATTATAATCGATCGTAACCACATCTTGTGCAGAATAAAAAAGTTTAATCTGTTCGTTTATCAATTCGATGTCAACTCTTGAAAGATATGTTTTATCACGCAGTTTTTTAGGAACTCCAGCCCAGCAGATTACAAACAATTCTTTAAAAACATGATATTTCGGAGACATATCTTTATGTCGGAAATTCATAAAATCGATAACTCCGTCTAAAGTATATTGAATACTATTTCGAGAACTATTTTCAATCCCGATTACCGTTTCCGTATTCTGATTGCTTTTTTCGATTTCTTCGTGTTCTTCTAGAGGGATCGAATTACTGCCACGTCTTATAAAAATGCTGTTGGCAAGAATAGTGTGAATTCCTTTTTTAAAGTAAGAGATTTTGCTTTTAGGTTTGATGGTAACCAGACCGATTACTTTGTCTTTTGGAAGATTGGGAAAAGGAACGTTTTCATATTGAATTTTCGGTGGATTTTCTAAGAAAGCGTTGACCAGATTTTGAATTCGGCTATCATCAAAGAAGTCATCACCGACAATTTCGTTATCCTGATCTTCTACTCCAACTACGATATAAGAATTATTGTTTGGATTTGAATTGGATAATGCGCAAATGTGCTTTAAGAACTTTCCTTTTCCTTCTCTGGAATGAAGATTCAATTGCCTTTTCTTATCATAAAAACTGCTTTCGTCATTATGAGCGAGGAGATTTTTAATTAAAAGGCGCTTATTAATCATGTCGGTTTTATTTTGCCACGAATTGCACTAATTCGCACTAATTTAATTTATTAAAACTTAAAATTAAAAAAAAGACGCACTACTGTGCGTCTATACATTCGATTTTATTTAAATATTTTTCTTTACAATAGTCGAAGACGCCTGTGCCGTACTCATAACAACCAAATCGGCAATATTTACATGATAAGGTCTTGAAACCACGAAGTGAATAATATCCGCAATATCTTCTGCCTGCAGCGGATCAAATCCTTTATAAACATTTGCCGCTCTTTCAACATCTCCTTTAAAACGGACTTCGCTAAATTCTGTTGCTACCATTCCTGGATGAATACCGCCAACTCTAATTCCAAACGGATTCAAGTCAATTCGCATTCCTGCTGTAATGGCATCAACGGCGTGCTTAGAACCGCAGTATACATTTCCGTTCGGGTAAACTTCTTTTGCCGCTGTTGAACCTATATTAATAATATGCCCCAATTGTCTTTCGACCATTTGCGGAATTATTGCTTTTGACACATATAAAAGTCCTTTCACATTAATATCAATCATGGCATCCCAATCGTCCAAATTTCCATTTTGAATTGGATCTAAACCGTGAGCATTTCCAGCGTTATTAATTAAAACATCGATTGTAGAAAAATCGTTTGGCAGAGAACCTATTTTTTCTAAAACTTCTTCTTTGTTTCGAACATCAAATGCTAAAGAATGCACTTCAGTAAAAGCTGAAAGTTCTTTTTGAAGTTCTTCTAAGCGGTCTGTACGTCTTCCGCAGAGAACCACTTTATAATTGTTTTTTGCTAAAATCTGAGCAGTCGCTTTTCCAATTCCGCTTGTTGCTCCAGTAATTAAAACTGTCTTTTTCATTTTAAACTATTTATTTTTTTGATACAGATTAAAATAATGCATCATTTTTTTAGGATTAAAATCGTGTTTAATCAACCTACCTCTTCCTTAAGGTTTAATTAATTCAACACAAAATTACGGCATAAAAACACTAAATGAAGTTCGTTCTGCGTTATAAATTTACTAATTTAAAAACAAAGAAACTTATGAAAGCTGTAAACCTCAAATTTAGAATTTTTCTCTTGGCGTCATTATCTACTCTATTTCTAGCAAGCTGTAGCAGTAGTGATAGTAATGATGGTTCACAAACTTCAAAAGTAAGTGTACGAATGACAGATGCACCGGGTGATTACGATCAGGTAAACGTTGAAGTTTTAGACGTTAAAATTAAAAGCAATTCTGAAACTGGCGAAGATGGATGGGTTAGTATAGGAAATATTAAACCTGGAGTATATAATTTATTGGATTTAACTGGTGGCGTAAATGTGCTTTTGGCAGATAACGAAGTGCCATCTGGATATTTAGGTCAAATTCGATTAATTCTTGGAGAACACAATACTGTTGTTAAAGACGGTACAACTTATCCTTTAAAAACACCAAGCGCCCAACAATCGGGTTTAAAATTAAAAGTTAACCAAACATTGACAGCTGGTGCAACTTATGACTTTTTATTAGATTTTGATGTAGAGCATTCTGTAGTTGTAGAAGCTGGTAATTCTGGCAACTTCAATTTACATCCTGTAATTAGAGTTTCTACAAATGCAACATCTGGAATAATCAAAGGAATTGTAACACCTTTTACTTTCCAATCTTTAGTATCAGTTCAAATAGGAGACACAACTGTTTCAGCTTATACAGATGAACTAGGAGTGTTTCAGCTAAATGGTATTCCGGCGGGAACTTATTCTGTAACCATTACACCTGATGTAAGTTCACAATTGCCTGCTTTAATTGTTCCTAATGTGGTGGTCGTAAACGGGCAAATCACAAACATGAACACTCTCGTTTTAAAATAAAGACTCCTTAAAACATAAAAAACAGCTATTCTAAAAAGTAGAATAGCTGTTTTTTTTATGTTTATTCTTTTAAGGAATTAAAAAATTACTTCTAAATCTGTAAAATATTTTAATTCTTATTTTTCCATTCCTCTAAATTCAATACCATATTGAGCGCCGTCCAAGTTTCTCCATCTACCTCCCTTAAATATTTTTTATCGGGATTTAAAGTAAACCCAACTTTTTCATAACACTTTTGAGCTCCGATATTAAAATCAAAAACATTCAACTCAATATTTCTTTCTTTTCTGTTTTCAAAAATATATTGCAGCAATAAAGTCACCATCTGCTCGCCAATTCCTTTTCCTCTTTGGTTTTGATCCATAATCAAGATTCGACCTAATTTTGCAAAACCATCGTAAAAATAAATCTCACAATGTCCAATAGTATTACCATTAGAAATATTTGCAACTCTAAAAGCAATTCTATTTTTATCAGAAAGCGTTTTATCGATCTGCTCTTCTGTTAAAGGAAAAGCAAATTCTGGTCCGCCAAATTGCATTAAATCTTTGGCATTTTTGACAGAATCGATCAATTCTGAATAATCTTTTTTTTCAAAATTTTCTAGGTATATCATTTTTCAGAATAGTATAAATTAAGGCACATCGTCGCCCATACTTTCTGTCCAGATAGCAAACCAGTCTTGGTTATCCATTTCCAATTCTACGGCTTTCATTAAAGATTGAATTCTGGCAATGTTCACTGTTCCTGCAATCGGAATTATTTTTGCTGGGTGTTTTAAAATCCAAGCCAATAATAAAGTGTCAGAACCTAAATGGTATTTTTCTACCAACTCAGAGAACAGTTTTTTCAGACGACGTGTTTTTTTGGTGTCTTCTCTAAAAACAGTTCCAAGCGGATTCCAAGACAACGGACGAATTCCATGCGTCTGCATATAATCTAAACTTCCATCTGTCATTGCTTCATAATGCGTTGCCGAAAACTGTACCTGATTATAGCTTACTTCTGTTTTACTGCGGATTAATTCGGTTTGAGAACTTGTAAAGTTTGAAAGACCAAAATCGATAATTTTCCCTTCACCTTTTAACTTTTCAACTGCTTCTGCGATTTCGTCAGCCTGCATTAAAGGACTTGGTCTGTGAAGTAAAAAAACATCTACATAATCTGTTTTTAAATTCTTCAAAGAAGTTTCTACAGACTTAATAATATAGTCTTTAGAATAATCATAATGTTTGATTTTGTTTTCAGGGCGTTTTTCAGCAATCATCTGAATTCCGCACTTGGTAATTAGTTGTAATTTTTCACGATCAATTTTACTTGCGTGAAAGGCTTTTCCAAAATCGGCTTCGGTCGTATACGAACCGTAAATATCCGCGTGATCAAAAGTCGTAATTTTGTTTTCGATACTTACCTGTATCATGTTTTCCATTTCTTTGGTTGTAAGGTTTTTATCCCAAACTCCCCAATTCATAGTGCCCGAAATTATAGGCGATAAGACTGTTTTGCTCATAATAATTATGCGTTATTTTTGGTAATAATTATGCTTTTATAAAACATAATCATCAAAGTTCTTAAAAATATAAAAATAGATTCACAATTAGTCCTTAAAATTAAGTCATTGGTCGAAGTTTTAACCATTCTTTAACATCTTACTTATCAAAAAATATTCAATTTGCACTCTCAAAAATTAGGCGTAAAAATCAAGGTTTTAAAAATATTTATATGGAAGAAAATACAACGACTTTAGACATTAGAGCGATAAATGAAAAAATTGAAAGAGAAAGTGCTTTTATAGACCTTCTTACAATGGAAATGAACAAAGTTATTGTGGGTCAGAAACATATGGTCGAGCGTCTATTGATCGGATTACTTGGACAAGGGCATATTTTATTGGAGGGAGTTCCTGGTCTGGCAAAAACTTTAGCCATCAATACGCTTTCTCAAGCGGTTCAAGGTTCTTTCAGCCGTATCCAGTTTACACCAGATTTATTGCCAGCCGATGTTATCGGAACCATGATTTACAACATTAAAGCAAACGAGTTTTCAATTAAAAAAGGACCGATTTTCGCCAATTTCGTACTTGCCGATGAGATTAACCGTGCTCCTGCAAAAGTTCAGTCAGCACTTTTGGAGGCGATGCAGGAGAAACAAGTTACAATTGGTGACTCAACTTTCAAATTAGATCGTCCGTTTTTAGTATTAGCAACACAAAACCCAGTTGAGCAAGAAGGTACTTATGCACTTCCTGAAGCGCAAGTTGACCGTTTTATGCTTAAAACTGTTATCGATTATCCAAAAATTGATGAAGAGCGCTTCGTAATTCGTCAAAACTTAAAAGGATCTTTCGAAAAAGTAAATCCTGTAGTTTCTGTAGATCAGATTTTACGTGCGCAAGAAGCTGTTCGTGAAGTTTATATGGATGAAAAAATCGAGAAATACATCTTAGATATTATTTTCGCTACGCGTTACCCAGAAAAATACAAATTAGCCGATTTAAAACCGCTTATCAGTTTTGGAGCTTCTCCTCGTGGAAGTATCAACTTGGCTAATGCTGCAAAATGCTATGCTTTCATCAAACGTCGTGGCTATGTAATTCCTGAAGACGTTCGTGCAGTTGTCCACGATGTTTTACGTCACAGAGTTGGAATCACTTACGAAGCAGAAGCAGAAAACATTACTTCTGTAGACATTATCAACAAAATCGTTAACGAGATTGAAGTACCTTAAAAAAAGTGCTCAGTGTTCAGATTTTTAGTATTCAGTTCCCTACTAATACTTTTAACTGAACACTAATAAAGACAGAAAGACCTGTTGGAATTTGGACTTGACTGATCACTTTCTAACTGATCACTGAACACTAAAAAAAATGGATACAAAAGAGCTTTTAAAAAAAGTACGGAAAATAGAAATCAAGACGAAAAGACTGAGTAATCATATCTTTTCGGGAGAATACCACTCTTCATTTAAAGGACGAGGAATGACGTTTAGCGAGGTGCGTCAATACCAATACGGAGATGATATTCGTAACATCGATTGGAATGTAACCGCACGCTACAACGAAGCTCACGTTAAGGTATTTGAAGAAGAACGCGAATTAACCATGGTTTTAATGGTTGATATTTCGGGTTCGGAATCTTTTGGTTCAAAAAATCAATTCAAGAAAGACATCGTAACCGAAATTGCGGCAACGATGGCTTTTTCGGCTACACAGAATAATGACAAAATTGGTTTAATCTTATTTTCTGATACAGTAGAATTATATATTCCGCCAAAAAAAGGGCGTTCTCACGTACTTAGAATTATTCGTGAATTGATTGAATTTGAACCAAAAAGCTACAAAACAGATATCGCTCAAGCTTTGAAGTTTTTATCTGGAACTCAAAAAAAGAAAGCCATCGTTTTTATGATCTCCGATTTTATGTCTGATTCTTACGAGCATACTTTAAAAATTGCTTCTAAAAAACATGATATTACTGGAGTTCGTGTTTATGATATGCGCGAAGAAAAAATTCCAAATTTAGGAATGGTCTCTATGCTGGATTCTGAAACAGGAAAAATACAATTGGTTGACACTAGCTCTAAAGCAGTTCGAATGAATTATGAGAAGCACTATCAGGAGAAATTAAATTACTTTAAAGATACCTTCCGTAAATCTGGAGCAGGAATTGTAAATACCAGAGTAGACGAAAATTACGTTACTAAACTATTAGGCTATTTTAAATCACGATAAAAATTTGGCAGTTTTGATTAACCATCAAAAATCGTTAATCTAAAATCAACAATCGTTAATCAAATGAAATTTAAACTTTATATATTTTTATTGCTTTTTTCTACTATGATTTTTGCTCAGCAGAAACAAGTGGAAACAAGTATTGATACTACCAAAAATAAAATTGGTGCCGAGTTCAAACTGACCTTGAAAACAGTTGTAACTTCAACAGCAAAAGTTGAATTTCCGAAACTTAAAAACATTGGTCCGTTAGAAGTTATTCAATCGTATCCAATTGATACGGTTAAGAAAGATGCTACTAATTACGAACTTATAAAAAAATATGGTTTAACGCAGTTTGATTCTGGCCGTTATACAATTCCAAGTGTTAAGATTTTAATAGATAAAAAGCCTTTTTACAGCGATTCGATTAAAGTTGAAGTTGCCAATGTAAAAGTGGACACTTTACAGCAAAAAATGTACGACATTAAAGATATTTCCACTGTTGACGAAGGAATCGGCAATTTGTGGATTTATGTTTTAATTGCTTTAGCTATTATCGGAATCGGAGCTTTTGTTTATTGGTATGTTAAAAAGCGTCAGCTGAAAAAAATCGAAGAAGAAGTTTATAAAACACCTATCGAAAAAGCGACTAGTTTACTAAATAATCTAGAGCAAAAAGAACTGGTTCAAAAAGGTGAAATTAAAGAATACTATAGTGAATTAACTGATATCGCTAGAAATTATATCGAAGAAGCGATTCATATTCCAGCAATGGAAAGTACAACTTCCGAGTTAATTCAAGCAATTAGAATAGCATCAACACAAAAGAAAATGACGCTTACGCCAGAAACGGTTGAAAATCTGGAGCGCGTTTTACGTCAGGCCGATTTAGTAAAATTTGCAAAATCTAAACCACTTGATTTTGAAATTACAGATGACCGAAACAAAATTCAGAAAGTAATTTTGACGCTTGACAATGCTATTCCTACTGAAGTTCCTGAGGATATCGAAGATCAATTATTAAACGAAGCGCAAAGACAAAAACAAATTCAGGCACAGCTTAAAAAACAGCGCAATGCAAGAATTGGTTATGCAGTTGCAGCTATCATACTTTTATTGTTTGCTACAACAACTTTCTTTGTGGTTACCAAAGGGTTCAATTACGTAAAAGACAATATACTTGGTCATCCTTCAAAAGAATTATTGGAAGGCGAATGGGTAAAAAGCGCTTACGGAAGTCCAGCTGTTCTTATTGAAACTCCAAAGGTTTTAAAAAGAATGGACGCACAAAAAGTGTTGCCAAAAGAAGCAATGGCACTTATCAAAGAAATGCAGCTTTTTACATACGGAAGCATGATTGACAATTTCTATGTAACCGTTTCAACATCAAAATTTAAACAGCCAACTGATATTGATTTAAACAAAACGCTTGAAGGGACACTAAAAATTATTGAAGCTCAAGGCGGACAAAATATTATTGTAAAACAAGAAGATTTTCAAACAAACGAAGGTATTCAGGGAATAAAAGGTTACGGAACAATGACTGTTTTGAATCCGGCAACCAAAACGAGTACAAAAGCATACTATGAATTGTTATTATTCAAACAAGATCAAGGTTTACAGCAAATCATGATTCTACACGAAGAAGGCGATACATATGCCAATGAAATCACGACCCGAATACTAAATTCTGTTGAACTTCAAAGAGCAAACAACTAATGAGCAAGATCACTTTTTTAAATCCAGAATTTCTTTGGTTGTTTCTATTAATTCCGATTGCGATAATCTGGTTTTTCTGGAAACGCAACCAGCAATCGGCTACCTTAAAAATGAGTTCGACTGCGGGATTCCAAAATAGCGAATCGTTTTGGACAAAATTCAAACCTGCTTTATACGTTTTTAGAATTCTTGCTTTATGTTCTTTGATTATAGCTTTGGCTCGACCAAGAACAGTAGACATTAGTAACCAGACTAAAACAACAAAAGGAATTGATATTGTAATGGCAATTGACGTTTCTGGATCTATGTTGGCAAAAGATTTAAAGCCAAACCGTATGGAAGCTTTAAAAAGAGTTGCTGCAGATTTCGTCGAAGAAAGACCAAATGATAGAATCGGATTGGTTTTGTATGCTTCTGAAGCCTATACCAAAACTCCGGTTACAAGTGACAAAGCCATTATTCTTGAAGCTATAAAAGGCATTAAATATGATAATGTTTTACAAGACGGAACTGGAATCGGAATGGGATTGGCAACTGCTGTAAATCGTTTGAAAGACAGTAAAGCAAAAAGCCGTGTTATCATTTTACTTACCGATGGTGTAAATAATGCTGGTTTTATTGAGCCAGAAACGGCATCTGATATTGCAAAACAATACGGAATTAAAGTTTACACAATTGGTCTTGGAACAAACGGAATGGCAGAATCTCCATACGCATATGCTCCAAATGGCGGTTTCTTATTCAAAATGCAGAAAGTTGAAATCGATGAAAAACTAATGAGAAACATCGCCAGAAAAACCGATGGGACTTATTTTAGAGCAACAAGCAATGATAAATTAGCAGAAATATACAACTCAATCAATAAACTAGAAACAACAGAAATTCAAGAATTGAAATTCTACGATTATGACGAAAAATACAGGTTTTTTGTTTTATTTGCAGGCTTTTTACTGTTACTAGAAGTTGGATTAAGAAATACGGTTTATAGAAGCTTCATTTAATTTTGAAAAAATTAAAAAATTCCAAAAATGAAATTCCAAATAACAAATTGGAATTTGGAATTTTTAGAATTGGAGTTTAAAACAAGTTTGGAATTTGGAATTTATCTCAACAGTCATTTGAGATTGGAATTTTAAAAATATTTATGGAATTAGACGAAAAAAAATATTTATATCTCTTATTACTCATCCCGATTGTGGTGTGTATTTTTCTTTTCAACATGTATTGGAAAAGGAGAACACAGCGTGAATTTGGCGATTTGGAAATGGTGAAAAGATTGAGTCCGGAGAAATCGGTTTTTAAACCTGTTTTAAAAATTGTAGTAATTCTTCTAGCTCTTACCTGTTTGATTATTGGTTTGGTAAATCCGAAGATTGGAACCAAAATGGAAACCGTAAAACGAGAAGGTATCGATATTGTTTTTGCAGTCGACGTTTCTAAAAGTATGTTGGCAGAAGACGTTGTTCCTAGCCGTTTGGATAAAAGCAAACAGTTGGTTTCGCAGATAATCAACAATTTAGGAAGTGATAGAATCGGAATCGTAGCTTATGCAGGAAGTGCTTTTCCTGTTTTACCAATCACATCAGATTATAGTGTTGCCAAAATGTTCCTGCAAAGCATGAGTCCAGGAATGGTTTCTTCTCAAGGAACATCTTTAGATGAAGCGATTAAATTATCTTCGACTTATTTTGATGAAAAAAGTAAAACCAGCAAATTATTAATTCTTATTTCTGATGGTGAAGACCATTCTGAAGGTGCGACTGCTGCGGCAGAAGAGGCCAATAAACTAGGAATGAAAATTATCACAATTGGTGTTGGAACAGAACGAGGAGGAACAATTCCGTTAAAAGAAAATGGTGTTGTAAGAGGCTATCAGAAAGATCAAAACGGAGAAACAGTAATCACCAAATTAAATCAAGAAGGTTTAAAAACAATTGCAAAAGCAACAAAAGGTGGTTATGTTTACGGCGGAAGCACAAAAGAGGTTTTAGAATATGTAAAAAATGCTTTAAACAATATTCAGAAAACAGAATTTGAAGCTACGCAAATGGCAGAATTTCAATCGCAGTTTCAATGGTTTATCGGATTTGCATTTTTACTGCTTTTCCTAGATATTTTCTTATTAGAAAGAAAAACAAACTGGATCAAAGAGTTGGATTTATTTAATGAAAAGAAATAAAAAAGTCAGCCACTAATTACTCGAATTTACACGAAAGACAATTATTTAATTTGTGAAATTCAAAAATAATGATAAAAAAATTAGTGCCAATTTGTGACCCGAACGATAGTGAACAGGCGAAGCAAATTCGTGGCGAAAAAAAATAAAACTAGAATGAAAAATTTACTTCTTTATATTTTACTAACCGTTTCTTTTGCAGTTGCTGCACAAGAAAAAGACAAATCATTGCCTGTTGGGAATGAAGAATATAAGCAGAATAAATTTACTGATGCTGAGGCAAACTATAGAATTTCGGAATCAAAATTTCCTAAAAAATCAGCAGCGCCTTATAATTTAGGAAATACCATTTATAGACAAAATCAGATTTCGGAAGCTAAATTTGCTTACGCGAAAGCGATAAAAAATGCCAAAACGAGACCTGAAAAACACAAGGCTTATCATAATCTTGGAAATACTTTCATGAAAGAGAAAGATTATACGCAAGCAGTTGAAGCTTATAAGCAAGCACTTCGTAACGATCCAACAGATGAAGAAACGCGCTACAACTATGCTTACGCTAAACAAAAGCTAAAAGAGAATCCTCCTAAAAACGATCAGAAAGATAAAAATAAGGACAAAGACAAGGATAAGGATAAAAACAAAGATAAAGACAAGGACAAAAATAAAGATAAGGACAAGGATAAAAAAGACGATAAAGGCGATCAAGACAAAGACAAAAAAGATGGCCAAAATGATCCTAAAAAAGACGATAAATCAGACAATCAAGGCCAGCCAAAACCACAGCCTGGAGGAATATCAAAAGAACGTGTTCAGAATTTATTAGATGCTGTTAATAATGAAGAAAAGAAAATTCAGGACAAAGTAAACGCTCAAAAAGTAAAAGGTAGTCCTAAGAAAACAGAAAAAGACTGGTAAAATAAGTTGAATCGTTTAATCGTTTATTTGTTAGTACACAAAACGGTTAGACGATTAAACAGTTAAACAAACAACGACTAAAACAAGTAATGAAAAGATATTTAATTCTATTTCTAATCACTTTTCAAGGACTTATGGCTCAAGTACAATTTGAAGCCAGAGTCAGCAAAAACTCGCTTGGAATAAATGAAAGACTCCGCATTGACTTCATCATGAATGTGGACGGAGATAATTTCGAGCAACCTTCTTTTGATGGATTTAAAATGGTTGCGGGACCAAGCCAACAGATTAGCCAGTCGTGGATAAATGGACGCAGTTCTTTTCAAAAAATCTATTCTTATATCTTACAGCCTGAGAGAAAAGGTGCCTTAACAATAAAACAGGCAGCTATAGAATTCAATGGGCAGGTTTACAAAACCAATCCGATAAAGGTTACAGTAACCAATGCAGTTGCTCAAGAAAGAGATCCAAATGACAGACCTCAAGGATCTGGAAATGAATTATTGGAACTCATTGCCGAAATCTCAAAAACAAATCCATACTTAAACGAACCTATTACAGTAGTTTATAAACTGTATTTTAATAACATTGGCGTTACTGGTTTTAAAGAATTGGCAAAACCTAAATACAATGATTTCTGGAATCAGAATATTGATGTAAAACAACTTTCTGTACAACAAGGATCATATCAAGGTCAGCAGGCTTACTACGTAATCTTAAAAAAGACCATTTTATATCCTCAGAAATCAGGAAGACTTACTATTGAACCTCTTTCTTTAGATATTGGCGTACAATTGCCAACAAATCGTCGTGATATGTTTGGTCAAATGATCATTACAGAAGACAATAAAGTGGTTTCTGCTGGCGCCAAAACTATCAATGTGCGACCGCTTCCTGAAGCCAATAAACCAGAAGGATTTACTGGCGCTGTCGGAAGATTCAATTTTACTGTTACTCCATCAAAAACAACGCTTAAAAATGGTGAAGGTCTTGATCTAATCGTGAGTGCACAAGGAACTGGAAACATGAAGCTATTCACACTTCCAAAACCAGTTGTACCAAATGCATTAGAAATGTATGATCCTGTTCATGATGAAAACGTAACCACTTCTTTGACAGGTATGTCTGGAAGAATTACAGATAAATATACGATTGTACCACAGTACAGAGGAAAATATGCCATCAAGCCAATGCAGTTTTCATATTTTGATTTGAGCACGGGTACATATAAAACCATCACTTCAAAAGAAATTATGATTGATGTTTTAGATGGACCAACGCCTGCAGAAGCAAATACGGGAACGGCTACTAAAAATGTTGTGGCCAAAGCGGATCAATTTAAAAATATTAAATCTAAAACAGCATTAATTCCTATTACGAAAAAAGATTTTTATGATTCAAATCTGTATTTAGGATTACTGTTTGCTCCATTTATCATTATTCCGATCATCATTTTAGCTAGAAAGAAAAAAGAGGCTATGGATAGTGATGTTACTGGAAATAGAATTAGAATGAACAATAAGCTGGCTAAGAAATATTTATCGCAAGCGAAGAAACATCTTAACAACAAAGAGCCTTTCTATATCGCATTAGAAAAAGCAATGCATAATTTCTTGAAAGCAAAACTGCATATTGAAACTTCAGAAATGAGCAAAGACAATATTAGAGAATTGTTATTGTCTAGAAATGCCAATGCAGAAACGGTTCAGAATTTTATTGCTTTGACTGAAAACTGCGAGTTTGCACGTTATGCACCAGCATCGAGCGCTTCGATTCAGCAGGATTATGATAAAGCGGTTATGATTATTTCTGAATTAGAAAAACAGATTGTTTAAACGTAATAAAACAAACCTGACAGGTTTTAAAAACCTGTTAGGTTTAAACAAAATAAGATGAAAAACATACTATATCTCTTTTTATTCATCTCGCAGGTTTTCTTTGCGCAAGGTCGTTTTGAATCGGCTAATGCATTGTACCAAAAAGGGCAATATAAAGAAGCTGCGCAAGTTTATGAGAACATTATAAAAGAAGATAAATTACATTCTGCCGAAGTGTATTTTAATCTTGGAAACTGTTATTACAAACTAAATCAGGTTGCACCTTCGATTTATAATTATGAAAAAGCTTTGGTTCTTAAACCAAACGATCCGGAGACTTTAAACAATTTAAAGTTTGCCAAAAAACTGACAATTGACGAAATCAAAGAAGTTCCTAAAGTAGGTTTTGCCAAACTGATTCAGAACTTTACTTCAATTTTTGACTATAATGTGTGGGCTAAAATCTCTGTTACACTTGGTTTTGTGTTTTTATTGAGTTTTATTGGATATTATTTTTCGAGCGCTACAATTGCAAAAAGAATTTATTTTGTCGGAATGTTTATTGTTCTAGTTGCTTTTGCCTTAAGCATTTCAGCTGGAATGTCTGAAAAAAGTCATTTTGAAAACGATCGTGTTGCCATTGTTTTTTCTGAATTAAGCCAAGTGAGACATGAACCTCAAAAATCTTCGAATGGAATTATTTTATTGCATGAAGGAGCAAAAGTTTATGTCTTAGAAACTGTTGCTGGCTGGAAAAAAATCGAACTAACAGACGGAACTCAAGGCTGGATTGATTCTTCAACTATTAAAGAGGTGAAATAGTTTTTTTTATTAGAATGCGAATTGGAAATAATTTAAAATCACATTCAAATGATCAAAAAACAACTTTTAATTATACTTTTAACTTTATCTTCTTCAATCTATTCTCAAGAAGAAAAATTAAATCTGGAGAAAGGACAAAAATATTTCTTTGAAGAAGGACAAAAAGCTCTAAAAGAAAAGAATTTTTACCGCGCCCATGGTTTTTTCTCCTTAGCTCAAACTGGTTTTTGTCCAGACAAAGAAATTATAGCCAAATCGAGAAAAAAGACTGATTCTTTAAAAGTCATTGTAAGAGCAGAACAAAAACAAGAAATTATTGGCAATTGGAAACTGCTTATTCCTGACTCTTGGGCAATGAGAGATCCTTCTGATACTATCGTTGGAAAAATGATTACTATTGATCCTGACCAAATATTGTTTTATGAACTTTATGATAAAGCAAAAAAATGGAACTTAGCCAAAACAGAAAAAATCATCTTTTCAGATAAAAAAAGTTTAACTTCCGATCCGTTGTTAATAGTCTACTCAAATAAACAAGTTTGGCGTTATTATATTGATGAAACTTCAGGTAATTTGGTCGCTTTTTATATTGGAGAAGAATATGAAGACGGAATATCAGAATTGGTCTGTGGCAATCAAAAATTACAATATTTTAAATTGCAATAATTTATATTCAAATAAAAAATCCCAAATTCCAATTACTGTTTTGGAATTTGGGAATTTAAATTATTTGGAATTTAATAATTAATTCACCGCATCAACCAATCGTACAAACTCAGATCTGTAACCGTCTTCGTCATTTGACAAACCAGATTTTGCTAATCTTTTAATATCAGAACTTGAGCTGTTTGCAATATATTTTGATTCGCGTAATTTTAGTCCGAACCAAGAAACCGCAGTTGTAAATTTGAAATCTTGAGAGCTATTTTCTAAGTCAGTTTTCTTATCTGCTATAACATTTACGATTTCAATGCTTTTATTGCCATCAGGTTTTTTATATCTAAATTTTACTGTTGCTAGTTCATCACTATGATTTTCAGCAACTTTCTGCGTTTTAGTATATTTTAAATCTGAAGGAACATAATCGCTTTCCACACCTACTGGAACAATCTCATACAAAGCCGTAACCGAATGTCCGCTACCTAATTCTCCTGCATCAATTTTATCATTTTTAAAATCTTCTGCATTCAATTTTCGGTTTTCATAACCAATCAATCGATATGCTTGAACATGATTTGGATTAAACTCAATTTGAATTTTTACATCTTTCGCGATAGCAAACATTGATCCTTTAAATTCTTTTCCAAGAAAACGATTCGCTTCTTGAATGTTGTCGATATAAGCATAATTTCCATTTCCTTTATCAGCCAAAATTTCCATTTTGCTGTCTTTGTAATTTCCCATTCCAAATCCTAAAACAGTTAAGAAAACACCAGACTCTCTTTTTTGTTCAATCAATTTCAGCATATCATCATCAGAAGAAGCGCCAACATTAAAATCACCATCTGTAGCTATTACTACTCTATTGTTGCCGTCTTTAATAAAATTTTGCTGTGCTAGTTTATACGCCAATTCGATTCCTTCTCCGCCTGCCGTGCTTCCGCCTGCGTGCAAATCGTCAAAAGCATCCATAATTTCGTCTTTATTATCTCCAGAAGTTGGCTCCAAAACTACTCCTGCAGATCCCGCATAAACTACGATCGAAACTTTGTCAGTGCTTCTTAGCTCTTTCACTAAAACCTTCATAGATTCTTTCAGCAATGGCAATTTGTTTGGTTCATCCATAGAACCCGAAACATCCACTAAAAAAACCAGATTAATAGCCGGCAAATTTGCCATTGGAATATTTTTTCCCTGCAAACCAATCTTAAGCAGTCGGCTGTTTTTATTCCAAGGACAATCACTATATTCTGTATTAATCGCAAACGGATGCTCGCCATCAGGCTGTGGATATTTGTATTTAAAGAAGTTTATCATTTCTTCCACGCGAACTGCGTCTTTTGGAACTTTCTGTCCTTCGTTTATAAATCGGCGAATATTGGTATACGATGCATTATCAACATCGATAGAAAAAGTGGATAGTGGTTCTTTTAGTGGAGATTCAAACGGATTTTCTTCTAATCCTGCATAGCTTTCTGTATTTGCATCAGGAATATAATTTTCCTCTTCAATTAAATCGGTCGTCGCAACCGCAACTGCGGTAGAATCTACAGCCTCCGCGGCAGAGTAATCAGCTTTCTTACAGCCGAAAATAGTAAGTGCGAGGAATGCCATCATAAAGAAATTAAGATTTCTCATAAAGTAAGTTTTTAAAAAATTAATAAAAGGTTATAGGCTTCAAATAAGGACTAGCATTCCGGATTTACTAGAGGCGATTATTTGCAATTTTTCGAGTATCAAAATCGTGCCAAATTTTTTACAAATATTTTTCTTACGTGAAAATAAAATGAGAAACCCTTATTTTTAAAGGGATTTTTAGCTGAAAATATTTTTTTGTTTTTTTGTAAAATGAGAAATGTGAGAAGTGAAATGCAATTCTATCTTTTGTCCATACAGAATTGTAGAGACGCACTGCAGTGCGTCTACGTCAAGCATATCGACAAACATTGTGTCAGATGCACTGGAATGAATATTTATTTTTTGCCACAGATTAAATGATTTTAAAAGATTAATCCTTTCTAATCTTGTAATCTGTGGCAGTAATTTATATTCTATGTGTTAGACGCACTGCAGTGCGTCTCTACAGAATACCGGAATGTAAAATTAAAACTGATAAATTCTCTCAGGCGTAACGCAATAATCTAATTTAATATCTGATTCGAAAACATCATCAATCTGATTTACGGCTTTAAAAAATGAAAGCCCAATTTTTAAGGTTTCAGGTTTGCATTCGACAAGGAATTTATCGTAGAAACCTTTTCCGTAACCAATTCGATTTCCATGAATATCAAAAGCCAAAAGCGGTACAAAGACCACTTCCACTTTAGAAGAAGGCACTTCGATTCCGTCAACTGGTTCTGGAATATTATATTCGTTTTTTTTGATTTTGGTATTGTCTGTTAAAAGAAAATGAGTCATTTTTCTGGTTTCAAAATCACTTTTCGAAATCAGAATTTCTTTGTCTTTTCCAGAAAGCAAATGCAGGATAAATTCAGTATTTACTTCTTTATGCTCTTCAATTGGAAGAAAAACATGATAATACGTTTTATCCCAAATTGGCATTTGAATCAGTTGATTGGCAATTTCCAGACTTTTCTCTTCTATTTCATCAAAAGAAAGCGCTTTGCGAAAGTTTTTATATTCTGTGCGAAGTTCTTTTTTACTCGTCGGCATTGTCTGGAGTTTTAGATAAATGATAAATAGCATCACCTTCGTAAACAATCGGCGAATGGTTGGCATTAATTACATAACCATCATGTGGTGCTTTGATTTTTTGTTCAAATTTCCCAAACGGATCTGTAATTATGGCCAAGATTGTGCCTTTGGTTACGAACTTTCCAACCAAATTAAAATCATGCAGCAGTCCAGAACATTTCGCACGAAGCCAAACTGATTGTTTAATGTAAATTGAAGGTGTTAATGCAGGTTCCATAATTTGTTTCGAATCCAGCATTCCTAAATAATGAAGCAAACGTTTTGTCCCTAAAACACCTTGATTGGCAATTTCGTTATTGATATCTAATGATTTTCCGCCTTCAAAAAGCAGCATTTTCACATTGGCACTTTCAGAAGTTTTTCTAAAAGAACCGTTTATGTTTTTAGAATACAATGTAAATGGCGCATTAAAAATATCGGCTAAAACTTTCAGTTCGGGATTATTCTCGGTAATTCTAATTTGTGGAGCATTAAAACGGCTTGCGCCACCTGCATGAAAATCGACTGCGTAATCTAAAATTGGTAAAATCTCTTCGACAATATGATAAGCAAATCGGCTAGCAAGCGAACCTTTTTTACTTCCTGGAAAAACGCGGTTTAAATCACGACCATCTGGAAACTCTCTAGATTTGTTCACAAAACCGTACATATTGATTACTGGAATGCAAATTATTGTGCCACGTGCAGGTCTATTTATTTTTTTACTGATAATCTGACGAACGATTTCAACTCCGTTAATTTCGTCACCATGAATTCCAGCAGAAAATAAAACAGTCGGCCCTTCGTGTTTTGAACGACGAACAATAACAGGAATATTCAACTTAGTTGTAGTATGCAGTCGGGCAATTTCGACGTTTATGGTTCTGTGTTCTCCCGGCAAAATCGATTCGCCGAAAATAACCAATGGAGCATTATTTTTCATGTGAATTATAAAATCTAAATATAGAAATTATATTTTAAATTCATACTTTTGGATTTAATACACAAATTCCTATATAAACAAAACAATAACCTATTTACCAAAAGAATGAAAAAGACTTTAATATTACTTAGCGCACTGATGCTAATGGTTTCATGCATGAGCAAGGAAGAAAAAATGAAAGAAGCGGAAGAAGATGGAAATGAAGCAATTGCTGTAAAATCTAAATTAATTGAAGGTGCTGGAAAAGCGCTTCAAGATGAAGGGAAAGCAGCGGCAAAAAGCGCTTCCAAAGGTATTGGAGATGTGATAAAAGGAATAAATTCTGGAATGAATGAAAGCATAAATCAATCTGATGTAATTGCTGAAGCCTCTTTTAAAACAAATTTTGAAGATTGCAAAGCCGAAAAAATTTATGCTTCTAGCGAAGACAAAGAAAAAAAAGTAACTATTTATTTAATAGCTAAAAATGACTTTAAAGGCGATCTAATTTTAAAAGCTTTCAATGCTGATAAAAAAGAAATTGGAAGAAGCCGATTAAAAGTCGACATTAAAAAAGATGATGCTAAATATGTAGATTTTACTTTTGACGAAAGAACACATTTACTGCAAACAGAATATTTTTCGATCAAATAAAATATGTTTTACAGAAGAGCCCTTTTACAATATAAAGGGCTCTTTTTTTTTGAAGAAGAAACTCAAAAGAATTTTAAACTTTAAGCTCAATAGTTTAATTTTGTAATTATGCAGAGTCCTCTTGAACTTCAAATTATTACCTTACCCGATAATCCTGGCGTTTATCAATATTATGATAAAGACGGGAAAATCTTGTATGTCGGAAAAGCCAAAAATTTAAAAAAAAGGGTTTCATCCTATTTCAATAAAATTCACGATACTGCCAAAACTAACGTTCTGGTAAAAAAAATCGTGACGATAAAACACATCGTAGTTCCAACCGAAACCGATGCGCTTTTATTAGAAAACAATTTAATTAAAACACTTCAGCCGAGATACAACGTTTTGCTTCGCGATGACAAAACGTACCCTTGGATTTGTATTAAAAAAGAACCTTTTTCGAGAATATTTTCAACTCGAAACATGGTAAAAGATGGCTCTGAATATTTTGGTCCATACACCAGTTTCAAAACAGTACATACTATTTTAGATTTAATTAAAGAATTATATCCGCTTCGAACTTGCAATTACGATTTGAGCGAATCGAATATTAATTCAGGAAAATTTAAAGTTTGTCTTGAATATCACATTGGCAACTGCAAAGGACCTTGTGAAGGTTTGGAACCCCTGGAAGAATACCAAAAACAAGTCAATGCTATTCGCGAAATCCTGAAAGGAAACTTCAAAGAAAGTTTAAAGGATTTTAAGAAATTGATGAACAACTATGCTCAGAATCTACAATTTGAAGAAGCGCAGAAAATAAAAGAGAAAATTGAGGTTTTAGAAAACTATCAATCAAAATCGACAATCATCAATCCGAAAATTACCAATATTGACGTTTTCTCGATTATTTCTGACGAAAGTGCCGCGTATGTCAATTTTCTACAGATTTCTCATGGTTCAATTATTCGTTCGCATACTTTAGAAATGAAGAAAAAATTGGACGAAAGTGATGAAGAATTATTAGAATTAGCTATTGTAGAACTTCGTGAGCGTTTTCAATTATTATCAAAAGAAATTATTGTTCCTTTTGAAATGGATTTGGGCGAAAATATCAAAATCACTGTTCCCCAGCTTGGAGACAAAAAACAGATTCTGGATTTATCGATTCGAAATGCGAAATTCTATCGAATCGAACAATTAAAACAATTGCAGATTGTAGATCCCGATCGTCATGTGAATAGAATTATGGCACAGATGCAAAAAGATTTACGTCTTCCGTCTGAACCAAGACATATAGAATGTTTTGATAACTCGAACATTCAAGGGACAAATCCTGTTGCGGCTTGTGTCGTTTTCAAAGATGGGAAACCAAGCAAAAAAGATTATCGCCATTTTAATGTCAAAACTGTTGAAGGTCCAAACGACTTTGCTTCGATGACCGAAATCGTATATCGCCGTTACAAAAGATTATTGGACGAAAATGAACCGCTTCCGCAATTGATTATTATTGATGGTGGAAAAGGACAGCTTTCGGCAGCATTAAAAAGTATTGATGATTTAGGCTTACGCGGAAAAGTGGCTATTATCGGAATTGCAAAACGTTTGGAAGAACTGTTCTATCCTGGCGATTCGATTCCGTTATATCTCGACAAAAAATCAGAAACCTTAAAAGTAATTCAGCATTTACGAAACGAAGCACACAGATTCGGAATCACATTTCATAGAGATAAACGAAGTAAATCGGCACTTAATTCTTCGGTTGAAAGCATTCCTGGAATTGGCGAAAAAACCATGACAGCATTAATACAACATTTCAAAAGTGTTAAAAGATTGAAATTGGCTACAGAAAAAGAAATTTCAGCCGTTGTAGGTGTTTCTAAAGCCAAAAAAATTGTCGAATTTTATCACAATAATCAATCTTAAGAATGAAAACAGCAATATTGTACATCCTTATTTTAGTTTCTGCAAATTGTTTCAGTCAAAAGAATATTGAGTTTTATCAAAAAGATCAAACAAAAATAAAAATAAATCTACCAAAAGATTCTGAAAAATTAGAAGTGCACACTTCTAAAAACAATAAGTCGCAAGTTATACTTAACATCGAAATTTCAGGTTCGATTACAGGTAAAGAAACAAATATCATAATAGAAGATTATAATTTTGATGGTTACAAAGATTTTTCCGTTTACCATACAGATGATGGAATGGGAGTTTATAGGGTTTACCAAATCTTTATTTACAATCCGACAAATGGCTTGTTTAAAGAAGCACAGATACCATCAGACTCTAGTCCTGAATGCAGTGAATTTTGTGATGTAGAAATAAATAAGAAAGATAAAACATTTGAATCTACCTGCAGAGGCGCCGCAAGATGGCACACTGACAGATGGAAATTTGACAAAAACAATAAGTTAACACTTCTAAAAAGTAAATAAGAGTAATACAACATATTAAAGTCAAAAAATTGCCGACTTTTACAAAAACAATTAGCTAATAGTTTATGCGCCTAAACCAGCTGTCCATTTCAAATACTCGGTCAAAAGGATTTTTTTCCAATCCCAAAAAAGGAGCTTCTTGGGTCGCTCTTTTTTGGCAGGAAAAAATAACCTTTTGCCTCTCGCAGTTTTCCATTTCCATCTGGGGCGTGTCAACACTCATTTTCATAATGGCATTTTTATTTTCGCAGGAAGCATTTTCGCAGGAAATAAAAAAAGACAGTGTTAAAAGACCCAAAATCGGATTGGTTTTAAGCGGTGGAGGTGCCAAAGGTTTTGCACATATCGGAGTTTTAAAAGTATTGGAAGAAGCTGGAATCAAAATTGATTATATCGGCGGGACCAGTATGGGATCTGTAATTGGCGGACTTTATGCTTCTGGTTATAATGCCTCGCAAATCGATTCTATTTTCAAACAAACCAATTTTGACGAATTAATAAACGATTATATTCCGCGTTCATCCAAAAACTTCTACGGCAAAAAGAATGACGAATTATATGCGATTGTTTTACCTTTTAGTAATTTCAGAATTGGCATTCCAGAAGCTCTTTCAAAAGGAATGTACAATTATAATTTGTTAAGCAGTTTAACTAGAAATGTGCGTCATATTCGTGATTTCAACAAACTGCCAACTCCATTTTTATGCATCGGAACTAATATCGAAACGGGCGAAGAAGTTTTATTAAACAAAGGAAATCTCGTTCAAGCCATGATGGCAAGTGCGGCTTTTCCTTCCCTATTTACTCCTGTAGAAATTGATGGAAATTTATTGGTTGATGGTGGCGTGGTAAATAATTACCCAATACAGGAAGTTCGCAATCTTGGTGCTGATATTATTATTGGGGTTGACGTTCAAGACGACTTGCTAAAAAGAAAAAACCTAAAAAATGCCACGAGAATTTTGGTTCAGATTACCAATCTGCAATCTATCGAAAAAATGAAAAACAAAAGAAAAGATACCGATGTTTATATCAAACCAGATATTCGTGACTTTGGTGTTATTTCATTTGATCGAGGAGAAGAAATCATCAGAAAAGGCGAAGAAGCATCTTTTGCCGTTTATGAAAAACTCAAAACCTTGACAGATGAAAATAATTTCTACAAAAAACCAAAACTAAAACTGGCTTCAGATACTCTTCATATTCAAGATATAAATACTGACAAATTAGAAAATTACACCAAAGAATATATTCGAGGTAAACTTCGTTTTAAACCAGGAAGCACTATAACTTATGATGGCCTTAAAGCTGGAATAAACAACTTAAACGCAACACAAAACTTTAGTACAATTTCATATTGCCTTCAACCAGATGGCGATAAAGACGACTTGGACTTAGTTTTAAGAGAAAACCCAACTCAGACTTATCTAAAACTTGGACTTCATTATGATGGTCTCTACAAAAGTGCGGTTTTATTAAACCTAACTCATAAAAAGACTTTCTTAAAAAACGATGTTACTTCTCTCGATATCATTTTGGGAGATAATTTCAGATATGATTTTAACTATTATGTTGAAAATGGTTTTAACATCAGTTTTGGTTTCCGCTCGAGATTGAATCAATTTAATCGAAATGTAACTACTAGTTTGAGTGGCGTTCTCAAAGAGAATCCAAATGTTAACCTTATTAATGTTGACTTCATGGATATAACCAATCAGGCCTATTTCCAGACTATTTTTGTACAGAAATTTTTAATGGGTGGCGGATTAGAATACAAATATTTAAAAATCAATTCGCCTACACTCGCCAATGAAGATAACATAATTGAGAAAAGCAATTATTTTAGTGCCTTTGCTTATTTAAAATACGATTCGCTAGACGAAAAATACTACCCAAATTCTGGATTATATTTTTCTACAGATTTGCAAACCTATATGGCATCATCAGATTATACGAAACAATTTAAACCTTTCTCAATTGCGAAAGCCGAAATATCAATTGTAAGGCCACTATTTAGAAAAGCAACTATAAAATTTGGAACCGATGCGGGATTTAATATTGGCAGCGATAGCGTTCCGTTTTTTGATTTTATATTTGGAGGGTATGGCTACAACAAAATAAACAATTTTAATTATTTCTACGGATACGACTTTCTAAGCATTGCTGGCAACAGTTATATTAAAACTGATATTAATATTGATTACGAAATCTTCAAAAAAAACCACATCAATGTATCAGCAAATTTTGCCAATTTGGGAGATGATATTTTCTCTTCTGTCGATTGGATTTCTATGCCAAAATATACAGGATATGCAGTTGGCTATGGCTTAGAAACCATCATTGGTCCTATCGAAGTAAAACAATCTTGGTCTCCAGAAATGTCAAAAAGCTTTACGTGGTTTAGCATTGGGTTTCAATTTTAGTACTATAATCGAGAATACTTCAATAAATTCTGCCTATTTTTTTACATCATAAAAATTATATCAAAAAAACTAAGTTATTTTATAGTTATAAATAATATAATTTTTATTTTTACTCCGAAAAAATTACGACATTTGTTATAATGAAAACAAATTGGACAGGTTTATTAGAGTATCTTCAATTCCTCATTAAGAGAAATCCTGAGTAATGGCTCTATCGAATTGAAATAATCAGTCAATTGCAAAAATTGAACTGATTATTATCTCTGCAATTCAAATTTTCGAATTATCTAATTTACTAATTATCTAATTGAAAAAGCCATGCCACTATATCATAAACTTGGGGATTTTCCTCAAAAGCGACACACCCAATTTGAAAAACCAAATGGAGGTTTTTACTACGAACAATTGTTCGGAACCGAAGGTTTTCACGGACATTCGTCGCTATCATACCATGTACATAGACCAACACAGGTTAAAGAAATTTTAAACTCTTATTCGGTTGAACCAAAAATTGCAATCGGAAAAAATATAAAATCACTTCTTTTTAAAGGTTTCGAATTAAAACCTGAAAATGATTTTCTAGACAGCCGAAAAGCAATGTTAATCAATAAAGACTGTATTATTGGTTTGGCTGCGCCGAAAGAATCGCTTCGAAATTATTTCTATAAAAATGCCGACGCCGATGAAATGCTTTTCATCCATAGAGGAAAAGGAAAATTAAGAACCATGTTAGGAAATATTCCGTTTGAATATGGCGATTATTTGATTATTCCACGCGGCATTATTTATCAGATCGATTTCGAAACCGAAGATAACCGACTATTTTATGTAGAATCATACTCTCCTTTTTATACTCCTAAACGTTATAAAAACCAATCTGGGCAGCATTTAGAGCATTCTCCATTTTGCGAGCGTGATTTTATTCTGCCAAACGAATTGGAAACACATGACGAAAAAGGCGATTTTTTAATTAAAATCAAAAAAGAAGGCATGATGCACGAAGTGGTTTATGCCACACATCCGTTTGATGTTGTAGGCTGGGACGGCTACAATTTCCCTTACGGATTTTCAATTCACAATTTCGAACCTATAACTGGACGTGTTCACCAACCGCCACCAGTACACCAAACTTTTGAAACAGCTACTTTTGTAGTTTGTTCATTCTGCCCAAGACTTTACGATTATCATCCAAAAGCTATTCCAGCACCATACAATCACAGCAATATAGATTCTGACGAAGTTCTGTATTATGTAGATGGTGATTTTATGAGCCGTAATAATATCGAGCAAGGTCATATCACTTTACACCCAAAAGGAATTCCACACGGACCAGCGCCGGGAGCAATGGAACGCAGTATCGGTCACAAAGAAACTCAGGAATTAGCCGTTATGGTGGATACTTTCCGTCCGTTAATGGTTACTGAAGAAGCGATGGGACTTGATGACGGTCAGTACTACAAATCTTGGACTGAATAATTAGAAAATGTGGCAATTTGTCAATTAGATAATACTTTGCAAAGCGCATAAATTAAATAATTCAAATAATTATTGTAATTTTAAACTTACAAAATAAAAATTATCTCATTAACACATTGACTAATTATCTAATTGCCCAAAATGACTTTTAACGAAAAATACAAAGACAACGCTCTTTTAATTAAAACTTTCAATTTCGCACTAAACATAATTGATTACACAACAGAACTTCAAGATCAAAAGAAATTCGTAATTGCAAATCAGTTATTAAAAAGCGGAACATCTATTGGAGCAAATTCTAAAGAGTCACAAAATGCAGAAAGCAAAGCTGATTTTATTCATAAACTAAAAATTGCAATCAAGGAAGCAGACGAAACAGAGTATTGGCTGTTTTTATGTGATGCTCATAGAGAATATCCAAATTGCAAACGTTTATTAAATGATCTTTCAGAAATTTTAAAAATTTTAAATAAAATAATATCAACATCAAGGAGGAATTAGAAAATTAGAAAATGTGTCAATTAGAAAATTAACGCATTTCAAGAATTATCTCATTTTCTCATTATCAAATTATCTAATTATGAGTAAAGAAGTAAAATCAGTAGAATACGGATTAGAAAAAATATTTGAAGGAGCACAAGATTTCCTTCCATTATTAGGAACAGATTATGTAGAATTTTATGTAGGTAATGCAAAACAAGCGGCACACTACTATAAATCTGCATTTGGATATCAATCATTGGCTTACGCCGGATTGGAAACTGGAGTAAGAGACAGAGCGTCTTATGTTTTGAAACAAGACAAAATCAGAATTGTTTTAACGACTCCTTTAACAGCAGATTCTCCAATCAACGAACATTTGAAAAAACATGGAGACGGAGTAAAAGTTGCAGCTCTTTGGGTTGAAGATGCTACAAAATCTTACGAAGAAACTATGAAACGTGGAGCGCGTTCTTTTATGGAACCAACCGTTGAAGAAGATGAATTTGGTCAAGTAGTTCGTTCTGGAATTTATACTTACGGAGAAACAGTTCACATTTTTGTAGAAAGAAAAAACTATAATGGCGTTTTCTTACCAGGTTATAGAGAATGGAAATCGGACTACAATCCAGAACCAACAGGATTAAAATACATTGATCACATGGTTGGAAATGTGGGTTGGAACGAAATGAACACTTGGGTAAAATTCTACGAAGAAGTTATGGGATTTGTGAATTTTCTATCTTTTGATGACAAACAAATTACCACAGAGTATTCTGCTTTGATGAGTAAAGTAATGTCAAACGGAAACGGAAGAATTAAATTCCCAATCAACGAACCAGCAGAAGGAAAGAAAAAATCTCAAATTGAAGAATATTTAGACTTCTACGGCGGACCTGGAATTCAGCATATCGCTATCGCTACAGATGATATTATTAAAACAGTATCACAATTAAGAGCTCGCGGTGTTGAATTTTTATCGGCTCCTCCGCATACATATTATGAAGCAATTCCTGAAAGATTAGGAGTTCACATGGATATGATGAAAGAAGATTTGAATGAAATCGAAAAACTAGCTATCATGGTTGATGCCGATGAAGATGGCTACTTATTACAGATTTTTACAAAGCCAGTTCAAGACAGACCGACGCTTTTCTTCGAAATTATTCAAAGAATGGGTGCAAAAGGGTTTGGTGCAGGTAACTTTAAAGCCCTTTTTGAGTCTATCGAAAGAGAGCAAGAATTGAGAGGAACGCTGTAAATTGTTAATTTTCATATAGAAAACCGCATAATTCTCCAAAAAACGATGATTTTTTTGCAAATGTTATGTTAAACTTGACTTTCGCTATTTGATTTTTGAACTTTCTATCTATCTTTGCACTCGCAAATCAGGAAGGGGTGGTTTCCTTCCGAATTGATATAAATTTCATAATTTATAGTTTTTTGGTTAGTTAATAGCATAAAAACTCAGTCATCTTTGACTGAGTTTTTTTGTTTTGGTACATTTGGAATAGAATTTGCATTTATCTACCTTTATAATTAAATGTAAAGATTGTACTATGAAAAAGCTCATCCTCATTATATTAGCACTAACTCTATTTGCTTTCAGCCCTCAAAAAGAAGATGCTTTCGACACAGGAGAATATTTCAAATTTAGAATACATTACGGTTTTGTAAACGCAGGTTATGCTACTCTTGAAGTTAAAGATGCTGTCATAAATAACAAAAAGGTATATCACTCTGTTGGAAAAGGTTACACAACTGGAATGTCCAAATTTTTCTTTAAAGTAGAAGATTTATATGAAAGTTATTTTGACAAAGAAACAGGAAAACCATACCGATATGTTAGAAAAATTGATGAAGGCGGTTACACCAAAAATCAAGAAGGTTTTTTTAATCAAGCGGAAAATAAAGTTTTAGTAAAAGACTACAAACGCAAATCAGAAAAAACCATCATGGTTTCAGAAGAAGTGCAGGATATTGTTTCTTCATTTTATTTTCTGAGAAACCATCCAAATATCAACAAACTTAAATCGGGTGAAGCCATCACAATCGACATGTTTTTTGATGACGAAATCACAAAATTTAAGTTAAAATATGTAGGTCGTCAAGATATTACGACTAAATTTGGAACGGTTTCTACGATGGTCTTCAAACCATTGGTGCAGACAGGCAGAGTATTTAAAGAAAAAGAAAGCTTAACGCTCTGGATAACAGACGATGTAAACAAAGTTCCAATTAGAATTAAAGCAGATTTGGCGGTAGGATCCCTTAAAGCCGATCTCGATGAATATAAAGGATTAAAAAGTCCACTAAAAGCAAAAAAATAATGAACCCTACAGATCATTCTGAAGCAATTTTAAAAGAAATTGGCCTAAAATTTCAAGCCATAAATCAAAAAACTGATGTTCAGTTAGAAGGATTGCTTTGGGCTAAACCAATTACTTATTGGGATTACATTCAAACAGACGCCTTATTAAATTTACAAATTCAGCGCACTACACTTCCTGACGAAATGGTTTTTATCATGTATCATCAGGTAAACGAATTAATCTTTAAAATGATCTTGTGGGAAATTGACCAGATTGCCGAAACAGAAAACATTCAGGTTGATTTTTTCAGCGAAAGATTATCAAGAATCACCAGATATTTTGACATGCTTACCAATTCGTTCAGTATTATGGAAAACGGAATGGAAGTAGATCAATACATGAAATTTAGAAATACTCTTACTCCGGCAAGCGGATTCCAAAGCGCTCAATATAGAATGATAGAATTTGCTTCGACTGATGTTATCAATTTGACAGACCGCAGATACAAAGCAAATTTTGACGAAAATACCGATCTGGAAACCAGTTTTGAACACCTTTATTGGCAAGCTGCCGGAAAAGATTATCACACTGGCGAAAAATCATATTTATTAAATGAGTTTGAAAAGAAATACAAAGAGCAGTTTTTAAGACAAATGGCTTCGTTTAAAACGAAAAATATTTGGCAAAAATTCACTCAATTACCAGTTGAAGATCAGCAAAATACAGAACTGATCGCTGCTATGCGCCATTACGACAAAACAGTAAATATTACTTGGGTAATGCAACACCTTAATACTGCCAGAAAATACATTTTGGAAAGTGGAAAAGGTAATGGAGAAGCTACAGGCGGAAGCGACTGGCAAAAATATATGCACCCAAAATACCAAAGACGCATCTTTTTTCCTAAATTGTGGACCGAAGAAGAATTGTCCAATTGGGGAAATGAAACCGAAGTTTAATTTCACCACAAAAATTTTATAAAGTTTGAAAAAAGCAGTCGTAATTTTAATTGTCTTGTTTTCTATTTTTTCATGTAAAAAAGAAGAAGAAAAAATAGAAGCAAAAATTACTAAACCAGCAACCAAAAAAATAGAATTCGGTTTTAATTACGCAGACTTTAATGTTGTTAATGATACTATTTCAAAAGGAGATTCTTTTGGCTCAATCATTCAAAGCCAAAATATTGGAGACAAAAAAGTGCATGATATTGTTGAGCAGGTAAAAGATTCTTTCAATGTTAGAAGCATTCGTTACGGTAAACCTTTTACTTTACTTCGCGCCAAAAATAAAACCAACAATTTGGAGGTTTTTATTTATCAGCCAGATGCCTTAAGCTATTATGTTATTGATCTAAGAGACAGCATTGCAAAAGCATATAAAAAAATAAAACCTGTTACTTTAAAAAGAAAAATGATTGGTGGCGTTTTAAAAAGTTCACTTTCTGAAACTTTAGGAAACGAAAGTGTCGAAGCCGCCTTGGCCAGCAGAATTACAAAAGTATTTTCTTGGTCTATTGACTTCTTCAAACTTAAAAAAGGAGATCGTTACGGATTAATTTTCAAAGAACGATTCATCAACGGAAAAACTTACGATGGAGTTGAAGAACTCGAAGCGGCATTTTTTGAATATAAAGGTAAAATCGTTTATGCTTTTCCTTTTGAAAGAGACACTACTTCTGGAAAGATTGAATATTATGACGATCAAGGAAAAACGCTTAAAAACTTCTTCCTAAAAACGCCAATCAAATTCAGTCGAATCACTTCTAGATTTACCATGAATAGATTTCATCCAGTACAGCATACTTGGAAAGCACATAAAGGAACCGATTATGCGGCTCCAACAGGAACACCAATTTCTACTACTGCTTCTGGAGTTGTCGAAACGACAGGATATACTGCTGGAAACGGAAACTTTGTAAAAGTAAAACACAACGGAACCTACTCTACTCAATATTTACACATGTCTAAAATCTTGGTTCGCCGCGGACAACGCGTTACTCAAGGTCAGACAATTGGTTTAGTTGGAAGTACAGGTTTAGCTTCTGGCCCGCATGTTTGCTATCGTTTCTGGAAAAACGGCGTACAAGTTGATGCGCTTCGTTTGAATCTTCCGACTGGAGAATCTTTAGCAGGAAGCGACAGAACTCGTTTTATGACACAGATTGAACCTCTGAAAAGAGAGCTGGACAGTATTGGAAATCTGTAAATCATCTTTTTGAATTGAAAGTCATGAAAAATGAACGCCTCAAAACCATTTACCATGAAACTTTTTCTGGTCTAAAATTATTTTATAGAGATACTAATCTCTCTGAAAGTTTCATTTTAAATTATAAAGTCGGACAGATTATTCAAGAAAAAGGATTTACCGACATGAGTTCGATTGGTGGAGGACTTTCGGGAAATTTGAGATATTTGATTGCAAGCGCGCATGCCAAAGATTTGTCGAAATTTAATCCTGATTCGGCAAAAATTGGACATTTTCTTTTAGATTCAATTGCTTATTTTAAAGTATTGGACATTCAGAAAATCGGTGATAAAACCCAAATTTTTCTTTTAAATATTCCAGACAATTCGATTTCACTTTTCAAAAATTCGTCTTCAAACTTAGAAGAAGAAATTATAGAAAAAGCTCAAAAACGCTTTCGCGAAAAAATTGATGTTGACTTAATTCCGGAATTACAGACCGAAAATTGGAAAGAAAGAACAAAATCTCCACTCGGAATGAGTGATAATGGCGAACTTTTTTTTGATGATTCTAAAATTAAAGCTGAATCTCCAAAAAGAATTGATGTCGATGTTTCGAAGAAAATCATAGAGATTAATAAAAAACCTTGGTGGAAGTTTTGGTAATTAAACCTCTTAATTACTAGGAATATTTTTTTCTAAATTCCGAAGGATTCATTCCTTTATGTTTTTTAAAGACTTTATTTAAATGGCTTTCGTCAGAAAAGTTTAATTCATCTGCAATTTCATTAATTCGCATATCACTATTCAAAAGTCTCGCTTCAATTAATCTCAATTTATAGTTTGCAATATATTCTTGCAGTGTTTCACCCGTTTGCTTTTTAAAATATTTACCCAAATAATTAAGCGCGATATTGAAATGGTCGCTTATTTTTTCTGATTTCAACTCTTTTGGATTGTAAATATTCTCTTGAATATAATGTAGAATTTCAAGAACCATTTCTCCAGTTGTTTCTTTGATTTTCTTTGGGAGCTTCAAAGCAATGTTTCTCGCCACAATTGTAATAATAGTATTTACAATCTGTTCAATAATCTTTTGATGGTAAATCTGCTGATTGTTTTGCTCACTGATTATGTTGCCAATTAATGAAGCAATTAAAGGTTTGTCAATTTGATTTTTCAAAATGCAACCTGGGCGATGACTTGCATTTTGCAGAATATACTCCATTCGCAAAACTGCTTCAGATTGTCCATTTTGAGAACCTGTTTTTACGTAATATTCATTAAATCGAAGAAAAAAGAATTTTGTTGGTGTCGTAATTTCAAATGAATGCACATCTTGCGGCGTCACCAAAAATAAATTTCCGTTTCGATATTGAAACTTATTGTCATTAATAACTTGAATTCCTGTTCCATCAACAATATAAATCAATTCAAAGAAATTGTTTTTCCGAACTGTTTTCGGAAACTGCTCCAATTCTTTAAAATCAACTTCAAAAGGAAGATATAAATTCTTGTTTGTCATTATGTAAAAATACAATTTTAGTACCAATAAGTACAATTTTCAACGAAAGCTAACTTCTTAATTTTGTTTCAGATAACAAATTAAAATTCTGCAAAATGAAAATACTTTTAATTGGAGCAAATGGAGAAATTGGCAAAATACTGCTTCCTGCTTTCGCAAAAAATCATGAAATAATTTCGGCTGGAAGAAACAGCGGAGATTTCCGAATCGACTTATCAGATTCAAATTCGATTGAAAAATTATTCGAAGAAGTCAAAAACATCGATGCTTGTATTTGTGTTGCGGGTGACTGTTACACAGGAGATTTGCTTTCGCTTGACGAAAAAAAACTAAATATTGGCATTCAGAACAAATTGCTTGGACAAATTAATCTGGTTTTAATTGGGCAAAAATACTTAAACGACAACGGATCATTTACACTCACTTCAGGAAAAATGGGCGATAAACCGGTTAAGAATAATATAAGTAAAGCTATTGTAAATGGCGGAATCAACAGTTTTATTCTTGCAGCTTCTCTGGAACTGGAAAGAGGAATTAGACTTAATGCTATTAGTCCGGCAAAAGTCGCAGATATTCCGACTGAAGATTTAATAAACGCTTATGCGAAGAGTATTGAAGAAACTATAAATGGAGAAATTATTAAAGTAAACTATTAAATTTTTAAAAGATGAAAAACGCAATTTTGATGATATTGCTTTTGATTTTAAATTCAATCAATGCTCAAAAAAAATCTGAATTTACAGGTTCATGGACTTTGATTTCGGTTGAAAACACCAATTCTGACGGGACAAAAAATCTTCCTTACGATACAAATCCAAAGGGCTTTTTATTCTTTGATGAAAAAGGAAACTATGCGATTCAGATTTATAAAGATAAAAGGGCAAAAATTGCATCTGGAGATAAAAACAAATGCACTCCCGAAGAAAACGCTGCAATTGTACAAGGAAGCAATTCGCATTTTGGCGAATATCAAATTGACGAAACAAATAAGACAATAACTTTTAAAATAAAAACGGCATCTTTTCCAAACTGGGAAGGAACAATTCAAAAGAGGTCGTACACTTTTGCAAAGAACGAACTTAAATATGCTGTAACCAATACTACGCAAGGCGGAAAATCGGTAACAGCTGAAGTTGTCTGGAAAAAGTTATGATGAAGTTTTCATAAAACGTTTTCGTAACTAATTGTTATATAATTGCAAACCGCTCCCCTTTTAAAAGTTATTTCAGTATTTTTGTGTTTCAGAAAACAAACTCAATTATAGATAAAAATGGCTTTAAACACAACAAACCCAACTGGGACTGAAGCGTGGAAAAATCTACAAAACCACTATAACGCAATTCACGAAACCACAATACAAGAATTGTTTCAACAAGATAGTGCCCGTGCAGAAAAATTCAATTTACAATGGAATGATTTTTTAGTAGATTATTCAAAAAATAATATTAGTCAGGAAACGGTTTCTCTTTTGCTAGAATTAGCAAACTCAATTGGATTGAAAGATGCAATTGCACAATATTTTGGAGGAGAATTAATCAATCAGACAGAAAACCGTGCAGTTTTACATACAGCATTACGTGCTCCAGAATCGGCAGTTATTAAAGTAGACGGAGAAAATGTAATTCCAGAAGTATTCGCAGTAAAAAATAAAATCAAAAATTTTACTGAAGAAGTTATTTCTGGACAAAGAAAAGGATATACCGGAAAAGCTTTTACTGATGTTGTCAATATTGGTATTGGCGGTTCTGACCTTGGTCCTGTTATGGCTGTTGAAGCTTTGCAATTTTACAAAAATCACCTAAACACACATTTCGTTTCAAATGTTGACGGTGACCACGTAAATGAAGTTATCAAAAAGCTAAATCCTGAAACGACACTTTTCGTGATTGTTTCTAAAACTTTTACTACTCAGGAAACGCTTTCGAATTCAGAAACTATAAAAGAATGGTTTTTAAAATCGGCTTCTCAAGAAGACATTGCAAAACACTTCGTAGCGGTTTCTACAAACATTAAAAATGTAACAGAATTCGGAATTAATCCAGACAACGTTTTCCCAATGTGGGACTGGGTTGGAGGAAGATTTTCTCTTTGGAGTGCAGTTGGTTTAAGCATTGCTTTGGCTGTTGGATTTGACAATTATAATGATTTATTAAGTGGTGCCTATGAAATGGATGAACATTTCAAATCGGCAGAATTTGATGAAAACATTCCAGTTATTTTAGCTTTGTTAAGTGTTTGGTACAATAATTTTTATGGCGCTGAGAGCGAAGCTTTGATTCCATACACACAATATTTACACAAACTTGCTCCTTATTTACAACAAGCTTTTATGGAAAGTAACGGAAAAAGTGTTGGACGTGATGGAAAACCTGTTAACTATCAAACTGGAACAATCATTTGGGGAGAACCAGGAACAAACTCACAACATGCTTTCTTCCAATTAATTCACCAAGGAACAAAAAGAATCCCAACAGATTTCGTAGGATTTGTAAAACCTCTTTATGGTAACGAAGATCATCACGATAAATTAATGTCTAACTTCTTTGCTCAGACCGAAGCTTTAATGAATGGGAAAACAGAGGCGCAAGTTCAGGCAGAGTTTGACAAACAAGGACTTTCTGCTGACAAAGCATCTTACTTAAGACCGTTTAAAGTTTTTACAGGAAACAAACCAACGAATACTATTTTGATTCAAAAACTTACACCAAAAAGCTTAGGATCATTAATTGCATTATACGAACACAAAATTTTCGTTCAAGGTGTTATCTGGAACATTTTCAGTTTTGATCAATGGGGAGTTGAGTTAGGCAAACAATTGGCAAATTCTATCTTAAACGAAATCAATTCTAAGACTGTTAAGAGTCATGATAGTTCAACTTCATTTTTGTTAAATCATTTCTTAAAAAATAAATAGAAACATTTATTTAAATATTCTATAACTTTTGAAACGTCCTAATTTCTAGTAAAATTAGGACGTTTTTTACATAAAATACCGACAAAAAGCAGAATTATTCGCCAATTTGCCTGTTTACACTTACAACGTTATTCAAATAATTACATTTTTAACAAAAAAGCTTCGTATAAATTCAAGAAAACAATATTTTTTTTAACGAAAAAAGAAATATTCATTTTAATGCGCAACACAAAAGACAAAACTGTTTTTTCTTAACATTTCGATAACATTATCTGAGTTATTTGTTATAATTTTGCCAAAAACAATAAACTCAATAACAAAATGAAGAAAATGAAAAATTGGTTACTGACTGGACTATTTTTTATGATAGTTTCGACCGTATTTTCTCAAGGAAAGGTTACTGGTAAAATTACCGACGGAACAGGCGGATTACCAGGAGCAAATGTAGTGATCAAAGGGTCTACTACAGGAACTTCAACAGACTTTGATGGTAATTTTTCCCTTACCTCAACATCAAGCACAGGAGAGATTGTAATCTCTTTTTTAGGTTATGACAACCAAACTGTAAAATTTACAGTAACAAATGGCTCTACTGCAAACTTAGGAACTATCACTTTGGTAGCTTCAAATTCTAACGAATTAAGTGAAGTTGTAGTTACAAGCAGCATTATTGACGTTGCAAAGGACAGAAAAACTCCTGTTGCAGTTTCTACAATTAAAGCCGCTGAAATTCAAGCAAAATTAGGATCTCAGGAGTTTCCTGAAATCTTAAAAAGCACTCCATCTGTATATGCTTCAAAAGCAGGTGGTGGATATGGAGATTCAAGAATTGCGATTCGTGGATTTGACCAAAAAAACATTGCCGTTATGATCAACGGTGTGCCAATCAATGATATGGAAAACAGCTCTGTTTACTGGAGTAACTGGGCAGGTATTTCTGATGTAACTTCTGCAATGCAAGTTCAAAGAGGTCTTGGAGCTTCTAAATTGGCTATTTCTTCTGTTGGAGGAACAATCAATATCGTTACAAAAACATCTGATATGAAAGAAGGTGGATCTGTTTCTTCAAGCTTTGGTAACAATAATTACTTAAAAGCACAAGCTTCTTACAATACAGGAATTATGAAAAACGGACTTTCTGCTTCTGTTTTATTTAGTAGAACAGCTGGAGACGGATACGTTAACGGTACTCAATTTGAAGGATACAACTATTTCATCGCTTTAGGTTACAAAGCTAGCGACAAACATAACTTCCAATTTACATTTACAGGAGCACCTCAATGGCACGACCAAAGATCTCAATCTCCTCTTTTAAGCGATTTCTTAAAATACGGAAGTAATGGTGACCCAAACATTAAATACAACTCTGATTGGGGTATGAGAAATGGTGAGGAATATAATTTAAAAACAAATTATTACCACAAACCTGTAATGTCTCTTAACTGGGATTACGATATCAACTCTACTACAAAATTATCTACAGTAGGTTATGCTTCATGGGGACGTGGAGGAGGAACTACTTCAACAGGTGGTATTAAAGGTAGCACACCATACAATGGTAATACTTTAAGAAATGCTGCTGACGGAACAATCAATTTTGACTTAATTGAAAACTGGAACTCTGGACAACCAACAACATTAGGAACAAGAACTCCTGTTAATGGTAGATATGAGAACGTTGCATCAACTGGTAACGCAACAAACTTAACAAATGGTTTATCTCAAATTGCTTCTGTTAACTCACACAACTGGTATGGTGCAGTAATCAATTTAGATAAAAAATTCTCTGAAAACCTTACATTTGATTTTGGAGTTGAGGGAAGAATGTACCAAGGTATCCACTTCCAAAACTTAATTGATTTACTTGGAGCTGATGTTTACAAAAACGTTGCTGACGTAAATAACAATCCTGGTTATTTTAGCACTACTTATGCTCCAAGACCAAATGGAAATCCATTTGTTAGCACAGACTATCAAGATAGAATTAACTACTGGAATGACAGTAAAGTTAATTACTACGGAGCATTTACCCAATTAGAATATACTACTGGTAACTTTACTGCTTTCCTTCAAGGAGCTATTTCTCAACAAGCTTACCAAAGAATTGACCATTTCAAGTATACTTATGATAGCCCTCTTGCTAAAACAGGTTTCAAAACTATTACTGGTGGAGATATTAAAGCTGGAGCTAACTACAACATTAATGAGCACCACAATGTATTTGTAAATGGAGGTATATACTCAAAACAACCGTTTTTCAATGCAGTATACCCTAACAATGCTTCAATTGTTAACCCTAACCTTACAAACGAAAAAATCAAAGCAGTTGAAGTTGGTTACGGTTTCCGTTCTGGAATCTTCAATGCAAACTTAAATGCTTATTACACAACTTGGGATGACAGATTTACAACTGCAATAGATCAAGCACCAACTAACCCAAGCGGATACTACACTTTCCAAGGTGTTAATGAAATACATAAAGGTGTAGAGTTAGATGTTACAGCGAAACCAATTGACAAGTTAAAATTAAACGGGATGATCTCTATTGGTGACTGGAAATACAGCGGAAATGCTACAAGTAGCCGTTTTGATGTTGCTAACAACCCAATTAGTGGAGACCAACCTTTATACCTAGACGGAGTTAAAGTTGGAAACAATGCTCAAACTACAATGGCAATTGGAGCTGCTTACGAAATCTTAAACGGTCTTAATGTTGATGCAAACCTTAACTATTCTGAGAAGTTATTTGGAAACATCGATGTATCTAAATTTTCAGCTGCAAACAACAAAGGAGCAATGGAATTGCCAGGTTTCGCAACTACAGATGCTGGTGTATCATACAAATGGAACATCTCTCCTAAGATCGGTGCATTAAACTTTAGATTAAATGTAAACAACGTTTTTGATAAAATTTTCATCAACGAATCATTTACAAACATCTTTACAAGTGATTACAAAACTGCTCCTACTACAGCAAACCCTGCTGGTGTAACTTATGCACAAGCTGGAGAAGTTTACAACGGAGTTGCTACTGCAAACAGAGTTTACTTTGGTTACGGAAGAACTTGGAACTTTAGTTTACGTTACGATTTCTAAAATTTAGAATCTAAATAAATAATAAAAACGGCATTGACTTTTAAGTTTAATGCCGTTTTTTTATAGCCTTTTTTGTTATATTTGTTTTTGAACAAAAAACACCCCTTATGTATAATTTTCTACAAAAATTTCACTCTGGCTGGGCATACTTAGCATTGCTTCTTCTACTAGTAGCTGTTGTTAATGCCATTATTGGAGTAACTTCAAAAAAAGAATTTACAGCCAAAGATCGTAAAATCGCTTTATTTGCTTTAATTGGAACACACACTCAATTATTGATTGGTTTAATCTTATATTTTGTTTCTCCGCTTGGAAAAGATGCTTTTGGACAAATGTCTAATGCAGCATTAAGATTAACATCATTAGAGCACCCTCTAATTAACATTATTGCTATCATCCTAATTACTATTGGATGGTCTAAACATAAAAAATTAGCTAATAGCGAAGCTAAATTTAAAACCTTTGCTATTTTTTACACATTAGGATTATTGCTTATTTTAAGTAGAATTCCATGGAACCTTTGGTTCTAAAAAATACCAATTAAAAGCCCTATATCGGGGCTTTTTTTATCTCGGCATATTATTTGTACAAACTCCCCCCAAGTCTGAAAAAGAATAACCCATGAGAAATAAAAAAAACATTTTATTCGCCACAATCGCTTTAACCTTAATTAGCGGCTTTACCTACATGATAAGCCAGACCAAACCTACAACAGAACCTAAAATCATTCAAGATACTGTTAAAAATGTAAAACCAACTATTATCCCATTGCCGGATTCAGTTTTTACAGACAAAGGTTTAAAACTTAGACCATACAAGAAAAACGCTCATGCCTCCTACTATGCAGATCGTTTTAATGGAAAAAGAACCGCTAACGGAAGCCGATTCAACAACAACAGCTACACAGCAGCTCACAAAAAGCTTCCTTTTGGAACAAGAGTAAAAGTAACCAATGAAGCTAATGGCAAATTTGTCATCGTAAAAATTACAGATCGCGGTCCATTTGTAAAAACCCGCGAAATCGATTTGTCTAAAAGAGCTTTTATGGACATTACAAAAAGTAAAGGTGCCGGAGCAATGAAGGTTACCATCGAAACCATAATCGAATAAAAAAAATCCCGCTTTAAGCGGGATTTTTTTATTTAAACCAATTTTCGTAATGCCATTGCAACTCCTGTATGAAGTCCTTCATGATAATTATTAAAATCTAAGGCTCCCTGAACATGACGAAGCGTAAAACCTACGCTTGTAGTATACTCATTGTAGTCAACAAATAAACCACTTTCAAAATCATTTTTTGTTTTTTCTAGAGTTGTTGAAAGTAATGTTCTTATCTCATCAACCTCAGCTTGAGAAACATCTCCTTCTGGTTTGGTTCCTTTTCTGTATTTGTTAATGAACTCTTCAGAAACCATTGTTGGAAGACCTGATAGCTTGTAAACCAAAAGCTGTTGTGAAGAAATACAATGGCCTATATTCCAAATAATATTGTTACTGAAACCATCCGGAACTTTGTTTAATTGTTCTAAAGAATGACCATCTAAAATTTTCAAGAGAATTTCTCTTATTGTTTTTTGTACATCAAAAACTGAACTCATAATTTTATTTTTTTTCTAAAATTAGTCATTTTTAAGTTTCAAATGAATTTTCTTTGCATTCTAACAAATTCATAAAATAATGAACAAAATATACTATTTATCGTCTTGCGACACTTGTAGAAAAATCATCAAAAGTTTACCTGAAAACAATTTAGTCTTTCAAGACATCAGACAAGATCCAATTACAGAAGAACAATTGGAAGAAATGCACAAACTTGCTGGAAGCTACGAGGCTTTATTCAGCAGAAAAGCACAGTTATACAAATCAATGGGACTTAAAGATCAAACTCTAACAGAAGCCGATTATAAAAAATACATTTTAGAACATTACACGTTCTTAAGCCGTCCAGTTTTTATCATTGATGGTAAAATTTACATCGGCAACAGCCAAAAAAATGTAGCCGAAGTGATAAATGCTTTAAGCTAAAAAGCTATTTTCTTTTCTGTTAAACTGAAAACTGCGACTGAATACTAATTTCCAAGTAAATAGAGCAAACTTTTATTTATCTTTGCGCCTTTATACTCAATTATATGATACAATCTATGACAGGGTTTGGCAAAGCTTCTTTGCAATTGCCTACAAAAAAAATTACCGTTGAAGTAAAATCCCTAAACAGTAAAGGTTTAGATTTGAATGTAAGAATGCCATCGGTTTACCGCGAGATGGAACTTGGATTACGTACTCTTATTTCGACTAAGCTGGAAAGAGGAAAAATTGATTTTGCAATCTATGTAGAAAGTACTGCAGAACAAACTTCAACTAAAGTAAACGTACCTGTTGTAAAAAATTATATCGCACAGTTAAAAGAGGTAAATCCAGATGCCGATGAAACTGAATTAATGAAAATGGCTGTTCGTATGCCTGACACATTAAAAACAGAACGCGAAGAAATTGACGAGAATGACTGGGAGCAGATTCAAGTTATCATTGATGAAGCGCTTCAAAATATTTTAAATTTCCGTAAAGACGAAGGAGAATCTCTTGAAAAAGAATTCAACTTAAGAATTGGAAACATTCGTCAATTCATGAACGATACATTGGCTCTTGATCCAGAACGCGTACAAGCCATTAAAGATCGTCTCCAGACTGCAATTTCAGAATTACAGGTTAATGTTGATGAAAACCGCTTTGAACAAGAATTAATCTATTATTTAGAGAAATTAGATATTACCGAAGAAAAAGTTCGTTTAGGCAATCACTTAGATTACTTTATAGAAACCCTAAATGGAACCGAAGCTAACGGAAGAAAACTTGGCTTTATCACTCAAGAAATGGGGCGTGAAATCAATACAATGGGATCTAAATCAAATCACGCACAAATGCAGAAATTGGTCGTAATGATGAAGGATGAATTGGAGAAGATTAAAGAACAAGTTTTAAACGTTTTATAAAAACGCCATAAGCTTTAAGCTATAGGCAATAAGCTAAAAACGAAATCAAATTAAAGCCTAAGGCATGCCGCCTAAAGCTTAGAGCATAAAAAAAGCTTAGAGCATACTGCTTAAAGCCTAAAGCACACAATAATGAACAAAGGAAAATTAATTGTTTTTTCAGCACCCTCAGGCTCGGGAAAAACAACTATCGTAAAACATTTATTAGGTCAAGAAGATTTAAATCTTGAATTTTCGATTTCGGCAGCATCACGTGCACCACGTGGAGAAGAAGTACACGGAAAGGATTATTATTTCATTTCGTTGGAAGAATTCAAAAAACACATTAAGGCAGAGGATTTCTTGGAATGGGAAGAAGTGTATCGAGATAACTTCTACGGTACTTTAAAATCTGAAATTGAAAGAATCTGGGCTATGGGCAAAAATGTAATTTTTGATATTGATGTCGCTGGAGGATTACGTATTAAACATAAATTTCCAGAACAAACTTTAGCCGTTTTCGTAAAACCACCAAGTGTTGACGAACTAAAGCGCAGATTGAAGCAGCGTTCTACAGAAAGCGATGACAAAATCAATATGCGTATCGCAAAAGCATCTGTTGAATTGGCAACTGCTCCCCAATTTGATGTAATTATCAAAAATTATGATTTACCTGTAGCTTTGGAAGAAGCTCATCAATTGGTTAAGGACTTCATAAGTAAATAATTTTATTCCGCAGAGATACACAAAGAAAAACGCAAAGATTCGCCAAGTTGAAATAAAACTTTGCGAATCTTTGTGCTATCTTAGCAACTCCCTATGAAACTCTAGAAAATGAAAATAGGTTTATATTTCGGAACTTACAATCCCATTCATGTTGGTCATTTGATCATTGCCAATCATATGGCAGAGTTTGCAGATTTAGATCAGATTTGGATGGTTGTGACACCACATAATCCGTTAAAAAAGAAATCGACATTATTAGACGATCAGCAGCGTTTGCAAATGGTTTATCTGGCAACAGAAGATTACACGAAGATAAAACCATCAGATATCGAGTTTAAGCTACCTCAGCCTAGTTACACCATAATTACACTTGCTCATCTTAAAGAAAAATACCCAACCCATGAATTCTCTTTAATTATGGGAGAAGATAATTTGAAAACGCTTCATAAATGGAGAAACTACGAAGTGATTCTAGAAAATCATGATATTTATGTGTATCCAAGAATATCTGATGAACCCGAAAATGTCGAATTAAAATCGCATCCAAAAATTCATGTAATTGATGCGCCTATTGTTGAGATTTCTTCGACTTTTATTCGAAACAGCATTAAAGAAGGTAAAAACATTCAGCCTTTATTGCCGCCAAAGGTTTGGGAATATATTGATCATAATAATTTTTATAAGAAGTAATTAAACACAATCTTGTCATTTCTACCAAAGGGAGAAATGACAAACAGAACGTAAAAAACTCAAATCACAAAAAAAGCCTGAATTTAAAAATTCAGGCTTTCGTTTTATAATTAAGCTTCGATACTCACTTCACTTTTTACTCTAGTTCTGATTTCACTCAGCGATTGATCAATCAAAAGTTTTCCATCTCTGAAAATTTCTTTCAATTCGCCTTGTTTTTCTTCTTCCCAAGAAACATTATCAGTTAAATGATACTTGCCGTCTATTAAATCAATTTTCATTAATCCTTTAGCCGATTTTTTGGTTCCGTCATCTGTAATTGGATCTTTGAAGATCGCTCTTCCTTCTCCGTTTACTTCTCCGTAAGTTGCTTTCATCGCAAATCCGAAAGTATCTCTGGTATTATATTGATAAGTAAAAGATCCGATTCCTAAAACCACATTGGTAGAAGCAAAACCTTTTTCTTTTAATCTTTCGCAAATTTGAGTGGCTCTTGCTACCGTAATACTATCTCCGTAAATAGCGCCAATTTGCGGCACCAATTCTTTGAATCCTTTCGCATTTGTTGTTCCGCCAAAAACATCCCAAAGCAATTCGATAACTCCTTTTTTCTCCTGTTCTGTTTTTCCGTTTGGATTTCCGCAGATAATATCAACAGGATCACCACTGTCAGGACGAATTACGACCTTTCCTTCTCTTGAAACGATATCTTCTCTTAATCTTGGAAGATAATCCGTTAAAACTTTCCATAAATCCCAAGTATCAGACACGATAGAAACAATTCCTTTTGGATAAACTTCTGTAATTAATCTTTTAAAAGTCTCATATTCGCCTTCCGTAGTTCCCATGCACATAACAGAATGTTCTGTCGCGGCTACTGAACCTGCAACTAATTCTTGATCTGAGTTGGCATTGTAATATTCTTCTAAGAAATCTATTGCTGGAATAGTATCAGAACCTGTGAAGTTTAATAAATGCCCAGCAGCAGAAGTTACAGCAGCTTCGATTCCGCCCATTCCTCTCATTGAGAAATCGTGCGCCTGCCAATCTACAAATTCTGGAACAGATGAAGTCTGATCTGCGTATTTATCTAAAACTTTTCTATATTCTTTTGCAATTGTAGCCGAGTTACAAGGAAGCCAGATTACAGCAGAAAGCAAAGTTTCGAAATAATTTGTCAGCCAGAAAAATTCTGGAATGGTATTATACATTGTAAACATTGGCACTCTCAAAGGAACGCTTGCTCCTTCTGGCAAAGCTTTAAAAACCATCGGAATGTATCCTAAATCATGCAAATCTTCAATATGTTTAGTTCCAACTTGGTTTTCGCCTAAATAATTATTGATTCTGCGAGCATACTTTGCAACAACTTCTTCTTTTGATTTTTTAAAGAAATACTCTTCAAAGTCATGAATAATATATTTTTTGATGAAATACTGTAATCCGAAAAACACAACTTCATCAACTTCTTCTAATCTAGATTTACGAGGAGTCCAGTTAGAATATACTAATGTTGTTCCGTCTGGATATTGTCTTCTGTGGTCAACTTTGTAACCATCGGTTAATAATAGTGGGTTCATATATTTTTATTTAATAAATTTTGAATCAACTCTTCTAATGTTTTAAATTGTTGTACTGAATATCTTTCGCAAACAATATCAATATTGCCTTTTCGCCAGAAATTCTCTTCAACAACTACTTTCATTTTATTCGATTGCGCATAAAGTCCAAACTCTAGCAACGATATTGGCGACATTGTATTTTCTGCAAAATACATGATAACAATATCTGCTTTTTCAAGTGCATCAAGTTCCCAATTTACCTGTTCCTTAAAATGAATATTTTCTATGGTTTGTGACCAGCTGCTATCCCATTCATTTCTTCTTGGATTAAAAACAACATATTGATCTTGCAGCAATTCTTCGCATTTTTTCTGCCAATCAACCGCTTTATCCATTTCTATAGAACCTGCTAAGAAAATGGTTTTTAAATCAATTTGCAAGGGAATTTCTTCCGGCGCTTTATAAATTTTCTTCATGACTATTTATTTCTTCCTTTTTCATTTGGATAAAATGTTTGCACAACATCACTTTGCCAAAAGACTTTTGTTTGAACATCCAAACAAGTTAATTTACCATAAAAACCTGCTCCTGTATCAATATTCCAAACATTGCAACCTTGCATCGGAATTTCGACATCATAATGAAGTGTTGGCGTATGGCCGATATAAATTTCATTAAAAAGCAATAATCGCTTTGGATAAGAAAGTGAATCTTTTTGGATTCTTTTATCCATCGTCAAAGCCATTTCCCAAAGTGTTCTATCCCAGGAATAATTGGTTTTGTAATGTTCTTTTTCTGGACCATGCATGGATGAAAAACCAGCGTGAATAAACAAATTATTGTTTTCGTCTACAAAGTAATCTTTCATTCCGTTGAAGAATTCGAGATGCTTTTCTTTATCTAAAGAATCAATTCCTTTATAACTTTCTATAGTCGATTTTCCTCCGTGCAAAAACCAAATATCATTTACAACATCATTCTCTAACCATTCCTGACACCAGGCATCATGATTTCCTTTTATAAAAACACATTCCTGCTTTTGAGATAAATCAATAAGAAAATCAATCAATTGTTTCGATTCACTCCAACCGTCAACATAATCTCCCAGAAAAATAAAACGATCATTTTCTGAATAATCAATTCTTTCCAATAACTGAATTAAGGCTTTTAATCCGCCGTGAATATCTCCAAAAACTAAGGTTCTTTTCATGATTAACTAAACTTGTTGTTCAGAGCTACATCCAGTTTTATGAGAAAATCTTTTCCGAATTTATCATTTTCCAATTCTTCATATAGAAACAAAGGCAATGTCTTCTCACAATTCTGTTTCTGACTTAAAATTGCCATAGACAATGCTGCAACTGTATCAGTGTCTCCACCATAACCAATTCCTGTTTTTAGGCAATCTTTCATCGAAACAGCTTCAGAAACCATTTTAATTACAGCTTGCGTGGTTGGATAGCCATGCATATCAATTGGAGAAGTTATTCTATAGTTTTCATTTTCTTTTAAAGTCTCGTTCAAAAAATCTGTCAAAGTAGATCCATCACCAAGATTATACTTAAAATAATGAACTGCCAAAGCAATGCGTTTCGCACAGCTTATTCCTTCAACCGTATTATGAGAAGTTTTTGCCTGAATCTCACAGAACTCGAGTATTTGTTTGATATCTTTTAAATGTCCAATTGAATATGCTCTCATTGCAGAGCCATTTCCGCTGCTTCCATTATCAATTATTTTGATAAAATCGGAGCCATTTTTACTGGCATCTAAAGCATTGTAAACTCGGTCTGAATAACCGCGTCTTTTATCTCTATGAAATACCTCAACAAACTTATCTGCTACTTTTATCTCGTTCCAATTATCATCTTCAAGCAGCAATTCTGAAATCGCAATTGCCATTTGAGTATCATCAGTATATTTTTTATAAATCTCTGTATACATTCCGTGTTTATCATACTGAGTCAGATTATTGTTTTTAGAAATAAAATCTAAATCTCTAAATTCAAAACCTGCACCGTATGCGTCGCCTATTGCTGCTTCTAAAATCATAATTGTTGTGTTTGATTATTTAAGATTTAAATTCGATATACTTTGCTGGAACTTCATCTGTCAACCAAACATTGTTTTCAGACAAATAAAATTTAAATCCGTCTCTATGCATAGCACCGCTTCTAACGGTCAAAATTTGCGGAACTCCTCTTCTACTTCCCACTTTTGTTGCGGTCTCTTTGTCTTTGGAAAGATGCACATGCTGACGGCTCATTTTCTTTAAGCCTTCTTTCTGAATACTTTCCATGAATTTCCCAACAGTTCCGTGATACAGATATTCTAGAGGTTCTGTTTCGGCTAAATTCAATTCCACCGAAATCGAATGCCCCTGACTTGCACGGATTCTAGTTTTATCTTCGTTATAAGCAAAACGCTTTTTATCGTTATTTTCTACTACGTAATCTAAAAGTTCGGCATCGAGACGATTCCCTTTTTTAGTACATTTTTCTATTAATTCATTGACATCTGCCCAACCGTTTTCGTCTAATTTCAATCCGATTTTTTCTGGCGAATGTCTGAGCACCAAACTCAAAAATTTGCTGACGCTCTTTGCTATATTTTCATTCATAATTAATATTTTTTTTCTACCGATGAAATGTTCCTACGGAACATCTTCGATCTGCAAAAGACTTTTGTAAATCTTATAATTTTCATCATCGAAACAGACAAATATCACTTTTTCTATTTCAACAGATTTTTCAAAATCTTTTATGGTTTTTACAGCAATTTCTGCTGCTTTATTTTTTGGAAAATGATAAATTCCAGTACTGATATTCGGAAAAGCAATAGATTTTACTCCATTTTCAATAGCAAGTTTCAAGCTGTTTTTATAACAATCAACCAGTAATTTAGATTTTTCTTCTTTATCGCCATTCCAAACAGGACCAACAGTATGAATAACATATTTAGATGGCAAATTTCCCGCGGTTGTTATAACGGCTTCACCTGTTTTACATCCTCCTTGTTTATTTCGGATTTGGATGCATTCCTCTAAAATAGCTTTTCCTCCCTTTCTATGAATTGCTCCGTCAACTCCTCCTCCACCTAACAGGGAAGTATTTGCCGCATTAACAATCGCATCAACTTCAATTTCTGTTATATCTGCTTTTAGAAGTTCTATTTTCATTTCTCAAAATTTATCTCAATTCATCTCTAACCTCCATCAAAGCAAAACCTAAAAGATTCAAACCTTTCCATTTCTTAGGATTTGATGCATCTGTATGATCGCTAGCCATTCCGATTCCCCAAATTGGATCTACAGGACTTGCTTCTACAATCACTCTATCGTTTGTGCTTAAAAGAAAGGTTTTCAAATCTGGATTTTGACTGAATTTGTGAAAGTTTCCTTCTTTTACGATTTCAAATCGGTTTTCTAACCAGATTTTATCATCGTAGTTTCTCACTTTACGACCTAATTTTTTGGCTTCGGCAGGAGAATTACACTTTATGATTTTTTCTAAAATTTCTCGATCATTAAACAATTCAGCCTTTTTTGCCATCATCCAATGTTCAGCTGTTTTATAAGTCACGCCATCAACTTCAAAAGAACTTAACCACCATTGGCTGAAACATGTTTTAGTAACTGTTCCGTCTTTACTTGGCTGATGTCCCCAGAAAAGTAAAAATTTACTTTCTGGAGCTATAGTATCTATATTGTATTTCATTTTGTTAGTGTTTTTGTTTAAACTTGAAACATTTAAACTAATTGATCCAATCCAATCACCTTAACGCTTTCTCCTTCAAAATCTTTAAAAGAATTCGTAGTATAAATTCCGTCGAAACAGTTTAAAACTTCAAACCCTTTATTGAAAATTCCGTGGCTTACGGCTAAGTATAATTTACCAGCGTTTTTCTTTTTCAATTCTTCCGCTAATCCTACGAAAGTTCCTCCTCCATCGCAGATATCGTCTACAATCAAACAATCCATTCCTTGCAAATCATCATTGTAAACTTTAAAACCAGATAATTTCCCTGTTTTTACATCACGGCTTTTACTGCATTCTACAACCTCAACACCTCCTAAAAACTCAGATACTTTGTAGATTTTCTTCAAAGCGCCTCCATCTGGAGAAATTAGTTTCACATCATTTCCAATGTTTTCTAAAACTGCTTTTATAAAAGTATAATTCGGAATCACTGTACTATTATTCAACAAAGCCGGAGTAACTTCAGAGTGCGCATCAAAAACAAAAACTTTGTTCAACTGCATTGCATTTATAATATCAGCATACACTTTTACAGATAACGGTTCGCCAGGAATCATAACACGATCTTGTCTAGCAGCTGGAAAATACGGAATAAAAAGATCTATGATTTTAACATCCATTCTACGTAACGCATCTACTGTAACACACAACAAACCTAAATCGTTGAATGAATTTAGTCTATGTGTAATAGTCACTTTTCTATTGGCATCAAAATCTGGAGCAATTTTAATGTGTGGTTCTCCGCCAGAAAATGTAAAACTTTGAAATTTGATTTCTTCCTGATTTTGAAATGGAGCGAATTTTGGATCGAGATTTAGTATCATAGCTTTTTAGTTTGCGTTAATTATACGCAAATGTAGAATTAAATTTTAAATAAACAATTTGTTTTGTGTAAAAATTACGCAAACTTTATTTCGAAGTGAAAGCCTTTATCAATTAACTCATTATATTTCAATTTATTAAACTTAAAAAGCTTTGCCGGACGGCCTGTTTTAATTGGTGAAAATTTTTCTGTTTCTTCTAAAATACCATAGCTCAGTATTTTTTTTCTAAAGTTTCTGCGGTCGATTTCTTTTTCTAAAATCGTGCAGTAAAGGTTTTCAAGATCTGAAAACAAGAATTCTTCTGGAAGTAAATCGAAACCAATTGGTTCGTATGTCAATTTGGCTTTGAGCCTTTCTATTCCTTTTTCTAAGATCAAATTATGGTCGAATGCCAAAGGTGGAATTTCATCTATCTTAAACCACTGTACTCGTTCGGCATCTGTATCAGCTTTAATCTCCAAATTCGAGGCATCAACTAAAGCATAATATGCCACTGAAATAACTCGGTTTCTAGAATCTCTGTAAATATCATCTCCAAAAGTGTACAACTGTTCCATAAAAGTCAATTGTACATTGGTTTCTTCATGCAATTCGCGAATAACAGCATCACTCAAAGATTCATCATTTTGAACTAAACCTCCAGGCAATGCCCAATATTTTTCTGCCGAACCAAATTTCTGTTCAATCAAAAGCGCATATAAACCATTGTTTTTATATCCGAAAACAATTGCATCTACAGCAATTCTAATATTTTGCAATTTTTCCATAATCCTAAATCCTATCAAACAAATATAACGAATGAGAGCCAATTTTATAATCTAATGCAAAAGCTTAAATTATAAAATTGACTCTCAAATATTATTTGCTATTTCTTCCTCTAATTTACTGTTACAGTTCTTTTAGGAACTGAAGTACATTCTCCACCATCTTTTTTAACCGTAACTTCAGCTTTAGCTTCATATGTACCTGCTGCAGCATAAGTATGTGTAACTGTTGTTCCTGTGCCTGAAGTTCCATCTCCAAAAGTCCATTTTACAGAAACCAAAGTTCCTGTTCCTGAATACTCAACTGAATAATTCATCAATTTCGGATTATTAGGATCTGTAGAATTATGTAGTTTAACGTAAATAGATTCTGCAAGACAATCTACTATCGCTTCATCATCGCTTTTACTACACGAATTACTTATCAGTACAGCTGCAATAAGAACTAACATTGTTGCAATCTTTTTCATTTTTGAAAATTTTAGTGGTTTATATATCAAAATTACACTTTTAAGGTACGCAAATACATGATCTAAATCATAATCTATTTCCGAAAAATAGCTTTAATTCTTTTTCAATAATATCAAAAAAGGACTTTAAGTTATTATTCTTTGGGGTCAATAAATACACAAATTCTTCGGGAACATGAAAACTATTCCAAACCAGTTGCAGCTTATTTTCTTTAATATAATTTCTTGCATTGCAATTCCAAGTCGCAGCGATTCCTTCATTTTTAGCTAAAAGTCTAAGCATTTCAGATTCTGAAGGAATAATATAGTTTGGAACCATCGAAGGTCTTTTTTTATTAAAAGCGTGTAGCCAAAATAGTTTTATATGCGGAATTCGGGCATCATGGCTGTACCATTTTTGTGCATTAAGCCATTGCTCTATTTCATTGTAATTATCTGCTTTCAATTTCTGGCGGAATTCCGTTATGTCCAAAGAGGTTGGAGCAACCAGAATCAATTTAATTTTCCCTACGATTTCATAAGTTGTATCAAAAGTGTCAAATCTTTTTGTGGTAATTGCAAAGTCTAATTTTTTAGCGTCTACTAAAGCAAAAAGCTCATCGTTTTCTGCAAAAGTAAAATCGATTAAATCAAACTTCGAAATTAAAAGATTTCCAATGCAGTCAAAAAGATGTTTTGAGACTCCAACAGAAATTAACCGAGTAGCATCTTCCGCCTTTGCACGAAAACCAGTTTCGACACTTTCCAGACGATCAAGCGCATCTATTATCAAATTATTCAGTAACTTAGCGTATTCGGTTGGCTCTACCCCTTTTGACTTCCGATTAAATAATTTATTTCCAACGTGCGCTTCAAGCATTGAAATCTGCTGACTTACGGCAGGCTGACTCATAAACAACTCTTTTGCAGCGATCGAAAAATTACCATTTTTATAAACCGCTTTAAATGTTCTGTACCATTCTAGATTTACCATGATATAATTTTATTTATAACAAACATAGTTTATTTTATTTTTACTGATATCACTTTCGGCGTAAATTTGTTCAAAATTTAATATTTATGAAGAAAATAACGCTATTCGCAATAACTGCATTTACAGCTGTAAGCATTTCAGCTGAGGCTCAAAAATCAAACAAGAAGAGTATGAAAAAGGTATTATTTGTTGTTACCAGCAATGATAAACTGGGCAATACAGGAGAAAAAACAGGATTCTGGTCAGAAGAATTTGCTGCACCATATTACGAATTATTAGATCAAGGAGTAGAAATTACAATTGTATCTCCGCTTGGAGGTCAGCCACCAATTGATCCTAAAAGCGCTGATCCGGCATCGGCAACTGAAGACACAAAACGTTTTGATGCTGATAAGGTTTTACAGGAAAAACTAAAAAACACTTTAAAACTTTCGACAGTAAACCAAAAAGATTATGATGCTGTATTTTATCCAGGAGGCCACGGTCCGCTTTGGGATTTAGTCCAAGATAGAAGTTCTATCGCTTTAATCGAATCTTTTTACACCCACAATAAACCAGTAGCGTTTGTTTGTCATGCTCCTGCCGTTTTAAAAAATGTAAAAGTAAACGGCGAATATTTAGTAAAAGGTAAAAAAATAACCGGATTTACAAATGACGAAGAAGAAGCGGTTGGTTTAACAAAAGTTGTTCCGTTTTTATTGGAAGATGCTCTCGCTTCAAACGGAGGAATTTTTTCTAAAGGACCAAACTGGCAGCCATACGCTGTTGAAGACGGACTTTTGATTACAGGTCAAAATCCAGCGTCATCAAAACTCGTAGCTGATAAATTGTTACAAAAATTGAATTAAAAGGTACTATCCCGATAGCTATCGGGACTGAGTTGCTAAGAGACTAAGTTTTCTTTTAGCAACTTAGATTTTTATCAAAAATTAAAATAATAAAATTAACCAGATGCTAAAAAACTTAGAATCTTAGCAGCTTAGCATCTCAGAAACTCTAAAAACATGCTCAACTTTGAATTATACAATCCGACGAACTTAGTTTTCGGAAAAGGACAAATTGAAAAACTTTCGACTTTAGTACCAAAAGACGCAAAAATTCTTTTGGCTTACGGTGGCGGAAGTATTTTTAAAAATGGTATTTACGACCAAGTAATCAATAATCTTAAAGGTTTTGAAATCGTAGAATTTGGCGGAATAGAACCAAACCCAAGATTTGAAACTTTAATGAAAGCTGTTGATGTGATTAAGGCAGAAAAAATCGATTTTATTTTGGCTGTCGGTGGTGGATCTGTAATTGACGGCGTGAAATTTATTTCGGGCGCAGTTCATTTTGAAGGAAATCCGATTGACATTCTTCAAAAAAGAATTTTAATTAAAGAAAATGCTATGCCGTTTGGAACTGTTTTGACACTTCCAGCAACAGGAAGCGAAATGAACTCAGGATATGTAGTAACGATTGAAGCGACTCAGGAAAAATTATCTTCTGGCGGAAGTGCTTTGTTTCCAAAATTCTCTATTTGTGACCCAACTGTAATTTCTTCTTTACCAAAAAGACAAATCGAAAATGGCGTTGTAGATGCGTACACACACGTTATGGAGCAATATTTAACGTATCCAACCGATGCTTTTCTTCAAGATAGAATTGCTGAAGGAATTTTACAAACATTGATTGAAGTTGGTCCTGGCGTTGTACAAAACCCAACCGATTATACTTTGGCTTCTAATTTTATGTGGAGCTGTACAATGGCTTTGAACGGATTGATTCAGAAAGGTGTTCCAAGCGATTGGGCGACTCACATGATTGGTCACGAATTGACAGCACTGTACGAAATTGATCATGCTAGAACTTTGGCGATAATTGGGCCAAGTCTGTACCATGTAATGTTTGAAACTAAAAAAGCAAAATTAGCACAATACGGAAGACGAATTTTCAACTTAACAGGTTCTGATGAAGAAGTAGCAAAAGAAGCCATTAACAAAACCGTTGAATTTTTCCATACAATGGGAATGGACACTAAACTTTCTCAATACACAGAAGACTATTCTAAAACAGCAGATTTTATCGTAAATCGCTTTGAAGAAAGAGGCTGGAAAGGTTTAGGAGAAAATCAATTAGTGACTTTAGATAAAGTAAAATCAATTGTTGAACTTAGTTACTAAAAATAAATTCCAAATTTTAAAAAATTCCAAATTCCAATACGTCTAAGATTGGAATTTGGAATTTCTTTATTTTAATTTTTAAAATTTTGGAATTTCATAAAAAAGGCGTTCTTAACAAGTTTAGGAACGCCTTTTCAAAATACTAAAACAAAACTAACTAACTCAATTTTTTTTAAATTCATTAAAATTCTAATTTATAAACTATTATAACGGAAGGTGATTATTTTTTATTGTATCGCATTTTAAAAAAATATTTTACGCTTAAACTTCTTGAAAGTCATTGCAATTAAAGAGGTTTGCCAAATTTCTTAAAGCAGATTTTGCTTTATTAGCACATTATTAAGTACTTTTGTTTCAAATTAATAAAATAATGAGCGAAAAGTTAAAATTTGCAGTAATTGGAGGAGGAAGTTGGGCAACGGCAATTGCCAAAATGTTATGTGTGAATCTTTCAGAAATTGCGTGGTATATGCGTAATGAATCTGCAATTGAACATCTTCAGAAATACAAACACAATCCGAACTATTTAAGTTCTGTTGAATTTGACACCAACAAACTTAAACTGACAAGCAATATAAACGAAGCAATAGAATATGCAGATTACATCATTTTTGCTATTCCTTCAGCTTTCTTAGATGCCGAATTAAAAAACATGACGGTTTCTTTATCAGATAAAATTATTTTTTCTGCTATTAAAGGTATCGTTCCAAAAACGAGCTTAATTGTCGGCGAACATTTCCATATTCAATACGACATTCCATATTACAACATTGGAGTTATTACAGGACCTTGTCACGCAGAGGAAGTTGCTTTAGAAAGACTTTCTTACCTAACAATTGCATGTGGTGATCCAGAAAAAGCTTGTACTGTAGCAAAAACTCTTTCAGGAAATTATATCAAAGCCAAAATTTCAGACGACATTATCGGAACTGAATATGCCGCAATGCTAAAAAACATTTATTCAATCGCAGCCGGAATTGCACATGGTCTAGGTTATGGAGACAACTTCCAGTCGGTTTTAATGAGTAACGCGATTCGCGAAATGAAGAAGTTCATTAGAAAAGTGCATAAAATGAAACGTAACATCAACGATTCGGCTTATTTGGGCGATTTGTTGGTTACAGGATATTCTGTTTTCTCTAGAAATAGAATGTTCGGAAATATGATCGGAAAAGGATATACTGTAAAAAGTGCCATGATGGAAATGAGCATGGTTGCTGAAGGTTACTATGCAACAAAAAGTGCTTATAAACTAAATCAAGGTTACGGAGCAAAAACGCCAATTATAGACGCTGTTTACGCTGTTTTATATGAAGGAAAAGACGCTAAAACAGTTTTCAAGAAATTGACTGAGTCTTTAGATTAAGTAGCCAGTGGTCAGGTATTTAGTGTTCAGTCTCAGTATTCAGTTTTAATAAAAACAAAAAGTCCGAAAAAATATATTTTTTCGGACTTTTTGTTTTTTTAATATTTTCAGGTTCCAAATGTAAGCTGAATACTGAGACTGCGACTGAACACTAAATACCTGACCACTGAATACTATTTCACCATAATCCCTTCAACAAACAAAATCGGCACCTCTTCCGTATTATTTTCGTCAAGCGAATTGGCTTTAAAAATAAACTTCTTATCGTACAAAGTATTTCCGATGAAGAAAGTCACCATAAACTCATTATTAAGCGCTAAAAGGCTTTTTTCTACCAATTCTATCTTAACGACAGAAACAGAAGGAACCTCAACAAACGCATGACGCAGAATGGAAGTTTTTTTCATTTCTCCATCAATAGTTCCAAATGCTTTTGAAACTACCATTACGCTATCTAAGTTAAAATCACTATCATTAACCAAATAAGCATACCACACTTTTTCCATAAAATCGTCGCTCCATTCCTGCACAGCAGCAAGAAATACGTTTTCAACTTCTGGAATAATTATATCTTTTTTCATATGAGTCAAAAGTTTTAAAGTCGAAAGTCGAAAGTCAAAAGCCATCACTCTGAGACTTTTGACTTTCGACTTTACAACTTTATGACTTAAATTAAATATTTGCTTTAAACTGCTCTAAGAAACGAACATCATTTTCGTAGAACATACGAATATCTCCAATTTGGTATAAAAGCATCGCAATACGCTCTACTCCCATTCCGAAAGCAAAACCATTGTATTCATCTGGATTGATATCACAGTTTTTCAAAACGTTTGGATCAACCATTCCGCAACCTCCAATTTCTAACCAACCCGTTCCTTTTGTGATACGGTAATCAGTTTCTGTTTTTAGTCCCCAATAAATATCAATTTCGGCACTTGGCTCTGTAAATGGGAAATATGACGGACGAAGACGAATCTTAGATTTTCCGAACATTTCTTTTGTGAAATAAAGCAATGTTTGTTTCAAATCAGCAAAAGACACATCTTTGTCAATGTATAATCCTTCCACTTGATGGAAAATACAGTGCGAACGAGATGAAATAGCTTCATTACGGAAAACGCGTCCTGGAGAAATCGTACGAATTGGCGGTTTATGATTTTCCATATAACGCACCTGAACAGATGATGTATGCGTACGCAACAACACATCAGGATTGGTCTGAATGAAAAACGTATCTTGCATATCACGCGCTGGGTGATATTCTGGTAAGTTCAATGCTGTAAAGTTATGCCAGTCGTCTTCAATTTCTGGTCCTTCAGAAACGTTGAATCCGATATTAGCAAAAATATCTATAATCTGATTTTTAACGATAGAAATTGGGTGGCGCGAACCAATAATCACTGGTTCTGCAGCACGTGTTAAATCTCCAAAAATTCCTTTAGACTCTTCTTTGCTTTCAAGCTCTTCCTGAATAACTCTTACTTTTTCTTCAGCAACAGCTTTTAAAGTATTAATTACTTGTCCAAAATCCTTTTTCTGGTCGTTTGGAATATTTTTAAATTCAGTAAAAAGTTCTTTCAGCAAACCTTTACTTCCTAAATATTTAATACGGAATTGTTCTAACGATTCTTTATTCTTCTCATTAAAGGCTTTAGCTTCCTCTATGTGCTGTTTTATCTTATCTATCATTTTCCTTCGATAATTGAGAGTACAAATTTAGTGTTTTTAGTTGAAACTGTGCGGTCACAGTCGCAGTTTTCGGTTTTCTGTAAATTATTTTATCAGATTTAACTTTTCTTCAATTTGTTTAATCTTTACATGCCAATAATCTAAACCTTCCTGATTGGTTACGGTTTCCTTTCTAAAATTCGAAGAAATACGATTTAATTCATGCCAGTTTTTATTTGAATCCCGTTCTTTTTCTTGTTTTGTAGCAGGTTCAATTCTGGTGCGCCAAAAATCCATATTTTTAAAATAGGTTTTTTTTATGCCTTCAAAATACTCTACTAATTTTTCTTTTGAATTCGGAATATAACCGGGCCCGCTGCATCCGCAAGAGTGAAATGTAAGACCAACAGAAAACAAACTTTTAATATGTTCCCACATTTTGACATCGTCTTTTTTAGGCGATTCGAAATCCAGTCCCATATTGGCCATAAATTCACCACATTGCGGACATTTGGCTTCAAAAACCGATGCTTCTCCTTTTTTTATATCAACCATCAATCTTCTTTTAAATGTTTTTCGACAATTAAAACAAGCATAATGAGGTTTATAAGATGTCATGGCGTATCTGCACATTTTTTCAGTAGTCAGTGATCAGGTTATTAGTGTTCAGTTTCCGCTTACTTAGTCACAGTTTACAACACTGAACACTAGGCAACTGAAGACTGAACACTAAAAAAATCTATTCAATAAGTTTCCTTTCCAAAAAATAACTCACAATCGCTTCTTTCATTAAAACCGATTGTTCACCTGCTTTTAACGGTGGCAAATTTTCTTTTACTTTGTAATGAGGCCAGCCTTCATCGTCGAAATATTCGAATTCGTAAAAACCGTATGGCTCCAGCAATCGACAGATTGCAATGTGCATTAAATTCAGTTTTTCGTCTTTCTTGTATTCACGGTGCACTTTTCCGTATTCCTGAACTCCGATTAGGTAAATTATAGCATCCAAATCTAAATCTTCGCCTTGCGAAAATTGATTGGAAAGTATATCAACGAGCTTTTCCCATCGCTCTTTTAATTGTGTATCTCTAGACATTTAATTTATGTTTTTTGATTGTAGATTTTAGATTGCTGATTAAAAATCAATTCTGAGGGGGCAGAATCGCAATCTATATTCTAAATTTTGATTTGCAAAGATACAGAGTTCGAACTCAATGTGCCTAAAAAAAAATGAACCCATAAAATTACAGCTGTTGTAAAACCTACGAACCTTTGTCTCTCTGCACCTTTGAACCTTAAAAAAAGATATATCTTTGCGCCTTTATTAAACACCCGTAAAAAATGAGTTTTTTTGATATTATTGTAGCCGCGCTTTTAGGATACAGTTTGTATAAAGGCATTAAAAATGGACTTTTTGTAGAAGTTGCCTCTTTTATTTCCTTGTTGTTAGGAATTTATCTTGCCATTAAATTTTCATCTTTAATGACAGGATGGATTTCAAAACATGTTTCTTGGAATCCGACCAATATTCAAATTACGGCTTTTATCCTGACTTTTATTTTAGTTGTCATTGGCGTTTATTTCTTGGCAAAAATTTTAACTGGAATTGCCGATTTTGCCATGCTTGGCTGGATGAATAAACTCGGTGGTGGATTTTTCAGGATTTTAAAAACGATTTTAATACTGAGTATTTTTATTGCTTTGTTTGAGAAAATCAATTTCAATAATACATTCGCCAAAAAGGAAACTTTAGACAGTTATATTTTTTATAATCCGGTGAAAAAAGTGGCTGCTTTTGTATACCCATCGATTGAAAAATGGTACGAAACGTTTAAAAAGGAACATTCTGAGAAACCAGAAGAAGAAAAAGAACAGACAGAAAAATAATATTTTGGTCGTTCAAAATTGAATTAAACCCGACAGGTTTTTGAAACTTGTCGGGTTTGTTTTTTGAATTGCCTCCAGCTTTAGCTGGGGGATATATTTGAACTATTAAGAAAGGGCTTTAGCCAAACAGCGATTGTTTGGCTAAAGCCCTTTCCTTATTCCTTTATTTTCATCCAGCTAAAGCTGGACGCAAATCATTTCTAAAATTTGAATATGCTGTTAGGCTTCTATATTTACCAATTGATTTCTTTTTTATCTCCTTTCTTTAAAACAATTTCTTGTTTTTTATCTCCATAAATCAAAGTTGTTTTTCCTCCATTTTTAGAAGAAATAATTACTCTTTGTATTTTTCTATCACTCCAATTCATTTCAATTTCAAATCCGCCTCTTGCGCAGATGCCGCTCACAGAACCTTCTGCCCAAGCGTCTGGCAAAGCAGGTAGTAATCGAATTTCATTTTCGTCTGATTGCACTAACATTTCAGCAACAGCAGCGGCACCCCCAAAATTACCATCAATTTGAAATGGCGGATGCGCATCAAATAAATTCGGATACGTTCCTCCTCCTCTTCTTGGTTTTTCTGTTTTCTTTCCGTCAGGATCTACGTAGCGTAATAATTCTCGATACATTTTATACGCACGATTTCCGTCCCAAAGTCTTGCCCAAAGATTAATTCTCCAACCTTTTGACCAGCCTGTGGTTTCGTCTCCTTTTATTTCTAATGTTTTCTTTGAAGCTTCGGCTAAATCAGGAGTTTTCAAAGGTGTAATATGATCGCCAGGGAAAAGTCCGAATAAGTGTGATTGATGACGATGTTTTGGTTCATCATCATCCCAATCAAAATACCATTCCTGTAGATTTCCTTTTTTTCCAATTTGATACGGATGCAGTTTTGAAAGTGCTGTTTCTAGTTTTTTTCTAAAATCGGCATCCGTATTTAATACTTTTGAAGCTTTTATGGTTTTATCAAAACATTCGCGAATCATGGCTAAATCTGCAGTTCCTCCGTATAATGTTGCTCCAACAAAACCATCTGCCAATTTATATTGATTTTCTGGTGAAGTTGAAGGCGATGTAATTAAGTTTCCGTTTTTATCGGTAACCAACCAACCTAAACAAAATTCAGCTGCACCTTTCATTAACGGATATCCTTCTTTTTTCAAATACCCTAAATCTTGTGTAAAAGTATAATGTTCCCAAATATGAGTGCTCAACCACGCTTGCGCCATTGGCCAGCATGCCCACATTGGATCTTCTTTTCCGAACTGTCCCACCGGATTGGTCATGGCCCAAATATCTGAATTGTGCGCCGCAGCCCAGCCTTTATCTACTCCATAAAAAGTCTTCGCTGTAACTTTTCCTGTTACCGAAAGATTTTTAATAAAGCTCAAAAGTGACGAATGCATTTCAGAAAGATTGGTATTTTCTGCCAGCCAGTAATTTTCTTCCAAATTGATATTCATCGTATAATTACTGCTCCAAGGCGGATTCACATACGGATTCCAAAGTCCTTGCAAATTGGCTGGAACTCCCAAAGTTCTTGACGAACTTATTAATAAATAACGTCCGAAATTGAAATATAGAATTTCTAGGTTTTTATCTTCTTTTCCGTCTGCATAACGTAATAAACGTTCGTCGGTCGGTAAATCTGGAGCGGTTGTTTTTCCTAAATCTAAATTGACGCGATTGAAGAATTTTTGATAATCGGCAATATGAGATTCTTTTAATTTATCGAATGGTGTTGCATAAGTTTTAGTAAGATTATGGGCTGCAATTGCTACATCATCTAAACCTTCCGATGCTGGGTTTTTGTCAAAACCGTTAAAACTTGTTGCGACAGAAACGTAAATAATCGCTTCGGTTGCGTCTTTTAAAGTCAACGTTTCTCTAGAGCTTGTAACCGTTCCGTCTGTTTTTTTAATTTGGACTAAACCTGTAAATCGTGTTCCTCTATCTTTTAAGCTCAAATATTTTTGAGGTACATTATATCCCGCGTTTTCATGAATTGGTGCAGAACCTGTTAAAACCAAAATATTATTTCTTACCTCAACATTTGATTTTAAAAGGCTTTTCAGATTGATATCAAAATTTAAAGCTCCTTTTTGATCGGCAGTCAATTTGATAATCATAACTTTATCTGGAGCCGACACAAAATATTCACGCGTATATTTTATGCCCGCCATTTCGTAACTTACTTTCGAAATGGCGTTCGAAAGATCCAGTTCTCTATGATAATTTACTGCTTTGCCTTTTTCAGAATTATTGATTTCTAATGTTCCTAAAGGCGCATACGATTCGGAATTTTTTCCTTGAACTTTTTTATTGAGTTCTTCTGCCAGTTTGTAATTTTCCTTTTGTAAAGCTTCACGAATTGCTGGAATGTTTTTATACGCTTCCGGACTCATATTGGCATTTACGGGTTCGCCCGACCAAAGTGTAATGTCATTCAGATAAATTTTATCTGAATTGGCTCCTCCAAAAACGGTTGCTCCCATTTTTCCGTTTCCTAAAACTAAGCTTTCTTCAAAGAATTCTGCGGGCTGTTTGTACCATAAAACATTTTTGGATTGCGCCGAAATGTTCGTGTAGTAAGATGTGAGAAGTAAAATGAAAAATGTTTTTTTAATCATATTTGGTTATATTATCCTAACAGGTTTTCAAAACCTGTTAGGTATTTATTTTTTATCTAAACTAATAAAAAAACTATTTGACACCTAACAGGTTTTGAAAACCTGTTAGGATAAAAAACATCAATGAGATTTATAGCCATTTTATGCGCGTGAGGGATAGGAGCAAGCTACCGAAGTAGCGCGGATAGCCCGACCCCGATAAGATAAGTGGGCGAATACAGATAAAGTATGTTTGCCCACTTATCTTATCGGGGTCACGCCCAAACTATTTACTCACTTTATATTTCTCATTCGCCGTTAGCATTTCCCAATTATCAGTTCTAAATGGCGATGCAGGAAATTTTTCTTTATTGAAAAGATTAATTGCCGTATCGTCGTCTGCCCACCCGTAATGAACTGCTACGGGATTTTGAACTTTATCACTTGAAACGATTATTTTATTGTCTTTAATTATCGCTTTCGCGGAATGAAAAACTTTGTCTGCACCCGCAATTTCGAAACCTTTTAATTCCTCATTATTTGGCGTTGATAATCCGCTGCCGACGTTATCGAAAGTAAGAATAATTTCGTTTCCTTTCATTGTTTGAGATTTATAAGTTGGGCCGCTGTGAACTTGTTTTTTGCCGTAAAGGTTATTCATTGCAATCGCTGCCAAGCGCAAACCAATGTCTTGTTTATTGGTTGGGTGAATGTCTTTTGCGTTTCCGATATCCGTTGTAACCGCCATTCCCGTGTTTGGCAATTTTAAAGTTTCCGATTGTGCTTCACGAAGTTCTGCCCAACGGCTTCCTTTTTGACTGTTTCCTCCAAATTCATCAAAAGTGGATAATTGAACGAAATAAAAAGGGAAATTTCCTTGTTTGAATTTCGTTCTCCAGTCATTAATCATTAACGGAAATGACTTTTTGTATTCTGCTGCTCTCCAAACATTTGCTTCTCCCTGATACCATAAAACGCCTTGCATCGCATAAGGAACCAACGGATTTACCATAGCATTGTACAATAATGACGGATAACTGTTTGGTGAAACTTCGATTCTCACTTTTACTACGTTGAATTTCCAAAGTCCTTCTAACGGAAGACTCGAATCTTTAAAGTCGATTTTTAAATCTTGCGGATCGCCGTAAATTCCACCACCGCCGCTGTAATCTGTAATTCTAACCGCGATTACGTTTGTTCCTTCTTTTAGAACATTTGCCGGAATTTTGTAGACTCTTTTGGCATCCCAAAGATTGTTTGTTCCAATTTCTACTCCGTTTACAAAGGTTTTGTCTTCGTCATCTACTTTTGCTAGATGTAAAACGGCTTCTTTTTTGGCTTGTTCTGCTGTTAAAACAACGGTTTTTCGCATCCAGACAATTCCGTCGATATTGCCAATCTGCTGATTTTCCCAAAGCGATGGCACTTTTATTTCTGGCCAGTTTTTGTCTTGGAAATTTGGGTTTTTAAATTGTTCTTCGTTTTCCATCGAAACATCAAAACCTTGCACTTTTTTCAGATTATCTAAAACCGATTTTTTATAGGTTTCAAAAATAGCATTGATATCTACGGTTGGAACATCGGCAATCATGGCTTTAAAATCGGGGCTGTTTTCGAAAGCTTCGCGGCTTGTCCAAGTCTCAACATTGGTTCCGCCCCAAGAAGTATTGATGATTCCAATTGGGATTTTTAATTCTGAATAAAGTTTTCTAGCAAAGTAATATCCAACCGCTGTAAAATTGCCTACATTTTCTTTGTTAGCTTCTTCCCATTTACCTTGTTTTAAATCATCTTTTGGAGTACCGCTTAAATCTTGGGCAACACCAAAATGACGAATCATTGGATAATCTGCACTGCTGATTTCTTTTTCTGAATTCATGGTTTTGAAAACCTGAAATTCCATATTCGATTGTCCGCTGCAAATCCAAACTTCACCAACCAAAACATTTTTGATCGTGATTTTATTTTTTCCAATAATGATCAATTCGAATGGTCCGCCGGCTTTTTCAGCATTCAAATTTACCGTCCACTTTCCGTTTTTATCGGCTGTTGTTTTCTTGATTTGCTTATTGAAATGAATTTCTACGCTTTCATTCGCATCAGCAAAACCCCAAATCGGAATTTGCTTGTCTCTTTGGAGCACCATTCCGTCAGAGAATATTAAAGGCATTCTTACGTTAGCGCTAGATATTACACTAAATATCAATAAAATAAAAACTATTGATTTTTTCATTTTTTCTAATTTAAATATTTTGAAACCATATAAGTGATATAAGTAAATATAAATTCTTAAAACAGATTAAACTTAAATTATCTTATATCACTTATATGGTTTAACTACATTTTTTTACTTTAATCCGTCTATTAAAGCGTTTAAAGCTTGTGTGTCGAAGACTGTATTATTGCTTCTGTTCATGATTCCGAAACCGTTGTTTCCTAGGCTTCCTTCGTCCCAATAAAAAGGTAATAATCCGTTTGCTTTTGCTGTTTTGACTACCGTTTTTAAATAATACGCTCTTGAGTTTAAATGCAAAGCCAGCGCATCTCCAGTTAAAGTGGTTCTTCGGATGGCTCCAAATTCTCCCAATAAAACCGGAATTCCTTTGTCAACAAATTGGGTTTTCATCAATTTGAAATTCTTTTCTAAATCGGCTTCTTCTCCCCAAGTTGCATTTCGTTCTGTATCTGTTGTAGAATGAAATCCTGTTCCCCAATAATAGAACATTTTACCCCAAGTTTCGTCTTTGGTTAAACCAGCAAAATTCCATGGAGAATAATAATGTACTTCTACCATCATTCTACCTGTAACCTTATCTACTGGCAATGTAGTCATTAATTTATTTGTTTTTTCAATATCTGTTGTTGGACCTTGTACAACTAAAACACGGGTTGCGTTTTTTCCTCCTGTAGAACGAACGGCATCGATAAAAGTCTGATGATACGAAGTTAAAACTGCCATTTGCGCTGCATCTTCAACCGCTGGTTCGTTGGCACTTGCGAAAAGCAAATGTTCGTCGAAACCTCTTAAATGTGTTGCGATTTGTTCCCAAAAAGCTTTTTGTTTGGCGTTGTTTTCTACTTTTTTAGCTTCGGTAATATTATTCTCTAGCCACCCGCCGTCCCAGTGAATGTTTACTACAACATACATATCGTTATCAACACAATATTGCACGACTTCTTTCACTCGGTTTAACCAATCAGTTTTAATTTTTGCTGTTGCTGTATTTTCTAAATTTTGATTCCAAGAACACGGAATTCTAATGGCATTGAAACCATTTGCTTTTACAGCATCAATTAATGCTTTGGTTACTTTTGGATTTCCCCAAGCGGTTTCGCCTCCGGTTGCTTCTAATGTATTTCCGATATTCCAGCCTAATTTGATTTTTGCTGCCAATTCAACAGCAGAACTTCCCATTCCACTTGCATCAGCCGCAATCGGATTGGTATTATAACTCGGATATAAACTTCCTGCAGCTTGAGAAACTGAAATTGTTGTGGATGGCACTTCACTGCCCGTTAAAGTAATCACCGCATTTCGCAGCGCCGTAGTGGTGTTTTCTAAAGCTGTAATTTTTATGATTGTACTTCCCGAAGTTCCAGCAGTCGAACTTAGCTTTATCCAGCTCACAGAATTACTCAATGTCCAAGCAACTCCATTGGAATTAACCGTTACTTCAATTGTATTTTCTTTACTTTCAAAATCGATCTTATTGGTACTCGCAGAAAGCATTTTTATACTTACCGGAGTTTCTTCTTTGTCTGAACTGCAGGCTGAAACTCCTAGGAAAACAAAACATAAAATAAAGCTCAAGACATAATCTTTGATTGTTTGTTTCATTTGGTTTGGTTTAAGTTAAGTGTAAGTTTTTAAAACCAACGCCAGCTTTTTATGGGCTGGCGTTGAGAGTTTGGTTATTTTATAGCAATAACAATTTATTTAACTGTTACCTGAATTTCTTTTTTAATATCTCTTGAAGAAGTTCCTAACTTAATAGTATATTTTCCAGGTTCAACTGTCCATTTTTTGGCAGCAACATCGTAGTAAGCCAGTTCTTTAACAGGAACTTTAATGATTACTTTTTCTGAACTTCCAGTTTTAACAGCAACTTTTTTGAAACCTTTTAATTCTTGTGCTGCACGTGTAATTTTAGAATCAGATTTTGAAGTATATAATTGAACTACTTCTTTTCCGTCTACTTTTCCAGTGTTTTTAACGTCAACAGTAACTTCGATTACCTCATTTTGAGCGTAAGAAGTTTTGTCTGTTTTGGCATTATCAAGTGCGAAAGTCGTGTATGATAATCCGTAACCGAAAGGATATAATGGTGCTACGTTTTTAGTATCAAACCAACGGTATCCAATTAAAAGTCCTTCTGCGTAATTTACTGTTTTGTCTCCCGGGAAACTGTTTGTCGCATGTGCAGGAGAATCTTTTATAGCAACCGGCATTGTCCAAGGTAATTTTCCTGACGGATTTACTTTTCCTAAAATCACATCAGCCAAAGCATTTCCTCCTTCTGATCCATTAAACCAAGACCAAACTACAACTTGCGATTTTTTGCTTATTTCATTAATATCAAATGGAGCACCAGCAACAAAAACTACAATTGTTTTTGGATTTACAGCCAACACTTTTTTGATTAATTCTTCTTGTCCAAAAGGCAAGTGTAAATCTCTACGATCTGAAGCTTCAGTTTCGTAATCACGGTTTGAACCTGCAAAAATAATCGCAACATCTGAGTTTTTAGCTGCATCAACTGCTTCTTTAACTTTTGCATCGTCTAATTTGTCGATTGTAACAGGACCATTAGCCGTAATATTTCCTAAGTTTCCTTTGTTTTTCTCATCGTAACGCTCTAAATATCCTTCTGCATAATTGATTTTAACTGATGAAGGCAATCTATTTTTAAGACCTTCAAGAGGCGTAACTTCTCTTTTTGTTTTAACTCCCGCTCCAAATCCGCCAAGAGCATTTTTCTTTGTTGCGTTGTTTCCAATTACAGCGATAGATTTTACTCCGTCCACTTTTAGCGGAAGCGCATTATTTTCGTTTTTCAACAATACAATCGCTTCTGCTGCAATTTTGTAAGCGTCTTGGTAATGTGCTTCAGTTGCGATGCTTCCTTTGGCACGCTCGCCGCCGCCCATTGCTTTTACTTGGAATAAAACTCTTAAAATACGTTTTACGTGAAGATCAATTTCTTTCTCAGAAACTTCTCCCGATTTAACTGCAGCGATTAATTTATCGGCTAAGAAAAATTCATTGAAAGGTTTTGGTGTTCCCATTTCAATATCTAAACCGCTTTTCAAAGATTTTGCTGTAGAATGTACGGCAGCCCAATCTGAAACCACAACACCTTTAAATCCCCATTCGTCACGAAGGATTTTATTCAGCATATAATCGTTCTCGCATAAATATTCTCCTCTGAATTTATTGTAAGCACCCATTATGCTATAGGCTTTTGCTTCTTTTACCGAAGCTTCGAAAGCAGGAAGATAAATTTCACGAAGTGTACGTTCATCAATTTGTACATCTACAAAATCACGATTCGTTTCCTGATTGTTTGCTGCGTAGTGTTTTACACATGCCATTACATCTTTTTCTTGTAAACCAACAATCAAAGGCACGGCAATTTTTTTATTCAAAAACGGATCTTCAGACATGTATTCGTAAGTTCTTCCTCCAAGCGGTGTTCTCACCATATTAATAGCAGGCGAAAGTAACATGTCTTTGTCTCTTGCTCGTAATTCTTCTCCTAAACTGGTTCCAAAAGTATGTGCCATTTCAGCATTCCAAGTTGCTGCCAAAGCGCCTCCTGCTGGATAGTACGTTGCAAAATCGTTTGTCCAACCAGCCGGAGCCCAATTGTCTCTTGAGATTTCCTCGCGAACTCCCAACGGACCATCGGCCATTTTTAATTCTGGAATTCCTAAACGTTTTACGCCTGCGTTTGCAAACATACTGTTCCCGTGAAGCATTCCGATTTTTTCTTCTAATGTCATTTGCGAAATCAGTTTGTCGATTTCGGCATCATGATCTGTGCTTATTTCTTTTCCGACGTATTCTTCGGTCTGCGTAGAATTTGAAGCTGTTGTCTGGGCATCGTTTTTACATGAAGTAAAGAATGCAAAAACAAGAGCTGATGAAAGGAATATCATTTTGTTTTTCATAGATAGTTAGGTGTTTTTTGATTTAAAGATTTCTGATTCCTCACGCATCATCTTCAAATACCGTTAATACTATTTTTTATGTTTGTGGTTTTTTGTTTGTAGTTTATTGTTTAATCAGATTGAGAAAAAAAACATCATTTTCGTTGATTTTAAATTCTCTGCTGAAAGTTCCTTTTCCGTCAATTGTAATTTTTTCTGTCGAAATGGGTGCGCCGTTATTTTTCTCTTTTATCGAATTCACTTGCTGGCGTGTTAACTGACTAGGCTTATTCATCGCTAGATAATCCGCGTAAGCGTCATTCACTTTATAACCCACTTTATATATTTCTAAAAGATAATTTCCTTTCTGCATTCCATCAACTTCCACTTTCACTTTTCCTTTTTCTTTTGATGGCAGATCTTTTATATAATACGTTTGATTCAACTCTTTATCTCCTGGATGCGTATTCGTAAAATCCCATAATAAAACCTGAACATCTCCTTTTGCATTTTTAGAAGTCCAAGAAGCTTTATCCGAATTTTGAAGTTCTGTTTCTCCTAATTTATTCATGAAATAATAAGAGAAATAAGCTGGTTTTTTAATTCCCTGTGTATTCAATAATCCGAAACCGCCGTGAAATGGTGTAAATCTTGGGCCTGCTTCTTCAAAAATATCGGTAAAAACCCAATATGACATTGAGTTTGCCGCATTGCCAACTTGTTTTATTTTCTGCAAAATATAAGCTGCCGAATGATAACTGTCGTGAATTGGATCTGCTGGCGTGTACGATGTGCTCCATTCTGTATAATGCAATTCTAAATTCGATTTAGCCGATTCCGTAATCAATTTTCTTGAATTGATAATTTCACCACTTACACTCCATTCGTCCTGATTTAAAATTGTTCCCGAAGTTCCGAATTCGTCCAAATATCCGTGTTTTACTCCATAAGTATGTGTTGAAACAAAATCCATTGGAACGTTATTCTTCGCACAAAAATCAATCGTTTCAGCAACCCACGCAGAACCTGCCGTTGCTGGTCCGCCGACTTTGTAAGCTGGATTTACTGCTTTTACACCGCGAGCTGCATAATCGTATAATTTATAATATTCTTGTTGCGTGCTGCTCCAAAAACCTGGTGATAAATTCGGTTCGTTCCAAACTTCAAAATACCATGTTTTTACTTCTTCGTCTCCGTAACGTTCTTTAAAATGCTGGGTTAAGTTTTTAATTAAATCTTCCCATTTTTTATAATCTTTTGGAGGCGTTACATTTCCTTTCCACCAAAAAATCGTTTCTTTTCCGCTTGCTAAAGCATTCGGCATAAAACCTAATTCTACAAACGGTTTCATTTTCAGACTTACAATATAATCAAATAAAACGTCTACATATTGGTAATTGTATTCTGGATTTCCTTTTTCGTCTTCACGATAAACGGCCATATCATCAGACAATAAACCATGAAAACGGATGTATTTAAAATCGCATTCTTTTTTCACCAATGCCAATTGCTGCTGCCAATCTGCACGAAGACCTTCGTTTGCTCTTCCAGCGCCGATGCATTCTTTGAACATGGTGTTTAATTTTCCTGCTTCTTTTTTATAATCCACTTTTATCGTTCGGTTTTGTGCCATCAAATGGACTGAACTAAATAAAACTGCTACTATTAAAAGTTTTTTCATCTGGAAATGGTTTTGTTTATTTTTTGCCACTCCCGATAGCTATCGGGATAAAAGGATTCTAAAGGATTTTCTTCTTTTCTCTCGCTGATTAAGCTGATTTAAAAATTTAAAAAAATCTGCATGATCTGCTAAATCTGCGAGAGTAATAATCATTTTAATCCTTGTAATCTGTGGCTAAATAATTTGTTTTCAACTTTATGTTAGACGCAATGAATTGCGTCTCTACGGAAAATCTTTGTGGATTATAATTTCTTGAATCTCACTGCTCCACCGCCAGCTCCTCCTAATTTCAATTGTAATTTATCTGAAGCTTTCACTGTTTTCTTAGAAATTGCTACTGCTTCCGGATTATGCGTTTGATCTGTTCCTTCGGCATCAACATAAATCTGAGCTTCGTAAGTCGCACTTGGATCTAAGAATGATAATGAAACCTCAACATTTCTTGGTTTTTCATTTGTTAAAGTTCCTAGATACCAATCGGCACTATTTCTGTCTTTTCTTGCAGTTGTGATGTATTCACCAATTTTTCCTTCTAAGATTTTAGTGTCTTCCCAATCTGTTGGAACATCTTTTAAGAATTGCAACGCTGGTTTTCCTTCGTAATTTTCTGGAAGATCGGCTAACATCTGGATTGGAGAATAAATCGTAACATACAATGCCAATTGCTGTCCAACTGTTCCTTGAATTCTTTTTCCTGGATAACCTTGTTTTACCTCAACATCAAAAATTCCAGGTGTAAAATCCATTGGACCAGAAAGCAATCTTGTAAACGGAATAATACTTAAATGGTTTGGCGGATTTCCTTCACTCCAAGCATTATATTCTTGTCCGCGCGCTGCTTCTCTGGAAACCATGTTTGGATACGTTCTTCTTTCTCCAGTATCTTTTATTGATTCGTGGTATAAAACCGCTAAATCATATTGCGCCGCTTTTTCTAAAATGTATCTGAAATAATTTACTCCAAATTGTCCAAAGTGCATTTGTTTCATATTCAGTTTAGAACCTACGTGACCGATTTTTACGGTATGGATTCCAAGTTTTTTGTATAAAGCAAAACCTTCGTCAACTTCTTTTAAATAGTTGATTAAGTTTGAACCTGTTTCATGATATCCGATTAATTCGATGTTCTTTTTCTTTCCGTATTCCACTACTTTTTCTAAATCGAAATTGTCAGCACTTTTCGTGAAGCTAAACATGTGCATACGGTTTTCATACCAACCCGGTGTCCAACCTTTGTTCCAACCTTCTATTAATAAATGGTGGAAACCTTCTTTTGCTGTAAAGTCGATATATTCTTCGGCGTGTTTTGTAGTTGCACCTTGTTTGTCGCTTTCCCAGAAAGTATATTTCCCGATGTGCATTCCCCACCAGATTCCTAAATATTTGTATGGTTTGAAATAACTGTTTGTATTCTTTAATTTGTTTGGTTCGTTTAGGTTTAAAACCAAATAAGAAGTAATCAATTCTCCCGGATTTTCTCCAATTTGAAGCGTTCTCCAAGAAGAAGTGAACGAATCTTTTACACGAACTTTTACTCCGTCCGCCCACGGCACTAAATCTGATTTTAACTCTGTCCCTTTAGTGTTTACCAATGTCATACTTGCAAAATCGATCAAGTTTGCTTCGTGGAAACTTAACGCTAATCCGCTTTTGCTTTCAATTGTTAAGGGAGTCAAAACCGTATCCAAAGTACTCACTGGCGCATCTTTGAAAAGATATTCGTCACGGTTTTCTCTGTTTGCTGGAATCCACCATGCTTTTCCATCTTCTTTTAAGTTGAAAGTCGTTTTTTCATCCATGATGAAAATACTGTCTTTTACATTTTGTTTTGGATAAACATATCTAAAAGCCACTCCGTCATCGAAAGCACGAAACTGAATTTGTAATTTTCTTTTGTTTCCAGTTTTTTGCTGTAAATCAACTACCAATTGATTGTAGTGATTTCTAATATTTTTCTTTTCTCCCCAAACTTGTTCCCAAGTTTCATCAAACGTAGAAGTTTTTGCTCCTTTTATTTCAAAGTTTGAACTTAAGTCTTCGTTTCCTTTTAATACAAATCCCATATCTGACGGAGAAATTACTTCAGTTTTTCCGTGAGAAACGGCATATTTTGGAGCGTTTTTTACTAACTCAAATTTGATTGTATTCTTTCCATTTGGCGACGCCAGTTCGTAAGCGTTTTTCGTTTTTTGACTGTAGCCTATTGCTATAGAAAACAATGCGGCTGGGAGAATTAGATAGTTTTTCATGTTTTTTGGTATTATATTTTTTGCCTAAATGCTGGCTATATTTTTTAACACATAGAAACATAGTTTATTGGAATCTTTAAAAGAGGCGTTTCACTTGTTTAAATTCACATAGCTTTCTATGTGTGAGAAACTAGTTTCTTTCCAATTTCTTTTATTCAAAAACAAAAATCTATGTTTCTATGTGTTTAAAAAATTTTGTTTTTTTTCACCACAAATTCCGCAAATTATCACAAATTTAATTCTTGGAAATTCGTGCAATTCGTGGAATTCGTGTTTGCTTTTTTTATTTAATCCACTCGGTTTTAAAAGTGGTTTTTCCGTTTAACGGATTTGCTGCTAAGTCGAAATTGTTTCCGTTTTTGTTCACTTTTATTTCTTGAACCGCATCGCCTTCTGGTAAAAATACTTTGGCTGTAGCCGAAGTAGTTTTGTCGCTAGCAAAAACTTTTAATGTCAATTTGCTCCAATCCATATCTTTTGTAGACTGCGCTAAACCGATATGCGGAATTGCAGTTCCGTCTTTTACTAAAACTACGATTGGCACTTCGCCCGCTTTGATTTTATGCCAGCCCGATTGATATACTTTTTTAGTTTGATAATCAATCCAAGTTCCTTCTGGAAGATAAACGTCTCTTTCTTCAACTTCTTCAAAAAGCGGTGCAACCAACATACTTGATCCGAATAAATATTGATTATCCACTAACCAAGCTCCTGGATCGTTTGGATATTCTACAAAAAGAGCACGCATCATTGGTAATCCTTTTTGAGAACTTTCTTTTGCTTGAGCGTAGATATATGGCATTAACTCGTAACGCATATTATCTGCTTTTCTAAATCCTTCTAAGAATTCTTTGCTGTACAACCAAGGTTCACGAGGAGGTTCTCCATGGCTTCTTACGTGTGACGTGAACATTCCGAATGGTGTCCATCTTCTGTAAATATTCTCAGGCGATTTGGTTGCGAAACCTCCAACGTCATGACTCCAGAAACTGAATCCGCTAAGACCTAATGAAAGTCCACCACGTAATTCTGCCGACATTGCTCCGTTGGTAGTTTCAGAATCTCCTCCCCAATGTAACGGATATCGCTGAGAACCTGCCCAAGTACTTCTGGCCCAGATTAAAGTATATCCTTTTTCTTTCTGAGTAATTTCTGCAACTGCTTTGTTGTATCGTAATGGATATAAATTATGTTCGTAGAAACCTGTTCTACCAGAATGATAAATTCCTTCTGGCGGAGCGGCTTCTCCAAAATCTACTTTGAAAACTGCTACGCCTTCATCAAATAACTTTTTCAATTTTCCTTGGTACCAAGAAATTGTTTCTGGGTTTGAGAAATCTAAAACAGCATCTTCATACGGAAGATTTCCTTTTCTGTCTCTTACAGCCAAGTTTTTATCCATGATTTCTGGAAACAAAGTGTTCTTTGGCGTGAAATAAGGCAACTGCCATAAACAAACTTGGAAACCATCTTTCTTTAAATCAGACATCATTTTTGTAGCGTCTGGAAAACGAGATTTTGCAAACTCGTAGTTGTTTCTCCAATCTACATCAAACCAACCTGTATCGAAGTGAATTACATCGGTTGGGATTTTATATTTACGCAAATCTCTTGCCACCTCGCGCCCTTCTTTTTCAGAGAAATACGTAATACGGCTCATCCAGAAACCGAATGACCAAAGTGGTGGCATTGCAGCTTTTCCAGTCAAATTCGTATATTGATCCAAGATATCTTTTGGTTCTCCGATAAAGAAAAACAAATCGGCTTCGTCGTCTCCAATGTACATTTCGTTGGCACTTGAAAAGTATTTTCCGAAGTCAACTGTAATTGGTGTAGAGTGGTGCATGAAAACTCCGTAACCGCGGCTGCTCATGTAAAACGGAATCGGTTTGTACATTGTTTCATTTTGGATTCCGTTGGCGTCATCCGTCCATAAAACTACTTTTGAACCGCGTTTGTTGAATTGTGTGAATGATTCACCACAGCCAAATATTTTTTCGTCTGGTTCTAAACTGAAAGCCGCGCCCATACTTCTAGAATAGTCGCTATTTCTGCGAACATAAGAAAATGGAAGTGTTGGCGTATAGGTATTTTTAAAGTCAGTATCGTGAAGTGTGCTTGTCAGCAATTTTCCTTTTTCATCATAGATTTTTACGTGCCAAGGTTTTGTCAAAATTTCAACTCTTCCGTGTTTACTTGTATAACTGTGACCACCTTCGATTTTAGAATATTTCCATAATTCAGGATGATTTGGCGCAACGCCATCAACCAACATTAGAGATTCTTTTTGAGGATGAAATTGTGGTCCAGAAGTCGTTTTAATTCTAACTGTTCGATCTGAAACAAACTGAATTTCGAATGGCAAAACAGGAGATTCTGCGTATTCTGTTGTCGGGAATTCATTTGCTTTTTCTACATCTGGTTTCATCATCATATTGTTGAAAGCCTGACGAGTTTTATAATTGTATCTCAAATATTTGATGGTTCCTTTTCCTGTTGCAGGATCAAAAGAAGCCAATTCGTCTGCAAAATAAAAAGTGTTCAGATAGTTCTGAAAATCTTTGCTGATATCTATTGGTGCGTTCAGCACGTCTGCGTTCTGAATTTGAGCTGATACTTTTGGCATCAAAACAAATCCAAGCATAAAAGCTGAAAACAATGTGGTTAGTTGTCTGTTTTTCATGAGTAAGTTTTATTCTTTATATATCTTAAAATCTTTTAAACACATAGAGTCATAGCTCATCGGAGTCTTTAAAAAGGCGTTTCACTTGTTTAAATTCACATAGCTATGTGTTAGAAACTAGTTTCTTTTAATTTTCTTTTTCACAAACAAAAAATCTATGTTTCTATGTGTTTAAAATTTAACGTATTATAATCATTATTCAGCTGTAATTACAATTGTAGATTGTTTCAATCCATTCGCTTTAGCGGTCAATTCCAATCTTCCCGATTTATCTCCAGATTGTACAATCACCAAACATTTTCCAGCCAAAGCGGTATGTTTATTTCCTTTATACGATTCGTGGCTAACTGGATCTCCACTGCAAACACCTACGATTTTTCCATTTCCTTTTAAAGAGAAATTTATTTCGTTATTCGCATTTGGTGCAATCGTTCCTTTATCATCTAAAATATCAACTGTGATAAATGACAAATCGTTTTTGTCTGCTTTAATGGTACTTCTATCCGCAGTCAGTTTTAATTGAGAAGGATTTCCAGCTGTTTTAATTTCTTTTTCTAAAACTACTTTTCCGTCTTTACGAGAAACTGCTTTTAGAGTTCCTGCTTCAAAAGGAATTCTCCACATTACGTGTAAATCGTCTCCTTTTTTGCTTCTTTTTCCAACTGATTTTCCGTTTACGAAAAGCTCCACCTCATCAGCTTTATTGTAGTATGCCCAAACGTCAACCGTTTGTCCTGCTTTCCAATTCCAATGCGGAAAAATGTGAAGAACGGTTTTGTCTGTCCATTCGCTTTGGTACATATAATAGACGTCTTTCGGGAAACCGGCTAAATCAACAATTCCGAAATACGAACTTACCGATGGCCATTCGTACGGCGTTGGTTCTCCGATATAATCGAAACCTGTCCAAACGTACATGCCTGCTAAGAAATCATGTTTTTTAATGATTTTCCAAGTGGCTTCGTGCGTAGATCCCCATGGAGTTTGAACTTGATCGTAAGCTGAAACGGTATTTCCTGGATTTCCTTCTGTAAATTTAAGATCCCATCTTACTGGCCACTTTTTTATTGTGTCTGAAACGGCGTCATAATAACCTCTAGTCTGCAAACCTGAAGTCGTTTCCGTCGCGATAAAAGGTGTTTTTGGGAAGTTTTCCAAATGATGCTCAAAAGTTTGATGTGCATAATTGTATCCAATTAAATCTAAAACTCCAGATTTTGCAATGGCATTAAACTGAACATTCTTCTTTTCGAACTGTAAAGTCACTTCATCAATATTCATATTTACTGGCGGATTCATTCCTGCAGTCAATGGACGCGTTTTATCGTTTATACGAACAATTTCTGCCAATTCCTTTGCAATTTCAACTCCAGATTCGTTCCATTGTTCTGGAATTTCATTCCCAATACTCCACATAAAAATACTTGGATGGTTACGGTCACGTCGAAGTTGATCAGCTAAATCTATTCTGTGCCATTTATCCCAATCGTTTCCGTAATCGTATTTGGTTTTGTTTTGTTTCCACATATCAAAAGCTTCATCCATAACAATGAAACCCATTTTGTCGCAAAGTTCTAAAAGTTCTGGAGCGGGAGGATTGTGCGAAGTTCTGATTCCGTTTACGCCCATTTCTTTTAGAATTTCCAATTGGCGTTCAATCGCGCGCGTATTTATAGCAGCACCTAACGGCCCTAAATCATGATGCATGCAAACTCCTTTTATTTTGACTTGTTTTCCATTCAAAATAAAACCTTTGTTCAAATCAAATTTAAAATCTCTAATTCCGAAATTGGTTTTGTATTGATCGACGATTTTATCATCAACAGAAATTTCAGTAACTGCAGTGTAGAGTTCCGGTTTTTCAACTGACCATAAAATTGGCGATTCAATTTCAGCCTTTACATTTAACAATGTGCCACTTTTGGGAGTGAGAGTCATTTCTATAACACTAGCTGATCCTACTTTTTTATCTTCTTTATAAATAGTAGTTATTAATGTGAATTTCTTTGATTCTGAATGATCGTTTTGAATTCGATTTTCAATATTTATAGAAGCTTTTTCAACTGTAACTTTTGGAGTTGTAATATAAGTTCCCCAATGTTCTACATGCAATTTATCTGTAGTTTCGATCCAGACATTTCTAAAAATTCCTGAACCCGAATACCAGCGTGAATTAGGTTGTTTTGAATTGTCAACCTTAACAATTATTTCGTTGTTTTTGTCTCCGTAATTTAAATAAGGTGACATATCATATTGAAAACCAATGTATCCGTTTGGACGTTTTCCTAAGTAATGACCATTTACCCAAACTTCACTGTTTTTGTAAACGCCGTCAAAAGTGATTGAAGTTATTTTTGTGCTGTCTTCTGCAGCAACTTTAAATGTTTTTTTGTACCAGCCTAAACCTCCGTTAAGAGATCCTCCGCCATAACCGCCAGGGCTTTTTTCATCAAATTTTCCTTCGATGCTCCAATCGTGAGGAACGTCTAAAGTTCTCCATTTTGTTGAAGTTCCGATAGTATCTTTATCAACAATACTATCATTTAGATGAAAGCTCCAATCTGCATTAAAAGAAACTTTTCGGTTTACAAATGCATCTTCTTTTTTAGTGCAGGAATTCAGAAAAAAAACTCCAGCTGCAACTGCCCATAAACTTATATTTTTTATGTTTTTTCTAATATGCATAGGTACTTTTTATTTTTTTGGAATTTGAAGATAGAAATAAAAAACGGTTTCATTTATTTCCTCATAAAATAATTTAAGTCTCAGTCTTAAAGAACATTACGAAATGCTTTTAGGACTGAGACTTCAAAACTAACTAACTTACGATTTCGGCTTGTAGTGGAATACAATTAGACAAACTCCTTCACCAGTTCTACTTTGGTCACGCACTACTGCTAATCTTAAAGATGTCGCTGTAAGCTCAACCACTTTTACGCTGATCCAGTTGCTGCAGTCTCCATAATAGTCTCCACCGTAAAGCATTTGTACTCCACCGTTAAAAACCAATTTATTATTTGCAATATCAAATGAATAGGTTCCTTTTTTTGTTGTTTGATTGTTGTTTGCAATCGCTGTTTGAGTAACCGATGTATTGTAATTTCCATTTAAATCAAAATACATTTCTCCCCAGTTTTTATTAGCCATTACCCAAGAGTTGCTTGCGTAATCTGGCAGCCAGCTCCAGTAATCGCCAGATGTAGCTGGGTAGTCTAAACCAGCCCATCCAACTGGATCTGTAAAATCTAAAACCCAAGTTTTTCCGTCAACATCATTTGTAAGCATTTGCCATTTTGGATCTCTAAAATAAGTTTCGTCATTTTCGGCAACATTAACCACAACTGGAGCAGCTTCTACAGAACCTCCTCTTGTGTAAGCAGTGTAATAAATAGTATATTTTCCGGCAAAAGGAAGAATTACTTGATCGCTGCTTTTGTTAGAATGTCCTAATTCATTTCCTGCTGCATCTACATATTTCCAAAATGGAATAACAGTCGGGTCGTCACTTTTAAAATTTACAAGATTTTTGTTTGTAGCATCTTGCGTGATAGAAAACTTAAGTGTCTCTGGTGTCAAGGTAACTGCCGGAAGGCTTTCGCGATCCTCAATTGCCTCACAAGAAAATAACAGCGAACCAATTGTAACAGCTGCTATTAAAATATATAATATACGTTTCATAGTCATTTTGTTTTGAATTAATTCCAGCCTGGATTTTGAGTTATAGTACCATTTGAAAGAATGATTTGCGATTGCGGTAATGGCAACCAACCTTGAGTCTCTGTTCTAAAAGTAACTGCAAACTGAGAACCTCCAGCAGTGTTATCAATAGCTGCTTTCATTGCAGGCATTCCTTGTCTGATTAAGTCGAAGTAACGAAGTCCTTCAAGAGCCAATTCTAACTGACGCTCTTTCATGATGTTTTCGATACTAGCTGTTTTTCTGTGAGTAGTATTTTTAAAGGCACGATCACGTACTCTGTCAAAATCTGCTTGTGCTAAAGCTGGGTTAGAAGATAAATTCAACTCAGCAGCCATTAGCAATACATCAGAGAAACGAATAATAGCATAATCTTGGTAGTTGTCAATTTGGAAATTTCCTCCGTTTGCCTCTACAACAGCTGTTCCTGCCGCGTTAGTAATTGGACAATATTTTTTCCAAGAATATCCTGTATACTGGCGTTGTTCTCTAGCTTGTGCATCAAAATTTAAACCTTCGCCAGCATAGTCAATAAATGAAGCTGCTTTTCTAGTATCACCGGCTTCATATGCATTTACCAAAGCAGGATTAACTGTAGCTCCTCCCCATCCTGTTGCATATTTTCCAATTGAACCTCCACGTGGCGCAATGTTTACTTGGAAACGGTTTCCTTCGTGAAGATCCCAATTTCCTTTTCCTGAACCGTTAAAACGAACTGCCCAAACCATTTCTGTATTATCTTCTCCAGCAAAGTTTTCAAAAGAAGCTGCTAACCAAAGATTAGCAAAATCAGCCACTAAACCATGTCCACTATTGTTTACTGCATCATTAATATAAGCTGTTGCTTCTGTTTTAGAAACCACACCAGCTAAATCTGCTTTGCCATAAGTTCCTGTATAAAACAAGAATGTTCTAGCCAAATATGCTTCTGCAGCCCATTTTGTAATACGTCCGTAATTAGCATTTCCTGCTTGTGAATAGTTTTCTGGACCTAAATTATCTGCAGCAAATTTTAAATCTTTTGCAATTAAAGCATAAGTAATTTCTGGAGCTTGTCTTGGCAATTCAAATTCGCTTGTTGTTACAGTATGATCTAACGGAATAATATCTCCAAACATTTTAGCAGCTGTAAAATGGAAGTGCGCTCTTAAGAAACGTGCTTCAGCTTCGTAACGAGTTTTCAAAGCTGTATCAGAACCCCAGTTTACTTTATCTATATTTTCTAATAAAATATTAGCTCTGTAAATTCCTAAGTAAGCATTAGCCCAAACATCTTTGTTCATGTCTTTGTCTGAAACGTACAAGAAACGATCCCACTCAATATCCGTCTGAGCATCGGCAATACCATAACCTCCAAAACAATCATCAGAAGCTTGTTCACTAATTAATAAAGGTCCGCCGTAAGCCTCGCGCTGCAAAACATCGTAAACTGCTACAAGACCTTCAAAAGCATCAGAAGGTGTTTTATAAAAATTGTCAGTTACCTTATCTGTATATGGTTCGTTTTCCAAGAAATCCTGCGAGCAAGCACCTAAAGTAAGTAAGCTTGAAAGCGCAAATAATTTTATATATCTTTTCATGATTTTCAAATTTTAAAAGTTAACATTCAGACCCATTAAATAGGTTCTTGGCTGAGGATAATATCCAACATCAATTCCTTTAGCCCAAGACTGATTTACGTTTCCGAAACCAATTTCTGGATCCATTCCTTTGTATTTTGTGAATGTATAAAGGTTGTTTCCTGCAACATATAATCTGAATTTACTGAAGAAACTAAGTTTTGTTGTTAGCTTCGTTAAATCACATCCGATTGTAGCATTTTTAATTCTGAAGAAATCTGAATCCTGAATATATAAATCTGAGAATTTAGTGTAATTCCCGTTTGCATCAGTTCCGTAAGTTACTCTAGGAATTTTGTTAGAAGTTCCTTCAGTTGTCCATCTTCCTAACACTTCTGTAGTGTTGTTTGTGTAAGCACGAGTATAATCGTGAACTCCAAAAACGTTTTGTCCTCCTGCGATACCGTAAGTATTGATAGAGAAATCAAAAGCTTTGTATGATAATTCTAAATTAACACCATAGTTAATATCTGGGTTTGGATCTCCAATTTGTGTTTTATCGTTTGCATCGATTTTTCCGTCATTATTTAAGTCTACGAAACGAACGTCTCCTGGCTGTGCATTTGGCTGAACACCTGCTGCAACTTCAGTAGCATTTTGGAAAATTCCGTCTGTTTTTAATCCGTAGAAATAACCCATTGGTTTTCCAACCTCAACACGGTTCATCTCGTCTAAACCTTGGAACAATACGTTTGATTCTCCGTGAATGATTCCTTCGTTGTTAGCAATTTTCAACACTTCGTTTTGGTTACGAGAAAGGTTTGCATTGATGGCAAAATTCCAATCTTTTCCAAAACGCGTGCGGTAAGATAACCCAATTTCAAAACCTTTATTGCTTACGTCACCACCATTAATGTAAGGTGCAGTTGCTCCAGCATACGTTGGGATAGATGCCAATACTAACCAATCTTTGGTTTTCTTGTCATAGTAATCAAAAGTCAAAGTAAAGTTGGTAAACAAAGTAGCATCAAAACCTAAGTCTAACTGCTCAGAAGTTTCCCATTTTAAGTTACGGTTTGCTAATTGATCTGGGCTTGAACCTACTAAAAGAGTTTCGTCGCCAGTTCCGAAATGGTATGTTTTGTCTGTTGAGTTAACAGTTGACATATAAGCAAATCTTCTAGCAAATTGGTCATTACCATTTTGTCCCCAGCTTGCTCTTAATTTGAAAGTATTTAAAACTTTATTTTCCTTGAAGAAAGCTTCTTTATCTAAATTCCATCCTGCAGAGAACGATGGGAAAATAGCATATTTGTTATCTGGACCAAACTCTGATGAACCGTCACGACGAACTGTTGCAGAGAATAAGTATTTATTGTTGTAATCGTACAATAAACGTCCGAAGTAAGACTGGATTGAGTAATCTTTACGATTTCCTTTTACCACATTTGATGTCGGGTCTTTTGCGTTATCTAAATAAGCATGTTCGAAATCATCAAAAATTAAGTTTCTTCCTTGCCCTTCCATATAATCAGAAGTATTCTTTTTAGCAGAAGTACCCACTAATACATCAAAGTTATGAGCATCGGCGATGTTGAATTTATATTGAAGTGTATTCTCAAAAATCCATCCTAAAGATTTTGTTGCGCTTTGAGTTACGCTAGAAACTGTATTGTTATCATTTGAAGAAAGCGAATAAACTGGTCTGAAAGAACGGTAATTGCTATCTGTCATATCAACACCATAACTAGTTCTGAAAGTAAAGTTTTTTGCAAATTTTAATTCAGCAAAAATGTTACCTACATAACGATTTGTTTTTGTCTGATTGAAGTTGTTGTAATATAAAGATCCAACTGGATTGCTGATATCTTGAGAAATAATTGAATGTGCAAAATCTCCATTTTCGTCATACGCCTGATCGATTGGAGCCGCGTTTAAGAAACTTCTAATTGCGTTGCTGTAAATACCATCATCTGCAACACCGCTAGATTTGATGTTTGATAAAGTGAAGTTTTCACCAATTTTTAAATATCCTTTAATTACTTCTGAAGTAGAGTTTACTGTAAAAGTAACACGATCGTATTGAGATTGGTTTGTAGAACCTCCAATCATACCTTCTTGTCCGTAGTAAGATAAACCAGTTGCAATGGTAGATTTTTCGTCACCTCCAGTAATCAAAAGAGAGTGATTTTGTTTCATTGCACCTTCGTTGAATAAATCTTTTTGCCAGTCATGATCAGGAAATGAAGCAATTTGCTCTTTTGTATATAATGGTGCATATCCAGAATTTACACGAGCTTCGTTCATGATTGTAGTATATTCTTGTGTATTCATCAAATCCAGTTTTTTAGCAATCTGCTGAAAACCTGTATAAGAACTGAAAGACACATTCATTTTACCGTCTTTTCCTTTTTTTGTAGTAACCAAGATAACCCCATTTGCTGCTCTTGCTCCGTAGATAGAAGCTGCAGAAGCATCTTTCAAAACGTCAACCCTTTCAATAACAGATGGATCAAGATATCCGATTCCGTTATCAACCACTACACCATCAACCACATAAAGCGGATCACTGTTTCCTGCTGTACCTGCTCCACGAATATTTACCACCATATTCGCACCTGGCTGTCCAGAAGATGAAGTTACAGAAACCCCAGAAGCCTGACCTTGTAAAGCATTTACAACATCAAGACTCGCAACCTGCTGAATGTCTTTTCCAGACACCAAAGAAGTTGCCGCAGTATTTACTTTCTTCTTTTGAGTACCGTAACCGATTACTACAATTTCTTTAAGTTCTGCCGTTTCTGGCTGCAAAACCACGTTGACTACTTTTTGAGTTCCAACCGTAATATTTTGCGCCTTGAAACCTACAAAAGTGATTACCAAAACATCTCCTGTTTTAGCCTCAACTTTGTATTTTCCGTCAAAATCGGTAACAGTACTCGATTTTGTTCCCTGTACTTGTACAGTTGCACCTGGAACTCCAAATCCGTCTTCGGAAGAGGTAATTGTCCCACTTACAGTTTTAGATTCTTGAGCAAATCCAAACTGCATCATAAATACGCTAAGCAGCACCGCCATAAAATATGGAAGCTTTGTTGTTTTAATACAATTTTTGCTTTTCATAATAAGAATTGATTAAGTTTAAGTTATAGTTAGTGTTTCTTACCCTAAGAGAAATCTGGAAAACTTCCCAAGCAGGTCATGCCAAAAATGAGGGCCTGAATCTCATTTCCAACATTTAGTACTTGCTGACTATAAACAGGCGTTTTAAAAACAAGCATTTCTAAAACTTCAAAATCAATTCTTTTGGCAAAATTTGACGATGGTAATCTCATCAAAAAGCTATTTAAATCAATTTTTAGAAAAAACATTTGTGGTAAGTTTAAGTTAAGTGTAAGTTTGTTCTTTTTTTGCTTATGGTCAATTTGAATTTATCTTATGGTAAATTTGACTACAAGTGTAAAACAAATTTTCTATATTAACAAAATATTAGGGTTATTTTTTTTTGATTCTGATTAATCATAATCCATTTTTATTAATGTTGTAAAATCTGAAGCAGAATTGAAATAAAAAATATAGAAAAATCAAGGATTTATAAAATTGACAATCAGTCGTTTAAGAAATTATCTGAATTAAAGAGCTTTTCTTACTTATTTATAAAAGACTGATTATCAAATTTTTGTTTCGTTAAAAAAAATATAAGGCTTTCAAAAAGGCTAATAATCATTTTATTTATTTAATTTGTCAAAATTTATCTCATATATGGTTGAAAATGTAGACGACAAAACTGCCCAAAAAAACGAAAACAGCGCGATGAATGCCATCACGATTGACTGTGTTATTTTTGGTTTTGACAAAGGCAGTCTTGAGGTACTTTTGGTGCAGCACGCTGAAGGTATCAGTAAAGGAAAATGGGGACTTCCGGGTGGATGGATTTATAAAAAAGAAAGCACAGACAATGCGGCTCACCGCTTATTGAATGAGCTTACTGGTCTTGATAATATTTATTTGGAACAGCTGAAAGCATTTGGAGATCCAGATCGTTTTCCGCTTCGACGTGTTATCACAATCGGATATTATGCTCTTGTAAAAAGAGAAGATTATAACATTAAAGCAGGTTTTACAGCTTCAGATGCCCAATGGTATAAAATTGATAGTATTCCGAATTTGATTTATGACCATAATGAGATTTTAGAGTATAGCATCAAACATCTTAGAAATAAAGTTCGCCAAACACCAATCGGATTCAATCTACTTCCCGAAAAATTTACCTTATTGCAGTTAATGCAACTGTATGAAGAAATTTTAGGAATCGAAATGGACAAGCCCAACTTTAGAAGAAAAATTCTACACATGAAACTGCTGGTTGCTTTAGACGAAAAACAACAAGATGTATCGCACAGAGCGGCTCAACTATATAAATTTGATCCTGAAATCTATGAGAAATTAACTGAAAAAGGATTCAATTTTGAATTCTGATTTTCATTACACAACAATAACACGACAACAACAAATTGACTGAAATAACTACTAACCACCACAAACCAGCCGTAGACGGCATCACGATTGACTGTGTTTTCTTCGGATTTAACAAAGAAAGTCTCGAAGTGCTCTTGGTGCAGCACGCCGAAGGCGAAAGTAAAGGCAAATGGGGACTTCTCGGCGGATGGCTTCAAATAGACGAAAGTGCAGATAATGCTGCCCAACGCATTTTACAAGAACTTACTGGTCTTGAAAACATCTATTTGGAACAGTTAAAAGCCTTTACAGATCCGCAGCGTGTTCTGGAAAGACGCGTGGTTACTATTGGTTATTATACTTTGGTCAATAGAGAAGATTATAATATTAAAGCCAGCTTAAAGGTTTTTGAAGCAAAATGGTTTAAGATAAATGAAATTCCTGAGCTGATTTTTGACCACAATGAAATTTTAAATTTCAGTTTATTACAGCTTCGAAACCGTGTGCGTCAGGCGCCAATTGGGTTTAATCTTCTTCCAGAAAAGTTTACTTTACTGCAGTTGATGCATTTGTATGAAGAAATTCTTGGAATCGAATTGGACAAATCCAATTTCAGACGAAAAATTCTTCACATGAAACTCCTGACAGAGCTGGATGAAAAGCAAAAAGACGTTTCGCATCGAGCTGCTAAACTTTATAAATTTGACGATCAGATGTACAAAAAATTAACTGAAAAAGGGTTTAATTTTGAATTTTAACGCCAATTTTAATTCACATCTTTCAACTATCTAAGATCAGCATTCCAGAATCCAAAACTTTGCGCTATCTTTGCGCCTTAATAACATGCTTTAAAGCAATTGCTTTGAGGCATATTATTCCCGAAAAAAGACTTAAAATCGATTAGAGAACCGATATATTAAAATGAAGAAGATACGTAACTTTTGCATTATTGCACACATTGACCACGGTAAAAGTACATTGGCGGACAGATTACTAGGCGCAACACAAACCGTTACAGCTCGTGAAGAAAAAGCACAATTGCTTGACAACATGGATCTGGAGCGCGAGCGTGGAATTACCATTAAGAGTCATGCCATTCAGATGGAATACAAATACAAGGGTGAAGAATATATCTTAAACTTAATTGATACTCCTGGGCACGTTGACTTTTCATACGAGGTTTCAAGATCTATCGCTGCCTGCGAAGGTGCACTTTTGATTGTTGATGCTGCTCAAAGTATTCAAGCACAAACGATTTCAAACTTATACTTAGCTCTTGAAAACGACTTGGAAATTATTCCAGTTTTAAATAAAGTCGATTTACCAAGTGCTAATCCAGAAGAAGTTAGTGATGATATTATCGATTTACTTGGTTGTAAATTAGAAGATATTATTCACGCATCGGGAAAAACTGGTTTTGGTGTTGAGAACATTCTTGCTGCTATTATCGAAAAAATTCCCGCTCCAAAAGGAGATCCAGAAGAGCCATTGCAAGCTTTGATTTTTGACTCGGTTTACAATCCGTTCCGTGGAATTGAGGTAATCTTTAGAGTTGTAAACGGTGAAATCAAAAAAGGCCAGAAAATTAAATTTATGGCTACTGACAACGAATATTTTGCTGACGAAATTGGAACTTTAAAATTAAATCAGGTTCCTAAAAATGTAGTTTCGGCAGGAGATGTTGGTTATTTGATTTCTGGTATTAAAGAAGCTCGCGAAGTAAAAGTTGGTGATACAATTACAGATGCAAAAGTTCCGACAACGAATATGGTTGCTGGTTTTGAGGATGTAAAACCAATGGTATTTGCAGGAATTTATCCTGTTGATACAGAAGATTATGAAGATTTGCGTTCTTCGATGGAAAAATTACAATTGAACGATGCTTCATTAGTATTTACTCCTGAAAGTTCTGCGGCATTAGGATTTGGTTTCCGTTGCGGATTCTTAGGAATGCTTCACATGGAAATTATCCAAGAACGTTTAGAGCGTGAGTTTGATATGACTGTAATTACTACGGTTCCTAACGTTTCGTATTTGGCTTATACTAAAAAAGAGCCAGAAAAAGCTATTGTTGTAAACAATCCTTCAGATTTACCAGAGCCTTCAAAATTGGACAGAGTTGAAGAGCCATTTATTAAAGCTACAATCATTACAAAATCTGACTTTGTCGGAAACGTAATGAGTTTATGTATCGAAAAACGTGGTTTAATTACCAACCAAACCTATTTAACTACAGAACGTGTTGAGTTAAACTTTGACATGCCTTTGGCGGAAATTGTATTTGATTTTTACGATCGTTTAAAAACTGTTTCTAAAGGTTATGCTTCTTTTGATTACTCTCCTATCGGAATGAGAACTTCAAAATTAGTTAAACTTGACGTTCTTTTGAATGCTCAAACAGTTGATGCACTTTCTGCATTGATCCACGAAGACAACGCTTACAACATCGGAAAAAAAATGACCGAGAAATTGCGTGAATTAATTCCAAGACAGCAATTCGATATTCCGATTCAAGCTGCAATTGGAGCTAAGATTATCGCTCGTGAAACCATTAAAGCACTTCGTAAAGACGTTACCGCAAAATGTTACGGTGGAGATATTTCGCGTAAGCGTAAACTTCTTGAAAAACAGAAAAAAGGTAAAAAACGTATGCGTCAAGTAGGAAACGTTGAAATTCCTCAAGAAGCATTTATGGCTGTTTTGAAATTGAATGACTAAGCTTTGTTTTTTAGAGAATAGAAGAAAGAAACAAGAATATAGATTAAACCCGATAACGAAAGTTGTTGGGTTTTTTATTTGAATATAATCCATTTCTTATCTTTTAAAATTTGTAAGTCAAAACCTATAATTTATAAAATTATTAACTTAATCGCTTGTTTTTTAACGCTTTTACAAAAACTTAAAGTTAATTTTAAGATAAAATTGTATTTTTAATCTTACAACTTTAAAACTGTAAGATTATGAAAACCAAATTTTCAATTATTTTAGCTTTATTTAGTTTTTACTTTGCAAATGCGCAACAAGAAGATCAGGTTAATTCTGAAATGAATTCTGCAAAAGGAATCACCTTTGCACATGGCGATATGTTTATTGAAGGTGCAATACAAATTAGTACGGGAGGCGATCGCGACTATTATGCTTTTAATCCCAAATTTGGATATTTTCTTAATGATAAATTTGCCGTTGGAGGACAATTGAGCTATTCTAGCAATAAAGTTGAAGCAACCGATGAAAAAACTAATATTTTTGGAATCGGTGGTTTCGCAAGATATTATGTATTGGAACTCGATAAAAAACGATTCAAAGCTTATGGAGAAGCAGGTTTAGGATATGGCAGAAATAAATACGAAAGTCCAATTACTGGTACAGATAATAGCAATAGTCTTACTGCAAATATTAATGTTGGTTTGAACTATTTTATAACTAAAAACATAGCGGTGACTTTTACTTTAGCAAACATCCTATCCTACAATAGCGTTTCTCCAGAAAACGGTCCGTCTTCAGATACTTTCCAATTAAACATCAATTTATTTGAAAACATCTTCGATCAACCAAAATTCGGATTATTGTTTAGATTTTAATTCGTTCCCACGATTATACATAAAAGCTGTTCTAGTTTAGAACAGCTTTTTTTATTCTCTTTACTTTTTTCATTTGTATCTTTGAATCTTTGCACCTGCAAAAAAGCATAGAAACTTAGCAACTCAGAACCTTAGAATCTTAAAAAAATGCTCGACGAAACCCCAAAACGATTTGACCGAATTGTAGCTATTCTTATCCAATTGCAATCTAAAAAAATTGTAAAAGCACAAGAATTGGCCGATCGTTTTGAATGCAGTTTAAGAACAATTTATCGAGACATTCGAACTTTGGAAGCTTCAGGAGTTCCTATTTATAGTGAAGCTGGTGTTGGCTACGCACTAATGGATGGTTATCGTCTTCCGCCTGTTATGTTTACGCGCGAAGAAGTAAGCAGTTTTATTGCGGCCGAAAAATTAATGCAGAAGTTTACTGACCCTTCTTTGGGAACACATTATGCCTCGGCGATGTACAAACTGAAAGCGGTTTTGAGAAGCAACGACAAAGATTATCTTTCGAACATCGAATCTAGAATTGTCATGCAAGATGCAGAACCGATGTTTAATGATAATTCGCCAAATACTTTGGCCGTTCTTTTTGAAGGAATTGCAGAGAAAAAACAAATTCTTCTAACCTATAAAACTTTTGAAAAAGACGAAATCACTGAACGTAATCTTGAACCTGTAGGAGTTTTTCATGACAATAATAATTGGTATTTTCTGGGTTATTGCCATCTTAGAAAAGATTACCGCCAGTTTAGAACCGACAGAATTCAGGGAATTAAAAAAACAGATGTTGATTTCACAATCGAACATGATGCTCTGGAAACCTATTTAACTAAAACAGAAACTCATCCAACAACAAAAGTTCGCATTTTAATTGACCGAAAAATAGCGAGATATTTAGCAACCGAAAGAAAATATCATGGTTTTATTTCGCAGAAAGAGGTTGGTGAAAAAATCGAAATGACTTTTATGTCTAGAGATATTAATAACGCTTTTCCGAGATGGTTTTTGATGTTTGGAGATTATGCAGAAATTCTCGAACCTGAAATATTAAAAACCAATGTCCTCCAATTATTGGAAATCAATAGAAAAAGACTTTTATAAAAAAACTCCTGAGAGCAGTATCTCAGGAGTTTTTTCATTTATTTCTGTTTTATAACATTATAAAAATTGTAATCGGTGTTGGAAGCATCTGTAATTCCGATATTTCGTCCCATGGTTACAATCTGTCCTCTATGATAAGTGCCATGATTGATAACTTGAATTAAATATTCTGAAATTGGCAGTTCGCATTCAAACCACGGATTCGTAATTTTAACTTCTTTCATCAAATCTTCTTCTGACAACGAGTTGATAAGGTGTTTCAATCTTGTAGATGAATTAAGCAATCCTTCAAATATTTCTTCTTTTGACAATTCGCTTTCTGGCTTCTTTACTGTCATTTCATTTTCAGAAATTACAGAAAACCAATATTCTTCTGTAGACCAAATGTGGTCTAACGTTTTTATAATAGTAGAAAAACTCGATTGAACTTCTGCATAAAGCAATTCATCAGCTTTTGGCGAAAGCCAGTTTACAAATTGCTGGTTTACCCATAAATTATAATCTGCAAAATTGGACATTATCTTTTTTAAACTCATAGTCTTAGTTTTAGATTTCTGATATTAAGTTAGTAAAAAATTATCAATTATCTTTCCCAGAAAAATGGTGGTTCGATATTTAATGCTCTTAAATACACATAAGCTTGTCCGCGATGGTGTACTTCATTGTCGATAAAATATAAGATATTCTGAATTACAGGAAATTCATATTGTCCAAAAAGGTTAAAGGTCTCACTAAAATCTTCAACCGATAATTGCTGCCAATATTTATCAATTTCTACAGTAGCTTCATCCCATTTTTCAAGATATTGCGCTTTAAAAATTAGTTTTTCAGTTCCTTCTGAGAATGGTGCAGTTTCTTTTGTTACAATTCCTTTTAGGCCTGGAACTGCAATAGCCAAAAGCTCATCTACTAATTTTGAAAAAGTTCTCATGCCGCCAATTGAAAATTCGAAGAAATCTTTCTCTGGGAAAACCTCAATTAAACGACGTGTAAGTGCTCTGTGTCCTTGCCAGTGTTTCAATAAATCTTCTGAAGTAATAACTTGTGCTTCTAATGTTTTCATGGTTTTAAAGTTTAAATATTTTTAATACTTCAAAAGTAAAATGGGCTGGTGACAACAGTTTGTCAGCAGCAAAAAATAATTTTTAAAAAATATTCTTCAACACGTTTTAGACGCACTGCAGTGCGTCTAAAACATCGGAAATCTACACGCAATTGTATACACGAGTGAAACGCACTGCAGTTCGTCTCTACAGAATAAAAAAACTTAGAACCTTAGTAAAAACACACCGCCATAGAGATACTGCGCTAATTTATTTTTTTGAATTGCCTCCAGCTTTAGCTGGGGGAAATAAATGATTATCAAAAGAGGCTTTAGCCAAAACTTTAATGTTCGGCTAAAGCCTTTTATATTCGAATTAAGCTGACCTCCAGCTAAAGCAGGAGGCAATTGATTTTTTAGACAGCAATATAAATCTGCTACAAAAAAACTTAGAACCTTAGTATCTCAGAATCTTAGCATCTTTAAAAAAATCCTTTGTACCTTTGCACCTTAATAACTTTGGAACTTAACAGAAATGATTGAAGATAAAAATCAGCAGAGAACTAGTATAGCTCAATTGGGCGAATTCGGCTTAATTGACCATTTAACCAAAAATTTTGATGTTACTCAGGAATCGACTTTAAAAAGTATTGGCGATGATGCTGCTGTTCTTGATTTTAAAGACAAAAAAGTAGTAGTTTCAACCGATTTATTAATTGAAGGCGTTCATTTTGATTTGGCTTACATGCCTTTAAAACATTTAGGATACAAAGCCGTTGTAGTAAACGTTTCTGACATTTGCGCAATGAATGCAAAACCGACTCAAATTACAGTTTCGGTTGCCGTTTCTAATCGTTTTCCACTTGAAGCTTTAGAAGAATTGTTTGCAGGAATTACACATGCTGCAAAAGAATATAAAGTGGATGTTATTGGCGGAGACACAACCTCATCTCAAAAAGGATTAATTATCAGCATCACTGCCATTGGAGAAGCTGACGAAAATGAATTGGTTTACAGAAACGGAGCCAAACAAACCGATTTATTAGTTGTAACGGGAGATCTTGGTGCAGCTTATATGGGATTGCAGGTTTTGGAACGCGAAAAACAAGTTTTTCAGGTTAACCCAAACAATCAGCCAGATTTAGATCCTTATACTTATTTGGTAGAACGCCAATTGAAACCTGAAGCACGAAAAGATATTCGCACCCTACTTCATGCTTTAGACATAAAACCAACCGCAATGATCGATATTTCAGACGGATTGTCTTCTGAAATTATTCATATCTGTAAGCAATCAAAAGTAGGCTGTAATTTGTATGAAGATAAATTGCCATTAGATCCGCAATTTATTTCTACTTGCGAAGAATTTAATATCGACAGCACGACGGTTGCTATAAATGGCGGTGAAGATTACGAGCTTTTATTTACAATTGACATTAATGATTTCGACAAAATAAAAGGAAATCCGAATTTCTCTGTTATTGGACATATGGCGGAAGAAAATGAAGGAATCCATCTTGTAACCCGTGCCAACACAAAAATTGCCTTAAAAGCCCGCGGATGGGATGCCCTTAGCGAATAAATTTTAGAAAATTCCAATAATAAAAAATTCCAAATTCCAATGCTAGGTTATTATTGGAATTTGGAATTTTTTATTTCGCTTTTTTTATTGGAATTTAGAATTTCAACATTGGGATTTTTTCCCTAAAAAAGTCCTTTACTTTTTGCTTCTTTAATTAAATCGCGATCAGAACCACTTTTTATTTTTAGCAATTCCATTAAATGCTTTTTTCGTTTCACTATCGCATTTAAGGAAATCGGGATATTCTCCAGCATTTCATGAATTGGAGTTCCCCTATCTAAATGAATTAAAATCTGTTTATCGTACTGATCTATTTCAATTGCATTATGCGTCGATTGATTGAGCATTTTTACGACCGATTGACTATAATACTTTTCATTTTTCATTACCATATCAAAAGCCAAGAGCAATTCGTCAAAAGTAAGGTCATTTTTAATGATTAATCCATTAGGCTGAATTGTCCTCATAATGGTTTTAATTTTCAGCAATTCGGTATACATTGTCAAAAGAATGATCTTACAAGAAGGCATTTTTTTCAAAAGCAATTTTGCCAGATCTTCACCCGAAAAAATCTCTTTTTCCTCATAAGGAGGCATACTGATATCCAAAAAAGCAATATCAAAATCTAATGCGTTATTGTTTTCAATTATATCATAACCTGATCTGCAATCATGCGCTTGAGAAATAAAAAACTCATATTGTTTTGGATTATAACGAGTTATAGCATTTTTATATCCTTCAATAATAAATGGATGGTCATCTACTATTAAAATATTCTTTTTAACTAATTGTGGAACCGAGGCTGTTAAATCAAATGTCATTATGCAGGTTATTATTTGGCTCTATTGGGACTTTTATGGTGAGAATTGTTCCTTCTCCTTTGGCAGATTTTATGGTAACTGTTCCCTTACATTCTGTTGCTCTATATTCTATATTATTAAGACCAATTCCGTTTTTAGTTTTATTGGTCTTAAATCCAATTCCATCGTCTTCGATGATTAAGACTAGACTATCATTTTCATTTTTAAACTCCACTTTAATAATGTCGGCCTTGGCATATTTGTTACAATTTTGGAGTCCTTCCTGAACAATTCTATACAAATTGATTTTTTCAATATTACTTATCAAATCCCATTTAATTTCAGGATCAAAAACAGTAATCAATTTCGAGCTATACGTATTTCTCTGATCTTCAAATAGTTTATTCAAAATCGAAACAAAATTATTAATTAATTCCGATTTTTCTCTATTTAAGTCATGCGAAATTTCTCGAATATCCTGCTCAACATTTTTCAATTCGTCAAGATATTTTTTTCTCTTAGCAATAGCTTCAGATTCATTTAACTTATCCAAGCTGTCCAAACTTATCCGAATACCAAACATACGCCCTAAAACACCATCATGCAATTCCTGAGCAACTTTCTTCTTTTCTTTTATTCGCGTAAGTTCAATTTCGTTCTGTTGTGAAATCATCAAATTGTAAATATCTTCGTTTGCAATCTGCTGCTGCTGTTTAAAAAGAAGCTCACGGTTTTTGGCTTGCTGTGTTTTATAAACATAAAAAAACAACCCTAGCAATGTACAAATACTAAATACATAAATCAAGGTTTTATTTTTTTCCTCAAGATTGGAGTTCTGATCTTTAATTTCGTTGGTTTCGTACTCGATACGAGAGAATTTTTCTCCCATTTTGCGTTCTGCTTTTAGCATTTGGTCATTAAGCTTAATATACTCTCGAGAATATTTTGATGCATTTTCTGGATCAATAAGCGCTATTTGTTTAAGTACATCTAATGTATTAGCTATTTGATTAGATTTTCTTGACAAAACCAAAGCCTGATTACAATATTCAATAGCAACAAGAGTATCTTTTTTGTAAGCAAAATATTCAGACAAATGTAATTTACTTAACACGACTCCCGATTTAAGCTCAAGTGTATCTCGTATTTTTAGTGCATTATCAAACTGAACAAATAGATTTCCTGTTTCTCTTAATCTAAATTTAGAATAGGCCAAATTATCTAAAATAATGGCGTACAACTCCTTATTCTGTCTATATAAATTCTCTTCATCTAATGCTTTTTGAAAATAAATTTTTGCATTCCTATAATCCCCTTTTTTTAAGTTAACATAACCAATATTATTTAGAGATGTTGCTTTCAATTGAAATTCTGTAGGAATGGATTTATCATCTAATATATTTAAAGCATTATAATGAAACTCAAAGGCCTTTTGATATTCTTCACGCTCATTATATAAAAGTCCTAATAAATTATAACAATCGTAAAGCAGATCATTTACATTTTTCTCCTGTTTTAAAATTCGTAATGCTTTAAAAACACTAATTTCACTTTCAAAATAATCTCCTCCGTTAAACTGAAGATTTCCTTTATTCAAAAATATCTTCGCTAAATTAATTTTGTCGTTTATTTTTAAATATATTTTTTCTGCTTTGAAATAGTTCAAAAAAGCACTGTCAGATATTGATTTAGAGACATAGTAGTCTCCCAAATAACTATAAGCTTTTGCCATATTAACAGAGTCCTTAGAATCTATAGATCTTTCCAAAATTAGTTTGGTAGTTAGAAAATATTCCTTCCAACCACTCATGTTATAATATCTGTTAGCAACTTTAAAAAGATTTACTTTATTGATAGAGTCATCTTTTTGATCTAAAATTATTTCAAGAGCTTTCTTATTGTAGTTTTTTTTATATTCCAAGGAAAGATTCACATCCTTAGCCTTAGACAGGTAAATAGCAAGACTATCTTTTTGCAAGTCTATATTTTTAGAATCTTTGTTATTGACACAACTCAAAACAAAGCAAAAGAGGAATAATATTATACAATTTTTTTTCAATATCGCTTAAGAGTTTTACCAAAAATAGTAAAACTATAGACACAAAAAAAAGGCTGTCCAATAATGGACAGCCTTTTTTTTGCTTATATCTATTTTTCTTAATCTAATTTTACAATTACTCTTTTAAATTGGCTATCTGCTGCAAAGCTGCTTAAATGCTTAGAATTTATTTTTGATTTATTTTCTAATGAGGCAAAATCAACTTTTTGTCTTCCCCCATTTGTAGCACCGCCACCTAAAACAGGAGGATTAATCTCCGCCATTGAAGCTGATAATTTATTAGAAACTTCTGGAGCTACAAAAGAAGTTGCTACTACTACTAAAGAAAATAATCCGATTGTTAAAGCTGTTTTTTTCATGACCTGAGGTTTTAATGTTTGTTTAATTTTTTTGGAGAAGATCCGCCGTTTGCTTGCGAATCAGAGTGTAAAACTAACACCAGGTTGAAAAAAAATTTATATGAAAAATTAGGTTTGTGGTAGATCGTACCCAATTGATAGTCAATGGATAGCAAATTCATGTAATTGTCTAATTTTTAGACTTCTAGGTAATTTCCTGCTGCAAAATCGGCAATTATCTGCTCAACATTTGCTCTATAAGTTTTAGAAAAAGGAATTTTTTTTGTGGAATTTTTTATGTAACAGATTGAGTTTCCGCTATGAATCCTCGAAATATAATTTCGATTTATCACATAACTATTATGAATACGGATAAAAGGATACGTCAAAACACTTTCAAAATGCTTTAATGTTTTAAACGCAGTAATCATTTCGCCAGTATTCAAATAAATATCTGTAGAGTTATTATCGGCTTGAAAGTAACAGATATCCGCAGCATTTAAATACCGATAATCTCCATACGATTTTATACAGATCGTTAATGGTTTTTCAATATTTTGGGGTATTGTAACATTATTGACATTGTCAATTACAATTGAAGTCTGCTCATCTATTGCATTTGCTGTTTTTGGGGCTAAATTGGCTTTTTTAAGCTTCAAAACAGTTTTCAGCAGATAAATATGTGCAATGGGCTTTAAAAGATAATCAAATACGCCATATTGAATAGCATCGAAAGCTTTCTCTTTTGTATTTGTAGTAATTATAATTTTGGGAATTTCCTGAAAGAAACGGTGCAATTCGCTTATAAAAGTCAAAGACAAATGACTTGACGGGTTTTTGGATTCGATTTCTAGAAAAATCAAATCTGGTTTGTGTTCTAAAACCAATTCTAAACCTTCCTGAAAATTTGAAGCCGAAGCCGTAAAAGATAATTCTGAAAAACCTGAAGCGGCTGTTTGGGTTTTCAAAATACTCTCAGCATCATCATCAATTATAATATACGAATACTTTTTCAATTTCAGGTTTTATTGGTTTTCTCACGGCGCAATCATAATCAAAAAAATATTCTTAATTGCTATGTAAAGAAAAAAAATTGGTCTTTATCGTAATACAAATTTAAAATTACGCAATTAAAAAATCTAAGCGATTCATTGTTAACATATTACAGGCAAATGTTAATACATAAGGATGAAATGCACAAAAAGCCGATAAAATACCAGCTTTTTAAAATCAAAAATCCCAAACTCCTTTACGGAATTTGGGATTTCTATAATAGACTGTAAAGATTACATTTTCATTAACCAGTTTTTCATCGAAACTTCGTTTTCGATAATACCTCTTAATTCAGCAATTTTTACACGATCTTGTTTCATTGTATCTCTGTGACGAATTGTTACTGTTTCGTCTTCAAGCGTTTGGTGATCTACTGTAATACAGAAAGGCGTTCCTAAAGCATCTTGTCTTCTGTAACGACGTCCTACAGCATCTTTTTCATCATAAGCCACATTGAAATCCCATTTCAAATCTTCAATGATTTTTCTTGAAACTTCTGGTAAGCCATCTTTTTTAACCAATGGCAATACTGCTGCTTTAGTTGGCGCTAAAACTGCTGGCAATTTTAAAACTGTTCTTGTAGAACCGTCTTCTAATGTTTCTTCTTTTAATGAAGTAGCAAAAACTGCCAAGAACATACGATCTAAACCTACTGAAGTTTCAACTACATAAGGAACATAGTTTTCGTTTAATTCTGGATCAAAATATTGTAATTTTCTTCCAGAATATTCTTCGTGCGCTTTCAAATCGAAATCTGTACGAGAGTGAATTCCTTCCAATTCTTTAAATCCGAATGGGAAATTAAATTCGATATCAGCTGCTGCGTTTGCGTAGTGTGCTAATTTTTCGTGATCGTGAAAACGGTAATTTTCTTTTCCTAATCCTAAAGACAAGTGCCATTTTAGACGAGTTTCTTTCCAGTACTCGTATGATTTCATTTCTTCTCCTGGACGCACAAAAAATTGCATTTCCATTTGTTCGAACTCACGCATACGGAAAATAAATTGTCTTGCCACAATCTCATTTCTGAACGCTTTACCTGTTTGAGCAATTCCAAAAGGAACTTTCATACGGCCAGATTTCTGAACGTTTAAGAAGTTCACAAAAATACCTTGTGCCGTTTCTGGACGTAAATATAAATCCATCGCATTTTCTGCAGATGCACCCAATTTTGTTCCAAACATCAAGTTAAATTGTTTTACCTCAGTCCAGTTTTTAGAACCCGTTTCAGGATCTGCAATTTCAAGTTCTTCAATCAATGCTTTCACATCGGCCAAATCACCTGCTCCCAAAGAACGTCCTAAACGCTCTCTAATTTCTTTTTCTTTAGCCAAGTATTCAATTACACGAGCATTTGTAGTTATAAACTCTTGTTCGTTGAATGCATCACCAAAACGAGCTTTTGCTTTGTCAATTTCTTTTTGCGCTTTTTGGTGAATTTTTTCAGCAAAGTCTTCAACCAAAACATCAGCTCTATATCTTTTTTTAGAATCTTTATTATCAATTAATGGATCATTGAAAGCATCAACGTGACCAGAAGCTTTCCAAGTTGTTGGATGCATCAATATTGCAGCATCAAGGCCGACAATATTTTCATTCATCTGAACCATTGATTTCCACCAATATTCACGGATATTCTTTTTTAATTCGACACCGTTTTGTGCGTAATCATATACAGCACTTAAACCATCGTAAACTTCGCTTGACGGAAAAATAAATCCGTACTCTTTTGCGTGCGAAACCACATTCTTAAATATATCTTCTTGTTTTGCCATAGTGATGCAAAAATATAAAAACTAGCTTTATAAAAAAGAAAAATTATAAAGATTGAAGCTCTGTTTTTGTTACTTTTGTAAATAAAATCTCTCTTTTTGTGATTAATTATCTAATAAATCTATTTTTCCCTAAAGTCTGTAGCGGATGCCGCTCACTTTTACTTCAGAATGAAACAGTTTTTTGCACCGTCTGCCGACACGAAATGCCTCTAACCCAATATCATTTAAATCCTAAAAATGAAGCTGTCAAAAAGTTTTATGGTAAAATTGACGTTCAATTTGCATCTGCTTTTTTGTATTTCAATAAAAAAGGAATGGTTCAGGAATTAATCCATAATTTAAAATACAAAGGTCATCAAGAAATCGGAACCGTTCTGGGAGATTGGTACGCTGAAGACTTAAAAGAACTTCAGCTTGAAATTCCTTTTGATGCTGTTATTCCCGTTCCGCTCCATAAAAGAAAATTTAAGGAACGGGGATATAATCAAGTTACTACTTTTGGAAAAGCAATCGCATCGGGTTTTGAACTTCCTTTTGTAGAAAATATCCTTGTTAGGAAATTATATACCAAAACACAATCCAAGAAAAACCTTTTGGGAAGATCTGAAAATATTGAAAACATTTTTGATGTCAAATTCAGCAAATCTGATCACAATAAACATTTCCTAATTGTTGACGACGTACTTACAACAGGTGCAACACTTGAAGCATGTTCAAAAGCTTTGCTAAAAATACCTGGTGCTAAGATTAGTATAATCTGTATGGCGATGGCGCATTAAGCTTTGAAACTCAAAAATTAATTCACCAATATTTTTTTCACTTCTTTTCTGTTACCATCAGTAACCGTTACAAAATAAAGGCCTGAAGGCACATTTGGCAATTGAATATCTTGAATAAAATATCCTGAACCCTGGAAAGTTCTATCGTAAACATATTTTCCATTAATATCATTAACGTAAACTTTAATCTCGCTTACTGAATCTCTTTCAAATTGCACTGTAAAAGTTCCTTTGTTTGGATTTGGATACGCAACAAAATCAACATTTTCAAAATCATCATTTCCTAATGTATAGGTTTTAGTGCAAATATTTACAGATGCAGAATTTATTGTTCCCAAAGAACCTACCTTATCATCAAAAACTCTAAAAGTCCAATTTCCTTGCTGATTTTCTCCATTAAAAGCACTTAGAGCAGTTGAAGGAATAACAATCTGGCTAGTCGTTGTATTACAATTTAAGGCGGTTCCGCTATCATCAAACTGTAAAGCAAAAGTTGAATTTGTACTTCCACAGTTTTTATTAAATAAAGTAACCACTGTTCCGCTTGGACTTATGATCTGCATGGTCAGATCTGAAAATCTCGCATGCGTTACATTTACCGAAACATTGACATCAGAAACTAATCCTGAAGAAGCAGGCACAGCAACATTTTTGTTTACATTGACATTGACGTCAGTTGAATATCCACCACCAAAATTATAAGATGAACAAGATGTTGAAACTGTATATCCTACTGCAAATGGTTTGCTATTTATAGCATAGTAAATATTATTAACTGGTTCTATCAAAAGTCTGCAGTTGGTTGAAGCATCAATTTCTGGAACTAATATCGTTTCAGAACCGTCATTTGGAGTATTGGCTGCTAAAACTACTGGATATGTTAATCCGCCATCTACAGACAATTTAATATTTACGTTTGATGATCCTGGTAGTGTATTCGTATTATTTACGCTCCACGTAATCGTTTGTACCGATCCTTTTGCCCACCCCAGATTATCGTCTGCTTGTGAAGTTACTGCAAACGGTCCAGCTGCGGCAGTTACAGTTACGACCATAGCATCTGTATTGGTTTGCCCCTTTCCTAAAGCGGCATTGTCCCTTCCTGTAAGCGTAAAATTCATTGTTTTTGCAATAGAAGAAACAGATTCCCAACTTGTGGTCAATTGATTATTTAATACCGAACTTAAAGCAGGCATATAGCGAACTGGTGATGTTGTTGGCGGTAAAGATCTGAACATCGGCCCATCTAGTTTTGTAGGATACGTTAAACTATTACTGCCAAAAGTTGTTGTAGCACTATCAAATTGTTCCCAAGTATAAGTTATAGAATTCCCTTCAGGATCAGAACCTGTTCCTGTTAAAATAAATGGTGTACTGATTGGAATTGTATAGTCTGAACCCGCATTTATTACAGGCGGATTATTATCCGTTATAGGTATAGATACTGGACAAGTTTTCCCCGCCAGAATACTCTGTATCTGACTAATACTTGCATAAGCAAAATAATCGTCTGAATGGCTCTGAACATCATAATTTGTTATTCCAGCATATCCCATAATGGTTGAACCGCTTCCTGGTTCGTAACACGCTCCAAATCCTTCATTTGCATGCGAAAAAGTATGCGTTGCACCAAGTTGGTGTCCCATTTCATGAGCAACAAAATCAATATCAAAGTTATCACCCAGAGGTTTCGCATCTGCAGGAGATGTATAGGCACTACCCTTTCCAACAGAATTGCTAGGAGTCGGACTATCGCATACACAGCCGATACAACTTGCAAGCCCTCCTCCGCCAGAACCTCCAAACAAATGACCGATATCGTAATTGGCTTCGCCAATAACACTAGTTAACGTTGTCTGCACTTCTTTTGGCCAAGTAGGATTAGTATCAGCGGCACCTATACTAGGAATAGAATAAGGATCTGTAGAAGCGTCTGTATAAATAACAGCGTCATTATTTGCAACTAAAATTAACTGTACTGCAAGGTCTCTATTAAAAATACCATTTACTCTTGTTAAAGTAGCATTCATTCCTGCTAAAGCTCCTGCTTTTGTTCCGCCAAAAAAAGCGGTATATTCTCCTGTACAAGATAATGCCAATCTAAGTGTTTTAAATTGTTTGGCATTAGAAGTTGTTCTCGCAGTAGTTGTAGATTTATTTTCAGAAATCAAATTAATCGTTTTACAATCCAAAAGCGCTCTTGACTCTGCATTGTCTGTCGATTTAAATAAAACGTATTCCGATTTATTGTTTGGGTTCTGCTCAATAAATTCCGTTGGTTTTGCTGTTCTAAAAACCATAGTCTGCATTCCGATTGGAGCAACGCTAAAATGTATTTTAGCATTTTTATCGTCTATTCCTCGACCTTCATAAGATCTGATTTCTGGATATTTTGCCTGTAATTCTGGATCAAAATTTGAAGATTCCCAAACCGAAAAACGTTCTAAAATTCCATCCGTATTTGGAATAGTAATTTCCGATGTAGTATTTTTTGCTGTTTTATTTGATGCTGAAGCGAGCTTCGAACTCAAAAGGCTTGCATTTAACTTATAATATAATTTATTGGAACTTCCCCCATCAGCTTTTCGCGAAAGCGATGAAGAAGCTACTTTCTGCCATAAAGCATCTTGTGCGTTAATAGTTGCAGAACAGAAAATTAAAAATATATAAAGTAGTTGTTTTTTCATACTCTTAAAATATAATAATCAAAATTACTTCAATTAATTTGAAATTATATTATCTACACAACAATTATTGTTTTTTAATCGACAAGTCTTCTTATTTCTACAAAAATATCCAGTATGCGTTAAAATTCGATTTATCATAGTATTAAATTTAAAAGAGAATAGTATAAATTTGCAGCATCTTAAATAATTTGTTTTGAAGCTCTTTCATTCTATAAACGATTTTCAGTCAACCAAGAAAACAATTTTAACTCTTGGCACCTTTGATGGCGTACATATTGGTCATAAAAAAATTCTGGAACGAATTACTCAGAATACTGAAAATGGAAAATATGAAAGTCTGGTCTTAACCTTTTTTCCGCATCCTAGAATGGTTCTTCAGGAAAAATCTGAAATAAGATTGCTGAATACCATTGAGGAAAAAATAAAACTTCTGGAGGCAACGGGAATAGAAAATCTTGTTGTACATCCTTTTAATGAAAGTTTTTCAAGATTAACTGCTGAAGAATTTGTTCGAACGATTTTAGTAGAAAAATTCCAGATTCAAAAAATTATTATTGGTCACGATCATCGTTTTGGCCGCAATAGAACTGCAAATATTGATGACTTGATTGCTTTTGGAATCGAATACGGATTTGAAGTGGAACAAATTTCTGCTGAAGAAATTCAGGACGTTTCGGTGAGTTCGACCAAAATCAGAAAAGCTTTAAATGAAGGAAACATGGCTTTGGCCAATGAATATTTAGGCTACAGCTATTTCTTGAACGGAACGGTAGCAAAAGGAAAACAACTAGGACGAACTATTGGCTTTCCTACTGCAAATATTCAGATTGAAGAAGATTACAAACTTATTCCAAAAATTGGCGTTTATGTTGTAAAAGCTATTGTAAACGAGGAAACTGTTTTTGGAATGATGAATATTGGTTTCAATCCGACGGTCAATGGCGAAAAGCAGACTATTGAAGTTCACTTGTTCAATTTTGACAAAGACATTTACGACCAGAAGATTGAAGTTTCTTTACTGCATTATATCCGTGAAGAACAAAAATTTGGTTCGCTAGATGCCTTAAAGGCCCAGCTTCATCAAGATCAGGTAGATTCTTTAGCTTTTATAGGCTCTTCTTTAAAAAATCAGACTGCATAGTTTTTACCGTTTTTAAATCATCGTAGTTATTTTTTTAGTAAATTTGATAGAACACTGTTTTTCAAATATTTACTATTAACTTCTAAAAAATAACCACTATGAAATTACCTAAAGAAATTACCAACGGGTTTTTGATTTTCCTCGGAATTGGCATTTATTTTTTATTAATGAATGTACTAGGTTTGGCAGATTTGTTTTATTTGAGAACACTCAATGTTTTCTTTATATTCTATGGTGTTAACAGGACAATGCAGATGAATCTTCATGAAGGAGAAACCAATTTTTTATCTAATGCCATTTCTGCAATGACAACTTCTGTAGTTGGTGTCTGCATGAGTGTGTTTGGCTTACTAGTATATAGTTACGCTCGAGGCGGAGATGCTTACGTAAGAACTTTATCTGAAACATTTATGTTCGGAGGAAATCCATCGGTGCCAACTTATTGTATCTGTCTATTATTTGAAGGAATTGCATCTTCTGTAATAGTTACTTTAATGATGATGCTGTATTGGAATAACAAATATGCAGCGGATTAATTTTGAAATCGATTAGATTAAAAAATTAGTCTAAAGAGTTCACAAATTTCAACAAAATTATTTAAATTGCTTGTAGCTCAGAGCCATAAGCAATTTTTTTATTGAATAGAATGAAATTAAAACAAATAGAGAGGGTTAAAAAAATCTCTAAAGCAGATTTTATTTCCCAATATGTAAAAAAACAGATTCCAGTTGTTATTGAAGAATTGACCGAAGACTGGCCGGCTTATAACAAATGGAAATTATCTTATATAAAAGAAATCGCAGGAAATTCAATCGTTCCTTTGTACGACGATAGACCTGTAAACCACGAAGACGGATTTAACGAGGCGCATACCACAATGAAAATGAGTGATTACATTGACTTATTGGAAGAAAAGCCTACTAATTACCGTATTTTCCTTTATAATCTAATAAAAGAGGTTCCTTCTTTAAAAAACGACTTTTTATGGCCCGATATTGGCTTAAAATTAGTCAAGCAAATGCCGATGTTATTTTTTGGCGGAGAAAATTCGAAGGTTTTTATGCACTATGACATTGATTATTCAAACATTCTTCATTTTCATTTTCATGGCGAAAAACAATGTATGATTTTTCCTCCAAGCCAATCAAAATTTATGTATAAAGTGCCTCATGCCTTAATTTCGAGAGAAGACATTGATTTTGACAATCCAGATTATGAAAAATTTCCAGCACTTAAAAATGTTGAAGGTTATATCACTAATCTAAAGCATGGAGAAATGCTATACATGCCTGAAGGCTACTGGCACTATATGAAATATTTAACCCCAGGTTTTTCGATGAGTCTTCGCTCTTTTCCAAAAAACATAGTCAACTTATCTAAAGCAGCATATAATGTATTTATTATGCGACATTTTGATATTATGATGCGGAAAATTCAAGGTCAAAAATGGATTGACTATAAAAACGAAAAAGCTCTTAAAGATACACATCAAAATCTACAGCGTGCACTTTAATAAAAAAAGCGGTTGAGAATTTCCCTCAACCGCTTTTTTATTTTATCTGAATACTATTTTTCTAGTGACTGTTTTTCCGTTATCTAAAGTCATTTTTACTAGTAAGATTTGAGGACCCGACTGAAAATTGTTTATAATCCATTCCTTATTTCCTATTCGCTTTTTAAGATACAGCTGTTTTCCTCCCATGTCATAAATAGCGGCCTCTTGAAGATTTTCCTGCTCAGAAACAGATTGCAGTCTGATGTTTTTATCTTTAACAGAAACAACAATGTTCTGATCTTGATTTTCAAAATCTTCATTACCAAGCGATTTACCATCATCATTATTTGTGTAACGCAAGACAAAACGGTTAAGAAAAGTTCCCGGCGCCGACCTAAATGTATAACCTCCTGTTTTAAGATTATGAATAGTATTTGTTACATTGTCTTGCAAATAAATATTCTGAGTGCTCAAACTTCCGTCTGTGTGATCTATAGCAATTGTAAAATTACCTTCTGGAATAGTCGACTTATATCCTATAGGAATTGTATCGGTCACAACAAAAGGCACTGCTCTCCCCTGAATAACTAATTTTTTATCTTCATTAATACTATAAAAATCAACATAAGGATTTGCATTCAGTGTGACTGCATCATAATTATAATCAAAAGAATTTGTGGCTCCGGTTACATACCCAATTAGTAATTGTTTAAAAGCTCCTTCTGTATTTGTTAAATTCAACCATACACGATGTTTTTCAATTAGAGTTGTATTTGCAGATTTATAAAACTGGCTATTATTATTAGCCACTCGCATTGAATTTGTATATACGGGATTCTGTCCTGTTCGGGATTTAGCAAAAAAGCCTTGTCCTGCAGCAATATATCCCTTTGGTTCACTTTGATTTCCTGGAGACGTTGCTCCAGTTCCCTCCATTGTTCCTACCTCTGTGAGTCCCGATAAGTTATAATAAGCAAAATCACTACCAGTATAAGTATAGGTATTGGTACCTGGAATTAAAGTAGGCGGACTATTATGTGTCCAAAAATACAGTGTCCCGTAAAGTCGATCTGCATTGTCATGAATAAATTGATCTGCATAAATTGCTGAAGGATATGGATTTCCTAGAAATATTAATTTTTCAGCTGCGCCTGATGGTCCCAAAATTGTTCCATTATTTGGCACTCCTTTAAATTGTCCACCAAAAATTTGAGTCGAATTCAAGTCATAAAATTGAGGAGATCTAATACTATATCCATTTCCTTTCACCATTTCTTCTGCTCCATTACTAATTAGTATCCATTTTTCCGTTACAGAATTGAACTTATGATACTTGTCCCAAAGAGTATTTGGCGATAAATCATGTAATGTGAAAGCTGGCACACGAGTTACTGGCGAAGACCAATATGTAACATCATAACGTCTTACTGGCGTTGTATTTCTTTTGTACGTAATATTTCCTGTATTATCTACATCATTAATTTGAACTAAGCTTGAATTGTTTTCAAAAATTAAAGTTCCATTACCAAGTACATTTACTTCATTTGTTACAGTGATTGTATTTGTACCCTGCACGACGAGAGATCCATTGTTCTGAACCGTTAATCTGCTGACTAAAAAACTGGCATTTGTTCCAGAGATAATCGGATCAAACCCTACTTTTGGAATATCTACACAATCAGAAGAAATGGGCACTCCTGTTGGTGTCCAATTTGCAGGATTTTCCCAATTGCCATCAGCACTTCCATTCCATGCTTTGGTAACAAAAGCATTTATCATGATCGGTGTAGCTTGTGATACACAGCCCGATGTACTATTTCTTACTTGTACATTGTAACCTCCAGAAGAGAGTCCAGCAAATACGCCAGAAGTATTACTAAAATCTACCCCGTCTATACTGTAAGTATATCCAGTTCCTGAAGCTGGAGAAGTGACTGTTATAACACCTGTATTATTTACACAGGTTGGCAATTGAGTCACAAAAGCTGTTGGCGCAGCTGCAACTGCATTTACTGTCAAAGAAACATTTTGACTTGCTTGGCAACCTCCTGAAGTTGTAATGGTCATTATTCCATTGTAAGTTCCTGCAGTGGTATTTGCTGGAACATTCACATTTATAATGTCTCCAGATCCTGAACTAAAAGGAAATGGTGTAGTTCCTTGATCTGTCAAGGCAACCCAATCAATAGCGTAATTAATTGGAGATCCTGTAGTTGATGAATAACTCAAAGTAGTTGTTTGAGCTGATAAACTTTGGCAAACTGGAGTAAAGACTCCTGCTGTGTTTATAGTGGGAAGACTGTTAATGGTCAAAGAAATTGCTTGTGTTGTTTGGCAGTTATTTGATGTAAAAATTGTCATTACACCGCTATAAGTTCCAACGGCTGCGTTTGCAGGAATAGTAATATTATTGATAATTCCTCCTGCAGAATCAAAAGAAAAAGCAGTAGCTCCTTGATCATTTAATACAGCCCAATCAATTGAATAACTGATCGGAGTACCTGTTGTTGCAGAATATGGCAAAGAAGCTGTTTGCGCCAATACATTTTGACAAACGGAGGTTAGATTCCCTGATGTAGTAATTGTTGGGGCTTGATTAACCGTTACTGTAAAATTGCTTGGTGTCGAAATGCACCCATTAGCATTTTTTACTGTTAAAGTTCCTGTATAAGTTCCTGCAGCTGTTCCCGCTGGAACGGCAATGTTTATTGGACTGGCATTTAAAGTTGCATCTGTAACCGCTAAAAAATTATTGGTCGGACTCGCATTCCAGACAATGCTATAAGAAGTCGGCGAGTTGGTTGGAGCACTATAGCTTAAACTCGAAGTTTGAGCTGAAGCGTTAAAACAGACGGCATTCGCAGTTCCAAGCGTTATTGATGGCAATGGATTGACAGTTACTGTAAAATTACTAGGGGCAGAAATACATCCATTCGCATTTTTTACGGTTAAAGTTCCTGTATATATGCCCATAGCTGTTCCCGCAGGAACTGAGATGCTTATAGGACTAGCAGTTAAAGTTGCATCTGTAACCGCTAAAAAATTATTGGTCGGACTCGCATTCCAAACAATGCTGTATAGTGTCGGTGAGTTTGTTGAAGCGCTATAGCTTAAACTCGAAGTTTGGGCTGAAGCACTAAAACAAACTTCATTGGCAGTTCCAAGCGTTATTGATGGCAATGGATTGACAGTTACTGTAAAATTGCTGGGCGTAGAAATACATCCATTCGCATTTTTTACTGTTAAAGTTCCTGTATATGTCCCCGCAGCTGTTCCCGCTGGAACTGTAATATTAATTGAATTAGCAGGTAAGCTTGCATCAGTAATAGTTCCAAAATTATTCGTCGGACTCGCGTTCCAGACAATGCTATATGAAGTCGGAGAATTAGCTGGCGCTGTGTAAGGCAATGTTACATTTTGCAGACTTGCGCTTGTACATACTCCAGCAATACTTCCTAACGAAATTGCTGGTAATGAATTTACTGTAACTGTAAAACTATATGTAGGAGATATACATCCTGCCGTGTTTGCTACTGTTAAATTTCCAGTATAAGTACCGCCTGGAGTATTGGCAGGTATTTGAATATTAATTGGGCTTGCCGTTAAAGCTGCATTTGCAACTGGCAAAAAACTATTTGTCGGACTTGCATTCCAAGTTATGCTATAAGTAGAAGGTAAATTAGTGATATTACTATACGGCAGCGTGGTACTCTGCAGATTAGAACTTGCACATACTGCTGTCGTGGCACCTAATGTTAATGTTGGTTGGGCCCCCACTATAACATTTACAGAATTATTTGTAGAAATTGCAGAAGTACAGTCTACAGAAGTTAAAGAAGTAACTGTTATTGTACTAGTTCCTGAAACATTCAATCCAACCGCAGTAAAACTTCCAGATCCATTGGATCCTACCGTCATTGTTGCTGTTAAACCTGTAAAAGATGGACTGCTTCTATTATAAGTTACTGTGTATGTACCTGCAGGTAATGTCGTTGATGTCCCTGTCAGCTGTACTTGTGAAGTTGTCCCTATCGCCGTGCAAACATTTGCTGCCGATATTCCGGTAAAACTGTACGTTTTACAAGTATAAGTAATGTTAACGTGGCCTCTTGCTCCAATTCCGCCATTATATAAAGTTGATGAACTCAATAGAACTAAGGAACTAGCTGCTCCCGCACCACCTCCTCCATATTCCTGCCCAGGATTTCCTGCACCATTTGCTCCTATTAGGCTAGCATAACCAAGCCCTCCTGCTCCCCCCTTTTGTGGCCCAGGATTTCCTGCACCTCCACCATTTCCAGAGGAAAGAGCTACATTCAGCAAACTAACATATCCTCCTCCCGAAGCCGATCCATTTGCCGTTGTAAGATTTCCTATAGAACCAGTAGTTGCAGACGCCCCATTTGGTGGAGTATTACCTGTAGCTGGAAGATTGGCACTGCCCCCAGCGCCACCTGGCGCATAAAAAACATCCGTGAAATTAGCCACATAAGAAGGTTCTCCATTAGCCCCATTGCTTGAGCTTGACGCTGTAGCTTTCGCCACAACAACATTTAAAGTCGATGTTATTATTCCTGTAATTTTTCCTAAAGCATAAGCACCACCAGCTCCACCAGCAGCGCCTCTTCCCCATCCGTTACCACCCAAAGCTGCTCCGCCTCCGCCTCCGCCTCCCCAAGCTTCAACAGTAACTTCATCAATACCTGCTGGAAGAGGGAAAGAAGGATTACTCGATGGAATTGCATGCACTAAAGTTTGCGCTTTGGAAGTTGTACAAAAAATTGAGAAAAATAAAATTAGTAGAAATTTAAATCTCAAATTGAAATTTAATGGTTTACCAATATAAATTACTAAAGTTGAAAAACTGAAAAGATTCAGCACAGTAAGTATTTTTTTTTTCATCTTGTGGCATTTTAATAATTGAAAAATAAATTCAAACTCAACAAGATTAATTGCAAAATCAAGTAACACAGAGTAAAAAGAAGCACTTCAATTTTACAATCAATGTAAGGCAGATAAAATGACAGTTATTGAAACTGTATTTTTGAAGAAAAAAATTTAACTGCTAGGCTTATAGAAGGCATTTAATCGAATTAATATGCTTTTAATCGATTAAACTTTACTACAAGGTACGATTTTATTTACATTGAAATTGAAGTTGAAATACTAAACCGTAATTTTAACATGTTTACATTAGAAAACACAAAAAACAGGAAAAAACTGTTAAAACGCAAATAAAGCCAATAAATACAAGCAATTACAAATTAGTTTAATAAAAAAATCCTTTTGTAATTTTTACAAAAGGATTGCAAGCGCATTTTATTTCATTTTTTAAAAAATCACCTTTTTTGAAGTTGATTTGCCATTCTCAAAAATGACTTTCACTAATAAAACCTGATGCGGAGAAAACAAATTTTGAACGCTAACTTTTCTAGTTTCAAGTTTATCTTTTTTGTACAATTCATTTCCAGAAATATCAAATATTCCCACCTTTTTAATGTTTTCCTTAAATGACTCAATATTTATAATTTGATTTTTGACATATATCAGAGTAGTTTGAGAATCTTCCTTAAAAGTTGTTTCCCCTAAAGTTTTATTAGAATAAACTATTGAAAAACGATTATTAAAAGTTCCTACTTCAGAATCAAATTGATATGCTCCTTCCGAAAGATTATGAATTTTATTTAAAGTTTGATCCACTAAAAAAATATCAATTTCATTAAACAATGGATCCTGATTATCTATCTCTAATTTCAAAGTAGTTTTAGCAGTCGTTTTATATCCTAAATTAAAAGAATCACTTTCTATCCAAGGCATTGCTTTTCCTTGAATTACTAGTTTTTTATCTTCCAAAATACTATAAAAATCAATCTCTTGACTTGAACCGAAAGATAAAGCATCATAATAATCTAATGCGTTTGAAGCTTCTTTAGCGTAACCCAATAAAATTTGCTTCAAGGCATTTTTCCCATTATGAAGATTCAGCCAAAATCGAAGTCTATCATTTTCTTTTTCAGCTTGAGAGCTATTACTTGGTCTAAAAAAGGAACTGTTGTGAGCTTTAATTCTCATACTATTGTTAAATTGAATAAAGCCTTCTTCTTTGCTTTGTATAAAAAAGCCTTGCCCAGAAGCTATTGTGCCATCTGGTGTTGTAGTATAGTTTTCCGAATTTAAAGAAGAGCTTATTCCAACGCCCCCTAAAAGATTATATACAACACAATCATCTGCTGAATATTTGCCATTAGAAGGCGGCGTGCTATGTGTCCAAAAATAAAGAGCTCCATATATTTTTGAGGCATTTGATTTTATAAAAAGATCTGCATTTATCGCAGAAGGATACGGATTTCCTATCAGATAATAACCATCCGCAACTTTAAATTCCGCTTCTATTTTACCATTATTCGGAATCCCTTTAAAAGTTCCTTCAAACACTTCCCGTTCTGTAATAGAATAATTTTGTGGCGCCCTAATACAGTAACCTTGCCCCGGAATCATGGTCATTGTCCCGTTATAATTTACGATCCAACGAGAAGTTGGGTCATGCCAATAGTATTTATCTGCAAGAGTATTAGGCGAAAAATCTACCATTGTCTGTCTATCAACAGGTGAAGACCAATATGTCATATCGTAACGAATTACTGGTTTTGTTTTTCTTATTAAATGAATAATCCCAGTATTTACTATCTCATCATCTGACTGATATAAACTTGCTGAGTCTTCTAAGACCAAAGTTCCAAATCCTGTATATCCAAACTCTATCGAAAGGGCATTTTTCTCTAGCAAGGTTACAATTTTGCCCTGATCAATATGGCAGCCACAAACAGCAGTAGTAGTTAATTGTGGAAAATTTTCTTTAAAAAACACATCTTTTCCTGCTGAAGGCGGACCATTTGACCAAGAGATTCCATTCCAAACCGTAGTGTTTACACAAAGTTTTAAACGCGCAATTCTATGCTTTGAAATACCTGAAACCGAATTAAAATTACCTCCAATGAGTAATTTATATTCGTCAGTAAATTTCATGTCAAAGAGTGTATTATTTAGAGGCGAGGTAAAGGAATTATCAATAGCTCCTGTAGACAATAATCTAATAAGTCTGGAAGAAACGCTATTTTTATATGTTCCTGAGAAAGAACCTCCGACCAAAATTCGATCATCAGGCTGCACTAAAATAGAGCGAACATCTCCTTTACTAAAACCTGTTCCTGACTCAAATGTTGAGTCAAGACTTCCATCACTGTTCAGTCTAACTATTCTTTTCTGAGGATTTCCATCAAAAATTAAAAATGAACCTCCAACAATAATCTTTTGATCCGACTGAAGTGCCAATGCGTAGACATATTTATCAAAACCACTTCGAATATTAAAACTAGAATCAATACTTCCATCAGAATTTAAACGAACCAAGCCTGAAAAAGACTGTTCATTAAATGTTTTAAAATGTCCTCCAAGAAGAATTTTCCCATCAGGTTGTATAAGTATCGTTTCAATAGTACCATCTGCGCCCAAACCAATATTGAAGCTGTTGTCTTTTGATCCATCTGGCAGAAGTCTAACAATCCTACTAGTATTTACATTTGATCCATTATATTTTGTGAAAGCGCCCGCAACAATTATTTTTTGATCAGACTGAATGGCCAGTGCATAAACTTGAGCATTAAAACCATCTCCATTATTAAAAGAATTATCTATTTCTCCATTTGAAAAAATCCTAACTAGCCTATTATTGAGTACATCATTATATCTTGTAAAGTTTCCTCCAATAATTACTTTTCCATCTGACTGCAATGCTGTTGTTTTCACCACACTATTTGCTCCAGATTTTCCTGCATTAAAAGAAGCATCAGTAGAACCATCTCCTAAAAGACAAGTTATTTTTGAAACCGATACTCCATTAAATTTACTGAAATTACCCGCAACAATTGTTTTCTGATTTGGAAGAGGCAAAATACTCAAAACAGAATTATCAAAACCAATACCCGAAGACAAATACCCAATATCATGTTCCCCATCACTGCTAATTTTAGCTAATCTTCCTTGATTTTGTCCATTAAAAACAGAAAAAGAACCGCCAACAAACCAAGAACCTTCTTCATCAAATTCTAAACTTAAGACAGATGCAGAAGCAGGCCCTGAACCAATATCAAAATCTGATTTTAGGGTTCCATCTGGATTAAGAAAAACTAATCTATTAACTTCACTATTATTATAAAACCCTGTAAAAGATCCGCCCACCATTAAATTTCCGTATGGATCCATTTTGAGCGTTTGCACACCTTCCTTACTAAAACCAAATCCTGTTTGAAAACTTTCATCTTTCGTTCCGTCAGCATTCAAACGAATAAGACGATTGGATGCAATATCATTAAAGGCAGTAAAATTTCCTCCTAATACAATTTTTCCATCTGGTTGCAATACAATCGCATTAATATCATCATTGAAGCCGGTACCGCTATTAAAAGTCGAGTCGAAACTTCCGTTACTATTTAGACGCACAATTCTATTTGCAGGAATTCCATTAAATGTGATAAAATTTCCAGTAAGAATTATTTTTTCATCATCAGTTATTTTCGCATGAGTTATATTTAATGCCGAACCAGAGCCCGTCAAAAAAGAAGAATCGAGCGTTCCGTTTGGAAACAAACGCACCACTCGATTTACGGTAGAATTTGCATATTTTGTAAAACTTCCAACAATTATTATTTTTCCATCTGACTGCGTTGCAATATCATAAACAATTCCAGTTGTTGCCCCTATCGTAGTATTAAAAGTAGCATCATAAGATCCGTCAGAGTTTAAGCGAATCAGTCTTCCTGCACTAATTCCGTTGTACATCGTAAAATTTCCACCCAAAATAATTTTTCCATCTGGCTGTAAATACGATGCGTAAATTTTTCCATTAAAACCAGTGCCTGTATTAAAACTCTCATCAATGGAACCATTGGAATTTAAACGAGTAAGATAAGAAACTGGAGATCCGTTTAGGCTGAGATAATCGCCACCAACAATCAAGCTGCCATTATTTTGTAAAAGGAGAGTTCGTACAACCCCATCAAAACCATCGCCGTTTTGCCCGTCATCAAGTGTATTAAACAAATGATCAACTTTCCCTTGCTGTGCTAGAAGGTTTGAATTTGGCAAGAATAAAAATAGAATTAGGCAATAGAATAAATTTCTAATCAAAATAATGCAATTAAAGTTAATATTGTAAGAATTAAGCTAAAATTACAAAGTTGAAGTAAGGTGCACAATACCAAGATTTAGGGATATTTTTGTGCATAAAAAAGCCCATTCTTTCAAGGAATGGGCTTATAAATATTTTGGTAATCACTTACAAATTAGAAAAAATAGCTTTCTTAGTAAAAGTATGACCATTTTCTAAGGTTATTTTTACCAATAATACTTGATCTGTAGAATGCAAGTTTTTAATTTGTAATTCTGAGGCATTTACTTTACTATTAGTGTATAATAACTGCGCTCCAATGTTATAAACATTTACTTCTTTTATTGTTTCTTTAGATGAAGCAATATTTACCGTTTTGTCTTTAACAGAAACTAAAACTGTATTTTCAAGATTCTCAAATTCACCTGTTCCTAAAGTTTTGTTTGTATAACGAAGTGAAAAACGAGTTGTATTTGTTTCTCCGGCACTAAAGAAAGTATAATTTTCTTTTCGTAAATCTATAATTTTACCTGTCGTTTTGTCTTCTAGATATACATCCTGAGTAGCAAAAAACCCATCTGCGTGATCAATAGAAATGGTAAAGTTACGATCTCCCTTATCATCAACACCGCTCCTGTATCCTAAAGGAATCACTTCTGTATTATCAAAAGGAAGTGCTCGACCTTGAACTATCAGGTTTTTAGATTCGTTAATACTATAAAAATCGATGTAAGAGTTGCTTCCCATAGTCGTTGCATCATAAAGTGCATCATTACTATTTGTTGCTCCTTCAATATAACCAATTAATATCTGTTTGAAAGCTCCTTGTGAATTGGCAATATTTAACCAAAGACGATTTTTTTCAACTTCACTAGTTTTATCCGTTTTATAAAACTGCGTATTCTTTGAGCTTCCCTCACGAAGGCCATTATTAAATTTAATTACAGTTGCAGTTGGAGGTGCATTTGTAAAAAAGGCTTGTCCTGCCCCGATGAATCCATCAAATTCATCTGCACCTGAAACAATCTCCCCACTTACTCTTACCGAACCTGTCCCGTTATAAATAACAAAATCTGAACTTAGGTATTTAAAAGTATTAGTTCCTTGTTCAAGTTGTGGAGGCTGATTATGCGTCCAAAAATATAATGATCCTATATGATCTTTATTTTCGAGCATTAACTTAGCTGCATTTATTGGAGAAGGATATGGATTTCCTACTAAATTTAACTTATCATGCTCTACTGGAACTGACCAATCCCCATTGTTTGGAGTACCAACAAATGTACCATCAAATACCGAAGGAGATACTAAATCAAAATATTGTGGAGCTCTAATACTATAACCTTGTCCCTCCTCCATAATTCTTGTACCATTCTTGTTAAGAACCCATTTCGAAGTAGCAGAATTCCAATAATGGTATTTATCAAACAAAGTATTTGGAGAAAAGTCATGCATAGACAAACCGTTTACTGGTGAAGACCAATAAACAACATCATAACGGCGCATGCTAACTTTTCTTTTATAAGAAATACTACCCGTGTTAACAGCGTTTGCTCCCTGTAATAAACTTGATCCACTTTCAAATATCAATTTACCATTACTTGATATTCCGTTTGTAATAGTCAAAGTCATTTCAGACGGAATAATTACGTTAGGATCTGTTGCGCCATTTGGAACATTAATATTTAAAGAACATGCTGTTATATTTGGTTTAGCAGCGGAAAATGGCTGATTTGGCACAACTGACGAAATCGTTACACTCTTACTTCCGTCTGGTTCACCATTAGACCATCCTGAACCATTCCATGTTGTGTTTGAACTAATGTCGTTTATAGTAACAGTAGCTGAACTTGAAGTACAATTTAAATCATTTGTAACTGTAAAGTAATACGTTCCTACTATTAAATCTTGAATAGGAAGAGTAGAACTTGTTCCAGAAAATGATCTCGCCAACGTAGTCGTTCCTGTCTGATTAATTGTCCAATTTCCAGATAAACCTGTTAGTGTTATGCTTCCAAAACTTCCGCAAGATACATCGTTGTTTTTTGTAATTGATGGCGCTGTAGGTGCTTGTTTTACTGCTATTGTACCTGTTGTTGAAATATTTCCACAACCATTAGTTAAAGTTACTGTATAATTAAATGGGCTACCCACTTCTGTTGTAGGAGTACCGCTAATTGTAACTACATTTCCTGACCAGCCTCCAGTAACTCCGTTAGGCAGACCTGAAAATGTTGCTCCTGTCGCCCCTGTTGTAGTATATTTAATATCTGAGATTGCAGTATTGGCACAAATAGTTTGCGAGTCTGTTCCTACTACTGAACTGAGTGTAATTGTGTTTGTAGTAGGAGTAAGCGTACCTGTCGTTTGAGCCGTGCTGGTTCCGCACGCGTTTGTTGCGGTTACTGAAACTGTTCCTTGCCCGCTTCCAACTGTAATAGTTGACGATGCTGTATTGGCTCCACCTGTTACTGACCAGCCTGTTCCCGTTACTGACCATGCATATGATGTTGCGCCAGAAATAGGTGAAATGCTGAATGTGTTATTTGATGATCCTGCGCATAAATTGACTGGAGGAGTAATCGCTCCTGGCTGTGGCGGAACTGTGGTCGGAGTAAGCGTACCTGTTGTTTGGGCTATACTGGTTCCGCACGCATTTGTTGCCGTTACTGAAACCGTTCCTTGACCGCTTCCAATTGTAATACTTGCTGATGCTGTATTACCTCCCGCTGTTACTAACCAGCCTGTTCCCGTTACTGACCATGTGTATGACGTTGCACCAGAAACTGTTGCAATGCTGAATGTATTATTTGTCGATCCTGCGCATAAATTAGTCGGCGGGGTAATCGCTCCTGGCTGAAATGGTGCTGTAGTCGGATTGAGTGCTGAAGTAGTACGAGCTATACTGTTTCCACAGCCATTTATAGCTATTACTGAAACTGTCCCTTGTCCACTTCCAATTGTAATGCTTGCCGATGCCGTATTGGCTCCACCTGTTACCGACCAGCCTGTTCCTGTTACTGACCATGCATATGATGTTGCGCCAGAAACTGGTGAAATGCTGAATGCATTATTTGTTGATCCTGCGCATAAATTGGTCGGCTGGGTAATCGCTCCTGGCTGAGATGGTGCTGTAGTCGGATTGAGTGCTGAAGTAGTACGAGCTGGGCTGGTTCCGCACGCGTTTGTAGCCGTTACTGAAACAGTTCCTTGACCGCTTCCAATTGCAATGGTTGCTGATGCTGTATTTCCACCTGATGCCACTGACCAGCCTGTTCCTGTCACTGACCATGTATAAAAAACTGCCCTTGCAACTGGTGCAACGCTAAATGTACTAGTTGTTGATCCAGCACATATATTAGCAGGCTGGGTAATCACTCCAGGCTGTGGTGGCGTCGCTGAACTTGCACTTATCCTAACAATGTTACTTGGCGCATACGAACATCCTGAACTTCCACTAATACTTACCAATCGTCTATAGTATACTACATTATTTGCTGTTATTGATGGTGGTGAATAATTTCTTGAAGTTCCAGCTGTATTGATGTTATTAAAAGCAACTCCATCTGTTGATGACTGCCACTGAAAACTTAATTGAGGATTTTGCAAATTAGGATCACCTGAACTATATTGAAGCGATCCTACAATTTGTCCAGGTGTATAAGTACCTGTTCCACAATAATCAACTGTTGCTGGAGCTGTTATAGTATTACTATTTGTATCAAATGGTGCCATTGTAAACGTAACTGAATTCGCATCATCATTTTCATAGTAATCAAATACTAAATCGTCATCGCCATCTAAATTTACAACTACATTGGTATATGTTGTTGAAGCTTGTTCTACCCATCGATCCAAAATATTTGTTCCATTTAAATATAGTCGAACTCCGTCATCTCCACTTACAGTAATCATATAACAACCACTCTTTGTTGTTTTCATTCTATGTCTTACTGCAAAACCCTGCGTATATACCTGCCCACGTGTTGCTCCTCCTGACATAAATGAAAAACAAGTATAGCCTGCACCGAAATTTTCATTTATAGACTCTGAACTAACATTATAATACCCCAAATACTTATCACTTGTAAAAGTAATCGGTTCCTTCCCACCAGCAGTGTAGACATGAGCCACCCAGTTATTTGTTCCATAATCATTTTGGTTATCTTGTGAATTTCCTATTGCTGTTTGAGTAACAGTGATTCCTCTACTTCCAACCGTTCCATTTGCTGCACATCCCGCTGCAGACAAGACAACCTTCACTTGTCCTGAAACTGACGGAATCCAATCAGTTATAGTAGCTCCACTAACTCCCGAGGCTGAAGTAGCTGGTGATACATTTGCATCTGTTGCCGCATCAAGTATTGTTAGATTTTCATCTAAACTAGCAAAAGCATTCTGTACTGAAAAAGTATATTTAAAGCCTTTTATTACATTCACCAAAGCATATTGCCCAGCTATTACATTTCCTGTTGTATAAGTAGTTGTACTTCCTGTACAAAAAGTGTATGGTCCACCAACTGAATTAGTAGGAACTATTGTAGCTGGTATATTATATGTTATCTTTATTTGACCTGCTCCTCCAGAACCTCCTGCTCTATTTGAATTGTTTCCTACGTAGGATCCTCCTCCACCTCCTCCTGGCGCATTACCAGAATTTCCATCACCTCCATTACCTGCGTTGCTTCTCGACGCTCCACCTGTTCCACCGCCAGTACCTCCACCATTTCCACCTGCACCTCCTTGTGAAGTATTCCCAACATTTCCATTAGCCCCTTGACTAGTAGAATCACCCATACTCCCTACAGCTGTACCTACACCACCTAAAACAGTTCCCCCATTTGGATTTAATCCTCCTTGACCTCCTTTAGCGATCAAAACAGTAGCAGATGAAAACCATGTATCATCACCAGATGCCCCTCGTGAAGGATTTGTTGAACCAGCTGTTGCAGCGGCGATACTACAATTAAAAACTTGATTAGGAGAGACTGAAAATGTAGATTTTGCATACGCTCCTCCAGCTCCTCCTCCACCTCCACCTGCGTTATTAGCTGTAGTTCCCCCTCCAGCTCCTCCAGCTCCCCAACACTCTACAGTGATCGAAGTAACACTGCAAGGCACTGTAAAAGAGGTTTGACCGGCATTTAATGTAATTGTTGTGGAAGTCTGCCCAAAACCAGCAGAATGTAGAAAAATAAAAAATAAAAACGAGTAAAGTAATTTTCTCATCATATGTTAGTAGGTATTTATTTTAAATTTGTTTTTGGTTTGCTAAAAAGCAAAAAATGGCAATCTATTTTCAAAAAAAATAAATATTCATTTGGGTATTTTAATGGAAACTAAATGTTAAATTCTTGACTTTTACCAGAATACGAAAACTGTAAAAATTCTGTGCAAAAATATTTAAATTAGCCTAATACACAAGGTTATAATTTATTTCTTTTTATAAAATATTAACAAATTTTAGAATTATTTTAGAACCAATTGACCATAACTTGATTTAAACGTTAAAATGCATGAAAAAGCCGACGAACAGCACTTTTACTATCAAAGAAGCTTTACAAAAATTAGAACATTTTTGTGCTTATCAAGAACGCTGTCACGATGAAGTAGTTTCAAAATTGTATGACCTAAAAATGACTCGTGATGAGATTGACAGTATTGTCGTACAGCTCATTGAAGGGAATTTTCTAAACGAAACTCGTTTTGCCTGCAGCTTTGCCAGAGGCAAACACAGAATCAAGCATTGGGGAAAAATTAGAATCACAAACGAACTTAAAGCAAGAAACATTTCATCAACAAATATCACTTTGGCTTTAAAAGAAATTTCTTCTGAAGAATATTTCGAAACTTTCGAAAACTTAGCCGAAAGATGTTGGAATAGCATCTCTGAAACTAACCAACTTAAAAAACGCAAAAAGTTCTGCGACTATATGTTGCGAAGAGGTTATGAAAGTAATTTAGTTTACGAAAAAGTTAAAGAACTAGAAGAAAACTAAATCCCCTTTTATCTTAAAAAAGAGCCCTTTTTTATCCTTTGCAAACCATTTCGATTTTTGTCCAAAAATCATCGAAAAATTACTCCATAAATCAAACAACTTTTGGTTATAAAATATTCCATTTTTTCAGAATTTATAGCAACCTAGACGTTTTTCAGTATAAAACTTCAAAAAACAGTCTTGAAAAAATCAATTTAACACAATTATTCCTTCAAAAAAACTAGGCCTTTTATAAGAATATTTGTCTAACATTAAAATTTTTAATGTGCTTCATCGAGTATTTTTTTAGTTCATCGATTATATCGGGGTTCTCAAAACCGCGCCATGATTGGGCTCGTAAATGTATTTACCTTTGTTTGGTTCGGAAGTCCTATACCAGCATAACAAATTGATAAAAAACATTTAACATGAAAAAAACTCTACTTTTATTCTTATTATTGCCTTTTTTTGGATTTGCTCAAACTGCTTTAGTAAAATGGGACGCAGCAAATTCTGGCAATAGATTTGCTCCTGTTCCAATAGGAACAATTAACGGTTCTGATTTATCAGCAACTGTAAGTAATTTATACGACTCTAACAATGCTGCTAATACTTTTTTTAAGAGTAGTGGCTGGCCAACACCTCAAAGCAAAGGTGGCCAATATGATCTTACAAAATATGTACAATTTGCTCTGGGGCCTAAAACAGGAAGCAAGGTAAATTTAAGCACATTCGTTTTTGAATGTAAATCTCCAGGTTCTCAAAAATATACAATTAAATACTCTAAACAATCTGATTTCTCATCCGGTGTTTATAATCTTCTTACCGCAACATCAGTTACAAGTGATTGGATACAATACACATTAAATTTTTCTGAAGAAATAAACCCTGTTTTACCTACTGAAAAAGTTTATGTTAGAATTTATGCTTATTACACTAATAACGAATTCCAAATTAGAACTGGAATCAATAATGTTGTACCTACCATCAATGGTGAAGTATTAAGCTTTGATGCTACTAAAATATTAGCTATCAACGATTACGTTACCACTACAAAAGATGTAGCAGTTAATATAAATCCGCTAAGCAATGACGTAAACAAAGCCAACGTAAACACTTTGGTTATTTCTACACCTCCATCTGCTGCCGAAGGAACTGCGATACTTAATCCTGATAAAACTATAACTTTTAACCCTGCTGCAGGATTTATTGGTACTTCTGTTTTCAACTACACCATCTCAAATGCAACGGAAACATCTACAGGAACCATAAAAGTAACCGTAAATCAAGACACAACAGACTTTCTATCGCTTTGGGATGGAGCCGATGACACTTTTAATCCCGTAACCAAACAATATGTAGACCCAAACTCTCCAATTACAAAGGCAGGCACTAACATAAGTTTAAATTATACATTTCATAACATAAATAATGCTTTTTTTGAAACTAACGGTTGGCCTACTCCTTCTAATAACCCTAATGTTGTAAATACAGCAGACGAAACTAAGTACATTGAATTTAAAATCGCACCCGATTCTAAACACAAATTAAATCTTAAACAATTTAATTTTACTTATAGAGGAAAGAATCAAAAGTTTCTTGTAAAATATTCTAAGAATCCAGATTTTACAAATGGTGCTCAGATTTTAATTCCAGAGAGTAATGCTGCCTCATCATGGACGCCATTAACTAATAATATCGCATCAGGTCTAAACACTTTATTGCCTGGAGAAACCCTGTACATTAGATTTTATGTTTATGCTAGCTACAATACTTTTGAAATTAAAAATGGTAATGGAAGCCCAGAAGGCCCAGTAATCACAGGAACAATAGAAGATGTTTTTACCTTAACAGCAAAGAATGATATTGTTTCAACTCCATCAAATCAGGCCGTAACCATTCCTATTTTAGATAATGATGTTATTGGTGGCTACCCTCTAGAAGCCATAACAGTAACACAACCTAGTAATGGTACTGTAACTGTAAACGGCCTTAACAATGTAACCTTTACACCTGCAGCAAATTTTTCTGGATCTGCAACATTTACATACACTCTTAAAAACACTAATTCTAATTATTCTTCTGCTACTGTAACTGTTAATGCTACAGCTCCTGTTTGTAATCCAGGTGACCAAATTAAATACGGAGATAATAAATGGATAGGATATGTGTATAAAACAACAACTTTGCCACCAACTGGCACTCCTGCAGACCCAAATCCTGCAACGCCTACTACCATTCCGATTTCAAACATGACCTATATTGGACAAGTTGAAGAAAACAAACTATTTAATCGCGATATTGTACAAGGAACTGTTACTGGATTAAATGCGCAATTGTGCGAAACTCCTTCAGACTATTTCTTTGTTCGTTATAAAATGAAAGCCAAAGTTGATGTAACGGGCACTTACAATATTACTGTTGGAGGTGATGATTATTATCGTTTATATTTAACTACAGCTTCCGGAACTACAAAAATAATTGATCAATGGTCTGGTGTCAATTATTCTCAAAAGGCAGTAAATATGCAATTGACAGCAGGTGTAGAATATACTTTTGACCTAGAATATTACGAAAAAACAACCGATTCAAGAATACAGTTCTCTATGGGATTAATAGCAGGAAGCAATACTGCGCCTTATTCATTTGGAGATAATTTATGGAAAGTTTACGGATTTACGACTGCAGATAGTGGTAATAATTTTACAATTCCACAAGGAAGTTATGCTGGATATTATAGTGTAAATCCTGTAAATATTAATACAACAGATTCATTTGCTCTTGCAGAATCACCTTCTTTTGATCCGGCTAAATCTGGCTGGCAAGGAGCTCCCATGCCTCAAGATTATTTTACTCTGGTTTACAAAAGACAAGGGTTTCCTTGCGGAACTTACCAAATACAAATTACAAACTGCGATGACCAAGTGCAAATTTTCATTGATGATGAAAATGCTACAACTCCAGTTTACACTTCGCCAGGAAACATTAATGATAATGCACCTGTAAACAATGTATTAACCACTCCTAGAGTTTTAGGCAAAAATTCTAAAGTCGAAATTCGATTAAAAGACTACAAACAAAGTGCAAGACTGAATTTAAATTTTATTAAAACCCAAACAGACTATAATGGTGTAGCTACTCCAAATGGAAGTTCCTTATTGATCAGTTCAAATACAGCATTAACTGCGGACCTTACAGTTTGCTCTTGTACAATAAACGACAAAGTTACTTTGACGGTTCCAAAAGACATAACTTTAACTGTTGATGAAGATATAAATGTTCTAGGAGAAGGAAAACTGCTGATTTTAGACGGAGGATCGTTGCTTCAAACTTCAACAGCCAAAAACATGCTTACTGGAAGTGCAAAAGCTTTTGAAATACAAAGAACAACCAGCGTAGTTCGTTACGACGTAACATACTGGTCATCACCTGTAATCGGTTTATCTATGCATGATTTGTCTCCGCAAACTTTGTTTGACAAATATCATTACTGGAATGCGACTACCACAAAGTGGGTTCCTAGCAACTATGGTATAAAAATAATGGAAGCGGGGTACGGATACAGTATTAGAGCACCACAAACATATGATCTTACAACTCCAAGCAACTTTACTGCGAAATTTACAGGGGTACCAAATAATGGAAACATTCCAGTCCCAACGGTAAGCGGAAAATTAAATTTGTTAGGCAACCCTTACCCATCTGCTATTGATGCTGAAAAGTTCATTACAGACAATGGAGATGTTGGACCTTTATATTTCTGGTCACATAATACGCCTCCTAAAAGAATTGAGGGAACCAATACATTTACTTATGATAGTGCCGATTTTGCTGTTTTCACATTAACGGGACAAACACAACCATCGCCAAAAGGACAAGTTCCTAACGGTTATATTGCTGTTGGACAAGGATTTTTTACTCAGCCAAATGTAAGCACTATTTTATTTACAAATGATCAAAGAGTTAAAGCCAAAAATACCACATTCTTTAAGACTACTGAAAAAACAAGTCAAATCGAAAGAAATTGTTTATGGCTAAATCTGACCAATTCAGATGGGGCATTCAAGCAAATGCTTATTGGATATGCAACTGGGGCAACCAATAGTTTAGATTATAATTATGATGCCACAACAATGGGAAGCAACTCCTACATTGATTTTTATAGTATTAACGAAACTAAAAAACTAACTGTTCAAGGTCGCGCCCTACCTTTTGACAATTCTGATATTGTTCCTATTGGTTACAAAAGCACTGTTGAAGGCAATCTTACAATTTCTATTGATCATGCTGACGGTTTCTTTGATACTCAGGCAGTTTATCTAGAAGACAAAACAACAGGTAGTATAACCGATTTACGTACTTCCAATTATACTTTTAAAACAGCCGTCGGAACCTTTATAGATCGTTTTGTATTGCGTTATACAAATAAAACCTTAGGAACAGATGATTTCGAAAATGTAAAAGATGGAATTTTGGTTGCTGTAAAATCAAAAGCAATAAATGTTACTAGCGGAGCTGAAAACATTAAAGAAGTACAAATCTATACGATCGGTGGTCAAGCGCTTTATAGCAAAAATAAAATTGAAGCAAAAGAATTAAATATTACAAACTTGCATTTTAGTAATCAAGTTTTACTGGTAAAAGTAATGCTAGAAAATGATCATACGGTCACAAAGAAAATTATATTCAATTAATACCAAAACCCATCATAAAGATGGGTTTTTTATTTTTTTTTATAATCAAAAAACAAAATCTCTAACCCATTCTAAAACTTGATTAATTTCTTCTTGCGAATTATAACTGTGAATGCAAAAACGAACACGTTCCTGACCTTCTGGAACAATAGTAGAAAGAATGCACTGAACATCAAACCCTTTGTCCTGAAGCTGCTGTGATAACTCGCTTACATTCTTATTTCCCGGAATAATAGCGGAATGTATCGAAGATTTACTGTGAACAAACATTGGTTTTAATCCTAACATTTTTTTCTGCTGATTAAAAAACACAATATTTTTCCGAAGCTTTTCAATAGCTTCTTTTTCAATTTCTAATTGATGGTACGCTGTAAAGATTGTCGCAACAGCATGAGGAGACAAAGCAGTAGTATAGATAAAACTTCGAGCAAAATTGATTAAATAATCTCTGAGTTCGGTACTTCCTAAAACTGCCGCACCTTGACATCCTAAAGCTTTTCCAAAAGTTACAATTCGAGCAAAAATTCTATTATGCAAATGCAAGTACTGAATCAATCCTTCTCCTTTTTCACCAAAGACTCCTAAAGCGTGGGCTTCATCAACGACCAAATAACAATTGTATTTTTCTGAAAGCTGTACTAACTCTTCCAAATTCGGACTATCGCCATCCATAGAAAAGACAGTTTCTGTTACAATATAAATTGTTGCATCTGAAAATTTAAGAATATGCTTTTCCAAATCTTCAAAATCATTATGGATAAACGAAGATGATTTTGTCTTAGACATTGCAATTCCATCTTTTATAGAAGCATGACACAATTCATCATACAAAACAACATCATTTTCTTGCAGCACAGCGCTAAAAAAACCCAAATTGGCATTGTAGCCCGAATTAAAAATTAAAGCTGATTCTGCCTCGTGAAATTGCGCTATAGAACTTTCTGCAATTTGATAAAGCGAATGGTTTCCAGTAGTCAATCTCGAACCCGTAGCTCCATTTTGAAAAATCTCATTTTCTAATAAATAAGCATGAGTATGCTTGTAAATAGTTTCTGATTTAGAAAATCCGATATAATCGTTTGAGGAGAAATCCACCAGATTATTAAACACGGGTAATTTTCTAAACAGATTTTCCTGTTTACAGCTTTCTATTTTTCGATTAAGATTTTCTGGAAACTTCATAAAAACAAAGTTAGGCAATTCCTATTAGAATAAAACAAACAGCGGATTATAAGCAATCCGCCGTTATTCTAAATTTTAAATAGCACTTATAAAAGGTGATTGTCTAATGTAATTTGACTCGACCATCACTTTTACGAGAAACTTTGATATATCCAACGCTGTAATTTTTTCTCCCAAACAATCTTCAAGATTTACAGAGATTTCATTACTATCATCAGAAAAAATAATTAACGGAACACGAACTTGCGTCCAATCAGTCTTACTATCATGTAGAAGATCGTAAGTGAATTGTCGGTCTTTCTGGATTTCAGGAAAATGAGTTTTCATCCAGTCTGTTGCCATAATTGTTTTAGCGCTTTTTTTATCAAACGGAGTATCGATATTTAGTCCCGCAAGAAGAACATATCTTTGAATTCCATACTCATTCATAGCCATTAAAACATTCTTTGTTGCCTGACTTGCCACCATAGGTTCTCCAGGCCTCTGCCCAACAGTACTGATCACAGCTTGACAATCTCTAAGCAATAAACTTATTGATTCATCATCAATAGCATCTCCTTTAATAATTTCTATTTTTGGATTTTGAATAGTAAAATTGTCTGGATTTCTTAGTAAAAGTTTTATACTAAATCCGCTTTCTAGTAATTGATTTACTAAATATTTTCCTGTTCTTCCGCCACCGCCAAGAACAGCAACTTTTGATATATTTTTCATATATATTCTTTATAAAATTTGACATAAAAAGTTATGTTCCATCATTCAAGATGAAACAAAATGCAAAAGCTTACTGAGCCTTTACAATTGATCAAATATTTTATAAAGAGATTTTGATAATTCAAAAGTAAGAAAATAAAAAAAGCCAGACAATATTCTCTGACTTTTCAGCTTATTTTGAAATTCTTCTGAACTATGTCATCTTAGCATGAATAATATTGTTAATTAAAACATTAATATCTCTAATTTTCAAATTATAAACTGATTCCTACTAATTTGTATATTGCGTTAAAAAAGAAAAAAATGAAGATCATTTGTAAAAATTGTGAGACACACAATTACCCAAATTTTAATTATTGTCCTGAGTGCAGTCAAAAAGTTAATTTGCATCGTATAAGTCCGCACGAGATTTTTCATGAAGCAATTCATTATTTTACACATGCTGACAAAGGCATTTTTCAGCTCATCAAAAATTTGACTTTAAAAAGTGGAGTTGTTGCTAAGGAATACATCAATGGCAAAAGAAAAAAATACTTTCCTCCACTAAATTTTTTCTTGTTAGTTGCTGCGATCTTTGTTTTCATTTCCAATATACCAAAAGAAACACCTCCGGTCGACATTCAAAAAGAAAATCAGGAACTTAGCACTATTTCAGACCCCATTCAAAAAGAAAAAATCGTGCATCTTTATGAGAGAAAAGAAAAAATGACTCATTTCATGAGAAAATACTCCAATTTAATGGCAATGATGGCTTTACCTCTTACAGCGTTCTTTTTCTGGCTGTTTTACAAAAAAGAGAACTACAACTATACAGAACATCTGGTAGCAGGTATGTATATGCTCGGTTTTTGCATATTAGTCAATACGCTACTAATCTTGCCGATTTCACTATTATTCCACCTATCACCCAATTATCAGACTTTGTTTTTTCTATTGTTTCAGCTTTTTTATTTTACGCTCTTTTATTACAATTTTTTAAATAAAAGCACCAAACTTCAATTAGTAAAAGCATTTTCTATAAGTGCTTTCGGAATTATCTCTTGGGGAATTATTTCAGGATTTACTGTAAACGCATATGTATCCAGTGGATTTTGGGGGATCATAAAATAATTGAAAATTCTCAACCTAAAAAAACAAAAAAGCCAGACAATACTGTCTGGCCTTTTCAGCTTATTTTGAAATTGTTTTAGTCAACTAATACAATTATCTTATTGTTTTTCATTTCGATTGTTCCTGACTTAATCCCTAAAGTATAAGTTTGGTCATTAACTCTCGTAAACTTATCAGCAGCCTCTTTAGAAAAACTGAAGCTTGGAGCTGCAATTTTAATTGTTCCTTCTTCTAAGATTGAAACAATTGGGGCGTGATGATTTAAAATCTGAAAGCTTCCGTTAACTCCTGGCAAAGTAACTGATGTTACCTCTCCTGAAAATAATTTCGCTTCTGGTGATACTATTTCTAAAATCATTTTTTTTGAGTTATGAGTTATAAGTTATGAGTTATAAGTGAGCAGAAACTCATAATTTATAACTCATAATTCATAATTATATTAAGCTTCAGCTAACATTTTCTCTCCAGCTTCGATTGCATCTTGAATAGAACCTTTCAAGTTGAAAGCTGCTTCTGGAAGGTGATCTAACTCACCATCGATAATCATGTTAAATCCTTTGATAGTATCTTTAATATCAACTAATACACCTGGGATACCTGTAAATTGCTCTGCTACGTGGAATGGCTGAGACAAGAAACGTTGTACACGACGTGCTCTTGCTACTGCAAGTTTATCTTCTTCAGATAACTCCTCCATACCAAGGATCGCGATGATATCTTGTAATTGTTTGTATTTTTGAAGAATTTCTTTTACTCTTTGTGCACAGTCGTAGTGCTCGTTTCCTAAAATTTGAGGAGTTAAGATTCTAGAAGTAGAATCTAACGGGTCAACCGCAGGATAGATACCTAACTCAGCAATTTTACGAGACAATACAGTTGTAGCATCTAAGTGCGCGAAAGTTGTAGCCGGCGCCGGGTCAGTTAAGTCATCCGCAGGAACGTAAACCGCTTGTACAGATGTAATAGATCCTTTGTTTGTAGATGTAATACGCTCTTGCATTGCACCCATCTCAGTTGCTAATGTTGGTTGGTAACCTACCGCAGAAGGCATACGTCCTAAAAGTGCTGATACCTCAGAACCCGCTTGTGTAAAACGGAAGATGTTATCAACGAAGAACAATACGTCTTTACCTTGATCTGATCCAGCTCCATCACGGAAATACTCAGCGATAGATAATCCTGAAAGTGCCACACGTGCACGAGCTCCAGGTGGCTCATTCATTTGTCCGAAAACGAAAGTAGCTTTAGACTCTCTCATTCCTGGCATATCTACTTTAGATAAATCCCATCCTCCATTTTCCATAGAGTGCATGAAATCATCACCGTATTTAATAATTCCTGACTCTAACATCTCACGAAGCAAGTCATTTCCTTCACGTGTTCTTTCACCTACTCCAGCGAATACTGAAAGTCCACCGTGACCTTTTGCGATATTGTTGATCAACTCCTGAATCAATACCGTTTTACCTACTCCAGCACCACCAAACAATCCAATTTTACCTCCTTTTGCGTAAGGCTCAATCAAATCGATTACTTTGATACCTGTAAATAAAACTTCAGATGAAGTTGATAAATCTTCAAATTTTGGTGCTGGTCTGTGGATTGGCAAACCGTTCTCTCCAGATTTTGGCAAATCACCTAAACCGTCAATGGCATCTCCAACAACATTAAATAATCTTCCATATACGTCTGGACCGATTGGCATTTGGATTGGGCTTCCAGTTCCAACTACTTCATATCCTCTGCTTAAACCGTCTGTTGAATCCATAGAAATGGTACGAACAGTGTTTTCACCAATGTGAGATTGTACTTCTAGAACTAAGATAGTTCCGTCTTTTTTAGTGACTTCTAGTGAATCATAAATTTTTGGAAGTTCAACATCTTTACCGTTGAAAACTACGTCTACTACTGGTCCAATGATTTGAGCAACTTTTCCTATTACTTTTGACATTACTTATGTATTTATTAAATAGCTATTTAGGTTTATCGAAAATACCTCTTTTTTCAGAGCGCAAAGATAATTTTTTAAAATATAAAATCAATTTTTTTTTCATAAAAAATAGCATGATTTTGTTTGATTCATAAAACTTGCCTAAAAAACAACAAAAACAGCATTTTTTTAATAAAAGAAAAAAACCGCTTCATTGGTATAAATGAGCGGTTTTTTAAACTAAAAAAAATGGTATTTATGGAAGTGTTGCCGGATATTGAATTGGATATTGAGCCAAATCAACATGACGAAGCGTTGAACCATACTTTTCATTAATTGCATCAATAAATATATTCGCTATCAATCCGTATCCTCTTGCACTTGGATGAACTCCATCTAAAGAAAATGCGCCTCCAGTTACATAAGTAGATGACATTACGAAATTCCCAAATCGAACACCGCCGCTTGATAATTGCGTCATAGTACTAACTGTGTTTACAAATGCAAGTCCTTTTTCGTCCGCAATGGCTTTTATGGCTAAGTTATAAGCGTCAGTTGCCTTCTTCACTTCATTAACTTCATCTTTTGTCAAAACCCAATTATCCGCCAAAGGCACAGAAAGACCATTAACTTTTGTTGGATCTCCACCCACAGTTGTTCCAATAAATGTTCTTGCAGACAATACCACCAAATCTTCTTTTGTTGCTTGTCTATAAGATGGAATACCATACGCTGAAAGATTAGTAAGATAACTATCTACAACAACAACTGCATTATTTCCTGCTTTAAAATTTATAGTCCTGCGAGCCGCCTCGTCTGCCGCCAAAAGCTTATTGGCAACCATTTGTTGCAAACCTCCATTATAAGCCGCATAACCAGCATTTAACTGAGTCGCCAAAGCCGCACTAAGAGGAGCAGGGTTGTAAGGAACAGTTGTAAAATATGGCAAAGTTGTAATATAAGGTAAATTTGCCACAACTCCTTTTGCACCATTAGCCGTTAGAGCTGTAACTAAATTAGAATAAATAGTTTTAAACACTGTTGGATCTGTAATGTCATTACTTCCGTAAGTCGCTGGATTCATATTTCCAGTCTGATCTTTACCAATACCTCCAGAAGTAGCATAACTCAACACATCATTTCCTCCAATAAAAAGAGAAAAGAATGTCGGAGCCTGAGCCACAGCATCTGCTAAAACAGTAGTAGTAGGCGTACTAGAAAATCTTGCGAAATATGGATTTGCAGCTCCTGTAGCCACACCAGCTACGTTTCCATAACCTGCCGCAACCAGATGGTAGCTTTTAGCACCAGGAACTCCCATATTATTAAATGTCCCTGTTAAGTGTGATGTTATCTCAGTTGTCGGTTTTCCCGAAACATTTATTGGAGCTTGACCATTAAAATAAAGTCTTGTTCCTGCAACAACATTACCTCCCAACAATAAACCTCCGATATTATCATTCATAAGCGGCTGTGTAAAAGCTCCACCGCCCGCTGCCACAAATTGCTGCGACAGGATATTTACATATGAGTTTTCTTGACCTTTTTTAAACAATGCATTATCACTGTATCCGGCAGCAAAAGAATCACCAAGCGACACGTATTTAGTAAAAACCGCAGAACCTGGAACTACTGGAACTTCTTCTGGAGCATTATTATCATCATTATTACAAGCTGCCATAAAGAATAAAGAAACCAGCAGCAGCATTTTTATATTTTTTTTCATGTTAGTACTTTTTAAATTATTACCTCTTCATTTTTCAAATAACTTCAAAGAAGCCATACCAATTTCACATAAATAATTATCCTTATGGATTAATCGTCCATGAAGCAAACCACATTTGACCAATCATACCTGCCCCAATAACCTGAAGATAATCTGAGCCGAAAAGGTTTGTTGCTCCAACTTTAATAACCGATTTCCATTTTGGAATAGCATAATTTACCTGAGCATCCAAAACTGTATTTTCAGGAATCATACCATCTCCAAAAGAAGACTCCCATAAGTACTCAGAATTCCATCTTACATTTACATTAAAGCCTAAGTTTTTAATCACTTTAGCATTCCCTAAAGAAGCTTTAATTCTATGTTTTGGAGTGTTGAATCCAGCCACGAAATCTGGATCATCCGCTTGATTGAAATCAAATTGAGAGTAGTTATAATTTACACCTACTTCAAAATCTTTATAAACTTTTTTAGATAATCCAGCTCCAAAACCAAAAGAAGAAACTCGAGCAGTTGTATTGGTATAAACCTGATACACTCTTCTATCACCAAAAGCAAGAGCTTGGTAAGTTTGCTGAACAGCAGGGTTTGTCGGATCTGTTCCAACAGTTCCATAATAAGGAGAAATAACCCTAGCAGTATTCATGAAATCATTGTAAATATTATAATAAGCATTCAAATCTACAGACAAATCATTTTGTACAACTGTACGATATCCTGCTTCGAAAGCCTGAACTTGCTCTGGCTTCACTAAACCAATATCAGCAACTTGAAGATCGTTAGGATTTGATGAAGCCGCGAAAGCCTGAACCGAAGCCACTGTATACGCATTATGATATGCATTTTGCCCAGACATACCAATCGTAGCTGGCTGTCCTGCGGCTTGCCCTGCCGCACTTACATTTACAGTTTCTTGAAAACGATCTAAGTTTTCTGGAGCAGAACCAATTAATGCAAAAGGCCCTAAATCAAGACCAATATATTGATCTTGTGTAGTTGGGTTACGGAAACCTGTTTGATAAGATAGTCTGAAATTATGTTTTTTTGATGCCCCTGCAGAATACACAAATGAAATTCTTGGCGAAATGTTTCCATCAAAGTTCTGACTCTTATCATAACGCAAAGATCCTGTAAACTTCAATCTATCGTCTAAGAATTTTTTCTGCAATTGCGCATAAGCTCCATATTCTTTATATTCGATCGGACCATCATAATCTGTAAAAATAGTTCCTTCAGAATTCATCACATATTTTCTCCACGAACCTCCAACTTGAACTTCAGCCCATTTAATAATATCTCTAAAATTATAATTAACATCTGAATGATATAATTTCGAATGATCAATAAATTTAGCACCCTGAGTCAAATCTGGATTTGCCACTACAGTTGCTAAAGCACTATTAAATTGCGCGCTCCCTGGCTCGAATCTTGGTGAACCAGTCGGTTTTGGAATAAACGATATTTGCGCAGGCAATACATTGTAATCCGCAAAGTTTCTCGCAATCTGAGCAGACTCATTTGCATTAGTCCCCATTACCGCCCCAGCATATTGATATGCAGTAGCATAATTTGTAAACCACTCTTGATCAGATTTGGCTGCTCGGTTAACATTCCAAGCCGCAAATCTCATATCATATGAATCTCCAGCCGATTCGCTTGTAAAATAAACTCTTCCAAAAAAGTTTTTCCCTTTTACCTCAAATTTACCTTGCTCCATCAAGAAACCTTTCAAAGCATATCTATTTGCTCCTTGGTAAATTGTACTTCCTGTACCAATTTTATATTGAAGTATAAATTCTGTATCATCTGCCCAAGGTCTAATATGAGCACTCAAATCAGCCTTCATACTTTGAACCTTATTATCTGTTAAATCTTGTTCGCGGTATCCCGTTCTACTAACCTGCCCTACATTTGGAATAAAAGTAGTCACCTCGTCACCATAAATATTCAAACCATCATAATTCTGATTCATAGCATGCCCAACAGAACCTCCCGTCATACTTCTCGTGTCGTTAGCGATCCATTCAGAAGCTTCCATATAAGTAAAATTAGCCTTCATTGCAAAATGTTTCGTAAAAGCTTTTGCTGCTCTAATTCCGAAATCATTATAATCATTTGTTCCGGCTGCATCTTGACTAGTCTGCCCATATTTGTAGTAAACGCTTATCCCTTCATTTGTAAAAGGACTTTTGCTGCTCATAAACATGATTCCATTAAAAGCATTTGCACCATACAACGCTGAAGACGCACCCGGCAAAAGCTCTACACTAGCAACATCAATATCTGAAATCCCAATCAAATTCCCCAAAACAAAGTTCAAAGCCGGAGACGAATTATCCATTCCATCTACCAGTTGCATAAAACGAGTATTGGCTACTGTAGCAAAACCACGAGTATTTATCGATTTAAAAGAAATACTACTTGTATTAAAGTTTACCTCTTTTAAATTTTCTAAACCATCATAAAAAGTTGGAGCAGTTGTATTCTTTATTTCCTGAAGCCCCATACGTTCAATTGTAACAGGAGATTCAATTACTCTTTCTGGTGTCCTTGAAGCAGAAACTACAATTTCATCCAATTTCGTTTCTTCGTCTTTAAGCAGCACAACCAATTTTTGATTGGCCGCTGTCACATTAATCGTTTTTGACTCAAACCCGATGGCTGAAACTTTAACAGAAAAAGGGAGTTTGGCATTTGTTGTCAATTTAAATGTCCCGTCAAAATCAGTGGATGCACCACTATTTTCACCGACCACAACAACATTGGCACCAGGAATAGATTGCTTGTTACTGTCAGTAACCGAACCTGTAATTGTATTCTGCGCAAAAGATACTCCGCTGAATAACAACATAATTAGCAAGTAGACTCTCATTAGGGTTAGTTTTATTGTTAGTATATATAGCCAAAATACATAAATATTTTAATATGCATAAAAAAATGTTAAATAAAATTAATATTTATCACTGTTTTATACAATATTTTAACTATTTGCTAATTCAATTTATTAAAATAAAAACAAAGAAAACCTAAAGAAAAATCCGTTTGCTATGCATACATATAAATTTTTATCAAAAAACTGAAAAATTCATAAAAATACATGTGCCTGAAAAAATTTTTGACAATAAAAAAAAGCGAGACCTAAATCTCGCTTTTTTAACATATTTTATATTTAAATAAAATCTATTCTACTGTAACTGACTTCGCTAAGTTACGAGGCTGATCAACATTGCAACCTCTCATAACTGCTATGTAGTAAGAAAGTAATTGCAACGGAATTGTTGTAACTAATGGCGATAATGCATCTGAAGTTTCTGGAATTTCGATTACATAATCTGCTAATTCTCGAACTTGAGTATCCCCTTTTGTAACTACAGCAATAATTTTACCGCTTCTTGATTTAATTTCCTGAATATTACTTACAATTTTATCGTAATGTCCTTGTTTTGGAGCAATCACAATAACTGGCATTAATTCGTCAATTAAAGCAATCGGACCATGCTTCATCTCAGCAGCTGGATAACCTTCTGCGTGGATATATGAAATCTCTTTTAATTTCAACGCTCCTTCTAAAGCAACTGGGAAATTGTATCCTCTACCTAAATAAAGACAGTTTGGCGAATCTTTAAAAGCAGCGGCAATTTCTTTAGCTTTATCATTTGTTTCTAAAGCTTCAGACACTTTCTCAGGAATGATTTCTAATTCTTGAAGATACGTATGGAAATCTGTATTTGACAACGTTCCTTTTGCTTTTCCTAAACGTAAAGCAATCATCGTTAAAACTGTAATCTGAGTAGTAAATGCTTTTGTAGAAGCCACTCCAATTTCTGGTCCTGCATGTGTATAAGCACCCGCATGGCTCTCTCTAGAAATAGAAGAACCCACTACGTTACAAACTCCAAATACAAATGCTCCGTTTTCTTTAGCCAATTTAATAGCCGCCATAGTATCAGCAGTTTCACCAGATTGTGAAATCGCAATAACTACGTCATCTTTATTGATGATTGGGTTTCTGTATCTAAACTCAGAAGCATATTCTACCTCTACAGGAATACGTGTAAATTCTTCAAAGATGTATTCTGCTACTAAACCTGCATGCCAAGAAGTTCCGCACGCTACGATTAAAATACGTTTTGCATTTAAGAATTTCTCCAAGTTATCTTCAACACCTGCCATCTGAACAATTCCTTCATTTGCATGAAGTCTTCCTCTGTAAGTATCTTTAATTACACTTGGCTGTTCGTAAATTTCTTTAAGCATGAAATGATCATACCCTCCTTTTTCAATCTGCTCCAAGTTCATTTGAAGTTCTTGAATGTAAGGATCAACTAAAGAGTCATCCTGGATTTTTCTAATTTTAATTGGCTTGTGCAATCTGATATTAGCCATTTCGCCATCTTCCAAATAAACCGCATTAGAAGTATATTCTATAAATGGGGAAGCATCAGAAGCAACAAAATACTCTCCTTCTCCAACTCCAATTGCCAACGGACTTCCTAATCTAGCCGCAACAAGTTCGTTTGGATTTTTTTTATCAAAAACAGCAATTGCATACGCACCAACAACTTGGTTCAACGCAATCTGAACCGCTTTACCTAATTTAATATTTTCTTTCTTTTGAACTTCTTCTATTAAATTAACTAAAACTTCAGTATCTGTATCTGACTTAAAAGTATAACCTCTTTTGATAAGCTCCTCTTTCAAAGGCGCATAATTCTCTATAATTCCGTTATGGATGATTGCCAAATCTCCAGAATTAGAAAGATGAGGATGCGAATTCACGTCATTAGGAACCCCGTGAGTTGCCCAACGCGTGTGTCCAATTCCAATATTTCCGTTTGTTGTAAAACCTTCATTGGCTTTAGCTTCAAGGTCAGAAACCTTACCTTTTGTTTTACAAACTTTAATACCTGCCTCTTCGTCATACAACATAACGCCGGCACTATCATATCCTCTGTACTCAAGACGCTTTAATCCTTTTATCACAATAGGATAAGCCTCTCGGTGACCGATATATCCAACAATTCCACACATATATATTTATTAATTTGGTTTCGTGTAGTATACTTCGAGTTTCAGTCTTTTCTTTTCTTGTTCTGAATCAGGCGAACCTCCTTTTTTCCCTCCAAATAAGACTGTACCCAAAGGATTCATAACTGATGTTCTTGGTGCCGCAGAAAAATATTCAATTGGATTATCATTAATTTGAATCTTGTTCTTTAACGCATTAAATGTAAGCGTTGTAGCACTTTGAGAAACAACCAGTCCTAAATCAACATTTTTAGCCGTTGCATCCTTAATTAAATTACGAAAATGGCTTGTGATTCTAATTTTATAACTTGTTCCTCTTTTATCGGAACCCACAGTAATCAAACCTCCATAAGCAGAAGAGGCATCTGCAGAATAATCTGCTAAAACAGTATTATTTGTCAAATTATACAAATACACTCTATTTGGCTCTTCTGTCCCTGCCATTTTAGCGGCATCAATATAGAATACTAAGTTCGCTTCATTAACTTTCCAGTTCTTAAGCACAACATTACTCCTAATTCCATCCAGCTCATCAGGAACACCATTTCCGCCGCTTACAGGTTCACCAGCAGAATTATAACTCAATACATCGGTCTGATTAAAAAGTTTTATAATAGCTAAAGATCCCTGTCCCCCTTTTAAATAGAGCTTTTCATCTCCATCCGTCTTATTAACGTTTGTCGTTATAGCACTTACATACTCAGGATTTCGCGCATCATCTAGAAAATTAGCTGTATTTGATGTTGTTGCAGAAGCACCTTTTAAATTCATTTCGATCTTCTTAACCTCTATAGCATCATCAGCATCTGCTGTAGATTCCGTTTTAGCTCTATAATAAATCGTAATTTTACCTTCACTAAAATTCATCAGAGCCATATTACTTGGACTAGATCCAGATTTTTCAACATTAAAATACAGACCTCTGAAATATTCTTGAAAAACATCTTCAGATGAAAGTTTAGAAGCTGCTGCATTCAATATTTTATCTTGAAAAAATTGTGGATTAAGATGCAGAGTCATCTGAGGCTTTTTTCTCTCCGTTGTTACTGCTTTTGTAGTAGGATCAGTCGTTTTGATTACAATCTCTTTTGCATTAAAATAAAACTCATCATTCTCTAAAACACCACCATTATTTAGTCTTTCTCCAATTTTTTTATTAGAGAATTCTGTGTTTTGATCTGTATAATAAAACTGCGGTAACTGGTTACCACCACTAAAATAACTACTTCTCATCTGGATTCCAGATTCATAAACACTTAATTTTAGTTTTCCGTTTTTATCTCCGTAAATAGAATCTAACTCATAAGTGTTGTTCCCGTCTTTATCAGTAGCCGTAATATGACTAAAATATGGAATTTCTATTTTTACACTATCAATTACAGCAGACGCCCCAATTGTTGGAGCATAAGAGGTCAATCCCACCTGAGTTACAAAATTTGCAGTTGTAGTCCCAAAAAGCGGATTATCAAAAATACCTAGCGCATTTGGCGTCATATTATTTGACTGAATAGGAGTAACTTCTTGATTAAAAGCTATAACATCATATTTTTCAGACTCAAGTCCAAAGTGATCATCACCAACTAAACCATCACCAATCGCATTGAAATCTTTGTCACAAGAATATAAAAAAACAGCCAGTACAGCTAAAAGAGATTTCTTAAAAAAAGAAGTTTTATACATGTCTAATAATAAAATTAAAATTTAAAGTCCAAATGTTCTGTAGAAATTTGTATAAGCATCAGCAAACGCATCTTTCGTGGCGAAAGGTAAAAAAGGTTTTCCTGAAGATTCTATAAATTTTGTTAAACTTGGAGAAACATTTTCTGACGCAATAATTACCCCATCTGAATGTAAGATGCTAGCTTTTAAAACATTCTCGTAATTTGGAGTTTCTAAATCTGACACAGCCTCATGAGGAACACCGTCAAATTTAACTTTATTGATCATCTCTAAATCTAGATTTTCATCAAACGATTGTCCGTAAACAGAAGTAATAATTTTAGTTTCAGAAAACAATGCTTCATGTTTATAATAATGCTTCATATAAATTGGAAGCATAGCTGCAAGCCAGCCGTGAACATGTATAATATCTGGAACCCAGTTTAATTTTTTTACAGTCTCTACAACACCTTTTGCAAAGAAAATTGCTCTTTCGTCATTATCAGGATATAAAGCGCCCTCTTCATCCGTAAAAGTGGCTTTACGTTTAAAATATTCATCGTTATCGATAAAATAAACCTGGATTCTTTCTTTCGGAATAGATGCTACCTTAATAATCAACGGCATGTCTAAGTCATTCACTACCAAATTCATCCCTGAAAGTCTAATCACTTCATGCAATTGGTGTCTTCTCTCATTGATATTCCCATATCTTGGCATGAAAATTCTTATCTGACCGCCTTGATCATTAATCATTTTCGGAACGTCATAAGACATTAAAGAAACCTCATTTTCAGCCAAATAAGGCACGACTTCAGATGATACGTATAATATCCTCTTATCTTTCATAATAGTATTTTACTTAATTTTGGTAATAAAAACGTCGCAAAATTACAAAATTTTATGCAGTTTATAACTAATATATTATGTTTGCACTAAATTTTAATAATACCTCGATGCATATTTTCTACAGTAAAGCAGCTTTGATAGCCTATCTTAAAACTATCAAAACCGCAAATTCAACTATCGGATTTGTACCAACAATGGGCGCTTTACACCAAGGACATTTGGCTTTAATGCAGCGTTCGCTAAAAGAAAACGACGACACAGTAGTGAGCATTTTTGTCAATCCAACACAATTTAACAACCCAGAAGATTTAGCAAAATATCCTAGGACACTAGAAGAAGATGTTAAGAAAATGCGTACATTAAGTGATAAAATTATTTTATACGCACCTTCTGTTGAAGATATTTATGAAGGAAATACCGTTTCGCAGACTTTTGATTTTGACGGATTAGAAAACCAGATGGAAGGAAAATTCCGTCCTGGTCATTTTAATGGCGTTGGAACAATTGTCAAAAGGCTATTCGAAATCGTAACTCCAACAAATGCTTATTTTGGAGAAAAAGATTTTCAGCAGCTTCAAATTGTCAAAAAATTAGTTGAAAAAACAGAATTGCCTGTAAACATTGTGGGATGCCCAATTTTTAGAGAAGAAAATCAACTGGCAATGAGTTCGAGAAATGAACGTTTGACAGCAGAGGAAAGAAAGGACGCTTCAATTATTTACAAAACTTTAACTGAGGCAAAAGAGATTTTCCAAAATCACAGTCCGCAAGAAACAATCGAATTTGTAGAAAATTCTTTCAAAGACAATAAAGAGTTTGAACTAGAGTATTTTGTTATTGCTGACGAATCTACACTTTTATCTATCGATCAGAAAGAGAATGATAAAAAATACCGAGCATTTATAGCCGTATTTGTTAATTCTATAAGACTGATAGACACCATTTCATTAAATTAATCTAACTTTGCATCATGCAAATTCAAGTTATAAAATCAAAAATTCATCGTGTTAAAGTAACGGGTGCCGATTTAAATTATATTGGCAGCATTACTATTGATGAAACTTTACTAGAAGCTTCAAACATTATTGAAGGCGAAAAAGTATCTATTGTGAACATTAATAATGGCGAACGTTTTGAAACTTATGCTATTAAAGGCGAAAAAAACTCAGGTGAAATCACTTTGAATGGTCCAGCTGCAAGAAAAGTTCAGAAAGATGATATCATCATCATCATTTCTTATGCAACCTTGGATTTTGAAGAAGCGAAAACTTTCAAACCTTGGATTATTTTCCCTAACGAAAATGATAATTCGCTAACCTAATCAATTCTTTCTTTTTTAAGAATTTACTTTCTTTGTCAAAAGCCAATTTTGAACAAAGAATTCCTCTTTTGTCTCAATCCAAAATGATTCTGACGCTAAAACATTGTGCTTCAATCTTTACTCCAATTAACAAAGAAGCAAATAAAATAGTATATTGCTACACTATTTTCAATACTTTTTAATTTACTGAAATGCCACAAATCATGAAAAAAGTTTACCTACTGACACTTTTGATTTCAATCTCGTCGTTTGCCCAAAAAACGTTCGATAACATTAAATCAGAAAAACTAGGAGAAGAGCGTAGAATTACGATCGGACTTCCTGCTTCTTATGAAGCAAACAAAGACAAAAAATACCCTGTTCTTTATTTATTGGATGGCGATTACTTATTTGATCCGTTTTCTGGAGCCATAAGTTATGGCACTTATTGGGATGATATTCCAGAGATGATCATCATCGGAATTCATCAAAACAAAGATGAAGAACGCTACGATGATACAACAATTGATCAGAATGAAGGGCTTCCTTTTGAAAAAGGAGCAAAATTTTTCGAATTTATTGGAGCAGAATTAATTCCTTATATCGAAAAAAAATATCGCACCTCGCCTTTCAGACTTATTGCAGGTCATGATGTAACAGCGAGTTTTGCCAATTTTTATTTATACAAAGAAATTCCGCTTTTTAATGCCTACATCTGTTTAAGCCCAGAGCTTGCCCCAAAAATGGAAGTTCGTATTGCAGAGAAATTCGCAAAAATAAAAAGCCCTATTTTCTATTACCTTTCTGCTGGAGAAGGTGATATTAAAAAAATTAAAGAACCAATAGATAAATTAAACAGCAATATTAAAATCGCTAATAATCCGTTAGTGAATTATAAATATGATGTTTTCAAAGGTGCAACACATTACACAGAAGTATTGCATTCTATACCAAGTGCATTGTACCAGATTTTTGAAGTATATAGACCTATAAATTCTGCCGAATACAACGACAAAATTGCGGTTCTTCAAGAAGGTTATGCAGAATATTTAGAAAAAAAATATGCTACAATGTCTGAAGCTTTAGGAGTTCAAATTCCTGTTCGAATGAGCGATTTTAAAGTAGTAGAAAATCTTATTTTAAAAAGAAATGCCTATAGCGAACTAGGAAAAATGGCTGAAATAGGAAATGTAAATTACCCAAAAGCCATGTTGGGAGAATATGAATTAGGATTAATGTATGAAAAACAAGGTGATCCTAAACATGCTTCGAAAAAATACCAAAACGCTTCGCAAATGGAGCCAATTGGTGATTTGAACAAAGACTTGATGTATGAGAAAATTGACGAAATGAACACACTTGCTAAAAAAAGTAAATAATGTCAAAAGTTAAAACTTCCTTTTTCTGCCAAAACTGCGGAACCCAATATGCCAAATGGCAAGGGCAATGCAACGCGTGCAAAGAATGGAATACGATTGCCGAAGAAATCATTCAGAAACAGGATAAAGTGGCTTGGAAAAGTGAACCTACTCCAACAAGCAAAGCACCAAAGCCTTTAAAAATTAACGAAATTGATTCTACCCAGGAAATCCGAATGGATACTACTGACAATGAATTGAATCGTGTTTTGGGTGGCGGACTTGTACCTGGATCTTTAACGCTTTTAGGCGGTGAACCCGGCATCGGAAAAAGTACACTTTTACTTCAAGTATCATTAAAATTACCTTATAAAACATTGTATGTTTCTGGAGAAGAAAGTCAGAAACAGATCAAAATGCGTGCGGAAAGAATTACGCCAAATAGCGATAACTGCTATATTCTAACTGAAACTAAAACGCAGAACATTTTCAAACAAATCGAAACCATTCAGCCTGAAGTTGTCATTATAGACTCCATTCAGACTTTGCATACCGATTATATCGAATCAACCGCAGGAAGTATTTCTCAAATTCGTGAAACCACTGCCGAACTGATCAAATTTGCCAAAGAAAGCAATATTCCAGTAATCTTAATTGGGCATATTACCAAAGACGGAAATATTGCAGGACCAAAAATCTTGGAACATATGGTAGATACCGTTCTTCAGTTTGAGGGAGACAGAAACCACATTTACCGAATTTTACGTTCGCTAAAAAACCGTTTTGGTTCAACTTCTGAACTTGGTATTTATGAAATGCTCGGAAGCGGATTACGAGAAGTTAACAATCCTTCTGAAATTCTGATTTCTCATAAAGACGAAGAGCTTTCAGGAACTGCAATTGCCACAACTTTAGAAGGCATGCGCCCGCTGATGATTGAAATTCAATCTTTGGTCAGCACCGCAGTTTACGGAACACCACAACGAAGCACAACAGGTTATAATGCAAAAAGGCTAAACATGATTTTGGCTGTTTTAGAAAAAAGAGCTGGATTCCGCTTAGGCGCAAAAGACGTTTTCCTAAATGTTACTGGTGGAATTTCTGTAGATGATCCCGCCATTGACTTGGCCGTTGTTGCGGCAATTTTATCTTCTAATGAAGATATTCCGGTTGGAAAAGGATTCTGTTTTGCTGGCGAAGTCGGACTTTCTGGCGAAATTCGTCCTGTTAATCGCGTGGATCAGCGTATTCAAGAAGCTGAAAAATTAGGTTTCGATACCATATTTGTTTCCAAATACAATAAAATTGCTTTAAAAAACACAGGAATTAAGATTGAGCTTGTTGCAAAAATTGAAGATGTTGCAAACATCCTTTTTGGCTGATTTCAAATACCATCCCTCCTATGAATTTTCCAAAACAAAAAATATACAAGGCATTAAAAATACTAGGAATAGTAATTTTAGTGCTTTGCATCGGACTGTATTATTTTCGTAATTCACTTTTAAACCAAGCCATTGCAAAAGTTACCCATAAAATGGCTGTTCGGTATAACAGTAATTTTTCAGTAGAATCGGCTTCATTTGATGGTTTATCGACTATAAAATTGACAGATGTTGTTTTAGCTCCAATAAATGCTGACACGCTTGTCAAAATAAAGAATGTAGAAACTAGCATCAGTTTAAGTAATTTACTTATTGGAGACGTTCAGCTTGGAACTTTAAAAGTTGATATCGGCTATATTCAATTAGTCAAAAAAGGCAAAAAACGAAATTTTGATGCCTTTTTAAAAAGAGACAAAGAAGAAACAGAATCGAACGAAAAACGTAAGTATGCTACTTTTGCATACAGAATCATTTCAAAGGTCCTGAATTTGGTTCCAACCGATATGGATTTGAAAAACTTCAAATTCAAAATCGACGACAACGGAAAACAAACCAATATCGCGGTAGATAAATTAGTTTTAAGCAACAAACAGCTCGAGACCAATCTTCATGTCCAAGCAAAAGATTTTGATCAACGCTGGAACATTAAAGGATTTGCTGATCCTAGAAATAAAAAAGCAGATATTCGTTTTTTCAATTTAGATACTGGCGCGATTCGCGTTCCGTATTTAGACGAACGTTATAACTTAAAAGCAAGTTTTGATTCCATTCGATTGAATGTTCAAAACATTGATAAAAGTGGAAGCGAACTGCATATTGATGGCTATACTTCGATTACCAATCTTACAATCAATCACCCAAAAATCGCGAGCAAAGATGTGGTTATAAAAAATGCTCGTTTTGATTACCGTTTTTTATTGGGCGATAGTTTTATTTCTATTGACAGCAGTTCGACAATGCAGTTGAATAAAATCAAAGTTCGTCCTTACATTTCTTACGACACTGAAAAAGATACAGTTTACACTTTGAAAGTTGATATCCCGAAAATGAAAGCGCAGGATTTTATCGTTTCGCTTCCTGATGGTTTATTCACTCATTTTCAAGGAATGCAGGCCACTGGAAATTTTGATTACAAACTAGATTTCAAATTCAACAAAAACAAACCAAATACACTTGTTTTTGATAGTAAACTCAACAAAGAAGATTTACGAATCACTAAATATGGAGAAGCCGATTTAAACAAACTAAACGGTGAATTTGTATATCGCGCCATTATTCAAAATGTATTGCAAAGACCTGTTTTGGTTGGAAATGCGAATCCAAATTACACGCCTTTAGACCAAATTTCTCCTTATTTGAGAAAATGTGTTTTAACGACCGAAGATCCTTCTTTCTTCTCGCATCGCGGATTCATCAATGAAGCTTTCAAACAGTCGATTCTAAAGAATATTAGAACTAAAAAATTCTCTCGCGGCGCCAGCACAATTAGCATGCAATTAATTAAAAACGTCTTTCTAACTCGTGAAAAAACGCTTTCGCGAAAGCTCGAAGAAATCCTACTAGTTTACATTTTAGAAAATAACCGAATTGTAAGCAAAGAAAGAATGCTGGAAGTATATTTCAACATTATCGAATGGGGTCCAAATGTTTACGGAATTGGTGAAGCGAGTCATTTTTACTTCCAAAAAAGTCCTTCAGCTTTAAATGTAGACGAATGTTTGTACTTGGCAACGATTATTCCGAAACCAAGAAAATTCATGTATCAGTTTAATGATGAAGGAAACTTGAAAGACTACGCCATTAAAAACCAGAAATTCTTGAAGAATTTAATGTTTAGAAGAGGGCTTTTAGTTCCAGAAGACACGATCGGATTATTGCCGGTTTATATTTCTGGAAATGCACGTTCTTTAATCAAAATTAAAGTTCCAGATTCTACAGCAATCAAAACTGATTCTTTGGCTGTTGATGATGAATTTGATTTATAAGAGGGTTTTGCCACGAAGGCTCTAAGTCGCAAAGTTTTTTTATTTTTAATCTCGCAAAGACGCAGAGTCGCATTTTTTTTTGAATAGCCACTAGCTTAAGCTAGTGGAATAAGGTTGAAATAGAAAAGGGCTTTAGCCAAACTTTACTAGTTTGGCTAAAGCCCTTTTATTTGTGTTTATCTTCTCATCCAGCTAAAGCTGGACGCAATTGAACTTAAAAATTTAACTTTGCGACTCTGAGTCTTTGCGAGATTAAATAAGTCTTAGAGCCAATGCCTTCGCAGCAAAAAAACTTACGGAGCAGGATCAGGAATAATAGCCTGAACCGCATCAATCTCAGCTAAGATTTGCTTAGAAAGAACTACATCAATTGTATCGATATTTTCTTTTAATTGCTCCATAGTTGTAGCACCAATAATCGCACTTGTCAAAAATGGCTGTTGCAACACAAACCCCATTGCCAATTGCGTTAACGTTAAACCATGTTTTTTGGCGATTTCCTGATACAATTTTGTTGCTTCGGTACATTGATCGCTATTGTAACGTTTATATTGCGGGAAAAGATTAATTCTCGCTTTCGGGTGACTTTCTCCAATTAAGAATTTTCCAGTCAAAACACCAAAAGCTAAAGGCGAATATCCTAATAAACCAACATTTTCATATTTTGAAACTTCTGCAGAATTTACTTCAAACAAACGGTTCAACAAAGAATACGGATTCTGAACGGTTTTGATTCTTGGCAGATTATTGTATTTGCTTTCTTCTAAAAGGCGCATCATTCCCCACGCATTTTCATTAGAAACTCCGATATGCTTGATTTTTCCTTCTTTAATTAATCCGTCGAAAGTTTCTAATATTTCTCTAAAGTTATCTTCCCAAACATCATCATGTCCGTGAAAAGCACGTGTCCCAAAATTATTCGTTTTTCTTTCTGGCCAATGCATTTGGTACAAATCAATATAATCGGTTTGCAGTCTTTTTAAACTTTGCTCAACAGCAAATTTGATACTTGCTGGAGAAAAATCCAATTTCTCACGCATATAACCAAAATTAGGATTTGGACCTGCAATTTTAGATGCTAAAATCACTTTGTCTCTATTCCCAGATTTTTTAAACCAGGTTCCAATAATTTTTTCTGTGCTTCCGTAAGTCGCTTCACTTGCTGGAACCGAATACATTTCGGCTGTATCAAAGAAATTTACGCCTCTTTCAAGAGCATAATCCATTTGTTCGTGCCCTTCAGCTTCTGTATTCTGCTGCCCAAAAGTCATTGTTCCAAGGCATATTTTACTAACTTTTATATCGGTGTTGGGTAATGTAGTGTATTTCATTCTTTTGAGATTCTAAGGTTCTAAGTGGCTAAGATTCTAAGTTTTTTTTCTTTTTAAATATAAGTTTCAAAGATACAAACGGATTTCTCAAATCTAAAAACGAGAAAGGTTAAAAAAAGTACAAGATTTATTCTTGAGCGGCTAAGGTTCTGAGACACTAAGATGCTAAGCTTAGATTCCAATTAATAAAAAAGGTTCAAAGCAAAAACTTTGAACCCTTTTTTAAAATCTTAGAAACTTAGTATCTCAGAACCTTAGCATCTTTAATTAATACTATTAAGCATCTCCGCAATCTCATCTAATCTTGGAGTCAAGATAATCTCAATTCTACGGTTTTTAGCTTTTCCTTCTGGAGTTGCGTTACTTGCCAAAGGAGAAAACTCGCTTCTTCCTGCTGCGGTTAATTTTTGTTTATTGATTTTTGGGTTTTCACTCAAAATCGCTACGATTGCTGTTGCTCTTTTGGTCGATAAATCCCAGTTGTTTGCAATTGGTCCAGAACCTGCATACGGATCATCGTCTGTATGTCCTTCGATTAAAACAGAAAGATCAGGATTATCACCTAAAACTTTTCCAAGTTCGACAACCGCTTTTCGTCCTTCAACACCAACAGCCCAGCTTCCTGAATTGAAAAGCAATTTGTTTTCCATAGAAACATATACTTTTCCATTTTTCTGTTCCACCGTTAAACCTTTGCCTTCAAAACCATTTAAGGCTTTAGATAAAGTTTCTTTCAGTTTGCGCATTGATTCCTCTTTTGCCGCAATCATATCTTCCAATTCTTTCAAACGATTAGCCGTTTTATCCAAACGAGCTTGTTCGTCTGCAAGAGCTTTACCTTTTGCTTCTAATTGCGCTAACAGTTCACGGTTTTTAGCCATGTTTTTCTCTAATGCATCATTGCTATTTTTCTCCAATGCATTATAAGAATCCTGAAGCACTTTATATTTCTTTTGTTCCCCAGCAAGATCAGCTTTTTGTTTTGCCAAATCATCATTCGCATTTGCTAAATCTTTAGTCAATTTATCGCGATCGGTTTCTAACTGATTCTTCGCTTTCTTTAAACTTTCGTTTTCATCAGCGATAGAACGGTTTTCTTTTTTTAAATCTGAATACTTTGTTTCCAGATCATTGTAAATTTTCTTAGAAACACATGACGTTGTGGACAAGGCTAATGCCAATAATCCGATGGAGGCTTTTTTAATCATCTTACTTTAATTGGTTTTTATTTTAGGCGTTTAAAATCTCACAATTTCAAAATTCAAAATCAATTCTTGAATTTAAACCACCTTTCTCTCAACAAGAACAATACCAAAAATTAGTCAATTTCGACTAAAATAGGGCAATGATCTGAGTGCATAGCATCTGGAAGTATAACAGCTCTTTTTAATCTGTCTTCTAACACATTACTAACTAAATTATAATCGATACGCCAACCTTTGTTATTTCCTCTTGCTCCCGCGCGGTAACTCCACCAAGAATAATGATGCGGTTCTTTGTTGAAATGACGGAAACTATCAATAAAACCAGATTTCATAAACGCATCCAGCCAAGCTCGTTCTGCAGGAAGAAATCCTGAAACGGTCTTATTACGAACAGGATCATGAATATCTATCGCTTCGTGACAGATATTATAATCTCCACATATAATCAGATTCGGAACCGTAAGTTTCAATTCATTGATATAATTTTGAAAATCATCCATGAACATGAATTTATGATCCAGCCTTTCAATATTTGTTCCAGACGGAAGATATAAACTCATTACCGAAACATCATCAAAATCTGCACGAAGATTTCTTCCTTCAAAATCCATATGATGAATTCCTGTTCCGTAAACAATATTGTTCGGCTTTGTTTTAGAAAGAATCGCTACTCCGCTATATCCTTTTTTGGTTGCAGGATAATAATACTGAAACGGATAGCCTGCCGCTGTAATATCATCAACTGGAATTTGATCCTGTGTCGCTTTTATTTCCTGAAGGCATATTACATCAGGATTTGCTTGCTGTAGCCACTCGATAAACCCTTTGTTTATTGCCGCTCTAATTCCGTTTACATTATAAGAAATAATTTTCATCAGTGATTTTTTTAGGATTCCAAATGTAATAAAAAAGTGCAAAGTTTGTCTTGGAAACAGCGAAAAGTAGACTTTTTTGTTATCTTTGTTCGCTGTTCTAATAATTTAAAAGTAGTAGATGGGTTTAGTTACCGCGAAAGAAGTTGCAAAGGCAATAAATGTTGAAAAGTACGGAGTTTTCGGTACCTTTTCTGGCTGGATTCTTATGAAGGTTCTTAAGATCTCGACCCTTAATAAAATTTACGATCGTAATAAACATTTGGAAGACCTTGACTTTTTGAATGGAATTTTGGACGAAATGGAAATTAAGTTCGAAATCCCTGAAGAAGATTTAAAGCGTCTGCCAAAAGATGGTGCATATATAACCATTTCTAATCATCCGCTTGGTGGAATTGATGGAATTTTGCTTTTGAAATTGATGCTTGAAAGAGAGCCAAATTTCAAAATCATTGCCAATTTCTTGTTACATAGAATTGTTCCGATGAAAAAATACATTATGCCGGTTAATCCTTTTGAAAATCATAAGGATGCAAAATCGAGCGTAATTGGTATTAAAGAAACATTGCGTCATTTGAGCGACGGAAAACCTTTGGGTATTTTCCCTGCAGGTGAAGTTTCAACTTACAAAGACGGCAAATTGGTAGTAGACAAACCTTGGGAAGAAGGCGCTCTGAAACTAATCAGAAAAGCTAAAGTTCCTGTAGTTCCGATTTATTTTCATGCCAAAAACAGTAAATTATTCTACTGGCTTTCTAAAATTGACGATACTTTAAGAACTGCAAAATTACCTTCTGAATTGCTTACGCAGAAAGATCGTGTGATTAAAGTGCGTATTGGAAAACCAATTTCTGTGAGCGAACAAAATGAAATTGAATCTTTTGAAGAATACTCAGAATTCTTAAGAAAGAAAACCTATATGCTGGCAAATCCGTTTGAGAAAGACACCAAACTTATTGATACAGCAAGCTTAAAAATTCCAAAAGCTCCTAAAAAAATTGTAACGCCTGCAAGCGAATCAAAATTGATTGACGAAGTTCAGGCATTACGCGATAGCGACAGCAGATTTTTACAAAGTAAAAACTATGAGGTTTTCTTTGCAAGCGCAAAAGAGATTCCGAACATTTTGCACGAAATTGGACGCTTACGCGAAATCACTTTCCGTGAAGTTGGTGAAGGAACAAACGAATCTATTGATATAGACGAATACGATCAATATTATCACCACATGTTTTTATGGGATGATGAAACCAACAAAATCGCCGGCGCGTATCGCATGGGGTTAGGTTCTGAAATCTATCCAAAATACGGAATTGAAGGTTTTTATCTGACTGATCTTTTCAGATTCGAGCCAGAATTGCACGATATGATGCATAAATCGATCGAAATGGGACGTGCTTTTATCGTAAAAGAATATCAGCAAAAACCAATGCCTTTATTCCTGTTATGGAAAGGTATTATTCATACTACTTTACGTCATCCTGAACATAAATATTTGGTTGGAGGAGTAAGTATCAGCAATCAGTTTTCAGACTTCTCTAAATCATTGATGATTGAGTTTATGAAGTCTAACTATTACGATCCGTATATTGCACAATATATTCATCCGAAAAAAGCGTATAAAGTAAAACTGAAAGACGCTGACAAAGATTTTATCTTTGACGAAGCAGAATCTGATTTGAATAAGTTTGATAAAATCATTGACGAATTGGAACCAGGAAACTTACGTTTACCAGTTTTAATTAAGAAATACATCAAACAAAATGCAAGAGTTGTCGCTTTCAACGTTGATCCATTATTCAACAATGCAATTGACGGTTTAATGTACATTAGAATCGCAGATATTCCTGAAAGCACAATGAAACCTGTTATCGAAGAGTTTCAGATTGAATTGGAAAAAAAATTATCTGAGAAAGAAGATTAAAGTTTCTTTTGATATATAACAAACATAAAATCCCATTTGCTTAATTAGTAAATGGGATTTTTTAGTTACAACAGTTATCTAAAAACCAAATTGGAATTACTCTTTTCCAATTTCATTAATGTCTTCCAATTGATTCTTAGGATCTGCACCGTATTGATTTGGTCCTTTTTCACCTTCTGTACAAGCTAAAATTAAGCTGTAAATAGGAATAAACATATACCAACCGCTTTTACCAACATCATGCATTCTTCTAACGGCTACAGCAAATAATGGCACCATAATACCTAAAATAAATATTCCTGCTAAAATAAAAAACACAGTTCCTATTATAGGAATAAAACCTAAAACAATAAGCGCAAAATAAATTAAGATACTTAAAGGACCAAACATCCAATATTCTTTTCTTCTAGCTCTACCTTTAAAATTTGCATAGTTGTTTAAAAGTGTGTTTTTGTACATTTCTAACATAATAAAAAATCTTTTTAATTGTCTTACTCTTAAGGATTTTCAGTTACTCCATTACTTCTTTTTAACAGAGTGCAAGATTACTGACTTTGCAAATCCTCAATAGGAACTAAAAGTTTTTATTATATCATAAAAAGACATTCTTTTATATATAAAAAATCCCATTCAGAAATGAATGGGATTTTTAAATATGATTTACTGTTATTTAAAACCAGCCTTTATAACCAATCTGATAGGTTTGATAAAACTCCTCATCGTCTCTGGTTAGATATATTATACCTTCAATAAGTCCAATTATACCGCCAATTCCAAAGGCCAAACCTAGAAGAAGCTGAATTATTCCTTCTTTGGTATAACCTAAATAAAACTTATGGATTCCTAGATATCCTAATAAAATAGCTAAAATTCCTGCTAACACTCTTTTATTTTCCTGCCCATAACGTGGATTATTCCAATCTTCTCTCTTTGTATTTTCCATGATCTTAATTTTTATTATTCTTAAAACAGTACTTAAACAAAAAACCTGATTGTTCCGAAATCAGATTACTAGATTTATTAAAACCAGATTGACTGATGCAAGATATCATCGAAAGAGTTGTTTCTCACAAATAAAACCAATCTTATAAAATGATAGACGCCCAGAAAAACAGCCAATATGTAAGCCAACTTTCGGTTGTATAAAAGTGCGGTAAAATATTCTTTTTTGGTAATTAACTCTGTAACCAAAACAACAATCGTTACGGCACAAAAAGCAATAACAAAAGGACCTAAAATGTGATAAGAAATTGATTTGTATAGATCTCCCTGGTAAAAATAAACTAGAGACTTTGTAATTCCGCATCCTGGACACGGAAAACCTGTCAGCATCTTAAAAGGGCATAATGACTGATCTGTTTCCAGATGATCATTATGGTTGTGAAGCATTAAAAAAAACGGAACTATCAGTGTAATTGCTGCACCGATAATTCCGTAAATTTTACGTCTTGTTTGCGTATTATTTATATAATCTGTTGATATCACCTTGTACAATCATTGCAGCCGCAATAGGAAAAAAGAATCCTAAAACAATTAATAAAGTAGATTGATCTTTTTGAAGCTCACCAGTTTTCTCATATACTTTTGGCAACGCATCTTTACCTGCCAAGTAGTAGAAATAAATATTAACCGGCATACAACAACCTGCAAAAATTGCAACTGGCTGCGAAATAACTTCTCTTTTCGCTACAGCGTTAAAAACCTCAGCTACTTTAATGTTCCAATAAATTAAATACAATCCGCAAGTTAAAAATCCAAATAGCAAAACCATAATAGGATCTACTTTAAATACTGGGATTTGTTCTTCAAAATTATTCGATGTTTCTTGTAATTCCATCTTCGTTTAAAAAATTTATTAATTCCTACTCTTCGGATTTTCGGCTTTCTCCAAACTTCAAAAACGAACCTATTTAGACTCATTCTTTTAAAATTCGGAAACAATATTATTAAAAATTAACAAATAAAACTAATCTCACTAAATAAAATTTACAAGAAAAAACTCGTTATTAAATTCTAAAGGCTGTAGGCTAGTTTTTGCCATACACTGCTTTAATTTTGTCAACAATTACCTGCGCTAGGCGCTCATGACTTTCAAAAGTCCAACCCGCAATATGAGGCGTCAGCAAAACATTTTTGGCTTCCAAAAGATATTGAAAAGCTTCTGGCGTGTTTTTATCTTGAAAAAGTGTTTCAAATGAAAGTTTTTCATATTCGAGAACATCCAAACCTGCTCCTAAAACTTTTTTCTCTTTCATAGCTTCAACCAAATCGGCTGTAACGATATTTTTACCACGTGAAGTGTTTATAATCCAAAATGGCTTTTTAAAGGCATTTATAAAGCCTTTGTTCACCATTTTATCAGTTTCTGGTGTCCAAGGTAGGTGAAGACTTAAAACATCTGCTTTTTCGCGTAATTCTTCCAAGGAAACTTGTTTGGCATTTTCATCTCCAACATTATCCAAAATATCGTAGCATAAAACTTCAGTATCAAAACCTCTTAGTTTTTTAGCGAAAGCTTTTCCCATATTTCCATAACCAATAATTCCCACTGTTTTTAAATCCAGTTCATGTCCTCGATTGCTTTCACGATTCCATTGCCCTGATTTTATTTCTGCATCGGCTTGGTTCAGATTATTAAATAACGACAAAATCATTCCTAAAGAATGTTCTGCAACAGCATTGCGATTTCCTTCGGGTGCAGCAATAAGATGAATTCCTTTTGAAGAAGCATACTCACAATCAATACTTTCTAGACCCGCACCAACTCTTGCAATAAATTGCAACTTAGTTGCTTTATCTAAAAATGTCTTGTCAATCTTGAATCGGCTTCTAATTACGATTCCGTTATAGTCTTGGATTTTAGCCTCAATTTCTTCTTTTGAAGATTTGAAATCAGCGTGATTTTCGAAACCAGCTTCCTCCAATTGATTCCAAAGAATTGGATTATTGCTGTCGATATGAAGAATTTTTATACTCATTTTGTATTGAATTTATAAAAAACAAAAATACGGTTAATTTAATCTCGCAAAGTCACAAAGCCGCAAAGTTTTTCCTATTGCAATAAATTTTGAACCTTTGAATCATTGCGCCTTTGCTCCTAAACTTTTTATTGCTGAGATTTTTTTTTAACTTTGAAAGAATCAAGGATTTCACAATCCATCATATAAATCTTCAGAAAATCTTCCCTAATGAAACTTACCAAGACTTTTAAAGCCTTTTTTGAAAACGAAAAATCGGGGGGAATTATCTTGCTCTTAGTCACGATTTTATCCCTTGCCCTTGCCAACTCTTCTATTCAAATTCCGTACGTTGCTTTTTGGGAAAAAGAAGTTGCGGGTCATTCTATAACCCATTGGATCAATGACGGACTGATGACTATTTTCTTCCTTTTGATCGGATTGGAGCTAGAACGCGAGATTTATCATGGTGAATTATCTAATATTAAAAATGCTTCTCTACCAATTATGGCTGCTTTTGGCGGAATGCTGGTTCCTGCCGCAATCTTTCTGGTTTTAAATTACGGAACAACCACACAAAATGGAGCTGGAATTCCAATGGCTACCGATATTGCTTTCGCAATTGGAATTTTATCGCTTCTTGGGAATAGAGTTCCTACTTCATTAAAAGTCTTTTTAACTGCTTTGGCGGTTATCGATGATCTGGGAGCCATAATTGTTATTGCCGTTTTCTACACCACATCAATTTCTTTTTTGAATCTAGGAATCGCACTTGGAATTTGGGGCTTATTATTTATCTTAAACCGAATGAAGATTCATAATCTGATTCCGTATTTAATTGGCGGAGCAGTAATGTGGTATTTTATGCTTAATTCGGGAGTTCATGCAACCATTACGGGAGTTATTTTAGCATTTGTAATTCCGTTTGGAGATGGCGGAGAAAAAACCTCATCGTATAGATTACAGCATTTTTTACATCAGCCGGTTGCTTTTTTTATTTTGCCGCTGTTTGCAATTGCAAATACCGCTATAACTATTACAGAAAACTGGCACGAAGGTCTTAATCATGTTAACACGTACGGAATCATTCTTGGACTAGTAATTGGGAAACCTCTCGGAATTTTACTTTTCTCTTCTGTCGGCGTAACTGCAGGTTTATGCACTTTGCCGAAAAATTTAAAATGGACGCATATTTTAGGTGCAGGAATGCTCGGTGGAATTGGTTTTACAATGTCGATTTTCATTACCGTTCTTGCCTTTAAAAATCCTGAAGTTATAGTTTTTTCTAAGATAGCCATTCTTATAGCTTCCTTCGTAGCAGGTTTAGCAGGTTTCTTATACTTGAAATATATTTTGAATAAAAAGCCAGTTAAGTTTGATCAATTATAAAAAATTGAACCGTCTATTTTATTAATCTGAGTAAAGCAAATTTCAAAAAAGTAAAAATTCCAACTTTAAATTCTTTAAATGAAAAGAATTCGTCAAATACTGCTTTACTCAATTTCTTCAATAATTGTGTTAGTTGGAGTAATTTTATATGAAATAAAAACATACGAACCTCCTACAAACTGGTATTGCAATACTCCGGTTCCAAACTTCTGTGGTACACCAAACTTATCAGAAACTCAAGAAAAAGGAAGAGAAGTGTTCAATTCGAATTGTGCCGCTTGTCATAAGTTAGATGCCAGAAGTACTGGACCAGCATTACGTGGTGTCGATTCCCTTGTTTTTGTAAAATGGATGACCAAAAAAAACCACAAAATTGACACTACAAAAATTGAAGATTTAGGAATAGATTATCATCGAACAATGTTTACTGAATATGTAAACACAAAAGACCTGCAATCAATAATCGAATATTGCTCCACAGAACGTAATTATTAATTTCCAAAATAAAACTTAAATACTTTGTAGAGCTTCTTGCGGAGATTTCTCGTTCCTCGAAATGACAAACTGAACTTTTTAATCTCAAAACAAAAAATTCCAAACCCCACTTTTAAAATTGGAATTTGGAATTTAAAATATTGGAATTTCTTTAAAACCTAACCTTTAATCTGTTTCAAAGAAGTTTTGATTCCTTTTATTAAAGATGAACTGAAACCATTATGCTCCATTTCATTTAAACCAACAATTGTACAGCCTTGTGGCGTTGTTACACGGTCGATTAATTGTTCTGGGTGCACTCGTTCTTCCAGAAGCATTTTTGCTGCTCCTTTTACTGTTTGAGCCGCAATTGCAAGAGCAGTATTAGAATCAAATCCAATTTCGATTCCTGCTTGCATAGAAGCGCGAATATAACGCAATGCATACGCAGTTCCACACGCGCCTAAAACAGTTGCTGCATCCATTAATTTTTCATCAATAACAGGAGCAGTTCCTAAATCTTGAAACAAATCAACAACTGGCGAAGCATTTGCTGCATATTTTTCAGGGAAAGAAATACAAGTTGCCGATTCTCCAAACTGTGCAGCAATATTTGGCATAATGCGAACAACTGGATATTCAAAATTTGTTTTGGTCTGAAGCATATCCAAAGACAATCCGCTTACAGCAGAAGCAATGGTTTTATTTTGGATAACTGGCAGGATTTCAGCCAATACCGTATCAACCTGATACGGTTTGATGGTTAAGATTACAACATCAGCTTCCTGGATGTTATGTTTATTATCGTTAGAAACCGTAATTCCGTATTCTGATAAATATTGAATACTTGCAGTGTTTCTTCTTGTGACAGTAACTTGGTTGTTTTTCGAGAATTTCGCAATTCCCAAGGCAATAGAAACCCCTAGGTTTCCTCCTCCAATAATGTGTACTTTCATTTTGGTTTGGCTTTAATTTATTTCTGATTGGTAAACAGCATTTTCCGCGTGCAAATTACGCAGATTTTAGAGATTTTAAATCACTGTAAAAAGGTAATTTGTGGCAAAAATCTAGAATCCGAGAATCAAATTTGCTACTCCAAAGTATAACATGATTCCGAATACGTCATTGGTCGTTGTGATAAACGGACCAGTCGCAATTGCGGGGTCAATTTTGTTTTTGTTCAAGAAAAGTGGCACTAAAGTCCCTAAAGTCGCAGCAAAAAGAATTACAACAATCATTGAAATCGATATGGCAAACCCAACTAAATACTGCTGATACATGATAGAATGATAACACAATAAAAGAAATGAGATGATACTTCCAGAAATCATCGAAACGGTAATTTCTTTGGTAAAATAACCACGGCTGAAATCTTTCAGTGTTCCATTTGCCAAACCTTGTACAACGATTGCCGAAGCCTGAACGCCAATATTACCTGCAGTTGCAGAAAGCAAAGGCACAAATATGATTAGTGTAGAATATTTTTGGAAAGTTGCTTCGTTGCCTTTTAAAACAAAAGACGCTACAATTTCGATTACCATTCCAATTAAAAGCCAAGGCAGACGCGCTTTTGTCAATTCATAAACGCTGTCATTCGATTCAACGTCTTGCGTAATACCGGCAGCTAACTGGTAATCTTTATCAGCTTCCTCCTTAATTACGTCTACAATGTCGTCGATGGTAATTCTCCCGACTAATCGTCCTAACTCATCAACAACTGGAATTGCCTCTAAATCGTACTTCTGCATGATACGAGCAACTTCAACATCCTCGGTATCTACTTTTACAAAATTTAATTTTCGGATATAAACATCGCCAATTTGAGTTTTGGTCGAAGAAGTCAATAAATCTTTAAGAGAAAGTCTTCCTTTTAGTCGGTTTTCATCATCAACTACATAAATAGAATGTACTCTAGAAACATTCTCTGCCTGAATTCGCATTTCTTTAACGCAGGTCAAAACGTTCCAGTTTTCATTCACTTTTACAAGCTCTTTTCCCATCAAACCACCGGCAGTGTTTTCGTCATAACGCAAAAGATCAACAATGTCTTTGGCGTGTTCAACGTCTAAAATTTCAGAGATTACTTCCGCTTTGATTTCCTGCGAAAGTTCGGCGATGATATCGGCAGCGTCATTGGTTTCAAGCTCATCAAGCTCTTCTGCAATTTCCTTTGGTGAAAGTCGGCTTAAGATGTTTTCACGCAGATCTTCTTCCAATTCAAGAAGAATTTCGGCTGTTTTATCACTATCTAAGACCTTGAAGATATAGGTTGCCTCGTCGAAATCTAATTCGTCTAAAATTTCGGCAATATCAGCGTGGTGCAGATCATTAAGTAAAACTTCTAATTCGTTGTCGTTTTTCTTGTTGATCAGCTCTTCTAGCTGGTGTATAAATTCTTTACTAACTTTGAACTCCATCGGTTTCTATTTTTAGAGTTAGTTCAATAAATTCATCGACGCTAAGCTGCTCCGGACGTTTATCAAAGATAGTGTCTTCTCGCAAATTGTCTGATAAATTTAATGTTTTCAAACTGTTACGTAATGTTTTTCGTCTCTGTTGAAAAGCTGTTTTTACAACTGTAAAAAATAACTTTTCACTGCAAGGAAGACTATAATCTTCCTTTCGGGTCATTCTCATCACACCCGATTTCACCTTGGGCGGAGGAATAAAAACGTTTTCATTAACCGTAAACAGATACTCTGTATCATAGAAAGCCTGAGCTAAAACTGATAGTATTCCGTAGGTTTTTGAGCCTTTCTTTTCGCAGATGCGCTCGGCAACTTCTTTCTGAAACATTCCAGAAAATTCCGGAATCTGGTCTCTAAGTTCTAATGTCCTAAAAACAATCTGCGAAGAAATATTATACGGAAAGTTGCCTATTATGGCAAACTGTTTGTCTTGGTAAACTTCATTTATATTATACTTCAGGAAATCCTGAGAGATAATCTTGTCTTTTAATTTTGGATAATGCGCATCCAAATACGCTACCGATTCAGTATCGATCTCAATAACGTGTGTGGTAATTGGCTTTTCAAGTAAATATTTAGTAAGCACACCCATTCCTGGCCCTATTTCCAGAACCTCCTCATATCCTTTAAGAGTCAAAGTATCCGCAATAGCTTTTGCGACGCTTTCGTCTTTAAGAAAGTGCTGTCCTAAATGTTTTTTTGCTTTTACTTTTTCCATTTCATTTCTTGTTTGCCACGACGAGGCTGCAAAAGTATTCTTTTTTTGCCACAAAGGCTCAAAGACACAAAGATTTAATTTCTTTTGACTGAATACTAATTACTGAAAACTGAACACTAAATATTAATGCTCCGAAATAACCTCCAATTCTGTTCTGAAAGAAAGCATTTTATCGGCAAATAAACCTAAAGCTTCTCTGTGAAATTCTGGTTCGTCTTCGATATAAAACTTCTCTAGAGTTTCCTTGCTATCTGTAACGTATTGTACAGAATATGTAATTCCGCCCATTTCTTCTTCAACTAGAACTTTTACTATTCGTGCTGAAGAAAATTTATTAGTAGCCAGAATTTCTGGTATGTGTTTTTCCTGCATCCATTTTAACCATTGGTCATGAACGCTTTCGTGTATGTTTGTGGTAACGTTGTAAATAATCATTTTTCTTTTAGACTTTCTTAGATTCCTTAGACATCTTAGATCTTTAGACTTTCTTCTTTCATCTAAGAAGTCTAAAGATCTAACAATCTAAAAATCTCATTTATAAATTCTTATCCCCTCTTAACTCTCGGTATTTTTTTCTGGCATCAACAAAGTAAATACTGTCTTGATGATTAAAAATTACCTTTTCATATAGCGGTTTTGCTTTTTCTATGTCTTTCAGCTCATCATTGTAAATTTCTGCTGAGAAAAATAGTGCTTCATCAACATAAATTCCGTCGCTGTGATTGTCAATAATCTGCTGATATTGGCTTAAAGCCGAAGCAAAATCTTTCTGGCTTTCGTACACTTTTCCTAAACGAAGCAATGTTACCGCTTCTATTTCCTGACCTTTATAAGTCTTTAAAATATTCTGAAACTGTGTAATCGCTTCCTGTTTTTTATTCTGATAAATCAAAAAATCACCTTTTGCAAATGCTTTTAAAGCAACTTGAGTCGAGTCTGCAGCGGTGTTATCATTAATTAAAAGGAAATACTCTAAAGCATCATTAGCGATTAATTGGGTGTTTGCCGCTTTTAATTCTTTGAATTGCTTATTTGCCCATTCAAAATCGCCTTTGTAATAACTTGTTTTTGCCGCTTTCAAACTTGCTTCGTGCGCCATTACATCATTCTTTAAATCCAATTGAATTTGCGAATAATAAATAAGCGCCTGATTGTACTTTTCTTCTAAAAGCAAAATATCAGCCAATTCCATTTTGGCATCGGCTTTTTGATATTCGTTTAGATTTAATTCTAAAGCCTTTTTGATTACTGCCTTTCCTTCTTCTGTTTTTTTCAAATTAAAAGCCAGAAAATGCGCTTGAATGATTTGCAAAGATAAGGTAAAAGGACTGATTTCGTAAGTAGCCAGCAATTGCTTCAATTCCTGATCGATTAACGGATAGTCTTTTTCCTGTGCATTATCGATCTTTATTTGCATTAAATAAGCATTCGACTGAATCAGCAAACCTAAATCTTTGGTGTTTTGAAGAATGAAATTCAGGATTTCAACAGCTGTTTCGTCGTCGTTTTCATTCATCGCAAACTGACTCAAATTGACAATGCTCATCAGCGATTCTGGCTCACGCTTGTAAATGGCTTTTTCCTGAATAAACGCTTTACCGAATTCTTTCTGCTGTACATAAAACCAACTTAGATAATGATTCCAGAAAACATCTTGATCTTTTTGAGTTCTTAAGATTAAGGCTTTTCGCATGGCATCTTTAAAAGCCGTATTATCGGTTTCACCATTCATGAATCTTGACAATTGTGTCTGAATCAGATTCGTGTTTTGCGGATTTGTGAAAGACTCAGTCAACAACAAATCAATCATTAAATCGGTTTTCCCCAACTGTCCATACAGCATTCCGATTTGAAAATTGAAATTGAAATTGGGTTGAACCTGCATTGCAGTCTGATACGCTTTTAAAGCATATTCTAACAATACTTTTTTCTCAAACGAACTTGCAACTCCATAAACATCGTTTGGATTGACCTTTATTTTTTCGATTGCCTGTTCGTAATAATTTTTAGCTTTTGAATCGTTTTTCTGCAATTGGAAATTATATCCTAACTCCACCAAGAAAACCCCTTGTTTGTATCGGTTGTAACGATCTTGAATTGCTTTTTCTGCATTGGCAAACTGCTGTAACTGCTGATAGCAATCAACCGTTCTTAAAAAATACTGCGTATTAGATGGCGCACCTCTCAAAAGCTCTTCATAACTGATTTTTGCTTTATCAAAGTCTCCTTTATCGTAATAATATTGTGCAAGCTGCTCGTTTTGTGCAAACGCAAAACCAGAACATAACAAAACGATACCAATCAATATGTTTCTCATATTTTTTAAGTTTTCAGTCGCAATCGCAGTTTTCAGTCTTACAACCTGTAAACTGTCACTTTTTTTAGTTTTCAGTCGCAGTCGCGGTTTTCAGTCTTTTTAAAACTGCAAACTGTTACTGTCCACTGAGACTTTCTTAGTTTTCCAAAAAATCAAAGCTAAACCAATTAAAATAAATGGGATACTTAAAATCTGTCCCATATTAATCAGCATATTATTTTCAAAAGCTTCTTGATTTTCTTTAAAAAATTCAATTATAAAACGAGCTGTAAATAATAAAGTTAAGAAAGTTCCAAAGATTAATCCCTGCGCATTTCTAATTTTTTCTGATTTGTACATATAAAACAGTATTCCGAAAATAAGCAAATAAGCAAATGCTTCATACAATTGCGTTGGATGTCGCGGAATCAAATCATCTCTTTCAAAAACTACTCCCCAATTTCCGTTGGTTGGTTTTCCATAGATTTCAGAATTCATAAAATTTCCCAATCTGATAAATGTCCCCGTTACAGGAACCGCAACAGCCATTTTATCTAGAAGTCCCAAAAATTGCACTTTGTATTTACGGCAGTACAAAATCATTGCTGTAATTACACCAATCGATCCTCCGTGACTTGCCAAACCTTGATAACCTACAAACTGATAAACTCCTTTAATCTTCTGGATTGGCAAAAGAATTTCTATCGGATGTTTGAAAAAATAATCAGGCTCGTAAAAGAAACAATGTCCAAGTCTGGCGCCTAAAACGGTTCCGACGATGACATAAATCAATAAAGTGTCGAGGTTATCCAGAGAAAGATTCTCCTTTTTGTAAATATTTCTAACAATATAAAAGCCCAAAAGAAGTCCGCAGGCAAAAAGAGCTCCGTAATATTTTAAAGGAAAACTATCTGTAATCCAGAAAATAACAGGATCTACGTTCCAGTTTAAAATTCCATTCATCATGCTCCGTTTTTTAATTTCTATAAATTAAGAAAACCTAACAGGTTTTTAACGTCTGTTAGGTTTGTATCTTAAAAACTATATTTTTTTAGTTTATAATATCAAATCCACAGTAAGGACGTAAAACTTCTGGTATTACGATTCCTTCTGGAGTTTGGTAATTTTCAATAATTCCAGCTAAAACACGTGGAAGCGCTAATGAACTTCCGTTAAGTGTATGCGCCAGCTGATTTTTTCCGTCTTTGTCTTTGAAACGTAATTTCAAGCGATTTGCCTGGAAAGTTTCAAAGTTAGAAACAGAACTGATTTCTAACCAACGATCTTGAGCAGTAGAAAATACTTCAAAATCGTAAGTCAAAGCAGATGTGAATCCCATATCTCCTCCGCAAAGACGTAAAACTCTGTAAGGTAATTTTAATTCTTTTAAAATACCTTTTACATGTTCTACCATTCCGTCAAGCGCCGCATAAGAATTGTCTGGATGCTCGATACGAACGATTTCTACTTTATCAAATTGATGCAAACGGTTTAATCCGCGAACGTGTGCTCCGTAAGAACCTGCCTCACGACGGAAACATGGCGTATACGCTGTCTGTAAAACTGGCAATTCGCTTTCGTTCAAGATAACATCACGAAATAAATTGGTTACCGGAACCTCAGCCGTCGGAATTAAATACAAATCGTCAATTCCAGCGTGGTACATCTGTCCTTCTTTATCTGGCAATTGACCTGTTCCGTAACCAGAAGCTTCGTTTACCAAATGCGGCACCTGAACTTCATTGTATCCTGCAGCGGTGTTTTTGTCTAAAAAGTAGTTGATCAAAGCACGTTGAAGCTTTGCTCCTTTTCCTTTGTAAACAGGAAATCCCGCTCCAGTAATTTTTACACCCAATTCAAAATCGATGATGTCGTATTTCTTTACCAATTCCCAGTGAGGCTGTGCGCCTTCGTGTAAAGCTGGAATATCTCCTTCTTGGAAAACATTCAAATTGTCATCTGGGGTTTTTCCTTCAGGAACAATATCTGCCGGAAGGTTTGGTAATGTGTATAATTTATTGGTTAACTCAACAGCCAAAGCTTCTGCTTTTTCGCTCAGTTCTTTGCTTTTTTCTTTTAGTGAAACTGTTTTCTCTTTTAAGATTGCCGCTTTAGCTTTCTCACCAGCTTTCATCAATTCACCAATATCTTTGGACAATTTATTAGATTCTGATAAAGTATTGTCTAATTCCACCTGTGCAGCACGACGATTTTCGTCTAATTGAACCACCTCTTCAACAACGCTTTTAGCATCGATATTTCGTTTTGCTAAAGCTTTGATTACTTTCTCTTGATTTTCTCTAATAAATGCAATTTGTAACATAGCTTGATTTTTATAACTATTGTATTTTTTATAACGGAAGCAAATTTAAGGAAATGTTTGTTAACATTAGGTCAAAGTTTTGCAGTAAAACCGAAATCTCCTATAAACAGCAAAAGCACTATAAAAGTGCCCTTGATGTTATTTGGATTTTTTTGGATTTTATTCCAAAAAACGAAGTCTGTCATCTCTATGAAAAGCGTATTCTCGTCCGTTATACTTTATTTTTTCTAATTCTTTTTTAATTTTCAAATCACTTTTTTCTTCAATACCATTTTCTACATCATTTTCTACAGCTTCTTCATAAGAAAAGTTTTTGCTAATAATTAAATCAAAATAACCGTTTGTTTTATCATTAGAAAAACTCATACCTGTTTCTAAAGTTTCGATTTGAAAAGTACCGCTTCCGTTAGAATCTCCATTGGTCAATCGAATTGGGTATTCGTATAAAACCTTTTTTATTTCCTTATCGGCCAGAGTTATTAATGTGAATTTCTTCTCCGAATACAAAACAATTCGACTGCTCGCACTGGCTTCGGTATAAAAAGCAATTGCTGGAGTAGTTTCGTTGAGAAAAACTAGATCTTTCAAAATATGCGATTTCGAAAACTGAATGGCTTCATTATCATAATAACCTAAATTATCGTCAAATTCTTCAGCAATTACACTTCCATCTTCCCGATTTACAAATAAGTATTTACGCTGAAAATAGTTTCCCAGCTCATTATCATTATCATTGGTTGTGAATGCTTTTTTATCGTGCGAAACAGTTGTCAAGACAAAAAAAGCGATTTGGTCGTCATAATTGATAGAACTTGTTTCATTAATTTTAATATCTGAATATTTGATTTTGAGATTTGCCGCCACTTTAGAAAGCAGCTGAAGATTCATTTCTTTTGAATCTTCAATTTCATCCAGATTTTTAAAAATGAGTTTTTTTACTTGTTTCTTGTTAAAGCCAAGTTCGGTATCGGCTTGCGAAAGAAGTTCTTGATCCTGAACCTCAGCAGTGTCTTGAGCTTTTTCATTCTTCCCGCAGGAAAACAAAAACATCAAAACGCCACATAAAAGAATCGTTTTTTTCATAGGCTTTGATTTGTTAGAAATTTAGGGCATTTCAAATATATAATTTTCTTACAAACCTCAGCAGGAAAATAAAAAATTAATCTCTCTTAATTTCGTGACCTACAAACTCTTCCAATGCTTTAAACATTTCTTCAACCGAAAGCACTTCTGTATCGGGATGCGATTTTAAAAAAGTGGCATTCAATTCGGCCAGATTTTCGTCCAATTCAAAATAAGCGTTATTATTCAGCAAGTCCTTGAAAGCGTTCGGAGCATCATATTTCTCTTTTAGAAATTTTCCGAGTTTGATATTACTCTGCAAGCGCAGTTTGCGGCATTGTTCTTTAAACAATTCCAAATGCTTTTCGGCACCAATCAAAGCTAAACCTTCTTCTATTAGTTCATTAAGTTCTTTATTCCATCCTGAATCATGAACAAATTTCGAAAAATTTCCTTCTGCATATTTTGAAGCATAAAAATCTAAATAATAACTCATTAAAGCATCTTCATGAATTAAATCATCGTCTATTTTTTCTTCGCGCATTAAATTGATTACCGAAATATTCGAATTTACAACATCCTGAGGATTTTCGCTATTGGCCGCCGTTTCTGAAATAATGATTTTACCGAATTCCATTTTGAGTTTTTATTTAAAAGATTGTTTTGCAAAGTTGCGGGAAATAATTGAATGTTCCTTTTCAAACTTGTTTAATTTGCGTTATTTTTTATGCTGTTTAACCTACAATATAGTCTTTTTGACGTGAAATACAATTTTTCTAGTATTTCTACGTTTGACCTTACAATCTTTAACAAAAATCAACGTTATCAATTTAAATTAAAAAGTTGGCCAAAAATTGACTACCTTTAAGCAACCATTTATAAAAAATCATATCTGTTTAAGAAATAAGACTTTACAACAAAGTTTTCCTAGCTAAAACCAAAAACATGAAACAGATCTTACTACTATTTAGCATCCTGCTTTTGCTGGCCAGCTGCGACAATGATGAATTGCCACAGTCTGATGTTCCGTTTGCATTGGTGGGTAAAGGAGATTCTTTTTCTAATGGCCAAAGCATTGCGCAAAGACATTTGGTGATTAAAGACGCTAAAACCTGGAATAACTTTAAGAAAGAAATGAACATCACTAGCGATGTAGCAAAAGATTTTAAAGAAACGAATATTGATTTTACCCAATATCAAGTTATCGCTGTAATTGATAAAACACAACCCAACGACGGACATTCTATCGATATTGTAGAAATGACCGAAAACCGCAATACTATAATTGTAAAAGTCGAAAAGCTGGAAAATGGTAATCTTACCAAGAAATCATCCAAACCTTACGATATTGTAAAAACAGCAAAAACAGACAAAAAAGTGGTTTTTGAGCAATAATCTTTTGCAAGTTTTCTAACTATTCAATGTTAAACAATCTCAAAATATAAGAGAGTTCATAAATTATAAAAAGCACCGCTAGAACAGCGTGAAACTTTTTATTATCTATTTTTATTGCTATCAAACATAAAACAATATGGCTTATAACCCGAACAAAGTATTCGTTTTGGTTGTATAGAAAATAGTCTCCACCTTTAATCGCAGTATCGATTATATCTGCTCCAAAACTTATTGCCAAAACCGAAAAAAACCATTTTTTTCTGGAATAAAAATAATCTTCGTATCCCGTGTAATCTACTAAATCGTCGGGATAAAGAATCGCACATAGCAAATAATAAATCAAGATATAGCAGATAATAAAGAAATAATCTGCAAAATACCACTCGTGAATTAGTTTTAAATTAAACTCCCACCACCAAAAGTGAATAAGCATCAAGAACACATAAAATACCCATAAAGCATGCACAAAATAAAACTTCTTGCGCCCAGGATGCTGGATAAAAATTACAGAACCTTTTATGAGATGCGTTAGACTCAAACCCAAAATAATCCCGATAATTGATTTGACATGTGTAAGTTCTTCCATAAATAAATTATTTTATTTACAATGAACTAAAATTACTTGATTTCCTTCAAAATAAAACATCTAGATATTGATTTTTAACTTTTTACAATTCTAATCTCGACTTGCTTTTTGATTTTACGAACGAACTTTTAATAAAAAAGTAATATTAAAATAACCACGAAAAGCAAAACCTATTCATGAAATACAATAATAAACAGTAATTTTAGTCCATTCAAACTCCGTTTAGCAGTAAAAACAGAAAAGTATGAGTCAAAGAAAAGTATTAGAATATTACGTTTTAGACGTATTCTCAAACGAGAGCTACAAAGGAAACCCGCTTTCTGTAGTTTTTACAGATGGAAATCTAAAACTAGAAACCTATCAGAATATTTCTAGAGAATTTCGCTATTCTGAAACCTCCTTTGTCTATTATTCTACAAGAGAAAAATCGCTTGTAGTGCGTTCGTTTACTCCAACGGGAATCGAAATCGATGGTGCAGGCCATAATTTATTAGGCGCAGTCTGCGGTGCTCTTCTAAAAGGGCTTCCTATTTTTGATGAGCAAAATGAAAGTGAGCCTTTTGTAATTATGAAACATTCGGCAATTCCAGTAACGGTAAATTTTGATTTGGATAATTTTTCTCCAGTTGTTCAAATGCATCAAAAATCGGCAGTTATTAAACAAGAAATCCCAACGTACAAAATTGCAGTAGCGCTGGGCTTAAAAATTGAAGATTTGGATGTAAATGCTTTTGTGCCAACAATCGTTAAAACAGAAGTTGCACATACAATGGTTCCTATAAAAAACAGTGAGATACTTAACAGTTTTACTCCCGACAACCAACTTTTGATAGAAATCTCAAAAGAGTATGATTTTGAAGGCTTTTATTGTTTCACCCCAGCTGAAGAAGGTCTAGATCACATAGTGGAAACTAGATTTTTTAATCCTATAATAGGAATTATCGAAGATCCAGCAACAGGAACCGCAGCGGGACCTTTAATTGGTTTTTTAACGCAAAAGAAATTCACTAAATCTGATAAAGAATATAAAATTCTTCAAGGTGTAAAATTAAAACAGCCGTCAATGATTGAAGTGATGAATCGGGAAGAAGATATTTTAGTAGGTGGTTCTTCGATTATTACGATGAAGGGAGAGCTTTATATATAATTTTAAAAAAAACGTAATCTTTTTATTACTTTTGCGTTTTATAGAATATTTTATATCATGAATCCAAAAGATCTCATAACTACAAGTATCGAAAAAACTTTACTCAAACCTTTAACTCAAATTGGCTTTACTTTTTCAAAAAGCACTTTAACTTTTAAAAGAAAAGTCGACGAATTTGTCCAAACGATTCATTTTCAATTAAACAGACATAACCAAGAAAATGTGTCTGCAGAATTTTGGACATCATTTGGAATTTCTTCAAATTTATATTCTAAATGGCATAAAACTAACTTTAACGAAAATCCAATAAATAGCATTTTAAGTAGTTCAATGGATTGGAATATTAAAAATTGGGAATTTCCAGTCATCAACGATAAAAAAGAATCTCATTTTCAAATCATAAGTGAAAAAGAAAGAGAAAATGTACTTCAAACACTAAAGAATAATGTTTTAAATATAGGAGTTCCATTTTTAGATAATCTTTCAAATTGGGAAAATGCTGCAAATAAATTGGTTGAAGAAAAATGGTTTCACTACAAAGCTTGTGATTTTTTTCTAATTGCTGGAAATAATGAAAAAGCATTTTGGGCTTTACAACAAGGAATCGATTATTGGAGCAAAAATCCAAAAGCATCCTTTCCAGAAGACAAAGAAAAAATTCAGATTCGATTATCAAAATATTTTGGAAGATAAATCAAATAAAAAAAGCTGCATTTTTCAAGATACAGCTTTTTTTATATTCAAAACTAAACAAAGATTTAGTTTGTTTTCATTGGCGGTAAATCGAACGCTTTTGAATCGTGTTCGAAATTATTACGGTGTGCCCCGTCGCAAAATGGTTTGTTTGCAGAATGTCCGCAACGGCAAAGTCCTAATGCTTGTCTTCCTTGTAAACCGTAAAGTGTTCCTTCTGGATCCATGATTTCAAAATCGCCTTCAATTTTGATTGATCCGTTTTTATTGATGATTAATTTTGTCTTGCTCATAAACTTGTTTTTTTCGAGCGCAAAGATTGCGAATTATATTCTTATTTATAAACTCGAAACGTAGTTTAAACTGGTTCTATTTTATTTGGAATTCCGCAGAGAAACACAAAGATTTTACACAAAGATTCGCAAAGTTTTTTATTCTTTTGTCAGACTGAGCGAAGTCGAAGTCCCGCAAAGATTAGCTTAACTTACTCTAAGGTTTTGTAAACAAAATTCTTAAACTTCACACTTCCTTTTCCAATCGAACAAAGACCAATTCTTAATCCTAAAAATCCACTTAAGACATTATGATTGTATCCTGAAACTTCAACTGAATTCTCGATTTTCTTCCAATCTTTTCCATCAATACTGTAAAACATATCAACTGTGTTTTTAATGTTTTTAAGTTTGAGAAAGACTTTTCGCGTATGCGTATTTTTTTCTGTTGGAAACTGCCAACCTCTCAAATTCGCCAAGATATTGTTTTGATCAGCCAATATTCCCGAGTAATATTTATTATCGTAAAAAAGCGTTAATCCGCCTACTGCATTGCCTTCTATTTCCATTTCAACCTCAGCTGAATAAGAATGTCCACCCGGAACAATTACAAGAGGCGAACTGTTTCCTACTCCATCGCCTTTTCCTTCAATAGTCAAAGTATTATTAGCAACTTTAAATCTTGAAGCTTCTACTCCGTTGTAAAATTTCCATTGCGGTTTAAGAGCCGAACCTTCAAAATTGTCGCTCAAAGAAAATTCAGGAAGTGTTTTCCCTTCTGGTTTTGCAATTGGTTTATCAGTCTCGATATGATCTGGAATTTTATACCAACCATCTTTTGTCCATTCTACTGGCTGAAGTAAAGTCTGACGCCCTAAGTTGTAATAATCCTTTTCGTAACCATGAAAAATCATCCACCATTTTCCGTTTACATCTTCAAAAATGGTACTATGTCCTTTTGACCACCAAGTTTCAGAACTGCTGTTGGTTCTCACAATCGGATTATGAGGCGAGTTTTCCCAAGGTCCAAAAGGTGATTTTGATCTTGCGGAAATCACCATATGACTTGTTGCTGGCCCAGCGGTTCCACCTTCAGCAACCGTTAAATAATAATATTCGCCTCGCTTGAAAAGTTTCGGCCCTTCCATACAAAAACATTCAATACTCCATTCACGCGGAATTTTCCATCCATCGTAAACATGTTTCAATTCGCTTGTTACCGAAAGTCCGTCTTTTGATAAGGCAACGTAACCTCCGTTGCTGAAATATAAAAAACGGTTTCCATTATCATCAGTAACATGTCCTGGATCAATATTCCCGATTTTCAAATCTACTGGTTCGCTCCACGGACCGTTTATAGAATCTGCTGTAACGACAAAATTGGTATTATTCGCAGGGAAATAGATGTAATATTTGTTATTGTACTTTATTAAATCGGGCGCCCAAACGGCTCCTACATATTTATGAAGCGCATTTGTAACAGGTTCCCAATTCATTAAATCGGTCGAATGCCAAATTAAAAGCCCTGGATAATAATCGAACGAAGAATGAACGACATAATAATCTTTCCCGTCTCTCAATAAACTCGGATCTGGATAATCTCCAGCAAAAATTGGGTTTGAATATTGTCTCTGCTTTAAATTCTTTTCCGATTGTGATTGAGAATAACCGTAAAACGAAAACAGTACTAAAAAGGTTAGATATATTTTTCTCATGTTTTGATATTTTTTTTCAAATATAGTCAAAAAGACTATAAGGTTTGTATTGAGGAGATTTTTTGTGATTGTTACGCAGAGATGCGCGGAGGATTTTCGCAGAGGTTCGCAATTTTTTTATGAAAGAAGTTAAATTAATCTCGCAAAGTCACAGAGACGCAAAGTTTTCGATTTATTTTGTCATTTCGAGGAACGAGAAATGACAAACTTCATGGTTAATCCTTAACTTAAAAACAAAAAACTTTGCGCCCTTGCGACTTTGCGAGAACCAAATTCAATAAAATCTTGGCGAATCTCAGCGCTTTTTCTTTGTGAATCTCTGTGTAATATTAAAATCTCAATTCTATTGCTTATTTTTGCACTCAATAAAATTGAATTATGATACAAGATCCAAAGAGATATACGATCACAGCGGCATTACCTTATACCAACGGACCTATTCATATTGGTCACTTGGCTGGGGTTTACGTACCTGCAGATATATATTCGAGATATTTAAGATTGCAAGGAAAAGATGTAGCATTTATCTGCGGAAGCGATGAACACGGAGTTGCAATTTCGATGAAAGCCAAGAAAGAAGGAGTTACACCGCAAGAAGTTATTGATAAATATGATGGAATTATTCGTAAATCGTTTGAAGATTTCGGAATTTCATTCAATAATTATTCTAGAACTTCTGCTAAAATCCATCATGATACGGCTTCAGAATTCTTTAGGACTTTGTATGATAAAGGAGATTTTATTGAAGAAGTTACTGAGCAATTGTACGATGCAAAAGCAAATCAGTTTTTAGCAGACCGTTTTGTGGTTGGAACTTGTCCGAAATGTGACAATCCAGAAGCTTACGGAGATCAGTGCGAAAAATGCGGATCGACTTTGAACGCGACTGATTTGATCAACCCAAAATCGACAATTACGGGAGAAACTCCGATTCTTAAAGAAACAAAACACTGGTTTTTACCTTTAGATAGATACTCTGATTTCTTAACTGAATGGATTTTAGTCGGACATAAAAACGATTGGAAAACGAACGTTTACGGACAAGTAAAATCTTGGATCGATGCAGGTTTAGAACCTCGTGCCGTAACGCGTGATTTGGATTGGGGAATTGATGTTCCTGTTGAAGGTGCTGAAGGTAAAAAACTATACGTTTGGTTTGATGCGCCGATCGGTTACATTTCTTCTACTAAAGAATGGGCAGCGCGCGAAGGAAAAGATTGGGAACCATATTGGAAAGATGAAGAAACGAAATTGGTACACTTTATCGGAAAAGACAATATCGTTTTTCACTGTATCATTTTCCCAGCGATGCTTAAGGCTGAAGGAAGCTATATTTTACCAGACAACGTTCCAGCAAATGAATTCTTGAATTTGGAAGGAAATAAACTTTCGACTTCTAAAAACTGGGCGGTTTGGTTACACGAATATTTAGAAGAATTTCCAGATAAGCAAGATGTTTTGCGTTACGCATTGACATCTAACGCTCCTGAAACAAAAGATAACGATTTTACTTGGAAAGATTTCCAAGCGAGAAATAACAACGAATTAGTTGCTGTTTTCGGAAACTTCGTAAACCGTGTTGTGGTTTTAACCAACAAATATTACGATGGAATTATCCCAACTCCAAACGAATTTACAGAAGTTGACGAACAAACTTTAGCTGAATTAAAAGCGTATCCAGCCGTGATTTCAAGTTCGGTGGAGCGTTACAGATTCCGTGAAGCTTTGGGCGAATTGATGAATGTGGCTCGTTTAGGAAATAAATACCTTGCAGACGAAGAGCCTTGGAAAGTTATGAAAGACAATCCAGAGCGTGTAAAAACTCAAATGTATGTGGCGTTGCAAATTGCTGCTGCGTTGAGCGTTTTGGCTGAACCGTTTTTACCTTTTACTGCTGCAAAACTTTCTAAAATCTTGAATTTAGCTGACCTTAAAGAACATTTTGCGGGTTTCAGTAAATTCCTAAAAGAGAAAAATCGTGATGCAAAAGACATCATTATTGATAAAACTTTAGGTTGGAATGACATTTCTGAAAACTCAGATTTATTGCCTGCAGGACATAAAATTGGTGAAGCAGAATTGCTTTTCGCTAAAATTGAGGACGAAGAAATACAAAAACAAATAGATAAATTGGAAGCGACAAAAACCGCAAATATTGCTGAAAACAAACAAGCAGAACCACAAAAAGATTTAATTCAGTTTGAGGATTTTGCGAAAATGGATATCCGTATCGGAACTATTTTAGAGGCTGAAAAAATGCCAAAAGCAAACAAACTTTTGGTTCTAAAAGTAGATACAGGAATCGATGTTCGTACCATTGTTTCAGGAATTGCTGAGAGTTTTTCGCCAGAAGAAATCATCGGAAAACGTGTTTCTGTATTAGCAAACCTTGCGCCAAGAGCTTTACGCGGTGTTGAAAGCCAAGGAATGATATTGATGACAACAAACGCTGAAGGAAAACTGATTTTTGTAAATCCAGATGCTGATGCGCCGAATGGAGCGACTGTAAACTAAATATTTATATATTTATAAATTGCGTGAGTCGATTAAACTTTAATTGATTCACGCAATTTTCTTTTTAAACTATGCACCAAAAAAACTTGAAAAAATAAACTAAAAATGAAACTCACAAAACCAAGATTAGCCCTAATCTGCGGTATACTCTGCATATCTATTTTCCCGATATTGGTAAAATTACGTTTAACACCAGGATTAATTTCGGCTTTTTACCGAATGTTTTTTGCCGTGGTGCTGCTTTTGCCTTACGTTATTTTCAGCGGTAATTTCAAACTTCCAAAATTAAAATTTGCTCTTTTGGCAATACTATGCGGTGTTTTATTCTCATCTGATGTTGCCGTTTGGAATATCGCCATTCAGGAATCAAGTGCGACTCAGGCTTCGTTGCTGACCAATTTATCTCCCGTTTGGGTTGGTGTTGGTTCTTTCTTTTTTCTGAAAGCAAAACCTGCAACGAATTTCTGGATTGGAACATTGGTCGCTTTATTCGGAATGGTAACTTTGGTCGGTTTTGAGTTTTTTATCGATTTAAACTTCGACAAAGCATTTCTATTTGCCGTTTTATCTGGAATTCTGTATTCCATTTATCTTTTGGTCAGCAAAAATGTGCTTTCAGAAGTTGATGTTCTTTCCTTTATGACGATTAGTTTATTTGCTTCAAGCATCTATTTAGGAATTTTATGTTATGCATTGGGCGAACCTTTCACCGGATTTTCAAATGCTGGCTGGTTTGTTCTCGTGCTTCAGGCCGTTATTTGCCAATTATGCGCTTGGCTTTCGATTAGTTATGCGACTCAGCACATGCGTGCAACGAGGGTTTCGCTAAGTTTATTGAGTCAAGCTGTAATTACCTCAATTTTAGCTTGGTTGTTTTTGGAAGAACAAATAACTTTACAGATGGTTTTCGGCGGAATCATTCTGCTTTTCGGAATCCGAATTACATTTTACGATAAAACAATTTCTTTGAAAGGGCTTTTTTCTAAGGATTAAGAAAAAGGTTTCACGCAGATAACACAGATTTGAGCAGAATATTTTTTTATCTTAACAGAAAATCATTAAAAAAAATTAGTGTAATTCACAATTAGTTATCAGAAGTAGCTAAAAATTTATTTTAATTCGTGAATTCGTGGCGAAAAAAAATCTCACGCAGATTTAGCAGATTAGGCAGATCAAAATCTTTTTAATCCTAATAATCTGTGGCAAAAAATTAGTTTAATTCGTGAATTGCTTCGCCTGTTCGCTATCGCTCGGGTCGTGGCTAAAAAACCTGAAACAAAGAAAACTTTAAACTTGAAACAAAAACACCATGTTACATAAAACTAAAATACCAAATCTTAAAGTAATCGCATTTGATGCCGATGATACTTTGTTTGTAAACGAACCTTATTTTCAAGAAACCGAACATAAATTTTGCGCTTTGATGGAAGATTATCTTTCGCATCAAGGCATTTCGCAGGAATTATTCAAAATAGAAATTGCCAATCTGCCATTATATGGTTACGGAATCAAAGGCTATATCCTTTCGATGATTGAAGCCGCAATGAATATTTCAAATAATACCATTCCGATGGAAGTCATTGAAAAGATTATTCAATACGGAAAAGAATTACTAGAAAAACCAATCGAGCTTTTAGACGGAATTGAAGAAACTCTCGCTGCCTTAAAAGGAAAATATAAATTGGTTGTTGCTACAAAAGGCGATTTAAAAGATCAGCACAGTAAATTGCACCGTTCTGGTTTGGGACATTATTTTCACCATATCGAAGTAATGTCAGACAAACAAGAAATCGATTATCAGAAACTTTTAGGCCGTTTAGATATTGAACCGCACGAATTTTTGATGATCGGAAATTCATTAAAATCAGATGTTCTTCCAGTTTTAGGAATTGGCGGTTATGCCGTTCATATTCCATTTCACACTACTTGGGAACACGAAAAAATTAATCACACTATAGAACACGAGCATTTTAGTTCATTTGAAACTATTGCAGAAGTCGTTCCGAATTTATTATAATGAAAACACTTTTAGACCTAGAAAATTGGAATAGAAAAGAGCATTTTGCCCATTTTAAACAAATGGAAGAGCCTTTTTTTGGTGTCACCGTAGAAATTGACTGCACAAAAGCGTATCAAACTGCAAAAAGCATCAACGCTTCTTTCTTCAATTTCTATTTGCATAAAACTTTGGTTGCAGTAAATGCCATTGAAAATTTTAGATATCGAATTTCAGAAGACAAAATATACATTAACGACCAAATTGATGCATCGGCAACAATTGGTCGTGAAGATGGCACTTTTGGGTTTTCTTTAATTGAATATCACCCAGATTTTAAAACATTCGAACAAATTGCATTAACCGAAATCGAGCGCATTCAAAACACAACTGGACTTTTCACAAGATCTTTTGATGATGATAATCTGATTCATTTTTCGGCAATTCCGTGGCTGAATTTTAGTTCGATAACTCATGCACGCAGTTTTACATATCCAGACAGCTGTCCAAAAATTTCATTTGGCAAAATGATGGTTTCAGAAACTGGAAAAAGAACGATGTCAATGGCGGTTTATGTTCATCATGGTTTGATGGATGGAATGCATGTTGGTCAGTTTGTAGATCTTTTTCAAGAGCTTATGAATCAATAAAATAAGCGGAACGATTTTTGCGCCCAAAAACATATGAAACGAATTTTCCTTTTTCTGTTTTTAATCTCCAGTACTGTCCTGTTAAGTCAGACAGTGCTGACCTCTTATTCAATCGATTTAAAAAATAAACTAGGACAATCTGAAATCATGGTTGGTGAAAATACCGCTACTCATGACGTATTTGTTTTTGCCGCAAGCGCAGACAGTCTTTCGATATTAAAATACAATAGCGCTTTATTTTTAAGAGACAAATTTGTCACAAACCGTCAGTACACTGAAAACAGATCTTTGATGGGTTATAGTTTTAGCGAAGACGGAAATCCGACTTTGTATTGGTTTTCTAAAGAAGAAAAAACAATTATTCTAATTAAATATTATCTGGAAAACAAAACTTCAAGAGCATTAAAATTTCAAATTCCGTTTGACGAAAACTATCTCATAACCCAATATCAAAAAGACAACAATTTTTATTTATTGATGCAAAGCAAAACAAAACAGGCATTGACTGCTTTTGTTTTTAAAAACGGAATGGCTGAGGAAAGATTTCTCGATTTCAGCTCTTTCAAATTCATAGATAGAAAAACACAGCCTAGAACATTTAACCAGATTTTGAATGAAAACCCGATTGAAAAAATGGATTCTGGCGAATATAATCCGCTGTATAAGGTTAGTGCCAAAAGCAAAATCTACACTCTCCCAAACCGTTTGATTCTGACTTTGGATCAAAGTTTTAGAAAGACACAATTGTTTGATATTAATTTAGAAAGTCAGGAAATAATAGAGAAGACGTTTATGAAGCCTGTTGGAGATAAAAATCCAAAATCATCTAACTCTTATTACCATGAAAACAAATTATATCAGATTAATGTTAACGCTGACGAACTTTTGTTTGATATAAAAAATTATGAATCTGGTGAATCTATAAAATCATTTGCCGTTACCAAAAAAGACACTATCCGTTTTGCTAATTCACCTTTACTAATGCAGATTGAAGATCGTGAGCCTAAACAGTTAAAAAATACAGCCAAGTTTTTAAACGTATTGTCTTCTCTTGATGCCGGGATTTCGGTTTATAAAAATCAAAAAAATCTCTTTATCACTTTAGGAGGTTCGGGCAGCGATTTAAAATCGATTTCTCTGAACGGTTTCAATTTTAATGACTCTTTTGGAGATTTCCCTTCAAACAATTATTACAATATTGAAACAAACTATTCTGCTTTTTTTGAAAGCATTTGGACCAAAAAGCTAGAATTAACCCAAGAAATGCACGAGCCTTTTGCTGCTGATAAAGTCTACTATTTTCTAGATTCACATAAGGAAGCTGCCCTTCCAAATACCCTTAAACTTAGTAATTATACTATTTTAAGCTATTATGACATTGTTGCAAAACAACTGGTTCTGCGCAAATTTACTGACGGATTCAACTAAACAAGTCTTTATCAGTAGCTTACAAAAATAAACGCGCGTTTATTTTTATCATCCTTTTTATTTTAAGCCTTGATTTTTAGGCTATTGTCTTATTTTAATACTTTTTTGACTTTTAAGGAAAGTTTTTACCTACAATTTGTCGTTGTTTTGAACCAAATTTAAAATCAAAAAATAATGAAAAAAATTGTAATGACTCTTGCATTTGCCCTAGCGTTAACTGGAGTACATGCTCAAACAGAAAGCAATAACAATTTTAATAAATGGTCTATTGATTTAGGTGCTGGTTTTAACAAACCGCAACGACCATTTAATAGTGGTTATACGACTAACACTGCAAGTCCATGGACTGGAGATTTAGGAGTGCGCTATATGTTTAACAACAAGTTTGGTTTGAAGGCAGACTTTGGGTACAACAGTTTTGATCCAAAAGGAAACTCTATCGATTTTGATTCAAGATACTATAGAGTAGATTTACAAGCTGTTGCCAACTTAGGACGAATCATGAATTTCGAAACTTGGACTAAGACTATTGGTTTATTAGGACATGCTGGTTTTGGTTATGGTCAACTAAGAAGTGATAATTTTAAAGGAGCAGACGAAGTAGGTAACTTTATTGCTGGTGTAACTGGACAGATAAGATTATCAGACAGAATCGCTTTAACTGGAGATTTCTCAACTATTCTAAATGCATCACAAGATCATACTTTTAATGGAGTATATGTTGCTGAAAACAGAGGTTTTTCTGGATTGATTTTTAACGGAACTGTTGGTTTAAACATTTACTTAGGTAAAAATGCAAAACATGCAGACTGGACAGTAATGTCAAGTGATGGTAACAATGCTGACATTTCTGCTTTAGAAAGCAAAGTAGCTGATCTTGAAACACAAATCAAAAACAGACCTACGCAAAAAGAAGTAGTTGTCGAAAAACAAGTAGGAACACAACCAAGTGATAATGAATTAATCAAAAGAATGATTAATGACAAGTATTACAGTGTGTATTTTGATTTCAACAAAACAACTCCAATAGAGAACTCAACTGCTGCGATTGATGTGGTTTTAAACTATTTAAGAAGAAACCCTTCTGCTTCTCTTGACCTTGTAGGTTATGCTGACCAAGTTGGAAAAGCGGAGTACAATGAAAAACTATCTAACACTAGAGCAACAAACGTAAAAACAATTTTTGAAAAAGCTGGAATTGCTTCTTCTCGTTTAAATGTTGTGGCAAATGGTGCAGATACATCAATCCAAAAAGATTCTGAAGAAGCTAGAAGATTAGCTAGAAGAGTTACTTTTATTGTAAAATAATTTCTTTTTAAGACTTGATTAAAAGTCCTTAAGATTTTTTCTTAAGGGCTTTTTTCGTTTAAAAAATAATTCTATAAATGGTCGGCTTAGCAAAATTTTATTAAGAACTAATCCATAAGTCTAATGTTTTAGAGGTTTCTCAAAAGTCTAATGAATAATTTTTCTTAATTTTACCAAAAAGACACTTATTATGTTAGCAAAAAATATCGAATCGGCCTTAAATAAGCAAATCCGCATAGAAGCAGAATCTTCGCAAACTTATCTTTCTATGGCTTGTTGGGCTGAAGTACAAGGATTAGAGGGAATTTCTCAATTTATGTACACACAGTCAGACGAAGAGCGTGCACACATGCTTAAATTGGTTAAGTATGTAAACGAACGCGGAGGACATGCTCAAGTAACAGATCTTAAAGCACCAAAAACAACTTACACCACTTTCAAAGAAATGTTTGAAGAGCTTTATAATCACGAACTTTTTGTTTCAAAATCTATCAACGAATTAGTGCACATTACTTTTGAAGAAAGAGATTATGCAACACACAATTTCTTACAATGGTACGTTTCTGAACAAATTGAAGAAGAAGCTACAGCTAAATCTATCTTGGATAAAATCAACTTGATTGGAGATGATAAAGGCGGACTTTATTTGTTTGATCGTGATATTCAGCAATTAACCGTTACAAGTTCAATCGCAATCAATCCTAAATAAAAAAAGTTAAAGTTTATTTAGAATATTTAAAAATAACTTTTTTGGTTTATATTTGTCTCTGTTTTTAAAATTCAGAGGAAAAAGTGAGCAAGAAAGAAAAAGACAAGGACAAAAAAAAGGATAAAAAGAAAAAGAAAAACAAAGATATCCTTGATAAAATTAAGAAGATTGAGAACTGTAAATCTTCTTGTTGCGAGAAATATAAAAAGAGCGAAAAGAAACGCTGCTCCCGCTGTCCTATGTTTGACTTATTCAAAAAAACTGCTTAACGCGATATAGAAAAACCCATCAGATTTCTCTGGTGGGTTTTTTAGTTTTAAATTGCAGTCTATTTTTCGATTTTTAAATTCAATTATGGAAAACACTATTACAATTCCCAAATCTAGTCTTGATTTTTTAGCTGAGCTGAAAATGAACAACAATAAACCATGGTTTGAAGAACATAAACCGCAATATTTAATAGAACTCAATCATATTGAAAACTTTGCAGGTGCTTTACTCAAGGAACTTTCCAAAACTGATGTTTTAGAAAATGCTTCGGGCAAAAAAAGTGTTTACAGAATTTATCGCGACATTCGATTTTCTAAAGACAAAACTCCTTTCAAAACATTTTGGGGCGGAAGCTATACACGAGCAACTGCAGCAAGACGAGGCGGTTACTACTTTCATCTGGAAAAAGGGAACAGTTTTTTCGCTGGTGGATTCTGGGGACCAAATGCCACAGATTTAAAAAGAATAAGAACCGAATTTGCCCACGATCCAGAGACTTTTCAAGAAATATTGAATTCTGAATCTTTCAAAAGCAATTTTGGCACTTTGCAAGGAGAGCAGCTCAAAACAAAGCCAAAAGGTTTTGATGTTGATCATCCTGCTATTGACTTGCTTCGTTTCAAACAATTTTTGGTCATAAAACGTTTTACGGACGAAGAAGTATTAAGTCCGCAATTTTTAGAACTGGCTCTTGATGCTTTTAAAAACATGAGACCGTTCTTTGATTACATGAGCGAAGTTCTTACTACTGATGCAAATGGTGTTTCAATTTTATAAAAACAATATACCGATGAGATTTTCCTAACGGAATATTATTCTTTATAACAAACCCGACAGGTTTTTGAAACCTGTCGGGTTTAACTTGAGCTTCGAGATAAAACCTGTGGGATTTAACTATTCTCAGAAAAGTATTATTTACTCAACAATAAAATTTCATTTACAACCACTTCAGTTATATAGCGTTTTTCGCCGTTTTTATCATCGTAGCTTCTATGAGTTAGCTTTCCTTCAACGGCAATTTCTTTTCCTTTCACTACAAACTTTTCTATAATTTCTGCTGTTTTTCCCCAAGCTGTTATGCGATGCCATTCGGTTTGCTCTACTTTTTCGCCTTTATCATTTCTGTAAATCTCATTTGTTGCGATTGTTAGATGAGCAACTTTTCTACCGCTTTCTAATGTTTTAATTTCTGGGTCATTACCAACATTCCCAATTAACTGTACTTTGTTTCTAATTGCACTCATGGCGTATACTATTTTAATGTTACTATTCATTTGAATCGTTTATCGAATTCAACACTGCAAAGATGAGAAACTCCAACACTGACAGTCGGTTGTTAACTATTTACTATCGACTGTAACTATTTGTAAGCGTTTGTAAATGGAAATTGTTTTTTGTATATTTGAGATAAATCTTACGATATGCAGGCAAAAATCAAAAAAGTAGAGTTAAGAAACCTTGAAATTGAGGACTATAGACAATTAAAGAAATCAATGATTGAATCGTATCCAGAAATGGCCGATTCGTATTGGGGATCTGATGATATAGAAAGACTGCTTTCTATTTTTCCAGAAGGCCAGCTTGTGATTTTGGTTGATGGAAAAGTGGTCGGCTCTGCCCTATCTCTTATTGTCGATGAAAAACTGGTAGAAAAAAGACATAATTATCAGCAGATTAGTGGTAACTACACCTTCTCTACTCATAATCCAAATGCAGAAATTTTATACGGAATAGATGTTTTTATTCACCCTAATTATAGAGGTTTACGTTTAGGACGCCGATTATACGATGCTAGAAAAGAACTTTGCGAACAGCTAAATTTAAAAGCAATTGTTTTTGCTGGAAGAATTCCGAACTACAGAGAACACGCCAAAAAACTGTCTCCAAAAGCATATATAGAAAAAGTGCGAAACAAAGAATTATACGATCCTGTTCTTTCTTTTCAGCTGAGCAATGATTTTCACGTATTGAGAGTCATCAAAAATTATTTGGAAGGCGACGAAGAATCAAAAGAATTTGCGGTTTTATTAGAATGGAATAATATATACTATGATGATAGTCCGAAACTGATTAATTTGAAGAAAGAAATTATACGTTTGGGATTGATTCAATGGCAGATGCGTCCGCTTAATAATGTCGAAGCCCTTTTTGAACAAGCCGAATTTTTTATTGATGCCGTTTCGGGTTATGGCTCTGATTTTGCTCTTTTTCCGGAATTATTTATTGCGCCTTTAATGGCCGATTATAATCATTTATCTGAAGCTGAAGCCATTCGAGAATTGGCACGCCACTCTGATCCAATTCGCAAGCGTTTCCAGGAATTTGCCATTTCATACAACATCAATATTATTACGGGAAGTATGCCTTATTTGGAAGGCGGGAATCTTTACAATGTTGGTTTCTTATGCAAAAGAGACGGAACTTCAGAAATGTATACCAAAATTCATATCACGCCAAACGAAGTTATACATTGGGGAATGAAAGGCGGATCTCAATTTAAAACCTTTGATACTGATTGTGGTAAAATTGGAATTCTAATTTGCTATGATGTCGAGTTTCCAGAACTTTCGAGGCTTCTGGCAGATGAAGGAATGGATATTTTGTTTGTGCCATTTTTGACCGATACACAAAATGGTTACACTCGTGTAAAACATTGTTCGCAAGCCCGTGCCATCGAAAATGAGTGTTATGTAGCCATAGCAGGTTGCGTTGGAAATCTTCCGAAAGTAAACAATATGGATATTCAATATGCGCAAGCTTCTGTATTTACGCCATCTGATTTTGCTTTTCCAAGTAACGGAATCAAAGCTGAGGCTACTCCAAACACAGAAATGACGCTTATTGTGGATGTCGATTTAACCTTACTAAAGGAACTTCATGAACATGGAAGTGTAAAAACATTAAAAGACAGAAGATCTGACCTTTACGAAATTAAAAAATTGAATTAATGAAAACATGCCTCGAATGCTCAGCCAAAATTTTCGGCCGAGAAGACAAGAAATTCTGCTCAGACAGCTGTCGAAATGCCTACAATAATAAAATAAATAAAGATAGTACGAATTTCATGCGAAATATAAACAACAAGTTACGCAAAAATTACCGTATTTTGGCAGAGTTAAATGTAGACGGAAAATCGAAAGCTTCTCGAGACAAATTATTAACAAAAGGCTTTGATTTTGAGTTCTTTACAAACATTTTACAGACCAAGACAGGAAATACATATTATTTCTTGTACGATCAAGGTTATCGTTCCTTGGACAATGATTATTTTATGCTTGTTAAAAAAGAAATATAGTTAGTATTATTCACCATGAGAAAAAACCCCACCTCAATTCTAGCCATAGTCTGCGTTCTCGCTTTACTTGGCATTATATACGCCACGATGATGCCGCAAGGAATCTCTAAGGACGATGAAGCGCTTGCTGAATTTTCGACCGAAAGAGCTTTTAACCAAGTTGAGATTATAGCACAGAAACCACACTATGTAGGATCTACCAATCACGAACTTGTTGCAAATTATCTTAAACTAGAATTAAACAGAATCGGATTAGAGACGAGTGTTCAGGAAGGTTTTACTCTAAATGATAAAGGTCTTTTGGTAAAGTCAAAAAATATTTTGGCCCGCATTAAAGGAACAAATAATACAAAAGCACTTTTACTTCTTTCTCATTACGACAGTGCACCACATTCTTTCTCAAAAGGTGCAAGCGACGATGCTTCTGGAGTCGCAACAATTTTAGAAGGTGTACGTGCCTTTTTATACTCAAAACAGCCTCAAAAAAACGATATTATCATATTATTCTCTGATGCAGAAGAATTAGGATTAAACGGAGCTGCTTTATTTGTAAACCAACACCCTTGGGCAAAAGACGTTGGTTTGGTTTTAAATTTTGAAGCAAGAGGAACTTCTGGACCAAGCTATATGCTGATGGAAACCAATAAAGGAAATCAGGCTTTGGTTGAGGAATTTACTAAAGCAAAACCTTCTCATCCTGTTTCAAATTCTTTGATGTACAGCATCTACAAAATGCTTCCAAATGATACCGATCTGACTGTTTTTAGAGAGCAAGGAAATATTCAAGGATTCAATTTTGCTTTCATTGATGGCCATTTTAACTATCACACACAGCAAGACGATATTCAGCATTTAAACAAAACTACATTAGCGCACCAGGGCACTTACATTATGCCTTTGCTAAAATACTTTACAAACATTGATTTAAATCAAACAGAATCTACAGAAGATAATGTTTATTTCAGTGCACCTTTTTCATTCATTAGTTACCCGTTTACTTGGGTAATGCCAATGACACTTATTGCTTTTGGATTATTGGTTTTGTTCATTTTTGTCGGAAGAGTAAAAAGAATTATCACTTTCACAGAAATCTTCAAAGGGTTTGTTCCACTTTTAGGATCTATTATAATTGCTGGATTGGTTACATTTTTGGGATGGAAGCTTATCCTTGAAATTTATCCACAGTACTCTGATCTTCTAAACGGATTTACTTATAATGGACATGCCTATATTGGTGCTTTTGTTACATTGAGCATTGCTATCTGTTTTGCTTTCTACCATCATTTCTCTGAAGCAAAAACTACTATGAACCATTTTGTGGCTCCTTTGCTGCTTTGGATTATCATTAACGCATTTTTAGCCAATAGCTTAACAGGTGCAGGTTTCTTAATTATTCCTGTTTATTTCGGAATATTGTTATTTGGAATATTTGTCTTCACGCAACATTACAGTTTAGGAATGAATTTAATATTCTCTATTCCTGCTCTGGCCATTGTTGCGCCTTTTATCGTAATGTTCCCAATTGGTCTTGGGCTTAAAATATTATACGGAAGTGCTATTTTGACTGTTTTATTATTCGGATTATTACTTCCGATATTTGGCGCTTTCGCTAAAAAAGGAGTTTGGATTGTAGTGTTTTTTATTACTTCAATTTCATTTTTCGCTTACGCAGGATATAATTCGGGTTACGAATATGGTAAAGCCAAATCGAACAGCTTACTATACGTTTACAATGCCGACAACAATTCTGCTGTCTGGACGACTTACGACACTAATTTAGACGATTGGACTAAATCGTATTTAGGCGAAAAAAATCAAAAAGCTGTTGGTTTAAACACACTTCCTCTTTCAAGCAAATACAATACTACTTTTACATACAGCGCTATTGCACCTGTTATTGATGTTCAGAAACCTACAATTCAGTTTTTGAGAGATAGCGTTATTGGAAATAATAGATACTTAAAAATCAAAATTACTCCAAACAGAAAAGTAAACCGCTACGATATCTATGCAAATCCAAAAATGACCTTCTATAATTTTAAAGCAAACGGAGTATCGACTTCTGGCGAAAAAGGAAATCGTCTGGAAAGAGCAGACAGCAAAATTTTATGTTATTATGTTGTAGGCAACGAGCCACTTGAAATGGAATTTTACATCAACAAATCGACTGTTTTTGATATGGATTTAATTGAAAGTTCTTTCGATTTAATGAGCAATCCATTATTAAATGTTAAACCAAGAGAAAATTGGATGATGCCAACTCCATTTGTATTAAACGATGCTGTTCTGATTCAGCAGAAGATCAAACGATATACACCGCCCGTAAAACCGATTGAACCTGTTGTTCCTGTAGATAGCTTAGCTGTTCCAAAAGACAGCATCAAACCTGTTACACAACCGCAACCTTAATCAAAGCTAAAAACTAATACTATGGCAACAAATATTTCTACAATCGTTTTGAATGCCCAAGTTGAAAAAGTCTGGAGTGTACTGACAAAACCAGAATTAGTCAAACAGTGGCAATATGGAAGTGATTTAATTACTGATTGGAAAATCGGCAATGAAATAAGATTTAGGAATGAATGGGAAGGCCAAGTTTTTGAGCAATGGGGAACAGTTTTAGAAGTTGTCCAAAATCAGAAAATCAAATATTCTTTGTTTTTTCCAAGACCAGGATTAGAAGATAAACCTGAGAATTATTTCATAATGAATTATGTTCTAACGGAAGAAAATCAGAAAACAAAACTCGAAATAATTCAGGAGGATAATCGTCCTGGAGCAGTTCAAGAGAAACCGCAAGGAGAAGAAAATCCAATTCTGCAGGCATTAAAAACCATAGTAGAATCTTAAAAATCTAGGTTCAAAGAAGCAAAGGTACAGAGGTACAAAGATTAAAAAAAGCACTATTTTATAGTGCTTTTTGCTTTTTAGATATGTTGAAAAACCTTTGAACCTATGTTCCTTTACACCAAAAAATTAGCAGGCGCATTCTATTTTTAAGCCTTGTTTCACACTTTTTGTGCCTTCAGTTGCAAAACCATCAATTTTCCACCATTCTAGACCACCAATCAATTCTTTTACTTTAAATCCAAGTTTTGTCATATTCAAAGCGCCTTTTGTTGAAGCATTGCAGCCAATTCCGGTGCAATACGTCACATACAACACCTCTTTGTCTAAATGTTTGGTCGTTTCTTCATTCATTTCGCGATGCGGAATATTGATAGCATTTGGAATATGTTCTTCTTCATAACCAAAAGCTCTTCTAGCATCGATTACAATAATTTTTTCACCATCGTTTAATGCTTCAAACAAATCTGAAGGATCCATTTCATAAGCTAACTTGTTTTCGTAATGTTTAATTTGTGCTTCCATTTTGATTGTGTTTTATTGATTTTGTTTTCCAAAAGTAGCAGATGATTTCATACCATAAAAACGAAAAGAATTCATAAAAAGCATTACTTTTTTTCATACAAAAGCCAATCTAAAATTTTGTTTCTTTGTGTATTAATTCGTCAAAAAATGGAAATACGCCACTTAAAATTGATAAAAGCAATCGTAGAAGAAGGAAGCATCACGAAAGCGATCGATAAACTTCATTTGACACAATCTGCTTTGAGTCATCAGCTCAAAGAGGCCGAATATCAATTGGGTACTGCTATTTTTTTGAGAGTCAATAAAAAATTGGTTCTCACAAAAGCGGGCGAAAAAGTTTATGGCGTAGCCAATGAAATCCTTACTAAACTTGCTGAAACTGAAACACAGATCAAACAAATGGTTTTTGGCGAATCTGGCGAAATCAGGATAAGTACCGAATGTTTCTCGAGTTATCACTGGCTTCCTTCGGTTTTAAAACAATTTCATCTCTTATATCCCAATGTAGAATTAAAAATAGTAGCCGAAGCAACACATATTCCGTTGCAGAAATTATTAGAGAATACCATAGATATTGCCATTGTAAGCGATACCATTAAAGACAATCATATAAAATACACCGAACTTTTTCAAGACGAAATGGTAATGGTCGTTTCTGAAAATCATTCTTGGGCCGATAAAAAATATGTAATTGCTGAGGATTTCATCAGCGAACATTTAATTATCCATTCGCTTCCGTTGGAAACCGTTACCATTCATCAGTTTCTTTTGGCTCCAGCCAAAGTAAATCCGAAAAAGATAACTCCGATGCCTTTAACGGAAGCTTCTCTAGAAATGGTAAAAGCAGATATGGGTGTTATGTCAATGGCAAAATGGGCACTGCAACCACATTTAAAAAATAACCCAATTAAAGCAGTAAAAATTGGAAAGAGTGGTTTGAAACGAAAACACTTTATTGCAACGCGTGCCAACGAAAATTACCCCGATTATTTTCATCATTTTATTAGTTTTTTACAAAACGAAATCAATTTACAATGGAATATTCAATAAGAAACTGCAAAATAACCGATTTACCCAAACTCATTGTTTTACTTCAAAAACATGCTGAATTTGAAAAGGCCGAATTTTCTCCCAAAGGAAAAGAAGAAGGTTTGAAAAACGCTTTATTTAGCCAAAATCCTAAATTATTCTGCCTGGTTGTTGCCACAGAAGAAACTATTGTTGGTTACGCATCTTATACTTTTGATTTTTCTACTTGGAACGCACAAACATTTCTCTATATGGATTGCCTATTTTTAGAAGAAGAAACAAGAGGTTTAGGAATTGGCGAAAAATTAATAGAAAAGCTAAAAGAAATCGGAACCGAAAATAACTGCGTCAATATTCAATGGCAAACACCCGAATTTAATACAAGAGCTATTAAATTCTATAACAGAATGGGTGCAAAAGGAAAAGACAAAGTGAGATTTACGTTAACTTTGTAAAAATTTAATCTCGCAAAGTCGCTAAGACGCAAAGTTTTTGATTCAAGAAGATTAGTTGCCTCCAGCTTTAGCTGGAGATTTTATAAGGTGATTAGCGAGGCTTTAGCCTAAAAGTGGATTTCGGCTAAAGCCAATTTAAAGCAACTCATAATTTCATCCAGCTAAAGCTGGACACAATTCAACAAAAACCTTTGAACCTCTGCCGCTTTGTTCCTTTGAACCTTAAAAGAGAAAAATGACAAAAATAAGTATACTCGGCTGTGGTTGGTTAGGACTTCCTTTAGCAAAAAACTTAACAGCAAAAGGCCATTCAGTAAACGGATCAACAACTTCAGAAAACAAACTTTCTATTTTGAAAGATGCGGGAATAAATCCTTTTTTAGTGACTATCGAAAGCGAAAATGTTTCTGAAAACATTACTGCTTTTTTAGCAGAAAGCGAAATCTTAATAATAGACATTCCGCCAAAATTGAGAACAGTCGATTCAAGTTCGGAGAAGAAAATTTTTGTCGAAAAAATCGAAAACCTAATTCCGTTTATAGAAAAATCGACGGTTAAAAAGGTGCTTTTTGTAAGTTCAACTTCTGTTTACGGAGATGACAATGGTCTTGTAACAGAAGAAACCATTCCAAATCCAGACACCGAGAGTGGCAAACAATTAGTTTTAGCCGAAAATCTTCTCCTTGAAAATCAAAATTTCGAAAGTACAATTTTACGATTTGGCGGATTAATTGGAGAAGATCGTCATCCTGTAAAATTTCTTGCCGGAAAAGAAAACCTAGAAAATCCAGATGCTCCAATAAATTTAATTCATCAGAAAGACTGCACTGGCATTATTGAAGCCATCATAAACCAGTCAAAATGGAATGAGACTTTTAATGCTGTTGCTCCTTATCATCCAACACGAGAAAAATATTATACTTCTAAAGCTGTTGAAATGGATTTGGTTTTACCGAAATTCAGTTCTGAAAAATCAAACATTCAAAAAGTAATCTCAAGCGAAAAGATTGAAAATCATCTGAATTATAAATTCGCTTTAGAAAACTATTAACCCATTTTAAAATTAAACCATTCATTGTAAGTCCTGTTAAGCTTAAAACAACATAATTATGTCTTTTTTGGGCTGTTAAAGATTGATTCTTAAAATAGTTTTGCAAAAATTTTAAAGCAAACGCTATGTCAATAGAACACAAATCATTTTTGTTTAACACGTCTGCCTTCACAAAAGAATTATCAGAAATCATTCTTACTGCCGGAGAAACAGATAACGAAGAATTGCTAATTTCTTTCATAAACCAAAATTTGGATCATCTAAAATCACCTTATTCAGGAGAAGAACTTACATCTGAATGGGTCGAAGAATTAGAAACCGAAGATATTCAAGAATTAGCAGATTTTGCAATGACAAAATATTATAATCCTGATGAAGAATTGGGGTTGTCTTATGTTTGGGAATCATTATTAGAATTATTCGATGACCTCGATTTGAAATATAACCGTGAATATTACATATTAGGGGAATCGCTAAATTTTAAAAACTTTATCCTAGATCCAAACAAAATGGGACTTGGTTTTGTAAATTCTGAACATGTTACTGATATTCATAGAGAACTCGTAAGTTTAAAAGAAAATTTTGAAGAAATCTGCGAAACCGAAAACTTTGATGAAAAAATCATAAATGTATATGAAGAGCTAATTATGATTTACCAGGACGCAAAAGAATCAAATTGTGGACTATTAATGACTTTCTAATCGTTTGCTTAAAAAATTAAAGTCTTTAAAAAAATATCAAGCTAAAAAATTAAATAAAAACACTATTTTTCCTTCATAAAAAATAAGTGTTTTCCCAGATGAAAAAATTCAGGTTTCTATTTTCAATCAGTATTTTACTGTTTACTTTTTTCCAAAGTTACTCCCAAAACGATTCTATTCCCGAGGAAGCAGAAAAAATAAAACAATTTCACGCCGATATCGTTGTTAAGGAAAATGGAAATCTAATTGTTACCGAAACTATTAAAGTTTATGCTAATGGCACACAAATACAGCGAGGCATCTTTAGGGAACTTCCCATAAAGAGCACTTCTCCAAAAGCGTCCCAAAACAATTACTACACGGTTTTAAGTGTTACCCGAAACGGCTTTAATGAGCCATATCGCGCGTCTTCGGGATTTGAAAAATTTAAAATCTATATTGGTGACAAAAAATATCCTATTGCAAAAGGAAATCACACTTACAAAATAACTTACGAAGTAGAAGCCCAATTGCATTCTTACAACGACTTTGATGAAGTTTACTGGAACGTAACGGGTAATTATTGGGATTTTGAAATTGACAATGTTACAGCAAAACTGATCTTACCAAAATCTGCAAAAGCATTCCAAACAGCTTGTTATACTGGCGTTTTGGGTTCGAAAGCGCACGAATGCGATTCAAAAATTATAGATAACACTGTCTATTTCACTTCCAAAAATCTAAAAAAAGAAGAAGGTTTTACTATTGCCGCAGGTTTTCCTAAAAGCATTGTTAATCAGCCGTTTTTTAGGCCTCACTATAAAATGGAAGAATTTTTAGACGCTGATAAAATAGGGTTTGCAATTGCTGTTGTTTTTGCATGCTTCGCATTTTACTATTTTTCATGGAAGAGATATGGCAAAGATCCAAAGTTAAAAAGCGAACGCAGAACTATTGATTTAAAAAGCCTCTATTCGCCAACGTCTTTACAACACATACTCGATCAAAGCATTAATTCTCAAACGCTTTTAGTTACCATAATCAGCCTTTCTTTAAAAGGCGCTCTCGAAATTTCAGATAATGGAAAAGAAACTTGGGCAGATGATTTTAAATATTCGCTTAAAATTGGAAATAAAACAGAAGGTCTTTCCAAAGAAGAAAATGCAGTTCTAAATACTTTATTTAGCGAAAAAGATTCTTTTGAATTAGATAAAGAAACGTACAAGATCTTTAACGAAGCAAAAATAGCACTTGAAAAACCATTGCAAAAGCAGTATAATTTAGAAGATTATCATTCTATTAATTTTAAACAAATGTCAATTGGTTTTATAATTACAATTGGTGCTTTATTGGGCTATTGCCAATATTCAAAAGGTACTATTTATTGGGCTGTTATTTTCGGATTTACAATGCTCGTATTTACTTATTTATTGCTTAAAGGCGCTGTACAAACATTTGTTCAAAAAGATTATAAATCAACTGCTTTTTGTCTTTTCTTATCCCTATTTACAGGCTTTCTTTCTTCTAGCTGGTATCTTGCGAGCAATGTTGACAAAAGTTATTCGGTTCTAACTTTGCTAGTGCTTTTTTTAATAATTATCGGATTTAGCATCTATTTAAGTCTAATAGGCGCTTATACAGAACTTGGACTTGAAACAAAAACTGAAATCGAAAAGCTGAAAGAATATCTATTAAATTATAAACCAGAAGAAAGTTCCGCAATTAGTGTTTACGAAGAAAATCTACCTTATGCCTTTGCATTAGGAATTGAAGATGAATGGAATCTAAAATTTATTGATATTCTTAAAAAACTAAATTATACCAATAAATGGATTAAAACAGATAGTAGCAACTATGTTTCTTCTCCAGCGTTTTTCATGAGTTTTCGCACCTCGTACACTACTTATTCGACATCTTCCAGCAGCGGAAGCTCTGGTGGAGGCAGCTCTGGAGGAGGAGGCGGTGGCGGAGGAGGCGGTGGCTGGTAAAATCCTTCTCAGATTTAACTTATATAATTTATCGATTTAAAAAAACTTTGCGAACTTAGCGATAAACTTTTGCGCCCTTGCGGTTAAAAATTATGGAAACAGTTTTCATCAATTCGCCTTTAGGAATCACCAAAATCATTGGAGACGAAAATGGTATTGCCGTAATTTCTGTTTCTGATGTTGGCACGAATGAAGTTTCTAAGGAAATTCCAGAAGTTTTGCAAGATGCCGTTTTGCAACTAAACGAATATTTTGAAGGCAAAAGAACCGATTTTGACTTAACACTGAATCCACAAGGAACCGAATTTCAGCAGAAAGTCTGGAAATCACTTCTGGAAATTCCGTACGGAAAAACGGTAAGCTACATGGATCAGACCAAAAAACTCGGAGATGTAAAAGCAATTCGTGCTGTAGCCTCAGCAAATGGCAAAAATCCGCTTTGGATTGTAGTTCCTTGTCATCGCGTTATTGGCACAAACGGATCTTTGACCGGTTACGCTGGCGGATTATCACGCAAAAAATGGCTTTTAGAACATGAAAGTCCGTCTTTACAGCAAAGTTTGTTTTAGTATTTTTTTGCCACGAATTTCACGAATTACGCTAATTTTTTTTCCCTTTGATCTTTTTATTTTTAAATCTCAATATTTAAAATAAGAAAATTCACTCAATTAAACATTTCGTCATTTATAAAAAATCAAATTTGCGTATATTTATATCGGCAAAAAATTAGTGCAATTCTTGAAATTCGTGGCAGACACATAGCAAAAAATATGATTGAAAAAATTAATCTCAACAATATTCTCTTTCTAGATATTGAAACCGTTCCCGAAGAAGAAAACTTCAATTCGCTTGACGCGGAAATGCAATCGCTTTGGGATTTGAAAACACAATACCAGCGAAAAGACGAGTTTTCTCCAGAAGAATTTTACGAACGAGCAGGAATTTGGGCCGAATTCGGAAAGATAATCTGCATTTCGGTTGGTTTTTTTACCATCAAAGGCGATGTGCGCAATTTTAGAGTGACTTCATTTTTTGGTGAAGAAAAGAAAATTCTAAAAGACTTTTCTAATCTAGTCAACAATCATTTTAATCAACCTCAACATTTGATGTGCGGACATAATTCAAAAGAATTTGACATTCCGTTCATTGCCCGAAGAATGATCATCAATCAGATGCCAATTCCAGACAAACTGAATTTATTTGGTAAAAAACCTTGGGAAATTCCGCATTTAGATACTTTAGAATTATGGAAGTTTGGCGATTATAAACATTATACATCTTTAAAATTGCTAACCAAGATTCTCGGCGTTCCATCGCCAAAAGGCGATATTGACGGAAGCCAGGTAGCTCATGTCTATTATGTCGAAAAAGATATTGACCGAATCATTACCTATTGCGAAAAAGATACAATTGCTGTAGCTCAGATTTTCTTGCGTTTACGTCGGGAAGATTTATTGATTGAAGATGAGATTATTCATGTATAACTTCTTTAGATGCTAAGGTTCTGAGTTACTAAGATTCTAAGATTCTTTTGCATGAACTTATATAACTTATATGGTTTAAAAAAATGATTCATTCCGAGATTTCACATCATCGTATGGCTTCTCAGAAGCTTTATCAGGAAAATCAATGTTCTCCTGAGGAAATCGTACATCATTTTGGTGCTATGCAAGCTCAAGATTATGCCATGGCAAAATGGGCAATTGGTTCTCGCTGCAATTCTTCTGAAAAAGAAATTGAAGAAGCTGTTAATTCGGGAAAAATCATCCGAACTCATATTCTTCGTCCAACTTGGCACTTCGTATCTTCTGATGATATTTATTGGATGCTTGATCTTTCGGCTCCACAAGTGAAACGCTTTACTGCTTCTGCTGCGAAAAAATTTGATTATGATGAGAAAAAGTTAAATCAAACCAATGCGGCCATCGAGAAATTATTGGCTGGAAATAATCATTTGACTCGGGACGAAATCATGCAAGAACTTGGCATAAAGAAAACTTCAAGTGAAGACTTTTTGAGCGCTGCCATTATGATGAATGCAGAACTGGATGGTTTAGTTTGTAATGGAAGAATGAAAGGCAAACAAATCACTTATGCTTTACTCGAAGAAAGGGTTCAAAAGCCAAAAGCCAAAATGAGTAAAGAAGAAAGTTTAGCCAAACTCGCTCTGCGTTATTTTGAAAGTCACGGCCCAGCAACTTTACTGGATTTTTCGTGGTGGTCTGGTTTTGCGCCAACAATTTGCCAGAAAGCAATTAACGCAATTGAGTTGCAATTGAGCTCAATTACCATTGATAATCAGACTTATTTGTTCTCTAAAAACCGTTCGATCGAGGATAACTTTCCCGAAAGCGTACATTTTCTGCCAGCATTCGACGAAATTTTGATTTCATACAAAACGCGTGAAGTTTCATTTACCGGAAATCATCAATCGAAAACTTTTACCAATAATGGTATTTTTAAACCTGTCATTTTAGAAAATGGAAAAGTAATTGGAATCTGGAAACGAACCATTAAAAAAGATCATGTAAAAATTGAAACGGAGTTTTTTAATGAAACTGCCCGTTCGAAAAAAGAGATTTTGTTTGAAGGAATTAAAGCTTTTGAAACTTATTTGGAAACCAAAGTTGTGATTGAGTAATTAATTTTCAAAAAACAGACAATTTAGATTTCGCCCCGCTGGGGCTCTTTAATTATAACTTGAATGGTTTCTATAAATATTTTGCTCTTCCAGAGCATCTTGATTTGCTTATATTTTATTTTATAAAATTTAAAAAAAGCTCTGGAAGAGCTAAATATTTGTAGCAAATCTAATTTTCCCATTATCAAAAAGCTCCAGCGGAGCGACATGTAAATATTTTGAGACAGCTTAAAAATACAAATACGCAAACATTAGTATCAATCATAATCATAAATACCGCTATTAGCCAAAATATTTATGCATTTTATTGCTAAATAATTACATTTACAAAAAATTACAATTATGGTATTAAGCAGATTTTGGTTAGTTATTTTTATTTCTTCGATTCTTTTTATTGTAGTCAGTCTATTTACTGCCAATACTTATACCATTGATTCTGTTTTAAATGGAAAAAAAGACGATCCTGTTTTAGTTTCTGAAAAATACATCGAGGAGCTTCCCGCCTTCTTAAAAGACAGCATAAAAAAAGCGCCAGATCAGACCATGATCATCAATCGTGATACGCTAAATGCTGACACGACTTATGTTTACAAAAACAAAACTGTAAAAATTTACAGCGGACTTCAAAAATCTGATGGTTTACTGCCGACTTGTAAAAGCACTTTAGTCGATTTGATTTTGCCACTTATAGCTTATTTAGCCTTTTTCTGCGGATTAATGGAACTTTTAATCGTTTCTGGAGCTTCTGGAAACCTAGCCAAAGCTTTAAGTCCAGTGTTTGTAAAGGTATTTCCAAGCATTCCTAAAAATCACCCTTCAATATCCTACATGACCTTAAACTTTGCTGCCAATTTCTTGGGATTGGATTCTGCCGCAACACCATTTGGATTGAAAGCCATGGAAAGTTTACAGGAAATAAACCCTGAAAAAGATAAAGCCAGTGATGCACAAATCATGTTTATGTGTCTTCACGCTTCTGGACTAACTTTAATCGCAACTTCGATTATCGGTTATCGTGCGGCTGCAAATGCTAGCAATCCTGCCGATGTAATGCTGCCATGTATCATTACTTCTTTTATCGGAACTATTGCCGCTTTTTTAATTGTGGGAATCAAACAGAAAATCAATTTCAAAAGCGCTTCTCTTTTAATTGGTTTGATGGGATTAATTGCTGCAATTGTTGGTTTGTTGATGTATGTAAATCATTTAGATTTAATTGGAAAAAACTATTTCACTTCTAACCTTTCTGGATTAATATTATTGGCAATTATTGTATTTACGCTGATTTTTTCTTTCAGACATGAGAAAAAGTTCAGAGAAGCAGACACTACTGTTTTCGATACTTTTGTTGTTGGTGCCAATAACGGAGTTAAAACCGGAGTTACGATTTTCCCTTATGTTTTAGGAATGTTAGTTGCAATTTCTCTATTTAGAAACAGTGGTTTATTCGAAATCATTAGTGATGCCATCGGATTTATCTTTTCGAATCTTGGCGTAAGCAAAGAAATTACCAATGCACTTCCCGTTGCCATGTTGCGTCCGTTTAGTTCTGCAGGTTCAAGAGGTTTCTTAATTGATTCTATGAATACTTTTGGAGCAGATTCTTTGACTGCTAGATTGAGCAGTATTTTCCAATGCAGTGCCGAAAGCACATTTTATGTTATTGCAGTTTATTTTGGTTCTGTAAACATTAAAAATACTCGTTATGCGCTAGGCACGATGCTTTTGGTTGATTTAGTCTGCGTTATTACTGCTATTTTTGTGGCAACTTGGTTTTTCTAAGACAATCTAAAGTATAAAATTGGTCATTTCCTATTTTTCATAAACAACTTTAAAACAACAGATAACATTTGTTGTTTTAAAGTTTTGATATAAGTTACCGGTATGAATCGGACGCATTATCCTACATTATTTTCATATTTTTTATAAAAAACCTCTTATAATTTTATACTTTAGCCTTCTAACATAAATAAAACAATTAAATATTCCCCCAAATATGTTTAAATGGTTTTTAAGTAAAAAAAAGGAATCTAAGAATTCCGAGAAAATCGAATGCGCTGAAGAGCCAAAACCTACAGAAAAAACTGTATCAGCACAAAACAAATTCGACACCAACAAAATGGACTGGCTCATTAATGACTCGCTTCTTGCTTTCATGCCTCGCGAATTATTTATGCACTATTCTGATTCTAACACCGCACCAGATCCTCAGGATCCTTCCTGGCAAAATCAAGGACTGTATTTTTGGAAAGAAAAAGAAGCTTTTGAAAACAAATCGCTCCCTGAGTTTTTTGGAACTATGGACCAGAGGTTATTTCTTATCAACGAAGTGCCAGATTATATTTCGCTAGTTTCAGGAAAAGCGATGCCTTGGTTTGGAATGCCTGGTGGTGGAGAAAAATTCTTTTTCAGGTATGATGAGACTACACCCGTAACTTTAGAAGAAGCCCACAAACTCAATATTATCAATTATGTTGAAATTGTGGAATTGAATCAAGATAATCTGAGTGTTTTAAACGATAGGGATAATTATTGCTTTTTGATTGATCCTTATGAAGTGAAATACGAAGACCAGCTTTTTTATCTTAATGGTGAAAAAATCTCGCTAGCTGAACTTTATCAAAAAAAGAAACTTTTAGTTCTATCTGTTGAATAAAATCACTTTTGAATTATAATTATGAAAATCCACACTCTTTTTTTCCTGCTTATTTTAATAGGATGCCAAAAAACTAAACCTACAGATGCTGCAGCCCCTATTGCAGAAATTATTGAACCGCAAGAAACATTGGAGGTCACAAATGATGAAAAGATCATCAAAACCGACACTGTATCTATTTATACTGACGGAACAGAATCATCCACAGATTATATTCTAGCACATTTGGTAGATCAAGAGGCAGACAAAGACAGTATTGTTACCGTAAAATACCGTTTAGATTTTTACCAAAATAAAGCCAAAACTGCTTCTTCAAAAATTGCAATTAAAGGTTTTCAGAAAGGTTCTGAATGGATGGCGTCTTATGGCTTGACATCTGAAAGTTCAAAAAATTCTCCATTTATACAAATCTCTCTTGGATATCCTGCATGCGGTTATTCTCATGACCACTATCTGTACTACCTAAAAAACAGCGCATTACAATTGGTGCACCAATGGAGCACAATGACTGATAGCGGCTGGGGAAGCTGGGTAGAAATTGAAAATCCTTCAACCAATTCTGATCCGAAATCCTTTTATTGCAAAACTGTTGCGTTTGTGCCTGCAGATGAAGATGAGAATGTAGACATGGGAATTCTTACACACTCAGATTCAATATCTTTCGAATTAAAAGACAGTAAATGGAAAAAGATGCTGCTATCTGTAAAAGACAAACCATACTTCGAAAAAAAGATGACGTTTGATCAATTCAATAGCGTCGAATAAAATCATAAAACTGTCGAAGAGTGTTAATTCAAATTCTTTCTTAGGTAAATAATTTCTAAATTTGTAAAAAAACAAAACAATGATTGATTTTATATACCAAGATCCTTATCCGATCTTAAAGGATGATACGCAGTACCGCAAAATCACTTCTGATTTTGTAAAAGTTGAAAAATTTGGAGAACGTGAAGTTTTAACCGTTGATCCAAAAGGTTTGGAGTTATTGGCTGAAGAAGCTTTGACTGATGTTTCGTTTATGCTGAGAACTTCTCATTTGCAAAAATTGAGAAAAATTCTAGACGATCCAGAAGCAACAGACAATGACCGATTTGTAGCTTACAATTTGCTTCAAAACGCATCTGTAGCTGCCGAAGGTCAGTTACCAAGCTGTCAAGATACGGGAACTGCAATTGTAATGGCCAAAAAAGGAGAAAGCATTTTTACTGGTGTTGACGATGCAGAATGGTTAAGCCGTGGTATTTTCAATACTTACCAGAAAAGAAATTTACGTTATTCTCAGATTGTTCCGATTTCGATGTTTGAAGAAAAGAATTCAGGATCGAATCTTCCGGCTCAGATTGATATTTATGCTAAAAAAGGAATTTCTTATGACTTTTTGTTTATGGCAAAAGGTGGAGGATCTGCAAACAAAACTTATTTATACCAACAGACAAAATCTTTATTAAATGAGAAATCGCTTGACGAATTCATTCGCACCAAAATCAAAGATTTAGGAACTTCTGCTTGTCCTCCATACCACTTAGCTTTGGTTATTGGCGGAACTTCTGCGGAAGCCAACTTAAGCGCTGTTAAAAAAGCTTCTGCTGGATATTATGATCATCTTCCAACTTCTGGAAACATGGCTGGTCAGGCTTTCCGTGATCACGAATGGGAAGAAAGAGTTCAGAAAATCTGCCAGGAAAGTGCCATTGGAGCACAATTTGGAGGAAAATATTTCACACACGACGTGCGTGTAATCCGTTTGCCTCGTCACGCGGCTTCTTGTCCAGTTGGATTAGGAGTTTCTTGTTCTGCAGACAGAAACATTAAAGGAAAAATTACAAAAGACGGAATCTTTGTTGAGCAGTTAGAGGTAAACCCAAAACAATTTTTACCAGAAACGGCTCCACATTTAGAAGCTCCTGTAGAAATTGATTTAGATCAGCCAATGGCAGATATTTTGGCAAAACTGTCTCAATATCCAGTTAAAACTCGTTTAAAGCTAAACGGAACTGTAATTGTTGCTCGAGATATTGCTCACGCAAAAATCAAAGAATTGTTAGACGCTGGAAAACCAATGCCTGACTATTTCAAAAATCATCCAGTATATTATGCTGGTCCAGCAAAAACTCCAGACGGAATGGCTTCTGGAAGTTTCGGACCAACAACTGCTGGCCGTATGGACGTTTATGTGGATGAATTCCAGAAAAATGGCGGAAGTATGATTATGCTGGCTAAAGGAAACCGAACTAAACAAGTTACTGACGCTTGTAACAAATACGGCGGATTCTATTTAGGTTCTATTGGAGGTCCTGCTGCTATTTTGGCTCAAGATAATATCTTAAAAGTAGAAGTTGTTGACTTTGAAGAATTAGGAATGGAAGCAGTTCGTAAAATTACAGTTAAAGATTTCCCTGCATTCATTATTACTGATGATAAAGGAAATGACTTCTTTGCAAACTTGTAATTTTTCTTAACCGCTAAGAGCGCAAGGATTTACACAAAGTTCACAAAGAATTATATAAAACAAAAACCGCCAAAATAGGCGGTTTTTGTTTTTAATCTATAGCGCGCCTTGCGTAAATCCTTGCGCTCTTTGCGGTTAAAATACCATCATGCGCTTAAATCTTGTTTTTCAAAAGCTATAAAATGTGATATCTCGCCTTTTAGATTAAATATTGGCGAAGCATCAATTTTGCATTTATAAGTCTGTCCATTTTTTCGATAATTTTCAAGAGTTTTTGCAAAAGGAATCTGCTTTTTTACGGCTTCTCTTATATCTTTTAAATCTTTTTTGGAAGTTGCTGGGCCTTGAAACATTTTTGGGGTTTTCCCTAAGACTTCTTCCTCTTTGTAACCTGTCATTTTTTTTATTCCGCTTGACGCGAAAACAATTTTCAAATCAAGATCTGTCACCAGAACCACTTCATTTTTGATTCTTTCCTGAATGTTAAGCTTTTTTTCGTCCCAGATAAATTCATTCGAAATTTTGCTTACTCTTTTCAAGTCATCACTTAATCCTTTTAGCTCATTTAGATATTCGTAATGAAAATCCCAAGATAGAATTGGAACTGAATTTCGTTGCAGTGAATCATCAGAATTTTTATTTTTCATATCAAATAATTCAAGAGATTGATAGATCCTTTTACTCAAAGATACAAGAAAAATCCTGTTATAAAAATCTTAGAATCTTAATATACGCTTAATAAGCGTTATCAAAATATAAATTTTAACTGAACGACAACTGCTTTTTTTACTTCGGTATTCAAATTACTCAGTGAAATTCCAAGCAATCTAACAGAATCTTTCATTTTTTCCTGATACAATAGCTCTTCAACATTTTCCATTATCAAACTTTTATCAGAAATAAAATAAGGCAAGGTTTTACTTCTTGTCTGCTGCGTAAAATCGCTGTATTTAATTTTGAGTGTAATGGTTTTCCCCGAAACATTATGCCGTTTTAAACGTTTTTCCAACGAACCAGCAATTCGTTCCAATTGTTCCATCATAAAAATTTCAGAAGACAGATTTACATCAAAAGTGTGTTCTGCTGCTACAGATTTAGCAATTCGGGAAGATTTTACTTCACTATTGTGAATTCCTCTCACGACATGATAATAAAATGCTCCTGATTTTCCGAAATGTTTCTCTAAAAACTCTAAAGACTTACTTTTCAAATCGGTTCCAGTAAAAATCCCGAGCTGATACATTTTTTCTGTAGTAACTTTACCGACTCCATAAAACTTACGAATAGGCAAATCTTCCAAAAAAGCTTCTACTTCGTCAGGATTAACCGTTTTTTGCCCGTTTGGCTTGTTATAATCACTAGCAATTTTGGCCACAAATTTATTGACTGAAATACCTGCAGATGCCGTTAGTCCCACTTCATTAAAAATTCTTGTCCTAATTTCCTGAGCGAGAAGACTTGCGCTTGGATTTCCTTTTTTGTTTTTAGTGACATCCAAATAAGCTTCGTCAAGCGAAAGAGGCTCAACCAAGTCGGTATATTCATGAAAAATTTTATGGATTTTGGATGAAATCTCTTTGTAACGGTCAAATCTTGGTCTGACGAAGATAATTTCTGGACAGTATTTTTTGGCTAAAACTCCGCTAAGAGCACTTCGCACACCAAACTTCCTAGCTTCGTAGCTTGCCGCCGAAACCACGCCTCGATTCTCTGAACCGCCAACTGCAACTGGCTTACCTCTTAGCTCAGGGTTGTCCATCTGCTCTACCGATGCATAAAAAGCATCCATATCAATATGAATAATTTTACGATATGTTGGTGTTTCAGACATATTGCAAATTTACAGAGGAAAACCAATAAAAAAACGCCGTAAATAGTTATAAATCATATCAAATTTTAAAGAATGTGAATTCGATGAGTCCAAACCAATTATTCTTTCTATTTTTGTTCTTCTACTCGAAAAATTAAATAATGCGAACATTTGTTATAGGTGACATTCATGGCGGATTACTTGCACTTGAGCAAGTATTAGCAAGAGCCGAAGTTACTACTGAAGATACTCTAATTTTTTTGGGCGATTACGTTGACGGCTGGAGTCAGTCTGTTGAAGTGATTGACTATTTGATTGATTTAAAAAGCAAACAAAATATCATCTGCATAAGAGGAAACCATGACCAGCTTGCTTTAGAGTGGCTAGAAAACAGACACGATGATCTAGATGAAGAAACATGGTTTAAACATGGCGGAAAAGCTACGGTTGAAGGCTACGCTAAAATCTCGGAAGAGAAAAAGAAAACTCATATCGAATTTCTAGAAAATCTTCAGGATTATTATCTTGACGACCAGAACCGCTTATTTGTGCATGCTGGTTTTACCAATTTAAATGGTGTGAAATGGGAATATTTTTCGAAACTATTCTATTGGGACAGAACACTTTGGGAAACAGCTCTTTCATTAGACCCAAAATTAAAGGAAGACGACATACACTATCCTAAAAGATTTACCGTTTATAAGGAAGTTTATATTGGTCACACCCCAGTTACCCGAATCGGCGAAACGGTTCCTGTGAATAGAGCTTGTGTTTGGAATGTAGATACTGGAGCAGCATTCAGAGGTCCGCTTACAATTTTAAACGTTGACACAAAAGAATACTGGCAAAGTGAACCCTTAAACGAACTCTATTTTAACGAAAAAGGTAGGAATTAGTTTATTTAAAACATTACATTTGCTGCCACAATAATTAATATTAAATTTTTATGAAAAAGGTTATTACACTTTTGTTTTTAGTGACATTCGGATTTGTTAATGCTCAAGAAGCTTTCAAAGGAAAGGGAGATATTAAAGTAAACGTAGGTGCTAATTTACAAGATGGTGGTTCTGGAATTCAAGGTTCTGTTGATTTTGGTTTAGGAGAAAATTTCTCTTTTGGTTTTGTTGCTAATTATATCCTAGGATTTGATAATTTTAATGGTTACTACCACGGAAGTTCAGATCTTTATCACGATGCTGACCCAGATTTCTCAGATCGTTTTGATGCAAAAGCAAGAATCAATGCTAACTTATCTAGCGTAATTGGCGTAAAAGAATTAGACGTTTATCCTGGATTAAGCTTAGGTTTGCATAATTTCGGAGGTCATGTTGGAGGTCGTTATTTCTTCACTGACGGATTTGGTGTTTTCACAGAAATCGGATTCCCAATTGCAAAATACGGTTCAAACAATGATCCTTTTTATCATTTGAATAATCAAGCGACTTTTAGTTTAGGAGCTTCGTTTAATTTATAATTCTTAAAGTTACTGAGACACTAAGATTCTAAGTTGCTAAGATTTAAAAAAAGTAAAAACCGCTCATTTGAGCGGTTTTTTTGTTATAGAAAGGTCTAGCTTCTTATTTCTTAATAAATTTCTTAGCGACTCTTTTACTGCCGTTATTTAATTCTATAATGTAAACTCCAGTACTTAATGCACTAACATTTATTGGGTTTCCAGAAATTTGTCCTGTGCTAATTTGCTGACCCAATGTATTTGTGATTCTAAATGTAAATCCTGCACTATCCGATAATGAAACATTAAGTTCGTCCTTTACTGGATTTGGATACAATGCTAAACTTGATATTTCTGTGGTTTCAAGCAAACCAGCCGTGATGTTCTCATTAGCAATTGCTCCCGATGCCGTTATATTTATAGAATAATCTTCAACTTGTCCATAAGAAAAACTTTCGCAAGATGTTGGAATTCCATTATATTTCATAGAAACTCTAAGTCTTGTTGTTCCAAGAGTTGCTGTTGCAGGAATTGTTATACTTCCCGATGCTGAAGTTGCTGTTGATGTAGCTTTTGTCCAAACCGTTTCGCCAGAATCTGCAAAATCACCATCTTGATTATAATCTATAAACACAGCATATCCTTCACTATAAACTGTAGATGTCCAGCTCGGCGTGATCGTAATTGTATATGCAGTTCCTCTTGTGGCATTTGTCGAAATTGAAGTATAATTTTCATAGCCTGCTGTTCCAGTAGATGTATTATTGATTGTGCCGAATACAACTTTACCAATTCTTTCGTCTGCAGTACTATTACCCTGAGATGTACAATATGTTAGTGCCGCAGAAGTAGTTGTAACATTTACTGTGTTACTTGCCGCTGAAACATTTCCTGCAGCATCTTTAGCTTTTACACTAAAACTATAAGCTGTTAATGCTGTTAAACCAGTTACGGTATAACTTGTTGTTGTAGACGAACCTTTTAATGTTGTTCCTTGGTAAATATCATACCCTGTAACAGCTACATTATCTGTTGATGCTGTCCACGTTAAATTAGTCGTTGTCCCTGTAGTACCAGAAGCAGCAAGACTTGTTGGAGTTGTAGGTACAACAGTATCACTAGATCCTACATAAGCAGCACCAACACCTACTGCATAAAATGCATTGGTTGTCGCTATAACTTCAGCCGAACCTGCACCATATAGATCAATTGCAGATTGTATTCCTGATGTTCTTGCATTTGCATAAGTAGAATTTGCGGTTAAATACACGCTCTCTAAACGAAAAGCAATTTTTGCCGCTTTATCGATAGTTATACCTGTCACATTATATGCGCTTCCAATATCATTTGTACCTGATTTACCAACTGATAAAATATAAAACCAGTGATTCAGAACTCCTGAATTGGTATGAACACCACAATAATCATTACTGCTAGTTGGTGTACAGCTTTGGCTCACCCAATTGGTTCCTCCATAAGTATCTGGTTGCCCTTCTGATTTTGGATTACTCATAGAACGCAAAGCAAGATGTCCTGTTCTTCTTTCGATATCTTCCCCCACTAACCATGTAGATTTTGTTGGTGCAGCGCGATATTCAATACAAGCTCCCCAAATATCCGAGAAACCTTCATTCATTGCTCCTGATTCTTTTTGATAAGCAAGATTTGCCGTATAAGTACAAACTGCATGTCCTATTTCATGTCCAGCAACATCAAGTGCCGTCAAGATATCAAATCCTCCAGTTCCAGTTCCGTCACCATAAGTCATAACGCTTCCGTTCCAGAATGCATTATTATTATTTGGATATCCAGCGGCCACTAAATTGTAGTGAACATAACTTTTAATTTTTGCTCCGGCATTGTCATAACTGTTTCTTCCATGAACAGCAGACCAATAATCATAAGTCATTTCAGCCCCCCAATGTGCATCTAATGCTCCATTATCTTTATTCGTATTATTATATTCTGCAGCTGTCCAATTATTATCAGCGTCTGTAAAATTGGTTGTGGGATATGTCGCTGTTCTTGCAGAATTATAGGTTTGAATTCCATTTCCTCGAGTTCCATCAGATAAAATATAAGAAGATCCACTTAGAGTAGTCTGAATGGTCTGAGTTCCGCTATAACGTGTCGCTGCATTTGCAGAAACAATTGCAGCTTTTGCGTTAGCCATTTCCTTTTGATTTGCATTAGCAGATTCCAATTTTCCTCCGTGACTATGTTCTCCAAGGTGTTTTATAGTAGCGTTATAAAACAAGACTTTTCCATTTTCAGCGTCGATATAGAGATCACCTCTGCTTAACGGATTTGTAGCATAGATATCAAACTTATAAGCCAATCTAACCTTATCTGATTTTCTATCCTCTCCCTGCTCTTCCATATCTGGCAATAAAACCAATTCTCCTTTTGGTTTTTCATAGTCCATTGCCGCAGCATCTTCAGGCTTTTCCCATAAGTATTCTTTTGCTCCCGTGTAAGCGATCGCTTGAGCAAAGGCATCCTGACTTGATAATTTAGGAGTCGTTTTTACATTTTTAAAAGCATAAAACTCGCCATTCATAGAAACTAATTTGCCTTCTTTAGAATGTAATGAATAATTGGCAAATTCTACTTTGATTCCCTGTTCATACAACTGAAACTTTTCATGAGTAAAACCCTCTCTGTCTGATTCGGTTTTAACTTTCAAAAAAGACTGGTTCTCTTTTAATCCAAGTTGCTCTTTAAAAACAGTATTGTAATCTGTTCCCTTGTAGGTAGATTTATCACTAAAAGTGATTAGACTTGGTTGTCCATTTTCTGATAAATTTTTCTGACTTACGCGCTTGTCTGTATTCTGAGCAAATACAGGCGCTGAAAATGTAAGAATAATAACGGCTGACGCCATAATTTTAGGTAATTTTCTTTCCATAATAATGTGGTATTTAAATTTGGTTAAATGGATTACAAACAAAATATTTAATGTAAGTAAATACTTTATTTTAATGTAAAAATATTTTATTTGTGTTATATTATCGATGAAATTTGCCTTTAATCGATAAAAAGCAACATTTTTTACATTAATTCCATTTTTATTTAACAAACTGTAATAATCTTGTAATAAAACAGCTATAAAACCAATTATTTGATTGATTAATAAATACTTACATATAAAACCACGTATTAAACCTTATATAATTTATTAAAACCAACAGCTACAAATCCTTTAATTAATTCCTACAAAAAAAGCCAGCTCTTTTAAAAGCTGGCCTTGAGCGGTTTTTTCTTTTTATACTTGATTTGGAGTTTATGATCTGCTGAACTTTCTTTTTAAAGTAGCCATAAACTCATTAAGTGTGATTCCATCATCTTCTATTGAATCAACGTCTGCCGATAACTCTGAAACGTCTTTTTTTCTATAAGGAAGCAATAAAGAAAAACACCACATATTTCCTCTTCCGTCTGAAAATGAGACTAAGATGAAATACATTGCCAAAACTCTAACAAAAGCAAAGAACTTTCGAAAACCTTTACTTAAACCATATTTTCTATTTTCTTTGAAATCTCTAATAGAAAAATATAATAATTGAACTATAAAAACTGGTATAAGAACATTAGAAAGATATAATAAACTCCGAATGTCTATCAAAAACATGAGTAGCGCAATTAAAATTGAGGTTGCTGCATTTATTATAAACAAATAACTTCCCCATTTAACATCAATTTCAAACTTTTCCAAAGGCGTATTTTTTTAAATCATAGCAAATGTAAATAAAAGACTATTTAAATTCTTCGAGATTGATTAAAATAAAAAGAGAACCTTCCCTTAAGAAAGTTCTCTTATCTAAATTTATTTTTAGCACTTCAACTTTGAGCCTCTGCACCTTTGAGCCTTTGAACCTTAAAAAACCATCTCAGGAATTTCACCTTCAATAATCAAATCAGCTTCAGTTGAAGCGATGATGTGCTCGACTGAGACACCTGGCGCGCGTTCTAAGAGCTTAAAACCTTTTTCTGTTACTTCCAGAACTGCAAGCTCAGTTACAACCTTTTTAACGCATTCTACGCCCGTTAATGGCAAAGTACATCTTTTTAAGATTTTTGACTCACCGGCTTTGTTTACATGCATCATGGCAACAATGATATTTTCGGCAGAAGCTACCAAATCCATTGCGCCTCCCATTCCTTTTACCATTTTGCCTGGAATTTTCCAGTTGGCGATGTCTCCGTTTTCAGAAACCTCCATTGCTCCTAGAATCGTCAAATCTACTTTCTGGCTTCTGATCATTCCGAAACTGAAAGCCGAATCAAAGAAACTTGCTCCCGGAAGTGTCGTAATGGTTTGTTTTCCCGCATTAATAATATCAGCATCTTCTTCTCCTTCAAAAGGAAAAGGCCCCATTCCAAGAACTCCATTTTCACTTTGAAATTCTACTGCAATATCTTCTCGAACATAATTCGCTACCAAAGTTGGAATCCCAATACCTAGATTCACGAAATAACGGTCTTTTACCTCTTTTGCAATTCGCTTTGCTATATCTTCTTTACTAAGTGCCATAATTTTTTAATGTGTCTTTTTAATGTGCCAATTAGTCAATTTGATAATTAGAAAATGCTTAACACGATCTAAATTAATTATCTAATTGGCACATTGTCTAATTATCTAATAAAATAATCCCAAACTGCTTTTGTTAGGTCCGCTATTATTTTTTCTGTATCCCCTCTTTTCTCTGTAATATCTTTCAAGTAAACCGACAGAATGAAATGTTTTCCGTTTGGAAGCTTTACAATTCCAATGTCATTCATTGCTACTCTCAGATTCGCATCATTAGTGCCCGAAATTCCAGTTCTATGTGCTAATTCGGTGTTTTCAGGAAGTCCAGCTTTCATCCAAGTAAGACCTCTTGAAGTTTCAAACATTATTTGATACAAATACTTTGTCGTTTCTTGTTTTAAAATTTCGCCTTTAAAAAACTTTTCAAGCAATTCTGTTGTTGCTATCGGAGTTGTGGTATTGACATAAAGATTTTTCCACGTCTTCATTTGGTCTTCGTTCATCTTAATAACGAAATCCTTGATACCTTGCTCATTTATAAACTTTTGAATGTACTTTGTACCTCCGACTAAATTGATCAAAATGTCGCATCCGTTATTGTCACTATGCGAAACCGTGTAGCGAAGTATTTTATCTAAAGTCAAATTTACATTTCCCTCTGGATAATCTACTTTCATCGGACTCCACGTATCTTCTTTTAAATCTTTCTTTTTTATAAAGATTTCCTGAGTAAGATTAAGTTTTCCTTCATCGACTTTATGCAAAACTGCCAAAGCAATATGAAATTTAAACACACTCATCATTGGCATTTTTAAATTTCCATTGATGCTCAAAGTATCCTTATCTTCAATACCTTTCATAGAAAGACCTAAAGTTGCACTTTTATTCGAAATAATTTGATGTAATTGATTTCGAAGTTCATTTGTACCTTGAGAAAAAACTTGAAACGATAAGAACGAAAAAAGAACTATGCTAAATTTAGTCATATTTTTAATGTGTCAATTTGATAATTAGATAATGCCAAAACAATTATCTAATTGCCTCATTTTCTAATTATCTAATTTCTAGCTCTTACAGTTCGTTGTTCAATTCGTTTCTCAAATTTTTCTCCTTGAAAGATACGCTGTACCATGATTCCCGGAATATGAATCTGATTTGGATCTAAAGTCCCAACTGGAACCAATTCTTCTACTTCTGCAATTGTAATTTTCCCAGCTCCAGCCATACAAGCATTGAAATTTCTGGCTGTTCCTTTAAAAATTAGATTTCCAGCTTCGTCTCCTTTCCAAGCTTTTACGATTGCAAAATCGGCTTTGAAAGCTTCTTCCATAATGTGCATTTTTCCGTTGAATTCACGTGCTTCTTTTCCTTCTGCCACTTCAGTTCCATAACCTGCTGGAGTAAAGAATGCAGGTATTCCTGCTTGAGCTGCACGACAGCGTTCTGCAAGAGTTCCTTGCGGTGTCAATTCAACTTCTAATTCTCCCGAAAGCATCTGACGCTCGAATTCCGCATTTTCTCCCACATACGAAGAAATCATTTTTTTGATCTGTTTTTTCTGCAACAACAATCCTAAACCAAAATCATCGACTCCCGCATTATTTGAAATACAGGTTAAATCTGAAATTGATGTATTTACCAACGCTGCAATTGTATTTTCAGGAATACCACATAATCCGAAACCGCCAAACATGATGGTCATGCCGTTTTGAATTCCTTCAATAGCATCCTGAACGCTATTTACTTTTTTTGTTATCATAACAAACTATCTTTATTGCTGAATATTTTTGATAAAAATAAGATTTTTAGATTAAATTATAACGATTTCGTAAAAATAAAACCAAAAGAAAAATCCCTTTACAAATCTTTCAAAAGACTAGTAAAGGGATTGATATACAACTAGATAAGTGTTATCGCAACAATGTTACAATTCAAACTCGTCAGTATTTTGTTCAGTTTGCGTAGTGTCTTTTACGACGGCTGGTCTTTGATAGCAATCTACTTTAATAGAAAGGTTTGCTGGACGCTCAAATTCAGATTTTGAAATCTGAAGATCTTTATCGGCGTAGCACTTTTTCATATAATAACCCCAAACTGGTAAAGCTGCTGTAGCTCCTTGTCCGTAAGTCAAGCTTTTGAAACGCGCTGAACGATCCTCGCATCCAACCCAAACTCCCGTTACTAAATTCGGAACCATTCCCATAAACCAACCATCAGACTGGTTTTGTGTTGTTCCTGTTTTACCAGCAATTGGGTTTGTAAACATGTATGGATATCCTGTCCAACGGTTATCTCCGCTTCCACCGCCTTGCGTACGTAAACGCACACCAGAACCACTTTCTGTTACCCCTTGAAGCAATTTGATTACTGCAAAAGCAATATCTTTATTTAAAACGTCGTGAGACTCAGGAATCGGCTCATAAATAACCTCACCGCTTTTATTCTCAATTCTGCTTAAAAACTGTGGCTTTACATAAACTCCTTGGTTTGCAAATGTGCTATACGCCGCAACCATATCTTCAACCGTAATATCAACCGCGCCTAAGGCAATTGAAGGCTGTACTGGAATTTCTGTTTTTACTCCTAATTTCTTCGTCAATTCTACAACAGCTTCTGGACCTGTTCTATCAATTAATTTAGCAGAAACAGTATTAATAGAACCAGCCAAAGCTTGTTTTAAAGTTACCATACCACGGTAAGTATGGTTTGAGTTTCTTGGCTCCCAATCTTCTGTTACGTGGTGACGCCCTTTATGAATCATAAACGGTCCGTCCAAAATAGAATCACAAGGAGACATATTCAATTCTTCGATTGCTGTTGCATAAACGAAAGGCTTGAAAGTAGAACCAACCTGTCTTGCTCCTTGTCCTACGTGATCGTATTGGAAATATTTATAGTTGATTCCTCCAACCCAAGCTTTAATTGCACCCGTTTGAGGCTCCATCGACATTAAACCAGATTGTAAAAAGTGCTTGTAGTAACGAATAGAATCTAACGGCGTCATTACTGTATCTCTTTCTCCTTTCCAAGTAAAGACACGCATCTTTGTTTTTACTTTAAATGAAGCAATAATATCATCTTCGCTTTTATCCATTTCTTTCATCTGAGCCCAGCGAACAGAATTCTTCATCGCCTGCATCATGATTCTATCTGTCTCAGCTTGTGTAATGTTTACAAAAGGAGCATTTTTATTGTTTTTTTGATCAATATAAAACTGTTGCTGAAGATTTTGCATGTGTGCTGCAACCGCTTCTTCAGCATAAGTTTGCATTCTAGAATCTATCGTAGTATAGATTTTAAGACCGTCTTTGTAAATATCGTAGTCAGATCCGTCTGGTTTTTTGTTTTCTGCTACCCATTTCTTCATGTAATCACGAAGATATTCTCTAAAATAAGTCGCTATACCTTCACGGTGGCTTTCTAGCTTAAATTTCAAAGTAATTGGCAAAGCTTGAAGTCTTTCTTTTTCAGCTTCCGAAATCATTTTTGCTTTTGCCATTTGAGATAAAACCACATTACGGCGGTTCTTTACTCCCTCTGGATTTCTAACGGGATTGTATAAACCTGAGTTTTTGAACATTCCAACCAAAATAGCAGATTCGTCAACTGTCAAATCTTTTGGATCTTTAGAAAAATAAGTTTGCGCCGCAGAACTTACTCCGACAGAATAATTTCCGAAGTCATAGACATTACAGTACATTGCTAGGATTTCATTCTTGGTATATTGTCTTTCCAGACGAATGGCAATAATCCATTCTTTAATTTTTTGTACAATCCTAAAAGGAAGAAATTTAGATCCTTCACCATGAAACAACTGTTTTGCAAGCTGTTGCGTCAATGTACTTGCACCTCCGTTTGTTCCTAAACTAAAAACGGCTCTTAAAGTTCCGCGTCCATCAATTCCTGAATGTTCATAGAAACGTGCATCTTCAGTTGCAACAAGCGCTTCAACCAGATTTTTTGGTAAATCTGAATATTTAAGCTGAGATCTATTGGTTTTGAAATATTTACCTAATACTACTCCGTCAGAAGAAATAATCTCTGTCGCAAGGTTTGAATCTGGATTTTCTAAATCTTCAAACGAAGGCATAGAGCCAAATAAACCCCATGAAGCAAATAAGAAGAAAGCTAAAACTCCTAATAAAGAGTAAGCAAATACCCTCCAGAATTTCTTCTTGTAATAATTAATATCCTTAGTTTTATTTGATGGATTGTTTTTTTTAGCAGCCATAACTATTTTTCTAATCTTTTTGTTCTATTCTAAAACCAACGTCTGTAATTCCTTGTAAAGCTTCAACACCAGGAATTTTACCTGATTGTCTAACAGCTTGTTTGATATGAACTTTATATTTTCCTGTAAATTTTACATCTTCTTTGTAAAAGAGCTTACTTTCTTTTATATCCGAAAATCCGTTTCCTAATAAAGTCCCGTCTGGCGCTGCCATTTGATATTCTAACGTATCTACTTTTGTGAAACCGCTTGGGGTTTCTAAAGCTACAATCAAAAACAAATTATTAAACGGATAATTGTTGTTGTCTCGTATGTTTACAAAGGCATTGTATTTTTTTGTAGAATCTAAAACCGGTAGATCAAAGCTTATAATACTGTCTTTATGCCACGCACTTCCAACAGATTTATACTCATCAAATACTCTTTTTTTATCACAAGAAAAAAGAAGTATTGCTGCCAAGAGAAGAATTCCGCTATTTTTTATTCTCATTTTTAGTATTCGTTATTGGTTTTCTAGGTTCAGCAGGTTTATTTTCATTTGAATTTTGCTTATTCGGATTGTTTTTATTCGAATTATGCTTTTTCTTATGATTTGGCTTATTTGAATTGTTTGGTTTAGTCCCAGGATTACCATTATTCGCATTTCCAGCGTTGTTTGGATTATTATTCCCTGCTGGTTTTGCTGTATTAGTGTTTTTCTCTTGCTGTGGTTTTACAGGAGCTACAACACCAGCCGCTTCTGCATTTTGTTTGCGTTTACGGTTTGGTTTTTTCTTTCTTTTTGGCTGGTCAAAACGAGTTAAACTCTCTTGTCCCATTGCATTATTGAAATCTTTTTCTGGTTCTGCAACTACCTCAACAGCAAAATCTTCTAAAGAAGAAACTTTGTTTTTCAGCTTGTTTTCGGCAATAATTTCTTTTACCTGATCAATTTTTAAAACGTGCCAGTTTGCGAAATTATTGGTGTAAGCAAACCACATTAATCCTTTAAAAATATCTTGTTTTTGGCAAACTGCATCTCCTTTTTCCGTGATCAATTTTGTATCGTAATCAGGAAAATCCTTTAATGCATCCATGTAAGTGTCTAACTCATAGTTTAGACAGCATTTTAATTTTCCGCATTGCCCCGCTAATTTCTGTGGATTCAATGACAACTGCTGGTAACGAGCTGCGGAAGTATTTACACTTCTAAAATCTGTTAACCAAGTCGAACAGCAAAGTTCACGTCCGCAAGAACCAACTCCACCCAAACGAGCTGCTTCCTGACGGAAACCAACTTGTTTCATTTCTACTCTAGTGCTAAATTCTTTAGCAAAATCTTTAATAAGCATTCTAAAATCGACACGATCATTTGCTGTGTAGTAAAAAGTTGCTTTAGATCCGTCTCCTTGAAATTCGATATCCGAAATTTTCATTTCCAGCTTATGCTGAATTGCCAATTCACGTGCGCGAACTTTCATTGGTTCTTCACGATCACGGGCAACAGACCAGATATCGATATCTTTTTGAGATGCTTTTCTGTAAATTTTTGGAACGTCATTACTTTCGTAATTGACTCCTTTTTTCTTCATTTGAATCTTTACCAATTCTCCTGTAAGAGTCACAATTCCAATATCATGTCCTGGCGAAGCAACAGTTGCTACAATATCGCCAATACTTAAAGTTAATTTCTCTGAATTTCTAAAAAATTCCTTGCGTCCGTTCTTAAAACGAACCTCAACACAATCAAAAATCGCCTCTCCATTAGACGGACTCATATTAGAAAGCCAGTCAAAAACCGTCAATTTATTGCAGCTATCGGTGCCGCAAGTCCCATTATTTTTACAACCTTTTGGTGCGCCACCGTCTGAGGTTGAACAACTTGTACATGCCATAATTATATATGTAGTGCTGCCAGAATGCAGCTTAAGTTCATAAACGTTTGATCGGTAAAGATAGTATTTTTTTTATTTTGCTTTTTATGGATTAAAACTAATGGTTTGTTAAATAAAAAATGAATTGATTTATAAATAAAATTCGATTCAAAAAAAAGGAGTTTATTCTTACTTATTTACAAAAAAGCCTGCAAACAACGTTTTCTGTCTGTTATAAATCGCAAAAGATCTTTTTAATTTTTAATCCTAAAATATATTTACGATTTTTATGTTTTATCTTACAGCAGAGTTTGCGAAGTCAACAACTACAAGCCAAATTACAATTAAAACTTATCATCATTTTTAAATATATTTCAAATGCAAACACAAAACCAGATTGAAAATTTCCTTTTTCAGGGAAAATTTGACGAGGCCAGAGAATGTCTAAATAACGGAGAAAAATTTAATGAACAATATCTAAAAAACAATTTTTCTCAGATTACTGCCAAAATTATTGATGCTAAAGAAATTGATTTCATTGAAAAATTAATAAAAGCAGGTTTTATTGAAACCGACATTTACGAATTAGACAGTTTTGACCAATCCATTTTTAAGCCACTAACTTTATATTTAAAAGATGACGAAGAATCAATTACTTTTTTCAAAGAATTGATGTCGAAAATGGATAACCTTAACGACGAAATCAGTGATAAAACTCTTCTTGGTTATTTTCTTGAAAAAGGCATTTCACCAAAAATAGTTAAAGTTTTGGTTGATGATTTTGGAGCTAACACACAGTATAAGAACAATGCAGGAGAAAATTTCATTTATGCCGTCTTGAATACATATGGCCTAGATCCTGCAAAAGTGAAAGAATATATCACGATTCTTCTGAACAATGGTGTTGACATTAACGAGAAAAATATTGTTGGCACTACGCCTTTGATGTGTGCCGTTAAAAGAACTCGAAAAGAGCTTTTACCATTTTTACTCGAAAACGGTGCCGATTCTAGCGAAACTGACAATCAGAACAATACTGCTTTTTATTACGCTGTGGCAGAGCAACACTCGTATGATATGTACGATGCTCTAGCAACTTTTTCTTCCCCTGATTTTAATATTGTGAATAAAGACGGACGAACTCTGTTTACTAATTTCATCAGTTCTGTTTCTGGCTCCCCAAATGATATTTCATTCTTAGAAAGATTATTGTCTGATGGCGCTGACGTGAATTTCTATGCGCAATATTACGGACAGCCGAAATCAGGAATTGATTTTATTGTTGAAAAGAAATCAGACATCTTGAAATCGGTTTTAGAGAATGTTTCTTTAGATGTGAACGAACAAGACAATCAAGGAAATACTATTTTGCATAAAGTCTGCGCTTATAATGTGAACTACGACGCAGAAATGGCAAAAGAAACCTATAGAAAAGTAAAATTACTTTTGGATCAAGGCGCCGACATTTCGATTACAAACGACAAAGACGAAACGGCTTTGATGCTTGCCTCTGGAGACAACCTGAAAATTAAAACGGTTGAACTTTTAATGAAACAATAAAACAATCATTTACTAAAATACCACATACATGTCAATGTCATTTATAGTTGCCTGCGAAAACGGGAATCGAAAAATAGCCGAATTGCTGCTTCAAAATAAAGAAGTAGATGTAAAATATACCGATGAAAAAGGAAGAACTGCAATTCATTACGCCGCGCATCGCGGTTATCTCGATATTGTAAAAATTCTACACGAAGAAGGTGCCGATATTAACTACGAAGATCATCAGGGAGAAACGCCTTTGTACTTTGCCTGCCTTCAAAAACAAAAACAAACTGCATTATATCTTTTAGAAAATGGAGCAGAAATTACCAAAAACGACAAATACGGAAATAGCCTGTTGCATTTAGTAGTTCAGACGGCTCAAATTGAAATTGCAACAAAGTTGCTTCAAGCTGGAGTCGATGTTAATTTACTGAATAACAATGGAGAAACTCCGCTATTATTGGCTTCTGCAAAACTAAATAGAGAAATCATACAACTGCTTTTAGATAATGGCGCCGATATTAATGTAACCGATAAACAGGGAAATACACCGCTTATTTATGCTTGTTATACCAAATCGATTCCGATGGTGACTTTGCTTTTAGATAACGGTGCCGATATAAACCATACGAATCATTCGGGTGAAAATGCACTTTTAATTGCTTGCTATGAAACCAATAGAATGTTAGCTAAATTATTGATTGAAAGAGGCTCAGATGTATTTACTTCAAGCAATAATGGATATTCTCCGATTTGGTACGCTTGCGCGAATAATCAGAAGGAGATTGTGGCCTTATTTTTAGAAAACGGAGTTGATGTGAATTATAGCAAACCAATGGCTGAGGACACTTCTTCAATGAATGATTATTTGGATTGGATTGTAAGCGCCACAAATATTTCGAACGAATCGAGCTTTACCTTAAACAGTTCATACAACTATGGCGGAGAAAGCCTATTACATGTGGCAACCAAAAAGGGAAATTTAAGCATGGTTAAACTGCTGATTGAAGCTGGGGCGAACATCAACATTCAAGACGAATCTGGAAACACGCCTTTGCACTACAGCGCCGCAAATGGAAAAAAGGATGTTGTAAAGTATCTATTGGACAACAAAGCCGATGCTTCAATCGTAAACGTAAAAGAACAAAAAGCGATAGATTATTCGAATGTAAAAGGTTTTAATGAAATTACGGAACTTATTCTGAAATATGCTCCATCAGGAACTGTTGTAAATCCAATAAATACTCCACAACAACCCGAAGCACCAAAAGCCGAAGTTTCAAATTCGATGGAAGCAAAGAAAAAAGCATTATTAGATTTAAAGGAACTTCTAGATGCTGGAATCTTAACTTCGGAGGAATTTGATGCTGAGAAAAGTAAAATTTTAAAAGGATAAATATAAATAAACACAAAATGAAAAAAATCTTAAATGCCACAACTTTTTTTTTAGTAATAATTGCCGGAAGCATCGTTACATCTTGCACCAACCTTTCACCAGAAAAAACCTTCGAAATTGCTGCTTTAAATTCGAATTTATTATCTCGTTTTGGAAGTAAAGAAATTAATGAAAAACTGCAATCTGAAGCACAAGTTTATGATGAAAGCCAAAAAAAGATGGTTCCTTCTTCTTACTACGATGCATTTAAATATGACATTACGAATCTGGAAACACGTTTTCAAACTATTAAAGATATACCAGAAGATGATGACAATAAAGAACTTCTTCAAGCATCAAAAGATTTATTTGCTTATGCGATTGCCAAACAAAAAGAAGGTTATTTACCAATTGCAAAGCTAAAAGATGAAAAAGCTTCGCCTGAACAAATACAAAAAGCAATTACCGATTTTGACGCATCAACACAAAGCGAAATTGATGCAAAGTTTACCAAATTAATGAATGTTGCACAAGCATATGTAGACAAACATGATATCAATGCTAAAATAGGTATTTGAAATCAAATATCTTGATCAATGATTTTAAAAAGCAATAAGAATAATGGCAAAGAAAAAGAAAACACTTCCCAAAAATTTTAACGAATTAATTGAAAAAAAAGACATTGAAGCGTTAAAAACAGTATTTGAAACTTGTGAATTGGATGCAAGAGGCGGCTACGGAAAAACAACAGCATTAAGCTTTTGGGGTATTCCTGATGAGCTTATACATTGGCTAGTGCAAAATGGTGCAGATTTAGAAGCTGTTGATACTTATAACCGTACTGCATTACATCAAAACGCGATTATGCGCACTGGTAAGGTTTCAACTTTATTAGAACTCGGTGCAAATATACATGCAAGGGACAATTATGGAGATACTCCTTTACATTTTGCTGCTGGAAGCGGTTTTAATACAGATGCAGTTAAAAAACTTATTGAATATGGAGCAGAGATCAGTGCGTTGAATAACTACAAACAAACTCCATTAGAAAGGGCTTTGATTAGAGCAAACAACATTGATCTTCCAAATTTGGCCGAAATATCTAAAATACTTTTAAAATCTAACGGCGAAATAACTCAAACCATGAAAGATGCTGTCATTCGAAAAGGAGAGGATTTTGAATTTCATAGAGAAAATTTCAACAAAGATTATTTAGAAGAGACAGACAATGCATTAAACGAACTTTATGAAATGTTTCATGTTCCGCCTGTAAAAAGACGCATTCTACATAACGGTGTGTCTCCCATTTCTGTAACTGGCACAACTTGGGAGAAACAATTCGAAGAACTATGGGAACTCTTAATACCGTCAAAGGGCAGTTCAAAAACCATACAAGGCGAAGTCGTGCGCATTGCAGGAAAAGTGCGAGATGAAATATATAGAAATGGCGGTGGAAATTGGAATATCGATTTTAAAAAAATGTTAGATGCCTTTTTTATCCATTTGTCTTCAAATAATTCACTGTCTACTAAAGAACTTGCAAAAGCAGATTTAGTTATAAAAGATGTTCGAAAAAATGGAGATGGAGAAATCGACGAACTTAATTTTCTATGTGAACTCGCAACTAAATGGGTTCTTGCAAATACGACGCCCATTTTGCTAAGCGAACCAAATTATAAAAGATAAAATCATCAAACGCTTTGAATGACACAAAATGTTTGTCTTGATGAAATTTAAAAAACCTATTATGATTAGAAACCTACTTTTTACAATCAATATCTTAATCCTTATTGGATTTTCAAGTTGTAACAAAACCAAAGAAAAAACCGAATCTGGTCAGGTTTCAGAAATTCCGACTGTTCCAGAAGTTTTTGAAGGAGACACAACTTCAATCGAAATAAAGAAAAAGCCTGAAGATTTTATTCCAAAAGGATACGTCCCATTTGATACAATTAAAGGCGATTTTAATAAAGACGGACTGGAAGACTGCATATTAATTATTAAAGGGACAGATAAGAGTAAAATAATTCAGCATGAATATCGTGGAGAATTAGATAGAAATCGAAGAGGAATTATAGCATTATTAAATAAAAATGGTGGTTATGAATTAGCTGCTAAAAATTACAGCTGTTTTTCTTCCGAAAATGAAGAAGGTGGTGTTTATTATGCCCCAGAACTTGACCTTGAAATAAAAAACGGAAAATTGTACATAAACTATGCTCATGGAAGATACGGTTATTGGAGTTACACCTTCAGATATCAAAACAATGATTTAGAAATGATTGGCTACGATTCTAGCGAAAACCATGGCCCGATAGTTCTTTATAAAACCAGTATAAACTTTTTAACCAAAATGAAAATAGAAAGTGAAAACATAAACAGAAATGTGGAAGACAGCGAAGAAGTCTTTGAGAAAACCGAGACGAAAATAAAAAGATCAAAATTGATTAAATTATCTGAAATCAAAGATTTTGATGAGCTGCATCTTTACGATGAATAATAAAACCCCCTATTTTGTATTACTACAAATAGGGGTTATATTTTAAAACAAGTTTCTCAGGTCTCTTTAACCGTAATAATCTTCACCGGACAAGCCTTTGCTGCCAGTTCACAGCTTTCAACAATCGCATGATTGGGGGATTTTAAAGTAAAAAAGCCTTTTGCATTCTGCGAATGAATGAGAACCGATTTCCCATCTTTTTTTGACATTTGAAAATGAACAGGATCCATTTCGACGCAATAGTTGCAGCCAATGCATTTGTCTCTTTGTAAAGTTATAATAACCATTACGCCTCAACAATTTTATATAGTTTGTCCGACATTCTGATTCTAAACGGCAGTTTGAAACTGCAATCATCCCCTTTTGTAGCTTTTTCTCCTGCAACGTCATTCACAAACATTTCATCGATAATCATTTCCTGAGCGCCCGTGCTTGGTCCCGTTACTAAAATTTTATCACCGATTTTAATATCATAAGCTTCAATCTTAAACTGTCCAACCTCAGCTTTTGGGAAATAATGCGTTCCTTTACCAACATAAACCTTTTTCTGCGTTGCTGCAGATCCAGGAATCTCGCTCCACTCTCCTAATTCCTGTCCGAGGTAATAACCAGACCAGAATCCGCGATTGTAAACCGTTTCTAAAGCTTTCATCCAGACTGCTGTTTTTTCTTTAGAGAAAGTTCCTTCGTAATAGGCATCAATTGCTTCACGATAGGTTTTTGTTACTGTTGCCACATATTCTGGCGCACGGCCTCGACCTTCTATTTTCAACACCTTGATTCCAGAATCGATAACCTGATCTAAGAAATCCAATGTACATAAATCTTTAGGCGACATCATATATTCGTTATCCAATTCGATTTCAAAACCTGTTTCCTGATCGATAACCGTATATTTTTTTCGGCAGTTTTGTTTGCATGCGCCACGATTTGCAGATGAATTATGCGAATGCAGACTCAAATAACATTTTCCCGAAACAGCCATACACAAAGCGCCGTGACCAAAGATTTCGATTTCAACTAAATTTCCGTTTGGTCCTGTTATCTGTTCTTTCTCAATTTGGTCTGTAATGTTCTTTACTTGACGCAAACTCAATTCTCGGCTTAAAACCATTGTATCAGCAAATAAGCTGTAGAATTTAATGGTTTCAATATTCGTTACATTCAATTGTGTTGAAATATGAACTTCTATTCCGATTGATCTTGCCATCGCAATTACGGCTTGATCAGAAGCAATTACAGATGTAATATTGGCTTCTTTAGCTTTCGTCAATAATGTTTTTACGACTGATAAATCGTGATCGTAAATAATCGTATTTAGAGTAAGATAGCTTCGAACGTTTTTGGCTTCGCATCGATTGGCAATTTCTTTTAAATCGTCAATCGTAAAGTTCACTGTTGAACGTGCACGCATATTAAGCTGTTCAACTCCAAAATATACTGAATCACAGCCATTGTCTAAAGCAGCCTGAAGTGACTCAAAATCTCCTGCAGGAGCCATGAGTTCAATTGTATTGTTAATTGTCATTTTTGATTTTATTATTTCAATGAAATGATTTTTAATCAGTCATCTAACAATTTGCAAAAATACTGTGGGTGTAGATTAGATTTCTATGATTTATATCATAGTTTATGTTTTAAAAATTATTCGCAGTAGCCCAATAATAAATCATTTGCTATGTCCATAATTGTAACGCAATCTTTATCAAATATAGCCCACGGTTTCAACCGTGGAAACACAATGGACATCCTTAACGTTACGCAACAATACGTTTCCCACGGTTGAAACCGTGGGCTATGTTCTATATTGTGATATTTTTTATGTTTTGAGATCGATCTAATTTTCAAACCCATGCAGTTTTACAAATTCATCAAATTCCTGCTGTCCATCCTTTTTGAGATGATGCTGCTTTTGTTTTTTAATGTAATTAAAAACAAGATCAAGCTGAGACTCGCTTACAGCAAAAGCCGCATAGCCCTTTTGCCATGCGAATTTTTCAAGAATTAGATTTTCTCCATTTATACAATGAGATGAAACTCCTTTCGCTTGACGAATTACATCCGAAATAGATTTTTGGGGATTCAATAAAAATAAAACATGTACATGATCAGGCATTCCGTTTATGATTCTAACAGGACAACCCAATTCAATTAACTCATTGTGAATATAATCGTGTACCTTTTTTTCAATTGAAAAGTCAATTAATTCCTTACGGTTTTTGGTTGACCAAATGGCGTGAATCCATAATTTGGCAAAAGAATGTGACATTGTAAAGTAGCGTTAAAAACCGCTAATTTACAATTTTATACAATTTATCTGACAAACGAATACGAAACGGAACCTCAAAAGTAACTTTATCACCAATCTTAGCAGTTTGAGTTTCTGCACCATTAACAATAATTCTATTCAAAACCAATTCCTGATCTCCAGTAGTTGGACCAGAAATTAAGATTTTATCACCGCTGTTTAACTCTTGATTTTCGATAGTAAATTGTCCAACTTGAGCTTTTACATAATAATGTTCTGCTTTTCCAAGAAGTACTTTCTTTACTTTTATTTTCTGACGAATATCAGCTGGTTTTTGTGCTGTAGCCAAAGCTGTCTCTGGCAATTCTCCTGAATGTTTGAATTTCAAATTTTCAGATTTTCCTTTTCTGAACACTTTGTTTCCAACTTGTTTTCCAGTTCTTAAACGAACTTGGTCAACTAATGGCATGTGGATAATCTCTAGACATTCTGTAGAACAGCAGTTTTCCATTGCTGCTTTACATTCATCACACTGAATAAATAATAAATGACAACCGTCATTCTCGCAGTTGGTGTGATTATCGCAAGGTTTTCCGCATTGGTGGCATTGTGAAATAATATCATCCGTGATTCTTTCGCCTAGACGATTATCAAATACGAAGTTTTTACCAATGAATTTGCTTTCTAAACCTTCTTCTTTCAATTGTTTAGCGTAATTAATAATTCCGCCTTCTAACTGATAAACGTTTTTGAAACCTTGGTGTTTGAAGTAAGCACTCGCTTTTTCGCAACGAATACCTCCAGTACAATACATTACTAGATTTTTATCGTCTTTGTGATCTTTAAGCTGTTCGTTGATGATTGGCAAACTCTCTCTGAAAGTTTCAACATCTGGAGTAATAGCATTTTTAAAATGTCCAACTTCACTTTCGTAATGATTTCTAAAATCAACCACAATTGTGTTTGGGTCATCAAGGATTTCGTTGAATTCTTTGGCTTTCAAGTGAACGCCAATATTAGTAACATCAAAAGTATCATCGTTTAAACCGTCGGCAACAATTTTGTGGCGTACTTTGATCGTCAATTTCAAAAATGAATGGTCATCGTGTTCTACAGCAACATTCAATCGAATGCCTTTCATGAAATCGTAAGCTTCTAGAGTTTCTCTAAAAGCTTCAAAATTTTCAGCAGGAACACTCATTTGAGCATTTATTCCCTCGCTGGCAACATAAATTCGACCTAATGCATCAAGGGCATTCCAGGCTACGAATAAATCATTACGAAATTTTTGTGGATCTTGAATTTTGGCATACGCATAGAAAGACAACGTAAGTCGTTGTTGTCCTGCATCATCGATCATGATAGCTCTTTCTTCTGCGCTTAAAGTGTTATACAGTTGCATGCTATAAACAGTTTTAAGTTAAGAAATATATGTTTTTTTAGATTTTCTTTAAAATCTGCGGCAAATTTAAAGTTTATTTTGAGATTAAAAATGATCTTAACTTAATTATCTGTTTTTTTAACATCTTAAAACATTAATGCAACATTGTAATTTTAGCTCTTTTGCACTGATATACAAGATTATTCGTGTTTTGAACGCTGCACCAAATCATCTACGGAAACAGAACGGCTAATATGTCCGAAGAGAATTTCAAGATTTTCTGCCCGCAGACTATCTCTAACATCAGAACGAGCTTCTGCAATTTTTAGAGTAATATTTTTGGCCTGCAAATCAATAAACAAATTCTTTAAGAAACGCGCGCCTGCAATATCAACTCGGGGTGACGAATTGAGGTCTAATATTACTGTTTTTAAAGAACCTTGCTCGCCGTAGATTTTTTCTAAAATTCGTTCTTTAATATATTCTGCATTAAAATAAAATATGGAAGATTCTACTCTAACAATCAATATATGATCTATTTCCTCGTTATCGGGATGTCTTTTCAGATCTGTATAAATTCTCGTTCCTGGAACCCTTCCTAAAAAAGCTACATGCGGTTTTGACGCAGCTTTTAATAATAACAATAAAGTTACAAGAGTTGCAAGCAAAACTCCAGCGAGAATTCCCCAGATCAATACTCCTGCAAGCGCAATCATTACAACAGCAAATTCTTGTTTGTTTATTTTATAAAGATGCCTCATTTCTTTCCAATCAAAAAGCCCTCTGATCGCTACTAGAACAATAGCAGCCAAAATTACGGTCGGCAGATTTTGAAGATATCCTGTCAAAAACAAGAGACAGCAAGCAATTGTACCCGAAGCAAGCAAAAGTGACAATGGTGTTTTGGCACCTGCTGCATCATTTACAGCTGATTGCGACAAACCACCCGCAACAGGATAGCCGTGTCCGAGTGAAACGGCAGCATTAGCGACTCCAAGTGCCAGAAGTTCCTGGCGCGGATCAATAACATATCCGTTTTTTTGTGCTAATGTTCTCCCAGCTGAAACGCTCTCAATATAAGACAATAGGAAACAAGCCATTGCAAGAGGCAAAACTCCCTCGACATCTCGAATTCTCAAAGAAGGTACATGAAATTCAGGAAGTCCTGTGGGAATAATTCCAACTGTATTAAATTCTGCATATTTTAAAGATGTAGTTGAAATAAGGATAATAGATAAAATGACAATCAATATTGCTACAGGAAACTGCGGAGCCACTTTTTCTCCTATTATTAATATTAGAATTGCAATTATTCCGAAAATAAAAATAGCCGTATTCATTTCTGGAATTTGATGAAAAAGAATGGTAATTCGTTCAAGGAAATTATCACCTCCTCCTTTAACTCCAAATAATTTTGGCAATTGAGTTAAACCAATAGTAATCGCAGCTCCCGCTTTGAACCCAACCAAAACGGTTTCGCTTATAAAGTTTATAATTCCACTTAATCTTAGCAGATAAGCTATAATTGCCATTCCTGCAAATACTAACGCCGTAAGCGAAGCAATTTCTGACCAGCGCTGTACGTCGCCATTTGCCATACCAGCTATAGTTGTGCCTACTAATAAAGAAATGGCGGAGGTTGGCCCAATTGCAAGTTGCTTGCTAGAACCCAACAAAGCATAAAATATTCCACCAATGAGGTATCCATAAATTCCGTATTGAGGTGGCAAACCTGCAAGCGTTGCGTAGGCGAGAGAAACAGGAATTCCGTAAGCCGCAAGAGTTACCCCTGCAATAAAGTCTCTTTTGAAATTCTGCTTTTCATAATTTTTAATCCAATCTAGTGAAGGCAAAAGTTTAGAAATCATAGTGAAGAAGATTAAGATAGTAGTAATTCACAATTACAAATCAATGTTTATAGCTGCAAAAGGTTACTCTTTCTCTTCCAACAATGCTTTTTTAACCTCATTGAGTTCTGCTATTTTTTCTGGACTCACTTTAGGATATTCCAAATCCATTTCGTCTAAAGCATGAATGATTGCAGAAGCAATCGCAATTCGAGCATAAGACTTATCATCGGCCGGAATGACATACCAAGGTGATTTTTTGGTAGAGGTGTTTTTAATTAATTCTTCATACGCGTGCATATAATCGTCCCAATAACCTCGTTCTTTGGCATCGGCAGCGCTAAATTTCCAATTTTTATCAGGATTGTCCACCCTTTCAATAAATCTTCTCTTTTGTTCATCTTTAGAAACATTTAGAAAAAACTTAATAACAACAGTCCCATTTCTGTTTAGATATTTTTCAAAGTTTCGAATGTCTTCAAAACGATTGTCCCAAATATTTTCCTTTATCAATTTTTCAGGGATTTTTTGACTCTTTAATATTTGTTCATGAACGCGAACCACCAACACTTCTTCATAATAAGAACGATTGAAAATCCCTATTCGCCCTCGCTCTGGCAAATGTTTTTGACAACGCCATAAATAATCATGGTCTAATTCTTCTGAACTTGGCCCTTTAAAAGAAGAAACTTGGCAACCCTGCGGATTTATCCCAGACATAACATGTTTGATTGCACCATCTTTTCCAGCAGCATCCATAGCTTGAAAAATAATAAGAACCGACCATTTATCTTGTGCGTACAAAATATCCTGCATGGCGGCGAGAGCCTTCACTCCCATCTTTAATGTTTTTTGAACCGAGACTTTTTCGGCTTCACCAGAATAAGTTGTTGGTTTGTCCTTTAATGTGAAGTTCTTATCGTCTCCAACACAATATTGCTCAGAAAATTTTTTTGCCCGATGTAATAATTCCTTTTTATTTAATTTTTTTAAATCATTATCATCCTCTCCATCCTTTTTATGCTTTTTCTTGTTATTTTTTGACATGATTACATAAGTTTTTTAAATTATTATTCCTTCTTCATTGAATAATTTATTCTTACAAAATTGCAGTTTATCGGCATTAAATGGCATTTCATCCGACTTTTCACTATTAATTGATATACAGACAGATAAAATTTTAACTAAAATTAACAAAATTCGTACAATATTTAATCATCTAACCAAAAAAATGCTAACTTAGCTATTGCACTTTATTGGTTTTTAGTCAGTTGTATTTAATGAATTTTATCTAAAGAATTTAACAATGAACAAAATCTATTCTTCAGCAATTTTATTAAGTTTCTTATTTTTTTCTTGCAAAAAAGAAACCCCGCCAGCGCCCAAACCTTTAGAAATTTCAGTTACTTCAGTTTTACAGCAAGATGTAGATTTAGAATCTGAATATACGGGGCAGACTTTTGGTCAATCTGATATACAAATTAACCCCCGAGTTGATGGTATTATCGAAAGTATGAATTTTAAAGAAGGAAGTTTTGTCAAGAAAGGACAGGTTCTTTATACAATTGATCCTTTACCATACAGAGCCAAACTTAACGAAGCTCAGGGTGTGGCTGCAGAATCGCAGGCGAGATTATCTAAAACCAAATCAGATTTGGACATGATTACTCCTTTAGCCAAAATGAATGCTGTCAGCCAACGAGAATTGGTTTCTGCAAAAGCTGCATATAACGCTTCTTTAGCCCAAATAAAAGCTTCAGACGCTTCGGTTCAAAATGCTCAGATAGAATTGGGTTATTGTCAAATTTTAGCACCAATTTCAGGATTAATCGGTATTTCTAAAGTCCGCGTTGGTGATTATGTAAGACCTGGCGCCATGTCTATTTTAAACACTATTTCTGATCTTGGTGATGTAAGAGTACGATTTACAATTAGCGAACAGGAATTTCTTCGTCTTTTTAGAGAGTTTAGCAAACCAAATTCTGCTTTAAAAGGCTCTGGCGCTACTGTAACTATAAAATTATCTGACGGTTCTATCTATCCTGAGAAAGGAAAAGTAAGTTTTGCCGACAGACAGATCGATCCTTCTACAGGAGCAATCACATTTGAAGCTACATTTCCTAATCCTGACAAATTACTCCGTCCGGGGCAATATGTAAAAGTGGCATTGCTTACAGACATTCGCAAAGACGCAATTGTGATTCCGCAACGCGCAGTCATTGAAGTTCAAGGAATCTATCAAGTATATGTAGTAGGCAATGATAACAAAGTACAAATGCAAATTGTAAAACCAGGCCCTTCTGTTAAAAACGGTTATATTATTGAAGAAGGATTAAAACCTGGCGACAAGATAGCCATGGGAGGTACTTCGTTATTGAAAAACGGAAGTGTCATTACTCCTAAAATCGTTCAATGGCAATTGGGCGATCCAGAAACTGTAGCTGCAAAGTAATCTAAATCACATACTATTATGGGAGAATTTTTCGTCCGAAGACCGATTGTTGCCATTGTAATTAGTATTATCATTGTGATACTTGGATTACTGGCATTACAAAAAACACCTATTTCGCAATATCCGGATATTAATCCGCCTGTTGTAAAAATTACTACTTCTTTTACAGGAGCAAATGCGCTGAATGTGGAGCAAGCAGTAGCTACTCCGATCGAGCAAAAAGTGAATGGTGTCGAAAATATGTTGTACATGAAATCGATCAATACTTCTGATGGTGCTTGTACCATTGAGGTAACTTTCGACGTAGGAACCAATCTGGACAACGCCAATATGCTTACGCAAAACAGACAAAACCAGTCTGCTCCCTTTATGCCTTCGAGTGTAAAACAACAAGGTGTTGTGGTAAAAAAGTCTCTTTCGTTCCCGATGATGCTTTTTACGATTACTTCTACCAATCCTAAATATGATGCTAAATTTTTAAATAACTACGCCAGTATAAATGTTGTTGACCAGCTGGCTCGTATTAAAGGAGTTGGAGAGGTTGCTCTTTTTGGAGGTAGTGATTACTCGATGCGTATTTGGTTGAAGGCCGACATGATGAGCAAGCTTGGCATAACGGTTGAAGATGTCAAAAATGCTCTGAACGCACAAAATATGATTAGTCCAGGAGGAAAATTTGGAGCTGAACCAGCACCTCCCAATACTGAATTCACCTACGGTGTAACACTTCAAGACCGATTGGTAACTGAAAAAGAATTTGGAAATATCGTAGTTCGAAGCAAAGAAGATGGAGCGCAAGTTTTACTTGCCGATATTGCCCGAATCGAATTAGGAACTGAAAATTACAGCTCAACAGCCAGAAGAAATAGTTCTCCAAGTGCGGTTGTTGCTTTATACCAAATGCCAGGAAGTAATGCTCTTGACGTGGCAGAAACTGCAAAAGCAACAATGAAACAATTGTCTGAGAGATTTCCGCAGGACATTGTATATCAAGAATCTTTAGATACTACACTTGCCATTACTGCAGGGGTTGATGATATTGTTCACACTCTTTTTGAGGCTATTATATTGGTTATTTTGGTGGTATTTATATTCCTGCAAAACTGGCGCGCGACTTTAATTCCGTTAATTACAGTTCCAGTTTCGCTGATAGGCACTATTGCGGTTTTCCCAATGTTGGGATTTTCGATCAATACACTTTCGCTTTTAGGATTAGTATTGGCAATTGGTATTGTGGTCGATGATGCGATTGTGGTTGTAGAAGCCGTAATACATCATATCGAACATGGAAAAACTCCTAAAGAGGCTACCGTTCAAGCGATGAAAGAGGTTTCTGGACCAGTAATTGCCATCGCATTAATTCTATGTGCCGTTTTTATTCCAGTAGCTATGACGCCTGGAATTACAGGACGTTTCTATCAGCAATTTGCCATAACCATTGCCGTCTCGGTCGCCTTTTCGGCATTTAGTGCTTTGTCTTTAAGTCCCGCACTTTGTGCTATGCTTTTAAAACCAACAAAACCTCTTGATCAGCAAAAAGGATGGCTTGCCAAATTCTTTTCTTGGTTCAATAGGGTTTTCGAAAATGTGACCGGAAAGTATATTGGCGGAGCAACATTCTTTGCCAAAAAAGCAATGCGTATTGTAGTTTTACTGGCTGTTATACTAGTTTCAATTGTGCTTTTAGGCAAAAAGATTCCGTTAGGATTTATTCCTGAAGAAGATCAAGGATATGTTTTGGTAAATATTGCCTTGCCACCTGCATCATCTTTACAGCGTACGGATGAAATATCTAAAAAAGTAGACAGTTTCCTTAAAGAAGAAAAATCTATTCTGTCTTATACCACGATAAACGGATTTAGTATGCTTACAAACTCTTATCAGCCAAATAATGCTTTCATCTTTATTTCTCTAAAACCTTGGGAAGAAAGAGCTGAAACGGCTAAACAGTTTGTAGACCGATTCAATAAAAAACTGGCCACTCAAATTACGACTGCGACTTGTTTTTCATTTGGTCCACCCGCAATTCAAGGTTTAGGTGCCTCTGCAGGATTTAGTTTAATGCTGCAAGATCGTGGAGGAAATACGCCGCAATATTTAGCAGAACAGACGCAAAAATTTATTGCCGCGGCACAGCAGCGTCCAGAAATAAAACGAATTTATACCACTTTTAATGCTGGTACTCCACAAATTAAACTGGATATCGACAACGACAAGGCAATGAAATTAGGAATACCTGTTTCTAAAGTAACCGAAGCGCTTGGAGCCTTTTTGGGAGGAAGTTATGTAAATGACTTTAACCGTTTCGGACGTCAATATAAAGTGTATGTGCAAGGAGAAGCTTTTAATCGTGTAAAACCAGAAGATTTAAACATGATTTATGTCAAAAACAACAAAGGTGATATGCTCCCAGTTTCGACATTAGTTACAGCAACTAAAGTTTCAGGTCCCGATTTTACGAATCGTTTAAATTTATTCCGATCTGCTGAAATTGGAGGAAGTCCAAACGATGGTTATAGTAGTGCGCAGGCTTTAACTGCATTGGAGGAAGTCGCCAAAGAGACTTTGCCTGCAGACATGAGTTATGATTACATCAACTTATCGTATCAGGAAAAGCATTCGCCAGGAGGATCTTCTGTATTTATTATGGCATTGGTTTTTGTGTTCTTAATCCTAGCTGCACAATACGAAAGCTGGAAACTGCCATTTAGTGTACTTCTTGGAGCGCCTTTTGCAGTGTTTGGAGCCTTTTTAGGACTTCTTTTGGCAAGATTTGGAAGTGATGCTTATGTCAACAACGTTTTTGCGCAAATCGGACTCGTTTTACTTATCGGATTAGTAGCAAAAAATGCCATTCTGATCGTTGAGTTTGCCAAAGAAGAATATGAAAAAGGAAAACCTCTTTACGAATCGGCAATGTATGCGGCAAGACTTCGTTTTCGACCGATCTTGATGACTGCTTTTGCTTTCATTCTTGGAGTAGTTCCATTATTGACTGCCACTGGTGCAGGTTCTCAAGCCCGTATTGTAATGGGAATGGCTGTATTTAGCGGTATGTTAATCGCTACGGTTTTAGGTGTATTAATTGTACCAGGTCTATTTGTTATGATTGAAAAAATTGGACACAAGAAAGAAGAAACAATCGTAGCTGGAGAAAACAATGTAGAATCAAATACTACAGACCATGAGTAAGAAATATAAAATAATCGTTATTGTATTGGTTCTTTCCTTATTTCCTGCAGGATGTATGGTTGGACCAAAATATAAAAAACCTGAGCAGTTAAAATCAGATTCTTATAGAAACGAAAGAAATTTAGACAGTCTCGCTTCGGTAACCAATTTAAAATGGTTTGATTTGTTTAATGATGATGTTTTAAAAGGTCTTATCCAAAAAGGCCTTGAGAATAATTACGATTTAAAAATTGCGGTTTCAAGAATTGAGCAGTTTCGCGCTCAATTAGGCTATACCAAAGCCGATTTATTTCCAAGTATACAATATGGAGCTACTATAAACAGCAACGAAAAGTATATTACTCCTTCAACAGCAGGAGCCAGCATGTCTTGGGAACTTGATTTCTGGGGAAAATTTCGCCATGAAAATAATGCTGTTAAAAATGAACTTCTTGCTACAGAAGAAGCTCGTAAAGTAATCTTGTCTGATATCGTAGCCAATATTGCAATAGCGTACTTTCAGATGCGAAATTTTGATGATCAGCTGGAAATAACCAAACATACTCTTGAAACTAGAGAGAAGTATTATCAAATTATAAGCGAGAGATTTGAAAAAGGGTATATCTCCGAAGTTGATAAAGTACAGATTGAACAGCAGGTTGCGATTGCCGAAGCTGCAATTCCTAATATTGAAAGACAAATAACCTATCAAGAAAATACCATTGCACTCCTTACAGGTCAGCTTCCTACTGAAATTCCTCGAGGAAAAAGCAATACCGAGTTACAAATAGTCAGTCAAATTCCATTGTCAATTCCGTCTGCCTTATTAGAAAACAGACCAGATGTAAAAGCGGCCGAATTAAGATATGCCGCTGCCAACGAAAGAATTGGTGTAGCTCAAGCAATGCGTTTTCCGTCTATTAATCTAGCTGCCATTGCAGGATTTGCCAGTGCCGATTTGAGTAATCTCTTTTTAGGAAGTTCTTATATGCAAAATGCTTCTGGTGGAATTGCAGGGCCAATATTCGCTTTCGGAAAAAACAAAAGAAGAGTTGAAATAAACAGACAACAAGCAGAACAGTTCAAATTTCTTTATCAACAAAAATATATTGATGCCGTTTCTGAAGTAGAACAATCTATACAAAACGTTAGAACTTATCAAGAAGAATGGAAAGCACGCAACAGACAAGTGCAAGCGGCTTTAATAAACTACAAACTATCTCACGAAAGATATGACAGTGGTTACGTTTCTTACTTAGAAGTTTTAGATGTCGAAACCAACCTTTTCAATGCACAGTTAAGTCTGGCACAATTATCAGAAAGACAATTGAGCTCAATGGTTGAATTGTACAAAGCACTTGGCGGGGGATGGAATCTCTAAGATTCTGAGATTCTAAGTTGCTAAGGTTCTAAGTTTTTTGATCCGATACTTATAAAAAACAAAAAAGCACTATTTTCATAGTGCTTTTTTGTTGTAAATCTTTGTCGCTTTAATTCTAAACTTAGCATCTCAGAATCTTAGCAACTTAGTATCTTAAAAATTAACAGAACTCGTTAAACGCGTCTTGCAAATTCTCAGCAATTAATTCAGCTGGGCGTCCTTCGATGTGGTGACGCTCTAACATGTGAACCAATTCTCCGTTTTTAAACAAAGCCATAGATGGCGAAGATGGAGGAAATGGGAACATATGTTGTCTTGCAGCATCAACAGCTTCTTTGTCAACACCTGCAAAAACAGTAATTAAATGATCTGGTTTTTTAGCATTATCCAAACTCATTTTTGCTCCCGGACGTGCATTTCTTGCAGCGCACCCGCAAACAGAGTTCACAACAACTAAAGTGGTACCTTCAGCTTTGATCGCATTCTCAACAGCTTCAGCACTATGTAAATCTTGAAAACCTGCAGCTGTTAATTCAGCTTCCATTGGTTTTACCATGTCTAGTGGATACATATTCTTGTTTTTTAAATTGTACTTTTTGAACTGCAAAGTTACAAAGTTTACTCGCAACTAGTTACTTTGAAGTATAAAGTTTTGTTATAGTTCAATATCAAATTTTAAAACAGAGATTTTACAAATACTTAAAGAGCTTCCTCTTTAATAATTTTATGGGGAAATTGATAATTATACTGCTTCAAATGTCTGTTTCTGCCTCTCATTTTATGTCTCGTAGCTAAAACTGTTGATTTATCCTGCTCTGAAATTTCAATAGTTGAAAGGTAATTGCTGACATATTTTTTAAGAACTTCTATATTATCAACTGTTATAGAATAAATTGTTTTTTTCCCTTCATATTTTACATCAACCAGACTAGCTTTTTTCAGTTCTAAAAGATGTTTGGATATTGTAGACTGTGCTAGTGGAATTAATTCGACAATTTCGCCACAAGTTCTGCTATCTCTTTTCCACAGAAGTGTCATAATCTGGATTCGTGTAGGATGTCCAAGAGCTTTGCAAATTTTTCCTATTGCTTCTGTTTCTATATCAAAATTCAATTGTTTTGTGATTCCCATAACTTGTCAATTCATTCATTATCGCAAAAAGCCGATGTTGTTTTGGATCGCAAATTTATACAGAGAACTTTCTCACAAAAACCTTAAAAAGTTATAAAAACAAAAGAATAAGGTATTTTTAGTACAAAAACATTTTTCTTTAAAAAAATAGATTTTGCTGATTATTATTTACCAAACTTCTTCTGGTAAGGGTAAGTCTCATAAATCGTATTGTCTTCATTAATTGAAAAACCTTTAGCTGCATCTTCTCTTGCAATGCCAACCAATGCAACAGCTTCTTCTCTTGGCTTTCCTTGTTTCAGCCAGCAAATTGCTTTATAATACTTCGCATCTGAAAATTCAGGATAGATTTTCAATGCCTTATCAAAAATAGCAATCGCTTCATCCCATTTTTTAAGTTCATATTTGGCAATTCCTTGATAAAAATATGCCGTAGGATGCTCTAACTGCTGACGATTTTTGTAAATATCATTTACATAATCGTCAAAAAGCTTTTCTGCTTTTTCATATTCATTCAGCTGAAGATAGCAAAGTCCTTTATAAAAATTGAACGAATGGTCCATAACATAACTATTTCCATACAGTTTTATGGCTTCATCAAAGTCTATGATAGCCTCTTTATACTCGTGCGAAAAAATGCATTTCATAAAAGCGCGATACGACAACCAGCGTTCTTTATTATAGAAGACAGCTTTATCTAGAAAAGGCATACCAACTTCGTACTTTTTACATTTAAAATAAGGCATTGCTTTCTGCTGCCATAAATAGGCAACAGTACTGTCTTTTTTCAAACCCTGATCAAGACAATCTTGCCATTCAGTCATTTCAAAAATATAATTGTGTTTTTCGGCGCAATTGCTTAAAAATTCTTCCACAATAGCATCATGTGCCTTATTTGTCGAAACTTGTCCGAACGATAATACAGTAAAAAAGAAACTAGATAATAAAGTAATGGTTTTCAATGGTTACGTTTTTGAGTTAGATTTATTTGAAAGAAAAATCACTCTAAATAACGCTTTAATAAATGGAAGTTTTGGACACTTTAAAATAACTTTAACATCTTCTAAAAAAGTAGTTTCTTCGTCCAAAAACTTAAAAATCAACTTTGGATTTCCTTTTTTAAACAAAGAAGAAAAAATGGAACTTCCCAATTCGTTATAGCGATACAGAATATCCAAAAGCAATAAATCGTAAAACCAAAACTTAGATTTTTTATGAAAGTCTTTCATTCTAAAATCTTTGTTTTGAATAAAATCAACTAAATCTGATGATTTTTTATCCGAGCTCTTAAACGTATAACCTGTGCTCGCTTTTGTCCAGCCTCCTGCTGTGCCGATATTCAAAACCCGTTTGGTATTTTTTTCCCAAAAAGGATAACAGGTCATTGGAATGCTTCCCTCCTCTTTTTCGAGAATTTGATATTGGCTTGCGCCGAGCTTCTTCAGATAAATTTGAATTTCAGTTTCGTACTCTTCTTTTGGAAGCAATTTTTCCGAAAATAAAGTATATTCAACCAAAGCTTCTGTTTTTGAAGTCGGCAAAACATACATAAAGCGTGTATTTCCCTTTTGCTCAATAGAAAAATCCATGAAAGTAACTTCTTCTGGATTGAAAACTTCCTCTTTCGTTTTCACAAACCAACCCACAAAATGCTGTTGCAAAACGGCATATTTGTTTTGCCTTTCGGCGAAAACCTTAGTATAAATGCTGTTAAATAAATAATTACAGGTAAATCTATTTTCTTCTGTGCCAACGAAAACGTGAGTTTCTAATTCGTTGATATCGGTTACTTTTTCATTTAGAAAAGTAATATTTGAATGTTTGAAAAGTTCCTCAAAAACAAAATTGTAAAAATCGATTCCGTTAATTTTATTGTATTTATAAGGCTTCAACGCTAAATGTCGTTCAAACTTTTCATTAGCAAATAAAGCAAAATCCCATTTTTTAGAAATAACCGAATCCCAAACGCTTTCTTCCTTTTCCCAAAAGCACCAAGTTCTATCGTTGCTTTTCTTTGAATCCTGATCGAGTAGTAAAATCGACTTGTCAGAGAATTTTCCAGATAGCACCATTTTGTAAACCGTCATCAGAGATGCGAGTCCAGTTCCTGTAAAAATGTAATCGAAATGTGGGATTTGCGAAGAATTCATTCTCAAAAATAAGAAAATTTATTTTTCAAGTTTCTCCAAAAGAATTTTAAAATCTTTTGTGCCCAAATAGATATTGTACTGAAAAATGATTTCGTTTTTCTCATTTAAAACGCACAAAGTCGGATATGCGATTTGATTATTAATTGTTCCCAGCTGCAATGCCAGTTCGTGAACTCCGATATTATTTCCAGAAGGTTTGTATTTAAAAGTGTGATTATTAAATCTAATGTCTCGTTTTTCCTCTGCATTAAAATCAACAAAATAGAAATCGGAGTTTAGTTTTTCAATAATTTCTTGATCTTTAAAAGTTGTAGCTTTCATTCGTTGGCAAAACTGACACCAATCGGTATGTATAAAAACAATAATTTTTCTTTTTTTAATTTGTTGTAAGCTGTCTACTTCTTCAAAAGTTCTGCTTTTCAATTGGCAGAATCCCGTTGAAGTTATTCCGAAGAGAATTAAGAGAAACAGCTTTTTCATTTTTTTGTTTTTTTTGCCACAGATTAAAAGGATTAGAAAAGATTTTTTCACTTCTTTTGCCTCCCTGAGCGAAGTCGAAGGGCGCTCCAATTGGAACGGGGCTTCGACTTCGCTCAGCCTGACGGAGAAAAACAATCTTTCTAAAAATTTTAACACATAGAAACATAGATTTCTTTGCTTTTAAAGATTACAAAAGAAGCTAGCTTCCACACATAGCTATGTGAATTGATGCAAGTGAAACGCCTTTTTACACAAAGTTACACTATGTTTCTATGTGTTTAAAAAAATCACCTAAAAGTATATCGCAATCCCAAAAATCCGCGAATAGTTTGGTTTTGACCATAAACATAAGTTGTATCAAATGTCAATCCGTATGGATTGTCAGGCGTTACCAATACTTTTCCGGCTGAATCGTATTGCACATTTTTGTCGAAAGGATCGTTTGTTCTAGAAATCAAAAACGGATTATTTTGCATTGGTGTAAAATTCAGCAGATTTTTGATTCCGCCATAAACTTCAAAATCTTTCCATCCTGAATAGGTAAACTGAATATTCTGAATACTATACCAAGGCGAATTTGGGCTTCTCGGATCGGTTTCACTCAGCAAAGGTAATTTCATCGGACTATAAACATTTCCTGTGTAATCCATCGACAAATCCCAAGGTTGTATTTTATACGAAATACTCCATGTTGCAGTGAAATTCTCAGTCAAAAAAGGTCTTTCTGAAATACCATTTTCCACATTTTTATTATCTAAAACTGTCGCTCCGACAATAAATTTTAATCCAGAGGGAAAATTAAGATCAATATTTGTGCTAATTCCTTGACTCAAAGCGTAACCATCAATATTGTCGTAGATAATCTCGTTTGGATTAGTCTCATAATCTGAAATGATTTTATTACTGAATCTGGTATAAAAAGCAGTTGTTTCAATTCCCATAAAAGTTCCGTTTCCGAAATTGATTTTCTGAATGTAGTTTAAATTCACATTTACAGATTGTTCGGGTTTTAAGTCGTTTTTAATAATGACATCTCTCGAGCCTGTCAAAGCCGCATGATCTTCTGTAAACAAATTCACAACTCTGAATCCCGTTCCAGCATTTAATCTAAAAATCGTGTTTTCGCTTGCCTTAAATCTATAAGCAAATCGCGGTGTGAAAATTGAGCCGTGAATCGAATTGTAATCATAACGCATTCCTAACAAAACCTGACTTTTTGGAGAAAAAGTAATTTCGTCCTGAACAAAAATTCCAGGAAGCCAAGTATTTTCAGCTTCTTTAGTTGCGGTTGTATTATCGTCGTAATACGTATATCGACTGGCAATTCCTGCCAGTAAATCATTTCGTCCGATTTTTTTATCCCAAGTCAGCTGTAAAAATCCAATTTTCTGATTGGCAATATAAGATGTTGTTCCATAACGGCTGTCTTGATAATGGACATTTCCAGAGAACGAAAGCATCAGTTTTTCTTCAAACGGCAATTGATAGCTTCCAATTAATTCGGCTCTTTTGGTATAAATGCTTTCACCGTAAATTTCGTCTCCACCGCGATATTTTTTCTCCCAACGAATATCTCCACCCCAACGATCTTCATACATTCCACGAGCAGCGATCGTAAAAAGACGATTATGGTTTCGTTGAAAACTCCATTTATTAAAAACCGAAATTCGTTCAGAAAGCGTTACATCGGTAAAATTGTCATTGTCTTTATCGATAACCTGATCGTAGTTGAAGTAATTAACACCAATAAGAGAAATTGCTTTTTTGCCCGCATTAAACTTCATTCCCAAATCGAGATTGCTTTCAAAATAAGAAGTCGTAAAATAATCGGCAGAAAAGACGGGTGCGTTAGTCGGGCTTTTAGTTATAATGTTGATTAAACCTCCAACCGCTTCACTACCATAAAGAGACGAAGCTGGGCCTTTTACAATTTCAATTCGTTCCACCAAAGAATTTGGAATTCCAGACAAGCCATAAACCGTCGAAAGACTGCTCACAATTGGCATTCCGTCAATCATCACCAAAGTATACGGACCTTCCAATCCATTTATATGAATATCTCCTGTATTACAAACGCCACAATTAAGTTGTGGACGAACTCCATTTATATTCTGAAGCGCATCATAAATACTTGGCGTTGGATTTTTCTTGAAGAAAACAGGCGAATAAACCTCAACCGGAACAGCGCTTTCTAATCTTTTTACAGGTTTTAAAGTTCCCGAAACCACAACTTCATTCAATTCATTTTGATCTTCTTCTAATTCAAAATCTAAATTCAAGTTTTCATTTTCTAAAACTGAAATTCTTTGGGTTATGGGTTTGAATCCAGTCGAGGTTACATTTATTTTATAATTCCCATTCGGGATACTTTCGAATTTATAAAACCCTAGAGAATCGGTTTGCGTTTTAAAGTTTGTACTCAATAAACGGATGGTAATTTCTTGATCAATAGGAAGTATACTTTCTACTTTTCCAGAGATATTTTGAGAAAAAATGCTTTTCGTTAAAATTATCAATATTACCAAAAATAAATATTTCATTATTATAAAATTAAATTTAGACAAATCTAAAAATTAAATTTGACAAATAATTATTTAGAAATATTTTTTTTAAAACATTTCTATTTCAATCCGTTAAAAATGTTTAAACACATAGAAATATAGATTTATATTACTTATGGAAAGAGAAATAGAAAAAGCTAGCTTTCACACATAGCTATATGCTCTAATTTCAATAGCGTCCAGCTTTAGCTGGATGAAACATAAAAAACACGAAAAAGGCTTTAGCCAAACCTATTATTTTTGGCTAAAGCCTTTTCTAATTCAAATCCTTATTCCCCTAGCTAAAGCTAGGGGCTATGCAATTCTTTCTATAAAATCCGACAGGTTTTTAAAACCTGTCGGATTTAAAACATCAGAACTCTTCGTCAATAAGTTCTTTATTAATTACCGCTCCAGCGAAAGAACCTGTAGAAACTGCAATTGCCACTGATCGCATTTGAGTTGTACAATCTCCACTTGCAAAAACGCTTTTGATATTTGTTTTTTGCATCGCATCTACTTTCAGCAATCCTTGTTCGCTAATATCACATCCCAAAATTTCAGGTATTGGACAATGCTGTTCAAAAGGTGGTTTGGCATAAATCGCTTTTACCTCAACTTTTTCTCCGTTCTTAAAAATGATCTTTTTAATATATCCTGCATTATGCTCAAAAGAATCTATTTCTTGTTCAAAAATCTGAACTCCATGATTTTTAAGAATTTTTAGTTGCTCTAAAGTCAATTCCAATTTTCCGTTCGTACATAATCTCAAGTCTTTTGTCCAATTCGAAATCAGTTTGGCATATTCAAATCCCATTTCTCCATTGGCTATAATCGCCGTTTTTTCGTTTTTAACTTCATAGCCATGACAATACGGACAATGCAAAACCGAAATTCCCCAACACGCGGCAAAACCTTCAATTTCAGGAATCAGGTCTTTAACTCCCGTTGCAAACAATACTTTTCTTGAAGTAAAAACAGCTCCAGATTCGGTTGCAATTTCGAAACCGTTTTCTGTTTTAAGCGCTTTCACAGCAAGTCCGTTATAGAATTGAACCGTTTTATAAATGTCTACTTGCAGTTTGGCTTTCGCCGAAATAACTGCTGGCTTTTCGCCATCTTGCGTAAGGAAATTATGAGAATGTGGTGTTTGTCTATTGCAAGGCAAGCCGCTGTCGATAACCAAAACCTGACGCAAGGAGCGCCCTAAACTCATTGCTGCAGACAATCCGCTGTAACTGCCGCCAATGATAATCACTTCAAAATGCTTCTGTTCCATATTTCTATTTTTAATGATTTTGTTTCCTATGTAATTTGTAATTGATTAAATGCCCGATAATCATTCCAATTCCTCCAAAATAGATCAAATCAAGATGAATTTCGAAAAACAAATCAATCAAAATACTGATCCAAATCAGCGCCATGGAAACAACCAAAATGGACGATACCAAAAGAGATGATTTTTTTATAATTTTGAGAATTGCAAATAAACCTATCGAAGCAAATAGTAAATCTATAATTGGATTGTGACTCAACCCTAAAGGAAGGATTGTGAGAAGAGGAAAAACCAAACAATGAACCAAACAGATGGTTGCGCTTGAAATTCCTAAAATATCGTAAAAAGGTGTGCTTATTTTCTTCATTATGTGTACTTTTGCTTAATGCAATTTTGTTGCAAATATATACAATTTTATCAATTGCAACATTGTTGCGTTTAATTTTTAACTTCATAAAAAATGAAAGCTACACGTAATACCGCAGCAAAAACGGCTGTTTTAGAGGTCTTTGAAAAATCTAAAACGGCTCTTTCGCACACTGAAATTCACAAACAATTAAATGATTTGTGCGACCGCGTTACCATTTACCGAATTCTAGACCGATTAATTAATGAAGATGTTATTCATAAAATTTCAAATTTGGATGGAACGGTAAAGTATGCAAAATGCAATCATTCGCATCAGCGCGTGCACATTCATAATCATGCGCATTTTAGCTGCGAGAATTGTCACGAGATTACTTGTCTTGAAACTGTAAAACCGAGTTACATTATGCCACATAATTATAAAGTAAATGAGATCAATTTTACACTGTCAGGATTGTGTCCGAATTGTTTAAATTCTAACATTTAACTTTTAGACTCGTCTAAAAATATTGTTTCGCGAATATAATTTTTCTCTATATTTGTGAAAACAATACTTTTACAATGACCAAATCTTTAGAAGAAGTCCACGAATCGGTTTCCACAGAAAATAAAAAAAAAGGTTTTAGAAAAATTTTAGCCTTCCTAGGTCCCGCTTATTTGGTAAGTGTTGGCTATATGGATCCTGGAAACTGGGCAACCGATATTGCTGGCGGAAGCCAATTCGGATACACTTTAGTCTGGGTTTTATTGATGAGTAATTTAATGGCTTTGCTTTTGCAGAGCTTAAGTGCGCGCCTCGGAATTGTAACCCAGCGCGATCTTGCGCAAGCCTCTCGAGAAACCTATTCCAAATACATCAATTACATTCTATATTTCCTTGCCGAAATTGCCATTGCAGCCTGCGATCTTGCCGAAGTTCTCGGAATGGCAATCGGGATTAATCTGCTTTTCGGAATTCCGCTAATCGAAGCGGTTCTAATTACTGTTTTAGACACCTTTTTACTGCTTTTCCTGATCAATAAAGGAATTCGTAAGATGGAAGCCTTCATTATTGCTTTAGTGGCGATTATTGGCTTCTCTTTTATTTTCGAAATGATTTTTGCAGAACCGGAAGTTCACAAAGTTCTGGCAGGACTTATTCCTTCGATTCCCAACTCAGCAGCTTTGTATATCGCTATCGGAATTATCGGTGCAACTGTAATGCCTCACAATTTATATTTGCATTCCTCTTTGGTGCAAACCAGAAAATTTGACAGAACTCCAGCGGGAATCAAACAAGCTTTAAAATACAATTTGATCGATTCTACGATTGCTTTGAATCTTGCTTTCTTTGTAAATGCTGCCATTTTAATTCTTGCTGCAGCGACTTTCCATAAAAATGGAATGTTTGAAGTTGCCGAAATTCAAGATGCACATCAATTTCTTGAACCGCTTTTAGGAACCAAATGGGCACCAATATTATTTGCCGTTGCTTTAATCGCTGCTGGACAAAGTTCGACCGTTACAGGAACACTTGCAGGACAAATCGTAATGGAAGGTTATCTGCATTTCAGAATTCAGCCTTGGGTTCGTAGAATTATAACGCGTTTGATTGCCATTATACCTGCCGTAATCGTAATTTTAATTTATGGCGAAAGCGTAACAGGGAAGCTTTTAATTCTAAGTCAGGTTATTTTGAGTTTACAACTCGGATTTGCCATTATTCCGCTGATTCATTTTGTAAGTGATAAGTCAAAAATGAAAGGTTTTCATATTTCCAGAACCACTCAGGTTGTTTCCTGGATCATTGCATCTATTATTGTTTCTTTGAATGCCAAATTGGTTTATGACGAAATCACTTCGTGGTTAGCAAATTCAGACAATCCAATGGTTCTTTGGCTTACGGTTGTTCCATTAGCTATCGCATTCTCTGTTTTATTGCTGTACATTGTTTTCAAACCATTTATTGCCAAATTCAAATCAAAAGCTATAAATCATTCGCCTCACAATCTTAAACTGAAGTTTTCGCCAAGAGAAAGTAAGAGCATTAAAAACATTGCTGTTTCTGTCGATTTCTCAAATGCCGACGAAGCCGCTTTAAACAAAGCCTTTGAATTGGGTGGCATTGACACCGAATATACGCTCATTCACATTGTAGAAACGGTCGGAGCCTTAATGTACGGAGTTAATATACAAGATTATGAAACCACAATAGATGAAAAGTTATTGCTGAAATACAAAGACATGCTTTCAGAAAAAGGATTTAAGATCAAAACAGAACTTGGTTTTGGAAAACCGACCAAAGTAATTTCGAAAATTATAAACGAAGGAAACTTCGATATTCTCGTTATGGGAACCCACGGCCACACTGGATTAAAAGATATTCTTTTCGGCACAACGGTAGATAAATTGAGACATAAAATTTCGATACCTTTGTTGATTGTTAAATAAAGTTTCTAAGATGCTGAGCTACTAAGATTCTAAGCTTTTTATTAAAAAGCCTAAAAGAAAACTTAGCAACTCAGCATCTTAGAAACTTAGAAGCTTAAAAAAATGACCTTTTCAGAAGAAAACTACTTAAAATCGATCTATCATCTGACAGCCGCTTTGGAAACAGAAGTCAGCACCAATGCTATTGCAGAAATTATGGAAACAAAAGCTTCCTCTGTAACCGATATGCTTAAAAAGCTAGCAGAGAAAGATTTGGTTAATTATAAAAAATACCAAGGAGTTTCTTTGACTGAAAACGGAAAACTGGCAGCCAAAATGATTGTGAGAAAACATCGTCTTTGGGAAGTGTTTCTGGTTGAAAAACTAAACTTTAGCTGGGATGAGGTTCACGATATTGCAGAACAATTGGAACATATCAAATCGGAACAATTGATTAATCGTTTGGACGATTTTCTAGGAAATCCGACTGAAGATCCACACGGCGATCCAATTCCAGATGCAAACGGACGAATTATTAAAATCGAAAAACATCTTTTATCTGAATTAGAAGAAAATCAAACTGGTGTTTGTGTTGGTGTAAAAGATACTTCTTCGGAGTTTTTGAAATATCTAGACAAACAAGGAATTGCTTTGGGTTCTAAAATTGAATTTCTTTCTAAAGAATCTTTTGATTTATCAGTAAAAATTAAAGTGAATGAAAGAGAATTGTCGATTTCGAATAAGATTGCTTCTAATTTGTTTGTGAAGCTGGTTTAGGTTATGTTTCATGGAAATACGCGAAGACTTTTTAGCTTTTTGATGAGAACAAATAATTCAAAAACACATAATATTGTCATTTCGACGAAGGAGAAATCTTCACAAGTAACTCCTCAACGGCTGTCAAATCTTTGTCGAGCTTCTCGCGAAGATTTCTCCTTCGTCGAAATGACAAACTAGTCGAAAAACTTACTTTTGAGGGCGGGATTCCTAGCCCCGATAGTAGTGAAAATCCTTTTGTGGCGGGTTCGCCACAAAAGATTGAAACGGATAGCGGGATTAGCTCCTAAAACTAAACAATTCCCTTCTCAATCATTTCCAACATAACTGGCGAAGCATTTTTAAAAGTCGGCGCTTGCTCAATAATACTTCCTGCGTTCTTTTTATTTACTTTGAATGTAACATCTTCATCGGTTGTGAATAAAAGTGCGGTTAAAAAAGGATTTTTAATGTGAGTGCCCAAAATCAATAAGGCTTCATCTAAAGTATGAATGCTTTCAATTTCTTCCGTTTTATATCTAAAAGTCAGAGAAACTGAGAATGTATTATCTTCATTGAGAACCAATCTGAAATATACATTCTTAAGTTCTGTATCCCCCATCGTTTTGGCCAAAGTCAGTTTTGCGAAAGTTCCGCTTTGGATGCTTTCTTTAACTCGTTCACAAAAAAGGGCAAATATTGGTTCGTACATTTTTTCTTAAGTTGCTAAGGTTCTGAGATGCTATCCCGATAGCTATCGGGACTAGGGTTTTAAACTTTGCCTAGTGTTTTACCACAAAGTTGCACAAAGATTTCGCAAAGTTACACAAAGATTCACATAAAATTTTTCTTTGTGAATCTCCGTGTTATCTCAGTGTAACTTTGCGGAATAACTTTATTTTCCTGTAAATTCTGCTTTACGTTTTTCTAAGAAAGCTGTTGTTCCTTCTTTAAAATCCTGTGTCCCGAAACATTCTCCGAATGATTTTATTTCGGTATCAAAACCATTTTTACCATCTTTAAAATTAGCATTAATGGCTTTTATCGCTTTTCCGATTGCAAATGGTGCATTTTTGATGATTTTCTGAGCAATTACGTTGGTAAATGACAGAAGCTCTTCTTGAGGCACGACATGATTTACCAAACCGTACTCTTTTGCCTGTTCAGCAGTGATCATCGCGGCAGTCATAATCAATTCCATTGCACGGCCTTTTCCGATTAATTGTGGTAAACGCTGTGTTCCTCCGTAGCCTGGAATTAATCCTAAAGTTACTTCTGGAAGTCCCATTTTTGCATTATCAGAAGCAATTCTAAAATGACAAGCCATTGCTAATTCTAGACCGCCTCCAAGAGCGAAACCATTCACCGCAGCAATTACCGGTTTTTTAAGGTTTTCAATAAAATCAAATAAAGATTCCTGCCCTTCAGCCGCTAATTGCGCGCCTTCAACAGTGGTATAATTTGCAAATTCCGAAATATCTGCTCCAGCTACAAAAGCTTTTTCTCCGCTTCCGGTTAAAATAACAACGCGAACATCATCATTTTTAGCCAATGATTGAATGGCATCACTCAGATCACTAATTGTTGCTTTATTTAAGGCATTCAATTTCGTTGGTCTGTTAATCGTAATTGTAGCAACTTTTTCTTCGATTGAAACTAAGATATTTTCGTAATTCATGACGCTATATTTTATGAGTTGGTGATAGGGAGAGAAACTGTAAACGTAGTTCCTTTTCCGTAAGTTGATTCAAAGGTAATTGTTCCTTTGTAATTTTCGATAATGTTTTTGATAATTCCAAGTCCAAGTCCCATACCACTGGTTTTGGTAGTAAATTTTGGTTCGAAAATTCTTCCTATATCTTGTTTTTGAATTCCGATTCCGTTGTCTTTTACCGCAATTTCGACATTGTTATCCTGTCTTTTTACTGTCACCAGGATCGATTTCTGAAACTGACTTTCAGGAATGGCCTGAGTTGCATTTTTAACCAAATTGGTAATCACACGAATCAATTGTGTACGATCCATTTTGGAAATGATTTCTTCTTCTTCCTTTTCAAAAGAAATATAATCTTCGTTGAAAATATCTAACGCCAATTCTACAACCTCAACCACATTTAAGGTTTCATTTTGCTGTGCAGGCATCGAAGCAAAGTTTGAAAATGCCGAAGCCACAGCCGTCATGGTATCGATTTGCTGGATTAAAGTTTCGGAGTAATCATTCATTTTCTGCTTCACATCAGGGTCATTAGGATCAAACTTTCGCTGAAAACTCTGAACCGTCAAACGCATTGGTGTAAGCGGATTTTTAATTTCGTGCGCTACTTGTTTCGCCATTTCGCGCCAAGCTTCTTCACGTTCGCTTTGCGCTAGTTTGATCGCACTTTTTTCCAGTTTATCCACCATTCCATTATACGCCGTAATCAAGAAATTGACTTCTTTGCTGTTAGCTTCCAAAACAATCTTTTCATTTTTCTGATCTAGATTGGTTTCTTCTAATCTTTCTGAAATCGTTTTTAATGATTTTGTGATATAAGTCGAAAGGAAATAAGCCAAAGCAAAAGCCACAATCAGCATAAATGAATATACTTGGCTTAAACGAATCAAGAAAGTATTCAATTCGTTATCGTAATAACCATCGTCTTCCAGATAAGGAAGATTTAAAATTCCGAGCGGTTTGAATTTTTCGTCTTTAATTAAACTATATGAAGATCTGTTCTTAACTCCATCAATAGTTTTGATATCCACGAATCGTTTTTCGATAGAAGAACGAACCAATTTTAGAATATATTCTGGAATTGGCGGTGCAATTTTATCAACGGCAAAAGACTCTTTGGATGATTTAAGCAGTTTTCCATCCAAACTGTAGATATTAATTTCAATTTTATGAATCTGCGCCAGCTCGTGGATTTTATCTTTAAAAATTAAATCTAAATTCTGAGTTTTTAGCGGATAAGTTGTAGTTGCCAGAACGTAATTGATGTGTTCCTTTACCGCATTTTCTTTGCGTTCTAAACGTTCCTGATGATATTCTTTGGCCTCGGTTTTAAACTGAATAATCGAAATCGAAGCCAATAAAAAAGACGCCACCACAATCAATACAATCATCGACAGGAAAATCCTGGTACGAAGCGATAGCATTGACATTTTGAAGTTGAGCATAGTTTTAGTATTCAGTGTTCAGATTGTTAGTGTTCAGTTATTTTACAGACGTGTAACTTTATTTTAAAGTTATAAAATATATAAAAAATTAAAAGACAATAATTGTAAACTGATCACTAAAACTGACCACTGCCAACTATTTCTTTTCTCTTATTCTTTTATAAAACCTGAATCCCAGCATAATTAAAACCGAGAATAAAATAATTCCGATTACGCCGAAAATCCAGTTGATGGCACTTTTTAAAACTACTAAAAATACAACAGCAAACAAAATAATCGTTGCGCCTTCGTTCCATAAACGCATGAAATTGTTAGAATATTTTACCTCGTCATTTTGCAATTGTTTAAAAATCTGATGGCATTTTCCGTGGTATAAATACAAAAGGAAAACGAAACACAGTTTTACATGCATCCAAGGCATTGTAATCCAAACATGACCTGCATCTGTAAAAAACAGCATCCAAAAAGCAAAAATACTCGCCAAAACCGCTGACGGCCATGTGATAATGTACCACAAACGGTAGGCCATAATTTTGTATTGTGCCTGCAGAATTTCTTTTTCTGGCGAAGGTTTCTCATTGGCTTCAATTTGGTACACAAATAAACGTACAATATAAAACAGACCCGCAAACCAAGTGATTACGAATATAAGATGCAGTGATTTGAGATAATTGTAATATTCCATTATTTCTTAAATGTAGATTTTTTAAAAAGATCAATCATTTCTTTACCATCATCTTCATCTTCATAAACAATCGAATTGACAAAGATCTTATCGTTAAAACCTCGAGAAAAAATCACTAATGTTACTACTTTTTTCCCATCCTCAGTTATTTCTATTTTAGCTCTTCTAAATGGCAAACCCGAAATATTTTCAGTACTTACCGAATAATCTCCCATTTTACCTTTTGGATAAATTTTGCCAACATCCTTCAAAAGAAGAAAATCTTTTAATCTCATATTTAGATCAAGAGCTCGAACATCATTTCCAAAAAAATCTTCGTAATTCACTGAAAAATAATTGGCTTCGTCTTTCTTAAAAACAACAATTGAATGTTTCTTTTTAGCTAAAGTCGTATCTCCTTTAATATCTATTTTCTGCTTTAAATCTACCTTTTCGTAATCATCTGGAACAGAAATTTTCCAATCGAATGTTTTATCGTGAAAGTTATTGTCTGCAAGAGAATTATTCTTTTTGCAACCTGAAAGAGTTACTAAAACAAAAAATAAAATCGCACTATATTTTAATCTATTCATTGATTTTTATTTAGCCCAGTTATTAATCCAATTTGCAACAGTCTCGCACCATTCTTCATCGTCATTTAAACACGGTATTGCTAAAAATTCTTCTCCTCCATTTGCTTCAAAATCTTCTTTAGCACGCATCGCGATTTCCTCTAAAGTTTCTAAACAATCAGTGACAAAAGCTGGAGTTACAACCGCAATTTTCTTAATTCCTCTTGCTGGCATATTATCGATTTCGACATCTGTATAAGGCTCCAACCATTTATCTCCTGCCAATCTTGACTGGAAAGTAACGCAATATTTGTCTTTCGGAATTCCTAATTGCTCTACAACCAAACGCGTTGTTTCGTAACAATGTGTTCTGTAGCAGAATTCAGCTTCTGGAGTTCCAACTTCACAACACATTTCGTTGGTTACGAATTTTTTATGCGATTTTGTTTTATCTGTTTTACGAACATGACGCTCTGGAATTCCATGGTATGAAAACACCAATTGGTCATAATCGAAATCACGCAAATGTTTTTTGATTGAATCTGCAACGTTTTTGATGTAATCTGGTTTATTATAAAACGCAGGAACATCTGAGAATTTCATGTGAGGGAATTTCTTCTTGCGGATTTCTTCTGCCAAAACCAAAATGGTCAAAGTAGAAGCCATTGCATATTGAGGATATAAAGGGAAAAGCAATACATCGGTAACACCTTGATCGCTCAATTCCTGTAGACCTTTTTCGATTGTCATAGATCCGTAACGCATGGCAAGCGAAACTGGAATATTTGATAATGGCTGTACTTTTTTGTGCATTCTTTCAGAAAGAACGATTAGCGGAGAACCTTCTTTCCACCAGATTTTCGCGTAAGCGTGAGCCGATTCTTCTGGTCTTTTTCTTAAAATAATACCGCGAACTAATAATGCTCTCAATAAATACGGAACGTCGATCACGTATTTATCCATTAAAAATTCATCTAAATAGGGTTTTACATCTTTTGGTGTTGGACTGTCTGGTGATCCTAAGTTTATTAAAAGTGCGCCTTTCATTATGTATTTTTTGCTTTAAGCTTTTTATTTGTTTTTAAAAATTTCGGCAAAAGTAATCGCTGTACTTTATTCGAAATATGATATTTATTACTTTTTCTTTATTATTGAATATTCAAAATTGATTTAGCTAATTCGAGAAATTTTTTCACGCAGATTTACACAGATTAAAGCAGATTAATTCGTGAATTCGTGGCGAAAAAAAATTTAAACATTCGCATTAATCGACATCAAATATTTTTTTGGTGTTGTTCCAAATTTCTTCTTGAATGCAGCAATAAAATGACTTCCCGTGCTGTAGCCAATCTTCAACCCTACTTCGTTTACATTATAAGAACCACTGTCTAAAAGTTTTCTAGCGAAATCCATTTTGTAATCAAACAAGAAACCATAAACTGTATCGCCATAAATCTGTTTGAAACCCATTTTGAGTTTTTTCAAATTCAAACCAATTTCATCTGCTAGTTCTTGCAGCCCTGGCGGTTCGGCCATATTAGCGATTACAATTTCTTTGGCTTTTCTGATTTTCAAAACATTGTCTTCATCAATCAAAAACGGACATTGTTCTGCATTTGGATCTTCGGTCCTGTTGAAATATAAACTCAACAATTCGTATCCTTTTCCTTTATAATAAAGGTTTTTTATAGACGGATGAAGATTGTAATGAAACAACTGACTCAAAACAATTGCCATTGACGGACTGATATTTCCTTCGTTATAATACTTTTTATCCTTATTATCAGGACTTAGAAAAGTAATATAATCGGCTTCGGCAGAAAATAACGCGTGAAATTTCTTGATCGACACAATTACTGAAATCGCCCACGAATTTGGAGCCAACTCTAAATTTAGCGGCAATTCTTTCTGTGGATTGTATAAAAGCAACGATTTCTCTTCTTTCAATTCTAAGGCGTAATTGCCCTGATTGAATAAAAATTTTGCATTTCCTTTTATCCCGAAGTGAAACTGTATCAGGCCAGTACCTATTATTTCATGCTGTGCGTAGAAAGGTTCAGAACCATCATTTTGAAAACGGATCAGCGTAAAGTCGTCTTCAATTTTTATAACTTCTTGAGAACTCATAGCGATATTTTTTTGAAACGAAAATCAAAACAAACTCAAAATGTTATTTAGAACGACTCTAAACTAATCACTTCAAACGAGTTGATTTTGCTACAAAAGTAGTCCTTTTTACTCAAAAACACCTATTTAGGTTCAAAAAAACATACAGCGACATAAAAAGTACTTTTAGCGTTATTTTTATCGATGGTATAGTAATAATTTTGTTGCACTTTTATGAAAGTGAATTTATGGAAAACAATAACGTACCGAAACACCTATATTTTTACTCAGTTGGTCTGAGTTATAAAAAAGCTGATGCTGAGGTTAGAGGTCAATTTAGTTTGGATGCTGTTGCTAAAACGCGATTGCTGGAACAAGCTAAAAACGAGGGAATCGAAAGTTTACTAGTTACTTCAACTTGCAACAGAACCGAAATCTACGGTTTTGCTGAACACCCATTTCAATTAATAAAACTTATTTGCGATAATAGTAACGGATCTGTAGATGCTTTTCAAAAAGTTGGTTTCGTTTACAAAAATCAAGAAGCAATCAATCACTTATTTCGTGTAGGAACTGGTTTAGATAGTCAGATCTTAGGCGATTTTGAAATTATATCTCAAATAAAAACCAGTTTTACGCATTCAAAATCAATGGGATTGGCCAACGCTTTTATGGAAAGATTGGTAAATGCAGTAATTCAGGCGAGCAAAAGAATTAAAAACGAAACGGAGATAAGCTCTGGCGCTACTTCAGTTTCTTTTGCATCTGTACAATATATTTTGAAGAATGTTGAAGATATCAGCAACAAAAACATTTTACTTTTTGGAACTGGAAAAATCGGAAGAAACACTTGCGAGAATTTAGTAAAACATACTAAAAACGAGCATATCACTTTAATAAACCGTACTAAAGATAAAGCAGAGAAATTAGCTGGAAAACTAAATCTGATTGTTAAAGATTACTCTGAATTGCATTTAGAGCTTCAAAAAGCCGATGTTGTAGTTGTTGCAACAGGCGCTCAAAACCCAACGGTTGACAAAGCGATTTTGAATCTTAAAAAACCTTTGTTGATTCTGGACTTGTCTATTCCGAAAAACGTTCATGAAAACGTAGAGGAATTAGAAGGTGTAACTTTAATCCACATGGATTATTTGTCTCAATTGACAGATGAAACTCTAGAAAACAGAAAATTACACATTCCGGCTGCAGAAGCGATCATCGAAGAAATCAAAGAAGAATTTGTTACTTGGATGAAAGGTCGAAAATTTGCTCCGACAATCAATGCTTTAAAAGAAAAATTAAACGCTATTAAAGCTTCTGAACTAGATTTTCAAAGTAAAAAAATCGCCGATTTTAATGAAGAACAAGCTGAAATCATCAGTAACCGAATCATTCAAAAAATCACTACACATTTCGCAAATCATTTAAAAGACGACGACACCATGGTTGATGAAAGCATCGAATGGATCGAAAAAGTCTTCAAAATAAAAGCATCTTAGTTTTTAATTTAAACCATTAAGATATTAAGGAAATTAAGACCAATCTTTGTCAAGAGAATTAAGCCAAGCTATAACACGAGCTTAATAATCTTAAATTCTACACAAAAAGCTTAATTCTCTTAATGCCCTTAATGGTAAAAAATAAAAAAGTTCTATGACAAAAAAAGAGGTTACACAATTGGCTTATGAAATTACAGGTTTTGCTATAAAAGTGCACAAAGCTTTGGGACCTGGACTTTTAGAAAGCATATATGAGAAGTGCCTCAAATATGAATTAGAACGAAACGGATATGATGTAAAACAACAATTATCTGTTAAAATTGATTATTACGATCTTGAATTTGAATCAGATCTAAGAATAGATCTATTGGTTAACGATTGTGTTGTTGTTGAATTAAAAGCAATAGAAAACCTATTACCGATTCACGAAGCACAATTATTGACATATATGAAATTATTACAAAGACCTCAAGGACTATTAATAAATTTCAACACAACAAACATTGCAAAATCAATGAAACCTCTTGTGAATGATCATTTCGCAAGATTAATAGATTAAATTTAAACCATTAAGATATTAAGAAAGTTAAGCTTAATTTTCTTCGACAAAGATTGACTTAATTCTCTTAATGCCCTTAATGGTAAAAAACAAAAAATGGCAGAAAAAACAATCAGAATAGGAACGCGTGACAGCGAATTAGCACTTTGGCAAGCACATACTGTTGAGAAAAAACTAAATGATTTAGGTTACAAAACCTCAATTGTGGCGGTTAAATCTCAAGGTGACATTATTCTTGATAAGCCGCTTTACGAATTAGGAATCACAGGAATCTTCACCAAAACGCTAGACATTGCCATGATCAATGGAGATTGTGACATTGCTGTTCACTCTATGAAAGATGTTCCAACGGCTTTACCTAAAGGAATTGTTCAAGCGGCTGTTCTACCAAGAGCCAATGTTTTGGATATTTTAGTTCATAAAGGAAATCCTGATTTTACAAATCCAAGTACAATAGCAACCGGAAGTCTGCGTCGTCAGGCACAATGGTTCAATAAATACCCAAATCATACTGTGGTTGATTTACGCGGAAATGTGAATACGCGCATGCAGAAGTTACAAGATAACAATTGGGACGGAGCTGTTTTCGCTGCTGCAGGTTTAGAGCGAATTAACTTAAAACCTGAAAACTACATCAATTTAGATTGGATGATTCCAGCGCCGGCTCAAGGAGCAATGCTTGTGGTGGCAATGGAAAATGATAATTATACTTTGGATGCGCTTTCGCAGTTAAATGATATCGAAACCGAAATTTGTACCTATATCGAACGTCAGTTTTTAAGAACACTTGAAGGCGGATGTACGGCACCAATTGGAGCTTTAGTAACTTATAACGAAGACGAAGATACTTTACATTTTCAAGGTGTTTTACTTTCTATTGACGGAAAACAGAAACTGGAAATCAATAAAACGGTTGATATTTCAGAATGGAAAAAACTAGGTTTCAACTCTGCACAAGAGATTTTGAATAATGGAGGAACGGAATTAATGCAGAAAATCAAAGAATCCCTAAAAAAATAATGGCGAAACCAGTTCAGATATTATCTACCAAAATATTATCTCCTCTTCATAAACAAGAGTTAATGAAATATGGCGTTGACTTGATCGAAGCCGATTTCATTAAAACCGAAAACAAATCTTTCGAATTAAAAGACCTCAACGAAAGCCTGATTTTTACAAGTCAAAATGCTGTTCACAGTGTTTTATCTCATCCTAATTCAGAACAGTTAAAAAAGAAAAACGTGTATTGTGTTGGAATTAAAACCAAAACGCTTTTAAGCGATAATGGCTTTAATGTTGTGGCTTACACAGGTTACGCTGCAGATTTAGCAGAAATTATCACTTTGATTTATGCGAATGAAAGCTACACTTTTTTCAGCGGAAATCTTAGAAGAGACACTTTGCCTGAAGCTTTCAAAGAAAACGGAATTAAATTCAATGAAATTCAGGTTTACGAAACTACACTTCAGCCACAGAAAATAAAAGCAAATCCTGAAGCGATTTTGTTTTTTAGTCCGTCTGGAGTTAAAAGTTATTTAAAACATAATACCATCAATAAACAAATCTGCTTTTGCATTGGAGATACCACCGCAGAAGCTTTATCAAAAATAACAAAGAATATCATCATCGCAGATCAGCCCACAATTGAAGATGTGATTGAAGATGTAATTCACGAATATAAATAACAACAACAAACCCGACAGGTTTTTAAAACCTGTCGGGTTTAAATATAGAAACTCATGTTAAAAAACGACCTATTTTTAAGAGCATTAAAAGGAGAAACAGTTCAGCGTCCGCCAGTATGGATGATGCGTCAGGCAGGAAGATATTTACCAGAATTTAGAGAACTTCGTGATAAATATGATTTCTTTACGCGTTGCGAAACTCCAGAATTAGCTGCTGAAATTACAGTTCAACCAATTCGCCGAATTGCTCCAGATGCTGCGATTTTATTTTCGGATATTTTAGTTGTGCCTCGTGCAATGGGAATCCATGTTGAATTGAAAGATAATTTAGGTCCGATTATTCCAAATCCTATTCGTTCTTTGGCTGATGTTCACAAAGTTTATGTTCCAGATGTAAATGAAACGTTAGGTTACGTTTTTGATGCAGTAAAATTGACTAAAGAAATGTTGAACGATGAAGTGCCTTTAATTGGTTTCGCTGGTTCTCCTTGGACAATTTTCTGTTATGCTGTTGAAGGAAAAGGTTCTAAAAGTTTTGATACTGCAAAAGGATTCTGTTTCTCAAATCCAGCTGCGGCACATACATTATTGCAAAAAATCACAGATACAACTATTTTATACTTAAAAGAAAAAGTAAAATCGGGTGTAAATGCCGTTCAGATTTTTGATTCTTGGGGAGGAATGCTTTCTCCTGTTGACTATCAAGAATTTTCATGGAAATACATTAACCAGATTGTTGACGCTTTAGCAGATATTACGCCTGTTATTGTTTTCGGAAAAGGATGTTGGTTTGCTCTAGGCGAAATGGGTAAAAGTAAAGCTTCGGCTTTAGGAGTTGACTGGACTTGTTCGGCTAGAAATGCTCGTTATCTGTCTGGTGGAAACATCACTTTACAAGGAAACTTTGATCCGTCAAGATTGCTTTCTCCAATTCCGACTATCAAGAAAATGGTTCACGAAATGATCGACGAGTTCGGAAAAGATAAATATATTGTAAATTTAGGTCACGGAATTTTACCAAATATCCCTGTAGATCACGCCAAAGCGTTTATTGATGCTGTGAAAGAATACGGGCAATAGTAGTTGATGGTTGATGGTTTTTGGTTGATAGTTAAGCGTCCAAAAACCATCAACCATAAACCAAAAACTTAAAACCATGCTCAACAAAGGTTTACGAGACGAAGAAAAAATTAGAATCGATAACGTTCTCAAAACGTTACGAACTCTTGTTTTTGTACCTTATCCTCTGAGTCACTTGCAAGTAACTGATATTGAAAATCAGCTGAAAGAATTTGGTTTAAACATTGAAACTTTAGTCGATTATTCCAATGACAATTTAATCACATTATTAATGCGTCTTCATTTTGATTGGGATCAATTAGAGCAGTTTACAGATATTTTAATTGAATTTTCTAAAACAGAAAGTTATAATTTTTCAGAAAAAGCATTAGCGATTTATCAATATATTCAGCAAGAAAGCAAAGTTTTTTCTTTCGGAATAAACTCGAAAATTTCATCAATTAAAAACAAATAAAATGAGTTTTACAGATTGGAAAACAGACCGAATCGATGCTATTCTTCCCGAAGAATTCTACAAACTGATTGATAAAAATAAAACTCACATAGGAAAGACATTTCCTGTCACTCTTGCCAATTCAGATTCTCCTGAAAAAGCTCAAAATTTCATATCGCTAAGCGTCGATAAAGAGAGAAACAAAGAAGGTTTTCATTTTTATGCCCGAGATATTAAAACCAACGATTTGATTGGTTATTTGTGTGTAAAAACGATCGATTATCGCATTTCTAAATGTGAATTCGGATATTTTATTGATGAAGATTATCAAGGAAAAGGAATTACCTCAAAAATGGTTTCTGATGCCCTTGATTTTTGTTTCAATGAATTGGAGCTTAATAAAGTTTTCATCTGTACATCAGAAGTTAATTTGGCAAGTCAGCGAATTGCATTAAAACATAATTTTAAACAAGAAGGAATTTTAAGAGACGAATTTAGAAACGGTGATGGCACTTTGCAAAATTCTGTTTACTTCGGACTTCTTAAATCGGAATATATTAAACCATGAAAGACAAATTTTACGCATACATACAAAATTTACAAGACCAGATCTGCGCTGGATTAGAAGCTGTTGATGGAACTGCAAAATTCCGTGAAGATTTATGGAAACGTCCAGAAGGCGGAGGCGGAAGAACACGCGTTATTGAAAACGGAAATGTTTTTGAAAAAGGCGGTGTCAACATTTCTGCCGTTCATGGAAAACTTCCTGAAACAATGCAAAAAATGTTTGGCGTTGGCGAAGCAGATTTCTTCGCTTGCGGATTAAGCTTAGTGATTCATCCGAAAAACCCAATGGTTCCTACCGTGCATGCCAATTGGCGATATTTTGAAATGTACGACGAATCTGGAAAAGTAATCGAACAATGGTTTGGTGGCGGACAGGATTTGACGCCTTATTATTTGTTTGAAGAAGATGCAAAACACTTTCACCAAACTTGTAAAATAGCTTGCGACAAACATAATCCAGAGTTTTATCCAAAATACAAAAAACAATGCGATTCGTATTTTTGGAACGCACACCGAAATGAAGCCCGCGGACTTGGAGGTTTGTTCTTTGATTATTGCAAAGCAAATGAACAAATGTCAATGGAAAACTGGTACGATTTTGTAACCGAAGTTGGAAATAGTTTCCTTGAAGCTTATGTGCCAATTGTGGAAAGAAGGAAAAATCTAGAGTATACGTCAGAACAAAGAACTTGGCAAGAAATCCGTCGCGGCCGTTATGTTGAATTCAATTTGGTTCATGACAAAGGAACTTTGTTTGGTTTAAAAACAAACGGAAGAATCGAAAGTATTTTGATGAGTTTGCCTCCGCATGTTCAATGGGTTTATGATCATCATCCAGAAACAGGAAGCGAAGAAGAGAAATTGAGTAATGTGTTGGCAAATCCGCGTGAGTGGATTTCGTAACCTAAAATTTAATTAACACATAGAAACATAGATTTAAAGACCTATCTTAGAGGTGATTTTAGAAAATTGTATTTTTTCACATAGCTAGATGTGTGGATTATTTAAATTAAACGTCTTTTCAAATTATCTAAAACTATGTTTCTATGCGTTTAGCACTAATTTACGCCACATTCTTTATCAGCATTTTTGGGTGTTTTGCCCAAAATGATTCCCTGCAAAATCCGTATTTTAAATCATATAATGATAAAATTACTGCTAGTATTTATTATCTAGATACTTCCAATAGTTTTCAGATTGCTTCAGATAATACCGATACGAAAACGTATGTAAATCTAATTCCAAATCGAAGAGAACAAATAGGTTTTACACTAAACTATAAAATCATTGATATTACAATTGGTTTTGCTCCCAAATTTTTAAGTCAGAACAAAGGTGATTCTCATTCCAAGAACTTTAATTTCAATACCCGTTTTTACTTAAAAAAATGGATGCAGTCTTTGACTTTTATCAATCAGAAAGGGTTTTATATTAGTGATGACAACATTACGGCCCAGCTTCCTAACATGCGAACAACAAAAATTGGCGGATCGACTTCTTACGTTTTCAATGAAAAATTCTCTTTTAGAACATTGGTAAGTCAAAATGAATGGCAGACCAAAAGTTCTGGTAGTTTTATCCCGACTTTCTCGTTTTATTACACCAATTTAGACCTAAACACTCCCGACTCGTCTCCTGGAGATATTTATGTTATAACGCTGGCGCCCTCCTATTTTTACAATTTCGTAATCAGTGATCGGATTTTAATTGGTGCCGGACTTGCTTTGGGAGGCGGACTTAATATTATTGATAAAGAAACCTCCGCTTTATATCAGGCCGACTTCAATTTGAAACTGGCTTATAACAAAGATCGTTTTTTTGGTTTTGCAAGTCTTAACACAATAGGTTTTGCACAAGATGATAAAGTCGATCCGCGATTGAATGATAATATTTCTACTCTAAAATTGTCTATTGGTTACCGATTTGACCCTCCGAAAAAAGTAAAAGAAGTTTACGATAAGGTCAATGAAAAAATCGGACTGTAGGAAATCTTAATCTGAAATAAACCGCAAGCACAATAAAAATGCTTAAATTACAGAGATTTATGAAAAACTAAAATTCATTATTATGAGAAATAGGAACACAGAACAATTAAATCTCATGCATTTTGGAAAAGGGTTTATCGCAGCACTTGATCAAAGTGGTGGCAGCACACCAAAAGCATTATCGCAATATGGCGTTGAAGAAAATCAATATTCAAATGATGAAGAAATGTACACTCTTGTACATGAGATGAGAACTAGAATTATTAAAAGTCCTGCTTTTGACAGCCAATATATTCTAGGTGCTATTTTGTTTGAAAATACAATGGACCGCAAAATCGACGGCCAATGGACAGCCGATTATTTATGGGAGAAAAAACATATTATTCCGTTCTTGAAAGTAGATAAAGGACTTGCAGACCTTGCAAACGGTGTACAATTAATGAAACCTATTTCTGGTTTAGATGAATTGCTAGATCGTGCTGTAGAACGAAATATTTTTGGAACTAAAATGCGTTCTGTAGTTAAAGAAGCGAATCCTGACGGAATACGAGATATTGTTGCCCAGCAATTTGAAGTAGGAAAACAAATTTTCAGCAAAGGTTTAATCCCAATTATAGAACCTGAAGTTGATATTTACAGTCCTGATAAAGAAAAATCGGAAGAGATTCTGAAAGAAGAAATTCAAAAACAGCTTCATTTATTGGATAAAGAGGTAAAAGTAATGCTGAAACTTTCGATTCCGACCGTAAACGATTTTTACAACGATCTTATTTCAGATCCACATGTAGTTCGTGTCGTAGCACTTTCTGGCGGATACTCTCGTGAAGAAGCAAATCAAAAACTTTCTCAAAACCACGGATTGATTGCCAGTTTTTCACGGGCATTGTCTGAGGGACTTACCGCTGGGCAATCTGATGAAGATTTTAATGCTGAATTAAAAGAAACCATCAAAGGTATTTATCTGGCTTCAATTACTTAGCAAACCGAGATAACCAAACGTTCCTACGAAACGTAAATAAATGATACCGTCAATTTTTTTTCTACCGATGAAACATTCCTACGGAATGAATTGTTTTTTTGAATAAAAAAATCCCTGATACTCCTCATATCAGGGATTTTTCTTTTTTCGATTATTTAGAAGTCATTTCTTCTGCCAGATCTAATGTCTGTAGAATAATGTTTTTATCAGACTTAAAAGAGTTTAGTTTAAAAACAAATTTCAATTTATTGTCAATTAGCTTTTTAGCAGATTCTATAGAAATATCTGAAAACTGAGATGAAATTTTAGTCATTCGATCCAATTCTGAATCTTTTGCATTTTTTCCAAATGTTTTCACCGTTTGCGCAATATCCAATTTTCCAGAAATGTAATTTTTGCTCAAGTCTTTCTTAGCATCTTTGGCAAAAGAACCTTTTCCTGTTGCAAAATAATCTCTCGTATTGGCAACAATTACTACATCTTTCTCTTTCATTATAAAAATATCGCCATACTCTTGCGTGCCTGCAATCATGTATGAATTTCCATTTGGAATCAATACTTTTTTGCGAACTCCCAATTGCAGTAATTTATCTCCAAAAGTTGGATGAGTTGAAGTAAAAATCACAGAAAACAGCGGAATATCTTTTTTGACTTTTTCTTCAGTTATTTTTTCTTCATAATTCTCATCATAATCATACTTTTTGGTCATAACCTCAACTTCTTTCGTATCGTATAAAAAAGCGCTTAAATCACCATCAAAAAGCTTTGCTGTTGCTTCTTCATCAACAATTGTAGAAATAAGATCTGTAATTAGGGTAATATCTTCCTTCGCGAATTTTGGATTTTGAAATATCTCCGTCATTAATGACGGAAAGTTTTCAAGTGCCGCTTTTGTATTCGCATGATATGAAACGTAACCTAAAGGTTTTTCTGCAGGAAAATAAGTAAAGATGTTTTTGTTGATTTTTCTATCGCTGATCTTGCTTACAACAGCAGCAATCTCTGGCGCGTATTCAACCACTTCTTCAATTCTGGAATTATCATTATCAAAATAAAAATCCAGATTAATGCCTTTTACAAAATTTCCGAAATTCTTCTGAAATGGCAGATATTTATCATAACCACCAAATAATGCCATGGGATAATTATACAACGAATAAAAACTAGACATAAGTCCGCTGTAATTTACCCAAGACGAAATATCTGCCGAAGCATTTATTTTTGAAAAACTTGGTGCTGTAAAACCATTTTCAAACAAGCCTTTTATAATTTCTCTTTGCTGCTCGGCCAATTTTTTATCAAATTCTGCCTGTTCTGCTGTATATTCTTCATAAGGATTTCCATCGTACAAGTAATCTTGTTCCACCGTTTCTGCTGATCCAGCTGGTGCATCAACTGCTATCGGCTCATCACGCATTACAGACGGTTCTGCTATTTTTGGCGGATTTGGCGCTTCTTCTACTCCGTATACTTTCGGTGTATCTACAATTACCGTTTCTTCATAAGCCTCTGAAATTCCTATGGAATCATTTAAAACTGGAGGACCATCTGGGGTCGCATAAAATTTATTCGGAAGTCTTTTTGTCAATTCAAATATGACCAAATAATTATCATTCCAAACAAATGATCTCTTTACACCGCTTGGTGTAAAAACAGCATATTTGCCAAATTCTTCAATTGTGCCATTCTTGTCATTTGCTCCTTGTTTTTCAATCAGATATTGTCTAACTGCTTCTTTGTTTTTTATCGGAATGGTAACTTGATAAAACGGAACGCTATCTAAGAAATTTCCATGAACCGTGATTTTTTGGTCCAATTGAATGATAGAAGTATATTGACGAAGATCAAAATCAGGTTTTTTACTCGTGTACTTCGTAATAATCGGATGATTCAGCACCTCATCTATGCTGACTTTTTTAGAAAGCTGATTTCCGTTAAACTGAACAAAATAATCGTATTTGTCTGAACTAGTCTGTCCAAAAGTAAAATACGTGGCAAATAGAAAAATTAGAGTGTAAAAATGCTTCATAAAATCAAGGCGTTAATTGGATGGTATTATTCATTAAAGTCGATTTCTTAAATACGCTGTACATACTTTGCTTTAAAAAAACCGTTTTTTTATTTTTTGAAATTTTGCTGTTTGCATTATCTACAGCCACAATATCTTTATCAAAACTATAAATGGCGATGATATTAGCTTCTTCTAGATCTTTCTTTTTCTTTGGGTCATTTACCACTTTTTCAGGAACTGGATAAGATGCAATTCTTTCAAAAGTTTTGCCGCTTCCGCTAAAGTGAATCTGATCACGCTGATTGTTTATCGTATTGACAACAGCATTTAACGCTTTTAGGTTCGCGTAATTAAGTTTGATAATGAAAACGTAATTCTGAAAATCTGTTTTGGTTGTTACATTTGAGATTCCGTCAATTTTTACAGCTTTAGATTTAAAATCTTCCAGTTTCTGTGTAATTTCCTGTTCGTTCGGAATTTTTACGCCATCGACTTCTTCCAACCAAATGGCAGATTTGGTCTTGAACCAAGATTTCGAAAAGTCGATCATCAACGTATATTCGCCACTCTGATCATCGTGATGTTTGATTCTTTCTGTAATCTCAAAACAACTCGTTAAGAGCAAACAGCAAAATAAAGCGAGAATTTTCTTCATTTTGCAAATTTAGATGGAATATTCTGAAAAACCATGCTTTGGCTCAAACAATAAAAAATCTAAATTTTTAGATAATATTAACTCATTCTACAGCAAGCTAAACACCTTATTTTATTCCTTTTTCTTTAACTTTGCGCCACTCATTAAAAAGTGAGATAAACTTCAAAAAAAATAAAAACAACTGCAGTTTTAGAAATAGATTCTCAGTCTGATTTCAGAGAAATCAACTAAAAAATCTAAAATCTAAAATCTAAAATCTAAATTTATATGTTCCCATTACAAAGAGGCAGAAGATTAAGAGTAAATGAATCCATTCGTTCTTTAGTACGTGAAACCAGTTTAAGTCCATCGGATTTTATGTTTCCAATGTTTGTAGCTGAAGGCGAAAATGTAAAAGTCGAAATTCCGTCGATGCCGGGAATTTTCAGAAGATCAATAGATTTAACAGTTGAAGAAGTAAAAGAACTTTTTGATTTAGGAATTCGCGCCGTAAATATTTATGTAAAAGTTAGCGAAAACCTTAAAGACAATACTGGAAAAGAAGCTTGGAATTCTAACGGATTAATGCAGCAAGCCATTCGCGCCATAAAAGCAGCTTGTCCAGAAATGATCGTTATGCCAGATGTGGCTTTAGACCCTTATTCTATTTACGGTCATGACGGAATTATAAAAGATGGCGATGTAGAAAACGACAGTACGGTTGATGCATTAGTAAAAATGGCCGTTTCTCACGCAGAAGCTGGTGCCGATTTTGTTGCGCCAAGCGATATGATGGACGGACGCGTTTTACGCCTTCGCGAAGGTTTAGATGCTGCCGGATTTCAGAATGTTGGAATCATGAGTTATTCTGCTAAATATGCTTCAGCTTTTTATGGTCCGTTTAGAGATGCTTTAGATTCTGCTCCAAAAGAAGCTGATGTGGTTGTTCCAAAGGACAAAAAAACATACCAAATGGATTATGCTAACCGTATCGAAGCGATCAAAGAAGCTTTATCAGATGTAGAAGAAGGTGCAGATATGGTTATGGTAAAACCAGGAATTGCTTATTTGGATATTGTTCGCGAAATTAAAAATACTGTTCACGTTCCTGTAACCGTTTATCAGGTTTCTGGAGAATATGCCATGATAAAAGCGGCATCTGAAAGAGGCTGGCTAGATCACGACAAGATTATGATGGAACAATTAATGTGCATTAAACGTTCGGGTGCTAATCTTATTTCTACTTATTTTGCTAAAGAGGCGGCAATACTTTTAAAGAAATAAGATGAAAAAGGTTTTATTTTTATCTGCTGTTTTAGCTTTTGCTTCTTGTAAAAAAGAAGGTTCTGAATCTACAAACACAGCTACCGAATCTGTTTCTGAAGGCGAATCGGCGAAGGCCAAAAGTCCTGAAGAACTAGGAAAACAGCTTTTTGAAGGAGCTGGAAACTGTTTTGCTTGCCATCAGCCAGATCAAAAAGTAGTTGGGCCAAGCATTAAAGAAATTGCTAAAATCTATAAGGACAAAAATGGCAATATTGTTACTTTCTTAAAGGGAAATGCAGATCCAATTGTTGATCCAAGTCAGTTTGAGGTTATGAAAACCAATTTTGCCATTACGCAGTCAATGTCTGATGAAGAATTGAAAGCTATTGAAGCTTACATTTATAGTAATTTGAAATAACAGCACAATGATGTTCCATAGGAACATCGTTTGATTATCTAAAAATAGTAAAGCAAAAAAGGCGGTTCCGACTATCGGAACCGCCTTTTTTTATCATTAAAATATATTACCAGATTTTAACTCGTTTTTCTGGTTCAACATACATCTTATCACCTTTCTTAATATCAAATGCTTTGTAGAAAGCATCAACGTTTTGAATTGGCACATAAGCTCTATACATTCCAGGAGAGTGTGGATCTGTTTTTACTTGATTTTTGATCGCTTCATCTCTAGATTTTGTTCTCCAAACTGTAGCCCAAGAAATAAAGAAACGCTGTTCTGGTGTAAATCCGTCAATTAAACCTGGATTTCCGTGTTGTTTCAAATACAATTGCAGACCATCAAATGCAGCATTAATTCCGCCTAAATCTCCAATATTTTCACCCAATGTAAAATGACCATCAACATGAACTCCTGGCAATGGCTCAAGAGCGCTGTATTGATTTGCTAAATCATTTCCTAAAGTTGTAAATTGTTTCAAATCATCTTCTGTCCACCAATCCACTAAATTTCCTTCAGCATTGTAACGTGCTCCAGAATCATCAAATCCGTGAGAAATCTCGTGTCCGATTACGGCACCAATTCCACCATAATTAACCGCTTCGTCAGCTTGGTAATTGTAGAAAGGCGGCTGTAAGATTGCTGCTGGAAATACAATTTCGTTATAAGATGGGTTATAATACGCATTTACAGTTTGCGGAGACATATGCCATTCTGTTTTGTCAACAGGTTTAGACAATTTGTCTACGCTTTTCTTAAATCTCCATAACGCTAAGTTCTTAGAGTTCTCAAAATAGCTTCCACCTTCTGCGATGCTTTTAATTTCTAAAGCCGAGTAATCTTTCCATTTATCAGGATATCCAACTTTAATGGTTATTTTGTTTAGCTTTTCGATTGCTTTTGCCTTAGTGTCTTTAGACATCCAGCTTAAATTGTTAATACGATTTTGGTAAGCCGCAATAACATTATGAATCATATCAACCGCTTTGGTTTTAGCTTCAGCAGGAAAAACTTTTTCTACATACAGTTTCCCAAGAGCTTCACCAACATTTCCGTTAACTACATTAAGTGCTCTTTCTTCAGCTGGAAGCTGTTTTATTGCACCTCTTAATGTTTTGCTATAAAAATCAAAATTAGCATTATCAATTTCAGTTGTCAGCTTACCTGCATTACCGTTAATCAAATCCCATTTCAGATATTCTTTCCATTGAGCGACTTTATTTTCCTTAAAAACAGTTTCTAAGGCAGTCATATATTTAGGCTCGTTTACAATTACTGTCTCTAATTTAGTAATTCCTAAACCAGCAAAATATTCATTCCATTTAATAGCTGGAGTTAATTTTTGAAGTTCAGCAATTGTCATTGGGTTGTATTGCAAACGGCTGTCTCTTCTTTCAACTCTGTTTAATCTTGGCTTTGATAATTCTGTTTCAAGGGCCAAAACCTCAGCTGCGCTTCGTTTTGCTTTTTCTGGAGATTCTCCAATAAACTGAAGCATTCTTGCCACATGCAATTCATACTTCGCACGTTTTTCTTTAGAATCTTTGTCATCAGAAGTATAATAGTCTTTATCCGGAAGTCCTAATTGGCTTGGGCCTAAATTTACAGAGTTTATAGAACTGTCTTTATCATCAGCTCCAATGTAAATTCCGAAAAATCCAGCATTGCTTTCTTTTTCCATCTCAACCAAATATTTCTGAACATCAGCAATACTTTTAATTGCATCGATTTTTTTCAGATATGGTTTTAAAGGTTCAATTCCTTTCTTATTTCTTCCGATAGAATCTAAGTAAGTGTTGAATAAATTAACCGCTTTTCCCTGATCTGTATTCGATTTGTATTTCGGATTTTTAGAAGCTTCTTTTAAAACCTCCATCACATCTTTGTCGGTTCTTTTAATTAGTTCATTAAAACTTCCCCATGTTGTACGATCACTCGGAATTTCTGTTTTTTCCAGCCAAGCTCCGTTTACATATTTGAAAAAATCCTGACTTGGGCTGATTTTCGTATCCATATACGATACATTGATACCTGGTTCCTTTGGCGCTTGAGCTTGAGCAGCAGTTACTGCAAACATTGCAGATATAACACCAAACACAGGTTTAGCAAATTGTTTTTTCATAAAAAGTTATAGTTTAATGGAAAATACAAACGTATTGTTATTATTTTAAAAATTGTGTTAAAATTCTAACTGTAAAGTCAAAAAGACGTCTAAATGTCACAAATAGAAATTAAACACTGGATATTTGTCTACAAGCATTTGTAAAAGTTACAAAAGCCTGTTAAAAAAATAACACAGTAAAGTTTTTAAAATCTGCTTTTTGTATTTTTGCGCCAAATTATTTTTATGAAATCGCTTTTATATAAATACCGCAAATTCTTTATTGTCTTAATAGTGTTTTCGGTTGTTACTATATCTTTGTTTTACTCTGCGTTGAAACCTAAAAAGACACTTCCGATTTACAATCCCGCTGATGTAAATCCTGAATTGGTTGACAGTACAGTCCAATATAAAAGCAAATACCACACAATTGCCGATTTTTCTTTCATCAACCAAAATGGCGATACGATTACCCAAAAAAATTATGAAGGAAAAATCTACGTTGCCGATTTCTTCTTCACAACCTGTGGATCGATCTGCCCAAAAATGTCAACAAATTTAGTTGACGTTCAAAAAGCAGTTTTAAATAATCCCAAAGTAATGTTGCTTTCTCATACTGTTTTTCCTGAAGTAGATAGCGTTTCTGTTTTAAAAGCCTATGCTATTAAATATGGCGTTGTAGACAGTAAATGGAATCTGGTTACTGGCGATAAAAAAGAAATCTACAAAATGGCCAGAAAATCTTATTTGGCTGTAAAAATGGGACGACCAGATCAGCTATATGACATGGTGCATACAGAGAATTTTGTTTTGGTTGATCAAAAGCGTCGCGTTAGAGGTTTTTATGACGGAACAAACAAAGAAGACGTAAAACGTCTTTTGGAAGACATCGAATTCCTGTCTCAGGAGTAAAATTCCTTATTTTTAGAAACTTTTAGCATTTCTGGAAGTGTTAAATGCCTTGAAATAAAGAATAATTGCCTACTTTTGCAATCTAAATTCAATCTAAATAAGCTTGCAAAACACAATACACACTCTGAAAAAAGGCGAAAAAGCCATTATCAAAGATTTTGATATCGATCTTGTTCCACTAAAATTACTAGAAATGGGTTGTCTGCCTGGCAGCTTAGTTGAATTATTGCAGGTTGCTCCTTTTGGTGATCCGTTATATTTAGACATTAATGGTTCTCATGTTGCAATACGCATTGAAACAGCTCGTGAAATTGAAGTTGAACTTATCAAAACCAATTTGTAATGAGTGTTCAGAATATCAATGTTGCCCTTATTGGAAATCCAAATACTGGAAAAACTTCTGTTTTCAATCAATTAACAGGCCTTAATCAGCAAGTTGGAAATTATCCTGGAATCACGGTTGAGAAAAAAATGGGCTTTTGCAAGCTGCCTAATAATGTTAAAGCCAATATTCTAGATTTACCAGGAACATATAGTTTGAATGCCAGTTCGATGGATGAGAGTGTAGTAATCGAACTTTTATTAAACAAAAACGATAAATTATACCCAGATGTAGCAGTTGTCGTAACAGATGTTGAAAATCTGAAACGAAATTTACTGATTTACACACAGATAAAAGATCTTGAAATTCCGACGATTTTGGTCATCAACATGTCTGACCGTATGGAACGCAAAGGAATTTCTTTGGATATTCCGTATTTAGAAGAAAAACTAAAAACAAAAATTGCTTTAGTAAGTTCTAGAAAAGGCATAGGAATCGAGCAATTAAAGGAACTTATTGTTTCTTATAAAACAATTCCCCACGAACCTTGTTTAAATGCTTCGGTAATTGATCCTGAATATTTTGCAAAATTACAAAAGGCGTTTCCCAATCAATTAATGTATAAATTGTGGCTGGTAATCACACAAGATGTCAATTTCTTGAATTTGGACCGAAATGAAATAAGAAGCACTTTTACCAAATCGCATTCAGAATTAAAACGTTTACAGCAGAAAGAAACCATCAAAAGATATCAGTTTATCAATGATGTTTTAAAAGAAGGTTTAAAAATTGATGCTTCAATCGCAAAAGATATCCGAGCAAAACTAGACCGTGTTTTAACCCATAAGGTTTTGGGTTATGTGATTTTCTTTGCGATTTTATTCTTGATTTTTCAATCTATTTTCAGCTGGTCAACTATTCCTATGGATTTCATTGACAGCACTTTTGCATCTTTAAGCAGTTGGGTTGCAGCAGAATTGCCAAGCGGTATTTTGACCGATTTGCTTTCGCAAGGAATTATTCCAGGTATTGGCGGAGTTATTATTTTTATTCCGCAGATTGCGTTCTTGTTTTTGTTCATTTCTATTTTGGAAGAAAGCGGTTATATGAGCCGTGTCGTATTCTTAATGGATAAAATCATGCGTCGATTTGGACTTTCAGGAAAAAGTGTTGTGCCTTTAATTTCAGGAACTGCCTGCGCGATTCCAGCAATTATGGCAACAAGAAATATCGAAAACTGGAAAGAACGCCTTATTACGATCTTAGTAACGCCATTCACGACTTGTTCGGCAAGGTTACCTGTTTATGCCATTATTATCTCATTGGTTATTCCGAGTAAAAGAGTTTTTGGAGTACTAAATCTTCAAGGGTTAACGCTTATGTCACTTTATGTTTTAGGGTTCTTTATGGCCATTTTATCGGCTTACATTTTGAATAAAGTTTTAAAACTGCAATCAAAAACATATTTCGTTGTTGAGATGCCAAGTTATAAAATGCCACTTTTGAAAAATGTTGGAATCAATGTGGTAGAAAAAACGAAAGCCTTCGTTGTTGGTGCAGGTAAAATCATCTTGGCTATATCGGTTATTTTATGGTTCTTGGCTTCTTATGGCCCTGGAAAAGAATTTAATGATGCTGAGACTATTGTTAAAGAAAGATTTGCCAACACAACTCTAGATGAAACACAATTTGAAAATGAAGTTAATTCTCAAAAACTAGAGAATTCATATATCGGATTAATGGGAAGAGCAATTGAACCTGTAATTCAGCCTTTAGGTTATGATTGGAAAATCGGAATTGCATTAATCAGTTCGTTTGCTGCCCGTGAAGTTTTCGTAGGGACATTAGCAACCATCTATAGTGTTGGAGATACGGATAACGAATCGACCATAAAAAGCAAAATGCAGGCAGAAGTTCGTCCAGATACCGGAAAGAAAGTATTTGATTTTGCCACCGGAATATCGTTACTACTGTTTTATGCTTTTGCAATGCAATGCGCCAGTACATTGGCGATTACTAAAAAAGAAACCAATTCATGGAAATGGCCAGCAATGCAGTTGGTCTTTATGAGTGGTCTAGCTTATTTTACCGCATTAATTGCGTATCAACTTTTAAAATAAAAAGTTATGTTTCAAGAAATAATAGCCTTTGCCATATTAGGATTTGCAGTTGCTTTTTTGATCAAAAAGTTTTTCTTAAAATCGAAAAAGAAAAAAGACTGCGGAGGCGGAACTGATTGTGGATGTTCTTGATTAAAGGAACTAAGGCGCAATGGTACATAGTTACAAAGTGAAAAGCTTCAAGTAGAATTTAAATTCTATTTGAAGCTTTTTCTTTTCTCTGCAGTTTCATTAAAATTTGATAATTTTAGCTCTTCAAATTATTAAAAAATGATACAAAAAGCCTCTTTTCTATTTTTCTTTTTATGTTTAAGTTTCAATGGATATTGTCAAAGTACAAATTCAAAACAAAACAAAATCAATTCATTCACCACTTCAGATGGAGTTCCTTTGTTTCTGAAAGTTTCAGGAAAAGGCGACGTCTGCATTTTTGTACACGGAGGTCCTGGCGCATGGAGCAAATCTTTTGAAGAATTTGGCGGAAATGTACTGGAAGATAAATTAACGATGTGCTATTTTGACCAAAGAGGATGTGGTAGGTCTGGATCTCCTACAGATAACAATTACGGTATGGATAGAATGATTGATGATATTGAAGAAATTCGAGTTCATCTTAAAACTGATAAGGCATTCATAATTGGACATTCTTTCGGAGGAATTTTAGTCACTAAATATGCTGAGAAATACCCACAACACATAAAAGGTTTAATTCTATTGAATTGTACTCTTGACATAAACGATTCACTTCTCAATCAAATCGCTTTTATGGGCAAAACTCTTGGAAAAGATTTCCCTGTAAAAAGCAAGGATTCAATACTAAATACTTTTTTTGAAGCCAAACAGGAAATTAAAAAAGCAGATTTAGATTATAAAATGCTTTCTGACAATAGAGCAAATGTCGAAAAACTAGATAGTATTGACAATAGCGAAAAAAGAAACTCTTCATTTGCACAACATGCGTTAAGTGGTACGTTATATTTTAGTGATTTTACTAAAGAAACAGCTTCCATTAAAGTTCCAACGCTTATAATTTCAGGAACAAAAGATAATAACATTGGTCCAGAACATTATCGTTTGTTTAAGTTCCCGAATCAGGAAGTTAAGATTATTAATGGCGGACATATTTTATATTACGAGCAGAATAAAGCATTTAAAAATGCTGTTGAAGAATTTGTTCTTGCCAGAAAATAACGATTAAAGAAAGCTATTTTTAAATTTAATTTCTTCAGATTTCGATTAGAAAAAAATGTCTTATTGTGATGGTTTAAAAGCTTTTAAAGGCACTGTTATCATGCTCATTAAATTTAATTTTGCATAATTAAAACTACATCATAATGACAGACTTCGAAAAAAATGAAATTGTAAGAGACAATTTAGTTAGCAGATTACTATGGTTTTCTTTTGGCTTTTTATGCGCTTTCGGAATAATGTGCCTCATAAAATTTAAATCATAAACGAGCATAAAAGTTTTTGTAACTTCCATTGATCGATTAAAAACAAAAGGTGGTTTCAGAATTTGAAACCACCTTTTGTTTTTATTGAAGAACATTCATCCAAAAAATTATTTAACCCCTTCCCATTCTGCATAAAACTGAGCAAGGAAAGTTTCCATGAAACGATGTCTTTCAGTAGCGATTTCTTTTCCTTTTTCTGTATTCATCTTGTCTCTTAAAAGTAAAAGCTTTTCGTAGAAATGGTTAATAGTTGGAGCACTGTTCTTTTTGTACTCCTCTTTTGTCATATTCGTTACAGGAGCAATTTCTGGATTGTATAAAGCTCTATTCTTAAATCCTCCGTAATTAAACGCTCTTGCAACGCCAATGGCACCAATTGCATCCAAACGATCGGCATCTTGAACAACATCCAATTCGACCGAAGAGAATTTCTTTTCGAAATTTCCGCCTTTATAAGAGATATTTTCAATGATATTGACAACATGAGCAATTATGTCCTCAGAAACATTTTCAGCTTCTAAAAACGCTCTTGCTGTTTTCGGTCCAATAGTTTCATCTCCATTGTGGAATTTACTATCGGCTATGTCATGCAATAAAGCTCCCAATTGTACAATCGTAAGATTGCATTCTGTTTCTTTTGCAATCAGCAGTGCATTTTTGTAAACACGCTCAATATGAAACCAATCATGTCCGCCCTCGGCATCATTTAGTTTTTCTTTTACAAAAGCAATGGTTTTAATAATTAATGCTGCGTCGCTCATACAGAAGTTTTTACGGTTTATAAAAAATGTTGATTGCCAAAGATTTTAAACCTTCAACAATCAACAAATATGTTTTAAAGCAACAATGTTGCTATTTTCAAATTCCAAATATTATAAATTCCAAATTTCAATCAAGAATCTGAAATCTACATTATAAAATCTAAAATTCTAAAGTCTAGCTGGTTCAACCCATTTGAAGATATGTGATTCTTGTGGAATAACAATTCTCTCTGAGATTTTAGCCATTCTTGCAGGCAATTTCATTAAATAATCACGTGCTTTCTCTGCTTCGTCTGAAAGATTGCCAATTTTATCAATCTCCCATTTGTTGATTAATTTCTGCATGATTTCAACATAGTCATTTGCAGTATAAACTCCAATACGTTGTGCTGAATCAGAAAACTGTTCGAAAGCTGTACTGATTTTTTGTCCAGATTCTCTCAAGAAGTGAGCTGGCATAACGATTTTCTGCTTCATCATGTATTGAAAAGCAAGCATCATTTCACTTGGATCAACTTGGAAAATTCTAGTAACAAATTCGCTGTATGCATGGTGGTGACGCATTTCATCACCTGCAATCATTTTACACATTTTAGACAATTTGTTATCGCCAAATTTCTTAGCTATCTGAGCTACTCTATTGTGCGAAACATAAGTTGCTAATTCCTGAAAACTAGTGTATACAAAGTTTTTGTATGGGTCAGTTCCAGTTCCAATATCAAAACCGTCGTTGATTAAATGCTGTGTTGTCATTTCGATTTCACGCATGTTTACACGACCAGACAAATACAAGTATTTATTTAAAAGATCTCCGTGACGGTTTTCTTCTCCAGTCCATTGTTTTACCCACTTAGCCCAACCGTTTCCTTGATTTCCTTCTTGCTGATCTATTCCTTCTACATCCATTAACCATGACTCATATGTAGGCAAAGCTTCTTCTGTAATGGTATCTCCAACAAGAGTAACCCAGAAATCGTACGGAAGTTCTTTAGCAATCTCGCGCAATTCTTTTACCTCTTCAAAGAAGTTTTCTCCTTGAGAATCTGGTAAGAAATCCGACGGCTGCCAAATTTTTTCCACTGGAATTAAATACTGTTCAACGAAGCTATCCACGTTTTTCTCCAAAAACTGCATTACTTCTAATCTAATGTTTTTTATAGACATTACTTATTATAGATTTGGGTTTTACATTTTAGCTCGGACTAAAACTTAAACCTGTTTATATTCATTTATTCCTTCTTTAACTGCTTTTTCAGTAATCTCCATCAGTTCTTCAAACTTGTAATCTTTAACAGCCAAAGCTTTGTGGGCTGTAAACTTCAGATGATTTCCTAAACCAACAGGAAAAAAACCAAATTTTACCATTTTCCAAGAATTATTGATACTCACGGGTACAACGTATGCAGATGGTGCATATTTGCATAAAATTTTTAAACCGCTTTGCGCAAATTCTTTTGGTACTCCTGTCTTACTTCTTGTTCCTTCTGGAAAGATTACGGCAGATCTTGTGTTTTTTTCGATATATTCAGACAAGCCTTTAATAACGGGTATTGCTTGTTTAGGGTCTTTACGGTCAATTAGGACAGATCCTCCGTATTTCAAATTATAAGAAACACTCGGAATTCCGCTGCCTAACTCCTTCTTACTTACAAATTTACAATGAAAACGTCTAAAGTACCAAATCATTGCCACGATATCGTACATACTTTGGTGATTTGCCACAAAAATAATTGGCGCACCCTTCGGAACCGTGTCTACCCCTTCAATTGTATACCTTGTTCCAACAAGATTAGTACATTTTAAAAGGCAGAAATTTAAATAATCAACACTTTTTTTATGAGCCTGGTAACCAAAAACATTTAAACAAATCCACTGAATTGGATGAAAAACAGCCAAACATAAACCAAATAATAAATAGTAAATTACCGATAGCGGATAAGAAATAATTTTTTCCATGCTTCAAAAATTAATGCGCAAAAGTAGTAAATATATTTTTAGACTTATTAAAATTGAAAACAATAACCGTTTTTCTGGTTTAATTGTACCTTTGCAACAGAATTTGCAAATTTTTTCTGAATTAAATGAACTTTACTTACCCTAAAAACGAGCGTTTAAAAAGCAAAACCACAATTGGATTACTGTTTTCTGAAGGAAAATCAGTATCCAAATATCCGCTTCGTTTAGTTTACCGTCAAGCGGAAGCAAATTCTGAAGAACAAACCAAGATTGGCGTATCGGTTTCTAAAAAATATTTCAAGAAAGCTGTAGATCGAAATTACTTCAAAAGAGTTCTGAGAGAAACCTATCGTTTGAACAAACATTTGCTTTTAGATAACTTGGATCAGCAGTATTCGATAATGCTTTTTTATCAGACGAAAGACCGTTTATCTTACGAGGAAATCAATACTAAAATGATTCAATTGTTTGAGAAATTTTCGGCCCAAATCAACAAACCTCAAGATTCTGACACAAAAACAGAAGCGTAAATTTCAAAACGTAAGATTATTATTCAAATTAGACAAAAAAATCGTAGTTTTAGCTCTAAATTGAAATTTTATGCGTCAACTTTTCTTTTTATCTTTTTTCGTTTTGATTCTTTGTGGTTGCAGCAAATCTTATGAAGCAGAAACAAGCGCAATCTCTATTGAAGCAGTAAAATTGCCTCCAAAAAAGGCAGAAGCTAGTTCTTATGATAAAGATTCTGATCCAGTAGCGGCACCTCCTGTAAAAATCAAACAAGAAATAGAACAGAAAATTATAAAGGAAGCGACTTTACGATTTGAAACCGACAATCTTGAAAACACTTTCAATCAAATTCAACTAGCTGTTGCCAATAATAAAGCTAGAATTATTAACGATTCACAGGAAAAAGATTATGGGACTATTTCTAGAAATTTAATAGTAAAAGTTCCAAGCCAAAATTTTGACCGTTTTATAAGTGGCGTTTCAAAAGGAGTTTCATATTTTGAAGTTAAAAATATATCTGCAGAAGACGTAACAGCTGAATATATCGATCTTACTTCAAGATTGAAAACGAAGAAAAAACTTGAAGAACGCTATCTTGAAATTTTAAAGAAAGCGAACAAAGTCAGTGAGATTTTAGAAATTGAACAACAAATTTCAACTATACGAGAAGAAATTGAAGCCAAAGAAGGCCAATTGAAATATCTAGAAAGCCGCGTTTCTGAAAGCACAATTACTATTTCATTTTATAAAATAATACCTGAAAAAGAAGGTGTTAAAATATCTTATGGCTCCAAGCTTTGGAACGCCGTTAAATCCGGATTCTATACTTTGTCCGATTTATTGCTTTCATTATTAAGCGCTTGGCCGTTTGTAATTTTATTTGTTGTACTTGCCTATTTTATTAGAAAAAGATTAAAAAGAAGAAAAAAAGAATAATCATGTATCCGTATTTCAAAAAGAAATTTATTATACCAGTCGCTGCGGCGGGAATGTTGTTTGTTGGAACCAGTTTTAGAGAAGATTTTTTTGAAATTGCCAAACAGATCGAAATTTTTACGACTTTGTTTAAAGCCGTAAACACCAATTATGTAGACGAAACAAATCCTGGCGATTTGATGGATAAAGCCATTAAAAGTATGTTGGGAAGTTTAGACCCGTACACGGTTTATTTTAACGAACAAGATGTTGTCAACTTTAAAATCAACAATACTGGAGAATATACTGGAATCGGTGCTCTGATTTCTAGAAAAAATGACCGTTTAGTTGTTCGTGAACCTTATAAAAATTATCCTGCGGATAAAGCTGGATTAAAAGCTGGAGACGAAATCATTCAGATTGGAGATGTTTTGATTGCCGATTTTAAGGATGATGCTTCTCAATTATTGAAAGGAACAAAAAACACGAAAATCAACATCAAATATCTTCGTCAAGGAAAACCAAATACTACGGTTCTAGTTTTGGATGAAGTAGATATCAAATCGGTTCCTTTTTACGGAAAAATTGATGAAAAAACAGGCTATATTGTTTTAGCCCATTTCAGCAGAAAAGCTTCTGCTGAAGTTAAAGATGCATTAGAAAAATTGAAAGCTGACGGTGCCAAACAAATCGTTTTGGATTTGAGAGGCAATCCTGGAGGTTTATTAAATGAAGCCATTGATATCTGTAATTTGTTTGTTCCGAAGAATGAAGTAATTGTTACGACTAAATCTAGAATTGAAAAACACAACAATACTTATAAAACGCAGAAAGAACCAGTTGATACTGAAATTCCGTTAGCGATTTTAGTGAACGGAAGAAGTGCTTCGGCTTCTGAAATTGTTTCTGGTGCTTTACAAGATTTGGATCGTGCGGTGATTTTAGGAAGCAGAAGTTTTGGAAAAGGTTTGGTTCAGCGTTCTGTTGATTTAACCTACGGAACTCAGCTGAAAGTAACAATTTCTAGATATTACACACCTTCTGGAAGATGTATTCAGGCTTTGGATTATGCGCATAAAGACAAAAATGGTGTGGCTCAGAAAACTGATGCTAAAAACTTCAATGCTTTTAAAACCAGAAAAGGCAGAACAGTTTATGATGGCGGAGGAGTTTTACCAGATATTGAATTGGAAGAAACTAAAACAAGTGCTATTGCCACTGCTTTAATTAAAAACGATGGTGTTTTTGACTATGCAACAACGTATTATTACAAAAATCCAAATTTAGGAGATAAAATTCCGACTTTGACCGATGCTGATTATACGGCTTTCAAACAATATCTGAAAACGAACAAACTCACTTTTGATACTGAAACCGAAGTGGCTTTGAAAAATACTTTAGCTGCAGCTAAAAAAGAAAAAATAGACGAGACCATTACTGCCGAATATCAGCAATTGTTGAATGCTTTAGAAAAAAGCGAAACTACTTTACTGGACAAAAACCAAAAAGAAATCAAAAACATGATTTTAGAAGAATTGATCAAAAGATATCAGTATCAGGAAGGTTTGTATCAGTATTATTTAAAAAACAATTCAGAAATTAAAAGAGCAGTTAGCGTATTAAATAACCAGACAGAATATAAGACGATTTTAAAAATGTAGTGAATGAAGATAACACTAGCCCTGACTCTTTTTTCATTTTATACAGTAACAGCACAGCAAAAACCTGTTGAAACTATTTATTTTGAGTTTGACAAGTATGATTTGACAGAAAAGCAAATCAATGTTGTTTCGAACTTTGTAAAAAGCATAGACACTAGTAAGGTAGAGTCTATACAGATTTATGGCTATTGTGATGATCGCGGAAATGATGAGTATAACTTTAGATTGTCTAACAATCGGGCCAATACGATTCAGAATCTATTGATTAATAAAGGATTCAAACAAAGTAAAATCGTTATTCTTGAAGGAAAAGGACGTGTTGTCGTAAAAACAGATACGGTAGAGAATCTATATGAGACACGTCTGCGAAATCGGCGGGTTGACTTAATTGTCGTTAAGAAAAATAGTTTCGGAAAAGGAGTTTATACTTCCTTCAAAGACAATTTAAAAGTAGGCGACAAAGTATATCTCGAGTCTATTTTATTTGATATTGGAAGCGCTAAACTTACCAGCAATTCTAAAAAAGAACTGGATAAAATTGCACTCATACTCCAAAAACACAGAAGTCTGAATTTTGAAATTAGAGGGCATGTCTGCTGCACTCCCGAAATTTACAGTGACGGAATTGATAGAGACACCAAAGAAAGAAGGCTTTCCTGGAACCGCGCCAAAACTGTTTTTCATTATTTAATATCCAAAAAAGTATCCAAAAGCCGCATGACCTATATTGGATGCGGCAATCGATATCCGTTAGGAAAAGGTGATAACTACGATCGACGAGTGGAGTTTGTGATTACTAAAATTTAGTTTTTTCTAAGCTTCTAAGATGCTGAGTTACTAAGATTCTAAGGTTTTACTTATTGTAGCTTTACTTCATTTTTAATTATTCTTTCACCATTTCTATATGCTCAATATCATCTTCTAAATACATTTCGCTGGTTTGAACAAAACCGTGGCTTTCGTAAAATTTCTTTAGATACAACTGTGCTCCAATGGTAATTTTATCTTTTCCAAAATTAGATTTAATTCCAGCTATGGCTTCACGCATTAATTCATGGCCCCATTTTCTATCTCTGTAATTGGCATCTACAGTAACTCTTCCGATCGAAGCGTTATCAAAACTAATTCCGGCATCAAATAAACGCGAATAGGCTACAATTTTACCTTCAAACTCTCCAATTAGGTGTAAAGCTTTCTTGTCTTTGCCATCAAGGTCTAAATAGACGCAGTTTTGCTCTACTACAAAGATTTCACTTCTCAGTTTGAGCAAATCGTATAACTCATGAACAGTTAATGCCTCAAAAGGCTTTATTTTCCATTTTAATTCCATTCTTGCTTATTTTTTGCCACAAAGGCACGAAAGTGCTAAGTTATATTATTTTTTAGTTGCGCTAAAGTTTCTTGTAGAAATTGCAAAAGACACAAAGTTATATCTCGCAGAAATAAACCTTTGTGCCTTTGCATCTTTGTTTCTTTAAACCTAAATAGAAAATTATTTTTTCGTCATTACGATTTCCATACTTTTATATTCAGTTCCGTTTTTTGTATCGAACATTTCCATTTTTCGAGTTTTAGCGTCCACAATAGTGTAGACTTCTCTATACTTGGTATTTTTTGCCGTTACTGGATCAGCCATTTCTCCATTAAAATCTATACTCTTGGTGCTTTCATTATACTTACCTTTACTAATCATCATTCCAGTTCCCATATTATCAATAAATGTGGAGATGTATTCTTTAGTTGCATTATTATAACCTACAGTGGCTTTACCTTCAAAGGGCTGCCCCATCATGGTACCTTTATAAGTTGCTTCTTGAAAGCGTCCGCCTAAAATCATTTTGATTTCGGCTACAGAAGTTTCCTTTTCAGGTTTTGCATTTGCATCAGACCAAAATGTCATATCGCAATTCCATGTCCCCACTTCATCAGCTAGTATTTTATGAGGATTTCCGGGCGCTGCATATTCCTGCCAAGCTTTCATCTGTGCTGCAGAATCTAATGGTGCTTCGGTAACAGGCTCTTCAGTTTTAACAGAATCTGTTGCTGCTGGAGTTGCAGCTTCTTCTTTCACTTCTTTTTTACAAGAAATAAAACACAAAGTTATTATTGCTAAGGTTGCGGTTAATTTTTTCATAACTATTTGTTTTTATGTTTGTTATGAATAAAAGTACGAAAAAATTTGTTTGTTTTATTTTGTTTCAGGTTTCATGTTTCAAGTTGATATACTTTGGCAATTCAATTGCAAAGTTCGCAAAGGACGCTAAATTGTATTGAGAAGGTGAAGTTTTCTAAGAAATGCGCACATTTAATCGTGAGATTTTGAAACCTCAAACATCAAACCTGAAACCTGAAACCTGAAACAAAACTCCTTATCGTTTGTCGATTCTCACTGTTTTTATGATCGCTTCCAGTTCTAGCATCAAATCACGTTCTTGATGTGAGGGCGAATAAGAGAATCCTTCGATAACCAAAACACGATTAAAAGTTTCATCAATAATCGCATAATTAATAAAAGGTCCAGTCATGAAATCATTCTTCAATTCCCATGTTCCTTTTGTTTCGAAGGCATTTTTATTGTCTAATGTCACTTTTGAAAAATAGGGCGCGTATGCTTCACTGGTAATCATTTGTGTGTTGGGTTCACGTCCTTGAATGTATTTGCCAATTGAGTCACGCATTTTGACAATAGCATTTACTACGTCTTTTTTCTTCTTGAAATTATAAAGCGGAATCTGGTAAATTAATAAACTCGTATTACCGCTTATGATTTCTTTTTTGAGCCAGATGAATTTCTTTTTATGCAACATGTATTCATATCCTGTAGGTATCTGAATATTGATGTGAAATTTGTTCTTTAAGATTGCTTTATTTAACAGCGATGTACTATTGTCTTCTTGAATTTTTTGAATTTCAGCATCGTGAATAATTTTTATTATTTGTGGAGCATTCAGCTCAAGACTACAAATAATATCGTCTACTGATTTTCCGTAAATACGAAAAGTATTGTGAGGTAATGCTTTACTTCGAATGATTTCGAATTTATCTGCAGGTGCTTTTTTGACTACAATAATGCTTCGGCTATCAGTAACAAAACCTTCTAGCAGTCTGGCAGGATATTGATTTATGGTAAAAAGTGGTTCTTCTTGGGTAAGTCCAAGAACTGGTGAGGCAAATTTATTTCTGATGCTATCACCCACTTCTCCATACCACAACTGATCATCGATAATGACCGAAATGGTATTGGTTTTTCCAGAGACTGTTTCTTGTTTTTCACTTTTAAAACAAGAAGTCAGGAAAAATGGAATTAATAGCAATAAAAAATGGGTTTTATTCATTTTTTAAATTTATGAAATAAAACCCAAATTTAATAAGATTTTTCTATTATCCGTTTATTTTAAGTTTCATTCCCGGTTTAATATCTTCATCTTTAATACCATTCCATTTTTTAATATCTGAAATTGTTACTCCAGGATATTTTTTAGAAATGCTATATAAAGAATCTCCTTTTTTAACGTAATAATCTTCACTAACGTTTTTAGAAGGTGCTTTTTTCTTGAATGAATCAACCGAGTTTGATGCAATTGCTGTTGAAGTTGGCTCTTCTATAACGATCGCTGCTTTAGAAATAATCAATGTTTTTCCTAAACCAATGTTATTTGAAGTTAAATTGTTAAGTTCTTTTAACTCCGCAATAGTCGTACCGAATTTCTTTGCAATGCTACCTAAATTATCTCCAGCCACCACAACATAGTCCATATCAACAGCTGTTTTCTCTTTATTTTCTGCAGATGCAATGGCTTGTTCTTTATCTACAACAGCAGTTGTTTTAACAGGAGTCTCTTCTTCTCCCTTAATTTTTAAGCTTCTACCGATTGCGACAGCATTTGTTTTTAAGTTATTCCATTTCTTAATATCCGAAATACTTACATCATACTTAGCAGCAATTGCTCCTAAATTATCTCCTTTTCTAACTTTATAAAATTCAAAGTCACCATTATCAACTGCTGCTGGTTTTACAGCTGCTGGTTTAGCTTTTGGTGCATATTTTACTGCTAGTCTAGAAGATGTAGCTCTAAACTCTTTATCATATTTTACGTATGCATAAATTTGTTCTTCGTTTGAAACGAATGTTGCTACTTTATCTTTTGGAAGTCTGATAAAATGCTGTTCTCCTTGATAGAAAGGTACAACACCCATTTTATATGAAGGATTTAAAAGCTGAATCTGAGATTGAGGCATATCTAATAAATCGGCAATCTGTTTGAAAGACATTTGATTTTTTACTGCTACAGTATCAGTTTCAAAGTTTTTAACTACAGCTCTTTCTGGATTAATTCCGTGCTCTTTGTGGTATTCAAAAAGATACATTGTTGCTAAGAAAGCTGGCACATAACCTTGAGTTTCTTTTGGAAGATAATTACGGATATCCCAGTATTTAGTTTTTCCGCCAGAACGACGAATAGCTTTGGTAACATTTCCTGGGCCTGAATTATAAGAAGCTAAAACCAGTTCCCAGTCACCAAAAATATTGTACATTTTGGTCATGTACTCAGATGCTGCGGCTGTAGCTTTAAGAGGGTCGCTTCTTTCGTCGATATAAGAATCTATTTTCAAAGCGTATTGTTTTCCGGTTCCGTACATAAATTGCCAAAGACCCGTAGCGCCCATTTTAGAAACTGCTTTAGGATTTAAAGCAGATTCTACAACGGCTAAATATTTTATTTCCAAAGGAACGTTTTGTTTGGCAAAAGCGTCCTCAAACATTGGGAAATAATATTCTGATAAAGCCATTAATCGAGAAAACGATTTTTTTCGGTTCTTAAGAAATGACTTTATTATATTTTCTAAACCTTGATTGTATTGTATCTCAAAAGGTGATTTCTGATTCATCGCAGCCAAACGCTGTTTTAGCAGTTCGGTTGGGAGTTCTTCATCAACAGTAACATCTTTGTTAATGGTTTGAATGTCTTTGGTCAGATCATCATAAATATCTAGACTTACTAACTCGTTCATCCATAGACTATCAACTTTTGAAGCTAAATGGTCTCTTTTGAATGTGCTTTTAATAGAATCTAAATATGAAAGTTTAATCTCTGGCTTCAGCTCTACATCAGTCTTTGCCGTTTCCTGTGCACAGACAGCCAACGAAAAGAAAGCAGAAACCACTAATGATAATTTTTTTACAATCATATAACATTATTTTAAAATTCTGTAATTCAAACAATTACAAGAGTTGTATTTTTGCAAATCTAAGCCCTTTATTGAAGAAAACTGTTTAAAAAAATGTTAATTGTGATTTTTTAGTCTAAAATCGCTGCGATTCCAGGTAAAATTCTTCCTTCTAACATTTCAAGCATAGCCCCGCCACCAGTGGAAACGTAGCTCATTTTATCTTCAAATCCGAACTGTTTTACTGCTGCAACAGAATCTCCACCACCAACTAATGAAAATGCTCCATTTTCTGTAGCTTCTGCGATATAATCTCCCAATGCAATTGTTCCTTTAGAGAACGTTTCCATTTCAAAAACTCCTAATGGACCATTCCAAAGAATAGTTTTTGATTCTAAGATTACTTTCTTGAAGTTCTCTAAAGATTTTGGACCTGCATCTAAACCTTGCCATCCGTCAGGAATTGCAGTTACGTCTACAACCTGAGTATTTGCATTGTTTGAGAAATCGTCTGCAGCAATAACATCAACAGGAATATGAACCTGAACGCCTTTTTCTTTTGCTAATCTCAAAATTTCAAGAGCTAGATCTAATTTGTCATCTTCACAGATAGACTCACCGATTTTTCCGCCTTGAGCTTTAACGAAAGTAAAAGTCATTCCACCTCCAATAATCATGTGATCTACTTTATCTAAGATATTTTCGATTACGGTGATTTTAGAAGAAACTTTAGAACCACCAAGAACAGCAGTTACAGGTTTTTCACTGTTTTTAAGAACTTTATTTAAACTGTCAATTTCTTTTGCCAATAATGTTCCGAAACATTTATCGTTTGGAAAAAATTGTGCAATAATTGTAGTCGATGCGTGTGCTCTGTGAGCCGTACCAAATGCATCGTTTACATAAATATCTCCAAGAGAAGCTAATTCTTTAGCGAAAGCTACATCTCCTGCTTCTTCTTCAGCATGAAAACGTAAGTTTTCTAATAAAAGAACTTCACCTGGCTTTAAATCTTTTGCTGCAGTTTGAGCTGGTTCACCAACACAGTTTTCAGCAAATTTTACTTGAACTCCTAAAATTTCAGAAGCTGTTTTTAAGATATGTTTTAGAGAATATTTCTCTTCTGCTCCTTTTGGTCTTCCTAAGTGCGACATTAAAATCACACTTCCGCCTTGTGCTAAAATAGTATCGATTGTTGGTTTTGCAGCCTCAATACGTGTCGTATCTGTCACATTAAAATTTTCATCCAATGGCACGTTGAAGTCAACACGGATAATTGCTTTTTTATTTTTAAAATCGAAATCGTTTAAAGTTTTCATCTGCTAATTTTTTTAATTTTTTGAAAGAATAACAAATATAGAACTTTTAACGAAGTCTAAATTTCAAAAAAGCATAAATAATCTATTAATAAAAACGAAAACGTTGTAAATTATGAAAACAAACAAAATAATTCTTAAAGATGATAAAAATTTTTTGTTTAATCTCGAACAGGACTTTGCGTACAAGGACAGTTACTGATAGATTGCAAGAAGTCAAATCCAATTGTGATTGAGTGCGTTCCTGAATTGTAACTTCCAAGACCATTAAACATCAATTGGTAAGAGTATGCAAAATAGAATTTAGATTTCATAAAACCAGCCATTGGTCCCATTGCTAAAGGTTTTGGGAACTGGTCGTTTAAGAAACGATATGAAACTCCAATCCAATAATAATCTTCGTAACGATTGTAACGTCTGTATTTGAAGTTAAAATCGGTTGTAGAACGCTGGTCACTTGCAAAGTATTGCAAGAAAACCGATGGTTCGTATTCTATACGTCTATTCTCTGCATCTTTAAAAGTAAATCCTGAGTATACTTGGAAGTTTGATAAAAGATCTGGTTCGTTCACTCTTTCAAGGCTAATATTCTTTTTCAATACGTTGTTGGCATTGAAACTGAAATAAAATCCTCTGTTACGATACAAAGCACTAATATCAAAGTTATTATTGGCACTGTAACGATTATCTGTAGGTGCTGGCCCACCAACAGGCGGATTTCCATTACTTCCATCATCAAAATTTCCTGTCTCAATACGGAAACTATTAAAGTTGTAAGAGATACCAAAAGATAAATACTGTTCTGTACGATAATCTAAAATCAAGTGGTGGGCAAAAGAAACTTTTGCTCCAGTTTGCCTTGTATTACCGTTGCTGTCATTATACAATGAAATACCAACTCCCGAACGATCTAAAAGACGAAAATCTGCATACAATGATTGGTTGTCTGGCGCATCTTTAATTCCGACCCACTGTGTTAAACCATTGGCTCTAATACGAAGATTATCTCCAATACCAGCATAAGCAGGAGAAAGAATAAAAGGGTTATCAGCTAAATACTGGGTAAACACTGGTAGGTTTAACTCTTGGCTGTAACTTGTTGTTACAGCCATGAGTACTAAGGATAAAATAAACTTTTTCATTGTATTAATTTTTTTAGATAACATCATTGGGGCTATAATTTTGTTATCTGTATAGTGTGAAATGTCCAACAAATTCTCTTGGATCTTTCGGATCATTTAATTTAAGAACATACCAGTAATCTCCTGTTGGCAATTCCTGTCCATGATATCTTCCGTCCCATTTTCCACCTACACGGTATTTCGCAACTACTCTACCATATCTGTCATAAATATCAAACGTTAGCTCTTTGTATGCTAATGCTCCACAGTCTGGACCAATTGTTGTACCTGTACTACCGTTTGGTGTGAAGTAGTTTGGCATACAGAAGTCATAGAATGTACCTGGAATGATTCTTTCAAATCTACAATCATTTTTATCTTTTACGACAACTTTATACTCACCCGTTTTATAGATTCTATAACTGTTAGATGATGTAAATGGTTCGTCGTTGAAACTATACTCATAAGGAGCAACTCCACCAACACCCTGAACAACAATTGTATTGATGTCTTTGCTTTGGTTTGTTAAGTCTAACATCGTAAGTTCCTGAACAGCTTCAATATCAACTGTATTAGATTCTTTTACACAACCTTCAAGTGAAGCTTCTACGCTATAAGTACCAGTTGGAAGGTTTTTAAATATTGGGTTACCAGTTTGTACCGGTCCTACAGCAGCTCCATTTGACTTTAATGTGTAAACAATCTTATCTTTTCTTGTTTGATCAATGCTTGGATCTACTTCAACCTTAATATAATTAATAGGTTGGTTGTTTTCACAATCATAACCTGCCTCTGCAATTGGCTTCAATTTAACTGGTTCTGGCAATGTAAATCTAGTGTCTTGATCACATAAGTTAGCATCTTTTACACTGACAACATATTCAACACCTCCTACTAGACCTGTAAAACTGAATGTATTTGGATCTACATCTGGAGCTCTGAAATCAACTGTTACTCCATTTCCAGTTATACTAGCTGTATAAGGTCCTTTACCACCTTCAACTTCAACAAATGCAACTCCATTTTTATCATCATAACAATATTCTGGAATTCTTTGATCAACAAGTTCTGTAACAACTAATGGAATAGCATCGTCAATTGTAACAGGGTAATCTTCACTACAAATACCTTTTTGAACTCTTACTGTATAATTTCCAGGCTTCAAGTTTTCAAAATATGGTCTATCAAAGAATTGCATAAGATTTGGTGTAATTGCATAAGAGTAATTACCTTCAATAGCTCCACCTGTAGCAACAAGACTAATTGTTCCGTTGTTGTATCCTGCACACGTTACATTTGTATGCGTAACCTCAGCTGATAAATCAAGAGGCGGTTCTGTAATGTCAATTATTTCAGAAAGTTTATCACAATCTACACTATTAACATTCACACGATATTTACCAATTGGAAGCTGCGTAAACGTTCCAGGTGTTACTTGTGTTGGCGCTGGTGTTATTGGTGTATTTGTAACAGCATTAATTAAAGTGTAAACATAATTGCCTAAACCTCCTTTAGCTTCAACATAAATACTTCCTGTCGCACCACCTCTACAAGGTACATTTGTATGTTCGAATACATCAAACACCAATTCTGGAACCGGTAATAATGGAATCTCAACATACTCTGCTGGACAACCATTTGCATCTTTCACGTAATATCTGTACTTAACTGGCGCAGTAGTTTTTGGAACGTTAAAGTCTTGCGGAGTCGTGAAACTCGTTGAGAAGTTAATTCCATCTGTACTATAGTAATATGGTGCAGTTCCTCCTTCAGCACTTAAAGTAATTACTGGCGTAGTATCACAAGTCTCTCTTGATTTTAGTGATAATGTTGCCTTAACTTTTCTTGGCTGTGCAATTGTAACAGTGTTTGAAGTACCGATACAAGTCCAATCATCAGAAACTGTAACATAATATGTTCCTGCAGCTAGTCCATCAAATACTTTACCTTGTTGAGCTGCTCTTGTCATTTCTGTACCATCTGTTAAAGTACCATGCAATGTGTATGTATAATTACGAGAACCTCCAGTAATAGTGTTTACAGTTACAACCGCATTATTATCACCATAACATGATAATGACGTTCTGTCTGCACTAATTGCTACAGTTATTGGTGTTGGAATTGACAATTGAACTGGTTCAGAATCCTCACATCCATTTGCATCCATTACGTAAACTGTATATAATCCAGCAGGCAAATCTGTAAATTTATTCTCAGCAGAATATGGTTTAGTAACTGGTCCATCAAGTCTGTATTGGTAATTTCCAATCCATCCTCCTGTTGCAGTTGCTACAATTTCTCCATCTGAATTACTAGCACAACTAATTGGTTTATGTTGTACAGCAATTTCTAATGCCGCTGTTGGACCTTCAATAGTGAAGTTAGTCGTAACAGGGCAATATGGAACTCCTTGCAATGTTGCTACAAATGTATACTTACCAGCAGCAAGACTAGAAAGGTCAACTTTTGTTGCTCCATTTGAGTTTCCGCTTACGCTTGATCCAGATTCGTGTGTCAATACATATGTAAACGGACCTGATTCATCTGTTGGTGTTGGAATATCATCAATTAATGTTAATGTTATACTACCATTCGTATCTGTGAAACATGTTACGTTTTTGATATTTGATGCTATTAAACGGAACGTGTTTGGTTCGTTAACAACATATGGTTTTTGTACACTACATCCTGTTACTGTATTCGTAACTTTAATTAAATAAGTACCCGGTTTTAATCCTGCGAATAATCCAGTCGGGCTATTTGTAACAGGATAAACTGTATTATTTGTACCTTCAATTGTGTATGTCAATGTTGGTAATGTTCCTCTTGTTGGAATAGCTGTTACCTGAACTGACTCATCATCTCTACAGTTGATTTTTGTTGTAGCAAGATCTAAACGAGCAATATCTACATACATATTAATCGTAACTGAAGAATATCCACCTGAACATCCTTTACTGTCATATACATAGACATCATATCTTCCACCTAAGTAATCAGATTCAGTGTAAACATTTCTTTCATCGTCTTGAACTGTTGTACCATTTCTTACGAATTTATATCTAATGTAGTCATTAGAACCTCCTCTTACAGAACCAGCAGGTACAGTAATTGTAGCGCTAATAGCTGTGTTACCAACATTACAAAGGTATTGTGTAACTAATGGCTCGTCTACCACAATCGGAGCTGGCTCACCAACTTTTGGATAAGCGTATCCAGGACATCCTTTACCAGAGATTACAGTTACTTCATAATCACCAGCTGGTAAATCATAGAAGTATGGCGAATCTTGAAGAGGTCTAAGTTCTGGACCAGCAGTAAGACTGTATCTGTAAACTGGGTTATTATTTGACGGATCAAGTTTAACCTCGATACGACCATCTTTATAATTATTACAAGTTACATCAAATCCTTTTGCAGTGATTCCGGTAACTGGAGTTGGCGTTTCGATTTTTACATCTACAAATTTCTCACAGTTTGTAGCAACATCTCTTACGAAAAATTTATAAGAACCAGGTGCTAAACCTGTAAATACATTGCTTACGCTTGGTGCAGACCAATTATCTTTAGCATATACATAACTTGCTGGTGTTTTACCTCCACCTGCAGTTAATGTAACCTCACCATTAGCTGTCATACAAGTTGGATCTTTTGTAACATCTGCTTTTAATGTAAGTGGCGCAGGGATGTTAAATGCAGTTGCAGTCGGAACTACACATTGATTAGCATCTCTTACATATATATTATAATCACCTGCATTTTTTACAATATAGAAAGGATCTTTTTTATATTCTTTGCCATCTAAACTATATTCCAAAGGTCCAACACCTGTAGCAGTAATATCAATTCTGTAGCCATTAACATCATAACATGGACTAACCACACTTACATTTGTAATAACTGGCATTGGGTCTTTTGAAATGTTTACTGGTACAAATGCTTTACAGCCTTTCGCATCCATTACATATACATTCCAAGTATCATATGCCGGAGCAATTGCTGTAGTTGGAATTGTAAATATTTTTTCGTCTTTGAATGAACCATCAGCTGGAACACCTGCTGTTGGCAATACCACAACATATTTGTATCCTTTTGTACCTCCAACGATTTGTGTTTCATCGATTGTAATAACCGCACCTGCTGTATTACAATTTTGATTTTTCTTACCTGGATTGAAATTGATCAAATCTAATACTGGTGGTTGAGTAATTTCGAATGTATTCGAAGTTACAGAACAGAATGGATAATCATCTTCTTTAATAACCACAGTATAAGCACTTCCAGCACCAACTGTAACCGGAATCACGAATGGATTATCTGTTCTACTATCAACAGGTCCTAAAACACCTGTTACAGCTACTCCAGCATTCCAAACTTGATACTTGTAAGTTCCTTTGTAATCAATCACATCTATTGTGATTTCACCATTTGTTCCACCATTACAAGATACTTCTGAAGAAACTGTTGCAATAACTTTTGCAGTATTGTACAACGGTACTTGATAAGCATTTGTCGTAATAGAACAGAATGTAGTTTTATCAATTATCTTAAATTGATAGAAGTGACCTGCTGTTGGAGCTACATAATCGAAACTAGTGCTTCCTGCTCCAACTGGAGTCGCTGCTTGTAAAAGCTGGCCATCTTGGTACACTTCATAATCAAAATTAGCTGGAGATGCACCACCTGTAATCTCTACATGAATAGTTTCATGTCCGTTGTTATCACAAGAAGCTTTCTCACCTAAACTTGCTACAGCCGCAGTTAATTTAGGGAATGCAGCAATTGGGATCTGCACATCATCAATACATCCATTTGAGTCTTTAGCATAGAATGTTAATGTCTGTGCTACATCGTTATTTACTGTGAATTTGTTATCTGTTTTCCAGTTTGTTCCATTTTCACTGTATACATAGTCTGTTACCGCACCACTTCCTGCACCACCTGTTGCTGTAACAGTTACTACAGTAGAATTTGTAGTATTGGTACCAGAACATGTAAATGCTGATGGTGTAGCTGTAGCCACCACTGCTGGAGGCACCACAATATCGATAGGTTTACTATTTGAACATTGTTTTCCTGAAATTACTCTAACTGTATAAGATCCTGCAATTAAACCTGTAAATAAAGGTGTGCTTTGAGAAATCAAGACACCACCTGCAGGAATTGTACGCTGTATAGTGTATGTATAATCACGGTCATTATTACCTGGGTCTAATGTTACCAATATAGAACCATTAGCAACGTTTCCTTGCGGACTCAAACAACTTGGCGAAGTCGGAGTTGCTGTAAATGTTACTTGAGTCGGTGCTACCATGTTAACCGTATTAGTTGTAACAGGGCAATCGTGAGCATCATATACGTTGAATACATATAAACCATCTGCTGAGCTTGAAACAGTGTAGTCTGAGTATGTTGCATTTGTAAAGGCAATTGGTGCAGACGTTACACTATTGTAAGTAACAGTATATCTGTAAGGAGCATAACCACCCACAGCTTTAATTCTGATTGTTCCATCAGCAGCAAGAGCTCCCGCACAGTAGATTGGTTTCTCCTCGTTTGCTGATGCATACAATTGACCTTTAATTTCTGTATTGACAACAGCTGATTTACATCCAAATTTATCCATAACCAGAACAGTATAATTACCTGGACTTAAATTAGAGAATGTATCCGAATCTTGCCATGTCTGACCGTTATTGATACTGTATTTAAAAGGAGTTACAACAAACGTAGATGTTGAAGCCGCAGTAACAACAAGTGTCGTTGTGTTTCCTCCGTTTACATAACAATAATCTGATGTTGCAGCAATCGTCGCTGTTGGGTCAACTGGAGCAATTAATGTAAATGAATCATCAATTCTACAATTGTTAGCATCTACAACATGAACATTATAAGCTCCTAACTGAATTAAGTTTCCAAAAACTCCAGTTTTGTTAGACAAAGTAGTTCCGTCAGGTTGTTCTACGGTATAAGTGTAGTCTCCCCATCCATTGCTTGCTGTCATGGTTACACCTCCAAAAGTTGTACATCCTTTAGGTGTCACATTTAACGGTGCTAAAGCTAATGCTGCTGTTGGTTCCGCAATTGTAAATGTTATTGGCATAGAACAATTTGTTGCGTCATCATATACAGTAATCGTATGACTTCCAGCAGTCAATCCTGTTAAATCGATAGTTGATGAAGTTAAACCACCAACTACTGGCGATGGAGCATCTAATACATAATGATATGTACCAACACCTGTTCCGAAACCAGATACAAAGAACGAAGCTTTACCATTTGGCGTACCTAAACATGTAACTGGAGTTTTAGACTGCTCTAAAATATTAATTTTGATAACATTATTAATTCTGTATGGTTTTTGAACCGCACAACCATTTGCATCTGTTACCTGGAATACATAATCAACATCTGGTAAAAGACCTGTGAAAACATTGTTACCTAAATTATCAACCGCTGCAGAAGCAGGAGAAATAATTTGGTAAGTTAATGCACCAACACCATTTTGAACTGCAGAAATAGTAACTGAAGTATTTAATGTTGTACAAGTAATTACCGGACCTGGAGTGAATGTAAAGTTTGTTGGAGGGTTTAATTTTAATATATCAACCGATCCAGGAACCACACATCCATTAGCATCACGAATAACATATAGAATATGCTGATCTACACCTTTATCTTCTACTGTGTACGTCGTCTCTTTCGTAAAATCACTTCCATTGAAGCTATAGAAATAAGGCGCTGTACCAGAACCTGGAGTTGCAGCTAATATTACAGTAGCTGATACTGCTGCATTTCCTGTAGTACATTTTAATCCTTGAATTGTTGCTCCGTTATCGGCTAAAGGAGTTGGTTCAGTTAAAGTACCATTTCCAGCAACCTCACATCCTAAATTGTCTTGTACAATAAATGTGTAAGGCCCAGCTGCAACTGAATATACAGTTTGATCTGTAAATCCAGAACCATTAAATGAATATTTATATGGTGCTTTACCTCCAATTGCAGATAATTCTACAGTTCCTTTATCACCACTACAAAGCGGTTTAATTGGATTAGAAGAAGGCACAATTGGAACAATTGCTTCTACTTTTACCACATTTGTTTCAACAGGACAAGCATTAGCATCTGTTACTTTAAATACATATGTATCTGCAGCAGCAGCAGGCACTGAATAAACAAATGTTGTTTTACCTCCTACTACAGTTGTTGTTGGATTGATCGCAGTATACGTTCCTGATCCTTTTTTAACTTCATAAGTAGCATACGGTGTTGTTCCGTTCGAAACTGTAACCGTAATTTCAGCATTTGCTACAGCATTTCCTGAAACAGAACAATCTAATACCTTCGTAACTAAAGCACTTGCTATTGGAGTTGCATTAATAACTGTAGAGGTTGCTGGCGATTCACAACCATTTGCATCTCTTACAACAACACTTACTGGTCCTGAATTTAAGTTTTTAACAGTATATGTTAAACCTGTAACTTCAGTAAAATTACCATTATTTACACTAATATAATGTGGTGCAATACCTGGCGTGTCTATGGTAACATTTACTTCGAATGCTCCTTCTTTAGCACAATAATTAGCTACATTAAGGCTTATCGCAGGACTAGGATCTAACGGCAACAAGAATACAGGAGTACCTTGAATACATCCGTAAGCATCTTTTACCCAAGCATAATAATTATTTGAATCTCTATTAAATACTGGAACAGTTGTCCAAGCAGTATCTAATGCATTTGGCGTAGTAGCTGTTGTCGTTACCATATATTGGTATGGTGCCGTTCCTTCACTACCGCTTACTCTAATTATACCAGCACCTGTTTTACAGTTGTCATTTTTTATAATTTGATAATCCGCAACTAATAACTTAGCTGATTGTCTAATAGAGAACATTGCTGTTGATTTACTACATCCAGCATTTGTTGCTCCAGTATCTTCTTTTACTAAAACAAAATAATCACCGTGAACCATTGCTCCAAAACCACTAATTGTTAATGAACCATTAGCAGGAACTGTACCTGAACCATTAATTGGTAATGGCGCTAAAGATAATGCGTCATAAACTTGGTATGTAATTGGTGTAGGTGTACCATAAGTACTGCTAACTACAAAACTAACTTTACCATCTCCGCTTCCTGTACAAGTAACGTTTTGTGCAGTTGGTGCTCCAACACTAAGTGTTGAATTTGATGGAATAGGCATGTCTGCTATCTCATAATAATAACATCCTGACGCTTTATCATAAACAATGAAAGTATATCTTACTCCAGGAATTAAATTAGGAATAACTGTTTGTAAAGGCGTAGTTTCTGGATACCAAGTTCCAGTAGTTGGATACACAGGTTTAACCCCTGTGTAATAACTAAAGTAAAATGGTCCACTTCCTACAGGAATTGACGAAGCACTTCCTACCGCTACAATTGCAGAACCTAAAGCAGTACAATCTGCCGGAGGTGGTGCAGTCACTGTAATATCAAGATCCTCCGGTGGAGATGTAATAGTAACCTCCTCTATATAAGGACAATCATTTGCGTCTATAATTCTTATTTCATAAATACCAAAATCAACTATTTCAAATACTTGCGCTGTTCCAGGAACATTTGAGAATGATTTAGCATAGTTTTTTCCTGTTACATAATAGTCATAAGGACCTGTTCCACCACTAACTGTATTAATCGAAATTGATCCTAAAGATACTCCATTTGTACTGTTACAAGTAATACCTACTAATGTTCTATCAACAACAATTGCAGATGGCTGTACTAAAGTAATCGTTTCTGGATCGCTTATACATCCTTTTGTATCTTTAACTTCATAAGTATAATCTGTACCTGGTGCTACAGCAGCAGATAAATCAGTGAAGACAGGCGAATCTTGCCAAGCACCACCATTAACACGATATTGGTAACCAGGAACACCTCCGTGCCCAGTAACTGTAATTGTTCCCTCAGAAGCATTATAACATTTTGGATTTGTACTTGTAGCTGTTGCTGTAGGTTTTTGAGGTGTAGTAACATCAAAAGAAACAGCTGATACAGCAGAACATCCATCAGATGTAACATTGAAATAATAAGTTCCAATTGTCGATGTATTAAATACATTTCCTGGCAATGTTGTAAATGGTCCTGCATTACTAGTACTATATCCATAAACATAAGTACCGTTTCCTCCAGCTGCACTTAAAGTAACTTGTGCATCTACTGTTGTAAATGGAGGGACAACTGAACAGGTAACATCTTTATTTGGTATTACTGTAAGTTTCAGCTGGTCATTTACAATTAAAGTTGTTGTTTTCTCACAATTGTTATCGTCTTTAATACTTAAAATATAAGTACCTGGTCCTGTAATAGTTTTTGTTGGATTTGTACTATACACTCCATCAATACCATATAAAGCAGTACCACCATAAACAGTTCCTGTAATAGTAACGCTTGCAGTACCTGTGAAACAAGTTGTTGGCGCAGGATCTATTGTTGGTTCATTGTCTCTAACAACGCTTATTGTTGATTGAATAGGACAACCTTTACTATCTTGTACATAAACATTGTAGTTTAAACCAAGGGTAGTCGTATTCTTTGTAAAAATTCCTGTTGTATTATAATCTGCAGGGAAAATCGGTGCAGCTTCAGTTGCTCCAACTACAGCATAGTATAATGTTCCAGTTCCACCAGAAGCAGTAATTTTTATTGTTGTAATTGACTGATCACAGAAAACTTTACTAGCTACCGCATTATCAATAGTTATAATAGCTGGGTTATCTAATGTCACTACTTGAGTTGCAGTACATTTTGTAGCCGAATTTGTAACTACAAAAGTATAAGTCTGAGGTGTTAATCCTGTGTAAGTAATAACGTCTCCAACTTTTGTTCCTCCAGTAACTGCACCTGTAACACTTCCTGTTAGGGTTTGAGTATATCCTCCTGTTACATTTCCAGAAACTGTAAATTCAATTTCTCCATCGTTTCCGTTAACACAAGAAACATTCTTTAAAATGCGGTTTGATGCCACTATTTTAACAACTTCTTTTATTTCATAACTACCTGTTACAATACAATCGTTAGCATCTGTAACTTTAAAGTTGTAAGTACCTGGTGCTAGACCTGTAAAAGTGTGTGTATTTGAATTTACATTTGTTGCTACAGGAGTTGCTGGTGCAACAGCTGCAGTTGTACTAGTAATTTCATATTTTAATGGTAATACACCATTTGTAACCGTCACCAATAAATCAGTAGTCAATTTAGCAGGGTCACAAGTAATTGCTGGTGCTGAAAAAGCTAGTGCACTTGGCGGGTTTAATGTATTAACTGTTGCAGAAGCTGTAGTAGTACATCCGTTCGCATCTTCTACTATAATGTCTACTACACCAGAAGTGCTTGTTGTATACGTATTAGAATATACAAAAGTAGTCGATCCATTATAGTAATATTTATATTTATTAGCTCCAGCAAATGGTGTTCCGTTCTGAGCAGTAACTGTAATTGTAGACGTTTGCGCTGCATTATTAGGTCCACATTTTAAATTTGTCGCAGAAGCAGAAGCAGATAGAGCAATTGTAGGCTCTTTTATCGTTACTGGTTTAGATAACTCACATTTTTTATCATCTCTAATAGTAACTTGGTAAGTTCCTTGACCTAATCCAGTAAATACATTTGTAGGTTGGAAAGGACCACCATCAATACTATACTCGTAAGTTCCGTTAGCAGGGATACCATTTACGGTAATAGTTCCTGTTTTATCACCATGACATTTAACGTTTTCAACCTCAAAAGAAAAATCAACTGGAGCTAAAGCAATAATATTTTGCGTTACTGTAGTTCTACAATTTTTGCTATCTAAGATTTCAAATTCATAAGTTGCAGCATTTGATCCAGTAGTCGTTTTATGCGTAAATACAGTCTGACCTGCACCTACAGGAATGTAAGCTCCTGAGAAACCGCTTCCGTTTGTGCTAACTCTATATTTGTAATCTGGATAACCGTTTTTAACCGTTACTCTTATAACAGCATTTGGATTAGTAGCATCACAATCCAAATCTTTATCTAATCCTATAGACGCTTCAACTGGTGAAGCAACTACTTGACTTGTTAAATCGATAGAACATCCTGTTGATGTATCGGTAACTTTTACAACATAAGTATCAGGAATTAATCCTGTGAAAGTACCATTATTTTGAGTCGCACCTCCATTAATACTATATACATAATTTGGTGCAGTATTAGGAGTAACTCTAATTGTTGCTCCAGCTCCTCCAGCGCATAAATCTGTTGCAGAATCTATACTAGCTGTTGGCGGAACTTTATCGTTAATCGTAAAACTTCCGCTTACTGAACATTTATTTAAATCAGTAACAGTATAAGTATAATTACCTTTATCTAAGTTAGTAAACAAACTTGTAGTTTGTGTAATTACTGATGCAGTTGGAGTAGTTAATACATAAGTATACGTTCCCCATCCGCCAACTACATTAATTGTAGCTGTTCCATTATCCTTACAAGTAACATGCGTTAAAAATTCTGGATTTTTAGTTAATGTCGTTGCTGGCGCATCTATATTAACTGTTTGCGTCGCAGGACAAGATGTAGCTGTATTTGTAATCGTGAATAAATGACTACCTGCACCTAATCCCGAAACTGTAATATCAAATGATTCTCCTGTAGCTGGAGATGTTCCTGTAGAAGCAGCACGAGAATCAACCACATAGCTATAAGCTACATTATTTCCTAATCCAGAAACTGTAAATACGGCACTTCCATCAGTAGCACCTGAACATGAAATATTGTTTTGAGAAGCTACACTCACTGAAATAACAGGCAATGCTTTTATTTCATATACTTTTTCATAAACACATTTATTAGCATCTCTAACTTCAAAAGTATACGTTACACCAGCATCTAATCCAGCAAATGAATTGCTTGATTGGAATGTAGTTGTTGCATAAGCAGCTGGTGCTTTTATTCTATATTCTAAACCTGCTGTTGGTACTGCTACTCCAGCAGCATTTACAACATTAGTAATTGTTACTGTTGCCTTATTTGAAGGACATGTTACAGCTGAATTATTAATTGTCATTCCTGCAGGAGGATTTGGCGCAACGATTTGACCCGGAACTGCTATCGTCTTAGTACAGTTTTTACTATCTGTAACCGTAACTGAATAACTTCCTGGAGTTGTCAAATTCTCAAAAAGACCTGTAGTATTAGTTCCAACTACAGTATTTGTAGTTGTATTTTTTAATACAAAAGTGTAACCTCCGTTACCGCCCATAGCAGATGCAGTAATTGTTGCTGCTGTCTGACAAGTATATGCTGTTGTGATCGACGCAGAAGGAACTAAATCATCTGGTTGGAAAACCTTAAATGTGTACGATTGCTCACAACCTAAATTGTCTTTTACAATATAGCTATATGTAATTCCTGCAACTGAACCTGCTAATGGACCATAGTGAGTAGCTGCACTAAAAGCACCTGTTCCATTAAACTGATATGTAAATGGAGCTACACCTGTTAATGGTGTAATATCTACATAACCGTTTGCAGCATTGTAACATGTAACATTTTCAACTTTCTCTTTGGCAGTTACAGGTTCTGCTGGTTTAATTTCTTTTTCTTCAACAGCTGTACAACCGTTTTTATCTGTAATTGTGAAAACATACGTTCCTGGAACATCTGTATAAGTAAATGTAGGACCAGCAATATCTCCGCTAGTAAATAAAACAGCATTAGTTGTTTTATTTTTTACTACATACTTAAATGGTGAAGTTCCTCCTTCAATTGTAACTTCAATAGTAGCTTTTCCTGTTGTACAAGTTAATGCGCCACTAATAGATGAACGTGCTGATAATTGCTCACCAATTGTTTGGCTTACCGCTAAAGCATCACAACTATTAGCGTCTCTAATTAAGAAGCTATAATTGCCTGGGGCAGTTGCTACATAATCAAACGAAGTTGTATTAAATGTTGCACTTGGAGATCCATAAGTAGTTCCTCCATCTGTACTTACTCTATAAGTGAAAGGGCCAACGCCTCCAATGATATTAACTGTAATTTTTGCTCCAGTATTGTTATCGAAACATAAACCAGTGTTTTGAACCACCTCTGCTTTTGGTAAAGATGGTGGATTAATCACCAGCTCTGTATCCATAGCATCGGTACATGTCTTAGAATCTACTCCAGAAACAATGTAAGTACCCGCAGGAACTCCATATAAAATCCCATCACTAGGGAAAGTTCTAGTGTATGATGAATTTTTATCTTTTAACGTTAACGTATACGCAGGTGTACCGCCAACTGCAGTAGCTGTAACTGTTGCGCCGTCACAAGTCGCTGCCGAAGCAATTGCATTTACAACAAAAGGATCTTTTGTTGGGATTTTTGTTGGAATAGTAAAGTTACAAGACGAAGCATTATTTGCATAACGAACGCGAACATCGTAATCCCCCGCAGCTTTTCCTGAAATTACAACAGGAGAAGATTTATAATTTATCCATGTCGGAGATGGAGCACCACCGTTTAAAGTATAATAGAATCCATTTGTTGTGTCAAAGTTATCTACGTAGATGCTAAATCCACCATCAACTCCACCACTACAAGAAACTCCATTAATATCTTTAACTTCTGCCTTAAATCCTTTACCATCCTCTACTTTTAAATCTAATGTTTCAGCAGATAAACATGATTTTGGCAACTGACGCACCCAGATATCATCAATAACTAAGTCATTACCATTAAATACTTCACTTCCAGAACGAACAACAAAAGTTAAATTTTTATTGTCACCTGGATTTAGTTTTATACTAATCGGTACCCATTTTTTTCTGTCTGGGTGATTAAAGCCAGGAGCAATTTCTCCTGTATCATCTCTTGCTACAACTTTTCCAGTTCCGTCAACCAATTCAATTCTAATAATTGGCGCAGCACTGTTGTAGCTTGGCATTAATAAGTTACCTACATAAAAATCTACAATTACATCCTGATTAGGAATAACGTCTACAATTGGTTTGCTATATAAAATACCATATTTACCAGCAGCATTACCAACGTTAACTAATAAATATCTACCATTAGGGTCACCTACATTATCCAAATTATTTGGGTTTGTAGTATGATCTTTATAGTGGAACCAAGCTCCAGAATTATTACTATTTGGGTCGTCGTCTCTCCAGAAGAAACTTGCTACAGAGTAAGCATTATCTTCTACAGATCTACTTGGCTTACCATCAGGATATTTACATAAATACGGTGGATTTACTCTTTGATCATTAAAACAATAAGCGGATGCAATACCCGGTGTTGTAGTTGGAGGTCCGCTTCCAAAATCTTCTTTTAATAAATTACTAAAAGTAGGTACTTGTACTAAAGTATATTCTACTTTAATTTTATAATCCCCTGCAGGTACATCTTTAAAAATGTTGGCAGGAGTATTTGTATTTAGTGTATAAATAAAACTACCTGGATTTGCCGGGTCTGGCTTACCAATATAGTATGAATACGTATAGCTTGCACTTGTAGAAACGTTAGCAGTTACCGTTACTGTTCCTTGTCCGTTACAGTTGTAAACAGCATCTGAAACATCAAAAGTAGGTTTTGCTGGTTTTGGATCTAAAACAATTCCTTTAACTTCAAAAATACAGTCTGCTGCATCTTTAATTAATAAAGTATATGGCGTAGCACTTGGATCAACATAAGCCTGATTACTTGTTTGCCAAGTTTTTCCACCATCAAAACTATATCTATAAGGATTTGGAGCAGGGAATTGAACACCTCCTTGAGCGTTAGTAATTCTTACTAAACCTTGGTCCTCATGTCCAGCTGGTCCACAGCCAGATAATTCGGCAACACCTCCAGAAGCTGTTAGCGTATCTGTAGGTCCTGTAATTGTTATATCTTGCTCTGCATCAAAACATTCTGCACCATTATAAGTATATTTTACAATAACTTTATAAACACCTGGATCTAAGTTTGTTGTTGGAAGAGTAGTAAAAGCACCACCATTTACATTGTATGAAACTGCAAAACCAGAATCTGGTGGAGTAACAGTAAGAGAAATTTCACCCTCTTTACTATTATAACATCTTACATTCTTATGATCAACCGTTACTGTTGGTTTTATTGGCGCTTCAAATGTAATGGTTGGAATTGTGAAACTACAACCAGCATCATCAGTTACAATAATATTGTATTTACCATCTGCTGGCAAAGTTGCTCTAGTCACTGGTATAACAGGATTTGTTCCAGCATCTACACCATTAACAGAATAGTAATATCTAGGTGGAGTTCCAGCAATAGGAGTTCCTCCTGTCACACTAATTCTTATTTCTCCATCTTCACAAGCAAGTGGTTTTGTACTAACGCTAACTTTTAACTCCTTATCTAAGATTTCAACATCTTCAATTAACTTGAAACAATTATCTTTAAGTCCATAAATTTCTACATCGTATAAACCTGGAGTAAGATTATCAAAATCAAAATAATTTGGGAAAGTTCTATTTCCTGAATCTCTAACAACTGTATTTGTATTTGCTACTTTTAAAATAAATCTGTAATCTCCACTAATTCCATTTGCAAATGCACGAATTGCTCCGCTTGTTCCTGGACATAGCGGGTCTGTTTTTGTTATTGTTCCAGAAAATACTTCTTTTAAAATGGTAACCTTAACAAAAAATGGACAAGTACTCGTTTGTCCGTTTGCTGGAGCTTGTCTAATATCTACTCTATGTTCACCTTCTGTAACATTATTGAAAACATTTGAAGCTTGAAATGATCCATTATCCAAACTATAAGTGTATCCAGTATTAATTGGCGGATTTGTTACTGTAATGCTACCAACACTACTACAAGTAATATCTGTTTTAGAAGCTTTAGGATCTAATGGGTTTTGGAAAACACTAAAGTAAAAAGTGTTCACACAGTTATTACCATAGGTAACTACAATTCTAAAAGCTCCCGCTCTATTAACTGTATATGTTGGCCCATTAGCTATAGTTGTCCAATTTGGTGCTTCATCAAAAGGACAGCTTGAAGGAAATCCTGATGGTGGAACATCTGTAGTTTCTTGCCAAACGATACTAGTTGCAGACGAAATCTTAGTGTCTATAAATCTTGTGTCATTTAAACCACACAAAAAGATTTTAGGAAACTCAATATTATCTCGAGTACAAGTTTCTGGTCTGCCTGTAGCTGCAACAATATTGTTAGCATACTCGCTTACAGGATTAACATTGGCACCTGCTATATGATCTTTAACTACAAATGTCTGCAAGATACCTTTACAATCTGGAGTATCTCCCGTTTGTACAGTATAAGTTCCTTCTTTTGTAACCGTAATAGATCTAGTATTTCCTGCAGGTTTTCCATCAGGCCCTGTCCATGCATAACTTCCATATCCTAATGCAGCTGTCAGTACAGCGCTACCGCACAATGATACATCTCTGCTAAAACGACACTGATCAACACCTACTAAGAAGTTTGTAGAAGTTGGATCTCCAACAATACAACCTGTATTGAAAGAGTAACTTCCGTCTCCATACGGCTTACCATTATTCGTAGGATTTATGTCTCCAAAATATCTTGATACTGCAGTATTCTTAATTAAGTTAGAACATGCATCCATTAACTCGTTACAGTCATTAATAACTCTAACTCTAAATTTGAATGCATAAGTTCCTCCAGAAGCTACAACCAAAGCATTATCTACTTTAAAAACAAGAGTTCTTGTCGCAGCATCATACGTTGGTTCTGATACACCATCTGGAAGCGGTCTAAAAATATCCGTTGTAGGATTAAAAATAACATTGTTTGGAAGAACGTCTGTAATGGTAAAGTCTTTAGCATTATCATTACCTTGATTTGTAAAACCAATTTCATATCTAATTTCCTGACCTAAGTTAACAGTCTGACCAGATAAATCATATTCGACATCTGTATTGTTTTCTCTACGAACACCTTTTACAACTTTTGTCAATACAATTTTAGGCTCAATTACGTCTACAGCAAATGTTGTAACAAAAGCTCCATAACCGTCACTAGTTGTACTCAATCTTAATGTTGCGCCTGTTTCTCCGTTAGGGATAACCGCATTTTTAACTCCATTAACATCATTCTGAAGAGTAAGATGGTCAATATCAAATCCCATATTATTTACACTCTTTGGCATTCTTGCCAAATTGTTTATCCCCCCATTACTGATTGAAGCATTAAAAAAGTTATTCTCTAAATTTATATCATCCTTAAGTACAGTAAACGCAGTTTTTGAGTTCGCCTTAATTGAGAAATTATCCCCTTCTAATCTATTGTCACCTTCCAAAGCAGCAACACCAATTTTTGCTTTTACAGGGAAACCAACAGGTAAAGTTTGAAAACCATTGATGGTATAATCAACTATTTTATCTTTATCATTTCCTGGGTCAACTCCTACATAACCATCAAAAACAGAAATAAACTTACTTGGTAAACTTGGACTTTCGTAAATGACAACCAAAGTCCAACCTCCTGCACCCCCACCATTTCTTTTACCTCTTGCCGCTCTAACGTTGGCAACATAGTAGTCACCATTAGCGTTTGGTAAAGCTTGTAAGATATTTGTTACATCTTTAAAACATACATAAGGAGAATCTTTAAAAGAATCTTCTACTCTATTTCCGTATTTTTTATAACCGTTAAAAATTAGTTCTTTAGTATCTGTCTTACTTGCTGTAATTGTTTGATACTGTCCGTTTGGTACTTTAAATTTTATAGTATTCCAATCTTCTTCTCTTAAAGAACCCTCGTATTTAGCACCTGTATTTGTACTTCTTTCATAAGGATAAATAGCTGACCAATACAAACCTGCAAAAACAATATTTTTACAAGAATTGTCTATGGTTAATTTCGCCATAGTTGAGTTGAAAGTACTGTTATCGTTATCAATATCTATATACTCAACATAATAATCATTATTATTTCCAGGATCGTTAAAATCTTTATTAGCCTCCTTTGTTAAATCAGCTAAATTGGTTACATCTCCAGTATATTTAACACCATTTACAGGGCTTGAAGGGCTAAAATTAGCCGGATTTTCAACATAATTATTTGGCGGTTTATTACCAGAATAAGCACGATTATTTACTTTATTAATAACCGTATTACCAATTAAGATAATGTCTCCTTTTACCTTAACATTACCTCCTGTAAGCCTAGCCGAAAATTTAGTTCCTTCTTGTGCATTAATAAATCCAAAACAAAGAAATAAGAAAAATCCAAAAATTGCTTTTCGGTTTCCGTTTACTTTCGCAAATATTGGCTGCAGCACTTGCTTCCTGTCAAATGATTCCACCAATTTTTCAAACTGTTTTTGTATATCAAAAACAACATTTTTGATAGAACTAAAAACACTTTTAACTGATTTAAAAATAGTAGGTTTTTTCATAATCATCTTTTTGTTTACCCTGTAAATTATTCTCTAAGGGGCATTAGAGAACACAACAATTAGTACTCTAAAATATTTATACTTTTTGTTCTTCCCGCGCTTCAGGAAGAACGATTTCTCAATTTACTTAATATTAATTCTCCACTTTTACGACTGCCATTCTACCGTTATATGGCTTGTTTCCTTTTGCTTCCAAAGCTTTTGTAGCTTCTTGTAAACCGTCGTATTTTTCATAATAGATATAATATTTACTTGTTGTCACATTATAAAAGAAATTAATATCTGAACGCCCTGCAGCAACTGCTTTTGTTAAAAACTCATCTCGTTTTTCTACACTGCTATGAACTGCAACAATCAAATAATATCCACTATCAGAATTTTTAATATTCTTTATAATCTGCATATTTGACTGCTCTTCACCAAAATCAAAATCATTTGCTTTTAATGGTGAACTGCTCAATTTTGTTGTTTCTTTAATCCTCTTAAGTGAAGCAACATCCTGCGCATATCTTCCTTCATCATTTTCATAAGCCGCACGTTTAATTCTACGTTTACGTTCAATTTCAGTCTCCGTCTTGATACGCTCTAAATCGGCAATCAAAGCAGCACCTTCTCTTTCCATTTTTAATTGCGCCGCTTTCAATTCATTTATCTTTTCAAGATAAGCCTTATTCAAAGCATCATCTTTAGGGAACTTTTTAAGTCTTTCGTTATAAAGATTAGTCAGTTTCGCAATCTCATTTTTCATGCTGTTATTTGCATCAGCAATCTGAACTTTCAATGACTCAATCTGGCTATTTTCTGCCGCTACACTCTTGAATGGTTTTGGCTCTCTATAAATACCCTTTTCACTTAAATCATTCTCCTCTTTCAAATCGCTTAAGTCTTTCTGTTTATTCGCAACAGTCGCTTTGAACTGATTTAATAAATCCGTTTGGATGTTACTTGTACCTTCAACAGATTTAGTCAAGTTTTCGATTGCTTTTCCAGTATCATCTTTCGCTTTTGCTGCTAGTGCCGCTGCCGCTGCATCTGCTTTTGCCTGTTCTGCTGCTAATCTCGCTTGACGCTCTTCTTCTTCTCTTAAGCGTCTTGTTTCTTCTTCAGCTTTCATCTTCTCTGTAGCTTCAGCATCAGCTTTTGCTTTTGCTTCTGCTAGAAGTCTTGCTTGTTCAGCTACCATATCCGCTTTTGCTTTTGCATCGGCTGCTAGTTTAGCTTGAAGTGCTTCTGCATCGGCTTTTGCTTTAGCGTCTGCGGCCAATTTCGCCTGACGAGCTTCTTCTTCCACTCTAGCCTTTTCTTCGGCAGCCTGTTTAACTTTTAATGCCTCTGCGTCTGCTTTCGCTTTTGCATCTGCTGCTAGTTTAGCTTGAAGTGCTTCTGCATCTGCCTTTGCTTTCGCATCTGCTGCCAATTTCGCCTGACGAGCCTCTTCTTCTACTCTAGCCTTTTCTTCGGCAGCCTGTTTAACTTTTAATGCCTCTGCGTCTGCTTTCGCTTTTGCATCTGCTGCAAGTTTTGCTTGAAGTGCTTCTGCATCTGCCTTTGCCTTAGCATCAGCTGCCAATTTCGCCTGACGAGCATCTTCCTCTTCTTGTAATTTTTTCGCTTCCGCTTCTGCTTTCGCTTTTGCAGTAGCTTCTGCATCGGCTTTAACTTTTGCATCAGCTAACAGTTTTGCTTGTAGAGCTTCCATATCGGCTTTTGCTTTCGCATCAGCTGCTAGTTTAGCTTGAAGCGCTTCTGCGTCTGCTTTAGCCTTAGCATCTGCTGCCAATTTAGCTTGACGTGCCTCTTCTTCTACTCTAGCTTTTTCTTCTGCAACCTGTTTAGCTTTTAATGCCTCTGCGTCTGCTTTTGCTTTTGCATCGGCTGCTAGTTTAGCTTGAAGTGCTTCTGCGTCTGCTTTAGCTTTAGCGTCTGCAGCTAATTTAGCCTGACGTGCCTCTTCTTCTACTCTAGCTTTTTCTTCGGCCGCTTGTTTAGCTTTTAATGCCTCTGCATCAGCTTTTGCTTTTGCATCAGCTGCTAGTTTAGCTTGAAGTGCTTCTGCGTCTGCTTTAGCCTTAGCCTCTGCAGCTAATTTAGCCTGACGCGTCTCTTCTTCTACTCTAGCTTTTTCTTCAGCAGCTTGTTTAGCTTTTAATGCTTCTGCATCCGCCTTAGCTTTTGCATCAGCTGCTAATTTTGCTTGACGAGCATCTTCCTCTTCTTGTAATTTTCTCGCTTCTGCTTCTGCTTTAGCTTTCGCAGTAGCTTCTGCATCAGCTTTTACTCTGGCATCTGCAATTAGTTTAGCTTGTAAAGCTTCCATATCAGCTTTTGCTTTTGCATCAGCAGCTAGTCTTGCTTTTTCTGCTTCTGCATCGGCTTTAGCCTTAGTTTCTGCAGCTAATCTCACTTTTTCTGCTTCAGCATCAGCTTTTGCTTTTGCATCGGCTTCTAATTTTGCTTTTGCGGCGGCTTCTGCATCAGCTTTTGCTTTTGCATCCGCTACTAGTTTAGCTTGAAGTGCTTCTGCATCGGCTTTCGCTTTTGCTTCGGCAGCTAGTTGTGCTTGTCTAGCTTCTTCTGCTTGTTTTATTTTCAATGCTTCTGCATCAGCTTTTGCTTTTAATTCTGTAGCAATAATTGCTTTTCTTGCTTCTTCGTCAGCTTTTACTTTTGCTTCAGCAGCTAATTTTTCTTTAAGTGCCGCTTCTGCTGCTGCTTTTGCTTTTGCATCTGCCGCCAATTTGGCTTTGTTTGCAGCATCTATAGAAGATTTTGTTTTAGATTCTGCTGCAGCTTTTGCTTTTGCTTCAGCAGCTAATCTTGCTTGCAATGCATCTGAATCTGCTTTTGCTTTTGCATCTGCAGCTAATATTGACTGCATATCTGCGGCCTCCGCTTTTGCTTTAGCATCTGCTTTACGTTTTGCTTCAGCAGCATCTGCTTTTGCTTTAGTATCAGCAATTAATTTTAATCTCGCAGCTTCTGCATCAGCTTTTACTTTTTCCGCAGCGGCCAATCTTGCTTGTCTTGCTGCTTCAGCGTCTGCTTTTACTTTTTCAGCAGCAGCTAATCTCATTTTTGCTGCAGCTTCTGAATTTGCTCTTGCTCTTTCTATAGCAAGTTGCGCAGCTGTTTTTTGTTGTGTTGGTGCTGCTGCATTTGCCGCAGCCGCTTTTGCTTTTGCCGCTTCTGCATCTGCTTTGGCTTTATCTGCTGAGGCAACTTTTGCTTGTAAAGCTTCTGCATCGGCTTTAGCTTTAGCATCAGCAGCTAATTTTATTTTTAAAGCTTCTGCATCCGCCTGTGCTTTATCTGCTGCTAACTGTTCTGGCGTTTTTTGTGCAACTTCTCCAGATTTATTTGCTGCTGCTTTCGCTCTTGCTGCAGCTGCAGCATCAACTTTTGCTTTATTATCAGCAGCCAGTTTTATCCTGCGCTCTTCAGCATCTGCTCTAGCCTTATCTGCAGCCAGTTGTGCTTGTGTTTTTTGTGTTTCAGCTACCGCTTTGTTCGCTGCTGCAACTTGTGCTCTTGCTGCAGCTGCGGCATCCGCTTTTGCTTTTGCCTCTGCAGCTAATCTTATTTTAACAGCCTCTGCATCTGCCTTAGCTTTATTATCTGCTTCTAGTTTTGCTTTTGCAGCGGCTTCTGCATCTGCTTTTGCTTTATTATCTGCTTCTAATTTGGCTTTCGCTTTAGCCTCGGCATCTGCCTTAACTTTTTCGGCAGCGGCTAATCTTGCTTGTTTTGCCTCTGCATCGGCTTTGGCTTTTGCTTCTGCGGCCAATCTATTCTTTTCTGCAATCTCTGCTCTGTTAACCTGAGTTGCTTCAGATTGTGGTTTAGCTGGTACTGGTTTTGATTTTGATGGATCAATAAGAGATCCTTCATCATCATCTCCGTAATAGTAATTTCTATTTTTAAATTTATAAGCAATCGCAAATTCGTGTGATCCTCCTAAATTTGAGAAATTACCCATTCCCCTTTCGTAATTGTATTCAATAGCAATACTCGGAGAAATATTTACTCCAAGACCTGCAGAAACTCCATATAATGTATTATATCCAGCTTGCGCCCAAACTCCTTGCTGAAGTGCAAGCATAGCAAGTCCAGAAATAACTGTTTTATCTTTTTTGATTTCTGTTCTAACAATTCCAGAAAATTTACTTCTGTCAAAAAAACCATAACTGTCAATATATCCCGTATACATAGCATGTAACTGAATGGCTCTTTCGGGATCTTCTTTTACCATTCCAGACCCGAAATTATAAAGCACTAAATTGTTAATTGCTAATCCGAAATCTAAAAATTCTGTACCATAATTGATCCCAGGATTTACAGTCAGTAATGTACTTTTTGGAAAATCTCCAGTCAAAATTGTAGAATCGTCTGATATGATTTTCCCTGTATTGATACCGCTCTGATAAATTCCAACATTTAAACCAAATGTCAAATTACTCGTTTCTTCTAAAGCAATATTGTGAGCGAAATTGGCAACTCCTCCAAAAACGGTCATCAATCCGTAATTCTGTTGAAATAAACCAACAGCAAATGCTTCATTCTCTCTAAATCGTCCAGAATAATTAGCTAAATAAGTCTGCGGAGCATTTTCAAATTGCACCCATTGTCTTTTATTATAGAAACTTACGTATGGATTTGATTCTCTAACAAAACTAAATGTTGGGTTAATTAAATATCTATTAAACTTTAAAGAATTTCTAATGGGTAATGAAAACGAAACAACTCCATCCTCAGAAGCATCTTGAGAATAGAGTACATTTGACAAACCATAAAATAACGTGATGAATAGTAAAAGTTTCTTCATATTATTTTATAACCGTTATTGATCCTTTTTTTTCACCTGCATCGCCTTGAATGACATAGTAATAAACGGGATTTACATTTTTAAAATCTATATTGTTTTGAGGCCAATCGCCTTGGTAATTCACTACGTCCAAAACCATTTCTCCGTTTGAACTAATGATCATTACCTTTGTATTTGCATTTTTATACTCGTCTGGAATATTCCAATACGGATTCATTCCGCTTAATTTAATAATGTTTGGAATAACACTTGATGGGCCAGAATCTCCATTTATTCTAAATGAAAATTCTTTGCTTGCTATACATCCAGATGCCTGAGAAACTTTTGCTTTATAATTACCTTTTACAGCTACAACATAAGAACTTGATGTTTCATTAGGAATTAAATTATCATTTAAATACCACTCATAAGTCGGTGCGGTGGCATCTGTTGTAATAGTTACAGTTATAGTTTCACCTTCGTTTAATTTATATCCATCCTGAGCATCGATACTTGCATTAAAACTATTACTCTGAAGATTAATTGATCCTGAAGCCTTACATCCGCCAAAATCAACATCCACAGAATAAACTCCAGATTCGTTTGTTGAATATGTACGATTAGTGGCTCCTGCAATCAAAACTCCATCTTTTTTCCATTGATAGCTATTTCCTGAAGTTGCTGTTAAAACCGTTCCTGTACCACTAGCACAAAACGGGTTTCCTAAACTTGAATTAATAGTTACACTCGATCCTGAACTTGATGATACTACATCAACACGGTTAGAATAAGATTGTGATGTACACGTGCCATAATTTGTTTCAACATAATAAGTCCCTGCTGTTGTAACAGTATAATTTGGACCACCGTTACCTTGAACAAGTGTTGGCAATGTTGTTTCTCCATTATATCTATACCAGTTATAAGATAGATTTGGATATTTTAAAGGAGAATTATTTACTGGATTAGTAGAATCTGGATCTATCGACAATGTATAGCTCCCGCCAGAACAGATAGCAGCAGAACCATTAAAATTATTAATGGTATACTGCTGATCATGTATTTTGTAATAAATTGGGAATAATTTTTTTGTTGTAGAAGAAGAAAAACTTCCACTTGAAGGCTGACCGCCAGAACTTTTTATTCTTAAAGCATAGGTATCCGATCCAACTATATCCGAAGGAACATTGAATACTATTGTTTTCTTATTAGCAGCATCATCTATTACATTTATTGTTGTAGTTGCAGTTGGATTTGTAAAACTTCCTGTCTTATCAGACAACTCAACTTCAAATGTAGTACCTGCTTGATAACCCGTGTAGGTGAAAGATGCTCTGTAAGTTGGATTACTTGCACCACCAGCACAAATTCGGTCAAAAGTCAAAATATCTGGTGTTATACTTTGAGCATAGGTACGCGATTCAGTAAAAATAATAATACCAAATAAGAGAAAAACTTTAAAAAAAGATAAAGTAATTTTTTGAATCATATAGTGCGTGTTCTTGCTAGATCTATACGCTCAAAAAACAAGATATCTATGAATGTTTCAGAGAAATCATACTTGTAGTTTTCAATTACTTCTTTTGCAAGAATTGAAGTTGCTGCAAGTGTTGAGTTCTCCTCACAATCGCTAGATACAGTATTTGACTCAGCCGCCATAGTAAGGCTATCCTTGGGGGTGGACATCCCTACTATAGACTGATTTAAATTACTTAATTTGCCGTTTACAACAGCATTATTATTGTTGTTTTGGTTATTATTAGCCAAAGTTAAACCACACGCCGAAACAGCAGCCTTAGTAGGGTTTTCTGCTGTATTCTGTGCATATAGAGTTAACGATATAGGCGAAACCAAAAATATTATATATATAAAATATTTTTTCGTAGATACCATTATGTCTTGATCTTTATTTTGGCCCGTAAGACGATACATAAATTGTGTCTGGGGACTTAATTAATAAAATTTACGCGTGGGAAATAAAAATCGAAACTATTTATCTATTACCGCTAGAAGCTGTGATTTTTCCTAATTGTAATCTGAAATCTGGTTTTTTAGGATTGAAGATATCAATGAATGTTTCTTTGTTGTCGCTTTGTGAGTAAACGTTAAAGAATACACTGTTTCCATACCAGCTCTCTAAATCTTCATTGTTAGAATTGTATTCAGTAAAGATGTTTCCTTTACATAAGTTGAAATACATTTCCTCAAATTTGATTTTTTTAAGGTTGGCATCATTGATTTCAGTTTTGCTGTCTAATAATACGGCAGGGTTGAATCCAGAGATTACACTTCTTTTCATTTCAAGAGAAGCATTTTCGGCTACATATACGGCCTCTTTTACTAAACCTGCTTGAATGTCAGCGTTAATGTTTTCACTGTCATTAACCATTGTAATATTGCTTGCAACAACTAAAGTTTGTTTTTTAGTGAAGTCTGTTTCACTTTTCTTCTCATAAGATTTTACCTCCATACAACGAGATCCATCTTTAGTACTTGAGAAGTAAGAAGATCTAACTGCTAAAGAGTTGAAGAAACGACATTGAACTCCTTGAGAGAATTTAAAGTCATCGTTAACTGATTTATAAGAAACGAATTTTGTAGCATTTAAGTCACCACCTAAGATTCCGAAAGAATCTCCTCCAGCGTAACTAACCATAATATTTTCTAAAACTGTTTTGTTACCAACAGCTGCTAAAGTTAAAGCGTTGAAAGTATCAGCTCCTTTTACTTTTTTACCAGCAAACTCGATTCTAACGAATCTTAAAACTCCTGAATTTGAAGCTACATTGTCACCACCATAAGTAGTCATTGTAGGATCAAGATCTAGGTTATAAGAACCAACGTTTCCGAATTTATTGATTGGAGCATCACCAAGGATTACAATTCCTCCCCAGTCTCCAGCTTTTTTCATGCTGCGGTTTGAAGTAAATACAATTGGATCTGTTTCTAAACCATCGGCCACTAATTGTGCTCCTTTCGTGATTACTAATGTTCCTTTTGTTTCGAAATCACCAATAATTACAGTTCCAGGTTCGATAGTTAAAACAGCATTGTTTGTCACATAAACGTTTCCTTGCAGAACGTAGATATTTCTTTTCAGCAATTTTGTATTAACAGAAATGTTTCCTGCCAAAATTTGGTTTGCTTCTCCATAATCAACTTTGTTAGGCTTAAACTCAGTCCAGTTGTTTAACCAATTGGTGTAGCCCATAATTCCTTTCTCTTGTTGAGCATTCATACTCGCAACTGTCAAAAGAACGCAGATCAATTGAGTAATTTTTTTCATGATAAGGGGGGTATTACGGTTAATAATAAATTTGGGTATGCGTAAATGTAAAAACTCCTCTCGGGTTTTCTGAAATTTCTCAGAACCCTCGAGAGTGAGTTTTTTTTATTTTGTTTTTCGAGAACGTCAAAGCTGGTATTCACTTAGACTTTCTCAAAAAGATTTTAAAAAAATGCTTTATTACATTTCGTTCAAATCGTTGAACTCGTGTAATGATTTCAATGTACTTTCGTAGAATAAAATTGCCGCGATTAGATTTCCTTTATCAGAGTAAGGCATCATTTTTCTTTGGAATTCTACTGTTGTATCTAAGAATGTTGTTGTACCAACTGCTTGAGCATCCAAAACTTTTTTGTGTTCACTATCGTCTGGAATACCAAGGTCTGCCATAGTAACTCCAGGTTTTGTAACCAAAGCAATGTAAGGGAGAGTTTTAACTAATACTTTGATACGCTCGATGTATAATTCCAAAAGTTCACCCTTTTGCATACCACTTAATTCTTTTTGATCATGGTATTTTCGGATAAGAGCAGTTGTACTGATAATACTTCTCGGTGCGTTTTTAGCTTGTGCTGAAACAGCCGCAGTAGTTAAGATAAAAAAAGCACTAAATAGAATAATTTTCCCTTTCATAGATTCTTATTTTATAATTGGTTGTTGATAAAAACAAAAATATAGAAATTAACTTAAATTACAACTGTAATGGATTTTTTTTTCAAAAAATTTCCTTAAAAAAACCTTAAAAATCAGCCTTATGTCGAGAAAATGTGCGTTTTAACGGGCTTTTTGTTAAAAATGTTAATTTAAAATCTGTAAGATATTAGTCATAAAAAAAGGAAAAACATCCAAATAAATAACCAAAAAAAACCTACGTTTGTCGATTTTCGAAAAAAAATATTAACAAAAAGATCTTGATATTTACTCACTTGAGGATATTTATTAACAAAATTCTGTCGAAACTGAACCAAAAAAATTTCAAAAACATTCAAGGTAGACTTCAAAACTGAATTCGGAAAACGTAACTCATAAATAATCTTACTCCCGAAAATTTTAGACTACACATTTTCTTCTATCTTTGCGCCATGCAATTTTCTCAAATTTTAGGTCAAGATTACATCAAAAGCCACTTGATAAAAAGTGCTGCTTCTGGTAGAATACCTCATGCTCAATTATTCGTTGGTCCAGAAGGAAGCGGTACTTTAATAACCGCCATTGCTTACGCCCAATATATTTTATGTAGCAATACTGGCGATGAAAATTCAAACGGAAATGATTCTTGCAATCTTAAGTTTGATCACATATCTCATCCCGATCTGCATTTTATCTACCCAACCGTTACAACCGAAGATGTAAAGACAAAACCCAAAAGTTTAGATTTCATTCAGGATTGGCGAAGCTTTATTCAAGAAATGCCTTACGGCGGTTTGTTTGATTGGTACAAAATTCTTGGTGTTCAAAACAAGCAAGGAGAAATTCGTGTAGAAGATGCACAGGAGGTTTTAAAATCGCTTTCGCTAAAATCTTACGAAGGCGGATATAAAATCATGATTATCTGGATGGCCGATAAAATGAACATCGCCGCATCCAACAAACTTTTGAAACTTTTAGAAGAACCATCAGACAAAACTATGTTTATTCTGATTTCTGAAAACGAAGAAGATATTATCCAAACCATACGTTCAAGATGCCAGGTGATTCACTTTAGTGGACTACCTGAAAAAGTTATTGCCGATGCTTTGATTCGCCAAGAAAACATAGACGCAGGTTTAGCCAAAAAAATTGCACATCAGGCGCAAGGCAACTTTAATAAAGCATTGCATTTGTTAAAAGAAGACGATGACGATCTTCCGTTTGAACAATGGTTTGTCAATTGGGTTCGTGCGGCATTTAGAGCAAAAGGAAATGCTGCTGCAATTCAGGATTTAATTACTTGGAGTGAGCAGATTGCAGCATTGGGGCGCGAAAGTCAGAAAAAATTTATCCAATACTGCATCGAGATGTTCCGACAAGCTCTTATGCTAAATTATCAGGCTCAAGACTTAGTTTACATCGAACCGAAAGTGGATAAATTTAAATTGGAGAATTTTGCTCCTTTCGTAAATGGGAATAATATCCACGAAATATTCAAAGAACTTTCAGATGCTATGTATCACATTGAAAGAAATGGAAATGCAAAAATAATTCTTACCGATTTATCGATCAAATTGACTCGTTTAATTCATAAAAAATAATTCAAAATGAACAATGTTGCCTCAATTTTACTTTTGGCTTTTCTAGCTTTAACTTTTCTACAATCCGGTTACGAAAAAATTTTTTACTGGAAAGATAATGTTACGTGGCTTAAAGAGCACTTTGCCAAAACGCCTTTAAAAAATCAAGTTCCGCTTGCTCTTATGCATTTATTGATTTTAGAATTGATTTCAGGAATTTTATGTGTCGTGGGCGGAATTCAATTGTTTACAAATAATGGCAGAGAATTTGGTTTTTATGGAGCTATCTTTTCTTGTATCTGTTTGCTAATGATGCTTTTCGGACAAAGACTTGCAAAAGATTACGATGGTGCGAGAACCATTGTTATATATTTTATACCAGCTGTAATGGCTGTTTATTGGTTAAATTAACCAGTACAATTTTTAAATTTTAGATTAAAAAAATGAATCCAAAACATCCTTCAGAATCCCTAACTATTTTAACTGATTTAGTTTTACCGAGCGAAACAAATCCTTTAAACAATCTTTTTGGCGGCGAGTTATTAGCCAGAATGGATCGCGCAGCCAGTATTGCAGCGCGCAGACATTCGCGCCGAATTGTAGTAACGGCATCTGTAAATCACGTTGCTTTTAACAGAGCTATTTCGCTTGGAAGCGTTGTAACCGTAGAGGCAAAAGTTTCAAGATCATTCAAAAGTTCGATGGAAGTTTTTATCGATGTTTGGGTAGAAGACCGCGAATCTGGAAATAGAACAAAAGCCAACGAAGCAATTTATACTTTCGTAGCCGTAGACGATACTGGAAGACCAGTTGAAGTTCCAGCAATTGTACCTGAAACTGAATTGGAAATTCAACGATTTGATGCTGCGCTTCGTCGTAAACAATTGAGTTTATTGCTTGCAGGCAAAATAAAACCAACTGAAGCAACAGAATTAAAGGCTTTATTTGTATAGAACGATTTTGTGACAATTTGGAACAATCAAACTTCAAAAAAAGAAGTAATTTTACAAATTATAAAACTGACTAATAAAAATATAGCAGAATTTTCTTATTTTTATCCAGAAAGACAAAATAATAATTTAAGATATTTAGAAAAAAATGAGTTCAGAGAAAGAAGCCAAATTAAAAGCACTACAATTAACGCTTGATAAACTTGACAAAACCTACGGAAAAGGAACCGTAATGAAAATGGGCGACAGAGCCATTGTAGAAGTAGAAACGATTTCTTCTGGCTCACTAGGTGTAGACTTAGCTCTTGGAGTAAACGGATATCCAAAAGGAAGAATTATCGAAATATATGGTCCAGAATCTTCTGGAAAAACAACTTTGACGCTTCATGCAATTGCAGAAGCTCAAAAAGCTGGTGGTATTGCCGCTTTTATCGATGCGGAGCACGCTTTTGATAGAAACTATGCAGAGAAATTAAATGTTGATATTGAGAACTTAATCATTTCTCAACCAGATAACGGGGAACAAGCTTTAGAAATTGCTGAAAACCTAATTCGTTCTGGAGCTATCGACATAGTTGTAATTGACTCGGTTGCGGCTTTAACTCCAAAAAGTGAGATCGAAGGTGAAATGGGAGATTCAAAAATGGGTCTTCACGCACGTTTGATGTCTCAAGCTTTGAGAAAACTTACCGGAACTATCAGCAAAACAAACTGTACAGTTTTCTTTATCAACCAGCTTCGTGAAAAAATTGGTGTTATGTTCGGAAATCCAGAAACTACAACTGGAGGTAACGCACTTAAATTTTACGCTTCTGTACGTTTAGATATTCGTCGTTCTGCTCAAATTAAAGATGGTGAAAACGTAATCGGGAACAGAACTAAAGTAAAAATCGTTAAAAACAAAGTGGCTCCGCCTTTTAAAACTGCCGAATTTGACATTATGTACGGAGAAGGTGTTTCTAAAACAGGAGAAATCTTGGACTTAGCTGTTGAATTTGACATTGTTAAAAAAGCAGGATCTTGGTTTAGCTATGGCGACACCAAATTAGGTCAAGGTCGTGACGCTGTTAAAGCTTTAATTAAAGATAATCCAGAACTTGCTGAAGAACTGGAAATCAAAATTAAAGAACACATGAAAGAACTGGCAAATGCCTAAAAAATAAGTCTAAAAGACCCTCTAAAAAGCCAAGTGATTACACAAAAATCACTTGGCTTTTTTTATTTTAAAATAAAATTAAAAATTTCACGCAACCTTTTTACCAAACCTTCATCTATATAAAAAAGCAGTTTTGTAATTGGTACTGCCATATATCAATTTCGGTTTTTTTTAGAATTTACGTTGATTGGTTATTTGAGTAAAAAAATCCGTTAGTTGTTCAAACTAACGGGTTTTTATCAAATCTTCCCTTTTAATAAAAATTCCAACGCAACCTTTTTGATTTTTCTCCATCTATAATAATGTGAAATTAACTTGAGTCATTAACCAAACTCTTTATTATCAACTATTAATATTTTTAATCATGAAAGAAAAAATAGAATTGTTGTACAGTAAAAACCGAAGAAAAACCAAATTGAAGTTTAAAAAAGTATTGCGTTTTATTTCAGAAAAGATAATTCACAGATAATAAGCTTTTGAATAAAAATAGGGGTTTTTAATTCAAAGAAAAGCCGGTAGACTGATTAAATCTACCGGCTTTTGTATTTTACATAATGTTTTTACGGTTATTCCTTCTGATAATCTATTAAACCATTATAAATCATATTTCTAACTCGATCTCTTAATTCTTTTCTGTTGTCGCTTCTCAATCCTTTTGTTTCTACAAATGGCAAAATTCGCGCACGCATTCTTCCTGGACTTCCACTCAAAAAAGTATACGAAAAACGTTCTTTGCTATCTGGATAAACAATAGGTACGATAGGAATCTGATGATCTATCGCCAATCTGAATGCTCCATCTTTAAACTCATCCAGCAAAATGCTTTCGTCATCTGGAACTCCGCCCTCTGGGAAAATGCAAATACTTAAACCTTGATTTAATCTATTTTGCGCTCTTTTAAAAACTTCATTTTTACTTTTAGACGAACTTCTGTCAACTAGAATACAAGTTCTTTTATAGAAAAATCCAAAAAGTGGAATCTTTACCAATTCTTTCTTTCCAACAAAAACAAACGGATTTTTAATTAAAGCCAACGTAAGCATAATATCGGTCATAGAAGTATGATTGGCTACAATCATGTAACTTTTGCCTTTAATAAGCTTTTGTTCGCGTTTTACGGTATAAAAGAAACCCATTCCGAAAAGGATAAATTTAGCCCAAATGCGGGCCATTTTAAAGAAGTACGGATATCCTTTCTCAGAAAGGATAGAAACGACCAAAAAAGGGAACATAATGAGTATTGGAATGGCCATCAAAACATAAAACCAAACTCTCCAAAGAATCCAAAAAGCAATTTTAAATATTTTCATAGCTTCAAATGTAAGAAAGAGAAATGAATTTTGTTAATATTTTAATATTGATAAAAATCACCTCTTATTTTTTGTAACGCAGAGATCGCTGAGTTTTTTCGCTGAGTACACAAAGTTTTTTTGAGAAAATGCTTTGCTAAAAAGTTCACAAAGCTGTATTTCAATACACTTTTGAGATTTAAAGAAAAACTTTATAATCTCAATAACAAAATTATTATATTTATACGAAATTCTGCGTTAAAATTAAATAAAAAATGAATGAAAATGAAATTTCGACTATTGTTATTGGTCTAGCAATCGAAATACACAGAAAGCTCGGGCCAGGTTTATTAGAAAATGTTTATCAAGAATGTCTATTCTATAAACTTAAGCAAAAAGGCTTAATGATAGAAAAGGAAAAACCAATGCCGTTATTTTTTGAGGAAATAAAACTAGATTGTGGCTATCGTATCGATTTGCTGATTGAAAACAAATTCATAATTGAAATTAAAGCAGTTGAAACTTTAACGGTAAATCATTTAGCACAAACATTAACTTACCTCAAACTCGGCAACTATAAACTAGGTTTACTAATCAACTTTAATGAAGCTCTTTTGAAAAACGGTATAAGAAGAGTCATAAATAATATCTAAAAACAGTAGAAAAGTGCAGCGAACTTCAAAAAACTTAAAAAATCTTCTTAACTCTGCGAAAAACTCTGTGAACTCTGCGCTAAAAAAACGAACTTTGCAGATCAAGTATAAGAAAAAACGAGAATGGCAAAAATACTTACTGGTGTTCAAAGTACAGGAACACCGCATTTAGGAAATTTATTAGGCGCAATTATTCCGGCAATCGAATTATCAAACGATCCAGCAAATGAATCTTATTTGTTTATTGCCGATTTACATTCAATCACTCAGATTAAAGACGGAAAAACTTTAAGAGAAAACACTTATAGCACTGCCGCAGCTTGGCTTGCTTGTGGTTTAAATCCTGAAAAAGTGACGTTTTATAGACAATCTGATGTGGTTCAAACTACTGAATTGACTTGGTATTTAAGTTGTTTTTTTCCATTTCAAAGATTGACTCTGGCACATTCTTTCAAAGATAAAGCAGATCGTTTAGACGATGTTAACGCTGGACTTTTCACATACCCAATGCTAATGGCGGCTGATATTCTGTTGTATGATGCTGAATTTGTTCCTGTTGGAAAAGATCAGTTGCAGCATTTAGAAATTACTCGTGATGTTGCGGCTCGTTTTAATCACCAAATGGGAGAAACTTTCGTACTTCCTGAAGCAAAAATTCAGGAAAATATCATGCTGATTCCAGGAACTAACGGAGGAAAAATGAGTAAGTCTGCTAACAATATTATCAATATTTTCTTGGATGACAAAACATTACGCAAACAAGTAATGAGCATTGAGACAGATTCTACTCCACTTGAGGCACCTAAAAATCCAGATACTTGTAATGCTTTTGCAATTTATTCTCTTTTAGCAAACGAAGAACAGACTGCGCAAATGAGAGCAAATTATTTAGGCGGAAATTATGGTTATGGTCACGCGAAACAAGCTTTATTTGAGTTAATAACTGAGAAATTCAAAACCGAGAGAGAAAAATACAATTACTACATCAACAACCTTGAAGAAGTAGACGCATTACTGAAAAAAGGCGCAACAAAAGCTTCTGTAATTGCTGATGGTGTTTTAGCAAAAGTTAGAGAAGTTTTAGGATTTCAGAAATAATTTAAAACAAACTCTTTATAGAAACGCTGATCATACTAAAACTGGTCAGCGTTTTTCTTTTAGAATATATTCTCGTAACTTCAAATATATTAACCTCTTAAAAATAAAAAAGATAGACAAGTATATTGAGGATTACAATATTTCACCATTAAGTATTTCAAATTCTAAATATGCTTTTTGAACTCTTGCTGATTTAAGTTTTATACAGATTGCATAAATTTTTCACAACATAATATATAGGATTTTCTGCGTTAAATTGACTCAAAAAGTTTTCCAGGAAGAGGTCTTATAACTCCTTTTAGTTCCATACCTATCAAAATTCCTGATAATTTGAAAATTGGGATATCACATTCAATAGCAATGAGATCGAGTAATTCTTTTCCATTCTTTTGGAGAAAATAGTAGATTTTTTGTTCGTCAGAATCTAACTCTACAAAAAGCTGTTTTTGAATGTTTTTCGGTTTTTCCTTAATATCCCAATTCAACATATACACTAGATCTGCTGCACTTGTCAACACATTCGCTTTCTGTGTTTTAATCAAATTATTACAGCCTTGACTGTATTTATCTGTCACTCTTCCTGGCACAGCAAATACGTCACGATTGTACTCGTTGGCCATATTTGCAGTAATTAGTGATCCACCTTTATCAGCAGATTCAATAACAATTGTAGCTTCAGTCATTCCGGCAACAATTCGATTTCGACGTACAAACTTCTCTTTATCTGGATTAGAATCACTCCAAAACTCTGTTATAAATCCACCATTCTCTTCCATTTTTGCCATATACTTTTTATGCGTACGCGGATAAATTTGATTAAGTCCATGAGCCAAAACTCCAACAGTTTGCAAGTTATGATCCATCGCTGCCTGATGCGCCACTATATCAACACCGTAAGCAAATCCACTTACAATCACTGGATCTAGCGGAGCCAAATCTTCAATCAACTTTCTACAAAATTCAGTTCCGTAAGAGGTAATTTGTCTTGTTCCAACGATACTGATTATCTTTTTGCATTTGAAGTCAATATTCCCTGCTGTAAAAATCAAAATTGGTGCATCAATGCAATGCTTAAGACGATCAGGATAATTTTCGTCCTGAAAAAAAGAAACCTGAATATTGTTGTTTTTTATAAATGAAAGCTCTTTGTCTGCCTTTTCAAAAACAGTTTTATCTTTAAGATTTTTTAATAAAACAGAGCCAATTCCATCAATGGCAGCCAATTGAGAATTCTTAGCTTTAAAAATAGCACTCGCATTGCCAAAGGAATTAAGCAATTTTTTTCCCATTATATCTCCCACTCCATCAACCTTCAGTAAGGCAAGCAAACTAAATAATTCCTGATCGTTCATTGTTTGTAATATTATGTAAAATAGAAAAGATAAATCTATTCTTTATGAGTCGCAAATATCTATAAAACAAAGTAATTTCTTAATAATTTTAAAGAATAAATCTTAAGTTCGTTCTCAGAGAAGAAAAACAAAAGGGTTAATTAATTGAAAACGAATTGTATAAAAATAATTCTGAATTGTTAATAAAAATTGTGAATAAAATTTTGATAACTATACGCGTTGGCTAACTTTGTTAATATGAAAATCGAAGTATATATCTCACAGTTATTGTATCGTTATCAGTGTGTAACGGTTCCAGGATTTGGTGCATTTTTAACCGAAACACATTCGGCGCAGCTAAATGAAAGCACTAATTCGTTTTTTCCTCCAAAAAAAACCATTTCTTTCAACAGTCGTATCAAAAATAACGACGGATTGTTGGCAAATCATATTGCACAAGCTGAAAAAACATCTTATGGTTTTGCAGTTAGCGCCATTGCTTTTGAGGTTTTGAACTGGAAAAAAACATTGGAAGAAGAAGGCGTAATTCTTTTAAAGAACATTGGAGAACTGCGTTTAAATTCTGAAAGCAATATTATTTTCAAACCAAACGATCAGACCAATTTTCTATCTACTTCATTTGGCTTGAGTCCTTTTGTTTCGCCAATGGTGAAAAAAGAGGCTTTCGAGAAAAAAATCGAAAAGATCGCGGCAAAAGAAAAAGATGCTGTTTTATTATACGAAAATGAAGAAGAAACCAAATCTTCAAATCCGTTCTTGCGATATGCTGCCATTCTTGTTTTAGGACTTGGAATTACAGGAAGCATTGGTTACCCACTATATCAAAATCAAATTGATAACCAAACACTTGTTGTAGAACAAGCCGTTCAGAAAAAAGTACAGAACAAAATTCAAGAAGCTACTTTCTTTATCAAAAGTCCGCTTCCAGCTGTAACACTTTCTGTTGATTCTGCTAAAGTTGAAACTGTTGAAACAACAATGCCTTATCACATTATTGCTGGTGCTTTCAGAAGCGAAGCTAATGCTAGAAAAGCTTATAACCAGTTAATTAAAGATGGTTTCAAAGCAAGAATGCTGAAAGAAAACAAACATGGTTTATTCCCAGTTTTGTACGGAAGTTATGCTACGATGAAAGAAGCAGAACAAGCTCAAAAAGAAATACAGAAAGGCGAAAATCCTGATGCTTGGATTCTAGTCGAAAATCTATAAATTTAAAAAATCCCGTTTCGAAAAAACGGGATTTTTTTTGTCCTATTCTGTTGTTTTTAAGACTTTGATTCGCACTTTATCAAAGTTTCTTCGAATAAATTCGCTTGAAAAATTAAACATTATGGACAAAATTTTAAAAACATTAGTTCTCTTATTATTGCTGAGTTCACAATCTTTTTTTGCTCAGCAAACAACAAACACTATACAAGAATTGGAACACCAACAAGCTGAAATTCAAATGCAAAAAAAATTGAATGACAATTATAAAATGTTGGATGACAAGATCTCTCAGCTAAAAAAAGAGCAAAAAGATCTCGAAACAAAAAAGAAGAACCTCTCAAAATCTGAAAGCGATTTGAAATCGACAAAAGAAAAAATCAGCAAACTGGAACTTGTCAATCAGAAAATTGAAAACAAAATAACCACATCTTCAATTTCTGAAGAAGAAATGCAAAAACAGAAAATTAAGACCAAAGAAAATGAGCTAAATATTCAGAAATTGAAATTAACTCAGATTACACAAGAAAGGGAGCTAGAAAAAGCAATGTCAGCCATATAAAAAAACTGTTTCAAAAGAACAGATTCTTTTTTAAGCTACGAAGAAGCGAAATATTTATAGCAAAGAATAAATATTTACAATATAAAGCTCCAGCAGAGCGACATAATTGTATAATAAATATGTCGCTCTGCTGGAGCTTTTATTCATTTGTTTTATTTGAATTCTCTAGATATTTAACCTCTCCGAGTTTCAGCATATATTTCAATGTTGAGATTAAATATCTTTTTAAAACAACTTCTCTCCAATGTTTATCGTGAAACAATTTTTGCATCTTGAGATAAAATTTCTTTCCCAGATTGATATACCATTAACGCCGCAGGCGCCGAATTTTTTTCGCCCAAAACAGTAAAATGGCATTCGTACTTAAAATTACCTTTTTTGAATTCGTAATGATGATTCCCTCCTGTTCCATCTGCGACAAAAACTCCCTTCTCTATTACAAGATCTGGAGTATCCGTCATTTTATTTTTGATTCCCCAAGAAACATAACGATAATTGTTATTTCCTAAATCATCAATTCTTATTCTGAATTTTGAAGTTTCTAGAATAGCAACAGGTTCTTTAAAATTTGAAATTGAAGCATTTACATTTTTCTTCTGTGCAGCAATCAACGAATTTTTTATTTTAACTTCTTCATCAGATTGATGATTGATGCTGATAATTCTTCCATCAGTGTCTATCCACAAATCACCTTGATTGAGCATAATCCCACGCCAGCCCACTTCTGACCAATCTTTTGCAGGATCAGATTTTGTTATCTTTTCTATCAGAACTTTATCAAAAATTTGATTATATCTTTTCACAAAATCTGCTTTATCTTTTACTAACGGAATTGGATATTCACGCTTGAACGGAAATTTTATTCGCTTTGCAATTGCTTCTTTATCGCTGTTTTTCACTTCCAAAATAAATTTCGAAATGAACTTTTGATATTCCGGTTTCAAATCCTGAGCAATCAAAAATGAAGAATTAAACACCAAAATTGTTAGCAATATTTTAAATGTTTTCATGTCATAAATAATTTAATGCGTTAGAAATTAGATTTTTGAAATACAGAAAACAGTGTTTCACGTAGGACGCTCTAAAAATTAATTGATGCTCGCTTTGAACATTTTCAATTCGTCCCAAGTAAATTCATCACCATGCTTTTCTTTCAAACCGCTCAAAGATTCTTCTTGATAAAACTGAAAAGCTTCTCGCAAAGCCAAAATTTTATCATAAGGCAGAACATCGGTGATCTCAATTTTCTTCGACTGAATAAGTCTTATCAAATGGCCTTCGATAGTTTGAACGTTTAATTTACGCATCCTCGCAATATCTTCAACCGAATTTTTATCCATCCACAAATCGTAGGTTTCTTCGACTGTCGTTTTTTTAGCCGTTTTAAGCTCACTTTTCTCTGTCTTACCTGATTTGTATCGAACAACGGGTTCTTCTGTTCTAAAAATGTCTGTATTTGTCGTTTTCAGCTCTTCTCTAATCCTATCTGCTTTGTTGATTTTATAATTTTTAATATTTGGCGACGAAAGCTTTTCTTTACTGATTTCTTCACCGGCAACAACCACTTCGATCAATAACTTGGCTTTCATCAATCTCAAAACCGCTTTGGTCTGAAGATCTTCCAAAAAGTTAAGCTCTTCGTAGAACTCTTTTACTTTTTTAAATTTTTGAATTTCAGCCATTTTATAAATCAAATCATCCACCAATTTGTCCATCGCTTTGAAAAAATAATCGTAGGCCGCATCTACCCTTTCTTTCACAAAAAACAAATCGACCGTTTCTTTGATGAAAATTTTATTGAGTTGCGAAATGAATTTCTGCGAAGGATCTAAAAGCTGCTCGATAATTTCCATGCGTTTATGTGCCCACACCGCATGTTTCGTTTTTTCGGAACCTGCCGCATTTTCGTTATAACTGAAACGATGATTTCGCCATTCTTGCGCCAATTCTCCCCAATTAAAACTGTTTATCAAATAGTTATGAATAAAATTTTTAGTTTCGAAGTGAAGCGCTTTCTCCAAAGTTTCTTCTGTCGCTCTATTCAAAGCGTAATCCATCACATCTTGATCATTCGAAATACCATTCATCTGCATCGGAGAAAGCAAAATAAGCCCGTTTAAAGAACGCAAACGCGAAAGTGCTACATAGGCCTGCCCAGGCAGAAAAACTTGCGATACATCGAGCGCTGCTTTGTCAAAAGTCAAACCTTGGCTTTTGTGCACCGTAATGGCCCACGCCAACTTAATCGGGTAATGCGCAAAAGTTCCCAAAACCTCTTCTTCGATATCTTTGGTTTGTTCGTTGACTTTGTAACGGATATTTTTCCATTCGTACTTTTCTACTTCAAGCGTCATGTTCTCTTCTGGAAAGTGAACAAAGATTTCTTCGTCTGAAAGCGATTTGATTACACCCATCTTTCCGTTGAAATATCTCTTTTCAAAAGAAAGATCGTTTTTGACGAACATGATTTGCGCGCCGACTTTCAATTTCAGTTCTTCTTCGACAGGAAATATCTTTTCTGGAAAATCTCCCACCACAAATGGCGTATAAACGTATTCTTTACCATCTAAATCACTGATTGACTGTGAGTTGATAGAATCAGCTTTGGCATTATGCGTTGTAAGTGTGATATAGCCTTTGTTCTCTTTGAAGTCAAAATCTGGCTTAACATACTGATTTAGAATAGCTATGTCCTCGGGAGTGATCTGATTATTTCGCAAATTATTCAAAACCGAGATAAAAGCATCATCGGTCTGGCGATAGATCTTTGACAATTCAATGTAAATTGGCGGATACGTTTGGAGAACATGAGAATGAAAAAAGAATTTCCCGCGGTAGTAGTTTTTCAGCGTTCGCCATTCTTCATCACGAATAACCGGCGGCAATTGCAACAAATCGCCAATAAACAAAACCTGGACTCCTCCAAAAGGCTGTGTATTTCTTCGAACAGTCTGCATCATGAAATCGACCGCGTCCAACAAATCGGCGCGCATCATACTCACTTCATCAATCACAAGAAGCTCCATGTTTTTGATTACATTTCGCTTGACGTTATTCATCTTGAAATGACGTCGCAATGATTCTTTGTTTTCAAACTTCACTGTTTCGGTAAACTGAGCACTTCCTTCGTACGACGGAATAAATGCAGCAAACGGAAGTTGAAACATGGAATGGATTGTGACACCTCCAGCATTCAAAGCCGCAATTCCCGTAGGTGCAACAACCACAGTATTTTTATGCGTTGTCGCGATAATCTCGCGTAAAAGCGTAGTTTTTCCAGTACCTGCTTTTCCTGTAAGGAAAATAGATTTCTGGGTCTGATTAATGAATTGCAAAGTATAAGCTGCCGCTTCTGAAACGTTCTGCATTGGGCTTGTATTAAATAATAAAATTACCGCATTTTTATAAAAAGAAAAAACCTAAATCTTAGTGGATTTAGGTTTTCAGTAATTTAGTTAGTTTGGTAGTTTTTTATTTTTTTGCTTCGCCTTCTTTTGTTTCAGCTGCTGGTTTTGCATCTGCTTTTGGCTCTGCTTTGTATTTATCATTTAAAGCTTTGATAATTTCTTTTGTGATATCGTATTTCTCTTCAGCATACAAAATTGTTGCAGCATCTCCTGTTCCGTAGATGTAAGAGTAACCGTTTTTCTTTCCGTAATCTTTAATGAATTTTTTAACTCCACTAACAAGAGAATCCATCTCAACACCACTTTCTTGTTGCAATTGTTGAGCTAATGCTTGTTGTGCATAACCTAATTGCTGCTCTCTTTTTTGCAATTCAGCACCTCTTTGCTGTGCCCAAGCCTGACCATTTGCTTGTGCTTGGCTTTGAAAATTAGCAGCGTCTTGTTTAAAACGTGAAATCTCAGCTTGTAATTGTCTACCTTTTTCTTCCGCTTGAGCTTTGTACTTTGCCTCTAAATCTTTTGCCTCAGTGTATTCTTTCATCAAAACCGAAGTATCCACGTAAGCTGTTTTTACTTCCTTTACCTCTGCTGTTTTGTTACAAGAAACTGCGAAAACTGAAAGTGCGATAATAACTAATGCTTTTTTCATTTTTTTTAAATTCTATTTTTTAAGTATTGAAGACAAAAATATAAAAAAATCAATAGCATCAACATAAAGTTTAAAAAATGCGCAAAATTTATGATATTGTTTTTATTTATAGAAAAAAACATAGCCATAAACCAATGTTATCGCAATATTTTAGTTACTTTTTGTCTTGTTTTATATCAACTAAAAAAGCCATCTTGTCTTTTAGGGGCAAAATGGCTTTAGATGCTTTTTGTAATTTATTTGTTTTTCAAAACGTAAATATGCGATGAATACTCTTTTGTGTTTTTCGCTTTTAAATTTGATTTTAATCCAATGAAAAATGCTTTGATGTAATTCATCTTTCCTGTTTTGTATTTTTCGGATAAAAGGCTCACGTAAAATGAATCGAACTTCATTGGAAGTATCTTTTCTAATTTCATATCTACTCTTTCGAATAGCAATTGAATAGATTTTTTAGAAAAATGCCAAAAGTGAATTGGCACGTCATAAGCGGCCCAAAAAGTTTCATAATGACCCGCATCGAATGATTTGTAGTTTGGAACCGCAACAATTAATGTTCCAGTTGGTTTTAATAAACGCTTCAATTCTTGAATCTGAACCTCTAAATTTGGAACGTGTTCTAAAACATGCCACATGGTAATTACATCCAAAGAATTACTTTCTAAAGCGCTAGTTTCTTCTACAAATGAAATTCCTTTTTCTTTAGCAATATTTTTAGCACGATCGCTTGGTTCTACTCCAATGGTTTCCCAACCGTCATTTTTTGCTGTTAAAAGAAAATCTCCAGTTCCAGCACCAATATCCAAAAGTTTTCCTTTTTTTGGTTGCTGGCTATTGATTAGATTCAATTTATTCTTAAGCGCAATGTTTTTTACAAAATGATATGCTTTTTCAAATAACGAACGTTTGTTATCTGTATGCGAAATATAATCTTCGCTTTCGTAATATTTACCCAAATTTTGAAGTTCAGGTTGTGGTGAAGTAATTAGCATGTCTAATTCTTCATCATAATACAAATCAAAAATTTCTTTTGAAACAGAATGGTCTTTAACCGTAAGAAAGTGTTTTTTGTTTAAAACGTTCATTTTTTAATTTTATAGATATTTGGGTTTAATTTATAGCAAATCCTAAAAACGAAATTTTATCGCTTTTAGGATTTTTGTTTTTTTCTTTTATTTTTCTAAACTCTTTTTGATTTCTTCAAAATTGATAATTCAATACAATTGTAAATCTACTTTATTCATCCGCTTTACAAAATAATATCCTTTTCAAATCTGATTTTTCTTTACATCTGAAACCATTGATAATTCAAATTATTTCAAAAAATCACTCTTATTTCAGCAAAAGGTTTCACGTGGAACAGAAAACAATTTTAGATTTCAAACTTTAGATTTTAGATTTATTCTCAATTCTGAAATAAAAACCTAAAAGCACTATAGTTTCACGTGGAACATTCAAAAGTTTTTAGTCCCAGTTTACAGTCTCAGTAAAAACTGGAAGCTGAAAACTGAGACTGCAAACTTTTTTACCTTCCCATATAAATCAAAAGCACGGAAATATCACTTGGTGATACTCCGCTTATTCTTGAAGCTTGAGAAATAGTTACAGGACGGATCTTGCTTAATTTCTGTTTTGCTTCAATAGACATAGATTTAATTTTATTATAATCAAAATTGTCTGGAATTTTTACTTCTTCCAAACGATTTAATTTATCTGCATTATTTCTTTCTTTTTCGATATAACCAGAATATTTTACCTGAATTACGGCTTGCTCCACAATTTCTTCATCCAAATCATTTTCTTTGATATATGCTTCAACCTTTTCAAATTTCAACATATCTTCTAATTCAATCTGCGGACGAGAGAAAATCTTAAACATTTTATCTCCCTGAGAAATTGGCGCAGATTCTTTTGCTTCTAAAATCGGATTTGTTTCTGCAATCGTTACACTAGTTTCTTTGAAGAATTGAACCATCTTTTCAGATTCGTTCAATTTCTTTTCCATTCTTCGTAAACGGTCTTCAGAAGCTAAACCAATTTCATATGACATTGGAGTCAATCTGAAATCGGCATTATCTTGACGCAACAATGTTCTATATTCTGCTCTCGATGTAAACATACGATACGGCTCTTCTGTTCCTTTCGTAATCAAGTCATCAATTAGAACTCCGATGTACGCTTCATCACGTTTTAAAATCAATGGATCTTTTTCGTGTACTTTCAAGTGTGCATTTATTCCAGCCATCAAACCTTGAGAAGCTGCTTCTTCATAACCCGTCGTTCCATTAATTTGTCCAGCGAAATATAAACCTTCAACTAACTTTGTTTCCAACGTATGTTTCAATTGCGTTGGAGGAAAGAAATCATATTCGATTGCATAACCTGGTCTAAAAAATTTCACGTTCTCAAAACCTGCAACCGAACGAAGCGCTTTGAACTGGATATCTTCTGGAAGTGAAGTTGAAAATCCGTTTACGTAAACTTCGCAAGTATTCCATCCTTCTGGCTCAACAAATAATTGGTGACGTTCTTTATCTGCAAAACGATTTATTTTATCTTCAATCGATGGACAGTATCTTGGCCCTAAACTTTTAATTCTTCCGTTGAACATTGGAGAGCGATCAAAACCTTCTCTCAAAATATCATGAACATTCAACGAAGTGTACGTCATGTAACAAGAACGCTGATGCGTTAACGGAGAAGTCACATCTGAATAAGAAAACTTAGCTGGCTTAGCATCTCCTTTTTCTTCGTTCATTTTAGAATAATCTAAAGAACGTCCATCTACTCGAGGTGGCGTTCCTGTTTTCATTCTTCCAGCTTCAAAACCTGCTTTGATCAAATCTTCGGTAATTCCCGTTGCAGCACTTTCTCCTGCTCTACCTCCTCCGAATTGTTTTTCTCCGATATGAATTAAACCATTCAAAAAAGTACCATTTGTCAAAACCACAGATTTGGAACGAATCTCCACACCAAGTGAAGTTCTAATTCCTTTTATCTTTCCGTCTTCGATTATCAACCCTTTTACCATCTCTTGATAAAAATCAAGATTTGGAGTAGCCTCCAACATCATTCTCCATTCTTCTGCAAAACGCATTCTGTCACTTTGAACTCTTGGCGACCACATTGCTGGTCCTTTTGATTTGTTCAACATCTTAAACTGAATCGCAGTCTTATCAGAAACAATTCCTGAATATCCACCAAGCGCATCAATTTCACGAACGATCTGTCCTTTTGCAATTCCACCCATCGCAGGATTACAAGACATCTGTGCTATGTTCTGCAAACTCATTGTAACCAATAAAGTTTTCGATCCCAAATTTGCAGCCGCAGCCGCAGCTTCAGAACCAGCATGGCCTGCACCAACCACAATAACATCGTATTCTTCTAAAAACATTTTGTTTTATTATTCTCCAAAAACCGCTAACGCGGTTTCTAGAATTACTTTTATATTTTTCTTGTTCCACGTGGAACGCTTTTTTTAAATCTTCAATTTTAAAAATTCCAAATTCCAAAAACTGGAACCTTTAAATCAAAATGTTTCACGTGAAACATTTTAAACTTCCAAACTAGAACTTCCAAACTAGAACTTCCAAACTAGAACTTCCAAACTAGAACTCTCAAATCAGAACTCTCAAATCAGAACTCTCAAATCAGAACTCTCAAATCAGAACTCTCAAATCAGAACTCTCAAATCAGAACTCTCAAATCAGAACTTTCAAATCAGAACTTTCAAATCAGAACTTTCAAATCAGAACTTTCAAATCAGAACTTTCAAATCAGAACTTTCAAATCAGAACTTTCAAATCAGAACTTTCAAATCAGAACTCTCAAATCAGAACTCCGAAACAGAATCTTTACAATAAATGTTTCACGTGAAACATTTCTTAACTTCCATTCTAAACTTCCAAAAAACATTTTAAAATCATGTTCCACGTGAAACATCCTATTCCATTTTCTTTTAAATTCAAACTTAAAAAATCGTTCCACGTGGAACGATTTAATCTTCTATTCGAATTCTTTACATAAACGTTCCACGTGGAACGCTTTAAAATTCTTTTATTTTCTTCGGATATGTTTCACGTGGAACGTTATGAAAAGTTAAAAAACCCAAAACGTTTCACGTGGAACATATACGTTGAAAAGATGTTTAATTACTGTTCCACGTGAAACATCTTCATTTTCTCTTCCTCCTTCTGTCTCATTAATTGAGCCTCTTCGTCTGACTTATCTTTGTATCCACAGTAATGTAGTATACCATGAGATAGCACTCTTTTAAGTTCTTCAGCAAATGAAACATTGAAGTCTTTTGCATTGTCTGCAACACGTTCTACAGAAACAAAAATATCTCCATTTAACTCGTTACCAACCGTATAATCAAAACTGATAATATCAGTAAGAGTATCATGATCTAGATATTCAACATTGATTTTATGAAGATATTCATCATCACAAAATATATAATTGATTTCTCCTTCATTCTTGTTTTCAGAAACAATAACAGCACTAAGCCAGTCACTAAAAGCCTGCTCGTCTCCTAAAGTAAAATCTGTTTCGTAATTAAAATTTATCATTTTGTATTAAAGTATTCTTGAACTTTTTGATTAAAATTCGAGCGCAAAGGTAGTGATTGTCTGTTTAATATCTCTACACTGTTTAAATATTCCAATAGCGAACTTGGCAAAGCATTCGAACGATTAGTAAATTCAGCCTTATTAGTTTCAGATTGTCTTTGTGTATCTTGACCTTGTTGCTGAACTGCATTGTTTAATTTCCATAATTCTTGCTGAATATTTAATATACGTTGCAAGTTCTCATTCTTAAAACCCTTATTCAAAATCTGCTTTTCAGATTGCTTCATTTGATCTATTACAGATTTACCTTGAGAGTCTAAACCTTTCTTTGCTAACTCTTTTTGAAGAGCTTCTCTAAGCTTAACTTGCTCCTTGTAAATCTCCATTATAGCTTCAGCATCTCCTTCTCCATCTTCACCTTCATTACCGTTCTTCTCTCCTTTTCCATTCTTTCCATCCTTACCCGAAGAACCTTTATCTCCACTTTTGTTACCTTGTCCTTCTTTACCCTGACCATCTTTACCCTGTCCGTTTTGTCCTTGTCCAGACTTTCCATCTTTACCCTCTCCAGGTTTATCTCCGGGTTGCTGTCCAGGTTTCATACCTTCTTTCATCTTGTCAGCAAGACCTTTTTGTTTCTGAATAATATCTGGCAATTGCATTCCTTGTCCGTCACCTGGTTTAGGTTTCCCCGCTCCCGGTTTAGACATAGACATCTGCATATTATTCAATAAATCACTTAAGAAATCTGCTAACTTATTGGCAGATGAAACTGCGTATTGTTGGTGTGAAACTCCTCTTGGAATCTGTACATCGGTTAAAGTTTCAATAGCCTTGTCCATGTTATATTGTACATTTCCAATTTCTTTAGTAACGTCTTCTGCTACTTTAGGATTACGTAATGAAAGTGCAAACAAACTGTCATCAACATGTCTAAACTGTTGTTTTAAATTTTGCTGAATCTTGATGTTTTTTGTAAATGTAGAAGAACCTAATTTCATTGCTTTAAACTGTTTCATCACATCTTCTTGTGATAAAGAATAAGCTAAAAGATTATCCAGAATCTGACGAAGCATTGCTACATCTTCTTCCAATTGTTCTTGTTCACCACCTTCCATTTCACTCTGCATTTCCTGAGACATAGACTTCATTTTCTTCGCTGCACTTTTCTGTTTTGTTTTAGCAGTAGAAGTATTCTTTTTACTCAATTCTTCAGAAGCTTTATTCAAATCGTTCTCAACATCTTTTTCTTTAGAAGCGTCTGATGGGATATCCAAAGGTTTCTTCAAAGTCTTATTTTCCTCTTTCAAATCTTTTAAATCTTCCTGAATCTTATCAAAAGATTTATTGATTTCATCTTGCTTCTCTTTCGTATTTTCTTTCTCTTTATTCGATAACTGTTCCTGTTGTTCTGACAGTTTATTTAGTTTCTCTGCAACTTGTTCTGCTTTCTTCGAAACATAAAAACGCTTAGTTAACTCAACTAATTGCTCTAAATTACGAGATTGGTTTTTACTGATTTGTTTGAACTTTTCCATCTTATCAAACAGTTCTTCACTGTTTAATTTATCATTCAAGTTCTTCAACTCATCTAATAATTTCTGATTCTTTTCTAAATCTTTCTGCGCATTATCTAAGCGCTTTTGTAAATCTTCAGCAGTTTTATCTTTCTTATCGTCTTTAAACTTATCTAGATTCTGATTCATTTTTTCAGAAAACTGTTTCATCATTTCGTCCTGTTGTTTCTGACGTTTGATAAAATCATTAATCTTCTGCTGATCTTTAAACTCTAAATTATCTTTTTCTTTTCCAGTATTCTGAAGCTTATCCATTTCTGAAATCTGCTTCGTTTGGTTCTTTAAAGATTTAGATAAACTATTGATATTATTGTTTTGCTGTTGTAATTCTTGATCCTGAATTTCATCTGTTGTAGCTACGCGATCTGAAAATGTAGAAGACTTTGAAGACTTAAATCCGTGTGGTGCATCGTTATCAAAAACTTCAAAATAGTATTCGTATGAAACTCCTTCTTCTACCGGAAGGTTACTTGGAAAATTAAAAACAAATTGATCAAATACGCCAGCCTTCACAGGAATGTTTCCACGTTTAGCAGACTGAGGTTTGTTACGTTCATAGTATACAATTTGTAATTTAGAAAGTCCATAATCGTCACCCAATCTTCCTAGAATATAGGTCTTGTCTAGCTTCAAACTGTCTGGCGCTGGCCCCACATTTATAGTTGGAAACTGATCTTTGATTACAGACAGCTGATAATCTAGTTTTTCGTAGTTTTTAACCTTATCATTAGACGTAAGTATTTGATATTCGGTATTTTGACTTATACTTTTACTCAATTTAAAGTCATTTTCAACCTTATTGAACTTAAATACTTCATTATCTCTTTTCCATTCAATTTCTTGTGTAGATTTAGTATTCATTTTCCAAGTTACAGTTGTTCCTTCAGGTACAATTGCGTTTCCAGTTCCCTGAATTGTCTCTGATTTTTTCTTTAGATAAGAAGGAAAATTTAAAACCATTTCGAAGTTTGCAATAGATGGAACTGTGATTACTTTCAATTCATATTCTTCTGAAACAACTGAATTTCCTTCAAAAGAAAATTGAATATTATCAGCTGGTTTCTCTACTTTAAATTCAAACTTTCCAGGTTGAGAAGATTCCATAAAATAGCTTTCATCACCAATATGAATCATCACATTTTCTGGAACTACGTTTCCAACTGATTCCATTTTGATGACAAAATCTTTGTTTTGTTCAGCTTGCAAATTCGAATTCAAAACCACAAACTTGAAAGGAGCTGGTGGTAAAAAAGCAGAATTGAAATGCACTACTCTATTCAAACTTTGAGAAATAATATTGCTATTTCCAGAAATATAAAACACAGCAAAAAGCAAAATTGGTACTAAAGCTAATGGCAAATATTTTTTGTTAGCTTTAAAATTGATTGCATTTCCGAATGGAATTGGCTGCAGTGAATTTGCTTTTTGCTCAATTGAAGCTAGAACCAATTCTGAACTTTCTGAATTATTTTCAGAAGACAATTGCAAAAAGTTGGTAAGCTTATCACTCACTTCTGTAAAATGATTTCCAATAATTTTTGAAGCCTCAGTATAATCTATTCCCTTTTGAAGTTTGAATAACTTAAACAATGGAAAAAGAATTAAACGAACTAAAAGGAAAACTTCTACTCCAATAAATAACCAAAATAGAAAAGTTCTTCCTAATGGTTTTAACCAAAGAAAGTACTCCACAAAAAGCGTAAACAAAAAATATAACAATCCAAAACCGGTAAAAAGTAATATCCCTTTTATCAGTTCGTTGGTATAATATTTCTTAATGAAAGCCTCTAACTTTTGATATATTGCAGATGATGTTTTCAAAATAAATCCGTTTTAATTATAACCTATAAAAGTAGTAATTATAAAGATTCAAATTCCAAAAAATAAATTCCAAATTCCAAGTATTCACTGTGTTTGGAATTTGGAATTTTAAAAAATTCGGATTTATCTAAAGTTGTATCTTTGCAACAAAATTTTAAACAAATGTCAAAGCAAGTTCGTGTGCGTTTTGCACCAAGTCCGACTGGACCGTTACATATTGGCGGAGTTCGTACTGCCCTATTTAATTATCTATTTGCAAAGAAACATAATGGTGTTTTTTATCTGAGAATTGAAGATACAGATCAGACTCGTTTTGTTCCAGGTGCAGAGGCTTACATTATGGAAGCTCTTGAATGGTTAGGAATTGCTCCTGAAGAAACAGTTGGAAAAAATGAAAAATTTGGTCCATACAGACAAAGCGAACGTAAAGATTTATACCAACAATATGCAGATCAGCTGATAAATTCTGGTTGGGCATATTATGCTTTTGATACTCCAGAAGCTTTGGATGCACATAGAAAACAACACGAAGCTGAAGGAAAAACATTTATTTACAATCATCATAATCGTGAAAAATTAGATACTTCTTTAGTAATTTCTGCTGATGAAGTTTCTAAAAGAATTGCAAATGGCGAGCATTATGTAATTCGTTTTAAAACTCCAGTTGATGAAACTTTGCATTTGAAAGATATTATTCGTGGTGATGTTAAGTTTGAAACTAATCTTTTGGATGATAAAGTTTTGTTCAAAAGTGACGGAATGCCAACGTATCATTTAGCCAATATTGTTGATGATCATTTGATGGAAACTTCACATGTAATTCGTGGAGAAGAATGGTTGCCTTCTATGCCACTTCACGTTTTATTATACAAAGCATTTGGTTGGGAAGCTCCAGAATTTGCACACTTACCTTTGATTTTGAAACCAGTTGGAAATGGTAAATTATCAAAAAGAGATGGAGACAAAATGGGATTCCCTGTATTTCCTTTAGAATGGAAAACTGAAGAAGGTGTTTCATCTGGTTATAGAGAAAAAGGATTTTTCCCAGAAGCGGTTGTAAACTTCCTTGCTCTTTTAGGATGGAATGATGGAACAGACAAAGAATTATTCTCGTTAGAGGAATTAGCTCAATCTTTTGACTTGAACAGAGTTCACAAAGCTGGAGCAAAATTTGATCCTGAGAAAAACAAATGGTTCAATCACCAATATTTAATAAAACAAAATGATGCAGATTTAGCGAAAACCTTCTCTCCTATTTTGGAAGAAAAAGGCATTGATGTTTCTAAATATGATCTAACTAGAATTGTTTCGTTGATTAAAGAAAGAGCAAACTTTGTTTCTGAATTTTGGGATTTGACTGATTTCTTTTTCCAAGCACCAACATCTTATGATGAGAAAGCAAGTAAAAATTGGAAAGAAGAAACTCCAACTTTAATGCAGGAACTGATTTCTGTTTTAGAAAATATTGAAGATTTTACTTCTGCAAATATTGAAGCAATCGTGAAAGATTGGTTAACTAAAAACGAAATCGGAATGGGTAAAGTAATGCAACCTTTCCGTTTAAGTTTGGTTGGAGCACTTAAAGGTCCTCACCTATTTGACATTGCTGAAATCATAGGAAAAGAAGAAACTATTTCTAGAATTCAGAAAGCAATTTCTACTTTATAAAAATATTTTTACCATTAAGATATTAAGAAAATTAAGCTCAACTTAATGGTAAAAAAAGAACGTTTTTTAAGTTCATAAAGCTTAATTCTCTTGACAAAGTTTTGACTTAATTATCTTAATGCCTTTAATGGTTCAAAAAAATTAAACGCTAAGTAACATCTACAAAATGTTCTTAGCGTTTTTTTAATGTTTGATAATTTCTTTTTAGAAGAATTTTCGTAATTTACCAGAATCATAAATATAAATTACAAAATCATGAGTACAGCATTTATTATCTTTTTAGTATTGGCATTCTTCATTTTCATGTCGTCGTTCTTTACTGTAAAACAGCAATCGTCTGTTATTATCGAACGATTTGGAAAATTCCAGAGTGTTAGAAATTCAGGATTGCAACTTAAAATTCCGATGGTAGATAGATTGGCCGGAAGAGTGAATCTCAAAATTCAGCAATTAGATGTTATCATCGAAACTAAAACTAGAGACAACGTTTTCATTAAAATGAAAGTCTCAGTTCAGTTCAAAGTGATTCAAGATAAAGTGTATGAAGCATTTTACAAATTAGAATATCCGCATGATCAGATTACTTCTTATGTATTTGACGTAGTTCGTGCTGAAGTTCCGAAACTAAAATTGGATGACGTTTTTGAAAGAAAAGATGATATTGCAGTGGCAGTAAAACGTGAATTGAACGAGGCAATGTCAACTTACGGATATGATATCATCAATACTTTGGTTACTGATATTGATCCAGATATTCAGGTAAAAAATGCAATGAACAGAATCAACGCTGCCGATAGAGAAAAAACCGCTGCTGAATTTGAAGCTGAAAGTTCAAGAATTAGAATCGTTGCAAAAGCAAAAGCCGAAGCTGAAAGTAAACGTTTACAAGGACAAGGTATTGCAGATCAGCGTCGTGAAATTGCAAGAGGTTTGGTTGAAAGTGTTGAAGTTTTGAACCAAGTTGGAATCAACTCTCAAGAAGCTTCTGCCCTAATTGTAGTTACTCAGCATTATGATACTTTACAATCTATTGGATCTGATACAAACTCAAACTTAATTCTTCTTCCAAATTCTCCACAAGCTGGAAGCGATATGTTGAATAACATGGTTGCATCATTTACAGCTTCAAACCAAGTTGGCGAAATGATGAAAAAAGGAAACAAGAAAATTGAAAAACCAAAACCAACTCACAGACAATCTGGCTACGAAGATGATATTCAACCAGATGTTCAACAATAATTTAAAAATAAAAAAGAGGCTTAATCGCCTCTTTTTCTATTTATGAACCAACCTATTACATACGGTAAAATGGTCTGGATAATTTTTACATAAGAATTTGAAAAGTAATCTGTGTAAGATGAAATGAACCCATTTACAATATTTTGCGGTGTGATACTTTCCTTTGTTTTCTGAAAACTCAAAACCAATTTCTGATAATTGATTTCTTTTTCCAATTTCAAAATTTCTAGATCTCTTTCAATCTCAGCATACGAAGAGTATTTTTTTCTTTCCATAATTAATCATTAAAAAAGATTTCTGAAAATTTCTCCAAGATTGGCCCTTCAACAAATTTGTCTTTTATAAAGAAAAGCAAAATAGTTATTACCAAATAGATTCCTCCTACTGTCAAAAATCCGAGAGCATTACTTTCAAACAAAGAACCAAAAGCATACGCTGCGGCAAAAGATCCAAAAATCATTACCATACTAAAACACAATAAAATCAAAGTAAACTTAAAGATTAAAGTTGTCGATTTCATTGCAACCTTAAAACCCCAAAGTTTATAATAAGCTAAATGACTTTCAATGTATTCTTTAGCCTGATCCTGAACTTTTTCAGTGTTTTCTTTTAATTCTTCAAAAGCCATAATTAAAATTTTAAATAAAAAAAGCACAATACTTTCTTATAAAAATAAGCAAGTAATGTGCTTTATAAAAATATTATTTCTGAAGTTTAGCGTTATTCGCTTTTAGTTCAGCAAGTTTACTTTCTAAAAAAGTGATCACTTCTTCTGTTTTGTAACTCATATTTGAAAGTAAATCTTCATACGTTCCGTCTAAGTTTTTCTTTGCATGAGCAAACTTTTCACGTAAAACTTCTGAACTTGCATCAAATGAATCTTTCAGATTATGTTTCGCATCATCTAAACCTTCTTTGATTTTTGCTCGAGTTTTAGATCCTTTATCTGGTGCAAATAAAATTCCGATTGCCGCTCCTGCAGCTGCTGCAGCTAAAATTGCTGCTGCTGTATTTAAATTTTTAGACATGATAGTTACAATTTTAAATTATTAATAAAGATACTCTTTTTTAAAATGATAAAACTTTGATTAATTGTAATTTACAAAAAATTAACAATATTATTAATACACATAAGCTACAGCTTCGTACTTACCATCTGCTTTTTCAACAATGCTAACAAATGGGTAACCATTTGAAGCCGATTTAGATTTAATTCTCATAGCAGTCTGGTTCTGATTTGCAATTGGCGGTTCACCTTTTGTCCTTGTTGAGACTCCTGTAAAACTAGCTGCTTGTTTCAGTCCTATTGTTTTGTCTTGCGGAAGAACAGTTACCATTTTGTAATCGTCTTTTGAATCAACTACTATTTTATCAGAAACTTTCTGAGTTTGTTTTGTTTCTTTATTTGTAATAGATGAAACTGCATATTTACTGATTTTGATTTCTTCAGAACTTCCATTCAAAGAATAATAAACAAAACCATTTTCGTTTTTAATAAAATTTACATCAAGCTGTTCTCCGTTGTGTTTTGTAATTTGATGAGTTTGAGAAATTGCAACATTTGCAAATAATAATGCTAGTGTGAAATATAAAATTTTCATGATAAATTAGATTTAAATTAAAAATTGTCAGACCTGAAATTTAAAAACTAAACTTTCACTCAAATTCAACATTATGGTATTTTGTACATTATGACACAATTTGAAAAAATATCTTTTACGGGAAATATTATCAGAATTCCATCATAATAAAAATGCGAACATAAAATTGTCTTTTTAGGAAATCAGTTTTGAAAATCTATTATTATAAAAATTACGAGTTTCTAAAAACAATAAATTTCAACTTAGATTCTTTTCGGCAAATTTTAATTTTTTACAAAAATCATCTCTGACTTTTGGTATTGAGTTAAAAATAGCAGTTTTATAAACAATTGTGTGTTAACAACCCGTTAAACTGACTAAAATAACAGTAAAAACTAAAATAAAGACCATAAATAAACAATAATTCAAAAAATGAGTTATCTATCAATTCAATTAAAAAAACGTCTTAAAATCAATTTATGAAGGTTAAAATCAATCTATAAAAACTATTATTTTTATATTTTAAATCAATTATATAAATAATAATTAAAAACTAAACTTTTAAAAAAGTAATAATAAAAACTTATAACTACAATATTAAAATCAAAGGCTATAAAAATAATAAAAAACTATAGTTTTAAATTCTATAGTCAGTTTTCTAAATAATAATTATAATCTAAATTTTAAGTTATAATAATAATTAAAACTTATAATTATAAAAATTGAAGTCAAAAATTTAAAAAAATAAGAAAAAACTTTAATTTTAGTTTTTTAGAAGAAAATTGGAACTAAAAAAAGCAAAAAATTAAAATAAAGAATTTTAAGGAATGAAAAACAAAAAAAGGTCTTCTCTACTCGACTATTTTTTATATTAGCTTAAATATAATTTATGAAAGCCAATTTTAATTTATAAAATAAATTAAAATCATAAAAATAATAGATTTTATAAATAATAAATATAAATAATTAATCATATAAAAAACATCAATTAAAACTATATAATAAAGTTTGATAGGAAAAATTGGGACCAAAAAAAGACTAAAATTAAAATAAAGCTTCTAAACAGACGAAAACTAAAAAAATGAATTCCTTATCCAACATATTTTTATTTTCTATTAAAATCAATTTATGAAAGTCACTTTTAATCTATAAAAACTATAAAATTACTAATTTTAATAGCTAATCTATATAATAAAAAAAAGCGCTTATAAAAGCGCTTTTCATAAATTAAGTTGATATTACTTCTTCACCATTTCAGAAAGAATTTCAATTTCTCTTTCAGAAGCATTTTTTGGTGGATTTGAATATAATTTTAAAATTTCATCTGAAAACTGATTTCTCAAATCTTCACTTTCAATATCTCTTAAATTCAAAAGTGCTTTTGATCTAACATAAGTCGATTCACTTTTTAGAGACATTGAATATAATTTCTTAATATCTTCTTCTTCAAAATCTGTAGATTTCCAATTTGAATATTTCAAAATAAACTGAGAAAACAACAGCGAAGCCTTATTATTGTTGATATTCTTCTTTAAAGAATTCTGCAAAAGTGAAAAAGTAGAGATGTTTTTAATGTTCTCTCCTATCGCACTTTCAATTGCAATTCTTTCAGCTTTAGTCTCAACTTTAAAATATTTGTTGATATCTTTCAAAGAATTATTGATGCTGTTTTCTTCTTTTTTACCTTTTTCTTCCCAAGCATCTTTCAATCCAACAGTCTTGTTAAATACTAATTTTGAAGGAGTTGAGTCTTTATCAACAGTAAAATAACCTAAACGTTGAAACTGGAATTTATCTTCATTTTGAGCTGTTGATAAACTTGGTTCAACATATCCAGTAACAATTTCTAATGAATTTGGATTCACAAAATCTAAGAAATTTTTCTCTTTATAACTGTCCGGTGCTTCATCTGTAAACAAACGATCGTACAAACGAACTTCTGCTTCTAATGCATGCTGAATTGAAACCCAATGTAAGGTTCCAGATACTTTTCTTTGGCTTGCTTCAGTTCCGCTTCCGCTTAAAGAATCTGTATCATACGTTACATGAATTTCTGTAATATTTCCGTTTTCATCTTTTACAACTGATTCACCTTTAATGATATAAGCATTTTTAAGACGAACTTCTTTTCCTAAAGTCAAACGGAAAAATTTAGCTGGAGCTTCTTCCAAAAAGTCTTCTCTTTCTATATATAATTCACGAGAAAAAGGTACTTTTCTGAAACCTGCATTTTCATCTTCTTGATTATTTTCAGCTTCCAACCACTCTTCTTTTCCTTCTGGATAATTTGTAATTACCAGTTTTACAGGATCTAAAACAGCCATTACACGAGGTGCAATTTTGTTCAAATCTTCACGAATACAAAATTCTAAAACCGATACATTAATCAAATTATCACGTTTTGCAATACCAATTGTATTGGCAAAATTACGCAAAGAAGCAGCTGTATAACCACGTCTTCTTAATCCAGAAATTGTTGACATTCTTGGATCATCCCAACCTTTAACATGCTTTTCTTTAACCAGTTGCTGTAATTTTCTTTTACTAACAACAGTATGTGATAAGTTACGTCTAGCAAATTCTCTTTGTTTTGGACGAAGTTTATTTTCATCTAAAATCTGATCTAAAAACCAATCGTATAATTCACGGTGAGGCAAGAATTCTAGTGTACAAAATGAGTGAGAAATTTGCTCTAAATAGTCACTTTGTCCATGTGCCCAATCGTACATTGGATAGATTTTCCAAGCATCTCCAGTTCTGTGGTGATGTTTGTGTAAAATTCTGTACATGATAGGATCACGCATTAACATGTTTGTTGATTTCATGTCAATTTTTGCACGAAGAATATGTGTACCAGCCTCAAATTCACCGTTTTTCATTCTTTCGAATAAATCTAAGTTTTCTTCAACAGAACGATTTCTGTATGGACTATCAGTTCCTGGAGTTGTTGGAGTTCCTTTCTGGATCGCCATTTCTTCAGAAGTCTGACTGTCAACATAAGCTTTATCTTTCTTAATTAAAAAAACTGCCCAATCATACAATTGTTGGAAATAATCTGATGCATAACATTCTTCTGCCCATTTGTAACCCAGCCATTCTACATCTTTTTTAATAGCATCAACAAATTCCTGTTCTTCTTTTTCAGGGTTTGTATCATCAAAACGTAAATTCACAGGAGATTGATAATCAATTCCTAAACCAAAATTTAACGCAATAGAACTTGCATGCCCAATGTGTAAATAACCATTAGGTTCTGGTGGAAAACGAAAGCGAAGTTTAGTATTTGAAAGACCCGATTTTACGTCTTCCTCTATGATTTGTTCAATAAAATTGAGTGATTTCTCTTCTGATGCCATTATTTTATAGTAATTTTAGCAAAGATAAAAAAGTTTATAGTTTATAGTTTATGGTTTATGGTTTTCTTTGGAAACTTACTGAAAACATGAAACGTTAAAGCTAAAACCTAAGATTAATTTATTTAGTACTTTTGTATAAATATTCAGAATTATGAGACAATTAACTGTTACAATTCCAGACGATTTTTACGAAACTTTTATTAGTTTTTTTAAACATATTCCAGATGTTTCTATAGATGAAAATGTTGAGAATGAAATTCCATTTTGGCAGCAAGAAATGGTTTTAGATCGTATAAAAAATGCTAAACCAGAGGATTATCTTCCTATAGAAGATGCCTTAAAAGAGTTAGATAAAAAATGGCTTTAGAAGAAAATTATAAAACCATAATTCTTCAAAGAGCAAAACTAGAAGTAGATGAAACAGCTTTTTATTATGAATCTATAAGAAAAGGCTTGGGCAAATTATTTTATAAAGAGTTTAAAAACTATGCTTTAACGTTAAAAACTATACCTTTTTTCGAGGAAAAATACAATATTGTCCGTACATTACCTTTAAAGAAATTTCCTTATACCATTCACTTTACAGTTGATGAAATAGAAAAAATTGTTTCTATCCAAGCTGTAACATCCAATTACCAAGATCCAAATACTACAAGAATAAAATTATAAAAATGGGAGTTATTAAACTGAAAAATATCCGCACTTTTTCTTACCACGGATGTTTAATTGAAGAAGGAAAAATTGGATCTGATTATACGGTTGATCTAAAAATTAAAACCAATTTACAGAAATCAGCAGAAACAGATCATCTTTTAGACACTGTTGACTACGTACATTTGAACAAAATTGTGACGGAAGAAATGGCAATTCGTTCGCATTTATTGGAACATGTAGCCAAAAGAATCAATATTCGTGTGCTGGCAGAGATAGAAATGATAGAAAAAACCACTGTTTGGGTTTCTAAAATAAATCCTCCTATTGGTGGTGATGTTGAGTCAGTTACTATAAAAATGACGGAAATTAGAAAGTAATCACTGCAATTAAATCTGTATTTTTTTAAAATAGTTCATTCGAAACTTTTGAAATTTAAAGATTTTAGTTACTTTTGCCAACCGTTCAAGTAATGGCGTCGTGGCCGAGCGGCTAGGCTGGGCTCTGCAAAAGCTCCTACTCCGGTTCGAATCCGGACGATGCCTCAAAAAGAGATACAGAAATGTGTCTCTTTTTTTTTTTATATATCTAATTTTCTACAATCTTGTCATTTCGACGAAGGAGAAATCTCCACGAGAAGCTCTACAAAGATTGGATAATTGTTGCGGAGTTAATTGTGGAGATTTCTCCTTCGTCGAAATGACAAGCTGTTGTCAATCAACTTTGACAAAGTTCTAAACTAACAGTTATAAACACAAAAAAACCTCTGAAATTCAGAGGTTTAATTTTATAATATTGAGTTATTAACAACTACTTCTTCTCTATTCTTTCAAAAGCATTTTTAACCATTTCCTTTTCTTTAGGAAACCATCCTTGAATTACTAAAGCAAATCCGAAAACCATTAAAACAACGCTAATTCCTTTTTTAATTTTAAGAATATTTGTTGGAGTCATTTTTGATTTTAACTGTTTGGCTAATAAAATCTTAGCGCAATCAATTAATAAATAAGTGATAATTACAGCAGTAAAAAATGTCATCATTCTTGGAGTCTGCATATCTAATTTTGGTCCTACTGAAATAATAACAGCAAGCCAAAAACCGAGAACTCCAATGTTGATAACGTTCAGTAAAAAGCCTTTTACAAATAAACTACCATAGTTTCTTTTTAGAATATCACGATCAATTTCTTCATCGTTTATTTTTTCTTCTTTCTTTAGTTTTACAAATGAAATAATACCGTAAGAAAGCATAATTATTCCTCCAAAAATAAAAAGCGCTGGATCGTCTTTTAAACTGGAAATGAGTCTATAACTTCCAAGATAAGCAATAGCAATAAAGAAAATATCTCCTAAAACTACGCCTAAATCAAAAACAATTGCAGCTCTAAATCCTTTTGTAATGCTGGTTTCTAATAAAACAAAAAATACTGGGCCAACCATAAAACTAAGAACAAGTCCCCAGGGAAGTCCCGCTAGAATATCATTAATCATCAATTACTACTTGTTATTTTACTTCTTCTATTTTACCACCAAAAACAGTTTTCTGGTTTATTTGCTTTGGTTTTCCATAAATGTAAATAGAGCCTCCTGCGCTCACTTTTGCATCGACAAGGGTAGAAGCATTAACATCAGCTTTTCCTCCCGCAGAAACGCTTACAGTAGTCTGAGACGTGCTAAGTTTACTTGCTAGTAAATATCCTCCAGCTCCTAAACTTGCATCTTGATTCGCAGCTTTTCCTGTTAATGTAATTTTACCTCCAGAAACTGAACTTACTTTTAGTTTATCAACATCCAAATCAACATTTATAAGACCGCCTTCCTGAGCACTCACTTTAAAAGAAGTTGCTTTGATGGCTTCACTACTCTTCACTTCTGCTCCTTCATTAACATCAATCAATTCTATATGTTTGTAATACAGAGTTATATCAAGATCATTTCCTGAAAGAAGTTTTGGAAAAGGCATTCTTAGTTTCAAAATACCATTTTTATTAACAGCTTCAACTTCTGCCTCTCTTGTTCCTTTTATTACAATTTTATTCTCAGATCCTTGAACTAATTTTACACTTAATTTATCAAATACTTTTACGGTATCAAAATCTCCCAACTGTTTGGTAACCTGACCAAAAGACATTTGTACAAATAAAATTGCTGCTCCTATAATTAGCTTTTTCATACTTTTATTTTTAAATTAATATTTATTCTGCTCGTCTTAAAAAATGAAAATCCAATTGTTTTTTCACTAAGTCGGCATTTTTTACTTTCACATAAATTTCATCTCCCAATTGCAATAAACGGTTTGAATTAGCACCAACCAATGCATATTGTCTTTCATCAAAAGTATAGTAATCTTCTTTTATTTCTCTGATTCTTACCATTCCTTCGCATTTATTAGAAACGATTTCAACATAAATTCCCCATTCAGTAACACCAGAAATAACTCCAAGGAATTCTTCGTCTTGATGATCCTGCATGTATTTAACCTGCATGTATTTAATACTGTCACGCTCAGCATTTGTTGCTAAGTTTTCCATGTTTGAACAATGCAAACATTTCGTTTCATAAGTTTCTTCGTCTACAGAAGCTCCTCCATCTAGATAATACTGCAGCAAACGGTGTACCATAACGTCTGGATAACGACGAATTGGCGATGTAAAATGGCTATAATAATCAAAAGCTAAACCATAATGACCAATATTATCAGTCGAATATTTGGCTTTGCTCATACTTCTAATAGCAAGAGTATCAATAAGATTTTGTTCTTTCTTACCGTTTACTTCTTCCATCAAAGCATTAATAGATTTTGCTATATCGCCTTTTGTTCTAAAATCAATTTTATAACCAAACTTAGCAATTACAGTTTGCATTGCAATTAACTTATCTTCATTTGGTTCATCGTGAATACGATAAACAAAGGTTTTCTTTTGTTTACCAATGTATTCAGCCACTTTTCTATTGGCTAAAAGCATGAATTCTTCGATCAAATGATTCGCATCTTTTGATATTTTGAAATATACTCCTTCTGGTTCTCCTTCTTCATTAAGATTGAACTTCACTTCCACTTTATCAAAAGAAATAGCACCTTGCTGCATTCTTTTCTTTCTTAAAATCTTAGCTAATTCATCTAGTTTTAAAGTAGCTTCAACAATTTCATCTGAAACCACATAAGATTCTCCAGTAATAGAAATATCAACCGGAATCGTATTATTTCCTTTTGTTTCAATAATATGCTGAGCCTCTTCGTAAGCAAAACGCTGATCTGAATAAATCACAGTTCTTCCAAACCATTGGTTGATAACCTGTGCCGTTGGAGAAACTTCAAATACGGCAGAGAAAGTATATTTCTCTTCATTTGGTCGAAGAGAACAAGCAAAGTTAGACAACACTTCTGGAAGCATTGGCACTACTCTATCAACCAAATAAACCGAAGTAGCTCTTTGGTATGCTTCATCATCTAAGATTGTTCCTTCTTCCAAATAATACGAAACATCGGCAATATGAATTCCAATTTCGAAGTTTCCGTTTTCTAACTTTTTGAAAGACAAGGCATCATCAAAATCTTTTGCATCTTTTGGATCTATCGTAAACGTAAGCGTATCACGCATATCACGACGTTTTTCAATCTCAGATTCCTGAATCGAAGTATCTAGTTTTTGTGCAAAAACTTCTACTTCAACAGGAAAATCTGCTGGCAAACCATATTCAGCCAAAATAGCATGAATCTCAGTATTATGTTCTCCAGGTTTTCCTAAAACTCGAATTACAGATCCAAACGGACTATCGGCCCTTTTTGGCCAGTCTTCAATCTTAACCAAAACAACATCACCGTTTTCTGCTTCACCAATTTTATCTTTAGGGATAAAAATATCGGTATACATTTTAGGATTTGCGGTAGAAACAAAAGCAAAATTTGGCTGCATATCAATTACACCTACAAACTCTGTTTTATCTCTTTCTATAACTTCAATTACTTCACCTTCAGGTCTTTTTCCTTTTCTTCTGTTATAAACGTAAACTTTTACTTTGTCTTTGTCTAAAGCACGATTCAAATTATTGGTCGGAATAAAAACATCTTCTTCAAACTCGTCACAAATAAAATATGCCGTTTTTCTGCTCGTCATATCTATTGTTCCTTCGTAGTAATCCTGGCTAATGGCTTTTACTAAATATTTTCCAGGTTCTGTTTCTATGATTTTCTTCTGAGCTGCCAGAATCTTTAGATCTTTTATAATCTGATTTCTGCTTTTTGTATCATCAAGTTCTAGCTTTGCTCCTATCTGTTTGTAATTGAATGGCTTATTAGCATTTTGCGATAAAATCTTCAGGATCTTCCCAGAGAAATCTTTCTCTTTTTTTATCGGCTTTCTAATTTTCTTACTCATATATCTTTTCTAATAAGGTTTAAAATTACGAATAAGAAATCAGATTACAGATTTTAACAAATAGAATTATTAAAATTATAACTTTTCGTACATTTACAAAAAGACCTAAAATGGAAAGCTTTAAAACGATCGCCGTATTCAATTATCTGCACGAAACCGTAGTTCTCAAACACTTACTAGAACAAGAAGGAATTCCTTATTTTTTCGAAAACGAAATGACGCTCTCTGTTATACCCCTTTACTCAAATGCGCTGGGCGGAATCAAGCTCAAAGTCCATCCAAACGATTTCGAAGAAGTTCAGCAAATTCTGGACAATCTCAACAATCCTCTCAAAATCGTCTAAAACAAAATCCAAAACAAACTCAAATCAGAATAAAATTCAAACTCAAATAAAATTTTTTCAATTTCAACTTTTTTAGTTTTCAACATATATTAAATACAACAAAAAAGAATTTTTAAAATTTAAAAAAAATTTGGTTGTTATTATAGCTTGTTAATATGTCGAATAATTTTTTTTTTGAAGCCATTGAAATCTCGTTTTACTTATTTATTCTGAGTTATCAACATAGTTATTTTTGGTTAAATGATTAATTTATAAGACTTTTTGTATTTTAATTAACAACGGTTGACAACCAAAATTGAATTGATTTTGTAGATAAGTTGATATGTTGATTTCTGTTGAAAATGGTATTTTTGATATTGATAACTTTTCCAAAAATTCACGAAACTTTTCTTGCATATTTAAATCCAGTTTTGGATTAAGCATTTTTTCGAAACAACCAAAAAAAACTTCTAATTTTCTTTTCGAACTTATTAACATTTTCTGTTAACTTAAAGTTAATTGAATATCAAGCAATTACAAACTCCTATTAACACCTCAAAATTTTAACAAATATTCTGTTTTTTCTTCATTGATTGTGAGATAGTTATATACTTATTAAAATTGTTAATAACCTATAAGATTTTGACAGTAAGATAGTTGCAAAACAAACGTTTTTGCTATGTTATATTGCGAATGTATACTAATTATAATTGTTTTGTTGATATAGTATTCAAAAAGAAAATAATTTGTGAAAATTGGTGTAATTCGTAGCATCCATTTATTAATTGAGTAAATTTGCATAACACAACTTAATAGTATAAAAAAAATGAAAATTTCGATAGGAAACGATCACGCAGGTCCAGAATATAAAAAAGCAATTGTTGAAATGCTTAAAGCTAGAGGATATGAAGTAACTAACTACGGTACAGATACTGATGCTTCTGTTGATTATCCAGATTTTGGGCATCCAGTGGCAAATGATATATCTGAAGGAAAAGCAGATTTTGGAATTGTAATCTGCGGAAGTGGTAACGGAATCGCAATGACTGTTAATAAACACCCGAAAGTAAGAGCTGGTTTATGCTGGACTAAAGAAATCGCGTATTTGACGCGTTTACACAACGATGCAAATATTGTGAGTATTCCAGCGAGATTCACATCGATTCATCAAGCTGTTGAAATTGTTGAAACTTTCTTGGATACAGCTTTTGAAGGCGGAAGACATCAAAATAGAGTGAATAAAATTGCTTGCGCATAAAAAGTCAAAAAAAAATTCGGTGCTTCGCACCTATTCATAATCACACCGGGCCAATTTTTAATTTGCTCGGTTTTTTATTTAAGTATTTATTATTCAGTGTTTTAAAATGTATTTTTTGAGTTATCAACAATGTTAATATCTACTTTTTATAGTTTAAATAAGCAATTATAAGTGCAGCTTGAATTGCTAAAATCACAACGAACTTTACAATAAAAGAAGTTTTGCTCGTTTTATGTCTAAATAGTAACATTGCTGTTAATAACCCCGGAGATCCACCGGTTAAAGCCATGAGAAACAATGTTTTTTCAGGAACACGTCGGTTATTTTTTCGGGCTTGAGATTTGTCATATCCCGCGAAAATAAAAACGAGAATGTTTATCAATAAAAAATATAATAATAAAATTTCCATAGGCTTAAAATTAGAAACAAAGATATTATTTTAGCCGAATGATTTACTATTTTGCAGAAACGTTTTAACAAGTAAATTATATCATTTTTAAGTAAGAAAATCATTTCATTAAAAGTATGACTAATATTCAATTTATTGCCAAGTCTGTTCAGGCGCCCGCAGTCAGTATTCAAAACACAGTAAAATTATTAGAGGAAGACTGTACGATTCCGTTTATTTCGCGATATCGAAAAGACGCAACAGGAAACCTTGATGAAACTGTAATTGAGCAGATTGCGAAACTTCAAAAAGATTATGATACACTTATAAAACGTAAAGAAGCGGTTTTAAAATCTATAGAAGAGCAAAAAGCGCTTACACCCGATTTGAAGAAAAAAATTGAAGACAGTTTTGATTTACAAGAAATTGAAGATTTTTACCTTCCATACAAAAAGAAGAAAAAAACAAAGGCAGATGTTGCGCGTGAATTCGGTTTAGAACCTTTGGCTAAACTGATTATATCTGAAAGTGATGCCGATATCGATTTTATTTCGACGCAATATATTAATGAGAATGTTATTAACGAAGAAGCGGCTATTCAAGGTGCAAGAGATATTGTAGCCGAATGGATTAACGAGAATATTTATGTTCGTAAACAATTAAGAAGATTGTTTCAGCGTAAAGCAACCATTGCTACAAAAGTGGTTAAAAAGAAAGCCGAAGAAGAAGGCGCAAAAAAATTCGATCAGTATTTTGATTGGGAAGAGCCTTTGACAAAAGCGCCAGCGCACCGTTTATTAGCAATGCTTCGTGCAGAAAACGAAGGTTTTATCAAAATGAAAATTGATGTTGATATCGACGATGCCTACGATGTTATTGACGAAATCATCATTAAAAAACAAAATAATTCAACAGCTCATTTGCAATTAGCAATTGAAGACAGTTATAAACGTTTACTGAATCCTGCAATTGGTAACGAAACTTTGCAAGAAGCAAAAGCAAAAGCTGATGCTAACTCGATTCAGGTTTTTGCTAATAATTTAGGTCAGTTGTTATTGGCTCCGCCGTTAGGAGAAAAACGTATTTTAGCAATTGACCCAGGATTTAGAAGTGGTTGTAAAGTAGTTTGCTTGGACGAAAAAGGAGATTTATTATACAACGAAACCATTTATCCGCACGCACCTCAAAACGAGGAAACTATGGCGATAAAGAAAATCCGTTCGATGGTAAATGCGTACCAAATTGATGCGATTTCTATCGGAAACGGAACAGCTTCGCGCGAAACGGAATTTTTCATCAAAAAAATCGCGTTTGACAAACCAATTCAAGTATTTGTGGTTTCTGAGGCAGGTGCTTCGGTATATTCGGCTTCAAAAATTGCGAGGGAAGAATTTCCGAATTATGATGTAACTGTTCGTGGTTCGGTTTCTATCGGAAGACGACTTTCAGATCCTTTGGCCGAATTGGTAAAAATCGACCCTAAAGCGATTGGAGTAGGACAGTATCAGCACGATGTTGACCAGACGAAACTTAAAGAAGAATTGGATAGCACCGTAATTCGTTGCGTAAACTCGGTTGGAATTAATATCAACACTGCTAGTAAACATTTACTAAGTTACGTAAGTGGAATCGGAGAGAAGCTTGCTGAAAATATTGTACAATACCGTTCTGAAAACGGACCTTTTGAAGACAGAAAACAGTTGAAAAAAGTGCCTCGTTTAGGAGACAAAGCGTATCAGCAGGGAGCGGCTTTTATTAGAATTACAAATGCTAAAAATCCGTTGGATAATTCGGCAGTGCATCCAGAGGCTTATCCGGTTGTTGAAAAGATGGCGAAGGATTTGAACATTTCTTTAAATGAATTAATTGCAAATAAAGAGAAAACAGCGCTTATTAAAGCTGAAAAGTATGTAACACCTGAAATTGGTTTACTTACGCTAAAAGATATCATAAAAGAGCTTGAAAAGCCGGGATTAGATCCAAGAAAATCGGCTAAGGTTTTTGAATTTGATGCCAACGTAAAATCAATCAAAGATTTGAAAACCGGAATGATTTTACCAGGTATTGTTAATAACATCACCAACTTTGGCTGTTTTGTTGACATTGGAATCAAAGAAAGCGGATTAGTTCACATTTCGCAATTGAAAGCTGGTTTTGTAAGTGATGTTAACGAAGTGGTGAAATTACATCAGCATGTTGATGTAAAAGTAACTGAGGTTGATGAAGATAGAAAGAGAATTCAGTTGACGATGGTTTTGTAAAAATTCCAATTTTTTTAAATTCCAAATTCCAAAAACTTCCGTAATCTTTTCATTTCGACCGAAGGGAGAAATCACAAAACTATTGAGAGTAGTTTCATTATAATCCATAAAAAAATCCCAGACTACATTGTAATCTGGGATTTTAATTTTTTCGAATTTATTATTTCGTTTCTTCCTCTTGTTTTTTAGAAGCAGCAGGTTGATCGTCTTTAGCAGCGTTTTTAAATTCCTTAATTCCACTTCCTAAACCTTTCATTAATTCTGGAATTTTTTTACCTCCAAAAAGTAATATCACAATACCTACGATAACAAGGATTTCTGTAAGACCTAATCTTCCCATGACTAATATATTTAATGCCGAAGCAAATTGTTTTTCTTAATTATTCCGCAAAGGTATATAGAAATATACGAAATAGAAGTATTTTTAGTTTAAAATATTTCGATTAGACCGCGTTAAATATTTTATAAAATCGTAAATTATAGGTCGTCATGAAATTTTTCGAACAAATTTCATGACGATTAATTACTATATTTGCTAGAATAAAGAAGCATAATGACTAAAACAAATAAAAGGAATTTTAGGAAAAAACTGTTCATTAAAAACCGATTAGTAATTTTAAATGAAGACACTTTTGAAGAGATATTTTCTTTTAGGCTTACTTTAATGAATGTCTTTGTAACGTTTACTTTAGGCGGAATATTTCTAATTTTGGTTACTACTTTCATTATTGCTTTTACGCCCCTTCGCGAATTTATTCCTGGATATTCTTCTACAGAACTGAAGCGAAACGCTACAAGACTAGCAATTAAATCGGATTCTTTAGAAACAGCTTTAAAACAGAATGAAATTTATATAAAAGGAATTCAAAAAGTTTTAAAAGGCGAATTAGAATATTCAAAATTTAATAAAGATTCTATATTAGCAGAATCGGTTGAAGATGCTTCAGATTTAAATATGAAAGCATCTGATGCTGAAATGAAACTGAGAGAAGATGTCGCTGAAACAGAAAAAGAACTGAAGGCAAAATCTCAAGACAAAAAGAAAAGTGATAAAAAATAATACCACTGAAAATGTCAATTAAGTCAATTGCGGCGAAAATTTTTGCCCGAAAAATATATAAACAAACGCTTAGATGGGCTGAAAAACCTGTTGAAACGCAACAAAAGGTTTTTAGAAGTCTGATTGAAAATGCTCAAGACACCGAATTTGGAAAAGATCATTATTTTAATCAAATAAAAACTTTTAAAGATTTTCAGAAACAAGTTCCTGTAAGAGATTACGAAGACTTAAAACCATACGTTGAAAAGGTTGTAAAAGGCGAAGCAGATATTTTATGGAAAGGAAAACCATTATATTTTGCTAAAACTTCGGGAACAACTTCGGGAGCGAAATTTATTCCGCTGACCAAAGAATCGATGCCTTATCATATAGAAGCGGCCCGAAATGCCATTCTGCATTATATTAACGAGACTGGAAAAGCAGATTTTGTTGACGGAAAAATGATCTTTTTGCAAGGTAGCCCAATCCTCACAGAAAAATACGGAATTAAATTTGGAAGACTTTCTGGAATTGTGGCGCATTTTGTTCCTAAATACCTGCAGAAAAACAGAATGCCATCTTGGGAAACCAATTGCATTGATGATTGGGAAACCAAAGTAGATGCCATTGTAGACGAAACCATAAAAGAAGACATGTCGGTTATCTCTGGAATTCCGTCTTGGGTACAGATGTATTTTGAACGTCTACAGCAAAAAAGCGAAGGGAAAAAGATTAGCGAGATATTCAAAAATTTTAATCTGTTTATTTACGGCGGAGTAAATTACGAGCCTTATCGAGCGAAATTTGAACAGATGATAGGTAAAAAAGTAGATAGCATTGAATTGTTTCCTGCCTCTGAAGGATTTTTTGCGTACCAAGATTCGCAGAAAGAAAAAGGAATGTTATTACTTTTGAATTCAGGAATTTTCTATGAGTTTATAAAAGCAGATGAATTTTTTAGTGAAAACCCGAAAGTATACACGATTGGTGAAGTTGAGGTAGGAGTAAACTATGTTTTGATTATCTCTACCAACGCAGGGCTTTGGCGTTATAATATTGGCGATACCGTTCAATTTACATCTTTGGCGCCGTATCGTGTTATAGTTTCAGGTCGTATTAAACATTATATTTCGGCGTTTGGAGAGCATGTTATTGCCAATGAGGTTGAAAATGCGATGAAAGAAGCCGTAAATTCAACTAATATAGTAATCAATGAATTTACTGTAGCTCCACAAATCACGCCTACCACCGGATTACCGTACCACGAATGGCTAATTGAATTTGAAAAAGAGCCTGAAAATATGGAAGTTTTTGCTGAAACGATTGACAGTTCAATGCGAAAGCAGAATATCTATTACGATGATTTAATTACCGGAAATGTTTTAAGAAAGGTAGTAATCACTAAAGTTTCTAAAAACGGATTTCAAGATTACATGAAATCGCAAGGAAAACTAGGAGGACAGAATAAGATTCCGAGATTATCAAATAATAGAGATATTGCAGATAATTTGAAGTAGGATTTAGCATTTTTAAAATCGCCGTCTAACAATTTGTTAAATGGAAATTTATTAAAGTTATATATATAATTCCTACTTTCGTTTATTGAAATATTGACATCTTCTTTACAAAAGAAGATGATTTTAAAATTAAAAAGACATGAAAGAAACTAAACATATATCAAGATCTAGAGCGCAAGAATCTTCTGCGGCGATAGAAAAAATGTACATTACAATGCGCCATTTATTCAACCGTGGTTTTTACAAACCAATGGGAGTTTCTGGCGATAGCTTACGCGAATCATTATTGGCTTTACGCCCAGAAATTTATGGAAACATTGCCGAAGAGAAAGTAGAACTAAACGGACTTTTGTACGTTATAGAACGTCTTCCAATTGGAATCGAGCAGTGCCGTTTTATTAATTTAACATCAGACGAAGGATATTCTAAATCGCATTTTCAGCCAATTGTTCCTCCAAAAAGAAGAAGAAATTGCTACAGAATCGATGAAGAACAAATGAATGTTGAAATCACTCGTGGACGTTCGGATATTTATGATATTTTGACGCATTTGACTTTCATTTTCATCGAATCTCATAAAATTAAAAACAGAGTTTTGATAGACGATGGAGGAGAAGTTTCGCGCGATTGGCAGAAATTAGAGCAATCTGTAATGCAAACCAAAAAGCTGACGCAGATTGAGAAAGAAAAAGCGATTTCTCACGTAGCAAACATTTTGGCTAGAACCTTCGAAGAAGTTTTAGATATTTATGATGCTTTTGGTTCTGAATCAGCGCCAGATCGTTTCTTGCACGTTATTTACTGGTTAGGAAAATTGGCAATCGAGGAAATTGTTGAAAACAATAAACGAACTATCACTTTTAGTCCTGTTTTACGTGAAAGATTAGGACATCACATTCACGGAGAAATTTGGGCAACAAATATTAAAGAAGTTTTAAAAGCAAACGATTTGCTGAAAAGACCAATTCACGTTATCAGTGCCAATATGCACAGTGTGATGAATTCGATTTTTGCAACACCTTTGCTGAAAACAAAATATAAAGGAAAAACAGATTTCTTTATTTATGAAGAATTAAGCGGTTCTGGTTCAAAAGAAATAAGAGGACAGGTTGAAGAACTGGCTTTAAAAAATGGAATGATTTCGTTGCCAGATTGTTCAGGAACCAATATCGATGTTCAGATTTTTGATACGGCTAAAATTGACTGGTCAAAAACAGCTTTTTCGCATGCAAATGTTGGTGAAGATAAACCAGTTATAATCGTAATGGATTATGCTTTTGGAGAACAAGCTTACGAGACTATCGACGAACTTTTAAAACCATTCAAAAAAGAAACTTTACTGAATGTAAAATCGGTTTCGATTATGGGTAAAGCTGGAATTCTGGAAGGAGGAAAAGGAGATATCATGATTCCGACGGCACATATTAACGAAGGAACAGCAGATAATTATTTCTTCGAAAACGAACTAACAGGCGCAATGTTCGAAGGAAATGATATAGATATTTATGAAGGAGCAATGGTTACCGTTTTAGGAACTTCATTGCAAAACAGAGATTTATTGAAATTCTTCCACGAATCTACTTGGGGTGTAATTGGTCTTGAAATGGAAGGATCATATTACCAAAAAGCGATTCAGTCGGCATCAAAAATTAGAAAAAGCGTTCCGCATGATATCAAAGTTCGTTACGCTTATTATGCATCAGATAATCCTTTGGAAACAGGAAGCACGCTGGCTTCAGGTGGATTAGGAACAACTGGTGTAAAACCAACTTATTTGATTACTATTAAAATTTTAGAGCAGATTTTTAATATAAAATAACACTTTAAATGAGTACAAAAGTACCTCAGAATACAGAAGATCAAGAGATTGATTTGGCTCAGATTTCAAAAAAAATCGGCATTTTTTTTGACCGAGTTAGTACTTCTATTTTTAAAAGTATTCAATTTTTTGTAAAGAATTGGGTTACTGTCCTTATTTTAATTGTTGTGGGTTTTGGGACAGGATTTTTATTAGAAAGCTATAAAAAAAACTATCAGCATCAAATTATTGTGGCACCAAATTTTGGGAGTACAGATTATCTGTATTCTAAAATCGAGTTAATTGATGCTAAGATTAAGGAAGGAGATACTTTATTTTTAAAAAATATAGTGGGAATCCAAAATCCTGATAACTTGAAAAAGATCGAAATTGAACCAATTGCAGATGTATACAATTTTATTAACAATAAACCAGAAAATTTTGAATTGATAAAATTAATGGCCGAAGACGGGGACATTAAAAAAGTGCTTCAGGAAAATATAACAAGTAAAAATTATACGTATCAAACTATAGTTTTAACAACAAAAAACAAAACATCTGAAGAAAAGCTGGTTAAACCATTTTTGAAATATTTTAATGCATCTGATTATTATAGTAAAATCCAAAAAGAGTCGTATGAAAATATTCAGCTAAAAATGAGAAAAAATGATACGATTATTAAACAAATTGATGGTCTTTTAGATAACTTTTCGAAATCAACAAATAGCGGTGCTAAAAATGATAAATTGGTGTATTACAATGAAAATACTCAATTAAATGATATTATTAAAACAAAAGAAACATTAATTAATGAGCAGGCAAATCATAAAATAGAATTGATCGCTTATGACAAAATAATTAAAGAAAGCAGTATTACAACTAATATAGAGTATGAAAAAATTACAGAAAAGTATTTGAAATTTATCTTGCCAGTTTTATTTGTTTTACTTTTTATATTTTATAGATCTTTTATGTCATTTTATAGAAGGCAAAACAGTCTTTTGAGTAATTAATTTTTTACTATTATTTAAATCAAAAAAAATTACATTTGTCAAAATTTTAAGATAATGAACAAGAAAAACATTTTAATAAACTTACTTGCAATTGTATGTTTTATTTCTTGCAAAAATAAGGAGGTGCAGGAGCCTGTTGAGGAAGTTAAAGCAAATACTTTTAATGTTATTGTTGATTTGAATATTCAAAAAGATGACGAATTGATTCTTTTTTACAAAGATGCGTCTATTGCTTATTTTGATGCAAAAAACACAGTGTATTATGGTGTAAAAGGAAAAGCAGAAGCGCAAACAATTACGTTTAGTATACCTGAAGGAATTTTGCCAAATGATATTCGTTTTGATATTAGTTCAAAAAAAGAACAACAGCCAATCAAAATTAATTCAATTGCTTTAAGTTATAATGGTAAAATTTTTAAAGTAGAACAGCAAGATTTATTAAAATATTTTACTCCAAATGAATTTATAAATTTTGATGCTGCAACTGGAACAGCTTCTTTTACAGAAAAAGAAGGTAATTATGATCCAATTTTTAATACAAAGCCAGCAATATATGTTGAGCTTGAAAAACTTGAAGGGAAACAGTTATAAGTTCTAGATAGATAATTATAAATTAAAATATAGAGGTTAATTCATTTTTTATGAATTAACCTTTTTAATATAAAGAAAGTATTGATATTTATTTTACGAAAATATTTTTTTCAGCATGCCTCTTTAATAGTGCTAATGTTTGGAGCTTTAAGTTTTTTTGCTTCAAATATTATTATGAAGGAAATTCTGAGCGCTGAGACGTATGGATATTTATCTGTTTTTGTTACTTATTTTTCATTTATATATGTTTTCGGAATTTTTGGAACTGAGCAAGTTTTTATTCGTTTTTCAAGAGTCGAAAACAAAAATGAGATTTTGACTCAAAAATCAATACTTTATTTAATTCTATTTTTTGCTCTTTTTTCTTCGGTAACGGGGACAATTTTATTTAGAAATTTATATCCAGAAATACAGCTTAATTTCTTTGTTTTAATTTTAGTAAGTTTAAGTATAATTGGTTCTACTTTTTTGGTATCAACATTTCGATTAAATTCAAATTTTGTGTTATCACAGTTATTATCAAATGTTTGGAAGATTGCAATGTTTTTGCTGGCAATCTTTTTTTTGATATACAAATACTCAGATCTTTCTTTATTTTTACTTTTAGTTTCTCTTATTACTATATCCTGCTTTTTTTTCTTTCTTTTTTATATTTTAAAAAAAATAAAATTCGAGTTTAATTCGATAATATCAAACAATAGAATGTTAGAATCTTCTTTTCATTTTTTTGTTTCAATTTCATCTTTTTCACTTATTGTTTTTGCAGATCGCTTTATTGTAGAACATAAATATAGTTTTGAGCAGTTTGGTAATTTCTTTTATTTAACAAGCTTTTTTTTGTCACCTTTTTCTATTTTACAGAATTATATTGGATTTAAACAGTTAATTTTTTTCAAAAACAATTTCACGATATCTTATTTTTTAAAATTTAGAAAGAAAGTCATTTTATTGGGATTTTTAATGGCTTTAGCATTGTGTTGTGTTACTTTTTTTCTGAGCTATTTCAAATGGCTAAGTTTTCCTTTTGACGAATATTTAAGCGTAATTGCGATGTTTTTAATTTCGGGTATAATAAGATTATATTCTTCGTCGATAAGTTCTGCTTTTGAGGCAAAAACATCAATAGAAACTTTAAGAAAATCAAACTTGATAATAGTTTTGATAACAATAGTAATTTTATTGTTTACTTTTATTTTCGTTAATGCTATAGAAATAATAATTCTTAATATGACACTCATTTGGTTGCTAAGAAGCATTATTTGTAAAAAGCTATTACTTAATCAAATAAAAAATGATGAGTAAATGAAAATACCATTATCAAAAATATATCTGTTTTTTTTCTTTCTCGGACTTTTCTTTTTTTCATTTAATGAATATCAAGGGCTTTCTTTTTTGGGAGAATTTAAAACAGAATCTGGAGCACTTTTTTTTCTTTTAGGTTTTTTACTATTAGGTATTGAATCTATTGCAAAAGGTAAAATTTCAATTCCTTATAAAAGCACTATCTTCCAAATACTTGTCTTTTTTTTAATATGGTGTTTCATAACTACTGTTTTAAATGCAAATACCGTTGTCTCAAATTATTTTAAACACACTAGCGGAATTAACCGTTTTGTGAGACAATATTTTTCAATGATATTATCCTGCGTTGTTTTCTTTTTATTTTATTGGAATGTAATCTATAAAATGAAGACCATTGATATTCTTTTAAAAATAAGAAAGGTATTTCTACTTTCATTAATTATAGCTTTTACATACGGGTTTTTTGAAGTCTTAGTTGTAGTTTTTGGTTTCGGAAAACTATATTCAGTTTTAAAACTATTCGATTTTTTCCCCTTTCTAGAAGTGTCTCTTCAAACAGGAGGAAGGATTTCGTCCATTGCTTATGAACCGCCATTTTTAGCTATTTACCTTATTACTATTTCTGGTTGGATGTTTAGTTATATACTTACAGAAAAAGGCCTAGTAAAATTTTTGCCAGCTTTTGCTGTTTTATTTCTTACTTATTTTTCAGGATCACGAACAGGACTTATAGTTGTTCTTTTTCAAGTATGTATATTTTGTGTTTTCTTATATCGAGATCCGCGTTTTAAATCTTATCTTTTAAAATCATTCCTTGCGTTTACTATTGTATTTTGTTTTTTGCTTCTTTTGAATGGAACTAAAATTGTTAACGCCATAGGAGATAAAATAGATTCGCTGGATTTTAGAAAAAATCTAACTAAAAACGTATCCAATCAATCTCGATTTGGAATGCAATATGCTGCTTTACAAGTTTTTAGTAAAAATCCGATTATTGGTGTTGGGTTTGGACAGCAAGGGTATCATGTTCGAACACATTACCCAAGTTGGGCAACAAGAAATAATTATGAATTTGAATTACTGTATAAAAATAAAAACGAAAAATCATTTCCGCCAGGTTATAATATTTACACCAGATTGCTCGCAGAGACAGGATTAATTGGCTTTAGTTTATTTTTAATGCTTATTTTTTTCTCTTTGGTTGAGGTTAGAAAACTAATGAAAACTGCCAAAGATGAAGATAAAATTCTATTAATAATCATTTTGATATCTCTTTCAGGGCTATATGTAAACTGGTTGCAAATAGATACTTTTAGAATGTATGGTGTTTGGTTAAGTTTGGCTATTTTGATAAGAATGAGATACAAACCATTAAAATTTAAAGATGAATAAAATTCTTGTTTTAATTCCATATTATAATAATATAGAAGGATTATTAAAGTCTTTAAGGTCAATAGATCCTGATGAAGAATCAGATGTGCTAATTGTTGATGATGGAAGTGCAATTAAGCTAAATGAAGATTTAGTTTATGAAAGTTTTAAAGCAAAGGGAAAAGTTTTTTTTAAGATTTTAGAAAAAAATGGAGGAATAGAATCAGCATTAAACCAAGGGTTAGAAATAGCTCAAGCTAAAAAATATGAATATATTGCAAGATTAGATTGTGGTGATATTTGTTTAGGAAAAAGATTTCAGATTCAGCACCAATTTTTAAAAGAAAATCTCGAAATTAAAATTGTTGGTACAAATGTATTGGCTGTAGATTGCGATGACAAATTTTTATATGCAATTAACCTTCCATTACATCATGAAGAAATAGAAAAAAAAATGTACTTCAATTCGATGCTCATACATCCTGCTGTAATGTTTTGCACGTCAATAATTGAAACAATTGGATATTATCCTACTCATTATAAATCTGCTGAAGATTATGCTTTCTTTTTTGCTATTCTAAAAAAGCATAAGATGGCAAATATAAAAGAGTACTTGACCCAAATTGAAATTAATGAAAAAGGGATTTCTTTGCAAAAAAGACAGCAGCAGGTAAAAAGCAGAATTCAAATCATAAAAGACAATTTTTATTTCGGATGGTATCCAATCTATGGTCTTTTTAGAAATTATATACTCCTTATTTTGCCATATAATATAATTTTAGCGATTAAAAAAATGAAGAAAAATGCTTAATATATTAAAAAAGAACGGTTTTGAATACCTTGCTTATGGTTTAATATTGTCGCTTTTTTTTTCAAAAGCGATTCCTAATATTATTTTAGCGGTTTTATCTTTATGGACAATTATTGATTTTAGATCAATTCAAAAACCAAAATTTAGGTTTTCTTCTAGCAATTTTTTATTAGCAATATTAATTTTTTTAAGTTTTAAGTCGCTTCTCTTCGGAACTATAATTTATGATTTGAAAGTTTATAAAGGATTATTATTAATCTTTTGGCTTTCAATCGTTTTTCAGAGAATTAAATCTACAGATAAGTTAAAGACAGTTATTTTATGTGCAATAACTCTTGTCGTTGTAAGCTCACTTTTTTTAATTGCTTTGTATTATTTTAAAAACAAAAATCTTCCTTTTTCAAATACAGCTGAGGTTAATCAATTGTTGTTATTGGAGCGTCCCTATATTGGATTTATTGCTGTTTTGGGAATTTTTCTCGCTATTGAAAAAGCAATTTCAGATCCACCTTTAAAAAAGGTATGGATTATTAATGGATTAATATTATTTCTATTTATAGTTTTAATTTCGGCAAGAATTTCCATTATAACAATATTCCTATTAGCAACAGTTTATCTAATGTTTTATTTTAAAATTAGTAAATTGAAAAAGGCTCTTGTTTTAATAAGTTTAGCCATTGGATTTGTACTTTTAATTTTTATTAATAAAAATATATCTGAGCGTTTTTTTATAAAAAGTAATTTTTCAGAGTCTTTGAAGACAGCATCAGATTATGAACCAAGAATCGTGATTTGGGATTGTGCCTATCAAATGACAAAAGAAAGTGATTTTAAAATTTTAATTGGATTTGAAGGTTATCAAAGAATAGGAGAACTTTTTTTGAATTGTTATTCCTCAAAGATTGAAAATGAATCAAAACGAGAATATTTTTTATCAGAGAAATTTAATTCGCATAACCAGTTTATCGATTTCTATTTAATTGGAGGAATTACAACTTTTTTATTGTTTGTTGTTTTCTTTGTAAAATTAATATCTGAATCTAAATCTGATTTTTTCAAAGTAGCAACAGTAGTTTCGTTCTTACTTTTTTTTATAGTAGAAAATATATTTTATAGACAATTTGGATGTTATTTGTTTGGTATATTTATACTAATTTTGGCCCATAATAAAATAAATGAAGAAAATTAAAATTGCTCATATTCTACATTCAGTTGGAGGAGTTGATGTCTCTTTGAGACAGATACTTCACAATTTGGATAATAAGACTTTTGAGAATATTGTAATTCATGGGGATTCGGACACTATAAATGGGTTTGTAGATAAAGATGCTAAACCAATTGTAGATTATAAGCTTCCAATTTACAGAGAAATATCTTTTAAAAGTGATTTTCAGGCAATTTTAAAGACCTGGAAAATCATTCGTAAAGAACAACCAGACTTGATACATTCACATAGTACAAAAGGTGGTGTTACAGGGAGAATAGTTGGTTTTTTAACAGGAACAAAAGTTTTGCACACACCACAAGCGTTTTCTTTTTTGAGTGCGGAAAGTAAAATTAAAAAAGTATTTTTTTTAATAATTGAAAAAGTGCTTTCAAAAGGGAGAACAATTTTATTAGCCTCTTCTCAATCTGAGCTAAATAGAGCGATAAATGAAGTTGGTTTTCCAAAATCAAAAACCAATCTTTTTAATAATGCTATAGAACCAATTGAAAAGATTTTTGATTTATCAATACCTAAAACATGGCCAGACCAATATCTTTGTACGGTTGGAAGACCTTGTTATCAAAAAAACATAGAAGAATTAATTGAAGTTTTATATAAAGTCAATAAGTCAATAGATGTTCATTTGGTAATTTTAGGTTTAGGACATCATGCAGATCATATTAAACAAGTTGAAGATCTAATAGATAAACTAGGTTTAAAAAATAAAGTGACATTATTGAGTTGGACTTCAAGAGAAGATGTTTTAAATATTATAAGTGAATCAAAACTATATCTTTCTACTGCACGATATGAGGGATTGCCTTATTCTGTGATTGAAAGTTTAGCATTATCAATTCCAGGCGTAGTTTCTGATTGTGACGGCAACCGAGATCTAATCATAAATGGATTTAATGGTTACTGTATTAAAGAAAACAATACGGAAGAATTCAGTCAAAAAATAATTGAATTACTTCAAAATGAAAATAAATATCTAGAATTCTCAAAAAATGCCAAGGAGACTTTTGAAAAGAACCATAATATTTATCAAAAAATAAATGATCTCGAAAGTATTTACAAAGCACAATTAAATTAACATGAAAAGAATACTTATTACTGGAGCTGCAGGATTTTTAGGATCGCATTTATGTGACAGATTTATTAAAGAAGGTTATTTTGTAATTGGAATGGATAATCTAATCACAGGAGATCTTAAAAATATTGAGCATTTATTCAAACTGGAAAATTTTGAGTTTTATCATCATGATATTACCAAATTTGTTCACGTTCCTGGTGATTTAGATTATATACTGCATTTTGCTTCACCGGCAAGTCCGATCGATTATTTAAAAATCCCGATTCAAACTCTTAAAGTAGGATCTTTAGGAACGCATAATTTATTAGGATTGGCGCGAGTTAAAAAAGCAAGAATTTTGATTGCATCAACTTCTGAAGTTTATGGAGATCCTTTAGTGCATCCACAGACAGAAGAATATTACGGAAATGTAAATACAATTGGTCCTCGAGGCGTTTATGATGAAGCAAAACGTTTTCAGGAATCAATAACAATGGCATATCATACTTTTCATGGCGTAGAAACTAGAATCGTGCGTATTTTTAATACTTACGGTCCAAGAATGCGATTAAACGACGGACGTGTAATTCCTGCATTTATTGGACAAGCATTACGCGGAGAAGATTTAACTATTTTCGGAGACGGAATGCAAACTCGTTCTTTCTGTTATGTTGACGATCAAGTTGAGGGGATTTACAGATTACTGCACTCAGATTACGTTTATCCAGTAAATATTGGAAATCCAGACGAAATCACAATCAAAGATTTTGCGGAAGAAATCATAAAACTGACAGGAACAAGTCAGAAAGTGGTTTATCATCCGCTGCCAATAAACGATCCATTGCAGCGTCAGCCAGATACAACAAAAGCAAAAGAATTGTTGGGTTGGGAAGCTAAAGTGAGCCGTGCTGAAGGTATGAAAATCACGTATGAGTATTTCAAATCATTATCTCCAGAAGAACTGGCAAAAGAAGAACATAAAGACTTTTCAAACTATATAAAATAAATTAAGATTCTGAAAGAATAAATCTAATGAACGATTTAGTATCTATTTTAACACCAACATACAATACTGAAAAGTTCATTAGAGCGACTATCGAATCAGTTCAAAATCAGACCTATCAAAATTGGGAAATGATTCTGATTGATGATGCTTCTACAGACGGAACAGTTTCTGTTATAGAAGAATTTGTCCAAAATGATAGCAGAATAAAATTATTCAAATTATCCAAAAATTCAGGAAATGGTTTTGCCCGAAATGAAGCTTTAGAAAAAGCTTCCGGAAAATACATTGCCTATCTCGATGCCGATGATATATGGTTTTCGGATAAATTGGAAAAACAGATTCAGTTTTTAAAAGCAAATAATCAGCCATTTACTTTTAGTTATTACGATTCTATTGATGAAGAAGGAAATAGTTTAAACAGAAGAGTTGAATCACCAAATCCTTTAACTTACAAAGAATTGTTTTTCTGTAATTACGTTGGTAATCTTACGGCTATTTACGATGCTGAATATTTTGGAAAAATCAAATTAGAATCTTCAGAAAAGAGACAAGATTGGAGAATATGGCTTACCATTTTAAAACAAATAAAAACGGCAAAAGCGGTTCCAGAAAGTCTGGCTTTTTATAGAATTCGAAAAGATTCTATTTCATCTTCAAAATTTAAATTGATAAAACACAATTTTGGGGTTTATCGCGATTTTCACGGGTACAATCTCATTTTTTCTGTTTTATTAATGATGAGGTTCTTATTTACTCAGTTGATAATCAAACCAAAGTATATAAAGAAGATTTAAAATTCAACTTGAAGTCGCAAATTGCGACTTCAAGTTTCAAGGTCACAATTTGTGACCTTGAAGAATTTAGTATAGAATTGGAGGTCGCAACTTGCGACCTCCAATTTTTTTAAAGCACGTTTCGATTTCTAAGGTCGAAATTTGCGGCCTTAAAGAATTTCATTTAGAATTTAAGATCACAATTTGTGATCTTAAAGAATCATTTTTTATAACCAATCTTCGCTCGTTCAGACTCATTTTCTTTCTTTTCAGTTAATTCATCCAAATAAGAAAATACCAATTCAATATTTTTATCATGATTTTCTAACTTCTTCTGAATCTGAAGTATATCAACTTTAATTTCAGTTGTATCTAGAAGCATTTGTCTTACTTTCGTAAAAATCCTCATGATTTGAATGTTTGTCTGAATCGCTTTGTCGCTTTTTAGGATACTTGAAAGCATTAAAATTCCATGTTCAGTGAATGCAAAAGGAAATATTCGAGTTCCTCCCCAACTTGAGGTCACAATTTGTGACCTCAAGTTTTCAAATTCATTTTGAGACAACTCAAACATAAAATCATCAGGAAATCTTGAAATATTCCTTTTCACAGATTGTTTAAGAACTTTGGTTTCTATTCCATAAAGCAAAGCCAAATCACGATCAAGCATCACTTTTTGACCACGGATAAAATATATTTTATTAGAAATTGTTTCTTCAGCAAGTAAAGATTGATCTTTCATGAGTTTTTAATTTAACAAAACAAATGTAAGATTTTATTTATATTTACAAACAAGATTTAAACTGTTTTAGTTTTCCACGATTGGTTCTTTCTAAAACTGTTTTTCTAGTAAAAGTGAAGTTTAAATTGGGTTCTAAATACAAATTGATGGCTTCTTTTATTCTTTGAATTTGTTCTGAAACTAATTCTTTTTCAGCAACATATTCAATTTCAAAAGTATCAATTTTGTTTTGTTTGATGATAAATTCTTTTACATTTCCATCATCTTCAATTATGCTTTTGGTCACATAATAAAATGTCAAACCTGGAGATTTTTTACCACTTGGAAGAATTGCAACGTCATTGGTTCTTCCAATTAATTTTTTTAGAATTGGTTTTTGAGGCGTACTTTTTTCGTCTAAAATACCAATGTCGCCAATTTCATATCGAATAAATGGATTTGCTTTGTTGAATAAGGAAGTAATTACAATTTTTCCTTCCGTTCCATGTGGAACAAGATTATTGTTTTCATCTAAAATTTCTACAAAAAGTGTTTCAGCATTTACCTGCCATTCTCCTTGAGGATTTTCAAAAGCAATTAAATCTAGTTCAGAAGCGCCATATTCGCTGATAATTGGAATTTCAAATTGTTTTTCCAACAGTTTTTTATCTGTTTCAAAAAGCATTTCGGAGGTTACGAAACAAGCTTTTAAAGTTGGACAAATTTCTTTTAAAATGATATTTTTCTGTTCTAAATATTTGGCAAATAATACAATAGAACTGGTATAACCGTTAATGTAATCGAATTTTTTGGTTTTGAATTTTTTTAGGAATTTCTCCAAAACTTCATCAGATAAATCAAAAACAGGAAAACGAAAACGATGCGTCAGGAAATCTTTGAAACGTTCTTTTTGGTATCCAATAAAATCCATCGGAATACCATAAAAACGTGCTTGATACGAATGATTAAAATCTATCCCAAACCAGCCAAAACGCATAATATTTGAAGCCCATGTTAAGGCGTGCGAAGATTTGTCTTTTGCAAAAACAAAAGGAGTTCCGCTGGATCCAGATGTTTTGTTGAGGTAAACTGATTTTTTAGAATAGCCTTTTGAAAGTCTTTCTTCCAGAGGTTTTTGTAGATTTTGTTTGTTTAAAACTGGAAGACTTTCCCAATTTTGTGCGGTTGCATTTCCAGCCAATTCTTTGTAAAAAGAATTCTTTTTAAGATGAAAATCAACAATTTCTGCTTTTTTGTTTTGAAGAAACGAAGCATATTCTTCTTCTGAAAAATGAACAATTTTATCCAATTCAGCTTTGGCTTCCTTAATTGGAAAACCATTTAGCTTGAGTGAAAGATCAAAAAGGCGAATCATTTTTCGGGATAATTTTCGTCAAAAATAGTATTTACCAATTACTAACAATCAAGAATCACGAAGTTTTTGAGATTTAATTATTTTTTACGTTCAAAAGCAATTATTTTTGCACCACAACTAAAATACAACAACACCATGACAATTTTACTATTGGGATCAGGCGGAAGAGAGCATGCATTTGCATGGAAAATGACACAGAGTCCGCTTTGCGAAAAACTTTTTGTAGTACCTGGAAACGCGGGAACTGCTGCAATTGCTGAAAATGTTGCAATATCTGCGACAGATTTTGAAGCGGTAAAAGCATTAGTACTTAAAGAAAATATAAGTTTAGTAGTCGTAGGACCTGAAGATCCACTAGTAAAAGGTATTTATGATTATTTTAAAAACGACGAAAGTTTAAAAAATATCCCAGTTATCGGACCATCAAAATTAGGTGCGCAATTGGAAGGAAGTAAAGAATTTGCAAAAGAATTCTTGATGAAACATAATATTCCAACAGCGGCTTATGACAGTTTTACTGCCGAAACAGTTGAAGAAGGATGTAAGTTTCTTGAAACACTACAACCTCCATATGTTTTAAAAGCAGATGGATTAGCAGCTGGAAAAGGTGTTTTGATTATTCAGGATCTTGAAGAAGCAAAAACAGAATTAAGAAACATGTTGGTTCATGCAAAATTTGGAACAGCAAGTGCAAAAGTGGTTATTGAAGAATTCTTGGACGGAATCGAATTGAGCTGTTTCGTTTTAACAGACGGAAAAAGTTATAAAATTCTTCCAACTGCAAAAGATTATAAAAGAATTGGAGAAGGAGATACAGGTTTAAATACAGGCGGAATGGGAGCGGTTTCTCCAGTTCCTTATGTAGATGCAGTTTTGATGGAAAAAATTGAAACTCGTATCGTAAAACCAACAATCGAAGGTTTCCAAAAAGACGGAATTGAATACAAAGGTTTTGTATTTATAGGTCTGATCAATGTAAAAGGAGAACCAATTGTTATTGAATACAATGTGAGAATGGGTGATCCTGAAACTGAAGTTGTGGTTCCGAGATTAAAATCAGATTTAGTAGAATTGTTTTTGTCTGTTGCAGATCAGAAATTAGGCGACTTTAATTTAGAAGTTGATCCAAGAAGTGCAACAACTGTAATGGTTGTTTCTGGCGGATATCCTGAAGATTTTGAAAAAGGAAAAGTAATTTCTGGTTTAGAAAATATTACAGATTCAATTGTTTTTCACGCGGGAACAAAATTAGATGGCGAAAATGTCGTTACTAATGGAGGACGTGTAATTGCTGTAACATCTTACGGAGATAATTTCCAAGAGGCCATAAAAAAATCTTACCAAAACATAGATAAACTAAGCTTTGATAAGATGTATTTTAGAAAAGATATCGGTTTCGATTTAATCTAAAAATAAATACACAAGCCCTTTTTAATTAAAGGGTTTGGTTTTTTATTTTAAAAATGAATGAGCCGTTGTATCTTGGTTTTCTGTTCCAGCGTCATCAAAAATACGTAATTGTTTAATCCAATAAACGATTGCGCATGCACAGATGATCATAAAAATCCAGTTAATAGTGTTTGCACCAAACCATGTAATTAATTCTAAACGACGTAAAAAGTCAAGAGGAGCAAACAAAATGTTAACAAATAGGTATTGAATTCCTTCAAAAAAAGCTGTCATAATTTTAAAAATTATATGTTATTTATTGTTGTGTAATGCCTTGAAGATAAAATTCGGTAAACCAAATCTTTTTTCAACTTGTTAGGTTTTTCCTTTTAAACAAGTATTATCTTTACAATCACAAAAGTATAAAATATCCTTATGATAACAAGTGTTTTTAAAAAATCTACGCCATTAAATTATTCATTGGTTGTAATTTTAATACTGGTTTTCTTTTTTATGTTCCAAATTAAAGACCCATCTTGGGTTACTTCTTATTTTTTGGCTTTTCAAAAAGTGAGTTTGTTGTGCTTTATTTTGGCTTCTTTTTTTATGATTAATTTCATTGTAAAAAAGAATGGACTCAGTAAAGACAATGGTTACGCGATACTTTTTTACTTGTTGTTTATTTTATTTTTTCCGACCATATTTAATAACTCAAATATTATCTATGCCAATTTTTTCATTTTATTGGCACTTCGAAGATTAATTTCACTGCAATCTCTAAAAGCTTCAAAAGAAAAAATATTTGATGCCGCGTTTTGGATTTTTGTAGCTTCTTTATTTCAATTTTGGAGTATTCTCTTCTTAATATTGGTTTACATTTCGATTATTTTTCACGTCTCAAGAGATTATAGAAACTGGGTTTTGCCATTTATTGCACTTTTGGGCGTAACAATTTTATTCTATATGACATCATTAATTCTAAATTTTGATGCCCTAGCTTTTATTCAAGAAAGAGCTGTAATCGATTTTAGAATTGATTATTTTAAGAATAATTACGAAAATGCCGCACTTTCGATATATACAGCAGTAGCCTTGTTTTTTGTTACTTCGATGTTAATGACCCTGTCAAATAGACCTCAAATTGTACATTCTTCGTATAAGAAAGTAGTGGCTTGTTTTTTTATAGCAGTCTTTGTTTTCATCATTTCGCCAAACAAAAGCAACGATTTATTATTGTTTAGTATTGCACCATTAAGTATTATGGCAACGAGCCATGTAGAATATATGCAACAGAAACTTAATAACGAAATTGTTTATTATACACTGATTGTGTGTAGTTTATTTACTTTTTTCTCTCAATTATAATTTGCTTCCGTAAGCAAGATCGCCAGCATCGCCAAGACCAGGAACAATGTAGTTTTTCTCATTTAGTTTTTCGTCTAAAGACGCTACCCATAAATGACAGTTTTCAGGAAGGTTTTCCTCTAGATGTTTGATTCCTTCAGGAGCGGCAATAACAACAACAATATGCATTTCTGTTGGAGTAGCATTCTCGATTAGTTTTTTGTGAACTGCTACAATCGATTGTCCTGTGGCCAGCATAGGATCAAGTAATAAAACCGTTTTATTATTTAAGTCTGAAATAGCTTGATATTCAACCCGAATTTCAAATTCGTCATCATTATTTGGGTGAAATCTACATGCAGAAACAAAGCTGTTTTCTGCATGATCAAAATAATTTAAAAAACCATTATGAAGCGGTAATCCAGCTCGTAGAATAGGGCATAAAACTAAATCTGCATCAATTTCTGTTGTTTTCTTAATTCCAAGAGGTGTTTGAATATCAACATTTTTATATGGCAAAATTTTGCTCAGTTCATAAGCCATAATTTCTCCGATACGCTCAATATTTCTACGAAAACGCATACTGTCATTTTGAACATTTACATTTCTAATTTGTCCTAAGAAATGATTTAAAACGCTATTATTTTCAGAGATATAATGAATTTTCATGATGAAATTGTAATTTATTTAGAGATATAATGATGAAACGAAAAATAATTCCTTTTCTTCGCAGCATAAAAGTATAAAAAGTATCTTTGTATCTATAAAAAAATAAAGACATGTTTTCAAAATTAGCATATTCTGTTTTCGAACAAAGCATTAAAGATTATCACCAGTTTGATAATGTAGATCAGCCAATAAATAATCCATATCCAAAAGATAAATTCGAACATTTGTTATATCTAAAAAATTGGATTGACACAGTTCAATGGCATTTTGAAGATATTATTCGTGATCCGCAGATTGATCCTGTAGCGGCTTTAACTTTAAAAAGAAGAATTGATGCATCAAATCAGGAACGTACTGATATGGTGGAATATATAGATAGTTATTTTTTACAAAAATACAGCAATGTAAAAGTAAAAGACGGAGCAAAAATCAATTCTGAAAGTCCAGCTTGGGCTTTTGACAGATTATCGATTTTGGCTTTAAAAATTTATCACATGCATGAGGAAGCAAATCGTGCAGAAGCTTCTCAGGAACACAGAGATAAATGCCAGGAAAAATTAAATATCCTTTTAGAGCAAAGAACAGACTTATCTACAGCAATTGAAGAATTATTGACAGATATCGAAAACGGAGATAAATTCATGAAAGTGTACAAACAAATGAAAATGTACAACGACGACGATTTGAACCCAGTTTTATATCAAAATAAAAAATAATAATTTGGCAGACTTGTCTAGCAAAATTAAGCATATAGCCGTCATGAGACTATCCGCAATGGGAGATGTCGCCATGACGGTTCCTGTTTTACGCGCTTTTGTAAAACAATATCCAACGGTAAAACTAACCGTGATTTCTCGTCCATTTTTCAAACCCTTTTTTGACGGAATTCCGAATCTGGAATTTTTTGCTTTTGATGAAAAAGAAAGACATAAGGGATTTCTGGGGCTTTTACGCTTGTTTAAAGATGTGAAAAAATTGAAGATTGATGCTTTTGCCGATCTTCATAATGTTTTACGATCTAAAGTTGTGAGTTTGCTTTTCGCTTTAAGCGGAAAAAAAAGAGCAACCGTAGATAAAGGTCGCGAAGGAAAAAAAGAATTAACGCGTGAAGAAAACAAGATTTTCAAACAATTGCCAACGATGTTTGAAAGACATGTAAAAGTATTTTCAGCACTTGGTTTTCCTTTAGATTTATCAAAACCAACATTTCCTGAAAAAGCAGTTTTAAGTTCTGATATTGTACAAATTATCGGAAATGAAAATCAAAAACTTATAGGAATTGCACCTTTTGCTCAATACGATTCTAAAGTTTATCCTTTAGATTTAATGAAAGAGGTAATTACAAAATTGGCTGAAAATCCATCTTGTAAAATTTTACTTTTTGGCGGAGGAAAGAAAGAAATTGAAATTTTGGACTCAATTTCTGAGCCTTTTAAAAATGTAATAAATATGGCTGGAAAAATCAAATTTCAGCAGGAATTACAATTGATCAGCAATCTTGATGTCATGCTTTCTATGGATTCTGGTAATGCGCATATCGCAGCAATGTTGGGTGTAAAAGTCATTACACTTTGGGGTGCGACGCATCCTTATTCAGGATTTTTGCCTTTTAATCAAAGTTTAGAAAATGCACTGACTTCAGACCGAAATCAATATCCAAAATTACCGACTTCTGTTTATGGAAATAAAGTTGTTGAAGGTTATGAGGATGCGATGAGGACAATTTTACCACAACAGGTCGTTGACAAGGTTGTAGAGCAACTTTCATAAAATAAAAAACTTCTCTTTTTATGAGAAGTTTTTTTTTAATCTTTAAGCAATATTTTTGTTTAAAACATATCTTTCATTAGAATCGAGGAAAGAATATCCTATCGTTTTTCTTCTTTTTTTGTTTACTATAATGGAGACAAAGTTATTTTTGTCTTCGGTTGACAATAGAATGTGTTCGAATTTATTGGATGAATCTCTGTAAATTTTATAAATTAAGTCATGATCTTTAATTTTTTTAGATAAGACTTTCGCCGATTTAAGTTTACTTACATAAGGCCAAATATTAAAAATATTCGAATCTGTCTTTTTTATTTCTACCATTTTTTCGGTCAAAGTTGAATTGTATTTTTCTCTTTCGAGCAATTTAGGACCTTTTTTGTTTTTCATTTTTATAATAACTGCCAGAACGCATAGCGAAGCAGTTACAGCCAGCATAATAAATAGATATAAATGAAAGTGGTGAACGTGAGCTGTCATGATATTTAATGTTTAAATGTTTGACAAAATTTGATTTAGCTCTGAAAAATCTCAAACCATTAGATTGAGATTGCCATAATTATACCTCTAATTTAATGAAAAATCGGCAATATTTTGATAAAATTTTGCTTTTATTTCAATCAGAGCCAAATCTTCTCATCGCGGCAGCGACGGTAAATATAGCTTTTTAGATTTGCGATGGTTTCTTGGTAATTGGGTGCGTCATAACCATATCGTTCATGTTCCATTTGCTCTCTTTCAATGGCATCACATCCTTTTATAACTTCTTTGATCATGTCAAGCAAAGCAAGCTCTTTATTGTCAGTTTTTTGAAATTTAAGTTCAACAATATCATCCTGAAGTTCTTCACAGTAATCAACCAGTTTCATAACTTCAGGTTCGTCCAGAAGATATTCTTTGTTTCTAAAAATTTCTCGTACCGATTTCATAAACAATTAATTTTCAATTTTTAAATTCCAATTTAAAGGAATGTAAATGTAGTTTTATCTTTATCAAGGATTTAAACTTTAACAAAAATTAAAAATAAGAATCGGAGAAAAAAAAATTCCAAACCCCAATTGTAAAGTTGGAATTTGGAATTTTTTGATATTGGAATTTTATAGACTAAACGTCGTCGTAATCAACATAAATAGTTTCTGATGTTGGATGCGCTTGACATGTTAAAATTAATCCTTCAGCAATTTCGCCGTCTGTTAAAATAGAATTTTTCGTCATTTCGGCACTTCCTTTTGTAACGCGTCCTAAACAGCTGCTGCAGATTCCGCCTTGGCAAGAATAAGGAGCGTCAACACCTTGTTTTAGAGCTGCATCAAGAATTGTTTGTTTTTTAGACATCTCAAAAGTAGTTTCTTCATCGTCTACCAAAACAGTAATTTTTGTGTGTCCTTCTTGAGAACCTTGGATTGCATGTTCTTCAGAAGAAGAAGTAAACAACTCAAATTTGATAGCAGATTCTTTTACATTTTTCTCTTTCAAAACATTAGAAACAGTGTTAATCATGTCTTCTGGTCCGCAAAGGAAAAACTTATCAAATTGAAGTTCTTTGTGTTTGTTGTTTAAAACAAAATTCACAGCAGATTTTTCAATTCTTCCAAATAAAGCATTTTCGGCTTTTGCTTGGCTGTACACATTATGCACAAAAAATCTGCCCACATATTGTAATTGTAAATCGTGAAGTTCTTGGTGAAAGATTGTACTTTCAGGAGTTTTGTTCCCGTAAACCAATACAAATGAACTCTTTGGCTCATTTTTTAAAACTGACTTTATAATAGAAAGAACTGGAGTAATTCCGCTTCCTGCAGCAAATGCAGCATAGTTTTTTTGTCTTTCAGCATCTGGTTCAAAAGTAAATTTACCTTCTGGATGACCTACTTCAAGAACATCTCCAGCTTTTAATGTAGTATTGGCAAACTGAGAAAAAAGACCATTTTTTACTGCTTTTACAGCAATTCTTAATTCGCCGCTGTCTGGTGCAGAGCAAATAGAATAAGCACGTCTAATTTCTTGGTTATCAAGAGTTAGTTTTAAATTTATATATTGACCTGCTATAAAATTATAGTCAGATTTTAGTTCTTCGGGAACATTAAAAAGGATAGAAACAGCATCTGCAGTTTCGCGTTTAACCTCTTTAATTATAAGTTTTAAGAATGAAGGCATGATAGAATTTTTATGCAAAAGTAGCAAACCACTATTAAAATTTTAGCACGAAATTATTTTTTTTAACTTTTTTTGTAACGTTTTCCTACATTTGGTCTCTTACTACAAAAATATTAAAACCAAAAACCATGATTAAGAAGTTTATTTACCTCGAATGGAAGGCTTTTATTAGGTCGGCATCCTTCGGTAAAAACCTGGCAATGAAAATTATAATAGGTTTTCTGATGATCTATTTTTCACTAATTTTTATTGGTATGGGCGTTGGAGCATTTTATGTTCTAAAGGATATGAAATTGGAACCATTAGTAACGGTTAACAAATTTCTTTTTTACTATTTCCTTTTAGATTTAATAATTCGATTGTTATTACAGTCAATTCCTGTTTTGAATATTAAACCTTTATTGGTTCTCCCTTTTCAGAAACCAACAATTGTTCATTTTTCTTTGGGCAAAACGGCTTTGTCTTTTTTTAACTGGGTACATGCTTTATTTTTTATTCCATTTTCAGTTGTGTTAATTTTGAATGGATATGATGTTGTCGAAATTATTTTTTGGCATTTAGGAATAATGGCGATGATATACATCAATAATTTCCTGAATATTATCTTGAGTAATATTGACAAATTGTTTGCTGTATTTGTAGTATTGATAGTAGTTTTAGGAGGTGCACAATATTATAAATTATTTGATATCACTATATTTACAACTCCATTTTTTCAAAATTTCTACGATACTGATGGAGTGTTCTTAGTTCCGATTTTAATACTAATAGGACTTTATATTTTTACTTTTAAATATTTCGAAAAGAATTTATACCTAGACACAGGTCTTTCTGTAAAACACGATGTGGCATCAACAGAAAATCTGGCTTGGCTGAATCAATTTGGGACTTTAGGAACTTTTCTTAAAAACGACATTAAACTCATTAAAAGAAATAAAAGGTCAAAAACCACTATAGTAATGAGTGTAATCTTTTTATTCTACGGATTAATTTTCTTTGGAAATACGCATCAGCCACCTGCTATGCAAATTTTTGCTGGAATATTTGTTTCAGGAGGATTTCTATTTGTTTTTGGCCAGTTTGTACCAAGCTGGGACAGTTCATATTATCAATTAATGATGACCCAGAATATTCCGTATAGAGGTTATATTACCGCAAAATGGTGGCTTATTGTAATTGCTACTTTCATTTCTACCATTTTGGCTTCTTTTTATCTTTTGTATGGATGGGAAGTATATTTAACTATTGTTGTTGGAGCGATTTATAATATTGGAGTCAATTCTCATTTGGTACTTTTAGGCGGAGCTTTTACAAAAACGCCAATTGATTTGAGTAACGCCGGTGGAGCTTTTGGAGACAAAAAAGCCTTTAATGTGAATTCGATGCTTTTGTCTTTGCCAAAAATATTTCTGCCTTTAGTATTGTATTGGATAGGATTACGTTTCGCAGATAAAACAGTGGCTTTAAGCTTGGTTGCGGGAGCTGGTATCTTGGGTTTTATATTTAAAGAAAAAGTGTTTTCATTAATAGAAAGAAGATATAAAATTGAGAAATACAGTACAATAAGTGCTTATAAACAAAAGGGTTAATAGGATAATTAATTTAAAATCTGAAATCAACAATCTAAAATTATTATGATACAAGTAAATCAGCTTTCAAAAACATACAACGGAACAACAGTTTTAAATATTAGTGATCTAGAAATTCCAAAAGGGCAAAGTTTTGGGTTGGTAGGAAATAACGGAGCAGGAAAAACAACTTTCTTCAGTTTGCTTTTAGATTTAATCCAACCATCAACAGGATATATAAAAAGCAATGATATTCAAGTAAATAAAAGTGAAAATTGGAAATCTTTTACAGGTTCTTTTTTAGATGAAAACTTCCTTATTGGATATTTGACTCCAGAAGAATATTTTTATTTTATTGGAGATTTAAGAAATCAAAACAAAGCAGATATTGATGCATTGTTAGCAAAACACGAAGAGTTTTTTAATGGAGAAATTTTAAAGAACAAAAAATACCTACGCGACCTTTCTAAAGGAAATCAGAAAAAAGTAGGTATTATTGCCACACTTATTGGTAATCCTGAAGTTGTAATTTTAGACGAACCTTTTGCAAATTTAGATCCAACAACAGTTAGCCGATTAAAAAAAATAATCAGAGAATTAGCAGATGATCCAAATGTAACTGTTTTGGTCTCAAGCCATGATTTACAGCATACCGTGGAGGTTTGTGATAGAATTGTTGCTCTTAATAAAGGAGAAATTGTTAAAGATATTCAGACCTCAAAAGAAACCTTACAAGAATTAGAATTATTTTTTGCTGTGTAAGAATTTCTATATTTCAAAAAGAACCGTATTTTTACAAGTAATTATACTAAAATTAGTTTTTAGTAGTTATGTGTTTTAAACTCTTTTCTATTGAAAAAGAATACTCTTAAATATAGTTTTATTCCGATTTTTTTATTCTTTTTGATAGCTTGTTCTACCAAAAAGAATACCTTTTTGGCTCGAAGTTCTCACTCGATTGGGACCAAATATAATATTCTTTATAACGGAGGAATTGGCCTTGATAAAGGTTTAAAGTCTATTCAGGCCAATAATGAAGATAATTTTTGGAAACAGCTGCCAATTGAAAAAATGCAGTTTGATGAAAATTTTTCTGAAGGCGAAAAAGCTAAAAATCCTGATTTTGAAAAAGCAGAAACTAAAGCTACAAAAGCCATTCAGAAACACTCTATGAATATTGGCGGAAGGGAAAGAAACTGGCAGATGGACGAAGCGTATCTTATGCTAGGAAAAGCAAGATATTATGATCAGCGTTTTATTCCAGCAATTGAGGCATTCAATTACATTTTATACAAATATCCAGAAAGCAATAATATTTATACCGCAAAAATCTGGCGCGAAAAAACCAACATGCGTTTAGGCAATGATGCAATTGCTCTTAAAAACATCAAAATCTTACTTAAAAAAACAGATTTAGATAAACAGACTTATGCTGATGCCAATGCGCTTTTGGCAGAAGCCTTTATTAATCTTGAACAGAAAGATAGCGCTGTCTCTAGACTGAGAGTTGCTGAGCAATTTACAAAAAGCAACGAAGAACGTGCAAGATATCGTTTTATCCTTGGACAAATGTATCAGGCAGAAGGAAAACGTGACAGTGCCATTTATTTCTATGATGCTGTTATCGATTTAAACAGAAAGGCAGATCGTAAGTATATGATGCACGCTTACGCGAAAAAAGCACAAATGTTTGATTATGGGAAAGATAATGATACGATTTTCTTAAAAACATTTAATAAACTGGTAACCGATCGTGAAAATCGTCCTTATTATGATGTTCTTTTTTATGAAATGGGAGTTTATTACGACAAAAAGAAAGATCAAGAAAATGCATTATTCTTCTACAATAAATCTTTAGGCAGAAAATCTAAAGATCCGTATTTGATGGCTTCGGCTTATAGAAATATTGGAAACATGTATTTTAAAAATACAAACTATACAATGGCAGCCAAATATTATGACAGTACTTTGGTAAAACTGGATCCTAAAACCAGAGAATATGCTTTTATAGAAAAAAACAGAAAAAATCTTGACGACGTAATTAAATACGAAGCCATTGCAAAACGCAATGACAGTATTATTAAGGTATATAACTTGCCGCCGAATGAAAAGAAAGATTATTTCGAAAATTATATTGCCGAGCTTAAAAAGAAAGATGAAGCAAAACGTCTTTTAGAAGAAAAAGAAAAAGAGCGATTGGCCAATATTGATAGAAATTCTCAAGCAGATTTTTCAGGAAACGGAGCTGTTAATCCTAATTCTTTAGGTAAGCCAGTAGAACCAGAAGGAATTGGCATGCCTCCAGGCGGAAATGATAATGCAAGTACATTTTATTTTTACAATCCGACAACTGTTGCTTACGGAAAACTTCAGTTTAAAAAAATGTGGGGTAGTAGAACATTGGGCGGAAATTGGAGATTGGCAGGAGTACGAGCTGCAAACGATGCTGCAATGAAAGACACCATTAATACAAAAGAAGTTGCCGATGCGTTGAAAGACACAATTGTTCCTGAAAAATATACTGTGGCATATTATGTAGAACAGCTTCCAACTTCGCAAACTGCTATGGATAGTATTGGCAAAGAGCGCAATTTTTCATACTATCAATTAGGACTTATATATAAGGAGAAGTTTAAAGAATACAATTTAGCAAGTGATAAACTAGAACAGTTGCTTAAAAATAATCCTGAAGAAAAATTGGTATTGCCGTCTATGTATAATTTGTACAAAATTTATCAGATTACAAATCCGGCAAAAGCAGAAGCCATAAAGGCAGAGATTTCTACGAAATATCCAGATTCGAGATATGCTCACATTTTAAATAATAAAGAAGACGATCCAAATTCTAGTCCCGATAAAGAATATCAAAAATGGTATAAACTTTTTGAAGAAGAAAAATTCGACGAAGTCTTAGCCAATATTGACAATCTGATTAATCAATATTCAGGAGATGACATCGTATCGAAATATGAATTATTAAAAGCCAATACTTTAGGAAAAGTAAATGGTCTAGAAGCGTATAAAAAAGGACTTGAGAATGTGGCAGATAATTATCCAAACAGTGAAGAAGGTAAAAATGCCAGAGAAATTCTAGAGAAACAAGTTCCTGTTTTGGAGAAACTTAGTTTCACAACAACCGATACTAAAAACTGGAAAATCTTATATCGTATTTCTAACAGCGATACAAAAGCAGTTAAAAGAATTGAAGAAGCAATCCGAGTATTTTTATTAGTTGAAAATTACGAAAGATTGACAACATCTTTGGATAAATACAATAAAACAGAAAGTTTTGTAGTTATTCATGGTTTAAAATCTGAGGCTTATGCAAATGATATTGCAGGAGTTTTCAGAGACGATAAAAAATATAAAATCCCAGATCAAGCAATAATAATATCAAATGATAATTACAAGATCGTTCAGATCAAAAAGAATTTGGACGCATACTTGGCCCCCAAAACCCCTTAAATCTTAACCGCCATGTTTGAAAAAGTAAAGAAAAACGGAACTGAACAATTAGGAAGAACAAATAGAATTGTAGAAGGAACATCAATAGTAGGAGACATAGTCTCAAAAGCCGATTTTAGATTAGACGGCGAATTGATAGGAAACTTTACTTCGCAAGGCAAAATAGTGATTGGGGCAAAAGGAGCCGTTAAAGGAGAAATAATTTGTAATAATGCTGATATTGAAGGAGAATTTCACGGAAAGATAAAAGTTCTGGAAACCCTTAATATTAAATCGACCGCCCAAATACACGGAGAAGTGGCAGTAGGAAAACTTTCAATAGAACCAGGAGCCGACTTCACAGCAACCTGTACCATGCTTGCCCATTCAAATCCTGTAATCATGCTAGAAGATGGAAAAGGAACCGAATAATGATAGAAGAAATAAATGGTTAGCATTTATTAATATTCCCTTTCAAATGGGAGTCATTATTTTTGTATTCTCTTATTTCGGGACTTGGCTTGATGAAAAACATCCGAGCCCGAAAGTTTATTATAATACCATTTTTGTATTGGTCGGCGTTGGAGTTGCATTATATAATGTAATCCGACAAGTAAATGATATCAATAAAACAAAGTAGTTTGTATGTAAAACGTCTTGAGATAAAAATTGCATCTTTGCACAAAAAATATTTCAAATGCTTTCAAAAAATTACAAACCGATTTTTTATTTGTTATGCCTTGCTTTAGGAACCTATATTCTACATAAAGCCATTTTTTTATTTAGTGAAATTAATACGGAGAAATTTCATTACAGTTTAGAATTACTGTACATATCTTTCTTTGTGATTTCATCTTTGTTATATCTTATATTATTAGTAGTAAAAAACAAGAATTTTGAAATCGTCGGAATGACATTTCTATTCGGGACTTTTACACAAATGTTATTAGCCTATTTAGTTCTGCAGCCAATTTTAAAAAATCAAACAGGGGAAACCAATGTTGAAAAAGTCAGTTTTTTTATAACATTTGTGCTGTTTTTGTTATTTCAGACGCTTTTAACTGTCCGATTATTAAATGAAAAGCCTTAAAATAACAATTCTTTAAAACAAGGTTTAAAAATAATTTTTCATATCCTTTTGAATATTAATAAAAAATGTACCTTTGCACCAAATTTTAGAAACGTAAAAAAATAAGATTTTCCACGATATGGTGATTTCAAACAAACCACTCAGCTTTATTCTTGCTGCTTTTGTAGCTTCTCTACCGATTATGGGTTTTGCAAATCCAGAGAATGACTCGACGCATGTACAAACTGAAACTGCTCACGAAGAGAAAGTAGTTTCACATAATGCTCACGAAGAGGGAGAGCATGTTGCTCTTGACCCAAAGGCAAAAGTGGATGCATTTATTGATCACCACTTACAAGATTCTCATGATTTCGTTTTCTTTTCAGATGAAAAAGAAAATAAACACTACGGTTTTCCATTACCAGTTATTCTTATTGATGGAGGTTTAAAAGTTTTCTCTTCTTCAAAATTACACCACGGAGAAGAAGTTGCAGAAGTTGACGGTAGCTACTACAAATTAGTTCACGGTAAAATTTACAAAACAGATGCAGCTGGAACAATCAACTTTGATGAGCACGGTCATCCATCAAACGAAAAACCATTAGATTTTTCTATTACTAAAAATGTTGTTTCAATGCTTTTCGTATCAGTACTATTATTCTTTATGTTTACTGGTTTAGCAAAATCATATAAAAAAGGACCGATCCCAACAGGATTTGGTAGAGTTTTAGAACCATTAGTAATTTTCATCAGAGATGAAATTGCAGTTCCTAATATTGGAGAGAAAAAATACCGTAAATATATGGGTTACCTATTGACAGTATTTTTCTTTGTTTGGATTTTAAATTTATTAGGAATGACTCCGTTAGGAATCAACGTAACAGGAAACATTGCTATTACAGTTTGTTTAGCTGCCTTTACATTTATTATTACTCAATTTAGTGCAAACAAAGATTATTGGGGACACATCTTCTGGATGCCAGGAGTACCAGTTCCAATGAAAATTATCTTAGCTCCAATTGAGATTTTAGGAACACTAACAAAACCATTCGCATTATTAATTCGTTTGTACGCAAACATTACTGCGGGTCACGTAGTAATTATGAGTTTAATTGCAATGATTTTTGTTGGAAAAAATTTAGCAGCAGATTTACCAATCTCATTAGGATTAACTTTGTTTATCTCTGTTATTGAAATTTTGGTTGCATTTTTACAAGCGTTTATCTTCACAATGTTATCATCATTGTTTATTGGTATGGCTGTTCAAGATCATGATCACGCTCACCACCATGAAGACGAAACTGCGATTATTTAATTTTAGAAGTTTAATTTTATATATATAAATAGTTATGGGAACAATTCCAACTTTAGTAGGTGCTGGTTTAGTAGTAATCGGTGCAGGTTTAGGTTTAGGTAAAATCGGTGGATCTGCTATGGACGCTATTGCTCGTCAGCCAGAAGCTGCTGGTAAAATTCAAACTGCGATGATCATTATCGCGGCTTTATTAGAAGGTTTAGCATTCGCTGCTTTAATCTTAGGAAAATAATAAAGAGAGAAATAACAGCATCTTTAACGGTTGGTTAAAGATGTTGTTACTTTTAAAAAAGAAATTAAATATTTAATATAGTTATATAAAATGGATAAGTTAATTAACGATTTTTCATTCGGATTATTCTTCTGGCAGGCTTTAATCTTGGTAATATTAATTTTGCTTTTAGTAAAATTTGCTTGGAAACCAATTATGGAATCTATTACTGCAAGAGAAGAAGGTATTAAAAATGCATTACTTTCTGCTGAAAATGCAAAGAGAGAAATGGAAAATTTACAAGCTGACAATCAAAGAATTTTGAATGAAGCTCGTGCTGAACGTGACGCGATGTTGAAAGAAGCTCGCGAGATGAAAGAGAAAATGATTGCTGATTCTAAAAACGAAGCGCAAGAAGCTGGTCAAAAAATGATTGATCAAGCTAAAGCGGCTATCGAAAGCGAAAAAAATGCTGCAATGGCAGAATTGAAATCTCAAGTTTCTTCTCTATCATTGAGTATTGCTGAAAAATTATTAAAAGAAGAATTATCTAACAAAGAATCTCAAACTAAATTGGTTGAGAAAATGTTAGGTGACGTAAAGTTAAACTAAGATTATGGCAGGTACAAGAGCAGCAATTCGTTATGCAAAAGCAATTCTGGACTTAGCAAACTCTAAAGGTGTTGCCGAAGCTGTAAATAACGATATGAAATCAATTGCAAATGCAATTGGGACAAATACAGAATTGAGTACATTTATTCAAAACCCAACAACAACTGTTGAGGTTAAAGAAAGTGCTCTTTTAGAAGTTTTTGCAAATGTAAATGGAGTAACAAAAGGATTGTTCCGTTTATTATTTGAAAACAAAAGATTTGAAATTCTAGATGCAATTGCAGTAGAATACAATAAATTATTTGATGAAAACAATGGGGTTGAAGTAGCAAAAGTTACTACAGCTATCCCAATGGATGCCGCTTTAGAAGCTAAAGTTTTAGCAAAAGTTGCAACTTTATCAGATAAAAAAATTACAATTGAAAATATTGTAGATCCTTCAATCATTGGTGGATTTATTTTGAGAATAGGAGATAATCAATACAATGCTTCTGTTGCAAACAGATTACAAGTATTAAAAAGAGAGTTAAGTAATTAGTTTTATAACACAAAAAGTGTCTAAATTATAAATTAAGATGGCGGAAATCAAACCTGCTGAAATTTCAGCAATATTAAGAAAGCAAGTAGAAGGTTTTGAATCTGGTGCTACGCTAGAGGAAGTAGGAACAGTACTTCAAGTTGGAGACGGTATTGCTCGTGTTTACGGGCTATCTAATGTACAATATGGAGAGTTAGTAGAATTTGATAACGGTATGGAAGGTATCGTATTGAATCTTGAGGAGGACAATGTTGGGGTTGTATTATTAGGGCCATCAACTGGACTTAAAGAAGGATCTACTGCAAAAAGAACTCAACGTATTGCTTCTCTTAAAGTAGGTGAGCAAATGGTAGGACGTGTAGTAAACACTCTTGGTTTTCCAATTGATGGAAAAGGACCAATTGGTGGTGACTTATACGAAATGCCTTTAGAAAGAAAAGCACCTGGTGTTATCTTCCGTCAGCCAGTAACTGAGCCATTACAAACAGGAGTTAAAGCGGTTGATGCTATGATCCCAGTTGGTCGTGGACAGCGTGAGCTTGTTATTGGTGACCGTCAAACAGGAAAATCTACTGTTTGTATCGATACAATCTTAAATCAAAAAGAATTTTACGATGCAGGAAAACCTGTATTCTGTATATATGTTGCAATTGGACAAAAAGCTTCAACTGTAGCAGGAATCGCTAAAATGTTAGAAGAAAAAGGAGCAATGGCTTATACAGTTATCGTTGCTGCTAATGCTTCTGACCCAGCTCCAATGCAAGTTTATGCTCCATTCGCTGGTGCTGCAATTGGAGAGTACTTCAGAGATTCTGGTCGTCCAGCTCTTATCGTTTATGATGATTTGTCTAAACAAGCTGTTGCTTACCGTGAGGTTTCTCTTTTATTAAGAAGACCACCAGGACGTGAAGCTTACCCTGGAGACGTTTTCTACTTACACTCTCGTTTATTAGAGCGTGCTTGTAAAGTAATTGCTGATGATGGTATCGCTAAAAACATGAACGATTTACCAGATTCTATCAAGTCTATCGTAAAAGGTGGTGGTTCATTAACTGCTTTACCAATTATCGAAACTCAAGCTGGTGACGTTTCTGCATATATCCCAACAAACGTAATCTCTATTACAGATGGTCAGATTTTCCTTGACGGAGATTTGTTCAACTCTGGGGTTCGTCCTGCAATTAACGTAGGTATCTCTGTATCTCGTGTTGGAGGTAATGCTCAAATTAAATCAATGAAAAAAGTTTCTGGAACTTTAAAATTAGATCAAGCTCAATTCCGTGAATTAGAAGCTTTCGCTAAATTTGGTTCTGACTTAGATTCAGTTACTTTAAACGTAATTGAAAAAGGTAAAAGAAACGTTGAGATCTTGAAACAAGGTTTAAATGATCCTTATACAGTTGAAAACCAAGTAGCAATTATCTACGCTGGTTCTAAAAACTTATTAAGAAATGTTCCTGTTAATAAAGTAAAAGAATTCGAAGCTGATTTCTTAGCATACTTAAACAGCAAGCATAAAGATACACTTAACGCTTTGAAAGCTGGTAAATTAGATGACGCTATTACAGACGTTATCGAAAAAGCAGCAAAAGAAGTTTCAGCAAAATATAACTAATAAGATAATTGGTAAATTAGATAATTAGAAAATGTTCAATCATTCTTCTAATTATCTAATTTTAAAATTGTCACATTTTCTAATTAATAGATGGCAAATTTAAAGGAAATCCGTAATAGAATTACTTCCGTTTCATCGACGATGCAGATTACATCGGCTATGAAAATGGTTTCTGCTGCAAAGCTGAAGAAAGCACAAGATGCAATCACTGCAATGCGTCCTTATGCCGAGAAATTAACGGAGTTATTGCAAGATCTTTCTGCTACACTAGAAGGTGAAATAGGAGGAGATTACACTACACAACGTGAAGTAAAAAAAGTATTGTTAGTTGCTGTAACTTCAAACAGAGGTTTATGTGGAGCTTTCAATTCGAATATTATTAAAGAGATTAAAAATCGTACTGATTTTTATGCAGGAAAGCAAGTTGACGTTTTTGCCATTGGTAAAAAAGGTGGTGATGCTTTAATCAAAACGCATAAAATTCACGGTCATCATAATGCAATTTTTGATAATTTGACATTTGAAAATGTTGCTGGAATTGCAGATGATTTAACACAAAAGTTTTTAACTGGAGAATACGACAGAATTGAGTTAGTTTACAATCAGTTTAAAAATGCTGCGACTCAGATTGTTCAAGTAGAGCAGTTTTTACCGTTAGCACCTATTAACACTGATACTGCTGCAACTTCTGGAGATTATATTTTTGAACCAGGGAAAGAAGAGATTGTATTGGCTTTGATTCCGAAGTCTTTAAAAACGCAATTGTACAAAGGTATCCGCGATTCATTCGCTTCTGAGCATGGAGCACGTATGACTGCAATGCACAAAGCAACAGATAACGCAACAGCTTTAAGAAACCAATTGAAATTAACTTATAACAAAGCTCGTCAAGCTGCGATTACAAGTGAGATTTTGGAAATTGTTGGTGGAGCAGAAGCTTTAAACGGATAATCTATTCCATAATATATAAAAGAAAAGCCAGCATTAGCTGGCTTTTCTTTTATTGGAAGTTTTATTCTTTTTTAAAAATACTTTTATAAAATGGTGATTCTCAAATTATAGTTAAGTTGAGAATCACTACCATTTTATAAAAATAGACAGATAACTCTGTGTGCTTTGTCTTTCATGGGAACAAACTAGCTTTATTAATCCCAGTGCTCTGTTTTTTTAAGGGTTACAATACAGCAGAATCAATCCCTTGTGCTTTGTCTTTTATGGGAACAAACAAGCTTTATCAGTCCCAGTGCTCTGTTTTTATTAGGGTTACAATACAGCTGAATCAATCCCTTATGCTTTGTCTTTTATGGGAACAAACAAGCTTTATCAGTCCCGGTGCTTTCTTTTTTTTGAAGGGTTGTATCTAGCTTTCTCATTCCCTTTGAAACAAATTTAATCAAAGACTGTAAAAAAAATGTTACATAATTTTTAACTAAATTTTATATATTTCACATGTTCTGTTAAAAAAATGTGTTATAATTAGTTAAAGATAAGTATTTTAAGATTACTTTGTACAATAATTCTTCTTTTTTTGTTAAAATTTTTTTTCAAAGTTTAATTCCTCTCGGCTTATCTTATATTTTAAGTATTTTTGAATCTCTATTCTTTTATACAATGGCTTTACAAATACAAGAGCTTACGACCATTGAAGAAATGGCAGCTCAGATTAATACAATACGATTTTTATATCCAAATATTTCTCTTGAAAAATATAAATCATTTCTTTCTGAAATGCTTCCGCATAATTATATTCAGATTGCAGTTTTTGAAGATGATATTTGTCTTGGGTTGACAGGTTGTTGGTCGGCTACAAAACTTTGGACAGGAAAATATCTTGAGATTGACAATTTTGTTGTTAATCCAGAATACCGATCTAAAGGAATCGGGAAAATGCTTACCGATTATGTAGATAAAAAAGCTATCGAGTTAAATTGCAGCAGTATCGTTTTGGATGCATTTACAGGAAATTTTGGAGCTCATAGATTTTATTATAATCAGGGTTATGCGCCAAGAGGATTTCATTTTGTGAAAATTTTGGACGAAAAGAAATTGACTGTCTAAAAACAATCAGAAGTTTTCTTTATTGCACCAACAAAAACATCATTAAACAAAAGAAATGGTTATTTTTGTCTTACAAACATTATTAGAATTATATTTTGGGATTATATAAAAATCTATTCAAGCAAACGGCAATTTACGGACTGGCAACAGTTTTACCAAGAATGCTGAGTTTTTTATTAGTGAGATTGTATACAGGAATTTTGCCTACAGCAGAGTATGGTGAAGTTTCAATTGTATTGTCTTGGATGGTTTTCTTTAATGTGGTTCTTTCATACGGAATGGAAACTGCGTTTTTTAGATTTTACAGTGCAGAAGAGGATAAGAAAAATGTAATTGCAACATCTACCATTTCAATATTTTGGACTTCTATAATTTTTCTTTTCGCAGGATTGATTTTTAGAAACACATTAGCAAACTTGGCGGAAGTAGATGTTCAGTATATTACCTATACAATTTGGATTTTAGTTTTAGATGCATTAGTCTTAATCCCATTTTCTAAACTTAGGGCGAATCAGAGACCGATGGTTTATGCAGCTATTAAGATTGGAAATGTTGTGATAAACTTATTACTGAATATATTTTTCTTAATGTATCTTCCAAAATTAGCAGAGGCAAATCCGAATTCTATTTGGGATAATTTATATGTACAAAACTTCCAGATAGCTTATATTTTTATTGCAAACCTTTTGGCAAGTTTGGCGACATTTATTGTGCTTTCTCCGAATTATCTTTCTCTTGGACGAAAATTTGATCCTGTTCTTTGGAAAAAAATGATGAAATACGGACTTCCTATTTTGGTGGCTGGATTGGCTTTTGCTGTCAACGAACACTTCGATAAAATTCTATTAGGATATTTGCTTCCAGAAAACTTAGCAAAATCTGAAGTTGGAGCTTATTCTGCTTGTTACAAATTAGGATTGTTTATGGTTCTTTTTGCAACAGCTTTTAGATTAGGAATTGAGCCGTTCTTTTTTAGTCATGCCAAAAATGAAAACGCGCCACAGACTTATGCCGTTATTACCAAATATTTCGTGATTTTAGGCTCGTTGATTTTATTGGGTGTAATTGTTTTTGCAGACGTTTTAAAATACTTATTATTAGATAACAAATCGTATTGGGAAGCCATGAAAGTTGTACCGCTTATTATTTTGGCAAATTTCTTTCTAGGCATTTATAATAATTTATCGGTTTGGTATAAGTTGACCGATAAAACAAAAATTGGAGCATACATATCTATTGTAGGTGCCATTGTTACTTTGATTTTAAATTATCTTTTAATTCCAAAATACAGCTATTATGGTTCTGCTATTGCGACCATTTCAGCTTACGGAAGTATGATGCTTATTTCTTATGTATTAGGAAATAAATATTATCCGATTCCTTATGATATGAACAAGATTGGTGCTTATTTAGGCGTTTCGATAGTATTTTCGATTATCTCATTTTACGGATTTAGAGAAAAATATTATGTTGGAATTCCACTTCTTTTAATCTTTATGTACATGGTTTACCATTTTGAAAAAGATACTATAAAAGGAATAATGAAGAGAAAATAAGACGTTTTAAGAAAATTATATTCAAAAATGAAAATTCAAATTATCAATAAATCACAGCACGATTTACCAAATTACGAAACGATTGCTTCTGCAGGAATGGATCTGCGTGCCAATATTATAGAACCTATTACGTTAAAACCTTTAGAAAGAACAATTGTAAAAACAGGACTTTTTATTGAATTACCAATTGGTTATGAAGCACAAGTAAGACCAAGAAGCGGTCTGGCAGCAAAAAAAGGAGTAACTGTTTTAAATTCGCCTGGAACTGTTGATGCAGATTACAGAGGGGAAATCGGAGTAATTTTAGTAAATTTATCTAATGACGATTTTGTAATCGAAAATGGAGAGCGAATTGCACAGCTGATTATTGCAAAACACGAAAGAGCAGAGTGGATAGAAGTTGAAACACTTACTGAAACATCAAGAGGTGAAGGAGGCTTTGGAAGCACTGGAGTAAAATAGTAGAAAAAACAAAGACCAAACCCAATGAAGATTTTGACAAATCTTCTTATAAAATCAAATTAAAGAATGAAAATAATTGTGCCAATGGCAGGCCGCGGATCAAGATTGAGACCACATACATTAACGGTTCCAAAACCGTTAATTCCAGTTGCAGGAAAATCGATTGTACACCGTTTAGTTGAAGATATTGCCAAAATATTAAAAGAACCAATTGAAGAAGTTGCTTTTATTTTAGGAGATGAAGCGTTCTTTGGAGATGATGTTGTAGCAAGTTTAGAAGATTTGGCAAAAGGATTAGGAGCAAAAGCTTCAATCTATCGTCAAGATCAGCCACTAGGAACTGGACATGCTATTATGTGTGCAAAAGAATCTCTTTCTGGACCAGCGGTAATTGCTTACGCAGATACTTTAATTAGAGCTGATTTTGAACTAGATCCCGAAGCCGATGCTGTAATTTGGGTAAAACAAGTAGATCAGCCAGAAGCTTTTGGTGTGGTAAAATTGAACCAGAATAATGAAATTATAGAGTTGGTTGAAAAACCAAAAGAGTTTGTAAGCGATTTAGCTGTTATTGGAATTTATTATTTTAAAGAAGTTGGAATTCTGAAAAATGAACTTCAAAATGTTTTAGATAATAATATTCAGAATGGTGGAGAATACCAGATTAATGATGGTATCAAAGCGATGATGGCAAACGGAAAAGTTTTCAAAACAGGAAGCGTAGACGAGTGGATGGACTGTGGTAACAAAGATGTTACGGTTGAAACCAATACAAGAATGCTTGGTTTTCTTCACAATGACGGAGAACATTTGGTAGATTATGGTGTGACTTTAGAAAATTCAACCATTATTCCTCCTTGTTATATTGGGCAAAATGTGGTTTTGAAAAACACTACGATTGGTCCAAATGTTTCGCTTGGAAATGGTTGTCATGTAACAGACAGTACAATCAAAAACAGTTTGATCCAGACGTATTCTCAAATTAAAAATGCTGCTTTAGATAATGCAATGATCGGAAACCATGTAAGTTACGATGGCAAATTTACAAGCATCAGCATTGGAGATTACGCTGTTTTAGAATAAAATAAAAAATAAGAAAGTTTCGTTTTGTTTAAAATGTAATTTTTAGAAATGATTAAAAAAGGAGTTTTTACAATATTGATTTTTGCTTTATTCAGCACATCATTTTCGGTTTTTGCTCAGACAGAACCCGAAGATATCGCTATGGCAACAGACGAATATCAGGACTCATTTTATGAATCATTAAAACAAAAAGGAATTGAAAATTATGATAAAGCTATTGTATCATTGGAGAAATGTATTAAACTTAAACCCAATGATGCAGTAGCTTATTTTGAATTAGGAAAAAACTATTTTGCGCTTAAAGAATATCAAAATGCACAGACTGCTTTTGAAAAAGCCACACAGCTTGATCCAAAAAACAAATGGTTTTGGCTTGGAATTTACGATGTAAGTTACGAGACAAAAAATTATCCTCTTGCAATTGAGATTATTCAAAAAATAATTGTTTTTGACGAAGAGTACAAAGACGATTTGATTTCGTTGTACATGATTACCAATCAGTATGACAAAGCATTAATTGCGATTAATGAAATGAACGATAAGTTCGGAAAATCTTCGGATCGCGAAATTTATAAAGCTCAGATTTTATCTCAAGGAAAATATCAAAATGCTGAAATTGACAATTTAGTTCAGCAAATTAAAAAAGATCCGAAAGAAGAATCCAATTATTTGAATCTTATTTTATTGTATTCAAAAAACAATGAAAATGAGAAATCGCTTGAAGTAGCAAAACAGTTGGCTAAAGAAATTCCAAATTCTGAGTGGGGACAGGTGAGTTTATTCAAAACTTATCTAGATGCCAATCAGGCCGATAAAGCTATAAAATCGATGAATGTGATTTTAGCAAGTTCAAAAATCGATTCAAAAATCAAACACAGGACTTTGAATGAATTTTTGATTTATGTAAATAAAAATCCACAGTATTCTGCCGATTTAGAAAAAGCTATTTCTTACTTTGATAATGACAAAGATGTTGATGTTGCCAAAGAAATTGGAAAATTTTATCATAGTAAAGGACAGTTTGAAAATGCGATTAAATATTACGAAAAAGATTTAAGCGCCAATTCAGATACAGATCTTGAAACCAATATGTTATTGCTGGAAGCCTATTCGCAAGCAAAACAATACGAGCCAATGACTAAAAGAGCTATGATGCTGATTGAAGTTTATCCGAGTCAGGCTCAGTTTTACTATTATGCTGGTTTAGGAAGTAATCAGCTGAAACAATTTAAAAATGCAAAAACCGTCTTAGAAATGGGTCTTGATTATGTAGTGGATGACGTAAAATTAGAATCAAATTTTAATATTCAGTTAGGAGAGGCATACAATGGATTGGGGAATGCAAAGAAAAAAGAGGAATACTTTTTGAAGGCAAATGAAGTATTAAAAAAGAAAAAATAAAATTTAAATGAAAAAATATATATCAATACTAGCATTGTCTATTGCCGTAATTTCATGTAAATCGAAAGCGGTAGCAGTGCAAGGAAATACAAGCCAGACAATTGCACCAAAAGAAGACAAAAAAGTAATCGAAAAACATTACGACAACAAGTTAGATTTTTCTACTTTATACATAAAAGCGAGCGCAAGATATGCTGATGAAAAACAAAGCCAAAATGTTACTGCCGAAATTAGAATTGAAAAGGACAAACAGATTTTAATAAGCGTACGTTTCTTAGGAATTACAATGGCAAAAGCTTTAATAACACCTTCAGCGGTAAGTTATTATGAAAAAATGAACGGGACTTATTATGAAGGCGATTTTACAAGTTTAAGCAAATGGCTTGGAACAGATTTAGATTATTCTAAAGTTCAAAATCTATTGGTTGGAGAAGCTTTTGACGATTTAAGAAAAGGAAAATATACACAGACAATTGTAGATAATCTATTTAGACTTGATGAGGAAAAGGACGCAAATTTAAAAAAGACCTTTTTCTTAGATGGAGAAAAATATTTGATTCAGAAAGAAGAGATTTCGCAGCCATCTGAAAACAGAACGTTGCAAATAGCTTATTCAGATACTAAAAATTTTGATCAGGGAATATTACCGACAAGTATAGAAATCAATGCAGTGCAGCCAAAAGGCAAAACAAGTATTAATTTAAATTATAACAATATTTCATTTAATGAAGAACTTTCTTTTCCGTATAGTGTTCCAAGCGGTTATAAAAAAGTTACAATTAAGTAAATTTGCAAAAATAAAAACAGAAACATGCCAAAATTTCTTCTAAGTCTAGTTTTAGTTTGCGCCACTACATTTGTATGGGCGCAGGATTCACAGCAAGAAAAACTGGAACAGCGTAAAGCTCAAATTCAGCAGGAAATCAGAGATAACGAAAAGATGCTTCAGTCTGTTCGAAAAAAAGAGAAATCTGCTGTAAATGAATATATAATTCAGGCAAACAAAATCAAGCTGAAAGAGAAATTAATTAATACGACAGCAAAGCAAGAAAAGCTGATTAGTAATGACATGTATATAAATCAGGTTCAGGTAAATAAACTTAAAAAAGAACTAAAAGTTCTAAAAGAAGATTATGCCAAGATGATTTTAAAATCATACAAAAGCCGTTCTGAACAGAGCCGTGCCATGTTCATTTTATCTTCTGAAAGTTTTTTACAAGCTTATAAAAGAGCACAATATTTAAAGCAATATACTGCTTTTAGAAAAAATCAAGGTCTTGAAATCCAGTCAAAAACTGCTCAGTTAGTTGATTTTAATGCTAAATTGGATGGGCAAAGACAAGTAAAGAAAAAAATAATTGCCGAAAATCAAAAAGAGAAAGTTTCTCTCGAAGCAGAAAAAAAGGAACAGCAGAAACTTGTTAATTCGCTTAAAAAAGATAAGAATAAAATTATTGCAGATACAAAATCTAAACAGCAGGAATCGAGAAGAATTGATGCAAAAATCAAAGAATTGATTCGAGAACAAATTAGATTAGCAAATCAGAAAGCAGAAGAAGAGAGAAGAAAGAGAATAGCAGAAGGTAAAACTACAGAAAGTAATGATCCGCCTAAAACATATTCTTCAGACAAAATTGCATTAACACCTGAAGGCAAGATTTTGGCCGCAGACTTTAAGGCAAACCGTGGAAAATTGCCATGGCCAGTAGAAAAGGGATTTATTTCTCTTGGTTACGGAGACCAACCACACCCGCTACATCCATCTTTAACTGTTCATAATTCTGGAGTAGAAATAACAACAGAACAAGGAGCCACTGCGCGAGCTGTATTTGATGGTGTTGTATCAAAAGTAATTGCATTGTCCCCTGTAAATAGAGCAGTTTTTATTCAGCATGGAGATTATTTTACAGTATATCAGAATCTGAGTCAGGTTTTTGTGGAACAGGGAGATAAAGTAAAATTGAAACAAAGCATTGGAAAAGTAAGAACGAGTGGAGATACTGGAAAGACAGTAATAAAGTTTTTGATTCTTCAAAATACATCTAACAATAATCCGGAAGGATGGTTGCAAGATAGATAAAATTTAAGGGAGCATTTAGCTCCCTTTTTTATTGAAGTATAATTAATCGTATTGTTCTAATAAATATTTTATAACATCGGTAGTTGTTACAATTCCTTTAAGCTCACCATTATCAACAACAGGAAGCGCATGGAAATCTTCTTTCACAAAAATTTCAGCCAAATCTCTTATTATAGTATCAGCCGAAACGGTTTTTGGCTTCGAAGTCATTACCTGAGGAACAGTTAGCATTTCTAATATAGCTTCATCAGCATTGTCCTGACCTTCAAATAAAGCTCCAAAAGTTAATCGGTTAATATCTGTTCGGCTAATTATTCCGATTACTTCTTTACCTTTTACAATTGGAATATGGCGAATTGTATTTGCTTTTAATTTTTCGACTACTGTTTTTAGATCATCTTTTTCGTTTGCAGTCACTACGGTTTTTGTCATAATGTGACTAATTGGTTCTCTTTTTTTCATGATAGATTAGTTTTATATTTATATCAAATATGTAGAATAATTCCCTCAAACGCTATGACCTTTATCAGCTTTTAAAACAATTAAAAGAACATGTAATACGACTAAATTTTAGTATTTTTGCAGTATGGAAACAAATAGACAGAAAAAAATAGGCGGTGTTCTTCAGAAAGATCTGGTTGACATTTTGCAAGGTGAAGTGAGAAAAAACGGAATTACAAACTTGGTAATTTCAGTATCCAAAGTAAGTGTAACTACAGACTTATCTGTAGCAACAGTGTATTTAAGCATTTTTCCGCAAGAAAAAGCCAAAGAAACTTTAGAAGCAATAAAAACGAACACAACTTTAATCAAACATGATTTGGCGCAGCGTGTGCGTTTGCAATTACGCCGTGTTCCGAATTTGGTATTCTTTATAGATGATTCTCTAGATTATATAGAGAAAATTGACAATGCACTTGCAGGAAAAGAAAACCCAATAGAAAACCGTGATCTTTTAGAAAAAAGAAGAAAGTCATAATTTGAATTTCCCCTTATACATAGCCAAACGTTATATTTTTAGCAGCAGTAAAAACAATGCTATTAATATTATCAATCGTATTGCCAGCATGGGAATCATTGTTGGTACAATGGCTTTGTTTGTGGTTTTGTCTGTTTTCAGCGGACTTAAAGTTTTTAGTCTTTCATTTACAAATGAAATTGATCCCGATTTAAAATTGACAAGCACCTATGGAAAGTCTTTTTTATTTACTCCAGATCAGGAAAATCAGATCAAGAAAATCAATGGTGTTGTTTCTTATACCAAAATTATAGAAGAGCGTGTGCTGTTTTTATTCAAAGACAAACAGCAAGTTACCTATTTGAAAGGAGTTGACAGCTTATATCCCGTTGTCAACGATATCAAGAAGAAACTTTTTAATGGTCAGTGGCTGAAACCAGAAAGTTACCAGGTTGTAATTGGCTATGGCTTAGCTCAAAATTTCTCCATGGGAATTTTAGATTTTGAAAACCCGCTTCAGATTTTTGCTCCGAAACCAGGAAAAGGTGGAATTGAAAATCCAGAAGAAGCTTTCAATAAAACGGATGTATTGCCTGTTGGAATTTATTCAATTAGCGAAGATTTAGATTCAAAATATGTATTTGCAGATTTAGATTTAGTGCAAGAATTGTTAATGTATAAGCATAATCAAATCTCTGGACTAGAATTTAAATTAAAAGAAAACGCAGATGAAGATGCTGTAAAGAAACAGCTTAATTCTATTTTTAAAGATAAAATTACTTTAAAAAACAGGGCACAGCTGAATGAGTCTTTGTATAAAATGCTTAATACAGAGAATATTGCTGTGTATTTAATCTTTACATTAGTTATCATTGTGGCACTTTTTAATTTGATTGGCGCATTGATTATGATGATTTTAGAAAAGAAAGGAAACCTTAAAACTCTTTTCAATTTAGGATCTGATATTGGCGATCTTCGAAAAATATTTCTGCTTCAAGGAACTTTATTAAGCGTTTTTGGCGGTTTAATTGGACTCGTTTTGGGCATTATCCTCGTGATATTACAGCAGAAATTTGAACTTATTATGATTACGCCAACCTTGGCTTATCCAGTTGTTTTTACAATTGAAAATGTTCTAATCGTAATGACGACCATTATTTCTTTAGGGTTTGTTGCTTCATTAATTGCAAGCAGTCGAGTAAGTAAAAAATTACTAGATTAATTTTTCTTTAGAAATATTACTTATATTTACTCCCTTGAAAATCTACAGCATATGATTGTTTCTGCCTAATCCTATTTTATTTTTTTAGAATAATTAGGATACTTACGTTTACTTTTTTAGTTCAGATTAAGATACATCTGGACGAATTTTATCATTTTTATCCTAAAATATCATGACAGAAACAACTATAAAGAAAAGTTTCTTTTCTAAAATTTTTACCACAATTAAACAAGCCTTAAAAGGCGACGAATCTTTTGATTATACTTCTGGAAGTATTAAAAAAGCTGTAATTCTATTGGCCATTCCGATGGTTTTAGAAATGATGATGGAATCGGTTTTTGCTCTAGTCGATTTATATTTCGTCGGGCATTTAGAACACAGCAGTTTTGCTATTCAAACCGTTGGTTTAACCGAATCTGTGTTAACAGTAATCTATTCTCTTGCTATTGGAATGAGTATGGCTGCAACCGCAGTTGTGGCGAGACGTATTGGAGAAAAAGATCCTATCGCAGCAGCAAAAGCTGGAATGCAAGCTATTATTGTAGCATTTGCTATTAATAGTGTGATGAGTATTCTTGGAATTGTATACGCAAAAGATATTTTGATCTTAATGGGTTCTTCTGTAGAATCTGCCGAACATGGTTTCCAATTTACTCAGATTATGATTGGTTCTAGTTTGTGCATTATGCTTTTGTTTTTAATAAATGGAATTTTCCGTGGAGCAGGAAATGCAGCTATTGCTATGAAAAGCCTTTGGATTGCCAATATTTGCAATATCATTTTATGTCCGATTTTAATTAATGGTTTTGGACCAGTTCCCGCTTTTGGATTAGTCGGCGCGGCGTTGGCAACAACTATAGGAAGAAGTATTGGAGTTTTGTATCAAGTATATCATTTGTTTTTTGGAAATGGAGTTTTAAAAATTAAGATTCCATATTTTGCTCCCGATTTTAAACAGATACAAGCTTTAGTAAAAATTGCCGCACCTGGAATTCTGCAATTTGTAATTGCTTCCTGCAGTTGGATTTTCTTGGCACAATTAGTGGCGACAACAGGAGGCGATCACGGTTCTGCAGGTTACCAAACGGCTTTAAGAATAATGATGTTTTTCATACTTCCCGCTTGGGGATTGAGTAATGCCGCTGCAACTTTGGTGGGACAAAACTTAGGAGCCAAACAAATTGAACGTGCCGAAAAATCGGTTTATACAACAGCCCGATATAATGTGATTTTCATGGCTTCGATTATGGTTATTACGTTAGTTTTTGGACAATACATTATTTCGTTTTTCACGAATGATCTACAGGTAAAAACCATTGCAATTGAAGCATTGCAGATTATGAGTATCGGATTTATTTTCTACGGAAGCGGAATGGTTTTAATCAATACTTTTAATGGGGCGGGAGATACTTGGACACCAACCGGAATTAACTTTTTCGGATTTTGGCTGTTTCAGATTCCATTAGCTTTTGTTCTTGCAAAACATTTTAATATGGGACCAACCGGTGTTTTTATTGCGATTCCTGTTGCTGAAACTGCGATAACTTTAACGGGGATCTTTTTTTATAAAAGAGGTAAGTGGAAGAGAGTTCAAGTTTAAAATAATATGAACAATAACAATAAATTTTATTTGTAAGAAAATTATGCTAAATTTGTTCTTTTGTATTTGATCAAATTTGATATTTTTTATGATTAAAATTAACTTAGAAGACACCTTTGAAGCTATTTATGTAAGTCCCAATTTTGACCAATATATTTTTGAATCTGTATTAAAGGATAGCACAATAACTCAACTTAAAGTTAAGTTTACAAATATTGCAGAATCCTTACTGCCGAATGTTTATAATTTGGCTTTTGGTCCATTTGATAGAAATGGAAAAATAAATGATTCGGTAAATCTTAAACATAAGGATAGTAATAAAGTGTTTTCGACAATCATTTTGTTTTCGATAACTTTTTTAAAAAACAATCCTCATATTTCAATTGGTATTGATGGCTCAGATGATTTACGAGCAAATCTATATCATAGAATGTTTAGATATAATTATAAAAATTTGAAAGACTTTTTAGTGATTATCGGAGTAGATTGGTATGTTAGATTACTTCGTAATGGAACAATTGAATTAGATAATAATGGATTGGCATTTTTTAAGCCAAAACCAGAACCTTTTGATTTTCAAAGAAAAACGAATGATCTTTATAGATATTATATGTTTAATTTAAATCAATAATGTTTAAATTTGTTCTATGAAAGATTCTATTCAAAATAAGATTAATAAAATTCAGGAAATTGCTTTAGCTTCTGCTTCTGAGAAGAATATTAAAGAAAGCAGAGATTCTAAAGAATCAACTAATATTGATAATTTGACGAAATCAATTCGAAATAAAAAAGAAGCAGAATTATTTTTTTCAGAGTTAAAATCAGCTATAGATTTGGCTAAAAAAAATGCTGCAACAAATGTTTAAAATAATTTTAGACTACAATATATAAAAAAAAGAGCCCTTCAAATTTTTGAAGGGCTTTTTCAATTCCTTTGTGAAGTTTCAAAACCTTGACAAAGATTATATTTTAAACAAATTCATATCCCGCATAAACCTCTTCAATTTCTTTCATAATAGCGAATAAATCTTCAGGAGCATCTGTGGTAACTAGTTTTTGTTTGAATTCTTTAAACGAATGAATTCCTTTGAAATAATTGGTATAATGACGACGCATTTCAACAATTCCTAAACGCTCGCCTTTCCAATCCATTGACCATTGTAAATGATTTCTAGCAGCTTCAACACGATCAATAACAGTTGGAGCAGGTAAGTGCTCGCCAGTTTTAAAATAGTGTTTGATTTCATTAAAAATCCAAGGATAGCCAATTGCAGCACGACCAATCATGATCCCGTCAATTCCGTATTCGTTTTTATATTTTAATGCTTTTTCTGGACTGTCGATATCACCGTTTCCGAAAATAGGCATTGTAATTCTTGGATTGTTTTTTACACGAGCAATATGCGACCAGTCAGAATGACCTTTGTACATTTGCGCACGGGTTCTAGCGTGAATTGTTAAAGCTTGAACACCAATATCCTGAAGTCTTTCTGCAACTTCATCAATATTGATTGAGCTATCATCCCAGCCTAAACGGGTTTTTACTGTAACAGGCAAATCAGTTCCTTTGATAACCGCTTTCGTTAAACGAACCATCAAATCAACATCTTTTAAAACTCCTGCACCTGCACCACGACAAACGACTTTTTTTACTGGGCATCCAAAGTTGATATCCACTAAGTCAGGTTTTACAGTAGAAACAATTTTAGAAGACATTTCCATTGCTTCTTCATCACCACCAAAAATCTGAATTCCAACAGGACGTTCGTAATCAAAAATATCCAGCTTCATGCGGCTTTTTATAGCGTCACGAATTAATCCTTCCGATGAAATAAATTCAGAATACATTAAGTCAGCTCCGTGCGTTTTGCATAATCTGCGAAACGGCGGATCACTAACATCTTCCATCGGTGCTAGTAATAAAGGAAATTCGGGTAATTCTATGTTGCCAATCTTGACCATCTTCGTAATTTTTTGCAAAATTACAACATTTAGTTCAATTAAAAAGATTCTAAGCTTCTAAGATGCTAAGGTTCTGAGTTTTTTATTCTTGTTTAATTTTTTAAAAAGAAAAACTTAGAGTCTTAGATTCTCAGTATCTTAGCAACTTAGAACGAAGTTCTATAATCAAAAAATCGAATAGGTTTTCTACTCATTGGATTAAAAACCAACGGATTCAAAACTTCTTTTGAAGCAAATTCTATTTTTGGAGTCACTCTTAGTTTGGCTCTAAAGTGATCTTTTATTTCTTGTAAAAATTCTGAAGTTTGATTTTTAACGGCAATTTTAATCAAGATTTCATCTGTGCCTAAATCGTTTGTAGAAATTTCGATCAAATGATTTTCGATATTGTCAAAACTGCTCAAAACATCGTTCATTGCTGGCGGATAAAGCGTTGTGCCTTTGTATTTAATCATTTGTTTTTTACGGCCAACAACTGGACCAACACGTAAAGTGTTTCTGCCACAAGCACAAGGCTCGTCATGAAACTGAACCATATCTCCAGTTTTGAAACGGAGTAAAGGCATCGCTTCAATTCCTAAAGTGGTAAAAGTCAATTCGCCTGTTTCGCCATTTTTTACAGGCTGATTATTTTCGTCTAAAACTTCAACAATGATTAATTCTGGATGATGATGTCCACCTTTTCCGTGTTCACATTCTGTAAATGCAGTGCTCATTTCGGTAGATGCATAAGTCGAAAACAACTTAATATTCCATTTATCTGTAATTTTTTTGGATAGAATATTCATAGAGAAATCCTGTTCTCGCAAAGATTCTCCAATGCAAATGGCACCTTTTATGCTCGAATTATTATAATCAATACCATGTATTTCGGCGTATTCAATTAATTTTAAAAGGAAAGAAGGAACCGTAATCAAATAAGACGGATTGTATTTTAAAATAGAATCCCACTGCATTTCAGGAATTCCTGCTCCAACTCTGATTACACCAACTTTCAATTTTCGAAGACCAAGAAAATAAGCCAAACCAGCCATAAATTTTCTATCGATTGTGGTCATTAACTGTACCACATCGCCTTCTGCAATTCCGGCGCAAGCAAATGAAATCGCTTCATTATAAGCCAAACGATCTAAGTCAGAATCGGTTAAACCAAAAGTTACAGGATCTCCTAAAGTTCCAGATGTCGAAGCATAATCAATAATTTTATGTTGCGGAACACACAAAAAATCATCGTTGTATTGCTGTAAATCTTCTTTAGTAGTAACGGGCAAATGCTGTAAATCTTCCAGCGTTTTTACTTTCGAAATATCAATATTCTGTCCTGCAAAAAGTCTTTTGTAAAAAGGAGAATTCTCGCTGATATAAGCTAAAAGTTCGGCTAATTTCTTTTCTTGAAAAATTTTAATTTCTTCTAAAGAATCTTTTTCTATTGCTGGAATCATTGTAATTTTCTTTTGACTTTTTTTAAATATTTTTCAATCTCTTCTTTTTGAGGAACTGTCGTGATTTCGTGAGTTAAAGCTTTTTCAAAATTAAGCTTTGCCTGAAGAAATTCCTTTTTTTGGTAAAAGTACAATCCTGTCTTATAATACACAACCCAATAATTAGGGTTTAATGCTTGATAATGCTCAATAAATTCTGGCGAAACAGTTTCTTTCTTCTTTACAATAGAATCTATTTTATGATCTTCAATTTTAAATTTTTTAAAATTCTGAAAGGCAGTTGTTTCTAAGAAAGGATCTTTTGCAATATTCAGATTTTCGTTTTGAAAAGATTTTGCTGCATTTCGGTTTTCACCAAAAATGGCATTTAAATCATAGCAGATAAATTCACCCAATTGAAATGGATTTGCCGAAACCCAGACCAATTTTTCTTTTGGTTTAAAGATAATTCCGTGATGCGCCAGTAATTGATTGAGTGCTTTTTCATTTCCATATCCTAAAGAAATGTTTTTTAAACCGTCTTTATTTCTAAGAATTTCTGATGCAATCTCAGGATTTACTTTCGGAGTTTCAGACAGCAATTCTTGCATTCTTTCGTAACGGTATTCAGAATGGCTGTTAGCAATTTGTTCCTGATTTCTTTTGTCATCTTTAAAAGCTTCACCCTGAAAATGATTCGAACAAATTAATTGATCACTGTTAGGGACATCATAAACATCCATTTTATTTGGCGAAACTTCAATCAGAATAGCTTTGTTATCATTTGCACTTCCAACCATAATCGATTCAGAAACAAATACTTTTCTTTTTTTTGCAATCGAAATCGCTTCATCTAAATTTTTCGCGTGCTGTAAAATTTCGCGAGTTAAGATCGAAATCGGAGTTTTCGCGCTAAGCGGAATTTTAGATTTCGAAGCATTTATCGTTACAGTCAATCCTTCATAATTCATTCCAGAAACCGCTCCGATCATTCCTGGCCAAGTGACCATCATAAACGGATATCCTTCTTTTGGTTTGATAAAGGCTGCGATTTTATTTTCCGCGAAAGCGTCATTAACATAAAAATCAAAATTTCGGGCCAGAATTAAATTTCCATCTTCCGATTTTTCGTTCCAAGCTGCAAAAGAAGAACAGCCAACTAAAGCCAGATCCTGTAGAGCATGCCCGATATCGTGTGCGGCATGTAGATATAAACTGCGCTGATATTGCGGCGCAATATTATCAAAGTCATTTGAAGAATATTGAGAAACGCCGTAAATTTCAGTTTGGTATTCGTCAGGAACATTCAGATACAATTTACGATTGTACCATTTTAAAAACTGACGAAGCATTTTCTGCTGGAATTTTGACGGAATGAAATCTGTTATTTTCGAAAAAAAGATACTTTGCTGTTTGTGCAAAAGTGAATCGGTCAAAGCTCCAGTTGAAAGTCCGATTTCGAGTGGATCGCCTTCGACATATAATTCCCAGAGACCTTGTTTGTTTTTTAAAAGCGAATTTTTTCCAGTAATAAAAATACTGTCAGATAATTTGGTGACAACAGGTTTTGTGTCATTTAAACCAGTAAGATCAGGTCTGTGTTTTTTTGATTTTGAAGTACCGCAGGAAATCAGCAAACTAAAAAAACCGAGGAAGAAGATATATAAGATTCGGTTTTTCATAATGATTTATTCAGATGCTTTTTTGATTTTTTCTAGCAGATATTCTTTTCCTACAATTTCAGAACAGGTTATAACCGCTCCGACCGTAACTCCCAAGACACCATGCATGTTGATACTTTGGCCTGTAAGATAAAGATTTTCTATCTTAGTTTTAGTAGGAATCATAGTTTTCATCGGATTATTTGAATCTTTAACATATCCGTACATATTTCCGCCGTCTCCACCTATATAATCACGGTACGAAAGGGGCGTGGAAGTATGAACCGATTTGATGCAATCTTTTATCCCAGGAAATTTTTTCTCTATTTCTTCTAAAAATTTGGATGCCTTTTTCGCTTTGAATTCGTCATAACTTTCTCCTCGGTCATTTTCTTCAAAAGTGGTATTAAAAGTATTTTCCCAAGTTTTAACATCATCGTATTTCATATAAGTCAAAAACGTCATTCCATCTGCCCATTCTTCATCTTTTTTTGAGGGACTCATAGAAGCCATAAAAGTTTTTGGCCATGAATTTTCGTCGTATTCATGAGCTGTCCAGACATCATCGGCACTTTTAAAATGATAATAATTGTGATTGATGTATTTGAAAGTTTTGGGTTTAAAAACGATATACAAACTGAAAGCAGAAAGCACGTTTTCTAGATCTTGAATTCTATTGAAAAACGGTTTCCTAAAGTTTTCCTGCCCTGCCATTTTCAAAGTCGTTTTAGGTTCAATGTTCGAAATAAAAAACGTTCCAGAAACTTCTGTTCCGTCTTTCATTTGTATAGAATTTACCTTTTGGTTTTCGACTTCAATTTTGGTGACTTCTTTATGTTTGAAAAACTCTCCACCATATTTTTTAAGCTGTTTCAGCAATTGTTTGGTAATCTGACTTCCGCCATTTACGCAACGCCATGAACTTTCGATATACGAATTGACTACAAGCGCATGGACGTAAAAAGGCGATTTATCTGGAATTCCAGCGTATAGAAAATTGGAACCAGCCAAAACCGCTTTCAGTTTTTCATTTTCAGTAAAAGAATCGATGGTTTCTTTCGCGTTAAGCGTTAAAATTTCATCGTCATATTTTCCCTTAGATTCTAGATTGTAAAGCGGGAATGTTTTGCAAACGGCTTTTATTTTTTGACAGTATTGTTCTAGATTTTCTTTTTCTTCAGGAAAATATCGAGTTAGTTGTTTAATGAAATTTTCGAAACCTTGTGCATGCGGATATTCAGTTTTATCGTCATCAAAAGAAATAATATCAAAACCATTTTCGTCCAATTTTTTCAGATTCAAATGATCCATTATTCCGATATATTTGAAATACTGGTGAAGATTTTGGCCTTCGCCTAAACCTCCGATATAATGAATTCCGGTATCAAAAATGGTTTTATCTCTTACGAAAGTCTGAAGATTTCCGCCATATTGATTGTTTTTTTCGAGTACACAAACGCTGTAGCCTTCTTTTGCCAGAATAACAGCAGAAACCAATCCGCCTAAACCGCTGCCAATTATAACTACATCGTACTGTTTTTTCATTATTTTTTCTTTAAAACTAGTAAAGCATTTTCTTCAGAAACAATTTCAAAATTCTCAAACTGACTTTTTAAACGAGAACAATTCACTAAAATTATAGAAGCAACATTCGAGACTTCTTTCTCAATTTCATTCTGATAACTTTCGTCAGAAATTAGAAGTACATCATAATGATTTTCAAGTGCCGATTCCAATTGATTTAAATAAACTATTTTTCTTTTTGAAACAATGTAATTGGTTTTAGCTACCAACAATTTTTCTTCGTCATTTATAAAAGAAACTATTTTTCGCTGTGGTTCCTGCAACGCCAATAAAACATCCAACTGTCCGTAATCATTTCCTAAATGAAGGATTTTTGCTTTAAGCTGAATGTGTTTGTTTAAGCTGTAATACGTTTCCAGATTTTGTTTTAAATCTTTTTTCACGCTATTTCCAACTTCGATTTCTTTATAATCGTAACTGTTAATCAGCATTGTTTTGAAATAATCTGGTCCTTCAAGTTCGTGTCTTATTTTACGATATTCTGCTTTAAAGAACGAACTAATCTGTTTGGTTCTTTCGGCATAATTATTTCCAAACGAAAGATAGTCTGGAGCAATTCTTTCTAAAATTGTAACTGTAAGTTTTCCGTGATGAATGACAAAATCGCCTTTTGGAATCAATTCTGAAGCACCATGAATAACCACAGGAATAATATCGATTTTAAATTCTTCAGCAAGGAAGAAAGCACCTTTATGGAATCTCTTTATAACATTGTTTTCTGATCTAGTTCCTTCTGGAAAAACCATTAAAGAATAACCTTGTTCTACTTTTTTGCGTAAATGTTCAACTCCGCCTTCAAGACCTTCAGAAACAGGATAAAATCCCGCTTTTCTCACAACACCGCCAAAAATAGGAGAGTTGTAAACCCAGTCACTCACCAAGAAAATGATTTTCGGACTTAGCATTCCGATTGCTAAAATGTCCAGAAAAGAAGAATGATTGGCAATAATTACAGCTGGTTTATCAAAAGTTTCATTGAATTTATTAACGACTTTTTTGCGAATAAAAGGATTTGAATACAATACCGATTTCATGAATTTTGAAACCACATATCGGAAAGCTTTCATTTTTGATTTTTTACTAAAAGGCAAAATCGGCATAATAGTAAAACTGAAAATCGACATTACGATTCCGCCCAAACCATAATAGGCAAACGAAATGACGCCATGAACAAAAGTTCGCAATTGAAAAGGCGGATTTCCTTTTTTCGGACGATTTGATAAAAACAGTTTGAATAAAATCGGATAGAAAATAAACGTAATAATCAACGCTGCAAAAACCCCAATTAATGAAACCAATGAAATAGATGTAAGCGCAGGATGTTTGGCAAAAATCATTGCGCCGATTCCTAAGATTGTCGTGATAACTGCCAGAATAATTGAGGTTCTATAAATGGCAATTTCGTTAACGCCATTTGTATATTCTTTTTGCAAGGCACTGGTCATGAAAATACTAAAATCGACTCCGTGACCAAAAATCAACGTGCAGACAATCATGCTGAAAATATTCATCTGAATGCCAAAAATGCCCATAATTCCAGCTGTTACAATTCCCGTCAACGCAATCGGAATACAACTTATGATTACCAATTCGATTCTTCGGAAAAAGAAAAATAGAATTAAAATTACAGCAACAAATGAATAATTTACAAGCGAATTAAAATCGGTTTTTAAAGTGCTGAAAAACGTTTCGTTCATCTGCTGACGGTCAATTGCAATTACGTTTTCTTTTGCAGAAGCCGATTTTACAAAAACATCTCGTTGTTCTGGCGATACTTTTACTAAAGTTGAAACTGTGTAAAAACCATTTTTCTCTGTGATGAATTCTTGTAATTGAAGCGCTTTGATTTTTAAAAACTCATTTGACGAAACAGGCTTAAAGTCAAAATCTAAATGATCAAAAAACAGATTGTATGTTGTGGGTTTAAAGCCAAGCTTAGAGCCTTCAACAATTAATTCTGATTTTATGAATTCTTTTTTTTGTGAAGTCCAGAATGAATTCCATTTTTTAATTTTTTCAATTTGAGCTTGTTGCGAAAGGACAATGCCTCCAACGGAGCTGAAATTTAAAATTTTATCCTGATTTTTTGCTGCAGATAAATCATCAAAAAGTTTACTGTTATGCTGTAAAGCTTCTTCCATGGTTTTTCCGTAAGAAGCGACATAAATCGTTTTGGAAGTTAAACTCGTGCTTTCTTCCAATTGTTTTTCGGCAGCTTTAATTTCTTTCGGAATAAAATTCAGCTGAGATAAATCATTATTAAAACCAACATCATTATAAGTAAAACAGCAGACAATGGTGATGATAACACAAAGTCCGATTAAGATTTTATTATTGTGAAAAGAAAAATGAGCCATTTTATCGATCACATTCTTTTTGTGTTCCGCCGGATTTTCTGTTGGTTTGTATAAATGCGGAACAATCAAAAGAGAGAAAACTCCCGTTGCCATAACGATAACAGCGGCAAAAATTCCGAGATCATTTAAGGCATCCGATTTCACAAAAAGCAGACATAAAAAAGCAACAGCGGTTGTAGAACTGCTCATGATGACAGGCATCGTAATGTCTTTGTACAATGTTTTTACATCGCTATTATGTTTGTAATGTGTGAGAATGTGAATAGAATAATCAATCGTAATACCCAATAAAATAGAACCAATTCCTAACGAAATTGCCGAAATCTGTTCTCTCACAAAATATAAAAACGCAACAGCAAATAAACCTCCGAATAATGTTGGCAAAAATATAATAAGCGGAATTAAGACTTTTCGATAAAATAAAATCAGAATCAGCATTAAAGTAAACATCGCAATTGATGTCGTCAAAATAATATCTCCTTTAATCTGATTGGCATTGGCAACTGCAATTAAAGCAGAACCAAAATAACTGATTGACGTTTTTCCTTTAAATTGTGTATTTAGATTTTCCTGAATTGATTTCAGTTTTTCGGCAAAAATGGTATTCTTTTCTGTTTCGCTTGACGGAATATTTGAAGTAATAAAAAGCAGTAATTTCTTTTTATCCTTCGTCATTACAAAACCATTTTCGAGCGTAAAATCGTCTCCAATATTTAATTGTTGTAATTTTTTTAAAGCGATAAAAGAAATCCCAAACGGATCTTGCAGAATAAAATCTTTGGTTATAAATCCAGACGGAGAAATAATCGATTTGTAATTTCCTTGAACGGTTGCTGCAATACTGTCTTTCTGAAGCTTCTTTTCGATAGTAGCATAATCGTTATCATCTAGAAAAAGTGGCAGATTATTGTAAACAAAATCGATAGTTTCTTGAATGTTTTCTTCGTCTATTTTTCCTTGAATTCCGGTTATGTACGGTTTGCAGGATTTAGAAACGCTGTCTGAAAAAGCAGTTGCCATTTCTTTTAAATCCTCGGCAGAACCATTTTTATCCAAACTGAAAATTACGGTAGTTTTATCGGCAAAATTTAATTGTTTTAAAACTTTGGCAGTAACATCGGTTTTATCGTTTGTTGGAATAAGTTTGGTGATATCTTCTTCAAACTTTAATCTTGAAGCGAAAAATCCAAAAACAAGAAGCATCAAAATAGCCAATAGAACCGAAAGAGATTTTCTTCGGTTTACAAATAAATGAATGGCGTAGAAGTATTGATGCATGGTTATTTTTATTTTTTTTTGCCACAGATTAAAAGGATTAAAAAGATTCTAATCTGTGTTGGTTTGCCACGAATTTCACGAATTTTCACGAATTCTTAATTTGAAAAAGGGCATAAATTTGTTTTGTTTTTTGCTGCCGATTGAAAGGGTTAGATAGATTTTAACTCTGTTTTTTATCAGAAGTTTTAAATATCACCACGATTAAATTTGTGTAAATTCGTGAAATTCGTGGCGAAAAAAAATCATTTTAATCCTTTTAATCTGTGGCAAACTTAATTTAATTTTCGATTTGTTTTTTAGAACTAAAAGCCGTTAAAAGCAGATAACTGATAAAGCCAACTGATAGCGCTGAAACGGATGCTAAAATAAGACTTCCTACGATATATTGTGTAGCATTTTTTTGAATATCGTCGAGGGTAATTGAACTGTCTAAAACCAGTGGCGTGTCGCTGGACACAAAAACACTCCCAACTTGAAGTGAAGCATAAACAATAAACGGAATAAAAGGCGGAAAACTTACGTTTGAAGTAAGGTAAGCAATGACTTTGTTGAGTCTAAACAAGGCAGCAAAGGTAAAAAGCAATATAGTCTGAAATCCCCAAAAAGGCGAAAGTCCGATAAAAATACCTAGAGCAATCGCAGCCGATTTTTTAAAATTAGAATCGTTGCTTTCTAAAATATCTTCTAAAAAGAATTTTTTAAAACCTTTTTTTTTTGCTCTTCTAAAAAAATCTCTCGGCTTTATATACAGCAAAGCGTTGGTCACCAAAACCGTATTTAAAATACTGATTCGGGTGAAATCTTGAAACGGACGAAAGTGTGAAACTCTCTCAGCGGGATCATACAAAACTTGAATCGGAATATTTTTTACCACAACTCCTTTCCATGCAGCACGCACGATAACTTCGATTTCAAATTCAAATTTATTGGTGTAAAAACGTTTTGGAAGCAAACGAAGCGGATACAATCTAAATCCAGATTGTGTGTCGTCTAGTTTAATTCCAGTTTCAAACTTAAACCAGAAATTAGAAAACTTGTTTCCAAAACTGCTTTTCTTTGGAACGTTTTCCTGAGTCATATTTCGGCTTCCAATCAAAAGAGCGTTTGGCTCATCTTGAATTGCTTCTAGGAAAACAGGAATATCAGCTGCAAAATGCTGTCCGTCAGAATCGATTGTAACGGCGTATTCAAAATTCAATTCCAATGCTTTTCTAAATCCGTTTCTCAGCGCTCTTCCTTTTCCTAAATTTTTAGGATGTTGAATTTGAGTCAGCTGCGAATACGATTTTAAAATTTCGCTCGTAGAATCAGTTGAACCGTCATTGACAATAATGACATTTGTGGTGAAATCTAAAATAGAATCCAGTACTTTTTTCAGCGTTTTCTGATTATTGTACGTAGGCACAATAACGCAAAAGTTAGTCGAACTAAGTAATTCTTGTTGTGATTTCATGAGGTGTTTTTTGAGCTTACTTCACGAATTGCTTCTCTTTTTCAGAGAAACTTTTAGATTGTAAAACAAAGTCTTTAAGATAATCTTTCAAAGCCGCACCTTGCGCTGCATAATACTTCGTTATGAATTTTTTATCTTCTTTAATGTTTTTCTTGTAGCCTGTAATAGCAGGAACATCTTCCTGAACACTCAGTCTGATCATTCGCATTTCAATATTACTTGGATCACTTTTTATTGTTGCTTCAAGTAATTTTGCACCTTCTTTAAAACGATCCATTTTCTGGCTCAATTTTTTTTCAAATTTAGAGTCCAATAAAATGGAAGCCGCTTTATAAGCCACTAAAATTTTATCATCATTATTTGAAACCCCAGAAAGTTTGGCTACAAACTCTTTGGCATTGCTTTCTGATTTTGCTACATCAGAATACATTTTTCGGATTGAAGCCAAATCTGGCGCTCCAGCAAAACTTACCCATAAAAGTAATGTCAGTAACAGTTTCATAGTTATATTTTTTTGTACACATTACTCAGTTTAAGAGCAGTTGTGTCGTTAAAGTAAGTCGTGTTTTTCACTTTTACCAAACCGTCTTCAGTAGTTGTAACATCCAATTCCAATCGTAATTCTGGAGTAACCTCCGGATTAATCAGCGCCATGAATTTTACATTTGCCAAAGACTGAATCATCAATGAACTTTTGGTAATTGATTCTGTAAGTTCTTTGATAATCTGAATCATACAAACACCAGGCATAATAGGATTTCCAGGGAAATGCCCTTTAAAAACCTCATGTTTGGCATTGACCAAAATTGTAATAGTATATTTTGAATCAGATATTTTTTCTTCTGACAGTATTTTATAAAAATCTTGTAAAATCATATTTTTTATTTTCCAAATGTATAGGCAGCACCAAATTGAAACACTAAGTTGTTGCTGTCACTACTTTCATCATAATAATTAGTAAAAGCATTTGTAAATCCTTTTTTTACTCTTGCTTCAAATGCAATTCCATTTTTCAAGCTATATCCTAAGCCTGCAATAATTCCGAAGTCTATATCTTCACCTTTGTTAAAATTGTATTCTTTTTCTTTAGGCTCTGCTTTTATGTTATCGGCAATTAAAATATCAGCAAAAGGTCCTGCTAGTGCATATAAATTTTCAGTAAAATTAAATTTATTTATAGTAATTCCTGAAATATATTGTAATGAAGCATCTACAGTTCCGCTAACAGAAGTTGTTGTATAGGTGTTTGTTTGCGGATTGTAAATACTTGTTGTACCCATATCTGCTGTCCCTTTTCCTCCTTGTCTTGAATATGTTAATTCAGGTTGTAGCGTATAAACTCTTCCAAGTTTTAAAGCTCCAAAACCACCTATGTAAAAATCTGTTTTGTTGCCAAGATCGGTATTTGTTAGTTTAGAAATGTTAATTCCAGCATGAATACCAGGTTTAAATGTTACTTGAGCTTGTGTTGTTAAAAATGCAAAAAAAGTTAATGCGATTATCGCTAAATTTTGTTTAGTCATTATTTTATTTTCGTTATTTAAAAGAGTAGCTGATTCCCAACTGAAAATTAATATTCGTGTTATAATCTCCAAATAAATAATAATTATTGGAGTCATTTTGATAATAATCACTGCTTAAAACATCCAGCAGACCTTTTTTGAATCGCGCTTCAAATGTTAAACCAGAAGGCAGGGCATAAGCAACTCCTAAAACCAGACCAAGATCATTTTGCGCTTTTCTAACAGCAAGATTATCATTCAATAAAATATCTAATGTTGGTCCCGCTTGAAATTGAATTCCTTGTGGCAGTGTAAACTTATTTATCATAGAAAGAGATAAATAGTTTATGTCAAGATCTAAATATTCTACTTTATTGGTCTGTGTATTTTCATCAAAATAATTTCGCGCTACATTATTAGAACCTTGCCTGCTGTAATTAATCTCTGGCTGAAGGGCGTAAACTTTGGTTATTTTAATTTCTGTAAAACCACCAGCATAAAAATCGGTTTTGTAATCGGCGTGCATTTCAGAAATAGTTGAAAAACTAAATCCAGCTCTTAATCCAGGCTTTACGGTTACTTGGGCTTGTATATTTAAAACCGAGAAAAAAACAGCAATAAAGAAGCATATTCTTTTATTCATTTTTATTTTGTTTTAAACGTATAACTAATTCCGATTTGGAAAACTTGATTTAAGATTACATCATTATAGTAATATCCGTCATTGCCATAATCATATCCGTTATAACCATAAATATCAATTAATCCTTGTTTAAGTCGAGCTTCAAAAGTTAAACCATTTGGCAAAGTATAACCAAGACCTCCAACAAATGCAATGTCAAAATCTTCTGGGTTAGTATTTATATAATTATCACTAACTTTTAAATCTAAAGAAGGGCCCGCCAATAGATGAAAACCTCCTCCACCAAAGTTAAATTTTGCAACCGCTCCCAGTGTTACATAATTTAACTCATACTTTTCAGTATAATAACGGCCGTTTTCAAAATATCTTCCTTCATCACCTTGTCTTGAATAATTTATCTCTGGCTGAACCGAGAAAAATTTATTGAATTTAATATTTACCAATCCACCAACATAAAAATCTGTTTTAGAACTATTGTCATCAATATTCGTTAATGTTGATACATTCAAACCACCTCTTAGCCCTGGACTAACTTTTACCTGCGCTTCTGCTTGGATTCCGATTAATAAAACAAATGCAAGTACAACAAAATTTCTCATTTCTAATTGATTTAAAGTTTAGGATTAGTTTAAGTTTTTATTCTGATTTGAAATAATTCAGTTCAATTTTTAATTTAATATTCTGATGGATTATCTGAATCCTTTCGGCAAAAATATTGTTTTCTGAACTGAAAAGCAGTGTAAATTTTTCTTTTGTTTGAGAAGCATGAACGATCTTTTCTAATTTCTGATCTTTTTTGGAGATGAAAATATAATTGTCACGCTTGCCATCTGCCGATTTATATATGTCTGCCGATTCATTTTCGAATTGCTCTTGAATCGAATATTCTTTCTTTAAAAGCAATCGAAAATCTTCTTTTAAAGTATTAATCAAAATTTTTCGATCTAATTCTGATACAATAGAATTGACTTTAAAATCGGTTTCTGAGATTTCAAAATCCATTAATTTGTTTCCGAATTCGGTTGTAAAAACTATTCGGTGCGTGGTGTCGTTTATTTTCTTGGCAATGAAAATTCCAGACAATTCGTTTCCGTAAACACTAATGTTAGTTTTATAAACATAATCGGTTTTTGAGTCTGAAAAATACGGAACTGTGTAAGACGTTTTGTCTAATTTTTTAGGCGTATAATTTTTTGTGACCGAGCCACAAGAAATTAAAACAATTGCCAGAAAGCAATTAATTAGTAAAAACTGAATCGTCGATTTTTGCATTGATCACTTTATTTTTAAGTACAATTCGAGTATAATCTTCAGATGATTCTAATAATTTTACCTGAACAACTGTTGCTTCTTCTTTATCAAAAGTCAGTTCGATTTGTTTGATGTATTTTTTCAACGTCGCATCTTTCGGAACAAATTTTGCTAGATTCTGGCCTTTCAATTTAAAATACGAAATCGTAAATTCTTTATCATCAAACATATTTCCGCTCACACTTCCCACAATCAATTTATTAATTCGGGCAAAGATTTTACTGTTTCCAATATCAACAGCACTTTTCTTTCCTTCGTCGTTAATTAGGATTTTTCCATTTTTGAAAGTGATGCTGTAATTGTATGGTTTTTTATATTGCCATTGAAGCAAAGCTGGTTCTTTAAAAACCATTTTCCCTGAAGTCTCAATGTCTTTCGATAAAAAATCTAAATGCTTGTACTGAACAAAATCGGTACTTAAGGTTTTGATTTTTTTGGATACAACATTTACATCTTGTTTAAAAGAAGCAATTTCGGCATCAGTCATTTTTTGTTCTTGCGCGAACAAATTGCCAGATATAAATAGAATTAATAATGCTATTTTAGTTTTCATATTTTTTCAAAAATGTGCTTTAATTTTTTTTGCCACAGATTAAAATGATTTCCACAGATTACTATTTATTGAATACTTGTAAATTTTATTAAACACATAGAGACATAGGTTTTTATGTGTATAAAAGAATATAAAAAAGAAACAGGTTTCTAACACATAGCACTATGTGTATTTAAATAAGTGAAACGCCTTTTTTTAAGCATCCTAAATCTATGTTTCTATGTGTTAAAATTTAAATTATAAAAATCCGTTTTTATCCGCGTCTTCGCGAAAGCGAATCTGTTTTATCCGCGTTCAATTTTCATAAGCTTTTAGATTCAAAAGTTCTTCGATCGAAACGACTTGATAATTATTTTGCTGTAAAAATTGCAAAAACTGTTCCAAGACCAAAACAGAATGCTCGCCTGTGTCGTGCAAAAGTACGATTCCGCCGGGAGAAATATGCTTAACGAGTCGATTGAAAATTAATTCCTGATTTTTGGTTCCACCGTCAAGGGAACGAATATTCCAGCCAATTGTTTTATGTCCGGTTACTTTTAAAGCTCTTCTTATCGAAGGAGTTGTAACTCCATAAGGCGGACGAAAGAAGTTGATTTTTTTGGAAGTGAATTTTTCTAGAAGCGCATCTGTTTTTTGAAGTTCCTCGGTTATTTTTTTAGCATTATAAAAATCAAAAAACTTAGAATGCGAGTAGGAATGGTTTCCAACTAAATGTCCTTCATCAATCACTTTTTGGAGAATTTCGGGATGCGTTTCGATATTTTTTCCAATACAGAAAAAGGTCGCTTTGGCATTGTATTTTTTCAAAAGTTCTAAAACTTCCAATGTATAAATGCTTGGACCGTCGTCAAAAGTAAGCGCAATTTTTTTTTCTGTTTCTAACGGATTATTGCAAAATGCTTTTACATGATAATTGGAAGAAATTCTAGCGGAACCAAAAGCATTTATTCCAATCCAAAGTAGAATTATAACAACAAACCACAGAAAATGAATTGCGTTATACAGATTCAGGAGAAACAATAAAAGCAATAAAAAGATAAAAAACAGCGATATGTTTTTGTGCGTTATCATTTTGACAGCAACGTAAAACTATGGTTTTTTCCGTTTAATTGGTTGTATAATAAAATCGTTTTGTATCCTGATTTTTCGACAGCATTTACTTTTACGATTTCAGGAATTTCTTGAGTTTTCAAAATTTTAGCAGCCATCCAAAAAGCAAAAGCCGAAGCTGTATCGTATTCTCCGCTCAAATGTTTGTAATATAAAATCGGAGTTTGAGCAAATGCATTTTCAGCAAGATTTCTATAATAATTCTCAAAATCAGCATTTCCGTCAAAACCTAAAACAAGAGCATCAACATCTGAAATTTCTAAATTATTTGATTTTAAGAACGAAATAATTGCTGCTTCAACTTCATTTTCTTCCAGCGTATTTACAATAGCAACATCTAGAAGTTCGGCATAAGTGTTTTCTTTTCTTTCGTTTTCTAAAACAAAAAAACTTGCACCTTCGCCATAAACCGCTCCACTTGTTGAAGAATTTAGAACATCGTACGGAGCAGAATTGTCTGCTTTAATACGACCGTTTAGTTTAAAAAGCGAAGTAGTATAATCGCCATTTTCGTCAACACCGCCAACTAAAATCGAATTGGCTTCAGCTTCTTCAATCTGCATTTTAGCATCAATAAGAGCCGATTCAAAAGAAACAGCACCATTCACGTAGGTAAAATTATAACCTTTACATTGCTGTAAAAGTGCAATCTGCGCTCCAACCGTATTGTGAGTAGATTGAATAAAAGAAGTCGGAGTTAAGAATTCTTCATTATTATCTAAAATGCTTTTTAGGAATTTTTCAGAATCTTCAATACAGCCTAAACCAGTTCCCGTGATAATGGCGTCGACATTTTCAACATTGGCATCTTTCATAGCCAAAGCCGAAGCTACGATTCCGTTTTTTACACCTTTTGCCATTCTTCGGCTGGCAGCAGGTGAAATATATTCTTTGTATACTGGCGGAACAATTGCCAGTACATTTTCTTCATGATTTACAATAGCCTCTTCCAAAAAAACAGTATCAAATGTTTTTTGAGTCGAAATACAGCCTACTCCATTTATATAGGTTCTTTTTGTCATTAGCTTTTTGAAAATATAAGAGTGGAACAGTTTCCTCCAAAACCAAAAGAGTTGGATAAAACGTGCTCGATAGTTTTATTTTTTAAAGTTGTCTGCGGTTTCAAATCAAATTCTTCCATCGGAATTTCAAAATTCAAATTGGGGTAAACCACATTATTCTGAATTGCCAAAACACTGTAAACGGCTTCAATTGCAGCTGCAGCCGCTAATGTATGTCCTGTAAAAGGTTTTGTAGAACTGAAATCTGGAACTTTTTCGTTTTCATAAATTCGAAGCAAAGCTCTTCCTTCAGATAAATCGTTGTTTGGCGTTGCGGTTCCGTGAACATTGATGTAGTCAATTTCAGAAGGTTGTAAACCCGAAATGTCAAAGGCTTTTTTCATGGCCAAATAAGCGCCATCTCCATTTTCTGAAGAAGCAGTTTGGTGAAAAGCGTCGTTGGCATTTCCGTAACCTGAAACTCTTGCCAATACTTTTTTGTTTTGTTTTGCTACAATTTCATCCGATTCTAAAACCAAAAAAGCAGCAGCTTCTCCAAGATTCAATCCTTTTCTGGTGTTGTCAAAAGGTTTGTTGTAATCGTCAGATAAAATCATCAAAGTCTTGAATCCGTTTATGGTGAATTTTGCCAAAGCATCGGCTCCACCCACAATTACGCGATCCAATTTTCCCGTTTTGATTAATCTCGCGCCTAACATAATCGAATTGGCCGCAGACGAACAAGCAGTACTTATGGTTGTAACCATTCCTTTTAAACCTAATTCTTCAGCAATTTTTTCGGCAACATCGCCGCCATCGTGGCAAGTAATGTATTTGGTCAATTCTGGTTTTTCGAAATAATCGTAATAATGTCTTTCCGTCATGTCCATTCCGCCCACACTTGTAGCCGAAATAAGTCCCGTTCTAAATTCATTTATATCGGTAATGCCAGCATCTTCAACAGCTTGTTTTGCTGCCAAAGTGCCAATCATAGCGGTTCTAGAGAAATTATTATCCTCATTTAATTTCAGTTCATCAACAAGATCTTCGTTGGTTTTTTTGATTTCGCCAACTTTGATCACATCTGCATGAACAGTCGAAATATTTTGAATACGAGAAACACCGATTTTGTTTTCAATCAAGGAAATGTAGTTTTCCTCAACCGAATTACCAATCGCAGAGATAATTCCCATTCCCGTTATTGCAACACCTTTCATTTTTGGACTTCTTAGATTGTTAGAATTTTAGACTTCTTAGATTTTTTTAGACTGGCTTAGAATTTTAGACTTTTTAGATTTTTGAAAAGCATAGTCTAAGAAGTCTAAAAATCTAAGTCAGTCTAAGAAGTCTTACTTTGTTCTGTTCGCGCTAATATACGCTGCCATAGTTTCGATAGACTGAAAAATAGATTTTCCTTCTTTCGGATCTACTAATTTAATTCCGTAATCTTTATCTAAAATCACGATCAATTCAAGTGCATCAATCGAGTCTAAACCTAAACCATCTCCAAACAATGGATCGTTATCAGCAATATCTTCAACTGCGATATCTTCAAGGTTTAAAGTTGTTATGATTTTATTTTTTAATTCTTCTTTTAATGCTTCCATGATTATTTATTGTATAATGTATTGATAGTCTCGTTTGTATATTTTGCATTTTCTTCTGTACTAATTGTACATAAAAAAGCTTTATAATTGTCGTTAAAATATTCTACCCAACCGCACAAAACCACATCTGCTTTATTTGTATTCAGAAGAATATTCGAATAATTCGACATAAATTCGGTGTTAAAGGTGTCAAATATAAAGAAAGAATTTTCACTTTTCAGCTGATGACGGATACTTATTTCGCCCAAACAAATATTTGGCAGCGTATAAACAAAGACCGCCGGACTCGGATAATAGTTTTCTTTGTCTGAAATAGATTCCTGATATTTTACATCGGTATCTAAACTCGACGATTTATTGGCCAAAACTAAAGCGATATTATTTTCCTGCTCCGTTGAGGTAATCGGACTCAAAAGCAATTCTGATCCTAAAAAAGCCAGTTTGCTTAAAGCATCCATTTTAAAAAACTTTGGATACTGCATTTCAAAATTACGATATGCCTGTTTAGAAAAATCAGCAAAATCGGTTGGTTCAATTTTGAATACAGAAGCTCCGTTCAAAACAATTTCGTTGTTTTCTATTTTGATGTAGGATTGTATGTTGGGTTTGTTTTGAGTCATTTTCTTATTTATGATATCGTTCAATGGTCTTGTGAAATCATCGACGTTTTCTTTTCCATTTTCTATAATGTAAAATCCCTCTACTTTTTCTTTAAGTTGTATGAAGAAATCTAAAGGTATTTTTTCAAAATTTAAACCATTGTAGCAATCATCTAAATATTGTATTAAGAAAACTAGATTTTCCTTTTTATGAGTTCTTAAAAATATAGAACAATAAAGATAATCTTTGTCTAAGTATTCATTATTGCTAAAAAGAATTTCATCAGATAGATGATAAAGTAAATCTTCATTCCAGTTTAATATTTCGATTGAAAATTTCTCACTATCTTTCTTGCTTAAATTACTAACAATATCTCTAATGTTAGGATATATCACATATTCGAAAGCACCACTACTTCTCTCAAGATTAGTCTCAATGTAATTTTTTAAACTTGCAATTTCATCACTCATAAATTAAATTTTTTAATTCGTGAAAATTAGTGCAATTCGTGTTTTACCTTTTCAAAAACCACAGCCGTATTACAGCCTCCAAATCCAGAAGCCGTTTTCAGGAAATAATCAATCTTATTTTCTTGATTTTTTTCAATCACGTTAATATTTTCACTAACTCCAATTTCATCAAAACCTTTCGATTCAAAAAGCTTATTTTGGTTGGCAGATTCTATGGCAATTACCGTTTCCAATAATCCCGAAGCGCCTAATGTATGACCATAAAAACCTTTTAAACTATTTACTGGAACATTTTGTAAATCTAAACGAGTTAGAGCAATTGCTTCCATTTCGTCGTTATAAGGAGTTGCGGTTCCGTGTGCTGAAATATAATCCAATTTGTTCGCTTCAATTTGTGCTTCTTTCAAAGCATTCTGAATACTTCTAAACAAACCTTCGCCCGTTCTTGAAGGCCCAGAAATATGATTGGCATCGTTTATCGAACTGTCGCCAATTACTTTTATTTTAGCATTTTTGGCTTCCGCCGAAATTAAAACTGCCGCTGTCGCTTCGCCTAAACTTACTCCAGTTCTGTTTTTAGAATAGGGTTTGCAAGGCAGTTCGCTCATCGCTTGGAAAGCATTAAAACCAGACAAAACAAATTCTGAAACTTCGTCGCCAGCCACTACAAAAATGTTGTCGTAAAGTTCAGACTGAATCATTCTTTTGGCAACAGAAACAGCTAAAATTCCAGAAACGCAGGCATTTGAAACTACAATAGCTTGAGTTTGGAATCCGAAGAAATCTGAAATATTTTTAGCCAAAACATCTAAATGTGCGTTGTTGAAACTTTCCTCAGAATCATTTGCTAAAGCGGTTACATTTCCTTTTGTAGTAGAAAGTATAAAGGCTGTTTTTGAATTTAGGTCTACGTTTGAGTTTTTGATAATCGGCTCTAAAGCCAAAATCATCATTTTCTCTAAACGGGAATATTTTGTCTCAGTACTAATTTTTGAAAAAGCACTATTTATTTTTTCATCAGAAATAATCGAAGCATAAAAAGGATTCAGCATCAAAGAAACATCGTTATGTAGCTGAATTCCAGAATCACCACGAAGAATGGCGCTGATATTAGATTCAACATCAAAACCTAAAGGTGTGATGCAATTTGTTTCGGTGATGTATATTTCTCTTGACATTTTATGATTTTAATTTCGTGAAATTTTTGCTCGCAGATTTGGCAGATTAAGCAGATTCCGATTTTACAATTTTTAATTCGTGAAAATTTGTGAAATTCGTGGCTACTTTAACAACCCCACTTTTCGCTTCCATTCCTCATAAAAAGGCGGATTGGTCAGCATTAAATTTCCTGCTGCATCTAAAAAAACCTGAGTGGTTTCGCCTGTGCAGGCCACTTCTCCTTTGTCATCAATTATTTTAAAACGGTAAATCATTTTGGCTGCGGGAGTGTCAACAACAGTGGTTTCAATTGTTACTACATCTCCATAACGCAAAGACAATTTATGTTCGCAAGTCGATTTTACAATTGGCGTTGTATAACCCGTTTTGGCAATATCCAAATATGTAAGTCCGTGTTGGCGTCCAAATGCTTCTCGTCCATCTTCGAAATACGTGATATAATTGCCGTGCCAAACAATTCCAAGCGGATCTGTTTCGTTAAAACGAATCCTGATTTCGTGTGAAACGGTTAGATCTGTAGCTTCTTTAAACTGCTCTTTTCTTTTTATCATAAAATAATGCGATGGAAGTGGTAATAATGAAAAACAAAAATAATAAACTTATTCTTGGTATGATTTCGACGAAAGAAACGTTTCGAAGCAATACATCGTAAAAAGCTTCTAATCCCCAGTTCATTGGAGATGATTTTGCGATATACTGCATGATTTTCGGCATAGCAAAAACAGGAACCCAAACACCGCCAATTGCGGCTAAAATAATCACACTTGTAGCGCCAAATGGAGCCGATTGTTCTTGTGTGCTGGCTACAGTTCCTAATAAAATTCCGAACCCGATGGCTGCAAAACCTGAAAATAATGCGACAACACTTGTCAGCAAGAAATGCCCTTCGATATTTAAAGAAGGCAATCCGATGGTTGGGAATAAGAATACCGCAACGGCAACCATCATATAAAACTGAATCATACAGATGATCGAGTAGGTGATGGTTTTTCCAATAATCACGACTAAATTAGAAACAGGATTGGTTCTTAATCGAACAAAAGTTCCCTGCGATTTTTCTTTTACAATATTGATAGATAGCGGAATGACAATAAAAAAGATCGCAAAAAGTGTCCAAGCTGGAACATTATGCTGAACGGAATTTGGACGAACTTCTTTGTTGTTGATTCTCGGAATTATTTCTTTGAAAGTGATAAAATTCTTTTGCTCAAAATCGATAGTTTCTTCACCTAATTGTTTTTGGAAAGTGCTGTAAATCGATTTGGTTTCAATTTGCGAAATCATTTTATCGATCGAACTCATTACCGCATTTTTGAAACTCATTTGAACCGCTGGATCAAAATACAGTTTTACTTCTTTTTCTTTAATAACGCGCTGAGGTTCGGCAGCCGTTGTACTATCGGTCAAACCTAAATTGCTCACAATTTTCTCTACATTCTGATTTACTTTTTCCTGTAAATCTGAACTTAGGTTTTCTGGAATTACAATTGCCAGCTGAAATTTTCCTTTGTACACATTTTCTTTGGCAATTTCTTCGGTAATTGGTTTATGGTCAATTTGTGTTACAACAGTAAAATATTTGCTTTTTTCCAAATTTTCAAAAACCGTTTTAGAAACAGATCCGTGGTCTTTATCGACCAAAAGAATCTGAAGTTTAGAATCGGTTACGGCTTTAAAAGTGCTGTCTTGAATTAAGGTTACGGCAATTACCAAAACCAAAGGCATGATAAATAAAATAATCAATCCGCCTAAATCTCTTTTTAGCAAAAGGAATTCTTTTACTACCGACATCCAAATTTTATATATCATCTCTCAACGCTTTACCGGTTAATGAAATAAATACATCTTCTAGATTTCGGGCATCTTTTGTAGATTCAATTAATGCCGACGGAGTTGCTTGTGCATAAATCTGTCCTTGATCTAAAATCGCAATTTGCGAACAGAAATCTTCGGCTTCAGCCAAATGATGCGAAGTATAAATAATAGTCGTTCCGTTTTGATTTAATACTTTCAGATAATCGATAATGGCAGTTTTAGAATGCACGTCGACACCAACTGTTGGCTCATCCAAAAACAAAACTTTCGGATTATGAAGAATTCCGGCAATCAGGTTGACACGGCGTTTCATTCCGCCCGAAAATGTCTGAACTTGTTTATCGGCAAATTTCAATAAACCCAAAAGATCTAGAGTTTCGATTACTTTATCTTTTAAATCAGAACCTTTTAAGCCGTACATGCTTCCAAAATAAAGCAGATTTTCTCTGGCTGTCAAGGTTGGGTACAAAGCATATTCTTGTGGAACAACGCCTATGATTTTTTTAATTTTTGAAGCATGATGCTGATAATCTAAACCATCAATTGTAAAATGCCCAGAAGTTGGTTTTACTAATCCGCAGAGCATCGAGATTAAGGTTGTTTTTCCAGCGCCGTTTGGACCGAGCAAGCCAAAAATCTGACCTTCGTTTATATTTAGCGAAACGTTGTTCAAAGAATACATTTCTGCATTTTTGTACTTTTTCGAAAGGGATTCTATTTGAATGATAGACTGCAAAATAGTGTGTTAGCTAATCGCTTTTTTTAATTTTTTGAAAAAGATTTCTTCTCTATTGGCAATGTCCAAAAGTTCATCGGCAATAGTGTTGTAGGCATCTTCTTTGGCACTTCTGTTCTTATAAATACGTGAAGCTTCAACAGCAAAATCACGCCATGAATCTCCAATTTGAGTCATTTCTTTAGAAAGTGTTTTTAGTTCTTCGTTATTTAAAATAACTGAAGCTTCCTGTAAAAATGCCGCATAAATAAAACGAAAACCACCGCCACCAGTTCCAATTTCTTCTTGCATGCGAACCATTTGCGCCAAGTAATGATTGGCTTTTCTAACACCATGTTTTGCAGGCCATTTGCGAATCTGGCGAGAAACCATTTTGATGCCGCGAACACCAACAATTGGCATTGGCGCTAGCATATCTCGACACGTATTTTTGATTCCTTTAATGATGGCGCTTTTTAAATCGACATCTTTTGGAATCTGAATCGGATAGTACATTTGTCCGCGAGGCGCAAAAGCTCCTTTGGCAAAACGTACTTTATTCATGTCTTCGTAAGTTAAAGTCGTAACAGTTTCCATAACAGGATCGCTCACTAAATACTCAGTTTCGGTTTTTCCGTAAACGACTAAATTGTGCGCGTTGAAATGAAAACGATATTCGTCAGGAAAATAACTTAAATTGTAAACGCCAACCTGTAATCCTGTTGGAATATTATTTTTTAAATTTTCGTCTAATGCTTTATTGGCATTTGCTATAGAAGAAAATTTTTGTCTTTTTATTTTTAAATTTAATCGGTTGGCCACTTTATTGAAAATCTGTCCAGGCAAAGTTCTATAACTGATTGCTGGTGCATGATTTACTTTTATAAAAGGCAGATATACAAAGAATAATCCTGAGCCAATACCAAAAACCATCGGTTCGCTAATGTTTAGTCCACTATTTTTTAGCAGATTTGACGCTACTCCATTCTCGCAATGAGCAGACTGATGATGTGTGAAAGTTAATTCCATTTATTTGGTAATGCTATTTTTTAATTCTTCGATTGATACTCCAAAAGTATCAGCATATTTTTTTAGGATTTTATCGTTTAGTTTGGCAAAAATACTAGGTTTAAAATGTCTTTTTACGCGCCATTTCCAAAACCCGACATAACTTGATAATATGTTAAGATCCATTTTATTGGCTTCCATAAAATACACAATCGGACTTGCTTCGCCATTTAAAACCTGCTGTTTGGCATCGGCAATTCGTTCGTTTATTTCGTCAATAGAATTTGAAAGTGCTATTGTTTTAGGTTCCCAGCCTGTACTTAATGTTGTGGTATAATTACCATTTTCATCTGTTGCGTACAAAAGTTCTTTAACGTTGTTTTTCGTTAAGTTGCTTTGATCCTGAGGTACTTGATCTTTTTCCATTTTGCTAATTTAATTTATTAGAAACATACAGATTGAAAGTATACATAAACTAATTATTAAAAATCCAAGATTTGCGAAAGCTAAAATTCGCTTTTTCTTCACGAATAAATAAATCATTTCTATTAATAATCCAAAATAGAAAAAAACAGTGATGAATAATGCTAAAAAAAACATTCCTAAACCTGCATCTGTATGTCTATGTTGGTCTTGATCGCAAAGTGAATGCGGGTCATAAACGAAGCTCCAATACAAGACTAATAATCCAAACAATGACAATAAAATCCCGATTCGAATTCCTAAATGTGAAATGACTTTTTTAAAATTATCCAACTGAAATTGTTTTCTGAATGAACAAGTTAATTTCACATTCTAAGAGTATCTGGTCTTCGACTGAACTTTTACAGCTCATTGTACATAAAGTGTAATCGTCGCCAGTAAATTTCGAAACTAAATCTGCTTTGGTTATAATAGTGTCACCGACTTTTGGGAGCGCATGAATTTTTACATTTTTCAAAGCACTGATAAATCCAATTACGTTTACATTTTCATTTTCAATTCCGTTGTCATCAAAAAAGTATTTTTTTCCAACAATTGCCGAACAAGTCTGAGCGGTATTTTCAATTAAGCCTGCTTCAATAAAAGTATTGTTTTGAACAAAAATATTGTTTGCTTCAACAAGAAAAACAGTTTCTACTGAACTCGAATCAATATTCAAAATTAAATCCACCATAAGCATTGGCGCTCGGTGCGGTAAATAATTTTGTATGTCAACAGCAGTAGCTTTCATTATTGTTTTATTTTGCCAAAACCGTTTTCATTTGTCCTCTGGCAATTTCTTCATTGTTTAAAGTCGTCACAATATCTACTAAAGTAATTCCGGCAAATTCTTGCAGAATTGTAACTTCAGATTGAATAGTATCGCTAAGCTTTGGAAGTTTCTTAATTTCAATTTCTTTAATAGAACCAATATAGCCTGTTGGAGCAACTTCGTTTTTCAAAAAATATTGATATCCGGTATGCAATGCTACAGATTGTGCCATATGTTCTATTAATCCAGCTTCAAGAAAAATATCGTCTGATACAAAAATATTTTCGCGCTGAATTTCTAAACCAGAAACCAAAGAAGTTTCAGAATAAGAATGCATAGCATCTACCATCACAAAAGGGAACTTTTGCGGCAGTAAATTTTCTACCATTTCTTTTTCTAGAAGTGCCATTGTTTCCATTAGCAAACCGTTAAATAGGCATAAGCAAAAGAAAATCTTCCGCTTTCTGGAACAGATAATAAAATTTTATCTCCTTTTTTCAAATTCCCTGAATTCAATAATTCTTCAAGAGCTAGGTAAATAGAAGCAGAGCCTACATTTCCAACTCGAGAAAGATTCATGAACCATTTGTCATCACTCATTCCGATACCTTTTTCGTTCAATCCTTTTTTAAGTCCTTCAACAAAAAAGTTTGAAGAAACGTGAGGGATAAAATAAGTGATATCTTCCGATTTAATATTGTTTTTATCCATGGCGTCTTTCATGCTTTCGGCACCTTTTGACAGGATAAATTCGTCTAATAATTTAACGTCTTGTTTGATTGAGAAAACAGATTCGTTTAGCCATTGTTCTGGCGAATAATCGCTCCAGCCTTTAATTTCTCCATTTTCCAATTTATCACCTCCGGCATACATGCAAGTTTCTAATTCGTAGGCATACGAAAAAGCTTCCATCCATTCGATTCTAAGTGAAATTGGTCCTCTTGGTTGGTTTTCCAAAAGAAAAGCTCCAGCACCATCTGACAGCATCCAACGAAGAAAATCTTTTTTGAATGCAATAATTGGCTGTTCTTCAAGGCTTTTTAAATTGTCTGCCTCGTGATTGTATTTTTGAGCATTCAGCCAGGTCGAAACTTTTTCTGATCCTGTGCAGATTGCATTTTTTGAATTTCCAGATTTTATAGAAAGAAAACCAAACTTAAGAGAGTTCATTCCGGCACAGCAAACTCCTGTTGAAGAGTTTAATTCTACCGATTTATTTTTTAAAAGACCGTGAACCATCGCAGCATGCGAAGGCAGAAATATGTCCGGAGTCGAAGTTCCACATGAAAGTACTTCTACATCTTGAGGCGTAAAATTTTCATCGAATAACGGTAAAATGGCATTTTTGGTTAATTCGGCATTGCTGTGAGTGCTTTTTCCTTCTTTGTCAACAGCGTAATATCGGCTTGTAATTTTATTATTGCGCAAAATAATGCGTCTTGCTTTAGAAGCAGTATCATTGATAAGGCCTAAGTAGGCTTCCATTTCGTCATTTGAAACGGCTTCGTTTGGCAAATATTTTGCAGCTTTTGTAATATATACTTCAAACATAATTTAAATTTCGTCTTCTAAACTCCCTGATAATATTGAGTTTCCTTTTTTATAGATTTTAACTTAAGCGGATAGGTAATAAGGTGCAATATATACACTATTGGCGAAATTAACCATATCGCAAGGAATAAATAAACATTAAATACTTTAAGCAGCTGTTTTCGGTTTTTTTGATTTTTATAAATGATGTTTGACCATTTATTAAAAATTTTATTGGCCGTTTTGTCAACAGTCACTAAATATGAACTTATTTTTACAGCGCCAGCTTCGACCAATTTTGGCTGTAATTGCGTTAAATTATCTTTTTGTAAAGAATCGAGCATGATTTCTCCAAACTGACTTGATTCTTGTATGTCTTTTTCTGAAACTCCTGGAAGCGGAAAAATACCTAAATATTTTTTCTTAACCCCAGAGAACATCCATTCTACAATAGTTATAACGCTGATTAAATTTCCAACTCGGTCTACCAAAGCTACATTTCCAACCAAATTGGCATTGGCTTTTCTGAGTAAAACTTTGATTTTTTCCTGAGCCATAATCCACATGTTTCTTGAGCCGCTTATGGTGATAACAGGAGTATTGTTCAAAATTTTCTTGGCATCTTCGCTTTTCAAAAATGAATTAATCGGAATTGAAGGCGATAAGTACCAAACCTGATAATGAAATAAAACTAGATCAAATTTTGTATTTAGGATTTCTTCTGGAACTGGTTTTAATGCAGTAGGAATCTGTAAAAATGATTCTGGAAAAGCATCAAAAAATGATTCTTTGTTCCAAGGAAACGGAAATGGTTTTTCTAATTGTATTTCGTGAAAAGTAAGATTTATTTCGTCTGAATTTAGGAATGGTTTTGCAATATTTTTTGCAATAGATTCCAATTGTCCAGATTGAGAATAATAAATTACGAGAACATTTTTCATTGGGTTTTTTGGCTTTGGTGGTTCGCAAAAGTAAGTAAATTTATTTAAACGAATTTTCTTATTTCGACCAATGACATAGAATTCCCAATTTTTTGATTTATTGAAAAAAACTAAACCGAAAAGTGTTTGTTTGATGCTATTTTGGCAATGAATTTTTGTTTTCTAACTGGTTCCAAAAATCAAAATAATTGAACCATTGTAAAGGGTATTGCTGAAGAATACTTTCTACGCTTTTTACATATTCTTTCAAAAGCGCTTTTTCGTCTCGATGTTTTACTTCGGCTTCTCTTGCGTACAAATGATAATGAAGGTTTGGTTCTTTCATTACATAAACAAAAACGACAGGAACTTTTAATCTTGAAGCAATTAAAAACGGACCCGCAGGGAAATTGGCTTCTTTGCCCAAAAGATTTTCAGAAAGCGATTTGGTTCCTTCAAAATAACGATCGCCTGTAAAGCAGATTAATTCGTTATTGGCCAAAGCGGCATTGATCTCAAAAATATGAGACAAATCTTCTTTGATGATAATAAATTTTACGGTTGGTTTTTGAGAAACACTTTCTAGATAATTCTTAATGGCAGAATGTTCTAAATCTGTCGTAACGAGATTGATTTGGAAATTAAGATCAATATCTCCTAAAAAATGTTCTGCAATTTCGAAGTTTCCAACATGAGCGCTGATTAAAACACCGCCTTTTTTCTCGGCAAGTAATTTTTTAAGCGTTTCTATTCCGTCAAATTCGTAAGTGAATCTGTTTCTCATTCCAGCAGAAATGGAAACTTTATCAATAATGGTTTGTCCAAAAGTATAATAGCTTTTGAAAACCATTTTTTTGGATTTGAAATAGGAGTATTGAAGTCTTTCTTTAAAATAATAGAAAATGGCTCTGTTGCTTTTTCTTAGAAATAAAAAATAATAAGAAGCAACAAAATAAAGTAAGGCATAAGCAGCTTTGACACCCGCTTTTTGAATTAAAAAAACGAATATTTTATAACCTAATACAGTTCCTTTGGATTTACCATCCCATTGACTCATTTAAGCTGATTTGGCTTTGATTTTAGTTTCGATTAAGTCATAAAAACTTTGAAAATCAGAAATTCCAACAAAATCTGCTTCAACTAGTTTTACACCAAAGTTTGCCTCTATTGAAACGACCAAATCAACATAATCCAGACTGTCTAACCCAAGTGTATCTTTTAAATTAGCATTTGGTTCAATGTCGTCATTATCAACTTCAAATTCATCAACTAAAAAACCATTAATTTTTGCTATAATCTCTTCTTTATTCATTGTTCAATTTAAACTTTTTAACCACCAACGCAGAGTTGGTTCCTCCGAAACCGAAAGAATTGGACAAAAATATGTCAAATTTTTTGTTTAACGTAGTTTTAACTAAATTTAATTTTGACGCATCTTCATCTGGGTTTTCCAAATTGATGTTTGGCGCGATAAAATCGTGCTGCATCATTAAGATAGAATAAATGATTTCGCTTGCTCCCGCCATCCAGCATTCGTGGCCAGTCATGGATTTTGTAGAACTTACTGGAGGATTTTTTTCTCCAAAAACTTCAAAAATAGCTTTGGCTTCATTAGCATCTCCAACAGGTGTTGAGGTTGCATGAGCATTTATATATTCAATATCTGAAGCTTCTAATTTGGCATCATCAAGTGCACGTTTCATAGCTGTTGCAGGTCCTTCAACGTTTGGAGTTGAAATGTGCCCTCCGTTTGAAGAAAATCCGTAACCGCCAATTTCTGCAATGATATTGGCACCGCGAGCAATTGCAGATTCGTAACTTTCCAAAATTAAAGTTGCGCCACCACCACTCGGAATTAATCCGTCGCGACCCATATCAAAAGGTCTTGAAGCTTTTGTTGGATCGCCTTCTCGGTTAGAAAAAACACCTAATCCGTCAAAACTGCTCATGGCATATTTATTGATTTCCTGAGCTCCGCCAGTAATTACAATGTCTTGAAAGCCGCTTTTAATTAAAAAATAAGCCAAACCAATAGAGTGAGAACCGCTGGCACAAGCCGCACTAACAGTAAGATTGATTCCGCGAAGTTTAAAAATCGTAGAAAGGTTCATTGTTACCGTAGAATTCATCGATTTAAAAATCGCACCAGAACCAATAAGAGCAGTGTCTTTTTTCTCACGAACAATATCTGTTGCGTCAATAATAGCTTTAGAAACGCTATCATTTCCGTACATGATGCCTACTTCGCGTTCATCAAAAAAAGCATCATCAATATTAGCGTTTTTTAAAGCTTCTATAGTTGCCATATAAGCATATTCGGTTTCTTCACCGATGCTCATACGTTGTCTTCGCGTCAATAAATTTTTAAGATCGGCTTTCGGAACCATTCCTGTCAAGGCCGATTGAAAACCAAATTCTTTTCTTTCAGAATCAAACTGAATACCAGATTTTCCTTCGTATAACGAATCTTTTACTTCGTCCAAAGAAGTTCCGATACAAGAATAAATTCCCATTCCAGTAATTACAACTCGTCTATTCATCGTCTTTCAAAAGTAATTTTTTATCCTTAAAGTGTAATTTTTAAAACAAAGGCACAAAGTTTTTATTTTTTAATCTCGCAAAGGCGCAGAGTCGCAAAGGTTCTTTTTTAAAGTCTTTTTTAATAAAACTTTGCGACTCTGCGTCTTTGCGAGCAATTTACTTTTAAGTAAAAACTTAAAAATAAACTTCGCAAACATAGTATTCTTTAAGAATATATTCCGCCATTTATGTTGATAATTTCTCCTGTAATATAGCTTGCTTTTTTAGAAATCAAAAAGCTTACCAAATCTGCTACTTCTTCTGCTTCACCGAAACGATTAACCGGAATTAGCTTTAATAATTCTTTTTCGTCTAGCTGACTTGTCATATCGGTTCTGATAAAACCTGGAGCGACAGCATTTACAGTAATGTTTCGTTTTGCAACTTCTTGAGCCAAAGCTTTAGTTGCTGCTACAATGGCACCTTTTGCAGCCGAATAATTGGCTTGTCCCGCTGTTCCTTTTACTCCAGAAACAGAAACCATATTTACGATTCGGCCGTATTTATTGCGTAACATTTTTTGAATGAAAAACTGAGTTACATTAAAGAAACCGTTTACGCTTGTATTCATAACGCCGTTCCAGTCTTCTGGAGTCATCCACATAAAAAGGCCATCTTTTGTGATTCCGGCATTGTTTACAATTGCTTCAACCAATTTTTCAGGATTAGCTTCCTGCCAAGCAGTTAAAACAGTTTGTACTTCTTCAAAATTAGAAACATCAAAACCTAAGATTTCGCCTGTTGCGCCTAATTTTTGTACTTCTTGTAATGTTTCTTCGGCAGCTGTTTTATTCGAATGATAATTAATCAGAATATGATAATCGGATTCTACGGCTAGTTTTTTACAAATCGCACTTCCAATTCCTCTCGAACCGCCTGTTACTAATACACACTTCATTTATGTAGGGTTTATTTTTATTCGTCATCAATGAAACCACTTTTATAGAAAGCGATTTCATTGATGCAAATTTCTAATTTATTTGGAGATAAATATTATTTCTTTTTTTTAGGTGCTGGTTTTGCAGCCGGTTTTGTCGCTGGCTTAGTTTCTTGTTTTGGTTTTTCGGCAGAAACGGGAGCTACAGCTGGCTGAGGTTTTTCTGCACTTTTAGAAAACAGTTCTGCGTTTTCAAACCATTGGTTGGCCAAAACTGTTCCGTCAGGTTTAAGAAATCCCCATTTTCCTTCGTTTTTTACTCTAGCAACACCACCAATAAATCCTTTATCTTGTTGCGTAAACATCGCAATAATAGCATTTGTTGTGATGCCATATTGAGTTGGGATTACTAATTTTCCAGATTCATTAATGAATCCCCAGTTGCTTTCTTTTACTGGAGCTAGACCGTTTGTACTGAAAACTTCGGCATCGCTGTAAGTTGGCTCAATCACAAATTTCCCCTCTGGGTTAATGAATCCCCATTTTTTTCCAACTAGAACTGGAGCAAGGTTTTTTGAAAACGCTTTCCCTTTATCGTAAATAGGAAGAATTGCCCAATTTCCTTTTAAATCGATGTATCCAATTTTTCCGTTCTTTTTGGCAAAAGTCAAATCTTGAGTTTCAAAATCCCAGATTTTTTCAGCTCCGTCAACAGGAACAAATTTTCCGCCGCTTACCAATCCGAAAGTTTTGTCTTTTCTAGCCCAAGTTGTTCCTTTAAAATAATTTCCAACTTCGGCGTAAACTGGTTCAACCAATTCTTTTCCGTTAGTATCAATAATTCCCCAGTTTTTGTTTAATTCAACTCTGGCATAACCATTTTCAAAAGGTTTGATCTGATCGTATTTTGGTTCTAAAACAACAGTCATTTTGTTGTTAATCAAACCAACCTTATTGTTTTGTCTAATGAAAGCAACGCCATCATTAAAATCAAATAATTTTTCAGATGCCGGAGCTTGTTGAATTTCTCCTTTTGTATTAATATAAACCCAGTCTTTGTCTTTTTGTACAACTGCGATTCCGTTGTTAAAATCTTTAGCATCTTTAAAATCGGCTGGAATTACCCAAGTTCCTTTTGCATCGATAAATCCCCATTTCCCGCCGTTTTCTACAGCAGCTAAACCTTCAGAAAAACTTCTAGCAGATTTGTATTGCGGTTCGATTTTAAAAGATCCGTCTTTAGAAAGATATCCAATTTTGGAGTTTTTTTTAACTAATGCTAATTCTTGACTATTAACAAATTGAATTAATACTAGCGATAAAAAAATAAGTGACTTTTTCATGATTTTATGATTCAATATTAATATTATGAAAATTCATTTTTGTTATTTTTGAAAGAGTTCAGCATTCTGAAACCATTCAATCAAAATTTCTCCATTTGGCTTAAGAAAACCCCATTTTCCTTTATGCTTAACCCTTGCTAATCCGTTGACAAACCCTTTTTCATCACGTGTATAATTTCCAAATACTGCTGAAATTTCGTAATCTGTTGGAATTACTAAATTTCCAGTTTTATCTATAAATCCCCAACCGTTTAAATTTTTTACAGCGGCAAGACCATTTTCACTAAAAGGCTCTGCGTCGGTATATGTTGGCTGTACAATACACTCTCCTGTTAAATTAGTATAGCCCCATTTTCCTCTCAAACAAACAGGCGCTAAATTTTGAGAAAAACCTTTTGCTTTGTCAAATAATGGTTTAAGAACCCATTGACCTTTAAAATCAACAAATCCAAATTTCCCATCTTTTTTGGCCGCAATTAAGTCTTGCGTGCCAAAAGGACCAAATTCAGTAACACCAGGTAGTTCAATAAAAACCCCATTGTGTACTAATCCATATGCTTTTCCTTTTTTTGCCCATGTTGTATTATTGAAACCATCGCCAATTTCGTCGTAAACAACTTCGGCAATTTCTTTCCCTGTTGTATCAATAATTCCCCATTTGTCATTTAACGCTACTCTTGCATAACCTTTATAAAAAGCTCTGATAACATCATATTTTGGAGCAAGAACAATTTCAAATTTGTTATTGATTAATCCAACTTTATCGTTTTGTCTAAAAAAAGCTACTCCATCATGAAAATCAAATAATTTATCTGATTTTGGATTACCATTTACTATCTCGCCGCTTTTATTGATGTAATGCCAAACAGCGTCTTTTTCTATGGCACATATTCCGCTGCTAAAATCTTTTGCGCTATCAAAAGTTGCTGGAATTACAAACGCTCCTGTGTTATCTATAAATCCCCATTTTCCATTCTCTTTAACAGCAGCCAAACCATCAGAAAATTCTCTTGCAGCACTATACTTTGGCTCAACAGCAAAAGTTCCATCGTTTCGGATAAGCCCAAATTTACCGTCCTTTTTTACTAAAGCAAGCTCTTGAGCGTTAATTGATTGAGCGAGAATTAAGAATAAAAAAAATATTTTTTTCATGTTGGATTGTCGTATGATTAAAGTCTCAAATTAACTGTTGATCAAGTAATCTTTTACTTTTTGAACAAAAGGATACATTACTTGGTCTTCCTTAAATTCTGGAATTATATTTCTGATATCGTCGTACCATTTTTTAGTTGTAGACGAAATTTGATCTTTTTGTCTCAAATAATCAATTGCCTGAACAATTGTAATTAATTCGATAGCCAAAACTTCAAAAGAGTTTTCAATTACTTTTGCCGTCATCACTGCAGCATTTGTTCCCATACTTACAATATCCTGATTGTCATTATTGTTTGGAATACTGTGAACATACATCGGATTAGATAATGTCTGACTTTCTGCAGTTGTTGAAGTAGCAACGAACTGAACACCCTGCATTCCGAAATTAAAACCTAATGTTCCTAAGTTTACGAATGGAGGAAGAATTTCGTTGATTTTTGAATTCAATAAATAATTCAATTGACGTTCTGCCAGCATCGTTAATTTTGTAATAACGATTTTCAGTTTATCCATTTCTAGTGAAATGTAATCTCCGTGGAAATTTCCGCCGTGATAAACGTGTTTGTTTTTTACGTCAATGATTGGGTTATCGTTTGCTGAGTTAAATTCGTCTTCTAGAATAGAAGCAACATTATTTATAGTTTCTAAAACTGGTCCCAGAATTTGAGGAACACATCTTAATGAGTAATATTCCTGAACTTTTTCTTTGAAGATTTCTTCGGTGTTTTCGCCAGAATATAAATGGTCTTCTCTTTTACGGATTAAAGTACTGTCAGAAAGATTTTGTCTCATTCTTTCAGCAACTTCCTGCTGTCCTTTATGACGTTTTGTTTGATTTAATTCTGCAGAAAAATGATCATCATAAGCCTGAACCAATTCGTTAATCGCACAAGAAGCTTTTAATGACCAGTCTAATAATTTTTTGGCATAATGAACATTTACTACTCCAATTCCTGTCATTACAGAAGTTCCGTTGATTAATGCCAAACCTTCTCTAATTTCTACTTGAATTGGTTTTAAACCTTCAATTTCGAAAACTTCTGCAGTTGCGCGTCTTTCGCCTTTATAGAAAACTTCGCCTTCGCCAATTAATACCAAAGCTAAATGTGATAGCTGCACTAAGTCTCCGCTGGCACCTACACCACCGTGTTCAAAAATTAAAGGTGTAATATCTCGATTGATTAATTCTGCCATTAAATGAATAACAGAAGAATGAACTCCTGAGTTTCCTAAAGAAAGTGTATTTAATCGAGCTAAAATTGCTGCTTTTGCACACTCAGGGTTTAAAGGTTTTCCTGTTCCAGAAGAGTGGCTTCTGATTAAATTGTATTGCAATTGAATTTGATCTGACTCCTTAATTCTATATTGAGCCATTGGACCAAAGCCAGTATTTACTCCGTAGATTACTTTGTTTCCTGAGAATTCTTTTAAGAAATTAAAACTTTCGTTTACTCGATTTAAAACCACATCGCTTATCGCAACTTTGCTTTTTCCGAAGATAATGGCTTCAAATTCTGCTAAACTTAAATATTCATTTATTGTATTCATCAAATCGATTTTGGTTGTGCTAATTTAATTTTATTTATCAAAATAAATGTAGTTATTTTGATGATGGCAAATGTAGGTTAATTAATGATAATAATTCTAATATGACAAAGGAGTTTGTTGATGTTTTAGTGATTGGTGCAGGACCGTCTGGATGTGTTTCGGCATCGTATCTTTTTAAGAACAACGTAAAGGTTAAAGTTGTAGAAAAAACGAAGTTTCCGAGACTGGTAGTAGGCGAGAGCCTTATTCCGCGTGTAATGGATCATTTTGCTGAAGCAGAATTGTTTGACGCTCTTGATGCAATGAACTTCGAAAAAAAATTAGGAGCTCGTTTTATCAGAGGAGAAGAAATCTGCAATTTTGATTTTAGCGTAAAATTTGGCGAAGGATGGGATTGGACTTGGCAAGTTCCAAGAGCTGATTTTGACAATACAATGGCGCAAGAAATTATAAGAAAAGGGATTGATCTGGAATTTGAAACTGAAGTTTTGGAAGTTTCTTTTGAAGGGAAAAATTCAAAAACCATTGTAAAAGACAAAGACGGAAACCTAAAAGAAATCCACGCTAAATTTATCATCGACTCGAGTGGATATGGACGCGTTTTACCAAGACTTTTAGATTTGGATACACCGTCAAAATTAGATCCGCATTCTTCTATTTTTACTCATGTTAAAGATATAAATAGAGAAGAAGGTGTAGAGGGAACTCAAATTTCATTTGACATTTTAGAGACTCAAGTTTGGCTTTGGGTAATTCCGTTTTCTAACGGAAATACGAGTTTGGGAGTTGTTGGTCCAACAGATTTTATTAATTCTCTTTCTGAAAATAAAGACAATGCTGAAGCTTTGCGAAATGCCATTCAGAAATCTGATTATTATATTAAAAGATTTGCTGGAACAGAGTTTTTATTTGAACCTGTTAAATTAGAAAACTACTCAAGAGCTGTAAAAAGAATGTACGGCGACGGTTTTGCTTTAACAGGAAACAGTTCAGAATTTTTAGATCCAGTTTTCTCATCCGGAGTTGCTTTTGCAACCGAATCAGGAATGTTGGCTGCAAAATTATATTTGAAAGAAGCACAAGGAATTCCTGTAGATTGGGAAGTAGAATTTACGCAATACATGAAACGCGGAATCGCTGTTTTTACCACGTATGTTCAAGAATGGTACACAGGAAATTTACAGACTTTATTTTTCCACCAACCTGAAAATCCAGAAGTAAAAGAAAAAATATGCGCGGTTTTAGCGGGCTATGTTTGGAATGAAGAAAATTCGTTTGTCAAAAAACACGATCACGTAATTGCTAATATGGCGTATTTACTAAATATGCAAAAAGAACAAAGCCCTGAATAAACAGGGCTTTTTTTATAAAAAAATAATTCATTTTTCAGATTCATTCCGTAGGAATGTCTTGTTGGTAGAAATTAAATTTGAATTGTGATAATACGTTCCGTAGGAACGTTTGATTAATGGATGTGTATATTATTTTCGTAAATCAGATGTCCCTACAGGACATAATGCAAAACGACAATATTTTTTTCTACCGACCAGATATTCCTAACGGAATATTAAATATTGCTATTAATCTGGAATCGGATATTACAATCCAAAAATCTTCTCCATTACAATCCATTTTTGTCCTGGTTTTGCCCACGGTAAAGCTTGTTGAAATTTCCACATTAAGGTTTCCCATTCCTGAACTTTTTCGTTTGCTGCGTCGGCTTGATCTTTTTTCTCGAAAGTAAAATCAGCATCTGCTTCGATGATCATGAATAATCGGTTTCCTGTGCAATAAATATCTAGCACTTCAATTCCAGAATCTTGAATGCTTTTTTTAATTTCTGGCCATACATTTTCATGCAGTTCTTTGTATTCTGCAATCAAATCTGCATCATCTATTAAGTCTAATGCCAGATAGAATTTTTGAGTTGCCATAATCTAAATTTACCCTTGGTAAGCTACAGCAGTTTGCTTGCTTGTACCTAAACCTTCGATTCCTAATTCGATTACGTCACCCGCTTTAATGTAAATCGGATCTGGTTTAATTCCTAATCCCACTCCTGGAGGTGTTCCTGTACTGATAACGTCACCAGGAAGCAAGGTCATAAACTGACTTAGGTAATGCACTAAAAATGGAATTTTAAAAATCAAGTTTGAAGTATTACTGTTTTGGAAAGTTTTTCCGTTTACTGTAAGCCACATTTTTAGGTTGTTTACATCTCCAACTTCGTCTGGAGTTGCCATAATTGGTCCAAGAGGAGCGAAAGTATCAGAACCTTTTCCTTTTGCCCATTGTCCGCCTCTTTCGATTTGGAATGCTCTTTCGCTATAATCATTCAAAAGGCAATAACCAGCGATGTAGTTTGGTGCATCTTCTTCAGAAACGTAGCTTGCTTTTTTGCCTACAACAAATGCTAATTCAACTTCCCAGTCTGTTTTTTCACTGTTTTTTGGGATAATCAAATTATCATTTGGTCCGCATAAAGAAGTGGTTGATTTAAAGAAGATAATTGGTTCTTCTGGAATTGCAGCTCCGGTTTCTTCGCAGTGATCTACATAATTTAATCCTATGCAGATAATTTTTGATGGACGCGCAACAGGCGAACCTAAACGAACTGAATCGCTTACTTCTGGTAATGCTGGATTATTTTTTAAAGCTTCTTCTAATTTTGCTAAACCGTCATTTTCAAAAAAAGCTTCGTTGTAATCTGTTACAATTGACGAAACATCGTATCTTTTTTCATTTAGTAAAACTCCTGGTTTTTCCTTTCCTTCTTCTCCGAATCTAATAAGTTTCATATTTTAATTTTTAGTTTTTTTGCCACGAATTACACGAATTTTCACGAATTTTTATTTAGAAAATTAATTCGTGGAAATTTGTGTAATTTGTGGCTATAATTTTGTTTAAATATTTTAGTTGTTCAATTTGATAAAACCACCATCAATTGGGTAATCTGAACCTGTGATGAAAGACGATTCGTCGCTGCATAAGAATAATGCTAAAGTTGCGATTTCTTCTGGTTTTCCCATACGGCCGATTGGTTGTGATTGAGATAGTTTTTCGAAAATTTCCTCTTCTTTTCCAGGATAATTTTTAGCAATAAATCCATCTACGAAAGGCGTGTGAACTCTCGCAGGAGAAATAGAATTACATCTGATTTTATCCTGTAAATAATCCTTAGCAACCGATAAAGTCATCGCCATAACAGCGCCTTTTGCTGTAGAATAAGCAAAACGATCTGGAATTCCAACCCAGCAAGCGATTGAAGCCAAGTTTAAAATTACTCCTCCGCCCGAATTTCTAAGTGCCGGAATAGAAGCGTGAAGACAGTTGTAAACCCCTTTTACGTTTACATTCATGATTCTGTCAAAATCAGATTCAGAAGTTGTGTCTACTTTTCCAACGTGCGCAATTCCAGCGTTGTTTACCAAAATATTGATATTTCCGATTTTCTCGAAAGTCGATTTTACTTGTTCGTGGTTTGAAACGTCGCAGGCGTGAGCAAAAACAGTTCCTCCTGCTGATTTTATTTCTTCAACGGTTTCTTTTGCGCTTTCTTCAGTCAATTCTAAAATATGAACTTCAGCTCCTTGTTTAGCAAATAAAACCGAAATCGCTCTTCCAATTCCGCTTCCACCGCCCGTGATAATTGCTTTTTTATTTTGTAATGAAAACATTTGATATAAATTTTTATGAGTTGTTTTTTAATAGTCTTTTACAAAGATACGCCGCGTTTCCACGGAATAAAATCGTCTTGGTTTAATTGAACTGCTTTCGGAATAATTTCGCCGCTTGCCGCTTTGATGCAATATTCTAAGATTTCCTCGCCCATTTCTTCAATAGATTTTTCGCCACTGATAATTGGTCCACAGTCAATATCGATAATATCTTTCATTCTGGTTGCCAAAACCGAATTTGTTGCTACTTTAATTACAGGACAGACTGGGTTTCCTGTCGGAGTTCCCAATCCAGTTGTAAACAAAATTAAAGTTGCTCCAGAAGCTGCTTTTCCAGTTGTTGCTTCTACGTCATTTCCTGGTGTACAAACCAAACTTAAACCTGGTTTTGTAACTAGTTCTGTATAATCTAAAACATCAACTACAGGTGAAGTTCCGCCTTTTTTTGCCGCTCCAGCACTTTTGATGGCGTCTGTAATTAAACCATCTTTGATATTTCCCGGTGACGGATTCATATGGAAACCAGAACCCACTTTATGTGCTAGTTCATCATAAGATTCCATTAAATCGATGAATTTTTTAGCCTTATCTTCCGTAACACATCTGTCAATTAAATTCTGCTCGGCACCGCATAATTCTGGAAATTCAGCCAAAAGAATTTTTCCGCCTAAAGCTACGACTAAATCTGAAGTATAACCCACAGCAGGATTTGCAGAAACACCGCTGAAACCATCACTTCCGCCACATTTTACACCAATACATAAATCGCTTAATGGGGCATCTGTTCTTTCGTATTTGTTGATTTCGATTAAACCTTCAAAAGTTTTTTTGATGGCATTTGTAATCAGAACTTCTTCGCTTTCTGTTTGCTGCTGTTCAAAAATAAACAATGGTTTGTCAAACTCTGGATTTTGTCTTTTTACGTCATTTACAAAATCCTGAACTTGTAAATGCTGGCATCCTAAACTCAAAAGTGTGATTCCGCCAACGTTTGGATGATTGGCATAAGAAGCCAATAAAGCGCTCAAAGTAGAAGCGTCTTGGCGAGTTCCGCCACAACCTCCTTGGTGATTTAAGAATTTGATTCCGTCTACATTTTCAAAAACACGTTTGTTTTTTGGAGTCGGATTTAATTCAATATTGATATCATTAATGTCATTTCCGTTCAAGTAACCTTCCAGTAATTCGTGCGTAAATTGGTTGTATTTGTCTGTTACAGCATAACCCAATTGTTTGTGTAAGGCTTCTTTGATTACGTCAAGATTTCTGTTTTCACAAAAAACAGTCGGGATAAAAAGCCAGTAATTTGCCGTTCCAACACGTCCGTCTTTTCTTTTGTAACCTTTAAAAGTTCTGTTTTCAAACTTAGAAACATCTGGTGCATTCCATTCGTAAGAAGCATTTCTGTAAGCGTAAGGATCTGCAGCATGTTTTAGGTTTTCGGTCGTCATTAAACTTCCTTTTGCCACATCGTTTTGCACTTTTCCAACCAAAACACCGTACATATTTACTTCTTCTCCCTGCTTCATGTCCTGCATGTAGAATTTGTGTTTGGCTTTGATGAGGTCTTGTAAAACGTAAGTTTCATTTTCAAAATGAATCGAATCGCCTTTTTGAAGATCGGTTAAGGCAACCAATACATTATCGTCTGGATGCAGTTTTACAACCAGTTTTTTTGTGTTATTCTCAGACATTGTGTGTTGTTTTTTCTTTTTTTTTGATGTCAATGCTTTCCTTCTATAACATTTTAATCTTCTGATTTTGTATAGAATTCGGGCAGTTAACGAAAAATAAAATTAGTTTTTTTATACATTGGTTAATAGTCTAATATTATCCTTATCTAATCTTTAATTATCTTTGTAGTATGAAATTGGAACAAACCAAAATAGCGTCTTATCTCAATACGAAGGTTTCGGTGCTGAATCGTATTGAACCTTTTTTTCAAGCACCCTTTCATTCGCATCCCGAATTGGAATTGGTATATGTAAAAGAGAGTTTCGGCAAACGAATTATCGGAAATTCGGTAATGCCTTTTGCGCCTGGAGATATGGTTTTTTTAGGTTCTGATATTCCACATGTTTGGCTGAATGATGAGAAATATTATCAGGGAATTGAGGATTTAAGAGCCAATTCGATTGTCGTATATTTTCATAAAGATATTTTCGGGCCGACTTTTTACGAATTAAAAGAAACCCAAAAAATCAACGAACTCTTTTTTCAAGCCGGAAAAGGAATTTCGATTATCGGAAAAACCAATAAACAGATTGCGAAAAAACTGGAGAAATTAGTTTCTAAAAAAGACTTCGAAGTTATTGTCGGACTTTTTGAGATTTTGTCTATTCTTTCTGAAAGTCAGGATACGATTTACATCAATGACGAAATTTATTCTCTGATGCAGAAAGATTCGAAAGTAGATCGTCTTTCTGAGGTTTTTCAATACGTCAACAAAAATTATAAAAAGAATATTTCCTTAGAAGAAATTGCCGCAGTCGCGAATATGACGCGGACTTCTTTTTGTAGAATGTTCAGGATAAAAACGAAAAAGAATTTTATAGATTATCTGCACGAAATCCGAATTTCAAATGCCTGTAAATTGTTGTTGGAAACCGATAAAAGCATGTCGGAGATTGCTTATGAATGCGGTTATAAAACGGCTTCAAACTTCAATAAACTCTTCAAAAAAGTTAAGGGAATTACGCCTTCGGATTTTAAAAATAACGCAAAAGTTAGTTTTGCCACAGATTACAAGGATTAAAAGGATTTTTATACAAATCTGCGTGAGAAATAAATAAGTTGCCACGAATTACACAAATTAACCCGAATTTTTTATTTAGAAATATAAATTAGTGGAAATTAGTGTAATTCGTGGCAAACTAAAAAAATTAAATAGATCTATCTAAATGAGTGTAACCACCATCAACATAAATAATCTGTCCGGTGGTATGGCTTGATTTTTCAGACAATAAGAAAACCACCATATTTGCGATTTCTTCTGCAGTTGTCATTCTGTTTTCTAGCGGGATATTTTTGGTAATAGCAGCCAATTTTTCTTCTTTATTTTCAAAAGTATTAATCCAGGTTTCGTAAAGCGGCGTGTAACATTCTGCTACGATTACAGCGTTTACACGAATGCTGTATTTTAGCAATTCAACAGCCCATTCTCTGGTTAAAGCATTTCTTCCACCGTTTGAAGCGGCGTACGCTGAGGTTCCGCCTTGTCCAGTTTCGGCAGTTTTAGAACCAATGTTTACAATTGCTCCTTTTGATTCTTTAAGATACGGAAGTGCGTGTTGTGCCATCAAATAATAATGCACTAAATTTTTGTGAAGCGAAGCAGCGAAATCTTCATAATTTCCGTTTTCTAATCCAACGCCATCATTAACTCCGGCATTGTTTACAAGTCCGTCAATGCGACCGAATTTTGTGATTACGGCTTCAACGGCTTTTTTGCAGTCTTCAGGTTTTGTCAAATCGGCGGCAACTTGGTGCGCTTCTTTCCCAATGGCTTTTAATTCTTCTACGGCTTTGATGTTGTCATTTTCGTTACGACCAACAATAAACGGAATGGCATTTTCTTCGGCTAAAACCTTAACGATTCCTAAACCGATTCCCTTTGCACCTCCCGTAACGATAATGATTTTTTGGGTTAATGATAACTGCATGATTTTATTTATTATAATTTATTGCTAGGACATTTTTAAACACATAGAATCATAGCTCATCTTTGTCTAAAAAAGGCATTTCATTTATCTAAATTCACATAGACTATGTGTTCAAATCTAGATTTGTTTTTTACTCTTTTTTATAGGTTAAAAAAATCTATGTTTCTATGTGTTAAAATATTTTTTAAAAATTTACAGCTGTTGTTCATGACAAACAACAGCTGTAAAAAGAGAGAATTGAACTGATAATTTATTACCAGAACTTAACATAAAGCGCCACAATAATCAGTAATGTAATTACGATTAATACTGTAGTTTGTGGCTGTACTTTGAACATTCCAGGTTCTGTCTCGAATGCTTTTGGGTTTACTTTTGGACCAGCAAAACTTATCAAGATCATCGCAATCATTGTGAATAAGAATGATAATCCCATACAGATGTGGAACGGAATTTCGAAAGCTCCTTTTCCATTAGAGTATGCTGTGTATAAAAGTGTGTCGTTTCCAAATAAAGCTGGTGCATATTCGTTGAATAAAACAGATAATAAGAATCCTAATATTACACCAACGATTGCTGCTGTTCCAGTAGTTCTTTTCCAGAACATACCTAAGAAGAACATGGCAAAAACTCCAGGGCTAATGAATCCAGTGTATTTTTGGATGTATGTAAATCCTCCAACTCCACCAATTCCTAAGATGTCATTCCAAGTAAATAAAACTGCTAAAAGCATGGCAACAAAAACGGCAATACGCCCAATGTTTACTTGTTGTTTTTCACCAGCTTCTTTTTGAATGTATTTTTTATGAACATCTAATGTATAGATTGTAGAAATACTGTTTACTTTTCCAGCCAAAGATGCTACGATTGCTGCAGTTAAAGCAGCGACAGAAAGTCCTTTTAATCCAGTTGGAAGGAATGTTAATACAGCAGAATAAGCTCCATCTTTTCCTCCAACCAATTGAGGCAAATGTCCGTTTGTGTACAAAACGTAAGCAGCAATACCAGGAAGCATTACGATAAGCGGCATTAATAATTTTAACATACCAGCAAATAAAATTCCTGTACGAGCTGTTTGCAAATCTGCTCCAAGTGCTCTTTGTGTAATGTATTGGTTACATCCCCAGTAGTTTAAGTTGATGATCCAGATACCAGCAGCGTAAGATAACAATCCTGGGAAAGTTAAATATTTATCGATTTCAAGCTGAGAAGATGCAGCAGTTGGTTTCGGAATAATCATTTTGAAATGTTCTGGCGCTTCTTTCATTAAGACTTTAAAACCTGCAATTGCATTTTCGCCAACACCAAAATATTGACCAACTGTTGTTAAGGCAATATAAGAAGTCACTAAACCTCCGATGATTAAAACCGCAACCTGAATAACGTCTGTATAAGCCACAACTTTCATTCCTCCAAGAGAAATAAATAAAGCAAAAACAGCTAACCCGATCATGATAGCATGAAGATACTGACCTCCTGCAAGACCATTAATAGCAACAGCTCCTAGATATAAAATAGAAGTAAGGTTTACAAAAACATATAAAAACAACCAGAATACTGCCATGATAAGCGCAGTAGACTCATTATAACGTGTTTTTAAGAATTGCGGCATAGTGTAAATCTTGTTTTTAAGATAAACAGGAATAAACCATACAGCCACAATAATAAGAGCAACAGCAGCAAGCCATTCGTAAGCAGCAACAGCGATTCCTAAGAAGAAACCTTCACCGCTCATTCCAATGAACTGCTCGGCAGAGATATTAGAAGCAATAAGAGAAGCTCCAATTGCCCACCAAGTTAAATTTCCTTCAGCCAAAAAGTAAGCTTTAGCATCGTGTTCGTCTTGTTTACGTTTACGATAAACGGTGTAACCGTAGACAGAGACTACGATAAAATAAATAATAAAAACCGCATAGTCTGCGAAAGCGAGGTTTTGGTTCATTGTTAGTAGTATTTTAAATAATTATTATAGGTTGTTTGTTTATGTGGTTTTAAAATCAGTTTTTGTGTTGTTAAATCTTGTTAAAAATGCAAGATGTGTTTTATTTCTGTTATTTTTTTGCGAAAATAAAAGCAGAAGCCAAATGTAAAATAAAATTTTAGAAATCAGCTATTAGTAAATGTGTTTTTTACATTTATCAGCTTAGAATTGTGTTAAATTTTTATTTTTTGAATTTATTACAAGAATAAACGTCTACACTTTTACCAGACTTTTGTAATGTACATCTGAAAGCTGTCTTAAAACTTCGGCACTTTTTTCAGGTGTAATGTCACGTTGCGATTCTCCCAACATTTCGTATCCAACCATAAACTTCTTTACAGTTGCTGATCTTAACAACGGCGGGTAGAAGTGCATGTGAAAATGCCATTCTGGATGCAATAAACCATCTGTTGGAGATTGGTGAATTCCTGAAGAATATGGAAATGAAGTATTAAATAAATTGTCGTACTTCGTTGTTAACTGTTTTAAGATTTTCGCGAAAGCGGTACTTTCTTCAGCAGTAAAATCGGTGATTTTGTTTACAGCTCTTTTGCTTACAATCATCGTTTCGTAAGGCCAAATTGCCCAAAAAGGAACCAGTGCTACAAAATGATCATTTTCGATTACGATTCTTTCTCCAGCTTTCAATTCAGCTTTAACATAATCTTCTAATAATGTTCTGTCGTTTTTATCGTAATACGATTTTAAGCTGTTTTGTGTTTTTTCAACCTGAGTAGGCAATGACGATTGTGCCCAAATTTGTCCGTGCGGATGCGGGTTGCTGCAACCCATTACGCTTCCTTTGTTTTCAAAAATCTGAACGTGGTTGATGTATTTTATATTACCTAAATCGGTGTATTCTTTCTGCCAGGTTTTGATGATATTTTCAATATCGGCAATTTCCATTTCTGGCAATGTCAGATCATGTCTTGGTGAAAAGCAAACCACTCTCGAAATTCCCTGTTCTGGTTTTGCCTTAAAAAAGGTATGTTTAATATCATCTTCAAAAATGATTTCATCCTGCTTCATGGCAGCAAAATCATTTTCAAAAACAAAACTGCTTTCATATTGAGGATTATTCATTCCGTTGGCGCGAACATTTCCCGGACACAAATAACAAGTTGAGTCATATTTAGGAAGTTCTTCGGTTGAAATAGTTTCATTTTGTCCCTGCCAAGGACGTTTTGCACGATGAGGCGAAACTAATACCCATTCGTTAATTAATGGATTGAAACGTCTGTGCGGATCTTCGTTAATGTCAAAATTTTTCATTGTACAGTGTTGTGGTTTTAAAGTAGCGTTGTTCCGTTTGAGATTTTTACATCGTAGAATTTTAATTCAATTCCAAATGTATCTAAATAAAGTTTTGAAAACTTACGCTTAACCTCATTTTCATGTCCTTTTTTAACTAAATTAATAGTGCAGCCTCCAAAACCGCCTCCCATTAGTCGAGAACCAATAATAGCATCGTCTTCTTTTGCGGTATCAACAAGCATGTCTAATTCTTCGCAACTTACTTCATATTCTTGCGATAAACCATAATGAGTTTCAAAAAGCAGTTCTCCTAAAAGCTCTATATTTCCTTGGTCTAAAGCTTCGCAAGCTTTGATAACACGATTGATTTCTTTTACAACAAAATGAACTCTACTGAAAACTTTTTCAGTCATCTTATCTTTTAGGCTCAAAACCTGTTCTTCTGTAGCGTTTCTAAAAGTTTTTACTTCTGGAAAATGGCTTTTTATAATCGATAAACCTTCTTCACATTCGATTCTTCTTGTATTGTATTCTGATGTAAAAAGCGAATGTTTTACATTAGAATCAAATAAAACCAAAGAATAATCTTTAAAGTCGGCATTATGATATTCAAAATCTAAAGTGTTGCAGTCTAGCTGAATTACTTTGTTTTCAAGTCCATGTACACTAGAAAATTGATCCATAATTCCGCAGTTGATTCCAACCCAATGTTCTGCTTTTTGTCCTAATAACGAAATGTCTTTTTTCTCAATTTTTAAATCAAAAAGAGATTTTATTCCGAAAATCATTCCGCATTCTAAAGCCGCAGAAGAAGATAATCCAGAACCAACCGGGATATTGCTGCTGAAAACACAATTGAAACCTTCAAAAGAAAATCCGTTGTCTTGCAATTGCTTAATAACGCCTCGAATATAATTGGTCCAAACTACATCACTTAGCTTTACTTCTTGAGTCAAATCGATTTCAAATTCTTCGTTTAAATCGATAGCTATTATTTTGGAAGTAGTAGTGTTGTTTTTTGCAAAAGCAAAGCAAATCACTTTGTCAATTGCAGCAGGTAAAACATAACCGTCATTGTAGTCAATATGCTCGCCAATGATGTTGATTCTGCCTGGAGAAAGTACCGTTTTTTGGGGAGAAGACCCGAAAGATTTCTCAAAAAAAGCAACGGTATTTTGTATTAAAATGTCATTCATTATATAGTTAGTTGTATTGTAGTTTTTGGAATTTATGATTCTTTTGAGTGATTTTTTAACACATAGAAACATAGTTTTTGTAAACTTAAAAAAGGCGTTTCACTAGTTTAAATGCACATAGTATACTATGTGAAAGAAATATTTTTCTCTTTGCCTTCTTTTTTTGAGCATAGAATCTATGTTTCTATGTGTTGAAATTACATTTTGTTCTTAGTTTAAATTTTCAAATTTATAAAGCGTTTTTTGCGTGTATTCTTCCCCTTTTTTCAAAACAGCATTAGGAAAATGAGCCTGATTTGGCGCATCTGGAAAATTCTGTGTTTCAAAACAGATTCCGCTTTGCGCATTATAATTGACATTTTCTTTTCCTTTTAATTTTCCAAAACAATTTCCGCCTACATATATATGTACACTTGGCTGATCGGTATAAACATTCATTCTCAGTTTGTTTTTTAAACTGATTAACTGTGCTACTATTTCAGTTTTAGAGTTTACTACAAAAGAGTTGTCAATCGGGAACGGACAGTTTTTATGAGCTCTAAAATCAAAATCATGATCGTTTAAATCGGTATAATTTCCCGTTGGAATATTATCAGAATCTGTTTCCAGCATTTGGGATGATTTGATAAACATCTGCTGTTCTAGAACATTTCCGTCGTGACCATCAAGGTTAAAATAACTATGATGCGTCAAATTGATAATAGTATCTTCAGTTGAGGTTGCTTTATATTCTAATTTTAATTCATTTTCTTCTGTTAGAGTATAGGTTAAATAAACCGTCATTTCGCCAGGGAAATTTTCATCTAAATGTGCACTCAAAAGTCCAAAAGTAATTGATGGATTTTCGCCTGAAGTTGCGTTTATTACACTCCAAGCTTTTCTTCCAAACCCCATTTCTCCGCCGTGAAGCGTATTGCCGTTATTGTTTCCGCCAAGCTGAAACTTTTTATCGTTAAGACTAAAAGTTGCATTGTGAATTCTACCTGCGTAACGACCAACCGTTGTTCCAAAATAGGGTGCACTTGGCAAATTATAAGATTCTAAATATGCTTCTAAATTATCAAAGCCTAAAACAATATCTGTAAGTTTTCCATTGATCGGAATTTGGATGGAAGTAACTGTTGCACCATAATTGATAATCTGAACTTTCATTCCGTTATTGTTAACCAAATCAAAAGAATAAATTTCTTCCTTATTAGGCATTAAACCAAACGATTTGCAATTATGAGTCTCTTTTAAATGCGATATGTGTTTTATTTCCATATAATTTTTAGCAAAAATGAAATCCAAAAATAGAAACATTTTCTATATTTGCATACCAGTACCTACCAGTTTTTAATTATAATAGTCAAAATGACTTTATCATAAGCATGATTTCAATTCAAAATAATATTGGTCTGCCAAAATATAGGCAGATAATTCTTTCAATCGAAAAGGCTATTGAAGAAGGAAATTTAATTAAAGGTGATCGGCTTCCGTCTGTCAATAAAGTCTGTCTGGCTTTTTCATTATCTCGAGATACAGTCTTATTGGCGTATGATGAATTGAAGAAAAGAGGAATTATTTATGCCATTCCTGGCAAGGGATATTACGTTAAAAGCGTTGAAATCACTATCACTCAGAAGATTTTCCTGCTTTTTGATGAATTGAATATTTTCAAAGAAGACATTTATAATTCGTTTTTAAAAAACATTGGAAAAAATGTTCAGGTTGATATTTTCTTTCATCATTTTAATGTTCAAGTTTTCAAAAAACTCATAAATGACAGTAATGGAAATTATACAAGGTATATTATTATGCCAACGAACTTGAGCGATATTACAGACTCGATAAAAACCCTACCAGTAAGTGACGTAATTATACTGGATCAGACAAATCCTGAGCTAAAAATGTTTCCGGCGATTTACCAAAACCATCAGAAAGATATTTATGAAGGTTTGATGAAAGGCAAATCAAGATTATCAAAATATAAAAAACTGATTTTAATTTTTCCCGGCTTTAGAGAGCCACCAGGAATGAAACTAGGTTTTGAATCGTTCTGCCAAGCCTATAGTTTTGATTATGAAGTTATCTCAGATTTCAGCAATCAATCTATTGCTTTAGGAGATTTATATATTATTCCTCACGATCGTGATTTGCTTTTGGTGATAGAAAATGCAATGAGCAGAAACTTAAAATTAGGAGAAGATTTTGGCATTATATCGTACAATGAAACGCCATTGAAGAAAATTGCGGCTAATGGAATCACAACTATTTCGACCAATTTTGAATTAATGGGAAAAATTCTAGCCGATATGGTTTTAAAAGGAATAAAAGAGCAGATCGAAAATAAATCTGCTCTTATAGTAAGGAACTCTCTATAAGATTGGAGTCAATTTTAACACATAGAAACATAGATTCTATACTTGAAAAAGAAGGCAAAGAGAAAAATATTTCTTTCACATAGTCTGCTATGTTCATTTAAACTAGTGAAACGCCTTTTTAAGATCTCTTTTAAAACTATGTTTCTATGCGTTTGAAATTTACTTAACAGGTTCAATTATAAATTGAGTGCAAAGTTGTTTTGCAGTTTCTCTTCGTATTTTTCTTTATTGAAAGTATATAAGTAAGAACCCTTTCGAGAAGATTGCATGTCTTTTTCGTCTAATTTATTTAAAATTTCCAGAGAATTGATTTTACTGATGAAATTTCGTTTGTCCAATTCTTTGCTTAAAATAGCCTCATACAATTCTAAAAGCTGACGCATAGTGAATTTCTCAGGAAGCAATTCAAAACCAATTGGTTTTACAGAAGTTTTGTAACGAAGTCTCTTTATGGCATTTTCAACCATTTCGTTATGGTCAAAAATTAAGTTTGGTGCGTCATTTATTGGGAACCATTCTGCGTGATAATTTTTAATCAATTCAGCATTGTGATTCTCGATATTAATTAAAGCAAAATAAGAAACAGAAATGGTTCTTTCTACTGGGTCACGATCGATTTCACTATAAGCATGTAACTGCTCCATATAAATATCGTTAAGACCTGTATACGTATTTAATATTCGGGTTGCGGCAGTGTCTAAAACTTCATCGCGTTTTAGAAATCCTCCGATCAAGGACCATTTTCCTTTTTCTGGTTCAAAATCTCTTTGAATCAAAAGAATTTTCAGACCATCATTGTCAAATCCGAAAATGATGCAGTCCACCGCTAGTAAAACTTTATCAGCAGAGCTATAACTGTTTAGCATATATAATTAATTTGGATGGGTAAATATATAAACTTCCTAAAAGGTTTCATAATTATTAATGTAAGATTTACACTTAATTATGGTTTGTTACGAAATAAGTGTTTTTTAGTTTGTAATTATGGGGATTGCGGATAAAATTTTGGTCGGCTTAGAAGTGACCAAATTTAGTGCAAAGTTTTTTATTATAAGAGATTTTCTAAATATTGCTTTCTAAATATTTTAAAGGAATTGTTCAGAAATATGTTTTTAAATATGGTTAAATTGACTATTAGTTAATTTTTTAACTATATTTACAAATGTTTAAAACACACTTAAGCACTGTTTGAACCTTTTTTTAAGCTTAAAAAAATTCAAATGGACTTATAAAAAACCTGACTTACTATTTAAACCACATTATGAAAAAACCACTTTTCCTTTTGGCGATGGCACTGTTTTATCAGTACGCATTTTCTCAGATTACGACAATTTCAATAAAAAACAATAATGATTCGCCTATTATTAGCAAGCATATTTATGGCCATTTTGCAGAACATTTAGGACATTGTATTTATGGAGGATTTTTTGTTGGAGATACTTCAAAAATTCCAAATACCAACGGAGTTCGAAATGATATTGTAAAAGCATTAAAAGATTTAAAAATTCCGAATTTAAGATGGCCGGGCGGATGTTTTGCTGATACATACCACTGGAAAGATGGAATTGGTCCGAAAGAACAGCGTCCAACAATTGTAAACCAATGGTGGGGAGGAGTAACAGAAGACAATAGTTTCGGGACACACGATTTTTTAAATATGTGCGAATTGCTTGGTGCAGAACCGTATTTGTCTGGAAATGTCGGTAGCGGAACAGTTCAGGAATTGGCAGACTGGGTGCAGTACACCAATTTTGGAGGTAAAAGCCCTATGAGTGATATGCGAAAGAAAAACGGAAGAACTGAGCCGTGGAAAGTAAAATACTGGGGAATTGGAAATGAAGCTTGGGGCTGCGGAGGAAATATGACAGCAGATTATTATGCAAACGAATATAAAAAGTTTGCCACATTTATGTCTGATTGGGGAAATATGGGAGGAATTACAAGAATTGCTTCTGGAGCAAACAGTTCAGATTATAATTGGACAGAAACGTTAATGAAAAACATTCCGTTGAATATGCTTGGCGGTGTTGGCGTGCATCATTATGCTGTAATCAACTGGGATAAAAAAGGTTCTGATGTTAATTTTACCGAAAAAGAGTATTTCTTATCCATGCAGTCTGCTTTAAAAATGGAAGAATTAGTGACAAAACATGCTGCTGTTATGGATAAATACGATCCGGAAAAAAAAGTGGCTATGATTGTAGACGAATGGGGAGGCTGGTATGAAGTTCAGAAAGGAACAAATCCTGGATTTTTATATCAGCAAAATACCATGAGAGATGCAGTTTTGGCTGGAGCGACTTTAAATATTTTCAACAATCATGCAGACCGAGTTAAAATGGCAAATCTGGCGCAGTGTGTTAATGTGCTTCAGGCGGTTATTTTGACCGACAAAGCCAAAATGATTACAACGCCAACTTATCACGTCATGAAAATGTACAGCGTACATCAAGATGCTAAATTGATCCCGATCGAATTTAAATCACCTTCTTATACTTTTAACGGAGAAAGTATTCCAGCAGTTTCGGCTTCGGCTTCAAAAGATGCAAGCGGATTGGTTCATATTTCGTTAGTAAATGTTGATGCCGTAAATAAAAATAAAGTTGAAATTGATGTGGCTTCGCTTGGCGCTAAAAACTATACTGCAAGTATAATTACGGCTTCAAAACTTCAGGATTATAACTCCTTTGAGAATCCAAATAAAATTGTTCCAGTTGCTTTTAAAGGTTTTGAAAACAAAAAAGGAAAGTTAGAAATTACAATTCCGCCATTTTCTGTATTGGTTTTAGAAGGAAAATAACATTTAAATACATTAAAAATTTTTCGTGCAGATGCGACTTTATGGATTTTAGATGAAATAATCGCAACGTTATAAATGTATTGTTAACATTTATTTTTTGAAAAGGGGCTAAAATGCTGTTTTAATGCATTTATAGCAAAAATTAATTATGCAATTTCAATTAAGTGTTTTTTGTACACTTATAAAATATTTATCTCTATATTTGTCAATATTTTAAAAATAAAATAGAATGAAAAATTATGTAATAGGATTGGACTACGGAACAGATTCTGTTCGCGCGGTGCTGATAGACGCTGAAAATGGACAAGAATTGGCATCCAATGTTTCTCATTACAAAAGGTGGAAAAACAAACAGTATTGTGACGCCTCTATAAACCAGTTTCGCCAGCACCCTTTGGATCATATTGAAGGATTGGAAATTACAATTCAAAATGTAGTTAAAGAAAGTAAAGTTGATCCTTCGTTAGTAAAAGGAATTTGTATCGATACAACAGGATCTTCTCCAGTTCCGGTTACAAAAGATGGAACGCCATTAGCATTGACAAAAGGTTTTGAAGAAAACCCAAATGCGATGATGGTTTTATGGAAAGATCATACATCAATTAATGAAGCAAACGAAATAAACGAATTGGCAGTAAGCTGGGGCGGAGAAGACGTGACAAAATACGTGGGAGGAATTTATTCTTCTGAATGGTTCTGGGCAAAAATTCTTCACATTGCAAGACAAGATGAAGCGGTTAGAAATGCAGCACACACTTGGATGGAGCACTGCGATTTAATGACGTATTTATTAATTGAAGATAAAGATTTAAAAACCTTCAAAAGAAGCCGTTGTGCAGCAGGACACAAAGCCATGTGGCATACAGACTGGAACGGATTGCCGCCAGTTGAATTCTTAGAAAAACTACATCCCTATTTGGCACAGCTTCGTGGTAATTTATATGATGAAACTTATACGTCAGACTTAGTTGCTGGAAAATTAAGCCAAGAATGGGCAGACCGTTTAGGGCTTTCGACAGAAACAGTTGTGGCTGTCGGAACTTTCGACGCGCATTCTGGTGCAGTTGGAGCTAAAATCGAAGAGAATACTTTAGTTCGTGTTATGGGAACTTCGACTTGTGATATCCTTGTTGGCTCTTATGATGAAGTTGGAACAAAAAACGTTCGCGGAATCTGCGGTCAAGTTGACGGTTCTGTTATTCCAGGTTTTATTGGTTTAGAAGCAGGACAATCTGCTTTTGGTGATTTATTGGCTTGGTACAAAGAATTATTAATGTGGCCGACTGAACATTTATTACAAACTTCTTCTGTTTTAAATGATGCTCAAAAAGAGCAATTAAGAGAAGAATTCAGCGATAAATTAATTGTAGAATTAACAAAAGAGGCAGAGAAAATTCCAGTTTCAGAAAGTCTTCCAATTGCTCTAGACTGGATCAACGGACGTAGAACTCCAGATGCAAATCAGGAAGTAAAAAGCGCGATTTCGAACCTTTCTTTAGGAACAAAAGCGCCTCATATTTTCAAAGCTTTAGTAAACGCAATCTGTTTTGGGGCGAAGAAAATTGTAGACCGTTTTGAAGAAGAAGGTGTAAAAATCGACAGCGTTATCGGAATTGGTGGTGTTGCTCGTAAATCGCCTTTCATTATGCAGACTTTGGCTAACGTTTTAAACAAGCCAATAAAAGTGGCAGCTTCAGACCAAACTCCTGCTTTAGGTGCGGCTATTTATGCAGCCGTTGCAGCCGGAATTTATCCAAACATAATCGAAGCAAGCCAGAAAATCGGAAGTGATTTTGATGGGGGATATTTCCCTCAGACAGATAAAGTAGAAGCGTATCATAAACTGCTTTTAGGATACGAAAAATTAAGTGCTTTTGCAGATCCAACTATTAAAATTTCTCAAAATGAGTTCTCAGTATAAAGATTTAAAACAAGAATGTTATGAAGCCAATATGCAGTTAAATGCATTGAATTTGGTTGTTTATACTTTCGGAAATGTGAGCGCTGTTGACAGAAAAAATGGTGTTTTTGCCATTAAGCCAAGCGGTGTTCCTTATGAAGATTTAAAACCTGAAGATATTGTTATTGTCGATTTTGATAATAATGTTATCGAGGGAACCATGCGTCCGTCATCAGACACAAAAACGCATGCATATTTATACAAACACTGGCCAAATATTGGAGGAGTTGCACATACGCACGCAACATATTCTGTGGCTTGGGCGCAATCTCAATTGGATATTCCAATTTTCGGAACAACGCATGCCGATCACTTAACGGCTGATATTCCGTGTGCGCCCCCGATGGCAGATCATTTAATTGAAGGAAACTATGAGCACAATACCGGAATTCAGATTTTAGATTGCTTCAAAGAAAAAAATCTTTCATACGAAGAAGTAGAAATGATTCTAATTGGAAATCACGGTCCATTTGCATGGGGAAAAAATGCTGCAAAAGCGGTTTACAACAGTAAAGTTTTAGAAGTTGTAGCAGAAATGGCCTACCTGACTTTACAAATAAACCCAAATGCACCAAGATTAAAAGATTCATTAATAAAAAAACATTACAACCGTAAACACGGAAAAGATTCGTATTACGGACAGTAGGAGTTTTGTTTCAGGTTTCAGGTTTTTTTTGTTTCAAGTTGTTGGAACGTGAAACCTGAAACTTGAAACAAACAAAAACAAAACAATAATATAACAATTCGAGTTTTCAGATTCCAACAACTTGAAACCTGAAACTTGAAACAAAATAAAAAAAAAATGATTGATATATCTCAAAAAGAAGTATGGTTTGTAGTAGGAAGCCAGGAATTATATGGTGAAGAAACGCTTAGAAAAGTAGCAGAACATTCACAGATTATTGCAAAAGGATTAGATTCTTCATCTTCAATTCCGGTAAAAGTAGTTTACAAAGATGTGGTAAAATCTCCTTCGCAGATTTTAGATGTGTGTTTGGCAGCAAACTCAGCTAAAAACTGTATCGGAATTATCGCTTGGATGCATACTTTCTCTCCAGCAAAAATGTGGATTGGCGGATTAAATATCCTTAAAAAACCATTATGCCATTTACATACACAATATAATGCTGAAATTCCGTGGGGATCAATCGACATGGATTTCATGAACCTGAATCAATCGGCTCACGGAGATCGTGAATTTGGTTTCATCATGTCTAGATTACGTAAAAAACGTAAAGTAGTTGTAGGTCACTGGGAAGATCAAAGAGTCCAAAAACAATTAGGAATCTGGTCTAGAGTTGTTTTAGGATGGGATGAACTTCAAAACCTAAAAGTAGCTCGTATTGGAGATAATATGCGTGAAGTTGCCGTAACAGAAGGTGATAAAGTTGAAGCTCAAATTCGTTTCGGAATGTCTGTAAACGGATACGATTCTTCAGATGTTACCAAACATATTGAAAAAGTAACAGACAAACAATTAGCTGATTTATTAGCGGTTTATGAGTCTTCTTATAACTTAACTGATTCTTTAAAAGAAGGCGGAGCGCAAAGAAGTTCATTAGTAGAAGCAGCAAAAATCGAATTAGGACTAAGAGCTTTCCTTGAAGAAGGAGGATTCGGCGCTTTCACAGATACATTCGAAAACCTTGGAGTTTGGAAACAATTACCAGGAATTGCAACACAAAGATTAATGGCCGATGGTTATGGTTTTGGTGGAGAAGGAGACTGGAAAACTGCTGCAATGGTAAGAGCTTTAAAAGTAATGTGTGTTGGTTTAGAAGGCGGAACTTCTTTTATGGAAGATTACACATATCATTTCACACCACAAAAATCTTATGTTTTAGGTTCTCACATGTTGGAAATCTGTCCATCAATCGCTGACGGAAAACCTTCTTGCGAAGTTCATCCGTTAGGAATTGGAGGAAAAGAAGACCCGGCTCGTTTGGTATTCAATTCGCCTGCAGGAGATGCAATCAATGTTTCTTTGGTGGATATGGGAACTCGTTTCCGTTTAATCGTTAATGAAGTAGAAGCAGTAAAACCAATGGCTGAATTGCCAAAATTACCAGTTGCACGTGTTCTTTGGGATTGTAAACCAAATTTAGAAGTTGCGGCAACAGCATGGATTTTGGCTGGTGGAGCGCACCACACGGTTTACAGCCAATCAATTACAACAGAATATATGGAAGATTTTGCAGACATCGCTGGAATCGAATTATTGGTTATTGACGAAAAAACAACTGTAAGAGAATTCAAAGATAAGATCAACGCCAACGAAGCATATTTCCATTTGTTTCAACACGGACTTTAAATAAAGATGCTAAGATTCTGAGGTGCTAAGGTTCTAAGTTTTTTGTACTTTTAACTTTTAACATCTAACATTTTACTTTTTTTACAAACCAAAAAAAAATATCATTTATGAATGTATTAAAACGATCTCTTTTCATATTAAGCCTTCTTGGAACTGCTATAGTTTTAGTTCAGTGTAAAAACGATAAAAAAGCTGATACAGAAAAAGTTGCGGCTGATGAAAAAGCTTTAGTAACAATTGACAAATCAGAATACGGAACTACTGCTAAAGGTGAAAAAGTAGAGAGCTATAAACTGAAAAACCAAAACGGGATGGAAGTTGACATCATCACTTTTGGTGGAAGAATTACAGATTTGAAAGTACCAAATAAAGAAGGCGTTTCAGAAAATGTTGTAATTGGTTTTAACTCTTTAGCACAATACGAAAAAGAGAATCCGTTTTTTGGAGCTTTAATTGGAAGATATGGAAACCGAATTGCAAAAGGTAAATTTTCATTAGACGGAAAAGAGTATCAATTAGCGATTAACAATGCACCAAATGCTTTACACGGTGGTCCGCAAGGATTCTTTAACGTAGTTTGGAAAGCTGATGAGGTTAAATCTGGTGAGACAGCGTCTTTAAAATTATCTTATGTAAGTAAAGATCTAGAAGAAGGTTATCCAGGAAATCTGAAAGTTTTTGTGACTTATACATTGACAAATGATAATCAGTTAGAAGTTTTATACGAGGCAACTACAGACAAAAAAACAGTTGTTAACTTGACACAGCATTCTTATTTTAATTTATCTGGAGATTTTACCAAAACTATCTTAGATCACGAATTGACATTAAATGCAGATAAATTAGTTCCAGTTGATGCTGATTTAATTCCGACAGGAAAATTAGAAGATGTTGCTGGTACACCTTTCGATTTCAGAACGCCAAAATTAATTGGAAAAGACATCAATGCTAAAAATGATCAATTAGAAAAAGGAAAAGGTTATGATCACTGCTGGGTATTGAACAATCCTGAAAAAGGAAAAACAATTATTGCAAAAGTATACCACGCAGCAAGCGGAAGAGTTATGGAAATGACAACAGACGAACCTGGAATTCAGTTCTATTCTGGAAATTTCCTTGATGGAACTTTGCCAATGCCAAACGGAGGAACTTTTGCACACAGAACAGGACTTTGTTTAGAAACTGAACATTATCCAGATTCTCCAAACCAGAAAAATTTCCCAACAACAGTTTTAAATCCAGGAGAAAATTATAAAACGAAAACGACTTTTAAGTTTTCAGTTAAAAAATAGTTTTAGAATCTGTTTATTAATTTAGTAATTTTCTAAAAACCTCGAAAGTTTGTGCTTTCGAGGTTTTTTGTTTGTAAATATTAGAGTGAATATTTTCAATAAGTATTTTGTTAAATTTTTAGAATCTTTCTTACATTTGAGAAATAACTATCCTAAAAAAAACTTACTTATGAAGAAACTAGTCAAATTGCTAATGGCCGTATTAGCTTATTCTGTATGTGTAATAGCAAACGCTCAGGTTCAGATGAATTTTAAATTTGATACGCCTTATGGTAAAAATTCTGCTGTTGGAAAATTTGTTGAACTCAATGGAGCTAAAATCTATTATGAAGAATACGGAAAAGGCGAACCTTTGTTATTGATTCATGGAAACGGAGGTAGTATTGAATCAATGGGAAATCAAATTGATTATTTTAAAAGTAAATATAGAGTTATTGCTGCTGATAGTAGAGGACAAGGCAAGTCGGAGCTGAAAACGGATTCTCTTACCTATGTGCAAATCACAAAAGATATGGAAGGATTGGTTAATCACTTAAAATTAGATTCGATAAGTGTTATTGGTTGGAGCGACGGAGGAATTGTTGGGTTGCAAATGGGGATTTCAGGAAAATCAAAAATAAAGAAAATTGTAGCGATGGGAGCCAATTTACAACCTGATTCTACGGCTATTTATTCGTGGGCAACAAAAGATGTTCAGAACTTGAAAAAAATGATTGCTTCAAAAATTAAAGAAAAAGACACTAGTGAGAATTGGAATCTGACGAAACAACTTTGTGGGCTTTTAACAGATCAGCCAAGTATTGCAACAAAAGATTTATCAAAGATTAAAGCAAAAGTGCTTGTAATAGCTGGAGATAGAGATGTAATCCGAAATGAGCATACGGTTGAAATTTTCGAAAATATACCTAAAGCACAGTTATGCATTATGCCTGGAGAGACTCATTTTGCGCCAGCTTCAAGTCCGGAATTGTTTAATGCATTAGCAAATAAATTTTTATCAGAACCTTTTAAAAGACCAGATTCAGATTGGACGAAATGGGGTAAATAAAATTAGATCAAGAGAATTGTGTTATTTTAGCCATGAATTTCAACTTCACGCAATTCGTGGCTAAAAAACAAACAAATGACTTTCAAGCACCTATTCAAAACAGAAGCAAACTGGACTGCCAAACAAAACCCAGCAGATTCTTACAAAAGATTTTATAGTAAAAGCCATCAAATTAAAATTGAAGGAAAACCAGTTTTAGACGTTTCGGCAGCAAAAGCTTTCAAAGGAGATCCAGAATTATACAATCCCGAAGATTTACTGTTGAGCAGTTTAGTTTCCTGCCATATGATGTCGTATTTATATGTCTGTTCCCAAAACGGAATAGAAGTTCTCGAATATTCAGATAATGCAGAAGCAACTTTAGAAGTAAATCCAGACGGAAGTGGACGCTTTGTTGAAGCAAGATTATATCCGAAAGTAAAAATTTCAAATCCAGATAAAATAGAATTGGCTCTAGAACTGCATCAGAAAGCAAATCAATTGTGTTTTATTGCTAATTCTTGCAATTTTTCAATTTTGCATCATGCAGTTTGTGAAGCAGTATAAATAAAAAAAACCTCTTCCGTTAAGAAGAGGTTTTTATGTACCCGGAGCCGGAGTCGAACCGGCACGGTTTCCCACAGGTGTTTGAGACCAGCGCGTCTACCAATTCCGCCATCCGGGCGTAGCAGACGAAAAAATAAATGATAAATCAGTTATTTTAACGCAATAGAATGAAGTCATAAATGGCGTCATTCCTTTAACACGGTGCAAATGTAAAAAATAATTTTAAACGAACTACTAAAAATACTTAAATTTTTGCTTTCAGTGTTCAATAAATTTTATAAATTTGCAGCTCGTTAAAACGAAGCACACACAACTAACTACATCCGAGACATTTATAGGCATTCCGCTTTATTGAAATATAAAGTTGAATTTTTTAAAAGTAACGGAATAAAACAACAAATTACAATGTCGCACCTAGAACCAGAAGCTAAAATTTTTGCTTGTTCACAAAGTGTTTATCTTGCAGAAAAAATTGCAAAAGATTACGGGATTCCGTTAGGAAAAGTAACGATGTCAACGTATAGTGACGGAGAATTTCAACCGTCTTACGAAGAATCAATAAGAGGTTTGCGAGTATTTATCGTATGTTCAACTTTTCCAAGTGCAGATAATCTGATGGAATTGTTGTTAATGATTGATGCAGCAAAACGTGCGTCAGCAAGACATATTACAGCTGTTATGCCTTATTTTGGTTGGGCAAGACAAGATAGAAAAGACAAACCAAGAGTTCCAATTGGAGCTAAATTAGTAGCAAACCTACTAACAGCTGCAGGAGCAACAAGAATCATGACTATGGATTTGCACGCAGACCAGATTCAAGGATTCTTTGAAAAACCAGTAGATCATTTATTTGCATCTACGATCTTTTTACCATACGTAGAAAGTTTAAATTTAGAAAATCTGACAATTGCATCTCCAGATATGGGAGGTTCAAAAAGAGCATATGCTTACTCTAAGTTTCTAGAATCAGACGTAGTAATCTGTTACAAACAAAGAAAAGCAGCCAACGTTATCGACACTATGGAACTAATTGGTGAAGTAAAAGGACGTAACGTAATCTTAGTAGACGACATGATCGATACAGGAGGGACTTTAGCGAAAGCGGCAGACCTTATGATCGAAAAAGGAGCGCTAAGTGTAAGAGCAATTTGTACGCACGCTATTTTATCAGGCGGAGCATACGAGAAAATTGAAAACTCGAAACTAACAGAATTAATCGTAACAGATTCTATTCCGTTAAAGAGAGAATCAAAGAAAATAAAAGTGGTAAGCTGCGCGCCTTTATTTGCTGAGGTAATGCAAATGGTTCACCACAACAATTCCATTAGTGGAAAATTTATTATGTAAAAGCAGTAAGCTTTAGGCTATAAGCCGTAAGCTATTCGCAATTACAAAAAAGCCTAAAGCATATTGCTTAAAGCTTACAGCAAAATAGAATATTTATTTAATAACTATATTTTTTTACAATGAAATCGATTACAATTAAAGGATCAGAAAGAGAAAGCGTGGGCAAAGTGTCAACTAAAGCCTTACGTAATGCTGGACAGGTACCTTGCGTTTTATACGGAGGAAACCAAGCAGTACACTTCTCAGCAGACGTAACTGCATTCAAAAACTTGGTTTACACTCCAAACGCTCACACTGTTGTGATCGAACTTGGAAAAGGAAAATCATTCAATGCAATTTTGCAAGATATCCAAGTTCACCCAGTATCTGACAAAATTTTACACATTGACTTCTTCCAATTATTTGATGATAAAGAAATCACAATGGAAGTTCCTGTGAAAATCGTTGGTACATCTAAAGGTGTTCTTGCGGGAGGTGTTTTACGTTTGAACCAACGTAAATTAAAAGTTAAAGCTTTACCAGCAAATCTTCCTGATTTCGTTGAAGCTGACATCACTCCACTTGAAATGGGTAACAAATTATACGTTACTAAAGTTGGAAAACCAGAGTACAAAATTATGCACCCAGACAACACTGTTGTTTGTCAAGTGAGAATCTCTCGTGCTGCTATGAAAGCTGCTCAAGAGGCTGCAAAAGCTGCAAAAGCTCCTGCAAAAGGAAAGAAAAAATAATTTTTTTAACTCAATACAGAAAGCCTCAATCTTACGATTGGGGCTTTTTTTTTAAGCTTCTAAGTTTCTAAGGTGCTGAGATGCTAAGTTTTTTTTTTAAGAAATTCTCTAATTGTCACATTCTCAAATTTTCTAATTATTTTTTAGGAGCAGCAACTTTCCGTTTTCATAAGACGTGACGTTCCTGCCATCCGCTATATCTTTTCATCCGCTAAAAAGCGGATAAAAAGGATGCCGCTCCTGTCAGGGCTAGCGAGAAAATATCTTTTTCATAAGGTTCTAAGTTGCTAAGAGTCTGAGATACTAAGTTTTTTCATAGTTGTCAGACCGAACGAAGTCGAAGTCTTTGTGTTCTTTGCAAATCTCAGTAAAAGCTATTTCTTAGCGTTCTTAGCGCAAAACCCTTGCGATCTTTGCGGTTAAATCACAATCAGCAAGTAATTATCTAATTGTCGCATTCTCAAATTATCTAATTATCCAATTGCCACATTCTCTAATTAATCTTACTTTTGCAATCATGATAAAATGGATAACAAAACTGTTTTCATCACCATCAAAAGAAGAGAACATAGAAGACAATATGAAAAAATATTTAATCGTAGGATTAGGAAATATCGGGGCTGAATACGTAAACACTAGACACAATATCGGATTTAAAGTTCTAGATTTTTTCGCTAAAAAAGAAGGACTTTCATTTGAAACCGTAAAACTAGGTTCATTGGCTGAATATAAGTTTAAAGGAAGAACTTTTTTTCTTTTAAAACCAAACACTTACATGAATTTGAGCGGTAAAGCAGTAAAATATTGGATGGATAAAGAAAACATTCCGCTAGAAAATATTTTAGTCATTACAGACGATTTAAATCTTTCTTTCGGAACAATCCGAATCAAGCCAAAAGGAAGCGATGGAGGGCACAATGGTTTAAAAAACATTAATTTAGTTTTAAATACTCAAAATTATACGCGCTACAGATTTGGTATCAGCGACCAGTTTAAAAAAGGACAGCAGGTAGATTATGTTTTGGGAGAATGGACTCCTGAAGAAGAAGCAAAACTTCCAGAACGACTAGAAACTTCAGCAGAAATTATTAGAACTTTTGGAACAGCTGGTTTAGAAAATACCATGACAACATTTAATGGAAAATAAAGATTTTCAGGTGTTTATGTTGTAAAAATGTAAATTATCAATGAATTTAATTCAATTATAACGAAATAGTATTTTCAATTCCAAAGTTAAATGTCTAAATTTGGAATAAATTATTATAAACCATAAAAATCATAATACCATGGCTTTTGAATTACCACAATTACCTTATGCATACGATGCATTAGAACCACATATCGATGCACGTACAATGGAAATCCATCATACAAAGCACCACAACGCTTATACTACAAATCTTAACGCAGCTATCGCTGGAACAGATTTAGAAGGAAAAACTATCGAGAATATCTTAATTAACTTAGATAAATCTAACGCAGCAGTTCGTAACAATGGTGGAGGTTTTTACAACCACAATTTATTCTGGACTGTAATGTCTCCAAATGGAGGAGGATTGCCAACAGGAGATTTATTAGCTGCAATTGAGTCTTCTTTTGGATCATTTGAAGAATTTAAAGCAAAATTTGCTAAAGCTGGTGCTACACAATTTGGTTCTGGATGGGCTTGGTTAACAGTTCAAAAAGGAGGAAAATTAGAAGTTGTGGGTACTCCAAATCAAGATAACCCATTAATGCCAGAAGTTGCTGGTCACGGTGGAACTCCAATCTTAGGAATGGATGTTTGGGAGCACGCTTACTACTTAAACTACCAAAACAGAAGACCAGATTATATTGAAGCTTTCTTCAGTGTAATTAACTGGACAGAAGTAGCTAGAAGATTTGCTTTAGATAAATAAGAGAATAGAGTAAAGAATAAAGATAAAAGGCGAGCACATAGTGTTCGCCTTTTTTTATTTGTTTTTTTTGTCTTTCCTCTTTGTTCTATTTTCTTCCCTCTTAAAAAAAAGAAAAATAAAAAAGGTGGAAGAACTTCCACCTTTTTTGCCCCAAATCTACCATAAACTTAACCTACTAATGTTATGGTCCTGTAAAGGTATGGCAGATATTTTTTTGATGGAAACTTATCAGATAAAAAGCAACTATATCCGATTAAAAGCTTGTATGGCCTATTTTAAAATATTTCTAGATTTCATTTCAGTAAAAAAGGCGGAATTTCTTCCGCCTTTTTTGCCCCAAATCTACCATAAACTAACCTACTAATGTTATGGTTCAGTAAAGGTATGGCAGTTATTTTTATAATGGAAAATTTTTAGATGAAAAGCAATTATACTCGATGAAAAGCGATTAATTGGCTGTTTTTCAGTTTGTTGCGATTTGAAATAAAAAAGACGGAAGAAGATCCGCCTTTTTTGCCCCAAATCTACCATATACTAACCTGCTAATGTTATGGTATAGTAAATGTATGGCAGTTATTTTTGAGAGTAAAAAAATTTAGATGAAAGGTAAGTAAATCCGATGAAGAGATATAATCGGCTGTTTATAAATGGGTTGAATTTATTCCAATAAAAAAGGCAGAATTGCTTCTGCCCTTTTTGCCCCAAATCTACCATAAACTTAACCTACTAATGTTATGGTATTCCAAAAGTATCATAGCTTTTCAATTTCACCAAAGAAATAGGATGAACGGCAAAAAAAACCGATGAAATGCACTATTTAACCTTTTATTAGTATTTTATTAATACGCTCGAGCGTCTTTTCCTTCATAAAAATTCATGAAAGCACGATTTACAACTCTGTTTCCACCTGGAGTTGGGTAATCTCCTGTGAAATACCAGTCGCCTAAATTTTTAGGACATGCTTTGTGTAAATCGTCTACTTTCTGGAAGATGATTTTTACTTCTGCATTGATTTCTGGCGAGCTTAACATTTCTGCAATTTTATCTGAAATCTCTTCGTCTGTAAATTGATCGTATATTGCTGTGACATAGTTAACAACGTCTTTGTCTGCAAAATTTTCTTGTGCCTTACATTTAGCATAAACTTCGTCTACAATATGGTACAAGTTTCTTTCTTTTAGTAAAGCAAGTGCAGCTCTAAAAGCAACTAAGCCTTCTAGTTTGGCCATATCGATTCCGTAACAGTCTGGATAACGAATTTGAGGTGCAGATGAAACAATTACGATACGTTTTGGTTTCAAACGATCCATCATTTTAATGATGCTCATTTTCAATGTAGTACCACGAACAATACTATCGTCAATAATAACTAAATTGTCTTCTGGTTTAATTACACCATAAGTAACATCGTAAACGTGAGCCACTAAATCGTCACGGCTGCTGTCTTCGGTAATAAACGTTCTAAGTTTAGCATCTTTAATTGCTACTTTTTCTGTACGTATTTTCACAGCTAAAAGTTCCTGAAGCGTTTCAGCAGTTAATGTATTTCGGTTTTCTAAAATATAATTGTTTTTTCTCTGATTTAAGAAATCTTGAGCAGCTTCGACTAAACCATAAAATGATGTTTCGGCTGTATTTGGAATATAAGAGAAAACTGTGTTATCTGTATCACTGTCAATCGCTTTAAGAACAGCAGGTAAAATTAATTTACCTAAATCTTTACGTTCTTGGTAGATTTCGGCATCACTTCCTCTTGAGAAATAGATTCTTTCGAATGAACAAGCTTTTTTAACGGTTGGCTCCAAAATCTGATTCATAGAAACATTTCCGTTTTTCTTGATTATCAAAGCGTGACCTGGGTCGATTTCCTGAACACTTTCAAAAGGTACATTAAATACAGTTTGAATAACTGGTCTTTCAGAAGCTACAACGACAACTTCGTCATCTTGATAAAAATAAGCTGGACGAATTCCGGCTGGATCTCTAAAAACAAATGCATCACCATGACCTAATAAACCTGCCATAGCGTAACCTCCGTCTAAATTTTTAGCTGAACGAGCTAATATTTTAGCAATATCCAAACGCTCTGCAATTACTGGAGAAGCCTCTCTTTTTGAATATCCTTCAGCTTTGCAGTCTTGATATAATTGCATTACTTCTTTGTCTAAGAAGTGGCCAATTTTTTCCATTACTGTAACAGTATCAGCCATTTCTTTTGGATGCTGTCCTAATTCAACCAAGTTTTCGAAAAGTTCTTTAACATTAGTCATGTTAAAGTTTCCTGCCAAAATCAAGTTACGGTGCATCCAGTTACTTTGACGTAAAAATGGGTGAACACTTTCGATGCTGTTTTTTCCGAAAGTTCCATAACGAACGTGGCCTAAAAACAATTCTCCTACATAAGGAATATTTGCTTTTAGCTCTTTCATGTCATCTCCAAGTTCTGGATGCGCTTTTAGTTCTTCACTAACGCGCTCATTGATTTGTTTGAAAACATCTTGGATAGGTTGTGAATGATTCGAACGAACTCTGCTGATATAGCGTTGTCCAGGTTCTACATCAAATTTAATGCTTGCAAAACCAGCTCCGTCTTGTCCGCGGTTATGCTGTTTTTCCATCATTAGATACATCTTCTGGATTCCGTAGAACGCAGTTCCGTATTTTTCTTTATAATATTCAAGCGGTTTTAGTAGTCTAACTAAGGCTATACCACATTCGTGTTTTAAAGCGTCGCTCATTGTTTTTTGTTATTTGTGTGTTGTTGTAAGTTGTGTGTATTAACGTAATAAAAAAAGCCCCGTTTTATCGAGGCTCTTAGGCATTATATTTCTATGTCAAACTGAGTTAACGACTTAAATTGCTGTAATCGAATCGCTACTTCGGCTTTGCTTAATGATTCCATCCTTTCAGTTCCAAATTTCTCTACGCAGAACGAAGCTAAATTTGAACCGTAAATAATTGCATTCTTCAAGTTGTTAAACGAAATGTTTTCGCTTTGCGCAATAAATCCAGAGAAACCACCTGCGAAAGTGTCTCCTGCTCCAGTTGGATCAAAAACATCTTCTAATGGTAAAGCTGGTGCAAAGAAAACTTCTCTGTTGTGGAATAAAAGTGCTCCATGTTCTCCTTTTTTGATCACCACATATTTTGGTCCCATATCTTGGATTTTAGAAGCTGCTTTTACTAATGAATATTCGCCAGAAAGCTGTCTAGCTTCTTCGTCATTGATTGTAATAACATCTACACGTTTAATAACGTCTAATAATTCTGGAAGAGCGCAGTCCATCCAAAAGTTCATAGTGTCTAAAACTACTAATTTTGGTTTTTTCTCCATTTGGTCTAAAACACTGCTTTGTACTAATGGATGTAAGTTTCCTAACATCACAACATCAGCATCTTTGTAGTTTTGAGGAACTTTTGGCTGAAAATCAGCTAAAACGTTCAGCTCCGTTACAAGAGTGTCTCTAGAATTTAAATCGTTGTGGTATAAACCGCTCCAGAAAAAAGTCTTTCCTCCTTTTACAATTTCGATACCAGAGATATCAATATTTTTTGAAGTTAAAAGATCTAAATGTTCTTGAGGGAAATCGTCGCCAACTACAGAAACAATGGCCGATTGCAAGTTAAAAAATGACGCTGATAATCCGATGTAGGTTGCAGCACCACCTAATATTTTATCTGTTTTTCCGAAAGGAGTTTCAATCGCGTCGAAAGCAACTGTTCCAACAATCAATAGTTTATTCATTTTATGAATTTCGAATTAGGGTGCAAAGATACTTCATAAGTTACAATCTTGCAACGGTTTAGGTTCTCAAAATTTTCTTAAAAAAACGACTATGATTTTGGGGTAAAACTATTGTAAATGAATGGGTTAAAATTGATTTTTAGTAGTGTTTATAATAGGTTTTTTGAATTTAAGATGCAACTTTTTTGAAAATAATTGCGAATAATTTACAGCTCGTACTTTTTATCAAAATAATTTTTTAAAATTCCAACCTGAATTAAAATCATAATTGGAACAATTAAAACGGCATACAGGATGTTTTTAGAAAAATGAATTCCTGAAAATGCTGTTGACATTCTATCAGAATATAATTTACCGACTTCGTCAATTTTGAAATCAGTTTCTGAAACAGAAAATAGGGAAACATAAATTACTAATGCTGCCACAGCCAATCCGATCGAAATCCAGATTGGTTTAGAAATTAATGGTTTGTATGTTTTCAGTTTTTTCTCTTCTAAAAGATGAACTTCAGCCATTATTTTAGAAGTGAAATCTATTGATGGTGACTGCAGTTTTTCATCAGCCATCATTTTTTCTATAAGTTGCTCTATGTTTTTATCGCTCTCTCTCATAACATTCTATTATTTCTGGTTCTAACTGCTGTCTCAAAATTACGGCTAATTTCTGTCGGCTCCTAAACAATTTTACCTTTGCGTTATTGGCCGAAATATTCATGATTTTTCCAATTTCTTCTAAATTTTGGTCATCAAAATAAAATAAGGTTAAAAGGAAGTTTTCGTCACTTGGTAATAAATTTAAACACTTTTGAATGGTTTGCTTTCGTTCTTTTTCTTCTAAAGCGCTCAATGCATTGTCTATTGTTTTAATTAAATGAGAAGAAAAATCATCTATAGAAATATTTAAATCATCTTTTTTGTTTTTCTTCAAACGGTCTAGGCAAGTATTGTAGGCGATTTTATAAATCCAAGTCGAAAATTTAGATTCTCCTTTGAATTTTGTCAACGAACTATAGATTTTTATAAAAGTGTCCTGTGCAACTTCTTCTGCTTCTTCCTGATTTTTAACCATTTTTAGAGCCAAAGTAAAGATCATATCTTTATAACGATCCACAAGAACGGCAAATGCATTGGTCTCGCCCTTCAGGATTTTATCGATATAATGTTGATCATGTATTGTGCTCATATTATATAGGACGACAGTTTGTTTATTTAGGTTACAAGAAATTTGAAAATAAATTCCAAATTTTAAATCCCAAATTCCAATCCAATAACTATCAGAGTTAAAATTCAAATTATACTTATTATATAATAGTATAAGCTTTGTCAAAGTTTCTCTGAATCAAAATTAATTGATAATCAGTTAGTTTTGGAATTTGGAATTTAAAATTTGAAATTTTTCACTAAAAGTTGTAACCTCATTTTAAAAACCCTCGTCATATGAGGTATATCAATCAATTAAAAACATAAAATATCATGGACGACAAAATTTTAATTCCAATTAGCTTTTTCTTAATGATCTTCGGGATTGTTTATCTTATTTATTCAACAAGAAACAGAGAGCGTTTAGCTCTTATCGAAAAAGGTGTTGACGCAAGTATCTTTTTACAAGGAAAGGGAAATGGAGTTCCAGCTTGGAAAATCTTTGTAGTAAATTTAGCATTCCTATTAATAGGAAGTGGTGTTGGAATTTTTCTAGCACTTCTCATTACAACTTACACTTCTCTAAATGACGGAGCAGTTTATCCTTCAATTATTTTCATTATGGCGGGAATCGGACTTTTGACTGGATTTAAAACAGCAAAAGATTTAGATAAAGAATAATCAGTAAGAATTTAAGTTAGTATAAAAAACGCATCAGGTATCTGATGCGTTTTTTTATTCTTTAGATCCAATGGTCTCATAATAAACATCGACAGAAAGCTTGGGCTGCAAAGACGCCATAACGGCCAATTGATCACAGCGTTCGTTTTGCGGATGATTATTATGACCTTTAATCCATTTGAAATCTACTTGATGTTTTCGATATGCAATTAAAAAACGTTTCCATAAATCTGGATTTTTTTTGTCTTTGTATCCTTTTTTTTCCCAGCCAAAAACCCATTTCTTTTCTACAGAATCAACAACATATTTAGAATCTGAAACTACAAGGACTTTCATGTTGGGCTTTTTTAGTTTTTCTAAGCCAACAATTACAGCCAGAAGCTCCATTCTATTATTGGTAGTGAGACGAAAGCCTTCGTAGAATTCTTTTTTGTGTGGAGTGCCCACCAGTTCCATCACGACTCCATAACCGCCATTTCCTGGGTTTCCTTTTGCTGCACCATCTGTATATATATGTACTTCGTGATTCATTTATTTTTTTATTAACCATATAAGTAATAAAAGTTCATTTTAAAGTAGTGACTTATATTTCTAAGGTTTTTAAATTTTAGCGTCTTTGTTTATCTAAATTTTCGAAAGCAATCTTAAATCGCCTTACATTACTTATATGGTTTAAATTTTAAAATTTATTGTTCTAATATTTTATGAATAATCTCTGGAAAATGTTTCTGCTCCAGTTCATGAATCTTCTCTGCAACTGTTTCTGGAGTGTCTTCATCTGTTAGGGCTACATTTGCTTGGAAGATTATAGCGCCTTCGTCGTAGTTTTCGTTTACATAATGAATAGAAATACCTGTTTCTTTTTCCTTATTATTAACTATAGCTCTATGTATATGCATTCCGTACATTCCTTTGCCTCCATAATTAGGTAAAAGTGCTGGATGTATATTTATTATTTTGTTTGGATATTGTTCAATTATGTTTTCTGGGAATTTGAGTAAAAAACCAGCAAGAACGATCAAATCTGGGTCGATTTTCTGTATTTTTTGTAGCACTTTTCTCTCTAAAAGTTCGTTTTTTTCGAAAATTTCGACTGGAATTTGATGATTTTTGGCTCTTTCAATCACTTTTGCCGAAGCATTATTTGTAAAGACCGAAACAACCTTCGCAATTTCAGTGTTCGAAAAATATTTTATAATGTTCTCTGCGTTAGTTCCTGATCCTGAGGCAAAAACGATAATTTTTTTCATAAAGTTGTGTGTTTTGAGAGTGCAAAAAACGGAATAAAAATCGAAAATAAATAGCTTTAAAAGACCTTTCTTGAAATTAATTTTATAAATTAGTGTCACATTTATAAACTAAATAGTTGTTTTAAAATAAAGTTTTTTATTTTTGCCAACAAATTAAATTCTAAAATTAAAGATTATGTCAGACATTGCATCAAGAGTAAAAGCGATTATCGTAGACAAATTAGGTGTTGACGAAAACGAAGTTGTAACAGAAGCAAGCTTCACTAATGATTTAGGAGCTGACTCATTAGACACTGTTGAGCTTATTATGGAATTCGAAAAAGAATTTGATATTCAAATTCCAGATGATCAAGCAGAAAACATTGCTACTGTTGGTCAAGCTATTTCTTATATCGAAGAAGCAAAAAAATAATAATACCACACCCGAATTTTAAAAATTCCAAATTTGAATGTCCAAATTCCAAAATTGGGATTTGTTTTTGAAAAATTGGATTTTCTAAAAATCGGGTGTTATTATTTTTTTAAAATTTAAATTTCGATTGATTTTCAATCAAAAAGATATATTTATATTGTAATTCCCATGGCTCTTAAATAACTATAAGTTAAGAAAGCGTGGGTTTTATTTGTTTAAAGTACAAAATACATATTTATGGCATTAAGGCGAGTTGTTGTAACAGGATTAGGTGCACTTACTCCTATTGGGAATAATATCCAAGAATATTGGAATGCACTTGTGAATGGAGTTAGCGGAGCCGCTCCGATCACATATTATGATACCGAGAAACACAAAACGAAATTTGCCTGCGAAGTAAAAAACTTCAATATTGAAGATTACATGGATCGCAAGGAATCTCGTAGATTAGATAAATTTGCACAATACGCAATTGCTGCCAGTGACGAAGCTATTAAAGATGCTGGAATCACAAATGATAACGTTAACAAACAAAGAGTTGGTGTTATTTGGGGAGCAGGAATTGGAGGTTTAGAGACTTTCCAAGATGAAGTATTGTATTACGCAAAGGGTGACGGAACTCCAAAGTTCAATCCTTTCTTTATTCCTAAAATGATTGCCGATATTGCTCCTGCACATATTTCTATGCGTAACGGGTATATGGGACCAAATTATACTACGGTTTCTGCTTGTGCATCTTCTGCAAATGCATTAATCGATGCTTTCAACTACATCCGTTTAGGAATGTGTGATGTTATTGTTTCTGGTGGTTCTGAAGCTGCTGTTACAATTGCAGGTATGGGAGGATTTAGCTCAATGCACGCTTTATCTACAAGAAACGAAAGTCCAGAAACAGCTTCAAGACCTTTTGATGCAACCAGAGATGGTTTCGTTTTAGGAGAAGGAGCAGGAGCTTTGGTTCTTGAAGATTACGAACATGCTAAAGCCAGAGGAGCAAAAATTTATTGCGAAATTGGCGGTGGCGGTATGTCATCTGATGCTTACCACTTAACTGCGCCACATCCAGAAGGAATTGGAGTTATTGCGGTAATGGAAAACACATTGAGAGATGCTGGAATGAGCCCTGATCAAGTTGACCATATCAACACTCACGGAACTTCTACTCCATTAGGAGACGTTGCTGAATTAAAAGCAATTAGTAAAGTTTTTGGAGATCATGCTAAAAATATCAACATCAACTCTACAAAATCGATGACAGGACACTTATTGGGTGCAGCTGGAGCTATTGAAGCTATTGCTTCTATCTTGGCAATGCAACACGGAATTGTTCCTCCAACGATTAACCATACAGTTGTTGACGAAAACATTGACCCATCTTTAAACCTTACTCTAAACAAACCTCAAAAAAGAGAAGTAAATGTTGCTATGAGTAATACATTTGGTTTTGGTGGACACAATGCTTGCGTATTGTTTAAAAAATTAGCTGACTAATTTCTGTATATGAATATTATCAAAAAAATATTTTCTAAATCCCGTTCTCTAGAAGACGGGATTTTTTTTGACACTATTCAGAAAATTCTTGGTTTTCAGCCTTCTAGCATAGATTTTTACAGACGGGCGTTTACACATCGTTCGTCTAATAAATTAGATCAGAATGGGCATCCTATTAATTATGAACGTTTAGAATTTTTAGGAGATGCTATGTTAAGTGCCGTGATTGCTGCACATTTATTTAATAAAGCTCCAAATGGAGACGAAGGTTATTTAACTAAAATGCGTTCAAAAATTGTGAGTCGTGAACATTTGAACGAATTAGGTAAAGACTTAAATTTAGTGCAGTTTGTAGAGAGCAAAGTGCCAATTCAGCACTTTGGAGAAAACATTCATGGTAATATTTTTGAATCCCTTATAGGAGCTATTTATCTAGACAAAGGCTATACTTTTTGCGAGAAATTCATCCAAAAAAGAGTAGTTACGCCTTATGTAGATATTGCGCGATTAGAAGGAAAAGTTATAAGCTATAAAAGTCTTGTTATTGAATGGTGCCAGAAAGAAAAAAGAGTTTTTCATTATGACATTTTTGAAGATAACGGAATAGACGGTCAGCGTTTATTTGGTGTTAAATTGAGTATTGACGATAAAGTTGTTGCAAGAGCGCGAGCAACTTCAAAAAAGAAAGCAGAAGAAAAAGCATCGCAGAGAGCTTATTTTGCATTTCAAGAAAAAATTGACAAGAAATAGCTGCAAAAATGTTGTAACTCTCACAAGGCTACATCGTTTTCGTTTATAATTTAACAAAACAAGCATGTCATAACTGTTGATGCTCCGTTTAGAAATAGTATATTTACAACTTGATTTTTCAAGACATGGCTATTCATAAATTGGATTTAGACGAATTTGACGAAATTGATTATTATTTAATGGCAATTCATACTTCATTAGAAGATTATAGATTGGCCTATTTTATCAATAAAATCCTTCCGATCAACTTAAGTAAGAGCAAAAACGAGATCCATGCTCAAACTAAGGAAGGTGAAGCAAATTTTTCGAGATTCTATTATTATGATGAAGAAAAAGCTGTTTCCTGGAATTTAATTCAGAATAAAAATGAAATCATTTCTGTGAGTACAAATGATTTCCAGAATTTGTTTTCTAATGAAACAAGTGAGGTTTCGACAACAATTCATTTACTTCCTGAATTTAAAAAAGTCGATTTTTTCCTGAAAATTGATAATAGCGAAGAGGCGCTTAATTTTTCAGAAATTCAACAAAAATTAAACACAATAGAAAGTATTGCGGCTATTTATGCCGTTGATACAGACAAAATAAAATCAAAAAACAATCTAATTTTTTAAAAAAAATGCTAACAAACAAGAAAACCAAAATTGTTGCTACACTTGGCCCCGCATGTAGTACAAGAGAGATCATTAAAGATATGATCGATGCAGGTGTTAATGTGTTTAGAATCAATTTTTCGCATGCAGATTACGAAGGAGTAAAAGAAAAAATCAATATCATTAGAGGCTTAAACGAAGAGTTTGGTTACACGACAGCAATTTTAGGAGATTTGCAAGGACCAAAACTTAGAGTTGGTGTAATGGAAGAAGGTACTGTTGTAAACGATGGAGATGAAATTACTTTTACAACTGCTGAAGATATTATCGGAACATCAAAAAGAGTGTTCATGAAATATCAGAATTTCCCAAATGATGTTAATCCAGGAGAGCGTATCTTGCTTGATGATGGTAAACTTATTTTCGAAATTGTTTCTACAGACAAAAAAACAGAAGTTGTTGCTAGAGTTATTCAAGGAGGAGAATTAAAATCTAAAAAAGGAGTTAATCTTCCAAATACAAAAATCTCTTTACCAGCTTTAACAGAAAAAGATATTGCAGATGCTATTTTTGCAATCGAGCAAAAAGTAGACTGGATCGCACTTTCATTTGTAAAAACTCCTCGCGATTTGCAGGATTTACAAGAATTAATTGCAAAACACTCAGAGGTTAAAATTCCAATCGTTGCTAAAATCGAAATGCCAGAAGCTCTTGAGAACATGGATAAAATTGTAGCATATTGCGATGGTTTAATGGTTGCTCGTGGAGATCTAGGTGTTGAGCTTCCTGCTCACGAAGTTCCATTGGTACAAAAAGATTTAATTAGAAGAGCTAAAACGGCTAGAATTCCGGTTATCGTTGCTACACAAATGATGGAGACAATGATTACAAGTTTAACTCCAACAAGAGCAGAGGTAAACGACGTTGCAAACTCTGTAATGGACGGTGCAGATGCTGTAATGTTGTCTGGAGAAACTGCTACAGGAAACTACCCAGTGCAAGTAATTCAGAGAATGGCACAAATTTGCGAAGCTGTAGAAAACTCTCCGCTTATTCAAGTTCCTCAAAATACACCGCAAATTAAAACAAAACGTTTTGTTACTAAAACAGTTTGTCACCAAGCAGCTTTATTAGCAAATGAAATTGAAGCTAAAGCAATTTGTACTTTGACAAATAGTGGTTATACAGCTTTCCAAATTTCAGCTTGGAGACCATCAACAGCACATATTTTAGTATTTACTTCAAACAGAAGAATCTTGACTCAATTAAATTTATTATGGGGAGTTAAATCTTTCTACTATGATAATGAAGAGAGTACAGATGATACTGTAACAGATGTAAATCAAATTGCAGTTGACAAAGGTTATGCACAAAAAGGAGATTATTTAATCAACCTTGCTGCAATGCCAATTAAAGATAAAGGAATGGTTAACACGATGAGAGTTTCTGAAATCGAATAATCACTTCAAATAAATTTTAGAAAGCCACTTAATTTTTTAAGTGGCTTTTTTGTTTTAAAAAACCAATATCAATTCATATTCTGGATTCGATATTTTGTCTTTTCTAGGACTTATTTTAATTTAACTCTCTGATGATTTGACAAAAAAAGCATTGATCAAAAAGATTTTTTGGTTTCATTTGACTAAAATTTTGAAAATTGTCTAGTCAAAAAAATCCTTTTGATCATCATTTACTTCCTTTTTATTCTTCTTTAAGAAAAAACATAACTACTTAACTTTCTGATGTTTTGATATGTTTCATTTTATAAAATGAAACATTTTGGTGCAAATTCTCCAATTTTCTTGTTTCATATTATAATATGAAACAAGTTCATGCCTTATAAATTCAATAGTTCGCTCTTTTACTAGTTAAATTTGAGATACTTAAGAAAAAGTTAAAAATATTCTGTTTCAGATTTTAAAACAAAATGAATTTGAAACATGTAGGAAAAAATACAATCTGTCTTTTTAATATATTTTATAAAAAATAAGAATTATCTTATTTTTGTTTATAGTTTTACACCACATACAGACATAGAATTATTAACGAATTTTTTATTATCATGAAACAAATCAAATTTAAGTGCCGATTTGCAGATACTTTAAAGGTATTAGCATTGCTGTTTTTTTCTGGAGTTTCTGTTACAGCACAGAATAAAAAGCCAAATATTCTAGTGCTTTGGGGTGATGATATTGGGACTACCAATATTAGCGCCTATAGTGATGGAGTTATGGGATATACAACCCCTAACATTGACCGTTTAGCCAATGAAGGACTAAGATTTTTACATTATTATGGAGAACAAAGCTGTACTGCTGGACGTGCAGCATTTTTAACAGGACAGCATGGTCTTCGTACGGGATTAACAAAAGTTGGTTTTCCTGGAGCACCAATGGGAATGAGTCAGTTAGATCCATCAGTGGGAGGAATAATGAAAAGCTTAGGATATGTGACAGGACAATTTGGTAAAAACCACGTTGGAGATAGAAATGAAAGTTTGCCAACAGTTAATGGTTTTGATGAATTTTTCGGAAATCTGTATCACTTAAATGCAGAAGAAGAACCAGAATTGCCAGATTATCCAAAAGATCCAGAGTATTTGAAAAAATTTGGACCACGAGGAGTTTTAAAATGTACGGCAACAAATGTTGATGATGCAACAACTGATCCTCGTTTTGGTAGAGTAGGAAAACAAAAAATTGAAGATACAGGAGCACTTACTAAAAAAAGAATGGAAACTGTTGATGATGAGACTTCTGCTGCAGCAATTGATTTTATCAAGAGACAAAGTGCATCTGGAAAACCATTTTTCTGCTGGTTCAACGCTACTCGTATGCACTTGCGTACACATGTTAGAAAAGAACATAGAGGAAGATATACTCATGGAGACAGCGAATATATTGATGGTATGATCGAACACGATGAAACTATCGGAAGCATCTTAAAAGCATTAGACGATTTAGGAATTGCAGATAATACAATTGTTGTTTATTCGACAGATAATGGTCCTCATATGAATACATGGCCAGATGCAGCAATGACACCATATCGTTCAGAAAAAAACACGAACTGGGAAGGAGCTTTCCGTGTACCATGTATCGTTCGTTGGCCAGGTCATATTAAACCAGGTACTGTAACGACAGAGTTAATGAGCCACAATGACTGGATTCCGACTTTTGCTTCAATTGCAGGAGAACCAGATATCGTAAATAAACTTCTAAAAGGTTATTCTGCAAATGGAAAAACGTACAAAGTGCATTTGGACGGTTTTGATCAAAGTAAATTTTTAGAAGGCAAAACTCCAAAAAGCGCCAGAGATAAATTCTTTTATACAGATGACGATGGTTTACTAGTTGGTTTAAGAGAGGGAGATTATAAATACGTTTTTGCAGAGCAGCGTCTTGAAGGTACAATGGGAGTTTGGGCTGAACCATTTACTAAACTGCGTTTGCAAAAGATATTCAATTTATATCAAGATCCTTATGAAAGAGCCGATATTACGTCTAATTCATTTTGGGAATGGCAGTTGAATCACGTGCAGATGATGTACGGAGCAATACAAGATGTGGTTGTTTTTGCAGAAACATTCAAAGATTATCCTCCAAGATCAATCCCACCAAGTTTCTCTGCTTATACTATTATGGAGGAAGCGATGAAAGATATCAAAGCTAAACAGTATATAGAGAAAAATGTAATGCCTAAAATAAAAGAAGAAGAAGAGGCAGCTTCAAAAAAGAAAAAATAAATCATAACAAAAGAGATTTAGGTTGAAAAATCTGGGTCTCTTTTACTAACATAAAAACATCATGAAAAAAAGTATCTATATATTGTCTCTGGTGGCTTTGTTTTTCTTTTCCTGTAAAAAATCGGATACAGTAACTTCTCCAACAGAAAATAAACAAACAGAAACTGCAGCAAATAACGGCGATCCATTGCCAAGCTGGAATGACGGAGCTTTAAAAAAAGACATTATTGCTTATGTTGAAAAAGTAACAAAAGAAGGAAGTCCTGATTTTATTCCGGTAGAAGACAGAATTGCGACTTTTGATAATGATGGAACATTATGGGCAGAAAAACCATATGTACAAGAACTTTTTGCTTTTTATAGAGTAAAAAAAATGGTAGAAGCCAAACCAGAATTGGCACAAAAACAGCCTTTTAAAGCAGTTATAGAAAAAGATAAAACCTTCTTTGAAAAAGGAGGCGATAAAGCACTTATAGAATTGGTTGCAGCTACTCATACCGGAATGACGGAAGATGAATTTGAGGCTTCAGTGAATGACTTTTTTAAAAGTGCACAATATCCAGGTAAAAATGTTCCGGTAAAACAAATACGTTATCAGCCGCAATTAGAACTGCTGAATTATCTCCGTGCCAACGGATTTAAAACATATATCGTTACTGGGGGAACAATAGAAGTGGTGAGAGCAATATCTCAAGATTTTTACGGAATTCCAAAAGACCAAGTGGTAGGTACTTCTTTCAAATACAAATATGATGCAGCTAAAAATGCAGTGCAACGAGAAGCCGCTTTAGATCATTTTAATGATAAAGAAGGGAAACCTGTTGGTATTCAATTGCACATTGGACAGCGACCTGTTTTTGCCTGCGGTAACGAAGGTGGTGCAGGAGATATTGCGATGCTGAAATATTCTCAAGGGAATAAATATCCATCTTTTCAATTGCTTGTAAATCATAATGATTCTATAAGAGAATATAAATATCAGGAAAAGGACAACGCATCATTAAATGCTGCAGCGCAAAACAAATGGCATGTTGTGGATATGCAGAAAGACTGGAAAAAAGTTTTTGCAGATTAAATGAAAAGAATTGTTTGCAGTATAAAAGTTAAAGAGTCGAAGTTTTTTTAGTAAATAAATTTAAGCCGTATGAAAAATTCTTTTTTAGCAATAGCATTGATGCTTGTAACTTTTACAATTTCGGCTCAGGAAGAACCTGCAAAACCAGGAAACAGTGCACAAGAACTTGCTGATAAAATGGCTAATCCTGTGGCAAGCTTAATTAGTGTGCCGCTGCAAAATAATCTTACTTATGGAATTGGCCCTTATAACGGAATAAAATATCAGATCAATATTCAGCCCGTTGTTCCTTTTAAGTTGAGTGAAAATTTAAACTTAATTACTCGTTACATTCTTCCAGTTGTAGATCAGCAGGATGTTACGGGAGAAAATACACATGAGTTTGGTTTGAGCGATGCAACGGTGACGGCATTTTTTGCTCCTAAAACTAAAGGACTCATCTTAGGAGTTGGACCTGCTTTTTTAGTGCCAACTGCGACAGAGAAATTTTTAGGAACAGAAAAATTCGGAATTGGACCAAGCGTTTTGGTCATGCATCAAGGAAAAGGACTTTCTATTGGTTTTCTGGCCAATCAAATTTGGTCTGTCGCAGGAAATGCCGATAGAGCAGATTTTAATCAGTTTTACACACAATTATTTCTAACACACAGTTACAAAAGCGGAGCAAGTTTGGGAATCACTTCAGAAATTACTCAAAACTGGCAAGGAAATACTACACTTATAACCGTTAGTCCAAATGTTGGGGCAATTACAAAATTAGGAGGACAAACCATGCAATTTGCCGTTATGCCTTTAATTCCGGTTGTTGGACATCAATCTATAAAACCAGACTGGGGATTAAGAGCGGTGGTGGCATTTATATTCCCGCAATAATTTTCCATGAGAATTTAGAGAATATCATTTTAATTTTTTTAATACTAGATAAAATGAAGACTAAAATAATTTCACTTTTTATTATTGCGTTATTTATTTCTTGCAATAAAACTTCGACAGAAAAAACAGAATCGACTTCTGCAGAATCTGTTTCAAGTACTTTCAAACCAGCTAATCTGAATGAACAAATAATTTATAATCGGGCAGTTGAAGCTGTTGTTTGGGGAATGCCAGCAGTCAATTTTGAACTGCTCAATGAAAGTTTAACTGCTGCAAAAGGTAATTTTAATGAGATCATTTATTGGTCAGGATTAATAAATTCAAAGAATCAAACATTAACACCAAATCCTGATGTTGTTTATATAAATCCTTTATATGATACTAGAAAAGGACCTGTTGTGTTAGAAATTCCAGCTGCTGAAGGCGCGTCTTCTTTAACGGGAAGCCTCGATGATGGCTGGCAAACTGCAATTGAAGATATTGGTCCGGCGGGTGTCGATAAAGGAAAAGGTGGAAAATATTTAATTCTGCCACCAGATTATAAAGATAAAATACCAGCAGGATATATTCCGATGCCATCATCAACTTATACGGGTTTTGCAATTCTTAGATCCAATCTTACTGACGGAAGTCCAGCCGATCTAAAAAGGGCAATTGATTATGGAAAACGTATTAAAATTTATCCATATTCTCAAGCGTCAAATCCACCGGCTACAAAATTTACCGATTTGCTTGAAGTCGATTTTAGCAATACAATTCCATATAATTTTCATTTTTTCGAACTCTTAAATCAGTTTGTACAGCGTGAACCGTGGCTGACTCGAGATTTAGTTATGGTTGATTTTTTAAAATCAATTGGTATAGAAAAAGGAAAAACTTTTCAGGCAGATGCCCGAACAAAAGAGATTCTGGAAATAGCCGTAAAAGATGCCGGAAAATGGATTGACAGTAAATATGAAGCAATTTTTACTCCTCCTTTTTATGACGGTACAAACTGGGCATTACCAGCTTCTCAAGATGTTGTAAAAGCAATAATGTCCAATTATACAGCTCCAAATATTTATCCGGTAAGTGAACGAGCAATAAGCTACTCAATCGCTTATTTCAGTGCTAAACATTTAGGTACAGGACAGTTTTATTTAATGACAATTAAAGACGATAAAGGTCAGGAGTTTGATGGTTCAAAATTGTATCAATTGCATCTTCCAGCAAATGTTCCTGTAAAATTATATTGGTCTGTAACGGCTTACGATCGTGAAACGCATGCTTTAATAAAAAACATGAAATATTTTAGCCGTGCTTCAACTACTCCAGGAATTCAGAAAAATAGCGATGGTTCTGTCGATATTTATTTTGGAGCAAAAGCACCTACAGGAAAAGAATCAAACTGGGTTCCAACAGATCCAAAAGGAAAATTTGAATTATTGGCTCGTTTTTATGGCCCAGAAAAAGGATTTTTTGAGAAAACCTGGAAAATGGGTGATTTAACAGAAGTGAAATAATTATGATCTGAATTTCTAATTAAATAATCGGTTATTATGAAAAGTAAATGCCTTATAATTTTAGCAACGATTTCACTTGTTTTAAATATTGGATGCAAAAAAGAAACATCAGAAACTTCATCAGCAGAAGTTGCTTCATCTGGAACTGAAATAAAAATGGATGGTGAGCTGCCATCTAAAGAATCTATTCCTAAACTGTTTGACGAAATGGATTTGCAGCAGGCAACACAATGTTATTTGTGGGCATTGCCAATTGTAACTTTCGCTGAGTGGCAAAATGTGCATTACAATCAATTTAAGGCGTCTAGTAATGATCTTGTTTTTTATAACACATACAATGATCGTATAGGGATTCTTACTGCCAACGCAACAACACCTTATATAATGTCTTTTATCGATTTGGCAACAAATGGCCCAACAGTTCTTGAAATGCCTGCTGGGCATACTGCTGGAGGGCTTGGAGATTTCTGGCAACGTGAGCAGGCAGTAATTGGCGAAATGGGGCCAGACAAAGGCAAAGGTGGCAAATATTTGCTAGTACCTCCAACAATGAAAGATCTAAAACCAGCGGGATATTTTATCGTTCCGTGCAATACAATGAATATGTTTTTTGGAATTCGTTCGTTAGATCCAGATCCAAAATCAACAGAAGACATTGTAAAAAAGGTAAAAATTTATCCGTATTCGAAACGTGACAATCCAACTCAAACTAAAATAGTAAGCCCGCCAGCAGGAAAAAAATGGCTGGGTAATCAACCAATTGGAATTGCTTATTGGGAGCGTCTTCATGCTATTTTGCAAGTTGAGCCTGTTGAAGATCGTGATCGATTTTTTATGGCTTGGCTTAAAAATTTGGGCATAGAAAAAGGAAAACCTTTTACGCCAGATGAGCGTCAGAAAAAAATTCTAATTGATGCGGCCACTAAAGGACAACAAATGGCAATGGCAAATTCATTTAGTAAACGTTTTGCAGATGTAAAACACTGGCCAGATAAAAAATGGGATTATGTTATGATTATTAAAAACCCATCACAGCGTGATGAGAATTATGACGAGTTTTTTGAGCGTGCCTCTTATTTTTACGAAGCAACAGGATATTCTAAGGCAATGATTACGAAAACGCCAAATGTAGGACAAGCTTATTTGGGGGCTTATTATGATAATCAAGGAAATTGGTTAGATGGAGGAAAAAATTATACCTTAAATATACCAGCAAATCCACCAGCAGTCAATTTTTGGTCTGTTACGGTTTATGATTCGGCAACACGTTGTTTGATTGATAATCCGAAACAAAGTGGTGATTTGTCTTCTCGAAAAGATTTGATAAAAAACAGTGACGGTTCTGTCGATTTGTATTTTGGCCCAAAAGCTCCAGCGGGAAAAGAGAAAAACTGGGTGCAAACTTTACCAGGAAAACATTGGTTTACTTACATGCGTTTCTATGGCCCAACAAAAGCTTATTTTGATAAAAGCTGGAAAATGGATGACATTAAAGAGGTAAAATAATTATCATCGATATGAGTCAAGATTCAAAACATATAGCCGAAACCCCATTTAATCCGATAGCGTCAAAGGCAGAGCGTTATGAAAAAGGAGCTTCGATTAGAAAGAAAATACCTTTGGAGAAACACAAGGAATGGAATTCTTTCAAAAACCGAAAAGATCCTGTAGATATTTTAATTCAAACTAGCGAAGGAAGAGTTGAAAGTCTACTGCCAATTCGATACAGAAGAATGATGGAATCTCCTTTTGCATTTTACAGAGGTGCCGCTGCTATCATGGCTGCCGATTTGGCTCATACTCCTGTATCTGGAATAAATCTCCAACTTTGCGGCGATTGCCACTTGATGAATTTTGGTGGATTTGCAACTCCAGAACGAAAATTGGTTTTTGATATTAATGATTTTGATGAAACTTTTCCTGGACCGTGGGAATGGGATGTAAAACGATTGGCGGCAAGTTTTGTGATTGCCGGAAGATGGCGAAAATTTTCCCATAAAAGCTGTAAAGAATTTGCTTGGAATGTGGCAGATAGCTATAAAAGGCATATGTTGGATTACAGTAAATTATCGGCACTTCAAATCTGGTACGCCGATATTGATTTGGCAGAGCTGATTGAATTAGGACGAGATAAAGAATTTAAAGAATTTGACCAGAAAAGAATTAAAAAGGCATCAGAGTACACCGCTCACGAAAAAGAGTTTGCAAAGATGACTTATTTTGATGGTGCCAGAGCCCGTATAAAAGATGATCCGCCATTGATATTTCACCCAAGCGGAGAGCTTGAAAAGCAAGTGGCTAAAGAGGGCGAAATTATCCATAATAGATATCTAGAATCGCTTTCAGAAGAAAAGCAGATTTTGTTAAGCCGATACATGCTTCATGATATTGTTATCAAAGTAGTGGGTGTTGGCAGTGTTGGAACATTGTGTGGCATTAGTCTGCTAATGTCGGCAACTGGAGAACCTATTTTTTTACAGTTTAAAGAAGCCCGAAAAAGTGTATTAGAAGGGAATGTAAAAATAAAAGGAAAATACAGCCATCAAGGCGAGCGCATTGTAATGGGACAAAAGCTAATGCAGTCTGCATCGGATATGTTTTTGGGATGGACAGACGACAGTAAAAATAGATTTTTTTACATCCGTCAGCTGAGAGATGCCAAAGTAAAACCCGTTCTAGAAGTGATGAAACCTAAAAATATGGCAGAATATGCCAAAGCTTGCGGATGGGCACTTGCAAGAGCCCATGCACGTTCGGGAGATCCTTCTATAATTTCAGGTTATATTGGAGATACAAATGAGTTTGCTGATGCCATTTCAGAATTTTCGGTTTTATACTCCGATCAAAACGAGTCGGATTATAATAAAATGCTGGAAGCGATAAAGCATGGAAAACTACCGATTGCTGCCGAAATCTGATTCTTTATTGTCAAAAGAAATAGAACAGATATGTAGCCATACAAAGTAAATTAAACTTTAAAAAATCTTAAAATATTGAATAAAATATGCCAGAAAACAACAAAGTAAGATTTTATTTATTTAATACTGTTAATTAAATAAAATGATTTATCTTTGAGAGTGATCTAAGTAATTGTTTAGTAATGATTTGTGCTATATAAGTCATTATTGATATCTTTTTCGCCCCCACGTTCAAGATTTTTACGTTTTTAATACATTCGAGTTAAACTGATTTAATTATTAATTTAATAAATACCACAACATGAATATTAAAAGAACAAGTCTTCGTATAATCCCAATCTTATTTTTGGGTTTGTTTTACAGCTGCTCTCCAACTGTAAAAGTTACAACTGATTATGATCATTCAGCTAACTTCAGCGAATACAAAACTTTTGCGGTTTATGACTTAAAAGCGCAACAGGGCCAGGTAAATCAGTTAAATGTTGATCGTGTTGCAAAAGCAATTCGAAACGAAATGCTGGCAAAAGGATTTACAGAATCTAGCAATCCAGATTTAAAAGTTAATGCCGTTTCTATCCTAAAAAACAAAACATCGGTTAGTGCTAATACAGACTTTTACGGTTATGGCGGAATGTATCGTCCATACGGATATTGGGGAGGCGGTGCTATGATGGGCGGTGCCAATACAACATTTAATACCTACGATTATGTTGATGGTTCCTTGGTTATAGATATTGTATCTACAAAAACAGACAAGCTGGTTTGGCAAGGAATTGGAAATGCCGAAATTGACAGTCGACCAGATAATCCAGAACAATTTATCAACGATGCAATCAAAAAAATATTAACTGGTTTTCCTCCAGGAGCAGTTAAGAAATAATTACAATAAAGCATTTGTACTTGCCACACTTTGGCAAGTACAATATTTATTTTTCATGCGTACGCCCCCATCGTATTCTATTTTTAAGATTTTAAGAGAATTAACGTTACTAAATTAAGCTTAAAAAAATGATCGATATTTTACTTTCCCTATTCTTTTTTATAGCCACTATTGCGGGGCTAGCCACTGCGATTATGGTTTTATTTTCCAAAAAAAATTACTCAAAAAGTTTCTTTTTGGGAATGTTTCTGCTGAGTCTGGCGGTAGTAAGTATCTACAATTTTTATCTTTCGGCCAATTTATTTAAAAATTTCCCAGATCTTCTTACTATTACAAAAGCGTTTATATTTTTAACCGCTCCATGTTCATTTTTGTATGTTAGAAATATTTTATCATTAAATAAAAGTTTCAGAAAATACGACTGGCTTCATTTTGTGCCTTTTGCTATTTATTTCTTTTTAACGCTAGTTGTTTATATTGGGAGTTATACCAATTTAAAAGCTGTCAATTACATTGCAGAATTAATCAAAAATCCATTTTCTGTTTTAACATTGACGATTTGGCTTTTCTATGTCTTTTTTCAAACCATGTTGATTTTAAACTATGATCTGAAAAAATTTAAAGGAAACCAATTTCATCATATTAAAGTAATTAACTGGATTAGAGTGTATAATCTCATGATTCTGTTTTTATTTTCGGCACTTTTTGTTCATCACTTTTTATTAAGAAACGTAGATGCAGGAGATCTTTCCTGTTACGTGCTAATTTCTTCGGTATTATTTTTTACTGTTGGATGGCTTTACTTCAGGCCGCAAATTTTCCTTGATGAAGAAGAAACATTTGATTTTGTTGTTGACAATACAATAGTGGTAAAAACAAAAGAAACAAAAAATACGCTTCCAATAGCGAACGAACTGACTCTTGAAAAGAGAGAAGAATATCTTTTAAAACTAGATTATGTTTTAAACTCCAAAAATCTGTTTTTAAAGAAAGATTTTGTAATCAGAGATTTGTCTGATGAAACAGGAATATCTGTACACCATTTATCCAATTTGATTAATTCTGAATTCGGACTTCATTTTCAAGATTACGTCAATCTTAAAAGGATTGAATATTTTAAAGAAAAAATAAACGATCCAGAATGGAAAGATTTATCTCTAGAAGGCATGGCTTGGGGATCTGGTTTTAAATCCCGAACAACTTGTTTCAGGGCATTTATAAAACATACTGGAAAATCTCCTTCAGAATACTTTAAAACCATCAGAATAAATCCGGATCGTACAGGATCCTATTACTTCAAGTAAAATTATTAATAGCTATTGCATAGTTTTAATTTAAAATATCTGCCATGAAATTAGAGATTGATAATTCGGGAAGAAAAGTACAGTCAGTTTTTGCAGTAATGATGTTATTGATTTCTTTTTATTGTAATGCACAATTAAAAGGAGGACATATTCTTGGTGCAATGGGGCTTCAATCGGGTACTCAGGCTCCAGAAAAGACGCTGAGCGTTTATATTCCAGGTTACATTTATGCAGCATCTTCATTAAGAGATGCTGACGGAGATAAAGTAGGAGATCCTAATCTTACCATGTTTATAACAGGAGTAGGAGCCAATTATGTAAGCGATTTTAAAATTTTAGGAGCCAATTACGGAGCTACAATTTTGCTAGCTGGAGCTTCCAATACAATTCAGGGAAGTTACGTCGATTCTAAAAGTGATTTTGCTTTTACAGATATGTACATACAGCCCGTTCAGCTAGGCTGGCACAATAAAAGAGCCGACTTTGTCTTCAGTTATCAAATGTATCTGCCAACAGGAAAATATGAAGTTGGCGGAAGCAATAATAGCGGTTTAGGAATGTTCATGAATGAGTTTTCGGCAGGGACAACTTTGTACTTTAATGATAAAAAAACATTCCATTTTTCTGCTTTGGCCGCCTATGAAATCAATGGAAAAAAGAAAGATACCGATATTAAAACAGGAGATATTTTGAGCATTGAAGGAGGTTTAGGAAAAACCTTTTATTGTATGAATGCCGAGAAAACTGCACCAAAAGGCATATTCAATGCGGGTCTGATTTATTACCTGCAATACAAAGTATCAGATGATAAAATTCCGGTAGGGAATGCATTCACACTTGAACCCGATAAAGATAGAGTTGGCGGACTAGGAGCTGAGGTAAATTACTTGCATCTCAGCAGTATGACCTCGGCAGGTTTTAGATGGATTGGCGAAGTAAGCGCGGTAAATAGATTTCAAGGAAATACTTTCTTTATTACGCTGGCGCACGTTTTCAGTTTTAAGAAAAAATAATTGCTGAAGATTTTTTTAATGAAGTGAAAATTTAAATCTAAAACGATAGACATTCTATGGAAAACAAAAAAACAATACATAAAAAAGTCCTGTTTTTGCTTTGGATACTATTATCGTTTAATGTTTTGCATGCACAAAAACATCATACCGTTTTAAAAGATTCCTTAGACGGTGCTTTCGATTTAAGTGATTTTCTTATTTATGCCAACGGATTTATAGTTGTTCCTACCATTATTACAGAACCCGCCGTAGGAGGATTTGGAGGTGCAGTTGCTCCAATTTTTCTAAAAAAACACGCGCCTGTAATTGATGAAAATGGTAAAAAAAGATTTATAAATCCAGATATTACTGGTGGAATCGGAATGTATACAGCCAATAAAAGCTGGCTGGCAGGAGCTTTTCGTTCTGCAACACTTATAAAACCTAAAATACTCTACCGTGGTTTTGCAGCTTATGGCGACATGAATTTATCATTTTATGCCAATAATTTGCCCAACCAAAAAGATCAGGAGTTTAAGCTCAATTTTAAATCGACTATTTTTTATACACAATGGCTCAAACAGTTTAATAATGCAAAATGGAGCGCAGGGCCGCAGTATTTATTTTTAAATTCAAAAATAAACCTGCCAGATTTAGATCTTCTGCCGCCATTTGTAAATCCGAAAGATATTAAAAGCACCATAAGTCAGCTTGGAGCCGCGCTTCAGTTTGACGGACGTGACAACATATTTACGCCAGACAAAGGAATAAGGATTCAAACCGATTTCTTTTGGTCAGATAAAGCATTGGGGAGCGATTATCAGGCATGGCGTATTAATTTATCGGCAATTGGATATTATCCGTTGGCGAAAACTCTAATTGGCGGACTAAGGATTGAAGGAGAGCAGGCGTTGGGGAGTCCGCCTTTTTATTTACAACCGGGAATTAATATGCGAGGAATTCCTGCTGCCCGATATATGGGAAAAACGAGTATTGTATCTGAACTCGAATTTAGATGGGATTTGTACCGAAGATGGAGCCTCATGGGATTTGGAGGTCTCGCAAGCGCCTTTGACGATTGGGATCAGGCCTTTGCAAAACCAGTTGTTTACAGCTACGGAACAGGTTTTAGATACCTCATTGCCAGAAAGTTTAAACTCCGTATGGGAGTCGATGTGGCCAAAGGACCAGAAGAATGGGCTTACTATATCGTTTTTGGAAGTAACTGGATGCGATAGCCAAAAAAGCAAAAAACTTGTAAGAAGTTAATTTATAAATAATAAACTAAAAAAGCCTTAATAATGTAGTATTGAGGCTTTTTTGTGTTAAATACCTTAATAATTCTAGCCGTTAAGAAAATATTAACAACTAAACATTACACAAATTGTATAATATTTAATTGTTTTGTAACAAATTGGAAACATTTGAGACTAATTTTATAAAATCTTAAACATAACTTATGAATACATTTTCATTCAAATCAGTGTTTGCTGCTTCAATATTTTTGGCTGGAACTGCAGGCTGTTTTGCGCAAGACATCTTAGTAAATTCACTTAAACTAAATGCTAGCGACAAAAGTAAAGAGAACTTCAAATTTACAGAAGTAATCAACCTAGGAACAACATCAGTAAAATCTCAAGGATCATCTGGAACTTGCTGGAGCTACTCAACAAACTCATTCTTAGAATCAGAAATGATTCGTTTAGGAAAACAGCCTGTTGAGCTTTCTCAAATTTATTCTGCAAGAAACGTGTATGTAGAAAAAGGTATTAACTATGTTCGTATGCACGGAGCAATTACGCTTGGTGACGGAGGTGCTCTTCACGATGTAATTAATATGTACAAAAAATACGGAACTGTGCCAAGAGAAGTTTACACAGGATTAAACTACGGAACAGACAAAAACAAATTTGCTGAAATGGGCGCTCTTATCGAAGGTGTTCTTGCAGCAGTTGTGAAAAACCCGAACGGAGAATTGACTCCAAACTGGCAAAAAGCATATTCAGCTGTTATTGATTCTTATTTAGGAAAAGTGCCAGATAACTTTACTTACAAAGGAAAAAACTATACGCCACAATCTTTTGCTAAAGAAGTAGTAGGAATTAACCCAGACGAGTATGTAGAAATGTCATCTTTTACAAACGCGCCTTACTACCAAAAAACAACTATGATGGTGCCAGACAACTGGTCATTGGATCAAGTTTACAACGTAAAATTGAACGATATGACAGACGTTATCGACAACGCGCTTAAAAAAGGATATACTGTAGCTTGGGCAACAGATGTTAGCGAGAAAAGCTTTAGCTGGAAAAATGGTGTAGCTTATGTAGCATCTAAAAAATTCGACGACATGACAGCTGAAGAAAAAGCAGACATGTTTAACGGACCAAAAGCTGAACCAGAAATTACTCCAGAAATGCGTCAGGCAGCGTTTGATAACTACACTACAACAGACGACCACGGAATGCACATTATTGGTCTTGCAAAAGATCAAACTGGAAAAGAATACTATATCGTAAAAAATTCTTGGGGAGAAACAAACGACTACAAAGGTTTCTTGTTTGTAACTAAGAACTTCGTAAAATATAAAACTACTGCATTACTAGTAAACAAAGGAGGAATTCCTGCTGAAATTGCTAAGAAATTAGGGGTTTAATTACCTTAGAGTTTTAAGAGAATAGAAAAGCGCTGCAATGAAAATTGTGGCGCTTTTTGTTTTAAATTTTAGTTATAATATATTATTTTGATTTTTTTAATTGAATCATTTTTTTGCATAAAAATGTATATTTGGCTTTTAAATTAATTAATACTTTTCTTTCAAATAGTATGTCAAAAAATAAAAAGATAAATGTAAAAGGTGTCGATATTGCTTTATATGAAGACAATAAAGAGGATTTTATATCTCTAACGGATATTGCGAGACATCGCGATGATGAACGAAGTGATTATATTTTGCAAAACTGGATGAGAAACAGAAGCACAATTGAATTTGTTGGCTTATGGGAGAAATTTAATAATCCTGATTTTAATTCCATCGAATTCGATGGAATTAAAAATATGGCGGGTTCTAATAGCTTTTCGTTAACTCCGAAACGTTGGATTGAATCTACTAATGCTATTGGAATTATTTCGAAAACAGGTAGATATGGAGGAACGTTTGCTCATAAAGATATCGCTTTTGAATTTGCCACGTGGTTGAGTGCAGAGTTTAAGTTTTATTTAATAAAAGAATTTCAGCGTCTAAAGGAAGAAGAAAATAGTACTAAAAAATTAGAGTGGAATTTGCAAAGAACCATTTCTAAAATTAATTACAAAATACATACAGATGCAATAAAGGAAAATCTAATACCCATAAGCTTAACAGCTTATCAGAGAAACTTTATTTACGCAGATGAAGCAGATATATTGAATGTTGCTTTGTTTGGAAAAACAGCAAAACAATGGCGTATTGAAAATCCTAATGAAAAAGGGAATATTAGAGATATAGCATCTATTGAACAGCTAGTTGTGTTATCTAATCTTGAAAGTATAAATGCTATGCTGATACAACAAGATATAGAACAGAATGAAAGATTGCTAAAGTTGAATGAAATTGCAATTAGCCAAATGAAATCGTTAATAAATACAACTGAATTGAAGAATATTTCATCCTAAAATAATAAAAACAAACAACTACAAAGGTTTCTTGTTTGTAACTTAAAACTTTGTAAAATATAAAACTACTGCATTACTAGTAAACAAGGGAGGAATTCCTGCTGAAATTGCTAAGAAATTAGGGGTTTAATTATCCTGAGAGTTTTATAGAAATAGAAAAGCGCCGTAATCTTTGGATTGCGGCGTTTTTTTTAATTTATGGGTATGATTAAAATGGAAAAAGCAAATTTTTTTCTTGACATTCTTTGTTAATAATCAATAATAAATTTTATAAAGTTAAAACTTTAATTATATAATATTTTTCCTAGATTGCGGAATTAAGAACACGGTTTTTTGTTATGTGTTAAGATATTTACAACAAAGGTTAAAGGGTTATTAATCAATTTTAAAGAGTATGGGAGAATGGTCTAAAAGTGTTGGTGAAGAAGGGGAAAAGATAGTGGAATATTTATTTGAGAATATTTTAGGTTATAAAACATTAAGGAAAAAAAATAGTATTTCATGCAATAATGGAGAAAAACATAAAATGGGAGATGGTCCAAAAACAAGTCATGGAATTGATGGTTTGATTACAGTACATTCTCCTTTGCAAGACAAGGTCTTAGATGTCGGAATTATTTCTGTTAAGTTTACTGCTAATGAATATCCTAAAGCGCCTAAAGGAGACTTTAAAAAACATTTTAAAGATTTGGTTTATACGCTAGAATGTTATGAAAATTCTAAGCTCAATTCTGAGATTAACAGAAGTTTTTCGAATGTTACTAAAACAGATATTACAGGGATTTTAGTTTGGGCTTCAAATGAAAGTGATTTAGATTTTGATGTGATTTCTAAAGTGTCAAATATGACTGTAAGTTCAGATTATCATTTTAATAGAATAATTGTTTTAGATAATGCTAGAATAACATTTTTTGTAAATTTAATTGAAAATGTAAAAAATAAATTCAAGCAAGGGATAGTGTCTTTTGTATATCATAATTCAGGATTGAATGCATTAAGTCTAGAATCAAAGAGTTATGGTGAATTTTTACCAATTCAATATTTATTTTCAGATATTATTCCTTTAAGAGTTGAGATCGATAATAAGGTAACCTTCATCATTGGTGTTCGGGACAATTTTAAGTATGAAGACTTATTAAGAATTTTTTCTTTTGTTAAAAGTTTTGATCATTTAGATTCGTCAAGCAATGTGATTATTACATTTCCTGATTACAATGAAACTAAAAATTCATCAGACGTAGAAAAGGCTCTTTCGTTTTTTGGAAACGACAGTTTTAAATCAAATCTAACAGTTACAAAGCACACACTAGACTTTAAAAATCGATAGTATGAAAGATAAGATATTACCATATGGAGATAGGTTAAGACAGTTACTTGTTAAGTCAAACATAACAAGTTCAAATTTGAATTTGTTTTTAAGGGATAAGGGGGTTTTTTTAGGAGGGAATGAAAAAGATAATTCAGTTCCGTTACTTATTAAAACACTTATAACGCCAAATGAATTTGTTGAACTATATGAAACTCAAAAAAAGAAAGAAGATAATGTAAAGATAAATTCTGCTGTTTTAAAATGTAGCAAGGATTTTAGTTTGCCAAATATTATTAGAGAGGGTTTTGATCTCAATGAATTGGTTGAAAATTCAAGCGATTATAAACAAAATTTCACAATTAAAGGAAGTCCAAGATTTTATTTTGAAGATGAGGTTGGGGTTTTGGATTATGAAATTGAAAGAGTCAATTTATTAGATGATTGGACAAATAATCTTACTACTCATAAAGGAACGGTGTATGTTAGTAAACGTGAAGACGGGGCTATTGAGTTAAAAGTTGAGCAGAATTCTACATCCAAAGAAACTAAATTTATCAATGATCTAATTAATAAAGAAATTAAAAAAGCATTTGTAAAAGAAGATATAATCTCTTCTAAATCGGATTATATTAGGATAAGGTTTAATGATTTTTCAAATCCTGATAGAATCCAATTTCTGTATTCTTTTACCACAAAAATGTGTGTTTATTTGGATTTTGTTTCTGTTTCAGATATTGATATTTATTTAGACGAAGAGGAAAAAACTCCAGAAGATTTAAAGAAGTTTTTAGATGAATTAGAATCGCTAAAATTAAATGGAAAAAAACTGCAAAACCATCCTTTAGTTACAGATAATAAATACCATAAAAAAGTAATTTTCGCATCTTTATCTTTAAAGTATAAATTTAACATTGATGGTGTTAAGGGTGAATGTGTAATAAAAATTTATTTTCCAGAATATATATCAAAAAAAGATGAAACATCAGAAGTTCAATATGTAATTAACTTTACAATTAATAAGGATTGTAAAGGCATTGCATCGGAAAACGAATTAAGAAAGAAAGTCATAAGTTATATAGATTCCCATAAATTAAGATCTTATAATTTATTCAAGAAAAAAGAAACTGTAATAGAGTCTGCTTAGTTTTTTAAATTAAACAGAGCATAAAAAGAGGCGCAATCAATGCGCCTCTCTCTATTATATATTTTCAAAACCAGAAATTATCTTCCCTTCATCAACCTCTCCAAATACTCCACCTTATCCTTTTCAGCCTGAACCAAACGCTCATAAAGTTCTACAATTTTATCAATCGGGTTGAAAGTGCATTCTAAAGCATTTGCATTAACAATACTATCGGTGATATCGTTGTCATATACATTGTTGAAATAATTAACGACACCTTCATCTGAAAAACTTTTTATTGATTCAGCAGAAACTCCTAAAGCTGTTGCAATGACATTTAGTTTCTCGTCGTCTATCGTTTCGCTTCCTTCAATATTAGAAATCGTCTGTTGGCTCATGCCAATAGCAATGGCAAGTGCTTCTTGTTTCATTCCTCTAAGCTCACGAATGCGGCTTATGTTTCTCCCGATATGTTTTGGTTTTGTTGCTGTGCTCATACATCAAAGATATTAAAAATCCTTAAAATTAGAATATTGGTAAAAGACTATCTTTTTTGGTGAATTACCAAATCTAATGTTTTGTTTGGATGTTTTAGATTATTTATTTCACTGATGTAAAAATACAATTTTTCGTACAATAATTATTCATAACCAAAACCATACATAAACGCCATGAAAACAGAAAACGAAAACAATGCCAGTCAGAATAAAATAATAGAATCGGTAGCTAGATTGGTATCAGATCTTTGTTTCGATGGAGAATTTAAAAACCATCCAGAATACCTAAACGAGATTTTTGAGTATCTTCTAGAAACAGAATCAGGAAACAGCCGTGAGTTGCGAATTAAAATGCTAAGCTGTATTAGAATCAGTAAAATGCTGGCAAAAGCACTAGAGCCATTTTCAGACGAAGATATACAAAAAGCCTGCGTAAAAATGATAAAAGCATAAAAAGAAGTACTTTATCGGCTTTCTAGGTAGTTGGCGGTTAGAATAAAGCTAACTAAAAGAAAATCAGTATCTTTAATATGAGTTTTTTAATAGGAGCATTAATTTTATTCAAAAATCATGAAAAAGTATGAAGCAATTTTATGTACACTTGCGTTCGTATTTTCTCTCAGCTGTTTTGCTCAGAGCACAAACAGTGTCTCTGCTTCTCCAGCGCCAGGAAAAACGACATTATTGACGGATAGTCTCCCTACAAATGATATGGTAATACAATCGTATTATGTAGAAGAAAGAATAAATAAGTTATTTGGTGGTAGAATTATTACTTACCAAGTTTCAAAATTGGACATGGTTGATACTTACGACCTTGGACCTAATAATACTAGAACAGTAATTCCGAATTACGTAAAAAGAAAACCAAAAGTTGCTCCAAATGCAATAGAAACAAAAACGCTTGTTGCAAGTTCGAACGCTTCTGTTGCGCCTGTTAAGGTAGAAGTTACAGCTCCTGCGCCTTCAACTTCAAAATATGTAACCGTAAATATGGTAGATACTTACGAAAAAGTGCTTGATAAAGGTTATAAATCTATCGAGATGCTTAAAAAAGTAGCCGACCGTTTTTATTTTGAAGGCAATCTAACCGCAGCAGCGGGCTATTACACACAGTTATTTGATCAAGCCAAAGATTTGGATGTTATTTACTATTATAGATACGCACAGTCTTTAAAAGCAATAAATGAAGATGAAAAAGCAAACGCTTTAATGAAAAGGTTCAAGAGTGAAACTCTGACTATGAAATAGTTTTTTTTTGGTGTAAAGACATAAAGAATTCACAAAGTCCGCAAAGTTTTTTAAGCTTTGCGGACTTTGTGTTTTAGGCTTTAAGATAATCTTTTATTTGTTGAGGATTACGGTCATCGGTTTCAAATTTCGATTCGATACTATTGTTAGGTTTCTTTTTGGAAATCTTTAATATGCAAAAAATATTATATTTTTTATAAAAGCAAAAAGAATAGAAGATTCTAGTTGTCAGATTATTATTGTTTTTGTTTGTAGGATAAATTAGGTATAAATACTTGTGATATATTTTTCTCATTTAGATATTTTTATCAAAAAAACTTCCAAATAATTTTAAGAGATAATACAAGGACTCACCTAATCAAATAATAAATCTTAACCTAGACAAAATGAAGAAAATAACTTTAATTGCAATTTTAATTCTATTTACAGGATTTGTTGCTGCGCAATCTAATCAAAATCAAATTACTCCAAAAACATCCGATTCAACTTCGCAAGTACAAGCAGGTAAAAAATCATCTAATTCAGGTAAACAAGATGATGCTACAAATCAAATTAAAACAAGCGTTTTTACATTAGATTTAGGTTCGCCACATCAGAATTCATTAAAGAATAATGATGGTTCAAATAAACTGGTGGTTAAAACTCGACAGCCTCTTGCTTTTGAGCTAATAAATGGAAATCCATATAAATACAAATACGTAATCAATCACAAATTTGTTGATTTTTTTAACAATCAAAATTACAACCCATTGGATTCAGTAGCAAAAAGGCTGGCAGTAACTCAGACTGCTGGAAAAGCTCCTGAATCACAATCAACAAACGTAAGTGGAAAAGAGTATGTTGTAAAAGCGCCTATGGCAATTGAAATTCTTAAAGAGTTTAAAAGTAAATATCCTATAGCAAGCTTGCTAAATATAAGTTTGAAAGAAAGTCCTAAAACTCCAGAAGAAGATTTGGAAAATATTCGAATGGCACTAAAAGCAATTTCATATAGATCAAACATTTTAAAGGAAACGATGTCTTTAAAAACTTCGGAGTATATGGCAGAGGATTATATTGATATTGAAAGTTTTAAAAAAGACAGAACGCTTTTGCACCAAACATATATGCTTATACTGCAAGATATAATCAAGTTAACACCTGAAGCTGAAAAATTTCCAGATTACATAAAAGATTTTAGAAAAAATGTAGAAGAGGTAATTAAAATTAATGATCTAAATAAACAAGAAATAGGAAAGATGTTTGAAGTTAAAACTTCTAACTATATACCGGCAATAGATTTAAATGGCAAAAATATTGACCTAGTTGAAATAACAGTTGAGCGTTATAACAAAACAACGACTAATCCAACGCCTGAAAAATTTACATATAATATTTGGATGAAGGGAGGTGTCAAAATTGATGTTAGTCCAGGGATATATTTAACTACATTAAAAGATAAAGAATACGAAACTGTAGATGTTGTTGAAAACGGTGTAACAAAGAAATTAATTTACGAGAAAGATCTTGGAGATTTTGATATGGGGGCAGGTGCTCTTATTAATTTATCCGTTCGAGGCGGTCTATGGGTTAAACCTGCATTCAGTATCGGTGCATTGTTTACAACAGATCAGAAATTTCAACTCCTTTCAGGTTTAGGTCTCATATTTGGTAAAGAAGAAAGAATAATTTTGCATGGAGGTTTTTCGTTTGGCTCTACAAATCAAATAGATACCAATCGATACAAAGATGATGGAAGTCAGGCATACGATTTAGGGACAGCAGGTAATGTGCCTACAGTAAATAAGTTTTGTTCAGGTTTCTTTATAGGAGTATCATACAACTTTGGCAAAGTAAAAAAATTAACAAATTTAGAAGCAAATTAATTTATGGTTTCAGATTTTAGTATCAATATTAATTCAAAAAGTAAAAAAGTATTAGTCTTGTAGGTAAGTAGTCTTTAATTCTACGACTTATTAATTTTGTGCAAATGATACAGATATTGCCCTGATAGTATAAGAGAATGACTTTAGGGCCTATTAATATTAAAAAAAAAAGACGATCAAATTTGATCGTCTTTTTTTTAAGCTCCCCCTCTTGGGCTCGAACCAACCCCGATAGCTATCGGGGCTCTGATTAATAAGTTATTTGTATTTTTCTTTCAATTTTAAAATAATATCGGGATACTTGATTAAGTTTTCAATATAAGTTTTGCTCTTCATGTTTTTGATATGCTTTTCTATTGAAAGTGCTTGTGTTTTGTTGGTACAGTCAAAACTAAGAAACAAAGTCCAGTCATTTGCATTTGCAGTAAATTTGTTGGAAGGTGAATTTTTGTGAAATTCTAATCTTAAGTCAAAATTAGTTGTATAGCCAATATAATATCGATTAAGCTTTAGGGAGTGTAGAATATATACAATATGATTCATGGTATAGGGATAAAAAAAATACCACTTACAATTTGTAAGTGGTATTTAATAAGCTCCCCCTCTTGGGCTCGAACCAAGGACCCTCTGATTAACAGTCAGATGCTCTAACCAACTGAGCTAAGGAGGAATCACCTTAAAAGGTTAATATGTTTGCTAAAAAAAGTTGCTCCCCCTCTTGGGCTCGAACCAAGGACCCTCTGATTAACAGTCAGATGCTCTAACCAACTGAGCTAAGGAGGAAAGTGTTGCTCTTTTTAGCGAGTGCAAATATAAAACTATTTTTAGTTTCTCAAAAACATTTTCACTCTTTTTTTGACTTTTTTTTACTTGCCTACAATCGCCTTGTAAATGTCGTTACCATTAGCAAATAGTAGTAGTGAAATAAGTAAAACAAAACCAACCATTTGCGCATTCTCTAGGAATTTATCGCTCGGTTTTTTGCCACTTACAATTTCATACAATAAAAACATAACATGACCACCATCAAGAGCCGGAATTGGCAATAAATTCATAACTCCAAGCATAATTGACAATAAAGCCGTGATTGACCAGAAAACTTCCCAGCTCCAAGAACTAGGGAAAATATTATAAATAGCCGCAAAACCACCCACTTGTTTGTAAGCTTTAGTTTCTGGGTTAAAAATCATTTTCAATTGTTTTCCGTAACCTACTAACTGATCTTTTCCTTTTTGAAGACCAACCGGAATAGATTCGAAGAAACCATATTCTTTTGTACTTATTTTATAGTATCCTAGTTTTTCTAATGATTTCATATCTAAACCTCCAGCAAGAACATCTAAAGTTCCCTTTGTAGAAACTTTCAAAGTAAGAGGTGTTTCTTTCAAATCACGTAAAACAATCGCAGGAATTTCTTTTCCTTTATTAGCTAATAAAACAGCTTTTGCCTCATCAAAATATTTAACTTTTTGTCCGTTAAGAGAAAGAATCAAATCTTTTGGTTTTAAATTCTGATTAGCAGATTCTTCTGTAACTTTTCCAATTGCAAAAGGTCTACGAATATCGATAAGCATTCCTTTTTCTGTTTTAGAAAGCTGATCAACAAAATCAGTTGGCATTGTAATTGTTTGCTGTTGTCCGTTTCTTTCAATCAAAACGTGTTTTGCCATGATCACATTCATGTTCATGTCACTGTCAAAATTTTCTACAGCTTTACCGTCAATAGAAATAATTTTATCACCAGTTTTAAAACCAGCCTTAAGCATAGCAGGATTTTCAATAGCAACACCATCTTTTAAGTCAGCATTAGCAATATAAGTATCTCCGTAAGCAAACGCCATCCCGATATAGATAATAAAAGCCAGAATAAAGTTTACCGTAACACCGCCAAGCATGATAATTAAACGCTGCCACGCTGGTTTAGTACGAAATTCCCAAGGCTGAGGCGGAAGTGCCATCTGCTCTTTGTCCATACTTTCGTCAATCATTCCAGAAATTTTCACATAACCACCCAACGGAAGCCATCCGATACCATATTCTGTTTCTCCGATTTTCTTTTTGAATAGTGAATATTTAACATCAAAAAATAAATAAAATTTTTCGACTCTAGTTTTAAACAATTTTGCAGGGATAAAATGCCCTAATTCATGAAGAATAATAAGTAAAGATAAACTCAATAGAAATTGAGAGAGTTTGATAACTATATCCATTTTTTGTTTTTAATTCGTATTTAACGCACAAAAGTAGCGTTTTCTATTTTAATATAAGTGTGCAAGATAGTGTTTAAGATTTTAAATGTTTGTTAATTAATAAACATTTCGATTTCTCGTTTTAACAAGATACTGTAACTTTACTTTTTGAACACTGCCGTACTCAATTGGTAGTATAAAATCATTAAAAGTTACAGTATATGGCAACGAAATTATTTTCTCCTCTTACTATAAAAAAGATCACTTTAAAAAATAGAATTGCAATTTCACCAATGTGCCAGTATTCTGCAATTGACGGATTTGCAAACGATTGGCATCTAGTTCATTTAGGAAGCCGTGCCAGTGGGGGTGCCGGACTTATTATTCAGGAAGCGACGGCAGTTTCTCCAGAAGCTAGAATCTCTCCTGCCGATTTAGGAATCTGGAAAGATGAACATATCGAAAAACTAAAGCAGATTAATGCTTTTATAGTTTCTCAGAATTCGATTCCAGGAATCCAGTTAGCGCATGCAGGAAGAAAAGCTAGCGTTTCAGCTCCGTGGTTGGGAAACAAAAAATTAGATTTCGCTCAAGGCGGATGGCAAACCGTTGCACCAAGTGCGATTCCGTATCATGAAGGCGAACCATTTCTTCCAGAAGCTTTAGATAAAAATGGAATTCAGAAAGTAATCTCCGATTTTAAAACCGCAACAAAAAGAGTAGTAGAAGCAGGATATCAGGTTGTAGAAATCCATGCGGCTCATGGATATTTATTGCACCAATTTTTATCGCCTTTAACAAATGTGAGAACAGACGAATATGGAGGAAGTTTTGAGAACAGAATCCGTTTTACATTAGAAGTTGTAGAAGCAGTTCAGTCAGAATGGCCTTCAGATTTGCCTTTATTTGTTAGAATTTCAGCAACCGATTGGGCAGAAAACGGATGGAATCCAGAAGAATCTGTACAGCTTTCTAAAATATTAAAAGAAAAAGGAGTAGATTTAATTGATGTTTCGTCAGGCGGATTGGTTTCGCATCAAAAAATAACATTAGGTCCAGGCTATCAGGTTCCTTTTGCAGAAAAAGTGAAAGCAGAAGCTGGCATTGCAACAGGCGCAGTTGGTTTAATCACAGAAGCCAAACAAGCCGAAGAAATTTTAGATATGGATCAAGCCGATTTGATTTTATTCGCTAGAGAATCTTTAAGAAGCCCAAATCTCCCTTTGGATTTTGCTAAAGCATTAAACGACGATATTCAATGGCCAAAACAATACGAGAGAGCTAAACTTTAAAATTTTATAGCCACAGATTACACAGATTAAAATGATTTTTTTATTTTTTTTTCGCCACGAATTACACAAATTTTCACAAATCGTTGCGTTCAAAAGCTTAAAATAATTCGTGTAGATTCGTGAAATTCGTGGCAAACAAAAAATCTTTTTTAATCACATTCATCTGTGGCAAAAAAAAATATAACAACATGCAGAAAATTAAAACAGCATTATTATCATACGGAATGTCGGGGAAAGTTTTTCACGCTCCGTTTTTAGATATTCACGAAGGATTTGAACTTTTAGGTTCTTGGGAAAGAAGTAAAAAATTAATTCAGGAAGATTATCCATACGTAAAAAGCTATGCTTCGATAGACGAATTATTAAGTGATGATGTCGATTTGGTAATTGTAAATACGCCAGTCGGTACGCATTACGAGTATGCCAAAAAAGTGCTTTTGGCAGGAAAACATGCCGTTGTAGAAAAAGCATTTACAACAACAGCTGCAGAAGCAAAAGAATTGGCAAAAATTGCCAAAGAAAAAGGTTTAAAATTGGCTGTTTTTCAGAACAGAAGATGGGATAGTGATTTTAAAACCGTAAAAAAAGTAATCGATGAGAACCTTTTGGGAGATTTGGTCGAAGCCGAATTTCATTTTGACAGATATAATCCGTTATTGAGTCCAAAAGCGCATAAAGAAACAGCCAATGATGGAGCGGGAGTTCTAAAAGATTTAGGTCCTCATATTATAGATCAGGCGATAAGTCTGTTTGGTTGTCCGAAAGCTGTATTTGGAGACATTCGCGTAACCAGAGAAAATTCTGTTGTAGACGACTGGATCGATTTGACGTTGTTTTATTCTAATTTCAGAGTCCGTTTAAAAGCAGGATTTTTTGTGAGAGAAGCCAATCCAGCGTATACTATTCACGGAAAAAAAGGCTCTTTCTTAAAGCCTCGTGGAGATGTTCAGGAAGACGAATTGAAAATTGGCAAAAAACCAAATCTAGATTCTTGGGGAACAGAAGATGAAAGTCTTCAAGGACTTTTGCACACCGAAATTGACGGTAAAATTGTGAGAGAAAAAATCCCAACGCTTCAAGGCAATTACTTTAGTTTCTTCGATGGTGTTTACGAATCAATTGCAAACGATAAAAAAGAGCCTGTTACTGCAGACGAAGGCGTAAAAGTAATGCAGGTGATAGAAGCCGCAATTGCGAGTAATGCCCAGCAAAAAGTAATAGGTATATCGTAGTCATTCCTTAGGAATGTTTCATTGGTAGAAAGTAATAATATTCATCCGCATTTACGTTCTGTAGAAACGTTTGATTTCGGGCAATTTTTTAATAATCTAATGTTTCAAACGTTCCTACGGAACAATGAAATATAAATAAAAAGGGATTATCTCAAGAATTGAGATAATCCCTTTTTATTTTCTTAAAAAAATCAAACAAATTATAATTCTCTTAAGCCCGAAAAATTGTAATTTTAATAAGCCAAATTCAAATAAAAACCTTTGAATTTATAAACAATAACGTTGTATATTGTGTATAACCTTAGGCTTTGTGCGCTTTGACGAGCGTTTTTAGTATTTTTGCAACATTCCAATAAAAATTCAATATGCTGATAAATATTAATCCATTATCGCTTTTTCAGACCAAAGCCAAAATCAAGAAAGTATTTAGAGAAGCCAAAGCTTCGTATTTAAATCGCATTCGTTTTGCTGTTGGGATGTTTTATTTCGGAATGGGTTTGAGTTTTGCCACATGGGCCAGTAGAATTCCAGATATCAAATCTGCTTTGCATTTAACAGAAGGCGATTTGGGTTCTATACTTTTTGCACTTCCCGTTGGACAGCTAATTGTTATGCCTTTTTCGGGAAAAATGGTAACCAAATTTGGTAGCCACCGTGTTCTAATTTTCTCTTTAATAATGTATGTTTTGTGCCTTATTAATTTAGGTTTGGCAACAACATCATTACAATTATCATTAGGATTATTTTTATTTGGTGTGTTCGGAAATCTTGCCAATATTGCTGTAAACACACAAGGAGTTTACACTGAGGTTTTGTTCAAAAAAACGATCATGTCTTCTTTTCATGGTATGTGGAGTTTTGCCGGATTTACTGGTGCGCTGGTAGGTTTAGGAATGCTGGCTTTAAAATTAAGTCCGCTGCATCACTTTATAATTGTAGCCGGAATTGTTTTATTGATGGTCGCTTTTAATTTTAAATTTTTGGTTAGAGCCAAAGAAAAAAAGAAACCCAAAGTAGAGGGTAAAAAACTATTTGTAAAACCAGATACGGCTTTGCTTTGGCTTGGCGTTATAGGGTTCTGCAGTATGGCCAGTGAAGGCGTTATGTTTGATTGGAGCGGTGTTTACTTTAAAGATATTGTAAAAGCACCTGGGCCATTGGTGGTTTTGGGCTACACTTCTTTTATGATTATGATGGCCAGCGGAAGATTCCTCGGCGACGGATTGATCAATAAATTTGGACGCGAACGCGTTATGCAGATTAGCGGTGTTATGATTTCGGCTGGACTTTTTACAGCTGTTTTTCTTCCTTATATAATTCCGTGCACGATTGCCTTTATGTTTGTAGGTTTGGGCGTTGCAACAATTGTTCCTACGGTTTACAGTATTGCTGGTAAAAACCCGACTGTACCCGCGGGCGAAGCCTTAACGATTGTTTCTAGTGTAAGTTTCTTAGGTTTCTTAATGGGACCGCCTGTAATTGGGCATATTGCTCAAAGTTTCGGACTGCAGTTTTCTTTTGCTTTTATCGGAATTTTTGGAGTTCTGATTGCTTTTATGGTTTCTAAAATTAGAACGTAAGCATAACTCTATCTTTGATTAATATTTATTAAAAGCGATTAATTTTGTAAGATTTTATTTGTTTTTTAAATATTTTGCCTACATTTGAATTTAAGCAATAGCTTGAGTTTTTAAAATGCTTTTTTTCCAAAAATCAATTTTATCTTTTGAATTAGGGTTGTTATCCAAGAAATTTCAAAGTTAATAATAGGTTTTAATGGTAAAAAAATACGCATTCTTCTTTATTTTTTGGTTCTTTAATTTTGCTTTTGCACAACAAGAAATAACAGTAACAGGAATTATTATTGATGCCCGAACACAGAATCCGCTGGAAAATGTAGTGGTCACGATACAGAATACGGCTGTGATGCAGCTTACGTCAAAAACAGGGAAATTTGAACTTCATATTTTTCCTCAAAAAGAGCAATTGCTTTTACTCAGAAGCCAAGGATACAAAGATTTTCTTTTGAAAGTAAAGTCCAATGCTGGACAGAATATTAATCTCGGAATATTACAATTAGAAGATACTTATTCAGATGAGGTTCCAGCGGCATTAATTACGCTATCAGATAATGACTTTTCAGATGATAACAGTTCATCTGAAATGACATCGGGACTTTTGCAATCGTCAAGAGATGCTTTTATGCAGGCAGCGGCTTTCAATTGGGGACAAGCTAGATTTAGGATGCGTGGTTTAGACAGCGAAAATGCTATCACAATGCTTAACGGAATGCCAATGAATAAAATCTACGATGGCAGACCACAATGGAGCAATTGGGGCGGTTTGAACAATGTACTTCGAAATCAAGAATTCTCAGTCGGAACGGCAGCTTCCAATTATACTTTTGGTGGGGTTTTAGGTACTCAGCAGATTTTTACACGTGCTTCTTTGTATAGAAAAGGAACATCACTAACGTTTTCTGGAAGCAATACTACTTATTTATGGCGTGCAATCGGCACTTATGCTTCAGGAATGAATGCTTCGGGCTGGGCTTTTGCCGTTTCGGCTGGAAAACGTTGGGCAGACGAAGGGTATTTTGAAGGCACAAATTTCGATGCCGATTCTTTTTTTCTTAGTGTGGAAAAGAAACTAAACAACAAACATTCTCTCAATTTTACAGGATTTTATACGCCTAATTCTCGTGGAAAGAATTCTTCTAATACCACTGAGGTTAGCGATTTAATGGGAGAAAAATACAATTCATATTGGGGGTTTCAGAATGGTGAAAAGCGAAATGCAAGAGTGAAAAATGTAGAAGAGCCTTTATTTATGCTCAATCATTATTTTAAAATTGATGATAAAACCAATCTGAATTCTGCAATTATGTATCAATTTGGGAAAGTTGGAAACAGCAATATCGATTACCAAAATGCAGATAGTCCTGATCCAGTTTATTATAAAAAAATGCCAAGCTATTTTAGTTCGCTTTATGCTAAAGATCAGGGAGAATTTTCAGGTGAATTTACTCCGGATTATGAAAATGCAGAAAAAAGTAAAATAGCATTTTTAGCAGATCCGCAGATCAATTGGAACGAGATGTATTTTGCTAATCAAAAAATAGGGCAAAATGGTTATGTGCCTGCGCAGAGCCATTATGTGCTTTATGAAGACAGAACAGATGATAGGACTTTGGCAGTAAACTCAAATCTGAATACACAGATAACACCCAATATTTCTTTTGATGGCGGATTTACTTTTAAGAAATTAAAATCACATAATTTTCAATATTTACTTGATCTTCTTGGCGGAGCCTATTTTGAAGATATAGATCCGTTTTACAAAGGAAATCTATCGCAATCAGATTTGTTGCATCCAGATCGTCAAGTCGTAAAAGGAGATATCTACGGATACAATTACAATTTATTGGCTAATACTTTAGATGTTTTTGCGCAGTTTAAATTTAGTTATAACAAAACAGAATTCTTCTTGGCACAATCCTATTCTATGTCAGATTATCAAAGAGAGGGGCTATATCAAAACGGATTGTATGCAACAAATTCTTTAGGCAAAAGCGAGAAAGTAAATTTTGAGAATTTCGGTTTTAAAGGCGGTTTTACCTATAAAATTTCGGGAAAACAGCTGTTGTTTTTTAATGCCGCACATTTTACCAGAGCGCCTTCACTGCGAAATACTTTTTCAAATTCACGTTTAAATAATACTGTTGTAGACGGAATCGAAAGTGAAAATATCACTAGTGCTGAGGCTAATTATGTATATCGTTCATCAAAATTCAAATTGCGATTAACGGCCTATTATACTATGATCAAAAATACCTCGAAAACTTCTTATTTCTATGCCGAAGGAATTTTTGATAATGGTTCGGGTTATGATGCAGCAAATGCCTTTGTCAGCCAAACTTTGACCAATTTGGATAAGAAAAATACAGGAGCAGAATTAAGTTTTGAATATCAGATTTGGCCAACATTAAAAACAACTTTATCCGCAGCATTTGGAAATTACATCTACAGCAGCAATCCGAATGTAATGATTGTAAACGATGCTAATAGGGCAAAAGAAGGAGCGCAAACGACTTTTGATTTTGGACAAGCCTATTTGAAGAATTACAAACAGTCTGGAACTCCACAACAGGCTTATTCATTTGGTTTAGAATATCGTGACCCAAAGTTTTGGTGGATTGGCGGAAACATCAATTATTTGACAGAAAGTTATATTGATGTTTCGCCAATCTCGAGAACATCTCAATTTTACATCAATCCGGCCAATGGTTTTCCTTTTCCTGAAGCAACTTCCGAAAGAGGGAATGAATTGCTAAAACAAGAAAAATTTAATCCTGTCACATTATTGAATTTGAGCGGAGGCAAATCTTGGCGTATTCATAAAAAATACGTGGGGCTTTTTGCCAGTGTAAATAATGTTTTGGATTTAATGTATAAAACGGGCGGTTTCGAACAGGCGAGGAATGCCAATTTTAGAGCGTTAAATCAAGATGTTTCAAGCGGAATACCATCTTTTGGGCCAAGATATTATTATGGCTATGGCCGAACTTATTTTCTAAATCTTACAATCGGTTTATAAAACTGAAAACCTATTTCTCATGAAAAAACTAATTTTAATTTTTGTATTATCCTTAATCAGCTGCAGTAAAGAAGTTGAAACTCCAGAATTAGCCTGCACTCAGCCCAATCTTTCTGTGAATAAAAGTGTAGAAAAAGTGTATGAGCTTGCGAGTCCAACAGCAAAACAATATTTGTACGATGACATTATAGAGGCTTATGTGGTTTCGAGTGATGAAGGAGGTAATTTCTTCAAAACTATTTCATTGCAGACTAAAGAAACTGAAAAAGTACAGGCAATTGGGTTTAGTGTTCCAATTGATGCAACTAATACTTACATCGATTATCGAGTGGGAAATAAGGTGTTTGTAAAACTTAAAAACCAATTTACAGATTTGTATTATGGTGGTTTAAGAATAGGGAGTTTGTATGTGAGCAATGCTGGCGACCCGACAATTGGAAGAATTTCTCAAAATGAATATAAAAATGTATTAAACGCTTCGTGTACAAATATAGACGAGAATCAATTGGTTAAATCACTTTCTATAGAAAAAGCACTTTCAGATTCTAAGCTAAATACGTTGATAGAATTAAACGATGTGGAATTTACCGAAGCAGCATTAGGACGCCATTATTTTGAAGAATCAAATAATGTTGGAGGTTCAACAAACTGGTATTTAAGAGATAAAACAGGAAATCAGATTATTTTTAGAACCAGCAGTTATGCAAAATTTGCAGATCATTTTGTGCCAGAAGGAAGCGGAACGGTCAAAGGAATTCTAACAAAATTTGGTACAGACTATCAGTTTATGGTTCGTTATGAAAGCGATATTGTGATGAACGGAAAAAGAAATACTCCGCTTTTTGCAGAAGATTTCCAGTCGGTTAAAAATAACGTCAATTTTGTGCTTCCAGGTTGGAGTAATATTGTAGAAAAAGCTACAAAACTCTGGAAAAGCATGGTATATTCTGGAAATGGCTATGCTGAATTTAATACAACAAGCACAACGGCAGCCGAGAATGTGGCTTGGCTTGTGTCGCCTAAAATAAATTTATCAGAATATAAAAATGCAGTACTTTCTTTTAGAAGCGCGCAACACGATTTGAAGATTGATTCTCCATTAAATACTTTAGAAGTATATGTTTCAACTAATTTTGATGGTGCAAGTGTGACTAAAGCAAAATGGACAAAATTGGAAGCAAAAGTCCCAACACTCTCAACTCCTTCCCGTGAGTTTATCAGCTCGGGCGGAATTGATCTTTCTTCTTATTCTGGGAACATAAATATTGCCTTTAAGTATATTGGCTCAGGAAAAGACAAAACATTAAATGGTGCATTTATGGTTGATGATATTAAAATATTTGGAGAAAAGTAAGCGGTATTTTGTAAAAAGGAAATTAATAGGCTGAATTTTAGAGTATTATTGAAAAGTTTGTAGTTTTTGTACTTCAAAGTGTTAAAATCTAATTGAATTTTGTACTTTGGTCATCCCAAATCAATACAAATACCACATGAAAACCTACTTTATTGCCATCTTAATGATGGTGTTTCCTTTCTTGATGCACAGTCAAGACAACGTTAAACTAAAGCAGATTAACATTGTAAAAACAAATTACCAAAACTCTAAAGACGGCGAAATTGTTAACAAAACAATGGTTTTTAAAGAGGGTAAGCTCCAAACGATAACTACTTCAGATGTTGTGCAGCATTTCTATTACAACAAAAATGGATTGCTGGATATGACTGTAAAAGATAAAGTAGGAAGCGACTGGAAAGAAGTAATAAACTATACGTACGATGCTGATAACAACATCACCAAATTTGTAAAAAAATATCAGGAAGGACCTAATTATATTACAAAAGTTGTTTCGTTTGTTTATGAAGGAGCAAGAGTAAAAGTAACAACAAAAAAGAGCACCAATCATCAGAATCTAGTTGACGATATTGAATATCTTGTTGAAAACGGAATTATTGTAAGACGTACTTCTCGCGATAGAAACAAGACAATTATTGGAAAATTAGAATATGTTTATGTAAACGACAATGTGTCAAGACACAAAGGTTTGGTTGGAGATAAAATCTCAAAAACATATACGTACGATGATAAAAAATCGGTTGATCAGTTAATCGTTCAAAGTCTTTTTGGAGATAATTACAAAGTAATTGTACCAATGATTTCATATCATGAAGAAGAATTTGAATTTGAATCGATTTCTTATAATAACGAAATGAATTTCAGCCCATCATCAACAGCTTTAGTTGCGGTGAGCAGAAAATACAAATACAATAAATTAAATTACCCGATTTCTTGTTCTCAGATAGAAGAAAACGGAATTGTGAAAACGGAAAAAACCTTTATTTACGAATAAAAGTTTTAAACTTAGACCATTTATTGACTAAGTGGAACCTTGTTGAGTTTATCTTGACGGGTTCCATTTTTTTTTTGGAGTGTATTCTTCTAAATATAAATGTAAAAACAAAATTGTATAATTGATTGTAGCCGACAAATGATTAAATTTGCACCTTATTCAAGACTATGTTAGAAAAAGAAGTTATAAATTTTGAGAGAACAGTAATTGTTGGTATTGTTACTCAGAATCAAAGTGAAGAAAAACTAAATGAATATTTAGACGAATTGGAGTTTTTGACTTTTACCGCAGGAGGTGAAGTTATTAAACGCTTTTCGCAAAAAATGGAACGCCCTAATCCGAAGACTTTTGTGGGTACGGGAAAAATTGATGACATTAATCTTTTTGTAAAAGAAAACAAAATATCGACTGTAATTTTTGATGATGAATTAACGCCTTCACAGCAGAAAAACATCTCAAGAATTATTGACTGCAAAATTCTAGATAGAACCAACTTAATTCTAGATATTTTTGCGCAGAGAGCTGAAACTTCTTATGCAAGAACTCAGGTAGAATTGGCACAATGCCAGTATTTGCTTCCGAGACTTTCTGGTTTATGGACACACCTTGAGCGTCAAAAAGGAGGTATTGGTATGCGTGGACCGGGAGAAACAGAGATTGAAACCGATAGACGTATTGTGCGTGACAGAATTTCGTTATTGAAAGATAAAATCAAAACGATCGACAAACAAATGAGCATTCAGCGAAGCAATCGCGGTGCAATGGTTCGAGTAGCTTTGGTTGGATATACCAATGTGGGAAAATCGACTTTGATGAATGCAGTTGGTAAAAGTGATGTTTTTGTTGAGAATAAATTGTTTGCAACCTTAGATACAACAGTTAGAAAAGTGGTGATAAAAAACCTTCCTTTCTTACTTTCTGATACAGTTGGATTTATTCGAAAACTGCCAACGCAATTGGTCGATTCTTTTAAAAGTACTCTAGATGAGGTTCGTGAAGCCGATTTATTGCTTCATGTAGTTGATATTTCGCATCCTGATTTTGAAGATCATATTGAATCTGTAAATAAGACTTTGCAAGAAATAAAAAGCAACGATAAACCAACAATTATGGTTTTTAATAAAATCGATGCTTACAAACATCTTATTATTGACGAAGATGATTTGATCACCGAAAGAACAAGAAAATATTGGACGCTTGACGAGTGGAAACAAACTTGGATGAGTAATGTAGGTCAGGATAAAGCGTTGTTTATTTCTGCCAGAAATAAAGAGAATTTCGAAGAGTTCAGAGAGACAGTATACGAAGCGGTTCGCCAAATTCATATCACACGTTTTCCTTACAACAATTTCTTATATCCTGATTATAAGGATGCAGTTGAAAAGGATGAAGATCAGGAATAGTAATTAACCGCAAAGAGCGCTAAGATTATTTAAAGGATTTTCAAAAAACAAAAGTTCGCAAAGCTAAATCTAAATTTAGCTTTGCGAACTTTTGTTTTATATAAAAGCGTAACTTATGAAGATCTTAGCGCCCTTTGCGGTAAAATATTAGCGTTTTTAATTTTCAGATTAAAACCCAAAATTAACTCCTAGACCAAATACTTCTCTTGTTTGGAAACCCTGAAAAGCATTGTCATCGTAGATAGTTTGGAAAGAAAAGTTTGCCGATAGAAATTTATTTACTTTCATGACAATGTTTAAGGAATAATTAATATCAACGTTTTGTGGGTCTTCTAAATAATTTGAATATAGATTTAGAGTGTTTTCGGCAGTTACATTGGTCATAATGGCCAATTTGTAATAGACAGAAGCATAAAATCCGAGTTCATAACGCATGCTTTTGTTAGCATCAACACCAAAATAATATCCATCAGGATAAGGCAAACCTGTGGCAGGATCAATGGCTGTTGTATACGCTTTATCTACAAATGTGAATTTTGAGGTTAGCGGTGCAAAATTTATTTTAAGATTCTCATCTTTAGACCAATAAATACCTGGGCCGGTAGTTAGATAACCTGGAGACATGAATTTGGTGTTTTCAGTTCTGATTTCTTTTCCGTTTGGATCCTGTCCGTAAATATATCCAGTTGTAAATTGTGTTCTAAAGTTTAAGAAATAAGAGTAATACCATTCTCCGAATGCTCTTTTTCCGACAATGGAATTGAATTCGAATCTATCGTCTGTTTTCTTTTCAAAATCGGCATTTTTGGTTTGAAGTAAACCATAGTACGCAAGAACTTTATTATCCCAAGTTAAATCGTCTTTTTTGTAATTGAAGTCGTAATTGATTCCTAGCGTTCCAGAAAAACTATCTTCACCTCCAGCAATCCAATTGTTGAAACTGGATTGGTTTAATAAAAGGGATACGGTTCCTTTTGCCTTCCAGCCTTCTTTTTCAATTGTATCATTGATTTTTTTGACAGCTTTTTCGGTGTTTTGTGCTAGTTCTTTTTCGGTGTTTTGGGCTTGTAAAAATGTGAAATTTACTAAAATGAAAAGTAATAAGGTTATCTTTCTCATGGTTTTTAGTTTAGAGTGTATAATCAAATATACTAAAAACCAATGGAAAGTTAAGGTTTACAGCAGTGTTATTGCAGGTTATTTCTTAGATTCTTTGTATAGAGGCACTGCAGAACATGCTTCACCGTACATAATACTGCGGGCAAATGGCTGTAAATAATTTGTAGCCAAAATATACGCACGCATTGGAACTGGTTTTCTTGAACAGCCTTTTACAATGACTGGTTTACCTTTGTAAACAGAGTAATCTATTTTGCTTAAAAGCTCTTCATAAAGGCTTGCATCAAGGTCTTCTATAGTTCCGTTCACAACTTTTTTTGCAAAAGGCGCCAAATGAACACCAACCAAAATTAATGCCCAAGCGGGAATTATAGCATCTGTACTGCAGTGTACAGCTACGTATTGATCTTGATATTGTGACCAATCATGATTTTTAAGATGTTCTCTAAAGTCTTTTTCTTTCAATAAAAATCCTTCCAAAAGCCATTGCGAAATGTCAATTTGCACTCGCATTCCTTTTGGATAATAATCCTCAAGATCAAAAACTTCTAAAGCACTATTGGCAACTTTATTGATGATTTCTTCCATGATTTTTCTAGTAAACAGTGTTCAGTTTTTTAGTATTCAGTAATTTCTGAACACTAAAAAACTAAATACTGAACACTTTTTATTAAAGCATTCCTAATTCTAATTTAGCTTCTTCGCTCATTAAGTCTTTGCTCCAAGGCGGATCAAAAGTAATTTCAACGTCAACATCTTTAATGTTTTCAATGGCTTTTACTTTTTCTTCTACTTCTCTCGGTAGACTTTCTGCAACTGGGCAGTTTGGTGAAGTAAGTGTCATAAGGATTTTTACTTCGTAATCTGTATTTACCATTACATCGTAAATTAATCCTAATTCATAAATATCTACAGGAATCTCAGGATCGTAAATGCCTTTTAAAACTCTTACGATTGATTCTCCTAATTCGTTTGTGTCTATTTCTTGTTCCATTTTTATTTTTTGTTTTTACCATTAAGATATTAAGAAAATTAAGTTTTGCAGTACGCTTAATTCTCTTCTAATACTTAGAAAATTAAGCTTAGTACTTTATGAATCTTAATGCCTTAATGGTTTAAATTTTTTTAATTTTTGTTTTTAGCATCAAAAGCCAAAGCGTACATTTTGATGTTTTTTATCATCGAAACCAAACCGTTGGCACGGGTTGCAGATAAATGTTCTTTTAAGCCAATTTCGTCTATAAAATCGGTGTCTGCTTCAAGAATATCTTTTGCTTTTTGATTGGAAAAAGCACGAATTAAAATCGCAATTATTCCCTTTGTCAAAATCGCATCGCTATCAGCGGTAAAAACAATTTTATCATCGTTTTGTTCACCTTGTAGCCAAACTTTTGACTGGCAGCCTTTGATTAAATTATCGTCGGTTTTGTATTCTTCTTTAATTAAAGGAAGACTTTTTCCTAATTCGATAATGTATTCATAACGCTGCATCCAATCATCGAACATTGAAAATTCATCGATTATTTCGTCTTGTATCTCTTTTATTGTCATAATTATTCTTTAGAAAAATCAACTAATAAGTTTACTAGTTTTTCGATTTCTTTTGGAGGAAAACCATTGTCAAAACCTGGTGTTTCGTATGTTTTTCCTTCTTTAGTTATTTTTAAATTTCCTATTGCAGCGCCATCATAAGTGCGTTTGTCTGTCGGTGCTTTTAAGGTAGAAAGATTGTCTAAATTAACTTTTGAATATGCTGAAACAATCTCGTTCCATTTCGCATCATTAATCTTGCTTTTAACAGCTTCAGCGTTACGTTCCTTAACAACCGAAACCGATTTGTCTTGTACAGTTATTACTTTATAATAGCCTCTTGAAAGTGCAGAATATTCAATTTGTGTAGATTTCATGTCTGCTTTTTTTTGACTGCAGCATCCCGTAGCAATAAAAAGTGTCAGGAGCAATAATGATACTATTCGCATATTTAGTTTTTTTAGCTTAACATAGCTTGTGCTTTCTTAACCGCCTCAACCATTTGATCAATTTCTTCTTTTGTATTATAGAAAGAAAAAGAAGCGCGAATTGTTCCCGGAATACAGAAGAAATTCATGATTGGCTGTGCACAATGATGTCCTGTTCTAACTGCAATTCCAAGTTTATCTATAATAGAACCAACATCATACGGATGAATTCCATCAATATTAAACGAAATTACAGACGCCTTATTTTTGGTGTTTCCATAAATTCGGATACCTTCAATTTCGTTAAGACGTTTTGTAGCGTGTTCTAACAATTCATTTTCATATTCATGAATTTTATCAAAACCGATCTCGTTTAGATAATCAATTGCAGTTCCTAAAACAATTCCACCAGCGATATTTGGAGTTCCAGCTTCAAATTTATGAGGAAGATCTGCGTAAGTAGTTTTCTCGAAAGTAACCTCTTTGATCATTTCGCCTCCACCTTGATAAGGAGGAAGTTTATTTAACCATTCTTCTTTTCCGTAAAGAATTCCAGTTCCAGTTGGACCGCACATTTTATGTCCTGAAAAAGCATAAAAATCGCAATCTAATTCCTGAACATTTGGTTTTAAATGCGGAACGGCCTGCGCACCGTCAATCAAAACTGCAGCGCCAAATGAATGCGCTTTATCAATAATGTATTTGATTGGATTAATTACACCCAATGCATTTGAAATATGATTTACGGTAACAATTTTCGTTTTATCTGAAAGCAGTTTGTCAAATTCGGCAATGATTAATTCTCCATTGTAATCGATTGGAATAACTTTTAAAACAGCACCAGTTTTTTCGCATAACATTTGCCAAGGCACGATGTTACTATGATGTTCCAATGAAGAAACAACCACTTCGTCTCCAGGTTTTAAAATCGAAGCAAAACCGTTTGCAACTAAATTAATTCCGTGCGTAGTTCCTGAAGTAAAAAGAACTTCATGCGCATGTTTTGCGTTGATGTGATCTTTTACTTTTCCGCGAGAAATCTCATAAGCGTCAGTTGCTAACTGGCTTAAAGTGTGAACGCCACGATGAATGTTGGCATTGATTTCGTTATAATATTTTACTTCAGCATCAATAACAACTTGTGGTTTTTGCGAAGTAGCTCCGTTGTCGAAATATACTAATGGCTTTCCGTTTACAGTTTGAGAAAGTATCGGGAAATCAGCTCTTATTTTTTGAATATCTAGCATGTCTTATTTAGAAAAAATCTATTTACAAAAGTACTAAAACTAAATTTGTTTATACATTAATTCTATAATTTCCTTTTATGGCGCCATTGCTACGAGGCGCTAATGCCGATTCCATAAAAAAACATTCCGTTTTCTGCATTATCCGAATCAGATTTGTAATTTGAGTTCTAAAATCGTGAACATAAATTATTTATATTGCATTAAAAATATCTAACATCGCTATGAAAAAATTTCTAAAAGTACTTGTACTCGCTTTAGTTCTTGCTTTTTTGTATTTCGGATTTACCACTTATCCGAAGCTTGATTTGATTTCTGGTTTCTCAGCCAAAAGTGTTGCATCGGGACATTTTATAGATAATCGTCCATTGGATTTAATTCAAAAAACCGATAATGATATTCATTTATTAGATCTTGCAACAAACACAATTAATGATGCAGGAAAATTTGCAACATCAGCAGTTTATGGTTTGAAAGAAAGGAAAGCGATATACAGAGACGGTTTAGGCGCTTTATTAATTAATGATGATTATGATGTTTCGAAACCATATTTGCTTCCAAAAAGAACAAAATTAGCCAACAATCTTCCTTTTCCATACGGAAATAATGAACCAAAAGATACCGCTTTCGCGAATGTGGATTACGCAAAATTGAAAAAAGCAATTGATGATTCATTCGATAAAAATGGGGGAAAAGCAAAACGTACGCGCGCTGTTGTAGTTTTATATAAAGACAAATTAATCGGCGAAAAATACGATACAGGTTTTAATAAAGACAGTAAAATTTTGGGTTGGTCAATGACAAAAAGTATCACAAGTTCTGCTTTTGGAGTTTTGGCAAAACAAGGAAAGATTGATATTTATAAACCTGCTCTAGTTGCAGAATGGCAAAATGATGAGCGTAAAAATATTACCATAAATGATTTGCTTCACATGAATTCTGGTTTGGAATGGGAAGAGAATTATAGCACGATTTGCGATGCGACACAAATGCTTTTCCAATCTGAAGATATGGGAAAAGTTCAAATGGACAAACCAGCGAAGTACAAACCAAACACGCATTGGTATTATTCTTCTGGAACGACCAATTTATTATCGAGAATTTTAAGAAGCCAATTTAAAACCCAACAAGAATATCTTGATTTTTGGTACAGCGCCGTAATCGACAAAATCGGAATGAACTCGATGATTGTCGAGCAAGATATGAGCGGAACTTTCGTAGGTTCTTCTTACGGATGGGCAACACCTCGTGATTGGTCAAAATTTGGATTACTATATCTAAGAAAAGGAAACTGGAACGGCGAACAAATTCTAGATGAAAGCTGGGTAAAATATACAGCAACACCAACCAATACTTCGGAAGGAAAATATGGAGCGCAATTTTGGCTAAACGCCGGAGGAAAATTCCCTGATGTTCCTCGTGATATGTTTTATTGCAGTGGATATCAAGGCCAAATGGTCGCAATTATTCCATCAAAAGACATGGTGATTGTGAGAATGGGAGTAAGGGAAGAAGAGCCTGGATTTGATTTTAATGGGTTTTTGAAGGGGATTATTGAGAGTGTGAAGAAATAGAGATGTTTTCTTCCTGCAAGGTTTCTAAAACCTTGTAGGTATAGAAACGTAAATATAATACCTACAAGGTTTTGGAAACCTTGCAGGATAGCACAAAAAAACCGATAAACTTTAAAAGCTTATCGGTTTTTCATTTTTAGTAAAAAGAATTTTTTACAAATCAAATCCTAAATTCACGCCTAATTTCATGGCAATGATTTTAGTAATTCTTTGTTTTAATTCTGGTATTTTAATGCTTTCGATAACGGCATTTGAGAATGCGTACATCAATAAAGCTTTTGCTTCTTTTTTCGGGATTCCACGAGACTGCATGTAGAACATTGCTGTTTCATCAAGTTGTCCAACTGTACAACCGTGAGAACATTTTACGTCATCTGCAAAAATCTCTAATTGTGGTTTTGCGTTGATAGTCGCTTTATCACTCAATAAAATATTGTTGCTTTTTTGGAAAGCATTTGTTTTTTGAGCTTCTTTTTCTACCAAAACTTTTCCGTTGAAAACTCCTGTTGAGCGATCAGAAAAAATTCCTTTATAATCTTGGAAACTTTCGCAGTTTGGCTGTGCATGGTTTACCAAAGTATAATGGTCAACGTGTTGTTTGTCGTTTAAAATCGAAATTCCGTTTAATGTACTTGTTAATCTTTCTCCGAAATGGTAAAAGTTTAAGTTGTTACGAGTTAAATTTCCACCAAAAGAGAAAGTGTGCACATAAGCATGACTTTCCTGTTGTTGAGAAACATAAGTGTTGTCAATTAAATTGGCTTCACTATTATCGTTTTGGATTTTGTAATAATCAACAATCGCACGTTTTTGAGCAAAAATCTCAGTAACAGAGTTTGTTAAAACTGGATTTTCGTTTAAACTTTGGTGACGCTCAATAATTTGTACATGTGAATTTTCGCCCACAATAACCAAATTTCTTGGCTGAACCATTAAAGCGGCTTCATTTCCTGTTGAGAAATACATAATCTCAATTGGTTTATCTGCTACTTTTTTCTTCGGAATATTGATAAAAGCACCTTCAATTGCAAAAGCAGTATTCAATGAAGTCAAACTATCATCTTTACTTGCAATTTGATTAAAGTAGGTATCAATAATCATTTTATATTTTGGTTTGGTTAATGCCGATGACATCAAGCAAACATCTATTCCATCATGCGTTGTAGAAGATAAATGCGAACTGAAAACGCCATCGATAAATACTAATTTGTACGTATCAATTTCGTGCAAAAAGTATTTTTTTACTTGGTTAAATTCGATTGCATTTTCTTCCTTTGGAAAAACCGTAAAGTCATTTTTTAAGATGGCATTTAGCGATGTATATTTCCAAGCTTCTTCTTTTTTGGTTGGGAAACCTTTATTTTCGAAGTTTTTTAAAGCATTTGTGCGTATGTCATGTAAATCTGAATGTACATCGACACGCTCTTCAAAAGCCATAAAAGACGATACTAATTTTTCTTTTAAATCCATTTTCTTAGTTGTAAGTTATGAGTTATGAGTTATGAGTTTTTGCAAACTGTAAACTGTAACTGTAAACTAGTTTTCTGCTTTGATCCAGTCGTATCCTTTTTCCTCAAGTTCGTAAGCCAATTCTTTTCCACCAGATTTTACGATTCTTCCGTTGTAAAGAACGTGAACGAAATCAGGAACGATATAATCTAGCAAACGTTGGTAGTGTGTAATGACGATAATTGCGTTTTTGTCGCTTTTTAATTTGTTTACACCATTTGCAACAATTCTTAATGCGTCGATATCAAGACCAGAATCGGTTTCGTCAAGGATAGCTAATTTTGGCTCTAACATTGCCATTTGGAAAATTTCGTTTCTTTTTTTCTCTCCTCCAGAAAAACCTTCATTAAGAGAACGAGAAAGAAATTTACGGTCGATTTCTAACAATTCAGATTTCTCACGAATTACTTTCAGCATTTCGTTTGCTGGCATTTCCTCTTGTCCGTTTGCTTTACGAGTTTCGTTGATCGCCGTTTTCATGAAGTTAGTAACGCTAACTCCAGGAATTTCTACCGGATATTGAAAAGAAAGGAAAACACCTTTATGTGCTCTCTCTTCTGGAGCCAAATCAGCAAGATCTTCTCCGTCAAGAATAACCTCTCCATCTGTAACTTCATAATTTTCGTTTCCTGCAATAACAGCAGAAAGAGTACTTTTTCCAGAACCGTTTGGTCCCATTATCGCGTGAACTTCTCCAGCTTTAACTTCTATATTAATTCCCTTAAGGATTTCTTTATCACCAATCGCGGCGTGAAGGTTTTTTATTGATAACATTGTTCTTTATTTTATATAAATGTCAATTTTATTTTTGTTGTTTGGTTTAGAACATTAGCATTAAAATGCGCGTGTCCTAAATATTCCATGCCTAAATAATCGGCAGATTTTTGAAACGGAATGTAAAAACTTTCGTCAGTCTCATCGTCGTGAGAATTTGATATCACTCCGATTTTTTTTCCTCTTAGTTTTCTTCCGGTCTCTTTTTCAATTCGGATTAAATCTGAAATCCTGTCAAAAAAGACCTTCATAATTCCGCTCATATTATACCAATAAATGGGCGTTGCAAAAATTAAAGTATCATACTTTTCGATAATTCCTCTTATCAGAGGCAAAAAATCATCGCCTATATTTTTGCTTTCGTAATCATAATACGAAATATTATAATCACTTAAATTAACTACATCAATATTATGTTCTTTTGAAAGCGCATCTACAATTTTTGTTGTATTTCCGTTTTTTCTAGAAGAACCTAAAATGATGACTTTTTTATTTTGCATCTTCAAATTAACCTACAGATCCTTCTAAAGAAATCTCTAATAATTTTTGAGCTTCAACAGCAAATTCCATCGGAAGTTTGTTCAAGACGTCTTTACTAAAACCATTTACAATTAAGGCAATCGCTTTTTCAGTCGGAATACCTCTTTGGTTGCAATAGAAAACTTGATCTTCTCCAATTTTACTTGTAGTTGCTTCGTGCTCAATTTTTGCAGATGGATTTTTACTTTCGATGTATGGGAAAGTATGCGCACCGCAATTGTTACCCATTAACAATGAGTCACATTGAGAAAAGTTTCTGGCATTCTCTGCTCTTGGAGAGATTTGCACTAAACCACGGTAGCTATTTTGTGATTTTCCAGCCGAGATACCTTTAGAAATAATAGTCGATTTAGTATTTTTTCCTAAATGGATCATTTTTGTTCCAGTATCAGCTTGTTGGAAATTATTTGTTACAGCAATAGAATAAAATTCTCCTACTGAATTATCTCCTTTAAGTACGCAAGAAGGATATTTCCAAGTTACAGCAGAACCTGTTTCAACTTGTGTCCAAGAAATTTTAGCGTTTGTTTCGCATAAACCTCTTTTTGTAACGAAGTTGTAAACTCCACCTTTTCCTTCTTTGTTTCCAGGGAACCAGTTTTGAACTGTAGAATATTTAATTTCAGCATCGTCCAAAGCGATTAACTCAACTACAGCAGCGTGTAATTGGTTTTCGTCACGGCTTGGAGCAGTACATCCTTCAAGGTAAGAAACGTAACTTCCTTCATCAGCAATAACTAGAGTTCTTTCGAATTGCCCAGTTCCTGCTTGATTGATTCTAAAGTATGTTGAAAGTTCCATTGGGCATTTTACACCTTTTGGAATATAACAGAAACTTCCGTCAGAGAAAACAGCTGAGTTTAATGCTGCATAGAAGTTGTCTTTTTGAGGTACAACAGTCCCTAAATATTTTTTTACTAATTCAGGGTGTTCTTTAATTGCTTCAGAAATCGGACAGAAAATAATTCCTTTTTCTGCCAAAGTTTTCTTGAAAGTCGTAGCTACCGAAACAGAGTCGACAACAATATCCATAGCGACATTGTTCATCTTTTTTTGTTCGTCGATAGAAATTCCAAGTTTTTTGTACATCTCTAATAATTCTGGATCAACATCGTCTAGAGTTTTATTAGGATCTACTTGTTTTGGAGCTGAATAATATGAAATTGCCTGAAAATCTGGTTTTTCATAACGTACGTTTGCCCATTCCGGCTCGATCATTTCTTTCCATGCACGGAAAGCTTCGATACGCCATTCGGTCATCCATTCAGGTTCTTCTTTTTTAAGAGAAATAGCTCTTACAATTTCTTCGTTTAAGCCAATAGGGAAAGTCTCAGATTCTATATTGGTATAAAATCCGTACTCATATTCTTTAGTTTCCAGTTCGATCTTTAAATCGTCTTCGGTGTATTTGCTCATTATTTTTGTTATTGTCTAAAGTTTTGGAGTCTAAAGTTCGAAAGTCAATTGAAGTCTTTATGACTTTACAACTTTCAGCTTTTGACTAAAGAGAGAATGATTCTCCGCAACCGCAAGTTCTGCTTGCATTTGGATTATTGAAAACGAAACCTTTTCCGTTTAATCCGCCAGAAAATTCTAAAATTGTTCCAGCTAAATAAAGGAATGATTTTTTTTCAACAGCAATTTGTATGTCGTTGTCAACGAATATTTTGTCGTCTTCTCCTTTGGTTTTGTCAAATTTTAAATCGTAAGACAAACCAGAGCATCCACCGCTCTTTACACCTACTCTTACGTAGTCGTGTGCGGCGTCAAAACCATCATCAGTCATCAAATCGATGATTTTCTTTTTGGCAGTATCAGAAACTTTTATCATTGTTCTTAGATGTTTGTTTTTAATGAACATTTTTGATCTGTAATGAATTTAGTACAGATTTAAAACGCTAATTTTCAATGTTAAATAGAAATTATCGGCAAAGATACGACTTAAAAACCTTTTTCCATAGCGGTTCACATTATTATAACAAATGTGAAAATAGATAATACTTATTTTGATAAAATCGACTTTGAAATAGTTCTAAAATTTCAAAAGGAACTCCTTTTTAGAATTAAGCTGCAAATATCGCTCCTAAATGTTAAAAAACAAGTATTTCTACTGATTACAACCATTTTTTATTCAATAATTTTGCAGAAAATTAGGAGTAATTATGAAAAAACAAAATGAAATAAAGTGGTTTAAACCCTTGTTTGCTATAATTTTTGTTTTAGGAGTAGGTGCTGTAGTCTTGGTTTTTAGCAGTGAACCTGATAAGAATAATAGTGAAGCTAAAGAGGAAAGTATTGCCAATATAATCTCATTTGAAAGTAAAGAAACAAGTGAGCAGAAGAATATTTTGGATTCTTTAAATGCATTAAAAAAAGCATATGATCAGGCTATTTTAGAAAAAACAGCTTTGTCTAAAGAATTAGAATTAGAGCGTAAAAATGTTGAAAATTTAGTAGCTATTATTAAAGCTTCTAATAATCCATCGGCGGAGCAGATTAGAGTTTATCGAAATCAGCTTTCAGATTTGAATACATCATTAGAAAACAGAGTTCAGGAAATTAAAAAACTGAAATCTCAGAATAAAAATTTATTGACAGAAATAGAAAGCCAGAATGTTGTCATGTACAATCAAAAAGTAGAAAATGACACTTTGCTTTCTAAACAAAAAAAGTTAGAATCGACTTTAAAGGATGCTTCAAAATTGTATTTAAGCAACTTTAAAGCCATTGCACTTCGTGAAAAAAATTCTGGAGCTGAATTGGAAACGACAAAAGCAAAGAATACAAAAAAACTTAAAATTAGCTTTACTGTTAACGGAAATGCTGTTGCAAAGACAGGAAGAAAAGTTTTTTATGTTCAGGTTTTAGATCAGAAAAACACCGTTTTAGGCGATAATAAACTGATTGAATTTGGCAATGATAAAGCGCTTGTTTACAGTTTTATAGTAAGCACAGATTTTCAGGGTAAATCGGTAAATGCTTACGGAATTTTAAATGCTGACCAGTTTAAGAAAGGAACTTATTTTGTGAATTACTTTGATAAGCAGGAAATAATGGGAAGTACTTCGGTAACATTAGAATAAAAGTTTTTTTGACTTTAAAATTTAGCAAAAGGAGTTTGAATTTTCTAGCTTTGTTGTTTTAGAAAATCACTCTCATGAAACTTTACCCTATAGAATCTGGAAATTTTAAGTTAGATGGAGGCGCTATGTTTGGCGTTGTTCCTAAAACCATTTGGAATAAAACCAATCCTGCCGATGCCAATAATCTTATCGATATTGCTGCACGCTGTTTATTGATTGAAGACGGAAATCGTCTTATTTTGATTGATACTGGAATGGGCGACAAACAATCAGAAAAGTTTTTTGGATATTACTCGCTTTGGGGATCACATTCTTTAGACAAATCTTTAGCAAAATATGGTTTTAATCGAGATGATATTACAGATGTTTTTATGACACATCTTCATTTTGATCATTGCGGAGGAAGTGTGCAATGGAATGCTGATAAAACAGGGTACGAGCCAGCTTTTAAAAATGCCAAATTTTGGACAAACCAAAATCATTGGGAATGGGCAACAAAACCTAATGCTCGAGAAAAAGCTTCTTTCTTGTCTGAAAATATTTTGCCAATGCAAGAAAGCGGACAATTGAATTTTATTGAAAGACCAGAAACTGATTTTGGCTTTTCGGCAGCACTTGGTTTTGAAATTTACTATGTTGATGGGCATACCGAAAAACAGATGATTCCGTATATAAAATACCAAGATAAAACGATTGTTTTTTGCGCCGATTTATTGGCAACAGCGGGACATATTCCGCTTCCTTATGTAATGGGTTATGACACAAGACCTTTGTTAACAATGCCTGAGAAATCGAAATTTTTGAATTTGGCAGCAGATCAGAATCATTATTTGTTTTTAGAACACGATGCACATAATCAGATTATAACAGTTGAACATACCGAAAAAGGTGTTCGATTGAAAGAGGTTTTTACTTGCGAAGAGATTCTTTAAACATAATAAATTAGATATAAAAAAATCCCATTTTCTAATTATTGAAAATGGGATTTTTTGATTTAACTAATTGTAATTTTTAAGGCTTAGTTGGTTTTAAATTTCCAAACCTGTCCTACGGTTTCACCACCTTTATTGTCTTTAACCACAATTCTCCAGTAATACTGTGTTGTTGGCTGAAGTGTAACCTCAAATGATTTTGAACTTGTATTCTCACTCACTTTTGCCGTTGGCGGATTTGCAGTTCCAAAATAGACATCATAAGTCAAAATATCTGCAGTGTCAACATCAGAAGCATTCCAAGTTAGATTTGCAGTTGAAGTGCTCAAGGCTGCATTTATTGCAGGAGCAATCAATTCTGGCGCAAATGGCAAATGATTTACAACTGCTGTACCAGCAGTATAAAATTTAAAGGTTGAAGAATATGAGCTAGATAAACCTTTGCTGTCAGTCGCTTTTACTCTCCAGTAGTAAGCTGTGTTTTTCTCTAGTGCTAATGCACTTGTAGAAAGAGATGAATTGTCAAGGGTATTAACGATTTGAGTAAATCCGTTATCTTTTGCAATTTGAATCTGATATACGATAACATCTTTTTGCTCGTCAGTTGAAGCGCTCCACTGAAAAGAAACATTATTATCTTGGCATAATTTATTGTCAGCTGGAGTTGTCAATACAGGTGCTGACGGAGCTGTATTTTCTGCTGGTGGATTAACAGGATCGTCTCCGCCCCCGCTTCCGCAGGCTGCAACTACTAAACCGATTATTGATAAATATATAGAATTCTTCATTTTTTAATTTTTTATAATTTTAATGTATTCCGGAGTTTCTAAATTGATTTTAGCGGCATAAATTCCTGAAGGTAATTTTTCAAGATTTAAAAGCGCTCTTCCGCTTTCAATATTATAAGTTCCGTGAGAAACTAACTGACCGCTAAAATTGTATAAATCAATAACAACTTCAGTTTTTGAGCTAGGAATTTCGATTTCGATACTGCTAGAAGTAGGGTTTGGATAAGCCGAAAGCATCGTTCCTAATTCATAAGAAGTAACTTTTTTAGCAAAAATACCTTCACAAGCTTTAGCAGTTGCAACTTCAACTAAACCAGCTTTATCTAGAGAAACTGTAAAATTGTTGTCTGTTGTCTGGAATTGTTCTTCACCATTAACAAATATTGTAAAAGGAGCCGTTCCTTCGGTAATTTCAACATTTACTGTTTTAGCGCTTACATCAGATCTTCCTGTCGTAGTTGCAGCTTTTTGAATTGTAAAATTGAAATTTTGTTCAAAGTTTTCTTCAGAAATGGTAATAGAGACGGTATAAGTGCCAGGAGCTAAATTTGCTATTTTCACGCTGTTGTTGGTGAATGGATATGTTTTTCCACCTATAGTTGCTACATAGGCATAAGATCCTTTTGCATTAATGCTAATTTCTCCATTATTTTCACCTTGGCAAGATTCTCCTTTTGTTTCAACGGTAAAGTTGTCACTTGGTAATACAAGAGCAGTCCCACAATTAGTATTATAAGAAGCTGTTGCATCTTTTTTGTTTGCCATTTTTGTATTAGCAACAGTTGCATCGTCAACCTGAATACAAGTTAAATTTGGATTGTTCGTAAAGTTTAGGTAAAAATCACTTTCATAGTATTGGCTGAAAGCCGCATTATTACCATTCTTAATATTTAAGGAAATTAAATTATTTGAACTACAATTTACTGCTGCAAGTTTTTTGTTTTTTGAAAGATTTAAAGACGTCAATTTATTCTTAGGACAATATAATGTCCATAAATTGGTGTTATTAGATAAATCTAAAGCAGTTAGTTGATTTTCACTACATGTAAACTGTGATAAGTTTGTGTTTGCAGACACATTTAGAGTTGTCAATAGATTGTTGTCGCATCCAAACTGTGTTACAGAAGTCACTTTAGAAATATCTAAAGTCTTTAATCGGTTATTAGCAAGGAAAAGATAATTAATATACTTGTTGTTTGACAAATCTATGCTTTCCAATGAATTGTTGACGCAATTTAGATAATTTAAATTTGGGTTTGCCGTTAGATTTACACTGGTAAGTTTATTGCTGTCAGCATATAAATAATTAAATTTTGGATTTTTAGAAAAATCTAAAGAGGTCAATCTATTACCTTGACAGTTGACAGTTGTAAGCTCGGGATTTTTAGAAAAATCAACTTGAGCCAATACATCATTGTATCCACAATCGAATTTTGTTAATAAAGCATTTTTAGAAATATCAATTGTACGAAGACTATTCCCTGCACAATTTACATCTGTCAAAGCGGTGTTTTTTGAAAGATCTAATACAGTTAAATAATTATATCCAACATATAGTTTTTCTAGTGCTTTAAAATCTTGTATTCCTGTTAAATCTTTTATTGGAGTGTTTTGTACATTTGAAGACCCAGTAAGATTTAGTTCTTTTATAGAAGAAATACTAGATGTTAAAACACCTCCGTTAACACCATCTTTATCAATGCCAAGTGCAATTAATTTAGTTTCAAAATTAGCATCAGGTAACATTGTGAAATTATTTGCATCACAAACTGTCGAGTAAGAAGCGGTAGTTTCTTTTGCATTTGCCCAATTAGTATCAGAAAAAGCTTTGTCGTCAACTTGGATACAAGTTAAATTTGGATTGCTTTTAAAGTTTCCTGCAGTAATGTTTTGCATTTTTGAATTGTTTCCGTTTTTCAGATTTAAGCTGAATAATTTATTTGAAGAACAATCTACTTCTGTTAATGCAATATTTTTTGAAAGATCTAAATTTAATAATTGATTCGATTTAACGTTTAATGTTGTGATTGAAACATTTTTTGTCAAATCAATCGTTTTTAGGTTGTTAGAAGAAGTGTTCAGCTGTTTTAAAGCAACGAATCCTTCGATTCCAGCAAGATTTGAGATAGAACTTGCAGATACATCTAAAGCTGTAATTGATGAAACACTAGAAGCTAATACTTTTCCATTTTTTCCATCAATATCAATACCTAAAGCAATTAACTTATTTTCGAAATTAGAATCAGGAATTGCGACAAAAGAGTTGCAAAGTGTATTGTAGTTTACTGTAGCATCTTTTAAAGCTGACCAATTTGTGTTGGCATAGCTTTCATCATCTACTTGAATACATTTTAACGCAGTATTGTTTAGAAATGAAGAAGTCGTTTTGTTAAGCAAAGTGTTTTTGCCATTTTTCAAATCTAAACTAACAAGCTTATTGTTTGAAGCATTCAAAGAAGTTAGAGAAGCATTTTTAGATAAGTCTAGAAATAATAGTTGATTGTCTTTACAGTTTAATGTTTCTAAACTAGTAAAGTCTTGAATTCCAGTTAAGTCAGAAATGCCAACTCCAGAAACATCAAGAGCTTTTATCTGAGCAATGCTTGCGGTTAATACTTGACCATTTTTACCGTCAATATCAATTTTTAAAGCAATTAATTGATCTTCAAATTTTGAATCAGGAATAAGTGTATATGGTCTGCAATCTTCAGAAAAATTGGCCCATTCATCTTTTTTAGTGCTCCATTTTTGATCTGCATTAGCTTTATTGTCAACAGAAATACAAGTTAGACTTAAATTTTTTAGCAAAGAGACATCCAAAGCAGCATTGTTACCATTTTTAAGATTAAGATCATAAAGCAGTTTGTTAGATGTAATGCTTGCGTATGTCAGTTTTGTGTTTTTAGACAAGTCTAAGCTTTCAATCTTACTTTCTCCAAAATATAGAGAAGTTAAGGCCGTGTTTTTAGAAAGATCAAGATTTCTTAATGGAACATTTCTAGAAACTAATAACTGAAGCTTTGGGTTATTGCTAAGATCAATTTCTGTTATTTGATTATTATCAATCGTTAACTGTTCAAGCAATAAATTTTTAGTTACATCCAGTTTGGTTAAATAATTATAATGAACAGCCAATCTGGTTAATTTTGTGTTTTGAGCTACATCTATAGTTGTAATTCTATTTGAAAGACAATCTAAAGCAACAAGTTCCTTGTTATTAGAAAGATTTAGCTCTTTTAGCTCATTTCTAGAACAGGCTAGCCCAGTTAGTAAAGTATTTTTTGATAAATCTAAAAAGGTTAATTTGTTTTCACTACATTCAAGCGTCTTTAAATTTGGCTGATTAGTAACGTCTAAAGTCGTTATACTATTAGTGTATGCTCTAACAAGTTCTAATGAAGTATTTTTAGAGATATTTAATTCTGTCAGTTTAGACCCCTGACAGTTTAAATTCTTTAAAAGTGTATTTTTAGATAAATCTATTGATGTAATTGCACTATATGCAAAGTTTAAATCTGTAAGAAGCGGATTTTGAGTTACATCTAGACTAGTAATTTTGTTGTTATAACAATTAAAATCAACAAGCTCTTTGTTGTTTGAAATAGTAATAGAAGTTAATTGATTAGACTCAAATTTGAGCGTTTTTAGTTTAGTGTTTTTAGAAACATCTATTGTGGTTAATTTATTGGTTCCAAAATTTAGATTTTCCAGTTCAAGATTATTAGAAAGGTCTAAAGCTGTTAATGAATTTGAACTAACATCTAAGTTTTTTAGCTTAGTGTTTTTAGAAACATTCAAAGTAGAAATTTTACCCGTGTTTCCTCTAAAAACTAAACTTTCAAGAGCGGCAAAATCTTCAATTCCAGTTAAATCTTTGATGTTCAGTGCTTCGTATGAAACATCCAAAGTTTTTATTGATGAGATTTTGCTTGTAACTACTTTTCCATTTATCCCATCTTTGTCAACTCCTATATAACTTAAAAATTTTTCAAACTCTGCATCAGGGATCTTAGTATATTGCTCTTCGTTAATATCAACCATAGAAACATTGTCGACTAAAATTTCAGAATTAAGAGAACCAGTAGTCCAGATATCAACTTCGATATTTTCAGATACAGTTGGAGTATATTCAAATTCTATTTTTCTCCACTCTGTAGTAGAAAAAGTAACATCCGATTTTTTAATTATTTCTTCCTTAAAAGTACCTGGTTTATGTTGCAAACTAAAATCTATAGAAGAAAAAGTTCCTTTAGCCAATTTGTGGTATAAAGTTACTCGGTAAGTTTTGCCTGCTACAACCGGAAAGTATTCACTGTTAATGTAATTGAATGTTCCGCTGGCAACCATCATATTGGTACTGGAAGTGCCATTTTGTACAATTGAACTTTGAGAAACAAATCCGCTAAAATAACGGTACCAATTATCTGGCTGTGATGATGAAGTCCAAGTTTCAAAGTTTCCATTTGGAACTAGATTGGTTTGTGCATTAATAGAAAAACTTGCCAGTAACAGCAATAAGAGTAGTTTTGTCTTCATAGAATAAATTTAGGATTAGGTCGCGCAAGTATAGAAGATTTAAACGGACAAACCTTACGTGAAGCCGTAAAGACTGTATTATTTGTTTATTTTTTTACAATTAGAAAGCAAATAATTGCTAGTGGGTATATTTTTAGTTTGATAGAATTATCGTGTAATTATTTGGTAGATAAAGGTTTGTGAATGCTGTGGTTTTCAGTATCTTTCGTCAAAATTTCATAACACATTGTTAACAGTTAGTTTTTTGTAACAAAAAAGCATAATTTAGACCCATCTTTTAACTTTACTTAAATATTTATAGATACATGAGTCATATAAAACCTCTTAAATTATCTGCTTTTGCATTACTTGTTTTAGCAGGTTGCAGCGCTACAGTTCAAGCGCAGGTTTCAACTTCAAAAGCATTTATTACAGCACCAGCTGCAGTTGTAAAAAAAGCGCCTCTTAGCGAGAATGAATTAAAAAGATGGAGTCATCTGGATTTAATCAAAGATTCTATTCCAGGAATGAGCGTTGACAGAGCTTATGCTGAATTACTGCAAGGTAAAAAAGGGCAGAAAGTAATTGTAGGAATTGTAGATTCTGGTGTTGATATAGAGCATGAAGATCTGCAAGGAATGATCTGGACAAATCCTAAAGAAATTCCAGGAAATGGAATCGACGATGATAAAAACGGATTTATAGATGATGTTCATGGATGGAATTTCTTAGGAAATTCGGTTCATGAAAACCTAGAAATGACCCGTATCGTTAAAAAAGGTGACGATGGTTCTGCTCAATATAAAGCTGCTTTGGCACAATACACAGAGAAATATGAAAAAGCGTTAAAGGACAAACAGCAAGTAGATTTTTTACTTGATGTTCACAATACCATTAAAAAAGAGCTTAATAAAACAACATATAAAATCGAAGACTTAAGCGCTATTACTTCAACAGACCCAAAAGTGGCAAGAAGTAAAATGATTATGACTCAGATTTTTACAAACGCAGGTTCAACTTTTGATCCAGAAGCAGATTTTGGAGAATATAAAGAACAAGTTTACGATCAGTTGGATTACAATTTGAATAAAGATTATGACGGAAGAAAAATTGTAGGCGACAATCCAGAAGACATTAAAAACAATCATTATGGTAACAATGTTGTTTTTGGTCCAGATAAGGAAAAAGCACTTCACGGAACTCACGTTGCTGGAATTATTGCTCAAGTTCGTGGGAATAATTTAGGCGGAGACGGAGTAGCGGAAAACGTTGAAATTTTAACTGTTAGAGCCGTTCCAGATGGAGACGAATATGATAAAGACATTGCTTTGGGAATTCGTTATGCAGTAGACAATGGAGCAAAAGTAATCAACGGAAGTTTTGGAAAAAGTTTTTCTCCTCACAAACAATGGGTTTATGATGCTATTAAATATGCGGCTAAAAAAGACGTTTTAATTGTTCACGCAGCGGGTAACGATGGTTATAATATTGATGAAGCTAAAAACATTAATTATCCAAACGACTCTGAAGACAACGTAAAAGAATTTGCGGATAATTTAATTACAATTGGGGCTATTAATAAATCTTACGGAGAAACTGTAGTGGCGCCATTCTCTAACTTCGGGAAAATAAACGTAGACGTTTTTGCTCCAGGAGAAGAAATCTATGCAACAGTGCCAAATAATAAATACAAATACCTGCAAGGAACATCAATGGCATCTCCAAATGCGGCAGGTGTTGCCGCTTTGATTCGTTCTTACTATCCAAAATTAAAAGCAGCTCAGGTTAAAAAGATTTTAATGGACTCTGGAGTGGCGCTTCCTTCAATGGTTGTTTTGGGTGAAAGTGAAAATCCAGACGAAAAACCAAAAGCGGTTTCTTCTGTAGAATCATCAAAAACTGCTAAGATGGTAAATGCTTACAACGCTTTATTGATGGCTGAAAAGATGTCTAAAAAATAAACAATAATACACTATTAATCCAATGGAAGAGTTCGCGCTCTTCCATTTTCTATTACATATTAACATGCGAAAAATTATTTTACTTTCTTTCCTAAGCTTAGGTTTTAATTCGGCGTTTGCACAAAGCGCCCCATATTGGCAGCAGCACGCTGACTATAAAATGGAGGTTTCGATGGATGTAAAAAACTATCAGTACAAAGGAAAACAAGAATTGGTTTATACCAACAACTCTTCTGATACTCTAAAAAAAGTATTCTATCATTTGTTTCCAAACGCATTTCAACCAGGAAGCGAAATGGATGCACGTCTTCATTTTATTAAAGATCCAGACGGAAGAATGGTAAACAAAGTAAAACAAGCTGACGGAAAAGAAGTAAAACAAAGCCGTATTGAAACTTTAAAACCTAACGAAATTGGATATTTAAAAATTGCAAATTTCAAACAAGATGGAGTTACTGCTCAAACAAGAGTTTCAGGAACAATCTTAGAGGTGACTTTGGCAAAACCAATCCTTCCAAATTCTAAAACAACTTTTACTTTAGATTTTGACGGACAAGTTCCAGTTCAAATTCGTCGTTCAGGAAGAAACAATTCTGAAGGAGTAGAACTTTCTATGTCACAATGGTATCCAAAATTAGCCGAATTTGATTTTGAAGGATGGCATGCAGATCCTTACATCGCAAGAGAATTTCACGGTGTTTGGGGTAATTTTGATGTAAAAATTACTATCGATAAAGATTACACTATTGGTGGTTCTGGATATTTGCAAGACAAAAATTCTATCGGTCACGGTTACCAAGATGCAGGCGTAACGGTTACCTATCCTAAAAAAGCAAAAACGTTGACATGGCATTTTATTGCGCCAAATGTTCACGATTTTACATGGGCTGCTGATAAAGAATATACGCATGATATTGTAAAAGGACCAAACGATGTTGATTTGCATTTCTTCTACAAAAACAACGAAAAAACGACTGCAAACTGGAAACAGTTAGAGCCTTTAATGGTTAAAGTAATGGATTATTACAACCAAAGAGTAGGAGCTTATCCATACAAACAATATTCATTTATTCAAGGTGGAGACGGTGGAATGGAGTATGCAATGTGTACTTTAATGCTAGGAAACGGAACTCTTGAAGGAATTTTGGGAACAGCTACTCACGAATTAGGACATTCTTGGTTCCAACATATTTTAGCTTCAAACGAATCAAAACACCCTTGGATGGACGAAGGTTTTACAACGTATATCGAAGACAGTGCTTTGAACGAATTAAAAGGAGACAAAAAAGAAGTAAATCCTTTTATAGGAAATTACAAAGCTTACTATAGTTTAGTAAATTCTGGTAAAGAACAGCCACAAACAACTCATGGAGATCGTTATGATGAGAACCGTCCGTACAGTATTTCTTCTTATGTAAAAGGAAGTCTTTTCCTTTCTCAATTAGAATATGTAATCGGAAAAGAGAACGTTGATGCGACTTTAAAAAGATATTTCAACGATTTCAAATTCAAACACCCAACTCCAAACGATATCAAAAGAACAGCTGAAAGAGTTTCTGGAGCGGAGTTAGATTGGTATTTAATAGATTGGACACAAACCTTAAATACGATCGATTACGGAATTAAGGATGTAGCTGACAATGCAGGAAAAACAACTGTTTCTTTAGAAAGAATTGGAAGAATGCCAATGCCAATCGATTTGAAAGTAGATTATACAGACGGAACATCTGAAACATTCTACATTCCGTTAAGAATGATGAATTTCATCAAACCAAACCCAAATCCAAACGAAAAGAGAACAGTTTTAGAAGACTGGGCTTGGGCACAGCAAAACTATAGTTTTACAATTGACAAAAACAAAACGTCAATCAAAAAAATCACGATCGATCCAAGCGGATTAATGGCTGACGTAAAACAAGCAAATAATGTTTTTGAAGTGAAATAAAGATTCTCAATCTCAAACATAAAAAAATCCAAAGCAGGTTTCTGGCTTTGGATTTTTTTTTGCCTGATAAATTTAAAAGAGTTGTAATTTTGAAAGAATAGAAGTCTTGTAAATTGAAATTTTAAAACCCAAAAGAATGGAACATTATGAAACTTTAATAAAACATATACAAGATCGAGTAGAACTTTCTGAGGAAGAAGCCAATCTATTTGTTTCTAATTTTAAAATAAAAAAGATCAAGAAACGACAATTTATAGTGCAGCCAGATTTTGTGGCTAAGTATAGAAATTATGTGGTAGAAGGCGCTTTAAGAGCATATGTTGTAAATGATGAAGGTCAGGAACACACGATTGCCTTTGCTATTGAAGATTGGTGGATTTCTGACTATAATAGCTACATTTATCAGCAGCCGGCCACAATGTTTGTTATGGCTTTAGAAGATGCTGTTTTGCTTCAAATAGATTTCGAAACAGAAGCGAAATTGAAAATGGCGAATCCGAAATTTGAAACTTTTTTTCGAATTACAGCAGAACGTACTGCCGCATTTTTTCAACGAAGAATTATTACAAATCTCACATCTTCGGCAGAAGAGCGTTATGACAAATTTATAAACCAATTTCCTTTAATCGCAAATCGAGTACCTCAATATGCATTGGCGTCTTATTTAGGAATGACAACAGAATTTCTTTCGAAAATAAAAAATAATAAACTGAAAAAATAAACTTGAACTAGTTCAACCTTATTTCATAATCCACTTCATTTTATAGCACTTTAGCTTGTCTGAACTTTGTAAAACAATTTTAAATACAAAGAAAATGACAGCAAATAAAAACACAGCACTGGTTGTTGGCGCAAATGGTGTTATCGGTGCAAATCTTATAGAATATCTTTTATCAACGAGCAACTGGGATGTTATTGGATTGTCTCGAAAAGGAGGCACAAATGCACCTAATCTGAAATACATTTCAGTTGATTTACTGGATACTGAAAACAGTAAAAATCAGTTATCGGAGCTCACAAATATTACTCATATATTTTATGCCGCTTATCAAGATCGTCCATCATGGGCTGAGCTTGTTGAGCCTAATCTGAACATGCTCAAAAATGTAGTGGAGGTAATTGAGCCAATAGCTAAAGACTTACAGCATATTAGTCTGATGCAAGGATATAAAGTGTATGGAGCTCATTTAGGACCGTTTAAAACTCCAGCCAAAGAAACAGATGCAGGACACATGCCTCCAGAATTTAACATTGACCAACAGCAATATTTAGAAAAAAAGAAAGAAGGAAAAAAGTGGAATTGGAGTGCAATCCGTCCATCGGTTGTTGGTGGTACAGCAATAGGAAACCCAATGAATCTGGCACTTTTGATTGCTGTTTATGCTTCAATTTCTAAAGAATTAAATGTTCCGCTTCGATTTCCAGGAAAAGCAGGGGCGTATGATAAACTTATGGAAATGACAGATGCGGGTCTTTTAGCCAAAGCTACAGTTTGGGCAGCTACAAATCCAGAATGTGCAAATCAGGCTTTTAATATTAATAATGGTGATCTGTTTCGATGGACAGAACTTTGGCCTAAAATTGCTTCTTATTTTGATATTCCTGTTGCGCCGCCACTTCAAATGGAATTAAAAACAGTAATGGCTGACAAAAAGATTTTATGGGAAAATATTCAGGAAAAACACAATTTAGAAAAACACGATTATGAAAAATTAGCCAGTTGGAACTTCGGAGATTTTGTCTTTTCTTGGGACTATGATTTTTTTGCTGATGGAACAAAAGCTAGACGTTTAGGGTTTTACGAGTTTATAGATACAGAAGAAATGTTTTTTAGTCTTTTTGATCAATTGCGTCAGCAAAGAATTATACCATAAATGAAAGGATGTTTTTTTGAAGTAAATAGAAAAGAAAAAGCACTATATAAATTGATAAAAGGGACTTTTTTTTTAAGGCATAACATTTTTTTGAATAGCCTCCAGCTTTAGCTGGAGGAACAAAAATGAGAATAAGAAAGGCTTTAGCCAAATTTTGATGGTTTGGCTAAAGCCTTTCATTTTTATAACAAAAAACCTCCAGCTTTAGCTGGAGGCAATTGATTATTTGCTTTATAATGATAGTAAACAAATTGTGCTGAAAAAGAATTTAACTCAAATGTTCAATCATATCTTTTGTCATAGTTTCCAAATCAAATTTATGATTCCATCCCCAGTCTTCTCTTGCAGAACTGTCGTCAATACTTGCTGGCCAGCTGTCTGCAATTTTTTGGCGGAAATCTGGATTATAAGTAATTTCAAATTCAGGAATATGTTTTTTGATTTCTGTAGCAATTTCTGTTGGAGTAAAACTCATCGCAGCCAAATTGTATGAAGAATGAATTTTGATTTCTTCAGCCGGAGCTTTCATGATGTTAATAGTCGCATCAATTGCATCATCCATATACATCATTGGCATTTTGGTTTCAGATGATAAGAAGCACTCGTATTTTTTATCTGCAATAGCTTTGTAGAAAATATCAACTGCATAATCTGTAGTTCCGCCGCCTGGAGGAGTAGACCAGCTGATTAAGCCAGGATAACGAATACTGCGAACATCAACACCATAAATATTATGATAGTATTCGCACCATCTTTCGCCTGCTTGTTTACTGATTCCGTAAACTGTTGAAGGTTCCATTACAGTATACTGCGGCGTATTTTCTTTTGGAGTTGTTGGTCCAAAAACAGCGATACTTGAAGGCCAGAAAATCTTCTGAATCTTTTTAGCTTTCGCTAAATTCAAAACATGAAAAAGAGAATTCATATTCAAATCCCAAGCAAAAGCTGGATTTTTTTCAGCAGTTGCAGATAAAAGTGCCGCCATCAGATAGATATCTGTAATCTTATGCACTTCGACCAAATGTTCGATCTGATTAAAATCTAAAGCATTGACCACTTCAAAAGGGCCTGAATTCACAACATCAGTATTTAATTTTCTAATATCAGAAGCGATAACATTCTCGGTTCCGTATAATTTACGCAGTTTTTGCGTCAGCTCTGTTCCAATCTGACCGCAGGCGCCAATGATCAATATTTTAGGATTCATTTTTTGATAATTTTTTAGAGATACAAATATAACGTTTTCGCAATTACGCGCACTTTTTTGGAGAATAAATTATAAATTCAATAATTAAAAAGTTTGTTTGTTATATTATTCTCTTTTAAAAGTGTGTCTTTGTGCCTTTTTTAAAATCAGTTAAAAATGCCCTGTTTTATTGGAAAAATCACATTTCAAATTATAATGCCGATAGCCATAAAAAGACAAAAAAATAACCTTGATTTATAGAATCTTTAGCAAAAAACAGAATTCATAATTGTAAATTTACTTCGTAACTTTGCGGTCAAACTATTTTTATCAATGAAATATCAAATATCTCTTTTTTTGCTTTTAACAACTCTATTATTTTCTTGCCAAAATGAAAATGAAAAGCGCCTTGCAGAAAATGCAAAAGAAGCGAAGAAGAAAGAAGTTATTTTTAATAATATAAATAAGGGCTGGACTTTTCTAGACGAACCCATTAACGAGATCTCAGAATCACAATTGAATTCTTGGACAGAATGGCGTGAATTCATGAAAGAAATTGGAGAAAAGCCTCGAAAGACCATTGGCGCGTTTCAGAAAAAATCGGCGGCTATTTCTAAAAAAGCAATGGCTTTAAACAATAATATTCCAGCTCAGTTTAACCAGCCTCAAATCAAAAGCCGTATTTCTATTTTAATAACAAAAATTAAAATGCTGGATTTATTTATTCATTTAAGTAAAATTCCAGATGATAAAGTGGTTTTTTTAATACAGGAAATCAATAAAGAACTGATTTCACTGGAGAGACAAATGGATAAAATTGTCGAGAAAGCCAAAATTCCTAAAGAACAAGGAGAAGAAGATTTCCTTAGAATGTTAGACACAACACGCGCGATTCCAAATTCGGCACCGCCAGTAGATCCAAATATACCAAGAGTTGAGTAAAAACGCCTTATATACTACATACGACAATCTGCCAAAAGCAGAGCAGATTGCTAAAAATTTACTAGAAGGAAATCAGGTAAAAATGAACATCAGCGGATTGTTAGGATCTGCTGTTTCATTTATTATCCGTTCCGTTTTCAAGAAAACCGAACTGCCTTTTCTGATTGTTTTATACAATAAAGAAGAAGCGGCGTATTATCTAAACGATCTCGAACAGATGATTGGAGAACAAGATGTATTGTTTTATCCCGCATCATTTCGCCGTCCGTACCAAATTGATGAAACCGATAATGCCAATGTTTTGCTTCGTGCAGAGGTTTTAAATAGAATCAATTCTAGAAAAAAGCCAGCCGTAATTGTTACGTATCCAGAAGCACTTTTTGAGAAAGTAGTTACGAGAAGAGAACTTGATAAAAACACTTTAAAAGTAGCTTTGAACGATAAAATTTCGATTGATTTTATCAACGAAGTTTTGTTTGAATACGAATTCAAAAGAGTAGATTTTATTACAGAACCTGGAGAATTTTCAGTTCGTGGAGGAATTGTCGATGTCTTTTCTTTCTCAAACGATCATCCGTACAGAATTGAGTTTTTTGGAAACGAAGTAGATAGCATCAGAACTTTTGATGTTGAAACGCAATTATCGGTAGAAACGCATAAAAAAATCACGATTATCCCGAATGTGGAGAACAAACTTTTTCAGGAAAACCGTGAGAGTTTCTTAGATTATATTTCCGAAAAAACAGTTCTTTTTATTCAAAATACTGAAGGACTTTTTTCTCAGTTGGACAAACAGTTTGCAAGAGCAGAGGAAGCTTTTGAGAAACTTTCGAAAGAAATAAAACATGCTACGCCAGAACAATTATTTTTAAATCAGGCGTCATTTATCAAAAGATCTTTAGATTTTTCAGTTGTAGAATTGGCTTCAAGACCAGTTTATAAAACAACTAAGAAATTCGAATTTCATATTCAGCCACAGCCATCTTTCAATAAACAATTTGATTTATTGTTGAATAATCTGAGCGACAATCATTTTAACGGATATGTCAATTATCTGTTTTGTTCGAATGATACACAAGCAAAACGTTTTCATGATATTTTTGAAAGCTTAGACGAAGCGAATTCTGAAAATATCAGGAAACATTATCACACGATTGTATTGCCGTTGTATCAAGGTTTTATTGATGAAGAAAATCAGATTACAGCTTATACCGATCATCAGATTTTTGAGCGTTATCATAAATTCAACATTAAAAACGGATATTCTAAAAAGCAGAATATCACTTTAAAAGAATTAACCGCACTTTCTGTAGGTGATTATGTAACGCACATTGATCATGGAATCGGGAAGTTTGGCGGACTGCAGAAAATTCAGGTTGAAGGCAAAACGCAAGAAGCCATAAAATTGGTTTATGCTGATAATGATATTGTGTATGTGAGTATTCACTCGCTTCATAAAATCTCGAAATACAACGGAAAAGACGGAACGCCTCCGAAAATCTATAAACTTGGATCGAACGCTTGGAAGGTTTTAAAACAAAAAACCAAAGCGCGTGTCAAACACATTGCATTCAACTTGATTCAGCTTTATGCAAAACGCCGTTTAGAAAAAGGTTTTCAGTTTGCGCCAGACAGTTATTTACAAAACGAATTAGAAAGTTCGTTTATCTACGAAGATACACCAGACCAAATGAAATCGACGGCAGAAGTAAAAGCCGATATGGAAAGCGATCGTCCAATGGATCGTTTGGTTTGTGGTGATGTTGGTTTTGGAAAAACGGAAGTAGCGATTCGTGCTGCTTTTAAAGCCGTTGATAATAGCAAACAAGTAGCGGTTTTAGTTCCGACAACCATTTTGGCGTATCAGCATTATAGAACTTTCTCTGAACGTTTGAAAGATATGCCGGTTTCAATTGGTTATTTGAACCGATTCAGAACGGCGAAACAAAAAACACAAACCTTAAAAGATTTAGCTGAAGGAAAACTAGACATCGTAATTGGAACACATCAGTTAGTAAACAAAAATGTAGTTTTTAAAGATCTTGGTTTATTGATTGTCGATGAGGAACAAAAGTTTGGCGTAAACGTAAAAGATAAACTGAAAACTATTGCTGCGAATGTTGATACGCTGACTTTGACAGCAACGCCAATTCCGAGAACTTTACAGTTTTCGTTAATGGCGGCACGAGATTTATCGGTAATTACAACGCCTCCGCCAAATCGATATCCTATTGAAACTAATGTGGTTGGTTTTAATGAAGAAATTATCCGTGATGCTATTTCGTATGAAATTCAGAGAAACGGACAAGTTTTCTTTATCAATAATAGAATTGAAAATATAAAAGAAGTGGCAGGAATGATTCAGCGTTTGGTTCCAAATGCAAGAGTCGGAATTGGTCACGGACAAATGGATGGTGCCAAACTCGAAGAACTGATGTTAGGTTTCATGAACGGAGATTTTGATGTTTTGGTAGCAACGACAATAATCGAAAGTGGTTTAGACGTCCCAAATGCCAACACGATTTTCATCAATAACGCCAATAATTTCGGATTATCAGATTTGCATCAAATGCGCGGTCGAGTAGGGCGAAGCAATAAAAAAGCATTCTGTTATTTCATCTGTCCGCCGTATTCATCAATGACCGAAGATGCGAGAAAACGTATTCAGGCATTGGAGCAATTTAGCGAATTAGGAAGCGGTTTCAATATTGCAATGAAAGACCTTGAAATTCGTGGAGCAGGAGATTTATTAGGTGGAGAACAAAGCGGTTTCATCAACGAAATTGGTTTTGATACTTATCAAAAAATCATGAATGAAGCGATTGAAGAATTGAAGGAAAACGAATTCAAAGATTTATACCCGGAAGAAAATGATATCGATACCAAAGAGTATGTAAAAGACATTCAAATTGATGCTGATTTTGAACTTTTATTCCCAGATGAATATATCAACAACGTTTCGGAACGTTTGGTTTTATATAACGAATTGGGTGCCATAAAAGACGAAGCTGGTTTACAGGAATTTGAGAAAAAACTAATTGACCGTTTCGGACCATTGCCAAAACCTGCGATTGCACTTCTAAATAGCATCAGAATAAAATGGATTGCCACGAAAGTTGGAATAGAGAAATTGGTTTTGAAACAAGGCAAAATGATTGGTTATTTCGTTTCAGATCAGCAGTCTGATTATTATCAATCTGTGAAGTTCAGAAACGTTTTAAACTTCGTTCAAAAGCATGCTTCACTCTGCAAAATGAAAGAAAAACAAACCGTAAACGGCTTACGTTTATTATTGACATTTGAAAATGTGAAGTCTATAAAACGTGCGCTGGAATTGATGGAGTTGTTTGAAGAGTAAAGTTTGAGTTAATTGTTTTGTGTTAAATTAGTCTTACCATATATGAGTAAAAAAATTAGAATATTTTATTTTTTGATTTTAGTTATTGTTTGTAGCTGTAGTTCTGATAATTCTACCGAAAATAATCCAAATTTAAACAAGGGATTATTAAAATCTGTAGATTCTGGAAAGGATGGTAAAGAAGAATTTGAATATGAAAACGGATATTTAACGAAAGTAATTCCTAATACGCCTGGAATAATGATAACGGAATATCGGTATGAGTATAATAATAAAGGAAAGCTTATAGCTTCAATAACTTTAATAGCAAATGAAAAACTTAAAAGTTCTTACTCCTATGATACTCAGAATAGATTAATTAAAGTAGTTAAAGAAGGTACGGCTGATTATTCAGTATTAGAATATTTTTCGGATAAAATTATTGTAAAAAATCATATTGAAACAGCTTTAAATAAACCTAAAGATTTAATTTCTGAAGTATACATTGATAATAATGGAAGAATAATTAAAACGATTCAAATTCCTCCTTCTAATTTTGATGAATATTTAATTAAGGAGTTTAAATATGATAGTAATGGTAACGTTGTACAGGTTATCAATCGTGAAAATACAAATCAAGCACCGGGCTTAATTGTTGATTATGAATATGATAACAAAAAGAGTCCTGAATATTTAAGTTATAAATATTATAATGAAAGTCTTTACTATTGGATGTTTAGCAATACCAATTCAATAATTGCTATGTCGCCTAACAATATTATTTCAATAAAAAGTCCTACGAGTTCTGTTATAAGGCAGATGACATATAATGAAGATAATTTTCCAATTAATATCATTCATTCTATTTATCAAGGGAGTTCATCCACTCCTTCATCTACAAGTAACAAAACTTATAAATATTATGAGTAAAAAATGTCCAATAGTCTCGATTTGTAATCTGTGCCCGTTTTCTATTGACTTTCGAAAATGTGAAATATATAAAATGTGCGCTGGAGTTAATGGAATTGTTTGAGGAGTAAAAGATAACATGTAACTATTATTTAAAGGCTTTTGATTTAAAAATCGGAAGCTTTTTTCTTTTTAAGATATTGGCTTTATTTATTGTTTTAAAGACTTTTAAATGAAGTTTTTACTTTTAGAGAAATGTACATTTGCAGCATTGTAAATGATTAATAGTAACATGGAAAACGAGATAAAAACATTAAAAGATTTTGTAGAAGGAATTATAACTTCTAAAGATTTTGAAAAAGTATTGTTTGAAAACACAAAATTACAGGAACTGCTTTTAGATGATACTTTAAAGCTACAAAATACATATATAGGAAATTCAACAATATTTTTATATTTAGTTGAACAAAAAATGCAAAGTATAGGAGGTCGATTGAATGCACAAGGGGCTGTAGAATTGTTTTTGACCAAGAAGGGAATTAGTTTTAAAAAATATGAAAAATATAGTGATGATTACGGTCTTATATTAGACTCACAACCAAAATATATTGATGCAGATCTTGATTTTATTGAAAAGTATATTTTGCCATCAGAAGTAAATAAATCAAAATTAGAGTTGAAAAAAGAGATGAAAGATCGATTTTCAACCCTATTTAAATATCAAACGAAACCGCCAAAATGGATTCAAAACCCAAATTGGATTATAAAAGAAGAAAAGCCACTTTTCTTTTTAGGGCAATTTGAAATTAAAAATTGTGATATTTTTCATGATGATGGAATGGTTTATTTGTTTGTAAACGAATCAACAGGTGAAATAGAAACTGTGAAACAATTTTATTAGAAAAAGGCGTATAAAGAAATTATACGCCTTTTAATTTTATTCTAAAAATCAACTTATTTAACTATCAGTTTTTTAGTCACATTAAAATCTTTAGAAATAATATTTACTATATAAACTCCTGTAGATAAATGATGATTAACTTGTCCTGATGCAGAAAGTCTTTCTGTCAAAAGAGTTCTTCCGTTCAAATCAGAAACGAAAATTTTTGCAGCATCTCCAATTGCTAATTCTGGCATTAAAATATTAAATACATTGTTTGTCGCTGGATTTGGGTAAATACCGATTACTGGTTCCGTTGCAGAAACTTCTTCAGCATTTAAAGCCATTTTTGATGTTCCAACTGTTGTTGGTTCCAATTGCCATTGCGCGCTGTACCAGCCGTCTTGCGAATTTCCGTATTGTGCCGAACCTGTCTGGTTTTCGATATGAATAATATTTCCTGTCTGCCATCTGTTTCTTAAACGAACCCAAGTTCCGTCAATGTAATCGCTTGACCATTGCGCGCTCCAGAAAGTGGTATCAGTAATATTACATTGAACTGTTCCTGTTTGGCCTTCAATATTCATCAATTCACCAGTTGCTGCATTTTTAAGAACAAAATATGTGGCGTCAATAGCGATTTTTTGCCATTTATAATTGTTGCCAGAAACGGTTGTTCCGTAACCTGTGTTTGTTCCAGCATCAGATAAATAAGCGCCAGTCCATCTGTTTTTGATCGTGTAATAATTTCCTCCTCCAGAAGCTGTTGTAACCGATACTAAACATGTACTAGTTTTGTTTCCGTCAACAGTTGTAACGGTAATTGTCGCTGTTCCATTCGCGACAGCGGTAATTAAACCAGAAGAATTTACGGTCGCCACAGCCGTATTGTTTGAGCTATATGTTACCGATTTGTTAGTTGCATTTGCAGGAAGAATTGTTGGGGTCAATTGCTGTGTTCCGCCAACATTTAATGAAGCTGTCGTTGGACTTAAACTTACACTTGTAACAGCAACACCAGTTCCTGGATTAGAATCGTACCAAGTGCTGTTCATGTACCATCCGTTTTTATCTCTGCTTAAATCGGCTGTTTGGTTTGTTCCATCATTGAAAATTAAATTGGTCGAAGTTACATTGGTAAAAGTATAGCTGTACCATCCATTTCCAGCATCGGTCATGTTTACTCCTGGCCAGTTTACAGTTGCTAAAACTCCTGTTGGTAAAGCATTCCAATAGTAGATTTTAATTCCAGTTCCCCAATTTGATGGTTTATAGAAATAAACAGTAAAATTGGTATTCGGATTAACCGTAATAGTTGCCGAAGCCGTTTTGTTTCCGTCTTGTGTTGTTGCTATGATTGTTGCAGTTCCCGCTGCGACAGCTGTAACAAGCCCGCTTGAATTTACCGTTGCAACTGCTGTATTGTTTGATGACCAAGTTACATTTTTGTTTGTTGCATTTGTTGGCGAAATCGTTGCTGTAAGCTGTTGTGTGTTTCCTGCATATAAACTTGCAGAAGTTGGTGAAACCGCTACCGAAGAAACAGGAATCGTAGAAACAGTTATAGCTGAAGTTGCTGTTTTGTTTCCGTCAGCAGTTGTAACCGTAATAGTTGTTGTTCCAGCAGAAACTGCCGTAACTAACCCAGATGCGTTTACTGTTGCTACAGCCGTATTGCTAGAAGACCAGCTCACATTCTGATTTGTAGCATTTGCAGGTGCAATTGTAGGGTTTAATTGCTGTGTTGATCCTAAACCAACAGTTACCGTAGTTGGACTAACAGAAACGCCAGTAACCGCTACAACAGGAGCATTTGTATTAGTTAAAACCAAATATTCATACGCAGCAAAATTACGTGTAGAACCTGCAGTTAAAGTTACCGAAGCATTATTGTTATACGGATTTACATAAGTTCCTGCTAAGGCTGCTGGAATAACATACGATTTAGCCGCATTTCTCAAATTCGACATTACGATTACTTTTTCTGTTCCTAAAGTTTTAGTGAAAATGCTGATGTCATCATTTGCGTAAGTAGTCAAATCACCGCGACGTATAGCTGCACTTTGTGTTCTAAAATTTAGAATCTTAGCAAAATCGGCTGCAGCGGTAGGGTTTTGTGACCAGTTGAATTTGAAGTTTGTCCAAGGCCAATCGGTTTTTGGTTCGTAATCTATTTCCTGTCCGCTCATTAAAAAAGGAACGCCTCTCATGTAAGCTGAAACTAAGAAATTGGCAACTATTCCGTTATGATTTTTAAATACAACAAATGGTCTTCTCACACCATCATCATTGGTGTAAGTATCGTGATTTCCAGTATATCTAACGATTTGCTGATTTCCAGTTGCTTTAGCATATTCATATGTCGTCTGATCTTGAATTCTTTGAGAAACAGGTCCTCCACTAGCAATATCATATAAACCAGCGTGAAACCATCGGTCTCCATAATTCATGTCAAAACCAACTTCAAAGTTTTCTTGTCTGTCTCCTTCGGCTAACATTAATAATTTATGAGATGTAATTCCTCTAAGGTTAGAATTAACTTCTGACCAGAAATCTAAAGGAGGATTGTTTGCATAATCGCAACGATAACCGTCAACGTTTGCAGCGAAAATCCAGTAGCGCATGGCATCTTTTATGGCTGCTCGTGTAGCAGAACTATTAAGATCAAGCGCAGCAATATCAGAGAAGTTTCCTAATTGCTGAATTGTAGTTCCAGTTCGTTTATAATATTCAGGATGCGAAACGGTCCAGACATTGTCCCAAGAAGTTCCATTGATGGCAATATCCAAAATCACAGCCATTCCGCGGCTGTGTGCACCATCAACCAAAGTTCTTAAATCAGCCAAAGAACCATATTCAGAACCAACGGCTTTAAAATCTTTGATACAATAGGGCGAAGCCGAACTTCGGGAATCGGTGCCGTGGGGAAAAATAGGCATTAAATAAATAACATTTGTTCCAAGTGCTTTTATATTGTCTAATCTAGCGGTTACTCCGGCTAAATCTCCGTTGGCACTAAACGGACGAATATGCACTTGATACATATTGATATCTCTCGTATCAGGAACACCAGCAAATGGTGTCCCGTATTGAGCAGGATCTTGTGCATAAACTGAACCTGCAAACAATAATAGAAAGCAAAATATTGCTTTGGTAATATGAAATAATCTAGTGGTAATTTTGATTTTCATAATAATAGTTTTTTGCATGCTTGTCGGCATTTATAACTAAAATTCATTCTCACTCGCATTGTTTTTAAATTCGACAAACATTTTGTGGTTAATAGTTTTCAAAATAGTAAGTTTTAATTTTGCTCAAAAATAAGCATAGGTTTCTTGCCACGAATTACACGAATTAGCACAAATTTTCATTTGCGGTTTTTTAATTTGTGGAATTCGCGTAATTCGTGGCAAAAAACTTAGAAACTGAGTGTTTCAGTTCCGATAGCTATTGGGATAGCACCTAAATTATAATTTTTTCAATCCTTTTAAATCTGAAGCAGTTCCTTCTTTGATGCTGATGGCAACACCACCACCTGGAGCTAAATATTGCTTCAGTTTACTTTTTGAGTTTACGATAACTTTAGTAACCGTATATTTTTGGGGATTTTTATTCCAATTAGCGTCTTTAGCATCGGCATAAATAGTGGCAACGAAATTTTTTCCTGCAGGTAAATAATCAAATGAAATGTTGGCTGTTCTTGCATTTTCATCTGTAATTCCGCCAATAAACCATTCATTTTTGCCTTTTGCTTTTCTTGCAATTGTAATATAATCTCCTGGTTCAGCTTCTAGAATATAGCTGTTATCCCAATCTACAGCTACATCTTTAATGAACTGAAAAGCATCTGGAAAACGCTCATAATTTCCAGGAATATCAGCAGCCATTTGCAGCGGACTGTACATGGTCACATAATAAGCCAATTGTTTTACTAAAGTGGTGTTTACTCGTTGTGAACTTCCAGTTCCGTAATACGAAAGATCGGTTTGGAAAATTCCCGGCGTATAATCCATTGGACCACCCATTAAACGGGTGAATGGTAAAATGGTGGTGTGATCTGGAGCTAATCCTCCCATAGATTCAAACTCAGTACCGCGCGCTGATTCCTGAGCAATCCAGTTTGGATAAGTTCTGTTTAATCCCGTTGGACGAACGGCTTCATGGCTGTTGATCATGATTTTATAATCGGCAGCACGTTTCACAACGTTAATGTAATGATTCACCATCCATTGTCCGTCGTGATGCTCTCCACGCGGAATAATTTTTCCAACATATCCTGTTTTTACAGCATCATAACCATTATCATTCATAAATTGAAAAGCACGATCCAAACGGCGTTCGTAATTGGTTGCCGATCCTGAAGTTTCGTGATGCATGATAATTTTTACGCCTTTTGAAGCGGCATATTTATGAACTGCTTTTACATCAAAATCAGGATAAGCGGTTACAAAATCAAAAACTTCTTCTTTCCAGTTATTAATCCAGTCTTCCCAACCAATATTCCAACCTTCAATAAGAATCGCATCAAAACCATTTTTAGCGGCAAAATCAATATATTCTTTTGCGCGTTCTGTTGTGGCTCCGTGTTTTCCGTTTGGTGTAAGTTTGGTAAAATCATCAGTTAATTTTACGTTTGTTTCTTGTCCAAAAGCCCAAGTACTTCTTCCTGCAACGAAATATTCCCACCAGATTCCGATGTATTTTACTGGTTTTATCCAAGAAACATCTTTATAGCTTGTAGGCTCGTTAAGGTTTAAAATCAATTTGGAAGCTAGAATATCTGTCGCTTTATCGCTTACCACAATAGTTCTCCAAGGAGATTGTGCATCGGTTTGCATGTAACCTTTTGCACCAACGGCATCGGGAGCCAAATGACTGACCATTTTATTGTTTACAGGATCAACTTCAAGATACATGGCCGGATAATTGATTAATCCTGCTTCGTGAATGTTGATGTATAAACCATCATCAGATTTCATCATTGATGGCGTTTGTATTGATAATGCTGCGATTGGCCATTGTGAATTGATTTCGATAGTGGCTTTTTTCATCAGTGAAGGAATCTCTGAAATTTTTGAAGTGGTATACGCATATTCATTGGTATCATAATCTCCCGGAATCCAGAAAATTTTATGATTTCCAGCTAAGTTAAATTGCGAGCGTTCTTCTTTAATTACAAAATAGCTCAGGTCATTTTGTTTTGGAAATTCGTATCTAAATCCTAATCCATCATTGAATAGACGGAAACGAATTCTAATAAATCTGTTATTGTTTTTCGCTTGCGCTAAAGTGACAACCAATTCGTTGTAATGATTTCGAATTGTTTTTTCTTCACCTAAAACCGGATTCCAACTTTCATCAACAGAAGATTGTGCTGTATTTGTAACGGTAAAACCATCCAAAAACGAAGGCATATTTTGAAGTTCTAAACCTAAAGAACTAGGTTTAATAACCGGTTTTTGTTTGTATGATAATTGATAAGACGGAATTCCGTCTTCTTTCAATTCAAATTTTAAGGAAAGATTTTTGTCTGGCGAAGTTATTTCTTGTGCTTTAACCGCTAAAGTGCAGAAGCAAACGAAAAATAAAAGCGCAGTTTTCCTGCCCAAACGAATTTGGAACAGTATTTTTTGGGATTGAAAATTCATGTTTTTTAGTTTTTACAAATCTATTTGTATCAGAAGCGTTATTGTTTTTTTAAGGATTAAATATTGGTAAGCTTCTAAATTGATTTCTGTGCCAATTGCTATTTGATTTCCAGTTAATGCATCTGTCCAATTGGTGTTGGCCAAAGCAGTTGGAGCAGTATATTTTACATTTTTATTTTTGATATTAGCAACAATTAAAACCTTATCGGTTGTGGTTTCCATGGTAAAAACACTCACATCATTACTGCTGTAACCAGTTAGTTTTCCTTTTCGAAGCGCTTCACTAGAATTTCTAAAGGCAATTATTTTTTGATATTCCAAAAGCATATCGTTATCTGCCGTAGACCAATCTATTGGCACATTGTCAAAATAATCAATGCGTTTGTTATAGCCAATTTCCTGACCATTGTAAATCATAGGAACAGATTTCATACTCGACGCAATTACAAAAGCGGCTAACGATCCTTTTTTTCCTCCAAAAAGTTCAAGTGGAGTTCCGTCAGAAAGATTCACGTCGTGATTTGTGGTGTAACGCACAATTCTTTTTGAAGCATCTAACTGCCCATATTCTTTAGAGCTTTCTGTTTGAAGATAGCTTGCAGGCTGAGCTTCTGAAAACACTTTTTCTAAAGCGCCGAAATAGGCAAAACCAAAAGTATAATCAAATCCTGCATCAAAATGATTAACTCTAGTGCCTTCTGCCATCAAAATCATCCTTTGGTTCTTTATTTTACGGATTGCAGTAATCGCTTCTGACCAGAAATTCATCGGAACAAAATCGGCAGCATCACATCTAAAACCATCAATATTGGCATTGTAAACCCAATAGGACATGGCATCGATCATGGCTTTTTTCATTTCAGCATTGGTATAATTTAACTGCGCCACATCTTGCCAGTTTGTTCCCGGCGGAATGGTAATGTTTCCGCTAGCGTCTTTCTGGTACCAGTCTGGATGGGCTGTTATCCATTGATTATCCCAAGAAGTATGATTGGCTACCCAGTCTAAAATCACCGCCATATTTTTGCTATGTGCTTCTGTAACCAAAGCTCGAAGATCTTCTAATGTTCCATAATCGGTATTAACGGCTTTGTAGTCTTTAATAGAATACGGTGAACCTAGTTTTCCAGCCATTTTTACTTTTCCAACAGGATAAATCGGCATCAGATAAATGACATTTGCACCTAGTTTCTGTATATCTGCAAGTCGTTTCTGAACGCCTTTTAAGTTTCCTTCTGGACTGAAAGAGCGCACATTCACCTGATAAATTACGGCATCTTCGTTGGCTGCAACTTTATCAAATGTTGATCCATACTGCTGATATTCGTTTTCAGGCTTTGGCTCTGGTTTCGGATTTTCTTCAGAAGAACTGCACGATACAAAAGCTATTGAAAGCAGTAAAGCAAGAAAAATATTGGTGTTAGACTTCATGATTTTAAAATTAAAATTGATAGATTTTGAGCGGGCAGTTTTATTTTTTTTAGATAACCTGCCTTTTGCTCAGAAAGGCAGGTTTCACTCAAAACTAATCTAACAAGTATGAATGATGTTAGATTATTTTTTAACTATGCTGCAAGTTGCTGTTGCAGGATAGCCATTTGTGTTTGGATCTGTTTCTTCAATAGTGAACGTAACTTCATAAGTTCCAGCTTCAGTAATGGTATAAGAGCCTTGATCGTCACGATTGATGGTATTTGTTGTAGCATCTTTAGGTCCGTAATTAACGTCCCATTTGTTGTTCAATCTGAATTTCAATGCTCCAGGAACTAAGTCTGCTGTTACTTTCCATGTTTTAGTTTGATGATCATAACTCATTGGCGTGCTATTGTCCCATCCTCCAGATTGAGCAGTTCCAACAATTCCCCATGCATAAGGAGTAGCAGACCATTTTAGCGTGTTCAAATTTACTTTAATTTGGTATGAACCTGCACTTGGAAGAAATAAATTATCATCATCCATTCTAACTAAATCTTCATTAGTAGCACCTGCACCATAAAATTCAGCCCATGTTCTGGCAGTATTTAATTTGAATGCTAATGCAGTACCTTCAGCAGTCATATATCCTTGATAGATTCCTTTTTCTATTGCTGTTAAAGCCGCAGCAGTTTCGACTGCCCAACCTTGATAATCACCAGGCATAAAAATTTCGCCAAAAGCAACTGCTTTTTCGTAAGGAGTGACCGTTATCTCAATTGGATCTGAATAAATATTTCTATCCATGGCAGCCACGACTCTTACTGCTAGTTTTCCGTCTACATTTGGTTGTAATCCTAGATCTGTTGCAATTTTATTCAAATCACGAACTGTAAAAGATTTACTCAAAACATCGTTTCCTGCTTCAAATGTTTTAGCAGTTAACCAAGCCTTACTACCAGAAGTATTTGCTGGAAGATCAAATTGAACTGTGTATAAAACAGGTGCTTCAATCGGGAAAACAACAGCTGGCCAAGAAATAGTTGTTGCAGTATCGTCGGCTGTATCTTCTGTAAGCACAATTTTACTTGCAGAGGATGTAATTGCAGAGGGAAAACTAACCGATTTTAAAACGGTTAATTCCGCATCAGATTCACAAGAAGTAGCTACGATTACTAATGCCAGTAATGCTGCTAATTTATTTATATATTTTTTCATAGTATTGAGCTGTTTTAGTAACCTGGATTTTGTTTTAGTCCTGGATTTGCATTTAAAGCTGAAGTTGGAATAGGGAATATTTTTCTATATTCTTCTGAAGTGCCTTTGAATTCATTTGGCAACAAAAACTTATCAAAACGAATCATATCTTCTCTACGATGTCCTTCCCAGTTTAACTCACGTCCTCTTTCATCAAAAATATCATCAAGAGTAGGGTTTGAAGCTAAAGCACCAAGACCAGCACGAGTTCTAATAGCATCAACCAAAGGTTTAGCGGCTCCAGAATTGCCTAGACGAACATTACATTCGGCTGTCATTAATATAACATCAGCATATCTATAAATTGGAAAATCATTTGAAGCTCCGCCACCATTCATTGAACCTGCAGGATAAAATTTAACATTTCTAACACCTTCTTGAGCGCCCGCTCCAGGATTATCTAATGAAGTGATGTCTAATGTATAATTTATGTTACCTGGTTGTGGCCCTAACAGGAATTGTTTTTTACGAATATCTTTATCGTCATACTTTAGGTAAAAATCTTTTGGAACAACAGATCCGTTCCAGCCACTGTAACCAAATAGAGCATTAGCATGTGGTCCAATCAAACTGCGTACTGTAAAAATATTACGACCTACAACATCTACAGTAGTATAAATAGATAAAATCGTTTCATCTTGAGGACTTGTATCTCCAAACAATTCGTAGTATTTATTTCCTAGCGGACTTGAAGCATCTGAAAGTGCAGGGTGCAATGAAAATCCTCCGCCATTTACAACATTACAAGCTGCTAGACATTCTTCCCATTTTGGAGTTCCAGTTAAAACACCTGCATTCAAGTATACTTTAGCAAGCAAAGTGTATCCAGCCCATTTGTTGAATCTTCCGTAAAATTCACCACCTTTAGTACCTGGCAGTAAATCAACATTGGCTTTTAATTCTGATACTACAAAATCAAATACGACCTGACGACTTGCTTGTGGAATTTTGTCAACAGTAATATTGTTATCTGTGTAAAAAGGAACACTTCCAAAATCATCAATTAATAAATAATAGAAAAAAGCTCTTAAAACTTTAGCTTCAGCAATTTTTGATGCATCCGCTTTAGAGTCTTCCAATTGTTGTATTGCAAGGTTGGCATTGAAAATTGATTTGTAAAGCCAGTTCCATGTATTTTTAACTACTTCGTCTGTTGGCAACCATTGGTGTTTGAACAAAATTGCAAATTCAGTTGACCAGTCACCTGTATTTCTGTGAGGAATAACTTGATCATCAGCACACATGGAATTTAAGTCATACCAACCCATATCGGCACCAGCATAACCAACGCCATTCCAATTACCAGGAATTTGTGCATATACACTTGCTAAGGCTATGTCAGCTCCTTGAGGAGATCCATAAAAATCTTTCGCAGGGTATTGATCGTACACGTTTTCTTCAACATTGGTGCAACCTGTCAGAGCAAAGAAACAAATGCTTCCTGCTAAAAATATATTTTTTATTTTCATTTCTTTTACTATTTAAATTTAACGTTTACACCAAACGAAATGCTTCTGGTACGAGGATAAATTCCTCTGTCTCCTCCAAAATAATCATTAACGTCACCACTACCACTTAAGTTGATTTCAGGATCAATACCCGAATAGTTGGTGATAAGGAATAGGTTGTTTCCAGTAAGAGAAAGTCTAATTGACTCTATAAATCGATCTTTAAAGCTAAAATTGTATCCTGCAGTAACGTTTTCTAAACGAACAAAAGAACCATCTTCCAACCATAAATTTGAAGAATATTGCGAGGTGTAAATGCCTAAATCAACAGCACTTTGTAAAACATTGCTTTTTCCGATGTTTTCCATATAACTTGAACGTTGATTTACAGTGTTATAAACTTTATTCCCTCCTGATCCTCTTAGTAATATAGAAGCGTCAAACTTTTTATATCTCAAAGTTGGATTGAAAGCAAAAGTATAAGTTGGTAAAGCAGAACCTTGCATTACACGATCCAGACTCATACTGCCTTGGTCAATAACGCCATCACCATTTTGGTCTACTACCGTTTCAGCGTTAGCAGCATCTTTACCTTGGTGTTGTAAAATATTAAATGTACCAATTGGTTGTCCTTTTATCAAATAAGAATTCGGTGCACCCCAACTTACATAATCTGTATTTAATGCTACTCCATTGATACTTCCGCTTAGGTTAAGAACCTCATTACTCATAAAGGAAACATTTCCTGCCAAAGTAAAAGTTGTATTTTCATTACGAATTACATCATACGCCAGAGCAACCTCAAGACCTTTGTTTCTTATACTACCAACGTTGGCTTTAATTTTGTCATGTGGGTAAGGAGGCTGAGGTACTGTATAGTCAAATAATAAATTATCTGTTGTTGCAGTATACACATCAATTGTACCTCTCAATCGGCTGTCAATTAAACTAAAATCAAGACCAATATTAGTTTGTTTTTTGGTTTCCCATTTCAGATCTGGATTGCCATTTTGAGTGATGTTGTAATTTGGAATTTGAGAACCTCCAAAATAAGTTGTTCCAGAGGCACCAACCAAAGAAAGAGAACTTAGAGGTTTCAACCCTTGCTGATTTCCGGTAACGCCATAACCTACACGTAGTTTCAAATCATTAACAACAGATTGATTAGCCATAAATGATTCTTTTGCAATTTGCCAAGCGACCGAAGCAGATGGAAAATTACCCCATTTATTATTTTCTCCAAAGACAGAAGATCCATCACGTCTGATACTTGCTGTAACCAAATAACGGTCTAGTAAAGAGTAATTTACTCTTGCCAAAAAAGAAGCTAGAGTTCTATCTTCTTTAGAAGATTTAATATCACCAGGAAGAGCTTTACTAATGTCACCTAATTGAAGGTTATTATAAGTTGCTAAATCATTAATAAAACCTCTTACTTGAGAGTAATTTTCTTGCTTGCTTTGGTACTGCCATTCGTATAAGGCCAAAGCATTAATAGAGTGAACTCCAAATGTTTTTTTGTAATTCAAACTAATATCCATTAATTTTTCTTCTTGACGAGTATTATTGATATTTCCAAAACCTTTTTGGTTAATTGCGTTTGCATCAGTAGATTTTGCTGGATTATAAAAACCGATTGAATTATTTGCTTTTCTCCAGCTTCCAAACCAGCCAGCTTGTAAACCATCAACTATATCCAAATCAGCTTTAAGACTTCCGAATAAATTATCATATTTTCCCTCATTAGTAATTTCTTGTTGAGCCGCATAAGGATTCAAATATTGAAATAGGTTAGGATCTGTATAATAAGTTGTTCCGTCTGATTCAAACACAGGATCAGTAGGACGCATTTGATAAGCCTGAGAAATTAAGTTTGAAACCTGATTAACTCTACCAATACTTTGTACACTGCTGGCCGTATTACTAATTCCGTTAGTTAAACTATAAGTCAAAGTTAATTTGTCATCCAACGCTTTTTGAGTGGCTTGTAATCTTGCAATGTATTTTTTATTGTTAGAGTTAATCACAACACCATCTTGCAAAATAGCACTTACAGATCCGTGGTTGCTAAATTTTTCACTGCCTCCACCAAACGAAAGTGTATGCGTTTGCGTAAATCCTGTTTGTGTTAAAATTCCGTACCAATCTGTATTTGCGCCATGATTTGCAGAAGCAGGAACTCCAACACTTTGTGCTGCAGTCCACCATTGATCAGCATTTAGAAAATCTAATTTTTTTGGAATAAAATCGATAGAAGAAGAACCTACATATTCAAAAGTTGTTTTTCCTGTTTTATTCGTTTTAGTTCTTACGATAATTACTCCAGCAGCTCCTCTAGATCCATAAACGGCTGTAGCCGAGGCATCTTTCAAAATATCGATCGATTCAATTTCTGTTGGAGGAATCGAATTTAATAAATCTAAATTTCCCTGAATTCCATCTACCACAACCAAAGGATCGCTTCCGCCAATTAAAGAACTTACTCCACGAATACGTACACTTGGACCAGAACCAGGTTCGCTACCAATTTGGTTAATATTGACACCCGCCGCTTTTCCAGAAATTAATTGCAACGGATTTACAATTGCACCTTGATTCATCTCTTTAGCATTAATAGTAGAAACTGCACCCGTTACATCTTTTTTAGTAACCGATCCATAACCAACTAAAACTACCTCTTGCAGGTTAGTAGCATCTGGTTCCAATTGAATATTTAAAATGCCATTTCCAGCAGGAACTTTTTTAGTTTTATAACCCACAAAACTTACCGCAATAATAGAAGAACTGCTTTCAACAGTAAGTTTAAATTTACCGTCAAAATCGGTTACAACACTATTTTTTGTGCCTTCTTCGATGATAGAAGCTCCAGGAAGCGGAGCACCATTTTCGTCAGTAACAATTCCAGAAATAGTTTCCTTTTCGTCCTCAATATTTTGTGTTTTTAATTCTGGCTTTTTAAGGATAATTTGTGTGTCGCGAATTTTAAATTCTGTTGGAGTTCCTTTAAAAATTCTGTCCAAAACTACATATATCGATTGTTCTTTTACAGAAATAGAAACCGTTCGATCTAAGTCGACATCATTCATTTTGTAAATAAATCTGAAATCTGTTTTTTGTTCAATGGTCTCAATAACCTTTTCGATTGTTGAATTGTTCAATTCAAGAGTAACTTTAGTTTTTTGAGCATAAGTACTTGCTTTGATATTAAACATGGCGACCAAAATAAGTAGAGTAGTTAATTTCAATTTTAGGTCATTTTGGAACAATGAGTATAGAAACCCATTATTCTTAGATTTTTTTTTCATAATTTTGTTAATTGATTGTAGTTAATTCGTTATATTCAATCACTTAGTAAATCGGAAATTGTTCGCAGCTCTTTCCGATTTTTTTATTCCCGTAATGTTATCTCATCATATATTGTATTGGTTTTAGTGGTTATTTAATTAGTATTTGATTGTTTTTTATCGTGTAATTAATGCCATGAACATCATTAAAATAGCTCATCACATTCTCAATTGATTCTTCTTTAAAGCTGGCATTGAATTTCTCGTTAGCCAATTTTTCATTTTTATTAATGATCGTTACGTTGTAGCGTCTTTCCAGTTTGGTAATGATGTTTTTGAAAGTCATGTTTCTAAAAGTAAGTCCACCATCTATCCAAGAAGTATAGATTTCTGTAGCAACCTGTTTAGTAAAAATTGAAGCATTTTCTTTGTTGAAACTTCCTTTATAGCCCGGTTTTAAGATTGTATTTTTAGAAGCATCAAAATTTTCGTTAGAACGATACATTCCAACAGAGCCTTCAACGAGAACCACATCTGTCGCAGCATCTTCAGGATAGTTAGAAACGTTAAAATGCGTTCCTAAAACACGTATATTCAGTTCATCAGCATTTACAATAAATGGATGTTTTTTGTCTTTTGCAACATCAAAAAAAGCTTCTCCGTCTAGATAAACTTGACGATTTTCTCCGGCAATAAATTTCACAGGATATTTTAAAGTGGTGCCAGAGTTTAAATGAACCATAGTTCCGTCAGATAATTGCAAACGGAATTTTTTGCCAAAAGGAATTTTAAGGGTGTTGTATGCTAGTTTATCAGAATCAGCTTGATTTTGGTAAACCAATTTATCTCCATCTTGATTTCCAACAACATTCCCTTTTTCATCATGGACCTGAACTTTTCCATTTTCAGAAATAATCTGAACACTTCCGTCTTCCATCTGTAAAACAATATCAGTGCTTTTAAAATCGAATGGGACTTCGGTACTTTTAGTAAAGAAACCTTGTTTGTAAGCAAAACCAACTCCCAAAAGAACCAAGACAGAAGCTGCAATAGAAATGTATTTTCTATAATTTGGTTTTCTAGGCTGTAATTCTATAACTGTTTCTTGCTCTTTTGCTGCAGATAATATATTGTCGAAAATAGAATCAGCTTTTTGCTCCTCCATTTTTGGCATTTCGCCCAATAGATTTTTTACTTCTTCTACTGTCGGAAAATCTTCAGTTAGATTATTATTGCGGCAATAGGCAATAACCTGTTCTGTTTCTTCGGCAGTACATTGATTTAAAATAAACTTCTCTAAAAGCGTTTTTATTTCAGAATTTGAATTCATTAAGAATGTTTTTAGGTTCTGTGTTTCTATAATACAGCTGAGATGCAATCGAGTACTACTCAAACGTTATAAATTTTTAAATTTTAACATTTTAAATTATTTAATGTATTGATTTTTAATAAAATGTAGAAGTTTGTTTTTTTGAAGAAATAATGATTAAATACATTTTGTCATCCTGAGTAACGAAGGATCACAGAAGAAAGCAACAAAAAAGTCCCTCAATCTGAATATAAAATTGATTTTTTGGGCGAGCCAGCATTAGAAAAAGGGACCAACAATCTTTGTCTTTATGTGCCCCTTTTCCTAATGCTGTCGGGCTGTCCGCGCTACTTCGGTAGCTTGCTCCCATCCCTCTCGCGGGCAAACAGGTTTATTCACGATTCTATTTTTTTCGTTTTCATAATGAAAAATCAAAATAGAAGCAGACGAAAATTATCGATTTTGATTTTGGAGTTTGTGTGTCCTTGAGTTTTCTAATTTTTTTTCAATTGCCTCCAGTTTTAGCTGGAGGTCAAAAAAAAGTCTCCAAATCTGGGCTTTAGCCAAAATACTTTATTCGGCTAAAGCCTCCAATCGTACTTTCTTATAAACCTCCAGCTAAAGCTGGAGGCAATTGATTTTTTTTCAAGCCACAGATTAACAGATTAAAAAGATTTCAATCTGTTTGGGAAAAAAACAATCGTTTATTTTAGATAGAAAAAATACTGATCTGTGGAAATCCTTTAATCTGTGGCAAAAAAGCAATCAAAAAAAAATCACTCCGAAGAGTGATTTTAAGGGCAATATTTGTGGTTTTGGTTAGATAATTTCATCGTGAAGTTGAAAAAAACCGCGCATCGATTCGAGCGCTTTACTCATTTGGTTCCGGACCGTGTTTATCGAGATTCCGAGTTCCTCGCTTATTTCTTCGTAGCTCATTCCTTTTTTTCGCGACATTTTAAAAATCTGCCGTCGTTTGGGCGGGAGCTGTTTTATTGCTTGCTTTTGGAGTTTTTTGCAATCGGCTTCCCGAACAGCATAATCTCCGTATTCATGCGTTTTCTGACTTTCGTAGAAAACGGCTTCTTTCAATAAAATTTCATTCGCAGCCTTATTCAAAACATTAAAAGCCTGATTTCTTGCAATAGTAAAAATGTAGGCTTTAAAAGATTGTTCTACATCCAAACTTTCACGGTTGAGCCAAACTTTCAAAAAAACATCCTGCACATTTTCCTCCGCCGCTTCTTTTGATTTTAGAAGACTAATACTGTATCCATAAATATCTTGGCGGTATAAATCAAAAAGTTGGCGAAAGGCTTTTTCGTTTCCTTTTTTGAGTTCACTTACCAATAATTTTTCACTATGGTTGGCAGCTTCTAACAATTTAAATTGCGTTTATGTAATTCCAATGGTATTAAACGATCAAAATCCGAGGTCTGATATCTGACTTCGTCGCAAATATATAAAAATATTATTCGTAATAAATTATATGTAAAAAAACTTAATTCGTATTTTTTGTTAGTTTTTTATATAAAAGTTACAAAACGCAATGCGAAGTGGCATTTTACAAGTAAGTGTCATATTGACGCTTTTTCGAAATAATATTTATTTGAGAATTTGTCTTTTGAGAATATTCTTATTTACTAAAAATGTAATTATGCTGATACAGCCTTTTATTCAAAAAAAAACCTTTCATCTTTCATTAAAAAGACAAAAGGATTTTGTGTTATAAAGAGGAATCAAAGCGATTCTTTAAATCTTATTCTATTAGTTTTTCAAGTCCTTAATTACTTTAAAAGCCACATCAACTTGATCTTCTCCAACTAAAATCGTAAATTCATTTGAAGTTGAAATTACCTCGTTGATGATGATTCCTTCCCAAGCCAAACGCTGGAAAATGAAGTAGTAAATACCAGGAACAACAATGTTTTCTTTTGGCAATTTTACAGTAATAGAAGCTAAATTATCCAATTTCTGGATTAATTTTTCTCTCATGAAGTGCTTCTCAACTAAGTGATTTACACTGCTGCTCACTACGATATTAGTTTCGTTTACTCCACGAGATGAGGTATAAAAAATATCAGATAAAGCATTAATATCGGAGATTAAATCTGCTTGTTTGTTTAAGACAGTTTCAGATGCTGCGAAAGTGTAATCTGTAAGTTCAGAACGAACCGTGATTTCACCAATATTTTTAATTACTTTATTGATTTTGTGGTTTAATTTAAAATCTAGTTCTTCCGTCAGTCGTTTTAAAGACATTACTACAGCGCCTTGTTTTACTTCTTTTCCAAACTCACTTTCTAATTCGGTCATGATATTTCGCGAAAGTGATGTTAGGTTAATAATTCCGAGTGACAGGGCATTTAATAAAAATGGTTTTGTTTTAATGTAGTTTTCTACAATAGAAGAAACAGTTTTCATAATTCTTTTTTTTTTTTTTGGTAACAGTTGAGTTGGTTTGTTAATTTAACATTGCGATGTTATAATTCTTTGCAAATATAAATAAAAAAACAAATTGTTACAATTATAACAATAAAAAATTATGTTAAAAGTGATAAAAAGCGTCGGTAAGATGTTCAATTGCAAATGATTCCCCATTTTTATGGACCGCAACGATGTCAAAACGAATTTCTAAATCTTCTTGAAAATCCTTTTCCCTATCGTTTATGTAGGCATTTACTGCTTTAATGAGTAATTGAATCTTTTTTTGCTTGACAAAATCTTGCGGAGAACCAAAATCTAAACTCGAACGAGTTTTAACTTCAACAATTGCCAAAACATTATCTTTTTGTGCAATTATATCTATTTCTGCCTTTTGGATGACAAAGTTTCTTTCAAGAATTGAATATCCATTTTCTTCAAGATGTGCAGCGGCGAGATCTTCGCCTAGTTTTCCTAAATCGTTATGCTCTGCCATGAGGTTTGTTTTTTTGTTTCAAGTTTCAGGTTTCAGGTTGTTGAAAACTGAATAATAGTTTTAAGTTTTTTGCACGCAAAGACGCGAAGTCGCAAAGTTTTAATATTCTTTGTGGCTTCGCGTCTTTGCGAGATTTTTATGTGGTATTTTTGAGTTTCCTTAAAAAGGAGTAGACTGATACTATTTTTTAAAAGTAACCGTACTTCCAGAAGCAGTGACTTCTATAGAAACGGTATTTCCCATAATCAAAGCTCTATTGTCTCTAATATGTCCAGCTGGGAAATTGAAAATGACTGGAATATTGTATTTTTTTGTTACGTCATCAATAATCTCTAATGCATTTTTACCCCAAGGCACTTCATTGTCTTTCATGCTTGTCATTCCGCCAATGATAATTCCTTTTAGATTTTCGATGCAACCGTTACGTCTTAGATTCATCATCATACGGTCGATATGATATAAGTATTCATCTAAATCTTCTATAAATAAAATTTTATCCTTGCAGTCAATTGCAGATGGAGATCCTAATAAACTATATAAAATAGACAAGTTACCTCCAACCAATTCTCCCGTTGCACTTCCCAAACGATTCATCGGACTTGGGCTGATAGAGTAGGAAATAGGTTCGTTAAACAAAGCAGCTTTTAATGAACTTACCGCATCTGGAGTTGCTCTAGGAACAGTTACCGGCATAATACCATGAATAGATTTATAGCCCATCGTATTCAAATGATTATGAAGAACGGTTACGTCACTAAAACCAATTACCCATTTCGGATGCTGTTTGAATTTGGTAAAATCCAATAAATCTAACATTCTAACAGTGCCATATCCGCCGCGAACGCACCAAATCGCTTTAATATTTGGATTGTCCATCTGTTTCTGAAAATCGGCAGCTCTCTGTTCATCTGTTCCTGCCAATTGATTATAATCTAAACCAATTGTTGACCCGATTACGGCTTCTAAGCCCCAACTGTGCAATAAATCTATTGTTGGTTTTAAGTTATCGTCGATGTTTTTTCTTGCTGTTGCCAAAAGTGCCACAGTATCTCCTTTTTGTAAATAAGGCGGTGTTATCATGTTTTGTTGAGATTGACAGTTGAATGATTGTAAAGCAAAAATAAGAAATGCGAGTTTACAAAAGACAAAGTGTCTCTTTATATAGTGAAAGCAGTTTTTATTCATTTTTTTCTTTTGCTTAAAATTATAAATTAATTTTTAAGGTTTAATAATTTAACCTCCATATTGTTTTTGCAATTCGGCAAGAAGCAACATTAAGCCTTTGTCAGCTTCTTCAGATTGCACATTCGCAAATATTATAAAAGCCTTATCGATATCTTTGCAAATATACACTTTGGTTAAAAATGTTCCTGGATTTCCATAGTGAAAAGAATATTTTAGGCCCGATTTTTCATTTGTTTCAGAATACCATCCAATAGAAAATTCAGGAAACCCAAAATGCATTTTGTTAAATTCTTCTTCAGACAATACTTTTGATTTTCCTAACAAACCTTGTAATTGCATCTGCGTGAATTTGCAAAAATCAGGAAGATTTACATTGATATTTCCTGCTGATGAAAGCCAATTTAGTTTATAATTTACAAACGGTTTTTCAGACTTCAAATTTTCATCATGTCCCCACGGTTGGTTTATATCAGTAACATTTGGTTGCCCAAAACCGAAGTTAATACTTAGCTTTTTACCCAATTCTTGCACTAAAGCTTCATAGCTTTTTCCAGTTGCTTTTTCGAGCATTAAACCTGCGGCAACAAAACTTGGATTTGAGAAATAGATTTCTTGTTTTTCAGGAATTGTATTTTGCTGAAAAAACCATGCAATAAATTGATAACGTTGTTCTTGGCTATTTCCTTGTATTTCTTTTTGCGCTGGAGTTTCATTTCCATAAGACCAAGTTGGAATTGGGGCTCGAAATGTCAAGAAATCTTGCAAGGTTACATTGTAAATTTCTGGATTACTTGCTGCTTTTAATTCAGGATATAAATCAAAAAATTTAGTATTCCATTCTATTTTTCCTTCTTTAACTAGCGTCGCTGCTATATAGCTTGTGATCGTTTTTGTGATGGATCCTAAACGAAATATATCATTAATTTTTGCTTTATGAGAAGATTTGTAACGTTGAAATCCTAAAGCCTCAATTTCATGTATAGAATCTGATGAAACTACGGCATAAGCCAATTCTGGAATTTTATATTGTTTTCTGATTTCCTCTGCTTTGAAACCGTTTTTTTGCCCATAAATTGTATTTAGAAAGGTTAAGAAAAAAGTAAAAAACAGTATTTTTTTCATGTTATAAATGATCAGATTTTTTGAGCAAGGTACAAGACTTTTGTTAGAAACAAATGTAATATTTTGAATTTTTATTTAAGTAAAAATCTTACATTTTTTAAGTAGATTTGTCTTTTTAAAATCTTATATATGCCTTTAAAATTTAAATTTTTTCTGCTTTTTCTTTTTGGAACGTCAGTCCTTCTTAGCCAATCTAAAAAATATAAAATACATACAGTTGCTTTTTACAATTTTGAAAACCTTTATGATACTGTAGATGATGCGTTTACAAATGATGATGAATGGACGCCAAATGGAGCGCAGTATTGGACATTAGAAAAATATCAGCAGAAATTAAAAAATTTGGCAAGAGTGATAGCTGAAATTGGTACACCGGAGAATTCAAACGCTCCAACTTTAATCGGAGCAGCAGAGGTCGAAAATCGTAACGTTTTAGAAGACTTAATCAAAGAACCAGCATTGCAAGCTTTAGATTTAGGAATCATTCATTTTGATTCACCAGACAAACGTGGTATTGATGTGGCTTTGCTTTATCAGAAAAAATATTTTAGACCGACTTCTTATTCGAATATTCCATTAATTATTTATAAAAAAGAAATTCTGCAAAAAGAAGAAACAGAGGTTTTAGACGATGAAATTGAAGTTAAAAAAGAAAATAAAAATCGTGTTTTTACCAGAGATCAGCTTTTGGTTTCGGGATTTTTAGAAAATGAAGAAATACATATTATCGTAAATCACTGGCCATCTAGATCTGGTGGAGAAAAGGCAACAACAATGTTTCGAGAAGCTGCAGGAAAATTGAACAGAAAAATTATCGATTCGTTACAGCAGATAAATCCACAGGCAAAAGTATTGACAATGGGAGATTTTAATGACGGACCATTCAATAAAAGTATAAAAAATGGGCTACGAGCCAAAGGAGCAAAAGCTGAAGTTGCTGAATTTGATGTTTTTAATCCGTTTGAAGATCTTGCGAATAAAGGTTTAGGAACCATTGCGTATCGCGATTCTTGGAACATATTTGATCAAATTATCATGACAGCCTCTTTGGTTAAATCGGATTTTTCAACTTTTAATTTTTGGAAAGCAGGTATTTTCAATAAACCTTATCTTATTCAAAATTCTGGACAGTATAAAGGTTATCCTTTGCGCAATACATTGACTCAAGCTGGTTTTAGCGATCATCTTCCTGTTTATGTTTATTTGATAAAAGAGGTTTTGTAGAGACGCACTGCAGTGCGTCTAACATTTTTCAGAAATTAAATTACAAACCATAGACGCACTGCGGTGCGTCTCTACAATTTCATTATCTTAGCTTTTCATAAATTAGAATTAAAAAAATGGCTATAGCAAAACCTTTCAACTTAACTAAATGGATTGACGAAAATCGTCATTTACTTAAACCGCCTGTTGGAAATAAAAATCTCTACGTAGATTCTGGTGATTATATTGTAATGGTTGTGGCGGGACCTAATGCACGAAAAGATTATCATTATAACGAAACAGAAGAGCTTTTTTATCAGTTAGAAGGAAGTATAAAAGTGGTAATTCAGGAAGATGGACAGCGAAAAGAAATGGAATTAAATGCTGGAGATATGTATCTTCATCCTGCAAAAATGCCTCACTCTCCTGTTCGTTCAGAAGGTTCGATAGGTCTCGTTATAGAAAGAAAACGTGCTGGACAAGGTTTTACAGATGGTTTGCTTTGGCACTGTGATAACTGTAACCATAAATTGTATGAAGTATATTTTGAGCTTCATAACATAGAGAAAGATTTTCTTCCACATTTTGAACATTTCTACAATTCGGAAGAATTAAGAACTTGCGATAATTGCGGAACTGTTATGGAAACTGATCCTAGGTTTGTGGCGAAGAAATGAAGAAATAATGTTAATTACATATAAAAAATAACCCAACAACTATTGTAAGCTTGTTGGGTTATTTTTTTAACGCTAAAAAAGAAGATTGTATCATTTTTGAAGTATATTTGTATTACAAATAACTCATAAATATATCAAAAATGATACAAGAAATAATTGCATATAAAAATATTGTCGATAATATTGAGAGTTTAATGAACAAATCACCCTTTAAAAAAAGCTATATTATTGAGCAAGTTGGTATTCCAAGTCCAACGTTCTATCGTAAGTTAAAGACTCAGACTTTTTCTGCCGATGAAATGCTTTCTATTGCTAAAATTCTTTCTCCAGAAGAAAACTTTAGATTAGAATTAAAAGAGGAAATCGAGCAGGGTAAACGTGATCTCGAAAATGGAGATTTTATTACTCATGAAGAAATGCTGGCAGAATTAAGAAGTAAAAAACTTATATAGATTTACAAATCATAAGGATTTAAAGGTCGTTGGCGATTATTCCAAAAAGCAATCAGTTTTATTTGATTTTCTTTTATTGCATAATATAAAGTAATATGTTTTGAGATTACTATTTCCCGGCATTCTAAATCATCCCTATATTTTCCTATTTGAGGATTTTTTTCTAATAACTTATTTACTCTTAATACATCGAGAATAAATTTTTCTGCTATTAATGGTGACCAATATAATTCTAAATAATTTCGAATAGAGTAAAAGTTATATTTTGCTTTTTTTGACCAAACAATTTCCATTTAATATAATTTATCTGGCTAAAATATAAAAAATAACCTACAAATTGTATTTTCTATAATTCAAGTTTTTTCCCTTGCTCAGGATAAATAATCTTCAATCCTAAATCATTTTGCGCTTTTAATTGCTCTTTAATTTTGGCAATATTCTTTGCTGGAGGTTTCAAATGTGTGATGATGATTTTAAAGTTTTCTAGAGAACCTTTTCCTGCCAAATCTTCTAAAACATGAAGCTCTTTCATCAAATAATTTGGAGTTAAATGACCAAATAGAAATTTATCTGGCTGTTCATTTGGGAACGAAACTTCAATAAAAATTCCTTTCAATTGTTTGGTTTTAACCAATGGAGCAACTGCTGTCCATAAATTACGAAGATTATTGCTTTTTTCTACTTCATCTGGGCCAGTGTCTCCTAAATACAAGGCATAATCTTCGTTGTTTTTAATTAGGAAAGCGGTACTCTCAAACGGATTAACATGGCTTAAAGAAAATGCTTTAACTGTCATTTTGGTGTTAGTTAAAGAAGTTTCTTCTCCCAAATTTAAAGTCTGAAAATGGTATTTTTTTAAAGGAAATCCTGGTCCTGCGTCTCCAAAATTAGCCCAAGTCTGATCGTTAAAATAATGGTTTTCCATCATTTCCATGCATTTATTTGTAGCATAAACTGTTTTAGAAGAATCAGCAGGAGAGTTAATTATCAAACCAGAAACATGATCTAAATGTGCATGAGAAATCAAATATCCTTTGATATATTTTCGTAAAACTTCGCTTGTAGAAACTTTAAAAGTTTTCTTTTCTATTGCTTTTTCTATTCCAGCATTTACAGTTCCAGCGTCAAGACAGATATAATCGGTTGTGCTGGATGGAGCGATTAAATAAGCTGAAAGATTTTTTTCGTCAATACCTCCCATTACTCCTAATGGAACTACAGAGAAAGAGGTTTTTTCTTTTTGGGAAAAAGCATTATTTGTCATTAAAAGGATGCAAAGGAAAAAGCGATGGAAATTATTCATATTCAAAAAAATTAGAATTGCAAATTTCATCAATAAAGAGAAATAAAGCACTTAATTTTGGAAAAAATCATATTAATTAATTCCTAAATTTACATTTAACTAAAAATTGATAGAATGATTAGAAAAGTACTATTTGTACTGTTTTTGTTTTTAATGAGCTCAGAAGTATATTGCTGTGATTGCTCGGAAAAACCATCAATAGAAGAAAATTGGGAGTTAGCTCATCAGGTTTTTATTGGTAAAATTATTAAAGTAGACAGTTTATTGTATGGAAGTTATGGACAAAAGGTTTACGTGTTTTCTGTAAAAATTAGTAAATCATATAAAGGAGAAATCTTTCCTGGTTATGAGTATAGAGATCTATTGGCTAATGGTTCAGGATCATGTGATAATTATTTCGATATTGGGGAAGAATATCTAATCTATTCTAATCGTAATAATTATGCATTAAGTAGTTCAATGTGTTGTAGAACAGCTTTGTTGAAAAATGTAGACTTAGAAGAATTGGCAGTTTTAGACAAGTTGAATAAGGTCTATCTAAACGATAATGAAGTTAAAGTTTCTAAACTTCGTAATGACCTTGACTATCAAATAGATTTAATCAAAAATTCATTTCAAGAAAAATTAAAGAGAAAAGATTTAACGATTTATATTTTATCATTACTAAGCGTTATTCTCTTGGTAATTCTTCTTATATTATTTTTCAAAAAGAAAAGAAGTTTTAAAAGAAATAATTAATTTATAATTCAATTCTAAAAGAATATCTTTACATAAAAATATAACAATTTTAACTAAAAAAGTTACAATGGCAACAATAGCATCGCAATTTGGAATGAAGGAAGCTCTTGAAAAATTGGGCATCAAGACAATAAATGAAGGAACATCAACAGGAATTAATAATTTTTCATCTGGAGAAATTCTAGAAAGTTATTCACCAGTTGATGGGAAATTAATTGCTTCGGTAAAAATGTCAACGGCAGCAGATTACGAAAAAGCAATTCAAACGGCAGCAGAAGCTTTTAAAACTTTTAGATTAATTCCTGCTCCACAGCGTGGTGAAATTGTACGTCAGTTTGGAGAAAAATTGAGACAAAATAAAGAAGCACTTGGTAAATTGGTTTCTTATGAAATGGGAAAATCATTGCAGGAAGGTTTTGGAGAAGTTCAGGAAATGATTGATATCTGTGACTTTGCAGTTGGTTTATCTCGTCAGCTCCACGGATTAACAATGCATTCTGAAAGACCAGGACATAGAATGTATGAACAATATCATCCGTTGGGAATTGTCGGAATCATTTCGGCGTTTAATTTTCCAGTTGCAGTTTGGTCTTGGAACACAGCTTTAGCTTGGATTTCTGGTGATGTTTGCGTTTGGAAACCTTCTGAAAAAACACCTCTTTGCGGTATTGCCTGCCAGAATATCATCGCTCAGGTTATTAAAGAAAACAATCTTCCAGAAGGAATTTCGTGTTTAATAAACGGCGATTATAAAATAGGAGAGTTGTTGTCAGCAGATACTCGTATTCCGCTTATTTCAGCTACAGGTTCAACTAGAATGGGAAAAATTGTAGCGCAAACTGTGGCAGGAAGATTAGGTAAATCATTGTTAGAATTAGGAGGTAATAATGCTATTATTGTTACTCCAGATGCCGATATTAAAATGACAGTTATTGGTGCAGTTTTCGGAGCTGTTGGAACAGCTGGACAAAGATGTACTTCTACTAGAAGACTGATTATTCACGAAAGTATTTATGATAAGGTAAAAGATGCATTAGTTGCGGCTTATAAACAATTACGAATCGGAAATCCGCTTGACGAGAAGAATCATGTTGGACCACTAATTGATACTCATGCTGTTGAAATGTATGCATCGGCGTTAAATAAAGTAGTTGCCGAAGGTGGAAAAATCCTTGTTGAAGGAGGAGTATTATCTGGTGAAGGTTATGAAAGTGGCTGTTATGTAAAACCTGCAATTGCAGAAGCCCAAAATTCATTTGAAATCGTACAGCATGAAACCTTTGCTCCAGTTTTGTATTTAATTAAATATTCTGGTGAAGTAGAAAATGCCATCGAAATTCAAAATGGAGTTGCACAAGGATTATCTTCTGCAATTATGACGAATAATTTACGTGAAGCAGAAAGGTTTTTATCTGCAACAGGTTCTGACTGCGGAATTGCAAACGTAAACATAGGAACTTCTGGTGCTGAAATTGGAGGTGCTTTTGGAGGTGAAAAAGAAACGGGTGGAGGACGTGAATCAGGATCTGATGCTTGGAAAATTTATATGCGACGTCAAACTAATACAATCAACTATACAACAAATCTTCCGCTTGCGCAGGGAATTAAATTTGATTTGTAATTCATAATATTTGAAATAAAAAAAGGCTTCCAATTTTGGAAGCCTTTTTAAGTTAATTTAGTTTTTATTTTTTAATTAGTGTTTGGTTAAATGATCCATCGACAGTATAAATTTTGGCTAGGTAAGTGCCAGGAATTAAACTGCTTGTATCAATGCTTTGAGAATTTCCAGAATTAATCACTAGATTTCCAGATATATTATAGATAAGTACTTTTTGTACTTTTTGTTCAGGATCTGATAAGTATAAAGTGTCTGAAAGTGGATTCGGATATAAGATTATTTGTGAAGTTTCTGTGCTTTCTTTCTCAGCAGTTTCAGTTGCTACAGCCATTCTTAAAGTAGTTCCACTGTAAACTGTGCTGATGTAGAATAGATTTGCAACAGAACCTTTTGTTATAGTGTGAGAACCAGCAGCAATTGAAGCCGTTACGATACCTGCTGATGCCGTATAAGAAACATTATCTACTTTGATGGTTCCAGTAAAACTTGAGTCGAAAACCAAAGTTAAAGTAGACGCACTTGTTGTTGTATACGTTATAGATGTGCTTGATTCTATTTTTAGACGCTCAGTAAGTGTTAGTCCATTGTAAGTTACAGAACCTGGAGTTGAATTCATATTTCCTGTAATAGAGTAGAATGTACTTGTTTTACCTGATGTAGTAAAATTATGTAATTCAGATCCTCCACCTGAACCTGTAGTAACTGTTATTGTTCCTGATGCAGACACTGGTGTTCCAGCTGTTCCAGAAGTTGTTACAGTATAAGAAACATTTGCAGTTGGAGTTCCGGTGATAGTGATAGTCTTTGCAGTTGTATTTTTTACAAAAGAAAGTCCAGAAGCAGGTAATCCAGTTACAGATGCATCTGTAGCGTTTCCGCCCCAAGTAAATACAATCGAAGCAATAGCAGTTCCAGAAGAAACAGTTTGGCTATTATTCCCAGATGAAGTTAATGTTTGCGTTCCAGCTGGAGTTACTGTTACAGTTCCAGAACCAGTAGCTGGGGAACCACTAGTTCCAGAAGTTGCAATGGAGTACGAAACTGTTGCAGTTGGCGTACCTGAAATAGTGATAGTTTTTGCTGTTGCATTTTTTACAAAAGATAAGCCAGAAGCAGGTAATCCTGTTACGGTTGCATCAGTTGCATCTCCGCCCCATGTAAATACTATTGATGAAATTGCTGTTCCGCTAACAACTGTTTGATTGTTGTTTGAAGCAGAAGTTAAAGTTAAAGTTTGTGTTCCAGCAGGAGGATTCCCTTCACCTTGTACGGCAACTAAAGTTCCAGTGTAGTTTGTAAGAGCTGTTTTTAAAGCTGTAATAACTAGAGAAGAAGTATCATCTGTGGCATTATTAAATGTCCATTTCAAATCTCCTCCAGAAACACGTCCTGCATATTGAGTAGTTTTTGTCTTTGCAGCGGCTGGAGTATCGATAGTTAAATTTTTCACATACAAATTAGCATCTGTATCGAAGTTGTTATAGACATTAGCACCAGATTTAGATTTTACAGAACTGCTTACCACTTCTCCTCTTGTTGCAGCTACATATGCGTCAAAATCTGTTGTAGAGCTTATTTTTCCGGAGATATTGTACAACGGATTTGGATCATTGTAAGCTACAAAACGCATGTTGTTTGTTCCGTTAGAAGCGTCAAAAGTATTATTGAAAGCTTTTATACTTCCTCCAGCTTCGCCAGAAAATGTTCCCATTGTTCCTGCATTATTCACTTGATTAGCTTCGTCCCAAATGTCAGAACCTTGAAGAGAAGTTAGCATTGGGTGCTTGCTATTTCTATAATAATTTCCTTCAACGAAAAGTGAAGATCCCATAGTTGATCCTGCTCCATATTTTGAAACTCCATCATAATAGTTGTTGTAAATATGAGCTGAATAATAACGTACACGAGGATGACGAGAATCTGAGTGATCAAACCAGTTGTGGTGATAAGTGATGTACAGTCCTGACGTTGTCCCTTCGCTTAATCCTAAAAGACTTGCTTTTCCATTATCCCAGAAATGGTTGTAAGATAATGTGATATAAGTCGAAGTCTTATTATCTAATGCTCCGTCACCTTTTATCTGGTCAGCATCGCTTCCTGCATTTCCGTAGAACAAGTCACAGTTGTGGACCCAAACGTGGTCATTATCCTGCTGCATTCCTACGTTATCGCCTGCAGTACTATCGCAGTTCATAAATCCAAGATTGCTCACTTCGATGTTTGAAGCAGATTTTAATCTAACGCCCCATCCATTTGCAACGGCATCATCTCCAATACCTTCAATGGTAACGTAACTAGAAGCATTGTTTGCATTTTCAATAACAACGTCACCACCTTCCATAACGGTCATGTCAGTGATATTCCCAATTAAACGAATGATAAACGGACGTGTATCTTTTCCTTTTTTTATTGCATAAAGAATATTTTGTAAACCAATGCAAGGATTTGCACTAGCTCCAGTAATATTCATTGAAATAGTGTTTTTAGTGTTTTGGGTAATGTAAAGAATCACAGCATTGTCTTTTGGAGTTCCATCTGCTTTGTATCCTCCAGGAACACGGCCACCTTCAAATGCAAATCCGTTTCTGTCTTGTGCACTTACAGTTAGATTGCCAGTTGTAGCTCCAGTGCCTTCAACACCATTTACTACGGGTTTAACTTTTACAGTATACGTTCCGGCTTTAAGACCTGGAATATCAGCACGAAAATAAGAGCCATAACTTCTAATAAGCTGGTCATCTATTTTCTGATCTGTAAATCCGTTTCCTGTGTAATACACATTATAGGTTTGGGCACCACTGACTGGCTGCCATTTTACAAAAGCAGATTCCAGCCAGCCAGAAGCTTCATTAATTTGGATGGTTTGGGCCCATAATTGAACTGTCATAAGAAAGACAGCCACGAAAAGTAGGTTTTTCTTCATAAGGTTTGTTTAAGATAGTTAATAAAATAAGTAAGTGGTTTTTTACTTCCGATTCCAAGTGGTTTAATTGTAATCGATTACACAAAATTATATATTAATTTTTAATACTATAATTTTTTTACTAAAAAAAAGAGGATACGTGAAAAAATTTGCTTTTAAAATAGTAAAAATGTAATTAATTGCATTAATTGTAATTTATTACACATCATCTATTAAGTACGGAAAGCCGTATTTTTCTCGCTTTTTTAAATTTTAAACGTTAAACAAAAAGAATAAAAAGGATCTGTAATTTTTTTTTATTACAATAAATTACATTTTACTTTTTGTAGGAAATTAATTGGTTTTGTGTTTTAAATAAGGGATTATTCTTAGAAGATTTAGTTAGAATATTGAATTGATTTTCAAAATTTAATCTATAGCAATAAAAAAGGCCCTTTTGATTTTACTCAAAAGGGCCTTCAATTTATAATAAGGACAATTAGTCTTTGCTAGAAAGTTTTAATAGAAGTCTTAGGAATTCGATATACAACCAAACCAATGTAATCATTAATCCCATGGCTCCAAACCATTCCATATATTTTGGCATTTTTTCTCTGGCTCCTTTTTCAATTAAATCAAAATCTAAGAAAAGGTTAAGAGCTGCAATAATGATAACAAAAACACTGATACCGATACTCATCATAGAATTTCCATAATGAACAGGCGTCCAGCTGCTTGACAACATTGATACAACCCAAGAAATTAAATAATAAGTTGCAATTGCCAATGTTGCGGCAACCACAACAGATTTGAACTGTTCAGTAACTTTAACAATTTTAAATTTGTATAAACCGAGGCAGACTAAGAAAGTAACAAGAGTTGCTCCAACTGCATTAATTACAATTCCAGGAACTTTTAATTCAAATATTGCAGAAATACCTCCTATAAATAATCCTTCAAATAAAGCATATCCCGGCGCTAGGTAAGGAGATAACTGTGGTTTGAACGAAGAAACTAATACCAAAATGAAACCAACAATTGCTCCTCCTATTGTAGGAAGCATTGGGTTCATTCCATTAAAAGTCATCCACCATGTCACCATAGCAGCACCGCATAAGATTAGAAATAAGATTGCTGTTTTGTTAATTGTTCCAGACACCGTCATTTCTTGATTGTAATCAATAATTTGAGCTTGGTGTACTTCTGTTCTTGGTTCAGCATTTGATGAGAAACGCTTACTGTTTAAAAATGGATTTTTTGAATTAAAGTTCATATTTTAATACATTTAATTGAATTCAAATATATGGAGATTTTTTGAAGTGCAATTGCGGGAAAGAATTTTTTAACATGAATTTCTGTTCTTTATTTAGGACATAAAAAAAATCCATTAAAACTGATTTAATGGATTTTTGAATATTTTAATTTAAAGAAATTATCTTATTTCAATAAGTCTAAAACTAATGATGGAAATAAACCTAATGCTATGTTTAGAACAATTGATACTACAGCTGTAGCATAAATAAGAAATGGTCTTCCTGTTCTTTCTTGGTTTGGTTCTTTAGAATACATTGCGATAATCAGTTTGAAATAATATCCAACACTAATAATAGAGTTGATTACTGCTACAATTACTAAACCGATATATCCTGCTTGAATAGTTTGATTGAATAAGAACAATTTAGCAAAGAATCCAGAGAAAATAGGAATCCCAGCCATTGATAATAATGAAGCTGTAAGAACAGCTGCCAATAGTGGGTTTGTTTTTCCTAAACCGTGGAAGTTTGTAATATCTTCGTTATCATGATCTCTGCAAACATATAAAATAACACTGAAAGCTGCGATTCCAGCCAATGCATAAGCAGTAGTGTAATATAATAAAACTCCAGCTGAAGCAGAAACCGTTAGTAATGTCATTAACATGAAACCTGCATGAGAGATTCCAGAGAAAGCAAGCATACGTTTTACGTTTACTTGTCTTAATGCCATAATATTACCAACAGACATTGAAGCGATAGAGATAATAACAACAATAATTTCAAACGTATGTAAAAGGTCTTGATTTTCTAAAGAAGCAATAACATTCATTCCAGAAATCAACTTAAATAGGGTTGCGATAGCCACTACTTTTGCTAAAGTACTCATCAAAGCTGTTGTTAAAGCTGGAGAACCTTCGTACACGTCTGGAGCCCAGAAGTGGAAAGGAACAGCTGCAACTTTAAATAACATTCCGATAATCATTAAAATCAAACCAATAGGAAACCAGATTGGTAATTCTGCAGATAAAGCACTTTCGTGAATTTCAGTTATATCAAAAGTTCCCATTGCTCCGTAAATCAAACAGATTCCGAATAAAATAATTCCAGATGCAAAAGATCCCATTAAGAAATATTTCATACCTGCTTCGTTACTTTTTATATTCAAACGATCACTTGCCGCTAAAACATATAAAGCAATAGACAAGATTTCAATTCCTAAGAAGAACATAGCCAAGTTTCCAAAAGAAACCATTGCTACAGCTCCAGCTAGCAAGAATACTTTAATTGCAACGTAATCTGAAATTTTCGTTGGGTGATTTTGGTAAAAATTATGACTTAATGCTACAAGGAAAATCGTCAAAACGATAAACAATGATGAAAAAGCTGTAGAAAACTTACTCACTGCTATCATGTTGTTGTAATAACTTTGTTCTGCTCCAAATTCACAGTAATTAAGTGCCAATACGCCTAATAAACCCAAAATGGTAATAGGAACGATCGCCTTTCTTAAATTAAGAATTTCAAACAATAGGCAGAAAATACCCAATCCTGTTATAGCTATTAATGTATTCATTTTTATCTTTTTGATTTAGGACTTCAATTTTTAAGCTTAAATCCTAATTTATTTTTTGTTTAAAATATTAGTTCTTATTGATAACTTGTAAAATGTTTTCCAAGCTTGGTGTAATCAAATCTGTGATTGGTTTTGGATAGAAACCAAAGAATAATAAAACTGCAATGATTACAGCAAATGAAATTCCCTCGTTAAGTGTAACATCAGCAAAAGCTTTAGAGTTTGTTTCTCCTAACATTACATGCTGGAACATTCTTAACATATAGTAAGCTCCTAGAATAATAGTAGTACCGCCAAGAATAGCAAACCAAATATTGATTTGAGATAAACTGTATAATACTGTAAACTCTCCAACAAAGTTAAATGTACTTGGCAATGCAACAGAAGCTAATACTAAGATTAAAAACATTGATGTAAATTTTGGAGATTGCGTACGAATACCGCCCATTTCTGAAATTTCTCTAGTTTCGTATCTTCTGAAAATTACTTCAGCAGCAAAGAATAATCCCACTACAACAAAACCGTGAGCGATCATTTGCATAACTGAACCTCTAAAACCATCAAGAGTTAAAGTATAAGATCCAGCAGCAATTAATCCAACGTGAGCAAGAGAAGAATAAGCTAATAATTTCTTTAAATCTTTTTGTCTCAATGCAACGATTGAACCGTAGATTACACCTGCAATTCCTAAAGCGATAAAGATATGCATGTATTCTTTAGCTGCGATCGGAGCAAGTGGCAATTGCCAACGAAGAACGCTGTACAATCCCATTTTTAGCATGATACCAGATAAAAGCATTGTTCCAACAGTTGGTGCTTTTTGGTACACATTTGCCTGCCAAGTGTGGAAAGGAATAATTGGAATTTTGATAGCATAAGCTAAGAAGAAAGCCAAGAAAATCCAGAATTGCTCACAAGCAGATAAGTTTAATTTGTATAAATCTTCGATTAAGAAAGAACCTGCTTTTGTGTATAAATAGATAAAAGCAGTTAACATGAATAATGAACCAGCAAGTGTGTAAATAAAGAATTTAACCACTGCTTTTCTACGCTCTTCAGCATCGCCATTACCCCAGATCAAGGCAATAAAGTAGATTGGAATAAGAGCTAACTCCCAGAAGATATAATATAAAAGACCATCAGCTGCTAAGAAAGTTCCTGCCATAGCAAAAGCCATAAACAAGATTAGAGCATAAAAGCCTTTTGCATTTTTATATTCATTTCCGAAAGAAGAAAATATGATTATCGGAGTTAAAGCTGCAGTTAATAAAACCATTGCAAGTCCAAGTCCATCACCGTTTAATGCGAAAGAAATTTTTGGCTGATTAATCCAGCTGTTGATTACGCTGATATTTTCGCCAGCATTATAATTATTCAATAATACAATTGAACATCCTAAAGCGGCTAAACTAAAAAGTAAAGCAACTTTTGAAGCTAGTTTGTCACCAGAAAAGTAAGTGGCAAATGCACCAATTAAAAGTATAATTAATATAGTAGAAACGTTCATAGTAATAATATTATTGAGCTAAAAATATATAGGAAACAATTGCGCAAAGTCCTAAAACAAATACAAATAGATATAATCCTATACTTCCGGTTTGTAATTTTTTTCCTTGGAAAGCAATTTCGTTTGCTATTTTACCTAATCCAAAAACAAGTGCAGATAATCCTGTCTCGATGTAATCTCTAAAGAATTTAGATAAACTATTAACTGGCGTTACAAATACTGCATCGTAAACTTCGTCTACATAATATTTGTTGTATAACACTTTGCTTAAACCAGTAATGTTTTCATCAGATTCTGGAACATTATCTTGTTTAAAGTATTTAACATAAGCAATTAAAATACCTAGTAATCCGCCTAAAACTGCAACACCCATTAAAGTGTATTCTGTTGCGCCTAAGTGGTGTTCTTCGCCTGCTACTTTTGTGAAAAGAGGAGCAAGGTAACCATTCAACCAGCTATTTCCAGGTAAACTGATTAATCCGCCAAAAGTTGCCAAAATAGCCAAGATGATAAGCGGAATAGTAATTAATGAACCACTTTCGTGTAAATGATGTTTTTGTTCTTCTGTTCCTCTAAATTCTTTGAAGAAAGTCAAGAACATTAAACGGAACATATAGAAAGCTGTCATAATTGAAGCAACAGATCCAACAACGTATAATGGAATACTGTGGTGGAAAGCTGTCAATAAAATTTCGTCTTTAGAAAAGAATCCTGAGAAAAATGGAACTCCTGAGATTGCTAAAGAAGAAATCAACATGGTCCAGAATGTAATTGGCATTGCTTTACGCAAACCTCCCATGTTACGCATATCTTGTTCTCCATGTAATCCGTGAATAACAGATCCAGATCCTAAGAATAAACAAGCTTTAAAGAAAGCGTGAGTGATTACGTGGAAAACTGCTACTTCATAAGCTCCAAAACCTAATGCTAAAAACATTAAACCTAATTGAGAAACTGTAGAGTAAGCTAATACTTTTTTGATATCGTTTTGAACTAATCCAATTGTAGCAGCGACTAATGAAGTGATTGCTCCAATAATTGCGATTACACTTTGAACGTCTGTTGCAAGGTCAAAAACAAAGTTTAATCTTGTTACCATAAAGATACCAGCAGTAACCATCGTAGCTGCGTGGATTAATGCAGAAACTGGAGTTGGTCCAGCCATCGCATCAGGTAACCAAGTGTATAACGGAATTTGAGCAGATTTACCACAAGCTCCAATAAACAAGCATAAAGCAGCTAGAGAAAGTAATGGTAAATTTAAATTTGTAGCTCCAGCAATTGCCGTTTTTAAAGTTGCATAATCTAATGTTGAGAACATTGAGCCAATGATGAACATTCCGATTAATAAACCTAAATCTCCAATTCTGTTCATGATGAAAGCTTTTTTCGCAGCATCATTGTAATCCTGGTTTTTATGCCAGAATCCAATTAATAGGTAAGAACAAAGTCCAACACCTTCCCATCCGATGAAAAGAACTAATAAGTTACTTCCAATTACAAGTGTAATCATGAAGAAAACGAATAGATTTAAATAAGAAAAAAACTTATGCATATTTTCATCATCGTGCATGTAACTTATAGAGTATAAGTGAATCAAAGATCCGATTCCAGTTACGAAAAGTAACCAAAGAACAGATAATTGATCTAATAAAAATCCAAGGTTGATTTTTAAGTTGCTAATTTGAATCCAATCAAATAAAGTAACTTCAATTCCTTTTCCAGTTGAAGTTATTTGATTAAAAAGTAAAAGAGAAACTACAAAAGAAATTGCTACGGCAATAGTTCCGATTGCACCAGAAACTGTTTTTCCTAAGCTTTTTCCAAAAAAGACATTTACTAGAAAACCTAGTAAAGGAGTTAAAACTAAAATTAAAGCTAAATTGGTATCCATTTCTGATTATCCTTTTAAATTTTTTAAATTATCGATACTGATTGATCCGATATTTCTAAAGATAGAAACTAAAATGGCCAATCCTACCGCAACTTCGGCTGCAGCAACCGCCATCGAGAAGAACACAAAAACTTGTCCTTGTGCATCTTGATGATAAGTTGAAAAAGCAACAAATAAAAGGTTTACCGCATTCAACATAATTTCGATAGACATGAAAACGATAATAGCATTTCGTCTGTACAATACACCAAAAATTCCAATACAGAAAAGTACAACACTCAAAAAGATGTAGTTTTCAATACCTATTTGATTTAATATATTACCCATTATTTATTTAATTTTTCTTTTTTAGACAATAGAACTGTTCCAATCATAGCAACCAAAAGCAAGATCGAAGCAAATTCGAACGGAACCATATATTCGTTCAATAATATTTTACCTAAAACTTTAATTGATTGGAAATCTTCTCCAGTAGAATCGTATTCACCAACAATTGGTTTCGAGTTGATAAAGATTGTGATTAAAACAATCAATATTAAACAGAAAGAAACAATAGCGCCTAAACGTGTAATTCTAGGACGGTGAACTTCTCGCTGCTCGTTCAGGTTCATCAACATGATGGTAAACAGGAACAGAATCATAATAGCTCCGGAGTAGACTATTATATGAACAACAGCTAAAAACTGAGAATTTAATAGTAAATAATGACCAGCAATAGAAAAGAAACAAATTACCAAGTAGATGGCACTATGAATCGGATTTCTGCTGAAAATAGTCAAGAAAGCAGTAATAACGGTAATGAACGCTAAAAAGCAAAAGATAACTTGAATAGTTGTTGCGTGTGCAAAATCAGGAATATGTATCATTTAGTTAGCGTTTTTAAGTTGAGCATTTTTCATAGCCATTTCTAAAGGCATCACTAATTTATCTTTCCCGAAAATGAAATCTTCTCTATTGTAATTAGCAGGAACCAATACTTTAGATTCTGTTAAGTAAATAGCGTCTTTTGGACAAGCTTCTTCACATAAACCGCAGAAAATACAACGAAGCATATTGATTTCGTAGATTTCAGCGTATTTCTCTTCTCTATATAAATGTTTTTCATCAGGCTTACGTTCTGCCGCTTTCATAGTGATTGCTTCTGCAGGGCACGATAAAGCACATAATCCGCAAGCAGTACAGTTTTCACGACCTTGTTCGTCACGTTTCAACATGTGTTGGCCACGGTAAACTGGACTCATTTCACGAACCTGTTCTGGGTAATGAATGGTAACTTTTTTTCTGAAAAGGTGTTTTACAGTAATAACTAGACCTTTTACAATCGCCACAAGATACAATCGTTCAACAAAAGACATGTCCTTATTTGACACCACCTTTTTTCTACCCGATAATGATATAGTTTCTATTGACATTTTTACTATTATAGTTTATGATTTGCAATTTGAAAAGAATCAAATTTAAAATCTATTTTGTTTTTTATTTGAAGCTTATTACGGTTCTTAGAAGCCTAAAGCTGCTGCAATATCGTGTCTTAAAATAACAACACCCGTAATCATGATATTAATAATCGAAAGCGGAATTAAAATTCTCCATCCTAAGTTCATTAATTGGTCATATCTAAATCTTGGAATTGTCCAACGTACCCACATGTAGAAGAAAATGAAGAAACATATTTTTATAAATAATGCTCCAATTCCTAATAAGTTTGCTGTGTTTACACCTACATTTTCTACCATCCATTGCATTCCTGGGTAGTTGTATCCGCCAAAGAATAAAACAGAAATAATAGTAGAAGAGATGAACATACTTGCATATTCAGCAAATAAATAGAACCCCATTTTCATTGACGAGTATTCTGTATGGTAACCTCCAATTAATTCGTTTTCACATTCTGCTAAATCGAAAGGAGTTCTATTTGTTTCTGCAAATGAACAGATTAAGAAAATCAAGAATGATAATGGCTGATAAAATACATTCCAGTTCATACCTTGCTGCTGTAATGAGATTTCTTTTAAACTCATTGTTCCTGTCATCATCAATAAAGCAATTATTGATAATCCCATTGCAACCTCATAAGAAACCATTTGAGAAGCAGCACGGATAGCTCCCATCAAAGAGAATTTATTGTTAGAAGCCCATCCACCAATCATGATGCCGTAAACTCCAACAGAAAGAACTCCAAAAATGTATAAAATAGCAATGTTGACATCTGTAGCCTGAAGAATAATGTCTCGTCCAAAAAGGTGTAAACGATCTCCCCAAGGAATTACAGCACTTGTCATTAAAGCTGTACTCATTGCAATTGCCGGACCTACAACGAATAAAAATTTGTTTGGTGTATTTGGGAAAAATTCTTCCTTAGAGAATAATTTCATACCATCTGCAAGTGGCTGTAATAAACCTCCCCATCCAGCACGGTTTGGTCCAACACGATCTTGCAAGAAAGCAGCAACTTTACGTTCTGCCCAAGTAGAATACATCGCCATGATCATTGTTACCGCAAAAACGACAACAATTACAACACTCTTTTCTATAATAAATGCACTTTCCATTTCTTAAACTTTTTTATCATTATCAGTTAATGGAATCGCTGCCATACTAATTTTTTTACGGTCAATATCTCTACCTAAAAGGATATTTTTCTCAGTATCGATTTCAACTTTCTCTAATTTCTGAGTGTAGTTGTTTTGGTTGATAACAGAATCTTTTTCAAATTCTCTTGGACCTTCAATAACCCAGTCATTAACATTTTTATGATCAAAACGACAGCTGTTGCAAATGAATTCTTCAACTTCATGGTACTCGTCTTTACGACCTGTAACACGCTGAATTTCTCCACCAAACATCCAAACGGTAGTTTTACCGCAACATCCTGGAGTAGTACATTCTCTGTGTGCGTTGTAAGGTTTGTTAAACCAAACTCTTGATTTAAAACGGAAAGTTTTATCTGTTAAAGCTCCAACTGGACAAACGTCAATCATGTTTCCAGAGAACTCGTTGTCGATTGCTTTAGAAATTCCAGTTGAAATATTCGCGTGGTCACCACGATCTAATACTCCGTGAACTCTGTTGTCTGTCAATTGATCTGCAACTTGTACACATCTTTGGCATAAGATACAACGATTCATGTGAAGTTGAATATTTGGACCAATATCTTCTGGTTCAAATGTTCTTTTCTCTTCAATGTAACGTGATTTAGGATTCCCGTGCTCGAAACTTAAATTCTGTAAATCACATTCACCAGCCTGATCACAAATAGGGCAATCTAATGGGTGGTTGATTAATAAAAATTCTGTTACAGATTTACGAGCCTCAGTTACTCTTGCAGACGATTTACTGTTTACTTCCATACCATCCATACATCCTGTTACACAAGATGCCATTAATTTTGGCATTGGGCGTGGGTCAGCTTCACTTCCTTTAGAAACTTCAACTAAACAACAACGACATTTACCGCCGCTGCCTTTTAATTTTGAGTAATAGCACATGGCAGGCGGAACTAAATCTCCACCAATCATACGTGCAGCCTGCAGGATCGTTGTTCCTGGTTCTACGTCTATACTTTGACCGTCTATGGTTACTTTCATCTCTTATTTTGTTTTTTTAGTTTCAGGTTTAAAGTTTCACGTTGCTGAACATGAAACTATAATAACTTGAAACTTGAAACTATTTTAAACTTTTTTTGTTGAAAGTCGGAATATTCAAAAGAGTTGCTGTCCTTTTTAATATTTTTAACTTTATAACTTTCTGCTATATATTCTTATACGATTACTTTACCGCCAACTAAATGTTTTACCTGAGAAAAAGGCTCAGCTACAAAGTGATCTCTATTTTTAATTTTTTCTGGGAAACGAACGTGATATTCGAATTCATCTCTAAAGTGACGAATCGCTGCAGCTACTGGCCAAGAAGCAGCGTCACCAAGTGGACAAATTGTGTTTCCTTCAATTTTACTCTGAATGCTCCACAATAATTCGATATCTTCTTCACGGCCTTGACCGTTTTCGATTCTCCATAAGATTTTTTCTAACCATCCAGTTCCTTCACGGCAAGGAGTACATTGTCCGCAAGATTCGTGGTGATAGAAACGAGCAAAGTTCCAAGTGTTTCTTACCACACAAGCAGTATCGTTGTAAACAATGAATCCTCCAGAACCTAACATAGATCCAGTAGCAAAACCACCATCACTTAAAGATTCGTAAGTCATTAAACGATCTTCTCCGTTTGCTGTTTTGAAAATCAAGTCAGCAGGTAAGATTGGCACAGAAGAACCTCCTGGTACAAATGCTTTTAATGGACGATCAGAAGACATTCCTCCTAAATATTCATCAGAATTCATGAATTCGTCAACGCTTAAACCTAGTTCAATTTCGTAAACACCAGGATTTTTGATGTGCCCTGAAGCAGAAATTAATTTAGTTCCAGTTGAACGTCCAATTCCAATTTTAGCATAATCATCTCCAGAATTGTTTACAATCCATGGCACAGTTGCAATTGTTTCAACATTGTTTACTACAGTTGGATTTGCCCAAAGACCAGAAACCGCTGGGAAAGGTGGTTTAATACGAGGATTTCCTCTTTTACCTTCCAATGATTCGATTAATGCTGTTTCTTCTCCACAGATATATGCTCCAGCTCCACAGTGTACGTGAAGTTCTAGATCATAACCTGATCCTAATATATTTTTTCCTAACCATCCGGCAGCTTTAGCCTCGGCGATTGCTCTTTCTAAGATTTTAAAAACCCACATGTATTCTCCACGAATGTAGATATACGATAGGTTAGCGCCCAAAGCGTAGCTTGAAGTAATCATTCCTTCGATCAATAAGTGAGGAATGTATTCCATCAAAAATCTATCTTTGAATGTTCCAGGCTCAGATTCGTCGGCGTTACACACTAAGTGTCTTGGTCTTCCTGATTTTTTGTCAATAAAGCTCCATTTCATTCCAGCAGGGAAACCTGCACCACCACGACCACGTAATCCTGATTTTTTTACTTCTTCAGTAACTTCGTCTGGAGTAAGTGTTTTTAAAGCTTTTTCTACAGAAGCATAACCACCATTTTGGCGATACACTTCGTAGGTTTTAATTCCAGGAATATTGATTTTATCTAATAATATTTTTTGTGACATCTTATTTATCGTGTAATATTATTTTATCATCTCTACAATCAGCAATAATCTGATCGATTTTTTCTTCTGTCAGTTTTTCTTTGTAGAAATCTCCCAATTGCATCATCGGAGCGTATCCGCAAGCACCTAAACATTCTACACCAGCAATAGTGAACATTCCGTCTGGAGTTGTTTCACCCATCTTAATGCCTAGTTTTTCAGAAGTATAATCCATCAAATCTTCGGCACCTCTTAAACAACAGCAAGAAGTCTGGCAGAACTCAAACATATACTTACCAATTGGCTTTTGGTTGAACATCGTATAGAAAGTTACCACCTCATAAACCTCAATTGGTTTTATCTGAAGAATCTCGGCAACTTTGTCTTGCAATTCAATACTAAGCCAGTTGTTATGTGCATCCTGAACTTCGTGCAAAACAGGCAATAAAGCCGATTTTTGTTTGCCCTCAGGATAATGACTGATTAATTCATTGATGCGGTTCATCAATGCCTCAGTCATGTTTATTTCTTGTTTGTAATGTTTACGTTCCATTTTTATTTTAGATTTTAGATTTTAGATTTTAGATTTTTTCAAATCTTTATCTACAATCCTTATTCTGCAATCTTTGTTTTAAGTTTTAGATTCTTCAATCTGAATTTTTCAATTCCTAATTATAATTTTAAATCTAAATTCTAAAATTTGCATTCTCAATCAGCAATCTAAAATCTACAATCTAAAATCTACAATTATCTAGGCGTCTAATTCTCCTGCAATTACGTTCAAACTTGAAAGAATGATAATTGCATCAGAAAGCATGGCACCTTTAATCATTTCTGGGAATGCTTGATAATAAATAAAGCATGGTCTTCTGAAATGTAATCTATATGGAGTTCTACTTCCGTCTGTTACTAAATAAAAACCAAGTTCTCCATTTCCTCCTTCTACAGGGTGATAGATTTCTGCAACTGGTACAGGAACTTCTCCCATTACGATCTTAAAGTGATAAATTAAAGATTCCATAGAAGTGTAGACATCTTCTTTTGGAGGAAGGTAGTAATCTGGAACTTCAGCGTGATATTCGTTTCCTGGAGGCATTTTCTCTAATGCCTGACGAATAATGCTTAAACTTTCCCAAACTTCAGCATTACGAACACAGAAACGATCATAAGTATCTCCTGATTTTCCAACAGGAACAATAAAATCGAAATCTTCGTAAGATGAATAAGGCTGTGCTACACGTACGTCATAATCAACTCCAGCAGCACGTAAGTTTGGACCTGTAAATCCGTAAGCCATTGCTTTTTCAGCAGTAATTCCACCTACATTTACAGTTCTGTCAAGGAAAATTCTATTTCTCTCGAATAAGTTTTGGAATTCTTGCCATACTGGTGGGAATTCTTCTAGGAATTTATCTAGTTTTTTGAAAACTTCTGGAGACCAGTCTCTTTCAAAACCACCGATTCTTCCCATATTTGTAGTCAAACGAGCTCCACAAATTTCTTCGTAGATTTCGTAGATTTTTTCTCTAAATTGAAATACGTATAAGAAACCAGTATACGCACCTGTATCAACACCTAAGATACCATTACAGATAATGTGGTCCGTAATACGAGCCAGCTCCATAACAATAACTCTTAAATACTGAGCTCTTTTAGGAACTTCAATACCTAATAGTTTTTCTACTGTCATCCACCATCCCATATTATTAATAGGAGATGAACAATAGTTCATACGGTCTGTAAGAGGTGTAATTTGGTAAAAAGGACGATTTTCGGCAATTTTTTCAAATGCTCTGTGGATGTAACCAATAGTTGGCTCAGCCTCAAGAATTTTTTCACCATCCATCAATAAGATATTTTGAAAAATACCGTGTGTTGCAGGGTGAGTTGGACCTAAATTCAGAACAGAAAGTTCGCTTCCGTCGTCATTTAGTCTCTCCTTAATTATTTTAGCATAACGATGCTCTGGTGGTAATAATAGTTCTGACATTTTATAATGTTGAATTATTTTTTAGCAATTTGATGTTGTTCTTCCGAAGAATCTATCATCCTTATCTGTTCTTCCGCTGTCTTCCAATGGGAATTCTTTTCGCATTGGATGAGACTGCATTTCGTCCATATTTAAAATACGTTTCAATTGAGGATGTCCTATAAAGTCAATCCCATAGAAATCGAAAGTTTCTCTTTCCATCCAATTGGATGAAAGGAAAATATTTGAAACCGATTTAATTTCTGGTTTTTCGCCGTTTAAGAAAACTTTGATTTTCAATCTTTTGTTTTCGTACCAGTTGTGTAAATGATAAACAACTGCAAACTGACGTTCTGTTTCATTATCCGGATAGTGAATTCCGCATAAGTCAGTTAAAAAATGAAATTTTAATTCTGGATCATTTTTAAGGAATAGAATCAGAGGCGTAATTTTATCAGCCGAAGCTTCTAAAGAAAAAATATCTCTTTCTTGCTGAAAGTTGAAAACATCGTTATTGAATGTTTCTACAAGTTTGTCTTGAATTTGGGTATTTTCTAAGGCCATCTTATGAGATATTATATGAAGCTAATAATTCTTGGTATTCTGGAGAGCTTCTTCTTCTTACAGATTCACTTTTCACTAAGTCTTGAAGTCTCATAACTCCATCAACAATTTGTTCTGGTCTTGGTGGGCATCCTGGTACATAAACGTCAACAGGAATTACTTTGTCAATTCCTTGAAGAACAGAATAAGTATCAAAAACTCCTCCTGAAGAAGCGCATGCTCCAACAGCAATTACCCAACGAGGCTCTGACATTTGTTCGTATACTTGTCTTAAAATAGGTGCCATTTTTTTAGAAATAGTTCCCATTACTAATAACATATCGGCTTGTCTTGGCGAGAAACTCACACGCTCAGAACCAAATCGAGCTAAGTCATAGTGAGATGCCATTGTTGCCATGAATTCGATACCACAGCATGAAGTCGCGAAAGGAAGCGGCCATAATGAGTTGGCTCTTGCTAAACCAACAACATCACTAAGTTTTGTAGCGAAGAAACCTTCACCAGTAACTCCTTCTGGCGGCGCAACCATATTTACTTTTGAATCGCTCATTTTTATTTTAGATTGTAGATTTCAGATTTTAGATTTTTGATCTTGGAACCGAAATCAATATTTTAAAATTCAATATTGTGTTTTGAGAAATTATTTTTCAAATCTAAAATTCTAAATCAAGTAATCTAAAATCTAAAATCTGAAATCTAAAATCATATTATTCCCACTCTAATGCTTTCTTTTTGATGATATAAAAGAAACCAACCAAAAGCAAAGACATGAAAACTAACATTTTTAACATTCCTTCAATTCCTAAGTCTTTGAAGTTTACTGCCCATGGATAAAGGAAAATAACCTCTACATCGAACAATACAAACAAAATGGCAACTAAGAAGTATTTTACAGAAAAAGGAATACGGGCGTTACCAACAGATTCGATACCGCATTCGAAGTTTTGATCTTTAACTTCAGAGGATCTTTTTGGTCCTAATTTTCCAGAAATGATGATTGTTCCTACCACAAAACCAACAGCTAGAATAAACTGCATTAAAATAGGAATGTAACTGTATTGATCAGATTGCATAAACTTAGATTTTATACTTAAAAAATGAGCCACAAAGATAACTTGGAAGTCTGTAAAACACAAGTTAAAAAAGGATTTAAGTAGGGTGCAAAACCGTGTTTATGTCTAATTTTTATTCATTATAAATAACATTGCGTTATTTTAATATTTTTTTAAGAAATGGGTAAAAAAAAACGTCCCGAATACTTCGGGACGTCTTCTGAGACCATTCAGAGGCAAAAAAAAATAATTGCTATATTTTTCTTAGATTACTGCTACTTTAGCAGCAACTTTCCCTTTTCTTCCTTCTTCTTCTTCATAGCTTACACGGTCACCTTCGCGTAATTCTTCCGCGTTAATTCCTGAAGCGTGAACGAAGATGTCCTTTCCTGTTTCTTCGTCTGTAATGAATCCATAACCTTTAGACTCATTGAAAAATTTTACTGTACCTGTACGCATTTGTAATGTAATAATAATTTATAATAAACAAATGTAATATATAAAATCATACAAAAGACATATACGTGTTAATTTTTTGTAAAAATTATTGATTTACAGTGTTTTTACGCGGTTTATTGCATCAATTTGTTTATAAAATACCATAATTTGCGAATCATTAATTGTAAGAATATAAAAGCATTACGTTTGTAAGAATATGATAATTCAAAAAAATCAGCAGCTAAGATTTTTCTTAAAATTTCATTAATATAAAAAAGCCGCTGAAATTTCAACGGCTTTTTGTTTTTTTATGAATAATTTACTTCAAATTAAGCAACATCTACTTTAATTCGAAGCTCTTTCAATTGTGCATCATCAATTGCGGCAGGAGCATCAATCATGACATCGCGCCCTGAATTATTTTTAGGGAATGCAATAAAATCTCTGATGGTTTCTTGTCCTCCTAAAATAGCAACAAGTCGGTCAAGACCAAAAGCTAATCCTCCATGAGGTGGTGCTCCAAACTGGAAAGCATCCATTAAGAAACCAAATTGGGCTTTTGCTTCTTCTTCGGTAAATCCTAAATATTTAAACATTAATTGCTGTGTCGCTTTATCGTGAATACGAATAGATCCACCGCCAATTTCATTTCCATTTAAAACCATATCGTAAGCATTTGCGCGAACTTTTCCTGGTTCTGTTTCCAATAACGCCATGTCTTCTGGTTTTGGAGAAGTAAATGGGTGGTGCATTGCATGATAACGTCCGCTTTCTTCGTCAAGTTCCAACAATGGGAAATCAACAACCCAAAGTGGTGCAAATTCTTCTGGATTACGCAATCCTAAACGAGTAGCCAATTCCATACGTAAAGCAGAAAGTTGTGCTCTTGTTTTATTTGCTGGACCAGAAAGAACAAAAATCATATCTCCAGGATTTGCTTCTGTTGCTTTTGCCCAATTTGCCAAATCATCATTGTCGTAGAATTTATCTACAGATGATTTGTATGTTCCGTCTTCGTTGCATTTTACATAAACCATTCCCGACGCTCCAACTTGAGGACGTTTCACCCAGTCAATTAATCCGTCGATTTCTTTACGAGTGTAATTTCCTGCTCCAGGAACAGCAATTCCCACAACTAATTCAGCTGCATTGAATACAGGGAATTCTTTATGTTGTGCAAATTCGTTTAATTCTCCAAACTTCATTCCGAAACGAATGTCCGGTTTGTCGTTTCCGTATGTTCTCATGGCATAGTCGTAAGTAATTCTTGGGAATTTATCTACTTCAATACCTTTAATTTCTTTTAATAAATGTCTTGTCAAACCTTCAAAAATATTCAAGATATCTTCTTGTTCAACAAATGCCATTTCACAGTCAATTTGAGTAAACTCTGGCTGACGGTCTGCACGTAAATCTTCATCACGGAAACATTTCACGATTTGGAAATATTTATCCATTCCACCTACCATCAAAAGTTGTTTGAAAGTTTGTGGAGATTGTGGTAGAGCGTAAAATTGACCTTCGTTCATACGGCTTGGTACAACGAAATCTCTTGCTCCTTCTGGAGTTGATTTAATTAAATAAGGCGTCTCAACTTCGCAGAAATCTAAATCAGAAAGATATTTACGAACTTCCATCGCTACTTTATGACGGAATAACAAACTGTTTTTTACAGGATTTCTTCTGATATCTAAATAACGATATTTCATTCTGATGTCTTCTCCACCGTCAGTTTCATCTTCAATTGTAAATGGAGGAGTTAATGCAGTATTTAAAATCGTCAATTCAGAAACTAAAATTTCGATTTCACCCGTTGGAATATTTTTGTTTTTGGCTTCACGCTCAATAACAGTTCCTTTTACTTGAATTACAAATTCTCTTCCCAAGGTTTTTGCCAATTCAAAAACAGTTTTATCGGTACGGCTTTCGTCAAAAATAAGCTGTGTAATTCCGTAACGGTCACGTAAGTCAACCCAGTTCATAAATCCTTTATCGCGCGATTTTTGTACCCATCCCGCTAGTGTAACTTCCGTATTAATATTTGAGGCATTTAGTTCGCCGCAATTATGACTTCTATACATGATCTAAATTTTAGATTGCAAAAGTAAATACAAAATTCAATATAATATAGTAAAGAGGGAAACTTGATGCGTATAATTTTAAATATTTTGTCAAATGTTAAAATTTGAATCGTTATTTCTTTAGATTTGAATTTATCAAAAACCAAAATTTAATAGATATGAATAAATGCTTTGTTTTAGCTTTAATGATTTTTAGTATTCTGAGTAGTTGCAGTCAAACTGAAGGCGAAGTAGAATTTACCGCAAATATTTCTAATAGAAATAGCGACAGTTTAGTTATAACTGGAGCCAATAATTTTAAAAAGGTGATTTTAATTAATAAAAAAGGATCTTTTAAAGCTAATTTCAAAATAATGAAGGGATTTTATGATTTATTCGATGGGAATAATTATCTGCACTTATATCTAAAGCCAAATGCTGAAATAGATCTAACATTTGATGGAAAAGATGTGGACAAAACCATTGTTTATAAAGGAAAAGAGATAAATGAAAATAACTTTTTAGTAAAATACACTTTTAAAAAGGAAAATTTTAAAAAAGAAGTTTTACTGAAAGAGCGCTCTGAGTTTGTATCGCTGGTTGAAAAAGAAAAGAAAGCAGATTTAGAAAGTATTAATAGTGGAAATTATGATTCAGATTTTAAAGACACAATGACAAATGTGTTGGAAGCATTTTATAATGAATTATCGAAAGAATATGAAGATGGCTCAAAATTGCGTGAGTTAAATAGTAAAGGCGCCAGCGAATTTGAGTACGAAAATTATAAAGGAGGAAAAACAAAATTATCAGACTTTCGAGGAAAGTATGTTTATATCATTTTTTGGACATTCTGGAATGATAAATACTTGGAGGAGTTTAATAATATTAGAGGAGTTACTGAAAAATATAAAGACAAGAATGTTGTATTTGTAAATGTTTCAATAGATGAGCAGTACGAGCGTGATTCATGGAAAAAATATATAGAAGAAAAGAAATTAAGTGGAATTCAGCTTTTATCTGATAAAGGATTTAAATCTGATTTTATAACAAAATGTAGTATAAAAGAAGTGCCCGAGTATGTATTAGTAGATCCCAAAGGTTATATTTTGGAAACTGATGCATGGGAGCCTGCTTCGCTATCACTTCAGTCACAATTCGAGACTTTGTTAAAGTAAGGGGTAGGTAGTGTTAAATATTTTGTTAATTCTAAATTCCGAAGCTTTAATTTCTTTAGTTTTGATTATCTAAAAACTAATCATAATACCTATGAAAAAACTTTTTGTTGCAGGTTTAGTGCTTTTTAATGCTTTAAATATCATTGGTCAAAGCAAAAATTCGGTAAAATTTACAGCTAAAATCGCCAATAGAAATAGCGATACTTTGGTTATTAAAGGAAGAGATAATTTCAGACAAGTAATTCCAATTGATAAAAAAGAGATTTTTTCTGCAACTTTTGATGCTCCTCAGGGGTTTTATGTTTTTTCTGACGGAACAGAATCTTCTAATTTATATTTAAAGCCAAATTCTGAAGTCAATTTGACTATGAATGCCAAAGAATTTGATGAAACGATTGTTTATAAAGGTAAAGGAGTAAACGAAAGTAACTTTTTAGCTCAACAAGCTTTAAAAGATGAAAATTTTCAGAAAGATGCTTTTGCAAAAGAATCGGCTGAATTTACCGCTTTACTTGATGGTAAATTAAAAGCAGATATAGAAAGTCTTGAAAAAGGTGATTTTGCTCCTGAATTTAAAACGGCTCTAAAACGCAGTTTCGAAAGTTTTCACCAATATGCGGGTGAAGAATATGAAAGAGTTGCAAAGGCAAATAAAATGGTTGGAAAAGCTTCTCCAGGTTTTGACTATGAAAATTTTAAAGGAGGAAAAACGAAACTTTCTGATTTAAAAGGAAAATATGTTTACATTGATCTTTGGGCAACATGGTGCGCGCCTTGTAGAGCTGAGATCCCGTATTTGCAGAAGATTGAAGAAAAATATCATGGAAAAAATATTGAATTTGTAAGTATTTCTATTGATAAAGCAAAAGATAATGAAAAATGGAAAAAGTTCGTAACGGATAAAAAGTTAGGAGGCGTTCAACTATTTGCTGATAAAGACTGGGAATCTGAGTTTGTTGTGAACTACGGTGTCACCGGAATTCCTCGATTTATTTTAATTGATCCGCAAGGCAATATTTTAAAATCTGATGCATCAAGACCATCTGATCCTGAGCTTGATAAGCAACTTAGTGCATTATTGAACTAATTTTTTTACGAAATTTACAACGTTATCGTAAAATTTAAATATTTCTAAAATACCAGTAAAACCAGTGCTTGAGCGCTGGTTTTTTCTTTTTTGGGAAATTTCCAATGTTAAGTTTTTACTCTATGTTACCAAATTGTTAAGTAAAAGTTTTTTTAATGTAAACTATTAACTATATTTGATAAAGATTTCTTAACATTAAATACCTAAAGATATGAAAAAGAGTGTAATTTTAGCTGCAATATTGTTCTCTGGAATTGTAGTTGCACAAGAAGGAAAGCCTGAATTGGAAGCTGCTGGAAACAAGGTAAAAGCAACGTATTACTATGACAATGGTAAAGTGCAGCAAGAAGGCTTTTTTAAAGACGGTAAATTAGACGGTGTTTGGGTATCTTATGACGAAAAAGGAAATAAAAAAACCGTTGGAGAATACACAGACGGAGTTAAAACTGGAAAATGGATTTACTTTAATGAAAACAGTTTAAGCGAAGTTGCTTATGTAGACAACAAAGTGAGCTCAGTTAAAAGTTTACAGAAAAATGCTTTAGCAAACAGAAATTAATCATAATTTCAAAAATCACTTATAAAGAGACCGTCCCGATATTTCGGGACGGTTTTTTTATGCTTTTACTTTTTTAGATTTTCTGTTTCTTCCAAACCAAATTATAAATCCGCTGATAGGTAGCGCGGCGGCAATTAAACTCACAGTAAAAGCTATTATTTTTCCAGGAAGATCTAAAACTTGTCCGGTATGTATTCCGTAATTCATTTCGACAACTTGTAGTCCTAGACTTTTTTTGTCAAAAGTCTGGCTTTGGATTAATTTTCCGCTTGACGGATGAAAATAATAATTGCTCTGCTGATCATAGCGTAATGTATGTGGATAAGCGCCTGTGCTGACAATATCGCCTTTTTTCTGCGGAATCATTATAAAAAACATTTCTGCTTTTGGCTGCAATTGCTGAGTTTGAACAAATGCTTTGTCAATTGCTGTAACCGAATTTACTTTGAATGTGGTGGTATCAATTACTGGAGTTTTTGTTTCAACTGCTTTGTCTCCTCCAAAGTTAAAGGATTTATAAATTCCGTCACCAACCCATTCATAGGTAAAAGTAAGTCCGGTAATAGCTAAAATTAAGGCTATTATTGAGATGTAAAATCCAGTAGTATTATGCCAGTCGTAATTAACGCGTCGCCATTTTGCCGACCATTTTATAGTGAAACTTCTTTTAATGTCACTCTTTCGTTTTGGCCACCATTGTATGACTCCTGAAATAAGCAATAAAATAAAAATGATCGTCGCTCCGCCAATAATATGCTTTCCGATATAATCGGGTAGAAGCAGATATAGGTGAATGTATTCTACAATAATGAAAAAGTCGGTTTCTGGATTTTCAGATTTCAGATATTCTCCAGTATACGGATTAAAATATAAGTAGAGATTTCCAGCGTCTGAATAAGTGTAAACAATTGCCGATCTATTTTTTCCATAATAAGCGATCATACTGGCTTTGTTTGCAGGAACAGCTTCTTTTGCTTTTTCCTGCAGCTCAGATGGCGATAGAAAAGGTTTGTTTTGAGGTTCAACCAAACGCCATTCTTTTCTGGTAATGTCTTTTATTTCATCATGAAAGCAGAAAATACAACCCGTAATACAGACTATAAAAACGATAAGCCCAGAAATTAATCCGAGCCATTTGTGTATAAAACGTATTTTGGTTTTGAATCCCATTTTTTGATTAAAAGCGTAAAAGTATGCTCAAAATCTATATAGGGCAAATATTTCGAAAGTATTTTGTTTATAGGGTAAAGTATTGGTCAAAGAAAAATCTCGCAAAGTCGCGAAGTTGCAAAGTTTTATTTTGAATACTTCTTTGCGACTTCGCGACTTTGCGAGATTAAATGTTCTTTGAAAAAAAACTTAATTAAGCAACCGCTTTTTTAGGTTTTAAATGATAGGCAACGTATAATGAAATTGATGCCAAGAAAATCCAGAAAACATCTATAAAGAAAATTTGAAATTTGTTTTGCATAAAAGAATTCCAAAACCAATTTCCAGAAACGATTCCGTTTGCAACTGGAATCAGGAATCCTAAAATACTTCCTGAAATCAGGCAGAACTTGTTGGTGAAAGCATCATCCTTTTTAATGATAAAGAAGACGGTAAGAATTAGCCAGCCTCCAAAATAAAGCGCATACAGATTGGACTGACTTAAAGGGTAGAAAATTTTACTTCCTATAAAAGCCAAAGCTGTAATTGGATACATGCTTAAACAAATCGCTAAGTAAATACGAACAACAGCAGCGTTGAAGCGTCTTTTCTTTTCTGGCATATTGTTTTTTTGTCGGGCAACAAGCCAAATCATAACTCCAGAAATAATGACAAAACAAGTTATAATTCCTAAAATGAAGCTTACAATTTTTAAAGCATATCCGCCATAATCGCCAAAATGTATTCTGTATAAAACATTTTTTACGACATCTAAATAACTCGTTTGTGCAATTGGGTCTTTTTTGGCAATTTCTTTTCCATCAGCAACTCTGTAAACTACTTTTCCAATTCCGGTAAATTTTTTGTGGCTTAAAAGTTCACCCTCAACCAAAACATGCATATTAGCATCGCCGTAATTTTGGATAAAAACACGGGTAATTTCAAAATCGGCCCAGTTCTTTTTGGTTTTTGCAACCAGTTCGTTAATGTTAAATGGATTTGCCAGTTTTTTATTTTCAAACTTATAATCTGGATCAGTATATTCCAGTTCTTTGTATAATTTATCTTGATCTCCCTTATATAAAGCCATTACAGCTGGAGCTACAATTAAAAGCTTAATCATAAAAAATGCTCCTGTAACCGCGTATACAAATTGAAATGGCAAACCAATCATTCCTAATGCTGTATGCGCATCTGTCCAAAGTGTTTTTAATTTTTCTTTCGGACGAAACATGTAAAAGTTAGAAACGATTTTATTCCAGTGCAGGAGAACTCCCGTTATGATGGCGAATAAAAAGAACAAAGCTGTAAATCCTGCCAAATAATATCCTGCAGGATATGGAATTTGTGCGAGAAAGTGAAGACGGTATAAAAGTTCACCTAATGAATAAGATTCTTCATAAGTGTAGCTCTTGTAATTTTTATTGTCCAAATAAAAAAACTCTCCAGCTTGCTGTTTTTTTGGAGCCAAGGTGTCTTTGGTTCCTTCCATGTAAACGGCAACTCTATTTTCTACAGACGGTTTAGAAATGGTAAGATTTCTTCCATGCAATACATATTTTTTGTCAAGATGCTGCAGTGCATTATTGTAATCTAATTGAATTTCTCTTGTGATTGCTGTAGATTCATTTCTTTCCCAATTGATGATTTCATCTCTAAAAAAAGAAAAAGATCCAGCGAAGAAAATTACAAAAAGAACTACACTGATAACGATTCCGCTGACAGTATGCGTGTGAAAATAGATATTGTAATGACGGTTATTCATAAATATTATTGTGCCGTATTATAGGTTTGACCTAGATAAATGAAAAGACAAAAAAGTAGAGACAGCAGAATGTAAATTCCCCAAATTTTCCAGCCGCTTTTGGCTAAAAAAGCAATAATCATTAAGGCTACCCAAAGAATAAAACCGCTGAAAGCCATTGTGATTAAGATATCTTTTCGGCTAAACCAAGCCGCTAAAGCCAGATGAAAAGTAACAGAAACAAAGTATCCGCCTAAAATTGCAGCAGTAATTTTGGAAAAACGAGGCCAAAAAGAAGGATTTAGATATTTTGGATTTGCTGGCATATTATAATTTAAATTGGATTTTAGTTGTAATAAATTTCAGTTACAGCAACAAAAAGCAGCAAAGCCAAAAGTAGTTTGCTATTTATTTTTTTTAAAGGAGTTAGGATAATGATTAAGCTTCCCACAGTCATCAGCTGAATGAAAAACATCAAGGTGCCACAGCCTAAAGATTGTGTGAAAAGCCACATTGCGTAAGCAGAAAGCAAAAGCATTAATCCGATGATTTTAGTTTGTTTTGGATTTTTCTGCATCCATTTTTCAAACCCCAAATCATACGACAACACTGCTCTTTTCGAAGTATAATACAGTGTATAAAAAGCTAAGAAAACGATAAGACTGGCAATTGTAATCATAATCAATTAGAATTTAAAAAACACCTTCCGATTAAGGAAGGTGTTTTTGTTGTTTTATTAGAATCTATAAGCGAAACTAGCAGCAACGCTTCTCATGTTTCTTGGATGAATAGTTGACCATCCATCGTAAGTGTCAACATTTGCTATGTTGTCTAGTTTAAGTGTCAATGTATATTTTTCTGTTCCGTAGAAAATTGATGAATTTAAAACAGTGTAAGAAGGTATAGTAAACTGACCTGTAATTGTTCTGTTCATGATTAGGTTTTTGTCAGCATAGTTTCCTCCAAAACCTAAACCAAATCCTTGTAAATCTCCTTCTAAGAATTTATAGCTTGCCCAGAAGTTTGCTGAGTTTCTTGGTCCAGAGCTTTCTGGTCTGTGTCCTACGAAATCAGGATCTCCTGCGTTTAAGATTGCATCTACATAGCTATAGCCTGCTACAATGTTTAAACCAGGAACTGGACTTGCCACGATTTCTGCTTCAAAACCTTTGTTTCTTTGAGCACCGTTTTGGTAAGATGTCTGAGTGTTAACAGAACCACTAGTTCCGTATACGGTATATACCTGATCTTTTACCTGAATGTCATAGTAGCTAAAAGTTGCGTAAACTTTATCTTTAAGAACATTTAATTTAGTTCCAATTTCAAATTGGTTAGCATGCTCTGGTTTGAAAGTTCTTGGACTAGAACTTCCGTCAGGTAAAATATCGCTTGTTGGAGCAGAGTTGGCAAAACCATCCATGTAGTTTGCAAAAATCGAAACCTTATCAATAATTGGCTGGTAAACTAAACCAAATTTTGGAGAAAAGGCAGTTTGGTTATAATCATCATCACTGGTAGTTACGTCTCCAGCTGTCATAAAACGATCTACACGTAAACTTCCCATTGCAGATAATGAAGGAGTAATATTAATAACATCAGAAACATAAGCGCTAAAAACTTCTTGTTTAGTTTTGTTGTTATTTGCAGCAGCTTCGGCCAAAAGTTTGTCTGAACCGGCTTTTGTTAAATTACCATTATCTCCATCTGTAACATATTTTTTTGGATCTGTAATACCAAATACATATTGGTTAACAGTTGCTAAATCCATGTTTCCGATATATACATTTCCATTTCTTACATATCCAGATCCATTATCGATTTGTCCTCTGTTGAAGTAATCTAAACCGGCAACAATACGATTTCTTAAACTTCCGATTCTGAAATCTCCAATGAAGTTTTGTTGGATATCTGTAGTTAAAGTTGTAGAGTTTTGATAGTTCATAGAACGTCCTAAAACAATTCCTTCGGTGATTTGAGGAATTGATTTTGTTCCTTCATATAAATAAGTATAATATCCTTCTGATTTTGATGAACCTCTAGAAATTACTGTCTGAGAAGTCCATTGATCAGAAATTTTATAGTTCATTTGTCCTTGAAGACTATAAGAAGGTGTCTGAATTGCAAGTTCGTTACTTGTATATGAACGTTTGTTATCATAACCTAATTCGTCAATATTGTGAACTCTTAATGGAGCAGCTCTATCTAAGAAAAGCATCGTTGGGTTAGTCGCTTCGTTTTTCATGAATTCAGTATTGATGAAAAATGAAAGTCTGTCATTTACTTCATAAGACAATGAAGGAGCAAAGAAGAAAGATTTTCTGTATCCAGCATCTTGAAAGCTGTTTTCGCTGTGGTAAGCAGTGTTAAGACGGAAGTTAATTTTGTGTTCTTCGTCTAATGGAGTATTTACATCAGCAGTAACACGGTTTAATCCGTAGCTTCCTGCCGTATAAGTCACTTCTCCGCCAAAACGGTCATAAGGTTTTTTGGTAGTCATATTGATTAAACCACCATAAGAAATAAGGCTGCTTCCAAATAAAGTTCCAGAAGGTCCTTTTATTACTTCAATTTTATCGATGTTTGCAGGATCTAAACTTCCGTTTGTTAAACCTGGCAAACCGTTAATCATAGTTGGCTGTACAGCAAATCCTCGTAAAGAGAAATATCCTGCTCCATCGCCTCCACGACCTGTAGAAGCCCATAACGGATTTAATCCTGGAGCATTTTTAAGCGCATCATCAAGGTTTGTAACGACTTGCTCTTTTAAAAGCTCGCTTGTAATGGTAGTATATACTTGTGGGTTTTCAAGATTTTTAAGCGGTAATCTTGATACTTGCTGTGTTTCTTTGCGTGCCAGAGGATTTTTTCTGCCGTTTCCGTTAATTACAATTTCGTTTAACTGCTCAGAGTTTGAGTTAATACTGAAATTTTCAATTAATTCGTCTCCGCTGTTAAGAGTGATACTTTTTTCTTTAGATGTAAATCCAACTGCCGAAACTCTAATAATATAAGTTCCCGGTTTAAGGTTCTTTATTTCATAATTCCCTTTAGTATCTGTGTTTGTTCCGATTTTTGTTCCTTTTAAAGCAACAGAAATGTTATCTGCTGTTCCACTATCCGAACTAATCTGACCTTTTATTGTCGCTTTCTCCTGTGCCAAAACAGATGTTCCCGTAAGTAGAACAAAGCATAAAGTTAATAGCGAAATCGTAAATTTTAATTTCATTTTTATTTAGAATTAATTTTGATAGTGCAAATTTAACTGCTGGAGAGCAATCAGGCAAGTTGTTTTTATTTATTCTAAATAAATTATTTTTTAAAGGTTAAAATTTTCATTAATGCAAAAAATTAACATCTTAAGCTAATCTTAAGCTAATTTTAAGCAAAAAAAAGCCTGTTCTAATGAAAGAACAGGCTTTTGTATTGTCGAAAATTACTTAAAAATTACAACTCTAAAGCACGTTTAGCGTCGCCATTCATTAATAATTCTAATGGGTTTTCTAAAGCTTCTTTTACAGCAACTAAGAAACCAACAGACTCACGTCCGTCGATAATTCTGTGATCATAAGAAAGAGCTACATACATCATTGGGTGAATTTCAACTTTTCCGTTTACAGCAATCGGACGCTCAATGATGTTGTGCATTCCTAAGATTCCTGATTGAGGAGGGTTGATGATTGGAGTAGATAACATACTTCCGAAAACACCACCGTTAGTGATTGTGAAAGTTCCTCCAGTCATATCGTCAACTGTAATTTGACCATCACGAGCTCTTAAAGCCAATCTTTTGATTTCAGCTTCAATTCCACGGAAAGTTAAAAGTTCAGCGTTACGAACAACAGGAACCATTAATCCTTTTGGTCCAGAAACTGCGATTGAGATATCAGCAAAATCGTAAGCGATTTTGTAGTCACCATCCATCATTGAGTTAACATCTGGGTATAATTGTAAAGCTCTTGTAACTGCTTTTGTAAAGAATGACATGAAACCTAAACCTAAACCACCATGTTTAGCTTTGAAAGCATCTTTGTATTCATTACGAATTTGGTTGATTGGCGTCATGTTTACTTCGTTGAAAGTAGTAAGCATAGCAGTTTCATTTTTAGCTGAAACTAATCTTTCTGCTACTTTACGACGCAACATTGATAATTTTGTACGCTCAGTTCCACGGCTTCCACCAGTTGGAGTTCCCATTGAAGGTACTGCGTTTACAGCATCATCTTTAGTAATTCTTCCGCCTTTACCAGTTCCTGATACAGAAGCTGGAGCAATATTTTTTTCGTCTAATATTTTTCTTGCTGCTGGAGATGGAGTTCCTGCTGCATAACTTGTAGCAGCTGGAGCTTGAACTGGCTCAGCTTTTGGAGCTTCTGCTTTTACTTCTGCCTTAGGAGCCTCAGCTTTTGGAGCTTCTGCCGCTGGTGCCGCTGGAGCACTTCCTGCTGGTTTAGCAGCATCTGTATCAATTAAACAAACTACAGCACCTACTGCAACTGTATCACCTTCTTCAGCTTTTAGTGTAATTACACCGCTCATTTCAGCAGGCAATTCAAGAGTAGCTTTATCTGAATCAACTTCAGCAATAGCCTGATCTTTCTCTACATAATCTCCGTCTTTTACTAACCAAGTTGCAATTTCAACTTCTTTTATTGATTCCCCTGGTGATGGGACTTTCATTTCTAAAATCATCTTGTTTTTGTTTAAGGTTTTTATGGTTTCAAGTTTCAAGTTTCAAGTTGTTGCACTTGAAACCGAAACATGAAACTTGAAACAATTATTTTTTAATTATCTAAATAAGTTTTTATCGAATACCATTCTAATTGCATCTGCGTGACGGCGTTTAGCACGCGTATAACTTCCAGATGCAGGAGCAGAGTATGCTTTTAATGAAGCCAATCTCCATTTTACAAGATCAAAGTTCATTAACATAAAGCTGTAAGCTCCCATGTTTTTAGGTTCTTCTTGTGCCCAAACATAATCATCAGCATTTGGATATTTTGCAATGATTTCTTTGATTTGCTCAACTGGGAAAGGGAATAATTGCTCAATACGAACAACTGCAACGTCTTTTCTTCCGTTGTTTTCTCTTTCTGCAGTAATATCATAGTAGAATTTACCAGTAACGAAAACTAATGTTTTAACATCTTTTTTGTTTACTGTAGTATCATCAATTGTTTCTTGGAAACTTCCGTTTACTAAATCTTCTACTGGAGATACACATCTTGGGTCACGAAGTAAACTTTTTGGAGTAAATACAACCAATGGTTTACGGAAATTCGTTTTCAATTGTCTTCTTAATAAGTGGAAGAAGTTAGCAGGAGTTGTACAATCTGCAACATACATATTATGTCTTGCACAAAGCTGTAAGTAACGCTCCATTCTTGCAGAAGAGTGCTCAGCACCTTGTCCTTCGTATCCGTGAGGCAATAAAAGAACGATACCGTTTTGGTTGTTCCATTTATCTTCACCACAAGAAATGTATTGGTCAATCATAATTTGAGCTCCGTTAGAGAAATCTCCAAATTGTGCTTCCCAGATTGTTAAAGCTTTTGGACTTGCTAATGCATATCCGTAATCAAAACCTAAAACTCCATACTCAGATAAGTGAGAGTTGTAAACATTAAAGTTTCCTTTTTTGTCTTCAAGGCTATTGATTAAGATTACTTCTTCTTCAGAATCTTCAACTTTAACTACAGCGTGACGGTGAGAGAAAGTTCCTCTTTCTACGTCTTGTCCAGAAATACGAACATCAAAACCTTCTTGTAATAAAGATCCGTATGCTAAATGTTCTGCCATTCCCCAATCTAAAAGATTAGTTTCAAAGAACATTGTTTTTCTGTCGTTGATTAATTTTTGAATTTTACTGATGAATTTTTTGTCTTCAGGTAAATTAGAAATAGCATTTGCAATCTGAGTTAATTTTTCTTTTGGATAAGAAGTATCAACTTTTTGAAGCATTTGCGTGTCTGTAACCTGAACAAAACCTTCCCACTCGTTTTTCATGAATGGAGTAATGATAGTCAAATCTTTTTTACGAGAAGCTTCTAAGTTCTCCTCCAATTGAGATTTGTATTGTTTTTCTAAAGCATTCACGTAAGAAGCATCAATTACGCCATCAGAAAGTAATTTCTCTGCGTAGATGTCTCTTGGGTTTTTATGTTTAGCAATGATTTTATATAAAACAGGCTGAGTAAAACGTGGCTCATCACCTTCGTTGTGTCCGTATTTTCTATATCCTAATAAATCGATAAATACGTCACGTCCAAACTGCATTCTGTAATCTAATGCAAAAGATACAGCGTGAACAACAGCTTCAGCATCGTCAGCGTTAACGTGCAATACTGGAGAAAGTGTTACTTTGGCAACGTCTGTACAGTAAGTAGAAGAACGAGCGTCTAAGTAGTTTGTTGTAAAACCAACTTGGTTGTTGATCACGATATGAATTGTACCACCAGTTTTGTATCCGTCCAATAAAGACATTTGAATGATTTCATACAAAATACCTTGACCAGCGATAGCCGCATCACCGTGAACAGCGATTGGCAATACTTTTGAAATATTTTCTGGGAAATGTCTTTCTTGTTTTGCTCTTGTAATACCTTCAATAACAGCTCCAACAGTCTCTAAGTGAGAAGGGTTTGGTGCTAAGTTGATGTTGATGCTTTTTCCAGATCTTGTTTTTCTGTCAGCAGTAAGACCTAAGTGGTATTTTACGTCACCGTCAAAATATTCTTGATCGTAATCTTTTCCGTCAAACTCACCAAAGATATCTTGAGTAGATTTTCCGAAGATGTTTGCCAAAACGTTCAAACGACCACGGTGAGCCATTCCCATTACGAATTGTTCAACACCTTTTTCAGCAGCTTGCTCGATCAAAGCGTCAAGAGCTGGGATGATAGATTCTCCACCTTCTAATGAGAAACGTTTTTGTCCAACATATTTAGTATGAAGGAAATTCTCAAAAGAAACAGCTTCGTTTAATTTATTTAAGATTGTTTTCTTTTCGTCAGAAGAGAAGTTAGGCTGATTTGTATTTACAGCTAATTTGTCCTGAATCCATTTTACTACATTAGGATTTCTAATGTACATGTACTCAATACCGATATGCTGGCAGTAAATAGCTTTTAGACGATTTACGATATCTTGCAAAGAAGATGGCGCCATTCCGATTGTTTGAGCCGCATCAAAAACAGTTGAAAGGTCTGCTGTAGATAATCCGAAGTTCTCGATATCCAAAGTTGGAGATGAAGTTCTACGGTCACGAACAGGATTTGTTTTCGTGAATAAATGCCCGCGCGTACGGTATCCGTCAATTAATTTAAGAACGTTAAATTCTTTCTTTAGTTTTTCAGAAATCTGACTGTAATCTGTGTTATCGCTAGTCACGTACTCAACGATCGTTTGCACAGGGTTTTCGTCATTATAAGTCGTTTGTCCAAAGTCAAAACCTTGAAAGAAACTTCTCCAGCTAGGCTCTACGCTGTCTGGGTTAACTAAATATTGATCGTATAATTGTGCAAAAAACTCAGTATGCGCTGCGTTTAAAAATGAAAACCTATCCATAATATGAGTGAATATACTTTTTTGTTATATAGAAAGGCAAAAGTACAACAATCGCATTTATTTAAATCTTTTTTTTACGTACTTTTACGTAAAAATTTGTTAAAATAAACGTTAACTATGAATAAAATTCAATCTTCAATCGATTTCAGATATTTTTTTGTGATTTTGGCGGTCTTGTTTTCAAGTTATAGTATTGGACAACAAAAATATGTCATTGACAACAGTAATCATTTTTGGGACAAAGTTCAATTTGGTGGAGGACTCGGATTGGGTTTCGGATCTGGTTACACCAATATCTCGGTTATGCCGAGCGCCATTTATAATGTTAACGAAATTGTTGCAGTCGGTGTTGGATTGCAATTTGGTTATTTATATCAAAGAGATTATTACGAATCGTTTGTTTGGGGAGGAAGTTTTATTGGTTTAGTAAATCCAATTCCAGAAATCCAGTTGTCAGCTGAATTAGAACAAGTAAGGGTCGATAGTCAATATGAAGGAGGATATGATATTTATGGTAATTATTATCGTCCATATTCAGATAGTTATTGGAATACAGCTTTATATTTAGGAGCAGGTTATAGAACAGGAAGTGTCACTATCGGTGCACGTTATGACGTTTTATATAATCCTAATAAAAGCCTTTACGGTTCTGGATTTATGCCTTTTGTGAGGGTGTATTTTTAAAGTTGCTATCCCGATATCTGTCAGGAGAGAGATGCTAAGATTGTAAGCTTTAAATACAGAAATTTGAAGAAATTTATTTTTATAATTACGGTAATTATACTTTTAGGTTGTAATTCCAAGAAACCGGATATCAATGGAGAAAAGGTGATAAAAAAAGAATTACGACCTTTTTTTGATTCTGATGAAATCAATCATTATTATATTGATTTCAAAAGTGATTTCGAACATTTATCCAAGGATAATGATATACAGATAGAAAAGAAAAAAGAATTCTCAAGCTTTTTTTATTGGTATTATCCAAATACTGTCGAAAAAGATTTTGAGAATCTGTTGTTGAAATATGATTATAAAAAATCGAATTTATCAAGTAAGCAACAAAGACAAATTCAAGACGTATTCAGTGAAAAAGATTCTATTCAGACTAATGAATATGCTTGTATCCCTGAATATCGCGATATTTTTATTTTTAAAAAGAAAAAAAAGACAATCGGAATAGCAAAGATTTGCTTTAAATGCGGTCGTTTCCAAATTATTGGAAGTAAAATAGATACCCAGTATTTTGGACTTTGGAGTGAATTAGATAAATTACATAATGTCGTTCGCTCCAATGATAAAAAACCTTAGCATCTCAGCGCCTCAGAACCTTATTTATAATAGTTACGGAACCACACCTTCTGCCATTCTCTTTTTAAAATCAAGAAAGCAACTTGTTCAGCTAAAATAACTAAATCCGAACCATCTAGTTGTTTGATTTCATTTTCGGGAACGTCAATGATGTAGAGTAGATTTAAATATTCAGCAAATTTGTACTGAATCATTCTGTAGACTTTTTCGTGAAGCTGAATTTTTAATTCATCTGGCGAAATGCTTAACGGAAAATCGATTCCTTCATTGGCCAAATTAAAATCTTTATTAAGCTGTTCAATAAGACTAAGGTATAAAGTCTCTGCTTGCGCTTGCGCTAATAATGATTCGGTATTTACTGGTGCTACAAACATGTGATTTTAGATTTTAGATTGCTGATTTATGATTGTAGATTTTTTCCTGAATACTAAACTTTACGGCCCATTAAATTCTCGCCAAATGTTCTTAGAATATCCTTTTTTTCAGAATTAATATCCATTTTTTCTAAGGTTTCAAAGGCTTTTAAAGTGTACATTTCAATAGCTTCTTGCGTGGCGCGTGATGCTCCAGATTCGTTAAAAATAGTTTTTGCCGTTTCTATTTTTTCTGAATTATCTTCTAATTGTAACGTGAATAATTTTTCTAATTCAGAAGCTTTATCCTCAGTAGAAAACTCTAAAGCCTTTAGATATAAATAGGTTTTTTTGTTTTCTATAATATCGCCACCAACTTGTTTTCCGAAAGTTTCAGGATCTCCAAAAGCGTCCAAATAATCATCTTGAAGTTGGAAAGCTAATCCTAAATTTAATCCGAAATCATAAATTAGATCTGCTTCTTTTTCAGAAGTTTTAGCCACAATTGCGCCCATTTTCATGGCTGCAGCAACCAAAACAGCTGTTTTATATTCAATCATTTTAAGATATTGAGGAATCGTAACATCTTTACGAGTCTCAAAATCTACATCCCATTGCTGTCCTTCGCAAACTTCAAGCGCTGTTTTACTGAATAATTTGGCAAGGTTTCTAAAAACAACTGGCTCGTATTGTTCAAAATATTGATAAGCCAAAATAAGCATGGCGTCTCCAGAAAGGATTCCAGTGTTTAAATCCCATTTTTCGTGCACAGTAATTTGTCCTCTTCTTAATGGAGCATCGTCCATAATATCATCATGAACAAGCGAAAAGTTATGAAAAACTTCAACCGCCATTGCAGCCGGAAGTGCAATTGAATAATCAGTATCAAAAACCTCTGCAGCCATTAAAGTTAAAACTGGACGGATGCGTTTTCCTCCAAGTCCTAAAATGTATTCAATAGGTTCGTAAAGATTTTTGGGTTCTTTATGTATGTTTTGACTCTGTAGATAATTGATGAAAAAATCTTGGTACTGACTTATATCGTGCATAATAAATTCTGATTTCGCGGCTCAAAGATACAATTCAAATATGAATTTCTAAGGATGAAATGTTAAAAGCGTATGAATCACTTTAAACAGGCTTTTAATCCGTCTCATTTCTAAGATGTTAAAATTTTTTATAAAAAACTTGGAAACTTTTTTGGTATTCAGAGTTTCCTGTCTATATTTGCAGCGATAAAATGGAAACTAAGAACACTGTAAAAGTTTCCATGAAGAGTTTTAATGATTCTTAAAATCAATTAAATCAGCTATTTATGAAAACAAAATGGACCTTAGATTCTAGCCAATCAGATGTTTTATTGAAAATGAGACGATCAAGAACTGCTTATTTGGGAGGAGACTCAAATAAATTTGATGGGTATGTAAATATTGAAGATAATGAGATTGAAGATGCTTCTGTAGAATTCTCATTAGATATCAATAATAAAAATGAAAGTTTCCAATCTATAGATGCTTATTTACAGCTTCAGGATTTTTTTGAAGAAGATGAGCATCCAATTATCAGTTTCAAATCGACATCGTTTCAAAAAGTAAATCAGAACATCAATTTTTTCAAAGGAGATTTAACTATAAAAGATATTACAAGAGTAGTTGAATTGGATGCTGAATTTCTAGGGGAAAATATTTATAACGGAGAAAAGAAAGTAGCTTTTGAAATCAAAGGAAATATCAAACGTGAAGACTTTGGTTTAGATTACAGTTCTTTCAACCACGCTTCGGGTGCTGCTTTAGGCAAAGACATTAAACTTATAGCAAATTTAGAATTTAGCATATAAATCTTACCAAATCAATAATTTGATGTAAAATTATTACAAATTAACAGGAAACTATTTTTTTAATTTTAGTTTCCAAAGTATATTTGTGATGCAATCGAGAATTTAAAATGAAAGAGAAGATTATAGCAAAAGCAAGCGAGTTGTTTTTAAAGCTTGGTTTTAAGAGTGTTACAATGGACGATATTGCAGGCGAAATGTGTATTTCGAAAAAAACGATTTACAAGTATTTCTGCAATAAAGAAGTCTTAATTGAGGAGAGCACTTCGCTGGTTCATGGCCAGGTACACGAAATCATGGATACCATTATTGCAAAGAATTTTAATGCTATTCATGAAAATTTTGAGATTAGAGAAATGTTCCGCGACATGTTTAAAAATAACATTGATACTTCTCCAATTTATCAACTCAAAAAGCATTACCCTGAGATTTATCAAAATATTCTTTCATTTGAAATTGATCAATGTACACAGATGTTTAGAGAAAATATTGAAAAGGGAATTCGTGAAGGTCTTTACAGAAGCGATTTGAATATAGAGGTTTATGTCAAGTTTTATTATACGCTAGTTTTTCATATAAACGAAAACACCGTTTCTGAAAGCGAAGCACAAAGAATTGAGCTGGAAGCATTAGAATATCATACTCGCGCAATGGCAACTTTAAAAGGAGTAGAAGAATTAGAAAAGCAGCTAAAAAGAATAAATAATTAATTCATCTAAATATATTCAATCGTCATTATTCTGAGTGAGGATGGAAAATGGCGATACTATCTCAAAATTTAAAAAATAAATATTTAACTACTTATGAAAAGAATCCTTCTTATATTTTTGTGCACCATTGGCTTGACTGCCAACGCACAAACCACTTTAACCCTGAAAGACGCGGTCAATTATGCGCTTCAAAATAAAGCCGATGCTAAAAAAGCAAAGCTTCAGGTAGAGAATAGTGAGTATCAGATTCAGGAAATACGTTCGAGAGCTTTGCCACAAATTAGTGCAAACGGAAGTTTAACGTATAATCCGGTAATTCAGACTACAGTTATCGATGGTGCAGGTTTTGGGCAGCCAGGAACTACAATTCAGGCAGCATTTGGACAGAAATGGACTTCAACTGCAGGGCTTTCTTTAACTCAGGCATTATTTGATCAATCTGTTTTTACGGGTTTGAGAGCTGCAAAAACGACTCGTGAGTTTTATCAGATAAATGATCAATTGACAGAAGAGCAAGTTATTGAACGAGTTGCAAATAACTATTATTCAGTTTATGTACAAAAAGAAAGACTTATTCTATTAGATAGTAACTATGTAAATACAGAAAAAGTTCGTGATATTGTTCAAGGGCAGTTTAATAATGGTTTAGCTAAAAAAATTGACTTAGACCGTATTATCGTAAAAATGTCTAACATTGATACAGATCGTCAACAGGTTAAAAATCAGATCGAATTACAGGAAAATGCATTAAAGTTTTATATGGGTATGCCTATCGAAACTCAAATCGTTATGCCAAAAGAAGAATTTGAAGTTGTGCCAGCTGCTTTAACACAAGAGCCAAATATTGAAAATAGAACAGAATATTTGCTTTTGAAGAAACAAGAAGAACTTTTAGTATTCAATAAAAAAGCGGTTGAAGCAGGTTATTATCCTACACTTTCATTGTCTGCAGGTTACAATTACATCGGACAAGGACCTGAAATGCCTTGGTTTGCAAAACCAGAAAAAGGAGTTTACTGGTCAGATTTCTCAGCTGTTGCTTTAAACTTACACGTGCCAATCTTTACAGGTTTCGGAACTCGTGCAAAAGTACGACAGGCAGATGTTCAAATCAGAGAGTTGCAAGAAGACATTAAAGACACAAAACTTTCTCTTGATTTAGATTATAGAAATGCAATGGCTCAGATTAATAATAATCTTGTGACTATTGAAAATCAGAGAGAAAATATGCGTTTGGCGTTAGAAATCTTAGGAAATACCAAAAACAATTACCTTCAAGGTTTAGCATCTTTAACCGATTTGCTTGATGCAGAAAACGCATCACTTGAAGCTCAAAATAATTTTACAAGAGCAGTTTTAAATTATAAAATTGCCGAAATATCTCTAATCAAATCGAAAGGCGAACTTAAATCTCTTACTAAATAACAAATTATTACAATGAAGAAAATAATTATAACAGTCGTAATCATAATTGTAGCTTTTTTTGGAGTTAGCTACATTTTAAATAAGAACAAAGCAGAAAACGAAGCGAAAACTGCCATTGTAGCAGAAAAAAACGCAGCAGTTTCTGTAAAAGTGGCTACAGTAAAAACAGAAGATGTTAACTTAGGTTTTACTGCAAACGGAAACTTCGCACCAATTCAAGAATTGACTTTCTCTGCTGAAAAATCTGGAAAAGTAATTAGTGTTTTAGTTAAAGAAGGTGACTATGTAAGAGTAGGTCAAACTCTTTTAACAGTAAGAGGTGATGTTATCAATGTAAATGCTCAAGCAGCTGAAGCAGCATATCAAAACGCAAAATCTGATTATGTTAGATATGAAAATGCTTTCAAAACAGGCGGTGTTACAAAACAGCAATTAGATCAAGCAAAATTAGCTTTAACTAATGCTCAATCTAACTATACTCAAGCAAAAATCAATGTTGGAGATACAAGAGTAAAAGCGCCAATTAATGGATACATCAATAAAAAATATATCGAACCAGGATCTATTTTAGCTGGAATGCCTGCAACTGCTTTATTTGATATTGTAAATGTTTCTAAATTAAAATTGACAGTTACAGTAAACGAAACTCAAGTTGCTAGTTTAAAATTAGGACAAACTGTAGACATTACAGCAAGTGTTTATCCTGATAAATCATTTAGCGGAAAAATTACTTTCATCGCTGCAAAAGCAGATGCGTCTTTAAATTTCCCTGTAGAAATTGAAATTACAAACAATGCTAATAACGACTTAAAAGCAGGTATGTACGGAACGGCAAACTTTGGTGCTAAGAGCCAAAAACAAAACTTGAAAGTGGTTCCTAGAAATGCATTTGTTGGTAGCGTGAGCAGTAACGAGATTTTTGTTGTAGAAAACGGTGTTGCTAAATTAAGAAAAGTAGTAGCAGGAAGAATTTTAGGAGATAAAGTTGAAATCATCAATGGTTTAAATGACGGAGAAACTGTAATTGTTACGGGTCAAATCAACTTACAAGACGGAAATACAGTAGAAATTATTAAATAATTGTACCGCTTTAAGCCGTAAGCCATAAGCTTTAAGCCTTTCAAAAAAGCCTAAAGCCTACAGCGTATAGCCTACAGCCTAAAACAAAATATATGAAATTAGCCGAAATATCCATAAAACGTCCGTCGTTGGTAATTGTTTTGTTTACAATTCTGACACTAGGTGGATTGTTCAGTTACAGCCAATTAGGCTACGAGCTGATCCCAAAATTCGAAACCAACGTAATTACGGTTTCAACTGTATATCCTGGAGCTTCTCCAAGTGAGGTTGAAAATACAGTGACAAAGAAAATTGAAGATGCGATTGCGTCTCTTGAAAATATCAAAAAAATCGATTCGAAATCTTATGAGAGTCTTTCGATTGTATCGATCACATTGACGTCAAACGCAAATGTTGATATTTCGATGAATGATGCTCAACGTAAAATCAATGCGATTTTGAGTGACTTGCCAGATGATGCAGATCCGCCGTCATTGACTAAATTCTCTTTGAGTGATTTACCAATTATGACGCTTGGTGCAAATGGAAAAATGGACGAAGCAGCGTTTTACGATTTGATCGATAAAAAGATTGCTCCAGTTTTATCTCGTGTACAAGGGGTTGCTCAGGTAAACATTATTGGTGGTCAAGAGCGTGAGATTCAAGTAAACCTTGATGCAGTAAAAATGCAAGGTTACGGACTTTCTGTTCCGCAAGTTCAGCAGACAATCTTGAGTTCAAACTTAGATTTCCCAACAGGTAATATTCAAACTCGTAACCAAAAAATCTTAATTCGTTTAGCGGGTAAATATAAAAATGTTGACGAATTAAGAAACTTAGTGGTTTCTTCTCAAAACGGAATTCAAATTCGTTTAGGAGAAATTGCAGATGTTCAGGATACACAAAAAATCGCAGAGAAAATTGCGCGTGTAGATCAAAAAAGTGCTATTGTACTTCAAATTGTAAAACAATCAGATGCCAATGCCGTAGCGGTAAGTGAGCAGTTGATTAAAACAATTAAAACATTAGAGAGCGATTATAAATCGGCTCAATTAAAATTAGAAGTAGCAAAAGACAGTACTGTCTTTACTCTTGAAGCAGCAGATTCTGTTGTACACGATTTATTAATTGCGGTTATTCTGGTAGCATTCGTAATGTTGTTCTTCTTGCACAGTATTAGAAACTCATTAATCGTAATGGTATCTATTCCAGCATCTTTGATTGCAACATTTATTGGAATTTATTTGTTAGGTTACACGCTTAACTTAATGTCTTTACTTGGTTTATCTCTTGTGGTTGGTATTCTTGTGGATGACGCGATTGTGGTACTAGAGAATATTTATCGACACATGGAGATGGGTAAAAGCCGAATTCGTGCCGCTTATGATGGAACTGCCGAAATTGGTGCAACAGTAACTTCGATTACATTAGTAATTGTGGTGGTGTTCTTACCGATTGCGATGAGTACAGGATTAGTATCGAACATTATTACACAGTTCTGTGTTACGGTAATTATTTCTACAATGTTCTCGTTGTTGGCTTCGTTTACCATTATTCCGTGGTTATCTTCTCGTTTTGGAAAACTAGAGCATATTGAAGGTAAAAATCTTTTCGGAAAAATCATTCTTGGTTTCGAAAGCTATTTGACTCGTTTTACAAACTGGGTATCAAACTTGCTTAACTGGTGTTTAGATCACTACATTAAAACAATGGGAGTTATCCTTGTAATGTTTTTTGGTACAATCTTCTGGTTAATGGGAGGTGGATATATTGGAGGAGAGTTCTTCGCATCATCTGATAGTGGTGAGTTCTTAGTGCAAATCGAGATGCCAAAAGATGCTTCGTTAGAGCAAACTAACTTTATGACGCAAAAAGCAGAAGCTTTCTTAAAAGGAGAGAAATATGTTTTCAGTCAAATTACTACAGTTGGTCAAACCAGTGAAGGTTTAGGAGCGGCTCAGGCAACTGCGTACAAAGCGGAGATTGACGTTAAAATGATCGATCAAAAAGATCGTACAGATGATGCCAATGTATACGCTGCAAAAGTGAAACGTAAACTGGAAAAAGTTTTAGTTGGTGCAAAAGTAAAAACAGTTCCTGTAGGTATCTTAGGTACTGCTGAGGATGCAACTTTAGGTTTGATCGTAACAGGTCCGAACGTAGAAAGCGCCATGAAATTTGCTAAACTTGCCGAAGCAGAATTGCGTACTATTCCTGGAACAACTGAGATTAAATTAACAGTTGAGGACGGAAACCCTGAGATCAACGTTCAGGTTGACAGAGATAAAATGGCTGCGTTAGGATTAACACTTCAAACAGTTGGTTTGACCATGCAGACAGCTTATAGTGGTAATACGGATGGTAAATTTAGAGCTGGTGAATACGAGTATGACATCAACATTAAATACAACGAATTTGATAGAAAAAACATCACAGACGTTAGTAATTTGATTTTCATCAACAATGCAGGCCAGCAAATTAAATTAAACCAATTCGCAACAATTACAGAAGGTTCAGGACCAAGTAAACTAGAGCGTAGAGATAAAACAGCTTCTGTAACCGTACAAGGTCAGAACGTTGGGGTTCCAGCAGGAACAATCGTTCAGCAATGGCAAGCAAAATTAGATAAATTGCAAAAACCAACAGGAGTTAATTACATCTGGGGTGGTGACCAAGAGAACCAATCAGAAGGATTTGGTACTTTAGGAATCGCATTATTAGCCGCTATTATTTTGGTTTACCTTGTAATGGTTGGATTATATGACAGTTTCGTTCACCCGTTTGTCGTATTATTTGCTATCCCACTTTCGTTCATTGGAGTTTTATTTGCACTGGCATTAACAAACAATACATTGAATATCTTTACCATCTTAGGGGTGATCATGTTGATTGGTCTGGTGTGTAAGAATGCGATCATGCTTGTCGATTATACCAATCAGCGTAGGGCAGCTGGGGAATCTATCAGAAATGCCTTGATTCAAGCAAACCATGCACGTTTACGTCCGATCTTGATGACAACAATTGCGATGGTATTTGGTATGTTCCCAATTGCATTAGCATCTGGAGCAGGAGCAGAATGGAAAAACGGATTGGCATGGGTAATTATTGGAGGTTTGATTTCTTCATTATTCCTTACGTTAATTGTGGTTCCTGTTATCTATGATATTATGGAGAAAATCATTAGAAAATTCTCTAAAGGTGAAAAAATCGACTACGAAGCAGAAATGCATGCTGATTATACACCAACAGAATTAAGTGAAGATGGTTTTAATCCGAAACATACTCATTAATAGTTTTAATTTTTGATAGTGAAATTCCGAGCCCGAATTCGGAATTTCACCATAAAAATCCCAAGTTCCTTTAAATTGGAATTTGGGATTTTTTTATTGTTAGTATATTGGTTTAAAATATTTTTCTTATAATGGAAAATTGATTTCTTTTTATTATATTTTTGTAATTATTAGCAATATAATACATTACTTACAAATTTAATTTTTCATAATTGAATTTAAATAACTCAAAATTTATTAAATGCCTACTAAAAAATTAATACAAAACATTGGTTTTCAAGCAAAAGAAAATGCGTCAGGGATTTTTATTAAAAAATATTCCGATGGATATTCTATTGAAGTTGATTTTGAAAAATTGACATTTAATTTTGGAGGGAAAATTAAAATTCAAGGAAAAGATATTCAGAATATTTGTAAGCCCGAAGACTGGGTTGTTCTTGAATGTGTAAATAGACTTTTAGAAAAAGGATATAAACCTGAAAATATTTCATTAGAGAAAGTATATCCTGCAGGGCATGGATTTTCTGGACGATTAGATATTTGTGTGACTCGTGAAGATGGTTCAGAATATCTTTTAATTGAATGTAAGACTTACGGAAAAGAATTCGATAAAGAATTTAACAGAATCAAAAAAGATGGTGGCCAGCTTTTTACTTATTTTAAATTTAGTAATAAAGCTGATATTATCATGCTTTATGCATCAGAGTTAAAAGGAAACGATATTGTTTCTAAAAGTGAAATAGTAAAAATAGAAGACGATTACAGAACTGGTGATGTAAAAGATTTTTATGAAAAATGGAATAAACTGACCAAAGACAATGGTGTTTTTGATAATTGGGTTAATCCTTATAATTTTGAAAGTAAAGCTTTAACGATTAATGATCTTGAAGAAATTCGCCAAGAAGACAGCAGTTTTATTTTTAATCGTTTTCTGGAAATTTTACGTCATAATGTAGTTTCTGATAAAGGAAATGCTTTTAATAGGATTTTCACATTATTCCTTTGTAAAATTTACGATGAAAAAACCAATGAAGGGACAGATAATGAACTTGGATTTCAATGGTTGGAAGGTGTAGATACTCATAGAACTTTTCAATTAAGACTTACGGATTTATATAAGAATGGGATGCATGAATTTTTAGAAAAGGTGGTAACGGACTTTTCTGAGACAGAATTCAAAAATAAATTTCCAACTTTAACAGAGGAACAAAGAAATCCAATTATCGAAGAGTTTCGAAAAATTCGATTAGAAAAAAACAATGAGTTTGCAATAAAAGACGTTTATGACGAACAGTCTTTTAATGAAAATGCTGTTGTTGTAAAAGAGATTGTTGAACTTTTACAAAAATATAAGCTCCGCTATACCAAGAAACAGCAATATCTTTCAGATTTCTTTGAATTACTTTTAACTACAGGTTTAAAACAAGAATCAGGACAGTTTTTTACACCAGTTCCCGTTGCTCAATTTGTTATTAAAAGTTTACCAATAGATACTATTTTGCGTAATAAATTAAATTCTGCAAAAATTGATAATGATACGCTTTTGCCATATGTAATGGACTATGCAGCAGGAAGTGGCCACTTTTTGACAGAAACAATGCATGAAATGCAACGTTTAATTGATCAAGAAGATGATAAAAAATATAACCCTAGCATTGCAAAGAAAATAAGAAACTGGAAAGATGATCATTTTGCTTGGGCAATACAATATGTTTACGGAATTGAAAAAGATTATCGTTTAGTAAAAGTTGGAAAAGTAGGATGTTATTTGCATGGTGATGGTTTAGCAAATGTTATTCATTCGGATGGTTTAGCAAATTTCTCCCATCCTGATTATAAAGGTAAATTATTACATAAAGACAAAGATTTCCCGCAAGAAAACAAACAATTCGATATAATTGTATCAAACCCGCCATATTCAGTTTCAGCTTTTAAAAATGCTGCAAGATCATTTTATAAAGACAATGATTTTGAACTTTATAATAAACTAACAGATAGCAGTTCTGAAATTGAATGTTTGTTTATTGAGCGTACAAAACAATTGTTAAAAGATGGGGGTGTGGCTGGAATTATTTTGCCAAGTTCTATTTTAAGCAATACTGGTATTTACTCTAAATCCCGTGAAATTATTTTGCAATATTTTGATATTGTTGGAATAGCTGAATTAGGTTCTAATACTTTTATGGCAACAGGAACCAATACTGTAACTTTATTTTTAAGAAGAAGAAATAATTACGAAAGTGCTAATATTAAAATTGGAGTAGAAAAGTTTTTCTCAGTTTTACAAGATGTTACATTAAATGGAATTGAAAAACCAGTTGCTAAATATATAAACCATGTTTGGGAAGGAATTTCTTTTGAAGATTATATTTCTTTATTGAAAAAGGAACCAAATAAAGCAATTGAAACACACGAAATTTATATAGAGTATAAAAAGAAACTAAAAGCCAAAAACGATAAAGAATTTTGGAATTTACTTTTAGAAAAAGAAGCGGATAAATTATACTATTTTGTAATTGCTTATCCTCAGAAGGTGGTTTTAGTAAAGAGTGGCGAAAAAGATGCAGAAAAACGTTTCTTAGGTTATGAATTCTCTAACAGAAGAGGAAGTGAGGGTATACACCCTATACAAAGAGGTAAACATATAGAAGAATGTACTCAACTTTTTGATGCAGAAGTTTTTGATAATCCTGAAAAGGCAAGTACTTATATTTACAAAGCATTTCATGGTGATTTTGATTTTTCTATTAGTAATGTTATAGAAAAAAATGTTTCTCGTCATAATTTAATTGATATGTTAACTTTTGATCGAGTGGAATTTGAAAAAAACATTTCGCTTTCGATTAAAAAAAAAAATGAAATTGAAAGTAAATGGGATTTAAAAAAACTTGGAGAAATTTCTGTTATTGATTATGGAACTAGGATAGTTAAAAAATCAGAGCAAGGACATATTTATCCTGTATATGGTGGCGGTGGCGAAACTTTTAAATCGGATAATTTTAATAGAGAAAATGTTTTTATCATCTCAAGATTTGGGATGTCTCCAAAATGTGTCAGATATATTCAAGGAAAGTTTTTTTTAAATGATTCCGGTTTAACTTTAAACACAATTAACTCGACTATTTTAAATCAAGAATATCTAAATCAATATTTATTTTTGAACCAAGAAATGATTTATTCATGTGGACAAGGTGTAGCGCAAAAAAATCTTGAAATTGAAACTTTTAATTCATTAAAGATTCCACTTCCGCCAATAGATGTTCAGAAAAAAATTATTTTAGAAATTGAAGCTTTAGAAATAAAAGAAGAGAAAGTAAAAGATGAAATAGAAAAACAAAAAGCAAATATTAAAAATGTTGTTTCTAAAGTTTCAGGAGAATTAATTTCATTATCAAACATTACCTCCAAAATAGGAAGTGGAGCAACTCCACTGGGAGGAGAAGGTTCTTATAAACAAAGTGGAATTTCATTAATTCGTAGTCAAAATGTTTATGATAATGAATTTTATGAAAAAGGGTTGGCTTATATCGATGAAATACAAGCTGAAAAACTAAAAGGTGTAACAGTTGAAAAAAATGATGTTTTATTCAATATTACTGGAGCATCAATTTGCAGATGTTGTATTGTGCCTGAAAAATATTTACCTGCAAGGGTAAATCAGCATGTTTCAATTATTCGAGTAAATGAAAAATCTTTGCCAAAATATGTCCAAACGATTTTAATTTCTGAATTATATAAAAATCAATTATTGGAAATTGGAGATGGTGCAACTTCAAGAGAAGCGATTACTAAACAACAATTGGAAGACTTCAAGATTCCACTTCCATCTATTCTAGAACAGAAAAAAATAGTTTTAGAAATAGAAAAAATAGAAGAAAAAATTAAATCTTTAGAGAAAGAAATTGCTGAAATACCAAAATTGAAAGAAGCAGTTTTAAAGAAATATTTATAGTAATCTAAAATATGAAAAATCCCAAGTTCCTTCAATTAGGAATTTGGGATTTTTTTATTGATTCTTTAAAATTATTTCACGCAGATTTTACAGATTTTAGCAAATCAGATTAAAAATCTGCGTTTATCTGCTTAAATCTTTTTTAAATCTGCGTGAAAAAAAAAGCACTTTCAATTGGAATTTGGAATTTGAACTTTGGAATTTAAGTGTTGAGATTTGGGATTTTTTTATTGTTAATTGAAAAATCTGTTTATTTGCATCACCTTACAAAAATTATTATGCTACAAAAAGACAAGTCAGCAGCAATTGGTTTTATTTTTATTACCATGTTAATAGACATTACAGGATGGGGAATTATTATTCCTGTAATACCAAAATTAATCGAAGAATTGATTCATGGAGACATCAGCGAAGCAGCAAAAATTGGTGGCTGGCTAACTTTCGCGTATGCGATAACCCAGTTTGTATTTGCTCCTGTAATTGGAAATATGAGTGATAAATTCGGAAGAAGACCAATCATCTTGATCTCCCTTTTCGGATTTTCTTTAGATTATCTTTTATTGGCATTTTCGCCAACCATTATTTGGCTTTTTATCGGAAGAATTATTGCTGGAGTAACAGGTGCTAGTATTACAACAGCCTCAGCTTATATTGCCGACGTTAGTACTGCCGAAAATAGAGCAAAAAACTTCGGTTTAGTAGGCGCCGCTTTTGGATTAGGATTCATCATCGGACCCGTTATTGGTGGACTTTTAGGGCAATATGGATCTCGAGTTCCTTTTTATGCAGCAGCAGTTTTGTGTATGCTGAACTTCCTTTACGGATTTTTCATTTTACCAGAATCATTAAAAAAAGAAAACAGAAGAGAATTCGATTGGAAACGTGCCAACCCAATTGGAGCTATTTTAGGATTAAGAAAACACCCAACATTAATCGGGTTAATTGTTGCTATCTTTTTACTTTATGTAGGTTCTCATGCCGTGCAAAGCAACTGGAGTTTCTTCACCATTTATCAATTCAATTGGGACGAAAGAATGATCGGAATTTCGTTAGGAATAATCGGTTTATTGGTTGGAGTTGTACAAGGAGGATTAGTTCGATACATCAATCCGAAAATTGGAAATGAGAAAAGCATTTATATTGGTTTAGCTTTATATACCATCGGAATGCTATTGTTTGCTTTTGCAACAGAAAGCTGGATGATGTTTGTGTTTTTAATTCCATATTGCCTTGGCGGAATTGCTGGTCCAGCGTTGCAATCTGTTGTGGCAAGTAAAGTAGCGCCAAGTGAACAAGGAGAAATTCAGGGAACTTTAACGAGTTTGATGAGTGCTTCTTCAATTATTGGTCCGCCAATGATGGCCAATACATTTTACTTTTTCACTCATGACGATGCGCCTTTTAAATTTGCAGGAGCACCTTTTATTTTAGGAGGAGTTTTAATGTTGTTGAGTACAGTTGTGGCTTATTTTTCATTGAAAAAGCATGCCACTCCTAAAGCAGAAATTGAATAGTAAGAGATAAATTTTAGAATACAAAAAAAGCCTTCATAATTTAATATGAAGGCTTTTTTGTGATGAAGTTTTATTCTTTAATAAATTTCATTGCTTTTTCTTTTCCATCAGATTTTATATTTAGAATGTACATTCCTTTTGTGAGATTACTTAAATCAATTTCACTATGCGTATTATTTACTTTTTGAAATAAAATAGATTGGCCTGAAATGGAGAAAATCTGAATGTCTTCAATAGCTGTTTTGTTTTTGATTGATAGAATATTTTTTACAGGATTTGGGTAAAACTGAAAGTCAGTCAAATCAAAATCAGGAGTAGAGAGTGTGCCATTTAGTTTAGCTGTTACAGCAAGACGTTCTTTACTCTCGATTCCGTTTATAGTTTGCGAGGCATAATACGTTACGCCATCAACCAAAACCGTAGACAATGGTAAAGAGGGTTCTATCGCAGTTTTACTTGTTTTTCCAGTTGGAGAAGTTCCTGGTCTACTGTACCATTTAATGTTTTGACCTTCAATAACAAGATCGCCTAAAGTTTGCCCAGATTTAAATTCTAAGATCATTTCTTTTTTACCATCTATTACGGGTGCTGGTGGATTAACTGTTAAATATAACATGGTGTAACAACCATTTTCATCGATAACATAAATTTCATGATTTCCAAAACTTACATTAGTAAAGATATTATTAGTCACACGTTCGGGAAGATCTAAAGAATAGAGATATTTTCCCGTTCCTCCAACTGCATTTACAGTTATGGTTTGATTTTCAATATTTGCACTTGCAACTATTGGATCAGGCTCACTTATATGTACTACTAATGATCTAATAGTGCAGTTTACAGCATCAGTAACATCAACAGTATAATCTCCAACACTTAAATTTTTAAAAATATTAGACGATTGTAGGTTTGTGAGTTGAGTTCCAACGGCATTTCTAAGTTGATATTTGTATGAAAGAATACCGCCAGTTGCATTTGCTTCAATTTCTCCGTCAGCTGATGATGCACAGCTTGCATTTTTGGCTATTAATTCAACAGATATTGGGTTATATTGTATTATAACAATGGTTTGCGTAAACGTACAGTTTGTAGCATCTTTTGTTGTTATAGTATAATTTCCTGCATCTAAGTTGGTTAAAGTAAGGTTAGATGTTTGATTAGTTGTGTAAGGAGAACCATTTATGGAGTATTGATATGGTGATTTTCCTCCTTGTGTTATAATTGTAATAGAACCTTTATTATTACAAGTAGCATTGGTTGCAACAGCAATAGAAGATAAAGTAGATTTGTATTGATTGACCGTAACTGTTGTTGAAGCAGTACATCCCATTTGATCTTTTACGTATACAGTATGAGTTCCTGCTTTTAATTCGCTTGATGTATTTGAATTGGAGTAATTAATGCCGTCAAAAGAGTAAGTATAAACAGATGTTCCTCCAGTTCCTGTAATTGTAACAATATCTTTGTCGCCACAGTTAATGCCTTCTGTTACAACTGCATTTGCTTTTAAAGGTATATAAGGTTTAACCTGAACAAAAACTGGCGTATCAGTTTTACAATTATAAGAATCTTTTATTAGAATAGTGTAATCGCCAGGCTCTAGATAAAATTGCCTGTTAGCAAGATATGTCTGTCCATAATCTAACGAATAGCTAAAAATTTGACTCGCGCCTGGCAGAACTGAAACTAATTGAATTCTTGTTCGAGGTTCATTACAGTCAGGATTTATTGTTAAAGCCACAATCTGCTCAGTAGGATAGAAGATTAATTGAAAGAAATTTGTTGTAATAGTACCTTTATTGTTTATTCTCGCATAAACTGTTTGCGATTGAGGCGATACAAAAGCTGTTGGATCTGGAATTGGACTTGTATTAGTATTAGCGTCATTAAGACTTAAATGGTAACTTACTGTAGTTTCGTTAGGATTTAAGTTACCGATTAATTCAGCATTTCGAGTCGTTAAATTAAATATAGGATATGTTTGACATCCCGAAAGAGGGCTAATCTGAGCAAAAATTAAAGTTGGCAATAAAAAAAGAAAACAAAGTAGAGTTTTTTTCATAAGTATAGATTTGTTAAAATAGCGCAACAAATATAATAAAAAACCTAGCCTTTGAATATTATAATACAAATATTGTTAAAATTATGGTTTCCCGTAAAAAAATGCGTTTTTTTATAGTCCTACTTTAAATACAAATAATGGTTAAAATAATCAATAATTGCTTTTCCTTCCAATAGAACATCGGCGCCTATAATGCCGTGAACAGGTTTGGCTTTGAAAGATTCTAAAGCTTCATTTACGTGTGAAAGGTCAAAAATTACGATATTAAAATCTTTATTTTTCCAGCTTCCCAATTGCAATTTGTTTTTAGATGAAATCTGAGTTGTCATTCCAGTACCTCCCGCTCCTGAAGCTTTTGTTTTAGAATTTTTTGCAGAAAGTTCAAAACGTTCAATAGACTCAAAACCCACGCAAGTGTTTGATGCGCCTGTATCTAAAATGAAATTACCAGAAACGCCATTAATCTTGGCTTTTATCTGTAAATGCTGTGTTTTGGTTATTTTAAACTTTATTTTTTTGTACTTCTCTATTTTGAGAATTTCGTGAAGATTTTCCATTTCTGTAATGATTGAAACCCAAAAATAAGCCAATTACCGCCAAAAAACTAATGATATATAAGATATAATTGGTTTCCTTTTCAGGTTTTTCGAGAGTGCCGTAATATACAAAAGCACTCCAGTAATAAGGTGATTTTTTTGCATTTGGAATATTTTCATCTTTTAAAAATTCTCTTTTTGCATTTGCGGTTGCCTTTACAAAAGAAGAATTATGATTAAGATCTTTATAAAAATAATCCATAAAGACTGAAGTCGTATAGTCGTTGACATTCCACAAAGAAAACAAAAGATTCTGCGCTCCTGCAAACTGAAAACCTCTAGCAACACTCATAGCGCCTTCGCCTTTATATAATTTTCCAATTCCGGTTTCGCAGGCACTTAGAACCACTAAATCAGGGTTCAGTTTTAAATTGTACAATTCAGAAAATAAGACTTCCTGATCATAAAATTTAATGCTGGCTGGAATTTCAAAATCGCCTGAAGAGGCGTGTGTGCTTAGGTGAATAATTGATTTTCCAATTGAATTATTCTTAAAGTTTGAAAAACTGGCATTTTCATTTTCAAAAAACTGTCCTTTAAAATTATGTTGTATCGATTGCAATTCATTTTTTGAAAAAGGAAGTTCGTAATTGGTTTTTGCAAAAATTGGAAAGACTCCTAAAATGCTCTTTTTATTGTTTGAAAGCGCGTTAGTATTAAGATATAATTCAGCTGAGTTATTGTAAGCAACATCAAATTTATCGAGCAGATAATGCATTTTTGTAAAATTTGAAGTATTGGATGTTTCATTTATTAATGCTTCAAAAGGCAGAAAAGATAGAATGCCGTCTGGAATTATGATTAAGTTTTTATGCTTTTGTTCATTAGGAATTTGAAGTTTTTTATAAACCTCATTTCCCAGCAAATTATATTTTTTCGGATTATTTGCTATAACCGAAGGATCTTTAAAAAGTTCGATAAAAGAAAGTAATTCTGGAAAAGCATTCTTTTCAGTTTCAATTTTATACAGCGCAATTTTTTTGTTTTCCAGAGTAAAATTATAAATGCAGTGAGCTCCAAAAAAGTATTCTATTACTATAGCATTGTCTTTTTCTAATTTGGTGTAAAGTCCAGAAAGATTAAAGCTAGAACTCTTTTTTGAATCCGTTTTACTTTGTTTTGTTTTCAAAAGCAGCATCAATTCATTCTGCTTTTTAACCGCCTCATTGATTTTCGAAATATCAGCCAATTCCAGTTTTTGCTGTTCTTTTAAAATTGTAGTATTCCAATTTTGCAATTGCTGTAAAATTAGTTTTTCTTCTCTTGAAATTGTTTCTAAGTTTTTTAAATGATTCTTTAAAACCACAGATTTTGTTTGTTCCGAAAGTAGAAAAGCACTTTCCAGATAACTCATTTTTCTCTCTTTTTCATAAAGAGAAAGATAGATTTCGATGCTTTTTTCAGTACGATTTCGGTTTCTGACCTGCGTTATAATTTTAGAATTTTCATAAACCAAAAGCGACTGAATCATTTCTTCAATTTTAAAGGAAAGCCCAAAGCTTTTCAGTGCATTTTTAGGTTGATTTTCAGCTAAAAAAATCAAAGCCTGCAAATCTAAAGCATCTAATAAAACAGTTTCCGCATAAAGCGAATTCTGATTTGGCAGTCTGTTTTTGGAATTCGAAAAGGATGGAAGAAGCGTTTTGAATATTAATGCGATATTTTCTTGTGCTTCCGCTAATTTTCCTTCGCTAAAAGCAATAAAAGCCGCTTCAAAGTAAAACTGTCCTATTTTTCTAGGTTCTCTGTTAGGAGTTTTATTGAATTCAGTTTTGGCTTTTTCGAAGTATTCAGATGCTTTTGCAAAATCATTTTCATTTACTTTCAACTGTGCCAGATTTCGATATGCATTTGCTAAAGTTTCAGTTTGCGATTTGTAATTTTTTAAAAGAGAAACCGCTTTTAAAAAGGAAGTTTCTGCTTCCAATTTTTTAGAAGATAAAACATAGTTTGTTCCTAAATTATTCAGCAAAAGCCCTTTTTCTTTATTAGAAAGTTTTTCGGTCTGAATTGTCTTTTCAATTAAATCTATCGCTTTATAAACGTTACCCGTATTTTGATAAACATTTGAAAGATTTAGAATTGCGGCCGTTTTTTGACTCTTATTTTTCTGCTGACTGGCAATAAAATAATATTGTTTTATAGTGTTTTCAGCATTTTCATAATCACCCAAAACAGTATATAAATTACCTAAAGGTTTGAGGCAGAATTCAATTATATCATAATTTTTCAGTTTGTTTTTCTGATAAATCATCCAAGCTTTTTCGTAGCTTTTTACGGCATCCAAATTCTGTCCAAACTGATTTTCATAATACGCTTTATTGCAGTTTAAAATGACAATTGCCAATAGCTCATCTCTCGTTTTAGGCTTTGCACTTTTCCAAAAATCACTTTCTATGTTTCTTAAATTCTGTAACGCTTCCGCGGAAGGATTTGCGGTAAAACTATCAACAGCATTATAGATTTTATCTTCCTGATTTTGTCCAAAAATATTCAGACTCAGGAAAAGAAGGATAAAAACATATAAGTGATGTGAGTTCATATTAAGCTTTTTTTATATCGCAGAGAAACACAAAGATTTTTTCGCAGAGATTCGCAAAAGAAAAAGACTTTGTGTATCTCTGTGCAGCCTTTGCGCATCTCTGTGGTATAACCTCTAAAACTTCCAAATTCCATAAACCTGAAAATAATTAAAATTCTGTTCAAAATTAATTACATAACGCGCGCCCAAACTTGGTCCGATTCTGGCAAAACCAGCTGTCAAATCAAATAAAAGCCCAGTTTTAAAACCCGAGAAATTGTTTTTGATCGTATTGGAACTCGTGTTAGAGCTGATTAAAAAGTTCTCTTTATCACCTTCAAAAGTATCGACTGTGATTGTCTGATTTTGTTCTGAATAAACATTTACATTCGCCTGAATTCCCGCTCCAACTCCAATGTAGTTGTTGATGTTGTATCGAATTAAAACAGGCACTTCCCAATTAACATTTTTATTTTCGGTGGCAGTTGTGGTGCGAACCAATTGTCTGGTTCCGTTGGCATTTGTATTAAATTCTTCGGAGATATTTACTTCACTATCGTACTTGTTTAAAGCATTTTCCCATTCCACTTGCCAATAAAAACGATATGATTTAAAGGGCGAAAGCGTAGCACCAACAAAATAGCTCGTCGATTTATCTAAATCAGAATAAAAATTATAACCCGCTTTTGCACCAATCGAAATTCCGGGCAAGAATCGAGTAGTGGCATAATTGGTAATTATAGGTTCGTTTTTATCAAAAATAATCGCAGTTCGGCTTTTGGTTTTTACTTTATGAAAATCTTCGCCAAACTTCATCGAGTATTTTACAAAACCTTTTGTAGAATCTTTTTCATGAACATTTTTCTGTTCGCTTCCAGGAAGATAAATGTTTTTAAAAGTAAAAATAATCTGTTTCTGTTTGATGATCGTATCGAGACAGCTTACGGTTGGTTCTTCGCCTTTTGGACAAATTGGACATTCGGGATACATGCTTTCAATCTGAAAAGTCTTTTTATCAAACATATCAGGAATGTCGGTTTCTAAACGAATTTTTCTCGCTGGACCTTCACCATTATTCTGAAAACGGGTTTTAAAATTTACTCTTTTAAAACGCACTAATCTGTAATTCATAAAACTTCCGTTAGAACCCATTTTGTTTGGATCGTGAGAAGTCACAATTTCCATTTCCAGATTTTTCACTTTATGGTTTTTATAACTTCTATTTGGGACAAAAATTCCTCTCATGGTAACCGTTGCGCTCGTATCCTTAATCATTTCGGGAGTCGTTTTGAAAGTGTAAAAAACATTTCGCGTTTCTCCTGGATTCGAATCATCAAATTCTAAAATAGAAACATTGTGATAGATTTTATGGGCATCTGAAAGCGAAGCATCCAAATCTTCTTCTGTTGTGGTATTTCTATATTTTTTGGTTTTGAAATTCCCTTCGGCGGAAGCCAAAAAAGTATTCGAATCGTTAAGATCATCAGTTGTAGCAACCAGATTTTCTTTTACTTCACGTTCGCCCGCATACGTTCTGAAATCGCCTAATTCGAAATTATTGTGTTTGAATTGCTTTTCATTGTAAAACAAATAAAGCTTTCCACTAGAAACATAATTTTCAAGATTTTGATAACTTACTACAACTACCATTTCCTGCTCTGGAATTGGATCACAGTTTTTAATAATCGCAAAACCGTTTTGGTCAGCAATAGAAGCAATGTCTTTATAATTGGTATCTGTAATATCGTTTACAGCCACTTTTTTCGGGCGAGTTGCAGGAGGTTTTCCGTTATCATAATTATTGGTTACAGCAAGCCTTGTAGTGTAAGTTCCTTTGTTTTTATAAACATGTTTAGGTTCGGCTTCTTTGCTGTAATGCCCGTCTCCCAATTCCCATAAATAAGAATAGCTCGGCTTGGGCGCACCTGCAATCGGAATCAAAGGTGGTGTTTCAGGTTTAAAACTAACCTGATTTCCGTTTTGAATAAAACCTATATTGGCTCTTCGTGTTATGGTGTCTTTCACTTTGGTTTGTCCTATTGAAAAAATAGAAAATAGAATAAAGAAAATAGACAGTTGTGGTTTCATAACTAGTTAGTTTTGAGGTTTAAAAATTTCTGAATGAAATCTCAAACAAGATTAAATGTAAAAAAAAGTGATGAGCAAATCACCACTTTTTCTCAAAAAAAGCATTTAGAAGTTACTGTATGGCATTAATTGCAGCAACCAGTTGAGCTTCGGTACCGACTGTTGTTTCAGCTAAAGTAAAGTTGTAAACTGAATTTGCAGAAATGGTCACTCCTTTTATAGCATAGCGCCAGCTGCCATTATCCTCAGTTGCAAAAATGATATGGCAAGCTAATCCAATCGGAATTTGTCCGTAATGCTCGCTAAACAATCCTTCAGCAGTAAACGTGTCCAGTTTGGCTAGAGCGTTTGTGCCTTCTCCGTCATAAGAAAGATAAACTGCACTATTTGTATTATTGTATCCTTCTGGTACATCAACCAAAATAGTAGTTTTTGGTCTTGGATCGCTATAAAAACGGTCTACGTTGGTCCATCCGAAGTTGCCAAATGTGACATAATAATTGTTTCCTTCGCCTTGCACGCCACCTTTTCCACCGGTTCCGTCAGCATTTGCTTTTGCTTCTCTCCAAGCCAATTCGCCATCTTCATCAATAACTCCAGTCCATAAAGTCATTAAGTTATCCAAACCATTTGTCAATGCTGTTGGAACAATCATGTTCATAGTGCACGAAGTTTTTAACTCGACTCCCCCCTGAGTTGCTTTGATGAAGAATTCTCCTCCAGAGATCAAAAGATTTTTCTTTCCGTCTGCTGTAATTCCCATAGTTGGTTTATTGGTAACCAACATATTTCCTTTATCAAAAAGTTCAATGTATTCGATATCAACTTGTCCTGTTACCGGATTTCCGTTTTTGGTTAAGCAATCTCCGTTAATGGAAAGCTTTACACCCTTTGCCGAAGTTAAGGTCACAACGCCATTTCCTGCGGTCATAGTAAAATTTTGCGTGTTTCTTTTTACTCCTTTTTCGTTAATGCTTTTAAATGCACCCGAAGTAGGAGGCGAGAGTTTGATATCTTCTCCGTCACTATTGTCGCAGCTTGCAAACGTGGTCATTGCTAGTATTAAAAGTCCGATTTTTTTAAAATTTGTTTTCATAATTTTCTAGTTTTTATAAATCTGTTCTGAAATTTTTCAGGTGATTTTCAGATTTGGTTAATTAATTTTAATGTTATATCAATTCGGTTTTTGTTTTGTTACCCTTCTTTTCTAATTTTTTTAAGAGGTTTGTATATCGCTATATCAACTAAGCAGAAAATTTGTTACCTATTTTTTTGTTTTAAACAGAAATGCATTTGTCTTCAAACAGATTTCCGTCTTCGTCTACAGCGACTAAAATGTCTTTTTCGCGCGAGAATTTTAGAATAAGATAAATCCAGACAATCGTCCAAAAGCCAAAAGTGATAATGCTGAGAAATAAATGTAAAGCATGATTTATGGTTTTCTTTTCTTTAGACAAAACCACATAGGGCAGCTTCTCATTTTGTTCTGTAATTACAAAACCATTGCGCGTTTTGGCTGCGATTATTTCGTAAAACTGATCTAGGTTTTTTTATCTATAAACTGATAACTTTTCATTTCTTTTAATTTTTTAAAGGTTTTTAAAAGACTTTTGTTTTGTTATATACAATTGATTGTAATATTGTTACCTCTTATTTTAAAAGTTTTTAGGATTCTTTTTTTTAAATTAGCTGTAAAATGTTTTTTTATGGATCAAAATAAAATTCATCCTGATCAAAAATATATCGACGGACTTGCTGCAAACGATTCAGTGATTATCGAAATGATATATAAAAAATTTGCGCCCAAAGTAGTTCAGTTTATCACCAATAACTCTGGAGATAAAGATCAGGCGCAGGACGTGGTTCAGGAAATCATGATTCTGCTTTTTAATCAGGCGAAAGCCGGTAAACTTTTTTTAACCTGTCCGTTTGATGCCTATTTTTTCTTATTGTGCAAAAGACGATGGCTGAACGAGTTGAAAAATTCTGCCAATAAAGGGGTAACAATTTATGAGAATGTGGTATCTATTAATGAATCTGCTCACGAATTGGTTGCACAAGCCGAAGAATTTGATGAAAAACAGAAACTTTTTGAAACCATGTTCCAGAAACTAGGAGAGAAATGCCAAGAAGTTTTAAAACTTAGTTTTTCTTTAAAATCGATGGAAGAAGTGGCCGAGAAACTCAATGTGACCTACGGCTATGTACGCAAAAAGAAGTCTTTGTGCGTGGGCCAGTTGACGCAGTGGATTCAAGAAGCGAAAATTTTTAACTCTTTAAAAAACAATTAATCATGAACGAAGAACGCTATATATTATTTGACCAATATCTTCAAGGCGAACTGACCGTTGATGAAAAACACAATTTTGAGAAACAATTGTCTGAAGATACTGAACTGGCTTCGGAATTTGAAAGTTTTAAAGAAATGCATTTTCAACTGGAAAATAAATTTGGACAGGAACAGGAGAGAGAAATCTTTAAAGAAAACCTGACTAGAATTTCAGATAAATATTTCCATAAGAAACAAAACAAAGTAGTTTCGCTTAAACCGTGGTATTTTGCAGCGGCAGCATCGGTAATTATTATGTTCGGATTGTTTTTCTTTGATTATAAACATTATCCAAATTTTGAAGATTACAACCATCCAGAAAGCGCTTATTTTACAGAAAGAGGCGTGTCTGAAGCTATTTTAAAACAAGCTGAGAATAATTTTAATGGAAGAAGATATGAAACGGCTATTCCGATTTTTGAAATGATTCTGAAAGAAAACAATTCAGAAGAGATTAAATATTTCTATGCGGTATCCTTATTGCAAGTTGGCAAATACGTAAAAGCAGAAAATATTTTCAAAGAATTGGAAGCAGGGAATTCTGTTTATAAAGAAAAAGCAAAATGGAATCTGGCTTTGTCTAAACTAAAACAAGGAAAGTACGATGATTGTAAAGCTATTTTACAGACCATTTCGCAAGATTATGAAGATTATGACGAAGTAGAACAACTTTTAGAAGAATTGGAATAAAAATCTTAATTATTAAGAAAAATTTTATCCGTTTACGGGAAACCTCAATCGAATTTGGAATTTTAGTTCTAAATTCGATTTTCTTTTTACAAGAACTTGTTCCAAAAACAATTTAAGTTAACCCAAAACCAAATGAAAAAAGTTGCACTGATTTTTATTCTTGTTTTCACTCAGACCATTTTTGGTTTGAATAAGATTACGCAGACAGAAAAACTGGCAGCTACTTGCAAAGTTTGGGGATTCTTAAAATATTATCATCCGAAAATTGCCAGTGGAGAATTGAATTGGGATAATCAGCTTTTAGAAAAATTGCCAAAAATTGAAAAAGCCCAAACGAAAGAAGAGTTTTCACTAATTTTAGAAAACTGGATAGATGATTTGGGACCAGTAAAAGAAATAGCGCCGATTGTTGCGCCAAAGGACGTCAAATTTTTTGATAAGAATTTCGATTTAAGCTGGTTTAATAATAAACTGTTTTCAAAAAAGCTTTCGAAGAAATTAAAATTTATTGAAGAAAATAGGTTTCAGAGTGATGAGGAATTTGGACCAAGTTTTGACGGTTTTAAAAACTTAAAGAATTATTTTAATCTAGATTACACAGACAAAAACGCAAAGCTTTTAATGCTGTATGCATACTGGAATGTCGTAGAGTATTATTTTCCGTACAAATATATAATGGACCAGAAATGGGACGAAGCTTTAAATGAAGTGATTCCTTCTGTTGTTCAATCTAACACTCCAGAAGATTTTTTTAAAGTATTAAGAAAAACAGCGGCAAAACTAGATGATAGCCATGTTGAATTTCATATATATCCGTCTGCAGCAACAGAAAAAAAGAACTTTTATTTTTTTCCAGCAACGGGCAAAATAATAGAAGAAAAACTTGTAATCACAGAGATTTTAGGAGACAGTCTTGCTGAGGCAGATGGCATTAAAATTGGGACAGTGATTACTAAAATAAATGATAAGAGCATCAAGGAAATTATTGAAGAGAAAAGGGAAATGATTGCTGCTTCAAACGAAGTTTCTTTTCTGGATAAAGTTGTTGGTGCAATCTTGTTAAGCGAATCTGAAAAGGTAAAAGTAGAATTTTTGAAAGATGGGAAATACGAAACAAAGTCAATGACTTGGTTTAATTATCATGATTCACATCGAAATGAGTATAAAAAGGGAGCTCAGAAAAAGAAAGATAAGTTTAAACTTTTCGACAATAATATTGGCTATGTCAATATGGGAGTTATAAAGCCCAAAAACATTCCAGATATGGTTGAAGCTTTAAAAAATACAAAAGCAATTGTTTTTGATATAAGGAATTATCCGCAAGGCACTTATAAAGTAATTTCAGACTTTCTAAATGCTAACGAAGAGAAATTTGTGATTTATACTTATCCCTATTTAAACTATCCAGGAAAATACTATTGGACGGAGGGAAGAAATGCAGGGTTTGAGAATAAAGACCATTATAAAGGAAAAGTGATTGTATTATTGGATGAGAATTCTATAAGCCAGTCAGAATGGACAGCGATGTGTTTCCAAACAGCTGGAAATACCACAATAATAGGAAGCCAGACCGCTGGAGCAGATGGTAATGTGTTTGAATTTGATTTTAATGGATTTCATACGGGCTTTTCAGGAATTGGAGTTTATTACCCAGATGGTAGAGAAACACAACGTGTAGGAATTGTACCCGATATTGAAATAAAACCAACAATTTTAGGTATTCAGCAAGGCAAAGACGAAGTTTTGGAACGCGCTTTGCTATATATAGAAACAGGAAAATAACCCTGTCTGTCGTACTGAAGAACGAGGGATCGCACTAGCTGATCGAGAGAAAAAATGGGGGTTTTCTCCTCGAAGCTTCTTGTGAGATCCTTTGTTCTTCAGAATGATAAAAAATAGGTTGTTATTATTCAAACCTCTGTTAAAGTTTTAAACTTTGACAGAGGTTTTTTTTGTGTCATCCTGAGCGAAGTCGAAGGATCGCATTGAAAACCCACATAGATTAGCGATTAAGGCTTCGACTCCGCTCAGCCTGACAAAAAGAAAATCCGTTTCATCCGCGTGCCAATCACACAGAATTGCTATTCTTTTAATATTATCGTAATTTTGGCACTTTAAAATTACAGCCTTGAATTCAACACCCATTATTACCGATACCCACACGCACTTATATTCTGAAGAGTTTGATCAGGATCGTGACGAAATGATTCAACGTGCTATTGATGCCGGAATTACCCGTTTTTTTATTCCTGCGATCGATGCTGCAGCAACTCAATCTATGTACGATTTAGAAAAAAATTATCCTGAAAATATATTTCTAATGATGGGTTTGCATCCCACTTACGTGAAAGATAATTATCTGGAAGAATTGGCTCACGTGGAAACAGAATTATCTAAAAGAAAATTCTATGCAGTTGGCGAGATCGGAATCGATTTGTATTGGGATAAAACGCATTTAAAAGAACAGCAAATTGCTTTTAAGAGACAAATTCAGCTGGCAAAACAGTACAAATTGCCAATCGTAATTCATTGCCGTGAAGCATTTGATGAAATTTTTGAAGTATTAGAAGAAGAAAAATCTGAAGATTTGTTTGGGATTTTTCATTGTTTTTCCGGAACTTTAGAACAGGGAGAGCGTGCAATTTCTTACAATATGAAACTAGGAATTGGAGGTGTAGTTACGTTTAAGAACGGAAAAATTGATCAGTTTTTAAATCAAATCGATTTAAAACATATTGTTTTGGAGACAGATTCACCGTATTTAGCACCGATTCCGTATAGAGGAAAAAGAAATGAAAGCAGTTATTTGGTCAATGTTATAGCTAAATTAAGCGAGGTGTATGGGGTTTCTGCAGAAGAAATTGCAGCAATTACGACCCAAAACTCAAAAGACGTTTTTGGGATTTAACCTGAGCCTTACAAAACTTTAATTTTTTTTTTGTTCTTTTGCCCACTTTAAACAATTATAAATAATGCAGAAATTTGATGCCATTCGACCGTTTTATGATTCCGAAATAAATGAAGCACTTCATGCGGTGGTCAATCATCCTATGATGAAAACCATGATGAACTTTACTTTTCCGGATGTAGAAGATGAGGTTTGGAAGGAGCAATTGAAGAAAACACACTCGATTCGTGATTTTCAATGCAACTTTATTTATAACACTATCCAGAAAGTTTTAGAAAAAAGCTCTGAAGGATTAACGACTTCAGGTTTTGAAAAACTGGAACCAAACACTTCTTATCTATTTATCTCAAATCATAGAGATATTCTTCTGGATACGACTTTGCTAAATGTTTGTTTGTTTGAACATGGTTTAGTAATGACCGCTTCGGCAATTGGAGACAATTTGGTCAAAAAAGCTTTTTTGGCAACTTTGGCAAAATTAAACCGAAACTTTTTAGTTTTAAGAGGTTTATCACCTAGAGAAATGCTTCAGAGTTCAAAATTATTGTCTGAATATATGGGACAATTACTGCTTCGCGAAAACCGTTCGGTTTGGATTGCTCAGAGAGAAGGAAGAACAAAAGACGGAAATGACGAAACCAATCCGGGAGTTTTAAAAATGATTGGAATGGGGTCTGACGAAGAAAACTTAATGGATTATTTTAAGAAATTAAAAATAGTTCCTGTTTCTATTTCATACGAATACGATCCAACAGATGTTTTAAAAATGCCACAATTAATGGCAGAAGCAAACAACGAAGTGTATGTAAAAGATAAAAACGAAGATTTCATGAATATCATTAGCGGTATCATGGGAACTAAAAAGAGAATACACATTTCGGTAGGCGATGTTTTAGACACTGAAATCGATCAGATTGTGGCAGAAAATGATAATGTAAACAAACAGGTTCAGGCATTGGCACAAACTATTGATGATGTTATCTTGAAAAACTATCAATTATGGCCTACAAATTTTATTGCTTACGATATTTTAAACGAAACAAATAAATTTGCTCACAAATATAAAGAGAGCGAAAAACAGCTTTTTGAACGTCGTTTAGAAATGCGTATCGGAAGTGATAATCCTGTGACAAGACAAGGATTTTTAGCTATGTATGCAAATCCTGTTGTCAACAAATTAAAATACCAAGATGTCATCTAAAGCAAAAATATTATTGGTTTATACCGGAGGAACCATCGGTATGAGCAAAGATTTTGAAACAGGAGCACTAAAAGCCTTCAATTTTGGTAAACTAATTCAGAAGATTCCCGAAATCAAACAATTGGATTGCGAAATTGAATCAATTTCATTCGAACATCCAATAGATTCTTCAAATATGAATCCCGAAATGTGGACCAAGATTGCCACCATTATCGAGGAAAATTACAACGCTTACGACGGATTTGTGGTGCTTCACGGATCAGATACCATGTCGTATTCGGCTTCGGCATTGAGTTTTATGCTAGAGAATTTAGCAAAACCAGTGGTGTTTACAGGTTCGCAATTGCCAATTGGAGATTTGCGTACCGATGCAAAAGAAAACCTGATTACGGCAATTCAGATTGCATCTCTTCAGGAAAACGGAAAACCAGTTATTACAGAAGTCTGTTTATATTTTGAATACAAATTGTATCGCGGAAACCGAACTTCTAAAGTAAATGCAGAACATTTCAAAGCTTTTACAGCACCAAATTATCCTGAATTGGTAGAATCTGGTGTTCATTTAACACTAAACAGACATTTATTTCTTCCTGTAAATAAAGATGCAAAATTGATCGTTCATAAGAACTTGGACAATCACGTTGCGATCATAAAAATGTTCCCAGGAATGAGCGAAATTGTTTTGGCTTCAATCCTTGAAATCAAAGGTTTAAGAGGGATTATTCTGGAAACCTACGGTTCTGGAAATGCTCCAACTGAAGATTGGTTTTTAAACTTAATAGAAAAAGCCATTAAATCGGGAATGCATATCGTAAACGTAACCCAATGTTCTGGCGGAAGTGTCAACATGGGACAATATGAAACCAGTACAGCTTTAAAATCGCTAGGAGTGATTTCAGGAAAAGACATCACGACAGAAGCAGCCATTACAAAATTAATGTATCTGCTTGGGCATAATATTCCGCAAAATGAGTTTAAAGATATTTTTGAGACGGCACTTCGCGGGGAAATATCATAGTTTAAATTACAATATTTTAAGTCCCAAATTCCAAAATCTAAAGTTGGAATTTGGGATTTTTTTTATTGAAATTTTCGCTTAACCATACAGTTTGTGGAAAATTGGAATTTGGAATTTTTAAAATTTGGAATTTCGGTATTCAACAGGGCAAGTTTCCAAGTCTTCTTCAGTTGCTTTATGTTTCTTATAATACACATAAACAATTACAGAAAGAATACAGATAATTCCTTGAATGGCAACAGTAGTTCTTACGCCAAGCGAATGAGAAACATAACCAATAATTAAACTTCCTACAGGAATCATTCCCTGATACGCCATCATATAATAACTGATGCTCCTAGAACGCATGCTCACAATACTGTGGGTCTGAATATAAATGTTGATCGATGAGGTTTGTCCCATCATTCCGATTCCGCTTAAAGTCATACAGATCAATGCAATTGTAATACTGCTTGAAACTGCCAGAATAATAATGCTGAATCCTAATAACAAACTAGCCGCAATCATTAATTTTCCCATATTCTCAGCCGATTTTAAATTGGCTAAATAGATTGCAGATAAGACAGAACCAATTCCGGCAGCGCTTTCAAACCAGCTGAAAGTTTCAGCATTTCCGTTGAAAATATCTTTTGCAAAAACAGGCATTAAAGTATTAAAAGAAATTACGAATAAACTGCTGCAAGTTAACATCAAAAGCATTCTGGCCATTTCGGTTTCTTTTTTCACATAATCCAAACCTTCTATAAGATCGTCTAGCATTTTAAGCTTGTTTTCGGCTTTGATATGAGGCGTAATTTTCATCATCATTAGCGAAATCAAAACAGGCACATAACTCACAAAATTCCCAATAAAACAGATATCTTCTCCATATTGATGCAGAATAATTCCGGCAAGCGCAGGACCCGCGATTCTGGCAAAGTTGTTCATAGTAGAGTTAAGTGCAACTGCGTTTGGAAGATCTTCTTTATTGTCGACAATATCAATCATCATAGTCTGGCGGCAAGTCATATCAAAAGCATTGATGATTCCTTGAATTAAACTCAATGCCAGAATAAAATTGATATTATAAATTTTGAGATAAATAAGAAGAGCCAAAGTTCCTGCCTGAAGCATTGCCAAAGATTGTAAAACAATCATAGCGCGGTGTCTGTCATAACGTCCAATAATACTTCCCGCAAGAGGCGCTAGAAACAAAGAGGGAATCATACTTAAAAAAGTGGCCAAACCCAACAAAAACACAGATCCCGTTATACTGTAAACCATCCAGCTTACGGCAGTTTTCTGCATCCAGGTTCCGATAACTGAAACAGATTGTCCGTAAAAGAATAACTTGAAATTTCTTGATTTTAAGGCTTTAAACATGATCTTAATTATTTGATACAAAGGTCGGGATTATGATTTCATTAGAAAAATTAATAATTTTACTGATAATAAGTAGTAAAACTTATCAATATGGAAATCTATCAACTGCAATATTTTATTAAAACTGCTGAGGTTTTGCATTTTACAAAAGCAGCTGAATTGTGTTTTGTAACGCAATCGGGGCTTTCGCAGCAAATAAAAAAGCTCGAAGAAGAATTGGGAATGCCATTGTTTAAGCGAATTGGAAAAAAAGTGCAATTGACAGAAGCAGGCGCTGTTTTTCTGATTCATGCCAAAAAAGTGGTCGAAAATGTTGAAAACGGAAAACAGGCTATTGAAGATTTGAACGAAATGATTGGCGGAGAGCTCCGAATTGGCGTAACCTATATTTTCGGATTATTGATTTTGCCTGTCGTAAATGCATTTGCCAAAAGATATCTAAACTTAAGAATAGTTGTAGAATATGGTACTACAGAAGCTTTAGAACAAAAACTGATTAATAATGAACTGGATTTGGTTTTGGTAATTTCATCACACGAAATTGGTCCTCCAATTCAGAAAGTGCCTTTGTTTACCTCAAACATGGTTATGGCGGTTTCAAAATCGAACTCTTTGGCTGAATTAGAAAAAATACCCTTTAAGAAATTAGACGAAGTGCCATTAATTCTTCCAGGAAAAGGTTCCAATTCAAGAGAATACGTTGAGTTGTTGTTTGCAAAACACAATATGAATCCGAAAATTTCGATCGAATTAAATTCGATTCATGCGCTATTGCAAATGGTAGAAAATAGTGATTGGGCAACCATTGTAGCAGAAAAAGCATTGAAAGGATGGGAGCATAGTCTTAAAGCCATTCAGATTACAGGAGTTGTAACCAAAAGAGATTCGTTTATGCTAACGATTGGCAGTTATCAAAAGAAGGCAGTTAAATTGTTTATGGAAGAATTTCGAAAAAGTATAAACGAAACTTAATTTTACTTTTTAAACTCGATTTTTTTTGTGTTATTTGCAGACCAAATAGAGAGGTGTCCGAGTGGTTTAAGGAGCTAGCCTGGAAAGCTAGTATATGGGTAACTGTATCGAGGGTTCGAATCCCTTCTTCTCTGCAAATTTTTAATAAAATAATACCAAACCTCGAAATGTAGATTTCGAGGTTTTTTATTTATTGTCTCTATTACCAAATTATAAATTACAATATCAACGCCCAAAAGACTTATTGAACAAAAATTTTGGACAATTCGATTTTACAATATTTGCATGGGAAAATCAGCGACAATCAATTTCAGGATTATATATTACGAACACCTTTCGAAAAATCTGTTGACCAATGTCTCAAAAATTTAAAAATAAATATCGAATTCCATCTTCGCGATTGCAAAATTGGGATTATGGTGCAAATGGTGCTTATTTTATAACTATTTGTACTAAAAATAGGGAATGTTATTTTGGAGATATTATTGATTCTACATTGGAGGCATCGGAATTAGGAATATTGGCAGAAAAATATTGGTTAGATATTCCGGAACATTTTCCGTATGTCGAATTGGGTAATTTTGTGATTATGCCAAATCACGTTCATGGGATTTTAATTATCGATAAAAACGCATCGGTTTCCGTAGAGACGCGATTAATCGCGTCTCCACAATTAATCGCGTCTCTACCCGAAACAATATATAAAACAGGTGGTTTTGCCGGGAATAAAAACCCCATGCTGCACGATAATATTTCGAGAATTATAAGATGGTATAAAGGAAGATGTTCTTTTGAGATGAAAAAAATACATGTTGATTTTGGTTGGCAACCGCGTTTTCATGATCATATCATTAGAAATGAAAAATCTTTTGAAACCATACAAAATTATATAGAAAACAATCCGTTGAATTGGAATAAAGACAAATTTTATGGAAAATAGAACAAAAACAATCCCGAATAACGGTAGAGACGCGATTAATCGCGTCTCTATTATTTTAGAAAGATAATCGCGTCTCTATTATTTTAGAAAGATAATCGCGTCTCTATTTTTTAGAAAGATTAGTCGCGTCTCTATTATTTAGAGAGATTATTCGATTAAAAATAGAATCAGTTTTGAAGATATTGATTTAGAACAAAAAGAGTTTGATGATTTATAAATCAAAAAATCTTGATTCATAAGATCTTCCAAAAAATCTAAAAAAAGAAAAAATAGCAAAATACATAGTCCTAAAAAGTTATTTTCAAAATACGGTTTCCCACATTATTTTATTCTAGAAATATTATATATTTGGCGCTTGTGTAATATAAATAACTTAATGGATTTACCTCCTTATTCGCCAGGATTGCATAAACTGGTTACTCTACATGTCGACGAAATCTCTAAGCTTACCAATAGCAAAGGCTTTGTTGCAGTTACCAATTCCATTTTAGAAAAATACGAACTTGAGAAGGTTGGCGTTGTGGTGCATGACTTCGAGAACGAAAGTTTTACAATCTCGTATTGTCTTAAAGAATCTCATATTTGTATACACACTTGGCCAGAATATAATCAGTTAACTTTGGATGTTTACTTGTGCAATTATCTTCAGGATAATTCAGGAAAAGTGCGTGCCGTTATGGCTGATTATGTTGCCTATTTTGAAGCAGAAATAATTAAAGATTTTGAAATTAACCGATAAGATATGAAGATTCCTTGTTACGATTGTAATGTAGAAACCGAATTAGAGGTTGGTTTTGAATTAGTCAATTTTGTTTGTCCTATATGTCGCAGTTTATATGAAGCTGACGATGATGGAAAATTTCGCAGAAAATCAAAATATAAAGCAGAAACAGAAACATATCCGCTAGTTATTGGCGAAACTGGTTTCTTAAAAGGAAGCGAATATAAGGTAACTGGTATTTTGAGAAAAAAAGTACATCCAGATTATAGATGGACAGAATTTATTTTGCAAAATGAAGCTAAAGAGTTTCTGTATCTTTCTGTTTCAAACGGGCACTGGATGATGCTTACCGAAATGGAAAAGATTGACGATCTAAAAAAAGGAGTTAAAGTTCTGGATTATGAAGGTCAAGATTATGATCTGTTTGAACATTCTGATGCTGAAATAATCGATGCAAAAGGATTTTTTGATTTTCAGCTTTCAAACAAAAAAATACATTTGGCCGAATTTATAAATCCGCCATATATTGTTTCGGTAGAAAAAATGAATAATGTTCAGACTGCTTTTCACGGCGAATATGTTAGTAAAAGCAAAATCAGAAAAGCATTTCCAGGAATAAAGTTACCGTATCAGTTTGGAACAGGTATGATTCAGCCGTCTCTTTTTGATCTTAAAAATACAGCCATTATTTTCTGTCTTTTCGCTTTATTGATTCTAACAGCAAATTGGTATATTTATAAAGATCAGGTAGAGCAGAACGTTTTTAATAGTACAATTAAGTTCAGCGAATTTGATAATAAAGAAATTACCACTCCTTCTTTTGTACTCAAAGGCGCTTCGGCTCCTATGACCATTAGTGTTTCTACTGGGGTTAATAATTCATGGGCCAATTTGAACATTGCTTTAATTAATGAAGATAATGGCGATGAGATTTATGCCAACAAAGATATTGAATACTATTATGGTTATTCTGAAGGAGAATCGTGGACAGAAGGAAGTCAGTCTGAGAAATTTAATATTTGTGGAGTAAAGGCAGGCAGATATCACCTTTCAATAACGCCAATGAAAGCTCCAGAAGATCTTACCAACAGCGAGATGAATGTTAAGGTAGTTTGGAATCAGCCTTCTAACCGAAATGTCTGGTTGGTTATTATTGCGATGGTTGTGATTTATTTCATAATACGATATTTTAAAAATCAATTTGAAAAACAGAGATGGGCAGACAGTTCCTACTCAACTTATGAATAATATGAAAAGAATTTCAGATTTCTTTACCAATAATTGGGCGCCATTAGCAATTGGATTCTTTTGCTTTGGAGTTTACATCTATTTTGCTCTTGCAGGAAATAGAATCTGTGATTGTGAATCGACAGAAAATTATAAATCAACAACGAGCGGAAGCCGTTCATCATACAATCATTTTTACCACAAATAAAAACTATCAAATATGGAATTATTTCACGCACAGCCAATAGTAAACTCAATTCTTTATTCTTTTTTAGGAATTGTAATTTTATTAATCGGGTATTATATTATCGAAAAATTGACTCCAGAAAATACTTGGAAAGAAGTTGTAGAAAAAAATAATGTTGCTGTTGCCATTGTTTTGGCAGCATTTATCATCGGGATTTCCATGATTATTAGTGCCGCAATTCATGGGTAAAAAGTTTCTTAGGTTTGAATTTCTTTTACTTTTTGCCGTATTTATAATTGCTACTTGCGGACTTATTTATGAGTTGGTTGCAGGAACTTTGGCGAGTTATTTATTGGGCGATTCGGTAAAACAGTTTTCATTTATTATTGGCGTATACCTGTTTTCGATGGGTATAGGCTCCTTTTTTTCGAAGTTTTTTCACAAGAATCTGCTCAATACTTTTGTTGAAATCGAAATTCTGGTTGGACTTATTGGAGGTTTAAGCTCAGTAGTTTTGTTTCTGCTTTTTGAAAATGTCGGTTCTTTTCAATTCATTTTATATTTATTTGTTTTCGTAACCGGATTTTTGGTCGGATTAGAGATTCCGCTTTTAATGAATATTTTAAAAGATAGAGTCGAGTTTAAAGATCTGGTTTCGAATGTTTTTACTTTTGATTATATCGGAGCGCTTTTAGCTTCGATACTTTTTCCGTTGGTTTTAGTTCCGAAATTAGGAATCATGGGAACTTCTCTTTTCTTCGGAATGATCAATGTAAGCATTGCCATTGCTTTATGCTTTTTATTAAAAAGAGAATTAAAGAAACCTTCTTTATTAAGAGCAAAAGCCGTTTTCTCTTTTGTATTATTATTGGCAGTTTTTATTTTTTCGAATGATATTCTAGCCTATTCAGAAGGGAAATTATATGGAGAAAATATCATTTATACAAACTCAACACCGTACCAGCGTATCGTTTTAACGCATAATAAGAGCGATTACAGGCTTTATTTGAATAATAACCTACAATTTAGTTCTGCAGATGAATATCGTTATCACGAAGCTCTTGTGCATCCGGCAATGTCGATGGCAAAAAGCGTCAAAAACGTTTTGGTTTTGGGGGGCGGAGACGGTCTCGCGGTTCGTGAAATCTTGAAATACAAAGACGTTCAGAAAGTGACTTTGGTAGATTTGGATGAAGGAATGACAAAACTGTTTAAAACCAATACAGTTTTAACCAATTTCAATCAAAATTCGTTAAATAATCCTAAAGTTACCGTAATCAATACCGACGCTTATATTTGGGCGAAAAACAACAAGGAAAAATACGATGTCGCGATAATTGACTTTCCAGATCCGTCCAATTATAGTTTGGGAAAATTGTATTCGCTGAATTTTTATCAAACCATAAAAACCATTTTAAAGCCAGATGCGGCGGTTGTAATACAAACTACGTCGCCTTATTTTGCGCCAAAGTCATTTTGGTGTATCAATAAAACGGTGATGCAGGTTTTTCAGCAGGTTGATGCTTATCATGCGTATGTTCCATCGTTTGGAGAATGGGGTTATACGATTGCCATAAATGGTTTCGGGACGACTTTTAATACCGTAAACCGAAAAGCAGACGGATTGAAGTTTTACAATTATCAATTTGACCGATTCAATTATTTTACAAATGATATGATTTCAAACCAAATCGAAATCAATCGTTTAGACAACCAGATTTTAGTACGCTATTTTGATGAAGAGTGGGGAAAACTGCAATAAATCCAGAAGGAGTTTTTTAAAAGTAGTTGGTGCGGCACTAATTGCGGTTCCGTTTCTGCAGTTTTGTTCTGATAAAATTGCCGTAATGATGATTCGTTTATCTGGAACCAAACACTTGCTTGGGCATCGTTTATGGATTAAAGATTTTCCTAAACCGACAAAACAAATCCAAATTCCGTATTTGATTGTTGGCGGAGGAATTTCTGGTTTAAGTGCGGCTCGCCAATTTCATAAAAAAGGAATTTCTGATTTTCTGATAGTAGAATTAGAAAATCATTTGGGAGGAAACTCTTCCAACGGAGAAAATAAATATTCCAAATATCCTTTAGGCGCGCATTATTTGCCATTGCCGAATTTTCAGGATAAAGAATTACTTCATTTTTTAGAAGAAGAAAAAATCATTTTTGGCTACAGCGAAAAAGGATTTCCAATTTTTGATGAATTGCAATTGACTTTTGCGCCAGACGAACGTTTGTTCTATAAAAACAATTGGCAGGAAGGTGTCGTTCCAAAGGAAGGAAACTTGATTTCTGATGATCTGGAGTTTGATAAATTCTTCAAAAAAATGGATGCGTTTAGAACCGCCAGAGGAGAAGACCAGAAGTATTTATTTGATATTCCGCTTTATCTTTCTTCGTCTGATATTGAAACAAGAGCTTTGGATAAAATCACGATGAAGCAGTGGTTCAAAGACAATCATTTTACATCTGAACCTTTATACAATTATATCGATTATTGCTGTAAAGACGATTTTGGTTTAGGAATCGAATATGTTTCGGCTTGGGCTGGAATTCATTATTTTGCGGGAAGAAAACAAGATTCTACACCCGAAAAACACGACAGCGTTTTGACTTGGCCTGAAGGAAATTCGCGTTTAGCCAATCATCTGAAAAAATATACGAAAGACAAAACGCTCAAAAATCATTTGGTTTATGATGTCAAAGTAGAAAACAATAAAGTGATTGCAAAAGCTTTTGATGATGTCAATAAAATATCGGTTGAAATTATTGCCGATAAAGTCATCATGTCGTCTCCGCAATTTGTAAATCAATATTTGATTAAAGACCGAAAAACATTTACCAAAGATTTTCATTACACGCCTTGGCTTTTGGCAACGCTGATTGTAAACGATTTATCGGATAATTTTAGTTTTCCGCTTTCTTGGGACAATGTCATTTATGATGCGAAAGGTTTAGGATATGTTTACGATCAGCATCAAACATTGAATCAGGTTCAGGATAAAAAAGTGATTACGTATTACTATAGTTTCTCTTCGGCTGATTTGAAGAAAACGAGAAAAGAGCTTTATAAAAAAGATAAAGAATACTGGAAACAGTTTGTTCTGAACGATTTAAAAGTCGCGCATAAGGATATTGAAGAATGTACAGAAGATATAGAAGTATTTCTTTTAGGCCACGGAATGATTTCGCCAGCGCCAGGATTTATTTTTGGTGAAGCGAAGAAAAATGCAAAGCAGAATATTCAAAATAAGATTTATTTCGCCCATAGTGATTTATCAGGAATTTCGATTTTTGAAGAAGCTTTTCATCAGGGAATTAATGTTGTAAATGAAATTGTAGATGGAACAACCTTGGATTCATAAAGCCAAAACCGATTTGACTTTTATAATTGGTCCGTCATTTTTTGTATTGGCGATCATTTTTATTTTTCAGGATTACATTGCTCAGATTGAAGAGAATTATTCTTTTTACACATGGCTTTTTCTGATTGTTTTTATAGATGTAGCACACGTTTATGCAACTTTATTCAAAACGTATTTTGTTGCCGATGAATTTCAGAAACAAAAAAGAAGATTAGTTCTGTTGCCACTTTTTTGTTTTGTAACCGGAATTGTGCTTTTCTCTTTCGGAAGTTTAGTTTTTTGGTCATTTTTGGCTTACGTTGCTGTTTTTCACTTCATCAGGCAGCAATACGGATTCATGAGATTGTATGCGAGAAAAGAGGTGAAAACTAAAATCTCGGTTTGGATTGATAATTTAGCGATTTATGCTTCAACTGGATACCCGATGCTGTATTGGTTTTTTTCGTCAAAGCGAAAGTTCAATTGGTTTGTAGAAAATGAATTTTTTAGGTTTGAAAATCAAAGAATTCTCGAAGTCCTGTTTTGGATTTATATTGCAATTTTGATTTTGTATGTCGTTTATACCACTGTAAAGTCAATTCAGAATAGATTTTTTAATATTCCGAAAAACAGCATTATCCTAGGAACGGCCTTGTCTTGGTATTTTGGAATTGTATATTTTAATGACGATTTGATTTTTACTTTATTGAATGTCGTTTCGCATGGAATTCCGTATATGGCTTTGGTTTATTTTAAAGAAATCGATGGGAAATCAGCTTCGGAATTAGGAAATTTATCTTTCTTAAAACAATACAAAGGACTTTTGATTTACATTGGAATTCTTTTAGTAATCGCCTTTTCGGAAGAGTTTCTTTGGGAATTTTTTGTCTGGAATGAAAATATCAACATAAGCAGTTTCGATTTCTCAAGCTGGCAGATTCTGTTAGTTCCTTTGTTGACTGTACCGCAGTTTACGCATTACTTATTAGATGGGTTTATTTGGAAGTCTAAAAAAGGATAATAAAAATCAAGATTAATTCAATTCGAGAGAAATGACATTTCTTGTTGTGGACGACCAACAAATAAGATGTCATTTTATTAGTGTTCTCTTTAATTTTTACCAGAGTTCAACCAAACAACATTTTGTTCCGATTGATGATCTTGTCCAATAATATCTCTGTACAATTCTGGTCTTCGAGCTTTTATATACCGATTTCCTCCAGCCTGAATACATTTTTCTGGCGTAAGCACAGCCGTTGCGAAAGAATCGTCAAAAGTGCGGCATTCTGCCAAAATATCTCCAAAAGGATCAATAATCATAGAACAGCCGTTTTTTAATTGATCGTCGTCCATACCAATTGGGTTCGAAAATATCGCATAAACAGCATTGTCGTACGCTCTTGCCGGAAGCCATTTCATTAGCCAATCACGGCCTTTCATTCCGTCAAATTCTAATCGTAGCGAAGTTGGATCTGTTTCTCGGTTTTCCCAAAGCTGCGGTGCCACAAAGCCAGCACCAGGTCGGGTAGAGGGAGTACACATAGTTACATGAGGCATAAAAATAATATCGGCTCCTAGAAGTTTTGTTGCGCGAACATTTTCGATAATATTATTGTCGTAACAAATTAAAATACCGCATTTCCAGCCTTCAATTTCAAAAATACAATAATGATCTCCAGGCGTTAAATACGGATTTATAAAAGGATGCAGTTTTCGGTATTTGGCTACTAAACCATTTTTATCCACACAAACATAAGCTTTGAATAGATTATCGTTTTCATCTTTTTCGAAAAGTCCTGCTAATATTACAATGTTATTGTTTTTGGCAATTTCAATCAATTTTAGAATGCTTTCGCCACTAGGAATCAATTCTGCCAAGTCCAGCATTTGTTCTTTAGATAAATTCCTTGCAAATGTATATCCAGTTATAGAACATTCATGGAAGGAAATCACATCGCAGTTTTCGTCAGACGCCTTTTGAGAAAGTTTTTCAATGACAGATAAGTTATAGTTTTTATCGCCGCTTTTGTTTTCAAACTGAGCTGTGGCTATTTTTAGATTTTTCATATTGTAAGCTATTCATTATTTGAATCAAAAATAGCCTTATCAATACATTATGAATTGTACAAAACCGACATTTTAAAATGTTCGTTTAATGAGATTGTTGGTTAATTTCCCTGTATTGTAAACATATTCGGTTGGAGTTATTCCTGTATGTTTTTTAAATTCTTTAATTAAATGAGATTGGTCAGAAAAACCAGCATCATAACAAATCGTGGTAAGATTGGCGTCGTTAGGTTTGTCTTTTAATAGTTTTAAAAAATGATGTAGCCTTACAACGTTGCCAAATTTCTTAGGATTTAGTCCAATGCATTCTTTGAATTTTCTTTCCAAATGCCTTTCGGTATAACCGGTATATTCCACTAATTGTTTTATAGAAAATTGTCCTTTATTGTTAATGATAAAGTTTAAAGAATGATTAATTATGAATTGATTTGAAGCCGATTTCGATGCGATTAACGATTTGAAAAAACGATTTAATAGATCAATACGAGTTTGATTGTTTCGCTCTGATAGCTTCTCTTGTAATTCAATAACCTCCTGATTAAAGATATCTTCAACAGGAATAATAGCATCGTGAAATTCGTTGGCAGGAATTCCTAATAATTGATGGATTCCGTTGGGCTGAAAAACGACAATAATCAAGGTTATTTCATTTTCAGAATAAAGATCCTTAAAACCATTGAGTTGTCCGTATAAAAATGAAGCGGGCAGATATTCTTTTACTTCATGTTTAGTAATACCAGAAATAAGTTTGCTTTTTAAAGAAAATACAAGTCCCGTATTGCCATCAGAAAACAAACGAAATTTTTGCATGGCAGTTTCGGTATTATCTAAAAATAGATAATGTTTGATATAGGGTAATAAATCTTTTGGAACAGAAACCTGCATGTCAAATTAATTTACAGCAATATACAAAGGTACCTTTATTTTGTTTTAAAATATTTTACTAATGGTAAAACTAATTTATTTCTGCAAAGCAGTTTTAACCTGAGGAATCATTCTGTCTACAAACATCCTATAAGCAATTTCAGAAGGATGCAGACCGTCTGAAGCAACTAAGCTCGGATTGTTGAGGCCTTGTCTCGTAATGTCGGTAATTGAAATAAATGCAACATTTCTGGAGATACAGCAGTTCTCAGCAAAACTGTTATATTGATTTATCTCGTTCGAAATTTTTATTCGGTTTGAATCGGTATAGTTGGCAGCAAATGGAGTATAGGTATAATCTGGAATCGAAAGCACAATCACATTTTTGTTGTTGCCTTTGGCCAATGCAATTGCCTTATTGAGCAATTGTGGAAATTCTTTTTCGTAAATCGAAAAATCTAAATGTTGATATTGATTGTTGACGCCAATTAAAAGTGTAACCAAATCATAATTGGATTCTGGATTTTGAGAATCAATTGCAGAAATTAAATTAGCAGTTGTCCATCCTGTTGTTGCAATGACTTTTAATGAAAAAGCAGTCTCGGGATAAATTGTCTGTAATTTAGCTTTGAGCTGCTCAGGATAGCGGCAAGTTTCGCAGACACTTTGTCCAATGGTATAACTGTCTCCTAAAGCGAGATAATTTATGGATTTTGAAATTGGGGTTGTAGGAACTTCTGCGGTTGGCGGAGTTGTTGCAGGAGGAACCGAATTATTCTCAGAATCTGATTGCTCAGCGCTGCAGCTCAATAAAAATATGCTGAGTATAACAATAACTATTTGTTTGAAATGCGGTTTCATAATTTTGGCAAATTAGGTTTGTGAACATCTTAAACAAATAGTTACGTTAAATAGCTGGTTACGGTTTTGTGGCTTCTCTGTAAATATTTCTTTCCATGATGATGTTTAATCTTGTGAACATTTCAGAGATATTAAAACCTTCTTTTTTGTACTCATTCTGTACGGCTTCTTTTGCGCTTTTCAAGACCTTTTCATTTTCCCAAACCGCAATTGTTATGTAAATTAAATTGCCATTTTCGTCAATACGTTCGTACGCATTGTCATTTACAAATCCGTTTAAATGTTTTATGAAGTTTCGGTTGATGCGTACTCGTTCTAAAAATTCTTGTTTTGATTTTTCGGGAACAATAAATTTATCGATAAAAATTTGCTGCATGGTTTCTGATTTTTTAGGTTTAATTTCTGAGTTGATAGTTGTTGATTGAGCATTTGTTCTATAGCTTAATAATGTCAATAAGACAATTGAGATTAAAAGATTTGTTTTCATAATTCTTGTTTTTATTGATGTAAAATTCAGAATTGTGAAAACCAAATCATTGTAAAAAATCATTGATTTACCAAAATGAAGGAAAGTTGAAAAACTCTGTTGGAGTTTGTCCTGTAAATAATTTGAAGTCTTTATTAAAGTGAGACTGGTCAAAATAACCCGCGTCAAAAGCCAGATCGATGAGGTTTTGGTTTTTTTGTTTGTGATCAATAATTGATTTTATACGAACAACATAGCAAAATTGTTTTGGCGAAGACCCAATTGTTTTTCGGAATCTTTTCTCAAATGCATCTTGACTGATAAAGAGTGCGTCGGCAAGTTCTTTTATTTTAATAATGCCTTTTTTGGATTGTATAATGTTAATGGCGGCAGAGATTAAATCGTCGGGTTTATAATTGTGGAGTCTTGATAAAAGAAACTGTTCTATAATCGCAATTTTTTGATTGTTGGTTTTCGCTTCCGCTAAAAGTTCTTCGATAACGGCAATTTTTTGCTGCGGAATAAAGTTGTCAAGCGAAACACTTTCTTCAAATAATTCATGAAGCGGTTCTTTAAAAAAGGCTTTAGCGCCAGCTTCTTTAAATTGAACGACAAGAGTTGCCGTATCTTTTGCATAATTAATTAAACGTACTGATTTGCGAATACCTGAAATTGTAGAAACGGGCAGTTTATCGTGCTGATTTTCTTTAATGTAGTTAATGTTGCCTTTGCATCGAAAAGCAATTGCTAGCGAAGTGCTGGGCAAAACCCTGTTTGTCAATTCGTCTTCGCTTTCTATAATTCTATAAGTCTTAATAAAAGGCTTTAACTGTTCTGTTGGAATGAAATCGATAATTTTCATTTGAAAGTGTTTTTCAACAGGTTGAATGTCAAAGGTATGAAAAACAAAATTCCAATAACTTAATTGTTTGTTGAAACAGTTAAGTTATTGGAATTTTTAAAGAACTTATTTTATTTTTAAACCATTTCGGTTTTCATTACGATTTCTTCTTCAATGGCATCCCAAAGAGCGATACGTTTTTCTAGGGCAAGAATCGAAACTTCTTCCACTTCTTTCCATTTTTGTGCATCGTCTTCACATAATTCTGTAATCATTGTCATAGCCATAGGACCGTGCTCATCAGCATCTAGTTCGATATGTCTTTCAAAATAGTATAACAATTTTGTCAAATCGGTTTCTGGAAGATTCTTTTGAAAGTTTTTCAGAATCTCAGTAAACATACTCGGAATAAGGTCTTCTCTTCCGAAAGTAAAAGCGGCTGCAATTTCGTGTGGTTTTCCTTCTTCGATTACTCTAAAAGTAAAATCAAGAAAAGCTTTTACATTTGGATGAAGCGAACTTTGTTTGATTGCCACGAATATATTGTGCAGAGAAGTCACTTCTGATAAAAAGCTTAAAATTCCTGTTGTATTAGCGCCACAAGCTTCCATTGCTTCAAGATACATTTCGTAGTGGCTTTGTCTTCTTCCGTCTAGGGTTAAATCTGTTTCTTCTGCCAAGACAATTTCGTTAATTAAATAACGCGTACCAGGATTTTTTGTAGCAAACCATGGCGTTGTAGTGCAAGTAAGTTTAGCTTGTAAAGCTTTTAATAGTGACATGAAATCCCAAACAGCAAAAACGTGAGTTTCTAAAAAACTGTGCAGGTCGTCTATATTTTGAATCTTATTGTATAAGGAATGTTTTAAAAGTTGATCTTTTTGAGGTTGTATGCTTTTGTTTATCGTTTCGATATTCATTTGTGAAAAAATTTTGATGCAAAGATAAAAAGCTTCTCCGTCAAGAAGAAGCTTTTCGCATTGATTTTATGTATATTTTAATAATTACAGCTTATTTAAATGCTGGAATTCCAGTCACATCCATTCCTGTTATCAATAAATGTATGTCATGAGTTCCCTCATAAGTAATCACGCTTTCAAGGTTCATCATGTGGCGCATAATAGAGTATTCGCCTGTAATTCCCATACCTCCGAGCATTTGTCTTGCTTCTCTAGCAATGTTGATTGCCATATTTACGTTGTTGCGTTTTGCCATAGAAATCTGGGCAGTTGTTGCTCTGCCTTCATTTCTTAAAACTCCTAAACGCCAGGTTAATAATTGTGCTTTTGTGATTTCAGTGATCATTTCAGCTAGTTTTTTCTGCTGTAGTTGAGTTCCTCCAATTGGTTTTCCAAACTGGATTCTTTCTTTAGAATATCTTAAAGCGGTATCATAACAATCCATTGCGGCGCCAATTGCCCCCCAAGCAATTCCGTAACGTGCAGAATCTAAACAGCCAAGCGGAGCACCAAGACCAGATTTATTAGGTAAAAGGTTTTCTTTTGGAACTTTTACATTATCAAAAATTAATTCTCCAGTTGCAGAAGCACGTAGTGACCATTTGTTGTGAGTTTCTGGAGTTGTAAAACCTTTCATACCGCGTTCTACAATTAAACCATGAATTCTGCCTTCTTCATTTTTAGCCCAAACAATTGCAATGTCAGCAAAAGGAGCATTAGAAATCCACATTTTAGCACCATTTAAAAGATAATGATCTCCCATATCTTTAAAATTGGTAATCATACTTCCAGGATCAGAACCGTGATCCGGCTCAGTTAAACCGAAACATCCGATGTATTCTCCTGTAGCAAGCTTTGGCAGATATTTCATTCTTTGTTCTTCATTTCCATATTTCCATATTGGATACATTACAAGCGAAGATTGAACAGATGAGGTAGATCTTACGCCAGAATCGCCTCTTTCGATTTCTTGCATAATTAAACCATAAGAAATTTGGTCTAATCCCGCACCACCGTACTCTACAGGAATATAAGGCCCGAAACCACCGATTTCTCCAAGACCTTTAATAATTTGTTTAGGAAATTCTGCCTTTTGAGCATATTCTTCTATTATAGGAGAAACTTCTTTTTTTACCCAAGCACGAGCAGATTCGCGAACCAATTTATGTTCATCTGATAGTAAATCGTCTAGGTTAAAATAATCTGGAGATTGAAATAGGTCTGGTTTCATGTTTTCTAATTTTTAGCAAAGCAAATTTACATAATAAAAATATAACAAATACGAGTTAAATTGTTATATTTTTTTACTGTAAAAATAAAATTAATAGGAATTTGGCAAATTAATTGTAGTTTTTTGATAATTTATAGACTATTTTTGAATACCAAAAATAAACTTAATGAGGCTAATCATCTCTTTTTTCTTTTTACTATTAATATTTTCTAGTGGGACTGCTCAAAACAGAGAGGAATTCACGGAGCAAAAGTACTTAGAATTACAGGATAAAATCCGTTTTAGCATGAATGGTAATTTTGACCAGGGGCTTGAATATGCAGCTGAATTAAAGACATCTAACAACAATGAACACATAGCTTTTGCTTACGGGGCGGGATCTTACCTTTATCAATTAAAAAATGATAGAGCTAAATGCGATGAATGGTTTGCCAAGGCATTAGCTCATTATAACAAACTTCCAGAATCTGTTCAAAAAACAAATCTAAGAGCTTACCTATATAATTATAGAGGACTAACAGAATGGAAAAGACGAAATTTTAGTAATGCTCTCAGTAATTATCAGGAGGGAATTAAACTTTCTATTAAAACTAAAGATGTTATTCAAACTGTAAAGTTTAAAAGCAATATTGCTTTAGTTAATGAAGCTGTGGGTAATTACGAACTTGCTGTAAAAAACCTTAGACAGAACAGTGATTTTTTGGATAAGAATGAAAGTCTTTATGAGAAAGATCAATTCCAAAACAGTAAAAGTAACATTTATACCAATTTAGGAAACGTCTATGAAGGTTATTACATGAAGAACCGAAGCAAGTCAGTTTTACTTGATTCGGCAGAATACTATTATAAAAGGGCGATAACCTATTCACAAAACTATATAGATAATAAAATGACGGCTACTTTAAGTCTAGGAAATATCTATTTGTTAAAAAAAGATTTTAAAAATGCAGAGAAAGCTTACTTTGATATTTCGATGTACGCGAAGCAAAATAATGATGAAAGTTATTTCAAGACTGCAAATTATAACTTGGGAGATCTCTTTTATACTCAAAAAAAATACGATAAAGCTTTAATTTTCTTGAAAAAAGTCGATTCTCTTTATCTAAAGGAAAAGAAAATAGACATGAGTTATTTTCAGTCCAATTATATCCAAGCCAAAATTTATAATATTCAAAACGAACCTGAATTAGCTTTTAAGCATTCTAAAATTTATTTAGATTCTTATGAAAAATATGAAGGACAATTGCGAGAAGAAGCTTTAGAAGTTAATTATAAATTAGGAACTGCGAATCTGAGCGATGAGATGTTGAGCATTCAGGAGAAGTATAAATATGAGGTTTTATGGAATAAAGCCCTAAAAGTCTTCTATGTTATTTTGGTTGTTGGGATTGTATTTTTTCTAATTAAAAATATTAGAGATAAAAATAAAGCTCAGAAAAAAATGAATGCTTTAATTGAGGAATTTAAAGCTAATCTTGAGAAAAAAGAAATTGAAAAAGCAGAAATCGAAAAAGCAGCATTGGAAAAAACTATAGTTGTGGAAGAGTTTCCAGAACTAGAAGATGGTCAGCTTAAAAAGGAAAATGCAAATCTTAGTATCGATGAGGCAAAAGAAAATAAAATTGTGGAAAAATTACTGGCATTAGAAGAAAAACTAGAATACTTAAATGCCGATTTTACACTTTCGTATGTTGCTAAAAAAATTAAAACCAATACGACTTATTTATCTTATGTTGTTAATAAACGATTTGGAAAATCTTTTGGAGAATATTCAAATGAATTAAAGATTAATTACGTTATTAATCAGATGATTACAAATCATTTGTATCGCAAATATTCGACTCAGGCAATTGCAGAAAGTGTTGGTTTTAAAAATGCCGTATCATTTGCAAAATCGTTTCGCAAAAGAACTGGAGTATCTCCAGCTCAATTTGCGAACAATATTTAAAGCTGAATTATTAACCATTTCCTCCGCCATTAGTTTTTATTGGATAGCTTATAACGGGCGGATCAATAGTTTCCTCACCTCCGCGAATAATTCTTTGAGTTTTTGTGTCTATTTTTTCTAGTTCAAAATCTTTGAATGTCAATATTTTAGTTTTCATGATTTAAATTTTTTTAGTTGTTTTTTACATTGTGTATTTGCAAATGAGAATCAGCCATTTCCTCCGCCATTGGTTTTAATAGGATAGCTTATAACAGGCGGATCAACAGTTTCATTCTCCCCTCCTCGAATAATTCTTTGAGTTTTTGTGTCTATTTTTTCTAGTTCGAAATCTTTGAATGTCAATATTTTAGTTTTCATGATTTAATTTTTTTTAGTTGTTTTTTACCTTGTGTATTTGCAAATGAGAATCAGCCGTTTCCTCCGCCATTAGTTTTTATGGGATAGCTTATAATGGGCGGATCAATAGTTTCCTCACCTCCTCGAATAACTCTTTGAGTTTTTATGTCTATTTTTTCTAATTCGAAATCTTTGAATGTTAATGTTTTAGTTTTCATGTATTCTTTTTGGGATTGATTTATTTGTATTTTACTGTTTAAGATGTTAGTTAACCGTTTCCTCCACCATTAGTTTTCAAAGGATCGCTTGGTGTAGCCGGATCAGTGGCGTCATTACCTCCTCCTTTAATAAGTCTTTGTGTTTTTGGATCAATTTTTTCTATTTCGAAATCTGTCAATGTGAATATTTTATTTTTCATGTTTTTGAATTTTTAGTTTATATTTTTAAAGTGTTAAGTGTTGTATACTTTTTTTAAAGTATTATCAAACGCATCAAAAAATGAGCGTTAAAAAGGAACTGTGCGAATAGTTTTTTTTGAGTTGTTATTGATCAAAAGCAGTGAAAAAAACGAATTTATTTGTGAGGGATACTGACCAAATTATGGTTTGCTTTTTGCTTTTAGAGGAAGTTTTTTTGCTTCTGATTTGAGGTTTTTTTTTGACGATTTGAAGTCATTTTTTCGACCTCTTCTTATGATTTTCTTTCTTCGAAATCATGTCATTTTCTTGTCCTTATTTTCATGTTTTTCAATGTTTAGATTATTACCTATCCAAAACTAGATAAAAAGCAAAACCGTTAATCGAAAATGGGCTTTTTGAGCTTTTTGTTGAAAGAATAAACATGTAATCTTAAGTGTGTCAGGGTATTGCGAACTTTACTATACTTGGTATAATTTATAAATTGTATGTGGTATAATTAATAAAATGTATGTGTTTATGTGATTTTTATCAATAAAAACCCCAATCTTTGCAGTGTAATTATGATTTTAAAACATTAAAAAACGATGTTAAAACTGGTCCAAAAATTTCTGCAAATCAATCGATACTCAGATATCAAAAATGAGTTTAAGGACCTGTTTTTGTCTCATCCAAATTATCCGAGTTTGTTTGCCATTACAGACTCGTTTGATTTGCTTTCTGTAGAGAATGCAGCAGTAAGAGTTTCGAAAGAACAGATTGAAGAGTTGCCTTCAAATTTTTTGGCGTATTTTAAAGATGAATTGACGCTAGTTGAAAAGATTAAAAGCGGTGTTAGAATTACAACTACAAAAAAAGGAGTACAAAAGTTATCCTATGATAAATTTCTCTTAGATTGGAATGGAGTAATTGTTGCCATTGAGCCAAACAATGTCGTAGCAAGAGATAATTTAAAAATAGAATACAACTGGCTAAAATATTTTCTGCCTCTTGTGCTTGTAGGGGGATTGTCTTTCTACTATAATCGTTTTGATTGGTTTAGCGCTTCGTTTTTGGTAACATCAGTTTTAGGGCTAATTGTAAGCATATTTATTGTTCAAGAAAGATGGGGAGTTAAAAACACTGTAATTTCAAAATTCTGTAATTTGAGTTCTAATTCTTCTTGTCATTCTGTAATAAGCTTCAATGATGATATTGCAAATAGATGGCTGAGTTTCTCAGATTTGCCATTGCTCTTCTTTAGTTCAAGTATTGTAGCAATATTGGTTAATCCTTTAAGTTCAGCAGTTTTTGTTGGATTCTTAAGTCTCTTGGCAATTCCAATAATAGTTTGTTCAATCTGGATTCAAAAGTTTGAGATTCAAAAATGGTGTATCATGTGTCTTGCAATATCATTTTTAATATTGGCACAAAGCATTGTTTGGTTTTCGTCTGATTTTTTCACATTGAGTTTCAGTTTTAATGAAATATTCCCTTATGTGTTCTCTTTATTGCTTTTAATACCAATTTGGGCAGCAGTTAAAGTAATGATAAGAAAAATGCTTGATAACGAAAACTCTCTAAAAGAGCTTAAGAAGTTTAAAAGAAATTACTCTTTATTAAATTTCTTATCTAAAAAAGTAAAATATACAAAAGGATTTGAAGATTTAAGAGGATTGACATTTGGCAATAAAAATGCAGGAGTTAGACTTTCTGTAATTCTTAGTCCTAGCTGTGGGCATTGCTATAGAACTTTTCAAGAAGCTTTTGATTTAGTATTGAAGTTTCCAGACAAAATATATTTGAATGTTCTTTTTAATATTAATCCTGAAAACAACGACAATCCTTACAAGGCAGTTGTAGAAAGACTTTTGACTATTAACAGGACGTCACCTGGAAAAACAGTTGAAGCAATTTCTGATTGGTATATTAAGAGAATGACTCATAAAAAATGGCTTAAAAAATGGAATGTTGATTCTGTAAGCATGATGATAAATCAGGAAATTCAGAAACAATATGATTGGTGCTCTATGAACAATTTTAATTACACACCTATTAAAATTGTAAACGAAAGGCTATTTCCAAATGAATACGAATTGAACGAGTTAAAATATTTCTTGAATGATTATGTAGAGGAAGTTCAAGTTCTGGAAAAGATAGCTTAGAAATGCAGAAGCTTCGACTGCTAAAATAGAAGAAAATAACCCCGATTAAAAACCTGCAGTTATGTTAAAGAATATTTTGAAATTGAAAGGTGCAGTAGAATTGACTGCTAATGAACTGAAAACAATAAATGGAGATCATGCTCCAATTTGTGAAGATGGATTTAAGGCCAAAAGATGTACAGAATTTGGAACCGTGCCAACATACTGGAACTGTATACCAAATAGCTATTTCGGAGGCTGCTAGAGAAAAATAAGTATCAAAAGTTATTACAGATTTGAGGCTTAAACCAAAAAACGTAAATAGCCAGTTATGTTAGAAAAGATTTTAAAAAGCAAAGAAACAAGAAAGCTGACAAAAAAAGAGCAGAAAAATATTCTAGGAAACGAGTATCTACAAGAACTTAATTGTCATGATACTGCAGTTGAGAAATACTCTGCTTGCTAATTTTTAATATTAATTAGCAATAGATAAAACACTGTTGTTATATAAAAAAGGTATTAATTATGTTAAAGAAGATCTTAAACCTAGAAGGTGCTCAGTGCATTAATAAAAATGAGCAGAAAACCATAAAAGGAGGAATTCCAGAATGCTGGGTTTATGCTTTAGAAGCAGGATGCTTTTTAATACCGCCAGGCGAAACTTGTCCGCTAAATACATCATCGGGTATTTGTGATACAAGTCGTCTTTGTTGTTGATTTTTAACTTTTTTAAAAGTAATACGATATAGCCTTATTTAGAATTTAGTCATGTTTTTTTTGAATGTATAGGCGCTCGATCGTGGAACATTGAGCAAATTCTCAGTATTGATGATTGGTACTGAGATTCTTAGGAGTTGGCCGATAGGTTGTTTTTATTTGGTTAGGGTAACCGCGGCCATGTCCTAAAGAAATTGTGTTGCTAAAAATTTGTTTTTAAATACTGAAACAGAGAAGATTTAGGTCTTCTCTGTTTTTTTTATGGATTAACAAGAATTTTTTTTCTTAATTTGGTCTTTAATAAATCAAAAACAATTGAAACGATTCATTCATTATAGACAAGCTGATCAAAAAGATTGTGGCCCAACATGTTTAAAAATTATTGCTAAATATTACGGTAAAACAATCAATATTCAGGAGTTGAGAGATTTTAGCGAAACAACTCGTGAAGGAAGTAATTTGCTTTTTTTGAGTGGTGCGGCCGAGAAAATTGGATTTAGGACCTTAGGCGTAAAATTGTCTGTAAAAAGAATTGAAGAAGCTCCATTACCTTGTATCCTGCACTGGAATGATAATCATTATGTAGTTCTTTATAAAATTAAAAAAGGAAGATATTACATCTCAGATCCCGCTTTTGGTCTTTTGGACTACAGTAAAGAAGAATTTGTTAAGTTTTGGATTGGTAATAATGCCGACGATAAAACGAAAGAAGGAATTGCATTGCTGATTGAAGCTACACCTAAATTTTTTCAATCTGATTTTGACAAAGAAGAAAATTCAGGATTAGGATTCAGATTCCTTTTCAAGTATTTATTTCAATACAAATCATTCCTTATTCAGCTTGCAATAGGACTTTTAGCAAGCAGTTTGCTTAACCTGATTTTTCCATTTTTAACCCAGAGTATTGTCGATGTCGGAATTCAGAATCAGAATATCCATTTTATTTATCTGATTCTCTTTGCGATGCTTTTTGTTTTCGCAGGAAGAACTGGATTAGAACTTATCAGAAGCTGGATTTTATTGCATTTGTCAACGAGAATCAATATTTCTCTTATTTCCGATTTCTTTATCAAATTAATGAGTCTGCCAATTTCCTTTTTTGATGTGAGAATGACAGGTGATATTATGCAGCGTATAAATGATCATCGGCGTATCGAAAAAATACTTACTACATCATCGCTTAATGTATTCTTTTCTGTAATTAATATGTTTGTGATGGGAGCTGTTTTGGCCTATTTCAATCTGAAAATATTTCTCGTTTTCTTTGGAGGAAGCCTTCTTTATTTTGGCTGGATCGTGCTGTTTTTGAAAAAAAGAAAAGCATTAGATTATAAACGGTTTGCGGAGGTTTCAAAAGAGCAGAGTAAAGTAATGGAGCTGATAAACGGAATGCAGGAAATTAAACTCCACAATGCCGAAAAACAAAAACGATGGGGTTGGGAGTATGTTCAGGCAAGACTTTTTAGAGTTTCGATAAAAGGACTGATTTTAGAGCAGACACAAACAATTGGCTCTTCGATTATTAATGAGTTAAAGAATATATTTATCATTTTCTTGTCGGCTAAACTGGTGATAGATGGTTCTATCACACTGGGGACAATGCTTGCGATAAGTGCCATAGTAGGAAGTTTAAACGGCCCGATTACTCAGTTGATAGAGTTTGTGCGAGAATTACAGGACGCAACGATTTCACTTGCCAGATTGTCCGAAATTCATCAGAAAGAAGACGAATTACAGCAAGAAATTAATCAGACAAACGATGTGCCTCAAGATGTAGATATCGAAATTAAAAATCTTACTTTTCGTTATTTAGGAGCAGATGTTCCTGTTTTAGATAATTTGAGCCTGTTAATTCCATCTAATAAAGTAACAGCGATAGTAGGGGTCAGCGGAAGCGGTAAAACAACCCTAATGAAATTGCTTCTGAAGTTCTACGAACCTGAAAAAGGAGAAGTCCTAATTGGCAATACACAGCTTAAAAACATATCACAAAATGCCTGGAGATCTAATATTGGTGCCGTAATGCAAGAAGGTTTTATTTTTAGTGATACAATTGCTAATAATATTGCTTTTGGAGTAGATCATATTGATAAAGAAAGATTATTGTATGCAGCGGATGTTGCCAATATTAAAAGCTACATTAGCGAGCTTCCTCAAGGTTTCAATACCAAAATAGGGGCAGAAGGATTGGGTATGAGTACTGGTCAGAAACAGCGGTTATTAATTGCGCGGGCAGTTTACAAAAATCCTGAAATTCTATTTTTTGATGAAGCAACTTCAGCTCTTGATGCAAATAATGAAAAGGAGATTATGAAAAAACTTGATCTCTTTTTTAAAGAGAAAACGGTGGTGGTAATAGCCCATCGATTGAGTACGGTTATGAATGCAGACCAGATTGTGGTTTTAGAGAAAGGAAAAATTATCGAAATAGGAAGCCATTCGGCATTAGTAGAACAAAAAGGAAATTATTTTGAACTGGTTAGAAATCAGCTGCAGTTAGGAAATTAATCATGAGCGAAGATACATTTGAATTGAGAAGCGAAGAGGTTCAGGATATCCTGACCAAAGTACCGCATTGGATGATACGATGGGGAACCGTTCTGATATTTGCCATAATAATTATGCTGTTTTTTGTTTCCTGGTTTGTCAAATACCCAGATGTTGTAAAGACGGAAATTGTAATTACTACTAATATTCCTCCAGAGAAAATAGTGTCAAAGTCTTCTGGACGTATTGAAGCTATTTTGGTTAAAAACAAAATGGTGGTTGGTAAAAATAGTATACTTGCCATTATTGAAAATACAGCCAATTATAAAGATGTTTTTTTGCTAAAAAAAATAGTTGATGGCTACGACATAAACAGCTCAAAAAAAGAGTTTCCTTTTGGATTATTACAAAATAAACAGTTAGGAGAAATAGAAAGTGCATTTGCAGCATTTCAGAAAGATTATCAGGCACAGGAATTAAATAAGGATCTGCATCCTTTTCAAGTAGAAAGCAGAGCACAGCAGTCTGAAAAAATCCAAATAACCGAAAGAATAGAAATCCTGCAGCAGCAAAAAGTAATCAACGAGCGAGAACTCGAGCTTCAGAGAAATGAAGTGGCGCGTTTTGAAACTTTATTTAATAAAGGGATTATTTCTGCCCAAGAAATGGAAGCCAAAAAGCTGAGTTTTCTTCAGGCTCAAAAGAATTATAGAAGCTTACTGTCGTCAATTTCTCAATTAAGGTCTTCTTTGATTGATAATACAAAATCAAGTCAGAATTCGCAGATAAATAGCACTAGAGAAGAAGTTAACCTCGGGCGCAATGTTTCACAGTCTTTTTATCAGCTGAAAAAAGTGATACGAGACTGGGAATTAGCCTATGCGTTAAAATCTTCTATTAGCGGTAAAGTGACTTTTCTGCAGGTTTGGAATGAAAATCAAACTATAAACGTTGGAGACAATGTGTTTTCGATAATTCCAGACGCTAAAAACAGTTTTATAGGAAAAGTGAAAGCGCCGGCTTTAAATTCAGGAAAAATCAAAGTAGGGCAACGTGTAAATATCCGTTTAGCCAATTATCCCGACCGAGAATTTGGTGTTTTGAAAGGCGAAATCAAAAATATTTCATTGGTTCCTGATAAGGATGGAAACCTTCTTATAGATGTTGCTCTTCGAAACGGACTAAAAACATCATACGATAAAAAGATTACCTTTCAGCAGGAAATGAAAGGAAGCGCAGAAATTATAACCGAAGATCTGCGTTTAATCGAAAGAATTCTATATCAGTTTAAAAATATTTTTGAACAAGTTTAACCATTTAACTAACTAACCGAAACCCCAAATTTTAATGAAAAAAACAGTACTCATTGCATTTTTACTAGTATTTCAATTCTCTTTTTCAAAACCAATCACAGAAACTCAAAAGTTAGCAGCGACTTGCAAAGTTTGGGGCTTCTTAAAATATTATCATCCAAATGTTACTGATGGAAGTAAAAATTGGGATGAACAATTATTTCAAATTTTACCAAAAATCGAGGAAGCTCAAACTTCTGAAGCACTCTCTTTGGTAATTGAAAATTGGATTGATTCTTTAGGGGAAATCAAAAAACAAGAGACGATAAAGTCTGCTGTAAAAAAAGAATATTTTGATAAAAACTTCGACTTGTCTTGGCTCAATAAAAATGACTTGTTTTCGAAATCTCTTTCTAAAAAATTAAAGTTTATTGAAGAAAACAGAATTCAAGGTAAACAATACTACGTTAATTTCGAGCTTCATACAGGAAATGTACCTCTTCAGTTTAATAACGAAACAAAATATGCTGATTTTAAATGGACTGATAAAAAATTACGTCTTTTAACTCTTTTCAGATATTGGAATTACATCGAATATTTCTTTCCATATAAATATCAAATGGATGAAAATTGGGAAAAAGTATTAAATGAAATGTTACCTAGATATTATGCGCCAGAATCTGAAAAGGATTTTAATTTAGCTATGCGTGAGATCTCTGTAAAGTTAAATGATACTCACGCTGCGACAAGTATGGCTCAATTGTTTGACTATTTTGGTGATAAATTTATTCCCGTGGACGTTAATATCATTGATGAAAAAGCAATTGTTGTTGCATTGAAGAATGATTCTCTGGCAAAAGTTAGTGATATTAAGATTGGAGACATAATTACAAAAGTAGAAGGGAAGACTATAGGAGAAATTTTGAAAGAAAACCGAAAATATGTAGAAGGATCTAACGAACCATCTGTTTTAAAGAATGCATATTGGGCAATTTTTAACGGAAAAACACCTTCGTTTGAAATCGAGTTTATTCGAGATGGAAAAACTACAGTGAAGTCTATTAATAGATATGTGTACGAAGATCTAAAAATTCAATTTCCAGATAAAGAAAAATGGAAAATTTTAGAGGGTAATATTGGTTATGTTAATTTTGATGAACTTGATCCAGCGGATGTTCCAGCCTTAATTTCGGCATTAAACAATACAAATGCAATAATCTTTGACAATAGAAATCGACCACACGAGGTTATGTACCCAATTGCAGATTGGCTTAATCCTGAAGAGAAAGAATTTGCTAGATTTCTTGATCCAGATGTAAATTACCCTGGGCGTTATTATTGGAGAGAAGGAATTCAGAAGTGCGGAAAAAATAATCCAGATTATTACAAAGGAAAAGTAATTGTTATAACAAATGAAAAAGCTGTAAGTCATGCTGAGTTTACCGTGATGAGTTTACAAACAGTTCCTAATTGTGTAGTAATCGGAAGCCAGACTGGCGGAGCTGATGGCGCAAATTATAGATTTCAAATCATTAAAGGATTTGGTTCATCATTTACTTGCTATGGTGTTTTTTATCCAAACAAAAAAGAAACCCAACGAATAGGGATTGTTCCTAATATTGAAGTGAAACCAACTATTTTAGGAATTCAGCAAGGAAGAGATGAAGTTTTGGAAAGAGCGGTTCTTTATGCTAAAAAAGGTAAATAGAAAAATCTAAATAGAGCCTTTGTCAAAGGTTTAAACTTTGACAAAGATTTTTTTACATCTTCAAGTAAAAATCTTTAGTCAGCTCGATATATTCTGGAGTATAAACGTGTCTGTCAATTTCGATAATAAGTTCATCGATTTCAATTTTAGAAACTTCATTTCGGCTAAAAGCCAATAAACTTCGCTTAATTTCAGATTTTGGAGTTCCTTTTACTCTTGTAATTTTTAAAGGATAAAGTTCTGATTCTTTTGCTAGAGCAATAAATTTTTCTTCTTCTTTGAAAGGAATAATTAAAGCAAATATTCCGTTTTCTGAAAGTAATAAATCGGCAGCTTCGACAAGTTCTTCAAAAGGCATTGCATCTTGAAAACGAGCTAAATCACGTTGTTCGCTTTCTGTTTTATAATCTTCAGCATAAAAAGGCGGATTCGAAACAATTAAATCGTATTCATCTTCTGGTTCATCAATAAATTCATCCAGACCAGCATGAAAACAAAATAGGCGATCACCCCAAGGAGAAGCTTCAAAATTTTCTACAGCTTGTTCGTAAGCGTCTTCATCAATTTCAAGCGCATCAATTTGTTCTGCATGAGTTCGCTGTGCCAGCATCAAAGCAATAATTCCTGTTCCAGCACCAATATCCAATACACTAAACGGATTGTGGTCAATTGGAGTCCAAGAACCCAATAAAACACCATCGGTACCAACTTTCATAGCGGTTTTGTCTTGTTTAACAGAAAATTGCTTAAACTTAAACATAAATATAAAATTCCAATTTTTAAAAAATTCCAAATTCCAATCTTGGGAAGAAATTCCAATGCGAAAAATCCAAATTCCAATTTGAATATAGAAACGTTAATATGTTAATGCTGCAAAAGTAAGGTTAAATATTAATTTATTGTTTCGAAGTTTTGGTAATTATGGCAGAAAGAATTTTTCGCAACTCTTCAATTTCGAATAATAAAGATTCTGAAAGTGAGTTTTGATCTGGATTTAAATCATTTAATAATTGTAGCCAAAATTTAGATTCCTTAGCTTCTTTTCTAGCAATTTTGAGACGGAATATAAAATCTTTATCTCCTAGTTTTTCATTTGCTTCAATGTAATTTGCGCCAACAGAACCAGATGAACGGACTAGTTGTTTTCCGTTTTCAATATTTGAAATAGTTTTCGGTAAAGACCTTATATAGATTCTGCATTCTTTTGCAAAGAGGAGAGTTCTTTCTTCTAAATTATATGGTTTACTCATAAATAAAATGGCAATGTTTAAATACCAAATTCCAATTGTTGGGATTTAAAAATAGTAAAAAACAATACAATTATAAGTTTTTTCTCTCAAAATAAAATATTGAAATAATATTTCAGTTTGGAATTTGGAATTTAAAAAATAGGAATTTCTTAATTACAAGTACATCTCAATAAGACCTTCAGGAAGATCCATGATTACTTTTTTGTTCTCGCGATCGATTTTTACAAGAAATTGATCAATCATTGGAACTAAGATTTCAACTTCGCCATTTAAAACTTCAAAAAGAGGCTGTGCAGTTGAATCATTAATAGAAGTTATTTTTCCGAAAACACCTAAACGTTTGTCTTCAATTTCGAAACCAATAACTTCGTGGAAGTAGAATTTGTTGCCAGTAAGTTTTGGCAACATGGTTAAAGGAAGATAAATAGGGCTGCCGACTAAGGCATCTGCATCTTCTTCTGTATTTACATCTTCAAAACGAACTCTCAAAAAGTCGTTTTTGTGTAATGAGCTAGTTTCAATAAAAAAAGGAACCAAGTGTTTGTTGCTTTCAACAAACACTGATTCCAGATTTTCGTATAACTCAGGTTCATCCGTGTCTAGATAGACTAAGACTTCACCCTTGAAACTAAATTTTTTAGCGATTTTACCTAAATAAAAACAATCTTCTTTACGCATTATCGCTAAGTAAAATTATGCTTCAGTTGTTTCGTTATTCTCTTCAGCAGCAGGAGCTTCTTCAGTAGCTTCAGCAACTTCTTCAGTCGCCTCAGCAGCTTGTGCAGCGGCAGCAGCTTCAGCTTGTGCAGCAGCAGCATCAGCAACACGTTTAGCGTTAACTTCTTTTTCTGCTTTTAATGCAGTAGCTTTAGCATCAGCTTTTGCTTTAGATAAACCATCTTTTTTAGCATCAACTTTACCAGCTTTTGCTTCTAACCAAGCAGTTAATTTAGCGTCTGCTTGCTCTTGTGTTAAAGCACCTTTACGAACTCCTCCATCAAGGTGGTGTTTCAATAAAGCACCTTTGTAAGAAAGGATAGCTCTAGCAGTATCAGTTGGTTGAGCACCATTGTGTAACCATTTAACTGCGCTGTCAAGGTTTAACTCAACAGTTGCTGGGTTAGTGTTTGGATTGTAAGTACCGATTTTCTCTAAGTATCTACCATCTCTTTTTGAGCGTGCATCTGCAGCTACTACCCAGTAAAAAGGTTTTCCTTTTTTACCGTGTCTTTGTAATCTAATTTTTACTGACATAATCTAGTGATTAAATTTTGAGGTACTCGACCTCTGTTAATTAAGGGCGCAAAGATATAATTTTTTTATGAAAAACGCGTTTTAAAAAGCATTAAATATATTTGAGTCGTTTTTTTAGCATTTTTTTGACTTTTTAAATTTTAAGGATTAGCTGTTTATAAGGTATTTTTGCAGCAAATTTATTTTAAATATGAGAAAATATTTTTATCTCCTATCAATTTTACTTTTGCTTGTATCTTGTACATCTGAAGATGTAAGGTCTAACAATCAGGCTTTTCAGACCTTAAAAGATAATGCGTTTTGGAGAGCCAAAATATATAAATCAGGAATAGAAACAAATGGAATTTTTACTATTGAAGGTTCTTTAAATGACGAACAAATCAAATTTCAGATTCCTGAACCAGCTGAGAAAACTTATGTTTTGGGGGTAAATGATGATATAAAAGCCATTTATAAAAACACTTATAACGGAGAAGAAGTAGAATTTACCACTGGAACTGGCAAAGGAACTGGAGAAATTGTTGTTACAGAATATAATACGGTCGATAATACTATTTCGGGGACGTTTAAATTTACAGCAGTAAATACTGATCCTAATGCCGAAAAACAAACCATGCATTTTTCAGAAGGAGTTTTCTATAAAATCCCAGTGATATCAGGAGAAAACTTTGTTCCTGTTAACAATTAAGTTAACTGTTTAGATTACTTCAAATCAGAATAAAAACTTAAATAAATTGATAATATAGTGGATTAGATATAAATAAGACTACATTTGTTTTTTATTTAAATAAATATCTATGAATATTTTCGTTGGAAGCCTTCCATTCAGTATTGAGGAAGCAGATTTAAGAGAGTCTTTTGAGGCTTATGGAACAGTTGACTCTGTTAAAATTATTACTGATAAATTTACTGGAAGAAGTAAAGGCTTTGGTTTTGTTGAAATGCCAAATGATAGCGAAGCTCAGAAAGCTATCGATGAATTGAATGGTGCTGTTGTTTCAGGTCGTACAATCGTTGTAAATAAATCTGAGCCAAAACCAGAGGGCGAAAGAAGAAGTTTTAATAACAACCGTGGAGGAAACGATCGTGGTGGTTACGGAAACAACCGTGGCGGAGATCGCGGAAACAGAAGAGAATATTAATGTTTTTTTTCTAAAATATAAAAGGGATCAACTTTCGTTGATCCCTTTTTTTGTTGTTTTTTGTAGAGACGCACCGCAGTGCGTCTAATATAACGAGAAGACGCACTGCGGTGCGTCTCTACGATTTCTTTAATTATACATTCGCAGCTAACCAGTCACCAACTTCTTTAGTGCCGTATGCTTTGCCTCCATTAGCTAAATCTTCAGTAACTACACCAGCTTCTAAAGCTTTGTTTACAGCATCTCTCATCGCTTTTCCTTCTTCCATCAATCCGAAGTTTTCGAACATCATAGCAGCAGATAAAATAGTAGCCATTGGGTTTGCAATGTTTAATCCTGTAGCTTGTGGATAAGAACCGTGAATAGGTTCAAACAAAGATACTTCAGCTCCCATAGAAGCAGAAGGCATTAATCCCATTGAACCTGAAATTACAGAAGCTTCGTCTGTTAAGATGTCTCCAAATAAGTTTTCTGTAATCAATACATCATAAGAGTTTGGCCATTGTACCAAACGCATTGCTACAGCGTCAACAAATTCGTAGCTAACTTCAACCTCTGGATAGTCTTTTTCCATTGCCTGAACTGTTTCTCTCCACAAACGAGAAGTTTCCAAAACGTTTGCTTTGTCAACACAACATAATTTTTTAGAACGGGTCATTGCCAATTCGAAACCTTTTTTAGCTAAACGCTGTACTTCTGCTCTTGTGTAAACACAGTTATCATAAGCAGTATCTCCGTTATCTTTTCTTCCTTTTTCACCAAAGTAAATTCCGCCAGTTAATTCTCTTAAGAAAACTAAATCAGTTCCTTCAATTCTTTCTCTTTTTAGCGGCGATTTATCTAATAAAGATGGGAAAGTAAAAGTTGGTCTTACGTTTGCGAACAAACCTAATGCTTTACGCATTTTTAATAAACCTTGCTCTGGACGTACTGGAGCAGAAGGATCGTTATCGTATTTAGGGTGGCCGATTGCTCCAAAAAGAACGGCATCAGCATTTTTACAAACTTCGTGTGTTGCATCTGGATAAGGTTCACCTACTGCATCAATTGCTGCAGCACCAGTTAAAGCGGGTTTCCAAGTGATTTCATGTCCGAATTTTTTTGCAACAGCATCTGATACTTTTACTGCTTCATTTATTACTTCTGGTCCGATTCCGTCTCCGGCTAAAAGGGCTATGTTTAATTTCATTCTATATGTGTTATTAAGGTTCAAAGGTTGAGAGGAACAAAGGTTCAAAGTTTTGAAAGCAGGTAAAACCTCTGTGCCTTTGCAACTTTGAACCTTTGTTCCTTATATTAAGTAACTATATTCAACATTTTCTGCGTTGCAATAATCGCTGCAACAGTTTGATCTGAGTCTAATCCACGGGTTTTGAATTCTTTTCCGTTGTTGACCCATGTAATAATGGTTTCGCACAACGCGTCAGAACTACTTCCTGGCGGGATTCTAACAGCATAATCGATCAATTTCGGAAGCGTTAGTTTTTTGCTTTTGTAAATCTTTGATAAAGCATTCATAAAAGCATCAAACTGACCGTCTCCTTGAGCGTTTTCTTCGATTATTTCTCCGTTTAAATTTAAAGATAAAGTCGTAGATGGGCGCATTCCTTTAGAATGAACCAGCATATAAGAGTTTATAGTAATTTTTTCTTCATAAGTATGACTGTCCAAAACATCAGAAATAATGTATGGAAGGTCTTCTTTAGTTACGGTTTCTTTTTTGTCGCCCAATTCGATAATTCTTTGGGTAACCAATTTCAAATCTTCGTTGTTAAGTTTTAAGCCTAACTCCTGAAGATTTTTTTCGATATTGGCCTTTCCAGAAGTTTTTCCGAGAGCGTATTTTCTTTTTCTTCCAAAACGTTCTGGAAGAAGATCATTAAAATAAAGATTGTTTTTGTTGTCACCGTCAGCGTGAATTCCGGCAGTTTGGGTAAAGACATTGTCGCCAACAATTGGTTTATTGGCAGGAATTCTATAACCTGTAAAAGTTTCAACCAGCTTACTTACAGAATACAACGAAGTTTCTTTAATACCAATATTTACTTCTGGCAGATAATCATTGATAACAGCAACAGTGCTTTCAAGAGGTGCATTTCCAGCGCGTTCTCCCATTCCGTTTACGGTTACGTGAAGTCCATTGATTCCTGCTTTTATCGCTTCCATAACGTTAGCAACGCTTAAATCGTAATCGTTATGAGCGTGGAAATCAAAATGAATGTTTGGATATTTTGCTCTGATTTTCGAAATGAATTCAAAAGTTAGAGACGGAATTAAAACGCCTAAAGTATCAGGAAGTAAAACTCTTTTAATTGGCTGAGTTGCTAAGAAATCCAAGAATTGAAAAACATAATCTGGAGAATTTCGCATTCCGTTGCTCCAGTCTTCCAGATAAACATTGGTTTCAATATTATTTTCTTTGGCTAAAGCAATGATTTGAGCGATTTCAGAAAAATGCTGTTCTGGAGTTTTTTTTAATTGATGTGTTAAGTGATTCATTGAGCCTTTGGTCAATAAATTCTGCACTTTGGCACCCGCTTTTTTCATCCAGTCTATTGAAACTCCTCCGTCAACAAACGTAAGGACTTCAATTCTGTTAATGTATCCTTTTTCTTCAGCCCATGAAGTAATGCCTTTTACAGCCTGAAATTCTCCTTCGCTCACGCGTGCTGAAGCAATTTCGATTCTATCAATATTTAATTCCTCCAACAACAATTGTGCAATGGTCAGTTTTTCTGCAGCAGAAAATGAAACTCCTGAGGTTTGTTCACCATCACGAAGCGTCGTATCCATTATTTCAATTTTTCTTTTTTCCATATTGATATTCTATAATTCTAACTGTGCTTGATAAACAGTTTCTAATTTGACGCGGATTTTACGGATTCGCTATCGCGAAGACACGGATTTACGCGGATTTTTGTTTTAGCTAAAAAAAGGAATCTGTTTTTTTCCGTGTTTTTGCGATAGCAAATCTGTTTTATCCGCGTCCTATTTATTCTAGAAAGACCCGACTGGTTTTTGAAGCCTGCCGGGTCTAATAGACTGAATGATATTTCTATTAGTAAGGAAGTTTATCAGCAAAAGCTTTAATATCCTCTTTCATATCTTGTAAATAATCAATGTCGTCAAAACCATTAATCATATTATTCTTTTTGTATCCGTTGATAGCAAAAGATTCTTGCTCGCCAGTTGGCAATAAAGTAATAGTTTGGTCAGGAAGATTGATTTCTAATTCTGTTTTAGGATCAGCTTCGATTGCTTTGAAAATATTTTCCAAAAATTCTGGACTGATTTGTACTGGCAAAACACCAATATTTAAACAGTTTCCTTTGAAGATATCAGCAAAAAAACTAGAAACTACAGCTCTAAATCCGTAATCGTAAACCGCCCACGCAGCGTGCTCTCTTGAAGATCCAGAACCGAAGTTTTTTCCTCCAACAAGGATTTTTCCGCTGTAAGTTGGGTTGTTTAAAACGAAATCTGCTTTTGGAGTATCGTCTCCGTTATATCTCCAGTCTCTAAAAAGGTTGTCTCCAAAACCTTCACGTTTTGTAGCTTTTAAGAAACGAGCTGGAATGATTTGATCTGTATCTACGTTCTCAATTGGCAACGGTACACCGCTGCTTGTAAGTATGTTAAATTTATCGTATGCCATTTTTTGGAATTTTAGATTTTAGATTTTAGATTTTAGATTTTCTTTTGAAAACTTAAAACACAGAATCTAAAATGTTTTGTTTTAATAATGTTAGTTAATTTTATTTTGAAGAAATTTAGATAAAGATTGCTCAAAGTGAGGAATCTAAAATCTAAAATCTGCAATCTAAAATAATTCGCGCGGGTCAGTTAATTTTCCAGTAACTGCCGCTGCTGCCGCCATAATTGGAGAAGCTAAAAGCGTTCTTGAACCAGGACCTTGACGACCTTCAAAGTTTCTGTTTGAAGTACTTACTGCGTATTTACCAGCAGGAACTTTATCGTCGTTCATTGCTAAACAAGCAGAACAACCCGGCTGACGCAATACGAAACCAGCTTCAGTCAGAATATCTAAAATTCCTTCTTCTTTAATCTGAGCTTCAACAACGTGAGAACCCGGAACTAACCAAGCCGTAACATTATCTGCTTTTTTTCTTCCTTTTACAATTTCAGCAAAAGCTCTAAAATCTTCAATACGTCCGTTTGTACAACTTCCTAAGAAAACGTAGTCGATTTGTTTTCCAATCATTACGTCATCTTCGTTGAAGCCCATGTAAGCCAAAGATTTTTTGTAAGTTTCCTCACCACCTTCAACTTGGTTTGCACTTGGGATATGTTTTGTGATACCAATTCCCATTCCAGGGTTTGTACCATAAGTAATCATTGGTTCGATGTCTTCAGCTTTGATGTTTAATTCAGCATCAAACACAGCATCAGCATCAGTTTTAAGAGTTTTCCAGTATTCAACAGCTTTTGTCCAAGCTTCACCTTTTGGAGCGTAAAGTCTTCCTTCTAAGAAATCGAAAGTTGTTTGATCAGGAGCAATCATACCTCCACGAGCACCCATTTCTATACTTAGGTTACAAACTGTCATACGGCCTTCCATAGTCATGTTTTCAAAAACATCACCAGCATATTCAACAAAATATCCTGTTCCTCCAGAAGTAGTTAACTGAGCAATAATATAAAGCGCAACGTCTTTTGGTCCAACTCCTTTACTTAGTTGTCCGTTTACGTTAATACGCATTTTCTTTGGTTTAGGCTGCATAATACATTGCGTAGAAAGCACCATTTCAACCTCAGATGTTCCGATACCAAAAGCAATAGCTCCAAAAGCACCGTGAGTAGACGTATGCGAATCTCCACATACAATAGTAGCACCTGGCAAAGTAATTCCGTTTTCAGGACCAACTACGTGTACAATACCATTTTTTTGGTGACCTAATCCCCAGTGCGAAATTCCGTATTCGTTTGCATTGTCTTCAAGAGCTTTAAGCTGGTTTGCAGAAAGCGGATCTTGAACTGGTAAATGTTGGTTTATGGTTGGTGTATTGTGGTCGGCAGTTGCAAAAGTACGATCCGGATATAATACGTTAACGCCTCTTGATTTTAATCCTAAAAAAGCAACAGGACTCGTAACTTCATGAATGAAATGGCGGTCAATAAAAAACACATCTGGTCCATCTTCAATTTTACGCACAACATGTGAATCCCATACTTTGTCAAATAATGTCTTACTCATTTTTTATTTTTTTTAATTGTAATTTCTATAACCACAGCAATTTCCTGTTCATTATAATAGCAAAACAAAAGTAAAAAAAGATAAAAAAGCGTCAATTTCAATATTTCATTATATACGATACCCAAACTAATTTACATATTGCCAAATGGCTTTTGCAGACTAAAATTTGAAAGAAAAATGATTACGAAACAGATTTAGCTTTTCTTTTTTGGCTTTAATTTTACCCGATTGTTTTTTGTTTTAATAGTTTGCAAATTTATCTCAAAATCAATATAAAATATAAGAATTTGTTTGAAAAAATCTAACAAAATGAATAAAAATAGTAATAATTGTTAGTTTTGATTTCTTTGAAAAAAATGTGCTTTTTGGGTTTTTTAAAGCTTTTTAAGGTGTTTTTTGGGTATTATTTAGATTCAATAAAACATCAAAATACTACGACATCCAAGAAGTGTATTTTTATGAAATTTTATGATTTTTTGAGGCAGAAATTGATTTTTTGAGAGTAGCGTTTTTAAAAATTAGTTCAATGAATTTTTAAATTCTAATGGAGTTAGATTGGTTTTCTTTTTGAATAATTTACTGAAAGATTGTGGATACTCAAAACCCAATTGATAAGCAATTTCTGCTACAGAAAGATTGGTAGTAATCAAGAAATCTTTTGACTTTTCAATTAATTTCGAATGAATATGCTGTTGTGCATTTAACCCAGTTAAGTTACGAAGCATGTCGCTTAAGTAGTGACTTGAAACATTAATCTGCGAAGCCAGAAATTCTACTGTTGGCAATCCTCTTTTCAAAGTTTCTGCATTGCTAATATAGTTATCCAGAGTTTCTTCGACTTTTAATAATAAATCGTTACTGATGGTTTTTCTGGTAATGAATTGACGCTTGTAAAAACGATTGCTGTAATTCAACAAAACATCGATATAAGAAACAATTACATCCTGGCTCATTTCATCAATTGCGGTATTGAGTTCGTTGTCAATACTCTGCAATAATCCAATAATGATTGTTTTTTCACTGTCAGAAAGATGCAGTGCTTCATTGGTATCATAAGAAAAGAAACCATATTTTTTGATGCTTTTTCCTAAAGGATAATTTCGAATAAAATCAGGATGAAATAAAAGTGTATAGCCACCGTATTCAACGCCTTCCTCATTTTCAGTAAAAATTAACTGAGTTGGGGAAGCAAACATAAGTCCGCCTTCGTTGAAATCATAATAGCCTTGACCGTAGCCCATTTTTCCTTTGGTAGAAAACTTATAAGAGATCTTATAAAAATCAAGCAAAAAGGCATGATTCGCTAAATCTTCGTTGATGACCAACTGCGTATTGTCTACCAAACTCACCATCGGATGAAGTGGTTTTGGCAGTCGAAGCAGGTCATGAAACTGTGATATAGAAGAGATTTTTTCTGGACTATTGTTTTTTCTTTCCATGATATAAAAGTATGAAAATTTGAAAGGCTAATACCGTCCTGATTCTCGAAACCTGAACGGTATTAGTCTGAATGAATTATTCTCCAAAAAATTGTTTGCCAAATTCAGAACGAAAAACCTCGTCTCCAACTTCCAATCTTTGTTTGTAAAGCGCTTTTGCATCTTCACCGGCAACATATCTTAATTGGTTTTTTCCATCTGTAGCAGCTTCATAAACAACATTGGCAATTTGCTCAGGAGTTGAGGCCATTTCAAACATGGTGTCAACGTTTCCAAACATTTTATTGGTCATTGTTTCGTATTCTGGCAAAGTGCTTGTGTCAAGTGAGCCGTGAAGGAACTCTGTTTTAATTGCTCCAGGAGAAACGGTTTTAATGTTTATTCCAAACGGATTTAATTCATAAGCCATACTTTCGCTCCAGCCTTCCAATCCCCATTTTGTTGCATGATAGATTGATCCTAAAGGGAAAGAGATCAATCCGCCAATGGAAGTTGTTGAAATAAATGAGCCGGTTTTTCTTTCTCTGAAATATGGAATAAATGCATTTGTAACGCGAATTACTCCCAATAAATTAGTGTCTAACTGTTTGGTGATTTGAGAATCGGAAAGACTTTCTAAAGGGCCAATTAATCCATAACCAGCATTGTTAAAAACGATATCAATGTCACTAATTTCAAGCGCTTTTTGAACTGTAGCTTGGATTTGATCATAATTGGTAACGTCTAAGGGTAAAAGGGTTATATTTTTTAATTGAGAGAGCTCAGTTTCTTTTTCGGGATTTCTCATTGTTGCAATTACATTCCACCCTTGATCGTGGAATAATTTTGCTGTTGCTTTTCCTAAACCTGATGATGCGCCTGTGATAAAAATTGTTTTCATAATTATTATTCTTTTTAATTGTTATAATTTGATGAAGCAAAGTTCAGAATACACTGCAGTTTAAAAGTGTTCATTTTGGTGCAATGAGTATCCAAAATGAATAATTGGAATTTTTTGGATTAAAAACTTTGAGTGTAATTTGTTTTAAACACATAGATACATAGTTTTCTTTGTCTAAAGAGGCGTTTCACTTATTTAAAATACACATAGCTATGTGTGAAAATCTAGATTTTTTTAATTATCTTTTTAGAAAACTTGAATCTATGTTTCTATGTGTTTAATTTTTTTACGAATCGAATTCATGGAGTTTTAATTAACGTTTTTGTTAACAACTTTAGCTTCTTTATTTCTGTAAAAAAAGCGTAAATTTGAATTCCTCCGATTTTTCATTTCTCATTTTATTATGTTTCATGTTGTCAATGGTTTACAATGTGAAAGATATGAAATTTGGAGCTTTAAAACTTGACTTTTTAAAATTCTATGTATTTAATATTCGATACCGAAACAACCGGATTACCAAAACGCTGGGATGCCCCGATTACCGATTCTGACAACTGGCCTCGCTGTATACAAATTGCGTGGCAGCTTCATGACGAAATGGGACAGCTTGTCGAACATCAGGATTATTTGGTAAAACCAGAAGGATTTAACATTCCGTATGATGCTGAACGTATTCACGGAATCTCAACTGAATTGGCTGAAGCCGATGGAATCACTTTGGCCGAAGTTTTAGAGAAATTCAATATTGCTTTAAGCAAAACCAAATATATTGTTGGACAGAATTTAGGTTTTGACGTTAATATTATGGGAGCCGAATTCCATAGAATGGGAGTGGAGTCTCAAATGAGTTCTATGCCTGTTTTGGATACTTGTACCGAAGTTACTGCTTCATTATTACAGCTTCCTGGAGGTCGTGGAGGAAAATTCAAACTGCCAACTTTGACCGAATTACACAGCTATCTTTTCGATCAGCCATTCGCGGAAGCGCACAACGCAACTGCCGACGTTGAGGCAACTACACGTTGTTTCTTAGAATTGGTTAGAAGAGAAGTTTTTACAAAAGAAGAACTTGACGTTCCGAAAGAATATTTCAAAGACTTTCAACAACGAAATCCAGAGCCATTTAAATTAATTGGTTTAAAACACATTAATTTAAAAGCAGCTTCTGATAAAATTAGAGAACAGCTTAAAGCTTTAGCTGGAGAAGATACACAAAATGTTGTTTCAGAAGAAGACAAAGCCGATTTCAAAGCAGCAAAATTTGCACATTTACACAATCATACACAGTTTTCGGTACTTCAATCTACTATCGGAATTGGAAATATTGTGGCGGCTGCAGCCAAAAACGGAATGCCAGCCGTTGCGATGACGGATACTGGAAACATGATGGGAGCTTTCCATTTTGTGAGCGCTGTTATGAATCACAACAAAGCTGCATCTGGAAAAAATAAAGCTTTGGTCGAAGCTGGTGAAGAACCAACAGAAACCGAAGTAAAACCAATTGTAGGCTGTGAATTTAATATCTGCGAAAATCACTTAGATAAAAGCAAAAAAGACAATGGTTACCAAGTTGTTTTGATGGCTAAAAATAAAGCTGGGTATCATAACTTAGCTAAAATGGCTTCGATTGCTTATACTGACGGATTTTACTATGTTCCGAGAATTGATAGAAACATTGTTGAGCAATACAAAGGCGATATCATGGTTTTGTCTGGGAATTTATACGGAGAGATTCCGAGTAAAATCTTGAATATTGGTGAAAATCAAGCTGAAGAAGCTTTAATATGGTGGAAAGAACAGTTTGGCGAAGATTTCTATCTGGAAGTGATGCGCCACAATCAGGAAGATGAAAATCGTGTAAATAAAACCCTGATTGAGTTTGCTAAAAAACACGATGTCAAATTAATTGCGACAAACAATACCTATTATTTAAATAAAGAAGATGCCAATGCGCACGATATTTTACTTTGTGTAAAAGATGGTGAAAAGCAGGCAACACCAATTGGTCGTGGACGTGGCTATCGCTACGGACTTCCAAATCAGGAATACTACTTCAAGTCGCAAGACGAGATGAAAAAACTCTTTGCTGATTTGCCAGAAGCCATTATCAACATTCAGGAAATAATTGATAAGGTTGAAGGATATTCATTGTATCGTGATGTATTGCTTCCGAAATTTGAAATTCCGGATGAATTTGTTGATCCAGAAGATGAAAAAGACAATGGTGTTCGAGGGGAAAATGCTTATTTGCGCCATCTTACAATGGAAGGCGCCAAAAGAAGATATGGCGAAATTACCGAATCGATTCAAGAGCGTTTGGATTTTGAGTTAATGACGATTTCTAATTCTGGTTATCCTGGATATTTCTTGATTGTACAGGATTTCATTGCCGAAGCTAGAAATATGGACGTTTCGGTAGGGCCAGGCCGTGGTTCTGCAGCGGGTTCTGCCGTTGCTTATTGCCTCGGAATTACCAATATTGACCCGATTAAATACGACTTGCTTTTTGAGCGTTTCCTAAATCCTGACCGTGTATCGATGCCCGATATTGATATCGACTTTGATGACGAGGGTCGTGGACGTGTAATGGAATACGTAATCAACAAATACGGTCAAAAACAGGTGGCGCAGATTATCACCTATGGTAAAATGGCAACCAAATCGGCTATTCGTGATACGGCTCGTGTATTGGATTTGCCATTATTTGAAGCCGATAGAATTGCGAAATTGATTCCAGGTATGATGCCGTCAAAATGGAATCTGGCGCGTTTTATTTCTGAAAGTGAAGAAGAAGTTAAAAAAGCCCTTCGTTCTGACGAATTTGATAATGTAAAAGAATTAATCGCGATTGCCAATGAAGATGATTTGGCAGGAGAAACTATTCAGCAGGCAAAAATCCTTGAAGGATCGATGCGTAATACGGGTATTCACGCCTGCGGGGTAATTATTACGCCATCGGATATTACGAATTATGTTCCTGTAACAACTGCAAAAGATTCCGATTTATATGTAACACAATTTGACAACTCGGTTGCAGAAAGTGCCGGATTGCTGAAAATGGACTTCTTGGGTCTGAAGACCCTTACGCTGATAAAAGATACCGTAAAACTGGTAAAATACAGAACAGGAATTGAACTGAATCCAGATACTTTCCCGATTGATGATGAAGAAACGTATGCGCTTTTCCAAAGAGGTGAAACCGTTGGAATTTTCCAATACGAGTCGCCTGGGATGCAGAAATACATGAAAGATCTGAAGCCAACGGTATTTGGAGATTTAATTGCCATGAACGCATTGTATCGTCCGGGACCTTTGGAGTATATTCCGTCTTTCGTTCGAAGAAAAAATGGCGACGAGGAAATCAAATACGATTTAGATGCCTGTGCGGAATATTTATCTGAAACCTATGGAATTACCGTTTACCAAGAGCAGGTAATGCTTTTGTCTCAGTCTTTGGCAGGATTTACAAAGGGTGAGGCCGACGTCTTGCGTAAAGCGATGGGTAAGAAACAAAAGGATGTACTAGATAAAATGAAGCCGAAGTTTGTGGAGCAAGCGGCAGCAAAAGGTCATGATGCCAAAATTCTGGAGAAAATCTGGAAAGACTGGGAAGCCTTCGCGAGTTACGCCTTCAACAAATCGCACTCAACTTGTTATGCTTGGATTGCTTATCAGACCGCTTATTTGAAAGCGCATTATCCTGCAGAATATATGGCTGCGGTACTTTCGAATAACATGAACGATATCAAACAAGTTTCGTTTTTCATGGAAGAATGTAAGCGTATGGGGCTGCAGGTTTTGGGACCAGACGTAAATGAATCGTACTATAAATTTACAGTAAACGATGATTATGCCGTTCGTTTCGGAATGGGAGCGATCAAAGGAGTTGGATCTGGAGCTGTTGAAACCATTGTAGAAAACAGAAAAGACGGAAGATATAAATCGATTTTTGATTTGGCGAAGCGTATTGACCTTCGTGCAGCCAACAAAAAAGCAATTGAAAACTTAGCATTGGCTGGAGGTTTTGATTCTTTTGAAGGAACAACCAGAGCACAATACTTCCACGATGATGGCGACGGAATAACTTTCTACGAAAAAGCAATGCGTTATGGATCGAAGTTTCAGGAAAATGAAAACTCATCGCAGGTAAGTTTGTTTGGAGAAACCAGCGAAGTGCAAATCGCTGAACCAGTTGTACCTCCGTGCGAAGACTGGAGTACAATGGAGAAACTGGCCAAAGAAAAAGAAGTTGTCGGAATCTATATTTCGGGGCATCCGCTTGACGATTTTAGATTTGAGATGAAATACTTCTGCAATTCTCGTTTGGAAGCGCTGAAGAGCATGAACGAATATGTTGGAAAAAACCTAATGTTTGCTGGAATTATCAATAACGTTCAGCATCGTGTTGCTAAAAACGGAAAAGGCTGGGCGGCTTTCAACTTAGAAGGTTATGATGAGAGTTATGAATTTAAGATTTTTGGGGAAGAGTATTTGAAATTCCGCCACTTCTTAATTCAGAACAATTTTGCCTTTTTGAAAATATTGATCAAAGACGGATGGGTAAATCATGATACTGGTAAAAAAACAGATCCGCGAATGCAGTTTGTTGAGATTCGCCAGCTACAGGATATTTTGGAAGCTTTCGCTAAAAAACTGATTGTATTATTGAATATTAAAGATCTTCATCCTGAATTTATTCATAAACTGAGTCATTTGTTTGCTGAAAACAAAGGGGAGAATTCTGTGACTTTTGAAATCATGGAATTGGAAAAAATAAAGCGCTTAGTTGAGGTAGAAACACCAGCCGATTTTGAAGCCGAAGATGCTGTTTTTGAAGCTGAGAATGAAAATGAAGATAGCGCGATGGAAGATACTAAGATTCAAGAAGTGAATGAGGTTGAAGAAATAAAAGTGGTAACCAAATTAACGATGCCTAGCCGTCGTCTGAAGGTTAGAATTTCAACTGAATTATTGCAGGAATTGGAGAAAATGCAGATTAATTTTAAACTCAACTAAAAAATTAACAGTTAAAATTTGAACAGATGTTAATTTTTTATGTTAAAAATATGCACGCATAATACTTTTTTAGTAATATTGCCCAAAATTACAACGTTTTCGTTCCAAGTCTAACTTTGCAAACTATAAGAATGTGTTAAAATATTCTATGTTTGTACTAATCAATAAATCAAAATTATGAAAAAGAACCTATTTTTATTAGGATTATTAGTTTGCTCTATGGCCACAATGGCGCAAACAGAAAAAGTAGAAAAACCAGAAAGCTGGTATTTTAAATTAGGAGGATCATATTTCAACCAAACGGCTTCAACTGAGTTTCCAGAAGTAGGAGGTCAGGCACCAAACAGAGATGTATATTCAGGTACTTTAGCTAATAATAAATTAGTTTCAAGAGAAAGTGTAACAGGTTCTTTTGGGCAAGGTTTCAGAAGTGGTATTACTGCTGGTTACCGTTTTTCTACTCGTTTAGGAGTTGAGATGTCTGCAAATTACTATATCAGCAATAGCAAGACAATGGCTCAGACAACAGATAGACTTATTTCATATAATCCTGCTGCTAGCCCTGCTGCTACATATGTGAGTTTTACTGCTGAAGGACAAATTAAAGCTTTTGATTTAGCTCCATCACTTGTAATGTTTTTAGGAGAAGCTCATGGTTTTGAGCCTTATACTAAAGTTGGGGTTATTGTTCCAATTCACGGTACTTTAGATATTAAAACAAATAGAGAGTATACAACATTTGTAGGTGCTAATCAAGTTGCAAAAACTGATGCTTACTCTAAAGATGTAGTTAAGCCAAATGCAACAATTGGGTTTATGGCAGCTATTGGTACTTCTTATAAATTAGGGAAAAATATTTCTGCTTTTGCTGAATTAGAGTACCGTAACTTTACTGTTCATGGAAAAACAAAAGAAACTACTGATTATACTGAAAACGGTGTAGATAAACTAAATACTACAACTGCATTTAGAGCTGCTTCATATTCTGCTAATCATACAAACTACCATAGCAAAATCGATGCTAATTCTAATAGTATGGTTACAAATGCAGCAGGTTTTGATAATACAAAAGCAACAGACGATTTAAGTTCTTACGTTGGTATTTCTGGTTTAGGATTAACATTAGGAATCAAATACAGCCTATAGTTTTTCCATTTTTTTATAGTTTATAGTTTAAAAAAAAGAGGATATTCGAAAGAATATCCTCTTTTTTTATGCGCATTTTTGTCATTTCGAGGAACGAGAAATCTCCACAAGTAGCTCTACAAAGATTGGTGACAATTGGGATGGAGTTTCTCGCGAAGATTTCTCGTTCCTCGAAATGACAAACTACCCAGTTTTATCTTAGTCAAAGTTAAAAACTTTGACTAAGATTTTTCATGTATTAGCCAAGCTAAAGCTGGAAGCAACTCAAATAAATACTATTTCGAATTTTCTCTAAACTCTTTCAAAACTTGATCAATAACCCAAGTGGTTCTAGCCGCAGAAGTTCCTTTAGATGGAGAAGCGCCTTCTTTTCCTAATAATTCAGCAATAACAGTTTCAATAAAAGGCTGCTGAATATGTAATGGATTCTCGATAGTAATAACTTCTTTTTCTCCATTTGCATATTGAATATGAATAGGATCGTTTCCGAAAGTAGAGAATGAAATTTTACCTTTATCACCTACAATTTCAGTGTTATCGTAACGTTCAAAACTTGCAAAATTCCAAATACCAGATCCGTGAATTCCGTTTTCAAATAAAAATGACATTGAAACAGCATCTTCAGCTGGATAAGCCATTAATTGAGAAGTCGCATGTCCGCGAACGGATTTTATCGGGCCTAAAACAAAATCTAAGAAATCTAAAGTATGGCAAGCTAAATCTACAAAGATTCCGCCTCCAGAAATATGCGGTAAAACAGTCCACGGAAGATTGATTTCGTCATCGTAACGAGCTTCAAAAGGATGGTACAAAACACAATTGACGTGTCTTATAGTTCCTAATTTTCCTTGATCAATAATTTCTTTTATTTTCAAAAAACGAGGCAAAGCTCTCCTGTAATAAGCAACAAATAACGGAACATTATGTTCTTTACAAGCGTTGATCATTTCGTTGCATTCTTCAAAAGTCAGAGCCATTGGTTTTTCTACATAAACTGGTTTTCCGGCTTTAGCACATAAAATGGTATATTCTTTATGAGAAGATGGAGGAGTGGCAATATAAACAGCATCAACTTCTGGATCATTTATTAAATCTTCAGCATTTGAATACCATTTTGGAACGTTATGACGCTTAGCATAATCTTCAGCAAGAGCAGCATCTCTTCGCATCACGGCAACTAAAGCAGAATTTGGAGCTTTCTGAAAAGCAGGTCCGCTTTTTACTTCGGTTACATTTCCGCAGCCAATAATTCCCCATTTTATAATTTCCATTGTGTAAGTTTTAAGTTTTTCAAATTTAAAAAAGGTTTGCCACGAATTGCACGAATTTTCACGAATTATTTTTTGAAGTTTCGCCACAGATTAAAAGGATTTTCACAGATTACTAAAGTAAACGCATAGATATTAAAATCATTTTAATTCTTTTAATCTGTGGCAAAAAAACAATAAGATGTAATTTTCCACAATTTAAATTAGTGAAAATTCGAGTAATTAGTGGCAAAATAAAAAGCCACGAATTCACAAAATAATTCGTGAATTCGTGGCTTAAAAAAATCAGTTTAAAGCTTACTTTTTAGGTAAGGCTTTAAAACCCATATTGTAAAGCGTGAAAGCTTGAATATCTACACTTTCTTGAATGCTAGCCGCAACAGATTTCCCTGCTCCGTGTCCTGCTTTTACATCAATTCTAATTAAAACCGGATTTTCTCCTGTCTGTTTTTCCTGTAATTCAGAAGCAAATTTAAAACTGTGAGCTGGAACAACACGATCATCATGATCTCCAGTAGTTACCATTGTTGCTGGATAATGCGTTCCCTGTTTTACGTTATGAACTGGAGAATATCCTTTTAAGTATTCGAACATTTCTTTGCTATCTTGAGCAGTTCCGTAATCAAAAGCCCATCCTGCTCCTGCTGTAAAAGCATTGTAACGAAGCATATCCATAACTCCAACTGCTGGCAATGCTACTTTCATTAAATCTGGACGCTGAGTCATAGTTGCACCAACCAATAAACCTCCATTAGATCCTCCGCGAATAGCTAAATAATCAGAAGAAGTATATTTTTGTGCAATTAAATATTCTGCAGCGGCAATAAAATCATCAAATACATTTTGTTTTTGAAGCTTGGTTCCTGCATCATGCCATTTTTTTCCATATTCTCCGCCACCTCTTAAGTTAGCAACTGCATAAACCCCACCGTTTTCCATCCAAACTGCATTAGATATACTGAAACTTGGAGTTAAACTAATATTGAATCCGCCGTAACCATAAAGGATTGTTGGGTTTTTACCATCTAATTTTGTTCCTTTTTTATAAGTAATAATCATCGGAACTTTTGTACCATCTTTTGAAGTGTAGAAAACTTGTTTTGATTCGTAATCTTCACTTTTGAAATCTACTTTTGGTTTTTGATACACTTCAGATTTACCAGATTTCGGTTCCAATGAATAGATGCTTCCTGGTGTTGTATAGTTGGTAAAACTGTAGTATAAAATTTTATCGTCTTTTTTACCGCTAAATCCGCCAGCAGTTCCTACTGCAGGAAGTTTAATTTCACGAACCAATTTTCCGTTGTAATCATATTGCTGTACAAATGAAACAGCATCTTTGGTATAATTGGCAAAGAAATAGCCAGCTCCAGTTGAAGGCGATAAAATATCTTTGGTTTCTTTAATAAAATCTTTCCAGTTTTCAGGCTTCGGATTTGCAGCATCAACAGTTATGATGCGTTTGTTAGGAGCATTAAAATCTGTTTCAATAAACAATTTACTGCCCTGGTTTTCGATAACATTATTGTCGCTGTCAAAGTTGTCAACGATTGTAACAATAGGACTATTGGCTTTAGTCAGATCTTTAATGTATAATTCATTTCCGTAAGTAGAGTTAGCAGCTGTAATTACCAAATAACGATTGTCTTCGGTAACATATCCTCCCACATACCTTCTTTTTTGATCTGCTCCAAAAATTACTTTATCGTCTTTTTGAGAAGTTCCCAATTTGTGGAAATATAATTTGTGCTGATCAGTTTTAGCAGATAATTCGCTTCCTTTCGGTTTGTCATAACTTGAGTAGTAGAAACCTTCATTTCCGTGCCAAGAGACACCACTGAATTTTATGTCAACCAAAGTGTCTTCTAAAACTTTTTTAGAAAGTGCATCTATGATAATTACTTTTCTCCAGTCGCTTCCGCCTTCAGAAATTGCATAAGCTGCTTTGCTTCCGTCTTCAGAAAAATCAAGTCCGCCAAGAGAAGTTGTTCCATCTTTAGAGAAAGTATTCGGATCTAGGAAAATTTCTTCCTTGCCATTTTCATCCTTTCTATAAACAACAGATTGATTTTGAAGACCGTTATTTTTTGAATAATAAGTAAATTTTCCTTCTTTGGATGGAGCTCCAATTTTTTCGTAGTTCCAAAGTTTTTCCATTCGCTTTTTAAGTTCTTCGCGAAACGGAATTTTATCTAAATAAGCATAAGTAATTTCATTTTCAGCTTTTACCCAAGCACCGGTTTCGGCAGATTTATCATCTTCTAACCAACGGTACGGATCGCTCACTTTGGTATCAAAGTAAACATCAAAAGTCTCTCCTTTTTTAGTTTGCGGATATTGCATTTTGCCTTGTCCAAATGATATTCCTGCAGTTGTAATTGCCATTAATAAAAATGTTTTTTTCATAGTTAGTTTTTATCTGTTGTAACAAAAATAGCACTTTTTGTTGTGAAAATTGAAATGAAAAAATTAAACCATATAAGCTATATAAGATCATTAAACGGCTTGCTTAATTTTACTTATATGACTTATATGGTTTCAAATTGTTACAGATTAAAATTGACTCCCAAAACGATATTTCTTCCAATATTCGGAATACCGTCTGTTTTTAATCTAGAAAGATGTGCAATATATTTTTTATCAAATAAATTGTTTCCATTTAAGTTAATGTCGAAAGCAGTTTTTCCTAGTTTAACAGTTCCTCCAAAACCTAAATTTACCAAAGTATAGCCTTTAGAAGCTGTTTCGAAACCGCTTACGTTATCTTGGCTAAAGGTTGAAGAAACATTCAGAGAAGCAAAACCTTCGCTTAACCAGTTTTTGATATTAAATTCAGTTCTCAATGTATTATTCCAATTATTTGCAGGAATCAAAGGCAGATAATCTTTGTTTTCTTTTTTACCTGTAACTGTTTCAAAACTAGTTTCAAAATGCAACCAGTCTAAAGGATGCGGATGAAAATGCAGACCAACTTCACCTCCATACAATTGCGCATTATCTTGAACATAAGCAAAAACATCATTATCATCTCGAACTTCCCCAGTTGGCGAAGTATAGATATAATTGTTTACGTGATTGTAAAATCCGTTTACAAAGAATTCAAAATGCGTGCTTTTGTATTCTAAGTTCAAATCGGTCTGAACGTTTTGTTCTGTTTTCAAATTAGCATTTCCAATTTCGTAACGATTTGTACCTTCATGGACACCGTTTGAAGTCAATTCTGCCAAGTTTGGAGCTCTAAATCCTGTCGCAACATTTAAACGGAAAGTTAAAGGTTCAGCAAATTTGGTTTTATATCCTAAAGAAGCATTAAAGCTGTCAAAAGATCGGTCTAAAGCTTGAAAATAACCTTCCTCACCTTCAATTCCGTGAGCGATCGAAGTGATATTACGGTTGTCAAAACGCAATCCGGCTTGAATAACGCTATTGTCCCATTCGTAATTTGCCGTTCCAAAAACACCAAAATCATTGGTTGTTGCGTCTGGAATCAAATATTCTTCTCCAGAATTTTTATTGGTTTGATGCATTCCCTGAACTCCCAAAATGGTTTCGATTTTTCCGAATTTAGGGAAATGATATTTAGCATTATAATTGAAAGTGTTCAGTTTCATGTGTAAAGACGCTTCATTGCTGTCTTCAAATTCGCTTCTGTCATTGGCAATGTATCCTAAATCAACATCTAGTTTAGAGTTTTCAAAAAAGATAACATTGTTTAAACTCAATAAATGATTGAAAATTCCCTGTCTCGGAAATTGTGTGTCTTTGCTCGAAGATTGTTCTGCAATTCCATCTTCAGGAATTCCAATATCCAATTTGTTGTAGTTGTATCTTAAAACACTTGAAAAACTTGAATTGCTGTAACCAATACCAGTTTTAAAATCAGTTTCGTTGTAACGAGAATTGGTTACGCGGTCACCGCCAGCTATTTTGTAATCAGAATGTGTGTTGTAACTTCCACGAGCTAAGAATTTCCAATTGTCAGTAGACGTTTTTAATCCGATAGAAGAATTGCTTCCTTCTGTATTTGTAAAATATTTTTGGCTGAAATTAGCTTTAAAATCACCAGCATCAGCAAATTTTTCAGGATTAAAATACAAAACACCTCCCAAAGCATCAGAACCATATAATAAAGAAGCTGGGCCTTTGATAACTTCAACACTTTCTATTCCAGCATCATTTAAACCCAAACCATGCTCGTCTCCAAACTGCTGGTTTTCGATACGAACACCTTGAGAATAAACCAAAACACGATTACCGCTAAGTCCGCGAATGACAGGTTTTCCGATAGAAGTTCCTGTTGAAATTTGAGAAACTCCTGGAATCGTTGCCAAACCTTCAATTAAAGTTGAGGTTCCTTTTTGCTGTAATGTTTTAATGCTTTCATGCTCAATTTTCATTACGTTTTGCGATTGCAGCTTATTGAAAGGCGTTGAAACCACAACTTCGTCCATTTCTAAAATAGATTCTTCAAGTGTAATGTCTAACGTATTTTGCTTAAGCAGTTTTGCGATGGTTTTATTTTGATTGGCGTATCCAACATAAGTGAAAGCGATGCGAAGGCTTCCGTTTGGAAGATTATTCAATTCGTATTTTCCGTTTGCGTCTGTTGTAGTTCCTTTATGTAATTCTGGTGCGTAAACAGAAACTCCTGGCAACGGATTATTCTGGTTGTCGGTTACGGTTCCTGAAACCGAATTTTGAGCAGTAAGCATGCCCGAAAACCCTAAAACAAGGGCAATTATAAAATTTTTCATTTGAAAATGATGCTATAGTTAAATTGAGTTTTTTTTCTTCGAATGAAAACCAAAAACTAACAATAAAGCATTCTGATCCTAATTGATAAAAATAGGACTAGGAAACTCAATGTTGTTTTGAATTTAAATGAAAAGAAATATGATTTTTTTCGAATAATCGAAACTTAAGAAACTATAGCAGCAGGTGGACCACGTAAGAAATACGAAGGTGATGAAATAGAGAAGATTTTCTCTGTAATGGGGAAGAAATAAGCAAATTCTTTTTCAAAAGAATGAAATTGAAATTGAAAAGTCTCTGGAACAATATAACTTCCAAAGGCAAAATTACAAACAAAACAAACGTCATAATCATGATGCTGATGCGTTATTTCTCCGCTCGGATCATTATAATTGTGATGGCACTGTTTTTCTGAAAGCTGCTTTACAATATGCTCATAACTGTGTATCGACTGAAACAATATCGAGAACAATATTGTTACAGCAAACGATAAACTTAATATGAGCTGCTTTTTCTTCATACACCGCAAAGGTATAAAAGATAAAAAGAAAATTGATTAATTTTTTGTTTCAACGAATTGATTTATTGAAAAAAATGCAGCAATTAATTTTATTCGCAGTCAAAATGAGAATATTTTCACTTCTTATCTTTACTACAGAAAGCATTATATTATATTTGTAAGTGAAATAAATGAGCGTAGAAAAGCGTTTATTTATAATCATCTCTTTAAAAAAACGAACCACGATATGCGAATTATTTTTAGCTGCTTATTTTTACTCACTTTTTTTAACTCTTTTGCACAAGAAGACGTTAAGCCTGAGATAAAACCAGCTATAAAAATAGATTCTCTGTATCGAGAAGATCAGTTTTATTTCTCGGTAACGTATAACATGTTTACCGATATCCCAGTCGATTTCAAACAGAATAAATTCTCACTTGGACTTTCAGGAGGTTTCTTGCGAGATATGCCGGTTAATAAATCCAGAACCGTTGCTATTGCTGCAGGTTTAGGTTTAAGTTATCAAAACTATTATCAAAATTTAACGATTTCTGAAGACGCTTCGGGTGCAATTATTTATGGCGTAAATGATTACGGACAATTTGTTTCCAATCGTTACAGACAATATTCGGTAGATCTTCCAATCGAATTCAGATGGCGAAATTCTACTTATGAAAGCACTAAATTCTGGCGCATTTATGGTGGAGTGAAACTGAGTTATATCTTTTCGAGTGCCTCTACTCTTGATGATGGAGAAAACACATATAAAATCAAAAACAACGGAGACATCAATAAATTTCAGTACGGTCCGTATCTTGCCGCAGGATACAATACATGGAATGTGTATGTGTATTATGGTTTAAGCTCTTTATTTAATTCAGCAACAACTTTGAACGGCGAAAAGATCAATATGAAAACCTTAAACGCGGGACTGATTTTTTATATTCTATAACCACAAGTATAAAAATAAAAGCTGAGGCATTATTCCAATAAATAATCCTATTAGTATTTCTCTAGAAGTATGTGCATTCATTTCTAAACGTGAGGAAGCCACAATTCCTGACAGTAAAATTAGCAAAGCTGCCCAATAGGGATTATGCAGCTGAAGATGAATGTTTAATCCGATAACAAAAATTGTCAACCCTGAGATAGCGACCATATGTAAGCTTGCTTTTGTCTTAAACAGTACACATACCAATGCCAAAATTGTACTGAATAAAGCAGCAAGAAAAAAGAAGTGAAGTTCTGGATAACGCGTAATTATAATGCTTCTTTTTACGAGCAAGATATATAAAAAACACTGCAAAATGAGCGGAATGGTTCGTTCTGAAGTTTGACTCAGCATTATTGATTTTACATGGCCAGTCGATTTTAACAGTAAATAAAATAAGACAGGAACAATTATATTAATGACTAAAATCTGTATTAAAACAAAGTATTTTTCCTGAGTACTAAAAACATCGTCTTTATAAAATAGGTAAAACAAAGTAGCGTATAGCGATATAAAAATCGGATGTAATATATAAGAGAATATTGGAAGTACTTTTTTCAAAACATGGAAATTTGTGGTGTAAAAACAAATATAAACAATAAATGTTTTCTGCCACGAATTACACGAATTCACACGAATTATTTTTTTGTCACATATTTTAAGGATTATAATCAATGATAATCTTTTAATCTGTGGCTAAAATTTTTTCACGCAGATTTGGCTGATCTAGCAGATTTTTTTAAATGTTTTCTGCCACGAATTACACGAATTCACACGAATTATTTTTTTGTAGCATATTTTAAGGATTATAATCAATGATAATCTTTTAATCTGTGGCTAAAAATTTTCACGCAGATTTAGCAGATTATTTTAAAAAATTAATTTGTGTGAATTCGTGCAATTTGTGGCAAATCTACTTTTTCGGCACTTTCAAATAAATTGAATAATTAGTGAAAATTTGGGAAATTCATGGCAAACCTTTTTTTAAATTTGAAAAAAAGAAATTTCCAAATGAGCCTAAATTTAAAAAGCCTGGTTTCAGTACTTAATGCCAAATGGATTGGTACAAATGCAGATGTTTTAATCGATCATATTTCAATTGATAGCCGCTCGCTTCAAAACGGATCACAGACTTTATTTTTTGCTCTGGCCGGTGTAAATAACGACGCTCATTTGTTTATTCCAGATTTAATAGAAAATGGTGTTCAGAATTTTGTGGTTCAGTATATTCCAGATGGTTATATAGATAAGGCTAATTTTTTGGTTGTCGAGAATACGCTTCAGGCACTTCAAGAATTTGCGGCTTATTATAGAAATATTTTCCATTTTCCAGTAATCGGATTAACTGGAAGTAACGGTAAAACGATTGTAAAAGAATGGCTTAATTTCTTACTGAGTCCTGATTATAATATTATTAGAAGTCCAAAAAGCTACAATTCTCAAGTTGGAGTTCCACTTTCTGTAATTGGTATTAATGAAAAACATAATTTAGGCATTTTCGAAGCTGGAATTTCGACAGTTAACGAAATGATTAAACTGGAGAAAATCATTAAACCTACAATAGGAGTGCTTACCAATATTGGAAGTGCACACGATGAAGGATTTTTGAATTTAGTACAGAAGATTGATGAAAAATTACTTTTGTTCAAAGATTGTCCAATCATTATCTATCAGAAAACAGAAGTTGTAGAATCATGTCTAACCCAGTTTGCTGCAGAATATATGATTCATCCTCGAAAGCTTTTTTCGTGGAGTTTTACAGATAAAAAAGCAGATGTTTTTATTGAAAAAAGAGAATATAAAAACGACCATACTTTTATTCAATATCATTATAAAAATGAGGTTTTCAATTTAGAAATTCCGTTTAACGATTCGGCTTCTATAGAAAATGCGATTTCTTGTTTGTTGGTTTTACTGCATTTTAATTATGATCAGGAAACCATTCAAAGCCGAATTCAGATGCTGTATCCAGTTCGAATGCGTTTGGAAGTTAAGAACGGAATCAACAACTGCAGTATTATTGATGATAGTTACAGTTCTGATTTTCAATCGCTAAAAATTGCTTTGGATTTCTTAGAAAGCCAGAAGAAAAAAGGTGCTTCAAAAACCGTTATTTTATCAGATATTTTCCAAAGCGGATTTACCAATGAAGAATTATATTCTAAAGTAGCCCAATTAATTTCAGACAATAAAATTAACCGTGTAATTGGCATTGGGCCAACGATTTCTTCTTTTGCAGCAAAGTTTCCAAACAGTACCATGTTTGAAAATACAGCCAATTTTATTGCAGCAATTGATAATTTTAATTTTCACAATGAAACGATTTTGATAAAAGGAGCAAGATCATTTGAGTTTGAAGAAATCGTTTCGCTACTGGAAGAAAAAACGCATGAGACCATTCTCGAAATTAATCTCGATGCTATCAGCCATAATTTTAATTACTACAAATCAAAGTTGGCACCAGGTGTCAAAATGATGGTTATGGTAAAGGCTTTTGGTTATGGAAATGGAGGATTAGAAATTGCTAAACTTTTAGAACATCATAAAGTGGATTATTTGGGTGTGGCTTTTGCCGATGAAGGAATATCGTTGAAAAATGGCGGAATAAAAGTCCCGATTATGGTTCTAAATCCTGAGTCTACGAGTTTTCCATCTATGATTCAGTATCAATTAGAACCTGAAATTTATAGTTTGAAAGGATTAAATGCCTTTTTGAAAATTGCCCGCGAAAAGAACTTAAAAGATTACCCAATTCATATCAAAATGGATACGGGAATGCATCGTTTAGGTTTTGAAAACAATACGATCGATGAACTGATTGCAACATTAAAAGGAAATTCGACAGTTCGTGTTCAGAGCATTTTATCGCATCTGGCAACAAGTGATGATCCAAAACATTTTGATTTTGTGAGACAGCAGATTGCCTTGTTCGAAAAGCTTTCTTCAAGACTAATGACCGAATTAAACATTAATCCAATCCGACATACTTTAAATACTTCAGGAATCAGTAATTTTCCTGATGCACAATACAGCATGGTACGTTTAGGAATTGGATTGTACGGCGTTTCAAACGATCCTGCAGAACAGAAATATCTGGAAAATGTAGGAACTCTGAAATCCATAATTTCTCAAATTAGATCAATTCCTACTGGCGACAGCGTTGGTTATGGGCGTCGTTTTATGGCCGATAGAGAAACCAAAATTGCCACAATCCCGATTGGTTACGCAGACGGAATTTCGAGATTATGGGGAAATGAAGTAGGATATGTAACAATCAAAAATCAGAAAGCAAAAATCGTGGGAAGCGTCTGCATGGATATGCTGATGGTTGATGTAAGCCATATCGATTGCAAAGAAGGCGATTCGGTAATTATTTTTGGCGAAAGCCCGACTGTGATAGAGATGGCTGTAGCCTTAAAAACAATTCCGTATGAGATAATGACGAGTATTTCGCAGCGTGTTAAGAGGGTATTTTTTAGATAATCTTAAAAAAATCCAATAAAAATGCGTATTTTCGATATTCATTTATTATTCAACTAAACAGATCAAGTATGGGATTTTTTTCAGAATTTAAGGAATTTGCAATGAAAGGCAACGTGGTTGACCTGGCTGTCGGGGTGATCATTGGAGCTGCTTTTGGTAAAATTGTCAGCTCATTTATTGAAGATGTAATTACGCCATTGCTGTTGAAACCAGCTTTAGATGCTGCGCATTTATCGACTATTGAACAATTAACTGCTTTTGGAGGTGTAAAATACGGAGTATTTATATCGGCAGTAATTAACTTTGTAATTGTAGCTTTTGTTCTATTCCTGATAATTAAAGGAATAAATCATGCAAAAAAGAAAGATGTTGCACCACCGCCTCCAGCTGGACCAACTCAAGAAGAATTATTGACACAGATTAGAGATTTATTGAAAAATAAATAAAAATATAATACCGCTACACTAAGTCTAACTTAACCGCCTTCTAAAGAGGCGGTTTTTTTACAAAATGTTTATTTTGTAACAATTTGTTATTTTTTGTGAATCGCCTTGCAGAGACTTTTATTATACTTACTTTTGCGTTACAAAATTAGATTAATTGATTATTTAAAAATATAAAAATGAGAATTGCAGTTGTAGGCGCTACTGGAATGGTAGGCGAAGTAATGCTTAAAGTATTAGCAGAAAGAAATTTTCCTGTTACAGAATTAATTCCTGTTGCATCAGAAAGATCAGTTGGAAAAGAAATTGAATACAAAGGAACCAAGTATAAAGTAGTAGGATTACAAACAGCTGTTGATATGAAAGCTGATATCGCTGTTTTCTCTGCTGGAGGAGATACTTCATTAGAATGGGCTCCAAAATTTGCTGCTGCTGGAACAACTGTTATTGATAACTCTTCTGCATGGAGAATGGATCCAACTAAAAAATTGGTAGTTCCAGAAATCAACGCTGACGTTTTAACTAAAGAAGATAAAATTATTGCAAATCCAAACTGTTCTACTATTCAAATGGTAATGACTTTGGCGCCTTTGCACAAAAAATACAATATTAAAAGAATCATTGTTTCTACATACCAATCTATCACAGGAACCGGTGTAAAAGCGGTAAAACAATTAGAAAACGAGTACGCTGGAGTTCAAGGTGAAATGGCTTACAAATATCCAATTCATAGAAATGCGATTCCACACTGCGATAGTTTTGAAGAGAACGGGTACACTAAAGAAGAAATGAAATTAGTTCGCGAAACTCAAAAAATCTTAGGTGATAACACTATCAGAGTTACGGCTACTGCTGTTCGCGTTCCAGTTGTAGGCGGACATAGTGAAGCAGTAAACGTTGAGTTTACAAATGATTTTGACGTAAATGAAGTTCGCGAAATTCTACACCATACAGATGGCGTTACAGTACAAGATAATTTAGATACTTTTACTTACCCAATGCCATTATATGCAGAAGGTAAAAATGATGTTTTTGTTGGAAGAATCCGTCGCGACGAAAGCCAGCCAAACACATTAAACATGTGGATTGTTGCCGATAACTTAAGAAAAGGAGCTGCAACAAACACAATCCAAATCGCTGAATATTTAATTAAAGCAGGTTTGGTATAATCGAGAGAGATTAAATAAAATTGTTATAAAGAGAAAACCGTAATTGCAGTGATGTAATTACGGTTTTTTTGATTTCAAATATCTTATTTTAATTATTTTATAGCTTTTGGAAGTAGATTTCTAATTTAGTTTAGACTAGTTTTACAAGAAAGAATCACAGTAACTCGATTAAAATGAAAAATATAAAATATTTATTAATTCTAATTTCTGGAATTTGCGTAGCTCAGAATAAATTTGAAGTTATGAATGGTTCAAAAAGATATTCTGCTGAGATTTCTGTAGACAATTGTAATGCGGGAAATTGTGAAGGAAAAGCAGTTATAAAACTAGTAGATAAAAAATCAAATAGTTTTTTTCAAACGCTGACCTCAGATGATTTATATTTTTTTCTTGATGAAAAACAAAAACCAACAGTAAATGTTATTCAGCTTTATGGAGAGCAAAGTCCATTGATTTTTGATGATTTTAATTTTGACGGAACAGAAGATTTGGCTGTGAGGAACGGGAACAACAGTGGATATGGCGGACCTTCTTATGATGTTTATGTTTATAATTCTACTAAAAAACAATTTGTTTTGAGTAGTCAATTAACCAATTTGGTAAGTGAAAATCTCGGTATGTTTGTTACAGATCATAAAAGAAAAAGATTAATTACATATTCTAAATCTGGCTGCTGTTGGCACATGACAACAGAATATGAAGTTGTACCCAATAAAGGATTGCGTAAGGTTTATGAATTGGAAGAAGATGCAATGAATAGTGAATTTGTAACCGTGACGACAAGAAACTTTATAAACAATAAATGGCAGACAAAAACTAAAAATTATAAAATAAGTGAATACTATAAAGAATAAAATTTGATATAAGATCTTAGCAAAGTTTTTTAGTTTTAAAAAGTTATTGGGAATATAAAAAAGGCATACCTTTAATTTAGAAAAATAGAGACAATGAATTTCGATAACTACAAGATTATTCCAAATTACAATACGCAAAAAACAGATTTATTTACCGCAGATGAAGAAGAAATTCTGGCTTGTGAAAAAACATTAAACATAACTTTTGATGAAGATTATAAAGAGTATGTTCAAGAATACGGAAGTGGTATTTTAGGCGGTACTTATGTAAGGGTTTATCTTCCTGAAACGATTGTTTTAACTTTGGAAGAATGGAAAAACCGTATTACTGAATATTGGTTTTGGGATGAAGGAAAAGAAGTTTTGACGAAAGAAGAAGTGCTAAACTCTATTAGAATTGGAGATACTTTTGATGGAGATGAAATTATTCTTTTAAACAATCAATATTATGTTTTACCAAGATATAGCGAAATGATTTATAAAGCTGGAAACTCGCTCGAAGAAACGATTTCATGGTTATGTTCGGCTGGAATATTAACCGAAGCATTTTTGGAAAGAGAATTTGAGCCTTTTGATCCAAGCGGTTTTTTAAATTCCAATTAAAAAAAATTCCAAATTCCAAGTGCACAAAATGCATTTTGGAATTTGGAATTTTAAAATTTTGGAATTTATTTTCTAGTATTCTGGAGCTAGTTCTAATTCCAGTCCTTCTAAATCTTCAGTAATTGGTATCTGACAACCTAAACGGCTATTAGATTTAACATAAAAGGCTTCTGAAAGCATAGCTTCTTCATCGTCACCCATTTCTGGTAATGCAACATCATTTAGAACATAACACTGGCAAGAAGCACACATGGCCATTCCGCCACATGTTCCTTCAACAGGAAGTTCGTATGCTTTGCATAACTCCATTATATTCATTGCCATATCAGTTGGAGCCTGTAATTCGTGTATAACTCCTTCTCGATCTTTAATCTTTATTAATACATCCATTTTAATTATTGGAATTTTGTGTAGAATTTGAAAAACGTGTTCAAATTCTCTATTAATTTTAACTTTTCTCTTTTAAGCTAAAAGCATATTCTTTTCGATTACCGTCTTTAAGGCGCATTTTTACACCAATAATATTACCTCCTTTTTCTAGTATGGTTACTAGAGAGATAACAGAATAATAATCTTTGTCAGCCTGGAAAATTAAAGTCCCTTCATAAGTAGAATTTAAAATTCCTTGTTTGTCTGTCTGCGCACTAAGTTTTCGCGGATGCGAAAAATCGGCGGAGCTATAAGTTGCCTTATTTGAAAACTTTGCTTTTCCGTCACAAAGGTCATATAAGAAATCATAATTTCCAATTCTTAAAGCGCCTTCTTCGGTTTTACCATTTGTAGAAAAAATGATTTGTCCTGAATATTGAAAATCTGACCATTCTTCAGCTTCATTTACCCAAGCTTTTTCAGCAAAAAGTGTTTGGCCCTGTTGTGCATTTACAGCGCTTACAAAAAATAATAAAAAAAGAGCGTAAAAGTTTCTCATAAGTTTAAGATTTAAGGGTTATGTTGACAAATTTAAGTTAAAAATGTAACAATTCCTTAACAGAAACTCTTAAAACTTTGCATTGTTTTTTATGAATCTGGCAAAAAGCGTTCTTTTTTCAGCATTATTTTATTATTTTCTCAATTAAATAATAAATCACTTATTATTCTTGTTAAACTATGAAGGTTTAATTTTGAGAAAAAGCGACGACCTGTTACATAACATTTACCACAGTTTCAATTTGTGGTGCATATTTTTTTATAGTGGTTTCAACACCTGCTTTAAGTGTCATCTGATTAACACTGCAACTAATGCAAGCTCCTTCTAAACGAACTTTTACATGTTTGTCATCTTCAATAGAGATTAATGAAATATCTCCACCGTCAGATTTTAAGAATGGTCTTATCTCATCTAAGGCCAATAAAACATTGCTTGTTATTTCTTCTGTTGTCATAATATTAATGTGTCAATTAGAAAATGTGTCAATTAGAAAATTCTTTAAAATTATCTAATTGTCACATTATCTCAATTATCTAATTATTTTTTAACTGCAGAACAGCCAGCCATTGTTGTAATTTTGATGGCTTCAGTTGCAGGTAAACTTTCGTTTCTGTTTACGGTTTCTTGTACAACATTTCTAGTAATTCCTTCGAACACTTTTTCTATTGGAGATGCTGTTTGCAATGCTGCTGGACGACCGTAATCTCCAGCTTCGCGAATAGATTGTACAATAGGAACTTCTCCTAAAAATGGAACGCCTAAATCTTCAGCAAGGTTTTTAGCACCTTCTTGTCCAAAGATATAGTATTTATTGTCTGGCAATTCTTCTGGTGTAAAGTACGCCATGTTTTCAATAATTCCTAAAACAGGAACATTGATGTTATCCTGCATAAACATTGCCACACCTTTTTTAGCATCAGCAAGTGCTACAGCTTGTGGAGTACTTACTACAACAGCCCCAGTAATAGGAAGTGATTGCATGATAGAAAGGTGAATATCTCCAGTTCCAGGAGGCAAGTCAAGAAGCATGAAATCTAATTCTCCCCAATCTGCATCAAAAATCATTTGGTTTAATGCTTTTGCAGCCATTGGTCCTCTCCAGATTACAGCTTGACTTGGTGCTGTAAAAAATCCGATAGAAAGCATTTTGATTTCGTAGCTTTCAATTGGTTTCATTTTAGATTTTCCGTCAACAGTAACAGAAACAGGTTTTTCGTTTTCAACGTCAAACATAATTGGCATAGATGGTCCGTAAATATCAGCATCTAAAACACCAACTTTAAAGCCCATTTTGGCAAGCGTAACAGCCAAGTTTGCAGTTACTGTAGATTTTCCTACTCCTCCTTTTCCAGAAGCAACTGCAATAATGTTTTTGATTCCAGGAATTGCGCGACCTTTAATTTCCGGTTTCTCTGGAGCTTCTACTTTAATGTTTACTTTTACTTTTGCATCAGGAGATATTAAATCATGAATTGTTTTTCTAATATCATCTTCAGCTCTTTTTTTGATGTGCATTGCAGGTGTGTGCAATACAAGGTCCACAACAGCTTCGTCTCCAAATGTAATGACATTGGTTACGGCGCCGCTTTCAACCATATTTTTTCCTTCTCCAGCAATAGTGATTGTCTCTAAGGCTTTTAGAATTTCTTTTCTATCTAGTTTCATTGTAATGGGCTATTTTTTTATTCTCCAAAAACAGTCTTATAAAATTATATTTATTTAAACTGATTTCAGGGTGCAAAGATAACAGATTAAGTTCGGAAATTAAGCGTTTTTGAATTGTAATTATTGATATAGAGATTATTCAAAATTATTTAAAAGTGTTTTTTATTGAAAATCATAATCAAGAATGATTTATCGATTTAATGTTGGGAGAAAAGTTTTTCCAATACAAATGAATATTTTTTACATAAAGTTTTCTTTCAATTAAATAAAATTCTCACAAAACTTCGTTATATTTGATTGCCCAAATCGATGATTACCAGACATGAAAAAAATATGTGAAAACTAAGGTTTTTTGAGTAATTTTTTGGGTTTTCGGTATTTTTTTTAAAGTTATTTCTACCATTTAAAACTTTAAAAATATGCGAAATTTTACTTTTTCTTTAATTATTATTACAATCAGTTTTTTTGCATTTTCATTCAATTCATTAAATAGCAATACTAAAAACAAAACTGATTTAACGAATCGAAAAACGGTTGCAGTCATAACTCTTGATGCAGCTTCGATTAATTCCTTTTTTAAAAAATATCCTAAGCTTAAAAAATATCAGAAAGATGTTGAGGATATTTATAAAGCCAAACAGTACAAATCTATTTGGTACGACGATAAAAGTATAACTGAATTTGGTTCATTATTGTATCAGAAAGTAAATGTTCTGAGAGATCAGGGAATTGAAAATAAAATGCCTTATAAAGAAGAAATTGATGAGGCTTTTAATGAAAGTTCTTCAAACAAACCACCACAGCTTGATACCGAATTACTGCTGACAAGTATGTATGTATTCTATGCCAGCAATGTGTATTCTGGAGTTGATCCTGCGACATTAAAAAAAATAGGATGGTACCTTCCTGCAAAATCTATTTCGTATACTCACATTCTAGATTCGTTAATGGTTGATTCTGATCGATTGGATAAAGATGATAATCTTTTATTCAGCCAATACTACAGATTGAAAGATGCATTGAAAAAATACCGTAAAATAGAAACCGATAATCTATGGCAGAAAATTGCGATTGACAGTGCTACTTTCAAAGATTTAAGACCAGACGATACTGCTATTGCCATAAAACAAATTAGAAATCGCTTATTTGTTGTAGGAGATTTAAAAAAAGATTCTGGAAGTGATATTTATGATGAAGAATTGATGGCAGGGGTTTTAAACTATAAAAAAAGATATAATCTAAAAATAAATTATGCTTTAACAAGAGATGTTATTAATCAGATGAATGAGCCGATTGGCAAGAGAATCAGAACCATTATGCTGAACATGGAAAGATGCAGATGGATTCCAACCAAATTGGCTAAAGCAGATGAATATGTAATGGTTAATATTCCTTCATTCAGATTGTTTTATGTTAAGAACGGAAAGTATGATCTTGTTTCGGATATTTTTGTTGGTAACAGGCTAAGTGAGACTGTAATCTTTAGTGGAAATATGGATCGAATCGTATTTAGTCCGTATTGGTATGTGCCGACAAGTATTATTCAAAATGAATTAAAACTCCAGATTGCTAGTGATAAGAACTATTTGGAGGAGCATAATATGGAATGGAACGGGGGGAAAGTGCGACAAAAGCCAGGACCTAAAAATTCTTTGGGATTAGTAAAATTTATGTTCCCGAATCCAAACGATATTTATATGCACGATACACCTGCAAAAAGTTTGTTCGAATTTGAAAAACGTACTTTTAGCCACGGCTGTATAAATGTGAAAGAAGCCAAACAGCTCGCATTGCATATTTTAAAAGATGATCCAGACTGGCCAGCAGACAAAATAGAGAGCGCTATGAATGGCGGAAAAGAAACGACTTGCATGCTTAAACGTAAAATTCCGGTTTATATAGGTTATTTTACCTGCTGGGTTCAGGACAATGGAGAAGTTAATTTTTTCCCAGATGTATACGATCGAGACCAAAATCTGGACAAGCTGATTTATAACGATGCTGTAACAATGAAAGACTAAAAAAATAAAAGCCCGACGGATTTTACTGAAATCTGTCGGGCTTCTTTAAAAAAAATGGTCTACAAGCTTATTCGTATTTTAAATATTTTAAAACATCTATTTTGGTTACCTGAAACGCTTTTGTTAAAACAATTACTAAAGTTAAAATCAAAAGAGAAATCAAGGCAATTACAAAAGGAACAGATGATATTCCAATTCTAAAAGCGAAATCTTCAAGCCATTTCTGTAATAATATATAAGCAGGAACAATCCCGATTGCAAATCCTATTAAACAGAAAACAATATATTGTTTTGATAATTCTCTTAAGAGTATATCTGTTTCGGCTCCTAATGTTTTTCGAATGGCGATTTCTTTCAGTCTTCTCTCCATCGAAAATGATGCCAAAGCGAATAATCCGAACACAGCAATTATGATTACGACTAAATTTAAAATGAAAAAGAGGTTTTTTTGTTTGACTTGCTCTTCATAAGTTTTTGCAAATCCTTTGTTAACAAATTCATAGTCAAAAGGATAGTCTGGATTTACATTTTTCTCCCAATATAATTTCAATTTTTCTAACGTTTCTGTTAAATTATTTGGAGAAACTTTTACAAGCACTCTATTGAAATTATTCCATTTTAACGTTTTTAAACTAATAAAAACCATTGGCGGAACCTTATTCTGCAAATCGATTAAATTAAAGTCTTTTACAACTCCAACAACTCTAAACTTTAAGTTATCATCGCTGCCAATACTCCAGCCCGATGTTATCATAGTGTTCACTGGATTCTTAAGATTTAGTTCTTTAGCAAGTGTCTCGTTTATAAGCATACCGCTAACAGTATCTGAAGCAAATTGAGGAGATAAATCGCGTCCTTCAATTATTTTGATTTTCATCATTTCAAGAAATCCAAAATCCATTTCGATGTTTTTGGGCTGTACAAAAATTCCATTATGTTTAAATCCTGAACTTGATCCAGCATTACCTCCAAAAGTGCCGGCAAATGTAGTGACATCAACAACTCCTGGGATTTTTTTAATTTCTTGTTTCTGTGCTAAATATTTATCTGTTCTGCTTAACCGCTCTTTTGTATTGTACGTAATAGAAAGTACTTGGTCACCGTTGAAGCCTAGATCTTTATTCATCATGTAATCAACCTGCGAATTAACAATTAATGCTCCAATGATAAAAAAGGCTGCAATTCCGAACTGAAAAATAAGCATTGAGTTTCGAATCCAGATACCACTTTTGCTTCTTGAAAAATTACCTTTTAGAACCTTTAATGTTTCAAAATTTGAGATATAAATAGCAGGGAAAATACCTGCAAGAACGATTACTAATCCAAATATAAAAATAAGCTGCAGGTAAAATTCGCTACCATTCATAGTCAAAGTTTTTCTCAAAAAGGTATTGTAATAGGGTAGTGAAAGTTCTACAATAGCCAGAGCAAAAATTATGGCAAGTAATACGGTTATGGAAGTTTCAAAAATAAACTGAATAATAATTTGTTTTTTTGTTGCACCCACAATTTTGCGAACTCCTACTTCTTTAGCACGTTTGATAGCCGATGCAGTTGCTAAATTGATATAATTTACCATTGATAAAAATAATATCAGAACAGACAAGCCGCCCATAATGTAAAGTAATTTTAAATTACCTTGCCCTTCAGGAAGGTTTTGTCCTCCAGAACTTTTTGTGCCATATAAACGAGAGGTTTTCAATTGATCAAGCATCACTTCGACCTGTCCGTTTTCTTTTAGATATTGTTCCACAGTCTGTCCGCTGGCTTTTGCATCTTTTACTGTTCTGTTGATAAAAATTACATTTTGCATTTTCTTTATAAGAGCAGCAGGATCGGTTCCTTTTTTAGCTTTGACCATTAAAGCATAGTTGAAATTTCCCCACTGATCTTTATCACCGTCACGCTTAACCCCGTTAAAAATATAATTCGGTTCGATTGAAGACGGTTTAGTTACACGAAAAACCGCTTTTACGATGTAATCGCCATTTCCATACGAAATTGATTTGCCAATTGGATCATCGTTTTTGAAAAGCAATTTTGCCTGATCTTCTGATACAGCAGCACTATTTTTTTCTTTTAAAATATTTTGTTTGCTTCCTTTTATAATTTCAAAAGGGAAAAAATCAAAAAAGTTTTCGTCTGTACGAATAACTTTTTTATCCAATATTTTTAGATTTTGAAATTTAACAATGCCGTCTTCGTACCAATTGTAGAGAAAACAAACTTTGTCAATTTCGGGAATTGTAGCTTTGCATGTTTCTCCAAAAGGGATCGAACTAGTTGCCCAAATATCTCCCGAACCAATTTTGTTAAGAACAATATAAGCGTTCTCTTTCTCAGGATTCCATTGATCGTATGCATTTTCATTGTTCCAATATAAAATTGCAAAAATAACAGAAGCGATCCCGATGCTTAATCCCAGAACATTTAAGAACGAAAACAATTTGTTTTGCTTTAAATGATATATAAATATTTTAAACCAGTTAAAAATCATTTTGAGGTATATTTTTTATAGTTGATATGGTTGTTTTTAGAAAACCTTTCGGTTTTAAATCATAGTAAATATTTTGCACACCAGTTCTACCAGAACTACAAGTGCAGTAACAATAATTTTAATCATCACTTTATTATTTAGCGTCCATAAAAACATCAACATTTCGTTGATTTAACTTTTCAGAAAATATAACTCCGTCTTTCATATGAATGGTTCTTTGCGAAAAAGAAGCATCATAATCAGAGTGGGTAACCATCAAAATGGTAGCGCCTTTAGCATGTAAATCGGTTAAAAGTTCCATAACTTCATTACCGTTTTTACTGTCTAAGTTTCCTGTTGGCTCATCGGCCAAAATAATTTTCGGATCATTTACCAAAGCTCTTGCAACGGCAACTCTCTGCTGCTGACCGCCAGAAAGTTGTTGTGGGAAATGTTTCAAACGATGAGAGATATTTAGTTTTTCTGCAATCGCTTCAATTTTCTGTTTTCTTTCAGAAGCTTTTACGTTGTTATAAAGCAATGGCAATTCGATATTATCGTAAACAGAAAGCTCATCGATTAAGTTGAAGTTTTGAAAAATAAAACCAATGTTTTCTTTACGCACTTGCGCTCTACCTTTTTCTTTTAGACCAATCATTTCTTGATCTAGTAATTTGTAACTGCCGCCATCTGCACTGTCCAAAAGGCCAATTATATTTAATAAAGTCGATTTTCCACAGCCCGAAGGTCCCATGATAGTTAAAAAATCTCCTTTTTTTATTTCTACGCTGATGCCACTCAAAGCAGCAGTTTCTATTTCTTCTGTTCTAAAAACTTTGGTTAAATTCTGAATTGCGATCATAATTTTTAAGGTTTTGAAATGTTATTAAATTCGTTTTTTGATTGATGATTGAAATGATGATTTTATTATAATTGTAAATTGTGAATTGTAAATTGTGAATTGTAAACTGAGACTGAACACTGAACACTAAATGCTGACCACTGATTACTGCGACTCAAGCGAGAGCTCTTCAATATCTTTATAATCAGTATAAGAAGAAGTAACTACAGATTCGCCTTCTTTTAAACCTTCTAGAACTTCGTAATAAGAAGGATTTTCACGGCCAAGTTTGATGTTTCTTCTTACGGCTTTGTTTCCGTTTACAACAAAAATCCATTTTCCTGCTGCTTCCTGATTAAAAGCTCCTCTAGGAATAACTAAAGTTCTGTTCTTTTCAGACAAAATCAGTTTTACGCCAAAGCTAAGTCCGTCCTGCAGGACAATATTTTCTTTGCTTACAAAAGCAAGTTCTACAGTAAAACGTCCGCCCTTAACCTCTGGAATTACTTTGGTCACGAAAACTTCAAGATTCTTGCCTTTAAATTCTACTTGTCCTTTTAAGCCTTCTCTAAGTTTTTCCAGATAAAACTCGTCTACTTCGGCAATAAGTTTATATCCTTTGTTAGAATCAATTCTTCCAATGCTTGCACCTGCCTGAAAAGTTTTTCCTAAAACAGGTTCAAAAGAAGTCAATCGTCCTGTTTCTGGAGCTGTGATTAAAAAGTTCTTTTTGTTATTTCTCAGAATATCCAAACTCTTTTCCATAGTCTGGATCGAGCGGTTTATCTGAGAAATCTGAACTTGATTGCTTTGTTTTTCTTTTTGAATGCTCTGTTGAATTGTTCTTTTACGTTCTTCCTGAAAACGAAGGCTTTCCTTAAAAGTATTCCAGTCATTTTTAGAAATTACATCTTTCTCATACAGCTTTGCATTCATGTCGTATAATCTCTTCGCATCGTTGTAATCGTGTTCAATTAAAACTAAATCTTTGTTTAAGTTTAGCTCTTGATTTCGGATGTTTAATTTCCCCGTGTTTAAATTGTTGATTTGCTCAATAATCGCAGTTTCTTGAGTTAAGTAATTCAATTCTGTATTCGGATTGTACAAACGAGCCAGCGATTGTCCTTTGGTAACCATTGCACCATTTTCTACAAAAATCTCTTTTACAGAACCGCCTTCGGTAACGTTTACCAGCATTACATTCAAAGGTTCTACTTTTGCCTGAAAAACGACGAAATCTTCAAAAAAAGCTTTTTCTGCTTTTTGAATTACCAATTCGTCTGCTTTTACATTTAAAGTCCTTTTGGTATTAAAAGCAAAAACCGAGATGGTAAGCAAAACTAAAAAAACAGCAATTGCTATTGCGAGATATCTAAATTTTTTATTTTTACGAGGAATTACCGTGTCCATTTTATAATTTATTTTACTGATAATCAATAGGTAAATACTGTGCCATAAAATTTATTATTTGTAAAGCGTTGATTTTAAAGAGGCTTCAGAAAATACTTCAAAAAAGCAGTGTCCGATAATGAACAGTTGACCGTTCGGAAGCGGACAGAAAAAAGACCAAATGAGAAAAAAACTAGCCCAAATATTAGTTGTTGATGATCAGGAAGAAATTCTTTTTTCTGCAAAAATGATTCTTAAAAAACATTTCGAGACGATTTTTACAACTAATAGTCCAAAAAAAATCATTTCAATTTTAAGCGAAAATGATATAAATGTGGTTTTGCTGGATATGAATTACCGAATAGGTTTTGAAGACGGGCGCGAAGGCATTCATTGGCTGAAAGAAATTCAAACGCTTTCTCCGCAAACAGTCGTTATTTTAATGACCGCTTTTGGTAAAATTGAAACTGCTGTAGAAGGTATAAAAATTGGAGCTTTTGATTATGTTTTAAAGCCATGGAATAACGAAAAACTCATTGAAGTTATTGATAAGGCAGTTGCTGAAAGCAGAAAAAACAGTAAAAAAACAGCTTCAGAAAAAGTAGAGAAAACCGAAAAGAAATATTTTGTTGGAACTTCGGCAAAAATAAAACAGGCTTATTCAATTGCCGAAAAAGTGGCCAGAACAGACGCCAATGTTTTGATTTTGGGTGAAAACGGAACAGGAAAGTATGTTTTTGCCGAATATATTCATCAGCATTCGGAGAGAAAAAATGAACCTTTTGTACATGTAGATTTGGGCTCTCTAAGTGATAATCTGTTTGAAAGTGAACTTTTTGGCTACGCCAAAGGTGCTTTTACCGATGCTAAAATAGATACTCCGGGACGTTTCGAAAATGCCTCAAACGGAACTATTTTCTTGGACGAAATAGGCAATATTCCGCTTCATCTTCAGGCCAAATTGCTTCATGTTTTGCAAACGAAAACGGTAACGCGTTTAGGAGAAAGTAAACCAAGACCGCTAAATGTGCGCGTTATTGCAGCAACAAATAGCGATATTAAAACAGAAGTGAAAAATAAGACTTTCCGTGAAGATTTGCTGTACCGAATTAATACCATGGAAATAAATCTTCCCTCTTTACGCGAAAGAAAAGACGATATTGTACCAATGGCCAACTTTATTCTAGAACAGATTGCCGAAAAATACAATCAGGAAAATTGGCGTTTTGAAGATAATGCTGAGTCTTATCTTGAGAAATATCCTTGGAAAGGGAATGTGCGAGAAATGGAAAACAAGATTGAACGTGCTTTGATTTTGGCTGAAAATAACACTATTTCTGTAATGGATTTGGACATTTTGGATTTTGAAGAAATTCAAGAAAATGATGAAAATCCGTTATCGGAAATGGAGAAAGGTGCAATTGAAAAAGCCCTTTTCAAGCATAACGGAAACATTAGTAAAACTGCCGAAGAACTCGGGTTGTCTCGCGCTGCTTTGTATAGAAGAATAGAGAAATACGATTTGAAGAATTAGAGAAAGAAGCAAGAGTCAAGAATCAAGATTTTTGCTTTGTCTTTAGTCTCACGCAGATTTTGCAAATTTAGCGGATAAAAAAATCCCTTTAATCTTTTTAATCTGTGGCTAGAAAAAAACGTGGCAAAAAAAAATAATTAAATGAAAAACTGGAAATTTTATAATGCGTTGTTCGTAAGAGTTGTGTTTGTAATGGCGCTCTTTCTTTGCAGTGCACTATTGTTATATAAAGGATTTCATTACAACGCTTTATTAGTTGGAGTTTTTGTTTTGATTTTTCTTTTCGAAATGTATTTTTTTGTCAAAAACCAATTGCTGTTTTACGATAAAACAATAAACTCGATTCTGCATGACGACTTTTCTACCCATTTTCCAGAAGAACATAAAAAAGATAATTTTAATAGTCTGTATCTTTTATATGATACATTAAAAGTTCAGAAACAAGAACAGATTTCCAAAGAATTAATCTACCGTTCGATTTTGAACAGTATTGATACCGCTGCTTTAATTTTAGAAAAAGAAAATGAAAATTGGTCTGTTTTTATAATGAATGACTGTTTTTCGAAGCTGTTCAAAGTGCCAAAAGTAAGTCATTGGCAATATCTTAAAAATTATCTTCCGAGTTTGTGCAGTGAGATTGAAAAGGTCGGTTTTGCAGAACTTAAAACAGCCATTTCTATTAAAATTGAAGATCAAGACCTTCAGACTTTTATGCTTCAGACGTCGCATACCCAAACTTACAATAAAGAGTACTTTATCATTTTACTAGATAGTATTCAGCGTGTTATTGAGAAGAAAGAAAAAGAAGCGTGGATTAATTTGATGAAGATCATTTCGCATGAATTAATGAATTCGTTAACGCCTATTCGTGCGCTTTCGCAGAATCTGCTTCATATTGTAGATCAGGAAGAGTTGGAAGAAGACGATTTTGAAGACATCAAAAGCAGTATTTCGACCATTATAAATAGAAGTGATCATTTGCAGTTTTTTGTGGAGAATTATCGTAAACTAGCTATGCTGCCAACGCCAAATAAGCAAATGACGCCAATTAATGCTCTGTTTGAAGATTGTCTCCGAATTATGAGTCCGATTTTGAAGGAAGAAAAAATTGAGTTGATAAATGAAATACACAGTTCGCGTTCTATTATGATCGATAAAAATCAGATGGAACAAGTAATTATCAATTTGATTACCAATAGTATTCATGCTTTAAAAGAAAAAACAGAAAAGAAATTGCTGATTTCGAGTTATACTGAAAACAATCGCTTTTTCATTGTGATTTCAGACAATGGAAAAGGGGTAGATGCTGAGATTCGAGATAAAGTTTTTCTTCCGTTTTTCACCACTAGAAAAGATGGGGCAGGAATTGGCTTAACGCTTTCTAAAAATATTATAGAAGCACATGGTGGTTATTTAAGCTACCAAACTGATGAAGATAAAACAAGTTTTGTGATTTGCTTGATTTAAAAAATGAACCATACAAGTGATATAAGTTCATTTAAAGTTTTACTTTGTTATTTAGTCTCGCAAAGACGCGAAGTCGCAAAGCTTATTTTAAATTTTCTTTGCGACTTCGCGTCTTTGCGAGAGATATAAACACAATCTTTAAATGAACTTATATCACTTATATGGTGAAAATGATTTTTACGATTCAACTTCAGGTTTCCAGAAGTGCTTTTCAAAATCTACAATCTGATTGTTGACCACTTTAATTCCTTCATTTTCTAAAAGCTGCTGCATTAAATTGGTTCCATCAAAATGATGTTTTCCTGTCAGAAGCCCTTTTTGGTTTACCACTCTATGTGCAGGAACATCGTCCATGTTATGGCACGCATTCATTGCCCAGCCCACCATTCTTGCAGAACGAGCCGTGCCTAATGCTTTTGCGATAGCGCCATAAGAAGTAACTTTTCCAAACGGAATTTGTCTGGCGATTACATAAACTCTTTCAAAAAAATTCTCTTCTGCCATGATTTTGTTTTTTTGCCACAGATTAGAAAGATTAAATGGATTCTCTGTTTAAATCCTTGTAAATCTGCGTGAAAAATTATTTAACACAAAGTAAAAAAAATCATTTTAATCCTTTTAATCTGTGGCCATAAAATTATCCGAAGTAGTAATTCAGGATATTAAAAAGTGTTGCAAGAGCAACTAATCCTGTAATAGATCCTATAATAGTGTTCATGTTTCGCATGAAGTAATCGGTTTTCTTTTCTATTCTTCCAAAAAAGGCAATATAGCTATACAAAATTGCAAAAGCTCCAAGAACTGAGCCTAGTACAAAGGTTAAAATGATAGTGTTTTCGAATACAAAAAGATGATACGAAGCAAGCGTTACACTTATTACAACATAATAAGGAATAGGAAAGAAGTTTAGTCCAGAAAGTAGCATTCCGAGAAAGAAACTGCTTTTTTTGCTGGTTTTCTTTAGTTTGGTTTTTTTCTTAGCTATAGGATCTTTTGCAAAAAAGAAAAAATAAATAGTTAAGATAGAAAAAATGATAAAACCAGCTTCACGCAATAATATGACAACATCTGGACGATTGTCTATCACACGAGCAAATAATACCGCAATGTAAGCTTGGAAAAAAATAATTAAAACCGCACCAATTACAAACGACAGAGCATTCTTCTTCCCTTCTTTCATTTTTATTTTGGCAGCCGTCATATTGAGCAATCCAGGCGGAATAGTTCCAATGGCAGCGGCAATAAAACCTGAAATTAATGGAGTAAGGTAGGTCATTTAGTGATTAAATCGGTTAGATAAAGGCTTCAAAATTAAAGTTAGTCTTTAATTTTGAAACGAATATACGTAATTGCCTTATTAATTTCTAAATATTGTTTTTCGTAAAAAGTCTGAATAGAAGTCACAACTTCAGGGCTTCCTTCGTTTTTATATACGTTATGATTTGCATACAAAACTTCGTGACCTTCACCGTGAAGCAATCCAAGTGTATAACCGTGCATAAATTCACTGTCGGTTTTTAGGTTTACAACACCGTCTTTTTTCAGGATTTTTTTGTACAATTTCAAGAACTCAGAATTGGTCATTCTGTGTTTCGTTCTTTTGTATTTGATCTGCGGATCTGGAAAAGTAATCCAGATTTCGTCAACTTCGCCTTCGGCAAAAATATGATTGATCAATTCAATTTGCGTACGAACGAAAGCAACATTATGAAGTCCGTTTTCTACAGCAGTTTTAGCACCACGCCAGAAACGAGCGCCTTTAATGTCAATTCCGATAAAATTTTTGTTTGGGTATTTCTCTGCTAATCCAACAGAATATTCTCCCTTTCCGCATCCTAACTCTAAAACTAATGGATTATCATTTTTAAAGAAATCAGAATTCCATTTTCCTTTTAAAGGCATTAAATCGCCTACAACTTCTTCTCTGGTTGGCTGAAAAACGTTTTGAAATGTTTCGTTCTCTCTGAATCTTTTTAGTTTATTTTTACTTCCCACTTTTACAAAAATTTTCGGCAAAATTAAGGAATATAAACGAATGTAATGGCGTAAGTGGGTTTAAATGTTTTTTTGCCACAGATTTCAGGGATTGAAAGGATTTTTCAATGCTTAATAATAAAGTCCCTACGGGACAACTTCAAGTTGAAGATTATTTGTTTTTACCAATATTTAATCTCTACGAGATTTATTTTGGCTAAGAAGTATTTCTGTGTTATTCCGTCAGGAATAAGATATCGGTAGCACAAAATATTGGTTGGAAATAATATATAGATAAAAATGTCCCGTAGGGACTATATGTTTAAAATGTTTTCGCCACGAATTACACGAATTTGCACGAATCAATTTAACTGCAATGCAGAAAAAAAATTAGTGAAAATTCGTGTAATTTGGGGCTAAAAAAAAATATTTTTTAACCGTAATGTGGCTCAGTAATTGGTTTTGATTTTGGATCTAAAGTTTCATCGTGTTGAGATAAATCCAATCCGATGTGTTCTGATTCTTCTGAAACTCTTAGTGGAATAATGAAATTGGTTACTTTGAATAAGAAATAAGCGCCGAAGAAAGTAAAGATAGAAACCAAAACCAACGCCATCATGTGATGTCCGAAAACATTCCATCCGCCGTGAAGTAAGCTTGCATCTTCGCCGTGAGCGAAAATAGCAGTTAGAATCATTCCCATAATTCCGCCAACACCGTGGCAAGCAAAAACGTCAAGCGTATCGTCGAATTTTTTAGAATATTTACAGTTTACAGCTGTGTTAGAAACCAAAGCGGTAATGAAACCGAAGAACATACTTTCTGGCACAGAAACAAATCCTGCGGCAGGTGTAATGGCAACTAAACCAACAACAGCACCAATACAAGCGCCTAGAGCAGAAACTTTTCTTCCGTTCATTCTGTCAAAGAAAATCCAAGTCAACATGGCTGCAGCCGATGAAGTTGTCGTTGTTGCAAAAGCCATCGCAGCAGTTCCGTTGGCAGCAAGAGCAGATCCAGCGTTGAACCCGAACCAGCCGAACCAAAGCATTCCTGTTCCTAATAAAACAAACGGAATATTGGTTGGAATATGCTGGCTGTTTTTTCTTTTTCCTAAAACAATTACTCCAGCCAAAGCAGCAAAACCAGAACTCATGTGTACCACAGTTCCTCCTGCAAAATCTTTAACACCAAAATAACTTCCTAAAACGCCCGTTGGATACCAAACGGCGTGGCATAAAGGAGCATAAATAAATATCGTGAATAAACTAATGAAAACTAAATAAGAAATAAAACGAACGCGTTCTGCAAATGAACCTGTGATAATTGCAGGACAAATGATGGCAAATTTCATCTGAAACAAAGCAAAAAGCATAAACGGAATCGTACTCGCCAATTGTTTATGAGGCAGAACGCCAACATAATCCATAAAAGCAAAAGTAGTCGGATTGCCAAAAAAGCTATAAAAATGATCTCCAGAACCAAAACCAACCGGTTCTCCAAAAGCCAAACTAAATGCTACAACAACCCATAAAAGCGTTACAACTCCTAAACAGATAAAACTTTGAAGCATGGTCGAAATAACGTTTTTCTTTCCAACCATTCCGCCATAAAAGAAAGACAATCCTGGTGTCATAATTAAAACCAGACAGCTCGAAGTAAGCATCCAGGCAACATCGGCAGGAACGATATGATCTGTAGTTCCAAATTCTGATAAAACATAATTATTTTCGGTCACTGTTGGCCAAAATGCCCCTATCGTACATACGACGCTTATCATGATAAAGGAGATAATCCAGCGTTTTTCTATTTTCATTTTTAAAATACTTTGTTTAACCCTATTTTTTTTGGGGTCAAAGTTAGAAAAAAATAAAGATTCTTGTTTTTAAGGCTGTTAAAATAGAGGTGTGGGTTTTATTTTGGTGAATTTTGTAAAATACCGCTCGTTTTTTTGACAGTATCTTATTCTAAAGTTACAAAAAAGCACTGTTTTTGCCGAATTAATTAAAAATAATCTGCTAACAGTGCTTCTAAAGTGCGCAAAAAGTTACGTTTATAATAAGAAAACCGTAAAATGTTTTATTTTTTCTGAAGTTTTGCAATCAAAGCGTCTTCAATTGGTGCTTTTATTTTGGTTACGGCATCAACTTCGTCATTCGGAATTGTCATTGACAGCACATAATGCTGAATTTTCCATTCGTTCCCCACTTTTATTAAAACTCCAGAACCGCGACAGATTTTCATTTGTGTATCTAGCAATTCATCAAACCAAGCAATTTTTCCTGATTTATCAAAAAAGATATGACGTTCTAGAGCTTTAAAATTCCAAGTCGTTCCTTTATCAAAAAAAGGCTTTGCCCAGATAGCAAATTCTTTTTTGGTCCAATTTTCGGTTGCATCGGTTCCGATGTAAATGGCATCGTCTGCCAAGACATTAAAGTAGGCATCGTATTTTACCTCGCCAGCAGCTTTGTGCCAAGCGTCAAGAGTCTGATTGATTTTGATTTTGTCTGTTTGCGCATTGGCAAAAGAAGCAACAAATAAAAGGAGTAAAAGTGTTTTTTTCATGAGATATGTTATTTGAGTTTAAAGGTATAATTTTTTTAACGATGGAAGTGAGGTTTCTCGCAATGCTATTTTTTGAATCTCGCAAAGTCGAAGAGTCACAGAGTCGCAAAGTTTATTTTAAGATGCCTAATGACTATGTACCTTTGTTCCTCATTAAATTATCATTAACATTACTCATGTGATTTAATCTCTCAAAAAACCACTATATTTGATTCATCAATAAAAATACCCCCATCATGAATGCAAAAATACTTCTAGGCTCACTAGCTGTTACTTCTTTACTTTTTATTTCCTGTAAAAAGGAATTAGAACCGCAGGCAAGTACAGCATCTTCCGAATTAGTAAGATTAGGACTTGCAAAAGATACAACTAAACCTGCAGCGCCAGTGGTACAAAACCCTGCAGCAAATCCAAATACAGTTTTAAGCGATACTAAAGGAATCAATCCTGCTCACGGACAGCCGGGACACCGTTGCGATATTGCAGTTGGAGCACCTTTAAATTCTGCACCGACACAGCAAGTACAAGCGACTCAAGGACAAACCGTTCAGGTAAATCCGAGTCAGCAGAAAATGGTGACAACTACAACAACTACACCTGTTAAAGTAGCAAAAGGGATGAATCCGCCACACGGACAGCCAGGACACAGATGTGATATTCCTGTTGGAGCGCCTTTAAACTCGCCTAAAGCGACAACAACTGCAACAACGACAAATACAGCTCAAAGCGGAACAGTTACTCAAAATTTTACGGTTTCTCCGCCAGCTTCAAACCCAGTTCCTGCATTGTTAAGCACAGAAGGTACTGAAGCGACAGTTGCAGACGGAATGAATCCGCCACACGGAAAACCGGGTCACCGTTGCGATATTGCAGTAGGCGCACCGTTACCTAAATAAAGTAAACCATATAAGTGATATAAGTTAATTTAAGATTTTCACTTGTTGTTATCCATAAAAAAAGCGAAGCCGTAAAGTACTACTTTACGGCTTCGTTGCTTTGTGATGTAAACTTAAAATGAACTTATATCACTTATATGGTTTAAAAAAAAATTAATGTTCTTTTATCTTCTCGAAAGTGCTCGTCAATGTTTTTTTAGCTTTGGCCAATGCACCGCTAAAAGCTTTTTCTAGAGTGTCGGCATGTTCTGTAACCGTAATTGGCTGTAGTTTTACAGGACGAACTTCAATCACACATTTTTTGTCATGCAAGCTGAATTTTTCTCCATTTTCATCTCCAAAATGAATTTCTACGCGAGTAATTTTATCTTGAAAACGGTCTAAGCTTTTTTCTACTTCTCCAGAAAAATAACTTTCTAATCTTGCACTTCCTTCAATGTTTTTGTCGGTGTTGATTTGTACTTTCATAACAAATAAAATTTAATGATTCATTCTCAAACTTATAGATTTTAAAGATAAAAGACAAGTAGGTTAAGGAAATATTATGAAATTTTAAATTGATTTATTTTTCAATTTTGTAATTTCGATTTGGAGAAAATATACTTAGAGTATTTTATTTTTAAAATAAAGAAAAAACTTACAAGTTATTTTTGTTTTTCATATATTTGGAGTTCCTAAATGCAAAAAATATGAATACAAAAAAACTTCTTGCCCGTATGGTATGGTGGCGGTATTGGAAACAATCGCAACGCTCTTTGCAGCGTAGGACACCTAAGCTATGCGGGTTTTATAATTCCTAAATGCAAAATTATGAGTACCAAAACCCTTTCCAAAGAAACCGAATTGAGGTTAACTGAATTCTTCAACAATTCAATCGATTCTAAAAGTATGGCAAAAACGATTAGGCAAGTAAATTTCCTAATTGCGTTAAACGCAATACGAGAAGATGGATTTATGAAAACCGAAACCGTAAATATTGAAGATGGTTTCTATTGGTTAAATGAATTAGCCGAAATTCTTGATCCTTATTTGGGGATTGAGTAAGAAATGAGAAAAAGCCACTTTGAGGAGTGGCTTTTTATATTTAGAAATTTCTAAACTTGTTTGATTTCAAATTTAATTATGTGTTCGCATAGATTGCATTTTATAGAGCTTTCATTATCCACAAGCATATCTATTTCAATTTCATTATCACAAACGGGACAATTGTAGATAATTTCACTAAGTTTAATTGGTGGAGTTAATGAAGTTGGAATAGGTAAAATTGAATGTTCTATCATAAATTACTAAATTGAATATAGTCATAAATAAAATCATTTATTTGTTCGTTCTCAGAATCAAATTTTAGAACTATTTTAGAGCATAAATTTTCAACCCATTCTTCAATTTCTTTTGCTGAATTGAGTTTATGTAAAAAAAGTAAAAGTTTATTTTGATCAGTAAAATCATCAATGAATATTACAATGTCTTCTTTGAAACTATCTGCATAGTTTTTATTTGACTGTGTTAAGTAACTTTCTAAAAAATGAATTTTTTCAGCTAAACTAACCATGGCATTTTTCTTTCAAATATAAAATAAAAAGTTATGCTAAGTTTTTGTATAACTTGTATTTTTTAAACGAAAATTATTACATTAAAAATTAATAGATCCAAAAAAAAGTTAATTTAGCAACTCAAAATTATTCTTTATGGCAAATACTTATTTAAACTTCATATCTGATGAACATTTTTTAAATTGCATAGGTAATCTACATAAATCGTATTTAAAAGCTAAAAATAACATCACGAAGAACAAGTTTTATAGTAATAAAGTAGATACCATAAAAATGACTCTTGATTCAAAGTTTAACGATATAGATGAAGAAAGCCTGATTCAATCAGAAATATTAAGGCAAATAGACAAATCTATAAATAATTCAATTGGAACGTTTCACGAACAAATTTTGGGTGGAATAAATGGTTATGAAATTGGAAACCTAAGTGGTTTCGATATAAAAGCAACCAACGATACATTATTTGCTGATATAAAGAATAAGCATAATACTATGAATAGCAGTTCTGCTGAAGCGCTTTTCCAAAAACTTGCTAGATATGCTGATACATATAAAAAAGCAAATTGTTATTGGGTTCAAATTTTAGCGAAAAAAAGTTTTAATACATTATGGCATGGTGATATAAATGGAAAAGAATACAGCCACTCTCGGGTTTATAGAATTTCAGGAGATAGGTTTTATGCCTTGCTTACTGGTGAAGAGGATGCATTTTTTCAATTATATAAAAAATTACCAATTGCAATTGAAGATTATTTAAATTCAATTGCTAAAAATCAGACGATAAATGATAATTCTGCGATAGATGAAATAAAAACTATAGCAAATTCTTCGAAACGAACTATTTTGGATCAAATAACTTTTGAAAATTATAGTTATTATTTAGATTTTGATAAATTATAATATTTATTTAAAAAATCTATTATAGAATAACCAACTTCCTTGCCTAAGTTTACAGGAACTGCATTTCCAATTTGTTTATATTGTTGAGCAAGAGAACCTTCAAATTTCCAGTCATCTGGAAATGTTTGAATTCTAGCATATTCTCGAACAGTAAATGGTCTAGTTTCTTCCGGATGACATCTTTCGGTTTGTTTTTGTGCAGGACTACAAGTTAAAGTTAGACAAGGTTCATCCCAGCCGATTCTTCTTGCAATTCCAGTTTTTCCTCCGCCAAGATAAAAACTTCCACCCATGAATTCTTTTTGGATATCTAATGGAAGGTCTCTCCAATAACCTTTTTGTGGAACTAATTTTAAAACATCAACTTTTGATTGAGGATATTTTGAACCTCCTGAATGAGGAACATCACAATCAAATAAATCGCCTTTTTTTAATGCATCTTCAAGATTGTATATTTTTTTATAAGGTTTTGGATATTCATATTTTACATGAATGTCTTTTCTAACGCCAACTAAAATTAATCGTTCTCTTTTCTGAGGAACATTAAAATTAATTGCTTTTAAGACTTGTACAGGGACTACATTATAACCGATTTCATCTAGAATAGAAATCATACCTTGTAATGTTTTACCGTTATCATGGCTTAATAAACCACGAACATTTTCTCCAATACAAATTGGAGGGTTTACTTCTTTTACAGCTCTCGCAAATTCATAAAACAATGTGCCTCGAGCGTCTGATAATCCTAATTTTTTTCCTGCATAACTAAATGCCTGACATGGAAAACCGCCCGTTACAACATCAACTTTATTATGAAATTCTGAAAAACTATAATCTTTTATATCTCCTTCTAAAACATTCCAGTTTGGTCTATTTGTTCTTAATGTTTCGCAGGCCCATTTATCAACTTCATTTAAAGCTACACATTTTAAACCTGCTTTTTCCATTCCTACAGCAAGTCCGCCAGCTCCCGCAAAAAGTTCAAGAACTGTATAATCATTATGCGGTTTTACATAATTAGAAATAGTTTCTTGTATATCATTATCTATAAAACTTGAAAATAAATTATTAATTTCAGATCTCTTGTACATTCTATAATTACTCATAGGTTCACGTACAGCATTCAGTCTTCCTTCATTATCCCAACGTCTTAAAGTCTCTTTACTCTTTCCTAATAATTCTGATGCTTCAGACAATGAAATATAATCACTCATAACCAAGTTGTTTAACATTATACAATGGTTACAAATTTAAAGGAAAAACTTTCAAATTAAGATTGTTTTTTTGTTATAAATTGGAACAAAAAGTGTTTATTTTTTTAATTCGCTAAAGATCATTTAAATAAGACAACACACATTTTTTTTAGAAATAGATTTTTTCTACCCTTTATCCTTCTTCCCCCATTTAACCTTCATTTTTCCTTCATTATCATAAGCAATCAAATGCAGGACAATACCGCGTTCTCGAACGGCTTTTCGTTCTTCTTTGGTGGCGAGTTTGGCGTCGTTTTTAGAATTTCTTAGCGGAACTGTGAGGGCGAGATTCGTGCCTCGACCGAAAGAATAAACGCCTTCTGCATCTAGGTTGAGAACGCTCGAACTTATAGTCAATTTATGGATATCGATTTGCTCGCCGCGAAGATTAAACGAACCCGATAAATCACTAAAAGTAATATTCTCTACATCACGAAACGGAAAAGCAAATTTGCCAACTTTCATAATCGGTTCAAAATTGATTAAGGCACCTTGATTGACATTAAAATCTAGTTTTCCTTTCATAGAATTGACAATCAAATCGCCTGTACTGCTCATTAAACCCGCAACATTGGCATTGCTGGTTAATCGGCCGCGAATGTTTTTCGGACTAAAAGATTTGATTCCGAAATTGTTGAAAGATCTTAAGAAACTGGCAATATCAACTCGGTTTACCTGCGCGTTTGAAGTAAAGACATAACGATTTCCGCTTGGTTCGACAGAACCGCTAAAGTTTATGCTGCCGCCAGAAGTATTTAATGTTCCGTTTTTTAGCAGTATTTTAGAATTTAGCATCTGGATTGTGGCTTGAGTATTGGTTGCAGTAAGCGCGCCATATGTGATTTTATCTGCTTTGAGATTAATTACAGCAGCGCATTTTTCGATTACAGATCGTAACTGATTTGTAAAATTGACATTCTTTTTCACTGGTTTTTTCTCCGCCACTTTTTGTTTTGGAGAATTTTGCAGAACACCTAAAAACTGTTTTACATCAATATTTGGACAGTAAATATTCCAGTTTACGACCATTTTTTCGGGTGCATCGTAATAGAGATTCAAGAAATTATCAATTTTTCCGTCAATACGGATAATGTTCTTTTTGTGTTTGTAGGCTATTTTTTTAATGTAAAGCGCTTCTTGCGTAAAGGACAATTGTACAGCCGTTTTTTCGGCATGAATTCTTTTCGGAAGATAATCGAATGTAGCATCAGCAATATCAACATCTCCCGTAAATTTGGGTTTATTGATGTACAAATCGACAATGTCAAATTGAAATTTCAAATTGGCTTTGGCGTGACCGCTTTCAAAATGAATAATTTTTTCATTCATCAACCCGTTCAGTTTCGAAATATCAAAGTCAGAATTTACAACTCCTGTAGCAATTGGTTTTTCAAGATTGTTAATTACGGCTTGCGCAATTGTCAACGGAATACTTTCGTATTCGGCTTTAAAATTGTTCAGAATAATAGCCGAGTTCGGATCGCTGGATTCCTTTTCAGGCTTAAAAGTGTTAGTAAAAATTCCTTTAAAACTGCAATTGGTAAACAAACCGTCAGGAATGCTTACTTCGTTATCGCGAATGTCGGCCTGCACCACAATTTTAGGATCGCCTTCAACATTCAAATCGCCTTTGATGTCGCAGTTTACCTTAATCGGTTTTTTGATGTCGAATTGGTTAAGCTTCGAACTGATGTTTGCCGATAATAAATTGGAAGCATTTCGCCATAAAATATCCGTCCCGATATTGATTCCGAAAAGCGAATTGTTTTTTCCGATATTGAAGAAAGCGATAATATCAAAAACGTCAGAACCAATTTTTAGTCCTTTGGTTTTAATATCTATTTTCTGATTGGCTTCGGCATACGAAATGTCAAAATTGCCTTCTAGAACTTTCTCTTTAGCAAAACTTCCGTGAACGGTATTAAAGGCTAGACTATTAATTTTGGTTTTCAAATATAGATTAGTCTGCCAGTTGTTGTCGCCATAATTTACTTTAGATTCTAAACTCGCCACATCAAAATCAAACAGTTTATGCCCCAGATGATTGTCTATAATAACATGGACATCGTTGAGGTTTACTTCGTCAATAGTCGTTTCGGGTTTCTCTTTATCGGTTTTTGGTTTCTTCTTTTTGGGTTTAAAAATATTAGCATTAGAATAACCGTTTTCGGCTTTATAAATATAAATATCGGCGTCGTTGATTAAGATTTTATGAATGTTGATTTCGTGTTGCAACAAACTCAAAATATTCAAACGCGCTTCGATTTCTTTTGCTCTCAGTAAAGTATGTTTGTGGCTCTGCCATTGATTGTCTTTTATTTCGACATCATTAAGTGCCAATGTAAAGTTTGGGAAACCAGTAAGAAACTTATAATGAAAATCTCTAATGTGGAATTTACCATTTATGTTTTCGTTGATTTTGGTATTGACTTTAGCAATAATTTCGGCTTTATTTCGATTAAAATATATCGACAAACCTCCGCAAGCGAGCAAAAGAATGGCAATTAAGCCCAAGATAAAATATCCAAAACGTTTGGCATATTTTTTAAAAGAATCAGATTGCAGAAAGGTTTTGGTTTTGGATAAAGCTTCTTTCATAGTCGCCGAATTTTGAATGTATTAAAGATACTACAAAAAACATTAACTTTTTATTAGTTTGATTTTCAGGTAAATAAATTGTAATTTTAAAGTTATCTAGCTTATAATTAATGATAATACATTTATAACGAAAACTAATTTAGTAATGGTGTTTGATTTATTTTAAATTTTTAAATTTGTACTGTAGTTTGAAAGTTAATATTTCGAACCTAATTTTAATCTTAATATATTATGGCATTAGCAATAACAGATGCTACTTTTGATGAAGTAGTTTTAAAATCAGATAAACCAGTAATGGTAGATTTTTGGGCAGCATGGTGTGGTCCTTGTAGAATGGTTGGTCCAATCATTGACCAATTAAGCGAAGAGTACGCTGGTAAAGTAGTTGTTGGTAAAGTAGATGTAGATGCTAACCAAGAATTTGCTGCAAAATATGGTGTGCGTAACATACCAACCGTTTTGGTGTTTCAAAATGGTGAAGTAGTAGGAAAACAAGTAGGAGTAGCTCCGAAACAAGCCTACGCAGATAGTTTAGACGCTTTATTGTAATCTTAGATTGCAATATTATATAAAAGAGGTTTGACGAGAGTCAAACCTTTTTTATTTTTTTATATGTTAAGTTTTTTAAACACATAGAAACATAGATTTTATGTTCATAAAAGAGTTTAGAGAAAACTAGTTTTTACATATAGCTTATGTGGTTTTAAATAAGTGAAACGCCTCTACGCTCAAAGATAAGCTATGTTTCTATGTGTTAGAATAATTGAAAAAGTTGCTCTAAAATCAATTAGTGGCTGTGCGTTTCACTGTTTTCATAACCTAAAACCGTAATCATATAAGGCGTGCTAGACACTTTTGTTTTTTTGATTGCCAATGTAGAAAGGTTTACTTGTATTAATTCTCCCGTTGTTGGCGAAGTAATATAAGCAAAACGATCTGTAACTGCCATTTGAGGTTTTAGTGTAGCATCTGTAGCCGTTTCTGAAGTTGCTTTAGTTTCTTTTATAGCTTGTAAACTACTGATATCGTAAAGTTTAAGCTCTCCAGAATGCAATAAAACAGCCAGTTTTTTACGATCGTAACTCGTTTTGCATTGCATAATGGTTGTGTTGGCAATAATTGGTTTTACAGTATTAGCTGCAACATCAATTAAATAAGCGCCTTTTGCAGCCGTATACCCAATGAATTTCCCTGCTGAAGCTGTTTCTAAAATACTCCCGAACCAAGCTGTTCCAAAATCTGCTGGATGATCGATTAGTTTTTGGTTTCCGTTGCTTTCTACAACCAAAATTCCGCTTGACGAACCGAAAACAGCATAAACACCGTCTGAAGCATTTCCGTGAATTCCTTTTGTCGCAATTTTAGCATCAAAAAGCGTTTTTCCGGTATTGTCAATAATTTTTACTTTTTCTGGAAGTGTCCCTGTTGCCGAATTGTCTTTTACGGTAATTGCATAAGTTCCGTTTGTAAAAGTAGCCATTGCACCGTGATGTGCCAATAAACCTGCACTTATCGTTTTGAACGTTGAACCAGCTTTGTTTACATCTGCTTCTTTACCAACAGAAAGTGTTCCATCGCCGTCATTAAAAGTTAAGATTTCTCCAATTTTACTTTTAAAATGTGTTGGTTTTAATGCGCTTGTCGCTAAAACTCCAAATTTTGGAACATCATCAACATCAATGTGATCGCCGTGTAATTCCAATCCGCTGTCGAAAGTTTCTACGAAATTATTGTCTCTGTGAACAATTCCTGCATAACGTCCAGATTCTGTAGTGTACAAAGAGGCTTTAGCAAATTTTGCCATAAAAGAACTGATCTTATCTTCATGCGGATCAAAAAGCGTTAACTCCGTAGTTTTTTCGTCAGAAAGTAAAACTCGAACAAATGTATGTTCTTCCGAAGTGTCGTGATCGTGATCATGATCGTCATGGTTGTCATCGTCGTTGCTACATGAAACCGCAAAAAGCGATAAAGCAAATAAAAATAGCAGTTTGTAAAACTTGTTTTTCATTGTAATAAAGGATTTAAAATTTGTAATTAATTGAGTTTTGAATGGTTTGCTTATCGCAAAAACGAAAACGGAATCTTCATAGAAACAATAATGTTTCGTCCCGCTTCTGGAAGTTCGATAAGTCGATAAAAGCTGGTGTGATTTAAATATCTTGTATTAAATAAATTTTGGATCTGAATATTGAGGGTGATATCCTGTTTTCCTGTTTTAATTTTTGAGCCAAAAGCCACATTAAAAACATGACTTTCAGCCGTTTTTTTCTCAGGTGGAACGATATTGTTTTGCTGTGCCGTAAAACGATAATCAACAGAAAAATAAGGTTCTTTTAAAAAAGGGATTTGAGGTTCATAATTCAATCCGAATAAAACAGAAGGTGGCGGAGAAAACGGAAGTGTATAGCCTTTTTTACTTCCTGATTTTTGTTCAGAATAAAGATATTCGGCACCAATTTCTGCACTTAAGGATTTTAGGAAATAATATCTTGTTTGAAATTCTGCGCCATAGCGAAAGACTTTACTCTGCTCATATTCAAAAACCTGATTTCCTGCGCCATAATAAATATCATGAGCTGAGGTTGGATTGAGATAAATGAAATTTGGAAAATAGTTCACAAACGGAGTCAGTTGAAAAGAGAAGTTTTGCTGATTCCATTCCACACCTAAATCCAATTGATACGAACGTTCTGCATCCAGATTCGGATTTCCTTTTTCGAATCTGAAATAATGATAATTTACACCATTTGAAGCCAGTTCTTTGGCAATTGGCATTCTAAAACTCGAGCCCAAATTGGCCTTCAGCGAAAGCTTTCCAGGATTGTAATTGGCTCCAATCGACCATGTAAAACTGTCAAAAGTTTTGGTCAAATCTTGAGAACGCTGTAAATATTTCAATTCTGTTTGATTGTTTTCTGAAACAGGACTTTGAAACCAATCGTAGTATGATTTCATTTTTATTTTTCCGTAATCGTAACGAACAGCGCCGTTTAAAAACCATTTTTCGTTCAGTTCAATTTTATCATAAGCAAATAAACCAGCGTTAAATTGCGTGAAAGATGGAATCAAAAAGCTCCATCCGCCAATTTCATTTTGCTGAAAAACTGCATTCGAACCAACCGTAATTTGATGATTTTGAATTCTGAATTCATCTTTAGCAGAAAATGACCAGACATCTTTATCATATTGACGTTCCAAATCTTGTGGAGCGTACATGTCCTCAGGGTAAATTGGAGGCATATAACCGTGATTGACATAATGGCTATATTCTCTTCTAAAGTTATTCTGAAAACCAATCTGTGTCTCAAAAGCATGATTTCCCAACTGAAAAGAAGTCGTATTGCTAACCTTTAAATGATTGACTTGCTGATACGGCATTAAAATATCACGGCTCGATTTGTCGTGCAATTCCAGATCTACATTTCGAGGTTCGAGCCCGTGCGCATTCGCGAAAAATCCGCTTTTGGTATGCACGTTACTGAAATAGAAAACCGATTTAAAACGTTCTCCCGAATAACCCGAACTCAAATGAAAATCGAGTTCTTTCCCAGCCGTATTTCGCAAATGATTTTTGTATAACGGAACAGCATAACTATACACATGAACCACATCGGTCGGAACGCGATAATCGCCGTAATCCATTGTGGTAACTCGAGAATCAAAGAACCAGTTTTTGTTTCTTCCAAATAAATTAATAGAACTTCCAAATTGCGCATTGTTGCTTTTTCCAGTGATATCAACGCTTCCGCCAAAAGTGTTTTGCAACGGAAGAGGTAAAGGTTTAATATTTACCGCACCGCCAACAGCATCAGATCCGTAAATAAATGAAGAAGGACCTTTTATAATTTCTACCCGATTTACAGCATATTGATCGATTTCCAATCCATGATCTGCGCCCCATTGTTGGCCTTCGTGTTTCAAACCGTTCTCAACCACAATAACCTGATTGAAACTCAAACCACGAATAAGCGGTTTAGAACCTCCAGAACCAATTGAAATAGTTTTAACGCCAGGCAATTTCTGCAAAGACTGCATCAAACTCCCGCCAAGATTACGTTGAATAAAACTATTGTTTACCGTTTCAACATTCAGCGATTCTTCTTTTTTGCGTTTCTGAACAGTATTGTTGTTGATTAAAACTTCGTCAAGTTCCTTGATTTCTGGTTTCTTTTCTGAAGGCTTATTCTGAGAAAAGGCTTCTGCCGTAATTAATAAACTGAGGAGTAAAAAATAATATTTCCAATACATGGATAGGGCATTCTTCATTAATCTGATCTTATAAAATTTTAATACTTAAACCTTTCAGCGTCTGCCAGCCTTCTTTATCCGTCAAGCGAATCATAAAATGATAATCTCCGGGATCAACATCTGCAGGAATAGTGATTTGTGCTGTTGCTTCGTAACTTTTCACACCATTTGGAATGGTGTAATTGTTTATAAAAAGCATTGGTTTTACAGGACTTTTTACCGCTTCCATTTCACAAGTTGTAACTTCTGTACTGTGTGTATGATGATCAAAATTGTGATGAATATCGAGGCTGTAAGAACCCAAAGCGACATTGTCATTAAAAGTGGCTTTAAAAGTGAAGGTTTTTCCGCGTTCGATCGTGCTGCATTGAATCGGAAAAGCATTTGCTCCAGTGATATCAATTATGGGATATTCGCTGTCAATTTCGGCTTTGTCGCTGGAGCAGGATGAAATAAAAGTAAGCGCCAAAATGGCCATTAAAAGCTTTAATTTTTTCATATTTTTTGATTTATAATGGTTAAGTTTTTCTTCGCTTCTAGCTTGCTTCCGTTTTGATCGTTTACGATAATGATGAAGTTGTATTTTCCTGCTACAGCATCTTCTGGAATATCAAAATGTTTGTGAACTGTTGCGTTTTTTGCGCCCGCATATTGTGTCCACGTAATTTCGTGCGACCAGACTTTCGAGTATGTTTCGGTACTTTTTTGTAGAATTTTTACTTGTACATTTTCGATTTTATCAACAGCAGTTACTTCTGCATTAAAATGGAAATCTGCGCCAATAGTTGCTGTTTCGCTGTTGCTAAGACCCAGCTCGATTTTGTCAATAGTTGGAATTGCCTGTTTTTCTTCTGAATCGTCATTACTGCAGCTTGTAAAAGCCATTGCGACAAAGAGCGAAACCAGAATAAGTTTTGTTGTTTTCATTTTTTCTGATTTGATTTTGATCATTTTATAAAGGGTATTTGGGTTATAAAAGAGGTTGTAAATGCTTTTAAGCTTTTCTAGCTAAAGACATTAGGTTAAGGTTTTTTCTTTAAGGTTTTCTTTGATTTAGCTCTCGCAAAGTCGCGAAGACACAAAGAAAATTGTCCTAAACTCTGTGTCTTCGCGACTTTGCGAGAACAAACAAATGCTTAAAACAGTACAGCCGTAACTAAGACCGAAATTTGGATTTAGTTCGAATGTGTTAATCGATAAAAAGTTGATTTTTTTGTGCGGAAAAAGCGGAAAACAATAATAATGTCAATGACAATATCAATGACAATATCAATATCAATACTTGTTTAATTGCTTAAATGAATGAAATCGCTATTTAATGATTCAAGATTTTGAAATCATTAAAACATGTAAATAGCCGAATTGCCAAAGCAAAACAGAGCACAAAAAATATTAAAGTGTAAAAGGCGGGGCTCGAAGTGAGAAAAGAGCGCCCTTAAAAAAAGCAAAATGCGGTTTGCTGTAAAAAACAATGTGTTTTGCAACAGGATTATTCTTGAAAAACTGAAAAACATTAATTTCAAATGTCCCAACTGCACTAAACTTAAAATCACAAATCGAACATTTATGAAACGAATGCAATTTGGCTTTAAATTGTGGTTTTTCGGAAACAGAAAACTCTAATTTCTCTTTTGACGAATGAGTATCCAAAATATGCTCATACGAATGGACGGCCGGAAAAAGTATTGCGAACAATACAATCAAAGGCATCAAGAGATTTATAAATTTAAGTTTCTTTTTCATTCGTGAAGATTAACTTCTAGATGAGGTTTTTTATGCTGTTTAATGCAATAGTGTTGCAAATATAGAAATCTTATCCTTAAATGCAATGTTGTTGCAGTAATTGTTTGCGAAAAATCAATGCTTTTGTTAATTTTAGCAAATCTTATATTCCTTAAAAATGAAAATTTTCTACAGCCTTCTTTGTTTTTTTATCTTGATTTTCAATAGTTTTTCTCAGTCAAAAGCAAATGAATTATTTGAAAACGGCGTTTCTGAACAGCTGGCAAATTTTCGTAAAAAACAGATTTCAGATCTTCAATACACTTTGTTTTTCGAAATTCCGAATCAGAAAGCAGAAGATATAAGCTCTAATTTGATAGTAAATTTGAGTTTATCTGATTTAAGTCAGCCGTTAATTTTAGATTTTAAAGAGAAAACTTCCAATATAAAAACGGTTGAAGCAAACGGAAAAAAACTTTCTATTGTTCACGAAAACGGACATATTACAATTCCGGTTTCTGCTTTGATTTTAGGAAAAAATACAGTTTCCATTTCATTTATTGCGGGTAATTTGTCATTAAATAGAAATGACGATTTCTTATATACTTTATTAGTTCCAGATCGCGCCAGTACTTTATTTCCTTGTTTTGATCAGCCTGATTTAAAAGCGACTTATAAATTGAATCTTTCTGTGCCCAAAGAATGGTCGGTTTTGGCTGGAGCCGATGTAGTAGAGAAGTCAGAAAAAAGAGATTTTGCAATTTATACTTTTGGAGAATCGGACAAAATGAGCACGTATTTATTTTCTTTCGTTGCAGGAAAATTCAAAAGCGCGACACAAAAGCCAGGTTTAGAAATGACGATGCTGTATCGTGAAAACAGTCCGGAGAAATTTCGCGTAAGCGCTGATACTATTTTCAATTTGCATCAACAATCTTTGGATTTCTTAGAAAAATATACCGATCGTAAATTTCCGTTTCAGAAGTTGGATTTTGCTTCAATTCCTGTTTTTCAGTATGGCGGAATGGAGCATGTAGGAGCAATTCAATACAGAGAATCAACTTTGTTTTTGGACAATAGCGCAACCGACAGTGAAAAATTAAACCGTGCAAAACTCATCGCACACGAAACCTCACACATGTGGTTTGGCGATTTGGTAACCATGAAATGGTTTGATGACGTTTGGATGAAAGAGGTTTTTGCCAACTTCATGGCCGATAAAATCATGAATCCAATTTTTCCAAAAGTCAATCATAATCTGCAATTTTTTACGGCGCATTATCCTAGCGCTTTCGCGGAAGACCGATCTTTAGGAACACATCCGATCAAGCAGCATTTGGCGAATTTGAAAGATGCTGGTTCGCTTTACGGAGCTATTATTTACAACAAAGCGCCTATTATGATGCGTCAGTTGGAAGCTTCAATGGGAAAAGAAACGTTTCAGAAAGGAATTCAAAAATACATTCAGAAATACGCCAATGACAATGCTGACTGGAATAATCTCGTGGAACTTCTCGATGCTGAAACTCCACTTGATATGAAAAAATGGAGCGAGGTTTGGGTTAACAAATCTGGAAGAGCGATTTTTACGGATCAAATAGAATATGATGCTAAAAACCGAATCAAAAGTTTTGAAATTCAGCAAAAAGCAGAAGATAAATCGGATAATATTTGGCCTCAGGTTTTTCAGATAGGTTTAGTTTATGCTAAAGAGGTAAAAGTTTTATCAATCAATATTAATGACAAAAATACTGTTGTAAAAGAAGCTATAGGAATTGAAAAACCGCTTGCGATTGTTTACAATTATAATGGTTTTGGATACGGAGTTTTTCCGCTTGACGGGAATAATTTAAATTATATTGCTGACTTAAAAGATGAAATGGCTAGAGCTTCTAGTTATAGTAATCTTTATGAAAATACTTTGATTGGCAATGTTTCTCCAGAAAGAGCTTTTGATTGTTTTTTAAAGGGAATTCAAACAGAGCAAAATGAATTGGTTTTGCGAATTGCCTCAAATAGTCTGAATACAATTTACTGGAGATTTTTTACCGAAAAACAAGAGAATAAAGTTCAGAAAAAACTTGAAGGTGTTTTATATGAACGTTTACAAGCCAATTTATCGTCTAATATTAAAAAGACATTATTCGGATTATTTAGTTCGATTGCTTATTCTGATTCGGCAAAAGCCAGTTTGTATAAAGTTTGGAACAGAGAAATTTCTATTCCGAATTTGAAACTAAACGAAGATGATTACACCAATATGGCGATGAATTTAGCGATTTTCAAACATCCAAAAGCCGATGAAATTTTGGAGAAAACCAGAATTTCGTTTACAAATCCGGACAAACAAAAGCGTTTTGAATTCTTGCTTCCGTCTTTATCGAAAGATGAATCGGTTCGAAATGCTTTTATGGAATCGTTAAAAGACGATGCAAACCGAGAGAAAGAATCGTGGGTTTCGGTTGGATTGGCAAATATTCATCATCCGCTTCGTCAGGAAAGTGCGCAGAAATATATTAGATTTTCATTAGATTTGGTTGATGAAATTCAGCGAACAGGAGATATTTTCTTTCCGAAAGATTGGCTGGATAATACCGTTGGGAAATATTCATCGAAATTTGCTTTTGATGAAGTACAGCGATTCTTAAAAGAAAACCCTAATTTTAGTCCAATCTTGAAACGCAAATTGTTTCAGGCAACAGATTTGCTTTATAAAGCGCAAAATATTAAAAAAGAAACCGAATGAAAATCGAATCGGAAATAGAAAAAGTCTCCAGTTTTCAGCATCTCGAAATGCTGGCGAATCAGATTGTGGAAGGTTTTATATCGGGAATGCACAAGAGTCCGTTTCATGGATTTTCGGCCGAATTTGCTGAACACAAAGTCTATAACGCTGGAGAAAGCACTAAACATATCGACTGGAAATTGTTTGCCAAAACGGATCGTTTGTATACGAAACGCTTTGAGGAAGAAACCAATTTGCGTTGTCATCTGATCGTTGATAATTCGTCGTCAATGCATTATCCAGAATTAAAATCGAATCAGCCTTTTTATGAAAAGAAGATTGGTTTTGCGGTTTTGGCTTCGGCGGTTTTAATGAATATTTTAAAGAAACAGCGCGATGCCGTTGGTTTGAGTGTTTTCTCGGATAAATACGAATATTACGCTCCCGAGAAAGGAAGTGATCGCCATCATAGAATGCTTTTGAACAAACTGGAAGAATTATTGGTTCAGCCAAAAGTCAAAAAAACGACCGATACGATTACCTATTTGCATCAGATTGCTGAGAAAATGCACCGCCGTTCGATGATTATTTTGTTTACCGATATGTTTCAGACCGAAGACGATGAGAAACTATTTAATGCATTACAACATCTAAAACACAACAAACACAAAGTAGTTTTATTTCATGTCGTTGATAATGAAACCGAATTGAAGTTTGATTTCGATAACACACCCAGAAAGTTTATCGACTTAGAATCAGGAGAAGAGGTTTCGATTTTTGCTGATAATGTAAAAGAGCAATATGAAAAAAGGGTAGAAGCTTATTTTAAAAACTTGGCTTTAACTTGCGCAAAGAACCAAATTAAGTACGTTTCGGTAAATGTGGGTGATAATTTTGAAAAAATATTGACTACATATTTGGTTGAAAAACAAAACTTTGGATAATAATTTAAAAAATAATTTCATTTTTTTTACAAAAACACTTGCAGAAACGAAATTCTGTTATATCTTTGCAACCGCAATAACGCAGAGGTTTGGTAGTTCAGTTGGTTAGAATACATGCCTGTCACGCATGGGGTCGCGGGTTCGAGTCCCGTCCAGACCGCAATATTGGGGAAGCCTTTCTTAACAGAAAGGCTTTTTTGCCCAAATACGGTATCTAAGATTAGTTGTGTTGTTTTGCTACGACTTTGTAACTCGTAGCTGGTTTAGTAGTTAGACCAATGAAAAGCTTTCCACTTTTGTGGATGGCTTTTTTGATTTAAGACCTTTTGTAAAGGTAAATTCCAAACCCGAAACTTCGGGAAAAACTCCAAATTCCAATTTTATCGTACAGTTTGTCATTTCGACCGAAGGGAGAAATCACACACGTAATTCCAGAAAGATTTTACCGCAAAGAGCGCCAAGAATACGCAAAGTTCACAAAGATATTTTTTAAAGAATGCAAAGTCGCAAAGCTATAGTTTAATAAAGCTTTGCTCCAATAGTTATTGGGATTCTGCTTTTAACCTTGCGTTCTTTGCGGTTAAGTAAAAGAAAGTTCCTACTTTTTAATTAAAACTTGAATTTTTAAAATATTGGAATTTAACCAATTAAAAAAATGTCTAAATTTTATTTGAAAAAACGCTTGCAGAAACGAAAATCTGTTGTATTTTTGCACTCGCAATAACGCAGGGTTTGGTAGTTCAGTTGGTTAGAATACATGCCTGTCACGCATGGGGTCGCGGGTTCGAGTCCCGTCCAGACCGCCTAAGTTTGTAAAATGCCTCTCATTACGAGAGGCATTTTTTTTATATAAACTTTGCTAGGTTTAACCGCAAAGACGCTAAAATTTACGCAAAGTTCGCAAAGTTTTTTTAGCCACAGATTATAAAGATTAACACAGATTTTTAAAATCCTTGTAATCCTTTTAATCTGTGGCTAAAAATTTTAAGTGCAAAGCTTTGCGAACTTTGCGCTTTTTCCTTGTGTCTTTGCGGTTAAATATTTTTATGTTCCAGTTTTGGAATTTGGAATTTAAAAATTTGGAGTTTATTTCTTTCCTATCTTTATATTATGGAACAATCAACATTCAAAGTAGACAAATATTATCTCCATAAAGTAGATGCCGATAAAAAAAGCATTTACTGTCATCATAATATAATGGGAGAATTGCTTGTTCCAACACATAAACATAAAAAAGCGCAAATGCTATATGCAGAAGGCGATGTAGTTTTTGTAACAACTGAAACAAAATCATATTTTTTACCTGCAAGACATTTTATCTGGATTCCTGCAGGAGTTGAGCATAGTATCGAACCAAAGTCGGAACATGTGATGATGCGAAATTTGTATTTTCCGGTTGAAAAAGATGAGGACGAATTCTATAAAATAGAGGGTATTTATCCAGTAAATAATCTCTTGCTTCAAATGATGATGTTTACCAACCAGTGGAATGGAGATTTGAAAAAGGGAAGTCCGAGTTTTGTCATTGCAAAAGCCATAAAAGCGATTCTTCCGCAGATATGTCATACCAATTTACCTCTAGAACTTCCTCAGCCTAAAGATAAACGATTGGGAAAAATTCTTCGATATATTGAAAATAATTTGGGTGAAACAATTCTCTTTGCTGATGTGGCGCATGAATTTGGCTTTAGTGAACGCTCTCTGTATCGCTTATTTCAGAAAGATCTCAAGATGTCTTTTATTCAATATTATACCATTCGAAGAATTCTTAAAGCAATCGAATTGTTATTAGAAAGAAAGCTTTCGGTAAAGGAGGTAGCTCAAGAAGTTGGTTATAATAGTGTTCCAACCTTTAGTAACACTTTTTTTAAGATTTTAGGCCAAAGACCTTCTGATTATTTAAACGGAGAAGAGATTTTGGAAAGAAAATGATTTGTTTTTTCTCTCGCAGATTTGGCAGATTGTGCAGATTCTTGCTTTAATTCATTAATTATCTGCTTGATCTGCCAAATCTGCGAGAGAAATTAAAAAATAATCACAATCAAAATCTATTTTGTAATAAATTGTTTTTCAGTGTTTTAATATAACGTTTTCGGAAAACACGACTTTAACATTTGTCCGAAATGAATATGTTATTGACTTTTTAGAATCATCAGCCAAGGAAAAAATGAAGGAACTTTGCAGCATAAATTATTCAAATATTCATGTTCCTTACAAAAACAAACTCTAAAGAAGATTGTTTTCCCAGAAGCCTATTGATTTTACTAATGGTTTTAGTATTCAATAGTTTACATGCTCAGGAAGTTCATACGGTTTCTTTACAAGAAGCGATGAAACTGGCGAAGGAAAACAACAAGAAAATCCTTAAATCTCAACTGGAGATTACGCTCGCTGAGCAAAACATCAAAGAAAGAAAAGAACTTAGATTGCCAGATGTACAACTTAACGGAATGTACTCTAGAATTACCAACATTACAGAATTTAAAGGAAGTGGTTTCTTAAAAGATAAAGAAGTTACGCCTGCAATTCCTGAAATCTACGAGGTAAATTCAACTTTTAAAATGCCAATTTACGTTGGAAACAAGATTAATAACGCGATTAAAATTGCGAATCAGGAAAACGAAATTGCGAAAATAAAATCGGAAAAAACAGAAAATGATATTGAACTAGAAGTTGTTGCAAACTATCTGGCAATTTATAAAATGATGGAACTTCAGAAAATATTCGAAGAAAACATTAAAGAAGAGAAAAGCCGATTGAAAGAAGTGCAATCGCTTCAAAAACATGGAACGGTTACGAAAAACGAAGTTATTCGTGCCGAATTACAGCTTTCAGATCGCGAATTGAATGCGTTAACTAACTCCAAAAACATTAAAATCGCACTTCACGATCTGAAAACGCTGATCCAGATTCCAGAAAACGAAGAAATTGCGATTGACACAACATCGAGTTTGGACGAAATGAATGGCTTAGATCCGTATGATTTTTATATGAATAAAGCTTTGCAAAACGAAGAAATGCGTATTGCTAGTCAGGAGCTGAATATCAGTAAAACCGAACTCAAAATGGTAAAAGGAAATTATTTACCAAGTGTTCACTTCTTTGGGAATTACGGTTTTTATTATCCAAACTATAAATTCTTTCCGCCCAATCCGTATCTGTATACTTTAGGACAGGTTGGTATTGAAGCTACTTTTGATCTTTCGTCTTTATATAAAAATAAAACCAAAATGGAGCAGGCGAACACCAAAATCAAATGGCAGGAAATGCAGAATGAAATTGTAAAAGAGGAAATTCAAGATAAGCTTTATAAAGAGCATACACAGTATCAGGAAATTCTTGAAAAGTTTGTTGTTGTGGACAAAGCATTGGATTTGGCTGACGAAAATTACCGCATTGTAAAGCTGAAATACTTAAATCAATTGGTTTTAATTACCGAAATGGTTGACGCCGATAATGCTTTGCTTCAGGCGAAATACAACAAAATTTCTACACGACTGGATGCGGTTTTAAAACATTACGAACTGCTTCATACGGCCGGAATGCTTCCGCAGAGCTAGATGGTGAGAGATTAGGCTAAAGCCTTAGAGGAAAGAAGCAAGAAGAAAGACTTGATAGAAGCAAGAAGCAAGAAAAAAGACATTTTAGAAAAGAACTAAGTAAAGAGATTAAAGAGATATGGTTAAGATAAAAAATGAAACTAGAAGAAATAAAACGTTTCATATACTAATAACAATTATTGCTTGTACGCTTGTTATAAGTGGTGTTATTTTAGGAATTTGGTTTTATGTGTTCAACAGAAATCACGAAGAAACCAATGATGCTCAGGTTGAGCAATATGTAACTCCAATTATGTCGCGTATTACGGGTTATGTGCAGGAAGTTCGTTTTAACGAAAATCAGTTTGTGCATAAAGGAGATACTTTGGTTGTGATTGACAATCGTGAATATAAATCAAAATTGAATGTGGCTCTTGCCGATGTTCAAAACGCGCAGCAAAACAGCGTTGTGGCGCAGAAAAATGCTATAAATACTGCAAGTGCAACAGCAATTAACGAAGCGCAATTAGAAGCCGCAAAATCGAATCTTTGGAAAACTAAATTAGAATACGAAAGATACAAAGCTTTGGTAAGCGAGGAAGCGGCTACTTCTCAGCAATTAGAGAAAGTAAAGGCGGATTACGAGTCGGCTCAGGCACATTTTCAGGAAATGAAAAATAGAATCCATTCGTCTGCTTTGAGTACTTCTGTTGCCGAAGCAAATGTTCCGACAACGCAAACCAATATTGCTTCCAAACAAGCTGTTGCAGATAATGCTGCATTATTTCTTTCGTACACCATAATTACAGCGCCTTATGATGGTTGGGTTGGAAAACGAACTTTACAGCCAGGACAATTGGTAAAAGAAGGCCAGTCTCTATTGTCAATTGTAAGTAAAGAAAAATGGATTACGGCCAATTTTAAAGAAACGCAATTGCAATATTTAACCGTTGGGCAAGATGTTGAAATAAAAGCCGATGCTTTGAGCGATAAAACTTTTGTTGGTACAATTGCCTCTTTATCGCCAGCGAGCGGGGCAAGATTTTCATTGCTTCCTCCAGATAATGCAACGGGTAACTTCGTAAAAATCGAACAAAGAATTCCGGTTAGAATTCAGTTGAAGGACAGCGACAAACAAGCCGACTTTTTAAGAGCGGGAATGAATATTACTGTGATCGCAGCACACTAAAATGGAAGATAAAAGTATTTTTAAATCATGGGTTCCAAAATGGGCAATCATTACGATTTTGTTTGTTTGTCTCTTGCATTCCATGATTTTATTGGGAGTTTATACGTCAAACGTAACGTATGCGGCAAGTTTTCTGGACATCGAGCCCGAAGATTTGCAGTACGCGATGTGCGTAACGTACGGAACTCTGCTGGCTACAATTCTTATAGAAAGCCGATTTTCGAGTTTTTTCCCCGCCAAAAATTACCTCATGGGCGTTTATTCCTTAATTGGAGTTACGATTGTGACGTCGGGTTATGTCGATAATTTTGCGGTTTTTCTATTGCTGAGAGTTGCCGAAGGAATCTTAATGGCGCTTCCTGCCATTACCATCAGACAATTGCTTATTGAGCAGTTTGATTCTAAAAATGCCATTATAATTGGTTTTTCCTTTTATTATGGTTCTCTACTGCTGTCAACGCCTTTTATTATGAATATTGCGGTTTGGTTTCTGGATCATTACGACTGGAAATACATGCTGTATGTTTCGGGCGGACTGCAGGTTTTAAATGTCTTTTTAATCTTGGTTACTTTTCGTGGGCACCGAACAACAAAGAAAATCCCGTTGTATCAAATCGACTGGATGAGCTATTTTTTGGTTTTAACAGCTATTCTTTGCGGTGCCTACTTTTTTGTGTATGCCGAGAAAAAATATTGGTTCGAATCTTCTCAAATGGTTTTAATGCTTATTATGGCACTTGTTACAGGAGGTTTGTTCATCTTTAAAGAGCTTTTGGTCAAAAGGCCAACTTTTGATTTTGAAGTTTTTAAATACGCCAATCTTCGAATTGGGTTTTTATTGTTCTTCCTGTTTTACATCAGCAGGGCAACGTTGAGTCTTTGCCATTCGGCGATGTATTCGATTTGGAATTGGGATCCGTCTCGAGTTGCGGGCGTGCAATACATTAACGGACTCGGAAATATTATCGGATTGGTTTTGGCGGCTTTTTTCTTGATGAAATCGCTTTCAACGAAAATCATTTTCCTGATTGGCTTTTCGCTAATTGCCTTGTATCACTTTTGGTTTACGTTTCTTTTTGTGCCCGATGTGGCTTTATCAGATATTATTGTTCCGTACTTTTTGCAGGGCATCGGAGTTGGATTGTTATTTGTTCCGTTGATTTTATTTACCACTTCTTCGGTTCCTGCAAATATGGCGGTTTCTTCAGGAATTGTCGGCGTTTCTGGGCGTTTCTGGGGAAGTACGATTGGTTTTTGCGTCATGCAGAATGCAACAGTATTTTTAAACAAAAAGCACTTTTTGAAACTTAGTCAGTTTGTAACGGACGAAAATCCCGAAGCACAGCAAAACATTGCAAACGCAACGCAGAGTTTTATTGCCAAAGGATATTCGGCAGATAATGCGAATGTTTTAGCTATGAAAAAGATTTTTGGAAGCATTACAAAACAATCGACTTTATTGGCCGATATGGAGATTTATACCATTGTGGGTTATGGTTTGTTGGTTTTGATTATTCTTATTGCGTGTAATCAGCATTTGAGACAGACGATGACTTTGGTTAAAAGTAAGATTTGGATCGGCTAGAAAGCAAATTCCAATTTTTTAAATTCCAAATTCCAAAAGGTGCAAAGGTTTATTTTAAAGCCATAGATTATAAAGATTAAAAGGATTTTTGTTTCACGCAGATTCAGCAGATTTTGGCAGATTTAATTTTTGAGATTTTTAAAAATAAATAATCTGCGCTTTTCTGCTTAAATCTTTTTAAAATCTGCGTGAAACAAAAAAACTTTGCGACTTCGCGACTTTGCGAGATTAAAAAAAACTCTTAGCGAATCTCTGCGAAAAATCTCCGTGCAACTCTGCGGAATAACTTATCTTGCAACGGTTAAAAACAACAAAACAAAATTATGAGCCAGCAATGTGTAATTTTTGATATGGACGGCGTGATTTCGCACACCAATCCGCATCATGTGATCGCTTTTGAAAAGTTTTTCGATAAATATAATATTCCGTACACGCGAGAAGAATTTGAAGAACATATGTACGGAAAACACAATAGTTATATCATGACGCATTTCTTCAAACGTCCGATTGCGGGAGAAGAATTGATCAGACTTGAAGATGAAAAAGAAGGAATGTTTCGTGAGATCTACAAAGACAAAGTCGAAACGATTCCGCATTATATGGATTTTTTAAACGAATTAAAATCTCGCGGTTTCAAAACTGCTGTTGCCACATCGGCGCCGCGTGCGAACTTGGATTTGATTGCAAACGCTTTGAAACTAGGAGAAAAAATGGATTCGATGATGTCATCAGAAGATGTTACGTTTCATAAACCAAATCCAGAAGTATATTTAAAATCGGCAGAACGCGTTGGAGTTTCTCCGTCGGATTGTGTGGTTTTTGAAGATTCTTTTTCGGGAATTACAGCGGGATTAAATGCCGGAATGAAAGTCGTTGGAGTTTTGAGTACACATACAAAAGAACAGCTTCCGCCATGTGATTTTTATATTTATGATTATAGCGAGATTAATGTCGATAAGATAATAGAGATATTAAATCCCAAAAAATAAATTTCAAACTTTGCGACTTAGCGTCTTTGCGAGATTAATTTTTATACTTATGAATCTCTCGCAAAGTCGCAGAGGCGCAAAGTTTTTTTTAGCCACAGATTATTAAGATTTTAAGGATTTTCTTCAAAACAACCACAAAGTATTGTCATTTCGACGAAAGGAGAAATCTCCACAAGTAGCTCCGTAACGAAAAGCTAATCTTTGTCGAGTTTCTTGCGAAGATTTGCTTCGCCTATTCGCTATCGCTCGAGTCTCGTTCCTCGAAATGACAAACTAGACGGATATGCTTTATGGAATAAGAAAGTTAAATGAATTGCCTCCTGCTTTAGCTGGAGGTTTTTTTTATGTTTTAAAAGAAAAAGGCTTTAGCCGAATTATTATTTCAAAGGAAAATCAAGCAACTCTTTAGGTTCAATATCTAAACCTTTTGCAATTTTTACGAGAGTTTTTATTGAAGTATTAATTTTAGCAGTTTCTATTCTTGCTATTTGAGATTTAGTCATGCCAGAATCATCAGCTAAATCTTGCTGCGATAAGTCTTTCTTTTCACGTAATTGTCTAATGTGAATGCCTAGATTAACAATATAATTTTCTTCTGAAATGTTCATATTTCAAAAGTGGAAAGATTTATTTCGCTTTCGATAGCATACATGCCTACAAATTATTATATTTGCTTTAAATAAAAAATAAGACAATGGCTACAAATGATCTTTCGAAAGAAACAGAAAAAAGACTCTTAGATTTTTTTAATAATGTTATTGATGCTAAAGATTTGGCAAAAGCAATTCGGCAATTAAATTATGCAATTGCATTAGTTGTAATGAAAGATGAAGAAAGAGGATATGTCTATGCTCAAAGAGAAAACTTAGAAAAAGGTTTTTATTGGCTGAATGAATTAGCCGAAATTTTACATCCGTATCTGGAAGTTGAATAAGAGAAAATAACGTTTTAAAATATCTTCATTTCGACGAAAGGAGAAACCAAAAGCAAAACCGACAAAAAATTCCAGAGTGATTTCCGCAATTTTTTTTATAGTTTGACAACCTGTTGGTGATGCTGAAGAACTCCTTTCGTCAAGGTGGATGATAGGAGGATGTATTGTCAGAGAAAGTGTTTATTCCTGTTAAAGTCATGATTTCATTCGAGAAGAAGGTAAATGAGCTTTAAAATTATTATTTATATTTGGGTAATTTAAACTCTCTTGCAAATGAATAAAGATATTACCAAAAACATTGAGCAATATTTAAAATCAGATACAAATTATGCAATTATTATAAATGGAGATTACGGAATTGGTAAAACGTTTTATGTTAAAAACGAATTGTTTCCAATTGTAAGTGAAATTGAAATTCCTAATAATGAGGATATAGAGTTTTATAAGCCTGTTTTGATTTCATTATTTGGGATTAAGACTATAGAAGAATTGCAAAGTCAAATATTAGCAGAGTTATATCCTTTTTTGAAAAGCAAGGGAATGAAAATGGCTTCCGGGTTTTTAACTTCTGCATTAAAAGCTTGGGCAGGAACTGATTTTACAAATATGTTATCAGATTCTGATGTTATAAGTAAAAATATTTTAAGTTTTAACAAGATTTTTATTTGTATTGATGATATTGATAGGAAAAGCGAAACTCTTCAATTAAAAGAAATTTTTGGATTCATAAATAATTTAGTTGAGAACTCAAATGCAAAAGTTATGCTTATAGCGAATGAGGATGAGTTAAGAAAAGAAGCCAATATTGAGAATAGCGATAATTACTCAATATTAAGAGAGAAAGTTATCGGTATTACTTTTAATTTTAAGACTAATGTATCGTTGATTTATGATGATGTTATTGAGACAAAATATAATAATTCTGCTTATGTCGATTACTATAATTTTTTGAAAAATAAAAAAGAAAACATTACTAAGGTGATTGGATTGAATAAACATAATTTGAGAAATCTTGTGTTTTTCTTTGAGCATTTTAAAACGATTTTTTTTAAGCTGGGAGATTTAATTTTGAAAAATGAAGAATTAAAAGGTATTAAAGACGATTTGTTTGAATCAGTTTTAAATTTTTCATTACCAATAACGATTGAATATAAACAAGGACGAATTAATGCTCAAAATGCTTCAGAAATCCCTGATTTTTATAGAAGGATAATAATATTTGATGAACCTAAAGGATTTGCATTAAAAGCCAATACTTCTGAATCTAAACCTAAGATATTTAAAGATGAATTTAGAGAAAAGTATTTAGATCTTGGTAAATACCAAAATCTTTATTTTAAATCTATATTTAATCATATCGTCGGCTTAGAGTATTTAGTTTCTGATAATCTATTATCAGATATTAAAGAGATATATAAATTTTCAAACAATGAGATTCCAAGGCATCAACAAATCTTTGAGGAATTAAAATATTGGAACTTTATAGATTTAAGTTTTAAAGAATATAAAAATTTAACTTTTGAAATGTTGAAATATGTGGATAAAGGAGAATATGATATAGAACAGTATACGACCATATTTAGCTTTTGTATTAGATTTGAAAATAAATTAAGTTTTGATCTTTTTAAGCTAAAAAAACGTTTTCAAAAAGGAATAAATAAAAATTCAGTAAGGTTTGTTGCAGATTTAGAATTTTATATATCTGTCTCACCAGAAGTGTATTGTTATCAGGATGTTGTAGATGTGATGAATTATTGCATTACGAAAAATGAGAATTTAAGAAATATCGATAAAAAGACCAGTGCTGAGGAGCTCTTTAATTTATTTGAAAGCGATTACCGAAATTTTTCTATTAAGTTTGAAGATAATGAAAATGAATTTAAGTATAGTCCGTTTTTTGACAATATTAGTTTTAGCAAATTTATTAAATGTTTAAAAAAGATGAAAAATACTGATTTAATACATTTGGCTCACTTATTTTCTAGAAGATTTTCAAGACATTTCAGTACAAATTTAAACCCGGAAAAAGATTTTTTAATGCAATTGCAGATTAAAATCGAAGGTGTCATTAATAGCAAAAAAACTCCAAAAATGGATGTGGAGGCATATAAAATTTTATTGAACAAGATTTCTTATTCATTGAGTAATTTCCAGGGCGAAGAATAATATGTTGATTACGTGGTAAATAGATATATTATAAAAACAAAAAAGCTTCTGAAAAATCTTCAGAAGCTTTTTAAAAGTGCGGATAATAGGACTCGAACCTACACGCCTTGCGGCACCAGATCCTAAGTCTGGCACGTCTACCAATTTCGCCATATCCGCGGTAATTGTGGGTGCAAAGATAGGCATACTTTTGAATTATCAAAGCATTTTTTGAAAATTTTTTTTAATTCTCTTTTTTGTACTTTTGGGTTTCTATAAAAATAATTTAAATGGAAAATATTAAGTCCTACGTTCAACAACATAAAGATCGGTTTATCAACGAATTGATCGAATTATTAAAGATTCCGTCGGTTTCTGCCGACACTGCATATTCTCAAGATGTTATTGACACAGCAGAGGCTGTAAAAGAAAGTTTATCAAAAGCAGGATGCGATTATGTCGAAACTTGCGACACTCCAGGTTACCCAATTATCTACGGAGAGAAAATTATAGATCCAAATCTTCCAACGGTTTTAGTTTACGGCCACTACGACGTACAACCGCCAGATCCATTAGAATTATGGACTTCACCACCTTTTGAACCGGTTATTAAAACTACAGATATTCACCCAGAAGGAGCAATCTTCGCACGTGGAGCTTGTGACGACAAAGGTCAGATGTACATGCACGTAAAAGCGCTTGAATTAATGGTACAAAGCAATACGTTGCCTTGTAACGTAAAATTCATGATCGAAGGTGAAGAAGAAGTTGGTTCGGCAAGTTTGGCTTGGTTCGTAGAACGCAATCAGGAAAAACTGAAAAACGACGTAATCTTGATTTCAGATACAGGAATGATTTCTAATCAACAGCCATCTATCACGACAGGTTTAAGAGGTTTAAGTTATGTTGAGGTAGAAGTTACAGGTCCAAACCGCGATTTGCATTCAGGTTTATACGGTGGAGCTGTGGCGAATCCAATTAATATTTTGGCAAAAATGATTGCTTCGCTTCACGACGAAAACAATCATATTACAATTCCAGGTTTCTACGATAAAGTAGAAGAATTATCTGCAGAAGAAAGAGCAGAAATGGCAAAAGCGCCTTTCAGCTTAGAAAAATATAAAAATGCTTTAAACATTGCTGATGTTTATGGTGAAAAAGGTTATGTAACCAACGAGCGCAACTCAATCCGTCCGACTTTAGACGTAAACGGAATCTGGGGCGGTTATACTGGCGAAGGTGCTAAAACGGTTATTGCGAGTAAAGCTTTCGCTAAAATCTCGATGCGTTTGGTCCCAAATCAGGAATGGGAAGAGATTACAGAACTTTTTACAAAACATTTTACAAGTCTTGCTCCAGCTGGAGTTACGGTAAAAGTAACGCCTCACCACGGTGGTCAAGGTTATGTAACGCCAATTGATAGTATTGGCTATCAGGCAGCAAACAAAGCGTATACAGAAACGTTTGGAGTTCCTGCAATTCCGGTTCGTTCTGGAGGAAGTATTCCGATTGTGGCTTTGTTTGAAAAAGAATTAAAAAGTAAAACTATTTTAATGGGATTTGGTTTGGATAGTGATGCTATTCACTCGCCAAATGAACATTTCGGAATCTTTAATTACTTGAAAGGTATTGAGACTATTCCGTTGTTTTACAAGTATTTTGTGGAGCTTTCTAAGTAGTTTTTTAACGCAAAGAACGCAAAGGTTTACGCAAAGTTCACTAAGATTTTTTAAGTAAGATTTTATAAAAGTTCGCAAAAGCTATATAGATAAAGCTTTGCGAACTTTGCGTTTATAAGCGTAGCCTTAAATAAAATCCTTGCGCTCTTTGCGGTTAAGTTTTTTTTAACCGCAAAGAACGCAAAGGTTTACGCAAAGTTCACTAAGATTTTTTAAGTAAGATTTATAAAAGTTCGCAAAGCTTCATCATAAAGCTTTGCGAACTTTGCGTTTATAGGTCTAAGTTTAAAAAATCCTTGCGCACTTTGCGGTTGAAAAAAATAAACGCAAAGAGTGTGAGAAAAAATAAGAAAAAACTTGTTCGTTTGAAATTTAACTCTACATTTGTAGAAACGAATCTATAATTGTAGAGCAATATGAATTTGAAAAACATCTTTTTATTATTTCTTTTAGGTTCAATGCTTTTGAGCTGTAAAAGCAAACCGATCAATCAGAAAATTGACAAGAAAAAAGAAGGTGTTTGGATTGATAGTTATTCGCAAGATGGTACAAATTATAAATCGTATGAATATTATAAAAATGATCTTCCGGTTAAAAAGTGGAAATCATATATTAACGGAAAAATCTACAAAACAGAAAAATACAAAAACGGAATCTGTGTCGTGAAAAGTTATTACGAAAACGGAAAACTGGAATCGAAAGGAAAAACTAAATTTGAGACTGATTCGGTTCAGTCGCATTGGTTTTATTTTGGAGAATGGAAGTTTTATTCGGACAAAGGAAAATTAAAAGGAATCAAGAATTACGATAAAGGAGAATTGATTTCGGAACAAAATATTAAATAAACAAGCTAATCTTTAAACCATGAAAAGAATAATCACGCTTTCTTTTATTGTATTGAACTGCCTTTTCTTGCAAGCTCAAACTTATAAAGAATGGATTCATAAAGCAGATTCTTGTTACACGGCAAAAAACTACAAATTGTCTGTTTCATATTATGAAAAAGCTTTTAAAATAGAAAAAAAAGACAATCGAGATTTATATAATGCAGGCTGTTCTGCTTCTATGGCAAGGCAGCATAAAAAAGCATTTAAATGGCTGAATCTTTCTATAGATAACGGATACGAAAATATGGCGCATATTAAAATTGATAACGATTTAAAGCCTTTACATTCAGAAAAAGAATGGAATAAAACAATTGATAAGCTGCAAAAGAAATTAGATGTTATTGGAGCAAATTATGATAAGGTGCTGGAAAAGCAACTTGCAGAGATTTATACCGAAGATCAGGAAATTCGTGGAGAGTTTATGAACGTTTATAGAGCTGCTAAGCCTGATAAAAAGAAAATTGACAGCATTGGTAAAATAATGGGGGAGAAGGACAGCATTAACCTCATTAAGGTTATGAAAATTCTGGACGAAAGAGGTTGGTTAGGAAAAAATGTTGTAGGCTCTCAGGGAAATCAGACTTTGTTTCTAGTAATTCAACATGCCGATTTAGAATATCAGCAAAAATATCTGCCTATGATGAGAGAAGCGGTTAAAAATGGAAATGCCAATCCAGGAAATCTAGCGTATTTAGAAGATAGAGTGGCTTTGAGAGAAGGAAAAAAACAAATTTATGGCAGTCAGAGTTCAAAGAATAAAAAGACTGGTAAAATTTGTATTGCACCAATGATAGATCCAGATAATGTTGATAAAAGGCGTGCGGAAGTCGGACTTGGCACAATGGCGGACTATGCAGTAAAACTAAACATTGACTGGAATTTGGAGGAATATAAAAAGGAATTGGCTGAAACAGAAAAACTTGAAAACACAAAACCATGATACCATTATCAAATGCAGAAGAACAGTTAATGGAGCATTTATGGAAGCTTGAAAAGGCTTTTATGAAAGATTTGCTCGAAGCGTATCCGGAACCAAAACCGGCAACAACAACGGTTGCAACTTTACTGAAAAGGATGATCGATAAGAAGTTTGTGGCGTATAACGAATTTGGAAATTCTCGAGAATATTATCCGCTGGTAAAGAAAACAGACTATTTTGCAAAACATGTAAAAGGGCTAATTAGTAATTTCTTTAATAATTCGGCTTCACAGTTTGCTTCGTTTTTTACGACCGAGACCAATTTGTCGGCTTCAGAACTAGAAGATCTTAAAAAAATAATCGATTCAGAAATTCAAAAAAAGAAAAAATGATAACGTATCTTTTAAAATCGGGTTTGCTACTTGCTGTTTTTTATGCGGTGTATAAATTATTGTTAGAAAACGAAAGAATGTTTCGTTTTAATCGTGCGTATCTTCTCGGAAGTTTGATTTTTAGTTTTATAATTCCGTTGCAGCTTTTTACATTCAAGCCTTTATTTGAGAGCGGATTAAACGCAATTCAATTGGAAGGAATAGAGATTAGAACAAGCCGTGCGCCTATAAATGAAAACTACATTTTAGAATACGTTTTTGCCATTTTGAAGCGAGTTTATGTAATTGTTGCCATAGTGTTGGGATTTCGATTGATTTTAAATGTGCTTTCATTTTTTCAAAAATTAAGAAGTAAAGAAGCTCTTTCTGTAAACGGAGTAAAAGTAATTTTAACCGATGATGCTGTTTTGCCACATTCTTTTTGGAATGCCATTTTTGTAAATAAAACAGAGTTTGAAACGGGGAGAGTTCCATCAGAATTAATTGTGCACGAAAAAGCGCATTTAGAACAAAGACATACGTTGGATATTCTTTTTGTTGCTACGGTACAGACTGTGTTTTGGTTTAATCCTTTTATTTCTCTTTTTAGAAAAGCGATTAAACTTAATCACGAGTTTTTGGCCGATGAGGCTGTAAATAAGCAATTTGGAGAAGTAAAAAGCTATCAGAACTTATTGTTGCAATTTGCATCAAACAAAAAGACTGTCGATTTGGCGAGCAATATTAATTATTTAATAACTAAGAAACGTTTGCTAATGATGACTAAAGAAATATCACCAATTGCGATGATTTTGAAGATAAGTTCTGTGGCTGCTGTTTGTTTTTTATTGTTAATTGCTTTTAATTCTGAAGCAGTTGCACAAACCGGTGCTAATTTGAGAAATCAGAATAATAAAGGTATTAATTATGTTGGTGCTAATGTGGGAAAACCACAATTTCCCGGTGGGATAGAAAAGTTTTATATGTTTGTTGGGCAAAATTTTAGAATGTCAGAAGAATTTTCGAAACAAAAAATACAAGGCAAATTTCTTATTGAATTTATGGTCGAAAAAGATGGGAGCCTGTCGGATTTTAAAGTCGTAAAAGATTTAGGATATGGCACTGCTGAAGAAGCAATTCGCGTTTTGAAACTTTCGCCAAAATGGATTCCTGCAACCGAAAATGGTCAAGCTGTTCGAGTGATGTACAGTTTACCGATTACGCTTCAGAGTGAGAAATAGAGGCTGGGAGTAACAAAGGAGCAAAGTGACAAAGGTTTTTTTGCGCAAAGTATAAAATCTTTGTTGCTTTGTTCCTCTGAACCTTTGTCCCTTAAAAGAAAAAAAATCCGCTTCTTGATGGGAGAAGCGGATAAAATTAAAAACTAATTAAAAAAAAATTCTAAAATAAACATGCAGACCAAGACTAGAACAAGTCTGGGTTGTATCCAAAATAAGGTACATTTTGTTCGTTAAAAATGACCCCATATTCTTCTAACTCCTTCAAAATTGGTTCGTAAACTTCCTTTTTAATAGGAAGCTGAACACCTGGAGTTGTGATTTTTCCGTTTAAGATTAATAAAGTCGCAATCGCAACCGGAAGTCCGACTGTTTTTGCCATTGCAGTATAAGTCTGGTCTTCGCCAATACAAACCATTTTCGAATCGATTTGTTTTTTTTTGCCATTTAGTTCGTAACCAAATTTATGATACATCACGATCATATCTTTGTCATCTGGCTCAAGAGCCCAGCTTTCAGATAATATCTTCTCTAAAATTTGCGCTGGAGTAGCATTTGGCAGATTTACTTTTTTGTTTGGGTTAAATAAATCCAGTTCCAAAAGTTTATCCCACATAATATCGTCCTGATCGATTTTTAAGATCAATCGGGTTTTGATTTCAACAGAATCTGTTGGATGATACGGAAGGAAAGAATTGATGAACTGACGATAACTCATATTTTCTGACCCCTCTAAAACATAGCTATCATCAGTCATCCCGAGCTGTACAAACATATTCCAAGCGCGAGAATAACCCACTCTTCTAATTGTACCTCTATATAAAGTAAGAACATCATCTAAACCGTAAACAGATCTGTATTTAAGAGAGTCACGGTTAGAATAAGCTTCAAATTTTCCGTAGCCTTCTACTTCTAGAAATTCCGTTCTTCTAAACAAAGCGCTGTACGGAATGTATTTATAAGTTCCTTCTTGAATAAATTTGGCGGCACCGCCTTGCCCCGCCAAAACTACATTTCTTGGCGCCCAAGTAAATTTGTAGTTCCATAAATTATTATCAGATTCAGGAGCTACAAGTCCACCACAGAAAGATTCAAACAAAAGCATTTTGCCACCTTTCGATCTGATTTCGTCAATGACTTTCATGGCACTCATATGATCAATTCCTGGATCAAGACCAATTTCGTTCATAAAAATCAGATTGTTTTGAATGGCTTCTTCGTTTAAAGCTTGCATGGCATCACTAATATAGGATGCAGTAACAAGATGTTTTTTGAATTCAAGACAATCTTTTGCAATCTCAATGTGAAGATGTGCAGGAAGCATAGAAATTACTATTGACGCATTTGCAATAGCTTTTTTTCTTTCATCAGAATTAAAAATATCTAAGGCAATCGGAGTGGCATTAGGATGATCTTGTGTTTTTGCTTTCGCAAGATTCAATGAAAGATCGGCTACTGTTAAATGTAGCTTTTCTTCATTAGATTTTGATAGTAAATATCGAATCAAAGAAGATGCAGATCTTCCTGCTCCAAATATTAAAATGTTTCTCATGTCTTAAATATTTAACACAAATATATTTAAATGTTATAAATATAACAATTCAAATTAAAGAAAATTAAATTATTTTTTTCGCAAAACCCGAAAAATAATTTGATTTTGTTCTAAATAATCCAGAAACAAAGGCGGTTTTTCAGTTCGTTTGAAGTATTTTTGTGTGAAATTTCAAAAGAGATATATTATGAAAAGAAGAATCATTCTAACTGGAGCTTTTATTGGTATGCTAGCTATTATTTTGGGTGCTTTTGGCGCTCATTTATTGAAAAAATATCTTTCGGTTGATCAATTAAATACTTTTGAAGTTGGTGTTCGTTACCAAATGTATCATGCTCTTTTTCTTCTTTTTCTATCTACCCAAAAAGACATTGCAGAAAAAACCTTGAAAGCCATCTATAATTTAGTAGTTGCAGGCGTTTTGCTTTTCAGCGGTTCAATCTATTTATTGGCAACAAAAGACTACACTTTGTTCGAATCTAAAATTATAGTATTCGCAACACCTTTGGGTGGTTTCTTATTAATTATCGCCTGGACGCTATTATTCTTTACGATTTTGAAGAGAAAATCATAAAATCCCGAAAAAAAAATTCTGTCTAAGAATTAATCTTTAATTTTGTCACATAAATAACATATAACTTTATTTGTGTGACTTTTTTGTATTTTCTGTTATCAAACAAAAATAATATAACAAATTCGCATATAGGGTTGTAAATAAACAAATTAAGAGCGATTATTTTTTTCTTTTTGTAATTTTAAAAGTGAAATTTTTCTTTTTTGATATAAATCGAAGTGAAATTTAATTATTTTAAAAGAAATAAAAATTAATCTGTAATTTTGCATTAAACAAAAAATCACACACAACTTAAAAATTTATGGACAGTAATACAGTTTTCGCGCAATCGATTTCGTTAAAAGAGTTAGGAATTGAAAATGCAAAAGTTCGTTATCAACTATCTGCAGATGAATTACATGCGATTACTTTGCAGTCTGGTCAAGGTGTTGAGAATTCGACTGGAGCATTAGCAATTAATACAGGTGAATTTACAGGTCGTTCTCCACAAGACCGTTTTATCGTAAAAGATGATATCACTAAGGATCAAGTTTGGTGGGGAAATGTAAATATCCCATTTGAGCCTCAAGCTTTTGAAAAGCTTTATAATAAGGTAACAGCATTTTTATCAAACAAAGAAGTTTTTGTTCGTGATTCTTATGTGTGCTCTGATCCAAATTATAGATTGAATGTTCGTGTTGTAACAGAAACAGCTTGGTCAAACTTGTTTTGCTACAATATGTTCTTACGTCCAGAAGATTCAGAATTGGCTAATTTTACTCCAGAATGGACCGTAGTTTGCGCTCCAAGTTTTATGGCAGATCCTGCTGTAGATGGAACACGCCAGTCTAATTTTGCTATTTTAGATTTTACTAAAAAAATTGCATTAATCGGAGGAACAGGTTATACAGGAGAAATGAAAAAAGGAATTTTCTCTGCATTAAACTTTATTCTTCCAGTTTTCAAAAATACACTTCCAATGCACTGCAGCGCTAATGTTGGTGAAGCAGGAGATACAGCAATCTTCTTTGGATTGTCTGGTACAGGAAAAACAACTTTATCTGCAGATCCAGAGCGTAAATTAATTGGAGACGATGAGCACGGCTGGACAAACGAAAACACTGTTTTCAATTTTGAAGGCGGATGCTACGCAAAAGTTATTAATTTAACAGAAGAAAATGAACCAGACATTTTTAGAGCGATCAAAAAAGGAGCGCTTTTAGAAAATGTGGTTTTCAAAGCAGGAACAAACGTAGTTGATTTTGACGATGTTTCTATTACTCAAAACACTCGTGTAAGTTACCCAATTACTCATATTGATAATGTTCAGCCAGGTTTGATTGGACACAATCCTAAAAATATATTTTTCTTAACGGCTGATTCTTTCGGAATCTTGCCTCCAATCTCAAGATTGACTCCAGGTCAGGCGGCTTACCACTTTATCTCTGGATATACAGCAAAAGTTGCTGGAACAGAAGCTGGTGTAACAGAGCCACAGCCTAATTTCTCTGCTTGTTTTGGAGCTCCATTTATGCCTTTGCACCCAACGCGTTACGCTGAAATGTTGAGCAAAAAAATGAAAGATGCAGGAGTAAAAGTTTGGTTAATCAATACAGGATGGACTGGCGGTGCTTACGGTACAGGAAGCCGTATGAAGCTTAAATATACTCGTGCTATGATTACTGCTGCGTTAAAAGGAGAATTGAATGATGTAGAGTTCAAAAATCATGAAGTATTTGGAATTGAAATTCCTCAAGATTGTCCAAACGTTCCAGTGGAAATTTTAAATCCTAGAAATACTTGGGAAGACAAAGATTTATACGATAAAAAAGCGTTGGAATTAGCACATAAATTCAAAGCTAATTTCGCCAAATTTGAAGAGTTTGCAAATGCTGAAATCTTAGCAGGTGCACCAATTACAGAATAAAAGGAATTATTTAATTCAAAATAAAAAAGCTGTTCAGAAATGAACAGCTTTTTTTAGTTGGTTTCCAATCGCAGTAAAAAAAATAGACACTGAACACGGGACTGCGACTGAAAACCTTGAAATTTTATTTTTTAGCTTCGTCTATACGTTTCTGGATTAAATCCCAAGCGTAATAATGGAAAGTCATTCCGTTGCTCATCGCTACAAAAAGTCCGTTTTTATATTTTGGACCTAAGTTTACACTTGTAACATCTGCACCGTCACATTCAATTGTCGAAGTTGGAACTTCTGCCAATAAAGGATGATTGTTCGGATTTCCGTTTGCACCTTCTCTAGGATAAACCATAAAAGAATTTGCTTGTTGGTTGGATACTAAAATATACCCTGTCGAGTCTGTTTTTTTGTAAATCGCGATTCCTTCGTGGTCTGCTTTGAAATCTTTCTGACCAAAGAAAGCCAATTCTTTATTATCATTTAAAGCTGGATCAGCTTTGTATTTTCTTATTCCAGCCTGTTCATCGCAATAGTAAACAAAGCCTAATTCGTTATCCACTGCAATCGCTTCAATTTCTTTTTTACCGCTGTACGTTCCGAATTTGCGAATGACTTTTGCTGCAGCAAATTTTCCGTTTCCAGAAAGTTCATATTGCCATAAATAACTTCCAGAAGAGCCAGTTTTTCTTCCCACAATAGCAAAAATCTTTCCGTCGCTAGGACGAGTGTATAATGAAACTCCCATTGGATCGCGTTGTGCTTCTCCATCAAAAACTGGAATTCCGCCGTTATCAATTGGTTCTAAATCAGGTAAACTGAAAATCCTGATTTTGTTTTCTTCACGTTCAGTTGTTACGGCAACATCTACTTTTTTTCCGTCAATAATCAATCCGTAAGCGATATCAACATTGTTTGGGCGTTTTAACGGAATTGATTTTTTAAGGATTTTTCCATTCAAATCAAAAGCATATAAACCTCCATCTGTATCTTTATCTGTCCCGATAATAATGCTTTTTGAAGCATCAGTTGGATTAATCCAGATTGAAGGATCGTCAGTATCGTGAGGCAAAGCTTCTGTAACTGCTGTTGGTTTTACGGCATTTGGCTGAATTGGCGCTAGTTTATCATCTTTACAAGCTGTAAAGGCTAAGCTTAAAAGTAAAAAAGCAACTAAAGATCTATTTTTCATTTGTATTATATATTTTAATGCAATTAGACAGAGCGCTAAACTCTGTCTAATTTAAGAATTTTAAAAAAGTGCAGATTACAAGTCTAGTTTCAATCCGAGATTGTAACGTGGCTGGTAATATTCAGCTTGTTTTGTATGTGCAGCAACTCCTTGGTAATAGCGTAACGGCTGATTTGTTAAGTTATTAGCTTCGGCAAAAACACGCAATTGTTTTGTGATTTTATAAGAAGCATTGGCATCTAAGAAAAATTGCTTGTCATAGTAACTGTCTTTGTAAGATTCAGAACCTAATTCATCTAAATAATCAGAAGTAAAGTTGGTTGAGATTCTAGCAGAAAAACGTTTGTTTTCCCAAGATAAAGACCCGTTAAACATGTGAGGCGTTGTTCCTGGAAGGCTGATGTCATTTCTTTCGTTTCCATCTTCATCAGCAATTCCGCTGGCTTTAGATTTTGTGTAAGTATAGTTTAAATAGATACCAAAACCTTTTAAGAACTTACCAGGCAAGAAATCTAACTGACGCTGAAAAGCAACCTCAAATCCATAAACATCAACATTTTCTCCGTTTCTTGATTGTAAAAATGACCAGTTTTCTCCCGCTGGAATTGGGTTTGCCTGATTAGGGAAATCTGCAGCAAATTTCGTATCAGTATATTGGTTGTCACTGTAGTTGTAAATGAAATCGTTTAATCTTTTGTAGAAAACACCTCCAGAAATTAAACCAACAGATTTGAAATAGTTCTCAGCCATGAAGTCATAGTTGTATGAATAAGTAGCTTTAAGATCTGGATTTCCAGCCGTAATTTCTTTGTCTGCAGCAATGTTATTTACATAAGGAGCCAAAGCATAATAGTTTGGCCTTGCCAAAGCTGTTGTAACGGCAGCTCTTAAAACTAGATCTTTTGTTGCATTGTATTGTAGCGAAATACTTGGCAATAAATTAGTGTAAGAGTTGGTGTTGTTGATTTTGCTTTCTAATTCTTCCTCGTCTAATACACGGTTTCCTGTATAGTCAATATGAGTATTCTCTAAACGGAAACCTAAAACCATAGAAAGTTTATCATTAAAATCCTGATCCCATCTTACATAAGCAGCAGTAATTCTTTCTTTGGCATTATAGTTTACAGCTAAATATTCTGCTGGATCTGCTTCTTTATCAAATAAAGCAGGATTGTTTAAGTCTAAACTTCCTAAGAAAGCTGCAGAAGCAAAGGTTCCTGGCACATATTTGCTTCCTGGATTAAAATCTTTTCCGTCAAAATAGCTTGTTGGAACTTGCGATAATAATTCCATATCATCATTAATTGGCTCATAAGAATAGAACATATTGTTTCTTTCTTTTTCTTTCAAACGAAGTCTAAGACCTGTTCTCAATCTACCTTTTTCTCCAGCAATAACAGAAAATGGAAAACGGATGTTTACTTTGGCTCCAAATTCGCTTTCGCTTGTTTCGTCTGTGTTTTCAGTAACAGAGTCAAATTTAAATTTGTCAACTGACTCACCAACTGTTGTAATTAAAGGAAATCTAATGTCTGATAAATCTTCGAACATTTCTAAACCTTTCTGACGGTATTCGATATAACGCTCACCCGGACGGTATTCTCTTGCTTTTGCATAGTTCGCAGACCAGTCTAAATCTAATGTAGAGTTGATTAAGTGTTCTCCACGAATAGAGTAGTTTTGAACTCTTTGATCTTCTAATCTTCTGTTTTTATTTCGGTTGTTGTCTAAACCACCTTTTGTCTGACGTTTTACGCGACCTTCAAAACCTACAATTTCTTCCCCATTATAAAGTGGCTCAATATCATCGTAAGTAGTTCTAAAACGGTTTTCTCTGTCATCTCTCCAATTGTAGATTGCATTTGCAAAAATGGTATTGTTGTCATTGAATTTGTAATCTAAAGCAACAGATGCGCTTCGGCGAATACGCTGTACATCGTATTTTCTAATTTCAGATGCTTGTAAATATTCATTTCCAAAATCATCTTTTACCCATTCATTTTCGATGTTGTCAGAACCGTAATCTACATTGTTGTAAGATCCGCTAAAAACTACTCCTAATTTGTTGTCAATAAAACGATTACCATAAACGAAACCAGCCGTATAAGAAGCATGGTCACGAATTGGCAGATATCCTCCAGCAAGAGTTGCAGAGATTCTCTCTCCGTTTGGCGTTGCTCTTGTAATTAAGTTTACAGAACCACCAATTGCATCAGCATCCATGTCAGAAGTAAGCGTTTTGTTTACTTCGATTGTAGAAATCATATCAGACGGAATCAAGTCCATTTGTACGTTTCTGTTGTCTCCTTCTGCAGATGGAATTCTATCACCATTTAAAGTAACAGAGTTTAAAGATGGCGCCAAACCTCTAATGATAATGTTACGCGCTTCACCTTGATCATTTTGCATGGTGATACCAGGAACACGTTTTAAAGCATCTCCCACGTTAGCATCTGGAAAACGTCCCATTTGATCAGAAGAAATTACGTTTCCGATATTTTTATTGTTTTTCTGCTGATTCAGTGCTTTGGCTTGACCTTTTAAGATATCTCCAACGACAACTTCTTTCAGCTCATTTTCAGAAGCTTTAAGAGAAAAATCAATTACGTTGTTTTTTCCTTGTTCTACTTTTATTTCTTGTGTTAAAGTAGTATATCCAATATATTTTACTTCAACTTTATAAGCTCCTTCATTAATATTTAATAATTCGAAACGACCGTTATAGTCAGAAACGGTGTATTTTTTCTCGCCTACAATTTGAACCATAGCTCCAGGAAGAGGCAGTTTGTCATCAGCATCCAATATCTTTCCAGAGATAATGGCCTTCTGTGCAAAACCTGTAAAGGCGAATAAAAAGAATGCGGTTAATAGATAAAATTTTTTCATTGTGTGTGTTTAGTTTGATTTTCGGTTGCGAAACTAAGACCCAAGTATTACTAAAGCCTTGAAAAAAAATTAACATAGTGTTATGATTCGTCAGTTATTGCTTATAATTATTAATGTTTAACTAACATTTAAAATTCAAACGTTTGATTCACAACTAAAAAGAAATTGATATTTTGACTGTATTTGAAAATTTGGCTTTAAATTTGCCATATCATCTTAATCAAAAATCATCAATCATGTTAAAACAATTTTTTATCCTATGTTCAGGAGTCGATAGAGACCTCTTGAAAGACTGCTCAGAAGGCGAACAGACCAAATATGTTGGTATTGGTGCTACGGTATTCTTTACAGCAGTTATGGCTTTCTTGGCCAGTGCTTATGCACTTTTTACCGTTTTCGATTCTATTTATCCGGCTTTAATTTTTGGTTTTGTCTGGAGTTTATTGATTTTTAATCTTGACCGATTTATTGTTTCTACGATTAAAAAAAGAGATCGTTTCTTAGACGAATTTCTGCAAGCAACTCCGCGTATTGCATTGGCCATTATTATTGCTATTGTAATTTCGAAACCTTTGGAAATTAAAATCTTCGAAAAAGAAATCAATACCGTTTTGCTGAAAGAGAAAAACGAAATGGAATTGGCTAATAAAAAGCAAATTGGAACGTATTTCAAAACAGACTTAGATAAAAATAAAGCTGAGATTGCCGCTTTAAAAGCTGATATTGTAAAGAAAGAAAAAGAAGTAAACGATTTGTATTCGGTTTATATTACCGAAGCAGAAGGAACTGCAGGAACTAAAAAACTAGGAAAAGGTCCAGTTTATAAAGAAAAACGAGAAAAGCACGATGCAGCTTTAAAAGAATTCGAAACGCTGAAAAAAACAAACGAAGCTAAAATTGCCGAAAAAGAAAAAGCAGGCGTACAACTTCAAGCTGATTTAGATAAAAAAGTTTCGCAAACCCAGCCAATCATTGAAGGTTTCGACGGACTAATGGCGCGTATTAATGCATTGAACAAACTGCCTTGGCTACCGTCATTTTTTATTATGCTGTTGTTTTTAGCTATTGAAACTTCACCTATTATTGCCAAATTATTAGCGCCAAAAGGAGAATTCGATTTCAAACAAGAAGAAGCCGAAACGGCAATGAAAGCGACTTTGGCTCAAAATAAATACCAACGCGATCTATTGGTGAAAACAAGTGCCGAAATGCACGATAAAGTTTACGCTGACATTGCAGAAGATAAAGGTTTATTCGATTTACAGCGAAAAAATGCTAAAGAGTTGCTGGAGCTGCAATCACATAAATTTGTAGAAAAACAGAAGGCGACTTTGTAAATAAGTACAAAGTGCAAAGTTTCTAAGTACAAAGTTTAAATGCAAAGCCCGAAATAGAGATTCTATTTCGGGCTTTTTTATTTTAGACAACGTCAAAAATCTTTGTACTTTGTACTCAGAACTTTGTACTTTAAAAATTACATGTAACTTAAAATCTCTTTTTTATAAGCGTCATATTCTCCTTGCATGATTAAACCATTGTCAAGAAGTTTTTTGTAGTTCTGTAATTTATCGAACAGTTCTTCTTTAGATAAATCGCTTAATTTGCGTTCTCCTGTTGGTTGAGCTGGTTGAGTCGGAAGCGGTTCATAAGTTTCTGTAACGGCTGGCGCTGCAGGTAAAATCTCTGCAAAGCTCGTTACTTCTTCTGTTTCTACTTCCTCAATTTCTTCCTCTGCTTCTTCTTCAAAAATTGGTTCAGCAGTTTCTTGAACTGGTGTTGCAGTCTGAACAGGATTTTTCAATAAATCCAATTGTTCTTTAGTGTAAGTATAAATTTTTCTAGCCTGAATTTTTGGAATATAATCAATAGAAACAGCTAAATCTGTTTTTGTTCCAAATGAAAATTCAGAACCCAAAATGTTTTCTTTTACAAAAGTACTTGCAATATCATCCCAAGTATAATCTGTAAAATCCATAGAAAGACCTAGATTTTTAGGCTTGCAGATAATGATACGTTTATTTGTTAATACGATACTATCAGGAAAAACAGTTATTGCAGGTTTTTTTTGCACTGCGATGTATCCAACTTCTTCGCCTTTCATCAATAAATCTGAGAGTTTCGAAGTGATTTTTTCGATCGCTTTTGGATCTTGTTCTTCGTTTAGAAATTTTTTAAATTGTTCTTTCATGATGCTATAAAATGCTAATTTGCAAACTGATTCGGGTTTTTAAGTTTTGATCTTACCCTGCAAATGTAATGCCTAATTTTTTAATTCGATAATTTCATTCTGAATTTTCTTTGTCAAACTTTTGAAAACCAATTCATACGAATGGTCTATCAATTCTTTGACGAATTTGTCTGGAAGATTTCCGTTTAAAGCGATCGTATTCCAGTGTACTTTGCTCATATGATAACCGGGTTGAATTTCGTCATATTCGGCTCTAAGCTCCTGTGCGCGGTCTGGATCACATTTTAAATTGACAGACTGTTCGTTTTTTTCCCATTGAGAAAGCGAAGACAGAGCAAACATTTTTCCGCCTACTTTAAAAACCAAAGTGTTTTCATCAAAAGGAAAATGTTCACTTACTCCTTTTTTCGACAGACAATATTCGTAAAACGTTTCTAAATTCATAATTGTTTATTTACCAATTTCACCTAAATGTGTGTATTTAAAACCTTTTTCATATTTAAGACCGTAACCAAAAATGCGATCCATTGCCGAATGTGAAAATAAAATAATTCCCGCTAATTGCACAATTTCAATACTTAAATAAAATCCGACCGCATAAATTAAAAGTGCAATCCCTTTGTGATGAAAGACATTATAAAAGAATGCTCCAATTTTGTTTCCAAAAACATATCCAATCATCGATAAATCTGGAGTCAGAATTAAAACCAAAAACCACCACCATTCATAACTTAAACGGTTAAAAAGAAAAATTCCGAGAATAAATAATGCCGCTTCTTCTAGTTTTAAGACTGTTTTCATTTTACTATTTTTTCCATCATCTTTTCGGGATGATTCAGTTTTGTAAATCCGAATTTCTCATATAAAAAGTGTGCGTCAGTGGTTGCCAATCGCCAGATTTTTACTTCTTGTAATTGAGGCTCATTCATCATGGCATCAATTAAAATCGATGAATAGCCTTTTCCGCGATGTTTTTCATCAATAAAAACATCCATTAAATAGGCAAAAACGACGTAATCAGTTATTACTCTGGCAAAACCAATTTGTTTATCATCTAGATAAATTCCGAAACAAACAGAAGCATCAATCGTGCGTTGTACTTCTTCAATAGTTCGTCCCGCCGCCCAATATATGTCTTTTAAAAAGTTCTGTATAAACGGAACATCGAGTTTAGTTTTATCTGTAGAGATGGCTACCATTATTTTTTGTTTTTTTTAGCCACAAATTACACAAATTCTCACAAATTTCTTTTTAAGATTTTACTACAGATTAATTGATTTTCACAGATTTAATCATTTTAATCCTTTAATCTGTGGCAAAAAATTAATTCGTGAAAATTCGTGTAATTAGTGGCAAACTTTTAAATTTTATATAAAATTGGTTTTGATGGACTTGCATCATTTTCAAACGAAGCGATTTGAAGATTTAGTATATAATCCCCGTCTTCAATTTCGTCTGAAACATAAATCATTTCTGTAATTGTCGCATTTAATCTTGCGTCAGAATTTAGATTTACAGTGTCTTTTACATTCCAAAAAGCTTTATGAGCCAATAATTTTCCTTCATCATGTTCTTTATCAACACTTGGAAGATCAATTAGTAAATGTTGAATTTCGCTTTCGCGGATGAAAATCGCAGCCTCTTCAGACAAATACGGCGGATTTGTATTAGAGTATTTTCTTGATTTCTTTTCCTTCTGATTTGGAAGCGTTCGAATTATTATCGCTTCCAATTTTGTCACGCTGAGCGGAGTCGAAGCGCCCAACGCTTTTTCAATTAATTCTTGCGTAATCACATAATCGTCATCAATTTTTTCAGGTTCAACCGTGATCAATTTAGCTGTAAAGAAAAACTGTTTCAGCGACTGATTAATGCTATAAAAATCATTTGTGATATGTCCCAAACATTCTGTGTGCGTTCCATGCCCATGCGGATTGAAGAAGATATTATTGAAATTCGTAGATGATTTTCCTTCTGAAACTTTTCCAATCCAGTCGCCAAAAACTACTGGTTCAATAACTGGTTTTTCAATATACCAAGCAATTGGGTTTTGATCTGTATTGGTTAAAGGAATAGAGATGTCGATAGGTTTAGACAAGTCGATTTGATATTTATTGTCGAGAATTGCAATCATTTGGAACACGGATTTTACGGATATACTAACGCGGATTTAAACGGATTAATCAGCGTTGCTGCATCCGTTTTATCAGCGTCCAATTTTTAGTCTTCCAAATTTAAATAAAATAAATCTGAAGCAATTCCATCGGTTAAAAATTTTCCTTTTGGAGTTGGTTTAAGAATATTGTTTTTAATTGAAAGCAAATCATCGTTTAAGAATTTTTGAGATTGTTCCAGTAAATAATTCAAATATTCTGATCCGAATTCCTTTTCAATTCTGTCTAAAGAAACTCCCCAAATGGTTCGTAAACCCGTCATAATATATTCATTATAACGATCTGAAATAGTTAAGATTTCGGTTTCAATAGGAAGCTCATCGTTTTGAATTGCTTTTAAATACAAAGAATTATTGGCAATATTCCAACCTCTCTTTTCGCCGTCGTAACTATGTGCGGAAGGACCAATTCCGATATATTTTTTGCCTAGCCAATATGCCGAGTTGTTTTTAGAAAAATAATTCTCTTTTCCAAAATTGGATAATTCGTAATGAATAAAACCATTTTTCTGAAGCATTTCAACCAAAATCATAAAATGATTGGATGCTACTTCATCCTGAGGTTCAGCGATTTTTCCGGTTTGAATTAATTTGCTCAAAGCTGTTTTCGGTTCAACCGTCAAAGCATAACTTGAAATATGCGGAATGCCGAAATCTAAAGCAGTCTGAATATTCTGTTTCCACATTTCGTCACTCATTCCTGGAATTCCGTAAATTAAATCAAGCGAAATATTATCAAAATATTTGGTTGCTTCTTCCAAACATTTTTTTGCTTCAGCCGAATTATGAGCACGATTCATCATTTTCAAATCGTCTTCATAAAAAGACTGAATTCCGATGCTTAAACGGTTTATTGGACTTTTGGATAATTCTAAAATTCTTTCGGCAGACAAATCATCAGGATTGGCTTCAAGCGTAATTTCAGGATTTTCGACAACTTTATAGTTTTTATAAACTTCAGAAATTAAAAAATTGATTTCGTCATTTGATAAAACCGAAGGAGTTCCGCCGCCAAAATATATGGTTTCTATGATATTGTCACCCTGAGCGGAGTCGAAGGGTTTACGCATGCCAATCTCTTTAGCTAATGCCAAAACCATTTCATCTTTCTTTTTCATCGAAGTCGAAAAATGAAAATCGCAATAGTGGCAAGCCTGTTTGCAAAAAGGAATATGGATGTAGATACCGCTCATTTTTTTAGTGTTCAGTGTTCAGAATATTAGTGTTCAGATTTTAGTGATCAGTCAGTGTTCAGTTTTTTAGTGATCAGTTTTTTACCAATTACAAACTGATCACTAAAAAACTGAACACTGATCACTCTTTTCTGACTCCAAACTTCTCTGGGTTTAAAAGCATATAGTTTAATAATTTACCTATTTCAATACTTTCGGATAAAAGTTCACCATAAGTTTCATTTGAAATATATTTACAAGCAAAAGCAAATTCCAGCCAAGTTTGTGTTTCAGAATTTTCACCATCAGAATCGGTTAATTTGCTGTAAAAATGTTTTGGATAGATACGTTTTCTATAAGCTTCTGCAATAGTTACAGTAACACTTCTGGATGAGCGTCTAATTTGATCGGTTAATGAATAAGTTTCTTCTTTAGGAAACTGTTTTGTAATATTAAATATCTTCATTGCTAAAGAAAAAGATTTTTTGTAAGCTAATAAATCTTGAAATCTCATTATATTTTTTTAATCACAACGAAATATTTGTAAGAAAATTATCTTAAAACAAGATTGTTTTTGGCAAAATCTGAATTAACTGATCACTAAAAACTGAACACTGAACACTACTTCTTAACTCGATCCTCGTTTTGTTTCACAAAAGCGTCCCAGCCCGAATAACTCTTTCCAGCAATGACTTTTCCGGAATTAAAATGATGACAAACTGCAGCTGCCAAACCATCTGTTGAATCGAGATTTTTTGGTAATTCTTTTAAACCTAAAAGCTGTTGAAGCATTTTGGCAACTTGTTCTTTGCTGGCATTGCCGTTTCCGGTAATCGCCATTTTTATCTTTTTAGGCTCGTATTCCGTAATCGGAATCCCTCTTGAAAGTCCTGCCGCCATTGCAACGCCTTGCGCACGACCTAACTTCAGCATAGATTGCACGTTTTTGCCAAAGAAAGGAGCTTCAATAGCGATTTCGTCTGGACAATGCGTTTCGATTAATTCGATCGTTCGCTCGAAAATGATTCTTAGTTTTTGGTAATGATTGTCGTATTTGGAAAGCTGCAATTCGTTCAATTGCAGAAATTCCATTTTTTTATTGATTACTTTAATCAATCCGAAACCCATAATTGTGGTTCCGGGGTCAATACCTAATATGATGCGTTCTTGTGTCATTCTTAGTTGGTTACACAAAGTTTCGCTAAGTTGGCACAGAGATTCACAAAGTTTTTATTTTCTCCGTGTATCTTTGTGATTTCTTCGTGAATCTTTGTGAAATAGCTTTACTTTTGCGGCATGATTTCAATTCCACACAAAGCTAAGCAATTCCTAGTTCTTCTGGCCAAACTTTTAATTGTTGGCGGTGCATTTTATTTTATTTATAATCAGTTGGCTAACAATGATAAATTGGACTGGCAGAAGTTTATTGTTTTGTTCAAGAAAAACCAATCAGTTTTAGGGATTTCGTTTATCTTGCTTTTGAGTGTTTTGAATCGTTATTTTGAGATTCTAAAATGGCAGAATCTTGCGCAGGTTATTCATAAAATCTCGGTTTACGAATCTACAAAACAAGTTTTAGCAGCTTTAACCGCTGGAATTTTTACACCAAACGGGGTAGGAGAGTACGCTGGAAAAGCGTTGTATTACCCTAAATCAGAAGCTAAAAGAGTTGTTTTCTTAAACTTAATCTGCAACGGAATCCAAATGATTTTGACTATCATTTTTGGAATTTTCGGATTATTATATTTTAATGCTGAATTCAATGTAATTACAACCAAAACGGTTCTGATTCTTTTTGGCGGATTTGCACTAATTTTAATTCTATTATTCTCCATTAAAAAGATAAAAGTAAAAGGATATTCGATAGAAAAATTGATTCATAAAATCAATGAAATTCCGAAATCTGTTCATCAGAAAAATATCTTTTTAGGAATTTGCCGTTATCTGGTTTTCTCGCATCAATATTACTTTTTGTTTTTAGGTTTTGATGTCGATTTGCCTTACTTAACCTTAATGGCTGCGATAACGTCGGTTTACTTTTTGGCTTCGTCTTTGCCAACTTTTCAGTTTTTAGACTTTGCTGTAAAAGGAAGTGTAGCAATATATTTCTTCGGAATTCTTGGCGTGAACGAATGGATTGTAATCTTCATCAGCACTTTAATGTGGTTTTTAAATGTCGTTTTGCCAGTTGTTTTAGGAAGTTATTTTGTGCTCAATTTTAAAACGAAGAGAGTAGAATGATTTTTTTATTATTCAGCATATTGGCAATTTATATGGTGAGCATTTCTTTGCTGATTTATGGTTTTTTCAAAGTTCAACAATATCAGAAAACAGATTTAAAACCACAAACAAGTTTTACAATTGTTGTTCCGTTTCGGAATGAAGAAGAAAACCTGCCAAAGCTTTTAGAGAGTTTTTCAAAATTAAATTATCCAACAGATTTATTTGAAGTGATTTTGGTTGATGATGCTTCAATTGAAAAGTTTCAGGTTTCAAGTTTCAGGTTTCGAGTTTCAATAATTGACAACATTAGAATTTCCAGTTCTCCCAAAAAAGACGCGATTACAACGGCAATGCAGCATGTAAAAACCAATTGGGTTATTACAACCGATGCTGATTGTATTGTTTCTGAAAACTGGCTTCTGACTTTTGACAATTATATTCAGCAGAATAAAGTTTCAATGCTAGCGGGTGCTGTAACGTATCAATGTGAAAACTCATTTTTAGATCATTTTCAGCAATTGGATTTAACGAGTTTGCAAGGTGCAACCATTGGAAGTTTTGGTTTGAATAAAGGATTTATGTGCAACGGAGCCAATTTTGCATACACGAAATCATTGTTTGAAAGCTTAAAGGGCTTTGATGGAAACGATAAAATTGCCAGCGGAGATGATGTTTTTTTACTGCAGAAAGCAATTGAGAAATTTCCTGATGAAGTTTGTTATTTAAAAGCTCAAGAAGCAATTGTAGTTACAAAACCAACTGAAAATTGGAAAGCTCTTTTTTATCAAAGAGTGCGTTGGGCAGCCAAAACGAGTTCGTATAAAAGTACTTTTGGCAAGTTTTTAGGACTGATTGTTTTCTCTGGGAATTTGAGTTTTGTAATTGGTTTTTTCTTTATGATTTTTGGAATTTGGTCTTATCCCATTTTTGTGCTTTTTGCTTTTTCTAAGTTTGTAATTGATTATGTTTTGCTCTCAATAACAAATCAGTTTTTGACTAAAACCAGAATAAAAAGCCTTTTGTTGAGTAGTTTGCTGTATCCGTTTTTTAGTTCGACAATTGCCCTTTATAGTTTGTTTGGTTCCTATGAATGGAAAGATCGACGCTTTGCAAAATAAATTAATCTATATAAGAGATTTAAGTTAAATAAATTTCTAGTGTTGAGACACATGCTGCGTATCCCAATTTTAAATGAACTTATATCACTTATATGGTGTAAAAATTATTTCTCGTCTTTTGTTTTTATAATAACAGGCAGAATAAATTGTGTTTTTACTGGAATTCCACGCTTTATGGCAGGATTTACTTTCGGGAAATCGACTAGACGGGCATGCAGAATACTGTCAATTTTTATAGTGTCATAAGCCACAGAGTCTTTTGGAAACTGAGGTTCAAATTTCATGGTTGAATTTGGAAAAACAGTTACTTTCACCTCAATAGTATCCAATTCTGGATATAATATAGAAAGAGTATCAACGTTTAGTTTTTCTTGTATAAGACTTGACATGACCTCAAAAAAACATTGCTGACGCAGTTTTTTATCGGCAATTTTATCGCAATTAGGAACAGAAGGATATTCGTCAACTTCTTTCCAATTAATTGATTTTAGCTCTTTTTGAAGTAACTCTTTTTCAGACGGAACCTGCTTCTCAAAATATTGACAAGAATTAAAAAGAATACATATAAAAAAAGGGAAAAACTGCCTCAAAGTTTTAAAATTGAATGAATGAACAAAAATACGGATTATTTTTTTTGGGATGCTTTGTATTCTAAATAATCTTCATAGTTTTCAGACAGCCAAGTTTCTTTGTTTTTTTCTGCAACTTCCTTCTGATCAGGATATAATTTGACAAGTCTATCTGAAAAAGCGGCTATTTGAACGGTGTAATTATAGAATTCAGTTTTGGTTAAAAGTATATCAGGATTAGTCTTTTTGTTGAAAAACTCAAAAAACAGCTTATCAAAGTCCTTCATTGAGAAATTTAAGATTTTTTTCTTATTAACGCTATATAGACTATCTCTTAATATTTGGTCATCTAAAGAAAGTTTCTTAGATTGAGCTAATGTGTTTTCGCTAATAAAAGACACAAAAAAAGACAGGATAATTATTTTTACAAGAGTTCGCATATTATTAAAATTGCTTAAATTGTAAGTGCAAATTTACAAAACATTATGGATTTATTTTTAACATTAGTTGGTTTTATATGTGTAATCGTAGGTGTTTTTGGGAGTTTTCTTCCTGTTTTGCCAGGATTATCAAGCTGCTGGGTAGGGATTTTATTGCTGTATCTTACCAAGGCAGTAGAAAACAACTATTGGATTTTGGGAATCACTTTTGTTTTGATGGTATTGATTACAATTTTGGATTATGTGATTCCATCTAAGGGAACCAAGAAGTTTGGAGGAAGCTCTTATGGAGTCTGGGGAACTAACATTGGTTTGATTGTTGGGATTGTAGCGCCTATTCCGTTTGGAATTATCATTGGACCGTTTGTCGGAGCGCTCGTAGGCGAGTTATTATACGATTCTCAAAATCATAAACGTGCACTAAAAGCAGCTACGGGTTCTGTTCTTGGATTCTTAGCTTCGAGTTTTGTGAATTTCTTTTTTTCAGTAATTTATCTCGGTATTTTTTTGACTATCCTATGGCAAAATAGACAGCTTATTTTCTAAATGGTAATTTTGACCTTAAGCTTTTTCTTATATTTTTGATTTTTTGAAAAAAACTCTTAAAATTTTAAAAATAAGTTTTGTATCTTATAAGTTACGCCAAGCTTTATATTTCCTCATTTTCCTATTTTTTAAGGCTAAATGCTTGAAAATCGACTACCTAAATTTTTAACTTAATTTTTGGAAATGTTAAAATATTTTATATTTTTATCACGATAATCGATGAAAAGCCTCACTTTATCGGTTATTTTAAATAAGTATAAATAATCATTTTTTAAGTTATGAGTATGACCCCAAACCTACAAATTGAACTTAGACGCTTTATTTCTTCTAATGTTGTCTCCAAGTTAAACAAGTTTTATTTTGAAAATGATGCACTTTTAATCAAGGGAATAGACGTCTCGATCGGCACAATTTTGATGGGACTCTACAACAAAGCCGAAGAATCTGATTTTTACTCTGAAATTGTTTCACTAATCCAAGAAGATTCCACTTTTTACCAAGAAGTAGATTTTAATGCAGGCAGAATTTTATCAGTCGATGACTGTTACCGTTTAGAAGGAAATGTTTTACTGAAAGAATTGTTTTCTAACAAAAAAGGCAGAATTTCAGAAATGGTTTCTAATGAAGTTGGCATTAAAAGCGAAACAGCCAGAGAAATACTTAACTTTTCAGCATTACTTGTAATGTCTTATTTAAGATACAATCTTCAATTAATAGAAAGTTTAAAACTCCTTTTAGAAGATCAAAAAAGAGATATTTTAAACAGCATTCCTCCCGGAATCAAAATCATCCTAGGTTTTTCAAATTACGAAACAGTAGAAGATAAAAACCAATCTATCGGAAGATCTATTTTTACCCTTTTCGGACATAATTTCTTTAGTTTTTAAAAATAAAAAATCCCATTTTCAAGAAGAAAACAGGATTTATTATGGCTTAAATTTGAAAAACGCTTAAACGTTTTTCAAATTGATAATTTCTTGGTCGGTCAAAAAGCGCCAGTTTCCGCGAGGAAGATTCTTTTTGGTCAATCCAGCAAATGAAACACGGTCAATTCTTAAAACATTATATTCGAAGGATTCAAAAATAGAACGCACCACTTTTACGTTAGCAGTACGCAACTTAAGACCAACTTCGCTTTTTGGTTCGTTATCAATATAGCTTACTTCTTCAACAAAAACGCGGTGTCCGTCAAGAACAAGACCTTTGCTGATTTTTTCTAAATCTTCAAATTTTAAGTTTTTGTCTAAAGAAACCTGATAAATCTTAGACGATTTCTGATTCGGCAATGTAAATTTACGAATCATATCAGTGTCGTTTGTAAACAATAGCAAACCGGTTGTATTCTTGTCCATTCTTCCGACAGCAGCAATTTTTGCATTTGTAGCACCACGAACAAGTTCTAGAACGTTACGATATTCTTGACCTTCATCTAGGGCAGTCGTGAAGTTTTTAGGTTTGTTTAATAAAATGTATTCTTTCTTTTCGGGAGTTAGTGTAACGCCGTCAAAGTTTACAACATCATTCAGTTTTACCAAATAACCCATTTCTGTAACTACAGTACCGTTCACTTTTACGTTTCCAGACTGAATATAAATGTCGGCATCACGACGAGAACAAACACCAGAATTAGAGATGTATTTGTTCAGACGAATCTCATCTGAAGCTTTTTGTCTCTTTGCCGGCTGATTTTGTTTTCTAAATTTTTCAGCAGCAGCTTCCTGAGCAGCTTTAACTTCAGGTTTTACTTTTTTAGGCCCTTGCGCGCGCTTAGCCATAGGAGGTTTTGGCTTGTTAGAGTTTGATCGTGAGCTGTTTGGTCTCGATCCGCCTCTTTTATTGTTGCCTTCCTTGTTGTTCATAGAATCATTAATTTGTGCAAAGATAGTTTTTTCCTGCTAATAAATCTTAAGTTCAATGTTCTTAGATTAATAGCGCTTTATTTTAAGATGTTCAGAAGCAATACAATTGGTTTTTTAAAATAGATTGTTTACAAAAGATTTTGCGAATCTTTGTGAAATTCTTTGTAGATCTCTGTGGAAGAAAAAAACTTAATAATTAGAAATCAATTCGCGACCATGCCATAAGACGCTCGGATTAATCAAAACAATACAGCAAACGCCTGATACAATCAAGAATTTAAGAACATTATGAAGTCTTAAGTATTGCTCTTTAGAGTCAGATTTCCATAAATAAATCAAGAAAAAAAGCAGTACACCAAAACATACATAAAAATAGATATCCATATAGCCTACATCGTGTATGTTGACCAAAACATAAACCGGCACAATGGTTAAAAAAGTTAAAGCTGTAATGATTTGTTTAGAAATTTTTTCGCCATATAAAACAGGAATTGTTCTATAATCGGTTACTAAATCACCTTTTAGGTTTTCGAGATCTTTTATCATTTCGCGAATCAGTAAAAGCAGAAATAAGAAAACTGCATGTGCAGAAATCACCACAAAATGACTCATGTGATTCTCAAGTTCTTCAAACGAAATTTTATTGTAGAAGTATAGTAAAATGGCAAAAAATGGAGTTACAGCAAGCAATGCCGACATTAAATTCCCAATAATTGGATACTTTTTAATTTTATGCGAATAAAACCAAATCATAAAAACATAACCAGAAAAGAATAAAAAAGCCCTCAAGGAAACTATGAAAGCCATTAGAACAGCAAGAAAATTCAAACTGAAATAAACATTCAATTTAGTTTTCTGACTGACCAAACGATCCAACATTGATTTATTCGGACGATTAATTAAATCCTTTTGACTGTCGTAAAAATTATTGATGATATATCCCGAAGCAATTGTAATAGCGGAAGCAAAGACAATTAAAAACAAATGAAAATCAAGTAAGATATCCAGTGCTCTAATTTCTGGAGCTAGTATAAAAATTGCCGATAAATATTGTGCTAAAATAATAATAGGAATATTGTAACCTCGAACTACAGAGAACAGACTAACAATTTTCATTACTAAAAGTTTGTGTTGTCTGCTTAACATAGATGATATAGTGGGATTGATTTGATTTAGGGAAGTTAAAGTATATTTTTTGATTCTGAAAACTAGAGCTTGTTTTTTAACAATTCTTCAGATCCATAACCTAATTTTCGAATACAGGCTAAAGCTTGTTTTTGCGTAATATCGATTTCTGTAATATCTTTTTTATCTACAAAAACCACCGACCCACTCCAAGGATTTGGAGCATCGGGTATAAAAACTGTAAATTTCTCATCGCTGACTTGCTCTATTAAAAAAGCAAATTGCAAACCAGCATCTGTAGGAACTAAAATTACTTTTAAATCGTCTTTAGATTCTAAACCCAGTATATTTTCATTCATGCTTTTCATAAATGAATAACCAGGAACAAAACTTAAAATACCATCTTCTAATTTCTGGACTAATTTTTCAGCTGCCGTAGTTTTTGCCAGTAATCCAGCAATAAAACAGATTAGGATTATAATAAATATTCCAACAAGCTCCTGAATTGCAAGTCCTAAAACGCTTACTTTTGGTAAAGTGCTTACAAGTGGGAGTGTAGTTTTTTGTACAAGTCCATATCCTTTTTCCAAAACAATTAATAGTACAACCAACGGTACTAGAAACAGAATTCCTCCTAAAAAAGTTGCTTTGAGAATCTTTAAAATACTTTTCATAGGCAATAATTTTTTAAGATTAAATGTTTAGGAAACGGTATTCAGTAAATCACAACACTATTTTAAGAGGTTTAACTTTAGAACTGGTAAACTACTTCTAATTTATAGTCTTTTAAAGATGCTTTGGCTCTTTCTAAATCTTCGGTAAAACCTAGGATGTAACCGCCACCGCCAGAACCACAAAGTTTTAAGTAATAATCGTTTGTGTCAATTCCGTGTTGCCAAATTCCGTGAAACTGTTCTGGAATCATTGGCTTAAAATGGTTTAAAACAACTTTAGAAAGCTTTTTGGTATTGGTAAACAAAGACTTCATATCGCCGTGCAGGAAGTTTTCTACGCAAGCATCTGTATATTTTACAAACTGATTTTTAAGCATCGCACGGAAACCTTTATCTTTTAAATTTTCCATAAAAATGCTAACCATTGGAGCTGTTTCTCCAACAATTCCTGAGTCTAACAAAAATACAGCACCTTTTCCGTCAAAACTTTGAGTCGGAATTCCAGTTGCCTCGATATTGTCTTTAGAATTAATCAGGATTGGAATGCTCAAATAGCTGTTTAAAGGGTCTAAACCAGAACTTTTTCCGTGGAAAAAGCTTTCCATTTGAGAAAATATATTTTTTAAGTGTAATAATTTTTCGCGAGTCAGATTTTCTAGAACAGTGATTTTGTTTGTCGCATATTTATCATAAATAGCAGCAACAAGTGCACCACTACTTCCAACACCATACCCTTGCGGAATACTTGAGTCGAAATACATTCCAGTTTCAACATCATTTTGAAGTGTTTCTAAATCGAAAGTAACCAATTCTGGCTGCTGTGTATGCAATACTTCAAGGTAAGAAGCAAAACTTCTTAAACTTCTGTTTGATGAAATCGCTTCTTCTGTAGGCTCTTCAGATTTTTTTAAAGCGCCATTGTAAAAGTTATAAGGGATAGAAAGTCCTTTAGAGTCACGGATAATTCCGTATTCTCCAAAGAGTAATATTTTTGAGTAAAATAGTGGTCCTTTCATGATTTATTTTATGTCTTTCTTTATTTTATTTGGGTTTTGTCGGGTGTCGAAAAATGCAATTATTTCAATTCTTTTTGTGTTGAATTTATAATAAATTGTTGTTTGTTTTGACAAGACACATTTTCTATAATTTTTATTTAATTCCGATTTAGGGAAAATTTCAGGATCAATTTGTATTAGATAAATTACTTTGTCGAGATTTGATATAAATTTATTTTTTATTCTTTCAGACCATCGGTTTTCTAAATATTCAAATAATTCAGATAATTTTTTTTCGGCATTTTGTGAAAAAACTATTGTTCTTTTCATTAACGAAATTTTTTCATCATTTCTTCATACTCAACAAATTCACCACGTTCAATTTGTCTTTCTCCTTCTTCAATTTCCGCCTTTTGCTCGTCGGTCAAATCATCCCACCAATCTTTCTGTTCTTTTTTGAAAATTTTTCGAATAGATTTTATGATGTTAGGATTTTCTGTTTCAGCTAAAAGCTTTATCAGTTCTAATTTTTCTAATTGAATGTCCATAACCAAAAATTTAACTAAAGATACGCAAAATTACAATGCAATCGCACCGTGTCCAATTTTGTCGCAAATGTATTGACTATTCTGACAAAATACAACTAATTCGTCTTGAATAAATTGAAGTACTTTTTCTGTAACGTTTTCGGGATAAAGTACATGCACATTTGCTCCAGCATCAAGCGTAAAACACACCGGAATCTGAGTTTCATTTCTAAATTTCCAGATTGCATTTATGATTTGTAGCGTATTTGGTTTCATTAAAATGAAATATGGCATCGATGTCATCATCATGGCGTGTAGCGTTAATGCTTCACTTTCTACAACTTTGATGAATTCGTCTAAGTTTCCACTTTCAAAAATGGCAATTAATTTATCTAGATTTTCGTGTGCTTGTGCAAAACGTCTTTCCGCATATGGATGATTGTGCATTAAATCGTGACCAACAGTGCTCGAAACTTGCTTTTCGCCTTTGTCAACCAATAAAATAGTATCTTGGTAATTCTTGAAATTTTCATGAATACTGTATGGAAATTCTACCCCAAATAAGTCGGTGCTTCCCTCAATATTTTCCTGATTTCCCCAAACGACAACATTTCCTTTTACGCTTCGGCAAGCACTTCCTGAACCTAAACGAGCCAAAAATGAAGCTTTTTGATAAAAATATTCGTCCGTCATTTCAGGATTCAGCTGTTTTTCCAAACTCATAAAATTCATTGCCAAAGCAGCCATTCCAGAAGCCGAAGAAGCAATTCCCGAACTGTGCGGAAATGTATTCTGAGTATCAATTGTAAAATGATAGTCTTTCAAAAACGGCAAATAAACCTCAACTCTTTCTAAAAATTTCTGGATTTTTGGTTTGAAATCTTCTTTTGGCTTTCCTTCAAAAAGTAAATCAAAAGAAAAAGCATTTTGGTTTGCTCTTCTTTCAAAAGCCAATTTCGTAAACGTTTTGCAATTATTCAAAGTAAAACTTACAGAAGGATTTGCTGGAATCTGGTTGTCTTTTTTTCCCCAGTATTTCACTAACGCAATGTTGCTTGGAGCGCTCCATTCAAAGTTTCCGTTTTCGATTGTTGAAGTATATGGATTTGGTATAAAATCGGCTGCTGTTAACATGAATTATAAAATTTTGGCAAAGATAACTTTTTCATTTTTTCACCATGTAAGTTATATAAGAAATTATAAGAGTATTTGCTAAAATGAACTTATATAACTTATATGGTTTAAACTTTTCTTTTGATTATTTTTGAATCCAAAATTTGATGACATGAATAAGTTCGTAAAAATCGCTATAGCTTTAGTAATTTGTTTAACAGTAGGATATTCTGCCGGAGTAGTAACAAAACCAAGTATTGAAACTTGGTATGTAATGCTAGAAAAGCCAGCTTTTAATCCGCCAAATTGGGTTTTTATGCCAGTTTGGACTGTAATTTATATTCTAATGGCAATTGCGGCTGCATTAGTTTGGGACAGAATAAAAGAAAATACAGAAGAAGTTAAAAAAGCATTGCTGTTCTTCATTATTCAATTGATTTTAAATTCAATTTGGTCGTATTTATTCTTCGGATTAAAAAATCCGATGTTAGCTTTAATCGAAATTGTGCTTTTATGGCTGATGATTTATGAAACGTATTTAAAATTCATCAAAATCAATAAAACTGCAGGTTACTTACTGATTCCATATTTAGCTTGGGTTGGATTTGCGACTGTTTTGAATGCTAGTATTTGGTGGTTGAATAAATAGTTTTTTAATTTTTAATCTCCGTTTTCAGTTTCTTAAATTCTTCATTTTTGGCAAACAAAAAATCCATTGTATACAGTAAATTTTTCTTTTTTAGAATAATTTCCGATTGCGGATCGGCTGTACAGAATTCTAGAAAAAGGGTTTTTTCATCAGGATTTAATTTTAAGTCTTTTGTAAAGAAATCCAGAGGGCAGGTTGCTTCCGCAAATGTTTTGAAATCCAATTCAGGAGTTTTCTTTTTAGGCTTTTTATTGCTGTTTTCTTCCTTTTTAAACAAACCTAAAAGACCTGCTCCCATAGCGCCAAAATTCATTCCATTTGAAATGGTGCCGTCATAAACTCCAGTGTATTTCCGTAAATCGCGGGAAGCTCTCTGTAGTGCAATCGAATCTGAAACTTCTGCAGTAGGCCCTACATGGGGAAACTTTATAGTTGTAATTAGAACTTCATCCAATTCTTCAGGTTTTAGAATCATATTTACAATAATATTGTTCTGATCTATATTTTCCTGAGAAATTTTTAGTCTTTTAAAAAAGTAATCTTTAGAGAAAAACAACACACTATCTTGCGGTCGCACCAGAATCGAAAATTCGCCAAGTTCGTTTGTTCTCGTGCTGGTCTTGGCAGTTTTATTAATTACTTCAACCTTATTAAGCGGAATGTTTTGCGAAAGCACTTTTCCGTTCAATACTTTTTCCGTTTGAGAAACGCTGATCTGATAAGTGAAAATAGAAATTGTGGTAAGTAATTTTACTCTCATATTGGATTAATTAGTTGAGAGTAAAATTATTAGAATAGTCTTAACGAAAACTTACGGAATATGTAAATTCTTGTTAATAAAACAAATCAATTTTTTGAACAAATTTTTCTAATTCATCATTATTGTACAAAATAGGTCCATGACCAAAACACAAAATCTTTGGTTTTAAAGAAGCTAATTTTAGAATGGATTTTCTATTGGTTTCTTTATCAGTGGTAAATAAATGTGGAGGTTCATGCAACCCAACTTTTGTTGTTAATAAATTCATATTGGTCAGAACATCCCCCACAATTAAAACGCCATCTTTTTCTCTAAAAAATGAGATATGACCTCGTGAATGCCCTGAGGTTTCAATAACCGTAAATCCGCCAATTTGATCTCCTTCTTTTAAGGTTTGAGAGACGGGATGTCCTTTTCCTGCCCAAAAATTTTTCTGAAATTTCGAAATTATATGATTTGGGTTTGGGTATTCTGTGATTACATTTCCGTTTTCAGCAAATTCTTTTTCAGGTTCACTGCATAAAAGTGGAATGTTCAAAGTTTCGCAGATTGTTTTGCTGCTTCCTTGATGATCGGCATGTGCGTGAGTTAGCGCATGTTTTATTATTGATTTGTCTTTTAAGGCTTTTAAAATTGTATTTGCAGAACTACGAATTCCAGCATCAACCAAAACATTTTCAATTACATAACAATTAATGGCATTTCTTGGAAACAAAGGAATCTGGTAAACGTCTTTGGCAATATTCTTCATCTTTTCAAATTTTATTTTGACAAAGATTCGAATTCCGTTTTTCAACTCACTTGATAAATGTTAAGAAATATCTTGACGGATTCTGCTCAATGATTCGGGCGTAATGCCGAGAAAAGAAGCGATATAAATTAAAGGTGTTCGCTGAATTATTTTGGCTGGAGCCGATGCTAAAAAAGTTTGATATTTTTCTTTGGCTGGAATCATTTGTAATTTTAAAACTCTGTCTGCCATGCAGAGGTAATTCTGTTCTGCTAAAATTCTTCCGACACGTTCCCAATTTGGGATTTCGTTATACAAAAACTGCATTTTTTCGAAAGTAATCGAAAGGACTTCGCAATCTTCAATGCATTGAATATTTTCAAAAGAAACAGATTGATTTATAAAACTGGAATACGAAGCAATAAAACCTTCATCACAGCTTAAATAAGTGGTAATTTCTTTTCCGTCTTTGAGATAATAAACTCTTGCTAAACCTTCAACAATAAAGAAAATCTTATTGCTGATTTTTCCCATTGACGAAAGGGATTCTTTGGCATTGAACTTTTCATATTTAAAACAAGAAGTAATTGCCTCTATTTCATTTTCAGAAAAAGAGGCAATTGCTAAGATTTGTTTTTGTAATAAAGAATATGTTGATTTCATTTACGCTTAAACGTAATTGATTATTATTCTATATTTATTTTTTCAATTGCCCATTCTTTGGCTAAACCTGCCCCGGTTGCTTTTACAATTACAAATAAATTATTTCCAGCAGAATTACTAAATACAAAATAGGGTTCTGCATCGTAAAATACTTTATTCGATTCACTTTTTGATACAAGAAACTGCTCTAGCGGAATCTTGCTTTTAAAGCTAAGATTGGAGTCATTATAAACATAAATATTAGGAAGTTTCTTTTGATTCCAATTATCATCAGCTACAAGTAATAGATAGAGATTGTTTTTTACTGATGAATGATCTAACCATTGAATAGGTGTGTATGGGTTCGTTTCAGTAGTGATTGTGCCGTTGTATAACATATCCTGACTTCTAAGTTCAGAAGTTTTAAAAACGGTTTTTCCTCTCGTAAATATTCTATTTCCATCTTCAGAAAACCATAGGTTTCCGTTCATAATATAATCTCCATGATAGGGAGAATCGTAGCTGTATTCTGCATTTCCATTTTGAATGTCATATTTCTCTATATCCATTGGTGATAAGTTATTTTCTGCTCCATAAATATATTTACCTGAAGGGTGTAATCGCGCTTTATTTCCTTCGTAAATTCTTTCACCAATGTGTTCGTATTCATTATCGTTTGTCAAACTTAAATTTATGGATCTTATAAAGGTCGATTGACCTTTGGCAGGGAAAACATATGCCCATTTATTGTTTCCAAGTACAATATCATTTGCGTAACAAGATACTGGAGATGTTTTTATAATAGTTTTGTTGATTAGATTGATATAAGAAATATATCGATCATGTCCGGTTACTGCGGTTTTTCCATCAGGAGATATTGAGACACATGTTGGGGCATATGGTAAAGTTATACTTTCAATTGAACCTGTATTTGCTGATAAAATATTTACAGCAGAAGGACTTGCGGAGACATATACAAGCTGATTGGTAACTTTAGAAAATTCTGCATCAACAACATCAGAATTTAAAGTTACTTTCTGCTCTACAAAATTGGTTACACTTACAACTATAGAATCTTTTTTATTATTGATATTTAGATATAATTTTGAATATGATTTGCCATTTGGTAAGTTTTGTTTATCAACAGTAACCGTAATTTCATCATGATTTAGTGAAGTTACAGCTCCTTCTTTTTTAGAAAGCGCAACATAGTTTTTTGAACTTGTTATGGTATAATTTAAAGCTGTTTCTCCTTGATTTTCAATATTAAGGACAAGTTTGTTATTGAAAATAGTAAAATTTAATGTGTCTGGTACTGAATAATTTGCTTCTTTGTTTTTTTCGTTTGAATCATTATTAGAACATCCAACAATGGTTGACAATATTATTAATGATAAAATAATTTTTTTCATAATTTTTAATAGTGTTTTAGAACTATAGTATAATGGAAATAATTAAGAGGTTTTAATTAAAAGAAATAGTGATTAGTTAATATTGATTTTTTGAATTGCCCATTCATTAACCAAATCAGAATCAAGTGCCTTTGTTATTACAAATAGATTTTTTCCAGTTGAGTTGCTAAAAGCAAAATAAGGCATAGCATCAAAAGTTTCTACATTGTTTCTTCCCGTTTGATTGAAATATTTTTCCAATTCAAGTTTATTTACATAACTAAGATCTGCATCGTTAAAAACATAAATGCTATTCGATTTAATTAAATTCCATTGATCGCCACTTGAAAAGATTACATATAATTTTCCTTTTAAAGAAGAATGATCAAGCCAATCAATCTTATAATTATTTTCTGAAGGAATTCTGCCATTATATACCCCATCTAAACTATTAAGTTCAGAGGTTTTTAAAACACTTCTTTCTCTAGTAAAAAGTCTATCGCCGTTTTCTGAAAACCATATGCTTGGAATAGTGTAGTTTTCTTCTTCAAAGTTAGATTCGTATCTATCATCGATATCTCCATTTTTAATTGTTAGACGTTGAACTTGCCCTCTTGATAGTGGACTTTGCATGTAAATATAATTACCTGAAGGATGTAACCTTCCTTTAGCTCCAGCGTGTAATTGATTGTATATACTTATGGGCATTTCATAATTATATTCCAAATTCATGTTAACACTTTTTATGTATGTCCATTGATCTTTTTCTGGAAAAACATACGCCCATCTATTTTTTCCAAGAACAATATCAAGTGCAGAGCAAGAAATGTTGTAGGTTTGGATTATGGATGGATTTTTTAAATTAACATGTGTGATGTGGCCATCATGACCTACAACAGCTGTATTGCCATCTTGCGAAATAGAAATACATGTTGGGGCATAAGCCAATGAAATTTTTTGAAATGTTTCGGTGTTGGAGTTAAAAATGTTTACTTGAGAAGGATTTGATGAGATAAAGACTAATTGATCTGTCTTTTTGGAATATTCAGCATCTATAACATTCGTTTTTAATATTATTTTTTCTTCTTTATTTTTTGGAGAATCGTTGTCGTTTTCACAACTATAAATTGTAAACAAAAGTATAGCTGCTAATAATATTTTTTGCATTTTTTTTGTAAGTTTTGCCCTGTTTTTGGAGGCAAATATATACAAGTCTTTTGTAAATAACTATAGAATTGCAATTAATTCAGAGGCATTATTAATAACCGCTTTTGCGCCACTGTTTTTCAATTCATCTTCGGTTCTGTAGCCCCAAGTAACGCCAACAGGAAACATATTAGCGTTTACTGCCGTTTTCATATCAATATCAGAATCGCCTACGAAAAGGATTTCTTCTGGTTTTAAATTCCATTTTTTACTGATTTCAATCGCTTCAAACGGATTTGGTTTTTTAAGTTCTTCTGTGCTTAAACCAATAGCTGTGTCAAAGTGATTTGGAAATATTTCTGATGCTATTTTCTTCGTTAATTCGTCGGCTTTGTTAGAGAAAACCGCCATTTTGATGTTTTGTGAAGTAAGGTTTTCTAATAGTTCAACAATTCCATCATAAGGTTTTGTTTTCAGCGTACAGATTTTAGTATATTCATCGACCATACATTCAAAACAACTTTCGATTTCATCATCAGAATTGTTTGTGGCTGGCAATGCTTTGCTTACCAAATTTCGTAAACCACTTCCGATAAAATATTGGTAAGTATCGTAATCATGTGTTGGGTAACTTAGAGCGGTAAGTACTTTGTTCATCGCATCTGAAATGTCATGTAATGAATCTACTAGCGTTCCGTCTAAATCAAAAATAATTCCTTTAAATTTCATTTTGTGTTAAATATTTTGAGCCAGAATAAACCCGCTCGTCCAGGCATTCTGAAAATTAAATCCGCCGGTAATAGCGTCGATGTTTACAATTTCACCAGCAAAATAAAGGTTTTCGTGAATTTTACTTTCCATGGTTTTAAAGTTGATCTCTTTTAAATCGATTCCACCAGCCGTTACAAATTCTTCCTTGAAAGTACTTTTTCCGTTGACTTTAAATTCGGCTTTTGTTAATTGTGAAGTTAGATTCTGCAATTGAATTTTAGATAAATCTGCCCACTTGGTTTCTGTATCAATTCCCGAAGCTAAAACCAAGCTTTCCCATAAACGGTTTGGGAAGTCGAAAGGAGATTTTTTAGAAACGGCTTTTTTAGCGTGTTCTTGTTTTAAATCTTTTAGGATTTTTTCGGCATCTTCAAAATCAACATCATTTAACCAATTCACAAAAATGGTAAACTGATAATTTTTATCGTGCAGAATTCTTGCGCCCCAAGCCGAAAGTTTTAGAATTGCTGGTCCGCTCATTCCCCAATGCGTAATTAACAAAGGTCCTGTTGATTCAAGTTTTGTGTCTTTTACATTTACGGTTACTTGAGCTGCAACGCCTGGCAACTCCTTAATTCGAGAATCTTTAATATTAAAAGTAAATAGGGAAGGAACGGGGCTTACAACAGCGTGACCGTATTCCTGAAGCATTTCCCAGATTTTGGGATTGCTTCCTGTTGCCATAACTAATTTTTCGGCAGCATAATTGTCACTTTGTGTATCAATTTTCCAGTGATTTTCTTTTTTGAAAATCGATTGTACACTTTGACCTGTCAATACTTTTATGCCTAGTTTCTCAGTTGCTTTTAAGAAGCAATCGATAATAGTTTGTGAAGAGTTTGAAACTGGAAACATTCTTCCGTCCTCTTCAATTTTTAGTTCTACGCCATGTTTCTCGAACCATTCAATTGTATCGCCCGAACAAAATTGGTGAAATGGCCCGCGAAGTTCTTTTTCGCCACGAGGATAAAACTTTACTAATTCGTTGGGTTCAAAACAAGCATGTGTAACGTTGCATCGTCCGCCTCCAGAAACGCGAACTTTAGAAAGAACTTCTTTGCCTCTTTCTAAAATGGCGATTTTAAGTTTCGGATTTTTCTCTGCAATATTAATTGCGGTAAAAAAACCAGCTGCGCCCCCCCCAACGATGATTATGTCGAAATTTTTGATCATTTTTTTTTGGTTGCCACTAATTACACGAATTGGCACTAATTTTTTTCTGTCACAGATTATAAAGATTAAAAGGATTTTTTCTTTCGCCACGAATTTCACTAATTTCCACGAATTATTTTTGGATGATAAATTTGTGTCAATTCGTGAAATTCGTGGCAAACAAATCTGTGTTAATCTGTGTAATCTGTGGCTATTTATATTTTGTCTGGATTATCAGAGATAATTCCGTTTACTTGATAACTTTTTACTTTTTGAATGTCTTCTTCTGTGTTTACTGTCCAAGGCAAAACTAGAAATCCTTTTTCCTGCATTTTATGCACATTTTCTTTATTCAATAAATTAAAATCAGGATTTATGGCTTTTGCTTTTATTTTTTCGGCGAAAGCCAAAGCTATATTTATATCTTCTTCTGTTAAAACACCAATCGGAATATTTGGATTTAGATTTGATGTTTCCTCTAACATATTCCAATCGAAACTTGAAACAATGAAATGATTGTAATTCCAATTTTTCTCCGAGATATATTGTTCAATTAAAGAGACAACTTTGTTTGGAGTTCCTAAACCTTTTAATTCGATATTGATCAGGCATTTTTTATCAACCAAATTGAAAACCTCGTTTAAAGTTGGAATTTGATATTTCCCATCAATCAAAAATGATTTTAATTCTGCTAAAGTAAAATCATTTACAAGACCTTTTCCGTTTGTTGTTCTGTCGATGGTTTCGTCATGAATTACTATAATATGTTCGTCAGAGCTTAAGTGAACGTCAAGTTCAATTCCGTCTGAATTTAAGTCTAGGGCTTTTTGAAAAGCTTGTAAAGTATTTTCAGGTTCGTAGGCTTTGGCGCCTCTGTGAGCTATTTTTAGCATTCTACAGTTTTTTTCTTAACCGCAAAGGTCGCAAAGTTTTACGCAAAGCACACAATGATTTGTGAAAATTAAATAGCCACGAATTCACGAATTATTTATTCTTAAAGATTGTGAAAAAATAATTCGTGAATTCGTGGCTAACAAAACTTAGCGTGCTTTGCGGTTAAATTATCTCCAGTAAAACAATATCAAAATCATTGTCGATAATGACTTTACCATCAATAACTTCAACTTCTTGATTTGAATAAGCATCTTTTAGTTTTGTTCCGTTTGGAAAGATGTCACCGATTGGAAGTTCTTTTCTGCCTTTTGGTAAATCTACTCCCATAACAACTTTATCTGTAAAGGAACCTTTAGTAAACGTTCTGGAAAAAGTATAAGGATATGGATTAATCAGTTTGTGAACGCCAGCACCAACTGCAGGATGATTTCGTCTAAACTGACCTAATTTCTGCCAGTGCAAAAGTGTTTTTTGTGTTTCAGGATTGTTCTGGATATCCTCCCAATTCATATTTGAACGTAAAGTGGCATCGCCTTGAGTGCCTTCAACAACCAAAGATCTGGCTGATTCGTCGCCGTAATAAACCTGAGACATTCCTGGAGAAAGTAATAATTTATTGGCGGTTTCGATGCTTTTTGTTCGGTTAGCATCGAAAGGTTGGCCGTCGTCGTGTGAAGACATATAATTAAGAACAGAATATCCTTTTAAGTCATTGTTAAGTGCATTCGAATATTTAGAAAATAAACCTTCGTAATCGTTTTGGGCAGCATTCCATTTAAATTCAAAATTGATCATGCTGTCGAAACCATTTTGGAAATAATTGACTTTTCGATCTCCAAAATCATAATCCTGCCCACCGCTGATTCCGTAACCGTAAACTTCGGCAATGGTGTAAAACGGATTCTGATCTAGAACTTGCATCGGATGATGTTTTTTCCAAGTCTCAAAAGCGTATTCACATTCCTTTTTAAAATCGGCCCAAACATTTTCATCAGTATGTTTTACAGTATCTCCTCTGTAACCATCAATTCCGAATTCTAAAATATAATCTGTAAGCCATTTGATAATGTAATATTTTGGTGTTCTTGGATAATTTGTTCTTTTGAAGAATTCGTCTAATGAAGCGATTTCTTTTTCGTAACGACCTTCTTTTTTCCATTTTTCAATTAAAAAAGGAGGGAGCGCTACTTCCTGAGTACTTTCTGTTCTAACATCTGGAAGATTGTCAACCAAAGTACACATGGTTGTATTTTCGAACGATTTGTAATCGCAGACAACGCCAGTTCTAACCCAATCAGATGGCCAGACAGGATCTTCTGGAGTTACTGGCCCTGTATGATTAATTACACCATCAAGAATGATTCTGATGCCTTTTTCATGTGCTTTTTTTACCAAATTGGCTAAATCTTCTTTGGTTCCGAAGTTTGGATCTAAAGCCGTCCAGTCTTTTGCCCAGTAGCCGTGAAAACCATAACTCAACCCAGTTCCTTCGTCAACACCATCATGAATTTGCTCGACAATCGGCGTAAGCCAAATGGCATTTATTCCTAATTTTTCAAAATAACCTAATTCGATTTTTTTTGTAATTCCGATGATGTCTCCGCCTTCAAATCCGCGAAGTTTTCCGGGAGTTTTAGTTCGGTTAAAATTGATGTCGTTGGAAGTATCTCCGTTGTAAAAACGATCTGTAAGTAAAAAATAAACATTTGCTCCTTCCCAGACGAAAGGTGTTTTCGAAGTATTATTCATTGTAACTGATTTTGAGCCAGAACAACCCGTAATTATGAATACTAAAGATAAAAAAAGGAAAGTGTATTTTTTCATTATTTAGGAATTTTTTAGACATAGATTGTGTTGAAAAAAATAGCCACAGATTACACAGATTAAAATGATTTTTTTCTTTTGCCACGAATTACACGAATCTTCACGAATTAATTTATCATATTTAAATTTGTGAAAATTAGTGAAATTCGTGGCAAACAAATCTGTGCTAATCTTTATAATCTGTGGCAAAAAAAATACTGTGAACTTTGCGTTTCTCTTTGCGAACTTCGCGGTTAAGCTTTATTCCAATTCTAAAACCAAAGCCGATTTTGGTTCTAAAGTAATTTCAGAAGCTAAATCGAATGTTTTTCCTGTTATAACATCTTTACCAGATTTGTAGTTTTTGATGCTTTCTTTAAAACGAGCTGTTTTAACAACCTGTTCTTTTGCATTGTTATTGAAAACTACCATTACGGTTTTAGCATCAGTATATCTGAAATATACATACGTGTTATTTTCTGGAATGTAATGCTTCATTTTTCCAAAATGAACTGCTTCGTTTGATTTTCTCCAGTTGAATAATTTTGAAGAGAAATCAAAATAAGCTGCCTGTTCTGGAGTTCTTCCTTCTTTGGTGAAAGCATTGTTTTTGTCGCCAGCCCATCCGCCTGGAAAATCCTGACGAATATCGGCATCTCCGCCTTTGCCTTTATCACCGCCCATTCCGATTTCTGAACCGTAATAGATTTGCGGAATTCCGCGAACTGTTGCTAACAAAGTCATCGCCAGTTTGTATTTTGGCAAATCATATTTGAACTTTTCGTTCATACGATCTGTATCGTGATTTTCTGCAAAAACTAAGATATTATTGGTATTTGGATATAAAAAATCCATTGCAAAATTGTTGTAGAATTTAATCAATCCGTTATCCCAGTTTGGTTCATTTTCATTGAAAGCAGAAGTAATCTGACTTTGAAGGGTAAAATCCATTACAGATGGAAGATTTGAATTGTAGTTTTCAATTGCACCAATTTTACTGTCTTTTTGCCAAAAAGCTAAATTCGCCTGATTGTGCATCCAGATTTCACCTACAATATTAAAATTAGGATATTCGTCTGTAATAGATTTTGCCCAATTTGCCATCGCAGTTTTATCAGAGTAATTATAAGTATCTACTCTAAATCCGTCAAGGTTAGCAAATTCAATCCACCAAATAGCATTTTGAGTTAGATATTTTGCAACTAATGGATTTCTTAAATTTAAATCTGGCATTGAAGGTACAAACCAACCGTCAACGCAAACTTCCTGATCGATTTTTGAAGCGTGAATGTCTGTAATTACTTCACGTCTGTGATGTGTTTGAGTGTAGTTTTCAAATTGATTAAGCCATGATTTTGTTGGTAAATCTTTAACCATCCAGTGTGTAATTCCCCAGTGATTGGTCACATAATCCATAACCAATTTCATGTTCTTTTTGTGCATTTCTGCCGATAAACGAGCATAATCGTCGTTTGTTCCGTAACGAGGATCAATTTTGTAAACATCAGATTGTCCGTACGTATGATATGAGTGTTGTTTGTCGTTGTCTTCGCACAAAGGAGTGCTCCAGATTGTAGTTGCGCCAAGAGATGAAATATAATCTAGGTTTTTGATAATTCCTTCGATATCTCCGCCGTGACGTCCGCTTGGATCTTGACGGTTTCCTTTTTCAGTTAAAGAAGCGTCGCTGTCGTTTTTCGGATTTCCGTTAGCAAAACGATCCGGCATGATTAGATAAATCAGGTCAGAGGCATCGTAGCTCTTTCTTTCTGCAGAATTGGATCTTCTTTCTTTAAGAGCATATTTTTGAGTAAAAGCGACTTTATTTTTGTTTTTGAAAGAGAAAACCAATTCAGAAGCTTTTACGTCTTTCGTATCGATGGTTACGAAAAGATAGTTTGGATTTTCTGTTTTTTCTACATTTTTGATCGCAACATTATTAGAAACCGAAGTTTCATATTGTGCAATATTTTTTCCGTAGAACATAATCTGCAGTTTTGAATTTTTCATTCCTGCGTACCAAAATGGTGGTTCTACTTTTTGGATTTGCGCTTTCGCGGAAGCGGAAAACAACAAAACCAATAAAATTAATTTATAAATATAGTGGTTTATTTTTAGGTTGTTCATAATAGCTTTTAAGGTTTATTATAAATATTTGAAAGGTTAATTTCGCTAATATTTATAGTGTTCTTTAATTTTTTTGAGATTAACCTCGAAAAAACTGTTAAGACTGTTTTAGTCACAGGGAATTCCAAATAGATCTAAACCATTCACCCAGAATTTCTTTAAGGGTTGATCTTTTTTTACGATATAGATTGTTCTTCCGGGAAATTTACATTTGCTTTTATCAGGATATTTTCCCCAAATAAAATCATCGTTATACGCAAAATAAGCATCTCCAACATTGGCAAATATTTTCGTCTTGATATCGTCTTTATAATCATAATTAATGCTTTTCTTTTCTTCAAATGCCCTTACTTTTTTCTCAATATCAGAATAGTTGTTCTGATAGTTTATTTTTAATAATTGTTTTGAGCAAAAAAGAGGTTTACCGTTTTTAGCGGTGTCAAAATTTTCAATTGGAAAAGCAATAATATTGGTTCGGCATTCATCAAGTCCGCAAACTACGTTGTTTATCGTTACTTTCGAAAATCCCTTTGTACCATAAACGTAATAACTCTCATCGACAATCTTTTTAATCTCACGTTCTAATGTTTTACTTTTGATAAGTTTAAAACTTCCTAACGTATCGTAATATTCAAAGTTTTGGACTTTAGTAGCGTCTTGATCTAAGACGTTATATAAAGAATCTTTTGCATTCACCTGATTGAAAATTTTATCAAATTCAGTTCCGTTACGAGTTTCATCCTCATTCAGATTCACCACAATTGCCGTTGTCGTTTTTGATAAATCATAAACAGAATAAAGTGTTTTGTCTATAGTAATGCTATCTTCGTCAATTTTATTTGTATCAATTTTTGTTAAAGAATCTAATTTTTTATTCTCAACTTTTTCATTTTTTTGATGACATGAAATCAGTGAAAATGCTAAAAGGAAAACTATAATTTTTTTCATTTTTATATTAATTTATTTTTAATAGTAGAATTTCGGTTTTCGAAATTTTGGCAAATTTAACTAAAAAATAAATAAGTAGGTTTTTTCTTGTTTTTTCATGTCGAAGTTCTTAAAAAAGAATTTAAACTATGTAAGAAATGTAAGAACATTTAAAACAAAAACTGGGGAGATTTCTATTTAAATGGACTTACATTTCTTATATGGTTAATTTAAATTATTTGTTTTCGATAATGCTTATTGCATATCCTCCTCCTGGAGCAGAAAACTGAGATAATTTTGATTTGTTTGTTACAGCAATTTTCTTGATGGTATAAGCTTGCGGATTAGTTTTGTAATGCGCATCTTTTGCATCAGCATAAATTGTTGCTGTATACTTTTTACCTTTTTCAAGGAAGCTGAAATCGATGTTAGATGTACGAGGAGTTTCTCCATTTACGTTTCCAACGAACCAGTTGTTTGTTCCTTTTGCTTTACGAGCAACAGTGATAAAATCTCCAGGCTCAGCCTCGATATATTTACTTTCTGACCAATCTACAGCCACATCTTTGATGAACTGGAATGCATCTGGGAAACGGTTGTAGTTTTCTGGAGTATCAGCAGCCATTTGTAATGGGCTGTACATAGTAACATATAATGCCAATTGGTTTGCAATTGTACTGTTTACATGCGATTTGTTGTCAGGATTCATTTTACTGATATCCATTTCGAAGATTCCAGGAGTATAATCCATTGGGCCTCCAATTAAACGTGTAAATGGTAAAACAGTTACGTGATTTGGTTTAGAACCTCCAAAAGCTTGGTATTCTGTTCCTCTTGCTGCTTCGTTTCCAATTAAGTTAGGATACGTTCTTGCAATTCCTGTTGGACGAACTGCTTCGTGAGCGTTTACCATAATTTTATAATCAGCAGCTTTTTCGATAGCGTATTGATAGTGGTTTACAATCCATTGGCTGTAGTGGTTTTCGCCTCTTGGCAAAATATCACCTACATAACCGCTTTTTACAGCATCGTATCCGTTATCGTTCATGAATTTGTAAGCAGCATCCATGTGACGCTCGTAGTTACGAACAGATCCAGAAGTTTCGTGGTGCATGATGATTTTTACACCTTTAGATTTTGCATATTCGTGTAAACCTTTTACATCAAAATCCGGGTAAGGAGTCAAGAAGTCAAAAACATAATCTTTTGAGTGACCGAACCAGTCTTCCCAGCCTTCATTCCATCCTTCAACTAAAACGGCATCGAAACCATTTGCTGCAGCAAAGTCAATGTATTTTTTTACGTTAGCATTGTTTGCACCGTGAGTTCCGTTTGGTTTTGCTTTCGCAAAATCAGTAACGCCTAATTGAACTGTAGGGAAATCGTTAGTGTAAGACCAAGAACTTTTTCCCGTGATCATTTCCCACCAAACACCAACATATTTTACTGGTTTAATCCAAGAAGTATTCTCGATTTTTGATGGATCATTTAAGTTGTAAGTCATTTTTGAAGCTAAGATTTCTCTAGCATCATCGCTCACGATAATCGTTCTCCAAGGAGAGTGATTTGGCGCTTGCATGTGACCTTTGTCTCCTTTTGCATCTGGAGTTAGCCAAGATTCGAAAACTAAGTTTTTATCGTCTAAATTCAAGTGCATACAAGAATAGTCAATTAAAGCTGCTTCGTGTAAGTTGATGTAGATTCCGTCAGCCGTTTTTAACATCAAAGAAGTTTGAACTCCTGTTGGAGAAAAAGATCTTTGAGAAACGTTTGCCGTATATGCTTTTTGAGATAAACCTCTAATTTCAGATAATTTTGATTTTGTATAATCGTATTCCTGAGTGTCATAATCTCCTGGAATCCAGAAAGCAGTATGATCTCCAGTCATGGCAAATTGAGATCTTTCTTCTTTGATTACGAAATAAGTAAGATTCTTTTGTGCTGGAAACTCATATCTGAATCCTAAACCGTCATCAAATAAACGGAAACGGATTACGATTTGTCTGTCTGTTCCTTTTTGATTTAAAGTAACAGCCAATTCATTATAATGATTTCTGATGTGATCAACTTCTCCCCAAACTGGTTTCCAAGTTTCATCAAAAGTTGAAGTTTTCGTATCAATAATTGTAAAGTCGTTCAATAAAGATTTTTTATCATCTTTAAGCTCAAGACCTAGTTTGCTGGTTTTTACAACTTCTTTGTTTTTGTATTTTAAATTGTACGTTGGAGTTCCGTCGTTTTGAAGAGAAAATTCCATTACGAACTTGCCTTCGGGTGATTTTAATTGTTGCGCTTTTGCAACGGAGCTAAACGCAAACAAAATTAAACTTGCGAAAAATAAGTTTTTCATGTTTTTTGATTTTTAGAGTATTGTATTTAATTTATTTGTACAAATTTACTTGCAATTACAGGATTTCCATTTACGATAATTGTTAAATCTTGATCGCCGTCTACAGTAAAAGTTGTTTCGTTGTGATTTACAGCTACTTTTAAAATTTGGTTTCTGAAATTAATTTTAAAAGAGTAACCATTCCATTCTTTCGGAATTTTTGGAGAGAAATGAAGCTGGTCATTTTTAACACGCATTCCTCCAAAGCCTTCTACGATACTCATCCATGTACCAGCCATTGACGTGATATGGCAACCTTCTTCCACTTCTTTATTATAATCGTCCAAATCCAAACGAGAAGTTCTTAAATAAAATGTATATGCCATGTCCATTTTATCTAAAGCTGCTGCTTGAATCGAGTGTACGCAAGGCGAAAGCGAACTTTCGTGAACCGTAAATGATTCATAAAATTCGAAATTTCGTTTTAGTTCTTCTTTCGAAAAATGATCTTCAAAGAAATAAAAACCTTGTAAAACGTCAGCTTGTTTAATGTATGGCGAACGTAAAACGCGATCCCAAGACCATTTTTGGTTAATCGGGCGCTGTGATTTATCTAAATCTTTTACAGGAACTAAATCTTTGTCTAAGAAACCGTCTTGCTGTAAATAGATTCCAAGTTCTTCAGAAATAGGGAAGTACATGTCGTCTGCCACTTTTTTCCATTCCTGAATTTCATTCGCCGAAAGGCTCACTTTTTCTAAAATGCGTTTGTGATCTGCAGGATATTCTGAAGCTACTTTTTCGATTTGTTCAGCAGCAAAATCAATACACCATTTTGCAATATAATTGGTATAGAAATTATTGTTGATGTTATTTTCGTATTCGTTTGGTCCTGTAACTCCAAGGATTACATACTGATTTTTATCTTTTGAGAAAGAAGCTCTCTGGTGCCAAAAACGCGCAATTCCAATTAAAACTTCTAAACCTTTTTCAGGAATATAAGAGTAATCCCCCGTGTAACGGTTGTAATTGTAAATCGCAAAAGCAATTGCTCCATTTCTGTGAATTTCTTCGTGTGTGATTTCCCATTCGTTGTGGCATTCTTCACCATTCATGGTCACCATCGGGTATAAAGCCGCACCGTTTTTGAAACCTAAATTATCTTTGGCGTTTTCAATCGCTTTGTCTAATTGGTTGTAACGATACGTCAATAAATTTCTTGCCACTTGCTGATCTTTTGTCGCCATATAAAACGGAATACAATAAGCTTCAGTGTCCCAATAAGTTGATCCGCCGTATTTTTCTCCAGTGAAACCTTTTGGACCAATATTCAAACGAGAATCTTTTCCTGAATAGGTTTGGTTTAATTGGAAGATATTGAAGCGAATTCCTTGTTGTGCCTTAACATCACCTTCAATTGTAATATCTGACATTTCCCAGATTTTTGCCCAAGCATCAATTTGGTTTTGAAGCAAAGCATCATAACCTAAAGCAACAGCAGATTTGATTACTTTTTCGGCTCCAGCCAAAGTATTTTCGTGGTTTAAAGAAACCGTGTAACCTCCAATTTTTTGAATTGTTGAGGTTTGTCCTTTTGCAATTATAGTTCCATAAGTATATTGAACTTTATCTACAGTTGAATCGATTGTTGATGGTGAAACGTTGATATTTTCTCCGTTTGCCAAAATCGTATTGTGCATGAAAGTGGTAACTTTAAAATGTGTTTTGAACGTTTGAGCCGTTACAAAAGCTTCATTTGTGCCTTTTTTAACTTCAAGCGGTTCCCAGAATTTTTCTTCCCAGTTCGCATCTTCATTTGTTACGCCAGCGTCAACATAAGGTTTGTAAACGATTTTTGCATCTTTGTTTAAAGGCGTAATATCGTATTTAATGATTCCGGCTTCGTCTAAATCTAAAGAAAGAAAACGACGAACATTTACGGCGATTTCAGTTCCGTTTTTAAGAACAGCTTCAAAAGAACGGTTGTACCATCCTTCTTTCATATTCAATTCTCTGCGGAAGTTTCTAACTTCGGTGCAAGTATTTAAATCAAGATTTTCCTCGTTGATTTCGATATCAATTCCTATCCAGTTTGGAGCGTTAAGTACTTTGGCAAAATATTTTGGATAACCGTTTTTCCACCAGCCCACTTTTGTTTTGTCTGGATAGTAAATTCCTGCGATGTAACTTCCCTGGAAAGTTTCTGCAGAGTAAGATTCTTCAAAATTTGCACGCTGTCCCATAGCGCCGTTCCCGATACTAAAAAGACTTTCAGAAGATTTTACTCTCTCTGCATCAAATCCTTCTTCAATAATAGACCAATTGTCTGGTTTTATATAATCTTGGTTCATCTTTTAAATTAGATAATTCGGCAATTTGGTAATTAGATAATTGCCTTGGTTTCTTATTAACTTTTTACATTCATTTGAGAAATTGTTGATTAGAATATTTGTCGATGAGCAACATTATCTCATGGACACATTTTCTAATTATCCAATTAACTCATCAATAAAGCTTGTTTCGATTTGGGTAAAATCTTTAAAAATGTGATCAGCTTCATGTAAAATTGTTTCCTCACCAATTCCCACACTTACCATTTCTGCGATGTTTGCTGCCTGAATTCCGGCAACAGAGTCTTCAAATACAATTGAATTTTTTGGATCAATGTTTAATAATTGAGCCGCTTTTAAGAATACTTCAGGGTCTGGTTTTGCATTGCTGACATCATTTCCGTCAACAATAACATCGAAGTAAGACAGAACGCCTGTTTTTTCTAAAATTGGTCTTGCATTTTTACTGGCAGAACCTAGTGCAATTCCTTGATTTTTATCTTTTAATAGTTTTAGAATTTTTAAAACCCCTGGAAGAACCTCACTTTCATCCATGTCAACTAAATAAGATAGGTAATCTTCATTTTTTTGAATTAACCATTGATCTTTTTGTTCTTGAGTAGCCTGAACATTTCCTAACCCAAGAATAATGTCTAGCGAACGAACGCGGCTAACACCTTTTAGAAGTTCGTTATCTTCATGGGTAAAATTGATATTTAACGATTTGGCAATTTTCTGCCAAGCCAAAAAGTGGTATTTAGCGGTATCAACGATCACTCCGTCAAGATCGAATATGAATGCTTTTTTGCTCATTGTATGGAAAATTCTTTGTTATGATTTTTGAGTAAAGTCGTCTACGTCTTTTACTTTAGAAACTAAAGCAGCAGCAATTAAAAAACTAACCCCGCTTGTAACTAAGGCATAAATTGCGTCTCCGTTGTAAATGTATTTTACAATTGGACCACCAATTAGAGCATTTACAATTTGAGGAATAACAACAAAAAAGTTGAAGATTCCCATGTAAACTCCCATTTTTTTAGGTGTAATAGAACCCGCAAGAATAGCGTATGGCATTGCTAGGATACTCGCCCAAGCAACTCCGATTAAGATCATTGGAAGTACAACCCAGTCTTCATTTGGCATGAAATAAATGGAGATTAATCCAATTCCTCCAATGACTAATGAAAGTGAGTGTGTTGCTTTTCGCCCAATTTTTTTAGCGATATAGGGTAAGAAAAACAAAGCAACGATAGCCGAAACTAAGTTGTAAACACCAAACAGTATTCCGACCCAGTCACCAGCGTCTTGATATTGTTGGCTTGACGTATCTTCTAATGGTAAACCGTAAATGTGGTGTGCGATTGCCGGAGTGGTAAAAACCCACATTCCGAATAATCCGAACCAAGAGAAAAACTGCACCCAGCTTAACTGACGCATTGTAACAGGCATTTTTGCAAAATCGGTAAAGATGTCTGTGATTTTTGATTTTTCTTCGGAATCAGAAATTGCATCATTTTGTGGATCTTCAAATTTTGCTAATTCTTCTGGCGAATATTCTTTTGTTGTGAATAACGTAACTAAGATTGAGCCAATTAAAACCGCCGCTCCGATAATAAAAGACAACGTTAGATTTAACGGAACGCTTCCAGGAACTGTGCTGTTTGGCACGCCAAAATATTTCGTAAGAATGTATGGCAATGCAGAACCAATTACGGCTCCAAAACCAATTAATGAAGTCTGAATACTAAATCCTGCAGTACGCTGGTCTGTTCTTAAATTGTCTCCAACAAGTGCTCTGAAAGGTTCCATTGCAATGTTGAAAGAAGCGTCCATAATCATTAACATTCCAGCTCCAACCCATAAGGCAGGTAAAACAGAAATGAAAATATTAGCCTGCGGCATTAGAATTAATCCTACCGAAGCTAAAACGGCTCCCACTAAAAAGAAAGGTTTTCGTCTGCCGAATCTTCCCCAGGTTTTGTCGCTATAATGACCAATGATAGGCTGAACTATTAATCCCATTAGAGGAGCAATAATCCAGAACCACGAAAGTTCATGTACATCAGCACCAAAAATTTGAAGAATTCTGCTGGCATTTGCATTCTGAAGTGCAAACCCCATTTGGATTCCTAAGAATCCGAAACTCATGTTCCAGATTTCCCAGAAACTTAATTTACGCTTTTCCATTATCGTAATTTGTGAAAATTATACGATAAGCGCTTTGCTTATCAAAACTTTGTTCCTTTCGAAGTAAAACTAAAAGCCTTGACGGGCGTAAAATTATAAATTATTTTTTTATATATGCTAATAAAAAAGCCATAAATATTTTTTATGGCTCTAGAAAATATTGATTTTAAGTATTTTAGTCAGTAGATTCTCTTTTTATAAGATGAGTTTCTATAACTTCGGTGATGTAATTTTCATTGTGTTCTTCATCGTCATCTTCTTCGGCTTCTATCCTTTCTATAAGCATTTTAGCAGCTTTATTTCCCATTTTTTCGCCACTTTGGCTTACAGTTGTAATACTTGGAGTTGAGTATTTTGAAATAATTCCATCGGTAAAAGCAATTACTGCTAAATCTTCAGGAACTTTTAATCCCATTTTATTTGCGGTTTTGATAATTGTTACTGCAAAAAGCTCATTTACAGCAAAAACAGCATCGAAAGCTCTGGCGTGCAGAAGCTCAGAAATAGTTATTTCGCAAGTATCTACATCTTCAATCTTTATGATTAGATCTTCATTAAAGGGTAGTCCATTATCTAGTAACGCTTTTTCGTAACCGTCAGTTCGCAGTTTTCCAACGCTTACATAATCTACAGTTGTAACTAAAGCAATTTTTTTACGTCCGCTGTCAATTAAACTCTGAACCGCTTCATACGCTGCAGATTTATCATCAATAATTACTTTATCGCATAAAATGTCGTTGGTAACGCGGTCAAACATGACTACGGGCATTCCTTGATTGATAACTTCTGTAATGTGATGGAAGTCGCCTTTATACTGTGTTTCTTTAGAAAGAGACATGATAAAGCCGTCGATGCTTCCGTTGGCCAGCATCTCCATATTTAGCACTTCTTTATCAAAAGAATCATCAGATACACAGATGACAACACTATAGCCATATTCGTTCGCAACCTGTTCAATTCCGTTGATTACAGTAGAGAAAAAGTAGTGTACAATTTCGGGAATAATGATGCCGATACTCTTCGTTTTTCGGTTTTTTAAACTAAGGGCAATATTGTTTGGTTTATAGTTATAAAACTTTGCAAAAGCCTGAACTTTTAGGCGTGTTTCTTCTCCAATTTCAAGACTGTTTCTGAGTGATTTTGAGACAGTTGAAATGGATACATCAAGTTCCTTTGCAATCTGTTTGAGGGTTATTTTACGTTTCATGGAGTTAATCGAAAAAAATCTAATTAATAATAAAGGTGTATAATATTTTTGGTATTTGCAATTTTAACACTGAAAGATTACAAAAAATAGAAAGTTTTCAACACTACCACGTTTTCGTAAAGCAATAAAAAGTGCCTGCTGTCGAGCATGTTAATAAATTCATAATTTTGAAATTCGAAGTAAAATTAAAAACTTAACTAACATTCAAAAACTCAAAACTAATTTAAACAAAAAGTATGAAAACAATTTACAAAAAGTTGTTATTTTTATTCCTATTGTTGCCTTTTACAGTGTTGGCTCAGAACACTTTAAAAGGGACTGTTGTTGATAAAACGACAGGTCAGCCAATACCAGGGGTAAATGTAAATGTACAAGGTGCTCCAAATGGCGCATCAACTGGATTTGATGGAAATTACCAGCTATCAAATGTTAAAAATGGTAACAAAATTGTTGTTTCTTTTATTGGTTACAAAACAGAAACAATTGAGTACACAGGTCAAAAAACACTTAACGTTACTTTAGAAGAAGACACCAATCAGCTTAAAGAAGTTGTGGTGCAAGTTGGTTACGGGACTGTGAAGAAAAAAGACGCAACAGGATCTGTTTCTCAAATTGCTGCAAAAGACTTTAATAAAGGAATTAACGTAACTCCTGAGACATTAATCAGCGGACGTATTGCTGGTGTAAATGTAGTTGGAGGTGGAGCTCCAGGAGCAAAAGCAGATATTAGAATTCGTGGAGGATCTTCATTAAGTGCTTCTAATGAGCCATTAATTGTTATTGACGGACTTCCAATGAGTAATTCAGTTCCTGATGGAGCAACAAGTGTTTTGTCTACAATTGATCCTAATGATATTGAATCTTTCACTGTTCTTAAAGATGCGTCTGCAGCGGCAATTTATGGTTCTCGTGCAGCAAATGGTGTAATTGTTATTACAACTAAAAAAGGTACAAAAAGTGGTGTAAAAGTCAACTTTAGCTCTCAAGTTGGTATCAATACTGTTGCTAATACTGTTGACGTTTTAAGTGCAGATCAATATCGTGCTTTGGTAAATGAAAAAGGTACTGCAGCTCAAAAAGCTTTGTTAGGTACAGCAAATACTGATTGGCAGGATGAAATTTTCCATACTGCTTTAACAACAAACAATAATATTTCTGTAAGCGGCTCTTTATTCAACAAATTACCAGCACGTTTATCTGTTGGAAATGTTGATAATCCTGGAATTTTAAGAAACACTTCTTTTGAAAGAACTACGACATCGTTATCGTTGAATCCAGTTCTTTTTGACAATCACTTAAAAATTGACATTACTGGAAATTTAGCTTTTGGAAAAAATCAATTCCAAAATGAAGGAGCAGTAATTAGTAGTGCTATTATATTTGATCCAACTCAGCCAGTTTACGAAGCAGGTTCTCGTTATGGAGGATACTTCGAATGGTTGGAACCAAACGGAAATGTACCATTATTGCCAGCAAGAAACCCTGTGGCAAGATTAAATCAAGAAGATAGAAGAGCAACTTCTACAAGAAAATGGGGTAATATTAGATTAGATTATAAATTCCATTTCTTCGAAGACTTAAGAATCGTTGCAGAAGCAGGTATCGATGCATTTGATAGTGATGGTTACAATGCAATCAGTACTGAGAGTATTTTAGGATATCAGCCTACTACATTTGATAAAGGCAACTGGACTAATCTAGGAGGATACACGCATTATACAGATCACCGTCAGAATAAAAACTTAAATACTTACTTTAATTATACTAAAGATTTAGGAAAGTTTAAGATTGATGCTACTGCAGGATACAACTATCAGTTGTTCCAGCGTGAGGGATATAATTCAGGAGACATTAAGCAGCCGAATCCACCTGCGGATGTTACTACAGATCCAGACGTTAACTTGCAATCGTATTTTGGACGTTTGAATTTAGGATACGACAGTAGGTATTTATTAACTGTAAACTATAGAAGAGACGGAACTTCTCGTTTCTCTAAAGAAAACAGATGGGGTAATTTTGCGGGAGGAGCTTTTGCATGGAATATGGCAGAAGAAGCTTTCTTAAAAGATAATGAGACTTTGTCTAGTTTGAAATTAAGAGTAGGTTACGGTACTACAGGACAACAAGATATTCCGCCTGCATACGATTACTTACGTCGTGTGACTTTAGGAACACTTAATACGCAATATGTTTTTAACGGAGTTATTTACAGAGCTGCAAGACCTGAAGGATATAATGAAGATATAAAATGGGAAGATCTTGCAGAGATGAACCTAGGGGTTGATTTTGGATTTTTTAACGAAAGATTGACAGGTTCTGTTAACTATTTTGACAAAAAATCAAGCGATTTATTAGCAAATATTCCTGTGCCAGATGGTGCAAATATTAGAAACCAGGGTTATAGTAATATTGGTAGCGTTAGAACAAAAGGGGTTGAGTTCAGCCTTCAGTCTGACATTATTAAAAATGATAAATTAACATGGAATGTTGCTGTTAATGCAACTTACATTGATCAGAAAATTTCTGATTTAGGAAATACAATTCCTGGATTCCAAGGATATTTGACAGGAGATAACATTGCTGGAGGAACTGGAAACCAAGTTTTAATTCATTCAGAAGGATTTGCGCCAAATTCATTCTTTGTATTCGAACAATTATATGATGCAAACAAAAGACCAATTCAAGGTGCTTATGCAGATAGAAATGGCGATGGGGTTATTACAGATGCTGACCGTTATAAATTCCATAAGCCAACAGCAGATTACACTTTTGGATTGTACTCCACTTTAAATTACAAAAATTTCGATTTTTCAATGAACTGGAGAGCTAGTTTAGGAAATTATATTTTCGATAACGTGAGTTCAGATAAAGGATATTTAGAAGCAGGATTAAGAAGACAAACTGATTTAGCTAATATAACTACAGATTATTTTAATACTGGTTTTACTACTGAAAGTAACTCTAATGGAACACAGCGTAATTATTCTAATTACTTCGTAAAAGACGCTTCTTTCATTAAGTTGGATAACATTGTATTAGGATACACTTTTAATAAAACGTTATTAAAAGCAGCATCACTAAGATTTACAGCGGGAGTTCAAAATGTTTTTGTTCTTACAAAATACAATGGTTTGGATCCTGAAAAATTCAACGGAATAGACAATAACGTTTACCCTAGAGCAAGAACATTCTTGTTTGGAGTTAATGCAAATTTCTAATAGTACATTGAAAAATAAAATTTTAAAAATCAATAAAATGAAAATATCATTTAAATATATATCTTATTTTCTCCTATTAATTTTAGGATTAAATATGACACTTACTTCGTGTACGAACGATTTGGATGTGAAGCCAACAGATGATGATGAGTTTCTTTCTGATGACTTTTTTAAAGATCCGACATCTTACAAACAAGTATTGGCAAAATTATATGCTGGTCTATATGTAGGAGGAAATGATGGTGATGGACAAGCTGATATTTCAGGTCTTGGAGGTGATTTTAGTAGTTATTTACGTTTGCTTTTTGTTACTCAAGAATTCCCTACTGATGAAGCTATTATTGCTTGGTCTGATGACGGTTTACCAGCAATAAATGGACAAAAATGGAGTCCAAGCAACCAGTTTTTATATGGAGTTTTCTCAAGAGCATTTTATGAAATTAGTGTTGCTAACGAGTTTCTGAGACAAACAACAGACGAAAAACTAACGGAGCGTGGTGTTGATGCGGCAAAGAAAGCAGAAGTTGAGAGATTTAGAGCAGAAGTTCGTTTCTTAAGAGCATTTTCATATTATAATTTAATGGATTTGTTCGGAAATGTGCCAATCACTACTGAAAAAGACCCTGTTGGTTTCTTTTATCCAGAACAAAAAACTAGAGCGGAAGTTTTTGCTTATGTAGAGTCAGAGTTAAAAGATATTGATAAAACATTGGCTCCTTCTGGATCTAATGAATATGGAAGAGTTGATAAAACTGCAGCTAAATTTTTATTAGCACAGATTTATTTAAATTCTAAAGTTTATACAGGAACAGAAAGATATACTGAAGCAGCTACAGTTTGTAATGATATCATAACAGGTTCTGCTTATACTTTTGCAGATGTACCTTATCGTTATTTATTCTCTGCAAATAATGACAGAAATGGAGCGCAAAAAGAAGTTATATTTCCAGTTGTTAGTGATGGTAATGCTATTAGAGCAGTAGGAGGAGGTATGAGTTTTATTATTCATGCAGCTATTGGTGGTAGTTTGCCAGGTGCTAGTTTAGGAATGAATGGAGGTTGGTCAGGAACAAGAGCAAGACCAGAATTTGTTCGATTATTTCCTGACGTAACGGCAACTTCTGACCACAGAGGTACTTTTTATACTGATGGACAAACTTTAGATATTGCTGATTTTGGGGTTTTTACTAATGGTTACGCGGTTACAAAATTTACCAATATTAATTCTGATGGTACAGCAGCTCAAAGAGAGGATGTTCCTGATACAGATTTCCCAATGTTTAGATTGTCAGATGTGTATTTAATGTATGCTGAAGCAACACTTAGAGGAGCATCAACAGGTAATATTGCAACAGCATTAGGATATGTAAATAAAATTAGAGCGAGAGCTAGTGCGGGTATTATTACAACTACAGATTTAACTTTAGATTTTCTTTTAGATGAGAGAGCTCGCGAATTGTTTTGGGAGTGTCATAGAAGAACAGATTTGATCCGTTTTGGTAAATTCACAGGATCATCTAAAATCTGGCAATGGAAAGGTGGCGTAAAAAATGGTAGTGGTACAGACTTATTCAGAGATTTGATGCCTATTCCGTCGCGAGCTATTCAAGCTAACCCAACTTTAAAACAAAATCCAGGATACTAACTAACCTTTATAAAAAAATAAACAAAATGAAAAATATATATAAAATTTTAATCGCATTTATTGGTGTATTAGCGGTGTCATGTAATGCAGATGATGTAGAAGACAGACCAGTAATTACGCCAGCATCGGCACCAGTTTTGCTTAGCCCACAAAATGATTTCAACATTGTTCTTACAAAAGAAAATGAAAATGAGATTGCTACAACAGTAATTTGGGATTATGCAAAGTATGATGGTACAGCGACTGTTGTTAATTATACTATTGAAATCGCAAAAGCAGGAACAAAATTTGCAACGCCTGTGACTGTTACTACAACTACAGCACGTTATAAAGCTTTAACAGTTGCGGAATTGAACTCGGCTCTAGTAAATGGAGGGTTTATTGAGAAAGAAGAAAACAATGTTGATATTCGTATCAAAGCTACAGTTGGTACCGGAGCTGAAGCGCAATATTCTAACTTCTATACTTTTAAAGCTACTCCTTATCACACTCCATTAGCAACTTCTCACTGGTTAGTTGGTGCTGCTACTCCAGGAGGATGGTCTTGGGATGGTGATGCTGAAACAGAATTCCCATTAGTAGTTGGTAAAACAGATGTTTATCAAGTAAAAGTTGTTCTTAAAAGTGGAGAAGCATTTAGAGAATTCTTAGGAAATAACTTTACAAGTAATGGTAACTGGGATGCAAGTCACAATTATACTTATTATTCAGGATTGGGTTACACTATCGATGACGAATTAGTAAACGCTGGTGATGGTGATAGTAACTTTAAATATACTGGACCAACGGGACCAAGAGTTTTAACTATTGACAATGGTGCGAAAAAAATTACATTAGACTAGTTTTTTAATGGAATCTACAAAAAAGGGCTATCTCCAGATAGCCCTTTTTTAATCAAGCTAACTAACCAAACAAACCACTAGATTATGAAAAAAATAATACTTTTTATTTTCTTTTTACTGTCACTTGCTATCCATGCTCAACAAATATCAGTTTCACCAGCAGTGTTTCAGGTAAATGAGCCTATTACGATTACGGCTTCATTTGCATCAAGCACGTGCAATACAATGGGAACCAATCCAACAAAAGTGTATATGCATTCAGGAATTGGTACCGATGCAAGTCCTTGGCAAACCGCCAAAGGAAATTGGGGTGTAGATGATGGTGTTGGTCTAATGACTAAAAATGCGAATGGCACTTGGAGCATTACAATTACTCCTAGTATCTATTTCGGATTAACATCGGCTCAGCAAATTGCAGCAACCAAAATGGGAATTGTATTTAGAAGCGCGAATGGAAGTCAGACGATGAAATTGGCGCCATCATGTTCCGATTTTTTTCTTAATGTAGGATCTTTTCAAGTTACTTTGACTTCTCCAGTCGAAAATAGTACAACCATTATTAATTCTGGTTCAAGTTTTAATATTACGGCAACAAATACTGGAGGTGCGGGGAGTTATACATTAAAAGCTAACGGAACAACAATCAATACAAATACCAGTACTTCAAGTTATTCTTATACACATACTAATATTGTAGGAAACCAAAATTATGAATTAGTTGCCACTCAAGGAGCAACCGTAGTTTCAAAGAAATTTACAGTAGTTATAAATCCAAATACTGTTTCTGAAGCTATGCCAGCAGGTTTGGTTGATGGAATTAATTATAATCCTACCGATTTTACAAAAGCAACATTGGTATTAGATGCGCCTTTAAAGGATTTTGTATATGTAGCGGGAAGTTTTAATAATTGGCAGCCAACATCGGCTTATGCCATGAAAAAAGATCCGTCTTCAGGAAAATTTTGGCTAGAACTAACAGGTTTGGTTTCAGGTGAAAATAATACATATCAGTATTGGGTTGTCGATGCAACGCCACTTGCCAATTCGCCAGCAATGGTAAAAACTGCAGATCCTTATTCTACTTTGGTGTTATCTCCTTATGATGATCCTTCGATTCCGGCTGCTAAATATCCAAATATGCCAGTTTATCCAACGGGACAAAATTTTGAGGTTACAGTTTTAAAAACAGGGCAGACTCCGTATAATTGGCAAGTAGCTAATTTTGAAAAACCTCAAAAAGAAAAGTTAGTTGTTTATGAAGTTTTAGTTCGTGATTTTGATGCGGCAAGAAGCTATCAAAGCTTAATTGATAAAATAGATTACTTTAAGAATCTAAAAATCAATGCGATCGAATTAATGCCGGTGATGGAATTTGAAGGCAATGAAAGTTGGGGTTATAACACTTCATTTCATATGGCTCTGGATAAGTTTTACGGAACTTCAGATAAATTAAAAGAGTTTATTGATTTATGCCATCAAAACGGAATTGCTGTAATTCTTGATGTGGCTTTAAATCACGCTTTCGGAAGAAATCCGATGGTGAGAATGTGGATGAATGATCCAGATGGAGATGGTTTTGGTTCGCCAACTGCAGAAAATCCGTATTTTAATACTGTAGCAAAACATAGTTATAGCGTTGGTGAAGATTTTAATCATCAATCTCTAAAAACGCAATATTATGTAAATCGAGTAATTAAGCAGTGGATTGAAGAATATAAAATTGACGGTTTCCGTTGGGATTTAACTAAAGGTTTTACTCAATTATGCACAGCAGGCGATAATGCATGTACGGATTCATACAAACAAGACCGTGTTGATATTCTGAAAAAATATGCTGACTTTTCATGGGCAATAGATCCGACACATTATACCATTTTTGAACATTTAGGAACTGATGCAGAAGAAAAAGAATGGGCAAATTATAGAGTAGAAGAAACACCGAGTAAAGGTGTAATGATGTGGGGAAAAATGACTAAAGAGTACAATCAGTTGTCGATGGGGTATGCTTCTGAGAGCAACATTTTTAGAATGAATAGTGCAAACCGTGGTTTTACTGCCAATCGATTAATGGGTTATGCAGAAAGCCATGACGAAGAACGCTTGATGTATAAAAATGTACAGTATGGAGCTGTAAATGGTGCATATAATGTAAAAACATTAAATACGGCTTTGTCTAGAATGTCAGCCATTGGTGCGGTTTCTTTATTGATTCCAGGGCCAAAAATGATTTGGCATTTTGGAGAATTAGGTTGGGAAAGCTCTATTTTTACTTGTAATGATAATTCCGTAAATACAGATTCAGATGCTACAGGAGGGGATTGTAAATTAGATACTAAACCACAACCTCAATGGGTAAATAATTGGTTAGGAAATTCTAATCGCAATAAAATTTATAACGATTGGGCTAAAATGATTACGCTTAAAAAAACTGAGCCAGTATTTTTAGGGACAGCAACAATGAACAATGCGGCTACTTTAGCAGTAAACATCAAAATTACCAACAGCAGCTTAACTTCCGCACAGTTAAAAGATGTTTTGATATTAGCAAATTTTGATACTACGGCTCAAAACGTTGCGACTGGTTTTCCGTATGCAGGAATCTGGTATAATTTAATGGATAATACCACTATTACTGTAACAGATGTAAATGCTCCTATAAATCTACCGGCTGGAGAATATAGAATTTACGGGAACAAAGTGGCAAATTTAGCAATAGAGGATTTTGAAAAAGGAAATGCTGTTAATCTGTATCCAAATCCAGTGGCAGATTATTTTACTCTAAATGCTGGTTTTGTAAAAGTTCAAATTTATTCTGTTTCAGGTCAGCTGGTGAAAAGCTTTAATTCAAATGGTACATCCGATTCTCAATTTGGCGTAAGCGAATTGCAATCAGGATTGTATATAGTAAAAACTTCTGACGAAAACGGTAAAACTCAGATGATGAAGTTTATTAAAAGATAAACTTAAAAATAGATCTTAACAGATTAAAAATTTGGTTAGGTTAGTAATGAAAAGGGCTGTTCTGCGTATTGCAGACAGTCCTTTTCTGATTTTTTAAGATAGGGTCTATTTATTTTTTCTTTTCGTATCGTTGTATTCTCCAATTAGAGAATAATATCCAAATGTTCCTAAGCCCATAACAATAAGTGGTGTAAGTATAAATAGAATAATGGCACCAAATACCAAATCATCCTGCTGGTCCGAAAGTAGTTTAGGTAAACCAAACTCAAAGACACAGAAATAAGCCGCTGCAGCCGCTAAAGCAATCCATAAAGCCCCTAAAACTTGTTTAATCGCATTCATTTTTTAAATTTTAAAGGTGAGTAGTTTTGTTTTTGTTGTCAATATAAATCATTCCAATTACAAAGCAGATTCCTGCAATAATTATTGGATACCATAATCCGTCCAAATAAAAATCGGTTTTGCCTGCTGTTTTGGCATGTGATACAAAGTAAGTTGATATGGCAGGGAGCAATCCGCCAAAAATTCCATTTCCTACATGATAAGGAAGAGACATGGAAGTATATCTAATTTTGGTTGGAAACATTTCTACCAAAAATGCCGCAATAGGGCCATAAACCATGGTTACAAATAGTACCTGAATAAAAACTAAAAAGGTCAATGTCCATTTATCGCTTGAATTAATTGTTGTTGAAATGCTGATTTGAGCATCCTTTTTGTTCAAATACGTTTTTTTCTCCACCACAGATGTACCGTCTGTATATTTTTTTTCTGTAATTGTGATTGAACTTCCGTCAGCTTTGCTTTCAGTTGAAACTCTTGGGGTTTCAAGAATCTCTGTTTTCTTGCTTACATCAGTTGTGTCGTACATCGTTTTATAAATAGGTCTGTATGATAGTATAGCAATCAACATTCCGAACATCATTATGTACTTGCGACCAACTTTATCGCTTAACCATCCGAAAACAATAAAAAATGGAGTTCCAATTAAAAGCGCAATTCCTAATAATTCATCAACTTGAGAAGAGTCAATATTCATAACGGTTTTCATAAAACTCATCGCATAGAATTGTCCCGTATACCAGACAACGCCTTGTCCCATAGTAGCGCCAAATAAAGCTAAAAGAACAAATTTTAAATTGTATCGGTTTCCAAAACTTTCCTTTAACGGATTTGTACTCGTTGTCCCCTCTTTTTTAGCTTTCGCGAAAACAGGAGATTCATCCATATTTTTTCTAATCAGATACGAAACGCCAACCATAGCAATAGAGACCCAAAAAGGAACACGCCATCCCCATAAATCAAAAGCTTCGGCAGAAAGTACACTTTTGGTTGCTAGAATAACCATTAGAGAAATAAACAAACCAACTGTGGCAGTAGTCTGAATCCAGGAAGTCCAATATCCTTTTTCTCCAGCTGGAGCATGTTCAGCTACATAAGTTGCGGCTCCGCCATATTCTCCTCCTAGAGCAAGACCTTGCAGTAAACGTAAAATCAGAACTAATAAAGGAGCTAGAAAGCCAATAGTTTCATAGCTCGGAATACAACCTATTAAAAAGGTTGAGCCACCCATTAATAATAAGGTAGCCATAAAAGTATATTTACGGCCAATAATATCTCCAAGTCTTCCAAAAAATAAGGCCCCAAATGGACGGACTACAAATCCAGCGGCGAATGTGGCTAAAGTAGATAAAAACGCTGCGGTTGGATTGTCACTAGGGAAAAATTTTGTCGAAATAACGACAGCTAAACTGCCAAAAATGTAAAAGTCGTACCATTCAATCATGGTGCCCATAGAAGAGGCCGAAATTACTTTCCAAATGCCCTTAGTAGAAGTTTTGCTCATAAAACTGCTTTGAGATCTTATTAATGAATGAAATGTAAAAATACAGTTTTACGAATATAGAAGATATTTTTTTATTCAGTCAATACTTTTTTAACAAAAACTGTCTATTTGTTGACTTTTGAATTTAATCGCAAAGACTCGCAAAGTTTTTTTGAATTGGCTCCAGCTTTAGCTGGAGTTTGCATAAAAAGCAATAGAAATGGCTTTAGCCAAAAATGCATGATTTGGCTAAAGCCTTATTGTTGGTTTGTTAAACACCTCCAGCTGAAGCTGGAGGCTATTCAAAAAATTAATACAAAAAAATTAACTTAATGACATCATCCATGACTATAGGGACTGTGATTGAAAAACAGAAAAGTATAAAAACAAAAAACCCGAATATTTCTATTCGGGTTTTGTGGTACCTCCAGGGATCGAACCAGGGACACATGGATTTTCAGTCCATTGCTCTACCATCTGAGCTAAGGTACCGTGCTTGTTGCGGGTGCAAATATATAATCATTTTTGGTTTGTGCAAAACATTTTTTAGAAAAAATCAATTCGTATCTTCGCAAAAGCAAAAAAGGAAATATGATTTTAACGGTTGATGTCGGAAACACCAGAATTAAAGCGTCTGTCTTTGAGGATAATACTGCCCTAGAAAGTTTTATTTTTGAGAAAAACGAACTCGAAAAAAAAATTGAAAAAATTTTAGAAAAATATCCAAAATGCTCGGATTTGGTTGTTGCTTCGGTAGGAAATATCGAAAAACAATCATTTTTAACTTTTGAAAATAGACTCAAAGTTCATTTTTTTACCCACGAAGATGTTTTTCCTTTCCATAATAAATATGCAACCCCAAAAACTTTGGGAATAGACAGGATGATTTTGGCAGCAGGAGCCACATTACAATTTCCAAAACAAAACCGTTTAGTTATAGATGCAGGAACTTGCATTACCTACGATTTTATCGACGAAAATGACAATTATTTAGGAGGAGCCATCTCTCCTGGTCTTCGCTTACGATATGAATCATTGCATAATTTTACAGCCAGACTGCCGTTACTAACCTTAGAAGAACCCGATTCTTATGTAGGAAACTCTACGGCACAAGCCATACATTCTGGTGTTGTCAATGGTTTCGTCTATGAGATTGACGGTTTTATCGATGAATATCGCAAAGAGTTTTCAAATTTTATCATAATTTTAACGGGAGGCGATGCAGATTTTTTGGCTAAACGATTAAAAAATACCATATTTGCCAATTCAAATTTCCTTCTGGAGAGTTTGAGCCAAACATATCAATATAAAATCGACAATGATTAAAAAAGTAATACTAAGCGCTTGTTTGCTTATATCGTTCGTTTCATTCGCTCAACAAGGTACTGCTTCACCTTATTCTTTTTTCGGAATAGGAGATGTGAGATTCAAGGGAACTCTTGAAAACAGATCTATGGCAGGAGTTGCAGTAGAGCAAGATACGATTCACTTAAATTTAGAAAATCCGGCAAGTTATGCCAGCTTAATTCAGACAACTTTTACAGTTGGAGGGACATTTGCGACTTCAAATTTAAAAACAACTTCTGCATCAGAAAAAGCACAGCGTTCTACTTTTGATTATTTGGCGTTAGGAATCCCAATGGGAAAATTTGGTGCTTCATTCGGTTTGATTCCTGTAACTTCAGTAGGATACAAAATACGTGACGACAATTCTGCAACAGAAGGAGCAACGAGTTCGCAGCTTGATGGAAAAGGTGGTGTAAATAAAGTGTATTTTGGTTTATCATACAAAATAATGAAAGACTGGAATATCGGGGTAGACGCACAGTATAATTTTGGAAAAATTACAACAACAAGTGTTGAAGCAATTACTGGAGTCCAAAATGGAACAGCTGAAGTTAATACTTCTGAACTTTCAGGTATGGGATTCAGTTTCGGGACTATGTACCAGAAAAAAATCTATAAAAAGATGAGCATATTCTCTAGTTTGAGTTATTCTTTTGCGAGTAATCTGAACTCAGATAATACGAGAGTGATTTCAGTTCAAGGAGATCCAGAAGCTTATGCAGTTCCAACAGAATCAACAAAATTAAAACTTCCAAATAAGTTAAGTATTGGTTTAGGTGTTGGTGAAGCTAGAAAATGGCTTGTGGGAGCAAATATGACTTTTCAAGGAGACGGACAGTTAGAGAATTATTATAATGCAGCGAATAACGTAAGATACGAAAGCTATTCTAAATATGCGCTTGGAGGATATTACCTTCCAAATTATAATTCTTTTACTAGTTACATGAGCAGAATTACGTATAGAGCTGGTTTGAAATACGAAAAAATTGGTTTAATCGTAAACAACGAATCAATTAAAGATATCGGAATGTCACTGGGAGCAGGAATTCCAATTCCTGGATCTTATTCAAATGTAAACTTTGGGATTGAATTTGGTAAGCGTGGTACAACAGCTGCAGATTTAGTGCAAGAGAATTATGTTAATTTCAGTGTGAGTTTCTCTTTCAACGATAAATGGTTTGTGAAGAGCAAATACCAATAATCAAAATATATTATCTTTTAGAAGCTCATTACAATTTACTACATTTGGCAAATGAATTTACCAAAAAGATATAGTCTCATAGCTGTCACAGTTTTTGCTGTGACACTATTTTTTGGATGCGAAAGTAATTTTAAAGAAGTTCAGAAAATTAACTTCTCAGAATTCGTTCCTGCCAGCGATGCCGACACTGTAAATGTTAAATATACAGACTCTGGGCGCATTACAGGTGTTTTGATAAGCCCAAAAATGCTGGATTATTCAAATCTTGATTTCCCTTTTACAGAATTTCCAAAAGGAATTGATGTTACTTTATATGATAAAAAGCAAAAGCGTACCTTTATAAAAGGTAATTATGCAGTTTCGTATAAAAATACTGGAATCATTGATTTGATAGGAAAAGTAAAAATCACTTCAGAAGCGGGACAGGTTTTAGAAACGGAACAATTGTATTTTGACCAAAAGAATGAGTGGTTTTATACAGAAAGAAAGTTTAAATTGACCGATATAAAAGGAGTTTCCTATGGTCAAGGGATAGATTTTAGCAAAGATTTTAAAGTGATCAATTCGCAGCGAATAAGCGGTGAAATTGAATCAGACAAAGAATTATAATATTATGGGTTATTTAAAATATACACAATACGTTTACATCCTTTTTGCAGTTTTCTTTACTTACGATGGTATTGTAAAACTAAATGCGGGAGATGAGAGCTATCCTTTTTATTTTGTAATTGCAGGAATGGCTATTTTTATGTTTTTCTTTAGGAGAAGATTTCTTAATAAGCATAACGACCGAAACAAAAACCAATAAAAATGGAAATTAGTATTATAATAATATGTTTAATACTAGCCGCCTTTTTTTCTGGGATGGAAATTGCTTTTACATCCGCCAACAAAATTTATCTCGAGATTGAAAAGAAACAAGACGATTTTCTGTCTCGAATCTTAACGAAACTAACCGAAAATCCATCAAAATTTATTGCGGCCATGCTTATTGGCAACAATGTGGCCTTGGTGATTTACGGTTTTTTTATGGGCGATCTTATTTTAGGTTGGATGGCTTATTTTGGATTGATTTTTTCTGATTGGTGGAATATTCTCATTCAGACACTTCTTGCCACATTTGTAGTTTTATTGACTTCAGAATTTTTCCCGAAGGTCTTTTTTCAGATTTATGCCAATTCTTTAATTAAAATTCTGGCGCTTCCGGCCTATTTATTCTACCGATTATTTTATTACATCTCTACATTTTTTATTTGGATTGCAGATTTTGTGTTGAGTAAATTTTTTAAAACAGAAGGAAATCAAATTCATTTGTTTAGCCGTATCGAGTTGGGAAATTACATTACGGAACAAATGAGTACTGTTGAGGAAGATGAAGAGGTAGATTCGGAAATTCAGATTTTTCAGAATGCTTTAGAATTTTCAAATGTAAAGGCGCGTGATATTATGACGCCTCGAACAGAAATTGTAGATATAGATCTTTTTGATACTGTTGATGATCTTAGGGCCTTATTTATAGAAACGGGTTATTCTAAGATTATCATAAGTCAGAATTCATTAGATGATATCTTGGGTTATGTTCATTCATTCGATTTGTTTAAAAAACCAGCGACTATAAAATCGGTTTTGATGACAGTCGAGTTTGTTCCAGAAACTATTTTAATTAAAGACGTTTTGAATTTATTAATCAAAAAACGAAAAAACGTTGCAGTTGTTTTAGATGAATATGGAGGAACTTCTGGAATCATTACAATTGAAGATATTGTAGAAGAGCTTTTTGGCGAAATTGAAGATGAACACGATTTGGATGAAGAATTAATCGAAGAGGAGATAGGAGAAGGGAAGTATTTGTTTTCTACCAGATTGGATGTAGAGTATTTGAATGAAACCTATAAATTAATGATTCCAGAAGAGGATTCTTATGGCACATTAGGTGGTTTTATTGTAAATCATACAAAAGAAATCCCACAAAAAGGAGATAAGATTGTAATAGATAAGTTTCATTTCTTTATTGAAGAGGCGTCAAATAAGAAAATAGAACTAGTCAAATTGACAATTAAAGAGTGATTTTTTAAATTAATGAAAAAAAATGTTGAAAATAAAACGCTAGTTGTATTGTTATTAACTAGATAATTGTATTTTCGCAAACTGAATATAAAATTAACGATAATAAAATGGCAGTTTTAGCAAAAATTAGACAGCGTTCCGCTTTATTGATAGGAGTTATTGCACTTGCATTATTTGCATTTATAATACAAGATCTATTCACAAGAGGAACATTTGGTCAAAGTTCAAAAGATGTAGGAAGCATCGATGGAAAAGATATTTCATTTGAAGACTTTAGAGTTAAAGTTAGTAATGTTGAAAAAAGTGGGCAAGGGATAACTTCCACTGAAGCTGCAAACAGAGTTTGGGATCAAGAAGTTTCAATCGCTTTATTGTCATCACAATTTGACAAATTAGGATTGAGAGTTGGTGAAAAACATATTTTAGAGGTTTTAAAATCAGATCCAAATATTGGTAAAAACCCAATGTTCTTAAACGCAGCAGGAATGTTTGATGTTGTTAAGTTCAAAGATTATTTTAAATCAAATCCAGAAGCTGCACAATACATCTCTCAAAAAGAGAAAGATGCTGAATTGAATGCAAAATTTCAAATCTATAATACTTTAATTAAATCAGGACTTTACACAACTGCTAGTGAAGGAAAATTAAAGTATGAAATGGAAACTAATAAAGTAAGTTTTGCTTTTGCAGCAGCTCCTTATTCTTCTATTAAAGATAGTGAAGTAAAAATCTCTGATGATGAGATCGTAGCTTACATGAAGAAAAACGAGAAGAAATTCAAAGCAGATGCAACTCGCGAAATTCAATACGTTTTAGTTGAAGATAAAGCGTCTAAAGAAGATGAGGCTGAAATTAAAGCTAAATTAACTGCGCTATTATCAGGAAGTGTTGTTTACAATGCAAAAACGGGTAAAAATGATTCATTGCCAGGATTCAGAAGCGCTACAAACATTGCTGAATTTGTAAACGCAAATTCTGATGTTCCTTACGATTCTACTTATGTTCCTAAAAATGCATTGCCAGCTGTTGATGCTGACAAATTATTCAGCTTACCTGCTGGAGCAATCTACGGACCGTACGTTTATGGAAGATACTATGCAATTTCTAAATCTCAAGGATTTAAAGCTGGTGTTAATGCAAAAGCTAGTCATATCTTAATTGGTTACGAAGGGTCTCAAACTCCAAATCCAAAAGAGAAAAGAACTAAAGAAGAAGCTAAAGCTAAAGCTGAAGAAATTTTAGCACAAGTTCAAGCTAATCCAGATAGTTTTATGATGTTGGCTTTTACAAGTTCTGATGATTCATCTGCACAGCAAGGTGGTGATTTAGGATATTTTGGTCCTAACCAAATGGTAAAACCTTTCAATGATTTTGTATTCAGCAACGGAATTGGTAAAGTTGGTTTAGTTGAAACTCCTTTCGGATTTCACATTATCAAAATTACAGATAAACAAGACGGAATTCGTTTAGCTACAATTGCTCAAAAAATCGAGCCATCTGAAGCTACTTCTGATAAAGTATTTACATTAGCAACTAAATTTGAAATGGATGCTGCTGATAAAGACTTCAATGCTGCAGCAAAAGAATTAGGTTTAAAAGTTGCTCAGCCAGTTAATGCAAAAGCTATGGATGAAGCGTTTGGACCATTAGGAAACCAACGTAACATTGTAAGATGGGCTTTTGATAAAGAAACAAGCAAAGGTGATGTAAAACGTTTTGAAATTGCAAACATCGGACACGTTATTGCACAATACAAAGGAGAAAATAAATCTGGTTTAGTTTCTGTTGATATGGCAAGACCTTATGTAGAGCCAATCTTGAAAAACAAGAAAAAAGCAGAATTGTTGAAAGCTAAAATGCAAGGTTCAAGCCTTGAAGCTATTGCTAAAGCTGCAGGAGTTGCTGTTCAGCAAGCTGCTGATGTAACTCTAGATAATCCAGTTTTACCTGGTGGAGTTGGACAAGAGCCAAGAGTTGTAGGTAATGCATTCGCTTTAACTGCAAACAAAATCTCTGCTCCAATTGAAGGAAATACTGGAGTATATGTTGTAAAAAACATCAAAACTGTAAAAGCTCCAGCAATTGCTAATCACGCTGCTTACGTAGAGAAAGTAAAAGCTCAAAGCGCATCTGATGTAAACAGAGTATTACCAGCGTTGAAAAACAATGCTAAAATTGAAGATAACAGATTACAATTTAATTACTAATTAAAAAGTAACTCATCTCATATAAAACCCGAAACGCTCTAAGTGTTTCGGGTTTTCTTTTTTTTGGGAAGTTAGAAATTGGTTTGTGCTTTTTTACTGTTAATTTTCTAAAAGTATATAGGGATTATCGAAATTTAATTTAAAAAACTTGTGATTTTCAAAATATTACAGTTAATTTGCTCGATTTTTAATTTTAACATATTTTTGGCTTTTGCCACACAATAAAATAAAGAAGAATAAATTTCCAAAAAACAAAAGCTTTAATAACCAATCATTTAATGTTTTTTACTTTTAAAATTTTTAGAAGAAAGCAGAGGGTATATACCAAAATAGAAAGTCATATTTATGGTATTATTATCGAGCTTTTAAAAGTAGGTAGCACCGACATCAATGTTGATGAATTGGGTGGAAAGTATTATTTGAGTAACGAAGAACAACATTTTAAAGTTACCATTTTGAGTAACGATAATGTGATTAGATTAACCAATACGCATGATTCTGTTGCTGAGAAATATGATAAAATCTTTGTAGAAGATGTTTTAAGGGCTGTAAAAGAAGAGAAACACCGTCGAATGGAAGTGGTTTACGATTCAATTACCAATAGCATCGAAAAGATGGCAGAACGTTTGCACAATAGACTTATAGAGTCAAATGAACAAGACAAATCGGTTCGTCGTTTGGAGACAAAAGAAGTTAAAAGCAGTAAAAAAGTAAACTAATAGCTTTTTTGAAATGATTTATAAGATCATTTCTTCGTAAGTCAGAATAGTCTCATATCCTTTATTAAAGAAATATTCTTTTGGATTTTCTTTAGAAGCCACCAAAATAAAGTCGCCTCCCCAAGCTCCCAAACTTTTTATTACACCATTAAAATCAGGAAAAATTGCCTCTTTTATGGTCTGCATTTCTAAAACCTTACTCAGATGAATTTCGTGTTTCTGAATTGCTGCAGCAAATTCTTTTAATGTTTTGGCATGAAGAATAGCATTCGTGATTTTATTGTTTTCTGATACGCTTGCGGCTAAATGACTATTTTTATGATTGTTGTATGAGTATATGGCAGACTTGCTATTTTGTTTTTTATTTAGATAAACAAAATAAAGGTGTTCTTTAAAATCGGGGTTAAATTCAACTTGCTGTACAAAATTATCTTTTATGCGATATAAAACAGGAGTGTTGTTTTGCGCACATGCAATATCATAACCGCTTCCGCCGAAACTATTTTTTAGTAGTGTGAAAGCATTTATTTCAGCCCATTGCGCAATATTATTGATAAGAGTAGAAGAAGTTCCTAGTCCCCAGTTTCTTGGAAAACTCAAATGTGTGCTGACTTTATATCCGTTAGCATTATCAATAAATTTTGGGTTTAAAATATAAGCTTCATGCAGAATGTTGACTAAAGTTGTTTTTACGGTGTCAATTTGCGAATCTGAGCCTTTTATAACTTCATCAAATGAGATTGTTTCTTCAAACCATAAATGCTTGTCGTAATCATAACTTTTCCATTCGATCTGTTTGTTATCTAAATCTTCAATGACCAAATCCTGACCAAATTTTGTTGGTAACGCAAATGCATCTGCTCCATCCAAAACTAGATATTCTCCAGCAATAAATAATTTTCCGTTGCTATAAAAGGTTGTTGGCATACTTGTTTTATTATATAAATTCTAAAAATTTTTAAATTCCAAATTCCAAACCCCAACATTGGAATTTAGAATTTTGGATATTGAAATTTATAGATTTTGTTATTTTCTTAAACTTTCAATAAATTCTACCACAGCACTGTGAGAAACGGCTGTTTTTTTGAAGTGTGATTTTATTAAATGACGCTCTTCATCAGTAGCTTCAAATTGATTGATGATATTATTAAGGTGCATTTTCATGTGGCCTTCTTGGATTCCTGTTGTAGTTAAGGAACGCAATGCTGCAAAATTTTGTGCTAAACCTGCGACCGCTACAATTTCCATTAACTCTGGAGCAGAAGGCTTTTCTAAAATTTCTAAGCACAATTTTACTAAAGGATGCAAAGAAGTTAAACCACCAACAGTACCGACTGCGAGAGGAATTTCAAGCCAAAAAGTGAAAATTCCGTTTTCGATTTTAGCATGCGATAAACTTGAATATTGTCCGTTTTTAGCGGCATACGCATGTACGCCAGCTTCTACAGCTCTAAAATCATTTCCTGTTGCCAGAATCACGGCATCTACGCCATTCATGATGCCTTTGTTATGTGTAACCGCTCTGAAAGGCTCAACTTCCGCAATTTGTACGGCTTGAACAAAACGTTCTGCAAACTCTTGAGGATTGGTAATGTGTTTTTCTGTTAGATCTTGAATAGGGCAAGAAACTTCAGCTCTAACAAGGCAATGCGGCACATAGTTAGATAGAATACTCATAATGACTTCCAACTTTTCATCATTTTGACATAAGTCAGAATTTTGGGCTTCTTCTTTTAAGGTAGTAGCAAATTGCTCTAAACAAGAATTGATGAAATTAGCTCCCATGCTATCTTTGGTTTCAAAAGTGGCATGAAGCTGATAGTAATTTTCTAGTAAACTTCTTTTGTCTTTTAATTTAATATCAAGAATACCACCGCCACGTTGTTGCATGTTTTTGGTAATACTTTGCGTTTCTGAAAAGAATTTCGGTTTAATCTCGTCAAAGAAATGGCTTAATTTTTCTGCATCTCCACTATAAGTAAAATGAACTTGGCCAATTTTTTCGGTATCGATAATGGTGGCTTTAAATCCGCCTCTTGTTGACCAATATTTTGCTGCTTTAGAAGCTGCTGCAACCACAGAACTTTCTTCAATTGCCATCGGAATGGTTTTGTATTTTCCGTTGATCAAAAAGTTAGGCGCAACACCAAGTGGAATATAAAGGTTTGTAATGGTGTTTTCTATAAATTCATCATGAAGTTGCTGAAGCTTTTCGTCTGAATTCCAGTAATTTCTTATAATATTTTGTGCCTCTTCGGGATTTGAAAAATACTCATTTGCAATCCAGTTTATTTTTTCTTTTTTGGATAATTTAGAAAATCCGGCAACAGCGTTGTTCATTCTCAATGTATTAAATAATATTGTTGCGGCAAAGATACTATTTTAAGAGTTTTGATTGCAATCTATTTCAGACATGAAAGTACGCAATCGTTATTTTTTTTAACATTTAACACTTAAAATGTGTATTATGTTTATTTTTTTTACTAAAATTGGGCTCTTTTTATATTTAAAATAATTCTAATGAATACAAGCAAATTTACTGCAGTACTTTTATTCTTAACTGCAGTTGTTTTTGGACAGCAGAAGATAACTGTCGAGAATGTTTTTAGCGGTACTTTCCGGGCTAAAGGAATGGATGAACTGCAATCGCTGAAAAATACAAATCAATATACTGTTTTAAATGTTGACCAGGCGAGCAGAAGTATGCAGATTGATTTATATGATTTTGCTACACTAAAAAAAGTATCAAATCTTATCGATACTAAAAACTACAAAGAACTTTCAAGCGGAATTAACAGCTACACCTTTGATGCTTCTGAAAAAAAGATCTTAATTGCTTGTAATACTAATAAAATATTCCGTCACTCATTTACTGCTGATTATTTCCTTTATGATATCGCAGCAAAATCTCTAATTAAACTTGTTGATTTTCAGATTCAAGAACCGACATTTTCACCTGACGGAACTAAAATCGCTTACGCAAAAGAAAACAACTTATATGTATACGACGTAGCATCAAAAAAATCTACGGCTATAACAACAGATGGAAAGAAGAATGCGGTTATAAACGGTATTACTGACTGGGTTTACGAAGAGGAATTTGCATTTGTTCGTGCTTTTGATTGGAGTAAAGACAGTAAAAAAGTAGCTTATATTCGTTTTGACGAAAGCCAGGTTCCTGAGTTTTCAATGTCAATCTTTCATAAAGATTTATATCCAAAAATTGAAACTTTTAAGTATCCTAAAGCAGGAGAAAAAAACTCAGAAGTTTCGTTGCATATCTATGATGTAGCTGCGGGAGCAACTAAAAAAGTAGATTTAGGAAAATATAATGATTTCTACATTGCTAGAATGCAATGGACAAATGATGCAAATGTACTTTCAGCGCAGGTTTTAAACCGTCATCAAGATAATTTAGATATACTGTTCATTGATGGTACAACTTCTAGTTCAAAAGTAGTTTTAAATGAAAAAGATAAAGCTTATGTAGATATTACTGATAATTTGACTTTCTTAAAAGACAATAGTTTTATCTGGACTAGCGAAAAAGACGGTTTCAATCATATTTATGTGTATGATAAAAACGGAAAGCTTAAAAATCAAGTTACAAAAGGAAACTGGGAAGTGGTTTCATATTACGGTTTCGACGAAAAAACAAAAACTATTTTCTACCAATCTACAGAAAATGGTTCTATCAATAGAGATCTTTACAGAATTGGTTTAGACGGAAAAAATAAAGTGCGTTTGTCTTCAAAAACAGGAACAAGTGCAGCGACTTTCAGTCCAAATTTCCAATACTTTATTACAACTTTCTCAAGTAATACACAGCCAACAACGTATACTTTGAATGAGGCTAAAACAGGAAAAGAAATTCAGGTTATCGAAAACAATCAGGCTCTTGCTGATAGATTGAAAGCTTATGACCTTCCATCAAAAGAATATTTTGTTTTAAAAACGGCTAAAGGAAATGAACTAAATGCATGGATTTTAAAACCAAAAGATTTTGATCCTTCAAAAAAATATCCTGTTTTCATGTTCCAATATTCAGGTCCAGGATCTCAGCAGGTGGCAAATCAGTGGAATAATTCTAATGATTACTGGTTCGCTTCATTGACGCAGCAAGGTTACATTGTAGCTTGTGTTGACGGAAGAGGAACAGGTTACAAAGGAGCTGATTTTAAAAAAGTAACTCAAAAAGAATTAGGTAAATACGAAGTAGAAGACCAAATTGATGCTGCAAAAGTAATTGGTGCTTATCCTTTTGTTGATGCTTCAAGAATTGGAATCTTCGGATGGAGCTATGGTGGATTTATGGCATCTAACTGTATTTTTCAAGGAAACGATGTGTTTAAAATGGCAATTGCTGTTGCACCAGTTACAAACTGGAGATTTTATGACAGTGTTTACACGGAAAGATACATGCAGACTCCACAAGAAAATGCAAGCGGATATGATCAAAACTCTCCTATAAACCATGTTGATAAATTGAAAGGAAAGTTCTTGTTGATTCACGGTTCTGCAGATGACAATGTTCATGTTCAGAATACAATGCAAATGATGGAAGCTTTAATTCAGGCAAATAAACAATTTGATTCTCAAATTTATCCAGATAAAGATCATGGTATTTATGGCGGAAAAACGAGAGTTCAGCTTTATACCAAAATGACAAACTTTATCAAAGAAAATTTATAATCTAAAAATATAATTAAACCTAATTAAATAAAATAGTATGGGAGAAACTCAAGTAAAAACTGCGCATCCAAAAGGACTTTGGGTATTGTTTGGAACGGAGATGTGGGAGCGGTTCAATTTTTATGGAATGCGAGCTTTATTGACTTTATTTCTTGTAAATTCATTATTGATGAAGGAAGAGGAAGCGTCATTAATTTATGGAGGTTTTCTTGGACTTTGTTATTTGACACCAATGTTAGGTGGTTTTGTTGCCGACCGTTATTTAGGAAATAGAAATTGTATCCTATTAGGAGGATTGTTAATGGCAATAGGGCAATTGCTTTTGTTTACGAGCGGAAGTGTTTTTGGATCTAACTTAGGTTTGGCAAAAATCATCATGTACTCTGCATTAGGAGTAATTGTTTTTGGTAACGGATTCTTCAAGCCAAACATTTCTAGTATGGTTGGAAGTTTGTATCCAAAACAAGAAAAAACAAAATTAGATAGTGCTTTTACTATTTTCTATATGGGAATTAACATCGGAGCTTTTTTAGGTCAGTCTATCTGTCCTTTATTAGGAGATGTTAAAGATGCAGGTGGAATTAGAGATATTCACGCTTTCAGATGGGGATTCTTGGCAGCTTCTACTGCAATGTTATTAGGAACAGTTCTTTTCTATTTCTTAAAAAATAAATATGTGGTTTCTCCAGAAGGAAAACCATTAGGAGGGCTTCCTTCTAAAAATGATGCTTCAGATTTTGAAGAAGGAGAAGCACAACAAGCAAACTTTTCTACAAAAGCTCTTATCGGTGCAGGAATTGCATTTGTCGCTTTAGGATTCTTTTTTCATTATGTGGTAGGTCAGAACTTAATTTATACTTTGATTTATTCAAGTGGTTTAGCGCTAGCAGGATTAATTATTTCAGACACGTCTTTAACTAAAGTTGAAAGAGATAGAATTTATGTAATCTACATCGTATCGTTTTTTATTATTTTCTTTTGGGCAGCATTTGAACAAGCTGGTTCATCTTTAACTTTTATTGCAGATAATCAAACAGACAGACATTTCTTTGGTTGGGCAATGCCACCATCGATGGTTCAAATTTTTAACGGAATGTTTGTTGTGCTTTTAGCAGTTCCTTTCAGTATTCTTTGGGATACTTTAAGAGCTAAAGGAAAAGAACCAATTTCTCCTGTAAAATTAGCAGCTGGTTTGGTGATCATTTCTGTGAGTTTCTTTATGATTGCGACTCAGGTTTCTTATATCGGAACTTCAGGGCTTTTATTAGTTAAATGGTTGATCTTATTATATTTCTTAAATACATGTGCAGAATTATGTTTGTCTCCAATTGGTTTATCATTGGTTGGTAAATTATCTCCAAAACGTTTCGCGTCATTATTATACGGAGTATTCTTTTTGTCAAATGCTTCAGGATATGCATTAGGAGGGACTTTAGGTTCTATCTTGCCAGCAACTGGTGATAAATTTGCAAAAGCAAAAGAATTAGGAATCGATCTTCAGGCAGTTTTAGATAAAAAAATAACGCTTTCAGCAGATCAATTGGCTTTGTTGGATCATCATCAGATTAGTGCACAAAATCCAATTTTTGCTGGATTCGAAATCCATAATTTATATGAATTCTTTATGGTATTTGTTGTACTTACAGGTATTGCTGCAATTTTATTATTTGCTTTAACACCACTATTGAAAAAATTAATGCACGGTGTTAGATAAAAAATGGAAAACAATATTACTTTAGAAGAAATTCAAAATTTTAAAGGCAAGTACCCAAAGCAATTGTGGTACTTGTTTTTGGTTGAAATGTGGGAGCGTTTCTGTTTCTACGGAATGAGAGGGGTTTTAGCTTTTTTTATGGTAGACCAATTAGGTTTAGTGGAAGGAAAGGCAAATTTGCAATATGGAGCAATTCAGGCTTTTGTATATGCATTTACTTTTATCGGTGGAATTTTTGCTGATAAAATACTAGGTTTTAAGAAATCGCTTCTTTTTGGAGGAATTGTCATGATTCTAGGAAACTTGCTTATTGCAGCTTCTCCGCATGATTTCTTTTATTACGGAATAACACTTTCTATTATTGGAACAGGTTTCTTTAAACCAAACGTTTCTTCGATGGTAGGAGAGTTGTATCATGAAAACGACGGTCGTCGTGATGCTGGTTACGGACTGTTTTACGCGGGAATTAATATAGGAGGGATGCTTGGAGGAGCGATTCCTATTTATTTAGGAAAGAACTATTCTTGGAGTCTTTGTTTCCTTTCGGCTGCAATTGTAATGATTATAGGAGTTATAACTTTTCTTTTGACTAAAAAACATTTAGCGCCAATTGGAAATTCTCCGTTAGAAAAACATGAGCCTAAAAAGCGTAATCTTTACGAAATCGCCGTATATGTAGGTTCTTTTGTTGTAATACCATTTGTTTACATAATGGTTATCAATTCTGATTTTACGGAGTACTTTATGTATACTATGGGAATAGTAGCATTACTGTATTTTGCATATGAGCTGATCATGTTGAAGGATGGAAAACAGCAGCGAAAACTTTTGGCTGCATTTGTATTCATTTTTGGATATTTTATGTTTATGGCAATTTCTGAGCAATCAGGAGGTTCATTGTCTTTGTTTGCAAAAGATAATTTATCTAACAAGCTATTGTTTTTCCACATTGATCCAAACGTGGTAAATAACAGTATCAATTCATTGTATGTTGTTATTTTTAGCCCATTGGTAGGATTGTTATGGATATTTATGGCCAAGCGAAAGATTGAACCTAATACTGTTATTAAGTTTGGTTTGTCTTTTGTTTTGCTTGCCGCAGGATTCTTTATTTTTTACACAGCTAGATTTTTTGTAAACCAAGATGGATTAAGTTCTCTTGATGTTTTTGCTTTAGGATATCTTGTGTATACGCTCGGAGAGTTGTGTATCGGTCCAATCGGAATGTCAGTAATTACAAAATTATCGCCTAAGAGATTGTTTGGAATGATGATGGGATTATGGTTCTTGTCAAGCGCATTTGGTCAGTTTGCCGCTGGAAAATTGGGAGCTGAAATATCTGATGCTAATACAGGAACTACATTAATGTCTAAACTTATTGCTTATACAGATGGATACTATCAATTAGCAGTGTATTCGTTAGTTGCAGGTATTGCATTAATTGTTTTGACTCCACTAATTAGAAGATTAATGCAAGAAGTTAAATAATTATATTGTATTTAGTTTTTGCATAAATTTGTATAAAATTTCTCATTATGAAAAAAATAGTACTTATTGCTTTGTTTTTAATCGGTGCTGCAAATCTTCAGGCACAAGAATTAAAATGGTATACAGATGTTAGAGAAGCAATTACTGTAAGTAATAAAGAACAGAAGCCGATGCTGATGTTTTTTACAGGTAGTGATTGGTGTGGATGGTGTATTCGTTTGCAAAATGAAGTTTTAAAGACTGCAGAGTTTAAAAAATGGGCAACAGATAATGTGGTTTTAGTTGAGTTAGATTATCCTAGATCTGTTCCTCAAACACCAGAGCTTAAAAGCCAGAATAACGAATTGCAGCAAGCTTTCGGAATTCAAGGTTTTCCAACAGTTTTCTTTACTAGTGCAGAAACGAAAGATGGTAGGGTTAACTTTAAAGGTCTTGGTAAAACAGGATATGTTGCCGGTGGTCCATCAGCGTGGTTAACTGTTGCAGAAGGAATAGTGCATCCAAAGAAAATGTAAATTTTAATTTGATAAAAAATCAAAAGGTCCCTTACAGAGTAAGGGACCTTTTTTGTTTAGTAAGAAAAATTCTTTATAAAAAATCCTTTAAATTGAGTATTTTTTATTTTATTATATGTAAAAAAACACATAATGTATTTTTTGTATTAATATAATTTGGATAATTAAAATATAATGTTAATTTCGTCTTGCTAATCTAACCAAAACCAATTTATATGACTAAAAAATTACTTATCCTACTGTTTTTTTTAGGTTCATTTATGATGCAAGCACAAAACTTAGCATGGAGAACAAACATGACAGATGCTATTGCTATAAGTAATGACCAGAAAAAACCAATGCTGATTTTATTCACTGCCTCAGGTGTACCAGAAAATCTTCAAAATGAAGTCTTTAAAACACCCGATTTTGCTGTTTGGTCACGAGACAACGTGGTCTTAGTAAAGTTGGATTTATCTGATATGAATGCATCAGATAGCGATCGCGAACAAAATGTAAAATTGAAAAATGCATTTGGAGTTGAAGATCTTCCAGAAGTATGTTTCGCAATGGCATCAGTAAGAAAAAACAAAACGACATTTAGTGCTTTAGGAAAAATAGCCTATAAACCTGGAGGAGCAAAAGCTTGGATTGCAGAATCAAATGCAATTTTGCATCCAGTAGAATAGTAAACGATTTCATTCGACTTTTATTTTAATTTTTTTTAGTCCCCTTTCTGTTTTGCAGAAGGGGATTTTTTTTGCTCTTAAGAGAGCAAATCGCGAATTTGATTATTTTAAATAGTGTTTTTTTTACATTTATTAAAAATAGACTCATAAATTATCAATTTGATTTTAATTCTTAGAAGTTGATTTTTAATGGCTTAAAATCTTTATTGAATTCTGTTTTTGTATTATTTTAGTTTTATTAACATAACCAAAACCAAAATTATATGCCCAAAAAACTACTTATCCTACTATTATTTTTAAGTCCATTTTGTGTGAATTCTCAAAATATAATCTGGAAAACCGACATCAATGACGCTGTAACTGTGAGTGCAGAAAAAAGAATACCATTACTGATTTTCTTTACTGCTCAAGGAGTAAGTCCTCAGCTGCAAAATGAAATTTTTGCCACCCGAGATTTTGAAGAATGGTCGCGCAAAAATGTTATCCTGGTAAAACTTGATCTTTCTGATCCTTCTGCATCTGATGCTGTTAAAGAACAAAATCTAATGTTGAAGAACGCTTTTGGTATCGAAGATATTCCTCAAGTATGTTTTTCCGAAGTAACGGTCAGAAAGGGAAAAACAAATTTTAATAAATTAGGACTTATAGCCTATACAGGTTCTGGTGTTAAATCTTGGATTTCAGAATCTAATTCGATTATAAATCCAGAATAAAAACTAAAATTGATAATATCCCTTTTCTTTTGTCGAATGGAAAGGGATATTTTTTTTAAGACAGCTTTTTTTCCAGTATTTCTGAATTGAATTGGAGTTAGAACCATCTGCAATAACAATTTTTGGATGAATATTCTCTAACACTCGATCCAGATTTATTTTTGAGGTTTGAGTAAGGATTAAAATATCTGGCTGAATTTTTTCTGAGAAAGTTTTAGTGCTGTCAATTATTAGAATTTTAGTGTTTTTAAAGTAAAGCACATTTTTAATCTCTTGAATTTTAGTCAAGTTGATTGAGTTTCCAACGAGATAAGAATTTATATTTCTTTTATTGATGTCCTTTTGAATTGTATCTCGGGTATAAAGTGTAATATTTCTTCCTGAACGTTCAGAAATAAGGGTATTGCTTTTTTCATTGTAAACAATCAATTCTTCTTTTTTTTCGGTTTCAACTTTAGTTAAAATAAAAGAAATTTGGATCAAAATAATTGAGGTAAATATCAATGTCAATTTGTTAAAGCTTGGTTTTTTAATCCAGATTATGGTGCCAATTATAAAGAGTGAGAATGCCCATAGATGATAAAAATTGAAGCTGATATCTCTAATGACAAATGAATCGACAGATGCTACAATATGAATCATGAGATTTAGAAAATAAATGCTTTTTTCAAAAATCATTGTAATGAATAATGGCGGACTTGTAAAAATGGCGATAATCATAACGACGATTCCTGCAATCATAATAAAAGATAAAACAGGAAGTATAATGATGTTTGTGACAAAAAATAAGCCTGGAAATTGATGGAAATAATAAAGGCATAAAGGCAAAGTGCCAATTTGTGCTGCAAAAGAAACTGTGAGAGCTTCCCAGATATAAACTGTCAATTTATTCTTTGGTTTATAAATGTTTTTTAGAATAGGATGTAACCAAAGAATAAAGAATAAGGCGATATAACTTAATTGAAAACCAACATCAAATAAAAAATACGGTTCAAAAAGTAATATCAATAAAATAGAAACTAATAAAGTGTGATAGATATTGCCGTTTCGGCGTAAATGACTCCCAATTGCAACAAATGAGAACATCACTACAGATCTCAGAACCGAAGGAGATAAGCCCGAAATTACGGCAAAACCAGCTAAAGAAATTAGAATTGAAGTTAGTTTAAAAAAGGAACCCTTTTTTGTGTTTGGAATAGGTTTGAGAATAAAAGTGATGAAAAGCATTATAAAGCCCACATGCAGCCCTGAAACAGATAATATATGCGTTGCGCCAGAATATTGATAATCCTGAATAATATCTTGTGAAATCTCCTGTTGCTGCCCTAAAATTAAAGCCAGAGCAACATTCATTTCTGCTTTATTGAATTTTGATTTTTCGAGATTGGAAATTATTCTGGAATGCAGTTTGGCGCAATAATACCAAATGTCTTTTTGAATATTTTTGCTAACCAGAATATCTTTCTTCTGACAATAGATCTGTGCATAAATTTGTTTGTCGGCCAAATACCTGCTGTAATCAAATTGATTAGGATTTTTACTGGGATTATTTTGCTGAAGTACAGTTTCAAGTTTAATACTATTTCCTATTATTAAACGATTTTGAGAGCTGTCTTTCTGAATATTTACAATTATTTTTCCAGTATAGGCTTTTCCTGATATTGTTTTTACAAGACCAATGTAGCGATCACTGTAATCGTTACTTTTTAGTTTTTCTCTTAAAATTAATGTTACGGTTTGAGGGTTTTTAAAAGCTGTCTGGCAATGTGCGTAATTGCTTTTTTGAAGGTTTTGGGTATGGCATAGAAGTGTTAGTGCGCCAATACAGAAAGATACAATGTAACTCAAGCTTCCGAGCAATATCGTTTTTTTATTAGGTTTTAAATTCCAAAAGAAAGCTCCGCAAAATCCTATAAAACTAATTGAAACTGATAAAGTGATCAGAGAAATGGAAAAATGGAGATAATAAGAAGCAATTATGCCGAGTACAAAGGCAACTGTAATTTTTACTAACGGAAAATCTAATACTTTCATGGTATAAAAGTATTAAATATTTGTAAGAAAAATAATAAAAAAATATTCTTTTACGGAAGGACTCTGTTTACTTGTTCAAAAGAGTTTTTGTAATAAGGTTCTTTAGTAGAAGAAATAATTACTCCTTTTGAGGTTGAGGAATGCACAAATTTTACTTCATCAGAATTGACTTCTGTAATTAATCCAACATGATTAATCTGTCGGCTTTTGTTGGTTTTAAAGAAAATTAAATCACCTTTTTTGGCATCATTTAACGGAACTACTTTGCCAATTTTTGCCTGCTCATAAGAACTTCTAGGAAGATTGATACTTTCGCTTTCAAAAGTACTATAGACTAATCCAGAACAATCAAATCCATTTTTTGTAGTTCCTCCAGCTTTGTAACGAACGCCAATGTTATCGGTCGCTTTTTCTACCAGATTATTTGCTAAAACTTTGTTTTCTTTTTTTGATTCATTTTTGGTTACGACCGAAGAGGTTGATTTACAAGAAGTAAAAGCAATTGCTAAAAGGAGAAAAAGGAGTATTCTTTTCAAAATAGATTAATTAGTTTGTTTTAAATCGGCAACAATGAGTTTTGCAGTGTTCTTACTTGCACCAACTCCGCCCAATTTTTGTTCTAATATATCGTAATTTTGTAGCACTTTATTGCGATGACCAGGCTCTAATAATTTTTGAAGCTCTTCTTTGATTCGTTTTTTGTTGCAATCTCCTTGAATCAATTCAGTCACAACTTCCTGATCCATAATCAAATTGACAAGAGAAATATATTTTAAAGTGATAATTCTTTTTGCAATTTGATATGAAACTTCGCTTCCTTTATAGCAAACCACTTCAGGTACTTTAAAAAGCGCTGTTTCAAGAGTGGCAGTTCCAGAAGTTACTAATGCAGCTGTCGAAGAACGAAGCAAATCGTACGTTTTATTTGAAATAAATGCAATGTTTTTGTTTTTTAAAAATTGCTGATAAAATTCGTATTCCTGACTTGGAGCGCCAGCAATAACAAATTCGTAATCCTGAAAATCATCCACAACGCTCAGCATCACGCTCAACATTTTGGTGATTTCCTGTTTACGGCTTCCAGGAAGAACTGCAATGATTGGTTTTTCTCCTAGATTATTTTCTTTTCTAAACAAAGCTTCATCAAAAGCAGGCTGATTCTGAATCGCATCAATAAGCGGATGTCCAACAAAATCTACAGGGAAATGATGTTTGTCTTCGTAGAAACTTTTCTCAAAAGGCAAAATCACATACATTTTATCAACGTCTTGTTTGATAGCTTTAATTCTGTTTTCTTTCCAAGCCCAAATTTGAGGAGAAATATAATAGTGTGTTTTATAGCCCAATTCTTTAGCCCATTTTGCAATTCGCATATTAAAACCCGGATAATCAATAAAAATAATCACGTCTGGTTTAAATTCTGTGATGTCTTTTTTACAGATTTTAATATTGTTTAAAATGGTTTTTAAATTGAAAACCACTTCAATAAAGCCCATAAAAGCTAGATCGCGATAATGTTTTACCAGAGTTCCACCTGCTTTCTGCATTAAGTCTCCACCCCAAAATCTAATTTCTGCTTCTGGATCTTCAACATATAATGCCTTCATTAAGTTTGAACCATGTAAATCTCCAGAGGCTTCTCCTGCAATTATGTAATATTTCATGTTGGTTTTTTTGTAAATGTGCTAAAGTTGTAACCCATAAAAGGGAACTTAGCAAAGATAAGATTTAAATAACTAATGTCGAAATTGCCAATACAATCACGGCTAAAATTACGCCTCGAGCCATATATTCTTTGTCTCTTTTAAGAAGAATAGCAAATACGGCAAGATCTAAAAGTGTTCCTATAGTAATTATTTTTCCAAGATATCCGTATTCTCGAATCATTTGAAATCCTTGCGAAATTTCAAATGTGGTAAAAAAAGTGATAAACAAATAGCTTCCTAAAAGAGCTGTAAAAATTCCGATAATAAAACCAATCAGTATTTCTTTAGTCATTTAATTTCCAAGTATTAAGTTGCTGAATAGAGTGGTGGGCAGTCAGGTCAAATTGTACAGGAACTACCGAAATGTATCCGTTTGCCAAAGCCCATTCGTCGGTATCTTCGCCTTTATCTTCGTTTACAAATTTACCCGCGAGCCAGTAATAATCTTTTCCGAAAGGAGTTTGTCTTTTGTCAAATTTCTGTGCATAATACGCTTTCGCTTGACGACAAACTTTAATTCCTTTAATTTCAGATTCCTTTAATTTTGGAAAGTTGACATTTAAAACTACTCCTGGAGGCAGTTTGTTGGCTAGAGTTTCTAAAGCAATTTTTTTTACGAAAGACTTGATCGGTTCAAAATCAGCATTCCAATCAAAATCCAAAAGAGAGAATCCGATTGCCTGAATGCCTTCTATACCAGCTTCGACAGCCGCGCTCATGGTTCCTGAATAAATTACGTTGATAGAAGAGTTTGATCCGTGATTTATTCCCGAAACGCATAAGTCAGGTTTACGTTTCAAGATTTCGTTTACTGCCAGTTTTACACAATCAACAGGAGTTCCAGAACAGCTGTACTCTGCAATTGTGTCATCATCTTTTGAAATTTTATCTATAAATAAAGTATTGTTGACAGTGATTGCGTGTCCCATTGCGCTTTGAGGTTTGTCTGGCGCAACAACAATGACATCGCCTATGGTTTCCATAACGCTAATAAGGGCTCTAATTCCAGGTGCCAAAATACCATCATCGTTTGTTACTAATATTAGTGGTTTCTCAGCTTTCATATAATAAATATTATGTGTAGTTTTAACAATTGTAGGATTTTAAGAACAAAATTAATCACAATTATTTGCGAGAAGTCACAAATACTGTAAAATTTGTCAACTAAGGTAAAGAACTTTTTTACGAATTAAACATTTTTATATCTTTAACAAAAAATTATCGAAGCGTTAGCTCTCGTGGCATAGTTTTTAACGTAACTTAGATAAAAAAATTGATGAATGCTATTATAAAGTTTATGAAAAGAAATTATAAGATACTCATAGCCGTATTGTGCTTATCGCTTACATTATTTGCATTTAAGATGAATGCCGATAGGACAATCGACCCAGATCCGAACAGAGATAAGACACTTTTAGAATTACTAGCATTTGTTATTGAAAAAGGGCATTATAGTCCAGCGGAAATAAATGATGAGTTTTCAAAAGGTATTTTCAAGGATTACATCGATGCTTTAGACCCATCAAAAAGATTCTTCCTTCAATCAGATATTGACGAATTTAAGCAGTATGAATTAATGCTTGATGATCAGTTTTTGAATAAAGATATTACTTTCTTTAACCTTACTTATACAAGGTTGATGAAGCGTATGGAAGAAAGTAAAAAACGTTACAAAACGATTTTGGCTCAGCCATTTAACTACAATGTAGATGAGAATTTTGATGCGGATTATGAGAAAATGCCGTACGCAAAAAACTTAAATGAGATTAATGAAAGATGGAGAAAACAAATCAAATTGTCGACTCTTTCTTCTTTAGTTACAAAACAAAAAATTGAAGAAGAAAAGAAGAAAAAAGATCCGGCTTACAAAGAAAAATCTTTTGAAACTTTAGAAAAAGAAACACGCGAAAGTTCTTTAAAATCTCTAGATGATAATTTTAGCGTAATTAAAGATTTGAATAGAGAATACTGGTTTTCAGTGTATTTGAATTCTATTATGGCTCGTTTTGATCCGCATACAAGCTATTTTGCACCAGAAGAAAAAGATCGTTTTGATGTAAATATCAGTGGAAAACTAGAAGGTATTGGAGCTCGTTTGACTAAGAAAAACGACTTTACTCAAATTGATGAATTAATTTCTGGAGGTCCAGCTTGGAAAGGAAAACAACTAGAAGCAGGAGATTTAATCCTAAAAGTTGCTCAAGGAAATGAGGAACCAGTTGACGTTGTGGGTATGCGTTTGGATGATGTTGTGAAGAAAATTAAAGGACACAAAGGAACTGAAGTAAAACTGACGGTTAAAAAAGTAGATGGTTCTATCAAAGTAATTTCTATCATTCGTGATGTTGTAGAAATTGAAGAAACATACGCTAAATCTAGTGTGGTTGAGAAAAACGGTTTGAAATATGGAGTAATTTATCTTCCGAAATTCTATATCGACTTTGAAAATAAAGACGGTCGTGATGCCGGAAAAGATATTGCACGCGAGGTAGAAAGATTGAAACAAGCAAACGTTAATGGTATTGTTTTAGACGTTCGTGATGACGGTGGAGGATCTCTTTCTACAGTAGTTGACATTGCTGGTTTATTTATTGAAGACGGACCAATCGTTCAGGTAAAATCTGCAGGTAAAAAGAAAGAAGTTTTATATGATAAAGATAAAAAAATCGAATGGGATGGTCCATTGGTTATCATGGTAAACAGTTTTTCCGCTTCGGCTTCTGAGATTTTGGCAGCTGCAATTCAGGATTACAAACGCGGTATTATTATCGGAAGTAAGCAAACTTACGGAAAAGGTACTGTACAGAATGTATTAGATTTGAATCAGTTTGTTCGTAATGCAAATTATGGAGATCTTGGAGCATTGAAAATTACAGGACAGAAATTCTATAGAATTAACGGTGGTTCGACTCAGCTAGAAGGTGTTCATAGTGATGTGGTAATGCCAGATCGTTATGCTTACCTAAAAATGGGTGAGAGAGATATTGATAATGCAATGCCGTGGGATAAAATTGATCCAGCAGATTATAGCACTTGGAATTCAACTGAGAATTTCAATAAAGCAATCATGAATAGTAAAAACAGAATCGCTCAAAATCCTCAATTTAAATTAATTGATGATAATGCGAAATGGATTGATGTTAAGAACAAAGAAAATGTTTACAGCTTGAATATTAAGAGTTTTAAAGAAACTCAAGAACAAGTTGAAAACGAAGGAAAAAAATATAAACCAATTTCTGATTACAAAAACGATCTGATTTTTAAATCGCTTCCGTATGAAGATGAAGAAATGAAAGCAGATGCTTCTTTAAAAGAGAAAAGAGATGCATGGCACCAAGCATTATCTAAAGATGTGTATGTAGAAGAGGCTTTAAATGTATTGGATGATTTGCAAACAAAAAGTTTGGTAAAAAATACAGTTAATCCTAAAATGAAAAAGGATAAACTAGTGAAGTCTTAAGTTCGAGAAGAATTTAATTTGTTTAAAAACGCTCTATAAATTTTGAATTTATGGAGCGTTTTTTTGTAAGTTCGCTTTTAAAAATAGAAATATGAAAGGTTGTTTAGGTTTGGTTTTGCTGAGTTTTGTATTACTGTCGTGTAAAAAAGAAAATACGGAAATTAAGGAAGAGGTAAATAGTAATGAAGTGGTTTCTTTTAAAGAAAATTCGACTCACAAAGATTCTTTATACACAGTTGCTTATCTCCCAACTTCAACAACTAAACAAATTGTAAAACACCAGTATTACACACTTTCTTATAATGAAAAGTTTGAACAGGCAGAATGGGTGGCTTACGAATTGAAAAAAGAATATTTAAAAAATAATGATTACAAAAGACCTTACTTTATAGAAGATCCAAAAGTAACGACAGGCTCAGCCGATTGGAGAAATTATAAAAAATCAGGTTACGATAAAGGCCATCTTTGTCCTGCAGGAGATATGGAGTTTAGTAAAGAGGCATATAATGATACTTTTTATACGTCGAATATTTCTCCCCAGAAAAAAGAATTTAATGCCGGAATTTGGAATAGAATAGAGCAGAAGACGCGCTATTGGGCAGGAAAATACAATGATATTTACGTAGTAACTGGAGGAATTGCGAAAGATTCTGATAAAAAAATTGGAACAGAGAAAGTTGCGGTTCCTAAATATTTTTATAAAATTGTTTTAGCTAAATCTGGCAAAGAACACAAAGCAATTGCTTTCTTGGTTCCAAACGAAAAAAGTGATAAATCCATCTATGATTTTGTTGTTCCAATCGAAACTTTAGAAAAAATGACTGGAATTGATTTCTTCCCAAATCTTAAAAACTTAAAAAACAGTAAGGATTTTTAATTAAATACTGTTTACCCATAAATTAATCCAGAATAGAAATAAGAATGCCTTTTTTTAAAATGAAGCAACAAATGATTTTTGTTGGTTTAATGATTTCTTTTATCATAAACCACGGCTATAGCCAAACAATACTGAATAAAAAGAATATAGAAAATACGCTTAATGATGCCTTTGATAAGTTTAAAGATTTAAAAGAAGGTAAAAATGCCGACTATATTAAAGAGCTAGCCAATGTTGATCCAAACATTTTTGGTATTGCGCTTGTTACTGCAGATGGAGCCGTATATACAAAAGGCGATATAACGTCGATGGTCTCCATTCAAAGTATATCGAAAGTATTTACGTTGGCAAAAGTAATTGAACAAGAAGGGTCACAATTTTTGCAAGAAAAAATAGGGGTAAATGCAACTGGATTGCCGTTTAATTCTATTGTTGCTGTTGAAATGCATAAAGGTGATAAAATTAATCCTCTTGTAAATCCTGGAGCTATTGCAACCACGAGTCTTATTCGAGGTAATGATTCTGTCGCAAAATGGAAAGAAATCCAGAAAATTCAGAGTGATTTTGCAGGAAGACAACTTTCTATAAATGGTCCTGTTTATATAAGTGAGGCTAGTGATAATTTGAGAAATCAAGCTATTGCACATTTGTTATTGGCTTATAACAGAATATATTTTGATCCAGCCCAAGCAACAGATCTTTATACGAAACAGTGCGCATTGAATGTAAATGTAAAGGATCTCGCTACAATGGCGGCTACATTGGCAAATGGAGGCGTTAATCCTGTTACAAAGAATAAGGTGGTTAGTCAGACAACTGTAATGTATACTTTACCTGTAATGGCAACTGCAGGTCTCTATGATAATTCTGGAATTTGGCTTTTTAATTCGGGACTTCCAGCAAAGAGTGGTGTTGGAGGAGGAATATTGGCAGTATGTCCAGGTAAATTTGGAATTGCTGTTATTTCACCACCATTAGATGAATCTGGAAATAGTTTGAAAGCGCAGAAAGTGATCCAATATGTTGTAGAAAAACTTAAAGCAAATCCTTATTGGATTGAACCTAAATAGGTTTTAAGTAAGAAAAAGAAAAGTCCAAAATTATTTTTTGGACTTTTCTTTTTTGTTTTTGAAAATTTAAAAAGCAGTAAGACTTTTTAAATCAGCTATGGTTTCTGTTGGGTTTTCGGCTTTAAAAACAAAGCTTCCGGCTACTAAAACATCTGCGCCAGCTTCTACTAATTGTTTAGCATTTTTGCTGGTCACACCTCCATCAATCTCTATTAGTGTTGAAGCGTTTTTGCGTGTTATCAGTGCTTTTAGTTTCTTTACTTTGTCGTAAGTATTTTCAATGAATGATTGTCCGCCAAATCCTGGATTTACGCTCATTATGCAAACTACGTCGATGTCATTAATAACGTCTTCTAATAAGTCAACATTGGTATGAGGATTCATGGCAACTCCAGCTTTCATTCCTTCTGCTTTAATTGCTTGTAGTGTTCTGTGTAAATGTGTACAAGCTTCGTAATGTACGGTTAAACCATTTGCGCCTAAATCTGCAAAAGTTTTAATGTAACGATCTGGATCGATAATCATTAAATGTACATCGATATATTTTTTGGCATGTTTTGAAATTGCTTCTAAAACTGGCATTCCGAAAGAGATATTTGGAACAAAAACGCCATCCATAATATCAATATGAAACCAATCTGCCTGACTATTGTTAATCATTTCTGAATCGCGCTGTAAATTACCAAAATCGGCAGCAAGAACTGAAGGAGCAATAAGTGTGTTTTTCATTGTGTTTGTTGTGTGTTGTTTTTATTGCAAAGATAAAGTTTAACCGCAAAGTTCGCTAAGAATTACACAAAGTTCGCGAGGTTTTTTACTGTACTTAGTTATTTAAACGCAAAGCGCGCAAAGATTTTTCGCAAAGTCCGCTAAGTTTTTTTATGCTGTGCTTAGTTATTTAAACGCAAAGAGCGCAAAGTTTTTTCGCAAAGTTCACAAAGTTTCTGTTTGAAATTATTTGAGAAGGCAAAGTTCACAAAGCTTTGTGTTCTCTTTACTCTATTAAAATATAGCCTAGAAAACTTAGCGGACTTTGCGAAAAATCTTTGTGTACTCTGCGTTACAAACATTTCAGCTCAATACTAAAAAATAAAAAACTCCGGTAATCAGCCGGAGTTTCAATCATCAATCAAAAAACGAACAGTCAATCAAACTGTTGTTTGGGGTAAAATTCCAAGTTATAAATTCCAAATCCCAATTAGATTGGAATTTGGGGTTTTAAATATTGAAATTTAATATTGTTTATCCTAAATAAGTTTTAAGGATTTTACTTCTAGAAGTGTGTTTCAATCTGCGGATTGCTTTTTCTTTAATCTGACGAACACGCTCACGAGTTAGGTCGAAAGTCTCACCAATTTCTTCAAGAGTCATTGGGTGTTGGTCACCAAGTCCAAAATACAAACGAACAACATCTGCCTCTCTTGGAGTTAATGTTTCTAAAGAACGTTCGATTTCAGTACGAAGAGATTCGTGAATTAATTCTCTATCTGGATTTGGAGATTCGCCAGAACGTAATACGTCATAAAGGTTAGAATCTTCACCTTCAACAAGAGGTGCATCCATAGATAGGTGACGTCCAGAGTTTTTCATAGACTCTTTTACGTCGTTTACAGTCATGTCAAGTTCTTTTGCAATTTCCTCAGCAGAAGGCGGACGCTCGTTAGATTGCTCTAATAAAGCGTACATTTTGTTGATTTTATTGATAGAACCAATTTTATTTAATGGTAAACGTACAATACGAGATTGTTCAGCTAAAGCTTGAAGAATCGATTGACGAATCCACCATACAGCGTAAGAAATGAATTTAAAACCACGAGTTTCATCAAAACGTTGAGCCGCTTTAATTAAACCTAAGTTTCCTTCATTAATTAAGTCAGGAAGAGTTAATCCTTGATTTTGATATTGTTTAGCCACAGATACTACGAAACGTAGGTTGGCTTTTGTTAGTTTTTCTAAAGCTCTTTGATCACCAGCCTTTATTCTTTGTGCTAATTCTACCTCTTCATCAGCGGTAATTAGGTCAACTTTTCCAATTTCTTGTAGATATTTATCTAACGATGCAGTTTCACGATTAGTTACCTGCTTGGTGATTTTAAGTTGTCTCATGTTGTTGTCTCCCTATTTTTAAAGTGTACAAATGGTTATACGTATAGAGTATCGAAAAAGTTACAAAAAAGAATGTTTTATTTTTATAAATTGAAAATTTTAATTGTGTTAAATTGCAAAGGCCTTGATTTACAATGTAATCAAGGCCTTTGTTTTTTTGTCTTTTATGTGAATTATTTTACAGTAATATTTTTTGAAACGTATATAGGCTGTCCATTTTCGGTAAAGCCTTCTAGAATAACTTCAAAATTTCCTTTAATATCAGAAGTGTAAAATGATAAAGTTTCTTCTTTTGTGTCTAGTTTAATATCTGGTTTCCATAACAGTTGGTATCTGTAATCAGGAACTCTTTGTAATTTATTTCCAGGCGCGTAATCAGGATTATTATATACTTTTTCTGGATTAGGGCGCTGGATTTCAGTCGTCTTCAGATACTTCTTCATATAATTTTCTGAAAATTCATTGTTTTTGGTTTCAAAGCTAACTAATCCGCCATACAGATTTGGTCCATATACATAAGGCTCTGTTATTAAACTAACCCTACTGACATTTGCCATGTTATAGTCAAAAAGATCACTTGGATCTTGAATTAAAAGTCCATCAACAAGTACCAATGGAGGGCCATACATTTCTAAATCTTTTTGATTATTTCTTATATGGAGCTGATATTTGCCGTTATTTCTTCTATAATAAAGTTCTACAATAACTTCGACTATGTTTTCTTTTAAAGTTGGAAATCGAGTATAATCGTCTAAAACATAAGATTTTTCAATTGTAGTAAAAAATGGATTCATAACGGCCTCTGTAACCAAACTGTCTTTTTTAATTTGGTAATAAGCATTTTGAATCTGGCTTGCTGTAGATCTTTCTTCAATATCTTTTTTTAATTCTGGTGACAAATTCAGTTTTGAAGTGAATTGTAATGAAGAAGCATCAAATTTTGGAAATGGATCAAGATTGACTGTATAATCATTTCGGTTTTCATCAATTACCTGTAAAATGGCATTTGGAAAATTTGGAAATTGATCAAGTAAAAACGCAAATTTTCCCTGAGCATTTGTTTTAACAATTTTTAAAACATATTCTTTTCCAGGCAGAGATAATGCAATTGATTTGTTGGCAATATCTCGGTTGTTTTTTGAAGTTAAGTTTCCAGTAATTAATTCAGATCTAATTTCTGGAATATAATTTAAACTGTTTGGAGTATTAACATAGTTCTCAGTAGTTTTTTTTGCAAACTCCGAAGCTGTTAATTGTTGTAATGTTGGAATTTGATCTGTCTTTCGTATTGAAACAGAATAATTTCCTTTTTCAATAGTTTCAGTCAAATGCTTTAATTGTAAGCTGACTTTTTCTCTTGTATAGTAGCTTTCTTTATCAAAAACAAAATCTATTCTTTTATCATTTGCAGCGCTAGAATTTGTAGTTTGAATTACGGTATTCGATTTTGCAGGATTGGTAATGTCAAATGTGATATTGTCATTCGGTTCTTGAGTCTGAAATGGATTAATGATGAAAATATCAATTTCATATTTCTGAGAATGCACATTATTAAGCATCCATTTTGTATAAGCTACAACTTTGTAATTTCCTGTTTTTAATGTTGTAGGTATAAAATAGTCTCCAGTTCCAATTCCTTTGTCAAGGAATATTTTGTTTTTTTGAAGCGATTTTTTTTCACTGTCAATCAATTCAACATAAGCAATTTTGCTAATTGCACTAACTTTGTTGTTTAATGGATTAAGACAATATAATTTGAAATATAATGTCTCACCAGTCAAAAAAGTAGTGGTGTTTGAATGTATAAAAATGGTTTCTTGAGCCGAAGTGTCAGGAAATGAATTCTTGTTTTGCAAACTTTGGGCGCAAGCAAAATCAATTTGAATAAACAAAAGCATCAAAAACAGCAAATGCTTGATTCTAATTGAAATATTATTCTGATTATATATAGAAAGGTGTTTCATGAATTTTTTAAAAAAGATTAATCTACCCAAAAAGGAGGAACGATATTAGAAGAAAATGAGGTACAGTCTCCACAAGCTGGTTTTACCATTCCGTAATTACCATTATAATCAGTCGATACAAATACTAATTCTTTTGATTTAATTCCTCCGCGCAATTGATTTCTCGCGCAAGGAGGAAGGCCTTCGCAATCTGCAAAATCTTTTACGACGCAATCACTTTCATAATATGGAGGCAAAGGTTCTTTTGGAAATAAATCTGCATAATTGAAGAAAATTCTTTCTGAAGAAACAGAGGAAACCTCAAAGAAGCCAATAACCTTTTCAGATGGATTTTCGACAGATTTTATGTTTCCATAAAAGAAACCAGGCTGTTTTGGAGAAAGGACACCACCTGATGATGATAAATCTTTCAAAGTTTTGTAATAGGTATATGCGGCTAGATTTTGAACATACTGCTTTACGAAGATGGAATAACGGTGAGAAATTATATAGTTTTGGTTGCTAATAAAACGTACAGGGAAATGCACGCGATCTTCGCTAAGGCTGTTAGTGTTATGTAAAATAATATCATTTGATTTTTTAGTAGAAAAACAGGTTCTAGTTTCTCGGTTTCTCAGTCTTACCAAAATATCTTCACCTGCTGGTGAGCCCGGAAAATCTTGGTCTGGGTTTGCTGGAATAGCAGGAAAACTAACGATCACGGTTTCCTGACTGCTCCATACTGGCGCAACAATTTTGTAAGTTTCAGTGTATTCGTAACGATAATATTTTGAAGTATTAGTTGGTTCAAAACTGTTTACATTAATCTGCACACCTCTTTCCCCATTTAGATTTTCTGCCGTTGCAGTAATATTGTCAATTTTGGTTTCGGTTGTTAAAACCTGTTCGTCAGAAGTGTAGTTTTTGCCTTCTCTTGTCTTAATTCTTAATTGGTATTTTCTTCCTGGCTCAGCTCTGAAAGGTGTTATAGAAGAATAGATTGTATCTTTTTCTTCAAATTGATATTCGTTGCCTTTATCGTCAGTAATAAAAATATTTGCTCCTTTTTCAAGCCTTGGACCGCTTTCTTCAAGCTGATAAACTTGAGAAAGTCTGATGGTTTGATTTTTAAGTTCGTTTGTTATAGTTCCCTCAACTACGAGAGCGCTTTCAAAATCCGTATTTTGAAAAACATATTGCTCCGTACAGCTGCTAATAGTAACTGTTAGAAGTAATAATAGTGATATTTTATATAGATATTTTTTCATGATTTTAAAACTTGAAATTATAGGTAATACTTGGAATTGGAATAGAGAAAATAGATGTTTTGTAAGCTTTAATCTGTCCTTTGTCTGTAACAAAAAATACAGAATAAGGATTGTTTCTTCCTAAAACATTATAAACCGAAATATTCCAAAAACTATGCGCTAACTTTTTGATTTTATGATTTCCTTCGATGTTCAAACCAATATCAAGTCTGTAATAATCTGGAATTCTAAATTTGTTACGGTCACTATATACAGTATATTGCTCATTGCCGTAATCGTATCTTCCAATCGGATATGTAATTGGTCTTCCTGTTTGATAAATAAAATTACTAGAAAAACTATAACGTTTAGTAATTCTGTAGTTTAAAACTGCACTGAAGTCATGCGGCTTGTCAAAATTGGAAGCAAAATATTTTCCGTCATTTACTTTTTCCTGCTGAAACTGACTGTCAAGTTTTATCAATGATCTTGAATAAGTGTAGCCAAGCCATCCGTTTAATTTTCCAACCTGTTTTTTAACTAATACTTCGACACCATACGCTTTTCCTTCGCCTTGCAAAAGTTCGGTTTCAATATTTTCGTTAAGCAATAATTCTGCTCCAACTTTATAATCTAGAATATTTTTAGATCTTTTATAATAGCCTTCCAAACTAAGCTCGATATCACCACCTTTTAGGTTTTTGTAGAAGCCTAAAGAAACTTGCTGCGCGCTTTCTGGTTTAACATTCAAATCTGAAAGTTTCCAAATGTCAGTCGGAGACTGCGTTGTGTTGTTTGATAATAAATGAATGTATTGATATGTTTTGTCATAACTTGCACGAACAGAAAAATCGTCTGTAAGGAAATATCTAGCGGCAATTCTAGGCTCTAAGCCTCCGTATCTTTTAATTACTTCGTTATTGCCGTATGTTTTTGTGTCAATTACAGTTGCATCGCTTATAGGAACATTGTCTTCATAAATTCGCTGAGTGGATTTTCCTAAGGCAGCAAAAGTTGAATAACGTAAGCCAAAGTCAAGTAAGAATTTATCGCTTATTTTAAAATTATCGCCAATATATGCTGCAGATTCTAATCCTTTTTCTGTTTCAACATCAATAGGAACTAATGTCGATTGAGGGTTTGTAGGATTCAAATACCCTGGGTCAACAGAATATAATTTTGTTGAAAGACCATAGCTGAATTTGTGTTTTTCGCTATATAGATAATTCATTTTCAGCATCGCCTGAGTCTCATTGATTTTATAGCCAAAATCAAAATTATTAACTCCTTCAGACTGGTAATCAATGTTGAATTTGTATTCGCTATTGGTAACGATCAAAGAACCTTTATTTTTTTCATTAAAAGTGTGATTCCATTTTAAAGTTGCCAATCTGTTGCTGTATTTGTATAAAGAATCTGAAGAGACACTAAATTTATCGTGACTGTAGTATAAGGTAGATTCAATATCATTATTAGCATTTATTTTATGATTGTACTTTAAAATTAAATCGTAAAACGAAGCTTGGCTATTTTTTAAATTTTCATCATCTAAGGTTTTTAAGATATAATCTGAATAAGTTGCTCTTCCTCCTGCGACTAAACTAGATTTTCCTTTTACAATAGGAGTTGAAACCATTAAATTACTGGTTACAGGACCAATACCGCCTTCCCCTTGAAATTCGTTTACATTTCCGCTTTTTGATGAAATGTCAAAAACAGATGATAGCCTACCTCCAAATTCAGCTGGAATACTTCCTTTGTAGATGTCTACTTTTTTGGTTGTATAAGGATTTAGAGCAGTAAAAAATCCAAAGAAATGTGATGGATTGTATAATGTAGCGTGATCTAATAAAAATAAATTTTGATCTTCTTTACCTCCTCTAACATTAAATCCAGCAGAACCTTCTCCAGCCGTTTTTATTCCAGGCATGGTTAAAGCAACTTTAAGGATATCTCGCTCGCCAAGAACCAAAGGAACGTTTTTAATTCCTTCAGAATCAATTGTGGTTACTCCAGTTATAGCAGATTTTGCACTTTTGCTTTTATTGGTTTTAATAAGTACTTCGTCCAGTTGGTTTATATTGTCTGTTAATGAAAGGTTTAATGAACCATCATTATAAACCATTATATTTTTGGTGACTTTGTTATAAGAGAAACTTTCGGTTTCTACAACATTTAATCCTCCTGGAACTTGCAGGCTGTAAAATCCTTTTTTGTCTGTTACAGCTGAGAATTCAGAATTTGGTATTTTTACGACAACATTGGCAAGTGCTGAATTGTTTTTTCCACCTCGTATGAAGCCAGACAATGTATAAGTAGATTTCTTTTTTTGATTTTTAACTTCTTTACCAATAAGAACAAGATCCCGAATATTTTTATTTGGATTTCTTGAGTTTGTCTTTTTTATCGAATCATATTGCTGATAGAATATAGGAGTTGTTATTTGTCCGTTTTCGTCTCTTTCGAGAGGAACTCCAAAATAATCATCAGGCAATTGGCTATAAATAATACTGTTATTGGTTACTATAACTTTGTTTTCAGAAATATAAAAGTTAAAGCTTGTGTTCTGAAAAACATCTTCAAGAACTTCACCAATTTTAACTTCTTTATATTGTTTGGTTATAGAAACACTGTCGTTTTCAAACCATTTTTCATCAAAATAGAATTTGTAGTAAGATACTTTTTCAATATCTTGAATAGCAGTTTTTATGTTTGCATTTTTAAATTCAACCGTTATTTTGTCACTAATTACTTGGGAGTATATAATTTGTTGAAAGGAGAATAAAAATAGAATAAGAGTAATTTTTTTCATTTAATTAGAACTTTTTTTTAAAAGACCATTGATTTGTTTCGTTAGATTTTCCATGAATTGAGCTTTATTGGAATGTTCTAATTTTTTGTCGGTTTTGTAGATATTGTTTATTTCCTTTTTATAATTAGGGAAAATTTTCTTAAAATCCTTTTCTGTTTCAACTTTATAGAAGTAGTTGTTGTATTTTAAAACGTAACCTATTTTATAAATGAAATTATAGTAGATTAAATCTGCTTGAAGAGATTTTACTTTTTCTTTAGTATGTTTGGTGTAGAGAGAAACATTGTCTCCAATGTATGTTTCTTCATAGAACCCTTTTATGATAGAAGGAAATTTTACCGATTCTTCTTTAAGGTTGACAAACTTTTTATTTTTGATAAAGAAATAATCAACTTTTTCGGTAATTAGGTTGATTGGCAAATTTTCTGAAGAGCCATTCTGTTTGTAGATGACTTGATCAAGAAGAATATCATATTTAAGATTAACGCTAGAATAAATCTGTCCCTCAAAACTGATATCACCAATATTAAACTCTTCAGTATAATATCTGTTTTTACCAGCAATTGGTCGAAAAGGTTCGCTATGAACTATTCCGTTGTTAATATTTAAATTGTCTTTTCCGACTGTTTGGTCGAAGTAATCGTATAATGAGGATTTTTCAGCAGATTGTGAATGTAGATACGATATGTTTAACAGGCTTGCAAATAACGATAGGTAAATCGCTTTTTTTTTGTGATTTTTCAAAGGAAATGTGATTTTTTTTGTTTTTGGATTGATGGTTCCAAAAGTATTAAAAAAATGTTATAAAAATCACGCTATAGTGTTAAAATGTAATAAAAATTCTATAGAATTGGTTTTAAATTATATTCATAGTATATTTTTTAGCTTAAAACTCGGCTTAAATATCATTTGTAATTATTTTTAATTTTTAAATCAATAAATCTGAAAAAATAATGTTTCTTTAAATTGAAAAGCCCCAATTCAGTTGAGAATTTGGGGGGCTATAAATAAAGTTTTAGTAGACTTAGATGTGACTGATTACTCAGTTTTGAATGTTTTATAAAAATGAACATACTTTCCTTTTTCGGTAATTCCTTCTAAGATGATTTCATAATCACCACAAATATCAGATGTGTAAAAAGGGATTGTTATATCGCTATTTTTAAAAACAATATTGGGTTTCCAAAGCAATTGATATCTATAGTCAGGAATTCGGCTAAGGGTATTTGATGTTTCATATTTTGGTTCAAAATATACTTTTGCAGGTTCGGGTCTTAAAATCGTCGTTTTTAAAATATTTTTATCTGTGTAAATAGTGGCAAAATCTTTATTTTTTGTAATAATGCTCACAATTCCATTAAATATTTTTGGTCCATAGCAATAAGGGCTATCAACAACGCTAATACTTTCAATTTGATAAGCGTTGTAATTTAATAGTGCATTTATATTCTGAATTTGTAGACCATCAACCAAAACAAGACATGGCTCGGGAGATTGTACGATATTGTATCTGGAATCACTTAAATATAGTGAAGGAATCTGATTGTAATCTTTAAAGTTAAGTTCGATAACAATTTCTATTATTGTTTCTTTAAACGTTCTAAATCGTTCAAAATCATCAAGAATATATTTTTTTTCGGTAGGTTGAAAAAAGAAATCTGTATTTGCAGTTTCAATAAGGCTGTCTTTCTTTTGCGAGAAATAGACGTTTTCTACTTGACTTGCCAAGGAACGTTCTTGAATTGCTTTCAAATTTTTGCTAGAAATAGAAGTTTTATTGGAGAAAATTAAGTTTGATAAATCTGGACTTAGTGTTTTATTTATTACAATCGCATAATTTTCTTTATCAGATTCTGATAACTGCACATAACAATCTGATGTATTGGTTTGTTTGTCTATTAAAAAAATGAATTTTCCGTCGTGATCTGTTTTAGTTGTTTTGAAAATGAAATTTTTTCCAGGAACAGATAATGTAACTACTTTAGAATCTAAATTAGAATTTGCAACTTTTGCAGTTAGATACCCGGTTATAATTTCGCCTCTTGTTTCTGGAAGTATCTTTATGTCTTGGTTTAAATTGATATCAGTCTTAATAGTTTCGTTATTTGTGTTTGTAGGCATAAGATCTATTTTTCTGATATTTAGAAAATAATTCCCTTGATCCAATGTTTTCGGTATTAGAAGAGAAGCTTTTTCTCTTTTAGAATACTTTTCTTTGTTAAGGCTCAAAAGGATATTTTCAGATGAGTTTTTGGTTTCATTTTTAGAAACGTCAACTTTGCTAGAAGTGCTGTCAACAATCATATTGATGTGCTCTTGAAATGGATTTATAATAGTAAAATCTTTTTCAAAAAAATTATTCTGGCTATTGTTTAACATCCAGCTTGTATAAGCAATAAGTTTATAGTTTCCTGTTGTTAATGTTGTTGGAATAAAATAATCCCCAGATCCAATTCCGTTTTTTAAACTAATTTTAGTTTTAAACACACTTTCTTTACGATCGTTAATTACTTCTAAATATGCAACTTCGCTAATATCTGAAAACACAGTTGTTTTATTTAAGCAGTATAATTTATAGTACAATGTTTCGCCAGTTAGAATTGTCGAGGTGTTAGTTTTGACCAATATTGATTCTGTACCCAAAATAATATTGTTTTGAGCATTACTTTTATAAGTGAAATTTACTAATAACAGTAGAAAAGCTAACTTGATTTTTAATTTTCCCAAAATGAAGGTATTACGTTAGAAGAAAATGTTGTACAATCGCCGCATGGTTTTTCAACCATCCAGTATGATGTTGGAGCCATTCCCGGACCTCCTCCTATATATACATGTGTGCTGAGTACTTTATAATTGTCAAAGGGTATATCGCTAAACTGGATTTCTTCGGGCTCGCATTTTCTAAAGAATGTCGTTGGATCATCTGAAGGGAAAATGTCGGTAAAATTGAAAAAGATTCTTTTTTTTGCAACCGAGGCAACTTCAAAGAAACCAACCACTTTTTCTGATGAATCTGAAGTTGATTTGATATTTCCGATAATGTATCCGGGCTGATTTGGAGATAACAATTCTCCTGAATCAACCATTTTTTTTGATGTATAATAGTAATCATAAGCAGATTGACTTTGGGTATATTGAGAAACCAAAATGCTATAACGATAAGCGATTATATAATTTGATTTGTCAATGAAGCGAACTGGGAAGTTTACACGGTCTTCAGTTAAATCTTTTGTATTTGTTTGTATAATGCCAGTCGAATGTTTTGTGCTGTAGCAAATATGGGTATTTGGTTCGGCCGGTACTATGATCATTTTAAAACTACCTTGATAAGGTACTAATTCTACACGTTCTGTTGTATTGTAAACAGTTTGTATTTTATAAGTCTCCTCGTATTCATAGCGATAATATTTAGAGGTATTTGCTGGATCAAAACTTTTAACATTAATCTGAACACCTTGTGTGCCATCTTTTTCAGCCACTTTTGCCTCTAGATCAATAGTGTTTTGTGTAGTTAAAACTTGCTGTGAAGAAGTATAGGATTTGCCAGATTTTGTTGTAATTTTTAATTGATAGTTTTTGTTTGGTTCTACTTTAAATTCATTAGTAGAAATATATTTTCCATCTTTTTCGTCAAAATTAAATACATTTCCATCGCTATCAACAACAGTAACATTAGCTCCAGATTCAGGTTTTTTTATTGTATCGTTAACCAGTCTTGTTCGCGAAATGTTTATTTCCTGATATTTTAATTCGTTCGTTAATGTAGCTTCGACACTCATTGCATCTTCAAAATCTTGATTTTGATACACATATTGTTCCGTACAACTTGATAAAAAGGCAAATCCCAAAAAGGCCAACGATGTTTTTTTGATTATTGATAAATTCATATGCATGAGATAAATGAATTAAAACTTAATATTGTAAGTGATTGTCGGAATTGGAACAGAAAAAATAGAGGTTTTATAAGCCTTGATTTTTTTATCTTCAGTAACAAAATAAACATTATAAGGGTTATTTCGTCCCAAAACATTATAAACTGAAAGGTTCCAAAAACTATGAGCGAGTTTTTTTATTTTGTGATTTCCTTCAAAATTAAGACCAATATCTAATCTATAATAATCTGGAATTCTATATTGGTTGCGATTGCTATACAAAGTAAATTGCTCTCCTGTTAAGTCATATGATCCAATTGGAAAAGTGACAGGTCTGCCGGTTTGGTAAACAAAATTGGTTGACAAACTATATCTTTTCGTGAATTTATAATTTAGGATAGCGCTAAAATCGTGAGGTTTGTCATAATTAGTTGGAAAATATTGGCCGTTATTTATTTTTTCAGCGTCAAATCTGCTGTCGAGTTTTATTAATGCACGAGAATAAGTATAACTTAGCCATCCGTTAAAATTTCCTTTTTCTTTCTTGATCAAAAATTCAACGCCGTAAGCTTTTCCTTCTCCTTGAAGAAGTTCAGTTTCTATGTTTTCATTCAAAAACAATTCGGCACCGACCTTATAGTCTAGAATGTTTTTTGAACGCTTATAGTAACCTTCGACGCTTAGTTCTAACGATTTTTCAATTATATTTTTGAAAAGCCCTAATGAGAATTGATTAGAAGATTGTGGCTCAGTATTTAAATCTGAAAGTTTCCACACATCCATTGGAGATTGAGTGGTGTTTGTAGACAGTAAATGCATATATTGATATGTTCTGTCAAAACTTGCTTTTACCGATAAATCTGGCAGTATAAAATAGCGAGCTGAAATTCTAGGTTCAAAACCGCCATAAGTTTTTATAGACTCATTATTGGAGTAAGTTTTGGTGTCAACAACAGTTCTATCAGATTTAGGCTGGTCATCTTGGTAAATGTTTTGGCTAGAAGGCCCAAGCGCAGAATATAAAGAATAGCGCAAACCTACATTGATTAAAAACTTATCGTTGACTTTATAATTTTCGGTAAAAAATAAAGCCGATTCTAAAGCTTTTTCTTTTTCAAGTGTGAGATCTTTAATTACAGAGTTGCTGCCTTTTGGTTTGAGGAAGCCAGGTTCAACATTGTATAATTTACTGCTAATGCCGTAATTGAATAAATGCTTTTCATTAAGAGCATATTTCATTTTAAAAACAAACTGAGTCTCATTGATTTTATAGCCGTAATCAAATGATTTTTCAGGTTGAGAATCGTAATCGATGTTAAATTTATATTGGCTATTGGTAACAATTAGCGAAGATTTATTTTTTGTATTGAAATCGTGATCCCATTTTACTGTTGCTAACAAGTTGCTGTATTTGTAGATAGAATCTGAGTTAATGCTGTATTTGTCGTGACTATAATACACGGAAGTTTCAAGATCATCTTTTTTTGAGATTTGATGATTGTATTTTAAAAGCAAATCATAAAAAGAAGCTTGACTATTGTCTAATTCAGGTTCTTTAATAGTTTTTAGAATCCAATCAGAATAACTTGCTCTACCGCCAAATACCAAACTTGATTTTCCTTTTACTATCGGGATTTCAAGCGTAACATTACTCATTACAGGGCCAATTCCAGCTTCGCCAGAAACTTTTTCGGTATTTCCGTCTTTAGATTTAATATCAAAAACAGAAGAAAGGCGTCCTCCAAACTCAGCAGGAATACTTCCTTTGTAGATATCGGCTGTTTTGGTTGTAAATGGATTTACAGAAGAAAAGAAACCCAAAAAGTGAGATGGGTTGTAGAGAGAAGCGTTGTCAAGTAAAAACAAGTTTTGATCATCTTTTCCTCCACGCACATTAAAGCCTGCAGAACCTTCACCTGCCGTTTTTATCCCCGGAAGTGTTGTTGCGACTTTAAAAATATCTCTTTCACCCAGAATTAAAGGTACGTTTTTGATGTTTTCGACATTAATACTTGTAAGACCTGCAACTGCCGAAGCTGTGTTTTTGGTTCTTTTATTTTCGATGACAACTTCTTTGAGTGCATTTACATTTTCGTCTAAATTAAAATCAACTTTTCCGTTGCTATAAAGCACAATCTTTTTAGCTTTTGATTGATGATTTAATGATTGTGTTTCAATTATATTGATTCCGGCGGGAACTCTAAAACTGTAATAACCGTTTGCGTCACTTGTTGTGCTTATGTCTTTGTCTTTTACTTTAATGGTGATGTTGTGTTCTGGCTTTCCTGAAATTCTGTCTTTTACATAACCAGAAAGGGTATAGGTTTGAGATGTGTTTATCAAAGACTGTTTTCCTAGAGAAATAATAGAGTCTGAATCTTTCTTGGAATCATTCAGATACTGTTTATTATAAATTGGAACAATTTGCAAATTGGCAGCCTTATTAGCATTTTTATCATCAGTATTTTCAAAATATTTCTCAGTTATAATGTTTGAGATTAAAAGCCCATTACTTAGAATAATATTGTTGTTGTCGATAATGTAATTTATAGTTGTGTTGTTCAAAATAGCATCTAAAACTACTGAAATAGATGTATTGCTGAATTCGCCAGAAATCAGTTCATCATTAGATAGCCACTGATCCTCAAAATAGAAATGAAAAGAAGTATTTTTTTCGACTATCTCAATAGCTTTCTTTCGTGTTACATTTGAATATTTGATAGAAATATTTTTTTCTTGCGAAAAGAGAAAAATTGGCAGTAAAAAAAATAAATAGATGATGAAGTGTTTTTTCATTTAGATTTTAGAATAGAGCTTATAAATTGATGTCAATAAATTTTATTAAATCTGCTTTGAATTGGTATGGATTTGTCTCTTCCAGAATTTTATTTTTTTTGTAAAAATCTTTTATTTCTTTTTTTAATAGAGGAAATATTTCAAGGATTTCTTTTCGCGTATTTACAGATGCAAATTTTGAATTATAAAGTAGTTGGTAATTAGTGTATTCTTTGAATTCTGTATATAAAGCAGTTTCGCTAATTGTTTCCTTAGCTGTTTTAGTGTGCTTAATGTATAAGGAGATATTTTTACCTAAATATTTTTCTTCAAAAAAGCCAGTAATGGCCTTCGGATATTTGTACTTATTGTCAATATTGATAAATCTCTTATCTCCAATTATAAAATAATCAGTTTTTTCATTTATGAGTGTTATGCCGAAAGTACTCATGTTTTCGAATGACTTAACAAGCTGGTCTTTGTATATGTCATACTTTATCAAGATGTTTTCGTATAACTGATTGTCATAAAAAACAGATCCTTTGACAAAGTTTTTATTTGAATAATAGTTGTGGCTGTTCTTTAAATTATAAGGATCAATATGAATTTTGCCGTTGTTAATGTTTAAGATCTCTCCGTCAACTATTTTGTCAAAATAATTGGAGACTTCTTTTTTTTCATTAGTTTGAGAAAAACTGTTGATTGAAATTAATAGTAGGATGAAAATTACTGTTGAGTAATTTGTGATTTTCAATGGTTGGCTTTTATAATAGAGTTTGAATTTAAAAGAGATGATAAATAATAGTGTTTTTATTCTTGACATTGCAATACTCTTTCTCATCAATAATTTGTTTTTGTGTAGCTATTTTCCATATAAAACTATGTTAATGACAGTCCTTTAAAAAATAAATTAAACCAACAACATTGATTTTTAAACCAACAGCATTATTTATCCTACAATGTGTTTCTTGAAAACGTTGTAGTTTAGTGTTTTAACTATGTGGTTTTAGATTGAAAAGTAGTTGTAAAAACTTAAAAACCCCAATTCAAATAAATGAATTGGGGTTTTTTATGAATAAACCTTTAGTAAACTAAGATCTGATTACTCTTTTTTCTCCTCACGTGGAGGTCTTGGAACAAGTGCTTTTTTAGACACTTTTTCTTTTTTAGTTTTAGGGTCAACTCCTAAGTATTTCACTTGGAAAACATCTCCCATTTTAACAACATCGGCAACATTTTCTGTACGTTCCCAAGCTAGCTCAGATACGTGAAGCAATACTTCGTTTCCTGGTGCAGCAGTATATTCTACTACAGCTCCAAAATCAAGCATCTTGATTACTTTTACTTCGTAAGCTTCTCCAACTTGTGGTTTGAAAGTTAAGGCATCAATTTTAGCCAATACTGCTTTGATACCATCTGGATTAGTTCCTAAAATTTCAACTACACCTTGTTCGTCTACTTCGTTGATTACAATTGTAGTTCCTGTAGCTTTTTGTAATTCTTGAATTACTTTTCCTCCAGGTCCGATTAATGCCCCAATAAAGTTTCCAGGAATAGTTCTAGTAATGATTTTTGGTGCATGAGCTTTAACTTCTGCTCTTGGAGTTGCAATAGTTTCAGTTAATTTACCTAAAATGTGTAAACGCCCATCACGAGCTTGCGCCAAAGCTTGCTCCATAATGTCATAACGTAATCCTTCGATTTTGATATCCATTTGGCAAGCCGTAATACCGTCAGCAGTTCCAGTTACTTTAAAGTCCATATCTCCTAAGTGATCTTCGTCTCCTAAGATATCAGACAATACAGCAAATTTCTCACCGTCAGTAATTAATCCCATAGCAATACCAGAAACTGGTTTTGTCATTTGAACTCCAGCATCCATAAGGGCCATTGTTCCAGCACAAACCGTTGCCATAGAAGAAGAACCGTTAGATTCTAAAACCTCAGAAACAACACGAATTGTATAAGGACAATCTGCAGGGATCATATTTTTTAAAGCTCTTTGAGCTAAGTTACCGTGACCAACTTCTCTTCTTGATGTTCCTCTTAATGGTTTTGCTTCACCAGTAGAGAAAGGAGGGAAGTTATAGTGTAAGTAGAATTTCTCTTCACCTTGCTCAGATGGAGAATCAATTTGGTTAGCTTCTTTAGAAGTTCCTAAAGTTACTGTTGCCAAAGCTTGAGTTTCTCCACGTGTAAATAAAGAAGATCCGTGTACAGATGGTAAATAATCAGTCTCACACCAGATTGGTCTGATCTCTGTAGTTTTTCTACCATCTAGACGAATTCCTTTTTCAAGAATTACGTTACGAACTGCTTCTTTGTTTGTTTTGTAGAAGTATTTTCCAACTAAACCTGCAAGATCTGCATTTTCAGCATATTCTTCTTCAGTAAATAAAGCTTTTGCTTCTTCTTTTACAGCTGCAAATTTTTCACCTCTTTCTGCTTTTCCAGAAGCTTCTTGTGCAATTGCATAGCATTTATCGTAAGCAGCAGCTTTTACTTTAGCGTAAACAGCTTCGTCTTCAATTTCACCTTCGTAAGTTCTGTATTCTTGAGAGCTCAATTTTGCTCTTAATTTTTGTTGAGCAACAATTTGAACTTTGATAGCTTCGTGTGCAAATTTAATTGCCTCAACCATTTCAGCTTCTGAAATTTCTTTCATCTCACCTTCAACCATTGCAACAGAATCCATAGAAGCTCCAATCATCATGTCGATATCAGATTTTTCTAATTCTTCTCTGCTTGGGTTGATTACTAATTTTCCGTCGATACGAGCAACACGTACTTCAGAAATTAAGTTGTAAAACGGAATGTCAGAAACAGCTAATGCTGCAGATGCTGCTAAACCAGCTAATGCATCTGGCATAACATTATCGTCATGAGACATTAATTGAATCATAACCTGAGTTTCAGCATGGTAATCGTCTGGGAAAAGAGGACGTAAAACACGGTCAACTAATCTCATTGTTAATACCTCACTGTCGCTTGGTCTTGCTTCTCTTTTGAAAAATCCTCCTGGGAAACGTCCTGCAGCAGCAAATTTTTCGCGGTAATCTACCGTTAATGGTAAAAAGTCAACACCTGGGTTAGATGTTCTTGCAGAAACTGCCGTTGCTAAAAGCATACAGTTTCCTAAACGTACAACAACTGAACCATCGGCTTGTTTTGCTAATTTACCAGTCTCGATTGAGATGCTTCTTCCATCTCCTAAATCGATAATTTCTTGTGAAACTTGTGGAATCATAAATTTTTCCTTTTTGATTATACAATGGGTTTTAGTTGTGTTGTAGTTGTTGTTGTGTGTAGTTGTTGTTATCTAAAACCCAATGAAAAACCAAACTTTTTTTCTTGTAACGTGCTTATTATAAATAGCTGTAATGTAAAAACAAAAAGAGGCACTCTCGCACCTCTTTTCTATATTGATTATTTTCTGATATTCAATACTTTGATAATCTCACGATATCTGTTGATATCTTTCTTTTTCAAGTAGTCCAACAAAGCTCTTCTTTTACCTACTAATAGGACAAGAGAACGCTCAGTGTTGTAATCGTGACGATTTTTTTTCAAGTGTTCAGTTAAGTGAGAAATTCTGTAAGTGAACAACGCGATTTGACCTTCTGCGCTTCCAGTGTTTGTTGCACCACCGTGTTGTGCGAAGATTTCTTCTTTCTTTTCTTTAGTTAAATACATTCCAATATTATTTAATGATTTTTATGTATGTCAATACAACTTTTGTAAGACGGGTGCAAAATTAGATTAAAAAAACAGAAAAATCAAAAAAAAATAAAAGAATCTAAAAATTAGGGCTAAGAAAGTTATTTTTAACAATTTACATTCGCTTTTTTCTGTCTGATTTCAGTTGTTCCTTACTTTATTTTCTGAGCTTTTTTCCCTAATTGTTTTTCACTTAAAGAAGAATAAGAAAATTTGACATTGTTAGCATCTGTGCTTACTCCCGAAATTAAAACGCCTCTGTCGTAATTGTCAACAAACGTAATCTTTCGTAAAATGTCACTTCCTTCCCAATAGCCTTGTTTCAATCCGTCTTTAATTGCTCCTTTTTGGTTAACAAATTGATCTCTTTCTTCATAATCTCCATTTCCGTCCGTTACGGTTTGATTTTTATTTTCATCCCAGCAATTAAGGATCAGCGTCTGGAGCTTTTTTGTTTTTGGATCCCAAATATTTTGTTTTTCACATTTTTTACCCTGATTTTCATACCAGCTAATCTCTTTGCCCGTTTTATGATCTTCAGAATAATTTATAACAGATTCTTTTGTACCATTTTTATAATAGCAAATAAACTCTCCGTCTTTTTTTAAAACATCTCTATCCAAGGTTGATCCTGTCATTTTTTTTCTTCCATTTTTGTAGAAATCAGTAACAACATAACGGATACTTTTCTGCGAATAATTGGTAATTACTCTTGTGTAAGCATAATTTTCTGGTGTGCATTCACGATTTAAAGAATCTAAAAAGATTTTTTTAGACATCATGCTAATTTGCGCAGACAGATTAACTGAAATTATCAGAAGCAATAAGATGAAGATGTTTCTTTTCATTCAGTTCTATTTTTTATCTTAAAAATAGTTCTTCTAGAATAATTTAGCAACTTCTTGATTTACAAATTCTAAAAATCTTTCGTCAGCTTCTGTAAACGGATCAATAACGTGGCTGTCAATATCAATTTGGCCAATATTTACTCCATTAACAAAAAGAGGCACTACGATTTCAGATTTTACTGTTAAACTGCAGGCAATATAATTGTCTTGCGCTTTAACGTCAGGTACTACAAAATTAGCATTGCTTTCGGCAACCTGACCGCAGATTCCTTTTCCGAACGGGATAACGGTATGATCTGTTTCTGCTCCAACGTAAGGTCCTAAGTGTAGCGTTTTAGTGTCGTGATTTGCAAAATAAAAACCAACCCAGTTATAATATTCTACGTTTTCGTTTAAAAGCTTGCAAACTGCAAATAATTTTTCGTCTCTATTTTTTTGAATGTCAGCAATAATGCTGGTTATCTGTGGTTGTAATTCTTGAAATGTCATGATATTAAATTTTATACAAAAGTATTTAAAGCTGAACTCAAAAAATATATAAATTTGAAAAAAAAATCTCTTGAAAAAATATTTAGTCCAGTTTAAGCCATTCCTGATTTTTATAAGCATTTTTTTTCTGACATATATTGTCTTTACAATTCTTTATAAATTTTATTTAAACAGTTATCAGGCGGAAGATCTTGATGCTATAACCGTGATTTCTGGAAGAAATTCAGAACAATTGCTGAAGCTTTTTGATTATGATGTAATAATTCAGAAAAATTCACAAAATCCGTGGCAGGATATCATTTTAAATGGCAGATTTATAGCACACATAACCGAAGGCTGTAATGCAGTAAGTGTAATGATACTTTTTGTATCGTTTGTAGCGGCTTTTTCTGGAAATTTGAAAAAGACACTATTATTTATAATCTTTGGACTTATATCCATTTATATTCTAAATGTCATTAGGATTTCGCTTCTGATTGTGCTTGTGTATCACTTTCCGCAATATACCCGTTTTCTGCATGGAACTTTTTTTCCTCTGATGATTTACGGATATGTTTTTGTTTTATGGATTTTCTGGATCAATAGATTTTCAAAATATGCTAAATAAATTAAAAGAGAATAAGTTAAAAATCTTTGTTGCAATTGTTGTTGTACTAGGTTTTGCATTGATTAGGACATTTGAAAGTAAAATGTTTTATGATCCTTTTCTGTCATATTTCAGCGCTGATTTTCATTCGATACCATATCCTCCAGTTGAAAAATTTAAGCTTTTTGCAGGGCTTTTTTTTCGGTATTTTTTAAATTCGGCGTTATCACTTTTGCTTATTTTCGTTTTGTTTCAAAATCGAGATATTTTTAAATTCAGTCTATTTGTATACGGCTTTTTTTTGGCCTTGTTTTTAATTGCATTTTATATTATTCTCGAATATTTTCCAGACGGAAGCTGGCTTCTATTTTATGTGCGTCGATTTTTGATTCAGCCTATTTTAGTGCTATTATTTATTCCTGGATTTTACTATCAGCTTCAAAAAACTAAAAAATAACATTTGTTTAGGTTTTTTTTATGCGGTTTTTAAATAGCTTTGCAGTATGAATTTGAAAAAGTGTACAGGTCTATTTTTAGCGTTCCTTTTATTGGTCTCCAATATTGGGTTTGCTTTTGACGTACATTATTGTGGCGGAGAAATTGCTTCGGTTTCTTTAAAAACTACGGCAGAACCTGTTGTTGAAAAGAAATGTTGCGGCTCTAAAGAGAAAGAAAACTCTTGCTGTAAAGATAAAGTTGTTCATTTTGAAAAGAAATCAGACAATGCAACAATCAAATTCTTCTTTTTTCAATTTGCTTTCCCAGCAGTTGTACAAGATTATAAGCCTTTAGTCTTTTTAGAAGTTCCAACTTTTAAAAAGAAAGAAGTTCTTTCGTATTACGCTGATGCGAATGCGCCCCCCTTATTTAAATTATACCATCAGTATATTTTCTATTCCTGATTTTAATGTTAAGATGCAATGCAAGTCTTAGTCAAGACTTTGTATTTACATTTTGATAGTTTTTGTTTTTGAAAAACATCAAAAATGTAATTCTATTTCAACATTAAAATCAATTTTTTATGCAAAAAAATATAATGCTTTTTGCAATGATTTTGCTTTCTTTCTCTGTTTTTTCACAAGAAGATCTACAGGAAGTAAAAATTACTAAAAAGCAAAAAGGAATTAAAAAATCCTTCACAGTAACAGCCAATACATCTGTAATTACCAGTAAAGAACTGCTTAAGGCAGCTTGTTGTAATCTAGCTGAAAGTTTTGAAACCAATCCGTCAATCGATGTTAATTTTTCTGATGCTTTAACGGGAACTAAGCAGATCAAAATGCTTGGTTTAACTAGTCCGTATTTAATGATAACAGAAGAAAATATTCCTTCTGTAAGAGGAGCGTCTCAAGCGTATGGTTTGTCCTTTACACCTGGAACTTGGATTGAAAGTGTTCAAATCACGAAAGGAGCGGGGAGTGTTATAAATGGTTACGAAAGTATTTCTGGCCAGATTAATACAGAGCTTTTAAAACCTTTAAATGATATTCCTTTCTTTCTGAATGCTTATGGTTCTACCGATTCTCGTTTTGAATTAAACACACATTTCAATAAGAAATTATCAGACAAATGGGCAACCAGCTTATTTGTTCACGGAAATGCGCGTGTGGCAAAAAATGATATGAACAAAGATGGTTTTCTTGACAATCCTCTAGGAAAACAAATCAATGTTTTAAATCGTTATCAATATTACAATCCAGAGAGTGGTTTAGTAAGTTTTATCAATTTCAGATACATGAACGATAAAAAACAAACTGGAGAAGTTAATTTTGATAAAGATCGTGATCGTGGCACAACCAATTATTGGGGTTCAGAAATTAATACTGAACGTTTTGATGTTTCGACAAAAATAGGATATGTATTTAAAGATATGCCTTACCAAAGTATCGGTTTTCAAAATGCCTTTAACAGTCATAAACAGGATTCTTATTATGGTTTAAATCAATATGATATCAAGCAGAATAGTTTTTATTCTAATTTGATTTTCAATTCGATCATCAATAATACGATGCATAAGTTTTCAACTGGTCTGAATTTTACTTATGATCAATATCAGGAATTTGTGAACCTGACAGATGTAAGCAGAATTGATAACTCAGTTGGTGCTTTCTTTGAATATACTTACGATAATACAGATAATTTCAGTTTGATTTTAGGAGGACGAGTTGACAATCATAACCGATTAGGAGTTTTTGTTACGCCAAGATTGCACATGAGATATAATCCTTGGAAAAACGGAGTAGTTCGTTTTTCTGCAGGAAGAGGAAAGCGTTCTGCTAATATCTTTGCCGAGAATCAGCAGCTTTTTGCCAGTTCAAGAACTTTTTCAATCTTAGATTCTAACGGAAAAATATACGGTTTGAATCCTGAAATTGCTTGGAATTATGGAGTAAGTTTTTCTCAAAAATTCCGTCTTTTCAACAGAAATGCCGACGCAGGTTTTGATCTTTATAGAACCGATTTCCAAAATCAGGCAGTTGTAGATGTGATGCAAAGTCCGCAACAAGTGTTGTTTTACGATTTGAAAGGAAGTTCTTTTGCAAATAGCCTTCAGGTTGAGTTCAATTACGAATTGATTCACAATTTGAATTTAAGAACAGCTTACAAATATTATGACATTCAGACCGATTATTTGAGAGGGACATTCCAGCGTCCGCTTCAGGCTAAACATCGTTTCTTAGGAAATTTAGAATATGAAACAACGATGAATGATAATAAACAGTGGAGGTTTGATTTTACTTATAATTGGTCAGGAAAACAACAATTGCCATATACGGCTTCAAATCCTTCAGCAGATCAGTTTCCAGATTTTTCGCCTGCTTATGCTGTAATGAATGCGCAAGTAACCCGTGTTTTTTCTTCAGTTTTTGAAGTGTATGTAGGAGGAGAAAATATTGGAAATTATAGACAAGAAAAAGCAATTTTAGGAGCCAACGATCCTTTTGGACCTAATTTTGATGCATCAATTGCATACGCACCAATTTTTGGGCAGATGTATTATGCGGGACTTAGATTTAAAATTAAATAACAATTTGAATAATAATAAAAATTAAAAGCAATGAATAAAATAGTTTTAATCGCAATGATGGTTTTTTTAGGATTTTCGGCTCAGGCTCAAACTAAAAAAAATAAGAATTTAAAATATACCACAGAAGTAAACGGTAACTGCGAACAATGTAAAAAACGAATTGAAAAAGCGGCTTATGGCGTTCCGGGAGTAAAAACGGCGACTTGGGATGTTGGTTCGCACCAGCTTTCGGTTATTTTAAATGAAGAGAAATGTTCTCCTGCAGATTTGAACAAAGCAATTGCAAAGGCAGGTCATGATACTAAAGAAGTTAAAGCAACAACTGAAGATTATGACAACCTTCATAGCTGTTGTAAGTATGTAAGAGAATAATTATGCAGAGAAGCCCAGACAATTAGTTTGGGCTTTTTTTAATAGTTAATTTATGTTTAAAATACCGCATTTTATTGTGGTTAAGGTAAATTATTGTTACTTTCACGAACTATAAAAAATAACCAATCACATTTATGAATAATTTTGAATGGACTCAGTTACTAAACCCTGAATTTTATATTACTTTAAGCGTCGGAGGTTTTCAGATTGGGTTGTTTATCGTTCTGTTTATAGTTTTTGCTGAGACAGGACTTTTTGCAGGCTTTTTTCTGCCTGGAGATAGTTTACTTTTCTTAGCAGGTATTTACAGTCGTGATTTAATTGAAAATGTTGCTTTTATTCCAAATGATTTTTTAAATGTATTTCTGCTTGCTACAGCAGTTGCTATAATGGGGGTTTTGGGTAACATGACTGGTTATTGGTTTGGTGCAAAAAGCGGTTATTATTTATTCAAAAAAGAAGACACTTTCTGGTTTAAGAAAAAATATCTGCTTCAATCAAAAGACTTTTTTGAAAAATATGGAGGAAAAGCAATTATTTATGCACGCTTCTTGCCAATTTTCAGAACGTTTGCTCCAATTGTTGCTGGAATTGTTTCGATGGACAGAAAGAAATTTATGTTTTATAATATCTTGAGTTCTTTCCTCTGGTCATTTATTCTAATTTTTGCAGGACATTATCTATACGGCGTTTTCTTAAAGCAAGGAATAGATTTAAAGAAACACATTGAATACATTATTATCATAATCATTATAATCTCAACTTTTCCAGTTCTATTAAAACTTTTAAAAAAGAGACCACACGAAGAGATATAATTTAACAAGCATAAAAAAATCCGAAGTGAAAACTTCGGATTTTTTTTATTATCATACTTGATTGATATTTTATAAAAATCAATTCCCGCATTTCATAACACGTTTATGATTGAACGAAATGTGAATTTTATTGTGTTCCCGCGGTTAAAACCGTGGGTATGTTGTTAGAATGAAATTATTGTATGTTAGTTTGAAGTAAAAATTTCGAGAAATTGTATGTAACAATTAACAATTAACAATTAACAATTAACAATTTTGATCTTACCATTCATTTACTTTGTTGGCATCCATTTTAAGGAAAATAAACAGCAAAATAGTGAATCCCCAGAGTCCAGAACCTCCATATGAAAAGAAGGGCAGAGGAACCCCGATTGTTGGGAAAATACCAATTACCATCGCAATGTTTACAAAGAAATGGATAAAGAGAATTGCGGCGACACAATATCCGTAAACCCGGCTGAACTTAGTTTTCTGTCTTTCTGCCAAATAAATAACCCTAAGAAGCAGACCTGTAAAAAGTAGAATCACTACTAATGAACCTGCAAAACCCCATTCTTCACCAACAGTGGTAAAGATATAATCGGTGTGCTGCTCAGGTACAAATCCTCCTTTGGTTTGCGTACCTTCAAGAAAACCTTTTCCAAGCCATCCTCCAGAACCAATAGCAATCTCAGATTGGTTGGTATTGTATCCAATACCTTTCATGTCTACAGTTTTACCAAGTAAAATATTGAAACGGTCTCTGTGGTGCTGTTTGAAAACGTTGTCAAATACATAATCAACAGAGAAAACAAATCCAGATATTAGGACTAATAAAATTCCGCTTAAAATGATATTTCTATCAACTACTCTGCCTTTAAAATGTATAATGGCTAACACGACAAATGCCATTCCGATAACAGCGTATGGTTCTAAAACTAAAGTAAGAACGAAAAGTGTAATGGTTATAAATGCCGTCCATACATACCAAGAAGGCAAACCTTCTCTGTATAAAACAAGAATGAATGCGCTATAAATTAAAGCACTTCCAGGATCTGGCTGTGGTAAAATCAATATTACAGGTAATAGCATAATAGCCAAAGCTTGGATTTGCCTATTGGTTTCTTTTAAGTTGATTTGTGTGTCACTCAAATATTTGGCCAATGCTAGAGAAGTTGCGGCTTTTGCAAACTCAGATGGCTGTAAAGTAAAACTCCCTATAGCGTACCAGCATCGCTGTCCTGCTATGGTTTTTCCGAAAAGGAATAATCCTGCAAGAGACAGTAAGGAAACTCCAAAGATGATGCTCGCATATTTTTCGTAAAATTTACCATCAACAAAAAGCACAACAAATATCAATGGAATAGTACAGCAGATAAAAATCAGCTGTTTTTGGTACGTTCCATCGGTAGATAATAAAGAAGACGAATAAATATTCAGCCAACCTAAAGTTACCAGCGCAATGTAGATAAAGACACTTATCCAATCAATATTATTTTTTACACTTTGATTTTTCATTTGAAATAATCTTTCTTAGTTTTTCTTAGTTGTGTCTACTGCTGTTTTTTTAACTTCCGTTTTAGGTGCTGTTACGGCTGCTGGTGCTTTTGGTTTTATAATTTTTGCTTGTAAAACAGAATCTTTTGGTACAGATTCAATTTTAACAGCATCACTTATTCCGCCTACTTTAGCATATTCAGAAAGTAAGCTTTTATTTAATACTCTTACTTCTAGATCGGTTCTTGTAATTTTCTTTCTTAGATATTTTTCAATCATTAAACTCGCAATCGGACCTGCAACTGTTGCTCCAAAACCTCCATTCTCAATCATAACAGCAATAGCAATTTTTGGATTGTCTTTTGGGGCAAAAGCAACAAATATAGAGTGGTCTTTAAGCTGTGTTCTTTTTCCGTTTATTTTAGCAAAGTTCTCAGCAGTACCTGTTTTTCCGCAAATATCGATTCCCTCCACTCTTAGAGCATAAGCGGTACCTTTGTTATATACATCAAATAATCCGCTGATAACCGGTGGGAAATACTTTTGATCAATCGTAGTCACATGTTTTGTAGTGAACTTTTCATCAATTTTTTCGCCCTCAATTTTTTTAATGATGTGAGGAGTATAATAATAACCCTGATTGGCAACGGTTGCCATCATGTTGGCCAATTGAATAGGTGTCATTAAAACCTCTCCCTGACCAATTGCATTAGAGACAATCGTTGAGCTTCTCCATCCGCCGTTAGGATAGATTCTTTTATACGTTTTAGAAGTCGGAATATTTCCTCTTTTTCCAGTAGGCAAATCGTACCCCATAAACTGACCTAAACCAAAACTTTTTATGTGGCTGCTCCAAACATCCACAGCTTGACCGGGGTCTTTGTATTTATTAATTGTCAGCATATAGGCTTGGCCAAAATAAGTGTTGCAAGAATTGTAAATTCCGTTATGCAATTGATGTGGGCCAAAACCGTGGCATTTCATAAAACGGCCTCCACCATAACTAAATCCGTGATGACACATGAAAGTAGTTTGTTCATTTACAACACCTTCTTGAAGTGCAACCAAACCAGTAAGGATTTTAAATGGAGAACCTGGAGGATACTCTGCTAAAAGCCCTCTGTCATATAAAGGTTTTGCAATAGAATCGTGATATAAAAGTGTGTAGTTTTTAGATCTTTGACGCCCTACTAAAATACCAGGATCATAAGAAGGAGCTGTAACCAATGCTAGAATTTCTCCAGATTTAGGTTCAATAGCAACAATTCCTCCTCGCTTATTAATCATCAATTCCTCGCCATATTTTTGAAGTTCAGCATCGATCGTTAAATTAATGTCCTCTCCAGCAACGGCAATTGTATCGTACTTCCCTTCTTTATAAGGGCCAATTTCTCGATTGTATTTGTCTTTCTGAATGTATTTTACACCTTTTATTCCGCGTAAAATCTCTTCGTAGCTTTCTTCTACACCTTGCTTTCCAATTAAATCACCACTGTTATAGTACGGATTCTTTTCGATTTGTTTTTCGTTTACCTGAGTAATAAAACCAAAAATATTTGCTCCGTAATCTACTTCGTAGTCACGAAGTGATCTTTTTTGGAAATAAAAACCATCATATTTTCTGATTTTCTCCTGAAAAGCAGCAAATTCGTTTTTGTTTAACTGAGATAAAAATACAGACGGAAGCCTTGGGCTATATACTTTTGCTTTTTCAATACGTTTATGATATTCCTCTTCAGTAATATTCAGAAGAGCGCAAAATTCAGCAATATTTAGGTCCTTTTTTATGTCTCTTGGAATAACCATGATATCATAAGAAGCCTGATTCGCAACAAGGAGTTTTCCGTTACGATCATAAATATAACCTCTTTCAGGGTAGTCATATACTTTTTTTATTGCATTATTTTCTGATTTCAGTTTAAAAGAATCATCAATAATCTGCAGGTAAAAAATCCTAATCACTAGCAAAGACGCTGCAATAATAATTATAGTGGGCAGCAAGACTTTTCTCATCGTTTATTGGGCTTAATAAGATAAATTATTATTATTGAGGTGATTATAGTAAAGATAGAACTAAATAAGGTTCGAAGCAAAATGTCCCAGATAAATTTAAACTGGAAGGCTTCTAAAACAAACAGTACAATATGATGCATTAGAACCGAAACCAGTATAAATGAAAATCGTTCTGGTGTTAAAGATTCATTCAGTTTAATGGTTTGATACTCATAACTTAAACCAAAAGAAAATTTAAAAATATAAGGCCTGTAATAAGCTAAAATAACGCACGCAGTGGCATGTATTCCTCCAGAATTGCAGAACATGTCCATGATTAGTCCTAAGAAAAAGCTTGAGATAATTAATCCAGCTTTATTGCTGTTTACTGGGTAAAGAATGATATACAAGATATACGGAAACGGACTTATATATCCCAAGAAATTCATATTGTTGAAAATAACAATCTGAATTGCCAGTAACATAATAAATCGAAAAATATTGACTAACAGAGCGCTATTCATTTTTTTCTTTGTTTTCTAAATTAATAAGTTCCTCTCTGTCTTTGCTCTTGATAATGTAAACGTGTCCTAAGTTTGTCATGTCGTTAAAAAGTTTAACTTTTATAACATAAAAACTTGTTTGGGTCTCTTTGTAAATCGTTTCAACGGTTCCAATGTTGATTCCTTCAGGGAAAATTACAGATTGTCCTCCTGTTACAATTGTATCTCCTTTTTTAACTGAAGCTAATCTCGGGACATCTCTTAGCTGTACAAATCCAGTGCTTTTTCCATCCCATGTTAAAGAACCAAAATGATTTGATTTTTTTAGCTTGGCATTAATTCTGGATTTCATGTTCAAAATACTCACAACGGTAGAATATCTTGGAGACGTATCATCTATGATACCCACAATTCCTAAACTGTTTATTACCCCCATATCTGGTTTAACACCTTCGTTAGATCCAGAGTTTAAAGTAAGAAAGTTTTCGTGTGTGCTATATGTGTTATGAATTACTTTTGATACAATGATGTCGGCAGGTTTTACCCCTTTAATGGTATCAGGTAAAGGCAATTTTGATGTGTCTTCTTTGTTGAATAAAAGACTTTTTAATCTTGCGTTCTCAAGTACAAGTTCGTCGTTTTCAGCTCTTAAATTCATGTATTCATTAACACGATTGATTTTTTCATAAACACCTCCGCTTAAGAAATTTGCAGAACTGATTATTTTGCTTCTGTGGTAAGAATGAGATTGAATCGTGAGTCCTAACGAAATACCTAAAAGCAGCAAAAACAGCAATCGATTACTGTTTCTTATAAGGAAATTAAATATTTGCTGCATTTCTTGTCTGGTTATTTTGTTTCAGGATATGCTTAAAGGTTTCAGTTTTTACAAGGGTCAAAAGGTTGTAATTTGACCCTTATAAAAGTAAATTGATTATTATTTTGAATCTTATTTGATTAAGATGCTTTTAAATTTAGCAATGTTTTTAAGAGCCATTCCTGTACCGCGAACAACAGCTCTCAAAGGATCTTCAGCAATATAAACTGGTAAATCTGTTTTTTGAGAGATACGTTTGTCAAGACCTCTTAACATAGATCCTCCACCAGCTAAATAGATACCAGTGTTGTAGATATCTGCTGCTAACTCAGGTGGAGTCTGAGATAATGTTTCCATTACCGCATCTTCGATACGCTGAATAGATTTATCTAATGCTTTTGCAATTTCACGGTAAGAAACATCTACTTGTTTTGGTTTACCAGTAAGCAAATCTCTACCTTGAACTGACATATCTTCTGGCGGGCCATCTAAATCTTCGATTGCCGCTCCGATTTGAATTTTAATTTTCTCAGCAGTACTTTCTCCAACAAATAAGTTGTGCTGTGTACGCATGTAATACACGATATCGTTTGTAAAAACGTCACCCGCAATTTTAACAGACTTGTCACAAACAATTCCGCCTAATGCGATTACAGCAATTTCTGTTGTACCACCTCCGATATCGACAATCATGTTTCCTTTAGGTTGCATAATGTCAATACCAATACCAATTGCCGCCGCCATTGGTTCATGAATCAAGTAAACTTCTTTTCCGTTTACTCTCTCACAAGATTCCTTCACCGCTCTCATCTCCACTTCAGTAATACCAGAAGGAATACATACAACCATACGTAAAGCTGGAGTAAACATTCTTTTTTTCAATGCAGGAATACTTTTAATGAACATATTGATCATTTTTTCCGAAGCATCAAAATCAGCGATTACACCATCTTTCAAAGGCCTTATAGTTTTGATGTTTTCATGTGTTTTACCTTGCATCATATTGGCTTCCTTACCAACAGCAATGATTTTGCCTGATACTCTATCACGTGCAACGATAGATGGACTATCAATGACAACTTTATCATTATGAATGATTAAAGTGTTTGCGGTTCCAAGGTCTATCGCAATATCCTCGGTCATGAAATCAAAAAATCCCATAAGTTTTTTAGGGGTTTAAAATGTTATAAATTATTTATCGAACAAAGTTAAACAAATTAATGTTTAAAATGACGAGTTCCTGTAAATACCATTGCAAGATTATTTTCGTTGCAATAATTTATACTTAATTCGTCTTTAATCGAACCTCCTGGCTGAATTACAGCAGTTATTCCTGCTTTTTTGGCTAATTCTACACAATCCGGAAATGGGAAAAATGCATCACTTGCCATGGAAGCTCCATTTAGATCAAATCCAAAAGCTTTTGCTTTGTCAACTGCTTGAATTAAAGCGTCAACTCTTGAAGTCTGACCTGTACCTGATGAAATCAATGTTCCGTTTTTAGCAAAAACAATAGTATTTGATTTTGTATTCTTGCAGATTTTAGAAGCAAAGATCAAATCTTCGATCTCTTGAGCAGTAGGTTCTGTTATTGTAACGGTTTTTAAATGCTCTTTATTATCCGTAATATTATTTCTGTCCTGAATTAACAAACCATTAAGACAAGTTCTTACTTGACGAGCTGGCAATTCAACGTCGTTTTGTACTAAAATAATTCTGTTTTTCTTCTCTTGTAAAACCGTAACTGCCTCATCATCATAAGATGGCGCGATTACAACCTCGCAGAATAATTTGTTGATTTCTTGTGCAGTTTCTAAATCAATTTTTGTGTTAGAAATTAACACTCCTCCAAAAGCTGAAGTAGGATCACAAGCTAAAGCTGCTAAATAAGCTTCGCTAATTGTTTTTCTTGAAGCTAATCCGCAAGCATTATTGTGTTTTAGAATTGCGAATGTTGGTCCGTCAGTTTTAAACTCAGCAATTAAATTTACTGCAGCATCAACATCTAATAAGTTGTTGTATGATAATTCTTTTCCGTGAAGTTTTTTAAACATTGCATCAAAATCTCCAAAGAAGAATCCTTTTTGGTGAGGATTTTCACCATATCTTAAAACTTGACCGTTTGCAATGCTTTCTTTGTAAATAGTCTCGTCTGTATTGAAATAATTAAAAATAGCTCCATCATAGTGAGATGAAACGTGGAAAGCTTTAGTAGCAAACAATCTTCTATTCTCCAAAGTTGTTGCTCCATCTTGCTCTGTAATCAAATCTAAAAGTAAACTGTACTCGTTAACAGAAGCTACAATCACAGTGTCTTTGAAATTTTTTGCACCAGCACGAATTAATGAAATACCACCGATATCAATTTTTTCAATAATATCTTGTTCGCTTGCTCCAGAAGCAACTGTTTTTTCAAAAGGATATAAATCAACAATCACTAAATCGATTTGAGGAATATCAAATTCCTTCATTTGCTGAACATCGCTTTCATTGTCTTGACGATTCAAGATACCACCAAAAATTTTTGGGTGTAAAGTTTTAACTCTTCCGCCAAGAATTTCTGGGAAAGAAGTAATGTCTTCAACAGGAACTACTGGAATACCAAGGTTTTTGATGAAATCTTCAGTTCCTCCAGTTGAATAAAGCGTTACATTTTGTTCGTGTAATTTTCTAACAATTGGTTCTAATCCATCTTTAGAAAAAACAGAAATTAATGCCGATTGTATTTTTTTAGTTGTGCTCATTGTGTAGTTATGATTTTGAGACTGCAAAAGTAGTTTTTTTATATATTATATTAAAAAAAAATCATGTAACAAAATGCTAAAAAAATCTACTGATGAGTAAGTTAACTTTTATTAGGTTTTTGAATTTAAATTATTGAATTTTACTTTATTGAAAAATACAAAAATATGATCGTTTATCTAAGATTATTAAAAGAAAGTTTGAGTTTTGCCATCAATGCTTTGCGAAATAATAAATTACGTACTTTATTGTCGCTCTTAGGTGTAACGATTGGTATTTTTTCGATTATTGCTGTTTTGGCTGCTGTTGACTCTTTGGATAAAAAAATCTCTAAAGATTTGAGCAGCTTGGATAAAAATACGATTTATTTAATGAAATATTGTTTTGGACCATCTGAAATTCCGCAATGGAAGAGAGAGCAGTTTCCAAATGTAAAATATGATGAGTATATCGGTCTGAAAAACTCAATGAATAATACAGATCAGGTAGCATATCAGCTTTTTGTAAATAGAGAAAGTTTAAAATACGATTCTAAAACTGTCAGCGATGTAAATATTATTCCAGCGTCAAGCGAAATGGTCGATATCGACGGCTTGAGTTTTGATAAAGGAAGATTTTATAACGAATCTGAATCTAACTCTGGAACTGCCGTTATTGTTCTCGGATATGATATAGCGGATGGACTTTTCGGTTCAAGCGATCCAATCGGAAAAAGTATTCGTTTATACGGACAGCGTTTTACTGTAATTGGGGTAATTGCAAAACAAGGAGCAGGTTTTTTTGGAGACAGCAATGATACTTCGGTTTATCTTCCAGCCAATTTTTTAAGAAGAATGTATGGTGATAGTGATTCTATGACTCCAGTTATAGTTTTAAAGCCTGAAAAAGGTGTTGATATGGATGCCTATAAAGCAGAAATTGCACAAAAACTGAGAGCAATCCGAGGAATGAAAGCTGGAGAAATGGATAATTTCTTTATTAATGTGCTTTCTGGTTTTACGGACTTTATTGATGGAATCTTAGGTCAGATGAATTTTGTAGGCTGGATCATCAGCGGATTTTCTCTTCTTGTTGGAGGTTTCGGAATTGCCAATATTATGTTTGTTTCGGTAAAAGAAAGAACCAATCTTATCGGAATTCAAAAGTCGTTGGGGGCAAAAAATAAATTTATCTTATTCCAATTTTTGTTTGAAGCTATTATTCTTTCTGTTATTGGCGGAATCATTGGTCTGCTAATGGTTTGGGGAATCGCTGTAATTTTAACAAAAGTCCTCGATTTTGAATTTGTTTTAAGTTTAGGGAATATAATTTTGGGAACAAGCCTAGCGGCCTTTATTGGGCTAATTTCGGGGATTCTGCCAGCGGTTTCAGCGGCAAATCTAGATCCTGTAGAGGCCATTCGTACAGGAATGTAATATTGTTTTTGTGTTATTTTACTGTAAATTTTGATGGCTCGAAATAATTAGATATTTTTGATAGACCAAGAACATAAATCGTTAAATATATGAGCTTTAACCTTAGATCTGTCGATACTGTTGAGTCTATTTCTAGAGAAGATTTCAAAAAGAATTATTTAGACAAAAGAAAGCCTTTAATTATAAAAGGACTTACTAAGGATTGGCCAGCAAGAGAAAAATGGTCAACAGAGTATTTCAAGCAAATTGCTGGAGATATAGAGGTTAAGCTTGTAGATAATTCAAAGGCAGATCCAACAAAAGTGATAAATGCTTCTATAGCAAGTATGAAATTTGGAGAATATCTGGATTTGATCAAACGCGAACCAACACAATTGCGTATTTTTTTCTTCAATCTTTTCAAACACAGACCTGAATTAATTGACGATGTAAAAATCCCAAAAGAATTAATGGGCGGTTTTATAGAAAGTATGCCAGCCATGTTTTTTGGCGGTTCTAAGGCGATTACTTTTCTGCATTATGACATCGATTTGCCACATCTTTTCCATACTCATTTCGGAGGTCGAAAACATATTATTTTATTCGATAATAAATGGAAAAAAAGGTTGTATTGTCTTCCAAATACAACTTATGCTTTAGAAGATTATGATGTTGCCAATCCCGATTTTGAAAAATTCCCAGCTCTAAAAGGAGTGGAAGGGTATGAAGTTTTTCTAGAACACGGAGATACTTTATTCATGCCAACAGGAATGTGGCATTGGATGCGTTATATAGATGGTTCTTTTTCGCTTACGCTTCGCGCTTGGGATCAATCGATTAGTAGAAAAATGGCCAGCGTTTGGAGTTTATTTATGCATGGCGCTGTAGATAGTGCAATAAAAGTAGTTTTTAGAGAACGCTATGCGCTTTGGCGTGAAAAATTAGTCTTTAAAATTGCTGAAAAAGAATTGAAGAAGGATTTGAAGAAGGATTTGAAGAAAGCGAGCTAAGAAAAATTCCGTAGGAATGAAATGTCGGTAGCAACGGAATTTATTTCGTTGATATGATATGTTAATATTTAATATAAAAAAATCCCAAGAAGAATTTCTTGAGATTTTCTATTTTAAGTAGTTTTAAAACTATCTAATGTCATTATTTTGAATCAAATCGATATATAAGTTGATCTTATCTTTCAATTCTTTTCTTGGCGTGATAAAGTCTAAGAAACCGTGCTCTAATAAGAACTCAGCAGTTTGGAAACCTTCTGGCAAATCTTTTCCTGTAGTATCGCGAACAACACGAGGACCAGCAAAACCAATCAAAGCACCTGGCTCAGAGATGTTGATATCTCCTAACATTGCGTAAGATGCAGTTGTTCCTCCTGTTGTTGGGTCTGTACAAAGAGAGATGTAAGGTAATTTAGCTTCAGCTAATTGAGCTAGTTTTACAGAAGTTTTTGCTAATTGCATTAAAGAATAAGCAGCTTCCATCATACGAGCTCCACCAGATTTAGAAATCATTACAAAAGGAAGTTTGTTTTTGATAGCGTGATCAATACCTCTTGCAATTTTTTCACCTACAACCGCTCCCATAGATCCACCAATAAAAGCGAAATCCATACAGCAGATTACAAGTTCTCTTCCTTTAGATTTTCCTACTCCCGTACGTACAGCGTCTTTAAGATGAGTTTTTTCCATTACATCTTTCAAACGATCTGCATATTTCTTTGTATCCACAAAGTGCAGAGGGTCTTTAGAAGTCATGTTTTTATCTAACTCAACAAATTCGTTGTTGTCGAATAAAATTTCAAAATAGGTTGCGCTTCCAATTCGAACGTGAAAATCATCTTCAGGGCTTACGAACAAATTTCTCGCCAATTCGTCAGCATCAATAATTTTTCCAGTAGGAGATTTGTACCACAATCCTTTCGGAACGTCCATCTTATCTTCAGTAGCGGTCGTAATCCCTTTTTCTTGTCTTTTAAACCAAGCCATTTCTTTTAGTATTCAGTGTTCAGTAATAAAAAATTTCAGTGTTCAGTGGTATTCAGTTTTAAGTATTCAAACTGAACACTTAAAACTGTAAACTGAATACTTTTTTATAACGTGTTTACGTTATTTAAATCAGCAAAAGCTTGTTCAAGTCTCGCGTTGAATGTTACTTCGCTTTCACGAACCCATTTTCTTGGATCGTAGTATTTCTTGTTTGGAGCATCTGGACCTTCTGGGTTACCAATTTGAGTTTTTAAGTACTCAATATTGTTTACCATATAATCACGGATTCCTTCAGTATATGCAAATTGTAAATCTGTATCAATGTTCATTTTGATAACTCCGTAACCAATAGCTTCTCTAATTTCTTCAAGTGTAGAACCTGAACCTCCGTGGAAAACGAAATCAACTGGGTTGTGTCCAGTGTTGAATTTGCTTTGTACGAAATCTTGAGAGTTTTTTAAGATTTTTGGAGTTAATTTTACGTTTCCTGGTTTGTAAACACCGTGAACGTTTCCGAAAGCAGCAGCAATTGTAAATTTAGGGCTCACTTTAGATAATTCTTCGTAAGCGTAAGCTACCTCTTCTGGCTGAGTATATAATTTAGAGCTATCTACGTCTGAGTTGTCAACGCCATCTTCTTCTCCACCTGTAATACCAAGTTCGATTTCTAATGTCATTCCCATTTTGCTCATTCTAGCTAAATATTCTTTGCAGATTTCGATGTTCTCTTCGATTGGCTCCTCAGACAAATCGATCATGTGAGAACTGAATAATGGTTTTCCTGTTTCTGCGAAATGTTTTTCAGAAGCATCTAATAAACCGTCAATCCAAGGTAAAAGTTTTTTTGCACAGTGGTCAGTGTGTAAGATTACAGTTGCACCGTAAGCTTCTGCCAAAGTATGAATATGTTTTGCTCCTGCGATTCCTCCCGCGATTGCTGCTTTTTCACCTGCATTTGATAATCCTTTTCCAGCGTTGAATTGAGCTCCACCGTTAGAAAATTGAATGATAACTGGCGCGTTAAGTTTCGCTGCAGTTTCAAGAACTCCATTAATTGTGCTTGATCCAGTAACGTTTACTGCTGGAAGAGCAAAACCCTTCTCTTTCGCATAATTAAAGATCTCTTGTACTTGATCTCCTGTAGCTACTCCTGGTTTAATGTTGTGTGCCATTTTAATTTTTTTTTATAGTTGTTTTTAGTTTTTAGGTTGCAAAAATAAGAATTAATTAGCATTAGAATGGATAATTTATACCAAAATTTAAAACGGAGTGTCCAAAATTGTATTCTTTAAACCACCTGTCTCCCTTCTCATGTGCTGGATTATAAGTCTTAAAGCCTAAATCTAAACGAATCACAAAAAAGCTTAAATCGTATCTTAAACCGAATCCTGTACCTAAAGCAATTTCAGCTAAATCGTTTAAGTTGTCGAATCTTGCTTTCGGATCTATCACATTATCGAGCACATTCCAGATATTTCCGGCATCTGCAAAGAATGCTCCTTTTACATCTCCAAAAACTTTGAAACGAAATTCGGCACTCGCTGCAATTTTCATATTGGCCTCGTTAAAGTCGTTTACGGCATTTGTGCTTCCTGGCCCTAAAGCATAAGGTTGCCAAGCACGGTTATCATTGGAACCTCCGCCATAATAACTTCGTGAAAACGGGATGTAGTTTGAATTTCCAAACGGAATTGCGATTCCAAAGAAGCTTCTCACCGCCAGAACTTTCTCTTTTCCAAAATCCCAGTGTTTGATATAATCAAATTCGGTTTTTATATATTCTGAATATTCTAGATTAAAAATCTCGTAATTGCCTTTTGCATTTTTTTGAAGATTTCCAACCTCAGAAATTAATGACAATAGTGTTCCTGCCGACTCAATTTTGGTTCTAAATTGATAGAAATTGTTATCTGCCAGATCTTTTTTAGTTGTTTTAGTGAAAGAAAAACTTGTTGCAAGGATAAAATCATTTTCGGTCAAACGAACTCTTCTTTCCTCAATACTTTCAACTTCTTGATATTGCGGATTGTCTGGAGTCAAGGCTGTTTTTCCGGTCAACACATCATTCGTAAATCCAGTTGTTCCTTTAGGTATGGTAAGGTCTTTTCTAGCTTGTTCCTCTGTTGTGGTTCCCCAGTTGAGAGGATCCACATTGTAATCTTTTCCAATAAAATTCAAATCATCATAAGATGAAGTGTATACATTAAAGTAATTGTCAGGATTTAAGTTACGGACAAACTGCGCATTTAATAATTCGAATTTTGCCGTATTATGACGTTTTGGTGTCCAGTTGTATGAGATACCTCCTGTAAAATTTTCTTTATCCAAACCAATATTTCGCTGTTTTGAAAAACCAGAAGTAATAGAGGTGTAGGGGATCATACTTTTGGGGATAATTTTTTCTGTTCCAAACGGTAGTAAAATTCTTGGAAAGTTTAGTTTCATATCCAAACCATACTCAGAAACATTAAAGAAATTATTGTTAGGGTTGGCCATATCTCTGGAAGATCCGATGTTTAAACGGGCAGAAATTTCAAGAGTTTCGGCACGGTTAAATACATTACGAATAGTTTCAGAAACACTGGCTCCAATTCCGAAATCTTGAATATTAGAGTGTGTTAAGTCAAGTGTTGCTCCAAAACTGTATTTTTTTCTTGGAGTCAAATAAACATTGGCAATAAGAGATTGAGCCGTAGAATCTCTTTTGTCTACTTCATATTGGATTGATGGATAGTTGAAAATCCTTAAATTATTTAAATATCGAGAAGATAGAGTGGTTCTAAAATCAGCAAAAGTGCTTCCTTTTGTAATGAAGATAGCGTCGGTTATCGCACGGGGTCTATATTTTAATGTCTTGTAACTGTAAAGATTAAAGTTGTTGTATGTTACACTGTCAGTTGGTTTTTTCTTAGAATTTGCAGCAGAATAATCTGTGTAAATGTTTACATCGCTAATTTTGTACAATTTAAAAGGTTCAGTACGGCTTGAATCTCTATCTTGAATTGTGTTGTTGTTTATTATCAAAGTGACATCAGCTTTTGCTTTTTTACCAATGGTATCAATGTCAAAAGTTACATAAGTAGGTTGAAAGTAATAAGCACCATGATTTCTGAAATATGTTGTGATACGGTTTTTCTCTTCTTCAAAATCAGTAGTTTTATATTGATTTCCAGATTTTAATAAAGAAGGTTCATTATTAGTTCTATATAATGAGTCTAATGCAGGAGTCATTATTTTGGTTCTAATAGTATCTAACTTGTAAGCCGGTCCTGTAGTGATATTATAATTAATTGCAGCTCTCTTTTTTCCAACAGTATCAATAGTATAATCGGTTTGGACATTAAAAAAACCATTATTGAAATAATAGTATTTTAATCGAAGCAATGATTTTTTAGCCTTAGAAGTGTCAATTATTACTGGAGGTTCACCAGTATTTTTTAGAAACTCATGAATTCCTTTGTAATAAAAAGATTGTCCAAGACGGTCGACTTGTTTTGCAGAGAATATCTTAGACATGCGCTCATACTTTCCGGGATTGTTTTTAAATTTGGCCTGATAAGTAGAATCTGGATTTAAATTTGCTAAATTGTATAAATTTAGTCGAAGCTTATAACCTAATAATTTACCATTTGGTTTTTGGTACATCTGATTAGAAGCTGTCTCATCGTTTGTCGATTTTCCGTTAACTATAATATTATTTTTTACAAGAAGATTTTTTCCATCGGGAACTCTTTTTACGGCATTACAAGCGCAAATTAATATTGCAATTAGAAGAAATGCTATTATTTTTGTGGAATTATTTTTCAAGTGTTATTTAATATTTAATTCAAAAGTACATTATTTTATGGTTAGTAAAAACCAAATAAAACTAATATCAGGCTTGCATCAAAAAAAGCAGCGTTTTGCTAATCAGCTATTTTTTGCTGAGGGAGTAAAAGTAATTCAAGAATTGCTGCAATCCAATTTTGAATTAGAACATTTATACACCACGTTGAATGATTTTCAAGCGGTTCACACCTCAAAACGCACTCTTATTAATGAACAAGAACTGAAAAAAATAAGTGCTTTGTCGACTCCAAATTCTTGTTTGGCAGTTTTTAAAATTCCAGCCGAAAAAGAAATAATCGATTCGGGCTTAATTTTAGCTTTAGACGACATCAGAGACCCAGGAAATCTAGGCACTATTTTACGTCTTTGCGATTGGTTTGGTATTAAGCAGATTGTCTGTTCTAAAGAAACAGTAGATATTTATAATCCAAAAGTGGTACAAGCTACAATGGGATCTATTACCAGAGTAAATGTAAGCTATGTTGATTTAAAACTTTTTCTTGCTCAAACTAAACTGCCTGTTTTTGGAACCTTTATGGACGGAGAAAATATTTACCAATCAAAACTGCCTCAGGATGGAATCATTATTATGGGTAATGAAGCCAATGGGATTTCAGAAGAGATTGAAAAAACTGTAACCAGCCGTCTTACAATTCCTAGATTTGGAGAGCTTCAAAAAACCGAAAGTTTAAATGTCGCTACCGCAACAGCAATTATTCTTAGTGAATTTAAACGAAATAGTTGATACTTTGTTTTAATGAAAAGTGAAATTTATTAAAAGTGCCCTAGATTTCATCGAATCAATGTTTCCTGTCCATGGGCTGTCTGGAGTATTGTCCCTAATAAGTTCATCTGTTATACCAAACATTCCTCTAACAGAAGGAGAGAAGATAAAGTATTCGGTAAAAATATCAATTCCTAAACCTAATTCGTAAGCAGCAGTCCATTGTTTTACTCTAAATTTCTGCTCAAAGTTATCGTCTTTAGATTTGGCGTTACTAGATAAATTTAAAGTTGTAGACATACCGCCAACCAAGTATGGGCGTATGTTTCCTGTACGCAAGGCAGAAAATTTCAATAACAAAGGAAAGTGAATGTAAGTACTGTTTACTTCTCTCAAATAATCACTTTCTTTGTTGCTTATACCAGGAAAATAAAGATCACGTTTGGTATAATACAAGCCTGGTTCAAAGCGCAGGTTGATATATTCTTGAAGTCTTAAGTCGGCTACAACCCCCACATTAAAACCAGTTGTTTTTTTAACCTGAATATCTTCCTTTACGGGAGTTTTGTAATCAAACTTAAAGTCAAAACTATTAAAACCTAGATAGTAGCCAAAGTAAATACGCTGCTTTTGCCAGTTTTCAAGATTGATAATAGGATCTTTGCTAAACATGTTTTTAGCAAATTGCGAATGTCCTTTTGTCGTTAAGACCAATAAAAATAAGATTACAACTTTTTTCATACTATTTTTTAGATGCAGAATAAATTGTTGCGACACCAAAAGTTTGAGGCATAGCCACAACATCTATAAACCCAGTTTTTCTTAAAATATTGTTTAAGGCTTCTCCATAAGGAAAAGCAGCGGCTGATTCAGACAAATAGCCATAAGCATCATTATCTTTAGAAAATAATTTTCCAATTAACGGAAGTATATTTTTACTGTAGAAATTGTAGCCTTGTTTATAAGGAAATTTATCTGGAACAGAAGTTTCTAATATAACAAAAACGCCATTTGGTTTTAAAACTCTTAAGATTTCTGAAAAACCTTTTTCTAGGTTTTCAAAATTTCTTACGCCAAAACCAACTGTGATTGCGTCAAAATAATTGTCCTCAAACGGCATGTTTTCAGAATCTCCCAAAACTAGTTCAATTACATTTGAAAGCTTTTTTTCTTCTACTTTCTTTTTTCCTACTTCTAGCATTCCCGCAGAAATATCTAGGCCAATAATTTTTTCGGCATTAGTTTGTGAAAGTAAAATGGCCAAGTCGCCAGTTCCAGTTGCAATATCAAGAATAACTTTTGGTTTTTTGTCTGATACTATTTTTAATACTTTTTTGCGCCATTTAACATCAATTCCAAAAGAAATTACACGATTCAAATTATCGTAATTCCCTGAAATGGTGTCAAACATTTGGGTTACCTGCTCTTTTTTACCTAAAGAAGAGTCTTTATACGGAGTTATTTTTTCAGACATTTTTTTTATTTGGGCAAATATAAACAATCTAGTTTAACTGTAATTGAGTTTTTTAATTTGTAAAATAAATGTTTGGAAGGATTTATTTTAAAACAGATTTTGCATCCCTAAATCTAGGTATTTTATTAAAATCCCCAAATCTTGGTATTGTCTAATAGCGCTATTATGAGCAACTTTGTCAAAGTAAAAATGATTAAAGTTTTAATGATTGATTATGTCGCTATGACTTAAACAGATGATTGCTTTTTTTTGTGCTGGTAATTCATTTGTTCATGAAAGGGTTTTGAAAGTATTGTTCTTGGGGGGAAATACTATATTTAAGCGCAAAGTACGTTCTTAGGATTAAATTTGTTTTTGGAAATTTTAATTTTCTGCCTTTAATATCTTAGTGGTATTTGTTATTAGAGGCGTTTGAGGCTTGGGTCTCAAATAACATTAAATGTTATTCAGTTTTACAGATGTTTCTCAACATTTGTGATTTTTTTTAAAACAAAATTCTTCTTGAGCGAGTTAGGCTTCAAAAATCAATTATTTAAAAACATCCTCCCTAAAAAGAGGATGTTTTTTATTTATTTTCTAATGTAAGTTTCATACGTATAATCATAAAGGTGTTTTTCATCTTTATAATTTTCTTCGGCTTCTACCAAAACCCATTCGCTTTTATTGATTTTTGGAAAAAAAGCATCGGCATCAAACGAATGATGAACCTTAGTTAACTCAATAATATCAGTAAACGGAAGAGCAAGATTGTAAATTTCGCCACCACCAATAACATAGCTGTCATCATTCTCAGGGCACAGAGCAATTGCTTTTTCGATACTATCTACTACAATGCATCCTTCTGGTTTGTAATTTTCTTGACGGGAAATTACAATATGAACGCGGTCTGGTAAAGGTTTTGGGAAACTTTCAAAAGTTTTTCTTCCCATAATGATATGGTGACCAGTAGTAAGCGATTTAAATCTTTTAAAATCATTTGGCAAATGCCATACTAATTCGTTGTTTTTTCCAAGCGCATTATTTTCGGCTGCAGCCGCTATCATTATAATCATGGTATGCTTAACTAATTTTTATTTTCATTCTCTTCGTTGATAGAAGATTCAAGCTGACTGATTCTCTTTTGCTGTAAAGCAACTAATCGGTCAATTTGTTCTCTTTCCCATTTTTTATTCATAAAACGGTCGGTTATATACACTTTTATAAAATGCAGAATAAAAAGGAAAAGCCAGATGGTAATACCCCAGATGCACCAGTTTTGACTTGTGCCTTCTCCGAAACCAAAAAATCTATTGGCAATAAATAAAAATAAACTTCCAAGTAGGAAAAGAACAAAATGAAAATATAAAACCTTTTTTTGTCTTAATCGGCGTCTAGCGTATTCGTATTGTTCGTGTACTTCTTTTTCCATAAGATAAAAATGAGATCATAAAGTTAAAATTTATTTTCGAAAGACAATATTTTGGGTATAGAATATTTACTTTTTAGTAATCTAATAATTTGAAAAACAAAATTTTAACCACTTTAAATTACCAATAAAGCGAAAAAAATATATTGTTTTTGGTATTATCATAAATCGGTTCTGGAGGTAGTTAGTGTTTCGTTGAATTTAATTAATTTTAGATGTATAAATCTAAAAACGAAATAGTTATGTCTTTGAAAAAACAATTTATCAAAACGAAGCCGGTTGTTAAAGTTACATTTTCAATAGATGCCAAAGATGCTGATTCGGCAGCGGTGGTTGGAGATTTTAATAACTGGGATGCCTCGGAAGGAGCTTTAAGCAAGTTAAAAAACGGAACATTTAAAGCAACTTACGATTTGGTGAAAGATGCAATCTATGAATTTAAGTATCTGATTGACGGGAATTATGTTAATGATCCTGAAGCCGATTCTTATAAATGGAATGATTACGCTGGAAGTGAAAACAGTGTTTTAGTTGTATAAAAAAATCCGCTTAAATTTTTAAGCGGATTTTTTTATTTTTATACAGCAACACTTCCTTTTATGGCAGGGTGTGGATCGTAATCTACAAGTGTGAAATCATTAAAATCAAAATCAAAAATGTTTTTAATCTCTGGATTTAAAATCATTTTTGGTAGTGGTTTTGGTTCACGCGTTAATTGCAGTTCCAATTGTTCAAAATGATTATTGTAAATATGTGCGTCACCAAACGTGTGAATAAATTCGCCTGGTTCTAAGTCGCATACTTGTGCAATCATCATGGTCAACAATGCGTACGAAGCAATGTTAAAAGGCACTCCTAAAAAGATATCGGCACTTCGCTGATACAATTGGCATGAAAGTTTTCCTTTTGTTTCGCCTTTTTCAGGATCTGGACTTGCTACGTAAAACTGAAAAAATGCATGACAAGGAGGTAAGGCCGCTTTGTTATTGGCTACATTTTCCTCAAAAGATTTTTTAGTATCTGGCAAAACCGAAGGATTCCACGCAGAAACTAGCATTCTTCTGCTGTTCGGATTTGTTTTTAATTCAGTAATTAATTCAGAAATCTGATCAATTTCTTCGCTATTCCAGTTGCGCCATTGATGCCCATAAACGGGCCCTAAGTCGCCATTAGAATCGGCCCATTCATCCCAAATTTTCACTCCGTTTTCCTGAAGATATTTAATATTGGTATCGCCTTTTAAAAACCAAAGCAATTCGTAAATGATGGATTTTAAATGTAGTTTTTTGGTTGTAACCATCGGGAAACCTTCACTTAAATCAAAACGCATCTGGTAGCCAAAAACGCTTTTAGTTCCTGTTCCGGTACGGTCTCCTTTTTGATTGCCGTTTTCTAAAACGTGTTTTACTAAATCTAAGTATTGTTTCATTTTGTTTAATCGTTAAATCGTGGATTTGTTTAATCGTGGATTTGTTTAATCGATTTAACGAATAAACGGTTTAACGATTAAACATATATTTATCTTCTAGAGATTTCGTCTCTAATTTTTGCTGCTTTTTCGTAATCTTCTTGAGAAACGGCTTGGTCTAAAAGCTCGTTTAATTCTTGTAAAGAATGTTTTGCGTAAACGTCTCCAGATTGGTTGCTTTCTTCTTCGTGTCCAAAAGTTTCAGGATTTGAAAGGACATCGTCTATTTCTTGAGCTCCAGAATCTGTTTCGGCAGTATTTGATTTTAAATAAATTCCAGCTTTATCCAGAATGTTTTTATAAGTAAAAATAGGAGCATTGAAACGCAGTGCCAAAGCAATAGCATCAGAAGTTCTTGCGTCGATAATTTCTTCGATTTTATCTCTTTCGCAGATTAAGCTTGAATAGAAAACACCGTCAACTAATTTGTGAATGATAACCTGTTTTACCACGATATCAAATCTTTCGGCAAAATTTTTAAATAAATCGTGTGTTAACGGACGTGGCGGTTTTATTTCTTTCTCTAGAGCAATAGCGATCGACTGGGCTTCAAAAGCGCCAATAACAATAGGTAATTTTCTCTCGCCGTCGACTTCATTCAAAATTAAGGCATAAGCGCCATTTTGAGTTTGACTGTATGAAATTCCTTTTATGGATAATTTTACTAGACTCATATATGTTTGTAAAAAAGGCACTTAGCGCCTTATTTTAATACTATTTTGGTTTGGAAAATAAAGCTGCAATTTTAATCAAAAAATATGGAACAAAAAAGCTGCCTATAAACAAAGATACAACATCTTGTTTTTAGGCAGCAATATTTTTAAAGAGAATTCTTTGTATTAAGAATGCTGAGCTTTGAAAGCTTTTAATTTCTCTGTTAATTGTGGTACAATTTCAAAAGCATCTCCAACTACACCATAGTCAGCAACTTTGAAGAAAGGAGCTTCTGGATCATTATTGATAACTACTTTTACTTTAGAAGAGTTGATACCAGCAATGTGCTGAATCGCTCCAGAAATACCTATAGCAATGTATAAGTTGGTTGCAACTGGTTTTCCTGTTTGTCCAACGTGCTCGCTGTGAGGTCTCCATCCTAAATCTGAAACTGGTTTAGAACAAGCAGTTGCAGCTCCAAGAACAGCAGCAAGATCTTCTACTAATCCCCAGTTTTCTGGACCTTTTAATCCGCGTCCGCCAGAAACTACGATATCGGCATCAGCTATAGAAACTTTTCCAGATACTTTTTCTACAGATTCTACTTTTACGCCAAAGTCATTATCTCCAATAGTTGGATTGAAGTCTTCTGCTGCAGCAGCTCCTGTGCTTTCAAAAAGGCCGTAAGAGTTTTTAGCTAAACCAAGAACTTTTACATCTGTGTCGATTTGTGTAATGTTGAAAGCTTTGTTTGAAAAAGCATTTCTTTTTACTTGAAATGGAGAAGTGCTAACTGGCAATCCTACAACATTTGAAGCAAAACCAGCATTTAAAGCCACAGCAACTAGCGGTGAAAGATAAATGCTATCTGTTGTAGAAGAAAGCAATACTACTTTTGTTCCTTCTTTTTCAGCAGCTTGTTTGATAACATCAGCGTAAGCTTTTGCATTAAAACCAGCTAATTTGTCGTTGCTTACTTTTAAAACTTTATCAACTCCGTATTTGCCTAACTCGCTTACATCACTGATGTTTACTGTTAAAGCAGTAACAGTTGTTCCTAATGATTCAGCTACTTTTTTAGCGTAAGAAGCTAATTCGAAAGCAACTTTTTTAAATTTTCCTTCTGCAGATTCTGCGTATATTAATATTGACATAACAATTTTAGATTTTAGATTTTAGATTTCAGATTTTTGAAAATGAAATCTAAAATGATTATTGATTTTAGATTTTGAAGTGAATCAAATTTTGAGTTTTAGATTTCGTATTGCAATCAGCAATCTAAAATCTAAAGTCTACAATCTTAAATCACTTTAGCCTCGTTGTGTAATAAATTGATTAACTCATCTAAATTATCTGCAGAAACTAATTTTACTGCTGATTTTGGAGCTGGTTTTTCAAATTTTACCGCTTTTGTATTTACGGCTGCATCAACTGGCTCAAGAATAGTAAGCGCTTTTGTTCTTGCAGTCATAATTCCTCTCATGTTTGGGATACGTAAATCTTTTTCCTCAACAAGACCTTTTTGACCTCCAATGATTAAAGGAAGAGTAGTGCTTACAGTTTCTTTTCCGCCATCAATTTCACGAACCGCTTTTACATTGTTTCCGTCAATAGTTAAAGCTGTACAAGAATTTAAGAAGTTAGAACCTAAAATTCCAGCAATCATACCAGGAACCATTCCTCCGTTATAATCTAAAGATTCTTTACCTGCAATTACAAGATCGTAACCGCCATTTTTGATTACTTCTGCTAATTGTTTTGCAACGAAGAAACCATCTGTAGGATTTGCATTCACACGAATTGCTTCGTTTGCTCCAATTGCTAATGCTTTACGTAAAGTTGGTTCAGTATCAGGACCTCCAACGTTTACAACCGTTACATTTGCACCTTGTTGCTCTTGAAACCAGATAGCGCGTGTAAGACCGAATTCGTCGTTAGGGTTAATTACATATTGTACTCCATTAGTGTCAAATTCTGAGTCACCGTTGGTAAAGTTAATTTTTGAAGTAGTATCAGGCACATGGCTGATGCAAACTAGTATTTTCATAAGTATATATTTTGAATTTATAATATGCTTTTACAAATTTAGAATTTAATTTGGAATAATTATACTATGCGTGCATAATATTTTTTAAAACTATTACGATTTCGCAGATTGTTCAGTTTTGGATGAATTTCATCGGGATCTAAAAATAAAACAATATTCATTTTGTCTGATTGTTAGGAATTTTGCAATAACCGATAGTTGGAGAGCAAATTAATTTTGTCTGAGAAATACTAATTTTTTGTTTTTTTCGTTTAGATGAATGAATTTTGGTGAAACAAGAATTAAACAAATAGATAGAAGTTTGTCTGAAAAATATTTTAAGTGAATTTAAGTGTGAATTATACGTTATTATATCGATTTCGTAAATATCACAATAAAGATTAAAAAGTTAAAACCTGAGAACAGATAGAAGTTCATGCGATTTTAAATTTAATTTTTGCTTTTAAGTTATTTAAAATATTTATTTTTGCTCTTCAGAAAATTCAACATACAATATAAAATATGAGAACAATACAATTTAGAGAGGCCATTTGTGAAGCGATGAGCGAAGAAATGCGCCGCGATGAATCCATATATTTAATGGGAGAAGAGGTTGCAGAATACAACGGAGCTTACAAAGCTTCTAAAGGAATGCTTGCTGAGTTTGGTGAAAAAAGAGTAATTGATACTCCAATTGCTGAGCTTGGTTTTTCAGGAATTGCAGTAGGTTCTGCAATGAACGGAAACCGTCCTATTGTAGAATATATGACATTCAACTTCTGTTTAGTTGGTATTGATCAAATTATAAATAATGCTGCTAAAATGCGTCAAATGACAGGAGGACAGTTTAATGTGCCTATCGTTTTCCGCGGACCAACAGCTTCTGCTGGTCAATTAGGAGCTACTCACTCACAAGCTTTAGAAAACTGGTTTGCTAATACTCCAGGTTTAAAAGTTGTTGTTCCTTCAACTCCTTATGATGCAAAAGGACTTTTAAAATCAGCTATCCGTGATAACGATCCAGTTATTTTCATGGAATCTGAGCAGATGTACGGAGACAAAGGTGAAGTGCCAGACGGAGAATACACAATTCCTCTAGGTGTTGCTGATGTTAAACGTGAAGGAACTGATGTAACTATCGTTTCATTCGGAAAAATCATCAAAGAAGCTTTTATCGCTGCTGATGAATTAGCAAAAGAAGGAATCTCTTGTGAGATTATCGATTTAAGAACAGTTCGTCCAATGGACAAAGATGCGATCTTAAAATCGGTTAAAAAAACAAACCGTTTAGTAATTCTTGAGGAAGCTTGGCCAGTTGCCAGCCTTTCTTCTGAGATTTCTTATATCGTACAAGAACAAGCTTTTGACTTCCTTGATGCGCCAATTCAACGTATTACAACTGCAGATACTCCAGCACCTTATTCTCCAGTATTGCTTAAAGACTGGTTGCCAAATGCAGGTGATGTTGTAAAAGCAGTAAAAAAAGTATTATACAAATAATACAAATATAAAATACTCATAAAACTTCATCAGACAGAATGGATTGGTGAAGTTTTTTTTTACTTTATAATGAACAAATTAACTCTACTTCTCTTATATTTTTTATTTGCTTTTGCGAATGTTGCTACTGCACAAACTAAGGTGAGTGGAGTTGTTTTGGACAAAACCAATCAGCCGATACCTTTTGCAAATGTGGTATTTAAAGGTTCAAATATTGGAATAGTTTCTAATGAAGACGGACGCTTTTATTTAGAGTCACCAAATACTTATACCGCACTTTTGGTTACTTCGGCAGGATTTTCAGATAAAGAAGTTCCTTTAGAAAAAGCAGTTAATTATAATTTCAAAATTGTTTTGTTCGAAGAACAAGTACTTAACGAAGTTGTAATTTATACCGGAAAAACGTCAAAGAAGAACAATCCAGCATTGGATATTTTGAGAAAAATATGGGAAAGAAAACGTAAAAACGGTCTGTACCTGTTTAATCAATATCAAATGCAGAAGTATGAAAAAGTAGAATTTGACATGAACACTATTGATAGTGCATTCATGAAAAATAAGCTTTTTAAAGGAATGGAGTTTATCTTTAATCATGTTGATACTTCTGATGTTACAGGGAAAACTTATTTGCCAATTTTTATAAACGAATCGGTTTATGATGTCTATGGTGACAATAAACTCAAAAAAGTAAAAGAAAATCTAACTGGAAATAAAATGTCTGGTTTTAACGGCAATCAGCAGATTTTATCTTTTGTAAAAGATCTTTATTCTGAGTATAATATTTACGATAATCATCTTAAATTTTTTGATAAAAGTTTTACGAGCCCGCTTTCAAGAACAGGAATCGATGTTTACAATTATGTTCTAAAAGACAGTGCATTTGTAGATAAAAAATGGTGTTATAATATTGTTTTCTATCCGCGACGTAAAAACGAATTGACTTTTAAAGGAGATTTTTGGGTTAATGACACCACTTTTGCCATCAAGAAAATTAATATGGGCGTTACAAAAAGTGCCAATATTAACTGGGTAAAAGATATTTATATCGAACAGGAATTTGAGGTTGAAAACGATTCTGTTTTCCTTTTGACTCGTGATTATATGATGTCTGATTTTGCTTTAAACAAGAAAGAAAAATCGAAAGGAGTTTATGGAAAAAGAACAACTTTATACCGAAATCATAAATTCAACATTCAGAAACCTGAGAAATTCTATAAAGAAGAAGTCAATTTTATAGACAATGCCGTTTACGACCGACCGCCCGAATTCTGGGAAGAAAATCGTTTTGAAAAATTAAATAAAGACGAGCAGGGAATTTATAAGATGCTTGACACTTTACAGACCGTCAAGCGATTTAAGCAGCTGTATAATCTCGTCTCGATTTTAGGAAGCGGTTACATTGAATTTAAAAACTTCGATTACGGACCAATTTTCTCCACTTTCGGATACAATGAAGTTGAAGGTATAAGGTTAAGAGTAGGTGGAAGAACTTATTTCGGGCCAAACGACCCTTGGCGTATTCAAGCTTATACAGCGTATGGATTTGACGATAATAAATTCAAATATGGTGTTTCTGGAAAATGGATGGTTGACAAGAAAAACCGAGTTATTATTTCTGGAGGAAATAGGCGTGACATCGAGCAGATTGGTGCGAGCTTAACCACTACAAATGATGTTTTAGGGCGAAGTTTTGCATCTTCGGCATTGTTCACGACGGGAAGCAACGGAAAATTGACCAATATCAATTTGAGTAATGTTTCTGTAGAAATGGAGCCTAAAAAGAATTTTATTGTCTCAGCTGGACTTTCATATCGAACATTAGAATCGGCTTCTAAGACATTTAGTTTAGATTATTATACAACTTTACCAACTGCAGCAAATCCAGCAGGTGTTGTAGAAAGTATGGTAAAACAATCTGAGGCCAATATTCAGTTTGAGTTTATGCCAAACAGAAAAACTATTGGTTATGGCGTAGAAAGAGATTTAGTTGATAGTCCGTTTAGTCATTTCTTTGTGAATTTCAGTTATGGATTGAAAGGTGTTTTTGACAGTGATTTTGCTTACGAAAAAATTCAGGTTTTCTACAGACAGCCAATTATTATTGGGCCTTTAGGAAGAACAAATATTACAGTTGAAACAGGAAAAACATTTGGTACAATTCCGTTAGGTTTGATGAGTGTAATTCCGGGTAACCAGACTTATTTTACGATCGAGAATACATTCAGTAATTTGAATTTCTACGAATTCGTTACGGATCAATACACTACATTGCAGTGGAATCATGATTTTGGAGGAAGATTATTCGCAAGAGTTCCTTTTATGAGAAAATTGAATTGGAGAGAGTTTATCGGAATTAGAGCGGTTCATGGAACAATTTCTGATGCCAACCGCGCCATAAATGCTTCGGGATTACCTTATAATGCTCCTGAAAAAGTGTATTACGAATATCATGCAGGAATTGGAAATATCTTCAAAGTTTTCCGAATTGATTTTTCTTGGAGAGGAAATTATCTAGATATGCCAGATGCCCATAAATTTGCAGTAAAAGGATCTTTCGGATTTTATTTCTAATTGTGGTTTTAGGTGCAAAGATTTAAAGTTACAAAGTCGCAAAGGTTTCAAATCTTTGCGACTTTTTTTGTGGTATATATTTTTTCTTTCAGATTTAGCTGAAAATACAATTTGGATCCTAATTTGTATATCTGGATAAACTAAAACTTTATGTCTTTGCGAAATTCTTATTTTAATTTAAAAAGTAATCTTAAAATTATTTACCTATAAAAATGGATTTTGCCTGACTATCTTTACTTCCATCTGTTAAAGGAATAGCTACGCCGTTCTTCCATAACATCGCAACAGATATACTATTTATAATTTCATATCCTACAACATAAATATCTGTGCCATCAACTGCTATGCTATTGGCTACAGAGTAGTTTTTTTCATTTGTTAATGAAATTTCGACACCATTTTTCCATATTGCGGCATGATATATATGATAACCAGCAGCATAAATATCTGTTCCATTTATATATATTGATTTTGCTTCTGCTACTTGATAGCCATCAGTCAAAAATGTAGGTATGCCATTTTTCCAAATTACTGCTTTTTTCCTTTCTGAAACGTCAGCGGTATGGTAGCCAGCAATATAGACATCATTATTGTCTGAAACATAAATTGAATTTGCTCTGCTGTCTGCTCTGAGAACTTTGCCATCAGTGATTGGTGAAGTTTGTCCATTTTTCCACAATTTGACACTATAATTATTTAGATAATTCGATTCTAAATGGTTTAAAACAACATAAACATCATTTGATTTTACATACATGGAGCTAGCAAAAGTATGTTCTAATGCATTTGGGTCAGTTAATGCAGTTTGTATGTCGTTTTTAACTAAATAAGGGACCGATGAATCCTTATGAAAGTTATCTTCATTGCTAACATAGTAAAAGTCTTTTTCTGTTATAAAAAGTGGATAATAATTATACGTAGCACACATACTAGAAACACTTCCTTGTTTAATTGCTTTTCCATTTTTCCATATTATAGAGGCATAATTTAAATAGACATTATTATAAAGATCTAAATCTGCTGATCCAAAAACATAAATATCTTCACCTTGCACAAAAATTGATCCTGCATCGATATTACGAGGCGGTATATTTTTGTATGGATTATCAATATTAAAGGATTGGCTATTTTTCCATGCTCGAGCTTCTCGTCCTTCATAACCTGCAATATAGATGATTTTTGATTGCGGAACAGGTTCTGGTTTAGTAGGAATTTCTACATTTGGAATTTCAACAGTAGGATTGTCATCAATTTTTTCATCGTTACTACATGAATAAAAAATCACTATTGAAAGTAAAAAAAGTATAGTTTTTTTCATAAGTTTAAAAAATCAAAGTGCTGTAAAAATAGTAATTATATCTTATTAACAATCATTTTCTTAACTTAATTGCATGCAAGAAGCAATCGATTTCTTAACCAGTAAAAATCCAATATTTCTAGATATCATTGAAAAATATGGATTGCCTCCAATTCCAAGGCGTTCGCCTGGATTTGAAACTTTGGTTTTATTAATACTCGAACAGCAGGTTTCTATCGATTCAGCGAAAGCTACATTTTTAAAAATCAAAGCCTACAAAACTTGCAATCCCGAAAATATGGCTGTTTTGTCTGATGAAGAATTTAGAAGTCTTGGAGTAAGCCGTCAGAAAACAAGATATATCAAAGTTTTAGCTGAAGCAGTTTTAAACAAAGAATTAGATATTGAAAGTTTGACTTCGAAGTCTGCAAAACAAGTTCGCGAAGAACTTATTAAATTAAAAGGAATTGGAAATTGGACGATTGATATTTATTTAATGTTCTGTCTTGAAGAACCAGATTTGATTCCTCTTGGCGATATTGCAGTCATTAATGCAATCAAAGAATTACTGAATATTCATGACAGACAAGAGATGGAAATTTATGCTGAACAGTGGAGTCCATATCGTTCTTATGCGACCTATTTGCTATGGCATTATTACCTGAAGAAAAGAAATCGAACAATTACCTATTAAATGCTTGTTTTTTAAACTCTAATGAAGATAATTTAACCTTGTTTTTTATTGTAAAACTAGATTCTTTAGTTATTTTTGCAACCGAAATTATAGAAACAATAAAAAACGAAAATGACCGCAGACAAATTAACGACTTTCGATGTATTAATCGAAATACCAAGAGGAAGCAGAAATAAATACGAGTACGATTTTGAAATTAAAAGAATGCGTTTCGACAGAATGTTATTCTCTTCGATGATGTACCCAGCTGATTACGGATTTATTCCAGAAACTTTAGCTTTAGATGGTGATCCTCTTGACGTATTAGTTTTGGTAAACGAACCAACTTTCCCTGGATGTGTTATGGAAGTTAAGCCTATTGGTGTATTCCACATGGCAGATGATAAAGGACCAGACGAGAAAATTATTTGTGTACCAGTTTCAGATCCAATCTGGAATTCATTAAACGATCTTTCTGATATCAACCCACACTTAGTAAAAGAAATCGAGCACTTTTTCCAAGTTTACAAAGATCTTGAAAACAAAAAAGTAGATGTAGAAGGATGGGGAGACGTAAAAGAAGCTTACGATATTATCGCTGAGTGTACAAAGCGTTTTGATGACATTGAAAATAAACCAGCAGGATTATTTAGTATTAAATAATTTTAACCGTATTCTAATATAAAAAAAGCAATACTGCCGTCAGGAGTATTGCTTTTTTGTTTAAATTCGTTTCAGTTAGATTGTTGACTATTAACCAAAACCATTAAAATATTATGAATGCATTTATGATTTACCTGCCGATTATTATGGCAGTTTTAGGATTACTTTTCATGGGAATAAAAAGGACTTGGGTTTTAAAACAAGATGCTGGAGACGGTAAGATGAAAGAGATTTCAGATTACATCTACGAAGGAGCCTTAGCCTTTCTAAAAGCCGAATACAAACTATTAACCATCTTTGTAATTATTGCCAGTTTAGCTTTGGCAGGAATTACTTTTATTCCGGGAGTAAAAACACATTTATTAATCGTAATTGCCTTTATTTTTGGTGCATTCTTTTCTGCTTTAGCAGGAAATATGGGAATGAAAATAGCAACAAAAACAAACGTTAGAACCACACAGGCGGCTCGTACAAGTTTACCGCAAGCTTTAAAAGTTTCTTTTGGCGGTGGAACCGTAATGGGATTAGGTGTAGCGGGTCTGGCTGTTTTAGGTTTGACATCCTTTTTTATCATTTTCTTTCATTTGTTTTCTGAAGGAGTTTGGAAAGATACCGATACGATGACAATTGTTTTGGAAACTCTTGCGGGATTTTCACTTGGTGCAGAATCAATCGCTTTGTTTGCTAGAGTGGGTGGTGGAATCTACACAAAAGCAGCCGATGTCGGAGCCGATTTAGTAGGTAAAGTTGAAGCCGGAATTCCAGAAGATGATCCACGTAATCCTGCTACAATTGCAGATAACGTAGGAGATAACGTTGGAGACGTTGCAGGTATGGGAGCTGATTTATTTGGTTCTTATGTAGCAACCGTTTTAGCGGCAATGGTGCTTGGAAACTATGTAATAAAAGATATGGGCGGAAGTATCAATGACGCTTTTGGCGGAATTGGACCAATTTTGCTTCCAATGGCAATTGCCGGTTTCGGAATTTTATTTTCAATTATCGGAACAACTTTAGTAAAAATATCAGATGACAATGCTAAAGAAGCACAAGTGCAGAAAGCATTAAATATAGGGAACTGGGTTTCTATTGTTTTAACAGCTGTAGCTTGTTTCTTTTTAGTAAAGCACATGCTTCCTGAAACAATGCAAATGACTTTCTTTGGCGAAGGTTCTAAAGCGATTTCATCAATGCGTGTTTTCTACGCCACTTTAGTTGGATTAGTTGTTGGTGGTGCGATTTCATCAGTAACAGAATATTATACAGGATTAGGAACAAAACCAGTATTGGCAATTGTTCAAAAATCATCTACAGGAGCGGGAACAAACGTAATTGCAGGTTTGGCAACGGGTATGATTTCTACTTTCCCAACGGTATTATTGTTCGCTGTGGCAATTTGGATTTCATATGCTTTAGCTGGATTTTATGGGGTAGCTTTAGCAGCTTCGGCAATGATGGCGACAACAGCTATGCAATTGGCAATCGATGCGTTTGGACCAATTTCTGATAATGCTGGAGGTATTGCAGAAATGAGCGAATTGCCAAAAGAGGTTCGTACTAGAACCGATATTTTAGATTCAGTAGGAAATACAACTGCAGCAACAGGAAAAGGATTTGCTATTGCTTCTGCAGCCTTAACTTCATTAGCTTTGTTTGCTGCATATGTCACCTTTACAGGAATTGACGGAATCAATATCTTCAAAGCGCCAGTTTTAGCGATGTTATTTGTTGGTGGAATGATTCCGGTAGTTTTCTCTGCTTTAGCGATGAATTCTGTTGGAAAAGCAGCAATGGATATGGTGTACGAAGTTCGTCGCCAGTTCAAAGAAATTGCTGGAATTATGGAAGGAACAGGAAAACCAGAATATGGTAAATGTGTTGAAATTTCTACAAGAGCAGCTTTACGCGAAATGATGCTTCCAGGAGTTTTAACAATTGGTTTTCCAATCTTGATTGTGCTTTTAGGAAAATTAGTTTACTCAGACAACAATCAATTAATTGCTGAAATGTTAGGAGGATATATGGCTGGAGTTACGGTTTCTGGAGTTCTTTGGGCTGTTTTCCAAAACAATGCAGGAGGTGCTTGGGATAATGCTAAAAAATCTTTTGAGGCTGGAGTTATGATTAATGGTGAAATGACTTATAAAGGTTCTGATGCACACAAAGCAGCGGTAACAGGAGATACAGTTGGAGATCCGTTTAAAGATACTTCTGGACCTTCGATGAATATTTTAATCAAATTAACTTGTTTGATTGGATTGGTAATTGCGCCAATTTTAGGAGAAGGTCACGAATCATCAGATATCGCTGGAAAAGCTTCTTGTTGCGCTAAAACAGAAATGCACGCAGGAATGTCTAAATGCGGTGATATGTCTGGAATGACAAAAGAAGAATGTATTAAGATGTGTAAAGAAAAAGGCTGTTCTGAAGAAGAAACAGCTAAATGTCTGGCTCATTTTGATAAAACTGGAAAATATCAAAAAACAGATTGCTTTGATACCAGTAAATATGAGAAACAATCAGTTCGTGTTGAAGTTAAAAATATAAACGGTAAAACTACTGGAACTGTTACTAAAACAGAAAATGGTAAAACAACAACTGAGGTTTTTGAAGGAACTGAAGAAGAAGTTTTAGCGAAAGTAGAAGCTGCGAAATAACAACTTTATCAAAGTTTATTATTAAAAGGTAAAAGCCTCTAAAATTATTTTAGAGGCTTTTTTTATTGATTTAAAGCATATTCTTTAATTAATGTAGAGGCGGGAATATGAAGGGTTTCAGTTAAAACTCTTATTTGCTTTATTGTTAAGGCTCTTTTACGATTAAATAATTCCGACACTCTCGATCTGCTGTTTAAAATAATTCCTAAATCGGCATCACTTAATCCGTTTTGTTCCATCATAAATTTAATGGCTTCAATAGGATCAGGTTCAGGAATTGGATAATGGATTTGTTCGTATTTTTCTATAAGTGTTACCAGAATATCTAGCTCATCTCCTTCAGCAGTATCTGGTTTGGCGTCGAAAAGAAAATTAACTCTTTCCAATGCTAAACTATAGTCATGTTCTGTTTTTATTGGCTTTATATTCATATTATTTACAAATTTTTAATGTCATTTAAATCATCATACTCATTATGTGTTCCTATAAAAAGAATGTATACAATTTGGGTTTCATAATTGATTTTTACAATCAAACGATAATGATTTCCGCAGATATTGAAGATTACTTTATTATTTCCAACAAAATCTGCTGTACCAAAAAAAGATTTCACAGCATTGGAATTAGAAAAGTTATTTTTATCAAAAACTTGATACCAGGATAATAATTGCTGTTTTGAATTTGGAAATCGCTCCCAAAAATTTTGCAAGGTTCTCTTTGCTATTATTCTCATAATTTAGTTTTGCAAATATATTTATTTTTTCCCAAATAGGGAAACGAATTTAAAGCAAAACAAATGTAAGAAAATATTTAAATAAAAAAGTCTCTAAATTTATTTAGAGACTTTTTTATTTAGTGTAAATCTGTGTAATTCGTGTTTTAGAACAATCCGTTCAATTCAGCATCAATTTTATTAATGATATCTCCTAAATCCTCAGGATTGTCAACAAAATTAATATTGTCAACGTCAATGATTAGTAATTTTCCTTTACTATAAGTCTGAATCCAAGCTTCGTATCTTTCGTTCAAACGGCTTAGATAATCTATAGAAATAGAATTTTCATACTCGCGTCCGCGTTTGTGAATTTGTCCTACTAGATTTGGAATAGAACTTCTTAAATAAATCAATAGATCTGGAGCTTTTACCAAAGATTCCATCAATTCGAACAATGACGTGTAATTTTCAAAATCACGGCTTGTCATTAATCCCATTGCGTATAAATTGGGAGCGAAAATATGGGCATCTTCATAAATCGTTCTATCCTGAATGATTTTTTTTCCGCTTTCGCGAATTTGCTGCACTTGACGGAAACGGCTGTTAAGGAAATAAATCTGAAGATTAAACGACCAGCGCTCCATCTGATGATAGAAATCATCTAAGTACGGATTATCAACTACATCTTCATAATGAGGTTCCCATTTGAAATGTTTTGCCAATAATTTGGTCAAAGTAGTTTTTCCTGCGCCTATATTTCCTGCTATTGCTATGTGCATTACGGTGTTACGATTTTATAATTTGATATATCTGTAGCTGTAAAAATAGATAAAATTTGGTCTTTGTAATAAAAATTGTCAAAGGTTTTTTCCAAAACTTTAATTTCAGAAATTACTTCGGGATTCAATTTATTCATTCCTTTAAAATACAATAAATTATCTTTACTGAAAAGATATTGAGAAGGATTTACGATAATGATTCTATCAAAATCGGCAATCTTTCCCAGCGAAGTTATCTTCCCGAAAATGTCGCAAGAGTACCAATTGTTTTTCTTGTCAATCCAATAGAAAGTATTAAAGTCGGTTTGATAATATTGAATTGATTCAGTCAGCGGAATTGAAACTGTTTTGTATTCATTTTTTAAATAATCAAAAAGACCAATCTGTTGATTTAAAGTGTTGTAAATCCATAACTGATTTTGCGTCGACATTCCGATCGCACTTACTACGATTGGCGTGGCGTTCTGCGAAAAATTAATTTCGGTCATTTTATTTAATTGGTTATCTAATAAAACAACACTGTTGAAATCTTCATAAAACAAAACAAGCTTTAGCGGATTCTGGAGATCAACTTTTGTAATTTTTCCCAAAGAAACATTCTTGTATTCGAAGATTTCTTTTCCTTTAATCTTGCAAAAAACATTATTCGTGATCTGATACGAATATCCAAAAGCATCATATCCTAAAAACGTATCAGAAGTATTTTTATATTGAGAAATTAAAGTTGGATTTATACTCAAATCCTGAGCCAAAAGCGCATGAAAAGTGCAGAAAAGAAATACGGAGAATAAAAATTTTTGCACCATTTTACGCATTAGAAATTATTTTACAAGAGCACCAAATTACAAAAAACTCTTCTTAAAATTTCAATTTGGAGTCTTAAACCTTTTTTAAATCTAATAGTCTAAGAAATAAGGCATTCTATCTATGTCTCGATGCCATTAATATATTTAGTTTTTCGAATTTTAAAATAAATAATACATTTGAATGTAAGCTTTATCGCATTTACTCACTTAAAGAAAATGAAATGAAAAAGATATTTTTTTATATGACTTTGTTGCTTGTTTCTATGCAAATTCAGGCGCAAAAAGATTTTCAGGGAATGGCTGTTTACGAGTCAAAAACACAGGCACCAAAATTTGAAGGCATGCGTGGCAATAGAGATATTACTCCAGAGATGCAGAAAAATATGGAAGAGCGAATGAAAAAAATGCTCGAGAAAACATTTATTTTAAATTTTGATAAAGCAGCATCTATTTACAAAGAAGAAGAAAAGTTAGAAACGCCTGGTCAGCAGCAAGGAGGTTTTAGAGTTATGTTTGGCTCACTTACTGGCGGTGGCGGTACTTTTTATAAAGATGTAAAAACAAAAACATATACGGTAGATAAAGAATTTATGGGTAAAGAATTTCTTGTTGTAGATTCTCTACCAAAATTAAACTGGAAATTGGAACAGGAAACCAAACAAATAGGTGGTTACAATTGCTTCAAAGCAACAGCAGTAAAACAGGCTAGTAAAACCGATTTCAGAAACTTCAGACCTAAAAATAACGACGACAAAAAAGACGAAGTCAAAAAGACTTCGGGTGAGACAAAGACCAATTTTGCCGACAATTTTGAAATGCCAAAAGAAATTGTGGTTACGGCTTGGTATACGCCAGAAATCCCGATCAATCAAGGGCCAGAAAACTATTGGGGACTTCCTGGATTAATCTTAGAAATCAATGATGGAACAACTACAATTTTATGTTCTAAAATTGTTTTGAATGCTAAAGATAAAGTCGAAATAAAACCTTCTAAAAAAGGAAAAGTAATTTCTCAGAAAGAATATGACGAAACGGTAATTAAAAAAATGGAAGAATTTAGAGAAATGAATCGTGGTAGAGCAGGCGGACCACCACCTCCGATGGGTAGATAATATCTTTCAAATTCCAATTTCCAAATTCCAAATTGCTTTGCCTGTTCACTATCGCTCGGGTCCAAACTCTTAATATTCTTATAATGAATAAGATACTTTTTGTATTTGCCTTACTTTTTACTTCTATTTCTTTTTCGCAAAGTATTCGTTTTGATGGTTTGATTCAGGACGAACAGAAAAATCCGTTAGAAATGGCCAATATTATGGCTATTAATAATGGCACAAAAGCGATGGATTCTTATGGGATAACCAATGACAAAGGAAAGTTTCAGTTGACTTTGAAACCTAATACAGCTTATACGATCAAGGTGAGTTATTTAGGAATGAAATCTAAGGAAATGGCAGTATCGACAAAGTCTGAAAATATGAATCAGAACATTGTTTTGGATGGTGCTGGAATAGAATTGGAAGGTGTTGAGATTGTTCGTGAAATGCCCGTTTCTATAAAAGGTGATACAATTGTTTATAATGCTGATTCTTTTAAATCCGGAACCGAAAAAAAGCTTGAAGATGTTTTAAAGAAACTCCCAGGAGTTGAGGTAAATGCTGATGGAGAAATTGAAGTGGAAGGAAAGAAAGTCAGCAAATTGATGGTGGAAGGAAAAGACTTTTTTGACGGAGATACCAAATTAGGTGTCAAAAATATTCCAGCCGATGCTATTGATAAAGTTCAGGTTTTACGAAATTATAACGAAGTAAGCCAGTTAAAAGGTCTAGAAAATGATCAGGAAAATGTGGCGATGAACATCAAACTGAAAGAAGGTAAAAAGAACTTTTGGTTTGGAGATGTAACCGCAGGAATTGGTGTTGCGGAATTAGACAGTCGTTATATCATTAATCCAAAACTATTTTATTACAGTCCAAAATACAGTATCAATTTAATTACCAATTTCAATAATATTGGTGAACTGCCTCTTACGGCTCAAGATTATTTCAAGTTTACAGGAGGATTTAAAAACGTGATGAAAAAAGGAGGAAGTAGTTTTAATGTCTCTTCTAATGATTTAGGAATTTCGTTATTGCGAAATAATCGAGCAAAAGAAATTGAAACAAAATTTGGTGCAACAAATTTTGCTTATTCAGTTAATAAAGCTTGGAATTTAAGCGGTTTTGGAATTCTTTCGACTTCAAAAACAGAATTGGAAACCAAATCGCAAACCACAATTTTAGATTCTGGAGATCAGCAGAAAAGTAACGAAAATACTAGTCAGAAAAATAATTTGGGACTTTTTAAATTAAGCTCAACTTATAAGCCAAGCGACAAATTTCAGTTTGATTACGATATCTTAACCAAACTTACTAAACAAGAAGAATATTCAGATTTATTTAGAGAGCAGATTGTTCAAAATGTTTCGACTTCAGAAGATATTTTTACAACTAAAAAACAAGATCCGACTTCTGTTAATCAGAATTTGAGTTTGTATTATACTCAAAGTGCTAAAAATATATTTGCTTTTGAAATGCAGCATTTATATCAAGATGAAAATCCATTTTATAATGCTAACCTGCAAACACTTCCTTTTGATTTATCAGGATACATTTCGGGACAAAATAGAAATGATTATAATCAAGACCGATTTGTAAAAACCAATAAATTGGATGCGAAATTGGATTATTATTATATGGTTACACCAAAAAGCAATTTCAATATTACGTTAGGAAATACGTATTCGTATCAGAACTTCAATTCTCACATTTTCCAAATGTTAGATAATGGAACAAGAAATGATTTGAATGACGTTGAAAATAATAATGATGTTGATTACAGATTTAATGATGCTTTTGTAGGTTTTCATTATAAAATCCTCACAGGAAAATTTACGTTTACGCCAGGAGTTAGCTTTCATACGTATCAAATGACAAACGGACAATTAGGAGCTGATTATTCTCAGAATTTCACGAAAGTGCTTCCGGATTTCTTCGCTTTATACCAAATCAAAAAATCTGAAACCTTGACTTATAATTTCTCATTGACAAACGATTTTACTGATATTAATCAATTGGCAGCTGGTTACGTTTTATCTGATTACAGCAGTTTGTTTCGCGGAAATCGTTTCTTAGAAAATGCTACTTCACAAGTTCATTCGCTTCGTTATTTTAAATATAATATGTTCAATTTTGAGAATATTTTTGCCAATGCAACTTATACAAGAAAAGTAGATGCGATTAAAACAAAAGCCAATTTTGACGGAATTAATCAGTCTTCTGTTCCCTATAATTCCAATTTAGCCGATGAGACTTTTAGTGGAATGGGAAATTACGGACGTTCATTTTTAAAGAATTACAAAGCTTCTGCAAATGCAACTTTTAATTGGTCAAAATTTAATAACATTCAAAACAATAAATTGTCGACAACAGAAAGTTTTGTTCAGAGTTATACAGTAAGAGCTTCAACAAATTATAAAAATCTTCCAAATATAGAATTTGGCTATAATCTTTTGGTCAATAAATACAGTGGATCAACTTTTTACACTGATAAACCATTTGCTAGATTAGATTATTATTTCTTGAATAGTTTCTCATTTGTTTCGGAATATGAGTTTTACCATTATTATAATGGAGATAAAACGGTTGATAACGAATATGATTTTTTAAGCGCTAGTTTAATTTATCAAAAAAAGAACAGTAAATGGGAGTATAAAGTCTCGGCAACCAATCTGCTGAATACAAGATATCTTAACGATGACAGCTTCTCACAATTCTCTACAAGGGTTTCTCAATATACTGTACAGCCACGTTATATCATATTTTCAATGAAATATAATTTGTAGTATTTTAATTGCAAGATTATCACCTTTTGTGATTTGTTTAAAGAAGAATCAAATATCTTTGCGCTATATTATTAACAACAAAAATGTAGTTATGCGCAATTTTATTTGGAGTGTATCGCTCCTGTTTGCTGGAATTTCTATCTCTTTCGCTCAAACAAATGGAATAGAAAAAGGCACCTATTTATCTACTAATAAAGGAGGAAAAATCAAATTGAATTTATTGGATGATAATAAGTACGAATTGGTTTTTTATTCAGGAGGATATGAGATTAAAGGCGATTCTTTGGTTTTCTTAAAAAGTACTAATAATACAGTAAACAGATTTGATCTTTCTTTTGCTAAAGATAAAAATGCTAAAAAAGTTAAGATTAAGTTTTTGAATCCGTCATACTACTCTTTTTACATAGGAACTCAAAAAGGAACAGAAACAGTACAATACCAGAGAGTTTCTTATATTAAAACGAAAGAAGATCCTGAATGGACTAAAGATGATTTAGAGTTCGAAATAGATAAGACTGATTTTCTTTATTTGGTTTACGAAGACTATAATGGGAAAAGCGATGTTAATAAATTTGCCTTGCCAAAAGATGTTTCAGAAGTAACAATTAACTATGATCTTGCAATTCTGAACGATTTAAATCTTGTCGGATCTTTTGATAAAAATACAAAAGAATTGAAAATTTCTGAGCAATCAGGAAAAGATCCTTTGGTATTTGTAAACGAAAAAGATCAGAAGCCTTCTAAGACTTCAGCTGTGGTTCCAATAGAAATTCAAAGTATTGCAAACTGGACTTATCCAGGGAAAGATTCAGATTCTTATGGAGGCTTTGCAGTAGATAGTGTTGGAAATAATTTAATTGACACTGCCGCAGTAGCTGGATCGGCGTATCCTGTTGATGCTACTGTTTCTTATACTAAATATGATTTCAAGTTAAAAATTGAAGACAACCTAAAAAAAGCAATAGAATCTACCAAAACAGCTAGCAATAAATTTTTGGTTGTTGTGGTTGACAGCAAGAATAAAACTGCAAAAGAAGGTTTTGATGCTTTTGTAAAAGAACAGGAAACACAGACTGGATATAATATGTATGATTCGTATAATGCACTGTATGATACATATAATTATTATTTGGCTGGAGCCGATGATAAAAAATGGCTGAAAAACAATAAAATAACTAATGATCCATGCGTATTGGTTTTAAACGGAAACGGCGATCTGCTTGCCATTGCAAAATCAGATTTAACAACGCAGCAATATCAGTTTGGTTATTATAATGATTTATATAAAAAACTTCAAAAAGCAAATGCTTTCTTGTCTATAGATAAAGTTCTAAAGAATAAAAAAGCTTCAGATGCAGATTTAATTAATGCCTTTAATAAAGCGGTTTTATTAGAAGCTTCTTATGATTCAGATTATTGGGTAAGCGACTCTAATTCAGCTGATTTTGTAATTACAAAAACAGTTTTAGATCAAAAAGTAGTAGCTCAAACTTGGAAAAAATTGATTGAGGCGCATCAAAAAAATAAAAATGTCAATATGTTTTTGGCAGAAACAATTGTAAAAGAAATCAAAAATCAAGGCTTTACAAAACAGCTTTTTAATCAAGATAAAATCCTTAATGATACCGATTTTCTATCGATAGATTATTTGCTTAAACATTCTGATGATATTGAGAATAATAAAGTAGCATTCAATAATAGTGCGCCAGAAATTCATAATATAGGAAGTGCTGTTTCTGAAGTTTCTAATGCATTGCAGCAAAATATATATGCTTCTCAAGACGGGCTTACAGGCGAAATGAATAAAGAGAAAATCAATTCTGTTTATAAAAAGATCATCGAATCTGGAAAAGGAAATTTTGATGCCTACAGAAATTACTTCTATTATTTAAGCCAGATTGAAGAAAAGGATGGTTCTAATGCTACTTACTTGAAAGAGTTCAGTGCGTATTTTGATAACACTTTGGCAGGAGCAAGTCCGATAGAAAAATTAGATGCTATTTTTGGAGGCTTAGACTCTAGCTCAAGTTATTCTTATGATGGATGGAATTCATTTAAACTGTACCATTCAGACATTTGTAACAATGCGGCATGGACAGTTGTATTAAAACCACAAAACTCAAACTTCTTAAAAGACGCTATTAAATGGTCTGAATATAGTTTAGTGATATCTAAAAACAATCCGTACTATTTAGACACTTTAGCACAATTGTATTATAAAGATGGACAGACACAAAAAGCTATCGAAACACAGGTTTTAGCAGTAAAATATATTACTAGTGATGTTGATGTAGAAACTGCAAATCAAATGAAGGAAGTTTTAACTAAAATGAGTAACGGAACATATTAAGCGTATTACGAAACCCGACAGGTTTTTGAAACTTGTCAGGTTTGATTATAGTTGAAAACAAAAACGGCTGTCTAAAATTTTAGACAGCCGTTTTTTATATTTAAGATTTAGATTGAATTACAATCCAAATGCAGCTTTTACTTGGTCAACAAAATCAAGTTTTTCCCATGTAAACAACTCAACAGTAACTGTTTTTTCGTTTCCGCCTGGAGCAGAGAAAGTTTTAGTAACAGTTTCTGGTTTACGTCCCATGTGTCCGTAAGCAGCAGTTTCGCTATAGATTGGATTTCTTAATTTCAAACGTTGCTCAATAAAGTAAGGACGCATATCAAAGATAGCTTCTACTTTTTTAGCGATTTCACCGTTAGTTAAGTTTACTTTAGAAGTTCCGTAAGTTTCAATGAAAATTCCCATTGGCTCAGCAACTCCAATTGCGTAAGAAACCTGAACTAAGATTTCGTCAGCAACACCAGCAGCAACTAAGTTTTTAGCGATATGACGAGTTGCATAAGCAGCACTTCTATCTACTTTACTTGGATCTTTTCCAGAGAATGCACCACCACCGTGAGCACCTTTTCCACCATAAGTATCAACGATGATTTTTCTTCCTGTTAAACCAGTATCTCCGTGAGGTCCTCCAATAACGAATTTTCCTGTTGGGTTAATATGGTAGTTGATTTTATCGTTAAATAAGTGAGCGTGCTCTGGGTTTTTAGCGATAATTCTTGGAATCAAGATTTCGATAATGTCTTTTTTGATTTTAGCTAACATTGCAGCTTCTTCATCAAAATCATCATGTTGAGTTGAGATAACAATCGCATCAATACGAGTTGGTTTGTTATCGTCGCTATATTCTAATGTAACTTGAGATTTAGCATCTGGACGTAAATACGTGATTTCTTTGTTTTCACGTCTTAAAATTGCTAACTCTTGTAATAATTTATGAGATAAATCTAATGCCAATGGCATGAAGTTTTCAGTTTCGTTTGTAGCGTAACCAAACATCATTCCTTGGTCACCAGCACCTTGCTCTTCTGGCTTAGCTCTGTCAACACCTTGGTTAATATCTGCAGATTGCTCGTGAATAGCTGAAAGAATTCCACAAGAATTCGCTTCAAACATATATTCACTTTTAGTATATCCAATTTTACGGATTACTTCACGTGCAATTTGCTGTACATCAAGATAAGTATTCGATTTTACTTCACCTGCCAAAATAACCTGACCAGTTGTAACTAATGTTTCACAAGCAACTTTTGAGTCAGCATCAAATGCCAAAAAGTTGTCAATTAAAGCGTCCGAAATTTGATCTGCAACTTTGTCTGGATGCCCTTCACTAACAGATTCTGACGTAAATAAATAAGCCATAATAATGTAATAAAAATGTATTAATTTTAAATTTAAGCGAGGAAATGATTGCTAAAAAGGGCTAAAGGAGAGTATCTGCTTTAGCATTTTTTACTGCTGAAATTAATTTCTCAGCATTCATAACGAAATCATTTCATTATGAAGAGGTTGCAATCAGTTCAAATTTTTCCTCTATTTCGGGTGCAAAGGTATGAAACCATTTTGATTTGCAAATTAAAGTTCAACTTTTTTTATTTTTTATAGCAGAAATTTAACAGTAGCATACTATTTTGATAGGGTAATAGAAAATATTTTGTTTTTTGTTTGGTCGATTAAAAAATACTTCGCAACTTTGCGCCGTTAAAACAAAAGAAACAAATGAAATTTACAGTTTGCAATATGATGTCTTGTAAGATGCCGGAGTTATCCGCAGAGACACTATTGTAATTATTTTTCAATAAATATATAAATAGAACCTCTGCCGAAACGCAGAGGTTTTTTTTATGTCAAAATGAAACCTGTAAGATTTTTTTTAAGCCAAAAACAATAATTAATCAGTAAAGAAGAAATGAAGAAAAATGTACTAATCGTTTTAGGTCTTGTGACATTTTCAGGACTTTATGCTCAAGACAATAAAAAAGAGCAAGACAGTTTAAAAAACAACGAACTGTCTGAAGTTACTATTATTGGATCAAGAAGTAAAAACAGAGTAAAAACAGATGTGCCAGTTCCGGTTGATGTTTTTAACGTATCAGAAATAACAAAAGGAGCACCGCAAACGAGCGTAACTCAAATTTTAAACTATGTTGCTCCTTCGTTTACGAGTAACCCAACATCTACAGCAGATGCAACAGACCACGTTGATCCTGCACAATTAAGAGGATTAGGGCCAGATCAAGTTTTGATTTTAGTAAACGGAAAAAGAAGACACACCAGTGCTTTAGTAAACATAAACGGATCGCCAGGAAGAGGATCTGTTGGGACGGACCTAAATGCAATTCCATCTTTTGCCATAGAAAGAATTGAAGTTTTAAGAGATGGAGCTGCCGCACAATACGGTTCTGATGCGATTGCGGGAGTTATTAATATTGTCTTGAAAAAGAATGCTAATTATTTGACTGGAGGAATTCAATACGGAGCAAACCTATCTTCAGGATCAAATAATTTTGAAGGAGGAGCAGACGGACAAACGGCCCAAATCGATTTAAACTACGGAACCTCATTAGGCAAGCCAGGAAGTTTCTTAAATATTACAGGAACTGCCGTAACAAGACAAGCCACAAGCAGAGCAGGAATTAGAAGTAATGCTATTTTTAATGCTTACAATGCAGTAGAAAACAGAGCAGCGCAAGATGGAGTAGAGATTAATTCGCTATTTAGCAATATTAATACGACTACAAATTCAGCTCAGATTTTGTCATCATTAAAACAATATGCGCCGCAAGTAAGTTATTTTACACCAGCTCAGCAAAACGCTATTGCATCAGCTTCAACAATTACGCAGATGCAGACGGCTTTAAATTTTGATGTAACTAATAATGAATTAGCTTACAGAGGCCAGCAGAGAAGTGATTATAATATGAGTGTTGGTCAGTCGGAATTGGCAGCAGGGCAAGTGTATTTTAATGCTAAATATCCTTTGAGCGAAATCACTTCATTGTATTCTTTTGGAGGTGTTTCTTATAGAGGCGGTAAATCATATGCATTTAATAGACTCCCAAACGGTTCAGGGACTTTTACGCAAGTGTACCAAAACGGATTCTTGCCAGAAATTGAATCAAAAATTTTGGATGCTTCTGGAGCAGTTGGAGTAAATACACAATTATTTGGGTTTGATACTGATTTAAGTACCAACTTAGGAACAAACTCTTTTAATTATGATGTAAATAATACCATCAATGCAACTTTAGGAACAAACTCTCCATTTAGTTTTGATGCCGGAAAAGTTTCGTTTTTACAAAGCACAACCAATTTAGATTTTAGTAGAAAATACGATGTTCTTGCTGGACTGAATGTTGCTTTTGGAGGTGAATTCAGATATGAAAACTACCAAATAAAAGCAGGAGAAGAAGCTTCTTACGGATTGTATGATGTAAACGGAAATCTGGTTTCAGGAATTCTGCCAAGCAATTCACCATTAATTGTAACTGACTTCTTTGGAAACAAGCGTGGAGCTGGAGCGCAAGGATTTTCAGGATTCCAGCCTTCAGATGCTAAAGAAAAAGACAGACAAAGTGGTGCTGCTTATGTTGATTTAGAATTGAATGCTACTGAAAAATGGCTTATAAATGGAGCTGCACGTTATGAAAATTATTCAGATTTTGGAAATACGGTTACGTTTAAATTGGCTTCTCTTTTAAAATTAAATGATAATATCAATTGGAGAATTTCTGGACAGACTGGTTTTAGAGCGCCTTCTTTACAGCAAAGATATTTTGAGTCAAGTTCTACTCAGTTTATAAATGGTGCTCCTTATCAAGTTGGCTATTTTACAAACGATTCGCAAGCAGCAAAAAGTATTGGAATTGAAAGTTTAAAACCAGAAAAATCAAAAAGCATCAGTACAGGATTTACATTCAAAATTCCTGAAGCTAACATAACCATTGCAACTGATGCTTATTTTACAAGAATCAACGACAGAATTGTATTGTCTGGACAATATTCAAGACCAACAGATGCACAGATCGCAGCGGCAACTTCGCCAGAACAGGCTGAGGCGTTGACTTTATTTCAGCAGGCATTTGATTTGAAAGGTGTAGAAAGAGCTTCGTTCTGGACAAACGGAATCGATTCTGAAACAAAAGGAATTGATTTGGTGATTTCTCAGAAATATGATGTAATTCAAGATTTCACAATTAGAAACGATTTTGCATTAAGCTTTAATGAAACCAAAAGAGTGGGCGATTTGCATATTCCGCAATCAATCGTTAATGCAGGAGGAGAACCTTATATTTATTCTTTCTTTCCAGAATCAAGCCGAGTATATTTAGAAGAAGCTATTCCGAAATTGAAAGCCAATTTGATGACAACTTTCAATATTAAAAAACTGGATATTTATTTAAGAAACAGCTATTTCGGAAAAGTTACAGATCCAGGAGCAACAGATGTTAATCTAGACGGATTTTCTTCTGTGTACGAGCATCCAGAATACAGCGCAAAATTGGTTACCGATTTATCTTTAGGATATCAGATCAACGAGCATTTGAGAGCAACAATTGGGGTTAATAATATAGGAGATGTTTATCCGGATAGAAATAATCCTGCAACTCCTGCCTTTACAAACACAACGCCAACTTTGTCGCCAGCGCCAAGTACAGATTTAACAAATGCGAATCAGTTTGCGTATTCAAGAGCAGTTTCTCAATTCGGATTAAACGGAAGATTTGGTTTTGCCCGATTGAGCTTTAAATTTTAATTATATAAATTTCTTTCAAGTCTTTATTTGAAAGGCTTGAAAGAAATTTCAAAAAAAATAGTACAAAATTTCAATTTTAATTTGGTCGTTCAAAAAATACTTACTACATTTACTCTATCGAATTAGTCGAATTTAAAAAATAGTCGAATTCAAATTTTAAATCAAAATGAAAACAATAGCAAAAGGAAATATAATGTGTTGTAAGATGATGCAAATGTGCATCCCAATTTGCTGTTGCCAAAAGTGAAAGAGACAATCTTTGTTATAGTTAAACTATAAGCCCTTTTGGTCGCCATCCGAAAGGGCTTTTTTATTTCCAACATTTTAAATTTTAAATCATGAATACACTAGATATAAATACAATCGCATTTCAATACTTATTAAGAGATAATAATTCGGAAGAGACATCAGCTGAAACTCCAAAATATGATCCTGCCCAGCATATAAAAACGCAGAAATCATTACTGTTTCATTTATATGACCTTGAAGAAGAAGCTGAAGATATTTTAGCTTCAATCAATTTCAAAAATTAAAATCAATTACAATATATAAACGTATTAAAAATACCTAAAAAACTAAGAAATCATGAGTACACAAAAATTTGCAACAAACGCATTACACGCAGGACACGACGTAACTAAAAACGCAGGAACTAGAGCCGTGCCAATTTACCAGACATCATCATATGTATTTAATAATGCAGATCATGCTGCCAATTTATTTGGTCTTGCTGAAGCAGGATTTATTTATACAAGATTAAATAACCCGACAAACGATATTTTAGAGCAGCGACTGACGGCGCTCGAAGGCGGAATTGGAGCTGTAGTAACCGCTTCTGGAGCATCTGCAATTTCAACAACTTTATTGACTTTGCTAAAAGCAGGAGATCATATCGTAGCTTCAAACAGTTTATACGGAGGAACGTATAATCTTTTAAAAGTTACGTTGCCAAGATTAGGAATTACAACCACATTTGTAGATCCTTCAAAAGCTGAAAATTTTACCAAAGCAGCAAAAGAAAACACAAGAGCTTTCTTTGTTGAGTCTCTTGGAAATCCAAAATTAGACGTACTAGACTTAAAAGCAATTTCGGCAGAAGCCAAAGCATTCAAAGTACCATTTATAGTAGACAATACAGTTGCGACACCTTATTTATTAAACCCAATTAAATATGGTGCCGATATTGTAATTCACTCCTTAACAAAATATATCGCAGGAAACGGAACTTCATTAGGAGGCGTTATCATTGATGCTGGAAACTTTGATTGGGCAAACGGAAAATTCCCTGAATTTACCGAACCATCTGCAGGATACCACGGATTAGTATATCACGAAGCCTTAGGAAATGCAGCTTTTATTGCAAAAGCTCGAATTGAAGGGCTGCGTGATTTTGGTGCTGCTTTGAGTCCATTTAATGCTTTTCAGATTATTCAGGGACTAGAAACACTTCCAATTCGAATCAAGAAACACAGTGAAAATGCTTTGGCTCTAGCTGAATGGTTAGAAAAACAAGATGAGGTGGTTTGGGTAAATTATCCAGGTCTAAAATCGAATAAATATAATGCTTTGGCTAAAGAATATCTTCCTGAAGGGCAAAGCGGCATTATCACGTTCGGATTAAAAGGAGGTTTTGATGCGGCTAAAAAAGTGGTAGATGACACAAAATTGTTCTCTCTGCTAGCGAATATTGGTGACACAAAATCACTGATTATTCACCCAGCAAGTACAACACACCAGCAATTGACAGAAGCAGAACAAATAGAAACAGGAGTTTCTAAAGATTTGATTCGTCTGTCTGTTGGAATTGAAGATATCGAAGATTTAATTGCAGATCTGCAAACTGTTTTTGAGAGCGTTTCGCTTTCTCAATTCAGCATCAATAAAAATTAGGTTTTTTTGTTTTTTGTTTGAAAAATTGCCTTTAGCGAGTGGTTTTGCTAAAGGTAATTTTTTATGAAAAGCATCTTTATAAAATTTAAACCATATAAGAAATATAAGTGCATTTTGTAGAGACGCACTGCAGTGCGTCTACCTTGATAAACGTTTGGATATTAAATGAACTTACATCCCTTATATGGTTTTAAAAAATTAAAATGTTAGAAATTATGTCAAAGCTTAAAATAAACATTATCCTTTTCGGAATTGGTAATATCGGAAGCACTTTGATTAATCAGATTATTGAAAGTCAGGATTTTTTTCTCGAAAGCAAAAATGTCGATTTTCATTTTCCTATTATAACCAATTCGACGGTTGCTTTTTTTGAAAAAGAAGGTGTGGGCTATTCTTGGGAAACCAATTTTAGACAATTGGCAGTTCCTTTTAAAGTAGAAGATATTGTCGAATTTGCGCAAGAAAATGAATTCGAAAATTTAATTGCCGTAGATGCAACAGCGAGTGATGAATTGGTAAAACACTATAATACGTTAATCAAAAACGGATTCAATATTGTAGCAGTAAACAAAAAGGCCAATACGCTTCCGATTGACTTATATAAAGAACTGCGAGCAGATCTTAAAAAGTATGATAAAGAGTTTTTATATGAAACTTCGGTCGAAACTGGAATTCCTGTTCTACAGACCTTAAGAGATTTGTACTATTCGGGAGAAAAAATTACAAAGATTCGAGGTGTTTTCTCTGATAATCTGAGTTATGTCTTTAATCGATTTTCATCAGAAGAAGTTACTTTTTCATCTGTTTTAAAAGACGCAAGCCTTTTGGGATTAATGAAATCAAATTTTAAAGAAGACCTTTCAGGAAATGATACGGCAAGGAAACTTTTGATATTGGCCAGAGAAATAGGAAAAGATTTTGAGTTTTCAGATATTAAAATTAAGCCATTTATAACCGAAGAGCATTTGGAGAAAAATGGCGTATTGAACAAAGACGCTGTCGATAAATCTTTTAAAATCGCCAAGATTACTCAAGCCGAAAATCACGTGCTTCGATATGTAGGAGAATTTGATTTAGAAAAAGGCACTTTAGAAACCAAATTAATTTCAGAACCAGCAGCTTCTCCAATCGGACAATTGAAAGGTTCTGACACTATTTTTGAAATTTATACTAAATCTTACGCCGATATTCCGATTGTAATTCAGAGTGCTCCGCCATGTAAACAGGCGATTTCGAGAGGAATTATAACCGATATTCTGAAAATTGTCGAGCGAATTAGGACTAAAGAAGCTGTTTGGCTGTAATTTTTTAGAGAAAAAAGAAAAAGGTTCTTTGATAAACTGATTTGTCAAATGGAATTATTAAGAAAAACAAGCTTGTTTTGTAAGTTTTTTACCTTTATTATTTCGTTTTCGTTTTTGTAGGATGTTTTTTGACGCTAAAAAACACATTTTCAACGAATTTTGTAATTAAATTCTTGATTTTAATTTGTGTAATAAAAAAAATATTTGCATATTTGTTATACCCAAAAACTACTAGAAATCAAATGAACTTAAAAGTCAACAAAATGTTTTGTGCCATTTCGGTTAAGACCGAGACGGGGGTCTCTATTGCTTAAAAAAATTGTAAGAATACAATAATAATATAGTAAGAGCCTCTCAAGAAATTTTGGGAGGCTTTTTAATTTACAACAAATGCAGAATTTAAATAAAATACAATATAAATCACAGATGAATAAATCCTTACAGATGAACAAGATGTTTACTGTCGCGCTTATTTGCGCATACGTCTGTTGATACTAAAAGTATATATGAGTGTAAAAACTTAAACCCTTTTGGTATCTAAAAATCCAAAAGGGTTTTTTTATTCCAGAAAACGATTTAACAAAAAGATAAACGAGAAATAAAGATTATAAAACACAACTTAACTAAAACTTAATATCATGAGCACATTGAACTACTTAGCAGAAAAAATTTCAAATTTGAAAAACAGAAGGACTAGAAAAAATAATCCGCCACCAACAAACGAATTGGCTCACCCAAGATTCGGAATAACTGAGGCTGGAATCACAGAGGAAAGTAAAGGAGCTGAGAAAAAAGCACCAAACTCTTTATTGTTTTTGATGTATTCAAAAGAAAATGACACGCTTTTTATCTAAACGGAAAAAGCATCATAAACTAGGGTAAAACCTGCTTAATTTTACTGGGCATTTTTGTTCGGTAAATTTTTGCGTATAATAGTTTTTGCTAAAGTAAGTCTCAGAAATTTAACAAACACTTTTAGATAAAATTTGTTTGTTAGAGAAAATAGTAGTTAATTTGCACTCGTTAAGTTCAAACACGTATTGAAATGTTATAAAGAAAGGACGAGGGATTAGACCCGATGAAGCCTTAGCAACCCTTCGGTAAAACGAAGAAGGTGCTACATTCTACCACGCCAAACGTGGAAAGATAACAACAAGATTTTTTCTAGTTAAACCTAGTTTTTCTTTCTAATATTTCCATATACAAGTCAATAATACAATAGATTTGAAATTGGAAAATATACCAAATCCCATTATAATTCAAGATTTCATCACAGAAAGTGGTGCAACTTATCATTCTATACCATTAAGTTTTACGCTTGCAGGACAACCGCTGCACAGCGCGCCTATTGTTTTGGTTAATCATGCTTTAACTGGAAATTCGCAAGTTACTGGCGAAAACGGCTGGTGGAATGACTTAATTGGCGAAGGTAAAACCATTGATACTGCTGTTTATACCGTTTTAGCCTTTGATATTCCTGGAAACGGAAGCAACTCTTTCTTAATCGATAACTATTTAGATTTTACAGCAAGAGACATTGCAAGAATTTTTATTGAAGGAATTAAAGCCTTACAAATTGAAAAGCTTTTTGCTGTTATTGGAGGTTCTGTAGGAGGCGGAATTGCGTGGGAAATCTTGGCATTAGCACCAAACATTACAGAAAACCTTATTCCGATTGCGAGCGACTGGAAATCGACAGACTGGCTTATCGCAAATTGCTTTTTGCAAGAGCAAATTCTAAATAATTCTTCAAAACCAATCGAAGATGCTAGAATTCACGCCATGCTTTGTTACCGTTCGCCAGAATCATTCAAAGAAAAATTCCAAAGAACCATCAATCAAGATCTTTTGATTTTTAATATAGAAAGCTGGCTGGCGCATCACGGAAAAAAATTGCAGAAAAGATTTCAGTTGTCTTCTTATAAATTAATGAATCAGTTGCTTAAAACAATTGATATTACTAGAAATAGTGAAAGTTTTGAAAACTTAATGTCTAAAACGAAAGCTTCAATTCATATTGTCGGAATCAATTCAGATTTGTTTTTTACAGCAAAAGAAAACGTAGAAACCTACGAAGAATTGAAGAAGTTTAAAGACAATGTTTTTTATAGCGAAATTGATTCGGTTCACGGACATGACGCTTTTTTAATCGAGTACAAACAATTAGATCATTTACTTGCCGACATTTTTAAGGCAGAAACAATAAAGAAATAAAATGAAAGTATTAAAATTTGGAGGTAAATCATTAGCAAACGGAGAAGGACTTAATAAAGTTGTTTCAATCATTTCTGATAAAGTAAATCAAGGTGAAAAAATTGCCGTTGTAGTATCTGCGCGTGGAAATGCGACAGATGAGCTTGAATTTATCTTAAGCATTGCGGCTAAAAATGGCAGTTACAAAGAATTATTAGAAAATTTCAAAAAATATCAAATATCAGATTATCCACAGGTTGATTTGTCTGAAGAGTTTAATGTCTTAGACAAACTTTTTGAAGGCGTAAGTTTAATTGGAGATTACAGCAAAAAAATCAAAGATCAGATTTTGTCAAAAGGTGAATTGCTTTCGGCTAAATTATTGACAGCAATTTTATTGGAAAAAGGAATTCCAGCCAATTTTGTGGATACAAGAGATCTGCTGAAAACCGATTCTAAATTTGGCGATGCACAGCCATTAGAACAGCTTTCAAAGAAAAACGTAGTAAATTATTTTAAAGAACATAACGGAGAAACGGTTAATATAGTTACAGGTTTCATTGGATCTAACAACAACAACGATACAACTACTTTAGGTAGAAATGGCAGTAACTATACCGCTTCGTTAATCGCCAATTATTTAAATGCTGAAGAACTGCAAAACTTCACGCACGTAGACGGAATCTACACAGCAAACCCAGATTTGGTTGCAGATGCTAAAAAAATCGAATATTTATCGTTTAATGAAGCAAATGAGCTGGCAAATTTTGGAGCTACAATTCTTCATGCAAAGACAATTATTCCTTTGTTAGAAAAGAATATTCCGTTACGTATTTTAAATACTTTCAACCACGAAAACCGCGGAACTTTAATTACATCGGATTCTTCTAAAGAAGGAATTAAAACACTTTCTGTATTAGAAAATGTCTCTCTTGTAAATCTTGAAGGACGCGGATTACTTGGAAAAGCTGGAGTTGATGCCCGAATTTTTAAAGTAATGGGAGATCACAATATCAGTGTGAGTATTATTTCTCAAGGCTCATCTGAAAGAGGAATCGGATTGGTTGTGGCAACTGAAAAAGCAACTCTTGCAATGGTTGAATTAGAAAAAGAGTTTGAAAATGACTTTTATTCTAAAGATGTAAATCAGATTACAGTAACAGACAATGTATCGGTAATATCGATTATCGGGCAAGATTTGAGTACTTTCCACAAACCATACACCGCTTTAATCAAAAACAAAATTGTTCCGATTTTATTCAACAACACCGTAACAGGTAAAAACGTGAGTTTAGTTGTTAAAAAAGAGGAATTAAACAAAGCTTTAAATGTTATTCACGGAGAGATTTTTGGAGTTTCAAAAAAGATCAACATTGCCATTTTCGGTCACGGATTAGTTGGAGGAACTTTAATCAATCAGATTTTAGAATCGGCTGCGGCAATTGAAAAACGTAAGGACATTAAACTGAATGTTTTCGCTATAGCGAATTCTAAAAAACTGCTTTTAAACAAATACGGAGTTAACAGCAATTGGAAAAACGATATTGCAACCAAAGGCGAAGCTTACACCATAAAAGATATTATTGCTTACGCAAATGAACATCATTTAGAAAACTTAATTGCGATTGACAATACGGCAAGTGCAACTTTCGTTGAAAATTATATTCCGCTTGTAGAAAGCAGTTTCGATTTGATTTCTTCAAATAAAGTGGCGAATACATTAACTTATGGTTTTTACAAAGAATTAAGAAAAGCTTTGGCAGAAAACCAAAAGAATTATTTATACGAAACCAATGTTGGTGCAGGATTGCCATTAATTGATACGATTAAATTGTTGCATCTTTCAGGAGAAAATATCACGAAAATCAAAGGAGTTTTCTCTGGAACATTAAGTTATTTATTCAATAATTTCTCTGCAAAAGATGCGCCTTTCAGCGAAATCTTGCAGGAAGCAATTGATAACGGATATACAGAACCAGATCCGCGTGAAGATTTATGCGGAAATGATGTTGGTAGAAAATTATTAATTTTAGCTAGAGAATTAGATTTGCAAAATGAGTTTGAGGAAATCTCAATTCAGAATTTAATTCCGGAACACTTACGTGAAGGAAGCGCTGCCGATTTCTTGACAAAATTAAAAGAGTTCGATCCAATTTATGCTAAAATAAAAGCAGAGCAACAGCCAAATCACGTTTTAAGATATATTGGTGAATTGTCTGGAGATTTGCAGAATGACAAAGGAAATTTAGAAGTAAAATTAGTTTCGGTACCTTCAGATACAGCTTTAGGCGGATTAAAAGGTTCAGATTCTTTCTTCGAAATTTATACAGAATCTTATGGAGATCGTCCAATCGTTATTCAGGGAGCTGGTGCAGGTTCTGCAGTGACGGCAAGAGGGGTTTTCGGAGATATTTTGAGATTGTCTGATAAAGGGTAATAAATTCAGTTTGTCATTGCGAGGAACGAAGCAATCACATTTGCAAAATCAAGCTTTGTGTCATTGTTAGTGAGGTTGCTTCGTTCCTCGCAATGACAAGAATAAAAAAAACAAAAAAATAACAACACAATGAAAGTAACTTTAAACAGAGTAAATGACGCATTTCATTTCAAAGTAAAAAATGAACGCGGACACGTAGTTGACGTTGATAGCAGAGCCGAATTTGGCGGAAGCGATTTAGGTGCAAGTCCAATGGAATTGGTATTGATGGGAGTTGCGGGTTGTAGCGCTATTGATATGATTTCGATCTTAAAAAAACAGCGTCAGGAAATCACTTCTTTTAATGCTGAGGTTGAAGGAACACGAGTGCAAATCGAAGAGGCAAAACCTTTTAAAGAAATCGATGTGGTTTTCTATTTAGAAGGAGAAATCAATCCAGAAAAAGCAAAAAAAGCAGCACAACTTTCTTTTGAGAAATATTGTTCAGTTGCCAAAACGGTAGAACCGACAGCAACCATTAACTACAAAGTTGTCTTGAACAACGAAGCTTTATAAATTAGTTAATTAGAGAATTGGATAATTAGAAAATTAGATAATTCTTTTGACCTCTTAAAATGAAATTCGCTTTGGTTCTTAGTGAAGCTTTGTGTTTCCTTTGAGAGTCTCTGTGAAATTTATATAAAAATAGAATTAGTGCTAATTAGTGCAATTCGTGTTAAAACAAAAAAAACAAAACAACACAATGAATACAGAAGAATTTGGTTTTGAAACACAAGCCATTAGAACACAATTAGAAAGATCTCAGTATCTAGAGCATTCGGTGCCATTATACTTATCGTCAAGTTTTATATTTGAAGATGCAGAAGATATGCGAGCTTCGTTTACAGAAGAAAAAGAAAGAAATATTTACAGCCGTTTCAGTAACCCAAATACAACTGAATTTGTAGAAAAGATCTGCAAAATGGAAGGAGCTGATTCTGGTTATGCTTTCGCAACGGGAATGGCAGCAGTATATTCTACTTTTGCAGCATTGTTAAATTCTGGAGATCATATTGTTTCTGCAAGCAGTGTTTTTGGTTCTACTCACGCTTTGTTTATGACTTATTTCCCAAAATGGAACATCGAAACTTCTTATTTTGAAATCAATAAGCCGGAAACAATCGAGAGTTTTATTAAGCCAAACACCAAAATATTATACGCCGAATCTCCAACAAATCCAGGAGTTGATGTAATCGATTTAGAATTGTTAGGAAATATTGCTAAAAAACACAATTTGATTTTAATTATCGACAACTGTTTTGCAACGCCATATTTACAGCAGCCAATTAAATTTGGAGCACATTTGGTTATCCATTCAGCAACAAAATTAATTGATGGACAAGGACGTGTTTTAGGTGGAGTAACAGTTGGAGATGCAGAATTAATCAGACAGATTTATTTGTTTTCAAGAAATACAGGGCCAGCTTTGTCGCCGTTTAATGCTTGGGTTCTTTCAAAAAGTTTAGAAACATTGGCAGTTCGCGTTGACAGACATTGCGAAAATGCTTTAAAAGTAGCTGAGTTTTTAGAAAGTCATCCAAATGTAAACAGCGTAAAATATCCGTTCTTGAAATCGCATCCGCAATACGAAATTGCTAAAAAACAGATGAAAGCTGGTGGAAACATCATCGCATTTGAAATTAAAGGCGGAATCGAAGCAGGAAGAAAATTCTTGAATTCAATTCAACTTTGTTCGTTATCAGCAAATATTGGAGATACAAGAACAATTGTTACGCATCCAGCTTCTACAACACACAGCAAATTATCTGAAGAAGATCAATTAGCAGTTGGAATCACACAAGGTCTTGTTCGTGTTTCTGTTGGTTTAGAAACAGTTGAAGATGTAATTGCAGATTTGAAACAAGCGTTGGCTTAAACATAAAATATAATACTTTTGAAGGGCTATTTTTTTGAGATAGCCCTTTCTTTGTTATTGAAAGAACCACTTTTCTTAATTTAGTTTTGCAACATATGAAAAAACCAAGATTGCTTTTGCTGTCAGATTTGTTTGGAGGCAATCCTGAATGGATTCAGAATTATATCGAAATTTTAGAAATTAAATTTGATGTTCAATATTATGATGTTTTAAAATTAGCTCAGATTGATTCTTCAAGTGATGAAAAGGAAATCCATAATCAATTTTTGAATGGCGGAATTGAAAAAGCAGTAAATAAATTACTGGATTTTGAAAGGGAAGATGCCGCAGTTTTAGGTTTTAGCATTGGTGGAACAATTGCTTGGAAAGCTTGCTTAAGAAGTTTAAAAGTTACAGAGTTAGTAGCTGTCTCTTCGACAAGATTGCGTTTTGAAAATGAAGTTCCCAATTGTAAAATCAAACTTTATTTTGGAGAGAAGGATTCAAATATTCCAAAATATAAATGGTTTTCAGAGCTCAGAATTTCAAATTTAATTTTTGAAAATCAAGATCATCTTTTGTATCAGGAAAAAGAGAATGCTTTTCTTATTTGTAGTAATTTTTTGTAATTAATACTTTAAAAGGTATATTTTTGTGGATCTTGAATATTTAATAATCAAAGTGAAAAAATGGCTAATTCTACATATGTGGTGGAAAAGAAATTGTTGACATCTGATCGTGATCGTTTCTTTAATGGTATTATTGATTTTGTTTTTATTTCAGTAAGCATATTTGTTTTTACGCTTGTGATTGTAATTATGGGTAATGTTTTTCAATGGGATATTTATAGTGTTTGGGTAGAAATTATGATAAGCCTTGGGCTAGTAGGGACATATCTTTCTTTTGCAATGCTTTATTATTTGTTTTTAGAAGGTCTTTTTGGAAGAACAATTGGGAAAATTGTCACTGGAAGTGTTGTAGTAGATGAAAATGGTTTAAAACCAAGTTTCAGAATTATTTTCGTTAGAACTTTATGTCGTTTAATTCCTTTTGAAGCATTATCGTTTTTAAGTAAATCGGCAAGATTTTGGCATGACTCTTTTTCTAAAACTTATGTGGTGGAGAAAAAAGATTTAGAACAAGATATGGAAAATTTTTATTCTTTAGATTTAATTGGACAAAAGGAAGTAATCTGATAGATTTAGTAGAATTTAACTTTATTCTTTGTGATAGTTCAAACAAAAAGCATACTTTTGTTATTCAATAATTTGCAAGAGTTTGATTTGAAATTAAATTCGGCAATCTAAATTTTACATTAGTGCTTTCAAAGAAAACAAAATACGGAATTAAAGCTTTAACTTATTTAGCAAGACGTGAAAACAATGAACCGGTACAAATAGCTGAAATTGCGAAAAGCGAACATATTTCAATTAAATTTTTAGAAAGTATTTTATTGTTGTTAAGAAACTCGGGTTTTCTTGGTGCTAAAAAAGGAAAAGGCGGAGGTTATTATCTGATAAAAGATCCAAAGGATATCAGTATGGCAAAAGTCTACAGAATTCTAGAAGGTCCAATTGCTTTACTGCCATGCGCGAGTCATAATTTTTACGAAAGATGTGATGACTGCGACGACGAATCAACTTGTGCGGCACGACGTTTAATGACAGAAGTTCGCGATAATACGCTTAAAATATTAGAAAGTAATTCTTTAGCAGATATTGCGTTTTAAGAATTAATTGATCCATAAAAAAAAGACCATTTCTGAATTTGAAATGGTCTTTTGTTTTATTTATGATGTATTAGAAAATCAATTTATAACCTGCTAAGAAAAGCATTACAGCAATCGCATTTCTAAGAAACTGATCGGGAACTTTTCCGCTTAACATACTTCCGCAATATATTCCAGGAAGTGATCCCATTAATAATTGTCCTAGCAAACCTAAATCTAAATTTCCCATTGACGCATGTCCAATTCCAGCAACTAAAGTTAAAGGAACAGCATGTGCGATTTCAGTTCCAACTAAACGAGGTGTTGGTAAAAGTGGATAAAGGAAAAATAAAGTCACAGTTCCTAAAGCTCCTGCTCCAATAGAAGTTAAGGTTACAGTTGCTCCTAAAAGTATTCCTATTCCTATTGTCAGCATATTTTGTGTAGTGCTTTCGCTATGGAATTTATCTCCAGCATGTTTTTGAGAGAACTTTAAAAGCCTTTTTTTGAAAATAATTGCAACAGAGGTAAATAGTAAAGCCCAACCTAAACTATATTTAATAACGCTATTTATAGTTTCAATATCAGTTTTAATGCTGTTTAAAATCCATAATGTTATTAAAGAAGCGGGTACACTGCCAAGAGTGAGCCAGCCTGTAATTTTCCAGTTGATATTGCCTTTTTTATTGTGAACAAAAACACCACCTGCTTTAGTGAATGCGGCGTATAATAAATCGGTTCCTACTGCGGTTGTTGGCGGAATATTAAAATATAATAAAATAGGAGTCATCAATGAGCCTCCGCCAACACCTGTTAATCCGACAATAAAACCAACTACTAAACCTGCAATTACAAGACCGATCTGAAAATCCATGAAAAATTATTTGCCGCTAAAATACAACAATTTTATAATAATCCTATCGATTTTATAGAGATTAGAAAAAGGTATTTAATAAACAAATGTTTTTGATGTATATATTGTTTGAATATCTTGTTATGGAGTGTTATTTGTGAAATTATTCGGCAAAATCTGTAAATCTCTCTTTTATAATATGCTAAATAGATAGTTTGAGGTTTAAAAAAATAATAATATTGCTTTGTAATTTAGAAATAAGTAGTATTTTTGCAAAGTAATCTACTAACCCGATAGGGTAATAGATTTTGGAAACAAATTCAATCATTTTTTTAATATGGAAAAAGAACTGAAAATAAATACGGCTGATTCTTTTAGAGAAAAGCTTTGGATTGGAATTCCTGTTGTTTTACTAGTAGGTTTATTATCTGTTTTAATATACAATCATCACGCAGAATTTACGTGGGATGGATTTGTGAATGGTTTTAATGCAGAGTTTTTAGTGTTTTTAGCCATTGGAGTTTTTGCTCAATTGGTCGACGGAACTTTAGGAATGGGCTATGGAGCGACTTCAACGTCATTTTTATTGGCTTACGGAGTTCCGCCAGTGGTAAGCAGTACAGCAGTTCACGTTTCGGAAATGTTTACGACTGGAGCGTCGGCACTTTCTCACCATCGTTTCGGGAACATCAATAAAAAACTGGTAAAGCATTTATTGATACCGGGAGTTTTGGGTTCTATTACAGGAGCTTATTTATTGTCTGATGTAATTGATGGAGATGTCATCAAACCATTTATCGCAGTTTACATGATTGTTTTGGCAATTATCATTATCAGAAAAGCGTTAAAAAAGAATATTGTAAAAAAGAAAACTAAGAAGTTAGGAGCCTTAGCAGTTTTCGGCGGATTCATGGATTCAGTTGGAGGTGGAGGCTGGGGGCCAATTGTAACTTCAACTTTATTAGGAAGAGGAAGAAATCCGAGATATACTATTGGTTCGGTAAACGCAGCTGAGTTTGCGATTTCATTTGCAAGTGGAATTACATTCATGCTTTTTGGAGGAATCCACGGATGGCAAGTAATCATTGGATTAATTTTAGGAGGGGTAGTTTCAGCGCCTTTAGCGGCTTATTTAGTAAATAAAATCAAAAGAAAACCAATGATGGTTGCTGTTGGGATTCTAATTATATTATTGAGTTTAAAAACATTATCTAAATTATTGTAAGAGATAATTTTAGAAAGGAGAGATTTATGAGTGCGAATATTGTACAAGAATTATTAGAGAAAACTAAAGATTTTTCGCTTGACGAAACCTTAGTTTTTTTAGCAAAAGAATTTCCAGGAAAAGTAATTTTTTCAACTTCTTTTGGTCAAGAAGATCAGGTAATTACCGATTTTATTGCAAAAAGTAACACAGATATTAAGGTGTTTACTTTAGATACAGGAAGATTATTTCAGGAAACGTATGATGTTTTTCATAAGACATTAAAAAAATACAAAAGACCAATTGAGGTTTATTTTCCAGAAGCGGCATCAGTAGAAAAACTGTTGCAGGAAAAAGGACCAAACAGCTTTTACGATTCCGTTGAAAACAGAAAAGAATGCTGTTTTATTCGAAAAGTAGTTCCGTTGAGAAAAGCTTTGGCTGGAAATTCAGTTTGGATTACGGGATTAAGAGCAGAACAATCAGAAAACAGACATGATTTAAGTTTGTTTGAATATGACGGAAACTTCGAAATCATCAAATTCAATCCGTTGCTAAAATGGACTTTAGAAGAAGTTGAAGCGTATTTGTCAGAAAACAATGTTCCTCAAAATGCTTTACACAAACAAGGTTTCGTAAGTATTGGATGTGCACCTTGTACGAGAGCGATTTTCCCTGGTGAAGATATCAGAGCCGGAAGATGGTGGTGGGAATCAAGCCATAAAGAGTGTGGGCTTCATAGTGCTAAGAAAGAGTAAATCTTTTTTAGTATTAAGACAAAAGAATTAAGTATTAAGAGAATAACAAAGTTGAAGATTTAGGAAAACTAAAATAAACCTGAAACTTAAAACTTGAAACAAAAAACAAAAATGAGTTCAGTATTAAAAACAAACGCTTTAGAGAGTGAAGCGATATACATTTTCAGAGAAGTAATTTCACAGTTTGACAAACCGGTTTTACTTTTCTCAGGAGGAAAAGATTCTATTACATTGGTGCGTTTAGCGCAAAAAGCATTTTTCCCTGCTAAGATTCCGTTTCCTCTTTTACACGTTGATACGGGACATAATTTCCCTGAAACAATTGCTTTCAGAGATAAATTGGTAGAAGAATTAGGTTTAGAGCTAATCGTTCGTAATGTTCAGGATGCTATTGATGAAGGAAAAGTAGTTGAAGAAACTGGAAAATATTCAAGCCGTAACAGCTTGCAGACTACAACACTTTTGGATGCAATTGAAGAATTTAAGTTTGATGCTTGTATTGGTGGTGCGCGTCGTGATGAAGAAAAAGCAAGAGCTAAAGAACGTATTTTCTCAGTTCGTGATGATTTCGGACAATGGGACGAAAAAAATCAAAGACCTGAATTGTTTGATATCTTAAATGGAAAAATTGAAAATGGTCAAAACGTTCGTGTTTTCCCAATTTCAAACTGGACAGAATTAGATGTTTGGAGTTATATCGAGAAAGAAAAAATCGAGATTCCGTCAATCTATTTCTCACATAAAAGAAAAGTTTTTTTGAGAGACGGTTTAATCTGGTCGCATTCTCCTTTTGTGTACCAAGAAGAAGACGAACAAATCGAAGAAAGAATTGTTCGCTTCAGAACCGTTGGAGATATGAGCTGTACAGCAGCTGTTGAATCTTACGCAGCAACAATCGAAGAAGTAGTTGGAGAAATCAGATCGTCAACCATTTCTGAAAGAGGAGCCAGAATCGATGACAAACGTTCTGAAGCTGCAATGGAGAAAAGAAAACAGCAAGGATATTTTTAATAATTGTTAATTATGAATTGTTAATTGTAAATGCAATTCGGGACGAAATTTTAAAAGTAAAAATCAAGAAAACAAAAACATACAGATTTATAAGTTTCGAGAGAACATGAAACCTGAAACTTTAAACCTGAAACAATATATAAGATGGACGTTTTAAAAATAGCAACAGCAGGAAGTGTAGATGACGGAAAAAGTACTTTGATCGGAAGATTATTGTATGATACAAAATCGTTGACAACTGATAAAATAGAAGCAATCGAAAAAAGCAGTAAACAAAAAGGATACGATTACCTTGATTTTTCTTTGGCAACTGACGGATTGGTGGCAGAAAGAGAGCAAGGAATCACGATTGACGTTGCGCATATTTATTTTTCGACTGCAAAGAAAAGTTACATTATTGCCGATACTCCAGGACACGTAGAATATACAAGAAACATGGTTACAGGAGCTTCGACTTCTCAGGTTTCTATCATTTTGATCGATGCCAGAAAAGGTGTTATCGAACAGACTTACCGTCACTTTTTCATCAATAATTTATTGAGAGTAAAAGAAGTAATCGTTGCCATCAACAAAATGGACTTAGTAGATTATTCAGAAGAAGTTTTCAATAAAATCAAAGCTGATTTTGAGGCTTTAAATGCAAAAAGTACTTTCAAAGAGCAAAACGTAAGCTACATTCCGTTAAGTGCAATCAACGGCGGAAACGTTGTGGATAAATCGGAAAACATGCCTTGGTACGATGGACAAACGGTTTTAGAACATTTGGAAGGATTACATGCTTCTGATGTTTACGAAGCAGGAAAAGCACGTTTCCCAGTTCAGACGGTTATTCGTCCTAAAACAGAAGAATACCACGATTTTAGAGGTTACGCAGGAAAATTATACGGAAACTCAATTAAAGTTGGAGATGCTGTAACAGTTCTTCCATCTTTAACAGAATCAACAGTTACTAAAATTCACTTTTTTGATAAACAATTTGACGAAGCTACAGCAGGTTCTTCAATTACAATCGAATTAGAAAATGATATCAATGTAACGAGAGGTGATATGATTGTAAAATCAAGTGAGCTTCCAAAAATTGAAAAAGACATTACCACAACAGTTTGCTGGATGGACAGTAAAAAACTGGTTGCAGGAACTAAATATTTGGTACAACACAATACCAACAGAGTTTTAGCAAAAGTAGAAAGCATTAAAAATACAATTGCAACAGATTACTCAGGAACGACAGAAGCTTCTCAATTGGCTATTAACGAAATTGGAGAAGTAACGATCAAATTAAGCAAACCGTTATATTTTGATTCATACAACGAAAACAAATCAAACGGAGCTTTCATCTTAATTGATACAGCAACTAACACAACAGCAGGAGTAGGATTCATTCGCTAGTTGATAGTTGATGGTTTTTGGTTGATAGTTATCTGCCAGCAAACCAACAACCAGCAACTGACAACCAACAACTAAAGAGAAATGGAAAGTTTTAGAACAGAAATAGAAAATCCGGTAGTTCAGAAGGAGATTATCGAATTAGAAAAAAAGATTCACTTATTCCGTGGAGGAAAAATTGATGATGAGCGTTTTCGTAGTCTTCGTTTAGCGCGTGGAATCTACGGTCAGCGTCAAGAAGGCGTTCAGATGATCCGTATTAAATTGCCTTATGGTAAAGTAACCAGCGAGCAATTGGTGCGTATCACCCAAGTTTCAGACAAATATTCTACAGGACGTTTGCACATTACAACACGTCAGGATATTCAGATTCACTATGTCAGTTTAGACAGAACTCCTGAGCTTTGGGCAGATTTGGCTAAAGACGATATTACACTTCGTGAAGCTTGTGGAAACACAGTTAGAAATATTACAGGAAGCGAATTGGCTGGAGTAGACGTAAACGAACCATTTGATGTTTCGCCTTATGCACACGGACTTTTCCAATATTTGTTAAGAAATCCAATCTGTCAGGAAATGGGACGTAAATTTAAAATTTCGTTCTCTTCTTCAGACGAAGATACCGCTTTGAGTTATCTACACGATTTAGGATTTATTCCGAAAATAAAAGAAGGACAAAAAGGTTTCAAAATCATGTTTGGTGGAGGTTTAGGATCTCAGCCGGCACATGCTGAATTACTTTCAGAGTTTGTTCCCGTAAACGAAATCATTCCAACAGCAGAAGGAATCATTCGTATTTTCGACAGATACGGAGAACGTGCTAAAAGAATGAAAGCGCGTATGAAGTTCTTAATCAAAGAAATGGGCAAAGATGCTTTCCTTGATTTGGTTGAAAAAGAGAAAAAAGCAATCGCTTTTCAAACATACGAAATAGATACAACCGCTTTCGACGGACCAATTACAGAACCGTTATTAGAAGTTCCGCAAGTTACAATCGAAGATACAGAAGCGTATGAAGCGTGGAAAAAATCGAATGTAATCAAACAGAAACAAGACGGTTATTATGCTATCGGAATCAAAGTTTTATTAGGAGATTTTTATACCGATAAAGCCAGATTATTAGCCGATTTAATCAAGAATTACGGAGCAAATGAATTGCGTTTTTCATTGCGTCAAAATATTGTAATACGAAACATAAAAGAAGAGAATCTTCCTTTCTTTTATCAAGAATTAGCCAAATTGGATTTTGTTCAATTAGGATATAATTCAGTTGGAGATATTACGGCATGTCCTGGTACAGATACTTGCAACTTGGGGATTGCAAGTAGTACCGGTATTGCAGAAGAATTAGAAAGAGTTTTAAGTGCTGAATATCCTCAGTATTTAAACAATACTGAAATCGAAATTAAAATTTCAGGTTGTATGAATGCCTGCGGACAGCACAATATGTCTGCAATTGGATTCCAAGGAATGTCTATCAACTCAGGAAAACTAGTGGCTCCGGCTTTGCAGGTTTTATTAGGCGGAGGAAGATTAGGAAACGGAGCAGGACGTTTTGCTGATAAAGTAATCAAAGTGCCTAGCCGTAGAGGTCCTGATGCGTTGCGTACCATTTTAAATGATTTTGATGCGAATGGAAGCGGACAAAAATTCCTAGATTATTATGATACAAAAGGAGAAAAGTATTTCTACGAAATCTTAAAACCTTACGCAGATGTAACCAATTTAACAGAAGCAGATTTTGTGGATTGGGGTAACGCAGACAATTACGTAAAAGCAGTTGGAGTTGGAGAATGTGCTGGAGTGGTGATCGATTTAGTAGCGACATTATTGTTTGAAGCTAAAGAGAAATTAATCTTGGCTCAGGAATCTTTTGACGAGAAAAAATGGTCAGATGCAATTTACCATGCTTACGCAGGATTTGTAAATGGTGCAAAAGCATTGTTATTGGCAGAAAACCAAAAAACAAACCACCACGCAGGAATCGTAGACTTGTTTGATACTGTTTTCATTGAGACAAATAAAATCGAATTAAACTCAACTTTTAAAGACTTGGTTTACCAAATCAATAAAAATGAACCATCTGAAGCTTTCGCTAAAGGTTACATTGCACAAGCAACTGTTTTCTTTGACAAAATCGAAACTTTCAGAGCTCAGGAATTAGCAAATGCATAATATAAAACCCAAAATAACTTTAGTCGGTGCAGGTCCGGGCGATCCCGATTTACTTACGCTAAAAGCTGTAAAAGCATTGGCTGAAGCAAATGTGGTTTTATACGACGCTTTGGCCAACGAAGAAATTCTGGATTATGCACCCAAAAATGCGATTCGGATTTTTGTTGGAAAAAGAATCGGAAATCATGCTTACACGCAGGATCAAATCAATCAGCTGATTGTAGATAATGCACTGACATACGGAAACGTAGTGCGACTAAAAGGTGGAGATCCATTTATTTTTGGAAGAGGCGGAGAAGAAATTGATTTTGCAGAAAGTTTCGGAATTGAAACTATCGTAGTTCCTGGAATTTCATCTGTAGTTGCAGTTCCTGCAAGTCAGGGAATTTCGATTACAAAAAGAGGTGTTTCAGAAAGCTTTTGGGCAATTACAGGGACAACTTCTGATAGGAAATTATCTTCAGATGTAGCCTTGGCAGCGCAATCTTCTGCAACAGTTGTAATCTTGATGGGAATGCACAAATTGCCTCAAATAATCGATTTGTTTCAAAAAGAAGATAAAGGAAATTTACCGGTTGCGATCATCCAAAACGGAACAACGGCTGAAGAAAAAGTAGGTGTTGGAACTGTAGATTCGATTTTAGAAGTTGTAAAACAAAAAGAATTAGGTTCGCCAGCCATTATTGTTTTAGGTGAAGTGGTTCGCGAAAGCAACAAACTAAAAGGATTCTATGAAGAATTTCTATCAAAAGAAATAGCAAGATAAAGTAAAAATCATCGAATTCTATTCGTTATAATTTTACCATTAAGAGCATGAAGTTAATAAAGCGATGCTTAATCTTCCTTAATAACTTAATGGTAAGAAGAAAATTAAGAAAAGCTCTTAATTTTTAAAAGGTAGATTTAAGAGCAAAAAGGTATAATTTTGTTTAGATGAAATTAAATTAAAATGGAACAAAACGAATTATATCCAATATTTCTAAAGCTTCACAATTTAAATGTATTAATTGTAGGCGGAGGAAATGTCGGTCTGGAAAAGCTTTCTTTCTTGCTTAAGTCAAGTCCGAATGCTAATGTTGAGGTAGTGGCAAAAGAATTTCATTTAGAAATAAAAGTTTTAGCCGAAAAGCACCCTTCGATAACATTGACAAAATCGAAGTTCAAAAAGAAAATGCTTAAAAAACGTCACATGGTAATTGCCTGTACAGACGATTTGAAAGTAAATAAAAAGGTTTACGATTTAGCGAGAAAACGCTATTTGATTTGCAATATCGCTGATACACCAGATTTATGTGATTATTATTTGGGCGGAATCGTAACTAAAGGAAATGTCAAAATTGCCATTTCAACAAACGGAAAATCGCCAACAACAGCCAAAAGGCTTAGAGAGTTTTTTGAAGAAGTAATTCCCGAAGATATCAATCAAATGGTTGAGAACCTGAATGAATACCGAAAAACGCTTAAAGGCAATTTTGAGGATAAAGTAAAGAAAATGAATGAAATAACTGCTTCTTTGAAAAGTAAAGAATAACAAAAAGTTCCAGAGGAACGATAATATTGGTAGCGTCGGGTTTTAACCCGATGTAAAAGAATGAATGAGATTACCTCTTCATTAAAAAATAGAGAGTAAAAAAGTTTCGGAAAGAAATTAATGATAAAAATCATTGAAAGTACAAGGATTTATTCGTTTCTTTGCGTTATTAAGAATGATTATAAACAACAACATAATGATTAAAACAGATATACTTATAATTGGAGCGGGCCCAACAGGTTTATTTGCCGTTTTTGAGGCAGGATTGCTAAAATTAAAATGCCACATTTTAGATGCGCTTCCACAACCAGGAGGACAACTATCAGAGTTATATCCAAAAAAACCAATTTATGATATTCCTGGATTCCCAGAAGTATTAGCCGGAGATTTAGTTGACGGATTAATGGAGCAAATCAAACAATTTGAGCCAGGTTTTACATTAGGAGAACGTGCCGAAACAGTTGAAAAGCAAGAAGACGGAACTTTCATAGTAACATCAAACAAAGGAACTAAATTCCACGCGCCAGTTATCGCAATCGCTGGAGGTTTAGGAAGTTTTGAGCCTCGTAAACCACTTATCGAAGATATCGAGTTTTATGAAGATAAAGGAGTAAAATACTTCATCAAAAATCCTGAGAAATTCAGAGATAAAAGAGTTGTAATTGCAGGAGGAGGAGATTCAGCATTAGACTGGTCAATTTTCTTAGCAAACGTAGCTTCAGAAGTAACTTTAATCCACAGAAGAAACGAATTTAGAGGAGCTTTAGATTCTGTAGAAAAAGTACAGGAATTAAAATCAGCTGGAAAAATCAAATTAATCACTCCGGCAGAAGTTATCGGAATCAACGGTGCTGAGCATGTTGAATCATTAGATATCGAAGAAAACGGAGCACACCGTAAAATCGAATGTGATTATTTCATTCCGCTTTTCGGATTAACACCAAAATTAGGTCCAATAGGTGACTGGGGATTAGAAATCGAGAAAAATGCCATCAAAGTAAACAATGCATTAGATTACCAAACTAACATTCCAGGAATCTTTGCCATTGGAGACGTAAACACATACCCAGGAAAATTAAAGTTAATTCTTTGCGGATTCCACGAAGCAACTTTAATGTGCCAAGCTGCTTACTCAATCATCAACCCAGGTAAAAAATACGTATTGAAATATACAACAGTTTCTGGTGTAGACGGTTTTGACGGAACTCGTAAAGAGGCTCCGAAAGCGGTTGTGAAAGCGATAGTCTAAGGTTCTAAGTTGCTAAGACGCTAAGATTCTAAGATTTTATATAGGAAGCTCAAACTTTTAGTTTGGGCTTTATTTTTTAGAAGATGTATAAAAAACATGGCCAGTGGTTTCAACCACTGGAGCACATTGTATTGAGACAGCGGATAATCAATATGCATAATGACAATACGTTTCCCACGGTTGAAACCGTGGGATATGTTTGAAAATCTGGAGCCAATTTTAAAACTTAGAATCTCAGAATCTTAGCGTCTTAGCATCTTTAAAAAAACATTTGCAAATCGAAACCCTATTTCATACCTTTGCACTGTTCTTAAAATTATTGTCAGTTATCACGAAAGGCGGAGGGATAGACCCGATGAAACCTTAGCAACCCTTTATCATAAAGAAGGTGCTAAATTCTACTTTATACGACATTTTCCAGTATTAAAGATAGATAACACAAATACATACTCGTATTTCTCAAAACTTTTCTCGATAACATATAATATTTACTGAAACAGATCCTGTATCAGGAGCGAATCATTGGCGCATTTTTGCAGTCAGTAGTTCCCGCTTTACGTTGCAATCATTTTGCTTTTTAAAGGAAAAAGCAAAATAATTTCCACTTCAATCGGGGCTAATGAGCCAGCAATAGTGCACTTTTGGAATTAATGTGAAAAAAAATATCCGAAGCAAACCTAACAGGTTTTAAAAACCTGTTAGGTTTAAACTTCACAATCATAATAAAAAAAAACTTAGCATCTTAGAACCTTAGGATCTCAGAAGCTAAAAAAATAAGCCATGGCAATAACAATTCAAGAAGCAATAAAAAAAAATATCCTAATCCTTGATGGAGCAATGGGAACAATGTTGCAACGCTATAATTTCTCAGAAGAAGATTTCAGAGGAGAGCGTTTCAAAGATTTTCCACATCCGTTAAAAGGAAACAACGATTTACTATCCCTAACACAACCACAAGCAATCCGCGATGTACATGCCGCTTATTTTGAAGCAGGTGCTGACATTGTAGAAACCAATACCTTCTCTGGAACGACAATCGGTATGGCCGATTATCACATGGAAGATTTGGTTTACGAGTTAAACTACGAATCGGCAAAACTCGCACGCGAGGTTGCCGATGAGTTTACCGCAAAAAATCCAGAAAAACCACGTTTCGTAGCCGGTTCAATCGGACCAACAAACCGTACGGCAAGTATGTCGCCAGACGTAAATGATCCAGGTTACAGAGCCGTAACGTTTGACGATTTACGAATTGCCTACAAACAACAAGCAGAAGCTTTAATGGACGGTGGCTGTGATTTACTTTTAGTAGAAACAATCTTTGATACGTTAAATGCAAAAGCTGCACTTTTTGCAATCGAAGAAGTAAAAGAAGAACGCAATATTGATATTCCAATCATGGTTTCAGGAACAATTACAGATGCATCGGGAAGAACACTTTCTGGGCAGACAGTTGAAGCGTTTTTGATTTCAGTTTCGCATATTCCGTTGTTAAGTGTAGGATTCAATTGCGCCCTTGGAGCCGATTTGCTGAAACCATATTTAAAAACATTAGCACATAATACAAGTTTTAATGTTTCAGCGCATCCAAATGCTGGATTACCAAATGCTTTCGGACAATACGATGAAACGCCAGAACAGACTCAGGTATTCATTAAAGAGTATTTAGAAGATAATTTAATCAATATCATCGGAGGTTGTTGCGGAACAACACCAGATCATATTCGATTAATGGCTGAGGTTGCAAAGGATTATAAGCCACGTGTGGCACCGGTATTTGAATAATGAAGAAATTTTTGTTTCTGTTTAGTTTAATGTTGATTAGTTGTAATTACACAACAAATACAGTTTTTCAGAAAAGCATTAAATGTGAAGATTGTTTAGTTACAAAAGAAGAAACAGCTGTTGGAATAGCAGAGCCTATTTTGTTTGAATCATATGGTAAAGATCAAATAGAAGATCAAAGACCTTATACAGTAACAATAGAAAACGATTCTATTTGGCATATTGAAGGAACTTTTAATAGTATCGGTTTTGGAGGTGTATTTGATATTAAAATCTCAGCAAAAAATGGTAAAGTTCTTTACATGATGCATGGAAAATAATAAAGGTAGAATATTTTAAAAAGTTCCGTTAGGAACGAAATATCGGTAGCAACGGAATTTATTCCGTTGAAAAGAAAGAACGTACAAAGCAAGAGTTCCGTAGGAACGAAACATATAATATTGATTGAGAAATTTTTCCATCAATATTGAAAATTGAAACTCGGAAATCATAAATCGTCTTATGAAACCGAGTTCGCGTGAGGGATAGAAGTGAAAAGCCCACAGCCTGACGAAGGAAGAGCGAGGACTTGTAACGGATAGCCCGACCCGGAGGGACACGCCTAAAATAATAAATGAGAGTTTTAGATATGCATGAAATGAAAATCGTATTTAAATTTTGCTTTATAGTTTTATTTTGCTCTGTAGGTTATTCGCAGAATAAAAATAAGGAATTAGAAAATGAATTGATCAAAGTAAAAAATCAAGCATTTTGTGATTGTTATTCTGAAGCATTATCTGGCAAAGAAATTATTAGATATAAAGACGGAAGTAGTTATATGCAAATTATAAATCTGAAAGGTGAGTATGTTTTTGGGAATAAAAAATATAAACAGATGATAGAAAAATGGAACAAAAAAGATTATAAATCTTATGATCCAAATCAAAATTTATATTTAATGAAGTGTCTAGATTTTTATAATAGTCCAATGTTAAATAGATTCATTGATTCTGTAAGACAAGAAGAAATTAAAATAATTAAAATCAGATAACTGTAAAATAGATTTTTACAGGAAAGAAAATAGAATAAAAAACTTAGAATCTAAGCATCTTAGAATCTCAGTAACTTTAAAAAGAAATGACAGAAAAAAGAAGAGACCTTGTATTATCAGGATTAGAACCGTTGATTATTACGCCGGAAAGTGTTTTCGTGAATGTTGGTGAGCGTACGAATGTAACAGGTTCAAGAAAATTCCTAAGACTAATCAAGGAAGAGAAATATGACGAGGCGCTTGATATTGCAAGACAGCAGGTAGAAGGTGGAGCACAAATCATCGATATTAATATGGATGAAGGAATGCTTGACGGAGTTACTGCAATGACTAAATTTTTGAATTTAATTGCAGCAGAACCAGACATTTCGAGAGTGCCAATTATGATCGACAGTTCGAAATGGGAAATCATCGAAGCCGGTCTAAAAGTAGTACAAGGAAAAAGCGTTGTAAACTCGATTTCGTTAAAAGAAGGAGAAGAAGCCTTTATTCACCACGCTAAATTAATCAAACGTTACGGAGCGGCTGCTATTGTAATGGCTTTTGATGAAGTGGGTCAGGCGGATAATTACGATCGTAGAGTGGAAATCTGTCAGCGTTCGTATGACATTTTGGTGAACAAGGTAGGTTTCCCTCCACAGGATATTATTTTCGATTTAAATATTTTCCCTGTTGCAACGGGAATGGAAGAGCATAGATTGAACGCTTTGGATTTCTTTAGAGGAACAAAATGGGTTCGTGAAAATCTTCCGCACGCACATATTAGTGGTGGAGTGAGTAACGTTTCGTTCTCTTTTAGAGGAAATGATACGGTTCGTGAAGCAATGCACTCGGTGTTTTTATACCACGCAATCAAAAACGGAATGACGATGGGAATCGTAAATCCGGAAATGCTTACGATTTACGATGATATTCCGAAAGATTTACTAGAATACGTTGAAGACGTAATTTTAGATAGACGTGACGACGCTACAGAAAGATTGTTAGATTTTGCAGACAGCGTAAAAGGTGAAGCAAAAAGCGATGAAAAAACGGTTCAAGAATGGCGTTTTGGAACGGTTCAAGAACGTATTACACATTCGTTGGTAAAAGGAATTGACGCTTTTATCGAAGAAGATGTTGAAGAAGCACGTTTGGCAGCAACAAAACCAATCGAGGTTATTGAGATCAACCTAATGGCCGGAATGAATGTGGTTGGAGATTTATTCGGAAGCGGAAAAATGTTCCTGCCTCAGGTAGTAAAATCGGCTCGTGTAATGAAAAAAGCCGTGGCTTATTTATTGCCATTTATTGAAGCGAGCAAACAAGCAGGGGATAAACAAGGAAATGGAAAAATCCTAATGGCAACCGTAAAAGGAGACGTTCACGATATTGGAAAAAACATCGTTTCAGTAGTTTTAGCTTGTAACAATTATGAGATTGTAGATCTTGGTGTTATGGTGCCTCCAGAAAAAATCATTGCAGCGGCGATTGAACATGAAGTAGATATCATTGGATTAAGCGGATTGATCACGCCTTCGCTTGACGAAATGGTTTATTTAGCCAAAGAATTAGACAAACAAGACATTAAAATCCCAATTATGATTGGTGGAGCAACGACTTCGCGCGCGCATACAGCCGTGAAAATTGCACCTCAATATAGAGAAACTGTAATTCATGTAAACGATGCTTCGAGAGCTGTTACTGTTGCAGGAAATCTGTTAGATCATAATAGAAAAATATATGCGGCAGATATTCGCGCAGAATACGATTCGTTTAGAGAAACATTTTTAAACCGTTCAAGAGATAAAAATTTCTTGACAATTGAAGATGCTCGTAAAAACAAATTACCATTGGATTGGAGTGAATATTCTCCAGTTAAACCAAAAGTAATTGGCGCGCAAACCATCGAAGTAGAACTAGATGTTTTGGTTCCATATATCGACTGGACGCCATTTTTCCAAACATGGGAATTGTACGGAAAATATCCAGCAATTTTAACGGATGAGGTTGTGGGTAAAGAAGCGACATCTGTTTTTAACGATGCTCAAGCAATGCTGAAAGTAATTCTGGAAGAGAAAAAATTAAAGGCAAAAGGTATTTACGGAATTTTCCCAGCAAATCAGGTAAATGATGACGATATCGAATTGCGTGATGAAAACGGAAAAGTTTTAGAGAAATTCTTAACGCTTCGTCAGCAGTCACAAAAGACAAAAGGTGCTCCAAACATCGCTTTAGCTGATTTTATTTTGCCAAAAGACAGTGGCGTAACCGATTATATGGGAGCTTTCTGTGTAACAACAGGTTTTGGTGTAGACGAATGGGCGGCAGAATACGAAAAGAATCTAGACGATTATAATTCGATTATGGTTAAAGCCCTTGCCGATCGTTTTGCTGAGGCTTTCGCCGAATATCTTCACGAGAGAGTTCGTAAAGATTTCTGGGGTTATGATAGCGAAGAATCTTTAACCAACGAAGAATTGATTAAAGAAAATTATAAAGGAATTCGTCCAGCGCCAGGTTATCCAGCCTGTCCAGATCACTTGGAGAAACCAACGATTTGGAAGCTTTTAGATGTTGAAAAACAAATTGGAGTGAAACTAACAGAAAGCATGGCAATGTGGCCAGCTTCGTCGGTTTCAGGATATTATTTCGGAAACCCGAAAAGCCGCTATTTCGGACTCGGAAAAATAAAAGAAGATCAGGTTACAGATTACGCCAAACGCCGAAATGTACCGCTTGATTACGCAATGAAATGGTTAAACCCTAATATAGCAGATTAAAGTTTTTGTTTCAAGTTTCAAGTTTCAAGTTCTCTATAGCAACTTGAAACTTGGAACCTGAAATTTGAAACAACAAATATTTGATTTACGTTTTTTGATTCAGATTTTTTACACAATTCAAACTCAAAATTCATAACTCATAACTCATAATTCTAATAATGAAAGTAACAGAACATATAGAAAACGCCAAAGGAAAAACATTATTCTCGTTTGAAATTATTCCGCCTCAAAAGGGGAAAAGCATTCAGGAGTTATACGATAATATTGATCCGTTAATGGAGTTTAATCCGCCGTTTATTGATGTAACGACTTCTCGTGAAGAGTATATTTACATTGACCGCGGTAACGGACTTTTGGACAAAAAACTGACTCGTATGCGTCCAGGAACGCTTGGAATTTGCGCTTCTATAAAACATAAATACAATGTAGATACGGTTCCGCATTTGCTTTGCGGTGGTTTCACTAAAGAAGAAACCGAGTACATGTTGGTTGACTGTCATTATTTAGGAATCAATAACGTAATGGCACTTCGTGGAGATGCAATGAAAGACGAGCAGTCTTTTACACCAAAAGCTGGAGGGAATCATTATGCAATTGATTTGGTAAAACAAATAAACGATTTGAATTGCGGAAAATATCTTCATGAAGTAATGGATGCTGACAACAAAGCTGATTTCTGTATTGGAGTTGCAGGTTATCCAGAAAAACATTTAGAATCACCATCTTTACAATCAGATTTAAAAAGATTAAAAGAAAAAGTTGATGCAGGAGCTGATTATGTAGTAACACAAATGTTTTTTGACAATGCTAAATATTTTGCTTTTGTAGAAAAAGCAAGAGAAATGGGAATCACAATTCCGATTATTCCTGGAATTAAACCAATTGCTGTTCAACGACATTTGCAAGTTTTACCACAGATTTTCAGAATCGATCTGCCAGAAGATTTGATCGATGCTGTAGATAAATGCAAAAATAATGCTGAAATCAAACAAGTCGGAATCGAATGGGCGATTCAGCAGTCATTAGAATTAAAAGCCGCAGGAGTTCCGTTTTTACACTATTATTCAATGGGTAAATCTGAGAATATCCGCCAGATTGCAAGTCAGGTTTTTTAATGTCATTGCGAGGAACGAAGCAATCTCACGTTGCTAATCTTTTGTACTTTTGTTAGTAGGATTGCTTTGTTCCTCATAATGACCAAGAGGGCTTGGAATTTGGAATTTAATTTTGGAATTTAACTTTTACAGTCATGAAACAAGAAGAACTACAAGCCATAGCCTCTCAATTAAAACATCCATCGGGAGAAAAAGGAATTGAAATGGCCAATATGATGAACGAAACGAACATCAATATGACCAAACATTCGATTCAGAATCTCAATATAGCAAGCGAAAACAAAATTCTGGAACTCGGACATGGAAATGCGGGACATGTAGAATTTCTGTTTGAACAAGCCAAAAATATAAGATACTACGGACTAGAAATGTCGGAACTGATGTTTCAAGAAGCGCGCCAGATCAACCGAAATTTTGTTTCTCAAAAACAAGCTTTCTTTTCGCTTTATGACGGAAATACGATTCCGTTTGAAGATGGATTATTCGATAAAATATTTACTGTAAATACAATCTATTTTTGGCAGAAACCCGAAGAATTGCTTTCAGAAATCTACAGAGTTTTAAAACCAAGCGGTAATTTCTGCTTAACATTTGCCGAAGAAGATTTCATGAAAACATTGCCTTTTACACAATTCGAATTTAAATTGTACAGTACTGAAAAAGCGCAGGATTTAATCAAAAAATCAGATTTTAAAATCGTTTACACAGAAACACAGACGGAAAAAGTAAAAAGCAAAACTGGCGAATTGGTTGACAGAGCTTTTACTACTATTGTTCTAGAGAAATAGTTAAGATTTTTAAACACATAGAAACATAGATTTTTCTTAATTTTAGTTTAGAAGAATTAAAAAGAAAACTACATTTTTCACACATAGCTATGTTTGTTTAAATAAGTAAAACGCCTTTCTAGACAAAGAGAACTATGTTTCTATGTGTTTAGAAAATATAGAGATTGCTGAATTCTAAACCCTTGTATCATTATGGAAGTTAAGAAAATCAATTTTTTGCAGAGTTACAGCAGTATTTTATGGCTTCTTGGCGGTATTATAGTCGGAAGTATTTTTGGATTGGTTTTCGGAGAAGATGTTTTGATCATAAAACCGCTTGGCGATATATTTCTGAATTTACTTTTTACAGCCATTATTCCGCTTATCTTTTTTACAATTGGTTCTTCGGTTGCGAATCTAGAAAGAACAGAAAAACTTGGAAAACTCTTTGTTATAATGATATTGGTTTTTCTAGCTACCATTTTGATTTCGGCAATTGTAATGATCTGTGCTGTTTATCTTTTTCCAATTCATGAAGATATTGCGATTGCCAAAGTTCCGTTTGAAGAAGTGGCATCAGGATCAGCAGGAGATCAGATTGCAAAATTGCTTACTGCCAATGATTTCTTCGAATTATTGTCTCGCAAAAGCATGTTGGCGTTGATTATTTTCTCTTTTTTAGTTGGTTTTGCCACACTGCAATCAGGAGAAAAAGGAAAAGCTTTCAAGAGTTTTCTGGATTCAGGAAACGAAGTAATGAAACAGCTTTTAAACATTATCATGAAATCTGCACCAATTGGTCTCGGAGCCTATTTTGCTTATCAAGTTGGAGTTTTTGGACCGCAATTGTTAGGGGTTTATGCAAAACCGATGGCAGTTTATTATGGCGCTTGTATTTTCTACTTTTTCGTGTTTTTCAGTTTATATGCACTTGTTTCTGGAGGAAAAAGAGCTTTTAAAGTTTTTTGGGGTAACAATATAACTCCTTCTTTAACCGCAGTAGGAACTTGCAGCAGTATTGCCACTATACCAGCCAATCTAGATGCTGCAGAAAAAATGGGAATCCCTAGTCACGTCCGGAATTTAGTAATTCCGCTTGGAGCACCTTTGCACAAAGACGGTTCGAGTATGTCCTCCATTTTAAAAATAACTTTTTTATTTGCCATGTTTGGGAAAGATTTTTCAGATCCGATGACCATTCTTTTAGCACTAGGAATTACAGTTGTCGTTTCTATTGTTGAAGGAGGAATTCCAAACGGAGGTTATATTGGCGAGATCTTAGCCATAACTGTTTATGGTTTTCCGATGGAACAAGCACTTCCTGTGGCAATGATTCTAGGAACTTTGGTTGACCCAATTGCTACGTTGTTAAACGCCAATGGAGATGTAATCTGTTCTATGATGGTTTCAAGATTCTCTGAAAAAACAAAGTGGTAGCTTCCTTTTAACACACACAAATTCTTATTTAATATTTTTTCATCTGTGCAATCTGCGCAACATAACTAATACAATAAACTTATGAATTCAATATTACAACATGATCTCAATAATTTTGAGAATATTTTAGAAAAAACAAAACAGCAAGGTCTTGATTTCCTTAATAATATCGAAAACATTCCAACGTCTAAAAATTATTCAATCGATCCTAAAACTGAGCTAAACGAATTAGGTTTAGGGTCTATTGAAGCTTTAAAAGAGTTTAATGAAAGATTAGCTCCATTAATGGTTTCTTCGCCAGGCCCGAGATATTGGGGATTTGTTACAGGCGGCTCGACACCTGCATCTATTGTTGGCGATTGGCTAGCGACTGTCTATGATCAGAATACTCAGGCTGTAAAGGCACAAGGAGGAGCGTCGGCATTGATAGAGTTTGAAACCATCGATTTATTATTGCAATTGTTAGAACTTCCTGATTCATTTTTAGGCGGATTCGTTACAGGGGCTACAATGTCAAACTTTACTTCTCTTGGCGTTGCTAGACAATGGTTTGGGAAACAGTTTGGAAAAGATTTTGCTAAAAACGGAATTTCAGAACCAATTAATATCCTAACAGCAACACCGCATTCTTCTACTATAAAATGTCTATCGCTTTTAGGAATTGGAAGTCAAAATTATACAGCAATAAAAGCTCTAGAGGGAAATCGTGAAGCTCTTGATATTGCTGATTTGGAAGAAAATATAAAGAAATTAGACGGAAAGCCTTTTATATTAATCTCAAGTGCAGGAACTGTAAACACAGCAGATTTTGATGATTTTGAAGCGATTGCTGCATTGAAAGAGAAATACAATTTCTGGTGGCATATTGATGCCGCTTTTGGCGGATTTGCAGCAGTTTCAGAAAAATATAAGCATTTAGTGCAAGGATGGGAAGGGGCAGACAGTATTACGATCGATTGTCACAAGTGGCTCAATGTACCTTATGAAAGCGCTTTTTATTTAGTTAAAAAAGAACATATTCATCTTCAGATTGAAACGTTCCAAAACTCAAATGCACCCTATTTAGCTAATCCGCTGGAGAATTTTAATTATTTGAATGTTCTTCCTGAAAATTCACGCCGTTTGCGTGCGTTGCCAGCATGGTTTTCGCTTAAAGCTTATGGAAAAGATGGTTTTAGAGATATTATTGAGAATAGTACAGCATTGGCTTTGCATTTTGGTAATGCCTTAATAGAAAATGATTTTGAACTTTTAGCGCCAATTCGTTTAAATAATGTCTGCTTTACACTGAAAGGAGAGCAAAATCAAGAAAAAGTAAGTCAATTTTTATCTGTTTTAAATGATACAGGAAAAGTATTTATGACACCAACGGTTTATCAAGGCAGAAAGGGTATTAGAGCTTCTTTTGTAAATTGGAGAACTACAGAAAATGATGTGAAGCTTGTAATTGAGGAAATGCGAGAAGTGCTTTCAGAATTATAAACTTGATAAAAGTAGAAGAGCCTGTTTGAAGGAACAGGCTCTTGACTAACACAAAAAAAACAAAAACAAGGTATTTAAAGAACGAAATTTTAAATTCGGTATGTAAATGCAATTGTCGCAATACGATTGTCTAACTCATATCTTTTATCGATGCTAGTTTGTGCAACTGCAGATTTAATGTTGAAATTATTGGTATTGAAAACATCTGTAAAATTCAGTTTGATGTTTCCTTTTTTTGCTAAAACTTGTTTTGAAATCCCAATGCTGAAATCAAAGAAACCGTCTCTCTGATAAATTCCAAGATTTGATTTTGATTGATATTGGGCATTTCCTTCTGCTTTTAAAGTTTCAGTTATCGCAAAAGAATTCTGAACGCTTACATTCAAAGTCATAATAGGATCGATAGTATTACTGTTTAAAATCTCTCCCATAAACTTATTTTCAAAAACATTGAATAATGTATTCACAGACCACCATTTGTTTAGCTCAGAGGTGTTTGTAATGTTAATTCCATAATTATATGATTTGTCAACATTTATTTGAGTTGTAACGGTTGTATTCGTGTCTGGATTATAATTGTACACTTCCGTGAAAACATCTTTGGTACTATTAAAATAAACAGAAGCCATAAAATTACTTTTCCAAGCATAGCCAATTTCCATAGCGTGCGTAATCTCTGGAATCAAATTCGGATTTCCTTGTGAATAATTGAATGAATCATCATAAAAACGAAACGGATTCAAATCGAACTGGCTTGGTCTATTAATTCTTTTGCTATACGATGCATGTGCTGAATGATTAGTGGTAAATTCATACTTTAAAGAAAGACTCGGAAACCATTTTAAATAATCGTCTTTATGCTGTTCGTTTAGCGTTTTCTGATCAATATTTATCGCAGTATATTCAGTTCTTAAACCAGCCTGAATGTTTAATTTTTCTAGCTGATATTTATAATTCGCGTAAGCAGCATAAATCTGTTCGTTATATTCAAAATGGTTAGTCGAATTAACATCAATCTGCCATTCATTATTTTCATAATATTCATAGACCGATGGATTGTCATTGTTTTTAATACTGGTTTTAAAACCCCATTCAATAGATTGCTTTTCCTTGAACGGATTTACAAAATCAACTTTTCCTGTAAAGACTTTTAACTGGGAAGGAATATAACCGCGACGGTCATTTACTACAGTTGCATTTGCTGTATTATCAGCACTTTGAAATTGATTGGATCTAAACTTCGAAGTTTCATATTCAAAATCAAAAGACATGTTTTTTCCTTCGGTATTAAATTTATGCACCCCAGAAAAAGCATACGTATAATCAAACCATTTTTCTTTACTGTCATTGTAAGTCAAAGCATCAAAAATAGGCTGGTTCGAAGTATTAAAGACTGTATTTGTTCCGTCCGCCATATTTTCATAACGTCCGATTTTGGCATCTACATAAAACTCTAAATTTGTTTTAGGAGAAACTTCGTATTGCGTTCCTATTTTAAAATTATTAGAAGTCAAAGGCTCATCTGTAATAGAAGTTTGGTGATTTTTAGATATAATTTCTTGATGTGTAAGATCTGTATATTGAGTCTGATTGAACTTTTTATGTTCTTCTTCACCACGGAAAGTATAGCTATAATTTCCGAAAACGCCCCATTTATCTTTATTGTAATTTAAATTAAAGCCAGAATTGGTTCTGTTTTTTCGGCCTCTTCCATAACTGGTAAAAGCAGTTCCTTTTAAACCAGAAGCATTTGGTTTTTTGAGGATAATATTTATGATACCAGCTTTTCCTGCAGCATCATATTTAGAAGAAGGATTGGTGATTACCTCAATTTGTTTGATGTTGGATGAGGTTGTTGCTTTTAAATAATTTGCTAATTCTTTTTGCGAAAGCTGTGTCAGTTTACCATTTATCATCACTGCAACACCTTGCTGTCCGCGAATAGACAAATCGCCATCTTGAGACACAACAACGCCTGGCGCACGAGATAATACGTCAAGCGCGGTCCCGCCTTCAGATACGATGCTGTTTTCTACATTAAAAACAAGACGATCAGATTTTTGAGTATATAGTACTTTTTTTCTGCTAATCACGATTTCATCTAAAGCATTTATAGTGGTTTCAACAATACTGTCTGTTTCTTTTTCTGTTTGAGAATATCCATCATATACCGAAAAAGCAAGCATAAGAGAGGTTATAATTTTTTTCATGTTGTTTCAATTTGGGCAATTCTAAACCGAGATTTAGAACATAATCTTTGTAATTTTTTTGAATTAGAATTATTGCAGTACAATTTGTTCTAATTTTTCTGAAAATCTTTTTTGAAGATGTATTGCTTGATTTGAAACAATAGAAATATGTTTTTTAAGGGTGTGGAGTATACGTAACATACTGTGGCATTTAAAATTTGATTCGCCAAATATAATACTATTTATAACAAGTCTAAATAAAAATAATAATTATTTTTTGCAGAAAAGCCTTAATTTGTTGATTTGTAGGGAAAAGAATTAAAATGGGGAATAAAAAAAGCGGTCTGTTTTTTATAAAACAAACCGCTTTTTAACTGAAAACTGTGACTTAGACTGAAAACTTACTTCGTAATTTCTCTAAAAACAGCCTCCAAGTTTTTATTTTTCTGATTCAATTGCAAAGTTTTTAATCCATTTTCGTTGGCAAAGTCAAAAATAGTAGGACGCATGTCTTTATCTGTAACAAAAGTTAGCTCCCATGTCATGTCATGAGTATTTACGTACGAAGAAATATTTTCTAGTTTAGCCAAAAGCTGTTCTTCTACTTTGTAATCAAACTCTACTTCAATAACTTGCTCTTTATTGGCAGTAACCAAATGGTCTAATTTATTGTCTGCAACAATTTGTCCTTTGTCAATAATTATGACACGATCGCAAATTGCTTCGACTTCTTGCATAATGTGTGTAGATAAAAAAACAGTTTTATTTTTTCCTGCATTTTTAATCACATTACGAATTTCCATTAACTGATTCGGATCCAGTCCAGTAGTCGGTTCATCTAAAATTAAAACTTCTGGATCATGAAGCAAAGCATTTGCCAATCCAACACGCTGGCGGTATCCTTTAGAAAGCTGGCCAATCTTTTTATGGCTTTCTGGTGTCAGTCCTGTCAGTTGAATTACTTCTTCAATTCTTGATTTTGGCACGTTGTAAACATAGGCATTAAATGCCAAATATTCACGAACATACAAATCCAAATACAACGGATTATGCTCTGGTAAATACCCAATCGAACGTTGTACTTCTTTTTCGTTTGTCATGACATCGTGACCATTTACAAGGGCTGAGCCACTATCGGCAAGTAAATAAGTGGTCAAAATTTTCATCAAAGTAGATTTTCCAGCTCCGTTTGGACCAAGAAATCCTACGATTTCTCCTTTTTCAATTTTAAAAGAAATTTCATTTAAAGCTTTTTGCTCTCCGTAACTTTTTGATATACTGTTTACTTCTATCGACATGACTTTTTATTTGTTACAAAAGTAACTAGAAATAGTTTCGATTGCTAAAAATTTATCTCTTAAAGTGATTATAAAAAAATTGAGTAGCCCAGTATTCACGGCATTGTTATTGTTAAGAGAATGCTAAAATTAAAATAAAACCCAAATCATGAAAAAAATTCTAGTGATGGCTGCTTTAGCTATCTGCAGTTTTGCAAACGCACAAAAAGGTACAGTATTAGTAGGTGGTAACATCTCTTATTCTTCTGAAACAAGAGATTTCGGTAATGCTGAAAGAAAATCAAACGAATTTGCTTTTTCTCCAAAAGTAGGTTACCAATTTCACGAAAACTGGACAGTTGGAGGTGAGTTTACAGTTGCTTCTTCAAAAGATGATCAAGGTGTAAACGAATATAAAACAAACAGTTCTAAATTTGGTGCATTTGTACGTTACACAATGCCATTAAGCCAAACTTTCTCAGTATTCGCAGATTTAGGAGCTGGTTTCCAAAATCAAACTGAAAAAGATTACGTTGGATCAAACTACACAAAATACAAAGCAGATGGAATGTATATTGGTGTAGTTCCAGCTCTTTTCATTAACATGAAAAATGGTTTTGGTCTTAACTTTAGCATTGGTGGTTTAGGATACGAAACTTTAAATTATGATAACAACGGTCCAGATGTTAGCAGATTTAATTTCAACTTTGGTAAAACAGCTAGCATTGGAATCTCTAAAAACTTCTAATCTTTAGTTTTTATATTCAATTTCAGAAAGCGCTCCTAATCGGAGCGCTTTTTTTATAACCATTTCTTGTTGTTATTTTAATTTTTAATCTGTTTTAAGAGAGTTGTTTTTAAGTAATAGTTAAGAAAATGACTACGATTCTATATTGGTATTTTAATTGTTTGTTGTATGTGAAATCTTAATAAATATCACAAATGAAAAAAATGCTACTTATTCTTGCATTGGCTATGGCTAGCTTTGCAAATGCCCAAAAGGGAACAATTTTAGTTGGAGGAAATATTGGTTATACTTCTGAAAAAATCGACAGAGAAATTGCATCAGCAAAAAACAATGTTTTTGAGTTTTCTCCAAAGGTTGGATATCAATTTCATGATAACTGGACCGCAGGAATCGAATTTTCGGTAGAATCTTCCAAAACCAATCTTGGAGAAGGTGAAGGTAAAAGTAATACTTTTAAAACAGGAGCTTTTGTCCGTTATACAATGCCATTGAATGAAACTTTTTCGGTTTTTGCCGATTTGGGAGCTGGGTTTCAAAATCAAAAAAGCAAAAATTACGAAAATGGATCACTTGTGTCAGATAATAAAGCTGATGGTTTTTATACAGGTATTACTCCAGCTCTTTTTATTAATATGAAGAAAGGTTTTGGCCTAAATTTTAGTATTGGAGGCTTAGGATATGAAACATTAAGCTATGATAATGATGATGTTGATTATAGTAAATTTTTCGTCAATTTTGGAAAAACAGTAAACATCGGGATTTCTAAAAACTTCTAATTTTAGATTTTTATGCAAATACGAAAGCGCTTCAATTGGAGCGTTTTTTTTTGTGTTAAATCTTCTGTTGTAAAAGAGATTTAAGAGTAAAACAAACTAAACACGTCTTCCAATTAAACTCTCGGCAAACTCTCTTAATAATTTTTTCTTATCTTCTTCTATATTGATTTTGTCTAAAATTTTAGAAGCTTTAAATGTGTACTTTTTGATTGATTCTTGTGTTGCATTTGGCACTCCAGATTTCAGAAACAAATCGGTTATGGTTTTAATTTTGTTTGTATTGTCTTCAAGACGAACAGCGTATAAACGTTCTAATACTTCTTTTTCGCTTTCAGTTGCAATTTCAAGAGCCTTAAAATATAAGTAGGTTTTTTTATTCGAAATAATATCGCCGCCTAAACGTCTGCCAAATGTGGGAGTATCGCCAAAAAGATCCAGATAATCATCTTGCAACTGAAAAGCTAGTCCGATATTAATTCCAAAATCATAAATTAAATCGCAGTTTTCTTGCGATGTTTGGGCAATTATAGCGCCCATTTTCATCGATGCCGCTATAAGTGCACCAGTTTTGTACTTAATCATTTTTAGATATTCAGAAACTGTAACATCTTGTCGGGTTTCAAAATCTACATCCAGGGTTTGCCCTTCGCATACTTTTATTCCCATTTTGTTAACCGCTTTGATCAAATCTTTTGCAAGATTTGGGGCGTAATTAAGCAGATATTCGTAGGTTAAGATAATCATTGCATCTCCAGAAAGAATAGCAATGTTAGTATTCCACTTTTTGTGTACTGTGGCTTTTCCTCTTCTAATGGGATCTTCGTCTATAATATCATCATGGATTAAGGACGAGTTATGGAAAATTTCAATTGCCAAAGCAGCGGGTAATGCTAACTTATAGTCTGTTCCAAAAAATTCTGTGGTGAGTAGCGTAAGTGTAGGGCGCAATCGTTTTCCTCCCAATGACATTATATATGCTATCGGATCGTATAGATTTTTGGGTTCTTTATCTATAATTTGATTCTCTAAATAACTAATAAAAAAATTTGTGTATTGAGCTGCTGAATACATAGAATTAAGTTTAATAGTTTGTAAATGGCTAAAATACAGATTTTTACGACTTGTGTTTTTTGAATAGAAGAAAAATTTTGCAAATTAATTTAAAACCGTAAATGTTGTAAAGTGTTGCATTTTTCAATAAAAAGAAATAATGCCAGTCAAAGTGAAATCGAAACGAATCATAACTAAATTCGATCTCACTTGCTGGCATAAAAAACAAAAACTATTTAAAGGTATTAAGTCACAGGATTCTCTACAGCTGTTCGCATTTCTTGAGCTGCGGCAACCATTTCGATTAGTGCTTTTTTGGTTTCATCCCAATGACGAGTTTTCAAGCCGCAATCTGGATTTACCCATAATTGATCTATCGGAATTACGTTTGAAGCTTTTTCTAACAGACGAACCATTTCTGCGCTTGATGGAACACGGGGAGAGTGAATGTCATAAACTCCAGGACCAATTTCGTTTGGATATTTAAAGTTGGCAAATGCATCTAAAAGTTCCATTTGCGAACGAGAACATTCAATAGTAATAACATCGGCATCCATGTCGGCAATGTTTTGAATGATGTCGTTAAATTCGCTGTAACACATATGTGTATGAATCTGCGTATCATCGTTTACGCCGCTTGCAGAAATTCTGAAAGCACGAACTGCCCAATCTAAATATTTGGCCCATTCTTCTTTTCTCAAAGGTAAACCTTCACGAATCGCTGGTTCATCGATTTGAATGATTTTGATTCCTGCTTTTTCCAAATCAACAACTTCATCGCGAATTGCCAAAGCGATTTGCGTACACGTTTCAGAACGAGGCTGGTCATTACGCACAAAAGACCATTGCAGAATAGTTACGGGGCCAGTCAACATTCCTTTTACCCATTTTGAAGTTAAAGATTGTGCATATTGAGACCATTTTACCGTCATAGGATTTGGTCTTGAAACATCACCGTATATAACAGGAGGTTTCACACAGCGGCTTCCGTAACTCTGAACCCAGCCGTTTTTGGTAAAAGTAAATCCGGATAATTGTTCTCCAAAATATTCAACCATATCATTGCGTTCAAACTCACCATGAACTAAAACATCGATTCCTGTTTCTTCCTGAAAACGAATGGTTGCTTCGGTTTCTTTTTCGATTAAATCATTGTATTCTTGAGCTGTTAATTCTCCTTTTTTGAATCTCGCTCTCCAGCTTCTCACTTCAGCTGTTTGTGGGAAAGATCCAATTGTTGTGGTTGGGAATAATGGAAGTTTTAAAGCTTCAATTTGGCTTTTTCTTCTTGTAGCAAAAGCACTTTTACGTTTATCGTCTGAAGCTGTAATTGCAGCAACTCGTGCTTTAACTTGGTTATTATGAATTAATTTTGAAGTTTTACGGTTTTCATTTGCCAAAACATTTTCCTTGTAATCAGCAGAATTTTCAATGCTAACTTCGTTAGAAGCAAATTGTTTTAAAAGTACAATCTCGTTGATTTTTTGTTTAGCAAAAGCCAGCCATTGTTTGATTTCAGGAGTTAAGGTCTGATCGTTTGTTTCTAGATCTAAATCGCACGGACTGTGAATTAATGAGCAAGAAGGAGCGATTAAAACCCTGTCGGTTCCTAACGCGTTAGTTGCTTTTTTGATTAATTCTAAAGATTTTTTGAAATCATTTTTCCAGATATTTCTTCCGTCAACAACTCCTAAAGAAAGATTTACGTTTGAAGCCAATTTTCCAGATTCTAAAATATCATTTAATTGCAGCGGACAACGAACTAAATCTAAATGCAAAGTATCAACAGGCAAAGCCAAAGCAGTTTCAAGATTTTCTCCAAAACAGTCAAAATAGTTTGCTAAAACAATTTTAAGTTTCGGGAAACGAGTGTTGATTTCGTTATATACTTTTGTGAAAGCTGCTCTTTCTTTATCGGTTAAATTTAAAGCTAAGAAAGGCTCGTCGAACTGAATATATTCAGCATCTTCTGCTTGCAGTTTTTCTAAAATTTCGAAATAAACCGGAAGTAAAGCATCCAAAAGATCAATTCTGTAAAAACCTTCTTCTTTTTCTTTTCCTAATAATAAATAAGAAACAGGACCAATTAAAACAGGTTTTGTTTTAATTCCAATCGCATTTGCTTCTTTAAATTCATTGATTATTTTTTCTGAAAACAATTCAAACTTTTGATTTTTGGTAAATTCAGGAACAATATAGTGATAGTTGGTATCAAACCATTTTGTCATTTCCATTGCCACAACATCCTGTCCGTCTTTTTGAGATCCTCTTGCCATTGCAAAATACAAATCTAAAGATGAATTGTTTTTTGCCAATTCGTGATAACGTACCGGAATTGCTCCAAGGGTTAGAGTTAAATCTAAAACTTGATCATAAAAAGAAAAATCATTAGACGGAATTAAATCAACTCCTGCTTCGGTTTGTAATTTCCAGTTTTTAAGACGGATTTCTTTTCCAGCATCTATAAGTTCTTCTGCTGAAATTTTTCCCGCCCAATACAATTCGCTGGCTTTTTTCAGTTCTCTGCTGCTGCCAATTCTTGGGTAACCTAAGTTGTTTGTTTTCATTTTTGATTCAGTATTTTTTACTGAACAAATTTACGTTCTTGGTTTTTATAACTTATATTTGGTTTTTATTTCAGTAAAATACGTTTTTAAAATGTTGTTTTATAGATTATTTTGCTGTGTAAATATGTGAAATTCACTTTTGGCAGTAAAAAAAACTATGGAAAATCTAGATAAAACCGATTTATTGATTCTAAAATATCTTCAAGAAGACTGCAATATCAATACAAAAGATCTTGCGAGTAAATTATTTCTAACGGTTACTCCCGTTTATGAAAGAATTAAAAGGCTGGAAAGGGACGGTTATATTACCAAATATGTAGCGCTTTTAGATAAAAAGAAAATGAACCGTGGTATGACTGTTTTTTGCAATGTCCGTTTAAAAGAACACGCCAAAAATGTCGGGAGCAATTTTGTAAAAGATATTGTGGCACTTCCAGAAATTATTGAATGTTACAATATAGCGGGAGATTACGATTTTATGCTAAAGATTTTGGTGCAAGATATGGCCAGTTATCAAGATTTTGTAATGAATAAATTATCTACGATAGAAAACATCGGAAACACAAATAGTATTTTTGTAATGGGTGAAATCAAGCACAGCACCGCATTAGAGTTTTAGTTTTTTGATATAAAACGATTTCGTAAGTTTCTGATTTTTAAACTGAAAACACGATAAAAATCACATTTTTTGTAAACCACGGCTTATACATTTGTTAGAATTAAAACATGTATAATCTTATGAAAACAAAAAATAAATGGATAATTGTTATAGCGGGAATGATGCTGCAATTATCAATAGGTTCTATCTACGCATATAGTGTTTGGATAAATCCCATTCATACACTAAATAAATGGGATAGCAATCAGTTAAAACTTTCTTTTAGTTTAGCCATTTGTTTTCTTGGCCTTACGGCAGCTTTTATGCAAAAGTTTGTTCGTAAAATTGGCTCCAAAAATGCAGGACTTCTTGCTGCGTTATTTTTTGGGGTCGGATTTGTAGGAAGCGGCTTCGCGATTGCCAGCCAATCGGTATTCTTGTTCTATTTGTTTTTTGGTGTCATAAGCGGTATAGGTTTAGGTTTTGGATACATTACACCCGTTTCGGTCGTTATAAAATGGTTTCCTGAGAAACCCGGTTTTGCCAGCGGATTGGTTATTATGTCTTTTGCAGTAGGTTCTATAATTGCATCACGTCTTATTTTGCCTTTAATAGAATTATATGGTGTATCAGGAACTTTTTATTTATTGGGTTGTATTTATTCACTTCTAATGGTTCTGGCTTCTCTTTGTCTTTCCCTTCCTGATTCAAATACTGTAACTGAAATTTCAGTGCAAAATTCTTCAATTCCACTAAAGATACTCCTGACCGATGTTCGATTTTACAGTCTTTGGTTATTTCTGTTTCTTAATACAACTTGTGGCATTGCTTTAATTTCGATTGCGGCGCCAATGGCAAAAGATATAATACATATAAATGATTCGCAAGCAGTTAATTTTGTGGGGTTAATTGGTTTTTTCAACGGATTTGGCAGATTGTTTTGGTCTAGCGCCTCTGATAAAATTGGGCGCTGGTTAACTTTTTTCCTCTTTTTTACAATTGGCACTTCTTGCTTTTTTATTTTGACACAAACGCGCAACACAGTTTTATTTCAGATTATGGTCTTTATTATTATTAGTTGTTACGGTGGTGCATTTGCCGCTATGCCGGCATTTGCAAAAGATGTTTATGGGCCATACAAAATGAGTACACCATTTGGTTTTATATTAATCGCATGGTCTTTAGCCGCATTTGTAGGACCGGGATTATTGTCTTTTACTAAAGATTATAACATAATCTTCTGCTTTTTTGCAGTGATTTTAGGATTTACTTCTGTTTTTTGTTTATTGGTAAAAAGAAGAATGATTTACCGACAACGATTGCGTAATTTTTAAATAATTAACGTATTTTATTGATTATTATCATGTTTTTTGATTTTTGGAATATCGAATTTTGATATGATAAATCTTTAAATATCAATTGAGTTATGAAAGCAAGTGTCGAAAAAATTGAATTTGTGCCAGGCAAATGGGAAACATCAGTAAATGTTCAGGATTTTGTAGTAAGAAATATTACTCCGTATAATGGAGATTCATCTTTTTTATGTGGACCATCATCAAAAACATCCAATTTATGGAATATCTGTAAAAAGGCATTATTACAAGAAAGAGCTAATAGCGGATGTTTGGCAATAGATGTAGAAACTATTTCAAGCATAAATGCATTTAAACCAGGTTATATTAATGAAGAAGATGAAGTAATTGTAGGCTTACAAACCGATCAATTATTAAAACGTGCAATGAAACCTTTTGGAGGGATAAAACTTGTAGAATCTGCTGTTAAAGAAAGAGGATTAAAAGTATCAGACCGCGTGCTGGATATTTTTAATTATGCTAAAAATCATAACGAAAAAGTTTTTGATGCGTACGATAAAGAAATTAGAGATTATCGTTCTAAACATATTTTAACAGGTTTGCCGGATAATTATGCTCGCGGCCGAATAATTGGCGATTTCCGTCGTATGGCTTTATATGGTGTAAATCAGCTTATTGCGTTTAAAAAAGAAGATTATGCTAAGGCTGACGGGGAAATGAGAGAACATAAAGTTCGCCTTCGTGAAGAAATTTCAGCTCAAATAAGCGCCTTAAAAGATATGCTTATCATGGCAGAAGATTACGGTTTTGATATTTCACAACCAGCGCAAAATGCAAAAGAAGCAGTACAATGGGTTTATTTTGCCTATCTGGCTGCGGTTAAGGAGCAGGATGGAGCAGCAATGTCACTAGGCAACGTATCTTCTTTCCTAGATATTTATATACAAAGAGATTTAGAGTTAGAATTGATTACAGAAGATGAAGCACAGGAACTGGTAGATCAATTTGTAATGAAACTGCGAATGGTTCGCCATTTAAGACCAGGAGCGTATGATGAAATTTTTGGAGGTGATCCAACTTGGGTGACAGAATGTATAGGCGGAATGTTTAATGACGGAAGAACAAAAGTTACCAAAACATCATTCAGATTTCTTCAGACATTATATAATCTGGGAGCTTCTCCAGAACCTAACTTAACAGTATTGTGGTCAGAAGATCTTCCTGAAGGGTTTAAAAATTTCTGTGCCGAAGTTTCAATAGATACATCATCAATTCAATACGAAAATGATGATTTAATGAGAACAAACCGAGGTTCTGACGATTACGGAATTGCCTGCTGTGTTTCTCATCAGGAAATTGGTAAATCGATTCAGCATTTTGGAGCACGCGCTAATCTGCCTAAAGCATTACTGATTGCTTTGAACGGCGGAAGAGAAGAAAAAGGAGGAGCATTAATCATGAAAGATATTCCGTTTATTAATGACGAAATATTAGATTATGATGTTGTATACAATGCATTTAAAAATGCTATGAAAGAACTGGCTAGAGTTTACGCCAAATCAATGTATATTATTCACTATATGCATGATAAGTATTATTATGAAAGAGCCCAAATGGCGCTAATAGATTCAGATCCGCATGTTGATATAGCTTATGGCGCTGCCGGAATTTCTATTATTGCAGATTCATTATCAGCAATAAAATATGCAAAAGTAAAACCCGTAAGAGATGAAAATGGACTTACAGTAGATTTTATTATTGAAGGTGATTATCCTAAATTTGGAAATGATGATGACAGAGTAGATACAATTGCTAAAGAAGTGACTTCTTTCTTTGTTACAGAGCTTAGAAAACATACAGCATATAAAAATGCTACTCCAACACTTTCTTTATTAACGATTACTTCAAATGTAATGTACGGAACTAATACTGGAGCAACTCCAGACGGACGTAAAGATGGCGAATCTTTTGCCCCAGGTGCAAATCCAATGCATGGACGTGATAATAGCGGAGCAATCGCTTCTTTAAACTCTGTTGCAAAACTAGAATATAAAGATGCTCAAGACGGAATTTCGAACACATTCTCAATGATTCCAAAATCGTTAGGAGATAATAGAGAAGAACAGGTTACCAATTTAGTTAATGTATTAGATGGATATTTTGCACAGATGGCATATCACTTAAATGTAAATGTACTGAATCGCGAAATGTTGCAAGATGCATACGATCATCCAGAAAATCACCCTCAGCTTACAATTAGAGTTTCAGGATATGCTGTAAACTTTGTAAGATTATCAAGAGCACATCAGCTCGAAGTTATTGCTCGTACCTTCCATGAAGCTATGTAATTTTAAATTTTTAAGGTCAATAAAGGCTGGCTTACGTTAGCCAGCCTTTATTTATTCAAATTTTATTCAGGAATATGATGTATTTTCCATTGCAAGATATTGAAGCTGTTAAATTAAACATAGACGATCCGAGCCATTTAAGAATACATTCTCTTGAGACTTTTGGTACTCATGATGGACCTGGAATAAGGATGGTAGTATTTGTGCAAGGATGCCAGTTTAGGTGTGTATACTGCCAGAATCCAGATACGTTGGATGTAAAAGGAGGTTCTCTGGTCGAAATAGAAGAGTTGGTAAAAAGAGCAGTTCGTCAAAAAAGTTATTTCGGAGCAACGGGAGGCGTGACAGTTTCAGGTGGCGAACCATTATTGCAGCGAACCAAATTACTTCACTTTTTTAAACGTCTGCACGAAGAAGGAATTACGACTTGTCTGGATACCAATGGAAGGCTTAATAATGCTGAAGCCCATGAACTTTTTGATGTTACCGATATTTTATTGCTGGATGTAAAGCACATTAATGACGATATGCATCATCAGTTGACTGGTTTGACCAATAAGAATACATTAGAAGTTGCGGCTTACAGAGAATCTACCGGAAAACCAATGTGGCTACGCTATGTTTTGGTTCCTGGGTGGACAGACCAGTCGCAATATTTGGAACAATGGGGACAATATTTTACCAATTATAAAACAGTTGAACGAGTAGAAATTATACCGTTTCATCAGCTGGGATCACAAAAATGGGAACTATTGAAAATGCCTTATCTGTTAAAAGACACTCTGCCGCCAACCGAGGAAAGCAAAGAAAAAGCCTTGGCAATTTTTAAGAAATACTTCAAAAATGTAATACTTAAGTAAATACTTCTGTTCAAGTCTTAATGCTTGAGTTTGTTTTTTAAAAATATATTTGTTGAATGAAATCCTAAATAAAACGTATTTTTGACGATTAGATAATAAATCTACAATCTGAAATCTAAAATACAACAATGAACTGGGAACAACTTTTATCATTAAAACGTCAGGGAGATACAAGCAAAAGATTACGTGTAGAACAAGATGATACTCGTTTAGGGTTTGAAGTAGATTATGACAGAATAATATTTTCTTCCGCTTTTAGAAGCTTACAAGATAAAACACAAGTTATTCCGCTTTCTAAGACAGATTTCGTTCATACGAGATTAACCCACAGTTTGGAAGTTTCTGTTGTGGGACGTTCGCTTGGACGTTTGGTTGGAAAAAAAATTATTGAAAAATATCCTTATTTAAAAGAAGTTCACGGTTACCATATGAACGATTTCGGAGCTATTGTTGCTGCGGCTTCATTGGCGCACGATATTGGGAATCCGCCTTTTGGACATTCTGGTGAAAAAGCAATTGGCGAATATTTTTCTATAGGAAACGGTCAGAAATACAGAAATCAGCTTACTGATAAACAATGGCAGGATTTGATTGATTTTGAAGGAAATGCCAACGGGTTTTCAGTTTTAACGGCAAGCCGCCCAGGAATTGAAGGCGGACTTCGTATTTCGTATGCAACTTTAGGAGCTTTCATGAAATATCCAAAAGAAAGCCTTCCGAAAAAGCCAACAAATAATATTTCCGATAAAAAATACGGATTCTTTCAGTCCGATAAATTGTTCTTTGAAGAAGTGGCCAAAGATATGGGAATGATTGCCAATAAATCGGGAGAAGATATTGGTTTCGAAAGACATCCATTGGCTTATTTAGTCGAAGCAGCAGATGATATTTGCTATACCATTATCGACTTTGAAGACGGAATTAATTTAGGTTTGGTTTCTGAAGATTTTGCTTTAGAATATTTGATTAATCTGGTAAAAGACAATATCGGGGTTTCTAAATACAAATCGTTAACTACAAAAGAAGATCGTATTAGCTATTTAAGAGCTTTGGCAATTGGTACTTTAATTAATGATGCGGTAAATGTTTTTGTTGAAAATGAAGAAGCGATTCTTGCTGGAAACTTTCCGTATGCATTGACAGACAAAAGCAAATACAAAGCACAGATGAATGATATTATCAAACTAAGCGTTGATAAAATCTACCAAAGCCGAGAAGTGATTGAGAAAGAAATTGTGGGTTATCAAATCATTCAAACATTATTGGATAAATTCATTACTGCATTCAATAATAAGTTTGAAGGAACGGCTTCAAATTACGATAAATTGATTTTGAAAATGCTGCCAGAGAAACATCATTTGGAGAAAACGAATCTATACGAACGTTTATTGCATATCTGCCACTACGTTTCGCTTCTTACAGATGGAAATGCTCTAGAATTGTACGAAACAATTCAAGGACAGAAAAAGCGTTAAATCGTTTCGTTTGCAATAAAAAATGCCTCTTTCATGAATTCTGAAAGAGGCATTTTTTATTATTCTTGTTTTATTTATTTGAAAGCGTAAACCAAACCAACTCCCAGAACTTGTCTTAACTGCATTCTAGGTCCGTCATTTACTTGAGTTGTTGCTCCTGTAGTTGGATCAACAACGTCTTTTTTCGTTTTAATATCGTCGTCATAAATTAAGTGGACTCCTATATTTGCTTTTACATAAGCATTAACAACAAGATCAAGACGAGTGTCATAATCAATATCGACATTTCCGAATTTGTTCAAATAGTCGGTATATAAGCTTAACCTGTTTTCGTAAAAAACGTTTTTATAGATTTCGTTTTTCATATAAGCTGTAAAAAGTATACCAAATTCGGCTTTTACCTTTTGTCCATTTTCAATCAATATTTGCTGAGTAGGATCTAGCGGATCTGGTGCATAAACCGCTTTCTTAACCCCGAAAGAACCTTGGTCTGCAAGATATTGATCAAGTACTAAAGTGGTTTTTAATGTAATAGGAGAGAAGTAAAATACTCTATTTTTTTCTTTGTTTGAATTCTCGGCTCCGGCTCCCAGAAAGATATAAGCTGGTGCGAAAGGTTTAGAAATGGCAACATCACGGTTTGGGTAATTATAACCATCTGTAAATTGTGTGTTGAAATTTAATTTAGAAGAGTAATACCAATCTGAAGCAGTATCTTTTCTGAAACCATAAGTAGAGTTGAACTGAAAGGCGTCATCTGTTTTTCTTAACTCGATTCCGTCTTGTTTATTTAAACCATATTTTACAATAAGCTCGTTTACCCATTTATGATTTTTTTTTGTGTAAGTTCTTCCAAATTCACCTTTAAATAAACCTGAAATAGAACTTGTTCCCCCCGCGCTCCAGTTTACAAAAGCAATTTCGGAAATGTCAAAACCAACCTGATTTTTTCTGCTCCAGTTGGACGGCGGTTTAGGTGCTTGATTTGGACTTAAAGTGGTTTGTATAATCTGGGCAAAGTTATTAGAAGTACACAAAAGCAATAATAGCAAAAGGGTAGAACGCAATAATTTCATTTAGGTAATTTTTTTTTGGTGTCGCAAAATAATTATTTTGAACCATTAGAAAAAAGATTTATTAAACTTTTAACGTCAATTTTACACAATTGTTGCAGTTGATTTACCGTTCCATGCTCGATAAATTCATCTGGAACACCTAAAATTTCAATAGAATTTTTGAAATTATTTGATGCTGCAAACTCTAAAATTGCACTTCCAAAACCACCATTTTTAACCCCTTCTTCGATGGTAATAATACGTTCGAAAGTTGAAAAAATAATTTTTAAAGTATTGATGTCTAATGGTTTAATAAAACTAAAGTTATAGTGGGCGATTTCGTTAGAATTGGTAGATTCTTTTAGAGCTTCTATAACATTATTTCCAATTGTTCCGGCCGATAGCACAGCAACTTTCGTACCATCTTTCAAGCATTTTGCCTCGTTCCAATTTATTTTTTCGTAATGTCCGAAATTTTCTACTTCCCAATTTGGCAGGACTCCGCGACCTCGTGGATATCGAATTGCAATAGGATGATCAATTCCTAATTGAACTGTATATAAAATGTTTTGAAGTTCAATTTCGTTCAACGGAGCATAGATTACCATATTTGGAATCGAACGCAGATACGCGATGTCAAAAACACCATGATGCGTTGCGCCATCTTCGCCAACTAGGCCTGCACGGTCTAGACAAAAAATTACAGGCAAATTTTGCAGCGCCACATCATGAATTACCTGATCGTAGGCACGCTGTAAAAATGTAGAGTAAATATTGCAATACACAATCATGCCTTGAGTTGCCATTCCTGCTGCGAGCGTTACGGCGTGCTGTTCGGCAATTCCAACATCAAAAGCACGTTCTGGGAATTCGTCCATCATAAATTTTAATGAACTTCCAGAAGGCATTGCGGGTGTGATTCCGATTATTTTTTCATTCTTTTTGGCTAAATCTAAAATAGTCAAGCCAAAAACATCTTGATATTTTGGAGGAAGATTTTCTTCTTGTTTTAAATGAATTTCTCCAGTCGAAGCATCAAATTTTCCAGGAGCATGATATTTCACCTGATTTTCTTCAGCCTGCTGTAAACCTTTTCCTTTTGTAGTTACAATATGAAGGAATTTAGGTCCTTTTATCTTTTTAAGACGATTTAATTCTTTGATTAATTTAGGAAGATCATGACCGTCTATTGGCCCTGAATAATCAAAATTCAAAGATTTAATGATGTTATTCTGTCGTGGATTTTTACCGTTTTTAACCGAAGTAAGATATTTTTTCAAAGCGCCAACACTTGGATCAATTCCGATCGCATTATCGTTTAGAATAACCAAAATATTAGCATCAGTAACTCCAGCGTGATTTAAACCTTCAAACGCCATTCCGCTTGCGATAGAAGCGTCGCCAATTACTGCAATATGTTCTTTTTCGAAATCGCCTTTTAATTTAGAAGCAATTGCCATTCCGAGTGCTGCAGAAATCGAAGTAGAAGAATGTCCAACACCGAAAGTATCGTAAACATTTTCGCTTCTTTTTGGAAAACCAGAAACTCCTCCAATTTGTCTATTAGTATGAAAAATTTCTCTTCTTTCGGTCAGTATTTTATGTCCGTAAGCTTGATGTCCAACATCCCAAACCAATAAATCATCAGGAGTATTAAAAACATAATGCAAAGCTATTGTAAGCTCTACAACGCCTAAACTAGCTCCCAAATGCCCTTCTTTTACAGAAACAATATCAATAATAAACTGACGAAGTTCTTGAGCAACTTGAGCAAGCTGTTCTTCTTTTAAAAGACGCAAATCGGCAGGATTGTATATGTTGGAAAGTAAATCGCTTTTCATCGTAAGGTAAAAAGCAAATTTACGGTTTTAAATTTAATTTTCCCCAGAGTCTTATTTCAATAAAATAGGCACAGAATATTGCATTCTAACTTTTTTCCCATTCGATTCTCCAGGCTGCCATTTCGGACATAAACTTAAAACTCTTATGATTTCTTTTTGTAGTGGTTCTTCAACGGCTGGTGAACATTCAAGAAATGAAACACTTCCGTTTTTTTCGACAGCAAATGCAAGAGTGAAATTAAGTTTCCAATAACTTACATCTTCTGGCTTTTTATATTCTTTCATAAAAAAGTTATGAAATTGTTCTATTCCGCCCGGAAATTCTGCATTTGTATTTGAAATAGGTTTTAGAGTTGAGGCAGAATCATCTTTTTTTACTTTGTCAGATTTTGAAGATTTGTTTTCATCAACTTCTTTAGTTGCTATTGGTGTCGTTTGTTTTAATTCAGTTTGCTCTGCTTTTGATAAATCTGGTGTTTGATTTAATTTTTTAGTGTTAATTGCAGTTGTATCCAAAACATCTGGTTTTGCTGTCAAAGTGTCTTTTACAGTTCCAATATTCTTAACTTCCTGTTGTTTATCTTCTTTGTTTTGGCAACCGAAAAAAAGTACAGTTATAACCGCAAACAGTATGGGCAAAAATGATTTGCGATTTATATTGGCAGTTATTTTATGTTTTATTTTCATTATTTAAGTGTAATTGGCAAAATGAAAGTTGATCGTACAATTCGATCGTTTATTTTTCCAGGAATCCATTTGGGGCCAGATTCTAAAACTTTAATGACTTCTGCTTCATTTTCTGATGAAGTGTTTTTAGTTACTTTGAAATTAGTCAAAGTACCATCTTTTTCTACTACAAATAAAACCGACATTTCTCCTTTTTTTGAAGCAGTATATTTTTTTGCAAAATAAGAATAGAATTTTTTCATTCCGTCTTTTGGAGCGGGTAAAATATCTAAATCAACTGAATTATATATAATGCTATACTTAAAACGATAATATTCAATAGGTTTAGAAGGAACTACCATTCCCATTGTGACTCTTTCTCTTGGTATTTTTGTTTTTTCTTTTTTAGATTCAATCTGATGCCCATAGCAGGAGGAAACATCTTCATCTTGATTTTGTGTTGGATTGTCAACAATTTCAATTTGATCAATTTTTTTCTTGTTGCCTTCTTTATCTGCACAGCTAAACAAAGTGGTTCCCATTGCAATAAACAAAGCGAGAAGAAATATTTTATGGTAGTTTGTCTGCGAATATAAAACGCGATTAGGAATTTGAATCGTAATGCGATCTAACTGTGATTGTTTAAACCTTCCGCAAATTTTTTGATTTTGGTTTTGAATGAAATAATGCTGAATTTCTTTTGGAGGCATAGAAGTAAAATCAATAACCGTTTTAGAACAGCTCAGACAAAAACGTCCATTTTCAGCTGGCGTCATTTTGTCCCAGTCTTCATGACATGGTTCTGGTATTGTTATTTTATGATTTCTTTCCATATTCCAATTTCAAAATTTAAATGTAGTAAAAATAATGGGTAAAGTTTTACTTTTGCAGATATGGAAAATCCTTTTACTGACGAATATTTTATGAAGAAAGCTTTGCAGGAAGCAGAAGAAGCCTATTTAAAAGGTGAAATTCCTGTTGGAGCTGTTGTAGTTGTAGCTGATAAAGTTATTGCACGAAGTCATAATTTGACAGAATTATTAAATGATGTAACAGCTCATGCCGAAATGCAGTCTATTACTGCAGCAGCAAACTTTCTGGGCGGAAAATATTTAAAAGACTGTACGCTTTATGTAACTCTTGAACCTTGCCAAATGTGCGCAGGTGCTTTGTATTGGAGTCAGATTTCGAAAATTGTTTTTGGCGCACGAGATGAACAGCGCGGATTTATTAATATGGGAACAAAATTGCACCCGAAAACGACTGTTGTTTCTGGAGTAATGGCTAATGAAGCAGCAGATTTAATGAAACGTTTTTTTCTGGAAAGACGTAAATAAGCTTTAGATACCTTGTAGGATAGTTTATAATCTTCAACAAAAGTTAAATAATCATTATTAGAGAATTTTCCTCTTAAAGATCCCGAAAATATTTTACTTTTATACTAGTTTATTAACCAATAACTCTAGTTAAAAGTGAAAGCAAAAGGACTGTTTCTCGTATTTTTTGTGTTTTTTATTTTTCAATCTTGTGGCAGAAAATCAGCTGCCGATTTCAATTCAGATTTTTCATTATTCAAAGATTACATTACCAGTTTTACAGGCGGTATTGTCTCTTCGGATTCGGATATTCGTGTAGTTTTGGCTTTCGATAAAAATGATTGGAAACCTAATCAGGAATTAGATGACGATTTGTTTGATATTTCGCCAAGTGTTCACGGAAAAGTCATAGCGCTTTCAACAAATACTTTAGCTTTTATTCCAGAGAAAAAGCTCAAAATGGGTACAGAATATCAAGTTACTTTAAACTTAGATAAACTGACTGCAATTCCAAAAGAGAAAGAAAAAGAACTTTCTAAATTCAATTTTACAGTTAAAACGGTTAAACAGGATTTTACCATCAATACTGGCGATATTCAGTCGTATAGTAAAGAGTATCAATATTTAAATTGTACTTTAAAAACAGCAGATAATATTGATTTGGAAACCGCAATTAAGCTGGTTCAAGCCAAACATAATGGAAACGATCTTAAGATTAAGTTTGATAAAAATGTATCTTCAGGAAAGGAATTTCATTTTATAATTGACAGCATTCAACGTCAATCAGAAGCTTCAAATCTAGAAATTATTTATGATGGAAATGATTTTGATATTGATCAGAAAGGACAAATCGATTTCCCGATTACAAGCATTAATGAATTTAAAGTTATAAAAGTTGAAGTTCCAGACGGAAACAATCAGCAGGTTTTAATTAATTTCTCAGAACCTTTAGAAAAAGGGCAGGATTTTGCTGGATTGGTTTCAATTCAAAACACTAATAATCTGAAGTTTTCGACCCAAGGAAATTTACTAAAAGTATATTTTACCAATCAAAATGCTCCTAAAAAAGCAGAACCAGTAACGGTTGTTGCAGAAGAGACTGTTGCAGTAGCGGTAGATTCAGCTGCTGTTGTGGTTGATTCTGCAGCAGTTGCAGTAGATTCGGCTGCAGCAGTTGTGGAAGAAGCCGTTGAATATGTGCCAGGCGAAGAACCGGAACAGGTTGTAACGGGTGAATTATTATTGGAAGTTTTTCAGGGAATAGAAAGTCAATATGGTAAAAAATTAGAAAACAATTACAGCGAAAAAATCTCTTTCGACCAGATAAAACCAAATGTTCGTTTTATTAAAAACGGAACAATTCTGCCAAGTTCAAACAATTTAAAATTGAATTTTGAGGCTGTAAATCTAAGTGCAGTTGACGTAAAGGTTTATAAAATCTACAAGAATAATATTCTGCAATTTCTTCAATATAACGAATTAAATGGCGGACAGAATCTCAAAAAAGTAGCACAGCCAATTGCCAAAACAACGCTGAATTTAAGGGAAAGCACACTCGTAAATCTTTCGAAATGGAATACGTATGCTTTAGATTTATCTAAAATCATTAAACCAGAACCAGGAGCGATTTACAGAGTTGAATTTGTTTATAAAAAGAAATATTCGCTTTATAAATGCGAAACATCAGAAGGGAATGACGATGAAGCCGAGGAAGAAGAAGTTGATGAAAATGATGTAAACTACAGCGGAAACTCTTACGACGATTATTACTATTATGATGATTACGACTGGAGAGAAAGTCAGGATCCTTGTACAGGTTCTTATTTCTACAATGCTAGAATTGCTACTAATATTTTAGCATCAGATTTAGGAGTTATTGCTAAAAGAGGTGAAAATAAATCGTATTTATTTGCTGTAAATAATATTGTTACAACTGAGCCAGTTTCAAACGCAAGAGTTGATTTATACAACTTTCAACAGCAAAAAATAGCAACAGAAGCAACTAGCAGCGAAGGAATTGCTTCTTTCCAATTGGATAAATTCGCTTATTTCGCAATTGTAACTTTAGGAGATCAATCAACTTATGTGAAATTAGATGACGGACTTTCATTGTCTGTAAGTAATTTTGATGTTGCCGGAGAGACTTTGCAAAAAGGTTTAAAAGGATTTATTTATGGAGAAAGAGGTGTTTGGCGTCCGGGAGATAATTTGTATCTGTCATTTATTTTGAATGATGCGGCAAATAAACTTCCGAAATCACATCCAATTAAATTCAGATTAAATGATCCGAATGGCAAAACAGTTTATCAAACCGTTCAAAAAACAAATGATTTAAATCATTATGCTTTTATAGTACCAACAAACCAAGATGCGCCTACAGGAAATTGGGAAGCCATGGTAAGTGTTGGTGGCGCTAAATTCTATAAGAGTATTAAGATTGAAACCATCAAGCCGAATCGTTTAAAAATCAAAAATACATTTAGCAGAAAAACACTTTCGGCTTCGTATCCAAATACAGACAATCTTGAGGTAACATGGCTTCACGGTGCAATTGCTAAGAATTTGAATGTAGAAATGCAGGCGAAATTCTCTCAGCAGGCAACCACTTTTAAAGGTTATGAAAAATATACTTTTGATGATTTAGCGCGTCAGTTTAGTACAGAAGAAATCAATGTTTTCTCTGGGAAATTGAATGAAAGCGGAAAGGCTTCAGTAAATATTCAGCCAAGATTGCAAGGTCAAGCACCTGGAATGTTGCGTGCATCATTCATTACAAAAGTGTATGAAGAAGGAGGAGATTTTAGTACAGATGTAATGTCAACAACTTATTCTCCGTATAAAACGTATGTTGGACTTAAAACGCCTGAGCTAAACAAATACAGCATGCTTGAAACGAGAGCAAACAATCGTTTTGATGTGGTAACGGTTGATGAAAACGGAAGACCAAAATCAGTTCGTAATCTCGAAGTAAGAGTTTACAAAGTAGACTGGAGATGGTGGTGGGATTCTTCGAGCGATAATTTATCAAATTACAACTCATCGAATGCAACGACTTCATACAAAACATTTGTAATCAATACTGACTCAAGCGGAAAAGGAAGTTTCCAATTTGCTTTGACAGACGAAGAATGGGGACGCTACTTAATTCGTGTTGAAGATGGTGAAAGCGGACATGCGGCTTCTTTAACTGTAAATATAGACTGGCCAATCTGGTCTGGAAAAACACGAAACAGAGATGCTTCAACGGCCAATATGTTAGTTTTTTCTACCGATAAAAAGAATTACGCAGTTGGAGAAAAAGCACAAATTTCTTTCCCTTCAAGTGAAGGTGGGCGTGCTTTAATTTCTATCGAAAACGGATCGCGAGTTGTGCAGACTATTTGGGCTGAAACTAAAAACGGAGAAACAAAAGTTGAAGTTCCGATTACAGGAGCAATGGCTCCAAACGTATATTTCAATATCACGTTATTGCAACCTCATGCTTCAACCAAAAATGATTCGCCAATTCGTATGTATGGAATTGTACCGATTGAAGTGGTAGATAAAAATACCATTTTGGCACCAACTCTTAATATGCCAGATGTTTTAAGACCAGAACAGCCGTTTACAGTAAAAGTGGGTGAGAAATCAGGTAAAGAAATGACTTATACAATTGCAGTTGTCGATGAAGGACTTTTGGATTTAACTCGTTTTAAAACGCCAAATGCATGGGATAGTTTCTATGTTCGGGAAGCTTTAGGTGTAAAAACTTGGGATATTTATGATGATGTAATTGGTGCTTATGGCGGAAAAATAAACCAGATTTTCAGTATTGGTGGTGACCAGGATTTAGGAGGCGGAAAAGCTAAAAAAGCCAACCGTTTTAAACCTGTTGTATTGTATTACGGACCATTTAAATTAGGAAAAGGAGAAACAAAATCGCATGAATTAAAACTCCCTAAATACATTGGTTCAGTTAGAACAATGGTGGTTGCGGGAGATGCAAAAACAAGCGCTTACGGAAGTGTTGAGAAAGCAACACAGGTTAAGAGTCCGCTGATGGTATTGGCTTCGTTACCAAGAAAAATTTCGCCATCAGAAAAAGTGACATTGCCTGTGACGGTTTTCGCAACTGAAAATAAAATCAAAAATGTTTCAATTCAGGTTAAAACGAGTAACGGATTGAAAGTTATGGGAAGTGCGGTTCAAAAATTAAGTTTTGCACAGCCGGATGAGAAAATGGCTTATTTTAATTTGGTTGTAGGTTCTGCGACTGGAATTGCGAAAGTTCAGGTAATTGCAACATCTGGAAGCGAGAAATCGGTTTATGATGTTGAAATCGACATGACAAATCCGAATCCAGTTACAAGTACATTTACAGATGTTGTTTTATCTCCAAATAGCACTAAAACAATTTCATGGAAAACATTTGGAATTGCTGGAAGTAATAAAGCAAGATTAGAAGTTTCGTCAATGCCATCAATGAATTTGAATGGAAGATTGCAATTTTTGATTCAGTATCCACATGGATGTGTAGAGCAGACTACGTCATCAGTTTTCCCTCAATTGTACTTAGGAGACGTGGCAGATATTGATGCGAAACGTAAAGATCTGATTCAGAAAAACGTTGCTGCTGGAATTGCCAGATTGGGTAATTTCCAGTTATCAAACGGCGGATTGCCTTACTGGCAAGGAAATGCGATTGCAGACGATTGGGGAACTTCTTATGCAGGACATTTCTTGATTGAAGCAGAGAAAAAAGGTTATGTGTTACCGATTAATTTCAAATCAAAATGGTTATCATATCAGCAGAAAGAAGCGAAACAATGGCGTTTTGAACCTAAATACGGAAATGATTTAGCTCAAGCGTATCGTTTGTACACTTTGGCTCTGGCAGGAAATGCCGATTTATCATCAATGAACAGATTGCGTGAAACAAAAGGTATTTCAAACGAAAGTATGCTTCGTCTGGCAGCCGCTTATGTTTTAGCTGGACAAAAATCGGCTGGACAAAGTTTATTCTTGAGAACAAGCATTGATGGAAGTTCAGACGGATATAGCTATTACTATTATGGTTCAAGCGAAAGAAACAGAGCAATGGCTTTGGAAACGATGCTTTTATTAGACCAAAAACAAAAAGCATTTGTAACAGCTTCTAAATTAGCTAAAGAAATGTCAGCAAATCAATGGATGAGTACACAGACAACTGCTTACTGTCTATACGCAATGTCGAAATTTGCAGTAAGCAATGGTCCAAAAGGAATTAATATTCAGTTTAGTAAAAACGGAAAAGGAGAGACCATAAACACAGGTAAATCGGTTGCAGATCGTAGTTTGTCTGTTGCTTCGGGGACAAACAGTATTACGCTTAAAAATAATAAAGCCAATACGGTTTATGTTCGTGTATTGAACACTGGAATATTGCCAATAGGACAAGAAAATGCGGTTCAAAGTGATGTTACAGCTTCTATTGTTTTCAAAAATAGAAAAGGAAGTGTAATCAATGTGTCAAGAATCAATCAGGGAACTGAATTTGTTGCTGAGGTTACAATTAAAAACCAAAGAGGAGAAAGCGTTCAAAATGTTGCATTATCGCAAATTCTGCCTTCAGGATTCGAAATTGTAAATACTCGTTTTACAGATTATGGAGATGCGGTAAACAACATCGCTGATTATATTGATATTCGCGATGACAGAACTAATTTCTATTTTGGTATGAAAGCCAGAGAAACCAAAGTCTTTAGAATTCTGTTAAACGCATCATACTTAGGAAACTATTATTTGCCTGGATTACAATGCGAAGCGATGTATGATAATACTTTCTTGGCAAGAACAAAAGGATTCTGGGTTGAGGTGGTGAAATAAAATTGTTAGCCACGAATTCACGAATTAATTTGTTATAATTTAAATTAGTGAATTCGTAGCGAAAAAAAATAATATTGAAAAATAAACTAAAAGCGTTTCTCCAACGCATTCTAAATTGGATAAAAAGAAACAAAATAAAATCAGCAATTGCATTTATGCTCTTGCTGATTTACTATTTTTCGATACCTCGAACTTTATTCAAAGAACCATATTCAACCGTAATAGAAAGTAAAGAAGGAGAACTTCTAGGGGCTAAAATTGCCAGAGACGGACAATGGCGTTTTCCTGCGCAAGATAGTGTTCCCGACAAATTCAAGAAATGTATTGTGTATTTTGAAGATGAGTATTTTTATAAACATCCTGGTTTCAATCCCGGTGCAATGATAAATGCTTTTAAACAAAATAGAAAAGCAGGAAAAGTAGTCAGAGGGGGAAGTACATTGACGCAACAAGTAATCAGACTTTCCCGAAAAGGAAAAAATAGAACTTACTTTGAAAAATTAATAGAAATAATTCTCGCTACAAGATTAGAGTTAGGCTATTCTAAAAATGAAATTCTTGAAATGTATGCAGCACACGCGCCTTTTGGAGGAAATGTTGTGGGGTTGGAAATGGCTTCATGGCGTTATTTTGGCGTTCAGTCCAATCAATTATCATGGGCTGAAAATGCGGTTTTGGCCGTTTTGCCCAATGCGCCAAGTTTAATTTATCCAGGAAAAAATCAAATAAAATTACTCAACAAACGAAACCGACTTTTATTAAAACTGCATCAAGAAGGCATAATCGATAAGCAGACGTATGAACTTTCAATAGAAGAACCTCTACCTCAAAAACCATACGATCTGCCTCAAATTGCGCCTCATTTACTGCAGAGAGTGGCAAAAAATGAAGAAGGAACAAGAGTAAAGACAACAATTGATTATGCGTTGCAAAATCGTGTGAATCAAATTGCACGATATTATTACAATCAGTATAAACAGAATGAAGTGCATAATTTGGCCATTTTGGTAATTGATGTTCAGAGCAGAAACGTAATGAGTTATGTTGGAAACTCTCCAGCAGATGTGGATCATCAAAAAGATGTTGATATTATTGATGCGCCAAGAAGTACAGGAAGTATTTTAAAACCTCTTTTGTATGGAGCGATGTTAGATGACGGTGAGTTATTGCCGAATACTTTAGTGGCCGATATTCCAACGCAAATTTCTGGATATACACCTCAAAATTTTAATTTGACATTTGACGGAGCTGTTCCCGCACATCGCGCTTTGTCACGTTCGCTGAATATTCCAGCGGTTTTAATGCTTCAGGAGTTTACTGTAAACAAATTTTATGAAGAATTACAGAAGTTTAAATTAAAGAACATTAATAAAACACCCGATCATTACGGTTTATCGCTTATTTTAGGAGGAGCAGAAAGTAATTTGTGGGATTTATGCCGAACGTACGCGAATCTTTCATCTACGGTCAATTATTACACTAAAAATAAAGGGCAATATAGAACCAACGAGTTTACAGAGCTCAATTATAAAAACGATTTTAAGCCCGATTTTGGCTCTGAAACTGATCAAAAGAATATTCTAGGCGCAGGATCAATTTGGTTGACGTATAACGCAATGGAAGAGGTAAATAGGCCCGAAGGAGATGAAGCTTGGAAATTTTATGACAGTTCGCTTAAAATTGCTTGGAAAACGGGAACAAGTTTCGGAAATCGAGATGCGTGGGCAATTGGAACAAACTCAAGATATGTAGTAGGAATTTGGGTTGGAAATGCAACTGGAGAAGGAAGGCCAACTTTGACAGGAGTAACCAGTGCCGCGCCAATTTTATTTGATGTTTTTAATTTGCTGCCAAGACAAAGATGGTTTGATACGCCTTATAGCGATTTGGCTGAAGTTGAGGTTTGCCGTTTAAGCGGTTATTTGGCAAAAGACAATTGCCCGAAAATTAAGCAATGGGTTACTAAAAAAGGAAAATCGACTAAGGTCTGTCCATATCATAGAACGATTCATTTAGATAAAACAGAGCAGTTTCAGGTAAACAGTAGTTGTGAAAATATCGATAATATTGTTACTAAAAACTGGTTTGTACTGCCTCCTGTTATGGCTTGGTATTACAAAAGTCAGCATATTGAGTATTTACCATTGCCTCCATTCAAAGAAGGTTGCGAGGGAACGCAAACCACAACAATGGATTTTATTTACCCAAAAGCCAATAGTAAAATCTATTTGACAAAGGATTTTAATAGCAATGTGCAGCCCGTAATTTTGAAAGTAGCGTATTCTGAAAGAGATAAAGAGTTATTTTGGTATGTAGATGATGTTTATAAAGCGACCACAAAAACCTTTCATGAACTGCCAATTACTCCCACAACGGGAATACATTACATAACAGTTGTAGATGCTTCTGGTAATGAAATAAGACGTAGAATTGAAATTGTTAGAGAATAATAACGTTTAAAAATTACATGAATTTCATTGGAAGAATCGCATCTTTATTTTTTGTTAACCTAATATTTAAACCAAATAAAAGCCCCTTAATTACTGGAGCCTTTTCATAACTAAAAGGTTGTGAATAACCAAGTCCGAAGTCTATCGCATTTAACCATGATAAGCCGACTAATGTATAAGCATGTTTATTTGATGCGCCAGCTTTACAAAACCAGCCAGTTTTTGAATTGTAGGCCAAATGAAGATCTGGAAGTCCATAATATTTGTCACTGTAACTGTTTGTAATTCCGTACCCGGCACCTATGAAGAGTTTGTTGTCACTATAGCAATCTAAACAAAATTCCATACCTGCAGTTAAAAGACTTTTGTTGGCAATTGAATAATTTAAATAAAGTATAGGCCAGTCTGGGATTCTAAATTTTGATGAAGTATTGTATTCTCTATAGTTAAATTCTCTCGTTTCAATTGTGTCGTCGTTTTCATTATGCCATTTTGCTTTCCCAACTAAATAATCACCATTGTAATCTTTAGAATAGCCTTGAAATTGTATTTTATTACTATTTAAATAGTAATCTTTAATTGTAAAAAGAGAGTCGATGTTTTTTATTTTATAACCTACAGCATCTTTTGTTTTTACTTTTAGAGGTTTAATTCGGTAATAAATAGCAGCTTCCTTACTGCTTATTTTCCAGTTTTTGTCAAAAAAGATTGTGTCATTTTGAGCAGACAATGGAGCAAGTAACATTAGGAAGATTATAGTGATGTAGGTTTTCATTTGTTTAAGTTATTTAGTAGCCCATAAATTGGCTGTAAGCTTTTCGATTTTTTGTAAATCTTAAATTAAGACTCATCGTAAATCCTTCAAATGCAGGAGCTTTATCTGGGTTATACGGTAAGGAATATCCAAGCCCTAAATCTATGAAATTCATTAGGGATAATCCTCCCATTATATAACCATTTTTGTGGGTTGTTCCTATTTTTGCAAATAATATTGAGACATTGCGTGATAAATGCAGGTCAGGTAAACCATAGTATTGTCCGTTGTAGCTATTTGTAACACCGTATCCAATGCCTAAAAAAAGTTTATTGTTGGTTTTGCAGTCCAAACAAAATTCATAACCTGCAGTTAGAAGGCTTTTGTCAGCAATGCTATAATTTAAATAAGTAATTGGCGCTCTGGGTACTCTAAATGTTCCTGGGGCAGGTTTGTTGAAATCTCTTGAATAAAGAACAGTACCATCTTCTTTAAACCATTTTGCTTTTCCGACATTATTGTTTCCCTCAACATCTTTTGTGTAGCCTTCGAATTGTAAAGTATTATTTTTTACGTAGTAATCTTTAATAACATAAAGTGAATCTACATATTGTATTTTTCGCCCAATAGCTTTTTTGGTTTTTATTTTTGTAGGTTTTAATCGGTAATAAATAGCAGAATCTTTTACAGTAGTTTTCCATTCTGGATTAAAAAAAATAGTGTCATTTTGAGCCAATAGTTTGAATGAAAATAAAAAAAGAATAACCAAGTAATGAATGTTTTTTGTTTTGGTTAACGAAAAAAGACGTGTGGCAGCTGTCATATAAATCGATTAAAATATGGCAAACATAATGTGTGGTAGGCAATTAGATGGCTGATAGAAGTTTTTTATATGCTATTATAAGACATAAAATGTGTTGTAAAAAAGCACAAAAAAACCGCCAATCTTTCGAAAGGCGGTTTGATGTTTTTATTCTGTAATAACATTTCCCTTTTTATCGTAGAAATGGTATTCTAAGTACGTGTAAGCGTCACGAGGTATGATTTTCACCCATTTCTTATGTTCAAAAAACCATTTTGAACGTAATGATGGAAAACCTTTGCTGAGGTATGCAGCCACAAACGGGTGTGTATTAAGCACAACCTTGTTGTGGGTTTTTAAAAGTCTTTCTAAATCAGCGGTGATCTTATCAATGATTAAAATTGGAGCTTCAATTTCACCATTATGTTTGTTAGGATCTTCCTCTCTGGTTTTGATATTCACTTCTGGTCTTACTCGCTGTCTTGTAATCTGGACTAAGCCAAATTTACTTGGCGGTAATATTTTATGTTTTGCTTTATCGTCGCTCATTTCTTCTCGCAAGAAGTCGAACAAAACTTTCCTGTTTTCTGGATTAGACATATCGATAAAATCAACTACAATTATTCCGCCCATATCACGCAGACGAAGCTGTCTGGCAATTTCTGCTGCGGCAATCATATTTACTTCCATGGCTGTGTCTTCTTGGTTGGTCGCTTTATTAGAACGGTTTCCGCTGTTTACGTCTATAACGTGAAGAGCTTCAGTGTGTTCTATGATAAGATAAGCACCTTTACTCATGGAAACAGTTCGGCCAAATGAAGTTTTGATTTGTCTCTCTATATTGTATTTCTCAAAAATCGGAGTGTCATTTGATTGATAAAACTTAACAATCGATTGTTTTGAAGGTGCAATTTCTTGCAGATATTCCTTCGTTTGATGGTACAACTCTTCATCATCTATTTGAATACCACTAAAGGTATCATTAAATACATCTCTTAATATCGAAGAAGCTCTGTTAAGCTCTCCTAATACTTTTGATGGATGATGAGCAGTTGGTAATTTTTTACACATTGCAGACCATCTGCCAAGCAGGTTCTGCAAATCTTTTTCTAATTCGGCTACGTTTTTGCCTTCTGCTACTGTACGAACAATAACACCAAATCCTTTAGGTTTGATCGATAGAACAAGTTTTTTTAGACGATCCTTTTCTTTTTTGTCTTCTATTTTTTGAGAAATAGAAACACGATCAGAAAAAGGAACTAGAACGATAAATCTTCCGGCAAGAGAAAGCTCAGCACTTATTCTTGGGCCTTTGGTAGATATAGGTTCTTTAACTACTTGAACTAAGACAGATTGATTGGCACTTAAAATATCAGTAATGATGCCATCTTTGTCAATCTCTTTTTCAAACTGAAAGGTTTTTAGGGAGAAATCTTTTAATTTACCTGCGCTTACAAGTTTTATGAATTTCAGCTGAGAAGCTAGATTTGGACCCAAATCGTGATAATGTAAAAAGGCATCTTTTTCGAAACCTACATTCACAAAAGCAGCATTTAGTCCAGCAACTGGTTTTCTGATTTTGGCAATAAAAATATCACCAACCTGAAAGTTGCTTTTTTCTTCTTCTTTGTGTAATTCAATTAGTTTTCCATCTTTTAATAAGGCAAAATCTACTGCATCAGAACTAGATCTAATGATTAATTCTTTATTCACACTGTAAATTTTTATCCAGACTTTTAGTTTCAGGTTTTAAGTTTCAAGTTTCAAGTTTTACAACTCATAACTCAACACTCATAACTCATAACTGAATTGTAAGGATGGATTAAACAATATTTTTAACAGGTATTAACCCGGTGAAAACTAGCTGGCAGTTTGCAGTTCTGAGTAATCAGTAGACTGAAGGCTAAAAACTGATGACTGAATACTAATTTTCAATTTCAATGAACGTTTAAAAAGAAAAAAGTAGTTTAAAACTACTTTTTCTTTTTGTGGCGGTTAGCTCTCGCTCTTTTCTTACGTTTGTGAGTCGCTACCTTATGTCTCTTTCTTTTTTTACCACTTGGCATATTGTGTCAGATTTTATGTTAATTAATATTATTTTGCTTCGTTGTTTGTTTTAACCCCTTCTACAAAAACTTTCGCAGGTTTAAACGCAGGAATGTTGTGTGCTGGAATTTTAATAGTAGTGTTTTTAGAAATGTTTCTTCCAGTTTTTTCAGCTCTAGTTTTAACGATAAAACTACCAAAACCTCTAAGGTATACATTGTCTCCAGTTTCTAAAGAAGTCTTAACTTCTTCCATAAAAGTTTCTACTGTTGCTTGAACGTCTCCTTTTTCAAGACCTAGTTTCTCTGAAATCTTCGCTACGATATCTGCTTTCGTCATTTTCTTTCCTATTTTATTTTATAAATGGTGTACTATTTTTTTGAGTTTGCAAATATAGGAATTAAAAAAATAATTAATCAAGCTAATTCGTTAAATTTTAATTACATAAACATTTACTTTTGCAATCTAAGTATTTTGCAATGGATTTTCATAACATATTGATAAAATGGTATTTACAGAATAAACGTGATTTACCGTGGCGAAAAACGGTCGATCCGTACCAAATTTGGCTCTCAGAAATTATGCTTCAGCAGACCAGAGTTGTGCAAGGAATGCCTTACTTTTTCTCATTTACCAAGGAATTTCCTACTGTAAAACATTTAGCAGATGCTCCCGAAGAGAAGGTTTTGAAACTTTGGCAAGGCTTAGGATATTATTCTCGTGCGCGAAATCTTCATAAAACGGCTCAATATATAAGTAATGATTTAAATGGAGTTTTTCCAGATTCTTATAAAGATCTTCTAAAACTTAAAGGAGTAGGAGAGTACACAGCGGCGGCAATTGCTTCCTTTTCTTATAATGAATCGGTTCCTGTGGTAGACGGAAATGTGTTTCGGGTATTGTCTCGTTATTTTGATATTGAATCGGATATTGCGCTTCCTGCAACTAAAAAAGAATTTACAGCTTTGGCGCAAGAATTAATGCCAAAAGATAATCCTGCTATCTTTAATCAAGCCATAATGGAGTTTGGAGCATTACAGTGTGTGCCTAAAAGTCCCGATTGTTCAGTTTGTGTTTTTAACGAAAGCTGCGCTGCATTACAAAAAGGAAAAGTAAATATGCTCCCTGTTAAATCTAAAAAGCTTAAAGTAACCAATCGTTATTTCAATTATTTGATTTTAGAAGATGTTTTAGGAAATACATTAATTCAGAAAAGAACTCAAAAAGGAATCTGGCATAATTTATACGAGTTTCCGTTGCTGGAAACAGAATCAATTGTTGGTTTTAATGAAGTTTCTAAAAAAGCAAAAGAAGAAATTTTTTCAGAATATACTATTATAAGTATAGAAGATTGCAGCGAATCGACTATTGTGCATAAGCTTTCACATCAGCATCTGCACATTCAATTCTGGAAAATTAAAGTACAGGAGAAAATTGAAAACGGAATAGATTCACAAAAAATAAAAACTTTTCCTTTTCCTATTGTGATATATAATTTTATAGAAAAGCAAGAAATAAATTGCTAAAAAAATGTATCTTTGGGAGAAATACTACCAAAAACTATGAACGGAACATTAAATAAAGTGATGCTTATTGGCCATTTAGGCGATGATGTAAAGATGCATTATTTTGATGGAGGAAATTGCATCGGACGTTTTCAATTGGCTACCAATGAGGTGTATATCAATAAAACGACCAATGAAAAGATTACCTCTACAGAATGGCATAATTTGGTTGTGCGTAATAAAGCCGCAGAGATTTGCGAAAAATATCTTTCTAAAGGAGACAAAATTTATGTCGAGGGAAGAATAAAATCTCGTCAGTGGCAGACAGAAGATGGAACTACAAAATATACAACCGAAATTCAGGTTACAGAGTTTACTTTTCTGACTACCAAAAAAGAAACTGCCTATACAAAACAAAACCAGGATACAGAGTCGGCAAAAAACACTAACTTTGATGCTCCTGAAGGGCTTCCTATTAATGATCTGCCCTTCTAAGTGATGTTTAACTAATTTTATGCAATTTGGACCCAGAGCCCAGTTTACTTTTTTCTACCAATCTTGACGCTAATTTAATTATTGGTTTCGTCGGAATTTTTATTTTGTTATTCCTTTCAGCAATCGTTTCTGGTGCTGAAGTTGCGCTTTTTTCTTTATCACAGCAAGATATCGACAATTCTTTAAACGATAATCCTGCAAAAGGAAAAATTATTTCAAATTTATTAGAAAAGCCTAAAAAGCTTCTCGCAACTTTATTGGTTGCTAATAACTTCTTTAACATAGGCGTAGTAATCCTATTTGCTTATATAGGACAGAATATTTTTGCTAATGTAGGTTCGCCAGCTTTTAAATTTACGCTCGAAGTAATTCTGGTTACTTTCTTGATTTTATTATTTGGCGAAGTGCTTCCTAAGGTTTATGCAAGCAGAAATAGCATTCGCTTTGCTAAACGTGTCGCTTATCCGCTGGCATTTTTAGATAAAGTGCTTACTCCGATTAGTTTGCCAATGCGTGCCGTTACCATATATTTTCAAAACAAATTAGGAAAGCAAAAAAGTAATTTTTCTGTCAATCAACTTTCTCAGGCATTGGAACTTACAGATTCGGAAGGGACTTCAACAGAAGAACAGAAAATCCTTGAAGGAATTGTTTCTTTTGGAAATACCGATACAAAGCAGGTAATGAGCCCGAGAATTGATATTTTTGCATTGGAAATATCAGAGACATTCGCAGAAATTTATCCTAAGATAATTGAAACAGGATTTTCAAGAATACCAGTTTATCGAGATAATATCGATCAGATTGAGGGCGTGCTTTTCGTAAAAGATTTACTGCCTCATATTGATAAAGAAGAATTTGATTGGACTTCTTTGATTAGAGAGGCGTTCTTTGTTCCAGAGAATAAAAAACTGGATAATCTATTGAAGGATTTTCAGAGTTTAAAAAGCCATCTTGCAATCGTAGTTGATGAATATGGCGGAACTTCTGGATTGGTTTCTTTAGAAGATGTTATCGAGGAAATTGTGGGTGATATTAGTGATGAGTTTGATGATGAGAATCTGAACTTCTCTCAAATAGATGAAAATAATTTTCTTTTTGAAGGGAAGATAAACCTGAAAGATTTCTACAGAATTGTAGACGTTGACGAAGATGTTTTTGAGGCTCACAAAGGAGAAGCTGAAACATTGGCTGGATTTATTCTGGAAATTTTAGGTAATTTCCCGAAAAAAGATCAAAAAGTGCCTTTTGAAAACTGTGTTTTCACCGTAGAAACAGTAGACAAAAAGCGTGTAAAACAAATAAAAGTAACGATAAATAAAAATGCTTAATAAAATACTTTCAATAACAGCAATTTTGCTTGCGCTAACGGTTATAAGCTGTAAAAATGATGTTCTGCCTAAACCAGCGAGTTTCCTGCGATTAGATTATCCAGAAGCAAAATATGTGAATTTTGAAAACACCTGCCCGTTCACTTTTCAAATGAACGAGGATGCGATTATCAAAGGAGAAAAAGAATGCGGTTTTGCCATCACGTATCCAAAGATGAAAGCGACCATTTATTTGACGTACAAGCCAGTAAATGGCAATATTGATAAATTACTACGCGACGCTCAAAAACTGACTTACGAGCACGTTATTAAAGCCGATGATATTCTGGAACAGCCGTACTTAAATCCACAGAAAAAGGTTTACGGAATGTTTTATCAAGTAGATGGAAATGCAGCGACAAATTCTCAGTTTTACGTTACCGACAGTACCAAACACTTTTTAATTGGTTCGATGTACTTTTACGCAAAACCAAACTTTGATTCGATTATGCCTGCCGCGAGTTATGTCAAAAACGATATGCAGCGTTTGATGGAAACGTTGAAATGGAAATAAATAAAAAAAGGATTCAATTTGAATCCTTTTTTTATGAGTTAAGGACTATCAGTAAAAAGACAAATCCTCCTATAAAATTACCCCTATCATGTGGTTTCTCTCGCTATTTGCATTCTTTTTATTCGTACTTTCCTTGGGAGGCCTCATTTCAGAAAAAACAATAAAATCATCATCTTTTTTAAAGGCAATTATTAAATTTAAATAAATGAATCTTACGCAAGCACCTAAAAGCTCCGTTAGCGCAGATTTGCAATCTGTGCCGACAAAGTTGAGTAAGCGCAACAGTTGAGCGTTTCAAAAATAAGTATATTAACCCAAACGCTTTTATATTTAATATTTTGTCGTGTCCCATTGCTGCGGGCATGGATTACAAATCCGCGTTATCGGGTTTAAAAAAGGCGCTCAAATTTGAACGCCTTTTGTTTTAGTGGTTTGTTTCGTGCCTTACTGTTGCAATCCGTTCACGTAAAAATTGGTAGTTCTCTTTGTAAAAAAGCACATTAATTTGTGTGATTTTTGTTTAAGTGATTTTGAAATTTCAATTATTATTAAGACGATCAAGTTCTCTTCTAGCATATCCCGAAATAATTTTGTTTTCATTATTTAATAGATTTTGCAATTTCGATAATGAATTGAAATTATTTATAGAAGCAATACCTTTAATACACTTTCTCGCTAATTGATAAGTTTCATCATATTCTAAGTATTTTAAATTAAGAAAAATAGCAATATTTAGAAAGTCAACTATTTCAGGGTCAGAAGTTTCTTTAAGAGATAAAGCGATGTCTTCATGTTTGAAATGCCATTCCTCAACAATTAATTCACATAATAGATTAGTCAGTCTTTTATCTTTAAGTTTATAATGGTCAATCAATATTAAAAGAACTTCTAAAAATAGTTCATTTTTATGTACTTTTGAAGTATTTAAAACTTCTACTATTTGATTAATGTTAACTTCAGAACCAAAGATGTCTGTTATTAATCTTTTTGAGATTAATTTTTCAACTCTAAATTCATTTATAAATTGATTAATTTCTTTTATCATTTCTTTATTCTAGTAAAATAATTAATGTTTGAATTAAAAATATCTAATGCAGCGCCATTACCTAATCCAACATTCATAATTCCTCTTGCTGGCGCGAGCGTCTCGCTCGTGTATGCTCAAAGATTTGATAGTTGTTTCAGTTTATAAATTATCTGTAACTGTATTACAGAACTAACTAGAAAGATGAATTTCAAAAAGATCTTTCTCTCGATTATAGAAACTATTGCGGTATTAAAGGTATTAAAAGATTGCTTTTTTGCTATTTCACGAATTAGCATTTTATTGGAAAAATAGAAAAATATTAGTATATAGCTAAAGAAGATTATAAGATTAAATTGAGATTTCGTTATTTGGTATGTAATAAACTCGAACTCATGTAATAAAATTATAACGACAAATATTGATGCTAAGAAGAAATGAAAAACTGGTTTTAGTTTTGACACTTTATTTAAATACACATAAATGTATATATTTAGTGACAAGAAAAAAAGCATATAAATATAGTTAAGCATATAGATTGAGAGGCCTTTAAAGTTTTTAATTTTTAACAAATATAAATTTAAAATCTAAAGGCTTTTAATGCCTGTAATAAAAAAAAAGGAATCCAATTGGATTCCTTTTTTTATGAGATAGTTCGGTATTAAGACTTAAAATTCGAAACTTTATATGTTTTTCCATCTCCAGTTTCCTGAACCACTTTTGTTAAAGACTCTGGGTTTTGGATTGTTTTATCAAAACTTACAGTTGCCGTTTTTTTGTCAAAATCAACAGTTGCTTTTTCGACTCCGTCAAGGTTTGCTAATTCTTCTTCGATAGTTTTAGCGCATCCAACAGCGCAAGTCATACCGTCAATTGTAAAGCTTGCAGTCTGAAGATTTTCAGCAGCGATTGGTTTGTGTTCTTTTGGGGCGCTTTTTTCTGCATTTACAACTTCAAGACTTTTGTCTTCTGCTTTTTTGCATCCAACGAATACTAAACTAGCGACTGCTGCAGCGATTAAGATTTTTGAAATTTTCATTATATATTAAATTTTAGATTGCTAATTACTTGTTTGCAAAATTAATAAAAAGAGAGCCGTCAGTTCGTAAAATAATTACAAATTTGCAGTAAAATACAATTTATGGAAACAAAACAGTTAAAGTGGATTTACTTAACTATTCTTTCTCTTATTTGGGGAAGTTCTTTTATTCTGATAAAAAAAGGATTGGTCGGTTTAAGTGCTGTTCAGGTCGGATCGTTCCGAATCATTTTTGCCGCTTTGTTTTTGCTGATTGTAGGTTTTAACAGTTTGAAAAAGATTTCACGCCGCCAATGGAAGTTTGTTGCCATAACTTCACTTTTTGGAACTTTCATGCCCGCATATCTTTTTGCTATTGCAGAAACTCAGGTTAATAGTTCGATTGTGGCGATTTTAAATTCGCTAACGCCATTAAATACTTTAGTTTTAGGAATTATAGCATTTGGTATTCAGTTTCAAAAGCGACAGGTTTTAGGTGTTTTTGTCGGACTTATAGGCTGTCTGCTTTTGGTTTTAAGCGGAGATTCTACAAGTGGAACGCAAAACTATTTATATGTTTTATTGGTGGTTGTTGCAACACTTAGTTACGCTATCAACGTAAATCTGATTAAAAAATATCTTCACGATTTAAATTCTGTGAGCATCACAACAGGAAATTTTGCGGTTTTGCTTTTGCCAGCATTAATCATTTTAAGTACAACCGATATTAGCGAGAAAATACATTTTGCAGAAACACAGCATTCTATATTTTTTGTGGCAATTTTAGGGATTTTAGGAACTGGAATCGCCAATATTCTTTTCTTTAAACTGATTCAAATGTCATCGCCAGTTTTTGCAACATCAGTAACGTATTTAATTCCGATAGTTGCTTTTTTCTGGGGATTATTAGATAATGAATTCTTGACGCCAATTCAATCTGTAGGAGCTTTTATTATTTTGATTGGGGTTTATTTATCGGCGAAAAAGTGATTTTTTTGAGTTATGAATTATGAGTTATAAGTTATGAATGGCCTTCGACTCCGTTCAACTTGACAAAACCTAGTAAATAAAAAAGCTTTGTCAAAGTTTCAAACTTTGACAAAGCCTTAAAATCTTAAATACTTAGCAGCTTAGTATCTTAGTATCTCAGAACTTAGTATCTTAAAGAAAATCTTTCTCAGAAACTCCTTCGTTAATCTTGATATCAGACATTTTAATGTCTAATTCAAAACCAACATTCTGAACTAAGTTAAAAGGAATTTTAACACCTTTTACTTCTTTATAATCATTGAAATTAGTGATTTGTTCCACTGATTTTCCAGCTTGCTCGCGAACTTTAGATTCGGCAGTTTTTAAGCCTGATTTAACATCGTAATAATATTTTGTTTTGCCGTCTTTAATTACGTAAGCATCATTTCCGTTGATTGGTTCAATTCCTTCCACTTTAAGGTCGGTTCTTTTTACAAGCTGTAATTCTTCAAAAGGAGCGGCATTGGCTTTCATTTCGGCTAAATCTTCACCTTCAAGGTTTTTTCTTTGGCCTTGCTGTTCAACGTAAGCGCCTTTTTCATTAACCACTTGTTTCATCAAATTCATCGTTCCCATAGAAAGCGAAACCATCATTTTTCCTTTTGAATCTAATTTAGAAGTAAAAGTTAATGGAGTAGGAGCTTGCGGAATCGTTGTTGAGCCATTCATATATAATGTTTTTACTGCTGTAACGGCTTGTTCTCCACCAATAGCTTTAATGTAGTTTTCGAAAACTGTTTTTGCACTAATATCTTTTGGCGCTTCTTTTTTCGTTGAAGGCTTTTCAACTGGATTTCCGTATTTGTCAAAATAGGATATCGGAATCTGCAGTTTTTCTAAACCAGGAAGCACATCAGAACCTTTTCCAACAATAACAATTCGCATATTGTCCAATAAAAAGTATTTGTTGGCAACACGATAAATATCGTCAGCAGTAACATTATTGATGGTTTGAATGTATTTTTCGTAGAAATCAGCAGGAAGTTTTTCTGTTTCAATGTTTAGAGCATAACGCGCAACAGCCTGTGGTTTTTCAACCTGCATTACAAATCTTCCAATATAACCTGCTTTTACGTTTCTTAAAACTTCTGGATCAACTCTTTCGGTTCTAATTCGTTTAATTTCTTTTACAAACTGAACAACAGCGCTATCTGTAACCGTATTTCTAACGGCCGAAGAAGCTTTAAATTTAGTTACATATTTTCCGCTTCCAATGCTTGAATTTGCACCGTAAGTCCACGCGTGCTGTTCACGAAGATTCATGTTTAAATAACTATTAAAATCGCCTCCTAAAATTTGATTAGCAATAACTGCTGGGAAAAAATCTGGATCGCTCATTCTTAAATTAAGAGTATTTACTAATGAAATTTCAGATTGAACCGCATTTGGAACGTCAACAAAATCTATTTGTAAGTTCGAGACATTCGTCGGATTTGGATAAGTGTTTTTTGGTGCTGTTTGTTTTTTCCATCCGCTGAATAATTTCTCAACAGCTGTTTTTACATCTTTAAATTTTACATCGCCAATTACTACTAAATAGGCATTTTCTGGAACAAAATAAGTATTGTAATTGTTTTGAACGTCTGCAAGTGTAACATTTTTCACAGTTTGTTCAGAAAGATATTCTCCGTTAGGGTGATTTTTTCCAAAAGCTAAAACATCAACCACTCTATTTGAAATGGCAGGAACACTTTTTTCATCTGCTTTAAGGCCTTCCAAAAGTTTTGCTTTTTCTTTGTCAAATTCCGTTTGAGTAAAATTTGGCTGTAAAGCACCTTCCGCTAAAAGCTCTAAAACACGTCCTGAATATTTGGATAATGTACTTGCGTAAGCGCCTTGAGAAGTAAAGTTTATGTTGGCTCCGTAAAAATCAATTTCTTCGTTAAAAGCCTCTTTAGTTGTTTTTTTAGTTCCGTTTCCGATTAAACTGCTCGTTAATTCGTCAACTCCTTTTTTGTTGCCTTCAGTAAATGGCGCATTATCCAAAGTAAGTGTATAGCTCACTCTAGGTAATTTGTGGTTTTCAACAACTAAAACTTTCATGCCGTTTGATAAAACAAAGGTCTGCGGTTTTTTGATGTTGACTACTGGGGCATTTCCTGGTTTGGGTTGTGGACGATCTTGTGCTTGCATAATTCCAGTTAGGAAAGTAAGGATTAAAAAAGTATATATTTTTTTCATGATTCGATATTCTTAGTTTTGAGATTTGGCTGTCGGAATATAATCTAAAATCAAACGCTGATTCGGGTTCAAATACTTCTTGGCAACTTCTCTAATTTCTTCTCTTGTGATAGAATGATAAATGTCGATTTCAGTATTAATTAAATTGACATCACCATACAAAAGATAATAAGAGGCCAGATTTTCTGCAATTCCCTCTACGCTTGCATTGGCATTTACGTAATTATTATCGAATTTGTTTTGTAATTTTTCATAATCTTTTTCAGAAATAAGATCAGTTTGAATTTTTACAATTTCCTCATCCATTTCTTTTAAAATATCATTAATTGTGTATGGTGCCATTGGAAGGCCGTAAAGAATATACGTTCCGTAATCTTCTTGGCTAAATCCAACTGCGCCAATCTGTAACGCCATTTTTTTGTCGTCAACTATTTTTTTGTAAAGTTTAGAGCTTTTTCCGTCGCTTAAATAAGAGGAAATCAAATCTAAAACTCTAGCGTCTCTTGTTTTCATTGAAGGCGTTCTGTACGAAGCAACAATCATTGGAATCTGAATGTTCGGATCTTCGTAAGTAGCTTTAATTGGCTGTGTGATTGGGTCTTCAGTGTAAGTTTGTTTTTTAACTTCTTCACCTCTCGGAATTGGTCCAAAATATTTCTGAATCCATTCTTTAGTTTTTGTCTTTTCAAAATCTCCAGCAACAACCAAAACAGCATTGTTTGGCGTATAGAATTTTTTGTTGAAAGCCTGAAATTCTTCAAGAGTTGCAGCATCCAAATCCTTCATAGAACCAATAGTGGTCCATCTATAAGGGTGGTTTTTGAACATGTTCTTCTTAACTTCAGGAAGAATATTTCCATATGGCTGATTGTCGTAACGCATTCTTTTCTCCTCTTTTACGACTTCATTTTGAGTATCAACTCCAATTTTATTGATGATAGGGTGCATCAATCGCTCAGATTCCATCCATAAACCAAGCTCTAGGCTGTTAGAAGGAAAAACTTCATAATAATACGTTCTATCGTCAGATGTGTTGGCATTGTTCACTCCTCCATTTGCAGTAACAATTTTCATCCATTCTCCGCGCTTAATATTTTGAGTTCCTTCAAATAATAAATGCTCAAAGAAGTGTGCAAAACCTGTTCGGTCTGGACGTTCGTCTTTTGATCCAACATGATACATTACCGAAGTGATCACAACAGGAGCAGACGGATCATTGTGTAAAATGACATGTAATCCATTGTCTAAATCGTATTCTTCAAAAGCTACTTTTTGGGCATGAGCCACACCGCCAAGCATTAATGCAGCACTTAACATCATTATTGATTTTTTCATAAAGATTAATAATTTTAAAATATCAACAATAGTAGGTAGACAAGAGTTGATTTTGGTTACATCAAAAATAGTTTTTTTTAGTTACGTATTACAGATTTGTTTTCAAATAAATGATATTTTAACAATCTTTTACTTTAAATTATTTTAATTTTCTTAGTGGAAGTGCTTGAAAAACAAGGTCTTTTCGGGTAAAAATATTTTTGCTTTTATTGGTTGCATAGTAAATTATTAGTTGTATATTTGCAACCTTAAAATTCAATAAATCAATTTGATATGTATGCAATCGTAGAGATAGCAGGGCAACAATTTAAAGTAAGCAAAGACTTAAAGGTTTATGTTCACCGTTTGGCTAATGAAGAAGGTTCAAAAGTTTCTTTTGACAAAGTTCTTTTATTAGATGACAATGGAAATGTAACTTTAGGCGCCCCAGCTATAGAAGGTGCTTCAGTAGAAGCTAAAGTGTTACAACACTTAAAAGGAGATAAAGTTATCGTTTTCAAAAAGAAAAGAAGAAAAGGATACAAAAAAAGAAATGGTCACAGACAATATCTTACTCAAATTGTAATTGAAGGTATTACTGCAGCAGGAGGAACTAAAAAAGCAGCAGCTAAAAAAGCAGTTGTAGCAGAAGATGCAGCAGCTACTGAAGAAGTAGAAGCAGCTCCAAAAGCAAAAAAAGCAGCTCCAAAAGCAAAAAAAGAGACTACTAAAGAATAATAACAATATTTAAACTCATACGTCATGGCTCACAAGAAAGGTGTCGGTAGTTCGAAGAATGGTAGAGAATCAGAATCAAAACGTCTAGGCGTTAAGATTTATGGTGGTCAAGCTGCTATTGCTGGAAACATCATCGTTAGACAAAGAGGTTCAAAACACAATCCAGGTGAAAACGTTTACATCAGTAAAGATCACACTCTTCACGCAAGAGTTGCTGGAGTTGTTAAGTTCCAAAAGAAAAGAGATAACAAATCTTATGTATCTATTATCCCATTCGAGGCATAATAATCATAGATTACTTTTTATAGAAAACCCGTTCTGAAAAGAGCGGGTTTTTTATTTTTAACGCTAGACGTTTAATGAAGATTTACATTTGTAAGACTGATGAAAATTAGATATCTTCAATTCTTTAAATGTTATAAGTTGAAAAAAATAGTCTTATTTGCCCTTTTGTTCTGTATAAGCACTTACGGTAAGGTTGTCTCAGATAGTGTTGCCATTCATTTGAGTGCGCTAAACGATAAGCAGAAAAATGTTCTGTATGAATTTGAGGTTCTGAAAAATAATGGTTTCAGTACGGACAGGTTTTGGAGCGTACATAAAAATGAATTCCCTAGGTTAAGTAATTATTTAAGGGATGAATTAGCTAAGGAAGTTTTTTTAAATTCAGATATTGTTTATACGCCCAAAAAAGATTCCGCGGTTCAATTGTGGATGCAGACGCAATTGCTGACCAATTGGATGTTTTATCTTTCTGCCTTTATTGCTATTTGTGCTGTCGTTGCTTTGTTCAAAAGGTATTGGAGTTTGCTGATTCAGTTTTTAGTTCGTCATATTGCTCCAGTATTGAAAATTTTGTTTTCACCAGTTCTATTAACTCTTGAATTGCTTTTAATTGGAGTTGTATGTGTAATTTGCGGCTGTATGGTTGAAGAATTTGTGCTTCGAACCGTAATTATGCATTTAGGCTTGTTTTTATTGTGGAGCCAGTCTACGGCTTTGTTTACAAAAGAATATTGGATTAAAAGATATGTTTACGAAATAGAAAATAACTTTTGGGGCAAAGATTCTTGGGAGACTATTAAAACGATATGTTTTCCGGCTTTTATAGTTACACTTGCGCTTTTATATGTGTTGTATAAAGTTCCTGCCGATGTTTTTTATAATTACGAAATAGTTTTGTCGGCGATTGCGGCGGTTTATGCTTTGCCATTCTGGCGCTCATTAGAAAAGTATATTTATCCTGTTTTATTTCCTTTTTATAAAGAAGATTATAGAGATAGAAGCATCAATTCTCTCGCGGCTTGTACTGTTGTTGCGCTTGTCGCCGCCGTAGCATTTATACTGCAAGGAAATCTTATTTTTTATAATATTATCTCAGCTCTAATAAGTTTATTGATTTTGTCATTTTTAATTTTATCGTTAAAAACGAATCATAAACATAGTTTAAGAAACTATTATTTTATACAATTTGTAACGTTTCTTTTTCTTAGTGCCGTTTTTATGTATGGTTTTAATCTTCGATTAAACGAAGTGATCGGGTTCGCAATTATAGGGTCAACTCTTTATGTAATAATAAAGTATATGGAGGTTTTTTCTTTTTTCTCAGATTGGAAAAGAGGAAAAGGTTGGGCTTGGAAATTGCTTGGTTTAGCTTTGTTGTTATGGCTGATGGGTAAAGTGATTTTGTATTTTTCTAAGATGTTATTTGTAGCTTAGTTAAGGCTTTCTGTTTATGTGCTTTTTGATATATTTTTTCTAATAGTAGACGTGACAGGTTTTTAAAACCTGTCAGGTCTGATCTAGATTATGGAATTTCTTTTAAGATTTCCTGGTGAATATTGTTTCGTTAATCGAATGAGAAGATTGCAAAAAAAACCTTTGACAAAGTGCAAAACTTTGACAAAGGTTGATATGTTGAGATCCAGTTTGGAATTTGGAATTTTGTTGATTAGAATTTAAAATTTTTATTCCTCACTATCCTTGGTTTCTTCTAAATCTTCCGTTTTCTTACCGACTTTTACTTTTGGATTATCCTGAGTTCCGGTAACAGTTAATGGAATTCCGAAAATACCAAAAGGAGGCAATCCTAAACGCATTTTTAAGTTTAGTTTTCCGTCTAGGCTGGTTGTTCCTTCAATTCTTGGTCTAAAGCCCGCAAACTTAAATTTAAAGCGTTCTACGGTTATGATATTGTTCTTGACTGTCGTTTTAATATCAACTTTAGAAAGATCTGGGTTTTTCATAGACTCAGAATTGGTTTGCTTGCTTACAGCATTAAACATTTTCAAACCTCTCACTTTTACATCTTTTACAGAAAGAGTTCCGCCTCCAACAAGTGAAGGATAAACAGGATCCATATTTGCGTTTAAACGACCTTTTAGCTGATAATCTAAAGAAACAATTCCTTGTGCTTTTTCTGCGGCGCTAGCCATTTTTCTGAAAACTTCGACTTCGTTATATGCTCTCTTGATGTCAAAATCTGTTGCTTTTATAGCATAATCAAAATTGGCTTTTTGCGGTGTTACAGCTTGGTAATTGGCGTTCATTGAAACGTTGCATCCAATTAAATTAAAACCAGTATTCTGCATGGTTAATTTGCCATTTTTCATGGATAAATTTCCAGTTGCGTTCTGAAGATTTAATTTGTCAAAATTTACTTTTTGAGCATTTGCAATCAACTGTAAATTTAAATTGGTTGGAATAATAATAACGCCAGTCTGAGTGTTTTCAGATGGTTTTGTTTCAGTTTTAGGAGCAGAACTCTGTGTTACAGGTGTGTTTGGGTCAACGCTAGACATGAATTCGTCAACATTGATGTATCGAGAAGTAACTTTAAAAGAACCTTTTAAAACGCCTGTATTAGTCATTACATAATTAAAAACGTTCTGTAAATAACCATTCATTTTAAAATCAGACTGTCCGTATGCAGCAAGGAAATTATTAAAAGACATTTTATCCTGATTGATTTTGAAAATTCCTTCTTTGATAATAAATTTCTTCGGAAGGTATTCAGAAGCAATTCCGATATTTCTTAATTCGAGTGTTCCTTTGTTGTTTAATTTGCTGTAATTTCCTTTTTCGGCATCGCTTTGTTTTCCTTTTAAGGATACGTCAGCTTTTACAAAACCGTCTAGATCAAGGCCTTTTTGGGAGAAAACTCTATAAATTCTGCTAATGTCCAATTCACCTTTAGCTTTTACATCATAACTCAAATCATCAAAATTGCTTAAATCGGCCTGAACAAAAACGGGTTTTCCTTCAAAAGTAAATTGCGTTGGCTGTAAATTTACTTTTAGATCAGCAAATGTTCCTTTTTGGTTTTCGATTTTAGATTTAATCGTAATATCGGTAATCGGGTTTGGATAATATGGCGTTTTTAAATATCCATTATCCAAATTAAGGACTCCGTTTATAACAGGAAAACGCTTGTTTTTTTGGTCAAATATTCCGTTTGCTTTTACATCGCCAGCCAGAGTTCCTTTTAATTCAATGTCAGGGATTCCAAGTGCCTTCATTAATTTTTCAAGATCAATTTTGGCTTTAAAATCAGCATTGATATCTGGCGTGTTTACACCTTTAACCAAGAATTTCGATTTTAAATAATCCTGATTAATGTTTAACGATAAGTTTTTTGCATCAACAATTACCAAATCTGGATTTAAAGAAGGAACGGTCGTTTTAACGTCTAAGTTTAAGTTTGAAACTGGGAATGCGCTTTTGTTATAATTAACAAAACCATCAGTTACTTTTACATCCAAATTCAGATCTGGAGCGATATTTTCAGAAGTAATATATTTTCCTTTTAAAGTCAGCAGTAGATTTGTATTTCCTTTTAATTCTGTTTTAGAAAGCCATGTAATATATTTTGGCGGTAAGGCTGTAAAGACATCATAAAGTTTGCTGTTGTCAGATTTAATGACAAAATCCATATTATAACCGTCCTTCAAAAAATCAAATTTTCCTTTAAAATCGACCAAAAGCTGATTGATTTTAAGGTTATTCTGTTGGAAAAAGAAAGAAAGTGAGTTGATGTTTACTTTTGTAATCAAATCGGCATCAACCTTTTTGTTCATTAAATACGGTTCATCTTCGTAAACGATATTTAATTTTTCGATGTTTGCTTTAGAATATAAATCAAAGACAGCTTTGTTTAAATCTCCTTTTCCTAAATAATTAAAACCGAATGCGTCAAAATGAACTTTAGTCGATTTGTCATCGTAAACGATTTTACTGTTTAAAATCTCGATTCGTTCTAGTTTTAGTGCTGTGTCACTGCTATCTTTAGCTTTAGAAGCCTGTTCCTGCGATTTGTAAATATTGTAATTTGCTTCTCCTTCTGGATTTACTTTTACGTTTATAAAAGAATCCGATAAATAAATCTGATCAATTTTCACCGATTTGCTGAAAATCAAACTTGCTACATTTATTCCGAAAGAAACCTCTTTTGCGGTAATGAATTTTTCGTTCGTATACGGAGCCGAACCATTCAGGCTTAGGTTGTCTAAGGTTAAAGTAAGTGAGGGGAAATGGTGAAAAAACGACACCGAAACATCAGAATAATTCAATTCTGCACTTAACCTTTCGTTGGCCGTTTTCTTTATTTGCTCTTTAATCTGATCCTCAAAGACGATAGGCGTTAAAAATAATAATCCTATGATAACTGCGAAAGTTATTCCGGTATACTTCGCAATTTTAAAAACGATTGATCTGGATTTACTTTTCTCCATAGCAAAATGTGATTTTTAAGTGTAAAAGATAGAGTTGAAAAAGAGCGTAATTTATCCGTGAACGGTTTCTTGTTTACCATAATTGGTAATGATAGAACCTTCATATTCAATCCATTCCTTCCAGCGTTTATCGATATCGATATTGTCTTGATATTTTCTGGCAAATCCTAAAAAAGTAGTGTAATGTCCTGCTTCAGAAATCATTAAATCACGGTAGAATTTAGCTAATTCCTCATCTTTGATATTTTCTGAAAGCACTTTAAAACGTTCGCAGCTTCTGGCTTCAATCATTGCAGAAAACAATAATCGGTCGCAAAGAGCATCTCTTCGGCTTCCATCTTTTTTCATGAATTTAAAAAGTTCATTTACATAATGATCTTTTCGTTCACGACCTAAAGTAAGTCCGCGTTGTTTGATAATGTTGTGAACCATCTGAAAATGTTCCAGTTCTTCTCTGGCAATTTCAAGCATTTCGGTTACCAGTTCTTCAATTTCAGAGTTATAAGTGACGATACTAATCGCGTTTGAAGCCGCTTTTTGCTCGCACCAGGCATGATCCGTTAAAATTTCTTCGATATTTGACTCAACGATATTTACCCAGCGAGGGTCTGTAGCTAATTTTAATCCCAACATAATTTCCCAGCATTTAGATTTTGCAAAATTAGTGTTTTTTTGCGACCGAATTTCAGGAAATTGGGTGCAAATCCGCGGAAAAAAGCATTATTTTGTAATGTGAAACAAAGTTTATGAATCAAATAAAAAAACTTTTAATTGTTGGGTTCGTTTGGCCCGAGCCAAAGTCTTCTGCTGCAGGCGGAAGAATGATGCAATTGATTTCTATTTTCAAGGAAAATGGATTTGAAATTACATTTGCAAGCGCGGCTCAGGACAGCGATTTTATGGTTGATTTATCTGAATTTGGAGTAATAAAAAAAAGCATCGAACTTAATTCTTCAAGTTTTGATGATTTTGTAGCCGAATTAAATCCAGATGTTGTCTTGTTTGATCGATTTATGATCGAAGAACAATTTGGCTGGAGAGTTGTTGAAAAGTGTCCAAAAGCGATTCGAATTTTAGATACAGAAGATTTACATTGTTTAAGAACTGCAAGGCAAAAAGCTTTCAAAGAAAACCGCATTTTTGAATTAGAAGATTTATTGTCAGAAGAAGTGGCAAAAAGAGAAATTGCCAGTATTTTGCGTTGCGATTTATCTTTGATTATTTCAGAATTTGAAATGAATATTCTAAAAGAGGTTTTCAGGATTAATGAAGACTTACTTTTTTATCTTCCTTTTTTAGTTGATGAAATGAAAGAAGAAGATTTGCAGCAATTGCCTTCTTTTGAAAACCGAAATGATTTTGTTTTTATTGGAAATTTTCTTCATGAACCCAATTGGAATACCGTTCAATATTTGAAAGAAGCCATTTGGCCTTCTGTAAAAAAAGATTTTCCAGAAGCAGTTTTGAAGGTTTTTGGCGCTTATCCGTCACAAAAAGTATTGCAATTGCATCAGCCTAAAAACGGTTTTTACATTATGGGAAGGGCAGAAGACGCCAATGAAATTGTAAAAAATGCAAAAGTAGTTTTGGCGCCAATTCGTTTTGGAGCAGGATTAAAAGGAAAATTGCTGGAAGCCATGCAGTGTGGAACGCCAAGCATAACTACTTCTGTTGGTTCTGAAGCCATGCATGCAAATTTGCCTTGGAATGGTTTCATTGAAGATGATTCAGCAGAATTTGCTAAAAAAGCGATTGAGCTTTACCAGAATGAAAATCTTTGGAAACAATCTCAAAAAAATGGAATTGAAATCATAAATAAATGCTATCAAAAAAAGGATTATTCAGAGAAATTGATTTCATTGACAAATTCATTTTTGATTGATTCAAAAAGCCATCGTCTTCATAATTTTATGGGGAATTTGTTGCAACATCACGCTTTTAAAAGCACGATGTATATGTCAAAATGGATTGAAGCGAAGAACAAATAGTCACAGTTTTCAAGTCTGTAATTGCTGAAGACTGCGACTGAAAACTGAAAACTCTAAACTAGGCTTCCATTTTGCCAAAACCAACAGTTTCACGATACATTTGAGGTGAAACATCTGCATTGGTTTTAAAGAAACGGCTGAAATAATGTTCGTCATCATAACCTAATTCGTAGGCAATCTCTTTTACTGTTTTATTAGTCAAGTATAATTCTCTTTTAGCTTCAATAATAATTCTTTCTGAAATCAAATCGGTTAAGGTTTTGTTGAAATAATTCTTAGACAATTTTGCTAATGCTTTTGGGGAAATGTTTAATAACTCAGCATAATTTCCAGCTGAATGTTTAGTTTTAAAATTGAGTTCAATTGCATCTTTCAAGCTTTGAAGAATTAAAGGCTCTTTTGAATCTGGAACCGATTTCATGTCTTCTAATTGTTCTGTTTTTAATCTTGAAGCTGTAATTAAAAAGATCTTTAAATAAGAAATCAATAATTCGTACTGCGCTAATTCTGCATTTTGAATCTCAGCTTTCATTTGGTCAATCACCATTTTAAAAGTCTGTTCCGCTTGTTCTGTAACCTGAACATAAGGTGGCTGATAAATGTTATTGAATAAAACGCCATTGCACGAAACCTCTTTTTGATGCATGTGAATGCAATAAAAGTCGGGATGAAAATGAATCGCAACTCCTTCAATTGGCTCATTCACACAAAGCATAAAAGGCTGATAAGGCGAAAAGGCAAGAAGAGAGTTTTCTTCAAAATGATGCTCCGCAAAATCAGCTTTTACTTTGCCTTTTCCTTTGGTCACCCAAATTAATGAGTAGTAATTGTTGCGCTGTAAATGATCAAAATGGCTGTTGTCGTCAAAAGGAAGAATTTTAAAAGCCAAATTACCGTTTTGCGGATTGATTAAAGTGAAAACATTCTGAGAGCTCATATTCGGTTTCATTTTTAAAAATATAAAGATAGTTATGAAATGAATTCACAACTATCTCTATAACTTGTTTTTTGTCGTCTAGATTAGTTTTGCAATTCCAAGTTGGAAACTTTTGGAAAGTCAATTTCTGTATTGGCTACGTTATTAAAGTAGTTTGTCAGAACGTTTAAAGCTACATGACCAATAGTTTCTGCAATTTCAGCGTCAGAAACTCCAGCGTTTTTAGCTTTGTTTACATCTTCGTCATTTACTAAGCCGCCTTTACTGATTAATGTTTTTGCTAATTGTAAAATCGCTTCTGTTTTTGCATCAGTAGAATTTCCTGTTCTTGCAGCGTGTAAAACCGCTGGATCTGCTTTTACTAGTTTTTCTCCAATAAAGGTGTGAGCTGCCAAACAGTAATCGCAAGAGTTGCTTTCTGAAACGGCTAAGGCAATTAATTCACCTGTTTTTGCGCTTAATTTTCCGTGGCTCAATGCGCCGCTTAAGTTTAAATATCCTTCCAAAACCGCTGGAGAATTTCCCATTGTTCTCATCATGTTTGGTACAACGCCTAATTTTGCCTGAACTGCGTTGAATAAATCTTTAGTTTTTCCTGTTACTTCTTCTGGGTTTAAAGCTGTTAATCGTGCCATTTTATTTAATTTTTAAAGTTGTTATTTGTTGTTGTCTTTTGATATTACAAAGTTGCGACGATTGCAGATTTTAGAACATGGAGAAAGTACGCTATGTGATGGATAATTTTCCCTGATTGTTTTTTGAAACAAAAAATCCCCGATTACATATTGTAATCGGGGATTTAACATTATGATTTATCCCGTAGGGATTGCATATCGGTAGAAAAAGAATAGCGCGAATTATGGTCATTTGTCCCGTTAGGGACTATACATTATGACGAATCGGTTTAGTCCCTGACGGGACAATAGAAACGATCGTAATTTTTTTTCTACCGATATGTAATCCCTTCGGGATATAAAATTATAAACGAAATTGTTTGTAATTATTTATTTCAAAACCCCTTCAACAGCTTGAATAGTTGTAGCATGATAACCAGATTTAGCTTTGTCAAAAACCTGTTTAGCCCAAACTTTTCCTTCAGGAGTTTTAACCATTTCTTTATAAAGCATCATTACAGAACCTGTTCTGCTGATTCCGATTAAAAATTGCTCAATTGCAGGATAGGCAGGTTTATATTGATGACGTAATGCCTGAACAAACCATTGACGTTTGATAATGAAATTTCCGCCTTTTGTAAAGTTGAATTCGTTGTCAATGGCTTCCATTTCTTTAACTGTGATATCAGCAGGAAGATGATCTATAAAATGTTGTCTTTCTGCAGTTGTAGTGATTTTTTTGCTTAAACCTGCAACACCAGTTTCTCTCCAGCTTTTTTGGATTACGTCAATAGCATCAAATTCTGCAGAGCTAACTGGAAGAATGTTTGATGGGATTCCAGGTTTGTAAATCCAGTTGTCCAATTGGATTTTATCTGCTAAAACTTTGTCGCCTTTGATTAGGTTTTCATTCAAATATTTGACGAAATCTTCTGTTGTAATAGATTGAAAAGCATGAGAATCGAAATAATTCTTAATAAACGGATCAAATTTCTCGCGTCCAACCGCATTTTCAATAACTCTTAAAAAAGAATATCCTTTTACATAAGGAATCATGCTGATTCCGTCATCAGGGTTTCTTCCTGTCAAACTAACTTTTAATCTCGTATCTGGACTTGTGTCTCCATATTCGGCAACATTGTCAACCAATTCTTTATTGGTGATAACGTTTTGCATGTCAAATTCTTTCTTCCCGAAAATAGCTTCTCCAATTCTATGTTCAACATAAGTAGTAAAACCTTCGTTTAACCAAATATCATCCCACGTTGCGTTTGTGACTAAGTTTCCGCTCCAGCTGTGCCCTAATTCGTGTGCTAACAAACTTGTAAGCGAACGATCTCCAGCAAGTACTCCAGGAGTCAAGAAAGTCAAGTTCGGATTTTCCATTCCGCCATAAGGGAAACTTGGAGGTAAAACCAAAACATCATAACGTCCCCATCTGTATGGTCCGTATAATTTTTCAGCAGCATTTACCATTTTTCCAAGTTCAGCAAATTCGTACGCCGCGCTTTTTAGAACAGATGGTTCTGCATAAACTCCAGTTCTGTTATCGATTGCTTGAAATTCAATATCTCCAACTGCAATTGCCATTAAATAAGAAGGAATTGCTTTGTCTTGTTTGAAAGTATAAATTCCAGTGTCATTTTTCTTCTGCGGATTTACAGCGCTCATAACCGCCAATAAATCTTTAGGAACCGTAACTTTTGCATTATAAGTAAAACGAATTCCTGGTGAATCCTGACACGGAATCCAGGTTCTAGACCAAACACTTTCGCCTTGAGAGAAAACAAAAGGTTTCTTTTTGTCGGCAGTTTGCTCTGGTTTTAGCCATTGCAAAGCTACACCATCTTTAGTGGTATTGTAATAAATATTTACTTTGGTTGTGTTTGGCTCGATTGTAATATGAAGTGGTTTTCCGTGAAATTCTGTGGCTGCACCAAGCTCGAATTTTGTTTCTTTTTCGTCGTCACCTAAAGTTACTTTTGTAATGTTTAAAGTGTTTTCGTCAAAAATAATTTCGTTTCCTTTACTGATGTTGTCAATTGTCCAAGATGCTTTTCCAGAAATAGTTTGTGTGTCAAAATCAACTTTGATATCAAGATCAAGATGCTTTGCAATAGCAAGTTCTGGTTTAGAGTAACTGTGTTCGTCTGCAACAGCAGCTGTTTTTTCTGTTTGCTCTTTTTTCTGGCAAGCAATTGCTGTCAGAAATAAAGCGACAAGAATTAGTTTCTTCATTTTGTGAGGTTTTGAATTTGAGGATGAAAATTAAACAAAAAATCCCGTTTTGAATAAACAAAACGGGATTTAATTATAAAATTAACAACGATTACGCCAACATTGTAACTGGGCTTTCGATGTATTGTTTTAATGTTTGTAAGAACTGAGCTCCAGTTGCACCGTCAATTGTTCTGTGGTCACAAGCTAATGATAACATCATTGTGTTTCCAACTACGATTTGACCGTTTTTAACTACTGGTTTCTCAACAATTGCACCTACAGAAAGGATTGCAGAGTTTGGTTGGTTGATAATTGAATTGAATTCAGTAATACCAAACATACCAAGGTTAGATACTGTAAAAGTACTTCCTTCCATTTCTTGTGGTCCAAGTTTTTTGTTTTTAGCTCTTCCAGCAAGATCTCTTACAGATCCACCAATTTGAGATAAACTCATAGCATCTGTAAATTTCAATACAGGAACTACTAATCCGTCCTCAACAGCTACGGCAACACCAATATTTACGTGGTGGTTGATGATGATAGCATCTTCTTTCCAAGTAGAGTTGATTTTTGGGTGTTTTTTCAATGCTAAAGCACAAGCTTTGATTACCATATCGTTGAAAGATACTTTTGTATCTGGAACGCTGTTGATAGCAGCTCTAGCTTGCATTGCTTCGTCCATGCTTACTTCGATCACTAAGTTGTAGTGAGGAGCAGTGAATAAAGATTCAGAAAGACGTTTTGCAATGATTTTACGCATTTGAGAGTTTTTGATCTCTTCTGTGTAAACTTCACCAGCAGGAACAAATACTTTTGGAGCAGCAGGAGCAGATGCTTCTTGTTTAGCAGCAGGAGCTGAAGCAGCAGTTTGTGCTTGAGCAGATGGAGTAAAGTTTTCGATATCGCTTTTTACGATTCTTCCGTTTTCTCCAGATCCTTTAACTTGATTTAATGAGATTCCTTTATCAGAAGCGATTTTTTTAGCTAATGGAGAAGCTAAAATTCTTCCTCCGTTTGAAGTTTCAGCAACAGTTTCTGTAGCTTGTGCAGCAGGAGCGGCTTTTGTTTCTTCAGCAGCAGGAGCACTTGCAGTTGCAGCGCCGCCAGCAGTAAAGTTGTCGGCAACTCCAGAAATGTCAGTTCCTGCAGGCCCAATGATAGCTAATAAGCTGTCAACAGGAGCAGTGCTTCCTTCTTGAATTCCGATGTATAATAATGTTCCAGCATTGAAAGACTCAAACTCCATAGTAGCTTTGTCTGTTTCAATTTCTGCTAAGATATCTCCTTCAGCTACTGTATCGCCAACTTTTTTCAACCAAGTTGCTACAGTACCTTCAGTCATTGTATCACTTAAACGTGGCATAGTTACAACTATAACACCTTTTGGTAATTCAGCCGCAGCTTTTGCAGGAGCAGCAGTTTCAGTTTTTGCTTCAGCAGGAGCATCTGCTTTTGGAGCTTCAGCAGTAGGAGCGTCACCACCAGCTAAAAGAGCAGAAATATCTTCTCCTTCTTTACCAATGATTGCTAATAATGAATCAACAGGAGCAGTTTCTCCAGCTTGAATTCCGATATGTAAAAGAGTTCCTTCGTTAAAAGATTCGAACTCCATTGTTGCTTTGTCTGTTTCAATTTCAGCTAAGATATCACCTTCGCTTACTTTGTCGCCTACTTTTTTAAGCCAAGTTGCTACCGTTCCTTCAGTCATAGTATCGCTCAAACGAGGCATTGTTACTTTAATCGCCATGATATTATAATTTATGAGGTGTAAATGGATAGTCTTCTTGTGCGTATACTACATCGTATAATTGTTTTAAGTCTGGGTATGGAGATTCTTCAGCGAATTTCGCACACTCTTCAACCAAGTCTTTAACTCTTTGGTCAATTACTTCAATTTCTTCTTCAGTAGCATATTTTTGATCCAAGATTACGTCAAGAACTTGCGTAATTGGGTCGATTTTTTTGTACTCTTCAACCTCTTCTTTAGAACGGTATAATTGTGCATCAGACATAGAGTGTCCTCTGTAACGGTACGTTTTCATTTCAAGGAAAGTTGGTCCGTCTCCGCGACGCGCTCTTTCGATAGCTTCGTGCATTGCTTCGGCAACTTTTACAGGGTTCATTCCGTCAACTGGTCCGCAAGGCATTTCGTAACCTAAACCTAGTTTCCAGATGTCAGTATGGTTTGCAGTTCTTTCTACAGAAGTTCCCATTGCATAACCGTTGTTTTCAACGATAAATACAACTGGAAGTTTCCATAACATAGCCATGTTGAAAGCTTCGTGAAGAGAACCTTGTCTAGCAGCACCATCACCAAAATAAGTCATAGTAACACCGCCAGTATTAAAATATTTATCTGCGAAAGCGATACCCGCCCCAACTGGGATTTGAGCACCTACGATTCCGTGTCCACCGTAAAAACCGTGTTCTTTAGAGAAAATGTGCATAGAACCTCCCATACCTTTAGAAGTTCCTGTTGCTTTTCCTAAAAGTTCTGCCATTACGTTTCTAGGATCAACTCCCATACCGATTGGCTGAACGTGGTTTCTGTAAGCAGTAATCATTTTATCTTTGGTCAAATCCATAGCGTGCAAAGCACCTGCTAGTACAGCTTCTTGACCATTATATAAGTGTAGAAAACCTCTAACTTTTTGTTGGATGTATAACGCTGCAAGTTTGTCTTCAAACTTTCTCCAAAGTAGCATGTCTTCATACCACTTTAAATATACCTCTTTTGTAACTTCTTTCATCTGAATTCTTTCTTTTGCTAAAGTTGTTTGTGTTATCGATTATTGTGCCTGTAACGCAAAATAGTTTCCTCCCACAAATTTGCGCCCGAAAGGTCGGGATGCAAAAATAAGACATTACATTTAAGAACTAAAATTAAAACGCTACTTTTTGGCTTTTTTTTACAAGAACTTTTTGTCGAACATCAATGGGAGCAAATTTTTTAGGGATGATGATTTATAAATTTCACCAATTTCTCCCATAAAATAGATTTCAATAGGGGTATCTTGTTTTATTTCGTATTCGGCGATTGATTGTCGGCACGATCCACATGGCGGAATAGGGGCAGTAGTCTGATTGAGGTCTGAAGCGGCTGTAATTGCCATTTTTAAGATTTTGGCCTCCGGGTATGCGCTTCCTGCATAAAAAATAGCAGTGCGTTCTGCGCAAAGTCCAGACGGATAAGCTGCATTTTCTTGATTAGAACCTAAGATAACTTTTCCATTATCTAAAAGTAAAGCCGCGCCAACTTTAAATTGTGAATAAGGGGCGTAAGCTTTTTTTCTGATTTCGACAGCTTGGTTCATTAAATCTTGAATTTCGGCTGGAAGTTCATTTAAATTATCAAATAGTGTAAATGAAGTGGTTAAATTAATTTCTTTCATCTGTTTATAAGGGAAAAAAAATCCAAATTCCTAAAATGCCGGAATTTGGATTGAATTATTTTTATGTTAATCGCCTTTCTTAATAAGTGTCGTATTTGTCTCCAAAGTTAAACGTTAAAGAGAAACGAAGCGTGTTTTCTAACGGGTTTTTTATTTTAGATGCTGAGAATAAGTACGAAACATCAATTTTCATAATGTTGTATTTAAATCCTGCTCCTAAAGAGAAAAATTGTTTAGCACCTTTTTCTGGGCTTTCGTGGTAGTATCCTAAACGGAATGCAAAAGCATCTTGATACATATATTCTCCAGCGATACTGTAGGTTACTTCTTTCATTTCTTCTTTAAATCCGCCTGGTGCATCTCCAAAAGATTTGAACATTCCTTCAAACCAGCCAATATCATTATAATTTCTATAGCCGATATCTGTTGCTTCTTGTTGAGAAATATCTTCAGGGTCATCAAAGTCTCCGTCACCATTTACATCTACAGGTGTTCCGATTCCTGGAGGAGTTGGAACTAAAAGTTTAGTAAGTTCAGCGCTTAAAGTAAGTTTGTTGTAATCATCAAAAATAAAGTCAAATCCTCCTCCTAATCTTAAATTAGCTGGTAGGAAGTTTGAACTTACATTGTCATTATCATAACTGATTTTTGGCCCCATATTCTGAAGGTTGATACCAGCTCTCCATCTACCGTTGAAATCTTGATAAGCAATTTCTTCCGATTGGTAAAAAGCAGCTACGTCTACCGCAAATGAACTTGCAGATGTGGCATCAACTTCTTCTGAAGCGACTTTTAAATTCGAGTTAATAAAACGAGCAGCAACTGCCATAGAGAACTCTTCACTTAATTTAAGTGAGTATGATCCGTCTAAAGCAAATTCGTTTGGATTTACTTCTCGCACCGCTTCATTTGGGTCTCCAGTGTATCTCAACTCGATTCCTCCAAAACCAAAATAACGAAAACTTCCTGCAAATGCACTTCGCTCGTTGATTTTGTTGTAATACGTAACCTGACCTAGCGAAATATCATTGGCGAGATCTGTCAAATAAGGGGTGTAACTGATGGAAAGGCCTTGTGCATCTTCAGAAAATGCATACTTGGCAGGGTTCCATTGTTGTGAGAAAACGTCGGCAGAAGTGGCTACACCTTGATCTGCCAAACCAGCTGCTCTAGCATCAGCAGCGACTAATAAAAAAGGTACTCCAGTAACAATAGGCCTTGATTCCTGGGCCTTTGAGGTGTAAATGCTAAAAATACAAATTAGTAAAAGTGATAGTTTTTTCATTTATGGGATTAGTGTTTTGGTAGTGCAAATATATATAATATTATAGGATGACAAGCTTTTCGTATTTTTCTGCTTTTTTATTTGTTAAATTCGATTTTACAGTCAGTTTGTAAATATATACTCCTTTTCCGATTCTGTCGCCAAAATCGTCTCTTCCGTCCCATGTTATTTCTCTTGATAAAAACCCTTCTGTTGTAACAGTTTGGTTTTTTGTCCAGACTACTTTTCCTGTAATTGTCATCACCTGAACTTGTACGTCTAATGGTTCATAAGGTCTATTATGGGAAAACCAAAATTGTGTATAAGTTGAAAATGGATTTGGGTAATTAAGAACGTGTGATAATGTCAAAGAATCATCTCCTACAACTGTAAATTGAATCTCACTCGTAACGGGATTATTGTAAACATCCCAAGCGGTAAAACTTACGGTATGCAGTCCAGGAGCTAAATTTCGGAATGGAAAACGTAGATTTCCGTTGGTGTAATCATCTAATTTTGTCTGATAATAATCATTCAAAATGTAAGGATTACTTACGTCTCCATCTAAAATAGCGACAATATCATGTCCGATTCCGCTTGCTGTATTAATTCCGTTCTCATCTTCTAAAAAAGCCAAAAGAAATGGCGATTCATTTGTAATTCCACCAGATACAAAAGTTTCATCGTTCATATATAACTTCACTTTTGGACTTATATTGTCCTGAGGTGCATTTTCGTTAATTCCTCCAATTTTTATGGTATTATTATAGCCAGTTTGGTTTTCTAATGATTCATTTTTTTTTGAATAAAAGCTGATTCTGCCATTGTCAACAGGGATTCTAATGTCTCTAGGAACAACAAAGCTAAATTCAAATTGACCGTTGGTAACTGATGCATTTCCTCTAAAAATGGTTTCGCCAAGAGTCTTAAATTGCATTGGAGGGCTAAAACCGTCATTATTTAAAGTGGTATTCGTAATTAATTTGTCAAATATAGCGGTAGCCAATTCTCCATTATAATTGCTTAAAAGGATGTTGTTTTCGTCTGTGATTTCTCCTGAAATTTTAATTTTTGACAATGATTTCAAATCAGGAATTGCTTGCGAAATCACAATATCGTTTACTTTTGTTAAATTAATTCTCGGTTTTGGAATAGCGAGCATTAAAGCGGGATCGCCGATATAAAATACAACATTGCTAGAAGAGCTCGGATTTTCATTTTTGGATATTCTTAAGGATTCTGCAATAGTATTGTATTGATTTGAGCCATAAGAAAGAAGGTTTTTGTTAATTGTTCTGTTGAATTCTTCGGCGTTTGTCTGTCCGATTTCGCGAACTGTAGTCAGCATTGAAATTGCACCTCCTTTTGGATTCCAATACACATATTCTCCAGCTGTAGGTCTTGTTGGATCGTCAAAACGAGAAAATTCACATGTGATTGTAATGAATAGTGGATATTTGTATTGATTGGTAAGGTTTTGTCCATCAGATTTCTCCCAAATTCTTTCGCTGGCCAATCCATCCTCGCCGCCATGTCCTAAATAATTAAATATTAGGGCACCTTTTTCAAAAGCATTAAAAAAGTCGGTTCTTGCTTTTGGGTATCTCGATCCGCCTGCAGAAGCTTCTTGAGTGTAAGCGTCTAGAAAAATTTTGTCGATATTGAAAAAAGGTTTTTCAGTCGCGATTTGATCTGCAAGAGCATTTTGGTTTGCTTGTAAAGTCTGGTCGCCTGCTTTGTCGGAGTCATCGCTAATTAAAACTACATTGTTTCGCCAGTTCCCATAAGATTTTGTGTCATGATATTCTAAAACTTTATTTACCATTTCCTGCGCTTGCGCATTGTCTGAAACTAACATTCTTCCTAAGGCAATATCAATTCCGGCAAGAGACGGAATGACAACTCCTTCGTTAGTGTCCATCAATCCGTAAAAATCATCAGAAGCAAATGAAGCTTCACCTACGGTATTACTTATTAAGGATTGATATATAGGTACAATATTAGTGTTATTCGAAATTCTGTCTTTGTAATCATACGAAGCATCTCCGAATAGATTTATGTAGCGTACTTTTCTCTCTGTAGACGAAGCATTGTCATAAATATATTTGATACAATTTCTGATAGCGACAATATCTTGTTTGCCAGAAGAAAATTCTTGATAGATGTTTTCTAATGCAATAACTTTTACATTTAAATGGGAGTTTGTTCTATGGAAATTGGCCAATCTCTCGGCTTGAGAAGCTAAAGATTTTGGAGTTATTATAACATAATCAATATCCTGAAAAATATTTTGGCTGTTTCTAAAAAGTGTTCCTTTTAAATTCTGATTGGCAATTTTTGACTGATTTTCTTTTAATGGAGCGTAATAATCAGAAGGATCTATTGCAATGTATTTTTTAACCTCTCCTAAATTAGCTTTAAAGCTAAAAGAAGGCAGATTGGTGTTTTCAATTTTAGAAGCATTGTATAGGTCTGTAACGTCCCAGATTTGAGTTATTCCTGATGCGTTTCCAATTGTATAATTGGCAATTCCAGCTGTAGAACCCGCAGCGTTGTATTGAAAATGAAATTGTTTTCCTGTGCCTAAAAGTTTTCGTTTTGCAGTTAGGTTGATGTAATCTAAATAGCCTTTTGATCCTGGAACACCATTATTATTATAAGTAAGTTTTATTTTGATATTGTCTGTTCCAGTAAATTGAGCATTTGCAGGGAGTTTGCCTATTGTGTATTTCGTGTCAGAGTTAGCTATTAAAGATGGGAAGCTTATAGAACCTACGCTTTGTCCGTTGGCTGTTATGGCAAAAGAAGTAGGCGTTAAAGACGCAGCGGCTGCGCTTAACTCTATTTTCACAGGTACAGAAGTGTCAAGATTTGGAAAACTAAAAGTGAACTCCTGCTCTTGATTAATGTCAAATGATTCTCCGAGCCATTGACGTCCAAGATGCACAATGTTGGTTTGGTCAATTTCATGGTATTGATAGTCATCAAACGTGTTTAACTCTAAAGTGCTGTTTCCTGTCGGTTGATTTAGGTTCTGAATTCGCTTTCCATCACCGCCAGAAACGGTGATATAATAATAGGACTTGTTGTCGTATAAGTTAATGTTGGTTTGGCTTTCGGAATTCCAGTTGTCAGTTCCTTCAGCATAAAAAAGAATATAATCTTCATTGTTAAAAACACCGTCGTTTTCGCCAGCTATCTGAATTGCGTTTTCTGTTAAATCATTAGGATAATAAGCACTGTTGGCAAGAGGAAGCATTCGTCCTCCGTTTCCATAGATTTTGATTCTTCTCGGATCAACTTTAGATGCGTCGAAACCTAAGCTTTGTAAAAAAGACCTGTCTATTTTATAAACTCCTGATTTCTGAATATAAAAGCGATACCAATCTCCAGAAGCCAAAACAGAATTTACAATTGCGGCAGATTTTTGAAACGAGGAAACAGATGCAGTTCGTGCGGTTGTATTGTTAATAAAGTAAGAAAAGGACTTTATTCGTTTGTAGCTGTTTCCTTCTTTAATTATAGGAGACAAAGAAAGGAAAGAATATTGTATGTCTCTTGCGTTGGTCACAATTACCGATTCGTTTGGTTTTTCAGGGATGTTTTCAGGTGTTAAATCGCCTAAATCTGTTCTGGAAATTGATTCGTAAACAATGTTGCTAATTTGCGCAGAACTGCCAGCTGAAATGCCAGATTGATTTAGATTTTGAAGCAATATTATGCTTTTTTTTGTAATGTCGAAGCGAAAACTGCTTCCTGAGAAGTATGGAATTGTGATTTTGTTTTCGCCATAATTTACCTCTTTTTTGTTTTGCCAATCGATTGTTATAGTCCCATTTGTCTGTGAAAACGAGAGAATTGGAATTAAAAAAAAGTAAATTAGAAATGCTTGCTTCATCGGTTAAAAAGGCGAAATTTAATTAAAAAATAATTAGTAAGTAAAAATATAGTATTTCATGTTATAGTAATAATAAAAAGTATATTTTTGCGTTCGTAACTAAAGGTTATTTTCTGGTAAAAAACAGCTAAATAAAATTATTAGAACAGATGTTGCCAATTAAATGTTAATTATTATATTGCAGCACCTAAATTTATCACCTAAGAATGAGTATGAAAGTAAACAAAATTGTAGTCTTGCAGTTAATGATGTCAATGGTATTGATGTTGGGCACGGCTAGTTGTAGCAAAAAATCGAGTTCCACTCACGCTTCTAGAGCTACTGGCTGGGATGTAGATAGTCAGAATGGAACTGCTGCCAGAAATGCAGGTAAAAAACAACAGGCTGGTCCTGGTTTGGTTTTTGTTGAAGGAGGTACGTTTACTATGGGTAAAGTACAGGATGATGTTATGCACGATTGGAATAACACGCCAACTCAACAACACGTTCAATCATTCTATATGGATGAAACCGAAGTTACGAACGGTATGTACTTAGAATACCTAGAGTGGTTAAAGAAAGTTTTTCCACCAACAGAAGAAAATTACAAAAACATTTACGAAGGAGCGTCTCCTGATACATTAGTTTGGAGAAATCGTTTAGGATATAACGAAACGATGACTAACAACTATTTAAGACACCCATCTTATGCTAACTATCCTGTAGTTGGTGTTAACTGGATTCAAGCTGTTGAATTTAGTAAATGGAGAACAGACCGTGTAAACGAGGCTGTTTTAGAGAAAAGCGGATATCTTAAAAAAGGAGCTAAAACAAATGATGTTAATGCTGAAAATGCATTTAATACGGAAGGATATTTAATGTCTCCAAGTACATCACGCGGTGCAAGCGAAGAAATCGTATTAAAGAAAAGCCCTGATGGAAGAAAACCAAAAGCAGGAAAAGACGGTGTAGTACCTGAACAGACAAATGTATATGCACAACGTTCTTCTGGAATTATTTTACCAGAATACAGGCTTCCTACTGAAGCAGAATGGGAATATGCTGCTGCTGCTGATGTTGGACAAAGAGAGTACAATATCTACAAAGGACAAAAGAAATATCCTTGGTCTGGAGATTACACACGTTCTAACAAACGTAAAAACAAAGGTGATCAATTGGCTAACTTTAAACAAGGAAACGGTGATTACGGTGGAATTGCAGGTTGGTCAGATGATGGAGCAGATATCACAAATGCTGTGAAAAGTTATGCGCCAAACGATTTCGGTCTATATGATATGGCAGGAAACGTTGCAGAATGGGTAGCTGACGTTTACAGACCTATTATTGATAACGAAGCAAATGATTTCAACTATTACAGAGGTAACCAATATGCTAAAAACAAAATTGGTAAAGATGGTAAAATCGAAATCGTTACAACATCTACTATTAAATATGACACTTTAAGTAACGGTAAAGTTATTGCAAGAAACCTTCCTGGAGAAATTGCACAAGTTCCAGTTGATGAGCAAGAAACATACTTGAGAACAAATTTCAGTACAAGCGATAACATCAACTACAGAGATGGTGACAAACAATCTTCTAGATTTTTTGATTTTGGTGATTCAGAGTCTGGACCTAAAGCAGATCAGGCAATGTACAACTCTCCTAAGCACAACGTTACAACAGACAGTTTAGGAAAAATGATCAGAAAATATGATAACTCTAGTAAACGTACAACTTTAATTGATGATAAAGTAAGAGTTTACAAAGGAGGATCGTGGAGAGATAGAGCTTACTGGTTAGATCCAGCTCAAAGAAGATACTTCCCTCAAGATATGGCAACAGATTATATTGGTTTCAGATGTGCAATGTCTAGAGTAGGTTCTAAAGCTGAAAAAAGAAAATCTCCTAGAAACTAAAATTTAGGAATTCAAATAATAAAAATTCCAAATTCCAAAAGCTGAATATTCAGTCTGGAATTTGGAATTTTTTTATTGTTTTTTTTCTACTTTTATGACTTATTAAAAAAATTATAGATGAATATTCAAGACATTCATAACTTGTTTTTACAGTGCAGTTCTTTATCTATTGATACTAGAAAGATTGAAAATAATTCGATGTTTTTTGCTATCAAAGGAGAGAATTTCGACGCTAATACATTTGCCAAAGAAGCATTAGACTTAGGCGCTTTATTTGTCGTTATTGACAACGAATCTTATTTTATTGATGATAGGACTATCTTGGTGGAAAATAGTCTGCAAACACTTCAGGAATTAGCAAAATTCCATAGAACTTATTTAGCGTTACCGATTGTTGCTTTGACAGGAAGTAATGGAAAAACAACGACAAAAGAATTAATCAATGTTGTGTTGTCAAAAAAGTTTAAAACAAAAGCGACTATTGGCAATTTAAACAATCATATTGGCGTGCCATTAACTTTGCTTTCGTTTACAAAAGAAACAGAGATTGGAATTGTCGAAATGGGAGCCAATCATCAAAAAGAAATCGAATTTCTATGTCAGATTGCGCAACCTGATTTTGGATACATAACTAATTTCGGAAAAGCGCACTTGGAAGGTTTTGGTGGAGTTGAAGGAGTAATTGCTGGTAAAAGCGAAATGTATCAGTACCTTGCCGCAAACCAGAAAATTGTTTTTGTAAATCTAGAAGATCCTATTCAGATTGAAAAATCAAAAGGGATAAAATCATTTACTTTTGGAGTAAAAAAGGAAAATGCAGATTTAAATATTCAGAGTATTACCGCAAATCCTTTTGTGGCTATAGAGTACAATGATTTTGCTATAGAATCGCATTTAATCGGACTTTATAATGCTAATAATATTAATGCAGCAGCAGCAATTGGAAAGTATTTTGATGTAAAAGAAAGCGATATAAAGAGCGCTATTGAAAATTATATCCCAGCAAACAATAGATCTCAGATGATGCAAAAAGGATCAAATGAGATTATTTTGGATGCTTATAATGCTAATCCTAGCAGTATGGCTGTTGCTATTACCAATTTTCTACAATTAGACAAGAAAAATAAGATTATGGTTCTTGGAGATATGTTCGAATTAGGCGACGAAAGCCTTTATGAGCATAAGGTTATTGTCGATTCTTTAGCAAATCAGAATGATGCTCAATGCTTCTTATTGGGTAAATCTTTTTTTGCTAACAAGATTTCGAATGAGAATATTCAGTTTTTTGAGACATTTGATGCCTTTGCTGAATTCCTAAAGACCTTCAAGTTCGATTCTAATATGATATTAATAAAAGGTTCGCGAGGCATGGCCTTAGAAAGAACGTTAGATTATATTTAAAAAGAAAGCCATTCAACACTGAATGGCTTTCTTTTTAAATACTCATTAAGAACCCAATTAGGTTTTCTTTTTTGTTTAGTCCTAGTTTCTTTCTTAGACGGTAACGTGCTAATTCAACTCCGCCTGTAGAAATATTCATAATTTCAGCTATTTCTTTGGTAGACATATTCATTAATAAATAAGTAGACAAATCTAATTCTCTAGGAGAGATGGTAGGATATTGTCCTTTTAATCGCTTTAAAAATTCGAAGTGAACGTTTTTAATGTGTTTTTCTAAGTCTTTCCAGCTCTTGTCGGTGTTTACTTCTTTTACAATACTTTTATGAAGTTTGCTAAATTCTGCTTTAGTAGTATCGTCTAATATGGCAGTGTCTATGTCTTTCAGTTTATGAATAATTCCGTTTAAAACTTTATTCTTTTTAACTACTTGTAAAGAGTTGTTTACTAATTCTTTGTCTTTTGCTAAAATTTTAATTTGAAGCTTATCGTTTTTCAGTTTTTCGATTTCTTTCTCTAAATCATGCTGTTCATGTCTGATTTTTGATTCTTTTTCTAGGTATAATCTTCTTTGTTCTATGGTTTCGTAATACCTATTTTTTCTGATTTTCAGTTTTATCCTAACAGAGATCAAGTATGCTCCAAGTAAAATGAGCATCAGGTAAAACAAATAAGCCAGAAAATGCCTGTACCAAGGTGGAGATACTGTAAATTCGACTTCAGTAATGTTTGATTCTATGCCATAGCTATTTCTGGCTCTTAATTTCATTACATAATTACCTTCCCTTAAATTGGTATATTCTTTTATCGCTGTAGATGACCAGCCACGCCAATTTTCTTCAAAAGGTTCTAATTTATACGAATACATTACGTTTTCCTGATTTTCATACGTTGGCGATGCAAAAGTAAATTTGACACGATTGTACTTGTAAGGTATGCTGTATGATTCCAGTTTGCTGGTTAGATTTCCAGTTAAAATCGTATCTCCAGGATTGGTAAAACTTTCAATAAAAGCTTTCGGCTTTGTCATAAAAGTGTTTGGAATAGTCGAATTGTAATGCGCTAAACGATCTGTTAAACCAATAAAAATATTTTGCGGATCTATAGCGTTAACCGAAATATAATTGTTTACCAAATTTCCGGTTAAGTTAGAGAATATGGCCTGTTTCTTAGTAAAAGTTCCATTTTTATTTTTGACCAATACGCCAAGTGATTCGTTAAAAGCATACCACAGATTTCCTGCAGAATCCTCAATTAAGGTATTTATAGTTGGGATTCCGTTGAATAAGTTTGTTATTTTTTTATCTTCAAAAAATGTTTCCTGTTCGACAGAATATCTGTAAAAATGATTTTTTACTTGGAAGTATACTTTACCGTTAATGTTCTGTAGACTGTTTATTCCTTTAAATTTTTCTGAAATGTTAACATGTTTTTTTATGAAATCAAACCTTTGTAAATCTTCCGATAACTTTACTTGATATAGGAACGGATTTTTCTTCAACCACAAATAATTTGCATCTATTTCCACAGAAAAATTATTGGTCGTTTCGTCAAAACCTTTTACTTGATGTAAATAGTCGTATCCTGTTGCTGATCGTTTGAAAACCGAAAAACCGTTATAACTTTCGCCTATTATATAGTTTTCATGATCGGGTATTTTTTTAAATCCGAAATAACCTTTGTTGTCAAGTATTTTTGAAACCCTATTGTTCTCAATAATTAATGCTCCACTATTACTGGCACATATTAAAACATTATTTATGACTTGAATATTCCAAACTTGAGAAATTGTCCCTTCAACCCTTGTAAACGGACTGTCTTTAAAGGAGCTTCCCCATGCATGATAAAATAATCCCTGGTTTGTAGCCACATAAAGATTTCCGTTATGGGTTGTTGAAGCATATACTGTTCCTATATTGTAACTATAATCAAAATAGGAGAAGGGTGAGTTTTCATTTATAAAAGTGATACCATTATCAAGTCCTAGCCAGATATTATTTTTCTTGTCTACAAAAGAGGCTAAAATAGTATTGTTTTGAATTCCTTTCTGACGATTTAAATGTTGAATTATTTTTCCATTTAAATCGCAGATAATGGCTCCGTCTAATACAGAATTTAGTATTATAAATCTGTTTTTGATGATGGCTCCTCCAAGAGAGGTGTTTTTCTTGATAAACTCGTTGGCTTCTGTTGCCCAAGGCTTGATAATACCGTTTTCTGATACGAAAAGACCTTTTTCTAGAGTGGCATATAATAATCTATTATTTGATAATGGAAAGAGTGACCATATTTCTTTATCATTAAAAATAGTAGTGCCTTTTATTGCGGTAAGTTTTCTGTTTTTATATTCTAGCAGGCCTAAAGTTTTGTCCTGAAAATACAGACGGTTGTTTACCAAAAATGAAAATTGAAATTTATGCGGGGCAGTTAAAGTAGTCACTTTTTCATTTTTTAGAAAGAATACTTTGCTAAAGGATTGAAAAATAACTTCTCCATTAAAAATGTGAATCCTCCAGATAAGATTAATGTTTTCTTTGTCTATTGGGCTTAAGAGATTGTATAAAGAATGATATTTTAAGATTCCCTTCTCGTCATTTTTAAAATACCCAAATTCATTGTTTCCTCCAACAAATATCCTTCCTAAAGCATCAATTTTTAAGCTTCTAATCTCAGATTTGTTTGGTAAGGAGTATTTGTGCCAGTTTGAACCATCAAATTGAATCAGACCGCTATTATTTGCGAAATAAATATTTCCATTTTTGTCCTGATCAATGCTCCAGTTTTGAGTTCCTCCTTTATATTCTGATCTTTTATAGTTTTTTATGTCTGGAATTCCAATATTTTTTACTTGAGAGAAACTTTTTATTTGTAAGAAAAATAATAAAATTAATACAAAAGATCTAACTGTGGATTTCATAAAATTTTAAATATATTTTTATTATAAATGCTTTATTTTGATTTTAAATTGTTGATTTATCAATCATAATAAATCATGATTTTTAAATTATTTCTAATTTATAACGCAATAGTTGCTGTTAAACTAATGTAATATACGTTTTTTTTAATTAACATTTTTGTAACATTTTTTTTTAAAAATTAAATCATTGTGAATTAATTAATTATGAGTTATATGTTGTGTTTTTGTAGAGTGTTAAAATTTAATTTGAAGTGTTTTTGTAAAGAAATTTAATCTAATACTTATTAAAATTTAACATTATAATTGCATCAAATTACTAATTAATTAACCAAAATTTTTAGAAAAATGAAATTGACAAAATTATTTATTTTTTGTGTTTCGTCTTTACTGTTTTCTGTAGTCGCATTTGCTCAGGATGTGACTATAAATGGAATCATTAATGACGAAAGTGGATTACCCGTCCCAGGAGCGACGGTTTTAGTAAAGGGAACCAATAAAGCAACTGCATCTGATTTTGATGGGAAATTTCAGATTAGTGCTCCCTCTAATGGAACTTTAACAATTAGTTTTGTTGGTTTTGAAACTGTAAATGAGCCAATAGGCGGAAAAACAAAGCTTACAATTGCTCTTAAGGCAGTATCTCAAAGCTTAAATGAAGTTGTGGTTATCGGTTACGGTACACAAAAGAAAGCTTTGATTACTGGTGCTTCGACAAACCTAAAAGGAGAAACATTGCAGGAACTGAATACTGGATCTGCAATGGAAGCTCTTCAAGGTATTGCACCAGGTATTAGTATTACAAGAAATAGCGGTGCGCCAGGAGCTGGTACAAAAGTCGTTATACGTGGTATTGGTACAATCGGAAATTCAAATCCTTTGTATATCGTGGATGGTGTCTCTGTGGGAGATATCGATTATTTGAGCCCTTCGGATATTGAATCTATAGACGTTCTTAAAGATGCGGCTTCTGCTGCAATCTACGGTTCTAGAGCAGCAAACGGGGTTGTTCTGGTAACTACAGTGAAAGGACGTAAAGGAAAACCAGCTAGAATTTCTTATGACTCTTATTTTGGAATTCAAAACATCTACAAAAATCTGGATCCTTTAAATGCACAAGAATACATGTATATCATGGACGAAGGAAGGGTTAATGATGGACTTGCGCCAAATGACTGGAAAAAGATGCTAACCAGCAACGATTGGTTGGAGCGTAATTACCCTGGCGCAGGAACACAGCTTGGAGAAGAAATTTGGAATAAATTACAAAATGGTTGGACAGGAACAAATTGGATTAATGAAATGTCTAAAAAAGATGCTCCTGTGGTAAACCATACTATTAATATTACAGGTGGATCAGAAGATATCACATACTCATTAGGGGTTTCTTATTTTGATCAGGACGGTATTTTGGGAGGAAATATTATAGATGCAGGATTTAAAAGATTGACTACAAGGTTGAATACTCAAATGGTTTTGAAAAAGAATGACAGCCATAACATCATTACCGTTGGAGAAAATGTGACATACACAAATATTCAAAAAAGAGATGTTTCTAGCGGAAATATTTATGGAAATGACTTGCATAATGCTATAACTCAAAACCCGTTACAACCTGCTTATTGGCAGACCGCGATCGATAGAAATATTAACGAATTTGGATTTACCCCTACATTAGACGGCTTAAGTACAAATCAGACTAATCCTCTGGCTATAATGTATTATAGAAGTAATTACAATTATCCAAAAGATCATAAAATTATTGGAAATGTGTTTTTAGAGATTGAGCCTATTTCTAATCTTAGATTTAAATCTGTTTACGGAATTGATTCATGGTTTGGCTACAATAGAACAATGAATCCAACCTATCATTTAGGAGTCCTTTATGATGATGCAGTTGATGGTGCAACTCAATCTCAATATTTTGGAGCTAATTCAACTTGGACTAACACTGTTGCTTATCAAAAACAATTTGGGAATCATAATATTAACGCCGTTATTGGTACTGAATTATGGAAAAGAATTGTTGAGAATAACGTCTATGGTTCAAGAAACGGTTTGTCGTTTCCTAATGATCCAAAGTACGCTTATTTAGACAATACAAAAAGCCCTGGTTCTGTTGCCGATATCAATACAACAGGTTTTGACAAAGCAGCAGGAGGAGGCGCTGTTATGTCATATTTTGCTCGTGCACAGTATGATTATAAAGAAAAATACCTTCTTTCAGCTATTATTCGTCGTGACGGATCTTCTAACTTTGGTGATGGCCATAAGTATGGTAATTTTCCGTCGGTATCTGCAGGTTGGGTTATTACCAAAGAAGATTTTATGGCTAGCACATCAAAATATCTTGATTTCTTAAAGTTAAGAGCTAGTTGGGGGCAAAATGGTAATCAATATACAGATTATGCTTTTTACTATTCTTCTAATATTAAATATGCCTTCCCGGGTTACTTTTTTGGAGATACTAAACCGGTTTCTGGCCAGACTGCGTACCCTGCGAAAGTTACTAATGCAGATGTTACTTGGGAAACTTCTGAACAGTTAGATTTTGGATTAGATGCAAGTTTATTCAATTCTAGATTAGGAATAACATTTGACTGGTATAAGAAAAAAACTAAAAACTGGCTGGTTTTATCTGAATTGCCAGGAACTGCTGGTGCCGACTATCCTTATAAAAATGGCGGGGATATTGAAAACAAAGGTGTTGAATTTTCTGTAAGCTGGAAAGATAAAGTAGGCGATTTTAAATACGGTTTAACTGTGAGCGGCGCCTTTAATAAAAATGAAATTACAAGAATTGCCAATGCAAACGGTATAATTAATGGGCCAGCTCATGTGCTTTCTCAAGGAACGTCTGAAATTTCAAGAGCACAAGTAGGTTATCCAATAGGCGCTTTCTATGGTTTTAAAACAGCTGGAATTTTGCAGAATCAACAAGAAGTTGATGCTTATGTAGGGCCTACAGGTCAGCCTTATTTTAATGATCAGCGCCCTGGAGATGTTCGTTTTGTGGACCAAAATAACGACGGAGTAATTGATGAAAAAGATAAAGTAATTTTAGGAGATCCAAATGCAAACTTCCAACTAGGTATCCAATTAAACTTGGAATATAAAAATGTTTATCTAAATACTACAATGGCAGGTAAGTACGGAATGCAAGTGATGCAATCTTACAGATCATTTGCTGATATGCCGAAACAAAACTACACTTCAGATGTTTTTGATCGTTGGCATGGAGAAGGAACTTCAAACAAAATGCCTCGTTTAAGTTCAGTGTCAAACAGAAACACAAATTATATTTCTGATATCTATATGCAGAATGCTGATTATCTAAGAATTAATAATGTAACTCTAGGTTATAACTTTAATGAAATTTTGAAGGACATTAAATTTATTTCAAATCTTAAATTCTACGTTGCTGTAAATAACTTATACACATTTACAAAATACGATGGTATGGATCCAGAGGTTCGTTGGTCAGGAGATAATACAAATGCTCCATGGGCTTCGGGAGTAGATTTAGGTTTATACCCACAATCTAGAACAGTAATGTTTGGATTAAGTGCAGATTTTTAATATTAAAACATTGACAATGAAAAAACTAAGATATATAATAGCGATCTCAGCAATTTTTGTGGTATCTAGCTGCAATGATGAGCTTGATACAGAGAATCTTTCAGAAAAGAGCTTGGATAATTTTTATAAAACTCCAACAGATATAAATGAAGCAATGGCCGGTGTTTATAATGCCATCTATACAGTAAATGTGCATAGCGAAGAACAGGTAGCTGCCAACTTGATGGATAATATGATGTTTGGCGGGGGAGGTCCTGATGATAAATCGGCTAAATGGGTTGATAACTTTGAAGATCCTGCGGAAGACACTTATCGTGATATGTGGAAACAATCTTATAATGGGATTTCGAGAGCGAATGCTATCATAGAAAAAGCGTCGTTAGCAGATTTTTCCAAGCATTTTAATACGCCTCAAGAAGCAGAAGATTTTAAAAAACAGGCTGTTGGTGAGGCCTTGTTTATGAGAGCTTTCTTTTACTTCAGATTAGCTAAATTCTTTGGAGGAGTACCAATGATCATAAAATATGATGGAGATAGATTGGTAGCGAGATCAACTTATACCGAAACATTTGCGCAAATTGCATCCGATTTAAAATTGGCTATCGAGACTATGCCTGCCACGCCATTTCCAAGTATTCCGACTTCGAGATACGGTCATGCGAATAAGTGGGTTGCAGAAGCATACCTAGGGCGCGTATTTTTATTTTACACTGGATACATGAGTAATATTGAAAAGAAGGCAACTACAGATTTACCACTTGTAGGAGGAGGTTCTTTGACAGGAGCGCAAGTAGCAACGTATTTAAATGATTGCATCAATAATAGTGGACATAAATTGGCATCTGATTTTAGAAATCTTTGGGCTTATTCTTATGTAAATAAAAGTGCAGGAAAGAATGTATTGCCTTGGGCTACAACAGAAGGTTTGGCATGGGTAGGTCAAGATGGAGTCACTCCTACATTTGGAACAGGAAACTATGAGACTATGTTTGTACAAAGATTTTCTTTTGGCGACTGGGGCTGGACAAATGGTAATATTTATACCAACAGATTAGCCTTGTTTAATTCGTTGCGTGGTAATTCACTAGTTCCTTTTGGAGAAGGATGGGGATGGTGTACCGTAAACCCAAAATTGTATAGTGGTTGGGATGATGCAGATCCGAGAAAAAGAGGTTCTATACTAGAAGTAGGCAGAGCCGATCAAGGAACAGATGGTTATGCAAAAGACAAAGGAGATCATGAAACAGGATATTTTAATAAAAAATATACTTCGTTGCAGCATGATAATGGCAAAGGATCAAACGTAGGTATGTTTGTTCAGATGTATGCTTGGTCAAATGCAGATATGCAGTTAATGCATGCTCAAGACTTTATTTTCATGCGTTTTGCAGATGTACTATTAATGCATTCTGAAATTACCAAAACAGCAGATGGCATGAATGCGGTAAGATTGAGAGCACATTTAGGGCCAGTTGCATATTCTCTTGATAATATTAAAGCAGAACGTCTGCACGAATTGGCTTTTGAAGGAATACATTGGTTTGATCTTGTTCGTTGGGGAGATGTTGATACTGCATTTAATGATGTGATCCAAGTTAGAAATTCTGGAGTAGATGCTAATTATAGTGTGAAATACAGAACAGAAACGAAAGGTTTAGTTCCTATTCCAGAAGCAGAAGTAAGACTGCTAAATGGAGTTTACAATCAAAATCCAGGTTGGTAATATTCAATAACTTTTAATAATTAGAAAGATGAAAATTCATAATATAAAATATTTACTAATTGCTGTGTTTATGCTGGTCTTTTCGGCATGTGACCCGATTGTAGATGAACAACATTTACAGAATTCTACAGACGTTGCAGGGGTTGAATTAAAGAGTTCGCAAAGCCCTGCTGGTGGAAATAAGATTACCTTAAGCATGAACACGCCTGGTGTTACCGGTTATTGGGATTATAATTTAGGAAAAGCACTAACTAACGAAGTGACTATTGTTTATCCAATTCCAGGAAAATCAACTTTTACGTTCGTGGGTACGTTAGGAACAGAGTTTTTTACTAAAACCATAGACGTGCAGGTTGATAAGCTTGATACCCCATTAGATCAGGATTGGTATGATTTAGTTAGCAACAACACTACTGCTGGTAAAACATGGGTCTTTGATGGTGTTGCGGGTACAGGTGATCAGTACTGGTTTATGTCTCCTCCTGATAATCCAGATTCTGCTATGAGCGCATGGTGGAATGCAGGTGACTGCTGTCCTCCTTTGGATGCAAGCGGTAAAATGCACTTTGACTTAAATGGTGCAGCAAACTATAATCACTATCAAACCGCTTCTGCAGCAGCAGAAAAAGGAAGTTTTGTTATGGATATTGCTAATAAAAAATTATTTATTAGTAATTCTAAAATTTTAGGATACGAGGCTGGAAATACAGCTAATGAATATACTATTATTACACTAACAGAAGACAAATTAGTGCTATATGTTCCGAGAAGTTTAAAAGATCCTGGAACTGGCTGGACATTTGTTTACAAACCTGAATAATATATTTTGTGTTAGTTATTTCGAAAAAGGAAGACTAAAAAAATCCTTTTTCGAATTTCAAACATTTTATGCTTACGCTAAATTGTGCAAGCATATTTTAAGATTTAAACTATGGTTAGTTTAAGTTAAGTTTATTGCCTGGGTAGCCCATAATTTCGATTATGGGCTATTTTTTTTGCTTTTACTATGATAAAGGTGGATTTATTGTAAAGCATAGCATGAATAGAAAAGATAAAGTGTAAATGACATTGCGAGAGTTCAATTTTAAGAGTGCATTTGATTTAAGTCCATTTTTCTTCATATATGCGAGCAGTGTTAAAAGATTAAATACTATCGGACATTATTTCTGCCAGTTTTGATGCTTAGTCTCCTCAAAAGTCTTTTAAATAAAAAAGTAGCCTGAGATTTTAGAATTGCATATAAAGAAGACTTGCGTGATCATTTTTATTAAAAAATGACCTTTTTCCCAATTTTAGAAGATGAAATTTCGTTTTTTCTTGCTTATAGTCCTTGTTAAAAGTAAGGTATTTTGTATAAATTTATCGAAAATAAGATTTTTCCTTCGTTAAAAATTATTGCCAATAATGTAAAAAAAGTAGGGTAAAAATATCATATTCTTTATTTTTTGATTTTTATGAAAAATCAAGATTTTACACTCGTAATTATTTAAAAAATAGCTATTTACGAGGTGTTTGGTGCTACTACCACGTTGTAGTTTTAATAATTTTTGCTAGAGTTTTCCTCTATAAATATAGTGTAGTGTTATTTTTTAAAATTAACTTTTCTTTAGTACTATTTTTTGTTTTTATAAATATTTAAAAATCAATATATTATGTTTTTTTTGATGTGTTTTTATAATATTATTTTTTTCGATTTGATGTGTTTTTGTAATGATTTTTGCCTGTGAAAAGTAAAAATTTAGTTTTAGTATTGCATCAAATTACTAATTAATTAACCAAAATTTTTAGAAAAATGAAATTAACAAAATTACTTGTTTTTTGTATTTCATCTTTGTTATTCTCGGTTATGGCTGTGGCTCAGGATGTCACAGTAAATGGAATAATTAACGATGAAAATGGTTTGCCTGTTCCAGGCGCAACAGTTTTATTAAAAGGTACTACAAAGTCTACTGCGTCAGACTTTGACGGAAAGTTCCAGATTCAGGCACCTTCAAACGGATCATTAACAATTACTTTTATTGGTTACTCTACAGTAACAGAAGCAGTAAACGGAAGAACAAAAATTACAATTCAATTAAAACCAGAATCACAATCTTTAAATGAGGTTGTAGTGGTTGGATATGGTACTCAAAAGAAATCTGTTGTAACTGGAGCAATCTCTAGTGTAAAATCGGCTGATCTTGAAAAAGTACCAAACGGAAGAGTTGAACAGGCCTTACAGGGTAGAGTAGCAGGGGTTTCTGTTGCTGCAGTTTCTGGACAGCCAGGTGAAAAGTCTAAAGTTCGTGTTAGAGGTATCACTACATTTAGAGAAGGTGGAAACGATCCTTTATGGGTTGTTGACGGTATTGCTGTAGATGCAAACGCAATTGGTTTTATCAACCAAAGTGATATTGAGTCTATCGAGGTGCTTAAAGATGCTGCTTCTGCTGCCATCTATGGTACACGTGCGGCTACAGGGGTTATCTTAGTTACAACTAAAAAAGGTAAAGCTGGAAAAATTTCTGTAAACTATAATGGTTTTGCAGGTATATCAGCTCCAGCTCAAAAGTTAGATATGCTGAATGCTACTCAGTATGCTACTTTAATGAATGAAAAATCTTTAAATGACGGAGGAGCTATTAAATATCCTAATCCTTCAGCATTTGGAAAAGGTACAAATTGGCAGGATGCGATTTTTAATGATTCTGCTTTCAGATATACACACGAATTAAGCATTAGTGGTGGTGGTGAAAAATCTACTTTCTACGCTTCTTTCGGAATTCAAGATCAGGAAGGTATCGTTACTACAGATATTTCTAACTATACTAAGAAAAACTTCAGATTAAACTCTACACACAAAATTTCTGATTACTTTACTTTCGGACAAACTTTTGGATATACACACCAAAAAACAAAAGGTATTGGTAATACAAACAGTGAGTTTGGTGGACCTTTAAGCTCTGCGATCAACTTAGATCCACTTACTCCATTTGTGGTTACTGATCCGACGGAAGCAAATTCAGGATTTTATACTAACCCAAATGTTGTTAGAGATGCAAATGGTAATCCTTACGGAATATCTTCTTTAGTACAACAAGAGATGACAAACCCTCTTGGATATATCCAAACAAGATTAGGAGGATACAGCTGGTCAGATGATTTTGTAGGTAATGCTTATTTAGAGGCTAACATTACAAGTCACTTAAAATTTAGAACTACTCTTGGTGGTAAGTTAGCTTATTGGGGAGATCAAATGTTTACTCCGGTTTTCTTCTTGAACCCAAACATGAAAGCTGATAGAAATAACTACAGCCAAAACAACAATAAATCTTTAGCATGGACACTTGAGAATACTTTAAGCTATGCTAACAAATTTGGAGATCACAACGTAAGTGTTTTAGCTGGACAAGGAGCTTATGTTGAAAATATTGGTGGTTCTATTGGAGTAACGATGTTTGGATTGCCAATTACAAGCTATAAAGATGCTTCTTTTAACTTTGATATTCCTCAATCGGATAGAGTTAACAGAGCAAGTGATTTTGTAGAGCACAAATTATCTTCATTGTTCTTACGTGCGAACTACGATTACATGGAGAAATATCTTTTCACAGGTATTGTTCGTCGAGATGGATCAACTCGTTTTGGTGAAAACAAAAAATGGGGAGTTTTCCCATCATTCTCTCTTGGATGGGTAGTTTCAAAAGAAGGTTTCTGGAAAGAAAACAATGTAGTTAATACTTTAAAATTCCGTGGAGGTTATGGAGTTGTAGGTAATGATAATATTGATGACTTTAAATATAGAGCGACAGTTGTTGGAGGTTATAACTATGCTGTAGGAACTTCAGGAGGTATTACTACAGGTTACGGAAACTCTACTCTTCCAAACGCAAACTTAGGTTGGGAAGAAACTTCTCAAACTACTGTAGGTCTTGATGCAAAATTATTTAATGATTTTTCTCTTACTCTTGATTACTACAAAAAAACAACAAAAGGAATCTTAAGAAATATTGTAATTCCTGGATATGTTGGAGTAGTTGATGCGCCTTCTGCAAACATTGCCGATATGGATAACAGTGGTTTTGAGGCTGAATTAGGTTACAAGAAAAGACTTGGAGAATTTAATTTAGGTGTAAATGCAAACTTTGCTTACTTGAAAAACGAAATTACTTATGTAGGATCATCTACAAACTTCATTGTTGGAGATGCTTCTTTCCAATCTATGGGACCTGTAACTAGAACACAAGTTGGTCACTCTTTTAACGAATTCTACGGATTTAAAACAGCTGGAATTTTCCAAAATGATGCAGAAGTTGCAGCGTACAAAAATGCAAATGGAGGTTTAATTCAGCCAAATGCTAAACCTGGGGATTTCCGTTGGGTTGATGCTAACAATGATGGAAAAATTACTGATGACGATAAGCAATTCTTAGGAACTAACATCCCTAAATACACTTTTGGTTTCACAGTAAACTTAGATTACAAAAACTTTGACTTTATGGCATTTACTCAAGGAGCTGCTGGAAGCAAAATTTTCCAAGGTTTAAGAAGGTTAGATGTATTGAATGCAAACTATCAAACAAAAGCTTTAGATCGTTGGCATGGTGAAGGAACTTCAAACGACTATCCAAGATTGACTAATAATGATCCAAATAAAAACTACACAAACATGTCTGATTTTTATCTTGAAGATGGAAATTACCTACGTTTAAAAGTGGTAACTGTTGGATACACAATGCCAACTAATTTATCATCTAAAATTGGAGCAGATAAAGTTCGTTTTTACCTAACAGGAGAAAACTTAGTCACTTTTACAAAATACACTGGATTTGATCCAGAAATTGGAGGTCAGGTTTATGGTGTAGATAAAGGAGTTTATCCGCAAGCAAGATCTATTCTGTTTGGAGCTAACGTTCAATTTTAAAAAAATTAAAGAATCATGAAAACGATAAAATTTAAATATATATATGTAGCTGTGGCAATGGCAGTGTTAGGATCTTGTTCTGAAGATTTTGTGACCATTGACCCAAAAGGAAAATTTGATACAAGTACTTACTTTTCTAATGAACAGCAATGCTATGCAGCTTTAATTGGGGTGTATGATCCAATTAGAAAGAATACAGGAGGATTTGAAAATTTGGTAGCCATGCTAAATGCTGGTTCTGATGATTTTTATGCTGGAGGAGGTAGTTCTACAGATGGAACAGGAATACAGAATTTCTCTACACACTCGCTTACTTCCATTACTATTCCTGGAAGTTACTGGAATGATCACTACCAAGGGATCTCTAGAGCAAATATGTTGTTAATGAAATTACCAGCAGCATCAATGAATGATGCTGTTAGAAACAGATTTGCTGCCGAAGCTAAAACATTACGTGCTTTTTACTATTTTAACTTAGTAAGACTATTCAAAAACATTGCATTAGTTTTAGAGCCATTATCTACAGAAACAATCTATAATCCTGAGCAAGTTGCACCAGAAGTAATTTATGCTCAAATCGAGAAAGATTTAAAAGAAGCTATTGCAGTTTTACCAAATACTGTGGTAAAAGATACTGAAGCTGGAAGATTTAATAAAGGAGCTGCTCAAGCACTTTTAGGAAAAGTATATTTGTTTGAAGGCAAAAAAACTGAAGCAGCAGCTGTTTTAGCAGAGGTAAACGGTACGCCAGGAGCTGTAAACCAATACGGTAATAAATTATTGCCTGAATTTAGCGATTTATGGGTAACATCAAACAAATTCAATGAAGAGTCATTAATCGAAGTATCTCACAGTAGTGCAGGTAACTCTGATTGGACGTTCTGGGGGAATGGTAGAGACGAAGGTAACTCTTTAAACATTATGGTTGGACCTAGAGGATATTCTAGACCAGCAGGTTCTACTGCGCCAAACCTTCCTTCAGGATGGGCTTTCAACGTTGCAACTCAAAAATTATATGATGCAATGCAAGGTGACCCACGTATGGCAGCTACAATTCTTGATTTAAAAGCATTAAAAGCAGCAGGTAAAGCAAACTATATTCCAGCTTACCAAGATACAGGATATTTCTTGAACAAATACCTTCCAAGACAGTCAGATGTTAGTACAGGTGGTGGTAACTCAGAGTTGAACTACAAACAAAACTCTTATGTAATCAGACTTGCAGATACTTACCTAATGGAAGCAGAAGCTTTAGGATCTGGACCAAGAGCACAAGCATTACTTGATGCAGTTAGAGATAGAGTAAAACTACCTCACGTACCAGTAACATTAGCAGCTATTAAGCACGAGAGAAGAATGGAATTAGCAGGTGAAGGACACAGATTTTTTGATTTAGTAAGATGGGGAGATGCAGCAGCTGCATTATCTGACAGAGGCTTTGATGCTGGAACAGATGAGATTTTCCCAATTCCGTACACAGAACTTAACGGTACTAAATTGAAACAAAATCCTAACTATCAATAAAAGTTGAATTCCGACGAAAATAAAAAGTTAAGTTAAGTTTAAGTTTAAGTTTGGTTGTAAATAGCCCATAATCATTATGAGTATGGGCTATTTTTTAAATCCTTCATAGGTAGAACTCGATTTTGATTTCTTCTAAACTTCAATTTAAAATCATAATAATTGGAAGCGAATGAAAAAAAATAGTTTAAAAATTTTATGCCTTTTGTTTTCTGCTGCAGCTTTTGCACAACAGCCAAAAACAAAAAAAGAGTTTACAACCAACGGAAAAAAAATAACCGTTTACACTACTGCCGAAAACTCAAAGTTACGATTGACCACTACAGATAATTTGACTTTTTCTGCCGCAAAACAACCCTTAGAAACAGAAACTTCTGTTTTTGTGGAACCAGCCAAAAAGTTTCAGACTTTTATGGGAATAGGAGGAGCAATTACAGACGCTAGTGCAGAAATATTTGCTAAACTTTCAAAAGAAAAACAAGCAGAATTCTTAAATGCTTATTACGATAAACAAAAAGGAATTGGCTATTCTTTGCTAAGAACAACAATTCAAAGTTCTGATTTTAGCAGTGGAAGCTATTCTTATATCGAAGAAGGAGATAAAGATCTGAAGACTTTTTCTATTGATCATGATAGACAATATCGTATTCCTTTAATAAAACAAGCTATACAGAAAGCTGGAGGAAAATTAACAACATACGTTGCGCCTTGGTCACCAAATGCTTTTATGAAAAGCAACAAAAATGTATTAAAAGGAGGGACTTTACTTCCAGAATACTATCAGACTTGGGCAAATTTCTATGTAAAATTTATTAAAGCCTACGAAAAAGAAGGCATTCCAATTTGGGGAACTTCTACACAAAATGAGCCAATGGCGGTACAGACTTGGGAATCTTGTATTTACACAGCTGAAGCCGAAAGAGATTTTATCAAAAATTATCTTGGGCCAACTTTGAAAAAAGAAAACCTTGGCAATAAAAAAATCATTGTTTGGGATCATAACCGTGATTTGATGAATTACCGTGCCAACGTAATTTACTCAGATCCTGAAGCATCAAAATATGTTTGGGGAATGGGATTTCATTGGTACGAAACTTGGTCGGGCGGAGCGCCGATGTTTGATAATGTTGGAAAAGTAAACGAAGCTTATCCAGATAAAAAACTGATGTTTACAGAAGGATGTATTGAAAAATTTGACGCATCAAAATATCAATTTTGGGGTAATGCAGAACGTTACGGCACTAACATGATTCATGATTTTAATAACGGAACAGTTGCTTGGACAGACTGGAATATTCTTTTAGATCAGTTTGGAGGACCTAATCATGTTGGAAACTTCTGTTTCGCACCAATTCATGCAGATACTACAACAGGAGAATTAATCTACACACCATCTTATTATTATATCGGACACTTTTCAAAATTCATCCGTTTAGATGCTGTGAGAGTAAGTACTGCAGTGAGCAAAAGCGCCTTATTGAGCACCTCTTTTTTAAATGCTGATGGAACTATGGCCACTATTGTCATGAACCAATCAGCAAATGACCTTACCTACAATTTAATTATTGGAGATAAAAAGGCAGAAGTCAAAATTCCGCCACACGCTATACAAACACTTGTTTATTAATATTTTGTAGTAAAGTAATGAAGAGGACTAATTTGAATCATCCATATTAGTCTTCTCTTTGCTTTTAATTTTTTAAAACGATTTTTTAAGCAACATGAAAGTTACCTCTCAAATATTTTTATCAGCCTTTGTCTTAATGCAATTAAGCTGTTTTACCTCAAAAATAACAGCTCAAAAAAATAATAAAATAAAGGTTTATACTACTGCCGAAAACACCAATTTGAAATTGTCGTTATCAAATGATCTAATTTCAAAAAACAACACTACACAACAAAAAACATCAACAGTATCTATTTTAGTAAATACTGAAAAAACAGACCAAACCTTTCTCGGAATCGGTGGTGCAATTACAGATGCAAGTGCAGAAGTTTTTGCCAAATTATCACCAAAAAAACAGCAAGAATTCTTAACGGCCTATTACGATAAAAACAAAGGTATTGGATATTCTTTGGCAAGAACAAACATTCACAGCTGTGATTTCAGCAGTGACAGCTACACCTATATTTCTGAAGGAGACAAAGACCTAAAGACTTTTAATATTGACCACGATCGCAAATATAGAATCCCTTTAATCAAAAAAGCAATTGAAACAGCCGACGGAAAACTAACCTTATTTGTCAGCCCATGGAGTCCCCCAGCTTTCATGAAAGACAATAATGATATTTTGCACGGCGGCGTTTTGTTGCCTGAATTTGCTCCAGCTTGGGCATTGTATTATGCTAAATTTATAAAAGAATACGAAAAAGAAGGAATTCCAATCTGGGGATTAACGGTTCAGAACGAACCAATGGCAAAACAAAGATGGGAATCTTGTATTTATACTCCAGAAGCAGAAAGAGATTTTCTTAAAAACCATCTTGGACCAACTTTAGAAAAAGAAGGATTAGGTTCTAAAAATGTTATTATTTGGGATCATAATCGAGGAGATATGCTAACCAAAAGAGCCAATCTCGTTTTCTCAGATCCTGAAGTTTCTAAATATGCTTGGGGAATCGGATTTCATTGGTATGAAACATGGAATGGTGGCCCGCCTCAATTTGAGTCTGTGGCAAAAGTTCACGAAGCATTTCCAAACAAAAATCTGCTTTTTACAGAAGGGTGTATTGAAAAATTTGATGCTTCTAAATATCAGTTTTGGGGAAATGCAGAACGTTACGGAATCAATATGATTCATGATTTTAATAATGGAACAGTTGGTTGGACAGACTGGAATATTCTATTAGATCAAAATGGAGGGCCAAACCACGTTGGTAATTTCTGTTTTGCACCTATTCATGCTGATACCACAAAAGATGAATTAATTTATACTCCGATGTATTATTATATTGGACATTTCTCAAAATTCATTAGACCAAACGCAAAAAGAGTATTTGAAACCACAAGCGATAAATCTTTATTAAGTACTTCTTTTAAAAACTCTGACGGACAATTGATTACGATTGTAATGAATCAATCTGAAAAAGAGGTTGTTTATTCTTTAGAAAATCAAAAAGAAAAAATAACGATTACAATTCCGGCACATGCAATACAAACTATTGTATACTAATTGCCGAACTAACTAAAAACCACAGAAAATGAAGTTTAATTTAAAGAATACTATAAAAGCGTTTTGCTGTATGGTGGTTGTATTGGCTCAGGTTAAATGTTCCTCTTCAAGTGATCCGGTAGAAAATCCGCCTGTAGATCCGCCAGTGGTAAATCCTCCAGTAGTAGTTACAAAAGATGTTGATTTCTGGCTCACAAAGAGCAATCAGAGTGCTTTGTTGGAAAAACAATCTGTAATATTAGGATTTGGCACAACAGCAAATGCATATGTAAACATTGAAGTTAAGGATACACAAAAATACCAAACAATTGATGGTTTTGGATATACTTTGACAGGAGGAAGCGTAGATGTTATAAACCAATTAAATGCAACAAAAAGGACTGCTCTATTGCAGGAGTTATTTGGTTCTGGAGAAAGCGCAATAGGAGTAAGTTATATTAGAATCAGTATTGGGGCTTCAGATTTAAGTGCAGCGCCTTTTACTTATAATGATCTTGCAGCTGGAGAAACAGATTTAAATTTAGATAAATTTAGTTTAGAAAAAGACAAAAATCTAATTGCCATGCTGAAAGAAATTCTGGCGATTAATCCTAAAATTCTAATCTTAGCAACGCCTTGGTCTGCACCTATTTGGATGAAAGATGTTGCTAGTTTTAAAGGCGGAAAACTTAAGCCAGAATATTACAATGTCTACGCTAAATATTTTGTAAAATACATTCAGCAAATGAAAGCGGAAGGAATTACAATCGACGCCGTAACTCCTCAAAATGAACCTTTGCATGACGGAAACAATCCAAGCATGTATATGTCTGCAGTAGATCAGGCAAGTTTTATAAAAAACAGTTTAGGGCCAGCATTTAAGGCAGCAAATTTAAGCGTAAAGATTATTGCCTACGATCACAATTGCGATAATCCAAATTATCCAAAAACAATTTTGGCAGATGCAGATGCTTCTCCATTTGTAGACGGATCGGCTTTTCATTTATATGCGGGAGATATCAGCGCGCTAACAGATGTGTATAATTCATACCCGACCAAAAATGTATATTTCACAGAACAATGGACTTCTTCTGACGGGCAATTTGGAGGCGATTTAAAATGGCATCTTCGAAATGTAATTATCGGATCGATGAGAAATTACAGTAAAAATGCATTAGAATGGAATTTGGCTAACAATGCAAATTTTGGCCCTCATACAGATGGAGGCTGTGACATGTGCAAAGGCGCTATAACTATAACTTCTAATAACAGTTTTGAGCGTAATGTAGCGTATTATATTATTGCACATGCTTCAAAATTTGTTCCAATGGGATCAACTAGGATAGAAAGTAATTCAGCTGGCAATTTACAAAATGTAGCTTTTATCACGCCTTCAGGTTCTAAAGTATTGATTGTTGAAAATGATGGTTCTGCTACAGAGACTTTCAATATTAAATTTAACGGAAAATGGGTAACAACTTCGCTTGAAGGAGGATCGGTTGGAACTTACACTTGGAAATAAATTTAGAGACCTTTTGATATGAAAAAAATAATTTTAACAATACAGCTTCTAGTTTCTATTGCTTCTTTTGGGCAAGGCTTCTTGCACAGAGACGGACAAAAAATTGTTGACGGTAATGGAAAAAATGTTCTTTTAAGAGGTTTAGGTCTTGGCGGATGGATGGTGCAGGAAGGTTACATGTTAAAGACACAGCCATTTGCGAGTCCGCAATATCAGATTCGACAAAAAATACAAGATGTAATTGGCGAAGAGGGAACAAAAGAATTTTATGCAGCCTACAAAGCAAACGGGATCACAAAACGAGATATCGATTCTCTGGCAAAATGGGGATTTAATTCTATTCGTCTTCCAATGCATTACAATCTGTACACTCCGCCAATTGAACAGGAAAAGAACGGTGAAATCACATGGATAGAAGAAGGCTTTACCATGACCGATAATTTGCTTAAATGGTGTGCAGAAAATAAAATATATCTGATTTTAGATTTGCACGCAGCTCCAGGCGGGCAAGGAAATGACGCCGCGATTTCAGATTTTGATACAACAAAACCAGCGCTTTGGCAAAGCGAAGCCAATCAGAAAAAAATGATTGCGCTGTGGAAAAAATTGGCTTCTCGTTACCGTGATAATCCTTGGATTGGCGCTTATGATATTATCAATGAACCCAACTGGAATTTTACAGGATCAAATAAAAATGGCTGTGACGAAAATTCAAACGGACCTTTAAGAGATTTAATGGTTGCGGTTACAAAAGCCATTCGCGAAGTCGATACCAATCATTTAATTTTTATTGAAGGAAACTGCTGGGGAAATAACTACAACGGCATTTTTCCTCTTTGGGATGACAATCTAGCTTTAAGTTTTCACAAATATTGGAACTATACCGACAAGGCTTCGATCGAACAGATGTTAGGCTATAGAGAAAAATACAATGTACCAATCTGGATGGGAGAAAGTGGAGAAAATTCTAATGTTTGGTTTAAAGATGCATTGACATTGGTTGAAACAAACAACATTGGATGGGCATTCTGGCCAATGAAAAAAATAGACAATATTGCTGGAGTAGCTTCTGTTACTAAAACTCGTGAATATGATGCTCTGTTGAAATATTGGAAAGATGGTGGTCTAAAACCATCTCCAGAATTTGCAAAAAAGACCTTGATGAAAATGGCCGACAATTACAAAATGGAAAACGTAACTGTTAAGCCAGATGTGGTAGATGCAATGTTCAGACAAGTGCAGACAGACGATACAAAACCATACAAGAAGAATGCAATTCCGGGCAAAATTGCAGCAACGCATTACGATTTAGGAACCAACGGAAAAGCTTATTCGGATAATGATTTTATAAATTACAGATCCGTAACTGGAAAAGACGAGCAATGGAATCGCGGCAACAGCATGAGAAATGATGGAGTTGATATTTTGCCTTGCAAGGATAAAGATTCAAACGGCTATCAAGTTTCATTCATTGAAGATGGAGAATGGATTCAGTACACTGTTGATGCAAAAGAAGGAACTTACAATGTTGCGATTCGTTATTCGAGCGAAAAAGCAGAAGGGAAATTGTATTTAGAAATTGATGGAGGAACAAAATCAGAAGTGATTTCACTTCCTGCAACTGGAGAAAATGATAAATGGAAAACAGCTGTTTTATCTAATGTCGCATTGAAATCAGGTTCAAATAAAGTGAAAGCTGTATTTGAAAAAGGAGGTTTTAATTTGAACTATTTTGACTTTGCTGCGAACAAAAACAAAAAGTAGTAGAAATAATATTTATCTTGATATTCAATTTATTAACTAAACCATTTAAATAATAAAAAGATGAAAATAATCAATCTCGTAAATAGAGCTGGAGTTCTTACTTTAATAATGTTGTTTGTGTTCCAGTCTTGCAGCAGTAACAACGATACAACTGATACTCCTGTCGTAGCTCCTGATAAAATTTCTGTACAAGTTGATGTAGTTGGCAAAACTGCTGAAATGCCAAATGGAGACGGAAGCGGAAAAATTAATTTAAAAATTGATGCTTCTAATGCAAAGTCATATAAAATAGTAGTAAACAATGAAACAAAAGAGTTTACAACCAGCAATTTTTCTTATGAGTTTACTCAGCCAGGAACCAAAACTTATACGATTGATGTTACGGCATTTAATGGAATAAAATATACTAATACTTCTACAACAGTAAATATTTTCGTAGCCAGAAAATTAATCTGGTCAGACGAATTTAATACCGATGGAGCGCCAGATACTTCAAAATGGGGATATGATTTAGGAAATGGAAACGGTTTTGGGAATAACGAATTACAATATTACACAAACCGCTCTGAAAATGTAAAAATCGAAGGTGGCCTTTTGAAAATCACAGCAATCAAAGAAGCTTACCAAGGAAACCAATATACTTCTACAAGAATGCTGACTAGAGGTAAATTTTCTTTTAAGTATGGAAGAGCAGAAGTTCGTGCAAAATTGCCTGTAGGCGGTGGCACTTGGCCAGCTTTCTGGCTGTTGGGAGATAATATAGACACAGCGGGATGGCCGTTATGTGGAGAAATTGATATTTTAGAATCAGTTGGAAATAATCCAAATGTGATTCATTCGTCTCTACATTCTCCAGGACGTTCAGGAAATACGCCAGACACCAAAACAACAACAGTTGCAAATTCGACAACTGAGTTTCATATTTACGCTGCCGAATGGGATGCCGAAAACATCAAATTTTATGTAGACGATAATTTATTTTACACGTATAAAAACTCAAGCACAACTCCATTTAATGCCAAATTCTTTGTGATTCTAAATTTAGCAATGGGAGGAAATTTTGGAGGAACTGTAGATCCAAACTTTCAAAGAGCGACTTACGAAATTGATTATGTAAGAGTGTACAATTAACATAACTTTTAAATAAATTTTTTTCTTTAAAGTCCCGTAAATACTAGATTTACAAGATTAAAATTTTTTAACATGAAAAAGATAAACAAACTTGTTTTTGCAGTAATGCTGCTTTTAGCCGTGAACTCATTTTATGGTCAGAATTTAAAAATTATGACTTATAATATCCGTTTGGATGTTGCTTCAGATGGAGAAAATGCGTGGCCAAAACGAAAGGATTATTTTACCTCTCAAATTGGGTTTTATAGTCCAGAAATTTTCGGAGTTCAAGAAGCAACGCCAAATCAAGTTTTAGACATTGTATCGGCTCTGCCAAATTATAGCAGATTTGGAGTAGGAAGAGAAGAAGGAGGATTGGGCGAAGCTTGTACGATTTATTATAAAAAAGATCGTTTTAAAGTCGAACAATCGAACACTTTCTGGTTGTCTGAAACTCCAAATGTGGTGTCAAGAGGTTGGGATGCTGCCTGCAATAGAGTTTGTACTTATGGGCTTTTTAAAGATTTAAAAACTAAAAAGTCATTTTGGGTTTTTAATCTGCATTTGGATCATATGGGAGAAGAAGCAAGGGTAAAAGGCGTACAGCTTGTTCTTTCTAAAATGAAGGAACTTAATACTAAAAATTATCCAGCTTTTTTAATGGGCGATTTCAATTCTGAACCAAACACAACGCAAATTGGAGAAATCAAAAAAGTGATGGATGATACCAAAGATGTTTCAATAGAAAAACCTTTTGGACCTTCAGGAACTTTCAACGATTTCAAACACAATGAACCTGTAACATTATTATTAGACTACATTTTTATTTCAAAAAATAGTGGTCTAAAAGTTCAAAAACACGCAGTGTTAAGTGATTCTAAAGATTTAAAATATCCGTCAGATCATTTGCCTGTCTTAATAGAAATAGATTAAAAATGAAAAACATCAACAAAAAACTTCAAATCCTAGTTTTGCTGCCATTAATTGCGATGCAGTTCAATTGTGGATCTTCAAAAAGTGTTACTGCCAATTCTGGAAAAGTAGAATCTTGGATTACTACTACAGATGAAACTTCAAAACTTAAAAAACAAACTGATTTGACTTTTAGTTCAGAAACAAATTCAAATCAGACAATCGAGATTAATCCAGCTGAGAAATTTCAAACCATCGAAGGTTTTGGATTCTCGCTAACAGGAGGAAGCGCTCAGGCTATCAAAAAATTGGATAAGGCAAAAAGAGAAGCGTTACTTCAGGAATTATTTTCAAGAAAAGGCAATGCAATTGGTCTAAGTTATTTAAGAATAAGTATTGGAGCATCAGATTTGAATGAAAAAGTTTTTTCGTATGATGATATGCCAGAAGGACAAACAGATATGAATTTGGAGCATTTCAATCTTGGTCCAGATTTAAACGATGTTATTCCGGTTTTAAAAGAAATTTTAGCTATAAACCCTAAAATTAAAATAATGGGTTCTCCATGGTCGCCTCCAGTTTGGATGAAAGATAACGGAAGCTCTAAAGGAGGAAGCTTACAGCCAAAATACTATGGAGTTTATGCTCAGTATTTTGTAAAATATATTCAAGCAATGAAATCTCACGGAATTGTTATTGATGCCATTACACCTCAAAACGAACCGTTGCACCCTGGAAATAATCCAAGTTTGTTAATGTTGGCAGAACAGCAGGCAGATTTTATTGGAAATCATTTGGGTCCCGCTTTCGCGAAAGCAAACATAAAAACTAAAATCATTGTTTACGATCACAACTGTAACAAACCAGAATATCCTTTGACAATTTTAAGAGATCCAAAAGCGAATCCGTTTGTAACTGGATCGGCTTTTCACTTGTACGAAGGAGATATTAGCGCTTTGACTACTGTTCATAACGAATTTCCAAATAAAGATTTGTATTTTACCGAACAATACACAGGTTCAGGAACTAATTTTGAAACTGACTTGAAATGGAGCGTAAAAAATGTAGTAATTGGTTCAATGCGTAACTGGAGCAAAAATGCACTTTCTTGGGGATTGGCAAATGATGAGTTCTACAAACCTTTTACGCCAGGAGGATGTTCGACTTGTAAAGGAGCTTTGATGATTGATCAGAATCAGAACATCAAAAGAGAAGTAGGATATTATATTATTGGGCATGCTTCTAAATTTGTTCCAGAAGGTTCGGTAAGAATTGGAAGTAATATTGCAGGAAACTTATATAATGCGGCTTTCAAAACTCCATCAGGACAAACCGTTTTAATTGTTGAAAATGATGGAGCTTCGGCTGCAACATTTAATATTAAATACAACCAAAAACAAACCACAACCACTCTAAATGCAGGTGCAGTAGCAACTTACGTTTGGTAAACAACTTAAACACATGAAAAAAACAACAACAATTATGCTGTTTATGCTTTCGCTTTTAGCGTCGGCACAACAGCAGACAATAGATCAGAAAGTCAATGATCTGTTGAAGAAAATGACAATCGAAGAAAAAATCGGTCAGTTAAATCAATATACTGGCGACAATCAGGCAACGGGTCCAATTACAATAAACCCAAACAAACAAGCTGAAATAAAAGCAGGTTTAATTGGTTCGATGCTAAACGTAATCGGAACAAAATATACCAGAGGATACCAGGAATTGGCTATGCAGTCAAGACTTAAAATTCCATTGTTATTTGGTCAAGACGTTATTCATGGTTACAAAACTACTTTTCCGCTTCCGCTAGCCGAAGCAGCAAGCTGGGATTTGCAAGCAATTGAATTGGCAGCAAGAGTTGCAGCAACAGAAGCTGCAGCAAGCGGAATTCACTGGACATTTGCGCCAATGGTAGATATTAGCCGTGATCCTCGTTGGGGACGTGTAATGGAAGGAGCAGGAGAAGATACTTATCTAGGTTCTAAAATTGCTTATGCAAGAGTAAAAGGTTTTCAAGGAAATAAACTGGGAGATTTAAACTCAGTTATGGCCTGCGTAAAACACTTTGCTGCTTATGGAGCAGGTGTTGGAGGAAGAGATTATAACTCTGTAGATATGAGCGAAAGAATGTTGTGGGAGACCTATTTGCCTCCATTTAAAGCGGCTTTAGATGCTGGTGCAGCAACATTTATGAATTCATTTAATGATATTAACGGAATTCCTGCAACAGGAAATGCGCATTTGCAGAGAGATATCTTAAAAGGAAAATGGAATTTTCAAGGTTTTGTAGTTTCAGACTGGGGATCAATTGGAGAAATGGTGGCTCACGGTTACTCTAAAGATCTTAAAGAAGCAGCTTATTCAGCTATTACTGCAGGAAGCGATATGGATATGGAAAGTAATGCATACCGTAAGAATTTAGCAGAGTTAGTAAAAGAAGGCAGAGTTTCGATTGATTTGGTTGATGATGCAGTAAGACGTATTCTTCGCAAGAAATTCGAATTAGGATTATTTGATGATCCTTACAGATATTCTGATGAAAAACGTGCCGAAAAAGCATTAAACAACCCAGAACACAGAAAAGCGGCTCTTGAAGTTGCTGAAAAAAGTATTGTTTTATTAAAGAATGAAAATCAGACTTTACCAATTTCTAAAAATGTAAAAACAATTGCATTTATTGGACCAATGGTTAAAGAATACAAAGAGAATATGGGCTTCTGGTCTGTAGAACTTCCAGAAGTTGATTACAATAAATGGATCGTTTCGCAATGGGATGGTTTACAAAATAAAGTGGGTAAAAACACCAAATTATTGTACGCAAAAGGTTGTGAGATCGAAGGAACAAACAAAGATGGTTTTGCAGAAGCTGTTGCAACAGCTAAACAAGCAGATGTTGTAATCTTGAGTATTGGAGAAAGACGTGATATGAGCGGTGAGGCAAAAAGCAGAAGTGACTTGCATTTGCCAGGTGTTCAAGAAGATTTAGTAAAAGCAATTCAAGCAACAGGAAAACCAGTTGTAGTTTTAATAAATGCTGGAAGACCTTTAGTTTTCAACTGGACAGCAGATAACGTTCCTGCAATTGTTTACACTTGGTGGTTAGGTACTGAAGCTGGAAATGCAATTGCAAATGTTTTATTTGGAGATTATAATCCGTCAGGAAAATTGCCAATGACTTTCCCAAGAGAAGTAGGGCAAGTGCCAATTTATTACAATCACTTCAGCACAGGAAGACCAGCTAAAGATGAAAACTCAACAAATTATGTTTCAGCTTATATCGATTTGAAAAATTCTCCAAAATATCCTTTCGGATATGGTTTGAGCTATACAACGTTTGATTACTCTGGTTTGAAATTATCTTCAACAAAAATAAAAAACAACGAAACGATTAAAGTTTCTTTCCAATTGAAAAATACAGGAAAAGTAGCTGGAGAAGAAGTAGTGCAATTATACTTGAAAGATAAATTTGGATCTGTTGTAAGACCAGTTTTAGAATTGAAAGATTTCCAAAAAGTGAAATTAAATGCAGGAGAATCTAAAACAATCGAATTTACAATTGACAAAGAGAAACTTTCTTTCTATAACAATAAAGTAGAATGGGTTGCTGAACCAGGAGATTTCGAAGTTATGATCGGAGCTTCATCAGCAGATATTAAATTAAAATCTGATTTTGAATTAGTAAATTAATCCATTGGTTGAAATTAAAAAGTGCAAACTAACATATAGAGACATAGATTTTTGTCTTGTACAAAAGAGAATAAAAGAAATAAGTTTCCACACATAGCAAAACTATGTGCATTTAAATTAGTGAAACGCCTTTTATTTAAGTCTTTAACTATGTTTCTATGTGTTGAAAGAATTTAGTATAATGGATTAAATAAAAAAGCGGGATTTTAAAATCCCGCTTTTTTTATGTCAAATTTTATTTAAGACGTTTCTTAAAACTATATTTCAGCATATTCATTAAACCTTGTTCGATAATATCGATTCCAATTCCATAATTGCTGTCGGCAATTTCATGATGTGCATTTCTAAAATCTTCAAAATCTTCACTTGGAATTTCTAGATTGATCAATGGTTTAAAATCAACATAAATAGAAGCGCCATTTTTGGTTACTTTTTTGCGGCTTGTAAAATCAAAATAAGGATTTGTAATAGTGCTTTCTTGAATAGTATATTTTTCTTGAGTATCTATTTTCTGGTCTGTCGATAAGTTGATTTCGTATTTTTCGTTATCAAAATTATGCCAGAATGAAAGATCGCTATGCAAAAAGTCGCGAGCAGAATTTTTAACTACATTTCTATCAAAATACATTAAAAAACGATTCTTCTCAGGATCTGTAAAATAAGGATTTTCGATTGAAGTGTTATACTGAATTGTAAACTCATTCAGCTTTTTATCATCGCTCACAATCTCAATTGAAGCATCTTTAAAAATAGTTCTGATATCTGTTCCGTTTCGATCACTAGAATAATTTAAAGCATAGAATAAGAAATTATTCCAGCTGTCAACTATTTCTCTTTTATTCGTGTTTTTAAAATACTTACGCATATAATTGGCACGATTTCCTTTGTAAGTCGAAACCAATTTTAACTGACCTATATTATTTTCAGCACTGAAATCTGCTTTTTCAGCTATACCATAATAAGGAAACTTATACGGTTCTTTAATCGCTAATTCCTGATTTGGTTTTACTTCCAAATAATGCATAAAGTAGATATAACCACGGTTTTCAATTAGCCCAAATTCATCTCTAGAAGTAGCATCAACAAAATACGTTTCGCCTTTGTAATTGATTTTTACAATAACGTGATTAAAAGTCAATAAAGATGGAAGATAATATTTAATATAATGATCCGAATTAAAGTTTACCAATACTACAGAAGAATCAACATTAATATAATCCAAAACGACTTTCAGTAAAACCGATTTTGCCTTACAGTCACCCTGTTTATTTTCATAAGTTACTGATGGTTCTTGCGGCTTGTGGCCGTTCATTTCGTCAGCATTAAAAACGTAATACACATGACTTTGTACATAATCAATTGCAAACTGTAACTTTTCGTCTTGATCTGCAATAGCATCTAGTTTTTCAACAAGGTTTGGAGCAAATTCTTTTAGAGAAGCTTTACTGTATATTTCTTCGTAAAGTGGAGAAATATAATTAGATAAATCAATCCAATTGCGATCTGTAGCAAAATCAATAAAAGGAGCAATTTCTCTATTAACGTCAAAAGAGTTAATATAATCTTCTTTTTCAATAACAAAACGCTCTGCTTTTTTCAGGTAATTAATTTCGGGTTCTATAACATTTCCCTCTTCATCTCTGAAAAATGTTTTTTTGTAAGCGATTGTTTCTTTTCTATCATTGATAAATGAAAACTTATATTTTCCGTAAGCCCAATAAGAACTTGGTGTTACGTACACATATTTAAGAAATTCCTTTCTCATAAAATCGCGATCTGTAAAAACCTTTGTGCGAGAATCTTCAGTAATCAAAATATCATAAAGACGTAAATCTTTAATTGTTATGTTTACTTTTTTGTTACTGCTCAAAATACCGCCTTCGCTTTGATTTTCACTATCCAAAACTTTAATTTTGGTATCTGCAATTTTATCGATCAAAACACCATCTCTCAAGACACTTATTCTGTGTATAACATAAGTCTCGTTTTCTTCTACAACAACATCTCTTGCCGAAGCGCTTTCTAGATTTGATGGTTCGTTAAGCGTATAAGCAACGCAAGCATATTCGCTGTTTTCGGTATCGCTTGTGTAGTAAACTTTATCTAAAAAGTAACAGAAATCTCGACCTTCTTCAACTTGTTTGTTGGAGAAATCCGATTCTTTTATATAATCAATAAGTTGATCGTCGTTAATTGTAGGTGCCCAGTTTTCTGGTTTTTGAATTTTGTAGCTTTCTGATTCAATGATGTTTTCCATGTACTTTTCTATAGGAGTATATTCTTACTTTTAAAACAGCTAAAATAACTAATAAATGACCATTTTCTTTCATTTTATTGTAAAATTTATAATAAAAAAAAACCTCACTAAAAGTGAGGCTACATTATAAATTATAAACAGGGGCAGGGTTATTTTATAACAGTATTTACAAAATCCATAGCGCCAATTCCTTTATAAGAAGCGTACAAGGCTTTATCGAATGCTTCTTGTTTTGCTTTCTTGTTTTTTGCGTCAGTTTCAACAATCATTTCATTGAAAATTCTTTCTTGTTCTTCACTATATTTCAAAGAAGCTTCTAAGAGATAGGTTTTAGAAACAAAACCAAAAGAATTTAGAATTTTACTTCTAATCTTTTGATTAAAATTTTTTAAAGTATTGGTATTCATGGTTTTCTACATTTAAATTTCTACACTCACTTTGAAGATAAATGGTAGCTTTGTATTATTGTTCTTTTTTTAGATTTCAATTTTAACAATTAAAATCATTAATGTGTTATTATGACGCAATGTACTTATTTTTTTTAAATTTGATTTTAAATTTTCGTTAAAATTGTAGTTTGAACACTTCTGTTTTGATTGAAAATCATCTCTTTAGAAAATTACGTAAGTTTTATAAAAATGAAGTAAATTGCAGAGTTATTAAAAGAAAGAATTTTATAAAGATTTTTGATGTTAAAAGACATTATAGATAATAACGAAAATTACCAGCCTGGACTTTCTATAGATTGTGTCATTTTTGGTTTTCATGATAATCAATTAAAAGTTTTATTGATTAAAGTGGAACGTGCCAATAAATGGTCTTTACCCGGCGGATTTATCCCAGTAGATCAGGATATAGATACGGCTGCAATCACAGTATTGAATAGCAGAACTGGTGTTGACGGTGTTTTTTTAAGACAATTTGCAACCTTCGGAAAAGTAGATCGTAACAAACAGCATTTTGATAAAAAAACGCTGGAATATCTGAAAATTGAAGAAGCAAAAGGAAAATGGCTTATGCGCCGTTTTGTTACGATTGGATATTATGCTTTGGTAGATTTTTCGAAAATTCTTCCAAATCCAGCAAATAGACATGAGATAGTAGAATGGATTGATCACAAAGAAGTTCCTGAGCTTATTTTGGATCATCGAGAAATTCTGGATAAAGCTCTAGATACTTTAAGAATAGAATTGAATTTAATGCCAATAGGTTACAATTTATTGCCAGAGAAATTTACCATTCCAGAACTGCAAAAATTGTATGAAACGATTTTGGATAAAAAACTCGACCGTCGAAATTTTTTACGTAAAATCACCAATATTGGAATTCTAAATAAGCTTGACGAAAAGAAAAGCAATGTAGCGCACAAAGCTCCAAACTTATATTCTTTTGATAAAGAAAAATACGATGAGGTTCTTAAAAACGGACTGAATCAAGGCTGGTAAAAAGTAAACTTTAATCTTAAAAATGATATTATGGTTTCAATTGAAGAATTCAGAAAATTAGCATTGTCATTTCCAGATGCGACTGAAGAACCTCATTTTGAGAAAACTTCTTTTAGAATCAAAAAGAAAATTTTTGCCACCTTCGATGAAAAAAATAATCATGCCGTTTTAAAGTTAAACGAAATTGACCAATCGGTTTTTTGCTCATCAAGCGAAAAGATTTTCTATCCAATTCCAAATAAATGGGGAAAACAAGGCTGGACAATTGTCGAACTTTCAAGAGTAAGACCCGAAATGTTTGAAGATGCTTTGATACTATCTTACGAAACTGTGGCTTCACAAAAGAAATAGAATTGCTATCTCACAATTGTTCTAAAAGTCAAATTAACCCTTGGTTTTTGCGTAGTTTTTGTTGGAGGAAGCCTATGAAGCCAATGTGTTTGCGTTTCATCTTTCATGACCAATAAACTTCCATGTTCCAAAATCAGAGAAACGGTTTCTTTAGACTCTTTATGTTTGAAAGCAAACTTACGTTCTGCTCCAAAACTTACTGAGCCAATTGCTCCATTTTTCTTTAAATCTTTTTCGGCATCACTGTGCCAAGCCATTCCTTCTTCACCAGTATGATATAAATTGAGCAGGCAAGAATTGAAAGTCTCTCCTGTTTTTTCTTCGATAATTTTCTTTAATTCTAAAAGTTCAGGTGTCCAAGGCAAAGCTTTTTTGGTCGTATTGGAATAGGTGTATTCAAATTCCTGATTGCCGTACCAAGCAACTTTTCGTTTGGTTAAAATTAATTTCCCGAAGATTACAGCTTCATCATTTTTCCATTCAATTGTATTTAATAAAATATCACGGTAGGAATCGGCGTCTGTCCTCGAAAATAATCTTCCGTAATAATTCACCGTTCCATCTTTTGGAAGCAGATTGGTTGTTTCGTCTGTTTGAGGATTAAATAAGTCCATTTTTCCATTTTAGATATTCCGATTTCATACAATGTCCGCAAGGTCTGAAACCATTTTGTTTGGCATCTATTTCAGAGGAAAAGAAGACACGATTTTCTCTTTTCATTCTTTTTCCCGAAGAACATTTGAGCGTTCCGTAGATTTTTAATTTTTGATTGCCACCGAAACAAATTTCGCCTTTTTTAATTTTATTTCGAAGGTCTGAATCGGTTATTTTACTATGCTCAATCATAATTAAATTGTTAAATATTAATTTCTCACAAAGTCGCAGAATCGCAAAGTTTAGGATTTATTAACCTTAAAAAATAAGTCAGCTAAGTCTTAAAATATCTCTTTGCGACTTCGCGACTTTGCGAGCAAAAATCAAGAAAGGGCATCATGAAAAATAATTCCCAACGTATATCTTTCGCCAGATTGAACTTCGCTTACGCCATGTTTCATGTTTACGCGATAATAGCCTTTTGAACCTTTTACAGGTCTAAAATTGGTTGTAAAAACTAAAATATCTCCTTTTTTGGGTTTCAAAACAATAGCTTTCGATTGTGCTCTTGGAGTTTGTTGAGTCAAAACAAATTCGCCACCAGTAAAATCTTCGTCAGGTTCGTTTAGAAAAAGCACAATTTGAATAGGAAAATAAACATCACCATATAAATCCTGATGCAAAGTATTAAAACCGCTTTTGCCGTATTTTAGAATTAAAACTGTCGCTTTGAGCTGATTATTGTCATGACATTGTTTTAGCAAATCTTCATGTTTCGCTGGGAATATTGTGTCTATATTTAAAGCTTTCATCCATGCATTTGCGATTGGAGCTAATTTCGGATAGATTGCAGATCGAATATTCTGAATTAGATCTGGAAGTGGGTAATTGAAATATTTGTATTCTCCTAAACCAAATCGATAACGTTCCATTACAACTGTTTTTCGATATATGGATGGATTGTCATAATCGAATTTTAAGTCTTCGCATTGTTCATTATTAAGGACTTTTGGGATAATTGCGAATCCATTTTCGTGCATAGATTCGGTGATGCTTTCCCAATTTTGAGAAGCAATTTTTGATTGTATATTTTGCATAGTAATTTAGATAAAGATTTTTTTTCGCCACGAATTCACGAATTATTTGTAAAATCTATGCGAATAGAATTAGTTTAATTCGTGAATTGCTTCGCCTGTTCGCTATCGCTCGAGTCGTGGCAGAAAAACTATGGATTTACATGAGAACCTTCCCAACCAATAATAGCAGTTTTTCTGGTGTTTCCCCACATATAACCGCCAAAGGTTCCAGAAGACTGAATTACACGATGGCAAGGAATTAAGAACGCAACAGGATTGCTTCCAATTGCAGTTCCAACAGCTCTAGATGCATTTGGTTTTTGAATTTGGTGTGCAATCGAACCATAAGTAGAAAGCTGTCCCATCGGAATTTTTAATAAAGCTTCCCAAACTTTCAGTTGAAAATCGGTTCCTTTTAAATGCAGTTTAATTTCTGATAATTTGCTCCAATCATTTTGGAAAATAAATAAAGCATTTTGTTGAGATAAATCCAGCTTTTTAGAAAATTGAGCATTCGGGAATTTATCTTTCAAGGCAATAAATCCCGTGATTTCATCTTCGGCGAAAGCCATAAAACAAACACCTTTTGAAGTCGATGCAACGATAATGTTTCCAAATGGGCTTTCAGCAAAACTGTAGTTTATTTCAAGATTTTTTCCTCCGTTTTTATATTCTGCAGGAGTCATTCCTTCGATATTTACAAATAAATCATGAAGACGGCTTGTTCCTGATAATCCTGTTTCAAAAGCAGTTTCAGAAACGGTCGCCTGATTTTCTTTGAGTAATTTTTTGGCATGCTCGATGCTTGTATATTGTAAAAACTTCTTCGGACTCGTTCCTGCCCATTCGCTAAAAAGCCTCTGAAAGTGAAACGGACTTAAATGCACTTTTTCTGCAACCTCATCAAGATTGGGCTGATCTTTAAAATTTGCTTTGATATAATCGATTGCTTCTGCAATGCGGTTATAATTAATGGTTTCTTGTGTGTTCATTTTTCTTCCATTTTATAAGGCAAAGATCGATTGGTTTTGGCAGGTAAAAAATCCGAAACTTGCTTTGTTTTTTGTTTCAAGTTTCAGGTTTCAAGATCCAGCTTAACTTGAAACCTGAAACTTGAAACAAAATTTTACAATTCTTTTTCCATCTTAAAATTAATCAATTCCGCGCCTAAGCGAATATTTTTCTGCTTGGCTTTTACAACAAATCCTTTCTTTTCAAAAAATGGTTTTGCAGTAATACTAATATCTGAAGTTATGATTTTGGAATGATGTTTTCTAGCTTCAGTTTCTAATTCGTTTAGAATTTTGTCTGCAATTCCTTGTCGCTGAAAATTTTTATGTATGTAGAAGAAATCAATGTAATCTCCATCTTTTAAGGTTCCAAAACCTGCAATTTTGTTTTCGATAATGGCTAATAAAACAAATTGTTTTTCGATAACTTCAATCCACCGTTCTTTATTTTTGACACCAGAAATCCAAGCTTCTCTTTGAGCTGCATTATAATCGTTTTTGCAAACGGATTGAATGGTTTCTACATACAATTTTTGCATTTCGGGAAGGTCTGAGATTGTAGCTTTGCGGAGGTTCATGATTGCGAATGTCCTGTTTAAAGAAAACTAAGATTTAATTAAGGTATATTTGGCAGTGCTTTGATTTCCTGTAATTTCGAAAAATTTTAGTTCTAACCCTTTTTTTAAATCACGGCTTGCAGTAGCTGCTGAGATATCTTTGAAGACATGCATGTAATCTTTTCTAGTAAATTCTTTGATTCCTAGAGAATAAAAATACTCTAATCGGTCAATGTCTTTTATTGTTCTATTATCATAATTAAGTAGATTTTCTAGTGACTTATTTATTACATCTAGCATGTACTCAATAAAATAAGTTGATTTACCGCTACTGTCACTCATGGCTAAAGATTTGTAATAACTATCTTGAGTTTTACTGATCAATGTTTCAAAAGGTAAAAATTCAAAAACAGGATACTCTTCCATCAGAATAACAGTTTGCCATAATCTTCCCATTCTTCCATTTCCATCTAAAAAAGGATGAATAAATTCCATTTCATAATGGAAGACACAGCTTTTTATCAAAGTTAGTTCGTCTTTATTTTTCAAATACTCAAATAAATCATTCATTAAAAATGGAACACTCTCATAAGGAGGAGCTATGTGTGCAACTTTATTTCCTTTTACAATTCCAACTCCCTGTTTTCGATATTTTCCAGCATCAAGAATTAGATCTTTCATCAATAACTGATGAGCGTTTAGAAAGCTTTTGGAAGAAGTCGATTTATATTTTTCTAAATCATCATAAACTTTAATAGCATTTAAAACTTCTAACACATCTTTTTGAGGACCAATTACTCTTTTGTTCTCGATTAATGCAGTTATTTGTTCTTCTGTTAAAGTATTTCCTTCAATTTGTAATGAAGAGTGTATTGTTTTAATTCTATTTTGCTTTCTTAATTTTGGAGATTGTTTGTCAAGATATGCAGCGTTTAGTGCTCCGATTTTTTCAGAAATAGAAGTTATCAATTTTAATATTATGGGTGTAATGTCATAAGGAGGCTTCATGATAGTATCATTTGATACTATCAAAAATAATATTTTTTGATTTAATGAGCTGTAGTTTTAGAAAAAACATTAATTACAACAACTCCAATTATAATTAAAGCTAAGCCAATAATGGCTGGCAAATCTGGAATTTCTTTGAAGAAAATAGCGCCAATTGCGGTAATTAAAACAATTCCGACTCCAGACCAGATGGCATAGGCAAATCCAACAGGAATGGTTCTGATGGCGAAGCTCAAACAATAAAACGCGCCACAATATCCAATAATGGTAATGATACTCGGAATGAGTTTGGTAAATTCTTCGGACTTTTTTAATGCTGATGTTGCAATGATTTCAAAAACAATGGCTATAAATAAAAATAAAAAATTCTTCATGATTGTCGTTTTTTACAAAGTTAAGCTTTGTTTAAAACGAAGGGGAATTTATTTATCGAATATGAATTTCTGCTTCATTATTTTTTACTTCATCAAAACAATCAATGCATAACATTTGAAAATCGGCTTTGGCTTGAAAAACATCAGTCCATTCTTCGCCATTATCAAGAAGCCATTGTTCGCATGCTCCACACCAGGCAATTTGAGGAAGATCTTCTTCGGCTTCTGAATAGTAAAAACCTACTTTTTCTTTGGAGTCTGTTGCCATTGCAATGTGAATACAGCCAAAAGTCATTTCTTTTGTGCCATGTATTTCGCATAAAACTTTTTCGATCATAATTTTTTTCTTCCTTTATTCTTCTAAATATTTTGGATTTCAAACTTAAACTTTTAGGATTAATTCTCCTATGGATTAAGTGATAATCCTACGCTGAAAAATAAACGTACTTTGTCGATATTATTGATCCATGAAGTATCAAAATGAATTGGGCCTAAAATAGATTGATAAGAAATCGCTGCTCCTCCAGATATTACGAGACTGGTATCGAGATTGTCATCCCAATTTCCTTTTGGATTAAAGGCATGTTTTATATAATCGTTGAAATTATCAAAACCTACAGAAGCAAGATTGAAATGAGGAGTAAGATAAATTTTTCCGATTAAGTTTATTTGAGATCCAAGTTTGAGCCCCATATATTGTGTAACATTAAGTTCGTCTTCATGAAGTCCTGCAAATGAGAAGCGATTGCTTCCCGAACTTGGAATAATGCCACCTATAAAATATTTTGCAGCATAACCAAGTCCTGAAAACGGAAGATCGCCATTTTTCTCTTTATCCTGAAAAATAAAATAAGAGTCGAATCCTACAATTCCTGTAATTTTCTTTTTTATGGGCAATCTCTTTTCATAAGTTAAACCCAATTTGGTGTAGCCATTTGTTGAGCCAGAAATACGCTTAAAGTCTGGATCGTAAAGTGAGGCATCAAGATCGGTAAGAAGTGATCGCGCTATGTTTGATTTTATAATAGTTCCGTCGGTGGCAAAGAAAACTTTATCCATGTCATTATAAGAATAATGAAAGTTGAACTCGATATTGTTAAAGCTGTAGTTGTTGATACTTAAATAATTGGGGTTGTATTCACGGTCATATTTTGGTTTTAGATTTGTGTAACTATAATTTAGTCCAAAACCGACATAACTTTTTAGAGAGTTTAAGTTTCTGTTTACTTCATTGTTGATTTCAACAGTATTGTAAAGTATATTGTCTGATGCTTTTCCATTAATATAAATTTCTTGGCGAAGTAAAGCTCCATAGGCCTCAGACATCCACCACCATTCTCTATGCTGCCCAAAATTTTTCTGATAATTGATTCTTGCTTTTGGCTGTTCGGCAATATCAACCGTTAAAAGAAGACGTGATGCATCTGCAAGAACATTTCGTCCTGTGTAGTTAAAAATGATTCCGACACCTCTGTAAGTGTCATAATGAATTGAGGTGTTTAGCTGATTTTTGGCACGTTCAAATCCGAACAATGTAATGCCTAATTTATCTTCGTCTTTAATGAAATAACTATATGTAATCTCATCAAAAAGATTGGTTCCCATTGCTCTGTTGATGCCTGCTATTAAATCTTTGGTAGTATATTTTACATGGGTTTTGAGGTTGGCTCTTCCAACAACTAGAGGAAGATTTTCAGGACTTATTTTTTTGTAAACAATTGTGTCTAGAACAAACTCATTTGGCATATCGGGCAGTTTATGAGTTCGCTGCGGAAATCCTTTTAGCTTTTCTGATAGGGCAATTAAAGCTGGAAGATTTTGATTTGTAGCAATTTTACCGTCTTTGTAGATTTCGTTGCTATTGGCAAAATCGGCAGTAGAAAAACGTAGATTAGGTAAGTGATCGACCAATATCGTACATAAATCACGGTTTGCAGGATTCTTGATGTTACTGGGGAACATACTGGTCTGCATTAATATGGTCATAAGATTGTTTAGCTTATCGACAGGCTCCATTCCGCCTCCGACATCGCTTCCAATAATAATATCGGCACCCATTTGTTTGGCAACATCAGTAGGGAAATTATTTAATACTCCACCGTCTACCAAAACAGTTTTTCCGTAAGGCATTGGTTTAAAGATAGCAGGCAGCGACATGCTGGCACGCATGGCGTAAGATAAACTTCCTTTGCTTAAAATAACTTCTTTTCCTTCAACCAAGTCTGTGGCCATAGCTCTGAAAGGAATCGGCAGACTGTCAAAATCTTTGACATTGTATACCGGAAAGGTTAACTCAGAAAGGTATTCTCTTAGATTTTGATCATTTAAGAGGGAACCAATGCTGTTAAGTTTCCCATCTTTAACACCTATTCCGACTAAATAGCGTTGAAATTCTCTTTTTTCTTCGGCACTTACAGCTCGTAATGACTGCCCTCCACCTAAGAGTTTATCCCAATAAATATCTTTAGTGATTTTTTCTATACTGTCACCAGAATATCCCATTGCATACAAACCACCTATTATACTTCCCATACTGTTTCCAACAATAAGGTCTGGAACAATGTGAAGAGAGTCTAATTTCTGTAAAAGAGGAATATGTGCAATCCCTTTTGCGCCCCCACCGCTTAACACTAATACGACTTTAGGCTTTTTTTCTTGAGAAAAAATAATTTGCGGAAGGCTGAGTAAAAATAAGAAGACGAATAAATAAGATGTTTTTTTCAATTTTTTACTATTTAAGTATTTGATAAATAGATTCTTATTCTGGTTATTAAAAGTAAGCAGATATTTATAAAAGTACAATTTTTTGAAAAGAAATCTTTTTTAGCTATAGCTAAAAAACAAATAAACCTCACATTTCTGTGAGGTTTTATGGGGGGTATTTAGTTTGATTTTATATTTTTTAAAAGAGCTTTGTTTATCTCTTCTTGTTTTCGTTTTCTTTCTTGATCTTCTTTTTCCTTTTTTTCGAGATCTGCTTTTTTTGTTAGCGAAATTTCCATTTCTTTTTTTAAATCCTCCACTTTTTTAGAGCTTGCTTCTAGATCAGTTTTGGATTTGTTTAGCTTTTCTTCCGATTTTGCTATTTGTTCTTTGGTTTTCTGAATGTTTTTTTGAACATCACTATTTGTATTATTAGGAGAATTTTCAAGTGCAGCTAATTCGTCTTGTTGCTTTTTCAAATCAGCATTTAGTTTAGCGTTTTTTTCTTCTATCTTTTGTTTTTTCTTTTCTTCATTAACCAATGTTTTTTGGGCTTTTGAGCTCTGATTGTGCAATTGATTGGACATTGCTTGTTGAGACCAGTTATTTTCGTCCCTTAATCGCTCACTTGCCCATTTTTGATTTTGTGCATTGATTTGTTGGTGCATTTGCATTCTTTGGTCAATTTGTGCTGAAGCAAAAAACGGCAACATTATCAATAAAGCTGTAATATAATGGATTCTCATAATTTGGTTTTTGGTTGGTTTTTTGAATCCAAATATAGATTTGTTTTTGAAAAATTATTCAAAAATATCTGATTAATTTAAAGATTACAAAAAAAGAAACCCGACAGGTTTTTAAAACCTATCGGGTTTGAATATGTAATAAATCTAAGATCTACTCCCGATACCTATCAGGATTAAATCTAAAATAGATTAGTATCTGTAGTACTCTGGTTTGAATGGACCTTGAACTTCAACACCAATATAAGCAGCTTGATCTTCACGTAAAGTTTCCAATTCAACGCCTAATTTAGCTAAGTGTAAAGCAGCAACTTTTTCATCTAAATGTTTTGGTAACATGTAAACTTCATTTTTGTAAGCTGCGCTGTTTTTCCATAATTCGATTTGAGCTAAAGTTTGGTTTGTAAATGAGTTGCTCATTACAAAACTTGGGTGACCTGTAGCACAACCAAGGTTTACTAAACGACCTTCAGCTAAGATAATGATATCTTTTCCAGCGATAGTATATTTGTCAACCTGAGGTTTGATTTCGATTTTAGAAGCACCGTGGTTTTTGTTTAACCAAGCCATGTCGATTTCGTTATCAAAGTGTCCGATGTTACAAACAACAGTTTTGTCTTTCATTTTTTCAAAATGACTTCCAACAACGATATCTTTATTTCCTGTAGTTGTAATGATGATGTCAGCATTAGCAATTACAGTATCTAATTTTTTAACTTCATAACCGTCCATTGCAGCTTGTAAAGCACAAATTGGATCGATTTCAGTAACTGTTACAATAGAACCAGCACCTCTAAAAGAAGCAGCAGTTCCTTTTCCTACGTCACCATATCCACAAACGATTACTCTTTTTCCAGCTAACATTAAATCAGTTGCACGACGAATAGCGTCTACTGCAGATTCTTTACATCCGTATTTGTTATCAAATTTAGATTTAGTAACAGAATCGTTAATGTTGATAGCAGGCATTGGTAAAGTTCCAGCTTTTACTCTTTCGTAAAGTCTGTGAACACCAGTTGTAGTTTCTTCAGAAAGACCTTTAATTCCAGGAACTAATTCTGGGTAACGATCGATAACCATGTTTGTTAAATCTCCACCATCATCCAAGATCATGTTTAATGGTTTTCTATCTTCACCAAAGAATAAAGTCTGCTCAATACACCAGTCAAATTCTTCTTCATTTAAACCTTTCCAAGCGTAAACAGAAATTCCAGCAGCAGCGATAGCAGCAGCAGCTTGATCCTGAGTAGAGAAAATGTTACAAGAAGACCAAGTAACTTCTGCACCAAGAGCAATTAAAGTTTCGATCAAAACAGCAGTTTGAATCGTCATGTGTAAACATCCAGCAATACGAGCACCTTTTAATGGTTGTTCGTCTTTATATTCAGCGCGAAGTGCCATTAAACCTGGCATTTCAGCTTCAGCTAGTTCAATCTCTTTTCTTCCCCAAGCCGCTAGAGAAATGTCTTTTACTTTATAAGCCACATAAGGCGTAGTTGTAGTACTCATTTATAGTATATTTGTATATTGTAAAATTTTTGCAAATTTACGTAATAGGTTTTTAATTTTACTAATTTCTGTAAGATTTGTGAAATCTTTAATTTCTTAATCCATAGAATGTTAATCTAAAAATCGTTTTTAACTATATAAGTGATGTAAGTTCATTTAAAAAAGATTCGGAAACTATTACCTTTGTTGCGAATTGCTTATATTTACTAATGCATTCTTTAATCCAACAGTTATATTTTCTTAAATGACTTGTATGGTTTAAAATTTACCACAAAACATTTTATTATTAATCATTTGCCATTTATAATTAAAAAGCAATGCCTTTATTTCAGACCATACAATTCAACGAAAATACTAAAATTCTAATTTGGGAAATAACCGAATCTTTTGAAGAATTGTACAGTCGCGTTACTTTGAAAGAAAAGACGCAACGCAGACTAGACGGAATGAAATCTCAAATGCATCAGCGTGCTTTTTTAAGTGTTCGAATGCTGATTCAGGAAATGGGGTTTACAGATAAAGATCTGCATTATGATGAATTCGGGAAACCGTATTTTGATTGTGATAATCATATCTCAATTACACATTCGTACCATTTTGCGGCGATTATTATAAGCAAAGAAAAGGTTGGAATTGATATGGAATTACAGCGCGATAAAATTCAGAGAATTGCAGATAAATTTACAGATTTCGAATGCAAGTATTTAGAACCGAAATCTACAGAAGAATACATAAAAAAACTTACCGTTATCTGGGGTGCCAAAGAGGCAATCTTTAAAATTAGAAATGAAAAAGGTATAAGTTTTAAAGATCATATTAATGTAAACAACTTCTCTTTAGAAGAAACCCAAACGCAGGCAAGTCTTCATTTTGATAATTTGATTAAGGATTTTGATGTTCATTATCAGGAAGTTCAATCAGATAATTTTGAGGGAACTTTTACTTTGGTTTATGCTTTTGAGAAATAAAGTTTTAATATAAAAATTCCAAATTCCAAATTCCAAATATGAAGATTTATTTTCAATTTTGTCATTTCGAGGAACGAGGAATCTTCGCAAGAAACTCCGCAAAGTAAATCATATGTCTTTTAAATAAATAAAAGAATTTTAAATCTCGCTTTCTTTTTGTCTGTGCTGAAACATACTCATGTACAGAAAAGTGCTCATTTTACGGGCGCGTCTTTTTAGTGTTTCGGCATTCTCACCTTCAAAATGTTCGTCAATAGTTTGAAACCAATGATTTAACCAGATTCCGAATTCATTAGGAGTAATTTTTTCATCAAAATGAGCGTCAACTTCGTTGTGAACAGCATGAGGGTTTCCTTTGTATTTTCGGACACCAAATAGATTGGTTTCCCAAAAATCTGTCAGTTTTTCGAGATGCGCATCCCAATCAGAAATCATTTCATTAAAATAAAAGCCGATTTCTCGATCGGCTCTTATTTTAGCATAAAATTGATGCACTAAAAAAGATACATCAGCTCTATTTTCTATTTGTTTTTTCATAGAATAAAACTATTCAAAAGTATAAAGAACAAGCTTAAAAGTGTGCTTAGCATAATAAGATTGAAAACCACTTTGTGTTTCATTTGCGCTAAGATAGATGTATTTGCAAAAACACAGGCTAGAACAATAATTCCTAATTGAATCATTTGCGGAATAGAAGTTCCGTTGGCTAAAACATACATAGCTGCAGCGCCTCCTAAACAGCTTTGTCCAATTACTGCCATTGCAGCAGAACCCATATAATTTCTATTGAAAATGTCGAATGTTGTTTGATATAGTGTCATGGTATTCAGTTTTTTATATCAACAAAATTACAGCTACAATAGTACTGCATTTTATGACTTTAATCATAAAACGGGAATTTTTTTATCTGTATACTTTTCGATTAATAATCTTCAGTTCGCCTTTTTTCTCTAATGCTTTTATTGTTCTAATAACCGTTTCTACACGTAAACCAGTTAAATCTCCAATTTGCTGTCTGGTAAAATTAATGAGATAGCCATTTTTATCTTTTTGAAAATTGAAATAAGCAATTCCGTGATCAATCAGTTTTAGAACGCGATGCTCGGGTTCATGCGTCGAGATTTCGGCAGCCATAACTGATTTATAATACAATCTTTGTGCTAGATTTTCGATTATTTGAATACTTACTTTTGGATTTTCTTCTAAAAGCTTCATGAAGTTTTCTTTTGGAAGAATAAAAAGCTCAGTGTTTTCAACAGCTATTGCATTTGCTGGATATTTTTGATTTAAGAATAATGGAGGTTCTCCAAAAGATTGTCCATTATAAAATATGCCTTGAATAAATTCGCGTCCGTCATCATTGTAATTACTCATCTTTACTTCACCAGAAATAATCTGGTAGTAATTTGACGGAAGATTCCCTTCTTCAAAAATAATGTCATTTTTAGTAAATGATTTTTTTATAACTCCGTACTTTTCTAGTAATCCAACTGTAATCATAATGTGTTATTTACGTTATCAAAAGACGCTCAACAAATATAATTCATTCAAAATAGTTCTTCTACATTAAAAATCTTTTACTTTTACACCCCGTATGCAAGAACAAATACTCACTATTAGACAACAGATTTTAGAAGCTAAAAGCAATGGCCAAAAATTACTGGCAGTGCTTTTGGATCCTGATAAAATTGTATTGGAAAATGTCAATCATTTAATTGAAAAAATTAATGGTTCGCCTGCGACTCACATTTTTGTTGGAGGAAGTATTGTTCAGAACAACATTTTAGAAGAATTGATTTCGGAGTTAAAGCAAAAAACAAACCTTCCTGTTATTTTGTTTCCAGGAGACCCTTCTCAGATTTCACCAAAAGCAGATGGTATTTTGTTTCTTTCTTTATTGTCTGGCCGAAATCCAGATTATTTGATTGAATATCAGGTTCAGGCTGCTCCAATTCTTAAGAAAACAAGTTTAGAAGTTATTTCTACAGGTTATATTTTAATTGAAAGCGGCAATGAGACAGCTGTTGCCCGTGTGAGTAAAACAAAACCTTTAAGTCGTGAGAATCTTGATTTGGTTTTGGCAACAGCACAAGCGGGTGAAATGCTAGGGAATCAGCTCATTTATTTAGAAGCGGGAAGTGGTGCAAAACAGTCTGTTCCAACAGAAATGATTGAACTTATTTCTCAAAACATTCAAATTCCTGTTATTGTTGGTGGAGGAATTGTAGATTTGCAAGGAATTCAAAAAGCCTATCAGGCTGGAGCAGATTTGGTTGTTATTGGAACTGCTTTTGAAAATAACAGTCGTTTTTTTGAGTTATAAAAGACAAATACCACATTTTCATGATAGATTTTTTTTTAGAAAGTTATAAGAACGCACCGCTATGGCATATTGCTTTGGAGTTCCTAGTGTTTGTCTGTGGGATTTTAAGCGTTTGGTTTGCTAAAAAAGAAAATATCTGGGTGTATCCGACAGGACTGATTGCGACAGCAATATCAGTATATCTGCTTTATGTTGCAGGTTATATCGGCGATATGATTATAAATGCGTATTTTTCAATAATGAGTATCTACGGCTGGTATGTATGGGCAAAAGGTGGAACTGCAGAAGATAATCTGCCAATTACCCGTACAAATTTTAATGAAAAAATAATCGGAATCTTACTGTTTATTGTGACTGTTTTTGTAGTTTTCGGGATTTATAAATATTTTGATTACGAAATACATAAAGACAATTATGTTGATATGATTTCGTCAGGAATATTTTTCGCAGGAATGTGGTATATGGCCAGAAAAAAAATAGAAAACTGGACACTTTGGATTATTGGTGATATTATTGTTGTGCCTCTCTACGCTTATCGTGGCTTAGGGATGTTGTCACTTCAGTACATAATTTTTACAATTTTGGCTATTTCAGCTTATTTAGAATGGAGAAAGATCTTAGACAGCAAAAAACAACCATCATAAAAATTGCTTTGTTTGGTCCTGAAAGTACAGGAAAAACAACCTTAGCAAAACAGCTTGCAGATTATTACGAAACCGAATGGGTTCCTGAGTTTGCACGCGATTATTTGCAAGAAAAATGGGAGGAGAATAAGCATATTTGTGTAGCCGATGATATGATGCCAATTGCGTACGGTCAGACTGCATTAGAAAACGAAAAACTGGCCAATGCAAATAAATACTTGTTTTGTGATACCAATTTAATGGTAACCAAAGTATTTTCTGAAATGTATTATGGCTTTTGCGATCCGCTTTTGAATGAAGCGGCGCTCAAGCATGAATATGATTTGTTTTTCCTTACTGACATTGATGTTCCTTGGGAGAAAGATGATATTCGTGATACTCCTGAAGGAAGAGAAAGCGTGTTTTCTGTTTTTAAACAAACTTTAATCGATACAAAAAAGCCTTTTATAACCTTATCAGGTGATAAAGAAACACGTTTGGCAAAAGCAACAGCTATTATTGATGAATTGACTTTAGCTAAAGAACATGATTTTTCATCTAATGATTTTGTCCAGATATACAATAGAGGAATCTCTTTTGCGACTATTTTAAAACAATTAAAAAGTTTTAAAAGAGGAATTGCAAAAAGCAATTTAATTAGACCCGCTACAGTCAACGATGGGATTTTGAGTTTGTCAGACGAAGAATTTCAACAGAAAGCGTTATTTTTTGATCAGCAGAAGGATAAATTTAAAATTAAAAAATTTGTTCCAGCTTCAGGTGCAGCGACAAGAATGTACAAATTCTTAACGGCATTTCTGAATGATTTTGATATTACAAGAGAAACAATAAACGCTTACATCAACAGAAAAAATGATAAAGAACTTGCCATTTTTATCGTTGGTATGGAGAAGTTTCCCTTTTTTGAAACAGTAGACAAAAAATTAAGAGAAATCTATCCTGAATTTGAGACTTTAGAACGAGATTATAAAAATTACTATTTTATAAAATTGCTATTGTCTCCAGATTATTATAATTCAGCAAACAAGCCCAAAGCTGTATTACCATTTCATCAATATGATACACATATTGCCAATCCGATTGAAGAACATTTGAATGAGTGCGTACATTATGCGTCATCAAAAAATGTATCCAATTTGCATTTTACAGTTTCAGAAATACATCAAAATTTATTTGAAGTAGCAGTTGATGAAATTAAAGAGAAGATCGAAAAACCTTCAGGTATTAAGATTGATATCGGATATTCTTATCAAAATAAAAGCACAGATTCTATTACAATAGATGAAAAAAATAAACTGGTAAAAGATAAGAATGACAATTTAGTTTTTAGACCAGGCGGGCATGGCGCTTTGATTGAAAATTTAAATAATTTGGATGCTGATGTGATCTTTATTAAAAATATAGATAATGTAATTCAGAATCATATTGATCAAATTACATTATATAAAAAAGCTTTGGCTGGTGTTTTGGTCGAGATGCAGCAAAAAGTTTTTGAATATTTAAGATTAATTGATCAAGAGAGAATCAAAGAAGATAATATTGAAGAAATTCTTCATTTTTTAGAAAAGAGTTTTAGTGTAGAAATGACTGCGGATTTCAATAAATTTACTTTTGAGAATAAAGTAAGTAAGCTAAAAGAACTTTTAGACAGACCAATTCGCGTTTGCGGAATGGTAAAAAATGAAGGAGAGCCTGGAGGTGGACCGTTTTGGGTTATGAATAAAAAAGGGATAAAATCGCTTCAGATTGTGGAGACTTCTCAAGTTGATTTAGAAGATAAAAAGCAAGAGAAGATTTTGGCTGAGGCAACACATTTTAATCCAGTAGATTTGGTTTGTGGTATAAAAAACTATAAAGACGAAAAGTTTGATCTGTTGCAATATGTAGATCGAGAAGCCGGATTTATTGTAGAAAAAAGTGTTGAAGGGAAATCGGTTAAAAATTACGAATTACCAGGTTTATGGAACGGATCAATGGCCAATTGGTTAACTGTTTTTGTTGCAGTTCCGTTGATTACTTTTAATCCCGTAAAAACGGTAAACGATTTGTTGAAAGCGGCACATCAGCCACAATAATATGGATTCAGAAAAAATTATATCAGAATTAAACTTTAAAGCCGTTCGAAGCAGCGGTTCTGGCGGGCAAAACGTAAATAAAGTTTCGTCTAAAGTAGTTTTGAGTTTTGATCTGAATGCTTCTCAAGCTTTGACTGAAGACGAAAAATTACTTTTACTGGAAAATATTTCAGCAAGATTAACTTCCGAAAACATCTTGATCTTGAATTGTGACGAAGACCGTAGTCAGCTTAAAAACAAAGAGATTGTAACCAAACGATTTCTGGAAATTATTAAAAAAGGACTTTATGTTCCTAAAATTAGAAAGGCGACAAAAGTTCCAAAAGCTGTAATTAAAAAAAGAATTAAGGATAAGAAGAATATTTCTGATTTGAAGCAATCCAGAAGAAAACCTAACTTAGATTAAATATCAATTTTTAAAGTTCCAAATTCCAATAAACTAATTAAAAGTAAGTTTTTGGAATTTGGAATTTCTTTTTTGGAGTTTTAAATATTTTAACACTAAATTTGCACTGTCTCAAAGGGGTGCTCCAAATAACGAGCTGAGATCATACCCAAAGAACCTGAGCGAGTAATGTTGCTAAGGGAAAAACGACATTATCGAGCGTGCACACTTTATTTTGTCGTGAAACACATTTATTAATTTAACAAAAGAATAATTCCCCCTTTTATTCGTAATTCTTTACGAATGAAAACTATTTTTAAAGGTACTGAGGTACTAAGTTGCAAAGGTTCTGAGGTTCAAAAGATGAGCAGAACCAGTTCTATTTTCTTTTCTCTATTTTCTATTTTCTTTTCCCTATTTTCTTTTGCACAGCAGCAGGATTCTACCAAAGTAACTCAGCTTGATGATGTATTGGTTTCTGCAGTTCGTGTTACTTCAAAAACTCCGGTGAGTTTTAGCAATATGGATAAAAAGGAAATTAAGTATAGAAATTTAGGTCAGGATATTCCTGTTCTGATGAATTACATGCCTTCAGTCGTAACTACTTCAGATGCTGGGAATGGTGTTGGTTATACTGGTATTCGTGTACGAGGAAGCGACGCAACACGTGTAAACGTAACTATAAACGGAATTCCGTACAATGATGCAGAAAGCCAAGGAACGTTTTGGGTAAATATGCCCGATTTTGCTTCTTCTGTAGAAAGTCTTCAATTACAGCGCGGAGTAGGAACATCAACAAATGGAGCAGGAGCTTTCGGAGCCAGTTTGAATTTATTGACCGATAGTTATGCTAGAAAAGCGACAGGTGAAATCTCAAGTTCTGCAGGTTCATTCAATACAATTAAAAATACAGTAAAGTTTAGTACTGGTTTATTAAATGATCATTTTGAAATTGCTGGACGTTTGTCTACAATAAAAACACACGGATATATTGATCGCGGAAGTGCCGATTTGAAATCATATTTCTTGCAGGGAACTTATGTTGGCAAAACAACTTTGATTAAAGCGTTGGTTTTTGGAGGAACTGAAAAAACGTATCAATCTTGGAACGGAATCGATGCAGAAACTCTTAATGCAAATCGTACTTTTAATTCTGCCGGAATGTACACAGACGATGCAGGAAATGTTCATTTTTATGATAACGAAACCGATAATTACAATCAGGATCATTATCAATTGCACTGGAGTGAATCTATTTCTGATAAATGGAGCACAAACTTGGCATTCCATTATACAAAAGGAAAAGGATATTACGAAAATTATAAAGAAGACGAACCTGTTGAAGGTTATGGGCCAATTAAGCCAACAAAAACAGTTGAAGATGACAATGGAAATTTAGTTCCAGTAACCGATTTGATTCGTCAAAAATGGTTGGATAATGATTTCTACGGAACGACTTTTTCTGCTAAATATGTAACAGAAAAACTAAATGTTATTTTAGGTGGAGGTTGGAATAAATATGAAGGTGATCATTTCGGAAAAGTAATCTGGGCGCAATATTCAGATCAATCAGCATTAGGGGCTCATTACTATGATGATTATTCGTCTAAAACAGATGGTAACGTTTTCGCGAAAGCAAATTATCAATTCACAGAAAAATTAAGTTTCTATGGAGATTTACAGTACAGAAATGTGAAATATAAAGCAAATAGTAAAGAAACTGGTTTAGTAGACGATAATTTTAATTTCTTTAATCCGAAAGCTGGTTTGAATTATGCTTTCAATGAAAAAAACACTTTGTATTTCTCTTACGCAAGAGCAAATCGTGAACCAAATAGAACAGATTACGAAGGTGGAAATGTAAAGCCAGAAAAACTGAATGATTTTGAATTAGGTTGGAGATTCAATTCAGAGAAATTTCAATTGAATTCTAATTTGTATTATATGGGATACAAAGACCAGTTGATTTTAACAGGAAGACTAGACGATGTTGGAAACCCGATTCGTGCGAATACTGAGAAAAGTTACCGTTTAGGATTTGAGTTTGATGCCACAATTGCGCTTTCTGAGAAATTCACATTAAGACCAAACTTTACTTTAAGCAGTAATAAAAATGTTGATTTAGCAGTTGATGGAGAATATTACGGAACAACCAAAATTGCCTATTCTCCAGAAGTAATTGCAGGAAACGTGATTGTGTATAAGCCGATAGAAAGATTGTATCTTTCATTATTGCAAAAATATGTTGGAGAGCAATACATGAATAATATTGAGCTTCCGGCCGCTAAACTGGCAGATTACTTTGTGAACGATTTTAATGCATCTTACGAAATAAAACCAAAAACGATTTTTCAATCGATAACAATCACAGCTTTGGTGAATAATATTTTCGATAAAAAATATGTTTCAAACGGTTATATGTGGGATGTTTATCCATACTATTATCCGCAAGCAGGAACCAATTTCTTAATTGGTTTGAGTTTGAAATTTTAATTAAGCTAGAACACAAAAAAGCCTGAAATTATTTTCAGGCTTTTTTGTTTTTAATTGTATACATGAATAACAGTTCCAGAATATTCGACACGATATTGTTTCATCGGATATTCTTTTCCGCCAAGTCCTGTAAATAAATTATATTGAGTTTTGTCGCAGGAACAAACAGCGTAAATTCCGTCAATTGTCATTGCGGTGCAAGAAGTTAAAGCTTGGTTTGGACAAGCTGCATCAAAAGCAGTATAAGTTCCTTCACCAGTTTTCATTACGATAATTCCTTTTGCACCATAATTAGCAACATAAACAGGGTTACTAGGATACAGTAGTTTGTTGTAAGTCGGAAGATTAGTGTCCAGATACGCGTTTATCGAATAATTGGGAATGTACGGATTGTTATTACTTCTGTTATTGTCACTGCAAGCGAATAAAACTGCAGTAAATGCGATAAAGAACCAGATTTTTTTCATTATTTGAATAAGAATTAGTTAAAACAAAAATAATTTATTTAGATTTGAAATCTATATATGATTAACATATAATTATGTACTATTAAAAATTATAGTATATTTGTGGTAAGAAAATCCCGTCGCGATGGGATTTTTTGTATTTATATAAACGATGAAGTTATGAGTAAAGTATCTTATTATACAGCAGAAGGATTAAAAAAATTAAAAGATGAATTGGAGCATTTAAAGAGTGTAATGCGTCCAAAGGCATCTCAAGATATTGCAGATGCAAGAGATAAAGGTGATTTGTCTGAAAATGCAGAATATGATGCAGCAAAAGAAGCGCAAGGTTTATTAGAAATGAGAATTGCTAAACTTGAAGAAGTATATGCAAATGCAAGATTAATTGATGAATCGCAATTAGATGTTTCTAAAGTTTTGGTTTTATCGAATGTAAAGATCAAAAACCAAAGTAACGGAATGGAGATGAAATATACACTTGTTGCAGAAAGCGAAGCAGATTTAAAAACAGGTAAAATCTCTGTAACTTCTCCTATCGGGAAAGGTTTATTAGGAAAATCTGTTGGAGAAGTAGCCGAAATTACAGTTCCAAATGGAGTTTTGAAATTTGAAATTCTAGAAATTTCGAGAGACTAAGTCATTGCGAGGAACGAAGCAATCACACTATTAAGATTTAAAAATAAACCATGAGTTCAATATTCACTAAAATAGTTAACGGAGAAATTCCTGCATACAAAATCGCTGAAGACGATAATTATTTAGCATTTTTAGATGTAAATCCAAACGCTAAAGGGCATACACTATGTATTCCGAAGCAAGAGATTGATAAGATTTTTGATATGGACGAAGAACTGTATTTAGGGTTAATGAAATTCTCAAAAAGAATTGCAGCAGCTTTAGAAAAAACAGTTCCGTGCAAAAGAATCGGAATCGCAGTTGTTGGATTGGAAGTGCCTCATGCACACGTACACTTGATTCCGTTAAACCATATGGACGAGATGCGTTTTATTGATAAAGTGTCACTTTCAAAAGAAGAATTTGAAGCTTTAGCAAAAGATATTCAGTCAAATTTGTAAAAAAGAAAGAGTTATATAGAAAAAAAATCACAATTTTTAATTGTGATTTTTTTATGCAAAGTTTTAAATGAAAAAATATATAGTTTCAATAATTGCATTTTACTCAGTAGTAAGTGCAGGGCAAGTTAAAAACAAATATGAGGTTGTAGATAATAAAATCAAAGATATTCCTGCAAGTTTTAATAATTCAACAGAAGATATTGCCAATTATATTAAATCGAATTTTGAAAGTGATGATGATAAAATAAGAGCTGTTTATTACTGGACGGCTTCAAATATTTCATACGATGTTGAAAACATGTTTGCGGTAAATTTTAATGAAAGCGGGCGTGATAAAATAGAAAAAGTACTTAAAACCCGAAAAGGAGTTTGTATTCATTATGCTGAAGTTTTTAATGAAATTGCAAATAAGGTTGGAATTAAGTCAGTTGTAATTGAAGGGTTTACGAAGCAAAAAGGTTTTGTAGATTATATTTCGCATGCTTGGTGTGGAGCAAAAATAAATAATAAATGGTGTATTTTTGATCCAACTTGGGGCTCAGGAGTTATAGTGGCTGGCAAATATAGTAAGAAGATAAATGATTATTATTTTAAAGCAGATCCATCAAAAATCATAACAACTCATATGCCTTTTGATTATATGTGGCAATTCCTAAATTATCCTATTACAAACCAAGAATTTTATGTGGGTAATTTTGTTGTAAATAAATCTAAGACGCTATTTGATTTTGATACTGAAATAGAAAAGTACAATTCGTTATCTTATATTGATCAGTTAACAAATTCTGCAGACAGAATTGAAAAAAATGGCGTTAAAAATGCCATGATTTTTGATCGCTTATCTTTTAAAAGAAACGAAGCTGAAGTTCAGAAATTTAATGAGATTGTTAATTTATATAATAATGGGATAAATGAATTTAATTTATTTGTAACATTTAGAAACAATCAATTTAAGCCTAATGTTTCAGACGAAGAATTAAAGAAAATGATTGATTCACCTAAAGCAAAACTTGTAAAATGTAAAGAATTATTGGATAATTTGGGTACAGTTTCACAAAATAATCAAGCGAATGTTAATTCTCTAAAAACAGGAGTAAACAATACATTAACTCAAGTAGAAGAACATGTTTTATTTGTAGATAAGTATCTAGGCAAATCAAAAATCATGAGAAAAACAATGTTCAGTAAAGTGACCTTCTTTGGAGCGCCAATAAATTAAATAGTTTTATTTAACGCAATTTGAAAAGTGGTTCCTTTTCCAATTTCAGAATTCAGTACTTTTATTTTTCCATTATGATATTCTTCCACAATTCTTTTAGTTAAAGAAAGTCCAAGTCCCCAACCGCGTTTTTTTGTGGTATATCCAGTTTCAAAAATGGTTTTAAACTGTTTTTTGGGAATTCCAGTTCCAGAATCTTTAATATTAATTTTTACATGATTGGCGTCTTGTTCAATTTGAAGGTCTAAAGTTCCTTTTCCCTTCATGGCATCAATAGCATTTTTAACCAAATTTTCGATCGTCCAGCTATGCAAAGTAGGGTTTATCATTCCTAAAATAGGAGAATCTGGAGCATGAAACGAAAAGGCAACTTGTTTAGAAAAACGAGATTGCAAATACTCATAAGCTGTTTTAGTTTCCTTTACAATATCATGAAGTTCTAAAACGGGTACTGAACCAATTTTAGAAAAACGATCAGTAATGGTCTGCAAACGTTCGATATCTTTTTCAATTTCAAGGCTAATTGACGGATCTATATTTTCTGTTTTTAATATTTCAACCCAACCAATTAATGAAGAAAGCGGTGTGCCAATTTGATGTGCCGTCTCTTTTGCCATTCCTGCCCAAAGTTTGTTTTGGGTCGCCATTTTAGTGCTTTTGTAAAAGTTATAAATTAAGGCAATGCATAAAAATATAATCAGAAGTAGGGCAATAGGATAATATTTGAGTTTATTCAGTAATGAAGAGTTTCCGTAATATAACGTCTGATATTTTCCTGGAGCATATTCGAAAGTGATTGGCTCATTTTCATTTTTTAGCTTATTTAAGAAAGCAGTTCTTTTTTTCTTATCGTTAAGAATTTCGTCGGGAACATTTACTGCGCTAACCACTTTATCGTAAAGCATTATTATACCCGGAATCGAAGTGTTGTTGTTGAAAATCTGAAGTGGAAGTTCGACATCAGTATTTTCATCTGCATTAACTATTGAAATTTGCGCCTTTACAAAAAGGTTCATTTTCAAGCGTTCTTCATTTTTAAAAATTTGGAAGAAAGTATAAGTGTTCCAAAGAATTAGAGAAATGATTATAAAACATACCGAAATAATAATCCAGCGGGTTGTATTTGTTCTTTCAGAAAAAGACATATCAGTTTTTTTGAGGTATAAATATAACGAAATATAAACATTTTATATTTTGCCGATGTAGAAAGATTTTTTCGTTTTTATCTGCAAAACTATTTCTTCGAATTAAACCATTTCAATACTTTTGTAGCTGCTAAAATGAGATTCTGTCTAAATTTTAAAGTATGATCAGCGTTAACCCAAAAGAGATTCCAACGGCCAAATTGCAAGGCTATCTTCAGAGTTCAATCGGACCAAGACCTATTGCTTTTGCAAGTACAATTAGCGAAACAGGAATTCCAAATTTATCTCCGTTTAGTTTCTTTAATGTATTTAGTGCCAATCCGCCAATTTTGGTTTTTTCGCCATCAAGACGTGTTCGCGATAATACGATTAAACATACTTTAATTAATGCAGAAGCGACTCGAGAAGTGGTAATAAATGTTGTTAATTATGATATTGTACAACAAACATCATTGGCAAGTACAGAATATGCAGACGGAGTAAATGAGTTTATTAAAGCTGGATTAACCCAAATTCCTTCAGATTTGGTAAAACCATATCGCGTAAAAGAATCTCCCGTTCAGTTTGAATGTAAGATTACGCAGATTATTCCGTTGGGAACAGAAGGTGGAGCAGGAAATTTGATTTTATGTGAAGTAGTGAAAATTCATATTGACGAATCGATTTTAGATGAAAACGGAGCAATCGATCAGCATAAAATTGACTTGGTTTCAAGACTTGGAAATAATTGGTATTCAAGATCTAATCAAGGACTTTTTGAAGTCGCAAAACCCTTGACAACATTGGGAGTTGGTGTAGATGCAATACCCGATTTTATAAAAGAAAGCCCTGTTTTTGATGGGAATGATTTAGGAAAATTAGGTAACATTGAAGCCTTGCCTACAAAAGAAGAAGTTAGTATATTTGTGAAAGAAAATTTCACAGTCAAAGGAGTTTTAAGCTCAGACGACCAGAAAAAAGTACATTTAGAAGCCAAAAAATACTTGGATAATGGCGATGTAGAATCGGCTTGGAAAGTGCTTTTAGCTAAAAAATAAAAGAAATAGAAACAATAATTAATACAGACGAAGATGGAAGTTACAGGAAAAGTAAAAGTGGTTAACCCAGAGCAGCAAGTTAGTGCCTCATTCAAAAAAAGAGAGTTAGTTGTTACTACTGAGGAACAGTATCCACAACATATTTTAATCGAATTTACGCAAGATAAATGCGATTTATTGAGTAGCTATAAACAAGGAGATGCAGTAAAAGTTTCTATCAATTTAAGAGGAAGAGAATGGGTTAATCCACAAGGAGAAACTAGATATTTCAATAGTATTCAAGGTTGGAGAATCGAAAGATTAGCAGCAGAAACTCCAGGACAAGCTCCTGCAATGCCAGCGGCAGAAACTTTTGCTCCAGCAACAAACTTAAATGAAGACGAACCAGACGATTTACCGTTCTAAAAAAGGTTTAAATTCCAAATTATAAATTCCAAATTCCAATTCATAACTATGTTTTGGGATTTGGAATTTTAGTTTAGAGCTTTATTTTAAATAAAAGACAATATTCTGAAAGTTTGGAATTTGGAATTTTTAGTATTGAGATTTCTGTTTGTATTAGAATTTGGAATTTCATAATTGAATATTAAAAAGAGATGTATTATTTATTCAACGATTTGTTTTTTCCGCCAGTTGAAGAAGCTGATGAAGAGGGAATTTTAGCGATAGGAGGAGATCTAAGTCCAGAGCGTTTACTATTGGCTTACAAAAGCGGTATTTTTCCTTGGTTTAATGAAGGAGAACCGATTCTTTGGTGGGCGCCAGATCCTAGAATGGTATTATTTTTTGATGAGTTGGTGATATCCAAAAGCATGAGAAAAATTCTCAATAAGAAAGTGTTTAAGGTCACTTATAATAAAAATTTTAGAGAAGTAATTTCAAATTGCCAACAAATAAAAAGAGAGGGACAAGAGGGTACTTGGATTTCTGATGAAATGATTGAAGCCTATTGCAAATTGAATGAAGAAGGAGTTGCAAAATCAGTTGAGGTTTGGCAGGATGATGTGTTGGTAGGTGGTTTATATGGAATTGATTTGGGAAAAGGAAATATTTTTTGTGGAGAAAGTATGTTTTCTAAAGTTTCAAATGCTTCCAAAACAGCTTTTATTGCTTTAGCACTATATTTAAAGAAAGAAAATTATAAATTATTGGATTGCCAAGTTTACAATCCGCATTTGGAGAGCTTAGGCTGCCGAGAAATTGATCGTGAAGAGTTTATGTCCATTTTAAAAAGCAAATAGAAAATGAGTGCCATTTACAACGTAAAAGAAATTTATATTTATCCAATAAAAAGTTTGGCAGGAATCAGTCTTGAATCTGCAAAAGCTGAAGAAATGGGATTTGAAAACGATCGCCGTTGGATGCTTATTGATGCAGAAAATCAAATGCTGACACAAAGAGAACATCGCATTATGAGTCAGTTTTATCCGCAGATTTCAAATGGGAAAATCAGCATTACTTTTCAGGATCAAAAGCATGAATTTTCTATTAGCGAACATTTAGAAAATGCAATAGAAGTAAATGTTTGGGACGATAAAAGCGAAGTGGTTGAGGTAAATCTTGAAACGTCAAAATGGTTTAGCCAGCATTTGGGTTTTGAATGCAAATTGGTTAAAATACTTAAAAATGGAGCTCGTAAACACGAAAGCTCTAGATTAAAAGAAACATTCAATGTTAGCTTGGCAGATGGTTATCCTTATTTAATGATTGGATCTAAAAGTTTGGATTTTTTGAATGATAAATTGGATGAAAAAATTACCATAAAAAGATTTCGTCCAAACATTGTTGTAAGCACTGAAAATCCTCACGAAGAAGATGATTTTAAGACTTTTGCGATAGGAGAGGTTCAATTTAAAAACATAAAACCCTGCGGAAGATGTGTTATGGTGAACAATGATCCAGAAAATGGGCGTTTGAAAAAGGAACCGCTAAAAACGTTAAGCAAATACAGAAATGTCGATAATTCGGTTTTATTCGGAACCAATATTGTGAGTCTGAATTCTGGAATTATCAGCGTTGGCGATGAGGTTGTTTTCTAGAAATTCAACTTTATAAAATTCCAGTTTAAAGTATTAAAAATTACTAGTTCATTGTTTAAAGTTGGCAATTCGAGAATCAATTTTAAAGTTTCATGCGCCATCATATTGCCAATAATTCCAGGCAAAGTTCCGAGAACACCATTCAAATTACAATTCGGAACATCTTTTGGGTCAGGCATTTCAGGAAATAAATCACGGAGATTTTTACTTCCGTTATGATTAAAAACAGCGATCTGGCCTTCAAATTTTAAAATGCTTCCGTAAACCAAAGGTTTATTAAGCTGAACGCAAGTATCATTTACCAAATAGCGCGTTGTAAAATTGTCTGAACCATCTACAATTATATCATACTGTTCAATGATTTTTGAGGCATTTTCCAAAGTCAGTTTTTCATTGATTGCAACAGCCTCAATCAGCGGATTTAGTTTTGAAACGACTTCTTGAGCAACAATTGATTTTTGTTTTCCGATTTCATTTTCGGTATATAAAATCTGTCTGTGTAGATTATGAATTTCGATCGTATCAAAATCCATGATTGCGATAAATCCCACTCCTGCAGTCGCAATATATTGCAAAATTGGGCATCCCAAACCACCGGCGCCAATCACCAAAACCTTTGCTTTTTTTAATTTTACCTGACCTTCATCGCCAATTTCAGGCAGAATAGTTTGTCTGTTGTAACGTAAAAATTCTTGTATAGCACTCATTTTGTAAATTTTAGATTGTTGATTTTAGATTTTAGATTGATGAATAGTAGTGTGAAAAAATCTGAAATCTAAACTCTAAAATCTGAAATAAAACTTTTGTCCCAGTCTTTCCAAACAGGTTCGTAACCTGCATTTTTAATAATTTTCGAAATTTCTTCTGCCGAACGTTCATCGCTGATTTCGAATTGTTCTAAAGATTGCGGATCGACAACGTAACCTCCCGGATTTGTTTTAGAGCCTGCACTCATACTCGTAACTCCAATCGGAATTATATGGTTTCTAAATTTCTCGTTTTCGCGAGTTGAAATAGAAATTTCTAGATCTTCATTCCACAATCTGTAAGCGCAGATTAATTGCGTCAAATCTTTATCGTCCATTATAAAATTCGGTTCGATAATTCCTTCAGCTGGACGCAGACGAGGAAAAGAAACGGAATATTTGGTCTGCCAATATTTTTTTTGAAGATAATCTAAATGTAAGGCGTTGAAAAAACTATCTGTTCGCCAGTCTTCTAAACCTAATAAAACGCCCAAACCAATTTTATGAATTCCAGCAGTTCCAATTCTATCAGGAGTTTCCAATCGATAATCGAAATTTGATTTTTTACCTTTTGTATGATATTTTTTGTAAACTTCCTGATGATATGTTTCTTGATAAACTAAAACGGAATAAACTCCCGCATCGTGCAAACGCTGATAATCTTCTGTAGAAAGTGGCTGTACTTCAACAGAAATAATAGAAAAGTTTTCTTTGATTAGATTAATAGCATTAAGAAAATAATTAATATTTACAGTATAATTTGCTTCTCCCGTAACTAATAAAACATGATCAAAGCCAGTTTTCTTTAGAGCCTCAACTTCCAGTTTTATTTCAGCGTCAGTCAGCGTTTTTCTTTTGATTTTATTGTCTAAACTAAATCCGCAATAGGTGCAGATATTTTGGCATTCGTTGCTCAAATAAAGTGGAGCATACATTTGTATCGTTTTTCCGAAACGGTTTTTGGTAATTTCATGGCATTTTTGTGCCATTTGCTCTAAATAATTTTGAGCAATAGGAGAAATTAGAATCAAAAAATCATCGAGATTGTATTTGGTTTTAGCCAAAGTGCGTTCGACATCATTTGATGTGGTTTTATATATTCTAGATTGGATTTCATCCCAATTATATTGCTCAAAAATGGATTTGAAAGTATTCATGTGAGTTTAGTTTTACTGCAAAAGTTTTTTAACGCAAAGCGCGCTAAGAATACGCAAAGTTCGCTAAGCTTTGAGTTCTTGTTTTTGACAAAAAGTTCGCAAAGCTTAGCGAACTTTGCGGAAAAACTCTGCGAACTTTGCGTTAGAAAAAAATTACTCATAAAGAAAAGAAGTTAACGGACTAGAAGCCGAAGCATAATTTTGCTGATTGGCAATCTTCGCTTCAAAAGCTTTTCTTCCTGCAACAACAGCTTCCTTAAAAGCCTTAGCCATTAATTTCGGATTTCCAGCAACGGCAATTGCAGTATTCACCAAAATGGCATCGGCACCGATTTCCATTGCTTTTGCTGCATCAGAAGGCACTCCAATTCCAGCATCTACGATAACAGGAACGGTGCTTTGTTCAATTATGATTTCTAAAAAATCGATTGTTTTTAAACCTTTATTGCTTCCAATTGGTGAACCTAACGGCATTACGGCCGATGTTCCAGCGCTTTCTAAGTGTTTGCACAAAACAGGATCAGCATGAATGTATGGAAGTACAATAAAGCCCAATTTTGCCAATTCTTCTGTTGCTTTTAAAGTCTCAATCGGATCTGGCATTAAATATTTCGGATCAGGATGAATTTCCAGTTTTACCCAATTGGTTTCCAAAGCTTCACGAGCCAATTGTGCGGCAAAAACAGCTTCTTTTGCATTTCTTGCCCCAGAAGTGTTGGGTAATAAATTGATATTTGGATGTTTTAAGTGCGATAAAATAGCATCTGTATCAGTTTCAAGATCAATACGCTTTAGGGCGACAGTAACCAATTCGCTTTCTGAAGCTAAAACAGCATCTTCCATTTCTTCATTCGAACCAAATTTTCCAGTTCCGAGAAACAAACGGGACTTAAAGGTTTTATCTCCTATATTAAACAATGATGTCTGCATATAATTTTTCTTTTAATTGTTGAATTAATTTTGGTTTTTCATCACTTTCAGTAATGATTCCAGACACGGCAATTCCGAAAACTCCTGTTTCCATTAACGGACTTACATCGCGCATTGTGATGCCACCAATGGCATAAACAGGAATGTCAATTTTATTTTTTTTCAGTTTTTGAAGAATTTCATGATAACCCGACAAACCTAAAATCGGACTTAGTTTTTCTTTAGTTGCTGTAAACCTGAAAGGCCCTAAGCCAATATAATCACAGCCGTTTTTTACATGATTTTCGATATCTTCAAAAGTATTGGCAGTTCCTCCGATAATTTTTGTTGAGCCTAAAATGGCTCTGGCTTCGTCGATTTTTGTGTCGGTTAATCCCAAGTGAACTCCGTCAGCTGCAATTTGTTCTGCGAGATGCAAATCGTCGTTTACAATAAAGTTCGCAAGATATTCTTCGCATAAGGGTTTTACCGCTTCCGCTAAAGTGAAAACGTCTTTTTGGGTTTGGTTTTTAAATCGCATTTGTACCCAATTGCATCCAGCATCAAGTGCCTGATGTATGTTGCGTAATTGGTCGTCAATTGTTTCGCCTTGCGAAATATATTGCAGTTTGCTATACATAATGGTATCCAATTAATGTTGATGTTGAACTCAAATATTTTTCTATGTAGATTTTTGCATTTTTGCAAGCTACTTCCATAGTTTGATTTAGTGCTAAATTGGAAGCGATTGCCGAAGAAAGGACACAGCCAGAACCATGTTTTTCGTGGCAGTTTTTTTCCGTTGGGAATAAATCAAGAATTTTATTTTTTAAAAACAATTGATCTTTTCCGATTTCATTTGAATTATGTCCGCCTTTGAGTAGAATTGCGGTCGAAATTTCATTCTCAATCCAAAGATGATCTTTTATGAAACCAGGAAGTAATTGTTCGATTTCTATATAATTGGGTGTAATCAAATTGATTTTTGACAAGATTTGAAATAAATCTGAACGATCTTCAATATTTAGAAAATCAAATTCTGTTGTCGATTTTAAAACTGGATCCCAGACAATTTTTGTATCAGGAGAAATTAATTTTATCGTCGAAAGAATCCGATTTAAATAAGAAAGAGAAGGCACAATTCCGATTTTAACAGCACTGATTGTATAGCTTTGAAATAAGACTTCAATAGATCGTATCACAAAATTGATATTGATCCATTCAATCTTGTGAAATTCATTTTCTGTCTGAATGGTATTAGCTGTCGAAATAGCAAAGCCAGAAACTTTATGCTGTTCAAATGTTTTGATATCAGCCAAAATTCCAGCGCCACCAGACGGATCTAAACCTGCGATTGTGAGTACGAATGGACGATTTTCTGACATAATTTAAATTGTTTTAACGGATTCTCATGGTTCCAAATACTTCCTAAAAGCGCAACATCATCAAAACCATTTTCAAGTGTTTTTTGAATGTTTTCAATATCAATTCCGCCTAAAGCAATCACTTTTGTTTTACTGTTTGTTTTTGATTTTAAAGCTTCAAATAGATTGATTTTTGGATGGTAATTTTCCTTCGAAATACTTTTAAAAACAGGACTTAAGAATGCGTAATCAAAATCATTTTCTAACGAATTAAAATCTTCGATCGAATGTGTCGATGTTGATTTAGATCTACAAGGTTTTGAAAACCTTGCAGGATCATTAAGATTGCTTTTTCTCTCTTTTTCAGAAAAATGAAATCGGTCAATGCCAAAATCTTCGGCTAAATGATGATGATTGTGCAAAACCAGTTTATTTCGAAATTCTAATTTTATCTGATTAAGAAACTGTGCCATTTCTAATTCTGAAAAATCAGGTTTGCGAATATGAAGCAAAGACAATCCTTCCTCCAATAAAGAATGAAGAATATCTATTTCATCTTCAACAGTAAAAGGATTTGTAATCACAATCATTTTTTGAGAGTATTAAGTATTAAGTATTAAGATGAAAGAATTAAGAGATCTTCTATTTAAATCTTAATACTTAATTCTTCCATCTTAATACTCACGTTATATATAAATCTCTTTCCCTTGCTCAATAAATTCTTCTGATTTCTCTTGCATTCCTTTTTCAGCAGCAGCAACATCTCTAATTTCCTGAGATATTTTCATAGAGCAGAATTTAGGGCCACACATTGAGCAGAAATGCGCGACTTTTGCTCCATCAGCAGGAAGCGTTTCATCGTGAAATTCTCTTGCAGTATCTGGATCTAAAGCTAAATTAAACTGATCTTCCCAACGGAATTCAAAACGAGCTTTACTCAAAGCATTATCGCGATATTGCGCTCCCGGATGGCCTTTTGCCAAATCGGCAGCATGAGCAGAAATTTTATAGGTGATTACACCGTCTTTAACGTCTTTTTTATTCGGTAAGCCCAAATGTTCTTTTGGCGTTACATAACACAACATTGCACAGCCATACCAGCCAATCATAGCAGCGCCAATTGCCGAAGTAATATGATCGTAACCTGGAGCAATATCTGTAGTTAATGGGCCTAAAGTGTAAAAAGGAGCTTCATGGCAATGTTCCAATTGTTTGTCCATGTTTTCTTTAATCATGTGCATTGGTACGTGTCCTGGGCCTTCAATAAAAACCTGAACATCATGTTTCCAAGCGATTTTTGTCAATTCTCCTAAAGTCTCTAATTCCGCAAATTGTGCTGCATCATTCGCATCTGCAATTGAACCTGGACGTAAACCGTCTCCCAAAGAAAAAGCAACATCGTATTGTTTCATGATTTCGCAGATTTCTTCAAAATGTGTGTAAAGGAAGTTTTCTTTATGATGAAACAAACACCATTTTGCCATAATCGATCCGCCTCGAGATACAATTCCAGTAACTCGATTGGCAGTTAAATGAATGTAGCGAAGTAAAACTCCAGCATGAATTGTAAAGTATGAAACGCCTTGTTCTGCTTGTTCAATTAAAGTATCGCGGAAAATTTCCCAAGTTAAATCTTCAGCAATCCCTTTTACTTTTTCAAGAGCTTGATAAATCGGAACGGTTCCGATTGGAACGGGAGAATTTCTAATAATCCATTCTCTGGTTTCATGAATATTTTTTCCTGTTGATAAATCCATAATCGTATCGGCGCCCCAACGGCAAGCCCAAACGGCTTTTTCAACTTCTTCTTCGATGCTCGAAGTCACGGCACTATTTCCAATATTAGCATTGATTTTCACCAAGAAATTACGCCCCACAATCATCGGTTCACTTTCTGGATGGTTGATGTTGTTTGGAATAATTGCTCGTCCTGCAGCAACTTCAGAGCGCACAAATTCGGGAGTGATTTTACTTTTTGGAGCATTAGCGCCAAAACTATGACCGCTGTGCTGGCATTGCATTGCCTTGGTTTGTTCGATTAACAGTTCAATTCTCTGGTTTTCGCGAATAGCGATATATTCCATTTCTGGAGTGATAATGCCTTGTTTAGCGTAGTATAACTGTGTTACATTTGCGCCTTTTTTAGCACGTTTTGGTTGATGAAGATATTCGAAGCGAAGATGATTGAGGCTTTCGTCTTTTAATCGGCTTTGGCCATAATCTGAAGTGATTTCGTTTAAAATTTCGACATCGTTTCGGTCTAGAATCCAACTTTCGCGTAAGCGTGGCAATCCTTTTCTAATATCAATTTCGATATTTGGATCTGTATAAGCTCCAGAAGTGTCATAAACCGTTACAGGAGGATTTTTTTCTATTCCACCATTTGAAAGTTTAGTGTCGCTTAAAGTTATCTCGCGCATGGCTACTTTTATTGGGTGAATTTCTCCATCGATATAAACTTTTTTAGAATTCGGAAATGGGGTTCTGGATATTTGTTCTTCGTTTGTCATAGGAAAAGAAGTTATGAGTTATATGTTATGAGTTGCTGTAGAGACGCACTGCAGTGCGTCTACATCCAGTATATAATTGGAATTTGGTCCCGATAGCTATCGGGATTATATTGGATTTTAAAAATTATCCTCCTTGGGTAGCAGAAATAATTAAAATTTCGTCGGTTTCTTGTACGAAGAATTCGTTCCAATTGAGTTTTGGAACAACAGTATTGTTAACAGCAACGGCGATTCCGTTTTGTTTGTTCGGAATTTCGAGATCGAGCAATGATTGAACGCTTAGCGATTCAGCATTGAATTGTTTGGTTTGTTGATTGATTTTTAGTTCCATTCCTCTTTTGAGTTTAGTGTATAGATACACCTTAGGAATGGCTACAATGACGCATAGAAATGCATTCAAGAAGTCATCTTACTTTTCCCTACGCTAGTATGAACTAGATCAGGTTCAGAGGGTAAAATCTCAGCCTGCGCGATGCAGACACCCCTAAAGTGTGAAGCAAATATATGTAATTTTTTTAAGTTTTCAGTCACAGTCTCAGTTTTCAGTTTTTAAAACTAAGAAAAGTCACTGAAAAATGAGACTGTGACTGAAAACTATTTAGCTCTAGTAAAGCAATCTTCTACATGATCATTGACCATTCCGGTTGCTTGCATGTGAGCGTAAATAACGGTTGAACCAACAAACTTGAAACCGCGTTTTTTTAAATCTTTGCTGATCGCATCAGAAATTGGAGTAGTTGCCGGGACATCTTTCAAAGTTTTTGGATTGTTATCAATTGGTTTGCCGCCAGTAAATTTCCAGATATAATCAGAGAAAGTTCCAAATTCATCTTGAACTTTCATAAAGGCCTGAGCGTTTGTAACGGCAGATTTAATTTTGAGTTGATTACGAATGATTCGTGTATTCTGCATTAATTCTTCGATTTTATCTTCAGAATAATTAGCAATTTTTTTATAATCAAAATTGTCAAAAGCAGTTTTGAAGTTTTCCCTTTTATTTAAAATAGTAATCCAGCTTAGTCCAGCCTGAAAAGTTTCTAGAATTAAAAACTCAAAAATAGTTGGGTCGTCATAAATAGGAGTTCCCCATTCTTCGTCATGATATTTTTTATACAAATCGCTGGCAGAACACCAGCCACATCTTATTGGTTCCATTTTTTAATTCTAATTTTATCTTCCAATCTGCCAGCTATATCCTTTTACAGTTGGAATGTAAGCTGAGCGTCCAATTATAATTAAATTAGTGTAGATTTTTCTGTTGTATTTAATGCCGATAGCATTGCCCGACATGTACATTTTATTTGCTTTGAATTTTACTTTCATTTTGCCATCTTCAAGTTCAGCATCTGATACTTTTTCAACAAGCCAAGTTGATTTCCATTTAACAGACAACTCATTTTCAGCCGTTTTAGTGACGCTTTTAACTAGTTTAACAGCTTCCTCAGGAATTTCAAAGTTTTGCGTCAGCTCTTTTTGTGTCATTGTTTGGCCCATTTTACAATTATCGAGGATCTTTCGAATATTAATAAAGTTTAGCAATTTGTCATTTGCTTCTTTTTTAATATCAATATTTGCATTTTGAGTTTTGTTTTCAAGATCAGGAGCTGGAGTTATCGCAATGGCATTTTTTACAGCGAAAGCTTTTTGATTTACAGCGGTTTTTTCTATTCCAAATTCTTTAGAGGTCTTAATGTTTTTTGATGAAATTTTCACACCTTTTTTGACAGGAGCTGGCGTTAACTTGTTAACAGGTTGAATGGCTTCTTTAGGCTGTTTTTTTTCGTCATTGCCACAGCTTAAAAAGAAATAGGTAACAGAGAATAAAATAAACAAGTAATTTTTTTTCATGACCTAAATATGTTTTTATTTTTTATCCTTTATGTGCAGGATCTTCGTCCAAATATTTCTTAATCAGATGATGCCCCAGATAAATTGCTGGAGTTAATAAAATAGCAATTGCTAACTTAAAAGTATATCCTATCATTCCTGAAGATATAAAAGTGTCAAAATCAATTTTTCCAGGAAGCCAAAATGCAATTCCTAAAACAATGAATGAATCAAATAATTGCGAAATTACAGTAGAACCTGTGGTTCTTAGCCATATTTTTTTCTCGCCGGTTCTGTTTTTAAAGAACCAAAATATCCATACATCAATAAGCTGCGATGCCATGAAAGCTATTAAGCTTCCAATAATAATCCACATACTTTGTCCAAAAACAGCTTCAAACTGACTGTCATTTACTGGGCTAATTCCTTTTGCGGCGGGAATAACAATTGCCATAAAAAGTATCAAAAAAGCATAAGCAATCAGACATGCAGTTATAAAAGAAAGTTTTTTTACACCTTTTTCACCAAAATATTCATTAATCAAATCGGTAGTTAGGAATACAATTGGCCAAGGCAAAATTCCTATACTCATTACAAAAGGGCCAATTTGAATTAGCTTTCCTCCAATTAACTCAGCCACAACGGCATTGGTAATAAATATTCCTGCTAAAATTACAAAAACAATTTCTTTTCTGGTTTTAAACATGTTATTTTTAAATTGGTATTTCAAAAATAAACTATTTCTTTTTAAATCTTAGAAGCAGATTAATTTTTATAATCTGTTGGCGTATGAAGTTTGCTTTCGATTGGTTAATTTTGAGATTCTGTTGCTCTTTTTTCTGATCGAAATTTTGCACAGAATTAATTAATGTATTTGTTATGAAAACACCGATAGAGTTAGATAATTCATTGCTAAAAGATTGGTCTGGTCCTTATGGAGGCATTCCAGATTTTACGGCATATAAAATTTTAGATTTTAAGCCCACAATAGAATTTGCGATCAAAGAAAAATTGGAAGAGATTGATGCAATTGCCAATAATCCACAAAAACCTACATTTGAAAATACCATCGAAGCTTTAGAGCTTTCAGGGGCAAAATTAGATCGAATTCATGCGGTTTATGGTATTTATAGATCTAATTTAAGTACTCCAGAATTTAATATTATTGATACAGAAATGTCGCCAAAATTGGCAGAGATCAATGACAAACTGTATCAAAATAACAAACTGTTTTCTAGAATTGAAGCCTTGTATAAATCGGATGAAAAGAAGGATTTAACTAAGGAGCAACAACGTTTGCTATGGCTTTATTATACTGATTTTGTTAGGGAAGGAGCAGAGTTAAACGAACAGGGTAAAGATAAAGTGGCTAAGATCAATCAGGAATTGGCAACGCTTTTTACCGCTTTTAGTCAAAAGTTATTGGCAGAAGAAAACGATCAGTATATAGAGTTAGAGGCAGTGGCTGATTTTGACGGTTTGCCTGAGGAATTTAAGAATGCAGCAATTGCAGAAGCGAAAGAAAGAAATTTAAATGTTTTAGGATGTATTGGAAACACAAGATCTTCAATTGAACCTTTTTTGACTTTTTCAAACAGAAGGAATTTAAGGGAAAAAGCTTTTGGTATTTTCGTAAAGCGAGGCGATAATAAGAACGAAAATGATACAAATGAAACTCTTGTGTCTATATTAAAATTAAGAGCAGAAAAAGCAAAGATTTTAGGTTTTAGAAACTTTGCTGAGTGGAGTTTGTCTAACAAGATGGCTAAAGATCCGCAAAAGACGCTCGATTTGATGCATTCTGTATGGAAACCTGCGGTAGAAAAAGTAAAAAATGATGTTGCGGCTATGCAAGAAATGGTAGATCGAGAAGGCGATAACTTTAAAATTCAGCCTTGGGATTACCGCTATTATGCAGAAAAAGTGCGTAAAGCAAAATACGACTTAGACCAGAATGAAATCAAACAATATTTACAGCTGGAAAATTTACGCGAAGGAATGTTCTGGACAGCAGGAGAATTGTTTGATTTAGGTTTTAAGCAATTATTTGATGTTCCGGTTTATCATCCAGATGTTCGCGTTTGGGAAGTGAATAATAAAAATACAGGAGAGCCAATTGGCTTATGGTATTTTGATCCTTATGCTCGTGCAGGAAAACGTTCGGGAGCGTGGATGAATTCGCATAGAGACCAGCAGAAAATAAAAGGTAACGTGCTTCCTATTGTGTCAAACAATTGCAATTTCATAAAAGGAAATAGCGATGAACCTGTTTTAATTTCGTGGGATGATGCGACAACTTTGTTTCATGAATTTGGTCATGCACTTCATGGATTGTGTTCTAACGTTACTTATCCAAGTCTTTCTGGGACTTCGGTTGCGAGAGATTATGTAGAGTTTCCTTCTCAGTTATTAGAGCATTGGTTAGCGACTCCGGAGGTTCTGAATAAATTTGCGCTTCATTATAAAACAAATGAGCCTCTCTCTCAATCATTGGTGGAAAGAATTGGAAGAGCGGCTAATTTTAATGAAGGTTTTGCAACAGTTGAGACTATTTCAAGTTCGTTTGTAGATATGGAGCTGCATTTAACAACCGAAACAGTCGATCCGCATGCATTTGAGAAGAAAATCTTAAGTGAAATTAATATGCCGTCTGAAATCGTAATGCGACACAGGATTCCGCAGTTTGCCCATATTTTTTCGAGTGATGGATATGCTGCAGGTTATTACAGCTATTTATGGGCGGATGTTATTAATGCAGATGCGTATGAGGCATTTTTGCAAGGAAATGGTCCTTTTGATAAAGTAATTTCTAAGCGTCTTTATGAAACTGTTTTAAGCGTTGGGAATACGATTGATAATGAAGAGATGTATGAGAATTTTAGAGGCCATGCACCACAATCTGATGCATTGATGAGAGCGAGAAATTTTCCAGTTGAAAGCTAAAAATAAAAAAGCCCGAATAAATAAATATTCGGGCTTTTTAATATTGAAAATAATATATTAACCTAAAGTAACTCTTTTGAAACCTGTAATTTCAACATTGAATCCTTTTACGTAATCACCAACTTTTTTACTGTCATCTTTGATGAAGTTTTGATCTAAAAGAGCTTTCTCTTGATCTAAAGTAGTGTTGTCAGAGATGAAACGTTGAACTTTTCCTGGAAGAATTTTATCCCAAATTTGCTCTGGTTTACCTTCAGCTTTTAATTCAGCTTTAGCATCTTCTTCAGCTTGTTTGATAACTTCAGGAGTTAATTGAGAGAAAGAGATGTATTTAGGAACATTTTTCAAAGTTTTTCCTAAACGTTTTGCTTCTTCATTGTCTTTTTCGATTACAGCAATACGAGCAGCAAGTTCAGATTCAACGAAAGCAGGATCAAAATCTTTGTAAGATAAAGTATCAGCTCCCATAGAAGCAACTTGCATAGAGATGTCTTTTGTTAAAGCTTCAGCGTTAGCAACTGGAGCAGAAATTGCAGTTAAAGCAGCAATTTTATTAACGTGAACATAAGATCCAACGTAAGCACCTTCTAAAATTTCGAAACCACCGATTTCGATTTTCTCACCGATAACTCCAGTTTGCTCAATTAATTTCTCAGCAACTGTAATTCCGTTGAAATCAGAAGCTAATAATTCTTCTTTAGAAGAGAAGTTGATAGCTCTTTCTACTAAATCTTTAGCTAAAGCAACGAAAGCTTCATTTTTACCTACGAAGTCAGTTTCGCAGTTTAAAGTGATGATAGCTCCTTTAGTGTTGTCAGCATTGATAAAAGAAACAGCAGCTCCTTCAGCAGACTCACGGTCAGAACGGTTAGCAGCAACTTTTTGTCCTTTTTCTCTAAGGATTTGGATAGCTTTATCAAAATCTCCTTCAGCTTCAACTAAAGCTTTTTTACAGTCCATCATTCCGGCACCTGTAGATTGTCTTAATTTATTTACGTCTGCAGCAGTAATTGTTGCCATAATATTTTAAGTTTTAATATGTTTTTAAAAGTAAAAAATTCCAGCTTTTAAATCCCAAACTCCAATTTTAATAAATTATCAACATAACGTTTTTAATTTTGTCTTGGATTTTGGAATTTAAAATTTGGAATTTAAATTTTGATTTATTCTTCAGTTTCAGTTGCAGGAGCTTCAGCTTCAACAGCAGGAGCTTCTTCAGCAGCTTCAACTTCTTTCTCAGCACCTCTGTCAGAAAGACCTTCGATTACTGCAGTAGTTACTAAAGATAAAATTTTGTCAATTGATTTAGAAGCGTCATCATTTGCAGGAATCACGTAATCAACCTCTCTTGGGTCAGAATTCGTATCAACCATTGCGAAAACTGGAATGTTTAATTTTTGAGCTTCTTTTATTGCGATGTGTTCAGCTTTGATATCTACTACGAACAATGCTGCAGGTAGTCTAGACATATCAGCAATTGAACCTAAGTTTTTCTCTAATTTAGCACGTAGACGATCAACTTGTAAACGCTCTTTTTTAGATAAAGTGTTGAAAGTACCGTCTTTCTTCATTTTATCAATAGAAGACATTTTTTTAACTGCCTTTCTGATAGTTACGAAGTTAGTCAACATTCCACCTGGCCATCTTTCAGTGATGTAAGGCATGTTTGCAGCTTTTGCTTTATCAGCAACGATGTCTTTTGCTTGTTTTTTGGTAGCTACGAATAAGATTTTTCTACCTGATGCAGCGATTTTTTTCAAAGCTTCGTTAGCTTCTTCAATTTTAGCTGCAGTTTTATATAGATTGATAATGTGAATACCATTACGCTCCATATAAATGTAAGGAGCCATATTTGGATCCCATTTTCTAGTCATGTGTCCGAAGTGAACACCTGCTTCTAGTAATTCTTTTACTTCTATTTTGTTTGCCATTTTTGTACTAGTTTACGTTCTGTTGATTAGCAATGTATAAATGGCGATTTCTCTGGCTTTATACATTTAGATGCTAAACTATATCCTACCTCGATAGGAGAGCAACAATAACTGTGTTTTTTAATTTCAATAAATAATTGATAATGTCTTGTCCCATCTGAACAAGACAGGTAATATTAACGTTTAGAGAATTGGAATCTCTTACGAGCTTTCTTCTGACCGAATTTCTTACGTTCAACCATTCTTGGGTCTCTTGTTAATAAACCTTCTGGTTTAAGGATAGCTCTGTTTTCAGCGTTAACTTCACACATTACGCGTGCTAATGCCATTCTTACAGCTTCTGCTTGACCAGTTGTACCACCTCCGTAAACGTTTACTTTTACGTCAAAGTTACTAGCGTTTTCTGTCATAGAAAGCGGTTGTAAAACTTTGTATTGTAAAGTTGCAGTTGGAAAGTAAGTTGCGAATTCTTTTTTGTTTACAGTGATGTTTCCAGTTCCTTCAGAAACGTATACACGTGCAACAGCGGTTTTTCTTCTACCGATTTTGTGAATAACTCCCATTACTTAAGATCATTTAGGTTAACAGTTCTAGGTTTTTGAGCTCCGTGTTTGTGCTCAGCTCCTACAACAACATTTAGATTTCTAAAAAGTTCAGCACCTAATTTGTTTTTAGGTAACATACCTTTTACAGCTTTTTCTACTAATGCAGCTGGATTTTTAGCTTGCAATACTTTAGCAGTTAAAGTTCTTTGTCCTCCTGGGTAACCTGTATGACGCATGTAAATTTTGTCATTCATTTTTGTACCTGTAAGGTTAATTTTTTCTGAGTTGATAACAATTACGTTATCTCCACAGTCAACGTGCGGTGTGTAACTTGGCTTGTACTTACCTCTTAAAATCATTGCAACTTTAGAAGCAAGACGTCCTAAGTTATGACCTTCAGCGTCAACAACAATCCACTCTTTAGTTACAGTGGCTTTACTTGCTGAAACTGTTTTGTAGCTTAATGCGTCCATAATATTATTTTAATTAAACATTCCATCCCCAATAAAGGGGATGCAAAAGTACAATTAATTATTTTAAAACCAAATACCTGAAAGAATATTTTATCTGCTGAAAATCAGGACTTCAGTTTTTTAATTTTTTAGTGAATAAAAAAACCGTCTTCACAATAAAGTAAAGACGGTTAAATATTTAGAAATAAAATTGATTATACAATAAATATATTGGCAATATCAACCACTTGTTGTGTTGTAAGTGGCTCATCATAAGCTTCTGAGCCTGCTGCGGCACCAAATGCGGTTGCGGTATTAAACCCCGCTTGCATAGTTACGCCTTCGCCATCATAAACTGCTTGTGTTGCTGCTGGCATGCCAGCGCCTCTTTCGGCATTAGAAATCCATCCTTTTAAGCCTCTTAGTCTTCTAACTTCAGAAGCATGACGAGCTTCGACGGAATGAATTTGTAATGCTGCCGTCAATAAATCTGGCGTTGTTATCAAATTTGCAGCTTGTCCTTTGTATGCTCTAACTCCTGTGTCCTCAAAGGCTTGTGCCAAAGCTAAGAATGTTGGGTAATCATGAAATGGATCAAATGCTCCACCTACAGTAAAATCAAAAGTTGGTTTAGGAACAAAGTTAGGACTCATCGTTCCGCCCAATCCAGCAATTAAAAATTTGACATGATCAGATTCATGATCTGCAATCTGTTGAAAGACTTTTAAATCGCGTCCGCCATTTTCAGAAGCTGGAATAACCCCTGAATCTAATGCCATCGCATAAAATTCGTTTTCAAGATATTCTAAAGTCAATGCAAATTGCAAAGCTCCAATTGGAGTTGCGGGAGTTGCTGTTATGTCTTTAGCAAAAGCTTTATTAGTAAGAGCAGATAATCCGAAAGGGATAGATGCCAATGCTAAATTTTTTCCAATATTTCCAAAATGCGAAAAACTGTCTCTGCGGGAACCAGTACTGTTCATTAAACTGTCATCAGTAAAGGATTCTATAAATTTTAAAATGTTCATAATTTCTAAGTTTTAGCTGGTTAAGATTAAGGCAAGTATTTAGCTGTGAATTTTGTGGTGATAAAACCAGCAGCAATCGGCAGGATTTTAGATGGATCTTTTGCATCGTCTAATCCTGTTGACATATTTACTATATCGTCTCCAGCAAAATCTTTAGAATTTGGGTTGATCAAGCTTCTTATCGCTGATGCGTGTCTGGCTTCAACTGAAACAATTTTTCCTGCTAATAGTAAATAATCTGCAGTTTTAATCAATTTTCCAGCTCCGTTATAAGCGGCAACACCTGTGTCTTCAAGTGCTTTTGCGGTTGCTAAAACTTCGGTGCGGCTGTTGAAATTTAAAGAGCCGTAATTGAATGCTAAAGATGGCAGTAATTGAGAGCTAGGATCTGGAAGTGCTCCAGTCAAAGCTGCTTTAAAAAAATCTCTGTGAACTACTTCGTGATGATATAAGTCGGTCAAAACTTGACGTTCTGTATCATTAAATATAGTATTGAAGTTTGTAGAATTTACCACCTTAGTATAAAAGTCTGCTTCTAACTGTTCTAGAGCATAAGCGTAAGTGAGAACACCAAAGTCGCCTGAGCCTAGGTCAAAAACGCCATTTCTGACTCCAGGCAAGGATGTGTCCTCCATATTGTTGTTATCGTCATTATCGCTGCAGCCAGCAAGAACCAAACCTGTGGTAACTAATGTTAATCCACTGAGCTTAAGAAAGCTCCTTCTGCTATTCAGTGAAGGGTCAACTTCATGAATTTTAACTTCGTTTTTCATAATCAAGTTTTTTATTAGGTTAACAACATTGGCCATAGTTGTTTGGTATTTAATTATTAACGAAATTTTAGGAGATGCGGTTTCAGAAAAATCTTCTTTTATGGATTTTTTTCGAATAGGCAGTATAATTTCAAAGACAAATGGTTGTTTTTTGTTTTATTTTCGGTAATTCTACTATATTTGTATTAATTACATAAACTTTTATAGATGAAAGCTAAAGCAACTCTAAAACAAATTGCGAAAGAACTAGGAGTTTCTGTGTCAACAGTGTCTAAAGCGTTGAATGACAGTCCGGAAATTAGTGAGCAAACGAAGGTTAAGATTAAGGAGTATGCCAAACTCAAAAATTATAAGCCGAATGTTATTGGTCTAAATTTAAAAAATCGTAAAACCAAAACGATAGGGGTAATTATTCCTAATATTCTAAATTCTTTCTTCGCGAAAGTTTTTAGCGGTATTGAGAAAGTTGCCGATAAGAAAGGGTATAATGTAATTACTTGTATTTCTAACGAATCTTTAGAGAAAGAAATTCATACACTTGAAATGTTGAGTAATGGAACCATTGACGGATTTATCCTTTCGGTTTCAGAAGAAGCTCAAAAACTTCAAGATTACAATCATTTTTCTGAAATAATTAACGACGGAACACCAATCGTAATGTTTGATCGTATTGCTGATGAAGTAGATTGCGACAAAGTTGTTGTAGATGATTTCGATTCAGCATTAAATTCAACACAGCATTTAATCAATCTTGGATGTAAAAATATCGCTTTAATATCTTCTGTAGATAACTTGAGTGTTGGAAAATTAAGAGCTGACGGATATTTGAAAGCTTTAGCGGACAATAATATTCCGGTAAATGAAAAAATTATTCTTCGTACCGATTCTGAAGAAGATATGAAAGCTAAAATTGATGCGATTTTTGACAATAAAATTGATGGAATTTTTGCTTTAGATGAAAATGATTCGGTTGCGGCTCTACGAGTAAGTTTGAAAAAAGGATACAGAGTTCCAGAAGATATTTCTATTATTGGTTTTGCAGATGGTATTTTAGCTTCAAGACGTTTATCGCCAAGTTTGACAACAGTAAGTCAGCATGGTGTTGAAATTGGAGAAGTGGCTGCCAAAAGATTAATTGAAAGATTGGAAGAACCTGAAGGGACAGTTTCTGAATATGAAACGATCGTCATTAAGACAAAATTGAAAGAAAGAGAATCAACTCGAAAAAAATAAAACTAAAAATCCCTTCATATTGAAGGGATTTTTTTATTTAAACTCATAAGGAAATTTAGGGTTCTTATACTTTTTCAATTTCTCAAAAGGAACTAAAAAAGGTTCTTCGCAAGATCTTGCGGCTCTATAAAAGATTGGAGTAAATTCAATTCCTTTTTCTGTATAATTCCAAGATGGAAAATCCCAATATTCTTCATTGGTGTAATCGCAATAATCATCTTCATTTTTTGGTTTTTCAAAATGTTCCTGAGAATTAATTACAGCAAGTAATTTAGGAGAAAAAAAGTCATTTCTATATTTTGAAAAAGCATCAAAATTATTTTCACTGTCACCCGTCACGCTTTTGTCAAAAGCTAGAATGTCATCAATTCCATATTGTTTTCCATTATTTAAATCAATTAGATATCCACTGCTTCCAAAATCTGGATGAGCACCTCCGCAATCCCAAAACATCGAAACTTGAAAACCTAATAAGTCATTGTTCAGAAAATTAATTGTTGTATTTCCTTCAATGCCTTTCCCTTGGCTATATTCAAAACTAGACGCACAATTAAGCTGAGCTAATGTGTTTTCAATATGTATTTTTTCTAAAATTGGATTAATCAAAGTTTTATTTTTCTCTGAGAAATTATTTCCCAATCTAAAGAAATCTGAATCGCAATGTTTTTCAGAATACCATACAAACTCTTTGTTGTTATAAATCGTGGTTTTCTGCTTTTTGAATTCCAGAAATTTATATTTTACTAGATTGAGACGTTCATCATCAAATCTGATTTTGAGATTCGATTTATAGTTATCAAAATTTACAGGTTCAAGATGAACGGCTAACTGCTTGTCTTTGGCATCATACCAAAAGCCATCAAAATTATTGCCCGATTTTTTGAGGTAGAATTTTTCAGTAATATTATCACCAGGTTTAAAATAGAAAGTGAAATTATTGCTGTCTTTAAGTTTTCCTTCGAGCTTAATATCTTTTAGGGAATTTTTATAGAAATACACAGCATTTAAATTGGCTTCATTGTCCGATTTATAAACTTGAACAGTCATAAAAATAGTGCTTTTGCCTAAAGTTCCTTCGAGATAATAAATTTTGTTTTGAGAAAACGCGATAGTTGAATAAAATAGAAATAGGAAGAAAAAAAATTTTTTCATTACTGTTCTTTTAAGTTTTAAAAATCTTTAAACGAAGTAGTAAATGTAAGAAAAAGTGAAATTCGTAAAGCTTGAAAACATTTTATTTTAATGAAGTGAAAAATCCATTCTTTTGAATGGATTTTTTATGTTAAAAAGCTACATTTGAAAAAAAGCTTTTTTATGACAACCCCCAAATTATTATCAAATCTGCCAATTGAAGATTTAACTTCTCAAACTGATTATTTAGGAATAATTGATAAAGGAGATTTAATAAAAACATTTTTAAAAGGAAATAAAGATCAGTTTGATGAGATTAAGATGTTTTCTCTTTATGGTGAATGGGGAAGTGGAAAAAGCAGTTTAATGAAATATCTTGAAAAAGAATTAAAAGGAGATTTTAATACTTTTTTCTTTGAAGCTTGGGAGTTTGAGAAAGATGAAAACTTAGCAATGTCTTTGCTTGAGTTTATTACATATAAAAGAAAAGATACCACTGAAGAGTTTTTTGATGACATTCTTAAATATGGAGGAAGGATTTTAAGAGGTTTAGGGAAATCTATAAAATTAAATATACCACTCTTTACAAATGGGCCAGCTATAGAATTAGATCCATCAGCATTCGTTGAAGAAGTTTCTAAAAGCGAAGAGCTAACATTTTATAAAGCATTAGGGAATTTTAAAACAGAATTTATTCGTTTAGAAGACAATATTACAAAAGGCGATAATCCAAAATATAATATAGTTTTTATCGATGATTTAGACAGATGTGAACCAGAACAAGTTTTAAACTTGCTTTCAGCTATAAAATTATTTTTTACTTATGGATGCAAAACAATTTTCTTTTGTGGCGTTGATAAAAAAGCTGTTGGGCAAGCTGTTAAAACAAAATATGGTGAGATTGTAATTGCACATGAATACTTGGAAAAGATATTTGATATTTCTTTTTCCATGCCTGAGCATGATGACTTAGAAAAATTAATTAATCATTATTTTGATGATACTTATTATGACATAGGTGATGGCAAAATAGCAATTAATCATAGAATAAATATTTTTTTTAAGTATTTGGAATTTACAAATCCTAGAAGGATTAAAAAAGTTTTAAACAAATACCAAATACTTAGAAATATAAAGTTTTTACAGTTACCTGAAAAATATTATCCTTTTCCTAATATAGATGAGAAGAATGCTGAAGAGAGGAATTATTTTGAGACTATTTTGGTGTTGTATTTAATAATTCTACATGAGTTTTATCCAAAATATTTTGATGATTTCCTAGATTTTGATTTAAAAAGGAAAAATTATTTGCAAGGATTTAAAAATTCAGATCAAATAAAAGACATTAATTCTGCCATAGGTAATTTAAACAAATGGATTACCATTAATCAATCAAAAAAAACATTAGGAAATATTAATTTAGAGAATAATGATCTTATTGCGGCCTATTTAATATGTCTTGCTCCGTCAGATGTAAATCAGTTGTCAGCTGCATCTATTTGGGAGAATTCTAAGATTAATCAAATGTTAGTAAAAGGAAATAAAATTGAATATTTATTCTTTAAGTTTATAATTGAAAGTAATGTAATGAATTATACTAAAAAGAATACATCTGATTCATCTTTAAGTTCTATAAAAAAAATAGTAAAAAGCGCATTGTAAATCAATGCGCTTCTAACCAGTCTTTACCTAAACCAAGTTCTACTTCTAAAGGAACCGACATTTTAAAAGCATTTTCCATTTCGTGTTTAATCATTGGCTGGATTTTTTCGAGTTCATCATTGTGAACATCGAACACAAGCTCATCATGCACCTGAAGAAGCATTTTAGACTTCCAGTTTTCGTCACGAAGTTTTTTATGAATGTTGATCATGGCAATTTTGATCACATCGGCAGCACTTCCTTGAATTGGTGCATTTACAGCATTTCGTTCTGCGGCGCTTCTTACAACAGCATTAGCAGAATTAATATCTTTTAAATAACGGCGACGACCTAAAATAGTTTGTACATAACCTTTTTCACGAGCAAATTCAACTTGTTCAGAAATATAAGATTTAAGACGCGGATAAGTTTTGTAGTATGCATCGATCAAAGCGGCACTTTCGCTTCTAGAAAGTGAAGTTTGGCTGCTTAATCCGAAAGCAGAAACACCATAGATAATTCCGAAGTTTACCGTTTTAGCATTGCTTCTTTGTTCGCGGGAAACTTCTTCTAAAGCAACATTAAAAACCTTTGCAGCGGTTGCTCTGTGAATGTCTTCTCCATTTTGGAAAGCTTTAATCATATTTTCTTCGCCACTTAGAGCGGCAATAATTCGCAATTCAATTTGCGAGTAATCCGCAGAGATTAAAGTATGGTTTTCATCACGTGCGACAAAAGCTTTACGAATCTGGCGTCCTCTTTCGGTACGAATCGGAATATTCTGCAAGTTTGGATTATTAGAACTCAGACGGCCTGTTGCAGCAACTGCCTGCATATAATCTGTATGAACGCGTAAGGTTTTTTTGTCAACCTGTTCTGGCAAGGCTAAAATGTATGTGCTTTGCAGTTTTACCATTTGGCGCCAATCCAAAATATCTTTTACAATTGGGTTGTCATTTGCCAAATAAGTCAACACTTCCTCACCAGTTGCATATTGCCCTGTTTTGGTTTTCTTTTGTTTTGCTCCGCCAATTTTAAGTTTGTCGAACAAAATATCTCCTAATTGTTTTGGAGAAGCCAAATTGAATTTCTCACCAGCTGTTTCGTAAATTTTCTGTTCCAAAGATTTGATTTCAACATCCATTTCTTTCGACATTTGATTTAAGAAATCAACATCAAGACGAATACCTTCCATTTCCATATCAGCCAAAACGCTTACTAACGGAATTTCGATTTCGTCAAATAACTTTTTAGTTCCAGTTTTGTCTAATTGAGTTGTGAAGATTTCTTTCAATTGTAACGTAATATCGGCATCTTCTGCTGCATATTCTTTAATATCTTCCAAAGGAACGTCGCGCATATTAAGCTGATTTTTTCCTTTTTTGCCAATTAAAGTTTCAATAGATTTTGGAGAATATTTTAAATACGTTTCTGCCAAAATATCCATATTGTGACGCATATCTGGATTAATCAGATAATGTGCAATCATAGTATCAAAAAGCTTTCCTTTTACAGTTACACCGTAATTAGAAAGGATTTTTAAATCATATTTTAAATTTTGTCCGATTTTCTCAATGTTTTCATTTTCAAAAAACGGAACAAATTTTTCGACTAAAGCTTTTGCTTCTTCCTGATTTTCTGGGAACGGAACATAAAAGGCCTTTCCTTTTTCATAAGAAAACGACATTCCGACCAATTCTGCGTGCAGAGCATCGATTCCTGTAGTTTCTGTATCAAAACAAACTGCTGGTTGTTTTTGTAGATTCTGTAAAAGTAATTTAATTCCTAAATCACCTTGAATGGTCTGATAGGAATGTTCTGTGTTTTCTAAAGTATTATAAAAAGAAGTTCTTGGAGCATCTGTATCTTCGTCTGCATCAGCGCTTCCAAAAAGATCAAATTGGTCTTCATTTTTAGCGGCAGTTTTTTTAGCTGGTTTTGCATCTGTAGCAGCAGTAGCAGTTTGAGCGCCATCTGTTTTAAACAAATTGTCAAATTGCTCAGCCATTCTTCTAAATTCTAGTTCTTGAAAAATAGCATCTGTTTTTTCGATATCTGGGCGAGAAAGCTCGTAATCTTCTTCATTAAACGTAACATCGCAATCGGTAATAATCGCAGCCAGTTTTTTAGAAAGAATTCCTTTTTCTTTATTCGCTTCGATGTTTTCTTTCATTTTACCTTTTAGCTTATCTGTATTAGCCAAAAGATTTTCCATAGAACCAAACTCTTTCAAGAATTTTTTTGCTGTTACTTCACCAACACCAGGCAATCCAGGAATATTATCGACAGCATCACCCATCATTCCAAGAAAATCAATTACTTGTTCAGGTCTTTCAATTTCAAATTTTGCCAAAACTTCAGGAACTCCCCAAATTTCGATTCCGTTACCCATTCGGGCAGGTTTATACATAAAGATATTTTCAGAAACCAATTGTGCAAAATCTTTATCGGGCGTTACCATAAATACCTGATAGTTCTGTTTTTCGGCTTGTTTGGCAATTGTTCCAATCAAATCATCGGCTTCACAGCCCGCAAGTTCAATAATTGGAATATGCATGGCTCTTAATAACTCTTGAATATAGGGAACAGCAATTTTAATTGCCTCTGGAGTTTCGTCACGGTTTGCTTTGTAATCAACAAACATTTCAGATCTTACATGACTACCGCCTTTGTCGAAAGCAACAGCCAAATGGTCTGGTTTTTCTCTTTTAATAACATCTAGAAGTGAGTTCATAAAACCCATAATTGCAGATGTATCCATTCCTTTTGAGTTGATTCTCGGGTTTTTTATAAAAGCATAATAACCACGAAAAATTAATGCATAAGCATCTAGAAGAAAAAGGCGTTTTTGAGTTGACATATTAAAAATATTAGTCTGTAAAAATAAACAATTGGGTTCTCAAAAATTAGACTAACAGGATTTTTTTTCCACCATATAAGTTATATAAGTTCATTTTAGTTGAGACACGCCTGTAGAGGTGCGCCTGTAGAGACGCACTGCAGTGCGTCTACATATTTGTGAAGAGTTTTTAAATGAACTTATATAACTTATTATGGTAAAAATCTGCAAAGCGTTAATATCAAGTTAAAATTTTTTATTCAGGTATTTCTTCATTTTCTCTTCATGTTGCGAAGGTAATTTTGATCTGTAAAATAAAAGGTATTAATTCTTAAATCTTAGAAATCATGAGAAATTTATTAATGTTACTAGTGGCAGTTTTAGGAACAAGTGCAATGGTTCACGCATTTCCTGCAAAAGATGGAAAAACAGCTCCAGCAAAAGAAGTGAAAGCTACAAAACATCCTAAACACAAATCTGATAAAAAAGCAAAAACTGTAAAAGCGGAAGCTCCAAAAACAGAAGCTGCAAAACCAATGGCGCCGAAAGCAGAAACCGCAAAAGCTAAAAAATAAAAATTGCTCTCGTTTTGTTTTCGAAGCATTGTAACGAAGGCAAAACAGGAATAATGATTATGAGAATGCGATTGAAGAAGCTGATGAAGAAATTTGTCAGCTTTTTTCATTCGTTAATTTTTTAATAATGTGCAGCTAGACTTTTGATAATTGATTAATTTTAGTTGTGCTTAAATGCTTTGTTTATGAATGTTTTAATAGTTGAGGATAATAAAGAACTTGCTGTAGAGGTTTACGATTTTCTGTGCAATGCAGGTTATATCTGTAAAATTGCAAATAATTGTGCCGACGCATTGGAAGAATTTGGAAGCAATGATTATGATGCCATGCTGTTGGATTTGGGTTTGCCTGATGGCGATGGTTTTGAAGTCTTGCAGACGATTCGAAAAACAAAATCAAAGATTGCAGTAATTGTCCTTACAGCGCGCGGAGAATTGGATGACAGGATTAACGGGCTTCATCTTGGTGCCGATGATTATTTGACAAAGCCTTTTGCCTTGACAGAATTGGGAGCAAGATTGTTTGCTGTGATCCGCAGGATTCATGGTTTTACTTTAAACAATTTAAGTATTCATGGCTTTTTATTACAACTTCAAGATTATAAAGTGAGTTTTGATGAAATTCCCTTAAGTCTCACTAAAAAAGAATTTGATATTTTTCAGTATTTAGTTCTCAATAAAAACCGAGTTATTACGAGGCTCCAATTGACCGAACATATTTGGGGAGATATTCTAGAAGTCAATTCAGATTCCAACTTTATAGATGTTCATGTTCGAAATCTTCGAAAAAAATTAGACAAACATACTTCGATAGATTGGTTTGAAACGGTTCGAAATGTTGGGTATCGTATAAACGAATAAATTTATTCTTGTGAAAATAAAACATCAATTAGCCATTTTTAACGCCATGACCAGATTGCTGGTCATTTTGGTTTTATGGTTGATGCTTCCTATTTTGGTAGAAAATGTAGTTTATCATCATATTAATAATAGTCTGCTAGAGAAAAAGAAAAAGTTTATCGAGCATCTTAATCAGGAGGAAATCAATGATTTTATGGAAAATCAAGATGACTCGACTCAAACTTTTTCTGAATTTTCGACACTTCACAGTGAGTTCTTGGTGCTTTCTAAAATGCCGATAAAACCGCATCAGAAAAAAACAACTTTTACAAACGAGTATCGTAAGATTGAAAATGAAGAAAGCGAATACAGAATATTGCAGCATCATTTTACTTATGGGGGTGAAGATTATCAGCTCGAAATCGGCAGCAGTTTAAGTGAGGTTAACGATTTAACTTTTGTAATTAGGCTTTTCATTATAATTGTTTTTGTGGTCATTCTTTTTATTACTTTTTTGGCAGACACTTTTTATATTGAATACCTTCTAAAACCATTTTATAAAATTATTGACACCAAAATTAGGCGTGTAAACGAACCAGAAACATTTGATCATACTCCAATAAAAGCAACTTCAAGAGACTTTAGGGAATTAGACTTTGTTTTGAACCAAATGATGGATCGAATTACTGAAGTTTTTAAAAAAGAAAAACAGTTTATCTCAAATGTTTCGCATGAACTTCTTACACCAATTGCACTGCTCAAAAACAAACTTGAAAATTTGCTGCAGAATCAATCTTTAGATGATAATGCAGTCGATAAAATTGCGGGTTCTTTGAAGACGCTGGATATGCTGAAAAAAATCATCAATAATTTATTGCTGATTTCTAGGATAGATAATAATCAATATGAATTGAATGAGGAGATTAATCTTCGTGAAATTGTTTCGGATCTGCAGGAAGACCTTCAAGATAGAATTGAGGATAAAGATATTCAGTTCATGAACGAGATGGAGAATGATTTTGTTTTTATAGGAAATAAAACCTTAGTTCATATCCTTATATATAATCTTGTAACTAATGCCATCAAATACAATAAACCAAAAGGAGGCATAATTATAGAAGACGGTTTTGCAGATGAACACTATTATATTTCAGTAAAAGATTCAGGAATAGGTATGGACGAATCTCAGTTGGAAAAAATATTCACGCGTTTTGCTAGAATCAGTTCAGATCAAGAAGGACAAGGGTTGGGGCTTGCAATTGCCCAAAGTATTGCCTCTTTTCATCATATTCAAATCAAGGTAAAATCGGTTTTAAATCAAGGAACTACTTTTACTTTACTGTTTGAGAAAGCTAATTAAAAGTTAAAATTTCTTGTAAGACTTTTTCTTCATTTTGTCTTCATTTTGTGGTTATACCTTTGACTTATAAATAATGAAAATAACAATCATAAAAATTTAAAGTCATGAAAAAATTAGCAATTTTAGCAGTAGCAGTTTTAGGAACATTTGCAATGGCAAACGCACAAACAACTCCAGCACCAGCAAAAACAAAAGAGGTGAAAACTGAGAAACACGATAAAAAAGCAAACAAAAAAGCTAAAGGAGAGAAAAAAGCAGAAACGGCAAAAACAGAAACTCCAAAAGCAAAATAATATAAGATTTTAAGTCTTAAGATTAAATAGTTTTAAAGGTTGGTAGGTTAAAGCTGGAAGAGTCATCTTTCAGCTTTTTTATTTTAACAGCGTTAAATTTTTTATAATAAAAAGAAATAGAATTTTCATTCTTTGTTACTTTGTTTAAAACTATATATTAAATGATTTTTCGTTTTGTAATTCTATGTGCTCTTTTATTATTTATTGAGTTCTATTCATATCAGGCTTTTCGAACTTTAATCAAAACACGTTGGGTTTTGATTAGTTATCAAGTTATAAGCTTACTGGTCTTAGTCTTTATCATCTATTCTTTTTCGCAAGTAGATCGCTCTGTTGGTCAAACTAGACAATTTATGTTTACTACAGGATTGATGCTGACGGTATATGTGCCTAAAATTTTGCTTACGCTAATAATGTTTGGCGAGGATATTTTTAGAATAGGTGCCAGTATTTTAAACTATTTTGTTTACAATGCTCCAAGAAAAGAAATGATGCCTGATCGTAGAAAGTTTGTGAGTCAGATTGCATTAGGTTTGGCGGCGATTCCTTTTTTGTCTATAATTTATGGAATATTTGAAGGGAAATATAATTTCAAGGTAATCAAACAAACGATATTTTTTCCAGATCTTCCAGATGCTTTTGATGGGTTTAAAATCACGCAGATTTCTGATGTTCATAGCGGAAGTTTTGATAATCCAGAGAAAATAAATTATGCTATTGATTTGATCAATGCACAAGAATCAGACTTGATTTTGTTTACAGGAGATATTGTAAATACTCATGCAAAAGAAATGCATCCTTGGCTGGAAACTTTTAGCCGTATTAAAGAGTATAAATATGGAAAGTTTGCCGTTTTAGGAAATCATGATTATGGCGAATATGTGACTTGGCCTTCTGAAAAAGAAAAAGACGAAAATTTTAAGGCTATTAAAAACTTGTATGGCCAAATTGGTTTTAAACTTATGCTTAACGAACATACTTACATTCAGAAAGGCGATGACAAAATTGCTTTGATTGGTGTAGAAAACTGGGGAGTGAATTTTAAGAAAGCAGGCGATTTAAATAAAGCTTCAAAAGATGTTCATCAAGACGATTTTAAAGTTTTAATGAGCCATGACCCAAGCCATTGGGAAGCCGAAATTAAAGATCATCCAAAGAACTTTCACCTTACTTTTGCAGGCCACACACACGGTATGCAGTTCGGAATCGAGATTCCAGGGTATTTTAAATGGAGTTTGGCACAGTATATTTATAAACAATGGGCAGGATTGTACGAAAACGTCGGAAGATACGTTTATGTTAACCGCGGATTTGGTTTTCACGCCTATCCTGGACGAGTAGGAATTATGCCTGAAATAACAGTAATTGAACTAAAAAAAGGCCGTAATGTCGGTTAATTCGTTAAAAATGCTACATTTGTATAATATTTATTTCTTTTAAGAGATTTAAAAAACTTAATTTTTTGGTTTTATGTCAAAATTTGGAGAACTAATAAATGCCCAAGTTCCAGTGTTAATTGATTTTTACACAGATTGGAATGAATCTTCAGTTTCTATGCATCCTGTTATTAAGGACGTAGCTGCTGCGCTTGGCGATAAAGCCAAAGTAATCAAAATTGATGTAGATAAAAATCAGGAACTAGCAGAAGCACTTCGTATTAAAGGGCTTCCAACTTTAATGATTTATAAAGAAGGACAAATGATCTGGAGGCAATCTGGAGAGCTTGATGCCAATACTATAATAGGAATTGTTCAGGAACAATTTAACGTCTAAATAACTTCTCTTTTGTTGATGTTATTTAGTGAATAATATCAAATTTATACCCGTTTTCTTTTAAAAAATGCAGTGTTCGAGGCAAAGCAAATCTTAAATTTGGAGAAGCTTTAATACTGTCATGAAAAACAATTACGCTACCAGATTTTACATTTTTGGTTACATTTTCTAGACATTTTTCTGGAGTAATGCTTTGATCGAAATCGGCACTTAAAACATCCCACATAACTATTTTATAGCCTAAACTTCTAAGAATTTTAGATTGTGCTTTTTTGATTTTTCCATAAGGAGGACGAAACAATAGACGATGAGGAGCTTTCTCTTGCTCATCTAAAACAGCAGCGCAGTTTTTTACATTTTCGATATATTCATTCGTATGGATTTTCCATCCATTAACATGATTCATGGTGTGGTTGCCAATTGAATGTCCATCAGTAATTAACTTTTCAAATAAAGCCAGATTCGCTTTAATGTTTTTTCCGATGCAGAAAAAAGTAGCTTTTGCATCAAATTTTTTTAATTCGGATAAAACCCAGTCTGTAATTTCTGGGGTAGGGCCGTCATCAAAAGTGAGGTATATTTTCTTTTCGTTGTTAGGAATATCCCAGCAATATTTAGAAAACACCTTTTTTATAAATGCGTTAGTTTTTACCCAATAGAAGCTCATTTTGAATTAAAATTGTATTATATGTATAAAATTAAAAAATGCAGCGCTATTTATCAAATAGCGCTGCATTTTTTTAATAAGTAAGATTTTCGTATATTATTTACTCTTTTTCACGTCCGAAACGCTCAAAAACATTTACGTAAGTGTTAAATGTAGTTTTGTGCTGGTTGTAAAAAGCAGTGTCTTTGTTATCATCCATTACATGCAGTAAGCTTCTGTAACGCTCGATATCTGTAATAATATCTACAGCTAGATCAGTCTGGTCAGAAGGAGTCAATGTACTGTAATAGTTTAGATTCTCTTTATATTTCTGAACCAATTTGTTTAAAAGATCTTGTGCTTTAGCTTTTTCGCCAACTTTATAATAGCCATCAGTAAAAGCTTCAACCAATGAATAGTAGCCATATTTATCCAAAGGCATTTTAGTCATCGCCAAATTGATTACGTTTTTAGCTTTGTCAATTTTGCCTTCAGCAATAAGCTGGTTCATTAATCTCGAAAGATTGGTGCGGTAAGTAATGCTGTTTCTTCTAGTTTCAGGATCATGATAAATGTTTCCATTGCTATTGCCCCAATCCCATTTCATTACAATATCGTACATTTTATCTGCATCGATTTGTCCCATGTCTAATGGCCCGCCATCTTTAGAAGGAGTATTTTTTATTGGAACCAATTTATACACCATTCCGTCCAATTGCAGATAATCTTTTAGCCATAAATAATCTTCGTCATCAAAAGCACCACCACTAAAGTAAATTGGTCTCTTCCAGTTGTTATTTGCTAAGATATCAAGCATCATTAAACGGTTTTTGTATAATGCGCTTCCTTTGATGTCAATGTCTAAATAAGGAACAATAGAGTCGTAATATTTAGGATTAACTACTTTATTTTGAATAATAGTGTTTTTATCCACATTTACTCTAATCTTATTTGTTGGATAGAAATGGATTGTTTGTCCGTTTTGTAAACCAACAGTAGATTTAGGATTTTTGATGAAATCGATAAAATCTTTAATATTCCAACGTGTGTCAATTTTCTGAATGTAAGCGGTGTAATCCAAATTATCTCCTACATATTGGCTATGTACAAAAGAAATAGGCAACGGATTTGATTCGTAAGACTTCGCTTTCATCTGATCGATATACCAATCTGTCATAAATAAACTTGTATTTACAATCTTCACATCGGTTCTAAAATGCTCAATTTCTTGTGCATACCAAAGAGGGAAGGTGTCATTATCTCCAATGGTAAATAAGATTGCATCTTTATCACAAGAACTTAAGTAAGCTTTTGCCATTGCAACAGCAGTGTATTTTCCAGATCTATCATGATCATCCCAGTTTTGAGAAGCCATTAAAACTGGTGCAGCCAATAAACTTCCTGCAATAATTACTGGTCCGGCAATTTTTGGGGCCAAGTATTTATATAAACTTTCATAGAGCGAATAAACACCAAATCCGATCCAGATGGCAAAGACATAGAAGGAGCCTACTAACGCATAATCTCTTTCACGAGGTTCAAAAGGTCTTTCATTTAAATATATTTTTAGTGCAATTCCTGTAAATAAAAATAAAGCCAAAAGAACATAGAAGCTCTTCAAATCTTTGTTTGCGTGGTACATAATACCAATTAATCCTAAAATAAAAGGAAGGAAATAATAAGCGTTACGGCCTTTGTTGTTTAAAACATCTGTTGGCAGATTGTCTTGAGAACCTAAATGAACAGAATCTAAAGCTTTGATGCCGCTGATCCAGTTTCCGTCCAAATTATCGTATTTACCTTGCTGATCATTTTGGCGCCCGACAAAATTCCACATCAAATATCTCCAGTACATGTATCCAAATTGATATTCAAACATGAAACTGAAGTTATCTGCTGTCGTTGGTTTTTCGATAAGTAAATATTCGCCGTAGCTTCTTAAGAATTTTACGTAACCTTCGTTATCAATTTGTTTTTGAGCATAAGCTTTTCTAAACTCAGAAACTGTTTTTTCAACTTCGTTACGCAATTGAGCTGTAGCTTTATTGTATTCGTCTTCGCTCAATTGGCTCGCATCGATTCCGTATTTTGCCAAATCTTCATCATAATTATAATTAGGATTGATTCGGAACTTTGGAGGATTTGTAAAGTTGATATAGTTTTGAATGTGACCCGTTTCTGTGCTCCACATTCTTGGCAGAATTGCTTTCTGATTGTCGTCAGAATTTTGTTCTGCATTTTTGTAATTGTTGGTAATAATGTATTTACCTGTTTTATAATCTCTCTCGTAGTTTGGTTTTTTGTCTAAATAAGGAGTTTTAGCATCAAGACCAGCAAAAAGTTCAGTGTATTGAGGTCCGTAAAATAAAGGATTTACACCATATTGCTCACGATTATAATATGCCAAAACCTCAGTAGCATCTGAAGGTTTGTTTTCATTAATAACCGTATTGGCATTTGCACGAACAGGAAGCATTAACCAAGTTGAGAAGCCAATTAGGATAAATAAGATACACAATATAATAGTGTTGTAGAATATTAAACCTTTCTGTCTAGTATATTTTAATCCGAAATAGAAAAAGGCAACAAATAATAATGCTACAAAGATAGTTCCTGAGTTAAATGGAAGTCCCATACTGTTTACCATGAAAATCTCGGTTTTTCCGAAAAATGCCATAGTTAATGGAAGCAATAACTTGAAAATGAATAATAAAATTCCAATAACAACTACATTAGCAATTAGAAAGTTTTTGATAGTAACTTTTTCGTAGTGTTTGAAATAGTATAAGAATCCAATTGAAGGAATAGTCAAAAGAGCCATGAAGTGAACTCCAAACGAAAGACCAATAACCAATGAAATGATTAAAAGCCATTTGTTTCCTTTTGGCTTATCCATGTCTTGCTCCCAACGTAAACCAAGCCAGAAAAGCAGAGCGATTAATAAAGAAGCCATTGCATAAACTTCGGCTTCTACTGCATTAAACCAAAAGCTGTCAGAAAATGTATAAGCTAAGGCGCCTACAAAAGAACTTCCTAAAATAACAATCGAATTGTTTTGATCAATTTCAGCAAAACGACCTACGATCTTTTTCAAAATCATTGACGATGACCAGAACATAAATAATATGGTAAATGCGCTAGAAAAAACAGACATCATGTTGACCATAAGAGCCACATGCTGAGCATCTATTGCAAACATGGCAAAAAACGCACCCATCATCTGGAAAAGTGGAGCTCCTGGTGGGTGACCTACTTCAAGTTTGGCTGCGGTAGCAATATATTCTCCGCAATCCCAAAAGCTCATTGTAGGTTCTACTGTTAATGTATAAGTTATTAAAGCGATTGCAAATGCAAACCAACCAATAATTGTATTCCATTTATTGAAATTGAATTGTGCCATATTTAGGTGTTAAAAATTTGAATGTTTTTCTATCCTACAAAGAAAATGTTTTTTTACTTAAAGAAACGAGCATTAACAAAAAATTCTACAAAACTATAAGTGAAAAGTAATGTATTGTCTATGAGGAGTTTTTGAAGTTGAAGCGGATTTGAATGTGAAAAAAATCAAAAAAAATGATTTTTTTTGGCCAAAAAGTTTGCACAAACTAAATAAAGACTTAAATTTGCACTCGCTTTACAGCACTGCTGGTCTATGGTGTAATGGTAACACTACGGTTTTTGGTGCCGTCTTTCTAGGTTCGAGTCCTAGTAGACCAACAGAAAAGTCTCTCAGAAATGAGAGACTTTTTTTTATTTAAAAAAGTTTGCTTTAAAATTTGCATAAATTAAATAAAGTTTTAATTTTGCACCCGCTTAACCGCACTGCTGGTCTATGGTGTAATGGTAACACTACGGTTTTTGGTGCCGTCTTTCTAGGTTCGAGTCCTAGTAGACCAACAGAAAAGCCTCTCAGAAATGAGAGGCTTTTTTTTATGCTTTAAATTTAGGTTTTTTAGCGCAAAGCACACAAAGGTATGTGCAAAGTGTGCAAAGGTATTTTATGATGAAGGCAAAGTTCTCAAGGCTTTATGTGTCTTGTTTTAAATATAGCCTGTGGTTTCAACCACGGGAGGTTTATTGTGGAAAACCTATTGAAGGTCTATTTATGATTTAAAGAAGAAGGAACGATTCCGAATTTCTTTTTAAATGAAAAGGAAAAATGCGAAAGATCTTCAAAACCAACACCAATGTATACTTCTGATGGCGGATTTCCTTGGCTGATTAAATAATATGCTTCTTGAAGTCTTTTGTTTAAAAGCCATTTCCCGGGTGTTTGCTGAAAAACTTTTTGAAAATCTCTTTTAAATGTGGCGAGACTTCTTCCCGTTAAATAAGCGAATCGTTGCATTTGTACATTGAAATGGAAGTTTTTGTTCATAAATGCTTCTAAGTCAATTTTTCCAGGCTCGTTAAAATCGAATAAAATGTCTTTTAATTCTGGATTTACTTTTAATAAAAGATGAATAGCTTCTTTGATTTTTAAATTGAACAAAGTTTCGTTATTCTCTTCTTCAACTTCGAGATAAGATAGTAGCGATTCCATGAAAGATTTGTAGAGAGGGTTGGGAGCCAATGAAAACATGGCGTCTGTATCGGCTTTTTTATCGGCTTTCAAATTGTACTCCTTGCTGATTTCTCTTAAAATTTCCTGATCCAAAAAAAGAGAAATGGTTTTGAATTCTCCTCCTTCTGGTGGAATCTTAGTGAACTTTGCCAAATGATTTCTTCTGCTAAAACGAAAATCTCCAGGTTTGGTATGAAAAGTGTTTTTGCTGTCTGAAGCGATCATTTCGCCAGAAATCTGATAGCTAAAAACATGTTCGGGTATAAAATGCTCACCTTCCCGACTGCGTGAGTAGTAGCAAGAGTAGAGGATTTTTGGTTTTGTATTTGGTTTTATGCTCATATTGTAAAAATACTAAAAGATCTGGAAATCTTTATGCATAAAGATTTCCAGATTGATGTTGATTATTTTGGCTGAATCAATGCTCTTGGCTCTAAGTATGCTTCTAGGCCAATTGTTCCGAACTCGCGTCCGATTCCAGATTGTTTAAATCCGCCAAAAGGAGCCATCGGATCGTGGCTGATTCCATTAACTTGTACGCGACCAGCATTAATTTGCGAAGCGACATTATAGGCTCTTTTTGAATCTGATGAACTTACGTATGCTTGTAATCCGTAAGTGGTGTCATTGGCGATTTCAATTGCTTCCTCTTCCGTTTTATAAGTGATAATAGATAGAACAGGGCCAAATATTTCTTCTTTTGCAATGCGCATTTGATTGTTTACGTTTGTAAAGATTGTTGGTTTAACGAAATTTCCGTTTTCTAATCCTTCTGGTTTTCCTAATCCGCCTATCAGTATTTCTGCGCCTTCATTGATTCCGATCTGAATATAATCTTGAACACGATTGTATTGTTTTTCGCTAACCATTGGCCCAACTGCGGTATTTGGATTTTTAGGATCTCCAACAATAAAGTTTGAGGCTGTTTCTTTTATAAGAAGTTTTACCTCGTCTAATCTGTCTTCTGGAATTAATAATCTAGTTCCGGCAATACAGGCTTGTCCGCTATTCATAAATGCTGCTCCAAGCGCAAGCGGAATGGCTTTTGAGAGGTCAGCGTCGTCTAGAATAATGTTTGGAGATTTTCCGCCAAGTTCAAGCGTGACTCTTTTCATAGTGTTGACAGCTTCTTTTGCAATTATTTTTCCGACGTTTGTAGATCCTGTAAAAGATATTTTGGCGATATCTGGGTTTCTGCTTATTTCTGCGCCGACAACTTCTCCTAATCCATTTACGATGTTTACTATTCCTTTTGGGAGTTGTGCGTCATGTAAGCATTCTGTCATTAATTGTGTTTGTTGCGCGCTCATTTCGCTAGGTTTTATAACGGTTGTGCATCCCGCAACAATTGCTGTTGCTAGTTTGCTAGAAATAAATCCGTTGCTGGAATTCCATGGGATTATGATTCCAACAACGCCGATTGGAGTCATTTGAACTTCGGATTGTCCCATTGTTTTGATAAAATCGTAGCTGTTTAGTAGGTTAATTGCTGAGTCGAATCCTTTTAGCATGTATTCATAACTTACTGATGCAAATTGAAATGTTCCTCCATATTCTTCGACCATTATGTTTACAAAATCGGTTTTTCTTTTTTCAATAGAAGATTTGATGTTTTTAAGGTGTTGGATTCTTTCTGAGGCTGTGGTTTTTGAAAAAGTTTTGAAAGCATTTTTGGCTGCTTCAATTGCGTTTTGAGTGTCTTCTGTGTTTCCTAAACGGACTTTTCCTAATTTTTCATTTGTTGTAGGGCTGATAAGATTGAAATATTCTGTTCCCTTAGGAGTAACAAATTCTCCATTAATGTAAATTTTGTCTATTGTTTTCATATTGTTGTTTTTAATGAATTTTTATTTGACAAATTTCTGCATTAAATGGATTTACGGTTTTGTTGAAAAGCTCAGTTAAACTTTGTTGAAAAGCTCATTTTTTTTGCATAAAAAAAGCTTCTCGCTGGAGAAGCTTTAAGAGAAAATAATTATGTTAGATTTTTAATGTTATAACGGGTTTAACAGCATGATTAACCAAGCCTTCGCTAATGCTTCCGTTAAAGAAATGTGCGAAACCAGTTCTGCCGTGTGTGCACATTCCGATAACATCGGCGTTTATTCTGTTAGAGAAATTTATAATTCCTTTTTCAATATTGGTGTCATTATAAATTTGGGTGGTGTAATTGGTGATGTTAAATTCTTCTACAAAATCATTCATTGCTTTTTCGCTCACGTGAGTTGGTTTGAAGCTGTTGGGTGTGCAAATGGTAACCAAATGCAGTTTTGAATCAAATAACTTGGTGAAGTTTAAAAGTTTTTCAAATGGTTTTTTTGCTTCATCAGAAAAATCAGAAGCAAAAACAATATCGGAAGCATTAAAATTTGGAATGTTTTTCTTGATGACTAAAACAGGAATTTCTGAGTTTCTAACTACTTTTTCTGTGTTGGAGCCTATTAAGAGTTCTTCAACACCAGAAGAGCCATGGGAGCCCATTATAATTAGGTCAATATCGTAGTCTTTGCTTATTTGTGTTATTCCGTGTATGGGTTTGTCCATTTTTACAATTTCAGTTACCGGAATTCCTTCTAGATAACTTTTAGAAGCAACTTCGTCTAGCGTTTCGTTTGCTTTCTTCATAAAAAGCATGGTTTCGGGGATGCTGGTCCCGCCCATTATAGCATCGTTTGATTGCTGTGGCAATTCAAGCATGTGGAGAAGAATGAGTTCAGAATTGTTCTTTTTTGCGATTTGAGCGGCAACTCTTAAAGCGTCTTCTGCATGTTCTGAGAAGTCGGTAGGTACTAAAATTCGTTTCATGATTTTGAGGGTTAAAAAATATGAATAATTCTATGTTTTAATGCTATTATAAAGATACGGAATTATTTTAGAGCAATCAATTTATTTGATTTATAAAAAAAACACTATATTTGCACTGTTATTTATTAAAATCTAAATAATGAGGGGACTAAGTGTCCCCTCTTTTTATAAAATTATGACATTTAAAGAAAAAGTAAACGGATTAATTACGGAAGCTCTTCTGGAAAAACCATCAGTCTTTTTGGTTGATTTGGCAGTTTCGGATTCTTTTAAAATTAGTGTTGGTTTAGACGGAGATAATGGAGTAGCGCTACAAGACTGTATTGACATTAGTCGTGCAATCGAGAATAATCTAGATCGTGAAGAGCAGGATTTTTCGCTAGAAGTAGCATCGGTTGGAGTAGGAACTCCTCTTAAAATGATAAGACAATACAAGAAAAATGTTGGTAGAACGTTGATTGTTACCACAAATACGGAAAAAATAGAAGCAGAATTAGTAGAAGCTAATGATGTTTTTATAATTTTGTCTTGGAAAGCAAGAGAACCGAAAAAAGTAGGAAAAGGAAAAGAAACAGTTCAAAAAGAGCAACAAATACCTTATACAGAAATTAAAGAGGCAGTTGTTACGGTAACATTTTAATTTTAATTAAAAAATTCGCATGGAAAATTTAGCATTAATCGATTCATTCTCAGAGTTTAAAGACAATAAACTTATTGATCGTGTAACGCTTATGGCAATTTTAGAGGACGTATTTAGAAATGCATTAAAGAAAAAATACGGTTCAGATGAAAATTTCGATATCATTATTAATCCTGATAAAGGAGATATGGAAATTTGGAGAAGAAGAGTAATTGTTGCTGATGAGGATCTTGATTTTGAAAATGAGGAAATTACATTGACTGAAGCAAGAAAAATTGAAGCGGATTTTGAAATTGGTGAAGAGGTTTCTGAAGAAGTAAAGTTGATTGATTTAGGAAGAAGAGCTATCTTAGCGCTTCGTCAGAATCTTATATCTAAAATTCACGAACACGATAATACAAATTTATACAAACAGTTTAAAGATATTATCGGGGATATTTATACAGCAGAAGTGCACCACGTACGTCCTAGAGTAGTTATCTTGGTTGATGATGAAGGAAATGAAATTGTGCTTCCAAAAGAAAAACAGATTCCTTCAGATTTCTTCCGTAAAGGAGATAATGTTCGTGGAATTATTGAAAGCGTTGAATTAAAAGGAAACAAACCTCAAATTATTATGTCTAGAACTTCAGAGAAGTTTTTAGAGAAATTATTTGAGCAAGAAATTCCAGAAGTTTTTGACGGTTTAATTACGGTGAAAAATGTAGTTCGTATTCCTGGTGAAAAAGCAAAAGTAGCTGTTGATTCTTACGATGATAGAATTGATCCAGTTGGAGCTTGTGTGGGAATGAAAGGTTCTCGTATTCACGGAATTGTTCGCGAATTAGGAAATGAAAATATTGATGTAATCAATTATACAAACAATATTCAATTATTTATAACAAGAGCTTTAAGCCCTGCCAAAGTTTCTTCAATCAAAATCGATGAAGATAACAAACGAGCTGAAGTGTTCTTGAAATTAGAAGAGGTTTCTAAAGCAATTGGTAGAGGTGGTCACAATATCAAACTAGCAGGTCAGTTGACAGGTTATGAATTAGATGTTATTCGTGAAGGAGATGTTGCCGGTACTGTTGCAGATGAAGACGATGTTGAATTAACAGAGTTCTCAGATGAGATCGAAGAGTGGGTAATTGAAGAGTTTGCAAAAATCGGTTTGGATACTGCAAAAAGTATCTTGAAACACGACGTAGAAGATTTAGTAAGAAGAACAGACTTAGAAGAGGAAACGATTCTAGATGTTATGAAGATACTAAAAGAAGAGTTTGATAATTAAGCAATAGCTTACATCTGCTCTAACAACACAACGAAAAAGGTAATAATAAAAAGGTTATATGTCTGAAGAGAGAGTAATAAGAATAAACAAGGTTTTAAGGGAATTAAATATTTCGTTAGAAAGAGCTGTGGATTATCTAAAAGATAAGGGAATTGCTATTGATGCAAATCCAAATGCAAAAATTTCTGATAGCGAATTTAATATCCTTCAAAGCCAATTTGCGGGCGATAAGGGGAATAAGGAGGCTTCTAAAGAGGTTGGAGAAGAGAAAAGAAAGGAAAAAGAAGCATTGCGTGTAGAGCGTGAGAAAGAAATTGAAGACAAACGCAGACAAGAAGAAGAGCGTCAAAAACAGCAAGAAATAATTAAAGCGAGAGCGGTTGTTTCGGGACCTGTACAAGTTGGTAAAATTGACTTAAATCCAAAAAAACCTGCGATTACTCCTTCTGAGGAAACAGCTAAGGTTGAAGAGCCAAAAGTTGTTGCTGCGCCTGTGCAGCCAGAAAAGCCTGTTCAAAATAAAACAGTAAAATCTGAACCAGTTGTTTCAACTCCTGTTTCTGAAACTAAAAAAGAAGAACCTATTATTACTGAGAAAAAAGAAGTTAAAGCAGAATCTAAAGTTGCTCAGGAGCCTATCGTGTCTACTGATCCAACAACTTCAGAGGAAACTATTACGACTCAATATCAAAAGCTTACAGGAACTACTCTTACAGGTCAAACAATTGATTTATCTCAATTTAATAAACCTAAGAAAAAGAAAGAAGATCCTAAAGCGGCTCAGAATAAACCTGGAGCTCCTGGAGTTGGCAATAATAATAACGCAAATAAAAATAAGCGTAAAAGAATTGGTCCAAAACCGGGTACGCCTGGTGCGCCAAAACCTGCTACGGGTAATGCGCCTGGTACGCCAAATCCAAATAAGCCTGCTCAAGGTAATAATGGCGGAGGTTTTAATGCTAACAGAAGCCAAAGACCTGGTTTTGTAAAAGGAAACCGTCCTGCAATTGTGGCTAAAGTTGAGCCAACAGAAGAAGAAGTAAAAAACCAAATTAGAGAAACTCTTGAAAAACTTCAAGGTAAAGGAGGAAAATCTAAAGCGGCAAAATATAGAAGAGATAAAAGAGAAACGCACCGTCAGAAATCTGATGATGAGCAAAGAGCTCTTGACGAAGGAAGTAAAACAATTAAAGTTACAGAGTTCGTTACGGTAGGTGAAATTGCTATCATGATGGATGTGCCGATTACTAAAGTAATTGGAACTTGTATGTCTCTTGGTATCATGGTTACCATGAACCAGCGTTTAGATGCTGAAACATTAACAATTGTTGCTGACGAGTTTGGTTACGACGTTGAATTCATTACAGTAGATATCGAAGAAGCGATTGAAGTTGTAGAAGATAGAGAAGAAGACTTAGTAACAAGAGCGCCAATTGTGACAGTAATGGGTCACGTTGACCACGGTAAAACATCTTTACTAGATTATATCCGTAAAGAAAATGTAATTGCTGGTGAGTCTGGAGGTATTACTCAGCACATTGGAGCGTATGGAGTTACTTTAGATAATGGGCAAAAAATTGCATTCTTAGATACTCCGGGTCACGAGGCGTTTACCGCGATGCGTGCACGTGGAGCTCAAGTTACCGATATCGCTATTATCGTAGTGGCGGCGGATGATGATATCATGCCACAAACAAAAGAAGCAATTTCTCACGCACAAGCTGCGGGAGTGCCAATTATATTTGCGATCAATAAAATTGATAAACCAAACGCGAATGTTGATAAAATTAAAGAGCGTTTGGCTGGTATGAATTTACTTGTTGAAGATTGGGGTGGAAAAATTCAGTCACATGATATTTCTGCAAAAGTCGGAACAGGGGTTAAGGAATTGCTAGAGAAAGTTTTATTAGAAGCAGAGATCTTAGATCTAAAAGCAAATCCAAATAAAGCGGCTCAAGGAACTGTTGTTGAAGCTTACTTAGATAAAGGAAAAGGATATGTTTCTACAATTTTAGTACAACAAGGTACTTTGAAAATTGGAGATTATATGTTAGCTGGTAAACACCATGGTAAAGTAAAAGCAATGCATGATGAAAGAGGGCATACTATTTTAAGTGCTGGCCCTTCGACTCCGGTATCTGTTTTAGGTTTAGATGGAGCTCCAACAGCGGGTGATAAGTTTAATGTATTTGAAGACGAAAAAGAAGCAAAACAAATTGCATCTAAACGTTCTCAATTAATGCGTGAGCAGTCAGTTCGTACACAAAGACATATTACACTTGATGAGATTGGACGTCGTATCGCTCTTGGTCAGTTTAAAGAATTGAACGTAATTCTTAAAGGAGACGTGGACGGTTCTGTTGAAGCATTATCAGACTCGTTCTCTAAACTTTCTACAGAAGAAGTTCAAATCAATATTATACATAAAGGAGTTGGTGCGATTACAGAAACTGATGTTAACTTAGCTTCTGCATCAGACGCGATCATTATCGGATTTAACGTTCGTCCTGCTGGAAATGCTAGACAGCTTGCAGATAAAGAAGAAATTGATATCCGTTACTATTCTATCATTTATGCGGCAATCGATGACTTGAAAGATGCGATGGAAGGAATGTTAGCGCCAGAGATGAAAGAAGAAGTTTTAGGTAATGCAGAAATTCGTGAGATTTTCAAAATTTCTAAAGTCGGTTCAATTGCTGGATGTATGGTAACGGACGGTAAAATCTTGAGAACTTCTAAAATTAGAGTTATTAGAGATGGAGTTGTTGTTCATACTGGTGAATTAGTTGCCTTGAAGCGTTTCAAAGACGATGTGAAAGAAGTAACTAAAGGTTACGATTGTGGTATCCAAATAAAAGGATTTAATGATATCGAAATTAATGACGTTATCGAAGCTTATCACGAAGTAGCAATCAAGAAGAAATTGAAATAAAATTCAATTCATATATTTAAAAGTCCCAATGAAAATTGGGACTTTTTTGTTGGTTAAATTTTAGATTGAAATTAATGAGTAATGATTTATTAGAAATATGTATTTTAGTTTCTCTTAATTTAAAGTGTTGAATTAAAAATAGCGAAATATGAAAAAAGGATTTTATTCGATGATTTTATTTGTGTGTTTTTCCGCTTTGTCTTTTGCACAAGATGCTGTAGAAAAAGCAGCGCCGCCGAAAGGGGAAGCGTTGGTGGGAGATTATTATGGAGAAAATATTTCGAACGCTCTGGTAGCAAAAGCGATTACAGTTGAAGAGCTAGGGCAAGATTTAAAAGTTGTAAATAAATTGGAAAATGTTGCTGTAAAGGGAGAGGTTTTAGACGTCTGTCCTAAAAGAGGCTGCTGGGTGAGTGTTAAGACGGAAGACGGGACGTCTTTCTTTGTTAAAATGAAGGATTATGCTTTTTTTGTGCCAACTGCATTAAAAGGTAAAAATGTGATTTTGGAGGGCAGTGTGGAAAGAAAAGTTACTTCGGTCGAAGAGTTGAAACACTATGCGAAAGATGCTAAAAAGACAAAATCGGAGATTGAGGCTATTAAAGCACCGAAAGAAGAAATTCGTTTTTTAGCTAGTGGAATTAAAGTGGTAAACTAGGTTGAAATGCAGGGATTAATATTGTTTTAGAAATTAAAGTGATTTATAGCTGATCGATCCTAATTTGATTATTGATGGGGTTGTCCAAGTTGTGTTAGAAACAAAAAAGCGAGATGTAAATCTCGCTTTTTTGTTTCTTGTAAATTACTTCCCTGGTTTAAGTAAGAAAACACTTTTATATCTTTTTTTGATCTCTGCCAAATTTCTTTCAGCTTCTATTCTGGTTTTAAAATTTCCAACAATTACTTTGTAATTTGGAGTGCTGAAAATGATTGTTCCGTCAATATCTGAGTTTTCTCTTTTGAAATCCGATAACGTTTTTTTTGCTTCATCGCTTTTGCCGCTAAAGATTTGGATTCTGTAAGTGTCGTTTGTATTTATTGACGTGTTAATTTTGCGTTTCTCGTTTAGTAATTGCTCAAATTTAGGATCTTGATTCAGTGTTAAATTTTGGTCTTGAGCATTAATATTGTGTGCGAAAGCAATCGTTGTAATTGTTAATAAAAGGCTTTTTGAAGGACTTAAAATTCTCATAATGTGATGGTTTTTATGCAAAAATACTATTTAAAGTTTGAGTGTGAAATTTTAATATTATTTAGAATTGATATAAATTGATAATTAAGACTATTTTAAGGTTTTGAGAATAGTTCATAAGTCGTATTTTTGTGCAAGTTTTAAAAGAGGGTATAGGTTTTTGCTGGATTTAATACAGAAAAAATCATACCAAAAATTAGTAGACAATTATTTATACTATATGAAAAAGGTGGGTAACCATAATTCGATCTCAAGAAAATTGCTGTTTGGCTTATCGCTAACGTTAATTTTCTCCCTAACTTCATTTGCTCAAGATGCTGCTGCTCCGGCGGCGCCTGAGGCTGCTGCGGCTGCTCCAGCTGCAGGAGGCGGTGATCCAGTAAAAGGGAAAGAACTTTTTAATGCAAATTGCGCTGCATGTCACAAATTAGATGCTAAATCAACTGGTCCTGCTTTAAGGGGAGTTGCTTCTAAGCATGATATGGCTTGGATTTACAAGTGGGTGCATAACAGTTCTGACATGATTAAGTCAGGTGATGCTGTTGCTGTTAAACTTTTTGAGGAAAACAACAAAGCAGTAATGACTTCGTTTCCTCAATTGTCTGAAGGAGATATTGATAATATTATAGCTTATACTTCTGAGCCTAAGGCTGAACCAGCTGCGGCTGTAGGAGGTGCTGCAACTCCTCCTGGAACAAATGTTCAGGATGGTGCTATTTCAAATAACATTATTTTAGGAGCGCTAGCTCTTGTAATGGCTATTTTGGTTGTGATGTTGTTTATGGTAAACAAGGTTTTAACTAAAGTTGCAAACAAAAACGGTATTGAGGTTGCTTCAAAAGAAGAAAGACTTCCAATCTGGAAAGCTTTCGCTAAAAACCAATTCTTGGTTTTAGTAACTGCAATCTTCTTGCTTTTGGCTAGTGGTTATTTTGTTTACGGATACCTGATGCAAGTAGGTGTAGATCAGAATTATGAGCCAATTCAGCCAATTCACTACTCTCACAAAATTCACGCTGGTGATAACGAAATCAATTGTAAATATTGCCACTCTGCTGCTCGTGTAAGTAAAACAGCTGGTATTCCTTCTTTAAATGTTTGTATGAACTGTCATAAAAACATTTCAGAGGTTGCTGAGACTACTGCTACTCCTGAGTACAGCAAAGCATTCTACGATGCGCAAATCCAAAAATTATATGACGCTGTTGGATGGGATAAGACTAAACAAGCTTATACTGGAAAAACAATGCCAGTAAAATGGGTTCGTATTCACAACTTGCCTGACTTCGTTTACTTCAACCACTCTCAACACGTTACTGTTGCTGGTATTGAATGTCAAACTTGTCACGGGCCAGTACAAGAATTTGAAATCATGAAGCAATACTCTAAATTAACAATGGGATGGTGTGTTGATTGCCATAGAAAAACTGATGTTAAGATGGAAGGTAATGCTTACTATGACAAAATTCATGCTGAACTTTCTAAAAAATACGGTGTAGAGAAATTAACTGCAGCGCAAATGGGAGGTTTAGAGTGTGGTAAATGCCACTATTAATCGATTTATTAAGATTTTAATATATATATACAATGTCATCAAACAAAAAATACTGGAAAAGTGTTGAGGAGCTAGAAAATAGCTCTATTGTTGAGGCGCTTAGAAATAACGAATTTGTTGAAGAAATTCCTACTGATGAGTTTTTAGGTAATGCTGAGGCTTTAGCTACATCAGGAACTTCACGTCGTGACTTTTTAAAGTACGTAGGGTTTAGTACGGCGGCTGTAACATTAGCTGCTTGCGAAGGTCCGGTTCACAAGTCTATCCCTTATGTATTGCAACCAGAGCAAATCATCCCTGGTGTTGCGGATTATTATGCAACTACAGTTTTTGATGGATTTGATTTTGCTAATCTTTTGGTGAAAACTCGTGAGGGTCGTCCAATTAAAATTGAAAACAATACAATTGCTGGAGCTAAATTTTCTGCGAATGCTAGAATTCATGCCTCTATTTTAGGTCTGTATGATAGCGCTCGTTTGAAAGAGCCAAAAGTAGATGGTCAAAATTCTTCTTGGTCAGCTGTAGATTTGAAAATCAAATCTAGTTTAGCAGATGCTAAAGCTAAAGGTGGTCAAGTAGTATTATTAACTAATACTTTAGCAAGTCCATCTACAGAGAAATTAATTGGAGAGTTTATTGCAAAAAATCCAAACGCTAAGCACGTTGTATATGATGCAGTTTCTTCATCTGAAGCTTTAGATGCTTTTGAAGCTGTTTATGGTCAAAGAGCTTTAGTAGATTACGATTTTTCAAAAGCTTCTTTAATTGTATCTGTTGGTGCTGATTTCTTAGGAGACTGGCAAGGTGGAGGATATGATACTGGATATGCACAAGGACGTATTCCGCAAAACGGAAAAATGTCTCGTCACTTTCAGTTTGAATCAAACATGACATTGTCTGGAGCTGCTGCTGATAAGCGTGTTCCAATGACTGTAGCTGCTCAAAAGCAAGCTTTAGTTCAAATTTATAATATTGTTGTAGGTGCTTCTATTCCTGTAGCTTTAGAAGGAAACTTTAAAACTGAAGTAGTAAAAGCTGCACAACAGCTTAAAGCTGCTGGTTCAAAAGGAGTTTTAGTATCTGGAATTGAAGATAAAAATGCTCAATTATTGGTTTTAGCTATCAATCAAGTATTGGCTAGTGAAGCTTTTAGTACTGCTGGAGCAAGACAAATTAGAAAAGGTTCTAATGCTGCAGTTGCACAGTTAATTAAAGATTTGAATGCTGGAAGTGTTCACACTTTAATTATGAGCGGAGTTAATCCTGTTTACACTTTAGCTGATTCAGCTTCTTTTGTATCTGGATTGAAAAAAGTTAAAACATCAGTTGCATTTTCATTAAAAGAAGATGAAACTGCATCAATTGTTTCGATTGCTGCGCCAGCTCCTCACTATTTAGAGTCTTGGGGAGATTTAGAGCTTACAAGTGGAACATATAGCTTAACTCAGCCTACAATCCGTCCTATTTTTAATACAAAACAATTTCAAGATATTTTATTGTCAGTAAACGGTACTGCTGGTACTTATTATGACTACTTAAAAGCAAATTCTGGAGCTTACACTGCAGGTGCTTCTTGGAATAAAGTTTTACACGACGGTGTTGCTGTTTTAGGAACTTCAGCATTATCTGGAGGAGCTATTGATGCTGCTACTGCTGCAAATGCTGTTGCAAAATCTAAATCTGCTGGTGAATTCGAATTAGTATTATATACTAAAACAGGATTAGGAGATGGACAACATGCTAACAACCCTTGGTTGCAAGAGTTTCCAGATCCAATCACAAGAGTTTCTTGGGATAACTATGTAACAGTTTCTAATGCTGATGCTAAAAAACTTGGTTTATCAAACGAAATTGTTGCAAACGGAGGTTTGAATGGTAGTTATGCTACTATTACTGTTGACGGAACTAAATTGGAAAATGTTCCAGTTATCGTTCAGCCAGGTCAAGCAGTTGGTACTTTAGGACTAGCTCTTGGATATGGACGTAAAGCAGCTCTAAAAGAAGAAATGCAAGTAGGTTTAAATGCTTACGCTTTATATAAAGGTTTCAATAATGTTCAATCTGTATCTATTGCAAAAGCTGGAGGAGTACATGAGTTTGCTTGTGTTCAAGGTCAGAAAACTTTAATGGGTAGAGGAGATATTATTAAAGAAACTACTTTAGAAATATTCAATACTAAAGATGCTGAACATTGGAATGAAAAACCAATGGTATCTTTAGATCACCAAGAAGTTGAGGCTACTACTGTAGATCTTTGGGAATCATTTGATCGTACAACTGGTCACCACTTCAACCTTTCAATTGACTTAAATGCTTGTACTGGATGTGGAGCTTGCGTTATAGCTTGTCACGCTGAAAACAACGTTCCTGTTGTAGGTAAATCAGAGGTAAGAAGAAGCCGTGATATGCACTGGTTACGTATCGATAGATACTATTCTTCTGAAAGTACTTTTGAAGGTGATAATGAAAGAAAAGAGGGAATTGCTGGTTTATCTAGTTCATTATCTACATTTAATGAAATGGAGAAAGCAGGAGATAATCCTCAAGTTGCATTCCAACCTGTAATGTGTCAACACTGTAACCACGCACCTTGTGAAACAGTTTGTCCTGTTGCTGCAACTTCTCACGGTCGTGAAGGTCAAAACCATATGGCTTACAACAGATGTGTTGGTACTCGTTACTGTGCAAACAACTGTCCATATAAAGTACGTCGTTTTAACTGGTTCTTATACAACAAAAACAGCGAGTTCGATTATCATATGAACGATGATTTAGGACGTATGGTTCTTAATCCAGACGTTAACGTACGTTCTCGTGGTGTTATGGAGAAATGTTCTATGTGTATCCAAATGACACAAGCTACTAAATTAAAAGCTAAAAACGAAGGCCGTCCAGTTAGAGATGGTGAATTCCAAACAGCTTGTTCTAGTGCTTGTTCTTCAGGAGCGATGATATTTGGTGATGTAAATGATAAAGAAAGTAAAGTTGCTAAATTAGCGGCTGACGAAAGATCATACCACTTATTAGAGCATGTAGGTACAAAACCTAATGTGGTTTACCATGTTAAAGTTAGAAATACTTAGTAAAATTATTAATTAAGAAACAATATAAAGGATTATGTCGTCTCACTACGAAGCACCCATTAGAAAACCTTTAGTTATTGGTGATAAATCTTATCACGATGTAACTGTAGATGTAGCTGCACCTGTTGAGGGGCCTGCAAACAAGCAATGGTGGATTGTATTTTCAATCGCATTAATAGCCTTCCTTTGGGGGTTAGGTTGTATAATTTACACCGTATCTACCGGTATCGGAACATGGGGATTAAATAAAACAGTTGGCTGGGCTTGGGATATTACTAACTTCGTTTGGTGGGTTGGTATTGGTCACGCCGGAACATTAATTTCTGCGGTATTATTACTTTTCCGTCAACGTTGGAGAATGGCCATCAACCGTTCTGCTGAAGCTATGACTATTTTCTCGGTAGTTCAAGCAGGTCTTTTCCCAATCATTCACATGGGACGTCCATGGTTAGCATACTGGGTATTACCTATTCCAAACCAATTTGGATCATTATGGGTAAACTTTAACTCACCTTTACTTTGGGACGTATTCGCGATTTCAACGTATCTTTCAGTATCATTAGTTTTCTGGTGGACTGGTTTATTACCTGACTTTGCAATGCTTCGTGATAGAGCTATCACACCATTTAATAAAAGAGTTTATTCTATCCTAAGTTTTGGATGGAGCGGTAGAGCAAAAGACTGGCAACGTTTTGAAGAAGTATCTTTAGTATTAGCTGGTTTAGCTACTCCACTTGTACTTTCTGTACACACGATTGTATCTATGGACTTTGCTACTTCTGTAATTCCTGGATGGCATACAACAATTTTCCCTCCATACTTCGTTGCTGGAGCGGTTTTCTCTGGATTCGCGATGGTAAACACATTGCTTATCGTTATGAGAAAAGTATCTAACCTTGAAGCATACATCACATTACAGCATATCGAGTTAATGAACATCATTATCATGATTACTGGATCTATCGTTGGTGTTGCTTACATCACTGAGTTATTCGTAGCTTGGTATTCAGGTGTAGAATATGAGCAATATGCATTCTTAAACAGAGCTACTGGACCTTACTGGTGGGCATATTGGTCAATGATGACATGTAACGTGTTCTCTCCTCAGTTTATGTGGTTCAAAAAATTAAGAACTAGTATCATGTTCTCATTCATCATTTCGATTGTAGTAAACATCGGTATGTGGTTTGAAAGATTCGTAATTATTGTTACTTCTTTACATAGAGATTACCTTCCATCTTCTTGGACAATGTTCTCACCAACATTTGTTGATATTGGAATTTTCATTGGAACAATTGGTTTCTTCTTCGTATTGTTTTTATTATACTCTAGAACATTCCCTGTAATTGCTCAGGCAGAGGTTAAAACAATTTTGAAAGGAACAGGAGATAATTACATTAGAGAAAGAGCAAACAGTAAAGATTCACATCATGAGTAATAAAGTTATATACGCCATTTATAATGACGATGACGTTTTGATGAGTGCAGTAAAGAAAACTAGAGCTGCTCATCATCATATTGAAGAGGTTTTTACTCCATTTCCGGTTCACGGATTGGATAAAGCCATGGGATTAGCACCAACAAGATTAGCAATATGTGCTTTTTTATATGGATGTGTTGGTATTTCTGTTGCAACAACTATGATGGGGTACATCATGATTCATGACTGGCCACAGGATATTGGAGGTAAACCAAGTTTTAGTTTCATCCAAAATATGCCATCTTTCGTGCCAATTATGTTTGAGATGACTGTATTCTTTGCAGCTCACTTAATGGTAATTACTTTTTACATGAGAAGTAGATTATGGCCTTTTAAAGAAGCTGAAAACCCAGATGTAAGAACAACTGATGACCACTTTTTAATGGAGGTTGCTGTAAATGATAACGAAGCTGAGTTAGTTTCTTTCTTTGAAGGAACTGGAGCTGTTGAAGTTAAAGTAATAGAAAAGAATTAATTGTAGCTATGAAAAGGATATATAAAATAACACTTTTAGTTGGTATAACTATTTTAGTTTCATCTTGCCACAATAATTCGGCACCGAACTATCAGTATTTCCCAAATATGTATGAGTCTGTTGCTTACGAGCCATATTCAGAAGCAAAAATATTTAAGGGAGGAAAAGAAGGACAGCTTCCTGTTGCAGGAACTATCAATAGAGGTTTTGAACCTTATGAATATGAAAATTCAACGGCTGGTTATGAATTAGCAAAAGCTAATCTAAAATCACCATTGACAGAAGAAGAGAAAAACTCTGGAAAAGGGAAAGAACTTTTCGAAATTTACTGTATCAGCTGCCATGGTGCAACTGGAAACGGTAAAGGTAAATTGGTTGAAAGAGAGAAATTTCTTGGAGTACCTAGCTATAAAGACAGAGAGATCACTGAAGGAAGTATTTTTCATGTTGAGACTTATGGTTTAAATGCAATGGGTTCACATGCAAATCAATTAAGTGCTCACGAACGTTGGTTAGTTGCTGACTATGTTCTGAAACTAAGAAGCCAATTATAATTGTTGAACAAACTGATCGTAATAGATATGTATACATTTTCAAGTAAATTAAAAACTTTTTCTATCATCTTAATGGCCGTTGGTTTATTAGGAATTGGGTATGGTTTTTTAAGTGCACCAAAAGATATTCAAGAAGTTGAAAAAATACTAGCTGCAGATGAACATGGTTCACATGGTGCTGCACATGAAGAAAAAGCGGAGGCATCTCACAAAGAAGCAGGTCATCATGAAGCTGCTGAAGCTGCACATGGCGCTCACAAAGGAGCTGCACATGCTGAAGTTTCTGGTGCAAATGAGCACGAAAAACATTTAGAGCACGTATTGCACCAATTGCAAAATAAGCCTTGGTCTGCCGTATATGTAGCTTGTATTTTCTTTTTGCTGCTTTCAATGGGAGTTTTAGCTTTTTATGCTATCCAACAAGTTGCTCAAGCAGGTTGGTCTCCAGTTTTGTTTAGAGTTATGCAAGGTATCACAGCTTATTTACCTGCTGGTTCTGTTATCTTCTTTATCATCTTAGTTTTATGCGGATTACACTTCAATCATATCTTTGTTTGGTTAGGTGAAGGTGTAACAGATCCTAAAAACGCTAATTATGATGCAATTATTGCTGGAAAATCTGGCTATTTGAACTTTCCTTTCTGGATCGTAAGAGCAGCTATCTTTTTAGGAGGTTGGAATTTATACCGTTATTTTTCTAGAAAAAACTGTTTAGCTCAAGACGAGGCAAATGATGATCTTTACTACAAAAAGAACTTCAAAGCTTCTGCTGGATTCTTAGTATTCTTCATCGTTTCTGAGTCTATCATGGCTTGGGATTGGATTATGTCATTTGACCCACACTGGTTTAGTACATTGTTTGCTTGGTATGTATTTGCTTCTTTCTTCGTAAGTGGTATTACAACTATTGCATTAGTAACAATTTATTTAAAATCTAAAGGATATTTAGAGTATGTAAATACAAGTCATATCCATGATTTAGCTAAGTTCATGTTTGGTATTAGTGTATTCTGGACTTATTTATGGTTCTCACAATTTATGTTGATTTGGTACGCTAACATTCCAGAAGAGGTAACTTATTTTGTAACAAGAATTCAATTATATAACCTTCCTTTCTTTGGAGCGGTTGTTATGAACTTTGTTTTCCCATTATTAATATTAATCAATACTGACTTTAAACGTCTTAACTGGGTTGTTGTTATGGCTGGTATTGTAATATTATTAGGTCATTATGTTGATTTCTTTAATATGATTATGCCTGGTACTGTAGGAGACAAATGGTTTATTGGAGTTCCTGAAATTGCATCGATTCTTTTCTTCTTAGGTCTATTTATATTTGTTGTATTTACTGCATTAACTAAATCTCCTTTGCTTGCAAAAAGAAATCCTTTCATCGAAGAAAGTAAACATTTTCATTATTAATATTTAAAGAAGTAAACAGATGACAAGTTTGTTGGTAATTATAGTTTTAGTTTTATTAGCGGTTGCATTATGGCAATTGACGAAGATATTCGATCTTACTCAGGTAGGAACTTCTTCGGATGATTCTCAAGTTGCATCTGATAATGATAATAATATTCAGGGATATATTATGTTTGGCTTTTTAGCTTTCATTTATATATTTACTATTTATGGTTTACTAAAATGGGGTAATTTGGCACTTCATACTCCTGCTTCTGAGCATGGACTTTTAGTAGATAATTTAATGAATATTACTTGGGTTTTAATCTTTATTGTTCAAGTTATTACACAAGGTTTGCTTTACTGGTTTTCTTTTAAAAATAGAGGAAACAAAGATAGAAAAGCATTATTCTTTGCTGATAGTAATAAATTAGAGGCAATCTGGAGTATTATTCCATCTGTTGTTTTAGCTTGTTTAATTCTTTATGGATTATATGCTTGGAATAACATCATGTTCGTTGATAAAGATGAAGATGTAATCGAAATCGAATTATATGCTCAGCAATTTAAATGGACAGCTAGATACGCTGGACAAGACAATGTTTTAGGAAAAGCTAACGTACGTTTAATCGAAGGAGTAAATACATTAGGAGTTGATATGTCAGATCCTAATGCTCAAGATGATATTGTAGTTTCAGAATTGCATATCCCTAAAGGTAAAAAAGTTCACTTTAAAATGCGTTCTCAGGATGTATTGCACTCTGCTTACTTCCCTCACTTTAGAGCACAAATGAACTGTGTTCCTGGTATGGTTACTGAATTTGCTTTTGTTCCAACTTATACTACTGCAGAATATAGAGAGTTGCCATTTATGGTTGAAAAAGTTGCACACATCAACAAACTTAGAGCTGAAAAAAGTGCTGAGTTAGTTGCAAAAGGAGGTACAGCTTTGGATCCTTACACATTTGATTATTTATTATTATGTAATAAAATTTGTGGAGCTTCTCACTACAACATGCAAATGAAAGTGGTAGTTGATTCTCCAGAGGATTACAAAAAATGGTTAAGTGAGAAAACTACTTTAGCTCAAGATATTAAAGCAGCTGCTGCTGCTGAAAAACCAGCTGAAGGAGCTGCACCAACTACAGATACTGCTGCAAAAGTAATTGACACTGTTAAAACTGTTGTCGATACTGTTAAAGCGGCTGTAGCTAAAGTTGCGATGAAATAATATTATTAAGAAAATTTAAAGTACAAATATATGTCAGCAGAAGCGCACGGTCACGATCACGGACACGATCACGAGCACGAACATCATCATAAAGACACGTTCATTACTAAATATATTTTTAGTATTGATCATAAAATGATTGCTAAACAATACTTGATTACTGGTATTGTTATGGGAGTAATTGGGATTGCAATGTCCTTGCTTTTTAGAATGCAATTAGCGTGGCCAGAAGAGTCTTTCAAAATATTTAATGTTTTATTAGGAGATAAATTTGCACCTGATGGTGTAATGGCAAATGATATTTATCTGGCTTTAGTTACAATTCACGGTACCATCATGGTATTCTTTGTACTGACGGCAGGTTTAAGTGGAACGTTTAGTAACTTATTGATTCCGCTTCAAATTGGAGCACGAGATATGGCATCTGGATTTATGAATATGATTTCATACTGGTTGTTTTTCTTATCTGCAGTTGTAATGTTATGTTCATTATTTGTTGAAGCTGGACCAGCATCTGCAGGATGGACAATTTACCCTCCTTTAAGTGCATTGCCACAAGCAATTCCAGGATCAGGAACAGGTATGACATTATGGTTAGTATCTATGGCTATTTTCATCGCATCTTCTTTGATGGGATCTTTAAATTACATTGTTACTGTACTTAACTTAAGAACTAAAGGAATGTCTATGACAAGACTTCCTCTTACAATCTGGACATTTTTCGTAACAGCTATTATTGGTGTTATTTCATTTCCAGTTTTATTATCTGCTGCTTTATTATTGATTTTTGATAGAAGTTTTGGTACTTCATTCTTCTTATCTGATATCTATATTGCAGGAGAGGTTTTACACTACCAAGGAGGTTCTCCAGTATTGTTTGAGCACTTATTCTGGTTCTTAGGTCACCCTGAGGTTTACATTGTAATCTTACCAGCGATGGGACTTGTTTCAGAAATTATGGCTACAAATGCTCGTAAACCAATTTTCGGTTACAGAGCGATGATTATGTCAGTTCTTGCAATTGCATTCTTATCAACTATCGTTTGGGGTCACCACATGTTTATTTCAGGTATGAATCCTTTCTTAGGATCTGTATTTACTTTTACAACTTTATTGATTGCAATTCCATCTGCTGTAAAAGCATTCAACTGGATTACAACTTTATGGAAAGGTAACTTACAATTTAACCCTGCAATGTTATTCTCTATCGGAATGGTTTCTACTTTCATCACTGGAGGTTTAACCGGGATCATTTTAGGAGATAGTACACTAGATATTAACGTTCACGATACATACTTCGTAATTGCTCACTTTCACTTAGTAATGGGTATCTCTGCACTTTATGGAATGTTTGCTGGTATTTACCACTGGTTCCCTAAAATGTACGGAAGAATGTTAAATAAAAACTTAGGTTATATTCACTTCTGGGTAACTGCAGTTTGTGCTTATGGAGTTTTCTTCCCAATGCACTTTATCGGATTAGCTGGTTTACCAAGACGTTACTATACAAATACTAATTTCCCATTATTTGATGATTTACAAAATGTGAATGTTTTAATTACAACATTTGCTCTTGTAGGAGGTGCATTCCAGTTAGTATTCTTATACAACTTCTTTAGCAGTATTTTCTACGGTAAGAAAGCAGTTCAAAATCCTTGGAAATCTACAACTTTAGAGTGGACAACTCCAGTTGAACATATCCACGGTAACTGGCCAGGAGAAATTCCTCATGTATATCGTTGGCCGTATGACTACAGTAACCCTAATCATGATGTAGATTTTGTTCCTCAAAATGTACCAATGAAAGAAGGTGAAGAAGTTTTACACCACTAAAAAAATAATCAAAGGCTGTCAGAAATGACAGCCTTTTTTGTATAGTTAAAATTTTAATCGTTCAGATTAACTGTTTTACAAACTGATTAGTTTATATATCTTTGTGGGATGAATGAAAATCTCGATCCTACTACTAAAGGATATAACTCAGAAGAGTTAGATCTTGAAAAAAGATTACGTCCGCTGTCATTTGATGATTTTGCCGGACAAGATCAAGTTTTGGAAAATTTAAAAGTTTTTGTTGCCGCAGCTAATCAGCGTGGGGAAGCACTTGATCATGCTCTTTTTCATGGTCCTCCGGGTCTTGGGAAAACTACTTTGGCTAATATTTTAGCTAACGAATTACAAGTTGGTATCAAGATTACTTCTGGTCCAGTATTGGATAAACCTGGTGATTTGGCTGGTTTGCTAACAAACTTAGACGAAAGAGATGTTTTGTTTATTGATGAAATCCATAGACTTAGTCCTGTTGTTGAAGAGTACTTGTATTCTGCGATGGAAGATTTTAAGATTGATATTATGATTGAATCGGGGCCAAATGCCAGAACGGTTCAAATTAATTTGAATCCTTTTACTTTGATTGGTGCAACAACGAGATCAGGATTATTAACTGCTCCAATGCGCGCCCGTTTCGGAATATCTTCTCGTTTACAGTATTACACGACCGAGCTTTTAACTACTATTGTTGAGAGAAGTGCTTCTATTTTAAAGATGCCTATTGATTTAGAAGCGGCGATTGAAATTGCGGGTAGAAGCCGAGGTACACCTCGTATTGCAAATGCTTTATTAAGACGAGTTCGTGATTTTGCCCAAATTAAGGGAAATGGTAGAATTGATATAGAAATTTCAAGATATGCCTTAAAAGCACTTAACGTAGATGCTCACGGTCTAGATGAAATGGATAATAAAATATTATTAACTATTATTAATAAATTTAAAGGTGGTCCAGTAGGACTTTCAACTTTAGCAACTGCTGTTAGTGAAAGTAGCGAAACGATCGAAGAAGTATATGAACCTTTTTTAATTCAAGAAGGATTTATTATGCGAACACCTCGAGGTCGAGAAGTTACCGATAAGGCTTACAAGCATCTTGGTAAAGTAAATATAAATAATCAAGGGGAGCTGTTTTAATACTAATAGAAATGTCTATAAGTAAAAAATATAGCTATCCGCCAAAACTTTCTATTTTTAGATTTTTTGTTGATGCCGAGGGAGTTCGAAGAAATCCGATACCCTATCATGAAAAATATTTTGAACGTTTTGGAGACTCTTTTTCTATACGAATTGGAAAGTCACGGCACATTATTTTATCAAGAGATAATGATGTTGCTCAATATATACTTCAAAAAAATCAGAAGAATTACTATAAGTCTAAATTCCAGTCCGTTTATCTTTCTAAATATTTAGGAAAAGGTCTTTTAACGGTTGATGGTGAATTTTGGCTCAAACAAAGAAGACTTATTCAACCTGCTTTTCATAAGCAAAAAATGAATCAGCTGGTTGAAAACATGAAACTAACTATTGTTTCTGAGCTAAAAGAAATTGTTGTTAATAAGAAAGTTGATCTTTTTCCGATGATGAGTGAAGTGGCATTTAATGTTGTAGCTAAATCATTATTTCAATTTTCTATTGAAGAAGAAAAACTTAACCGAATAAAATATATTATTGAAGCGGTTCAGAATTTTCTAATTAAAGAAATTAGATTGCCCCATAAAGCATGGTGGTTTTCGATTAGCGGTCAGGTAAAAAATCACCTTCAATTAGCGAAGGAAAATGATGCAATCATTAGAAGTATTATAGAAGAGAGAGTTGCTTCTCAAAATGAAGTGAATGATTTACTGAACATGCTGTTGGAAACTCGTTATGAAGATACGGGCGAAGGTATGTCTGTTGAGCAGTTAATAGATGAAATAAAAATTCTCTTTATAGCTGGCCATGAAACAACGGCTAATGCTTTGACTTTTACACTGCAATTACTCGGAAGTCATTTAGATGTACAGCAAAAAGTATTTGAAGAAATTCGTAAAGTTGAATCAGAAAGCGATGATGTTGTAGAACAGCTTCAGAAAATGACATATATAAATGCGGTTTTGAATGAATCAATGCGTTTATATCCGCCTGCTTGGATTACAGACCGACAAAATGTTGAAGATGATGCTTTAGGAAAATTTAATATCAAAAAAGATACACTTATTGGTGTTTCCTTTTATGAGTTACATCGAAATCCGAAATATTGGGATAATCCGAATCAATTCAATCCAGATCGTTTTTTAGGGGAAGAGAAAAAACATTCTATGCAATATTTTTATCCCTTTGGAGCAGGACCAAGAATGTGTATTGGTGCTGGTTTTGCTATTTATGAAATGTGTTTAGCAATTTCCCATATTATTAAAAAATATAAAGTTGTTTCAGTAAGAAATACAGTCAATTTTAATCCTTTGATTACCTTAAAACCTGTTGATGTTGAAGTTGTTTTTTCTGAAAGATGATGATTAATTCTAAAGAAAAATATTCGAAGTTTATAAAAGAAGAGGCCAAAAGACTTGGTTTTCTCTCTTGCGGTATTTCTAAAGCTGGCTTTTTAGAAGATGAAGCGCCGCGACTTGAAAATTGGTTAAAGAATAATCGGAATGGTCAGATGACTTACATGGAAAACCATTTTGATAAACGTTTGGATCCTACTTTATTGGTTGACGATGGCAAAAGTGTTGTATCACTTTTGCTGAATTATTATCCAGATTCAACACAAAACAGTGAAAGTTATAAAATCTCTAAGTACGCTTACGGACAAGATTATCATTTTGTAATTAAAGACAAGCTAAAAGAACTTCTTCATTCTATTCAAGAAAATATAGGTGAAGTTTCTGGCCGTGCTTTTGTCGATTCAGCACCTGTTTTAGATAAGGCTTGGGCAGCGAAAAGTGGTTTGGGCTGGATAGGAAAGAATAGTAATTTGATTACTCAAAGAGTTGGCTCTTTTTATTTCATTGCCGAACTCATAATTGATTTAGAACTAGAATATGATCATGCTGTTACAGATCATTGTGGTTCTTGTACCGCCTGTATTGATGCTTGTCCCACACAAGCAATTGTAGCTCCCTACATTGTTGATGGAAGTAAATGCATTTCTTATTACACCATCGAATTAAAAGAAAATCTTCCCGAAGAAATGAAAGGAAAATTTGATGAATGGATGTTTGGCTGTGATACCTGCCAAGATGTTTGTCCATGGAATCGATTTTCAAAACCTCATTCAGAACCTTTGTTTAATCCGAATCCAGATTTGCTTTCTTTTACTAAAAAAGACTGGTTAGAGATTACAGAGGAAACTTTCCGAACAGTCTTTAAAAATTCCCCTATCAAAAGGACCAAATTTGATGGTTTAAAACGTAATATCAAATTTTTGCAATAGTATGTGCTATTTGATGTTTTGTTATGTTGTTGATTTTCAGTGTTTTTGTTGAAAACGAACTTTGTTTTTCGTCTTTTTGTTTCTTACGTTTAATTACTTATTTGCCAATAAATTCTGTAAGAATTTTGAATTATCGCAATTATTTAAGAAAATTCAGTCCTTTCATTGTCAAATATTTAGAGAATTTTAATTTTCACACTGTGAACAATTGTTAAAAACTGTTGTTTGACGAGTTTATGTGCACTTTGTCGGAATAATAAGGTTCGATTTGATTCCGCGATATACTTTCGCACTTTCCAAATCTACTTAATTTAAAACCAGAGAGACTTTTTTAGTCTTTTTAATACAATGTCATGGTCTACATAATGTCCTTTTTTTGTGTAAGTCTTATAGAAACTTTTTCAAGTTTTTTAAAATCCAATTTATTTTTTTTCACGTATCTCACCTGTATCTTAAAAACAATCATCTGTTTTTTAGTATCCGAAATTTCTGTTCCACAAACTCAAGTTGTCTATGCGTAACTCTACTTTTTGTAAGTCTGGATTTTCCAGGCTAATTTTTCTTATTGTTTTTTTATTACTAACGGTACACAGTGCTTCAGCTCAATTTTATACTAAGCATTACATTGCACCAGCTCCTTGGCAATATTTTAGTAATGCAAATGAAATTATAATTGCGACTAATTCAACTACTGCTGTAACTTTTACTATAACAAAAAGTGATGGTAGCACCGTGGCTTTCACAAAACCGGATGGTACAGCGACAGGTGCTCTAACTACTGTAAAGGGAGCGCCAGCGGTTTACCGATTTGTGGGAAATCCTAATAGTGCTCCTTTAGGTTACAATGTGGCAGGAACAGTCTATAATGATAGAGGGATAATAGTTACCAGTACAGGAGGAGCAGTTTCTGTAAATTTAAGAAATGTTGCGTCTGATGCTTTAGGAAATGGTGGAGATAACTATATAAAAGGGAATGCTTCATTGACTAGCTTTGGAGATGCAGGTATTGGTGTGGAATTTCGAGTTGGGTATTATCGTAATATGGGAACATCTGATAGAGAGCGACCTTTTTACAGCGTAATGGCAATTGGTAATAATACACAAGTAAAAGTAAATGGAAGTGTCGTAACAACATTAGGAGCCGGACAAAGTTATTTGTTTAATGCAGCGATTGGTTCTTTGGTTGAATCATCGGGACCAATTGTAATGAATACAGGAGTGCGAATAGATACTCCAGAGGCTTGCGGGGACGGGACGTTTGATCAATTGCCACCAGTATCGGTTTTAGGAAAAGAATATTTTCTTGAAAGAGGTAAAGGTAATGATACTGCAGAACAAACAACTGTTGTAGCAACCAAAGATGGAACAACAATAACAATAAATACTTATAATGCTACTACTGGTAATGAAGTAGGTTCGCCTGTAACAGTATCACGAAATGCTGGGGAGTATTATACTTTTAAAAATGGTGTTTCTGGCACACAATTTACATCATCAAGAATTTCGGCGACCAATAATGTTGCGGTTTATTCTGGTACAGCCGACGGTTGCGAAGTTGATGTTTCAACAATTGCACCTGTATCGGCTTGCGGTGGGTCGGTCTTTGTTGAAACTTCGACTTTTAAAGGATATAATAACGCTTCACTAGATTATTTTGGTTATGTATTATTACAAAGCAAAACAGCTGCTGTTTTTATAAATTCGGCTAATTTAGAGACAACTACAGGAACCAGTCGACGTCAATTAGGTAGCACAGGCTGGTACATAATAGATTTTAATAGAACACAAATAGGAAATCCAAATACAATTTCTCTTAGTAGTTCTGCAAAACTTACCGTCTCTATAGCGCAGCAAGGAGATGGATATTCTATGGCTGCATTTTTTTCAAATTTTGCACAACAGCCGTCAGCGCCAAAAGAAACTTATATCGGGACAGCGGGTTGTCTAAAACAATCGGCAAAACTAACCACAGATCCTGGATTTTCACCGTATGAGTGGCGTTATAATGGAACAGTTATCCCAGGAGAAACTTCAAATACTATAACAGTTACCAAGACTGGCTCATACACCGTAACATCAACTTTATCTTGTGGAATTAGTTCACAATCGACACCTATTAACGTTACGCTTTGTAGTGATGTTGCTGTAGAAAATACAGTTAATGTTTCTAGTCAATGCGTGGGATCAAATGTTGTTTTCACATTAACGGCTAAAAATTTAGGCCCTTCCAATGCGGAAGGTGTTTCGGTAACAGACAAACTTCCATCAGGATATACATATGTTTCTTCGGTACCCTCAACAGGAACTTCTTACGACAGCTCTACAGGGATATGGACGATTTCTAGTTTAGATAGTGGCGCGAGTACAGCATTAACAATAACTGCTACCGTTAAAGATACAGGGACTTATTCTAATACCGCGACTATTACATCATCTAATGTGGATGATCCTAGTGGCAATAATACTGCTACAGCTTCAACAACACCAAATGCTTTACCAGTTGCAGCTACCCTTGCTACTAATACTCCTGTTTGTTCAGGATCTAATGCTATTTTTACAATATCAGGGACATCGGGAAATACTGTTACTTATACTGGAGCGGCTTCTGGAACGGCAACAATAGGATCTGATGGAAAAGCAACCGTTACAGTACCAAATGTAACTGCAAATAGCACTTTAAATTTAACTAATGTAAGTAATGGAATTTGTAGTCGAACATTAACAGTTAGTGCTACGGTAACAGTCAATTCTTTGCCGACAACGCCAACAATTTCTGCAGCAGCGACAGGTACAACATTCTGTTCAGGCGGTAGTGTTGTACTAACATCATCTGCGGGATCTGGAAACCAGTGGTATAAAGATGGAGTTGCGATTCCAAGTGCAACAAATAAAACTTATAGTGCGACAGCGAGCGGTTCATATACAGTTACAACTAATAACGGAACCTGTACAAGTGCAGCATCTACAGGTACAGTAGTAACAGTAAATTCATTACCAGTTGCTTTATCTTTAACAGGAAGTACAATTTGTGTTTCGCCAGGAGGAAACGGAACAATTTCTTCTTCAACTTCGGCTAGCGGGGTCAATTACCAATTATATGATTCAAGTAATACAGCGATTCAATCTGTAAAATCAGGAAATGGATCTGCATTAGAATGGAGCAATCTTTCCTCTGCAAATGGATATTATGTTATTGCTACTAATGCATCGAACTGTACTTCAAAAAGTAATGTAGTTAATATAACAACTAATCCTAATCCAACGATTTCGATTGGAGGGACATTAACGGCTTGTTTAACAACTACTTTAACCACAACAACAAATGCAAATTCACCAACTTATGTTTGGTATAAAAATAATGTTTTAATTTCTGGGGAAACTTCTTCTTCACTGGTTGTAAATTCTGATGGAGATTATAAAGTGAAAGTTAGAAACACAGTAACAGGTTGCGAGCAAACATCGGCTGTATCAACAGTTAAGGTTAGTGATACAGAAAAACCAGTAAAACCAACATTAGCAGATATTACAGGGCAATGCTCTGTAACTGTAACAGCTCCAACAACCACAGACAACTGTACTGGAACAGTGACTGGAACAACGACAGACCCACTGACATATAATGCTCAGGGAACTTACACTATTAACTGGAGTTTTAACGATGGAAACGGAAACGTAGAAACCGCGACTCAGAAAGTGATCATTAAAGACACCCAAAAACCTGCAAAACCTGTTTTGGCAGATATTACGGGAGAATGTTCTGCAACGGCAACAGCTCCTACAACGACTGATAATTGCAAAGGGACAGTTACGGGAACAACGTCAGATCCATTGACATACAATGCTCAGGGAACTTATACCATTAACTGGACTTTTAATGATGGGAATGGAAATGTAGAAACTGCGGCTCAGAAAGTAATCATTAAAGACATCCAAAAACCTGTAAAGCCTGTTTTGGCAGATATTACAGGAGAATGTTCTGCAACAGTGACTGCTCCTACAACAACTGATAACTGTAAAGGAACGGTTACCGGAACAACGACAGACCCACTGACATATAATGCTCAGGGAACTTACACTATTAACTGGAGTTTTAACGATGGAAACGGAAATGTAGAAACAGCGACTCAGAAAGTGATCATTAAAGACACCCAAAAACCTGCAAAACCTGTTTTGGCAGATATTACGGGAGAATGTTCTGCAACGGCAACAGCTCCTACAACGACTGATAATTGTGCAGGTACAGTAACAGGAACAACGACAGATCCGCTTACATACAATGCTCAGGGAACTTATACCATTAATTGGACTTTTAATGATGGGAATGGAAATGTAGAAACCGCAACTCAAAAAGTAATCGTTAAAGACACCCAGAAACCTGCAAAACCTGTTTTGGCTGATATTACGGGAGAATGTTCTGCAACAGTGACTGCTCCGACAACGACTGATAATTGCAAAGGGACAGTTACGGGAACAACGACAGATCCATTGACATACAATGCTCAGGGAACTTATACCATTAATTGGACTTTTAATGATGGGAATGGAAATTTAGAAACTGCGACTCAAAAAGTAATTATTAAAGATACTCAGAAACCTGCAAAACCTGTTTTGGCAGATATTACGGGAGAATGCTCTGCAACGGCAACAGCCCCTACGACGACTGATAATTGCAAAGGGACAGTTACGGGAACAACGTCAGATCCATTGACATACAATGCTCAGGGAACTTATACCATTAACTGGACTTTTAATGATGGGAATGGAAATGTAGAAACTGCGACTCAAAAAGTAATTATTAAAGATACTCAGAAACCTGCAAAACCTGTTTTGGCAGATATTACAGGAGAATGTTCTGCAACAGCAACAGCTCCGACAACAACAGACAGCTGTGCAGGAACAGTAACAGGAACAACGACAGATCCGCTGACATATAACGCTCAGGGTATTTATACGATTAACTGGAGTTTTAATGATGGGAATGGAAATACAGAAACAGCCGTTCAGAAAGTAATCATTAAAGATACGCAGAAACCTGTACAGCCAACATTAGCGGATGTTACAGGAGAATGTTCTGCAACAGCAACAGCACCAACAACAACTGATAATTGTGCAGGTACAGTTACAGGAACAACAGCAGATCCATTGACATACAATGCTCAGGGAACTTATACCATTAACTGGACTTTTAATGATGGGAATGGAAATGTAGAAACTGTCGCTCAGAAAGTAATCATTAAAGATACGCAGAAACCTGTACAGCCAACATTAGCGGATGTTACAGGAGAATGTTCTGCAACAGCAACAGCACCAACAACAACTGATAATTGTGCAGGTACAGTTACGGGAACAACGACAGATCCGCTTACTTATAACGCTCAGGGTACTTATACGATTAACTGGAGTTTTAATGACGGTAATGGAAACATAGAAACTGCAATTCAGAACGTAATCATTAAAGATACTCAAAAGCCATCAATCACTTGCCCATCGGTAGTTTCAGTTTCGGCAGATGCGAATTCCTGCAGTGCGACCGGAGTTGCTTTAGGTACTCCAACGGTATCAGACAATTGTACGGGAACGGTAACAGTAACGAATGATGCACCGTCAAGTTTTCCAATAGGAAATACAACTGTAACTTGGAGAGCAAAAGATGCAGCAGGAAATACAGAGACTTGCACGCAAATCGTTAAAGTAATAGGCGAAATAATATCAAATGATGATAGTATTTCTTCATCAAATGGAGTAGCTGGAGGAGTAGTTATTACTAATGTTTTTGATAATGATGTTTTAAATTGTAATAAAGTAAATATAGCACAGGTTGATGTCGTAGTGAATGGTACTGTACCTTCTGTGTTAACTTTCAACACTGCAAATGGTGCCGTTTCAGTTAAACCAAACACGCCAACAGGCACTTATACTTTTGATTATTCAATTTGTGAAATTGCTAACAGTGGAAACTGTGATTCAGCTACTGTAACAATTAAAATAGAAAATGGTTTAGTTGCCGTAAAAGATGATTTCGGAACAAAATCTTCAGGATCAACATCGGCAACTATAGGAAATGTAAAAACAAACGACACTTTAGACGGAGTATTTGTTACGTCTGGCAATACAGTCGTTACAGCAGATTCATCAGGGCCATTAAGCGTTGATGCAAACGGAGACGTTACTCTAGCGGCAAACACGCCAAGCGGAACTTACAGCATTACTTATGAAATCTGCGAGAAAGGCGCAAATCCTGCAAACTGCAAAACAACAACAGCAGAAGTTAAGGTTGTAAATGATTTAATTGCAGTTAAAGATGATTTCGGAACAAAATCTTCAGGATCAACCGCAGCAATTGTTGGAAATGTAAAATCAAATGATACTTTAGACGGGGCATTTGTTACGTCTGGCAATACAGTCGTTACGGCTGATTCATCAGGGCCATTGAGCGTTGATGCAAACGGAGACGTTACTCTAGCGGCAAACACGCCAAGCGGAACTTACAGTATTACTTACGAGATCTGTGAGAAAGATGCCAATCCATCAAACTGTAAAACAGCTACAGCAGAAATTAAAATTGTAAATACAATAGATGCAGTACTAGATACTATCACTCCGATTAATGGAAACATTGGTGGAACAACGATATCTCTAGTAGAAAACGATACACTAAATGGTAATAAAGTAGTAGTTGGGACTAGTTCAGGAGAAGTTGCAATAAATATTGTTGGCACTTTGCCATCAGGATTGACATTAAATGCAAGTGGGACTATTACTGTTGCACCAAACACTCCAAAAGGGAATTATAATATAGAGTATAGAATTTGCGAAATAGGAGCAGTTCCTGCTAACTGCGATTCTGTAACTATTACCGTACCGGTAACAGCCGGAAACCTTGTGGCAAATGCAGATGAAATTCCATCAGTTTTAGGATCGAATGTTCCTCAGACATTAGGCAAAAATGTTTTTGATAATGACACTAAAAATGGTCAGCCATTAAATCCGTCAGATGTTACGCTGAAAACTACAGTGGCAGATCCAAAAGGATATTTGACTGTAGACACAGATGGAAACATTGTTTTAGGAGCAAATCCGCCAGCAGGAAATTATGAATTGACTTATGAAATCTGCGAGAAATTGAATCTGGACAATTGCAGTTCAAACACTGTGAAAGTTACAGTTGGTACGCCAATAATCGATGCGGTTGCAGATACGGTAAGTGCAATAAATGGAAACATCGGAGGAAAAACAATTTCATTAATTGCAAATGACAAATTAAACGGAAGCCCAATCACAGTTGGAACAGCAGCAGGAGAAGTTAAGTTTGAAATTAGCGGAACGCTTCCAACAGGATTGACGCTGAATTCAGATTATACAATAACAGTTGCACCAAATACGCCAAAAGGAAACTACAATATAGAATATAAAATCTGTGAAAACACAAATCCAACAAACTGCGATTCAGTAACTATTACCGTACCAGTAACAGCAGGAAACCTTGTGGCAAATGCAGATGAAATCCCTTCAGTTTTAGGATCAAATGTTCCTCAGACATTAGGCAAAAATGTTTTTGATAATGACACTAAAAATGGTCAGCCATTAAATCCGTCTGATGTTACGCTGAAAACTACAGTGGCAGATCCAAAAGGATATTTAACTGTAGACACAGATGGAAACATTGTTTTAGGAGCAAACCCGCCAGCGGGAGATTATGAATTGACTTATGAAATCTGCGAGAAATTGAATCTTGATAACTGCAGTGCAAATACGGTAAAAGTAACAGTCGCAACACCAGTAATCGATGCAGTTGCAGATGTAATTTCTTCAATAAACGGAAATATTGGAGGAACAACAATTTCATTAATTGCAAATGATAAATTAAACGGAAATGCAATTGTGGTTGGAACAGGAGCTGGAGAAGTTAAGTTTGAAATTATTGGAACGCTTCCGTCAGGATTAACTTTAAATTCAGATTACGCCATTACAGTTGCGCCAAATACACCTGCAGGAGATTATAATGTAGAATATAAAATCTGTGAAAATACAAATCCAACAAATTGTGATTCGGTAATTACAGTGGTGAAAGTTACAGGAGGAAATCTTGTAGCAAACGAAGATCTTGTGCCATCAGCAGTTGGGGTAAATATTCCGCAAAAAGTGATCAATGTTTTTGAGAATGATACTAAAAACGGAAACCCATTAGTGCCATCAGATGTTGACCTGAAAGTAACTCAAGCAGATCCAAAAGGGTATTTGACTATAGATGCAGACGGAAATGTTGTATTAGTACCTAATGCACCTGCAGGAGAATATGAATTAACGTACACAATTTGCGAGAAATTAAATCCAAATAACTGTGATTCAAATATTGTAAAAGTAACTGTTGCTGAACCAAAAATGAATGTAACGGCAAGCAGTTATTGCTCAAACAATGTTCCTTATGTTAATTATACGGTTACGCCAGAAAATTTCACAGCACATAATTTATTAACTGTTAGATGGATTGACAGCAACAACAATGTTGTAGCAACTCAGACCAATCTTCCATTAAGTGGAAATATTTTATGGCCAGGGGCAGAGGTTGACAGTAACGGAAACGGAACAGATTGGCCAGGATGGATTTTAAATAACGGAATATGGTCAGAAGGAGCAGACGGATTTGAAGCTACTAGAAATGGAGTGAAAATGGAGTTTTCATTAAATCCAACCGTTACAGTTTCTGTTGCTTATCCGCCAGCGACGCCAGATTGTAATGCACGTCCGACATTTAGCATAAAAGCAAATAATGACGAGGCAGGACCAGTAAATGCAAAGAAAGGGGTAAATGCTAACGTTAATATTTTTGAAAATGATTTATTAAATGGAGCAAAAATAAAAGCTTCAGATGTTGTCTTATCAGTTCCAGTTGTACATCCAAATATTTCATTGAATGCAGACGGTTCAATCAACATTGCTGCAAATACGCCAGATGGAATTTACGAATTGACTTATCAGATTTGTGAAGCTACAAATGCATCAAATTGTAGTCAAGCAGTAATTAAGATTACAGTTGACAATGTTGTAGATCCAACTCCACCAACAGAAAATAAAATTACTCTGAACAGCGATAATGATATTAGTGCTGACGGTATTAATGGTTCATTAGAATTTGTAAATGTTTTAGATAATGATTTGATAAACGGACAGCCAATAAATCCTGCAGATGTTATAATTAAACCTGTAACAGAAAGTCCATATTTTGAGTGGAATGCTGACGGAACGGTAAATATTAAGCCAAACACACCAGGTGGAAATTATCCGTTGACTTATCAGGTTTGCGAAAAAGCTAATGGAATAAATTGCTCAACAGCGGTATTAAATGTTTTTGTTGAAGTGCCAGCTATTTCGGTTATCAAAACAGCAGTTTTCAATGACGAAAATAAGAGCGGTTTTGCAAATGCAGGAGAGACCATTACATACAAGTTTACAGTAACCAATACAGGAAATGTGCCTCTTGTTGGAATCACAATAAACGATCCACTGCCAGGAGTAGTAGTTTCAGGTCAAGCTATTAATTTGGGTGTAAACGAATCTAACGAAACTAATTTCACGGCGGTTTACAAAATCACTCAAGAAGATATTAATCGAGGCAGTGTGAGTAATCAGGCAACTGTGAAAGGAAGTAGTGTAAGAGGAGTTGTTGTCGAAGATCAGTCAGATGATGCAAGCAATAGCGGAGACAGTCCAACAGTCTTAGACTTAAACGGATGTTCTATTAAAGTAATGAATGCTTTCTCTCCTAACGGAGACAACAAGAATGCAAGATTCTACATCAGAGGAATAGAATGTTATCCTGATAATACGGTTGAAATCTATAACCGTTGGGGAGTTTTGGTTTTCAACATAGAGCAGTATAATAATAATGATCGAGTGTTTGTTGGATATTCTAACGGACGTTCTACAATCAAACAAACAGACGGTCTTCCAGTTGGAACGTATTTCTATGTCTTAAAATACAAAGACAGCACTCAGAAGTCTCATCAAGAATCTGGTTACTTATACCTTAATAAATAAAATGGAATACGGCTTAGTTAACCCTAAGCCGTTCTAAAACTTAATAAATGAAAAAGTTAATTTTAGTTTTTATGTTTTTTTCGATTGTGTCACATGCGCAGCAAGATGCACAATACACACAATACATGTACAACACAATCGAAGTCAATCCAGCGTATGCAGGTTCAAGAGGAGCTTTAAGCGTTTTTGGTTTATATCGTACACAATGGATTGGACTTGACGGAGCGCCAGAAACGAGCACATTTTCGGTTAATACACCTTTAAAAAATAGTGATTTAGGGCTTGGAGTTTCTTTGGTAAATGATAAAATAGGGCCAACGGTAGAAAATACTTTATCTGCAGATTTGTCTTATACAATTCCGACATCAGAATCATGGAATTTATCTTTTGGTATAAAAGGAACAGCCAATCTTTTCAATATCGATATTAATAAATTGAGTTATGAAGATCAGGACGATCCGCAATTTCAGAATCTGAAAAATAAATTTTCGCCAAATGTCGGAGCAGGAATTTATTATCATTCAGATAGAGCTTACATCGGATTATCGGTTCCTAATTTTATAGAAACAAATCGTTATGATTCAGATGATGTGGCTATTTTCAAAGAGAAAATCAATTATTATTTAATAGCAGGTTATGTATTTAATCTGGACCGTTTAGAATACATAAAATTCAAACCAGCATTAATGACAAAAATGGTCGAAGGAGCACCATTGCAAGTTGATGTTTCAGGAAATTTCATGTTCAATGATAAATTCGTTTTAGGACTTGCTTATCGTTGGAGTGCATCTGTAAGTGCAATGGCAGGATTTCAAGTGACAAAAGGAATGTACGTAGGTTATGGTTACGATCATGAAACGACGCAATTAAGAAAATACAATTCTGGATCTCACGAGATTTTCTTAAGATTCGAATTCTTTAATAATTACAATAAAATGATATCCCCAAGATTCTTTTAATACAACCTATGAAAGCTATAAAATTAATTTTGATCTTTTTACTGTCTAGTTTTATTTCAAATGTGAATGCGCAAAATCCATTCACAAATATGAACATAAAATATGCAGATAAAAAATATGAAGAGTACGCTTACGCGGATGCAATAAAAGTTTACGAGACTTTGGTAAGTGACCAGACTACCAACCAAGGAATAATTCAGCGTTTGGCAAATTCATATTATTTTAATGGAGAATTAAAAAGCGCATTAAAATGGTACGAACAATTATTCGTAATAAACGAAAACCAAGATGCCGAATATTTGTATCGATACGCCCAATCATTAAAATCAGTAGGAGATTATCGCAAGTCTGATGAGATTTTACAGAAATTCAACCAAAAGGCAACGGCAGAAAAAAGAGCTGACTTAATCAGAAGTGAGAAAAATTATTTAGAAGAAATAAAAGAAAACTCAGGTAGATTTCAAATTGCAGATGCTGGTGTCAATTCTAGATATTCAGATTACGGAAGTGTGGTTTACAATAACAAAATTGTTTTTACTTCTGCACGCGATACAGGCGGAGTTGTGAAAGCCAATTTTCAATGGACAAACCGATCGTTTTCTAGATTGTATACAGCCGATTTGATGCCAGATGGAAGTGTTGGAAAACCTGAACTTTTAGTAAAAAGAAAAAAAGACAATTTTAATGAGTCAAGTCCGATTTTTACTAAAGATGGACGAACAATGTATTTTACCCGAAATAATTTTACTGATGGTAAACGAAGAAGTAACGACAAAAACGTAACGCTTCTTAAGTTATACAAAGCAGAGCTTATCGATAACGCATGGCAAAATGTAAAGGAACTTCCTTTTAACAGCGACCAATACAGTACAGCACATCCCGCATTGAGTGTGGACGAAAAAACATTGTATTTTGCATCAGATATGCCAGGAACGTTGGGTCAGTCTGATATCTATAAAGTAGCAATCAATCAAGATGGAACTTTCGGAACGCCAGAAAATCTAGGGCCAGCAATTAATACTGAAGCAAGAGAAACTTTTCCTTTTATTTCTGGAGACAACGAATTGTATTTTGCATCAGACGGACGTCCAGGTTTAGGCGGTCTGGATATTTTTGCTTCAAGAATAAAAGCAAACGAAACTTACGATGACGTTTTAAATGTTGGCGAACCTGTAAATAGCAAACAAGACGATTTTGCTTTTAGTATTGACAGTAAAAGTAGAAGCGGTTATTTTTCTTCAAACAGAGAAAACGGACTTGGTTTGGATGACATTTACAGATTTACAGAAACAAGAAGATTAATCTGCGAGCAAAACTTATCAGGAACAGTTACTGATGCAGAAACAAATGAGATATTGGCAAATACTTCTCTAACTTTGTTTAATGAAAAATTCGATCCAGTTGGAACAATCACTACAGACGAAAAAGGAAACTACATTTTTCCTGATTTAAGATGTGGCAAAAAATATACTATTAGAACAGCTAAAAACGATTACAATGCCAAAGAAGTTGCGGTAACAATCCTAAGAGAAAAAGGAGAAACGACTCAAATGATTGCATTAAATAAAGTTTTTAAACCTCTTGTCGCAAAAACTGTAGCGATCAAAAAAACGACAATCAGTCCAGTAAAAGTGGGATCTATAAGAGTAGGGGTAGATATAGCAAAACTGTTAAATCTGCCTATGAATTTCTTTGATTTGGGTAAAGCAACAATCAAGAAAACTTCAGAACCACAATTAATGAAAGTGGTTAATCTTTTAAATGAATATCCAGCCATGAAACTCGATATTCGTTCGCATACTGACAGCCGTTCTTCTTCAGAAAGCAATCAGATTCTTTCAGAAAAAAGAGCACAGTCAACCAAAAACTGGCTAATTCAAAAAGGAATTAGCGAAGACAGACTAACTGCAAAAGGTTATGGAGAAACGCAATTGGTAAACAAATGTGCCGATGGAGTAAAATGTACAGAAAAACAGCACATGCAAAATAGACGAAGCGAGTTTATTATTATTGCGATGTAAAAATCATTTCTTTATAAATTACAAAACCCCTTTTCTAAATTTAGAAAAGGGGTTTTTTGGTTATAAATAATCCCTACGGGATAATATCTGGGTGGAATGAATAATTTTTTCTACCGATATTTAGCTCCTATCGGAGCTTTTATGCAATTGAGATTTAATTTTAAAAAGCTCCGTTAGAGTTTACATATCGCGGTAGAAACTAATACAGTTTTTATCAATTGTATTTAATTAAAAAGCAACTCCGTTAGGAGTTACATATTGGTAGAACTAATGGAGTTTTTTATCAATTATATTTTAATTAAAAAGCAACTCCGTTAGGAGTTACATATCGGTAGAATGCAAATGATTATCCGTGTTCATTATGTCCCGTAGGGACATTTGATTGGTTGTTAAAAATCAATTAATAAGTATGTAATTTATATTTTATTGTCTGTGCATCAGAACGTTAAAAAATCTAAATTTCCTCAAAAAACGATTCCAAACAAATTCATTTTTTACACTATAATTTTGAAAATCTAAATTTTGATGTATTATGTTTAAAATGAATTGGTTATGATTTTAAAAAATCGATTTCGTTGCAAATTGTGTTTGTTTTTGTTTTAACTTTATAATCCTAAAAATTTTTCATTATGACTGTAGATCAAATACTTAAAGCAAAAGGAAGAAATGTTTATTCTATTTTCTCCAATTTAACGGTTTATGATGCGTTAAAAGTGATGGGAGAAAAAAACATTGGGGCAATTTTAGTTATGGATGATAATATTCTAAAAGGAATATTATCTGAAAGAGATTACGCCCGAAAAATTGTACTGAAAGATAAATCTTCTAAAGAAACTTTTGTTCATGAGATTATGGAAAGTCATGTTTATACAGTAAAACTTTCAGATAATCTTGAAGATTGTATGGAACTTATGAGCGAAAAAAGAATAAGACACTTGCCTGTTTTAGAAGAGGGAAATGTGGTTGGAGTCATTTCAATTAGCGATGTAGTGAAGGCAATTATAGAAATTCAGAAAGACACAATCAACCATTTGAATTCTTATATTTCTCAATAAAGCACACCTAAAAACGATAAAAATTCAAACGAGTCCAATTTCTATTGGACTTTTTCTATTTATTCGAATAAATTTTAGGAAAAGAAAACGCTAAAAAGACGCCATTTTAAAACAAGACTTATATCTTTGTAAGCTAGAATAAAAGCTAAAAACAATGAACAAAGAGAGTAAAAGAAGAGAAGCGTTACTGTATCACGCAGAACCAACTCCAGGAAAAATTCAGGTAGTTCCAACAAAAAAATATGCAACCCAGAGAGATTTATCATTGGCCTATTCGCCAGGAGTTGCAGAACCATGTTTAGAAATCGCAGCAAACAAAGAAGACGTTTATAAATATACAGCAAAAGGAAATTTAGTAGCCGTAATTTCAAACGGTACGGCTGTTTTAGGACTTGGAAATATTGGTCCAGAAGCAGGAAAACCTGTAATGGAAGGAAAAGGTTTATTGTTTAAAATTTTCTCAGACATTGATGTTTTTGATATCGAAATTGATACAGAAAATGTTGAAGAATTTATTCAAACTGTAAAAAATATTGCTCCAACTTTTGGAGGAATCAATCTTGAAGATATCAAAGCTCCAGAATCTTTTGAAATCGAAAGAAGATTAATCGAGGAATTGGATATTCCAGTAATGCACGACGACCAGCACGGAACAGCAATTATCTCTTCTGCAGCTTTAATCAATGCACTTGAATTGGCAGGTAAAAAAGCAGAAGACGTAAAAGTAGTAGTTTCTGGAGCAGGATCTGCTGCAATTGCTTGTACAGATTTATATGTTTCACTTGGAGTAAAAGTGAAGAACATTTTAATGTATAACAGTAAGGGACTTTTAACAAAAGACAACCCAGCTTTATCAGATTTACAATTAAAGTACGCTATTGATGGTGCTAAAATTCCTTTAGAAGAAGCCGTAAAAGGTGCTGATGTTTTCATTGGATTATCTTCAGGAGATATTTTGTCTCCAGAAATGTTATTGACAATGGCTAATAATCCGATTGTTTTTGCAATGGCAAATCCAAATCCGGAAATCGATTATAATTTGGCTGTAGAAACTCGTAAAGATGTTATTATGGCTACGGGACGTTCAGATTTTCCTAATCAGGTAAATAACGTTTTAGGTTTTCCTTATATTTTTAGAGGAGCGCTAGACGTAAGAGCGACAAAAATTAACGAAGAAATGAAAATGGCGGCTGTAAAAGCTTTAGCTATTTTGGCAAAAGAACCAGTTCCAGAACAAGTTAACGTAGCCTACGGTGCAACAAAACTTGGTTTTGGCCAAGAATATATCATTCCTAAACCTTTCGATCCTAGATTAATTACTGTTGTAGCGCCTGCAGTAGCAAGAGCAGCAATGGAATCTGGAGTAGCAAAAAATCCTATTACAGACTGGGCAGCTTATGAAGATCATCTTCGTGAGCGTATGGGGAATGATAACAAAATGGTGCGTTTGATTACAAACCGTGCAAAATTAGATCCGAAGAAAATTGTTTTTGCAGAAGCAGATCAATTAAACGTTCTAAAAGCAGCTCAAATTGTTTACGAAGACGGAATCGGATTCCCAATTTTATTAGGAAACAAAGAAGTGATTTTAGAATTGAAACAAGAATTAGGTTTCGATGCTGATCTTGAAATCATTGATCCTAAAACAGATGAAGAAGCTGAAAGACGTAACAGATTTGCAAAATCATTTTGGGAAGCAAGAGGAAGAAGAGGAGTTTCTAAATTGGATGCAGAAAAATTCATGCGCGAAAGAAACTATTTTGCAGCAATGATGGTTAATGAAGGTGAGGCTGATGCAGTGGTTACAGGACATTCTAGAAGTTATCCTTCTGTTGTAAAACCAATGATGCAGTTAATTCCAAAAGCACAAAATGCTTCGCTTATTGCAACCGCAAACATGATGCTTACATCTCGTGGTCCAATGTTTTTATCGGATACTGCAATAAACATTAATCCATCTGCACAAGATTTGATTAATATTGCCATTATGACTGCAAAAACAGCAAGAATGTTCGGGATAGAGCCAGTTATAGCGATGGTTTCGTTCTCAAACTTTGGTTCTTCAACAAGCGAGAGCGCATCAAAAGTTAGAGAAGCTGTAGCTTACTTACATAAAAACCACCCAGAATTAATTGTTGATGGTGAAATTCAAGCAGATTTTGCTTTAAATCCAGAAATGCTTCAAGAGAAATTTCCATTCTCTAAATTAGCAGGAAAAAAAGTAAATACATTGGTTTTCCCTAATTTAGAATCAGCGAATATCACGTATAAATTATTAAAAGAATTGTACAAAGTGAACTCAATTGGGCCTATCATGATGGGTATGGGCAAGCCTGTTCACATTTTCCAATTAGGTGCCAGCGTTGAAGAAATGGTTAATATGGCCGCAATCGCTGTTATTGATGCACAGGAAAAAGAAAGCAAAAAGAATAAAATAGCACAATAAACGTTCTTACAAAGGATTGAACAAATTTGTCGTAGTTTTATGGCATTTTTGTTATATTTGATACTAATAAACTATATTTATGATAGCACAGTTGCAGGGGAGATTAGTAGAAAAGAATCCTACAGAGGTTGTAATTGATTGTGGTGGAGTTGGTTATCAGGTGAATATATCACTTCATACCTTCTCTTTAATTTCAAATTCTGAAAATATAAAATTGTATACGCATCTTCAAATTAAAGAAGATGCGCATACTTTATATGGTTTTGTTGAAAAATCAGAACGCGAAATTTTTAGAATGTTGATTTCTGTTTCAGGAATCGGAGCAGGAATCGCAAGAACAATGCTTTCGTCAATAGAACCAAAGCAAATTATAAATGCCATTGCATCTGGAGATGTGGGTATAATCCAGTCGATAAAAGGGATTGGAAACAAAACAGCACAAAGAGTTATACTGGATTTAAAGGAAAAAGTTGTTAAATTGTATAATATTGATGAAGTTTTTGCTGTTCAAAACAATAGAAACCGAGATGAAGCGTTATCTGCTCTAGAAGTTCTAGGTTTTGTGCGAAAAGCTTCTGAAAAAGTAGTAGACAAAATCGTAAAAGAAGATCCAGAAGCTACTGCTGAAACAATTATCAAAAAGGCTTTAAAAAGCTTATAATTTTCATTTTATATAAAAGAATTCTATGCGTAAAATTTGTATTTTGTTGCTAGTATTACTCTGCGGTAATGTTTTGCGCGCACAGGTTACACCAGTAACTCAAGATACAACTAAAACTCAATTTTCAGTAGGTAAGATAGATCTTGAAGATCCTCCAAGTGTACTTTCGGCATATAAGTACGATCCGATTACAGATCGTTATATTTACACTACTTCAGTAGATGGTTTCTCTATCAATTACCCTTTAATTTTAACTCCAAAAGAATACGAAGATTTAGTTCTAAAAGAATCGAGACGAAATTATTTTAGAAAAAAATCAGATGCCATTGATGGCAAAAAAGCTGGAGCCGAAGCAGCCAAAAAAGATTTATTGCCAAGATACTACATCAATTCAAGTTTATTTGAAAGTATTTTTGGAAGTAATACCATAGATGTAAAACCCACAGGGTCAGTAGAAATGGACTTGGGTATGCGTTACACTAAACAAGATAACCCTTCATTTTCACCAAGAAACAGATCTTCTCTTACTTTTGATTTTGATCAAAGAATCAGTATGAGTTTGATGGGAAAAATTGGAACACGTCTTGAAGTAAATGCTAATTACGATACACAATCAACGTTTGCTTTTCAGAACTTATTTAAACTGGCTTATACACCTTCAGAAGATGATATCGTTCAGAAAGTTGAGGTAGGTAATGTGAGCATGCCTTTAAATAGTACGCTTATTAGAGGAGCACAAAGTTTGTTTGGGGTTAAGGCGCAGCTGCAATTTGGAAAAACAACCGTTACGGGAGTTTTCTCAGAACAAAAGTCTCAAACCAAAAGTATAGTCGCAGAAGGTGGCGGGACCGTACAGAACTTTGATTTATTTGCATTAGACTATGATAATGACCGACATTTCTTCTTGTCGCAATACTTTAGAAACAAGTATGATGCTTCATTAAAAAACTATCCATTAATAGACAGCCGTGTCCAAGTTACAAGAATTGAAGTTTGGGTAACCAATAAGCAGAATAGAATAACGACAGGAAATAATAACTTAAGAAATATTATTGCGCTTCAGGATTTAGGAGAAGGTCAAGTTACTGGTGTTCCTGATAACCAAGTGGTGGTAATTACAGATCCAACAGGTTTCTTTAATAATCCTATAGATTCTCCAACAGACAATACGAATAATAAATATGATCCAGGAGCAATTGGAAAACCTGGAAGTTATTTAAATCCTAATATTAGAGAAATTGTAACGGCTAAATCAGGATTTAATAATACTAACGTAAATGAAGGTACAGATTATTCTGTTTTGGAAAATGCAAGAAAATTAACAACACAAGAATATACTTTTAATCCACAATTAGGTTACATTTCATTACAGCAGCGTTTGGCCAATGACGAAATTTTGGCAGTTGCATTTGAATATACGGTTGGAGGAAAAGTATATCAAGTTGGGGAATTTGGTAGTGATGGTGTAGATGGAACTGTAGTTACAGGAAACAATAACGGAAACCAGGCTATTATAACACAGAGTTTGGTATTAAAAATGCTGAAAAGCAGTTTGACAAACGTACAGAATCCAGTTTGGAACTTGATGATGAAAAACGTGTATCAAATTCCGCAGGCTTATCAAATCAAACAAGAAGATTTTAGACTTAATATTCTTTACACAGATCCTTCTCCAATCAATTATATTACACCGGTTCAAGGAACTCTTTTCCCAGACGATGATCCTGTAAATCCTAATCCAAGTAATTATTATATTACAAAGACACCATTGTTAAATGTATTTAACTTAGATCAGTTAAATTATAACAATGATCCACAAAAAGGGGGAGATGGTTTCTTTGATTACGTTCCTGGTGTAACGGTAGATGTACAGAATGCACGAATTATCTTCACCACAAAAGAGCCTTTTGGAGAACTTTTGTTTAAAAAATTAAACACAGGCACTGGAGAAAATTATAATGATCCAACTACATATAACCCTAACCAGAAGAAGTATGTATTTAGAAACATGTATAAGAATACTCAAGCAGGTGCTTTACAGGATAGTGATAAAAACAAATTCTTATTAAGAGGAAAGTATAAATCTTCAGGTAGCAATGGTATTCCGATCGGGGCTTTCAATGTTCCACAGGGATCTGTAGTGGTAACAGCTGCAGGGCGAGTTTTGGTAGAAGGTATAGATTATAGCGTAGATTATCAGTTGGGAAGAGTGCAAATATTAGATCCTTCACTTCAAGCATCTAATACTCCGATTGAGGTTTCATTAGAAAACAATTCAATTTTTGGGCAGCAGACAAGAAGGTTCATGGGATTCAATATTGAACATAAAATCTCTGAAAAGTTTGTTGTGGGTGGTACTTTCTTAAAAATGACAGAACGTCCTTTTACTCAAAAATCAAGCTACGGACAAGAATCTGTAAATAATACCATTTTTGGTTTCAATGGAAATTATTCAACTGAAGTTCCGTTTTTAACAAGATTAGCTAACAAACTGCCAAATATAGATACAGATGTTCCTTCAAATCTTTCGATTCGTGGGGAAGTTGCATTTTTGAAACCAGATGCTCCAAAAGCAAGTGATTTTGAGGGTGAAGCTACTATTTATATCGACGATTTTGAAGGTACTCAGACTACGATCGATATGAGATCTGCTTATGCATGGAGTTTGGCTTCAACACCATTTATTAATTCTGATGCCGATAATACTTTTAATGCTAATTCAAATACGTTAGAGTATGGCTATAAGAGAGCTAAGCTTTCTTGGTACAGCATCGATCCGATTTTTTACACTTCAAAACCATCAGGAATTTCAAATGATGATTTATCTTTAAATACAACAAGAAGGGTGTATAGTAAAGAGCTGTATCCAAATACAGATATTGCGCAAGGACAGATTCAGGTGATTAATACATTGGATTTAACTTATTACCCATCAGATAGGGGACCATATAATAATAACCCTGATTTTGCTTTGAGTAATCCATCAGCCAATTTTGGTGGAATTATGCGTGCGCTGAACTCTACTAACTTTGAGCAGGGAAATGTTGAATACATTCAGTTTTGGGTACTGGATCCTTATGTTGGTACTGGAGAAGCCTTGCCAACGAATAGCGGAAAAATTTATTTCAATTTAGGTGAAGTTTCTGAAGACGTTTTAAAAGACGGAAGAAAACAATATGAAAATGGTTTAGGCCCAGATCAGATTATGGTAAATCCGCAGCCAATTTGGGGAGACGTACCAGCATCTCAATCATTGATTTATGCATTTGATACCAATCCGGATAATCGTAAAAACCAAGATGTCGGTTTAGATGGTTTGCCAGATGCAAAAGAAGCGTCGATTTATACCAATTATGCAGGAGAAGAAGATCCAGCAGCTGATAATTATAAGTACTTTTTAAATACAGAAGGAGGCGTTTTACAGCGTTATAAAAGATACAACGGAACAGAGGGTAACTCTGCGGTAAGTGTTGATGATCCGAATCGTGGTTCTACAACTCTTCCAGATGTTGAGGATATCAATCGTGACAATACCATGAGTACAATCAATGCATATTATGAATATAGTATTGATGTAAAACCGGGAATGCAGGTTGGAGAAAATTATATTACAGATATTAGAGAAGTTCAGAATGTAGAACTTCCAAATGGAGGTTCGACCAATGCAAGATGGATTCAGTTTAAAATTCCTGTTTCAAAACCTCAAAATACGATTGGGAATATTACAGATTTTAGATCGATTCGTTTTATGCGTATGTTTATGACTGGGTTTAACGATCAGATGACAGTTCGTTTCGGAGCTTTAGATTTAGTTAGAGGGGAGTGGAGAAAGTACACAGGAACATTGGATGCAAATGATACAAATCCTGATGATGACGGAACTCAATTTGATGTTGCGGCAGTAAATATTCAAGAAAACGGTACAAAATGTCCTGTTAACTATGTTATTCCGCCAGGAGTTCAAAGAGAGCAGTTGTATAATAACAATACAATCATTAATCAAAATGAGCAATCTTTGGCAGTTCGAATAGCAGGTACAGGATTAGAATACCTAGATTCAAGAGCAGTTTTCAAGAATGTAAGTGTTGATATGCGTCAGTACAAAAAACTGAAAATGTTCCTTCATGCGGAATCGCTTCCTAATGAAAATCAGCTTTTAGATGATGAAATGATTGGATTTATTCGCTTTGGTAACGACTTTACGCAAAACTTTTATCAGGTTGAAATCCCATTAAAAGTAACAAGAACGGGTGGATCTTGTACTATTAGTCCAGATCAGGTTTGGCTTGAAGAAAATAATATCGACTTGGCTTTGTCTCTATTGACAAGAATGAAGATTTTGGGAATGAATATCGATATTAATTCGCCAAAAAGAGATATAAATGGTATTTATTATCCAGATCGAGATCCAGATGTAGAAGGCGGTGACCAAGATGCTAAGTTAACTTTGGGTATTAAAGGAAATCCGAATTTTGGATTGGTTCGAAATTTAATGGTCGGAGTAAAAAGTGCGGCAAACCATAAAGATATTATGGGGGAAGTTTGGTTTAACGAACTTCGTATGTCTGATTTGGAAAATAAAGGTGGTATGGCTGCATTGTTAAATGTAGATACCAATATGGCCGATTTGATGACATTATCAGCTTCTGGTAAAAAGAGCACGATTGGTTTTGGTTCTCTAGAGCAAGGTGCAAACGAAAGAGATCGTGAAGATATTCAGCAGTATAACATTGTAACCAATATAAATTTAGGAAAGTTGTTGCCTCCAAAATGGGGTATTAATCTACCATTCAATTATGCTATTGGAGAAGAAGTTATTACACCAGAATACGATCCGTTTAATCAGGATATTAAGTTGGATCAATTAATTAAAGAAACGACAGATCCAGCAGAAAAAGAAAATATTAGAACACGTGCGGTTGATTACACTAAGCGTAAAAGCATCAATTTTATTGGAGTAAGAAAAGATAGGGCGCCAGAACAGAAACCACATGTTTATGATGTAGAAAACTTTACTTTTTCTCAGTCATATAATCAGGTAGAAAGACACGATTATGAAGTGGAGAATTACAACGACGAGCAATCTAATACTGCAGTAAATTATGCTTATACGTTTCAGCCAAAAGAGGTGGTTCCGTTTAAGCAGACCCAATTCATGAAAAAAAGTGATTATTGGAAAATGTTGAGTGATTTTAACTTTAATTATCTTCCTTCAAATATTTCGTTTAATACTAACATTTTAAGACAAAGCAACCGTCAACAGTACAGACAAGTTGAAGATGTGCAAGGTATTGGACTTGATCCGCTTTATAGAAGAAATTTTGCATTCAATTACCAGTATGGTTTCGGATTTAATTTGACAAAATCATTGAAATTAAATTATACAGCAGCGTCTAATAATATTGTTAGAAACTTCTTGAATGACGATAATACACCAAAAGAAGATTTTAATATCTGGGATGATTATTTTGATATTGGTATACCAAATCAGCATTTGCAGCAATTGGTTCTGAATTATGATATTCCAATCAATAAAATTCCAATATTTAGTTTTGTAAAAGCGACTTATTCGTATACTGCAGATTATAACTGGCAGAGATCATCTACGGCAATGTCTCAGTATCAAGAAGAAAATCCAGATGGAACGAAAACGCTGTGGGATTTAGGAAATACGGTTCAAAATGCCAATTCAAACACGTTTTCAACGACATTAAATATGAATACGCTGTATAAATATTTAGGTTTGACGCCAGGTTCAAAACCTGCAAAAGCAACAAAACCTGCTGCGCCGCCAAAACCAGGTGAGAAAATTGTAAATACGGCTAAACCAGTTACAAGTAGTAATCCTTTTTATGATGGTTTAATTGGAGTTTTGACTAGTGTTAAAAACGTTCAAATTAACTATACAAAAAATAGCGGAACAGTTTTGCCGGGTTATATTCCAGGTGTAGGTTTCTTTGGTACTTCTAAACCTTCTTTAGGATTTGTATTTGGTAGCCAAGACGATGTACGTTTTGAAGCGGCGAAGAACGGATGGCTAACCAGTTACCAGAATTTCAATCAGAATTTCACACAGGTTAGCAACAAATTATTGAAAGTAACAGCAAACATAGATTTACTGCCAGATTTAAAAATTGATTTGGCTATGGATCGCGCTTATTCTGAAAATTCATCAGAGCAATATAGTGTAGATCCTGCAACAAATCAATATATGCCGTTATCTCCATATACATATGGAATGTTTTCTATTTCAACCGTATTAATTAAAACGTCTTTCTCTACAAGTACAGAAACTGAATCGTCTGCATTTGATGATTTTAGAAGCAATCGTTTAGTTATTGCAAATCGTTTGGCAGAGCAGCATTATGGTTCAGCAGCAGCAATTCCGAGATATGGAGATGCAAATAACCCGATTCCAGCTGAAACAGATCCTAATTATAAAATATATGTAGCCAATGAAGGATATCCAATTGGTTTCTCAAAAAGTAATCAAGCTGTTTTGCTGCCTTCGTTTATGGCGGCTTATACAGGAGCAGATGCATCTAAGAGTTCAACAGGTATTTTTAGAAGTTTCCCTATTCCGAACTGGAATGTGAAGTATAATGGATTAATGCGTTATAAATATTTCAAGGATCATTTTAGACGTTTTTCGTTACAGCACAATTATAGAGCGTCGTATACTATCAGCCAGTTTAGATCTAACTTTGATTATTTAGAAAACCCAATAGGACAGGATGTAAACACAAACTTCTTTAATAAAACGATTATGTCTAATGTCAATTTAGTAGAGCAGTTTAGTCCGTTGATGAGAGTTGACTTTGAATTGAAAAATTCATTCCGTTTATTAACAGAGGTTAAAAAAGATCGCGCATTGTCTATGAGTTTCGATAATAATTTATTGACAGAAGTTAGAGGAATAGAGTACGTTGTAGGAGTAGGATATCGTTTTAAAGACGTAATCATTTCGTCTAGATTAGCAGATAATCCAACAGGAATTATTAAAAGTGATATCAACATAAAAGCTGATTTTTCATATAGAAATAACGAAACTCTGGTTCGCTATTTAGATTACGATAATAATCAATTGGCGGCAGGGCAGAATATCTGGACATTGAAAGTGACGGCAGATTATGCTTTCAGTAAAAACTTAACTGCAATATTCTATTATGACCATTCGTTCTCGAAAGCAGTAATTTCGACTTCTTTCCCTTTAACGAACATCAGATCAGGTTTCACACTTCGTTATAATTTTGGAAATTAAATTTTAGTTTCTAAACTAGATTTTATTAGAAGATTATTACATTTGTGGCTCAAATTTTAAACAATTAATTTTCAAACACAACTATTATGAGCATACCAGCAAATTTAAAGTACACAAAAGATCACGAATGGGTTAGCATCGAAGGAGATGTTGCAACAGTAGGAATTACTCATTTTGCACAAAAAGAGTTAGGAGATATCGTGTATGTTGAAGTAGAAACTTTAGATCAGACACTTTCAAAAGATGAAGTTTTTGGAACTGTTGAGGCTGTAAAAACAGTTTCTGATTTATTCTTACCTTTATCAGGTGAAATCATTGCTTTCAATGATGATTTAGAAAGTGCTCCTGAAACAGTAAATTCAGACCCTTATGGAGATGGATGGATGATTAAAATAAAAATTGCTGATGCATCAGAAATCGATTCTTTATTATCTGATCAAGCTTATAAAGATTTAATCGGTGCCTAAACAACTCTTATTAATTTGGGCAATTATCTGCTCTGGAATCATTACGTATTTTTGTCTAACAGATTCTAGTAATATACCAGCGGTTAGTTTTCCAAGCATTGATAAAATTGTACATTTCTGCTTTCATTTCGGATTCACCATTTCTTGGATTTTATTTTTCAAGAAAGAATTGAAAGGAAAAGATTCAGACGATTATAAAGCTTATTTGATTTCTTTTATATTTTCTGTCTTTTTTGGAATTACAATCGAAATTCTTCAAAGTGCTCTCACAGTAACAAGAGCTTCAGACGTGACAGACGTTTTAGCAAATGCACTTGGAGCCTTTGTGGCAGTTTTTTCTGCGATAGGATTTAAAAAGCAAATCGATAAAATATAATTTTAGAAACCCACTTCGGTGGGTTTTTTATTACAAGAAAATCAAGCAGTTAAAAAGCTATGTTTTTTCAATTTAAAATGTACTTTTGTGCTGGTTTTCTGCAACTTCTATGAAAATGAATGTAAAGCAATATTTGGACTCTACGTATTTAAAAACTGCATCGCAAGCTGGTCTTTCGGAAGCAGAAAATACTATCGTAGTCAAAAATGCAATTGCCGAAGCAATTCATGAAGGTTTCAAGCTAATTATGATTCGTCCAGAATATGTTGCCCTGGCAAAAAAAATGATCATAGAAGCCAATTCTGTTTTATTAGTCGGAACCGTAATTGATTTTCCAGAAGGGAAGTCAAGTCTGGAAGATAAGATTAAAGAAGCAAATGAAGCCATTGCCAATGGAGCTGATGATTTAGATTTTGTCTGTAACTACGAAGCATTCAAAAATGGTGATCTCGATTTAGTAAAAAAAGAAATCTTAATCGGAACACAGATAGGTTTAGCAAACGATAAAACAGTAAAATGGATTATTGAAGTTGCCGCTTTAACAGATAAAGAGATTATTCAGTTATCTGCCTTAATAAAACATGTTGTAGTATCTAATTTTAAAGAAGACGATTTTGAATCTGTTTTCGTAAAATCGTCTACAGGTTTTTATAAAACTGATGATGGCGTTCCGAATGGAGCAACAGTCCCAACAATAATTATGATGCTCGAAAATGCTTCACCGCTTTCAATAAAAGCAGCGGGTGGAGTTCGTTCATTTGAAGAAGCCGCTGAAATGATTCGTTTAGGAGTAAAAAGAATCGGAACTTCAGCTGCAAAAGCAATTGCCAACGGAGAAATTTCCCCAAATCAATATTAAATAAATCCCCAAATTTTAAGTGAATAAGTTTTTTTTGTCCCTTGTTTTAGTTTTTTCTTTTTTTATTGTTTCCTCTCAAAATGGCAGTTCTTCGGTTCAGCCTGGTTTTACATCAGAAATGTTTCCTGTTTTTCCTAACTGTGAAAATTTAGATGGCAAAAAATTAGAAACCTGTTTTTATAAAGAAGTTCAAGATTTCGTATTTAACAATTTTCAAGTTCCTGAAAAGTTGAAACAGAACAATTACAAAGGGGCCGTAAAATTGCTTTTTGAAGTAAATGCCGAAGGAGAATTTAAAGTAATTTACGTTTCTGCCGAAACAGAAGAATTGTCTGAAGAAGCAAAAAGAGTATTCGGTACATTTCCAAAAATAAAACCTTCAACTTACAACGGAAAACCGACGTATTCTAAATATACAATTTCTATTGACATACCACTAAAAAGTGCGGCTCAGCTTGCCGCAGAAGCTCAAGCAGCAGCGGAAATTTTAAAACCGGCAGAAAAACCAATGACAGAATTGGATAGTATTGTGTACAAAAAATACAATAATCCAGAATTTGATAGCCATTTAAATATTCCATTTTCGCATAGCTATTATGCGCAGTTTGATGCAGAAATGAATCAGGTTGGAATTAATAACCATACAGCATCTAAGCCTTATACGTACGCTGAGGTTTCAAAATATTATAATTTGAGAGCAGTGAATGAATCGTTGCAGAAAAAGACATCGACTTGGTTGGGAAGAAAATGGTGGAATGAAAACCTAGTGCAGATTCAGGGAGAAGACTATTGGTTTGCCTTAAATCCGATTGTGGATTTACAAATGGGTAAGGCTTCAGATCTTGATGCGTCTTACACTTACGTGAATACCAGAGCACTTAATTTTAGAGGAGGTTTAGGAAAGCAAATCAATTTTACGACTACTTTTTTTGAAAGCCAGGGAAGATTTGCGGGGTATTTTAACGATTATGCGGAATCTATTAAACCATCTGGAGGAAATCCAGCTATAATTCCAGGAATTGGAATCGCAAAAAGATTCAAGACCGATGCTTACGATTTTCCTTTAGCGGAAGCGAATATTACCTTCGCACCAGGGAAAATATTTGATTTTCAATTGGGTTACGGACGAAATTTTATAGGTGATGGTTATCGTTCTTTGTTAGAAAGTGATGGAGCAAGTCCGTATCCATACTTTAAAATCAATACTAAATTTTGGAAAATTAAATATACCAATACGTATATGTGGATGAAAGATGTTCGTCCAGAAGTAACAGCTGAAAAAACTTACGCAACAAAATTTATGGCAAATCACTATTTGAGCTGGAATGTTTCAAATAGAGTGAACTTAGGTTTTTTTGAATCTGTAGTTTGGACTAATACCAACAATAGAGGTTTTGACGCTAATTTTGTTAATCCGATTATTTTTTACCGTGCAGTAGAATTTGGTTCTTCATCTAGAAGTGGAAATGCGCTTTTGGGAATTACTGGAAAATACAAATGGAATAACCGTATAAATCTTTATTCTCAATTCTTAATTGATGAGTTTTCTGTTTCTGATGTCGGAGCAGGAAATCAAAGCTGGAAAAATAAATTCGGATTTCAGTTTGGAGCAAAATATTTCAATGCCTTTAATGTGAAAGATTTATTGTTGCAAGTCGAATTGAATCGTGTACGTCCTTATGTGTACTCGCACAGCGCTGTTATTACAAATTATGGACACAACAATCAGAGTGTTGGGCATCAATGGGGAGGAAATTTTAAAGAGCTTATTGCAATTGCACGATACCATAAAGGCCGTTGGCTTGCCGATGCCAAGCTGACAGTTGGAACTAGAGGTTTGGATTTTGATACTGCTGCAGACTCTTATAATTATGGGGGAAATATTTATAAAAGCTACGATGAAAAACGCCCTTATAATACAGGTGTAAAAATAGGTCAGGGAAATAAAACAAATGTTTTTATTGCCGATGTTCAAGGAGGATATTTGATTAATCCGATGACGAATTTGAAATTATTCGGAAGTTTGATCTACAGAAATTTTGATCCGACTCAAGAAACAGCAACCACTTTTAAGCAAAGTACCACTTGGTTTAGCGTTGGTTTACGTTCAGATATTTTTAATTGGTATTTTGATTACTAGTATTTTTAATAAGATTTTTCGAAATAATAGTGTTAAAGTATGTTGAGATCTTAATTTGCAAAGGGTTTATTGAAAAAAATCTATTTTTATAGGCTTAAATTCTACAATCTAATTTGTACATTTGCACCACTCAAAAAAAATACACAAAAACAACGGTATTGAACGCTGCAAAAAATACATTATCAATCAAATCAATATTTCTGGATTTTAAAGAGATTACTAAAGCTGGTCTAGCTATTAGTGTATTGTTCTCTTCTATTGCTGGATATTTATTAGGAGTAGATGCTGATCATCCTTTTAAATGGAGTGTTTTGGTTGTTTTGGCAATTGGCGGTTATTGCATGGTTGGAGCTTCGAACGCTTTTAATCAAGTAATCGAAAAAGATATCGATTCTTTAATGGATCGAACAAAAAATCGTCCCGTTCCTTCTGGTCGTATGTCTCCTAAAGTAGCTTTGCTTGTAGCAAGTTTGCTTACTATTATTGGGATTGCACTTCTTTACACGATAAACGCAAAATCAGCAATGTTTGCTGCGATTTCGATATTCTTATACACAAGCGTTTATACGCCATTAAAAACAGTTACTTCTTTGTCTGTTTTTGTTGGAGCTTTTCCTGGAGCAATTCCGTTTATGTTGGGCTGGGTAGCGGCAACTGGCGAATTTGGTATAGAAGCAGGAACTTTATTTTTGATTCAATTTTTTTGGCAGTTTCCACATTTTTGGTCTATCGGATGGTTTTTATATGAAGACTATGAGAAAGCGGGAATTTTTATGCTTCCGACAGGTAAAAAAGATAAAGGAACTGCATTACAGATAATATTGTATACAATTTGGCTTATAATAGCGTCGTTATTACCGGTGTTAGGTTTTACAGGGCAATTATTTATTTCTCCAATTGCAGCAGTTTTAGTGTTTCTATTAGGGATTTGGATGCTTTTTTATGCAATTCGTCTGTATAAGTTAAGAACAGCAAAGGCAGCACGAACATTAATGTTAGTGAGTGTTTCTTATATTTCGCTTTTGCAAATTGTATTTATAGTAGATAAATTTTTAAGATAGTTATGGAAATGACATTAAAAACAAATGAAGAACAAGTAAGGAAATCTAAATCGGCAAAACTGATTCTGCTTTTCGCAATGGTTAGTATGACCATGATGTTCGCAGGGTTAACAAGTGCATTTGTAGTAAGTAAATCAAGAGCAGACTGGTTGAAGAATTTTGAACTTCCTTCAGCTTTCTATTGGAGTACAGCAGTTATTATTGCTTGTAGTGTTACTTTTTACTTGGCAAAAAAAGCCATTCAAAAAGATAATAGAAGCGCAGTTACAGGATTACTTCTTGGAACTTTAGCTTTAGGAGTTTTATTTGTAGTATTACAATTCAAAGGATTTGGACAAATCGTTGCAGAAGGGTATTACTTTACAGGAGAAGGTAGTTCAATTACTACAACTTTTCTTTATGTTGTGACAGTTACACACTTGTTGCACTTAGCTGGCGGATTAATTTCACTTTTAATTATAATTTATAATCATTTTAAACAAAAATACAATTCGACTCAAACTCTTGGGATAGAGCTAGGTGCGATGTATTGGCACTTTTTGGATTTATTATGGGTATATTTATTTTTATTTTTATATTTCTTTAAATAAGAAAAAAACGTAAATTTGGGAACTTTTTAACGAATATCTTTTATGGGAGCGACAGTTACTACTGCAAACAACGACGAAAAAACTTGGGGAGGCGGTCACAATGAGCCTTTAGGAGCAAGTTATGGTAAAATGATGATGTGGTTTTTTATCGTATCAGATGCCTTAACATTCTCTGGATTTCTAGGAGCTTATGGTTTTTCTAGATTTAAATTTATTGAAACTTGGCCTTTGGCTGATGAAGTGTTCACTCACTTCCCATTTATGCATGGTGTTGCGGCTCCAATGTATTATGTAGCTTTAATGACTTTTATTTTGATCTTCTCTTCTGTAACAATGGTATTAGCTGTTGATGCAGGACACCAATTGAAAAAGACAAAAGTTGCAATCTATATGTTCTTAACTATTATTGGAGGTTTAATTTTCGTTGGTTCTCAAGCTTGGGAATGGAAAAACTTCATTAAAGGAGAATATGGTGCAGTTGAAACAGTTGGAGGTAGTTTACTTCAATTTGTGGATAAAGATGGTAAAAGAGTAGCTTTAGCTGATTTTGCTGTTAAATTGCCAGAACAAAGAGAAGCTTTAGCAAGAAGCAAATCAACTTGGTTTATGGAAGATGCTCAATCTCTTCCAACTTACACAGTTGCTGAAGTTCAGGCTGGTTTCAAAGCTCACCCTGAAATTTTAATCAGAACAGAAAAACTTACAGATAAAAAGAAAAAAACTGTTTTATCAAGAGAAGAATCTGAAAAACATTTAGCTAGTGCTAAATATGTAGTAGAAGGTGCTAACTTGATCAGAAACGAGTACGGTAATAAATTATTTGCTGATTTCTTCTTCTTTATTACAGGTTTCCACGGATTCCACGTATTCTCTGGAGTTATTATCAATATCATTATTTTCTTTAATGTATTATTAGGTACTTACGAGAAAAGAAGAAGCTACGAAATGGTAGAGAAAGTTGGATTATACTGGCACTTTGTAGATTTAGTTTGGGTATTTGTATTTACAGTTTTCTACCTAGTTTAATTTTTAGAATTTAATTATTATGTCACACGAGCACGTATCAAATACAAAAAGAATCTGGTTTGTTTTCGGATTGCTTTCAGTAGTAACTACAGTAGAAGTTATTTTAGGTATCTACAAACCTGGAGTATTAGAATTTAATCATTTTGTTGGATTGAATCTATTAAACTGGATTTTCTATATCTTAACAATTTTCAAAGCATATTATATTGTATGGGCATTTATGCACATGGAAGGTGAAAAAAGCAGCCTTAGATGGTCTGTAGTTTCTCCTGTTATCTTCCTAGTTTTATATTTATTGTTTATTCTGTTGACAGAAGGACATTATATTTATGGGGTTTTTAAAGATTCTACAATTAAATGGAATTTTTAACATGATATTAATTCGAAAAGAAGCTCCGATTTGCGGAGCTTTTTTTATTTTTGTACCTCAATAATTTCCCGTTAATACAATGAAAAAAAATATAGTTCTCTTTGTACTTTTTGTATTGCCAATTGTAGCGTATTTATTCTTTGCTTCTGGTGTAAATAGTTTTACAACACTTCCTGTAATAACACCTAAAGTAGCCGACTTTGGAAATTGGAATTCATTAAACGGAAAAAAAATCTCTCTTGATAAAAAAATTACTGTATTAGGTTTTTCTGGTACAAATATTCTAGAAAATAGAGGTAATTATTTTAATTTAAACGAAAAGATCTACAAACGTTATAATGGTTTTGAAGATCTTCAGTTTGTAGTGCTATGTCCAACTGGAACTGAAAAAGAAGCTCAAAAAATTGTTGATGCTTTATCTCCATTTACAGATGTCAAAAATTGGAATTTTGTTTTTGCTTCAAAAGAAGAAATTCAGAAGTTTTATGATGGATTGCATTTAAAAGAAAAACTGAATGAGAACCTTGGAACTTCTAATGTTTATATTATCGATAAAGAGCGTAATCTAAGAGGAAGAAAAGATCCAAAAGAATATAAAGAAGGATACGATACTTTTCATCCGTCTGAGTTGAGCAATGAAATGTTGGACGATTTCAAGATTATTTTGTATGAATATCGCGCAGCTCTAAAGAAGAACCATAATGCCACAAAGCAACTTTAAAATCATTTATAATGTTTAAGAACAAATCATATATTGGAATCTCTTTTATCATTCTGATTTTTGGGATTTACGCCATTCCTAAAATTGTTGATCGAGTTAAAAACGGCGACGTCGTAAAAGGAAATCGTTTGGATAATGTTGGAGTAAAATCTTCAAAAGAAGCTAAACTTTTGACGATTGGGCCAGCGCCAAAATTCGAATTGACAAATCAGGATAATGCAAAGGTTTCAAATGAAACGTACAAAGGGAAAGTATATGTTTTGGAATTCTTCTTTACAACTTGTCCATCTATTTGTCCAAAGATGAATATGAGTATGCTGGAAATTGAAAAGACGTTTTTTGGAAATCCTAACTTCGGAATAGTTTCTATTACAATCGATCCAAAACATGATACTCCGCAAGTTTTAAAAGATCATGCAAAGTTGTTAGGCGTAAAATCTTCTAATTGGAATTTCTTGACTGGAGACAGAAATGTAATTATGGATTTGTCAAATAAAGGTTTTAATCTTTATGCAGGAGAAAATGATAAAGTAAGCGGTGGATTTGAACATTCTGGTTTGTTTGCCTTAATTGATAAAGATGGAAACATTCGTTGCAGAAAAGATGAATACGGAAATCCGAATATTTATTATGATGGTCTAGATAAAAAGGGAGTAAGAGATATTCAAGAAGACATTAAAATTTTATTAGCAGAATAAAAATGGAAGATAATACTTTAGAGAAAAAATTTAGCAAATTCATTATTGCGGTTTCAATAATAATTCCCGTTGTTGTGGCAATTTTGTTTGGGGTTAAATTAAAAGATTTTGGTGTTAATGTAGAGCCGTTATCATTTTTACCTCCAATTTATTCAACTACAAATGGTATTACAGCTGTTGTATTAGTTTGGGCTGTTTTGGCAATAAAGAATGGAAAACAAAAATTACATGAAAGATTGATGACTTCTGCTATTGCATTGTCTGTTGCGTTTTTAGTTATGTATGTTGCATATCATATGACTTCAGATTCTACAAAATATGGAGGAGAAGGAGCATTACGTTATGTATATTTCTTTATTCTTATAACACATATTTTATTGTCAATTGCAATTATTCCGCTCGTATTGATTACGTATGTAAGAGCTCTTGCAAAACGTTTTGACAGACATAGAAAAATTGCTAAAATCACTTTCCCGCTTTGGTTATATGTTGCGGTAACAGGGGTGATAGTTTACTTAATGATTTCGCCATATTATGCACACTAAAAAAAATAATATTCAAATTTTAAAATCCAAATTCCAAGTTATAGTATTTGGGATTTGTATTTTTTTAATTGGAATGTCTGCCAATGCTCAGTGTGCTATGTGCCGCGCAGCATTATCGGGAGATTCTAATACTAAAAAAGCAGAAGCGGTAAATGATGGAATTGTTTACTTAATGGTAATTCCATATTTACTTGTATTAATAATAGGATATTTGATTTATCGAATGTATTCTAAAAAGAAAAAAGCAGTGTAATTACACTGCTTTTTTTTTATTTAAGTCCGTTAACTGAGACATTAACCGTTCCGTTTATTTTGATGAAAGCTATAATGGCCTGATTGGTTAGTTGTATTTTATCAAACTGAATATCTTCCATTTTTCCGTTTACAAATACACCTGGCATTGGCGAATAATTCTTTAAATAGCCCGCCATACTCTTTTTGCCTTCTTCGAGATTTGGTTGAATTGAATAACGGCAGCTTTCTTCCATTTTTCTCAGAATAAATCCTTGCGCTAGCCAGTTTGCTGTACGCATCAATTTGCTTTTGGTATCTAAAACATAATCTAGCTTTTCAAAATAAATTTCTTTTGTCTGAGCATTGTATGATGGAAAGCCATTTAAATAAAGTGTTCCGTCTATAGATCCTAAAACGTCTAATGCGATAACCATTTTGCCATCTTTGTGCCAGATAGAAACATTTTTCACTGTGACTTTTTTGCTTCCTGAACCAAATTCCTGACCGGCAAAATTCTTCGTCATAATCTTAGAAGCGTCTACGTAGCTTGAAATTGCTGCAATATTGGCAGAAATTTGATTTGGGATTTTGGCCACGGGTTTCAGAACAATTTTACTGGCATTGTATTTTGATTCAGGCTGTTTACCAACAATGGTTTCCATGTTGCATTTCATGCCCATATCAAGTAAGAACGAATCGTTTTTAAGTTTGGCATTTGTAGAGTAAATTTCAACTGGAACAATTCGAAGCCAGCTTTCATAAGTGTCACTCATTTGAAAAGGAGTGCAGATTTTTTCTACAGCTTGAAGTACATTCGGTTTAAAATCCATTGATTTTTCAATTGCTTCATCTATTTTCTTTTCCAATTTACTTTTAAAAATAGAGATGGCAGGATTTATTAAATAAGTAATTGGCATGTTTTTGCCAAATATTGACATAGTTGGGCTCTCATTCCAATCAAGAGATTTGAACTCTGTTTTTGTTGTGAGTTTCCAATTTGTCAAAGCAGTTTCGCTGGAAAGTGTTATAACTCCGTTTAAATTAAATTCTCTAATATCGTATAATTCGACCCCAAGTTTTTTTGTGCCTATTCGGTATTTGATATTCGCTTTAAGCGGTAAAATTGTTCGAATTCTTTTATCAAGATTCGACGGATCATTTTGAATTTTGATCGGAGCCTGTTTCCAAATTTTCATTTCAATATCATCGTCTTCGATATTATTGTCTTCGTAAATTAATCCGTTAAGAAGAGAATTAGTCTGATTTTCAATATCGCTTAATTTGATAGTAATGGGAAGGTTTATAAAAGAAGGATTGCTGTCATAAATTAACGGACTTGCATCGTCTGGTTCAGGCTTTAATGTTTCTAATTTTTGAGCCGACGAACAGCTTGATAACACCGCAAGTGCTGTAAACATTGAAATAATAGAACTAAGCTTCATTTAAGATGATTTTTATTACGAGGTAAAATTACGAAAACAATCATATTTTATTGAAAAAGTGTAACAATAACTAAAGAATGCAGTCTTATACCTAATAGGTAACAAAACTATTAACTTTTTATTATCATAAATTACTTAATAAAAATGTTATTATTGTCTAAAAAATTTAACAATACCATGATTGAAATTAAAGATTTACATAAATCCTATAAGATGGGAAGTTCTGAATTGCATGTATTAAAAGGTATAAATTTTAATATAGAAGAAGGAGAATTGGTTGCGATCATGGGGTCATCTGGTTCTGGTAAATCAACACTTCTTAACATCTTGGGAATTCTGGATGAAGCCGATTCTGGAAGTTATATTTTAGACAAAACCCCAATCAAAAAATTAAATGAAACCCTTGCTTCAAAATATCGTAATAAGTTCTTAGGATTCGTTTTCCAGTCTTTTAATTTGATTAATTATAAAACGGCACTGGATAATGTTGCAATGCCATTGTATTATCAGGGAGTTAAAAGAAAAGAGCGATATGATATTGCAATGAAATATCTAGAGAAAGTAGGTTTAGGTTCTCACGTTCACCACTTACCAAATGAGCTTTCTGGAGGTCAGAAACAGCGTGTGGCTATAGCAAGGGCATTAGCTTCAAATCCGAAGGTTTTGCTTGCAGATGAGCCAACGGGAGCTTTGGATACTAAGACTTCTTATGAAGTTATGGAGCTTATTCAAGGAATTAATGATGAGGGAAAAACAATTTTAATTGTTACACACGAACCTGATATTGCCGCAATGTGCAAAAGAAATGTAGTCCTGAAAGATGGATTAATTATCGATGATAAAAAAGTAGAACAAGTTAGAGCTTCGTCTTATGTTTAATATTGAACGTTGGCAGGAAATATTTGAAGCCATTTCTAAAAACCGTTTAAGAACATTCTTAACAGGAGTTTCTGTGGCTTCTGGAATCTTTATTTTGGTAATCCTGCTTGGTGCAGGTAAAGGTCTTCAGAACGGAATTGAAAAACAGTTCGAACGAGACGCTGCTGGAATTATTGAGGTTTGGTCTGGAACAACTACGAAAGAATATAAAGGACTAAATCCTGGAAGACAGATTCAGTTTCGCAACAGCGATTACAATCAATCAGTGCAGAAATTTGAAGACAAGTTAGATCTAAGAGCTTCAACAAATAATTATTGGGGACAGTCTTTTGCTTATGGTAAAGAATCAGGGAGTTATCAGTTTAGAGGAGTAAATCCAGATTATGGCGGAATTGAAAATTTAACCATAGTTCAGGGACGTTATATCAATGCTAAGGATTTAGAAAGTAACGCCAAAGTGGCTGTTATCGGAATGAAACTAAAAACCGATATGCTTAAAGATAAAGAGGCAATAGGAGAAGAGATTCTGATTAACAATATCAACTTTAAAGTAGTCGGTGTTTTTACAGATCCTGGAGGAGAAAGAGAAGAAACTCGTGCTTATTTGCCATTGACTACAGTTCAGAAGACGTTTGGTGGAGGTGATAAAATCAGCAACTTGTTTTTTACCTTAAAAAAGACGCAAGATTATGATGAAGCATTGGCTCAGTCAGAAAAATTTACCCAGGATTTAAAGGATTTATTAAAGAGTAAAAATGTTGTCGCTCCTGAAGATGATGGTGGTGTAGGAGTGTATAACTCAGTTAAAGATGCCAAACAATTTTATGATTTAAACTTATATATAAGACTTTTTTTCTGGTGGGTTGGTATATGTACGATTATTGCTGGTGTAGTTGGAGTAAGTAATATCATGCTTATTATTGTAAAAGAACGTACAAAAGAAATCGGGATTAGAAAAGCGTTGGGAGCTTCGCCTTTTTCAATTATCACGATGATTCTTCACGAATCGATCTTTATCACGACCATTGCAGGTTTTGTCGGATTATTGGCCAGTCTTGCTTTATTGGAATTTGTTGGTCCGATGGTTCAGAGCGAGTATTTCAGAAATCCTGAAGTAGATTTTAGCGTAGCTTTAACTACTTTGGTATTACTTGTTTTTGCGGGAGCAATGGCAGGATTTTTTCCAGCTTACAGAGCAGCCAAAATTAAACCTATTGTAGCACTTAGAGACGAATAATTATGTTTAAAAAAGATAATTGGGACGAGATTTTACAGGCCTTAACCGCCAATCCTTTCAGGACTATCCTGACAGCTTTTGGTGTTTTTTGGGGTATTTTTATCTTGGTAATTTTACTTGCTGCGGGTAATGGTTTGGAAAATGGTATCAAAAAAGGTTTTGATGGAATTGCGACTAATACCATGTTTATGTGGAGTCAAACTACGTCTAAAGCTTATAAAGGTTTGCCAAAGACAAGACGTTATGATTTTAGAAATAGTGATGTAACGGCTTTAAAAGCAGCGCTTCCGGATTTATTATATGTTTCACCAAGAAATCAGTTAGGTGATTTTAACGGAACCAACAATGTTGTAAGAGGCACTAAAACTTCTGCATTTACTATTTACGGAGATTATCCAGAGCTGATTAAACAACAGCCGATGGATATCATTAAAGGAAGATTTGTAAACCAGCAGGATATTGAGCAAAGAAGAAAAGTCTGTGTAATTGGTAAAGGTGTAATCAGTGAACTTTACGGTAAAGAAGAGGAAGCTGTTGGAACCTATATTAAAATTAACAGCATCAACTTTATGGTTGTTGGGGTTTATAAATCTAAACAACAAGGAGGAAATGCAGAACAGGAACAAAAGAATATCTTTATTCCGTTTACAACTTTTCAGCAGGCCTTCAATTATGGAGACAAAGTGGGATGGATGGCACTTACGGCAAAAGATGAAACCTCTATAACCGATTTAAAGCCTAAAATTTTAGAGATTATAAAATCATTGCATTCTATAAATCCGACAGATGAGAGAGCGGTTGGAAATTTTGATTTGTATGAGCAATTTAATAAAGTGCAAAGCTTATTTAATATTTTAAAAGTAATTGCCTATTTCGTAGGAACATTAGTTTTGATTTCGGGCGTAATCGGAATTTCGAATATCATGCTGATTGTGGTTAAAGAACGCACAAAAGAAATCGGAATTAGAAGAGCTTTAGGCGCAACACCTGGAGCAATTAGAAGTCAAATATTAACTGAGTCTATATTTTTAACTATTATTTCGGGTATGCTTGGAATTGCTGTTGCTACAGGAATTATAGCAATTTTAAATATGGCATTAGACTCGATGCCTCCTGATCAAAATACTATGTTTGCCAATCCAACCGTAGATTTAGGAGTTGTATTTGTGGCTTTAATTATATTGGTCGGATCAGGTTTGCTTGCTGGATTTATCCCAGCCCAGACCGCAATCAATGTTAAGCCTGTAGATGCTTTAAGAACAGAATAAATTATCAATCAAAATAAATCGATTAAACCCTAGACAAATGAAAAAAGGAGTAACCGTAACCATTTTAATATTTATCGCAGTTGTTTTTTTTGGCGCGCTGTACTATTTGTATGCTAAAAACCAAGAATCGCCGATTGTATTTAAAACGGAAAAAGCAGAAATCAAGACTATCGTAAAAAATACTATTGCGACAGGTAATATTCAGCCTGATGAAGAGGTTCTAATCAAACCAAATATCTCAGGTATTATTGAAGAAGTGTACATCAAAGCGGGTGAAAAAATCAAAGCTGGTGATATGATTGCTAAAATTAGAGTTGTAGCAAACGTTTCGAATGTAAGCAATTCTCAAAATCAAGTACAGACGGCTAAAATAGCATTAGATAATCAGGAAAAAATCTATAAAAGACAGAAAACATTATTTGAGAAAGATGTAATTTCTGCAAATGATTATGACGCTGCATTGTTAGCTTACAATCAGGCAAAACAAAACTATTTAGCGGCAAAACAAGGTTTAGATATCGTTAAAACAGGAACAACTTCATCTTTGGGGAATTATGCCAACACGTTAATTCGTTCTACAGTTAACGGAATGGTATTAGATGTTCCAGTAAAAGTAGGTAACCAAGTTATCGAAAGTAATAACTTCAACGAAGGAACTACAATTGCAAGTGTTGCCGATGTTGGAAGAATGATTTTTATTGGAAAAATCGATGAGTCTGAGGTTGGAAAAATTAAAGAAAAAATGCCAATTGAGATTACAATTGGTGCGATAGAAAATAAAAAGTTTGATGCCGTTTTAAATTATATTGCTCCAAAAGGAGTTACAGAAAATGGAGCAATCCAATTTGAAATCAAAGCACAAATGGTTAATAGAGATGATACTTTTATTAGAGCTGGTTTAAGTGCTAATGCTTCAATTATTTTAGAAAAAGCAGAGAAGGTTTTGGCAATTAAAGAGTCTTTAGTTCAATTTGACAAAAAAACACAAAAGCCTTATGTAGAAGTTGAAACTGCTCCACAGAAATTTGAAAGAAGAGATTTGGTTCTTGGAGTAAGCGACGGAATCTACGTTCAAGTTAAAAGCGGTGTAAATGATACTGATAAAATTAAAATCTGGAATCAGGGCCTAATTAACGAAGGAGACAAAGAAAAAAAATAAGCTAATTTGAAAGCTTAGGGATCTTTTTGGTTTTAAAAATGTTAAATTTGCGTAGTTCGGTTTACTGCGCCTTCATTAAAAGTATATGAAAATAAATAAATATAATAGTCTGGTTATAGCATTGTTATTCGGTTTCGGATTAACTGGGCAGGCGCAAACTAAGAAATGGACATTAGAAGAGTGTGTGAGATATGCACTCGAAAATAATATCACAGTAAAACTATCTGAATTAGACGTAAAAAATGCTGAAATAGATAAAAGAGGAGCCTTAGGCAATTATCTTCCATCAGTAAATGGAAATGCTTCTCACTCTTGGAATATCGGTTTGAATCAGGATGTTACAACAGGTATTTTGCGTAATCAAACTACACAATATTCTTCGATTGGGCTAAATGCAGGAGTTGATATCTACAAAGGTCTGCAGAATCAAAACACGATGAGAAAGGCAAAATTAAGTATTATTGCCTCACATTATCAGCTGCTAAAAATGCAGGAAGATATTTCTTTAAATGTGGCAAGTGCATTTTTGCAGATTTTATCTAACAAAGAAGATTTGAAAGTTAAAAAAGAACAGTTGGCAATTGATGAGAAAAGATATGCACGTTCTGAAGAAATGGTAAATGCAGGAACTATTCCGCGTGGAGATTTGTTCGATTTGAAAGCTACTGTAGCAACCGATAAACAAAACATAGCCGTTTCTGAAAACAATTTATTAATTTCTAAATTGAGTTTAGCTCAGCTTTTACAGTTAAAAGAATTCGCAGATTTTGATGTAGTTGACGACACCAAAGTAGCAGATGAAAATAATATTCTAGCTCAAACTCCAACTGAAATCTACAATAAAGCGAAAGAAACTAGAACAGAGTTAAAATTAGCACAGACAAATCTTGAAATCGCTGAGAAAAATGTTTCTATTGCTAAAGGAGCTTATCAGCCAACACTTTCAGGTTTCTATGGATTTAATACCAGAGCAAGTTATAGTGATCAAGTTAAATTGGATGCAGCTGGTAATCCATATACTGTAGGGCCAGATCCTATCTTTCAACAGTTTAGTGATAATAAAGGTCATAATTTTGGTTTGCAGTTAAATGTTCCAATTTTTAATGGTTTCTCAGTTAAGAACAATGTAGAGCGTAATAAAGTAAGTTTAGAGAAATCTAAAATAGATTTAGAACAAAAAAGTTTAGATTTGCAACGTAACGTTTATACGGCATTTACCGATGCAAGAGGAGCTTTAAATACTTACGAATCGTCTACTGTAACTTTAGAAGCAAGACAGCAGGCTTACAATTACGCAAAAGAAAAATATGATGTAGGTTTAATGAACTCATTTGATTTCACACAAGCACAAACCTTATTGACTAATGCGCAATCTGATGTTATCAGAACAAAATACGATTACATGTTCAAAATTAAAATATTAGAGTTTTATTTCGGAATTCCAATTGTTCCAATTATTACAAAATAATTTATTATGCAGAAAAAAACAGTTTATTCTTTATTAGGTGCTGCGGTAGTTATTATCGTGGCTTTGGTTGGTCTTTCTAAGGCAGGGTTAATAGGGAATAAGGACGAAGGAAAAGAAGTAGAAACTGCAAAAGTGACGGCGTCAACAATTGTTGAAACAGTCTCTGCAACAGGGAAAATCCAACCCGAAATTGAAGTTAAAATTGCCTCTATGGTTTCGGGTGAAATTATTGCACTCAATGTAAAAGAGGGGCAGGTAGTAAAAAAAGGGGATTTATTAGTAAAGATAAATCCCGATTTATATACTTCTGGATTAGATAGATCTGTTGCAAATTTAGCTGGAACAAAAGCAAGTCTTACTCAATCTGACGCCAGTTTTAAAGAAGCAAAAGCAAATTATGAGCGTAATAAAATTTTGTATGATAAAGGAGTAATTTCAAAATCAGATTGGGATAAAGCCATTTCTACTTTTGAAGTTGCCAAAGCAACAAAACAAAGCGCTTATTACAATGTGCAAAGTGCTTCGGCATCTGTTACAGAAGCCCGAGATAACTTAGGACGTACCACAATTTATTCTCCAGCTGACGGAACCATTTCTGTATTAAACGTAGAATTGGGAGAAAGAGTTTTAGGAACACAGCAAATGGCAGGAACAGAACTTTTGCGTGTGGCTAACTTGAATAATATGGAGGTTGAAGTTGATGTGAATGAAAATGACATTGTAAAAATTAAAATAGGAGACGAAGCAAATGTTGAAGTTGATGCCTATTTAAAAAAGAAATTTAAAGGAGTTGTAACTAGTATTTCGAATTCTGCAAGCACTACATTAACTTCAGATCAGGTGACAAATTTTAAAGTTAAAGTTCGTATTTTAAAAGATTCTTACCAAGATTTATTAGAAGGAAAACCAAGCACATATTCTCCTTTTAGACCTGGAATGACTGCTACAGTTGATATTATTACGACAACAAAAACAAATGTTTTGGCCGTGCCAATTAGTTCTGTGGTAGTGAAATCGGATACTACGGCTGTAAAAGATTTTACGGTTGAAGATCCAAATGAAGATAAAAAGGCAGCTCCAAAAAGCGATAAAAAATTCGAATGTGTTTTTGTGAAAGTTGGAGATAAAGCTAAAATTAGAATCATTAAAACTGGAATTCAGGACGATACTAATATCGAAGTAATGTCTGGACTGAAACCTGGTGATGTTGTAATTACAGGCCCATATACAACAGTTTCTAAAGAACTAAACTCTGGAGATAAGGTAAAACTTAAAAAAGCTGAAGCTCCAAAGAAATAAAAAATATTTAAGCATATTGTCATCCTGAGCGGAGTCGAAGGCTTTAAAGCAAGAAAGACTTCGACTCCGCTCAGCCTGACATCAAATCATTAATTTTAAAATTTAATACTTTGTCTTTTATTCTCAATATCGAAACGGCTACTAAAAATTGTTCTGTATCTATAGCTAAAGATGGTCAGACCATTGTTTGCAGCGAATTGGCAGATGAAGGGTATTCACACGCCGAAAAACTTCATGTTTTTATTGAAGAAGTAATCGAAAAAGCGGGAATATCAGCGCAGGATTTAAAAGCTGTTGCTGTTAGTCAAGGGCCAGGATCTTATACAGGTTTAAGAATTGGTGTTTCTGCAGCAAAAGGTTTATGCTATGCTTTAAATATTCCGCTGATTGCCGTTGATACGATGCAAACTTTAGCATCACAAGCAGGAGTTACAGACGGAAAGATTATACCAATGTTAGATGCTCGCCGAATGGAAGTTTATAGCGCCATTTTTAATTATGATTTGACACTGGAAAGAGAGATTAAAGCCGAAATCATTGACGAAAACTCATTTCAGGAATATACAGATAAACTTTACTTTGTTGGCGATTGTGCTGAGAAATGTAAAACGGTTTTGACTAAAGACAACTTTGAGTTTTTAGAAAACATAAAATATCCTTCTGCGCAAGCGATGAGTAAAATCAGTTTTGATAAGTATCAAATAAGCGACACTGTAGATGTCGCTTATTTTGAACCTTATTATTTAAAAGATTTTATGATTGCTCCTCCAAAGAAACAATAATTATTTCTGAATAGTATACGGTTGAACTGAAATTCCAGCTTCATCTAAAGCTATTTTGCAATTCTCTAAAGTTTCAGAGAAAACAGCTCCATAATTAGCATTTTTTGCCCAAGGACGAACAGCAAAATCAATAGAACTTGCTGACAGATTTTTTACAAAAACTTCTGGGGCAGGTTTTTTCAATACCTTAGGGTTTTTGTTCAAAACATCTAAAAGAATTTCTTTGGCTTTTTTAATGTCTGAATCGTAAGAAATAGCAAAAGTCAAATCGGCTCTTCTCTCTCCTTGCATTGAGTAATTGATGATATTTCCATTAGACAAAGAACCATTTGGAACAAATACAGTCTGATTATTTGCCGTAAGCATTTTGGTTACAAAAATCTGAATTTCAAGAACTGTTGCGACAACACCTTGTGCTTCTATTGTGTCTCCTACTTTAAATGGCTTGAAAACAATGATTAGCATTCCGCCAGCAAAGTTAGAAAGCGATCCTTGTAATGATAAACCAACCGCAAGACCCATTGCTCCTAAAATAGCAACGAAAGAAGAAGTTTCTATTCCTAATTTAGAAATAAAGGTTACAAATAACAATATTCGCAACGCCCACAATAAAATGTCGGATAAGAATTTGGTTAATGTAGGATCAAGATTTCGCTGAATCATTATTTTTCTAATAATTCGATTAATCAATCTGATGGCATACAAACCAACAAATAAGATTAAAAATGCGGAAATCAGTTTTGGCGAGTAATCAACTAAGATGTCAATAAAACGACTAATGTATTTACTGACTTGTTCTGGACTAAGATTCATGATTTTAAAATAAAAAACCTTCTCAAATGAGAAGGTATATTAATAATGCAAATATAAAAATATTTGCATTATCCTAAAAATGCTTTTATGCTTTCTCAGTGTCGTCGTCGGCTAATTCTTCTACTTCGGCAACAGTTTTTTCGCCTGAATCGACAACGGTTTCAGAAATAGTTTTTGGGGCTTCAGAAGCCAGAGAAGCTGTTTTTTCTTTAACAGAATCTACAACATCATTTATTGCTTCAGATGCTTTATCTGCATATTCGCTTACAGTTTCTTTTGCTTTTTCAGCATATTCTGAAGCACGGTCAATAATAGGTTCTGAAACTTCTTTTACTTTTTCGATTGTTTCTTCAGCAAAAGCTTCAGCTTTCTCAATATACGGAGCGGCAGCTTCTTTTGCTTGTTCAAAAGTCTCTTCGGCATTATTTGCCAATTCAGTTACAGACTCTTTGGTTGAGCCAAACAAATTTTTAAAAAATGAAGATATTCCCATGGTTTTTAATTAATTGGTTAAGGATACAATATTAATTAATTTTATAGAATTACTTGTGTTTTTAATGCTAAATAATTGAAAATTAGTAATTAATAATAAAAAAAGCGTCTCGATGAGACGCTTTGTATAATAGTTTTGTAGAATTATGCATTTGATGCTTCTACTTTTATCGCATCATCATTCAGCATGCTTTTTAGCATATTTTCGATACCGCTTTTTAAGGTAAAGGTAGAAGAAGGACATCCACTGCAAGCACCTTGCAATAATACTTTTACTGTTTTGTCATCTTCATTATAAGATTCGAAAGCAATGTTTCCTCCATCGGCAGCTACCGCTGGTTTTACATATTCTTCTAAGATGTTAATGATTTGCTGAGAAGTCACATCCAATTTATCAAAAGCCTCATCTTTTGTAGCTTCAGTTTTGGCTTTAGTTTCAATTAAACTTTCATCTAAAACAGTTCCTCCGTTTTCTATAAATTGTTTAATGAAAGTTCTTAATTCTAGAGTGATTTCGTCCCAATTATTGATTTCATATTTTGTTACTGAAATATAATTTTCATCAATAAAAATTTCTTTCACATAAGGAAATTTGAATAATTCCTGAGCTAAAGGCGAAGAAGCAGTCTGATCGATATTTTTATATTCTACAGCATTACGAGTAAGCATTCTGCTTACAACAAATTTCAATGCAGATGGGTTTGGAGTTGTTTCTCCGTATACCGTAATAGGTTGTTTTTTTGGTTTTGTTTCATCAATTTTAATGATAACGCCACCTTTGTCAACAAAAGCACTGATTTGTTCCGCCACGGCATCTTTTACATCATCCCAATCAACGATGCTATATCTTTCGATAGCGATAAAATTTCCTGAAATATAAACTGTTTTAACAAATGGCAGATAGAATAATTGCTGTGCTAGAGGAGAAGCTCCTGCTTCATCGATATTTTTGAACTCAAAGTTTTGATTCTGAGTAATGAAATCCTCAAACTCAAACTTTAAAATAGTTGGATTTTGAGTCTCTTTTATAGTGATTTTAGTCATGGTAATATATTTTTCGCAAATTTACTAAAGTTATTTTCTACTAATGGCTATATTTGATTTTTTAATGAAATAATTAAGACTCTTTTCAAATAAATCGTGTTAAATTGCAAGAGTAAAAATTATATTGAAACAATATTGTCTTTATGAAATTAAAAATCAAGGTTTTATTAATTTTTCTCATTACTGCTTTTTACTCTTATTCTCAGGAGGGAATACCTGTTTATTCTGATTATTTGTCTGATAATTATTACTTAATTCACCCTTCAATGGCGGGTGCGGCCAACTGTGCTAAAATAAGATTAACAGCCAGAAAACAATGGTTTGGAGAAGAAGAAGCTCCATCCCTGCAGACTTTAAGTTTTAACGGAAGAGTCGGAGAACGTTCTGGAGCTGGTATAATTCTTTTTAATGATAAAAACGGATATCATTCTCAAAAAGGTGTGAAACTAACATATGCACATCATATTATGTTTTCGAGAGATGAACTGGATTTAAATCAGTTGTCTTTTGGTGTTAGTGGAGGTTTAATACAAAGCCAACTGGACGAAACAAAATTTGGTGGAACTTTTGATCCGATTGTTTTTGGATCGATTCAGAAAGATTCTTATTTTAATCTTGATATTGGAGCTTCATATAATTATTTGGATTTTTATGCGCATGCAACAGTTCAAGGATTGTTAGAAACTAGAAGAGAACTATATACAGATTACGAAAGTGATAATCTTAGAAAGTTTTTATTTAGTGCTGGTTATGTGTTTGGAAAAAATAGCAGTTGGACTTGGGAGCCTTCTATTCTTTTTCAGCTGTTTGATCAGACAAAAGCAAAAACGCTTGATTTGAATATGAAAGCCTACAAAAGCATGGATTTTGGAAGTCTATGGGCGGCATTATCTTATAGAAGAGGTTTTGATGGCGCACAATATGTTTCTGGAAGTGGTGTGTCATCTCAAAAAATACAATACTTTACACCAATTGTTGGAGTTAATTTCAAGAACTTTATGTTTGCTTATACTTATACTCAGCTAATGGGAGATGTTAAGTTTGATACAGGCGGCTTTCATCAAATTACTTTAGGAGTTAATTTATTCTGCAGAAAAGAACGTTACGACTGTAATTGTCCTGCAGTTAACTAAAATTATTATTATGCTTATTAAATCTGTAAACGGAAAATCGCCTCTTATTCCAGAGGATTGTTATGTGGCCGAAAATGCTACTATTGTTGGAGATGTTACTTTTGGAGAATCTTGCAGTGTTTGGTTTAATGCTGTTGTTAGGGGAGATGTTCATTTTATTAAAATTGGAAATAAAGTAAACATTCAAGATGGCGCTGTAATTCATTGCACATACCAAAAACACCCTACTATTATTGGAAATAATGTATCAATTGGTCATAATGCAATTGTTCACGGCTGTACAATTCATGATAATGTTTTAATCGGAATGGGAGCCATTGTAATGGATAATTGTGTGGTAGAAAGCAATGCTATAATTGCTGCCGGAGCTGTAGTAACCCAAAATACGGTTGTGACTTCTGGAAGTATTTACGCTGGTGTTCCTGCCAAAAAAGTAAAAGATATAGATCAGTCTGATTTTGCTGGAGAAATTGAACGCATTTCAAATAATTACGTAATGTATTCAAGCTGGTTCAAAAACGAAGAATAGAAATTTCAATATTGAAATTCCAAATTCCAAATTCCAAATTCTAAATAGAAATCTCAAAATAGAAAATTCCAAATTCCAAAGGTTAAGTCTTGGAATTTGGAATTTTCATTTTTTGGAATTTGAAAAAAATTATAGGTTGATTTTTTCGAAGAAAGTGCTTTTATAGCTTTCGCTGATAGGAATTCTTTTGTCGCTTATTAATACCTTGTTTTTCTGAATCGATTTTACATGTTTGATATTGATAATATACGATCTGTGAATTCTTGCAAAACCTTTGCTTGAAAGCAGATTTTCAAGTTTGATTAAGCTAATTAAAGTCAGTGTAAATTTATTATCTGTAGTGTAAATTTTGACATAATCTTTAAGGCCTTCAATAAAAAGAATATCGGCAAAATTTAATTTTACATTTTCATATTCAGCGCGAACAAACATAAAATCCTGTTCGATTTCTGGTGTATTATTGCTTTCTGTAAGTGCTTGAGTTGACACAGGCTGTAAAACTTGCTGAGCGCGAACTACAGCTTTTAAAAAGCGATGAAACGGAATTGGTTTTACTAAATAATCAACTGCTCCAAGATTAAATCCTTCTACAGCATAATCAGAATAAGCGGTCGTAAAAATAACCAGAGGTTTTTTCTCTATAGTGTTTAAAAAATCAATTCCAGAAAAATGAGGCATCTGAATATCCAGAAAAATCAAATCAACATTATTCTGATTGATAAACGAAACGGCATCAATAGCATTATTGAAAGTGCTAATCAGCTCCAAAGTATCAACTTTTTTGACAAAATCCTGTAGTAGTTCAACAGCCAAAGGTTCGTCATCAATAATTACACATTTCATCTTTTCTGAATTAGTTTTTTAAAATTTATTTTGCATTCAAAAGTAGTTTGAAACCAGTAAATTAAGTTTTAAAATTTTCATAAAATACTGGTTTTTACAAATCAACATTATGCGTTAACGGTTATCGTTTTTGTAAGCGTATAACCATCTGTTAAGTTTCCTGTAAGTGTAGCAAGTTCATCGGCTAGACTATCGGAAAAAACATTGTCTTTTGCATTTGCAGTATCTGCCTGTCCATGCGCTACATAATTGGTACTTGAATAAACCTGACTCGAAATGGTTTCTGGAAACGCAATCTGAGTTACAAGTAATGAAATGCCTGTACTTGATAAAATTTCTACATGCACGTGTGGAGCTCTTCCTTGATACCAGCCAGGATAAATTGAAATAAAAGAAACTTCTCCATTAGTGTTTGAAGTCTGTCTTCCTCTTAAGAAATGAACAGAAGTGTAATCGGTTTGCTGCATTTGCGTGCCACCATATTCAGAATAATTTCCGTCTTTGTCACAATGCCAAACATCTACTAAAACTCCCGAAAGAGGTTCGCAATTATTCTTTTTGTTTTCGATTTTTAAATTAATCAATAACGCAATTCCAACACGGTCAGATTTGATGTTTTCTAAAACCAATTGACTCGGCGTTTTAATAGGGAACGGACCTTTTGTTTCTGAAGGAGAAACCATGCAGCTTCCGTCTCCAGAATTGCTTGATTCGGTATCATCGTTGTCACTTTTAGAACAAGATTCTAAAAATTTTGAAGCGCTTGCCAATGAAGCAATGCCCAAAATACCATTTCGGATGAATTTTTTTCTGTCCATAATCAGTTTTCTTTAGTGTATTGCGGTTTTAATTTCGTCTAATTTTAAATTCAAATGAACTCGGTAATAATTATCATCTTGTGTGATGGTAAGTTCGTGTGCGTTTGGATATAGAAGATCAAGACGGTTTTGGATATTTACCAATCCAATTCCTGAATTTTCAGGATCTTTCACGTAATTTTCAATGGTATTTTCAATCCAAAAGTCAAGATTGTGATCTGTAATTAGAATCTTGATTTTTACGTGAGCAGCGCCTTTATAATCAGTCCCATATTTAAAAGCATTTTCTACAAAAGAAATCAATAGTAAAGGCTCAATAAACTTGTTTTTAGTATCACCATGAACATTGATTACAATGTCTTCAATATTGTTTAATCGCAGTTTTTGCAATTCAATATAATTCTGAATATAATTGACCTCTTTTTCTAAAGCCACCGTTTTGTTGTCGGTCTCATACAGCATATACCGCATAAGCTCAGACAAGGTTACGATGGCATCAGGGACCAAATCAGATTTTTTGTGTGCGAGAGAATAAATACTGTTTAAGGAATTAAATAAAAAATGCGGATTGGTTTGTTTGCGCAAATAAATCAATTCGGTATTTGTTCGATGAGTCTCGGCAATCAGTTTATTTTGCTGATTATTATAAAATTCAGTCAATGTTCTAATAATGGCTGAGATCGTAATAATCAGAATATAGAAAAATGAAGGAGCAATTTTAAAAAAAAGTGGCTGTCTCATTTCTATTCTATGATGCATTTTACCATCTCTTGGTAAAAAATGGGGATCGCGAATAATGGTTTCAGAATGCATCATTTTCTCAGGCCTTAAATGTCTAAATTCAGGAACAAAATAATTTAATCGTATTGCCATAAATAGTGCAATCAGACCAATAGCAAATGCGCCGTAGAGCCAATATTTTTTTTGCAGCAGATAATTTGGAACCAAATAAAAATAGTTCAGATAAAACAATAAAATTCCAGAAAGCCATTGGGCATAAAAATCGTTGTCTAGCTTAAATGGACTTTCGTAAAATTGAATTAGAGAAGTCAAAATAAAGAAAATCCATATCATAAAATGGAATAGTATTTTGTTGTAGCCTGTATTTTTAATGGTATCGATCTGCATTTACAATTTTATTTTTAATAAAATTAGTTCATTTTTGGTTACCGTTGGAGATAAGTTTTGTTTGAGTTTCTGCTTTACTAGAGCAGCAACTTTCAAAGCATCGCTCTCTGTATCAAAACTTTTAGTGTCACTTATCACGGGAATGATAGACTGTTTAATTACAATTTTTTCTTTGTAAGCTATCGTATAGCCCCATCCAGAATTTGTTTTAAAAGACGCGGTTGTTAAAGCTTCTTTTTTTGCGCAGGCAATAAAAAGTAAAAGAAGTGCAAAAACAATTAAATTCTTCTGGCGTAATGCCCAGAAGAATTTTTTAATTTTAGTTATCATCATCGCTTTGTTCGTCTAATGGCTTGAATTCCCAAGCATCGTCAAAGTAAGTAGAACCAACTCTTCCTAGCATATAGAAACCGCGGTTATTGATTGAGAAACCAACAGCATCAGTTCTTGTAGCGCCTTCCATCGGAGTTCTTTCTGTCCATAAATCAGTTGATGGATTATACTCCCAAACTGTTTTGATATTTTCACCTCCTACAACATATCCTAAGCCATTCATAGAAAAACTCGAAGCATTAGAACGTACAATAGCATAATCGTCATTGTAGCTGTAATCATCATCTGTATCTTTATCGATATCACGTTTTCTTGTCCAAACATCTGTTGCTGGATCAAATTCCCAGAAATCTTCTTGATAAACGCCGTTGTTCACGCCCGTTACCAAATACGCTTTGTCTGCAATTGTAAACACAGTCGCATTACGTCTTTTGTTACCGCTGAAGCCATTTACAAGAGTCCAAGTATTGGCCTGATCATCGTACTGATAAAAATCTTTTAAATAATTTCCGTCATAACCTGTTCCAAAATACGCTTTGCCACCAACCTGGAAACCTACGGCAGCGTAACGAGCTGTTCCTGCAAAATCTGTTTTTTGTGTCCAGCTGTTTGCAGAAGGATCGTATTGGTAAAAGTCTTTCAGTTTGTTTGTTCCATCATAACCAAGACCTACATATCCTTTGTCATTTAGTGTAAAACTAGAAGCAGAACTTCTTCCAATACCACCAAAATCAGCTTTCTGTTCCCAATAATCTCCATTAGAGTTGTAAACCCATAAATCTTTTAAATAAACATCGCCTGTATAGCCGCCAACTACATAAGCATAATCTCCAATAACAAAACTTGTGGCACTAGATCTTGCAGGGCCATCAAAGGCCGATTTTTTAATCCAGTTTCCTACCAAATCATCGTCGTCATCGTCATTGCTGCAGCTTATAAAAAAGAGGCTTGAAAAAAGCGCTGCGAATAAAATTCCTTTTTTTAGATTAATCATAGTGTATTTAATATTTATTGTTTGTATTTGATCCCTATTCCTAAAACGTAGCCATTTCCAGTATTATAGTCGTATGCTTTATGGTCATTGCTGTCTATTAAATTGTATTTTTTGTTGAAATCATAACCGCCTTTAAAATTTAAAAACCAATTGCCACCAACATTTCTTTCGTATTCTAAAGCCGAAGTCATTTGTGATAAAATGGCTTTTTCGGCATTGTCATCTGCACTGGATGTTTCGTCTAAATGATAAAAGTTTCCATTAAAACTATTTGTCAGACTGAATTTATTTCGATCATTATTGGAATACGAAATTTTCGAATCTGGGAATCCTATTCTAAAATTGGTTTTTTCATTCATTTTATAATCAAAAGCAACAATCGGTGTAATCTTAGGTGCTCCAAAAATTGATGTTCGTCCAGCACCAGCAGTTACACTCAGTTTTGAACTAATCTGCTGACTGATTTCTAAACTTCCTAAAACAGTAACATCTGAAAAATCCAGTTTACTCTGAAAATTTGCCGTTGGAATAACTGAAAGCTTCCATTTTGTCTTTTCTGCTATTTCAGATGAATATTCAAACTTGTTTTGAACTTGGTTGAATTTGTCCTGATCGGCATAAAAATTATAGGGATTCAATTCGTAATTCACTTTCAGATTAGAATATTCTAACGTGTTCGCTATCTTGCTTTTTGTTCCTAGTTTTTTCTGATAAAAAATAGCAATGTTTGTTTCGCTAAAATTTATCTTTTCTGTTGGCTCAGTTTTGAAATTAATAGCTGCGCTAAAATTTTCCTGAGCTTTTAAACCTAAAAATGAAATCAAAAAAAGAAAACAAATTAAAAACCTTACTTTCATTATTTATTTTATTGGCTCAAAATTAGACGGATGATGCCCTTAAAAAAAAGAAGATATATATATGACGTGTTTTGATAGACAAAATCGTCGTTTTTACGGTCGAATTAAAATTTTAGAATAGAATTTAGGTTGTAGACTGTTTTGTGCAGTCTGTAGCTTAAAAAAGCTTGATAGTATATGTTATAGTGTGTCGCCAAAGTGTGCAATTTATATTTGCTCAAAAATTAGATTATGCACAAGTTTATATTGATACTGCTTTTTGTACTGACCTTATTTTCATGTGGTACAGACACAGACACTGGAGAATTTACTGTTGGGTCAGATTATTTGGCTTTGAGCAATAAAGTGATTATGATTGATACGGTGACAGTCAATATGTCGACAATTAATTTTGATTCACTGGCAACTTCTAACCGAGGAAGAATTCTGATAGGAAATTACGATGATCCTATTTTCGGAAAAGTAAAATCAGATAGCTATTTTCAGCTTTCTACTAGTAATTATGCTTTGTCTAGCGTAGGTTCAGATACAGAATCGGTGAATTATGTGTTTGACTCTATTTCTATGATTCTTAAATACGACAAATATTATTACGGAGATACTACAAGAGTCCAGACATTCAATATTTATAGATTAACTCAAAAAGTTAAGCCAAACAAAGATGATAATAATTTCTATAATAATTCAACGCTGACTTATAGTTCAGAAAGTTTGGGTAAAATATCTTATAAACCAAGACCGAAGGAAAAAGATTCGATTAATATTCAAATGAGTAAAGAATTTGGTGAGGCTCTTTTTCAAAAAATAAAGAAAAGAGAGGTTACAGATTTTGACAGCTTTACAGAATATCTGAAGGGATTTGTATTGGTTCCAGAAAATTCAAGTTCTTCCAATGTTATCGGATTTAGTGCTTCTGAAAGTAAGGTTCGATTATATTATTCGAAGTATCAAACAGACAATGAAACTCCACTTATTATCGATTTTTCAATTTTAGATGCCACTAAGCAGTTTAATTCTATTTCGCTCGATAAAACAGGAACGATACTGCAAAATCTACCGGTATCCACGGGCACACTATCCAGCACATTACTCAATAATCAGGGATTTATACAATCTGGAACTGGAGTTGCTTGTCGGATCGATTTTCCTAACATAAAACAGTTTAAGAATATTTCGGCAAATGGTGCCATAGTAGATGCAGAATTAATTCTTAAACCGGTCAATAATACTTATTCGGAAAAATATCCTTTAGCAGATTCGCTAACTGTTTATGTGGGAGATAATTTAAATAGAATAAGTGGAACACTTCTAAATGCTGCAGGCTCCTCGGTTTATGGAAAGCTGAGCAAAAGCAGTGATGAATTTAATGAAAATGTAGGGTATTCCATTCCGATCGGAAACTTTCTTCAGAAAGAAATGCTAAAACAATCTGATTCAAGGTCATCACTTATTTTGACATTGCCAGGGATTGCACAATCTGTTGATAGAATCGTTTTCGGCAATCAAAAACATGTCAACAATAAAATTCAGCTGAAAATTTATTACATCTCTTATTAAATGAAAAATAAAATTGTTCTTTGGAGCTGCTTCCTTTTAATGTGGCTGACTTCGTTTTCTCAAAGTATTTCAAGCTCTCCATATTCACTTTATGGCGTAGGAAGTTTGTATGATTCAGATTTTGGTTATCTGTCTTCAATTGGCGGTTCAGGAATTGCTTTGCCTTCAGATACTTTTATCAATAATTTGAATCCAGCTTCTTTAGGATTCATGTATCAGAATCATTTTCTTTTTGATATCGGAGGGAAAGCTATTGCAACAACTTACCAGAGCAGTAATCGTACAGAGAAGCGAAATAATTTTCAGTTTTCTCATTTGGCTTTTGCTTTTCCTGTTTCTAAAAATTCTGGTTTTAGTTTAGCACTTCGTCCATATTCTAGTTCAGTGTTTAAAATTTCTAATTTGAAACTTCCAATCGCAGACAGTCAGGAATATTATTATGTTACAGCACAAGGTTCGGGAGGTTTAAATAATTTAGATTTTTCTTATGGGTATCGATTTGGAAAAAAATTGACAGTAGGAGCAACAGGAACAGTACTTTTTGGAAATACGGTTGATGACCGTGCTTTTTTAATTTCGAATGCTATTACTACCATTCATAAGCAAACAGATTATAGAGGTGTTCGTGCAACATTAGGAGCTCAATTTAAAATAGATTCTACATTTACAATAGGAACGACATTCAAAGTTCCCACTAGAATAAATGCTTCCAAAATACAATCGGTAACGAGTATTGCAGATGAGGTAGTATCTTCTATAGAAACCGATAAAGCTTCAGATACCGACGATTATTATATGCCTTTAGAAATTGGTTTTGGAGCCAGCAAGCGATTTAAAAATAATCTGAATGTGACTTTAGATTACGAAAAAAGCTTCTGGGGAAACACTAATCAATCTGAACTTTATGGAAAATTTGTAAATCAAGATCGTTTTGCACTAGGATTAACTTATAGTGCCAATAAGAATGTTAGAAGATATTGGGATAGAGTGGGGTATGCGGCAGGTGTGAATTTTGATAATGGTTATCTGGAAATTGACAAACAGCGCGTAAATAGTGCATCTATTTCTGTTGGATTAAATCTGCCAATTGATAACACGTTTTCGTCACTTAATATTTCTTATTCTTACGGGCAGAAAGGCAGAATCGCAAATGATTTAATAAAAGAAAATTACCATAAAATATCACTCAACCTATCGTTGGACGGAATTTGGTTCGTCAAGCGAAAGTTTGAATAATAATTTAAAAATCTTTTATTATTACTGGATATTTATATTCTAATATTGACTCTAAAACTTTAGGGTTAGAATTAGCATAAAATATAGGTTCAGTATCTGTGCTTTCAGAAAAGCCAACTTTTTCTTTGAGCAGATTTTTAGTTTGGCGTGCCACAGCTTCTCCTGAATCTATTATTTTAATATGATCTGGGAGAATTTTTTTTATTTGAGGAATCAGATAAGGGTAGTGGCTGCATCCTAAAACTAAGTAATCGATATTAGCTTCAATCATAGGCTGAAGATATGACTCTAGCAATTGTGTCATTTCTGGTGAGTACAAATTGCCATCTTCAATCAGTTGTACAAGTCCGTGTCCAACCTGCTCAATGATTTTAGTATTATGAAACATCTCGGCAGTTTTGTTAAACAACTCACTGTTAAGCGTTCCTTTTGTCGCTAGAATTCCGATAACCTGAGTTTTAGAATTATTTGCCGCTGGTTTGATAGCGGGCTCAATTCCAACAAACGGAATATCATAATCTGCACGCAGTTCGACTATAGCATTTGTTGTAGCGGTATTGCAAGCAACAACTATAAGTTTGCAATTATTCTCTAGTAAAAACTCTACGTTTTTTTTGCTTAATGCAACAATCTCTTCTTTGCTTCTTTGGCCATACGGCGCATTTTTATTGTCAGCCAGATAAATGGTTTTTTCGTTTGGAAGAAGTTCATGAATGGCGCTCCAGATGGAAGTTCCACCAATACCAGAATCAAAAACGCCTATAGGATTATTGTTTATCATAAAGCAAATTTACTATTTTTTAATAAAAATTCGATATTCTAAGTTAAGTGAAATCTTGAAATAATACCAAAAATTAGGTTTAATTTTTTGTAAAAAAAAACTGCTCAAATTATATAAATTGAGCAGTTTGAATTATGAGATTTAATTTCTTAGAATCCTAAATCTTTTTTAACGTCAGCAGTGATGTTTGGACCATCAGCTAATAATAAAGTAGAACCATCTAAAACGTATTGGAAACCTTTAGCTTTTCCAACTTTTTGGATAGAAGCTCTTACTTTTTCCATTAATGGTTTTACGATATCAGTTTCTTTTTGTTGTAATTCTTTTTGAGCATTGTCTCTGTAATCAACAATTCTCTTTTGCATATCTTGAACTTCTTTAGAACGCTCACCGTTTACAGCATCTGTTACAGTTGCAGCTTCAGCTTCATACTTTTTAATTTTCACTTGATATTCGTCAACCATTTTTTTGTATTCAGCATCGTATGTACCACTTAATTTTTGCAGTTGATTTTGAGCATCTAGCATAGCAGGCATTTTCGACATGATCTCGCTTACATCAACATGAGCTACCTTCGCTTGCGCGTTCATTGTGTTACTTGCTCCTAAAATAAGAATTGCAGCAATTAGTAAAGTTTTGATTTGTTTCATCATTTTTAAAATATTAATTAATTATTGGTCGTATTTGCTTTTTGTGTTTCGGCTTCTTTTGCTTTTTTAGCCGCTTCTCTTTCTTCTAAAATTTTCTTTCTTCTTTCTTCCAATTCTTTTTTACGCTGTTCGTAAAGTAATTGTCTTTCCTCTGCTTTTGTCATTGTAGGCTGCTCAGTGGTCGGTGTTGCTCCCGTGGCTGGCGCTGCCGTTTTAGCTGTTGAACTTGTTTTAGCAGCATCTGTCGCTGTTGCTGCGGCAGGAACTGTTGTTGCAGGAACTGTTCCAGAAACCGTGCCATTCTTTTTAGCGTCTCTTTCTGCTTGCAGTGCTTTTCTTCGATCCTCGTATTCTTTTCTCTTAGCGTCCTGCTCTAATTTTCTATCCTGAATTAGTTTCTCTCTGGCAGCTCTTTTTTCGTCAAGTGCTTTTTGGCGGTCGGCCATTGCTGGATTCTCGTCAATTGCATTTTCAATATTCTCTTTAGCCTCTTGCTCTTTCAACTGTTTTTTTGTCAGCTGCTCACGTTTTTCAGTTCGGTTTAAAATTCTTAAGACCTGATCGCTAATGTCAAATCTTTTATTGCTGAAAAGCATGGTAAGATCTGATGATTTATCAAAAACAAAATCATAATTTTTTGCTTCGGCTATATCTTGCACAGCAGTAAAAACCTGATCTTGTATTGGCTTAGCCAACGCTGCTTTTTGTCTCATTAGATTTCCATCAGAACCAAATTGTTTCTGTTGATAATCCATCATTTCTTGTTCAAGAAACTTAATTTCTGTTTCTCTTTCTTCTATTAATTCCTTTGTAAGTAAAGCTTTTTCTGTTTTTAAGCTTTCTTTCAAATTATTTATATTTAATTTTTTGGCTTCAACTTCTTGTTTCCACTTTTGAGCTTTTTGCTCTAATTGTGATTTAGCTTCTTTATAATCGGAAACATTTTCTAAAATATATTCCATGTCGATGTAGCCAATTCGAGTAGTCTTTCCTTGCGCCTGACTTGTATTTGCTACAATCAAGGCTAAAAATATAAATAAAAATTGTTTTCTCATAACATAACTTTATTTGATGATTTTTAACCAAACGTTATTTCTCTAAAATTGTTGTCCAATGATAAAGTGTGTTTCCCAACCATTAGCTTTTGTTTGTCCTGGAAGAGCGTCAAATCCGTAACCAAAGTCAATACCCAATAATCCAAATGCAGGCATGAATACACGTAAACCAGCACCAGCGGAACGATTTAAATCAAATGGGTTGTAATCTTTGAACGTTGGATAAGAAGAACCTGCTTCTAAGAACGTTAAGGCAAAAATAGATGCCGATGCTTTCAATGTAATTGGATAACGTAATTCCATAGAGAATTTATTGTAAATCGTTGCTCCAATTGCATCACCATTTGCATTTACAGGAGTCAAAGAGTTGTTTGGATAACCTCTCAACTGAATTGTCTCTCTACCGTCCATTGAGTAGTTTGCCATACCATCACCACCTAAATAAAAACGCTCAAACGGAATTACACCTCTTTCTTGGTTATAAGCTCCTAAGAAACCAAATTCTGTAAGAGTTCTTAATACTAGTTTTCCATAAACTTTAGTATACCAGTCTCCTTTAAATTTAACTTTATAATATTCTAACCAGTTGTATTTTTTCTGATCGACTTTTGCTACATCTGTATCGGCGCTTGCATAATCAGATCCTACACTTGTAATTTTTCCTGAACTATCAGTTTTATAATAATCACCATTATTAAGAGGCTGACCATAATCATCTGATCTACTTTCACCAGTATATTGTGTTTTATATTCTTTTTGGTTTTTCAAATCACCATAATCAATACCGTTAAATAATGAATATGGAGGTGTAACTTTTGCAGTAATACTAAATTCTGAACCATAAGTTGGGAATATTGGGTTTACCCCTTTATTACTTCTTGAAAGTCCAATAGTATAAGCTAAGTTTCTTGATGCACCATTACCAAAAGTAAACAAACCAGTGTTATAATTGTTCAAGTCGTAGTGCTGATAACTTAAAGATTGTGATAATACAAAGTAGTCATCTGGCACTGTTAGTCTTTTTGCTAGACCAACTTGAACTGTAAAAATATTAAAACTTTTGCTTTTATCAACAGTTCTGGTGATGTAATTGTTAAGAAATTGCTTACTGTATGAAATAGATGAACTAAATTGTACAGGTTTTTTCCCTCCAAACCACGGTTCTGAGAAAGATAAACTATAGGTTTGGAAATAGGTACTTCCTTGCAAACGAAGTGCTACTTTTTGTCCATCTCCCATTGGTAAAGGCTTATAAGCTTCTTTGTCGAACAATTTACGTGCTGAGAAGTTGTTAAACGAAAGCCCCAATGTACCAATGAAACCTCCACCGCCATAACCTCCTTGAAGCTCGACCTGGCTAGATCCTTTTTCTACTACATTATATTCAATATCAACTGTTCCAGCTCCAGCATCTACATTTTTAAATTTAGGATCGATTGCCTCAGGATCAAAGAAACCTAACTGTCCAATCTCACGAATCGTTCTAACTAATTGTTCTTTACTATATTTTTCTCCTGGTTTAGTTCTTAACTCACGGTAAATAACATGGTCATTTGTTTTGTCGTTTCCAACAACAGTGATTTTGTTGAAATAAGCGATAGGACCTTCAGTTACTCTAATCTCAAAATCGATAGTATCGTTAACTGTTTTTACCTCTACAGCATTAATGTTCGAGAACAAATAACCATTGTTTTGGTATAAGTTGGTGATATCTTCTGCATCTGGTTTAGACTTATCAGCAATTCTTTTTTCTAATAAAACTCCGTTGTAGGTTTCACCTTTTTTGATTCCTAAATAACGGCTTAATAGCTGATCTGAATAGACTGTATTACCTAAGAATTTAATATTTCCGAAGTAATATTTATTTCCTTCTTCTACATTAATTTTAATTGCAAGCGCATTCTTTTGCTTGTTATATTGTACAGAATCGTAAATAATACGGGCGTCTCGATATCCTTTTTCTTTGTAGGCTGCGATTACTTTTTCTAAATCAGTTTTGTATTTCTCTGGAATAAATTTAGAAGCTTTAAATACACGAATGAAATTCTTCTGTTTTGTATCTTTCATTGCAGCACGTAACTGGGTATCTGTAAGTTGCTTGTTTCCTGTGAAATCAATACTGCTGATTTTTACCTTGTCTCCTTTGTCTATTCTGATAAGCATATTAACTTGATGCCCATTAATAGTATCAGGTGTGTTTGTAATAGTAACTTTTGTATTATAAAAACCTTCTTTTTTATATTTGTTTTCGATATAATTTTTAGTGGTTGTAATTAAGTTCTCATTGACAATTTTGTTCTTTGTCAAGTTGTTATCCTTAATTAGGGCTTCGACTTTACTTTTCTTAACACCAACAATTTTAACCTCATTTAATTTAGGAAGCTCAACGATATCTAAGTCTAAATAGATACTGTCATTCTCTACCTTATTAATGTAGAAAGCGATCTCATCAAAAAGTCCCAGTTTTCCTAATTTTTTAATTGCGCTGCTTATTTCTTCTCCAGGTACAGTAATTTCTTGGCCTTTTTGAAGTCCTGAAAAGGTAACAACGGTCTGTTCATTGAAGCTTATTTTACCAACAACAGAAACTTTAGCTAGAATATATTTTTTCCCTTGATCAAAAGGAACTCTTTCTTGTGCTTTAATTTGAGAAAAACTACCCAAAAGTAAAAGGGTAAAGACTATTTGTATTTTTTTTTGCAACACTAAAAAATTATTTAATTTGTTCACTGGTTTTTCCAAATCTACGTTCTCTTTTTTGATAACTAATAATAGCCTCATATAAATCTTGGTCTTTAAAGTCTGGCCACAAGACATTAGTAAAATATAATTCTGCATAGGCAATTTGCCACAGCAAAAAATTACTTATTCTATGTTCTCCACTTGTTCGTATTAATAAATCTACGTCTGGTAAATTTTGCGTGTAAAGATGCTCATTTATAATTGAATCGTCAATAGTGTCTATTGAAATTATATTATTTTTAACTTTATCACTAATTGCTTTTACAGCATTTACCAGTTCCTCTCTGGAGCCATAACTTAAAGCGAGGGTAAGGGTTAAGCGAGTATTATTTTTAGTTTTTTCCATAACATCCAAAAGTTCTTTTTGGGCTGTTTTTGGTAATTTATCAAGATTTCCAATTGCATTAAGTCTGATATTGTTTTCTTGAAGGGTAACAAGTTCTTTTTTTAATGAATTGATCAATATTTTCATTAATGCCTGAACCTCCAATTTTGGTCGATTCCAATTTTCTGTAGAAAAAGCATATAGGGTTAAATACTCAATTCCAAGTTTGGCTGAGGTTTTAATGATTTCTTTTACAGATTTTGTTCCATTTTCATGGCCAAACGCGCGTAAAAAGCCTTGTTGTTTTGCCCAGCGTCCGTTGCCGTCCATGATAATGGCAAGGTGTTTAGGTAAGTTTGTGTGATCTATTGATTCTATTAAATTCATTTTTAGTATGCGCAATAGCATGGTTTTTTTCCAAAGGTATACGTTAAAGTAAGACCTGAGAAAACATACCAGTCATTATTATTTAAATTTCCAAATTTTAAGATATTTGGATTACTTGTATTAGGGTTGCTCCCGTCAATATTGTCTGTAAAGGTGTAACGTGCTCCAACTTCAGCAGCAAGTATAAAGCGTGGCGATATATTTGATTTTACACCTAATATAATAGGTATCGCTACTGAACTGCGATTTTTTTGAGTGTATATTACATTTGGGCTTGTAGTATATCTGTATAAGTTGTCAAAAACAAAGTAGCTTAAACCTGTAAAAACATAAGGACTTACTTTGGTATGGTAATCATGCAGATTAAAATCGAAAAAATTGAATTCAAGCCCCGCTGAAAGCTCTTTAATGTCATTGTCAAAACGATAGCCTCTTTGATTTCTTCCGGTCTCATCAGATTTTAAATCATTTCCACTAATGTTTGATTGTGTATAAGAAAATCTCCATGAGTGCCTCGGACTTCTATTCCATTTGTAAAGAATACCAAAAGCTGGTTTTTCTGGGGAGATGTAAGTTGTTTTTCCAACATCGCCTACAAAGTTACTTCCGCCAAAAAAAACACCAATCTCGTTTATCTGAGCATTTAGTGTAATAAGAGGGAAAAAACATAACAATAAATTAAAAATTTTCTTCATTTAATTCAAAATTGCGTGCAAATATAATAATTATCGATACGAATCAAAGTTCCTTTAGTTAAATGTGCTTTTTTTTCATTTTATGTTATGATTTTGAGCCATTTAATGATGATTCACTACATGCAGAACGAGAAAATGTGGTATTATCGTATAGTGAAGAATCAGAAAAGAGTTTAATTTCTTTTATCTTCTCCCCAGAGCAGTTTGTTTCTTAAAGTCTTCAAGAAAGTTTCGCCTGGTATTTCAACCATTTTAATTTTGTAATCTGTTTTTTTTATTTTTAAAATAGACTCATTTTTTACAGAAGAAGTTCTAGAGTCTAAAGAAACCAAATACTGATCTTCTCTTCCTGATACGCGTAAAGTAATTTCCGTATCGTCTGGAATAACAAGCGGTCTGGCGGTTAAATTATGCGGTGCAATTGGCGTGATAACTAAACTTTTGACATCTGGTGTTAAAATTGGTCCGCCACAGCTTAAAGAATATCCAGTAGATCCTGTTGGTGTTGAAATGATTAAGCCGTCTGCCCAATAAGAATTTAGATATTCATTATTTAAATACGTTTCTACAGTAATCATCGAAGTTGTATCTTTTCTGCTTACCGTAACCTCATTCATTGCAAAATTAAGTTCTTCAAAAGCTTTATTGTATGGCTCGCAAGTTAAGCCTAATAAGGTTCTTTCAGAAGTAGTATAATTTTGGCTAATGACATATTGAAGTAAAATATCAATGTTTTCTTTCTGAACTTTAGCTAAAAAGCCTAATCTTCCAGCATTGATTCCCAATAAAGGAACGCCAGAATTACGAACAAAAGCAGCAGCTCTTAAAATTGTACCGTCACCTCCAATGCTAATGAGCATTTCGAAACTATTGTCTAAAGCAGTATTTGGAGAAAAAGTGGTGTATTCTTTTTTTACAAGCTGTTTTTCATAAAGCATGTTCAAGAAATTTTCTTCAATTACCATTTCGACATTGTTGGCATTGAAGAAATTGAAAATGTCTTTTATAATGGGTTCAGTACTGTTCTGATAATATTGTCCGTAAATGGCTATTTTCATTCGTTGTTAAATTAAAGAATTGGTCAATGTGTCAATTAGATAATTGGGAAATGCGAAAATTATCTAATCAACTAATTTTCTCATTGGCACATTCATAACTTATATATTAAGATACTTGTCTAAATAATCTGATCGTTCTTTTAAGCTGTTAATATAGGTATCTTCCTGATGTTCGGAAATAATTTCATAACCGTATCTTCTGTAGGTTTGGATAATTTCATTAATGGCTCCTAAACCAATTTTTACAGTAATCTGAACATTTTCTGTATCAGCTTCAGAAACAAAACATCCTAAAACTTTACCATTATTGCTTTCTACAATTTGAGTCACCTCGCTCATAGAATAATCCAAAAGACCTTTTTGCACAATAATAATCGCACCAGGTTCTTTTAAAAATGGAGTTTCCTGAAAGAACTTCATGATGTCTTCCATTTCGTAATACCCTATGTAATTATTATTCTCATCCAGAATTGGGAGAAGGTTGGTGTGGTTTTTTGCAAAAACTTCTAGAACATCGAGCCAGATCATTGATTTTCTGGCAAAAAAACGTTCTAAAGTATATTTGTAATCAATTGCTTTTTTTTCAATGTCAAATGTTTCAACATCATCAGAAGAGATGCTTCCGATAAAAACACCATCTTCTAAAATCGGGAAATGAGAAAAATTTACATCGACAAAAAAGTCCTGAATCGAGGCTATCGTTTCCTGACTGTCAATCGCTCTGAAATCGTTTGTGATATAGTTTGTAATTTCTGTCATAAATCAATTGAAGATATTTGATGCAAAATAATCAAAAAATACCGAAAACTGCTCTGTTTTACTTTGTATTTTTGTCGTAACAAATATAATGTTACTAGAATTAATATCCATTTATATGACAAAATTAAGTGTAAATATCAATAAAATAGCAACGCTTCGAAATGCTCGTGGCGGAAATGTTCCAGATTTATTAAAAGTTGCTACAGATATTCAGCGATTTGGAGGACAAGGAATTACAATTCATCCTCGTCCAGACGAACGCCATATTCGCTATCAGGATGCACGCGATTTAAAAGCGGTTGTTACAACAGAATATAATATCGAAGGAAATCCGCAGCATAATTTTATTGATTTGGTTTTAGAATGCAAACCAGATCAAGTTACTTTGGTTCCAGATGCAATTGGAGCAATAACTTCTTCTGCTGGTTGGGATACCATTAAAAATCAAGAATATTTAACAGAAGTTATTCAGGAATTTCAAAGAAATGGAATTAGAACTTCAATTTTTGTTGATCCGATTTTAGAAATGATTGAAGGAGCAAAGAAAACGGGGACTGATAGAATTGAACTGTATACAGAATCTTTTGCGCACCAATATAGTTTAGGTAATGAAAAAGGAATTGAACCTTACACAAAAGCTGCACTGTTGGCAAACGAATTGGGTTTAGGAATCAATGCTGGACACGATTTGAGTTTGGATAATATCAAATTTTTCAAACAAAATATTCCTGGTTTATTAGAGGTTTCGATTGGTCATGCTTTAATTTCTGAAGCGCTTTATCTAGGTTTGGATAACACCGTAAATATGTATTTGAATAAATTAAAGTAAGATTTTTTAAGTTGTAATTTAAGTAGTTGATATGATTGCAAATCAGAATCTATTGTTTTCAGAGATTAAAGAAATTATTCTGCAGTCTCGCCAGCGTGTTTTTAGAATAGCAAATTCTGTTTTGTTAGAAACATATTGGGAAATTGGAAGAGTAATTATTGAAGATGAACAAAAAGGAAAAGATCGTGCCGACTATGGAAAATCGACTTTAAAGAATCTTGCAAATCAGCTAACATTTGAATTTGGTAAAGGGTTTGATGATAGTAATTTAAGAAATATGCGTTCTTTTTATAAAATGTTTCCAATTCGTGACGCATTGCGTCACGAATTGAGTTGGACACATTATCGATTGCTGTCAAGGTTAAATTCAGAAGAAAAGGTAAGTTATTATTTAAACGAAAGCATTGAAAATAATTGGAACAGCAGAACACTTCAAAGACAAATAAATTCATTGGCTTTTGAGCGTGTTTTAGAGCATAAAAGTGTTGAAACAAAAGCAGACACAATACAAAACTTAATAAAAGATCCTTATATTTTTGAGTTTTTAGGATTGTCATCTGATACGAAGAATTCTGAGCGAACCATAGAAACATCTATAATAGATCATTTACAGCAATTTTTATTAGAGTTTGGCAAAGGGTTTGCTTTTGTGGCAAGGCAGCAGCATATTGTTACAGATACTTCAGATTTCTATATTGATCTAGTATTCTACAATTATATTTTGAAATGTTTTGTTATTATTGATTTAAAAACGGGCACTTTATCTCATCAAGATATTGGTCAAATTGATATGTATGTGCGAATGTATGATGATTTGAAAAAAGGAGAATCCGACCAGCCAACAATAGGAATTTTGCTTTGCTCGGAGAAAGACGAAACAATTGTAAAATATTCTGTACTAGCTGATAAGAAAAGTGTTTTTGCAAGTCAGTATTTACTTTATATGCCAAAAGAAGAAGATTTGAAGGCGCTTATTGAAAGTGATATTCAAAAGTTTAATCTAGAAAATGAGATCTGATTATTAATAAAATAAAAACTCTTATTAGCTCAGGAAAACATTTATAATTGTTTATTTTCGCACTTTTCTTATTAAAATATAGTGTCGAAAATAATTACTTTCCTTTGTTTCCTTTGTTTTTCTGGAGTATTTGCACAATCAAAAGCAATTATTTCGGGAAATGTAAAATCTTCTGAAAACGAAAATTTAGTTGGAGTGAATATCCTTTTCACTTCAAAGGATTCTCAAAATGTTTCTTCAACTGATGGTTCCGGAAATTTTGTTGGAAATATTCCGTTGGGTCAGATAAAAATAAAAGTCAATCAATCGGGTTATCTTTCAAAAAATCTTGAATTTGATTTGAAAAAAGATACTTTACTATCAATTATTTTAGAAAAAGATATTGCGTTTTTAAAAGAAGTCGTAATTACGAATGATAAAAAAAATCCTGTCAAAAATCTTTCGGGAGGAAAACTTTCCTTTAATGTAAAAGAGTTATCTGCGGTGCCAAGTATTTTAGGCACAACAGATATTTTGAAGATTTTACAGTTAACTCCAGGTGTTCAGAATTCAGGTGATGCAAATGGCTATTTCTATGTAAGAGGTGGAGATCCTGGGCATAATGCAATATTATACAATAATACTCCCATTTATGGAATGTCCCACTTATTAGGGATTTTTCCTTTTTACAATGCAGATCATATTAAAGATGTCGAATTTGATAAGTCAAGTTCGAATGCAAAATATGGGGGAAGATTAAGCTCAACAACATTATTGAATTCCAATAAAAAACTGCCGTCTGAATTTGGCATTCAGGGAAACGTTGGGATTTTGGCTTCACAATTGACTGTTTCAGTTCCGCTTAGCAGTAAAACAGGATTTTACATTTCTGGAAGAAAAACTTATATCGATGAAATTGTGGGGCCGATTATGAAATCTGGTTCAAAAAATAATGATGTTCAGGATATGAAATACGGTTTTTCGGATGGGAATTTTACATTTTTATCTCAAATTTCTAAAAATAATTTATTTGTTGTCGATGCTTTTGTCAGTGGAGATGAATTGAAAGTTAAAGATGAAAACCTCGCGCTTCGAACTAGTTTAAAATGGAGTAATTTTACCGTATCTCCGTCTCTTATTACAACGCTTTCTCCTAAAGTAAGTATGTCAAATGCAATTTATTTTAGCCAATATTCTAATGATTTAAGCATGGAGCAAGCGACAATTCAGTTTAACGTTTCGTCTTTTGTAAAAGATTTTGGATTTACAAATTCTGTTCGATATTCCTTTAAAAACATTCCTTTTGAATCAGGATTTCAGTATGCTTACCACAATTTACAGCCACAAAAAGTAAATGTGGAGAATTTTACAACCATAAATAATAATTCGCAAGATATTATAAATGCTAATGAAGCCGCAGTTTTTACTACAGCAAAACCTAGGATATTAGAAAATCTTACAGCAGATTTAGGGTTGCGAATTAATTATTATACATCAGGAACAGATTCTTATCTGCATTTTCAGCCGCGTGTAGTTTTGAATTATGTTTCAAACGAAAAATATTCATTTTATGCATCTTATAATAAGCAGTATCAATATTTAAGTTTAATAACAACATCAAGTGTTGGGATTCCAACAGACTTTTGGATTGCAAGTTCAGATGGTATCAAACCTCAAACATCTAATGAATTTGCTATTGGTTCTAATCAAAATATTACTAGAAATTGGAGTTCTTCTTTAGGAGGGTTTTATCGTTCGATGAAAAACTTATTGGAGTATCCTTACGGAATTACCCAGTTTAATGAAATCACAACATTCAAAAATGATATGTATGTAGGTAAAGGAAAAGCGTACGGACTTGAAATGATGCTTAAAAAAAGCAATGGAAAGTTTAGCGGTTGGCTAAGTTATACCTTAAGCTGGTCTGATAGAAATTTTGATGAACTTAATAATGGCAACACCTATTTTGCCAAATATGACAGACGCCATAATCTTTCTCTTGTCGGAATGTATGATCTGAATTCTAAATGGAATTTTGGCGTTACTCAATTATTTAGTTCAGGGAATAGGTTTACAATGCCAACTTCATGGTATTTCATTAATAATAATCCAGTGAAAGAATATTCAGGCTATAATAATGCGCAAATGCCAAATTATATCAGAACCGATATTGCGGCTAATTATTATTTTATACGAACTGCAAAAAAAGAAAGCGCTTTGAATTTTTCAATTTACAACACTTTTAATATTGCTAATCCGATTTATGTGGTTTTGGATGTTGAAGTAAACGAAAATAAAGATAAAGTAGTAGTAACCCAGAAAGAAAAAGTGCTGTATAGAATATTGCCTTCTATTAGCTGGAGATTTAAATTTTAAGAATATGAAAAAGTATCTGCTTCTTTTTTTAGGTTTAATTTTAATAAGCTGTTCTAATGATGGTTTTAAAACTGAAAAAAGTCTAGAATCGAAAATAGTGGTTGAAGGGTGGATTGAAGAAGGTGATTTTGCGAATGTTTTATTATCCAGCAGTATTCCTGTGACAGATGTCATTGATTCGACAAACGTTTTAAATCATGTGATCCGATCTGCAAAAATTACAATTTCTGATGGAGTGACCTCTGAAGTTTTGAGGGTTAAGAATGATAAAAATCGAGTGCCGCCGTTTGTTTATTTTGGTTCATCATTAAAAGGTGAAGCGGGAAAAGAATATTCATTAAAAATTGAATATTTAAATAAAACAATAGAGGCTGTAACAACTATTCCTAAAAGTGTTGCTCTAAAAAGTGCAGAATACATAAAAAGAAATCCTACAGATACAACCGGATATGTATTTGTAAAATTTGATGATCCAATTGGTGAGAAAAATTATTATCAGATTGCAACTAAAATTGAAGGTGAGGAACCCATTTTTGTTCCTTCGTTTTACGGAAATTTAGATGATAAAAATTTTGAAACTTCAGCTGTTTCTGTACAGATAAATAGAGGTGTAATATTGTTTCCTAAAACTAAATTTACGCCCTATTTTGCAGACGGGGATTTAATTCATGTAAAATTAAGAACTCAAACAAAAGAATCCTTAGATTTTTGGAATAGCTGGCAAAATGAAATTGTGAATAGCCAAAATCCAATTTATCCAGCCAATATAAGTTTAAAATCGAATATTAAAGGAGGAATAGGAATTTGGTCAGGATATGGACAAAGTACTTTAATTGTTAAGACACCACCTAAAAAAGAAAAGCCGATTTGAGTTTTCAAATCGGCCTTTTCAATTGTATTTTAAAATTATTGCTTGTTAAAAGCAGCAACAAAATCATCAAATTTAGTTTGTAATTTTTCAAATCCAGTAGAGAAATAAGCACTCATTTCAACTTCAGTGTTATCACTAAATTTTAGGTAAGTTACTTCGTCATAAGACTCTCTTGTAAATGATTCTCCTTTATCATTCCAATACCAGTATTTGTTGTTAGCATCCCACATAGGTAAGTTGAATGTGTCCCAGATAGAAGCCTCTCTTTTTTCTGAATGCTCAACAATTTCGGCGATTTTAGTACCGTCCTTTTTAGAAACTAAAATAAGCTTATAGTTTTTGTTGAAATTAGCTACATCTCCTTCAGAAGACTTTTTGTAGTAAGCATTTACAGCGGTGTAATATGCTTTAAAATCAGATTTAGGATCATAACTGTCAGGGTATACTGGGAAAACTAAGCTTTTTTCTAAAGCAGCATCCTCTGCACCAGAAGTAGCTAAATCCATATCAGCAACAATTACAAAATTGTCCATCAAAGTAGATAAACCATTAGCTTTTCCTCTATACTGAACTAATTCATCATTATCAATTAGTTTGTCAATTTCAGAATTGCTTCCAGCATTAAATGAAATTAGGCTTTTTCCGTTATAAGTAAGTGTAGCTTTAGAAGTGTTAGCTGTACCTTTTGAACCGCTCATTTCCCAAACATAACCGTCATTTAAAGACATTTTGTAAGCAAACTCGTCTGGAGACTGGTTTTTAGATGAATATTTAGCAGTTTGAGTAAATTTAGCAGCTTCTTTATTGTCTATCGTTAAAGTTGCGTCAGACGAACTAGGAAGAAAAAGGTTGTCAGATACTTCTTCAGTACCATTGTAACCGTCATAGTATTTAATTTTTACATCAGATGAAACTCCTTTAGAAGAAAAAACAGCATTGTTTGTAGTTAGAGATTCTTTAGCAGGGAAAACAAATTTCAGTTCAGTTGTTGAAGCGGTTTTATCCCAGATTTTTTTAGTGTTATTCCAAGTGTAAATACCGTAAGCACCAGCGATGTTTAAAATATCTTCAACTTCATTATCATTTTTTCCGTTAAAAATATCAACAGTGTTAATGTCTAATAAACGGTTTAAGTTTTCTATTGCTTCAATAGCGCTAGAGCTTTTAGATTTATCTAACTGAACCAACATTTCATTAGCTTCAACTTCTAATTTTGATTTTTGTTCAGTTGGAGTAAGTTTTGAGTAAGGCTGCTTTACTAAATTAGCAATTTGCTCTTCTAGAGTTGGATCGGTCGTTGGGCTGTCATCACTAGAGCAAGAAACCATAAGTTGAGAAGCAACCAATGATAACAAAATGAATTTTTTAATCATGATTTGGTGTTTAAATTAAGTTATTAAATCAAGACTTTAATACTTGATTTTGGTGCGAAAGTAGGGCTTTTAAAACGTATTACCTTACGGAAAACCGTAAAAGTAAAAATATTTTTGTGTTAAATATCTTACAATGTATTCTAGCTGTGTTTTTGAATATTTTTTGCTAATATCTTTTTTACCTTTGTAAAAAAGATATTAATACCTATATATAAATGTTATACTCAAAAATAGAAGGCGAAGGAAAACCATTTATCATCATGCACGGATTTCTTGGAATGTCAGATAACTGGAAAACACTTGCTGGGCAATATGTAGAAGCCGGATTTCAAGTTCATATTTTAGATTTAAGAAACCATGGTCGCAGTTTTCATTCAGATGAGTGGAGTTACGAAGCGATGGTTCAAGATGTGTATGAATACTGTCAAGCAAACAACCTTACACGAATTGATATTCTTGGGCATTCAATGGGAGGAAAAGTGGCAATGCTTTTTGCGACAACTCATCCTGAAATTGTAGATAAATTGATTGTAGCAGATATTGGTCCGAGATTTTACAAACAGCACCATCAGGATATTTTGGCAGGATTAAATGCTGTCGATTTTTCGATAAAACCAAGCCGAAACGATGTTGAAGAAATAGTCTCCCAATACGTTCCTGATTTTGGAACAAGACAATTTCTGCTGAAAAATTTGTATTGGGCAGCACCAGGACAATTGGCTTTTAGATTTAATCTTGAAGCATTTAACAATAATCTCGATGCTATTGGAAAACCTTTGGCAGATAATTTGGTTTTTAATAATCCGACATTATTTATTCGTGGAGGAAATTCGGGCTATATTCAAGACGAAGATGTTGATGGAATTCGTAAGCATTTTCCAAATTTAAAACTGGAAACTATTCCAAATGCTGGACATTGGCTTCATGCAGAAAATCCAAAGATGTTTTTCGAATTGACTGCTACGTTTTTAAAAGAGTAGTCGTTTTTGATGAAAATTTTATTACTTTTAAATAAATTTTAAACCTCAAGAACTATGAAATTATTACTTAGACTCCTTGTTACTGCTGCTTTAGTCTTATTATTGTCTAATATTCTGACGGGAGTGCATGTTGCTAGTTTTGGTACAGCTGTAATTGTAGCAGTAGTTTTAGGATTGCTGAACGTTTTTATAAAACCAATTTTAGTGATTTTGACCTTGCCTGTTACTTTTGTCACTCTAGGTTTGTTTTTACTGGTGATCAACGCGGTAATTATTTTACTGTGCACTAATATTGTAGGCGGTTTTGCAGTAAATTCATTTTGGACAGCATTAATATTCAGCATTATTTTGTCTATACTTCAATCTCTTACTTATAAAATACTAGGAGACGATAAATAAAAACAAATCGGCAGATTAAAACTGCTTCAAATACAATAGATTAAAAACTTGGTTGGGTTGCAAAAATTTTATAATTTTGCAACCCAATTTTATTACGTAAATTAAAGAAGAAGATGGATATTAAAAGAGTAGCAATAGACGCTGTAAACGAGACAATCGTTATGAACGTTGTTCATATGGATTATAAAGGTCAAGTAGCAAAAAGAATTAACGAAAAAATGCCTTTAGCGCAAGTAAAAGGATTTAGAAAAGGTGCCGTGCCTAAAGATCTTGTTGAAAAACAATACGGAAAAGCTATTAAGCAAGAAGAGATCAAAAAAGTAGTTGATTTGGCTTTAGAGCGTTATATTCAATCTGAAAGATTAAATCTTTTAGGAACTCCTCTTGCTAAAGTAAACGAAAATTTTAACTGGGATGCTGAAGAATTAACTTTTGAATACGAAATTGGTTTAGTGCCAAACTTCGAAATTGATCTTGAAGCTAAAAACAATATCGTAAAATATATCGTTACTGCTGACGATAAATTAATCGACGGACAAGTTGAGCGTATCCAAAAACAATTTGGAAAAGCAGTTCCACAAGAAGTATCTGATGCTAAATCTGATTTAACTGGAACTTTCTCAAATGAAGCAAACGGAATCAACAATACTACTACAATCTCTGTTGATACTTTCAGCAAAAAAGCTCAAAAACAATTCACAGGTAAAAAAGTTGGAGATGTTGTTACAGTAAGCACAAAAGGTTTATTTGAAGACGATCACCAATTAATGGATTACTTAAAAGTTGGTCACGAAGGTGTTCACGGTTTAGATGTTGAGGTAAACTTTACTATCAGCGCTATCAATGGTTCTGAGCCAGCTGAATTAAACCAAGAATTATTTGATAAACTTTTTGGTGAAGGAAAAGTAGCTTCTTTAGAAGATTTAAAAGCTAAAATTAAAGAAGATGCTGAGGCTCAATTCGCACAGCAAGCTGACCAAAAATTATTATTAGATGTTCAGGATTTCTTAATCGAAAACACAAAATTCGATTTACCAGCTGAATTCCTTAAAAAATGGTTGCAAACTGTAGGTGAGAAAAAATTAACTGCAGAAGAAGCTGAGGTTGAATACGCAAGATCTGAAAAAGGATTACGTTTCCAATTAATCGAAGGAAAAGCATTAGCTCAAAGCAATATCCAAATTACATTTGAAGATTTGAAAGAGTTTACATCAAACGCAATCAGACAACAAATGGCTCAATTTGGACAAACAAACCCAACTGACGAAGAAGTTCAAGGAATCGTGGCTAGAGTTTTATCTAACCAAGATGAGGTGAAAAGACTTTCTGAGCAAGTTGTAGCAGCTAAAATGTTAGATATCTTCAAAGAAAAAGCTAACCCAACTACAAAAGAGGTTACTTACGAAGAATTTATTGCAGCTTCTTACGGAGAATAAATTTAGTCTGAAAGTTAAAAGTTCTAAAGTCGAAAGTTAAGAGGTATACTTTTTAAAAATTAAGATTTTATTACAGAAACTGAAAGATAAAAATAATTATATTTGAACGTCAATGGAATTTTTTATTCTGTTGACGTTCTTTTTTTTGTTTCAGGTTTCAAGTTGGTAAACGTTTCTTAGAAAAAAAACTTAGAACCTTAGTAGCTTAGAATCTTAGCATCTTAAAAAAGAAGACAAATTGGCATCTCTTGTAAAAAGGTATGAACTTTGTTTAATTCGTTTTAGTCAATTTCTGACTATAGACTTTCAAACTTTATAAACTAAAAATATGAACTACGGTAAAGAATTCAAAAAATTTGCTACAAAGCACCAAGGAGTAAACGCAATGTATTACGATAAAATCGTAGCTGCAATGACGCCAACAAACATGACTCCATATATTATTGAAGAGCGTCAGTTGAATATTTCTCAATTAGACGTTTTCTCAAGATTAATGATGGATAGAATTATCTTTTTAGGAACTGGTATTGACGATCAGATTGCTAATATCGTTCAGGCTCAGTTGTTATTTTTAGAAAGCGCTGACGCTTCAAAAGATATTCAAATTTACTTAAACTCGCCAGGAGGAAGTGTTTATGCAGGTTTAGGAATTTATGATACCATGCAGTACATTAAACCAGATGTGGCAACAATCTGTACAGGAATGGCAGCTTCTATGGGAGCCGTTTTATTGTGTGCAGGAGCCGCAGGAAAACGTTCTGCATTGCCTCACTCAAGAGTAATGATTCACCAGCCATCTGGAGGAGCACAAGGTGTTGCAACAGATATGGAAATCAATTTACGTGAGATGTTGAAATTAAAAGATGAATTATACAACATCATTTCTCACCATTCAGGTCAGCCTTTTGACAAAGTACACAAAGACAGTGAGCGTGATTATTGGATGATCGCTGACGAAGCTAAAGAGTACGGAATGATTGACGAAGTATTAAGAAGAGGATAATTTTTAAAGTTTAAATTGTTTCAAGTTTCAGGTTTCAAGTTCTGTAAATAACGTGCCAACTTGAAACCTGAAACTTGAAACTTGAAACAAAAAATAAAGACTTAAGCTGCAAAGGATTAAGTTTTTAAGTTTTTATTAAATTAAAAAGCTTAGAAACTTAGTATCTTTGCAGCTTAGTAACTTAAATAAAGAATGGCAAAAGTAGTATTAGAATGTTCGTTTTGTGGAAGAAAGAAGCCAGAAACTAATTTATTAATAGCTGGTATCAATGCACATATTTGTGATAAGTGTATTGAACAGGCACACGGAATTGTTTTAGAAGAATTAAAATCTAGCGGAAGCGCAAAACTAGTTGGGGACTTAATTTTAAAGAAACCAAAAGAAATTAGAGCTTTCCTAGATCAATATGTTATTGGTCAAGATCAGACTAAAAAAGTGATGTCGGTTGCGGTTTATAATCACTACAAACGTTTAATGCAACAGCAATTAGACGATGAAGTGGAGATTGAAAAAAGCAACATCATTATGGTGGGTCAGACGGGAACTGGAAAAACATTAGTAGCAAAAACTATTGCTAAAATGTTAGATGTTCCTTTGGCTATTGTTGATGCTACAGTATTGACCGAAGCAGGTTATGTTGGAGAAGACGTTGAAAGTATTTTGACTCGTTTGCTTCAGGCTGCAGATTATGATGTAGCAAAAGCAGAAAGAGGAATCGTATTTATTGATGAGATTGATAAAATTGCCCGTAAGAGCGATAATCCATCAATAACTCGTGACGTTTCTGGAGAAGGTGTTCAGCAGGCATTATTAAAATTGTTGGAAGGAACAGTTGTAAACGTACCGCCAAAAGGAGGACGTAAACACCCAGACCAAAAATTTGTTGAGGTAAATACTCAAAATATCTTATTTATTGCTGGTGGAGCTTTTGATGGAGTGGAGCGTATTATTTCAAAACGTTTAAACCGTCAGGCAGTTGGTTATTCAACTTCTAAAAACACTGACAATATCGACAAAGACAATTTATTGCAATATATCATTCCAAAAGACATTAAAGACTTTGGTTTGATTCCTGAGATTATTGGACGTTTACCAGTTTTAACGCATATGGATCCTTTGGATAAAGCAACGCTTCGTGCCATTTTAACACAGCCTAAAAATGCGTTGATCAAACAATATCAGAAACTATTCTTAATGGATGATGTTGAGTTTACAATTACGGATGAAGCTTTAGATTTTATTGTAGATAAAGCTTTAGAATATAAGTTAGGTGCTCGTGGATTACGTTCTTTATGCGAAGCTATCTTGACAGATGCGATGTATGAATTGCCAACATCAGACGATATTAGTTTGACAATCGATAAAGAGTATGCAGAACATACGTTAAGTAAAAACTTATTGAAACGTATGGAAATTGCTTCTTAAAGTTAAGATAACTTTGTTAAAGTTTTGAATTTTAATAAAATCAATAAAAAGACCTGTTCATTTATTTGAACAGGTCTTTTTTTTTATACTTTTTTTAAACCCTATTTTCGTTTGTGCTTTTGAGTAGATCGTTAATGTGATGAGAATGTTTTTTATAATTTGTCTGGCATTTGTTTTTTCTTGTAATAAGGAAAAAAAAGAAACAACTGTTTCTGAAAACCAATAAAAAACCTAATGCGGATTATAAAAACATAAATACAATAACTAGCTAAAAGGATTATTTTGTAATAGTAAAATAAGTAGGACTAGTAATTGCTTGATCGTTAAACCAAACATTTTTTTTGCTAATAGAATTTTTTGTTCTAGAATATTCAACCTTTACGATGTCTTTTTCATTTTCATTCCATTGAATATATGTTTCAGGGAATTTTTCTCCCTCATCATAATTTAAGAAAACCCTAATTACATATCGATCTGAATTTTGATAAATAGTGAAGAAATTTGGGTAATCTAAGTTTCCTTTATATTGAGGAACCAATTTTCCGTCTAATAAAAAAAGTATTTTTATTTTACTTCGGTCATAACTGTCAGGATTGTTCGGATTTAATAAATCTTCGTTTTTAGAATTAACAATGCTGAAGTCTACAAAGGCATCAAGGCTAAATCCATCAATAGATTCTTCTTTAAAAGGATTTGAATCACAGCTAACTGAAAATAAAGTAATTAATAAAATTCCGAAAATTCTTTTCATGTTTTTAAAATTTAGAAACCGAAGCTAAAAATAAGAAAAATAGTTATAAAAAAAACATTTATTGCACTCTAAATTTTTCGCGATATTCAATAGGTTTCATGCCGACCATTTTATAAAACACTTTTCTGAAAGCTTTTGGGTCATTATAGCCTGTTTTCTCGATGATTTCTGAAATGGAAAGCTGGGTTTGCTCTAGGTATTTCTTCGAACTTTCGACTCTTATATTTTGCAAATATTCTATCGGAGGAATTCCTGTCACTTGTTTAAAACGGCGTGTCATGTTTCTGGTACTTGTCGGAATATCTTTTGTGATTTCTTCCAGTTTTTCGATGGAATGGTATTGATTCTCAATTTTTTGCTGTAACATGGCTACCAAAGAATCATTGTGCAAATGGTTGGGTCTAAAAGTGCTGAAATAGCTTTGTTTGTATCTGTTCAGGTCGATTGAGAATATTTTGGCAATTTTAACTGCCATCTCATTACCGCAGAATTTCTGAACCAAAAGAATCAGTAAGTGAAAAGTTGAGGTAGATCCTCCACTAGTGTATAAACTCCCGTCTGCAGTCAAAGTTTCTTCTGGTTTTAATTTTACCATCGGAAAAGCTTTGGTAAATGCGCTGCAGGCATCAACATGTGTAGTGGCCAATTTTTCATTCAGTAAACCAGAAGCGGCAAACAAGAAAGCTCCCGTGCAAAAACTGGCTAATTCGGCTCCAGCTTTATGCTGTTTTTGCAACCACGGAATAAAACTTTTATTCTTTTTAATCATCTCGCTCATATTATCTGTCGTAAAAGCGGGAATTAAAATTAAGTCTAGAATACTATCTGAAGTTTCAATTGCGTTGCTTTTATATCCAAATAAATTTCCTTGATCGTTTTGCTCTTGCGACTGAAAAATCATAATTTCAAATGGTTTTTCGGTTCCAGGAGTAAGTTTATTGGTAGTTTCGAATACCTCTAATATTGCCGCGATGCTCAGTAATTTATAATCGTGAGGTATGATTAAGCCTAGTTTCGTGCTCATGATATTTTGGTTTTTTGAAGTTTCAATATCTTACAAAAATAAGTAAAATGTCTTAAATGCCCCTAAAAATGACTTTTATTGGCATTTTTAAGTAATCTTAAAAAATTAAATTTGTTTTAATTAATTCGTAATTTTATAAAGATGAAAACAAAAATCTTCTTAAATCTTGCTGTAAAAGATTTAAACAGGGCAGTGTCTTTTTATAACGGACTTGGTTTTTCGACCAATCCAAAATTCACAAATGAAAAAGGAGCTTGTTTGGTTATTGATGAAAATATATTTGTGATGATTTTGGTAGAAGAGTTTTATCAAACCTTTACCAAAAAACAAATTTGTGATTCAACAACAACTAGTGAAGCTATTATTGCTATTTCTGTAGACACTCGAGAGCAGGTTGATGAAATGATGGAAAAAGCCATCAAATCAGGTGGAACAGATTATAACCAGACAAATGATTATGGCTGGATGTATCAAAGAACTTTTTTGGATGTTGACGGGCATCATTGGGAAGTTTTCTTTATGGATGAAAGTCAGATTCCAGAAAATATGTAATAATTAATACGAAACAGATCAAACAAAAGAATATTAAAAAACTATAAAAATGATAACAATTAAAAACACCGTGAATGCATCTCTTGACAAAGTTTGGAACTTTTGGAATACTCCGGAACATATTACAAAATGGAGTTTTGCTTCTCCTGATTGGCACACACCTTACGCAGAAGCTGATTTGAGAGAAGGAGGGAAATTCAAATCGACTATGGCGGCAAAAGACGGAAGTATGAGTTTTGATTTTGGAGGTGAATTTACTCTTGTAAAACCAAACGAAGCGCTTTCGTATGTTATGGGAGATGGAAGAAAAGTCGAAATTACTTTTACAAAAACAGCAGACGGTGTTGAGATAATTGAAAGTTTTGACCCAGAAACACAAAACCCAGAAGAAATGCAGCGTGCTGGCTGGCAGGCAATTCTAGATAATTTTAAAAGTTACGTTGAAGCTAATTAATTTTAGGTTCACAGGCTCAAAGTAACAAAGGTTCAAAGATTACAAACTTAAATTTGCTTATATCTCTTATATGGTTTAAAAAGAAATAAATATCTAACCCCAACAAAAAAAAACAAAAAATGACAAAACAAATATGGTTGAATCTTCCTGTAAAGGATGTGGCAAAAGCGAAAGACTTTTTCTGGAAAATTGGTTTTTCGTTTAATGAACAGCATGATACGCCAAGTTCGACGTGCATGATTGTAGGTGAAGGACATTTTGTAATAATGCTTTTTGAAGAAATGCTTTTTTCAAGTTTTTCTCAAAACAGTATTACCGATACGAAATCAAGTTCAGAAGTCTTGATTTCGATCGACGCAGAAAGTAGGGAAGAAGTTGATGAATTAGCTGAAAAAGTCAAAGAAGCCGGCGGAAACGTTTTTGCTCCTCCAGCCGAAAGTCAGGGCTGGATGTACGGTTGCGGTTTTACCGATTTGGACGGTCATCGTTGGAATGTTTTATTTATGGATTTTAGTAAATTACCAGATTAAGATGGAAAAATTAGTGTTTAATATTGAGATAAAGGCTTCTAAAGAAAAAATTTGGAAAGTCTTATGGGATGATGAAACTTACAGAAAGTGGACAAGCGCTTTTTGCGAAGGAAGTTATGCAGAATCGAATTGGAACGAAGGAGATAAAATTTATTTTTTAGGTCCTGGCGGAGCAGGAATGAATAGTCTTATTGAGACTAAAATGCCGAACGAATATATGGCTTTTAAGCATCTTGGTGAAATCAAAGATTTTAAAGAAGTGCCACCAAATGCGGAAACGGAAAAATGGAGTGGTGCATTGGAAACTTATAAACTAACTCAAAAAGGAGATGCTGTAAATCTTCATGTTGAGGTAGATGTAATCGAAAAACATATTGATTATTTCAAAGACGCTTTTCCAAAAGCGGTGGAATTGATTAAAGAATTGTCTGAGAAGTAAAAGCAAGAGAATAGAAGAAAGAAGAGCAACTAATAATTTAAAATTTATAATTAACAATTAAAAAAAATATCATGGCAACAGTAAATCCTTATTTATTATTTAATGGAAATTGCGAACAAGCATTTCTATTTTACAAATCCGTTTTTGGAGGTGAATTTCCATATATTGGAAAATTTAAAGACATGCCAAAAGAAGAAGGATGTGATCAAGTTTCTGAAGCAGACGCTGAAAGAATAATGCACGTTTCCCTTCCAATTGGAGATACTATTTTAATGGGAAGTGATAGTTCGACAAGATTTGGCGATTTGCCTATTGGAGAAAACTTTTCCGTTTCTATTAATACAGAAAGCACAGAAGAGGCAGATAGAATTTTTAACGGACTTTCTGCAGGAGGAAAAGTAGAAATGCCAATGAACAAAACTTTCTGGGGAGCTTATTTCGGAATGTTTAAAGACAAATTTGGAATCAATTGGATGGTAAATTTTGACGAAAACATGAACAAGAAATAACATAAAAGTTATGTTATTTTAATAATAAAACAGAAATGTTAAATTACTCGAAAAAGCACATGGAAATGTGCTTTTTTGTTTCAAAAAAACAATGATTATTCTTTTTTATCAACAAGAGATTGCCGATTTTTGTCGCTTCATAATCAAGAAAGAAAAATGGCAGCAGAAGATAAAGAAATTATTTTATTAAAAGTTTCTGGACACGATAAAATTGGAGTTACAGCAGGTTTAACAGCTGTATTAGCAACGTACGACGCTAATATTTTAGATATCGGGCAAGCTGATATACATGATACACTTTCCTTAGGAATTTTGTTCGAAATTGCTGCAGGTTCTTCTTCAGCGCCCGTTTTAAAAGATCTTTTGTTCAAAGCATACGAATTGGAAATCAAAGTAAAATTTATTCCGATTTCTATCGAAGATTACGAAACTTGGGTAAAATCACAATCAAAACAGCGTTATATCATCAATATTTTGGGAGAAAAACTGGCAGCATCACAATTGTCTGCAGTGACCCAAATATTGTCAGATCAGAATTTAAATATTGATTCTATTATCCGATTAACAGGAAGAACTTCTATTGTAGAAAAAGAAGAATATCCACGTTCTTGTATTCAATTGTCTGTTACAGGCGAAATTGTCGACAAGATTACCATGACAGCTAGTTTTATGGAAATTTCCAGAACGCTCAACGTTGATATCTCTTTCCAGGAAGATAATATTTACAGAAGAAACCGCCGTTTGGTTTGCTTTGATATGGATTCGACTTTAATTCAAACTGAAGTAATCGATGAATTGGCAGAATTGAATGGGGTAGGAGATCAAGTTCGTGCCATTACAGAATCGGCTATGAATGGTGAAATTGATTTCAACGAAAGTTTCAAAAAGCGTATGGCTCTTTTGGAAGGTTTAAGCGAAGAAGTGTTGCAAAACGTTGCGATTAATTTGCCAATCACGCAAGGCGCACATCGTTTGATGAAAGCTTTAAAATATTATGGTTATAAAACCGCAATTCTTTCAGGAGGATTTACTTATTTCGGAGAATATCTTCAAAAAGAATTAGGAATTGACTATGTTCATGCCAATCAATTGGAAATAAAAGATGGTAAACTAACCGGTAAATATATCGGCGATATCGTAGACGGTCAGAAAAAAGCAGAATATCTAAAAGCAATCGCCGAAAAAGAAGGAATTCACATTAACCAAACTATTGCGGTTGGAGACGGAGCAAACGATTTGCCAATGCTAAACTTAGCAGGTCTTGGAATCGCTTTCCATGCCAAACCAAAAGTAAAAGAAAGTGCTTCAACTTCAATTTCAAGTTTAGGTCTTGACGGTGTTTTATACTTATTAGGATACCACGATAGATATATCGATATGATGTAGTAATTGTCATCCTGAGTGAAGTAGAAGGAGTCAACCCAATTTTTGTCATCCCGAGGAACGAGGGATCTCCGCAAGTAGCTCGACAATCAAAATAAAAAAAAACAAACCTCAGTCTTTTTTAATAAAGAGCTGAGGTTTTTTATTTGGGCATGCCCCGCCAGAAAAAGGCGGGTCGGGCTATCCGCTGCAATCTTTTTATTTTTAAAGAAAAAATAAAAAGGATTTCCACTTCTATCCCTCATGCGGGTTTAGTGGAATTATCGTGTGTAATAAGTTTAACTTAGTGTCTTAATTTGTTATAATTCTGCTATTTAAAGGATATTGGAGTCTGTTTTCTTTTTTACTTTTGTTAAATTATCTAAACAAGAGAAGTTATAAATAAATATTGGCATGAAAGAATTATTTGAAAATATCAGATTAAAGCATCAAAATAAAATAGTAACATCACTTTGTAAGAAGTTACAAGAAAAATGTTCTTTTAATAGTGAAAAAGATATCAGAAATTTAAACGATCTTGCTTTTTGGATTTATATTATTGGAGATTTAGAAAATGCAATAAAAATTATTGATGAAACAACTAATGTTAGTTTTAATGGCAAATATAATGTTTGGGATTACATACATAATTTATGGATGTTAAAAGTTAGGATATTAAGAGAGAGAGGGAATTTATCAGAAGCGAACAAAATAATTGAAAAGATAATTGAACACGATCTTATTCCAAATGAAGTTTTTGATACTAAAGAAAAGAAAGAGCGATTGAGAGAAAAAATAATCAATCGTACAATTTATAGTGAAATTAACTGTAAAGAAGAAATTGAAAGTAGTCTAATAGATAATGATATAAAAGAAGCAAATAATTGGCGATTTATAGCAATTATTAAAATGATTCGCTATAAAGAAGAAGGGGTTTACCCTGATTTGATTCAAAAAAATCAACTAATTGAAAGCGACATTTATGATTATATAAATATTTTAAAAAACCAGTGAATCTATTGCCTTCTAGATTCCAACTCCTTTTTAATTTCCTTTAAATTCTTCAGATTCAAGAAAAGAATAGGCAATAACGCAACAGGAATAACATTCATAGCGCTAAACCCTTTCATAAAAACAATGAATATATTAAGAATGAATAACATAAAAAGAACCACGCAAAAAATAGTATTCACGGTTTTTAATGTTTTCTGATTTTTAATCAGTTCTTCAGTGGTCATTTCGCTGAATTTTGTGTCTTTCATTTTGTAAGTTGTTATTAGCACATTTCTTTCAATTGTTCCAAATAGTCTCTCTGATTCGAAAGCCTCGGAATCTTATGCTGACCGCCCAATTTATCTCTTTCCTTTAGCCAGTCATAAAATAAGTTCTCTCTGGCAACATTAACCACCAAAGGATTTAATGTCATATTGTTATAGCGTTTCGCCTCGTAGTCGGAATTTAGGGTTTGCAAGGTTTCATCTAGTACTTTTTGGAAAAGACCTACATCGGCAGGATCTTTCTTGAATTCGATCATCCACTCATGAGCGCCTTTTTCTTTGTCGTGCATAAAAATAGGAGCAACCGTATAATCGATAACTTCAGTTTGAGTCACCTGACAAGCTTTTGCAATAGCTTGATCAGTATTTTCAACCATTAGTTCTTCGCCAAAAACATTAATATGATGTTTGGTTCTTCCCGTAACTCTAATTCTGTACGGATTTAAAGAAGTAAAACGAACCGTATCGCCAATTAAATAACGCCACAAGCCAGAATTTGTAGTAATAACAATGGCGTAGTTTTTATTCAATTCAACATCTGCCAGACGAACCACTTTTTGGTTTGGAGTTCCAAAAGTATCCATCGGAATAAATTCATAGAAAATTCCGTAATCCAGCATTAATAATAAATCGCTTGAATTATTTAAATCCTGAATCGCAAAAAAGCCTTCAGAAGCATTGTATATTTCGTAATATCTAAAATCCTTGCTTGGCAATAGTTTTTTGTACTGTTCTCTATAAGGAGAAAAACTTACGCCTCCATGAAAATAAACTTCCAGATTTGGCCAAAGTTCTAATAAGCTCTGTTTGCCTGTGTTTTCAAGAACTTTATTCATTAAAACCAGCATCCAAGACGGAACTCCAGCAAAACTGGTTACATTTTCATTTTTAGTTTCGTTGATAATGGCTGCAATTTTCGTTTCCCATTCGCTCATTAACGAAGTTTTACTGCTTGGAGTACTGCTGAATTCGGCCCAAATAGGCATGTTTTCAATCAAAATAGCCGATAAATCTCCAAAGAAAGTATTGTTGTTTTCGTAAATCTGAGAGCTTCCGCCCAAGCGAAGACTTTTTCCTAAAAACAATTCAGAATCTTCATTATTATTTAAATAAAGACACAAAAGATCTTTACTGCCCTTGTAATGGCAATCTTCCAGAGCTTCATTGCTTACAGGAATAAATTTACTTTTTGCATTTGTTGTGCCACTCGATTTGGCAAACCATTTAATTGGACTTTCCCAAAAAACGTTTTGCTCTCCCAAACGTGTGCGTTCAATAAGTGGCTGTAATTCTTCATAAGTTGCAATAGGAACTCTTTCAGCAAATGTCTGATATGAATTAATGCTCGAAAATTCATATTTTTTTCCAATAACTGTATTTTCAGATGCCGTCAATAAGTTATGCAATAATTCTTCTTGAACTTCATTTGGGTATTTTAAAAAAAGTTCTATTTGATGAATCCTTTGTTTGAGGACCCAGGATGCAAACGAATTGATAATTGATAAAGGCATGGATGTGTTTTTTAGTTAAAGGATTTTAGGTTTTTAAATCTTACAATCTTTGCAAAACAAAAAACTTAAAATTTGAATATCGAGAGACAAATAGTAACTTTGTCTTCATATCAAAAATAATATTTTTTTGTAAAAAACAATTCTATTTGAAGTAAAGATTCTATCTAATAAAACGAATTTTAACACAAAAAATTTTAAATCTTTTGATAAATCGAAATCAGCAATTATAAATAAAAATACAAATGCAATATCAAGGCGTACTGACAAAAATGCAAACCGAACTTGGAAGCCCAATTCAATATTATTTGGTTTTTGAAGATAGTTTCTTAAATGTGAATCAATTATTGGATAAAGAAATTGAAATCAATTTTGTAGGCTACCAATGCTTGAATTGCGGTAAAAAGAAAAAAATATACCGACAAGGTTTTTGTTACGAGTGCTTCTATTCAAGTCCAGCAGTTGGAGATTGGATTATGAGACCAGAATTGAGCACGGCGCATCTAGGAATTGCAGATAGAGATTTAGAATATGAATCAAAAGCTCAGTTGCAGCCTCACATTGTTTATTTGGCTTCAGCTTGCGAAATAAAAGTTGGCGTAACCCGTAAATCGCAGGTTCCAACTCGTTGGATAGATCAAGGCGCTTCTCAAGCTATTGCAATTGTTGAGGTTCCAAACCGATATCTGGCTGGAATAACTGAGGTGGCACTAAAAGATCATTATACCGATAAAACCAATTGGAGAAAAATGTTGCAGAATTCTGTTGAGAATTTTGACCTTATTGCAGAAAAAGCCAAAATTGAAAGTTTAATTCCAGCAGAAGTTAAAGATTATTTTTATGCTCAAAAAAATGACGTTTACGAACTTCAATATCCAGTTTTAAGCTATCCTTCAAAAGTGAATAGTTTAAACTTAGATAAAACCCCTTCTTTTAGCGGAAAACTAACTGGAATTAAAGGGCAGTATTTATTATTTGAGAATGGAACGGTATTTAATATCCGCGGATCAGAAGGTTATGTGGTCACAATAGACGTCTAGAGTTTCTGGGGAATTGTCGATGTTTTTTGCGTAACTGTCTAGTAATTTGTTAAATACAAGATAATTTATTGTAATTTTAACTCAATTCCAAAGACAATAGCATGTGAATATTGATACATTTGATTACAATTTTGTAACAAATGCTTATTGGAAGAATTTATTTTTAGAAAATAAAAGAAGGTAGATTTGAAAATACCACTATTTCTAAATTAATCAAGATTTTGTAATCGTAAATTATTCCATAAATGAGTGTTTTAAACAAAATAAATGTGCACAGACGTAGCATAATGCGGAGCCTCACAAAGAATGTTGGAAAGGCAAATATGCAAGACGATTTTATTTTGGTCGATAAGAGCGAAATCAAAAAAGTTCTTATTTGTAGACCAAATGGAAGGTTAGGAAACCTTTTATTGATTACACCACTCGTTCAGGAAGTGTCTGAAATGTTTCCAAATTGTAAAATTGATTTATTTGTAAAAGGTACATTGGCTCCCATTATTTTTGAAAAATATGACGTTGTTGACAAAATAATTCATTTGCCGAAAAAACCATTTAAAAGCTTAGTGGAATACTCAAAGGTTTGGATTTCATTAAAAAGAGCACACTACGATTTAGCCATTAATGTAGATCAAAATTCTTCTTCGGGCCGATTGGCAGTTCAATTTTCAAATGCAAAATACAAGTTTTTTGGAGATTCCAACGAGGAGTCGGCAGAGCAAAAAAATGATTTTGAACATATCGCAAAATATCCCGTTTATAATTTCCGAAATTTTTTATCAAAACTGAGAATGCCGACAAACAGCAATAAAATAATTGCTCCTATAGATCTCAAATTATCAGCTTCTGAAATTACAGAAGGCAGAAAAATATTAAAAGAACTGACCAATAACGATAAAAAAACAATCTGCATTTTTACTTACGCAACAGGAGCAAAATGTCTATCAGAAGAGTGGTGGGAAAAATTTTATTCTCAGCTTATTTCAGAATATAAAGATTATAATATTATTGAAATTCTGCCTGTAGAAAATGTGTCTCAAATCGGATTTAAAGCACCAACATTTTATAGCAAAGATATTCGCGAGATAGGATCAGTTATTGCAAATGCTGAGTTATTTATTGGTGCAGATAGTGGAATCATGCATTTGTCAAGCGCTGTACATACACCAACTATCGGACTGTTTTCTGTTTCTAATCTAAAAAAATACGAACCTTATGATAATTGCAGTATCGGTATAGACGTAAATCTCTACACGAAAAAACAATACATAAAAACGATAAATACAATTTTGAATAATGGAAGATTAAATAGTTATTCAAAAGCAATATAAAAACAAAAAATCCTGTTCGAATGAACAGGATTTTTTGTTTTTTAAGATGCTAAGGCTCTAAGGTGCTGAGGTTTTAAGTTTTTTTTAGCTTTAGAAAAGCTTAGTGCCTTAGAACCTTAGCATCTCAGCACCTTTTTATGGATTCTTTTTCTTGAAAAGACCATTCAATAAATCACTTGCTTTTTTGGTTACTTCTTGAGTTTTCTGCTCTTTTTCAGTTTTAGCAGCCTGAGTCGTATCTTTTGCCTTAGTATTTTTGTTGATCAAATCGGTAAGCGCTGAAGTTCCTTTTTGAGTCAGTTTTTCTTTCTGCTGATTTACCAATTGTGTGGTTAAATTGCTCACAGCAGCTTTCATATCTGTACTGATTTTAGGATTTGAAAAATTACCAGTCAAAGAAGCATTGATTGGAATATTATCCAGTTTAGCAGCATCAGCAGGGGACATTTTTGAAATTAAATTATTGGCTTCAGTTCCTAAATATTTGGCAGGAACATCAAATTTTAGAGTATAATTCATAGTTTGATCAAAACCATGAGTTCCTCCAACAGTTACTTTAATATCTTGGTATTTAATATCAAAAGGTTTAACATTTACTTTTCCGTTATCAAAAGTTAAAGCCGCTTTAATGTCATTCAGATTCACTTTATTTAAATCAACAAACTTCACATTCGAACTTAATGCAGTAAGTAAAGTGGAGTTTTTCGAGTTTACTGTAGTAGACAGTAATTGTCCGATTAAATCTCCAGAAATCGATTTAAGATCTGGAGTCAATTCTTTTGCGTCCAAATTACCATTCAGTTTGATAGTTGAATTCAGTTTTCCGTTAATGATTCCAGCAATTGGTGCAATTTTTTTCATCATGTCCAACTGCGTAAATGTCTGTGCAATATCAACTTGATTAAAGCCTAAATTCATGTCAAAAGTTGGCACTTTTTCTTTTGTAGAAACTGCTCCGTTAAGACCAATAGATCCTCCGAAAATATTTGTTTTAAAGTTTTCAAGAGTTGCTTTTTCATCTTTAATAAGCAATCTACCAGAAACATCTTTTAGTTTTAAATTGTCATATAAAACCGTTGTTGCTTTTGCGTTTAATGTACAATTTAAGAAAGCAGGAATCTTCATTGCATCAGCTGGCTTTGCTGGAGTTTTGGTTTCTTCTTTTGCAGGTTCACCAGCAGTCATGAAATCGTCAACAGCCAATTGGTTTGAGCTCATGTTGAAGTTTCCTTTCAGTTCTTGTTTTTTAAACATAAAACCATAGAAATTCTCTAAAACTCCATTAATGCTAATATCACTTTTACCAGTCGTAGCATCAAATTGCTTCAAGTTAATTTTACTCGGATTGAATTCAACAAGCGCTGTGCTGATGTTCATCGATTTGTTGTTCTCATCAGTATATTTAAATCCTGACAAGCTCATTGTACCAGCATTTTTGATATTTTGATATTGGCTTTTTTCTACAGAAGCCATATCAAAATTTGTTGTAACATCAGCTTTTAATATACCAGCCAAAGGTTTATCCATTTTGATTGGATATGCTTTTGAAAGATTAGCCAAGTTGATTGTTCCTTTTAAAGCCGCATCGATAATAGGATTTACAGTAATGTTTTTGATATTCGCTTTAGCGTTGAAAACATCCTGATCAATTCTAAAAGATAACTTATCTAGGTTGACATAAGTATCATTTAAAATTCCAGTCTCGTTAATGATTTTCGTATCAATTACAATATTTTGAACCGATTTTGGAAGGTTTGGATATTGGAAAGAAGCATTGTTAGATGCAATTTCGATATTAAATTTAGGAACAGTTGTATCTGTCAATTCTCCTTTTGCAAAACCATTTACTGTAAAATCTCCAGTAGTTTTTACACCGTCTAAACCAGCAGCATAAGCAGAAGGAATTAAACCTAAGAAATTGGTAAAAGATGAAGTAGGAGTTTTAAATTTTAAATCATAAATCTGAGCTTTTTCAGTCATTTGAATGAATCCGTCAAATTCTAATGGCAATTGATTAATTAAAGCTTTATTCTCTTTAAAAGTATATTTGCTTTTCTCTAAATCAATTCCAAGAACAGCGTCTAAAGTTAGTTTCACATTTTTCATGTAATTCATTTTATCCATGTCCAATGAAACTTTTGCAGTAGATTTTGTAGCCAGATCTAATTTTGAATTGGTGAAATCTCCAGTCCCTTCGTGGTTTAAACTGTCAATTACCATTTTAATCTTAGAACCTTGATCGATGTATCTAAAAGTAAAATTCTCAATTTTATAGTTTTGAATTTTCAATGCAAGTGGTTTGCTTGCTTCGTCTTTCTTGTCTTCTTTTTTGTCTTTTAGAGCAATATCAAAGTTTCCAACACCATCTTTATTGAAAATGATATTTACTAATCCGTTAGTAGAACTAATTCCCTGAATGCTTAAAGGCTCTTCTTTTCCTTTGAAAAGCTCTTTAATGCTCATTTTTAAATTTAATTCTCCTAACGAAACCAAGGTGTCACCTTCAAAAGGAGCTTTGTTAATGATAACTAATTTCTCGATTCCAACTGTCGCGTTTGGAAAATTCTTAAATAAACTTAAATCAGCATCTGTAAAACTTACTTTGGCATCAACACTTTCGTTGATTGCTTCAACAATTTTAGCTTTGATTTGGTCTTTAAACAAAAACGGAATGGCAAATAATGCCGCAACAAATACCACAAGGACTATGGCACTTATTTTTAAAACTTTTTTTAGCATATAAATAGATTTGAGGGTTTACATTTTTAAAATCGACTCCTGCAAAAATAGTTTTTTTTACTAGAGTTTAAAGATAAAGTTTTCTTAATTATGTAAGAAAATTATTAAAATTGTTAAATAAAAAAAATCCGTTGAGAACTATTTTCAAAACGGATTTTTTAGGGTGTTTATTTTATTATTTATTAATAAATGAAACTATTTTCTCGATCAAGACTTCTGAAATAGGAAGTGTTTCGTTATTGTAACTGGCTAAATTAGCTTCTTGACCGCCATCAACAATTTTCATGATATGATTCATTTTGTCAATAATCTGCAAGTCTGCATTTTTGTTTGCCTGTTTTAAATTTTCGGCATCTTTTACTGCAATCTGAATATCATTATTTCCTTGTACTAATAAAATAGGAATGGTAAGCTTTTGTATTTCGGTTTGCGGATTGTATTTGAACCACGAAATTAGATAAGGCTGAACGCTTGGCCTGAAAAGAGAATTTAGCATCGGGTCGACTTTCTTTACCTCAAATCCATTTTTTAAACTATCAATAATTGGGAAAGTCATGTCATTAAGCTGTTTCATTGACTTTGCTCCAATCTGCGTTTTCAAAATCTGATCTGCTGGTTCGCCCGCGCCTGCAATCGAAATAAACTTATCTGCTTTTCCACTGGCAACCATTCCAATCAAAGAACCTTCGCTGTGACCAATTATAATTATTTTAGAAAAACGTTTATCCTGTTTTAAATAATTAATCCAGCTTTTCGCATCTTGAATATAATTTTCAAAAACCAGACTGCTTTCAGAACCTCCGGCAGCTTTGCTTTCTCCGATTGCTCTTTTGTCGTATCGTAAAGACGCAATTCCGTTTTTTGCTAAAGCTTCTGCCAGCATTTTCAACGAATTGTTTTTCATCATCGGATTATTTCCGTTTCGGTCCGTTGGGCCAGAACCCGCAATGATTAAAGCAACTGGAAACTTTTTGGTTAAATCTGGCGTTGTTAGCGTGCCAAAAATTTGATCGTTATTGATCTTTAAAATCGCTGGTGTTTCCTTAAACGTGATTTCTTTTTGATTTTGAGCATTTATAAAACTCCAAAACAAAACCGTCAAAAAAAGAATTACTTTATTCATCTTTTAATTCAAATTAATAAATATTGATTCCGTAAGGCAATATGGCTTGCACTCCTTTTTGTTTTTGGAATTTCTTAACCTGCTCAATAAGTAGATAATTTTCTTCTCCAATTTCTTCTTTTATAAACGCCTCTTTTGATTTTGCAAAAGGAAGATTACCTAATAGATCGTTTAAGGTTTTTTCGTATTCAGGATAATTCTGAGTACTGTAATTTTTTATTTTAGCGATTCTTGCTGCTTCAGCAATGGCATCATTTAGTCCGCCTATTTTATCAACTAAACCAATCTTTAAAGCTTCGGTTCCAGACCAAACTCTACCTTGTGCAATAGAATCAACTTGTGCAAAAGTCATTTTACGGCCTTCGGCAACATGGGTTACAAAAGTGTTGTAGATTTTCTCAACTCCTTCTAAGGTAAAAGCTTTGAATTTTTCATCGACAGGTAAAAACGGACTGTAGTTTGCGGAATTTTCATGCGTTTTAACCTGCTCAGAATTGATTCCTAATTTGTTAGCCAATGGACTAAAGTTAGGCAGCATTCCGAAAACCCCAATAGATCCTGTAATCGTATTGTTTTCGGCAAATATTTTATTGGCGTTACAGGCAATATAATAACCGCCAGAAGCAGCATAATTACCCATAGAAACTACAACGGGTTTAACTTTTTTGGTAATTTCGATTTCTCTCCAAATTAAATCTGAAGTCAAAGCGCTTCCACCTGGGCTGTCAATTCTAAGAACGATAGCTTTAACATCGTCATTTTTTCTAGCTTCTTGCAAAGAACGTCTCATTGAACCTTCTCCAATAGTATTTACATCTCCTTCGCCGCTTCCAATTTCGCCTTGAGCGTAAATAATGGCAATCTGATCTGACGCTGTATTAGCTAATGCTGTTGTTACGTTATTTTGAGTATAATCTGAGATTGAAATTTTATTATAATCTTCGTCTTTGTCTACTTTCAGCGCTTTTCTAATGGCATCATGATAAACATCTTCGTAAGCAATAATATCAACCAAATGCTGTTGTTTGGCCATTTCTGGAGTTCTTGCCAGAAGTCCGTTTGCAATTTCGTTTAATTTAGGAAGCGGAATATTTCTGCTTTTTGAAATATCAGCAGAAACGGTAGCCCAAATAGAGTTCAAAAGTGCAGTGATTTGTTCTCTGTTGGCATCACTCATTTTATTTTCTAAGAAAGGTTCAACGGCACTTTTATATTTTCCGTGACGAATAACCTCCATGCGAATTCCAGATTTATCCTGAAAATCTTTGAAAAACATAATTTCAGAAGAAAGACCTTTAAAATCAAGATCTCCAGCAGGATTTAAATAAATAGTGTTGGCAACAGAATTTAAATAATATTCTTTTTGCGAATAAGTGTTGGCATAAGCCCAGACAAATTTTCCAGATTTTTTAAAGCTTTCTAGAGCATTTCTTAAATCTTTATATTGCGCAAGACCAAGAGAAGATTCATCATTTAAAATCGAAATTCCTTTGATGTTGTCATCTGTTTTTGCCGCTTCAATTGCATTGATAACATCTGTCAAACCAATGCCTTTTTTGTCTGAAAAGACAGTTACCCAAGGATCTTTATATTTTCCTGCGTAATCATTTTTAATTTCTTTTAAATTCAATTCAATAACCGAATCCGATTTAACCGAAACAGTGTCGTCTCCGCCAAAAATGGCTCCGATAAAGATTACTCCAAAAAAGAAGAGCATAATAAATACAAAAATACCAATTACTGTGGCAATTACATTTCCTAAAAACTTCATATGTATATTTTTTTAATAAGTAGCGAAAAAGGGCAAAATGTTACAAATTAGACTTCTAAATTATTGATGAGATTTGAGACGTCGTTTCACAAATATATTGGTTAATTCTAAAATAGTTTTAGTTAATTTGCATTAATTATGAAATTACAGCATCAAGTCGTTTTATCGATAGGCAGCAACCAAGGCAGCAGACTAGAAAACATTCAGAAATGTATTGATTTGATACACCAAAATGTAGGGACTGTTATTGAGGTTTCAAAACTTTACGAAACTCCTGCATGGGGTTTTGAGAGTGATGCGTTTTATAATTGTGCACTTCTTTTGCATACCTATTCTTCTGCACAAAAAGTATTAAATCAGGTTTTAAAAGTTGAAAAAGAATTGGGAAGAATCCGCTTGAATCAGGAAGGATATCAGTCTAGAATTATCGATGTTGATTTGATTGCTTTTGATGCTGAAATAATTGATACAGAAAAACTTCAAGTGCCGCATCCATTAATGCAGAATAGAAACTTTGTTTTACTGCCAATGCAGGATTTAAAGTTGAATTGGAAACATCCTATTTTGCAGAAAACAATTTCAGAATTGATCGCGATTACTCCAGATGACAGTGTGTGTACGGTTGTTCAGGATTTGAAAAGTCCGATAGGAGAAATTCCGTTAAACCAATTTAATTATGTTGCTTTTGAAGGAAATATTGGTGCAGGAAAAACTACTTTGGTGCATAAAATATCGGAAGATTTTAACGGAAAAACGGTTTTAGAGAGATTTGCAGATAATCCGTTTCTTCCAAAGTTTTACAAAGATCAGAACCGATATGCGTTTCCTTTAGAAATGTCTTTTTTGGCCGATCGCTATCAGCAATTGGCAGATGATTTGGCTCAATTTGATTTGTTTAAAGATTTTATCGTTGCAGATTATCATATTTTTAAATCACTGATTTTTGCAAAGATAACGCTTGCAGAAGATGAATATCGTTTGTATAGAAATCTATTCGATATTATTTACAGAGAAATGCCAAAACCTGATTTGTATATTTATTTGTATCAAAATACAGATCGTCTTCTTCAAAATATCAAAAAACGCGGACGAGTTTATGAACAGAATATCGAAGCTGCATATTTAGAAAAAATCAATAATGGTTACTTGGAGTACATAAAATCGCAAACCGATTTGAATGTTTTAATTATTGATGTTTCTAATCGTGATTTTGTGAAAAACCACGAAGATTACCTTTATATATTAAATGAAATTAAGAAGAAGCTTAATTGAAATGGGTCAATTAGATAATTAGAAAATGAGACAATTAGATAATTTTCTGAATTTATCGTTTCAAATTATCTAATTATCAAATTGGCACATTGACTAATTAAAAATCATCTTTTTAATGTAAAATGTCCTCTTAAAACAGGCATTGAATCATCTACTTTTAAAGCATACCAATAATCTGAAGCAGGAAGCGGAACTTGATTTAAAGTGCCATCCCAGCTCATTTTGAAACGGCTTAACTGCGCGACTAATTTTCCGTATCGATCAAAAATGGTCACTACAGCCTGTGGATAATTTTCCATTCCAGTTACTTCCCAGATATCGTTGTATGTATCATTGTTTGGTGTAAAAAATGGAGGGAAAACAAGCACTACAAATTGTTTGGTAGTTCCACCGCATCTGTTTTTTTCTCTCACATAAGCAGTTTGCAATCCACCAGGAACATCGTAAAAAACTGTAGAATCTTGGTAATAGACATCATCAACAGAATACTCAAAATAATCTTCTGCTTTCACGGGATAAATAATGACTCTCGTTCCTTCGACATCAACGCGTGCAATTTGAGGAATCATATGTTCCTCAACTATAATTGTTTTTGTACTCGAACAGTTTTCGGGACTTGTAACAACGACCGTATATTTGCCTCCTTTAGTAACCGTAATTTGTTGTGTAGCTTCATTGGCATTTGACCATAAATAACTCATTCCAGAAATTCCTGCGTCTAATGTAATAGACTTGAACTGGCACAAAGGCAAAGTTTCGTCTGTAACAGCTGGAGGTGTGTTAATTACAATGTTTATAGGGGTTCTAGTTGTATTTTTGCATCCATTATTTGATGCCTCGGCATAGTAAGTTGTATTGGATGAAATTGTTGGAGTTGTAAAAGTTGTTCCTGTAAAAACACTTGTTCCGTCAGTTGGAGAAGTAAACCAGTTTATTGTTCCAATATTTGAAGTTGCTTTAATTGTTAAAGATCCCGCACCACAATTAGTATAAGTATCTTTTTCTGCTATTGGAGTTGCGGGAGTTGTATTTACAGTTGCTTTTACTGACTTGCGATTAGATTCGCAGCCCGCATCAACATAATAAGTTGTAGTTGCGGTTATTGGTGATGTAGTATAAGTTGAACCTGTTGCTAATAAATTTCCGCCAACAAGAGCGTCAAACCATCGAATTGTTGCTCCAGCTGTCGCAGTTGCATTAAAGGTGAAACTTCCAGAATCGCAAACTGGAGTTGGATCAATAGAGGTTATTGCTTCTGGGATAGTGATTTTGGTGCTAGCAGCAATTTCTAGCGGAACTTCGCCTGGCATTCCACCATATTCTACAATATATCCTTTCGGCTGATAAGGATCTCCAGAGGTAAGTGATCCTGTATTTGATAAATCATTCCAAGAACCTCTTATTCCAACACCTGGTTGCGTAATGTGTGCATAATCTTCATCACCTTGCTGATTTGGTTCGCCTGTGTTCCAAAAAGCATAATTTGGTGTCGAGCCATTTGCATTTCCTCTCCAAAAAATAGTTCCTGCTTCTGGACCAGTAACCCATTTCCAAATACCTTCAGTTTCTGCATCACTTCCGCCAATCCATCCAGTTCCAGAAGCTTGCTCGCCAATTAATTTTGCTTCATCGGCAGATAGAATTGTTGCTAAATAACCTTGAAGGCCATAATAAGTACTAGATGCAGCTAAATCTCGTGCATTTGTCCAAGTAACACCTATATTTGGAATAAAGAGATAATAATGTCCAGTAGAAGGCAGATAATTAGCTTGTCCAATTGTAATGGAAAATGTTCTTGTTCCGTTAGCTGTTGCAGAAGAATTAGTAAATACAACATCTTTTACTGCTGAGACAAAATCATCATAAGGAATGTCAGCGGCAGTTGTTCCTGATAATCTTAGTTTTCCAGATGTAGAGTCCCAACTGGTTAGAATATTAGGATGCAAGCTCGGATTTGTTAGTTCTAATCGATCAAAACCATTTGAATAACCAGACGAAATTTGGATGTAAAGTACTTGTGTTCCGTTTTCGGCAATATCATGATCAATTCTAAAGTCGGTTACAATGTTGATTGATGTCTGTGGACAGTAAGGTTGATCTCCCTTCGCAATAAGCTTTGGAGGATCAATTACGACACTGCTTTTCTTTTGTTTTTTTATTTTTGAATTTACGCTATGTTTTGAGAAGTGTGCATTCTTTTTGTTAAAAGTTTTTGTATTTTCATTCGCATTAGAAAAATTAAAACTTAAAACAGAAAATAAAAAGAAAAAGATTGCTAATTTGATATTCTTCATTCGCTAAAAATATCAATTAATTAAGAATAAAAAAATAAATTTTTATTCAGGCCAATTTATTTTTTGAAATAAATCCCAAACCACAATTCCGGCACTTACAGAAATGTTAAGAGAGTGTTTTGTTCCTAGCTGAGGAATTTCAATACATCCGTCGCAGATTGCAACAGCTTCTTGTGATACGCCATAAACCTCATTTCCAAAAACCAAAGCATATTTCTGATTTTTTTCAACTTTAAAATCTTGAAGAAAAATCGCACTTTCAACTTGCTCAATAGCCATAGTCAAAACATTTTCTTTCTTTAAATTTTCAATCACTTCCAAAACATTCTCATGATGTTCCCAAGCAACAGTTTCTGTTGCACCAAGAGCCGTTTTGTGAATTTCTTTGTTTGGAGGAGTTGCAGTAATACCGCATAAAATTATTTTTTCAATCAAAAACGCATCAGCTGTTCTAAAAACAGAACCAATATTGTGCAGGCTTCTAATATCGTCTAAAACTAATATTAAAGGGGTTTTCTCCGATTTTTTAAAATCTTCAATTGATTTACGGTCTAGTTCGCTGTTTTCGAGTTTTCTCATTGTTTTAAATTCATGCATAAAAAAAGCTTCCAAAGATAAGGAAGCTTTTTGATTATTTTAAATGTTTTTCAGATTAGCTTTTTACTGGATCTGGTAAAACAGTACCTTTAATAGTAAGGATTTTTGTTGGTTGTCCTTCAGCGTTAGATGTAACAGTTACAGTTTTTGTAAAAGCACCAACTCTGTCAGTAGCATATTTTACACCAATAACACCTTTAGCTCCTGGAGCGATTGGTTCTTTTGGAGTAGTTGGAACAGTACATCCGCAAGATCCTTGAGTGTTTGTAATGATTAATGGTTTTGTACCATTGTTAACAAAAACGAACTCACGTTTTCCATCTGCATTGTGAGCGATAGTTCCGTAGTCAATAGTTTCAGTTTCGAAAAGCATTCCTGCTCCTTCAACTTTAGCAACTTTAGCAGCTTTAGCTTTTTTAGTTGTTTGTGCATTTGTAGCCGTGATACCAGCAACAGCCAACATAGCGAATAAAATTATTTTTTTCATCTTTAAGGGTCTTTTTTTAAATGATAAACAAAGCTATATAAAAAACTTAAATCAGTAACTAAAAATATCTTAAAATATTTTAATTTTTGAAGCTTTCGATATGCCACCAAAAAATCATAAATTCGCTGTCTTAATTTTTTCATTTAAAATATAATAATTTGGCAGCTAAAGAGAAAGTGGTGAAAGAAACACCTTTAATGAAACAGTACAACGAGATCAAGGCTAAATATCCTGATGCATGTCTGCTTTTCAGAGTAGGAGATTTTTATGAAACCTTTGGAGAAGACGCCATTCGAGCTTCTAAAATTTTAGGGATAACCTTAACTAAAAGAGGAGCGGGGTCTGATACAGAAACAGCGCTGGCTGGGTTTCCGCATCATTCTGTAAATACTTATTTGCCAAAATTGGTAAAAGCCGGACTTCGTGTTGCAATCTGCGATCAGCTGGAAGATCCGAAAATGACTAAAACAATCGTGAAAAGAGGGGTAACGGAGCTTGTAACTCCAGGAGTTTCTTTGAACGATGAGGTTTTACAGTCAAAATCAAACAATTTCTTAGCATCTGTTTTTTTTGCTAATAAAAATATTGGAATTTCATTTTTAGATGTTTCTACAGGAGAATTTTTAACCGCTCAAGGAAATGCAGAATACATTGATAAATTACTGCAGAACTTTAATCCGAGCGAGGTTTTAGTGCCAAAGAATAATAAAGGAGATTTTAAAAATGCGTTTGGAGAAGATTTTCATAGTTTTTACTTAGAAGATTGGATTTATAAAGAAGATTATGCTTTGGAAACTTTAACGAAGCATTTCCAAACGAATTCCTTAAAAGGATTTGGTGTTGAGGAATTAAAAGAAGGAATTATTGCTTCTGGTGCCATTTTGTATTACTTATCAGAAACACAGCATAACCGTGTGCAGCATATTACAGCGATTCAGCGTATTGCTGAAGATGCGTACGTTTGGATGGATCGCTTTACGATTAGAAACTTAGAGTTGTATCACAGCTATAACCCAAATGCAGTTACACTTTTGGATGTTATCGATAAAACGCTTTCTCCAATGGGAGGGCGTTTATTGAAGCGTTGGTTGGCTTTGCCATTGAAAGATGCGAACAAGGTAAAAAGCAGACATGAGGTTGTGGCTTATTTGAAATCTAATCCTGAAATTCTGCATAATATCCAATATCAGATTAAACAGATTTCAGATTTAGAACGTTTGATTTCTAAAATTGCTGCAGGAAAAGTTTCTCCTCGTGAAATCGTGTATTTAAAGGAATCTTTGGATGCCATTATTCCAATTAAAACTCTTGCGTTAGAAAGTCCACAAGAAGCGGTAAAAGTTATTGGAGACAGTTTGCATGCTTGTGATTTGCTTCGCGAAAAAATTAAGACTACACTAAATCAAGATGCTCCAGTTGCCATTTCAAAAGGAAATGCCATTGCGAGCGGAATAAATGAGGAACTGGATGAACTTCGTGCGATTTCGACTTCAGGAAAAGAATTTTTAGAAGGAATTGAAAAAAGAGAATCTGAAAGAACAGGGATTTCTTCACTGAAAATTTCGTTTAATAATGTTTTCGGATATTATATCGAAGTTAGAAACACCCATAAAGATAAAGTTCCAGAAGAATGGATTCGTAAACAGACTTTGGTAAATGCGGAGCGTTATATTACCGAAGAATTAAAAGAATACGAAACTAAAATCTTAGGAGCTGAAGAAAAGATCTATAAAATAGAAAGCGAGCTTTTTGAGCAATTAGTAGCTTGGATTTCTACTTATATCAAACCTGTTCAAATGAACGCGTATTTGGTTGCGCAATTGGATTGTTTGTGTTCGTTTACGCAGATGGCTGTCGAAAATCAATATGTGCAGCCTGAAATCGATGAGACATTCGAATTGGATATCAAAAATGGAAGACACCCTGTAATTGAAAAACAATTGCCAGTTGGAACGCCGTATATCGCCAATGATGTTTTCTTAGATAGAGAAACGCAGCAGATTATTATGATTACCGGACCTAATATGTCGGGTAAGTCGGCTATTTTAAGACAAACGGCTTTGATTGTGCTTCTGGCTCAAATGGGAAGTTTTGTTCCTGCTGATAGTGTTAGAATGGGAATTGTAGATAAGATTTTTACCAGAGTAGGAGCTTCAGACAATATTTCGATGGGAGAATCTACTTTTATGGTAGAAATGAATGAAACAGCTTCTATTTTGAATAACATATCGGATAGAAGTTTGGTATTGTTAGATGAGATTGGAAGAGGAACCAGTACTTATGACGGAATCTCGATTGCGTGGGCAATTGCCGAATTCTTGCACGAACATCCAGGAAGAGCTAAAACGCTTTTTGCAACACATTATCATGAGCTAAACGAAATGACGGAATCAATGCCAAGAATCCAGAATTTCAATGTGGCAGTAAAAGAATTAAAAGATACCGTTCTTTTTGTTAGAAAACTGGTAAAAGGAGGAAGCGCTCATAGTTTTGGAATTCACGTGGCGAAAATGGCAGGAATGCCTCAGCTAGTTATTTCGAAAGCACAAAAACTTTTAAAGAAATTAGAGAAGAATCATTCAAGCGATGCTTTAAACGGAATAAAATCGGCAAATGAAGAAATGCAGATGAGTTTCTTTAATCTGGATGATCCTTTGTTGGAAGAAATAAAAGAAGAGATTCTGAATCTCGATATTAATGCAATTACACCAGTAGAAGCGTTGATGAAACTGAATGAGATCAAAAGAATGCTGGTTAAAAAATAAAATCCAAAATTTTTTCAAATTTAAACTTTAGGTTATCAGAACGTTATAAAATAAGTGGATTTTTTTTTGAAAAAACACTTGTGTAATTGAATAAATGTCCTAAATTTGCACTCGCAATACGAAACAAATCAAGTGTTGCAGTTCTTAAACAAAATTTGAAAATGCGAAAATAGCTCAGTTGGTAGAGCGCGACCTTGCCAAGGTCGAGGTCGCGGGTTCGAGCCCCGTTTTTCGCTCTAAGATCATACAATGCTCGGATGGTGAAATTGGTAGACACGCTGGACTTAAAATCCAGTGAACAGCAATGTTCGTGCGGGTTCAAGTCCCGCTCTGAGTACTAAAGCCTCTTCTTTTGAAGAGGCTTTTTTTATTTGCATACTTGCAGGGAATAAATTTACGCAGTAAATTTATTAGAATCTCAGAATCTCAGAATCTCAGAATCTCAGAATCTCAGAATCTCAGAATCTCAGAATCTCAGAATCTCAGAATCTCAGAATCTCAGAATCTCAGAATCTCAGAATCTCAGAATCTCAGAATCTCAGAATCTCAGAATCTCAGAATCTCAGAATCTCAGAATCTCAGAATCTCAGAATCTAGAAAAATCTAAAGTCAACAATCTAAAATCTAAAATTTATAAATGGGTGCTTTTGTAATTAGTAAGCGATTTAATGATGAATATAAGTTTACGTTTACCTCTCGAAAAGGGAAGGTTATTTTTACGAGTTTGAGTTATGAGTTAAGGTTTGAGTGTGAAGAGGATATTGAGAAGTTTAAGGCGAATATCGATCTTGCGAAATTTTTGAAGTTTAAGGGTTCTGGAGGAAAGTATTTTTTTAAATTGATGTTGGGTGATGTTCATTTCGCTACAAGTCGAAAATACAGCACGGAATTGCTTTTGCAGAAAGGGATAAAAGAAATTGTAACATATTCCTCTAGGTCGGAAATTTTGGATTTCTCTTCGAGTGAGTCGATTTTTGGTGATGAGGAGGTTGAAGAGGAAATGGAAGAGGCTGCTGAATAAATAAAAAAAAGCGTTCATAATTTATGAACGCTTTTTTTATTGCTTGTGGATTAATGGAAAAATTAATCACAAAAAAAACCATCTAAAAAGATGGTTTTAAAATCGTTAGAACTTAGGTTCTAATTATTTTTTTACTTCTTCTACTTTAGCAGCAGCAGAATCAACTTTAGCAGCAGCAGAATCAACAGTTGCAGCAGCAGAATCAACAACAGCAGCAGCTGAATCAACAGCAACAGCAGTAGAATCTACAGCAGGAGCTTCAGCAGCAGCGTCAGCTTTTTTACAAGATACAACAGTTAATACAGCAACAACAGCTAAACTTAAAAATACTTTTTTCATCTTACTTTATTATAAAAGGTTAATTATTAATTCGTGGCAAAGATATAAATTTTTTAATATGTAAAATATTTTTTCACTTTTTTTTTAAAATATTTTCCTTACTCACGTTTATCTTATTTATCAAAGAATATGCCAAAATTATAAATTTTTCTTAAATTATCTAATTTCTAGTCTAAATTATTTTTTATTGAATAATCTTTATGGAAATCAGTTGTTTAGCTTCTTGGATTAAGGGTTTGTTTTGTTTTTTAAGAGTATTTAAGCAAGATCTTTTTGCTTATTTTCTCAAATTTAACGCTTTTGTCAAATCAAAAGGTTATGAGATGCGTTTCATAATCGTTTCGGTGGCTCCTTTATTGTCTTGAATAAACGCTTTGCAGATTTTACTTTTTTCTTCTAGAAAGTTTTTATCATTCAATAATTGGTCAAATACTGCTTTAAGTTCTGTGCTTGTTGATATTGTTAAGCACCCACCAATTCCAACTAAAGCGATAGCTTCTGCAAAATTCGAATAGTTTGGGCCAATTACAATTGGGATTCCAAAAGTAGCAGGTTCTAATATATTATGTATTCCCGGGTTTCCAAATCCGCCTCCTACGTATGCGATCGTTCCATAGCTGTAAATCTTAGTCAAAATGCCAATTGTATCTATTATAAGAACATTATAGTTAGATAAATCTTTGTTTTCTTTTTCTGAGAATAAAACGGTTGATTTTGTGATTTTCAACAAAAGATCTGAAATTTGATCTGGCTTAATATTATGCGGAGCAATAATAAATTTTACATTTTCAGGAGCTTGATTGATGTATTCGGCAATCAAAACTTCGTCTTTTGGCCAAGAGCTTCCAACGACAATTGTTGGTTGGTTATTTTTGAAATTTTCAATAAAATCTAAGCGATTGTCTCTTTCTAAAATAGCATTTACACGATCAAAACGGGTGTCGCCAGAAACAATTACATTTTTAAAACCAAGTGATTCTATTTTTTGTTTAGAGCTTTCATTCTGAACAAAAAAATAGGTGAATGCATTTAATGCTTTTCGGTAAAAACCGCCATACCATTTAAAAAACATTTGATTGTCTCTGAAAATTCCTGAAATTAAATAAGTTGGCGTTTTGCTTTTTTCTAATTCCTTTAAATAGTTTAGCCAGAATTCGTATTTAATAAAAAATGCAAATTCAGGATGAACTAGTTTTAAAAATCTTTTTGCATTGCTTTTAGTGTCAAGTGGTAAATAAATGGTCACATCGGCAACTGTGTTATTTTTACGCACTTCGTATCCAGATGGTGAAAAAAAAGTAACAATAATTTTATGTGAAGGGTATTTTTCTTTGATTTTTTCGATTACCGGAAGGCCTTGTTCGTACTCGCCCAATGAAGCAGAATGAAACCAGATTGTTTTATCTGTTGCTTTAATTTTTTCTTCTAATATTGAAAATACATTTTTTCGCCCTTCAACAAAAAGCTTAATTTTCGGACTAAATAGTGCTATGATTTTTAAGAAAAATCCTGCGATGTAAATGGTTAGATTGTATAAAAAAAGCATGTAATTTTTTTTGCAGCTAAATTACATTTCTTTCGACTATTTTCATTGGTTTGAAGCTATTAATAACTATTTTTGTTCCTCCTTTTAGAGATTTCTGTTAAAAATAGAGTCTTTAATTTTTAAATATTATTCGAAAATGAAAAAAATACAAATGGTTGACTTAAAAAGTCAATACGAGAAAATAAAATCTACTGTAGATGCTTCAATCCAAGAAGTTTTAGATACAAATACTTACATCAACGGACCTTTAGTTCATCAGTTTCAAAAGAATCTTGAAGATTATTTAGGCGCAAAACACGTTATTCCTTGTGCTAATGGTACAGATGCGTTGCAGATTGCGATGATGGGATTAGATTTGAAACCAGGAGACGAAGTTATTACTGCCGATTTTACTTTTGCAGCAACTGTTGAGGTTATTGCATTGTTGCAATTAACTCCAGTTTTAGTTGATGTTGATATGGAAAATATGAACATCGATATCGATGCGGTTAAAAAAGCAATTACTCCAAAAACAAAAGCAATTGTTCCAGTTCATTTATTTGGCCGTGCGGCTAATATGGATGCGATTATGGAAATTGCTAAAGAACATAATCTATATGTAATCGAAGATAACGCACAAGCAATTGGAGCAGATTATATTTCGAAATCTGGATCAAAAGTGAAAGTAGGTACAATTGGTCATGTTGCGGCAACTTCATTCTTTCCTTCTAAAAACCTTGGATGTTATGGAGATGGAGGAGCAATTTTTACAAATGATGATAAATTGGCGCATATTATCCGCGGAATCGTAAATCACGGAATGTATGAGCGTTATCACCACGATGTTGTGGGAGTGAATTCTCGTTTGGATAGTATTCAAGCTGGAGTTTTAAATGCAAAACTGCCTCTTTTAGATGAATATAATAAAGCGCGTCGTTTGGCGGCTACTAAATATAATGCAGCTTTCGCAGGAAATGCAAAAATTATTACTCCTGATTTTGATGCAAACGAAAATGACCACGTTTTTCATCAATATGTATTAAGAATTTTAGATGCAGATAGAAATGCTTTAATGCAGCATTTGTTGGATAAAGGAATTCCGTGTGCAATTTACTATCCAATTCCATTGCATTCTCAAAAAGCATATTTAGATCCTCGTTACAAAGAGGAGCAATTTCCAGTTACGAATCAATTAGTTCAAGAAGTAATTGCTTTGCCAATGCATACTGAACTTGATGACGAACAAATTAAATTTATTACCGATTCTGTTTTAGAATTTTTGAATAAATAAAGATGAGAAAAGGTAGTCTTTTAATTTTAATGATTTTTCTTCAGTTTTCGGTTTTTGCTCAAAAAACGAATTCTAAAGAAGAGAATGCCATTAGCAGTCAAGTCGAAATTTTGCGTCAGGCAATGATTGATGCTGATGGAGCGAAATTGAAAGCGCTAACTTCGGACAAATTAAATTATGTCCACTCAAATGGTAATTTTCAAAATCAAGCTGAATTTATAGAGGGAATAGTAAGTGGAAAATCTGATTTTGTTTCGATCGATTTTCAGAATCAAACTATAACTATTCAGAATGATGTTGCCATAGTTCGACACATTTTATCGGCTCATACCAAAGACGATGGAATAGATCGAGATATTAAAATAGGAATAATGCTCGTTTGGCAGAAACAAAAAGGCAAATGGGTTTTAATTGCAAGACAAGCTTATAAATTAACTACATAAAACAACCACAAAAAAATGAAAGTATTAGTAACAGGAGGATTAGGATTTATCGGTTCTCACACCGTAGTCGAATTGCAAAATGAAGGCTTCGAAGTTGTGATCATTGATAATCTTTCTAATTCTTCAGAAGATGTTTTAAAAGGAATTACAGCGATTACAGGAAAAACGCCTTTATTCGAGAAAATTGATTTAAGAGAGAAAAGTGCTGTTCGGGATTTTTTTAACAAACATAATGATGTTACTGGTGTCATTCATTTTGCCGCTTCAAAAGCAGTTGGTGAAAGTGTTGAACAGCCTTTACTGTATTATGAAAACAACATTAGCAGTTTAGTTTATCTTTTACAAGAGTTACAGCAAAAACCTGAAGCAAGTTTTATTTTTAGTTCTTCTTGTACGGTTTACGGTCAAGCCGAAAAAATGCCGATTACAGAAGATGCTCCAGTGCAAACTGCAATGTCTCCTTACGGAAACACCAAACAGATTGGAGAAGAAATCATTACGGATACAGCTAAAGTTACTAATATCAGTGCTATTTTATTGCGCTACTTTAATCCAGTTGGAGCACACGAATCTGTACAGATTGGTGAATTACCGTTGGGAGTTCCTCAAAATTTAGTTCCGTTTATTACACAAACCGGAGTAGGTTTACGTCAGGAATTATCTGTTTTTGGAAATGATTATCCAACGCCAGACGGAACTGCTGTTCGCGATTACATTCACGTTGTAGATTTGGCAAAAGCGCACGTAATTGCTTTAAAACGTTTGTTAGATAAAAAGAATCTGGCAAAAGTGGAAACTTTCAATTTAGGAACAGGAAAAGGAAGTTCTGTTCTAGAAGTCATTAATAGTTTTGAAAAAGTCAGCGGTAAAGAATTGCCTTACAAGATGATGCCGCGTCGTGAAGGCGATATCACTGAGGCTTATGCAAATACAGACAAGGCAAATAATGTCTTAGGATGGAAGGCTGAACTAAGTTTGGATGAAGCAATGGCAAGCGCATGGAAATGGGAACAAAAAGTGAGGAATAAGTAATTTTTTAATAAAATTATAAATTTTTAAGATCCCAGATTATAGCAATATAGTTTGGGATTTTTTTTTTAAAGGGCATTTTATGAAACAGAATTTAGATTATAAATTAATATTTGCCTTAGCGGCTGTTGGAATTATTTGGGGAACTACCTTTTTAGGTATTAGAGTTGCGGTTGAAACGATTCCGCCTTGGTTTGTGACTTCAATTCGTCAAGGATTGGCGGGATTGATTATGATGACCATTTTATTGTTCAAAAAAGAATTGAAATGGATTGGCTGGGAAAATTTAAAACATCAGCTTGTTCCTTCTATTTTAATGATTGTAGTGGCAAATGGTTTTACAACCGTTGCAGAACAGACTGTGCCAAGCGGACTGGCTTCGGTAATTAGTGCTATGGCTCCTATACTTATTTTTCTGGGCAGTATTTTATTTAAATTACAAAAACCAAGTTTAAGAGGATTTATTGGAGTTATAATAGGGTTTTCGGGAGTGGTTTTTATATTTAAAGATGGGCTCGGATCTTTTTTAGATGCCGATTACAGAATTGGAATGATGTTTATGGGATTTGCGATTACTGCTTGGGCTGGTGGAACAATTTATACCAAAATTCATGGGAATAAATCTAAAAATATCGTTCTTAATTTATTTTACCAGTTTACAATGGCTTCATGCATTCAGATTGTTTTAGCATTCATTTTTTCGCCCACTATTGATGTGAGTTTATGGAGTACTAAAAGTATTTTAGCAGCATTGTATTTGTCGATTTTCGGATCTGTAATTGCTTTTTTTAGTTATAATTATGCGCTAAAACACGTTACACCGGTTCAGGTTTCTATTTTGGCATATATCAACACCATAATTGCGGTATTTTTTGGCTGGCTGATTTTAGATGAAAAAATTACAATTGATTTTATAATCGCAACTATCCTGATCATTTTGGGAGTTTTTATTATTAATTACAAAAAGAAGGAAAAGAAAACTTTATAATTTTGATTTAGTTTATTTTGTAAATTTGTAAGATTAAAATGTAGGAATAATGAGTTCGGATAAAGAAAATGAAAAGAAAGATAAGGTTGAAGAGCCAGCAGTTGAATACGAAGCTCAAAAACCTAAATTTAAAGGTATAGATCATGAAACTTTTGATTTTGACGCTGAATTTGCAAAAGGATTAACACCCGAGGAGTTTAAAGCTGAAATGTCTAAAAGAATAAAAGCTTATCCTTGGAAAAAGTAATTTTTACAGATTCAGTTCTTGAATATATTTTGAGTATTTAGTTGTTTCTCAAGAAGAAATTAATTGCTGAAATAAGCAAAGAAACTTAAAAGAACGAGAATTATTAATTCTATAATATTAACAAATTTTAAATCAGCTTTCTCTACTAAAATTCGATCAACTGCGATGAAAATAAGAGAGCTAATAACAAGAGCTATAGAAAATAAAGCGCCTAGACTAGCTCCACCTTTTAGTGTTATAGCGTACAAAGTAAATGAAGTTCCGATAATTATACTCAATATTCCTAAAATTGAGAAAATAGTAGGTTTTTGAATGATATTATTAAAAAAATCTTTCATTGTATGTTTTGTTTATAAAATTAAAATAAAATCCTCATAAACTTATCAAAGCATATGAGGATTTATTGTTTTATACAGTTAACAACTGAAAACTGTCACTGCGACTGAATACTAATTAAGCATTCGCAACAGCAGCTTCTTTATCAATTTTGTTAATCAAACCAGTTAAAACTTTTCCAGGACCAACTTCAGTAAACAAAGTCGCACCGTCAGCGATCATTTGCTGTACAGATTGTGTCCATCTTACAGGAGCAGTCAATTGAATGATTAAGTTCTTTTTAATTTCGTTAGCATCAGAAACTGCATTTGCAGTTACATTTTGATACACAGGGCAAATTGGAGTAGAGAAAGTAGTTGCTTCAATTGCAGCAGCCAATTCTTCTCTTGCAGGTTCCATCATTGGAGAGTGGAAAGCACCTCCAACAGGTAAAATTAAAGCACGTTTTGCTCCAGCAGCTTTCATAGCTTCACAAGCTTTTTCAACAGCAGTAGTTTCACCAGAAATTACTAATTGTCCAGGGCAGTTATAGTTAGCTGCAACCACAACTCCGTCGATAGAAGCACAAACTTCTTCCACAACATTATCAGCTAGACCTAAAACTGCAGCCATTGTTGACGGAGTGATTTCGCAAGCTTTCTGCATTGCTAAAGCGCGTTGAGAAACTAATTTTAAACCATCTTCAAAAGACAAAGTTCCATTAGCAACCAAAGCAGAAAATTCTCCTAATGAGTGTCCTGCAACCATTTCAGGTTTGAAATCTTCTAAAGTTTTAGCTAAAATAACAGAGTGTAAGAATACTGCAGGCTGTGTAACTTTAGTTTCTTTTAGTTCTTCGGCAGTACCTTCAAACATGATATCTGTAATTCTGAAACCTAGAATTTCATTTGCTTTTTCGAATAATTCTTTGGCTAAAGCCGAATTTTCATAAAGGTCTTTACCCATTCCTGTGAACTGTGCACCCTGACCCGGAAATACGTATGCTTTCATTTGTCTAATTTGTTTTTTATTTTTTTGAATTGAAAATTAGCTTCAATTGAAAGGCAAAAATAATACTTTTTTATTTCGAATAATCCTTAAACATATAAATCCATGCTAATCTGGAAAAACGAAGGTTAAAAGGTGTGAGCAAAGTGATAGAAACTGCAATAATTGGAAGGATTCTTAAATCGAAATTTTTCTCAAAGAAAAACTGCGCAATACAATACGTTGCAATTCCTTGGGCTACACTTAATCCGTAGTTTACATACATAGCGCCAAAGAAATAACCAGGTTCTTTTTGAAATTTATAATTGCAATGACTGCAGTATTCATTCATTTTTGGAAAACTGAAATTCAGGAAGATATTTTTGTCTGTAAAAACTTTTCCTTTATGACAAACAGGACATTCGTTTTTTAAAATATGAGTTAATGTGCTTGACATGATATTGTTAATTTTTGTTTAAACAAAGGTAATTCAGAACCTTATAGAAGTCTTTTTAGTATCTTCGCTTATTGTAGCACAATAAAGACATTCTTGATTTGAATTTCAAAAGAATAAATTCCAAATTACAAAATGAAAAAATATCCTATTTATAGTGTTCAGAATTTTAGCTGTAACGACATTCATCGTGATTTTTATGTAAATACTTTTACCGAACATCTCAAAAATCACAGTTTTATAGAAGAACCACATCGACATGACTCTTATTTGATGGTATTTTTTACAAAAGGTTCTGGATTGCATGAAGTCGATTTTGATCAGTTTGAAATCAAAAGAGGAAGTCTGTTTGTGCTACAACCAGGACAAATGCATCATTGGAATTTATCTGAAGATGTTGAAGGTTTTGTAATTATCTTTTCGCAGGAATTGTACAATCTGTATTTCGGACAGAAAAAGATTAACGATTATAACTTTTATCATTCCATACAAAATCGACCAGAAATGGTTTTTGAAGAAAAAGAAATTCCTAAAATTCTTCCATATTTCGATTTGTTGATTCAAGAAAATAGCCAAAACAACAAATTTCAGTTGGACAAATTACTAAATTTATTGGATTGTATTCATATCGAAGTAGCCAGAAAATATGGAGAAACCTATTCGCATCAAACTCATTCATACAATATTAAGATCAATAAGTTTGAATCTCTTTTAGAAGAATATTTCACAACCCAAAAATTACCTTCGTTTTATGCGGAAAAGCTAAATATTACGCTGAAACATTTAAATAGAATCTGTAACGAAATCCTTCAAAAAACTGCTACAGAGGTAATTATGGATAGAGTAATTCTAGAAATAAAACGAATGTTGATCGATAAACAATTGGCAGTAAACGAAGTTGCCTTTAAGGTTGGTTACGAAGACTATTCCTATTTCTCTCGCTTCTTCAAAAAGCAAACAGGAATGTCGCCGACTGAATTTAGAAACACAGTGCGATGAATTTTGAGGTTTGCCACTAATTACGCGAATTTCCACGAATTATTTTTTAGTCACAGATTAAAAAGATTATTTGGATTTCTAATCTGTGGAAATCTTTTAAATCTGTGGCAAAATTTTCGGCTTTGAGAGAAAAAAATTATGGGAATTCGTGTAATTCGTGGCAAACAAAAAGCCCTGCAAATGCAGGGCCTCAATAACCAACCAATTAAATCTAAAACCAAATAGATTAGGCTTGTTTTACAAATTGTAATTCAATGTTCAAACGAACTTCTTCGCCTACTAAAACACCACCTGTTTCAAGAGCTGAGTTCCAGTTTAAACCCCAATCTTTACGATTAATTTTTCCTTCTATGCTTAAACCAACTTTTGTATTTCCCCAAGGGTCAGTCATAGTTCCGCTAAATTCTACTGGGAATTTTACTGTTTTAGAAACACCTTTAATGTTTAAATCTCCAGTTAACTCATAATCACCAGCATCAATTTTTTTGAAAGATGAAGCTTTGAAAGTCAATTTTGGATTGTTTTCTACATCAAAAAAGTCAGCACTTCTTAAATGTCCGTCTCTGTCTGCATTTGCAGTATCGATTGAAGCAATATCGCCAGAAAATTCGATAGCAGCATTTTCGAAGTTGTCTCCGTCTGTAGTAATTGTAGCATCATAAGTTCCAAATTTTCCTGAAACATTTGTAAACATCATGTGTTTAACTTTAAAACCAATTTCTGAGTGAGTTGGGTCAATTGACCATTTTGTAGTTGCCATAATTTTATTTTTTTAAATAATTAATTTGTTTCATTTTGATAGGACAAAGTTACGGTGACAGTTGTCCTAGAGCACTTAACCTAGATTAAGAAATGAAAAATGTGATAATTTTTTGGTTATCACATTTTGTGTTTTGTTGTCTCTCTGAGTAAAGTCGAAGAATTATTTTTTATCATTCATATAAAATGTCAGCGCTCCCGACGGACATTTATTAACAGTAGAAATAATTTTCTCAGTAGTAGATTGTTCTGGAGTAATCCACGGTTTTTCTTTTGGACGAAAAACATCTGGATTATTTTTGACACAATTAGCAGAATGAATGCATTTTCCCGATTGCCATACAATTGTGACTTCTCCGTTTGTATATTCTTTAGTGAGGTTATTTGGATTCATGGTTTAAAATTTTAAGGATTAGTTTAATTTTAAAGTCAGACCAATTTTTTACTTATAAAGTTAGTCTTTCTTTTTTGAAATGGAATAAAAAAAGAAACGATAATAATCTGATTTTCAGATTTATTATCGTTTCAAAGTACAGGTATTAATTGTTTTTGTTTGAATTAATAATTCATCGGAATGTCCATTAGTAAAAATTCAGCATCTGTATTGGCTTTAATGTTTAAAGTATCAGTTCCTGAAATTCCAACTGCATCACGAGAGTTTAATTCCTGACCGTTGATGGTTACATTTCCTTTTAAAACGAAAGCATAAACTCCGTTTCCTTCTTTTTTGATTTTATATTCAGCAGTAACTCCAGAGTCGAAATTCCCCATATTAAACCAAGCATCTTGGTGAATCCAAACCCCTTCATCATCTGCATTTGGAGATAAAACCTGAGACAATTTATTATGTCTGTCAGCAACATCTAAAGTAATTTGCTGATATCGTGGCGTAACATTTCTTTTGTTTGGAAACAACCAAATCTGCAATAACTTAGTCTGCTGATCTGCATTTGGGTTAAACTCACTATGTTGAATTCCAGTTCCGGCACTCATCACCTGAATATCTCCGTTTTTAATTACTTCAGTATTTCCCATACTGTCTTTATGAGCCAAATCACCTTTCAATGGAATTGTAATAATCTCCATATTATCGTGAGGGTGAGTTCCAAAACCCATTCCAGCAGCAATTGTATCATCGTTCAAAACACGAAGCGCTCCAAACTGAATTCTATCAGGATTGTACCAGCTCGCAAAACTAAAGCTATGATAAGCGTTCAACCATCCGTGATTTGCGTTTCCTCTTGTGTCTGCTTTGTGCAATACTATATTTTCCATGATTTTGTCCTTTTGTTATTTTTATAGTACAAAGATACGGTCGATGTAGACGAAAAGCACTTAATGTAGATTAAGAAAAGATTCTGAGGTTCTAAGATGCTGAGATACTAAGTTTTTTTCTGGAGCAGAAGTTTTCGTTTTCAAAAGACGTCTAGTCCCGCTATCCGTTGCAATCTTTTGTGGTGAACCCCACCACAAAAGGATTTCCACTTCTATCGGGGCTATTTTAGAAGTTTTAGTTTTTATAAGAAAGTGCGAAGGGGCAAAGTTGAAGAGGTTCAAAGGCTTTACCTCAAAGTAACCATATGGTTTGTCATTTCGACGAAGGAGAAATCTTCGCAAGTAACTCTACAAAGATTGGAAATTATAGAGTTTTTTTAGCTTCAAAGTAGCCACACAGTTTTGTCATTCCGAGGAACGAGGAATCTCCGCAAGTAAATCCGCATAGCATGTCGCCAATCTTTGTCGAGCTTCTCGCGGAGATTCCTCGTTCCTCGGAATGACAAATAGGACGTGATAAAAGGATAGAGTTAAATTATTTAATCCTAATCAATTTTCCTTTCCCAACCACTATATCAAGATAATTCATAGCTGGATGTTTCTTGTCATGCATGAAAAAAGGAATAGTATCTTTTTTAATCTGATCTTTTGGAATACTTATAATCAAATCAGTATTAATGAAATTATCCAATAGTATCACATTACCATAAGAAACTTTCCCTTTTGGCAGATATTTATTATCAAACTTAAAAATACTATCGCCAAAAGTAATTTTATCTTTTAAAATATACGCACCTTCATCTTCAATTAAATAATTGTATCGGCCAGTAAGTTTATCTGTTTTCTGGTTAAAGCTGATAAAAAACAGAGTGATTATTATAGCAAAATATTTCATGGCATTCTAACTGTATTGATTTATAAACTGCTGTACAACAGTATCCGTATTTTCATGGCGTTTCTCTCTTTCCAAAACTGTCGGTGGAGCACTTCGTTCCAAACAATCTTGTACAGCACAAGTTTCGCAAGTTACACCAACAATTCGTTTCACCAAAGGTTTCCCATCAATGAATTTGAATTTCTTTTTCATCGTCGGATTAATCAAGATTCCAACCGAAATGCTTCTAATATAATTTTCTGCAAAAGGATCTTTTGTTGCCGATGAAAAAACCAAATATTCGTTTCCGCTATTGGCGTAACTCGATATTTGAGCATCAAAAAAATGAGATTTGTTTTGTTTGATCGCTTCGTCAATCGTTTTAACCGAAACCCATCTTCTGCAATAATGCTCGTTGGTTTCATTGGCATGTGGTTCCTGTTGGTGCGTGATGTGTAATTCTTTATTTATCTGGTAAAAATCAGAACCAATTTTATGGGATAATCTTAAAAAGAATAAGTTTTTTAGCTGAAAATCTTTTGGTAATAAATTGGTCAATCGCTGATAAAAAGATTCTGGCGAAACCTCAAAACTTTCAATTAATTGAACAAATTCTTCTGGTTTCGGATTTTCATTTTCTAGAAAATTATTGATTTTATCTACAACTAATTTTCTTGGCAATAATAAAGCGCCTGCAAAATAAGAGGCATAAAAATTATTTAAAACCTGATCGAAATTTTCAAACTTGATCCAACTGAATGTCAGCAAACGATCTGAAATTTTTAAATAATTATAGGCGATTTCTTTAGCTAGAATAAAAGCTTTCTGTGGAGCGTCGAGTTCTGTAGAAAGCAATAAAGTTCTGCTTTTCGGAACATAAATCGAACGCAAATCATCTAAAGCTTCCTGATCTGTAAAAGCAATTTCTTTAATGTTGTATTCGTATTCTTCTTTTAAAATCGATTCCAGTTCTTCAACGCTGATTTTAGAATCCAAATTGATTTGAAACGATTTAGAAAACGCGATTACTTTTTCCTCTAAATCTTCAAAATAATTGCTGTGCGCTTCCTGATACGAGCGTAAAGCGGCTAAAAAGAAGCTCTCACGGCTTAAATTATAATGCTGTGCAATTTCGATAATGGTACTAATGAATGCATTGACTTTGGCTGGAGCATTCGCAATAATATCAATTAAATCGGCTTCCTGAATTCCGAAAAGCTCTAGTGGAATTTCTTTTAAAATTCCTGATTTCAAGATTTCGCCAATAGGAGCGAGGTTGTTATCGAGTTTTAAAGACACCATTTGGTCATAAGTCACGTCCAAATGTTCGCATAAAAGCAAAATTTTATCGGTTTTGGGATATTTTTTTCCCTTTTCAATCTCGTTTAAATACGATTTTGAAAGATTAGTCAGTTTGGCCAGGCCAAAAAGAGACAAGTTTTTCTGTGTACGAACTTGTTTCATTTTTAGCCCAAAAATCAGCTTTATATAGTCTTTTTCGATATCCATAATTCAAATGTAAGTAATCTAAAAATAATCGCCAAAAAAATATTTTTAAAATTTAGCGAACGTTCGCTTGTTTTGTAAAAAACTTTTTTATAACATTGTATCGTTGAAACTTATTAATTATGAATTAGTTATGATTAATGTGTTTTGATTCGACGAAAATGATTGAATAGAAAATCTGTTTAATCAAATTAAAAATTAAAATCTGCAGCTATGAAAAACCAATTAGAAATCACTGAAATGGCTATAGAATTCCTAGCCGACAAAAAGCTTGCTTATCCAAAAATCTGGACAGAAGAAGCGACTGCGTTTATTATCGAATTGCACAAAAAATTCGAATCGCAAAGAAAATTATTGCTTTTGCAGAGAGAACAGAAACAAGTCACTTTTGATCAGGGAATCATGCCGGTTTTTATTCCAGAAACCAAAAGCATCAGAGAAAGTAATTGGACAGCTGGAGAAATTCCGAAAGATTTACAAGACAGAAGAGTTGAAATTACTGGACCAGTTGACCGAAAAATGATTATCAATGCTTTGAATTCTGGTGCTAAAACTTTTATGGCAGATTTTGAAGACAGCACTTCACCAACCTGGCAAAACTTGATGGATGGACAAATGAATTTAATAGATGCCGTTAATAAAACCATCACATTTACTGATTTGGTGAAACAGAAATCGTATCATTTAAATGAAAAAATTGCCACGCTGATTGTTCGTCCAAGAGGTTTGCATTTGCCAGAAAAGCATGTTTTGATTGAAGGAAAAGAGGTTTCAGGTTCTTTGGTAGATTTTGGTTTGTATGTTTTTCATAATCATAAACGACTTTTAGAAAACAATTCTGGACCGTATTTCTACATTCCGAAATTGGAACATTATCTAGAAGCAAGATGGTGGAATACTGTAATTGATTTTACTGAAGATTATCTAAATCTGAAACGTGGAACTATAAAAGTGACTGTTTTAATTGAAACCATAACCGCAAGTTTTCAGTTGGATGAAATCATTTACGAATTGAAAGAGCACATTGTTGGCTTGAACTGCGGACGCTGGGATTATATTTTCTCTTACATCAAAAAGTTTAGAAAAAATCCAAAATACATTGTTCCAGATCGTGATCAGGTAAATATGACTTCGCCTTTTATGAATGCGTATTCAAATCTAGTAATTCAAAGATGCCATAAACGAGGAATTCATGCGATTGGCGGAATGGCTGCACAGATTCCGATTCGAAATAATGAAGAAGCCAATGCTATCGCTTTCGCAAAAGTGAAAACTGATAAAGAGCGTGAAGTTCGAAACGGTCATGACGGAACTTGGGTGGCACATCCAGATTTGGTTGCCATTGCAAAAGAAGTTTTTGATAAAGGAATGCCAACTCCAAATCAGATTCACGTAAAAAGAGAATATCGAAAAATTACAGAAGCCGATTTAATCGAACCGCCAATTGGATTGATCACAGAAAATGGCGTTCGAAAAAACATCAATGTAGCCGTTTTATATTTGGCTTCATGGCTAAACGGACAAGGTGCGGCAGCTTTGCATAATTTAATGGAAGATGCTGCAACAGCCGAAATTTCGAGATCGCAATTGTGGCAATGGCTTCAAAATAAAGTGATTTTGGATAACGGACGAAAATTAGATTTGGCTTATTATCATGAATTGGCTTTAGATGAATTTAGAAAACTCAAAGAAGAAGTAGGAGCAGAAAATCACGAAAAACAGCAGTTTCCATTAGCGGAAAAATTACTGGAAAGATTAGTTGTAAACCTGCATTTTGTGGATTTCCTTACTATTCCGTGCTACAAATATTTATAAATTTTTAAACACACAGAAACATAGATTTTTAGTTTTTAATGAAGAAAGGAAGAAGAAAAAATCTAGATTTTCACACATAGCTATGTGCATTGAAACAAGTGAAACGCCTTTTAACTCAAAGCATAACTATGTTTCTATGTGTTAAAAAAAAGTCACAGTTAAAAACTGAACACTAAAAAACGAACCACTTTAACTAAACTATATTATGAAAACAACAGAAGACAGAATTCAGGAATTGATTAACGATTGGATTACGAACCCGAGATGGAAAGGCGTTGAGCGTCCTTACACTGCGAGTGAAGTAGTAACGCTTCAAGGGTCTTATAAAATTGAGCATTCTATTGCAAAAATGGGTGCAGAGAAATTATGGAGAAAGTTAAAAAGTCAGGATTATGTTGCGGGTTTGGGAGCGTTGACTGGAAATCAAGCGATTCAGGAAGTTGATGCAGGTTTAGAAGCGATTTATTTAAGCGGATGGCAGGTTGCTGCTGATGCAAATCTGGCGGGAGAAATGTATCCTGATCAATCGCTTTACCCGGTAAATAGCGTTCCGATGGTGGTGAAAAAAATCAACAACGCTTTATTGCGTGCCGATCAGATTCAGACTGTAAATAATATTGAAGATAAAAAAGATTATTTAGTACCAATTGTAGCTGATGCTGAAGCAGGTTTTGGAGGAAACTTAAATGCTTTCGAATTAATGAAATCTATGATTGAAGCGGGAGCTTCTGGAGTTCATTTTGAAGACCAGCTGAGTTCTGCTAAAAAATGTGGGCACTTAGGCGGAAAAGTTTTAGTTCCAACGCAAGAAGCCATTAACAAATTGATTGCGGCTAGATTGGCTTCAGATGTTATGGGTGTTTCAACTTTAATTGTTGCCCGAACAGATGCCGATGCAGCTAATTTATTAACTAGTGATGCAGATCCAAGAGATAGAAAGTTTTTAACGGGCGAGAAAACTGCTGAAGGTTTCTTCTACGTAAAAAACGGAATCGACCAGGGAATTGCGAGAGGTTTAAGCTACGCGCCGTATGCCGATTTAATTTGGATGGAAACCAGTAATCCGGATTTGGATTATGCGAGAAAATTTGCAAAAGCAATGAAAAAAGAATTCCCAGATAAAATGCTGGCGTATAATTGTTCTCCGTCTTTCAACTGGGCTGCAAAATTATCTGTTGCCGAAATGGAAACGTTCAGAGAAGATTTGGCTGCAATGGGTTATAGTTTCCAGTTCATTACTTTGGCGGGATTCCATGCTTTGAACACAAGTATGTTCGAATTATCTAAAGCTTATAAAGAACGAGGAATGGCTGGATATTCTGAATTGCAGGAAAGAGAATTCGCTTTACAGAAAAACGGATTCAGAGCAGTAAAACACCAGGCTTTTGTTGGAACTTCTTATTTTGATGCCGTTCAGAACACAGTAATGTTAGGAAAATCAGCAATAACGGCGATGGAACATTCTACAGAGGTTGAGCAATTTTAATTCTTTTTTTTAACCATTAAGATATTAAGAAAGTTAAGCTTTATATTCTTAAAAAATAAGAAAGATTAAGTCAAGCTTAATGAATCTTAATGTCTTAATGGTTTAATTTTATTTTTTCAAAAGACGGGCTTTCATTTTACTAAAGAATTCAGGCGTTACACCAATGAAAGAAGCGATTTGTTTTTGAGGAACTTTGTGAACTAATGTTCCGTATTTTTTTGTGAATTTTTCAAAGCGTTCTTCAGCAGGCAAACTCAAGTTATCCATTAATCTCTGCTGATTCGCAACTAATGAATTCTCAATTAAAATCCTGAAAAAACGTTCTAGCTTCGGAATTTCAAGATACAATTGTTCCTGATTTTCTTTAGATAAAGAAACAACTTCAGCTTCTTCTAAAACTTCTATGAAAAGCTGTCCTGGTTTTTGCGAAAAATAACTGTACATATCACTCATCCACCAGCCTTCGCAGGCAAATGAAAGGACATGTTCCACAATATTATCATTGATATTGAAGCTTCTTAAAATTCCTGAATTTACAAAATAGGAATGTTTACAAACTTCTCCCGCGTTTAATAAAACAGTTTTTGCTTTATAAGTGTTCGTCTCTAATTTAGATAAAAAAAGCGCCTGTTCCTCTGGTGTCAGAGAAACGTGTTTAGCAATATTTTCGAGAATTAATGCCATTATTTTTTATCGTCTATTAAAGTAAATGAAGTTGCTTTGAATCTGTCTCCTTTGATTTCTCCCGTAACTAAAGCTTTACTGATTGCATTGCAGAAACCTTTTTCAGCGTGAGCATCACCGTGATCGTGAATTGTAGTTCCATCAACAAAATAGCTTTTTCCGTCAATACGAACAGCTAAATCACAGCTTTTGCCTTTCATTCCGAATTGGCATTCTCCGCAAGAAGCTTCAACGACTGTTGGTTTGTCAAATTTCTTTTTGTCTTGTGCCTGTACTGCGATTCCAATAAAAAGGAATGTCGCTAAAAGTATATTTTTCATAGTTAAGAATTTATAGTTAATCTGTTGTGTGTATGTAAACACATAGAGTCATAGTTATGCTTTGTATATAAAGGCGTTTCACTTGTTTCAATGCATCCCGATAGCTATCGGGACTATGTGTGAAAACTTGTTTTTCTTCTCCCTTTTTTATTAGAATTAAAATCTATGTTTCTATGTGTTAAAGAAAATTTTTAATTTAATTCTACGAATTTACAGTTATTAATTTTGCTGTTTCTTTGGCGCGTTCTGTTACTTCGTTAATTGGAGTCGAAAGTGTATCATGGCTTAAAACAACTCCCATTCTTCGGTAAGGTCTTGAAGTTGGTTTCCCGAAAATCCTGAAATCGGTTTTTGGTAAAGCGGCTACTTTTTCGATTCCAGTAAAAGTTGGATTTGTAGAATCTTCTGATGCCAAAAGTACTGCACTTGCTCCAGCTTTTTCTAAAGTGATTTCGAAAATTGGAAGACTTAAAATCGCTCTTAAATGCAATTCGAATTCGTTGAAATTCTGCGTTCCAGCCAAAGTTACCATTCCAGTATCATGAGGACGAGGAGAAAGTTCAGAGAAATAAACGCCTTCTTTTGTTAGGAAAAATTCAACGCCAAAAAGTCCAGCACCGCCAAGTGCTTCAGTAATTTTTTCGGCCATATCTTGAGCTTCATATAAATCTTTTTCTGAAACCAAAGCCGGTTGCCAGCTTTCTTGATAATCGCCACGTTCTTGTCTGTGTCCGATTGGAGCGCAAAACAAAGTTGGATTATTATTTTGAGTAATTGTTAAAAGCGTAATTTCAGAATCAAAATTTACAAAAGCTTCTACAATAACTTCGATAACATCGCCACGTGAACCCGCAACGGCATATTGCCAAGCTTTTTCAATATCGCTTTCTGTTTTGATTGTCGATTGCCCTTTTCCGGATGAAGACATTAATGGTTTCACGACGCACGGAATTCCCACTTCCTGAACTGCTTTTTGAAGTTCTTCGGCTGAGGTGGCGTATTGATATTTTGCAGTTCTTAGTCCTAGTTCTTTTGCTGCTAAATCTCGAATGGCTTTACGATTCATGGTAAAGTTTGCCGCTTTCGCTGAAGGAACAACTGTGATTCCTTGTCTTTCATAATCGTAAAAACGTTCGGTGCGAATGGCTTCTATTTCGGGAACGATAAAATCGGGTTGGTGTTTGGCTACGATTCGGTCAAGAGCTTCGCCGTCAAGCATATTGATGACTTCAAAACCGTGTGCAACTTGCATGGCTGGTGCATTTTCGTAACTGTCAACTGCAATTATGGTTTGTCCGATTCGTTGTGCGGCAATGACAAATTCTTTGCCTAATTCGCCTGAACCTAGGAGTAGTATTTTCATTTTGGAGTATTGTAATGTTTGAGTAGTAAAAGTAGGGAAAAAGCTTTTTTTAACCGCAAAGTTCGCAAAGATTTACGCAAAGAGCGCGAAGTTTTTGTTTTTAAGTTAAATAATGACGCAAGGAATTTCTTACACATATTTTGCAGATTCGGGGGATTTAATTTGTTGATCGATTGAATTGCCTCCAGCTTTAGCTGGAGGTAAAAATAAAGTTTCTATTGAGGCTTTAGCCAAACTATATATTCGGCTAAAGCCTCAAGCTTTATCAATTTCAATTCCTCCAGCTAAAGCTGGAGGCAACTCAGGAAAAATGTTTTTTGATTTTTTTAATGAATGTTCTCGTTTTACGATTTGCGTGAGGGATAGAAGTGGAAAGCCCGGAGCCTGACGAAGGAAGTGCGAGGACTTGTAGCGGATAGCCCGACCCGGAGGGACACACCCAAAATAAAAAGGTTCGCAAAGATTTTAAAATAATCTTTGCGAACCTTGCGTATTCCTTTGCGTTCTTTGCGGTTAAAAAACGTTACGGTTAAACAATCTTAATGAAAATGATCTTCTTCAATTTCAAATTCGGCATCTTTTTCCCAGATTTCCATTTCGCAGGGTTTACAGTTGAATTTTAGTTTGTATTCCAATTCGCCCTGTTTTAAAACTAAAGGTTCTTTTACTTTAACGCCCACGATATCTTTTTGGTGAATCGGGCATTTTTTCAATTCGTATTTAATGCAATATTTGGTTGTCATTACGCGAGATTTTCCTGGATCCCATTGCAATTCGAATGCTTTTTCGATTTCAGTAACACCGTGACGTTCGTAGAATTTACGAGCGGTTTTGTTCGAAACATTGTACATGAAATCCAATTTGGTTTCTGGATATGGATGTGATGTTTTAACTAATTGGTGCTCTTCGCGAACGTAATTTGCCAAACGAATTTCTGATAATTGTTCGAAAACATTTCTTCTCATTTCGTTGATTTTTGAAATTGGAAGGAACCAGTTCTCAGAGAACATAACATTGATTTCATCGGCGCTGTAAGGTGTAAAACCTGTTTTTGCCAATTGAACTTTAATGTTTTCTTCGATCGATTCGCCTGTTTTCGTTTTTTCTTTCGGATGCTCTAATTTTACTGTACTTACGTTTCCGTCTTCGTCGGTTGCGATTAATTCAAAACCGTTTTCGTTTTCGGTAAGTAATAAAGTAGTTCCGATTTTACGGATTGCGCTGTCTTCTCTTTCTACAATTTTGATGAAAGCAGCGTCGTTATTTCTGTATATGAAAGTTCCGTCTTTTATTTCTTTTAAAACGTTTGGATAAACTTTTCCGTTTTCGGCTTTGTTTACATAGATTCCATCAGCTTCGTTGTTTTCATTGATAAAACAAAGTCCGTCACCGTTGTTTAATAATTCGCCGTTTTCGATTTCGTAAGCGTTTCCAACAGTTCTAATTAATTTTCCAATATATTGACCTTTTGATTTTGGACTTTCCCAAGAACCAATTGAGCTGTGTCTTTCGTTGACGAAATAATCCGTATAACCACGATTGAAGGTTCTGCTTAAAGTAGAATCGAAAGTATACGTACATTTTCCAGAAGAAGCTTTGATATATTTGTCACTTCCTTCTAAAAAGCTGTCTAATTTTTGGCGTAAATAAGATACGTTGTTTTTAACGTAAGCTACATCTTTTAATCTTCCTTCAATTTTGAAAGAAACGATTCCCGCTTCAATTAAATTCGGAATCTGATCTGAAACGTCTAAATCTTTAATAGAAAGCAAGTGACTGTTTCTGATTAAAGTATCTCCATTTCCGTCGATTAAGTTATAAGGTAAACGGCAGTTTTGTGCGCAAGAACCACGATTCGCGCTACGCTCTCCGTTTGCCACACTCATATAGCAGTTTCCACTAAAAGAAACACATAAAGCTCCAGTTACGAAAAACTCTAATTCAACATCAGCGTGATCATATATTGTTTTAATTTGGTGAAGGTTCAATTCACGTGCTAAAACCACACGTTTAATACCAGCGTCTTTTAAGAATTTGATTTTATCAGCATCACGATTATTAGCTTGTGTACTGGCGTGAAGTACGATAGGAGGCAAATCCATTTCCATAATCGCCATGTCCTGAATAATCAAGGCATCAACACCAATATCGTATAATTCCCAAATCATAGAGCGACACGTTTCTAATTCGTTGTCGTACAAAATGGTATTCATAACCACAAAAACCTGTGCGTTAAATAAGTGTGCGTATTTTACCAGTTCAGCAACATCTTCAATAGAGTTGTTGGCATTAGAACGTGCTCCAAATTGCGGCGCACCAATATATACTGCATCGGCGCCACTGTTTATGGCAGCGATTCCTCCAATTAAATCTCTAGCAGGAGCTAATATTTCGATTTTCTTCTTCATTTCTAAAACTTTAGACTTTTGTGGTATTCCCGAAAAAAAGTGTGCAAAGGTCTAATAAATATTCCGAGTTTGCTAGTGATGAAGCGATTTTTTTGAAATTGTTAACTTAATATGGAATTATGATAAGTGATTTTTTGCTTATCTCACAGGTTCGTAAATAAGTTGTGCTACTCCAGATTTGAAAATATTAGTTTTAAGCAATCTTAATTCAAGTCGCTCTTTAAATCTTCAAATAACGGTTTTCCACTTCCTAAAGCTATTGGATGAACCGATATTCTGTATGTGTCAATAAGATTTAATTGTATGAAAGTTTTAATAAGACTTGCTCCGCCATATAGCCAAATATCACCTCCGGGTTGATTTTTAATTTCATTTACTTTAGCTATAATGTCAGAATTTATAAACGTAGCATTGTTATCTTGTTTGTTTTGACTGGAGAAAACGTATTTCTTTTTTGAATGTACTCCTTCCCAAAGCAATTTTTCTGCGTTACTTGCATTTTCATCTGGTTGAAAATTACCCCAAGAATCATAACTTACCCGACCATAAAAGATAGTGTCTATATCTGATAAAAATCCACCAAAGTCCATATCATCATCCATAATGCACCAATCAATTTCTCCATTTGTGCCTTCAATAAAACCATCTAAGGTTACAGCTAAATCTAGAATTATTTTTTTCATGCATCAAATATTTATGTCTGATTTACTTTAATGTAAGGTAGTCTTTTTAACTTATATAAAACTAATCTAACGGAAAAGTATATCCAACTGCAAATACTCCAGTAGATTGTTTTGCAGCTGGATGAAAATACCCAGAAATCCCAATTTCGAAATTGTTATGTCTGCCGATTGCCAATCCAATACTAAATGGGATATGAAGTAAAACATCACTTTTGTTAAAATTTACAGCAGGTGTAAGGGTTTCGAATTTACCTATTGAAGTTCCAATACCGCCTTCAATAAATGGCGCAACCCATGGAATTGGGGCACAAATACGAACTTTTCCTCCCATCAAAAAAGCGTTAGTCGTTACTTTATATTGAGGTTGGTTTTGCACGTTTTGATTTTTATCGACAGATTCAAAAATGGCACCAGCGTAAGGTCTTATACTAAACCATGATTTTAGTCCTATGATATATTCGCCTTGAAGATAAAGACCGCCTCCCATAACATCTACTTCTTCTTGGCTTCCATAATCTTCTATGTAATAAGAACTGCTCGATCCATAACCTATGGATGCTTTAATGGAGTTACCTGTTGTTTGTGCTCTTAAATGATTAGAAAAGTGACTGATAAAAAGAACAAATGTAAATAGAAAGCGCATTATAAATTTCATTACGTTTTATTTGATTAGTTTAAAATTTTTGTGCGCGAATGTAAGAATTGTTTTTCAACTTTAACAAACAAAAAAACAGCTTAAAGTATAAAAGTGATGAAACTTTTGAACCTTAAGCCGTTTTTATAAAAACTTAGAATATTGTTATGCAGTCAAAGCTTCTTTGATTCTGCGTAATGCCTCTTTTAAAATATCGTTGCTTGTTGCATAAGAGAAACGAATACAGTTTGGATTTCCGAACGCGTCTCCAGTTACTGTTGCTACGTTTGCCTCAGCTAAAAGATACATCGAAACGTCGTTTGCATCTTTAATTTCGTGTCCTTTTAAAGTTTTTCCGAAGAAAGATGAAACGTCTGGGAATACATAGAAAGCTCCTTCTGGAACGTTTATTTTTACTCCTGGAATCTCTTTTAACAATCCAACCACTAAATCTCTACGTCCGTGGAAAGCCTCAACCATGTGGTTTAATACACTAGGATCTGCATCTACTGCTGTAATTGTAGCACGTTGTGCTACAGAGTTTGCTCCTGATGTTACTTGTCCTTGAATTTTTGTACAAGCTTTTGCGATAAATTCTGGAGCTCCAATGTAACCAATTCTGTATCCAGTCATTGCAAATGCTTTTGCAACTCCGTTTACAGTGATTGTTTTTTCTAACATTCCTGGAATTGAACCGATGCTGCAGAAAGTTCCTGAGAAATTGATGTGTTCATAAATTTCGTCTGAAACTACATAGATATTTGGGTGTTTTTCTAAGACTTTTGCCAATGCTGTTAATTCTTCTCTACTGTAAACAGATCCAGAAGGATTACATGGAGAAGAAAACCACATCATTTTTGTTTTTGGTGTGATTGCAGCTTCTAATTGCTCTGGCGTCATTTTGAAATCTGTTTCTACAGAAGTTGGAACTTCAACAGGAACTCCGCCAGAAAGTTTTACGATTTCGAAGTAAGAAACCCAGTAAGGTGCTGGTAAAATAACTTCGTCACCGTCGTTTAACATTACTTGCGCAATGTTGTATAAAGATTGTTTTGCTCCTGTAGAAACTACAATTTGAGTTGGTTTGTATTCTAAATTATTGTCTCTTTTGAATTTTCTACAAATAGCTTCTCTTAATTCTAAGTAACCTTCTACTGGAGAATAAGTGCTATAATTTTCGTTTACTGCTTTTATTACTGCTTCTTTAATGAAGTCTGGTGTATTGAAGTCAGGCTCACCTAAACTTAAGCTGATAATGTCTTTTCCTTGTGCTTTTAATTCTCTTGCCAAAGCGGCCATTGCTAAAGTTTGCGATGTCGCAAGGTTGTTGATTCTGTCCGAAAGAATATGATTCATTATAAAATTTTTGATGTCCTTAATTTGCTGTTTATTAAGGAAGGTTAATTATTAATAGATTTTCTTTAGTTATTAAACTGATAATTCAGGTTTCATTCCCAAATCGCGTAAATGCTTAAAGTGAGCAACAACGGCACTTCGCATCGTTTTATATTCGTAATAAGGTAAGTTGCACTCTTTTGCTGTTTCTTTTACGATTTTTGCAATTTTACCATAGTGAATATGACTGATATTTGGGAAAATATGATGTTCGATTTGATGATTTAAACCTCCTGTGTACCAATTTACAATTGCATTTTTTGGTGCAAAATTAGTTGTAGTATATAATTGGTGAATTGCCCATGTGTTATCCATTTCTCCTAAATCATTTGGAGTTGGATTTGTAGTATGATCAACTACGTGTGCTAATTGAAACACAATACTTAGGATTAATCCAGCTGTGTAGTGCATTGCAAAAAAGCCAACAAGTACTTTCCACCAAGTAATTCCAATTACAATTGGCAAAACAATCCAAATCGATACATAAATCATTTTAGTAATGATAAGTGTTGTCCAAAGGATTTTAGGGTTTTTCGGTTCTCCATAAGATAATTTTCTTTTCAGGTAATTTCTCATTTGCTTAAAATCGGTTGTTAATGCCCAATTGAAAGTTAATAATCCATACAAGAAAACAGAATAGTAATGTTGAAAACGGTGAAAACGATGCCATTCAGCATGTTCTGTAAAACGAATAATTCTTCCAGCATCTAAATCTTCATCATGCCCAGGAATATTAGTATAAGTGTGATGTAGTACATTATGTTGTACTTGCCAGTTGTAAACATTTCCGGCCAAAACATAAATTGTTCCACCCATTAATTTGTTGATCCAGCTTTTATTTGAATAAGAACCATGATTTCCATCATGCATAACGTTCATTCCAACACCGGCCATTCCAACACCCATCACAATTGATAAAAGTAACATAACCCAAAATGGCATGTCAAGCGTAAGAATTAAAAAATAGGGAGTTAGAAAAACAGCAAATAGAATAACGGCTTTTAAGTGTAACTTCCAGTTTCCAGTTTTCTGAATGTTGTTCTCCTTGAAGTAATTGTTTACCCGAGAGTTAAGTGTTCTGAAAAACTTCAGATTGTCTTGCCTAGCAAAAGTTGGAGCCGTGTTATTCATAATTGTTTTAAATAGGTTTCAAAGGTAATTATTATAAATTCTCAATTTGCAAAATTGAGTTAAATATTTCAATCGTAAAGTAGTACTTTTGTTAAAAATTTACAGCAATGGATGAGATATTGAAATATTTTCCCAATTTGACCGATCTTCAAATCGAGCAATTTCAAAAATTAGACTTTTTATACCACGATTGGAATGAAAAAATCAATGTTATTTCGCGTAAAGACATTGATTCATTATATACAAAACACATTTTGCATTCATTAGGAATTGCAAAAGTTATGAAGTTCGAACCAGGAGCAACAGTTTTGGATGTTGGAACAGGCGGAGGTTTTCCAGGTATTCCGTTAGCGATTCTTTTTCCTGAAACTCGTTTTTATTTAATTGACGTTATTGCCAAAAAAATAAAAGTGGTTCAAGGTGTTGTAGATGCATTAGAATTAAAGAACGTAAAAGCAGAACAAAAACGTGCTGAATTGGTAAAAGGTGATTTCGATTTTATTGTAAGCCGGGCAGTTACTAATATGCCTGATTTTGTTTCATGGATTAAAGATAAAATCAAAAAACAACATAAACACATGTTGAAAAATGGAATTTTATATTTGAAAGGCGGTGATTTAGCTGAAGAGCTGAAGGATTTTCCAAATGCAACTTTATACGATTTGGCGAATATATTTGAAGATGAATTCTTTGAAACTAAAAAAGTGGTTCACCTCCCATTAAAATTTAAACCTTAAATAACAAATAACCCGATTAGGAAATTCTAATCGGGTTATTTTTTTGAACAAAACTAAAGGTCGAAATTATGATGCTTTTTTTGGAAGATTTAAAAAACTATTCGCTTTATGATCTAAATTATCAATCATGGCATGGATTGCGTTTTCTGATGCTTCAACAGAGTATTTGAATTTTTCATCGAAGAAAAACTCTCTGCAAATTACAGGTTCGTTTGATGAATCGTATACAGCTTCATCAGTTTCATCTAACGCCTCATTTCTGTACGGATTAGGGTGAGAATGAGTTAAGTTGATGATGGTTTGAGCAAACCAATTGTCGAAGTTTTTCTTTTTTGGCGTAATATGACGTGCCAATAATACCAATCCTACAAGATCATTTTGTAAAAAATAAGAGCCTTTACGATATCTTACATCTATCATTCTTACATTCATTAATGCAATCCAAAGTGCGCCATTTACAGAGCCAGTTGCAGATACTTCAAAATCTGTATCAAATAAAAGAGGGTTTGTTTGTTCACGATTATTGATAGAACACCAAAGCGCTTCAATACGTTTTTGTGTGTCGTTTGTTGTTTGGGTATAACCTGTAAAACGCCAGTAAACCCATTCTAGTAATGCTGCAGTTAGTCCTATAGAGCCTTTATGGTTTATCTGCATTAAGGCTTCTTCTAGGTCTTCATTTCCTTCAATAGGATCTAAAAGATTATTTATTTTCTTTTTTGTCCATTTATAATTAATGGGATGTCCAATACTTTTTGATTCCATAATAACTTTAGGAACATTGTTTAAATTTCTCATGCTTATGCTGTTAATTTATTGTAACTTTTAATATGAAGCAAAAGTAAGAGGATGAGTTTTTTTGAATGGGAACAAAAAGTTTTTAAAATATCAAAATAAGGCATTTGAAACTTTTAAAGCGTTGATTTTTAAATAAATAAGAAAAGTATTACAAAATATTTAAGCTTTATTGTAAGTAAAAACAAAAAGCCAATCTTCTTTGAAGATTGGCTTTTGTATATAGTCAGATTTACAACTTATAAATCTGAAATTTTAGATTGGATTAACCTAAGAAAGGATATCTGTAATCTTCTGGAGTTACAAAAGTTTCTTTGATAGTTCTTGGAGAAGCCCAACGCAATAAGTTTAATGCAGAACCTGCTTTATCGTTAGTTCCAGAAGCTCTTGCTCCACCAAATGGTTGCATTCCTACAACAGCTCCAGTTGGTTTATCATTGATGTAGAAGTTACCAGCAGAGTTTTGTAATTTAGTTGTAGCTACTTCAATAGCATAACGATCTTGGCTGAAAACTGCTCCTGTTAAAGCATACTCAGAAGTAGTATCAACTAATTCAAGAGTTTCTTCCCATTTAGCATCTTCGTAAACATAAATTGTGATAACTGGTCCGAACAACTCAGTTTCCATTGTAGTATATTTTGGGTTTGTAGTTACAATAACTGTTGGCTCAATAAAGTAACCTACAGATTTATCGTAATTTCCACCAACGATGATTTCTGCGTCAGCATCTTTTTTAGCTTGATCAATATAACTAGCTAATTTATCGAAAGAACCTTCGTGGATAACTGCTGTAATGAAGTTTCCGAAATCTTCTGGAGAACCCATTTTCATAGATTTTACATCAGCAATTAATTGTTCTTTTACAGCTGGCCATAAACTTTGTGGAATATAAGCTCTAGAAGCTGCAGAACATTTTTGTCCTTGGAATTCGAAAGCTCCACGAGTAATTCCTGTAACTACTTGTTTTACGTTTGCGCTTGGGTGAGCAATGATAAAATCTTTACCTCCTGTTTCACCAACGATTCTTGGGTACGTTTTGTAGTTGTGGATGTTTGCACCAATTTTGGCCCAGATATCTTTAAATACATGAGTTGATCCTGTAAAGTGAACACCAGCAAAATCACGGCTAGCTAAAACTGTATCTGTAATCATTAACGCATCTCCAAAGACTACGTTGATAACTCCATCAGGAACTCCAGCTTCTTTGAAAACTTCTAAAATGATTTTTGTAGAAAATACTTGGCTATCACTTGGTTTCCAAACCACAACGTTACCCATCATTGCAGCACTTGCAGGAAGGTTTGCAGCGATTGCAGTAAAGTTGAAAGGAGTAATAGCGTAAACAAAACCTTCTAATGGTCTATACTCTACACGGTTCCAAACAGATGAATCTGATTTTGGCTGATCGTTGTAGATTTGAGTCATAAACTCAACATTGTAACGTAAAAAGTCGATTAATTCGCAAGAAGCATCGATTTCTGCTTGGTGAATATTTTTAGACTGACCAATCATTGTAGCAGCGTTAATACGAGCTCTGTATGGTCCAGCAATAAGTTCAGCAGCTTTTAAGAAAATTGCAGCACGCTGTTCCCATGCTAAGTTTGCCCATGCTTTTCTTGATTCAAGTGCATTTGCAATTGCTTTTTCGATATGTTGTTTTTCAGCTAAATGATATTTTCCAACTACGTGCTGGTGATCGTGAGGAGCTGTAATGTTTCTTGTATTTCCAGTTCTAATTTCTTCGTTTCCAATATACAAAGGAACGTCAATTTGAGAATTCCACATTGTGGTGTAAGCAGCTTGAACAGCAGCTTTTTCTGGTGAGTTTGGTGCGTAGCTCTTTACAGGCTCGTTTACCGCTTTTGGTACATGGAAAAATCCTTTAAGCATGTTATTTAAAATTTTGTGAATTAGACAATTTAAAGTTAGACGATTTGTTTTGTTACGAATAATCTAACGTTGCACAAAAGTACAAAGGATAAATTAATAAATTGACAATTTTATGATTAAGATAACGATAAAAGCAATAGTTGTAAACTATATCTTAATTTAATGCAAAAGGAGCACACATTCTAAAAGTAGGAACAATTACTTTGAATGTTTTTGTTGTAGTAAAGTTGATCATGTTGAAATGACCTTTCATTGCGCCGTAAGGAGACGATAATAGACAGCCAGAACTGTACGTATGGTTTTCGCCAGGTTTTAGAACTGGTTTTTTACCAATTACACCCTCACCATCTACAACTTCTAAATCATTTAAAGAATCAAAAATTTCCCAGTGGCGAGAAGTTAATTGTACAGAATCTTTACTATGATTTTCGATGGTAACTACGTAGCTAAAAGCAAAATGAATCTTGTAGTTTTTGAAGTATGTACCTTCAAAACTAGTCAAAACAGATATTTTTATGCCTCGTGTAATTTGAGAAACCATACTAACGCCGTATATATGTGAGTGTTATAGAGGCAAAGCTACAAAAAAAAATCGTTTAATCTAAAACCTTAACATTGTTTTAATTGACTATATTGATAGAGTTTGCATTTCCTTTTCCAATTACACGCTGATAACGGTCAGTAGCTTCTTTGTAATAAACCAAGATGGTGTACTCGTTTTCAGTCTGATAAAAGTTTCCGTCAATGGCATTTTCAAAATCAACAACCCCTTTTTTATCTGCAACAGTGTACTGAAAATTAGTAAAACCTTGCTTGATCATAATGGCTTTTTCAAAAACTCCTTTGTCATTATTGTGATCCATTTTGTACTCTGGCGAAAGACTGTAGTTGTTAAACATTCCAGAGATATAAATGTCTTTGTTCATTCTAAAAGCAGGAGCAGAAAGACTAAAATAAACCCATGCATAATCGGCCTCAATGTCATTATTAGAACCGTTGATGTTTTTCACAACAAAATTTCCGTTCACATCTTCATAATTAGTATAAATCTGATTTCCTCTTGCTGCATTGGTGTACAAAAACGAATTGTAAATATCATTGTTCGAACCTACTTTGGCCACATTATTACTGGCAGCTCTAATGTCTTTGTTTTCAAAATACAAAAACTCATTTCCGCCCCAAAACTGGGTTTCTTTGTCGTATTTATAAACCAGCTGATTACCAATTGTGTATTGGGGAACAACATTTTTTATTTCGGTATGAAAGTTTCCGTTTTGCAGTAAAAGCACTTTTACATTTTGCAATGGAGTTTGAAACACAATATCATTAGATAAAATAGCAAAATCAAGATTCTGTTTATAATCAATATTGCTAAGGTTACGGCTTCTTTTTACTTGCACGCCAACAGTACAATGATTTTCGTGTAAAATAAATTTTCTTGAGAAAACAACTTCTCGGTCTTCATTAAGAATTCGCAACATATAATTGCCTGAAAGCTTTAATAATTGCGTAAACTGATTCGGAAAAGAAAGTCTATAATGTGTATAAACCTGTAGGGTATTAAACGAATTCGAAAAATCGGTAATTCTCTGATTATCCATACCAAAAATATAGTCAGTTTTTGGAATATCTGTTGGAAACCAGTTGTAATCGCAATGAATAACTTCAAAGTAATAATTGGCTTCATTACCAAACAAATCATCAAATTGAAAGGTAAATGGAGAACCTAATTCGAAAATTGGCGCAACATTACTGCCATTCTGAATAAAAGAGACAGTTTTGATATTGTAAGGAGGGTCAATTTCTTTTTCTTGAGCTTTCGCTAAAGTGAAAATGAAAAGAAAAATAAAGCTTGTATATAAAAATTTCGGCATCTTAAAACGTTGTAAGATTGTAAATATAACAATTTTATATAACGAAAAAGATGCCATTCTATTGGATTTAACGATTAATTTCCTAAAATATACTCTAAGTTACCTTCAATTTCATCATTGATATAACTTTCTTCTAAAAGTGAGTCAGACAATAATTTTTTGTTTTCCTGCAATTTGATGATTTTTTCTTCGACTGTATTTTTAGAAATAAAACGAATCACATTTACTTTATTCAATTGTCCGATTCTGTGTGCACGCGCGACACCTTGTTTTTCAGCAAAAGGATTCCACCAAGGATCTAGAAATAAAACATAAGAAGCTTTGGTGATATTCAGACCAACACCTCCCGCTTTAAGCGAAATAAAGAATAACAACGGATTTTCTTTTTCTTGAAACATTTTAACCTGCTGTTCTCTTTTGTCTGATGGGGTTTCACCTGTAATTTCGCAGAACTCTATTTTGTTTTCCTTACACCAATCGGTATAGAAATTTAAGTTGGTAACAAATGAGCTGAAAATGATTACTTTCTGTTTTGCTTTTACTAAGTTTTCCAAATAATTGGTTACAGCAATATACTTTCCAGAATCAACTTCAGATTCCTGATCGACCATTTTTGGGTGATTGCTCAGCTGTCTCAACTTCATCAAAGTATTTATGATATTGATTTTATCTGGGCCAGATCCATCGGTTTTAAGCAAGAAATTGCGCGCCTTAGATTTCTCTTTCTCGTATAATTTTTCCTGTTCAGGATCCATGTCGCAGTAATAAATCTGCTCTGTCAATTCTGGTAAATCTTTTAAAACCTGTTCTTTTGTTCGTCTTAAAATATAGGGAGCGATGAGGTTTTTTAATTCCGTTAAAACTTCTTCATTCTGTTTTTTCTCAATCGGATTTTTGAAATTTTCCATAAAGAAAGCATAGCTTCCTAAAATCTCAGGATTGATAAACTGCATTTGCGACCATAAATCGTCAAGCGAATTTTCGATCGGTGTACCGCTCAAAGCAATTTTATGCCCTGTACTGATTTTATTGATGGCTTTAAAAATCTTAGAATTTTTGTTTTTGATGTATTGACTTTCGTCCAAAATCAGATAACGGAAATCGTATTTTTCTAAAATAGAAATATCTCGGTGAATGATGCTGTAGCTTGTAAAAATCAAATCGGTTGAATTGATTCTGCTTGCTAATGATTTTCTATCATTGCCAACATATTGCATTTTCGAAAAGTGAGGCGTAAACTTTCCAGCTTCATTAAACCAGTTAAAAACCAATGAAGAAGGAAGAACGATCAAAGCTTTTAGCGGTTCTCTTTCGATAGTGGTTTCGTTGGCAAACAAATCAAAATTGGTAGTTTTAGTGGTAAAACCTAATTGCTCTTGCACCGAAACCAAAACTGACAAAGTTTGTAACGTCTTTCCAAGCCCCATATCATCGGCCAGACACGCACCCATATTGGAATTGAAATGACCTAAAAGCCACTTTACTCCATCAATTTGATACGGTCGCAAAGTTGCCTTTATTAAGTCAGAACCAGTAAATTCAGCTTGATGAATTTGGTCTAAATCACTGTCAATTTCTGAAATTCCGTCTAAAGCTGTAAAATTACTTTTACGCAACAAAAGAACTCCATTTTCTGTTTTGGCCAGCTTTGCCAAAGAACCATATTTGCTGAACCATTCTAGCGGAATCAAAAAGTAGTTTCCGTCAGGCAATGCAAAAAGTCTTTCCTTGCTTTTTATATTTGGAATTATTTCGCTGAAATTGATTTTATAATTGCCAACCGTAATAATAATTCTAATGTCAAACCAATCGCCAGTTGTTTCTTTTGAAGCAGAAATAGTATGGTTTTCTGTAATGATTTCTTTGCTTTCCAGTTTTAGGTTATCAATTGTAAAACCTAAGTTTTTCAGTTCTTCTTTATGATCAATAATCAGCTGAATATTGATGAAAGGATCTGTATTTTCAGCTTCTGAATTTAATCCAAATAATTCATTTTTGATTTTGGTTAGACCAATTTTATTTAATTTTTCAATGAATAAATTCTCGTCTGGATTTCTTTTAAACTGAATTATTTTAGGTTCATTAGCAACACTGAAATCCACAAAAGAATGTGTTTTTTTAGTTTTGCTTGCATCAAATGAATATCCGTTATAATCAAAATAAAGATTAAGATAGTAGCAATTTTTAAAGAAATCATGAATAGGCTGAATCGTACAGGAAATGATTTTGTCTCGAAGTTCAATCTCAAAACCAGTAGCTTCAATATCAATTTTCTTCGCGATTTGCGGAATAAAGCTTTTGAAATAATCATCAACTAATTTTGAAGGGATTTCAATAGATTTTTTCTTTAAAAAAGGCATCAGCTTTTTAGAGTTCAACTCTTTTAGCTGCCCCAATTTTTTATTAATAATCAGCCAGCCAGGTTCATCCAAAAGAATTTCTGCTTTGCTGTCCATTGGAGAAAAAGTGGTTTCATTTTCTTTTAAAGAAAGGGTATAGGTGATTCCTTCAGCATGCTTGTCAAATTGAATTTGAGGTTCAAAATCAAGTGGATCAATGCTAACTCTTGAACGATAAAAATCTTTTTCAGGTCCAAGATTTAAAGACAAAGGAAATTGTTCTTTTACAATTAAATCGTAAAATGAACTTAAATTGAATTTTAAATGCTGACGAATGGCAAACTCAATTTTCGAATCTTTCTGTAAATCAGCAATTGTTTTGGCTGACTTAATTTTAGCACCGAATTTTTTAAAAATAAATTCGGGTTTAAGAGAATCGCAAGCTGTTAATATTCTTTTTGAGTTAGAATCTAAATTGTCAAAAGTGATTCCGAAACTTTCAAGTACATCTGGACTTGCTTTTTTGTCTAAATATTTGATTTCGCTAGTATTCTCAACAATGTATGCGGTTGGAATATGAACATTCAGATTTTTTTCCAAACTGATGTCAAAACAGAACTGAAATGATTTTGTAGGTTCCAAGATTTAGGGATTTGGTTAGGCTTGTAATTTAGGTTTGGGCAAAAAAATAAAAGGAGTTTTCAAATTATTACTATTTTGAAAACTCCTTTTAAATGAACTTATATCACTTATATGGTGAGAAAATTAGTTTTCCTGTTTAAAGCAAAGCGGAATAATCTCGCCTTTTGCTAAACAGTATTTTTCAACCAATTCTGATGCAATTTTATTAGTATAATCTTCTTCAATTACAATAAATCCAATACTTCTTAATTTATCGAAATAATCGCGTCCGTAAACACGAACGTGGTCATATTGTCCGAAGATTTTTGCGCGCTCTTTCTGATCCGTAATCGAATCATCGGCAAATGTAACCTCGCGAGATAAATCCTGAGGAATTTGAAGAACTGCCATTCCGCCTGGTTTTAAAACACGGTATAATTCCTGCATTGCTTTTGTATCGTCTGGGATGTGCTCTAAAACGTGATTACATAAAATAACGTCATATTCGTTGTCTTTGAAAGGTAAATTGCAGATATCTGCTTTTACATCTGCCAAAGGTGAAAGCAAATCAGTTGTAGTGTAATCTAAGTTTTTTTGCTTGCGGAATCTTTTGTAAAAAGCTTGTTCTGGAGCAAAATGCAATACTTTTTTTGGTGCTGTAAAAAAATCTGTCTGATCGTTTAAATACAGCCAAAGCAAACGATGTCTTTCTAAAGAAAGTGTACTTGGCGAAAGCACATTATTACGCTGTTTTCCGTATCCATAAGGCAAAAACGATTTAAAGCTTTTTCCGTCAATTGGATCTGTAAATTTATCTCCTTTTAAAGAGAAAGCTAAAATTGGACGCGCTACATAACTCAAACGAATTAATAAAGGACGCGGGATTGTATTTAAAACTAATTTGAAAAGTTTTTTCATGGGGTTATTTCACAGAGTTACACTAAGTAGACACAGAGTTTCACAGAGTGTTTATAAATCTTTTTATATTGTTTTTTAATATTTTTGAATCAAAGTTTATGAGCAATCCTAAAGGATAATTTCCAAGTTTAAGATATGTTAGTATTTGTGCAAAATGTACATCTGTAAAAGCCTCAACAGTTTTTAATTCGATAACAATTTTATTTTCAATCAGCAAATCTATTCTATATCCGTGATCTAATTTTATGTCTTTATAAATTATTGGTAAAGCTTTTTGTTTTTCAACAATTAAACCTGAATTCATAATTTCATAATACAAACATTCTTGATAAGCAGATTCTAATAAACCTGGATCCAGCTGTTTGTGAACTTCAATTGCTAAACCAATAATTTTATACGAAATAGCATCTAGTTCATCCTGTGAGACTAAATTTTGAGAATACATTTTTTAAAGGCGTATAAATAATTTTTTGTGAATCTTGGCGTATATCTCTGTGAATCTCGGTGGAATACCTTACAGCACTAATGGAACTTGTCTGAATTCGTCTTCTTCGTTGCTTTCGATTCCTAAAGCTTTGTAGATATATTGGAAAGTCGATAATAATTCAGGTTTTCCATCGATTAAAGCTACATCGTGCTCGAAATGCGCACTAGGTTTTCCGTCAGCAGTTAAGATTGTCCAGCCGTCTTTAAGTTGTTTGATGTTTCTAGTTCCCATGTTGATCATAGGTTCGATTGCTACAACCATTCCTTCGACAAAAAGTTTTCCACGTCCGCGTTTTCCGTAGTTTGGCATCTCTGGTTCTTCGTGCATTTTTTGTCCAACACCATGTCCAACCAATTCACGAACTACTCCGTAACCGTGAGCTTCAGTATATTTTTGAATTGCATTTCCAACATCTTCAACGCGATTTCCAGCTTTAAATTCTCTAATTCCAACGTAAAGAGATTCTTTAGTTACGCGCAAAAGTTTTTTAACTTCTGGTGCAACTTCTCCAATTTCGAAACTGTACGCGTGATCGCCATGGAAACCATTTTTAAAAGCACCACAGTCAACCGAAATAACATCACCGTTTTTAAGAGGAACATTATTAGGAATACCGTGAACAACCTGAGCATTTGGACTCATGCAAAGTGAATTCGGGAAATCGTACAATCCAAGGAAACTTGGAACTGCACCGTGATCACGAATAAATTCTTCGGCCAATTTGTCAAGATATAATGTAGTTACTCCTTCTTTTATTTCAGAAGCAATCATTCCTAATGTTTTTGATACGATTAAAGCACTTTCGCGCATTAATTCTATTTCCTCTCTAGTTTTTTGGATAATCATATTTTTTCCATTTTCAGTTGGCAAAAGTACAATATTTTATCTAAATTTTTTAGCCACGAATTCTCGAATTATCTCAAAACAAAAATTAAAAAAAGATATTACACAAATGAATTAATTAAATTTTAAAGAAAATTCGTGAATTCGTGGCTATCAAAACAATCAATAGAGTTAAAGCGTTTCAGAAAAAAGCCATAAATTAGTAGTGAAAATGTTTGTAATTATGGAAATTTCAACTGATCAAGATATAGCTAAAGTAAAGGCATTAAAGAAAATGAAAGCAACAGCTTTGTCGCTTTTGGGTTTTGCTGTGCTTCTTTTTATAATTGCCATTTACTTCAAAATTCCAATGCTTCAGGCTTTTAGCGAGGCAGCAATGGTTGGAGGAATAGCCGATTGGTTTGCTGTTGTGGCGCTATTTCGCCATCCAATGGGAATTCCGATTTGGCATACGGCTATTATTCCGACTAAGAAAAATGAAATAGGAGAGAACCTAGGGAATTTTGTTTCTGAAGAATTTCTTGATCGAGAAAAATTAGAAGTAAAATTGGACGAATTTAATTTTGCAACCAAAGCTTCAGATTGGCTTTCGAAGGAAGAAAATGCCAATAAAATTGCCAATGCAGTAGTTGTAAATATTATCCCAGGAATTTTAAGAACAATAAAAGATGAAGATGTCAGAAGATTTATTCAGGTTCAGTTTAAGGAAAAAATTGAGGCAATAAATTTTGGTGATTGGGTGGCATTGGCATTAGAACCTTTGCAAAAAGGGAATTTAAAAAATCAGATGCTGACAAATCTTTTGGAAGTTATGAGTACTGAGTTAACGAACAATAAAGATTTAATTAGGCAAAAAGTAAAAGCTTCAACCCCGCTTTTAAGTTTTGGGTTGGTCGATAAAAGTATCACAGAAGGTGTTTTTAATGGTTTGCAGGATTTTTTGAATGAAGCGAAAAAGCCAGAAAGTGCGGTGCGTTTAAAAATTGACGAATACATTTTTAATTTCTTGGAAAAGGTAAAAAACTCTGAAGAAATGAGAGTTAAAATCAATGATATGATTTTAGGTTTTGTTGGAAAAAAAGAGGTTCAGGATTATATCAATAGCATTTGGGATGAAATTAAATTGTCCATTACAAACGATTTAAATAAAGGCGATGATTCTTCGATAAAAAAAAGCATTTCAAATTTAATTCAGACTTTCGGAAACGGAATCAAGGAAGATCCTGTTATGATTGACAAAATAAATGGTTTTATTAAAAATGATTTGCTTTCAATGCTTTTGAATAACAAAAAAGTAATTGGAGATTTGATTTCGTCGACCGTAAAAAGCTGGGATGGAAAAGAGGTTTCTGAAAAATTAGAATTAGAAATAGGTAAAGATCTTCAATATATCAGGATTAACGGGACTTTGGTTGGAGGTGTAATTGGGCTTGTGATTTATGGCGTTGAGCAACTTTATCATTTTGTTTTTTGAACCATATAAGTGATATAAGGAAATATAAATGAGCATTGCTTAATTTAAGAAGCAAAAATCATATAAGATAAAAGCTGAATTAAGCTTTGCATTCTAGTATAAAATAGTTCTCGCAAAGTCGCAGAGACGCAAAGTTTTATAAATTTCTTTGCGACTTAGCGTCTTTGCGAGATTTTTTTAAGTTCTATTTAATGAACTTATATAACTTATATGGTGAAAATTATAGAAGTGAATGACAAGTCATTGCATTCGGCTGTTGCACGCCCATTAATTCTAAAATAGTAGGGGCAATGTCGCCTAAAACACCATCTTGAATGTTTTTCAATTCTTTGTCAACCAAAATAATCGGCACTGGGTTTGTTGTGTGTGCAGTATTTGGAGACCCGTCAGGATTGATCATCGTTTCGCAGTTTCCATGATCGGCAATTACAATTGTAGTGTAATTGTTAGCAAGAGCTGCTTCGATAACTTGTTTTGCACAAGCGTCAACCGCTTCACAAGCTTTAATTGCAGCTTCCATAATTCCGGTGTGACCAACCATGTCTCCGTTTGCAAAGTTTAAACAAACGAAATCTACTTCACCTTTATTTAATTCAGGAACAAGAGCATCTGCCAATTCGTAAGCGCTCATTTCAGGTTTTAAATCATAAGTTGCCACTTTTGGAGAGTTTCTTAAAATTCTTGATTCGCCTTCAAAAGGAGTTTCTCTACCTCCCGAGAAGAAGAAAGTTACGTGCGGATATTTCTCAGTCTCCGCAATTCTGATTTGTTTTTTGCCTGCTTTTTCTAAAACCTCACCAAGCGTTTCAGTGATATTATCTTTATTGTAAACCACTTTTACGTTTTGGTACGTTTCGTCGTAGTTTGTCAATGTTACATAATAAAGGTTTAGTTTATGCATGTTTTGCTCGTGGAAATCTTGCTGAGAAAGAGCTTCTGTAAGTTCACGTCCTCTGTCTGTTCTAAAGTTGAAGAAAATTACAACATCACCTTCAACAATTGTAGCAAGAGGTTTTGCATTTTCATCAACAATTACAACTGGTTCGATAAACTCATCTGTTACATCTTTTGCGTAGCTGTCTAAAACACTTGCAACAGCGTTTGTTGATGGAGTTCCAACGCCGTTAACAAGAAGATCGTAAGCCAATTTTACGCGCTCCCAACGTTTATCACGATCCATCGCATAATAACGTCCAACAATAGAAGCGATTTTTACAGGAGTATCTTTAATATAATCTTCAAGATCATGAATATATTTTGCGCCAGATTTCGGGTCAACATCACGTCCGTCTGTAAAAGCGTGAACATAAACCTGATCTAAACCGTATTCTTGAGAAGCATCGATTAACCCGCGAAGGTGTGAAGTGTGTGAGTGAACACCACCATCAGAAACTAATCCTAAAAAGTGTACTTTTTTATTGTTGTCTTTAGCATAGGTAAAAGCATCAATTAAAACTTGCTCTTTTGCTAAAGTTTTGTGTTCTACAGCTAAATTTATTTTGGCTAAATCTTGGTAAACAATTCTTCCTGCGCCAAGATTCATGTGTCCAACTTCGCTATTTCCCATTTGCCCTTCCGGAAGACCAACGTTTAATCCGTCGGTTCTAAGCTGTGCGCTTGGGTAGTTTTTATAAAGACTGTTTATAAAAGGAACATTTGCATTGTCTATTGCAGATACTTTAGGGTCAGGAGATTTTCCCCAACCATCCAAAATCATAAGGATAACTTTTTTGTTCATTGCATTTTTGTTTTCTACAAATATAAGGCATTTCTAAAGTTTGAAACCTGAGAATTGTTACATTTATATTTAATAAAATGAACTACAAAAAAAAATATTGATTTAATTAAAGAAGCCTTTGTTTTTTAAAATTAATTCACGCTAAGCTCTCTTTTCGACTTTATTTTTGACGGCATTCTGGCTGATGAAACATTTTACACTTGTATAAATAGATGTTTTCATGCTTAATAATCATTCTTTTATAGAAATGACAGGTTTAATTTGTTCTGCTTGTTGCCGTTTACTATTCAAAATTTTTACTTTGTTTTTCTTTTTTTAAGAAAACGGTTAAAAAGGTTATGATTTTTAGCGTAAGATAAAATCTTACATAAAAAGCAAATTTGTGTTAATAATGTTAAAATTTAAGCAAAAAAGCCTTGAAAATCAGGCTCATATTTTGCAAGGTATGATTTTTTTATATTTTTGCGATACCCAAATTTTTGTTTAACCTAAAGAAATTCAATGATTTACAAAATTTATCCGTTATTTGTGTTTTTGCTATTGTCTTTTGGAAAAGATTCAAAAAACACAGCAGATCTTAAAAAAAACGCGACTGTAAAGACGATTGCTAAAGTCGAAAAAGTTACAGTAGATTCTAAAATCGAAAGCGTTTATAATTCATTAAATTCCAACAACTTTAAAATGCCTGAGCTTAAAACTTTCTCAGAAGCTTTAAAAGGATTTTATTTGTTGAAAGAAAGAGGCGTGATTAAGAAAAACATCTTAACACTGATTGATTTCAGTTTGTCATCAAACACAAAACGTTTGTGGGTGATTGATTTAACTAGCAATACTATTTTGTTTAATTCTCTTGTAGCTCACGGTAGAAATACTGGTGAAGAGTTTGCTTCAACATTTTCAAACCTTAATTCATCATTTAAAAGCAGTTTAGGTTTTTATGCGACTGGCGAAATTTATCAGGGAAAACATGGTGCTTCTTTGCGTTTAGATGGTTTAGAGAATGGCGTAAATGACAATGCTCGCGAAAGAGGTGTTGTAATGCATGGCGCAGACTACGTTTCTGAATCTTTCATTAGAGATCATAAAAGATTAGGCAGAAGCCAAGGCTGTCCAGCAGTTCCAGTTGAATTGACAAATGAGATTATCGAATTAATAAAAGACAAATCGTGTTTATATATCTACCATCCGTCAAGAAGTTTTGCGATGGAAGAGAGGCTAATTTCTTAATTGCGCATATAAATCCGAATCTAAATCATAAATATCAGCTCTGAAAATGAGCTGATTTTTTTTGCTCCAAGCTGTCCAATACCACTGATATAAAGCGTACTTTTTGGTAATCTTGAAGCTCATTGTTGTTTTGCTCGCAATAATAGTGTCAATTCTGTCTTGCGGCCAGTTCCCGTCAACATCCAATATATGTTGGGCAAGTTCCAGCGGATTTTCGACACGTACGCATCCAGAACTCATAGAACGGTTATTGCGGCCAAAAATATTTCGGTGATTGGTGTCGTGCAGATAAACACTATGATGATTTGGGAATAAAATTTTCATTAAGCCCAAAGAATTGTCATAACCAGGGCTTTGTACATAACGATAGTTGTTTGGTTTGTTTTCATTCCATGCCATAGGAGAAACTACCTTTCCGGCAGTATCGTAAATCGTAATATTCTTATTAGCCAAATAATTTCGGTTTCTTTTCATTGCAGGAACGACATCTTCTTTCAGAATCGTTGGCGGAACAGTCCAAGTCGGATTAAAAACAACCGTTTTTAAGAATGAAGTAATAATAGGTGTTTTTCTTTTGTTTGTTCCTACCACAATATTTCTAACCAAAGTGGTGTCTTTATTTTCAACAACATGTAAGCTGTAATCGGGAATATTGATAATAAAATAATTTTCAGCCAATTCTGACGGATACCATCTCCAACGCTCCAAATTGGCAATTATCTGTTTTTTTCTGTCTTCTTTAGAATAGTTTAAGGCACGAATAGTTCCTGCTCCAATAACTCCGTCTGAAGCTAAACCGTGCCTTTCTTGGAATCTTTTAACGGCTTCAAAAGTTTTGTGGTTGTAAATATTAGAAAGACTGTCTTTTCCTTCCATATCGTTCCAGTACAAAAGCCTTTTTTTAATGTTTGTTAAAGCAGGGTTAGTGTCGTTTAAAACGATTTTATCAGCAGATTCAATAGTTTTTACATTGTCATCTGGAAAAGTGTTAATGATTTCAAGGGCTTTTAGCAGTTCTTTATAGATTTGTGTTTTAGGCTGAATGTTTTCAACAATACTATCTAATTTGTTCTTGTTGAAACCTTTAATTAAAACAGAATTTACATCAAACTCTTTTTCATCCAAATCCCAATTGGTGTACAATTTTTTAGGGTCCAGTTTTCCTTTATATATATGGCTTAGATATTTCTCAAAATTATAAGTCAATAAAATATCATACGTAACCAAGTCTTTATCACTAAGTGAAGCTGCTTTGCTTTCGAATTTTTTTAGTTGGGAAATTTTATAATCTTCCGGATTTAAGCCTAATTCTTCTGATTTTTCTAATTGTGATAAAACAAAAGTTCTCTTTTTAAGATTGCCCCATACGGTTTGATTTTCAGATGCAACGTAAAATTGCTTTAAGGTTTCGCTTTTAAAAGTTCCTATTAATGCGGTGTCAATTTCGACAGTTCTCTCATCAGTAAGTATAATTGCCGGTGCCTTTTTTTTGATATTAGGTGCGGGTTTTGGGCTTTCTTTTTTACAGCCCATTAAAAAGCATATTACTACTAAAGAGTAAAGTATTCTCATTTTATAATTTTTTAAACATCAAATAATGTTCGCCAACATCTTTAATCTCAAATGCTTCGCCTAGTGGCTGATAGTTCATTTTTTGATAAAATCCGACAGCGGCAGTTCTGGCATTAAACCAAATCAAGTCGACTTTGCTATTCTTGCAATAGGCTTCACAATGTCTTACCAAAGCCTCGCCAATTCCTTTTTTCTGATGGGTTTCTAAAACAGCCATCCCTCGAATCTGTGCTTGATTTTGAGCGGCAAATATAGGATTGATTTTTTCAAATAATGAAATAATTCCTGTTAAATTTTCGCCTTCAAATAAGCCGAAATGATGAGTAGATTCTAGATCATCTCCTTCAAAGACGCAACTTTCTATAGGTTTTCCTTTTCTTAAAACAGGTTGACGAACAGCATAAGTCTCTTTTGATGGAATTTCTTTAATTGTAATCATGATTTTTTGAAAAAATATTGCTTTTATAACTTTTTAATTTTAAATAAGTTATAAAAAAATGTTGATTTTTATTGATTTTTTTTGCCCAAAAGCTTGTTTTGAACTGAACTTTCTTTCTATATTTGCACAACCAATGCGAAAGTAGCTCAGTTGGTAGAGCTCCAGCCTTCCAAGCTGGTTGTCGCGAGTTCGAGCCTCGTCTTTCGCTCTAAAAGTAAACACGTTTTACTTATGTGAAAATAAATTTTTTGATTTTTATTTTGTTTTAAAAATTAAATTTTTTAAGTTTGCACCCGATTAATGCGAAAGTAGCTCAGTTGGTAGAGCTCCAGCCTTCCAAGCTGGTTGTCGCGAGTTCGAGCCTCGTCTTTCGCTCTTCAAAAGCCTCAAACATTGTTTGAGGCTTTTTTGTTTTCGTGCTTTTTTGAACCATATAAGTGATGTAAGAAGATATAAGTTTTTTTATTTAGCCTTTTTAAATGAACTTACATCACTTATATGGTTAGAAAAATTATTTCAGATAACTTAAATCGCTTTCAGTTTCTAATTCCTGAGCTTCTTGGTTTTGTTGGAACAAACGAGCGGATAGATCTCCCTTTAAGGTAATTTTTTCTCCTTTAACTTCTAGCCAGCTTCCTTCTCTTAAGCCTAAAACTGGAATTGAATTAAATGCGTGAAATTCTTTAATTCTTGTTTCGCGAGTTTCTCCCATGTGTTTAGATTGTAAATCGGCATCTAGATAATGCGGATTTAAGTTGAAAGGAATTAATCCTAAAGTCTGAAAACTTGGAGGGTAAATAATAGGCATGTCGTTTGTTGTTTGCATTGACAAACCGCAGATATTGCTTCCTGCACTTGATCCTAGATATGGTGTGCCGTTTTTTACGGTTTCAGAAAGCAGCTGCATAATATTGTTTTTATAAAGTTGGGTAACCAATAAAAAAGTATTGCCTCCTCCTGTGAAGATTCCTTCAGCGTTTTTTATTGCGTCCTGCGGGTTTTCAAATTCATGAATTCCTTTGACGCTGATGTTGATTGTGTTAAAAGCTTCTGCGGCTTTTTTTGTATACTCGTCATGCGAAATTCCGCTTGGGCGAGCATAAGGAATAAATAAGATTGTTTTACAATTTTTAAAATGTGTTTTTAAAGTAGGTAAAATATATTCTAAGTAGTTGCCTCCGTGCAAAGTAGAAGTGCTTGCAATGATAATGCTTTTCATGATTTTTAAACTCAAATTTTGTTTGCTAAAGATAATTAAAACTCTGTTTTTCTTTGATTTTTTAATGTTTTAATTAACAAATTTTTACCAAGTTATTAATATTAAATTTGGAACGACTTAGGATATTTTTACCGTTTTAAGAATATTTTTAAATTATTTTATTTTGCTTCAGAAAATTACTTGTTTTTTAATTATTGTGGCGGGGCAGGCTTGCTGGTCACAAAGCCAAGATCGCTCTGTTTTTAGTGGTAAAGTGGTTTCAAATACTTCAGATTTGGAAGGCATACATGTAATCAATGCGCAAACAGAAGAAACTGTGACAACAAATGCTTTGGGATCTTTTTCGATTTCTGCAAAAGCAGATGATGTTCTGGTTTTTTCTTCAATAAGTTTTAAAGAAAAAAGAGTTTTATTGAAACAGGAAGATTTTTCAAATCTCAATTTTGCTGTCAATCTTACTATGATTATGTATCAATTGCAAGAGGTTATTGTAAAGAGATATGATAATATTAATGCTGAAAGTTTGGGAGTAATTCCTATAGGGCAGAAGAAATATACTGCAGCAGAACGTAAACTGCAAACAGCGACTGCCTTGAATGCGACTGCAAATGGGGGGGCAATGGCTGGAGGTTCGATTTCTGCAGATCCGTTACTAAATTTTTTCTCAGGTAGAACGGCTATGCTTAAGAAAGAAGTTGCAGTAGAAAAAAAGGAATTTTTTATGAGGCTTTTGGAAAATATGTTTACTCTGGAGCATTTTGTTGAAAGATTAAAAATCCCAGCAGATTATGTTAAAGGTTTTGAGTATTATGCTGTAGAGAATGAGAAATTTACTGTGATTTTGAATTCTAAAAATAAAACTTCTACGGAGTTTTTGCTTGGAGAGTTGGCTGTAAAGTATAAAGAAATGATTGCTGGTGAAAATAAATAGAGTTATATCGATTGTTGTTTTTCTTTTGGTTCAAATAAGTTTTGGGCAAAAAAGTGATATTAAGCTATTAATAGGGAAGGTGCAGGAGCAATCTACTCCTGTTGAGGGGGTAAATATTATAAACAATGCTACTCAGGCCGCAACAGTTTCGGATTCTGATGGCGGTTTTTCAATTGCGGTTAGAGAAGGAGATGTTTTGGTTTTTTCTGCGGTAAACTTAGATCCGGTTAAACATAGAATCACTGCGGAAGACATGAATACGGGCTTTTTGGTTGTAAAAATGACTGCTAAAGAAGTAGAGTTGAAAGAAGTGGTGGTGAATGAAAATGCAAATATAACTGCCGAAAATTTGGGAATTATTCCATACGGACAAAAAAAATATACGCCTGCTGAGCGAAAGGTTTATACCGCAACTTCAACATCAGTAGATAAGCTTTTAAATGCAATTTCGGGACGAACTGCGATGCTGAAAAAAGAAGTGAATATAGAGAAAAAAGAAGCTCTTTTTAGAAAACTCGAATATCTTTTTGAAGAGAATTATTATACGAATCGATTAAAGATTCCTGTAGATGATATAAGAGGATTTCAATTATTTTGTGTAGATGATACCGATTTTGCTGTATCTTTGAATACTAAAAACAAAACAATGAGTATGTTTTTAATCACAGATCTAGCAAGAAAATATCTAACAATTCTCGAAAATGAAAAATAAATTAGGAGTACTCGTTGTCTGCTTATTTTGTCAATTTGTATTAGGGCAAAACGGTTTTAGGAAACCATTACACGGTCAGGTTATCAATGATTTTTTAGCCATAGAAAGTGGTTATGTAATGAATGTTAATGCTAATGTCAGAACATTTATTGGAGCTGGCGGTTTATTTGATATAATGGCGCAGCCGAAAGACACCTTGCTGTTTTCAGGTCTGTCATTTCAATCAAAAAAAGTAGTTTTAACTGAAAAAGATTGTGCTGAAGTTCTTTTGAAAGTCAAATTGGATTTGGTTAATAATCAGCTTAAAGAAGTTGTGGTTCATAAAGAATTAAAGGTAAAAGCAATGCAAGGCGGTTCGCAGAAATATGTGGATATGCAGTTTGAAGATGATAAACAGTCTACGGCAAAAAACAACGCAATGCTTTCTGATCAGACTATAAAATACGGAACCGATTTTGTTCGAATCTTTAAAGATGTCAAAAAACTTTTAAGTAAAAAAGACGAAGTAAAAGAGGAAGAAGTTACAGATATTGCTTTTGTAGAATATGCTAAAGATAATTTTACAAAAGATTTTTATTCCAAAACGCTTAATCTTAAAGATGACGAAGTAGAGCTTTTCTTAATGTATTGCTCAAACGATCCGCATTCTAAAGAAATGGTAGATCCAGATCAGAAATTTCAGTTGATGGATTTTATGATCAATAAGAATAAAGAATTTAAGAAAGCTGAGGCTGTTCAAAAATGAAAAAAAAGTTAGTTTTCCCTTTGCTGGGAGTTTTGTTTGTATTGTCTTCAGCATTTGCATTTCATAAATTTTATGTTGGTGTTTTTCAGGTAAATTATGCCGCAGAAAAGAAAATGCTGCAAATTACTTCTCGCATTTTTATAGATGATTTGAATAATGCAATGGAGAAAAAGTATCACAAAAAGACATTTGTTGGTACAAGCAAAGAAACTCCCGCAGATGTTGAATTATTAAAAAAATATCTATCAGAACACTTTCTGATTAAAGTAAATGGGCAATCAAAAGCGATAACTTTTTTATCTAAAGAAATTGAAGCAGATGATGTTTTGGTGTGTTATTCCAGAATAAAGGATATTGATAAATTCAAAACGCTTGAAATTTCAAACACTATTTTGGTCGATTGGAATTCAGAACAGCAAAACATTACGCATATTTCAGCATTTGATACAAAAAGAAGTGTGCTTTTTACAGAATCTTCAAGGAAGGAATTGTTAAAATATTAAGGTATTGACAAAATTAATGTTTTAATTACTATTTTCACAGCCTAAAGAAATTACCATTAAATTTTTATGAAAAAACTTTCATTATTATTGCTTTTTCCTGCAATGTTAGTGGCGCAGGATAAACCAGTAACAGCTCCTGCCAAACAACAAGGAAAGTACGACACAAACAAGTTTAGCCAAATGTATGATTTGTTGGCAACACCAAACATGTTTCGTACAGCTTCTGGAGCTCCAGGACCAGCTTACTACCAACAACAGGCAGATTATAAAATCGATGTTGAATTGGATGATAAAAATTCAAAATTAAGCGGATCTGAAACCATTACCTATACAAATAACTCGCCAGATAGTTTGGAGTATTTATGGATTCAATTAGATCAAAATCAAGCAAAAGCAAATACGCAGACTTCATTGGCTGAAAGTGATAAAATCAATCAGGTTTTGCCTCTAGACGGTTTTTCTTCTAAATACTTGAAAAAAGATTTAGAGCGCGGTTTTAATATTGAACAAGTTAAAGACGCTAAAGGAAGCGCAATGTCTTATACGATCAACGAAACTATGATGCGTATAAATCTGACTTCACCTTTAAAACCTGGAGAAAAAATTTCTTTCTCAATAAAATGGTGGTATAATATTAATAATTATAGAAAAGAAGGCGGTCGTTCTGGATATGAATTATTCGAGAAAGACGGTAACAAACTATATGTAATCGCGCAATTCTACCCAAGAATGGCAGTTTATAATGATGTTGAAGGATGGCAGAACATGCAGTTCTGGGGAAGCGGAGAGTTTGCTCTTCCTTTTGGAAACTTTGATGTAAATATTACAGTTCCTGCAGATCATGTAATCGACGCAACTGGTGAATTAATGAACAGAAGCGAAGTGTTTACAGCTGAACAGGTAAAAAGATACGAACAAGCACAAAAATCATTTGATAAACCTGTTGTTATTGTAACGCAGGCAGAAGCAGAAGCAGCTGAAAAAGGTTTTTCTGAAAAGAAAAAAACTTGGAAATTTAGTGCTAAAAATGTTCGTGATTTCGGAATTGCTTCTTCAAGAAAATTCATTTACGATGCAATGGCTGTGAAAATTGGAAACAGAACTGTTATGGCAGAATCTGTTTATCCAAAAGAAGCAAACCCGCTTTGGGGAGAAACTTCTACAATGGTTGTGGCTCATACTTTAAAAAGCTATTCATCTCATACTTTTGATTATCCTTATCCAAAAGCAGTTTCTGTTTCTGCAGAAGATCAAGGTATGGAATATCCAATGATTTGTTGGAACTATGGCCGTCCTGATGAAAATGGCGTAACTAGCAAAGAAGTTAAAAACGGAATGATTGGTGTTATTATCCATGAAGTTGGACACACTTTCTTCCCGATGATTGTAAACTCAGACGAGCGTCAATGGACTTGGATGGATGAAGGATTGAATTCATTCTTAGAATATTTAGCAGAACAGGAATTAGATTCAAATTTCCCTTCAAGAAGAGGACCAGCAAAAAATATTGTTCCTTACATGAGTGGTGACCAGAAGTTTTTAGAGCCAATTATGTCAAACTCTGAAACTATTCACCAGTTTGGAAATAACGCTTACGGAAAACCAGCTACAGGTCTTAATATTTTGAGAGAAGTAGTTATGGGAAGAGAATTATTCGATCATGCATTCAGAACGTATGCAAACAGATGGAAGTTTAAACATCCAACCCCAGAAGATTTCTTTAGAACAATGGAGGATGCTTCAGCGGTAGATTTAGATTGGTTCTGGAGAGGTTGGTTTTACTCAACAGATTTTGTAGATATCGGAATTAAAGATGTAAAACAATATTACGTTTCAGATACTCCAACTGCAGATATTAAAGATGTAAAAGTTAGAAAAGGACGTTTTGGATACGAAAAAGGACCTTTTGTTTACTTAGTGTCTGGAGATAATGCAGAGGTAAGCGATTCTAAGAAAAAAGCTTTAAAAGTAGAAGATTTTAAACCTTTGGCAGATTACGTAGATCAGACTTTTACAGCTGAAGAAAAAGCGAGTATTAAATCTCCTAAGTATTTCTACGAAGTAGAATTCAATAAACCAGGCGGAATGATTATGCCTATTTTAGTTGAGATTACTTACGAAGATGGTTCTAAAGATAATTACAAATACCCAGCTCAAATCTGGAGAAAAAGTAATGATACGGCTAGAAAAGTTTATGCAACTACAAAAGCGATTAAGAGCATTCAAGTTGACCCTCAATTGCTAACAGCTGATATTGATGTAACCAATAACTCTTGGCCAAAAGTAGAGACAAAGTCAAAATTTGACTAAATAAATTGAAAATAAATAAAAAGCTCATCAAGTTTTATAAACCTGATGAGCTTTTTTCTTTTAATTAAATGTATTTTCAAGGACTTTTTAAGTTAATTTTAAAACTCTAAGCTGCAAAATTTAATATCTTTGCGACTACAAAATTAAAAGTTATGTTTGGTATAGGAGGAGGAGAATTAGTTTTTATACTGTTTATAGTACTAATGCTTTTTGGTTCAGATAAAGTGCCGGAAATCGCACGTACAATGGGAAAAGCTATGGCTCAATTAAAAAATGCAACTAATGATATTAAAAGCGAAATTCAGAAAGGAGCTGAGGCAAATGGTCTTGATTCAAAATCTCTGAATGATATTACTGGAAATATCAATGCAGAAATTAATAATGCAAAATCGAATTTACTTGGAGATACAGGAAATCTTTTAGGAGATACTACAACTGAAATCGAAAAAGTAAAAGAAGATATTGACACTCTCTCTGGACCTATTAAACGCCAAATGTAATGCTTGAAAAAATACAGGAATTAGATAAAGATCTTTTAATCTTTCTTAACGGATTAGGTTCTGAAACATACGACAAATTATGGCTTATCATTACCAATCAATTGTATTGGACGCCGTTTTTCTTACTTCTATTTTATCTTATTTATAAAAAAATAGGAGGAAAACAAACCCTGTATTTACTGCTTTTTGTAGCTGTTCTAATTGCTTTTACAGATCAGACCTGTAACTTATTCAAACATACTTTCCAGCGTTTGCGTCCATGTAACGATCCGGAAATAAATTCAATTATTAGAGTGGTTCAGGTTAGAAAATCATATAGCTTTTTCTCTGGACATGCTGCCAATACTATGGCGGTCGCAACATTTTTATTTTTGATTTTAAAGCGCTATTTCAAGTATTTCGGATTGTTATTTCTATGGCCTTTAATCTTTGCTTACAGCCGAATTTATTTAGGATTGCATTTTCCGGGTGATATCCTTACAGGATATTTCTTTGGAGCACTTTTCGGATTTTTACTTTATTTAGTTTATAAAAAGCTAAAACCACAGTATTTTCCAGGATAGAGTTTTTTGGAAAGGTTCTAAGTTGCTAAGGAACTGAGGTTCTAAGGTTTTTCTTTAGGATTTTGAAAATCATATAATTGAATTGCCTCCAGCTTTAGCTGGAGGTTTTTTTATGGACAAATAAAGGGCTTTAGCCAAATTAAGATTATTTAATTTGGCTAAAGCCCTAGATATTAAATTATGTTTCTCCAGCTAAAGCTGGAGGCAATTCATTAATATATTTCTCAGTTTTAAAAAACTTAGCGTCTTAGAACCTTAGCATCTTAAGAAAATCACAATACCCTTGAAACCGTCAATCCATCGCGAATTGGCAATAAAACTGTTTCTACTCTAGGGTCATCTTTTAAAAGCTGGTTGTATTCTAAAAGTACTTTTGTGCTAACATCGTTTGGATGAACTGGTTCTAGGATTTTTCCACTCCAAAGAACATTATCCGATAAAATGATACCACCTTTATTCATTTTTGGAACAATCATTTCCCAATAATTGAGGTAATTTTCCTTATCTGCGTCAATAAAAACCAAATCGAATTTTAAATCTAAATCCGGAATAATATTTACGGCTTCTCCCAAATGCTGAAAAATTTGTTTTCCCCAAGGAGACATATCAAAATATTTTCGTTGAAAATCGACCAATTCTTCTTTGATATCAATGGTATGTAGCTGTCCGTTTTCTTGCATTCCTTCACACAAACACAAAGCAGCATAACCAGTGTAAGTTCCGATTTCAAGAATATTGACTGGACGAATCAATTTTGAAAGCATGCTTAGAACACGGCCTTGAAAATGCCCGCTTAGCATTCTTGGCAGAAGTATTTTTTGATAAGTTTCTTTATTGAGTTTCGCCAACAATTCTGGTTCTTTTTCAGAATGCTGTTCGATGTAATCTTCTAATTCTTGAGATATAAAATGCATGTTGTAGTATCTTGTAATTTAGTTACAAAAATACAAAAATATGCCCTTAATATTAAGCATAAAAAAACCATCCGCTGTGAGTGGATGGTTTCTGTTTCAGATTTAGATGAAATTTATTTTTTCAAAGCTTCATTTACCTCTTTCGCTGTTTTTACGGTTCCGTCTTTTGCAGCTTTTGCAGCATTTTCTACTTTTTCAGCACCTTTTTTAGTAGCATCTTTTACATCTTCCGCTGCTTTTTTAGTAGCGTCTTTTACATCATTTGCTGCTTTTTCTGTAGCATCTTTAGCTTTAGTAGCGGCATTTTCGGCTTTGCTTACCGCAGTATCTTTTACTTCTTCGATATCTGATGTCAGAGAGTCAACTTTGTTGCCAAGAGTTAATTCGTCTTCTGCAGGTTTGTTTTCTTTTTTCTCGCATGATTGAACAGCGAATGCTAATAAAGCAATTACAGCTAAACTCAAAATTTGTTTTTTCATAATTTCAATTTTTTTTTTTAGGTTGATAAAACTTAAAGGTTAAAATGGCTGAAAAATAAAATTACAAATTTTAAAATGATTGAGCTCTTTGTAAGATTATGTTTTCTTTTTAGAGCAAAACAATTCTTGTGCCAAATTTTGAAATTATGCTTTAGGGCATTAATTTTTTTAGAAGAAAAATATTAGTTTTTGTATAAACTGAAATTAATCACAATATCATCTTTAACTTTAATGAGACCAGCCATTTTTACTGGTGGCTCCAACTCAATATCAGAGAACTTTAAACTAAGTGTTCCTTGAATTTTATCATCGGTATTGTATAGTATAAAATCTTTGTATTTGAGTGTTTTATCAGTTATGAAAAAGTTTAGTCTGCATTTGTAATTTTTCCCCATAGGTTTTATATCACTGATAGAAACTGTGCTGTTGGGGAATTTTTTCACTTTTACTGTTCCTTGTAAATCTTTCGTCATTATTTTATTGCCGCAATCAAAGTTTGACATTTTGATGTCGGTATTAAAAGTATTTTTTTTAACTGAGTTTACATAAACAGTGTCCTTTATATTAAAAGTGTTTGAGCAATTATATTTGCCCACAGTTGATAGTCCTGTGATTTCTATTTTTATTTTATTTATTACCACAGCTGTATCTTCTGGAAAAAAAGTGGGTTTAGCACTTCCTAAGAAAAAGAAAACTACTAAACCCATAATTAAGATTGAAAATCTCGTTTTCATTTTTTTTATATTAGAACGCAATTGTTGCTTCGAATACTAAACCTTCAAATTTACCACCATAAAAGTTGTTTAGATTTCCAGTAGCAGGATCTCCTGTAAATTGTGAATAATCTTTATATTTTTGATTAACGTAGTTTAATTTAGCTAAAATGTTTTTAGTCATAAACCAGCCAGCACTTGCTTCAAATTTATCTACGGTAACCTTTTTAGCATCAGCATTAGATAATTTTCCAGACACAGTATTGTATTTTCCTCCGATATAGAATTGTTCAGTTCCTCCAAATCTGTAAATAAGCTCTGAAGCATATTGATTTGCAGTACGTTTATCGTCAGTACCCGCTTTATCTCCTCCTGAAGCCAATTCGATTGTTCCGAAGAATTCAAGTCCTTTATACTTCACAAATGGGTTAATCATGTAGGTAGTAGCCCAATTTTTGAAATTAGGGTTGAACGTTGCTTCTGGAGTAGATGTTTTACTGAAACTAGTAGGAACATCAGTAGTATTTGTTGAAATAACAGTACCATTAGCATCGGTCTTAGTAATAGTGTTTTTATAAGCGTTATTATTCAAAATACCCCAATAACCAAATCCTGATCTATTAGCTGAATAGATGTTGGCATTACCAAGATTTGCATTATGGTAATAAGAACCAGTTAATCTTACTCTTAAATCTTCATTAAGCTGTTTATCATAACCAAGTTTGGCTAAGATTGAAGGGCTATGCGTTGTATTAGCGTTTGGTCCATTAGGATAAAAAACTTCTTCGTTACTTTGATTTAAATTACCATTTGTAACACCAAGCATACTTACCAATCCATTTCTGTTGTAGTAAACCTCCATACCCATTTCTGTAGTGAAAGAATACATAATGTTGTTTCCAACAAACGCATTTCTTATTGTATTACCATTATCAGAACCTCTAAAGTGAGCATCACCAAAATTGTTCTCCATTTGTCCAATTTTAATGGTAGCATATTTCATTACATCAGCCAAGAAGTCTTTTTTGATGAAGTCTAACTTGTCAATTTGTAAGTATCCACCTTTTACATAAGAATCATTGTGGTGTCTTGAAGCTAAATAAACATCTAAATTCACTCTTACTCCATCAAACAATTGAGCACCAATATACATATCAGCAGCAGGAAGAGTAAAATTGTTTTCAGTATTCATTAAACGATACCCTGTAATTGATCTAGTGGTAGTCCCAGTAGGCGTAGTAGTGGTAGTCGTAATGGTAGCAGGTTGGTTGTTGAATGAATTTGTTGCTTGGAAATCCATATTGAAAGCACCACCAACATCAATACTAAGACCTTTAAATTCTCTATTGTCTTTTTGTACGTCGAAAACGTTGATACCGTCTTTTCCTCTAGAGATTTGATTTTGCATGTTTCCAAAACTGACCTGTGCCTGAACAGCAAATGTGCTGATTAATGTGACGAATAGAATATAAATTTTCTTCATGGCGTTTATAAATTAAAGGTTAAATTGAATTTTATTGTTAGGTCTTGACCTGTTTTTATTGTTCCAAGCATTGCCGTTGGCGATTTCATTCCGAAATCTGTAAAAGTGATTTTGTTAGTTCCCTGAAGGTTTAAACCATCTTTTGTAACCGTTGTTTTTACAGAAGTTTTGTAAACTTTGCTAACTCCGGCAATGGTGTAAGTTCCTGTTAGTTCCCAAGTTGTTTCGTTTACTTTTTCAGCAGATTTAAGAACATATTTAATGTTTTTGTTTTTATCTGTTTTTAAAGTTTCGTAAGCCACTTTATCCATGCTTTTTTTCTCGCTTTTTACGCTTTCAGCCAAAAGAGTTACGGTCAAAGCATCAATATCTGTTAGTTTTCCGTTAGCAATATTTAAAGACGCTGTTCCAGTTCCAGAAGCCGATTTCATTTCCCAATCGTGAAGTGTAGAAGTACCCGCAACAGAAAAAGTTGATTTACTATCTAAAGCATATGATTTTTGTGCTGTAGCAAATGTGCTGATTCCTAAAAAAGCTGTTATAACGGCGAAAAGTTTTAATGTATTTGTTTTCATTTTTGTCATGTTTATATTGTGAAAAAATAAGTTAATAGTCGGCCAGTTTCTATTTAGTACTAAGAATGTTGTTTTAACTTGTATCAAAGATCTTTCTATAAATCAGCTTTGTGCATGATAAAAATCATTGTTAAAATTTTATTAAAGAGGTATTTAATAACTACAACGTTTTCATTTTTTATAGTATCGATTGCCAAAGCAAGAAGAGAGGATTGATTTTATCAAATTGATATTTTTTAACATTTATTTTGAATTGGCAAAAAGTTAAAAAAGGAGTATTCTTTAACATTATCAATAAGAATTCTAACTCAGAATAATATTGAAGATTACAGTTAAGTCCTTTCCTGCTTTTACAACTCCAAGAGCTGCTTTAGGAGGCGTCATTTCAAAATCGCCAAAAGTGATTTGATTAGAACCTTGCAAAATGAAACTTCCTTTGCTGGTCGTTACTTTTACCTGAGTTTTATATTCTTTGCTCACGCCTGCAATAGTGTAAATTCCTGTAAGATTCCAAGTTGTTTCATCAACTTTTTCAGCAGATTTTAAAACATACTCAATGTATTTGTGTGTTTCGGTATCCATGGCTTCATAAGCGACTTTGTCCATGCTTGCTTTGTAGCTTTTTAGGCTTTCTGCTAATAAAGAAACAGTCAAGCTATTTATTCCTGTTAGTTTAGAATCTTTAACCATTAGGCTGGCAGTTCCTGTTCCTTCTGTAGATTTCATTACCCAATCGTGTACGGTCGAAGTGCCCGCTACTTCAAAGGTTGAGTTTGCAGCTACATTATAATTTTTTTGAGCATTTGCCTGTAATGCCATTGTTGTAAAAATTACTGTCAGTAAAAATGATTGAATTGTTTTCATGTTGATAAAGTATAGGTTAATCAGTTAAACAAGGAAGCTTTAGAATTCAGTTAGTGGTTAATGAAGTAGTGGCTTCCTTTATTTCTTAGACCAAAATTATCGCGCGCGCGAAGAAAAAGGAATGATAAAAATCATGGCGAAAGTTTTATTAAATTGTTATCGTAAAGAGTGTAAAGCCCTGTTGTTCCTGGGTTTTTGATTTTTATAAAACAGAGTCAAGAGTTAACTGTTTGCTTGTTAAGCTGTTGTGTTCTCTGTCGAGAAATATCAACTTCATTTTTTGAGTGGCTTTTTTTGAGGTTTAATTAATTAAGAATGTAAAAACCAAACAAAAAATGACAAAAGTGATTAACTTTGCAGCATGCAAATGGAGAAAAAAGACATACGAGCCTTATCAAAAGACCAGCTTCGCGATTTTTTTGTTGAAAATGGAGATAAAGCTTTCCGCGGAAATCAGGTTTATGAGTGGTTATGGAGTAAAGGTGCTCACAGTTTTGAAGACATGACAAACGTAGCAAAAGCTACAAGATCAATGCTTGAAAATAATTTTGTAATCAATCATATTAAGGTTGATACTATGCAGAAAAGTAGTGACGGAACTGTGAAAAATGCCGTTCGACTTCATGATGGACTTGTCGTTGAATCGGTTTTAATTCCGACAGAAACAAGAACTACTGCCTGCGTTTCTAGTCAGGTTGGCTGCAGTCTAGATTGTAATTTCTGTGCAACAGCAAGATTAAAAAGAATGCGAAATCTAGAACCTGGCGAAATCTACGATCAAGTTCTAGCTATCGATAAAGAAAGTCGTTTATATTACAATCACCCACTTTCGAATATTGTTTTTATGGGAATGGGAGAACCTTTAATGAATTATAATAATGTCATTAAAGCTATCGATATGATTACTTCTGAAGAAGGTTTAGGAATGTCTCCGAAACGAATCATGGTTTCGACTTCAGGAATTCCGAAAATGATTAAAAAAATGGCTGATGATGATGTGAAGTTCAAATTGGCAGTTTCATTACACTCTGCAATTGATGAAACTCGCGCACGCATTATGCCTTTCAGTAAAAACTTCCCTTTAAAAGATTTACGAGAAGCATTAGAATATTGGTACAGAAAAACCAAAAGCAAGATTTCATACGAATATGTAGTTTGGAAAGGAATTAACGATGATAAAGCCTCGGTTGATGCTTTGGTTAAGTTTTGTAAATATGTGCCTTGCAAAGTCAATTTGATTGAATATAACCCAATTGATGATGGCGAATTTCAACAAGCTTCAGAAGAATCGATTATGACTTACATAAAAGCGTTGGAAAATATTGGAGTAGTGGTAAAAGTACGTCGCAGCCGAGGAAAAGACATCGACGCCGCCTGCGGACAATTAGCCAACAAAGAAGCGTAAAGAAATACTCCGTTAGGAGTATCTGATCGGTATAAAAAAAGCATTAAGAACAAGAATTATTTCTCGTTTTTAATGCTTTTTTTTGGACAAAAAGGATGCTTATTTTTTCAAATCTATTTCTTCTGTAACGCCATCTTTGGTTACTTTTGCTAGAGTATCGCATTCTCCGTTTCCATAATCAATAGTTGCCAAAGCGCCATTTTTAGTAATAGAAACAATTCCTTTTACCGCAAAAGATTTTCTGCAAGAAGCATTAAATTCTAAAGGAGTTGTGATTTCTGCAGAAAAAGTATCTCCATTAGGAAAAGTTGTAGAACCACTTCCTGTAACAACAAATACATTATCATCCCAATCAAACCAAGTATCATAACCAGAAGTCATTTCTTTTATCAAAGTTCCTTTTCTAGAATAAACTTTTCCATCATCAAAAGTAATTGTCAAATCTATGGACGCTGTTGATACAGGGTGTGGCGTCACTAATAAATTGGTTTCTTTAATAGTTCTTACAATGCTTTTGCTTCCCTGAAGTTTTCTCCCATTATGATAAAATCCTTCAAAAGTATAGCTGATGGTTTGTGTGGAAGAAGTAAAATCGTTCGAGAAAGAAACGACCATTTTTCCTTTTACAGTATTTCCGTTATTCAAAGTACAGCCGTCTACACCAAAATCTACTGTTTTTGTCCAAGTATTATTGGTTAAAACGGTTGTGATTGTGGCACAGCTCGGAAGATAATTTTTTATTGGTCCGCTTGGTTTTGAAGTTACGTTAAGCTGAGAACTAAACTGGTCTTCAGCAATATTAGTGACATCCTCTACAGAAGCGTCGATTTTAGAATTAGCTACAATTTCGTCGTTTGTAATCTTAGCTGATGATCCGTCATTTGTTTTTTCATCAGAATTACAGCTAATGAAAAAAGACAATGTAATTATACATGTTCCAATTAATAAAAATTTTGTTTTCATAAATAAATAGTTTTGGGTTTCTTTTACGTTAATGAATTCAAATCAGTATTAGTTAGAGCTATTTTTGGTGGGAATTTTTAGGTTTAGACATAAAATATTACAATCGTAACCTAAAATACACAACGTATTTTTATTTAAAATAGTATATTTGGAGTCTAAATGAATATTACGTCTCAAATAAAGCAGCCCATTTTTAACGAGATGGAACTTTTCGAAAAAAAGTTCCATGAGTCGATGACTTCCAAGGTTGCGTTATTAAACCGAATCACTTATTATATAGTAAACCGCAAGGGAAAACAAATGCGTCCGATGTTTGTTTTTCTTACTGCAAAAATGGTTTCTGGCGGGACAGTAAACGAAAGAACGTATCGTGGAGCTTCAGTAATTGAGCTTATTCACACTGCAACTTTGGTACATGATGATGTAGTAGATGACAGTAATCGTCGTCGCGGATTTTTCTCAATCAATGCGCTTTGGAAAAACAAAATTGCCGTTTTGGTTGGAGATTATTTATTGTCAAAAGGCTTACTGCTTTCTATTGATAATGGCGATTTCGATTTATTGAGAATTATTTCTGTAGCCGTTCGTGAAATGAGCGAAGGAGAATTGCTTCAAATTGAAAAAGCAAGAAGACTTGATATTACAGAAGATGTTTATTACGAAATCATCAGAAAGAAAACAGCCACACTTATTGCGGCTTGTTGTGCGCTTGGCGCGAAAGCTGTAATCGAAGACGATGCTCAGGTCGAAAACATGCGTAAGTTTGGTGAATTGATAGGAATGGCTTTCCAGATCAAAGACGATTTATTTGATTATAGCGAAGAAGCCATCGGAAAACCAACTGGAATAGATATTAAAGAGCAAAAAATGACGTTGCCTTTAATTCATGTTTTAAATACTTGTACTCCGCAAGAAAAAAAGTGGCTGATAAACTCCATCAAAAACCATAACAAAGACAAAAAACGCGTAAAAGAAGTGATTGCCTTTGTAAAAAATAATAATGGTTTGGCTTACGCCGAAAACAAAATGGTGCAATTCCAGCAGGAAGCACTTTCTCTACTTCAAAACTTCGAAGATTCAGAATACAAAGACGCTTTGACTTTGATGGTGAATTATGTTATTGAGAGAAAAAAATAATCTTTTTTAATTAGATAATCAGAAAATTTGTCAATTTGATAATTGATTTACTTTGTTGTAAATCAGTTGTGTGTTTCCTATGGTTGGAATTTGTAATTTATTTTTTTGAAATTTTCAATGCTCATGCAACCATTTCAAATCGACAATCGTCTATGCTAATAGAAGTCTGTTTCTAAAACCAAAACCAAACCGAAAAGCTTATTAATGAAAATTATTTCGTTACATCAAGAAGAAACCAAAATCATAAAGCTGGCTGTAGAGAACAATCGTCAGGCACAGCAGCAGATTTATGGTAAATATTCTTCAAAAATGTTAAGTGTATGCCGTCAATATATAAAAGACATACAATTGGCAGAAGATGTAATGATAACGGCTTTTATGAAGGTTTTTACGAATATCAAAAATTTTGAACATAAAGGAAGTTTTGAAGGCTGGATTCGTCGAATTATGGTTAACGAATGCATTTCTTATTTAAGAGTTCAGAAAAAAGTAAAATTTGCCGAAGACGAATTTTTTGTTGAAGAAAGCTTTAATGAAATCGACAGCCAATTTACAGTAGAACAGATTCAGTATTTAATTGATGCTTTGCCCGACGGCTACAAAATGGTTTTCAATTTATACGCAATTGAAGGTTATAAACACAATGAAATTGCCAAGATGTTAGGAATTAATGAAGGAACATCAAAATCGCAATTATCGCACGCTAGAAAAATGCTGCAAACACAAATTACTATTTTAAAAAAACAAGATAATGGAACCGAATAATTTTGAAAAGGATTTCCGTGAAAAACTAAACCAACGCGAAATTGAACCAAGCAACAAAGCTTGGGATCGATTGGATGCCATGTTGAGTGTAGCAGAAGAGAAAAAGTCAAAGAAAAATAGAAAATGGCTGTATATAGCTGCAAGCATCGCGGGGGGGGTATTGGTTGGAACGATCTATTGGAACCGTTCTGAAACTGTAGAAATAAAAAGGGATACACCAATAGTCTTAGAGCAAAAAATAAATAAAGACACTTTAGATGTAGTAGGGATAAATAAAGAGGATGTTGCAAGTAGCAATAATCATAATCCGAAACAAATAATGAAAAATGCACCAGCTGTTGTTGATATTCATAATCAAAACAAGAATTCAAAACAGCTTGAGAGCAATGTAGAGCTTTCGGTTAAAAATGATTTAAAAGAAGATAATGCGATAGTTAATTCTTTTGAAAATAAGAATCACCAATCTGAGAATAAAAGCAAATACATTTCGGCAGAACAATTATTAGCAGAAGTCAATGGTAAAGCGGATACAAAAGCTACTGACGAAATAATTAAAAAAAACAGAAAAGCGGTTTCAGTAAATCCTAATGATTTGCTGCTAAATGCTGAAACAGAATTAAATCAATCTTATAGAGAGTCAGCGCTAGATAAATTTAATAAAAATTTGAAGGCTGTAAAAAGCGCTATAGCAAATAGAAATTACGAAGAATAAATAAAGAATCATCAATCATCAATCAAAAAACGAAAATCATGCAAAAAATTATATTACTTATAATGATGATAGTTGTTATGGCAACTAAATTATCAGCGCAAGAGAGCGGCAGTTATAAAAAAGTTTTAGACTGGTCTTATTGGCAACATGACCCTGTAAAATATGAAATGAATTTTGAAAAAAATCCTGAATCCGAAGATCGAAATATCTTAACCATAAAATCAGTTCAAAATAAAATAAAAGGTTTTGGCACTCTTATGAAATCCGTAAAATCTAATTTGTATCAGGATAAAACGCTTAAAATGACCGCTTATGTAAAGACTGAAAATGTAAATTCTTGGGCGGGACTTTGGATGCGTGTCGATTATTATTCTGCTCGTGTGCTTGCTTTTGATAACATGCAGAACAGACCTATAAAAGGTTCAACTGATTGGACAAAATATGAAGTTGTTCTATTTGTTCCAAAGGATGCAACATCAATTTCTTATGGAGTTTTATTAGATGGGCCAGGGAAAATTTGGTTTAAAGATGTAAAGCTAGAAGTAGTTGATGATACTGTTCCAGAAACTGGGTTAACTAAAGGACGAGAGCATAAGGAAATTTCATTTGAAGTAAGAGCAAAAGCGATTGCTGACCAAATTAAAAAAATAACAGAGGATGAAAAAAAGGCTTTAAAAGTGGAAGTGGATTCATTAGACAATGAAGCTTCAAAAGGAACAATTTCTAAAGAAAAAGCAGAAGAGCTTAAATTAAATAAAGCTAAAGTTCACGCTGCCAATATTGAAACCAATGTAGCTATCGAAGAAAATAAATTAAGTCAATTGGTTCAGGATAGAGTTGATGGAAAAATTGAGACAGAAGATGCAAATAAAAGAAAAGGGACAAAAATTATAATTGGCGATTGCAATGATTGTGATAAAGGAGACCAAACAATCATTAATCTTACTTCTATGAAAGTATATCATGGACAAAAAGATGTTGATAAGCGTCAATCAAAAAGAACGACTACACAATTTGTTTTTGCTTTTGGAGCAAATAATTTAGTGACAGATGGCCAAGTTGCCCATTCAGATTTTAAATATTTGCAATCTCACTTTTATGAATGGGGAATAACTGGGAATACTAGAATTTTTAAAGAAGATAATTTGCTGCATTTTAAATACGGAATGTCTCTGATGTATAATAATCTGCGAGCTACAGATGATCGCTATTTTGAAAAAAATGGTGCACAAACCGATTTAGTGACAAGCCCCGTACATTTAGACGAATCCCGATTTAGAAATGTATATGTAATGGTGCCATTGCATTTGGAGTTTGATTTTACTAAGAAAGAAGTTCGAGATGGCGTTAATTATTTTAAATCACATAAAAGTGCCAGATTTGGTATAGGAGGTTATGCCGGATTTAGAGTGAAATCAAAACAAATTTTATGTTTTGACGATGCAGTTGGAAATGATGTGAAGCAAAAAACAAAGGGTAATTTTAATGTAAATGATTTTAATTATGGACTAAGTACATATGTTGGTTACAAAGCGACAAGTTTGTATTTGAAATACGATTTACAGCCTTTATTTGAAAAAAATAGTGTTGATCAAAATAATATTTCCTTGGGATTGCGCTTCGATTTCAATTAAATATAAAATTAAGTTTAGTTAGTAAAAGGGCATCTCGTAAGAGGTGCTTTTTTTGGTTTAAAATGATTAAAATTCCAACAAGATTTGCGTATTTTTGCTAGCTCTCAACTTTTAAAATTTAATACACTTTGATTTCACAAACCACCATTGATTCTGTTTTTGAAACTGCTCGAGTAGAGGAGGTTATTGGCGATTTTGTGAATTTGAAGCGCGCAGGAAGTAATTTTAAAGGTTTGAGTCCGTTTTCAGATGAGCGTTCGCCGTCGTTCATGGTGTCGCCTGCAAAAGGAATCTGGAAAGATTTTAGTACGGGAAAGGGAGGGAATTCTGTTAAATTTTTAATGGAGCACTCGCAATTTACCTATCCAGAAGCCATTCGATATTTAGCTAAAAAATACAATATCGAAATTGAAGAAACCGAACAGACAGAAGCAGAAAAAGCAAATACAGATATTCGTGAAAGTATGTATCTGGTCTCTGAATTTGCTGCCAAATATTTTCAGGATGTTTTGGTTAATTCTGAAGAAGGAAAAGCAATTGGTTTGTCTTATTTTAAAGAAAGAGGATTTACCAACGAAACCATTAAGAAATTCAATTTAGGATATTCTCCAGAAACTTGGGATGCTTTGACGAAAGAAGCCCTTGGCAAAGGTTATAAATTAGAATTTTTAGAAAGTACAGGTTTAACAATTCCGAGAGAAGACCGTCCGTTTGATCGATTTAAAGGTCGTGTGATGTTTCCGATTCAAAGTATGTCGGGCCGTGTTTTAGGTTTTGGAGGGCGTATTTTAACCAATGATAAAAAAGCCGCAAAATACCTGAATTCGCCAGAAAGTGATATTTACCATAAAAGTAAAGTCCTTTACGGAATTTATCATGCAAAACAATCTATAGCAAAACAAAACAACTGTTATTTAGTTGAAGGTTATACCGATGTGATTCAGTTCAGTCAAGCTGGAATAGAAAATGTTGTGGCTTCATCTGGAACAGCTTTAACGCCAGATCAGATTCGTTTGATCAATCGTCTGACGCGAAATATCACCGTCCTTTTTGATGGAGATGCTGCGGGTTTACGAGCAGCCATTCGAGGAATTGATTTGATTTTGGAAGAAGGTATGAATGTTCGTGTTTGTTCTTTTCCTCAAGGAGAAGATCCGGATAGTTTTGCCCGTAAAAATTCGCATGATGATTTAGTTGCTTATCTAGAAAATAATAGCAAAGACTTTATACAGTTCAAAGCTTCGATTTTAATGGGCGAAGCTAAAAACGACCCAATAAAAAAAGCTGATCTGATTCGCGATATGGTGGCGAGTATTTCTAAAATACCAGATCGTATTCAGCGCGAGGTTTATATTCAGGAATGTGCTCGAATTATGGATATTTCGGAGCAGGTCTTGACGAGCACTTTGGCACAGCTTATTCAGAAAGATATAGCTGACGCTAATAAAAAGCAGAAACAAGAGCAGAAGCCTTTTGAAGTAGTTAGAAATCAGCCTCCACAAACAGGTACATTTTCAGGTGGAGATCCAGAAGATCCGAGAACTGGTCCGCCAGAAGGTTATGACTATCCAGGAGATCCAGGATATTATCCGCCAGAACAAACTCAAAAAGTAGATATTTTATATGTTTTTGAAAGGAAAGTCATTGAGATTTTGCTATTGTACGGAAGTGTTGTCGAAAGTTTCGAAGATGTTTTCTTGAAAGCAGATGAAGAAGGAAATGTAAAAGAAGTTTCGGAAAAAAGACAATATAAAGTGTTTGAGAAAATATATTTGAGTCTTCAAGAAGATGAGGTAGAATTGTCGAATATCTTATTTCAAAATATTTACAATAACATTATCGCTTTTTACAATCAAAATGAGACTTTTAGTTTAGATAAATATTTGATGCATCTAGAGCCTGAATTTGCTCAAGAAGTGACCAATATTTTAATGGAAGATGAAAGGCTGACTATTCATAATTGGGAAGGGCAGAATATTTTCCCAAAACACAAAAGCGAAACCATAGAGCAGAATGTTTCTGATACGATATTTTCTATGAGATGGTATTTGGTATCTGGAATTATTGCAGAATTAAAGAATTCTCTTTTAACCGATCCACAAGAAGATAACTCAGAAATTTTAAGTATGGTGATAGATTATTCTAAACTGCTGAATAATTTTTCGAAAAAACTAGGCCGAGTAGTGGTGCCTTATCACTAAAAAGAGAAAAACTCTATCTAATTTGATGAATCAAAAAAGTTAGAGTTTTTATAATTTTTTGACTGCTTAAATTTTAAGCTAGTCGATTTAAATTAAATAATTTCTAAAGTCTTAGCTTTGTTTACTAAGTCAACCAAATTAGTAACGTTTAATTTTGTTAATAATCTCAGTTTGTAAGTACTGATCGTTTTTTCGTTCAGATTTAAGATTTTAGAGATTTCATTGTTTTTCTTACCATCACTTAAGTAACGTAAAACTTCGATCTCACGGTTAGAAAGTTTTCTGTACAGACGCTCACTTTTGCTTTGTTTAGCAATAAGTGCCATGTTTTTACGTACTGTTTCGTTGATGATAATTTTTCCTTCGTGTACTTTAATAATAGAATGACCTAATGTTTCAAGTTTTTCTGTTTTGTGCACATACCCAGAAACTCCTGCTTTAATTGCGTTTGGAGCGTACATTTGCTCAGCAAGATCACTGAAAATAACAATTTTTGTTTTTGGGAAATTTTTCAGAATTGATTTGATTTCGAAGATGCTTGAAAGCCCTTCTAGTTCTAAATCTAAGATTAGAATATCGATTTCCTTCGTTTGAAGGATATCTCTAACCATTGAAAAATTGCCTACATTGGCAACAATTGAAATTTGATCGTGGTCTTTGAAATAAGACTTAACGCCAAAGTGCGTCACAGGATGATTGTCTGCTAGACATACTTTAATCATAATTTTTACCTTTTTTAGAATTGTTCATGTTTTTGGAACGGTAAAATTAATAAATAAATTCTGTAATAACTCGCAGAGAATGTTAAAATGTGTTATTTTAACGTTTTTGGTATTAAACAAACTGGAATTGGATCCATTTTATGCTTGTTGCTGGTGTTTAATCGTTTATAAATTTCAAAGACAGATTTTTCTCTCCCTTCAAAGTCAGATGCCGTCTTTCCTGACTCCGCGGCCAACATCGCCCATTCCAATTCGTCATAACTTGCACCTAATTGATCCTCATCAGTACGATTGTCGCCAAATAATCCATCAGTAGGTGCTGCTGTTAAAATTGATTGGGGAATTTCTAAAAATTCTCCTAAAGCATATACATCAGATTTCATTAAATCAGCAATCGGACTTAAATCTACACCACCATCTCCATATTTTGTGTAAAAACCTACGCCAAAATCTTCAACCTTGTTTCCTGTTCCCGCAACAAGTAAACCATTAATTCCTGCTAAATAATATAATGAAGTCATTCTAATACGCGCACGAGTGTTTGCCAAAGCTAAATTTACTTTAGCTTGATCATTGGTTGAAGGGACACTGCTTTTAAAAGATTCAAAAACTCCTGTCAAATCAGTTTTAACATCAGAAACATTAGAGAAACGTTTTTTAAGCTGGTCAATATGCTCTCTTCCTCTTGAAACCTGGCTTTCTGCCTGATGAATTGGCATTTCTACACATAAAACTTTCAGTCCGGTTTGTGCGCATAAAGTTGAAGTTACTGCAGAATCTACGCCTCCTGAGATTCCAATTACAAAACCATTTACTTTTGCATTAGCGGCGTAATTTTTTAACCACTCTACAATGTGCGTATTTACTTTTTCTGTCTGAATTGTGCTTTTTTTAGCCATAATAGTTTAAGTTTTAAGATACAGGGATGTATATTTGCAGAATTATTTTGAGTATGCACTTACTTAAAATTCTGATAACACAAATCTAATTAAAATAAAATGAAAATATATCGCTTTGCAGTGGTTCTATGCCTGTTTTTTTTGTCTTGCAACCAAAAAAGTAAGGTTGAAAAAGAAGTAGAAGAAATTCCTGTTGATATTAAGGTAGAACGATTTGATAAGGTGTTTTTTGAGACCAAACCACAAGATCTTCCAAAAATAAAAAAACAATATCCTTTTTTCTTTCCTGGCAATGATGATAATGTCTGGATTCAGAAAATGAACGATCCAATCTGGAGAGAAGTTTACGAAGAAGTTCAGAAAAAATACAGCAATTTTGAACCTGTTCGCAAAGAGTTTAATGAGCTTTTTCAACACGTAAAATATTATTTCCCTAAAACTAAAATTCCTAAGGTAATTACGGTTATTGGAGAAATGGATTATAATGCTAAATCAATTTATGCAGACAGTCTTGTAGTGGTGGCCTTGGAATTATATTTAGGAAAGGATCATAAGTTTTATGAGTTTCCGAATTACTTAAAAGAGAATTTTGAAGAAAGACAGATTATGCCAGATGTGGTTTCTAGTTTTTCTTATCGAAATATTCCAAATTCAATTGACAGAAGTTTGGTTGCTCAAATGATTTTTGAAGGAAAACAGCTTTATGCAAAAGATTTGCTGATTCCTGAATATACAGATGCAGAAAAAATGGGGTATATTCCTGAACAGATAAAATGGTGTGAAGAAAATGAAGCTTACATGTGGCGTTATTTTATAGAAAATGAAATGCTTTACAATGAAGATCCGAAATTGAGAGCACGATTTATAGCTCCAGCACCTTTTTCAAAATTCTTTTTAGAAATAGATAACGATTCTCCAGGGCGAGTGGGAGCTTGGATTGGCTGGCAGATGGTACGTTCTTACATGAAAAATAATAGTGATGTTTCTTTGGCTGAATTGTTTAAGCTTGAGCCAAAAGAAATCTTCGAAAAATCAAAATATAAACCTAAGAAATAATGGCAAATATAAACTCAGAGATTAAATTCAATATAGAATTGGACGAAAACCGTGTTCCAGAAAAACTAACATGGAGTGCGCAAGACGGTGGAGTTCAAGCCGAAGAGGCAAAAGCAATTATGCTGTCTATTTGGGACAGTAAAGCAAAAGAAACGATGCGTATTGATTTGTGGACAAAAGATATGCCGGTAGACGAAATGAAAATTTTCTTCCACCAAACTTTAGTGGCAATGTCTGATACTTTTAAACGTGCAACAGATGACGAGAAAATGTCTGACACGATGAAAGATTTCTGTGATTACTTTGCAGAAAAACTTGAACTTACGAAATAGTCAAGCTTCAAATAAAAGAAATCCCAAATTCCAATTTTAAATATTGGGTTTGGGATTTTTTGTTTTTTATTGTAAATTGTCTAGGTAAAACAAATTATATGCTGTTCGCTTTTCTTGTAAGTCTTATTGGGTTGTTTTTTTTACTTGCCAATGCGATACGCTTTTACATGACCTGCAAAAACAGAGATATATTGTATCGTATTATAACAGCTTATTTGGTGCTGTTGTTTTGTGTAGAATTACTTTGTCATATAATTGGATTTCTTTATCCAAATTCTAATTTCTTTCTTTCGCACTATTATTTTATTTTCCAGTTTATTACACTTAATCTCTTTTTTTATAAAAGTTTTTCAAGTAAAGTGCTAAAGCAGATTATGGTAATTGTGTTTGTTTCGGTGCTGCTTTTTTTAGGGTATCAATATTATGATAGACCTTCGTTGTATTGGGAGTTTAATTTGGTAGAAATTGCTATAACATCGATTCCGCTGTTGTTTTATGCGATTTATTTTATTGTTTTAAATTTAAAAAAACATAAGCATAATTATTTCTATTTCTGTAACGGGCTAATTATTTATGTAGCAAGCAGTGCTAGTATTTTTCTGTCTGGAAATAGTGATTCGGTATTTTTTACAGAGCCATTTGTGCTCGATTTCTGGTTTTTCAATTCTCTCTTTTATATTCTATATCAGTTTTTGATTTATAAAGAATGGAAAGTTTTAAATTTCAGAAGAAAAACGAAGGAAAAGCTACAAGAATAAATTTCAATAAAAAAATCCCAAATTCCAATTGTAAGCTTGGGATTTGAGATTTAATATTTTGAGTTTCTAAGTTTGGAATTTGGAATTTCAAAAAATTGGAATTTAAACTTTAAAATTCTGAGTTGTTTTTAAAAACTTCTTGATTCACTTGATCTATATAAGACAAAAGCTCTTCTTTTCCTATTGATTCTGTAGATGAGGTTACAAAATACTGTGGCATTTCGGCCCAGTTATTGGCAAACATCTGTTTTTTGTAAGCGGCAATATGCGAATCTATTTTGGTTTTGCCAATTTTATCTGCTTTAGTAAAAATAATGCAAAACGGAATTTCGCTTTCGCCCATATAAGACATAAATTCAATGTCGATGTTTTGTGCTTCGTGACGAATATCAATTAAAACAAAAGCACAAACCAATTGCTCTCTGTTTTCGAAATAATCGGTAATAAACTGTTGGAAAATTGATTTTGTTTTCTTTGAAACTTTAGCATATCCGTAACCTGGTAAATCGACCAAAAACCAATTATTGTTGATTTTGAAATGATTGATTAATTGCGTTTTCCCTGGTTTTCCAGATGTTTTAGCTAAGTTTTTGTTGTTGGTAAGCATATTTATCAAAGATGACTTACCTACGTTTGATCTTCCTATAAAAGCATATTCTGGCAAAAAGTCTTTCGGACATTTTGAAGCGTCAGAATTGCTGACAATAAATTCGGCGGTGTTAATTTTCATAATCTCTCGTTTTAAAACCTCCTAAAAAAAATAAATTTTATGGCTAAAAATTCTTTTCAGTAAGCCATTTTTCAAGAATTTCATTGAATTCCTGAGGGTGTTCCATCATTGCTGCGTGTCCGCATTTGTCAATCCAGTATAAAGTTGAATTTGGTAGTAATTTATCAAATTCTTCCGCAACATTTGGAGGTGTTACAGAGTCATTTCTTCCCCAAATAATACAAGTTTCAACGTCCATTTTTGGCAAATCTTTGGCCATATTATGGCGGATCGCACTTTTTGCAATGGTTAAAGTTTTGATTAATTTGATTCTGTCATTAGCAGTAGCGTAAACTTCATCAATCAAATCAGGGGTTGCAATTTTTGGGTCATAAAATACAGCTTCAGCCTTTGTTTTGATGTATTCGTAATCGCCTCTTCGTGGGTAACTGTCTCCCATTGCGCTTTCGTAAAGTCCAGAACTTCCAGTAATTACAAGTCCGGCAACTTTTTCTGGGTAAAGTTTTGTGTGATACAAAGCGATGTGTCCTCCTAATGAATTTCCTAGAAGAATTACTTTGTCAAAACCTTTAAAAGTGATAAAGTCTTTTACGTATTTCGCAAAACTTTTTACGTTCGTTTTTAAAATGCTTTGGGTGTATATTGGCAAATCTGGGATAACAACTTTATATCCTTTTGTTGGGAAATATTGTGCTACACCATCAAAGTTACTTAGGCCTCCCATTAAACCATGCAGGATAACGATCGGAGTTCCTTCTCCAGCTTCGAAATAGCTGTATTTGCCTTCTTTTTTATAGTGTTTGTCCATCTAATCTAATGCCAATTTCAATTTCGACAAATATAGGGTTAATTCAACAAAAATGAATTTTTGATGTCATTTTTTAACTAGATAATTTGAGTAGAACTTGTAAAAGGTTAAAAATCAGTAATTAAACGCGTATTTGTTAAAATATTCAAATGTTAAGAAATATGCATTATAATCAAATTTTTAAGAAAATTAGCGCATTATTTTTTTGAATGAATAACGTATTTAAGGATCTGTTAATTAATAGTTAAGGTATTGATTAAATGGAGATTATGGAAAGTGGTAGCAAAGTGGTTAAACTTATTAACAAAGTGGTATAAAGTGGTAAAATGTGGTAATATTTTTTATATTTTTGCTGTATAACATGTTAACTAGTTTTTTTGAACACAATTGTTGGAACATATGAGTGTAAAGTCGATGCTAAAGGAAGGCTAATGATGCCTGCGCCTTTGAAAAAGCAGTTGACGGCTTCTCTTCAAGACGGATTTGTTTTGAAGCGTTCTGTTTTTCAGCCGTGTTTAGAATTGTATCCTATGGTAGAATGGGATGCGATGATGAAAAAAATCAACAAGCTTAATCGCTTTGTAAAAAAGAACAACGATTTCATTAGAAGGTTTACTGCTGGTGTTAAAGTGGTTGAGGTTGATGCATTAGGGAGATTGCTTGTTCCAAAGGATTTGGTAACGTTTGCAAGTATTTCTAAAGATGTGGTTTTTTCATCTGCGGTTAATATTGTTGAGATTTGGGACAAGGATTTATACGAGAAATCAATAAGCGGCGAAGATATGGATTTTGCAGATCTAGCCGAAGAAGTAATGGGAAATATTAATGACGACGAAGATGGAATATCATAATCCGGTTTTGCTTCATCCAACAGTAGATGGTTTAAATATTAAACCTGATGGTGTGTATGTAGATGTTACGTTTGGAGGCGGTGGTCATTCAAAAGAGATTTTAAAAAGATTAGGGCCAAACGGAAGACTGTTTGCATTTGATCAAGACGAAGATGCGCTTGCCAATGCATTGCCAGACGAAAGGTTCACTTTGATAAATGAGAATTTTAGATTCATAAAAAGATTTTTACGTTTTCACGGAGTAAAAGCGGTTGACGGAATCTTAGCAGATTTGGGAGTTTCATCACATCAGTTTGATGTTCCTGAGAGAGGTTTCTCAACAAGATTTGATGCCGAGTTAGATATGCGGATGAGTCAAAGAAATGATTTAAATGCTTATCGAGTGGTTAACGAATATGAAGAACAGGATTTACGTCGTGTTTTTTTTGATTATGGGGAGTTGAAAAACGCACCAGTTTTGGCTAGAACAATTGTTGAGGCTAGAAAAGATTACCCAATCAAAACGACTGAAGAATTAAAAGAAGTTCTGAAAAAGTTTTTGCCAGAGAAAGTTCGAAATAAAGTATTGGCTCAGATTTATCAGGCAATCAGAATCGAGGTAAATCAGGAAATGGATGTTCTTAAAGAATTTATTGAGCAGTCATTGGAGATTTTAAAACCGGGAGGAAGATTTTCTGTAATCTCTTACCATTCTTTAGAAGATCGTCTGGTAAAAAGATTCATTAAAAACGGAATGTTTGAAGGAGAACCTGAAAGAGATTTTTACGGAAACTTTTCAGTTCCATTCAAAACTATCGGGAAACTGATTGTTCCAGATGATGCGGAAATCAAGATTAATAATAGAGCAAGAAGTGCCAAATTAAGAGTTGCAGAAAAGCTATAATATATATTAAGGTAGGAAATAATGAAAAGTGGCGTATTTAGCATATTAAAAGCAAGATTCCTGATTCATGAAGATGCAGTAAAAAATTGGCGATTTATTGTCTTTATAATTCTGCTGGCCATCTTGATGATCGCCAATACACAGCGATACGAGCAGAAGGTTTTTGAAATCGCGAAATTAAATAATGAAGTAAAAGAACTACGATCTGAATTTGTTGATCGACGTTCAGAATTGATGAAGTTAAAAATGGAGTCAACCATTTCGGATAAAATGTTAGAAAAACAAATTTTCCCGTCGACGGTTCCTCCAGTAAAAATAGAAGTTACAAAAGAAGAAGAAAAAAGTTTCTTTAAAAGAATATGGCAGTAGAAGATAAACATATATCCTACAGAATTTACCTCGTAGCAGTTTTCATCTTTTTGATGGCAATTGCTATTGTTGTTAAATTAACCAATATTCAATGGGTTGAAGGGGATTATTACAGAAAACTGGCAAAACAGCGTACCGTAAGAAACTTTGTAATTCCTGCCAATAAAGGAAATATTTATTCTGCCGACGGAAGTTTGCTGGCAACATCAATTCCGAATTATGAAATTCGTTTTGATGCCAAAACGCCGAAAAAAGAAACGTTTGAGAAGTATGTAAAACCATTATCAGATTCTCTGGCGACAGTTTTAGATAAGTCAAGCAGTTATTTCCAGAAAGAATTGCGAAAAGCACGCGAAAATAAAAATCGCTATTACTTGATTGCCCGCAATTTGAGTTATACTGAATATGTGAAAATTAAAGGTTTTCCATTATTCAATTTAGGAGCTTTCAAAGGTGGAATTATAGTTGAGCAAGAAACAGTTAGAAAACACCCAATTGGGAAAATTGCAGAAAGAACAATTGGTTACGACCGTATTGATCCTGCAACTGGAGTAGAAGTTGGAAAAGGAATTGAATGGGCTTTTAAAAGTTATCTGAACGGAAAAGACGGTAAAATTTTAAAGCAGAAAATTGCAAAAGGACAGTGGAAACCAATTCGTGATGTAAACGAAGTAGATCCAATTGATGGTTACGATGTGATCTCGACTATAGATGTTTTCATTCAAGATATTGCGCACCACGCTTTATTGAAACAATTGGAAGATTACGAAGCAGATCACGGTTGTGTCGTAGTAATGGAAACGGAAACAGGATACATAAAAGCGATTTCAAATTTAGGAAGAGCTGAAGATGGTTCTTATTATGAAACCACAAATTATGCAGTTGCTGAATCTCACGAGCCGGGATCGACTTTTAAATTGGTTGATTTAATGGCGATTTTAGAAGATAAAGTAGCTGATACGAGTACAGTTTACGATAGTCATGGAGGAGAAATCAGATATTATGGACGAGCTGTTCGTGATTCGCATAAAGGCGGTTACGGGAAAGTTACATTAGCACGCGGATTTGAGCTTTCGTCAAATACGGTAATGGTACAAGCAGTCTATGATAATTACAAAAGTAACCCGCGTAAGTTTGTAAATCATATTAATGATTTAGGTTTAAATAAGCCATTAGGATTGCATTTTAAAGGAGAAGGAAGACCTTATGTTCCACAGCCTGGAGACAAACATTGGTCGGGAACTACGCTTCCGTGGATGGCTTTTGGATATAACGTTTCGGTTACGCCAATGCAGACTTTGACATTATATAATGCAGTTGCAAACAATGGAGTAATGGTAAAGCCACAATTTGTATCAGAAATTAAAGAATGGAACAAAACCATTAAAAAGTTTGATACAGAAGTAATGAATCCAAAGGTTTGTTCGCCAGAAACACTTAAAAAAGTAAAAGCGGTTTTGGCGAATGTGGTAAAGAAAGGAACAGGTTCTAAGTTGTATTCAAAAGATTTTTCGATGGCAGGAAAAACAGGAACGGCTATGGTGAATTATGGTAATGCAGGAAGAGAAGGAATGTATTACGCTTCTTCTTTTGCAGGCTATTTTCCGGCAGATCATCCTAAATATTCTTGTATCGTAGTGGTTCATAAACCAAATACATCTAGAAATAACTATTACGGAGCAGATGTTGCTGGGCCAGTTTTTAAAAGAATTGCTCAAAAGATTTTTACAGATGCGCCTTCGACAAATAAAATTAAAAAATTAGATTCTAGAATTCCAAAACAGGATGCTAGTTATGATAAATACACGGCTGAAGCTAATAAAAAGCTTAATCAGATTCCTAATTTGAAAGGAATGCCAGGAATGGACGCGATTGCTTTGCTGGAGAATTTAGGTTTGAAAGTAAAAGTAAATGGAATGGGGAAAGTAAAAAATCAATCGATTCAAGCTGGAACCAGTATTAGCAAAAACACAACAATTGTATTAGAATTATCGTGAAAGTATTAAAAGACATATTATATAAAGTAGCTATTGAATCTGTAAAAGGTTCAACAGATATTGCTATTTCTAAAATTGAATTTGATTCACGTAAGGTTGAAACAAATGATGTTTTTGTTGCGATCAGAGGTTCGCTTTCAGATGGACATGATTACATAGAGAAAGCAATTCAGCTAGGAGCAAAAGCAATTATTTGCGATACGCTTCCAGTAAATACGGCCAATGAGGTAACTTATATTCAAGTAAAAGATACCAATACAGCTTTGGCTTTTATGGCGGCTAATTATTTTGGAGATCCATCTTCAAAACTAAAATTAGTTGGCGTAACAGGAACAAACGGAAAAACAACAATTGCTTCATTATTGTTTCAGTTGTTTCAAAAGGCAGGCTTTAAGGTTGGTTTATTATCAACTGTAAAAATCGTAGTAGATAAAACAGAATATCCTGCAACACATACAACACCAGATTCTTTGACTATTAATCATTATTTAAATGAAATGGTTGGAGCTGGAGTTACGCATTGTTTTATGGAGGTTAGTTCGCATGGAATTCACCAGAAGCGTACAGAAGCTTTGCATTTTGTGGGCGGAATTTTCACGAATCTTTCTCACGATCATTTAGATTATCATCCAACATTTGCAGAATACAGAGATGTTAAGAAGTCATTTTTCGATTCACTTCCAAAATCAGCTTTTGTTTTATCGAACATTGATGATAAAAATGGTTCTGTAATGTTGCAGAATACAGTGGCTAAAAAACTGACTTATGCTTTGAAATCTTATGCAGATTATAGAGCTCAGATTTTAGAAAGCCAATTGTCTGGATTATTATTAAAAATCAATGACAATGAGGTTTGGGTAAAACTGATTGGTACTTTCAATGCATACAATGTTTTAGCGATTTACGGAACTGCTGTAGAGCTAGGGATTGATAGTCTAGAAGCGTTGCGTTTACTGTCTGATTTAGAGAGTGTTTCGGGGCGTTTTCAATATATTGTTTCAGATGACGGAATTACTGCTGTTGTAGATTATGCACATACGCCAGATGCATTGGAAAATGTTTTAAAAACGATAAATGATATTCGTACTAAAAACGAGCAATTGATTACTGTAGTTGGTTGTGGAGGAAATCGTGATAAAACGAAACGCCCGATAATGGCAAAGATTGCTTCGGATATGAGTGATAAAGCAGTTTTGACTTCAGATAATCCAAGAAATGAAGATCCAGAAGTTATTTTGGATGAAATGGAACAGGGAGTTGAACCGCACAACTATAAAAAAATGCTGCGAATTACAGATAGAAAACAGGCAATTAAAACAGCTTGTCAACTGGCTCAGCCTAAAGATATCATTCTAATTGCAGGAAAAGGGCATGAAACGTATCAGGAAATAAATGGTGTTCGCCATCATTTTGACGATATGGAAACGGTAAAAGAAATTTTAGAACAACTAAATAAATAACAAAAAGAAAATTCCAAATTCCAAATCCCAATAAAATTGGATTTTGGGTTTTAAAAAATTGGAATTTAATTCGAGATTGGAATTTAAAAAAATAAGAAAATATGCTGTACTATTTATTTGAATATTTTGATAAAACATTGGACATTCCTGGAACAGGAGTTTTCCAGTATATCACATTTAGGTCAGCTTTGGCATTTATGCTTTCGTTGCTTCTGTCGACTATTTATGGTAAAAGAGTAATTAACTTTTTGCGCCGTCAGCAAGTGGGAGAAACAGTTCGAGAACTTGGTCTTGCTGGTCAGAATGAAAAAGCTGGTACGCCAACAATGGGTGGATTGATCATCATTTTGGCTACTCTTATTCCAGTTTTGTTATTTGCAAGATTGCATAACATTTATATCGTATTGCTTATTGTGACTACGTTGTGGATGGGAAGTATCGGTTTTGTGGATGATTATATTAAAATATTCAAAAAAGATAAACAAGGATTAAAAGGTATTTTTAAAGTAATTGGTCAAGTTGGTCTTGGAATCATTGTTGGGGCAGTACTTTATTTTAATCCGGCAGTTACAGTAAGAACAGACACAGGCCGTGCAGATATTTTTAAAACAGCTGCAAATTCAACAGTTGTTGTTCCTGCTGGTGTTGAAGAAAAGTCTACAGCAACCACAATTCCTTTCGTGAAAAACAACGAATTTGACTATGCTGAAGTTTTGTCTTTCATGGGTGATGGATATGAAAAATGGGCTTGGCTAGTATTTATTCCAGTAGTAATTTTTATTATCACAGCAGTTTCAAACGGAGCAAATTTAACAGATGGTATCGATGGACTGGCCGCAGGGACCTCCGCAATATCCGTCCTCGCGCTCGGGATTTTTACATTTGTTTCAGGTAATATTATTTTCTCAAATTATCTTAACATTATGTATATCCCAAATTCGGGAGAAATGACGGTTTTTATTTCTGCCTTTGTTGGTGCTCTAATCGGATTTCTTTGGTACAACTCATATCCAGCATCGGTTTTTATGGGAGACACAGGAAGTTTGACTATTGGAGGAATCATTGCGGTATTGGCAATTGCAGTTCGAAAAGAAATATTGATTGTTTTATTCTGTGGGATTTTCTTAGCAGAAAGTGCTTCAGTAATTATTCAGGTAACTTATTTTAAATATACGAAGAAGCGTTTCGGAGAAGGACGAAGAATTTTCCTGATGTCGCCACTTCATCATCATTATCAGAAAAAGGGATATCACGAAAGTAAAATCGTAACCCGTTTCTGGATTGTTGCCGTAATGTTAGCCATATTGTCAATCATTACCCTAAAATTAAGATAAATGAGATTAGTAGTTTTAGGTGGAGGAGAAAGCGGGGTAGGAACCGCGATCCTCGGTAAGAAACAAGGGTATGAGGTTTTTGTATCCGATTTTGGAAAGATTAAAGAGAGTTACAAAGAAGTTCTTATCATTAATAAAATTGCTTGGGAAGAGGAGCAGCATACTGAAGATTTAATTCTTAATGCTGATGTGGTGATGAAGAGTCCTGGAATTCCTGATAAATCTCCGATAGTAAAAAAACTAATTGCAGCTGGAGTTAAAGTGATTTCTGAAATTGAATTTGCATTTCCTTACACAGAGGCAATGACCATCGGGATTACGGGAAGTAATGGTAAAACGACCACCACAATGCTTACACATCATTTGCTAAAGTATGCAGGACTGAATGTAGGATTGGGAGGGAATATTGGAAAAAGCTTCGCCTGGCAGGTGGCTGAAAATAAGTTTGATGCATACGTTCTTGAATTAAGCAGTTTTCAGTTAGACGGAATAATAGATTACAGACCCGATATTGCGATAATAACCAATATAAGTCCGGACCATTTAGATCGATACGAATATAAATATGAAAATTATATCAATTCGAAGTTCCGAATAACAATGAACCAGACTGAGAATGACTATCTCATTTACGATGCAGATGATGAAGCAAGCACAGAATGGTTAAAGAAGAACAAAACAAAAGCAAAACTAATTCCTTTTTCATTGACGAAAAAATTTGATGAAGGGGCTTCTATAAATAACAACAAAATGGAAATAAAGATCAACCAAGAAGAGTTTACAATGGATACAGAACACATTGCGTTAGAAGGAAAACATAATATGAAAAACGCCATGGCAGCAAGCTCTGTAGCTAAATTGATGCAAATTAGAAATGCAACGATTCGTGAAAGTCTATCTAATTTCCAAGGTGTTGAGCACCGTTTAGAAAAAGTATTAAAAATACAGAACGTTCAATATATCAATGATTCAAAAGCAACAAACGTAAACGCTACTTTCTTTGCTTTGGATAGTATGAATGCACCAACAGTTTGGATTGTTGGAGGTGTTGATAAAGGAAACGATTACAACGAATTAATGTCTTTAGTACGTGAAAAAGTAAAAGCAATTATCTGTCTTGGAATCGATAACCGTAAAATTATCGATGCTTTTGGAAACGTTGTAGATATTATGGTTGAAGTAAATAATATGAATGATGCAGTAAAAACTGCTCAAAGATTAACAGAAAAAGGCGATGTGGTTTTATTGTCTCCAGCCTGCGCGAGTTTCGATTTATTCGAAAACTACGAAGACCGTGGAAAACAATTTAAACAAGCAGTGCATAATTTATAATTTTAGATTTTAGAGTTCAGATTTTAGATTGTTCTCAATCTTTGAACTCAAATTAAGTTCTTTTTGATTATGACGACGGATGAAATGAAAATGAGAACAAAAAAGTTCTCTTTAATGATAATTGAATTGGCTGAAAAAATGCCAAATACAAATGTGATTAGATCAATAACTAATCAGATAGTAAGAAGTGGAACATCTGTTGGGGCAAATTATAGAGCAGTTTGTCGAGCCAGAAGCGATAGAGAATTTGTTGCTAAAATGAATATTGTTTTAGAAGAAGCAGATGAAACTTTGTTTTGGTTAGAAATTATAAAAGAAAAAATGTGGATTGCAAAATCTGAATTTGAAGCAATTTGGAAAGAAGGAAATGAGTTAACAGCCATTTTTGTAAGCAGTTTAAAAACAGTAAATAACAGAATCAATAATAAAAATTAGTTTAAAGGTTTAGTGGGGAAAAATCTAAAATCTAAACTCTAAAATCTAAAATATGAAGGAGCTAGTTAACAAACTAAAAGGAGATAGAGTAATATGGTCATTTGTGGCTTTATTGGCTTTGTTTTCGTTTATGCCTGTTTTTAGTGCAAGTAGTAATCTGGCGTATATAGGTCATGGAACTGGGAATACATTGGGGTATTTGGTAAAACATCTGGCTCACGTTTGTATCGGTTTCTTGATTATTTACTGGGTTCATAAAGTGCCATATCATTATTTTAGAGCAATTTCAAAAATTGCGCTTCCAGTGGTTTGGCTATTATTGCTGTACACCTTATTGAAAGGAACAGTAATCGCGGGAGCAAATGCGAGCCGTTGGATTCAGGTGCCGTTCATTGGAATTACGTTTCAAACTTCGACGTTAGCGGCAAGCGTATTGTTTATTTACGTTGCGCGTTATTTGTCGAAAACCAAAGAAGAAAACGAGCCGTTTCAAACCTCGTTTATTCAGCTTTGGGTTCCGGTATTTATCACTTTGGCATTAATATTACCAGCCAACTTTTCGACCACAGCGTTGATATTTTCAATGGTAATGATGCTTACGTTTATTGGTAAATATCCATTAAAATATATTGCTTTTATCATAGGATCGGGAGTTGCAATGTTGGCTTTTTTCCTTTTGGTGGCAAAAGCATTTCCAGATTCAAGATTTTTCAGTAGGGTTTCAACGTGGGAAAGTCGTATTATGAACTTTACAACCGATAAACCAGACGAAGATGATTATCAGATTGAAAAAGCAAAAATTGCAATCGCATCAGGTAGATTGGGCGGATTAGGGCCAGGAAAAAGTGTTCAGAAAAATTTCTTGCCACAGTCATCTTCAGATTTTATTTATGCAATTGTAGTAGAAGAATATGGTTTAGTTGGTGGTGTTGCAATATTAGTTCTGTACTTGTTATTGTTGTTCCGATTTGTAATCGCATCGCATAAAGCGAATACCTTGTTTGGAAAATTAGTCGTCGTCGGTCTCGGATTTCCGATGATATTTCAAGCGATGATAAATATGGCGGTTGCGGTGGAGTTGTTGCCAGTAACAGGGCAGACGCTTCCGCTGATAAGTTCTGGAGGTAGTTCTATCTGGATGACATGTTTCTCTCTCGGAATCATTATTAGTGTAACTAAAAAAGAAGAAGAAATCGCCGAAGAGCAAGAAGAAAAAGCAAGAAGAAAAGAAGCGCTTCAAAGATTAATAGATAAAGAATTGGCTGAAGAAGATTTGGCTAGCAATGAAAAAGAAGAGATTTACGAAGAAGAAGCTTTGTATTCTATCGAAGATAATTCAAGAAATCCGATGAATGCAGTTTTGAACAAATAATAAGGATTGAATAGTTATGACAAAGTATAAATTCATACTTAGCGGAGGAGGAACAGGAGGGCATATCTATCCTGCAATTGCGATTGCAAATGAATTAAAATTACAATTTCCCGATGCGGAATTTCTTTTTGTAGGTGCCAAAGATAAAATGGAAATGCAGAAAGTGCCTCAGGCAGGTTACGAAATAAAAGGTCTTTGGATTGCTGGATTGCAGCGAAAACTGACATTACAAAATTTGATGTTTCCGCTTAAATTGGCGAGCAGTTTATTGGAATCAAAAAGAATAATTAGAAAGTTCAAGCCAGATGTAGTAATCGGAACGGGTGGTTTTGCCAGCGGACCATTATTGCAAGCGGCAGGTTCGGCAGGAATTCCAACAGTGGTTCAAGAGCAGAATTCTTATCCAGGTATAACAAATAAATTGTTGAGCAAAAAGGCAAATGCAATTTGTGTGGCGTATCAAAATTTAGAGCGTTTTTTCCCGAAAGAAAAAATCGTTTTAACAGGGAATCCAGTTCGTCAAGATTTGATTGATATCGAAAGTAAACGAGAGGAAGCAATTGCTTTTTATGGTTTAGACCAAAATAAGAAAACATTGTTGGTTCTTGGAGGAAGTTTAGGAGCAAGAAGAATCAATCAGTTAATCGAAAAAGAATTGCAAAATTTTCTTTCGCAAGAGGTGCAGGTAATCTGGCAATGCGGGAAATTATATTTTGAAGAATATAAAAAGTACAATCAGCCAAATGTAAAAGTGGTTGATTTTATTGAAAGAATGGATTTTGTTTACGCAGCATCAGATGTCATAATTTCACGTGCAGGTGCTTCATCAGTGTCAGAATTATGCATTGTTGGAAAACCAGTGATTTTTATTCCGTCACCTAATGTAGCTGAGGATCACCAAACTAAAAATGCGCAGGCAATTGTAGATGAAAAAGGTGCGATTTTGTTGAAAGAATCTGAGCTTGACAGTCAGTTTAGCATTGTTTTTGAAGCGCTGCTGAAAGATCACGGAAAACAGAAACAATTAAGTGATAACATTAAAAAATTAGCTATGCCAAAAGCAACTCAGGCTATTGTTGCTGAGATTGTGAAATTGATAAATAAGTAATTAAATGAATTATATTCTAATTATTTTTTTTCTGCTTATTGTTTTAATCGGTGTAGCGTATTATTATGATTTTAAAAAGAATAAAAAATATTTCAAAAAATCTATAAGAGACATTCTGTCTTTGATAGCAATTGTTTTGGGAGTTTGTATTCTTTCAGAATTAGGGAATAAAGTTTTAGAATATTTTTATAAATAAAGAAAATGAATTTAAATCAAATACAAAACGTTTATTTTATTGGTATCGGAGGAATCGGAATGAGTGCTCTGGCTCGTTATTTCAAGTTTATTGGAAAACAAGTTTCAGGTTACGACAAAACACCTTCTATGCTGACTAGTGAATTGATTGAAAGTGGTATTGATATTCATTTTGAAGATAATATAAATTTAATTCCAACGGATTATTATGTAGAGAATACACTGGTAATCTACACACCAGCGGTTCCAAAAACTCATTCAGAATGGAATTATTTTATTGAAAGAAATTTTGAGGTTAAAAAACGTGCCGAAGTTCTCGGAATTATAAGTAGAGATACTTTCTGTTTTGCAGTTGCCGGAACACACGGAAAAACTACAACGTCAAGTATTTTGGGGCATATTTTGTTTCAAAGCGGTGCTGATGTAACAGCTTTCATTGGTGGAATTGTTGAGAATTATAATTCTAATTTAATCGGAAGCGGAAAAACCGTAACGGTTGTTGAAGCAGACGAATTTGACAGATCGTTTTTGCATTTGCGTCCAGATATCGCTTGTGTGACTTCTATGGATGCAGATCATTTGGATATCTATGGAACTAGCGATGCTATTCAAGCTTCGTTTAGAGAGTTTGCTTCAAAAGTAGAAGATAAAAACAATCTTTTTATAACCAAAGAATTGCCTTTAGACGGTGTTCAATGTGCTATAAATGAAGATGCTGTATATAAGGCTTATAACGTTCGTATTGAAGATGGAGCTTATGTTTTTGATGTGCAAACGCCGTCAGAAATCATGAAGGACTTACGTTTTGGACTGCCTGGAAAACACAATTTAATGAATGGATTGATGGCTATTGCGATGGCTAAAACTTTCGGCACCCCGACCGATTCTATTGCAAAAGCCATTGCTTCATTCAACGGAATCAGAAGACGTTTTTCATATCAAATTAAGAGCGAAAATTTAGTATATATTGATGATTATGCGCACCATCCAACAGAAATAAATGCTGTTCATCAAGCAGTTAGAGAATTATATCCAGGACGTAAAGTTTTAGCGATTTTCCAACCGCACCTGTTCAGCAGAACAAGAGATTTCGTTGACGGATTTGCGGAAAGCTTATCGCAGTTTGATGAAGTGTTTTTGATGGATATTTACCCTGCAAGAGAGCTTCCTATGGAAGGAGTGACTTCTGAGTGGCTTTTGGGTAAAATGACAAATTCGAACAAAAAAATTGTTGCAAAAGAAGATTTATTAGGTGAAATCAAAGCCAGCGATGCACCTATTATTGTAACAATTGGAGCTGGTGATCTGGGAGAGATGGTTCCGTCAATTAAAAAGGTTTTAAATGAAAATATTTAATTGGGCAAATATAAGATTAGTACTTATTTTCGGACTGGTTTTGTTTCTATATTCCTTCGCGCAACATCGAAATGGAGATCGGAAATTAAAAAAATCGATGGTTGTTTTTGTAGGAGAAAATACGCTTTTTGTGAAGCCAGAAACGGTTAATAAATTGTTGATAGAAAATAAAAGAGACGCTTCCAGTATTAGAAAAGATGAAGTAGATTTGAATAAGATAGAGAAAACCCTCGATACGCAAGAGATGATTGAGAAGTCAAATGTTTTTGTAAGTATCGATGGAGTTCTAAAAGCAGTAGTAAAACAGAAGACGCCCATAGCAAGAGTTTATGATGGCGCCGCTTCTTTTTATATTGACTATGAGGGTAATAAAATGCCCTTGTCGGACAATTTCACTGCGCGAGTTCCTCTTGTTTCAGGGGCAATAAATGCAAAAAATAACGAAGATTTAGCAGCTTTATTTCGCACAATTTATGACGATGCGTTTTTGAAAAAAAACATCATTGCTATAGAGATTATGCCGAATGGAAGCTTAAAAATGTTTAATCGTAACTATGATTACTTCATAGATTTTGGCAGAACGATGAATGTTGATAAGAAATTTAGAAACTATAAAGCTTTCTTTCAAAAAGCGGTTTTAGATAGTTCGTTATACAAATACAAAAAAATTGACCTTAGGTTTACGGAACAAGTAGTTTGCACTAAATAATAGAAAATGGAAAAAGATAACATTGCAGTAGGTCTAGATATTGGAACAACCAAAATCGTTGCCATGATTGGCAAAAAAAATGAATATGGTAAGTTGGAGATTTTGGGTATTGGTAAATCCAAAAGTTTGGGAGTTGCCAGAGGAGTAGTAAACAACATCACGCAGACGATTCAATCGATACAGCAAGCGATAATCGAAGCAGAAAATAATTCAGGATACAAAATCAAAGATGTGGTTGTGGGTATTGCCGGACAGCACATCAGAAGTATTCAGCATACCGATTACATCAGTAGAAATAATCCAGAAGAAGTAATTGGCGAAAAAGATATTCAACTCCTAATCGATCAGGTAAACAAACTGGCGATGTTACCGGGAGAAGAAATTATTCACGTTTTACCGCAAGAATTTAAAATCGATGGGCAATCTGAAATTAAAGAGCCAATCGGAATGTACGGCGGAAGATTAGAATCTAGTTTTCACGTTGTAGTTGGGCAGGCATCTTCAATCAGAAACGTTGGAAGATGTATTCAGAGTTCAGGAATTGAATTGTCTGGATTGACCTTAGAGCCTTTAGCTTCGGCTGATGCTGTTTTAAGTCAGGAAGAAAAAGAAGCTGGTGTTGCGCTTATCGATATTGGAGGCGGAACAACAGATTTGGCTATTTTCAAAGATGGCATCATTCGTCATACAGCAGTAATTCCTTTTGGAGGAAATGTAATTACAGATGATATCAAAGAAGGATGTTCGATTATTGAAAAACAAGCTGAGCTTTTAAAGATAAAATTCGGATCTGCTTGGCCAGGAGAAAATAAAGACAATGAAATTGTTTCTATTCCAGGTTTAAGAGGAAGAGAGCCAAAAGAGATTTCGCTTAAAAACTTATCTAAAATTATCCATGCAAGAGTTGTGGAAATTGTAGAACAGGTTTTTGCAGAAATTAAAGCTTACGGACACGAAGATCCTCGTAAAAAACTAATCGCTGGAATTGTATTAACAGGTGGGGGTGCACAATTAAAGCACATTAAACAGCTGGTAGAATACATTACAGGAATGGATACTAGAATTGGTTATCCGAACGAGCATTTGGCAGGAAACTCTAGTGAAGAAATCTCTAGCCCGTTATTTGCAACTGCAGTAGGATTAGTAATGAACAGTATTGAAAACAGTTCGCAAAGTGCGGTTAGAATGGAAATGGTTCAAGAACAGCCAAAAATTGTTTACAGAACTGCTCCGCCAGTACAGCGATACGAAGTTGAAGAAAACTACGTTGAGAAAGTAGAAACCATTGAAGAACCTAGAGAAACCGTAAGTCAAAGGGTGCCTAAAAATGAATCTACTGAGACCAAAATAAGAAGATCATTTTTTGATCGATATGTCGACAAAATCAAAGAATTTTTAGACAACGCAGAATAATAAAAAGAGAAGGATTATTTCTTGCCCCAAGTCAAGAAGTAAAAAATGTACTTAATAAGAATTTCAAAAAACCAAAAAGATGATGAGCAACTCAGAATTTGGAAGTATTTCATTTGATTTACCAAAAAATCAATCAAATGTAATCAAAGTAATAGGTGTAGGTGGAGGCGGAAGTAACGCAATTAACCACATGTTCAAACAAGGTATTAAAGGCGTAGATTTTATCGTTTGTAATACCGATTCGCAAGCGCTTCAAAATAGTTCAGTACCCAATAAGATTCAGTTAGGAGTTAATTTAACTGAAGGGCTAGGAGCAGGAGCAAACCCAGACGTTGGACAGCAGTCGGCAATCGAAAGTATTTCGGATATTGAAAAAATGTTGGATAAAAATACTAAGATGGTATTCATTACTGCTGGTATGGGTGGAGGAACTGGAACTGGTGCAGCTCCGGTAATTGCTCAATTAGCAAAAGAAAGAGAAATATTAACAGTTGGTATCGTGACAATTCCGTTTCAATTTGAAGGGAAAGTGCGTCAGGAACAGGCAATTATTGGAATTGAGAAATTGCGTAAGCAGGTCGATTCTTTAATTGTAATCAACAACAATAAATTAAGAGAAGTATACGGAAATCTTGGCTTTAAAGCTGGATTCTCTAAAGCGGATGAAGTTTTGGCAACAGCCTCTAGAGGTATTGCTGAAGTAATTACGCACCACTATACTCAAAATATCGATTTACGTGACGCAAAAACTGTTTTGGCTAACAGCGGAACTGCGATCATGGGATCTTCTGTGGCTGAAGGCGACAACAGAGCTAAAGATGCTATTGTTTCAGCGTTAGATTCTCCATTGTTAAATGACAATAAAATTACGGGTGCCAAAAACGTATTGTTGCTTATCGTTTCTGGAACTAATGAGATCACTCTTGACGAAATTGGAGAAATCAACGACCACATTCAAGATGAAGCTGGTTACAATGCAAATATCATTATGGGGGTTGGTGAAGACGAAACTCTTGGTGAGGCTATTGCTGTAACTATTATTGCTACAGGTTTTGATGTAGAACAACAAAATGAAATTGTAAATACAGAGCCAAAGAAAATCATTCATACGTTAGAAGATGAGCAGAGAAGTGTTCATAATTTAACAAACAAACCACTTGCTTCTTTTGACCTAACTGTTGATACACCGACAGCAAAAGTGGAAGATAAAGTTGTTTTTGATTTAATTGACGATGATGAAACCTTTACTCCAACTGCACAAGCTGTTGCTCCAGCAATGAATCAGGAAGAGTTAGTGGTGATGTCTGAGTTTATCAAAAATCTAGATGTAACTTTCGAAATTGTTTCACCAATTACAGATATCGATTTTACAATTTCATCTCCTGAGGTACCAGCTGTTCAACAAGTTCAGCAAGTACAGCAACAACAGCCATTCCAGCCAGTGCAACAACAAAGAGTTTTCGAAAAAGAAGAACAAACAGCTTTCTCTTTTGATCTTCCTTTGTTTAAGCAAGAGCCTGTAAAAAGAGAGCCAGTTGTTGAGGATAATAGAGTTTTGTTTGAATTGACAAATGAAACTCGTGATATTAAAGTAAACGATCCAGTACAATTTGTTCCTGTAACTGAAGTTTCAGACAACGGAATTATTAAATATTCTTTAGAGGAATATATGGAAGTTGAAAATGATTTATTAGCTTCTAAACCAGTTGAAAAAGTAGTTGAGCCTACAATTCCAGAAGAATTAAATATTACATTGAAACAAAGAGTTGATTTTGCAAGTCAGCCTGATATTTCAACAACTTCTGAAGTTTCTCCTTTAGAATTAACTATTGAAGAAACATTGCGTTTAAGAGCAGAAGAAAGAAGAAAGAAACTAAAAGAATTTAACTATAAATTCCACAACAATGTTTCTAGAATTGATGAGTTGGAAAAAGAGCCAGCTTACAAAAGATTAGGAATAGATTTGTCTAATTCTCAGTCTAATAATACTAATTCTAGAATCTCTGTTGGAACAGACAGTAATAATGATTTACAATTACGTTCAAACAATTCATTTTTGCACGATAACGTAGATTAATTTTTAGAATCATAATATTAGGTAACCCGAAAATTGGATTTAATTTTCGGGTTATTTTTTTTATCTTCGCACAGAATTTCAGAATTTGACTTCCTAAATAGGTTTTTAAAGTGAATCTTGTTTTCACCCTGAGCGAAGTCGAAGGGTTAAATTAATATATCAATTAATAAGCACTCGCTTATTCAAATAAAATATAAACATGAGTTTACAAACACAAATCATGGACGAAATTAAAACGGCCATGAAAGCAAAAGATACAGTAGCTTTAGAAGCTTTAAGAGCTGTTAAATCTGAATTATTATTGGCTTCAACTGCTTCAGGATCTAAAGAAGATTTATCAGAAGATGAAGAAATTAAATTACTTCAGAGATTGGTTAAAACTCGTAAAGAGAGCGCAAGAATCTTTACAGAGCAAAACCGTCCAGATTTAGCAGAACCAGAATTGGCTCAAGTTGCTGTAATCGAGAAGTTTTTGCCAGCTCAATTAAGCGAAGAAGAAGTAGAAGCTGTAATTGCAAAAATCATTGCTGAAACAGGAGCTTCTGGAATTGCTTCAATGGGTAAAGTAATGGGATTAGCATCTGCTCAATTAGGCGGAACTGCTGAAGGAAAGACCATTTCTACAATTGTGAAAAAATTACTGTCGTAATTTTTAAGTTCCAATAAAGAAATTCCAAATTCCAAATTGGAAAGATCAATATATAAATTCCAAATTCCAATACTAAACTTGGAATTTGGGATTTTAAAAATTGAAAATTTAAATATTTTTTGACCTCGTAGTTCAACTGGATAGAATATCAGATTTCGGCTCTGAGGGTTGGGGGTTCGAACCCCTCCGGGGTCACTATAAAATTTGAAAGCCTGCAAAGTGTATATTTTGCAGGCTTTTTTATGGTTTGAAAATCGTTGCGATATTTTTTTATTTTTACAAAGGTCAGTGTTTACAAGCAATTTAGTTTCGAACCCCGTCAGGTACATCGTTTTTGCTAATAGGTTATATTTTTTATAAATCAGTATTATAATATAGATCTACAATTGAATTATCTAAAGTGTCAATATGAAATCCAGAATTCATATTATAATAATCATAAATTGTATAAAAACCTTCTAACTTCTCATTACTATTATAATGAAAGCCTACACTATCGACTCTTAATCCATCATACCATTCATCGTTAGCCTTACCATAGTCTAAACGGCCTATGCTACTCAAAATTTGTTGATAATTTTCATTGTAATAATTAATTAAATCTTTATGGGAATTATTTATCCAAGATAAATGCGAGTTTGTTTTTTCAATAAATTTAATAATGCTACTTTCTTTTTCTATACTAAATTCAACCTCTTCATTTAATACTTTTTTATTTAACAATATTATATCATTAAAGTCTGATTTTATACTTACTATAATAAAATATACTTCCTCATTAAATATAAAGTCGTTTCTCAATAATGTTTGGGGTAGATTTCTTTTTTTAGCAGTTCTTAAATCTCTATATTCAATTAATTCATAATGACTCACTTTAAATAAATCTTCGACTTTATTTAATAGATATTTCCATTTCAACTTATTTAAGTAATTTAATTTGTTTGAGGATAAATGGGTTTTAATAAATTTTCTACATTCCCATTTCCAGCCTAATTCATAATAAATTTTAGCAAGTAGATAACTTTGATTTTGATCTTTGCTATAATTTTCAAGTTCGTACATAATATCGAAGAGAGATTCTGCACTCTTTGTGGCATTATATAGACTTCCTTTCTTATGTTTATGGAAATCTTCTTTTGCTAGTTTATATCTTTTGTATATGTTCATAAAATTACCACTAACTTGTATATGTGTATGACATAGTCATATAAGTCATCCCCATTTCGGATAGATATGCTCTATAACGCAGTACTTAATTTTAAATCAAATATATTGATAATTCTTTGTAACGCATCAAATGAACTTAATACTTCGTTAATAATTAATGAAAATGAAATCTAAAGTGCTATAAAAAAATACTTCGTAATTGTTTTATTAATAAGAGATAAGATTTGAAATAAATATGAATTTTCATTAAATCTAAAATTTAGATTTTACTCAAAATCTTTAGATCTTCCAATAAATGGTTCGAATTCTGTACCGCCAAGGTCACTAAAAAAATTGAAAGCCTGAGAATCAATATTCTCAGGCTTTTTTGTGGTTGAAAAATACATTCTTAACTTTGGTTTCAATATTGGTTTACACATCATGAATCTTTAGTCGAAACGAAATATAGATCCAAAAGCATGACAAAAGAAGAATCTATTAAAGAGTATTATTTTAGAATCAATAAGAGTATAGATTATATTAAAGAAAATCTTCATGAAGAACTTTCTTTAGAGCAATTGGCTGTTCTTTCGAATTTTTCAAAATTTCATTTTCATAGAATTTTTAAGTCAGTTACAGGAAAAACAATTAATGATTTTATTAAAAATGCAAAAATTGAAAGAGCTTTATTCTTCTTAATGAACAATCCTTCCAAAACAATTAGCGAAATAGCAACTGATTGTGGTTTTTTAAGTATTTCATCCTTTTCAAGAGCTTTTCGTGAAGTTAAACAGCAAACACCTTCTGAATGGCGGAAGTTGTATAAAAATAGCAATATTGGTATAATAGATAGCAATATTGGAAAAATGCAGTCCGAAATCGAAAACTACCTTGCACTCAAATTAAATAATTTAAAAAATATTGAAATGAGTGAAACTATGAAACTTGATTTTGAAGTCAAAAAACTGGATGCATTTAATGTTATTTATATTCGAAATCTGAATATTCACAAACATGATAGCGAGACATTTGAAGATATGTTTAAACAGCTTTTTAGTTGGGCTTCTCCGAGAAATTTGGTGAATTTTCCTGAAACAAAAGCGTTAACCGTCTATAGGAGTAATGCTAATTTAGAAGGAATGCTTCAAGCAGATGTTTGTTTGTCTGTTCCTGAAAAAATAATAGGAGAAGGGATAATTGGCAATACGACAATAAGTGGCGGATTGTATGCTATTTTCCATAAAGAAGCGCCAATGTCAGAATGCTTTAAAACATGGAATTATATTTACGAAGTATGGTTTGAAGAAAATGGGTATCAGCCAGATAATAGAAATTTCTTCTTAAGTCATTTAAATGATCCTAAATTACATCCCGAAAATCATCATATTATTGATATTTATATACCAATAAAATTACTGTGATAATTATGAAATTGTCATTTAAGATCTCATTTTCTCTTACGGGAATTGGTTTGCGATTTAATTTTAGAATAAATTATTTTTAAATATTATATCAAAGTACTTAAACTAAGATGTTACTTAAATAGAAAATAGGCATTAGATTAAGCAGCCATTTAAAATCCTTAGCTCTTCTAGTAACGATTCGAAGCCTGCACCGTCAATGTCACAATAAAATTTAAAAATCTGAGAATGTAGATTCTCAGATTTTTTTTATGGTTTGAAAATCGATTTAGAAATTATCTAATTTTAATATAGTCTGCATTTACGTAGAATTCAGGTTTAAACGCTGTCAAGATTTTTTCGTTTTAAGTAATACCATAACTACTTAAACGATCTCCGTTTTTTATTAGTACATTAAATTTGTAGTAAAAATAATAATGATATATTTGTTTATGAGTGAGTTATTGCTGATTTAAGCTCGCTAATTTAAAGCTTAAACCTCTGTAATTAATTATTTACAATTGCGTTCTTTTTATTGGTAAGATATTCATAAAAGAAAAATCATATTCAGCTAAAATAATTTTTAATGAAGATGCATAATTGACTCAAATAAGCAAAAAAACACAAAAACAACTATTAGTTGCCAGAATACAACTGAAAGTAGCGTAAAAGCAACTAAAGGTAGATGCTATTTTTTGCATCAGGACTAGTGGACAAAATAACTTTGTGACATCACAAATACACAAAAATTATGATGCTAAATTCACAATCAATTGGCAATAAAATTGTCGCAGCAAGAAAGAAAGTAAATCTTTCACAAGCTGAACTTGCACAAAAGGTATCTATAAGTCCTCAAGCAGTTGGCAAATGGGAGCGTGGCGAATCTATGCCGGATATCACGACATTAAACCGACTTGCGGAAATTCTGGGTGTCGACCTTAACTATTTCTCCGATAGTTTTCAGACAGAAAAAAATGCAGCACCATTTATTGAAAAGATTTCTAAAGAAACAGGAGAGCGCGCAAAAAACAATCCAAGTGAAAAATTTGACTGGAATTGGGATATGTCGCAAGGTAATTGGATTGATGCTGATTTTTCGGGTTTAAAAAACTTAAAGGAAAAATTTAGCTCTTCAAATATGAAGAACTGCAAGTTTATAAAATCTGATTTATCTGGATTAATTCTGGGAAAAAACAATATTGAAGCGTGCGATTTCTCTAATTCGGACATTAGAAACACCAAAATCCAGTCTTCTAATCTTTCAAACAATCAGTTTAACAACTGCTATTTTATTGATGCTAATATTTTTAAAAGTAATATTGAAAAATGTAATTTTTCTGAAGCAGACTTTTCGGGTGCAGAAATTCTAGAATCAAACTTAGAGAGCAGTATTGTAAATGATGTCGTATGGAAGTTTACGAAATTTTGCAAATCAAGCATTAGTAATATTGTATTCACAGGAGCTTTTGAAGACTGTCATTTTGAAAATTGTTCCTTCTATGGAGTTAAATTTCAGGACGCGACAATTTTAAACACTTTTTTTAAGTATAATGATAGATTTAAAAAAGTTCAATTTATTAATTGTAAAGTTGACAAAATTACTTACGCATTTTTAAAAAACAACCAGGCAAATTTGACCGGAATTTCAATATTAGAAGATATTGACAAACAATAGAATAATCACTGATGTGAATATTTCAGACAATCGAGGTTAATAAAAAATAAAAGAGCCTGCAGAAAGTATATTTTGCAGGCTTTTCTATGGTTCGATGATTTTAAGATTCTCTTCTAGTTATTGATTTTTACTGTTTCTAAAAGTGTAAGTTACCAGATTTTTTACATTCTCATGGGTATTATTATATTTTTCATTCTCCAGTTCAAAGTTCATTTTCTTTAATATTGATACAGAATTAATATTGTCAGAAGAGGGGAAAGCAGTTATTATTTTTGCTTTTATTTTTTCAAACGCATATTCTATTATTTTGTTGATTGCTTCGGACATTATTCCTTTGCCTTGAAATTCACTCAACATTTCATATCCTATTTCTACAATTTCATTTTCAATATCAAAATTCCATAAACAAACTGAACCAATTAGGTTGTTATTTCCTTTTTCTGTTATAACCCAATAAATGCATTCATTTCTTGCAATTAAATTTTGCATTTTGATTATATATTCTTCTGCTTTTTTTAAGCTTGATGAATTTTCTCTTCCAACAAAAGCATTTACAATTGCATCAGAATGTAATTTATGTATTAAAGCAACATCAGTGTTTTCAATGTTTCTTAATACTAATCTTTCGGTAATCAGTTTAGGGAAATCTTTAAAATTCAATTCCATTCTGTATTTTTTTAATTCATTTTTTAGGCGAAATTTTGGCTTTTGCTTGACACTAATGAGTTAATACTACTGAAAACATCAGACATATTAATCAATATTTAGCAGATATATCTTATAAACTTTTAGAGGTTTATTATTAATTACATTTTATTTCTTTTTAGAATTTTTAATGATGTAATAAACCGAAAATACAAAGACAATGCTATAAATAACTGCCATTGCCGGATTCTCAAATTTTAAATTTTTAAAATCAAATTGCTTATATAAGGTTACGCCCAAAATGATGGCTACTATCCAAAAGACGAATGTAATAGGTTGGTTTTTATTTTCCATAATTAGATTGTTGGTTGTTAAATATTTTTTGGTTCAGATTTATAGTTTATCCTGTTCAGCTCTTAATAGATCAAAAATACTCTCGCTCTTAAAGTTCTCCATAAACAAGTTGATTAGAGGAACAGTTGGGCTTTTTGGATATTTTTTCATGAATCGGTTGAATTCCTGAATATTTTCTGGGTAAATATAGTTTTCATCTGTTGCTCTTTCCGCAGTTGGTGTATTGTCTTGACCAACAAGATAATCCATCTGGTAATTTTTGTATTGCTCTTTTACAGATGCAATCAAATTTGAATCAGGATATTTGGTCATGAAATTTTCCCATGAAATTATTCTGTCTCCCAAATCTTTAAAAGAGATAACAAGTCCAGCATCTGCAGAATAAAGCGATTTGCTTTCTTCACTTATTAAATACAAATAATCTTTATAATCACGCGTAACGTAGTTTTTAAAAATTTGATAGTAAAAATCATGAACGGGTTCTATTTCAACGTATCCTTCACCAATTTCAGAAAACTCAAGTTGGTGTTTAGAAAGTTTTTCGCCCAAAAGCTTAACAGCTTTTTTATTGGCCTCATCTTCATTGTAGAATTTATCCAATACTCCAGCTTCTTTTTCGGCTATTTGCTGTACTAAAGCGGTATTTTCTTCAGAATATTTTTCATACAAAGCATTGGCTTCTTTATTAGAAAGTGTTTTTAATTTACGAATAACTTCATTTTTATTTTTAGAAAATTGTTCTAGCAAATCAGAATTTGATTGTTCTGTTTGCGTAGTATTTTCAACTTTAATGCTGTCTTTTTTTGTTGTCTCTTTGTTCTGAACGTTTTTAGTGTCTGTTTGTTTGCATGAGGAAAGTAAAATTACAGAAGCAATTACAGTCAAGGATTTTCTCATTTTATAGATTAAGTTTTTAAACTGTTTGGAAATGTTTTTTAAATGAAAAGGACAAAAAAGATAAATTCTTCCTTGTCCTTTATTTTTTTAGAATTGATTTAGGATTTAAAGAACGTTAGAAAGTGTGTTTAAATTCGCTCATTCCGCTAAATTCTTTATACTCTGAATATATGTCAATGCCAAGAAGTATCCATTTTCTAGTTCCTCCAGCTTGATATTGAAAGGTGTTTTTCTTTTCTGTTTTATTTATAGTAATGTACTGTGTAGACCATTCTGTGCCAAAAGAATATCCAGTTCTTGGAATCAATGCTGAACGAGCATTTTCGCCATCGCATATAACGTACAATTCGATTTTTGATAAGAGATCATCTTCAAGAGTAATTTTTGAAAGATAGGTATTGCGATTTGAAGGTTGTTTTTCGGTTTCCCTATTTTCAAATTCAAATTTTTTATCTTTTTGTTCATTACCAGGTCTTGTCATAAAGGATAAAGCAAAAAAAGAAAAGAGAATGGCAACGGATAAGCTAACTTTTTTACGAATCTCTGCTGCTTTTTTTGCGCAAAAAATAAGAAGTCCTAAAGACAGTACAAGATTTAGTATTCCCCAGATTAACTCTATCATGATTTTATTTTTGGTATATCAAAAGTACATTTTTATTTCAAAAAATAAGATAATCCTTATTTTTAATTATTCGTTAATATTGCAATATTATTTTGAAACGATTTATTTCCTAGAAAACAAATTCTCAACAACCCAAGCAGGGCCAATCAATAAAAACTGAAGATCTTTTAAGAAAGAAGGTTTTTTGCCTTCAATATTATGTCCGTAAAATTGTCCGATCCAAGCAATAATAAAAACGCCTATTGAGAATGCCCACAACGGTACAACTTGTCCGATATAATAATTTAAGATTAAGCAGATTCCCGAGAACAAAGCAATTTTAATTGCCATTGCAACTGATAATCTAATGTAGAAAACCAAAACAAAAAGTAGAACTACAAAAGCCCAGTTTTCGACAATAGGTAAATTTAGGTTTAAAGTGTTGGCAATAATTCCGCTCGGAATACTCATTAACAATCCAACAATAGAAAAGAAAATTGCGGGAACGCAAATGTAATGAATCGCTTTATTGGTCGGGTTTTGGTGACTTACGGCATATTCTGCAAACCATTGATCTAATGTTCTCATTTTTGTGGTTTTAAGGTTAGATGCGTAAATCTAATAAAATTTCTTTTAGCTTTTACCGTGCTGTATTTTCATTATTTCATCTACAATCGAAATGGCTTTTTCCAAGGTAATTCCGTTTTCCTGATCTAGGGTCAAGGGATGGTTTTCTTCAATCAGTTTTATTTCAGGAATTAATCCTAAATCTTGTTCAATGGCGATTGATTTTAGAGATATGGTTTTGCCGTAAGTGGGAACATCAGTCTGCATCCAGCCAAAATAAGGCTCTTGATTAATTCTATTTGAATCTTCCCATAAATCCATTCTAAGGCAGAAATTATCTTCGCTTATCGTAGTCCAGACATTAAAAATCAAATCTTCATGATAATCGATTATCGGAATGGTTAATCTTCCGCGATGAAAAAAATGTTCTTCATCAACATAACACCAGCTTCCTCCATATTCAATTCTTTGTTCTCTTTCTTCGGGCGGAATTGTAAAATAATAAGCAGGAAATTCGTTGCCGAAACATAAAGGCATTTCGTCAAAAACTTCTCCGCAGCAGGAACATTTGTAGCTTGATTTCATTTAAAAGGAAAATTTAATAGTATAATAAAAAAACGCAATTTGTAAAATTGCGTTTTGTGTTTTTCGATTAGAAATTAATTTTTAATAATCTTAAAAGTAGAATCTAAAACCTTTATATAGTAAATTCCGTTTGGGAGGTTATTAATCTGAATGGTAGAATTCTCCGTTTGTATTGTGTCAGTTTTAACCAATTTTGATGATTGATCATATATTTTATAGAAAGCACCCATTAAACTTGGATCAACATGTAAATTAATAAACTCTTTTGTTGGATTAGGAAAAAAACTTAAAACTGGATTAGTGTTTCTATTAGGTATGCTTAAATTATTTCCCAGATTTACTATCCATATATCGCTTTCCCCATTATTGATTGTTAGATCGCCATCACTAGAGTAGGAATACCCTGCAGCTATATAATTTCCACTGCTTGTTTCATTTACCATACTAGCTGTATCAGTAGCAGATCCTCCTAAAGATTTGCTCCATTCGACATTTCCATTATTTGATAATTTGACGATCCAAAAATCAAAATTAAAAGAAGTGCCATGATGTCCAGTAGCATCAAAATCATTTGAAGATGTATCTCCAGCAAGAATGTAGCCTCCATCGGTAGTTTGGTTGACAGAATATAAATAATCGCTTCCTGTTCCGCCTATCGATTTTTGCCAAATTATATTTCCTGTAGAACTTAGCTCTACGATCCAAGCATCACCATTATCATATGAATTGGTAACGTCTCGATCAGTAGAAGCTATATAACCAACAGCAATGTAGTTTCCTTTAGAATTTTGTATAATGTCAACTCCATAATCTGACTTGCTTCCTCCAAGTGCTTTTTGCCATTCTAATACACCACTACTATTTATTTTAACGACCCAATAATCTACCTCTCCTTTAAATCCAGTAACGTCTCCGCCGTTACCAGAAGTTTCTCCATTTAGAATAAATCCTCCATCAGAAGTTAGTTTTATCGAATGTAAAATTTCTTCGTAATTACTGCCATAACATTTTTGCCACATAATAGATCCTGTATTTGTTAATTTAACAACCCAATAATCAGTGCTAGCACCATTGCCCATGTGATTTCCAGAAACGTCACCATCATTTGAAGAGGCGCTTCCACATACAATATATCCGCCATCTGCGGTTTGTTGTACATCACTTCCACTATCAGTATTTGTACCGCCAAAACATTTTTGCCATTCAATTGTGCCGTCATTTGAAATTTTAATTATCCAGTAATCACTGTATCCTCCTTTATAACCTGTAACATCTCCATCATTCGATGAAGTGGTTCCTGCTATAATGTAACCACCATCCAAAGTTTGTTGAATTGCTGATGCTGTGTCGGAATTACTTCCTCCATAAGTTTTTTGCCATTGAATAGTTCCGGTACTACTAAGTTTAATAACAATTATATCAGTATTGCCATGATTATTGATTATATCTTTGTCATTTGACATAGTATAACCTGCAGAAATATAACCACCATCTGAAGTTTTAATGATTTTTCTGCCAAAGTCATTTTTTGTTCCCCCAATTGACTTTTGCCATTGAATAGTTGGTTGCGAGTAAAGAGAGAAAGTAAATAATAGAAATAAAGTGTAAAGTAAAGTTCTTTTCATACTTTTTTGTTTTCGACAAAGAAACAAATTTTATTATTTTGATAATTACGACAAACCACATTTTTTCGATTCCTTTTACTCAAAATAATTTAAGCTTTTCTGATTATATTCAAAAACATTATCCCAAAGTTCATCTATGGCAACAAGCGCTTGGTTTAACGGAATCACGTTCCATTTTCCATTAGTTTCTATTCCGAGGCCAATGCTTTTTAATTTTAATAAAGCATCATTCACATCAAAATCCAAATCGGTATTTAGTTTGGTTTGAAACCAAGATTCAATTTGATTGTCTAGTTCTTGTGCTGTTAAAGAATATTCACTTTCGTGTAAAAAAGTATAAGCTAGAATGGTTTCTTTTAAAGCTTCTTCTTCAGAAGAATTTAATAAAGAATAAAAGGCACCGCTGTTGTTCCCGACATTTTTAAAATACAAACTATCAGAAAGTGTCTTGGAATATCTGATCTTCTTATTTATGAAGTTATTGTATTGACGGAAACAATATGCTCCTAAAATCCCCAATGCGATTAAACCTTGATTTAAGGAGGTTTTGCTGTTTAATAAATCGATGGTTTCGCCTGTTTGATAGGCTTCATACATATTGATCAAGGCCGGAATTACTTTGGCACTTAATAATGAAAGTCCACCAAAAACACCTGGGACCCAAAGCAGTAATTTGTCCTTTAGAGACATTTTCGGAATGGCATTCGGAAAAATGGTTTCAAGATCGTTTTTAGGAACACGTTTAAAGATTTTTAATGCAATAGATCCTGGATCGATTGGCATTTTTCCTAATTTGACTTTCTTTTCTCTCAGGTAATCTGCATCGCTGTAATTAAGATAAATGAGCACTCGATCATAATATTCAATTTCGACTTCTTTGGTCCAGAAAAAGTATTTTTTGACTTTTTCTTTCGCTTTATGATGGCCGCGTGCATAGAGTTCGAAATCTTTAAAAGCATTAAAATCGATAGAAAGGTTCAATCCGATCAAATCAGATTCGTTAAAAGCGTCGTTTAAAGCTTTCTGATTAATTCTATAGTAATTGCCACGTTCGAGAACTTTTAGCAACGTTTCTTTAAAAACTGGGAAATTGCTTTTATTGATAAACTGCTCACGTTCTTTTTCGCTTAAATCCGGATCGTAGAGCGCGTAATGCTGTTTTAAATTTCGGTTAAGATTAAAAGATTCGTAATGATAATAATGTTCGATAATTTCGAATAACTTTTTAAAATCATCAACCTTTTGCGGATTTTCAGCAAAGGCAGAAATTTGCTGTTCCAGTAAAAATTCTTTGTTAAACGGAATATAATGTTCTCTAGTCATGCGGACTTAATTTCGTGGCTTTTACAGAGGACAAAAATACGGCTTTAGGCTTTAAACGCGATGTTTTTTTACCGCAAAGTGCGCTAAGAATTTTTAATACAAGACTGAATAAAATCGCAAAGTTCGCAAAGCTTTGTGGCAACATAATTTTTCCGCAGATTTTGCAGATTAAGCAGATAAAACAAAATCTCTTAGATCTGCTAAATCTGCGAGAGATAAACTTAGCGCACTTTGCGGTTAATGTTTTTTAACGTAAAGAGCGCTAAGAATTTTTAATGAGGAAACTTAATAAAAACGTAAAAGTTCGCAAGGCATTGTGTCCTTACAAACTTCTTAAAAAAAACGTAGCGAACTTTGCGTAACCCTTTGCGCTCTTTGCGGTAAAATAAGCGGTTGGATAGGGAAACAAAAAAAGTGAAATTTCTAATCGGTACCAGCGATTTGAAATCCCACTTTGTGTTCCAAAAAAAAAGTGACAAAAAATTAAAAAGCTCTCTATTAGAAAACCTTGCCTAAACTAAAAATTATTAGTAACAATATTAGTTTAAAATTAAGTGATGACTATGGGTATTTATACCTGTTTTTGTAAACGGTTAAAGATTTCGAGTAGTTGGGGTGCAAAGGTTATTGTAATGCAGATTTCTTTAATTCGATTACGCCTTGGATATATTTTATTAATTCTTCTTTGGTAACGGCAAAAGGAGCTTTTTCTGCTTCGAATTCCAAATATAAATTAGCAATGCTTTCGGCATCTAGATTTTGAGTAAGGTAATGATGCTCTGCATATTGTATAAGATGGTCTACAAAAAGTTCGCGCTGTTTTCCTTTTTCAATGGTTTCGAGATCACCTTCTTTTATTTTTTCGATTACAGATTCTGGCAAATCTATTGTGAGATACATGCAGTCAACAGCAACTTTCGAAAGCATTTCTTTGGGGACTCTTCCTGTTGCATCGCAGTATGCGCATGGTGCAGGACTCCATTTTAACTGGCGATTTAAACGGCGGATATCATCCCAATCAACAAATCTTTTTCCAAGACATCTCGGACATTTTGTATCTGATCTTCTAAAAAAATTAAAAATGTTCATTGGTGTTTTAGGGGCTTAGTGGTTCGGTTGGCGCGAATTTAAATAATTAAGTAAGAAAAGTTTCTTAGTTTGCCATTTTTTTTAAGAAAAGAATTAACAAAATTTCAATTTTGAGTAATTGCTGTAAATTTAAAACAAATGAAAATAATAGTTTTTAAGATTTGAAATCTTTGCAATTGCTATGAATAGGGGCTTGCGATTGCGTTAAATATAGCGCAAAAAATGAAGCTCAGCCAATAAGCTGAATTTTTCAAAAATTATCTAATTATCAAAATTGACAAATTATCTAATCGAAAGATTATTTAGAAGAATCTGATACTTTCTTCCCACAGGAACAATATCGCCATTTGACATAGTAAGATTTTTTGCAGTGACAGCAGAAATTTTAGTGGTATTTACAATATAAGACCGATGAACCTGCAGAAAATGTGCACAATCAATTTCGGCACTTATACTCGCAAGCGAACCGTAAATGACAATTGGAGATTTTAGTTTGCAATTGTATAATTTCATGTAATTGCCCAGGCTTTCGATGTATAAAATATCAGAAAGAGGCGTTTCAATTACTTGTCCGTTGGAGCGGTAAGAAAGGACTTTTTCGTCGTCGCTGTTTTCTTTTTTAAGGTTATTTCCAGAATGATAGGTTTTGGCTTTTTCGATCGCTTTTGAGAATTTATCGAATGAAATGGGTTTCATTAAATAATCAATCGCATCATTTTGAAAAGCCGAAAGCGCAAAGTCAGAATAAGCCGTTGTTACAATCGTAATTGGGCGCTTGGGCTGGAGTTCCATTAATTCTACACCCGAAATTACAGGCATATTAATATCGAGAAAAATAATATCGTATTGGTTTTCGTTGAGCAGTTTTATGGCTTCCATACCATTAAAAGCACTTCCAGAATGTTCCAGTTCGTCAAATTTAGAAATATGCGAAATCAAGGCTTTGTGCGCCGGCGATTCGTCATCGATTATTAGACAGCGGTAGGTAAGTGCCATATACTCAATTTTACGATAAAGATATCTTTTTCTTTTTTACAGCTCAAATCATGTTTCAGACGATAAACTTCCAAACGTCTTTTTAAGTTTTCAATTCCAATTCCCGTGCTTGAAAGACGTGATCCCGAATCGAGATAATTGTTTTTTAAGGTAAAAACAACGCTTCGGCAATTTACCTTCAAATCAAGATTAATAAAAGGTTCGGCGGTTTCGGCAGAAAACTTTACTGCATTTTCTACCAAAGGAAGAAAGAACAAAGGCGGAATCTCGATTTGGTCATGAACGCCTTCAATTTTTTGCGTTACGGCAAGTCTTTCGTTTCTAAACGTATAATATTCAATGTATTTTTTGATAAAGGCAATTTCTTCCTGCATTAAAACAAAGTCTTTCTTAGAAGCTTCAATCTGATAACGCAGCAAATCTGAAAGATTCAGTATTCGATCTGGAACTTTTTCTGGTTCTAATAAAGCTTCTCCGTAAAGATTATTCATAGCATTCAATAAAAAATGCGGATTCAGCTGTTGTTTTAAAAACGAAAGCTCCGATTTGAAATTCATAATATCTTTATCGGCCTGACTCATTTTTTTGCTAATAACAATATGCAGAAAATAAAAAAAGCAACCGTTTATAATAAGCGATACAATCTGAAGAGTTTTTAAATTTCCCAATTCGACAAGCGGAAGGAACCAATTCATGAAGAAATAAAAACAAGTCCAATAAGCCGCAAGAAGCGTGAAAAAGATTTTAAACCTTTTATGGAATAAAAAAGGCTTAATGATGCAGATGTTAAAAATCGTAATCCAGACAATACACGGAAAATATCCCATGGCAATTTTACTCAGAATATAAGACCAGCTGTGTCCGTCAAGTCTTACTTCGTCATAAATACAGGCCAAAATAACTAAGTAAACAAGTGTATTTACGATTAGGTTTCGTAGAAAAAAGTTCTGGTAGATTTTTGCAATTGTCATAGCGGCAAAAATAATACAATCGTATAGTTTGTAGGTATTTATAAAGAAAAATTTATACCAACGCCATTCGTATAAATCATACGCCATTGGTATAAAATTGCTGTTAAAATAGGGATGTCTGCTTTATTTTTGATCTTGAGTTTCTATAATCTTTTTAATAATAAATAAAAATGCACCAGTTTAAAGAATTACAAGAAGCAGAGAGTGTTGTGGAAATTTTTAAAACAAATATCCAGGAAGAATCTGATCGGGATTATATCATGACGGTTATACAAAATCAGTTTCCAGATTATAAAATCAATTTTGATCTGGAAGATTGCGATAAAATTTTACGAATTGAAGGTTTTGATTTGCAATACGATAATGTTGTGAATTATGTATCTAGTTTGGGCTATACTTGCATAAGACTAGAATAATGTTTTTATAAAAACACAGTCAAAATCGGGTAAAAGTACGCAGCTGTATTTCTTTTTTTTGTAAGTATTTTGTATGATATTCTAATTTTAAAAATAAATCTGGAATGCTAAGTTTTATACTTTCTATCTTTCTTTTTCTTCTCGAACAGTTAATCTGATTTAATTGTTTTTTGAGGTGTTTTTCCAATAACTTTTTATCAGCTAAAAGGTCTGTTCTTTTGCGTATTATTTTTCTAATTTTACGCCATGAAAAAAAAGTTCCAACTCTTCGATTTTAGTCAGAAAGTCAATTACAAAAACGAAATTTTAGCGGGTTTAACTGTAGCAATGACTATGATTCCAGAATCGCTGTCGTTTGCTATTTTGGCTGGATTTCCGCCATTAGTTGGTTTATATGCCGCTTTTATTGCAGGATTGGTTACGGCTATTTTTGGCGGAAGACCCGGAATGATTTCGGGCGGAGCGGGAGCAACGGTAATTGTTTTGATCGCCTTGATGAAATCGCACGGAATAGAATATGTTTTTGCCGCCGTAGCTCTTGGTGGTGTTGTCCAGATCTGTATTGGACTTTTTAAACTAGGAAAATTTATTCGGTTAGTTCCGCAACCCGTAATGTTTGGTTTTGTAAACGGTTTGGCAGTTGTGATTTTTATGTCGCAATTGGAGCAGTTTAAAACCGTTGTAAATGGACAGGTTTCTTGGCTTCAAGGAACTCCTTTATACATTATGCTAGGCTTGGTTGCTTTGACCATTGCGATTGTTTTAATTTTTCCGAAGATTACAAAAGCCGTTCCGGCATCTTTAGTGGCTATTATGGTCATTTTTGCTCTGGTAATTGTTTTTAATATCGAAACCAAAACGGTTGAAGATATCGCTTCGGTTCAAGGCGGATTTCCTCCGTTTCATATTCCGAATATTCCATTTTCTTTTGAAACTTTAAAAGTAATATTTCCTTATTCGGTAATCGTTGCAGCCGTTGGTTTGACTGAAGGTTTGCTTACACTGAATTTAGTTGATGAAATTACAGGAACAAGAGGAAATAGCAATAGAGAATGTATTGCACAAGGAAGCTCAAACATTTTAAACGGTTTTTTCTACGGAATGGGTGGTTGTCCAATGATTGCTCAGACATTAGTAAATCTTGGTGCAGGATCTAGAGCCAGACTTTCGGGAATTATTGCAGCACTAACCATTTTAATGATTATACTTTTTGGCGCACCTGTAATCGGAAAATTACCAATGGCGGCCTTGGTAGGAGTTATGATGATGGTAGCGATTACTACTTTTGAATGGGCAAGCTTCAGGATTATTAATAAGATGCCAAGACACGATATTTTTGTTGGAATTCTAGTGGCTGTAATTACCATTGTGTTGCATAATCTGGCTTTAGCGGTATTAATAGGCGTAATTATTTCAGCTCTAGTTTTTGCTTGGGAAAGTGCCAAAAGAATCCGTGCACGACATTACATTGATGAAAACGGAATAAAACATTATGAAATTTATGGACCGTTATTCTTTGGTTCAACAGCGGCTTTTTTAGAAAAGTTTGATATCAAAAACGACCCCAATCATATTATAATCGATTTTAAAGAAAGCCGTGTTTCAGATATGTCGGCCATTGAAGCTTTGAATAATATTACTAAAAAGTACAATCAGTTATATAAAACAGTAGAGCTACAGCATTTAAGCGAAGATTGCAGACAATTGCTTAAAAATGCTGATGCAGTTATTAAAGTGAATGTTATTGAAGATCCAACGTACAAAGTAGTGTCTTAATAATGGTTAATTGTAAATTATGAATTGTGAATTAATTCACACCTCCCAATATTCTGTAGAGACGCACTGCAGTGCGTCTACGCAAAGTATATCAAAGCAACAAACCCGACAGATTTTTAAAATCTATCGGGTTTGTTTTTACTTTTTTGCGACATAATGCTTTTTGAGTTGCCTCCAGCTTTAGCTGGAGGAATATTGATGTTTAAAAAAAAGGGCTTTAGCCGAACTATAATGTTTGGCTAAAGCCTTTCTTTATGATTTTGGAAAACCTCCAGCTAAAGCTGGAGGCAACTCAGTTTTTTAATTTTCTAATTATCAAATTGACACATTATCTAATTTTTGCGTAACGCACTCTCAATATCACTCAATTTTCCATCAATTTCTCCAATTTGCAAACCTAAAATATGAGCAATTAAAGGATAAACCGAAACGTTCTGAAACGTTTTTACTTTTTTATTGACTTTAAAAGCAGGCCCTTTTGCGTAAAAAATAGCATGCATATCTTTTTCGTTATTGTCATAACCATGCGTTCCGCCATTTATGTGAGTGCTTTCTTTGCTTACTAAACTCCATCCTTTTTTAGCTTCAATAACAAAATCATGTACTCTTGGATTTGTTCCATAATGTAGTCTTTTTGGAACTTCAGTCGATTTCCAGAATTTAATATGTGGCACTTTTTTCAAAGTATTGGCAATCGAATCTTGATAGCCTGGTTTTGCCTGCAAACTCATAATTGGGTTAATAACGTCTTTATAGCCTAACCATTCTGGTTTTATATAATCCAACACCGCTACTTTTTTATCATTGCTGATAGTAGCCATTCCGTGGTCTGAAACGATGATCAAATTGATTTGTTTTCCAATAGGCAATTGATCTAATCTTCTAGATATTTCGCCCATAATCGAATCCATTTTAATCACTGTTTTTTCAGTTTTTGGCGAAAGCGGACCAAAATTATGACCCGTATGATCTGGTTCGTCAAAATATAAAGTTACCAAATGCGGACGCTGTTTTTCTGGGAGCTGCAACCATTTCATAACCGTATCGATTCTAGCTCCGTACGGAACTTTACCATCGTAATTTTTGAAATAACTCGGATTTCTTTTGTCAATATCAGAACCTGGCCAAAAGAAAGAAGCTGCTTTTACACCTTGTTGTTCAGCCAAGTTCCAAATTGGATTTCCACCATAAAATCTTGAATCATTTTTTGCATTACTTGATAAAGAAAAAGACTGATTCAAAGAAGCATCATAAAAAACATTATTGATGATGCCGTGATGATCTGGGTAAAGTCCAGTTACGATTGAATAATGATTTGGGAAAGTCTTACTTGGATAAGAAGGTTTCATCGATTTTGCATGAACGCCTTCTTTTTCAATCTGCTTTAGATTTGGGAGATTATACATTTTGCCATAATCCCAGCGAAAGCCATCCATAGAAACTAAAACAACATAATTGTCTTTGGCATTTTGGGCTTGTAAAAAGAATGAAAGCGAAAGAAAAACTAAAGATAAGAGTGAAGTAAAGTACTTTTTCATTTTTAATATTATTGTGAAGTTGCAAAGGTATTGATAACAGATTTTTTTAAAGAAAAAGAGAATGTTAAATAAAAAAAGGGTTGCCACTAATTGCACGAATTTCCACGAATTGTTTTTCTTTTTAGCTACAGATTACACAGATTAAAAGGATTTTTATTTTATGCAGATCATAGATTATAAAAATTAAATTAATTTGCTTAAATCTGTAAAATCTGCGTGAAAAATTTTTAGTGTATGCAATAAAGAAATCCTTTTAATCTGTGTAATCTGTGGCAACTTCTTTTAGACAAAGCATTAGTGGAAATTAGTGCAATTAGTGGCAAACAAAAAAAAGCGCCAGATAAAATCCAGCGCTTTTAAGTTTTAAGAAGAGAACGATTACATCATTCCTGGCATTCCGCCTCCCATTGGCATTCCGCCTCCGGCATTTTCTTCTTTAATATCAATTAATGCACATTCTGTAGTTAAGATCATTCCAGAAACAGATGCAGCGTTTTCAAGAGCTACACGGGTTACTTTTTTAGGATCGATAATTCCAGCAGTAAGCATGTCTACATATTCGTCAGTTTTTGCGTTGTATCCGAAATCTCCTTTTCCTTCAGAAACTTTAGCTACAACAACAGAACCTTCAAGACCAGCGTTTTCAACGATAGTTCTTAATGGAGCTTCAACAGCGCGAGAAACGATTTGAATTCCAGTAGCCTCGTCAGCATTGTCAGCTTTTAAGTCAGCTAAAGCAAGTTTAGCTCTCAATAAAGCCACACCACCACCAGCAACGATTCCTTCTTCTACAGCAGCACGAGTTGCGTGTAAAGCGTCATCAACTCTGTCTTTTTTCTCTTTCATTTCAACTTCAGAAGCAGCACCAACGTAAAGAACAGCAACACCACCAGCTAATTTAGCTAAACGCTCTTGCAATTTTTCTTTATCGTAATCAGATGTAGTAGTTTCCATCTGACCTTTAATTTGGTTTACTCTGTTTTTAATGATATCAGCTTCACCAGCACCGCTTACGATAGTTGTATTGTCTTTATCGATAGAAACTCTTTTTGCGTTTCCTAACATTTCGATAGTTGTATTTTCAAGAGTGTATCCTCTTTCTTCAGAAATTACAGTACCTCCAGTTAAGATTGCGATATCTTCTAACATTGCTTTTCTTCTGTCTCCAAAACCTGGAGCTTTTACAGCAGCAATTTTAAGAGCACCTCTTAATTTGTTTACTACTAATGTAGAAAGAGCTTCACCGTCAACATCTTCAGCAATAATCAATAATGGTTTTCCTGATTGAGCAACTGGCTCTAAAACTGGAAGTAATTCTTTTAAAGAAGATACTTTTTTGTCGTATAATAAGATGTATGGAGAGTCTAATTCAACTTCCATTTTCTCTGGGTTTGTTACGAAGTAAGGAGAAAGGTATCCTCTGTCAAACTGCATTCCTTCAACAACGTCAACGAAAGTATCAGTTCCTTTTGCTTCTTCAACAGTAATAACACCTTCTTTTCCAACTTTAGCGAAAGCTGTAGCGATTAATTCGCCAATCACTTCGTCATTGTTAGCAGAGATAGAAGCAATTTGCTGAATTTTATCTGAATCGCTACCAACTACTTTAGCTTGTTTTGCTAAGTCAGCTACGATAGTTTCAACAGCTTTGTCGATACCGCGTTTCAAGTCCATTGGATTTGCACCTGCAGCAACGTTTTTTAAACCTTCTTTTACGATCGCTTGAGCTAAAACTGTAGCAGTTGTAGTTCCGTCTCCAGCTAAGTCATTAGTTTTAGAAGCTACTTCTTTTACCATTTGCGCACCCATATTTTCTAGTGCGTCTTTCAATTCGATTTCTTTTGCAACAGAAACACCATCTTTAGTAACAGTTGGTCCACCAAATGATTTTCCGATAATTACGTTACGACCTTTTGGTCCAAGAGTTACTTTTACAGCATTTGCTAATGCATCAACACCACGTTTTAAACCGTCACGTGCTTCAATATCAAATTTTATATCTTTTGCCATTTTAATTTTTGTTTAAAGTTTGATTTTGTTTCAAGTTAAATGAAGTTCTTAATACTTCGTACTTAATACAATATTTTTTTAGATAATTGCAAGGATATCGTCCTCACGCATAATCAAATAATCAGTACCTTCTAATTTTAATTCAGTACCAGCATATTTTCCGTAAAGAACAGTATCACCAACTTTTACAGTCATAGTGTGATCTTTAGTTCCGTTTCCTACTGCAACTACAGTTCCTTTTTGTGGTTTCTCTTTGGCAGTATCTGGAATAAAAATACCTGAGGCAGTTTTAGTTTCAGCTGCAACAGGCTCAATAAGTACGCGGTCTGAAAGCGGTTTAATGTTTAAAGCCATGATTTTATATTATTATAAGTTATACGATTTTTTTCTGTTCTATAAACTTTCAGAAACTGTGCCATGCTAGAAAAACTGACATTATTTCTTAAAAAAAATGCCAGCTTTGACAGGCTGGCATTAGATTTTATATAGAGCTTCTATTATTTAGCTGGTGCTGGAGTTGCAGGAGCTGGTGTAGTTCCTTGCGCTGGAGCTGCAGGTGCATTTGCTGGAGCTTCAGTTTTGTCAATAATTTTAGATTCTGTATCGCTTAAAGATCCAGAGAAGCTTAAGCTAGAAAGTAAAATTAGCACAATTAAAACAGTAGCTAAAGTCCAAGTACTTTTATCTAAAAAGTCAGTTGTTTTTTGTACTCCACCTAACATTTGAGTTCCGCTGATAGTAGACGATAATCCGCCTCCTTTAGGGTTTTGTACCATGATAACTACGATCAATAGAAAACAAACTATTGTGATTAAAACTAAAAAAATTGAAAATGTGCTCATTACTTAATTATTGTTATTGTTATTTTGTTGTAAAATCTTTATATCCGATATGCGGTCTGCAAAGAAAGTAATTTTTTCTGGATATTTCAAAATTAATATTTCATAAGCTTGAATTGCTTTTGTATATTTCTTTTGTTCCAGATATACTCTGGCCAGAGTCTCGGTCATTAGATACGAATTGTCCTCTACAGGGGGCTCAATTTGAACTACTGGAGCACTTGTTCCAGGTTTAATTGGAGAGATTTTCGGATTGGTTTCGATAAATTTATCGATAATTTCAGCCTTCTTTTGTCTCTCTTCTTCTTTAGCAGCTTCAATTTTAGCTTGTTCTTCTGGAGAAAGTTCGTTTGAGCGGTCAATAGGCTCTGTTCGAGATAGTTGAAGCCATTCTTGGAACGAATGTTTTTCGCTAAGAGAAAAATCCAAAGGTTTTCCAATTTCTAAATGCTCCGCAGCCGTTTTTGCAGGTTCATTAGGCTCTTCTTCTTCGATTATTTCTTCAATTGGCTCTTCGTTTTCTTCTTGAATTTCCTCTTCTTCTTTATCTTCAGATTGCAGAACTTCTAGAATCTCTTCTTTTGGCTCTTCAGGCGCTTTTGTTTCAGCTTCTTTAATTGAAGAAAGAATAGATCTTTCAACAGAATTCATTTTAAATTCCGGAATGATCATTTCTTCGATAACGCTATCATCTTCGTCTTCTTCAACCGAATTTAAAATAGGCTGTTCTACAATAAGCTCCGTTTTTATTTCTTCCGCTTTTGCAGATTGTTCAATAGTTGCAGCTTCTGATTCTTTAATCGAGTTTAAAATCGAATTTTCAATACGATCAAATTTATGCTCTTCAACTGCAATTATAGATTCAGGTTCAGTTACAGAAGGAGTTTCAGCAACTTTAATAGAACTTAAAATAGAGTTTTCTATACGGTCAATTTTAGGTTCTTCTGTTATTATTGTTTCTTCTTCGGTTTCTTCTGCTAAAATTTCAGTTTCCTCTTCTTTTTCAATATTTGAAATGGAATCTGTAGAATCAATTTTATTTTCTGTTTCGATTACTGGTTTTTCAAAAGTAATCGAATGAGCTTCTTTGATAGCAAGGAAAATAGACGGATCTATTTCTGGAAGTTTTTTAGGCTCTTCTATTATTACTGGTTTCTCAAAAGTAACAGAATGCGCTTCTTTTATGGCCAGAAAAATAGAAGGGTCAATTTCAGGAACTTTTTTAGGTTCTTCAATAATTACAGGTTCTTCTGCTTTTAATGGTTCCTGTGTTTTTATTGGTTCTTCGATTTTTGTAACCGAAGGAGTTTCAATTGAAGAAATAGGTGCTTCTTTAATCGTTTCCGAAACAGGCTGTTCTTCGAGATCTGTTTTTATTTCAATAGCTTTCTGAATCTGTTCAGGTGAAATGATTTCACTGTCAAAAACTGTTATTTCAAGAAGATCTCTTAATTTTTGCTCGTAGAAATCATTCTGAATAGAAGTGAAAGCTTCAGACGTAATGAAATCAAATAAAACAGAACGATCTGCTGTATGTGCAGCTGTCACCTTTAAAGCATAATTATACTTAAAACTGTTTTGATTGTAAAGTCCTTTTAATCGTAATGCGCGTGCACTTTGAAAATACGGAAATTCATTCAAAACACTGCCTAATGCATCCGCTTGCTTTTCTGTAATAGCATCGGGTTTGTTCATTAAGTAGGTATAATCGCTGACGTTCATTCTTTATTTTTGGTTTAATCGGTTAATTGTTTAATCGTTTTTGTTTGTTTTATCGATTAAACGGTTGTACGATTAAACGATTCAACAAACAGCAAAACTACCATTTTGCTAATGACTCATTAAAGATGTCCTGCGTGATTCTTTCAAAAATAACTCTGATTGCTTCACTTAAAACAGATCCTGTTGGTAGGTCTCTTCCTGGGAAGTCGTAATAGAATTCAAAAGATTTCTCAAAATCATCTGTTTCTTTCTTTTTATTCATAAAACGAACATTAACACGAATCGATAAACGGTTTTGAGCAGCCTGCTGATCTGCTGTTGCAGTCATTGGCGTGATTCTGTAATCTGTAATTTCTCCTTCATAAACCAAATCACCGCCATTGCTAACTAAGTTTAAATTAGTTTGATTCATGATCAAATCCTGCAAAGCCAAAGTGAAAGTTCTGTCGATTCCAGGTTCAATTAAATCGGCATTATTCTGGAAGAAGTTAACTTGAAAGGTTTTAGCATCGATTTTTCCAGTTCCTGTAAAGTTATAAACAGAACAGCCACTCAGCATAAAAAGGCTTAATAATGCGAAAAGAGAATATATTTTTTTCATAATATTTAAGAGGAAATCCCAATTTTTAAATTCCAAATTCCAATTGCGCCAAATATAGGTAATTGGGATTTGGAATTTCGAAATTGTAATTTAATTATTTTTATAAGTCGAATTGCTTGATTTTACGGTATAAAGTTCTTTCAGAAATACCTAGTTCATCTGCAGCAGCTTTACGTTTTCCTTTGTTTTTTTCTAATGATTTTTTGATCATTTCGATTTCTTTTTGTTCCAAACGTAAAATTTCTTCCTCTTCGATGGTTTCGGCAAACAAATAATTATCGTCTTGCATCTGATAATTGTCTTCTCGAACAGTAGGCGTTGTCATAACAGCGGTTCTTGGTTCTTCTTCAAAATCAATTTCGCTGTCGTTTTGCTGATTTCCGTAAATTTTCTGAATCAGATTCGGATTAATATCCTGTACTTTAGAAGTTCCGTTTTTCATTAACTCCAAAGTCAGTTTTTTCAAATCGTTCAAATCGCTTCTCATATCAAAAAGCACTTTATACAAAATGTCTCTTTCTGTGCTAAAGTCACTTTCTTTTTTACTGTCGTTGATAACAGAAGGCAAATTGCTTCCTTCAGCTGGCAAATAAGATTGTAAAGTAGCAAGACTAATATCGCGATTGGTTTCTAAAACAGAAATCTGTTCTGCTACATTTCGAAGCTGACGAATATTTCCACTCCATCTGAATTTTTGCAAAAGCTGAACAGCATCATCATCCAGTCTTAAAGGAGGCATTTTGTATTTGTGGGCAAAATCGGCCACAAATTTTCTGAACAATAAATGAATATCGTCATTTCTTTCGCGTAAAGGAGGTAAAGTAATTTCTACTGTACTTAAACGATAGTACAAATCTTCACGGAATTTACCTTTTTCAATAGCATTAAATAAATTCACGTTGGTTGCCGCAACGATTCTCACATTGGTTTTTTGAACCTGAGAAGAACCTACTTTTATAAATTCACCGTTTTCCAAAACACGAAGTAATCTTACTTGAGTTGTTAGTGGTAATTCTCCAACTTCATCTAGGAAGATTGTTCCGCCATCTGCCACTTCAAAATAACCTTCACGTGTGCTTGTAGCACCTGTAAAAGCGCCTTTTTCGTGTCCAAAAAGTTCACTGTCAATAGTTCCTTCCGGAATTGCACCGCAGTTTACGGCAATATATTTACCATGCTTTCTGTGCGAAAGCGAATGTATAATTCTAGGAATATTTTCTTTACCAACACCACTTTCTCCAGTTACCATAACCGAAATATCAGTTGGAGCAACCTGAATGGCTTTTTCAATGGCACGATTTAATTTCGGATCATTACCAATAATCTCAAATCGCTGTTTTATTGCTTGAACTGTTTCCATATAGATTTTTGTTTCAAGTTTTTTGTTTGTTTTAGGTTTCGCCTAAAACTTTGGCTTGTATTTTTTGTTTGCCACGAATTTCTCGAATTTCACAAATTTTTGAAAAGTGGTCAATGAATAACTCTTTTGTGTTGTAATGTCTTTTTATTAAAATTAACGATAATTCCTAAATCGCTATCAGCTAATTTTAAATAATTTATTGTTTGAGCGGTATGTTCATCAATTATTTCTTTTGATGCTTTTACTTCTAAAATGATTTCGTCATAAACTACAAAATCGGCATAGAATTTATGTGCCAAAACAATGTCTTTGTATTGAATATTGTATTCTTTTTCACGTTCATAAGGAATATTATGTTTTTTAAATTCATACTCTAATGCATCCTTGTAAACAATTTCCAAAAGACCACCGCCTAATATTCTATGAACTTCCATGCAAATCCCAACAATTTTATAGTATTCTTCTTTTCTGTACAATTCCATATTTGTTTTTTAAAACAAATCTATAGAGATTTTTGAAAGAAAATTCGTGTAAATTAGTGAAATTCGTGGCTAAAAAAAAACTTAATTCATGCTACTCAAACCAACTGCTTCACCTTTTAAAGTTCCTGAAGTACAGCTTGTGATTTTTACGTTTACGAAATCTCCAATTTTGTAATTTTCTTTTGGGAAAACAACTGTAATGCTTTGTGAGTTTCTTCCAGAGAATTCAGCTGCAGATTTCTTAGAAACTTTCTCCACTAAAACTTCGACTGTTTTTCCAACGAACTCTTCGCTTCTAAACCAAGCATGTTTTTGCTGTAAATCGACAATTTCCTGTAATCTTCTTGCTTTAGTCTCTTCTTCAACATCATCTTCCATTTTTCTTCCAGCCAAAGTTCCAGGGCGTTCAGAATATGAATACATATAACCAAAATTATATTTTACATATTCCATCAAACTCATTGTATCTTGATGATCTTCTTCTGTTTCTGTAGGGAAACCAGCAATCATATCTTGCGAAATCGAAGCATCTGGAACAATAGCTCTAATTTTGTCAATCAAAGCCATGTATTCTTCACGAGAGTGCAAACGATTCATTTCTTTTAAAATTCGGTTACTTCCAGACTGAACCGGTAAGTGAATATGTTTGCAGATATTAGGATATTTTGCAATAACATGTAAAATACTCTCATGCATATCCTGCGGATTTGAAGTCGAAAATCGAATACGCATTTTTGGGAAACCAACAGCAACCATTTCAAGCAATTGATCGAAATCTACTGCAGTTGCTTTCTGCATTTCAGAAGCATTTACAAAATCTTTTTTCAATCCGCCGCCGTACCAAAGGTAGCTGTCAACGTTTTGTCCAAGAAGTGTAACTTCTTTATAGCCGTTATTCCATAAATCCTGAATTTCATTCATGATACTTTGTGGTTCACGGCTTCTTTCGCGTCCGCGTGTAAAAGGCACAACACAGAACGTACACATATTATCGCATCCGCGAGTAATAGAAACCAAAGCAGTAATTCCGTTGCTCATTAAACGAACAGGCGAAATATCTCCGTAAGTTTCTTCTTTTGATAAAATTACATTAATGGCGTCACGGCCTTCTTCAACTTCAGCCAATAAATTCGGAAGATCTTTATAAGCATCAGGACCAACAACAAGATCAACTATTTTTTCTTCTTCCAAAAACTGACTTTTCAAACGTTCTGCCATACAGCCCAAAACGCCCACTTTCATTTTCGGATTCGTGCGTTTTACTGCGTTATATTTCTCTAAACGCTTGCGAATAGTCTGTTCTGCTTTATCACGAATAGAACATGTATTTACCAAAACCAAATCGGCTTCTTCTAGAACAGAAGTAGTGTTGTAACCTCCGTCGGATAAAATGGAAGCTACGACTTCACTGTCCGAAAAATTCATCGCACAGCCGTAACTTTCTATAAAAAGTTTTTTAGTATTCTCAGGTTTATTTTCCAAAACAAGACTTTCGCCCTGTTTGCTTTCTTCAATAATCTTTTCCATTGTAAAAATTCAAAGTGCAAAGATAGGGTAATTGAAATGAATATGACAAGATGTCAGATAAAGAATTAACAATGTTTTAAAAATTTTAGATTGCAGATTTTAGATTTTAGAATATGTGTTGTTTATTAATTGATATGTGCTAGTTGTAAGTTTAAATTCAGTCGCAAAAAATCTAAAATCTAAAATCTGCTATCTAAAATAAAGGGATTTCTTGGTTAAAAATCACTAAAAGTTATACCTATATATATTATCGAGATTATTACAGATAAATCTGCAATTTTAAGTTTCATAATATCAAAATACCTCAAAAATGCATTCGTAAGGTTAATATTTAAAAAAAATAAATACTTTTGTTGCAGAAAAATAGAGCAATGGCAAAGAATTTAGTAATAGTGGAGTCACCTGCAAAGGCGAAAACGATCGAGAAATTTCTCGGAAGTGATTTTCAGGTGGAGTCAAGTTATGGTCACATAGCGGACTTACCATCAAAGGAAATAGGAGTAGATGTAGAAAATGGTTTTAAACCAAAATATGAAGTTTCTCCGGATAAAAAAGCCTTGGTAACGAAACTAAAATCACTTTCTAAGAATGCCGAAACGGTTTGGTTAGCATCCGATGAGGACCGCGAGGGAGAGGCTATTTCATGGCACTTGGCGGAAGAACTGAAACTTGATAGAAAAAAAACTAAACGTATTGTTTTTCATGAGATTACAAAATCTGCGATCCTTAAAGCAATCGATAATCCTAGAGAAATTGATTATAATTTAGTAAACGCACAACAAGCACGTCGTGTTCTGGATCGTTTAGTAGGTTATGAACTATCTCCGGTTTTATGGAGAAAAATCAAAGGCGGACTTTCTGCTGGTCGTGTACAATCTGTTTCTGTACGTTTGATTGTAGAGAGAGAACGTGAAATTCAAAGCTTCAATGCAGTTGCAACATATTCAATTGTTGCGGAATTTGTAAACGAAGCTGGAAAAGCTTTCAAAGCAAAATTGCCAAAAAACTTCAATACTAAAAAAGAAGCCGAAGATTTCTTAAATCAAAACATTGGTTCTAAATATAAGGTAGCCGATTTAGAAACTAAACCTACCAAAAAATCTCCAACAGCACCTTTTACAACTTCGACACTTCAGCAGGAAGCAGCGAGAAAATTGTATTTGCCAGTTGGAATTACCATGCAGTTAGCACAGCGTTTATATGAGGCGGGACTTATTACTTATATGAGAACCGATTCTGTAAATCTTTCTAAAGAGGCAATGGATGCTGCACAAGCAGAAATTATCAAATCTTACGGAAAAGAATTCTCTAAGCCGAGAGTTTTTGCTAATAAAAATAAAGGAGCACAAGAAGCGCACGAAGCAATTCGTCCAACTGATATGTCTCGACATACTGTAAATATTGATCGTGATCAGGCTCGTTTATACGATTTGATCTGGAAAAGAACTTTGGCTTCGCAAATGAGCGATGCACAGCTTGAAAGAACAAATGTGAAGATCGAAGCAGATAATCACGATGAGATTTTTACAGCCTCAGGAGAAGTATTGCTTTTTGAAGGTTTCTTAAAAGTGTACTTAGAAGGTCATGATGATGACGAAGAAGAGCAAGAAGGAATGCTTCCAGCTTTAAAAGTAAACGAAAAACTGGCTAATAACTATATTACAGCCACAGAACGATATTCAAGACCGCCTGCGCGTTATACGGAGGCATCGTTGGTTAAAAAACTGGAGGAACTTGGAATTGGTCGTCCTTCGACTTATGCGCCAACAATTTCTACAATTATCAATAGAAATTATGTTGAAAAAGGAACTCTTGAAGGTGTAGAGCGTAATTATACACAGCTTACTTTGCAAAATAGTAAAGTAGGAGAAAAAGTGTTGAAAGAAAATACAGGTTCTGATAAAGGAAAATTGGTTCCTACAGATATCGGAACGATTGTTACTGATTTCTTGGTGAAGAATTTCGGAAACATTCTAGATTATAATTTCACTGCGAAAGTGGAACAGGATTTTGACGAAATTGCCGAAGGAAATATTGACTGGGCAAAAATGATGCAGGATTTCTACAATAAATTCCATCCAAATGTAAAAGAAGTTGAGGCCAACGCCGAGCGTGAAAGCGGAGAAAGAATTTTAGGAAAAGATGCTGACGGAAGACAAGTTTCTGTTCGTTTAGGAAAATTTGGGCCAATGGCACAGATTGGAGAAGCAGATGATGAAGATAAAAAGTTTGCCAGCTTAATGGCAGATCAAAATATAGGAAACATAACGCTTGAAGAAGCTTTGAATTTATTCTTGCTTCCAAAAAGTTTAGGTGAATATAAAGGAGAAGAGGTAGAAGTAAATAATGGACGTTATGGGCCTTACGTTCGTCACGGAAGTGTTTTTATATCATTACCAAGAGGAGAAGATCCTTTAAATGTTTCTAAAGAAAGAGCTCAGGAATTAATTGACGAAAAAGCACTTGCTGATGCGCCAATTGCAGTTTATAAAGGTGAAGCTGTTCAAAAAGGAGTGGGGCGTTTTGGACCATTCATTAAATGGAACGGGCTTTTTGTAAACGTAAGCAAGAAATACAATTTTGATAATCTTTCTCAAGCAGATGTTGAAGAATTGATTGAAGAAAAACTTCAGAAAAACATCGATAAGGTTATTCATAACTGGGAGGAAGAAGGAATTGTAGTAGAAAAAGCACGTTGGGGACGTTCTGTAATTCTGAAAGGAAAAGTCAAAATTGAATTAAGTAAAGATGTTGATGCAGCAAAATTAACATTAGCACAAGTTCAAGAAATGATTGCGGCTAAGACACCTGCTAAAAAAGCGCCTGCAAAGAAAACTGCAGCTAAAACAACAACGGCTAAAAAAGCTCCAGCTAAAAAAACAGCTGCTAAAAAGAAATAAGTATATAAATGGAATTTGATTTTCTAGAACCAGTTAATGATGGAATTGTAAGATTCGTCGGAGGACTGTCTTCACAAGAGCTTGGAAGTAAAGTTGTTTTTCATACCCAAGATCAGTTTCCTGATATTGCACAAATTAGCATTGCTATAATTGGTGTGTTGGAAGACCGTACAAACATTAATATGATTAACGAAGTTAATCTCTCTGCTGTGCGTAAGAAGCTTTATAGTATGTTTCCAGGCAATTGGGATGCGTCAATTGCAGATTTAGGAGATATACTTGCAGGCGATTCTGTAGAGGATACTTATTTTGCATTAAAGAAAGTTACATCTGCATTAATCAAGAATAAAGTCATACCTATAGTCCTAGGAGGTTCTCAGGATTTGACCTATGCTTTATATCGTGCTTACGATGATTTGGAACAGATGGTAAATTTGGTTGCAGTTGATAATAAATTCGATTTTGGTAAAGAAAATGAGTCAGTTTCGGCTAATTCATATCTAACAAAAATCATTATTGATGAGCCAAACAACCTTTTTAACTACTGTAATATAGGATATCAAACTTATTATAATTCGCAAGAAGAAATCGATCTGATTGAGAAGCTGTTTTTTGATGCTTATCGTTTGGGTGAAATTTCAAATAAAATTACATTGGCCGAGCCAGTTTTTAGAGATGCAGACTTGGTTAGTATAGATTTAAATTCTGTAAAGTCTTCTGCTTCAGCAAACATGGTTACTTTTGAGCCAAACGGATTCAATGGAAAAGAAATTTGTGCTTTGGCTAGGTATGCTGGTATCAGTGATAAAGTTTCTTCTTTTGGCGTATTTAATCATAACAGTACATTGGCAGAATCAGCTATTATTGCTCAGATTGTATGGTATTTTATTGAAGGTTATCATTACCGCTCAAAAGAGTATCCATTTGGAAGTCGAGCCAACTATTTAAAATATATTGTGCCGCTAGATGATGAAGAATTGATATTTTACAAAAGTGATAAAACTGACCGTTGGTGGATCGAAATTCCATACGAATCAAATGGCAGCAATAAACTGAAAAGAAATACGTTATTACCTTGTTCTTACGAAGAATATTTGTCGGCTTGCAATCAAGAATTGCCAGAAAGATGGTGGAAAGCGCAAAGAAAAAACGCTTTATAGATCGAAAATTTAAGTGAATTCTTAAGTTTTTAAAACCTCGTTAAAAAGGTTAAAATAAATTAGTAAGAAAATATTTATATAACATAAAAATTAACGTTTTACATCGATTTTTTACTACAGTTTATCGATAAAATATTTTTTTTTTATTTTATTTAACATTATTTTTGAACGGTAAAATAAATTCGCAAGTAGTATTGTTTTTTAGATAAATAATAAATACGTTTACGGACTTTTAATAATGAATAGATAATCCCAAATTTATATGAAGAAGTTTATTGCATTTGCAGCAATGTTAACACTAGTAATCGGCTGTGGTAAGTCTGGTGACAAAGGTGAATTAGTCGGTGTTACAGGAGGGAAATGGCATCCCGAGAAGCCTTATGGAATGACATTAGTTCCGGGTGGATCTTTTATTATGGGTAAATCAGATGCTGATTTAGCTAACGTAGAAGATGCTCCAACTAAAACTGTAACTGTTCGTTCATTTTATATGGATGAAACTGAGATTACAAATAGTGAGTATCGTCAATTTGTGGAGTGGGTAAAAGACTCTACAATGAGAGTTCGTTTAGCAATCTTAGCAGACGAAACTGGGCAAAAAGCTACTGATGGAAAAGGTAAAAAAGGCGGAAGCATTGCTGATTATGCTTTTAACGATTCTGATCCAGAAAAAATGACAGCTTATGACAAATATATGTACGACAACTACTATAGTGTTGGTACAAAAGATGATCCATATGCTGGAAGAAAATTAAACAGAAAAGTAAAATTAATTAAAGATACAAAAGCTTATCCAGATGAGTATTACGCTGAAGTAATGGATTCTATGTATTTGCCAATTGAAGAATCGTACAATGGTTTAAGAACAATTGATGTAAATAAATTGAAGTTCCGTTATTCTTGGATGGATATTCAAGCTGCTGCAAAAGCAAAAGTTGGAAAAAGAAGTGACTTCGTAAAAACTGAGCAGGTAAATGTTTATCCTGATACTGCAGTTTGGATTAAAGATTTCGCTTATTCATATAATGAGCCAATGCACAATGATTACTTCTGGCATAAGGCTTATGGAGATTATCCAGTAGTGGGTGTAACTTGGAAACAAGCTAAAGCATTCTGTGCTTGGAGAACTTTAAACAAAAACAGCTACATTAAATCTAAGAAAAAAGGACGTGACTTAGTAAATGCTTTCAGATTGCCTACTGAGGCAGAATGGGAGTATGCTGCTAGAGGTGGTCTAGAGTCTGCAACTTACCCATGGGGAGGTCCTTATACTAAGAGTGATAGAGGTTGTTTCTTAGCTAACTTCAAACCAAGTAGAGGAGATTATGCTGCTGATGAAGCACTTTATACAGTTGAAGCTAAATCATACGATGTAAATGGTTACGGATTGTACAACATGGCAGGAAACGTTTCTGAGTGGACAGATTCAGCTTACAATCCAAACGCTTACGAATATGTATCAACAATGAATCCAAACGTTATCGATGGTAAAAACCAAAGAAAAGTTGTTCGTGGAGGTTCTTGGAAAGACGTTGCTTATTTCCTACAGGTAAGCACTCGTGACCACGAATATGCTGACTCAGCAAGAAGCTACATCGGATTCAGAACTGTACAAGATTACATGGGTACTCAAGTTACAGGAAACAGAAAAAAGTAATTTATAATTAATTCAATATCCAACAAATCTATTTTAAACCTAAAAAAAAAGTATTATGGCATTATTAAGTAAAAAAGCAATGAATTTCGCTTATGGTATGGGAGCGGCAGTGGTAATCGTTGGAGCGTTATTCAAAATTACTCACTTTGAGATTGGACCATTAACAGGTACAGTTATGCTTTCAGTAGGATTAGTTACTGAGGCGTTAATTTTCGCGCTTTCTGCTTTCGAACCAGTTGAAGAAGAACTAGATTGGACTCTAGTTTACCCAGAATTAGCTAACGGACAAGCTAGAGAGAAAAAAGCTAAAGCTGAAACTCCAACTGATGCTCAAGGATTATTATCTCAAAAATTAGACACATTATTAAAAGAAGCTAAAATTGACGGTGAATTAATGTCAAGTTTAGGAAACAGCATCAAAAACTTCGAATCTGCTGCTAAAGGAATTGCTCCAACTGTAGATTCAATCGCTGGACAAAAGAAATATTCTGAAGAATTATCTGTTGCTGCTGCTCAAATGGAATCATTAAACAGTTTATATAAAGTACAATTAGAAAGTGCTTCTAGAAACGCTGAGGCTAACAAAGAAATTGCTGAAAACGCTTCTAAATTAAAAGAACAAATGGCATCTATGACTGCAAACATTGCTTCTTTAAACAGCGTTTACGGTGGTATGCTTTCTGCAATGAGTAACAAAGGATAATTAGTTTTTAACTAAATATTAAATTTATTAATAAGAACTAATTAAAGAAAAATGGCAGGAGGAAAATTAACCCCTAGACAGAAGATGATTAACCTGATGTACCTGGTTTTCATCGCAATGTTAGCAATGAACGTATCAAAAGAAGTTATTTCTGCTTTTGGTTTGATGAATGAAAAATTTGAAGGTGCAAATAAAACATCGACAGAGACAAATGCAGGTTTATTAACTTCTTTGGATCAAAAAGCTGCTGAAGCAAAAGGAGAATTTGCAATTGCTGCAGTAACAGCTCACAAAGTTGAAACAATTACAAAAGAATTTTATGATTATATAGGTACTCTAAAAACTCAGGCTGTTAAAGGTTTCGAAGTTGATAAAGCAACAGGAAAAATGCCTTATGAGTCTATGGATAGAGGTGATAATATCGACGACTGGTTTACAGGAGACGGTTACACTAAAAAAGGTAACGAAATTATCGCTAAAATCGAAAAATATAAAGCTGATATCAAAGCTGCTTTAGGAACAGACAAAAAATACGCAGCAATTATCGCTGAGGTTGAAAAGAAATTTGATGTTTCTGATGTTAAAAACAAAGAGGGGCTTAAAGAAAAATATTTAGCTTACCACTTTAAAGGATTCCCAGCTATTGCTTCTGCAGCTAAACTTTCAGCTTGGCAGAACGATGTTAAAAAGACTGAAACAGACGTTTACAACAGTGCATTAGGTAAAGCTGCAGTTGCTGCTGCTTCTTACAGCAACTACCAAGCAATTGTTGTTTTAGATAAAAATGCTTATTTCCAAGGAGAAAAAGTTACTGGTAAAGTTGTTTTAGGTCGTTATGACGAAAACACTACACCAACTTCTTTCCAAGGTCCTGGACAAATTGTAAACGGACAAGCTGTTATCTCTTTAACTGCTGGTGGAGTTGGAGAACAAGATATCAACGGACAATTTACTTTCTTAGAGGATGGAAAAAATATTCCTTTAAAATTCTCTGGTAAATACGTTGTGGTTCCAAGACCAAACGCTGCTACAATTTCTGCAGATAAAATGAACGTAGTATATAGAGGTGTTGTTAACCCAATCTCTGTGTCTTTTGCAGGTGTTGATGCTAACAAAATTGTTGCAAGTGCTCCAGGTTTATCTTCTGCTGGAAAACCAGGAAAATATAACATGAGCCCAGGTCAAGGTACTGAAACTACAATTTCTGTAACTGGTACTTTGCCAAATGGTGATAAAGTAACTGATAAGAAAACATTCAGAATTAAAGGTATTCCTGGTCCAACAGGAACAATTAGAGGTGAGATGGGAGTTGTTAAAGGTCCTAAATCTAACTTAGAGATTGCTACTATTGGAGCTAAACTTCTTGATTTTGATTTTGAAGTTGGTTTAGATGTTGTTGGATTCAATATGAAAATTGCTGGACAGCCTACAGTTGTTGTTTCAGGAAACAAAATGAATGCACAATGTAAACAAGTACTTTCAAGAGCAGGTAAAGGAGACCAAGTTACTATTTCTGAAATTAAAACTAAACTTGTTGGAGCTGGTAGCTATTTATTGCCAAGAACTGCTCCTGTAATTTACGAAATACAATAATAAAGTAGTGTAAGCTACATTCAATATCTTATAACGATACCACGATGAAAGTAAGAAATTTTTTAATAGCTATTGTTTCTATCGCTGGAGGTTTTGCTTCTAATGCGCAATCAAATTTGCTAAACGCTAAAACTCCTGATCAGATTGGACTTAAAACTCCTGCTCAATTAATATCTGACAATGATAAGCCATTGGCTTACGGTTACGTAGATGATAGAGATATCTTGATGGGAAAAACAACATGGGAAATCATTGATTTAAATGAAAAAATCAACTTTCCAATGTATTTTCCGGTAGATACAGCTAATATTGGTCCTAACAGACGTTCTCTTTATGACGTTTTAACTAAAGCTATTAAAAGTGGTAAAATAACTGAGGTGTATACAGATAGTTATTTCAACACTAAAAAATCTATGAAGGACATCGAAGGATCATTATCTCGTATTGATACAACTGATGCAGGTAGAGAGTTGATTAACCAATACCCTGATGACTACAAATCACGTGTTGTGAAGAAAAAAGTGGTTTCTGGTAAAGGTAAAAACAAATCGGTTTCTTACGTAGAAGAAACAGTTGGGCCAACAAGAACGGTTCCTGCTGAGTACATTTTGAAACAAGATCTTACTGCTGCAGATGTTAGTCAGTATAAAATTAAAGGATACTGGTATTTTGATAAACGTCAAAGTGAATTGAAATATCGTTTACTAGGAATTTGTCCTGTAACTCCAGACGTTTATACAATGAATAGTGACGAAAAGGATTATATCGAATTGTTTTGGGTATTCTTCCCAAATGCCAGAGAAGCACTGCATGAAGCAAAAGCTTTCAATGACAACAATTCGGCTCTTCCAATCTCATTTGATCAGATTTTAAATTCTAGACGCTTTAATGCTGTTGTTTACAAAGAAGAGAACCTTTATGGCGACAGAGCAATTAGCGATTACATGAAAGACAACGCTCAAAATCAGTTGTTGGAATCTGAAAGAGTGAAGGAAAAAATTCGCAACTTCGAACAAGATATGTGGAACTACTAAGTTGATACATAGTACAATAATTAAAAAACTCTTACTACCTTTGTAGTAAGAGTTTTTTTTATGACTATAAATTAAAAACACTATCTGAAATTGGATAGCGTTAATTATTTTTTAATTTGTGTAAGAAAAATAACAATATTTGTAATAAAATTTCGTTTAATGTCTTGTAAAAATTATCATGATGAAAGTAAGAAATTTATTAGTTGCTATTGTTACTGTTCTAGGAAGCTTGTCTTCTAATGCTCAGTCTAATTTGCTTAATGCCAAAACTGCTGATCAGATTGGGGTTAGGACACCAGCCCAAATGATATCGGATAACGATAAACCGTTAGCATATGGTTATGTTGATGATCGTGATGTTTTGATGGGAAAAATGGTTTGGGAAATTATAGATTTAAATGAAAAAATCAATTTTCCATTGTATTTTCCCGTAGATACTGCTAATATCGGCCCAGACAGGCGCTCACTTTATGATATTTTAACGAAGGGTATTAGAGATGGAAGAATAACTGAGGTTTATACTGATAGTTATTTCAATACAAAAAAGTCTTTGAAAGATATTCAAGGTGCTTTATCACGTGTTGATACTACAGATGCAGGACGAGAGCTTATTAATCAATATCCTGATGATTATAGAACACGTGTTGTTAAGAAAAAGGTGGTTACAGGTACAGGAAAGAATAAAAAAGTTAACTATGTTGATCAAACTGTCGGACCTACAAGAACAGTTCCAGCAGAGTATATTTTGAAACAAGATCTTACTGCTGCAGATGTGAGTCAATATAAGATTAAAGGTTTTTGGTATTTTGATAAAAGGCAAAGTGATCTAAAATACCGTCTGTTGGGAATTTGTCCAGTAACACCAGATGTTTATACGATGAATAGTGATGAAAAGGATTATATAGAACTATTCTGGGTCTTCTTTCCTAACGCACGAGAAGTGTTGCATGAAGGAAAAGCTTTTAATGATAAAAATTCAGCTCTGCCAATTTCATTCGATCAGATCTTAAATTCGAGACGTTTTAATTCTGTGATCTATAAAGAAGAAAATGTTTATGGCGATCGTGAAATCAAAGATTATATTAAAGATAATGCACAGAGCCAGTTATTAGAATCGGAGAGAGTGAAAGAGAAGATTCGTAATTTTGAAGAAGATATGTGGAATTACTAAGTTCATAAACTCATAATAAGAAAAACTCTTGCTACCTTTGTAGTAAGAGTTTTTTTATTTTATTTATATACTTCACAATGCTTGATTATTTAATTGTCGGATCTGGATTGGCTGGAATTTCTTTTGCCGAAGTTGCCCTTAACAACAACAAAACAATTTTACTTTTAGATGATGAATCTCAAAATTCCTCTAGAGTTGCTGGTGGTTTGTACAATCCTGTGATTTTAAAGCGTTTTAGTGAAGTGTGGAATGCAAAAGAACAACTTGTTTTGATGAATGGCTTTTACGATCAAGTAGAAGAAAAACTAAAAGAGAAGTTTAATTTTAAAATGCCTGTTTTAAGAAAGTTTTTTTCCATTGAAGAACAGAACAATTGGTTTGCTGCTTCAGATAAAATAAATCTTGCGCCTTTTTTGTCAACTAAACTAATTTCAAAGAAATATAACAGCATAGACTCGCCATTTGATTACGGAGAAGTTTTGCACACAGGATATGTTGATACGGCTTTACTGCTAGATACCTATAGACAATATTTGTTTCAGAATGATTTATTGAGAAATGAATCTTTTGATTTTAGCGATATCAAATTTCTAGACTCAGGAATTCAATATAGAGATATTCAGGTTCGTAATATCATTTTTGCCGAAGGCTTTGGAATGCATAAAAATCCATTTTTTAACTATCTCCCATTGGATGGAACAAAAGGAGAATTGTTTATTATAAAAGCTCCAGATTTAAATCTAGATGTGATTGTAAATACAAGTGTTTTTATTTTGCCCCTAGGTGACGATTTGTTCAAGGTTGGAGCAACCTATAATTGGCATGATAAAACTGCTGAACCTACAGAAGAAGGTAAGCAAGAGCTTTTGGAACGTATTAAAGAAATTATAACTTGTGACTTCGAAATTGTAAAACATTTTGCAGGAGTTCGACCAACGGTTGCAGACAGAAGACCTTTGCTTGGAACGCATGAACAGCATAAGTCTCTGCACATTCTAAACGGATTAGGTACAAGAGGTGTTATGCTTGGTCCGGCAATGGCGAAAGCATTATATGATCATATCGAGAATAATGTTCCGCTAGATAAAGAAGCCGACATTAAGCGATTCCATAAAAGATATTTGAAAGGTCTTACTTTTGTCCAGCCTTAGGATCGTAAGAAACAAACATATTAATGTATAAGTTTCTTGAAAGACGCAACACGAATGGAAATAAAAGAACTAGTGTTATAATAATTGCTAAAAATGACTGCTCTATTGTGGTGTTGAAAAACACAAAAGAAACTATAAAAGCAGCAACCCCTACGGCTACGTTTAGAGCATAACTAACATACATGGCACCATAAAAAAACGAAGGTTCTATCTGGTATTTGAATCCGCAATGGCTGCAATGCTCATTCATTTTGAGAACTTTACTTAAATGAAGCGGATTTTTGTCTTCATACATGCTTTCCTTTTGGCATTTTGGACAACTTCCTGTTATTATGCTATTTAGTTTGGAGCCTCTTTTAAACATTTTAAGTAAATTTTATAGTCTTTAATTCACCTCATTTGTATTTGGATACCAGTGTGAATGGGAGTTATTATTTAAAGCAAATATAAGGTATTTTCAGGCTTTAAGCTATTAAATTAGGATGAAAACTTACAGCTTATGTTGATTTGATTTTGAGTATAATGTTTGCCACGACAATGTTTCTTTTTTTCTAAAGTGCATATAAGACTATCTTCTCAATGCTATTATTTTTTGGCTCATTAAAGAAGAAAAGTTCAGAATTAAACAACGTTTTTAGTTTTTGAATTTTACAAAAGCTATTGTTTTTCAGTATAAAAACTTCAATTAAAAGTTATACTTTTGCACTTTCAAAATTGTAACAGGATCATTCGCCTTTTGCAGTTTATTTATTTAATGAATAAAAAAGGTTTTCTAGCCTTTACATTTACAGCAATACATTATGCTTAATATACACAATCTTTCCGTTTCTTTTGGAGGAACCTATTTATTTGAAGAAGTTACTTTTCGTTTAGGTGCCGGCGACCGCGTAGGTCTTGTTGGTAAAAACGGAGCAGGTAAATCTACAATGCTAAAAATGCTAGCTGGCGATTTTAAACCTGATTCTGGAGTAATTTCTCAAGAGAAAGATATTAAAATGGGATTCTTGCGTCAGGATATTGATTTTGAACAAGGAAGAACTGTTTTGGAAGAAGCATATGAGGCTTTTACAGAAATTAAAGTTGTTGAGAAAAAACTAGAAGAAATCAATCATCAATTGGTGACGAGAACCGATTATGAAAGTGAAGAATATGCTAAGATTATAGAAGATCTTTCTGATTACACACATCGTTTTGATCTTCTTGGAGGATATAACTATGTGGGAGACACAGAGAAAATTCTTCTAGGTTTAGGTTTTAAAAGAGAGGTTTTTAATAACCAAACTGAAACATTTTCTGGAGGATGGAGAATGCGTATAGAATTGGCTAAATTATTATTGCAATCGAATGATGTATTGCTTCTGGATGAGCCAACCAACCACTTAGATATTGAAAGTATTATTTGGTTAGAGAATTTCCTTCGCAATTATCCTGGAGTTGTAGTAATCGTGTCGCACGATAAAATGTTCTTGGATAATGTTACGAATAGAACAATCGAAATTTCGTTAGGTAAAGCATACGATTTCAATAAACCATATACTCAGTATTTAGAGCTTCGTCATGAGATTCGCGAAAAGCAATTGGCAACTCAAAAGAATCAGCAGAAGAAGATCGAAGAAACAGAAAAATTAATTGAGAAATTCCGTGCAAAAGCTTCAAAAGCTTCGATGGCGCAATCATTGATTAAAAAATTAGATAAAGTAGAAAGAATTGAAGTTGACGAAGATGATAACTCAGTAATGAATATCTCGTTTCCGGTTTCTAAAGAACCAGGAAAAGTAGTTATTGAAGCTGAACATGTAACGAAAGCTTACGGAGACAAGACAATTCTTAAAGATATTAGTTTACTGGTTGAAAGAGGGAGTAAAATTGCTTTTGTTGGACAAAACGGACAAGGAAAATCGACTTTCATTAAAGCTTTGGTAAATGAATTTGAATACCAAGGAAATATCAAATTAGGACATAATGTACAATTAGGATATTTTGCTCAAAATCAGGCTGAATATCTAGATGGTGAGATTACTTTGCTTCAGACCATGGAAGACGCCGCAACTGATACAAACCGAATGAAAGTTCGAGATATGTTAGGTTCTTTTCTTTTCCGCGGAGATGATGTTGAGAAAAAAGTAAAAGTACTTTCTGGAGGAGAACGTAACCGTTTGGCACTTTGTAAATTGTTGTTACAGCCAATTAACGTTTTGCTGATGGATGAGCCGACGAACCACTTGGATATTAAATCTAAAAACGTTTTAAAGGCCGCACTTCAAAAATTCGGCGGAACTTTATTATTGGTTTCTCACGACAGGGATTTTCTTCAAGGAATGTCGAATATCGTTTACGAATTTAAAGATCAAAAGATAAAAGAATATTTAGGAGACATCAACTTTTTCTTAGAGAAACGCAATCTTGAAAACATGCGCGAAGTAGAGAAAAAGGATGTTGTGAAAAAAGAAGCTCCAAAAGAAAAAGAAGTTGCAAAAGTATCTTATGAAGATCAGAAGAAAGGAAAAGCGCTTCAGAACAAATTAAGTAAAATTGAAAGCCAGATTCAGCAGCTAGAAAAACAAATCCAGCACGACGATAAAATGTTAGAAACCAATTATGATAAACATATCGAAGACGCTTCATTTTTTACTGCTTACAATAAAAAGAAACAAGATTTAGAGCAATTGTTAATTGACTGGGAAGTTGTTTCAGAGGAAATTGATAGTTTTAATGCATAGTTTTTTTGTTTCAAGTTTCAAGTTTCAAGTTTTATCTTGACGAGTAATTTTTAACGCAAAGCACGCCAAGTTTTTATAGTTTGCATTTACAATGTACAAAGTTCGCAAAGTTATCTACTGATAAAGCTTTGCGAACTTTGCGTTTTATAAAACCTCAAAAGTTTAAAAAAACTTGGCGTGCTTTGCGGTAAAATATTCATTCTGTTCAAAACTTGAAACCTGAAACCTGAAACCTGAAACAAACTACTTAATAATTCCAATAGATCGAGAATGCTCAATAGCTTTGCTGCTTTCTTTAAAATAACAGACCGAAACATTTATACTTTCTAGATTTTTTAGAATCTTTTGAACTTCTTTTTTAGGAGATTTTCCAGTCTGTCTTATATAAACAGCAACCACAGTAACGGGAAATATTTTACAGATTCTTTCATAAAGCATTGGATCGTGTTGAGAATCGTCGCCCATTAAAACATATTTTAGCGTGGGATAAAATTCTACTACATGTTTAATTTTTTCATATTTATGATCATGATTTCCTCTTCCGCTCATAAAGAAATCGGTAATGCCTCGTTTGATGTCTTTTAGCAGAAAAACAGCTTTTGGCAGTTTGTTAATTCGTGTGAATTTGGCAATAAATCGGTATAAATTCCATTCGCTGCTAGAGATATAAAAGAAAGCATTTACTTCTTCTAGGTTATCTCTTCCCGCAGAACTTAAAGCTTGATAATGAGATACAACATCTTTAAAGACTTTACGGTCATTAACATTTTTGAATAATAAAATATAAATTTTTCGAAAGATATTATTGGTGTGCGAAATCAAAAAAGTGTCATCGATGTCTGATATGATTCCAAGTTTACCTTTGTGAGGTCTTATAAAACTGCCTTTGCAGGTCGTGGTTTCGTTACGATATTTTATGCTTACTTCATAAGACATCCATCCGAAATGAGTCTCTTTTTCTAGCGGAATACAGAAGTTAAAGAAACCGTCATCAAGCGTTTTGGTGTGAATTACTTCGTTGTTGTAGTGAAGGTAAATATCAAAATTTTTAATAGTTTTTATTCTGAACAGTCGGAGAATAGAAGTGGCATTTTTTAATTTCCTTTTTTCAAAATTGTATTTGTTTTCCCTTTTTAAAACATGCCCCATTACAATTAGCTCTTGTTCATTTGCATAACCACGATATAATTGTAGAATTGGTTTCATTAATTACGTATATTTATGTAACTGTAATTTACTCAATTTAATTGGTTTTAAAAGTAAAATTTTGAAAAAGAATATTCTATTTGTTGTAAATCCTATTTCTGGAGACTTGGATAAATCAGATTTGATAGATGCTGTCGAAGAGTTTGCAGCAGCCAATCATTTTGATTTGAAAGTGTATGAAACAACTGGAAAAAATGATTTAAGAACAATACAATCTTTATATAATGAATCTGTTCCAGAACGAATTATTGTTGCTGGAGGCGACGGAACGATAAAAATGGTGGCTGAAGCTGTGGAAGAACAGGATGTGATAATTGGAATTTTGCCTGCGGGTTCTGCAAACGGGCTTTCGGTAGATTTGAATCTTCCTGCTGAAATAGAGGAGAACCTTAAAATAGCTTTTCTGCACCATTATATCGAAATGGATATGATTTGCATTAACGGCAAAAAAAGTATTCATCTGAGCGATCTTGGCTTGAACGCAAATCTGGTTAAAAACTATGAGCAAAGTGATGTTCGTGGATTTTGGGGTTACGCACTGCAGGCTTTTACTACGCTGAAAGAATCTGAAGAACCTTTTGTGGCAACAATTTCGGCGAATAACAAAACCGTAAAGCATGTTGCTAGAATGATTGTAATTGCCAATTCTCAAAAATACGGAACGGGAGTCATCATCAACCCAAATGGTGCTATGAATGATGGAAAGTTTGAGCTGGTTATTTTAAAAAGTCTTGACCTGCTTCTAATCGGAAAAATAATTACCGGAAATATGCCGATTGATTCAGATGATATTGTAATAATTTCAACGAACAAAGCAGCGATAAAAACAGATTATCCCGTTAATTTTCAGATTGACGGAGAATATTGCGGAGCACAGACTTCACTGGAAATTGATATTCTGCATAAACAAATGAAAATTGCGGTGCCGTGATTTTATTTAAACGGATTTCTCTCCTGCCATTCTGTTTTGGGTTCCAAATAATTGAAAAATCTCGAAATGTTATGATTAATCAAAGCGTTGCTGTGCGTAATTAAACCGTACATTTTTACAGGTTTTGCACCAACAGAACTTTTGATTTCGAGAGCGGTTCTGGCAAAGACGATTTCACGGAAACCTTTCTTGATAGAATATGCAATCATGTCGTAGAGCATATTTAAATACAGCATTTTATCGCGCTGAATGCTTTCATCGTAACCCAAAAAGTATGTGTCCATTACTTTGCCATTTTTGATTAAAGTATTGAAGCCGATTAGTTTTTCATTCAAGAAATAACCGTAGAGAAGAAAGTTGTCTCCCATTATTTCTTTAAAAAAGCTAAAGTGGTTGCGAGCTAAGAAAAAAGTGTTGAAAGGCGCATTTTTGGCAACATGAAAATAAAGGTCATAAATAACGTCTTCATATTGTTTGATATCAGAAAGAGACATCTGTTGTTTTACAATTCCTTCCGATTTTTTTCGTGCGCGTTTGTATTGATCGCGATATTTCTTTGATAAGGCATCGATGTAATCCTGTTCGGTTTTCCAGCTTTCTTTGATGTTGAAAATCATATTGGGCTGCGTCGAAAAGGTATAATTGTTTTTAAATTCAGCCTGAAGGGGTTCTATTTCTTTTGCGGTAAAATCTTTTATGCTCGTTATGTGGACTTTTTTTCCGTTTTCTTTTAAATCTTTTTTAAGCTGATTAATTGCTTTATGTAGTGTTTTTATTGCTTTTGATTCTTTGATGCTTTTGTCAAAAATAAAGGCATTTTGTCCGGTAAGCATATTGTTTCCAACGAATAAAACATGCGAAGCAAAATTCTTTAAAGCAAAATTACGCACAGAAGTTTTTAAGCATTTGTCACGTTCTCCAAAAGACTCTAGTTTTTCTGCAAATAAGAATTGCGTTAACACAATTCCGATTAGTTTTTCTTCATCAAAAAATCCGATAAAATGGCAAGTCATATTTACTGGACAAGAGTTTTCCAGCACTTCGAGATATTCGCGTGTCAAAAAAATGTTATTTGCTGCAAGCGAGTTCCATTCTACAGGCAGTAATGATGCGCTTTTGTAAATCTGGAAAGAATAAGTTGTATTCAAAAGAGTGAGCTAATTTCTTCAAAATTAGATAATATTTATAATAACTAAACTGCTTTAAGTTATTATTAAGAAAACCCGTTTGAGATTATTCTTCAAACGGGTTTTTTATAAATGATATTAAGCAAATCCACAAATGATTCCACCCATAAGAGTTAAGGTAAGAATCCAATAACCACTGTGAATAAAAATATATTTCCAAGATTTTCTTTCAAACAAACCATTGATTCCAATTAATGGAAAAGCAAAAAATAACCCTGACATGAAACCATGAAGCGCACCATGTTTAAAAGTTCTATAGGCCATTCCGTAATCTGCCATAAAAGCTGCAAATGAAGGTTTTGCGCTGTCCATCAATGGTGGTCCGCCAACCATTCCGATTGCGCCAGACTGATGAATGGTTAGAGACATTAAAGTCATGGTAATCATTAAAGAAAAAACGTACGTTAATCCAAAAATTTTAAGCATATTTCCTTTTCTTAGCTCTTCTTGAGTAAGATTATTTTCTTTCATCCAGATAGTTCCGAATACTTTTGGGCTGTACCAGATAAAACCGGTTACCAGTGTGACAATGGCTGCAATGAATAATGCAACGAAGTTAATTTGCATAATGTGAGGTTTTTAGAATTAGTTGATCAAATGTAATCAAAAAAAATGCAGGTTTTTAAAAATAGTAAAAAGTAATGGGAATCTTACGAGTTAAATTTTTATCAACAGTTTAACGATATTTAGTGTATTATAGCTATGAATTGTATAATTTTACGCTAATAACAAATCCCAAATCTGTTATGAAAACTTTAATTACCTTTTCTTTAATATTTGCTTTTTCACTAAGTGTTTTAGCGGATACCGTTTCGGATAAAGAAAAAGAAGCGCTTATAAAGCTGTATCATGCAACAAATGGTTTGCAATGGAAAAACAAATGGGACTTAAGTCTATCTGTTTCTACCTGGTATGGTGTTAAAGCCGAAAACGGAAAAGTCGTTGCGCTGAATCTGGCAGATAATAATCTGCAGGGAGAATTGCCAGAAGCTTTTTACGATCTTATAAATTTAGAATCGCTAAATCTGGAGAAGAATAAAATTGAAGGAAGTTTGTCTTCGTTAATCTTTAATTTGAAGGAATTGGAATTGCTTAATGTTGCTGATAATAAATTATCAGGCACAATTCCGTCCTCTATTTGTCAATTGACAAAATTGAAAGATTTAGAGCTTTTTATGAATAAGATTTCTGGAGAGCTTCCGTCAGAAATTGGAAAGCTGAATCAGTTGGAAATTTTAGCTGTTTTTAATAACGAAATTAACGGAAAACTGCCTCTTTCAATTTATAGAATTTCAGGACTAAAAGTATTGCTGCTAAATAATAATAAGCTGTCAGGAAATTTGACAAATGAAATTATTAATTGGAATGTATTGCAAAATTTTAGTTTATTTGACAATGAATTTTCAGGCGCAATTCCGCAAGAAATTGAAAAGTTGAGCAAGTTGCAAGAATTGAATCTTTCGTATAATAAATTTACAGGCGAAGTTTCAAAAAAGACAGCATTATTAGATGCTTTAAATATGACCATGATGGACGAAAACGGAAATCCGTTTTTATTAGAAATAAACCAAGAAAATAAATTACAATAATTACCCAAAATTAATCGATGCTTATGAATGAATTTTACACTCGTTAAACAAGTTGATTAAATATATTTAGTTAATTGCCAAAACCGTAACTATGTTACGGTTTTATGGTTTCTAGAGGTTTCGTCTTTTAAAAATATAACATTTAATTTAGAATTGAATTTTTTATGTTTGTCTAAATTTTTATAACTTTAATAAAAGTATCCGGAGAACCAAAAACCGATTAATCAGCGGTATTACTAATTACTTAATAAGAAGAAATCATGACACTACAATATCAAGGTGAACAGTACGGAAAACCAACAACTTTTACAATTAGAATTATTGGAAACAATTTGTCGAAAAGCAGTTCAAACTACCAGATTGATCTTTTGGTGGGCGACAAAAAACTACCGACTTTTACAAGCGAGATTCATCAAAGTCTTTCTAATTGCCTGAGAGAAATTTACTTGTTTAGAAAACATAACGGAATTACATTCAATGAATCATCAGAGAAAATTGTTTCGCTTTATGTTCCTTATGATAAAGTTTTGTACAACTACAATAAATATGCTTTGTTTAGAGCATAAATTTTTCTCAAAAGAGGATAAAAAAAGACCATTTAAAAAAATGGTCTTTTTTTTATTTCTAAAAACGAGAGCTATTATCGAATAATCTTCAAATAAGCGCTATAAGGATCATCTTTAATTGAGGTGCGCATATAATATACATTTTCGTCTTTTTCCTTTAAATCAAACTGTATTAAACCGGCGTCACAATAATAGTAAAGCAAGTTGTCGTCAGCAGGAAATTCAATATTTGAAATAGGTAATGTAGTTAGTTTTTCTTCAAAAGCTATTTCTCCGTTTGATAAGTCCAATTCAAAGAGTTTCTTTTTGCGAGTATATCCCCAAAGATTATCAACTTCTTTTACTATATATTCTACATTATCTCCTGTAAAATCAGTTTTCCAAAGCTGAGTTCCTGTTTTAGAATCAACAGCATAAATAGATGAAGCCTCTGGACCTTGTGCTGCAAAATATAGTTTTTTGTCATGACATACTATACGTTCCTTCACATTGTTTTGATTTTCTTCTATTTTAAATTGCCATAAAACATCTAGGCTATTTGGTTTTAAAGCGTAAAGCCAATTTTTATCGCCTGCAATAAAAACACTTTCGCCATCGGTAACAGGTTTTCCAGTCATGGTTTCGTCAAAGCTTTTTTGGTAAAGCAATTTTCCTGTATTAGCTTCAAAACAATACACATTTGTTCCGCTCTGGGTAAATATCTTATTATCGAAATAAAGTGGCTCAATATCATTGTTTGGGGTGTCGAACTTGTAGTTCCAAGCCAAGCTTCCATCTTTTAGATCCAAAGCATATAAATTACTGCTCTGATTTTGATTTTGAGCAGTTATAAAAAGCTTTCCGTTTGCTATAACAGGAGTCTGGTCTTTTAGAACAATCTGGTCTGTAATATTTCCTATTCTAGATTTCCAGAAAATAGTTCCCGTACCATTATCTACTGCATAAATTTCTCCGTTAATAAAGGGAATATATACAACTCCGTCATGAATAGTAATTTTATTGGCGCACATTTCAGAATGAGCATCTGAAGCTTTTATCGTCCAAACAATACTTTCGACTTCTAGATCCCATGAAAAAAGCGAACCATCGTAATCATAAATTAAAATTGAGGTGTCGTCTAGAGAGATCTTTTTAAGCGGTTTTAGAGATTTATTAGTAACAGCTTCTTCTGCAGGTAAATTGCTGTTCGTGTAATTAGTTTTGCTGGCGGGCGCTTGTCCAGACATATTTGCAAAGGCGAATACAAATAAAAGGGCTATTAATTTGTGTTTCATTTTAAGATTTGGGTTGATTTTTTGATTGTCTTTTCTAAAACATTTAACGGAGTAAATATAAACAAAAAAAGCTCCAGATTTCTCTGAAGCTTTTGTCTTAGTAAGTAGTCCGTGGGGGAATCGAACCCCCCTTACCAGGATGAAAACCTGGCGTCCTAACCGATAGACGAACGGACCTGCTTTGCTATTGCGGGTGCAAAAATGCAACTATTTTTGAGATGTACAAAGCTTTTTTGAAAAAACTTTTTGATTTTTTTTGATTGAAAATTATTTCAGATGATGGTTTTTCTAGTTTTAATCGAGTTAATGTATTTGTATTTGTTTGATTAGTAATTTGTTGTTTTGATTGTATGCTGAGAAATTGTTTGTTTTTTAAGTAGAAAATATTTTTTCGAAATATTGAATAATTTTGTTTTTGAAAGAATATTTTTATGGTTTTTTCTCTTGATTTATGTTTTAATTGAGGCTTAGAGTAATTATGTTTTCTGAAATAGTTCGGAAATTTCAACACCTAGAGCTTTAGAAATTCGAATAACTTTATCGATACCCATAATTTGTTTGCCTAACATATATCTTCTTAAAGCTTCAATATCTAAATCGGAGTCGTGAGCTACATGTCTAACTTTTAGTTTCTTTTCTTTAATAATATCATTTATGTTATTACCAACAATCTTTACGGATTCTGGAACTTCTGTTTTTCTCATTTTTCATATTGTTTGAATTTGAAAATTATTGTTTAGTAGTCAAAAAAACAGGAATAAATAAATCCAGTCATATTCAACTGTTTTTTTTATTATATTTGCACGTAGTAAAAATATTACACGAGTAAATAATGAATATATATGTAAATTATTAGAACATGAAATTAGAGCGAAACGAACCAGCGGTAAATTTTTTAATATCAGTAAGTAAAATGAAATATTTTACGAAATTAAATTTAGATTCAAAGAATAATAATTCATTTAATGTAATGTTAAAAATTGCTTCTTATAATGAATTAAATATTATCATTTCTTCTTTGTTGAAAGCAAGCATTAATGCGTTAAATAATAAATCTGATAGTAAAGAAATTGATATAATGCTTTTACTTGAAATGGCTTTACAGCTGCTTCCTAGTGATGAAATGGAATTGTTAGATGAGATTTATGGAAATGTTTTTGAGATAGAAAAGGCTTCAAATGAAGATTGAAGCCTTGTTGTATATCTTATATAATATTAAATTTTAGAATAGTTTCCTTGCTTAGTAATATTCTATCCTCTTTTTGAATTTCATCTATGTATTCATTGGATTTAGATACTACCTCATCAACAAGCTCCTCTTTCAATTTAGAGTAAATGTTAATCATATCTTGATGGATTTTAAAGCCATTCTTTGATTTTTTTTCTTGTTCATATTTAGCTTTGTATTTTGAGAGAATATTGCTTAATTCGATTCTTAACTTTTCCATAATTGATTTTTTTTAGTTTATTAAGCAAAAATACTAATTTATTTATAATGATTCTAAATAGTGTAAAGTTTTATAATATAAATATTTAATTTCATTGTGACTTGCTTTTCCTCTTGCTGGCGCGAGCGTCTCGCTCGTGAGTCAAAGTTATGCACGAGCGCTCGCGCCAACAGTTGAATTGGTATATTGTTTTTAAAAGATTATCTATCAATTGTACATGAGATTATTTTGCAAATCCGAAGAATGGACTTAATTTCGTTATAAATCATCATGACGCCAAGACTTTAGCGATTATGATAAATATAGAAGTATGGATTTTTTTTTTTAAGGCAAGCAGAATTAAATGATGTTGAATTTATAAGCAAGCTATCTAATCAATTAGGTTATGAAACAACAATTGAGAAAACGCATAATCGGCTTTCAGAAATTTTAAGCAATAACGACAATTGTATTTATGTATGCATCGATAATGAAAATGTTATTGGTTGGATTCATGGTTTTTATTCGCTTAGAGTTGAGTCTGATTCTTTTGTAGAAATTGGAGGTTTGGTAGTAGATGAGAATTACCGAAGAAATGGAATCGGTAAAATTTTGGTTGAAAAAGTAATAGAATGGGCGCACTCCAAAAATAGCAATAAAATAAGGGTGAGGTGCAATGCAGTACGCAAAGAAACTCACATTTTTTATTTTAAAATTGGTTTCAACCAAACCAAAGAACAAAAAATATTTGACATGAAATTATAAAGTGAATTACACTCTTTCTATCTTAAAATGAGCCAGCTCTTCTTGGTTTCTTATCAAATTGCTTAATCGTTCAAATCCAACTTTTTGCAGTACATTTTGTGATCCAGTGTTGTCAAGATCTGTTATAGCTACAACTTCTTTGGTATCTGTATTTGCAAAACTATACTGTGTGAGGGCTTTACATACTTCTGTAGCGATACCTTTTCCCCAGTAATTTTGGCTTAGTACATATCCGATTTCTATTTGGTTTGTATTGTGTACAAAAACACGCGCAACACACATTCCTATAAAATCATTGTCTATAGCATTAAATATTGCCCATCTGCTGAGATTTTTCTTTTCGTAATTCTCCAGCAATTCGTTAAACATTTCGATATATCGTTCAGGGGAAGTTTCAGGAAGATATTGTGTAACCTGCTCATCTTTAAAAAGATCTAAGAATGTTTGCTTTTCCTGAGGTAAAAATTCACGAATAATTATTTTTGGACTTTGATAGATGATGCGCATTGATTTAGGATTTTTTATTGTAAATATATCGAATTTAGAGAAATAAATAAGGTAAACTTACTGCTCGCAAATATGTGATTGTAAAAAGTTTTTATTTTGTTTATCTAGTTTATAATGAATAAATTAGATGTTTGAAATGAATGCTGTAAATATGACAAAAGCAAAAGAAGAAGTAATATGGATAACTGGCGCTTCATCTGGCATTGGAAAATCAATGGCTTTTGAATGGAGCAAATTGGGATATAAAGTTGTTCTTTCTGCAAGACGTAAAGAACTGTTGGATGAAGTTGCGGATACAATTAGACATTCAGGCGGAGAGGCATTGGTAATTCCGTGTGACATAATGGAAGAAACTTCTATTGAAAACGCAGTGCAACAAATCATTAAAGAGTGGGGGCGTTTGGATGTGGTTGTAGCCAATGCTGGTTTTGGCGTTTTCGGGAGTATCGAAAACCTTACAGCTAAGGATTGGAATAGACAATTGCAAGGTAATGTCACTGGATTAGCTTTAACAGTAAAGTATGCACTGCCACATTTAAAGAAAAACAAAGGACGAATTGGTTTGGTTGGAAGCGTCGGCGCTTATCTTCCTAATCCTAATGTAGGCGCGTACGGTGCTTCAAAAGCTGCTGTAAATTCTATTGGTCAGACTTTGCAGGTTGAATTAATGGCAACGGGCGTGAGCTGCACTACAATGCATCCCGGATTTGTGGTTTCTGAAATTGCGCGAATTGATAATGACGGAATTTGGCATCCCGAACAGTCAGATCCACGACCATCAAATTTAATGTGGCCTACTGATAAAGCTGCAAAAGTGATGGTAAGCGCCATTTTAAAAAGAAAGAGAAATTACATTTTTACAGGTCATGGAAAACTAGCCGTATGGTTGCAAAGATGGTTTCCTGGGGTGATGAGATCTATTATTTCAAAAGGGCCAAAACCAGATTTGTAAGTAAGTAGCTTGAATTAAATCTATGTTAAAAGAGCGGCTTTATTTCAATATTAATGTGAAATTTGTGAAATGTCTAATTAACAACAAGATAATATGGAAGGACAAATTATAGAATTGGAAAAAAAATACTGGCACGGAGTTGAAAACAATAACTATGAAACGGTAAGAAATCTGACACTCTTTCCTTGCATAGTTGCTGGAAAAAACGGTATTCAAAGTATCAGCGAAGCTGATTTCAAAAATATGTTTGACTCTGGACAGACCAATAAAATAAAAGTGCTGAACATCTATGATGTAAAAGAAAACCTAATTGCCGAAAATACTGCCGTAATAGGATATCGTCTCGATTTTGAGATAGTAGATCAAAATCCAAAAATGCCTATAAAGTGTGTTTGTACATCTACTTGGATTAAAGAAAATAATAAGTGGGGGTGTGTAATGCATACCGAAACAGAACTGGAAAAAAAATAGTAGTCTGATATATTTCAAATTTAGAAAACAATTTAGACCAAACTTTAAAAACTATAAATGGGCGCACAAGAAACGTTTGATGAATGGCATAGAAGAGAATATCCAAGTCAATATATTTGGGAGAATTATACATATCCAAACTTCGGAATTAGCGATGACCAATTAGTGTGCAGATTGCCAATTAGAATTTTTAATTGTGATGATTGTCAATTAATAATTGATAATGAAGAGGTTTCAGAAACCCATAAATCAACAATTGAATATATTCTTAGAAATCAAGAATCATTTATAGAAGACATCCAAAAAGGTATTTTTGATTATTATATATTTTTATGGAACGATTATTTGAATGAATTTGAAGACGACATAAAATATCCTAATCCAATGAATAATGATGCTCAAATTATCGATTTAATGATAAAACCAAAAGCAATTCATATGGCAGGAAAAATAGATGAAGGTTATTTTGGAATCTGTTTCAATTCTACATTTGAAGGAGATCACGGACTTGGAATAGAAATGAGAAATTATAAAGTAAAAAAGGTAGGAGCTGAATACGTTGGGTTTAATTTACATTCTGTGGAATAATTCAAAACAACAAATATAAAAGTTTCAGTAAAAGTCTAGAAAACAAAAAAGCTCCAGATTTTTCTGAAGCTTTTTTTCTTTAGTAGCGGGAACAGGACTCGAACCTGTGACCTTCGGGTTATGAGCCCGACGAGCTGCCTACTGCTCTATCCCGCGATGTTTCGGGTGCAAAGATACACACTAAATACGGTTATGCAAATAATTTTAGTACTTTATTTTTTATAATTTTTCTAAAAGACGATTTTTCTTAGATTTTATAATCCAGTAATTCTTGGTAAACGTTTCCGTTTAAGCCTAATAGCAAGCCAAATGCAGGTTCGGTTTTCATACCTCTTTCTTTTAGTTTTATGATCTCTAATCTAAAGTTTTCGTCTTTAGAGCGTAAAATTTGGTCTTCAATAACCATATGTCTATAGCCATTTTGAAGTTCTGTTGGGATATTTTGTCCGAAGATTTCTATTTCGAAAGCCTCAATAAAGAAGTTTGCCACAATAGATTCTTGATTGTCAATTACAATTTCTCGAATAGAAAAGAGGTTTTCTTTTTCGAACAAATGCTTAATTCTTTCAATAAAAACAGATTTGTTTTGCCAATAACAGACAATATCCAAATCGCTATTTTCAATATCAATACTTATCGGAATTGTGCCAACCAGGATAGGATCAAACTCTGCAAGATTTTCCAAAATTTGATGTTTGGTCAAAATATGAAAGGCGGTTTGCTGTTTAAGATTTCCGGTTTTTAAATACGATATGTCTTTGAAATTAATCATTTATAATATCGCTTTTTTCTTCGTTGATTTCCTGTTCTAATCTTTTATTGATGTTGATTTTAGCATTCGTAAAAACAAAAATTGTAGTTCCGTATTCTCTCGCATATTGATTGGTTATTTGACCGCCAATAACTGCCGTTTCAAAATACGGACTTGTTTCTTTAAGCTCCTCATTGTTTTCGTCAAATTCCTTAACGCGAATCAGGTTTTTGTACGGAATGCTGAGATCAAACCAATTGAGATAATCAGCGTTGAAAGAAACCGCTTTTATTCCTTTTTTAGAATAAAAATTGATGGCGCCAGCTTGTCCGTAATTATCGCAAAGCACAATAGTTTCTTTTTGGTTGGGCAATAAAGCGTAGAGAGAATCTGTTTTTCTGGCCAATTCTTTCCAGCCCAGCATATCAGCAAAATCTTGAGGCAAATGATGGTCTTTTCCGTCTTCCCAACGCAACATTCCCATTTTTTTGTATTTCTCTGAATGTGCTACCATATATTCAGGACTTTTATTTGGAAAAGCAATGTTGTACATCGGAATAAAAAACAATAACGGAAGTAAGATAAAGACAGGCTTTAGAAAACGTTTCCATCCGTTGTTTAAAATTTCCGATAAAAAAACAGCTCCAAAAGCAATATAAATAGGATAGAGTCCGATAGCGTAATAAGCTTTGGCTTTGAAGTAAATAAAAATCAAAAGCGTGAAAACAAATGTTGCAAAAAACAACTGATAGTTTTTGAAGGGTTTGTAAAATAATACCGAATAAAGTCCAGCTAAAATCACCAATAATCCGCCGATAAAAAAGAGAATCTGTTCTTTAAGAAAATTAGCTCGATCTACATTAACCAATTGCGTTTCGGCCAATTCTTTCATGTGGTGTACAATCGGAAAATGATTGCTGTATTGCCAGTAAAGATTCGGAAGAATTAGTATTAACCCTAAAATCAAGGCAAAATAAAACTCTTTTTTTGCCAGTATTTTTCGTTGTTTAGAAAGTAAAATAGCAGGAACTAATCCGAGGAACAAAAACACGATATTGTATTTGTTCAGGAAACCAAAAGCGAAAGTTATTCCAGCGAAATAAATCCATTTTGTGTTTTCTGAAGTAATGTATTGTATCAGAAAATAATAAAATGCAGTCCAACATAAAACATCAAAAGAATTGGGCTGATATAGTGTGTTGAGACGAAGAAGACAAGAAAGCAAAACACACAAAGCGCCGAGAATTAAAGCATAAAGATTACCTTTTAAAAGTTCTATAGTTTTCCAGACCACCAAAAGCGTCAAAGCGCCAAATAGGGCAGGGAAGAATTTGATCCAGAAAACTGAATTTCCGAGTAGATAAATAATATACGAAAACCAAGAAGTAACTGGCGGAACAGACAAATAGCCCCAAGCCAAATGATGCGCTTGATCCAGATGCAGATATTCATCGCGTTGCAAATCGTATTCTGGACTCACTAAAATACATTGAAGTGCAAATTTTAAAATGATAAACCCAATTAAAATAAGTGTTCTTTTGTTCATGTAGATTTTGGTTTCTTAGGCTTGTTTGGTTTTGTGCTGTAAGTGGTTTCAAATCAACACGTAATTCTGTAGCTAAGATAGGACTTATTTTGATTTTTGAATGTTTAGAAGATTTCATAAAATACCAGTTGGGCGCAATTAATTAAACACATAGAAACATAGATTTAGAATGTTTAAAAAAGGCGTTTCACTTGTTTTAAACAAACATAGTTGACTATGTGTTAGAAACCAGTTTCTTTTTTAAACTCTTTTCGACACGTAGAATCTATGTTTCTATGTGTTGAATAAAAATAAATTACTCCAAATGGGGTTATCGTAATAATGTAAAGTGCGGGTTTTTAGATAATTATGTTATTGAAATGTTAGTTGGATGAACATTTTTATTACCTTTATTATCAAGCAAATAACTTTAAAAGAAAATACCATGAAAAAGAAATTATTGATTTTAGTTGTCTTTTTAGGGACAATTTCATTTACAAATGCACAAAGTATAGGAGATGTCACAAAAGCGGCGAGTAAGGCGTCGACAGCGGCAGTGCCCGGTTTTGATGTTGCTAGTTTAGCGAATCAGGTTATGGGTGTGCTATCTCCAAAATTAAAATTAACAGATGCTCAAAAACCGGTGGTAAATTCATTGGTAAATGAAACTCTAAACAAAAAGAAGAATATTTTGCCTACAATGGCTACCGACAAGGCAGGTTATACTTCTAAAATGACCACGACTAGAGAGTCTTTTATATCCAAAATGAAAAAGAATATCAGTCCGACACAATTTGATGCACTTACTTCTTTATTGCCTAAATCAGCTTCGGCAGTGACGCCATTGGCAAAAATGCTTTATTGAAATAGCTTAAAAATAAAAAAAGCAAAATAGAAATCTATTTTGCTTTTTTTATTTTCAAATTTTCAGAAAATATCTTTGATCGAAAGGTATTATTCCTCGACAGTTTCAAATTCCATGTGGTCGATAATTTCTGCTTCTGGCTTTTCTGGTTTAGAAGCTTTCAGTGCATTAAATCTTTCCAGCATTTCTGTTTCGCCTTCTTCACCGCTGAAATAAGGGAAAACATCCATAATTGGTGTTTCTGTAATAGCCGGAATAGAATATTCGCCCATTGTATTTTTCATTATGTGAAGTGTATTGTCATAAGCTTCGCGAACATCATTTGCCTGAACTAGCATATACATGCTTGTTTTTCTTTCTTTACCGCTTTCTTCATCATAAGCGATTAAAGTGATTTTAGATTTAAACCATCTGTCCGCATTTTCAAAAGGATGAATTTCGGCATAATTTGCCACTTTGATCGCCGTGATTTTAAATTCTTCACTAGTATAAGCGGCCATTTCCTCAGTCATTCTTTTTTCAGCTTCTGTGTAAGACAAAGCATCGACCAAATAAGGCTCGGTTAAAACTTTTTGTCCTCCAGTTTCATCTGTCTTTCTATATTTTACTTTGCATTCGTACCAAGTTGCGCTCATCTCTTTTTAAATTTTAAGGATGCCAAAGATAAATTTTACAGCAGAAATAATAGTTAAATCTTCAAATAGATATTCACAATTTTAGATGATTTTAGGTAATGTTTTGAGAATCTGAAAGTTGTGATTTTTACTGAATAATTTGGCTTCATTTTTTATGTTTTTTATGTAAAACACTGTAAAACAATCGTTTGGTTTTTAAGCTGAAATATTATAGAAAAAATATGAATTTTCTGAAATCCAAGTAATCGATTTATTCGTAAGTACCAATAATAATGGCTGGGAATGGAGTTAAATTCAAATGATATTGGTTTTTGGAGCATATTGAATTTTCGCATTTCCAGCTATTATTTTTATCACTATTAAAAATAAAAGGTTGGGAAAATTAAACGTTCAGATGTTGGCAGAGACTTTAAAATATCTGGAAAGCAAACAGCGCGAATTAAAAAGACAAGATCAAAAAGACACACGAAGTCTAGATTCGATCATTAAATATTTGAAAAAAGATATGATGGAACAGCACAATTTATCTGACCATTATCAATTGATAAAACAAGAAATTAAAGACACCGAAACTTTTATTGAGAGCGTCAAAAACATCATTGAAATCAATTCTTAAAAACACTTAATATTATAGAATTTTACTTTTTATTCCAATTTGAATTTTTCGTTTTTGCAATCCAGAATCAGTTTATGGTTTAGGAAAAGTTTGTTGCCAATCATTCCCTGCATTCCAGAACGTTTCATCAAGAATTTTTGAAGATCTGAAGTGCCTTCGATATAAGTAACTTCAGAAAGGTTCAATGTTATTTTTCCAAATTGTATTTTCTTTTTCGCGGAAGCGGAATACACACTCAAAGTATTTCCCCACGAATTTCCTTTTTCGGTTTTTATCTTACTGTTTTTATTGCGGTATTGCAGCCAGATTTCTTTTGTTGTAATGAGTTCATAACCGCTAGTTCCAGAATCGTATAGCAGTTTTAGTTTTTCATTTTCGATAACGGAAGGAATGAGTATTTTACGTTTTTTGAATTCAAAATCGGTGAAATCATTTTCTTTGATTTTTTCGATGAATGAACATTGATTGTTCATGAAATCTAAAATAGTAACACGTTTTTCTAATAAATCGGTTCCAATTGTACCGATTATGTTCGCGGCTTTTAAATCATCAAAATTAATTTTTTCACCATAATTCAAAACTTCAAAATTATCTGAAGTTATATTCATATTTCCAATTGTAAAAGCAGTAGAAATCGTGGCGTTTTCATTATCAATTTTCAGCTGATTTTGAAATTTTGCTGCGATAGATTCTACTGATTTTTTGTAGAAAATGGTAATAGGCGAACCCGAATCAAACTGCATATAGAATGTCCGATCGATTCCTTTTATATTAACAGGTAAAAGTAGAGCAGAATGGGAGTTGCCGTTGCTCGAAATCCATTTTGCTGGAATATTTTCTGCAACTCCTGAAACATTTAAATAGTTTTCTGGTGGGGTGAATTTCTTTTGAAAATAAAAATATCCTCCGATCAAGAATAAAACGATAATAGCTAAAAATACGAATGCAATTTTCTTAAATAATTTCATGGTCTGTTTTTTCTGCAAGATTCGGGTTTCGTTTCCGATTTTCGTTTAAAAACAGTACGACAGTTTTACGCCATTTTTATGACTTGTGTTATAAGAAGTTGTTTTTCAGTTTTATAGCTAGGTTTTGATTTTGGTTTAAACTGATTCCGTTTAGAATAACGATTATGAGTTTTAAGCTAAAAATTGCAATTAATGGAATAATAAAAAGAGGGAATTTTAAAGTAAATGATTTTTGAACAAACGGACTTGCAATCATTAAAACCGAAAGAATAAGACTTAGAACAATTTGAAGACTTACAATTTGTTTGCCTATTTCTTTATTTATCGGATCTTGGGTTTTATAAGTTAAAACTAAAGGGAAAATAACGCTCCCAAACGGAATGATAAGCCCAGATAAAACAGAAAGATTAATCAGTTTGGCTCTTTCGATTTGGACGCTTTCCTTTTTGAATGTAAGATTTTCGGGATTGGTTTCTAGAGCTTCGGCAATTGTTTTTAAGGTAAAACCTTTAAGAATGCTTCCAGCTTCAATTCTCTGAATAGTCCGTAATGAAAGACCCGATTTTTCGGCAAGTTCATTTTGAGTCATGTTTTTTTCTTCTCTCAAAAGTTTAACTTTATTCTTCATGGTTTTAAACTGCTGGTTTAAAGACGAAATTATGAAAAAAGTTTTGATGAAATGGGTACGAATAAAACCTTCAATTATATACCAATTCAAAGTTTAATAAAAAATTAAGTTTTTTTCTTTAACAAAATTCACTAACTTGTTGTGTAATAAATGATTCCTTTAATGATGTTATCATAAAATTTCCAGTTATGCGAGTATCCGTTGTACGAAAAAATGTAAAGTTGTTGCCAGATTCTAAAAGAGTTGTTGCCCGATATTTTATGAATGGGCAGGAAAGGACCCAGCAAATGGTGCTTCGGATAATGATGCTGGATGAGAAACAAGTACTGCAGACTTTGGAGCAGACACTTCGCGAATTTGCCAGAAGACATCGAAATATCTCGGCTGTATTTTTTAGACACTGCGAAAGAATTCGTCCTATAATTGAAGGAATGGAGATCGATTATGAGGCCATGTCTCTAGACCGAAAAATGCTTATTGGATCTTATTGTACAATGGAATATGCCATAGAATCGGCGGCGATTTTTAACCCTTCAATTGTTGAAGATTTTGATCAGACGGGGCTGGAAATGGGAGAAAAACGTGTTATTATTTCTTTTCGTGCAACGGGCGAAGGCCATATTTCGTCGATTGTTTTTAGAAGAGCCATTTTAGATCGCGACAATAATCTGCACATTATGAAGATAGGAAATCATATTGATCAGGCAGAAATCGAACATAAAACATTATTTAATAAAGAGCGGTTTTTAACTAAGTTGTATGAGATGCACACAACTGATAAATATATCGCTCAGATTATGCAGGATCTTCCTGAGGAATTTGAATTTGCTGTGCTGAAAAACACGCTTATTGAAGCTTTAAAAGATCCTTTAATTAGAGAAGAGAGAAAAGTTGCGCTGGAAGAAATATTGTGGCTGGCAAATTCTTTTTACGATTTGCAGTTCAAACATGATTCAGATATAACAGAACGCGTCATTTTTCCTATTTCTGATTCTGAAAGCCGAGGAATAGAAGATGCACGTTTTGTGCGTTTTGTTGATGATAACGGTTCAGATCGCGTTATGGCAACTTATACGGCTTATAATGGACACACAATTTTGCCAAAATTAATCTCAACCGAAGATTTTTATAGTTTTAGAGTTATGCCACTTCATGGAGAAGGAGCGCAGAATAAAAACCTGGCTTTATTTCCTCGAAAAATAAAAGGTAAATATGCCATGCTGGCTAGAATTGACGGCGTTAATAATTATATTATGTATTCTGATCGTGTAACACAATGGAATACGCCAATTCTTTTGCAAAAGCCTAAATTTACTTGGGAATTGACCCAGATAGGAAATTGCGGTTCTCCGCTATGGACAGAAGAAGGCTGGCTTGTTATTACGCATGGAGTTGGTACAATGAGACGTTACTGTATTGGTGCTTCATTATTTGATTTAGATGATCCGTCTAAGGAAATTGGAAGATTGACTGAACCTTTGCTTTCGCCTTCAGAAGATGAACGAGAAGGCTATGTACCAAATGTAGTATATTCTTGCGGCGCGATTATTCATAATAACAGTTTGATTCTGCCTTATGCCGTATCAGATTATTGCTCAACTTATGCTGTGGTGGATATGGTTGAATTGCTGGATGCGCTGAGGAAAAGTAAATAAACTTATCTTTTGTTTTTAAGATTAGGGATTTTCTTCGTCAGGTTTCTCCAATATCGTTTTGGCATGTGTTTGGTATTTTTTCTTGATTTGATATTAACACTGCTGAATTTTAGTTTTTTAGAGCGAAAAGCCATTCTTTCAATACCAAGAATTCATGTTAGAAAATTAGCCAAATAAGCTGTTCTAAATTGTATTAATTTTTTTTTGGAAGGTTATTTTTACATTAAAAAAATAACTATATTTAAAATTCAAAAAACAGGTATAAATACGGGTTTGTAGATTGCTGAAACTTTATACATTCGCCGAAAGAGAAAAACTGATTTCCCCCCTTAACATTGGTTTTTCAAATTTAGAAGTATTAGCAAATATTAGGAACAAACGGCTAAAACAATGAAATTTGTAAAAGGACAAGATGTTTCCTACACAGCATTGAGTGGGATATCTTACAAGGGAACTATTATCGAAAGAAAAATGGTTTTTAAAAAGGGGCTTATAATAAAATCGACTTCAAAAGAAAGTGATTTTCATTATCTTATCGAGATACACAAAAATGGCACAACAGAGAAAATTCTATGTGCTGAAAATCATCTTAAATTATTAGAAAAGAAAAAACGCGTTGCAAAGAAAGTGGCTTAGTAGTTCTCTGCCATAAATGCAGCGATTTTATCTAAAACAGTTTTTGGAGCTTCCTTGTGTGGAGTATGTCCAACGTTTGGTATGATATATTTTTCAGTTTTTCCAGATACCGCATTTATCGTTTTTCTGACTTGATCTAAAGTTCCGTATTCATCTTTTTCGCCTTGAATAAATAGTAACGGAGATTTGATTTCATGGAGAAGGTTTTCAATGTTCCAATTTCTAAAATCGGCGCTGAGCCATGTTTCAGTCCAAGCTTTAAAAATAGTTTCCGTTTTGTTTCCGTGATATTTCTGAAGTCTTTCAGGCAAGTTTGTGTTTTGATACGCAATGACAGCCTCACGAATACCATTAAGCGTAATTTCTTCAGCAAAAATATGTGCCGCTTCACAAATAACCATTTTAATGCGTTGCGGATATTTACTTGCAGCAATCAATGCAATCGAACCTCCATCGCTGTGCCCAAATAAAATAGCATTTTCAATTTTTAGCTTTTCTAGAATAGTATTTAAAATGTCAGCTTCTAATTCTAGATAATTTAAAGGACGAACATAAGTCGGCATTGGGTCAGATTTCCCATATCCTAATCTATCATAAATTAAAATATTACATTGAGAAACCTCAGCAATCTGTTTTGGAAAATCTCTCCAAAGTTCTACACAACCTAAAGAATCGTGAAGAAATACAATTGTAGGGCGATTTTCAAAACCATAAAAATGTTCTGCGTAGAGATTATTTCCGTTTATATTGATTAACATATCGCGGTTTCGTTTTGGATTACTTTTTCTTTTTTAGCTTTCGAAACATTAAGATAAACAATTGAGCCAAGCATTATTGCAATGCCGACAATTTGCAGAAAGGTGACTTTTTCGCCCAATATAATATGTGCACAAAAAACGGCAGCAGGCAATTCTAGCGTTAATAAGACTGAACTCAAACTCGCACCAATTTTAGGCATTCCGACTGTAAAACAGATTGGCGGAATCACAGTTCCGAAAATGGCTAAGAATGTTCCCCATTGCAACAACCCAAAATCTAAATGCGTGCTAGTGGTAATCGCTTCGCAGTTGATTAAAAATATAATCATGGCAGAACCACTGGTCATTAAAGCACTTTTTTCAAACATTGGCGTTTCTTTGCCAATTTTGCTTGTGAAAACAATATATAAAGTATAAAGGATTGCCGATAATAAGCTCAAAGCGATTCCTGTAAAAGAAATAGCAGCATTGTTTAGATCTAAAAGATTCCCTGCAAGAACAGTTCCTAAAATGATAAAAAGTGCAGAACCAACCTCAACTGAATTGGGCTTTTTCTTAAAAAATATCCAATCAACCAAAATGCTAAGCCACGTAATCTGCATTAATAAAACAATCGCCAAAGAAGCGGGAATATAGGCTACAGATAAATAATAGGTATAGGCAGAAGACCCCATTGTGGTTCCCGCCAAAAGTAATTTCCAGTTTAACACCAGTTTAGTGCCATTTTTGAGCTTCCTGAAAATTACGATTGACCATAAAATTATGGTTCCTGCAAGTGCTTGTGTCAAAGTGATTTCGGCAGGAGAATAACCTTCTCCGTATGCGATTTTAGCAAAAGAAGAAAGCATTCCGAAACTTAATGCGCCCAAAGCTACAATGATAATATATTTGTTCATTTTTTATTGTTGAAATATGTTTTGTACATTCAAAAGTATAAAATGAAGAATAAAGGTCGATGTTTTAGATTTAAATATGTATTTAATGTTGTAATATGTATTTATTTATGTGTTTTGTCCGAAATTGAATTATTTTTTATACTTTAACTGGAAAAAATCCGATGCAAGAATTAAGCAAACAAGAAATAGAGTTACTTCGAATCCTTCAGGAGAATGCAAGATTTGATATTACAGATTTGACGGAAAGACTCAACATGTCGAGAACTTCGGTTTATGATAGAATAAAAAAACTGGAAAACGAAGGTTACATTAAAGATTATGTGGCGATAATTGACCCGAAAAAGGTAGGGTTAAATTTTACAGTAATTATAAATGTTTCTCTAAACAGTCAGCGTTTAGAATTGGTTGAAGAATTTTCGAGACAAGTTGCGGCACTCGATGAGGTTGTTGAAGGATATGTAACTGGAGGAATCTTCGATTATGTTCTAAAGGTTGTGGTGAAAGATCCCGAATCGTTTAACGATTTTATCAGAAAGCTTTCGGATATTCCTAATATTAGTAAAGTACAGAGTTCGTTTGTAATGAGTTATATCAAACAATCTACTAAATTGCATTTTTAGATAAAAAACTACGCAAAACTTTTATTTATAAGGTTTTGCGTAGTTTTTTATTAAATCTATTATAGATTAAAAGTCATTTTTTAGTCCAATTCTTTTTAAGCTGTTTATAATTCTAAAAACAATTTCGTCAGAAAACATAAAACTAGAAAGCATTTCTTTTATTTCTGTTGCTGTCTGAGGCTGTAGTTCCAGAAGGTTATTTAAATAGATTTTCGCTTTTGCATCTTCACTTAAGAGAGATAAAGAAACAGCTTTTAGCAACGGATCCCAAATGGTTTCGCCAAAATCCATTTTTTCAGCCCAATATAAAGACTTTTGGTATTCTTTTTTGTGGATGTAGTAATAACAATATCCAACATTAATCCACCATGGATGTGAAAGGTTAATACGGATTGCATTTTCTAATAAATTAAAACCTTTTTCAAAATAACCTGCAAAAATCAACACACAGCCTATTCCTGAAGTAATACCAGACGAATTAGGATTTATTTTCAAACATTGTTCTGTTGCTGATAGACAATTGTCCTGATCTTTTTTAAAGCAGTTTATAATGGCCAGTGCATACCAAGCCTGCTGGCAATTAGGATCAATATTTAGAGCTTTTGTAATACAATGACTGCTTTTTTCTACCGTTTTTTTGGAATTGTCTAATCCCAAGGCAATAGAAGCTAAATGCATTTCGCCCAGCATTGCCCAAGCAATTGCATGGTTAGGGTCTAATTCTACAGCTTCAGTTAAATTGGAGAGCGCTTTAGCAAAATTTTCGATAGAATAGGAACGCTGATATTCGTGATAACTGCAGATTGCTCTTAAAATACCAGTGTTATTTGAAATTTTAGAAGGGGCAGTTTTTACTATTTCATTAAAAATAACACCATAATATCCGCCCATAGTAGAAACAATATCTCTCACAATTTCATTTTGAATTCTAATGCCATCATCTAGAGTGGCAGGTGTAAACAATTTGGTCAATATAAACTTTCCTGAGGATGAGTCTATCAAATTGACTCTGATCTGCAGTTTGTTGCTGATAATTTGAATATGTCCTGTGATAATAAAGTCTGCTCCGAGAAGATTGGCAGCTTCTAGAACATTTTCATTAATTTTTGCAATACTATCAGAAGAGAAATGGCCGATTACAGAGATATCCTGAAAACGTGAAAGTTCTGCACTGATTTCTTCAGAAAGAATTTGCGAAAAGGCTTCTAGATCTGGACGGTGGGCAATTGTTTTAAAAGGAAAAACCGTAATCACAGGATTGGTTTTAGTGGTACTGATAGGGAGATCAGTAGGTCTCGGTTTATTATTATGAACAAATTCTGGAACATAACCGCCTTTTGGGACATGAATAATTAGCGGATTGTCTTTTCCGTCTGTAGAATAATACTCATGAAGCAATTTTCTTAAGCGTCCTGCATGAATTCGAACCATGGCGTCATCATGAGGATTAAAATGAGAAGGTCTGCTTAAAGCATTTACAGCTATAGAATATTCTTTGATAAACTGCTGTCTTTCATCTATAGTTTCTGTCACAATATAGCGCAGAAAGTTACTTAACAGTGTTGAGTTTTTAAAAGAATAAAACTTTAAAACATTCTCCAGTTCATTATAGATTTTATCCGAGGGGATTTTTTTTGTAGACTCCATAATAAATTATTTGAAAATTATTAATGTCAAAAAAAAGTCACTGGGGCGTATAAAATGTTAAAGACCAAATACTTATGAAGATATAAATTTATTAAAATTTTTAACATGTTAGTATTATTAATCTGATATTTTTAACCGTTAAATGTAACGGTTAATAACCCTATTTGTGCTGTTGTATTAGTTATATTTGTTTGATAATCAGTTAAAAACTGTGTTTGTTCTCTTTTTTTAACAAAAAAAAGACTGTAATAATTAGGTGTTGAAATTTTTGCATTCCCATTATTAGAAGCTTTTAGGATCAGATAAAAGTTTTTAAGGTGAATAAAAATTCGTACTGAGAAAAATCGATTTTTTTAAAATAAAATGACTTTTATTTTAAAACCAGGACTGCAAAAATCAGATTAAAAGTTGTATCCCATAACAAACAAACTATAATCATTATGAAAAAAAGGTTTTTGCAAATGACAGCTATGAGGCATAGTGTCCTCATAATTTGTTTCCTCATTTCCACTTTTGTTCAGGCTCAAGATGAAGGGAATAAAAGCATGGAAATCTACGGATTTATTATGACCGATATTGGTTATAATTTTAATCAGATACAATCAGATTGGTACGATGTGGTGAGACCGACAAAACTGCCCGCTTTTAAAAACGAATATGGACCAGATGGCAGTTACTACGCTTCTGTTCGCCAAACTAGATTAGGGTTTAAAAATTATTTTGATACAGGAATTGGCGAATTAAAAACTCATTTTGAATTCGAATTGTTCGGTACAGGTGTCGATGCAGGACAAACTACTTTTCGTCTGCGCCATGCTTATGCTGAATTAGGAAAATTTGGAGCTGGACAAACCTGGAGCCCTTTTATGGATATTGGCGTATTCCCAAATTCTCTAGAATATTGGGGACCAACCGGAATGGTGTTTTTTAGAAATATTCAAATTCGCTATATGCCAATTCAAGGCGATACCCGTTTAACCATTGCATTAGAAAGACCTGGAGCAAGTGCCGATCAGGGAGATTATGCAAATCGTGTGGAACTGCAAGGAGTAAAGGCAAGATTTCCGTTGCCAGATCTTACGGCTGAGTACCATCATGCTACCAAATGGGGTTATGTCGAGTTAGCTGGTATAGTTCGAAAAATTGAATGGAAAGATCAGAATAATGACCAATATAACTTGTCTGGAGATGCAGTGGGTTGGGGACTTAATTTAAGTACTAATATCAATTTTAGTAAAAATGATGTTTTTAGAGGGCAGGTTGTATATGGAGAAGGAATTCAAAACTACATGAATGATGCTCCCGTTGATATAGGTATCGAAAACAATTTTGGTAATCCTGTAACTCCTGTAAAAGGTGTTGCGCTTCCGCTAGTTGGTGTTGTTGCTTTCTTAGATCATAACTGGAGTGATAAATTTAGTACTGCAATTGGATATTCTATGATTGACATCGATAACTCAGACGGACAAACTGATGAAGCTTTTAAAAAGGGACAGTACGTGTTGGGAAATCTTTTATACACTCCCGTGAAAAATTGTATGGTAGGTGTGGAATTTCAGTGGGGTAACCGCGAAAATTTCAATGACGGTTGGAGTACTTCAATAAATAAAATACAGTTTTCTTTTAGATATAATTTTTCGCAATCATTTTATAAAAGAAATCAGTAAAAGCCTTTAGTTTTTTAATTAATAAAAAAAGAAAATATGTGTAAAACTGTACAATACCTGCTATTGTTCGGACTGTCATTAGGCAGTCTTAATGCTCAGACCCGAACAGAAAAAGATCTTCTAGGAGAAAAACAAATCCCGGCAAATGCTTATTACGGTGTGCAGACCGCACGTGCGTTAGAAAATTTTCAGATAAGTAGCTTGACTACGCAATCTTATCCTGACTATGTAAAAGCTTTTGCAATGGTTAAACTAGCTGCGGCACGTGCCAATGCTGATGTCGGCCGACTTAAAAAAGATAGGCTGGCTGCCATAGAAAAAGCTTGTCAGGCAGTAATTGATGGTAAATATCATGATCAATTTTTGGTTGATTTGTACCAAGGAGGTGCTGGTACTTCTGCAAATATGAATGTGAATGAAGTTTTGGCCAATATTGCACTGGAACTGAGCGGACATAAAAAAGGAGAATATCAATACATTGAACCTCACGATGATCTTAATATGGGGCAATCAACCAACGATGTGTATCCAACAGCTATAAAAGTGGCATTACTGCTTCATAATGACAAACTGCTTAAAGAAGCAGATCTTTTGGCTAAAGCTTTCCATAAAAAAGGTGATGAATTTAAAGATGTTTTAAAAATGGGAAGAACCGAAGGACAGGATGCTGTACCAATGACGGTAGGTCAGGAATTTCATGCTTTCGGTAACCAGCTTGATGCAGAGATTAGTGCTTTGAAAAAATCTGAAGTTTATCTATGCGAACAAAATATGGGAGCTACTGCGATCGGGACAGGAATTACAGCTTCTCCTGGTTATGCAGAAAAAGTAGCTGCACATTTGGCAAAAATTACAGGAAAACCAATTGTAATGAGCAAAGATCTTATTGCGGCTACAACAAGCCAGCAAGGATTTGTAATGTATTCTTCTACGCTTAAAAGTATGGCGGTTGCGCTGGCAAAAATAAGTAGCGATTTGATCATTTTAGCTTCTGGGCCACGTACAGGTTTTTTCGAGATCAATTTGCCTGCACTTCAGCCGGGATCTTCAATTATGCCAGGAAAAGTAAATCCGGTTATGCCAGAACTTATGAACCAATTGTGTTTTAAAGTAATGGGGAATGATCTCACGGTAACAATTGCCGCGCAATCTGGTTTATTGCAGTTAAATGCTTTTGAGCCTGTTCAAGCCATTGCCATGATGGAATCTCAAGGGCTGTTTTTTAAAGCAATGCCATTGTTTAGAAAAAATTGTATCGATGGCATTACGGTAAACAAAGACGTTTTGGCGCATTATATGGATCGAAGTGTTGGTGTTGTAACTGCTCTGAATCCTGTTTTGGGTTACGAAAAAACAACTGAACTAGCCAAAGAAGCATTGGCAACCAATAAAGGTATTCTGGAACTTATACGCGAAAAGAAATTGCTGACAGAAGATCAAATTAAAAAACTGCTTGATCCAGCAACTTTAACAGGCCAAAAATAACCTCAACTTTAAACAGAAAAAACATGAAATTAAATATCAACTTTTGCAAAAAAATAATTTTACTGCTGATACTGTCATTAAACATCAGCATGTTCGGACAGGCTAAGCCTAAGGTTTTAATCTTGGCAACAGGAGGAACAATTGCAGGTTCTGCTAAAACAGGAGTACAATCAGGATATACTTCGGGTCAGGTTACCATTGATGCAATGGTAAATGCAATTCCAGATGCTTTAAAAGTGGCCGATATAAAAGGCGAGCAAATTGCGAATGTTGGATCTCAGGATATGTCATTTGAAATTATGCTGAAAGTAGCCAATCGAATTAATGAATTAGCCAATAGTAATGATGTAGACGGTTTTGTAATTACGCACGGAACTGATACGATGGAAGAAACGGCCTTTTTTTTAAATCTCACTACAAAAACAGATAAACCAGTAGTGCTTGTAGGATCAATGCGTCCATCAACAGCAATTAGTGCAGACGGACCTTTAAATCTTTATAATGCTATTGCAGTAGCTGGTGATCCTAAAGCAAAAGGACGCGGAGTGCTTTTGGTAATGAATGACTGGATTCATTCGGCTCAATCTTTAACAAAAGTAAGTACCACGGCCGTTCAAACTTTTATGTCTCCGCTTCGTGGACTTATTGGTATTACTTCTTACGGAACAAACGATTTCTTTAATTATCCAAGTCAAAAATTTGGAAAAAACTCAGAATTTGATGTGAAAGGCGTTAGCACTTTTCCTCGCGTAGATATTATTTATGCCGATGCAGATATGAAACCAGATTTAATTGATGCTTCAATAGAACGCGGCGCCAAAGGAATTGTAATTGCTGGAGTAGGAAACGGAAACATGAACAAAGCTTCTCTAGACGCTTGTGCAAGGGCGAGCAAAAAAGGAATTATCGTAGTTCGAAGCACGCGCGTTGCAACTGGACTTGTAAGCCGTAATGTAGAATGCAATGATGATGAACTTGGACTTATTGCTTCATACGCTTTGAATCCGCAAAAATCTAGAATCTTATTGTCAGTGGCATTGCTGAAACAGAGAAGTTTAGCAGAACTCCAAAAGATATTCGAAGAGTATTAATCTTGTTGTTTAAGCAAATCTAAATTTATGATCCTAATACTATTATTGATGCTGATAAAATCTTTGCTAAAGTCAACAGCTACTTTTTGGCCTGCTAGTAAAAGGGAATAATGTAATATCAACTTGAAAATTAAATATATATGAAAAGTAAAATAATTACAAGAGGGGTTCTTGCAGGATTCTGTGCTTTATTGATTTCCTGCAATACAAAAAAGGACGAAAATACTGTAATTGACTTAAAGGAAGTTAAGAAGCAAATTCAAGCAAAAGAAAATGAATATGCCGCAACATACAATGCTGGTCAGCTAAAAGAGATAGGGTATTATGCAGACGATGCGATAACTTTTTATCAGAACAGACCACCGATTATTGGTAAAGAAGCGAGATATGAATTTTTGAAATCTGATTTAACTGATAACACCAATACGATATCATTTGAAACCAAAGAAGTTTTTGTTTCTCATGATGGAAATATGGTTGTGGAAGTAGGATATTATAAAGTAACAGATTCTACCAAAACACCAATTAATACAGGAAACTATATGAGCTTTTTTGAAAAAAGAGATGGCAAATATGTATGTGTAAGAGACATGAGTGCTTCTGATGGATTGGTAGAGTAATTTATAAATAAAGATTATGAAAAAGATACTATTTGTACTGTTATTGGCTTTTGGATTGAATGCCACTGCTCAAAGTTCTGTAGATGAGATAAAGTTAATCCAAGATCTTTATGGAAAATCTAAGGCAGATGTAGTTAAAGAATATTTAGGATTAACAGATGTGCAGGCTACAGCATTTCAACCGATTTATGATAATTACGAATCGGAACGCAAAGCTTTGAGTCAGCAGAAGATTCAAATTCTTGAAGATTATGCAAAGAATTATGCCACACTGAGCGATGCTAAAGCGACAGAATTAACATCGGCAAATCTAAAATACAATCAAGAATCTGAAAAACTCCTTGCCAAAACGCATTCTAAACTGGTAAAAGCCATTGGCGGAATCAATGCCGCAAAGTTTGTACAGCTTGAGCAGTATTTGCAAGTAACCATACGATCTGAAATTCAGAACTCTATTCCTTTTATTGGAGAATTGGATAAAACCAAAATGCATTAGACAATTTCTGGGTATAGAGTAGAAAATATAAAAAGATTTTCTACTCTACTTATTAATATTTTATACTCTTACTATGATAAAGAAATTTACAAAATATTTGACAGTTGCATTAATCTTGTCAACCCAGTTGATTTTTTGCCAATCTGATAACGATGGACCAGAACTTGGGCTTCCTGGCGATAATCTTGATTTGTATGCTGTAATGTCTCTGTTTCAGAAATCAAAAACCATTGAGGAATTTGAAAAAAATCTGAATCTGGAGAAAACAGGAATCAATAATCTGGATTTGGATTTGGATAAAAAAGTAGACTTTATAAAAGTAGTCACAAAGAAAAATGGAAATTCGTTTACTTTTATTCTTCAAGTTGCTGTAAACAAGAAAGAAAACCAAGACGTTGCTGTTATTTTGGTCGATAAAGATAAAAACGGAAAGGTAAAAATGCAGATTGTCGGCGATGAACTGCTGTACGGAAAAGATTATGTCATTGAACCAGTAAGCAAATCCTCACCAGCAAAAACAGCAAATCCTGCCTATGCAGGAGACGATCCTGTACAAAGTTCGCCAGCTGTAACAGCAGTTGTGGTAGAAACGGTGCCAATTGTACAATATGTATATTCACCAGCTTATGTGCCGTATTATCCACCTTATTATTACGGATTTTATCCGCCTTATTTCGCCGCTTTTACCGTAATGGCGGTCGGAATTTATCGCCACAACCATTATTACCATCATCATGGTTATCATGGAGGGCATTATCATGGCGGAAACAATGTATATATTAATAATAGAAACAATTTTAATAATTACAATAATAATAGATCAAGATCTAATACCGTACGAGACAATTCTACCAATAACAGATACAATACCAATCGAGGTAATTCGCGTCCTTCAGCAAGCACACGACCATCAGCAGGAAATTCCAATCGTGCAGGAAATACTAGTGCATCTGGAAGAACCCGTCAGAGTTCGTCGCCAAGTGCGGGGACTTCAAATCTTAATAGAGGAAGTTCTTCAAACTCTAATTTTAATAGAGGAGGAAGTTCTTCATCAAGACCAAGCGCTGGGCAAATGGGAGGCGGTTCTCGTGGTGGAGGTGGCTTTAGTGGAGGCGGAGGCTTCGGCGGAGGCGGCGGAAGAAGAAGATAAACGGCGTTTTTTATAATGTTTCATCAAAAAAAATGCGTAAGTCCTTTTGGGTTTACGCATTTTTGGTGTTTAATATTATGTTTTAAATATTTCATAGGAATAGAATCTGATTTGTATGCTCCAGCGGAGCAAAATATTTGTAGAAAATCTAAATCCCATGATCAAAAAGCTCCAGAGGAGCGACATTAAATTATGTTCATTCCGTAGGAATGTCTCGTCGGTAGAAATGAAATTTGAATCCCGAATACACGTTCCGTAGGAACGTTTGATTGGTTAAATGTTTCGCAAATCAGGTGTCCCTACGGGACACATTGTAATGCAACATTATTTTTTTTTCTACCGACGAGATATTCCTAGCGGAATATTAAGAATTGTTATCGTATTAGATAACCAATTATTTAGAGTGTATTTCTGATGCTTGGATTGTTGAAAATGGTATAAAATTGAAAGTTGGATTGGTTTTAGAACAAGCACTTCATTTATTTCCAACCGATGAAATGGAGCTTTTGGATATAATTAATGAAATGCAGATTAAAGAATCTTATGCTGAGGTGAAATAAAAAAGCCCCAGATTTCTCTGAGGCTTCATATGATTTTTAAAATACTTCTAGAAATTAGTATTTATTTTTTTCGAACGATCTGCGATGTAGGAGATTAACCAGATTACCTGTCCTTCTTTTACAAAGTAAACTTTCTTTGTTGCCAAATCTGGAATACTTTCAAGACAAGTTACAAGAATATTATTTGCCGAAATTAAATATTTTTGATCGTAAGTGCTTAAGACTCTAGCAACTTCTTTGTTTGTTTTTGCAAGGTTGGTAAACTTGCCAAAGTTATTTTTAAGAATCGCATCATAATCGATAACATCTTGAAGAGTTAAAGCTACATAATGTTCTTTATTAGCATTTTCATCATAAAAAAGAGTCGAAAATGCCCAAACAGCACCACCAGATAAGTATAGTTTATTCTTTTTTGCTAAAGGAGGATTAGCATCAAATAACTCTTTAGTTTTTTTACGTAGAATTACATTATAATCAAAAGACTTTTCCTGATAAGTAGACATATCATTTACCTGACTTTTATTTACCACTGTTTTTTCAACAGCATCCGTAAGCGTCATTGTTCCAAAACTAAGTTCTAAAGGAACAAACTCTAATTTACCATCTTTAAGTTCGTCGATATAACCTCCCTTTGTAGTTTGAGCACCAATGTCAAGAAGAAAAGCAGTAGCAAAATCTACAGGCGGTATTGCACCTTTCACAAGTGTTTTTGCTTCTTCGTTAACTTCTAATATTTCTAACTGTTTACCAGTTAAGATAGCAATTTTGTTTTTTAGAACATCGATGTTGCGAGCAGATGCAAAAACAGGAGCCGCTACAACAAAGATATTTTCTTCAAGAATTTTATTCTCAGCTTTAATTTTTTGCAATTGGTTTGTAACCGTCAAGCTAGTTTTTGTGATGTCTTCTTGAGTAAGTTCACCTTTTGAGTCAATATGGTCAGCAAAAGGAATTCTCTCAGTCCAGAAAGAAAGGATTTTGTAATCAGCTTTTCTAATGTTGCTTACATCAATAACGGAAACTTTGATTGCTCTTCGGCCAATTTCAATTCCAGCGTAAATATTTTTTTGCGAGAATGAAGTAACAGAAAAAAATAATGTTAAAAGGGTAAAAAATAAAAATTTGGGGTTGTGTTTTTTAAGCATTGTGTTGAATTGTAGTTATAATATAATTTGTTTTTAAGAATTATAAAGTTTCTTTTTTGTGGTATTTATGTGAAAATCACAATTTTAGAATGAAAACAAATGATTTCATTACGGAATTGCGAATTTAATAAAACATTTAGTAATATAAAATCGGTTATTGAGAAAACGTGACATTAAATTATTGTAAAGAAATAACGGGTTTTATTTCGAAAAAGTATATTTATAAAAAAGCTTCAGAGAAATCTGAAGCTTTTCTGTTTAGTAGCTGGATGCATTTGAAAGCTAAATAGTTTACTAAGAACTGTTTTTTTAGAGATAATAAATGAATTTGGACGTTTGAACAAACTTGCGGATTAAAATATTTGGGAAATTTGTATCAGATAAAAATGAAGGGAAAATGAAATCAAAAAAAGATCAAATTCTTTCAGAGCCAAAGCTCATACAAAATTTCTATTCGGGAGAGAATGTTGAAAACGAAGCTTTTGTGTCCGATCACATCTTTAGTTATATCATAAGTGGCAGACACGATGTCTGGATAGGACATAAGAAATATACTTTTACTGCTGGTGATTATCGTTTCTTTAGAAGAAATCAATTAACAAAATCAATTAAACACACAGAATCTGGCGGATTTAAATCTATAGCGGTTCATTTTGACCAAAGTACTCTTAAAGAAATTTCAAAAGAATTTGGATTCAAATCAGAAAGGTTTCATGGTGAAGGGGTGAAGATTATAAAGGCAAATAACATCTTGAAAAAATCTGTCGCTCTATTACATGAATATGGACAAAGAAAAGATATTGATAATGAAGTTTTACAGATTAAAATTAAGGAACTGGTTTTAATACTTGCAGATATCGATCCTGAAATTAAGCAAATGCTGTTTGAATTTAAAGAGCCTGGAAAATTGGATTTGGAAGGGTTTATGAATGGTCATTATAGATACAATGTTCCGTTAGAAAAATTTGCTTTCCTTACTGGACGCAGTTTGTCAGGTTTCAAAAGGGATTTTGCGAAATTGTTTAAGATTACTCCAAGCAGATGGCTGACTAAAAAACGGCTTTCTGAAGCAAAATATCTAATAGAAAACTGCAAGCAGCGTCCAAGCGACATCTACTTAGAAATCGGCTTTGCTAATATGTCTCATTTCTCTTATGCCTATAAAAAAGAATTTGGAATGTCGCCTTTGCATAAGAATAACAACAACTAATTTACACATAAAATGGATTTAAAATTAAAAGGAAAAAGAGCGCTTGTAACGGGTTCGAGTTCGGGACTTGGAGAATCAATAGTTAAAATGCTGGCAAATGAAGGAGCGACCGTTATAGTTCATGGTAGGAATGAAGATCGTGCCAATATTGTGTGTCAGGAAATTATCAGCAATGGCGGAAAGGCAGAAATAGCTTTAGGAGATCTTAGTACCGATAAAGGAGCTGATGAAGTTGCTTCTGCAGCGCTTAAAAATGGTCAAATTGATATTTTAATTAATAACGCCGGCGCAACATCGCATAAATCTTGGGGTGAGGCGACAACGGATGATTGGTCTGAAATTTATAACAACAATGTCGTTTCATATGTAAGAATGATTCAGCGTATAGTGCCACAAATGAAAACATTAGGTTGGGGACGAGTTATTCATATTGGTGGAGGGCTGGGCATACAGCCTATTAAAGAACAGCCACATTATAATGCGACCCTTGCAGCAAGGCATAATCTTTCAATCTCACTTGCGAGATCATTGAAAGAAACCGGAATAACTTCAAATGTTGTATCTCCTGGAGCAATTATAAACCCGATGGTCGAAGATTGGCTTGTAAATGCTGCGCCTAAGTTTAACTGGGGAACAGATTTAGAAGAAATAAAATCTAAGGCTGTTCAGCAGCTAATTCCAAATGATACGGGACGTTTTGGAGAACCTGAGGAAATCGCTGGAACAGTCGCATATCTCTGCAGTGCTTATGCTAATTACATTAGTGGAGCTACTATTAGAGTAGACGGCGGTACGATTAAATGCATGTAGAATAATATATTTCGGGAATTTTCTAGTAAAATCTATTCCATGTAGTACGATTGAATTTATTCAAGCAAAAAAGCTTCAGATTTCTCTGAAGCTTTTTTCACTAACTGGAAGTATTCAAACATTAATTCTAAAACCTATATCCAGCACTCAATCCAAATTTTGCTACAATATTATGATCTGTTTTATTCGCATTAAACAGTAAAAATCCGTAGCCAACATTTGCTTCAAAAATAAATCCGCTTTTACTGGCCCATTTCCATCCTCCACCTGCTCCAAGAGCAAAATCAATAACATCTGGATTTTTGGTGTAAGTTGAATGATCTTCAGATGTATACACTTTTTTGCCATCAATAGAAGTGAGCATTCCAAATCCTTCAGCAAAAAAACCAGATGCATATTTTTTACCAAAATATCTTCTGTAATAGGGAGAGATAGAATAATTCATATCATTGCTTGTGTCATTTGCTAGTACATGAAAATAATAAACACCTAAAGAGGATTTATTGTTGAAATGTCTTTCATAGCTTATGTTTAGAGTTTTGTTTAAAGCGGCAATTGCATTTATGGTAATGTCATTTTTTTTCTCAAAAGGATTTGATTCAATTTCGTTTTGAGCATTAGCAGAGAAAAAGACAAAAAGAAGGATAAGTACTAAATAGTTTTTTTTCATAAAAATTGATTTGAATTATTTCAATCCAAAAATCATATAAGAAAAATTAGAAAAGGTTTCAAAAGCTTAAAACTGCATAAATCGGTACTTATTTGCGTAGCTCTTTTGGATATAAGAAACAAAAAAACACCACTTATTTTAGAGTGGTGTTTTTTTTAAATTATTATTGGTTTAGAAAAAGAAGTAACCAACAGATACCTGAAATACTCCGTTTTTATTTTTAATTGAAGAATTATCTACATTATTAATGTCAGTTAATCCCAGATTATATCTTACCCCAAAATTAAGCCCGTTTTCAAGTTTGTATCCTAAGCCAAAATTAACACCAAAATCAAAAGTATTAAACGAATCTTTTACATCTGTTTTTTCATTTTTAGCAGAAAGTAAAAAACCTATCTGCGGTCCGGCTTCAAGACTCAATCCTTTTGTTACATAGTATTTTCCCATTAAGGGAATGTTCAAATAATTCATAGCAATTACATCATTATTGAAACTATATCCCTGACGAGAATACATTATTTCGGGTTGAAAAGAGAACTTTTCAGACAATGGAATTTCTGACATAACACCAATGTTATACGATGTTACAAAATCAGCATTTTCGGTATTATCTTCACTGATAGTTGCAAAGTTTAAACCCGCTTTAGCTCCAAATTTAATTTCTTGGGCATTTACATTCACAAATCCTAAAACTGTAAAAACAGCTAACAATAAAATTTTTCTCATAAAATAGTGTTTTGAATTATTTGATGCCAAAATTCAAAAAAGCAAAATTAGCAGAGGTTTCAAAAGCTTAAAAGTGGATAAATTGGTACTTATTTCCAGCTGTTTCTTAACTTTTTCTTAGGAACATGAAACGTTGAAATAAGCCAATTCTATTAAAGATTTTACAGAATAATCGAATGATAATTTGTAATTCAGATCTTATTAATTGTCATTTTGTTTAGTTTTAATTGTAATTCCTTTAACAGTAAATAAAATCAATTAAGTATAGTTTCGTGATGGAAAATTATAGGTAATTACCTAAAAAAAAACAGAAACAGCATCCTAACTAAATAACCACTATATAGATTGATCTTTACTATTTTTTTTAACACGGCAATTTTTCAAGGAATAGTTCTTGGAGCAATTATTCTAAAATCACCACTATTTAAGAGTAATGCCAATAGATATCTGGCTTATGCAATATTTGCGCTTTCGGTGCTTATTGCCAATCTCGTTTTCGAAATAATTGATCTTTACAGCAGTATGCCTTTCCTGCGTTTTCTGGATAATGTAGAATGGGCATTTCTTTTTCCGGTTCTCATTTTTATGTTTGTTATACATCAGGTAAACCATCCAATTAGAAATTCGAAAAAGATTCGATGGCTGTATGCTCCGTTTGTATATTCAGCCATTACAAATGTTTTTTATGACTGTGATGCTGTCGCACATATTTTTACAATCCCGCACTTTCTTAAAAGTATTCTAGAAACTTTAGGAAGTTTTGATTTTTATCTTGTTCTGTTATTTATGCCTTTTATGGCTGTTTATACTTTCGGTTTTATTAAATATTCAAAAGATAAGCAGGAAAAGAAATGGATCACTTTTTTATGGTTTTTGGTTTATGCATTAATGCTTTCCTGGATGGTGGCTATTTTGACAGGGCTGCTTTTTGAATATGATCTCTCATATGTTATGCAGATTTTGGCGTTGTTTGCTACATTTTTAATTCATTGCACGGCATATTATGGTGTGTTCAGATACAGGTTGGCTGACAATAAAACTGAAACCGAAGAATTGCTAAATAATAAGACTTTGTTAAACGATGAAATATTTGTTGAAGAAGTACCTATTAAAAGAGGAAATGACGCAAATGGCTTAGAAATCTTTACAAAAGAAAACCCTTATTTTAAGAGATTGGAAATACTTTGCGAAGAGCATCAAATTTATAAAGACAGCAATTTAAACCGAGAAAAAGTAGCAGAAGAGCTGGGAATAAGTGCGGGATATGTTTCACAACTTGTCAATGTGATTACGGGAGATAATTTTGCCAATTACATAAATAACTATCGGGTCGAAGCTGTGAAAGAAATGATTCTCGATTCAGACTACGAAAACTATAGTTTGCTGGCAATAGGATTAGAATCTGGATTCACTTCGAAGACAACATTTCACAACGCCTTCAAAAAATCGACAGGTATGACACCAAACAGTTTTCGGAATACCAATAAATAAGTTCGGATTTAGTTATGTGTTTGAAAATAAATGAGTTATTTTTAATCTTGACCACGAAAACTGATAATGAGAAACAGATAAAAAAATCATGAAAAAAGAATTTCCAACCATAAAAACCGAAAGGCTTTTGCTGCGACAATTTGCGGATAATGATCTTGAAAATGTTTTCAAAGGGCTTTCGCATCCAGAAGTTATTAAATATTATGGAGTGAGTTTTCAAACATTGGAAGCAACAAAAGAACAAATGGTTTTCTTTGCTGACCTTGAAAAAAACGATACAGGAATTTGGTTTGCTATTTGCTCTGCTGACAATAAAACATTCTATGGAGCGGCGGGATTAAATAATTTAAGTAAAGAACATAAAAAAGCAGAAATTGGTTTTTGGTTAATTCCAGATTTTTGGGGACAAGGGATTATCAAAGAAGCAATACCATTAATTTGTAATTATGGATTTGATAATTTAGAACTTAACAGAATTGAAGCATTTGTGGAGTCGGAAAATAAGAATTGTAAAAGCGTAATGGCTAAACTTGACTTTCAGTACGAAGGAACTATGAAAGACTATGAAATTAAAAATGGCAAGTTTATAAGTCTTGATATTTATGCTATCTTTTTATCTGCCAATAGCATAAGTGATTCCTCCAAGTAAATGCTGTACAAAAAGAGGATCATTGTAACTTTCAGGGCTATGTCCTAAAGCAGTGTAAAATGCTCTGCCGCCATCATACTCGTGATACCATGCCAGAGGATGATTATCGCCATGTTTACCTCCTTTATACGAAGATTCGTCAATCTTTATAAGCACATTTACGTTTGGGTTTAAATATTTAAAATTGTACCATTCGTCTTTTCGTTCCCAGATTGCAGGAAGATGTTTTGTAGATGGATGTTCATGATTTACAATTATAAGTTTAGCATTCTGCGGTTCAGGATGTCCTTCAAAAATTCCGCCGATCATTTGGGTGTACCAAGACCAATCTGGTTCGCAGTTTGTGGCCGAATGAATGCCGACAAAACCATTTCCGTTTTGTATAAATTTTTGTAAAGCCAATTTTTGATTTTCGCCTAAAACATGGCCAGAGGCGCTTAAAAATATAACAGCTCGATATTGCTTTAAGTTTTTTGAATTAATTGCCAGAGAATCTTCAGTAGTATCTACAATAAAATGATTTTCCTGTCCCAGTTTTTTTATTGCTGCAATTCCGGCAGGAATACTTTCGTGTCTGAAGCCATTAGTTTTAGAGAAAATCAGTACTTTTTTAGTTTTATAAGAAGCGGCCTGTTCTGTATTTTTTATATGGAAAGAAACCAAGAAATAGCTGGTTAGTACAATGAAGCTGAATAAAAATGATTTTTTTATCGAAAACAAGTGGCTCATTTTGGGGAATTTTATTTTGGGAAGATAGAAAAAAAATAATTCTGTCGAGTGTGTTTTTTAGGCTATTGCAAAATAGCTAGTTCTGAATAATAGATACAGTTTGCTATTGGTGTTACTTCTGTTTACAATTGAAAAGTTTCGTAAATGTCTCGAAATTTGCTTTTTGAAAAATTTTCAGATATTTGATATATAAAATCGGTAATCACAATAATATGAACTATGAAAATATTGTTCCCGAAGACTCGATTTCGCTTTTTGTGAAAAACATATGGGTGTTTGAAAATGAAGATAAAAATACAGATACAACATTGCCTTTTTTTGCAGACGGCTGTCCAGGTTTGATGTTTCAGCAAACCGATCACGGATTGATTGTAAAGCCTCACGATAAAAAGATGCCAGAAGTTTTTCTCTACGGACAAACAATTCTGCCAATTGAACTTGAGATTTCGGGTGCATTTCTTATTATCGTTTTTCAGTTGTATCCCTTTGTCTTGAAGACATTTTTCGATATACAACCCCAGAGCATAAATGATAATTGTTATTACTTTGATGATACTGAAGAAGATATAAGATGGCTCAAAAAACAATTGGAATTGAGTGAAAGCGTAAAAGATAAAATTGACATTATATCAAAATTGCTTTTACGGTATTTTGAAAAGAAAAAGGAAAACCTTGATTTTGAAATACGACAAGGCATAGAATATATCTTTCAAACAAAAGGTCAGGAAAGTATACGTTCGATTGCCAGTAAGCTAAAGTTCAATATTCGCACTTTTGAGCGAAGATTTCTAGCTGAAACAGGTCTTACTCCTAAGCAATTTGCTAAGATTATCCAATTTCAAGCTTCATTAGATCAATTGACCGTTAAAGATTATGAAAAACATACCGACATTGTATATGAAAATGGGTTTTCAGATCAATCTCATTTTATAAAAGTTTTTAAGGCTTTTACCGGCAAAACTCCAAAATCATTTGAGAAATAATTACCACTGTCGCTTTTATTCTATTTTAGAACATTTATCTATTGCAATTTTGTATCACTAATCTTAAAAATTGATACAAAATGAAAGTAATAATCTTTGGAGCCACAGGTACAGTTGGCATTGAAATCGTAAAACAAGCATTAAAAAATGGTGATGACGTAACAGCTTTTGTTCGTGATCCCCAAAAACTGCAAAACATTTCTCATCCTAACCTTCATATTCATGTAGGCGATGTTTTGAGTTTGAATGATGTTGAAAACGCGTTGCATGGTCAAGAAGCAGTTTTTTGTGCTTTAGGTGATGGTAGAAAAGGCAAAATACGTGCAGAAGGAACGAAAAAAATTATTGAGGCGATGAGAAAAAAAGGATTAAATAGGCTGATTTGCCAAACGACGCTTGGCTTGGGCGAAAGCTATGGTAATCTTAATTTTATTTGGAAACATGTTATGTTTGGAATGTTGCTAAAAAAAGCATTTCAAGACCATAAATTGCAAGAAAAATATATTTTGGACAGTAATTTGGATTATACAATTGTTAGGCCTAGTGCTTTTACAGATGACCAAATTACCAATACGTATCGCATTGGTTTTGATGGAAGTTATAAAAAACTCAATCTAAAAATTGCTCGTAAGGAAGTTGCAGATTTTATGATTCGTCAGCTGGATACCAATGAATATTTAAAAAGAACAGTTAGTATTTCCAATTAATATGAAAGCATCAAACATTTTACTAATTATTACGGCAACGACAACAGCATTAATGGCTGGGCTTTTCTTTTCATACTCGATTTCTGTAAGTTTGGGATTGGGAAAACTAAACGATAAGGAATTTCTAAATGCCATGCAGAACATCAATCGAGAGATTCAGAATATACCATTTTTCATTTGTTTTTTCGGAACGTTGATTATGATCCCAATTACCAGTTTTCTGCACTATAAAAAGCAATCGTTTCTGTTGCTCATTATAGCTACTGTATTTTATTCACTTGGTGTATTTGCTGTAACCGTATTTGTAAACGTTCCTCTGAATAATAAGCTGGATTTGTTAGATCTTGCAAGTTCCTCAAACGCAAGTGCAAGACAAATGAGAAATATATTCGAAGACCGTTGGAACTTTTGGAATAACATAAGATCGCTATCTTCCTTATGCAGCGTGTTTTTCGTTATTTTAGCCTGTGTTTATGATGGACATAAACGAAAAAAGGAATTGATGCTAAATATAAAGTAAATTGATATAGACAAAAAACACCACTTGTAATGAGTGGTGTTTTTCTTTAGTTGCTCGACGAACTGTAAATATTTAAAAATAACAAAAGCTCCAGATTTTTTTGAAACTTATAAAGTCTTAATGATTTACCATTCATTTTCTTGCTCTAAAGGTGTATTAAGGATTTTCTCAATCATCAAAATCTTCTTTGGCATTTCAGAATGAATAAAGTCTTTAATTTCGATCCATTTTCTTTTCCGAAATTTTAAATAATCTTTGTCAGTATGAGGATATTCTTTGTCTTCAGTAATAGCTCCCATAGATATACCCATACCAGTATGTGTAATATTATCGATTAATACCTTACATCGTCCTTTTTTAAAAAATACATTTATATTAAAATCAATCACACCGTTGGCGCTATTCATAAATTCATTTTTACTATAGCGTATCTCTTGCTTAATTTTAATAATTCCATTTTCTTTATCAGATTGAATAATGTTTTTATTAAAATTATTTTGTCCTCCATAATATTCAATCAATTTACTATTAAGTCTCTCGAAAAGAATGTCTTTTGATTTCGTAGAGTCGACTTGAACAATTTTTTCAAAAACTAAAGATTGCGAAAAACAATTACATGAAATTGCTAAGACAAATAAGAGAATTATTAATGATGTTTTTCTCATTGCAGTAAAATTGATTTTTATCAAATATAAAAAGATAAATAATGCTATAAACAAAAAACACCACTTGTAGTAAGTGGTGTTTTTCTCTAGTAGCGGGAACAGGACTCGAACCTGTGACCTTCGGGTTATGAGCCCGACGAGCTGCCTACTGCTCTATCCCGCGATGTTTCGGGTGCAAAGATACGCCGATTTTTTAGAAATCCAACGAAAACTTTAAAAAATGTTTTATTTTCTGTATTGAGTTGATATGACTACCTTTGCAAAATAAATAAAGCAAAAAATGTCACATAAAGCAGGTTTCGTAAATATTATCGGAAATCCAAATGTTGGAAAATCAACATTGATGAACGCTTTCGTTGGAGAACGATTGTCAATCATTACATCAAAAGCACAAACTACACGTCATAGAATTCTAGGAATCGTAAACGGAGAGGACTTTCAGTTAGTCTTATCTGATACTCCAGGAATCATTAAGCCCGCGTACGAAATGCAGGAATCGATGATGAACTTTGTAAAATCGGCTTTTGAAGATGCTGACATTTTAATCTACATGGTCGAAATAGGCGAGCAGGACTTGAAAGACGAAGACTTCTTCAAGAAAATCATTCATGCTAAGATTCCGGTTCTATTGCTTTTAAATAAAATTGATAATTCAAACCAAGAACAATTAGAACAGCAAGTTTCTTTCTGGAAAGAAAAAGTGCCAAATGCGGAAATTTTCCCGATTTCGGCTTTGCAGAATTTCAACGTTCCAGAAGTTTTCGGAAGAATTATCGAATTACTTCCAGAATCACCACCTTATTATCCAAAAGACCAATTAACAGACAAACCAGAGCGTTTCTTTGTTAACGAAACTATCCGTGAGAAAATCTTATTGAATTACGCTAAAGAAATTCCATACGCAGTAGAAATCGTTACAGAAGAATTTCATGAAACCGACAATATTATCAGAATCCGTTCGGTAATTATGGTGGAGCGCGATACGCAAAAAGGAATCATTATTGGACATAAAGGTGCAGCTTTGAAAAAAGTTGGAACCGATGCAAGAGCTGATTTAGAGAAATTCTTCGGAAAACAAATTCACATTGAACTATATGTAAAAGTGAACAAAAACTGGAGAAGCAACGCTAATATGCTGAAACGATTTGGTTACAATCAGTAGTTTTTTGTTTAATCGGTTAATCGTTGATTTGTTTAATCGTTAAACGAAAGTTCTTTTGAAAATAGGTGCCCTAGCCCAGATAGGAGCGGTATCCTTTTTCTGGCTTCTTTAGCCAGGAAAAGATATAGCGGATAGCTGGATTAGCTCCTGAAAATTATACAAAAAACAATAAAAACTTAGGTACTAAGAAACTTAGCGTCTCAGCAACTTTTTTTAACTACCTTTGCAAAAAATTTAAATAAGGCATTTTGGATTATAAGTGATTAGGTTTTTAGGAAGCTAAGAATCTGAAATCTAAAGTCTAAAATCTAAAATTCAATAAAATGAGTAATAACATTGTTGCGATAGTAGGAAGACCTAATGTGGGGAAATCGACCCTTTTTAATAGGCTGATACAAAGAAGAGAAGCTATTGTAGATTCAGTATCTGGGGTTACCCGTGATAGAAACTATGGTAAAAGCGAGTGGAACGGAAAAGAGTTTTCTGTCATTGATACAGGTGGATATGTGCGTGGAAGCGATGACGTATTTGAAGGTGAAATCCGTAAACAGGTAGAACTTGCTATCGACGAAGCCGATGTTATTATTTTTGTGGTTGATGTTGAAGAAGGAATCACGCCAATGGATGAAACTGTTGCAAAATTACTTCGTAAAGTAACAAAACCAGTTTTATTGGCTGTAAATAAAGTAGATAACGCAATGCGTGAGAAAGATGCAATTGAGTTTTATAATCTTGGTTTAGGAGATTATTTCACATTTGCAAGTATTTCAGGAAGCGGAACAGGAGATTTATTAGATGCGTTAATCGAAGCTTTCCCAGAAAAACCAGAAGTTGAGGTTAAAGAAGATTTACCACGTTTTGCAGTTGTAGGACGTCCGAATGCTGGAAAATCTAGTTTTATCAATGCTTTGATTGGTAAAGATCGTTATATTGTTACTGATATTGCAGGAACAACTCGTGACGCCATTGATACAAAATTTGACCGTTTTGGTTTCGAATTTAATTTGGTTGATACTGCTGGTATTCGCCGTAAAGCAAAAGTAAAAGAAGATTTAGAGTTTTATTCTGTAATGCGTTCTGTACGTGCTATCGAACATGCTGATATTTGTATTTTGGTTATCGATGCAACACGCGGATTTGAAGGTCAAGACCAAAGTATTTTCTGGTTGGCAGAGAAAAACCGTAAAGGTGTGGTAATCTTGGTAAACAAATGGGATTTAGTAGAAAAAGACACCATGTCTACACGTGATTACGAAGAGAAAATCAAAAAAGAATTGATGCCTTTTACAGATGTGCCAATTTTATTCGTTTCTGCTCTAACAAAACAGCGTTTATTGAAAGCGCTTGAAGCAACAGTTCAGGTTTACGAAAATAGAAAACAGAGAATTCCGACTTCAAAATTCAACGAATACATGTTGAAGGTGATTGAATCTTATCCACCGCCAGCAATGAAAGGAAAGTATGTAAAAATTAAATATTGCATGCAATTGCCAACTCAAACACCGCAATTTGTGTTTTTTGCTAATTTGCCACAATACGTTAAAGAACCTTATAAGCGATACTTGGAAAATAAAATTCGTGAGAAATGGGATTTTGCAGGAGTTCCGATCGATATTTATATAAGAGAAAAATAAAAAAAGAATCCCCTTGAATAGGGGATTTTTTTATGTTTGGTGTCTATCTTTATTATAGTATTAATTTTTTATTGGCATCATATTTGAATAAATGTAAAAAATACAATTAAACCTTTTGCGTTTTTTTAAGTCTTACTGATCTAACTAACCTAATTTTATGACCAGAATTTATTCACTTTTATTGTTTTTGGCTTTTGTTTATTCGGCAAATGCCCAAAACAATATCGTTATTAAAGGAACTGTAGTTGATATCAACTCGCAGCTTCCGCTTGAACTCGCGACCGTTTATTTTACAGCCGTAAAAGATTCAACAATTATTGAATATGCGACAACCGATAAAAACGGAAATTTTATCATTAATACTAAAAAGTATGATAAGCCAGTTTTCTTAAAAGTAAATTATACAGGATACCAAGCTTATTTTGAAGAGCAAAAGGCGCTTACAGAAAGTAAAGACTTTGGTAAATTGTACCTGCTTGAAAATGCCAATGTTTTAAATGAGGTGGTAATTAAAAGCGAAGCTCCACCAATTACCATTAAAAAAGACACTCTAGAATTTAATGCAGGTTCGTATAAAGTGCGTCCAGATGCAAATGTGGAAACTTTACTGAAACAATTGCCTGGTTTTGATGTCGATAATACAGGAAAAATTACGGTAAATGGGCGAGAAGTCAATCAGGTTTTAGTCAACGGAAAAGCATTTTTTGATAAAGATGGAGCTATTGCCATTAAAAACCTTCCAGCTGATATCATCAAAAAAGTTCAGGTTTCTGATTTTAAAACCAAGAAAGAAGAATTGGCTAAACAAGAATCGACTTCAGATTATTCGAGTATAAACATCACAATTGACGAGAAAAAAAATAAAGGCTATTTCGGAAAAGTTCTTGGCGGATATGGTTCAGATGAACGCTACGAGAGCAGTTTGATGATGAACTTTTTCAAGAACAAACAAAAAATAAGTGTACTAGCTTCAGCCAACAATATCAACTCAACAGGATTTGCTATGGATGAGGTTTTTGATAATATGGGAGGCGGACGAAATGCCAAAGGTGGCAGTCAAGGTGCTAGCAGTGGTGGAAAAGGAATTACACAGTCTACTCTTGCCGGAATCAATTATTCTGATGATTGGACAAAGGATTTGGAGTTTATGAGCAGTTACAACTTTACAAATGCTGTGACTAAAAACGAAAGCAAATCGAATCAGCTTAGTTTCTTACCAACAGGAAATATTTTAACGGAGGCAGATTCTAAAACCAGAAATGAAAACACAGGGAACAAAGTCAATTTTGAATTAGAATACAAAATCAATCCTACAATGCAGATTGTTTTTGCTCCTAAATTGAATTTGTCTGAATCAAATAGCAACTCTTCTTCTTCGACTTCTTCTGAAAACGAAAATGGCGATGCATTGAATGAAAGTACAGCTACATCACATACGGAAAGTTCTAATACGAATTTTGCCAACAGTATTAATTTCAACAAAACTTTTAAAAAGCAATCGCGAAATTTAAGTGTGGCTTTTAATAACAATAACACTAAGAGTGACTCGAACGGAATCAACATTTCTGAGACTATTTTCTATCAGGATAATAAGCCAAATGACGAAAGAAATCAGAATGCAAAAAACACCTCTAAAAGTGATGCTTATTCACTTGACTTAGAATATACAGAGCCTGTAACGGATTCGCTGAGATTGCGTTTTGGAACTGATTTTGATTGGCAGAGTTCTATGAACGATCAAAAGACATTTAATTTTGATGATGCATCACAAGAATATTCAGATTTAAATTTATCGTTGACCAATTATACCACATCAAAACAAAATTCGATTACGCCAAAAGTGGGTATTACTTGGCAGAAAAGTAAATTTACGCTGAATGTAAATTCGAGAACATCAATTGTAGAGTTTGACAATCATTCTTTTTATTTAAATCAAACGACAGATCTGAATAAAAGATACATGTTGCCTTACGGTACGGCGCAACTTCGATACAAGTTCAACCGTTCTAAAAACTTAACTTTTAAATACGATTATTCTAACGCGCTTCCATCGGCAACACAATTAATGCCAGTTGCAGATTTGAATAATCCACTGAACAGTGTAATCGGAAATCCAAATCTAAACCCGATTGAAAAAAGCACAGCTGGTATCGATTTTAAGAATTTTGATTTTAGAACGCGTTCGGGTTACAGTTTATTTCTTAAAGGAGATTATTATAATAATGATGTTGTTTCTACTTCGATTTATGATGATAGTGGAAAAAGAAATACGACTTATGTAAATATTTCAGGAACATATTCGGCTTCGATTGGAGGGAACTGGAATCAGCAGGTTAAAAAAGACGCTCATACTTTAAGATATGGTTTGCGTTTAAGTGGTAATTATAATTTTGATAAAGGGTTTACAAATGCGGTTATGTATTATGCCAAATCGGTTGTTGTTACGCCAAGTGTTTATGCTTCTTATGATTATGGAGAAGTGCTTTCGATTGCGCCATCTTATAGTTTATCGTACAACGAAACACGATATGAAAACTATTCAAGAGACGCGACTTCAAACGTAATTCACAGAATTAATATGCAGACGACATCATATTGGCCAGCTAATTTAATTTTCGGAAATGACTTTGGATATACTTATAATTCGAACATTTCAGATGATTTTAAAAAGGATTTCTTCCTTTGGAATACGAGTTTGTCATATGGATTTTTAGATAAAAAATTATATGCTAAAGTAAAAGTGTATGATGTTTTAAACCAGAATCAGAGTGCAACAAGAACCATTTCACCAACTTCCATCAGAGATGAAGAAAATACGGTTTTAAAACGATATGTAATGTTTTCTTTAGCTTATAAAATCGGAAACTTTGCCGAAAGTAAAAAAGGAGGAAGGAGACAGAGGGGATCTTAGTTTTTAAGGTGCAAAGGTTCAGAGTAACAAAGGCTCAAAGGTTGCAAAAAATGCCTATCAAATTAATTTGATAGGCATTTTTTGTATAACTCATAACTCATAACTCATAACTCATAACTCATAACTCATAACTCATAACTCATAACTTTTTCCGATTAATTCTATGATAAACCGTAAACCTTATAATATCACGATCGTAGAAATCTACACCGCTGGCGCGCCTTTGAAAGTTTTTTAAATAACCCAACTCTAAACCAAGGTTTGGATTGAAATGATAACGTAAAGCAACGTAGAAACGGTTTTGATCAAATGTATTTCTGTGATTGTCTTTTCCGAAATTGAATAAAACTTCATCTGAAATAGTGCCTTTTATGCTTCTTCCTTCTTTTTCCCAAAGGGTAAACATGGATTGTAAACGATATCTAAATCGGAAAGCATATGAGAATTCATCCAGAAGTCCGCTTTTATCTGCTTTTTGTATGAATCGTTCTTCCAGCTGAAAACGGTTATGAAAAGTGATTTTTGCAATATCATTGATCAATGTTACATCTTGTTGACCTCGATATTCTGGCACAGAATAATCAGGATCAACATACGGATTTTGAGTATTTACATTAAAAAAAGCAAATCCTGCACCTAATTCTGTCATTTTATTTGCTCTATATCTAGCTTGAGATCGTATAACAAAAAGATTCTCATGAATAGGGTTTACAAAGCTTCGATTATCAAATTCAGAATGTAGCGCCCACTTTTCGGATAAGGGAAAAATATTATAGTATCGAATCCATGTCAAGGTCTGATGGTCGATATTTCTTTGATTTTGCCCTGTAATAAATTGGGAAACAAAGAAAATGATGAAAAGTAATTTAAAAGATCTGTTCAAAAACTATAAATTCAAGTTGCGAATTTATACAAATGATCTTATTTATTTTTATTTTAAAATTTGTTTCGACAGTTTTTTTGTGAAATAAAAAAAAGAGACACATTTTGAAATGTATCTCTTTTTAATACTAAAACTAACTAACCTAACCGCTTACAGTGAATACTTAAATGTAACTCCGTAAGTTCTTTGATCACCAAGAACTCCAGCATATTGACCTGAGTTACCACCTGCAGGCAATAATTGTTCGTAGTAATCTTTGTTTAGAAGGTTTCTGCCCCAAATCTGGATAGATAAGCCTTGCGAAGCACGGAAACCTAAACGAGCATTAAAGATGGCATAACCTTGTACTACTAAATATTTTGAAGCCGAAGGGCTTGAAGAAAATTCAGAACGAGCGTATCCATCAGCAGCAAAGAAGATTTTTCCAGCATTGCCAAAGAATCTGGCTTTGTCAGAAAGCTCACCTCCAAGAGAACCAGCCCATCTCGAAGCTCCTGGCAATTCAGTTCCAGAAACATCTTTGAAGGCAACTGGTGCTCCAGTTTCTTCCAACGGAAGTGGTGCATTTGTAAACTTTACATATTTACCATCTGTATAAGTTGCAGCACCATTGATTGTTAAGTGTGAGTTGATTACAAAACTTGCATCCAATTCGGCACCTCTTACGCGTACTTTATCTGCATTAGCAAGATAGCCACGGTTTACACCCAATTCAGCAGCCTGAACGTTAGTTTGGAAATCTTTGATGTCAGTATTAAAGAACGTTAAGTTGAAGATTGAATTTTTAAATGGAGATGTTTTCACGCCAACTTCATAGTGGTATACTTTCTCAGGTTTTACCACTGCAAGTTCGGTCATCGGCTGGCCTGCTGAATTTGTTGGAAGTCCAGCTACGTTAACTCCAACAGGTTTGTAGCTTTTAGCAAAGGTACCATAAACATTAATTTTATCAGACGCTTTATAAGTAAGCGTTATGTTTCCAGAAAAGTCTGTGTTATCTGTATTTGAGTCAAATGCCTGATCTGAGTATACTGATTTTTTCAAAGCCAATAAGGCTGGGTCTGTAGTTTGAAGACCTCCATAAGTTTTACGAGAATAATGAGCGTCTTTTTTATCAAAGTTATATCTTAAACCTGGTAAAATATGGAAACGTTCTGTAACAGCCCAGTCAATTTGACCAAACACAGCAGCACTAGAAGCTCTAATTCTTGCATCAGTATGGATTCCGTAACCTTCAAAAAGACCTGGAGTTTTCCATAATGGACTTGTAGTGCTTTGAGAAAATCTCCATTGTGCATTTCCTGATTCTTCTGTACCATCTGTCTGCGATGTTTGATCGATAAAAAATACTCCACCGACACCGCTAATTTTTGATGTTAATTGTCCAGCATAACGAACCTCTTGTGTAATCTGAGTTTGTCTTGTTGGGTTTTGAGATTTAGCTAAAACTTGTAATCCTGTAAAATCTCTATCGTTTGACGGATCCCAATTCCAAAAACGCCAAGCCGTTGTAGAGGTAAGTGTCCCACCTCCAATTTTAGTGTCAATGTTTAACGAAACACCTCCTAAATCTTGTCCAGAACGCCAAGGAGTATCGTGATCGATCTTACGGTCAAAAGCATTTAAACTTGGCAATTGATAATTTAAATCTTTAATAATAGCATCAAACTGACGGTATGCAGCTCTCTGAGTAGGAGCAACACCAGCAACAACCTGTGCATATCCGTCAGGACGCTGTGTTGTAAGATCTCCTGCAAAAGTAACGTTTGTATTTTCTGTAGGAGTCCACAATAATTGTCCTCTAAAACCTTGATTGTTCAAAGTGTTTGTTGGTCTTCCTGTTACAATGTTATCAATTAAACCATCACGTTGTGTTCCTGAAAAAGATAAACGACCCGCAACTTTTTTTCCTAAGGCTCCTGTGATAGAAGCTTTAGCTTGTAAAAAAGCATAATTACCATAACTCAATTCAAAATCGGCACCAGTTGTAAAACTTGGCTTGCGAGATGTAATGTTGAAAGCTCCAGAAGTTGTGTTTTTTCCAAATAAAGAACCTTGTGGACCACGTAATACCTCGATTTGTTCTACATCGATAAAATCTAAAGTAGTCGCTGCTGGACGAGCATAGTAAACACCGTCTACATAGAAACCAACTCCAGGATCGATACCATCATTGGTAAGTCCGAATGGCGAACCTAAACTTCTAATGTTGATTCCAGTATTTCTTGGGTTAGAAGAATACAATTGCACAGAAGGAACCAATTCTTTAATACGGTTTACGTTAAACGCCCCTGCTGCTTCAGCTTGTTTTCCTGTAACAACAGAAACGGCAATTGGCACATCTTGTACTTTTTCTATTCTTCTTCGTGAAGAAACTACAACCTCAACAAGTTTATTTTCTTCACGTAAAGTGATTAATAATGGAGAAGCGGGTATAGCTGTAATTTCAAGTTCAGCAGTATTGTAGCCAATATATTGAACCAAAAGAGTAACAGGTAGTTTTCCTTGTGATTCTATCGAAAAGCGTCCTTCAGAATCTGTAATAGTGCTAAAAGTTGTTCCTTTAATTACCACATTGGCTGCTTCTAAAGGAATATTTTGATCTGTAGTTACAACCCCTTCAATTTTTTGTGCGAATGAGATTGAGAACGTTAAAACTGCAAGTATTGTAAGTATATTTTTTATAGATGTTTTCATTTTTATATTAAGTATATGTGATTAGTAGAATTTAAAATTAAATTTTTTTTACCAACACATACACATCATAGATGAAACAGTATTCACAGTTGTGAAATTATAATTATGTTTTTTTTGCAAAAGATTTTGTCCACCTGATTTACTAGAATGTACTTTCATGAGTTAAAATTTTGTAAATGATTAGTTAATTATTTTTGGCAAATATATATAATTAATTCTATCGATTTACTAGACTTTAGAAAATATTTTTTTATTTTTTTACCAATGAAGCGATTGTGATGCCTTCCATAGCCTTCAAAGTTTTGTCTCTAATTAGCATCAAACCGTGACGTAGACTGCATTCAGACTCGGTTTTACAATCAGAGCAAGGCTCATAAAAATTTAAAGAAGCGCATGGCAAAAGTGCAATTGCACCGTCAAATAATCGGTGAATTTCTGCCAAAGTGATGTCATTTTTGGATTTAATTAGATAATATCCGCCAAATTTTCCCTGCTTACTGCTCACAAAACGACCGCGTTTTAGATCTAATAAAATCTGCTCTAAAAACTTTTTAGGAATGTTAGCGCCATCAGCAATTTCCACAGTTCTGGAAATGTGATTTTCGTCTTGTTCTGCTAAATAAAGTAAGGCCTTAAGGGCGTATTTTGCTTTATGTGATAACATCTATTAATAAATTGTAAAATGTAAATGTATGATATTTTAAGATTGAAACCTAAACTTGAAACCTCAAACAAAGAAAATTAGAACCAGAATAAATTACCAGCCTCCGCTAGATCCGCCACCAGAGAAACCGCCACCGCCAAATCCGCCACCGAAGCCACCGCCTCCGCCGAAACCACCGCCAGATGATCCTCCGCCGAAACCTCCAAATCCGCCACCGCTACCACTTCTTCCAAGATTACTTAGAATAATAACATCGAGTAGGCTAGGGCCACCACCGCCATTGTTGCCAGAATTTCCTCCTCCTCCTCTTTTATTTCGAGAAAGTAAGATCAAAACAATTACAACAATTACTATAAAAGGCAGAATAGGGAAATCTTGTCCTTTTTTTGTTTGTTTGCGTTCGCCCTTATATTTTCCTTTAAAAACATCAAAAAGAGCATCTGTTCCTTTATCGAGGCCATTATAATAACTTCCTGCTTTAAATTCTGGAATAATAACATTCCTAATAATTTCTCCTCCAATTCCAGCCGTTAAACGGTCTTCTAATCCGTAACCAGGATTAATAGCAATTTTTCTTTCATTTTTGGCAAGTAGAATAATTACACCATTATCATCTTCTTTAGTTCCTCCAATTCCCCATTTTTGTCCCCAATTTGTAGCAAGAATATTAATGTTTTCGTTTTGAAGGCTTTCTATCGTAATAACAACAATTTGAGTGGTAGTGGAATCAGAATAACGAATTAACTTTTCCTCCAATTGAGTTTTTTCAGAAGGACTTAAAACATTCGCATAATCGTAAACTGAAGTTTGCTTGCTTGGAATTTCAGGAATTGTAAACTGAGCAAAAATAGTATTGCTGATAAAAAACGTGATAAACAAAAGAGTAATCTGAAAAATTCTATTGGAATTTGGGATTTTAATTTGGGAATTTTTCATTATTTATCCTTTTGAGATTTCGTTAGATAGTTCGTTTACATCATCTTCCTGAGAAGGAAAATATTTTTTGAGTTGTTCGCCAGCATTTAAGATGCCGTCAACAATTCCTTGTTTAAAATTGCCTGCTTTAAAATGATTCACCATAATGTCTTTGGTGCAATCCCAAAAGTCGTTGGCTACTACATCATTAATTCCTTTGTCTCCACAAATCACAAAGTTTTTGTCTTCAACTGCAAAATAGAGTAATACGCCATTTTTCAATTTAGTTTCATCCATGCGCAATTCACGAAAAACTTCTAAAGCCCTATCAAAATGGACTTTAGAAGTTGTTTTTTCTATATGTACTCTAATTTCGCCAGAAGTATTGTTTTCGGCCATGCGAATTGCTTCAACAATTTCACGCTCTTCTTCTTTGGTTAAAAAATCTTCTACTTTTGACATGGAAATTATTTTAGAGTTTAGATTGTAGATTTTAGATTGCAGATTAAATCTGAAATCGTTAATCAAAAATATTAAATCTTTAGAATTTTACTTCAACAGGTTTATCTGCTCCAGTAGAAGCTTCAAAGTATGGTTTTTCTTTAAGACCGTACATTCCAGCTAAAATATTTCTTGGAAAAGTATTAATATTATTGTTATAAGGCTTAACCGCTTCGTTAAAACGAGTTCTGGCTGTTAAGATTTGGTTTTCTGTGCTAGTCAATTCATCTTGTAGTTTCATAAAGCTTGCATCAGCTTTAAGATTTGGATATTGTTCAACACTTACCAATAATTTTGATAAAGAAGATGAAACTCCTGATTGTGCAGAGTTGAATGCTGCTAATTGTTCTGGTGTAACATTTGATGGATCAATAGTAATTCCTGTCGCTTTAGCACGAGCTTCGATTACTGCTGTCAGCGTAGTTTGTTCATGTTTAGCATATCCCTTCACGGTATTAACTAAATTAGGAATTAGATCGTTTCTTCTCTGATACGCAGTATTAACATTTCCCCAACTTTCTTTCACGTTTTGGTCAAGCGTTACTGCAGTATTATAAATGCCAGTTGCCCAGCTGTATAATCCAATGACGATTACTACTACAACTCCTAGAATTATTAATCCTTTCTTCATGTTTGTTTTGATTTAAGTTTATTTCTATTTTTAATTACAATTCGTTTTTTATGTCGTTCAGTTGCGTTTTTATCGACTCTAATTTACGTATTATTTCGAATTTATCTAACGTTTTCTTCTGTCCCTCTTTTAAGTGCGTTTTGGCGCCTTCAAGCGTAAATCCTCTTTCTTTTACCAAGTGATAAATCAATTGAAGATTGGTAATGTCGTCTGGAGTGAACATTCTATTTCCCTTTGCATTTTTTTTAGGTTTTAGAATGTCAAATTCGCTGTCCCAAAATCGTATCAAAGAAGCATTGACATTAAAAGCTTTGGCAACTTCGCCAATACTGTAATATCTCTTGTCTTTAGAAAGTTCAATATGCATGGTTCGTTTTTTTCTATTTTACTTCAAAAATAGTATTTTTTGTACTATTAATCTAATGATTGATTTTCTTGGTTTGCCATTTGCGAAATCGCCACATATTCTACAGCCGAAATATTTCCGTAATAGAAATTTAGCGGATTGACTACTTTACCGTCTTTATGCACTTCGTAATGACAATGCGGACCTTCAGATCTTCCTGTGCTTCCAACATATCCAATCACATCACCGCGTTTTACTCGTTGTCCAGGACGGCAGTTGTATTTGCTCAAATGCGCATATAAACTCTCATATCCAAAACCATGCCTGATCACTATGTGGTTTCCGTATCCAGAGGCAGTGTTGTCAGCTCTGTCGACGACTCCATCTCCTGTTGCATATATTGGAGCGCCTGTATTAGCGGTGAAATCCATTCCGTTATGCATTTTTCTCACTTTCGTGAAAGGGTCAATGCGATATCCGAAACCTGACGCGACACGTTTTAAATTTTCATTTCGAACTGGCTGAATGGCAGGAATTGCTAATAATAAATTTTCTTTAGCTCCAGCTAATTTTAAAATATCATCTAAAGATTTAGACTGAATGGCCAACTGCTTCGATAATTTGTCAACTCTTTTTGTTGCATTCAAAACCAATTGAGAATTGTTGTATCCTTCTAGCGCTTTGTATTTGTCAGAACTTCTAAAACCAGCTTTTCGAATCGAATCTGGAATTTCAGCTTTATTGAAATATACGCGATAAATATTATTGTCACGTTCTTCTAATGCATCTGCAGCTTCATCAATTTCATCCAGTTTTTTATTTAAAATAGAATACTGGAGTTTTAAATTTTCAATTTCACGTGCCTGTAAACGATCTTTTGGAGTTTCGAAATAAGGGGTGTTAATTAAAAGAACAAAAACTAAAAAACCAAACAGTGCCGATGCCAGTAAAAACAGTAGTGCGTAACCTATTTTTATTCTTTTTCTGGTTTTTATTTTTGTATAAGCCAGATTTTCTGGGTCGTAATAATATTTTACTTTCGCCATATTTTAAAATACGCTATTTTTGCACCTTGTAAAATGAGTTAGTCGAATAAAACTGCTAATTGTTGCAGTTATCCGACACTTTTTTACGAGGATTAATGATTAGATATTGGGGCTATTTTATCATTAGATAATGCGCAAAATAGGCAATTTATTGTTTAAAATATAAGTTTTTTAATTTCATTATAAAAAACTTAACGTATCATCAAATGAATAAATTAGCTAATCATCTAGTTATCAAATTGACACATTAAATTGACACATTTTTCTAATTTAAATATGAAATCACAAGACGTACGTAAACAATTTTTAGATTTTTTTGAGAGTAAAGGGCATACTATTGTTCCTTCAGCTCCTATTGTTCTTAAAGACGACCCAACCCTAATGTTCAATAACTCGGGGATGGCCCAGTTTAAAGAATTTTTCTTAGGAAACGGAACTCCAAAAAGTCCAAGAATAGCCGATACGCAAAAATGTCTTCGTGTTTCAGGAAAGCATAATGATCTTGAAGAAGTAGGTATTGACACGTACCACCACACTATGTTTGAAATGTTAGGAAACTGGTCTTTTGGTGATTACTTTAAAAAAGAAGCGATCAACTGGGCTTGGGAACTATTGACAGAAGTGTACAAAATTCCAAAAGAGAATCTTTATGTTTCTGTTTTTGAAGGAAGTAAAGAAGATAACGTTCCTTTTGACCAAGAAGCTTGGGATATCTGGAAAACATTAATCGACGAGGACAGAATTATTCTTGGAAATAAAAAAGATAATTTCTGGGAAATGGGAGATCAAGGACCATGCGGACCTTGTTCTGAAATTCACGTTGATTTGCGTTCTGAAGAAGAAAAAGCTTTAAAACCAGGTAAAGAAGAAGTAAATAATGATCACCCGCAAGTTGTTGAAATCTGGAATAATGTATTCATGGAATTCAACCGTAAAGCTGATGGTTCTCTTGAAAAACTTCCAGCACAACACGTAGATACTGGAATGGGATTTGAGCGTTTGTGTATGGCTTTACAAGGAAAAACATCAAACTATGATACTGATGTTTTCATGCCTTTAATTAGAGAAATAGAAACCATTACTGGAGCAAAATATACAACTAATGATGTAACAGGCATTAGTGAAGAACAAAATAAAATGAATATTGCTATTCGTGTAGTGGCAGATCACGTTCGTGCGGTAGCTTTTGCTATTGCTGACGGTCAGTTGCCATCTAATACGGGTGCAGGATATGTAATTCGTAGAATTTTACGTCGTGCAATTCGATACGGATTTACTTTCTTAGGAACAAAAGAGCCGTTTATTTTCAAATTGGTTGAGACTTTAAGCGAGCAAATGGGAGATTCTTTCCCAGAAATCAGAACGCAGAAAGCACTTTGTTCGAATGTAATTCGCGAGGAAGAAAATTCATTCTTAAAAACTTTAGATCAAGGATTAGTTCTTTTAGATGCTGTAATTTCAAATAACAATACAGATACTGTTGATGGTAAAAAAGCATTTGAATTGTATGATACTTACGGATTCCCGATTGATTTAACAGCTTTGATTCTTTCTGAAAGAGGATTGAAATTAGACGAAGAAGGATTCCAAGAACAATTACAATTACAAAAAGAAAGATCTCGTGCAGCGTCTAAAGTAACTGCTGGTGACTGGAATGTGCTTGTAGAAGATGATATTCAGGAATTTGTTGGATATGACAGATTATCACAACAAGTAAAAATTACTAAATATCGTAGAGTTGAAAGCGCGAAAGATGGAGAAATTTTCCAATTGGTTTTCAATGCAACGCCATTTTATGGAGAAAGCGGAGGACAAACGGGAGATAAAGGATATTTAGAAGCTCAAAACGGAGATATCGTTTATATTATTGACACTAAAAAAGAGAATAATCAAACGATTCATTTAGCAAAATCGTTACCAGAAAACCTTACGGGAACTTTTAACGCGGTTGTTGATGCAAACCAAAGAGCTAAAACTTCGTCTAACCACTCGGCTACGCACTTGTTGCACCAAGCTTTACGTAAGATTTTAGGAACTCACATTGAGCAAAAAGGTTCGATGGTAAGAAATGCTTCATTGCGTTTTGACTTTTCTCATTTCTCTAAAGTTTCTGATGAAGAATTGGTAGAAGTAGAAAACTTCGTAAATGCAAGGATTCGTGAGAGTTTGCCTTTAGTTGAAAAAAGAGCAATTCCGAAAGAGCAGGCTCTTGAAGATGGAGCAATTGCACTATTTGGAGAGAAATACGGAGACTTGGTTCGTACTATTAAATTTGGAGATTCTGTTGAATTATGTGGAGGAACGCACGTTGCAAATACATCTGATATCTGGCATTTTAAAATTGTTTCAGAAGGAGCTGTTGCAGCTGGAATCAGAAGGATTGAAGCAATTACAAGTGAAGCAGCAAAAGAATATTTTGAATCTCAAGCTGTTTCTTTAGCTGAAATTAAAGAGGCGCTTAAAAACGCTCAAGATCCTGTGAAGTCAATCTTAGCATTACAAGATGAAAATGCTCAGTTGAAAAAACAATTGGAAGCTTTATTAAAAGATAAGGCTAAAAATATGAAAGCTGATTTAGCTAAAGAATTGCAAGAAATCAATGGCGTTCAGTTTTTAGCAAAACAAGTAGACTTAAATCCAGAAGGAGCTAAAGACTTGGCTTACGAATTGGGTGGTTCTTATAACAACTTATTTGTAGTTTTCGCTACAGCTCACGAAGGAAAACCAATGTTGACTTGCTATATTTCTAAAGAAATTGTAGCAGAGAAAAACCTAAACGCAGGACAAGTTGTTCGCGAATTAGGGAAATACATCCAAGGTGGTGGTGGAGGACAGCCTTTCTTCGCAACTGCAGGAGGTAAAAATGTTGACGGAATTGCGGAGGCACTTTCAAAAGCTGGAGATTTCTTAAAGTAATTTTTTTTAATCTCGCAAAGACGCAGAGTCGCAAAGTTTATTTTTTAAGCTTTGCGATTTTTTTTTAAGTTAATTTAATCTTTAAGATTTTTTTTTAAGTTGAAGGTGTTTTTAATCTCGCAAAGACGCAGAGTTGCAAAGTTTATTTTTTTAAGCTTTGCGACTTTTTTTTAAGTCAATTTAATCAGTTAAGATTTTTTTGTTAAGTTGATGGTGTTTTAATCTCGCAAAGTCGCAGAGACGCAAAGTTTTTAAATTTTATTTTTGTAGGTTTATACTTTAATTTTGTAAGAATGAATGAGAATGAAATTTCAGCTGTTGTGGTTGATGTTTGTTATAAAATACATGTCAAATTAGGACCAGGATTATTGGAATCAGTTTATGAAGCAATTTTATATCATGAATTAATTAAAAGAGGATTAAGTGTTGAAAGACAAAAAACGTTGCCTGTTATATGGGATCAAATAAATCTGGATATTGGATTTAGAGCAGATTTAATTGTTGAAAATAAAGTAATTCTAGAGATTAAATCTATCGAACAATTAACTGATGTACACGCAAAACAGGTTCTCACATATCTAAAAATCACAAAAATGAAGTTAGGTTTACTAATTAACTTTAACGTTCCAATTATCAAATTTGGGATAAAAAGAGTTGTTTCAAATCTTTAATGAAACACTTAAAAACTAAAAAAAAGCAAAGTCGCAAAGCTTAAAAAAAACTTTGCGACTCTGCGTCTTTGCGAGATTCTTTACCCGCTCCTACTTACGCTCACCAATTTGCTGGCGCCACATAGCGTAATAAAGACCTTTTTCCACAATTAAATCATCATGTTTGCCTTGCTCAATGATTTTACCTTGTTCCAAAACAAAAATTCTATCAGCATGCATAACAGTTGATAAACGATGCGCAATTAAAACTGTAATTCTGTTTTTGTCTGATATATTTCTAATAGTTGCATTAATTTCTTCTTCGGTAATCGAGTCTAAAGCAGAAGTTGCTTCATCAAAAATCAATAAATTCGGATTTCTAAGAATAGCTCTTGCAATAGATAGACGTTGTTTTTCGCCACCTGAAACTTTGATTCCACCTTCGCCGATTGTGGTGTTTAAACCATCTTCTGCGCGTTTAAGAAGTTTGTCACAGCTTGCTCGTTTTAAAGCGTCATAAAGTTCTTCGTCTGTTGCATTGGGTTTAACGAATAATAAGTTCTCTCGAATTGTTCCAGAGAATAATTGCGCATCTTGTGTTACAAAACCGAGCTGTTTTCTTAGATCTAATAAATCAATTTCGGTTGAATCAATGTCATTATACAAAACTTGTCCTTCTTCTGGCGTATACAAACCGACTAATAATTTTACTAAAGTCGTTTTTCCAGACCCAGAAGGACCGACAAAAGCAACAGTCTGACCTTGTTTGATTTCGAAATTGATATTTTCAACCGCTTTAAACTTGGCAGTTTTATGTTGGAAGCTAACATTTTCGAAAAGCAATTTCTGAATGGCACCAATATGTTTTGGCGTTTTCGGGCGGAATTCTTTTGGAGCATTCAACAAATGTTTGAAATTCTCCATAGAAACTTTCGTCTCATTCAGAGCAATAATAAAGTTTCCTAACTCCTGTAAAGGACCAAAAATAAAGAACGTAAAGAATACCATTGTCAATAAATCTCCAACGATAATTTTTCCGCCAAATAAGAAGTAATACAAAGCAAAAACAACGCAGGTTCTTAAGAAATGAACGGTTGTTCCTTGAATAAAACTCAAACTTCTAATGAATCTGATTTTCTGTAATTCTAATTGTAGAATCTTAAACGTATTTAAATTTAAACGTTTTTCTTCCTGATAAGTCAAACCGAGACTTTTTACCAATTCTATATTTCGTAAACTTTCAGTTGTAGATCCTGCCAATGCATTGGTTTGATTCACGATTTTTCGAGAAACAATTTTGATCTTTTTTCCTAAATACAAACTCACCAAAGCAATAATTGGTGCCGTAATTAAGAATATAATCGAAATTCTAAAATCGATTCTGGCCACATAAACAATTACGAATATAAAACCGATAATAGTTTGAAAGATTAACGAAATAGAAAGCGTAATCAATTTTTCTGAGTCGATTCTAACTTTAGTCAATTTGCTTAAAGTTTCACCGCTTCGCTGGTCTTCAAATTCGGCATAAGGAAGATCAAGAGACTTTTTGATTCCGTCAGTATACATTTGAGCGCCCGTTCTCTGAATGACAACATTGGTAAAATAATCTTGGAAGTTTTTGGTAATTCTAGAAATCATCGCTGCACCAAGCGAAAGCCCAAGCCAGAAAGACAATGATTTAATAAATCCGATTTCGTTTCCTTTATATTTTGCCAGACCAACTCCGCAATCCTGCATAAGTTTTCCTGTAATTACAGAGTCTGACAAACTGAAACAAATGTTGATCGTAGCCATTATCAAAGCAAAAAATAAGAGCATTTTGTGTCTGATAATGTAAGTATATAATAATTTCATAAGTGATTTAAAAAAATGGAAGAAGCAAAAGTAAGGAATTGTTTTAGTTTGTGAAGTTCATTTTTGTTATTAAAAATGTAAATTTTTTACAGATGAAATCGCCGATGGAGTTTTTAAAATTTTACGTTTTTCTATTTTTTAATTGAAAAGTAAAACAACTTATAAAAGGGGGATTGTTTTCTAAAATCTATGTTTCTTAAAAAATTTCATTATTAAGTTTAATTTTTATGTTGTTTGTTGTTAGTGTTTTAAGAATTGTCTTAATTGGAAAATATGCTTAGATGTGGAATCACGTAAGGTTTTGCTTTTGGGTTATACTACGTTTGCACCAATAACAAATTTAACCGAATGAAAATGAAAAAATTATTATGCCTTTTTGGTGCTTTAGCACTAGTTTTAACGTCTTGTTCAAGTGATGATTCATCAGAATCTGCAGACGCTGTATTATTACCAAAAAAAATTACTGAAACAGAAGTGATTGAAGGAAAATCAGGAAGTATTACTTATACTTTTTCGTATGATGGAAACAAATTAAAAGAAATTTCTCTTTCAGACGCTTCTAGATCTGTGTACACTTACACGGGAGATCTTATCACTAAAGTTGAATTATACTATTCAGGTATTTTACAGTCTACAGATGTTTATACTTATGAGGGTGGGAAATTAGTTTCTAAAATTACTACTGACGAATCTAATAAAAGTGTTCAAAGCAAATGGACTCTTGTTTATAATGCAAACGGAACAGTTAACGTTAACGAATCTGAAATCATCAATAAACAAGAAATTAAGTATGACACTACTACACTTTATACTTTTGCAAACGGAAATATAATTTCTTCAGAATTTATTGATGGAGCAAAAGAAAAAATAACAAGTACTTTTGACGATAAAAAAAGTCCTTATGTTAATATTACAGGAGCTAAGCTTTTATTAGATTTAGATCGTTATTTTGACTTTTATTCAGCGAATAATACAGTAAAAAATGTTACAGTAACTTATGATTCTAAAGGTGCAGTTACTAAAACAGCAACTGTAGAAACTACTAATAAATACAATTCAAGCAATTACGTTACTGAAGCATTTGATGGCGATGCTAAAAATTCATATAAATTAGAAATTGCATACTAATTTAGTTTTTAAATAAAAAAATCCCCCAATTAGCAAATGAGTTAATTGGGGATTTTTTTTGAGCATAAATAAGGATTTAACTGTATTTTTGAATAAAAAAGCCATGCAATTCAGAACCCAAATACCCATTTCAAAAAGTAATAATCCAATCAATTACGATTCGAAAATACTTTCTATAGGTTCTTGTTTTGCAGAAAATATGGCGGAGAAGTTTGATTATTTTAAATTTCAGAACGAAACCAATCCGTTTGGGATCATTTTTAATCCAGTTTCAATTGAGAAATTATTTAGCAGAATTTCAAAGCAAGAATTGTTTGAAGAAAAAGACGTTTTCTTTCATAATGAGTGCTGGCATAGTTTTGAAGTGCATTCAGATTTAAGCAATTCAGATCGTCAGGAATTATTAGAAACTCTCAATAAAGCCGTAACAGAAACACACAAACAGCTAAAAGAAGCCACTCATATTATCATCACTTTAGGAACTTCATGGATTTATAGAAACCTTGAAAAAGACGAAATTGTAGCCAATTGCCATAAGGTGCCTCAAAAACAATTTTTAAAAGAATTATTATCGGTCGAAATAATTCAAAAAAGCATTAAAAACACAATTGAAGCTATTCAAGCTTTGAATCCTAATATAAATTTCATTTTCACTATTTCCCCAGTTCGTCACATCAAAGACGGTTTTGTAGAAAATCAATTAAGCAAATCACATTTGTTTACAGCATTGCATCAAGTTTTAAAAATTCATAATTCAAAACTCATAACTCATAACTATTTTCCTTCTTACGAAATCATGATGGACGAACTTCGCGATTATCGTTTTTATAATGAAGACATGTTGCATCCGAATCAGATTGCGATAGATTATATCTGGAAGCTTTTCAGTGAAAATTATGTTTCGGAAGAAAGCGCTTCCGTGATGAAAGAAGTAGATGAAATACAAAAAAGTCTGCGTCATAGAAGTTTCAATCCAGAATCAGAACAACATCAAAAATTCTTGGCTAATCTTCAAATGAAAATGAAAAACGTTGAGAAAAAATGGCCTCATATTGTGTTTTAGTGCGTGAAATAATGTTTTTTCTGAGTTTTATTTGAAAAATAATCAAAACAAAAATTAAGCAAATTATTATGTTTTGATCATAAAATTATGTTTATTTGTAATAAATATCTTTAAATATGATGAGAAAAATTACTGCCTTATTTTGCATTTCGCTATTGATTTTTACATCTTGTTCAAGCGAAGACAACAGTTCTCAGAATGCTGAGACAAGTAGAGTGCCAAAACAACAAATTATTTCTAGCCTTGATAACCCTGTGACTATTGATTTCGTTTTTGATGGAAATAAAATTGTCAGTAGTACTCATTCTGGTAATTATGTTGTAAAATATACTTATACAGGAGATTTAATTACAAAGACGGAGAGTTCAGATTTGATAAAGGAATATATTTATACTAATGGAAAACTGGCAACTTATTTGCGAAAACTTCCAGGACGGGACTATTATGATAAGTATTCTTATACGTATGAATCTAATGATGTCGTTTCATTTGTTGTGACTAGAATCACTATTTCAACTGGAGCAGAAGAAGTTATTTCTGCAAAGAATATCTATACGTTAAAGGACGGAAATATCATAAAATATGAGACTAAATCATCTGTAACAACATATAAGTATGATAATAAAAATAGTCCAATGAGAAATGTTTTAGGGTTTAATAAAATCTTTGAGGAGCAACCGCAAGTTAGTTCATCGGTTAATAATGTAACAAGTTATACTGTGACTTTAGCAGACAATTCTAGTTATACCAATGAGATAACATATTCTTATGACGGAGATAATTTTCCTACCGTAATTAATTACAAAGCATTATCCTCTATATGTACATATTCTTATTAGAAATAAATCTAATCTTTAGGGAAAATCTTAAAGCCAAATAATTTTATTGTTTGGCTTTTTTATTGGCCTTCACAAATCATTTAGCAATAAAATTTTAGAATAATTCCTCATAATTATGTAAATTGTTAAGGTTTAAATTTTACATTTTTGTAAGATGTGCAACCCTGCTTTTTTCAGAAGCAATTTTAATCTAATCCGATTTTATTGACGTATGAATAAGAAACCTGTTTATTTTCTTAAAAAAACACTTCGCATCCTAATGTGGTGCGTGGTTTCTATAGTTGCACTTTTATTACTTCTAATAATCTTAATTCAGGTTCCGTCGGTTCAAAATTTCGTTAAAGACAAAGCGATTACTTATCTTGAAGGTAAGATCAAAACCAAAGTTTCCTTAGATTATATTTCGATCAAATTTCCCAAAGATGTAGTTCTGGAAGGTTTCTATTTTGAAGATCAAAAAAAAGATACTTTACTGGCTGGTAAACGATTAGAGGTTGATGTTGATCTTTTTAAATTGGTAAGCAGCGAACTCGAAATTAATTCTATTTCATTAGAAAATGTAAAAGCCAATATTTCCAGAAACAAAGAAGGTGTTTTCAATTTTGATTACATTATTAAGGCATTCGAATCAAAAGAACCAAAAGTAGAAGATCCTGATGCAAAACCGTTTAAAATATCTGTTGTAAAAGTAAATCTCGATCAGGTTAAATTTAATTTTAAAGATGATTTTTCGAAGAATGATATCAAAGTAAACCTAACACATTTTGACACCAAATTCAAAAAGTTCGATCTCGATAAAATGGATTTTAATATTCCAACCATCAATCTAAATGGTTTAAAAGTAGTTTTAGATCAAGATGTTGTCGAGAAAATTGCTGAAGTTTCAGTTAAAACGGTTGATACAGTTTCGAAACGACCAGATTTTAAATTGGCTTTAGAAAAAATAAGCTTGTCTAAAATTGATATTCTATACGATAACAAAGATTCAAAACTCAATTCAGGCATTCGTTTAGGGAATTTAAATTTGGCGGTAAATGAAATCGACTTGAATAAACAGCTTTTAGATTTTAATACTTTCGAAGTAAAAAATCTTAGCGGGAATCTACGATTAGGAGCAAAAGACAAACAAATTGAAACTCCCAATTTAGATACAACAGCCATAAAACAAACAGGTTGGAAAGTAAAGCTCAATAAGACCAATTTGGAAAATATTGCTTTCAAATTTGATGATATGCAGTCTAAACCTAAAACAAAAGGAATTGATTATGTGCATTTGGATCTGAATAAATTCAATTTTGAAGCCGAGAAATTATATTATGGAAATGATACGATTTCAGGAAAAATAAAAACACTTACCGTAAACGAAAAAAGCGGCTTAGAGATTCAGTCTTTCAAAACTGATTTCTTTTATGGACCTAAAAATGCTTCGCTGGAAAATTTATATCTAAAAACACCGCAGACTCTTGTTCAGGATAAAATTAAAGCACAATATAAATCGCTTGAATCACTTCAGAAAGATTTGGGAAATCTTGCACTTGATGCCAATTTAAAACAATCTAAAATTGGTTTCAAAGATATTTTATTGTTTGTTCCAGATCTACAGAATACAAATCCGTTTAAAAGTAATCCGAATGCCATTTTGTATGTAGACAGCCGTGTAAGCGGAAAAGTCAAAGATTTGAATATTTCGAAGTTTGAAATGAGTGGAATTGGTTCTACAAAAGTTTCTCTTTCGGGGAAAATTGCCGGATTGCCAGATGCGCAAAAAGCCTATTATGATCTAGATATTAAAAAAGCTTCCACGACTTCAAAAGACATCAACATGTTTGTGCCAGCAGGAACAATTCCGAAGAATATTCAGCTGCCATCTCAGTTAAGTTTGCAAGGAAAATTTAAAGGCTCTGCTCAGAATTTTAAAACCAATATGACTTTAGCCAGCAGTTTTGGAAATGCAAAAGTTGATGCCTTATTTGATCAGCGCATTAAAAAAAGAGAAAAATACGATGCGCAGGTTTATCTGTTGGATTTTGATTTGGGACGTTTAATTAAAAACGATTCCATCGGAAAAATTACGCTTAAAGCGAAAGTTAAAGGAACTGGTTTAGATCCAAAAACCGCAAATGCAGCGATTGATGGTTTGGTACAGAAAGCGGTTTTTAATCGATATACGTATAAAGATTTGGCTTTAAAAGGAAATATCGAAAATGGTTCTTTTGCCGTGAAATCTGGAATGCAGGATCCAAATTTAAATTTCGATTTAATAGCTTCTGGAGATGCAAAAGATAAATATCCGACCGTAAAACTAAAGTTGAATCTGGATATTGCCGATTTAGAAAAACTAAATCTTCATGCTGGCCCAATGAAACTTCGCGGAAATGTCGATGCGGATATCACAAACAGTAATCCTGATTTTTTAAATGGAAAAGTCTTTCTTTCGAACATTCAAATTTTGCAAGATGCAGAACCGATTGTTTTAGATTCAATTCATGTTTTGGCTTTTGCCGATAAAGACAGTAATTCGATTAAAATTTCGTCTCAGTTTTTAAAAGCCGAAGTGACCGGAAAATACAAATTGACGACCTTGGAAAACTCACTTCAAAAATCATTATCCAAATATATTGATCTTAAAAATCCAAAAGTCAATGCAGAATCAGACGAGCAAAGATTGGCTTTTATGCTGAAAGTCGATAATGATCCTGTGCTTTTTAAATTGCTGCCAAAATTAACTGGATTAGAACCTTTTACCATAAAAGGGAATTATAATAATCAGACTGATTCCTTGACGGTAAAAGGAACGATTCCGAGAATTGTTTATGGTGGAAATACCATTTCTGACGGAAAAATCAATATTGAAGCCAAAGAAAATGCGCTGGAATATTTGGTTTCTGTGGCAACAATTGAAAGCGGTTCTTTAAAAATTCCGTTTACAAGTTTATCTGGCAATGTGCAGAACAATATTCTGACTTATGCGCTTGAAGTTCAAGATGCAAAACAGAAACAGCAATATTTTATTGCAGGCGAATTTAAAGCTGAAGATTCTAAGAATGTTTTAAAACTGAATCCAGATAGCTTTATTTTAAATTATGATCAATGGAATGTCGATCCTGAAAATGCAATTGAGCTTGGAGAAAAACGACTTTACGTTAATAAATTCAATTTAAGTAATAACGGAAACGAATTAAAAATTCAGTCACAAGGAACGCAAGATAATGCGCCTTTGCAAGTAGATTTTGTCAACTTCAAAATCGAAACCATTATGAACATGGTTAAAAAAGACGAATTATTGATGCAAGGTTTGATAAACGGAAATGCGTTGGTTGAAAACGTGATGACAAATCCGACTTTTACATCCGACTTAAAAATTGATGATTTTACTTTTAAAGGCTCAAAAGTTGGCGATTTAGAAATAAAAGTAGATAACAAAACAGCCAATACGCTTGCTGCAAATGTTGCCTTGAGCGATGAAGGAAATGACTTAAAGTTAACAGGAGATTATTTGATGGATACTGGAAACTTTGATTTTGATGTGGTGATTAATAAACTTTATATCAAAAGCATTCAAGGTTTCAGTATGGGAAATATTAGTGAAGGACAAGGCTTTCTTTCAGGAAATTTTAAGCTGACAGGAAATGCTTCGGCTCCAAAAGTTAATGGAGAATTGATTTTTAATGATGCTGGTTTTAGAGTGACACAATTGAATTCGTATTTTAAAACGAAAAACGAAAAAATCACTTTTAATGATGGAACCATTTCGTTTGATAAATTTTCTCTTTTTGACGAAAATGACAACGAACTGTTTGTAAATGGAACCATTCAATCTCCAGATTTTGTAAAATATAATTTCAATTTGTTGGTTGAAGCTGATGATTTTAGAGCTATTCATTCAAAAGCCAAAGACAACGATTTATTCTACGGGGATTTATTCTTAGATACAAAACTCAATATAAAAGGAAATTTGGATAGTCCAGTTGTTGATGGAACTATTAAAATTAATAAAGAAACCGATTTTACTGTTGTAATGCCACAGTCAGATCCTTCAATTGCAGATCGCGAAGGAATTGTAGAATTTGTTGACGAAGATAATCTGTACTTGAAGCAAACGGTTGATATGCAGAACAAACTGAATCAATCAGAATTGAAAGGAATGGATGTTAATGTGGCCATTTCGATCAATAAAGAAGCAGAATTGACTTTGCTGATTGACAAATCTAATGGCGATTATTTGAATTTGAAGGGAGAAGCAGAATTGGTCGGCGGAATCGATCAATCGGGAAAAACAACTTTGACGGGGAAATATGAGTTTTCGGATGGCGCTTATGAAATGAACTTTAACGGAATCAAAAGAAAATTTGATATTCAGAAAGGAAGTTTCATCACTTGGAACGGCGAACCAACAATGGCAACTTTAAATATTACAGCTATTTACAAAGTAAATACTGCTCCAATTGATTTGTTAGGAAGTCAGTTACAGAATAAAACACCGGCAGAACAGAATACCTACAAACAAAAACTTCCGTTTCAGACTTTACTGAAAATGAATGGAGAGCTGATGAAACCAGAAATTTCATTTGGAATTGTACTTCCTGAAGGAAATTATAATGTTGCTTCAGATGTGGTAGATATGACACGGGCAAAACTGAAACAATTAGAGCAAGATCCAGCAGAATTAAACAAACAAGTTTTTGCCCTTTTATTATTGAACCGATTTGTGGGCGAAAATCCGTTTGCGAGTGAAAGTGGCGGTATAAATGCAGAATCTTTTGCGAGACAAAGTGTGAGTAAAATACTTTCGCAACAATTAAATAATCTGGCGGGAGATCTTATTGAAGGATTTGAAGTTAATTTCGATTTAGAATCGACAGAAGATTATACAACAGGAACGATGCAGAACAGAACAGATCTTAATGTTGAAGTTTCTAAAAAACTGCTTGATGATCGATTGAAAATTACCGTTGGAAGCAGTTTTGGTGTTGAAGGACAAGAACGTGCCAATGAAGAAAGCACCAATATTGCTGGAGACGTTGCGTTAGATTATCAATTAACAAAAGACGGTCGTTATATGGTTCGTGCCTATCGTAAGAACCAATATCAGGTTGCGGTAGAAGGTCAGGTAATCGAGACAGGAGTTGCTTTTGTGATTACGATGAGCTATAACAAATTCAGAGAACTTTTTCATCGTACGGAAGCAGAAAAAGAATTAATAAAAGAAGAAAAAATTCGCAAGGAAAAAGAAAAACAAAAAAAGAAAGAAGATAAAGAAAAAGGAAAACTGCAAGAGAACGAAGACGAAAAAACAATTGAAGGAAATGAGCAAAAGACTTAATCATAGAAATATATATTTAAAGTATATCGCGCTGCTTTCCTTGTTTTTTGTTTTAGGATGCAGTAATACAAAATACCTTCCCGATGGAGAGTTGCTTTATACTGGCGGTTCTGTTACCATCAAAGATTCGATTATGAAAAAGAAAGATCGAAAAGCTTTGGAAACAGAATTAGAAGGTTTATTGCGTCCAAAACCAAACAAACAAATCTTCGGACTTCGTCCTAAATTATTGATATATAATCTTGCAGGCCAACCCAAAAAAGATAAAGGAACAAGATATTGGCTCCGTAATAAAGTTGGAGAACCGCCAGTACTTTTCAGTAAAGTTGATTTGGATTATAATGCTTCAGTTTTGCGAAATTTTACAGAAAATAGAGGATATTTTAAAACCCGCGTAAGTGCCGATTCAACTGTTCGAAATAAAAGGGTAACTGCAGAATATATTGTGACGCCAAGAAAACAGTACATTATAAAAAGCGTTACATTTCCTGACGACTCTTTAAAAATGTCAAAAATTATTGCTAGAAGTCATAAAAGGAGTCTGCTTAAAGTGGGAAAACCATATGATTTGGATGTCATAAAAGCAGAAAGAGAAAGAATCGATGCGCGATTAAAAGAAAAAGGCTATTTCTATTTTAATCCAGATTATATTTTGGCTCAAGTTGATAGTAGTAAAGGCGATCATGAAGTGCGAATCAGATTGGTTATAAAAGATGATACGCCTGTAAAAGCCTTGACTTCTTATAAAATTGATAAAATCTTTGTGTATCCTAATTATTCTCTAACGAATGATAGTGCGGTTTACAGAAAAAAAAATATCACGCAATATAAAGATCTCACTATAATTGACACGACAGAAACTTTTAAACCAAGAATTTACGATCGAACAATTTATTTTAAGAAAGGGGATGTGTATAATCGAAAAGATCATAACTTAACTTTAAACCGATTTGTAAATCTGGGAACTTTCAGTTTTGTAAAGAATGAATTTAAACCGTCAGATTCCATTCCGAATACTTTAGATTCTTATTACTATTTGACTCTTTTACCTAAGAAGTTTATTCGTGTAGAAGTGATTGGAAAAACCAATTCTGCAAGTTATACAGGTACAGAATTAAATCTAAACTGGAATAACCGAAACTTTCTTAAAGGAGCTGAATTGTTTACGGCTTCTGTTTTCGGAGGAGCCGATTTTCAGTTGGGTGGCGTAAACAGAGGGAAAAATATTTATAAACTTGGAGGTGAAGTTAGTTTAACTTGGCCAAGATTTATAACGCCTTTTCATATTGAAGGGAACAGCGAATATGTGCCAAGAACCAAAGCGACCTTACGTTACGAGTATCAAAAAAGAACGCAATTGTATGCTTTGAATTCTTTTAATACTTCTTTTGGTTATATGTGGAAAGAAAACATTCGTAAAGAACATCAATTGAATGTTATTGACGTGACTTATGTGAGCCCAAACCATGTAACACCAGAATATATGGCAGATATTGATGAAGATCCAGCATTGGGAAAAGTAATTGAAAAACAGTTGGTTTTTGGACCTACCTACAATTACACCTATACCAATACCATGCAGAAACGTAAAAAGAATACAATCTATTTTAATGGTGAATTGGATTTGGCTGGAAATCTAACAGGGGCGATTACTGGAGCCAATATTAAGAAAAACGATACGATAAAAATCTTTGATGTTCCGTTTAGCCAATATGTGAAAATCAGATCAGATTTCAGGCATTATTTAAAATTGGGAAAAGAAAGTGAGTTAGCCAGCAGATTGATTGTAGGCGCTGGATTTGCCTACGGAAATTCGAGAACACTTCCAGCATCTAAGCAGTTTGTTGTAGGAGGAACCAATAGTATTCGAGCTTTTAGAGCACGAACTTTAGGGCCAGGAAGTTATGTTATTCCGCAAAATACAAGTGATAATTATACACCCGATCAATCAGCCGATTTAAAACTGGAATTCAATACCGAATACCGAGCAAAACTTTTTAGTATTGTAAGAGGGGCTGTGTTCCTAGACGCTGGTAATATTTGGCTTTTACATGCCGATCCGAACAAACCTGGTGCTGAGATTTCAAAAGATTTTATGAAAGAGATTGCCGTTGGAGCAGGTGCAGGTTTACGTTTTGATTTATCGTTTTTGATTTTAAGAACCGATTTAGCCATTCCGCTTCGAAATCCTGCTTTGCCAGACGGACAAAGATGGGTAATTGACGATATTAATTTCGGAAGCAGTTCATGGAGAAAAGATAACCTGATTTTGAATATCGCTATTGGATATCCATTCTAAAGTTTTTTGCCAGGGTCGATTAGCCACGACTCGAGCGATAGCGAACAGGCGAAGCAATTCACGAATTTTCGCTAATCTATTCGGATACTTATAGTTGAATTTCACAAATTAAAATTAGTGAAATTGAAAAATTAATAGGCAAAGAGATTAGCGGAAATTCGTGAATTCGTGGCAGAAAAAGAAATAATTTCGTGGCAAAAAAACTAAAAAAAGGAGTAAATTGGTCTAAAATATTTTAGAGGAATGCAAAACTTGATCAAAAGAATTATAGGTATTGGAGTTGTTGTTTTAATAATTGTTCTGGGGTTTAAATATTGCCAGTTCAAAAAAGAAGACGATTCTGATATTCAGTATAATACCAATTTAATTCAGCAGCAGATTCTTAACGTTGGGAAATTGGTTGTTACCGAAGGGCATTTCTCAGAAGTCATCACCTATAAAAATCAGCAAAAGTATTTAATGGACATGATTTCTTTTGAGAAAAAAGCACTCATTGTGGTCAATGCTAATGTAACGGTTGCTTATGATCTGCATCAAATGAAATATGATATTGATGAAAAAAACAAGACCATTACAATTTTAAATATTCCAAAAGAAGAAATTACCATAAATCCAGATATTCAGTTTTATGATGTAGAACAAAGCAAACTGAATCCGTTTACGGGAGATGATTACAATAAAATCAATAAATCGGTAAAGGCTAACTTAGCTAAGAAAATCGAAAATTCTACCCTTAAAACCAATGCCCAAAATAGATTGATAAGTGAATTGTCTAAGATTTTAATCATGACCAATTCGATGGGATGGAAACTGCAGTATAACGGAAAAACTATTGAATCTGAAACAGAGTTAACTCAGGATTTGAAATTGTAGGTTCAAAGGTTTGGAGCGACAAAGTTTCAGAGGTTTTTGCCATAGATTAAAGGATTAAAATGATTTTTTGAATTGCCTCCTGCTTTAGTTGGAGGGAAAATAAAGCCTAAATCAAAAGGCTTTAGCCAAATCTCATATTTTGGCTAAAGCCCTTTTTGCTTATATTATAAATACCTCCAGCTAAAGCAGGAGGCAATTGAAAGGAAACTTCGCGACTCTGCGTCTTTGCGAGATTAAAAAATGCAAAAGGCAAAGGAACTTTGAACCTTTGCAACTATGTGCCTTTGAGCCTTAAAAATTAAACTGTTTCTTTATCAAAAATCAAATCCAATCCGCCAGAAATTAAATGTGCTACTTCAGGGCGTTTCACTTTCAGTTGATCTAGATAAACCAAAACTTCCTGTAAAAGCTGTTTTTCATCAGAATCTTTCAAAAGTTCTGCAATTTCAACAGCCAATAACCAGTCGTTTGAATGGTTATTTTTTAGCTTTTCAAAAACAGATTTTAGTTCTGTTTTAGCGTTTTTATTTATTCTAATATCTCTAACGGTTGCGTATAAATGTTCTAATTCATCACGCTTTTCCGTATGTTTTGCTTTGATTGTTTTTGTTGAAGGAACAATATTGATCAAGTCAAAACTATTTACATCGGCTGGGCCAGAGAAAGCAGAAATCACTTTTTTGCCAATTGCCATATCGTAATTGCCCCATTCTGGCTGAAACAAAATAGTTTCTCCATGAGTTACGGTGCAATTTCGAAAACTGATTAAAATAATTTCTCCGTGAAGATTTCTAGAACCCGTAATAATTTCTCCTTCAACAATAATATTTCCTTCGAATTCTAGTTTTATTTTTTCTCCTTCAATGATATTATAAGCCTGTAAATCCTTCGGACTCATATCTTCAATGGCGAGATTAAAACCTTTCAATTTTCCAATCGGACTTCCAAATCCGTGCGGATGCGTTAAAGTTCCGTGTCCTACTAATTCTTTTTCGCGGTAAGCCAAAGCCGTTTTTCCTGTAGTCTGAATGTAGACAGGTTTTCCTTCTTCTTCAATGACATTCGTGAAAATTCCAGAAATCTGCAAACCTGTGCTCAATTCAATAGTTCCTAAAGCATTTGATTGAATCAGTTTTTTAATTCCAGAAAGACCTCCTGTACGAAGTGCCATTTTATGAGCAAATTCTTCTAGAACTAAACTTAAATAAGAAAAATTTGGAGTTACATATAATTGTGGCTGCAACTGTGTAATATCAAAATTCTGATTTGCTGCCGAAATATCATAAGGGATTTTCTTTACATTATCGGTCATACAGTGGGCACTTTCGCCAATTGAAGAAAGTAATCCAGCACCATATATTTTTGGATTTTCAACTGTTCCGATCAAGCCATATTCAACAGTCCACCAATGTAGATTTCTAATTTGAGCCATTTCAGACAATTCTCCCATATCATTCTGCAAATCGGCAACCGCTTTTTCAGCTTCATCGATTTTTTCTTGCGGAGTATCTTCTGCTTCTTTTAAAATAGAAAGCAAGCGAATCGCTTCATACATCTGATAATCTTTATGAGAAGAAATCGCTTTACAGCCAATTTCACCAAAACGTCTCAAATATTCAGCATATTCAGGATTTGCAATAATAGGAGCGTGGCCGGCACCTTCGTGAATAATATCTGGAGCAGGAGTATATTCAATATGTTCTAATTGTCTAATATCTGATGCAATAACCAAAACATTATAAGCTTGAAACTCCATAAAAGCATTTGGCGGAATAAATCCGTCAACGGCAACCGCTGCCCAGCCAATTTCGCTAAGAATACGGTTCATGCCATACATGCTTGGAATCGAATCGATTTCGATGCCAGTTTTACGTAAACCTTCTAGATAAGAATCGTGTGCTACTTTAGAAAGATAATCTACATTTTTACGCATAACATATCGCCAAACCGCCTGATTGATAGGAGTGTAATCGCTATAATCTTGAGGTTTAATGAATTGCTGTAAATGTTTAGGCAATCGCTCTAATAACGGATTGGTTTCAATGTTTGGATTCATTTCGAAAACGTTGTAGATTAAAATGTAAAATTACGAATTTATAGCTCGATTTTTTATCATCCATCACAAAATTTTTATTCGAAATTGACTTTTATTGCATTTTTGTAGATTTTTACAAAGCTGAAATAAATGGAATTTTAGCAGTCATTATTTTCATAATTCACTTTCTCCATTGTTTTTTCGAAGTTTTCAAGTTCTTTTTTAGTCATCGAAGCTTCTTTCAGATCCACTTTTAATTGTTTTTTAGCATCAGGACTAATCCATAGACCAGTGAAAGAATCTCCTAATTTTTGTAAAATCAAAACACCACTAAATCCTTGCTCAACTAACACAAATTCATTTTCTTTTTTTCTGTTTTGAGTAACATTAAGCTGAATCCAATTTTTCGATTTATTCTGACGATACATCGAAGTATACATTAAATCGGCTGTGCAAGGGTTTTCTTCTATTTTAATATAAACCGTTATCGGCGTTTTTCCGTCAACGGTTCCTTTATATAAATTTGAAGCTGAAGTCTGTGATTGTGCTGATAATTGATTTAAAAATGAGAAACAGATTGTAACAAAGAAAATTACTTTTTTCATAAATAAAAGAATATAGATTTGGGGTTAATTCATTTTATCAAATATAAAGTTCTACTTTTTAATTGAAAGAAATTTTTTAAGATTTTTTGACGGTATTTCTCATTTCATTTTCTGCATTTCTAAAATATTCAATTTTGTGGCTAAACATAAAAGCCATATTGGTAGCTCGCATTTTGGCTTCTTCTGTTATTGGCCCAGCAAATTGCGAATCTATTGTAGAATTAAAAATAGCAATCCAACGGTCAAAGTGTGTTTTGTCTACCGGTAATTGTTTGTGCGGAGGAAAAGGTGTTCCAGAATAAGCGCGAACATCAAATAAAATGGTTTGCCAGAAATTGTACATTTTTTGAAGATGCGGTTCCCAGCGATCTTGCAATTTATCATTAAATATCGGCCCGATTAAATCGTCCTTTCTAACATTTGCATAAAAGCTGTTAACCATTTGCTGAATGTCTTCTATTGTCGAAATATCTTTTAAAGCTGTCATTTTATTGTATTTTAAGTAAGCTGCAAAAATACAATATATCTTTCTTTTACTTCCCTGATAAATGTCATATGCCCTTTATTTGCTAGGTAAAATCGCGTTTTGTAAGGAATTGTATAGATTTTTTATTTTATGATGAGTTATTTTGATTTTAACGGGTAAGTTTTTTATGATTTTTAATTTTTTAAAATATTGTTGTTCAGTGTTTTGAAAAACAGTAAGATGAGTTTTTGTTATATCAGTTTTTTTAATTTGATGTGTATTTGTAAAGTTAAAAAATTGAGAATGTTATAAAAATACTCATAATATTGTGCTGTTTTAGTAAAATAAAACTGAATAAATAAGAAAAAACTAATTATCAAACCAAAACCACAAAAGAATGCACAAAACTACTCAAACACCTACAATTCGGGTAAGTAAAGCGTTGAAACTACTATGTTGCGGTACGCTTTTATTCATGAACAGCTTAAATGCTCAGACGGTAACTCCTTTTATGACTACAGGAGATCAAACAAAATTATTGCAACAACAGGCAACTGTAAGTTTCGGAACCAATTCGGGAACCAATCCTTCAACTGTAACAGTAAATGCAGGAACGACCTATCAAACCATGGACGGATTCGGTTACACACTTACCGAAGGAAGCTGTGAAGTCATTTCTGGAATGGCAGCGACACAGCAAAACCAACTGTTGAATGATTTATACAATCCGACAACGGGATTAAATGCAAGCGTAGTTCGTATTAGTATTGCAGCTTCAGATTTAAGCAGCTCGTCTTACAGTTATAATGAAACTTCGGGCGACACCAACATGAACAATTTCAGCTTAAACGGACCTGATTTAACTTATTTGGTTCCAATCCTTAAAAAAATCTTACTCATTAATCCTAACATCAAAATCTTGGCAACGCCTTGGTCTGCACCAAGATGGATGAAAACCAACGGATCTTGGGTTGGAGGCTCTCTGCAAACGCAATATTATGCAGCGTATGCAAAATACTTCGTAAAATATTTTGATGCTATGAAAGCACAAGGTATTAATATTTGGGCAATTACACCGCAAAACGAACCAGAAAATCCAAACAATGAACCAAGTATGCTGATGAATTCTACAGAACAAAAGAATTTCATCAATCAACAGCTTGGGCCTCAGATGGCTGCCGCGGGTTATGGGAATATTAAAATTATTGCTTTTGACCACAATTGCGATAATACAGCTTATCCGATTGATGTTTTAAATAATAGCTCTTATGTTGATGGAGCGGCATTTCACTTGTATTTAGGAAATATTTCAGCAATGTCAACGGTAAAAACTCAAACCAATAAAAACGTTTATTTTACAGAACAATATACGGGTTCAGGCGGAAGCTTTAGTGGAGATTTTGGCTGGCACATGCAAAACGTTGTTATTGGAAGTACAAATAACTGGTCTAAAACAGTTTTAGAATGGAATGCGGCAAACAATTCAAGTTTAGGCCCTCGCACTCCTGGAGGATGCAGTACTTGTTTAGGCGCTATCACGGTTAATAATAGTACTAGTTATACTAAAAATGTAGCATATTATATTATTGGTCAGATTTCTAAATACGTGAAACCGGGTGCAGTAAGAATTAATTCTTCAAGTACAAGCGGTAGTATTGCTGCGGTTGCATTTAAAAACCCTGATGGTTCAACTGCACTTGTAATTTATAATTCAGGCGGATCATCAAATACTATAAAAGTAGTTTCGGGATCATCAGCATTTAATTATGCAGTTCCAGCGTCTTCTGCGGTTACTTTTACTTGGGGAGCATCAAACCCAGTTGCGGTTACGGGAGTTAGCGTAAGCCCAACTTCTGCAACGCTTACGACAGGTCAGTCACAGCAATTGACAGCAACAGTTTCTCCTAGTAATGCTACAAATACTGCAGTAAATTGGAGTTCAAGCAATACTTCTGTGGCTACAGTAAACTCAAACGGATTGGTTTCTGCAATTGCGGCAGGAAATGCTACAATTACTGCTACTACTGTTGATGGAGCAAAAACTGCAACGAGTGCCATTACTGTAACGGCAGGTTCAACAGGCTTTCCAGGCTATTATAACATTATTTCAAGAAACAGTAATAAAGGTTTAGATGTGGCTGATAATGCAACTACAAGCGGAAGCAGAATTCAGCAGTATGATATTACAAATGGAGGAGGAAGCAACCAAAGATGGAAGTTTGTTTCTGACGGAAGCGGGAATTATTATATTATCGTAAAATCGACAGGAATGTATTTGGCTGTTGAAAACAACGGAACAGCTGATGGGTTAAAAGTACAGCAAAAAACGTTCTCATCTTCAAATGAATTTAAATGGACAGTAACAAGTCTTGGTACAGGATATTACAAAATTATAAATGTAAACAGTGGCAAATCGCTTGACGTTGAAAATGTTTCTACAGCAAACGGTGCCAATATTCAGGTTTGGGCTTACACAGGAGGTCTAAATCAGCAGTGGCAGTTGGTGCAGGTTGAATCTTCTGCAGCAAAAAGTGCTTTAGCCGCGCAAACAACTGCAGTTGAAAATACAAGTTCAAATGACATGACCATTTTTGTAAATGAAGCAGATGATTCTTTAAAAATTGATACTAATCATGAAGGAGATGCAGAAGTACAGGTTTTCAATATTACTGGACAGCCAGTTTTAAAGAAAAACGTAAAATTTGTAAAAGGAAATCAAGCTGAAGTAGAAATTTCTCGATTGCCAAAAGGCGTTTACATTGTAAAAGTTAACGATAGTAAAGGTTCTTATTCGAAAAAAATCTTGAAGCAATAATTACAATCCACACAATTCAATTAGTAATTTGTATTGAATGTGAAAAGGCTGTCATCCCATCTGACAGCCTTTGTTTTTTATTTTATCCGATCAATTGTGTAAACAAATCCTGATTGTCATTCAGATATTGAAACTCAAAACCATTTTCGGTCATTTTCAATTTAATTGGCATAATATCATTTTTGTTTTTCAATTCTAAACCAACCACAACAGAACCTACTTCACGACTATTTTTCTTCGCAAACTGAAAATATGTAATATCATCGTCTGGGCCTAAAATATTATTGACAAATTCTTTTAAAGCTCCTGGTCGCTGTGGAAACTGAATCATAAAATAATGCATTAAACCTTCGTAAAGCAAGGAACGTTCTTTTATTTCGGCTGTTCTTTCAATGTCATTATTGCTTCCGCTTACAATGCAGACCACATTTTTGCCTTTTATTTTATCTTTATAAAAATCCAAAGCAGCAATTGTTAGTGCTCCCGCTGGTTCTACAACCATTGCTTCTTCGTTGTATAATCTCAAAATTGTAGTGCAGACTTTTCCTTCTGGAACCAGAATAATATCTTCTAAATTATATCGGCAGATTTCAAAAGTTTTGTCGCCAACTTGTTTTACTGCTGCACCGTCTACAAATTTATCGATTGATTTTAGAGGTGTATTTTTATTTTCTTCAATTGATGTTTTCATCGAAGGAGCACCTTTTGGTTCAACGCCAATGATTTTTGTATGCGGACTTAAATGTTTGAAAACTTCAGACAATCCTGAAGCTAGTCCGCCGCCGCCAATAGGAACAAAAACATAATCTATTGGTTCTTTAAAACTTTCTAAGATTTCCAATCCTACAGTTCCTTGACCAGCGATTACTTTTTCATCATCAAAAGGATGAATAAATGTTTTGTGATTTTTGATAGCATCAGCCGTTGCAGAAGCATAAGCATCATCAAAAGTATCTCCCGTTAAAACAATTTCAACAAACGATTTTCCAAATAATTGAACTTGTTTTACTTTTTGTTTTGGAGTAGTTTTTGGCATGTAAATTTTACCATGAATCTTTAAAAGATTGCAAGAATAAGCGACTCCTTGAGCATGATTTCCTGCACTGGCGCATACAGTTCCGTTTGCTTTTTCTTTTTCGCTTAACGAAGAAATCTTATTGTAAGCACCCCGAATTTTATACGAACGCACAATTTGTAAATCTTCTCTTTTTAATAAAATAGTCGATTCAAATTCGTCTGAAAGATTTAAATTTTGCGTTAAAGGCGTTGCAGCAACTACATTCTCAAGATGCTTTTGGGCATTAAGTACTTCGTCAAATAAACTCATGATGTTTTTCGTTTTGCCACGAATTACGCGAATTGACACTAATTTTATTATTTTTAGAAAAAAAAATAATTCGTGCTAATTTGTGTAATTCGTGGCTATTTAAAATTATTTTTAAAATAAAAAACCTCCCAATTGGGAGGTTTCTATAAATTATATTTTACAAACTTATATAACACCTCGCCATTACTGCTGAATTGCAATAATGCTAATAATAGCGATAATAATGTTGTTAAAGTTTGTCATTTTCTTTACTGATTGAAGCGCAAATGTATTAATTATTTCTGAAAAGTTCGCAACTATTTAAAGTTTTACAAAAACTGAAAACTGTCAACTGCGACTGAAAACTATTTTTTAACTGGCGGATATTGAGCTAAAATTTTAGCAACGAATTCAGCAATCTTTTCATCTTTTTTATCGATGTTTCTTGTCAAAGTTCCAACTCCTTCACCTTGCCAGATCATTTCTTTCTTTTTAGCATCGATTAAATCAATATACAAAGTGCCTTCCGTAGAAGTAGAAACTGTAGTTTGTCCTCCGTACATCATGTAAGGATTCCAACCCCAGCCCCAGCCATAACCCCAGCCAGCAGTAAATTGGTTTACATCTACTTGCTCTCTTGATTTTGTAAAAATGTTTACCAGCAAGTCAGGATTTTCACTTTTGGTAAAACCTTTAGCCTGCATCTGATCATCAATTGCACGTAGAATTCTTCTTTTGTCTAAATCTGATATTTCAACCTTGTCAATTCCGGGCTTAAAATAGGCATACGTTTTATAAGGCGTAAAATCGACAGTTTTGTCATAATCAGAATAAACGGTCACAGTACTGCAAGAAGTAAGTATCAGCAGTAGCAAAAACGGAATTAACTTAAGTGTTTTCATATTTCTAAGAATTAATGTTCTTTTTTAAATCTGCCAGGATGAGCGTAGTCAAAGCCCTTTCGTCTCTATAAGCCTTCGACTTCGCTCAGGATGACATTACGTTATTTTAAAGCAAACTTTCATCGACTAGATTAGGTAAAGTTACTTTTAATAATGGCTCAACTTCCATGGCACGTTTTATCGCAAAAACAGCACCTTCATTTCTAGCCCAGCTTCTTCTGGAAATTCCGTTGTTAACATCCCAGAAAAGCATTGAAGCTAAACGCTTTGAAGCCTCAGTAGAGCCATCAAGAACCATACCAAATCCACCATTTATAACTTCTCCCCAGCCAACTCCGCCGCCATTGTGAATAGAAACCCAAGTTGCTCCTCTGAAGCTATCTCCAATTACATTATGAATCGCCATATCGGCAGTAAAACGAGAACCGTCATAAATATTTGAAGTTTCTCTGTAAGGAGAATCAGTCCCAGAAACGTCGTGGTGATCGCGTCCTAAAACAACTGCGCCAATTTCGCCTTTTGCGATTGCTTGATTAAAAGCTTCAGCGATTTTAATTCGTCCTTCAGCATCTGCATAAAGAATTCGAGCTTGAGAACCTACAACCAGTTTATTTTCTTGCGCACCTTTTATCCATTTGATATTATCCTGCATTTGCTGCTGAATTTCATTTGGAGCAGTTTCTGCCATTTTCTCTAAAACTTCACAAGCAATGGCATCAGTTTTTAATAAGTCTTCAGGTTTTCCAGAAGTACAAACCCAACGGAAAGGACCAAATCCGTAATCAAAACACATTGGTCCCATAATATCCTGAACATAACTTGGATATTTAAAATCAATATTATTTGCTGCCATTACATCAGCACCAGCGCGAGAAGCTTCTAGTAAAAAGGCATTTCCGTAATCAAAAAAGTAAGTTCCTTTTGCAGTGTGTTTGTTAATAGCATCTGCGTGACGGCGTAAAGTTTCCTGAACTTTTTCTTTGAATAATTCTGGATTATTTGCCATCAAATCATTTGCTTCTTCAAATGAAATTCCAACCGGATAATAACCTCCAGCCCAAGGATTATGAAGCGAAGTCTGATCTGAACCTAAATCAATTTTGATGTTTTCCTGATCGAAACGTTCCCAAACATCCACCACATTTCCTAAATAAGCAATGGAAACGGTTTCTTTATTGGCTTTCGCCAAAGCTACTCTGTCAACCAATTCGTCTGTAGAAGTTACCACTTCATTAATCCAACCTTGCTCGTGACGAATTTTGGTGATTTTCGGATTTACCTCGGCACAAACAGTAATACAACCAGCAATATTTCCTGCTTTTGGTTGTGCTCCTGACATTCCGCCAAGCCCAGAAGTTACAAATAAACTTCCTTCTGGATTTTGTTTTATTTTTCTAAAACCGTTTAAAACCGTAATAGTTGTTCCGTGTACAATTCCCTGTGGGCCAATGTACATATAACTTCCCGCTGTCATTTGTCCGTATTGTGAAACTCCTAAAGCGTTCATTTTTTCCCAATCGTCTGGTTTAGAATAATTAGGGATTACCATTCCGTTTGTTACTACAACTCTTGGTGCTTCTTTATGAGAAGGAAACAATCCCATTGGGTGACCTGAATACATTGTCAAAGTCTGCTCATCTGTCATTTCAGACAAATATTGCATCGTCAATAAATATTGAGCCCAGTTCTGAAAAACAGCACCGTTTCCGCCATACGTAATCAATTCGTGCGGATGCTGCGCTACAGCATAATCCAGATTGTTCTGAATCATGTGCATAATCGCTTTTGCCTGCAATGATTTCCCTGGATATTCGTCAATCGGTCTTGCGTACATTCTGTAATCTGGACGAAGACGGTACATATAAATACGGCCGTATGTTTCTAATTCTTCTGAAAATTCAGGAAGTAATTCGGCGTGGTGTTTTGGATCAAAATAACGCAAAGCATTTTTTAGAGCCAGCTTTTTTTCTTCTGCCGAAAGAATTTCTTTTCGTTTCGGAGCATGATTAATTGCTGGATCGTATGCCTGTTTTGGAGGTAATATAGAAGGTATTCCTTGTTGTATTTGTTCTTTGAAAGTCATTTTTTTTTAAGATTCTAAGGTGCTGAGGATCTAAGATGCTAAGATATTGCAGTTAGATTAACAGCAGATTAATTTTTGGTTTTTTATAAAATTATGTCGCCCCGCTGGGGCTTAAATGTGACTGACGGTTAATTGGTTCTATAAATATTTAGCTCCTCTGGAGCTGATAAAATAAAGCCTTGGAAAGGCGAAATATTTATAAAAAACAGTAACTCCAATATAAAAGCTCCAGCGGAGCGAAATATCAGCCGAGGAAATTGGAATTTATTTTAATTATCCCATTTTCAAAGTGACTCATTGATAAATTGTCACATTTTCTAATTAAAAAAAAACTAAGGATAACGGATATCCGACCTATGATAGGACTTGTGGATTTTAATCCTGAATTTTCGTGAATGGATATCCATATTAATATTTTAGATTGTTGATTTTAAATTTTAGATTGGAATTTGGAATTTAAAAATTGGAATTTATTTAAATTATCTAATTCGTTTTTCTTCTTATTTCTCCTGTTCGTTTGTCAAATCCATACGGACAATGGCGGCAGCCACTTTTACAGCAGTAACCACGTTTTAAATGATGTTTTTCAGTAAAGCATTTGTAACCTTCAGGCGTATAGTAAAAATCTTCGCCTTCGATTAATTTATTTTCATTACTTTGCTCTTTCATAAATCTGCTTCGCGTTCTTTTTCGAATAATTAAAAATCAAAAATAAAAATATTTGATTATGATTTTATTGAAATCGAACAATTTTATAGCTACAAATTTATAAATTTTACAGCCAATGTTTCTGATTGTTGCCAAATATTTAATTCCGAAAGGTTATCGAGGAATGGCTGTATTTCCGTTTGTTTTGGTTAAATATGATTTTGATAAAGCAAATGGAGTTTTTGTCAATCATGAAAAGATACATTTACGTCAGCAATTAGAAATGTTAATTCTTCCATTCTTTATTTGGTATGTTTTTGAGTTTTTAATTCGTTTCATCCAATACAAAAACAAAGATTTAGCGTACCGAAATATCAGTTTTGAAAGAGAAGCCTATACAAACGAAACTGATTTGAGTTATCTCAAAAAAAGATCATTTTTTCAGTTTCGGAATTACATGAAAAACAATAAGCTTTAAGCATAAAAAAAAAGATATAAATTGTCACTTTTGACTTTCGACTTTTGACTTTCAACTTTAAAAAATGAACCCAGTTTTCAATCAACATATAAATATCAATTTTCCGAATCATATTTCTTTGACAATAAAGCGCGAAGATCTAATTCATCCTTTTGTATCAGGAAATAAATTTAGAAAGTTGAAATACAATTTACTTCAGGCTAAAGCCGAAAACAAAGACACTTTATTGACTTTTGGCGGAGCTTTTTCCAATCATATTGCTGCAGTAGCTTATGCAGGAAAAGAACAAGGTTTTAAAACTATCGGCATCATTCGCGGAGACGAACTTTTAGATAAAATACAAGAAAATCCAACTTTAAAATTTGCTCAAGAAAACGGAATGCAGTTTGAGTTTGTTTCGAGAGAAGAGTATCGTTTAAAAAGTGAAGAATCTTTTATAGAAAAGTTGCAAGATAAATTTGGCGATTTTTATCTCGTTCCCGAAGGAGGCACAAATGAACTTGCTGTAAAAGGCTGTGAAGAGATTTTGACAGATGAAGATTCGGTTTTTAATTACGTTTGCTGTGCTGTTGGAACAGGCGGCACGATTTCGGGATTAATTAATAGTTCGCTGCAAAATCAGAAAATTTTGGGCTTTCCAGCGTTAAAAGGTGATTTTTTAACCGATGAAATTCGTATTTTTGCAAAAAAGGATAACTGGAATTTAATTTCTGACTATCATTTTGGAGGATATGGCAAGATAAATTTAGAATTAATTGAATTTATTAATGCTTTTTTTGAAGAAACAAAAGTGCCCTTAGATCCAATTTATACAGGAAAGATGGTTTTTGGCGTTATAGATTTAATAAACAAAAATTATTTTCCTGCACATTCAAAAATTTTACTCATTCACACAGGCGGATTGCAGGGAATTGATGGAATGAATATAAAGCTGAAGCAGAAGAAATTACCAATACTCAAAACCAATGATTAAAAAAATTGTATTACTTCTCGTAATATTAGCTTTAGCAAGCTGCTCTTCTAGTAAGCCTGCCATCGCGACGACTAAAAAAGCGGCAGCAGTTCAAACTCGAACGGCAGCAACAAAAAGAAGTACTCCTACTAAACCAATCGGTAAAAATTACCCTTCTACAAATAATACAACTGAGGTTATTCAATCTACATCTAAAACAGTTGTTACCAGTGATTTGATTAATAATTATGTGTTGCAATACAAAGAAATTGCAATGGGAAACATGAAGACTTACGGAATTCCTGCGAGTATTATTCTGGCGCAGGGAATTTTAGAATCTGGTGCAGGAAGAGGAGATTTGGCTGTAGATGCTAATAATCATTTTGGAATAAAATGTCATAATGATTGGCTAGGAGAAAGTGTTCGCCATGACGATGACTCGGCTCAGGAATGTTTTAGAAAATATCCGCAGGCATCAGAATCGTATAGAGATCACGCTTTATTCTTGGTTGGAAAAAAACGATATGCTAGCTTATTCACTTACGAAAAAGACGATTACAAAGCTTGGGCAAAAGGACTGAGAGCTTGCGGTTATGCAACAGATCCTAAATATCCAGATAAATTAATTAGTTATATTGAAAGATATAATCTGCATCAATACGATTGTCAGGTTACAGGAAGAAATTATGTGCCAATAAATACTTCGGCTCCGCCAAAAAAATCATCTTATGATGTTGCTTCTGATCCAAAGATCAATATGAATCAATACGATCCGAATTTGTATGAGGTTCAAAAAGGAGATACGCTATATTCAATTTCAAAGAAATTTAATTTATTAGTTGAAGATTTAAAAAAGAAGAATAATCTAACCGATAATGCGATTTCGATCGGGCAGAGACTTAAGGTTAAGTAATTAAGTGGGCAGTGTTCAGTTTTTAGTGTTCAGTCTAAGTTTTCAAACAATCTAAAAAAAAATCCAAAAATAAGTTTTCAGGTTATAGTCTAAAATCTGAACTCTAAAATCTAAAATAAAAAATGTTATACAAAAGAAGTAGTCAGCTTTTTGCTGAAGCAGAAAAAGTAATTCCAGGAGGAGTAAATTCACCAGTAAGAGCGTTTAAAGCGGTTGGCGGAACTCCGATTTTTGTAAAAAGTGCTAAAGGTGCATATTTATATGATGAAGACGGAAACAAATTAATAGATTATATCAACTCTTGGGGACCAATGGTTTTAGGCCACGCTTATCAGCCAGTTGTTGATGCTGTAATCGAAAAAGCAAAACTGGGAACTTCATTTGGAATGCCGACAGAATTGGAAACAGAAATTGCAGCTCTAGCCGTTTCTATGGTGCCGAATATTGACAAAATACGTTTTGTAAATTCAGGTACAGAAGCTTGTATGAGTGCAATTCGTCTAGCTCGCGGATTTACAAAAAGAGATAAAATCATCAAATTTGCTGGTTGTTACCACGGACATTCAGATTCATTTTTGATTCAGGCAGGAAGCGGCGCTGTAACTTTCGGATCTCCAAACAGCCCTGGAGTTACAGAAGGAACTGCAAAAGATACTTTATTAGCAAAATACAATGATTTAGAGAATGTAAAAACTTTAATTGAAGCTAATAAAGGAGAAATTGCGGCGATTATTATCGAAGCAGTTGCAGGAAATATGGGATGTATTGTGCCTAAAGAAGGTTTCTTGCAAGGTTTAAGAGACTTATGTACTGCAAACGGAATCTTATTGATTTTTGATGAAGTAATGACAGGTTTCCGTTTAGCACGTGGAGGAGTTCAGGAATTATACGGAATTGATGCTGATATTGTCACTTTCGGAAAAGTAATTGGTGGAGGACTTCCTGTTGGAGCTTTTGCTGCACGCGAAGAAATCATGAATTATTTAGCACCTCTTGGACCAGTTTATCAGGCAGGAACATTGTCTGGAAATCCTTTGGCGATGGCTGCGGGATATGCAATGTTAAAAGCTTTAGATAGCGATAGAGAAATTTTTACTCGTTTAGAAGAAAAAACAGCGTATTTAGAAGCCGGAATCGATAGAGTTTTAAAAGAAAATAACGTTGTATTTACAATCAATAGAGTAGGTTCTATGATTTCGGTTCACTTTGATGCAAATCCGGTAACCGATTTTCAAACTGCTGCAAAAGGGGATAACGAAACGTTTAAGAAATTCTTCCACGGATTATTGCAAGAAGGTGTTTACATTGCACCATCTGCATACGAAACGTGGTTTATTACAGATGCGTTGACTTACGAAGATTTAGATTTTACAATTAATGCGATCGATAAAGTTTCGAAAACATTTTAAATAACAAAAAAGAGGCTTCAAAAGCCTCTTTTTTTTATGCATCAAATTAGATTTTATCTTTTTGACGCTCTTTCATTTTATCTCTCATTTTGTCTTTTTTCTCTTCTTGCAGCGCTTTCCATTTTGTGTATTGATCAGCTTTTAAGATAGATTTCATTTTAGCATCATTTGCTGCGACTTCGTCTTCCATTTGTTTTTTGAAAGCTGCTTTTTCTTCAGCAGTTGGTTTTGTGTTACTGTCTTTTTTTTCTTTTCTAGCTTCTCTAAATTTTTCGGCTTTTGCACTTCGATCTGCTAAAAGCTGTTTTACCTGCGCCTGCTGACTAGCATCTAAATTTAATTCTGTCGTCAGTTTTTGAAGCTGTTTCTCATTACGCTGTTCAGGCGTCATTCTTTCTCTTTGCTCACGCGCTGGTTTTTGATCCATGTCTTGTGCAAAACTCGCTATTCCAACAAATAGCATAGCTGCGATAAATAATTTTTTCATATTCAAGTTTTTTAATTGTTTTCAGATTAGACTTTATTAAAATCTTTAGGTTTAATCTTATATTTAAAATTATGTTTTATTTAACAGATTGATTTTTAGTTTTTTTTTTGAAGAATGAATTTAAATTGGAATTTTGAGAATAATAGATTAAGCTTAAGTTTGTAAAAAAAGTATAAATTATGAATCATAAATTTTGGGGAGAAATTCAAGAAGACTGGGCAGGAATTTCAGGCAATAAGCTTTTTAAAATTTCTTATTTTAAAGATGATGAAATTCAAGTTTTTTTAGGAGAAGAATTTGATGAAGATGGAGAAGAAATTGAAGAGCTTCCAACAAATGAAGAATTAGATGGTTTTGAGAAAACGTATAGCAGTTTTTTAGAAAATATTGATGATATTATTCTTCAAATAAAAGAAGAAGCTTTTCTTCGCTATAAAAAGATTTATGCAAAATATTATGAGGATTCAAAACAGTCGGGAGAGGAGCCTTTAAATATTGATACCAAAGAAAAACATTTTGAATACATTAAAGAATTACTATACGTAAGGATTTTAAAAGGAAATGAGATTAAAATGCCAATTCGTTATGATTTAGATACAGAACATGGTATTGAAATTAAATTAAAAGATAATAAAATAGTAGCAGTTGGTGGAATAGCAGAGACATAAGATAATTAAGGAGCTTAATAAGCTCTTTTTTTATGTCTTAAATTACTTTAAAATAAAATCCGTAATTTTAAGGAACTATTCAAAATCAAATTTATGGAACCAAGTAATAGCAAAATCGCCTTTTTCTCTACTCAGCCTTACGATAAAACGTTTTTTAATAAATACAACGAAGGCTTTGGTTTTCAGTTGAACTTTTTCGAAACACAGTTAAATCCTCAGACAGTAGCTTTAATTGAAGAGTGCGAGATTGTTTGTGTTTTTGTAAATGACATTGTAAATGAAACGGTTATTAATCAATTAGCAGAAAAAAAGGTAAAAATAATTGCTTTACGTTGTGCTGGATTTAATAATGTCGATTTGGAAGTGGCTAAAAAACATGGAATAAAAGTTTGCCGTGTTCCCGCATATTCGCCTCAGGCAGTTGCCGAACACGCCATGGCAATGATTTTGACTTTAAACAGAAAAACGCATAAAGCCTACAACAGAGTTCGTGAACAAAATTTTTCTTTAAACGGATTATTGGGTTTTGATTTATTCGGGAAAACAATTGGAATTATAGGAACTGGAAATATAGGAAAAGCATTTTCTAAAATTGCATTAGGTTTTGGCTGTAAAGTTTTGGCTTATGATATTGTGGAAAGTGAAGAAATGAAAAAGGACGGTGTTTCTTTTGTAGGTTTAGAAGAGATTTTTAAATCAAGTGATATTATTTCGCTTCACTGTCCGCTAAATGAGCAGACGAAGCATGTTATCAATACGACTTCTATTTCTTTTATGAAAGACAGTGTTATGATTATCAATACAAGCCGTGGTGGATTAATTGAGACTTCATCGGTTATTGAAGGTTTAAAAGAAGGGAAAATTGGTTATTTAGGAATTGATGTTTATGAACAGGAAGAAAAACTGTTTTTTAGAGATCTTTCTGCAGACATTATTCAAGATGATGCAATTCAGCGTTTGATGAGTTTTCCAAATGTTTTGGTAACGGCACATCAGGCGTTTTTTACCAATGAGGCTTTAACGCAGATTGCTTTGGTGACATTCAATAATATAAAATCATTGCTGACTCAAAATGATATTGAAAATAAAGCGGCATTGCTGGTGTAAATTATAACGAATTTAAAATATAGGATTATGAAAAATAAGATTTTAATTCTAATCGTACTTCTGGCATTGAGTTCTTGTCAGAATAAAGACAATTCGAAAAATATTGTAAAAACAATTGTTCAGGATACATTGTCTAAAACACTTGGAGGAACTGCAGATTTGAGTGAAGTTACTTCAAAAAAAGATAAAGCAGTAGAGTTAATCCGTAAACAGTTATTGGTTTTATTAAAGAATGATATTCCTGCATTGACAAAAGAAGATCGTTATTTTTATTATGATGCTTTTGATTTAAATAACGATCAGAAAAACGAATATTTTGTAGGTTTCTCAAATCCATATTTCTGCGGAAGCGGAGGCTGTTCGGGTTATATTTTAAAAAATGATGGAAGCGTAATCAATCGTTTCACTGTAACCGATTTTCCTATTTATGTAACCACTTCATCAACAGAAAAATTTTATGATCTTATATTTGAAAGCGGAGGAAAATTTCATCTTCTAAAAATGAAAGGCGGAAAATATCCATCCAATCCTTCTGTTCAGCAAATTATAAAAGGCGATGTCCCAAAAGAAAGCACAATGGTTTTGGATATTCAAGGGGAGAAATTGGAGAAGTATTCTTTTTAAAAAATAAACCCGACAGATTAAAAAAATCTGTCGGGTTTATTTTTTATTTTTTTAGAATTTTAGAAAGGATTTTAGGGTTTCTTCTGTTGTCCCAAAATGCTATAACAATTAATTCTTTTGGCGTTACTTTATAAAAGATATTATAATGTCCTAACGTTGAGGTTCTGATATCTGGAAAGCTGGTTTTAACATAAATCTCAGGATTTTCAACTAAGAATTTAGTTCTTTGTGTTATTTCTAAAACTAATTTTCTTGAATACGTTTTTGACTTGTTTCTTTTGTTCCAATAATTCAATATTTTTCTTCTTTGATTAACTGCAGTATTAGTCCAAATTATTCTGACAGCCATTCTAGATCTTCTTTATCTAAATCTTCTTGAGAAATAACCCGTCCATATTTTATATCTTCTTCACTTTCTCTTAGCATATCCAATTCATATTGTTCAAATTGATAAACATCTGAAGGATCTGCATTTTTTAAAAGATTTCTGATTTTTTCTAATAGACTAACATCTTCAACATTTTTTAGTTTATCAAAAATTTCTAGTTTTATTTCTAAAGTGCTCATAATAATGCATTTTAATTAATCAAAGTTATGTAAATAAAACGAAAAACCCGATAAGTTATAAACCTATCGGGCTGTATTTATAATAAAATAAGACACAAATTATCCCACCAATTCTACAAATTTAAACTCTCCGTCAACAACGACTTTAGTTAAACCGTGTTTAGATAAGTTTTTCATAGACGCGTCCCATTTTTTACCGCTTAAGTTAGCTGTGATTTTTAGCTGCGTTAAATCCATTCTATTTTCATTTTTGGTAAGCAAGTCAATGATGAATTTTTCTTCATCAGAAAGTTCGATTTGAGCTTGTTTTTTCTCAGGACGCATTTGTGGGAATAATAAAACTTCTTGGATAGAAGCATTATTCGTCAAATACATAATCAAACGATCCATTCCAATTCCCATTCCAGAAGTAGGAGGCATACCGTATTCAAGAGCTCTTAAGAAATCTTCGTCGATAATTCCGTTTGCTTCATCATCACCTTTTGCTGCCAAACGCATTTGATCTTCAAAACGCTCTCTTTGATCAATTGGATCATTTAATTCAGAATAAGCATTTGCGATTTCTTTACCGCAAACCATTAATTCAAATCGTTCCGTCAAATCTGGATTATCACGGTGCTCTTTACAAAGCGGAGACATTTCTTTTGGATAATCTGTAATGAAAGTTGGCTGAATATAATTTCCTTCGCATTTTGCTCCAAAAATTTCATCAATCAATTTTCCTTTACCCATTGTTTCGTCAACCTCGATTCCCATTCCTCTAGCAGCTTCAAACAATTCTTGTTCTGTTTTTCCAGAAATATCAAAACCTGTAAAATGTTTGATAGAATCTGTCATGGTAACACGAGCGTAAGGCGCTTTAAAATTGATTTTGTGCTCGCCAAAAGTAACTTCACTAGTTCCGTTAACGGCAATTGCACAATGCTCCAATAAACCTTCAGCAAAGTCCATCATCCAGTTGTAGTCTTTGTAGGCTACATATATTTCCATTGCAGTAAATTCAGGATTATGTGTTCTGTCCATTCCTTCATTACGGAAGTTTCTAGAAAACTCATAAACACCTTCAAATCCACCAACAATTAATCTTTTTAAGTATAACTCATTTGCAATACGCATGTAAAGCGGAATATCAAGCGAGTTGTGGTGCGTAATAAATGGTCTTGCAGAAGCTCCACCAGGAATTGACTGTAAAACTGGGGTATCAACTTCTAGGTATCCTGCAGTATTAAAATACTCTCTCATTGCAGTGAACAATTTAGTTCTCTTAAGGAAAGTTTCTTTTACTTGCGGATTTACAGTTAAATCTACATAACGCATTCTATAACGTAATTCAGCGTCATTGAAAGCATCGTGTACTTTTCCGTCTTCGTCAACTTTTGGCAATGGCAACGGACGCAATGTTTTACTCAAGAAAGTAAAACCAGTAACACGAATACATTTCGCACCCACTTGCGTAGTAAACAATTCACCTTCTATACCAATAAAATCTCCTAAATCGGTTAATTTTTTGAATACTTGGTTGTATAAAGTTTTATCGTCACCTTCGCACAAAACATCACGATTCACATACAATTGAATACGTCCTTCACTGTCTTGTAATTCAGCAAAACAAGCTTTACCTTGATCACGAACACTCATCAAACGTCCTGCAACGATAACCTTCTTACCTTCCTCAAAAGTTTCCTTTATCTGCTTCGAAGTATGATTTACAGGAAAAAGATTAGCTGGATAAGGATTGATTCCCAGATTGCGTAAGTTTTGAAGTTTTTCTCTTCTGATGATTTCTTGTTCTGATAATGCCATTTTGTGCTCTGTTTTTTAAGTGTGCAAAGATAAAGAAAAGAATGTAGATTTTTTAATGCAGTTTTTAGATTTTTTGAAGCAGCAATTTATTGGGTTTCAATCAACTTTAGTCCCGCTATACATTTCAATCTTTCGTGCCGAACCCCGGCACAAAAGGATTTCCATTTCTATCGGGGCTAGATTAGAAGTTTTTGTTTTTCATAAGGTTAAAAAACGAAAAATATTTCTGTAAGAAATCGACTAGAAAAAACTTTGTATCTTGGCCACTTAAAACCTTATCTTCTTAAAAAAAAAATGAAATATTTATCTGTTTTTCTTGTGCTAATTTCTTTTGCAAGCTGTCAAATTACAGAAACAATTACCATAAAATCAGACGGAAGTGGTACTGTAGAAATAGAACAGATTCGAGAAGAAAACAGTTATATGCAAATAGCAGGAGAAGAATATTCTAAAGAAAATGTTTTTCAGGATACAACCTATATCTTTCAAGATTATATCAATAAATACAACGAGAACTTCGTAAAGTATAAAGCAGAAGAGCAGCAGTTATTTCAAAAATATGCTAAAGTAAAAGTGCATTTAAAAAGAAGCTCTTTTGAAAAAGAATATAAAAACGAACTTTCGCTTCATTTTAATACAGTTTCAGAAATTCCCGATTTATACAAGACCGAAAATTATGCATCAGACATTCATCATAATTATGCTTTATCTGCAGAAAATCATTATTATAGAATCACGTATGATTTTGATGGGAGAACTTTTAAACGTTTAGTTTCCATTATAAATGTTGCTGAATTTGAGAAAGCAAAAAGAGAATCAGAACAATTTGTTGCTAAATATGGCGCTTCAAATTTGGTTCAAAATTATACTTTAAAGTATCATTTCCCGATGAAGATAAGATCTGTTTCCAACTCAAAAGCGACTATTGGCTCAGATGGAAAATCTTTAACCTTAGAGTTTCTGATTTCAGATTTTTTAAGAGATCCTGAAGAGACAAATCTGGAAGTAGTTTTAGAATAAAAACCTCAAATAATTCTTAAAAGAAAGTATCTTCGCTTGAATAACTTAAACCTAAATTATGAAAAGAATTCTACTTTGCTTTTTTATTGTATTTTGTATTACAAGCTGTACGCTTAAGGAAAAAATGATCTTGAATGAAGATGGATCTGGAACTTTGTCTTATGGTTTTGATATGTCACCGATGTATAAGTTAGGAATGAAAAAAGCAGATTCTGCTAAAGTCAATAAAGTCTTAGACACTACTTTTACTTTCAAAGATGTTCTTGCTAAAATAAAAGACAGTATTTCTAAACTGCCAAATGGAGATAAAGAAAAACTTGCGCAGCTGGAGAAAGAAAAAGAGAAACTTGAACTTCTGGAGAATTTTAAAGTAAGCATAAAGGTAAACGACGAAAAAAAGCAATTTGAATATAGTATGGCAATTGATTTTCCTAGTGGAACAGATTTTAAAACTATTGCAACACCAGCTGAAAGTTTAGAAGCGCTGGCTGCCACTGATAAAAAAAGATTAGGAGCTCTAAGCGCTGCTCCAAAGCCAGAAGAAAAATCAACGGCCACTATTTTTTATGATGGCAAAGTTTTTATTAAGTCGGTAACACCTTCTAAAGATGATAAAAAAGCTAAAAAGAAAAAAGAAGCTAAGAAAGAAAAGGGCGATGATCCATTTTCAAAGAAAATAGAAGAAATGATGAAGGAATGTAAATATATAGCAGAATATCATTTTCCTAAAAAGATTAAAACCGTGTCAGTTAAAAATGCCGTAGTAGCAGAAGATAGAAAAAGCTTTACTGCCGAAATTCCATTAGGCAATATGCAGGAAAGCAGTGTCGATTTTGGTTTCAAAGTTGAATTTGAGCAATAATTGGAGGTTTTCAATAAAATGCATTTTTAAAAATAGTCTTTGTATCTTTGATAAAAATATACTGCGATGAAATTATATAAATTACTGAGTTTTTCTTTTTTAATAGCGACATTAACCAGCTGTACTTTTACTGAAAACATTTACATCAATGATAACGGAACCGGAAAATTTTCTGTTGACATGGATGGTTCTGCTTTAATGGAAATGGCTGGCGATCAAATTGCAGGTCAAATGGGCGACGCTAAAAAAGATATCGATACTACTTTTACTTTCAAGCAGCTGTTTGAAGAAAAAAAAGACAGTATTGCGAAGCTGTCACCTGAGACTCAGAAAGAGCTTAAAAAACTAGAAAATTTCGTTGTGTCAACCAAAATGAGTTCAGAGAAAAAAAAGTTTCTAATGACTTTGGGAACTGATTTTAAAAATGTTAATGAACTTCAGGATGTTTTACAGACTTTAAGCACATTTCAAAAATTAGAAGGAGGGGCAAATGCAAGTCCACTTGGAAATGGTTTTGGGGACAACAGCAGTAAATTAAACTATACTTATGATGGAAAGAAATTTACAAGAAAAGCAGTAATAGATCAGCAAAAACTGCAAGCAGCAAAAGCAAAAGATACAGCTGCAGATATGACTAAAATGATGTTTGCTTCGTCTAGTTATATTGTAAAATATCATTTCCCGAAAAAGATTAAAACAGTATCTAATCCAAGTGCTTTATTTAGCGACGATAGAAAATCAATTACAATTCAATACTCTTTTACGGATTATATGGAGAATCCTGACAAACTGAACTTTGATGTTGAGTTTGAAAAATAATTAAAATGAATAAAAAAATCCAACTTCAGGATCTGGGCAAAAGAGACTATAAATCGACTTGGGAATATCAAGAAGAAATTTTTAAAGATATAGTCGATTTAAAAATCAAAAACAGAAGAGAAGAACTTGATCTGCCAACGCCAAATTATTTATTGTTTGTGGAGCATCCGCATGTTTATACTTTAGGAAAAAGTGGCGATCTAGAAAACTTATTATTAAACGAAAAACAGCTAGAAGCCAAAGGGGCGACTTTTTATAAAATTAATCGCGGAGGTGATATTACGTATCATGGACCTGGACAGATTGTAGGTTATCCGATTTTAGATTTAGAAAATTTCTTTACAGATATTCATAAATACCTTCGTTTGCTGGAAGAATCTATTATTTTGACTTTGGCAGAATATGGTTTGGAGTCGGGAAGAAGCGAAGGTGAAACGGGAGTTTGGCTTGGTGCAGGAACTCCGTTTGCTCGTAAGATTTGTGCAATGGGCGTTCGCGCCTCACGTTGGGTTACCATGCACGGATTTGCCCTAAACGCAAATGTTGATTTAGGCTATTTCGATAATATTATTCCGTGTGGCATTCGCGGAAAAGGTGTTACTTCTTTAAACGTAGAACTTGGCGTAGAAAAAGTAGATGAAGAAGAAGTGAAATCTAAAATTATAAAACATTTAACCGAACTATTCGAAGCTGAATTTGTTTAAAAACAATTGCTAATAAAAATTAACCCGTTTCAAGTATCTATTTGAAACGGGTTTTGTATTTTGGGTGATAAATGTGTTTTTCTAAAATAATTATTTAGCTCTTGAGCAAGGAAACAAGGCTTGTTTTTTAAATACAAACCGTTTTTTTCTTAAATTTATATTCAAAAAATTGAAAAACCATTCCGTAAAAGTTAAGATTTTGATGGGATGGCAAATTCTAGACTTCTTGTAATTCTCTTAGCTATTTATGCTAAATTTGGTTTTGTACTATTAAATTTAAATTTCATTTTATTACCGATTGCTTATGAGAAAAATCTACTTATTCTGTTTCCTTTTTGCGCTTAATGGTCTTTTTGCACAAAAGAAAGATAAATTATATCCAGTTGCAGTTTATGAAAAAGTGTGGCAGGAAAAAAATAGTGATGCCAGATTAAAGATGATTAAATCAATTTGGTTAGAAGATAGTACTTTTGAAGATCCCTCGGCTTCAATAAAAGGAATTGTGGCCTTTAATAATGTAATCAACGAATTTTACAAGAAAAACCCAGATGCAGTATTGACTTCAGGGCCTAAAATTGTAAAAGACAATTACGTAACCTGGGAATGGAAAGTTCTTGATTCTAAAAATAACCTTGTAATGGCTGGACGTGATTTTGCACGTTTAAATGGTAAAGGTCAGGTTAGTAAAATTATTGGTTTTTGGGATAAAGGAGCGACCTTGTCTGAAGCTGATATTTTGAAGAATCTAGAAGCTGATAATTTGAAAGTAGTTGCAAAATATTACGAAAGTCTTTTTAAAACAAAAGATTTTGATGCTTTGGCTACTGTAGTAGCAGATGGTGCAATTTACAATCAGGCTGTTGGTTTGCCTTACGGCGGAACTTATATTGGTGTTAGCGAATGGACAAAAATGTTTACGAAATCAACTGAGTTTTTTGATTTGCAGATAGAAAAAGAACCAACTTATTTTAGCGATGCTTCTAGAAATGAAGTAATCATTTATTTTACAATAAACTGTAAATCTAAAAAATCAGGTAAAACAATGTCAGTTCCAATTTCAGAACATTTTGATTTGAAAGATGGAAAAATTATTTCTGTTAGGCCTTTCTATTATGACACAAAAACATTTGCTGAGTTTTTAAAAAGCAAAAAGTAAAAAAAACGACCTAGAAATAGGTCGTTTTTTTTTAAAACAAATCGAGTTCTAATTGCTCAGGCAAGAGCCTAAAACTCATTCTGTGATATTTTGTAGTTCCAAATTCTTTAATGGCTTCACGATGCTCTTTTGTTGGATATCCTTTGTTTTGTTTCCAGTTATACATTGGGAATTCTTCGTGAATTTTGTCCATGTATTCATCACGATACGTTTTTGCTAAAACGGATGCAGCAGCAATACTTAAATATTTTCCATCACCTTTTATAATACTTTGGTTCGGAATCGATTTTAAAAGCGCAATTTCATCTTGAGAAAACTGTTTTCCGAAAGTGTTTTTAAGTCCGAGTTTGGCATTTAAGGAACGGTTTCCGTCAACAATAATATATTCAGGAACATGTTTCAATTTTAAAATACATTCCTGCATTCCTTTCATTGAAGCATTTAGAATGTTTATTTCATCAATTTCATCTGGGAATAAATGTGTAACAGCAAAACATACAGCTTCTTTTTCAAGAATAGGCCTTAAAAGTGCTCTTGTTTTTTCTGATAATTGTTTACTGTCATTTAGGATTTTATTCTCAAAATGTTCAGGTAAAATTATAGCTGCGGCGGTAACTGGGCCAGCTAGACATCCTCTTCCGGCTTCGTCTGTTCCAGTTTCTAAAATAAATCCTGAGAAATTTTTTTCGAGCATTTTTTTAGTTTTTAAAAAAGCAAATATGGTGCTTTTTTTCTGAAAATCATTAATAGATTCAAATCGGAACACTGGGGATATTTGCATTTTTTGAAATGGATATATCGCAGCCAAAATTGACGCAAATTTCATGATTTTTCGGATTGAGTAAAAGTCTGCGATCTTCAGTAAAATAAGGCGGAAACTATTGAATTTTATGATTTTTTTTGCAAAATGTTTAATTGTTGATTTTGTAAAATTGATTTAAAAAGGCGAAAATTCAGTTTTATAAGACTTGATTTACAATTTGTTACAATTTGATAATGAAATTTGAATAGAAAATTTGTCAAATGAAACATTTTCAATGCAGAATGTTTTATTTATTTGGTTAATATGTAAGATAATGCCTAGGCACGTTTTGCTTTTTTTTCTCTTTTTTTTGAGGTAATTCTTGCTTTAAATGTTAAATAAATGTTAATATATCGATTAACAAAATTACAGTATTTTATGTATAAAATTATGTATAGTGTTAGTTTTGCGTTAATTAAATATTTCAAAATAAACATGTGTTAAAATAATATTAAAAAAAAGTTATATAGTATCAGTTTACTGCATTGTTGTTTTAAGAAAATATTATGATGTTTGTCGGATACTAATTCAAAATTTTTAAAAATGAAACTAAAGTTAAATGGATTCTTAGTGCTTCTGGTGGCGCTGATTACGCAACTAACCTTTGCGCAAGAAAGAACTGTTTCGGGTATAGTTTCCGATAATGCAGGAATGCCTCTTCCAGGTGTGAGTGTATTAGTTAAAGGAACTAAAAGCGGAACGCAAACAGATTTTGATGGAAAATTTTCTATCAAAGCATCGTCAAGCGAAGTCTTGATATTTACTTATATTGGAATGAAAACGCAAGAGGTTGCAGCTAGTTCTACAGTATTAAATGTAAAATTAACTAGTAATACTACAGAATTAGAAAGTGTTGTTGTTACTGCTCTAGGTATTAAGAGAGAGAAAAAAGCACTTGGATATGCTACTCAGGAAATAAAAGGAGAAGATTTAGCAGGAGGGACTGCAAGTGCAAACTTCCTTAACGATCTTTCTGGGAAATCTGCTGGGGTATATATTAGAAAAAATACAAACTTTGGAGGATCTACAAACGTAGTTTCAAGAGGTGTTAAAAACCTTACTGGAAATAACCAAATGCTTATTGTTATTGATGGTATGCCTATTAATAATAGCAACGTAAACTCGAGCCAGGGTTCACAAACAACTGGAGCTCGTAATACTTACGATTATGGTAATGCTGGTATGGATATTAATTCTGATGATATTGAATCATTAAATATATTGAAAGGAGCTGCGGCATCTGCTTTATACGGGTTTCAAGCTGGTAATGGTGTAATTATGATTACTACAAAAAAAGGAAAAGCTCAAAAAGGTATGGGAGTTACTATATCGAGTGAGTTTGGTGTTGGTTCTGTTGATAAAAAAACTTTCCCTGTTTACCAAAACAAATACGGACAAGGTTATGGACCAACTTATGATGCCAATGGTAATCCAAAAGGGACTCCAGTTGGGCCAACAGGTGCATTTTTTGTTATAGATAAAAATGGTAACCAAGTGGTAAGTACTACAGATGATGCTTCTTACGGTGTTGCGTTTGATCCAAATCTTTCTGTTTATACATGGGAGTCTTATTCTCCATATTCTTCAAAATTTGGACAAAAATCTCCATGGGTAGCGGCTAAAAACGGTCCAATTACGTTTTTTCAAACAGCTCAAACATTCAATAACTCAATCTCTTTTGAAGGTGGTACAGACAAAAACAATTTTGTTATCAATTACAACAATTATAAAGAGACTGGTATTTTGCCAAATAGTGAATTGAAGAAAAATAATGCAAGTATTAAATTCAACCACAAATTAACTGATAAATTATCTGTAAGTGTTTTTGCAAATTATTTAGCACAAACTACAATGGGTAGAAATACTACTGGTTACGGTGGTGATAACGTTGCAGGTTTATTCCGTCAATGGTGGGGAACTAACGTAGATATTCAATCTCAGAAAGAAGCTTTTAATAATTCAGGAGGACAGAATATCTCATGGAACATGGCAGATCCTGCTAATGGAAATACAAATCCTAAATATTGGGATAACCCATATTTTACAAGATATAAAAACTACCAAACAGACGAAAGAAATCGTTTTATCGGTTACGGTCAGTTAGATTATAAAATTACAGATTGGTTAAACGCTACAGGAAAAGTAAGTACAGATTCTTATTCAGAGTTACGTGAGGAGAGAAAAGCAGTAGGATCTTTGGCTGGAACATTTGGAATTAATCGTTTAGCTGTTGGTTCAGGATACCAAAAATATACAGGTATGTTTTCTGAGCAAAACTACCAGTTTACATTAAACTTCAATAAAAAACTTACTGAAGATTTTTCATTGACAGGTTTAGTTGGATACAATGCTTTAAGAACTAGACGTACATCTACATTAGCTTCTACAGATGGAGGATTAATTATTCCAGGAATCTATGCTTTATCAAATTCAGTAAATCCTTCTCCATTCCCGGTTGAGGTTGAAGATAATTCAGCAGTAAACAGTATTTATGCATCTGCTTCTGTAGGATTTAGAGATTTCCTTTATGTAGAAGGAACTGTACGTAATGATGCATTCTCGATGTTGCCATTTGATGACAATGATGTTAATACATACTCTGCTTCTGCAAGTTATGTTTTTACAAAACATATTAATGCCCCATGGTTAACTTTTGGTAAATTAAGAGCGAGTTATGCTGAGAATCCACAAGGAAGTATTGATCTTTATGCATTGCAAGATGTATTTACTAAGTTTAATCCATTTGGTTCAAACCAACTTTATTCAAGACCAAACACGGCTAATAACCCAGATTTGCACCCTGTAAAAACTACATCTAAAGAACTTGGTTTAGAGATGCAATTCCTTGATAGAAGAGTAGGTTTTGAAGTAAGTGTTTATAAAAGTTTAAGTGAAGACCAAATTTTCCCAGTAGATTATTCTACTGCAACTGGTAACTCTGCAAGATATATAAACGCGGGGTCAGTAGAGAATAAAGGTATTGAGTTGATATTCAATGCGGTTCCTGTTAAAACAAAAGATTTTCAGTGGGATTTAGGTGTAAACTGGTCTAAAAATGAGAATACGGTCGTAGCTTTAGCTCCAGGTGTAGATGTTTTAACAGTTGGTACATTCCAAGGAGGTGTTAGTATCGTTGGTACAAAAGGACATGCTTATGGAGATATTCTTGGAAAAGATTATATCTACAGTGCAGATGGGCAAAGAGTAACTAAAAATGGAGTGTATTTGCAAACTGCCACTACTAATAATGTAATTGGTAATATTACTCCAGATTGGATTGGTGGCTTCCGTAACAAATTTACTTATAAACAAGTTTCTCTAGGTTTCTTAATTGATGTTCAAAAAGGAGGAGATATTTTCTCTCTTGATCAATATTATGGACAAAGTTCTGGTTTGTACACTTCTACAGCAGGAAACAACGAGCTTGGAAACCCTGTAAGAAATACATTGGCTAATGGTGGAGGTGTTATTTTACCAGGAGTTAATGAAGATGGTACTCCTAATACTACAAGAACACCAAGTCCTGAAGTAGCAGGAAGTATCTATGGTTACAATAATAATCCACAAAAAGCATTTGTTTACGATGCAAGTTATGTGAAATTAAGAGAGGTAAATATCACTTATAGTTTCCCTAAACAATTTATTGCTAAAGCAGGTTTGAATGATTTACGTCTTTCTTTAGTAGGTTCTAACTTATGGATCATCAGCAAAAATCTTCCAGATGCAGATCCAGAAAGTGGTCTAAGTTCAGGTAACTTATCATCAGGTTATTCAGGAGGTTCACTTCCGACAACAAGAAACATTGGTTGTAACCTAACATTAAAATTTTAAATCATGAAAAAAGTACTTTTATTAATGTCTGTGGTTGGTATGATGGTTTCGTGCAGCCAGGACATTACAGATATGAATGTTGATCCGAAAAGACCAACAACCACCAAAGCGGAATATTTGTTTACAAATGCAGAGAAAAAATTAGTCGATCAAATGGTTAGTACTAGTGTGAATAATAACGTTTTTAGATTATTTGCACAACAATGGACGGAGACAACTTATCCTGATGAAAGCCAGTATAACATTACAAACAGAAAAATTCCTGATACACACTTTTTGGTTTTGTACAGAGACGTTCTAGCTGATTTTCATGATTCAAGAGTTATGATTGCTGCAACAACTCCAGCAACTCCAGCAGACGAAGCAATTAAACAAAATAAACTAGCGCTTATAGATGTTTTAGAAGCTTATGCTTATAGTGTATTGGTAGATACTTTTGGAAACGTTCCTTATACACAAGCAATTGATATTCAGAAATATCCTTTGCCAGCTTATGATGATGCAAAAACTATCTATCAGGATCTTATTAAAAGATTAACTGCAGATGTTGCTGTTTTGAAAGCGAATAGTACAGTAGCTAACTTCGGTGCTGCAGATATTATCTATTCAGGTAATGCTGCAAGTAATGCAAAATGGGCAAAATTTGCTAACTCATTAATAATTAGAATGGCAGTTAATATGTCTGATATTGATCCAGCGTATGCAACTACTCAAGTTCAGGCAGCTCTTGCTTCTGGTGCTTTGGCTAATAACAATGATAATACAAAATTGACTTATTTGACTACATCAGGAAATCAAAACCCATTGTATGCTGATTTAGTAACAAGTCAGAGATTTGATTTTATTCCTGCTGAGCCTTTTGTTTCTGCTATGGACGCTATTGTTCCTGGTGGTGACCCAAGGATGCCTAAATATTTTACTAACCTAACTTCTCCAGCTCCAGTTATTCCTGCAGGAAGAACATTTGTAGGAGGAACTTATGGTGCAGGAAATGTTTATACATCTTATTCACAAATATCATCTACATTAAATAATCCAGCTTTCCCTGGAACTATCTTTGATTTCGCTGAGTTGAATTTCTTATTAGCAGAAGCTGCTGAGAAAAGCTTAATTCCAGGTGGTTCTGCTCAAGCAAAAGTATACTACGAAGCAGGTATTAGAGCTTCTATGGCAGACTGGGGAGTAACTAATACTGCTGCTATTGATGCTTATATTGCGAGCCCAAAAGTGGATTATAACAATCCGTTAAGTGGAGCAACATATAAAGAGAAAATTGGTAATCAAGCATGGTTTGCTCTTTATAACAGAGGATACGAAGCATGGACATCTTACAGAAGATTGGATTTCCCAGTGTTAAAAGCGCCTCAAGCTGCTATAAACAAGCTTATTTTTACTGTACCTGTTAGATATACTTATCCAGGTGTAGAAGCAAGTATTAATAAAGCAAATTACACTAAAGCTTCTGCTGATATTGGTGGAGATTTATTAAACACTAAATTATTCTGGGATAAATTCTAATCTTTAGAGTATAATCTACATCAATTAAGTTGATGATTCAAAGTAAATTATACCCAATTTGGGAATAAGAAAAATAAATATTTTGATTTTTTTTGAGAGCCCCGTATACTTTTGTATACGGGGTTTTCGTTTCCAAAAGACCCAAGCGATTCTAGTGTCATATTATATATATGTTTTTTTATTTATATGTTTTTATCTTTTACCTTTGCTTCACTAAATTTTTTCGAAATAATATTATACAAAGCCATCAAATGAGAATATTCATTTTTCTATATCTATTAGTTGTTCCAACATTATTGTTTTCGCAAGAAAAGAAAACCGCTTCTAAAAATAATTTAGGTATGAATACGGAATATTCAAGCATAACGGATACCGTAAAAAAGAAAAAAGAAAAAATAGCGACGATAGATCAGTATAAAATTGTGACTTTAGAACACGATACTATTTATGCAGATACTTCGCTAACTATTAAAAGCGCTTACAGACAGAATCATCTTAGAAAAGATCTTTTCGGACTTCAGGAGTTGTCAAATATTGGTCAACCATTAAATACATTGCAATATAGTTTGACTAGTTTTTCTCCTTATCCTGAAATTGGTTTTAACGGAAAACATTCACTTTATATGCAGGCAGATCAGATTAGATATTATTCTGTTGCAACACCTTTTACAGAGTTGTTTTTTAATACAACTATAAAAAAAGGACAGAATGTAGATTCTTTTATAACATTAAACGTTTCCAAAAATCTAAATTTCTCTATTGCCTATAAAGGTTTGAGATCTGAGGGAGATTATAATAATCAATTGGTTAGTGCTGGAAATTTAAGAATTACTACCAGCTATGCTACAACTGACAAAAGATATGCAATAAATGCACATTTTACGAATCAGGATATAATGAATGAGGAAAATGGCGGTATTACAAATGATGCTGATTTTGAAAGTGATAATAAAGATTATAAAAACAGACAAAGATTGCAGGTCTATTTGACTGATGCAGAATCCTTCTTAAAAGGAAGAAGGTTATTTTTTGATCATGCTTTTAGAGTTAACCCAACTGATGGAAGCAACAATTTGTATATAACACATCAGTTTAACTATGAATATAAAGATTATGAATATAAACAGCCAACAGTAATCTCTACGATAACAGCAAACGACGGATCGACCACACGCATACTGCGATTTGGAGAGTCGTATGTAGCAAATACTATTAATGATCAGACAAAATATGAAAGGCTTTATAATAAAGTTGGAGCAGCTTATGAAAATTCGCTTTTAGGTAAATTTATATTTTTTGTAGATGATTACAGATCCAATTATAAGTATAACAGAGTTATTATAGATGCCGCTGGAAATGCAGTTCCTGACAATTTGTTTTTGCAGTTTAATAATTTCGGAGCTCAGTATGAATATCAGAAAAATAAGTGGAATGGTCGATTTTTATATTCAAGATCAATTACCAACGAATCGCTTTCAGACTTAGATGCTAAGCTGCGATACGATATGAACGAAAAAATCAAATTTGATTTCAGATATCGCAACATCAATAAATTGCCAAACAATAATTATAATTTGTACCAAAGTAGTTGGATTTCATACAATTGGTCAAATGATTTTAAAAACGAAAAAATTAATTCGTTAAGTGCAGAGATTACAACTCCTTGGTTGACAGGACAAGTTCAATATACAGTGCTAAAAGATCATTTGTATTTTACGGATATGGCAACAGATGCAGAAAAAGCTGCAAGCGAGCAGATTGTTAAGCCAATGCAGTACGGAAATGCAATTAATTATTTAGAAATAAAAGCAAGCCGAGAGTTTAAATTTGGGCCTTTTGCTCTAGATAATACACTTTTATATCAGAAAGTAGATCAGTCAGATTTAATTTTAAATGTACCTGATTTTGTAACTAGAAATACATTTTATTATTCAAATCATTTCTTCAAAAAAGCATTGTTTATGCAGACAGGGCTTGTGTTTAATTATATGACGAAATATTATGGAGATGATTATAACCCTGTTATTGCAGAATTTTTTGTGCAGCAGGATAAAAAAATCGGTGGTTTTGCAACATTCGATTTCTTTGTAAATGCCAGAATACGCCAGACTCGTTTTTATTTAAAAGCGGAACATTTTAATGCTTTATTTTCACAAAGCAACTATTATGCAGCGCCTCATAATCCGTATCGTGATTTTGTGTTACGCTTTGGTCTGGTTTGGAATTTCTTCAAATAAAACTGGCTTGTTTTTTATTTAGAACCACTTAATAAACTTAAAGAAAAATGGACTTTTCAAATAACATTTTAGAAACAATTGGTAATACACCATTGGTAAAACTCAACAAAATTGTTGCTGAAATTGATGCGTTAGTATTGGCAAAAGTCGAAACCTTTAATCCTGGTAATTCTGTAAAAGATAGAATGGCTGTAAAAATGATTGAAGATGCAGAGGCAGATGGCCGACTAAAACCTGGGGGAACTATTATTGAAGGAACTTCTGGAAACACAGGAATGGGACTCGCACTTGTGGCAATCGTAAAAGGATACAAATTGATTTGTGTGATCTCAGACAAACAGTCTAAAGAAAAAATGGATATTCTTCGTGCTGTTGGAGCAAAAGTTGTTGTTTGTCCTACAGATGTTGAACCTACAGATCCACGTTCTTATTATTCAGTTTCAAAACGTCTGGCAGAAGAAACACCAAATTCTTGGTATGTAAATCAGTATGATAACATGTCAAATTCTTTGGCACATTATGAGCAAACTGGACCAGAAATCTGGAAACAGACTGAGGGAAAAATTACGCATTTTGTTGTAGGAGTAGGAACAGGAGGAACTATTTCTGGAGTTGGAAAATACTTGAAAGAACAAAACCCAAATATCAAAATTTGGGGAATTGATACTTATGGTTCAGTTTTTAAAAAATACCATGAAACAGGAATCTTTGACGAAAATGAAATCTACTCGTACATAACAGAAGGTATCGGAGAAGATATCTTGCCTAAGAATGTGGATTTTTCTTTAATTGATGGTTTTACAAAAGTAACTGACAAAGATGCTGCAGTTTATACTAGAAAGATTGCTCTTGAAGAAGGTATTTTTGTTGGAAACTCTGCAGGAGCTTGTATAAAAGGTTTGTTACAGCTAAAAGAGCATTTTAAGCCAGATGATGTTGTTGTGGTATTATTTCACGATTCTGGAAGTCGTTATGTAGGTAAAATGTTCAATGATGATTGGATGCGCGAACGCGGATTCCTAGAAGAAAACGTAACAAAAGCAGAAGACGTTATAAAAGATCATATCGATAAAGAACTAATTGTGGTGCGCACAGAAGAATTGGTTTCGCACGCAATTGAGCGTATGCGTAAATACAAAATTTCGCAGATTCCGGTTGTGGATATCAATGGTTTTGTGGGTTCTGTAGACGAAACAGATTTATTTAGAAGTTATGTTGCTGATAAAAATGTTGCCGAAAAACCGATTAAAGAGGTGATGGGGAAACCTTTCCCGATTGTAAAATTAGGAACACCAATTGAAGAAGTTTCAAAACTTTTCAGCAAAGAAAACGATGCTGTTTTGGTTGATTTAGGAAACGGACACCATCACATTATTACTAAATATGATATTATCGGTTCAATAAAATAAACCTTTACAAATAATAATAATCCATAAGCCTAATTGTTTTACGATAAGGTTTATGGATTTGTCTTTTAAAATTATAAAATGAATTTTACAGCCATTGATTTTGAAACTGCGACAGGGTATCATCCATGTTCGGTGGGAATTGTTACTGTCGAAAACGGAATTATCGTAGACGAATATGTTTCTTTAATTAAGCCACCAAATAATGAGTACAATCCGTTTACGATTCGTGTTCACGGAATTTATCCAAGAGATACTGTCAATGCAAAATCGTTCTTTCAGATATATCCTGAGATTGAAAAGAGGCTAAAAAATAGAGTTGTTGTAGCGCACAATGAAAGCTTTGACCGTAATGTTTTAATGAAAAGTATGTTGTTTCATGGCTTAAATTATGATGATTTGAATATCGCCACAAAATGGGAATGTACAGTAAAGATTTATAAAGCAAAAGGTATAAAACCAACTAAATTAAGTGATTGCTGTCGCGAAATGGATATTCAGCTCAATCACCATGAAGCATTGTCAGATGCAAGAGCTTGCGCTAAATTATATATGCTTCGCTAAAATAATTTTAATAATTTGTAAGAATAATATTAAATTTATTTACTTTTAGATTTTGTAATTATACTATTAAAATCTAAAATGAAAGAAGACTTCCTTCATTATCTCTGGAAATTCAAGAAGTTTGATAGCTTGAATTTAAAATCTGTTCAAAACGAACCAATTACCATTATCAAAACTGGCGATTATTTAGAACTTGCTGGTCCTGATTTTTTTAACGCCCATATTGAAATTGGAAACCAAAAATGGGCTGGTAATGTAGAGATTCATTTAAAATCCTCAGACTGGTATTTGCACAATCATGAAAAGGATGCTGCTTATAAAAATGTGATTCTTCACGTCGTTTGGGAAAATGATACGGCCATTTTTAGAGAAAACAATACAGAAATATCTGTTCTGGTGCTTAAAGATTATGTCTCTAAAGAAACTATTGACAATTATAATGCATTAGTTTCTCCAAAAACATGGATTTCTTGCGAAAGACAATTAAAGGAAATTGACAAGTTTATATTTAAGAACTGGCAAGAAAGACTGTTTTTTGAGCGTTTAGAGCGAAAATCCAAGTTTATTTATCAATTATTGGAAGAAACCAATCAAGACTGGGAAGCGGTCTTATTTTGCCTTCTAGCGAAGAATTTTGGCTTAAATACCAATGGAAATTCCTTTTTGCAGATATCGAAGGCAATTCCATTTTCAGTGATTAGAAAAGAAAGTTTTGAAGTCGAAAATTTAGAGGCATTACTTTTTGGAACTTCAGGTTTGTTAGAAACAGAGAAAGAGGATGTTTATTATAAAGATTTGAAGTTTCGCTACTTCTATTTATTGCATAAATATCAAATAGAAAAAACTTATGTAGATCCTCTTCAATTTTTTAAACTTCGTCCAGATAATTTCCCTACAATCAGACTTTCTCAATTAGCATCTTTATATCATAAACATCAAAACCTATTTTCAAAAATAATTGATTTAAAATCTGTTAACGAAGTATACCGTTTGCTGGATATTTCAGCAAGTTTGTATTGGCAAAATCACTATCAATTTGACAAAGAAAGTCCGAAGAAATCTAAAATACTTTCTAAATCATTCATAGATTTAGTGATTATCAATACTATAATTCCGCTTCAATTTGCTTATTCTAATATTAGAGGTGAATCAATAGCTGAAGATTTAATTGATTTTATAAATGAAGTTGCTTCTGAGAAAAATACCATCATTGATAAGTTTAATTCATTCGGAATAAAGTCTCAATCCGCATTTGAAAGTCAGTCATTGCTAGAGCTCAAAAATGAATATTGCGAACGTAAAGCATGTTTACAATGTGCTCTTGGTTTGGAATTGCTTAAAAATAATTAGATAATTTGTACTTTTGTAATCCTGAGCAGTCAGGAATCTAAAAACTCTCAAGTCTTAAATCTAAAATATAGGGATGTCAGCAATTTTAAAACTTAAGTTCTTTTTTGAAAAATATGGTTTCCATGTTTCTTCAAGACTAGCAGATAAACTCGGAATGCGCGTAACAAGCGTTCGATTGTTTTTTATCTATATTTCTTTTGTTACAGCAGGTCTAGGATTTGGGATGTATTTAACCCTTGCTTTCTGGATTAGATTGAAAGATCTGATTCGTTCAAAAAGAACATCAGTATTTGATTTATAAAAAAAGCTCCAAATTTTAATTTGGAGCTTTTTTTATGACTAGAATTGAAAATTATTCAACATCCGCATCTGTATTATTAAGTCTAGATCTTTTCTTGCTATATCCAAAGTATACAATGATACCAAGAATAAGCCATCCGAAAGATAATAACTGTGCATCTTTACTTAAATTAAAAATTAAATAAGAATTGATTGCAATTCCTAATACCGCTATAACTGGTAAAGCAGGAACTTTAAATGTTCTGGTTAATCCTGGTTGTTTTACTCTTAAAATCCAAACAGCGATACAAACCATTGTAAAGGCAAACAAAGTACCGAAACTTGTCATGTCAGCCAATTTGTTGATTGGTGTAAAAGCAGCAACAGTTGCGATAATAATTCCAAGAATCATTAAGTTTGTTTTTGGAGTTCCAGAAATTGGGTTTACTTTAGAGAAAACAGAAGGAATTAAACCATCTTTAGACATTCCAAGGAAAATTCGAGATTGTCCCATAATCATTACCATTAATACAGAAACTAGACCAATTGTAGCAGCAACTGTAATAATGAAACCAGCCCATCCTTGTCCAGCAATATCAAATGCATAAGCAACAGGAGCTTTAATAGCTTCAGGGTATTTTCCTAGTGGGTTAAAATCTTGGTAGTTCATCATTCCTGTTAATACTAAAGAAACAAGAATATATAGAGTAGTACAAATTAATAAAGAAGCGATAATTGCAAACGGAACGTCTTTTTTAGGATTAATAGCTTCTCCAGCTTGTGTAGAAACGGCATCAAAACCAACATAAGCAAAGAAAATAGCTGCGGCTCCAGAGATAATACCTCCAATTCCGTAAGCATTGTGAGTAGTTTCTTTCTCAATAATCTGAGTTGCTTCAGGAATAAACGGACTCCAGTTTGCTGTATTAATAAAGAAAAGACCAGCAATAATTACAAAGATTACAGCAGATACTTTAAGAATAACAATTGCGTTATTTGCTTTAGCAGCGCTTTTTGTTCCTTTGATAAGCAATGAAATAACTAAAAGAACGATCAAGAAAGCAGGAAGATTCATAGAGAAACCTTCTCCAGTATAACTTGCAGGATCTGTTGTAAGCCAATCAGGAAGTTTTATATGAAATAATTTCAATAGTTTGTTGAAGTAACCGGACCACGAAACTGCTACAGTCATAGATCCCATTGCATATTCGAGAATTAATCCCCATCCAATAATCCAGGCAAAAACTTCTCCAATTGTACCGTAAGCGTATGCATAAGCAGACCCTTCAACAGGTAAAATAGAAGCAAATTCAGAATAGCAAAGAGCCGCAAAAACACAAGCAATACCTGCGATGATAAACGAAATTGCTAATGCTGGACCTGCATGATAATAAGCCCCAGTACCTGTAAGTACAAAAATTCCACCGCCGATAATGGCACCAACACCAATCGCAGTAAGACTCCATTTACCTAGGACTCTCTTTAAATCACTCTTTTTCATATCGGCCTCAAAGGCTGATATAGGTTTAACTCTCCAAATTGACATATAATTTTATTGGTTTATTTGTTATTAAGTGCCAAATGTATTGTTTTTTGTAAAAAATAAAAACAATTATCATGTTTTAAGTTATAAAATCTTTGATTTTTTTACAGTACTCGTAAGAAAGATTCTCTAAGTATTGACATTCATTAAATTAATTGGCATTTTATAAGAGATTCGATAATTTTTTAAAAGTTACTTTTCTTACTAATTTTCTTAATAAATTTGAAAGATTTTTCTTAATTTGTTTTTCAGAAGTAATTTTAATCATGAATTTTAAGTCTTTTAATAAGTATTTCTATTTTACAAAACAGCAGCGAATAGGCATTTTTATGCTTTTCATCATAATGATAGGGTTACAGTTGTTTTATTTTTTATCTGATTTTAATATTTCAGAAGCTAAAAGCTCTGAAAAAGAAGAGTGGCTTGCGCTTCAGTCAGAAATTGATCAAGAGAAATTGGCCAATAAAAACGCAAAGCCAATTAATTATCCTTTCAATCCTAATTTTATTTCTGATTATAAAGGATATAAATTAGGAATGTCGGTTGAAGAAATTGATCGTTTAGTGGCATTTAGAAAAGAGAATAAATATGTGAACTCAGCAGAGGAATTTCAAAAAGTTACGGGAGTTTCAGATTCTCTATTAAATGTAATTTCTCCTTTATTTAAATTTCCAGATTGGAAACAGAATAAAAATAATTATAGCATTGAGAAAAAAGATTTTAGTATAAAAAGTTTTCCAAAAAAAGAAAGGATTGAAATATTAGATATCAATCAAGCTACTAAAGAAGATTTAATGAAAATCTACGGAATAGGAGAAGGACTTTCAGCTAGAATATTAAACCAGAAAGAAATCTTAGGCTCTTTTGTGTCAATGGAGCAAATGAAAGATATTTGGGGGCTTTCTCCAGAAGTTATAAATGAATTGAATAGCCATTTTAAGGTTGTGATTCCTTCAACATTGAAGAAAATAAATGTAAACGAGGCGTCATTAAAAGAATTATCTCAATTTCCGTACTTTAAGTATGGACTCGCAAAACAAATTGTAACGTACAGAAGTATGAACGGAAATTTTAATAATATTGAGGATTTAGCAAAAATTAAAGATTTTCCTGTTGAAAAAGCAAAAATAATTAGTTTATATTTGGAGTTCTAAAAGAAACTAACTCATGAACTTTGATTACAACGAAACACAATTAATGATTGCGCAGTCTATAAAAGACTTTGCAGAAAAAAATATTAGACCTTATATAATGGAGTGGGATGAGGCTCAAATTTTCCCAATACAATTATTTAAGCAACTTGGCGAAATGGGCTTCATGGGAGTTTTGGTTCCAGAAGAATACGGAGGGTCAGGTTTAGGTTATCATGAGTATATTACGGTAATTGAGGAAATCTCAAAAGTAGATCCTTCAATTGGATTGTCAGTCGCAGCACACAATTCTTTATGTACAAATCATATCTTGACTTTTGGAAATGAAGAGCAAAAGAAAAAATGGCTGCCAAAATTAGCTACAGCAGAATATATAGGTGCATGGGGATTAACAGAGCATAATACAGGTTCTGATGCTGGCGGAATGAATACAACTGCAGTAAAGGATGGTGACCATTGGATTGTAAATGGCGCGAAAAACTTTATTACGCACGGTATATCTGGAGATGTTGCCGTTGTGATTGTTCGTACAGGAGAAAAAGGCGATTCTAAAGGAATGACGGCTTTTGTGTTTGAAAAAGGCATGAAAGGTTTTTCATCTGGTAAAAAAGAAAATAAATTAGGAATGAGGGCAAGCGAAACAGCCGAATTGGTTTTTGATGGCTGTCGTGTTCCTGATGCAAATAGATTAGGAGAAGTTGGTGAAGGTTTTGTTCAGGCTATGAAAATTCTTGACGGAGGAAGAATCTCTATCGGAGCTCTATCTTTAGGAATTGCAAAAGGAGCTTATGAAGCGGCATTGAAGTATTCAAAAGAAAGACATCAGTTTGGTCAGCCTATTAGTAATTTCCAAGGCATCTCTTTTAAGTTGGCTGATATGGCAACAGAAATCGAAGCTTCAGAATTGTTACTTCATAAAGCTGCATTCTTAAAACAACAGCATAAGCCTGTAACAACATCAGGCGCAATGGCAAAAATGTATGCCTCTGAGGCATGCGTGAAAATTGCAAATGATGCGGTTCAAATTCACGGTGGTTATGGTTATACCAAAGACTTTCCGGTAGAAAAATTCTATAGAGATTCTAAATTGTGTACTATAGGAGAAGGAACAACCGAAATTCAAAAACTTGTTATTTCTAGAAATTTGCTTAAAGAATAAAGAATAAAGAATAAAGAATAAAGAATAAAGAATAAAGAATAAAGAATAAAGAATAAAGAATAAAGAATAAAGAATAAAGAATAAAGAATAAAGAATATAGGGTCTATTCTCTATGTTCTATGCTCTTTTCTCTTTTTGAAAAAATAATTCATAATTTATAACTCATAATTCATAATTAATATATACATTTGCAGCCTTAACGAGAGGAGGTGTCTATATTATGTTAATTATACCAATTAAAGACGGAGAAAATATCGATAGAGCATTAAAGCGCTATAAAAGAAAATTTGATAAAACAGGAACTGTTCGTCAATTAAGAGCACGTACTGCTTTTATTAAGCCTTCTGTTATCAAAAGAGCTCAGATCCAAAAAGCGGCTTACATTCAAGGCTTGAAAGATAGTTTAGAAAGTTAATATCAGCTTTTAGAAAATAATTACCGTTAGTGGTCAAAATGTTTTAATTTTGATGCTAACGGTTTTTTTATGCCTAATTTTTAGATTTTATGAAAACGAATAAAGAAGCTTTTTCGGATTATCTTTTGTTGGAAAAAAAATACTCTTCGCATACTGTTGGTGCTTACTTGAATGATATAACGGCTTTTGAGTCTTTTGTGAAGGAGTCTTTTGATCAAGAAAGTATTGATTTGGTGAATTATAGTCAAGTAAGAAGTTGGATTGTTTTTTTGGTGGATCAGGATATTTCAAATGTTTCGATTAATAGAAAGATGGCTTCTTTGAAAGCTTTTTATAGGTTTCTTTTAAAGTCAAAGCAGATTGAACTTAATCCGATGTTGAAGCATAAGTCTTTGAAAACTCCGAAAGTGGTTCAGGTTCCTTTTTCGGAAAAAGAATTAAAAGATTTGTTGGATGTGATGGAGGCTCCTGTTGGTTTTGAGGAAATCCGGGACAAGCTTATTGTGGAGATGTTTTATGTTACAGGAATGCGTCGTGCTGAATTGATCCATTTAATGATTAGAAATGTTGATCGTTCAGGTAATATGATTAAAGTTTTGGGAAAAAGAAACAAGGAGCGTATTATTCCGATTTTGCTAATTATTGCGGATCAAATTGATTTGTATATAAAGGAAAGGGGGGCTTTGGAAAGTTTGGTTGATTCGGACTATTTTTTTGTTTCGAAAAAAGGGTTAAAATTGAGCGAATCTTTTGTTTATCGTTTAATAAATTCATACTTTAGTAGGGTCTCAGAAAAGGTGAAAAAAAGTCCGCATGTGCTTCGCCATACTTTTGCAACACATCTTTTAAATAATGGGGCAGATTTGAATTCAGTTAAAGAATTGCTAGGGCATTCTAGTTTGGCATCTACACAAGTTTATACTCATAATAGTCTTGCGGAGCTTAAAAAAGTATATAAGGGTGCGCATCCGAGAAATAAATAGCGGTTCTAAATGTTAATCCTAAAATTTTTATTATGAAGGTAGATGTTCATGCAGTTAATTTTACTGTCGACAGAAAATTGGTCGATTTTATCCAAGAAAGAATGGGTAAGCTAGAGAAATACTACGATCGTGTGGTTTCATCAGATGTTTTTTTAAAAGTGGAAAGAACAAGTGATAAAGAAAATAAGGTGGTGGAGATAAAGATTAATGTTCCTGGTGATGATTTTTTGGTAAAAAAACAATGTAAAACATTTGAAGAAGCGGTTGAGCTTTCTGCAGAGTCGTTAGAACGTTTGCTTGTAAAAAGGAAGGAAAAAATTAGAGCGCACATTTAATTGAAATTTTTTTCAAAAAATGTTTTGATTAAAAGATAAAATAGCTACATTTGCAGTCCGTTAGAAATAGCGGACTTTTTTAATGTATTCGCCGATGTAGCTCAGCTGGCTAGAGCAGCTGATTTGTAATCAGCAGGTCGTGGGTTCGAGTCCCTCTATCGGCTCAGGAAATTTCAAATGCGATTTGAAATAAGTTCTTTAAAATTAAGGGGAGATACTCAAGCGGCCAACGAGGGCAGACTGTAAATCTGCTGTGTGAACTTCGCAGGTTCGAATCCTGCTCTCCCCACAAAAAAAAGAGGTTAAGATTTTGAGTCTTAGATTTTAGATTGTTGAAAATCTGAGATTTGGATTCGAAAATCTCAAATCAGAACTCTCTGCCGGTGTAGCTCAGGGGTAGAGTGCTTCCTTGGTAAGGAAGAGGTCTCGGGTTCAAATCCCGACATTGGCTCAAGTAAGTAGGAAATTGAAAATTAATATATAACTAAGATTAAAAATTAAGTAAAATGGCAAAGGAGAATTTTAATCGTTCCAAACCGCACTTAAACATAGGTACAATTGGACACGTAGATCACGGAAAAACTACATTAACTGCTGCAATTACAAAAGTATTGTCAGATGCTGGTTACTGTCAAGCAAAATCGTTTGATCAAATCGATAACGCTCCAGAGGAGAAAGAAAGAGGTATTACTATCAATACGTCTCACGTAGAGTACGAAACAGCTAACCGTCACTACGCTCACGTTGACTGTCCAGGTCACGCGGATTACGTAAAGAACATGGTTACTGGAGCTGCTCAAATGGACGGAGCTATCTTAGTAGTTGCTGCTACAGATGGTCCAATGCCACAAACTCGTGAGCACATCCTTTTAGGTCGTCAGGTTGGTATTCCAAGAATCGTTGTTTTCATGAACAAAGTGGATATGGTTGATGATGCTGAGTTGTTAGAGCTTGTTGAAATGGAAATTAGAGATTTATTATCTTTCTACGAATATGATGGAGATAATGGTCCTGTAGTTCAAGGTTCTGCTTTAGGAGGATTAAACAATGATCCAAACTGGGTACCTAAAATTATCGAATTAATGGAAGCTGTTGACAACTGGATCGAAGAGCCAGTGCGTGACGTTGCTAAACCATTCTTGATGCCAGTTGAGGACGTATTTACAATTACAGGTCGTGGAACTGTTGCTACAGGTCGTATCGAAACTGGAGTTGCTAACACTGGAGATCCTGTTGAAATCATTGGTATGGGAGCTGAGAAATTAACTTCTACTATTACAGGAGTTGAGATGTTCCGTAAAATCCTTGATAGAGGTGAAGCTGGAGATAACGTAGGTTTATTGTTAAGAGGTATTGATAAAGCTGATATCAAAAGAGGTATGGTTATTATTAAGCCAGGTTCAGTAAAACCACACGCTAAATTCAAAGCTGAGGTTTATATCTTGAAAAAAGAAGAAGGTGGACGTCACACTCCATTCCACAATAACTACCGTCCACAGTTCTACGTACGTACAACTGACGTAACAGGAGTTATTACTTTACCAGCAGGTGTAGAGATGGTAATGCCAGGTGATAACTTAACTATTGAGGTTGCTTTATTAAGCCCAATCGCTATGAACGTAGGTTTACGTTTCGCTATCCGTGAAGGTGGTAGAACAGTTGGTGCTGGTCAGGTTACTGAAATCGTAGAGTAATTCTATAAATAAATAAAAGCCAGTGATTTCTTATTTGAAATCACTGGCTTTAATTACGGGCGTAGTTCAAGGGTAGAATAGCGGTCTCCAAAACCGTTGATGGGGGTTCGAATCCCTCCGCCCGTGCAATAAAAAATATATCAAATGACAAAAGTTACTAATTATTTATCAGAGGCTTTCGAAGAGTTAAAGTCAAATGTTACTTGGCCAGCTTGGGCTGAAGTTCAAAAATTGACAATTGTTGTGGCTGTATTTTCGATTTTATTCGCTTTGGCAACATGGGGAGTAGACGAATTTTTTGCAAAAGCTTTGGCTGGATTTTTTAACTGGTTAAAAGGATAATTTTTTTGTGATGGCAGATAATAATGTGAAAAAATGGTACGTAGTTAGAGCGGTTAGTGGTCAAGAGAATAAAGTGAAAGCTTATATCGAGACTGAGATTGCGAGATTAGGTATGGAGGATTATGTTTCTCAGGTTTTGGTTCCTACTGAAAAAGTAGTTACTGTAAAAGATGGGAAAAAATCATCTAAGGATAAAGTTTACTTTCCTGGATATGTTATGATTGAAGCTAACTTAGTTGGTGAAATCCCTCATATTATTAAGTCAATTACTAGTGTTATTGGATTTTTGGGAGAAACTAAAGGTGGAGAACCTGTTCCTTTAAGACTTTCTGAAGTAAACCGTATGTTAGGTAAAGTAGATGAGTTGGCTGTAAATACAGACACTCGTTCTATTCCATTTAGTGTTGGAGAAACGGTTAAGGTTATTGATGGACCTTTCAATGGATTTAATGGATCTGTTGAGAAAATCAATGAAGAAAAGCGTAAGCTTGAGGTAATGGTTAAGATTTTCGGAAGAAAAACTCCATTGGAATTAAGTTTTATGCAAGTAGAAAAAGTATAATTTTTTGTTACACTATAATAAACCATTGTAATCGCTTCCATTGATTACAGTGTTAAATTTTTTAAAAATGGCTAAAGAAATTAGTAAGGTAGTTAAACTACAAGTTAAGGGAGGTGCTGCGAACCCGTCGCCACCGGTTGGACCTGCTTTAGGAGCTGCTGGGGTTAACATCATGGAGTTTTGTAAGCAATTTAATGCTAGAACTCAAGATAAACCTGGCAAAATTTGTCCAGTGCAAATCACTGTGTACAAAGACAAATCATTTGATTTTGTTGTTAAGACTCCTCCAGCAGCAGTTCAGTTAATGGAAGCTGCAAAGCTAAAATCTGGTTCTGGTGAGCCTAATCGTAAAAAAGTAGCTAGCGTTACTTGGGAACAAATTAGAACTATTGCTGAAGACAAAATGCCAGACTTAAACGCTTTCACAATTGAGAAAGCTATGAGTATGGTTGCTGGAACAGCTAGATCTATGGGTATAACTGTATCAGGAGATGCTCCTTTTTAATTAAGAAAAAGAAATGGCAAAATTAACAAAAAAGCAAAAAGAGGCTGCTTCAAAAATTGAAAAGAACAAATTATACTCTTTAAAAGATGCTGCTGCATTAATTAAAGTTGTTGCTTCTGCAAAATTTGATGAGTCTGTTGATATCGTAGTTCGTTTGGGTGTTGATCCAAGAAAAGCGAATCAAATGGTAAGAGGTGTGGTAACTTTACCTCACGGAACAGGAAAAGACGTTAAAGTATTAGCGTTGGTTACTCCAGATAAAGAGGCTGAAGCAAGAGAGGCTGGAGCAGATCACGTTGGTCTTGATGATTACTTACAAAAAATTAAAGACGGTTGGACAGATGTTGATGTTATCATCACTATGCCTGCTGTAATGGGTAAATTAGGTCCATTAGGTCGTATTTTAGGACCTAGAGGTTTAATGCCAAACCCTAAAACAGGTACTGTAACTATGGATGTTGCAAAAGCTGTTCAAGAGGTTAAAGCTGGTAAAATTGACTTTAAAGTTGATAAAACTGGTATCGTACACGCAGGAATCGGTAAAGTTTCTTTTGGAGCTGAGCAGATTGTTGACAACGCACACGAAATTATTCAAACATTAATAAAACTTAAACCAACTGCTGCTAAAGGTACATACATCAAAGGTATTCACCTTACAAGCACAATGAGTCCTGCTATCGCATTAGACCCAAAAGCAGTATAATTGGTAGTTAAAAATTTTTAGTATGACTAGAGAAGAAAAATCAATCGCGATTGAAAATTTAACTGCGCAGTTAGCTGGTACAAATATCATTTATGTATCTGATATTTCTGGTTTAAACGCAGAGACAACTTCAAACTTACGTAGAGCTTGTTTTAAAGCAGGTATCAAATTAGAGGTTGTAAAGAACACTTTGCTTGCAAAAGCAATGGAAGCTTCTTCTAATGATTATGGTGATTTACCTACAGTTTTAAGTGGTAACAGTGCTATCTTTATTTCTGATGTTGCTAACGCACCTGGAAAAATTATCAAAGATTTCCGTAAGAAATCTGATAAACCAGTTTTAAAAGGAGCTTACATCAACTCTGAAGTATATATTGGGGACAACCAATTAGATGCATTAGCTACTATTAAATCTAAAGAAGAGCTTATTGGAGAAATCATTGGATTATTACAATCTCCAGCTCAAAGAATTATTTCTGCTTTACAAAACAAATTCGCTGGAAGCGAAGAAGAAGGAGCAGAGTAATTATCGTAAGGGAGTTTGCTTCCTTACTGCTTAATTAGCGCACAATAATTAAATTATATTTTTTACACAAATCATTTTAAACGATAGAAAAAATGGCAGATTTGAAACAATTCGCAGAACAATTAGTTAACTTAACAGTTAAAGAAGTTAACGAATTAGCAACAATATTAAAAGATGAGTACGGAATCGAGCCTGCTGCTGCTGCTGTAGTAGTTGCTGCTGGTGGAGGAGACGGTGCTGCTGAAGAAGCACAAACTGAATTTACAGTTGTATTGAAAGATGCAGGAGCTTCTAAATTAGCTGTTGTAAAATTAGTTAAAGAATTAACTGGTTTAGGTCTTAAAGAAGCTAAAGATGTAGTTGACGGTGCACCAAGCAACGTTAAAGAAGGTGTTTCTAAAGAAGAGGCTGAAGGTCTTAAAAAATCTTTAGAAGAGGCTGGAGCTACTGTTGAGCTTAAATAATTAAACTCAGTTTAAGAACTAGGTTTAGGTCTTGAGTTAACACTCAAAGGCCTAAACCATTTTTCGTATAATAAAATATATCAATTTTATTATCCCATAGTTTAAAATACGAAAAAGTTTTTGATCAATACGAAGAAAGAAAATTAGACTTAATTTATAGAACTAATTTTTAAAGATGTATTGATTATAATAAGAAAGTATAGATTAAACAATGTGTATTTACACAAAAATAAATTACTTTTTTTTAATCAAAATTTTGTCCATTGATGATAACAAATCAGACTGAAAGATTGAATTTTGCCTCTACAAAAAATATCCCTGACTATCCAGACTTTTTGGATGTTCAGGTTAAATCTTTTAAAGATTTCTTTCAATTAGAAACGAAATCTGACGAAAGAGGCAACGAAGGGTTATACAATACCTTCATGGAAAACTTCCCAATTACAGATACAAGAAATAACTTTGTATTGGAATTCCTAGATTATTTTGTTGATCCACCACGTTATACAATTCAAGAATGTATAGAGAGAGGTCTTACATATAGTGTGCCTTTAAAAGCTAGATTAAAACTATACTGTACAGATCCAGAACACGAAGATTTTGAAACTATTGTACAAGATGTTTATCTTGGAACAATTCCTTACATGACTCCTAGTGGTACTTTTGTTATTAATGGTGCCGAGCGTGTTGTAGTATCTCAATTACACCGTTCTCCAGGGGTTTTCTTTGGACAGTCATTCCACGCAAATGGAACTAAACTTTATTCTGCCAGAGTAATTCCTTTTAAAGGTTCTTGGATAGAATTCTCTACAGATATTAACAGCGTAATGTACGCGTATATCGATAGAAAGAAAAAATTACCTGTAACAACTTTATTCCGTGCTATCGGTTTCGAAAGAGATAAGGATATCCTTGAAATTTTCGACTTAGCTGAAGAGATTAAAGTTTCTAAAACAGGTATTAAGAAATATATTGGAAGAAGACTTGCTGCCCGTGTATTGAACACATGGCACGAGGATTTCGTAGATGAGGATACTGGAGAGGTAGTTTCTATCGAACGTAACGAAATCATCCTTGATCGTGATACTATTATCGACAAAGATAATGTTGAAGAGATCATTGATTCTAACGTAAAATCTATTTTGTTACACAAAGAGGATAATAACCAAGCAGATTATGCTATTATCCACAACACGTTACAAAAAGATCCAACAAACTCTGAAAAAGAAGCTGTAGAGCACATTTACCGTCAGTTGCGTAACGCTGAACCGCCTGATGAGGAAACTGCTCGTGGTATTATAGATAAATTGTTCTTCTCTGATCAACGTTATAACTTAGGTGAGGTTGGTCGTTACAGAATGAACAAAAAATTAGATTTAGATATCCCTATGGATAAGCAAGTGCTTACTAAAGAGGATATTATTACAATCGTAAAATATTTGATCGAATTGATCAACTCTAAAGCAGAGATTGATGATATCGATCACTTATCAAACCGTCGTGTTAGAACAGTTGGTGAACAATTGTCTCAACAATTCGGTGTTGGTTTAGCACGTATGGCTAGAACTATTCGTGAGAGAATGAACGTTAGAGATAACGAGGTATTTACACCAATTGATTTGATCAATGCTAAAACATTGTCATCAGTTATCAACTCTTTCTTTGGTACTAACCAGTTATCTCAATTTATGGATCAAACGAATCCATTAGCTGAGATTACACACAAAAGAAGACTTTCTGCACTTGGACCAGGTGGACTTTCGAGAGAGAGAGCTGGTTTCGAGGTTCGTGACGTTCACTATACTCACTATGGTCGTTTATGTCCGATTGAAACTCCTGAGGGACCAAACATTGGTTTGATTTCATCTCTTGGTGTTTATGCAAAAGTAAACGGAATGGGATTCATTGAAACTCCATACCGTAAAGTAACTAATGGTGTAGTTGATTTAGAAAGTACTCCAGTTTACTTAAGTGCTGAAGAAGAAGAAGGTAAAATGATTGCTCAGGCAAACATTGAAATGGACGCTTCTGGTAAAATTACAGCTAGCAATGTTATTGCTCGTGAGGAAGGTGACTTCCCAGTTGTTGAGCCATCAGTAGTTCATTATACAGACGTTGCTCCTAACCAGATCGCTTCGATTTCTGCGTCATTGATTCCTTTCTTGGAGCATGATGATGCGAACCGTGCGTTGATGGGATCAAACATGATGCGTCAGGCAGTTCCTTTGATCCGTCCTGAAGCTCCGATTGTTGGTACAGGTTTAGAGCGTCAAGTAGCTTCAGATTCAAGAGTATTGATCAATGCTGAAGGGCATGGTACTGTTGAATACGTAGATGCTAACATCATTACTATTAAATACGATCGTACAGAAGACGAGAGAATGGTTAGTTTTGATGCTGATGAGAAAACGTACAACTTAATTAAATTTAGAAAAACCAACCAAGGTACAAGTATCAACTTGAAACCAATCGTAAGAAGAGGTGACAGAGTTGTTCCTGGTCAAGTATTGTCTGAAGGATACGCTACTCAAAATGGAGAATTAGCTTTAGGTAGAAACTTAAAAGTTGCGTTCATGCCATGGAAAGGGTACAACTTCGAGGATGCGATTGTAATTTCTGAAAAAGTAGTTCGTGATGATATTTTTACATCTATCCACGTTGATGATTATTCATTAGAGGTTAGAGATACTAAGTTAGGAAACGAAGAGTTAACAAATGATATTCCTAACGTTTCTGAAGAAGCTACTAAAGATTTAGATGAAAACGGTATGATCAGAATTGGAGCAGAGGTTAAACCTGGCGACATTCTAATCGGAAAAATTACACCAAAAGGAGAATCAGATCCTACTCCAGAGGAGAAATTGCTTCGTGCAATCTTTGGAGATAAAGCTGGTGATGTAAAAGATGCTTCATTAAAAGCTTCTCCATCTTTACATGGTGTAGTTCTTGACAAAAAATTATTTGCAAGAGCCGTAAAAGATAAACGTAAACGTACTCAGGATAAAGATGCTTTAGGTGCTTTAGAAATGGAATTCGAAACTAAATTTGTTGAATTAAAAGACAGATTGGTTGAGAAATTATTCTTGATCGTTAACGGAAAAACATCTCAAGGTGTAATGAATGATTTGGGTGAAGAAGTTTTACCAAAAGGTAAAAAATATACTCAAAAAATGCTTTACGCAGTAGAGGATTTTGCTCACTTAAGCAAAGGTCAGTGGGTTGCTGATGACGCTACTAATAAAATGGTTAATGATTTAATTCATAACTATAAAATTAAGCTAAACGACTTACAAGGAGCTTTAAGAAGAGAGAAATTCACTATTACAGTTGGAGATGAATTACCATCTGGAATCTTGAAATTGGCTAAAATCTATATCGCTAAAAAACGTAAGTTAAAAGTAGGTGATAAAATGGCAGGTCGTCACGGTAACAAAGGTATTGTTGCTAGAATCGTTCGTCACGAAGATATGCCATTCTTAGAAGATGGAACACCAGTAGATATCGTATTGAATCCACTTGGGGTACCTTCACGTATGAACATTGGTCAGATTTATGAGACTGTATTAGGATGGGCTGGTATGAACTTGGGTAGAAAATTTGCTACTCCAATCTTCGACGGAGCTTCTCTTGACGAAATCAATGCTTTGACTGATGAAGCTGGAGTACCACGTTTCGGACATACTTACCTATTTGATGGTGGAACTGGAGAGCGTTTTGCACAAAAAGCGACTGTGGGTGTAATTTACATGCTTAAATTAGGACACATGGTTGATGATAAGATGCACGCACGTTCTATCGGACCATACTCATTGATTACGCAACAACCACTTGGAGGTAAGGCTCAATTTGGAGGTCAGCGTTTCGGAGAGATGGAGGTTTGGGCACTTGAGGCTTATGGAGCTTCTAGTACACTACGTGAAATCTTAACAGTTAAGTCTGATGACGTTATTGGTAGAGCTAAAACTTACGAGGCTATCGTTAAGGGTGAAACTATGCCAGAACCAGGTTTACCAGAATCATTCAATGTATTAATGCACGAATTGAAAGGTCTAGGTTTAGATCTTCGTTTGGAAGAATAATAATAAAAAAATATAGAGACGTGATTAATCGCGTCCCTATATTCGTATTTATAACAAGTTTTTAAAGATTTATACCCGTAACCCGTTCCGATTTTTTATAACAATGCGAGGCATTTTATAACTAGCACTTCAAATAAGATTTTGAGGTTTAGAGAAGTAACCCGAGGTAGTAGCTGAATGATTAACTCTTAGTTTTCCTAAGAGTAGATTATAAATCTAAAATCAATTTTTTAATTGCAAATAAATCAATAGTAAAAACTATGATGAATAACAGAAACAATAAAGATAAAAATCCAGTAAAAAGATTTAACAAAATCTCTATTGGATTGGCTTCACCAGAATCTATCTTGAAAGAATCAAGAGGAGAGGTTTTAAAGCCAGAAACTATTAACTATAGAACTCACAAACCAGAGCGTGACGGACTTTTCTGCGAAAGAATCTTCGGACCAGTAAAAGATTTCGAATGTGCTTGTGGTAAGTATAAAAGAATTCGTTACAAAGGTATCATCTGTGACCGTTGTGGTGTTGAAGTTACTGAGAAAAAAGTACGTCGTGATAGAGTAGGACACATCAACCTTGTTGTGCCAATTGCTCATATCTGGTACTTCCGTTCTCTTCCAAACAAAATTGGTTATATCCTTGGTCTTCCATCTAAGAAATTAGATATGATCATTTACTACGAAAGATACGTAGTAATTCAGCCAGGTATCGCTAAAAATGCAGATGGAGAATCACTACAAAGATTAGATTTCTTAACTGAAGAGGAATATTTAAATATTTTAGATACTCTTCCGCAAGAAAACCAATATTTAGATGATTTAGATCCTAATAAATTTGTTGCCAAAATGGGAGCAGAGTGTATTATGGATTTATTAGCTCGTATTGATCTAGATGCTTTATCTTATGAATTAAGACACAGCGCTAACAATGAGACTTCTAAACAAAGAAAAACTGAGGCTTTAAAAAGATTACAAGTTGTTGAATCTTTCCGTGAGTCTAACGAAAACCGCGAAAACCGTCCAGAATGGATGATTATGAAAGTGGTTCCAGTTATCCCGCCAGAATTACGTCCGCTTGTGCCACTTGATGGAGGTCGTTTTGCAACTTCAGATTTGAACGATTTATATCGTCGTGTAATCATCCGTAACAACCGTTTAAAAAGATTAATGGAGATTAAAGCTCCAGAAGTTATCTTAAGAAACGAGAAACGTATGTTACAAGAATCTGTAGATTCATTATTTGATAACACTCGTAAAGCTTCTGCTGTTAAAACAGAATCAAACAGACCATTAAAATCATTATCTGACTCATTAAAAGGTAAACAAGGACGTTTCCGTCAAAACCTTTTAGGAAAACGTGTGGATTATTCTGCTCGTTCGGTAATTGTTGTTGGTCCAGAGTTAAAATTATATGAGTGCGGATTGCCAAAAGATATGGCTTCTGAATTATACAAACCTTTCGTTATCCGTAAATTGATTGAAAGAGGTATTGTAAAAACAGTAAAATCTGCTAAGAAAATCATTGATAAGAAAGAGCCAGTAGTTTGGGATATCCTTGAAAACGTAATTAAAGGACACCCAGTATTACTGAACCGTGCTCCTACTTTGCACAGACTTGGTATTCAGGCTTTCCAACCAAAATTAATTGAAGGAAAAGCAATCCAGTTACACCCATTAGTATGTACGGCTTTCAACGCCGATTTCGATGGTGACCAGATGGCGGTTCACTTACCATTAGGACCAGAAGCTATTTTAGAGGCTCAATTATTAATGTTGGCTTCTCACAATATCTTGAACCCTGCAAATGGTGCTCCAATTACTGTACCTTCTCAGGACATGGTCTTGGGTCTATACTATATGACCAAAGAGCGTATTTCTACAGAAGATCACAAAATTATTGGTCAGGATTTAACTTTCTATTCTGCTGAAGAAGTAAATATTGCATTAAACGAAGGAAGATTAGAATTGAATGCTCGTGTGAAAATTAGAGCAAAAGATTTTAATGACGCTGGAGAATTAGTGTACAAAATCATCCAGACAACTGCTGGACGTGTATTATTTAACGAAGTAGTACCTGAAGCAGCTGGATATATCAATGACGTATTGACTAAGAAAAACCTTAGAGATATTATCGGGCACATTTTAAGTGTGACTGATGTACCTACAACGGCAGCTTTCTTGGATAATATGAAAGATATGGGGTATAAATTCGCATTTAGAGGAGGTTTATCATTCTCTTTAGGTGATATTAGAATCCCAGAGCAAAAAACTAAGTTAATTGCAGATGCTAGAGAGCAAGTTGAAGGTATCTCAACTAACTATAACATGGGTCTTATCACAAATAACGAGCGTTACAACCAAGTTATTGACGTATGGACTTCAGCAAATGCTCAGTTAACAGAGTTAGCAATGAAAAATATTAGAGAAGACCAACAAGGTTTCAACTCTGTATATATGATGCTTGACTCTGGGGCGAGGGGTTCTAAGGAGCAGATTCGTCAGTTAACTGGTATGCGTGGTTTGATGGCTAAGCCTAAAAAATCTACTGCTGGCGGTGGTGAGATTATTGAAAACCCGATTCTTTCTAACTTTAAGGAAGGTCTTTCGATCCTTGAGTACTTCATTTCTACTCACGGTGCTCGTAAAGGTCTTGCGGATACGGCTCTTAAAACGGCCGATGCTGGTTACTTGACAAGAAGGCTTCATGACGTTTCTCAAGATGTTATTGTTAACATCGAAGATTGTGGAACTTTAAGAGGTGTTGAAGTTGCAGCGTTGAAGAAAAATGAGGAAATCGTTGAATCTTTAGGAGAGAGAATTTTAGGACGTGTTGCATTACAAGACGTTATTAATCCTCTTACTAACGAAGTAATGGTTAAATCTGGAGAGCAAATTACAGAATCAATTATGAGAACTATTGAAGCTTCTCCAATTGAGAAAGTAGAAGTTAGATCTCCGTTAACTTGTGAAGCTTTAAAAGGTATTTGTGCTAAATGTTACGGTAGAAACTTAGCTACTGGTAAGATGACACAAAGAGGTGAAGCTGTCGGAGTTATTGCAGCTCAGTCTATTGGAGAGCCAGGTACACAGTTGACACTTCGTACGTTCCACGTTGGAGGGGTTGCTGGAGGTATCTCTGAAGAGTCTAGTATTGTTACAAGATTCAACGGTAGACTTGAAATCGAAGATTTAAAAACAGTTAAAGGTGAAGATAGTGAAGGTAACGAAGTTGATATCGTTGTATCACGTTCTACGGAGTTGAAATTAATTGACGAAGGAACCGGAATTGTTTTAAATACGCATAACATTCCTTACGGATCTAGTATTTTTGTAAATGACGGAGATGTAGTTACTAAAGGAACTGTAATCTGTAAATGGGATCCATATAATGGTGTAATTGTTTCTGAATTTACTGGTAAGATTGCTTACGAAGATTTAGAGCAAGGACAATCATACATGGTTGAAATTGATGAGCAGACTGGTTTCCAAGAAAAAGTAATTTCTGAGGCTAGAAACAAAAAATTAATCCCAACTTTATTAGTTTATGGTAAAGAAGGTGAATTGATTCGTTCATACAACTTACCAGTAGGTGCACACTTAATGGTTGAGAATGGTGAGAAAATTAAAGCAGGTAAAGTATTAGTGAAAATCCCACGTCGTTCTTCTAAAGCGGGCGATATCACGGGAGGTCTTCCAAGAATTACTGAGTTGCTTGAGGCTCGTAACCCTTCAAACCCAGCAGTTGTATCTGAAATTGACGGTGTTGTATCATTCGGAAAAATTAAGAGAGGTAACCGTGAGATTGTTATCGAGTCTAAATTTGGTGAGATTAAAAAGTATTTAGTTAAACTTTCTAGCCAAATCTTAGTACAAGAAAATGACTTCGTAAGAGCGGGAGTTCCATTGTCTGACGGTGCAATTACACCAGATGATATCTTAAGAATTCAAGGTCCAGCTGCTGTACAACAGTACTTGGTAAATGAAATTCAAGAGGTTTACCGTTTACAAGGGGTAAAAATTAATGATAAGCACTTTGAGGTTGTAATTCGTCAAATGATGCGTAAAGTAAGAGTTGAAGATCCGGGAGATACTTTATTCTTAGAAGATCAATTAATTCATACTAAAGATTTTATTGTTCAAAACGATAAATTATATGGTATGAAAGTGGTTGAAGATGCTGGAGATTCTTCAGTATTGAAACCAGGTCAGATCATTACACCTCGTGAATTGCGTGATGAAAATTCATTATTGAAACGTACAGATAAAAATCTTGTTGTAGCAAGAGACGTAATCACTGCAACTGCAACGCCAGTTCTACAAGGTATTACAAGAGCTTCGTTACAAACTAAATCATTCATTTCTGCGGCTTCATTCCAGGAGACAACGAAAGTACTTAACGAAGCTGCAGTAGCTGGTAAAGTAGATGATCTAGAAGGATTAAAAGAAAACGTAATCGTTGGACACAGAATTCCTGCAGGAACTGGTATGAGAGAATACGATAACACTATTGTAGGATCTAAAGATGATTACAACGAAATGATGGCTAATAAAGAAGAATACATTTATTAATTAGGGAAACTATGAGTAATCCGAAACAACAACAAGAGCAAATTAACATTGAGTTAGACGAAACGATTGCAGAAGGAATTTATTCTAATCTTGCGATTATCAATCACTCATCATCGGAGTTTGTTTTAGATTTTGTGAGCATTATGCCAGGTATTCCTAAAGCCAAGGTAAAATCAAGAATTGTCTTGACACCACAACATGCTAAAAGATTATTAAAAGCAATAGGTGAAAATATCCATAGATTTGAGGCAGCTCATGGCGAAATCAAAGAAACGGAACAAGCGCCAATTCCGCTTAATTTTGGTCCGACAGGACAAGCATAAACTTTAAAGCCCCTTTTTTAAGGGGCTTTTTTTATGGAGAAAAGACAAGGGATGTAGTTTGTCGGATTTAATTTACTTTGGTCGAGTAATTTTCTTTTCGGATAAGTATTGTTTTAACTTGGTATAGCCTAAAAAAGATTGAATTTTGAAATATTAATGACTTAGTAAGGTTGATTTAATTCAAATTATTAAAAGTGCTAATTGTATTAGCACTTTTTTTTATGCTTTTTTTATTTCTTTTCCAACCTTTTGTTCAAAAACATACTCTATATAAGTATAATGATCTCTTTGAGGTATTAACTTAAATGATTACAGTATGAAAAAGAAATTCACCTTAGAAATAGCAAGTCCATGTTCTGAAAACTTTGATAAAATGATTCCGAATGCAAACGGTTCGTTTTGTAATTCCTGCATGAAAAATGTAATTGATTTAAGTAAGAAAACCAATTCGGAAGTTGCTAGGTTCATTGCAGAGAACAAAGATAAATCGGTTTGTGCAAGACTAAAAACTACGCAGTTAGAAGAGCAATTTGAATATAGCGAAAATTCTAAAATTAATACGTTAAAATATGCTGCAGTCGCGGCTTCTGTGTTACTTGCATCAAATCTTTCAGCACAAGAAAAAGAGCCTATTCAAACCGAAATAAGCCGTCCACAACCCAATACTTATAAAGTGGGGAAAGTGGCTTATAATCAAACTCGAAATGAAGAGGTTTCGATAACAATAAAAGGAAAGTTATTAGAGGCTAAAACTAATAAACCTTTTGACAAAGAAGTATATTCAAACTTAATGCTTGCTGTTGAAGGGGCACAGAATCCTGTAAAAGTAAATCCTAAAACAGGGGAGTTCGCTATAGAAACCAAAGTTTTAAAGGATAGTAAAGCGCTAATGGTCACAATTACAGCAAATGATTATTATTTATCAAAGGAAATAGCTTTTGATATAAAATCTGCTAAAAATAATGTTTTGATAAAAAATATAATTGTTGATTCAGGTGAGCTTATCAGAATCTATATCGCGGGTGGATTAGGAATTAATTATACCCGTTAATATTAAATTTACATATTGGGGAATGTAAATAGAAAAGGCTGTCTAAATAAATTGACAGCCTTTTTTTATTTTTAATCTAAAGCGAATTAATCGAACTCAGATGTAAAGTAAAGTTTAACGGTTGGGTATTTACTTTGTGTCATTTGAATTGTGAAATCAGAATCAGCTAAGAATACCAATTGGCCGTATTTATCATGAGCCAAGAATTTTTGTTTAATACGTTTAAATTCTTTGAATTCTTCGTTTTTAGCATCGTCAGGTTTTACCCAACAAGCTTTGTGTACAGGGAAGTTTTCGTAAGTGCATTTTGCTCCGTATTCGTGCTCTAAACGATATTGAATTACTTCATACTGAAGTGCTCCAACAGTTCCGATAACTTTACGGTTGTTCATTTCTAAAGTAAATAACTGAGCAACACCTTCATCCATTAACTGATCTACTCCTTTATCTAGTTGTTTTGCTTTCAGCGGGTCAGCATTATTGATATATCTAAAGTGTTCTGGAGAGAAGCTCGGAATTCCTTTAAAACTCATGATTTCGCCTTCTGTCAAAGTATCACCAATTTTAAAGTTTCCTGTATCATGCAAACCTACAATATCACCTGGATAAGAAACATCGACTATCTCTTTTTTCTCGGCGAAGAATGCATTTGGACTAGAGAATTTTAAATTTTTCTTTTGACGAACGTGATAATAAGGTTTATTTCGTTCGAAAGTTCCAGAAACAATTTTAATGAAAGCCAAACGATCTCTATGCTTAGGATCCATATTGGCGTGAATTTTAAACACAAAACCACTCATTTTTTCTTCTGTTGGATCAACCAAACGAGTTTCAGAATCTTTTGGTCTTGGAGATGGAGCAATTGTAACGAAACAATCTAACAATTCACGAACCCCAAAATTATTCAATGCAGAACCAAAGAATACAGGTTGAATTTTTCCGTCTAAATAATCTTGACGTTCAAATTTTGGATAGACCTCATCGATTAATTCTAATTCTTCACGAAGTTTTGTTGCTGCTTTTTCACCAACAATTTTATCTAGTTCAGGATTATTTTGGACATCAGAAAAAGCAATCGTTTCCTCTATGTTTTTACGGCTGTCTCCGCTGAAAAGATTAATGTTTTCTTCCCATAAGTTGTAAATTCCTTGGAAATCATAACCCATTCCGATTGGGAAACTTAATGGAGTTACTTTTAAACCTAATTTTTGCTCCACTTCATCCATTAAATCAAAAGCATCTTTACCTTCACGATCTAATTTATTGATGAAAACAATCATTGGAATATTACGCATTCTACAAACTGCAACCAATTTTTCAGTTTGCTCCTCAACCCCTTTTGCAACGTCAATTACAACAATTACACTGTCAACAGCAGTTAAAGTTCTAAAAGTATCTTCGGCAAAATCCTTGTGTCCAGGAGTATCAAGGATATTGATTTTTTTATCTTTATAATTAAAAGCAAGCACAGAAGTCGAAACCGAGATACCTCTTTGGCGTTCGATTTCCATAAAGTCACTCGTTGCTCCTTTTTTAATCTTATTACTTTTTACCGCTCCAGCTTCCTGAATAGCACCTCCAAACAACAGTAATTTTTCAGTTAAAGTTGTTTTACCGGCATCGGGGTGCGAGATAATTCCAAATGTTCTTCTGCGTTGTATTTCTTTTAAAAAGCTCATATTTCGTATAAATAGGTTGCAAAAGTACTATTAAATACGGCTTTATAAAAATATTCACTTCCTAAATTTGGAAGTCTTTTGTCTTAAGCGGTTTTTTAGAGTAAAAAATAAGGCTGTTTTTGCAACAGCCTTAAATAGTCATTTTTAAAATTACTGATTAATTGACCAAATTGAATATCCTTTTGGAGGACATTGTATTTTTACCCATTTGTCTGCTTGAGTTGTTGGATACCAAGATGAGTTTCCTGTAAAATCTTTAATTTGAGTATTAGCCCAATTGGTCTGAATCCATCTTTCTTGCCAAACATCTGAATTGTTAATGTAAACTACCAATCCAGGATTTCCGTTGTAACCATTTCTTCTTGCAACATATTCATCATTATCAGAATACAAAATAGAAGTTGTTCCGGTTGCTTTATTATTGTGAATCCAAATCAGATTATTCAATTTGTTTTTATCCAACCATTCTTCATAATCTCTGTAAAAGATTGTTGGATAACCTTCGTGAGTTAATATGTATGAATAAGCAAGCATTTTGCTCCAAATTTCATCTGTATCATGATTGGTTACAAAAGTTACTGCTTTGTATGGATTACGTTTCCACATCATATCATCATTCAAAAGAGCAAGATTGTTTCCATCAAAAGCATCATTCATTTTGTAGTAACAAGCAAAATCAAATACAGAACTATTGGCAGCATTTGCCCAATCATTCAAGACGTTTACATTTGAATCCCATAATTCTCCAACAGAAAATCCGCCAACATTGGCATTCCATGAATTTACAACCCAAGCACCAAAACCTTTTACATAGTCGAATCTCCAACCATCAAATTTCATCGTGTTTTTATAGTATTTACCAACTCCGTCAGTACGCAACCACAGCCAATTTTGTACATTCGGCGCGGCGTGACATAAGTCAGGGAAACCTCCAAAAGATCCTTCGTCATTATTTCCGTAGCTATTTTTATAAAAATCATTATAATTGCGAGGAAATTTACCCGAAGCAACTCCTGTAAAATTAGTCCACGTATTTGTTCCTGTAAACGGATTTGCTTCAGATTGTCCGCCACTATTATGGTTGATTACGATATCTGCATAAACTTTAATGTTCTCGTTGTGAGCAGCTGTAATTAGATTTACCAATTCAGTTTTTGATCCAAATCTGGTTTCGACACTTCCGTTCTGATTGTAATCTCCAAAATCAAAGTAATCTGTTGGATCGTATCCCATAGAAAATGCTCCGTTTTGTGCTTTTGAAGCAGGCGGAAGCCATATAGAGCCAATTCCGGCGTTGCCCCAAGCTGTAACTTTACTGCTTACAGTGTTCCACCAAGTTCCTCCAGAAGGGACATCCCAGTAGAAAGCTTGCATCATGACACCTCCACCTGGATTATCAACATATTTTCCTGTTGAAGAAGAATTGGAAGTTCCTATGCTAAACGGTTTTCCGTCATGATGCGTAACATCAATGACTTTGAAATTTTGGCTTTCAGCTTTTGAATCGGATTCGCTCATTTCGTTCTGAGAACACGAATACAACAGTCCAGTAAACGCCGTAATAAGGCATAATTTTAAAATAGGTTTTTTCATAATAGATGTGGTTAAGTTAAATAGTAAGTTTTGTAATTGTCAAATTCAGACTTTAAAAAAGCAGATATTGTTATTTTTTAATACTGTAAAATGATAATTACGCATCTAAAGTAATTTTTTTTTGATTTAATTTTAATTTGCAAGAAAACAAGACTTCACGAAAACGTTGTAGTGTTAAGAACTTTTTTTTAGAGCGCTTATAATTAGGAGTTTGTTTACTTTTAAAATCCAAATTTTAGAAGGATTTATAAAGATGCCTTTCGTTGTATTATGAAAATTGAAATAACCGATTTGGTATGCTGTTATAGAACTATCCTATAATTTTTTGTTAATAGTATATCGGATAGTTGGATTATGTAATTGAATTGTTATTTTTGTTCGTTATAAGTTACGAAAGAATTATACTTTAATTATTTATGTTTATGTCGGACATATGTAATTTTAGAGGGATTATCTAAAAAAGGCTTTACATTCAAATAAAAATTAAAATAATGTTATTAAAAAAATTACAGCTAAAAACAATTGATTTCAAGTTTGCACTAACAATTTGTTTTTTTCTTTTTTTAACTCCAATAATCACAGCGCAAGAAATTATTCCTGATGTTGTTGCTCAAAAGCCAGTTGAAACTCCTTCTGGTGGGAAATTGAAGATCGATGGAATTATTGCTACAGTAGGAGATTATATTGTTTTAGATTCTGATATCGATAAAGGATTTTTGGAAATCACTGCGCAAGGCGGATCTGTAAAAGATATTACAAGATGCCAGATGCTTGGTAAACTTTTGGAAGACAAATTATACGCACACCAAGCTATTCAGGATAGTATTATTGTAAGTGATGCCGAGGTTAGAGGTATGATGGAAGACCGTCTTAATTATATGACGCAGCAGGTAGGTGATATCAATAAAGTAGTTGAGTATTATAAAAAGAGTTCTGTAGAAGAATTTAAAACTTATTTTGCAGATATCTTAAAGGAGCAAAAATTGGCTTCGGAGATGAGAGATAAGATCGTTAAAGATGTTGAGATTACTCCAGAAGAAGTTCGTAATTTCTTTAAGAAAATCCCAAAAGATGAATTGCCAACTTTTGGAGCTGAAATGGAAGTGGCGCAAATTGTTGTAGAACCTAAAATTTCTAAAGAAGACAAGCAAAAAGTAATTGACAGACTAAATGCTATTAGAAAAGATGTTCTAGAAGGTTCTAGTTTTGCTACAAAAGCCGTTTTATACTCTCAAGATCCAGGATCATCACCAAATGGAGGGTATTACAAAATGACAAGAAAAACTGCTTTTGTTAAAGAATTTAAAGATGTGGCTTTTAGTTTGCAGGCGGGAGAAATTTCAGAGCCTTTTGAAACAATTTATGGATATCATATTATAATGGTAGAAAAAATTAAAGGACAGGAAGTTGAGCTTCGCCATATACTGATAGCGCCAACTGTTTCTGAAGCGGCTTTAAAAGAAGCAAAAGAAAGAATTACTAATATTAGAAATAAGATTGTTAATAAAGAATTGACTTTTGCTGAAGCAGCAAGAACAGAATCTGACGAAAAGGAAACTAGAACAAATGGGGGAACATTGGTGAATCCAACAACACAAGACACTCGTTTTGAATTGACTAAAATGGATCCGACTTTGTATAGCCAAGTTTCAAATTTAAAAGGTGATGAAGTTTCTCAACCACTTTTAAATACAGATGAAAAAGGTAAGAAAACATATAAGTTAATTACGGTTACAAACAGAATTGACGAGCACACTGCTGATTACGCTAAAGATTATACTAAAATTAAAGAATTAGCATTAAAAGAAAAGCAGATTAATGCAATTGCAAAATGGTTTGATACTAAAATTAAAGATACTTACATCAAAATCATTGGAGAGTATAAAGATTGTACTTTTGCGAACAATTGGTTGAAAAAATAAGTTTTAATAAATAAATAAAAAGAGTTAGTTTTATGATTTCATAGAATTAACTCTTTTTAATTTTAAATACATTCATAAATGTCTGACGTAACAGCAATTCACAATTTAGTTCAAAAAAGAAACGAATTAAAAAAAGAAATAGCGAAAATCATTGTAGGGCAGGACGCCGTTGTAGATCAAATTTTACTTTGTATATTTTCTGGAGGACATGCACTTTTAATTGGAGTTCCTGGTTTGGCAAAAACCTTAATGATAAATACTTTGTCTCAGGCTTTAGGCTTAGATTTTAAAAGAATTCAGTTTACGCCAGATTTGATGCCTTCTGATATTTTAGGAAGTGAAATTTTGGATGAAAATAGAAGCTTTAAATTCATTAAAGGGCCAATTTTCTCTAACATCATTCTAGCTGACGAGATCAACAGAACACCTCCAAAAACACAGGCGGCCTTGTTAGAAGCAATGCAGGAGAGATCAGTTACTATTGCTGGCCAGCATCATAAATTAGATTTGCCATATTTTGTTTTGGCAACTCAAAACCCAATTGAGCAGGAGGGAACTTATCCTTTGCCTGAAGCGCAGTTAGACCGTTTTATGTTTGCTATTAAATTGGAATATCCAACTTTTGAAGAAGAAGTTCAGGTAGTAAAAAGAACAACATCTGATGTTAAAACAGAAATTAATCCGTTGTTTACTGCACAAGAAATCATAGATTTTCAACACCTAATCCGTAGAATTCCAGTTGCAGATAATGTTATTGAATATGCCGTAACGCTAGTAAGCAAAACACGTCCAGATAATAGTTTGACAAACGATTTTGTGAAAAATTATTTGGATTGGGGAGCAGGGCCAAGAGCTTCTCAGAATTTAATTTTGGCAGCAAAAGCGCACGCTGCTTTCAATGGAAAATTTTCTCCAGATATTGAAGATGTTCAGGCAGTGGCAACAGGAATTCTTCGCCATAGAATTATTAAAAATTACAAAGCAGATGCGGAAGGAATAACTGAAGAAGTTATTATTAAAAAGCTGATGTGATTTTTTTTTAAATAGATATAAAAATCCTGATAATTCAATATCAGGATTTTTTGTTTTATTCTAGGATTTTAAATTCGATCGACGACGCTCAAACGACGTCAAATAGATCAACTATAACGTTATAATTGCTTATTTAGAAAGATTCTTTGCGAAAATAGAGGTAAAAACTTACTTGCTTTATAACATCAAATTTCGACTTTGTTAAAGAAAAGATCTTTAAATGTTAATAATTCATTATTTTAATTCAAAATTGATTTTTTAGCAAAAACAAGCAGTGAAAATCGTTTTTTAGCAATAATAATTTTTGAAAAGGCTTGTTCTATTATATTTTTTTTAATTATCGGGTTTAATGCTTAAATTTGCCTCAAAAAAATAAATCCGCTTTTATTATGAATATTTATCAGGATTACCTTCAAGAAATTGAAGAAAGAAAAAATCAAGGGTTACACCCTAAACCAATTGATGGAGCTGAATTATTAAGCGAAATCATTGCTCAAATTAAAGATGTTGATAACGCAAATCGCGAAGACTCTCTTAAGTTTTTTATTTACAATACTTTACCAGGTACAACAAGTGCCGCAGGTGAAAAAGCTAAGTTCTTAAAAGAAATTATTTTAGGTCAATCAGTAGTAAAAGAAATCACTCCAGCTTTTGCTTTTGAATTATTATCGCACATGAAGGGTGGACCTTCTATTGAAGTGTTGTTAGATTTAGCTTTAGGAAACGATGCTGCAATTGCTCAACAAGCTGCAGACGTTCTTAAAACACAAGTTTTTCTTTACGATGCAGATACTGACCGTTTGAAAGAAGCTTTCAAAGCTGGTAACTCATTCGCTAAAGAAATTATCGAGAGTTATGCAAAAGCTGAATTCTTCACTAAACTTCCAGAAATAGCAGAAGAAATTAAAGTTGTTACTTATATCGCTGGTGAAGGAGATATCTCTACAGATTTGCTTTCTCCAGGAAACCAAGCTCACTCTCGTTCAGATCGTGAACTTCACGGTAAGTGTATGATTACTCCTCAAGCACAAGAGGAAATTCAAGCGTTACAAGCAAAGCACCCAGATGCAAGCGTAATGTTAATCGCTGAAAAAGGAACAATGGGTGTTGGTTCTTCTAGAATGTCAGGTGTAAACAACGTGGCGCTTTGGACAGGAAAACAAGCAAGTGAGTATGTTCCATTCGTAAATATTGCTCCAATTGTTGGAGGTACAAATGGTATTTCTCCAATTTTCCTTACTACAGTTGACGTAACTGGAGGTATCGGAATTGACCTTAAAAACTGGGTTAAAAAATTAGATGCTGATGGAAAACCAGTATTGAACGAAAACAACGAGCCAATTCTTGAGCAAGCTTATTCTGTTGCTACAGGAACTGTTTTGACAATCAATACTCAAACTAAAAAGTTATACAACGGTGATCAGGAATTAATTGATATTTCTAGATCATTTACTCCTCAGAAAAAAGAGTTCATTAGAGCTGGAGGATCTTATGCGATTGTATTCGGTAAAAAACTTCAAACTTTCGCGGCTAAAGTTTTAGATATCGAAGCTCCTGCTGTATTTGCTCCATCTAAAGAAATTTCTAACGAAGGGCAAGGTTTAACTGCTGTTGAAAAAATCTTCAATAAAAATGCTGTAGGAATTGCTCCAGGAAAAGTGTTACACGCTGGTTCTGACGTTCGTGTAGAAGTAAACATTGTAGGTTCTCAAGATACTACAGGTCTTATGACGGCTCAGGAATTAGAGTCTATGGCTGCTACAGTTATTTCTCCAATTGTTGATGGTGCTTACCAATCTGGTTGTCACACTGCTTCTGTTTGGGACAAAAAAGCTCAGGCTAACATTCCTAAATTGATGAAATTTATGAACAACTTCGGTTTGATCACAGCTCGTGACCCGAAAGGAGTTTATCATTCAATGACTGACGTTATCCACAAAGTACTTAACGATATTACTATCGACGAATGGGCAATCATTATTGGTGGTGACTCTCACACTAGAATGTCTAAAGGTGTTGCTTTTGGTGCTGACTCAGGAACTGTTGCTCTTGCATTGGCTACTGGAGAGGCTTCTATGCCAATTCCTGAATCTGTAAAAGTGACTTTCAAAGGAGATATGAAAGGTTATATGGATTTCCGTGATGTGGTTCACGCTACACAAGCGCAAATGCTTAAGCAATTCAACGGTGAGAACGTATTCCAAGGAAGAATCATTGAGGTTCACATCGGAACTCTTACTGCTGACCAAGCGTTTACATTTACAGACTGGACTGCAGAGATGAAAGCAAAAGCTTCTATCTGTATTTCAGAAGACGATACTTTGATCGAATCGTTGGAAATTGCTAAAGGCAGAATCCAAATCATGATCGACAAAGGAATGGATAACGACAGACAAGTTCTTCAAGGTTTAATCAATAAAGCAGATAAGAGAATTGCAGAAATTAAATCTGGTGAAAAACCAGCTTTAACTCCAGATGCAAATGCTAAATACTATGCTGAAGTTGTAGTTGATTTGGATCAAATTGCTGAACCAATGATCGCTGACCCAGATGTTAATAATAAAGACGTTTCTAAGCGTTATACTCACGATACTATCAGACCATTGTCTTTCTATGGTGGAGAGAAAAAAGTAGATCTTGGATTTATTGGTTCTTGTATGGTTCACAAAGGAGATATGAAAATCCTTGCTCAAATGTTGAAAAACGTTGAAGCACAAACAGGTAAAGTTGAATTTAACGCTCCACTTGTAGTTGCTCCTCCAACTTACAACATTGTTGATGAATTGAAAGCAGAAGGTGATTGGGAAGTTTTACAAAAATACTCAGGTTTCGAATTTGACGATAACGCTCCTAAAGGTGCAGCTCGTACAGAATACGAAAACATGTTGTATTTAGAGCGTCCTGGATGTAACCTTTGTATGGGTAACCAAGAAAAAGCTGCTAAAGGAGATACGGTGATGGCAACATCTACTCGTCTTTTCCAAGGTAGAGTTGTAGAAGATGCTGAAGGTAAAAAAGGAGAATCATTGCTTTCTTCTACTCCAGTTGTGGTTCTTTCTACAATTTTAGGTAGAACTCCAACTATGGAAGAATATACTGCAGCGGTAGACGGAATTAACTTAACTAAGTTTGCTCCTTCTAACAAACAATTAGTTATGTAATCAAAAGATTATTTAATAATATTTTAAAAGCCCGAGTCGTAAAACTCGGGCTTTTTTAGTAATAATTGTTCTATTTTTTGTAACTTGTCATGTTCAAAAAAGAATAATAAAAAACAAAAAATCTATGGCTTTTGATATCGAAATGATTAAAAAAGTGTACGAAAACATGCCAGCGCGAGTTGATAAAGCGCGTGAAATTGTTGGACGTCCGCTTACTTTAACAGAGAAAATTTTATACAATCACCTTTGGGATGGAAATCCTACTAAGGCGTTTGGAAGAGGAATTGATTATGTTGACTTTGCACCAGACCGCGTTGCTTGTCAAGATGCGACAGCACAAATGGCCTTATTGCAGTTTATGCATGCAGGTAAATCTAAAGTGGCAGTGCCTACAACGGTTCACTGTGATCACTTGATTCAGGCAAAAGTAGATGCTGCAACAGATTTGGCTAGAGCTAAAACTCAAAGTAATGAGGTTTTTGATTTCTTGTCGTCAGTTTCTAATAAATACGGAATCGGTTTCTGGAAGCCAGGAGCGGGAATTATTCACCAAGTAGTACTTGAAAATTATGCTTTCCCAGGAGGAATGATGATTGGTACCGATTCTCACACTGTAAATGCAGGTGGTTTAGGAATGGTAGCTATTGGTGTAGGTGGAGCAGATGCTGTAGATGTGATGTCTGGAATGGCTTGGGAGCTTAAATTTCCTAAGTTGATCGGAGTTAAATTAACTGGTAAATTATCAGGATGGACAGCTCCAAAAGATGTTATTCTTAAAGTTGCAGGTATTCTTACTGTAAAAGGTGGTACAGGAGCAATTGTAGAATATTTTGGTGAAGGTGCAACTGCAATGTCTTGTACAGGTAAAGGAACTATTTGTAATATGGGAGCTGAAATTGGAGCTACAACTTCTACTTTTGGTTACGATGATTCAATGGGACGCTACCTTCGTTCTACAAATAGAGCAGATGTTGCAGATGCAGCAGATAAAATCGCTTCTTATTTAACAGGAGACCCAGAAGTATATGCTAATCCTGAAAAATATTTTGATCAAGTAATTGAAATCAACTTATCTACTTTAGAACCACATTTAAATGGTCCTTTTACGCCAGATTTGGCTACTCCAATTTCTAAAATGAAAGAAGAGGCAATCAAAAATAACTGGCCTTTACAAGTTCAGTATGGTTTGATCGGTTCTTGTACAAACTCATCTTACGAAGATATTTCTCGTGCGGCTTCTTTGGCAAAACAAGTAGCCGCTAAAAACTTAAAAACGAAAGCGAAATTTACAATTACGCCAGGTTCTGAAGTAGTGCGCTCTACAATAGAAAGAGACGGATTTATTGATACTTTTAATAAAATCAACGCGACTGTATTTGCAAATGCCTGCGGACCATGTATTGGTATGTGGGATAGAGAAGGGGCAGAGAAAGAAGAAAGAAATACTATTGTGCATTCTTTCAACCGTAACTTCTCCAAACGTGCCGATGGTAACCCGAATACTTTAGCTTTCGTAGGTTCTCCTGAATTGGTAACTGCTTTAGCTATTGCAGGAGATTTAGGATTTAATCCATTAACGGATAAATTAATCAACGAAGATGGCGAAGAAGTAATGCTTGAAGAGCCAACAGGAGATGAACTTCCTGCTAAAGGTTTCTACGCTGAAGATCCAGGATTCCAAGCTCCGGCTGAAGACGGATCAAATGTTCAAGTAGTAGTTAATCCAACTTCAGAGCGTTTGCAGTTATTGGCTCCATTTGATCCTTGGGATGGAAAAAATATTGCAGGTGCTAAATTGTTAATCAAAGCATTTGGAAAATGTACTACAGACCACATTTCTATGGCTGGTCCATGGTTGCGTTTCCGTGGGCACTTAGATAATATTTCAAACAATATGTTGATTGGAGCTGTAAATGCTTACAACCAAAAAACAAACTCTGTTAAGAACCAATTGACTGGTCAATATGATGCTGTTCCTGCGGTTGCACGTGCATACAAAGCGGCTGGAGTTCCGTCAATTGTAGTTGGAGATCATAACTATGGAGAAGGTTCTTCTCGTGAACATGCGGCTATGGAACCTCGTTTCTTAGGTGTGAAGGCGGTATTAGTAAAATCTTTCGCTCGTATCCATGAAACGAATCTTAAAAAACAAGGTCTTTTAGGGTTGACATTTGCAAATGAAGCAGATTACGATAAAATTCAAGAAGATGATACAATAAACTTCTTAGATTTAACAGAATTCGCTCCAGGCAAACCTCTAACATTAGAATTTGTTCATGCAGATGGTACAAAAGATATTATCTTGGCCAACCATACGTATAATGAAGGACAGATTGGTTGGTTTGTTGCAGGTTCTGCATTAAACTTAATTGCAGCTGGAAAAGCTTAATGGTTACACTTATTATATTGCAAAACGCCCTGTTTTTACAGGGCATTTTTTATTATGATTAAATTTTAGTTTGCTAATTTGCGGTAGAAAAATTTAAGCCGGATGACAAAACTTTGATGTGATTGAGTTGTGTGTTGTCAAATTCTTCCATGTCAATGCTATAAATGTTTTGAGAAGGAGTGTTTGAGAAGTCATTTTGAAGAGTTCCGCCAAGTATGTATAATTTGTTGTTGTAATAATGCATACTGGATCCTTTTAGTTGAATGTCTACCAGATACTCTTTTAATTGTTTTGTTTTAATGTCATAAAGATAGATCTGATTGTTTTCAAAGAAATAAATTATATTTTCATGAAAGGTTACGGCTGGTCTTTCTAATCCTGTGAATAATTCTCCTTCAGTCTGCCATTTTTCAGTTTTGAGATCAAAAGTTTCAATTTGAGATAAAGGATTTTCATTGTTTCCACCAATTAAATAAATTTTATCATCTATTAGAACACCTGAAGTTTCTTTGGCTACTGGCATACTTGGAAGCTCATACCAATACCCAGAAGTGATGTTGTATTGATGTGCTTTATTTGTAAATGTTTTTTTGTCTTTGTCGTTCATTTTTATTGAACCTCCAATTACAATTATATTATCATTGTAAGTAAATGAAGCAGCATTAGATGCTTGATGCGGATTTGTTTTATCAATTGTAATACTTTGTTTTTTAGTGTCAAATACCTCAATCTCATTTTGTAGGTATTCAAAAATTCCATTATCAGAAATTTTTTTCCCTCCTAAAACATAGAGTTTTCCTTCGTAATAATTGAGGTTATGATAAGCTCTTTTATTGAATTTTAGATTTGATTCTTCCCAAGAATTATTTGGTATGTCATATACCAGTAATTTTCCTTTATAAGAGAAGTAATTTGGATTAGTGCGAATTTCGCGGAGGTAATCTTTCAAAGTAAAATCTGGTCGTTCTCGTTTGACTTTTTCCCAAGGATCTGTTTTATAGCTTGCATCTCCGCCCACAATATAGATTTTGTTGTCTTGTAAAATTGACCCAAAAGAGGTAATTCTATATTGTAAAGGAGCTAATTTGGTAGTGTTCAATTTAGATTTTAATCTTAATTTGTGGTTTTTAAGAATAACTAAGCCTTCTAAATTTTCTATGTTTTCTTGAAGAAAAATTTTGAAGCCTATTTTTTTTAAATCACTTAAGGTAATTTTTGTGGTAATAAATCCAATATGCGAAAATTGTAAACTATCTTGATCTTTGAAAGTAGAAGGGAGTTTTAAAGTAAATTCACCATTGCTATTTGTTAAAGTTCCAAAACTTCCTGATATGCTGGTAATGTTAGTGTCTTCTAAAGCAGTTTTGTTTTTTTTAGAAATAACCATTCCCTTTATAATTTGCGCATTTGTAATAAAAGGAAAGAAAATGATGAGATAGAATAGTTTTTTCAAAATATCTAGGTTTTTTATTAGGTTAAATTTAATAAAAAAAATATGTTTTTGTAAAAATCTGCCTTTCAAAAAGTTGAATTAATTTCTAAGCCGAGACTGTTAATTCGAGGTAAAATAATTGTTAAAAACACAGGTTTTTTTACTTTAAAAAGTTAAATTCGCTTTTAAGGCAATATATTTGTCTTTTTTGAGTTGGTATTAATGTATAATATAGAAAAAGTTGTAAAAACTTTAAGAAAGAGAGTATGGTTTACAGGTTAATAATAGTATTGTTTTTTTTCAGTGTTGGAGCCTTTGCGCAAGATAATTTTATTAAGCACAAAATTTCACAAGGAGATAACCTTTCTGTTATTGCTAAAAAATATGGAGTAAAAGTAAAAGACATTGCAGATGCAAATCCGAATGCTCCTAAAATATTAAAACTAAATTCCACTCTTTTAATTCCGAATAAAAATAAAACTACTTCAAAGACAAAAAGTAAAAATGTTGAAGTTGCAGATAATAATACTTCGTCTATAACTGCTTCTGGTACTCATGAAGTAGCTTCCAAAGAAACGCTTTGGGGGATTTCTAAAAAATATAATGTTTCTGTTGATGATTTAAAGAAAGCAAATCCCTCTTTGGAAAGCGAAGGTTTAAAAATAGGACAGCAAATAAATATTCCTTCAAATAACGTAGCTTCAAATAGTAGTTCTCCAAGTGAAACACCAGTTATTTCTGAAGTGGTTTCAACAGATGTGGAGCTTTATAGAGAAGTTAAGCCGAAAGAAACAAAATATGGCATTTCTAAAGAATATGGTATTACAGTTGCAGAGCTAGAGCGCCAGAATCCATCAATTAAAGGAAAAGTGCCAGTTGGATATTTATTGAAAATCCGTGTTCCAAAAGAAAAAGCAGATGCTATTCAAGCAGCAAAAACTTTGCAAGAAGCTAATGTACAAGGTGATGCTTCTTCTGGTCAGATAGCGGAAACTGCGCCAGAAATAAAAGGAGATTCAACTGTTGTGAGGACGGGAGATTATTCTGGATTAATTGATCAGCTTATAGCAAGTGCAACTGAGAATATAGGTATTAGATATAGATCTGGCGGAACGACAAAAGCAGGTTTTGACTGTTCAGGATTAATGTTTTGCACTTTTGGAAATTTTGATATTAAATTGCCTAGAAGTTCAATAGAGCAATCTCGGATAGGAACAAAAGTAGCTTCAGACGAAGCGCAAAAAGGGGATTTAATTTTCTTTAGAACCAATGGTAGACGTCATATAAATCACGTGGGTATGGTTGTCGAAAATGTTGATGGTGAGATTAAATTCGTACATTCATCTACGCATGGAGGTGTGATGATTTCCTCAACAAAAGAGCCATATTATACAAGAGCTTTTTCTCAAGTAAATCGTGTTTTGAATTAGGCTTGCAGAAAAACACTTTTTAATGTTTCTAATCTAAAAGGTTTATTCCAGAAATCAGATACATACTTATTTTCTTTAATTTTTTTGATTTCGTCACTATCTAGAGTAGAAGAAAGTACAAAAATTTCGATCTTTTCTTTTACATCTTCTGGGAGCTTGTCAAATTCTTTCAAAAATTCAAATCCATCCATAACAGGCATTTGGATGTCTAAAAGAATAATCAATGGATTTTGATTTTGATTTTTTAGAATCCAGTTCATGCCTTCTTTCCCGTTGTTTGCAATATAAACAGGATTAATATCAAGCCCTTTTTTCAGCAGCTTTTTAATGACAAATTGATCGATCAAGTTGTCTTCTATAATTATAAATTGAGATCTATACGGCATAAGAATTTGGTATTGTTACTATAAATTTACTTCCCACATTGCTTTCGGAAAAAACAGAAATATCACCTCTGATATTTTCAACTGCTTCTTTTACGATATATAAACCTAGGCCAGAGCCTTTGTTTTTATTTGTTCCGAAATACATATCAAAAATATTCGCTTTGTAATCGTCATGAATTCCGATTCCATTATCTGTCACTTCAAGTTTATTTAAACCGTCACTAAAATAAGTTTTTATCGTAATAAACATTTCGGGCTTATCACAATCTGCATACTTAATAGCATTAGAAAGCAGATTGTTAATGATAATTTTTAAGCGAAGTCCATCGCTTTCAATATGATCCACTAAAAGCTCTTGTGTGAATTTAATTTTGTTTGCATTTTCAATATGCATTAACTGTTGGATAGCTTCATTGCACAACTCTTTTAAACTCACAGGCTCTATTATTACTTGTTTTCTTTTGTTTTTGGAGTAATCAATAATATCGCTAATAAATTGATCTTGTCTGGCGAGGCTCTGATGCATCATTTGCAAATAATTTCTAACCTGCTCCACATCATCTTCTAATGCTGTTATTTCGATAAGACCTTTTAATGAAGTGATAGGAGATCTCAAGTCGTGTGATGCGCTGTAAACAAATCGGTCCAAATCACGATTTACGGTAACTAGGTTCTCATTTTTCACCTCTATTTCTTTTTTCGAAACTAATAGCCTTTTTACCATTATCGAATAATAAAGACAAACGCTGCAGACTATAACCAGAATGAAAAAGATATTTGTGATAATCAATAGATCCTTTATTTTTCGAGTCCCTTCTCCCAATGTGTTTGAAAAATTACGTTCATTAACTGTTAAGCGGTCACTTATTGAGCTTATTTGTTTTAAATATTTCTTTTGATCTTCAGCAGTCAGAATATTATGCTCAATTTTGGCGTTAATCTGCTGGCCAATAACAAATAAATCGAAAATTAGTTTATCTCCTTGTCCCCATTCATCTATAGCTTTAGATAAAAAGCTTACATGTTTAAAATTGTCAAACAGCCAGATAATATCGTCTAAATCATCTTCGTGATTTCTACCAATTAAAAATCCCTTTCGGGCAATTTTATTGTCTCCAGCTTTTAGGAGTGTAACTCTCGCAATTCCATCTCCTTGTGGCACTTTTAATTCTTCGAGATATAATTTCCATTGTGCGCGATTTTTGGTAAATAAATAAGTAATTAAATGTCTAGATGCATCTTTTTGTCCTTTAGAATAATGCGATTCCCCATTTACATAAGCTCTATTTGCTGATAAGATTTTAATAGTAAAAAAATTGATGCAGATTAATAATGCGCACGAAATGAAGACTATTAAAATAAGAATGAAAACATTTGGGAAGCGAAAATTTTTTAAAGCTTGCAATTTAGACATAATCTTAAAATTAGTAGGTTAATAAAACGTGCCTTTTGCGTGTTCTGCAAATATGAATAAATAATTACGGGGGGATAATTTAATTCACGTTTTGTTAAACACTTGTTAAGATGTTTTGCTATTTATAAATGCTTATAAAATGATCATCTCAAATATAATAAAATTTATCTTATGATTTTTGTAAAAAAAGATGTTTTGAAAGTGAAAATATTTTTGTTTCTAGTGTTTTTGTTTAAGTGTTGATTGATGGTTGAGATGATTAAAAATTAGCATAAATAATCAATCTTCTAAAGGCGTAAATAGATGGAACTATGGGGAAATAAGCATCTATTCTTTTCTTGAATTCAGCTGATAATGCTGCAAATTCCTTTTCTCCCAATCTTTCTTGATATACAGTTAATGCAGAGCCTGAAATGAAGTCAAAAAAATCATCTTTTTTATTAGAAACTATAGGGTAAACTTTCTCATACAGAACCAAATTGTTACCGCCATTTTCGAACAGGATTTTTGCGTATTCATCTAAGGTCAATACTGGAGAAGGACGTGTCCAATGTTTGAGATGCATGGCAAAAGGTTCTTCTTGAACAAGCTGTAAAAGTATTTTATTAAGGATGTTTTCATTTTGCTGTGGCATCTGAACTGCCAGTTGTCCGCCCGGATTTATTCGGGAGATAATTTTCGGAAAAAGTTCGTTATGGTTATCAATCCATTGCAATGCGGCGTTGGAGAAGATTAAATCCCATTTGGTCTCTTCATTAATCTGTTCTAAAATAGCCTTTTCTTTAAATTCAAGATTTTCTTGTACTGGTGTTTTTGCCAGCATTTCGGCAGAATTGTCAATGCCAAGAACAAATGGATTGGTTAGTTTTTGATGCAATTTTTGAGTAAGTTCACCCGTTCCGCATCCGAGGTCAATAACTTTCAGATTGGGTTTATCAACAATATGACTTGTTAGATCATCAAACGGTTTAGAACGTTCTTCTTTAAACTCATTGTATTTTTTCGGATCCCAAGTCATGATAATTTTTTATCCTTAAAAATAAGGAAAATTTTTTTTAATCCTTTGCGTAAAGGATAGAAAGATAGAGTGGAAAGGCTGTCCAGAGGGATATGCCCAAAAGATTTTAATAAAGATTTGGGTTAAATCTTGATAAATATGATCTTTTTTAAGAATATATAGAATTTATAATTTAAAGATTAAGATTTCAGAAAAAAGTATATCTTTAGCCAACCTAAACCAATAAAAATGCAAGAAAACGACCAAGAACATTTTAAAAGAGAACTCGGACTTTTAGACGGAACCATGCTTGTGGTTGGCTCTATGATCGGATCCGGGATATTTATTGTAAGCGCCGATATCGCTAGACAAGTAGGTTCGGCAGGATGGCTTACTTTAATCTGGCTTTTGTCTGGATTTATTACCGTTGTCGCAGCAGTTAGTTACGGCGAGTTGAGTGCCATGTTTCCGAAAGCTGGAGGACAATATGTTTACCTAAAAGAAGCTTATAATAAGCTAATTGCTTTTCTATACGGATGGAGCTTTTTTGCAGTTATTCAGACTGGAACTATTGCGGCTGTAGGAGTGGCTTTTTCTAAATTTGCTGCTTATTTGTATGAACCATTGAGTGATGAGAATATTCTTTACGAACTGGGAGCTTTTAAACTCAATGCTGCTCAGCTCGTTTCAATTTTAACTATTATTATCCTGACTTTCATTAATAGCCGAGGTGTAAAAAATGGAAAAATTCTGCAAACCGTTTTAACTATAATTAAAATTTTATCGTTACTAGGCTTAGTTGTTTTTGGATTGACGCTTGCTGCGAAAGCTTCTGTTTGGGATGCAAACTGGGCAGACGGATGGAGCACAAAAACATTTAATAAAGAAAGCGGATCATGGTTGCCAATTAGTGGAACTGCTTTGATTTCTGGAATTTCGGCGGCAATGGTAGGATCATTATTCTCTAGCGATGCTTGGAACGGCGTGACTTTTATTGCGGGTGAAATTAAAAATCCGAAACGAAACGTGGGACTTAGTCTGTTTCTAGGAACTTTTATTGTAACTTCTCTTTATGTTGTGACAAATCTTATGTATTTGGCTGTAGTGCCGTTTGACGAAATTGCTACAGCAAAATTTGATCGTGTTGCAGTTGTGGCCTCAGATTATATTTTCGGAAATATTGGAGCGCTTATTATTGCCATTATGATTATGATTTCGACTTTTGCCTGCAACAACGGATTAATTATGGCGGGTGCGAGAGTATATTATACGATGGCAAAAGACGGTTTGTTTTTCAAAAAAGCAGCCGTTTTAAACAGTTCGAGTGTTCCTGCTTGGGCACTTTGGGCACAGTGTATTTGGGCTTCAGCTTTGTGCCTTACTGGTAAATATGGCGATTTGCTTGATTTTGTAATTATCATTGTATTGATTTTTTACATACTTACGATCTACGGAATTTTTATTCTAAGAAAAAAAATGCCTGATGCAGAAAGACCTTATAAAGCATTTGGATATCCATTTTTACCAATGTTATATATAGTCGTAGCGTCAGCAATTTGTATTTCATTATTGATTACAAAATTTTCAACTTGCGGTTGGGGAGTATTAATTATGTTAACCGGAATTCCAGTGTATTATTTAACAAAACCAAGTGAATAATATTTTAGCTTCAATTGAAATTTAATAAAAAAAGCATCTTGGTCTTTCAAGATGCTTTTTTTATGCTTTATAGGTTTTAAGAATTAGATAAATCATTCGTAATTCTTTCTTCGGTAGGTCTTAAATAAAGAAGATAAACAATCAGAAGTATTCCGAACAAGATAAATTCGGGTTTAATGAATAATATCAAAAAAGCGGCACCTTCAAGAACTGCCCATCGCATAATCGAAGCAGTTTGATAAACAGGAAGTTTGTCTTCGAGTTTTAATTTCGGATCAATCTGTTTTAATTGTGCTTTAAATAATATACTGCTTAAAACAAAGGCAAGAACAGGAATAATAAGGTATAGTATTGAATTAGAATCAATAGCTGGAACGCTTAGTGTTTCTAACGAAATATCTCCTACAATGAAATACGCGATAATTGTCCCAGCGCAAATGCCAAGATGGATGATTTGTAAAGTTTTGATTTTTTCTGTCATAATTTGGTTTAGATTTGAGGTTGATTATGCAAGTTAATGCTAATTATTTTTAAATAAACAAATTAAGATCTTGATTTTAGCAATTGATATAGTTGTAAACAAAAAAAAGACACTAGAATTAGTGTCTTTTAAATGTAAATAATCGCTGTAAACTCGGGTTATATTTCAACCGGTTCATCAACAGATTTTATAGTTGAATTAATAATAGACAAAGTAAGCGGATCGTTTTCTCCAGAGAAGAAAGCTTCCAGAATTTCCTGAAATATCGGATTTGCATTTTCTACCAAAGAAAATAAAGTCATGCAAGAACGTAATTTTCGTGCATCTAAGTCTCCAAAAATTCCATCAGCCGATTTCATTTTAAAGGTCAATAGCAATTCTGAAATTTCAATTAAATGTTTTCCTAAAATCGGATGCTCCAAATAATCTGAAGCTTCTTTTAAATCATTAATGGCATAAAGATTTGCAGTATCGCTTTTGCCCAATCCTTTAATTTGAGGAAAAATAAACCACATCCAATGCGTCTCTTTTTTTCCTTTTCCTATTTCGGAAAGAGCAGTAAGATAAAGTTTGTTTTGTGCATCTAGGAAGCGCGCTAAATCGTTGTTTGAATAAGCCATTGCGGTATTATATTTTTTTAAAAGGTTGCAAAAATAGTAAAAAAGGAAGGTTCAGCCTAATAAAACGTTCATACAATCAGTATTTTAACTTTTTTCGACAGAATTTTCCTCGTTGAAATTGAGCTAATAAATCAGCTAGTTTTTAGTTCTGAATGCATTACGCATTACGTTGCGTTTGCCTAAAAGTTAAATTTATTCTGGGCAAAACTTTGCGTGCTGTTTTGGGTACATGATGTTGCCAAAAACTATTGGTAGTCCCCGCCATTAGTAGGAAAGATCCATGATGAAGCGGAATTTCAACCAATGGAATATCCTTTCTGAATTTATGGCGAAGTTTAAACATTCTGGTTTCTCCAAAAGTGACAGATGCTATAATTGGATCTTTGCCAGATTTGTCTTCTCGGTCGCTATGCCAGCCTACGCCGTCTTTTCCGTTTCGGTATAAATTTAACAGAAGACTGTTAAAATCGAGTTGAGTTTCTTTTTCAACACGGCTTCTGATTTTTAACAATTCATACGTCCAGTCAGGTCCGTTTGGATCTGCTCCTTCGTTGTCTTTATCTTCGTACCACGCAATCATTCTGGGAACAGTATAGGTTTTATCGTAAATTTCCATTTCATATTCTCTCCATTTCGTTTTACGTAGTATTCTTTCATAAAAAGAATCTGATTCTTCTTTACTGAAGAAATTTTCAATCAGAATTAGTTCGCAATCCGGAAGATCAAATATTTTTTTACCTCCGTGTCCAGTGGTAAATAATTCGGTGTCGGTAAATAGTGTCATAATTTTGATTTTTTACAGCTCTATTTTTTCTCTAATTTGATTTTAGACTAAATGCTTTTTAAAGAATACTTTTCTAGGATGCTTCTCTGCATAAGAAAAAATCAGTTGTTCAATATATTGATTGCTTTTGTAAGGCGTAACATAATTTTTTACGTCTGAAGGCTCATGAATCGAAACATCTGAAGGAAGATATCCCATACCATAAAAATGTCCATTTTCAATCCAAATACAGCTGCGTTCTTCTTTTGATTTTCCTTTGTCGATAATGGCAAAAGTTGGTCTGTTATTTAAGAGATAATCAATCGCATTGTCAACTTGAGCGTTATGCATTATAGCATCGGGCAGACTTTGCGGATTATTATTATAGAAAAAATCTCCCTCTTCAGATTTTGAATATTTGCAGAAACGATGATCGATTTCAAAACGTTCGGCAAGATTTCGAAGCAAATTGATGCCTTCATGCAAACTGCTGAATTCGTGAATGCAGACTTGAAACTTACTCACTTTGCCAATAGCAAGGTATTTATAACCGTTTCGGGCTTCGTATTGGTAAATGCCAAATTTTGCTTCAAAGCGTTTTAAGGCTCTATTATAAGTTGGCCAGAGTTTTTTGATTTCAGTACATTCTAAAAGAAGTGCCATTAACTCGGTAGCGCAGACTTCAAAAGAAATTCCGTGAATATCTCTTAAAAAATGCTGTCTCTGCGGATTGATATTATTACCGCTGAAATGAGAAGAAACACGTTTTTTCAAATTAATAGCTTTCCCAACATAAATCACTTTTTTCGCCTGATTGTAGAAATAATAAACGCCGGGTTTGTCGGGTAAATTATTGAAATCATCTGGCGGAAGATTAGGAGGCAAGCGCTGATCTTGTGCTGTTTTTTTAATCATTTTTTCGATTTCTCCAGCATCGTCCCATTCTAGCAAAAGAGAAAACAATAGGGCAGTAGCATCGGCATCTCCGCCAGCACGGTGCCTGTTTTCTAAATTGATATTTAAGGAATTGCAAAGATTTCCTAAACTGTAAGAACCCAATCCAGGTTTGATCTTTCTGGCCGCACGAACGGTGCAGAGTTTTTTAGCCGACCATTTAAAACCTGACTGTTCCAACTGATGATGAACAAATGAATAATCGAAATTGACATTGTGTGCAACGAAAATACGATCAGTAAGCATTTCTAATACTTTTTCTGAAATATCATCAAAGATTGGTGCATTGGCTACCATTTCGTTATTAATGCCCGTTAATCCAAAAATAGAAGGAGGAATGTCCTGTTGAGGATTTACAAGTGTTTCATAACGATCCAGTACATTTTTACCATCATGAATAATGATCGCAATTTCAGTAATGCGACTGCCACTGGCATTTCCGCCTGTGGTTTCAATATCGACTATAGCATATTCCGTATTTTTCATCTTTATATAACGTAAGTTCTTCTTTAGTTATTTTTAATTTAACACATAGAAACATAGATTTTCTTTGTGGTTAAAGGCGTTTCACTTGTATTAATACACATAGTGACTATGTGTTAAAAGCAAGCTTTTTTTATTGTTCTTTTATCAAGTAAAAAAAACTATGTTTCTATGTGTTTAAATAATTTTTAAAACTTCATTCTATGTCTCGGCAAATTAATTTCATGTCCCTGCGGATAAGGCGCTCGATGCGTCAAACTAACATCTTCCTTTATCTGACTTTGTGTTCTGTATTGATCTTTCAAATCCATATAGCGCGGATCTGGAATAAAAGGCATTTTGGCCATTTTGAGAATCGTAATAGTCGGAAAATGATAATCGACCTCAACATTTCCTAACAAAAGATAACAGCCTCCGCCCTGAAAAGGATGTTTTTCTAAACTATCAGGAAAATGTGCTGTATCAAAATAAGTGCCTTCATGATCGATCCAAGTTCCAAAATACATGGTGCCTTTTTTTGTCGGGACATGTTTTCTGGAAATGAGATACGCCAGCATTCTGACTTGTTTTTTATGATATTGAACCAAATCTTTCGCCATAACATCTCCACGGTGTTTGGTTTGCAGAAGATCAAAAACAGTACATGAAACAGGGAAACTCAGCAATTCGATTTCATCAAAAGCATCTTCAAAAACAGAACGCTCTAATTTTGGAAGTTTATATTCTTTAACGGGTTCTTGCAGTAATTTCAAATCTCTGTTTTCAGGTTTAAAATTGTTCAGCAATAAACTAGCAGTTACCAAAAGCTGATTTTTGGTTTTTCCTGTAAAACGAAAAGCATCAATGAAAATTAGAGTTTTAACACCTTCGATTCCAATTGGAATCCTATTGATAAAATCTTCTAGAGAACTAAAATCCCCTTTTTTATTTCGATCTTCTTCAATCAAGTGAGCGATTTTAGATTCCAGACTTTGAATGTGCATAAAACCGAGATAAATATCGGTTCCATATAAAGTAGTCTGATATTCGCTTTTATTTACGCAAGGATTATGAATCGTTCCGCCAGACATTCTAGCTTCGTGTACATAAACTTCGGTTCTGTAAAATCCGCCCTGATTGTTGATTACCGCCGTCATAAATTCAACAGGAAAATTAACTTTCAGATACAAACTCTGATAGCTCTCAACTGCATAAGAAGCTGAATGCGCTTTGCAGAAAGAATATCCTGCAAACGATTCAATCTGGCGATAAATTTCCTGACTCAATTGTAACGGATGTCCTTTTTGTGCACAGCTCGCAAAGAAATTATCTTTTACTTTTTGCAACGCTTCGAGAGACCTTCCTTTTCCCGACATGGCACGACGAAGAATATCGCCGTCAGGAGCGGGAAGTCCGCCGTAATGCTGGGCGATTTTAATTACATCTTCCTGATACACCATAATACCGTAGGTTTCGCCAAGATGTTCCCTAAAAACTTCATGGAAATACTCAAATTGAGTTGGATTATTATGACGAAAAATATACTCTTTCATCATTCCCGATTGTGCAACGCCGGGACGAATGATGGACGAAGCTGCAACGAGAATTTTATAATTATCGCAATTTAGTCGACGTAGTAAACCACGCATAGCAGGGCTTTCGATATAAAAACAGCCAATCGTATTTCCTTTTGCTAAATAAGAGTTGCAGACAGCCTCGTCTTTAGAAATCGAAGTATCACGAATATTAACTTTTATGCCTCGGTTTTTTGCAATCAGTTTTACGCTGTCATCAATATGTCCGATGCCTCGCTGACTTAGAATATCAAACTTGTCAAAACCAATTTCTTCGGCAATATGCATGTCAAAAAGTACGATTGGAAAACCTTTTGGAGGCATTTCCAGAGGCGTATAATTGGTAATAGGTTCTTCAGAAATCAGAATTCCACACGCATGCATGCTTCGTTGATTGGGATATTTTCCCATCATTTGTCCGTATTCCTGAACCAATTTTACAATTTTATTGGTCGGATGAAGTTCTTCCGGATTTTTTGCCAAAAGATCTAATTCTTCTTTAGGTAGACCAAAAACCTTTCCTACTTCTCTGAAAATAGAACGGTATTTAAACTCAACATTCGTTCCGCAAAACGCAACGTGATCTTTGCCATATTTTTTGAAGATATATTCCAGAATTGTGTTGCGTTCCTGCCAACTCCAGTCAATATCAAAATCAGGCGGAGTTTTTCGGTTTAGGTTTAGAAAACGTTCAAAATATAAATCTAACTCGATTGGACAGATATCGGTAATTCCGAGACAATAGGCAATGATGCTGTTGGCACCGCTTCCGCGCCCAATGTGCATAAAACCTTGGCTATTGCTGTATTGAATAATATCCCAAGTAATTAAAAAATAACCGCTGAATTCTAATTCGTCAATTACTTTTAATTCTTTTTTAACGCGGGCTTTTGCTTCTAGATTCTCGTCTCCGTAACGTTTTGCGAATCCTTCCCAAGCCAATTCTGTCAATTTTTCTAAATCTTTTTGACGGTTTTCAGTATAGAACTTTTTATTTCTTTTAGCCGAAAAATCATATTGAAAATTGCAATCGTCAATAATGCGTTGTGTATTTAAAATAATTTCAGGATATTTTTCATAAAATGGCAGAATCGATTCTACAGGTTTCATCACATCAGAAACTTTACAATAATCAGCTTCTGTAAGCTTCGATAAAATGATATTCGTATCAATAGCCCGAAGCACTTTATGCAGATTGTATTCTTTTTTGCTTCTAAAAGTTACAGGCTGTAAAATCACCATTTTGGAGATTTTATTTTTATGTTTTGAAGTCAGAAGACTTGAAACTTCTTCAGGACGAACTCCGATAAATTCATTTTCAAAAAGCGTTTCGGGAGCATTTTCTAAAGTATAAATCACAAAAACCGATTTGAATTTTGGAGCACGCAAAGGCAAAGTTTCTCCGCTGAAATTATAATCCGTTAAAAAGCGATTCATTTCAGCTAAACCTTCAGCATTTTTCGCCAAGCCAATATATCGGAATTGATGTTCGCATCGAAATTCCATTCCAACCAAAGGCTTGATTTCTTTTTCCTGACACGCTTTTATAAAATCGTAAATTCCAGTAACGGTATTAATATCGGTCAATGCCATTGCTTTTATACCATGCAAAACGGCTTCGGCAATCAAATCCTTAAGCGGAATCGTGCCGTAACGTAATGAATGATAGGAATGACAATTAAGATACATTATTTTTTGCGTTTTAAAATTTCGTCTTTGGTATTCGGTTTAAAGTGAGCTCCGGCACAACGCATTACGGCATCAAAACCATAACGGCTTTTCATTTTGTCCATCGCTTCATAAAGTGATAACATTTCCTGAGTGTCTTCAAAAAGATCAATTTGATACGTTCCGCGTACCAATCCGCTAAAGCGTACGCCAATCAAACGCAGACGCATACGACGTTGATACACTTTCTCAAAAAGTTCTATTACATTTTTGGTCAAAATATGATCGGCTGAAGTATAAGCTACTCGGCATTGTTTGGTTTCGGTATCAAAATTGGCGTAACGTATTTTGACTGTAACGGTTGAAGTCAGCCATTGTTCTGCACGAAGTTGAAAAGCCAGTTTTTCGACCATTCCTAATAATATTCTTCTGAGTTTTGCAAGATCGATAGTGTCTTGAGAGAAAGTCGTTTCGGTCGAAATTGATTTTCTTTCGGTATAAGGTTCAACAGGTGTATGGTCGATTCCGTGGGCTTTTTTCCAAAGCTCCAGACCATTTTTACCAATCATTTGCTGTAAAACCTCAGCAGGCATTTCTGCCAAAGTCTGAATTTTACGAACGCCAATTCGGGACAAAAGCTGAAAAGTCACAGCGCCCACCATCGGGATTTTCTGAATCGAAAGGGGATTTAAAAAGTCCTGAACTTTTTGTTCCGGAATTTCAAGATTCCCAACAGGTTTGCCTTCTCCTGTGGCAATTTTAGAAACGGTTTTATTGATGGATAATGAAAAACTAATTGGAAGTCCAGTTTCTTTAATGACTTTTTGCGCCAATTCATTTGTCCATTTATAACTGCCGTGAAATTTATCCATTCCGGTAATGTCCATATAAAATTCATCGATGCTCGCTTTTTCTAAAACAGGCGCTTTTTCCTGGAGAATTTCGGTAACATCATGAGATAATTGAGAATACAATTCCATATCACCTTTCATCACTTTTGCGTCTGGACAAAGTTTTAATGCCATACGAATTGGCATAGCAGAACGCACTCCATATTTACGGGCTTCATAAGAGCAAGAAGCAACAACACCGCGGTCTCCGCCACCTATAATAAGCGGAATTCCGTTGAGTTCTGAGTTGGTGCGTCTTTCGCAGGATACAAAAAAGGTATCCAAATCCATATGTACAATTGCCCGTGCCATTTTTCCTTTTTGTTTTTGTATGGAACAAAATTAGCACAGGTGATAACAATTTTTTGTATATTTGCTGTTCCAAATTATAACAAATTAATTATGTCCTTATTTTCAGACAACATCAGAGCATTAAGGGTTAAGCATAAAATATCACAGGAGAAATTAGCTGAAAACCTTAGTATTACCAGAGGAAGATACGTGAAATACGAAGACGGAACTTCGGAAGCACCGTATGACATTTTAAAGAAGATTGCATTATATTTTCATATGAGTATTGACTTGATATTATCTGTCGATATACGCAAAATTGATGTGCAAAATTTGATAAAACTGGAAGGCAACCGACTTATTTTACCCATTCAGGTGGATAGTTTTGGAGAAAATTATATCGAAATTGTATCTCAAAAAGCAAAAGCAGGTTACCTCAACGGATATGCTGATCCAGAATATATTGAAAGTTTACAGCAGATTACACTTCCATTTCTAGGACCTGGAAAACATCGCGGATTTCCTGTTGAGGGTGATTCTATGCCTCCGCACGAAGATGGTTCGATTATTATTGGCCGTTATGTAGAAAAATTGGGAGATGTGATGGATGGCAAAACCTATATTCTGATTACCAAAAATGAAGGGATGGTATATAAGCGTCTCAATAAAAACAAAAAGAATGCTTTGGTTTTAGAATCTGATAATAGTTTTTACCCAAATTATGAAGTGAAAGCTTCTGATATTTTGGAGATTTGGGAATACGAATGCAACATCGGCCGTTCAGACAAAAAACAAGAAATATCGGAAACTGGAGCAATGAAAGATTTGCTTTTAGAATTGAAACGTGAAGTTCGAGAGATTAAGAATAATACTTCGAATGCATAATATTTGATTTCCTGTTTATGACTTATGGGTTGGTAAAACCTATAAATAAAACCAGAACCTGAAATTATAATTTCAGCTCTTCACATTTTGCTTGGAGAGCTGATTTTTTTGTTTGTGAATGAAAACCGGAAGTAAATAGATTTAATTTCCTTTAACAATAGCCGATGCAATTTGCCCGCAATGATGTGAATTGTGAAAAAGAATAATTGATAATAATTTAATTCTTGGAACTGTTCCTAAAAATGAAGCTTCGACTTCCTCAAACCAATCCTGATCAGAAGAATTATTTATTACATTTTCGAGTGTTTTGTATCCTTGCTCCATAAAAGCATGGCTCGTTTGCAAATCATAATTTTTGCCGGTATCAGATTGTCCAATTGTTGTGTTTTCGATATTAGTTTCAATTCCGAAAAATGTTCCCAGAATGTTTGCGGTTTCTCCAATATGTCTATAAATAAATCCAACCGAAGCTGTTTTTTCATTGAGTCGAAAACGACTGTTTTCTGGTGTTATGTTTTTAAATGTTGAATTGCACATAAAGCGGTTATGATCTAAAAGATCTAATAAAACTTGTTTTTGCATGATTTCTAATTTTTAAATTAATCTTTCTTTTTGTTCAGAATAGTTTCCAGTCTGCTGAGTTTGTTTTCCCAGAACTGATCAAAATGACTAATCAGCGCTTTAACATCATTAAATCCTTTTTGATTTAAAACACAATGACGTTCCCTTCCAATTTCCTGAATTGAAATAAAACCTGCTTGTTGCAATATTTTAATATGTTTTGAAACAGCAGGACGGCTCATATCAAAGTTTTCGGCCAAAGCGTTTATGTTATACGTTTCTTTGGTAAGTAATTGCAGAATCTGTCTGCGACTTGGATCTGCAATTACTTGTAAAGCATCAAGATTAGGTAATGACATTATTTTTCGTTTAAAAGATTCTCGATTTTCTCCATTTTTTTCAACCAGCCTTCTGTCATTCCAGTTAGGATAGAAACATTTTCTTCTTTAAATCCAGTATGAAGAAGACGTAATTCGGTACCATTATCTTTCTTTTCTAAAGTCCATTCGACAGTAGTGTCAAAGATCGTTTCATTATTTCCTGGTCCGCCTTTCCAACTGTAAACAAGCTTTTTGAAAGGAACAATTTCTAATATTTTACAATGAAAAATTCCATCAAGATTTAAACTTGGAATCGGATTAGTACGAAATGTAAAATGATGTCCTAAAAGAAGTTTAAAATCATTTGGCATAATCCATTGCGCAATTAATTCTGGCTCCGTAAGATACATCCAGATTTCTTCAGGGGCTTGGCTGTAAAACCATTTGTGGTTAATTTCTGTTTTCATATTTAAGTAACTTTAAGGTTACGTAAAATTATATGTAACTTTTGAGTTATGCAAATATTTTTGAATATTTTTTATGAATGTTGTTAAGAATAAACTACTTAACTTTAGTGATTAGATGAAAATAAGAGATAAATGAATATCCTAAAAGCCACAACTGAAGATCATATTCTACTAACAGAAATCACCAAAAGGTCAAAAGCCTACTGGGGATATTCTGAAGAACAAATTGAAAAATGGAGTAATAATCTAACTGTAACGGCAGATTATATTGAAAAGAATAATGTTTGTAATTTAGTTATTGAAAATAAAATCATTGGATATTATTCTTATTTGAAATTAGAAGAGAATCAGGTAAAATTGGACAATTTATTTATTTTACCTGAATATATAGGAAAAGGATTTGGTTCTTATTTAATGAATGATTTTTTGGAAAGAATGCGAAATGAAAAATGCCAAAAAATTATTTTGGATTCAGAACCAAATGCAGAACAATTTTACCAGAAAATTGGATTTATAAAAATCGGAGAATTTGAAACTTCAATAAAAAATAGATTCATGCCGATTATGGAAATGAAGTTATAATTTCGAAGAAAAAATCCGCCACGAATTCACGAATTATTTTAAATTAAAATTCGTGAATTCGTGGCTAATAAATTTATACAAAGCCATTCAAAAAATTTTTTAATCTGTGCAATCTGTGGCTTTTAAAAAAATTACTACTTAGTGCCTTCTTGGCTATAAAAAAACTAAAATACCTTCGCAAATCCCAATCCATATTGCTGTCCATTATAGAAAGGCATTATCATAGAAGTCGATTTGTTTTCAGAATCTGACTTGAATAGTTTTTTTGTGATATACGGATTGATCCAATACGCAATTTTGGTACTCAAAATCCCAATTCCCGCTCCAGCCGCAACATCAGTCAGCCAGTGGCGATTATTGTAGATTCTGAAAAGTCCAGTTCCAGTTGCAACGGCATAACCAGCAATTCCGTACCAAATCGATTTGTCTTTGTATTCTTGATATAAAAATTCGGCTCCAGCAAAAGCAGTTGCAGTATGTCCAGAAGGGAAGGAGTTGTTAGAACTTCCATCAGGTCTTTCTTCATGTACAATCGATTTTAAGCTCAAAACAGTCGTTGCCATAATAATATACGAAGTTGCAAATATGACTGAACGATCACGCATGTTATTTTTTCCTTCTACACCAAAAGCATTCAAAGCATAAACAGAGGCAGCAGGCGCATATTGAGAGAAGTCATCAATTGTGATTTTTTCGTCAATATCTTCTTTAACTTCTGCTCTAATCTGGCGATTGAAGCTTAAAAGTTGATCATTTCCAATTCCAATAACGCCGTACCCAATCAAAACCGATGGAATAATTAGCTGTTTGTAATTGAATTTCAAATTATTTGACGTACTGTCAATTTTTGCAATGGAATCATTTTGCTGCGCATTAGCAGACAAGAATCCGAATAGAAATAGAAGGAAAATCGCTTTGTAGAACATTTTTAGGGTCGATATATTTTACAAATTAACGAATGTTTTGAACCTAGTATTTTGCGCTTAATTGAACCTTAAGTGAACTTTAATTTATAGGTTTTAAATAGGATGGTTGGATTAAGATTAGCTAAAAAAACTCTATTTTATTTTTCTATTTTCGGGATTTTGCTGATTGTTCCAAAAAGACAATATTTCTATTTGATTATTATTGATTTCATAAAAAATCAAATAGATTTTCATAGGAATAACGCGAGTGATTTTATTTGAAGTAAGTCTTCCTATAGATTCATTATTTGAAAGAGTTTCTAGTAAATCTTCAACTTCTTCAAGAATTTTTAAGCTGTAATCAGAATTTCCATTTCTAAGAACATAAAATTCAAGAACATTAGAAAACTCAAGTTTAGCAAGGTCAGACCAGATTATTTCTTTTTTAGCCATTCTCTCATCTCCGAAATTACATCTTCATTTTTATGAAACTCTCCTTTTTTTATCTGATTTAGGCTTGTTTCAATAGAAGATTCTTGCTCAGGATTTAATTCATATAATGACTGTTCTGAAGAATCAAAAATAGTTTGAAGTGCTTTTAAAAAATTCATGTCTTTAGAATCTCTAATTCTGGAGATTAAATTTTCTTTTATTTGAGCTGTCATGTCCATATCAAATTCTTTTAATACTCAAAATTAAAGATTTATTTTCAAAATACTGTTAAATAATTCATACTTTCAAAGAAAACCAAAACATACTTCCCAATCCCAAATTACTCTCAACGCCAACGCTTCCGTTCTGTGCTTCAATAAACTCTTTGCTAATTGCCAAACCGAGCCCTGTTCCAGATTTCTGACTTCCTGGAACTTGAAAATATTTATCAAAAACCCTGTCTTTATATCTTGTGTCAATTCCTTTTCCAGTATCAATAACCTGAAAAACCATCTGATTATTTTCTTCTTTTAATTTGATGAGAATCGTACTTTTTTCAGATGAATATCTAATGGCATTCGATAAATAATTAATTAAAACCCAGCCCGTTTTTTCGGCATCAGCTTTTACGTTTTTGAGGTTTTCATCGGCATCAACAACCAACTGAATCTGTTTTTGATCTGCCTGGACTTTTACAGCTTCAACAGCATATTTCACAATTTCGTGCGGATTGCTTTTTCCAATATTCAGCTGAATATTTCCAGTTTCTAATTGCGATAAATTCAGTAATTCGCCTGTAATTTTCAATAAGCGCTGACTGTCTTCTTTTATGCTTTCAACGAGTTGTTTCTGATCGTCATTCATATCACCCGTTTTTCCATTTTCAAGCAATTGGAGACTTAGTTTTATAGAAGCAATCGGAGTTTTTAGTTCGTGCGAAACGGTGGCAATGAAATTCGTTTTAGCAAAATCCAATTCTTTAAAAAGCGTAATATTTCGCAAAATAATTACATCTCCAATATTAATTTCTTTTTCTTCTCCAGTTGGCGTTATCGTAATGTTGTGAATCTCTTTTTCGAAATAACTTTCTTTTCTGTGAGCAAAAATTTTGAGAGGCTGTTTTTTCGGAGTTTCATTTTCTTTTAGAATCAAAGAACGAATCAGATCATTAGAAACTGCTAATTCAGAAGCAGATTTTCCAATAATATCTTCCGATTTAAGGCCAATAATTTTCAGCGCTTCATCATTCAAAAACAAAACAATTCCTTCGTTGTCCAAACCAATAATCGGGTCGTTCATATTATTGATCAGGGTTTCCAGTCGTTTTTTCTCAAAAAGAAGCTTATAAACATTACTGTCATGATATTCTTCGAGTTTTTGCGCCATGGTGTTGAATGATTTCGCAAGATCTCCAAATTCGCTATGGCTTGTAAAATGAACACGTTCTGAGTAGTTTTTATTGGCAATTTCTTTAATACTCAGCGTTAATTCCCTAATCGGATTCGCAATATTATTAGGCAGATTAACCAATAAATTAAAAGCAATCAAAAAGCATAAAGATCCTACAATGGCAATCGACAAATTAGCCGTTTCAGCTGAATGTTTGGCGATGTCACTTTTCTGTTTTATGGCGTCAAGATTCAGCTTCATTATCGCAAAAATGTCTTGGCGGATCTGCACTTTTACAGTTTCATCTGCATTGTTTTTGGCTAAAAGGGCAAAACTTGCTTTCAACTTTTCAGTAGCTTGTTTTTCACCTGGTTCAGTAATGTTTTGAGTCTGCTTTTCGAGGTTTTCCTCAAAACTCTGAATGGTTTCTTTTGAACCCGCTTTTATTCCATCCAAAGCAAGAATCATATTTCGTGAATATTCCAGTGTATTGTAGTTGGATTTCAGAATATTTTCAGTGTCCTGCTTAATCAAAAAAACAGAATAAGCACTCACTAATGAGAGAATGATGATCATTAAAAATAATAATCCAACACCCAGATTCAATTTGGTTTTAATTCTCATGACGTTTATTTAAAAACAAGTTTTTTTTATTTGAACCATTAAGATATTAAGGAAATTAAGCTTTGAACTTAATGAAACTTACAAAGAGAAAATTAAGTATAGCCTTTATTTTCTTAATATCTTAATGGTTAGAAAAATTACGACAGTATTACAAGATCAACGTTTGACAAAGACAATTTGTTGAGCAAACGTCTGAAAATTGTTGTAGACAAAATTACTTTAAACAAATTAAAATGCGGTTTTCCGATACAGACAGTTGTAATTTGTTTTTGCTCTACCGTTTTTAAAATAGCATCGGTAATATTTGAATTTTCCAATTTAATAACCTCAGCGCCTAATTGCACAGCGAGTTTAAAGTTATTAATTAAATGTCTTTGTTTGTCGAGTGCAATTCTGTTACTGCTTTCTTTTGGCGTTTCAACATACAAAACATACCACGATCCGTTGTAATAACTGGCTAATCTTGCTGCTTTTCTAATAATGATTTTAGCCGTTTTTTCATTACTGCTAATGCAGGCCAAAAGCTTTTCATGTCTTAAAGCATGCAGATTCGGAACTTCACTTTCCACTTTTCGAACTACCTGACTTGCCACTTCTTTTAAAGCCAATTCACGTAGTTGCAGAATTTGTTCCGATTTAAAAAAGTTCGCTAAAGCAGTCGGAATTTTATCTGCTGTATAAATTTTTCCTTCTTTCAGTCGGGCAATCAAATCTTCTGATGTCAAATCGATATTCACTACCTCATCGGCCAGACGTAAAACATTGTCGGGAATTCTTTCTTGAACATCGATATTGGTAATACGTTTTACATCTTCATTTAAACTCTCAATATGCTGAATATTCACTGCCGAAATTACATTAATTCCAGCATCCAAAATCTCCAGAACATCCTGCCAGCGTTTTTCGTTTTTGCTTCCTTCAATGTTTGTATGCGCCAATTCATCAACGATAACCACTTCTGGTCTAAGGTTGATGATTGCCTGAACATCGAGTTCATCGAGTTCTTTTCCTTTATAAAAAATAGTCCGCCTCGGAATTATAGGCAAGCCTGCTAATAATTCATGCGTTTCCTTTCGCATGTGCGTTTCGATGTAGCCAATTTTGACATCGATTCCATTTTTCAATAACGAATGCGCTTCCTGAAGCATACGAAAAGTTTTGCCCACACCGGCGCTCATTCCAATGTAGATTTTAAACTTCCCTTTTCGTGATTTCTGAATCAAATCCAGAAAATGCTGTGCGTTATTTTCGTTTTCTTCTTTCATATTTTTTTGCCACGAAGGCGCTAAGACACTAACCTTTATTTTTTTTAGCCACAGATTTCACAGATTAAAAAGATTATTGAATTGCTTTGTGTTGATTTATTTGCCACGAATTACACAAATCTCCACGAATTATATTGAATAAAAATTTGTGAAAATTTGTGTAATTCGTGGCGAAAAAAAATCCTTTTAATCTGTGTAATCTGTGGCAAAAATATTTCTAGAAACTAATAGCCAGCGAAGTTGTCACAAACGTATTCGTATCTGTTGGCAGATTATTTTTTGTAAAAATTTCATCTTTGCTTGAAAGATTTCTAGCTTCAATTCTAAACATAACATTATCAGTAATTAAGTAATCAAAGTTAGCTGAAAATCCGTAAGTTTTAAATCCGTTTGGAGTTTCAGTTGCGATAATTACACCTTTTTCGTCGCTGTAGTATTCTCCTCGTGCAGCCAGCTGAATTTTATCAGTCGGTTTGTATTGCAGAATTAAGACAGGAGAGAACCAAACATCATATTTATTACTTCCTTTAGCCGATTGCTGAGAACCAATATCAAAACCAGTTGTTAAGTTTACTTTTTCAGCCACTTTAAATTGTCCATAAAAGTTATTAAAGTAACGCCATCTCTTGTCAATATCAGGTTGTTCGTTTCCAATATATGTACTCCAGTTCAAAACAACCCGATCAGATGGTTTGTACGTAACTTGCGTTCCAAATGCAGGCGTTTGATTCCCGTCTATTTTCTGAATTCTCTGCCAGCCGTTCAAATACATCGCCGCCAAATACCATTTTCCAGAATCAGATGTATAGCCAATTTTAACTCCCGCTTCATAATAAGGCGAATTCTCAGCCAAAATGCTTCGGGTTAAAGTCTGACAGTCTTTTCCAATTGCACTTTCAAAACCAATGTGAGCAGGCATAATCCCAGCATCAATCCATAAATCATGTTTTTGCGAAATCTTCACACCCACATTCGCTTCATAAACATTCTGCAGTAAATCCTGCTCAGCCGACATATTATATTGCGCATAAGTTCCTGCCATCAAGGCTAAATTCGCTCGGACATTTCCTTTAGAATAATTCACCTTTGCCAAACCTAAATTCAGGTTCACTTCATTGGTTCGATTATAATTATAAAAAAAACTCGGTTTTGTATGATTCTCCGGTTTCGCGAAATCATAACTGTAATAAACATCTACATATCCAGAAAACGTAAACGGACTTTTAGATTCTTCTTGTGCGTGTAAATTGCCATAACCAAAAGCGATTAAAGCAGTAAGTATTATTTTTTTCATATGTAATTGCGAGGAACGAAACAATCTCATCCTCTGAGTTAAATTATTTATTAGTAGATTTTTTTAGGAGCTAATCCCGTTATCCACTACAATCTTTTGTTTGGAACCCCCAAACAAAAGGATTTTCGTTTCTATCGGGGCTAGGGCATTTGGGGTAAAAAGGCGTTTTTGTTTCCTGCAAGGTTTTAAACCTTGTAGGTATTAATTTTAAAGTTTAGTTTGTCGATTCTAATTTTCGGCACAGTTTGTCATTGCGAGGAACGAAGCAACCACATTTGCAAAGTCAACTTTATGTATAATTGTTAGTGAGGTTGCTTCGTTCCTCGCAATGACATTAAATGAGCAAATCACTTTGTCATACCTACAAGGTTTTAAAAACCTTGCAGGAGAAAAACTCAGTATCTTAGCGACTTATCGAAGCGCATCAAGAGCCACATTCAATTCCAAAACATTAACTGTTTCAGGACCAACAACAGCTGAATTAATTTTAGATTCTACTAAAGCTTTTACTTTCGCTTCAGCTAAATTTCGCTCTTTAGCCACACGTTTCACCTGAATCAAAGCGCCTTGCGGAGAAACATTCGGATCTAAACCGCTTCCTGAAGCTGTAACCATATCAGCAGGAATATCAGATTTTTTCAAGTACGGATGAACCAATAAAAGTGTATCAATTCTTTTTTGAACCAATGCTAGATATTCAGCATTGCTTGGGCCTTTATTGCTTCCTGCACTTCCCGCCGCGTTATAATCAACAGCCGAAGGCCTTCCCCAGAAATAATTTGACTTATCGAACTTTTGTCCGATTTTTTGATAACCAACTACTTTTCCGTTAACCGAAATAGTTTCTCCTTTTCCTTGATTGGGAGCTATTTGTGCGATTCCGTAAATCGCTAAAGGATAAATAACTGCGAACAAGATTAATGTAGCGACAGTAAGTTTTATGAGTGAAAATAGATTTTTCATTTTTTTCATTTTTAGAGGTTCTAAGGAGCTAAGGTTCTAAGGGACTAAGAAAAAAAAACTTAGCGCCTTAGTATCTCAGAACCTTAGCAACTTTTTTTACATAAAGATTGCAACTATTAAATCAATAACTTTGATTCCGATAAAAGGAACAATTAAACCGCCAAGACCATAAATCAAAAGATTACGTTTTAGAATGGCACTTGCTCCAATCGGACGATATTCAACACCTTTCAATGCCAGCGGAATCAAAATCGGAATGATAATCGCATTGAAAATTACAGCCGATAAAATGGCGCTTTCAGGACTATGCAAATGCATAATATTCAAACCTTGAAGCGCAGGAATTGCAGTAATAAAAAGAGCAGGAACAATAGCAAAATATTTCGCAACGTCATTTGCAATAGAAAAAGTAGTTAAAGTACCTCGAGTCATTAAAAGCTGTTTTCCAATTTCAACAATCTCGATTAGTTTCGTTGGGTCATTGTCAAGGTCAACCATATTTCCAGCTTCTTTTGCCGCTTGAGTTCCGCTGTTCATCGCAACGCCGACATTGGCTTGCGCAAGGGCAGGAGCGTCATTTGTTCCGTCACCCATCATGGCAACCAAACGTCCTTCAGCCTGTTCTTTTCTAATGTAATTCATTTTATCCTCAGGCTTAGCTTCGGCAATAAAATCATCCACGCCAGCTTTTTCGGCAATAAATTTCGCTGTCAGCGGATTATCACCCGTAACCATAACCGTTTTGATTCCCATTCGGCGTAAGCGCTCAAAACGTTCTTTCATTCCGGTTTTAATGATGTCCTGAAGTTCGATAACACCTTGGATTTCATTATTTTTAATGACTACTAAAGGTGTTCCTCCGTTAGACGAAATGGAAATTACTTGTTGTGCAGTATCTTCAGGGAAAGAATTTCCTGCTTGTTGTGCAATGTTTTTTGCAGCATCTTGAGCACCTTTTCGAATGTTTGTTCCGTCTTTTAATACAACTCCAGAAGTTCTGGTTTCGGCAGTAAATTTTATAGTGTGTGAAATATCAGAAGTAGTTTTTAAGAAACTTGCTTTTGTTTCACTTTTCACATCAATCATTTCACTTAACTCTAAAATGCTTTTCCCTTCAGGCGTATCATCAGCAAGCGAACTCAAAACAGCCGATTTCACAAAGTCATCAAAAGAAATTCCTTTTGTTGGATAAAAATTGGTTGCTTTTCTGTTTCCAATTGTAATCGTTCCAGTTTTATCCAAAAGCAGTACATCAATATCTCCTGCAGTTTCAACCGCTTTCCCCGATTTTGTAATTACGTTAGCTCGCAACGCTCTGTCCATTCCAGCAATACCAATTGCAGAAAGTAATCCTCCAATTGTAGTTGGAATCAAACAAACGAACAAAGCAATGAAAGCCGCTATCGTGATGGGTGCGTTGGCATAGTCGGCAAACGGTTTTAGCGTAACGCACACAATCACGAAGATTAAAGTAAATGCGGCTAATAAAATAGTTAAGGCAATTTCGTTTGGTGTTTTCTGACGGCTTGCACCTTCAACCAAAGCAATCATTTTATCTAAGAAGCTTTCGCCAGGTTCTGAAGTTACTCGTACTTTAATTTTATCAGATAATACTTTTGTCCCTCCGGTTACAGAAGATTTGTCACCGCCAGCTTCCCTGATTACAGGAGCACTTTCTCCAGTAATGGCACTTTCGTCGATTGTAGCCAAACCTTCGATAATTTCACCATCGGCAGCAATTAAATCGCCAGCTTCGCAAACGAAAATATCGTCTTTTTTTAATGCTGAAGAACTGATATTTCTGATTTCTCCGTTTGGAAGAATCTGTCTTGCAGGAGTCTCTTCACGGGTTTTTCTTAAACTGTCAGCTTGTGCTTTTCCTCTTGCTTCGGCAATAGCTTCAGCGAAATTGGCAAATAAAAGCGTTGCCAGTAAAATTAAAAATACAATTAAGTTATAAGTAAAACTTCCCTGATCGTTAGCGCCCATTAAGATCGAAACGCAGACAGCAAACATAATGGCTGTTCCAATTTCTACGGTAAACATTACCGGATTTTTAACCATCATTTTTGGATTAAGCTTCACAAAAGATTGCACTAAGGCTTCTTTTACCTGTTTGCTTTCAAACAATGATGTGGATTTATTAGTTGTCATTTTTTATATTATTTTGTTTAACTGATTTATTTAAACACATAGAGACATAGATTTTTACTTTGTGGTAAAGGCGTTTCACTTGCATACATGCACATAGCTATGTGTTAGAAACTAGTTTCTTTTGGTTTTCTTTTTTAGATAAAGAAAAGACTATGTTTCTATGTGTTTAAAATATTTTCAGCATTGAAAAATGAGTTATTATTTTAGTGTAAAGAATTCTGCCAATGGACCTAAAGCCAACGCTGGAAAGAAAGATAAAGCAGCAATAATGGCAATCACAGCAAAAGTCATAATTCCGAAAATTGAGGTATCCGTTTTTAAAGTTCCTGCACTCTCTGGAATGTATTTTTTACCTGCCAGTAGACCTGCAATTGCCAATGGACCAATGATTGGAATAAAACGGCTTAGCAGTAATACAATTCCTGTAGTGATATTCCAGAACGGATTATTATCGCCTAAGCCTTCAAAACCAGAACCGTTGTTAGCGGCGCTCGAAGTGTATTCGTATAACATTTCAGAGAATCCGTGATTTCCTGGATTGTTTAACCAGCCTGTTGCGTTTCCGTTAAACCAATAACCCATTGCAGTATCATGCGCGGCAAAATAAGAAGCTAAAGCAGTTCCGGCTAATATTAATAAAGGGTGAAGAATGGCAATAAAAGCAGCAATTTTTACTTCGCGAGCTTCGATTTTCTTTCCTAAAAATTCTGGAGTTCGACCAACCATTAATCCAGATATAAACACGGCTAGAATTATGAAAATGTAGTAGTTCAGAATACCAACACCACATCCGCCGTAAAAGGCATTTACCATCATAGATAGTAGTTGCATAGCACCAGAAATAGGCATAGAGCTATCATGCATACTGTTTACAGAACCTGTAGAAATTACCGTTGTGGCAATACTCCAAAAACCTGAAATTGCTGGGCCAAAACGAACTTCTTTTCCTTCCATAGCTCCAGTTGTCTGTGCGATTCCCATTTTTGCAATAGCAGGATTTCCGTTGATTTCACTCATAACAGTTGGAACAACCAAGAGTAAAAAACCAACTGTCATTACACCAAAAATAATGTTTGACAATTTTCTTTTGTTAAGGAAAAATCCAAGAGCAAAAATCATCGCAAACGGAATAATCATTTGTGCCCAAAGTTCAATTGCGTTTGTAAAGTAAGTTGGATTTTCTAATGGATGAGTAGAATTAGCTCCAAAAAATCCACCGCCGTTTGTACCAATATGTTTGATAGCGATAAAAGCAGCAGCTGGCCCTCGTGACACTTCAACATGATCACCTTGTAAAGTTGTAATAGCATCTTTACCTTCAAAAGTCATTGGAGTACCGCTAAATACTAGTGCTACAGCTACAATTGCTGAAAGTGGTAATAAAATACGAGTACAGCTTTTGATGAAATAATTGTAGAAATTACCCAATTGTTCTGTTGTTCTTTCTTTCATTGCTGTAAAAATCATAGCAGCAGCAGCCATTCCGATACCAGCAGAAACAAATTGAAGGAACATTAAGACGATTTGTGAAAGATAAGAAACTCCGCTTTCGCCTGAATAATGCTGTAAGTTACAATTGACTAAAAATGAAATAGCAGTATTAAATGCTAGATCTGGTGTCATTGAAGGATTGTTATCAGGATTTAAAGGTAAAGAACCCTGAAAAAGCAAGACAAAAAAGCAGAGAAAGAACCAAACCATATTGATGCTTAAAAGTGCTTTTAAGTGCTGTTTCCAGTTCATTTCTTCAGCTGGATTGATACCGCTGATTTTAAAAATAAGTTTTTCAATTGGATTGAAAATCGGGTCAAGAAGCGTTTTATTTCCTAGGAAAACTTTAGCAATATATTTTCCGAAAGGAATTGCTAAAACAATGGTAAGAATAAAAATACCTATGACGCCTAGTATTTCTGAGTTCATATTTTATTTGTTAGAAATTATTTAATTTTTAGAATTTTATAAAAACAGGATTAGTACAATAAAGGCTAATGTCCAGACAGCACATGCATACAATAGGGATGTCTTTTTATTTTTATAATTTGATTTTTTCATTTTTAAAATTTTTCAGGTTTGATTAATACATAAATCAAATACACGAAAACGGCGATTGAAATAATAAATAGTGCAGTCATGATTTAGATTTTTTCAAAGAATTCAACTGACAGAAAACAAATTGCAAACAGTAAAACTGCTAAAGCGAGAAGGAGGATTGTAACCATGATTATTTTAGATTTAAGATTGTAGACTTTAGATTTTTCCGATTAAACAATTAAACAGTTAACCGATTAAACGTTATACTCCCGAAGCATTAACCTGCTTGATATATTCTGCTTTAAGCGTTTGAGGGAAAAGGTGAGAAATATTGCAGTGACGCATTTCCATAAAAGACGAAACTGAGAAAACATATACATTAGAAATGGCATTTTTGGTTTCGATACTTCCGTTTATAAATAACCGTTCAGCAAGCGCTAAGCATTTTTTTGCTCGAACGATATTACCGCAGATAATATTTTTTTTAGTGATCTCAGCAAATCGTTCTGCTTGTTTGTAGATTGAGGTAACTTGATTTTTCATTTGGAATGAATTTTTTAATGTTCTCTCTCCTTATGCCAAAATATGTTCCGAAAAAATCAGGTTGTGTGTAAAGTGTTGTGAATAAAAGGGATGTAGTTTTGTGCCAAAAAATAGGCATAAAAAAAGCCTATCATTTTGATAAGCTTTTCTCGTTTTGATATGTTATTTTGAAGCTTCGGAGAAGCGGTATATTTATAGAAAATGATGTATTCACATTTACAAGAGCCCCAGCGGGGTGACATGTTTTTTAGATTGTGTCGGTGTCGCTCCGTTGGAGCTTTCAATCAATGCGGTTAAAAATATTCTATAAATATACCGCTTCTCCGAAGCTTTGAAATTGAAATTGCCATTGGAATTTGGAATTTAATTTTTGGAATTTTCTATCCCATATTCTTCCAACTTTCTATACAAAGTTGCAATTCCAATTTCTAATAATCTGGCCGTTTCAGCCTTATTTCCTTTCGTATAATTTAAAACCTTTTGAATATGCAGTTTTTCAATACTTTGCATAGAGAAAGCTGACATTGGTTTCGAGTTGTTTTCAGTTTGATGTTGCATTTCATAAGGAAGAACATCTGCGGTCAGAATATTTCCATTGCTCAAAATAACCGATCTTTCAATAACGTTTTTGAGTTCGCGGATATTTCCTGGCCAAGAGTAATTTTCTAATTTCTGTAAAAAATCATCTCCAACCTGTAAATCTTTTTTATTCGTTTTTTCTGAAAATTGTTTCACGTAATAATTAGCCAATAACGGAATATCTTTAATTCTCTCTCGTAAAGAAGGCAATTTAATTTCGAAGATATTCAAGCGGAAATACAAATCAGAACGGAAGCGATGTTCATCGCTTTCGGTTTTTAAATCTCGGTTTGTAGCTGCAATTAATCTGAAATTTGATTTTTTTGGAGTGGTATCACCAACAGGAATATATTCGGAAGTTTCTAAAACACGCAATAATTTTGCTTGGAGATCAATTGGCATTTCGCCAATTTCATCCAGGAATAAAGTCCCGCCGTTTGCTTCTTCGATAAAACCTTTTTTATCTTTTACAGCTCCCGTAAATGCGCCTTGTTTATGACCGAAAAGTTCACTTTCTAAAATTTCTTTAGTGAAAGTACTGCAGTTCAGTGCCACAAAAGATTTTCCTGCACGATTGCTGTTTTCATGAATCGCCTGCGCAAAAACCTCTTTTCCGGTTCCGGTTTCACCCATAAGTAAAACAGTCGAATCGGTTTTGGCTACTTTTTGCGCCAAATCAATAACTTGTTCGATCCCCTTTGATTTTCCAATAATGGTATTGAAAGAATATTTATCGTTGATTCGCTTTTCAAGCTGTTGTACTTTTTTTTGTAAATGCACTTTTTCAACAGCTTTATAAAGAAGCGGAATAATTTTATCATTATCGTCGCCTTTTACTATATAATCGAAAGCACCATTTTTCATGGCTTGAACACCATCGGGAATATTTCCAAAAGCAGTCAGCAGAATAACTTCTGTTAAGGGAAAACTTCCTTTTATGTTTTGAAGAAAATCAACGCCGTTTCCGTCAGGAAGTTTCACATCGCACAAAACGACATCAATTTCGGTTTGTTCCAATTTTTTAAAACCAGATTTTAAATCTTTGGCTTCAAAAACTTCAAATCCTTCCGATTTTATAATTCGCGCGAGCAGACTTCTTAGTTTTTCTTCGTCGTCTATAATTAAAATTTTGTGTGTCATTTTGCAGATAAGCTAAAACCGAATTGGTGTTTTGATGTACAAATTTAGGTTTAAAATTAGTTCTCTTTTTTAATTCAGAACAAATTATTTTTAAAGACAGAATCAGTTTTAAAATATTTTTTCAAAAAGAAATGTACTTTTAGATCGCAAAAGAACCACTAAAATTTATGTCAAAACGAATTCTACTTATAATAGCTATCGTAATCTTCGGGAGCTTTACTAGTTTTTCAAAAGGAATTATTCAAAAAGATTCTTCAAAAGCAAAAACTATTTCATTCAAAATAAAATTGAAATCGGCTGAGAAATTCAAAATAGCTGTTTCTCCTTTAAAATACAACAAACATTTGGCGTATAGTTTTACGCTCGACGACGGTTACAGATCGGCCTATTTAACCGCTTTTCCATTATTGAATGGTGGAAAAATCAGCAATTCATCAATAAACGAATGGAAAATTGATCAAGGCGGAGACGGAACAACTTCGGAAGGACTTTTCTATTCGGACGGAATGGGAAATAAAATTTCGTTTAAATTGGCATTAGCAATCAATGGTGGTTCGATTCGAGATTTGCCAGAAAATCGTGGGCATCTTTCGTGGAAAGAAGTAAAAGAAATGTACAATGCTGGCTGGGATATATTGAATCATAGTTTTCATCATGCCACAAAACACGGAACTAATTATTTGACAGAAGTAACCGAAAATACTGCTTCAATAAAGCAAAATCTTGATTTTACGATGTCGCATTTTGTAGTTCCAGGCGGAGAAGGTGATGAGAAATATTATTTGGAATATGAAAAAGAGGCACTTAATAACGGACATTTTTCGGTAGCGTCTTATTATGGTGTTGGACCCGTTTTTAAAGTGGCTTCAAAAGTAGATTTAGATAGAATGATTTCTGCTCGAACTTTTGTTCAGAGTTCAAAAGATATAACAAGTTTTAAAACGATGGATCGTTATTTGAAAACGATAGATTCTATTGTAAAACAAAAAGACCCAGTTTGGTTTAATGAATTCACGCATGGAACTGGAAACACAAATTTGTGGAATCTAAGCATTCGTTTTCCTGAATTCAAATATTATATGACTACGCTTGCCAATAAATACGGTTTAAAGGGGAATGACTCAATCTGGATGGCGCCGTGGCAGGAAGTGTATGAATACATTTGGTTAAGAGACAGAATAAAATTAGATTTTCAGCAGAAAAATAAAGAAGTAACTGTTACAATTCAGCTTCCAGAAATTCCAGAAAATTTCAGAAACCATGATATTTCATTAAATGTAGAAACATCATCAAAATTTGAAATCGAATCCAATAAAGATTTGAAAATAAAAGACGACGGAAAAACCACTCACAAACAGATTTTTATTCAATTAAAATAGAATATTACATAAAAATTTGAACACATAGAAACATAGTTTTTTGCAATATAAAAAAGACGTTTCACTTGTATAAATGCACATAGTTGGCTATGTGTTAGAAACTAGTTTCTTTTAAACTCCTTTTTAGATAAAGAAAAATCTATGTTTCTATGTGTTTAAAAATTAGGCACAAAAAAAAACTAATCAATTTCCTTTTCGTTGTCTTTTATAAAAGTGTCAATATTCATTAAAAGAGGATCAATTACAATTCGTTGAGGTTTGTTTTTGATTTTAATTTTCCCTTCAATTCTATTGTTTTTGATCGGAAATGTGTAGCGAAATAACTTTCCGTTTTCATCATAAATTCCAATATCGATTGTTTTATCATTGTCAATTTGCTTCCGAACTCCTGTAGCATTTTCAATATATTTTTTAGAATTAGCGTTAAAAGAAACTTCATAAAGATTATTCTTTTTTACGCTTTCAACTTCAGAAATCTTAGAAGAATAAGTAATAATCTTTTTAAACATTTCATCCAGTTTTGGATAAAGTTTAGAATCTGTAACTGCATAAATCTCTCTCAATAAATTTTCAGAATCTGGAATTGGATTAGGATATTTATAATGGCTTAAGAAATTATGCAAAGCCAGATTTACTTTTTCTTCACCAATTAAAACCCGAAGCTGATGCATGACCAGCATTCCTTTATCATAAGGTAAATGTGGAGTTTCGTAATTTGTTTTATACAAAGGCGTTTCAGGATCATAACTTCGGCTGCTCAAGTATAAATCGAGATGAATTTTTAAAGTTTCGAGCGCTTTTTCCAAACCATGTTCTTTTTCATACAACATCAGTTCCGTGTATTGCGCCAAAGTTTCAGTCAAAATCCAGCTTCCTTCTTTTTGTTCAGGACTGATTTGCGAATTTCCCCACCATTCGTGCGACAATTCATGAGCCGTCAATTGATTGATGATATCTTCCTTATCTCGATTATTCAAGTTGCTGTAAAACCCAAAATTCTCTTTCATAAAAACTGTGGACGGATACGAAGTCGCCGCAAATCCATCAGCGAAAGCAGAAACCTCGGCATAACGAATGGTTTTATATGGGTATTTTCCAAAATTATTTTGACAATAATCTAAAGTGTTTTTTACATCTTGAATCAGTTTTGCAACGTTTCTCGAATGTCTTTTGTCAAAATAAACTTCAATTGAAATGCCTTTATAATTCGTTTTTTGAATTTGATATTCCGCAGAAGAAAATGCAAATCGAAACGGAATCTTTCCATTAGACTTATAATGAAAATAATTTCGATCTTCTTTTTCCCAGTTCCCGATTAAATCTCCAACGCCAATTGCCGTTTGATTTTTAGAAGTAGAAACAACAGCATCGTAATCAATAAAATCATTTGTTGTTTTCGATTTGTCTTCCAATTTTTTAAGTGGAGTCTGTGGTTTCAAATGCCTTTTTGCTCGCTCTTTTTCACTGCTAATTTCGTTAGAATCCTGATAACCAAAAGTTGGAAAGTAACGGCTTATTCGCATAAAAGAACCATTTTCAATAATAGAATTAAATGCGGTATGACCTTTAAACGGTGACCACGAAGATTTAAAAGAAAAACTCATTTTCATTTTCTGATGAGGTTCTAAAGGTTTTTCTAATCGATACCAATAATGCTGAAATTCAGAAACATCATCTAGATTTTTCGCATTCTCAATTTCAACAGAAGTCAGTTTCGAATTTCGATCTATATATAGGAGTAAACTATCAATTGGTTTTTCAGAGTTATTGATCAATTCGTAAGTACCACTTACTTCGTAGCGATTTTCTTCAGGAAACAAATCGACTTTACTTTTTACAGAAACAATCGTTGGCTGATCAAGATTCGAATATTTTTTAAACCGTTTTTCGTATTTTTCACTCCAATTGTCCTGATCGTCTTTGGTCAAATACGGGTATTCAATATTGGTTTTATAAAAAATATAGCTTCCAAAACCAATGAAAAGAATACTTCCCAAAGCAAAAGTTGTTTTTTGAATAGTGTTAAATGAATTTCTACGAATGGTTTTTAGAATAGTAGAATTTCGTTTCCATAAAATTCCAGTCAAAGTCAGCAGAATCAAAGCCAGACCCAAATTATAGAACATCGAAATATGAAAGGGAAAAGTATAACTTCCGAAACGATTCAAATCAAAATATTCTCTTTTAAAAGAATCTCCGAATCGAAATAACGGATGCGAAATTCCCAATTGTTCACCAATTCCTGTGCAAAACAAAAGCGTAATAAAAGCAGAAATTCCCAATCCTAAATATTTGTTTTTTATGAAAGTCTGAATTGCGATCACTAAAATAGAAATCAAAAACAATGGAAATCCGATATAATAAAACATCGAAAAGTAAAGACCAGCTTCAATCGGTGCATTTGCATGTATGATTTGAAAACCAATTCCAATAAAAATGCTAATTCCTATTAAGATTATCGGAATCATAAAAAGTGCTGTCAATTTCGAAACCAAAACTACAAATTGAGAATACGGCGCTGTATTTTCAAGCATTTCAAATCTCGAATTTTCGCTTCGATTCAATAATTCACTGCTATAAAAAAGAGTTGTCAAAATCAATATAAAAGGCAAACGATCCATTATGGTGGAAATCATTAGAGCTGTATCGGTAATTTTTTCAGCTAAACGGATTCCGCCATCAATTTCATCTGAAATCTCAATCATTAATAATCCCGAAAAGAGAATTACAATCAATAAAAATGGAATTCCTTTTAAAACCAAATAAATATCCATTTTCAAATTGCTTTTAAAAACAGCCCAATTATGTTTGGAGGTTTTAAATTGCTGTTTCGGAATTGTAAAAGAATATGTTTTTGTCTCCTTTATATTGACTTTAACCGATTTTATCTTTTTGGTTTTTGTTTTTCGAAATGAGAATAACTTATAAGAAACAAAAATTAGTATGAAAGAAACAGAAATCCATAAGATTCGATTGAATAAGAAGTTGCCCGAAAGTGCAATCAGTTGGGTGTTTTTTTCTATCGATGTCCAATATCTCGTTTGTTCTAAAAATGCTGCCAAACCAAACGGATCTATTTTTGCTGCCAAAGACATCGCTTTCGCGGAAGACGGAGAAGCATTTGCAAATAACGGCGAATTTGAAAAAATAGAACCTGCTATATATAATATGTAGATGAATAAGCCGCCAACATAAACAAAAAGTTTGCTTCGTGTAAGCCAAGCCATCGTTGCAAGAATCGAAAGGCATAAAAGTATGTTGGGAACAATGATAACAAGAAAAGGCCAAATGTAATTGATAATTTCAAAAGGTCCAATGTCGCTTTTGGGAATCCACGACATTTGATGCCCGGTGATCATTCCTATAATGAACATTCCAAAAGAAGAAAGTGCAATTACAAAAGCTGTAATAAATTTGCTTCCCAAAAAATAAAACTTAGAAATAGGAGTAGAGAAGATTATTGCATCAAATTTAGTTTCATATTCTTTTAAAAAATGCTGTGCAACTTGAAGTGTGATAGAGAAAATTGTCATTAACGATATCAAGCCAATCGCGTAAGTCAGTACAAACGGGCTATTTTTATAAGCTCCCGAAAACGAAAAGTTCGCAAAAGCGCTCACAAAAAAGCCTAAAACCAAATAAATAATAAATGTGGCATAAAAAGTCCAGCTTCTGGTATTGTTATGCCATTCAAATTGAATTAATTTAGAAAGCATAACGTTATTTTTTAAGTTGATTTTGAGATAAAATATTAAAGTAAACGTCGCTCAAATCTGGAGAAGTCAATTCAAAACCAGAATCAGGCTGTTGTTCAGAAAAAACATGAATATTGATTTTTCCTGAATTCAGATGAGAAGAAATAATATTAAAATGTTCCTGATGTTTTTTCAGTTCATTTTTATGAATTGCTTTCGTCCAGATTTTTTCCTTCAAAGAATCGACCGCTTCATTTGGATTTCCTTCCAAAATCAATTTTCCATTAGAAATAATTGCCATTTTGGTGCACAGATCGCGAACATCTTCTACAATATGTGTTGACAAAACCACAATAATGCTTTCGCCAATTTCACTTAGCAAATTATTAAATCGGTTTCTTTCTTCAGGATCAAGTCCCGCGGTGGGTTCATCGACAATAATAATTTTCGGATTTCCCAATAAAGCCTGTGCAATTCCAAAACGCTGACGCATTCCGCCAGAAAAAGAATGAACCGCTTTGTCTTTGTGTTGTAATAAATTAGTTTGTTGTAGCAGATACAAAATTTGATTGTGACGTTCTTTCTTATTGACAATTCCCTTCAAAATTGCCAAATGATCCAATAAACGATAAGCAGAAATCTTTGGATAAACGCCAAATTCCTGTGGAAGATATCCCAGATTTTCTCTTATAAACATTGGGTTTTCGAGAATATTAATTCCGTTAAATTCGATAATTCCCGAAGTAGGTTCCTGCAAAGCAGCAATAGTTCGCATTAATGTCGATTTTCCTGCACCGTTCGGACCCAATAAACCAAACATTCCGTTTGAAATTTCAAGCGATAAATGGTCAATCGCTTGTGTGCCGTTCTCATACGTTTTGCTGAGATTTTTGATAGATAAACTGTTCATTTTTTGATTGATTTTTGATGATTATATAAATGATGATTTGAAATTTTTAGGCAATAAAAGTCCTGTCGGCCTCAAAAAGCCGATTTTTATGTTCAGAAAATTTGATTTAAAAGAAAGCTACTCGCTTACATATTCTAAAATATCACCAGGTTGGCAGTCTAGTATTTTGCAAATAGCTTCGAGAGTATCAAATCGAATACCTTTTGCTTTTCCAGTTTTTAGAATCGATAAATTAGCAGGCGTTATCTCTAATTTCTCTGCCAATTCTTTACTCTGCATCTTGCGTTTGGCAAGCATTACATCAACATTTACAATTATTGGCATAGCTATATAAATAAGTCTTGTTCGTTCTGAAGGTTTAAACCTTGTTTAAAAATGGCAGCTAAAAAATAAGCAAAAGCGCCAAGCATTCCGTGCAATATGATAAAAAGCGCTACTTCATTATCTAAAGGAACAAAGAAGAACGCAAAAAATATCACGATACTAGGAATAAATAAATTGGATAAATAAAAGCGTTTTAAGTGTAGAACTCCAGTTTGAGTAAACAATTTAGGCTGAAAGAAAACTTTAAAGACATTACTGCTTAGTAAAAAGAAAAGCCCGTACAAACTCAGTGGAGCTAAAAAATCAAAAAGAATATACGGCAAGTTGTAATCACCCAGCATTAAAGGATGAGAAGTAAATGGATAACAAACCTGAAAATATTTTCCGTTATCTTTAAATGTTAGAAAAAATCCTGTCACTAAAGTAAAAACCGAATAAGCAGCCAAGAAAAAATAAACTACAGACAAGAATCGGGTGAAATAAAATAATATTCTGGAAACAATATGAGTAGTCTTCATACAATGAGAAATTAAATTGATATTGCAAATGTATAATTAATTATCGTAAAACGATAATTAATTATTAAAAATTAGTTATTTTGAATGACTTTAGAATATTATAATTCTATTAACACTAGAAAACAAAAGGCATTCGCATAAATGAGTTAATTTTGCATTTTAGCCTTAATTTATATGAAAAAACCGATTTCAGTCTCAATATTAGAGCTTGCAATTATCACCCAAGATAGTAACGCAACAGAAACATTCCAAAAAACAAAAGACATAGCGCAATTAGCCGATAAACTAGGATATAAGAGAATCTGGTTGGCAGAACACCATAATATGGCACATGTTGCAAGTACGGCAACTGTAGTTTTAATTGGTTACGTGGCAAGTCAAACCCAAAATATCCGCGTAGGTTCTGGCGGAATCATGCTTCCAAATCATTCTCCTCTAGTAGTGGCAGAACAATTTGGAACTTTAGAAACTCTTTATCCAAATCGAATTGATTTAGGTTTAGGAAGAGCGCCAGGAACAGATCAGCCAACTGCCGAAGCAATCCGAAAAGACTTTTTCGAACAAGCACAGCGATTTCCGCAAAACGTAAGTAAGCTTCAAGAATATTTTTCTTCTGAAAACGCCACAGGAAAAGTTCGCGCATTTCCTGCCGAGGGGCTAAATGTGCCAATTTGGATTTTAGGATCAAGTATGGATAGTGCGGCCTTAGCGGCAGCTTATGGATTGCCTTATGCTTTTGCTGGACACTTTGCGCCAAAACTAATGATTCAGGCATTCGAATTTTATAGAGAAAATTTTCAGCCATCAGAGTATTTAGATCAGCCAAAAACAATGGCGTGTGTAAATATCATTGCGGCAGATACCAATGAAGAAGCAGAATTGCTATCGACAAGTTTGTATCAAATGTTTCTAAATCTAATTAGAAATGATCGTAAAGGATTGCAACCACCAGTTCCATCGCTAGATGATATCATGAACGAAGCAGAACGTTTCCATGTGAACCAAATGACAGCAGGTACCTTTACAGGAAACAAAGAGCAGCTAGTAGCCGATTTGAGAAAGTTTATTGACTATATCCGAATCGATGAGCTAATGGTGACAAGTCCAATCTTCGATCACCAAGCAAAACTAAAAAGCATTCAAATTACAAAAGAAGTAATAGATGCTTTGAATGAGTAATACATATAATGTATAGTTTTTAAATTATACTATATATATAAGAGTAAGTCTCGATTACAACCCGACAGGTTTTCAAAACCTGTCGGGTTTGTTTTTTGTATAGATATATAATGAGAAAACTTCGGCTGCCAGTCAGAGCGCAGCGAAGCCTTTTTATCGGCAGTTTTGGAATTTGGAATTTGAAAGATTAGAATTTTGCGTTTAATTAGGAGCTATTTCCCGCTATCCGCTGCAATCTTTTTATGGCGAACCCCGGCCCCAAAAGGATTTCCGCTCCTATCGGGGCTATGGGCATCGGCTTTCAGAAGAGGCTTTTGGCAGACGGGCCCCTTAAAAAGAATGGAAAATCGGCAGAAAGAAGGGGGAGGGGCTGAAAATTCCCTAAAAACGGAAAGCTTCAGCCCGCAAAAAATGCCGAAAAGCCATGCTAAAGAGGAAAAGTCCTACGCATGGCTGAAAATATCCAAAATGCAAACCTGCCGTTATCAGTGCATTAAGAAATAATCCGAAAAAAAATCAAAAAAAGCTGGGCAAAAGCATTGGAAAAGCGGAAAAAGGTTCTACTTTTGCACCCGCAACAGCGAAAAACGCTCTTAGACATTCCGGCAGCTTGATCACATTTGAGGAAAGAGATTTCCGAAAAAAAAAGATTAAAAAAAGCTTGCGGGAAAGGAAAAAGCTTTTTACATTTGCACCCCGCAAAACACGGAAAGTTCCTTGATAGACTGGTGAGAAAAACGAAAAGATGAGGCGAAAAGAAAGCTTCAAAAATTTTTTAAGTTTTTCTTGCGAGAAACAAAAAGAAGTTTTAGTTTTGCACCCGCTTTGAGATACAGGCGAAGACAGAAAAAGACACGTTCGTAGACATATTGAATTGACAGCCGTTCTGATGAAAATCAGAACAAGAAAAAATAAGAGTAATGGAATCGAGAGATTCGAAAAGAACCGATAGAAAAGGCATCGACTATATAATATTAAAATATACGATGAAGAGTTTGATCCTGGCTCAGGATGAACGCTAGCGGCAGGCTTAACACATGCAAGTCGAGGGGTAGAAGTCTTCGGACTTTGAGACCGGCGCACGGGTGCGTAACGCGTATGCAATCTGCCTTCCACAGAGGGATAGCCCAGAGAAATTTGGATTAATACCTCATAGCATAGCCAAACCGCATGGTTTGGCTATTAAAGTCACAACGGTGGAAGATGAGCATGCGTCCCATTAGCTAGTTGGTAAGGTAACGGCTTACCAAGGCTACGATGGGTAGGGGTCCTGAGAGGGAGATCCCCCACACTGGTACTGAGACACGGACCAGACTCCTACGGGAGGCAGCAGTGAGGAATATTGGTCAATGGGCGCAAGCCTGAACCAGCCATGCCGCGTGCAGGATGACGGTCCTATGGATTGTAAACTGCTTTTGTACGGGAAGAAACACTCCTACGTGTAGGAGCTTGACGGTACCGTAAGAATAAGGATCGGCTAACTCCGTGCCAGCAGCCGCGGTAATACGGAGGATCCAAGCGTTATCCGGAATCATTGGGTTTAAAGGGTCCGTAGGCGGTCTTGTAAGTCAGTGGTGAAAGCCCATCGCTCAACGGTGGAACGGCCATTGATACTGCAGGACTTGAATTACTGGGAAGCAACTAGAATATGTAGTGTAGCGGTGAAATGCTTAGAGATTACATGGAATACCAATTGCGAAGGCAGGTTGCTACCAGTGGATTGACGCTGATGGACGAAAGCGTGGGTAGCGAACAGGATTAGATACCCTGGTAGTCCACGCCGTAAACGATGGATACTAGCTGTTGGGCGCAAGTTCAGTGGCTAAGCGAAAGTGATAAGTATCCCACCTGGGGAGTACGAACGCAAGTTTGAAACTCAAAGGAATTGACGGGGGCCCGCACAAGCGGTGGAGCATGTGGTTTAATTCGATGATACGCGAGGAACCTTACCAAGGCTTAAATGCAGACTGACCGATTTGGAAACAGATCTTTCGCAAGACAGTTTACAAGGTGCTGCATGGTTGTCGTCAGCTCGTGCCGTGAGGTGTCAGGTTAAGTCCTATAACGAGCGCAACCCCTGTTGTTAGTTGCCAGCGAGTCATGTCGGGAACTCTAACAAGACTGCCAGTGCAAACTGTGAGGAAGGTGGGGATGACGTCAAATCATCACGGCCCTTACGCCTTGGGCTACACACGTGCTACAATGGCCGGTACAGAGAGCAGCCACTGGGTGACCAGGAGCGAATCTATAAAGCCGGTCACAGTTCGGATCGGAGTCTGCAACTCGACTCCGTGAAGCTGGAATCGCTAGTAATCGGATATCAGCCATGATCCGGTGAATACGTTCCCGGGCCTTGTACACACCGCCCGTCAAGCCATGGAAGCTGGGGGTGCCTGAAGTCGGTGACCGCAAGGAGCTGCCTAGGGTAAAACTGGTAACTAGGGCTAAGTCGTAACAAGGTAGCCGTACCGGAAGGTGCGGCTGGAACACCTCCTTTCTAGAGCCCAAAGTGTTAGCCTCAGGGCACGCTTGGGAAATAAGATGCCGGACATTAGGTTCTGGATCTTGAAATTGCATTACTCTTGCTGTTAATTTAAAGAAATAAACTTTTAAGTAAAAAAAAACAGAGTCTCGTAGCTCAGCTGGTTAGAGTACTACACTGATAATGTAGGGGTCGGCAGTTCGAGTCTGCCCGGGACTACTTTTTAAGGCTTAAAGAGAAGGAAATTCTAGAGTTGAAGCGTTATGAATATTAATTCATAATTCATAATTCACAATTCATCATTAGATTTGGGGGATTAGCTCAGCTGGCTAGAGCGCCTGCCTTGCACGCAGGAGGTCAACGGTTCGACTCCGTTATTCTCCACAGTTCCGAAAGGAAAAAAGTTCATTGACATATTGAGATAAGAAAATAATAAGAAAGTAGAAAGCGTTTTTATTAGCAATAATAAAAACAAAACAAAACGGTCTTGTTTTAAGGAACAAGATTGGTGCAATAAGCAAAATAAGGGCGCATGGGGGATGCCTAGGCTCTCAGAGGCGATGAAGGACGTGATAAGCTGCGAAAAGCTGCGGGGACGGGCACACACCGATTGATCCGCAGATATCCGAATGGGGCAACCCGCTATATTGAAGATATAGCACACCGATAGGTGGGCAAACCCGCTGAACTGAAACATCTAAGTAGGCGGAGGAGAAGAAAACAAAAGTGATTCCGTAAGTAGTGGCGAGCGAACGCGGATTAGCCCAAACCAGGATTGTTACGGCATTGCTGGGGTTGTAGGACCGCGACATTTCTTGCATAAAGAATTAGAATCTGCTGGAAAGTAGAGCCATAGAGAGTGATAGCCTCGTATAAGTAATGAATGTAAAGGATAGCGGTATCCTGAGTAGGGCGGGGCACGTGAAACCCTGTCTGAATTTGGCGGGACCATCCGCTAAGGCTAAATACTCCTGAGAGACCGATAGTGAACCAGTACCGTGAGGGAAAGGTGAAAAGAACCGTGAATAACGGAGTGAAATAGATCCTGAAACCATGCGCTTACAAGCGGTCGGAGCCCCTTCGTGGGGTGACGGCGTGCCTTTTGCATAATGAGCCTACGAGTTAACGCTGCTGGCAAGGATAAGTGGTTAAGCCATGGATCCGCAGCGAAAGCGAGTCTGAATAGGGCGCTTTAGTCAGTAGTGTTAGACGCGAAACCGTGTGATCTACCCATGGGCAGGTTGAAGCTGTGGTAACACACAGTGGAGGACCGAACCGGTTGACGTTGAAAAGTCTTCGGATGACCTGTGGGTAGGGGTGAAAGGCCAATCAAACTCGGAAATAGCTCGTACTCCCCGAAATGCATTTAGGTGCAGCGCTGATAATAGTTATATAGAGGTAGAGCTACTGATTGGATGCGGGGGCTTCACCGCCTACCAATTCCTGACAAACTCCGAATGCTATATAATGTTTTACAGCAGTGAGGGCTTGGGTGCTAAGGTCCAAGTCCGAGAGGGAAAGAACCCAGACCATCAGCTAAGGTCCCCAAATATATGCTAAGTTGAAAGAACGAGGTTTGTCTGCCCAGACAGCTAGGATGTTGGCTTGGAAGCAGCCATTCATTTAAAGAGTGCGTAACAGCTCACTAGTCGAGCGGACGAGCATGGATAATAATCGGGCATAAGCATATTACCGAAGCTATGGATTTGCATGTATGTGCAAGTGGTAGGGGAGCATTCTGACAGGGCTGAAGGTGTGTCGTAAGGCATGCTGGACCGGTCAGAAAAGAAAATGTAGGCATAAGTAACGATAATGCGGGCGAGAAACCCGCACACCGAAAAACTAAGGTTTCCACAGCTATGCTAATCAGCTGTGGGTTAGTCTGGACCTAAGGCGAACCCGAAAGGGACAGTCGATGGCCAACGGGTTAATATTCCCGTACTTCTTATTGCTGTGATGGGGTGACGGAGTGATGAAAGCGCCGCGAACTGACGGAATAGTTCGTTAAAGCACCTAGCTATAGGCTCTCTAGGCAAATCCGGAGAGTTTGGTGAAATGCGATAGTACTCGGAGTCTTCGGACAAAGAGATAGTGCGCCTAAGGGCTTCCAAGAAAAACCTCTAAACTTCAGGCAGTAAGAACCAGTACCGTAAACCGACACAGGTAGTTGAGGAGAGAATCCTAAGGTGCTCGAGAGATTCATGGCTAAGGAATTAGGCAAAATAGACCTGTAACTTCGGGAGAAAGGTCGCCCCGAGCAATCGGGGCCGCAGTGAAGAGGTCCAGGCGACTGTTTATCAAAAACACAGGGCTCTGCAAAATCGTAAGATGAAGTATAGGGCCTGACACCTGCCCGGTGCTGGAAGGTTAAGAGGAGATGTTATCTTCGGAGAAGCATTGAATTGAAGCCCCAGTAAACGGCGGCCGTAACTATAACGGTCCTAAGGTAGCGAAATTCCTTGTCGGGTAAGTTCCGACCTGCACGAATGGTGTAACGATCTGGACACTGTCTCAGCCATGAGCTCGGTGAAATTGTAGTAACGGTGAAGATGCCGTTTACCCGCAGTGGGACGAAAAGACCCTGTGCACCTTTACTATAGCTTAGTATTGACCTTGGATAAATGATGTGTAGGATAGGTTGGAGACTTTGAAGCGGCGTCGCCAGGCGCTGTGGAGTCATTGTTGAAATACAACCCTTTGTTTATCTGAGGCCTAACCCCGCGATGTGGGGGACAGTGCTTGGTGGGTAGTTTGACTGGGGTGGTCGCCTCCAAAAGAGTAACGGAGGCTTCTAAAGGTTCCCTCAGTACGCTTGGTAACCGTGCGTAGAGTGCAATGGCATAAGGGAGCTTGACTGAGAGACATACAGGTCGATCAGGTACGAAAGTAGAGCATAGTGATCCGGTGGTTCCGCATGGAAGGGCCATCGCTCAAAGGATAAAAGGTACGCCGGGGATAACAGGCTGATCTCCCCCAAGAGCTCATATCGACGGGGGGGTTTGGCACCTCGATGTCGGCTCGTCACATCCTGGGGCTGGAGAAGGTCCCAAGGGTTGGGCTGTTCGCCCATTAAAGTGGCACGCGAGCTGGGTTCAGAACGTCGTGAGACAGTTCGGTCTCTATCTACTGCGGGCGTTAGAAATTTGAGTGGATCTGATTCTAGTACGAGAGGACCGAATTGGACTAACCTCTAGTGTATCTGTTGTCCCGCCAGGGGCACCGCAGAGTAGCTACGTTGGGAAGGGATAAGCGCTGAAAGCATATAAGCGCGAAACCCACCACAAGATGAGATTTCTTTTAAGGATCGTGGAAGATGACCACGTTGATAGGCTACAGATGTAAAGGCAGTAATGTCACAGTCGAGTAGTACTAATAATCCGTAAGCTTATGCACACCCTTTTTCCCGAGCCAATGGCTCGGGAAGGAACTTTCTTAAATAAAGCTTATTTGTTTCTTTATCTCAGTATGTTAAAATATTGTTTAATTGATAATTAACAATTTACAATTGATAATTAATAATTAAAAGCTGCTTGCAGCGAATAGCCTTAAGGTGGTTATTGCGGCGGGGCTCACCTCTTCCCATCCCGAACAGAGAAGTTAAGCCCGCCTGCGCAGATGGTACTGCATCATTGTGGGAGAGTATGTCGTCGCCTTTCTTTTGAAAAACCCTATCCAATTCGGATAGGGTTTTTCTGTTTTTATACTTTTTGTAAAAGACAGAGTAAAGAATGATTATAATTCTTGTATGAAAAATGAATAGCTCTTTTGTTTAGGTAATAGGAAGTTGTTGTAAATATTGTGATTATTGACAAAAAAAAAGTCTAGTTAAAATTACAAAATCACTATTTATAGTGATGCGAAAGAAAAAATAGAGTATTAGCTTTGAAATAAAGTTATAATGCAGATAGTTTTAGTTTTGACAGCTATTAAAGAATAATACTTTTTTATTTTAGATATCATGATCTTATTACTTGCTCGAATAACTAGTGTGGCATTGGGGAGCTTTACTATATTATTCGGGCTTAGTAATAATTAAAATTAGATTGTTTAGTCTACTAAACCATTTTCTACTGCATATTTTACTAAACCTGCTGTGTTTTTTGCATTCAATTTTGATAACAAATTCCGACGATGTGTATTTACTGTATTTAAGCTTATAAAAGTTTTTTCGGCAATTTCAGCAGTATTGTATTCTTGGACAATCAATACAAGAATTTCTTTTTCCCTTGTGCTTAGTTCTGTCAGATTAGAGGCTTGTTTTTCAATTCGCGAGCTACTCGTAAGATGTTTTTCTTCTAATTCTTCTGCGAAATAGTCTTTGCCCAATGCAATTGCATTAATTGCGCTTAAAAGCTCTTCTTTTGAGGCATTTTTTAATAAATAGCCATTTACGCCAATTCTTATTAGCTTAGAGATAATCATCACATTGCTGTGGGTGCTTACAATCAGAATTTTAATATGCGGATATTGTTTTTTAAGAATCTTGCTTAATTCAATCCCGTCCATTATTGGCATGCTAACATCAAGAATAATAAAATCGATATTGCCTTTTTTAACGATATCTAATGCTTCAATTCCGTTTTCAGCTTTTCCAGCAATACATATGTTGGGTTCTTGTTCTAATAAAGAAATAAGTCCCTGAAGAAACATTGTATGATCATCGGCTATAAGAAGGTTAATTTTATTCATTCAATAAAAGATTAATTGTTTTTTAGTTCGTTAAGCTGATTTTTTAGATCAATACCTTTAATGTGAGATTTTAATTTTTGCTGTAATATTGGAATTTCGATATTAAAGATTGTGCCTCGCTTTAGTTTAGAATCAATTACAAATGTGCCGTTTAGTTTGTTAATCCGGTTCTCCATATTGATAAATCCAATTCCTCTTGAAATATTTTCGGTTTCAAAGCCAACTCCATTATCTTCAAATAATAGGTTTAATATATTTCCAATATAGTTCAATTGAATTTCTATTTCAGAAGCTTTGGCATGTTTGATAGTGTTAGTTAAAAGTTCCTGTATGATCTTAAAAATTTCGATCTGAATATTTTCGTCCAGTTCATTGATTCCTTTTTTCGGATATGGTATACACGAAATTTTGATTCTGCTTGCTTCACCGATATTTTTAAGATATGATTTTAATGCTTCCAAAAAATTATTCTGGTTAAACTTTTTTGGGAGTAAGGTATGAGATAAATTTCGAACCTGTTGGTACGTTTCGTCTAATTGCTGGCTTATTTTTTGAATATTCGAAAAATTAGAAGAATTTAAGTGATTTACCTGTAATTTTATTGCCGCCAAATTACCGCCAATACTATCATGAAGTTCTTGTGAAATTCGCTGCCTTTCCTTATCCTGTCCGCTAATTTCAGCCCTAATTAATTCTAATTCTTGTTCCTTTAAAATGCTGTTTAATTTTTGAGTGCTAATTTCAGCTTGCTTAATATTGAGTAAATGTTGTACTTTATATCGTTTATAAAACTGAAATAGAAGGCCGAGTATTGGAATTAAAAATATTAGAAGAGCAACTATGGTAAACATTCGGATTTTCTTTTCCTGATTAATTTCCAATGTTTTTAATTGCTGTTCTTTCTTTAAAAGAGAGATTTCATTACGTTTTTTATTTGATGAATTCTGATAAGCTAGAATGGTATTTTCATTGTTTTTCTTTGAAATTTCATCTTGAAGAATCATATTTTTAATTGCGTCTTCTTGGCTCAACAAGATTAATTTTTTTGTCTCATTTTCAAATCTCAAGCCTTCAATTTCTTTTTGTTTTTGCGCAGTCTTAAATTTGATTTCAAATTCATGAATCTCCTTAATTCTCTCCATTTTGGATATAGAATCTTTTAGATGAGTTGATTTTTCAAAAAACAAATAAGCATTTTTATAGTCGTCTTGTTTGAGGGCAATTTTGCGTAACTCGTCACAAATATCTATTTGATTTTGAAGCAAGCCAAAATCTGCTGATTTCTGAAGAGCTTCAGAAAAAAATAATTTTGCCTCATTGTATTTTTTTTGAGAAGTGTAGCAGTCGCCAATAGTACTTCTTGAGATAATTGCCAATTGGTTTAGCTCGTTTTCGTCGGCAATAAAAAGTGCATCTTGATACATTTTTAAAGCTTCTTGATATTTGCTTTGCAACTGATAATTTTCGCCTAAACCTAATAAAATAATAACTTTTCCCTGAAAGTTATTGGTTTTTTCTGAGAGTGCTTTTCCTTTTTTATAATAAAAATTAGCATTATCGTAATCTTTTAGCCTTGAATAGAGGTCGCCAATATTGATGTAACTTCCCAAAGTTATTTCTGCATCATCTTTATATTCAAGACATTCCTTAAATAGATTTAGAGCATTTTGATAATCGCCAAGTTCTGTATATGTCTGTGCTAAACCATGTGTATGAGTATAATAAAGGTTTTTTTCGTGATATTTTTGAGAAGCTTCGATGCCTTTTAGATGCCATTTTTTACTTTCGTTAAATAACCCCTTCTTATTATAATTGATGGCTAATAGGTTGTATCCTAATGAGAACAGCCTATTTTTTAAAGAGTCATTTGAAGTTGTATTATATTTAAATGCCTGATTTGTGTAATAGATAGAAGAATCTATTATGGCTCTTTTATTGAAATAATAGGCGAGGAGTAGATTTGTACTCGCAATTGACCGATTATCTATTTTTGACTTTAAAAGGGAATGTGCTTTTTTATAAGCTTTTTTTTCTTCCCCTTTGTTGTACAAATCATAAAGACTCAGAATTTTGTTGTTTTGTTGGCTCGTGGAAGACTTTTTGACAGCAACAGTTTTCTTTTTATTTTCAACCTGAGCCTTTAGATTGAAAGATAAAAAGATGAAGATTATGAGGTAAAACCTTCTTAACCAGATTGCCATACATTCTTGGTTTGTATTTTAAATAGAATTAGGATAAATTTTAAAGTTTTGTAAACTTGGGCTTTACTAAAGTATTCCTTGACTGGTAAGTAAAAGTACTACAAATAAGTTTAAAATAGTTGCTGAAAAAATAAATTTTTTAGACAAAGATGTGAAATTCAAAATAATTAAAATTGTATTGAATTCTTTGAAAATGAATTGATTACTGCTTTTAAAAAAACTAAATGTTTCTTAAATTGATTTGAATCTAAATTTTCTCACAGTAAATTAGTGAGACTATATTTAAATGAATGGATCATGAAAAAGAAAATATTTTTAATCATAGGATTTTTAATGCTAATGGTCTCGGGCCAGGCACAAAAGAAAATAGAAGTGACAGAATTGCCAAAACCGGCACAAGATTTTTTAAAGAAATATTTTAGTCATACAACTGTCGAACTTGCTAAAAAAGACGCAGAGCATGGGGAAAAAGGATATGAAGTTAAGTTAAAAGATGGTACAGAAGTAGAATTCTGGAAAGATGGTTCGTACCGTGAAGTTGACGGTGGCGACAATCCAATTCCGACCGATTTTATTCCAGCTAATATAAAAGCTTATGTTGCCCAAAATTATCCAAACGAAAAAATAACGCACATCGACTATGGGCACAAAGACCTTGATGTAGATTTAACAAATAAAATTGATTTAGAATTTACCAAAGACGGTAAAATTTTAAAAGACAAAAAGGGAAATTAATATATGTAATCAATTTTTAGTATCCTGATTTATATTTCAAACTGAAAATAAATCAGGGCATTTTAATTTGTGACTAATTCTTTAGAATATAAACGTGAGAGAAAATAGTTTATATTTACATCTTCTATCAGTCATTTTATGGAAGAAAATAAACATGTAACGATTTACGATATTGCCGAGAGACTTAATCTGGCAACATCTACGATTTCACGAGCTTTAAAAGATCATCATACGATAAGTGATAAGACGATTAAAAAAGTGAAAAAGACCGCTGAAGAAATGGGATTTGTTCCGAATACTTTAGCTGCAGGTTTACGTGGAAACAAAACCAGAACAATCGGTGTTTTGATTCCTACTGTTACACAGCCCTTTTTATCTTCTTTAATAAGCGGAATTGAAATCACGGCTCAAAAATCGGATTATACCGTAATTATTATGCAATCGCATGACTCGTATGAAGAGGAAGTAAATATGGCTAAATCTTTGTATTCTAATCGTGTGAGTGGCGTAATATGTTCGCTAGCCATGGAAACCAGAGATACGGCACATTTTAATCAGTTTTCAAACAATAATATCCCATTAGTTTTTGTCGATAGAGTTCCAAAAGGATATAATACTTTTAGAGTTGTAATTGACAATTATACAGCAGGTTACAAAGCTACTAAGCATCTTATTGAGCAAGGCTGTATTCGTATTGCACATTTTACTGCTGGTTCAGAATTAGGGAATTTGTACAACGAAAGAAAAAGAGGTTATATAGAAGCCTTAAAAGATCACAATATAGAAGTTGAAGAAGAATTGATTATCAATTTAAATTCAGTTACTTATGAAGATGGTGTAAAAGCTAGCAATCATTTATTTGATTTAAAGCCAATTCCAGACGGATTATTTGCACCAGGAGATATTTTGGCTGTAAGTGCCGTGCAGACTGCTAAAAAGCGAGGGATTAAAGTACCCGAAGAATTTAAAGTAATTGGCTTTAATAATGACCCGATTTCACAAATTATAGATCCGAATTTATCAACTATTACACATCCAGCTGAAAAAATGGGAAAAGCGGCAGCTGAAATTATTATTAAGAATTTGAAATCATCTAAAAATGATGATGCAAAAGAAATTACTTTTTTGAATACAGAAGTACTTGCAAGGGAATCTACCCAGAAATAAATCTTTTTTTAAAAATAACATATGATAGAGCAGGATAGTTTTTATAATTATCCTGCTTTTATTTGTTATATAAATTATTTTTTTGAAAAAAAGACTGCTAAAATTTCTTTCTTAAATAACAATCTTATATTTTTACACAACCGATTGCAATTGTTGTTCTGTTTCGAATAATTCATTTTTTAAATTAAAATTTTATAAAATGCTTTTATTTCTAAGTGAAATATTGATTCTTTCAGAATGAGATTGTAAAGAATAAATTAAGCGCCCATGAGTTTATTAAGATTTGTTATCCTACTTTTTTTGATTTCCTATTCAGCTTCGGCTCAAAAGGATTATAAATTGTGGCTTCAGTATAATAAAGTGGCTAATTCTACAATAGTTTCAGAATACCAAAACAATCTTAAAGGAATTGTGGTTTTAGGAAATTCCGAAACCATAAAAATTGCAGAAAGAGAACTCAAAGAAGGATTTTTGAATATGTTGGGAAATATCCCTGAAATAAGACAAACTATAGAAGGAGAAAATAATATTATTGCTGGTTCGCAATTTAATTTAAGTACTGAAATCAAAAACGAACTAAAATCTGATTTTGATAAAATCAATATTGAGGGTTTTATCATTAAAACCATTTCTCTTAAAAATAAAAAGCAAATCGTTATTACTGGAAAAAATGATGTTGCTGTTTTATACGGAGTTTTTAATTTCCTAAGAATATTACAGACTAATACGTCCATTAAAAATTTAAATATTGCTGATTCTCCAAAAACGAATATCAGAATTCTCAATCATTGGGATAATCTAGACAGAACTGTTGAACGTGGTTATGCTGGATTTTCACTTTGGAATTGGCAGAAATTGCCTGATTTTATCGACCAGCGTTATATAGATTATGCGAGAGCAAATGCTTCAATCGGAATCAACGGAACGGTTTTAACCAATGTAAATGCAAACGCTTTAATTCTTACTCAGCAATATTTAGAAAAAGTTGAGGCTTTAGCGAATGTTTTTAGACCTTACGGAATAAAAGTGTATTTAACTGCTAGATTTTCAGCACCAATCGAAATAGGAAACTTAAAAACTGCCGATCCAAAAGACCCAGAAGTCATTAATTGGTGGAAAAATAAATCAGCTGAAATTTATAAACGAATCCCAGATTTTGGTGGGTTTTTGGTAAAAGCCAATTCAGAAGGCCAACCAGGACCACAAAATTATGGAAGAGATCATGTTGATGGAGCAAATATGCTGGCCGATGCCGTCGCACCTTTTGGCGGAATCGTTATGTGGAGAGCTTTTGTTTATTCAGAACATGATGCGAATGATAGAGCTAAGCAGGCTTACACCGAATTTCAGCCGTATGACGGAAAATTCAAAGGAAATGTAATCGTTCAGGTAAAAAACGGAGCAATCGATTTTCAGCCCAGAGAACCATTTCATCCATTATTTGGTGCAATGCAAAAAACGCCTTTAATGATGGAGTTTCAAATCACGCAGGAATATTTAGGTTTCAGCACGCATTTGGTTTTCTTGCCTAAAATGTTTCAGGAAGTTCTGGAATCCGATACTTATCAAAAAGGAAAAGGTTCAACTGTTGCTAAAGTGGTTGACGGAACTTTGAACCAAAATAAACTAACAGGAATTGCAGGTGTAGCCAATATTGGTAATGATTTAAACTGGACGGGACATCCTTTTGCACAGACCAATTGGTACGGTTTCGGGAGGCTGGCATGGAATCCGTATTTAGATTCCGAAACCATTGCTGATGAATGGTTGAGATGCACTTTTTCTAATGATGAAAATTTCATCAAACCTGTAAAAAATATAATGATTGAATCTCGTGAGGCAGTTGTCAATTATATGACACCGCTTGGTTTGCATCACATCATGGATACGGGACATCATTACGGACCAGGACCTTGGGTATCCAATTTGTCAAGGCCAGAATGGAATCCGACTTATTATCATAAAGCTGATAAAAACGGAATTGGTTTTGACCGATCGAAATCGGGAACAAATGCAGTTTCGCAGTACGCGTCAGAAGTAGCAAATCTTTTTGATAATCTAGAAACTTGTCCCGAAAAAGATCTTTTATGGTTTCATCACCTCTCATGGGATTATAAACTGAAAAATGGTGAGACACTTTGGAACAGTATGGCATTGAAATATCAGGAAGGTGTAAATCAGGTAGTAGCAATGCAGAATGTTTGGAAGAAAACTGAAAACTATATTGACAGCGAACGTTTTAATGAAGTTGAAATGTTGCTGAAAATTCAGTACAAAGAAGCAAAATGGTGGCGCGATGCCTGTTTGCTATATTTCCAGCAGTTTTCAGGAAAAGAACTTCCGATGGGTGTAGAAAAACCAACGCAAACTTTAGAGTATTTTAAATCATTACAATTCCCATTTGCACCTGGAAATGGCTAATAAATTGAGTAATTGTAACGCGGATAAAACGGATTTGCTATCGCAAAGACACGGAAAAAAGGCGGATTTTTTAAATTAAATTGAGAAAAAACCGTGTAAATCAGTGATTTAGTGATAGCGAATCCGCATCATCCGCGTCCAAAAAAATATAGTATAAAAATTATGAGCAAGAAAACAGCAATTGTAACCGGAGGAAATTCGGGATTAGGTTTTGCAACGGCAAAAAAACTTTGTGACAACGGAATCACAACTTATATAATCGGAAGATCAAAAGACAAAACAGAAGATGCCTGCAGAGAGATTGGAGAAAATGCTATTCCAGTAATTTTCGATTTAAATAATCTAGCGGGAATTCCAGAGATGATCGAGAGTATCACAAAAGAAAATTCAATTGATATTTTGGTAAACAATGCTGGAATCAACATGAAAAAAGAAATTCCAGATGTAACTGATGAGGATTTTCTTTCCATAATTCATACCAATTTGCTAAGTGTTTTTGCAGTAAGCAGAGAAGTGATAAAAAATATGAAAGCAAATGGAGGCGGAAGTATTGTTAACATCAGTTCAATGGCATCGCAATACGGAATTCCAAAAGTAATTGCGTACTCGTCAAGTAAAGGTGCTATCGAAGCAATGACACGCGCAATGGCTGTTGAGTTAGCTCAGTTTGGTATTCGTGCGAATTGCATTGCTCCAGGATTCATTAAAACTAAAATGTCTTCGACAGCACTTGATAATGATCCAGAAAGAAAAAATAAAGTATTAGGAAGAACACCAATGGGTTATTTAGGAGAACCATCAGATATTGCAGATGCGGTTTATTATTTCGCTTTAAGTGAATCAAAATATACAACAGGAACTGTTTTGCCAGTTGATGGCGGAAATAGTATTGGGTTCTAATTTTTAAATATTTTAAACACATAGAAACATAGTTCTTCTTTGTCTAAAAAGGCATTTCACTTACATTAACGCAGTTAGGAACTAGTTTCTTTTGTAAGTTTTTTTTCGAGTTAATATAAATCTATGTTTCTATGTGTTTAATTAATTTTTACAAAAGTTAAGTATGATAAAAATGCAGCAAACCATGAGATGGTTCGGACCAAATGATAATGTTAAGCTGATTGATATTCGACAAGCTGGAGCAACAGGAATTGTAACCGCTTTGCACCAAATCCCTGTTGGAGATGTTTGGACAGTTGAAGAGATTCAGGAAAGACAGCAGATGGTTAGAAATGAAGGTTTGGAATGGACGGTTGTGGAAAGTCTTCCTGTTCATGAAGAAATAAAACGGGCTTCTGGAAACTATTTGCAATACATCGAAAACTATAAAATCAGTTTGCAAAATTTGGCGGAGTGTGGCATCAAAATTATAACCTACAATTTTATGCCGATTCTGGACTGGGTAAGAACCCATCATAATTTTATGAATGAGGATGGAAGCAGGGCTTTACTGTACAATCGGGATGCATTTACTTATTTTGATGTGTTTCTTTTGAAAAGACCGAATGCAGAACACGATTATTCAGACGATGAAAAAGAAAAAGCATTCCAATTTGGAAATCAATTATCGAATGATGAAAAAGCATTATTGTTTAAAAATGTTTTGTTGGGATTACCAGGAAGCAAAATCAATTTTACAGCAGAACAGATTTTATCTCTGTTAGAAAATTATGCTGAAATCGACAATCAAAAGTTAAGAGAAAACCTCATCTGTTTTTTATCGGAAGTAACACCGATTGCGGAAAAAAATGGACAGAAATTAGCCATTCATCCAGATGATCCGCCGTTTTCGGTTTTAGGTCTTCCAAGAATTGTTTCAACAGAAGCCGATTTGAAAGCTATTTTTGGAGCTGTTCCTTCAAAAGCCAATGGTTTATGTTATTGCACAGGTTCGTTGAGTGCAGATCCAAAAAATAATCTTGAAAAAATAATAGATGATTTTGGAGATCGAATTCATTTTTTACATCTGAGAAATACTATCCGCGAAAGCGAAACCATTTTTAGAGAATCTGAGCATTTAAACGGAAGCGTCAAAATGGAAGTTATCGTTGAGAAATTATTGTTATTAATGAACGAAAGAAAAACAAGCCTTCCAATGCGCCCAGATCATGGTTTTCTTCACAAAGTTGATGAAAAAACAGAAACTTATCCGGGTTATTCCTTGACAGGGAGACTAAAAGGGCTTGCTGAATTAAGAGGTTTAGAAATGGGAATTGGGTATAAGCTGAATTTGTAAATACTTTTTCTAGACCTGTCAGGTCTGTGTAGAGACAAGGAACATGTTTAGTTTGTCATTCTGAGGAACAAAAAATAAGTATTAACTATTAACCAAAATATATGAAATTTATTAACCCTTATTTGCTCGCAATCAGCACCGTGTTTTTTGTAAATTGTTCTTCTAACAAGGAAACGTTAAGCTTAAAAGATTCGTATAAAAACGATTTTTATATCGGAACTGCTTTGAGCGCAGATCAAATTGAAGAAAAAGATGTAAAAGTTGATTCATTAATCCGAACAGAATTTAATGCAATTACAGCAGAAAACATCATGAAATCGATGTACACGCATCCGCAGAAAGATAAATATGATTTTACTTTAGCAGATAAATTTGTGGCGTATGGAGAGAAAAATAAAATGTTTATTCACGGACATACTTTGATATGGCACAGTCAGTTAGCACCCTGGATGGAAAAAATCGCAGACAGCACTGAAATGAAAGCTTTTATGGAAGATCATATCACAACAATTGTTTCAAAATACAAAGGCAGAATCAATTCGTGGGATGTTGTAAACGAAGCTTTAAACGAAGACGGAACTTTACGAAAATCGGTTTTTTTGAATACACTGGGTGAAAAGTATCTGGTTGATGCTTTTAAACTAGCAGAAAAAGCTGATCCAAAAGTAGATTTATATTACAACGATTATAATATCGAAGAACCAGCAAAAAGAGCTGGAGCAATTGCTTTAATCAAGAAAATCAAAGCTGAAGGCGGAAAAGTAGATGGAGTGGGAATTCAAGGGCATTGGAGATTGGAAAGCCCATCATTGGAGGAGATTGAAAAAAGCATATTAGAATATTCAGCTTTAGGACTTAAGGTGGCTTTCACAGAATTAGATATTACAGTTTTGCCAAATCCGTGGGATTTAAAAGGAGCAGATGTAAATCAGAATTTTGAAGGAAGCAAAAAAATGAATCCTTATCCAAAAGCGTTGCCAGATTCCATTCAAAATAAACTTTCAGAACGTTATGCGTCGATTTTTAAGCTATTTTTAAAGCATAAAGACAAAATAAGCAGAGTGACTTTTTGGGGTGTTCACGATGGACAATCTTGGTTAAACGATTGGCCAATAAAAGGAAGAACAAATTATCCGTTGCCATTTGATAAACAATTAAAGCATAAACCTGCTTACGATAGTATTTTAAAATTGAAAGAAACTAAAGAATAAGCAGTCAAAACAGTTCAAGATTGATAAATTAATCAACAATCGGTTGTGAATTGAAAAATAACTTGAATAAAGTAAACTAAATTTGTATAATATGTTTTTTTGTCTAATTTTACACAACCGATTGTTTTAATTATAATTCAACGCAACCTCGTCATTTCGACGAAGGAGAAATCAAAATAGAAACTCCGCACAGAATGTCGTCAATCTTTGTCGAATCCCGCGTGTGATTTCTCCTTCGTCGAAATGACAAAAAAAAAGAAACTAACTAACTATCCAAAATGACCACAAACCCACGAATGACCAACATTTCACAAAAACTATCCATTAAAGAAAAAATTGGGTATAGCTTAGGAGACTTGGCTGCCAATTTGGTTTTTCAAACTTTGATGACCTATCTGGCGTATTTCTATACCGATATTTATGGCTTATCGCCAACCGATTCTTCCATCATTATGCTGATCGTTGGTTTAATTGCGGCTTTTATTTTTAATCCGATCATTGGGGTTTTGGCAGACCGAACAAGTACCAAATGGGGGAAATTCAGACCTTGGATTTTATTGACCGCAATTCCGCTTGGAATCGTGGCATTGTTAGCATTTTCAACTCCCGATTTCTCTTATAAAGGGAAAGTAATTTATGCCGTTGTAACCTATACCTTATTGTTGCTTTTTTATGCAGGAAACAATCTGCCGTATTCTGCTTTAAGTGGTGTTATTACTGGCGATATGGGCGAAAGAAATAGTATGTCGTCATATCGCTTTGTGGCAGTGATGTTTGCACAATTTTTTGTTCAGGTTTTTATGCTTGGCATTATCAAAAGTGCAGGAAACGGTGATAAAGCAGTTGGAATTGAAAAAGTAATGACCGCTTTGGCAATTATCGGAACGATTATGCTTTTAATTACATTCTTGACTACAAAAGAAAGAATCATTCCAAAGCCTGAGCAAAAGTCAAGTGTCAAAGAGGATTTAAGCGATTTAATCAAGAATAGGCCTTGGATAATTATGCTTTCGCTGACAACTCTGGTTTTTGTGACTCTGGCAATGAAAGGCGGCTCGTATGTCTATTATTTCGAAAACTATGTAAATAAAGACCAGCTAGCTCTTTTTATCCAACCTATTTTAGATTTTTTAACTAATATAAGATTGAATTATTTTGGAAATGATCCCGTTTCTGCAGGCTTTGGTCTATTCAATGCGGGTGGAATTATCTTTATGATTGTTGGTATTACTTTGTCTAAAAATTTGGCTGACAAATATGGGAAGCGAAATGTATTTGGATTGTTTTTATTCATTTCGACTTTATTCATTATCGCTTTTTATTTCTTTCCGCCAACTTCGATCGGACTGATGTTTTTCTCGCAAATTTTGCATGGATTTTTCTACGGAATTACAATTCCAATCTTATGGGCTATGATTGCTGATGTTGCCGATTACTCGGAATGGTTGAATAACCGTCGTGCTACTGCAATTATTTTCTCTGCTATGATGGTTGGGCTGAAAACAGGATTAAGTGTTGGAGGCGCTTTGACAACCTTATTTTTAGGTTATTTTCACTACGTTCCAAATGCTCCTCAACAATCAGAAATAGCAATAAATGGAATCAAATTATTGGTAAGCATTTTTCCTGCAATCCCTTTTTTAATTGGAGCTGGATTACTGTTTTTTTACAAGATCAACAAGAAAATGGAAGTGAAGATTGAAGCTGAATTGAAAGAAAGAAGAAGTTAATTATTTAAAGAAAAATATACTATGCCTGAAGATAGCATTGAACACATTAATTTTGAAGAAATTAATAATCTGGCGATTTCAAAGCCTTTAGTGTCCCATATTTATACGGCCGATCCTTCGGCTCATGTATTCAACGGGAAGATTTACATTTATCCGTCGCATGACATTGATGCGGGAATTCCGTTCAATGACAATGGCGACCATTTCGGAATGGAGGATTACCATGTTTTTTCGATGGAGAATATTTCATCGGAAGCTGTGGATAATGGGGTTGCGCTTCATGTGGATGACGTTGCCTGGGCCGAAAAGCAGATGTGGGCGCCCGATGCCGCACATAAAGATGGAAAGTATTATCTGTATTTCCCTGCCAAACGCGCCAATGGAATTTTCCAGATTGGCGTTGCCATTTCAGATTCGCCTGTTGGCCCCTTTGTTCCTGAAAAGGATGCCATAAAAGGCAGTTACAGCATAGATCCCGCGGTTTTTGAAGATGAAGACGGCAGGCATTACATCTATTTTGGCGGAATCTGGGGCGGTCAGCTTCAGAAATACAGAAATAATAGATACGATGAAAACAATCAAGAGCCTCTTGCAGAAGAAAAAGCTTTAGGGCCAATTGTGGCTTTGTTGAGAGACGATATGCTTGAGTTTGCCGAAGAGCCAAAAGAAATCAGGATTTTGGATGAAAACGGAAATGAGATTCTTGCGGGAGACAATAACCGCCGCTTTTTTGAAGCTTCATGGGTCCATAAGTACAATGGGAAATACTATTTCTCCTATTCAACGGGGGACACGCATTTTATCTGCTATGCAATCGGCGACAGTCCGTATGGGCCTTTTACGTATCAGGGAAGAATTCTGAATCCGGTTATCGGGTGGACATCGCACCATTCGATTTGCGAAGTGGAAGGGCAGTGGTATCTGTTCTATCATGATTCAAGCCTTTCAAAAGGCGTAACGCACTTGCGAAGTATGAAAGTTACTAAAATAGATTATTTGGAAGACGGCTCTATTGTAACTATTGACCCGTACGGAATAAGAAGATTATTTGATTAGGATTTTTTGTGTAAAAAAATTTCACAAAAACTACAATCGGTTGTGTTAGTTTAGTGCGCCTGGTCTGTCATTTCGAGGAACGAGAAATCTTTGTGATAAACTCTGAAAAGATTGAAAATTATTATTTAAGGGGTTACTTATGAAATCTTCGGAGTTTCTCGAAATGACAAAAATTAAGCAAACGTTCTTATGAAAACGATTTGCGTGAAGGATAGCAGTGGAAAGCCCGGAGCCTGACGAAGGAAGTGCGAGGACTTGAAACGGATAGCCTCCCGATAGTTATCGGGACAGGCAAACGCCCAAAATATTGAAATATAGGATTTTAAAAACTTAACATAATTAATGCAAAAAACAATTTTTTATAAAAGAATTTTATCTATTTTAGCATAACAGAACGGAACAGAACGGTATGCTAAAAGAAGAAGAAAAATTTGAGTTTATAATAAATCACGAAAGTGATATTCCGAAGTACCAGCAGTTGGTTGATGGGATTACGAATGCCATTGCAGAGAATATTTTGCAGAAGGGAGATTTGTTGCCTTCTGTTAATGTAATCTGTAAAACGTATCAGCTTTCAAGGGACACGGTTTTTAAAGCGTATTCGATTTTGAAAGACCAAAAAGTAATTGATTCTGTACCGAATAAAGGCTATTATGTAGCTGGTGAAACCAGAAAAGTGCTTTTGGTTTTAGACACATTTAAGGCTTATAAAGAGGTTTTGTATCATTCGGTTGTGAATAACCTGCCTGATAATGTGATTATAGATGTGCAGTTTCATCATTATAATATTGATGTTTTTAAAACGATCATTAATAACGGAATCGGGAAGTATTATAAATATGTGGTGATGAACTTTGATCACAAAGAAATCGCTTCTGTGTTGTCGGCTATTTCAAAAGATAAACTGCTTTTGATAGACTGGAATATTCAGGCAGATAAAGCCAATAATTATGTTTTTCAGGATTTTGGAAAAGCATTTTATGAGTCTTTGACAGAGGCTGTGGATTTGTTTAAAAAGTATAAAAATATACAATTTGTATATCCTGATTTTACAAATCACCCGTGGGAAACGGTTGAATTTTTTAAGAAATTCTGTGCCGATTTTGGTTTTGAATATGAAGTAATTACAGATCCAAAGAAGTTCGATATCGAAAAAGGAATTGCTTATATCAGTGTAAGCGACAGGATTTTAGGGCACTTTTTGGAACAATGCAAAGAGAAAGATTTTGAACCGGGAAAAGACGTTGGCTTTTTGTCGTACAACGAAACCCCGATGAAGAAATTTATATACAAAGGTATTTCGGTTGTTTCAACTGATTTTAAAGAAATGGGAACCAAAGCAGCGGCATTTATTACGCATGACGAAGAAACGAAGTGTTATGTGCCGACAAAATTAATAATAAGAGAATCATTGTAGTATGTATTATATCGGTTATGATATTGGAAGTTCTTCTGTCAAGGCAGCCTTGGTAGAAGCTGAAACGGGTAAAAAAGTAATCGTTTTGAACGAGCCTCAGAATGAAATGGAAATCCTTTCGATTCATCCCGACTGGGCTGAACAAGATCCTGAAATCTGGTGGAACCACATTTGTACGGCAACAAAAAGAGCCATTAAAGAAGCTAATATTGATGCATCTAAAATTCAAGGAGTTGGTATTTCGTACCAAATGCACGGATTGGTAATTGTCGATAAAGAAGGCGAACCATTGCGAAATTCAATTATCTGGTGTGACAGCCGTGCCGTTGAAATTGGAAATAAGGCTTTCACCGAAATTGGAGAAGAGAAATGTATGTCGCATTTATTGAATTCGCCAGGAAATTTCACAGCTTCAAAACTAAAATGGGTTAAAGAAAACGAACCTCAACTTTATAGTAAAATTGCTAAATATATGCTTCCTGGAGATTACATCGCTTTGAAACTGACAGGCGAAGTAACGACAACTAAAAACGGTTTGTCTGAAGGAATGCTTTGGGATTATAAAGAAAATAAAGTAGCCGACTGGCTTTTGGATTACTACGGAATCGATCAGTCTATGACTCCAAAAATTGTAGAGAATTTTACGAATCAAGGCGTTGTTACTGAAAAGGCTTCGGCAGAATCTGGACTTCCAGCTGGAATTCCTATTGTGTATAGAGCAGGAGATCAGCCTAATAATGCTCTTTCATTAAATGTTTTGAATCCAGGAGAAGTGGCGGCTACGGGCGGAACTTCGGGAGTGTTTTATGCAGTAAGCGAAATGTCTTCTGGAAAAAGCACTAGAGTAAACAATTTTGTCCATGTAAACTACGAATTGGAAACGCCGAGAGTTGGTAAACTTTTAAATATTAACGGAGCGGGAATTCAATATAGATGGCTTCGTAATAATATGGGGAACGAAAGTTACGAGGTAATGAATGAAAAAGCTTCGAATATTGAAATTGGATCAGAAGGAGTGGTTGTGATTCCGTTTGGAAATGGCGCTGAACGTATGTTCAACAACAAAACAATTGGTACGCATTTCTTAAACCTCAACTTAAATATTCACAACAGCGCACATTTGTTTAGAGCTTCTCTTGAAGGAATCGCTTTTTCGTTTGTCTACGGAATGGAATGCTTAAAAGAAGATAATGCAACTATTAATGTCATTAGAGCCGGAAATGATAATCTTTTCCGTTCTGAGATTTTCTCCAATACTGTGGCGACTTTAATTGGACACGAAATTGAAATTTACAACACAACCGGAGCAGTTGGTGCAGCAAGAGCGGTTGGCTTAAAAGATGGCGATTACAGCAAGTTTGGAGCTAATGTTAGTGACAATGACCACGTAATGACGTTTTTGCCACTTCATAACAAAGAACCTTACGAAGCTGCTTATAAGAAATGGAAACAAGAATTAGAATTAATATTAACAACTAAATAAAAGAATCAAATGATAGTTTTAGGAGATAAAGAATACTACAAAGGTATTGGCCAAATAAAATTTGAAGGAAAAGAATCAGACAATCCTTTAGCATTTAAATATTACAATCCAGATCAAGTTGTGGCTGGAAAAACAATGCGTGAGCACTTTAAATTTGCTATCGCTTATTGGCATACTTTCTGCGGACAAGGTAGCGATCCATTCGGACCAGGAACACAGCAATTTGCTTGGGATGCTTCATCAGATCCTTATCAGGCAGCGAAAGATAAAGCAGATGCCGCTTTTGAATTCATCAGCAAAATGGGATTTGATTATTTCTGTTTCCATGATTACGATTTGATTAACGAAGGGCCAACTTTTGCAGAATCAGAAAAACGTTTGGCTTTTATTACAGATTACTTAAAACAGAAAAAAGCAGAGTCTGGAATTAAATTGCTTTGGGGAACTTCAAACTGTTTCTCAAATCCAAGATTCATGAACGGGGCGGCTACAAATCCTGATTTTAATGTAGTAGCAAGAGCTGGAGGTCAAGTAAAATTAGCTCTAGATGCTACAATCGCTTTAGGCGGAGAAAACTACGTATTCTGGGGTGGTAGAGAAGGTTATATGTCTCTACTAAACACAGATATGGGAAGAGAATTAGACCACATGGCGCAATTCTTAGCAATGTCTAGAGACTATGCTAGAGCTCAAGGTTTTAAAGGAACTTTCTTTATTGAGCCAAAACCAATGGAGCCATCTAAACACCAATACGATTTTGACTCAGCAACTGCAATTGGATTCTTGAAAAATTATGGTTTAGATAAAGATTTCAAAATCAATATAGAGGTAAACCACGCTACATTGGCACAGCATACTTTCCAACACGAATTGGAAGTGGCTGCAAAAGCAGGAATGTTAGGAAGCATCGATGCGAACAGAGGTGATTACCAAAACGGATGGGATACAGACCAGTTCCCAAACAACATTCAGGAAACTACAGAAGCTATGTTGGTTTTCTTAAAAGCTGGCGGATTACAAGGCGGAGGAGTTAACTTTGATGCTAAAATCAGAAGAAACTCTACCGACTTAGAAGATGTTTTCTTGGCGCACATTGGTGGTGCTGATACTTTTGCAAGAGCATTATTGACTGCAGATAAAATCATTACTTCTTCTCCTTACGAGAAATTAAGAAAAGAAAGATATAGCTCATTCGATTCTGGAAAAGGTAAAGATTTTGCTGATGGGAAATTAAACTTGAAAGATCTTTATACAATCGCTCACGAAAATGGAGAATTAAATCTTCAAAGCGGTAAACAAGAATTGTTTGAAAATATCATCAATCAATATATTTAATAAAACTAAAACCCAACAGATCTTCTAAATCTGTTGGGTTTCTACAAAATATTTAGTGAGGCAAATCTAGAAAAGTTTAAAAACTGTTTTCTGATATTCTTTTAGATAAAATTCTAAAAATGTGTATTAAGATTATGGCTTTTTTTTCTTGAGATTTGAAAAAAAATAGATTTAAGGTTTAGTTGCTATTTTTTGAAAATCGAAACGAATAAAAGGTCAGTTTGATAAAATAATAGTGAGTATTTTTTATTGAAGGTTTTTTGAAGAGCAAAATCAATCGAAATGCACATTTTTTACTCACTAGAACTTTACTTAAGCAAAGAAATACGTACAGTTTTGTCATTTCGACGAAGGAGAAATCTCCGCTGACTGATATCGGATTGAAACAGTTTGTTGAAGATGCTAAAAAAATGAATCTCTAGACTAAAATAAATCACACAATTTGCAGGCTCTTTTCGTTCAGAAAAGAGCTTTTTTTTACTGAATATTCACGTAAAAAACTTTAATATTCTATGTAGTTACATTTTCCATTAGCATTTTCAAAAACGCGACAACCGCTTTTTTCTCATACACTTCTTTCAAAGAAATCAGCATTGCTGTTCGTGTCATATTTTTACCGCTTATCGGAATCGCATGTAAATCTTCCTCATTTTCAATGGTAGTTTTGGTTAAAATCGTATGCCATTTTCCCGTTTTAATCAATTCAAGCAGAGTCGGAATATCGTTTATTTCAATGGTAACATTTGGGTGTAAATTACTTTTTTCAAAAGCTTTATTGATAAATTGCGTCGTACTAAAACCACTCGACGGAAGTGCAAGTGGCAATGAACTTACCTCATCTAAAGAAATGCTTTTTTTGTTGGTCAACGGCGTTTCAGATGCCGTAACCAAAGCCATTGGGGAAGTAAATAATTCGAGATATTTAAAGTGCGCTTCTGAAGCAATTTCTTCAAAAGTCAGAATAACATCGAGTTGAAAATGATTTAGTTTTTGAATGAGTTCCTGCGAAGTGCCAAACACAATTTCGAATTGAATTTTAGGGTATTGAGAACTAAACAAAATCAATGCTTTTGTGACCACATGACGTAAGGCATACGTTACGCCAATTGCTACTTTTCCTGTTTCCAGATTATTTAAATCTTTTAATAATTCCAATCCATCAGAAGCTTTGTTGATAGATTGCTGCGCATAAACGGCAAACAAATCTCCAGCTTCAGTAAGCGTAATTCTTTTTCCAATTCGGTTAAAAAGAGGCACTTGAAGTTCATCTTCCAGCTGTTTAATTTGCTGCGATAATGTACTTTGACTGATGTAAAGCGCCGAAGCAGCTTCGGTAAAATTCAGTAATTCTTTTGCTTTTAGAAAATATTTTAGCTGACGAAGTTCCATTTCTAAATCGGTTTTATCGATTGATTTTATCGAAAAATAAGGTTTTACAAATATAGAAATTCTTTAGAACTTTGTCGTGTTGCAAAATTAAAGCAAAACAAAATGGAAATTATAGCTTTACAAGAAGGAAATTATGTTGCCAATTCTCAAAAAGAATTTCAGCTTTTAACAGCTGAATCAACGACTCCAGGTTTAAAAATGGCAATCCAGCCCTTTGTTGTTATCACCGACAATGACGTTATTTTATTAGACTTCGGTTTAGGATTTGTTAATAATGGCGTTCCGTTTATTTATGAAACTTTAAGAAAGAACAATATTGAACCTCAGCAGATAACCAAAGTTTTGGTTTCACATTTGCATAAAGATCATATTGAAGGAATTGGTTATTTTGAAAACGGAGATCTGGTTCAAAATTTTCCAAACGCGACAATTTATATTCAAGAAAGAGAAATTGATTTTGCTCTAGAACAAATCAATAATCCATCTTATGTATTTGAAATATTAAATGAGCTGAAAAAACTTCCTAATGTAGAATTGCTGAATTCTGATAGTGGAAATATAACCGATGAAATTTTCTATGAAGTTTCGGCTGGGCATACCCAATTTCATCAAGTTTTTTGGATTAAAGCCGATGATGAAATTGTTTTTTATGGAGCCGACGATTTGCCGCAAAAAATATATTGGTCCATGCACGTTGCCTACAAAACTGATTTTGACGGAAAACGCGCTATGCAATCTCGTAAAAAATGGGAACAGCAGGCAAAAGATGAAAATTGGAAAGTGCTTTTTTATCACGATATGAAAACGCCTGTTGTAGCGTTTTTTGAAGAAGAAATGAAATACGTATCATAAATAAAAGATTTGCAATCAATTTCAACTTTAAAACAATAAAAAGAAAATTCAGATTAAATTATTTAGTCTGAATTTTTTTTTAGCAGAAAACAGAAGAAATAAAACACTTCTCACTTTTTCTTCAAGTGAAGTCCTTAGAATAGAAAATGCTTTTGTAATCTGAGCTTCAACGGTTTTTATTGAAACGTCAAGATGTTCTGCAATCTCGATATTGGTTAAACCTTCTTTTTTACTTAAAATAAAAACCTCTTTACATTTTGGAGGAAGGTTCTGAATTTCTTTATTCACAGCATTCAAAACTCTTTTAAAATCCTCAGAATCTTCTTCCTGCACAATTCCGTTTAAGGCATCATAATAGGACTTTTCTAAAGAAAACAAAGACTGGTTTTTTCGATATAAATCGATAAACTCATTATAAGTCAATTTATAAAGAAAGCTTTTTAGAGAATGATCTGCTTTTAATCTTGTGCGTTGTTCCCACACTTTTATAAAAACGTTCTGCACAATATCTTCGGCGCTGTAAACATTTTTTACCAAGCTGTTGGCATACACACAAAGTTTATGATGATAGGTGTCGATAAGATACGTGTAAGCGCTTTCATCTCCATTTCTGAGAGATTCAATTAGAATGGTATTATCGCTGTAATCATCAATCTTCATAAAAACAAATATATAAATTAATAGTTTTTTTGGGTCAAAAGTGAACTGAAATTGCTCAAAACGACTTCTTTTTTTCTTTTCTATTCGAAATTTATTACAAATAAAAAAGGAATAAAATGCAAATATAAATCTTTTGTTTTATAATTTCTACCAAATTAGTCGAGTTTTATTGAAAGAAAAGACTTGTGAAAAATAAAAAATTCAGCAAAATGAAAAAAACTTTATCAAATTGTTAGGGTTTTGTTTTTTGGCTTCGTAATAATATTAAAAACGACTAAAATGACAGCAAAAAAGTCAGAGAGACTAATTGTTAAATTTATCACAAATCAGGCTTCTCAAGAAGAGATTGAGCAGCTTACGGAGTGGTTAAAAGAAGAAGAGAATCAAATTGCATTTAAGGATTTTGTAAAAACCAATTATGCAATTGATACTGCTTTGAACACTTTTGATTCGACTGAGGTTAGAAAAAAACTTGCGGAGCGAATCAAGAACGAAAATAATGTTTTTTATAAACGCAGATTTTCATCTTATTACAAATACGCAGCGATTTTGATTGTGGCTTTGGGAGGTTTTTATTTCTATAAAAATTCAAGCAATTCTCATTCAAAACCAAATATTATTATTCCGAGAGAAGATGAAATTGTATTGCAGCTAGGAAACGAATCGCAGAATCTTAATGCAAACGATGCCAGAAACATAACCGATAAATACGGGAATGTAATTGGAAGACAGGAAAAAGGCAAATTGGTTTATACAAAAGCGTATTCTGATGGCGCGCTGGTTTACAATACGATCAGGATTCCGTACGGAAAAAAGTTTGAAGTGCAATTGTCTGACGGAACGCTTGTGCATTTAAATGCAGGAACCTCATTGAGATATCCGGTACAGTTTGGTAAAAATCAGAATCGTCAAGTGTACCTTTTAGGAGAAGCTTTTTTTGAAGTGGAAAAAGACAAAGCACATCCATTTAATGTGAATACACAGAATATGAATGTTGAGGTTTTGGGAACAAAATTCAACGTGGACACGTATAGCGAAAATGTAAGCACCGATGTTGTTTTGGTTGAAGGAAAAGTCTCGCTTTATAAAGATCAGAAAACAAAAGAAGATCAGGTGTATTTGAAACCGGGAGACAAAGGTTCGAATCTAAAAGGGCAATCAAAAATTGCAATAGAACAAGTTAATACAGAATATTATACAGCTTGGGTAAAAGGAAGTCTGGTTTTTAAAAATGCTTCTTTTGATGATATTATCAAAAAACTGGAACGCCAATACAACGTAACGTTCATTAATAGAAATAAAACTCTCGGAAAAGAAATTTTTAACGCCCGTTTTGACAATGAACCAATCGAAGTTGTTCTAAAATATTTCAGCGACAGCTATAAGATTGATTATGATATTGATCGAGACAGGATTACTATAAAATAAATTATCAATTAACAATTCATAATTAACAATTAAAAAAAAGCCTATGTAACAAAAATCCAAAATGAAAAGGATCGTTATAAAAAAACCGGAAAATGCGCCAACATTTCCCGGTAGAGTATATGCGGTCAGTTAATTAACCAACCAACATTAAAAAAACATTTTAAAAGTATGAAAAAACTCTTGAACAGAATCAGGTTTGATAAGCCTTTTTTGAAATTTGATTTGAAAATGAAATTGACCACATTATTTCTGCTAACTGCCTTAACAGTAATGCACGCCGGAACCACTTATTCTCAAAAAAACAAGATTTCTTTTAATGCCAGCAATATGACTGTTGCCAAAGTGATTGAAAGGCTTGAATATACTACAGATTACAGATTTGTTTACAATGTAAGATCTGTAGATTTAAACAGAGTAATCGACGTAAATGCATACGAAACTTCAATCGAAGTTATTTTAAACAAAATTTTTAATAATTCTAGTACCGATTTTAAAGTATCAGGAAACCATATTATTCTGACGCCGAAAAAAATAGCTGCCGAAAAACCGATTGAAACAAAAAAGGAAGTGGCTGATTTTATCGTAAAAGGTAGGGTTACAGATGAAAAAGGAATGCCATTAGTTGGTGCAGCAGTTGCGGATAATGGCTCTGGAAGAGGTGTAAATACCGATTTTAATGGAGAATATCAGATTATTGCGGTAAGCGGCGAAACGACTTTGGCTTATTCTTATTTAGGATATGTAAGACAGGAAATAAAAGTTGAAGGAAGAAGTGTTATCAATGTTGTTTTAAAAGAAGATGTGCAGCAATTAGAAGGTTTGGTTTTAACAACTGGATATCAGAATATTTCGGCTGAAAAAATAACAGGTTCTTTCTCCAATCTGAAAGCAAAAGAGTTTCAGGAACAGCGTTTGAGCAGTATGGATAAAATTTTGGAAGGACGTATTGTTGGATATCAGGATGGTAAAATTCGTGGTACTACAACTATGAGAGGTGTAGTTTATCCTCTATACGTTATTGACGGATTTCCTGTAGAAAGTACAAAACTGACGCCTTATGCGACTATAGAAGAAAATGTACCGAATCTGAATTTAGAAGATATTGAAACAATTACAGTTTTAAAAGATGCAGCGGCGGCTTCTATTTATGGTTCGCGTGCAGCAAATGGAGTTGTAGTTATTACAACCAAAAAAGCAAAAGCTGGAAAAACAAATATTTCTTTTTCAAGCAATTTGACCGTTACGCCTTATAGAAATTATACTGGAAACCTAACGGATTCAGCTGATATTATTGGTTTAGAAAAGGGTTGGGCGGCAGGAAACCCAAATTTACAAGGAGCAAATGCTGGAACTTATGCGCAATCATTATTGAATAATGCTGCATTTACAAGTTTAGGAATGAATACTTTATTGAATGGTTATGCAGGCAAAATTTCTATGGCAGAAATGAATAATCGATTGAACACACTTGGCGCACAAGGATATAAGTATTATGATGATATTGCAAAATATGCAAAACGCGATCAATATTTTATGCAGCACAATCTTAGTTTAGGTAAAGCAAGTGAAAACAATACTTTTAATGCATCGATAACTTACAAAGACAATCAGTTAGAAGATATGTACTCTGAAAATCAGTCTGTGGGAATTAATCTGAAGAATTCTACTCAAATTAATAACTGGCTGTCACTAGATTTAGGAACTTATTTAAATTACGGAACTGGCGATACACAAAGTTATTTGGCATCAGCCCCAGGATTTAAATTTCAGCCATATAACCAATTGGTAAATAACGACGGAACTAATTTTGTTTCGACTGCTGCGTCTCGCTACAATAATTTTACGCTTCAGTCTATGCAGAATTATGGACTGTACAATATGGACATTACGCCAATGGATGAATTTGGAAGAAACCTTATTGAAAACAAAAATTTCCTAAACAGAACGTACGCAAAGTTTAATGTGAAATTCAGCAAAGCCTTTACATACAATGCGATGTTCCAATACGAATATGGTTCAGATCGTGCAGAACAGCTTTTTGGCAAAGATTCTTATTACACAAGAAAGAGAGTAAACGAATTGGTTACTATTGTAAACAATAAAGCGGTTTACAATCTTCCTTATGGCGATATTATAAAAGAAACCAATCAGTTTACAAACGCTTACAATTTCCGTCAGCAGTTAAATTTCAATCAGACGTTTAATGAAAAACATGATTTTTCTGCCATTGCCGGTATGGAAATTCGCCATACAAAATTAGAATTTAGCAATAATACACGTTACGGTTATGATGCTCAAACTTTAGGTTTTACTCCAATAAATCAGGCAGATTTACTTAAAGTATACGGAGGAGTTTTTGGAGGCTACATGATTCAAGACGATTTTTCATTAGAAAAAGAAATGCTAAACCGTTTTGTATCTCTCTACTCAACAGGCGGATACACGTATGATGGAAGATATACTATTTCTGGAAGTATACGTATGGACCGTTCTAATCTTTGGGGAACAGACAGTAAATATCAAAATAAACCAACTTGGTCTGCTGGAGCAGGGTGGAATATTGATAAAGAATCTTTCTTTAAAGTTTCGTGGGTAGACGCGCTTAAAGTACGTGCTTCTTATGGTATTTTAGGAAATATTGCCAAAGATACAGCTCCTTATTTAACAGCTTATTACAATTCAAATTCGAATGTTGGAGGAACTCAGGGAACCGTAAGATCAAGACCAAATCCAGAATTATCTTGGGAAAAAACAACTACGACCAATATTGGTTTGGATTTTTCATTATTCAAAAGCAGACTAAGCGGAAGCTTTGACTTTTATAACAAAAAAGGAGAAGATTTATTAGCAAGCAGCCAAGGAATTCCAACAGAAGGATGGGGCTATTCTACTTATACCATCAACAATGGAGGAATGACAAATAAAGGAATCGAGGTAACTTTGAGAGGAACAATCATAAAAACACCTTCATTCTCATGGGATGCTGCTATTTTGTATGCTAATAATAAAAATAAAGTAGATTTTATAAATGTAAAAGCACCAGTTTATTATTTACAGTTAGATCAACCACAATTTTTTCCGAGAGTTGGGACAAATTTTAACTCTATTTATGGCTACCAATGGGCAGGACTGAACAACGCAGGATTGCCACAGGTTTATGATGCAAACGGAACAGCAGTAAAATACAATCCGGGGCAACTTGATGCTATTAAAGATTATGGTTCAACAGTACCAACTCACAGCGGATCATTCCATACTTCAGCTAATTACAAAAATTTCTCGCTTTCAGCACTTTTCGTTTACGAGTTAGGACATAAAATTAGAAATAGCTACTTGCCAATGCTAAGCAATAATTATAATAGCGCAATGGGGGGTTATGTAACAGATATTACGGTAGTAAATAATCATATTAGAGATCGTTGGCAGCAGCCAGGAGACGAAGCTTTTACAAATGTTCCGAGAGTAGTTTATGAATATGAATCCGATTTTAGTTCAGATTCACGTACTATTTATTCATACGCAGACATTAACATTCTAGACGCTTCAAATATTAGATTGAGCAACGTTTCATTGGCTTATCAAATGCCAAAAGAATTGATGAAGAGGGTAAAATTAGATGGAGTTCGTTTTAATCTAAATGCCGAAAATGTATTTACTGTGGCAAAAAGCAGAGATGCCAAATTCTTATTGAATGGTTTCCAATCTCCAAGTTTTGTTTTTGGTGTAAATGTTAACTTTTAATTTTTAAAGACGAGACAATGAAAAATATATATAAAAAGGCAGTGTGCCTATTAGCTTTAGGATTGACTTTGGCATCTTGCGAAAATTATCTAGACGATATTCCAAAAGGATCAAAAACACCAACCACTTTAGCCGATTTTGAAGCTTTTTTGAGAGATGAATACACCAACCAGAGAGTAGACGTTTTACCTGCTTTGCACGTATTAAACGATCAGTTTGTAAATGCAGCAACTTTATCAAGCAATAGATTGTATAATGCAAACTATATGTGGGATGAAAATGCAAATCGTATCGAATTGAAACCATCAGATGAAGGAACTTACTATGGAGGTTATCAAGGAATTTCGACTTTTAATTTAATAATCGAAAATGCTTTAACAACAACAAAAGCAACCGAACAGGAGCAAAGAGTAGTTTGGGCTCAGGCAAAATTATTGCGTGCCATGAATTATTTTAATCTGGTAAATTTTTACGCAGATACGTATGTGGCTTCAACAGCATCTACAAAATTATCAGTTCCGTTAATTACGAGTGCTAATATTAATGCACCAAGCAAACAGGTAACTATTCAGGAATTATATGATTTTATTTTAAATGATATAAAAGATGCGCTGCCTTATCTGCCAAAAGTTTCTCAGACGGCGCTGCATCCAAATTTAGGCGCTGGTTATGCTTTCAATGCAAGAGTTAATCTGCAGATGAATAATTATGCAGAAGCTCTAAAAAATGCAGATTTAGCATTAGCAGAAAACAATAAATTATATGACTGGATTGGATATTACAATGCCAATAAAGCAGTGATTGATGTTCCGAATTCGTATACTACAACTCCATCTCCAATGGGATTCAATTATGTAGAAAATTATACGTTTCGTCACGGAAGTTCTTCTAATTTAGGAGCAGAATTTGACATTCCGGTAGAACGTGCACAGCGTTTTGAAACGGGTGATGCAAGATTTATTTCTCGATGGAAAATTAGAACAGTAGGTGCTGAGACTTCATACAGAAGAACTTTGACTGGAGCTTTCAATTTTGGTGGAATCACAACCGTAGAGGTTTATTTAATTAAAGCAGAATGTCTGGCTCGTGATAATAAAATTAGTGAAGCGTTGGGAGTTTTAAATACTGTTCGTAAAACACGTATTCTTCCAGCTTCTTATCAAGACATTTCAACTGCTGATAAAACAACAGCTTTGAATGCCATTTATAGAACAAAAAACAATGAACTGATTATGACACTTATTCCATATGCAGATGCACGCCGTTTAAATGCAGAGGGAATTTACAAAGTTAGTTTCACAAAAGTAGTTGGAGGTAAAACATACACGCTTTCTTCTGATTCTCATTTATGGACATCTCCGTTCCCGCAAGGAGCAATAAATAATCCAGGAAACGGAACAATAACACAAAACGTAGATAAATAATAACTGTAAAGCTTCCTGATTAGGAACTCCGAAAAGGAAGCTTTTCTTAAAATATCAATCAAAAATGAATACAATTAAATATAAAATATTAGGACTGTGCATTTGCTTGTTTATGATTTCAAACAGCGGTCAGGCACAAAAGAAAAAAGCAGTAACTCCAGCAGCAACTTCATATTCTATTGATGGAAATATTGTAGGTCTTGAGGACGGAATAGCTGTGAAATTAATACCAGGAGCAACACATACTTCTGAACTGCCAGTTGCTGAAACAGCATTAAAAGACGGTAAATTTACTTTCACAGGAAAATTAAATGAGCCTCGTTTTTTCTATGTTGTCTTTGGTAAAAACAAAGGAAATATTTCTGTAATGGTTGAAAATTCAAAAATAAAGATTACTGCTATTGGAAGCGTTTCAACTGATGAAGGTCAATTTATTAAATTTAAAGATGTAGCAATTACGGGTTCGAAATCGCATGATTATTATGCAAAAGAAATTGCTTATAAAGATCAGCTTGATAAAGATTACAAAGCGTATCACACAAAAGAATCCGACGAATTGAGTAAATTAATCGGTGCGGCAAGACGTGATAAAAATACAAAAGCGGTAGACTCACTTCAGAATCTTCCAGTTTGGAAAAAATTTGAAGCAGATGAAAAAGCATTTTTTACAAATGTCGAAAAAACAACATTAGCTCTTATTGCAAAACATAGAGCAACTTGGTGGGGGCCATTCTTTATGATGACCAATTTTAGCTATTTCACAGCAGAGCAAAAACCTTTGTACGATCAGTTTTCTGATGCAGCAAAAAAAAGTTATTATGGACAAATTTTAGATAAAGATTTGAATCCGAAATCTTTAATTGGAACAAGTATAGCAAATTTCAGTTTAAAAGATAAAGACGGAAAAGCATATAGTGCAAAAGATATTGTAGCAGGAAAAAAATATATTTTGGTAGATTTTTGGGCATCTTGGTGCGGTCCATGTCGAAAAGAAATTCCGAACTTAAAAACGGCTTATGCTGAATATGCCCCAAAAGGATTTGAAATTTTAAGCGTGTCGATTGATAAAGACGAAAAAGCTTGGCAGAAAGCACTTGGACAAGAAAACATGCAATGGCACAATCTTCTGGACGATGATAAAGTGAGTAAATCATTTAATGTAAAAGCAATTCCAGCAACTTATTTAGTAGATAGCAAAGGTGTAATTATCGGCGACAATTTAAGAGGTGCAGAATTGGAAGCGAAATTAAAAGAGCTTTTAAAATCTTAAATTAAGTCACAGTTTTCAGTCTCAGTGAAAACTGTCGACTGAGACTGAAAACAAAAAAATAACAAACAAAAAAATATAACATGAAAAGTACAATCTTAAAAGCAGGTTTGTCGGCAATGGCATTGTTGATCGTGCTGAATTCTTGTTCTAAAAAAGAAGAAGGATTTACAATCAATGGCACGATCGCTGGACTAGATAAAGGAATGGTTTATCTTGAAAATACAGATGAAAAAGGAAATAAAAAAATCGCAGATTCAGCGCAAATACAAAAAGACGGAACTTTTACTCTTGCAGGAAAAGTTTCAGAACCGTTATTGCATACCATTAAATTAAAAGGAGAAGAATACGGTGCTTATTTTCTTTTATCTAATGAAGAAATAAAAGTGGAAGCTAAAAAGGATTCTATTTTTAAAGCTAAAGTTACGGGAGCAACTCAAAATGATATTTATAAATCATTTTATGATAATGAGTTCAAAAAAATACAAAACATTGCAGGTCCAATTTACAAATTATCCGATTCGCTGACACAAGGAGGAAAAGTAAAATTAACTCCAGAACAGCAAACGGCAATGGATAAAAAATGGAAAGATCTTCAATCTTTTGCCGATGATTTAACCGATAAATTTATCAGAAAAAATAAAGATAAAATAGCTGGTGCTTTGGTAATTAATGATCGAATTGTTTCGTACGGAACACCAGAGCAGGTAAAAATGTATTACGGAGTTTTAACTCCAGAAATACAGAAATCAATTTATGGAAAACAACTGAAACAGGCGATTGATCTTAACGATAAAACTGCTGTGGGTGTTACTGCACCAGAGTTTTCTCAGACAGATGTAAGCGGAAAAGTGGTAAAACTTTCAGACTACAAAGGCAAATATGTTTTGGTTGATTTTTCGGCTTCTTGGTGCGGTCCTTGCCGAAAAGAAAATCCAAATGTAGTTTTAGCCTACAAAACGTATCATGAAAAAGGATTTGATGTTTTGGGAGTTTCTTTAGATGATAAAAAGAAACTTTGGGGAAAAGCAATCGAAAAAGACGGTTTAACCTGGACACATGTTTCAGATTTAAAAGGATGGCAGAATGAAGCGGCTGTTTTATACGGTGTAAAAATGGTTCCAACCAACTACTTAATTGGACCTGATGGAAAAATCGTGGCTAAAAATCTTAGAGAAGCAGAACTTCAATCTAAATTGAAGGAAATATTTAGCAAATCGTAAAATATTCAGTATTCGGTAATTAGTGTTCAGCATTTAGTTTTCAGTGTAATACTAAACTACAACTGAACACTAATTACTGAACACTCAAATAAAATCTCTCAACAAAAAATGAAAAAATACATCTTACTGGGCTATTGCTCATTAGCTTTCTGTACCCTAATTTCAGCGCAGAACAAATCAGTTAACTTCAAGAAAATAAAAGAATTAGGCGGAATAGAAGAATATTTATACCAGCCAAACGGAATGAATGTTTTGCTTTTGCAAGACAATGCTTCGCCAGTTGCAACGGTTCAGATTGTATATCGTGTTGGCTCTAAACATGAAGTTTTAGGAAACACTGGATCAACACACCTTTTAGAACATTTAATGTTTAAAGGAACGCCAACTTTCAATAAAAAAAATGGAAACACGATTACAGATGTGCTTCAAAATACAGGCGCACAATTGAATGCGACAACTTGGTATGATCGAACCAATTATTTTGAAACATTGCCAAGTGATAAAATAGAACTGGCAATCCAGATTGAAGCCGACAGAATGCGTAATTCTTTATTATTAAAAGAAGATAAAGAAGCAGAAATGACGGTGGTTCGTAACGAATTTGAACGTGGAGAAAACAATCCGAATAGTCTGTTAGATAAAGAAATTTGGGCTTCGGCATATATTGCACATCCTTATCATCATTCGACAATTGGTTGGAAATCGGATATTGAAAATGCTCCAATTGAAGTATTAAGAAATTTCTATAATACTTATTATTGGCCAGATAATGCAACTTTAACCATTATTGGCGATTTCAAAAAAGAAAATGTTTTTGAATTGATCGAAAAGTATTTCGGTAAAATTACAAAAGCGCCAAATGCAATGCCTCAGCCTTATACACAAGAACCTCAACAATATGGCGCGCGTAAAATTACGGTAAAAAAACCTGGTGAATTAGGCGTAGTCAGTAAAGCGTATAAAATTCCAGGAGCTTTGCATGAAGACCTTCCGGCATTGAATATTTTGGCTCAGATTATTGGTGTTGGGCCATCAGCAATTTTAAACAAAACTTTTGTAGATACTCGATTAGGAATTTACTCGTACGCTGAAGCTACAAATTTTAAAGAAGTCGGACTTTTTACAGTTACCGTTGGTTTTCCTGCAACTTCAAAACACGAAGATATCGATGCTAAAATCAGCGAAGTTGTGGCTAAAATTCAAAAAGAAGGTGTTACTCAAGATGAGGTTAATCGTGTTGTAGCAAAAGTAAGTGCGCAGACTATTTTAGCTCGCGATGGTTCTGGAGTGATTGCATCGGCATTAAATGAAGCGATTGCATCTGGTGATTGGACAGATTATATTACAGGAGTTGACAGATTGAAAAAAGTAACTCCAGCAGATATTTTGCGTGTGGCTCAAAAATATTTGGTTGAAGACCAAAGCACAACAGGATATTTTATTCCGAAACAGGCTGGTGCACAAAATCAGGATATGGCAAAAGCTAATAATTTTATGCCTGAGAAAGGTCCGTTTTATTACAGACATTCAGACGAAGGACATATTCATGAAGAGTCTTCATCTGCTCCAGCTTTAGTAAAAAGTACAGCAGAAGAATTAATTTCTGAATCAAGTTTAATTGAAAAATCGGCTTCAGCTTTTAAAAGAGAAAAAGTATCTGGAATTGATGTGGTTTCAGTAAAAACTTCGGCAAAAGATTTTGTAACCGTTGCAGCAAGCATTTCGTTAGGAAATTATGCCAGCGAAACTAAAAATGATATTATTCCGGCGCTAACAGCTTCAATGTTATCAAAAGGAACTACGCTAAATGACAAATTTAAATTTTCAGAAAAACTGCAAAAACTAGGAGTTTCATTAAACGTAAATGCTTCGACTTTCAAAATCAATATCGGATTTAAATGTTTGAAAAAAGACTTAGATCAGGTAATTGCTTTATTGGCTGAAGAACTGAGAAATCCGTTGTTTGATGCCAAAGAATTCGAAAATTTAAAACAGCAGTTTATTGGAAATACACAACAGGATTTGAACGATCCAGGAGAAAGAGGAAGCATTGCTTTATCTCAGGCGATTTATCCAAAGGGGAATCCAAATTATAGTTTAAGTGTTGAAGATAATATTGCGAATATTAAAAACGCAACTTTGGATGAAGTGAAAGCTTTCCACAAAAAATATTTCGGAACAGCTTCAATGAGACTTGTAATTGTGGGAGATACTGATGGCGCAAACTTAAATGCATCATTACAAAAATCATTCAAAAACTGGAATGGGGGCGTTGCAGAAAAACTAAAATTTGAAGAAGCTACAAAAGCTGCATCAAAAACAGAAGTGGTAACCATTCCAGAAAAACCAAGTGCAGAATTATTCATCGGACAGTTTACAGGTTTAAAAAGAGCCGACGCCGATTATATTCCGTTTTACATTGGAAATTACACTTTAGGAGCAGGTTTTGCTGGACGATTAATGCAGACAGTTCGTGATAATGATGGTTTAACATACAACATTTCTTCTGGTTTGGGCGGAAACATCGAAACTGGAGGCTACTGGTTTGTCAACGCTTCTTTCAACCCGAATTTATTTCAAAAAGGACTTGACGCGACAATGGTTCAGGTGGATAAATGGGTGAAAAATGGAATCACAGCCGAAGAATTAGCAAATAAGAAAACCAACTTAATCGGAAGTTTTAAAGTAGGAATGTCAACTACAAACGGAATGGCGAGAACGATTTTAAGTTTTATTGAAAGAGGTTTAGAGCCAAACTATATAGACCAGTATCCAAAAGATATCGAAAAAGCAACTTTACAGCAGGTAAACGATGCCATTAAGAAATACATTCAATTGGATAAAATGATTATCGTCAAATCGGGTTCTCTAGCTAAAGATGGGAATCCGTTGAAGTAGTTTTTAGTAGTGATCAGTTTTTTTAGTGTTCAGTCTCAGCTAGGAAAATCAACTTTGTCAAAGTTTAAAACTTTGATAAAGTTTCAGACTGCGACTGACCACTAAAAAAACTGACCACTGACCACTAAAAACTAATACCAACAATTTTTAATAGTCGTCTTTCATTATTTTTTCATTTTAGAATCTGAATTAGTAAGCCATTTTCTGTGAAAGACAAAAAGAGCTGTTTTGCCGACAGCTCTTTTTTTAAACATCAAACCAAAAAACAATGAAAAAAATCATAATAATAGTACTGCTGCTTTTTTCTGCAAGTATGTTTGCCCAAATGTACAATCCGGTAAAATGGTCAACATCGGTAGAGAAAGTATCAGATAAAGAATATATTTTAAAAGCTCAAGCTAAAATACAATCTGGTTGGCATTTGTACGGACAATATATTGAAGAAGGTGGGCCTTCGAGAACAGCTTTTACTTTCAAAAATCCGAATAAAAATTTCGAATTAATCGGAAAAACAACCGAAGAAAAAGGGCATGAAGTAGTTGATAAAATATTTGATATGAAAATTAAATATTTTGAAGATAAAGCGCTTTTCACGCAAAAGATCAAATTTACTTCAGATAACATTTCAAATATTGAAGGCGAAGTCGAATTTATGGTTTGCGATGATAGCAATTGTTTGCCACCAACTTCGGAAGAATTAACATTTAAAATTCCGACTGAAAAGAAACTAGCTGCTACTGAAGAAACAGCAATCGTAAAAGAAGATACTACTACAGCTAAAACAGAAGAAAAAGCAGTTGTTCAGACAGAAGAAAAAGCAATAAAACCAGCTGTTTCTTCACCAAAAAAAGCAGAATCTAGAGGATTGCTGACGATTTTTATTTTAGCTTTTTTATCAGGATTTGCAGCTTTGTTGACGCCTTGCGTTTTTCCAATGATTCCGATGACGGTAAGTTATTTTACCAAACAAAGTAAAACCAAAGTAGCAGGAATTAGAAACGCAATGATTTATGGTTTTTCAATCGTAATTATTTATGTTTTACTAGGTTCGATTGTAACGGCGATTTTTGGCGCCGATTCTTTAAACGCGCTTTCAACCAACGTTTGGTTCAATTTGATTTTCTTTATTTTATTGGTTGTTTTTGCCTGTTCGTTTTTGGGAGCTTTCGAAATTATGCTTCCAAATGCATTAGCAAATAAAGTAGATTCGCAGGCAGATAAAGGAGGATTAATTGGGATTTTCTTTATGGCTTTGGCTTTAGCCATTGTATCATTTTCGTGCACAGGACCAATTGTAGGAACGTTATTGGTTGAAGCGGCCTCAAAAGGGGGAATCGCACCAATTGTTGGAATGTTAGGATTTTCAATTGCGATTGCATTGCCATTTTCATTATTTGCAGCTTTCCCTGGCTGGCTGAATGCTTTGCCAAAATCGGGCGGATGGCTGAATACGGTAAAAGTGGTTTTAGGATTTCTGGAATTGGCTCTGGCTTTCAAATTTTTATCAAATGCCGATTTGGTTTTGCAATTGCATTGGCTGGAAAGAGAAGTTTTCTTAGCGATTTGGATTGCTGTTTTCGGAATGTTGGCTTTTTATTTATTCGGAAAAATTACACTTCCGCACGATTCTCCTTTAAATCATATTTCAGTCGGAAGATTAGGTTTCGGATTGCTGGTTTTAAGTTTCACGATTTATTTGATTCCAGGACTTTGGGGCGCTCCATTAAAATTAATTAGCGGATTTCCTCCTCCAATGCAATACAGCGAATCTCCAAACGGATTGGGAGTTTCAAGCAATTCTGAGTTAAAAATTACAGGTTCGCTGCCAGAAGGAGCAGAGCATGGGCCACAAAACATCATTACTTTTCATGATTACGACAAAGGAATGGAATATGCTAAAAAAGTTGGAAAACCAGTTTTATTAGACTTTACAGGATATGCCTGCGTAAACTGTCGAAAAATGGAAGAATTGGTTTGGTCAGATCCAAAAGTTTTGGGCATTTTAAATAATGATGTGGTTCTGATTTCGCTGTATGTTGATGATAAAAAAGAGCTTCCTGAAAGCGAACAGTATGTTTCTGAAACAACAGGAAAAAAGATTAAAACAATCGGTAACAAATGGAGCGATTTACAGATTAAAACTTACAAGGCAAATGCACAGCCATTTTATGTAATTGTGGATCATAATAGCGCAAACTTGACAGTGCCATCTGCTTATAATCCGAATATTGAGGAGTATTATGGTTGGCTCCAGAGCGGAATTAAAAGTTTTAAGAAATAATTTTTTTTAAATGAAATTTATAAAACCTCCAAAATCAACTTGATTTTGGAGGTTTATTTTTAAAAGAGTTTCAAATCATATCTTTCCTCATAAAACGTTTTCCCCCATTCCTGAACTTTTTCAGATTTTGTAAGTTCGAATCCCATCATTTTATACATTTGAAGGGCTTTGTCTTGTAAACTTGTGGTAAGCAGAAAAACGTTTTTAAATTTCTTTTCTGTGCAAAAATCAACGGCATCGGTTAAGAGTTTTTTACCAATTCCAAGACCTCTAAAAGCGGAATCTAGAAGAAACCATCTTAGCTGAGCTTCTTCGTTTGGTTGATGCACAATTGCGACACATCCCACAATTTTATTATTGTATTCTGCCATCCAGATTCGGTCGTTTTCTGGAGAATATTTTTCTAAGAAATCGTAAAAAGTCTTGATTACATATTTTTCGAAATCAGTCGAAAAATTGTATTCTTTTCCGTAGATAGCGCCGTGTAGATGAATAATATATCCGATATCTCCTGGCGTAATTTCATGGCGATACGAGATATCTTCTCGAGCTATTTTATTTTCTGTCAGCAGGTTTCTTACGGTATTCATCGAATCGACTAAAATCTCTTTTTCTGAGGAATTTAGTTTTTCGATTTTACCTTCAATCTTGTTTTCAGATTTAGCATTCAAAACGCTCAATAACTCGTTTCCAGAATTTGTCAGTTTAATGTTGAAAGCACGTTTATCTTCTGCTGAAGCTACTTTCATAATTAAATTTTCTTTTAAAAAACGTTTCAAAATTCGGCTTAAATATCCTTTATCGAGATTTAAAATTTCTGTGATTTTTTGAGCCGTTATGGTTTTGCTTTCGCTGATTTCATAGAGAATTCGTATTTCGGTTAAAGAATATTCGCTGTCTAAATAATGCTGACTTAAAATGTCTAAATGTGCTGTATAAAATCGGTTGAAACTTCTAATTTTTGAAGTTGTAGTATTCATGATTTGAAATATTGTATTGTTGAGGTACAAATATATAAATTTAGTTGCTTTTGTCAACTAGTTTTAGTTTTTTATTTTTTTGATGGAGGAATTTTGAAAAGAATAAACTCATTTTAATACATTCCCATTAATTATTTGTTAAGCACTTTTTCTGCTTTTTATAAGAGAAAGATTGTTATACCAAACAAAGTTTTTCATTTTTTACGCCAAATACTACAAACCCTTATTTTTCACTTGGCCTTTGACTTCAAATGTTAATAATATGTTTCGCTTTAGAGTGGTTTTATTAATGTAAACGTAACCTAATCGACCTACCCTCAGCTTTAATTTTGGAGACATATAAGAAGAAACCAATACTTTGTATATGCCATTTTTTAAACAGCATGATCATTATCAAGACAAAATCAGAAAAAGTGTTTTGGCTCACACTTTTCATTTGATTAATCATAAAATAATGAATCATGTATAAGAAGTTTACAGACGAAGAACTTGTCGAATTATTAAAATCGGGCAAGGATAAAGCTTTTGATGAACTTTATTTTAGATATCGAGATCTGTTAGTTCGATTCGTCTATCTGCGAATGAAATCGATTGCCATTTCAGAAGAAATTGTGCAGGAAGTTTTTACCTCTATTTGGGAAAGACGTAAAACAATTGTAATCCAGAAAAGTTTTGCTGCTTATATCTATACTTCGGTTCGCTATATGACTTTAGATTATATTAAATCACACGAAGTTACCGATCAATACATTCAAGAAGTTTTAGAAAAAAATACTGTTTCGCAAACAAGCTACAACGCGATTGAAGATTCTATTTATTATGATGAGTTGAAAAAAGCGGTTGATGAAGCGACATCGTTACTTCCTAAAAAATCAAAAGAGGTTTTTATACTTAGCCGCATAAAACATTACACCAATAAAGAAATCGCCGAAGAATTGAACGTTTCAATCGAAACTGTAAAATACCATATTACGTACGCGCTAAAATTTATGCGCACTTATTTGGGCGAATTCAATTAAAAGTAAACTTCAGATTAAGAATCCAGCTTTTTTCTTAACAGAAGCGTAACCTTTTGCGCCTACCTAAAATTACAATTCCCAAGACATACTATTAAAGACATAAAGAAATTATAATGCCTGAAAATTCAAATAACGAAATCAAAAATTTTTTAGAAGGAAAGTATTCCCCAAAAGGACAAGAAATGTGGAATAAATGGTACGATCGTACAGATGATTTTTTTGATAATATGGAAGTGGTTCAATCAGACCGGTCAAAACTCAAAAAAGAACTAAGACAAATAAAGAATACTAATAAAATTATTTCTCTTCAATACAAAAACTGGGCTGTTGCGGCTTCTTTAGTTTTCTTGATCGGGTTATCGGTATTTTTCTATCAAACATCAAATGTTGTTGAAAGCAAACAATTTGCAGTAAAACTTGGAGAGCATGCTAAAATAGAATTAAGTGATGGAACACAAATCTGGCTAAATGCAGGAAGTGTTCTTAAATATCCAAAGGAATTTAGAGGCGATACAAGAGAAGTGTATTTAAGCGGAGAGGCTTTTTTTGACGTAGCCAAAGACAAAAAACATCCTTTTATTATTCATACCAATAAAATGGATACCAAAGTTCTCGGAACCAGTTTTAATGTCCAAGCATATCCAGATCAAACGACGCAAGAAGTTTCGGTTGCAACTGGAAGAGTAAACGTGAAATCGACTGTTACAGAAGAGAATGTGTATGTAACTCCAGGACAGAAAGTGGTTTTTAAATCTCAAGACAACAAACTTCAAGCTTTCAAGGATATTCCAGTAAATACCATTTCGTTATGGCGAAAAAATATTATGGTTTTTGAAGAAACGCCTTTGCCAGAAGTTGTGGCGACAATTAATCGCAATTACAATGTTGCAATTGAAGTCAAAAATAAAAATCTAAATGCTTTAAAGATTAGCGCCTATTTTAAAGAACTCCCTGCCGATCAGGTGATTGGATTGGTATGCAATATCATCAATGCCCAATACAAAATGGATTCTGGGGTTTATAAAATCGAATAATTCTTTAAACAACAAAAATAAAACTACGTAGCAAACTAATAAACAAAACAATTACACTAAATCTAAAAACTATGAATGAAAAACAAATGCGGTATGCCAGCATAAGGACAATAGGAACAAAATTATTCCTATTTATGACTTTGTTTTTTGCCGCACTAACAGTAAAAGCTGAGAATGTTGACATTAACAAAAGAGTCACTTTAAAAGTTGATAATGAGAGTATAAAAAATATATTTCAAAAAATTGAAAATCAGGTTGATGTGCATTTTATGTACGAAAGCAGCCAAGTAAATGCCAATCAGAAATTAAGTTTAAAACTGAATAATGTAACTCTTGAACAGGCGCTGGATAAAATTTGCGGTAATGTTCTGAGATATGAGATTGTGAGCAACAATATCGTGATCAAGAAAAATCAGAAAGTTGCTTCTGCCGATCAGAATAAAATTATTGTTTCAGGAACTGTTTTTGGTGGAGACGACAATATGCCTTTACCAGGAGTTGGAATTAAAGATAAAGGTTCAGACGCAGCAACAGCAACAGATTTTGACGGAACATTCAAATTAGAAATAAACGCTTCTGAAGCGACACTTATTTTTTCTTACGTGGGTTATATAACACAAGAAGTAAAAGTTACTAGTTCGCAAAACATTACGGTAAAATTAGCAGCCGATGTAAAACAGCTTCAAGAAGTTGTGGTAATGGGTTACGGAAGTGTAAAAAAGAATGAAGTTTTAGGAGCGGTTGGTTCTGTTTCTATGAAAGAAACTTCTAGCAGAACATACAACAATGCTGCCGAATTATTGCAGGGAACAGTTGCCGGAGTTACAGTAATCAATGATGGTGGTGACCCAACGGCATCGCCAACAATCAACATTCGTGGTATTGGATCTTTGAATGCCGAAACACCTCTAATTGTTTTGGACGGAATTATTTACAGCGGTTCACTAAATACTATAAATCCAAATGATATTGCTTCGATAAACGTTTTAAAAGACGCTGCTTCTGCAGCTATTTATGGAGCGAGAGCTTCTGGTGGGGTAATTTTAATTACTTCTAAAAAAGGAATTTCAGATAAAATTAATGTCAATGTAAACTACCAAGGAGGTTTTCAGAATGTAGCGAAAAAACTAGAGGTTTTAAACGCTGCAGAATATGCTGATGCTATGAATATTGCGAGAGATAACGCAGGTTTACCTAGAATTCCTGCGTTCGACCCTGCATTTGAACCAACAGCAAGAACAACAAAAACCAACTGGATGGATGAAATTTTCCGTACAGGAGAAATTCAAGATTTGTCGCTTTCGGTAAATGGAAAAACAGAAAAATCCAATTTCTTTCTTTCTGGAAGTTATAGAAAAAACGAAGGTATTTTGCTAAATACGTATGGAGAACGTTATACGGTAAGAGCAAATTCTTCTTTCAAATTGGCAGATAATTTCACAATTGGAGAAAATATTTCGTACTCATTAACAGATGGTCAGACAGCCAATACTTCAAGTTCATATACAGGAGCAATTCAAGCAGCTATTTTATATCCGCCAAACGCAACAATTTATAGAGAAGATGGTTCAGGGCAATTTGGTGGTGTTCCAGAAAAATATATTGGTTCTTATGGAGACGTTATCAATCCGGTAGCGTATTTAAAAAGATTAGACAATAAAAATCCAATTTCTACCATTTTGATCAATCCGTATGCAGAATGGGAAATTATTCCAGGTTTAAAAGTAAAATCAAACTGGGGTTATACCAGAATTCAAGACAATGCAACAGACTTTACAGTAAAAGTTACTGAGCCAGGAAAAATATTTGATTTCAATAGATTGACACTGAAAAATATGACAGTTACCGATTTATTGAGCGAGCAGACTATTTCTTATGAGAAATCATTTGGAAAACACAATTTGAAAGCTTTAGCTGGATATACGTATCAAGAAACTAAAAGAGATTTTTATACTGTTGAAGGAACTGGTTTTGATAATGAAGATCCATCACAGCGTTATTTGTTGAATGCAAAATTGATTCAGCAGACAGCGGCAGGTATGTCAGATGAAATTATTTCTTCTTATGTGGGAAGAATTAACTACGATTTCAATCAAAAATATTTAATCTCAGGAATTGTTCGTCGTGACGGAACTTCAAAATTATTAGAAAATAACCGCTGGAAAGTATATCCTTCTGTTTCTGCAGGTTGGTTAATTTCTGAAGAAAATTTCATGAAAGGTATTGAACCAATCATCAGCAACTTAAAACTTCGTGCAAGCTGGGGCCAAATTGGAAACTTAGGAAATCTGGGGCCATATCAGTTTAGTGTGCCTTTAGTTCAAACTCAAGCTTTAATTGGAGCTGTACCATCAATTAATTATGGTTATGCTGAAAGCGAATTATCAAACCCGAATTTAAAATGGGAAAGCTCTGAGCAGACTAATATTGGTTTAGACTTTACGATGCTAAATAATAGTTTAGTAGGATCTGTTGATGCTTATGTAAAGAAAAACAAAGACATGTTGGTTCGTGATCAATTGCCTGGGGTTTCTGGAACACCACAAGGAAGAATTGTAAACTCAGGAGATGTAGAAAACAAAGGAATCGAGGTGAGTTTAACGTACCAAAAAACTCGCGGAGAATTTAAATTTGATGTAACAGCAAACGCTGGATTCTTAAGCAATAGAATTGTTTCTATTAAAGACGATTTGAATTCATTAGAGCCACTTGGTTTAAGTCGAGTTCGTAGTTTGCCATTGGCAAATATTTACCAAGTTGGAAGTCCAGTTGGGGCTTTCTACGGATACCAGACAGACGGATTGTTTCAAAGCAATGATGAGGTGAAAGCGTATGTAAATAAAAATGGCGTAATGTATCAGCCAAATGCGGTTGCTGGGGATATCAAATTTAGAGATGAAAATGGCGATGGTGTAATTAACAATAGCGATAGAGTAGTATTAGGAAGTCCTTTTCCGAAAACAACTTACAGCTTAAATGCCAACTTTAGATATAAAGGATTTGATATGAATATCTTTTTCAACGGAGCTGCAGGAAATAGTGTTTTCAATGCTGTAAAACACACGGGTTTAAATGCTTCTTTCCCTGGTTACAATTTATTGGCTGAATCAAAAGATGCTTGGACTCCAACCAATACGGATACAAATGTTCCAGTTCTTTCGTCAACAGATAACAATAACAATTTCGGTCGTATTTCTAATCTTTTTATTGAAGATGCTTCTTTCTTAAGATTGAAAAACGTTTCTATTGGTTATACCATTAAAGAAAGCTGGCTGAACGGAAAAGCAAAATTAAGATTCTTTATCTCTGGGCAGAACTTATTTACGATTACCAATTATTCTGGAATGGATCCTGAAGTTGGTCTTAAAAACTTCGGAATGGATTTAGGGCGTTATCCGCTTTCTCGTATTTACATGACTGGTGTTAACGCAACTTTTTAAAAAATAAAAAACAATTAAAATGAAAAAAATAAGTCTTTTATTATTGAGTTTTGTGCTTTTGGCAAGTACTGTTGCCTGCGAAAGCGAACTTGATGTTGTGCCGCAAGGAGCTCCTTCGAGCGGGAATTTCTGGAAAACGCCAGCAGATGCAAAAGCAGGAGTAAATGCAATTTACGCCTTGTATTCAGATGATAATATGTATGGTCGTGGCTTCTTTTGGCTGAATAATGCCAGCGATGATATTGGAACAAAACCAAGACAAAATGCAGAAAGAATTAAAAACTTTATTGTAGACGGATCAGAATCGGATACTAAAGATATCTGGAGAATTCACTACGAAATTATGAAGCGTTGTAATGACGTGATTCGTAATATTCCAAACATTTCTTTGGATGAAAAAACAAGAAACGGAATGTTGGGAGAAGCTTATTTTAATCATGCTGTAATGCATTTAGAATTGGCTTATCATTATGGAGACGATCGTGCAGGAATTCCGATTCAGGACAGAGAAAACCCAACAAATGTTTATGTGCCTCGCGCTAAAAACGTTGCCGAAAACTACGCTTACATTGCAGCGGATTTAATCAAAGCAGCCGATTTATTGCCCTATTTTGATCAGCTTACGCCAGACAATCGCGGACGTGCTCACAAAACTGCAGCTTGGGCTTATTTAGTGCGTACGTATTTGTATGCAAAAGATTGGGACAATGCCATCAAATATGCGAATATGATTGTGGCTAGTGGAAAACACAAGTTATTAGACAATTTTGAAGATGTATTTAAAATCAGTAACAACTGGTCTTCAGAATATATCTGGTCGGTAACTTCAAGTGCAGAAAATACTTCTTTAGGTTCTATTTTTCCTGGAGTTTGTCTAGAAGATAAAGGTTGGGGAGTTTACAATGGTTGGGGAAATTTCTATCCGACAAAAGAATTATTTGATACATATGTGCCAAACGACAAAAGACGCAGTGCTACGATTTTACAAAAAGGAGACAAATTTGTTTATTTTGGAGAGACTGTAACTTTCAACGAAGGCAATCATGTTGTAAGTTCAAGTAATAGAACTGGTTATCAGTTTAAAAAATATATGGAGCCATTCAGTTATCCAAAAACAACATCGGGTGGAGTGGACATTCGTTACGTAAATGCGAATGGAGACAAACCTTCAACAGCTTTAAATGTTCCGCTTTTACGTTATGCAGATGTGATTTTGATGTTAGCGGAAGCGAAATTAATGAAAGGCCAAAACGCAGATACAGAAATCAACATGATTCGCCACCGTGCAGGTCTTGCAGATATTTCTGGTGCGACAATGGTAGATTTAAAAAGAGAAAGAAGATGCGAACTAGCAGGGGAGTGGACAGACCGCCATTTTGATTTAGTGCGCTGGGGAGATGCAAAAGAAACTTATGCAAAACCATTGCACCATTATAATGGAAGTGTCATTTATCCTGCTCGTAATTTCAACCCTGCAATTCATCATGTATGGCCAATACCGCCAGATGAAATCGCAGTAAGTAAAGGGGCTTTGACTCAAAACCAAGGCTGGTAATAAAAAAATTCGTTGTGTTTTTTTAGTTTTTTACGCTGCAGTCTTAGTCAGGAGACTGCAGTTGTAAAAAAGTATAGTTTGTTATTCCGAGGAATGGCAAGATCACTTTTTACTATGTGCATTTAAACTAGTGAAACGCCTTTACACATAAAGAAAATCTAATGTTTCTATGTGTTAAAAATAAATTACAGAAATCTATTTCTAATAAAGTTACCTACAACTTTATTAGAATATAAATCATTTTCGATGAAAAAAATAATCACCCTTTTTTGCCTTCAATTTTGCTTGTTCGCCCAAGCCCAAGAATACACTTCTTCTAATATTCATTCTCATAACGATTACGAAAGTAAATTGCCATTTTACGGAGCTTATTCTAACGAAACGGGCGTTATAGAAGCCGATGTTTTTTTAGTAAATAGCGAGTTGTTTGTTGCTCACACTTCTAAAGAAATTGCTTCTCACAATACACTTAAAAGTCTGTATTTGGAACCGCTTTCTAATAAATTAAAAACGTTGGAAGGAAAAGCGTATCCGAGCAATAAATCATTGATTTTAATGATCGATATTAAGTCAGATGCCGAGTCGACTCTAAAAGCAATTACACAACAGTTAAAGACTTTTCCGGATATTATTTCGAATAAAAACATAAAAGTGGTTATTTCTGGAAACAGGCCTTTACCGTCACTATGGAAGGAATATCCAGATTTTATCTATTTTGATGGAAGATTGAATGAAAATTATACTTCGGATCAATTGGCGAGAGTTGAAATGATTAGCGAAGATTTACATGAAATTACGGTTTGGAACGGAAAAGGTGTTTTGACGCAACCAGATTCTGAAAAAATTCAGACAATTATCAAAAAAGTCCACGATCAAAACAAAAAGATAAGATTCTGGGCTACGCAAGACAACGTGAATACATATATGACTTTGATGAATTTAAAAGTTGATTTTATAGGAACGGATAAAGTTTCCGAACTGACTCAATTTATAAATAATATTAAAACGACATTTTATCAGAATACAGAATTTCACCAAGCTTATGTTCCTAAAAATGTTTTCAAGAACAAGCGTCCAAAAAATGTTATTCTCTTAATTGGAGACGGAATGGGATTAGCGCAAATTTATTCTGGTTACACGGCAAACAAAGGGCAATTGAGTTTATTTAATATTCCAACACAAGGATTCTCGATTACAAAAGCTTCAGATAGTTATATTACAGATTCTGCAGCAGGTGCAACGGCAATGGCTACAGGACATAAAACCAATAATCGTTTTATAAGTGTTGATGAACAAGGAAAACCGCTTCAGACCATTGCAGAACAATTGGCAAAGAAAAACTATAAAACGGCCATTATTTCTGCTGGAAATATTACAGATGCAACTCCAGCGGCGTTTTATGCGCATCAGCCAGAAAGAAGTTTAAGCGAACCAATTGCAAACGATTTTCTTTCAAGTCCGTCAGATATTTTAATTGGGGGAGGGCAGAAAGAATTTATTTCTAGAAAAGATGGCAAAGATTTGTCTAAAACTTTAATCAAAAAAGGATATGCTTTCTCTGATAAATTCTCTAGTTTGGATACGATCAAAAACAGCAGATTTGTAGTTTTAGAAGATGCAGCGGTAGTTTCTATGAAAAACGGAAGAGGAGATTTTCTAAAGAAATCTTTAGCGAAAGCAACAATTACTTTTTCAAAAACAAAGAATCCGTTTTTTATTATGGCCGAAGGCGCTCAAATTGATTACGGTGGACACCAGAATAATGTGGAATATGTGGTGAGAGAAATGCTTGATTTTGATAAATTGGTGGGTCAGGCAATGGAATTTGTAGATAAAAATCCGGAAACCTTATTAATCGTAACGGCAGATCACGAAACGGGAGGATTATCTCTAATTGACGGAAGCATTGAAAAAGGATACGTTCATGGAAGTTTCAGCACAAATGATCATACCGCAATTCCAGTTCCTGTTTTTTCTTACGGGCCAGGATCTGAAAAATTCATGGGAGTGTATCAGAATACTGCAATTTATGATAAGATTATGGAGTTGATTGGAAAGTAATAATTTCTTTTAAAATGATAAATTCAATTAAATGCCTCTATTAATAGAGGCATTTTTTATTTTCCTTTCAATAAATTAATGCTCACCGTTGCCGTATCAGCATCTGGAAATCGCTTGAAAATTGATTTATCTGGAAATAATCCTGCTTCTGCGGCAATTGCATTAAAAACGTCAATTTCAACAATATACTGATCAGAAAAACCGTGAGTAGCGTCATAAGCTGTTGCTGGAGTTCTGCCTAAATTATTGGCCGTAAGTTTCGGACTTATAGTGTGAAGTTCAATCAGAAGCAAACCAAATTTGTGCACATACGGAGACCATTTTTGCAGATGTTCCAAAAGATTATCTTCAACCAAATTATTGCTAATTCTTTTTCCTCTATAAGCAAATGCCCCTGTTGAGGTACTGACTCTATTTTCGTTACTATGCTTCGGATCTTGCCAAATTCTATTATGATCTAGAAAAGTTCTTACGTTGAGAAGATCTTTGAGATCAATATTATAATTTTCTTTCAAATCATTGGCGAGTAAATCAGGGCGTCCGATATCGCCCCAAATTACTTTTGCCCAAATATCGGCATTTATAAGATTGGCTCTGGTTACTTTCAAAGCGGTTTGGTTATAATCGACCCCAACTATAAATAGCGGATATTCGTCGAGCATTTTTCCTCTTAAAGTTTGTCTGTCGATTACTTCAAAAATATGCTGTAAGAAAGCACCATTTCCGCAACCCATGTCTAGAATTCCTTTTGGCTGTTCTTCGATAGGAAGATTAAAAAGTTTGATCAGGATTTCGTCGACTACTTTAAAATAAGTATCGTGAGCGCCACCGCTTCCCCAAACATTCATTTCGCGATCTACATGAAGTTCGGTTTCACCTTCGGCAGTTCTTAAAATATCTGGATTTCCAAAGATTAATTCTTCGATTTTGGCAAAAGTGGGTAAGTAAGAAACCGTAACGCCATATGCGTTGGCTCTTTTGGCAAAAAACAAACCCGCTTCGGTAAATTGATAATTGCCATTTTTTTCCAGAAACCAACCCAGATGAACAAAAAAGTCTAAGATCTTTTTAAAATTTTCGGGCGATTTATGAAATTCTTCGGGCCTGAAAGAAGTTTCCATAAAATATTTATGAAACATTCCGTTCATTGCTAATCGCACAATTGTTGGTCCGATTAAATAGCCTTCAATATGTTTTAAAATCTGCTCCTGAATACTGTTTTTCAACAGATCATCTGAAGGTTCAATTCCGTATCTTTTTTTATATTTTTCAAAAATTGTATTGAGCTTTTCAAAAGGAACATCTTCAAATAAACGCGAATGAAACTGAATTGATAACTGTAGCAAACTCACCACATCTTCATAAAGATAAAATAATGAAAACGCTGTTTCTGTTTTTTCGTTTATTGAAATCGTGATTTCCTGTGTTTTGTTATCGACTTCATAATCCAGAAATCCCTGAGAAGCCAAAACTCTCAAAGCAACATTTAGATAGCCTTCGTTGGCATTAAAAACAGTTGTAAGCTCAGATAATTGCGTTTGCTTTTTGTCTAAAATAAATTCAAGTAAGGATTTATTTTTAAGCGCTATTGCTACAGGAGCAGTAACCAAGCCGTCAAGATGTCTGAAAATGGAACTTAAAAGTTGTGATTTATCGGTCATAATACGAAGAATGATGGTTACTTTAAAAATAGTGATTTTTTTGATTGGTTGTTATATGCTACTTTTAGCTTTAGAAAAAGAGTATAATTTTAGTATAAAATAAAACCTTCAATTTTGTTGAAGGTTTTATTCTTTGAAAAAAAGATTTTATCAGGGATTAAATTCCACCATCAGTAATTACCCAGTTGTTAGGCGAACCAGTTAAAATTGCTCTTCCTGTACTTGATGCAGATGTATATTTTGCTGTGCCAAAAGATATTGTTCGACCAGACACTACAGGTCTTGTACTCCAACCATTATAGATAGCATCCAAATTTGCTGCTGAAAATGTAGCAGGTGTTTTGAATAACATAAAATTCGAAAAATCTGTTACATTTGAAACATTCCAAGAACCTAAGTTTTGGTCAAATGCATTTGCATTTAAAAACATACTCCCTATACTTGTAACTGACGATGTATTCCATGAATTTAGAGGCTGATTGAAAACACGACAAGTATGAAACACACTAGTCATGTTTGTAATGTTAGATACATTCCAAGAATTTAATGGCTGATTAAATGCTGAGGCTCCTCTAAACATGGCTGCTATATTCGTAACGCTAGTCATACTCCAGGAACCTATAGGTTGATTGAATGCAAATGCGTCACTAAACATAAGTTGCATATTAGTGCAAGACGTTGTTATCCAATTATTAATTGAGTTGTTATTTCCATTGTTAAACGTCGAAGCAAATTGAAACATACTTAACATGTTTGTAACTTTAGAAACGTCCCAAGAACCTATGTTTTGGTTAAAGGATGATGCATTTATAAACATAGCATTCATGTTGATAACTGATGAAGGAGTCCAATTATTTATAGTTGAACTTCCACCATTATTGAAAGCACTTGCTCCATCAAACATCTGAGCCATAGTTGTGACCGCTGAAACATTCCAAGAACCAATATTTTGGTTAAATGGAGTGCTTCTAAACATACTTTGCATGTTAGTTACTTTTGATGTATTCCAACTATTTAATGGTTGATTGAATGCGGTTGCAAGGTTAAACATAGCTTGCGTTGTAACAGTAGATACCGTATTTAAAACCCAATTATTTATATCGGAACTTTCTCCATTATTAAACGCTGGATTACTAGCAAACATTGATGAGAAATTAATCACAGCAGACACATTCCAAGCGCCTATATTTTGGTTAAATGAAGTAGCGCCTTGAAACATACTTGCCATATTTGTAACCTTTTGTGTATTCCAAGAATCAATTGGCTGATTAAATGATATAGCGCTAGCAAACATACTTGCCATTGTAATCATGTTTATTGAATTTAAAACCCAATTATTTATATCAGTGCTACCGCCGTTATTGAATGAAGACGCACCCTGAAATACTGATTGAAAGTTTGTAACTTTTGAGACATTCCAAGCACCTATATTTTGGTTAAATTCAGTAGCTAGTGAAAACATACTTCCAAAGTTAGTAACATTTGAAACATTCCAAGAACCGATGTTCTGGTTGAATTTTGTTGCACTTTGAAACATGGATGCCATATTGGTAACATTAGAAACATTCCACGCACCGATATTTTGATTGAAAGCTAAAGCACTATAAAACATAGAATCAAATGATACATTACTAATTGTATTAATTGTCCAGTTGTTAATATTTGAATTTCCACCATTATTGAATACGGTTGCACCTCGAAACATGTTTGAAAAATTAACCACATTTGAAACGTTCCAAGAGCCAATATTTTGATCAAATTTAAATGCAGCTTGAAACATTTGGCTCATATTAGTTACAGCTGATGTATTCCAAGAACCTATAGGCTGATTAAACACAGCAGCATTAAAAAACATTTGACTCATATTAGAAACCTTAGAAGTGTTCCAAGATCCTATTGGTTGATTAAATACAGATGCACCACCAAACATTCCATTCATTAATACAGCGGATGTAGTATTAATTGTCCAGTTGTTAATAGTATTGCTTCCGCCATTATTAAAAGATGCACTTGAGAACATATTAGAGAAATTGGTTACAGCCGAAACATCCCAAGAACCTAAATTTTGATTGAAGGCTGCTGCACCTGAAAATACACCACTCATAATTGTTACAGCAGAAACATTCCATTCACTAACCCTTCCTATTGTTGTCAAGGAAGTACAACCAGCAAATAAACCACTAATTGAAGTTGTACCAGACAAATCTAAAATATCAGAAACACTAGAAAGATTCAAATTTGAGCATCCTTGAAAATGATTAAACAATGATGTGCCTAATTTTAGTTTCCCCCATGATTGAACAGATAATATTTTTAATCTGTCACCTACATTATTAAACTGCCATCCTGTACAAGTGCCGTTTATTTTAATTGTATAATCTCCTGCTACTGCATAAGTATGTGTAATTTGAGCTTGATTCCAAGCAGTAATTTTATTAGAGCTTCCGTCGCCCCAATCAACTGTGAAGTTGTATGTTCCTGATGAAACTAACGGCAGTTTTACTTGTGTGGAAGTACTAGATCCAGTTGATGTGTTTGAAGTTCGCCAAGTAGAAACAAAAGAGTTTTTGCTTCTCCCAAAAATGGTATTTTGTATTAAGCTTCCCATAGTTATACACCTAATAATAAAACACTATTTGTATTTCCTCTTTTTGTAAAAGTGAAAATCTGTTTTTCGGCTGTTACTGATGGAGTTCCGAATAACCAAGTATGTGGTGCTGTAATTGCCCAAGTCACACTTACTCCTGGTAATGTGATTCCGTTAAAAATAAAACTTTGAGGTAGTGAAGCTGGTACTGTAATTGTACAGTTAGTTGTAAAGAGTACGGTTTTACCATGCCAGTTAGATGGAATAGTCTGATTTGAATTTACTTCTAATTGATTAGAAACATCCTGCTTGTTTGATAAGTCTATATCTCCGCTTCCAAGGATTGATTCACCACTGATAGTTTTAAAAGTTTTTTCAGGAATAGTATTAAAGGTTAATTCACCTTTTTCATTAGTAATTAGGATTTTGTTTGATTCATTTGTTTCTAAGTCAGCGACTTTTATTCTGTTATAGTTTGTACTCATATTGTGGTATTTTTTCTTGTTTAAAAAGGATTGTTGTTTTTATTTGTAGTAATTTTGAATTGTATCCTCCAATTAAGACTAGAAATGAGGGGGCGGTTAAAGGAAAAACTGTTAAGCAAACTTTATAAACGTGTTACAAGTTTCGTTACTCTTAAATGTTACAATTTTACTAGTTATGCAGATACACCGCCATCCGTAATTACCCAATTATTAGGAGAGCCAGTTAACAAAGCTCTTCCTGCGCTTGATGCTGATGTATATTTCGCTGCTCCAAATGTTATTGTAATCGGAGTTTTTACTGGCCTAGAACTCCAACCATTATAAATAGCATCTAAATTTGCAGTGGAGAAATTTGCTACTTTTTTGTTCTGCATAAAACCTCCAAAATTAGTTACATTTGATATATTCCAAGCCCCAATGTTCTGATTAAATGGCGAAGAATATGTGCCATTGTTTGTTCCAAACATCCCATTCATATTTGTTACATTAGCAGTATTCCAATTTCCAATTGGCTGATTGAATGTAGGAATTGGCCCAGAAAGCCAGAAAAACATACTTGCCATATTAGTTACATTTCCAGTATCCCAATTGTTAATTGTAGGACTACTTCCATTATTAAATACGTTCGCATTGTAAAACATACTACTCATATTTGTTACCCTGGACATATTCCAAGAGCCAATATTTTGGTTGAAGGATGTTGCATAGCAAAACATATTTGACATATTGATTGTTCCAGTAGTTTTTAGAGTCCAATTATTAATGGTTGGACTACCTCCATTATTAAACGGAAAACATAAATTAAACATTCCACTAAAATTGCTACACGAAGAAACATTCCAAGAACCTATATCCTGATTAAAGGATGTTGGAGATGTGCCTTGGAAAGCACCAAACATGTAACTCATATCAGTGTTTTTTGACATATCCCAATTGCCTATCGGCTGGTTAAATGTCATGACTACATTGGCTGCATTGTCTTTAGAGAACATTCTTTGTGTAGTAATCACATTTCCTGTATTCCAATTGTTGATAGTTGAAGAGCCGCCATTATTAAAATCTCTAGCTCCATTAAACATTAAGTTCATATTTGTAACGTTTGTCGTATTCCACGCCCCAATATTTTGATTGAAAACAGTGGCATATTGGAACATACCAGCCATATTTGTCACGCCTGAAACATTCCAATTACCCAAAGGTTGATTGAATGAAGAGGCTCCATTAAACATATTTGTCACTATTGTTCCAGTAGTCCTTAATGTCCAATTATTAATTGAGCTGCTACCGCCATTGTTAAACGCTCTAGCATTTTGAAACATTTGATTAAATGTTGTTGCTCTAGAGACATTCCATGATCCTATATTTTGATTGAATGCAGATGCATTCCAAAACATTTCGGCTATATTAAAATCGGATGTGGTATTTAGAGACCAGTTATTGATGTTAGAACTTCCTCCATTATTGAAAGATGTTGCGTTTAAAAACATTTGTTGAAAAGTTGTTACGCTAGATACATTCCAACTGCCAATTGGTTGATTAAATGAGGATGCGCCGTTAAATAAACTGTTCATTGCTACAGCAGAAGTTGTGTTAATTATCCAATTATTAATATCCGGACTATCTCCATTGTTGAATGCAGTTGCTCCATTGAACATTGAACTAAAATTTGTTACATTTGAAACGTTCCAAGCTCCTAGATTTTGGTTAAATGATGTTGCTGACTGAAACATTTGAGCCATACTTAGAATCTTAGAAGTGTTCCAACTGTTCAATGGCTGATTAAAATTTGTAGCACTTTGAAAAATTGAAAATATAATTATTGTTCCAGTACTACTTAATACCCAATTATTAATCGTGTTGCTACCGCCATTGTTAAACGAAGTTGCAGCTTGAAACATTGCAGAGAAATTTAAAACCCTTGATACATTCCAAGAACCGATATTTTGATTGAACGAAGTATTATTTTGAAACATACTCTGCATATTATTTACTCCAGAAGTATTCCATAAACCTATCGGCTGATTGAACTTTGAGCCAAAAAACATGCTGTTCATATTTATAGATGTGGAAACTGTATTTAATGACCAATTATTAATATTTGGGCTTCCTCCATTGTTGAAATTTGACGTAGATAAAAACATGCTACTAAAATTGGTAGCCGAAGAAACGTTCCATGCACTTATATCTTGATTAAAATTTGTAGCGCCATTAAACATTGATGAAAAACTTCCAATATTAGAAGTGTTCCATTCATTCAATCTGTTAATCGTAGTCAATGAGGTACAGTTGGAAAACATCGCTGCCAAAGAACCAATTCCACTTAAATTTAAAATATCAGATACAGATGAAAGATTTAAATTAGCGCATCCTCCAAAATGAGAAGATAAATTAGCTCCAATATTTAAGTTGCCCCAGTTTGAAACAGATAATATTTTTAATCTATCTCCAGTATTATTAAACTGCCATCCTGTACAAGTTCCGTTTATTCTTATAGTATAATCTCCTGCTGCTGCATAAGTATGTATAACCTGAGCTTGATTCCAAGAAGTAATTTTATTAGAGCTTCCGTCACCCCAATCAACTGTGAAGTTATAAGTTCCCGATGAAACTAATGGAAGTTTAATCTGCGTTGTTGTACTAGATCCAATAGATGTGTTCGAAGTTCGCCAAGTAGCAACAAAAGAGTTTTTGCTTCTCCCAAAAATGGTATTTTGAATTAAACTTCCCATATTTATACTCCTAATAATAAAACACTATTTGTATCTCCTCTTTTGGTAAAAGTAAAAATCTGTTTTTCGGCTGTTACAGATGGAGTTCCGAATAACCAAGTATGTGGTGCGGTAATTGCCCAAGTCACACTTACTCCTGGTAATGTGATTCCGTTAAAAATAAAACTTTGAGGTAGTGAAGCTGGTACTGTAATTGTGCAGTTAGTTGTAAAGAGTACGGTTTTACCATGCCAGTTAGATGGAATAGTCTGGCTTGAATTTGCTTCTACTTGATTTGAAATATCCTGCTTGTTTGATAAGTCGATATCTCCATTTCCAAGGATTGATTCTCCATTGACTGTTTTAAAATCTAAGGCTGAGGTTATGTCACCAAACTCCAATTCTCCATTGGAGTTTGTTATTAAAATTTTATCATGCTGATTTGTTTCAAGATCAGCGACTTTTATTCTGTTGTGGTTTGTATCCATTTTTTGTGGTATTTTTTAATAAACTATTTTACGGTCTCCAGTAGCAGTTTTGTATTCGCAACCAATTGGAAGGCCTCCTGCAATTGCTGAAACATTGTCTGGATGAGTTGGCATTTGTGTCCAAATCATATAACCATTTTCATCAATGTATGCTCTGACTGTTTCAATTTGCATATCAGTTCCTGAAGTTGTTTTTTGGCCAGTAATAAAATGAATTCTCGATTGACCTATTCCTTTACCAGTACCAGCCTTAAAGTTAAGAGCTCCTCCATGTAAATCAGGGAGACCTACATTCTCATTTATTTGAACATATACATCACCATTATTAAGACCTGCATAGATATTTCCATTTGCATCGGCAGCCATCCCTCTCCAGGTGCCAGTGGGAGCATTTTGAACAATAAATGATCCAGAACCTGAAGTTCTTTTATATATAAGTCCAAACTCCGTTGCTCCATAAATGTCACCGTTTAGGGAAGCGCACATTGATCGGAAATTTCCAAAACCTACTTGAACAAATGTTGTACTTCCATTAGTTTGTATGTATACATTGCCAGAATCTTCACAACAATAAACATCTCCGTTTGGAGAAACACATAACGCCCACCAAGACCTTATGGTTTGATTGCAGGATAAAAAAACATCATCTCCTGATGCCATTTTATATATTTGGGCTCTATTTGCCAAATAAACATCTCCATTTGGAGCACAAGCTAATCCTCTAATATCTCCTAAATTAGATGCAAAAACTGAGTATGTGGATTCTCCAGCGAGTCGACGATACACATTCCCATTTGAAGAACCAATATAAGATGTTCCAGACGGGGTAAAACAAATTCCTCCATGAGCGCCAGCAGTACCTAGTAATCCAATATTTACAAATATACTCGTACCGTAATATCTAACCCATATTTGATTTCCCACGCAATATAGATTGCCATATGAATCTACAGCCATCGCATACTTTGTAGCTGTTGAATTATTTAAAGGAACAAAATCATTATCAATTCCATAATTAATTGTTCTCCCAGCTGAAATAGTCAAATCAACACCTGAACTTTGGTTAGTACTTTGTTCTATACCAATTTCTTTTGTTGATTGATTTCCCAATGTAATGTCCTTAGTAGGAGCTTTAGATGTATTTATTCCAAAAGAAATACCATTATCAATTAATCTACTTGAGCCTAATGTTGTTGAGTTTAAAGACTTTGGAATGTAGTTTATAGTGCCTGTAAAGACAGATTGTTTTGTTGCTAAAGAAGAATTGATTGTTGATAAATCGGTATTATCTAATAAAGTTCCGTTTCTATTTTGTAAAGTATACGTTCTTGAAGCAGTATTAGAATTTGTAAAAAAAGAGGTAAACGTATTTGCAGTATTTCGAAGACCAAATTTTCCAGAAAGAAAAGTCTTAATTCCTGATATGTTTTGATCATTTGAAATCCCTAGATATAAGGTATCGAAATAAGTTTTAAGGGTATCTTTAATATTATCAATTAAATCTTTCAAAACTTTCCCTTGCCTAGCATCCAAAGCTTTTCCTTCTTGGGTATAATCTAATCCATTGTAGCTATCTGCTTTAATATTATTAATATCACTAAACTCCAGTTCACCACTGGAGTTTGTAATTAAAATTTTATTTTGCTGACTTGTTTCCAAATCGGCTACTTTTATTCTGTTATGATTTGTGCTCATTTTTTTATTATATATAAAGAATTACTGCCGCTCTAGTTCCAGATGCGTAAACCAAATCGCCATCAGGAGTGCCTCCGTTTGCAGTTTGTAAAGCGATAGGAACCGTAATTATGGTGCCTGTTTTTATACTATTAAAAACTCCATTATTTACAACTGAACCACCTAAATTTGTCATTGAAGGGAAATTGATATTAGTCACAGCTGCACAAGCCGTAAAAACCTCCAGCCCAGCAGTAGTTACAGAACTAAAATCACTATTATCGCCAATAAATCCTGTACTTCTTAAACAATAACTATTTAAAGTGTGCGCATTTTTTACTTTTAGGTTTTTAAAGTTAGTTGCCATGTAAAAGGCGTTAGAACCAACAGATGAAACAAAACCATCTAAATCGTAGTAATGCGTAATTGAACTATTACTATTAAATCTCGAACTACTTATTGAATAATTTGTTAGCGCCTTAAATTTCGTATGCGAACCATCAATGTAATAATTTACAAGTCCTCCACTTCCAAATCCTAAGAAGTTTGCAAGTTGTCCTTTATTGATAAATCCGCCTGTATAATTTCCAATTTCAGTATTAAACGAAGTGTTATCAATGTACCCTATATAATTAATATTAACTGCTTTTAAAGCGGCTAAAGTCAAAGAAGCGTTAGGCTTCCCTGCATTAGAAGTCATTAGCGACAATGGTACGTTGAATGTCAAATTATTTGAGAGTATAGCATGACCACCAAAATTAGCTTGAGCTGCTGTCTCAAAGCAAGTAGCTAAATTGGGTAAATTTATAATTGTTGGCATTGAAGAAGCAATATTATAAAATGCACCATTAGCAGTTGCATTCCCCACTTGTATTACAGAACTAAAATCATTACCTGTACCACTTAAAGCAGTTCCATCAAAACAGTTAGCAGGAACGATCTTAAGATTTTTAAATTTTGCTTCAACCATATTAGAGCAATATCTAAAACAATAATTTGGTAAAGCGCTAACTAATCCATTTAAATCATGAAAATAGGTAATATTTGTATTGCTCTGCCAATTACTCATAGAGGCATAAGTTCCACCAGTAACGGCAAATTGAATATTATCTCCCGATATAGAGAAACTTTTAATTCTACTTGCTGAAATACCGAGCTTAGAAGCAACTAAAGCGGGGGTATTTAAAATTGAAGAAACTCCACCGATAAATGTGTTAGGATTATACTTTAATCTGCCAAAAATTGTTTTTCTTAATCCCATAATTATAATCCTAAAATCATTATTGAATGCTGACCTTCGTTTTGCATAAATGTAAAAATCTGTTTTTCGCCAACTGTGGGAGGTAGTCCAAATTCAAATGTTTTGGGAGACGTAACAGACCAGCTTAAACTCGTCCCTATTTTGGTGATTCCTTCAAAACACATTCCTGAATTAATAAACGAACTAGGAATTGTAAGTGTTCCATTGCCAGAAAATTTTACTGTTTTTCCATGCCATGAATCTTGAACAGTTGTTGGCAATGTCACACTAATTTGATTCGAAGTATCCTGTTTGTTTGACAGGTCAATATCTCCATTTCCAAGAATTGATTCTCCATTAACTGTTTTAAAAGTTTTTTCAGGAATAGTATTAAAAGTTAATTCGCCATTTTCATTGGTAACTAAAGTTTTATTGGGTTCATTTGTTTCTAAATCAGATACTTTTATTCTATTGTGGTTTGTGCTCATTTTGTGGTATTTTGTATAAAATTTTTTCGGAGGGAAATAATCTTTTTGGGTTTTTATACTCCAAAGATTATTAGTTGATGCAATTTTTATAAGGAATTTATGGTTATAGAGACATCCTTATAAGCAGAAGCGTTGCCGCTAGGGTCTATTGCGCGAAGCCTATAGGTGTATGTTCCGTTCGATAAAACTCTATCACTATAAAAAGTGTCTGGATTTTTTTTCAAAACTACAAAAGAACCGTAGAAGCCACGGGAAAGCTCATAGTTTATGGGACTATCCTCATCTTCTGAAGGAGTCCATTCAAGATGTACATTATCTGAACCAACAGGAACACACCAGAAATTAGCTGGTACTGTTGGCGCAGTTGTATCTGCTGTCGCTGCATTTGTAGTTGCAGTTATTGTATTAGATGTAGATGAATTTCCAGCTGCATCTTTTGCTTTTACATAGTAACTATAACTCGTGTTTGGCGATAATCCTGTTACATCATACTGAATTGTATCAGCTGTGGTTGGGGCTAAAAAAATATTATTTTGATATATTTCATAACCAACGACTCCCAGATTATCTGTCGCAGCAGTCCAAGACAATTTTAATGAATTTGAAGTAATTGAAGACGCTGCTAAAACACTAGCACTTGGAGGAACGTTATCAAGTACACATGTTCCAGCATTATTCGCATATATCTGAGCATTAGCCTCTAACCAAGCAATTGCTTGGTTATTTGCGTCTAATACACTTTCATTCGAAACAAACTGATTTGGATAGGCTGTAAGTATGGCATCACTACCCAAATATCCGGCACCACAATTGTTTCTAGTTATAGTTTTAGTCTGTTTGGTATTATAAAATCTTGCGCCTGGCGGGCAATCAATTTCATCTAGAAAAGGAGCAATATAATCTGGATCTGTTTTTATATTAAGCTTTGTTTCTCCCGTTGAAGTACCATCATCGGTATAATATCTTTCTAATATTTCAAAAGATTTGTATCCTGTATTTCCCATATTTTTAATAATTTATCACAACATTTGCAGTTGAGAGGTTGCTAGAATAATTAATGTAGCCAATATTGCTAACTTGGTCTATAGTTAAACGCTTTCCTTGTATTGAGACATTTTTTGAAAAATTCAGCTGTTGCACCTGCTGTCCATTGTTATTTACAATGTCTTTGCCTGCTTTCTCCATAGTTCCACCAAGGTAGGTTGTGATTTCTACATCGATATTTCCAGTGTTTTTTGAATCCCACCAGACACCAGCCATTCTTACTTGGATATCATTTAAAGTAGAGTAATCCTCTTTTGTTTTTTTGAAATTTATAAGACAGGTTTCAACACCAGTTTTATCCGTTTCATCTCCACCCCACATTACATAAGAATCTTGAGCCAAAGCACTTGCAGGAACTTCACTGCCAAGTCCAAATCCGACCCATTTATTGTCTAAAGTATTAATGCCAGTATTTACAAAACCTGTAAAAGTATCTAGGTCAATACCTGCGCCAAATGCCCATTTATATTTAATGATCATATAATCAAAAGGCAACAAAGTTGTCGATGGTTCTAAGACACAAGAAGGGTTTTCTCCTCTCCATGCAGTAGTTCTAATAGTGCAAATTCCGGTATTGTTTGCATAGGCTTGTGCATTTGCATTTAACCATGATTGAGCTTGCTGGTCTGCGTCTGCAACGCTTTCCGTTGAAACAAATTTATTAGCAGGGGCAGTTAAAGTGACTAGATTTCCAGATGTTCCATAGGAGCAATCATTCTTTTTTACGGCTAAGGTTTTTTCGGTATTATAATAAACCGTTGTCCCTTCTGCTGGAGTATATTGATCTATATAAGCAAAAGGTTTGTATGTTATATTTTCTTCCATATTTATTTTAGTAGAACATTGATTTTTTTAAGTTTTCGAAAACCATAAAAGAGAGATGAATCTATAGTGGAAGTGTTGGCCAAGTGACAACAGTTGCATCTTTTAAATAGGTTAAATCTCTAAGTTCTTGTCTGTAATTTTTCCAAGCTGCTTTTTTCTCTTCAGAAAGAGGAGAATCTTCTACTTGTGTCCAGTCACTTTCAGCTAACAGTGCATTCCTTCTGATTCTCAAATTTTCTAAAAGCTCTTCTTTATTTTGAGTAGCTGGAGAAAAGGAATGTTTGCCTTCAATTACTCTATAGTTTTTTGACAATGCTTGCTGCCATTCTTCTTCAGTCAATTCAATATTAGGTTGAGGAATGTTTTCATGAATTTTTTCTACATAAAAACCTGTGTATTCTCCGTTTACGTTATATGTTGCTTTATACATAATTTTAAATTTTTTAGTTTATAGTTAATATCCAATTGCGAACATATATCCTTCATTGGCATCGATAAGGGCATAATAAGTGCTCTCTGTAACATTGGCTACGTGATTGTATCCTCTACTTCCTGAATTTGTTCTTATAGTCGATACCATAACACTCAAAGCACCATGTGGCCAGGTTAAAGGGAAAGTGTATGTATTAGCATTACTCATTAAACGAGCCCATTGCAATATTAATCCGTTGCTGAATTTTTGATAACCTCCGGTGAAAGGAATTACGCCTATAGAATGTCCAGCATCGTAGTCAGAACCTGGAGAAGTTGATACCGAGCCGTCTGCCATTAAGAATTGATTTGAAGTTCCGCCAGTTTTAATAAAGCTTTTACCTTCAACAGCTTCTGTAAAAGTTTTATTTCCTCCAATTGTTTGAGCCGTTGTTAAATCAACATATTTGGTGTTCAACTCCAAATCGGATAAAGTGACAGTGCTTTTGTACCAATAATCAACTTCGATATTACGATCGCTTATTACGGCTGAAAATGTAATAAGACCATTGTTATAATCTACATCATAATCTTTGCCTGTGCCTTCTCGAAGCAGCTGACCATTTTTATAAATTCTGATACTGTCTTTTACGGGAATTTCTGTTAAAGTGATTTTATCATTATTAAAAGTTAGTTCATCAAAATTTTCTTTGAAAGGAATAGACAAACTGCCAAGAATCGGATTAGAACCAGATCCTTCAGATTCAGTATCAAAATTTTTAGACCAGTAATTTATTTCAATATTTCGACCGCTTATAGGTTCCGAAAATGTAAGGACACCACTGTCATAGTTTACATTATAATCTTCAATTTCTTTTAGTAACTGTCCGTTTTTATAGACTTTAGCGCTGTCTGCAATAGGAGTAGAATCTAGCTGAATAGATGATCCTGAAAAGTTATCTTGAAACTCTTTGTAAGGAACATAGCAATTACCGGCAATAATTCCCGCATTTTGAAATGCGGCTTTTAAAAGCGCGGGAGTGATGTATCGTTGGTTATCTGTTCCTGTTTCGACCATTTGTAAATTGGCCTTGTCATCGTCTCTATGAACGAAATTGTCAAAAATTTCGACAAAGTCAAAGTGCGACGGAATATCCCCATTGTTGAATTTGTTGTGAAAGTCATTTCTGCTTGTTGCCATTTTATTTAGTTTTATTTCTTTGCTTTTAAATGTTTTAATAGGTCTGAAATAAATACCAATGATTAGATCCATTGGTATTTATAAGTTTTAAAGAGTTAGGATTTTTTCGTCGCTGCTTAACATGCCTGATGCGTTTTCTGAAATTGCTTTAAAATGATGGTAGATTCTGTCACCGTCTTCATTTTTAATAATCAATTCATCCGTTTTTAATTTAGTCTGCTGAAGCGGTAAGGCAACATTTTTGAGATTTGTTGAAACTTCATGAATCTTCTCCCAATTCCCCTGACCGTTCATTTTGTATAAATGATATTTACCATTATAAACTGTTTTTTCCCAGTTGAAGACGACAGTCTTTAAGATTTCACCATTTGCTCCCGTGACAGTTCGAGAAGCTTCCAAAATTGGAGATTCAGGCGAAACATTATCAACAATAACTGTTGCTGTAATTTTTGAAGGCTGTGATGGTGCATAATCAACATTTTTAATCGGACTTTCGGTAGTTGATTCTGGATCAGCATACTCAATTTGTTTAGAAACTGTGATTCTGTAAAAAAGACCATCTCCAAAAGGAACTTCTTCTAAATCTTCAAAATCGTCATAAACAGTCCATACATTTTCAAAATCTGTCGATAAAGTATCTTCATCGATTACAATTTCTTTAGCCAGTTTCATTGTTCTTATGGATTGGGCATCAAGCATTGTATTAGCGCGATAAATATTGATTTTTCTAATTTTATATTCTGGCTGATATGCATTTAACTCGATCTGAACAGCGGGCTTAATTCCTAATACTTTATTTTCAAGAATTGGTATAATTCTTTTAATTTCGGGAGTTTTAGGTGGAGTAGAAGCCACTAATTTCACAGGTCCTAAAAGATCACTAAACTCTCCAAAATTCATTTTAATGTCCATTTCACGAACAGCGTAGAAATAGATGTTTTGCGAATTTCCATCCAGATTAAAATCGGTAAATTGGACTCTGTTTTGGTTTTCATTTACAACTTTCATCATTGGAGCAATATCAAAATCGGCATCAGTTGGTTTTAAAGCATTTCCGTTTTTATCTTTAATGGTTTGTTTTTTATTAACCGGCACATACTCATTACCTTTGATATACTCATAAATTACAGGCACTTCAGTTAATGGAACAAAGGCATTGTAAATAGCTTGTTCAATAAAATATACCGCTAACATTGGTTCCTGAACTCCTTTATCTTCAGAAATAAGAACCTGATTAAGTGATTCTATTGAAATAATTTCTTCTGCTTTTTTTGCATTTACATCTAAAGTGCTGTTATGCCATTTGATAAAGTCATTAATTAGTTCTATAAACTCGTCATTGTCAGGCATTGGAAATTGATAATTTTCTTCAAGATTATTTTTTGGAAAAATATCATATTGACCTCTTGTGGCAAGTTCATTAAAATCTAAAAAGTCTGCCCATCTATTGTTAAAGTCAATTTCATCATTTCCACCCAGTTTGTTTAATTCTTCACGGATTGTACTTACGGTTGTTGGTTTGAATAAAACATTCAACAAGTCTTCATCATTGGCTCTGTAATGCAATAATCCATAAGGTTTTCGGTCTTGATTATACTTAGTTGTGAAAGTAAAAGTCGAACGGTTGTAAAAATCTGGACGTGTTGCGTACAAACTACCGCCAATGATCTCTTCAGGTTTTTCAGTTTTCTCGACCTTGACAGCATACATTGGACAAGGAATACTAATTTTTGATTTGTAACCGATAGCTGGCTTTGAATATGTACTGATTCCAAAACTAGAGTAGTGAGTATTTTCATTTTCTCTTGGTTGAATGTTTTCTTTTGTGATTCCCGAAACTGGATCTGCATACAAGTAAACCTTGTAACTTGGATAGTAGTTTACACTTTGCGAAACAATTTCATCTGTATAGCTTGGAGCTTCATTTTCTTCACGAGGACCATCTTCAGAACCTAAAATTTCATCATAGTCCTCAGCCATGGTTTGTGTGACGTAATTACCAAGTTTAAAATCAGGATCGTCAATATATAAGACTAGATTTCCAGTTGTACCAATGTTTTCGGTTTTAAAAACCTTAAACTCTTTTCTCGATTTTACAGGGACCGAATTTCCTTCTTTAAAAGCATTTTTTGTAAACAATCTTACAATACCATTTGACCATTCTACAGAGTTTTCTTTCTCCGATTTAAATTGAAGATGCTGAGGTAAACTAAAGTTTTTGAAAATAACTTTATATAATCCTAAATGTTTTTTCTGACCTTTTGGTAATGGAATTAGATCGCCTTCTTTATCTACTTTGTACTCTCCATTTTCATCCATTTCATACGAATCTTCAAAAACTCTTTCAATTACAGCTTTATTCCAAACTCCTCTTGTTTTTTCGACTTGCAGATTCTCTCCATTTTCATTGGTGTGATCAATAACTTCACGGTGAATCTTATTTAAATTTTCAGGATATTGAACTGTAAAATCAATTTGTGGATCATGCCAATTTGAAACTGTCTGCATATTTTGCACCAGTGTGCATAATCTGCTTTCAGGATATTTAATGTCTAGAATTTGTTCAGAATCGATTGTAGCATCTCCATCAGCATGAAGTTTGTCAGTTACTTCTTTTTTCAGTACTTCAATTAGAGCATAGTCAAAAACATCATTAGAATTTTCATCTTTTTTAAGTTTAACTTCGATATTTTGAATGATATAATTTTGATCTCCAATAGTTAAAATCCCCCCAGTAAACCTGGTTTTATTTGCATCGTCTAATCCAATTTTGACCTGCTGACCACTACTGATAATTCTATACTCTCTTATTTTTACAATTGCAGTAAGGTTATTGGCAGTATCGTTGTCAATAATTTCAATTTCACCATATTCAACTTCAGGAAGTCCGTCTTTGTAATACAGTTTAAAATGATCTGCCAATATTTCTTCAGTATCAGGAAAAATAGATTCTGTATCGGTTTCTGCATCTTCAACAGATATTTCTTTTGGAACAGGATAACTTAACAATTCCTGAGCAGAATAATAATCAAACATAATTCTGACTAATGTTTTATCTGCACCAGTAATCTTACCTAATAGTTGTTGTTCTGATTGAGAAGTAAATAATAACGGATTTTCCTCTGTAACCAAAAGAGCATTCATATTGCTCGGAGGCATTAAATTATTGGCAGGTTTAATGTCAGATTTAATACTAATTTGACGTCCAGATGTGGCTCTCGAGAAAATATTAATTCCGTATCCTTGATAGATATAGGTGTTTTCTCCAGTTTGTTCCTGAATAGCATTTAAAACTGATTTTCCAGGCTCAGGAATATTAATTGGAACGGTTTCAAATTCTGATTCTTTTAGATTTTGATTGACACTTTTGTATTCAACATCGTGTGATAATTCTGGATTCTTCCATGTTGTTTCAGAAGCAATTTTATGATCAATTCCTAAATATACAGGAAAAGTAAAAGTACTTCCATCATATTCTGATGATGATTTGAAAAAGTCATTTTTTGAATAGGGATTGACAGTATCATAATCCATTACATCATCCATAAACAAGCTCACATACCTTTTTTTTCCATCAAAACTGTAACCTTCAAGATCTGTAATTTGGGTATTTGAGTTTTCATCTGAACCAGCATTTAATCCAGGAACAATTTTGCTTAACTGAACAGGAAGAGGCATACGTTCTGTATCTACAGAAGTTGGAATACTCATCGAAAGATGCTGCATTTCTTTTCCTTCTATGCCATCTTCTAAACTTCCAAAAGTGGTATATTCTGTTAAGTAAATGTACTCGCCATTATAAACTTCTTCATCAAGATCTAAACAACCTAAACCTAACATACGTGCAACGTGATAATCGTTTGCAGCAATGTTTAAGATATCCAGATACGATATTTCGGTTAAATTGTCAGCGTATTGCTGTACTTCTCCATCTTTTGGATCATTAATAGGTATGCGATCACCAAAAGGAATACTTTTTTCGGCTCTTGGATTATCGGATTTACTTAACTTGATATATTCCAGTACAATATCTTTGATGTTTTCGTCAGTAATATCATTTTCAACCGTTGGTCTGTTCCATTTTGCTTTATAGTTTTTAATGTTTACATATTCACCATCATTAAATTTTAACCATTTTCCATGAACAGCGTTTAACTTTGGTTCAAGCTGTTCAAAAACTTTAAAGTCATTTGTGTCAAGACCATATTTTCCTTTCAAAATCCAGTCTCCGTTTGCATTAGCATTAGTAATGAAATCAGAATAAAACTCAAATTGAATAGCATTTAAAAGGCAATAATTGGCTTTAAATCGAATACTTCTTCCATTTTCAGCAACTACACGAATTTTATTATTTAATTGCTCTGAATTGTAGGTTTTACGGTTGCTAACATTTTTAGAAGCGGTAATTTTGTTTTCGGCAACAGATAATGTTTCCAGTTTTACACTTTTTGAAGCATTTGAAGATGAAAAATCTAATTCGGCAGCAAAGAATAAATCTGTTTTGGTTTCAATTTCCACCAAACTATTTCCATAGGCTTGCATAAAACCAACAGGATTAGTTAATGGATCAATGCTAAGTTTAATTGATTTATATTTCTTGTCATCTTTAAAATTAACATAAACCGATCTTTGCGGATTTGCTGTTTTATAAATCCAAAGCGCCTTTTTGTTGTCAACAACATTTGGATTTTGAGTCAAGTCTACTGTTTGGCTGATTTTTGTATAAGGCGCTCTGTAGACTTTTACAAAGTCATCAGGTTTATTAAAACTAGAATTAGAATTTTCGCCATCGTACAATTCACCTTTAGGAAGGTGATTTTCCCCCAGTTTGCCATTCAGCACCCATCGAAGGTGAATTCCTCTTGTACTGTCAATTCCTCTTGAACCTGCTGCGGCGATTTGTAAATAGGCCGACTGCAGATTTGTTTTTTCTGAAGAAATATCAATTATTGATGATTCTCTGCCGACATTAAAATCAATCTTAATTCCTAAAGGATTAAAAACATTGTTTAGATCAACAAGAGCTGAAAAATGACCAAGTGCTAAAGCTTTCCCTTCAATTCGAATAGGAACTTCAACTTCGGATTTTCCTGGAATAGTTACCGAGTTATCAAGCTTAAAAATAAGCCCATTCAGATTTTTTTCTCTATGAATTTTTGTTCCGCCACTTAAAGTCAGCGGAACTCGGCTTTTATTTTTTAGAAGTAAAGTTCCGCATGGTTTACTAATTCTAATGCCTTTTCTTAAAGAAGGATAAGCTAAATTATCGTCAATAATGCTGACGCTAGGAAAACAGCCAATCTGTAAATCAGATAAATTGGTTGCAAGTTTATTTAATTCGATTCCTAAAGTATTGAAATCGGGAACTCTGATATAATCTGAATCTAAGGCAGAAGTCTGATCATTTTTTAAAATTGGTGTTCTTCCTAAAAAGGTTGTAAGCGGTGTTGTCAGTTCTTCAATAGTATCAAACGAGCTTGTCACTCCGTACACAAAAACTTTTGAGTTAAGATTTAACTCAGTAAACAGATTTTTTAAAAACTCAGAATTATTGACTTGCAGACCGTCAGTAACTACAAAGACAATATCTGGAGTAACAGATAAGTTTTTGGCAACATTTAAACCAGAAGCCCAATAATCTGATTGAATGCTTTCATTTCCAAGACCATATAAATCAATCCAATCAATAAAATCTTGATAATTACTCGAAATTTTTTTCTGAATGACGTTATCGAGTCTAACAGCAGTATCGCTGTTAGACATTCCGATTAACGAAAGTGTGATATTACTTTGTTTTTGAGAATTGATAAATAAAGATAGTCCGTCACGAATCTGCTGTGCTTCGTTTCCATTGATCGAACCAGATTCGTCGACTACAATTGCTACATAAGTTGCACAGCCCGAGAGCTGGCTTTCCTGAAGATTTATAGAACTCATTTTTTTCTTATTTTTTTAAAGATTTGTATTGTATAATGGCAGTATCTGCGTATCAATTGTGTTTGTTAAAGGACCACTTCCTTCGTTATTCCACATTTTGTATTTAAACCTGATTTTCAAGTTTTCTATTCCAGAAATGATTTTGCTGCTATGCATGATCAAAGCTTGCGAGTAATCTTTTGAATGCAGTACACTGTATCCAGATATTGGATTTCCTAGTTCATCTAAAACAGAAATAGTATCTTGAATTTCTTCTAAAGGTATTTTAGGAATATTAAAAGGCTCTGGGTTTCGAACTAAAAGCGCTATCGTCGCTCCAGTATTCGTGTCAATAATTCTATTCACCTCGGTACCCTGAGCAGGATCAAGAGGAGAGAGTTTTAAGATTCCTTCGGTCGCACGATCAAATAAATGTTGATATTTTGTAGCCATTGAATCGCTCAATGCATTTGTAGCAGTATCAGTTTTAGGAGCGATTAAATAATGCAAAGCATCAATACGTTCCTGATCAAGATTAACATTCACATCATACAAAGCTTCTTTAGTTTTTTCTTTATCAACAAAATAACTCTGAACTTGTTCTTTAAAATCTTCATAACGCGAAGTCTGGAATCCAAATTGATGAACAAGGATGTTTTTGCTTTCGCTTGAAATTCCTATTTGAGCACCATCAAAAAAGTTATTGACTAAAACAGTATACAGTTTAGAAGGTTTTAAATTGGTTAAAGTTGTTTTGTATTTTAATGATTTTGGTTTTAAAGGATTTCCTAACACAAGAGCGCATCGCGTCTTAGAAGGATCTTCAATAAAATTGTTTAACATTCTAACACCCAATGGAATTCTAGGATCATTATCATCAGTCCATTCTTCGCTATTATCTTTTTCTATCGGTTGTGGATAAGCGATTTCTTCTTGTCCTTCTACCAATGGTTTTATAGGATATTCAATAAGAAGATCAGTTAGCGGATCTTTAATGAAAAGATTAAGTTTTCCTTTAATCTCAGGTCTTTCCGTTTCGTATTCTGCCCAATTTTTAAACATGTGAGAAGTATATGTACTCGTAAAGAATAAAGAAATATCACATTGCTCACTGCCGTAGAATGAAGGTTTAGACTGTAATAAACTTCCATCTGCATTTGGATAAGAACGGTTATAATCCAAATAATTTCTCAATGAAGTGAGCGGAGATTTAGACAATGCTGTCAATTCATTTTTCGCCGGCGGATTTTGAGGATCAATTGCTTCAGGATCCTTAACTGGGAAATGCCCAACTGGTCCAAGGGTTTTAAATCCATAATAATATTTAAATTCTACAGGATTCTTTTTATTATCATCAACCGTATCTGTTAAGGTAAAATCTAAACAGTATGTCGTATTTGGTCTCCAAATTGGCTGTACTGTTGTTTCGACCGCATTTTTCATCGCTTGTAATTGCTCAGCTACGGCAGGAATATCCAAAATCGTTTTATTATGATAATACTCTTCTTTACTAAACCAATCTACTCTCTGAATACAAGTAGTGTAATTAAGTTCTGGATCTTCAGTATTTACTAGATTTGAACAAATAACAGCATCAGTTGTAATTATGTTTGATTTTCTAATACTTCTTCTAAAATCTAATCCGTTGATTAAATCCAGTGCTGAATAATTGACACTTCCGTTTGTTAAAGTTGTTGTGGAATTAGTGACAGAAACTTGTTCGGCAGGATGTAAAGAACAATTATTAAACGTATCGTTAAACAATGAAAAATAAACACCTTTTTCTTTTGGCTTGCTAGAAAGCATCAGAATTTCATTTACAGATGGTTCATTTTGAATATGTATGATTGAAGCATCCGTAACATTTGATTCTCTCTTAATTAATCTTGCTTGGGTCAAAGTTTCATTCAATACAAATAAATAATGCGTATTGTAAGCCACAACTGAATGATCATTTAATGTTTGATTAGATAAATAAATTGCCGAATCAAAAATGTTGTCATTTTTTACTAATGATAGAGTGTCTCCATCAATTTGTGCCAAGGCAAATTTGTCATTCGATAATTTAACAGAAAGCAGCGTTTTATTATTGGCAATTATGGCATCGACAATTTCAACTACATCAGTTGTAGAAATTACTTTTGTATCCGTTACAGAAATTACTTTTGATACATTGTTGACGCCTAAACGAATAACTTTTTTATCCTTAGTAATTAAACTAAATTCATTCTCATTATACTGGAGAACTTTAACTGCTTCTCCGTTAACTTTAGAACGATAAACCACAGTTCTGTCGCTTCCTTTTATCCAACTGATTTGAGTTTCAGTTGATGATGTATTATTAATCCAAAGAAGATCATTATTGGCTAATGGCAATATTTTGTTAAAGCCTAAAGAATAAGTATTTAAATATTGCGTTCCTAGAATCGGATTTAGTTCTTCATCCATTTCAACAATTGCAGTTGCAGCAATAGGAGAGGAGCATCCTATAATAAAGTCAAGATCGATTGTTGCTTCTCCAATTCCTTTGCATTGTTCTGCATTTAAGGCTTGGGTTACTAACAAATGATCATTTACAACCTGCAGAGAAGTTACAATTCCATTGATTAAACGTTCTCCAATAATAGCACCATCAGAATTGACATGTAATAGAATTGTAGTTTTAGGATTCTCTTTTGGATGGAATGTTACTACATACGAATCTTTGAATTTAATTACCTTATCGAAATCATATAAAGCTCTTCCATTATAGCCATAATAATGAGTAAAAGTCAATGCATTTGGATTACTTTCGGCATTAGGATTTTCATTACCAGCATCCAATTTCAGATTGGTCAATTCAGTCATTAACGAATTGTATTTGGTAATTTTTATAGGATCTGTTAGCGTAATTTCAGTTTCTCCACTACGCTCATCGTAAGTATCATCAAATAAAGCTGCAATTTCATTTCTGATTTCTTTAATACGTTTTGCATTTGCTGAAACGGGACTAATTACAATTTTATCTATTTTTTTCTTCTGACCATCAATTTCCTCAGTATATAAGGTTATTGCATTTGAAAATTCCGCTTTCAAGTAAGTTTGTTCTAGAGAAAATTCGTCAGTCTTAGTTTTGCTAAAGCTTACAGGCATATATGATACTAATTTATCGCCATCATTAAATGTGGCAGTATAAGCTGTAATTTTTACTTCTTTTGCCTGAGTGGTAAGCCTTAATTCAGGATCAATAGACGATTCTGGGAAAATGATTTCTAATTCGTTTTCGTTTTTAAAAGTTAAAGATCTACGGTACCCAAAATTATTCTGATCAGCAGTAATGCTCATAAAATCACCACCTTCCATAGTGTAGTTGCCAACAATTAAAGGAAGTTCTCCAATAAGTCTAAAAAACAATTTGTTTATTTTGTCAGCTTCATACTGCATTGGCACATAGTAACGCTTTCCAATTTGTTTGTTAAGGAAATCCATATGCTGTTTTTCAATTTCTGTTGATGAACAGAATAGTTTTGTAGACGTAATTCCTAATTGTTCAGGAACATGCCAGCCTGGTTCTGCCGCACTTAAAAACGAGAACGGGTTTGTTGCTAATACTCGAATAGAATCGTACTGATCAATTGCTTTTTGCCAATGTGCCCAAGGCAAATCTTTAACCTGATTACGAGGCCCTTCTTTATTCTCTACAACAGCTTCAAACGGATTATAATCTACCCAAGCAGAGCCATTCCAAGATTTTAAATTGATCGATTTGATTCCGTATTCATGCTTAACCTGTCGTATTTTTCTACCCGCTTTTGATGTTCCTTCAGGAGGCATCATGTCTGTATAGTTTTTAGGCTCAACCGTATATCCGCCAATTTTTTTGGCTAATTCAGTACTAGGTACTAATCCTTTAGCCGTTTTAATGTCGATATAAGTATCCAAAGGAATTACTGACGTAATAAACTCAGGTCTTGGCGTACCGTCTGGATAAAGTTTGTCTTCATCATAATTTTTTTCACCAGCAGATTTGAAATAATCCAAAGTAAATGCCTGGTTGGTCAACATATGAACCCCTTTAACATTTTCCAATGTTCTGTCATCTTCACCATCACCGACAGTTCCCTTTGGAAGCGGGCTGTATGGCGTACGATCAATAACTCGGTTAATGTCCCATTGCAGTTCAACAGTGAAGTTTTTACGTACCCTTACGAAAGCAATCTTCACACGAACACTCAGTTCTAGTTTGGCATAAATCAAGAAAGGTTTAAATGATTCTACAGAGAATATGGTATCTAAAGCAATTTCGACATTAATAATCCACAGTTTAATCTGAATTCCTCCGCCAGCGCTAATGTAACCACCCATTTGAGGACGTTTGAACGAGATTTTTCCGCCCATCTCCAAATAAGCCCATAATTTAACTTTGGCTGGACCAAAACTCTGCTGTAATTTGAAATCTAATCTTGCTCCAGCTTCGATACCTTGAGCAGAAATCATAATAAAAGATTTTGCTGTAAATAAGGTCAAAACTTCTGCTGTAATTGGATCATTTTTAGAGCCAAGATTTACATACCAAGGCTTCTGATTCTTGAAGAAGAATCCAGCTTCTAATAAGGCATGAAGCTTAATAATTTGTCCGCTGTCTTTAGGAATGCTGAAATCAGCCCCAGCTGCTAATTCTAATGAATCGTCTCCAAAAGCAACCATGGCAAAGAACGGTGGATTACTCGGGTCATCTTCAATCAGTCCTAATCTTGAAGAAATAACATTCAGTCCCGCCTCAATATAAAACAGAGTAGGCAGAGACAATAAAAGCATGGCTCTCAATGACAATACATGTCCGCCATCAGCAACGGTTCCAAAAGTGGCTCCAGCTCCAATAGAGAATGGAGAATTGTACTGCATTGAATCTGGCGGGCCACTGAATTTTTTAATATTGATACCCGGCTTCGGATGTTTGTAATATTTATACCATGAATCGTCTTTTGTTAATCCTACAGCTTCTTTCGTAGCGACATATCTAAATCCTAATAAACCTCTAAAGGCATTAATAGACAAGAATCCAAGCGGAATAGGAACAGGCAATTCAATACTGGCATCAATTAAGAAGGCAGGATATTTAGGCATAAAACGCATGCCAACACTTCCAGAAATTTTCGCTTTTGGCAGTTTTAAACCAACCTCACCAATAAATTCTTTAGATTTTCCAGGCTCAGGAAGCGAAATCATTCCGTGAATAATGGCCATAGCCGAAGCTTCTGTAGCGGTTCCTGGAATAATTAAATCTACTTCAATAGTTTGGATTCTGATAAATGAATCTTTTGGACCTCCATCTGTAGAATAATAATATTTTACTCCTTCACCACGAGCATCAACTCCAAGCGGATTAATACTGATTGCTCCATCAAATCCCCAGAAATTATATTTACGGCCGTTAATTTGGGTTGAACCAAAGTTGATGTTCGTAACCGCCATTTGAACTGGACCTAAATTAACAGAAAGACTAATCGGAATAGGAATTGATCCTCCTTCGACTTCAATATTTCCATCGCTGTACACACGCAGTTTTTCAACCTCAAATCCTTTTCCTTTTAATAAACTTCCCATTAAAGTATCTTGAGGGAAAGAAACATAACAAGAAGTGCCTAAATAGTAATCGTCATCTTGTTTACCAAGTTCGAAACTGTGGAAATCAATATTTACAAGGTCAAAAAGATTTGCTTGCGGTTTATTATCTTTTGGGAATGAAGCAGTAAGGTTAAAATCTCCGTCATCATACAAATGTCCTTCAAGATTAACTTTTAATGGAGTGCCGTTTTTTTCTTTAAGTTTAGGAATTTCTAAAGCTCCTTTGATATTAGAGCTGACAACTTTATTTTGTTTGAAAGTAATATCAAATTTATTGAAGCCTACTTTGAATCCTTTTTTCTCAGAACCAATAGTTTTCCAAAGCGTATTGTCGTAAAGTTCGGTTACAAAGCTTTGATAATCTTTTGCTTCGGTAAAAACATAAGTGGTTGAATCATTAATAGTTGTTAACGATAAAGGATAATCAAATGCATAAGGCAAATTTTTACTGTTCAATTCTTGTAAAAAGACAAGTAAAGATTGGTAATCAGCAATTTCTTTTTTATTAGCCACACCGTTTTCGTCCTTTTCGAACATGGTGATTGGGTAATTAAAATTGAATTTGTCGTTGAAATAACTAAAAGTACCATTTGTACTCGGAACTGTTTCCAGATAAATATTTCCAGAAAGCCCACCTGTACCTATTAATAAATCTGAAGCACCAATTTGTAGTGTTGGAGTTGTGCTTCCTGGAGTTTCAGGAACTTTATTAAACCATTTTGAAGGGAGAGTTACCGAAACAGCGTGAGCATATACTCCAACGAAATCATTTGGACGTCCGTCAGCATCGGCTTCTGAGATATTGGTTTTCTTGCTTAAATCGACTTTTAAAGTGTCTAATTGAAGAAGTAAACCCGTATTGCCAATCATGGCATAATTTGAAGGTGCAAGAGAGCCTCCCATTTCTAATTGATAGCCAATGCCTTCTTCGGTATCAGCATACAATTGCGCTTGACCAAATATAAATATGGATTTTTCAGTGCCATTACCATAATCAGCCCCATTAGAAAGGACAGGTTTTAAGATGTTTCTTGGAAACTCAATACCGGCGCTTAAAGCTAAGGTTGCTTTCGCTTTTGGAGTAATAATTCTTTTAATGTGAGCTTCGATTCCGTCTGGAGCTACAATGTTGTAGAAATCTTGTAATTTTTGTTTGATTTCGTCTAAAGTAAAACCATTTCTAGCAATGTAAATTCCGAAAAGTAATAACGGAATCGATTTGGTAAAAAGAGGATTCGTATTGATTACATCAATAACACTTTGAATAGATTGCTCTACATTTTCTGGAAATTTTAATTCCTGATATGTAGGATCACTGCTAACTTCATCAAATGTATTAATATCAGCTAAAAGCTGTTCATATTTTGTTTTTCCTTCTTGAGCTTCTACAAAAATATTCATCATATGAGCTACAACCTGTTCTTCGCTGATGCGGAAAACCTGAAGTCCTACAGTATAAAAATCCTCCATAGAAAAGGAGAAACTGCTGGCGCTAAATGTTTTTAAGAAAGCCAGAATTTCCCACTGATATTCTAACGTAATGGGAAATGATGATATAGAAGAATCATTGTCTTTTAGATCTGGATTAAGAACCAAACCTAGACCAAAAGGGAGGGGAAGGGCCAATTTTGTACTTGAAACAATATCAAGACTGTAAAAGGCAGAATCACCACGATATCCTTTTGAATATTGTAAATTTTTGTAATGAATTTTATCAAAAATGGAGTTCAAGCCATCTTCGACAAACGATAAGAATTCAGGTAAATCGTCTACAGTAATTATCTCGGACAATCTCGGATAATATCGTGCTGTAGGAATTGGAATCGCAGGAATTGGATTAGTTGGCATATTCTAATTTTGTTTTTGACTTTAATTTTGTTCGTATTCAGAATGATTAAATTGTAGTTAGATCTAACCAATCTTTGGGGTGTAAATGCATAATTTTTTTAGGGATTTTTCTAAGCAGTTGGAACAATTTATTCCCTTAATATTTTTTTCAAAAGACTTTGTTTTTAAGAGGTTTTTATACTCTTTTTTCTTTTGACAGTGTAAAGATGAGCCTAAAAATGGAGCTTAAAAAAGAGCTGCTTAGCGGTTTAACATGAATGTTCTAGGGCTTTACAGAGTTGTAAAGAGAGTGGATATAAATAGGGTAAGTTTGTAGAAAAATGATTAAAGAGCAGGAGATTTAGTATTTTTTAAGTTTTCGATTAAGCTTTAAAATATATTTTTAATAAAGCTCAAAGATTTTTGTCTTTGAGCTTTCATATTTACTTTTAAGAGAATTTCTACCTTCTAGGATTTGAGATTTCCAGTTTTATAATTTTAAGAAAAGAGATGAGAAATTATCAAAAATTGAACGACATTCAGCATTGTTACGATTAATATTTGTAGGATCGTTAAACTCGCAAGAAATCCTATACTCTAAAGATATAGAGGCATTGCTAAATTTTATGTAATTACCGTTTAGTGCTTGTAAATAATATTGATTAAAATTTTCTTGCGAAACATTTCCATAATTATCATAGGCAAGTGATGAAAAACTCAAAGATGATGATGCTGGGTTACCGTTGATTACTGCAAGATTGGTATGTAGGGCTATTTCACAATTTCGAATCGACTGATTTGTTTGTATATCTGTTCTTTTGGAAGAATACAATTTAATGTACTGATTCCCTCCGAATGTGCAATCATTACCCTTTAAAAACACTTCAAAAGTTATTGAGGCAGGTGGTGTAAGGGTTTCGTATGACGAATTTTTTATATGATATTTGTCAAATGTTTTAAAAAGAAAATTTGCAGAATCAGAACTGCCTAAAGCATTTGAAGGCAGCGATACTGTTTTAACACTAGTACTATTGATTGAAGAATTTAGAAAAGCCGTTTGCGTAATTGATGATTTCCATGTTGTAGCGAGAAATTGGTCAATATTAATATCATTTGTGGTTAATAAGCTTGATCTAACTCCGTTATGAGTTTCCCATAATTGACCATTTATATCACGTTCAATTGCTCCATTTTGAGGAACAATTGTTAATACTCCATTAGGAATCACTAGAGGAGCAACAGTTGCAGTACCTGGGGCGGTTGTTACAAAATCATTTAATAATGCAACTGTCCCTGATTTATTTGGAAGATTAACATTGTTATTTTGTGTTGAAGATATAAAACCAAGCTGTGTATAATAACCATTTGAATTAAACATTCTAATAGTATTCCAACCGTATTGAACTTTATATGTACCATATCCAGCACTAGTTAATTGAGCAATTATCATGTCTTCAAGTATTTGTGTTGAATAAATATAATTGCCGGTGCTGTTATTTACTTTTATACCAAGTTTGAAAGTCCAGATTGCAGTTATTGTCTGAGATTGTTTCTTAACCCACTCCCACCAGTTAAACAATTTAGAACGACTAATAACTTTTTTATCTTCAGTTACCGTTGATGCTATTTGGGTTTCTGCATCTGTTGCTAATGATGCAGTAAGCTTTGTGTTTTCTAAAGTTTTTCCCATTTCAGCCGTCAGTGCTTTTGTTGTTCCTCCTGTTGTAAGATCATTCACTAAAGAAGGAGGAGATACATTGACATTATCAATCATATCTTTTAATACCTTTCCTTGTCTGGCATCTAAAGCTTTTCCTTCGGTGGTACAGTCAAGGGCATTGTAACTTTCGACTTGAAGATTGTTTGCATCGCTAAATTCTAATTCACCATTCTGATTTGTTTTTAAAATTTTGTTTGGCTGATTTTTTTCTAAATCCGCCACTCTGATTCTGTTGTGATTTGTACTCATTTTTAATTAATTTTACGGGTTTTTAATAATTTACAGGCTTTTAATCGGGCTTATAGGGGCTTACCGTAATGCATTCAGATAAATGTGTTACTTACAAACAGTTGTTGATTTTGGATGATTGCAAGTAATCTGAATGTTTAAAAATTGTGTTAGTGGCGTCACAATAGGTTTTATTTTACAGAAGTGTAAAACAAAGAAATAAGGTTTGTATTGGCTTAGATATAGCCAATAGTAGGGTAAGGAAACTTATGGTTTTAAGTTTCCAGAGTTTTTAAAATGTATTTTTTTGGAGTTTAAGAGATTTGGTTTTCTCTTTTGATTTTAAAACAACTCAAAGATTTTTTGTCTTTGAGTTGTTATTATTTTTTGTAAATCTATTTTAAGACAAGATAGGTACAAAACAATCTTTGCGGGCACGGATTGCAAATCCGCGCTATCGTTGCTGAGATAAATCTGCACGATCGGGTTTTCTTTTGAAAAAACTTACAAATGTGTTGTTCAAAAATTATTTAATTTATAAACTTGCATACAATAATTGACATTTTAAAGAAATAATGGTAAAAAATACATTTAGAACGCAAAAGAAGAAGACAGTTTTGATAAGGATAATAATCTTTTCTGTAATGCTTACAATTGCAAATATCAGTTATAGCTGTTTTAAAAAAAATGACCCACCTCCAGTATACGCCGAAATACCAGATGCAAATTTTAAAGCTTATTTAAAGACAATAGTTCCATTGGCTTTTACTCCTGATGGTAAATTCATTTCAAATCATTCTTCTGTTGCTTCATATGATGGAGTAATAAGTGTTAGAAGAAAGAATATTACATCTTTATCGGGAATCGAATATTTTACATCTTTGACTACATTGGATTGCTTTGATAATAAAATTTCAACTTTAAATCTGAGTAAAAATAAGGCTTTGACAAAAATTTATTGTATTCATAATAAATTAACGCAACTTGATTTAAGTAAGAATACAAATTTAACAGAATTAAATTGCAGTAATAATCAACTGAAAACTCTTGATCTAAGTAAAAACTATAATTTGACTGATCTTATTTGCTATAATAATTTAATCACAACTCTTAAGTTTGAGAATAATGAAGTTTTGAGGAACATTCACTGTGCCTATAATAAACTTACTATTTTAGATGTAACTAAAAATAAAGCATTAATTGAGCTTAATTGTATCAATAACTTACGTAATACTATTGTTATTATTAACCCTAATAAATTATCGAGACTTTATATAGATAGTTTCATCATATGTAATCATCCTAGTATTAAGATTTTCAAAGACCGAGGCGGTAATTTATTTGGCACTTTTTCTGAAATACTCCCGCCATTTACTTGCCCATAAAACTAGAAAATGATGAGTTATTAGCATTTTTATTTTTTAATTTATTTGTAAATTTTTATTTTTTAGATATTTGTATCTGTTAAATTCTTTTTCGATTTGATCAATATGTTCACTCATAATATTAAATGCGTCAATATTATCATTTGGAAATTGAACAGACATAAAAGATCTGAAATCGTCTCTTACACCCTTTAATGAAAGTATATTCTCGAATTCAGTAAGAACTTTAATTTTGTTTTTTATAGTTTTTGCCCCCTGCTGGCGCGAGCGTCTCGCTCGTGCACACACAGGAAAGTCAATTAATATCAATTTCTAAAACAGTTTGATCGTTATCGCCATAATTTCTAGCAGAGCTGTATTTCCAATCTACAGGATTAGTTACAAAACCAGTTTCGAGAGGGGTATTATGAATATAGTTTAACTTTTGCTCAAAAACTTTTAAAGACCAGATTTCAATAGGTTTGTTATTTTGCTGCCAAAATTGCCTGAATTTTACATTGCTGTTTTTCTTTCCTGCTCTTTCAAACATCCAGAGCATCCATTCTTTTCTGCTTTCTTGCGGATTTTCTTCAATTGCTTTGAGCATTTTTCTAGAAGTAAAACCTTTGAAATCTCGTATTAAGCCAGAAGGATCTCCATTTTCAGATCTGAAAATTAAATGGATGTGGCTTGGCATTATGCAGTAACCATAAATCTCCATTCCTTTATTTTTTCTGCAGTAGTCTAATGATTCTACAATGCTCCCAAAATACTCTTCTCTCGTAAAAACATCTATCCAATATACCGTAGCAAAACTTATAAAGTAAGCTCCAGTTTTATCTCCAAATTTGTATTTTCTGCTCATTTATTATTTTTGAGCTAATGTAAGAAATACTTTGCGTTCACGAGCGGGACGCTCGCGCCAGCGGGGGATAGATCTGCGCGATCGGGTATTCTATTAGTTTACATAAACCATAAACGGTTTACTAAAATCTAAAGAATATTGCAGTATTATTTTTAATCTATTCATGTGATATGCTAAAGATTCACCTTTAGTTTCAAAAAACTCATCCTCAGTAATTCCATTAAATTTTAGAAACCCAGCATTACTATAATATAGTTTTATGAAATTTGATTTCCCACCATATTTCAATAAGATATCTTTTGTTTCGTTGTTTAAAGAAGGAATTAAAATGTCTTCAATAAATTCAATTGCTTCTGTTATTTCTGAGATTTGAAAGTGTGCAATATCATCATCAGATGTAAAATTGTCTTCAGGTAAATCATATTCAACTCTATATTTCCATTCTGAAATAGTAGCTTCAAACAATTTTTTTGCCTTTAAAGAATTTATTAATGTAGCATAATACATACATAATGAAAATGTGCCAAAATCGAAATGCTCTACAGTACCGTTGTATTCAAAATATATTGCTCTCGTTTTTCTCATGATTAAAATTTATTTTTTATTGATTGATATGAGCTCTCTATTAATATTTCTTTAGTGGTATTAAGAGTCTCTGGATGTATTTTTTGAAAATTTTCTATTGGATCATAAGATGACTTGATTTTTAATTTAAATATTGAAGGGGAAACGATCATCTCTTTTCCAGTTTTTAGATCCGTATAAATGATTTTGGCTTTTATAGCATTGTTTTTAATTTCATCTGACAAAGTAAATAAAGGATTGTTTAATATATAGTTTTTCATTTCCAAACCGTCATCAGGTAAGTTTTTCATTAATGTTAACTTATTGTTATCAGTGTCGAAACTGTGTCTTCTTTTTGCTAGTTTCATACTAATAATATTTTCAATTTTATCTGTACTATTGTTTATTAATAAGCCATCGATCTCCTGAATCATACCGCTTATTCTAACATCCTTTTTATTATAGAATGCAATATCAACGCTTAAATATACATTTTCATCAGGATTTATTTTTGCTTTTAAGTAATTTTCACTTGGTATTTCAACTAATTGACCATTAGACCATCTACCTCCATCATTTAAAAATTTTTCAGCTCGAGATTTTTTACTTAAATCTGTAAACCAATCATTATAACCTCCAGTGCTTTCGAGGGCTATGGCTTTTGCTTCTTCTAAATGTGGTTGTAATTTGTTAATTGTTACATTATCAAAATCATTTATCAACCAAAAATCTTTATTATTTTTCAGCAGTAATTTTTTTGCAGCATCAACAGCAAGATATTCGGGTATTTTTTTTTGGTTGTTAACAAGCACATCAAAAAAGATGCCTTCTTCGTTTCCAAGATTATCCATAAATGATAATCTGTTGTTAATTCTAGCCCTTTCTAAATACCATCTTGCAGAATCTTCACTATAATAATTTTTATATGCTTTAGTTCTGGCTGTACTTGAAACAACTGATATTTCATTTCTTTCTAATACATCAAGTTGTTTTAGCTCTTCCCAGTTATCAAGTGTACTAGTTTTATTTAAAGAATTCCAAAATTTAGCTTCCGAATTTTCTATTTCACCAAAATCTCTATAGAAAGCTCGTTTAAGGTCATCACTATAGCTTGTATATCGAGTAATTATAACATTAGTTGCTTCAAGTTGAGGTAAAGTTGATAATTTTGTTTCAAAAGAAATTACTTCGTTAACCTTATCTCCAAGAAGTGTTTGCATTACCGATTTTACTTCAGCAGGCATACCAATTGTTCCTGCGGCATCAATCAGAGCATATTCTGCTGCAGTAACTGCTTTATATCTACAATAAATAGTTCCTCCACCAGAAACCAAAGCTATATATAAGAATGCTTTATTAGTATTTTCTCTAGCTTTTCTTTGTTCTTCGGTTGGCAATTGTACAGCATTGTATTGACCAAGTGCATAAATTGTTGAAGCATAAATTGAAGTTGTAAATGAACCTGCTTCAAGACCTGTCCATACCAATACCTCTTCGGTTGCAACTAATTCACCACTAAGAGCGGCACGAATTTTTGTAATATGTTTTAAATATTGTAAATTTTTTAATTGGGTAATACCTCCAAAAGTAAAAAATAATACTACCTCTATTCCAATAGTTACCGCTAATGCTATTTTTGCATCAATTTTTAAAATTCTTTTAAAATCGTCAGAATAATAAAATAAAAAAGCGGGTATAGGCTGGTCATTTGGTAAGATAGTTCTATCATCAGTCTGATGACCAATTAATGTTAACGATTGATATAAATGGTAAGTGTAAGGAATTGTTTCATTTTTATCTAAGTTTTGAGCATCAGCTAAATAATGACCGTCAGTACTTAAGTATAAATTGGTAGTGGCAATTTTTTTATTGATAGTCACAAGTTCCTTTTTTAATGTTTTGTCAGTTTGATAATTTACCCAAGTATTGGTTTGAAGTTGCATTTCAGGATCTCCGGAATTAACTGACGAAATTCTGCCACATTCTAAAACAACCGATTTTAAATGACCATTTTCTTTTTTATAGAAATTAATCCCATCATTAAAAAAGAAAGACTCCGTATTAATTTCTTTGGAAGAATTTACCAAATTATATTTAGATACTTTCCATAATTGATAAACAGCATATACAAAACCCATTCTATTTGTTTTTTCATCTGCAATCCAACTCGCAACTGGTATTCTTTCAATTCTGGCATCATCAAGCATATGAAACAGATAATCAAAATTTGTATTTACACCATTCTCTATTTTTAGGAGAAAGTCTAGAAAATCATTGGCTTGATTCTGTGCTACAGATAAAACTAACCTTACTATAAATTGCTCTTCAGTTTCTGTAATATTTCTTGTTTTAATAAAAAGTAATAGTGTTTTTTTTATAATTTCAATTGGTAACGCAGAAAGAGCATTAATCGGAAGTATTTCTAGTAAATGTTCATATTTTATTTGTTGTGGAAATGTTGATAATGTATGAGGCATTTTATAAGTTTTATTATAAAAACTTACTAAGCCAAGATAATAATATTCAAAATCAGAATACGATGATTGCTCATTAAAGAATGGTTCTAAAATACTTTGATGAGGTAAATTTGAATTTGGATCATAGTAATACCCCCAACTTTTCTTTAAAAGAAATATCATTTTTTCTAGATCAGACAAACCATTTAAATCTATATCACTACTATTAGCAGCTCCTTCTAAAATAAGATCAGAATCTTCGTCATTTAATAGCATTGGAAAAATATCTTCAACAATTTCTCGTATTTTAAAAATAATTAAAATAACTATCTTCTTTAATTTTCTTTTATCGGCATCATTAGAATATTGATTGATGTAATTTCCAAGATTTTTATTATAAAAATGATAACCAAATCTGTTTGCCGGAGTTAATGGAACCGAAATAGTTTGTGATGTGAATTTATTAGGTAATCTAAGTATATAATCAATTTTTTCTATTCCTTCAGTTGTTGATTCAGAATAACTTCTGATTCCTTTATTGTCTAATGTACTTTCAATTTTAAATTCATATTTTTTTCGGTCATAAAAGAAATCATAAGGAGCATTAAAATTGGTAACACCAACAGAAATAGAATCTCCTGATCTTGCAAGATATTTGTCAAAATTAAATTTATACTTAAAAATCATGTCTCGACCTAAAGGAATATCCGGTCCTGTGTTTTCAATATATTTAAGAAATTGAGTTTCGTCATAATATGCATCAATTAAATCAGATCTTTTTTTGTCATTTGTTTTAAACTCTGCTTTAAAATAAAAACGATAATTAATAGAATTACTTAGTGTATTTTCTTTGAATGTAAATCCAATTAAAAAACCTTCAATATCAAATTCTAACTTGCTGAACTTCTCACTTAATTTTACAGGTATTCCTGATTTATATAAAAGTACTACCATTATTCAAGATCTTTATTTATTATTAAATATGTGCTTTGTAATTCTTGTTGAGGCATATACTCACTATATCCCTTACTAAAATGATATCTCCTATCAAGCGAGTAAACAAAAACAGCATTGGTAGGTTCTTCTAGTTTATTATTGCCTTCAGTATTCTCTGCAACGACCCCAACTCTATATTTTTGATATTTAATATCTTCAGGCGAAATCAATTCGTTTTCATCCTCAAAAAGATCAATCAAAAACAGTCGAGGATTTTTCATATCACTAGAAATCAAACCTTGTATAGTTTCATTTTCGGTTTTGGTTAACCCCAAAATAATTTTGTTGGGGGTAGAGCCATCTAGCGTTTTTAGTTCTAGCCCAGTAATAGTTTGTGTGCTGTCTGTAAACAGTTTTAAATTGTAATAGTAAGGATCAGGTAGCTGATACGTTTTACTTTTAGTTACTGCACCGCTGGCAGAAGCTGTTGTTTTGGTATCAGGAGTAGTACTTCCAGTTGCAGAAACAGCATTATTCATAACGTCTGCTGCTTCTGTAAGATAGGTTACACGCTCAACAAAAGGTTTTTCTTCAATTCCGGTTTCAATGATATCGTTAACCGTTACCGTTTGTGCAATAGAAATTCCCTGTTGTTTTTTATCATAAAACTCATTAATGAGATTCAGTTTTTCAGAAGTCATTCTAGAATAACCATCATCGCTGCCTAATTTTAGTAATGGTTGCGCTTTAATTAAATTAAAAACATCATCAAAAAAGTTGGCAACACCATTTACGGCTATAGGATTTCCGTTCTCGTCTTCTTCCTCACGAATTTGATAAGTATTCATTTTTCCTTGATAAATCAAAAGACTTAATGCAGCAATATTTTTGCCTGCCACTGCAGGAGTTGTTAATTGTATTGTTGAGGTTAATTCACTATAGTTTCCTTCTTCATCTGGAGGCAATCGTAGTCCATCGGCATTAATAAAATTGTCTTTTTGTGCATTGGCAACTTTGGCAAGCTGTCCGCAAAAAGCAGTGTTGTTATTGTTGTCTGTCGGAAATTGCAGGTACAGGTTATTTGTTGTAATCGTATTAGCCTGTTCTTGGTTGTTAATTAAAACCGGCCATCCTTTAGTACCGTAAATTTCCGCTGTCATTGGAACTTCTTTGGTTGCAGGATTTTCTAATAATCCTGTTTTTAGGTTTTCAGAACCTGCTCCAATTTTATAATTTTTGTAAAAATCGTAACTGCGTGTACGGTCACTCTGAATATAAACATACCAATTGTTTTTCGTCCAAAACTTATTAAGCAAATCAGTGAAAATAGTCGTTCCTTTTTTCTCGGTTTGAACTCCAGAAGCAGTTGCTGTAACAACTCCATTTTCAACATGCGATCCATAAAAAGCAGCGATATCAATAAATTGAGTGCTTTGTTCACGTTGTAATTTTTTAATGAAATCTGTTGAGCCATTTACTGTAATTTCTGCAAAAGCTTTGCGCGCATATGCTAAATCAAAAACAAACTCAGTATTGTCAAAATCATGTTTGTAATCGCCGTAATTTAGAACAACATCAATTCCGCATAGACCTTCAGCAAAGTTTCCTAACGATTTTCCAATATCAATTAGAGGCAATTCGAAATCGTCTTTCTCATCAAAAGTATCGCCAGCTGCAACAAATTTTGACTCTTTAAAGAAGAAGTCAGAAAGAGAAATTGATAAAGTTCCATTGGTATCATCATCAACTTTTTCCTTTTCATAGCCAATAAATTTAGCTGTAAAAGGAGGAACAGGAATAGGCGTGACAGTTTCGCCCTCTTTTTTTACACGTCCTTTATGAAAAGCATCAAAATCGTCATTTATCTTATTAATAAAGTCAGAAGTTGAACTGTTTTTAGCAATAATTAATGGCTCGGTATCAGTAGTGAAAAAATCACTTTTCTGTAAACCTCTGTAAACAAAATATTTGATATTAAGTCCAGGAAAAGGCTGGGTGTAAGGACGAAGAATTAGATTGACTTTATTAGGATCGCCGGTTTGAGGCTGAACCAAGACGACTCCTTTGCAGATCGCAAAGGCTTTTTTGGGTGCGTCTAAAGAAAATCTAGAAGTCAGGTTAAAAACAGTTTCAGATTGAGGTCCAAAGCCCTGACCTGACAACTGCGCGGGAAAACCTCCCGACTCTATAAAAAAATGGGATTTTGCGGACATATTTTAAGTGTTATTTGTTCGTTGGTATAATTGTTTAACACATAGAAACATAGATTCAGAGTGATCTAAAAAGGCGTTTCACTTGTTTTCAAGCAATCATTAACTATGTGGAAGAAATCTATTTCTCTTTGGTATTCTTTAATTTTTCTAGAGAAACTATGTTTCTATGTGTTAAAAAAATAAGTCATTTCTAATGGGGAATTAGTAATGAAATTTTTATCTAAACCATTCGGGTTTATAGATTTTGTAGATGAATCTTCCAAGTAAAAAAAGAAGAATAATAAGCAGCAATCTTCCTAGCCAGATTTGGACTTTCTGCCAAAAAGTGAGATAGTTGGTAAACTCAGTAATTGTAATCGTTTTTTCTTGGACATTTTTAACTTGTTTCGATTTCCAATGTGCATAGAGTTCTTGTTCTTTCAGTTGGCAGTCTACTTGAAGTTTATTGTTATCAAGACGAACCTTTGGGCTTTTTAATGTACGCCCTGGTTCGGCCTGAATAACATTTTTAAGAACTACTTTTCCGTTAAGGCATTCTAATAATGCATTGTACGAACTACTGTCTTTTGCGATTTTAAAGGTGGTATCGTGTAAAGTTTCGGTAATAGTAATCGTCTGGGTTTTGTTTTCATTTTGCACCGGTTTCGGACTTCGGCATGAAATCATGATCAGGATAATGAAAAGAGAAAAAATTAGACATTTTAGTTTTTTAGTCATAAGTAAATTGGGTTTATAAGTTTTGGTTTTAGAGTCTTAAAAAGCCTTTAATGCTTTTTATATCGCGTTTTCTTCTGGCTACTTTATAGCCTTCTCGACCTCCAGAATCGTTGGTGTTTCCTTCAATGGTATAAATTGTATTTCCGGTAATCTTCTCGACAAATCCGGCGTGACCAGTACCGTTATTAAAATCCATAATGAAAACATCTCCAGGCTGAGGTGTTTTTTTTACCAAAAGCGGTCTAGAATTGTATTGATCTAAAACACCTCCCGTTTTCTTTAAAGGATTTTTTTCATTAATCTGAAGAGAAGCTTTCTGTGCGCACCAGTAAATAAAAGCCATGCACCAGGCATATCCTTTACCAAGTCCGACGCTTCTTAAATAAATTTCGACTTCTGGTCCTGCGTTACTGTTTCTTGGCATTTCTTCGACACCAATCTGTGCCGTAGCAATTTCGATAGTTTTTTGAGCTAGTGTCATGAGCTTTTTCCGTTTAATTGTTTAAATTTTTGTAATTCGTCAACCAGTTGCTGGTTGATCAGCATGAGTTCTTTGTGCTGTGTTTCCATTTTTTTGATCGTTTCGGTAGCTGCGGTAAGTCGTGCGGTAATATCGTCTAGAAGATCACGGTAATATTTTACGGCGCTTACGGCATTGTCAAGTTCGGCTGCGCGGTCTTCTGCGAGTGATTTTCGCATAGAGAAAAACCAGGTAATAAAAGCGGCAAAAAATGCGGTTAGAGTGGGGTATAAAAACTGCTCCATTGAATGTGTTTAAAGTTGAATGTTGGGTTTAAAAATTGTTTTTTGAAAGACAACTTGAGAGTTGTTTTGGAAAGGAAGTCTATCTGGTTTTTTTTCCAGTTTCGTGGCTTATTTGTTTCCTTTTGAGATTGCAAAGATTGGGTAAAAAAAGCCCTAAATAAAATGGATGCAAGGTCTGCGAACATTTGTATTCTAGGGCTTTACAGAGTTGTAAGGAAAGCGAACAGAAGTCGATTTAGATGATGTAAATGTTACATCTTTGCATCACAAAAAGGATGCTTTTGAAGATAAAAAAAGAATGATTTTTTCTTTTATATGTATTAAGAAGACCTTTCCTGATTGCTCATAAGTTCTTCGATTTTTTTTAGTTCAGAAGTGATAGGTGTACAAAGAATTTCATACAAAGTAGTTCTGGAAATCGGATAAACCGGATAGACGTATTTACGCCAAACAACAGTAGTTGGAATGTCTTCCGTCTTATGTTTTTGATACAGCTCTTTAATGAGTTTGTAACGCATTAATTTATTTTTTTGAATTCCGAGACTTCTGTTTGAAGATATAGGCATGAGAGATAATATTTTGAATGATAGAAAAAAGAAAATTTTAAGAAGAACGAAGTTTGAAAAAGAGTTAATAGTTTAAATTATAAACAACATCATATTTAAGACAGCCAAACCATTTGATCATATTCAATAAATGGTTTTTACTTCCCGATGCCATTTTTATATTGAACCTCGTTCTGAGGTTGTATTTGTTAAATATTTATTTAACAATTTAGGTCAGCAAACTCCGCATGACAATCCTGTTTCCAAAACCTTTTTAGGTTTGGATTCCAATAGAAAGAATGAGTTTTGGCTGTTTATTATAAGGGCAGAAATCGCCCGTTTGTCGGTTCCTGATTCTCTTCAGAAAGAAGAAGAAACAGGAACCATTTTTATTTACCTGCTTTTTTGGCTGCAGGTTGAGAGGTCGTTTTTAGCCTTTGTAGGTGGTTGCTGTGTGTTTTTTGAATCTCGGATTTTTGATCACAATACTTTCGTACCGATTAAAAGCCAGTCGTTCTTTTTGGGATAAGTCATGGATGCAATTCCAGTTTCCGAGTCTGTCTTTAAAGATCGTATGTTCGTTTACTTGGTAGCTTTCATGATCTGTAATTGGCTTTATTTTTACGCTCATTCAGGTATTGTTTAAAAGTTGTTTTTAATTTGAAATAAAACCATTCTCTAAATAAAAGGATGGGTTTTAAATTGGTTATGATTAACAGAATCGTTAACAACAGTGATGAATAAATGTCGTGATTAAGCTGCATGATTTTGTTTGTTTTGCTGGTTAAAGAAATCAAAAGCATAGCCTTGTAAAAAATCTACAGAAGACATCGACAGCGGAATATTGGTTCTTACACCATTTTCATCAATTCGGCATGCCTCAATAAACCAGCTAGAACGTACAGGTTTAAATGCTGAAGCAATAATCTCTACACCATCTGTAAACTCTTCATTATTAAACTCCTTTGTGAGTTTTTGAAGTTCCAAAACTCGAGATCCTTTTAGATTTCCTTTGGCATCTTTTTTTAATAAATTGAAAACAATTTTAACCAACGAAGCCGTTTCTTTACTGGTAGAAAGTGACGAAATATAGTTTTGGACTTTTTCAATACCAATAGTTACGGTGTCGTCCCAGCCTTCATTAATGCGATAACCGATCGTGATTTCTTCTTTATCATTAGAAAAAGTATGCGACATTTGTTTCTCTTTAAAACCATACACCTGATTTTTTAAATCCAGAATAGTTTCAAACAGCCTGAAAGTTTCCGTTTTGGCATTTTGCATCATTTCAGAAGTTTGCTGTAATCTAGAAAGTGCTTTTGGAATCGTTTCGGCAACTAGTTTTTTATAAGCATCTCTTTCTTCATTTTTCTTGTTTTCAACTCGCTGAAGTGCTTCTTTTAATTGTTGCGCAGAAAATTGGGTTAAATCCATAACAGGTTTAAAATGGTTTGCAGTTGTAGTGTTCATAATAATTGGCTTTTAGTACATTAATATTTCTTCTTTAAATGGATCGGCATAATAAGGTTTGAAATTGTGGTGTAAAGCAAGTTTCGAAACCTCTTTTATTTTATTTTCAATAGTTGATGAAACAGGACGAGGAGAAGCTGCTTCATTATCAAGAATATGCATCCATTGAAAACGTTCCTGATTAATGCAGATTCTTTCTCCAGCTGTAAAAGTTTTGCTTCTTTCTGAACAATATTGAAGTGCCAGATATAATAATGCGATACGATCTTCGATTTGTGTTTTATTCATAATTTTTCTCTAATTGATTTTTTAATTTATTGATATCAGATTCGATTAAACTTCTTTCAGAACTGTTTGGATTTTCGATCAGCCAATTTTCCAGTTCCCTAATTTTTTCTTTGATTTTACTTGCTTCCATATTTTATTGATTTGAGTAAGAAATTAATAGTTTTTTTTATTGATTAATATTACACTTAATTCGTAGTTTAATTCCTATTGCTCGTAGTAGGCTTTTTTATGTTTTAAAGTTGTTTGATTGTTTTGTAATTTATTTTTAATCAATATATTGAGTGGTGTTTGTGATTTTGTTGTTCTTTATGTGATGCGAAAATTTGTTAACATTTCTGTTGTTTTTGAAATTTATTTTTCTTTACTTTGCAAATATAATGTAAAATAATACATTAAAACAAATTTTTAACGTAAAAAAATACGTCTTTTTATGGGGTCAACTGAAAGAATGCGCGAATACCTTGATTATAAAGGGATAACCAAATATAAGTTCTGTAATGATTTAGGCTTTTCTAATAAATTTTTAGATAATAGCAGTAATATGGGAACAGACAAAGCGTGTAAAATTTTACATCACTATCCGGAAATAAATTCGGAGTGGCTTTTGACGGGAAATGGGCCTATGATTAAGGAGGATAATACGAGTGTGGTGATTATGAGTAATGATAGAAAAACGGTTGATTCTATTCATATGAATCAGGAAATACCTTTGTATGATTTGGAAGCTGTTGCCGGATTAAGAGAGTTATTTAATAGCGGCGAACCACAAAGGGTTTTGGATACTATAAAAATTCCGAATCTGCCAAAATGTGATGGAGCAATTTCGGTTACAGGAGATAGTATGTATCCGTTGCTGAAATCGGGAGATATTGTTTTGTATAAAGAAACAGAATTCGAGAATATCTTTTTTGGAGAAATGTATCTTTTGAGTGTAAAACTAAATGATTGGGAAGAATACATTACAGTAAAATATGTTCAAAAATCTGATCAAGGTACGGAGTATGTGAAATTGGTAAGTCAGAATTCGCATCATCAGCCAAAAGATATTCATATTTCAAAAATATCAGCTTTAGCACTTATAAAAGCTAGTATCAGGATTAATACCATGATGTAAACTGTTTTGATTTTAAAAAAAAAAAGCCTTTAAATTTGATGTTTAAAGGCTTTTTTTTAGATTTCTTTTGAATTTTTTCTTCTGAAAACGAGATTGAAAGTCAATAATAAATATGCAAAAATTCGATAAAAACTAAGCAAAAACCGCAAAATTCACATTAAAAGTCAAAATGACAATAACTTATTAAAATCTAGTATTTGCTGAATTTTTCATTTTATTTTGGCGTTAAAAAAGAGATTTATTGAAAAAAAATTTTACTAAAACGTTTTTGTAAGCTGTAGTTGCATATATTTGCGATGTACTAAGTATTCAAAAATAAATTTGTTGCCAGATGAAAAAGATTACAATTAGAGATATTGCTAAACAGGCAGAAGTTTCTATTTCTACTGTGTCTTTTGTTATCAACGGAAAAGGCGAAAAAATGGCTATTAGTCCAACTGTAATCAAAAAGGTACAAGATGTAGCGCAAAAACTGCAATATAAACCAAGCATGATTGCGAGCAGTTTGAGAACAGGCAAAACAAGATCAATCGGACTTATTGTAGAAGATATCTCCAATCAGTTTTTTGCAGATTTGGCTAGAGTTATAGAAGACGAAGCAAAAAATATAGATTACAGAGTTTTTTACTGTAGTACAGGTGATGATAATAATCGTTCAGAAGAATTGGTGCAAAGTCTTTTACAAGCAAATGTTGAAGGGTTTATTATTACACCAACTCGAAATTTGGAGAAAACAATTGGCCAGCTTTTAAAACTTCAAAAGCCAGTGGTTTTAATTGACCGATATTTTGCCAATCAAAAAGTAAGTCACGTTCTAATGGATAATTATGAAGGATCTTACTCCGCAACTAAATTTTTAATCGGCAAAGGAAAAAAGAATATTGCCGTTGTGAATAATGAATCTGGAATGATTCAGATGAAATTAAGAGAGAAAGGATATGTAGATGCGTTAAAAGAAGAAGGAATTTATAACGAAAATTACACGCTTCATCTAGATTATCATATAAGTGAACAAAGCAGAATTGATGCGATAGTAAATTTCTTTAAGAAAAATAAAGAGATAGATGCGGTTCTTTTTTCAGCCAACTATCTCGGGCTTGCAGGACTCCAGGCTTTCAGGACTTTGAAATATAAAATTCCCGAAGACGTTTCTGTTATAAGCTTTGATGATCATGACAGCTTCAAATTGCATACACCTACAATTTCAGTCATCGCACAGCCCATTGAAGAAATTGCTGTCAAATCGATACAGCTGCTAATGAGTCAGATGACAAACTTTGAAGATTTCAAAATTGAAAAAGTTCTCAAGAGAGGAACTTTAATTGTCAGGGAATCAGTTTAAAAATTGAATTAAAAAAGTTGAGGCTTTTTTTTAATCATTTCACTAAAACGATTTAGTAAGAATAAAAATACAGCAGCAATTCAAAAAAGCTGCTTGTCGTGATATTGCAAACAGAGTACAATTTTTTATTAATTATTTAAAAACAAACAACAGATCAAATCAACAAAACAAAATCAAAACCAATAACCAAAAAAACGCTTATGAGACGAATATTAGCAGTGTTAGGAGTGATATTGCTTAGCAGTTTGAGTGCTGCCGCGCAAAATCGATTAATAACCGGTATAGTTACAGATGCAGAGAACAAGGGAATTGTCGGTGCATCAATCGAAGTTCAAGGAAAACCATTTAGTTCTATTACAGACGCCGAAGGCCGATTTAGAATGAATGTTCCCGAAGGGAAAGTTACCTTAAATGTATCTTCTATAGGGTTTCAGTCACAATCAGTGGCAGTGCAAGAAAAAGATACAAGAGTTGCAGTTACTTTAGTAGAAACTACGCAAGAATTAAAAGATGTTGTTGTAACTTCATTTGGAGTTAAAAAACAAAAGAAAAGTTTAGGTTACGCAGTTGGAGAACTAAAAGGCGAGGATCTGACAAAAAATAAAGAAATTAACTTAGGAAACGCTCTTCAAGGTAAAATTGCCGGAGTAAACGTTTCGGCGCCAGTTACAGGGCCTTCAGGTTCTAGCCGTGTGGTAATTCGTGGAGCAACTTCTGCCTCTGGACTTAATCAGCCGTTGTATGTGGTTGATGGAATTCCAATCGATAATACACAGCAGGGAAATGCCGGAATGTGGGGAGGTGCCGATAAAGGAGACGGTATGTCGTCTTTTAATCCAGACGATATCGCTTCGATGTCTGTATTAAAAGGTAGTGCGGCTTCTGCTCTTTATGGGTACAGAGGATCAAATGGTGTTATCTTAATTACAACTAAAAAGGGTAAAAACGGAACAGGAATTGGAGTAGATTTCAGTACAAATTCTGCTTTCAATACACCTGCAAGTCTTTTGAAATGGCAGGATCAATATGGTGCTGGAGCTCCAAATGCGAGTGGTGTGCCAACGAGATTTAACAATTTACAGGAACTTAGAGATTCTTATTATTTTGCGTGGGGTGATAAATATGACGGAACGCCTTCATTATCACTTGATGGAAAAACGAGACCTTATCAGGCTTATGGAAAAGATAATGTGGAGAATTTCTACAGAACTGGATATTCTTTCAGTAATACTTTAGCAATTTCTGGAGGAAATGAATCTACTAACTTTAGATTGTCTTTCGGAAATACTAAAGATGAATCTATTCTGCCAGAAACTACTTTCGGAAGAAACAACGTGGCTTTGAGCTTAAACTCGGCTCCAAATAAAAGAATCAGCATTGAAAGTAATGCTCAATATATTTCTGAGAAAAGCCATAATCGTCCATACTTAAATGATTCGCCAAGAAACCCTTCTTTTCCAACTACTTTCATGACACCAGGTTCAGATATTAGATGGTTAAGCAATCCTTATGATGCTAACGGAGGTGAAGAAGACTTTTTGGGAGCAAACGTATATCATACGAACCCTTATTTTGCTACAAAATCTCCTTTAAATGATGATCTTAGAAAGCGTTTTATTGGTTCTGCAAAAGTAAATTACAACATTACAGATAAAATTTATGCTAAAGCTGTAATTGGTATTGATGATATTAATTATGAATATACTGAAATTGAGCCTACTGGAATAAATTACAATCCAGGTGGATCTATTGAGAACAGAATTGAAACTCGTTCTGAGGTAAATGCTTCTGGTTTCTTAGGATACAAAGGAGATATTGCTAAAGATATTTCGTTGGATGCTTTTATTGGAGCAAACCGTCAGCATAACAGATATAGCGGGATCAAAATGAAAGGAAACAATTTTATTGTTCCATTCAAATATTTCTACGGAAATACGCAGCCTGATAAAACTGAAAAATTATTCTCAGAAAGTGAAGTGAATTCTCTTTTCTATTCTGCAGATCTTGGATACAAAGATTACTTGTTTCTTAGCTTAACAGGCCGTGAAGACTGGTTTTCAACTTTAGATCCTTCAAACAACAGTACTTTTTATCCTTCTGTAAGTTCAAGTTTTATTTATTCTGAAGTTATCGGTCTTCCAGAATGGATTTCTTATGGTAAGATTAGAGCAGGTTGGGGTAACGTAGGAGGTGCATTGCCAGATGCTTATGCTTTAGCATTGACTTACACTACACCAGATGGACAGACAGATTCATTAGGACAGCCAATTTTGGGTGTAAATGGAGAAACAATTCCAAACAGAACTCTAAAACCTTATAACGTAAGCACAATTGAGTTTGGTTTTGAGAATACATTCTTCAATAACAGAGTGAGTACAGATTTGACTTTCTACAGCAAAAAAACTACAAATGATATTACAGATGCTGATGTTTCTCAGGCTTCTGGTTATAGAACTACAAAAATCAATGTTGGAGAAATCCTAAACAAAGGGGTGGAGTTTGCTGTTAATGTGAAAGCCGTTAAGACGCCAAGTTTTTCTTGGAATGTAGGTTATAATTTTGCGTATAATGATAGTGAAGTTTTAAATCTTTCTGATAAAATCACAACAAAAACATTGGAAGGAAACAGAGATGGAAGAGCTAATGTAGTTTTAGAAAAAGGACAACCTTTTGGAGTGATTAAAGCGTATGATTATTTAAGAGATGCTAATGGAAATATAGTGCTTGGCACGGACGGAAAATTCTTAAGAGGAAATTTAATTATTGCAGGACAAGGTGTTGCGCCAATGTCTATGGGACTTTCAAATGATTTTTCATATAAAAGCTTTACACTTTCTGTTTTTGTTGATGCTAAATTCGGAGGAGAAATCTACTCGGCTACAAACCAGTTAGGAACACGTTACGGATTATCTGAAATTACACTTCCAGGTCGTGAAAATGGTGTTCAGGTAAGCGGAACAGATGTGAACGGAAACCCTGTTAATAAAACCGTTTCAGCATACGATTACTGGAGAAGCTACAGTGATGTAACCTCAAATTTTGTTTACGATGCTGATTTTGTTAAGCTTAGAGCAATTTCATTTGCTTACAATTTCCCAAAAGCATATTTGCAAAAAACACCATTCCAGTCTGTTAGTTTAGCATTTTCTGCTCATAATTTATGGACTATTTATGACAAAGTTCCAAACATCGATCCTGAGTCAAATTACTCAAACAGTAACGCTCAAGGTATGGAGAGAGCTTCTATGCCATTGACAAGAAACTATGGTTTTTCGCTTAATGTCAAATTCTAATTCTTAAAAAGATGAAAAATAGATATATCAAAATATTTTGTGTCGCAATTGTTGGTGCTTTGACATTGGCTTCATGCGATAAAGGATTCGAAGAAATGAATAAGAATCCAAATGCTTTAACAGATCCAGCTGTAAAATCAATGTTTACGCTTGCTGAGATTTATGTAGACGGACAAGATTTTTCTAACACAAGAGGAAACAATTTATACGCAGCACAAATTGTACAGCAGTTTTCTTCACTTGGAGGGCCAGGTTCAAAATATACGTACTCTTCTGAGTATTCTGCCGCTCTTTTTGGTGAAACTTATGGAAAAGGATTAAATCAGATTTTCCAATTATTATCTGTAGTAGAGAATACGCCAGAGAACTCAAATATGATTCAGGCATGTAGAATCATGAAAGTTTTCTTATTTCAAAAATTAACAGATACTTATGGTGAAGTTCCTTATTTTGACGCTGGAAAAGGATACAACGGAAACGTATTTTCTCCAAAATATGACACACAAGAAGCTATCTACAATGATCTTTTAAAGGAATTAGATGAAGCTGGAACTGCTCTAGATGCGGGGAAACCTTTCGTTGGAAATGCCGATTTGTACTACCAAAGTGATGTTGCAAGATGGAAAAAACTGGCAAACTCTTTAATGCTGAGAGTAGCAATGCGTCTGTCTAAGGTAAACCCTGCAAAAGCAAAAGAATTTGTAGAAAAAGCTTATTCAAAAGGAGTTTTTACTTCAAATGATGACAGTTTGGTTTTAAAACACGATGCAGGTCCTGCAGGAGTAAAAACCAATCCAATTACATCTTCTTGGGTTAGAAACGATTTGAACGGAGGAGAATCTAACATTAAATTTAGTAAAACGTTTATCGATATGTTGAAAAACACAAATGATCCACGTTTAAGAATTTATGCAAAACTGGAAGCAACTGGAGATAATAACCCTGCAAGTCAGCAAGGTTTGGCAAATGATGCAAAAGAATTTCCAGGAGGAGACAAAAAATTGTTCTCAGACCCAAACACTTCTACAGTATTGCGTTTAGATGCTCCAACATTAATTATGTCTTATGCTGAGGTTCAGTTTTTATTGGCAGAAGCCGCAGTAAAAGGATGGAACGTTGGCGGATCGGCTCAAACGTATTATGAAAATGGAGTAAGAGGCGCTATGAATATTTTAGCAATTTTTGGAGATAAAGTGCCTTTGGTTTCGCCAGCAGAATACAATACTTACATTACAACATATCCATTTAAATCTACAGGAACAGAAGCGCAGAAAATCGAACAGATTATCACGCAAAAATGGATTGTATTATTATTCAATGGTTTTGAGGCATTTTCAGAATATAGAAGAACAGGTTACCCAGTTTTAGTTCCTGTTAATGATCCAACAGGAGAAACTCAGGGAACGATTCCGAGAAGATTAATTTATGATCAGTCAGAACTTATTACAAACGAGGCTAATTATAAAGAAGCAATTCAACGTCAAGGTTTAGATTTAATGACCACAAGAATCTGGTGGGATAAATAATTTTTAAATTGGTTGGTTAGTTAAGATAAGTCGGGTAATGAGCATACCCGGCTTATTTTTAAAATCTGCAATTGATTGATCTGAAAAGTAAATATTTGAAAAGTTATTTTATAGATTCAAATACCTTTTTTTTCGCATAAAACAAATTTTGGTTCTGCTGAAAAAGATGGATTTTATTTTCTGTATTTTAAAAATTTCAAAATACTATACTTAAAGTTTATTTCAATTATTTGAATTTAAAACAATCCATATCAAAATAAAATAAAGTATAAGGCAGTGGTAAAGAAGATATTTCTAGTTGTATTTTAGAGTTACTAACAAAGAATAAATTCTAAAGAGAAGGAATAGGTGCGGTCAGTTCTTTCCTTCTCTAAAACTGCCAAATTACCAGATTACTTACCTTTTTAGTAATTTTAGAAGGTATTAATATATTACTCAGTAAAATGAATTATCAAAATAAACTTCATTGGATAATGTCCTTATTTCTGGCAGGTTTTACATCAATTGTCTTTTCGCAGAAAATTGATTTAAAAAACAATTGGACATACCGTGAAGAAAAAACGCAAAAATGGTATTCGGCTAGTGTTCCAGGAGAAATTCATACCGATTTGCTCAACAGCAAATTAATACCAGATCCATTTTACAGAGATAATGAAAAAAAACTGCAATGGATTGAACGCAAAAACTGGGAATACAAAACTGCTTTTCAGGTTACAGCAAATATGCTGAAAAAGAAAAACACAGAATTAGTTTTTGACGGATTAGATACTTATGCATCAGTATATTTAAACAATCAATTGGTTTTAAAAGCTGATAATATGTTCCGTCAATGGAGAGTTGACGTTAAGAAAGTCTTGAAATCAGGAAATAATGATTTGCGAATCGTATTTCAATCAGCACAAAATGTAGTTGATTCATTGGCAAAAAAAGATTATCCATTTGTAATTCCAGACAATCCGCGCGCTTATGTTCGTAAAGCGCAATACCATTTTGGCTGGGATTGGGGACCAAAATTTACAACTTGCGGAATCTGGAAAACGCCAAGATTTGAAGCTTACGATGAAAAAGAACCTGAGAAACCGTATGTTTTAAATCGAAAGATTGAATTAATACAAGAGCCAGATAGTTTGGGCAGATCTTTCTATTTTAAAATTGATGGAAAACCAGTTTACATGAAAGGAGCGAATTATATTCCATCAGACGCTTTTCTTTCGAAAGTGACCAAAAAAGAATATGAAAAAATAGTCTTATCTGCCAAAGAAGCCAATATGAACATGCTTCGCGTTTGGGGCGGAGGTATTTACGAAGACGACTATTTCTACGATTTGTGCGATAAATACGGAATAAATGTCTGGCAGGATTTTATGTTTGCAGGCACAATGGTTCCGGGAGACGATGCTTTTTTTGAAAATGTAAAAAAAGAAGTCCAATATCAGGTAAAGAGATTGCGCCATCATCCAAGCATCGTTTTATGGTGTGGAAACAACGAATCTGATGAAGCCTTTAAAAATTGGGGCTGGATGAAAAGTTTCAAAATTTCAAAACAAGATTCAATCCGTTTGTGGAAAGATTATACGCGTTTATTTCACGACAGTATTCCAAAATGGGTAAAAGAAGTCGATGGTAAACGTCCGTATTTAAGCTCTTCGCCATTATACCATTGGTCAAAAGCCAAAAGTATCACCGAAGGAGATAGCCATTATTGGGGAATTTGGTGGGGATTGGAAGATATTGAAGCCGTTCAGAAAAAAACGGGACGTTTTGTGAGCGAATACGGAATGCTGTCTTTACCAAATTATAATTCAATTGAAGGATTTACTTCACCAGAAGATCGAAATTTATATTCAGATATACTAAAAGTACATTTGAAAGCGGGTAAAGGTTTTGAAAAATTAGATTCCTATCTCGGCAAATATTTCATTGATGCTTCTAAAATAAAAAAGATGAATCTGGAAGATTATGCCTACTTGAGCCAATGCATGCATTATTATTCCATCAAAAATATTGTCGGTACGCATCGTGCTAAAGCGCCTTACAATATGGGGACTTTAGTTTGGCAATTAAATGATTGTTGGCCAGTAGCAAGCTGGAGTATTACCGATTACAACAACCGACAGCCAAAAGCGGCTTGGTATGCCATAAAAGAAGCCTATAGAGATGACATAAAACCAGAAACGGATTTTACGCACCCAAAAGATTTGGCATTAGAAGATCCAAAAATCAGTTGGGAGATAAAAGGAAATAACATAATTATAAAAGCTCAGAAAATGGCAAAATACGTTTGTATTTCAATGAAAGGCTATAATGGAAAATGGAGCGATAATTATTTTGATCTAAAAGCGGGAGAGGAAAAAACAATTTCGTTTGAAGGGAAAATAGCGAAGCCAGAGATTAAGATTTATTCTTTGTTTGAGGTTCTTAAAAGGTACTAAGATGCTAAGGTTCTAAGGGACAAAGGTTTTTTGTAGAGACGCACCGCACGTCTCCTTATGAAAATTACGGTTCATTCTTTATTATAATGTTTTATAAATTGACCGTAGAGACGCGCTGTCGTGCGTCTAACATACAGAAATTAAAAAATATTTGCGTTAATTATTTAAAACCATACGCAATCAAAAATAAAAATATATGAGAATAGCATTTAGCGGTTTTTTGGCTTTGAGTTTACTTCTTGCCAATCCGATAATTTCACAGCAAAAAAAGGCAAAACAAACAGATGTAAATTACACGCAATATGTAGATCCGCTTATTGGTTCGGCAGGTCATGGTCACGTGTTTGTGGGCGCAAATGTTCCTTTTGGAGCCGTGCAGTTGGGACCGGTAAATATTTTTGAAGGCTGGGATTGGTGCAGCGGTTACAATTATGCCAGCAATACCATTTTGGGCTTCACGCACACGCACTTAAGCGGAACTGGAATAGGAGATTTAAATGATATTTTGGTGCTTCCAGTCAGTGGAAAAGTCGGTTTGACCAAAGGAACAAAAGAAGATATGGTGAACGGTTACGGTTCATATTTCTCTCATAAAAACGAAGTGGTAAAACCAGGGTATTATAGCGTTTTATTGGATAAGTATAAAATCAAAGCCGAATTAACGGCAAGCGAAAGAGTCGGTTTTCATAAATATACTTTTGAAAATGCTAATGATTCACACATTTTAATTGATCTAGCCGACGGAATCGGCTGGGACAGACCAGTAAAAACTTTCATTAAAAAAGTTAGCGAAACCAAAATTGAAGGCTACCGCTATTCGGCAGGATGGGCGGCAGATCAACGCGTTTATTTTGCAATGGAATTCTCTGAGCCAATTACAAATATGATGGTTTATGACAGTACAGCTGTCGTTAAAGGGACTGAAGGAGAAGGCTTGAAAATAAAAGCGGTTTTAGATTTTAAAACCTTAAAAAACAAACAGATTCTGGTAAAAGTCGGAATTTCTCCAGTAAGCACAGAAAATGCATCTGCCAATATAAAAGCAGAAATTCCGAATTGGGATTTTGAAGCTGTCGTAAAATTGGCAGATTCGAAATGGAACAAGGAGTTAAATAAAGTTCAGATAAAAGCAGACGATAAAACAATGAAAGTTTTCTATACTTCATTGTATCATACTATGTTTGCGCCTTCCATTTTTAATGATGCGAACGGAGATTATTTAGGAACTGATAAAAAGGTTTATGAAAAAGCCAATTTTACCAATTACACTACTTTTTCGCTTTGGGATACTTACCGCGGATTGCATCCATTATATACCATTACACAGCCTGAAAAAATCAATGATATTGTAAAATCATTTTTAGCGATTTATCAGCAACAGGGAAGATTGCCGGTTTGGCATTTGATGGGCAATGAAACCAATACGATGAACGGAAATCATTCTATAGCTGTTATTGTCGATGCCTATTTAAAAGGATACCGTGATTATGATATCAACTTAGCGTACGAAGCCATTAAAAAAACGGCAATGCAAACCCGCGACGGAATGGATTATGTTCAGAAACTAGAATATATTCCAGCTGATAAACTTTTAGAATCTGTTGGAAATGCTTTAGAATATGCCATAGATGATTACTGCATCGCCTTAATGGCAAAAACTTTAAATAAAACGGACGATTATAATTATTTTACCAAAAGAGCCAATTTGTACAAACAGTATTTTGATAAAGAAACCACTTTTATGCGTGGTAAATTGACAAACGGAAATTGGAGAACACCATTTAATCCGCTTTCTTCAGCGCACCGTAAAGACGATTATGTTGAAGGAAATGCGTGGCAATATACTTGGCTGGTTCCGCAAGATCCATACGGTTTAATCGATTTATTTGGAAGCGAAGATAAATTTATTGCAAAACTGGATTCTTTGTTTTTAATAACAGATAAAGTAGAAGGAGAAGACGTTTCGCCAGATATCAGCGGTTTAATAGGCCAGTACGCACACGGAAATGAACCGAATCATCATATTCCGTATCTGTATGCCTATGTTGGACAGCCTTGGAAAACAGCAAAATTAATTCGAGAAATCGATGATAAATTCTATTCAACAAAACCAGACGGATTGTGCGGTAATGAAGATTTGGGGCAAATGTCGGCTTGGTACGTTTTATCTTCTATGGGATTCTATTCGGTTAATCCTGCAAACGGAATTTATGTTTTAGGAAGTCCATTAGTAAATTCAGCGGTTATCCATCATAAAAAAGGAATTTCATTTACAGTAAATGCCGTTAATAATAGCGCTTCAAACATTTATATACAAAAAGCAGAATATAACGGAAAACCCTATACAAAATCATACATCACACAAGAAATGATCGTAAAAGGGGGAGAGTTGAAACTATATATGGGAAATAAACCATCAGCTACATTTGGAGTTAAGAAAGAAGATAGACCGTTGTAAGTAGTGTTCAGTGTTCAGTTTTTAGTGAGCAGTTTCCTAACAGGTTTTAAAAACCTGTTAGGTATGATTTAAGGTTAAAATTTACGGCAGCTTTGTCAAAGTTTTAAACTTTGACAAAGCTTAGGCAAACGAGATTGGCATTTTACAAAGAATAAAATAGCTAATAGGTTTTTTAACCTGTTAGGATAACAACAGATAATATGAAAATAAAAAGTTTAATTTTTTTTGGATTAATACACTGCTGCATTTCTATAAATGCACAAGTTAAAGAACCTGTAGAACATGTAAACCCGTTAATGGGAACACAATCTTTGCATAATCTTTCAAACGGAAATACGTATCCCGCAATTTGCAGACCGTGGGGAATGAATTTCTGGACGCCACAAACAGGAAAAATGGGCGACGGATGGGCATATACTTATACCGCAGAAAAAATTAGAGGATTTAAGCAGACACATCAGCCTTCGCCTTGGATGAACGATTACGGTCAGTTTTCGATTATGCCAGTTACGGGTAAATTGGCTTTCGCCGAAGACGAACGTGCGAGCTGGTTCAGCCATAAAGCTGAGATTTCAAAACCGTATTATTACAACGTTTATCTTGCCGATCATGATGTTACTACCGAAATTACGACAACAGAAAGAGCAGCACATTTCCAGATCACATTCCCTGAAAACGAAAAATCTTCTATTGTAATCGATGCTTTTGATAAAGGTTCTTACATCAAAATAATTCCGTCAGAAAACAAAATAATCGGTTATACAACTCGCAATAGTGGAGGAGTTCCTCAAAATTTCAAGAATTATTTTGTGCTAATTTTCGATAAACCATTTGAAACAAATTCTACATGGGTTGATAAAGTTTTGACTGCTGATAAGCTAGAAGCAGAGGGAAATCATACAGGAGCTGTTGTTGGATTTAAAACCAAAAAAGGAGAAAAAGTCAATATTAGAGTGGCCTCTTCTTTTATAAGTCAGGAGCAGGCAGAATTGAATCTGAAAAACGAATTAGGCACATCAACTTTTAAAGAAACGGTTTTGCAATCTAAAGCAGAATGGAATAAAGTTTTAGGAAAAATTGCGATTGAAGATACCAATACAGATCAGTTAAAGACCTTTTATTCTTGTTTATACCGTACAGTTTGTTTTCCTCAAAAGCAATATGAAATTGATAAAGACGGAAAAATTGTGCACTATAGCCCATACAACGGAAAAACCCTTTCAGGTTATATGTATGCAGGAACTGGATTTTGGGATACTTTCCGCGCCTTATATCCATTGCTAAATTTGGTCTATCCTTCAATAAACAAAGAAATGCAGGAAGGATTAATCAACGATTATAAAGAAGGTGGATTTCTGCCAGAATGGTCAAGTCCAGGTTTTAGAAATGTTATGGTTGGAAATAATTCAGCTTCTGTCGTTTCTGATGCTTATATGAAAGGATTACGCGGTTATGATATCAATACTTTGTACGAAGCTTTATTGCATGGTGCGAACAACGAAGGTCCGATGGATGCTGTTGGAAGAAAAGGAGTTCAGTACTACAACACTTTAGGATATGTTCCGTATGATGTAAAAATCAACGAAAATGCTGCACGAACATTAGAATATGCTTATGATGATTTTACAATTTGGAAATTGGCAAAAGCATTAAATCGCCCGAAAAAGGAAATTAGTTTGTATGAAAAGCGAATGCTGAATTACAAAAAACTCTACAATCCATCAGTAGGATTAATGAGCGGACGAAATAAAGACGGCAGTTTTCCAGCCAATTTTAATCCGTTTAAATGGGGAGATGCTTTTACTGAAGGAAATAGCTGGCATTACAGTTGGAGCGTTTTTCACGACATTCAAGGCTTGATTGATTTGATGGGCGGAGAGAAAAATTTCACAGAAAAATTAGATGCTGTATTTACCACACCACCAATTTTTGATGACAGTTATTATGGAGCTGTTATTCATGAAATCCGCGAAATGCAGATTATGAATATGGGACAATACGCTCACGGAAACCAGCCAATTCAGCACATGATTTATCTGTACAATTATGCTGGGGAACCTTGGAAAACGCAATATTGGTCAAGAGAAGTCATGAACCGTTTGTACAAACCAACTCCAGACGGTTATTGCGGAGATGAAGATAACGGACAGACTTCTGCATGGTATATTTTCTCAGCCATGGGATTCTATCCAGTTTGCCCAGGAACAGAAGAATATGTTTTGGGAGCGCCTTTGTTTAAGAAAACAACTTTACAGTTAGAAAACGGGAAACAGCTTATTATTAATGCACCGAATAATTCAGAAACTAATAAATATGTAAACGAATTAAAATGGGATAATGTTCTTCATACCAAAAATTATATCAATCATTTTGATGTGTTAAAAGGAGGGGAGTTAAATTTTGATATGACAAGTTCTCCTAATTTTAAAAGAGGCACAACAAAAGAAGCATACCCATATTCTTATTCAACTTCAAAATAAAAAGATATGCAGTCACGTAGAAAATTTATAAAAAACGCAGGCATTTTTTCAGCAGGATTATTGGCACTTCAAACAGAAGCTTTTGGGTTTAATTCAGATACTTTTCCCTTTCCGTTAAAAGATTTTGTTTCTAAAAGACCTCCTGTTGCCGAAAGAAAATTTACAAGCAAAGCAATTGAAGCTGCTATCGTACGCATTAAAAAACAAATTGCCAATCCAGAATTGGCATGGATATTCGAAAACTGTTTTCCAAATACATTAGATACAACAGTCGATTTTGAAATTATTGACGGAAAACCTGATACGTATGTCATTACAGGAGACATTGATGCCATGTGGCTTCGTGACAGTACAGCTCAGATCTGGCCTTATATTCCGTTTGTAAAAGAAGACCCGAAATTGGCAGAATTGGTAAAAGGTGTTATTAATCGTCAAGCGAAATGTATACTGCTAGATCCGTATGCGAATGCGTTTTATAAAGATTTTACAAAGGAAAGCGAATGGAAGCGCGACCTTACCAAAATGCAACCCGGAATTCATGAAAGAAAATGGGAAATTGACAGTTTGTGTTATCCTGTTCGATTAGCACACGGTTATTGGAAAGAAACGGGAGATATCAGTTTATTTGATGCCAAATGGAAAGAAGCCATGCTTTTAATCCTCCAGACTTTTAAAGAACAACAGCGAATGGATGGCAAAGGCGGTCCATATAGTTTTCAGCGTCAGACGGCGTGGGCAACAGATGGCGTTCCGTTAGGCGGTTATGGGTATCCAGTAAAACCGTGCGGATTAATCGTTTCGACCTTCAGACCAAGCGACGATTCTACTTTATTCGGTTATCTAATTCCGAGTAATATGTTTGCGATTGAAATATTAGGCTATCTGATCGAGATTTTTTCTCTTCCAGCTTTAAAAGACAATGATTTAGTTGCTAAAGCGACAAAATTAAGAGAAGAGGTTCAAAAGGGGCTTAATGAACACGGAATTATCAATCACCCGAAATTCGGAAAAATTATTGCTTTTGAAGTAAACGGATACGGCAGTTTCCATATGATGGATGATGCCAATGTACCGTCTCTATTGTCATTGCCTTATTTAGGCGTGATTGCTCCAAATGATCCATTATATCTAAATACAAGAAAAGTAGTGTTGTCAGAGAATAATCCGTTTTTCTACAAAGGAAAAGCAGGAGAAGGAATTGGAGGTCCGCATACAGGAGTTGATACCATTTGGCCAATGAGTATTGTTTTGAGAGCCATTACAAGTGTCGACGAAAAAGAAATAAAGGCTTGCATCAGCAATTTAATCAAAACAAATGCTGATACAGGATTTATGCACGAATCGTT